>NZ_CP028031.1:0-4482363 GCF_043543215.1 Pantoea sp. SGAir0215 | reverse complement strand
GGACATTGATCGGCTGCGAAGCACTGGTGCGCTGGATGCATCCCGCGCGTGGCATCCTTTTTCCCGCTGAGTTTTATTGATATGCTGATTAAAAGTCCGCTGTCAGTCAAACTTGGGGGAGTGGATCATTCAGTCCGCTGTCAGTCAAATTAAGCAGTGGCGGCGTCAACACGCGGCCTTGCGTGTCAGTATTAATCTGTTCCCACGTCAGTTGCTGGAAACGGGCCTGGCCGATGTTATCCGTCACTGTGCCGGGGAAGATGCAGGCTTTATCGAACTGGAAATCGATGAACCGCTGCTTACCGATGCCGATGAGACAAAATTACAGGTTCTGGATGCGGTTAAAAATACGGGGGCGTTATTTATCATCGACCATTTTGGTCGCAGCCTGGCCTCGCTCAGCCTGTTGCAGCATCGCTTTGTTGCCGGTCTCAAGATAGATAAATCGCTGACGGGCCAACTTGAGCAGAGCAACAAAGCCCGACTGCTGTTTAACGCGATTGCTTCGTTAGGCAAAAATATGGGCATCACGGTCGCGGCTGAAGGCATTGAGAACCGTGCACAGCATGAATTCATTTGTGCTGCGGCATGTGACATTTTACAGGGCAAACAGATGGGGGCACCCGTCAGCGCGCCTCGCTTCGAAAAGCTTTATGTTACGCCGCTCAATTGCCCCCAACCCTGATTGCTGCTTTCTTCCGGCGTTAACGCTCAGGGTCCTGAGCGTTAACGAAGATGACGCTGTCCTGACCGATGAGGCAGAAAAAACGGCACCGCGAGGGTGCCGAAGTGAGCAACGTTTGTCAGGACAATCATTGTGATAATCAACTCACACTAAGATTAACGGCCCTGTGCCAGGAAGATTGAGCGAACCGATGACACGTTTGTGAAAACGTGACGCGACGCAGGTTTTAAGCGGTCTGAGGGCATTTATCCGCAAAAAAAGAGAGAGGCATTTCAGGTATAGAGAAAATTTGTTTGATCCCGGGTGGCGACAATCCAAAGCGTGAACTAGTGTAATAACGCTGTTTGGAAGTCATTTAGGATTTCCCTGAGAACTCCGGCCCGGCCCTTTAACGAGGTTCGGGCATTTTTTTGCACTTAAAACAGCGCCTTGCCTCTCTGTTGCACGTTCAACGCGTCAGGGAAGGCCGTAAAACCTGCCTGCAGGCCAGCGCTGACGACAGCCCGTTTTCTGTGCATAACGACAGAGGACAGAGTAAGAGAGGGAAGGGCATTAACGTCAGCGTGGTAATGGTGAGTCGAGAGGCAGGTAAGCAGGCGCGTGTAACGTTTATTGCCTGAAGAGCAGCGTCAGAAGTTCACGATAATGTGACGCATCGTCCTCATTCGTTGCCGTTTCAAGACAACCAATCAGCTTCAGACAGATGATGCGTCGACTCACAGGCTTATTTTCCCGAAGAAATTTCGACTGCGATCCTGCCAAGTGTTTCAAGTTGATGTGGGTGATCAATCTGGCTGAAATAATGGGCCAGGTTGCTGGTTTTTCCTGAGGCGGCAAACCGTCCTGGCGCATAGTGTTCCTTGAAGCTGAGTAGGAGTATTTGTGCGCAAGTTAACCGATCCTGGGGGCCGCTGTACAGCAGTATTACCGATTACTGGCGAAAGAAAGGTTGCCAGCCGTCTGGCTTAGATCTGCAGGGTAAAGCGGCGATATGTAAGGCGGGCACTGGCGCTTCAGAGCTGGCTGACAGCGGCGACTGGCTTCCCATTGTGCGTGAATATTTCAGTCTGTGATAAGAGCATAAACGCCGCTAAATGAACAGGCACAGACATGGCGCACGTTAATAATAACGTTTTAGTGCGAAGCATTACCGAAGAGAATAAACACCATCATTAGCAGGGTTTTATTCATGGGGCGTAAACAGTCGCCAGGAAGTATAACCATCAGCGCCACAACAAAAAATATTAATACTGCTCTTACAAAATGCTGAACGATAATATCTCGACGTTGACGGATATCTGTCTTTACGTGCCTTTGAAATACACGCATAACGCCGGGCCAGGCCTGGCAAGGCCTGCAGGTGTTGTCAGGCGTACTGTAGATATATTCAGAATAGTCTTTATCAGACAGCATTCAGGCCAGGAATTTAATAAATTTATTGCAATTCATTAAGTTAAAACAGGCATTTCAAAAGTATCATTTTTATCACTTCAGGCTACTATTCTTTCGGCAGAAAAAGGCTTTTGTCATCTGTTTGATTATTACTAGAATGTGAAAAACAATAGTGATTAATTGCCCGATTGAGGAACGTAAAGTGTTATTTCACGACGATGAGAAAAGTCATGTCATTCTTGGCGAAGCGGTGGTCAATCTTGCCCTCGGTGAGAAAGAAATTAGTATTGATACACTCATTGCGGAGCTCAATATGATGGCCGAGTCAGAAACCTGTGATAACAGATTAGCCGACATTTTCTCGGCGCGACGCTGGCTAAAGCAGTTCAGACCTTCACCCGTCAGGAGGGATTCCGGCCTGCGCTGGTTAATGACAGCCAGTCAGGAAGGAAAAACAGATGAAAATGTTATTCGTCTTAATCCGGAAGAGGATGACGACCGTGCATAGCCAAACGTTGGCAAGTTAGTCAAGAAAAGGTAATCAATGACCTCTCTGCCTCTGCTTTACCGCCTCGCCTCTGCCCTGTGGTGTAATCGCAACGCTGTAAGACGGTTAGCTTTCTGATATTTACGCAAGTGACTGTTAAGTATGATATAGCACTTTATGCACAATAACCCTGCCAGCCAGTTAAGAGAATTCCTGTACAATTTTCCAGATGATGTATAAGTTTAGTGAACATTGCGTTGACTAACGTTTATACTATTTCTCATTTGGGAGATTCATGATGCGTCAGAACGAAAATACGTCCAATACGGTTCACGATATTGCCCGTTACTTTGGCAACGACACGCTCCCTTCCGAAAAAGCGACGCTGGGTCAGGTCATCGTGGAGATCCTTCATGCAGGCAAAAGCCTTAACCGTAAGGCCATTTGTAGCGCGCTGATTCGTCGACTGAGTCAGTCGGCCAGTCCGCTTGAAGAGCAACATTATCAGAAACTGATCAGTATGCTTTTTGACCGCTGAACGCTGCGACGCACACGTGCATTCACGTCCCGCAGCAGTAATCTGATTGGTCAAATAAGCAGGTCACCAGAGGCCTGAGCATTTGAGGCTGGTTTGCCCGGTTACAGGGGCACAATGTCATCAGGAATGCGGTATGCAAAAAGATAAACAAGAGAAACTTATTGAAATTGTCATGGGCGAGGCGATTACCGCGTTGCTTGACAGCAATGACACCATCAGTGGTGCGACACTGGCAAACAGACTTAAGATCATGCTCCGGATGAAACTCACGACGAGCGGCACGAGGCTATTGAAATGGCGCTCACGGAAGTTCGCAACGAGTTTGCCTCCGCACGTGACCCGATTGATGCCACCGTACTGGCATTTGGTCAGAGCATTCCGGACAACAGTCGTAAGCACTAAGTCTGGGCGGCCTTCAGGGCGATGCATGCAGCAGGGTAAAAACGCAGCGGTTGCTGGTATGCACGCAGGATTGCAGCACTGAACAGTCAGTATGACGTCACTTACCTTCACAGATACAGATTAAGAAGATCATCATGCCGAATACTATCGACATTGAGCAAAACACGACAGAAGCAGAAATACTGCATCTCTTTCGCCGTGCGGGTGACACACTTCAGGCTGAAAATGCAGTGCTGGATGCGGTGATTCGTGACATCGTCATTCAGGGACAAAAGGTGACCAGTAAGGCCATCATCATACGTCTGATTGCCGAACTGGAATGCACGGAAGATAGCACCGAGTTGGCCGTGTTACGCCATTGCCTGGAAATTGTTGTGGGGCGAACATCCTCCAGGGACGATGCGTAAGATACAGCCTGCGCGGTCTCGCTGAATCTGTCATGGAATAAAAGCGCATCGCCCTGTACTGATAAAGCGGTATTGGTGCCACCGCTAGTCCGGTGCTTCATCATCTTAATGAAACTGTCGGGAAAGCAGACGTATCGCTTCCTGACACGCTTTCTTTTCAAGCTGCTGTGCTCTGTTCACTGTAATTATGCAGTGAACTGACAATATCCTGAAGATGGAGCTCGCCATCGGGTTTAAGCAAACGCGCAACTATCGTACCAATAATGGTATAGATGTCTTGCATGGCGGTGTCATCACTCATTCGACCTCCGTCAGCGAAAACGTGCCTTTATTAATCAGCGCGTCGGTTATGTGAATACCTTTCAAGGCGCTTACTCGTGCAAAGCGTTTTTCAGAAAGTAGGGTAAGCCGCTGCCTGGCAGCGACTTAATGAAGGTGATGGATACTGAGATCACCGAGTTCTGTCGTTTGCGATTCAGCCGGACGAGAAATCATCTCCGCACGGATTTCTTCAATGGCCCCGCAATGCTGCGCGAATGCGTACCTCATCACTTTCGGTATCCAGAAGCTGTTGCAGCCGCTCAAGGAGAAGGCGCAGGAAATTGCCGCATCCTCATTCAGTAGCTGCGTCACCATCTCTCCGATGATGATGTCCGTCATTTTTTCGTCAAAAACGTTATTCATATACTCCCCGGAAGGCGGTTCTGAGACCGAAAGATTAGCACAGGTTTTTCCAGTGGGGTTTGCTCAGCATCAAAATGAGACTGCACGGATGTGCAGGCGGCACTGCAATGGCACCGAAAACCTTTACTGGCTTTTTTTTTGCGGGCAACAGAATAAGTTTCTTTGAGCAATCATTCAATTGTACATTGACGTATTTTTCATCTTTGCCAAAGAAAGAGCCCGGGCAGTGCCGGGCTCTGGCGGTCATGCTGCTGCATCGCCGGTTAACTGAGCAGGCGGTCAGGCTGTACGAAACACAGAAACCATGTCGCGCAAATCACTGGCCCGTTTTGCCAGTTCATCTGCGGATGACGCCGACTGCTCAACCAGTACTGCATTTTGCTGTGTCACCTGATCCATCTGGTTAACGGCAATATTAATCTGGCTTACGCCGCTGCTCTGCTCTTCAGACGATGATGAGATATCGCGAATCAGCTGAGAGGTTTGCTCTATGGCCTCTACGCTCTGCTTAACTTTGCTGCCCGCATCCTGCGCCAGCGTTAAGCCTTCATTCGACTGAACGACAGATTGCTCTATGAGACCTTTAATCTCTTTCGCGGCACCGGCTGAGCGCTGCGCCAGTGCGCGCACTTCGGCCGCTACTACGGCAAATCCTTTACCCAGTTCGCCGGCGCGAGCCGCTTCAACGGCGGCGTTAAGCGCCAGTATATTGGTCTGAAAGGCGATGCTGTCAATGACGGCGGTGATTTCCTCAATCTGGCTTGAGCTGCCACGAATCTTCTGCATTGTCGCCATGACAGCGTTCATCGCATCACCACTCATTAAGGCCGCATTAGTCGCCGATACGGCCATATCGGAGGCGTAACGTGTGTTATCGGCATTCTGTTTAATAATGGACGACAGTTGCTCCATACTGGCGGCGGTTTCAGCCAGCGAGGCGGCCTGTTCCTCCGTACGCGATGAGAGGTCGTTATTACCCATCGCAATTTCTTCGACGAGTTGGCAATGGTTGACGCGTTATTTTAATACTGGTCACTAACAGCGAAAGACGTAGCTGCATCTGCGCCAGGGCATTCAGCAGTTCGCGCGATCTCATTATTGCCCGAGACCGTTATTACGGTGGTTAGATCACCCGCTGCAACTTTACTGGCCACTGCCACCGCCTCTTTTACAGGGCGCGTGACCGAACGACTAATCATAAACGCCACAAAGACTGCTATGAGTGCTAACACCAGTAATGCGGCCAGCAGGATATACTGCGAATGACGACGTTGATCGATTTGATCGTTGAGCGTAATTGCCAGTTGCTGGCTGAGTTTGTGCCAAGATCGTTATAGGCGTTAATCGCCTGGGTAAAGTCTTTTACGTAGTCCAGAGGCGTAATCTGCACGGTTTTCGTGATAAAGACGTTTTCCGCCATCTTAAGTACGCTGGCCGAACGTTGATAGGCGTCCTGCGCCTGCGCGGCAAAGTCAGTTTTCAGTCCTGGCTCCACGGTAAAGGCTTTATTTCAGTACATTACTGAATTTTTCCAGTGCATTTCGGCCGCCTTCAAGTTGATATTCCATGACGCCACGATAGGATTCGTCAGCTTTATCCCCCGCCGCAATGATGGACGTACCACTTGCCCGGATGCGCCCGAGCGTTTCGGTCAGCTCTGGCAGGCGGCCATAAATACTCATGATAAGCTGATAAGTATTCAGGTCGCATCTAAAGAGAGACTATACAAATCAAGAATGTCTTGATTCGTGTCCAGCAGGTTTTGAATGAGTTGGCATGATGCGTCAGGCTGCTCGACAGCGTTAACTTCCCCGTTAACACGTCCTGTTGTAGCTGTGACCATGCGGTCTGAACATTTAAAAAACGCTGAGTGGGTTGTGCGCTGGCATCATATTGACGCAATTCAGAGGCTATTTTTTCATACATTGCATCGATCTGAGAAGCCAGCGCTACGCGTGGCGCGTTATCCAGCTTATTTTGGGAAATAGCGATGGCACTTTCCGCACGATGGCGCTGTATCAGGTTAAGTAATGTCAGGATATCTTTTTCGATCGGTACGCCTGTAACTCTTGTGTTTTTACGTTAATCGCTTCATTACCCGTCTGAATAAATAGATAGGTAGGTAATATAAATAAAACCAGAGCAAAAATACCGAGGATAAGAAATTTTGTCGGCAGGCCGAGTTTGTCGAGAATGTTTTTCATTACTTGCGGTCCAGGTGGAGTGGTGTCTTTTGATAAAAATCATCAAAATATAATTATGTTATGTTTTTACTGTAATAGAATGGAAATTTTTCGCTTATTATCAACGATCTGTTTGATTTAACGGCAGGGCGAGGCCCATTTTTTCACAGTGAAAGACAGTATAGAGTGCATTCTTCTGTTTATCATGTTAAAGATTCACTAAATTTTCTTTTCAATGTGGCTAAGCCAAATTATTTTTCTTTTTTAATTTTCATCTAATTATAAATAGGTATATATGGGATGCTTGTTATAAAAAAGCAGCCTCGATCCCAAAGAATGAAAAAAAAAATTAAAGTTATCCTGAGGGGTGACGATAATGGCGGTCCTTATTTTTTAGCCAACAATAAAGTCTTCCAGGGGCTTTTACCGGGTAATATTCTGGTCAGATAATTAAAGTCATATGACTTACGATGAGTATCGCCACGTGCTCAGGACCGGTTAAACATACATTCCGCTTACTCCCGCAAGACGCTTCCGAAGCTGAGGTTGTGTTGCAATCCTGTGACGCGTTTTGTGTCGCTGCGTGCGTCATCGCCTGCGTGTTTTCCTGCGCTTAAGCACTGTTTACAGTGAAGAAGTGGTGCACGCTCTGACGCCGCAGCGGCAAACGGTGAGTGTTCCCTGTTAACCACGATTGAATATTTTTTTCTTATCGCCAGAAAGTAACCAATACAATGTTTTATTCTCTTTTTCTAAATTAAATTCTTCTCGTTTAGTTTAAGATTTAATATTCGTCAAATTATTTTTGTTTTTATTAAAAAACCATAATTATCAATTGCTTATTATTTTTTTTATTACGGGGCTCTTAATTTTTACTGTGGATTTTACTTTTTTAACCGATACCTGTTTTTCACCATAAGCAGGGAGTCCATAATGAAAATTTCAACGCGCCTGACGATGAGTTTCGGCCTTTTAATTACGCTGTTTATTATCTGCACCTCAGTGGCCTATACCGGTATGAATAATGCTCGTAACGGCATGGATGAAGCCGTAAATGTCAAAATGAAGAAATACCGTGTGGGATGGACATGTACGGTGGGTTACGTGACATGGCCGTCATTGTGCGTAACCTTGCCCTGATTACGGATCCCGACCAAATGCAGCGAGAGTGGCAACGTATTGTCACGCAAAAAGCGAGCTATATAGAGAACCGTGAGCGTCTGGCTGCAATGGTTGCCAGAGATTCAACGCCAAAGGCCAGAGAGGCCTTTGATAAGATAGTAAGTAGCGAGGGCCCGGTGCTGGCGGCGCTGGAACATGCCGGCCAGCTTGGCTTACAAAACAAGCAGCAGGACGCGACGTCTTATCTGATAAAAACGGTTCGGCCATTGCAAGGGCAATTACTTGAGTCGCTGAAAGAGATGACCAGGCTGCAAATGGAAGACAGTGAAAAGTCCGTTGAAATCACCAGTCAAAATGTGCGCCGGGCCACGCTGATTCTGTTGATTCTTGCCTCTCTGTCGGTGGTCGTTTCCGTCGCAGCGGGGTATATGATTATACGCGTGCTGATGCGTCAGCTCGGGGGTGAACCTGCTCAGGCGCAGGCATTATCTGCGGCGATTGCCGGCGGCAATTTAACCGCACCGGTCACCTTGCGTGCCAACGATTCAACCAGTCTGCTCGCCTCTCTGGCGAATATGCAGACCAGTTTGCGTCGTCTGGTTAGCCAAATCAAAGAGACCGCCGGATCGGTCGCCTCGGCATCCGATGAAATCGCTCAGGCAATACTGAGCTGTCATCACGTACAGAACAGCAGGCTGCCGCCCTACAGGAAACGGCGGCCAGTATGGAACAGCTCACCGCCACGGTGAAGAGCAATACGGCCAGTGCACAACATACGGCTACCGTTGCCCGCGAGGCTGCAACCCTGGCGCGCAGCGGCGAGTCCGAAGTCCAGCGCATGTCTCATACCATGAATGACATCGCCCTGAGCGCGACAAAAGTACGCGACATCACAGGCGTGATTGAAAGTATTGCGTTTCAGACCAATATCCTGGCGTTAAATGCGGCGGTTGAGGCAGCGCGGCGGGCGAGGGTGGGCGCGGTTTTGCCGTCGTCGCTGGCGAGGTCAGAATCCTGGCACAGCGTAGCGCCACTGCCGCAAAAGAGATCAAGGAACTGATTGAACATGCGGTGGAACAGGTGGATAGCGGCGTTCATGTCGCCGCCGGGACCGGAGAAAGTATTCTGAAGGTCGTTGGCATGGTCAATGCACTGGCGGGCGCGATGGATGAAATATCAATGGCTTCGTCAGAGCAGATGCAGGGATCTCGCAGGTCAGTGTTGCCGTCAGTCAGATGGATGGGGTCACCCAGAATAACGCGGCGCTGGTTGAAGAATCCTCATCCGCCTCGCACTCCCTGTCAGAGCAGGCGCACGCCTTACGCGGCATGGTTGAAGCATTTCAGGTTTGATCGCTTAGCAGGGCGGTAACGCCCCTTTTTTATATCACAGAGTCTGGCTTGCCCAGCCTCACGACAGGACATCCCCGCGTCGCCAGGCAATCGGCCTGTCACTGAATGGTCAGAACAACCCGGCCAATCAGTTTGATGTCATCAATCCCACAATCAAAGGCCACGCCAATCCCGCTGACGTGGACTTTCCTGACCGGAATACGCGTCAGCGTTCTGACGCTGGCTGTGCCTTCGATTTCGACCAACCAGACGCCGTCATGCATATCTTCGAAGTCAGTATCGATGATGTATTGCGTGGTTTCGGCCAACAGTAAAAAAGCGTTGCGCGGTTCCTGCTTCAGGGGCGCATATAAGGCTTTATCCAGCATCACATAACCCGCATCCTCGATTTTTCCGCTGATTAGTTTTTTTCTAATCAGTGTCGGTGTGTCAGGTTTGCTTTCTGAGAACTTACTTCCTTTACCCGTAATCAACCATTGCAAGTCCGCCCCCGTTTCCATAACGCACTGCAAAACGATATCTGACGGAAAAACATCACGTTTATAGCGTGCAGACAGGCTGCTTGCGGCAATTCCAAGGTGATCTGCAAGCTGCATTTTCATGGTAAAGCCATAGCATCGACAACGCGATCCAGAGCTTCAGCGCTCGAGTTCGGAAATTTGAAATTAGTATAAACGCTCATTTTCATTGACACTTAGATTTAGTCTAAGTATCCTCCGGTTTTAGTTAGCCTTTGATTGATGCAGCAGCAGGCGGCTTTATCAGATAACGAAAGATTTTGCCTGATGAGGCCCATTTTTACAATCGTCATGCCGGAACCTTATCGCGTCGCTCACCTGTCTGCGTGTAACGGTCAGCACCGGTGAGATAAGGCAACAAGGGCGATTGTGTCGGTAAGCGCCGCGATTGCACGCAAGATGTGAGTGAAAGTGGTTTAACGCCTTGTCGTGCTAACACTGAGGCCAGTTTTATTACCGTTTCGCTTAATGCTTAACAAAAGCCAGCGATGAGACAGGCGCGAATCCGTCATCAGGTACAGACACCATGATGTCAGTGACGGTGGCGACTGGTCAGTCAAACCCGATGCAAACTTTATCGGAGGAAAACAATGAGTCGCACCGTCCAGATAAAAAGCCCGCTATCCGCTTCGCATGCTGAAGCGCGTTTTGACAACGGCAGCAGCGAAAAGATGACCTTTGATGAATTTCGTCAGCGCTGGCGTTTGCTGCGCGACAGCAACCGTAACCCTGCGCTGCGGTACTTCAATCACCAAAATAACGATTTCAAATTCTGTGTCTTAACGCTGGTCAATCGTGACTGGCCCGGCAGTTTCAGGCAGGAAGATATTGGCAAACCTTTCGAGTGTTTCGATCAGCTACGTCGTGAACGCATCATCATGGCGATGAACAAGCTGGCGCGCTGGGAAAGATATTGCCGCGACAGTTCTCAACGGCGGACTGCTTTTTGCCTGAATAAACCACCTAATCGTAACGCAATGACGTAAACCCGTCGGGCATGACTTTGCCCAAAATCTGGAGAGAAATGATGAACAGCGAAACCCATTCACTGAATGACGCCACAACCTTTACCCTCAACAAACTGCTTGATAACGAAAGAAAAGCCTGCGCACTGGCGGTCGCCAGACGGCTGAATGTTATGGCGGCGCATATTACGCGTCAGACATTAAACGGCATTGAGGCTGCGGAACTGCTGCGCAACGAAGCTGAACGTTATGAAAACGAATCAGGAGCGCTGCGCTGATGGCCGATACCATTGATGTCGCGCAGCAGCGCAGCGAAGAAATCCTGGCGCACAATATTGCCCAGGTCACGCAACGGCCCGTGGCAATCAGCGCTTCGTTTTGTGAAGAGTGTGATGCACCGATTCCCGAGGCGCGCCGTCGCGCCGTTCAGGGTGTCACCCGCTGCCTGTCCTGTCAGGAAGTCTGCGAGTTACGCACACGTCTTCACCACGGACAGGCGCGATGATGACTTTTGCTTACCCGTGGAATGCCCCCGGCTGGCGATTGCCAGCCCGTATCCCACTTATGACCAGCAGCAACACCGCGATCGCCTGATTGCGGCGTGGCTGCATGGGCAGAAAACCCTTAATGCCCAGGCCAGGATGGTGCAACTGGACGTCCGGCGTCGCATGGCGTTACTTGAAAAGCAACAGGGCACAGCCCGGGCTAATGCGTACTTAGCAAAAACCTTTGTTGAGCGTACATTACCGCGTGTTGAGTCAGTCAACCAGCGCTACCAGTTGCATGCCATGCGTCCCGGCATCGTGGCGCAACTATCCCGAACGCTGTCGTGCCCGCAAGGTGCAGCCAGAGCGGCCGGCACATTGTGGGAACTGATTGAAGCGGTTTAACCGCCTGCCGGATATGTCCCGTGCTGATGTTGATTTACTCGCGGGCGATATTGCCAGCTTTATTCATGCAGAACTGGTGCAGTTGCATGCCAGCATCAGTGAGAGGACGGATTACCGTTATGTCCATCACCTCTACACAACCGCGGCTATCATCACCCGTGAGCTGGACAAACGCCACCGCTCTGGGAAACGGTCAGTACTCGCTTCTTCTGTCCCGACGATGTTACCGCCGCCATCCTGCGTATGCAGGCAGAGAAATGGTGGAAAGGACAGTTGCGTCGTCTCAGCGCCTTCTGGCGAGAACATCTGCATATTGCCTTAGCCAACGTCAGCAAAAAGCGGTCACCTTATGCCAGCCCGATGGCGGTTGCGGAATGGCGGGAACAGCGTCGATGCACTCGTGACTTCCTGCAGAGTATGGATCTGGAAGATGAGGAGGGGAACCGCATCAGCCTGATCGAAAAATATGACGGCAGTGTGGCCAATCCAGCCATTCGTCGTGCGGAACTCATGACACGCATTCGTGGCTTTGAAACCCTTTGTCAAAATATGGGCTTCCGGCGGAGTTTTATACTTTAACCGCCCCCTCTCGCTATCACGCCACCTTGCAAACGGGCCACCGCAATGCGAAATGGAACGGGGCCAGCCCGGCGGACACGCAGCGCTATCTTTGCACGCTCTGGCAGCGAGTCCGTGCCAAACTGCATCGAAATAACATCAGTATTTTTGGTCTGCGCGTTGCTGAGCCTCATCACGATGGTACACCGCACTGGCACATGCTGATGTTTATGCGCCCTGAGGACGTCAGTCGGGTAAGTGAGATCCTGCGTGATTATGCCTGCCAGCAGGACAGCGATGAGCTGAACAGCGCCCGCGCACGCAAAGCGCGTTTTCATGCGGAAGCCATGGATCCAGCAAAAGGCAGCGCGACAGGCTATATCGCTAAATACGTAGCAAAAAACATTGATGGCTATGCGCTCGAGGGCGAGCGGGATCATGAAAGCGGAAAGCCGCTGAAGGAAACGGCGATGGCCGTCTCGGCCTGGGCGGCCCGTTGGCGCATCCGCCAGTTTCAGTTTATTGGCGGTGCTCCCGTCACGGTTTATCGCGAACTGCGCCGCCTGGCTGATCTGCAAAGCGCTCATGGTGCGGACGAGGCGTTTGCTGCCGTACATGCTGCGGCTGATGCCGGTCAATGGGCTGCGTACACCGATGCCCAGGGCGGCCCCTTCGTTAAACGTGACGCACTTACCGTGCGTGTCTGGTATCAGCCCGATGAAAATTGTAATGCCTTTGGCGAGGAAACGCAGTCGATTAAAGGTGTTTATGCCACGGCGACAGGGCCCGGCGTGCCCGTGTTGACCCGGCTGAAAACATGGAAAGTTGTGCCTAAACGCGCTGAAGAAGAGGCGGCCAAAAACCGCAGCCGGCGTTGCGGTCTTGGAGTTCTGTTAATAACTGTACGCATATGCCAGCAATGCCTTTTAATAATTGCCACGGCAGCGGGATTTACACTATCGAATGCCAAAAATTTCAGCAAAAAGGTTTAGATAATGATGAATACTCTTCGTTTTACAGGCTATTCCTGTCCGAGGACTTAACGGGCTTTGAAAAAGCCAGACCGACATTGTTGCTGTATGAAAATAAAGTAGAACTCTCACGAATATCGAAAAGGACTGACTGCTTTTAAATCCTTGCAGCCGAGCCAAGAGATAAAAATTTACATTTATCTTAGCGTGACGTGCTGTTTAAGTATTGCTGAGTAAACGGTATACGATTGCTGTTGAGTCCACGTGACATGAAACTGGATGGGCAATAAGGTATCTCTTTAAATTATCGAAATGTATTTGGGGACTTAACGTTTTTTTTAGTGGGACAGCATCGTGACACCAGAACGCGGATGAATTTCCGTATCTTCAAGAGTACTGCTGGTCAATTTTTCGTCTTTTCAAGTCATGTTTATCCAAATGGAATGTATTCAACCGGTACTGGATTTTCTCAATTACATTGTTTTCAGGAGTAAGAATTATGAACGCAAAGAAAACGTTGGTCGCTTTTACTGCTTTTATAGCGCTGTCAAGTCAGGCAGCAACAAGCATTAATATCAATGCACTACAAAACTGCATCACATCGCCTCCGGGAACCGCTGCTGCTGGTAAACCGGCACAGTTCCAGATGCAAAAAGGGACTTATGATGTCTCAATCACGAATAACAATATGAGCTGTTCCAGTAATGATCTGGGCGGTGGCTGCGCTATTGATACTGTTCTGCTTCAGGGGGCTTAGGATATTCAACTAATCGGTGGGGGCAAAGCATTACATCGACACCGGTTCGCGTTTACGTTGATGTAACCTCAACAATAATTGCCTGGGTTTCTGACGATGGTTGTTACAATAACACGGGCAAGCTACGCTTGTAATAAATAAAATTCAGTAGATCTTCCATCAGGCCGCCTCCATCTGATGACTTAATAAAGCCTGAAAGGTGAGCCGGTCTTTTGATTAAATATGCAAGATTATAAAATTTTTGTAGTATGCATAAAGAATGCAGGCGGAGAATGTTCGGATGGCATTTTTGACTGGGGAATTAAATTACATGGCAGTATCGTTAAAAGAATTATTCGTTTTTAGCTGCCGAGGATGAAACGTATTGATAGATGATTATAGGGGAATTAAAAGCCATCATGTTGCTGCAGATTAAGGTTTTAAATAATTGAGCCATACTACTTATCATAATTTCAACTCATTCATTCAAATAAGTAACTGGCAACAACGCTATGTCAGGTATTGGATATCGAGCATGCCAGGATAGCGAAGGGAACGCTGAACATCTTTTCAGTAGGTTTTCCCTCCCGCTTTCACCCTTCGCAGAAGTGCACTGGTGGATGGTTGCGTTGTAGGGGGTATCGCTTACCCATCTCCTTTTGTAAGGACGGCTTTATGGCAATCTTGCCTTTAGACGCATCCGCTCAAAAGTGTGTCTGCATTTATGGCTGGTAGCGCTCTGTGTGGAAGAGCATACATGAAATGCTTTCAAATCCGGACGAAACACACGCCACGTTTTTGGCATCATTTAGAGGAAAATCTATTGATTTTTCTTACGCTTCTGCAGGTCAGTGCTGAAGGTTTGTCTTAAGGGAAGGTTAATAAAAGTTGATGCCTATCAACATGATATAATTTTTTACCAACTATCTTAAAACGCTTCCACAGTTAATCAATGCTATGATACTGTATGTATGTACAGTGTTTATTTTGGGGGAGGGAATTGTGGGAAATGAATTACATGAGCGAGTTATGCTTGAGCGCGTTGAGCTTATCGCCAGGCTCACCAGTGAAGGGCCTGCGGCGAACGAGACAGGGAAATTGCGTTAAATTTGATTGCTGAACTCGCAGCTAACTACACCCTTTCCGATAACCGATTTTCCGTTGTCTTTTCGGCTACGCCTTTAAAAAAACCATGATGCCGGCGTTCTCACTGTAACGTCAGCGGGTTGTCTGTCGCCTGAGCCCACCCAAAGGATGATGTGGGCTCAGGCGCGGGCAGCGGTCCGGGCAAACAGACCTTCACTTCGATCGGTCTTTAGCGTTCCTTACTGTCGTGTCAGGCCACAAAAAACGCCAGGCAGTTGTCACGTTCCTTTCCCGTTTCACTGCTTCGTCCGGCCGCAGACGCTCATCGTTAAAACACGCACTTTTCTTTCCCGTTTCGCTGACTCTTCCGCCTGCGGATCATCACGGCTAAAACACGCACCTTCCTTTCCCGTTCTATTGCCTCTTCCGGTCGTTGAACCTCATCGTTAAAACGCGCGCTTTTCTTCCTTCCTGCCGTTTTTTTAGCCGGAGTCATCCCATTTTTACTGCCTTTGCCCGCTCACTGTTGAGCGGGCGCTCCCGCGTTGAGCAATGCGCTGCTGAAGCAGACACTACTCCTGTCGCGCGCTGGCAACGCAGGCCGCGCTGAGCACATGCCCCCTGTTTACCGCATGGCCTGAGCTTTATGAAACCTGCTTTTGCGACAGGAGATATGGCCTGGCGATGCGGTGCCGGTAATGCAGGCTACCGACAACATTTCGCCCAGCCAACCATGGTTTTTATGCTCATAAGGGGCCAATCAATGCTGATTTATGCACGACAGGAAGAAACGGTTGATGAGATTTGCTGGCGTTATTACGGACGCACGCAGCAGGCGGTTGAACAGGTTTATGCCGCCAATCCTGGCCTGGCAGAAAAAGGCCCAACCTTACCGCACGGATGCAAAGTGGTCTTACCGGATCTGCCCCAGGCGGCTACTGGTGAGACGCTCAATCTGTGGGATTAGTGCCAATGGAAAAAATCAGTTCTCTGATTAATTACCTCATCGGGATTGTCCTGATGTGGTTTGGACGTCACACACCACAGGATATCGCTTTTATGGTGGGCTCTGGCGTTGCTGTGTTAACGATGTGCATCAATGTCGCAACCTTTTTTATCAACTGGTATTACCGCCGCAAAACCTACGAGCTGCAGCAGCGTAACGTTAAGGGGCTGAATTTTGAGCCAGACCGCTAAGCGATGTGCCGTCGTCGCCGTGCTGGCCATGGCCGCACTGCTACCGCAAATCAAGATGCTAAAAACCTCCGAAGCCGGACTCAGGCTGATTGCTGATGCCGAAGGGTGCCGCACGTCACCTTATCAGTGCAGCGCCGGCGTCTGGACTAACGGCATTGGCCATACGCAGGGCGTTACGCCTGCCAGCGTGGTGAACGAGCGCCAGGCGGCAGTCAACCTGGTTTATGACGTCATGCGCGTTGAGCGCGGCATTGATCAGTGCATGACACGTGACATGCCCTCCGAGGTCTACGACGCGGTGGTGTCCTTTGGCTTTAACGTCGGCGTACATGCCGCCTGTAACTCCACGCTGGCGGGCTTCATTAACCGTGGCCGCTGGCGCGATGCCTGCCTGCAGCTCAGACGCTGGGTCTATGTCAAAGGGACGTATAACGCCGGGCTGGATAACCGTCGCCAGCGTGAAATGGCCTGGTGCCTGAAGGGGCAGGATGATGCGACTGATGGTGTTTGCGATCGTGACGTTACTTGCGGCACTGGGGCCGGCGGCTGGCGTCTCAGCGTCATCGAGGCGCGGCTGGACAAGGCACAGCACAAGGCCGCGGCGCTGGCCGCCGACCTGAGCAACCGGGAGAAGGCCATCGATCAACTCAAGCGGGACAGTCAGGCCAGCCGAAAACGTGAGGCCGAACTGCGGCTACAGCAAAACCAGGCCAGCGCTCAGGCGCTGAACCGCGAAACGACAATCAGAAGAGAAACCGATGCGAATCCCGCTTTACGTGCCTGGAGTGCGACTGCTTTGCCTGCTGACGTTATCCGGCTGCACAGCCGTCCCGCCTTCAGCAATGCCCGAGATTATCTGGACTGGCTGTCCACGCGTGACCAGTTGCCCCATCCCGGAGAACCGCCTGCAAACGCAGGGTGATTTGGCGGCAGATAACCGCCAGTTAGAGGCTGCGCTCGCATCGTGCGGGTTGCAGGTAGAGATGATTAAAGCGTGCCAGGAGCAGCATGATGTTGAAAGCAACCCAACTCCGTCAGGTGCTGATAAACAGCGTTCCGCTGCTACAGCAAAATCCTGACAACCTGACCATCGATATTCAGTCCGGCAGTCTGGTCTCCACCCTCGCCAGCTCGCTGTCGTTTGAATACCACTTTCAGCTGGCTGTCGTCATTACTCAGTATGCCGACGATATTGATCTGATCATGGTGCCCGTGCTGGCCTGGCTGCGGGAAAACCAGCCCGACATCATGGTGTCGGAGGAAAAACGCCGCACCGGCTTTACCTTCACGCTTGATGCCACGGACGAGGGGAAGCACACCGTGACGGTCACGCTCCAGCTGACCGAACGTGTCTGGGTTGAGCAGCAGGAAGGTGGATTACACATCACGCATCTGCCGGAACCTGCGCTGCCAGAAAACGATGCGCGGCCCTGGCAGTTGTATATCAAAGGCAAGCTGGTCAGCGAATGGAAGGCATAGCCACTGCCGCTTTTGCTGAGGCGCTGTTTAGTCATTTCTGAGTAAACGGCATTCGATTGCTGCTTTTCTCCTGCAACGTGAAACTACTGCCATGAACGAGCAAATATTAGAAATCAAGCGCTTGCTGCGCAACATGGTCCGCATCGGTACTGTCTCCGACGTCAATCTGGAGGCGGGCACCTGCCGTGTAAAGACCGGTGATAACACCACTGACTGGCTGCACTGGCTGACAGCCCGGGCGGGACGCACCCGTACCTGGAATGCCCCTTCGGTTGGCGAGCAGGTGTTGATCATGAGCCTGGGCGGCGAGCTGAACAGCGGCTTTGTTTTGCCCGGTGTGTTTTCGGATGCCAGTCCGGCGCCATCGGCCTCTGCGGATGCGCTGCACTGCTCCTTTCCCGATGGGCGGTTATTGAATATGAGCCCCAGACCGGCGCGCTAAAAGCGGAGGGGATCCAGACTGCCACTCTCAAGGCGGCCGTTAAAATCCTGCTGGATACGCCCGAGGTGGAGTGCACAACGTTACTCAAAACCGCCACGCTGGAAGTCACCCAGGGCGGCACCATGAAGGGCGACGTATCGCACAGCGGCGGCAGTTTCGCCTCCAATGGCAAAGTGCTGCATACGCATCAACATCCGGGCGACAGCGGTGGGACAACAGGAGCGCCATTATGACAACAGCACGCTACAGCGGTATGAGCCGCGAAACGGGTACGACGCTGGAAGAGCTGGATCACATCCGACAATCCGTGCGCGACATTTTAACCACGCCACTCGGGTCGCGGGTGATGCGCCGTGATTATGGCTCGCTACTGTCGGCGCTGATTGACCAGCCACAAAACGACACGCTGCGTCTGCAAATCATGTCGGCCTGTTATATGGCGCTGCTGCAGTGGGAGCCGCGCATCAGCCTGACCGGCATCAATTTTGAGTCTGCGTTTGACGGCGGGATGGTGGTGGAAATCACCGGCAACCGTGCGGATACCGCGCAGGATTTTTCGTTAACCGTCCCTGTGAGTTGAACCATGCCTACTATCGACCTGAGCCAGCTGCCTGCGCCAAATGTGGTGGAAACGCTGGACTATGAAACGCTGCTTGCGGAACGCAAGGCGACATTGATTTCGCTCTATCCTGCTGACCAGCAGGCGTCGGTTGCCCGCGTACTGGCGCTGGAGTCGGATCCGCTGGTGAAGCTCCTGCAGGAGAACGCGTACCGGGAAGTTATCCTGCGCCAGCGCGTTAACGAGGCGGCAAAGGCGGTGATGGTTGCCTGGGCCAACGGCAGCGATCTGGATCAACTGGGCGCAAATAACGGCGTGACGCGGCTGGTACTGATCCCTGCAGATCCCACCGCCACGCCGCCTGTTGAAGCCGTAATGGAGCGCGACGAAGATTTTCGCGCCCGCATTGCTGCCGCCTTTGAGGGGCTGAGTGTGGCAGGGCCATCGGGTGCCTATGAGTTTCATGCGCGCAGTGCCGACGGACGCGTCGCCGATGCTTCCGCCATCAGTCCGTCTCCTGCCAGCGTCACCATTACCGTGCTGTCACGCGAGGGCAACGGCGTGGCGGATAACGATCTGCTGGCAATCGTGGATGCCGCCCTGAACGATGAAGATGTACGACCGGTCGCCGACCGCGTCACTGTTCAGTCGGCTCAGATTGTGGATTATCGCGTCGAGGCCACGCTGTACCTCTATCCCGGCCCCGAAGCCGAACCTATTCGCGCTGCCTCAGAAGCAAAACTGCAGGCGTTCGTGAACACCCAGGCACGTTTGGGCCGCGATATCCGTAAGTCTGCGCTTTACGCCGCCCTGCACGTCGAAGGCGTACAGCGTGTCGAACTGGCGCAGCCGACTGCGGATGTGGTGCTGGATAAAACCCAAGCGGCGTTCTGCACCGGTTATCAGATCACGGTAGGAGGTTCTGATGAGTAAACGCCTGCTGCCCACCGGATCTTCGGCACTGGAAGTGGCGGCGGCGGAAGCCTGCGCAACGCTGGAGGCCATCCCTGCGCCGATGCGCATGTTGTGGAATGCTCAGACCTGCCCGGTCGAGCTGCTGCCTTATCTGGCCTGGGCCTGGTCGGTTGACCGTTGGGATTCAGGCTGGAGCGAAAGCACCAAGCGCAGCGTGGTTGCCGCATCGGAATACATCCATAAGCACAAGGGAACGATTGGATCGCTGCGCCGTGTGGTGGAGCCGCTTGGCTATCTAATCCGCATCAAGGAATGGTGGAACACCAACGAAGCGCCGGGCACGTTCCGCCTGGACGTGGGCGTGCTGGAAACCGGTATCACTGAGGCCATGTACAACGAGCTGGAGCGATTAATTGCCGATGCCAAACCGGTCAGCCGTCATCTGACGGGGTTATCCATCAATCTGGACAGCACCGGCACCGTTCCTGTTGCGGCCGCCAGTTACAGTGGCGATGAGCTTACCGTTTATCCCTATACACCTGAAGTTATCACCGCAGGCGGTTCCGGTTACACCGGCGCAGCGGTCCATCTTATTGACCTGACGGAAGTGAGAGCATGACAACGAAATATTTTGCCCTACTGACCAATCAGGGCGCGGCAAAGCTGGCCAATGCCGCGGCCCTGGGTACCCAACTGCAAATCACCCAAATGGCGGTGGGGGATGGCGGCGGCACTTTGCCCACGCCCGATCCTGCACAGACCAAACTGGTCGGCGAAAAGCGACGCGCCGCGCTGAATTCACTGAAGGTGGATGCGGCGAACGCTAGTCAGATTATTGCTGAGCAGATTATCCCTGAAGGCGAAGGTGGCTTCTGGATCCGCGAAATTGGCCTGTATGACGCCGATGGCGTTATGGTTGCGGTGGCAAACTGCGCTGAAACTTATAAGCCACAACTTCAGGAAGGCAGCGGCCGTACCCAGACCGTGCGCATGATTCTGATCGTGAACAGCACCAGTGCCGTCACATTAAAGATTGATCCTTCGGTGGTGCTGGCCACGCGGCAGTATGTGGATGACAAAGTCATCGAAGTGAAAGCCTATACCGACGACGTGATGAAGAAGCATTTCGATGCGGCAAACCCTCATAGCCAGTATCTGCAAACGGCTAAAGCGCTGGCAGAGATTAAAGATGCGGGGCTGGTGGCGGAGGTTCTCAAAAACCTCGGTTTTGTAGAAGCGGTTCAAAATGAAATTTCGCGCTCCCGAGGCGTTAAACAATTCACGAGTAACGGCAAGTTCCAGGTCCCGGATGGCGTAAGCACTGTCTACTTATCCGGATGTGCTGCTGGAGGCGGCGGGGGCGGTGGCGGTTGCCGTACAAACACCAGTGAATTTGGCGGTGGCGGCGGTGGCGGTGGCGCTGGACAGTCAGTTATTAAGCGCGCCATAACAGTTAAGCCTGGAGAAATGATCGATGTAGTCATCGGGGCTGGTGGTGCCGGTGGAACCACGTCAGTAAACTCCGATGGCAAAGCTGGAGGAGTTGGTGGCAATACTGTTTTTGGCAATTATTTGACCCTCATCGCCGGTCAGGGTGGAGACCCTGGTGGTGGTGGTTCAGCGCAGTATGGCGGAGCTGGCGGAGGAGGTTATCCTCGCGGAAGCTCTGGTAACGATGGAACGGGTTACATTGGCGTAAATGCTACAATCATCGGGTCAGGCGGAAGTGGAGCTGGTGCATCTTGCCCATTTGGTGGCGGTGGTGGTTCAGTGCGATCATCGGGAGATGGGAGTGCTGGAGGCCAAAATGGTTACGTTGGCGATGGTTATGGTACTGGCGGTGCTGGCGGGTCAACAGGAATAAACGGTAAAGGGGCTGTGGGGCAGCCAGGTTTAGTCATAGTCGAATGGTAATTGGGAAAAAACAATTTTTTCTCACAAGAATTTAATAACCCTGAAGAAATAATCCGGCCAGAAATAATTAAAAACATTCAATCTTTCCATGGTTGATTTTTAATTTATATCTTTTAAGGGTTATTTTTAAAAATATACTTCAGCATAAGTTTATTAACGCAGTCCATAACAGTTGAAGCCATAACGTAGAATCATTTACTAATCATTTTATAAGCATCTTTTTGATATTTATGAGATTTAAATTAAGACCCGCTGCCGCGGGTCTTTTTCCGACGTGGTGTTCATTTCCTGGGCGGCACGAACATACCTTTTACATACTCCCAACCTTCTTCAGGCTTAACTTCACATTCTGTGATATCAACCCACTGAATAGAAGGGTGGAACAATTCCGTTATATCATCTTCCGTTGAAAATAGTTCTCTTACTGTGTTTTTTTCAATTCGCGCATAGTTTTTCATGCATATTCCTCAATGATAATAATGCCATCGCCACCGCCCCCTCCATTTTGAGCAGATGAATTACTAACAGAAAATGCACCGCCGCCGCCTGATCCAAACGCGCCAGGATCACCAGACAAAGATGAGCCTGCAGCAATAGGATTTCCCCCTCCACAGAAAAACGATGCGCCACCACCTCCACTCTCATAGCCCGAGCTTAAGGTAATTGCTGGGGTTCCTGCAGAGCCTCTGACATTCATGTGATTACCACCATAGCCAATACCACTGCCGCCGTTAGAAAGTAAGCGATTCTCTCCGTAGTTAAATGCCGTACCACTTGCCGCTCGAGCACCGCTTGATGCAGAGAGGTATCTACCAAAACTGCTGCTTTGCCCTGATTGCGGCTCGTTACCACCGACTCCACCAGAACCACCCTTTCCGACGGTTAGCAATATGGGAAACTCAAGCTCATCGACTGAATGCCAGGAGATAGCGGTACCACCCGCCCCTCCACCTGAGCCAACCGCTCCCTGATTTGCTCCAACTGCAGAAGTCCCACCGCCACCGCCGCCGCCTCCTGTAACGATTATTTTTAGTAGTCTCGCGGTCGGTTTTGCATAAGTCGTATTTTGACTGAAAATATTTACCTTCAATAATCGGCCAAAAAGCTTTTCGTCTAAACCGAGGTTTCCGCGAAACAAATCCCTGGCCCCTGTAACCTGCACAATGGCAAACTCCCCCTCTTTTACCAGAGGAAAAACGATGCTGATTGGCTATGTCAGGGTGTCAACAAATGACCAAAACACCGATTTACAACGGAATGCCTTGCAGAGTGCAAATTGTGAACAGATTTTTGAGGATAAAATCAGCGGTAAGACCAGCGAACGACCAGGCCTAAAACGGGCGCTCAGGACGTTAAAAGCGGGTGATACCCTGGTGGTGTGGAAGCTGGATCGGCTTGGCCGCAGCATGCGTCATCTGGTCATGCTCACTGAGGAGCTGCGTGAACGGGGAGTCAATTTCCGTAGCCTGACAGACAGCATCGACACCAGCACGCCGATGGGACGTTTTTTCTTTCATGTGATGGGCGCCCTGGCGGAAATGGAGCGTGAATTGATCGTTGAACGCACGCGAGCGGGCCTCTCCGCTGCGCGAGAAAAAGGACGCATTGGTGGGCGGCGGCGCATTATGACGCCAGACGTCGTGGAGCGGGCAAAAAGAATGCTGACGAACGGCGCCACACGTTACCAGGTGGCACTGGTGCTGGATATTTCTGTCAAAACCCTGTATCGCTATCTTCCAGTCAATGCCGCTAAACCCACCGATCACAGTAGTAACTAACAGGAATAAGCGATGTTATTTGCCGTGCGTTTTTACGATCGTGCCGACCGGGCTGATATCCGCAAAATCTATATGGATGCTCATCTGCAGTGGCTGGAAAGCGTCAGGTCAGGCGTACTGATTGCGGGCTCCCTCAGAGAGCATGCCACGGCTCATCCCGATGGTGCGTTATGGATTGTGGAAGCCGCATCCAAAGAAGCCGTTGAAACTCTCCTGAAGCAGGACCCGTTCTGGCAAGAGGGGCTGCGTCAAAACGTGGATATCCGGTTCTGGAGTAAGGCTTTTGACAGCCCTGTTACCCTGTAAATTATCGCCGCTGTTTAGCCACGCGCCAGCAAACCGCAATCGCATGCATCCTTTCTGCTGACCTGACACTCTGAGCACACCCTCAACACGGAGTGCTACAGATGTCTGATTTTCATCACGGTGTCCGCGTCGTCGAAATTAATGACGGCACACGCACCATCTCGACTGTTTCAACCGCCATTGTTGGCATGATCTGCACCGCAGAAGATGCTGATGCAACGGCGTTCCCTCTTAACACACCTGTTCTGCTGACCAACGTGCAGGCAGCCATCGGCAAAGCCGGTACCCAGGGCACCCTGGCGGCCGCGCTGCAGGCGATTGCTGACCAGGCGAAGCCAGTGACTGTCGTGGTTCGCGTAGCAGAAGGCGCGACTCAGGCGGAAACCACCTCTAACCTGATTGGCTCGACAGACGCGAACGGTAAATACACCGGCATGAAGGCGCTGCTCAGCGCGCAAACTCAGCTGGGTGTTAAGCCACGTATTCTGGGCGTGCCAGGGCTGGATTCGCTGGAAGTGGCGACCGCGCTGGCCAGCATTGCGCAGCAGCTGCGTGGCTTTGCTTACGTGTCTGCCTGGAACAGCAAAACCATCTCTGATGCCATGAAGTACCGCGAAAACTTCAGCCAGCGTGAGCTGATGGTCATCTGGCCAGACTTTATTGCCTGGAACACCGCGACCAGCAAATCTGAAATGGCTTATGCCACCGCACGTGCGCTGGGCCTGCGCGCCAAAATTGACAACGATACGGGCTGGCATAAAACCCTGTCCAACGTGGGCGTCAATGGCGTAACCGGCATCTCTGCAGACGTTTTCTGGGATCTGCAACAGACCGGCACCGATGCCGATCTGCTGAATGAGAAGTGCGTCACCACGCTGATCCGCAAAGACGGCTTCCGTTTCTGGGGCAACCGTACCTGTAGCGACGATCCGCTTTTCGCGTTTGAGAACTACACCCGTTCAGCGCAGGTGCTGGCCGATACCATGGCGGAAGCGCACATGTGGGCCAACGATAAACCGCTGACGCCAGTGCTGGTACGCGAAATCATCGCCGGCATCAACGCGAAGTTCCGTGAACTGGTCAGCGCTGGTTATCTGCTGGGTGCGAACTGCTGGTACGACGAAAGTGCGAACGATAAAGAGAGCCTGAAGGCGGGCAAACTGTTTATCGATTACGACTACACGCCGGTGCCCCCGCTGGAAGATCTGACGCTGCGTCAGCGCATCACTGATACCTATCTGGCGAACTTCGCCGCATCCGTAAACAGCTAAGGAGCCGGATAAATGGCACTGCCACGTAAACTCAAGGGGTTAAACCTCTTTAATGATTCAAACAGCTATCAGGGCATTGTAACCGCCGTTACGTTGCCGAAGCTGTCACGCAAGCTGGATACCTATCGAGCAGGCGGCATGAACGGCGCCGCGTTTATCGATAACGGCCTGGACGATGCGGCGCTCGATATGGAGTGGACGCTGGGCGGTATGGATGAGCTGGTACTCAGCCAGTGGGGCGCAACGGCCAACGTTCCGTTACGTTTTACCGGTTCTTATCAGCGCGATGACACCGGCGAAGAGATTGCCGTTGAAATTGAAGTGCGCGGTAAGCACCAGGCGTTTGACTTCGGTGAAGCCAAGCAGGGTGAAAACGCCGAAACTAAAGTCACCAGCAAAAATACCTATTTCAAACTGACCTGGAATGGCAAAGAGCTGATTGAAATCGACACCGTCAACATGGTGGAGAAGGTCAACGGCGTCGATCGTCTGGAACAGCGCCGTAAAAATCTCGGCCTGGTGTAATAACAAAGGCCAGCGCGTTCTGCGCTGGCCCCTCTTAATTGAGATGGAGATAAAATGGAACAGCTGGATAAGCCGGAACAGAAAGACAACCTGGTGGTGCTGGAAAGCCCGATTTCACGCGGTGATGTAGTGATCGCCCAGGTCGAGCTGGTCAAACCGAACGCCGGCGCGCTGCGCGGTGTACGACTGGCCGAGCTGGCCTCGTCCGATGTGGATGCGCTGTTGATGGTGCTGCCCCGCATCACGATGCCTTCGCTGACCAAAGCGGAATGCAATGCGCTGGACCCGGTTGACCTGATTGCCCTGGGCGGCAAGGTGATTGGTTTTTTGTCAGCGAAATCGGCCACGTAAGCTGGCCCCGCGATATGACGGTCAATGATCTGATGGCCGATATTGCCAGCGTTTTTCACTGGCCCCCCTCAGAAATGTATCCCATGTCGCTGGAAGAGTTACTCGACTGGCGGCATAGAGTGATGATCCGCAGTGGAGTAACCTCAGATGAGTAACACGCTCAAGCTGCAAGTGCTGCTGGAAGCGGTTGATCGGGCGACGCGCCCGTTCAGTGCCGTGCGTAAAGAAACAGAAAAACTGTCTGCGGATATCCAGGAAACGCAGGACCGCCTGGATGCGCTCAACGCTAAATCCGCGCAGATTGAAGGGTTCCGTGCGACGCGCAAAGAACTGACGCTGACCCAGCAAAATCTTAAAAATACCCGGGCAGAAGCGGCAGCACTCGCCATTCAACTTAAAAACACCCAAAACCCCACCGCGGAACAAACGCAGGCGCTGGATAAGCTGCGTCAGTCGGCTAACGCGCTGCAGCAAAAAAACATCCAGCTGCGTCAGTCGGTACAGGAGCAACGCCAGGCGCTGAATGACGCCGGGATTTCCACGCGCCGGTTGAGCAGTGAGCGCCGGAAGCTGAACCAACAAGCCGAGCAGACGACATCCACCCTCAATGCGCAGGGTCAGTCCATGGATCGGCTGAATCAACGTCAGGACAAGCTCAACCGCATACGCGATCGCTACCGTGCCGGCATGGCGCTGGCAGATAACGTGCAAAGTGCCAGTTCGAAGGCCAAAGACTTTGTTGAGAAGGGCCGAAAAGTCATTGATGACTTATCCCCTGGCGACGCGAATAACGGCAAGGAAAAATCGGGTGGGCAGGGCGCAGGCGATATCACTGAACTCAACAAGGCGATGGCGAGTATAGGCCCGGTGGCAAAACAGGCGGGGCTTAGCGTCGGTCAGACCGCGGCCATGATGGGCGTGCTGGCAGAAAACGGCATGACGGGCAGCCAGGCCGGTGCTGGCGTCAGCGCCATGTTGACACATGTTCAGGCACCGGACGCCAGCGCAGACAGCGCTCTGAAAGCGTTGAATGTGCAAACCGCTGACGAACAGGGCAACAACCAGCCCATTTTCGCGGTGCTCGGTCAGGTACAGGCGGCGTTTGAGAAAAATAAACTCGACGCAGCCCAACAAGCCGCTTATCTGCAGGCCATTTTTGGTGAACAGGGCGCGGCCCCTGCCGCAGTGCTGATGAAGGGCGCAGCCAGTGGCCGACTGGACCAGCTGTCTCAGGCGCCCGCTGCCCAGCCGCCAGCCACAGACGCGTCGGTTGATACCAGCCTGCAGGCCATCAGTCAGGACGGCTTGTCCGTTCAGTCCGTCCTGACCGGCGTTATGAATATCAATCCCCAGCTCTCGGACAGCCTGCTGACGCTGGCGGCCGGTGGGCTGACGTTGGTGGATTCACTGGCCAGCGTGGGAAACATTGCCTGGCCTGTCATTAGCGGGCTGAGCACTATCATGGCGAGTGTGGAGCTGCTGGGCAGCGCGTTTGCCATCATCGGTGGCGCGATTACGGCCACGCTGGGGGCGATTACGCTACCGGTGGTCTTGCTTGGCGCGGCTATCGCGGCGGGCGCCATGTTGGTTTACCAGTACTGGGAACCGATTAGCGCTTTTATCAGCGGCGTTGCTGAAGGTTTCAGCGCGGCGATGGGACCGATCAGCGACGCGTTCGCGCCGCTGAAGCCGGTATTTGACTGGTTCAGTAACAAAGTGTCCGAGCTGGGCGCCTGGTTCTCGAAGCTGCTGGAACCCGTGAAGTTTTCTCAGCAGGAACTGGCTTCAGCAGGGGAGATGGGACAGCGCTTCGGCAACATGCTGGCGACAGCGCTGAAATTACCTGGTGAAGCCCTTAACCAACTGCGGGGCGGCATTGACTGGGTTCTGGGCAAACTTGGCATCATTGATGAGAAATCTGACAAGGTGAAAGACAAGCTGCCACCGCCCAAAATGCGCGAGCAGGATGACGAGGATGAGGATAACGCGGATGCCCGTCCGGCCGCATCGCGCGCCAGCCTTAACAGCACGCTCAATCAGCCTTTGCCCTCGGTTAACAATTCAAACGTGGATAACCGTCAGCACACCGTAACCAACAACATCTATGCGACAGGCGACCCCCAGGCGATTGGACAGGCCGTTGCACAGTATTCCACGGCATCGCCGTGGTCCACGGCTGATAGCAGCTATAACTCCATGTTTAGCCGGGATTAATTCACCATGATGATGATATTAGGCATGATGCCGTTTGTACGGCAAACCCTTCCCTTCGACAATCTGAAGCATGACGTGGGCTATCGCTGGGCAAAAAACAGTCGCGTAGGGCGACGTGAGTCGACCCAGTTTTTGGGTGCCGGTGACGATAAAATCACCCTGTCTGGCGAGCTCCGGCCTGAAATCACCGGCGGCAATGTCACGCTGCTGGCACTGAAGGCGATGGCCGATGAAGGCCTGGCGTGGCCGCTGATTGGCGGCAATGGCATTATTTACGGCATGTTTGTCGTAACAGATTTTTCGGCCACGCATACGGAATTTTACAGCGACGGCAGCGCGCGCAAGATTGGCTTTACACTCAGCCTGCTGCGGGTTGACGATTCGCTGACCAGCATGTTCGGCGACTTAAAAAGGCAGGCGGAAGAACTGCAAAACCGGGCCAGTGACGCAGCGCAACGGGTGGGTTCTGTCATCAACAGCGTTACCTCTGCGCTGAGCGGAGGGCGCTGAGATGAGCGATATCGCCCCGATTCCGGTGCCTCTGCGCGTTGCGCCGACGCCGGACTTCAATATCAAAATTGAGACGAAGGATAAAACGGAAGATATTCGCCCACGGCTGATTTCTCTGAAGTTAACGGATAACCGTGGCTTGCAGGCCGATCAACTGGAGCTGACGCTGGACGACAGCGACGGCCAGTTGGTCATGCCGCCTTTTGGCGCAAAAGTCGCCCTGGAGATTGGCTGGAAAGGACAGCCGCTTGCAAATAAAGGCATCTACCTCATTGATGAGGTCACTTACCAGGGCGCGCCGGACACGATAACGGTGGTCGCCCGAAGCGCCGATTTTAGCGGTTCGCTCGATGTTAAAATCACGGATTCATATCCAGACATGACGGTTGGCGAGGCCGTGGAGAAAATCGCGAAACGTAACAACCTCAAGTGGAAAGTTTCGCAGGAGATAGCTAAGAAAAAGATTAAGCATCTCGATCAAACGCAGGAAACGGACGGCACATTTATTACTCGTCTGGCTATGCTGGTTGGCGCGGTGGCGACAATTAAAAAAGAAATGCTGCAGTTCTTTGCCCCCGGGCAGGGCGTGACCGTGAGCGGAAAGCCGATTTCACTCTTGAATCTGAACCGACAGGATGGCGATAAGTATGAGTACAAATTGTTTAAGCGCGACGATTACAGTGGCGTAGAAGCAAAATGGTACGATCAGAAAAAGGCGCAGCAGAAAGGGGTAACCGTCAACACGATACCGCCAGCAACACCGACGGTGAACCCTGTCCATCCCGCAGCCAAAAATATCCCCACAATCGGGCAACAAGACCCGGGAAAAACCTATGTTTTTGGCAGCAATAAGAAGCTGTATGTACTGAATACGCACTTCAGTAGCCAGGAGGAAGCAGAGGAGGCGGCTAAGGCAAAGTGGCAGGAACTGCAACGCAACCGGGCTACGCTGAAGATCCTACTGGCGCTGGGTGCTGCGGAGTTGATTCCTGAAACGCCGGTCAAAGCTCAAGGTTTTAAATCGGTCATCGATAATCAAAAATGGCTGATTACTAATATCGTGCATACCCTCGATAAAAGTGGCTTTACCACCCAGTTGAACCTGGAGCTGATGACTGAAAACGTGGACTACATCTTAGTTGAAAAGCAAGCTGATTAGATTAAGTCTAATTATTGTTGCTTTTTGTTTAGTCTTTGGCTAATGTTGCACTATGCCAGAGAGGAGAACAACTATGATGCATTGCCCAAAATGTCAGACCGCCGCCCATACGAAAAGCAGCCGTTACGTTTCGAAAGAGACGAAAGAACGTTATCACCAGTGCCAGAACATTAACTGCAGTTGTACCTTTAAAACCCTGGAGAGCGTATCCGGGATTATCGTCGAACCGGCACAGATTAATACCGTGCCGGTGATGGCGAAAGGCAGCAATAACCCGTCACCGCAGCTGCTGTAAGCCCAACCCGCGAAAGCGGGTTTTTTTATGGCTGCGGCCTGGATGGGATCGCTGGGAGATCAGGCTGAAGGCCAGCGAGCCGTTGACGTTCAAGGGCGCGAAAGCGGCCTCTGGGAGTTCTGTTAATAACTGTACGGTGGTGAGGGCCGGGGCACTTGGGGACACTGGCAATTACTGTACGGAATAAAAAGATTTTACTGATATGAGTCAGGCAAAACAGGCTTCCGGTGAAGAGAGAAAAAGCGTGGCGATTTTCGGCAGAAGAAAACGCAGGGGTGATAAAGTATTTTGGTACTAAGAGTAAGTCCGCGCTGGGATTTGAATTCGGTATGCGAATTCCCTTCTTCCAAAGGGAAGAAGGGAAAGGGCCGGAATTAATGAACGCTATCTGTAAGTTTGCTATCGATCATCACCAGCCCCGACGCTGTTTGCACAAAACGCGGCGCGGTTAAGTCATCAGTCATGATGTTAATCATCTGGAATAACAAGCCGGTGATGTGTTTCTGCAAGTCTGTAGAAGCCGGCTGATTCAGCAACACTAACGTCAATGCGCTGCAATATTGCCGCATCTCTTCCGAATCTATCGAACAACCGCTGCGACAGGCTTTGTCATTACCTTTCTCCAGCGTGAGGCGTTTAATCAGGTGTTCTGGCAGTGGCTTGTCTAACAGAACTTTCAAGACTTCCAGTGCAGCGAGCAGACGGCCGCATAGTGCCATACGAGCGGTGATATCGTGACATTCAATCAGGGCATCCACATAGCGCACGCACGTATCCAGCACCTGAAACAGATCGTGCGTGGTGCCAAGCGGCGTTTTCAAGAGGTTTGAGATCGCAGATTCGATAACTGGCTGAATGTCCACGATTTGATGATGGGCGGTTGTGTTACTATCGGTGTTAGCCATAGCGTTGTTTCCTTAACACTGAACGTTGTGGTCAGACGCTCCGGTATGTGTTGCATCACTGCCGGGGCGTTGCTCTCATAAAAGGCCTCATGTTAGTGTGGTCTTTTAAAGGATTAAAATGAGGGAATAGGTCAGTACATGTCAATTATAATGCGTGAAAAAAAACCAAAAGGTGGAGGCAAGTCCCCACAATTTCAAATGCGCATTGATCCCGCCTTGAAAAAACAGCTCGATGCGGTTGCAACTGAAGAAGGAATTAGTCTGGCAAGCTGGCTGAAGAACCTGGCGAGAGAGGCATTAAAGGCAAGGGGAATTGAGCCGGAGGGGTAATTTGTGCGTGAAATATTGAGTTAATTATATGTGTGGTAAATGAAAAAAGCTAAATTTCGCTATTGTGAAGTTTTTAATTTGGCCATTACAAGTTTGATAAAATAGCTGAGGCTTTGATGGAGTTGTGAGTAAATGAAGATTTTTATTGTAGGGTTACTTCAATCTTTTTTCTATCTTGTACCGATTATAGTCAGTGTTGTTGGTGCTTATTTTATTGTGCGATTCGTTCCATTTTACCCAATGGGGTTTGTGGTTGCCTGGGTCGGTATCGTTGCTTATCTTTATGTAAGATACAGTAAGTGGGTTTAACCTCAACCGTATAATCTTTTTCATGGCGATTTTCAAAACACCATGAAGTTTCAATATTTATCTGTAATATGATGTTCAGTGAATCGGGCCTTACCCATATTGACTTGCTCAAAGTAAATAATCAGAATGTAAGATCCTTATAAATGAATGAGCAATCTAAGTTGTACGCTTACAATATTAGCTATGAGATAACATTCAAATAAAATAAGATTGCCAGAAAGAAGAGCAGACTACGATAATGGACGAGACAGAAAAAGCAGTACTCGATCTTGTTGAGACTTACAATGGTCGAAGCATATTTACCTTTAAGCGGTATCCGCTCAAACATAATACCGATCTTAATGAAGATTTTCGAATGGACCCGTTAGATGTCTATGATTTACTGGAGGAATTCACAGAGAAATTTTCAATTAATTTAGATGAAATCAATTTCACTCGCTATTTTCCTGAAGATAATGGCAAAGCAGAAAAGGCGTTGACCATTCAATTACTGATTGACTCGGCCCGAGCAGGTCACTGGACGGATGAAGAAAAATCAAAAACAGAAAATACCTTACCCTCAAACTCAGACAGGAAAATAATGAAAAAGGGAAAAAATAAGACGATTTATATTTTAGCAGTCATTATATGTTTTCTGATTCTTCCGGAAATAGTGGTTCGTACACTAACCCCAGAACAACTCGTCAGACTCAGCGATTTCACAAGCCTGGGCGGGATGTTTAGCCATCTCCTTTCGTTAATGCTTTTTCTCGGTATAACATCGATTTTGCTGGGCATTGCCGCTATCTGTCTGGCAAAAAAAATCTACCGATATTTTGTCAGGTTAAAAAAATAGCATACCTGCTGTACGCTCTGTATGCGTTACCAACGCACTGAGAGCAAAATTTTGCCAAAGCTGAAAACGTTGAGCGAAAGCAATCCAGGAAAGCGTATAGGATCTGCGGACCTGTTTTACAGTGGCTGGTCCGCGCAAAATCATGGGGGAAATGTGAGTAGGTCAAAGTGTGCCATTCTTAGCGTAATGTGAGGTGTAATACGTTATTCCGCCCTTGCAGGATGCGGACGAGTTGGGCATCGCCATGGAGAGCGAGAAAGCGCTACTGGAGTAATGGAGAACCTACCGCGTGGAGACCTTAACGGCACCGGATATTAGTTGGCCGGGAAAGCCTAAACAGAAACATCCCCGTTACAGCGGGGACTATCAGGAAAATTTTAGAGGCGGGAAGGCTTAATTTTGCCATTCAATCATCTCATCCAGCCGTTTTAAAATATCTGGGAAGTAGCTCTCATTGATGTCGAAATCACCTTTCACCTGAGCGCTGTCAGCATGCGCTTCAGGACGAAGGTTATATTCAATAATTACACCCTCTTCGCCGGTTACTTTCCTGATTATCATATTCAGTTGATGGCACTGGCTTTGAAACTCGAAAGGCTTTATCTCACGTTGAGCAATTAAAGCGTTATGGTGCGCTGCAAATTGCTCACGTAGTTCCAGTAGCTCGCCTACCGTAAATTCAGTTTGAAACTGCGCTTTCAGGCCAGGAACAGAAAATTCAACAAAAGATTTTATCCAGTCCCAGCGATGATGTTCAGGGTCAATGTCGTTATCGACCACTCTTTCAAAAGGAGAAACCGTAAACGTAAATTTCTCGTCTTTAATATCAAACATTGATGCGTTCCTGTCGGTTTTTAAAAATACATAAAGTGGGTGATTGTCCAGTCGGACTCTCTTACCACAACTTCGAGTGTGTATTTTTTATACTCAGTAGTGGCCTTCTTACGATAAAGCTTGTACATCTCAATTTCGTATCTGTACAGGCCTTTAACTTTCCGGGGATCGGCCGTTCGCTTACCAAAACGAATAGCTTTTTCCTGAATATGTAAAGGAACATACCGACCCGTTTCATACATGTGCTTAGCAGCCGTTTCGGTCATTTTCAGGTTGCGTACAGATAAGCCGAGTTTAAACCGGGCGCGCAAAAATGAAATCGTTCCCTGGCCAAGCTTTGCTGTAATCGCTGTTCGCGTACCCGCTTCAAATAAAGCACGGCCAGTGCGGAGAATGCGGAAAACACCAAAAGCAATCAGTGCAATATCAATGGGATCGAACAACGGCGTTTCAAGCGGAGCCTCTTCAAGCCGGACAAAATGGCCCTGTGCATCATAAATTTGCCAGAGGCCGGGAGCCTGAGCCACTGTGTAGCCGATACACATACCGCTTGTTTCATCAAGCACCGGCTGAGCATTGCGTGGTAGATGTTGTGGCCGAAGCTCAAAAAATTCTCCGGGGGGCAATCTTGACTCAAAAGTGTAATACCGTCCAGGTTCCTGTTTTTCTGCTCTTCCTGAGATCATTCTCGTTCCCTCTTTTTGATGATGGCTGTTCATAGTGCCACAGGAAGGCAAAGCGATCATTCCCGAGTAAATGCCCGATCATTCTTCAACAAACCCTAATTGTATAAACTGCATCGCCTGACCTGACATTATGAGCACATCCATTTTACCGGGGCATCAGATGTCTGATTACTGTCATGGTATCTGCATCGTCGAAATCATGGATGGCACTCGCACCATTTCCATCATCTCTACCGCGATTATTGGGCTGGTCTGTACCGCCTGGGACACCGACACTACCGCTGAATACGCCGGTATTGTTTGCTAACGTGTAGGGTGGTATCGCCAAAGCCGGGGCAAAATGCACGTTAGCAGGCGATTGTCGACCAGGCCAAATCGGTTAATGTCTTGGTGCGCGTTGCCGTGGGTGCGACCGAAGCGGAAACCATCTCAAACATCATCGGTACCACTTACGAAAACGGCCAGTACACTGTAATGAAAGTCCGGTTAAGCGCAGAATCAGCTCGGCGTGCCGGGCCTTAACTCGCTGGAAATGGCGATCGCGCTCGCCAGGATCGCGTAGCAGGTGCACCTTCAAAACGTACGAAAGCATAGCGGGGATGATCGTCTCGCCGGGCCAGACTAATAAGGTGCCGATTTTTACGCATAACGACAGAAGGTAATCGTTACTTCACTGAAAGCTCGCGAAAGTATGCTTTTTGTATCTGCGTTCAAAAAGAACGAATAAAGTCATGTGATGCTTTTGTGACGCTGGCCTATAGAAACAAAAAAGCCACTCGGCTAAAAGTGGCTTAATGTCCTGATTCAACAGGTGAGATCTGGTGGCCCCTGCTGGGTTTGAACCAGCGACCAAGCGATTATGAGTCGCCTGCTCTAACCACTGAGCTAAGGGGCCAATGGAGCGGGGATTATAAAGTATCTGTTCGGGGCAATCCAGCGTTGTTCGGCTGGTTGCTGAAATAAGCAGCAATGTTTTACTTGCTGATAACTATGATAAAACCGGCAAAAACGCTACGCTGATACGCAGCGTCGTCGCATGCGCGGTGAAGCGCGATTGTCTTTTTGGGCTTAACAGTAGGAAAGACAGCCGCGATCACGACATTGCTCCGCAAATAAGCGTTAACCACTGGCAAGATTATGACGAATACGGATTCTTTGCGTGAGCGGCCAGGACGCAGCGCAAAGCCAGGAGGCCTCATGAGCGAACACAACATCACCGATATCATTGCACCGGACCTGAACGTCCTCTTCTGCGGCATTAATCCCGGTCAGTCGACCGCGCACACCGGCTATCATTTTGCCCATCCCGGCAATCGCTTCTGGAAGGTGATTCACCTGGCAGGGTTTACGGTGCAGCAACTGAAGCCGGAAGAGGAGCAGCGCTTACTGGAGACCGGCTGTGGTATTACAATGCTGGTCGAGCGCCCGACCATTCAGGCAAATGAACTGGCCAGTGATGAGCTACGTGATGGCGGTCAGCGGCTGATGGACAAGGTTCTATGCTATCAGCCTGCCGCGCTGGCGATCCTGGGCAAAGATGCCTTTAAACGCGCGTTTCGTCAGAGCAAAGTGGAATGGGGCGAGCAGCCTATCTACATGGGGAAAACCCAGGTGTGGGTGTTGCCGAATCCCAGCGGATTAAACCGGGCCTCACTGGAAGAGATGGTGGCGCTATATCGCCAGATGTACGAGGCGTTACAGCTGCGGCATTGATGTTGGCGGTTTGGAAAAGGGCAGGGCAGCAGGCATAAAAAACCCCGGCGAACCGGGGTTTTAACGGGCTTAGTCGTCGAGGAAGCTACGCAGCACTTCCGAGCGGCTCGGGTGGCGCAGTTTACGCAGGGCTTTCGCTTCAATCTGACGAATACGCTCACGGGTAACGTCAAACTGTTTGCCCACTTCTTCTAACGTGTGGTCGGTGTTCATATCGATACCGAAACGCATGCGCAGCACTTTGGCTTCACGCGCGGTCAGGCCAGCCAGCACGTCGTGGGTCGCGGAACGCAGGCTCTCAGAGGTTGCAGAGTCCAGCGGCAGCTCCAGCGTGGTGTCTTCGATAAAATCACCCAGATGTGAATCTTCATCATCACCAATCGGCGTCTCCATAGAGATAGGCTCTTTGGCAATCTTCAGCACCTTGCGAATCTTATCTTCTGGCATCAGCATGCGCTCAGCCAGTTCTTCTGGCGTCGGCTCACGGCCCATCTCCTGCAGCATCTGGCGCGAAATACGGTTGAGTTTGTTGATGGTCTCAATCATATGCACCGGAATACGGATGGTACGCGCCTGGTCAGCGATAGAACGGGTAATCGCCTGACGAATCCACCATGTGGCGTAGGTCGAGAACTTGTAGCCGCGACGGTATTCAAACTTATCAACCGCTTTCATCAGACCGATGTTACCTTCCTGAATCAGATCCAGGAACTGCAGACCACGGTTGGTGTATTTCTTGGCGATTGAAATCACCAGACGCAGGTTAGCTTCAACCATTTCTTTCTTCGCGCGGCGGGCTTTCGCTTCACCGATCGACATCCGACGGTTGATGTCTTTCACCTGCTCGATGGTCAGGCCGGTTTCTTCTTCAATCTGTGCCAGTTTCTGCAGCGAACGCATCACGTCATCCTGCACGTCCAGCAGTTTTTCAGACCATGGCTTGTTCATCGCCAGTGCGGCTTTGAACCAGCTCTCGTTGGTCTCGTTACCGGTGAACAGCGTAATGAAGTTTTTCTTCGGCATTTTGCACACTTCAATACACAGCTTCATGATCAAACGCTCCTGGGTACGGACACGTTCCATCATTTCGCGCATGTTGTTCACCAGGTAGTCGAACTGCTTCGGTACCAGGCGGAACTGTTTGAAGACGTCAGACAGGTTCTGGATCTCAGCGACAGAGGCCGCATGGCTGCGTCCTTTGCTCTTGATCACATCGCGCGTCGTTTCGTATTGCGTACGCAGGTCAGAGAACTTCTCGCGCGCCAGTTCCGGGTCGATAGAGTTATCGTCGTCAGAGCTGTCGTCGTCGCTCTCTTCGTCGTCATCGTCGTCGTCATTACGATCTTCTTCGGACAACTCAGAACCGACGTGGGTGGCGGTCGGTGCCAGGTCTTCTTCTGCGTTAGGATCGACAAAGCCAGTGATAAGGTCTGACAGACGCGACTCACCGGCTTCAACACGATCGTACTGATCCAGCAGGTAGGTAATGGCTTCCGGATATTCAGCAACGGAACACTGAACCTGGTTAATACCGTCTTCGATACGCTTCGCGATGTCGATTTCGCCTTCGCGGGTCAGCAGTTCAACGGTACCCATTTCACGCATGTACATGCGAACCGGGTCGGTGGTGCGGCCAATTTCAGATTCAACGCTGGATAATACCTGAGCGGCAGCTTCCGCGGCATCTTCGTCAGTATCGGAGCTGTTTTCATTCAGCATCAGATCGTCGGCGTCCGGGGCTTCCTCAACCACCTGGATGCCCATGTCGTTAATCATCTGGATGATGTCTTCGATCTGATCGGAGTCGACGATATCTTCCGGCAGATGGTCATTGACCTCAGCATAGGTCAGATAGCCTTGCTCCTTACCACGGGTGACAAGAAGCTTGAGCTGTGACTGCGGGTTTTGCTCCATAAGACGGTATCCACACTTCTGTTAATTAGATTGGTGTCGGTCGGCAGCGAGCCAACAATAACATTGAAGGCATTTCGTTCTCGCCGCTGCCTTCGTCGCGGCCTGGGCTTTGCCCATTAGTAATCGGCACTTAAGCCGCAAATTTTATGTCGGGCCTGGCTTACTCGCCATTTTTGCCTCTGACAGTGCTCGTCATCCTCACGTACATCAGTACGCTCCGGTGACTGCGCGCTTTCAGCGACAAAACTTGCTTCGACGCCGACGGCCCGAGGGCGGAAGCTGGCTTACTCGCCATTTTTGCCTCTGACAGTGCTCGTCATCCTCATGTACATCAGTACGCTCCGGTGACTGCGCGCTTTCAGCGACAAAATTTGCTTCGACGCCGACGGCCCGAGGGCGGAAGCTGGCTTACTCGCCATTTTTGCCTCTGACAGTGCTCGTCATCCTCACGTACATCAGTACGCTCCGGTGACTGCGCGCTTTCAGCGGCAAAACCTGCTTCAACGCCAATAGCCCGAGGACGGAAGCTGGCTTTCACAACATTTTTGCCACTGGCGGTACTCGCCATCCTCACATAGCGGAGGTAACGGTTCGCTTACCGCGACAAAACCTGCTTCGCCCTGAATAACTAAACCTGCCGCTCCGGTTACGGACAGCAGCAGGTAGGGTAACCTGTTACTTTTTCGCGAAGGCCTGGCTCAGTGTCCAGAGCTCGCGGCGTTCATCGGTGCTGAGTCCATGGGTGCGTTCTCGCGCAATCAGGAACTCCAGTCGTTCTTCCAGAGCCGCGTCATAAATACTGGCCAGGGAATCCTGGAACACCGCTTCGCTCTCTTCATCCACTATCATGTGGTTCCACACGGCCAGTGTTTCAAGCGTTTGGCTAAAATTTGTTCCGCGATATAACTCTAGTAGCTGACCGGTGGTCAATCCAGGATTCTCGTTACAGCGCTTCACTAATTCAATAAATAGCGGTAAACCGGCTATTTTTGACTCGGCCAGCCCATCCAGTGCAGGGACCAGACTTGCCAGTTGTGGATTCTGAATCAGCAACGCCACCAGTACGCGCATTGTGGTGCGTTTCAGCGGCGGAGCAACCGGTGCGCTTGCGCCCTGTGCCTGTTTAGGCATCAGCTTTTCAAGCTGCGCATCATCCAGAATACCGAGTTTGTTGCCCAGTTCCTGACGCAGATAAATGCGTAACGTTTCACCGGGAATCTGCGTGATCAGTGGCAATGCCAGTGTACTTAAACGCGCTTTGCCGTCACGAGAGCTTAAATCGACCTGCGGCAACAGGCTGTCGAACAAAAACGAAGAGAGCGGCATAGCCTGCTCCATCCTCGCTTCGAATGCGGCTTTACCTTCTTTGCGAACCAACGTATCCGGGTCTTCGCCGTCAGGTAAAAACATAAAGCGTAGTTGACGACCGTCATTCATGTAAGGCAATGCGGTTTCAAGCGCTCGCCAGGCGGCTTCACGTCCGGCGCGATCGCCGTCGTAACAGCAAATCACGTTATCCGTACTGCGAAACAGCAACTGAATATGTTCAGCCGTGGTCGATGTACCCAGTGAGGCAACCGCGTAGTCCACGCCGTATTGCGCCAGGGCAACGACATCCATATAGCCTTCCACCACTAACAGGCGTTTCGGTTCAGGATGATTTTTTAAGGCTTCATACAGGCCATACAGCTGACGACCTTTATGAAAAACAGGCGTTTCGGGCGAGTTAAGATACTTCGGCGTATCATTACCCAGCACGCGGCCGCCAAAGCCGATAACGCGGCCTCGCTTATCGCGGATGGGAAACATCACACGCTCGCGAAAGCGATCGTAAACCCGGCCTTTGTCATTACTGACCAGCATGCCCGCTTCCATTAATGACTCGCGATCTTCCGGCTGCTTACCAAAGCGTTTGAGAACATTGTCCCAACCGGCGGGGGCATAACCTATCGCGAAATGATTAATGATATCGGCGCTCAGGCCGCGATGTTGAAGATAATCGCGCGCTGACTGGGCACTGGATTGCTGCAAACTCTGCTGATAAAAACCGTTAAGGTTGTCCATCAGTTGGTACAGGCTCTGGCGCTGATGGCGTTCCATCGGGCTGGGCCCGTTACCCGCTTCGTAAGGGACATCTAACCCGTGAGAAGTGGCTAACTCTTCGATACTTTCAACAAACTCCAGACGATCGTAGTTCATCAGAAAGTCGATGGCATTACCGTGCGCACCACAACCAAAACAGTGATAAAACTGTTTTTCGCCATTTACGGTAAAAGAGGGGGTTTTCTCATTATGAAAAGGACAGCACGCATGATAATTCTTTCCCTGCTTTTTTAGCTTTACGCGAGCATCGATCAACTCCACGATGTCCGTGCGGGCAAGTAAGTCATTGATAAATACGCGTGGAATTCGTCCTGCCATAAGCCCCGTTTTTTCAGCTCATAAACGACAACAAGCCGCGCTTCCTTTCGGAAAGCACGGCCTTTTACTTGACTCGGTCTGCGTTTATCACGCTGTGGAGGCGAACCTCCGGGATATTAGTACAGACGAGTGCGGCGTGCGTTTTCGCGAGCCAGTTTTTTGGCATGACGCTTAACTGCAGATGCTTTAGCGCGCTTACGCTCGGTCGTTGGTTTTTCATAAAACTCACGACGACGAACTTCAGCCAGAACGCCTGCTTTCTCGCAAGAACGCTTAAAGCGACGCAGTGCTACGTCGAACGGCTCGTTTTCACGTACTTTAATTACCGGCATGTAACTCTCACCTCAATAAAATTCGGTTTTTCTGCTGACTGCGGCGCCAGCACATTTCAAAATGGTGCAGCATTTTACTCCAACTCGCGTCGGCTTGTAAAGCACCATGGATAATTAAGAACCAACAGGAGCGTATGCCTGTGCGGCTGCCGGTTTTTTCCAGGGGCGGGAGTATAGCGCACTCTTTAGGCAGCAGAAAATGACTTTTTGCGTGGATTGAGTCCTCTTTTTGCACAGTGGCTATGCTAAACTGCGCGCCGCAAGAATGAGGTGAAGCAATGCGAATTCTGGGTATTGAAACATCGTGCGATGAAACCGGCATCGCAATCTATGATGACGAGGCTGGCTTAGTCGCGAACCAGCTCTACAGCCAGGTAAAACTGCATGCCGATTACGGCGGCGTGGTACCGGAACTGGCTTCGCGCGATCACGTACGTAAAACGGTGCCCCTGATTCAGGCGGCGCTGAAACAGGCGGATTTAGCGCCGCAGCAGATTGATGCGGTGGCCTATACGGCGGGGCCGGGCCTGGTCGGCGCGTTGCTGGTGGGCGCGACGATTGGGCGCGCGCTGGCCTTTGCGTGGAAGGTGCCTGCGGTGCCCGTGCATCATATGGAAGGCCATCTGCTGGCGCCGATGCTGGAAGACAATCCACCCGCCTTCCCGTTTGTGGCCTTGCTGGTTTCTGGCGGCCACACGCAGCTGATCAGCGTTACCGGCATTGGTGAATATGTACTGCTGGGCGAGTCAATTGACGATGCCGCAGGCGAAGCCTTCGATAAAACCGCCAAATTGCTGGGGCTGGATTATCCCGGCGGTCCCATGCTGTCGAAAATGGCGCAGCAGGGCACGGCTGGACGCTTCACGTTCCCGCGTCCGATGACCGATCGTCCGGGGCTGGATTTCAGTTTCTCGGGCCTGAAGACCTTTGCGGCGAATACCATTCGTGGCCATGACGATGACGCGCAAACCCGTGCCGACATCGCCCGTGCGTTTGAAGATGCGGTGGTGGATACGTTGGCCATCAAATGCAAACGCGCCCTGGATGAAACCGGTTTTAAGCGGCTGGTGATTGCGGGCGGCGTAAGTGCCAACCGTACGCTGCGCGAGCAAATGGCGGTCATGATGCAGAAGCGCGGTGGTGAGGTATTTTATGCCCGTCCTGAATTTTGCACCGATAACGGTGCCATGATTGCCTACGCGGGCATGGTGCGTCTGAAAGGCGGTACGCGGGGAGAGCTGGGCGTAAGCGTCAGGCCGCGCTGGCCGCTGGCCGAACTGCCTGCCATCTGACAGAAAAAAGCCGGTCAACCGGCTTTTTTTACGCTTACTGTTTCTTTTTGCGCTTCCAGATTTTATTTTCCTGACGACGCCACAGACGTTGGATGTTGTCATGATGTCGCAGCAAAATCAGGCAGGAGAGCATGGAAACCGGGAACGTAAACTGCGGTTTAAACCACCAGACATAGAACGGCGCAATCAGGGCGCTGACAATCGCCCCAAGCGATGAGTAACCGCTGAGCAGCACGGTCAAGAGCCAGGTGCCGGTCATCAGCCCGGTCAGATCCCAGCCGATAGGCGCGATAGCACCAAACGCGGTCGCCACGCCTTTCCCGCCTCTGAAGCGGAAAAACACCGGATAAATATGGCCCAGACAGGCGGCAATGGCGGTTAAGCCCAGGTAGAGCGGGGGCACGTGAAGCAGGTACGCCAGCCAGACAGGCACCATACCTTTCAGAATATCGAATACCAGCACCGTTGCTGCCGCCGCTTTGCCGCCAAGGCGCAGCACATTGGTGGCACCCGGGTTGCCTGAACCGTGGGTGCGGGGATCGGGTAGCCCGGCGAGTTTGCATACCAGAATCGCACTGGAGATGGACCCACACAGATACGCGAAAATAATCATACCAAGCGCGAAAGCACTCATAACACCGTCCCGTTTCCTTTGGGGTCGTTTTGATCACGTCAACTATGGATAATACGCACAATCTGCCGGAAGTGGTATCCGGCCTGGCCAAAAACAGAGAGCACCGTCATGGATATCGTCTTTATAGAACAACTCACCGTCTTCACTACAATTGGCGTTTACGACTGGGAGCAGGGGATTCAGCAGAAGCTGGTGATCGATATCGAAATGGCGTGGGATAACCGCCAGGCGGCCGCCAGTGACGATGTTAAGGATTGTCTGAGCTACGCCGACGTCTCTGAGGCGATCCTGACACATCTGACGGGCGGACGTTTTGCACTGGTCGAACGCGTTGCCGAAGAAATTGCGGATCTGTTGATGAACCGTTTCAATTCGCCCGGTGTGCGTATAAAGGTAGCAAAACCGGGCGCTGTAGCGCAGGCCGCGCAGGTTGGCGTGCGAATTGAGCGCGGGACTATTCCTAAATAGTGATGATGTGATTGCCATCACAATGAAACCAAACCAAATTATGGTCTGTCTCAGCAGGTGCCGTTTCGTTATAACAAACTCAATGGCAAGCGAGCTTAATGTTATATTCAGGCTGGACAGATAAGATTCAAGGCGATAGCGCGACTGCTAGCGCCTTTTTCATGGTTTTAAAACGGACAGAGGAAATACATTGATGGCAGATATTCATCAGCTGTGGGTAGCTGCAATCCTGGGCGTGGTAGAAGGGCTGACCGAGTTTTTACCGGTCTCTTCCACCGGGCACATGATTATAGTGGGGCATTTGCTTGGCTTTGAGGGTGACAAAGCCGAAACCTTTGAAGTCGTGATTCAGCTAGGCTCCATTCTGGCGGTAGTCGTGATGTTTTGGCGGCGTTTGTTTGGCCTGATCGGCATTCACTTTGGCGAAGTCAAACACGAAGGGACAGGAACCGGTCGCTTAACGCTGATTCATATCCTGCTGGGCATGATTCCTGCTGTCGTGATAGGGCTGGTCTTACACGATCAAATTAAAACGCTGTTTAATCCGATAAATGTTATGTATGCGCTGGTGGTCGGCGGTTTGCTGCTGTTAGCGGCGGAATTCCTGAAGCCAAAACAGCCAAAATCCGTTGGCGTGGATGACATTACCTATCGTCAGGCGTTTATGATCGGCTGCTTCCAGTGTCTGGCGCTGTGGCCGGGCTTCTCGCGTTCAGGTGCCACGATTTCAGGCGGAATGCTGATGGGCGTGAGTCGCTATGCGGCGTCCGAGTTCTCCTTTATCCTCGCCGTACCGATGATGATGGGGGCGACCGGGCTGGATCTGTACAAGAGCCTGGGCTTCCTGAGCATGGCCGACTTCCCGATGTTTGCAGTGGGTTTTATCACTGCCTTTGTCGTCGCGATGATTGCGATCAAAGTGTTCCTGGAGCTGATCAAACGCATCTCTTTCGTATCGTTTGCGGTCTACCGCTTTATCGTAGCGGCTGCGGTTTACATGCTGTTCACGTAAACCCAACGCGGCCAGGTCACTGGCCGCGTTAACCTCTGCCTTCGGCAACGGCGTCGATGCGGCGCCGCGTCAGCTCTTCCCGCACCGCACTCCCTTTAAAGCCAGCCTCAACCACCGCTTTCGATGACACGGCCTGCGCCCGCGCAAATGCGCGTCGCAGATAGTCACCCTGTGGATACGGCATGCTGGCGAGCCCACCGCGCCCACGGGCATCGGCTTCGCTACACAGCGCCAGTTGATGCACGCGTTCAGGCTTACGCCAGGCGTCGAGACGGTCAAATAACGCCACAATCGCCTCAGAAGGCAACTGCTCAATGGTATGCATCGTGTCGTGGAATTCGGTTACCAGCAGGGCTAAATCGCGAATGGCATTCGGCACGCGCAAACGCTCACAGAGTGCGGCAACCAGCGGCACACCGGCGGGGCCATGACCGCGATGGCTGGGCCACTTTTCAACGGGCGTTAACGCTTTGCCTACATCGTGAAACAGCGTGGCAAAACGTACATCAATGGCCTCACTTAAGGCGGCGGACAGCGTCAATGCCATCAGCGTATGCACGCCCGTGTCAATTTCAGGATGCCATCTGGCGGGGGCGGGGATGCCATAAAGGTTATCGATTTCCGGGAACAGCACCTTCAGAGCACCGCAGTCACGCAGCACCTGAAAATAGACCTGAGGATTATGCGAGGACAGCGCTTTTTCGGTCTCTTTCCACACGCGCTCAGCGGTAAGATCGGCCAGCTCGCCGCTCTCCACCATTTGCCGCATCAGCGCCTGGGTTTCATCGGCAATGCGAAAGTTAAGGTGGGCAAAGCGCGCAGCAAACCGCGCCACGCGCAGCACGCGCAGCGGATCTTCACTAAAGGCTTCTGAAACGTGGCGCAGCAGTCGGTCAGCAATATCCTGTTGCCCCTGGTAGGGATCATAGAGCGTGCCGTTTTCATCGCGGGCGATAGCGTTGATCGTCAGATCGCGGCGTTGTAAATCCTGCTCCAGCGTGACGTCCGGGGCCGACCAGGTGGTAAAACCGGTATAGCCTTTGCCGTTTTTGCGTTCGGTGCGCGCCAGTGCATATTCTTCGCGGCTGTCAGGATGCAGAAATACCGGAAAATCGCGGCCCACCTGCTGATAGCCCTGTTCCAGCATGCTTTCTGGCGTTGCGCCCACGACCACCCAGTCTTTGTCTTTAACCGGCAATTTCAACAACGCATCACGTACCGCACCGCCAACAAGAAACGTCTTCACGCACCACTCCAGAGATAAATAAGCGACCTGCGCGTCTGCGGGCGTCCTGCACCTGAATTCAGACGGGCACAACCCTTATTGTTACACAAATTCGACATATTGCAGACAGGCCAAAAAGGGCATCTTACGATCCCCTTTTGCAGCGAGCGGTGGAAAAGGTTAGTTCATCCAGCGATCGTTTTTCTTGCGACGCGGCACCATATGCGGCAGCAATAGACCCAGCAGCAGGCCCACGCCGAGCACGCCGCCACCGTACATAAACCACTGCATGATGATCGTGCGCTGTTTGTCATCCAGCTGAACGTTAGCGGCATTGACCTTCTTCTGGGCCACGATCAGTTCGTTCTTCAGCTTCTGATTTTGCTCTTTCAGCCCATTGATGACGCTGTCGCTGCTGGCCACTTTATTCTGCATCTCGGCCGTGCGCTGGTTCCAGCTGTTGTCAATGTTCGCTAACTTAGCCGTCAGGTCTTTAACCTGTTGTTCTAACTGAGGCACCCGGGTGCGCAGGCTGGGATTTTCACTCAACTGCGACAGGGGAATCCAGACGGTGCGGCCTTCCGCATCGCGCACCTGGCCATATTTGGTGGCGTCATTGGTTTGTAGCAGTTCGACCTGTTCACCCGCGTTCAGCTTACCGAGCAGGCGAAACTGGTCGCCGGGGCCGCTGCGAACCCAGGTGGATAATTCGTCAGAAACATAGCGTTTTTGATCGGCATGAGCAGGTGTAAGGGCGCTGAGGGCCAGCAAAGTGATTCCAGCAAGTGTGATTTTTTTCATTCGATTTCGTTTTGTTTAAAAATAAAGATAATTTACCGGCACAGTCTGTAGAGGCTTCGCATAAATCTGAATGAGAACTATCCTGGTCTCATAACAGTGCGAAAAGGCGAGCGAAAGCAGAAAGAAACCAGAGACAGCAAGGCTTCTGTGCATTACTCTTCGCCTGAAAACCCGCATCTTCGGCTCAGTGGATGCAGCAGAAGATAACCTTAAACGGGCAGGGAATATATCCTCAAGTGCCAGCGACGTAGTGAATAAAAAAATATGACCATTGAGATTGAGCTTAAGTTCATTGCAAAACCCAACGCTGCCGGGAAACTGGCAGAGAGGCTGGCGGCTTTTCCGCATCAGCATCAGGCAGCGCGCCAGCTGACCAATATCTATTTTGAAACCGACGATAACCAGTTACGACGGTGGAACATGGGCTTACGTATTCGCGGCGTGGACCAGCGTTACGAAATGACGCTGAAAACGGCCGGCAGTACGCTGGGCGGTTTACATCAGCGCGGCGAATACAACGTTGACCTGACGGAACCTACGCTGGATATCAGCCGTCTGCCCGCCGACATCTGGCCAGAGGGAACGGATATCGCGGCCTTGCAGCAGCGCCTGAACCCGCTGTTCAGCACGCATTTTGACCGTGAAATCTGGCTGGTGACGGCAGGTAAGAGCGAAGTGGAAATCGCGTTCGATAAAGGCGAGGTCGCGGCCGGTGAGCATCAGGAAGCGCTGTCAGAAGTCGAACTGGAGTTAAAAAGCGGTGAGCGCAGCGATATGCTGGCTTTTGCGCAGCAGCTGATTGCCGTGGGCGACCTGCGTATGGGCAGCCTGAGCAAAGCGGCACGCGGCTATCAGCTGGCGAAAGGTAACCTTCCACGTGAATTACGTGCTTTTCCGCTTTTGAAAGCCGGACCGAAGGCGACGGTGGAAGCTGGCATGGTGGCGGCAATGGCCGCTGGCCTGGAGCACTGGCAATATCATGAAGAAGTGTGGTTACGGGGCAATAAGCGCGCACGGGAATCAGTACGTGAAGCGCTGGACGTGCTGCGCCAGGCCTTTGCGCTCTTTGGTGCGTTAGTGCCGCGTAAGGCCAGTAGCGATCTGCGTCAGAAGCTGACGACGCTGGAAGAAACGCTGCTGAATGAAGACGTGGATGCAGACAGCTTCTGCTTCTCTACTCGCTCCGTAGAAACCCAGTTAGCACTTACTCACTGGCTGGCTGAGGCACAATGGACGCCGTGGATTGATCAGAAGGGGCAAGCCAAGCTGCAAGGTTCCTTCAAGCGCTTCGGCGATATCATGCTGGGCCGCATTAATGCCGATCTGAAAGAAACCTTTGCCACCATTCATCAGGCGAATGAATATCAGGACAAAGCCACGCGTCTCGATCGACAATTACTGGCCGTTCATTTGCTGGCAGGCGCTTACTCGCCGGACGCGGTAGAGCGCTGGCTGGCCCCGTGGCAGCAGCTACAGCGCGCCATACACGAAAAGCAGCACGTCAGCTTAGACGGCTTAACCGCGCAGGCAATGAAACAACCGCCGTTCTGGTTAACCAGCGGCTCGCCGCGCTGAATCTAACAGCACGCTATCAGGGAGAGAACATGTTGCCAGCCTTACCTACCGTATTGCGTACTCAGGCCGAGCGGGCGGTCGAACAGTCAGGTCTTACCGGTTCTGCTCTTACGGAAGAGCAGCTTGCCGGTCTGGCCTTCAGCGATTTCGTGCTCGACAACCTGCAGCAGAACCCGGACTGGTGGCAGGCGATCGCTGACCGCTCGCCTCAGCCTGAAGAGTGGCGGCACTATGCGCAGTGGCTGAGTGGTGACATGGCGGCGGCAGACAGCGAAGCCAGTCTGATGCGCGTGCTGCGCCTGTTTCGGCGTCGGATGCTGGTGCGCATTGCCTGGATGCAGTGCCTGCATCACGCCAGCACAGAACAGACGTTGCAACAGCTGAGTGTACTGGCGGAGGTCCTGATCAGTGCGGCGCGTGACTGGGTTTATCAGGACTGCTGTCGTGAGTTTGGCACGCCGTGTAATGCCGCGGGTGAGCCTCAGCCGCTGCTGATCCTGGGCATGGGAAAACTGGGCGGCGGCGAGCTGAATTTCTCTTCTGATATCGATTTAATTTTTGTCTGGCCCGAGAACGGCAGTACCCGTGGCGGTCGGCGTGAACTCGACAATGCGCAATTTTTTACCCGTATGGGGCAGCGCCTGATCAAGGTGCTCGATCAGCCCACCGCGGACGGGTTTGTTTACCGGGTGGATATGCGTTTACGGCCCTTTGGCGACAGTGGGCCGCTGGTGATGAGCTTTGCCGCGCTGGAAGATTATTACCAGGAGCAGGGGCGTGACTGGGAACGCTATGCCATGGTGAAAGCCCGACTGATGGGCGATGATCAGGATCGCTGGAGCCAGGAGTTGCAGCAGATGCTGCGGCCGTTTGTCTATCGCCGCTATATTGATTTCAGCGTGATTCAGTCGTTACGTAACATGAAGGCGATGATCTCACGTGAAGTGCGCCGCCGTGGCCTGAAAAATAACATTAAGCTGGGGGCGGGCGGCATCCGCGAAACGGAGTTTATCGTCCAGGTCTTTCAACTGATTCGCGGTGGACGTGAGCGCTCGCTTCAGCTCAGAGCCTTGCTGCCCACGCTTTCCGCCATTGAATCCCTGGGCTTACTGCCACCGGAGCAGGTTGCTGCGCTGCGCGAGGCCTACCTGTTTTTGCGGCGGCTGGAAAACCTGCTGCAAAGCCTGGCCGATGAACAAACGCAAACGCTGCCGGAAGATGCCCTGCACCGCGCCCGAATGGCCTGGGCGATGCAGTGTCAGGACTGGTCAGAACTTAGCGCAAAACTGGATACGCACATGGCCGCCGTGCGGGCAATCTTTGACGAGCTGATTGGTGAAGATTCGCCGGATGTTGGCGATCAACCGGAGCTGGCCGATTTTAATATGCTCTGGCAGGACAGTCTGGAAGACAGCGAGCTGGCCCCGCTGGTTCCTCAACTGGACGCGGAACACTGTCAGGCGCTCAATCAGTCACTGGAAGCGTTTCGTCAGGATATCAGCCGCCGTTCCATTGGTCCGCGCGGCCGTCAGGCACTGGATCAGCTGATGCCGCGCCTGCTGAGCGAAGTCTGTCTGCGCAGCGATGCGGCCGTCACCTTTAGCCGGCTGGCACCGCTGCTGCTCAGCGTGCTGACGCGCAGTACCTATCTGGAGCTACTGACGGAATATCACGGAGCCCTGCGGCACTTGATCCGTCTGTGTGCAGCCTCGCCGATGGTGGCAAGCCAGCTGGCGCATTATCCGCTGCTGCTGGATGAGCTTCTCGATCCCGCCACGCTGTATCAGCCCACCGCGACGGATGCCTATCGTGATGAACTGCGCCAGTACCTGATGCGCATTCCCGCCGATGATGAAGAGCAACAGCTTGAAGCGTTACGCCAGTTTAAACAGGCGCAGATGTTACGCATCGCGGCAGCCGACATTGCAGGGACGTTGCCGGTGATGAAAGTGAGCGATCACTTAACCTGGCTGGCCGAAGCCATCATTGAATCGGTGGTGCAACAGGCCTGGAATATGATGGTGCAGCGTTACGGTCGGCCTTCGCATCTGGTGCAGGAGCACGAGCGGGGCTTTACCGTGCTGGGCTATGGCAAGCTGGGTGGATGGGAACTGGGTTACAGCTCCGATCTTGATCTGGTTTTTCTGCACGACTGCCCGCTGGACGCGGTGACCCAGGGCGAACGCAGCATTGACGGCCGACAGTTTTATCTGCGGCTGGCCCAGCGCATCATGCACCTGTTTAGCACCCGCACCTCGTCCGGGATTTTGTACGAAGTGGATGCGCGCCTGCGTCCTTCCGGTGCGGCGGGCATGCTGGTCAGCACGTTCGATGCTTTTGATGACTATCAACGTAACGAAGCCTGGACATGGGAACATCAGGCGCTGGTGCGTGCCCGGGTTGTCTTCGGTGAGCCCGCCCTGAGCGAACGTTTCAACGCCATTCGCCGGGCGATTCTCTGCCTGCCCCGTGAACCGGCGGCGTTGCAAACCGAGGTCAGGGAGATGCGTGATAAAATGCGCGCGCATCTGAGCAATAAGCATAAAGGGCGCTGGGAGATCAAAACCGACGAAGGCGGCATTACCGATATCGAGTTTATTGCCCAATATCTGGTACTGCGCTATGCCGCAGCAGAGCCTGCCTTAACGCGCTGGTCGGACAATGTGCGGATCTTTGAACTGATGGCAAACCATCAAAAAATGGCAGACGACGAAGCGGCGGCGTTAACCCATGCCTATGTCACGCTGCGCGATGCCTTGCACCATCTGGCGCTGCAGGCGCTGCCGGGACACGTCGAACCGGATGCCTTTGCGCAGGAAAGAGCGTCGGTCAACGCCAGCTGGCAGCGGTGGTTGCAGTCATCAGAATCTCTCACGGCGTGATGCTGATAGCAACTGTGCTATCATCCGCGCACTATTTTGAATGCAGTCTGGAGTGTCTGGAATGAAAGTTACTCTGCCCGCGTTCGGCCAGGCTTCGGTACTGGTCGTTGGCGATGTCATGTTGGATCGTTACTGGTATGGCCCTACCAGCCGTATTTCCCCTGAAGCCCCGGTGCCGGTGGTGAAAGTGGAGACCGTTGAAGAACGCCCTGGCGGCGCCGCTAACGTGGCGATGAATATTGCTGCGCTGGGTGCCGGTTCACGGTTGATCGGGCTGACCGGTGAGGACGATGCGGCTCAGGTCCTGAGTAAAACGCTGAAGGACGTTCGTGTTGACTGCGATTTTGTCACGTTAAAAAGCCATCCGACGATCACCAAACTGCGTGTGCTGTCCCGCAACCAGCAGCTTATCCGCCTGGATTTTGAAGAAGGTTTTGAGCAGGTTGATGCCGCACCGATGCACGAAAAAATGCGCCAGTCGCTGGCCAGCAGTGGCGCGGTGGTGCTGTCGGATTACGGCAAAGGGGCGCTCGACAGTGTTCAGCAGATGATCACTCTGGCGCGTGAAGCCAGTGTGCCTGTCCTGATCGATCCGAAAGGCACCGATTTTGCCCGCTATCGCGGCGCGACGCTGCTGACGCCCAACCTGTCGGAATTTGAAGCTGTTGTCGGTAAATGCAGGACGGAGCAGGAAATTGTTGAACGCGGCATGAAACTGATTGCCGATTGCGACCTTTCCGCGCTGCTGGTCACGCGTTCTGAGAATGGCATGTCGCTGCTACAGCCGGGGAAAGCGCCGCTGCACTTGCCCACGCAGGCACAGGAAGTGTTTGACGTTACCGGCGCCGGGGATACGGTGATTGGTGTGCTTGCTGCTGCTCTGGCGGCGGGGGATTCGCTGGAAGAAGCCTGTTTCCTGGCCAACGCGGCAGCCGGTGTGGTGGTGGGTAAACTGGGAACCTCAACCGTCAGCATCGTGGAGCTCGAAAACGCCATTCATGCCCGTCCGGAGCGCGGGTTTGGCATCATGACCGAAGCTGAACTGAAAGAGGCCGTCGCTATGGCCCGTCAGCGCGGCGAAAAAGTGGTCATGACCAATGGCGTCTTCGACATTCTGCATGCCGGTCATGTTTCCTACCTCGCAAACGCCCGTAAACTGGGCGATCGCCTGATTGTGGCGGTAAACAGCGATGCGTCGACGAAACGTCTTAAAGGCGACAGCCGTCCGGTGAATCCGCAGGAAAACCGGATGATCGTGCTGGGTGCGCTGGAAGCCGTAGACTGGGTCGTGCTGTTTGAAGAAGATACGCCGCAGCGTTTGATCGCCAGCATATTACCGGATTTACTGGTGAAAGGCGGGGATTACAAGCCAGAAGACATTGCAGGCAGTAAGGAAGTCTGGGCGAATGGCGGTGACGTGCGGGTGCTGAACTTTGAAGATGGCATTTCAACCACCAATATCATTAAAACCATTCGCGGCAACTGAGTCGTGATGGCGGGAGCCTGCGCTCCCGCCAGCCAGCATCACTCGCCGGATTTATCCGCAGGGTTCGCCGCCGGGACAATCGCCGGTGCCGGGCCTGGCGTGGTGGGCACCGCGGGTGCAGACGATGCGGTCCCGGTTCCTTTGCTTTCCAGCTGGGCCAGACGTTGTTCCAGCGCCGCCAGTTTTTCCCGCGTACGCAGTAAAACCTGAGTCTGTACATCAAACTCTTCACGGTTGACCAGATCCATGCGGGTCAGCTGGGCCTGCAGAGTCTGCCGTATTTTCTTTTCAACATCATCGCCAAATTCACGAACTCCCTTCGGCAGCGCGTCATGAACCTGACGGGCAATTTGTTCAATTTTTTTCGTGTCGATCATGATGATTTCCTGGTTACGGGTTGCTGTGGCAGCATTTTACCAACGCTAGAGTCACTTAAGTGTAATGCCTGAATTGAAAAGGTTAAACCTGAAATCCATAGCGCAAAAAAAGCTAAAGCAATAATGGCTTTGTGGATTGCTGCCCTGACGGGGAAACGTTATAGTTAAAACGCTTATTCTCAGGGCGGGGCGAAATTCCCCACCGGCGGTAAATCAGCCCAGGCTGAAAGCCCGCGAGCGCTTCGCTGTAATGGTGAAGGTCAGCAGATCCGGTGTAATTCCGGGGCCGACGGTTAAAGTCCGGATGGGAGAGGGTAACGACATCTGTCAGGCATTATGTCTGTTTTGCGTCATTGCTACGTCTTTACGACGTCACTCCTAAGCTTGCCCTGATTCTGGTAACCCAACACATTTATAAGGTTTTATTACCATGAATCAGACTCTACTTTCTGAATTTGGCACGCCGAAACAGCGTGTAGAACGTGCTATTGCAGCCTTACGCGAAGGCCGTGGTGTTATGGTTCTCGACGATGAGAATCGCGAAAACGAAGGTGACATGATTTTCGCCGCGGAAACCATGACCGTGGAGCAGATGGCGTTAACCATTCGTCACGGCAGCGGTATCGTTTGTCTGTGCCTGACTGAAGAACGTCGCCAGCAACTGGCGCTGCCGATGATGGTGGAAAACAACACCAGCGCCTACGGCACCGGTTTCACCGTGACGATTGAAGCGGCAAAAGGCGTAACCACCGGCGTATCTGCTCAGGATCGTATTACCACTATCCGTGCCGCGATTGCCGATGACGCAAAACCTGAAGATTTAAACCGTCCGGGTCACGTCTTCCCGCTGCGTGCCCATGATGGCGGCGTTCTGACGCGCGGTGGCCACACCGAAGCCACTATCGATCTGGTGACGCTGGCAGGCTTCAAGCCCGCAGGCGTTCTGTGTGAACTGACCAACGACGACGGTTCCATGGCGCATGCGCCGGAAGTGATCGCGTTCGCGAAACAACACGCCATGCCCGTCGTCACCATCGAAGATTTGGTAGCCTACCGTCGCGAACACGAAACGCGTCAGGCCAGCTAGTTTTCGTCTTAATCAGGCCAGTTCTCTGGCCTGATCGTCTCGCCTTGTCCTGTCTGTGCGCTTCCTCAGTCCCTGCCATTTTTATTCAAAATTTCTGACAGAGAACATCATGCTTATCCGCGTGATCACGCCGGTAAAAAGCGTATCGTGGTGTTCACAGAATGAACACATCAAGGATCACTATGAGTCAGGTTCGCATGCCGGCGCTGTTTTTGGGACACGGCAGCCCAATGAATGCCTTAGAAGAAAACCGCTATACCGCTGCCTGGCGTAAAGCCGGTGAAATCCTGCCACGGCCACGTGCGATTCTGGCGGTTTCGGCTCACTGGTACACACAGGGAACTGCCGTAACGGCGATGGACAATCCACGCACTATTCACGATTTTGGCGGCTTTCCTCAGGCGCTTTTTGATACCCGTTATTCCGCGCCGGGCTCACCCGCACTGGCGGAAGAGATTGCGGAACAGTTATCCCCGGTGCCGGTTCATCTGGATCACGCATGGGGATTGGATCATGGCTCGTGGGGCGTGCTGATTAAGATGTATCCCGACGCAGATATCCCGGTCGTCCAGCTCAGTATCGACAGCGGCAAGCCCGCCGCCTGGCATTACGGGATGGGAAGAAAGCTGTCTGCGCTGCGCGATCGCGGCGTGATGATCGTCGCCAGCGGTAACGTGGTGCACAACCTGCGTAAAGTTCTCTGGGGCGGCGGCGAAGCTTACAGTTGGGCGACGGGGTTCAATAACTTCGTGCGGGACAATCTGGCGGTGCAGGCCGAAGCGGATGCACATCCGTTGGTGAGTTTTATGCAGCATCCGGATGCGGCCTTATCCAACCCGACGCCGGAACACTTCCTGCCATTGCTGTATGTGCTGGGCTCCCGTCACGCAGATGAGCCTGTGACCGTTCCGGTGGAAGGTATGGAGATGGGCGCAATCAGTATGTTGTCGGTACAGGTCGGTTAACGCGTAAGACAGGCCAGCGAACTGGCCTGGAGCTAAAAGGCTATTCAATAAAGGCGTGCGGATAGAAACGCGACAGATCCTGCGTGATCAACTCCCGATCTTCCCGCAGGCCAATCCCGGCCGGTTGATCGTCGATGAGCCAACTGCCAATCAGCGTATAACTGTCACCAAATTTTGGCAGCGGATGGAACTGCTGCACAATCATGCCTTCTTCGCCGTATGGACCATCCACCCGGGCGATCTCTTTGCCGTTTTCCACGATACGAATGTTAGCGCCTTCGCGGGAGAACAGCGGTTTGACCACATACTTGTCCATAGGCGGCACGTCGTCTTCAGCAAACCAGGCAGGCAGCAGGTTGGGATGATTGGGAAACATCTGCCACAGCATTGGCAATAACGCTTTGTTTGACAGAATGCTTTTCCAGGCGGGTTCAAGCCACCGCACGCCCGCATCCGCCAGCTTGGTCGAAAACATTTCGCGCAGCATAAATTCCCACGGGTAAAGCTTAAACAGATTACTGATCACCTGATCGTGCGGGTCAGTAAACTGGCCTTTCTCACCCAGCCCTATCTCATCAATATAGAGAAATTCGCTGGGTAAGCCGGCTTCCGTGGCGCAGTCCTGCAGGTATTGCACCGTGCCGCGATCTTCCTCGGTATCCCGGCAGCAGGCAAAGTGCAGCCAGTTAAAGCCGTGCTGCTGATGCAGCACCGTGAAGCGATCGATAAGCTTTTCCTGCAGGCTGTTAAACTGGTCGCTGCCAGGCGGCAACTGGCCCGCATTCAGCTGGTCTTCCAGCCACAGCCACTGGAAAAACGCCGCTTCATACAGCGAGGTCGGTGTATCGGCGTTGTTTTCCAGCAGTTTGGCATCGCCTCGGCCATCCCACGCCAAATCGAGACGGGAATAGAGTGAAGGCTGACGCTGATTCCACGAGTCACGCACGAAGTCCCAGGTATGTTTTGGAATACGGAAGCGGGTAAGCAGGGCTTCACTGTTTACCACTTTTTCCACCACCTGCAGACACATCTGATGAAGTTCGGCGGTCACCTCCTCCAGATAGTCGATTTGCGCCAGGGTAAACTGGTAGTAAGCATCTTCGCACCAGTAGGGCTCACCGTGCATGGTGTGAAAACGAAAACCAAACTCTGTGGCTTTTTCCCGCCAGCCCGGGCGCTCAGAAATCGCGATTCGTTGCATAAACGGTATTAGCCTCCCAGCGAACGGCTGGAGGTGCCGGAAGCACTGCTGCGCTGCATCGCGTTTTGTTTCGCAACCGTTTCGCCAAAACCACCACGTGTGATGGTGGAGGTGGTGGTCGGTTTCGGCGCCAGGGCAGTTTTGGGCACGTTCATGGTCTTACCTGGAGTGGCATTACCGTAGTTACGGCCAGAGGCATCCACGAACTGACCGTTTGCCGGGCTGTTGGGGGTTTTCGGTGAGAACAACGGTTGCTGGGCAAAGCCCGCGCCACCGCCCATCATGCGCCCCATCATGTAGCCTGCCATTAACGGCATCCAGAAGCTGCCACTTTGCTGCGCTTCGGCATTCGTACTGCCTGTGCCCGCCTGTGCCGGTGCCTGCTGGCACTGGTTTTCACCAAATTCGGCGACACAGTCTTCACGTGTCGCGTATTTTGGCGCGGTGCGTTCAGCTTCCTTTTTAGCGTTGTTAAACGCGGTGGTGCACTGCGCACTTTGTCCCGGATTGGCTTTTGAACAGTCGTCCGCGTTTTGATAAAGGGTGACGGTTTCGTCGTTTTGCTCACAACCTGCCAGCATAAATACCGCTGAAACAGCGATAGCAACAGGCGTTAAGTGTCTTGCTTGCCAGCTCTTACGAAAGGCGGCATAGCGGATCGTTTTAGTCCGTTTCATTATAAATATCCTGTGCCCAAAGGTAGTGCATAGAATAGGGGATGAGTGGTGAGAAATGAAGCTAACGGCCAGGCAGGACGGGGATCTTTACGTAGTTATACGTTTTGCAGAGAGGCGGGCCGCAAAGCAGCCCGCAACAGGCTTAGTGACTGAACGGATTACGGCTGCTCTTATGTGCGGCCTTATGTACGGGGGCCGGTGCTGGTGCCGTTTCGGAAGTGGAGATGTGATCTTCACCCAGCACCTGCTGTACATTTTGTGGCTGAACCGTTTCCGGCGAGGTTGAGATTTCTTTACCTAACTGACTGTTAAGCACACCCAAACTCTGCTCGTTCAGCGTGCCCAGGGCATAGCTGATATTCAACTGGTTAATCAGATAGCTGTAACGCGCATCCGACAACTGCTGCTTAGCGTTATAAAGCGTTGATGTCGCATTCAGCACGTCAACGATGGTACGGGTTCCCACCTGGTAACCGGCTTCCATCGCGTCTAATGAACTTTGCGCGGACACCACGGCTTGTTTGTAAGCGGCAATGCTACTTGCTGACGCATTGACGTTGTTGTAAGACGAGCGCACGGTCTGCACGGCTGAACGGTGCGCGGCTTCCAGCTGCTCACTGGCGCTGACAAAGTTGTATTGCGCCTGTTTCACCTGCGAGGTCACGCTGCCACCGCTGTAAAGCGGCAGGGTAAAGCTCAGGCCCACTTTGTTGTTGCCGGTGATGGAATCTGTCGAGCTGGCATTTTGCTCAGCACGGCTTCCGCCGTATTTGCTGTTGGACAGGCCAGTCGAGGCGGTCAGATCCAGCGTCGGTAAATGGCCCGCCTCCGCTGAACGGATTTGCTCACGGGCTAAGTCCTGGTTCAGACGGGCAGAAAGCAGGTTCAGGTTGCGGCTTTCAGCCTGCTTAAGCAGCGAGTTAACCGCTTCAGGTTTAGTGGTTTTGAAGCGATCAATATCCAGCGACGCCAGCGCCAGGTAATCCATACCGGTAATCTGACGCAGAGACTCCACTGCGTTGTCCAGGTCATTACGCGCGGTCACTTCATTCGCCAGGACACTGTCGTACTGCGCGCGGGCGTTCTGCACGTCGGTAATGGCGACTAGGCCCACGTTGAAGCGCTGGGTCGTTTGATCCAGTTCGCGATAAATCGACATCTTCTGCGCTTCGACGTAAGAAAGCGTATCAATGGCTTTCAGCACATTGAAGTAGGCCGTCGCGGTGTTCAGAATCAGATCCTGCTGGGCGACCTGGTAGGTCACATCCTGAATACCGGCTGCTTTTTCCTGCAGCGTCAGCGCACGCCATTTTGACATATCGAAAATGGTTTGCGTCAATTGCAGCGAGCCACTGGTGGTATTGGAGTGAATACCGCTACTATCACGGTAGCCGTTTGCGTAGGTATAGTCTGCACCCAAACCCAGTTGGGGTAATAAAGGACTGCGCGCTTCGTTAATTTTCTCGAACGCCGCATCACGCGTCGCCGCAGAGCTACGCAGATCAGGGTTGCTTAAACGCGCTTGCTGGTAAACCTGAAGCAGGTTTTCCGCCTGGCTGGCGAAGCTGAAACCGCCCAGGCTCAGCCCAATAAAAAATGGGAGCAGTTTTTTCATTTGCATTCCTTTTGTTGCAGCAAATCGCAGTGACTGTGCCGCCTGTAAGCCAAAAATTATCGCAGATTCTAGCAGAGGGCAACTGTGAGATAAGGTGGCTGAACGTGCCATATTTGTGTGTTTCAGGTAAATAACTCAGTAATAACCCTTTGGATGGCATCTGGGCTTGTGTTTTATCTGTGTTATCCCAATCTGCATAAGGAACTTAATGATGAAGGACAATAAAACATCACCTGTGACTTTCACAAAAAATGATGTAGAAATTATTGCACGAGAAACCGCGTACGAGGGTTTTTTTTCCATTGTGCGTTATCGCTTTCGTCATCGGTTGTTTAATGGCCAAATGAGCCGGGAAGTGACGCGTGAAGTTTTTGAGCGCGGTCATGCCGCTGTGCTGCTACCTTATGATCCCGTCCGTGATGAAGTGGTGCTGATTGAACAGATCCGCATCCCGGCTTTCGATTGCAGTCCCACGCCCTGGCTGCTGGAAATGGTGGCAGGCATTATTGAACCGGGTGAAACCCCGGAGCAGGTGGTACGCCGTGAGGCCGTCGAAGAAGCGGATCTGACGGTTGGCCGGGTCAAACCGGTGCTGAACTACCTGGCCAGCCCCGGCGGCACCAGCGAACGGTTATCGGTAATGGTCGGAGAAGTGGATGCCAGCCAGGCAAAAGGATGCCATGGTCTGGAGGAAGAGAATGAGGATATTCTTGTCCATGTGGTCAGTCGTGAACAGGCTTACCACTGGGTGGAACAGGGGATTATTGATAACGCGGCATCTGTCATCGCCTTGCAATGGCTGGCACTGCACCATAAAAAACTTCGAGAAGAGTGGACGCAAAAATGAAACAGCGCTATATCCCTGATTTCCCCGAGATGATGAGGCTGTGCGAAACCAATTTCGCCCAGTTACGTCGTCTGCTACCACGTGATGACGCAGCAGGCGCATCGGTGATCTATCAGGTGAGTGGCGCCCGCTACCAGGTAACCGTTGAAGAATCAACGCGTTATACTACCCTGGTCGATATCCGTCAGACGGCCCCAGCCGTAAGTTACTGGAGCCTGCCGTCAATGTCTGTCAGGCTGTATCATGACGCGATGGTGGCTGAAGTGTGTTCGACACAGCAGATCTATCGGTTCAAAGCACGTTATGATTATCCGAATAAAAAAATGAATCAGCGTGATGAGAAGCATCAAATCAATCAGTTTCTTGCTGACTGGTTACGTTATTGCCTGACGCACGGCGCGATGGCAGTACCGGTTTGCTGATGCGTATAATGCACTGAATGGCGTAGAGACGAAGGAAACGCTTTGGATAGCCTGCTAACTCTTCCTGCGACAACAGAATCTGAGGTTCGGATTCTGCAAGTAACGGACACGCATTTGTTCGCAGGAAAACACGAATCCCTGCTGGGGGTGAATACCTGGGCCAGTTATGACGCGGTACTGGATGCGATCATCGCGCAGCAGCGTGATTATGATCTTATCGTTGCCACCGGCGATCTCTCTCAGGATCACTCAGTCGAAGCCTATCAGCATTTTGTTGAGGGCATTTCGCGCCTGCCTAAACCTTGCGTCTGGCTGCCGGGGAATCATGATTTTCAACCTGCGATGGTCGATACGCTGGCAGAGGCCGGCATTAACGCGCACAAGCATGTGCTGTTAGGCGAGCACTGGCAGGTTGTTCTGCTGGACAGCCAGGTCTTCGGCGTGCCCCATGGCATGTTAAGTGACTACCAGCTTGAGTGGCTGAATACCACGCTTGCCCGTTATCCGCAGCGCCATACGCTGGTGCTGTTGCACCATCATCCTTTAGCGTCGGGCTGCACCTGGCTTGATCAACACAGCCTGCGCAATCCGCATCAGTTAGACGCCGTGTTGCAGCACTATCCGCTGGCAAAAACGCTGGTCTGCGGCCATATTCATCAGGAAATGGATGTACCCTGGCAGGGCCGCCGTGTGCTGGCAACGCCGTCGACCTGCGTGCAGTTCAAACCGCACTGTACCAGCTTTACCATCGATACCGTTGCGCCCGGCTGGCGCTGGTTTACGCTGCACAATGACGGTCAGCTTGAGACCGAAGTCAACCGACTCACCACACAGGCTTTTCGCCCCGATCTGGATGCTGAAGGATATTAACGGATGAAGGCGCTGCTTTATCTGCACGGCTTTAACAGCTCACCGCGTTCAGCAAAAGCGACGTTGTTTAAACAGTGGCTGAGCCAGCATCATCCCGATATTGAGATGATTGTGCCGCAGTTGCCCACGTTTCCTGCGGATGCGGCAGCTATGCTGGAAGATATTGTGCTCAGCCACAGCGGACGACAGCTGGGCCTCGTCGGTTCTTCGCTGGGCGGCTACTACGCCACCTGGCTGTCACAATGTTTTATGCTGCCGGCGGTGGTGGTCAATCCCGCCGTTCGCCCGTTTGAGTTGCTGGTGGATTTTTTGGGTGAAAATCAGAATCCCTACACCGGTCAGCAATATGTGTTAGAGTCTCGCCACATTTACGATCTGAAAGTGATGCAAGTTGATCCGCTGGAAGCGCCTGATTTATTGTGGTTGCTGCAACAAACCGGCGATGAAGTGCTCGACTACCGCCAGGCACTCGACTATTACAGCGCGTGCCGTCATACGGTTGAAGAGGGCGGAAATCATGCATTTACTGGATTCGAGCGCCATTTCCCGCAAATTCTGGACTTTCTGGGCCTGAATCACGCTTGAGCAACGTGGAAATCGCAACCATTTTCTTCATCTAATCAGACAGTTACCATGAGTCAATCAAGCTATAATGCGGGTGACATTGAGGTCCTGACTGGCCTTGAGCCGGTTCGCCGTCGCCCGGGAATGTATACCGATACGACGCGCCCTAACCACCTGGGTCAGGAAGTCATTGATAACAGCGTCGATGAGGCACTGGCGGGCCATGCCAAACGGGTAGAGGTGATTTTGCATGCCGATCAGTCGCTGGAAGTCATCGACGACGGGCGCGGCATGCCGGTGGACATCCACCCGGAAGAAGGCGTTCCGGCTGTTGAACTCATTTTGTGCCGGCTGCACGCGGGCGGTAAATTTTCCAATAAAAACTACCAGTTTTCCGGTGGCCTGCACGGCGTCGGGATTTCGGTGGTTAATGCCCTGTCCAAACGCGTTGAAGTGAATGTGCGCCGTAACGGCGAGATCTACACTATCGCCTTTGAAAATGGTGAAAAGGTGCAGGATCTGACCGTCACCGGCACGGTTGCCAAACGCAACACCGGCACCAGCGTCCATTTCTGGCCGGACGAACACTTCTTTGACAGCCCGCGTTTCTCGGTTTCCCGCTTATCTCACCTGCTGAAAGCGAAAGCCGTGTTGTGTCCGGGTGTCGAAATCGTCTTTAAAGACAAGCTCAACAATACCGAGCAGCGCTGGTGTTACGAAGATGGCCTGACAGATTATCTGTGTGAAGCCGTAAACGGCCTGCCGACGCTGCCGGAAAAACCGTTTGTGGGTGCCTTTGCAGGCGATATCGAAGCGGTGGACTGGGCGTTACTGTGGCTGCCGGAAGGCGGTGAGCTGTTGACCGAAAGCTATGTGAACCTGATCCCGACCATGCAGGGTGGGACACACGTTAATGGTCTGCGCCAGGGCCTGCTGGACGCCATGCGTGAGTTTTGCGAATACCGCAATATCCTGCCGCGTGGCGTGAAGCTGTCCGCCGAGGATATCTGGGATCGCTGTGCCTATGTGCTGTCGGTGAAAATGCAGGATCCACAGTTTGCCGGTCAAACCAAAGAGCGCTTATCTTCACGCCAGTGCGCCGCCTTCGTGTCAGCCGTGGTCAAAGATGCCTTCAGCCTGTGGCTGAACCAGAACGTGCAGGCGGCAGAACAGCTGGCAGAGCTGGCGATTTCCAGCGCCCAGCGCCGGATGCGCGCGGCGAAGAAGGTCGTGCGTAAAAAGCTGACCAGCGGCCCGGCGTTGCCCGGAAAACTGGCAGACTGTACAGCACAGGATCTGAATAAAACCGAACTGTTCCTGGTGGAAGGGGATTCGGCGGGCGGTTCAGCCAAGCAGGCACGCGACCGCGAATACCAGGCGATCATGCCGCTTAAAGGCAAGATCCTGAACACCTGGGAAGTCTCGTCGGATGAAGTGCTGGCCTCACAAGAGGTGCACGATATCTCTGTGGCGATCGGTATCGATCCCGACAGCGAAGATCTGACGCAGCTGCGCTACGGTAAGATCTGTATTCTCGCCGATGCCGACTCAGATGGGCTGCACATTGCCACGCTGCTCTGCGCGCTGTTCGTGAAGCACTTCCGCACGCTGGTGAAAAACGGCCACGTTTATGTAGCGATGCCGCCGCTTTATCGTATCGATCTGGGCAAAGAAGTGTATTACGCGCTGGATGAAGACGAGAAAGAGGGCGTACTGGAGCAGTTAAAGCGTAAGAAGGGCAAACCGAACGTTCAGCGCTTTAAAGGTCTGGGTGAAATGAACCCGCTTCAGTTACGTGAAACCACGCTCGATCCGAATACCCGCCGTCTGGTTCAGCTTACCGTCAGTGACGACGATATTGAGCAGACGCTGCGGACGATGGACATGCTGCTGGCGAAGAAGCGTTCTGAAGATCGCCGCAACTGGTTACAGGAAAAAGGCGACAAGGCCGATATCGAAGTCTGAGTCGGTTACCCGCTGCAAAAAGCCCCGGCCTGTACCGGGGCTTTTCGTGTCAGCGTTGCAGAAATTACTGGCCGGGTTCCAGCACCAGAATTTTTACGTCTGTCACGTATTCTTTAATGGCAGCGCGATGGGCTTCCATATGCGGCATTTGCTGATGCTGGTCGAGATGACGCAGGGTTTCCCACTGCTCCAGCATGAAAATCGAATCGGGTGAGTTGTGTTTCCACGGCACCTGCGCCTGATGATCGACCAGCGCGCTGTACTGATGGCAGCCTTCTTCTTCCAGCACGGTCGGAATCACCTGATGAAACGCCTCCAGTACTTTCTGACGGTAGCCTGGCTTCACACAAATTTCAGCAACGACGGTTAACATTCACGTTTCCTCTTTCGGGGGGAAAGTCTATTTAAGCAAAAATTTCGCTGAGATGCGCCCGATAACGAGCAATATCCCGCGGCACATCAGGCTGCTTGATCACGTCGTTACAGATGAACGTCGGTAAGGCTTCCATTCCAAGGAACTGATTAGCCTTGTGAAAATGCAGGTACAGGCCATCCACGCCGACGCCTTCGAAGAATTGCTCAGGATCGGTAAAGGCTTCCAGCGGAGCATTCCAGGTCAGGGAAAGCATATATTTTTTGCCCTGAAGCAAGCCGCCAGAACCGTATTTTTTCTCGCTGTCTGAACGTGTGCGACCATCACTGGCATACAGCTTGCCGTGGCCTTCCGTAAAGACTTCGTCAATATAACGTTTCACGGTCCAGGGTTCGCCCATCCACCAGCCTGGCATCTGATAAATCACGACATCGCTGTCGAGATATTTTTGGATCTCATCTGCCACAACATAGTCACTGTCGGCGACGGTAACGGTCACCTCATGACCCAGATCGCGCAACTGGCTGGCGGCCACGTCGGTCAGCGTATGATTCAGTTCACCTTTAGAATGGGCGAAAGTTTTACCACCATCGATAATTAAAATGTTGCTCATTAAGCGTGTCTCCCGTATGCGTTTATAGGGAGTAGCTTAGGCCGCGACGCGCGGGAGAAAAATGCGAGAATGATCACAACACTTTTGCGATTAGCGCAATAACCCGTAAGGTTATGTCACCATAACGGCGCAAACTCACATCCGAAAAAAAAAAGAATGATGAAGAAAACACTCATAATGACTTTACTGCTGGTGGCTGGCGGTGCTCAGGCCCAGTCACGTCTGGACAGCGTGCTCTATACCAAAACCCTGAAAGTCTGTACGACCGGGGACTACAAGCCCTACAGCTTTCTGAAACCCGATGGCCACTATGAAGGGCTGGATATCAGCATGGCGGAGTCGCTGGCGGCGTCACTGGGAGCAAAAGTGCAATGGGTACCTACCACCTGGAAAACCCTGATGCAGGACTTTTTAGCGAAACAGTGTGATATCGCACTGGGTGGCGTATCGGTTACGCTGAAGCGCCAGCAAACCGCCTGGTTTGCTCAGCCGCTTGGCGTGGACGGCAAAATTCCGCTGGTGCGCTGCGCGGATAAAACGAAGTATCAGACGGTTGACCAGCTAAATAAACCCGGCGTCCGGTTAATCGAACCCGCGGGCGGGACGAACGAAGCCTTTGTGCACAGTTATCTTCCTCAGGCGGCGTTAACGCTGTTTCACGATAACGTCACCATTTTCCAGCAGTTGGTGGATAACAAAGCCGATGTGATGATTACCGATGCCTCAGAGGCGCTGTATCAGCAAAAACGCTTCCCTTCCCTGTGCGCACTCAATCCGGATAAACCGCTTCAGTATGGCGAGAAGGCCTATATGCTTCCGCGTGATGATATGAGCTGGAAACAGTATGTCGATCAGTGGCTACACCTGAGCACGGCCACGGGAGAATATGCGAAGATTGCGCAGCAGTGGATGGGCGTGATGAAGTAATCATGTTTTGTGCGCTCAGTTTTTTTGCAGCGGTGCACACGCCATCCGACAGGGTTTCTGAGCGGGCGTCCTCACGCCGCTGTCGCGGTTGCCTTCACGTCGCGCTTCAGCCTGACGGACCGACGGAGACGATACAGCCTGTACCGGCTCCGTCTTTTGCCCGCGTCCTGCAGGCAAATCCTGGCTTTATCGTTCTGTTCAGCGCTACGGATTGCCTGCTCCGACTTTCTGTCAGATGGCTTTGAAACGCCACGGTGCGGTTATCTGAATCAAAAAAGCGAAGATGCTCAATACAACGACGCTTTACCCAGCCCACCAAACAAATTCATCTTGTAGCGAATGACCGCTTTTGCCGCCTCAATCGCTTCGGGATAAATTACGTTCGGATCCCACCAGGTTTCACGGGTTAACACTTCACGCACCTTCTGGAAATAGGCATATTTCATGTCGCTGGAGATGTTGATTTTACCCACGCCCAGCGTCACCGCCTCGGCCACTTCGGCATCGGGATTCGCCGAGCCGCCATGCAGCACCAGTGGAATGGAAACGCGCTGTGAAATGTCGCGCAGGATATGCATTTGCAACTCCGGTTTCATATCTTTGGGATAGATACCATGCGCGGTGCCGATGGCGACCGCTAAGGTATCCACGCCGGTTCGCTGCACAAAGTCTTCGGCCTGAGCCGGGTCGGTATAGATCACTTTGCTCACGCCGCCTTCCACGGTCGTCCCGGTATCGCCAATCGTCCCCAGTTCGCCCTCAACCGACACGCCCACCGCATGGGCCAGCTTCACCACCTCTTTCGTCAGCGCCACGTTTTCTTCATAAGGCAGCAGGGAACCGTCAATCATCACCGACGTGAAACCGCATTGAATAGCGCGCAGCACATGGGCCACCGATGCACCGTGATCCAGGTGCAGCGTAAACGGCACGCTGCTTTTCAGTGTGCGCTCCCGCACATAGCCAAAAAATGCATCGGTGACGAATTCCAGTTCACTGGGATGAATCGAGATAATGGCCGGGGTTTGAGTGGCTTCGGCTTCTTCCACGACCGCGCGGATAAAACAGCTGTCAGCGACATTGAAGGCGCCAATCGCAAAGCGATGTTGACGGGTGGGTCTTAACATCTCTTTCATGGAAATCAACATGTTAAATCTTCCTCAGCTTGTTTTATGACAAAGGGTTGCCCTGCGCTGACGTTCAGAGACGCGCACCGGGTTACAGCAGAAAGCCATCAGGCCTGGCGGGCGGAGCCAGACCAGCTCAGATAGTCACTGACGACTTCACAACAGGCGGACTCCATCAGGGCGAGTAAGTCCGGCAGTTCGGTGGTGGGAGGGTGTTTAAGCGCCTGGTGCAGCGCCTGTTTACCGGCTTCAAATACCGCCGCGCCAACGTTAATCTTGGCGACGCCGTGCTGACTGACGCGCCGAATATCGTCCGCTGGCGTGCCACTGCCGCCGTGAAGCGCCAGCGGGCGCGATGAGGCCGCGTGCAGGTCTGCCAGACGCTGGAAATCGATTGTCGGCTGCACCCCAGCGGGATAAAGCCCATGCGCGGTGCCAACCGAAACCGCGAGCAGATCGATATGGGTCTGCTCAAGAAACGGCAGGACATCCGCCACCTGGGTCATTTTGACCGCCGCGTCGGCCAGCGCGTAGGTGGGCGCATCGGCGATATGGCCCAGTTCGCCTTCGACGCAAACCCCGGCGGTGTGGGCCATGTCGACCACGCGGGCCGTCTGACGAATGTTTTCGGCCAGCGGCTCCGCCGAAGCATCGATCATCAGCCCGGTAAAGCCTGCGCGAAAGGCCTGGCCAATCAGCGGAAAGGCCTTGCCATGATCGAGCGCCAGCGCGATTGGTACGCTGGCCTCCGCCGCCAGCGCCTGCACCAGCGGCACCGCGATGGCTGGCGGAAAATGACGGCTATGGCCTTGATACACATTCAGTATCAGGGGCGCACGCTGCTGCTCCGCCGCCTTAACCGCCGCCCGGGCACTTTCCAGGTTGAAGCAGTTGATGGCCAGAACGGCATATTTTTTCTGCGCAGCCTGGCTTATCAGGTCGTTCATTGCCGCGTACATACTCACTCCTTATTCCAGTGTGAATTTAATGTCGTCGTCGCGAACGGTGTGATCTTCCACGTCGTCAAACTCTTCGTCGGCTTCAGTGACGGGCTTTTTCAGCAGCGAAAGCATGACGCCACAGATCGTGGTGCCGATACCAAGCGCCAGGCAGAACAACCCGGGTTTGGTGAACAGCGGTACGACAAACATGCCGCCGTGAGGCACCGGCGCTTCCACGCCCCAGACCATGATCAGGCCACCAGCAACGGCTGAGGCAACCACACAACTCCCGACGACCCGGAACAGATCGCGTGCGGCAATGGGGATCACACCTTCGGTGATCATGCAGATCCCCATCGGTAAGGCCGCTTTCAGGGCTTCTTTTTCCGCGCGGGTGTACTTATGGCGCGTGAGCAGCCAGGAGAGCGTGATGCCAAAGGGCGGGATCATCGAACCGGCAAATTTGACCGCTTCCGGCCCGTAAATGCCGTCCACCAGCATGCCATCCGCAAACAGCGACATGGTTTTATTGACCGGCCCGCCGAAGTCAAAGGTCGCCATCGCCCCCAGAATCGCCCCCATGATGAACTTAGAGCCCCCCTGCATTGATTCCAGCAGGGCGATCAGCGCCTTTTGCAGCCAGACAATGGGCTGACCGATAAACGTCATCATGAGCAGCCCGGCAATGATGGTGCTCAGTACGGGCAAGACCATGATCGGCATCAGCCCCTGCATCGATTGTGGCAACCGGATACTGCGCCGCAGCAGAATCACCGTGTAACCCACCAGGAAGCCACCCAGGATGCCACCGATAAAGCCGGTGCCAATCTGTCCGCAGATAAACCCGACGATCAAACCCGGCGCGAAGCCCGGCCTGTCGGCAATCGAGTAAGCGATAGCCGCACTGATCAACGGGACGATTAAGCCCATGCCCCAGCCACCGATCTGGTTCAGCATCCAGGCGATCGTACCGGGATGTTTACCCACATCGGGCCCGCCAATCACCTGACCCAGCGCAATGCAGATCCCGGCGGCGACAATCAGCGGGATCATCCAGGAGATCCCGGTTAACAGATGGCCTTTGATCGCTTGCCCGTACTGGCTTTTGTTAGCGTTCATTGTGGATCTCCTCAGGCACGCGCCAGTGAATCCGCCACTTTTTCCAGAAACTTGATGGGCGACTTGATCACCACTTCGGTTTTCACCCGCACGATCGGTTTGCCACGAAAACGTTCCTCGCCGGTGATCTTCACGTCCACCGCCAGGATCACCACGTCGGCTGCCGCTATCGTTTCGGCATCCAGGGCGTTTTCTGTCCCGATGGTGCCCTGCGTTTCCACATGGATGGTGTGGCCAAGGGCGTGAGCGCCTTTGATCATTTTTTCACGCGCAATGTAGGTATGCGCGATGCCCGCCGTACAGGCGGCAACACAGACAATGTTCATGATTACCTCGGACTCCAGGGTTAACAGAGGTCGGTTTCGGCGTACTGACTAAACAGCCGAATGATTTCGCTGGGATCGTTTTCCACCAGCAGTTGCGCAATCACCTCATCATCGGCCAGCGCACTGGCCACCTGTGACAGCAGGCGAATATGGGTCGTGTTTTGATCTTCCAGCCGCACGGCAAACAGGATGATGCAGCGCACCTTGCTGCCATCCAGCGTCTCCCAGGGGATATCCTGCTGGCTGCGCCCGATGGCCAGCGTGGTTTGCTTAACGGCAGAGGACTTACCGTGAGGAATGGCGATATGATTCTCAAACCCGGTCGATCCCTCCGCCTCGCGTAGCCAGACATCGCGGATAAAGGCCTCTTTATCGCTAATGGCACCGTCACTGAACAGCAACTCCGTCAGTTCGATAATGGCCGCTTCTTTGCTGCTGGCCTGCAGATTGAGATTGACGCGGCGTGGCGTGAGAATGCGAGAAATATCCATTAATCAGACCTCATTCAGTTAATGTTCTGCCAGCGCGCGCGTTGCGGCCTGTGGCAGTTGGCGACCAATCATGGCGTCCGTCACCCGGCGAATATCGTCGTCGTTAAAAAACGCAGTAACATACACGGTGGGCAAGGTGCTGATATCGAGATGAATGGTGGAGATGACCAGATCCACCGGCTCCTGCTGACAAAAGTCGTCCAGCGTGCTGGCCGAAATAACGCCCACGATAATCCAGTCCGGAAAGGCGCGCAGGATGCGACTTTTCAGCAAATGCGACGTGCCGACGCCGCTGGAACACACCAGCAAAATACGTTTATGGGCTATTTGCCGTTCAAGCGCGGCCTGAAAATGCACGCACAGATAACCGATCTCATCGTCAGCGATTGGCCCATAATGAAACCGCTCGGCCGTTACCTGCATGGCGCGTTGGGTCAGCGTGAAAATATCCTGTAATTCCGCTTTTATGTCATCGAGTAAGGGATTGCGAATCGTAATATGATATTTAAGCCGGTTAAGTAGCGGCTTAATATGGAATAGCAAACCTTCAAATAATAAAGAATCGGTCGACAGATCCTTTTGGATGAATGCGGAAAAGCAATGAATTAATTCGAGCGTAATATTGCGCGATGCTGCATTTGAAAAAGGAGAGTGCGATAGCATGTGGCTGCCGCGTTCTTCGACTACAATGCCCGATGAAATAATATATTGATAAATAAATCCCACTTCATCTGCGGGCGCGGATTGCCCCAGCCGCTGTTCAATCTGTACTACCATCTGGCGGGCAATCTTCAGAATGCGATTGTCCATTTCTGACGCGCTCAGAGCCAGCGGCAGGGACAAGGCTTTGCCCTGCGCCATACGGTGAATCATGATCAGAATATGGGTGGACAGATTGAGGTAATACGCATCGCTCAAAGGGTAGCCAAGCTGCTGCTCCATTTGCTGCAGTAAGCGCTGCACAAAGGCCACGTCCTCTTCGCCAAAATAGTGGATCAGCGCCTGATAACTGCCGGGGTCGAGCCGCGGCAGGGCCATATTGCTGCCCGTGTTATGCTGCATAACGTCGTTAATCAGCAAAACCATGGCCTGGCGCAGTGCTTGCTCGCTGCCTGCCACATGCGTGCCGCTCTGACTACGGACCAGCTCCAGCGCCAGCGGCTGCAACCACTCTTCAATCACCTTGAGGTCATTAACAATCGAAGCGTGACTGATGAAATAACGTTCAGATAACTTACTGATCGAGGTTTCACGTGGCGCGTCTCGTAGCAGCTGGGACAGGATTTTTACCCGCCGCGCATTGTTGCTTAAGCCCGCAGACCAGTTATCGTCGCTGGCAACATGCTGCTGCAAGCGCAGCCGCTGTTCATGATCGTGTGTTTCCAGCGCCACACAGCGGCCAGGCAGCTTCACCAGTTGCGCCTGCCAGCCATGCAGCCAGGGTTCCAGACTTTGTAAATCGCGATAAATACTTTTTTCAGAAACGGTTAACTGTTGGGCTAATTGCGCTAACGCCAGCGGCGTGCCCGCCTGTAACAGTAATTTCAGTAATCGGTGTTGTCGTGAAGTCAGATTTTGCATTCAGTCACCTGTCTATTATTTCGTTAGCGGTGCTTAAGTGGCAATTCGTTAAATCCAACCAGGGCATAAAATAAAACCGGTATATGTCGCTGAAATTGAATTTAGGTGGTGAAAGAAAAAGCAACAATACTAAATGTTGTCCCGGGAACGGGACAGGATTAATACGCTATAAATAAGCTGATAATTAATTGCGAGGAAGGTCACAAACTATTAAAAATAAGCGCACGGGGATTTTTACCGGTGTGGTTTTTTCGGCGACCGGAAAACAGGGAAAAAAGAGTGACCAGCCCGCTCCAGGACTGTGACTAATACCCACGAATAAGGTACTATCCTCGCCAAACAACCGCCGGGTGATCCGCCGTTGCGGGTCACGATGTGAGGATGAGGACTTAATGAGCGAATTGACGCAGGATGGTGCAGAGCGTCTTGCCCTGCATACGTTTACTGAGAATGCGTACTTAAACTACTCCATGTACGTCATCATGGACCGTGCGTTGCCTTACATTGGCGACGGCCTGAAACCCGTCCAGCGCCGCATTGTATATGCCATGTCGGAGCTGGGGCTTAACGCTACCGCCAAATTTAAAAAATCGGCCCGTACCGTGGGTGACGTGCTGGGTAAATACCATCCTCATGGTGACAGCGCCTGTTACGAAGCCATGGTGTTGATGGCACAGCCGTTCTCCTACCGTTATCCGCTGGTCGATGGCCAGGGAAACTGGGGGGCACCTGACGATCCTAAATCTTTCGCCGCCATGCGTTATACCGAGTCTCGCCTGTCGAAGTATGCCGAAGTGCTGCTGGGTGAGCTGGGGCAGGGCACGGCAGACTGGGTGCCAAACTTTGACGGCACGATGCAGGAGCCGAAGATGTTGCCGGCGCGCCTGCCAAACATTCTGCTGAACGGCACCACTGGGATCGCGGTGGGCATGGCAACCGATATTCCGCCGCATAACCTGCGCGAAGTGGCGCAGGCCGCTATCGCCCTGATTGACGATCCGAAAACCAGCCTGGATGCGCTGCTGGAGATTGTGCAAGGGCCGGATTTCCCGACCGAAGCCGAAATCATTACGCCACGCGACGAGATTCGCAAAATCTATCAGAACGGGCGCGGCTCGATTCGCCAGCGTGCGGTGTGGAAAAAAGAGGACGGCGAGGTGGTGATCACCGCGCTGCCGCACCAGGTGTCCGGTGCCCGGGTACTGGAGCAGATTGCCAGCCAGATGCGCAATAAAAAGCTGCCAATGGTCGAGGATTTACGTGATGAGTCCGATCACGAAAACCCGACTCGCCTGGTGATTGTGCCCCGGTCAAACCGTGTCGATCTGGATCAGGTTATGAACCACCTGTTCGCCACGACCGATCTGGAAAAAAGCTACCGTATCAACCTGAATATGATCGGACTGGATAACCGTCCGGCCGTGAAAAACCTGCTGGAAATCCTGTCTGAATGGCTGGTGTTCCGTCGCGATACTGTTCGTCGCCGTCTGAATCATCGTTTAGAACGCGTGCTGCGCCGTCTGCATATCCTGGACGGTTTGCTGGTGGCCTTCCTTAATATTGATGAAGTCATTCACATCATCCGTACCGAGGACGAACCAAAGCCAGTGCTGATGTCGCGCTTTGAGATCAGTGAAACCCAGGCCGAAGCGATTCTTGAACTCAAGCTGCGCCATTTGGCGAAGCTGGAAGAGATGAAGATTCGCGGTGAGCAAAGCGAACTGGAAAAAGAGCGCGATCAGCTGCAGGCGACACTGGCCTCTGAACGCAAAATGAATACGCTGCTGAAAAAAGAGCTGCAGGCAGACAGCAACAGTTTTGGTGATGATCGCCGTTCGCCTCTGCGTGAACGTGAGGAAGCCAAAGCGCTCAGCGAAACCGAGCTGGTTCCGTCTGAGCCGGTTACGATTGTTCTGTCGCAGATGGGCTGGGTGCGCAGCGCCAAAGGACATGATATCGACCCGGCGGGCCTGAGCTATAAAGCCGGTGACAGCTTCCTGGCGGCGGCACGCGGCAAGAGTAATCAGCCTGTGGCCTTTATCGATTCCACGGGTCGCAGCTATACGCTGGACCCCACCTCGCTGCCGTCGGCACGCGGCCAGGGCGAGCCACTGACCGGTAAACTGACGCCACCACCGGGTGCAGTTGTTGAACAGGTATTGATGGAGCCGGAAGAGCAGCGCCTGCTAATGGCTTCGGATGCCGGATATGGCTTTATCTGCACCTTCAACGATCTGATTTCGCGCAACCGTGCGGGCAAAGCGCTGCTGACTCTGCCGGAGAATGCGCGCGTCATGACGCCGATGGCTGTGCATCATGAAGACGACATGCTGTTAGCGATCACTCAGGCGGGCAGGATGTTGATGTTCCCGGTCGGCGAGTTGCCGCAAATGTCGAAAGGCAAGGGCAACAAGATTATCTCGATTCCGTCGGCAGATGCCGCAGCGGGCACGGATAAACTGGCCTGGCTCATGATTCTGCCACCAGGCAGCGCGATTACGCTGCACGTCGGTAAACGCAAGCTGTTGCTGCGCAGTGAAGAGTTGCAGAAATTCCGTGCCGATCGGGGTCGCCGTGGCACGCTGTTACCGCGCGGTCTGCAAAAAATTGATCGGGTCGAACTGGATGCCCCGGCACGTCCTGACAGCGCTGACAGCGACGCGTAATTCATCCGGCTGGTTCATCGCCAGCCGTGTTACATTGAGGAAGCTATGTTACTGATATTACGCACGATTATTGTGGTAATTTATTCGATTCTGGTCTGTGTATTTGGCTGCATCTGGTGTCTGTTCTCGCCGCGTAATCCGCGTCACGTCGCCACCTTTGGTCATCTGTTTGGCAAATTATCGACGCTGTTCGGTCTGAAGGTTGAACTTCGTCGCCCAGAGGGCGCGGATAATTACGGTAATGCGATTTATATCGCTAATCACCAGAACAACTACGATATGGTGACGGCCGCTAAAATTGTGCAGCCCACCACCGTGACCGTGGGGAAAAAAAGCCTGCTGTGGATACCGTTCTTTGGTCAGCTTTACTGGCTGACCGGTAATCTGCTGATTGACCGTGACAACCGGGCCAAAGCACACGGCACCATTGGCGAGTTGGTTGAGCAGTTCAATAAAAAACGGATTTCGTTCTGGATGTTTCCTGAAGGTACGCGCAGTCGCGGGCGGGGATTATTACCGTTTAAAACCGGTGCGTTTCACGCTGCGGTGGCGGCCGGCGTCCCGATCATTCCGATTGTGGTGTCCAATACGCACAATAAAATTAACCTCAACCGCCTGAAAAACGGCCTGGTGATTGTGGAAATGCTGCCGCCGGTAGACGTCAAACAATTTGAGTCGTCGTCTGTGCGCAAACTGGCTACCCACTGTCGTGAACTGATGGCGGCGAAGCTGGAAGAGCTTAACGCCGAAGTCGAAGAACGCGAAAAAAACGGTAAAATCTAACCGGCAAATCCGTTGTCGGACTATTCTGCATGGATGCCCCACGGCGAGTGACGTCCTGCGTCGCTCGCCGTGAAAGCAGCACAGCAATGACAGCAATAAAAACAGGGTTGGCGTTTCAGCGCCACGCGTAAAAGGTCTGAAATTTCATGTCTTTCAGCAGACGTCAGTTTATCCAGCTTTCTGCCGGTGTGGCGCTCAGTGCCACGGTAATGCCGCATGCGGCACGTGCCGCTTCCTTGCGTGGTGACACGCCGCTTCCCGTTCCGCCGTTGATCGAATCCCGCCGGGGTCAGCCGCTGTTTCTGACCTTACAGCGCAGCCACTGGTCGTTTAACGGTGACAATAACAAGGTGCCGGTCTGGGGCATCAATGGCATGTACCTTGGGCCAACTGTCCGTGTTTACAGCGGCGATGATGTCAAACTGATCTACAGCAACCGCCTCAATGAACCGGTTTCGATGACCGTCAGCGGCCTGCAGGTGCCAGGGGCACTGATGGGCGGCGCGCCGCGGATGATGTCAGCGGGCGTCGACTGGGCACCGGTGTTACCGATTCGTCAGAACGCCGCCACCTGCTGGTATCACGCGAACACGCCAAACCGCATGGCACCGCACGTCTATAACGGCCTGGCGGGCATGTGGCTGATCGAGGACGACCTCAGTAAGCAGCTTCCGTTGCCAAAACACTATGGCGTGGATGACTTTCCGCTGATCATTCAGGACAAGCGGCTGGATAACTTTGCGACACCGGTTTATGACCCACCCGCTGACGGCGGTTTCCTGGGCGATACGCTGCTGGTTAATGGCGTACGCAATCCGTTTATTGAGGTATCACGCGGCTGGGTGCGCCTGCGGTTGCTCAATGCCTCCAATGCCCGACGTTACGAACTCAGCATCAGTGATAACCGACCGTTTACGGTCATCGCCAGCGATCAGGGTTTTTTACCGTCTCCGGTAGCGGTACAGCGGTTAACGCTGGCTCCCGGTGAGCGGCGCGAAGTTCTGGTGGATATGTCGCAAGGGGATGAGGTCTCCATTACGGCGGGCACCGCGGCTGGCATCATGGATCGCCTGCGCGGTTTCTTCGAGCCTTCGACGATTTTGACCTCAACGCTGGTGCTCACGCTTCGCCCCACTGGCCTGCTGCCGCTGGTGACGGATAACCTGCCAATGCGTTTACTGGCCGATCAGATTCTGGACGGCGCTTCGGTGCGTACCCGGGAGTTTCGTATTGGCGACAGTATGCCCGGCATCAACGGTGCCGTGTGGGATATGAACCGCATTGATACCACCGCGCAGCAGGGCACATTTGAGCGCTGGATTATCCGTGCCGATCGTCCGCAATCGTTGCATATTCAGGGCGTAATGTTCCTCATTAAGAGCGTGAACGGTGCGCAGTCGATGGGGGAAGACCGGGGCTGGAAAGACACCGTCTGGGTGGACGGCGAGGTCGAACTGCTGGTCAACTTTACCCAAAGCTCTTCAGACCATTTCCCGTTTGTCTATTACAGTCAGACGCTGGAGCTGGCGGATCGGGGAACGGCAGGTCAGCTGCTGGTGCAGCCTGCCACGGCATAACGGAGCAGACTGTGCCGGGCAGGGCTTTCAGCTTTTGCGTTTGGCTAGCGCAGAAGCTGCAACATCAGTTGGGGCATCTGATTTGCCTGGGCCAGCATGGCGGTACCGGCCTGCTGTAAAATCTGCGCCTGTGACATCGCCGATACCTCCGCAGCGTAGTCCACGTCCTCTATCCTGCTACGGGCAGAGGTAAGGTTTGTGACCATATTGTTCAGGTTGGCGATAACCGACTGAAAGCGGTTCTCATAGGCACCCAGCATACTACGCTGACTATCAACGGATTTAATCGCCCGATCGAGATCGGCCAAAGGCGTACCGTCTGTCGCGGTTCCACTTGCTCCGCCGGTAACATCCCCTTTTAAAACGTCAAAGCCTTCTGCCGCAACCGTACGGGCCACGCCATTTACGGTATCTCCTGAGGTCATTTGCCGGATATTAAGTGTTGAGCCGGTGGTACCCGCTTTCAGAAGGTTATAGCTGTCGCTGGCATCCAGCTCGATCGTGATTGTTTCGCCGTCTTCCGCACCGACCTGAAAGCGATACGCAGCAGAGCCCGATCCGGTATTCAGCATACTAATGCCGTTAAAATTCGTTTGTGCGGTAATACGGTTAATCTCCTCCATTCGCTGATTCACTTCTGTCTGAATAGAGTCGATATCCGCAGCGGAGTTGCTGCCATTTTGCGCCTGCACCGTCAGGTCACGTATGCGTTGCAGATTGTCGTTAATCGTGGAGAGCGCCCCTTCAGCGGTTTGTGATAGCGAAATCGCATCATTGGCATTCCTGCCCGCTACCGTCATGCCGTTGATGTTTGAGGTCAAACGATTAGCAATCGCCATTCCCGCCGCATCATCTTTCGCACTGTTAATGCGCAAACCTGAAGACAGGCGCTCAATGGCGGTCGATAAAGCATTTTGAGAGTTATACAGATCGTTTTGAACGATCAACGACACGATATTGGTATTGATAACCGACATGATACGCTCCCTGGTTAAGTCGCTTAACGTTCTGAAAACCGTGAAATGACGTTCAATGGTGGTAGCCGGGATCACGCGACAGGTGTGACAGAAAACAGTATTACCTGCACAACGTCGTTTTCACAAAAGCGGAGCGGCTTCGGTGTGTTGCAAAATTTTACCTGTTATAACAAGGTAAGGTGAGGTGATTAGAATTTTAAGTTTTTGATTTAAAAGACAAAATTCAGGGCGGGATTAAGGTGTCAGCGTTCAGCGCAAAAAATTTGATTTAACAGAGCGGAAAGACAGGGGGATTTCGGTCAGGAAAGGGTTTTTTTGCCCGGCGCCGCGCACTGCCCAGAAAGGCGTTGCGTAATTATTATGCGTTTTGTCATACATTTTAAGGACGTTTAACATTTTGCGTGGGCGCTAACCGTAAAAAAGCCCCTCCCGGAGGAGAGGCCTGCACGAGGCGTGCATCGGGTCCGATGCGCCCGTATTAGCCGTTAAACGTATCCGGGTCAGGACCTAAACGCTTACCGGTATCAAGCTGGGCAATCTCACTCATTTCTGCCTTATCCAGGCGGAAATCGAACACATTGAAGTTTTCTTCGATGCGTGCCGGCGTGACGGATTTCGGGATAACCACCAGCCCGCTGTCCAGATGCCAGCGGATAACGATTTGCGCCGGCGTCTTACCGTATTTTTTGGCCAGAGACTTGATGATTTCCTGATCGAATACGCCTTCGCCGCCCTGAGCCAGGGGACTCCAGGACTCGGTCTGAATCTGGTGCATGGCGTTCCAGGCATGCAGCGTGCGCTGTTGCAGCATCGGATGCAGCTCGATCTGGTTGATCACCGGGGTTACACCGGTTTCTTCCAGCAGACGTTTCAGGTGCGGCTGGTTGAAGTTACAGACGCCGATGCTTTTGACCAGGCCTTGTTGCTGCATCGCAATCATGTTCTTCCAGGCGTCAACATACTGATCTTTCTCCGGGCACGGCCAGTGCATCAGATACAGATCTACCTGCTCCAGCTTCAGTTTTTGCAGACTGGTTTCCAGTGCCTGCTGGACATTTTGCTGGTCAGCATTCCACAGTTTAGTGGTGATAAAAATATCCTCACGCGCGACATCGGTTTCCTGTAACGCCTGACCAATCGCTTCTTCGTTTTTGTACGCGGCGGCGGTATCAATTGAACGATAGCCAACGTCCAGCGCTTTCAGCACGGCGTTGCGCGCATCTTCCATGCTGGCTTGCCACACGCCAAGTCCAAGCTGTGGCATCATGTTACCGTCGTGCAGTTTGATAATAGGTTGGTCTGCCATATCCTGCTCCTTACATTTGCAGTAAACCAGGGAATCTTCGCTGTGCTTAAGTCTAGCTAACAATTTTCAGGCTGCCTGCGAACAGGCGAGGATAACCCTGCCTGATCCTGTAAACTTCTTGCCTGATTCTCCATTTTGCTGGCGATTTAACCTGGCGCGCGGCAAACTGCGCTTTTTATTTTCAGGAGTGATGATGCCCCACGACTTACTGTGTCAGCGGCTGGCTCAACAGGTGGTCACGCTGATGACGAACGGACGCGAACAGCTGTGTCCGGTGGAAAATGTCTCACTGATTTATGCGGGGCAGCACCGACCGCGTGAGCCCATTATGTATCAGCCCGGCATTGTCATTTTGTTTCAGGGCAGCAAAACCGGTTACCTGGGCAGTACGGTTTTTCAGTACGACGCCACAAAATACCTGATGCTCACCGTGCCGCTCCCGGTCGAGTGTGAAACCTGGGCGTCACCCGAGCAGCCTCTGGCCGGGATGTGCCTGCGCGTGGATACGGCCAGCCTGCAGGATTTGCTGATGGACATCGGTGATGACGAAGGGTTTCAGCCTCAGCCGTTGACCTCGGGCATTCACTCTGCCTTTCTCACGGAGCCGATGCTGTGTGCGGCAGAACGCCTGCTGGATGTGATGACCCAGCCTCGTGATGCAAGGGTGCTGGGGCCACAGATTGTGCGGGAAATTCTTTACTATGTGCTGACCGGGCCGATTGGGGGGGCACTGCTGTCACTGGTGAGTCGTCAGACGCAGTTCAGCCAGATTGCCCGGGCACTGCGCCGTATAGAGAATCACTATGCCGACAACCTCAGCGTGGACACGCTGGCGGCAGAGGTGAACATGAGTGTCTCAGCGTTTCATCATAATTTCAAAGCGGTGACGCAGACGTCGCCGCTGCAGTATCTCAAGCGTTATCGCCTGCATCAGGCGCGTTTACTGATGCTGCAGGATGGCCTGAAAGCCAGCGTCGCGGCGGTGCGCGTCGGTTATGAGAGTCCGTCGCAGTTTTCGCGGGAGTTTAAGCGCTACTTTGGCGTGACGCCGGGTGAGGAAGTGAATCGGGTGCGTCAGACGGTGGCCGAACCGCCCGCCTGACGCACGCGTGGTCAGGCTCTTTGACGACGTTTTTTCCAGATAACCACGATACTGCCAACCAGCCCGACGACCAGCAGCACCATCGGTAATACCATCAGGACAGCCATGACCTGATCTTCGTGCCGTTTAATAAACGGCACCTGGCTGATGCCGTAACCCAGCGTCACCACAATGCCCACCCACAGCAGACCGCTCAGCCAGTTAAACAGCTGAAAACGGCTGTTCTTCAGGCCGGAAATGCCCGCCATTGTTGGCAAAATGGTACGAATAAAGGCCAGAAAACGTCCCACCAGCAGCGCCATCAGGCCATGACGATTAAACATATTCCATGCGCGTTGGTGATATTGTGCCGGAAGCTGCATCAGCCAGCTCTTAACCAGTCGGGTATTACCCAGCCAGCGGCCTTGCAGGTAACTGAGCCAGCAGCCCAGACTGGCGGCGGTGGTCAGGATCAAAAGCGTGGGGAAAAAATCCATCACGCCTTTGGCTACCATCGCGCCAGCCAGCAGCAGCAGACTGTCGCCGGGCAGAAAAGAGGCGGGCAGTAAACCATTTTCCAGGAATAGCGTCATAAACATCACGCTGTAGACGATCCATACCACTTCCGGATTGGCCAGCGCGGCGAAGTCTTGATGCCAAAGCGCGTGCACAATCTCATGTAAAACACCCATTAGCTATCCCATTACGTCACAATCATGCTGAATTATAGTGTTCAGATCGGCCTGACCTCTTGGTTGTCGCCTGCCCCAGAGTGGGCTACAACCTTAACCTGCGGGGGTTCTTCTGCTCGCTGAACACTTTTATATTAAGAGAATTTTAACATCTATCTGGCTGTGGCCTGTCGATATATCACACGGGTCTGTATCTGGTTTATATCAGGTTTACTCTTTTAGCGCGTCAGGCGTGTAAAACCCGCTTCAAGATCAACCAGTAAATCATCCACATGTTCCAGACCGATGTGCAGCCGTACCAGCGTACCGCTGAAATCAACGCCGCCCGCCGGGCGAATAGCCGCCAGCTCTTCGGGTTGACTGGCTAAAATCAGCGACTCATAACCGCCCCATGAGTACGCCATGCTAAAGTGCTGAAAATGATCAAGATACATCGCTAACTGCTCGCGGCTCAGTTTTTCCTTCAGCACAAACGAAAATAATCCGCTGCTGCCGCTGAAGTCGCGTTGCCAGAAGGCGTGACCGGGGCATGAGGGCAGCGCCGGATGATTCACTCTGGCGACCTCCGGGCGGGCGGCCAGCCATTCCGCGACCTGAAGTGCACTTTCTTCATGCTGCCGCAGACGTACGCCCAGCGTACGTAACCCCCGGCTGGCCATGTAGGCGGTATCGGCATCCACCATCTGCCCCATCAGGTAGCTGTTCTCGCGCAGTTGATCCCAGCAGCGGGCATTGGCGACGGCGGTCCCAATCATGGCATCGCTGTGACCAATCAGGTATTTGGTGCCAGCCTGAATCGAAATATCCACGCCCAGCGCAAGAGGACGAAACAGCACGCCCGCCGCCCAGGTGTTGTCGATCATAATAATCGCGTCCGGTGCTTTTGCGCGCACCGCCGCCACAATGGCGGGGACGTCCTGCACTTCCATTGTGATGGAGGCGGGCGACTCCAGGAACACCACGCGCGTGTTGGGCTGAATCAGGGTGGCGATCGCATCGCCGATGCCGTGATCAAACCAGGTGGTGGAGACCTGAAGTTTAGCAAGGATTTTGGTGCAGAAATCCTGTGTTGGTTCATACACCGCGCCGCTCATCAGCACATGATCGCCTGCTTCAACAAACGCCAGAATAGCGTTAGAGACCGCTGCGGCGCCGCAAGGATACAGCACACAGCCCGCGCCGCCTTCCAGCTCTGTCATGGCGTCCTGCAAGGCAAAGTGGGTCAGCGTGCCACGACGACCATAAAACAGTTCGCCCTTTGCCCGCCCTGCGGTCGCGCGTTTTTTCTCCGCAACGGTATCGAAAACCAGCGACGAGGCTCGCTGAATGACCGCATTCACCGAACCCTGGGTATAACGTTTATCGCGTCCTGCGCTGACGAATGTGGTATCAATTTTTTTTGTGGTCATGAACTCCCTGCCTTGCCGCTTGCACCTGAGCCTTCACGTTAGCACGAATTCGGCGATGACGTTGAGGGGCAAAACAGATTATTCGCGCAGCAACAGGGAGATTTCCCGTGCGGCCTCCTGCAGTAGCGGCAAATGGTGTTGACGCAGCGTATCCGCAGAAACCTGTCCGGCATGGACGCCGACGTTCAGAGCGGCCACGATGCGTCCGTCCGCGCCACAAAGCGGCACGGCAAGCGAACGCAGACCGATTTCCAGTTCCTGATCGTTAATGGCGTAACCCTGCTGCCGGACGCGGGTCAGTTCTTCACGCAGTGCGCTGCTGCTGACCAGCGTGTGGCTGGTATAACGCAGCTGGGTCAGCCGCGCCAGATAGTCGTTCAATGGCTCAGCGGCAAGCCCACTCAGCAGCACTCTGCCCATGGAGGTGGTACTGGCGGGCAGACGACTGCCGATATGCAGGTCGATCGTCATGATGCGCGACGCGGACGCGCGGGCGATATAGAGAATGTCATCCCCGTCCAGCACCGCCATTGAGCAGGACTCGTTCAGCGTCTGGCTCAGCTGGCGTAAAACCGGCTGTGAGGCGCTGGCGAGCGGCGTGGCGCCCAGCCAGTTATGACCCAGAGTGAGCACGCGCGGACGCAGTTCAAAGTTTTTACCATCTTCGGCGTAGACAAAACCCAGCTTACTCAGGGTGTACAGACAGCGCCGCACGGCTGCGCGCGGAATACCGGTGCGCTGACTGATTTGCGACACGGACATCACGCGTCGCTGTGGGGTGAATGCCTGCAAGACCTCCAGCCCACGCGCCAGTGAAGCCATAAAGTTCGGATCCCCTTTCCAGGGATCGCTGCTGCCGCGCAGCGTCTGATCGTCATCCATCATGCTTTTCTCCCGAGATTAACAGGATCGTCCTGCAACTGTGCGAACGATCACATTGTGCCATTTGGTTTTGCCAGTGACCGATAATCGCACACTATTTCGATAATCGGTATTGTTTGCACTCACAGAGCGATCTACTTTTTGGCTATTCACTACTAACCGGCTGATGCCGGGCTAAAGGAACAGCTAATGATCAATAAAAGTGTGGCAACACTGGCAGAGGCCGTGGCGGTCATCCCGGACGGGGCCAGCATCATGATTGGCGGATTCGGACCTGCCGGTCAGCCGCTGGAACTGATCGATGCGTTGATCGAAAGCGGCGCTCGCGGGCTGACGGTGATCAGCAATAACGCTGGCAACGGTGACAGCGGCCTGGCCGCGCTGCTTAAGGCAGGCCGCGTTGATAAAATGATTTGTTCATTTCCGCGCCAGGTTGACTCATGGGTGTTCGATGAGCGCTATCGTCGTGGAGAGATTGAACTGGAGCTGGTGCCACAGGGCAACCTTGCCGCCAGGATGCAGGCCGCAGGCAGCGGTTTAGGCGGCATTTTCACCCCCACCGCCTTTGGCACGCCGCTGGCGGAAGGCAAGGAAACGCGGGAAATCGATGGCCGCCATTACGTGTTCGAAAAACCGCTCAAAGCCGATTTCGCGCTTATCAAAGCCCATCAGGGCGACCGCTGGGGCAACCTGGTGTACCGCAAAGCGGCGCGGAATTTTGGCCCCGTGATGGCGATGGCCGCTACCACGACCATTGCCCAGGTAGCAGAGCTGGTGCCGCTGGGCCAGCTCGATCCTGAAAACGTCGTCACGCCGGGCATTTTTGTCCAGCGCCTGGTGTGCGTTCCCCATCCCGTTACCCTGACCGTTTCAGCCTGAGGAGTCGGCAATGCAAAAACTCACCCGTGACCAACTGGCACAGCGCGTGGCGCGCGATATTCCGGAAGGGGCTTACGTTAACCTGGGGATTGGCCTGCCGACCCGCATTGCGAACTATCTGCCTGCGGACAAAGAAATCTTTTTGCACAGCGAAAACGGACTGCTCGGCATGGGGCCAGCGCCTGCGCCGGAAGACGCCGATCCGGAGCTGATCAATGCCGGAAAAGAGCTGGTAACCCTGCTGCCGGGCGGCTGCTTTTTCCATCATGGCGACTCCTTTGCCATGATGCGTGGCGGGCATCTGGATATCTGCGTCATGGGCGCGTACCAGGTATCCGTCAGCGGCGATCTGGCGAACTGGAGTACCGGTGCGCAGGATGCAATTCCTGCTGTCGGCGGCGCCATGGATCTCGCCATTGGCGCGCGCAAAGTTTACGTGATGATGGACTACCTGACGAAAAAAGGGGAATGCAAGCTGGTGAAGCAGTGCAGCTATCCGCTCACCGGGCTGGGGTGCGTCAGCCGGATCTATACGGATATGGCCGTGATTGATATTACGCCGGACGGTCCGCTGGTGGTCGAGTGCTGCCCCGGACTGAGTTTCGAGGCGCTCCAGGCGGTCACGCCGGTGCGTTTACTGCAACCTGAACTGGCGACCACCGCCTGAGGAACCGCGAATGCAACAGGCTTTTATTTGTGATGCGCTCCGCACGCCATTTGGCCGTTATGGCGGCGCGCTCGCGGGAATTCGGGCAGACGATTTGGCGGCCTTACCGCTGGCGGCGCTGCTTGCCCGTCAGCCTGCTTCTGTCGCGCAGGCGATCGATGATGTGATCTATGGCTGCGCCAATCAGGCAGGCGAAGACAATCGTAACGTGGCGCGTATGGCCCTGTTACTGGCCGGGCTGCCGTCCAGCGTGCCTGGCACGACGATCAATCGTCTTTGCGGTTCGGGGCTGGATGCCATCGGCATGGCGGCCAGGGCAATAAAATGCGGCGAAGCCGAGGTCATGATCGCAGGCGGCGTAGAGAGTATGTCGCGCGCGCCCTTCGTGACCGGAAAAGCAGAAAGCGCGTTTAGTCGCAGCCTGAAAATGGAAGACACCACCATGGGATGGCGTTTCATCAACCCGCAGATGCGCGCCCGCTTTGGCGTTGAAACCATGCCGGAAACGGCGGAAAACGTGGCACGCGATTTTGCTATCAGCCGCGCCGATCAGGATGCCTTTGCGCTACGCAGCCAGCTTCGTACCGCGCGTGCGCAGGAGATGGGCCTGTTCAGTGACGAGCTGATGACCGTCACTCTCCCGCAGCGCAAAGGGGAAGCTATCACTGTTGCCTGCGATGAGCATCCGCGCAGTACCTCCCTGGCGGCGCTGGCGGGATTAAAAGGCGTCGTGACGCCGGACGGCAGCGTGACGGCAGGCAACGCCTCGGGCATCAATGACGGGGCCTGCGCCTTATTACTCGCCAGTGAAAACGCGGTTGCCGCCCACGGCCTCACGCCGCTGGTGCGTGTGGTCGCGATGGCTGCCTGCGGCGTTGAACCGCGTATCATGGGTTATGGTCCCGTACCTGCGGTACGCAAAGTGCTGGCCCAGAGTAGCCTGACGCTGGCACAAATGGACGTAATCGAATTAAATGAAGCGTTTGCTGCCCAGGCGCTGGCTGTGACGCGGGCGCTCGGGCTGGCCGACGATGCCGCGCAGGTGAACCCTAACGGCGGCGCAATAGCGCTGGGCCATCCGCTCGGCGCATCCGGTGGCAGGCTGGCCATGACCGCGGCCTATCACCTGCGGCGCACCGGAGGACGTTACGCACTCTGCACTATGTGCGTCGGTGTCGGGCAGGGAATCGCACTTATTCTGGAACGGGTATAATTAATGTCTCTTTACCGCGCCATGTTTATGGCTTCTCCTCTCAGTGAGGGCTTCAGCGATACGGCGCTGCTGCAGGGGATGCTGGATTTTGAAGCTGGCCTGGCACAGGCGCTTGCCAGTGCGGGGCTGATGGACCGCGAATCTGCGCAGATCATTCAGGACTGCTGTCGTGCTGACGCGATCGATGCCGCTGCGCTGACCCAGGCCGCAGGGCTGGCCGGCAACCTGGCGATTCCCCTCGTCAAACAATTGACCGCTTTGGTGGCTGCCCGATCGCCCGAGGCGGCGCGCTATGTCCACTGGGGCGCAACCAGCCAGGACGCAATCGACAGCGGACTGATGCTGCAACTGCGCGCGGCGCTCAGCGGTACGGCTACGCTGCTGGATCGGCTGATTGCCGTGCTGAGCGCGCAGTGCGAACGGCACAGCAAAACGCTGATGGTCGGACGCACGTGGTTGCAACATGCCTTGCCCGTTACCCTTGGGCTGAAGCTGGCAGGCACGCTGGACGCCCTGGTACGCGATCGACAACGCCTCAGGGCGATGCAGACGCGGGTACTGGCGTTGCAGTTTGGCGGGGCGGCAGGCACGCTGGCCTCGCTGGGCGATAAAGGCGAGCAGGTCGAGCAGGCACTGTCCGATGCGCTGAATTTGCCGCGTAGCGCCACGCCCTGGCATGCTCAGCGCGACAGGCTTACCGAGCTGGCAGGCTGGTATGCCGGCCTGACCGGGACGCTGGGCAAGCTGGCGCGGGATATGTCGCTGCTGATGCAGAGCGAGGTAGGGGAGATCAGCGAACCTCAGGCGGCAGGGCGGGGCGGCTCCTCAACCATGCCGCATAAACGTAATCCGGTACTGTGCGCCGCCATTCTCAGCGCGGCCAATCGGGTACCGGCGCTGATGTCCGGTCTGTATGCCGGGATGGTGCAGGAACACGAGCGTGCGCTGGGTGGCTGGCAGGCCGAGTGGCAGAGCCTGCCGCAGCTGATCGTACTGAGCGGCGCGGCGCTGGCCCACAGCACGGAACTGATCGACGGGCTGGAGGTGCATGAAGATGCCATGCAACGTAACCTTGGCCTGACGCAGGGATTAATTATGGCGGAAGCGGTCACGCTGGCGCTGGCGAACGAGATGGGACGCCAGCAGGCGCACCATCATATTGAGCAGTGCTGCCGCCGGGCGCTGGACACACAGCAGAGTTTGTTGTCCGTACTGAGCGCGGATGAAACGGTCAGAACGCGCCTGAGTCATTCAACGCTGGAGGCGCTGCTCGACCCGGCCAATGCCACGGGCAGTGCGGCGCGCTTTATTCAACAGGTTTTAGCGGCGGCGAGGGAATCATGACACTTCATTACATCCTTGAGGGGCCAGACGATGCTCCGGTGGTGTTATTCAGCAACTCCTTAGGAACGGCGGCAGACATGTGGCAGCCCCAGCGCGATGCGCTGATCGGTCATTATCGCATTCTGCGTTACGATGTCCCGGGGCACGGTGCCTCGGCACCGAACGGACAAACCCGTTCGCTGGAACAGCTGGGGATGGCGGTGCTGTCGCTGCTGGATAAGCTGGCTATCGACAGGGTGCATTTTTGCGGCATTTCGATGGGCGGGCTGACCGGACTCTGGCTGGCCCGTTTCCATCCTCATCGCCTGATCACGCTCACGGTCGCCAACAGCGCCGCGAAGATCGGTGAGTCTGCGGCCTGGCAGCAGCGCGCAGCGCAGGTGCGTCAGTACGGTGTGGCGGCGATTGCTGACGGGGCCGCCGCACGCTGGTTTACGCCGGCATTCTGCGAACGGGCACCCGCCACCGTGCAGGCGTTGCTCACGCAACTGCGTGCCTGTGATGCAGAAAGTTATGCGGACTGCTGCGATGCGCTGGCTGCCGCAGATTTACGTCACGAACTGGCGGCCATTCATCTTCCTGTGCTGGTCATTGCGGGGCGGGACGATGCCGTGACGACGGTGGCCGACGCAGAAGCCATGGTGGCGCACATCCACGGCGCGCAGCTGGTGGTGTTGCCTGCGTCGCATCTCTCCAGTGTGGAGGTGTGGCTGGCGTTTAATCGTGCCCTGCAGCCGTTTATTGACGCGCAACTGACGCAGCAGCAGCGTTATCAGCAGGGAATGACGGTGCGCCGCGCGGTACTCGGTGACGCGCATGTGGACCGCACCCTGGAGAATCTGTCCCCTCTGAACGACGAATTTCAACACTTCATCAGTCGTTACGCCTGGGGAGAGATCTGGACCCGGCCCGGATTGTCGCGCCACACGCGCAGCCTGATCACCATCGGTATGCTGATTGCGCTTAACCGTGAAGCCGAACTGAAAATGCATCTGCGGGCCGCATTCAATAACGGGGTCAGTCGGGATGAGATCAAAGAGGTACTGATGCATGCCGCGCTGTATTGTGGCCTGCCTGCGGCGAACGCGGCGTTCCACCTGGCGCAAAGCATTTTCGACGAGCGGGATAGTGCCCGTTAAATCGCGGCGTCAGACCGGGACATCCAGCACCCGCTGACGCAATGCCGCCACCAGATGTTGTTGTTCAGGGGGCGGTGTATGCTGCTGACGGGTCAGGATGCCCACCGCTTCGGCCATGCCCTGGTTCGGCAGCGGCAGAGCCCGAAGCTGATTACTCGTTAAGTCGTCGCGCACCGCGCCGTAGGGCACCAGCCAGACGTAACCGTGGTTTTGCGTCAGCCGCCGCGCCAGCGTCGTTGACAGGGTTTCTACCGCGCCTTCGGGCAGGGTCAGCCCATGGCTGGTCATCAGCGATTCCGCATTTTGACGCGGTACGGTGCCGCGTGGCGAAAGGATCAACGGCCAACTGAGCGCTTCTGCCAGGGTCACGCCCGCATGCAGCAAGGGATGGTGCGGGGCCACGACCAGACGCAGTGTTTCCAGATACAACAGTTCAAAGTTCAGACCGTCCATCAGAACCGGTTCCGCCATCCGTCCGATTCCCAGCGTCATTTGCCCCGACTTTATCGCCATCAGCAGCGCGTCGTTCGAAAGCGTAGTGACCTGTATACGCCAGCCCGGATAGTGCTGCTGCAGGCTGGCCAGCACCGGCGCAACCACGCTGCCGATGGCGGTCGGCAAGGCACCGATATGCAGAGGCGCGAGAGGTGGCGCGCTGTCCGGACGCATGACCTGATCGACCAGCGTAAGTGCATCCAGGATGCGAATGGCGTCATGCAGAAAGCGCGTCCCGCTGGCGGTCAGCGCTGTTCCCTGGCGGCTGCGCACCAGCAGTTGTTCACCGGTCAGGTATTCCAGTTCGCTGAGGGTTTTCGATAAGGCGGGCTGAGTAATACCCAGTTGGCGGGCGGCACGGCCCAGCGTCCCTTGCTGCGCGGTGGCAACAAAAGCGTGAAGATGACGCAGGCGCACGCGCTGACTGAACCGGGAAACACTATCCATGGCTCATGGTAAGAATTTGCCGCCGCAGCGGCAAGGACAATGTAGCGACTTTGTTAAGCGTCAGACATCAAAAAACACGGTTTCGTTTTCGCCCTGCAGAACGATATCGAAACGGTAAACCGTTTCGCTGCCGCGTTGTTCACGGTGTGCCAGCAGGGTGTTGCGCCGCTTCTCCCACTCAATCAGATTCAGCACCGGATCCCGGGCATTTGCCGCCTGCTCATCGGCAAAATAGAGGCGGGTGTTCAGGCCGATATTGATACCTCGTGCCACAATCCATAAGTTGAGGTGAGGCGCCATGGGACGTCCGTCGCGGCCGGTCACGCTGCCGGGCTTGATGGTTTCAAAACGCCAGATGCCGCTGTCAAAATCGGAGCAGGTGCGCCCCCAGCCGCGAAACGCCGGATCCAGCGGCTTGTCGTGCTGCTGATCAGCGGGATGCTGGTAGCGCCCGGCGGCATTGGCCTGCCACACTTCAATCAGCACATCGCGCACCGGCGTGCCAGAACCATCGTAAACACAGCCTTCAACGGTAATGCGCTCACCGCGCGTTTCCGGCTGCGTGAGCACCTCGCTGAAATTATGTTCAAAGATATCAAAGCCCGCGGCATGCGGTGCCAGGCCAATGTGCACGTAAGGGCCGGCAGTTTGTGAGGCCGTTTCAGGCAGATAGTTTTTCATGATGCGGCTCCCTGAGTGCGGTTTTCGAACCAGGTTGCGCGGTGACCCCGCAATACCAGATCAAAGCGGTAGGCCAGACAGTCCAGGGGAATCGCCGAATGCGTATCCAGCTCTGCAATCAGGGTGCGGACGGCTTCTTCGCTGCCTACCGACTGCAGGATAGGACAGCGTCCTACCAGCGGATCGCCCTCAAAATACATCTGCGTAATCAAGCGCTGAGCAAAGGCTTCGCCAGAAAGGGAAAAATGAATATGGGCTGGACGCCAGTCGCTGACCTGGTTACGCCAGGGATAGGGGCCGGGCTTAATGGTCCGAAAGCAGTAGTAGCCATTGTCGTCGGTCAGCATGCGACCACAGCCGCCAAAATTCGGATCGATGGGGGCCAGATACTGATCTTTTTTATGACGATAGCGACCGCCAGCATTGGCCTGCCATACCTCAACCAGGGCATTCCGCACCGGCTGACCAAACGCATCGCGCACGTAGCCATGCACAATGATGCGCTCGCCAATCGGCAGGCCGTCCTTCGCATAATTAAGAATCAGATCGCTGTCCCGGGGGCCCAGCTCCTGACGGGTGAACACCGGTGCGGTGATTTCCGATAAGGAATTTTGCAGCGAAATCAGCGCATTGCGCGGCGAGCGCAGTATGCTGGTTTTGTACAACGGCGCAAGCGCCGGCGGGTGATGGCGGTAATCACGGTGTACCAGTTCACGGGCGGGCCAGTCATTTTTCATCCAGGCATCCTTATTGTTTTGTTTTTCGCGTACAGAGGAACGAGTGTAGGAAGCGTAACTTGTAAAAGAAAAGTGAAAAAACGTAACTGTACTCATAACCAAAAATCATGACCTGTCACATTGACGAAATGTTCCATCTGGTTCATAACAATTGCCAATCTCCGTTAGCAGAACGCCTCGCTGCTGACTGGCTGCTTTAAGGTCACCCTGTGACCGTTTATCAGGAGGCAATAATGAAACGTTCTGTCGCAACGGTCTCGGTATCGGGCACGCTGCCGGAAAAGCTGCGCGCAATCGCCGCCGCCGGCTTTGATGGTGTCGAAATTTTCGATAACGATTTAGTCTATTATCCCGGCTCACCCGTGGAGATTCGCCAGTTGTGCGAAGAGCTGGGCCTGGAAATTTTACTGTTCCAGCCCTTCCGTGACTTCGAAGGCGGCCCGCGTGACAGGCTGGCACAAAATCTGGCCCGTGCGGCGCGCAAGTTTGAGGTGATGACGCAACTGGGCTGCCAGCGGATGCTGGTATGCAGTAATGTGTCACCCGACTGCAGCGATGATTTCAACACCCAGGTCAGCGATCTGCGTGCGCTGGCGGAGCTGGCCGCGCAGTACGGTATTACCCTCGGTTATGAGGCGCTGGCCTGGGGCCGACATGTCAGCCTGTGGCGTGATGCCTGGGCCCGCGTGGAAGCGGTGGACCATCCCTCCTTTGGCATTGTGCTCGACAGTTTTCATATTTTGTCTCGCGGCGACAGCCTTGACGGCCTGGACATCGTGCCGCCCGAAAAAATAGTGTTCGTGCAACTGGCAGATGCGCCGCTGCTGAAAATGGACGTGCTTTCCTGGAGCCGTCACTTCCGCTGCTTCCCCGGCCAGGGGGAACTGAATCTGACGCAGTTTATGACGCAGCTGTCAGCACATGGCTATCGCGATGCCTGGTCGCTGGAGATTTTTAACGACGGATTCCGCGCTTCACCGGTAGTGCCGACGGCGCAGGACGGCTACCGATCGCTGTTGTGGCTGGAGGAGCAAACCCGCGACTGGCTGGTCAGACAACCGCTGCTGCCCAGCGCGCTGGCTTCACTGGCGGGAGAAGAATTATTTCACTCAGCGCCTCAGCCGCCGCTGCTGGCACTGGAGTTTATTGAATTTGCCGTCAGCCATAACGATGCGCTGGCGTTAGGGCAGTGGCTCACGCAGCTTGGCCTGGTGCACGCGGGCGAGCACCGTTCGAAACAGGTTTCGCTTTATCGCAACGGCAAGGTCAACGTCATTCTGAATGCGCAGCCCGACAGCCAGGCCAGCGGTTACTACCATCAGCATGGTATTTCCCTCTGTGCAGTGGCCTGGCGCGTACGCGGCGTGGAGAACCTGATTCAGCGGGCGCAGGATTATGGCTACGCTATCTGGCAGGGCGAAACCGGCCCAAATGAACGTCAGATACCGGCTTTATGCGCGCCGGATGGCAGCCTGATTTATCTGGTGGAAGACGAGCCCGCCGGTCAGGACGGTTACCACAGTGATTTCAATTTAACGCATCGCAGCGCGCCTCAGCCTGCGATGCAGACCCTGGATCATCTGGCGATCGCGTTGCCGGATGAAACGCGCGACAACTGGATTATGTTCCTGCGCAGCGTACCGGGCTTTGTTCAGGATACCGAATGGGAACTGCCTGATCCGCTTGGGCTGGTGCGCAGCCGCGTTTTACGCAGCCCGAATGATGCTATCCGTCTGCCGTTGAATATGTCGGTCAGCCGGGAAACGCAGATCGCCCGTGCGTTGACGACCTACCAGGGGGCGGGATTACAGCACGTGGCGTTTGGTTGCGACGATCTGTTCAGCGCAGTAAAAGCCGCCCGCGAACGCGGCCTGAAAACTTTGCGCATCCCCGCTAACTATTATCAGGATCTGCTGGCGCGCTTTGACCTCGACCCGGATTTTCTGGCGCAGTTACAGCGCTTTGACGTGATGTATGATCGCGATGAACAGGGCGGAGAGCTGCTTCACGTCTATACGGAACCCTATGAAAAAGGGCGCTTTTTCTTTGAATTACTGGAGCGGCGGCGTCGCTATCACGGCTTCGGTGCGGCAAACGCGCCGGTACGGCTGACCGCCATGCGGTAATTCACAGGGGCCAGGCTGACTGGCCCCGTTACCGCAATCCCGCGTTTTCTCTCTTTCCCCTTCCTGGCATCACGCCGATCACGCTCACAATCCTCACCGGACAGTCCAGACAGACTTTCCAGAAAATTCCTTATTTTTAACAAGCCATTAACGCATTTCAGCTGCCTGCACTGGCGCAGGTTGCGCGATAAACGCACAAAATTTCGATTATCGCCATTTCTTGCCCTGCAGCGCCTGCATATAGTAACTGCACATTACTTATTTCACCGGAGAGTCACCGTGGCGGAAAGCAAAGCAATTGATGTTCGGGCGTTAATCGACAGCCGCCCGCTGGGGATGTGGCAAAAGATGGTGGTGCTGTTCGGCTTCTGCATCATCGCGCTTGATGGGTTCGATATCGCCATCATGGGGTTTATTGCCCCTGAATTGAAAGCAGACTGGGGGATCACGAATCGCGAACTGGGGCTGATTATCAGCGCGGCGCTGGTGGGACTGGCGCTGGGGGCGATGCTCTCGGGTCCGCTGTCCGATAAGCTGGGCCGAAAAGTGGTCATCATTAACAGCGTGTTCTTTTTTGGCGCGTGGACGCTGATCACCGCCTTCTCGCAAAATATGGAACAGATGGTCCTGTTTCGCTTTCTCACCGGCCTGGGTTTAGGCGCGGCGATGCCGAATGTGGGGACGCTGGTGGCGGAGTTTGCCCCGGCCAGACGGCGCGCCTTTCTTATCACCGTCGTTTTTTGTGGCTTTACTTTTGGCGCGGCACTGGGCGGTTTCGCCGCCTCCTGGCTGATGCCGCACTTTGGCTGGCATGCTGTGCTGTTGCTGGGCGGTATCCTGCCGATCCTGTTTGTGCCGTTACTGCTGTGGGCGCTGCCGGAGTCGGTCTGCTTTCTGGTGGTCAGGCGCGCGGCCAGCCAAAAAATTCACCGTATCCTGGCGAAACTGGCCCCGGATCTGGATCTGCAACAGTGTACGCTGGCGTTGCCCCCGGTCAGTCGGGCTCACGCGCAACCTGTGAAAGTCGTCCTCAATGACACCTACCGCTTCGGCAGCCTGATGCTGTGGGGCGCCTATTTCACCGCACTGTTTCTGTTTTACACCCTGGGCAGCTGGCTGCCGATGCTGATTAAAGACAACGGCTTTAGCGTGGTTCAGGCGGCGGTTATTACGGCCCTGTTCCAGGCTGGCGGCACCTGCGGTTCTCTGTTTTCCGGCTGGCTGATGGATCGTATTGAATCGCATCGTGCCTTATCGCTGATTTACGGTGCGGGTGGACTGTTTACTGTTTGTATGGGGCTGTCGATGACGCATCCGGTGTTGCTCGGCGGCTGCGCACTGATGATAGGCTTTTGCATTGGTGGCGCGAACACGGGAATGAATGCCCTGTCGGCCAGCTTTTATCCCACCGAGGCGCGGGCAACCGGTTCCAGCTGGATGCACGGCGTCGGGCGCGTTGGCGCAATCCTGAGTGCGCTGGCGGGCGCGGAAATGCTGGCGCTGGGATGGGGCGTTACCACGATTTTCGCGGTATTAGCGATTCCGGCCTTGCTGACGGTGGCAATGATTGCGGCGAAAGGACGCTATCAGCAGCGTCAGCGCGCGGACAGCGGCACCGTCTCCCGCTGGGGCGTCAGCCCGGGGGATATCCATTAACCTGCCCAGCCGCGGTCAATGCAGACAGGGCAGTAAGCCCGCGTCCATGTCCCGTTGCGGCACAAACAGATTTTGCTGTGCCGCGTTGTCTGCCTGACTCAGGCAGGGCGGCTGCGGTTGCGCAGGGCGCTGACGCAGTAAGGTATCAGGCTGGAACAGGGGGGAGGTTGACGTACTTACCGGTGTTGGCGCTTCCCCGCTGTCTGCACGGAATGGCGGCCGGACGGACTTTTTACCGGCGTGATGCGCATAGTGAAAACGCTTCAGTTTGCCCGGCGGTGCCGCATTGCGTGAAGCATGAATAAAGCGAATGAGCGCGACCGTGCGGAGCTGACGACTGAAACACTTCACCATACCGGATGAGGGCTTGCCCGATTCATAGCAGCGCCTGAAGAAGTGCAACGTAATCAAGGTGTTCGTCGCGGCATAGCACGCCCCTGAACAGGGTGAAACCATGCCCGATCCCGGCAACAGCAGTGAGATAAGCAGGAAGACGCGCGACAGCCAGAGAGAGGCTGGGCGTCCCGGCATTTGTGGCGAGTCCTCAGCGCCTGGTACAGATACCAAAGAGGACCGGCGCGCGCCGGCACTCAGTGACGCATCTTCCGGATGGGCCCGGACGGATTGCCGATCAGCGTGGCGATTGCAGGCAGCGATCCTGTTATGTGAAGCACAGCGGCCCTGCTGCTTTATTCGACGAAAAAACGTCATCAGGCTGGCGATAAAGAGGTTACTCATCGGCTGTTTTCATTATGTTTGCGCAACGGCCACTTACAACAGGCAAACCCTGACTGGCGGCCTCAATGTTTTACGTGCTGGCTTATCTGACAATGAAAATTCAGATTGATGCTGGACCGGATAAAATTATTTTTCTCGCGCCATTATGACGCCCGATGGCTTATTAAACGCCACAAAACACTTTCCCTGCGTCTGCGGTTAGCGTGCTCAGCAGGGCGGGCTGCGGATCAACTCACTCTCCATGCGCATCAGCCATCGACCAGGCAGTTTCTGACCGCCCTCATCGCTGCGTTGCATACTGTCCGGATACAGACAACGCGGTGCGACAGATACGGCTACGCGTTATCCCTTCTTCCAGCGATGTCCAGCTATTTGATTGTAAATACTAATGAGAACCACTATCAATTCGATTGATTTTTGCTATCATTTGCCCTTATTCCGCATCCTGTATATGAAGTTGGAGAAGCAGCGTGGTAGCCAGTGATTTAATGCAAGCGGACCTTTCCGTGTGGGGCATGTATCAGCATGCCGATATTGTGGTGAAGGTTGTCATGATCGGTCTGTTACTGGCCTCGGTCGTGACCTGGGCCATTTTCTTCGGGAAGTACGCTGAGCTGAGCGCCGCCAGACGTCGCCTGAAGCGTGAACAGCTGGCATTAGGCGAAGCCCGCAGTCTCAATGATGCCGCGCGCGCGGCCCAGAGCTTCCATGCGGCCAGCCACAGCGCGGTGCTGTTACATGATGCGCAAAACGAGCTGGACCTGTCCGCAGGCGTTGAAGAAACCGGCGGCATTAAAGAACGCACTGCGTTTCGTCTTGAGCGTCGGGTTGCGGCATTCTGCCGTCATGCGGGGCGCGGGAATGGCTTCCTGGCCACGATTGGCTCGGTGGCCCCCTTCGTCGGCCTGTTTGGTACCGTCTGGGGCATCATGAACAGCTTTATCGGTATTGCCAAAACCCAGACGACTAACCTGGCGGTCGTGGCACCGGGTATCGCCGAAGCGCTGCTGGCGACGGCCATTGGTTTAGTCGCGGCGATTCCGGCGGTTGTGATTTATAACGTGTTTGCCCGTATGATCGCTAATTACAAAGCCTCCTTAGGCGACGTTGCCGCGCAGGTCATGCTGCTGCAAAGTCGCGATATCGACCTGGGAAACCTGGCTCAGCCTGAGGTCAGCCGTCCTGCCGCCGCGCAAAAACTGCGTCTGGGGTAAGCGTTATGGCAATGCGATTTAACGACAGCTCAGAAACCGATGGTGAAATGCATGAAATCAACGTCACGCCGTTTATCGACGTGATGCTGGTACTGCTGATTATCTTTATGGTGGCTGCGCCCCTGGCAACGGTGGATGTGCGTGTGAATCTGCCCGCGTCCACCAGTGCGCCGCAACCGCGTCCGGAAAAACCGGTCTATCTCTCGATTAAAGCCGATAAGCAGCTTTACGTAGGTAACGATCAGGTGAACAAGGACGCGCTTATCAACGTGTTGATGCAGCAGACGCAAGGCAACAAAGATACCACCATTTTCTTCCAGGCCGACAAATCGGTCGATTATGAAACCCTGATGAGCGTGATGGATGAACTGCGCACGGCGGGTTATCTCAAGATCGGCCTGATGGGGATGGAAACGGTAAAAAAATAACGCGTCGTTGATATGCGCAGGCTAAACCCGTCCTGCACAGCCTTGCATTGAGTGCGTTTCGCCTGTTTCTCCTTCATCCGTTTATCCCTTGTTTTGTAAGACAGCGCGTTCAGCCCGACGCGCTTTTTTTATGCCTGAATTTTTGCCACATCTTGTCTGGCAAATCCTGCGCCGAGCAGGCAGTTATGCTGCTGTAACCCTTCTGTTAATTTCTTGTTACTTAAACCAGAGAGTTTGTAAAGTGCAATGGTGATGGAGGTCACATTAATCTCACCTCTGGCAGGCTAAAAGGGATAAAAAACCAAGGAAGCAGTTATGAGCCAAAGTGAAACTTTACAAAAGTCGCCAAAAGGTGCGGCCAGAACCATTTTCAATGTTACCAGCGGTAACTTCCTTGAAATGTACGATTTTATGGTGTTTGGCTACTACGCCACGGCCATTTCCAAAACCTTTTTCCCCGGAGACGATCCCTTCTCCTCGTTAATGCTGACACTGATGACCTTCGGTGCCGGCTTTCTGATGCGTCCTCTGGGGGCGATTATTCTGGGAGCGTACATTGACCATCATGGCCGTCGTAAAGGACTGCTGTTAACGCTTGGGCTGATGGCGTTAGGCACGCTGACTATCGCACTGGTCCCGGGTTATGCCACCCTGGGTGCCGCCGCACCGATACTCATTTTACTTGGTCGCTTATTGCAGGGTTTTTCTGCCGGGGTAGAACTGGGCGGCGTTTCGGTTTATCTGGCCGAAGTGGCACCGAAAGGGCGTAAAGGGTTCTTTGTCAGCTGGCAGTCCGGTAGCCAGCAAATCGCGGTGATCTTCGCGGCTCTGCTGGGGCTGGGGCTGAATCATCTACTCTCACATGATGAGGTGACCGAATGGGGCTGGCGTATTCCGTTTGTCGTGGGCTGCCTGATCGTCCCTTTCCTGTTCTATATTCGTCGCATGCTGGAAGAGACCGAAGCCTTTAGTCAGCGTAAACACCATCCATCAATGACCGACATTATGCGTTCCGTCGCCAGCAACTGGGCACTGGTGCTAGCCGGTATGCTGATGGTGGTGACCACCACGGTGATGTTTTACATGATCACCGCGTTCACGCCAACCTTCGGCAAGACCGTATTAATGATGAGTGACAAACAGGCCTTTATGGTGACGCTGTTTGTGGGGATTTCCAACCTGTTCTGGCTCCCGGTGATGGGCGCGCTGTCTGACCGCGTAGGTCGTCGTCCGCTGCTGCTGACGTTTACGGTATTGATGATTGCCACCGCCTGGCCTGTGCTGCACTGGATGGTTGGCGCGCCGAGCTTCGGCCACCTGCTGGCGGCGGAGCTCTGGCTCTCCTTCCTGTACGCCAGCTACAACGGCGCGATGGTGGTTTATCTGGCAGAAATTATGCCCGCTGAGGTGCGTGCCGCCGGTTTCTCGCTGGCTTACAGCCTGGCCACGGCGCTGTTCGGTGGCTTCACGCCCGCCGTTTCCAGCTATCTGATCCACGCCAGCGGCGATAAGGCGATGCCCGGCGCGTGGCTGACCTTTGCGGCCATTTGTGGATTAATCGGGACATTACTGATTGGCCGCATGGTGAAACAGTATCGCGCCCGGCATAGCGGAACCCCCGTCAGCGCGCCGCTCTAAAACGCGATATCCACCACGACGCTGTCGGTATAATTCCCTGCAGGCGGCGTATTTTGGGTGGTGAGGACACGCGCAGTGTAGTTGTAGCTGCGCGTCAGCCCATCGGTACTGACGGTATCCGCCGCCGTGCTGCTTACCCGTTCCGTGCCACTCGGTCCCCAGCGATTACTGGTCGTTCCTTTATAAATCTCGTAACTCAGTTGGTTCGTCCCACTCGCCATATTACGTACGCTGCTTACCGCGTTATTGCCGTTGCTTAACCCCACTGTATAGGTGCTGCCTTTACTGCACAGGACATTGATGGTTTGTGACACGCTGCCAAAACTGGCGACCAGCGGTGCGCTGCCAAAGCTGATATTGGGCGCGGTGATGGCGGTACAGTCGTTGCTGAGCACCACGGTAACAGTAATGGGAATGACGCCGCTGCCGGTTTGCGGTGTGAGACACAGGCCAACAGCCGAAACGCTGGTACAGATGTTGTAGGTGACCGTCATATTCAGCGTCACCGTGTAGGTCCCGGCGGCCACGGTTTGCCCGGTGAGGGTGCGCAAATAGACCGGAATGGCAAAGTTGAGACTACCCAGCAATCCCGCCAGGTTGATTAAGGTGGCGGAGTTGTAGACAAACGCAGGTCCGCCAATGGTGAGCTCACTGGCACAGGCGCTGTCGGTACATAACCGCACCGGAATGTTGTCGCTGCCGGTATCGCCGCTCCGTTTGAGGATGCCGCGCGTCCCATTGGCGTTGCTGGCGCTGGTCAGCTGAAAGGTGATCTGGTTATTGCTCAGCAGCGACAGCGCGCTGCCGGCCCCGCAGTTGACGTCAGCATTGGTCGAGGTGCTACTGACCGTGGTGTTAGCCACAAAGGTGGTCACACTGCCAAAGCTGGCGCTGGAGGCGGGCAGAGCACAGGCGGCGTAACTCAGCGAGGGTAACAGCAGCAGGCAAAGCAGCAACATTAGCGTTTTCATGGGGTGATTCCGGCAGTGGCGTTATCGGGATTAGGCACGGATGCGCCTCTGGGGAGCGGCGGCAACGGGCAGGTAAGCGGGCCATACGTTTTGAGTGCCTGCGGCTGACCGCCAGGCAACGTCAGGATCGTTTCGCAGGCGCGACCATCAGGGGCGATCACGCGGATGGGATTGGTGGCACCCAGTTCTTCCATCCAGACAATACCGTCCCAACCCACATAGCCCGTAGCCCGTCCCGGCCGAATCACCTGGCTGGACACGGGCAGCGGCTTATCCTGACCGTCATGCAGTATCACGCTGGCGGCGCGCAACCGCTCGACCGGGAAGTTCAGCAAAAACCCACTTTGCCGTTTAACGGCAAAGCGCTGCTCGACGTTGGGCACCGTCATATCGGCGGGCAGATCGAGCGTATCGATGTCGTATTTAGCGGGATAGTAGCTGCTGATCGACGGCACCAGCAGATAGCCCTGGCGGTCAGTGCGTCCCATCGACTGATTTTCATAGCGCACATTCACGTCAGGGTAATGGGTTTTCACCACCACAAACGCATCGTTAATGGTGTTAGCGGCAAACACCTGGCTGTCCATTAACACCACCGAGCCGGACACATCGGCCCACTGGGTGAGGTTGTCGTCATCGCCGTAGAAGCCGGCAGAGGTATCGATCTTGTTATTGCGGTAACGCAGACTGCCCTGGCGATAGTCGCCACTGTTGCCGCCCTGGTTCGCCCAGGAGGCATCCCAGGCGAATCCGCCATCGCTGGGCATGGCGCGGGATAAATACGCCCGCTGGCTTTGTTGACCCTGTTGATCGCGTTCGACGCTCAGGGAAGCATTACTGTTTTCACCAAACGGAATCACCAGCGAGACTGCGCCGCTCCATTCTCCCTGCTCTCTGTCGCGGCTGGCGGAGACATACAGGCTGGCATTGCCCCACAAATTTTTACTCCAGGAGAGGTTCCACAGGCGGGTACGCTGGTTATCGCCGCTGGCAATGTCGATCCAGGCCGCGCCCAGACTGCCATAGCGATTGAGCGACACGCTGGCGGTGTACTGCGCCGTGCGCCGTGCCAGGCTGTAGCGGTTATCTGCATAGAGGGCGTTGCTCTGGCTACTCACCAACGCCAGGTTGCCAAAGCCCGCGCTGCGCACCGTATGCTGAGTGCCCAGGCTGAAACGGCTGGTGTTGTATTGATAACCCCAGCTGTACTGATTGCCCGACTCGCTGTCCAGGTGGCTCTGTGCGGCGGCTCCGTTGATCACGCCCCAACTGCCGACTTTAAACAGAGCACCTGCGCCGCCCATGGCCAAATCGCGGCTCCCTTCACCATGGGTTTCCAGTGTGAGCCAGTCTGTCAGGCCATAGCGCCACGAGCCGCTCATCGCGGCCGCACCGTAATCGGCGTTTTTGATGCCGTAATTTTGCCGAAGCGCACCGGCTGAAAAGGCGTAGTCAGACAGGCCTGGCTTGAGCAAGTTACTGGACACATAGAACGGCAGCGTCGTGACGACCTGACGGCCCACCGCATCCGTTGTTGTAATCACGGCGTCACCGGCACCGTTAACGAAAGGCACGTTAGTGAGCGACCAGGGGCCAGGCTGGACATTCGCCTGAGTAGAGCGGTAGCCATTGACAAACAGATCCACCGTTGACGGCACCGCCGCCTGGCCAAAAAAGGCAGGCAAGGGATAGGTGATCAGATCCGGCCGCACGCTAAAGTCGCGGGCAATCTGGATGCCGCCAAGCCGCACGCTGCTGCTCCATGACAGCGCATCGGTAGTCAGGTCCCCAACCCGCCAGCTCAGGATGGCGTTTTCATCTTCATTGCTCCACCAGGTGTCGTAGCGAATGTAGCCGTCATTCTGGTAGCGATTCTGTCCTTCCAGCTGCTGCTGTAAAACGCCATTGCTGGAGAAGTGCCCGGCGGGACCAAACACGCGCAGCTCATTAAAGGCGGCCAGACGCGTGCCTGCCACATCGGTGCGCGTGGCATAGAGATCGTAATTGAACAGCGCCCCGGTACTCACACGTCCGGGGAAGCGCGACCCGTTCCTTTTCTCACCAATGGTCTGTTCAGGCAGCCAGCCGGGCGGCACGGTCAGCAACAGGCGCTGACGGCGATCGTCGTACTCCACGTTGACCCCGGCGAGCTGATTCACATCGACCTGCTGTTGCCCCTGAATCTTCTCCGCCGGGATTCCCGCGCGTTGTAAGTCGCCTGCCCGCACCAGGAAGTGGCCGTTTTGTTGCTCCACGGGCACAATATCGCCACGTGACAGCTGATTCACCACCAACTCCAGCATATAGCGCTGGCCCGTGGCCCCGTTGTCAACGGGCGGCGGCGGGGGAAGCGACGTAAACGTTTCTGCCCACACAAACGTGGGCACCAGACAACACAGACTCGCAATGGCGAGCGCAACGGGATGCGGGGAATACGGCTTCATTGCGATTTACTGCGCCGCGGCGCTGCGCCACTGTCCGGTGTTGGTCTCTGCGCGCAGTTCACCGCTGACGGCGGATCTGAGCGGAAAGCGCTGTGTGCTGTTCGCCAGCACATAACCATAGAGGCCGTTGCCGAGCCGCTGGCCACCAATGGTGACATTGCTGAGTCGGGCATGGCCGTTACCGCGATTCGTCAGTTCCAGGTAGCGCTTACCGCCCGCGTTCACCTGACGCCAGCTCAGGGCGGGTTTTGCATTGTCGCGCACCAGACCGTTGCCATAGACAAAGAGCGGCACCGAATAGCGCATCTGAAAATTGAGCCCGGCCTGATTATCGCCAACGGCACGTGGCGTGGGGATTTCATCCAGCACAACGCGATAGGCCATCTCCTGTCCTGTGGCAGGCGGGATCTGTTTAATCAGACGGACCAGTTGCTTTTGCCCCGGTTCAATGCGCACTAACGGGGGACTGGCAACAATCTGCTGCTGGGTCTGATACTGCTCCTGGTTGTTCGTTTGCTGCCAGGCAAAAATGCGCACCTGCATCAGCGTGGTAGTATTGCCTCGGTTTTCCAGCCACAGTTCACTGGCCTTATCTTCCGGATCGATGGCCGGATCGATGGGCCAAATCATTACGGAATTTGCACCCTGAGCCTGAGGCAACACCAGAAAAGCGAACAGAAAAAACAGGGCACGCAGGGATGGCATGGTAAAGCTCCTTTTTCATCACCAGGTCAGCGTGACGCTGAGGGTGTCAGAATAAACCCCGGCGCTTGTCGGACCGGGTAATTGCAGCAAGCCGTAAATAGGTAACGTAATGTTGTTCGCGTTGCTGTAACTCAATGGCACGGCTGTGTTCACCGGAATCGGCGTGGTGTGTGCAGCATTGCTGTAGAGGTAATAAGGAATCGTGTTGGTATTGTTCGCCAGCTTCAGGTTACGGGCCGTGGTGTAATTGCTGCCGCCGTTGATGGTCATACTCAGCGTCGTACCCGGCGTGCAGGCCAGGTTAATCGTGGAACTTTGTACATAGCTGGCGCTGACGCTGCTACTGGCCAGCCCCGACTGGGTGCCAAAATTGAGCGTGCCGAAGATCCCCGTATTGGTGCCGGAGATCACGCAACCTGCCACGATTGACGCTGAAACCTGGAATGTTGTGGAGCTGGTCGTAATGCTCCACCCATTCATACACACGATCAGCAGCAACCCGCCAGCGGTGAACGAAACAGGTGACCGTCTTACCGTCATCTGCATCTACGCCAACACAGGCACTTAATAGTTCACGGCAACGTTAATCGTGTCGGTATAAGTCCCGGCCGGGATCACCGGATTAAATCCGCCGCCTACCACACGTCCATAGATCGCGTAATTGGTGCCGAGGGTCGGATCGGTCGTCCCGCTGGGCGCAATATTCGTGTTGTTGGCGATGGCGGTCGTAAAGGACGCATCGCTGTAGAGGGTATAAGCGATGCCTTGAGTATTATCGGCGCCCAGCACCAGGTAGCGTGGCGCAGAAGAAACGGTACCGTAGACGGTTCCCGGTGCTGCGTTACTGCTGGTCACCTGAACGTTAAACGTTTGGCCGGTCGTACAGCGCACATAGATGCCGTTACCCGCCGCGCCGACCAGCGTAGCGTTCAACGTACCAAAGGTGGCTGCGCTGCTACCGAAGTTCAACGAACCGAAGTTGACGCCAGAGGTGGCCGACTGGCCGTTCACCAGACATCCCGTGGTTAATGTTAGCGTAGCGTTAATTGCACCCGTGGTAGTGGCAGCAAACGTCGCGGACGGCAGGGTGGTAGCAACACCGGCAGCTAACAGAAAAAGCTTGAATTTCATAACCATTCCTTACTGATTATTTAGGGTCAGTGCTTTTTCACCTGATGGTATAATGCAAAAACCTCGAAAAAATAACATTAAATCGCCAGATAACAGCAACCTGCCGTCACTCTCTCCAGCGCCCCAGAAAAAAGGGGTGCTGATTTATATTATTTTTTTTTTACTATACATCAGCGCAGGCAAAGTGGCGAAACTCATCGATAAATTTTTTATTATTTTGTTACATTGCCTGCCGCAACGGCGAATCGACAGGCGATCACGGGCTGAAGACGCAGAGCCGCAGAACTGTTTTGCCTGTCTGTGGTGTCGCTGTTATGTCTCCGTCAGTTTGGTATGAGAAAGAAGCGCATGCGGGATGTGAGGCTGAAAAGCGGCAGATGCGCTATCTTTGAATAGCTGCTGTCTGCCCGTGCGGTAAAGGTCGTCAGTGCAGGCATAACGTTGTGGTCAGGCAGCAAAACGGCGGCTCATATGCCAGCTAAAAGAATTGATTGAGCCGGACGCTTGCAGGTATCGGAAAGCGCTATTAAAAAAGCCTAATTTAGTCGTTTCCCGCGCCGATAAAAGGGTAACAAGGCGAAAATTCCTTTTCATCATCTCTTTAACAGCGGCGTGTTCGGCGCTATTCGGAAATCACTATGTTAGTGGCCTCATACAACTCATTCATTGTCGTCATTTCGGTCTTAGTGGCGATGCTGGCTTCATTCACCGCGCTGGATATGGCGGGACGGGTTGCGACCTCAACCGGTAAAGTGGCCCTGGCGTGGCTCTTTGGCGGTGGCTTTGCCATGGGGATAGGGATTTGGGCCATGCACTTCATTGGCATGCTGTCCATGGACCTGAACATGATGATGAGTTACGACGCCTCGCTGACGGCGCTGTCCGCCGGCATTGCGGTGTGCGCATCCATCTTCGCCTTGTGGCTGGTTTGCCAGGGCAACCTGCCGCTGTTCCGCTTGCTGGGCGGCGCGATTGTCCTGGGCTGCGGCATTGTCGCGATGCACTACACCGGCATGGCCGCGCTGATGCTTTCACCGGGTATTCGCTGGAACTGGGGCTGGGTCGCGGCTTCAGTCATTGTTGCCCTTGTGGCCTCGGTGGCCGCACTGTGGCTGGCTTTTAAACTGCGCGAAGGCCCACAGGGGCGAATTGCCGCCTTGCGGCTGTGTGCCTCTATCGTAATGGGGGCCGCGATTGCCGGCATGCACTATACCGGCATGATGGCGGCGGAGTTCCCGATGGGGAGCCACACGATGTCATCCGGCGTCAACAGCAACTGGCTGGCGATTGTCGTCACGGTAGTAACCCTCGCCATACTGGGGATTACGCTGCTGGTCTCCATGCTGGATGCCCGTATGCAGGCGCGCACCTCGATCCTGGCCAGCTCGCTGGCTGAAGCCAACCGTGAGCTGGCACAACTGGCGCTGCACGACAACCTGACCCGGTTGCCAAACCGTATTCTGCTCGAAGATCGCCTTGAGCAGGCCATCAATAAAGCGAATCGTGAAAGCACGCAGTTTGCGCTGATGTTTATGGACCTTGATGGCTTCAAGGCCGTAAACGATGCCTTTGGTCACCACATCGGTGACAGCCTGTTGATCAGCGTCACCAAAAGAATGAGTGACCAGATGAAAGGCTACTACACGCTGGCACGTCTGGGCGGCGACGAGTTTGTACTGCTGATTGAAATTACCGAGCCGAATGATGCGGCGGCGGTCGCCGATCAGCTGGTTAAGGCCGTTGACCGCCCGTTCCCCATTTCGCGTTACGATCTGGTGGTGTCACTGAGCATTGGCATTGTTGTCTATCCCGGTGATGGCGAGGATGAGCGCGAGCTGATGTTTAATGCCGATGCCGCGATGTACCACACCAAAAACAATGGCCGAAACGGTTACACCTTTTTCCAGCCTTCTATGAATCTGCTGGCACAGAGCCAGTTACAGTTGAACAACGACCTCTGGCATGCGCTGGACAATGATGAACTGCGCCTGTTTTATCAACCCAAGTACTGCGCACCACACGGCCCGATTCTGGGCTTCGAAGCGTTGCTGCGCTGGCAGCATCCCCAGCATGGCCTGCTGTCGCCGGATCGCTTTCTGCCGATAGCGGAAAAAACTGGCATGATTGTGAATATTGGGGGATGGGTCATTAACGAAGCCTGTCGCCAGCTGCATCAGTGGCACCTGCAGGGCCATCAGACGTGGTCAGTCGCGGTCAACCTGTCGGCGCTGCAGTTTGAGCAAAGCAATCTGATCGACACCGTTAAGCTGGCACTGGCGACACACCAGATTCCGGCGGAGCTGTTGACGCTGGAGGTGACCGAAACCACCGCCATGCGTAATCCCGATGAAAGCGTGCGGATTCTGACCGAACTGACGCAGTTGGGCGTGAAAGCCTCGATTGATGATTTTGGTACCGGCTATTCCAGCCTGTTGTATCTTAAACGCCTGCCTGCAAGTGAGCTGAAAATTGACCGCGCCTTCGTCAACGAACTGGAGCATCATTCTGAAGATGCCACCATTGTGTCGGCCATTGTGGCACTGGCGCAGTCTTTGCAGTTAAAGGTCGTGGCAGAGGGCGTGGAAACGTCGGAACAGCAAGCGTTTCTGACCCAGCTTGGCTGTAATACGCTGCAGGGCTATTTGCTCGGTAAACCGCTGCCACCCGATCGGATCGATGAGCTGAAGGAGTTTGTCGGCCCGCACGCTACTGAGCCTGCCGCACTGGAAGTGTAAGGCCCGCCAGGGATTTTTGTTAGCGCTGATCAACATGCTAAAGTGGCGCCTCTGCATCAGGAGCGACAGGCCGTGGCGAAATATCAGCGATTAATGGATGACATTCAGCAGCAAATAGAAGCCGGTATCTGGCCGCCGGGTACCCGGCTCCCGTCGCTGCGCCAGCAAGTCGCGCGTCAGGGGCTGAGCCTGATGACGGTGCTGCACGCCTACGAACTGCTGGAAAGTCAGGGCTGGATCGTTTCGCGTCCGCAGTCAGGCTATTACGTCGCGCCCCGTGCCCTTGCCGCCGCGCCGCTCAGCGTTGCCATCAGCGAACGGGTCGATATTAATGACTTCGTGTTCGATGTGTTACAGGCCTCGCGCGATCCCGCCATTGTGCCGTTTGGCTCAGCTTTTCCCGATCCGGCGCTGTTCCCGCAACGTCCGCTGATGCGTTCGCTGGCAAATGTCTCGCATCAGCTCACGCCCACGGATGCGCTGCATAACCTGCCGCCGGGCAACGCGACATTGCGCCAGCTCCTGGCTCAGCGCTATGCCCGCCAGGGCATCACCTTGTCGCCCGACGAAATCGTGATAACCAGCGGCGCACTGGAAGCCCTGAACCTCAGCCTGCAATCGCTCACCGAACCGGGTGACTATGTGGTGATCGAACAGCCCAGTTTTTATGGTGCCCTGCAGGCCATTGAGCGCCTTAAGCTCAAGGCGCTGGCGATCCCGAGCGATACCCAGCACGGCATCGACCTGCAACAGCTTGAAGACGCGCTTCAGCGCTGGCCGGTTAAAGCCTGTTGGTTAATGACCACGCTGCAAAATCCCCTCGGCGTGACCTTAACGCCGGCGCGTAAAGCGCAACTGGTTGCCCTGCTGGAACGCTATCAGGTGCCATTGATTGAAGATGATGTCTACGCAGAGCTATGGGACGACAACAGCACACCGCCGTTACCCGCTAAAGCCTGGGACAGCCAGGGGAATGTGCTGCACTGCGGTTCCTTTTCGAAATCGCTGGTGGCGGGGTTCCGTGTCGGTTGGGTCGCGGCCGGGCGGCATGCGCAGCGAATTCAGCGCCTGCAACTGATGAGCACACTCTCGACTAGCGCGCCGATGCAGTTAGCGTTAGCCGATTTCCTGGCGACCCGACGTTACGATAATCACCTGAAACGGCTGCGGCAAAGTCTGGCTAAGCGTCAGCAACTGGCGCGCCAGGCCCTGATAAAGGTGCTGCCTGCGCAGTCAACGGTCAGTGACGCGGCGGGGGGCTATTTTTTATGGGTGACGTTGCCAGACAGTATTAATACCACACAGCTGTATCAGCGTGCGCTGGCAGAAGGGATCAGTATTGCACCGGGACAGATGTTTGCCGCAGGCGAACAGTTCAGTCACTGTTTTCGGCTTAACACCGCCTGGCCGTGGGATACGCGGGCCGAGGCGGCGGTGGTCACGCTGGGCAGGTTAATGGCAGAGATGGCGCAGGATTAAACCTGAGCGGCCTGACGATGTCCCCAGGTCAGGTAATACACATCGTAAAAGTCCACTTCACCTTTCTGCTTCAGCAAACGGGTAATGCCGCTTTTCACACGCTCTGGCGCATCCGGCAGTGACAGGATGCGGGAGACCGCCTGTTCAGGGACGGGCTCCACGTAATACCATTCGCCGTTGTAGCAAACCCGCAGATCCAGAGCATCAATATCCTCAAAACGGTATTTAGGATTGATGTCCAGCAACATCAGAAAGCTCATCACCAGCACAAATGCCGTCGCAAACCAGAACGCGGGCCAGCCCAGCATATCCGTGGAAAAAATCAGCGCGACGCACAGGCCATAGCACAGGTACATCACTGCCCACAGTCCGGGATGGGTTTTTAAAAACGAGAAGCTGAAACGCGGCAAATTATCGCGGCGTCCTTCACGGTTTAGCGTATTAATTTCGTCGATTAAGATCTGTTTAATGGCGTCCATCGTTCCCCTCACTTTCAACTGATAGCGATTAGAACAGATAACAGTCAACTTGTTCAGACACAGATTACGCCCGTTTTTCTATAACAGTTGCGCCAATGCCTCCTTGCGCGCCGCAATCCGGCGTAGGGCGTGTGGAGCCAACTGACTAAAATAGTCGACAGCCGGTCCCATCAGCGCTTCGTCAGGATTAAAGGCCGGATGATGAAGCCCCGATTCACTGGCACTGCCAATACTGACAAATGCCCCCGGCACCTGCTGCAGGTAAAAGGCAAAATCCTCACCTCCCATCAGCGGTATTTCAGCCCGTTCGGCGCGATAACCGCTCTGGGCAGCCTGTTGCAGGGCAAAGTCGGCCCATTCCGGGGTATTCAGCAGCGCAGGCGGTCCCGTTATCCACGCCAGTTCAGCGCGCGCGCCAAAGCCCGACGCGATGCCCTGAATCAGCGCGGTCATGCGTTCAGGCATGTGCTCACGTATGGTCGCATTGTGCGTACGTACCGTACCTTCCAGTTCCACCTGCTCTGGCAGCACATTCCAGGTATTGCCGGCGGTAAAGCGGGTGACGCTTAACACCACCGTGTCCAGCGCGCTAAAGACGCGAGCCGGTAGCGTTTGCAGTGCCGAAACGATATGACTGGCGATCACGATGGCATCAATGCCTTCCTGCGGTCGGGCGGCATGCGCACCTTTACCCAGCACCCGAATGGTAAAGCGGTCAACATTGGCATAAAACGCGCCGGGGCGGGTGCGCAGCGTACCCAGCGGCAAATCCGGCGCGTTATGCAGACCAAAAATAGCCTGTACGCCCGTCAGTGCACCGGCATCAATCAGCTGTCTGGCACCGTCGAACGTTTCTTCTGCGGGTTGAAAAAGAATGCGTACCCGGCCAGGCAGGGCGGCTTCCTGCTGTTTCAGCTGATGCGCAACGCCAAGCATGACTGACGTATGAATATCATGTCCGCAGGCGTGCATGACGCCAGGCCGCTGAGATTTCCAGGGCACGTTCACCGCCTCGTCAATGGGAAGGGCGTCAATGTCGGCGCGAAAAGCAATCAGCGGCTCGCCCTGACCAATCTCCACCACCACTCCTGTCGTTAACGGCAGGGGCAACAGACGAATATCCGCCTGCTGTAACCAACGGGTAAGACGTTCCGTGGTCGCAAACTCTTGATGAGAGAGCTCGGGATGCTGATGCAGTTCACGCCGCCACTGCACCAGTTTTTCCGTTAAAGAAGTCATGATTCTCCTGATAACACAGACTGAGACCCGGTCAGCAAAAGGGGCCGCGTTGTCTTTAAATATGATTGGGCTGCCAGCGATAATCCGGTAATACCGTAAGGGCACTGTCGTTCCGCGATAATGGCGTTTGGATAAAGGCTTGCTGCACGTTGTTCTTTTCACTCGCCTCAGGGGCAGGAATATTATTCAGGCATGAACCGCTGTCAGAATACGTCTGATTAGATGCGCGGTCTGGCAGGGCAGGGGGGATAGCCGACAGTCTTTTTTTTGAAAACCCACCCGGCTTCAGAACGTTTTCCCGTATCAGGCCAATGATGTTGTTCATCCTTATCTTCCTCTTGAAACGCGGTGTTTTTACAATTGTTTCATCATGAAACGTTCTGTCTGACAGATAAAATAAGGAATAGCGCAAAGCTTAGTGAAAATACGCAAATGCCTGAGATATGTTGCCGGGTTTATTTCCACAGGTCGTCTAAACAGGGAGACGGAAATAACGTTATTCTCTGCCTGGTTTTTATTATTTTAAATTCTATTGCCGTTTTTTAACTTCATATTCTCATAATTGTTGTTTTACGAAATATAACGTTCTCGCCACACTAGCTTTCAAAGGAAATAAGCGAGGGCAGGTGAATGGCATATCAGTTAAGTCTGTTAGATAAAGCGCCCGTGGCGGAAGGGGAATCGCCCGCCGCGGCCCTGCAACGTACGCTGCGGCTGGCGCAACAGGCCGAGAAATGGGGCTATCACCGTTTCTGGCTGGCTGAGCATCACAACATTGAACAGCTGGCGAGTCCGTCGCCCGAAGTGTTAATCGCCTGGATTGCGGCACAAACGACGCGCATCCGGCTGGGATCGGGTGGCGTGATGCTGCAGCACTACAGCCCTTACAAAGTGGCAGAAAATTTCAATGTACTGGCCTCGCTGGCCCCCGGACGTATCGATCTGGGTATTGGTAAAGCACCGGGCGGCCTGCCGCTTTCCACCCGGGCGCTGCAGCGCGGTGTGCATCAGGATGAAAAAGGCAGCTTTGCGGAACAGCTGCGCCAGTTAGCACACTGGCTGGCACCCGGCGCGGCGCAAGAGAATAAGGACGAAACGTTACGCGCCACGCCGATACCGGCGCGCCCGGCGCAGCGTTTTTTGTTGGGTGGCAGTGAACAGAGCGCACAGCTGGCGGCAGAGCTGGGCTGGCAGTTTGTCTTTGCCGCTCACATCAATGGCGATCGCCCGTTACTTGAGCGTGCACTGAAGACCTATTCACATCTGACCCGCGGCAAGCGGGCACTGGTGGCGGTACAGGTTGTGGTGGCGGATTCTCCCGCCCAGGCCGATCTGCTGGTCGCGGGGCTCAAACAGTTCCATGTCCAGGTTAAAGACGGGCCGGGCGTCAATGTTGCCAGTCTGGAACAGGCTGAACGTTATGTCCGTCAGGGTGGATTCACGGACTACCTGATTGAGCCGCGCACGCCCTCGCTGCTGAAAGGCACGGCCTCACAGGTTCACGCGCAGCTTGACGCGCTGCATCAGAACTTCAGCATTGATGAATTCGTTATCGACACGCCGGTTGCCGATGCGCGCGCCCGATACCGGTCTCTGGAATTACTGGCAACCCATCAATGGGTCGCTGCCTGAATCGCCGAGGTCATGATGAGTCTGAACGAAGCACAGCTAATTGAATGGCGACGTGAACTGCATACCTGGCCCGAACTTTCCGGTCAGGAATTTGCCACCACCGCGCGCCTTCGCCAGTGGCTCCAGGCCGCCGGGGTTCGCTTACTGGATTACCCACTGGCAACCGGCGTGGTGGCAGAAATCGGCCAGGGTGAAAATCTGATCGCACTGCGTGCCGATATTGACGCGTTGCCAATCCATGAAGCCAGCGGCGTCAGTTTTCATTCCCGTCAGCCCGGCGTCATGCATGCCTGCGGTCACGATCTCCATACTGCCGTCATGCTGGGCGCTGCCCTTGAGCTACAGACAAGGGCGCATCAACTACCAGGGCGGGTACGTATTTTATTTCAGCCCGCCGAAGAGATCGCACGCGGTGCCAGACAGTTTATTGAGGCCGGCGTGCTGGAGGGCGTTCAGGCAATTTTTGGTATGCATAACGAGCCGGGCCTGCCGAGCGGCACCTTTGCCACGCGCAGCGGTGCGTTTTATGCCAATGCAGACAAGTTCGTCATTCAGGTTACCGGCAAAGGCGCGCACGCGGCGCATCCTGAGCAGGGCGTGGATGCCATTGTGGTGGCCAGCCAGATTATTCAGGCTCTTCAGACGCTGACCAGTCGCAGCTTCAATACGCTCGACAGCCTGGTGCTCAGCGTGACCCGCATTGATGGCGGCAAAACCTGGAATGTATTGCCGGGTTCTTTGGAATTTGGCGGCACTGCCCGCACCCACGACCTGCAACGCCGTGCCGAACTGGAAGACCGTGTGCGCACGCTGGTGGAGCACATCGCCCGGGCCAGCGGCGCGCAGGCCAGTCTGAGCTGGCACGCCGGACCGCCCGTGCTGATCAATGATGCGCAGTGGGCGCAGTTTACCAGCGAAGTAGCGCACGATGTCGGCTATCGGGTACAGATGGCTGACCTGCATCTGGGGGGAGAAGACTTTGCCTTCTACCTGCAGCAGGTGCCCGGTGCCTTTGTCAGCATTGGCAGCGGCAGCGACTTTGGTCTGCACCATGCCGGTTTTACACCCGATGAAGCGTCGATCGCGCCCGCTGCCCACTACTTTGCTCAACTCGCGCAGCAGGCCCTGCGCCATCTTCATGACCGATGTCGTGAACCCGCCCTGAATTAAGTTCCACTTCCTGACGACCTGTGCGGCTTGTCGCGGACAACCGCCTGGCATTGTGACGCAGAAAAAAGAGAGTAATCATGACCACAAGACAGCTTAGACTGGGTACCCTGTTGCACGGTGCCTCGGGTAACATGTCCGCCTGGCGCCACCCGGCCGCTCAGGCGGATGCCAGCATCAGCTTCGACTATGCCAAAAAAATCGCGCGTAAAGCCGAGCAGGGCAAACTGGACTTTCTGTTTGTCGCCGATGGTCTGTTTATCAATGAAAAATCGATTCCTCACTTCCTGAACCGTTTTGAACCTTTAACGCTGCTCTCGGCGCTGGCCGGCGTTACGGAACATTTAGGGCTGGTGGGCACGGTCTCCACTTCCTATAGCGAACCTTTTACCGTGGCGCGCCAGTTCGCCAGCCTGGATCATCTGAGCGGTGGCCGCGCGGGCTGGAACGTCGTCACCTCGCCACTCGAAGGGTCGGCAAAAAACTTTTCCCGCCAGCAGCACCCGGAACACGCTTTGCGTTACCGCATTGCCGACGAATACCTTCAGGTAGTGAAAGGGCTGTGGGATTCATGGGAAGAGGATGCCTTCGTTCGCAACAAAGAGAGTGGCCAGTTCTTCGATCCCGCCAAACTACACACACTGCATCATCACGGCGATTTCTTTCAGGTACAGGGACCGCTCAATATTTCACGCACGCCGCAGGGACGGCCTGTCATTTTCCAGGCCGGCGCGTCTGACGACGGTAAAAAGCTGGCGGCGCGACATGCCGATGCCATCTTTACGCACCAGCCGACGCGGGAAGAAGCCCAGGCCTTTTACCGGGATGTGAAGCAGCAGCTGGTGAAAAACGGACGGCAACCGGACGATTTGCATATCTTTCAGGGCGTCAGCGTCATTGTGGGTCGCGATGCAGAGGATGTGGAGCAGCAGTATCAAACTACCGCTGCGCTGGTCTCGATTGATGATGCGCTGAATTATCTCGGCCGCTTCTTCGATCACCATGACTTTTCCCAGTATCCACTCGATGCGCCGTTCCCCGACGTTGGCGACATCGGCCAGAACAGTTTCCGCAGCACCACCGACGAAATTAAACGCAAAGCCCGTGAACAGGGACATTCACTGCGCCAGGCGGCACTGGAAGCCGCCACGCCACGGCCGCTGTTTCATGGCACGCCAGCGCAGGTTGCCGACGGCCTGCAGGCATGGTTTGAGAGCGGGGCTGCAGACGGTTTTATCATCAATGGCGGTACGCCGGATACGTTTGAGCGCTTTGTTGATGAAGTGGTGCCTGTTTTGCAGGCGCGTGGCCTGACAAGACGTGAGTATCCGGGGCGCACACTGCGTGACAGCTTCGCCTTGCCCAAGCCGGTCAATCAGTTCACTTTGCAATAAGGACCTTTGCTATGCAGAAAAAAATGCTGATGGCGCTGATGCTGCTGACGGCCAGCGCTACCAGCCATGCGGAAAGCACCAGCGTCGCGGTAAATGGGCAGCGCGTCAGTCTTGAAGCCAATAAAACACCTGTCCATACCGTAAAGAATGCGCAGGCCATCGCACAGTTGCCCGCCGGTTACCACTTTGCTGTGCCGGGTTCGTTCACGGTGGCGGTGGCGGCCCTGAACTCGCCGCCGCTCACCGTTTTCTCGGACGACAATACCACGCTGTTGGGGAGCGAAGTCGATATCGCGCGACTGGTCGCAGACAGCCTGGGGTTAAAGCTCAACGTGGTGCCCACCTCGTGGGAGGACTGGCCGCTGGGCGTGGCGTCCGGAAAATATGATGCCGCCATTACCAACATCACCGTGACGAAGGCGCGCAAAGCGAAATTCGATTTTGCTACCTACCGCAAAGATTCGCTGGGGTTCTACGTAAAAACCAGCAGCCCGATTAAATCACTCACTCAAGCCGACGATATCGCCGGGCTGCGCATCATTGTCGGTTCCGGGACCAATCAGGAGGCCATTTTACTGGCCTGGGACAAACAAAATCAGGCCAAAGGGCTTAAACCGTTTACACCCATTTATACCAAAGACGATGCGGCACAGACGCTGGCGCTGCAGGCCGGACGTGCAGATGCCTATTTTGGCCCTAATGTGATTGGCGCCTGGAAAGCCGCGCTCAACGGTAAGACTCGTCTGGTTGGCAGTGTGGATGGCGGCTGGCCCAAGGCGGCGCATATCGCCGTGACGGTGAAGAAAGGCAGCGGCTTAGCGCAACCTGTCAGTACGGCGCTGAACGGCGTCATTCAAAATGGCGCTTACCAGAAGGTACTGGATCGCTGGGGCGAAGGCGTTGAACGCATTGACCATTCCGAAATTAATCCACCCGGTCTGGGTGACTGAGGCGCACACGATGAGTCAACAGCAATTCCGTGAACTGTCACCTGATGCACCAGAGTTAGTGCCCATTCTCACCGGCTTATTTGGTGAATATGCGGCCCGCTATGGCGATTACTTCAGCCGCCACAAGGAGCAGGAAAAAACCGAATGGTATCTGCCACCGCACGGCTTATTCATCGTGCTGGAGCGCGACAAGGAGATTATCGCGATGGGGGCGTACAAACCTTACGACGCGCAGACGGCAGAGCTGAAGCGAATCTGGACGCGTGGCGATCTCCGGCGACAGGGGTTAGCCCTGGTGGTGCTGAAAGAGCTGGAGCGACGGGCCCTGCGCGCCGGTTATCAGCGGCTGTTTCTGACTACCGGTTTCCGGCAGCCCGAGGCCGTTCGCTTATATACCGGCCACGGCTATGAGCCGCAGTTCGATCTGAGTGGCGATCTGGAGCGTTACGGGCAGCCACCGCACGATGGCCGCTTACGGTTTATCAAAGTGATTGGCGTGCACAGCGTTGTGCAGGCAAGTTAAGGAGTCAGTATGAACTCTCATCAACATTTACATGTCGTGCCTGCCCGTTATCCTGCCCGCACGCTGGGCGCGGTGGTCGCGCTGTTTATCCTGGCAGGCGTGGTGCAGTCGGTCGCGTTTAATCCACGCTGGGAATGGGGCGTGTTTGCCCGCTGGTTCTTTGATCCCGTCATTCTGCATGGTCTGGGGCAAACGCTGCTGCTAACGCTGTTGGGCACAGTATTCAGCCTGCTTTTAGGCGGGCTACTGGCGCTGGCGCGGCTGTCGTCGTCCTGGCTGCTAAGCAGCCTGGCGTGGGGATACATCTGGCTGTTTCGATCGCTGCCGCTTATCGTGGTGCTGATCATTCTCTATAACTTCTCTTATCTCTACGACACGCTGTCCATAGGAGTGCCTTTTACCACGCTGTCCTGGGGCCATTTTCAGACGATTAACGTGCTGGGGCAGTTTCCGGCGGCCGTCATTGGCCTGACCCTGGTCCAGGCGGCCTACAGTGCAGAGATCATCCGGGGTGGTTTTCTGGGCGTTGATCACGGTCAGGTGGAAGCGGCTTCCGCACTCGGGCTGTCTGCCACGCGGCGCACCTTCCGCATTATTCTGCCCCAGGCCCTACGCGCCATTATTCCCACGGCCTTTAACGAAATTATCAGCCTCGCGAAGGGCACGGCAATGGTCTATGTGCTGGCGATGCCGGAACTGTTTTACACCATTCAGATGATCTACAACCGCAACCAGGAGGTGATCCCCTTACTCATGGTCGGTGCGGCCTGGTATCTGATTATCACCACCGTTCTGTCACTGATTCAGCACAGCGTCGAACGCTGGCTGGCGCGTAGCGTCAGCCGTGAACCCCAACCGTCGCGCTGGCGACAATGGCGCAGCCGCGTCACACCGCTCAATCCTGTTGAGGAGATCAGCCATGTCCGAAGCCATTGATTACCGCGTAGCGCATCGTACCGGGGCCATTAGCATTACCGGGGTCAGCAAACGTTTCGGCAAGCTCAAGGCGCTGGACGACGTCTCGCTGGAACTTGAACCCGGTTCTGTGACGGTGATTCTGGGGCCATCCGGTTCAGGAAAGTCGACCCTGCTGCGCACCATCAACCATCTGGAACGCGTGGACGAAGGCTTTATTCAGATCGACGGTGAGTACATCGGTTATCAGCGTCGGGGAAATACACTCTATGAACTGAAGGCGCGAGCGATACTGCGCCAGCGCGTCAACGTTGGCTATGTTTTTCAGAACTTCAATTTGTTTCCTCATCTCACGGTGCTGGAAAATTTAATCGAAGCGCCGATAGCGCACCGGCAGCTCTCAAAACGTGAGGCGATCATCCGGGCTGGCGAGCTACTGGAGACGGTCGGCCTGCGCCATAAAGCGGATGCCTGGCCGCGTCATCTGTCGGGCGGTCAGCAACAACGCATTGCGATTGCCCGGGCCCTGATGCTGCAACCCCGTGTCATGTTGTTTGATGAGCCGACTTCCGCGCTGGATCCTGAACTGGTAGGCGAGGTGCTGGATGTGATTAAAAAACTGGCCCGCTCCGGCACCACCCTGGTTATCGTGACGCACGAGGTTGGCTTTGCCCGTGAAGTTGCCGACAACGTGGTGTTTATGGTGGACGGGAAAATTGTCGAGCAGGGCAGCAGTGCCCAGGTGCTAAACCATCCACGTCATGAACGCACCCGCCGCTTTCTGGCACGCGTATTATAAGGAGCCGAAATGAAATACGCGTCTCTCACGCTGTTAGCGGTGTTGGTGAGCGGTGCGGTATGCGCCGAAGAAAGACGGGATGCCGCCCAGAATGAACAGCCCATTCATGCACCCGTGAACCCGGAAGCGGTGAGAAAAATCCCGGCGAATTTTCCGTTTGTGGAGCCGGGCACCTTGACCGTCGCCACCTCGGCTATCCACTCACCGCCGCTGGCGCTGCTGGCGTCGGATAACGTGACGCGCATTGGCAGCGATCCGGACATTGCCCGCCTGCTGGCAGACAGCTTGGGACTCAAACTGAAACTGGTGCCGGCCTCCTGGGAGGACTGGCCCCTGGGCATTCGCGCAGGCCGCTATGACGTAGCCATGTTTAACATCGCAGTAACCGAAGAGCGAAAGCAGAAATTTGATTTCGCGACCTATCGTGCCGATAACCATGCCTTTTCGGTCAAAGCTGACAGTCCCCTCCGCGCGATCACCTCACCGGCGGACGTGGCAGGGAAACGTATCATCGTGGCCTCGGGGACCAATCAGGAACGCATTCTGCTGAACTGGGACGCACAGAATCGGGCGAAGGGCTTGCCGCCGGTTACGCCGATCTATCTGACCGATGATGCTTCAGCCACGCTGTATCTGCTATCTGGGCGGGCCGATGTGATGTTTGGTCCACATTCTGTGGCGGCCTGGAAAGTCGCCTCACGGGGCCAGACGAAACTGGTGGGCCAGGGGCCGTTTCGCGCCTGGGTTGCCGTCACGACGAAAAAGGGCAATGGCCTGGCGGCGGCGCTGCAAACTGCACTCGATGGCACGATTGCAGGCGGACAATATCAGCAGGTTTTGCAACGCTGGGGTGAGCAGGATGAGGCGATCACCCATTCCACGATTAACCCACCCGGTATTGTGTACTGATTCAGGGCCTGCAGGCGGATTTTCCCCCACAGGCCCTGACAGTCCAGTGCCAGCACGGGCGAATAATCCCGTCTCATCTGACAGAAGAAGGCTGCGCGGTCAGCCTGTTTTCGCTCATCCCTTCCTGATATAAACAGGCTGCATGGCCGGTTGCCCTGGCAGGTTTTCCCGGCCTGCTCAGCGACGGGCGCATTGTGTTGCGCGTTTTACAGATTAATCCTACCACGATACAAAGCCTTACCGACTTAAGGTGGAATTGTTAACAATTAATTTGGCTTTGGTTAGCGAGTTTGGATGATTGTGTAAATTGTGATGCATGGCGCACATTACATCACCTGCGACCTTTGTCACACTATAGAAAAAAGGAGACATTGTATGACTGCCCAAACTTCCAGTCTGATGTTGCTGATGTCTTTCGCCGCAGGGACATTTTCAGCCGGTGCATCGAATAACCCGCAACATTTGATGTTCGCCAGCCCGTCTGCTGGCGTGCCCAATAATCCGTTGCCGCTCATCATCTGGCCGCGCGTTGTGCCTGAAGAGGAAGAGGACATCGCGCGCTGGTTTGAGACGACGTTTGAAAAAAATGGCTGGCCTTCGGACTGGCGCGATCAGATCTTCCCCTACATGCATTATCATCCCAACACGCATGAGCTGCTGGGTGTGGCGGAAGGCTGGGCTGAAGTGCTGTTTGGTGGGGACAGCGGCCGTATGATTACCCTGCGGGCGGGCGATGCCGTCCTGATTCCTGCGGGCGTTGGGCACCGTCAGGTGTCGGCCAGCGAAGACTTCGTGGCCGTGGGCGCGTATCCCGAGGGCCTGAAGCCCGAGATTCTGCGCGACGAAATCGGCCTGCTCAAACTGTCGCAGGAAAAAGTGAAAAAAGTGCCCCTGCCAACACGCGATCCCTTCACAGGCAAAGCCGGGGCGATGACGGAGATCTGGAATCCCGTTGCCACCATCATGCACCAGCAGTAAGGCAGGGACCCGCTGCACGGTTGCGCTGCCGTTTTTTACGCCGCGCAACCGCCCCTTGTTTCTCCCGGCAAGGGCAAGTGACTGCCACGTCATAGCCGACTTTTCCCCCTTTACGCCGCGTTTCGCTCTGGCGAAATTGTCTTTATTAACCTACTGTTTTTAGTAAATAAAATCCGTGTTTCCATGCGTTCTCAGCAGACTGTGCTGACAATTTTGCCCTTCGATTTGTCCCGATTCATAAAAGTGCAAACATCGCGACTTACTTTCGCTGTATCTCTGGGACAGGCACGAAAGGTTAACTATGTTTTCAGTCGATCAGGTTATTGAGAGTTTCTGGCCTAACCAGCGTCCTGCCAACTGGCAGAAACGGATGCTGAAGTGGGTGTTGCGTGAAGATGAATTCCAGCGCTTTGCCGCGCGCTATCCGCACCTGAAAGGGCTGGATATGGTGGAGCAGGTACTGGAACACCTTGATGTACGCTGCGAACTCAGCGAGCGCGATCTGGAACAAATTCCGCCGCGCGGCCCGGTCGTGGTGGTGGCGAACCATCCGCTGGGCACGATTGATGGCATGGCACTCCTGCATGCGATCTCCCAGGTGCGCCGTGATCTCAAAATCGTGGCAAACCGGTTGATTATGTTACTGGAGCCGCTCAACAGTCTGATGTTGCCTGTCGACAACATCGGTAACCGTACCAGCCGCCAGCAGCTGCAACACATGCAGCAGCACCTCAATAATCAGGGCGTACTGATTATTTTCCCTGCCGGGGAAGTTTCCCGTCTCACCAGCGCGGGCGTTCGCGACCGTGAATGGCATCACAGCTTCCTGCGCCTTGCCGCGAAAGCCCGCGCACCGCTGGTACCGGTGCACGTTGAAGGGCGTAACAGCTCCCTGTTTTACACCACCGCCAAAGTCGCCCCACCGGTGGCGATGCTGATGCTGGTGCGTGAAATGTTTAAGCAGCGCGGCATGCGCATCAAACTGCGCATTGGGGCACAGATTCCGTTCGCGCACTGGCACGATGGTCACACGCCAGGCAAAGAGCTGGCAAAACGTGTGCGTAAACATGTCTATCGCCTGGGGCAGGGAAAAAAGGGGCTCTTCCAGACCGAATCCGCTATCGCCCTGGCGGAAGACCGCGCTGAACTGAAGAAAGCGCTACTGCAAAGCGAGCTGCTGGGAACGACCACCGACGGTAAGCAGATCTATCTGTGGCGACGCAACGGCGCAACCTGGGTGCCAATCCTGCGCGAGCTGGGCCGGTTGCGTGAAATTGCGTTTCGCGCCGTGGGCGAGGGCAGCGGACGTCGTCGTGACCTGGACAGCTACGATGATGACTATTATCACCTGATTCTGTGGGATGACGCCGAACTGGAAATCGTCGGTGCCTACCGGTTTATTCCGGGTGGCGAACAACTGGAACGGCGCGGAATGGAAGGTCTCTACAGCCACAGCCTGTTCCATTACGATGAACGGATGATCCCGATCCTGCGCCAGGGCATCGAGCTGGGCCGTAGCTTTATTCAGCCAGCCTATTGGGGCAAACGTGGACTGGATTACCTCTGGCTCGGCATTGGTGCCTATGTCGCCAAATATCCCGAAGTACGCTATCTGTTCGGGCCGGTCTCGATTTCAGGCACCATGCCGCTGGCGGCGCGTGATTTGCTGGTGGCGTTCTACCGCATCTACTTCCCGACAGATTTTCCGCTGGCCACCTCACGCTGCCCGTATCCGGCCTCGCTGCCTGACGTGCTGGCACAGTTCAGCGGTAATGATTACAAAGAGGATCTGCAGCGGCTGAAACAACTGCTCAGTAACCTTGGCGCCGCGATTCCGACCCTGTACAAACAGTACTGCGAAGTGTACGAGCCGGGCGGCGTGCAGTTTATTGATTTCGGAAGCGATCCCGATTTTAACAACTGTATTGATGGGCTGGTGCTGGCGGATCTCACCAAAATCAAGCCGTCGCGCTATGAACGTTACGTGGCGGTGCATCTGCCGAAGTAGCGGGATGTCACGGTGCTGTCATCAACGTGTCGTAACGTTTAACGCAGGACGTTTATGGCAAAGGCACAGTAGATATGGCCGCACTCTCTCTCACCGGGCTGCATAAGGCCTTCGCGGCGCAGCCGGTTATCCATGACGTAACGCTTAAGATCCAGCAGGGCGAATTTGTCGCCGTGCTGGGTCCGTCCGGCTGCGGCAAGACAACCTTGCTACGCCTGATCGCCGGATTCGAAACCCTGGATCGCGGCGAGATTCGGGTGGACGACACCGTGTTTGCTGCTCCGGATTTTCACCTGCCTCCGGAACGTCGCGATCTTGGCGTGGTGTTTCAAAACTACGCGCTGTGGCCGCACATGACGGTGGCCGAAAACGTGGGCTACAGCCTGAAAGTCACCGGCGTAAACCGAACTGAACGGGCGGATCGCATCCGGCAGGCCTTGACGCTGGTCGATCTGCTGGCGTTTGCCGATCGGCACCCGGCCGATCTCTCCGGGGGCCAGCGTCAGCGCGTGGCGCTGGCGCGTTGTCTGGTGGCCAGGCCACGGCTGGTGCTGCTTGATGAACCCCTGGCTAACCTTGACGTACATCTGCGCGCGGCGATGGAAGACGAATTTCGCCGTTTTCATCGTCACAGCGGCGCGACGCTGATTTACATCACCCACGATCAGCGTGAGGCCATGGCACTGGCCGATCGTATTGTGGTGATGGAGGGTGGTCAGGTGATGCAGTTTGCCTCGCCACAAACCTTGTGGCGCGAACCGGCCAACGAGATGGTTGCTACCTTTATCGATGAAGGACGTGTGCTACCGATACAGGATATTGAACCCCTGGAACAGGGCGTGGCATCGGTCATGCTCTGCGGTACGCGACTACGGCTGCGTTGTGCCGCGCAGCAGACAGCCTTACCTTATGGCAAAGCCAGTTTCCATCGCGCCAGTTTCCGCCTGGCCCAGGGCGAAACCGGGCATTTTGCCGCGCAGATCACACGTCTGGTCTACCGTGGCGGTCATTACGACGTCCATCTGTCTCCCTCGGCAGCGCCTGATGTGTCTTTTACCCTGGCCCTCGACGACGTTTCTGCGCTTACGGTTGACGATACCGTCGGCATTATCGTGACTGACGGCTGGATTCTCCCCGCATAAAGGACTTCAGACAGTATGAAAAAGGCTATTTTCACTTCGGTGACCTCGCTGCTGTTTACCGTATTGCTGGCAGGCTCAGCGCTGGCGCTGGCGCAGGCGGCAGACCAGCCCACCGGTAAACTGGTGGTGTACACCTCGCAGGCACCGGAAATTGCACAGCAAACGATGGATGCGTTCAAAGCGGCCTATCCCGATATTCAGGTGGAGTGGACGCGCAACGGCACCACGCAGTTAATGAACGTGCTGCATACGGAAATGATGAGCGGCAGAGTCAAGCCTGATGTGCTGCTGGTCGCGGATGCCATTAATCTCGGCGCGCTGAAGAAAGAGCAGCAGCTCTATGCCTATCAGGACGCCCCCGTTGCACACCTGAAGCCGTCCTTCTACGATCGTGACAAGACCTTTTTTGGCACCAAGATCATTGCCACGGTCATTGCCTACAACACGCAACGGGCCAAACCGGTCAACAGCTGGAACGCATTGCTCAACGCCGATAACAAAGGCCAAATCGCGATGCCGAGTCCGCTCTATTCCGGGGCGGCCTTGTACAAACTCCATACCGACATCGCCACGCCTGACATCGGCTGGAACTTCTATAAACAGCTGGCGGCGCTGGGCATCGCGCCGCAGGGAGGCAACGGGCCAGCACTGAAAGCCGTGGCGAGCGGGATGGATAAATATGGCGTGATCACCGATGCCGATATTATCCGGGCGAAAAAGCAAGGATCGCCGATCGATCTGGTGTATCCCAAAGAGGGCGTGTCTTACGTCACCGAACCGGTTGCCATTATGAAATCCGTCCACAACCTGCCCGCTGCGAAAGCCTTTGTGAATTTTTTACTGTCAGAGCAGGGCCAGAAACTGGTGGCCGATCAGGGCAACCGGCCGGTTGACGATCGCGTAGCCGCGCCGGAAGGCTTTGCTCCGGTTGCGCAGATCAAACTGCTGACGCCGGACGTGGAAAAGGCGGTTGCGGATGATGCGCAGGTGCGGGCGCAGTTTACCGCACTGTTCGGAGGCTGAGCATGAGCGTGCTGAGTCACGACAGTCAGCCTCGCTGCTGGCATCTTACACGCGGGCGTTTTCGCGCCGAGCCGTGGGTGCTGGGCGTGCTGGTGTTGATGATTGGGCTGCTGTCGGTGGCGCCTTTTGCCCGGCTTATCTGGACGGCGGTAGCGCCGCAGGGCGTCCCCGATCTGACGCGGCTGGCGCAGTTGCTGGTCAGTCGGCGGGTCCTCAGTGCAACGCTCAATACCTTGAGTATCGGGCTTTGTGCCACACTGTTGTCGCTGCTGCTGGGCACGCTCGCTGCCTGGCTGGTCGCGCTCAGCGATATGCGCGCCAAAGCAGCCTGGGTTTTTGCGTTTATTCTGCCCTTGATGATTCCGCCCCAGGTGACCGCGCTGGCCTGGCTGCAGGCGCTGGCACCGGGTAGCCTGCTGGCCTCACTGTTTCAGTTACTGGGTTTACCCTGGTTCGCGCCAGGCGATCAGCCGCTCTTTTCATGGGGCGGCATCGTACTGCTGCTGGGCCTGCACAGCGCGCCGCTGGTGTTTCTGACGGTACGGGCCGGTCTGCGGCGTTTACCCGCCGAACTGGTGGAAGCGGCGCGTATCAGTGGCGCGTCACATGGGCAGATTCTTCGCACCATCATTTTGCCGCTGGCGCGTCCGGCCCTGTTTGCCGGCGCCGCGCTGGCCTTTGTCGCGGCCGTCGGCAATTTTGGTATTCAGGCCATGCTGGGCATTCCGGCGCGCCTGCCGACGCTTATCACCCTGGTCTATCAACAGCTTAACGCGACAGGTCCGGGTGCGTTGCCGGACACGGCTGTCTATTCGTTGCTGATGGCGCTGATTAGCCTGTCGGGCATGTTGCTGAGCGGCTGGCTGGGCGGACGGCGCGATGTCCGCGTCAGTGGATCCCCGCAGGCGTGGCGACAACCGCTACAGGGCGCACGTTTGCCGACAGAAATTCTGGCCTGGCTGTGGATGGTCGCAACGCTTATCCTGCCCGTCAGTGCGTTGCTGACCAGCGCGTTGACGCGGGGTTTTGGACAGGCTCTGACGTGGCAAACCCTGACGCTGGAAAACTTTTTTCAGGCGCTGTGGGGCTATCCCGCCATCCGCCATGCTTTTGCAACCAGCCTGTGGCTGACCGGGCTGGCGACGCTGATCCTGACCGCCATGGCGCTGTTTCTGGCTTTTTTTCTGAGCTGGCAGCGTACCCGACTGGTTCGCGGCCTGTGGTTCGCCAGCGAGCTGACCTATGCGCTGCCCGGTATTGTCACTGGCGTGGCGGCAATCCTGTTTTTTCTGCCGCCGCTTCCGCTGCTGGACGTGTCGATTTATGGCACGGTCTGGATCATTCTGGCCGCCTATCTGTCCAACTTTCTGGCGCTGGTGTTGCGGCCTGTGCTGGCTGGCTTCGCGCAAATCGAACCTGCGCTTGATGAAGCCGCCCGTCTGTGTGGCGCAGGACTGATGCGCCGTATGCGCGATATCTTACTGCCGCTGGCCGCACCCTCCGCACTGGCAGGCGGTCTGTTGGTGTTTCTTACCGCGTTAAACGAAATTCAGGTATCGGTTCTGCTGGTGACATCGGAAACGCAAACCCTCGGTCCCACGATTATCTTTCTTGATGAAGGCGGATCTGCGCCGCTGGCGGCGGCGGTGGGTTGCCTGATGATACTGGTGGTTCTGACGTTAATGCTGCTGGCGACGCGTTTAACGCGTCGTCTGCCACAGGGTACATTGCCATGGCAAGCCTGACCGTTGTGAGCGGGGTGGGCGGCAAATTGCCCGCGGCGTTCCTGCTGGAGATTCAGGGCTATCGTCTGCTGTGGGACCTGGGTGCCGGGCCGGAGCCGGGCGTCAGACCCGATCTGGCCGCCATCGGTCAGGTTGATGCGATCTGCCTGACCCATTCTCATCGCGATCATACCGGGGCGCTGGACAGCTGGCAGCAACTGGGCTCGCCACCGGTTTACGCGACGGACATCACCTGGCAGCAGTTGGGCGACGGTCCGGTGCCTGCGCGCTGCCGACATGCGCTGCCTTTACAGGGCCAGTGCGCCGTAGGGCCACTGAATCTGTTTACCGGCCGGAGCGGACATTCACCAGGATCCGTGTGGCTTCATCTGCCTGTCGCTGGCGGCATCACCTATATGGGTGACTGGAGCCGCGAGTCATTATTGTTACCGTTTGACCGCCCACCACGGGCGCGCTGGCTGATTACCGATGCGTCCTACGGCGACCGTCATCAGCGTCTGCATCAACAGGTCGACGCGCTGGTGCAGGCGGCCCGACACGGGGCGGTGGTCACGGCACCGTTACATGGCAGAGGGCCAGAGATGGCCCTGCGACTGCGCAGCCAGGGATTACCGGTCAGGCTGTGTCCGCAGGTGCGCGAGGAAGTCTCCCAGTTGCTGGCGCAAAAAACGTTACCGGCCGCCACGGCGCTGGCGTTACTGCCGCTGCTGCGCGAGCCGACACCGGCACGCTGGCAACCTGACAGCGTAATCGTGGCTGCCGATGCGGTCGCCGACAGCGGTCTGGCGGCCACGCTGAGCCACTGCCCTGAGTTTACCCTGATTTTTAGTAGCCACGTCGCCCGCGGGACACGAGCCTTTGAGATGCTGCAAAACGGGCTGGCGCAGTGGCTGCCCTGGAACGTTCATCCGCCGCTGGACGATCAACTGGCCCTGATAAAACACTGCGGAGCCGAGCAGGTGATCCCCGCCTTTGTCGCACCCGAACAGTGTCAGCAGTTGATGGCCCGTGCGGGTAGCACGCTGTGCTGGCAGCGTCACTTCACGCTGTCATCCCGCTGGGAGAGTTTTGTCTGACGCTTTAGCAAACGGCTTCAACTGTAAAGCCCGTACTGCTGTACCGGCGCATGGCCCGGATTATCCCGGATGCGGCGTACCGAATCGCGCACCACCAGTTTGCCGTTCAGCAGCAGGTTACCCGGAGGAAGATCCGGATCTAACCGGAGCGACTGAAGAATTCTCACCGCGGCTTCGCCCAGCTCATCGCGTGGCACCTGTACCGAGGTTAAGGGGATCTCCTGAACGGTCGCCAGGTTAAAACCATCCATGCTCATCACCGACACATCCTCCGGCACCCGCAGGCCCGCCTGCTGTAACGCCTGAACCGCCCCGGCGGCAATATAATCGCCGCTGGCCAGAATGGCCGTGGGCCGCTGCGCCTGAGGGCAATGGCGCAGGTAGTCGCTCAGCCGGTCGCGGGCGTCATTGCTGCTAAAGCTGTTCAGCGTTAGCAGATGCTGACGACTGTCGAAGCGCAGATTCATGGCATGCCAGGCATCACGGACGCCCTGTAGCCGCTGCTCCATCGTGTAGCGCCGCAGGCAGTGCAGCGACAGGATTTGCCGGTGGCCCTGTTCAAACAGATAGCGTGCTGAGAACTCGCCAATCAAATGATGATCGGGGGAGACCGACGGCAGGCGCATCCGGCGGTCGCGGGCATTAATCAGCACGCAGGGCTTGTGCATTTCAGCGGCCAGCTGATGGATATGTTCATCATCAATACCAATCACCAGCGCAGCTTCGGTCTGCTGCATCTTATCGATAAACAGTGCCGCATCGCTGTCGACTTCTTCCAGCGGGCAGTAGCGCACCCGGACATCGTGCGGTTTCACGGCTTCGCTGATCCCCTGGATCACCTTGTAATAGAAAATATCCGTACGGATATCGAAGGCACGCGGCGGCGCAAACACGATCAGGTCATTAAGCAGCAGCCGGCCATGGTGCAGGTTGTCCAGCACACCTTGCTGTTGGGCAATACGCAGTACCTTGTCGCGCGTGGCAGGGCGAATGTTGGCTTTGCCGGCCAGAACGCGTGAAACCGTGCTCACCGACATACCGCTCAGGGCGGCAATTTCGCTCACTTTTAAGCTTTGTTTCATTCTGTGATCGCCCTCAAGTCTGCAAATGAAAAATTTTTCATAAAGTGCTGAATCGTGTCCTTTCTGGTGTGAACGGACATTTTTGTTGTGCTGCAAGCTTGCCATGAAAAGAGTTGCAAAAAATTGGCTGTACCCACGTTTTGCGCTTTTTTAAGGTCGGGGCAGAGAGAAGTTTGTTCACGGCAACGTGATAATCACTGGCTACAGGAGCGTCATCATGAGTCTCGACTCAACCTCTGCCCGCAGCGCATCGCGCCCGCTGCGGATCATAAAAAATCTGCGCTGGTGGATGCTGGGCATGTTTCTGCTTGGCGTGACGGTGAACTACATCACCCGAAACTCCCTGGGCATTCTGGCCCCTGAACTGAAAAACACCCTGAATATGAGCACCGAGCAATATTCCTGGGTCGTTGCCGCCTTCCAGCTGGCCTACACGTTGTTTCAGCCCGTGTGCGGTTGGTTAATCGATGTCATCGGTCTGAAGATGGGCTTTCTGATTTGCGCCGTCATCTGGTCGATCACCTGCCTGCTGCACGCCGGGGCGGGAAGCTGGCTGCATCTGGCGCTGCTGCGCTTTGTGATGGGTGCCTCCGAAGCGGCGGCGACGCCGGCCAACGCCAAGGCCATCGGCGAATGGTTTCCGAAAAAGGAACGTCCGGTTGCGGCAGGCTGGGCGGGCGTGGGGTTCTCTATTGGCGCGATGCTGGCACCGCCCATCATCTATGTCGCCCATATCTCCTTTGGCTGGCAGGGCGCGTTCCTGCTGACCGGCGGCCTTGGCCTTATCTGGGTCGCGCTCTGGTGGTGGGGTTATCACTCACCGGAACGCCATCCTCGTTTGTCGGATGAAGAGCGGGATTTTATTACGCAGGACAAGGAAGTCATCGGTGAAAAGTTACCGTTCTTTACCGCGCTGAAAGTCATCGGCAAAGAAAAGAAATTCTATGGCATTGCCATTCCGGCCTTTTTAGCCGAACCCGCCTGGGCCGTGCTGAGCTTTTGGGTGCCGCTCTACCTCGCCAATGAACGCGGCATGGATCTGAAACAGATCGTGATGTTTGCCTGGCTGCCCTTCCTGGCGGCAGATATTGGCAGCGTGGCCAGTGGTTATCTGACCAAAATCTATGTGCGCTGGTTTGGCTGCACCCGGGTGAACTCGATCGTCGCCAGTTCGATCACCGGTGCGGTGCTGATGATCTCGCTGGCGTTAATGACGCTGGTTAAAGATCCCTACCTGGCCATCGCGCTGATCTCCATTGGTGGCTTCGGTCATCAGGTGATCTCCTGCATGTTGAGTGCGCTGGTGGTAGAGCGTTTTGATCGCCGCCAGATGGCGACGGTCAACGGCATGCGCGGATCCTGCGCCTGGATCGCCAGCTTTATCTTCTCGCTGATTATCGGCGTCACCGCCGACACGATTGGCTTCAATCCCCTGTTTATTGCCATGGGTTTCTTTGACCTGATTGGCGCGGTTTTCCTGGTGATGTTTATCGCCGAACGCCGCCAGAATATTGCTAAAAATTGAGGGTAACCTGATGAAAACGCTTAAGACATGGACGCTCCATCAGCAGGCAGCGCACTTCGTCGAACTGAAAACCGAGCAGCGTCACTTTTTACGTATTTACGTATTGGAAAGCGGGCTGATGCGCGTGTTATTAAAACGCGACGGGGAGCTGGCATTAAACCGGACCTGGAGCATTGCGCCTCAGGATGATGTGCCCTGGCAGGGGCGCGATCGGGAATCGCTGGAAGGCTTTTCGTTGCCCGCATTCACCTATGAACAGGGGGCGCAGTTTGTTCGCCTGACCACCGACCGGCTGCGCGTGACGGTGCATTCGCCGTTGTACCTTAGCTGGGAGCATTTCGATGGTACCGAGTGGCAGCCGCTGGCGGCCGATCGTCATACCGGGGCTTATCTGCTGAACATGCATGGCGATGGCGTTGAACATTACCAGCGCCGTCAGCCGCAGGATCGGGTGTATGGCCTGGGCGAAAAGAGCGGGGAGCTTAACCGGGTTAATCGCCGCTATGAGATGCGTAATCTGGATGCGATGGGCTATAACGCGGCCAGCACCGATCCGCTCTATAAACATATTCCCTTCACGCTGACCCAGCGCGACGGCGTCAGTTTTGGGCTGTTTTACGATAATCTTTCCAGTAGCTGGCTCGATCTGGGCAATGAGCTGGATAATTACCATCTGCCTTATCGCCGCTATCGTGCAGAGGCGGGCGATCTGGATTACTACATGATGCTGGGGCCGACGCTGCTGGATGTGACCAAGGCGTTTGTGCGCCTGACGGGCCGAACGCTCTTTCAGCCGAAATGGAGCCTGGGCTACAGCGGATCCACCATGCACTACACCGATGCGCCGGATGCGCAACACCAGCTGCTCTCCTTCATCCAGCTGTGCCGTGAGCATGAGATCCCCTGTGATTCGTTCCAGCTGTCATCCGGTTATACCTCGATTAATAACAAGCGCTATGTCTTTAACTGGAACTACGACAAAGTGCCCAATCCCGAGGCGATGACCGCCGCGTTCCATGATGCCGGGATGAAGCTGGCAGCCAATATCAAACCCTGTCTGTTACAGGATCATCCGCGCTATGACGAGGTGGCGGCTCAGGGACTGTTTATCCGTGATTCTGAGCAGGATCAGCCAGAACGCTCCGTGTTCTGGGACGACGAAGGTTCGCATCTGGATTTCACCCATCCCAAAACGGTGGCGTGGTGGCAGGAAAACGTCACGGAGCAGTTGCTGAAAAAAGGCATCGACGCGACCTGGAACGACAATAATGAATATGAAGTCTGGGACGGCGAAGCGCGCTGTCATGGCTTCGGCCAGCCGATTGCCATTAAGCATATTCGTCCGGTCATGCCGTTGCTGATGATGCGCGCCTCGCTGGAAGCCCAACAGCGTTTTGCCCCGGAAAAACGCCCGTACCTGATTTCCCGTTCGGGTTGTGCCGGTATGCAACGCTATGTGCAGACCTGGAGCGGGGATAACCGGACCAACTGGCAGACCCTGCGCTACAACATCCGCATGGGACTGGGGATGAGCCTGTCAGGATTGTTTAACGTGGGGCACGATGTCGGCGGCTTTGCCGGGGATAAACCGGATCCGGAGCTGTTTGTGCGCTGGGTTCAGAATGGTGTTATGCATCCGCGTTTTACCATTCACTCATGGAATGACGATCACACCGTGAATGAGCCGTGGATGTATCCGGAAGCCACGCCAATGATTCGCGAGGCGATTCGCCTGCGTTACCGGCTGATGCCGTATCTGTATACGCTGGCATGGCAGGCCAGCGCGCACGATGAACCGATGCTGCGTCCGACTTTCCTGGACCATGAGAACGATGCACGGACCTATGATGAGTGCGATGACTTTATGCTGGGACGCGACCTGCTGGTCGCCAGCGTTGTGGAGCAGGGCGCGCGTACCCGATCCGTATATCTGCCCGAGAATCCACACGGCTGGTATGACTGGCATAACGGCAACTGGCTGGCGGGCGGACAAACAGTTACGCTGGATGCACCGCTGGATCGCCTGCCGCTGCTGGTGCGCGCAGGTGCCGCGCTTCCGCTTGGCCAGTGTGAAACCACCACCGATGCGCAACGTGACAACGTGCGTGAACTGCAGGTATGGCCTGCGCCGGGCAACGCCACGACCCACGGTGAGCTGTTTGACGATGACGGCGAGTCGCACGGCTGGCGCCAGGGCAATGCACTCTGGCTGAGCTGGACGTTAACCAGTAGCGCGTCGCGGCTGGATCTGACGGTCGAGAAGCGCGGGGATTATCTGCCAGCATGGCGGGAAATGACGGTTATCTTACCGCCGGGTGAGAAACGTACGTTGTGGATCAACGGTGAAATGACGTCATGCTATCGGCTGGCATAAGCCGTAACGTGTCAGACCGGTAGGGTTTGTCACAATAACCACCGGCCCACCTGCGTGGGCCGGTTTGTATTCAGGCTGAGTGCGTTTCAGTGCTCATGCGTCCCAGGTCTTTATCTACCAGGAACAGGCCATTGCCGCCTTCACCGACCATCGCCAGTTTGTCCAGTACGGTTTTAAACAGCTTCTCTTCTTCATGCTGTTCCGCAACGTACCATTGCAGGAAGTTGAAGGTCGAATAGTCCTGGGTGGTCATTGCCGCATGGGCCAGCTCGTTAATCTTACTGGTGATCAGCTTTTCATGATCCAGCGCCTGAATCAGCACTTCGTTCAGTGAATTGTAGGCAACAGGCGGGGCTGCGATGGTACCCAGCACCGGCATCGCACCGGTATCGCTCAGGTAGTTAAACAGGCGCTGCATGTGTTCCATTTCTTCACGTGAGTGCATTTTCAGGAAGGACGCTGCGCCCTCATAGCCTTTATCGCTGCACCACGCACTCATCTGTAAATAGAGATTCGCGGAGAAAAATTCCAGGTTCAGCTGGTCGTTTAAACGCCCAGTCATTTCAGCAGTCAGCATGGCCGCGTCCTTATTTCATTGTAAATAGACAGGTGATAAGTGATGAATTATGCATCAGGCTAATAAGAAATGTGAAGCGTTTTGTTAAAAAAACACCATTTTATCTGATTGATTTAAAAAGAATTATTTCAACTCTTGAATGCGAGCGATTATCATTGTGGTCTGCTTTTCTGCCTGTGTCTGAGCCAGGTTGTGCCGGACGCGCGGGCGTGAAGGCGGTTTATCCAGTCGGCCCGGATCCGTCAGTGGACCGCGTTCTGCGGCGTTCTGCTACTGTCCGGAAACCGCTTTTTCCCGTCCCGGTGATAAGGTAAGGCCATAATCGCGTCAGGAAGCATGAGCAGCATTACACTGGTGTGCCTGGCCGGGGTTTACTATGCGGAGCGGGGCCTGTGTCTTCGCACGAAAGAGGATGGCGTAAAAATGCAATCTTTGGAAAGCAACACTGAATACTATGATGCGTGTTTTACCACCTGCGATCTCAGCGAACGGGTGCTCACGCAGGCGCATTTTGAAGACTGTGAATTTACGCACGTTAACTTTACCTCGGCGCGCTTTTCAGCCTGTAAATTCATTAACTGCGTCTTTACGCACTGTAACCTCAGTCTGGTCGATCCGTCCGGCACCCGCTTCTTTGGCGTTCACTTTAACGACTGCAAGCTGACCGGCATGGACTGGACGAAAGCCTGGTGGCCTGATTTTTACCTGGACCATGAATTGCACTTTTCAACGTGTATCCTGACCAGCGGATCGTTTTTTGGTCTGCGGCTACACGGCGTGAAAATGGAAGGATGCAAACTGATCGAGGTGGATTTCAGAGAGTGTGATTTAACGGGTGCCACGCTGACCGAGTGTGACATGACGGGCAGCCTGTTTCATCACACCGTGCTGCGCGGGGCCGATCTGACGGAATCCTGGCATTACGCCATCAACATCTTTAACAACACAGTCGAAAAAGCCCGCTTTTCGCGGCTGGAGGCGGTTTGCCTGCTGGAAAGTCTGGGCATTGAGCTGGTGGATTAACCCGCTGGCGAGGCGGCGGGATGAATACCGTAAAGACGGGAGAAAACCCGGCGTCATTTCCCCCGCGTTGACTTCACCAGTAGCCATCTGCTGCACAGTGAACCGCTGTTTGCCGGTGGCGCGACTTTCTCTTCCGTCCGCTGTAGGCCAATAGCGCAAAATATTGTATGCTATGCCGCCTTAAAGTTGACCAGGTAACCGGAATCACGCCAATGTAACTTTGCGCTCATCCCGCGACGACAGAAAGTCGCATCTGGCACCGTTTACTCGCCGGTAAAATTCTGCCGGCCACCGTGATTTATCTGCTGCGCCTGAGAGTGCGTGGCTACGTTGAGAAGAATTCACTCATGTCTAATCCCTTTTTAGAAGAGGTGGCACGCCGCCGCACCTTCGCGATTATCTCGCACCCGGATGCCGGTAAAACTACCATCACCGAAAAAGTTCTGCTGTTCGGACAGGCTATCCAGACCGCCGGTACGGTAAAAGGCCGTGGCTCTAACCAGCACGCAAAATCCGACTGGATGGAGATGGAAAAGCAGCGTGGTATTTCGATTACTACCTCCGTTATGCAGTTTCCCTATCGTGACAGCCTGGTAAACCTGCTGGATACACCGGGACACGAAGACTTCTCCGAGGATACCTATCGTACGCTGACGGCGGTCGACTGCTGCCTGATGGTGATCGATGCGGCGAAAGGCGTCGAGGATCGTACCCGTAAGCTGATGGAAGTAACCCGTCTGCGCGATACGCCGATCCTGACCTTTATGAACAAACTTGACCGTGATATCCGCGATCCGATGGAGTTGCTGGATGAAGTGGAAAGTGAGCTAAAAATTGCCTGCGCGCCCATCACCTGGCCGATTGGCTGCGGCAAGCTGTTTAAAGGCGTTTACCATCTCTACAAGGACGAAACCTACCTGTATCAGACCGGCAAAGGTCACACGATTCAGGAAGTCCGCATCGTTAAGGGCCTGAACAACCCTGACCTCGATGCGGCCGTCGGGGAAGAGCTGGCCTCGCAGCTGCGTGACGAGCTGGAGCTGGTGCAGGGCGCATCACACGAGTTTGAACTGGACGCGTTTCTCAGCGGTCAGCTGTCGCCGGTGTTCTTCGGAACCGCACTGGGTAACTTCGGCGTAGATCATATGCTGGATGGCCTGGTGGCGTGGGCGCCGCGCCCTATGCCGCGCCAGACCGATACCCGCACCGTTGAAGCCAAAGAAGAGAAATTCACGGGCTTCGTGTTTAAAATTCAGGCCAACATGGACCCGAAACACCGTGACCGCGTGGCCTTTATGCGCGTCGTGTCGGGGCGTTATGAAAAAGGCATGAAGCTGCGTCAGGTCCGTACCGGCAAAGATGTAGTGATTTCGGATGCGTTGACCTTTATGGCGGGCGACCGTTCGCATGTGGAAGAAGCCTATCCGGGCGACATTATCGGCCTGCATAACCACGGCACCATTCAGATCGGCGACACCTTTACGCAGGGTGAAAACATGAAGTTTACCGGGATTCCGAACTTCGCCCCCGAACTGTTCCGCCGTATCCGCCTGCGCGATCCGCTTAAGCAGAAACAGCTGCTGAAAGGATTAGTCCAGCTGTCGGAAGAGGGGGCAGTGCAGGTGTTCCGCCCGGTGCATAACAACGACCTGATTGTCGGTGCGGTCGGTGTGCTGCAGTTTGACGTGGTGGTGGCGCGCCTGAAGAGCGAATACAACGTCGAAGCCATCTATGAGGCGATTAACGTGTCGACGGCGCGCTGGGTTGAATGCAAAGACGCCAAAAAATTTGAAGATTTCCAGCGTAAAAACGAGGTCAACCTCGCGCTGGATGGCGGCGATAATCTGACCTATATCGCCCCAACAATGGTGAACCTGAACATCACTCAGGAGCGCTATCCTGAAGTCATTTTCCGCAAAACCCGCGAGCACTAATCGCGTTTTCCGGGCCATTCTCCCTGGGAATGGCCCGGTTTCCCACGATACAGAACCCTCCTAAAACACGCTTTTTCCTCGCTTTTGACGCACGATCAACCAGTTACCCGAGCAAAGTGCCAAATCCCGACTATCCTTATTTCATCGGACGGTTAAAGAGACTTATTTCTCCATGCGTCCTGTGCCGCAGTAGCGTTGTTTGCTGCTCTTGCGCCCACAGTCTGGGGCGAATTAACAGATAGAAGGATGATATCGATGCACACAACTAAGCTTACTAAAACATTAATGGCTGCAATGGTAGGTACCGCACTGTTAAGCGGAAACGTCTTTGCAGAAGAGTCCGCGTCTCAGAAAGCGTCACAAACCGCTGACAGCGCGGGCGCGAAAATCGACAGCTCAATGAAGAAAGTCGGTGGCTTTATGGACGACAGCGCGGTGACCGCGAAAGCGAAAGCGGCGCTGGTGGATGACGACTCGATTAAGAGCACCGATATTTCGGTCAAAACCCACAACGGCGTTGTGACGCTGAGCGGTTTCGTGACTTCACAAGACCAGGCGGAAAAAGCCGTGGCCGTGGTGAAGAAAGTGGAAGGCGTGAAATCCGTTAGTGACAAGCTGCACGTAAAAGACGTGAAAAAGCAGTCCATGAAAGGTTATGCCGGTGACGCTGCCACAACCAGCGAAATTAAAGCTAAGCTATTAGCAGATGACAAGGTTCCTTCACGTAACGTGAAAGTTGAAACCACCGACGGTGTGGTACAGCTCTCAGGTGAAGTGGCGAACCAGGCGCAGTCCGATCGTGCCGAGAGCATCGCGAAAGCTATCGAAGGCGTAAAAAGTGTTAAAAACGACCTGAAGGTCAAGTCTTAACATGACTCCGTGCGGCCTCTGTCCGGGCCGCACAAATAAGAATACCCATCCTGGGATGAAACAAGCAGTTCAATATTAAAAATGGTTAAGGAGAGGCTTATGTTTCGTTGGGGCATTATTTTTCTGGTGATTGCACTGATCGCCGCTGCATTAGGTTTTGGTGGCCTGGCCGGTACCGCAGCATGGGCAGCGAAAGTCGTGTTCGTGGTGGGTATTATTCTGTTCCTCATCAGCTTGTTTACTGGCCGTAAAAAGCTATAGCGATGACCCAGACAGGTTAACGCTGGCATAGTCAGCGTTAAACGGAGACCAGTTATTTGTCGCGAAAGGTAGTGTGAAGCAAAGGATGCTTCATATTCGCAACGAAGTGTTAAAAAGCGCAACGCTAATAGCACAATTAATGGACACTCTGGCTGGTTCTCCGTGCTAGTATCGACCCACAATTAACTCCCTGCATTCTCTTCATTCGTATTTCGGGATCCCACTCTGAGGTCGGTACATTGGGTATACGTATTCCCGTGACGCTCGGGGCCATTGAACCCCTTGCACTCACACCGTTTAAAGCCAACAAAATTGCCTTAGTGTGCGAGGGCGGCGGCCAGCGCGGCATTTTCACAGCAGGCGTTCTGGATGAGTTCCAGCGGGCAAAATTCAATCCCTTTCAGTTGCTGTTAGGCTCTTCTGCTGGTGCGCAGAACCTTTCCGCTTATATCTGCGGCCAGCCGGGCTATGCACGTCGGGTGATTACCCGCTATACCACCAGTAAGCTGTTCTTTGACCCCGTGCGTTTCCTGCGCGGCGGTAATCTTATCGATCTCGACTGGTTAATTGATATCACCCGCAGCGAATTTCCACTGGCCATGACCAGCGCAGAAACCTTGTTTGCTTCGGGGCGGCAATTTTACATGTGCGCCTGTCGCAGTGATGATTATGCCCCCAGTTACTTTGCCCCCACAGCCAGTAACTGGCTGGATATTATTAAGGCTTCCAGCGCCATTCCGGGCTTTTACCGTTTGGGCGTGGATCTGGAGGGCATAAGCTATCTGGATGGCGGCGTCAGCGATGCGATTCCCGTGCGCGAAGCGGCAAAACGCGGGGCCGATACCATTGTGGTCATCCGTACCGTGCCGTCGCAGATGTTCGATGTGCCCCGTTGGGTGACCCGTATGGAACGCTGGTTCAGCGGCGGGGCGCTGCAGCCGATGATCAAGATTCTGCACCATCACGAGCAGACCTATCGCGAAACCCAGCAGTTTATTGAAAAGCCGCCGGGTGATTTACGTATCATCGAAATCTTCCCGCCGCGCGTGTTAGCCAGTAACGCACTGGGCAGTCGTATTGCCGCGTTGAATCAGGATTACCATCTGGGGCGCCGCTGTGGTCGCTACTTTATTGCCACGCTGGGGCAATGGCTGAGCGATGCCGAGCCCCACACAGGGCTGGATATTGTGGTCCCTTCTGCGCCGGTGGCAAATGAGCCGGGGGATATCGCTCCGGTCATCCCGCTGACCGGCAACGATGGCACTTATGGCGAGGGTCCGCTGACATGAGGTTCGTTGATACCCACTGTCACTTTGATTTTCCGCCGTTTGTGGACGCGGCCGACGTCAGTCTGCGCCAGGCTGCGGACGCGGGCGTAGAAAAAATTATTGTGCCATCGGTCGAGGCAGGGCGCTTTGACCTTGTTTGCCAGTTAGCCCGGCAGCACCGCGCGTTATATGCCGCACTCGGCCTGCATCCGATTGTGACGGAGCAGCACGATGAGCAGCACCTCGCTCAGCTTGAAAGCCTGTTACAACAGCGGCCCCCAAAGCTGGTGGCCCTCGGTGAGATCGGCCTGGATCTGTATCGGGACGATCCGCAGTTTGATAAGCAAACCTTTTTCCTGGATGCGCAACTGAAGCTGGCGAAACGTTACGATCTGCCGGTGATCCTGCATTCGCGCCGCACGCACGATCAGCTGGCACTGCATCTGCGTCGGCAGGCTGTGCCACGGCGCGGCGTCGTACATGGTTTTGCCGGTAGCCTGCAGCAGGCGCAGGCGTTTATTAAGCTCGGCTATGCGATTGGCGTAGGCGGCACGATTACATATCCCCGCGCCAGTAAAACCCGGCAGACGATTGCCCGTTTACCGCTCTCGTCGCTGCTGCTGGAAACCGATGCGCCTGATATGCCGCTGAACGGCTACCAGGGCCAGCCAAACCGACCCGAGCGCGCCGTTTTAGTCTGGCAGGTGTTGTGTGAACTGCGTGACGAGCCGCCCGCCGAAATCGCCGACGCGTTATGGCACAACAGTCATGCGCTGTTTTCGCTTGCATAATCCCCGCCGTCACATCGTGTTTTGGTGAAATGTTATAATAGTAACATCCCTGTGGCTGAATTATACTGGCTTCCTTGCGCCATACCTTGCATATAATCTAAATTTTCGCTGAGTGTTTGCAGCCGTTTCATACTTTTATGTGATTTTGTGCACACAAAATGGCCGTTATCATTGTTAATATTATCACATTCAAGGGTGGGCGAACGTTTACCCGATGTTCTGGAGATCACCATGACCGATATTAAACAGCAGGCCCTGCGCGCCCTGAAACTGATGGATTTAACCACGCTGAACGAGGATGACACCGACGAGAAAGTGATCGCGCTCTGTCATCAGGCGAAATCTCCGGTGGGTAACACCGCTGCCATCTGTATTTATCCGCGTTTCATTCCCGTGGCGCGTAAAACGCTGCGTGAGCAGGGCACGCCTGACGTGCGCATTGCCACCGTAACCAACTTCCCTCATGGCAATGACGATATTGAGATTGCGCTGGCCGAAACCCGTGCCGCCATCGCTTACGGCGCTGATGAAGTGGATGTGGTTTTCCCTTATCGCGCGCTGATGGCAGGCAATGCGCAGGTCGGCTTTGATCTGGTCAAGGCCTGCAAAACCGCCTGTGCGGAAGCCGGCGTTTTACTGAAGGTTATTATCGAAACCGGCGAACTGAAGCAGGAAGCGCTGATTCGTCAGGCCTCTGAAATTGCGATTGATGCCGGGGCTGACTTCATCAAAACCTCAACCGGTAAAGTGCCGGTCAACGCCACGCCGGAAGTGGCGCAGATCATGATGAGCGTCATTCGCGACAAAGGTGTGAAAGCGCAGGTTGGCTTCAAACCGGCAGGCGGCGTTCGCACCGCTGAAGATGCCGCTGTCTATCTGCAGCTGGCGGATGACACGCTGGGTGCCGACTGGGCCGATGCCCGCCATTTCCGTTTTGGTGCCTCCAGCCTGCTGGCAAATCTGCTCAACACGCTTGGGCACAGCAGCGACACCAGCAAGTCGGGTTACTGATTCATCCGGGCGGCTCACGGCCGCCTCTTCTCCTCTTTCCCTGACGTAAGGGGGCGACATTGTACCTCGCACAAGAAATCATTCGAAAAAAACGTGACGGCCAGGCGCTGACTGAAGACGAAATTCGTTTCTTCATCAACGGGGTGCGCGATAACAGCGTGTCCGAAGGGCAAATTGCCGCACTGGCAATGACCATCTATTTCCACGATATGTCACTGCCGGAGCGCGTTGCGCTGACCATGGCGATGCGGGATTCCGGCACCGTCCTGAACTGGGCTTCACTGAATCTGAACGGGCCGGTGGTCGACAAGCACTCCACGGGCGGCGTGGGCGATGTGACCTCGCTGATGCTCGGACCCATGGTGGCGGCCTGTGGCGGCTATATCCCGATGATCTCCGGACGCGGACTGGGCCATACCGGCGGTACGCTGGATAAGCTGGAGGCGATTCCCGGTTTTGACATTTTCCCCAGCGATGACCATTTCCGCCAGACCATCAAACAGGTTGGTGTGGCCATCATCGGGCAAACTAACTCGCTGGCACCGGCGGATAAACGTTTTTACGCGACCCGCGATATCACCGCCACCGTGGATTCCATTCCGCTGATTACCGCTTCGATCCTGGCGAAAAAACTGGCCGAAGGCCTGGATGCGCTGGTGATGGATGTCAAAGTCGGCTCCGGCGCCTTTATGCCGACCTGGGAAGCCTCTGAGAGTCTGGCGCAGGCCATTGTGGGCGTGGCGAATGGCGCGGGCTGCCGTACCACGGCGCTGCTAACAGATATGAATCAGGTCCTGGCTTCTTCGGCGGGCAATGCCCTGGAAGTGCGCGAAGCCGTGCGCTTCCTGACGGGTGAGCAGCGCAATCCGCGCCTGCTGGACGTGACGCTGGCCCTGTGCAGCGAAATGCTGATTTCCGGCAAACTGGCGGCTAACGAAACCGACGCCCGTGAACAACTTCTCGCCGTGCTGGATAACGGCAAAGCCGCAGAGGTATTTGCCCGCATGGTGGCAGCACAACGTGGCCCAACCGATTTCGTTGAGCGCTACGACAGCTACCTCACACCCCCTGTGATGAGCAAAGCGGTTTATGCCGATGGCGCAGGTTACGTCACGCAGATGGATACCCGCGCGTTAGGCATGGCGGTGGTTGCGATGGGCGGTGGACGTCAGCGCGCCAGCGACGCCATTGATTACAGCGTGGGCTTAAGCGACATGATCGCGCTGGGCGAGCGGGTGGACGCTTCACGCCCGCTGGCGGTTATTCATGCCAGCAGCGAAGCGCACTGGCAGCAGGCCGCCGCCGCTGTCAAAGCGGCCATCACTCTGGGGGACAGCGCCCCGGCCACCACACCGGTGGTTTATCGCCGTGTGACTGAAGCGGGATAACGCGGATAACAGACTGTATACCGGAGACGATTCGGGTATACTGATCTGATCGCTTTTTTTTGACTTGTCGCGCGCGTTAGCGCAGGAGACTGGCATGAAACGTGCTTTTATTATGGTGCTGGATTCCTTTGGAATCGGCGCCAGCAAAGATGCCGACAAATTCGGCGATGCAGGTTCCGATACGTTAGGTCATATCGCAGAAGCCTGTTTTAACGGTAAAGCGGATCAGGGCCGTAAAGGACCGCTGCACTTACCGAATATGACCGCGTTAGGTCTGGGCAAAGCGGCCGAGCTTTCTACCGGGCGTTTCCCGCCGGGACTGGATCCTGACGCTGAGATAAAAGGCGCTTACGCTTACGCCAGCGAACGCTCATCCGGTAAAGATACGCCGTCAGGCCACTGGGAAATCGCCGGTGTGCCTGTTCTGTTCGACTGGGGCTACTTCAGCGATAAAGAGAACAGTTTTCCGCAGGAACTGCTGGATAAACTGGTTGAGCGGGCCGAGTTGCCGGGTTATCTCGGTAACTGTCACTCATCCGGTACGGTCATTCTCGACCAGTTGGGTGAAGAACACATGGCTTCGGGCAAGCCGATTTTTTACACCTCGGCGGATTCCGTGTTTCAGATTGCCTGCCATGAAGAAACCTTCGGCTTAGATCGCCTGTATGCACTGTGTGAAATTGCGCGCGAGGAGCTGACGGAAGGCGGTTATAACATTGGCCGCGTGATTGCCCGCCCGTTCGTGGGTGACAAAGCCGGCAGCTTTGAGCGCACCGGTAACCGTCACGATCTGGCCGTGGAGCCACCATCGCCTACCATGCTGAAGAAGCTGGTGGATGAGAAGGGCGGTCATGTGATTTCGGTAGGTAAAATTGCCGACATCTATGCGGAGCAGGGCATCACCAAAAAAGTCAAAGCCACCGGACTGGATGCGCTGTTTGATGCCACCATCCAGGAAATGAAAACCGCGCCGGATCAGGCGATTGTGTTTACCAACTTCGTAGACTTCGACTCTACCTGGGGCCATCGTCGCGATGTGGCAGGCTATGCAGGCGGGCTGGAGCTGTTCGATCGCCGCTTGCCAGAGTTGATGGAGCTGGTCAAAGAGGATGATATTTTGATCCTCACCGCCGACCACGGTTGCGATCCGACCTGGCAAGGCACGGAACATACGCGCGAGCATATTCCGATCTTAATTTACGGCCCGAAGGTCGAGCCGGGATCGCTGGGTTACCGCGATACCTTCGCGGATATCGGCCAGACGATTGCACACTATTTTGACCTGTCCCCCATGGACTACGGCAAGAACATGCTGTAAAAACAGCGAAATTTTTAAAAAGGATAGAGAATCATGGCAACTCCTCACATTAACGCAGAAATGGGTGATTTCGCTGACGTCGTACTGATGCCGGGCGATCCGCTGCGTGCGAAACACATCGCAGAAACCTTTCTGGACGATGCCGTTGAGGTCAACAACGTGCGCGGCATGCTGGGTTACACCGGCACCTATAAAGGCCGCAAAATCTCTGTTATGGGCCACGGTATGGGCATTCCGTCCTGCTCCATCTATGCGAAAGAGCTGATCACCGAGTTCGGTGTGAAGAAAATCATCCGCGTGGGCTCCTGCGGTGCGGTGCGTCCCGATGTGAAACTGCGTGACATCGTGATCGGCATGGGGGCATCCACCGATTCCAAAGTGAACCGTATGCGCTTCAAAGACCATGACTTTGCCGCTATCGCGGACTTCGACATGGTGCGCAACGCGGTGGATGCGGCCAAAAACCTGGGCGTCGAGGCGCGCGTCGGTAACATCTTCTCGGCCGATCTGTTCTATACGCCCGATCCGCAGATGTTCGACGTGATGGAGAAGTACGGCATTCTGGGTGTGGAAATGGAAGCCGCAGGCATCTACGGCGTAGCCGCTGAATTTGGCGCCAAAGCGCTGACCATCTGTACCGTGTCTGACCATATCCGTACTCACGAGCAGACCACGGCCGCAGAACGCCAGACCACCTTTAATGACATGATTAAAATCGCGCTGGAGTCGGTGCTGCTGGGTGATTAATCCCCACGATGGCTGATCGGCCCCTTCATCCGGCTGCGCATCTGCGGCCGGATGATCCTCTCACGTTTTCCATTTCGCAACATTCTCACTAAATGACACACTTTTCATCAGGCTTGTGCATCTTCGCGCTGGCACGACGGGCTGATGTCACTATCATGAAGCCGAACAATTAATAACAACACGCCATACAGAAAATACCTGCCTGATGAATTTCCGTGATTTCGACGCTGAAGAGAAGTTGTTTGTCCGCCGTGCCGCTATGGCGTTTGTACTGGTTTGCCTGTGCTTTAGCATCCTGGGTTTTAACCTGTATCGCCTGCAGGTCCGCGACCACAGCTATTATCAGACGCGCTCGAACGAGAACGACATCAAAATGATCCCCATTGCGCCCACGCGCGGACTGATCTTTGATCGCAACGGGATCCCGCTGGTTCGCAACGTGACCTGGTATGACATCACGGTTACCCCGTACAAAGTGGAGGACATGAAGGCGCTGTTGCAAGAACTGACGCCACTGGTTGATCTGACCCCGGAAGATATTGAGCGCTTTCAGCACGATCTGCATCAGACCAGCCGCTATAAGCCCGTCATTCTCAAAGAGGAACTCACAGACGAAGAGGTGGCGCGTTTTTCGGTTAACCAGTTCCGTTTTACCGGCGTCAGCATCGATACCTATCAGGACCGGGAATATCCCTATGGGGCCGATCTCGCGCATGTGATCGGCTATGTTTCCAAAATCAACGATAACGACTACAAGCGGCTGAACGCAGAGGGCATCGCTGAAAACTATGCTGCCGACCATAACATCGGTAAGCAGGGGATTGAGGGCTATTACGAATCCCTGCTGCACGGCAAACCCGGCTATCAGGAAGTGGAAGTGGATAACCACGGGCGCATTGTCCGGGTGCTGAAAGAAGTGCCGCCGGTGGCGGGAAAGAACATTACGCTGACGCTGGATCTGCATCTGCAACAGTACGCGGAAAGCCTGCTGGTCGGGCAGCGCGCCGCGTTGCTGGTCGAAGATCCCCATGACGGCTCAGTGCTGGCGATGGTTTCCAGCCCCAGCTACGATCCCAATCCGTTCGTAAAGGGCATCAGCTATCAGGCGTACAAAAAGCTGCTGCAGGATAAAAATTTACCGCTGATCAACCGTGTCACGCAGGGCCTGTATCCGCCGGCCTCAACGGTAAAACCCTATATGGCGATGTCGGCGCTGCTCACGCACGTCATTACGCCACAGACCACCTTTTTTGGCGGGCCCACCTGGACATTACCCGGTACTGACCGCCGCTATCGCGACTGGAAAAAAAGCGGTCACGGTACGCTGGATGTCACTAAAGCGATCGAAGAGTCGGCGGATACCTTCTTCTATCAGGTGGCGTTTATGATGGGCATCGATCGTATTCACACCATGCTCAGTAAATTTGGCTACGGTCAGTCCACCGGCATCGATCTGAATGAAGAGTACAACGGACTGTTGCCCAGCCGTGACTGGAAGATGAAAGTGCATAAGAAACCCTGGTATCAGGGCGATACGGTGTCAGTCGGCATTGGTCAGGGCTACTGGATTGCCACGCCGATCCAGATGGTGAAGGCGCTGGTGGCGCTGATTAACAATGGCAGAGTCATTGCCCCGCACCTGCTGGAGAAATCGCAGCTTGGCAACCACGTGCAGCTTTACCAGCCGAAACTGCCGCAGGCGCAGATTGGCGATCCGCATTCCCCTTACTGGTCGCTGGTGCGTCACGCGATGTTTGGCATGGCTAACGCGCCGAACGGCACAGGCTACAAGTATTTCCACACCGCGCCTTATGGCATTGCGGCCAAGAGTGGAACGTCGCAGGTATTCAGCCTGAAACAAAATCAGACCTACAATGCCAAAATGATCCCGGTGCGGCTGCGCGATCATACGTTTTATACCGCCTTCGCCCCCTTTAACGATCCTAAGGTGGCTGTGGCGTTGATCCTGGAAAATGGGGGCAGCGAAGGCGTGCTGGCCGCGCCGGTAATGCGGCAGCTTCTCGATCATATTTTCCTGCCGCCCACCACGCCGCCGCCCGTTGAGGTTGCCCAGCGTCCGGCCCGCTAGCGGAAAAATACCCGGTTACGTCCGTGCTTTTTAGCATCATAGAGTGCGGCGTCGGCATGCGTATAAAGCGCTTCGAAGTGGGAGCCCGCCGCGCCCCAACTCACGCCCAGGCTGGCGGTGACCAGCCGCTCGGGCAACGCATCCAGGGGAGACGCGTTCAGTGAGGCGAGAATCGCCCCGGCGACAATCACCGCTTCCCCAAGGAACGTATCCGGCAACATAATCGTGAACTCTTCCCCCCCAATGCGCCCGATGCTGGCAATGTCCGGTGTGTTGCGCTGGATACGTTGCACCAGCTCGCAGATCACTTTGTCCCCGGTGGGATGGCCATATTCGTCGTTAATCCGTTTAAAAAAATCGATATCAAGAATGATCAGAGCGGCGGGGGTTCGCGTCAGTGTGTCGCTGATACGCTGAATAATGGCGCTGCGGTTCCAGACATTCGTCAGCGGATCGTGAGTGGCTTTGTATTCCAGCTCTCTCGTCAGCTCAATAAGCTGCTCATTCACCCGGTTTAACTCACGCTCGGCTCGATCGCTGCGCGAGATCAGCCGGTAGGTTTCGCGCATCAGCCGCTGATAGTGGTTATTAAGATCGGACAGCGCCTGGCGGTACTCTTCGGCGTGCAGACAGCTCTGCGCCGCCACATGGCTGGCATGGTTCAGCGCCTGGGTTTCTTCCAGAAACAGCTCATTAAGATGCGTCATTGGCGCTGTTCCGCATGTAATGTGACGGTCAGGGCGGTGAAATCCAGCGACAGCTCCTCGCCAAACTCTTCTGACACGTCATCTTCAGCGTCATAGAACCAGTTCAGCACAATCTCACAGCCGTTCTGCGCCAGCCTGTTGAACTGATCGAACAGCCCGAACAGCATTTTGGTGCTGGAGCTGTTGAAATAGCTCAGGTCGATATTGACTTCAGTCAGCTGGCTGGCCTGCGGTTGCCAGGATTCCAGTGCACTTTGCAGCGGGCGATAAAAGGCGGCCGCATTTTCCGGCCAGGATTCGCCCCGCAGGGAAAATCGCTGGGCCGCAAAATCAAATTCCACGGCGGGCGTGCATTCGGTGGCGGTGAGATGAATGGTTTGCATAGAGGATTCTTTAGTCATGGCAGATTGTCGCCTTTAGCCAAAAGGCAGAGAGCTCGCTGGCTTCCAGTGGCTGGAAGCAGTATTCCAGCGGTTCACTGACGTCGCGGGCAAGGGTAAGTAAGCCGATATTGGCGCCTTTGCTCCAGACAGGACTCTCTGCGCGTAACCGACTGCGGTAGGCTTGTTTAATTTCGTCTGCGTTCATGACCCGTAACGAGTCCAGATCGCCACGCAGTTGAACGCTGGCATCGCTGCCTACCAGATTGGCACTTTCCAGATAGTAGCGCCCACCATCATAGCGCAGGCTCAGCGATCCAAAACGATAGAGCTGATCGTTGTGGCTCAGCGCCCGGCTGTCCTGCGAGTAGCGCAGGATGTTTTGCGCGATCTCGACAAAGCTGGAGAACAGCCGTCGTCGCACTTTCTGTGACTGCTCGTGGTTCTCCAGAAACAGTTTGACCACTTCACCCATTGCCGTGATGTTTTGCGGCGAAAAAAAGCCGGTGTACTGGAGCGCGATAAGACCAGATTGCGATTCGGTGTTGAACGGCAGACCACGGAGTGATTCGTTTTTCATTTTCTTCCCGGTGCAATCAATAGCGAAAGCCAAACCAGGTGACGTCGTCGCGTCGCGCCTGGTTACCTTGCCAGCTTAAATAGTCTTGCTGAAACGCCAGCGATAACTCCGCCATAGGCAAATGCTGATAGCGCATCAGCAGTGACTGAATACGCTTATTGCCAAACATAATATTGCGCTCGCCACCCGGCTGATCGGTGACGCCGTCCGTCAGCACAAACAGCATATCGCCGCGATTAAATGCCAGGCTCTGTTCCGGCCAGTCATAATCCTCCGGCGTATCGGTATACCCCACGCCGACGCGATCCTGGCTGAGCGCGATGATTTCGTTACTGATGTTGCTGAGCATAAATGCCTGGGTTCGGGCGCTGGCCCAACGCAGTTGATGTAGTTCGGTATCGACAGACAGCACGATGGCATCGCAGCCATCGTTAGAGAGTGACGTTTGCTGAGACGCATTTAACTGTCCCAGGGTTTGTTTAATATGGTGGTTAAGCGCATGCAGAATGCGGGCAGGCGCCTGCAGATCGGCCTCGCGTAGCGCATTTTCCAGCGCAGACTGCAAAATTACCGTCATAAAGGCACCAGGAATGCCGTGGCCCGTACAGTCGGCAATGACCGCCAGCCAGCCGTTATTATGACGGTGAAAGGCGTAATAATCGCCACCCACGCCGTCCCTGGGCTGCCAGTACAGACACCAGTCGTCGAGCAGAGTCGCGATTAGCTGGTTGGATCGGTCCAGCATCGCGTCCTGAATCACCCGCGCGTAATCGATGCTTTGTAAAATCTGCTGATGTTGGCGCGCCTGTAAGTCGGAGACGCGGCGGATCAGATCGATCCCTAAACCAATGCCAATATAGTGCCCGTTCTCCGTCAGGATAAAGCCATCAGCGACGGACTTATCGCCATTGGCCACCACCTGCTGCGCCACGCTTTCCAGCGTGTTTTCTACGTCGATTACCAGCGGGAACTTATCCATAAAGGCAATGCAGCTTTTACGGTCATACAGTTCGGGAAAGAAGGGCCGCGCCATCTGCGACAAAAAGATGTGGCGGTTAATCATGCCAAACGGTTTGCCGTTTTCTACCACGGGCAAACCGATGAGATCTTTATGCTCGGCAAACAGCGCCATCACCGCACGGTTATCCGTCTCCGGACTGACAAAAGGGACCTCAATGCATAACACCCGCGCATCGTAACGACTTGAGGCGGAAACCACAGTATTCACAGAGGCGGGTAACTGCATGATGCGGCTCTTGATTGTCCAGGAATAATCTTAAGAGTAATGAGCGCAGATGACGGATTTATGGCAAAAAAACAGTTAGTAAAAAGAGCGCCGATAAATTGTGGATAAAGCAAAATAGCAGCGAAAAACCGCCAGCCAGGCGGCGTTAGACAGCGTGAAAATCCGGCACCCGAGTTATGCGCCACCGGGACCGGCGGTCAATGTTGCTGCGGTTGATGGAAAAGGCGGCAGTTGATTTCATTTTTGTGAAAAGCGTTTGACGCTGGGGCCTGCATAGGGTTTAATGCGCCCCGTTGCCCGAATAGCTCAGTCGGTAGAGCAGGGGATTGAAAATCCCCGTGTCCCTGGTTCGATTCCGGGTTCGGGCACCACTCTTCAGAGCCTGTTCGTTAAGAGTTGAGATCCTTAACGGGCAAGACAGAGATCCCTTTTCGTCATCGTGCAGGATGAGTCGCATTCGTTCTACACTTGAAGATTATGGGATTAAGAATCCGGATGATGCTGGTAACATCATCCGGATTTCTCACATCCCGAGTATTTCAATTACAGGTTTTTACCTTTTCACAAGGTTTGTGTCAACGATCTGTAAATGAAACCGCGCTAATTTTTCCTCCACTGATATCAATCCGTTAGAAATTTGACTTAGGAATAGTCCTAGAGCATAAATGCGCTTTCAAGATTCCTTCGAAGATGATCCATATTCGCTTCAACATACTCCAGAGTGACCGCAACACTTGAATGCCCCAGCAACATTTTCACGTCATTCAGGCTTCGTTCCGGTGTTTTCATCAGGTCTGTAGCGATGGTATGCCTGAAACGGTGCGGGCTGATATCACACTGACACTCGCGTGAAAGCCGCCTGAAAAACGCCCGCATTGGGGGATGATCCATGTTACCGCCTGTGACGGTTTTCTTTTTTAAACGACTGAAACGGTTGATATTAAACAGTTGATCCTTCGGCCTTGCGCCCATTTGTTTAGCCTGACGGTACAGATCTTCAAGGCGAGGCCTCAGCTTGTCCGTGACAGGCACCCGGTGTTCTCGATGATTTTTTGAGCCTTCAGGTCTCAGCTCAATAACACCCTGTTTAAGATCCACATCGCACAGCCTTATATGCAGCAGCTGGTTTTGACGCATGCCCGTAAACTTTAGCGTTTCAATCACTGTCATCCAGAACCATGCAGGTTCAAGCGCGTTAGGCCGGGAATCATGAATACCGATTTGCTCCTGTTCAATTTTTCGTTGCATTACGAGATCAATTTTCTTCATTTGTTCCCGGGTAAGCGTTTTCTTTCGTTTACGGTCTGGCTTAACAACCACGCCATTAAACGGATTGTCCCGTGCAGTAACGAGAGAATGTGTTATAGCGTGGTTAAACAGCGCTCTCATATGTGCAACTTTATTATTCCATGTCCGTTTACTGCAGTTTTGTTCGTTCAGAACGTGACGTCGCCATCTAAGAACATCAAGGCGACATATACTTTCAGGCAATATTTTACCTTCACTGAATTCTGTGAAAGTTTTTACAACCTTTCTGTAGCTCCATTCACTGGCTGGACGGAGAACCTTACTGAAAAAATAGTCGTTCAGAATGTCATCGAAGGTCGTTTTTTCAGACATGGTAACCTCGTATTTTATTAACCCTGTAATTACTCTCTTTTAGGAGAGAGCCATATGCTGTCTGAAAGACAGCGTCCTTTCTTTAAAATAATGTCAGACTTAATCATGTAGCCCGACAGTTTGGTGAACTGACCGCTTTTATCAGGCGACTCATATTTATGGTAGGAGTAAAGCCCCTTTCCATTTCGTATGTGGTGAAGGCCCAGTGATTCAAAGTTTTTCTGCAGCTTGTTTTTTTCGTATTTATTTTCTGGCTGCGAGGAAATAAACCGGAAAAACACATCGGGCGATATCATAAAAATAAAGCCGGACAGTACATGCAGAAGGCTGTCGGAATCATTGACGGTAACTTTTCCGGCATCCACGCTCTCCCGCAGCCAGTCCAGAAAAACGTTGCCCTCAGAGGGTTCACTGTCGACCGCCGGCTTCCCGTCTTCCGTTTGCTCCTGCTTCGCTGACTCAGCAGTTTGTCCGGCTGATAAAACGGAGGCTTCCCCTTTAGCCATCAGGTCCAGTACCGAAAGTAAATCCACCTCCTGTTTAATTTCTGAATCTTCCTTTTCATTTTCACTATCTGAACCATACTCAGTCGCTTCGCGCCCGCCGATTGCAGACTGCAGCGCGGAGCTCAGTACCGGTAATTCAGGTTTTTCTGTTCCTGGAGCCGTCTCGTCTCCGGCTGCCTGTGTGGAAGTATACGCTGCCGCTTCGCTTTCAATTGGCTCTGAAACATTTGCTGAATTGATGTGACTCGACAAAAGGACAGGTGCGCTATCTGCTAATTTTGGGGAATTATCAGCATGTTGCATTTCCGGCGTCGGGTTTACAGAAGACGTGTCAGTAATATCTGAAAGGCCACCTAGTTCCAGACCTGCCCCCTCCCGCGCCTGCATGATGATGCTGTAGAGCACACCGGCACCGGCACGCTCACCCGACAGAAACTGAAGAAGACAGCGTGACGCTTCCGGCCACTGGTGAAGCCACAGCATGCCGGTCTCAGGCAGCAGCTTTGCCGCCATGTACTGACCTGTCAGGGCCGGAGCCCGGGCAGTCTTTGCGGGCCGGACCCGCCACGGGCCGTCCGGCTTGTGCAGCCCCGGATACCAGATTTTTCCGGACTGCGTCGCGCCCTCCACCTGCGTCAGCCAGGGCAGATGATGGAACAGACCTGCCCAGAATACCGCGCAGACCCACCCTGGGGCCTGTGCCGACTGCTCTTCAGGTGTGGCGCCTGGCGGCAGCATCATTCCCCTGACGAGCCTGACCGCACGGACGGCCACGCCGAGGCTCAGGTCGCCAAATCCCCCCGGTGACGAATAGGCACCGTTCCATGCGGCCGGGCAGTCCTGCACACGCTCAAGCATCGTCTGCACAGGCTTCAGCCACCACGCATCGGTGACGGACTGTGAAAGCGGGCTGTTATCCGCCAGCATTCTGACAAGCCTGCGTCGCTCCTCTGTCTGCATGAGCGTGCTGCCCTCCAGAACCGGGCGAAACGCCACCTCCCTGACGACCGTACCCACCGGCAGCCCGGCAGGCCTGTTGTTTCCGCGCCCCGTCAGCCACTTCATCACCCGTTCCATCGACACCCGCTCTTTATCTGAAATGACGTAACGCTAAGAGACGGGGCGACATTTGCAACGTTAAACCTGGATTCAGCGCAGAGAGATATTCAGCTTGCGTTAATTTTCAGGAACGGATTCAGGATTAACGGCGGACGCTTTTAACGTCCCGTGCTTTTCTTGCACAACCTTCCTTTAATTAAACTGAACACACTCATGCAGCAACGTCTGGTAGCGCTGTACCTTCTTCTGTGGCTGACTCTGTCCGGCAGCATCAGCCTTTTTATTTCACCCGGCTGTGACACATTCTGTTTTATGTGGCTGCTTACGGCACTCTCTCCGTTTCTGCTCAGACCGCTCGACTGGCTGACCCGTCAGCTGCTCAGAAAGCCCTGCATACTGAGCCACAGAAAACGTATCACCGTTCATCTGTCAGCCTGTCAGCCCACTGTGGGGCTCACGCCTGAGCGCGTGAGCTGGTTCTGGTCGGGGGTGTTTGAGTCAACTGAAGCCGCGTTAGCCGGGGGAAAAACCGTTGTGGTAGCTTCCCACCTTCTGACGCCTGCCCGTGCGGCCAGACTCAGGACATACCTGAAGGTGCGGGGCTGGTCTTACCGCAGCAGGCTCACCAGCGTCCCTTTCCGGGATTCAGCCCGCGCGCTGATGCAGCTGGAAATCCTCTTTCGGCAGTGGCACTGGCGCTGTCCGTCCAGGACCCGGTGGCCGGTGATGCTGCTGAAAAAAACTTCTGAACCGGAAAAATAATTTCGGGTGTTAAGTCATAAAGGCAATGTTCACACTGATTACACACATGTATTCGATCTGAACGATCGAAATATCGCGTTATACAAGGCACGGTTTTGCCAGGTACTGTATTCACAACGAATACAGAAAAGATTAACAAAATATTTTCTCATTCAGCCAACACCAGGGCCTTTATGAAACGCATGAACCTGACAGAAATTCTGTCCCGCGTCGCCTTAGAGCAGACCGATGAGCAGAGGCAACTGCTTGAGCAGTTTGCGGAAGGGAAGAAAACAGTAAGTCCGCCAGTAACCATTCGTTTCCGGCCGGCATCACGGGAATTTTTGAATCAGGTATCACACAAGCTCGGCATCTCCGTTTCAGAGCTGGTCAATGTGATTGTCGAAGGCGTCATGACAGAAACCACGGCGCCCCGCAAAGCCTCTGTAAACCGCGTTTATGAGCGCTTCTGGCACCTGATGGACCGTCACAGCCTTGATGTGGCGCAGGTGGCCACGTTGCTCTCTGAGCTGAACATCGGCATGAGTGTGCTTGAGAACCGGGAGCGCACGCTTGATCACATTACCCTGCCTGTGCTTGAACAGCTTGCGTCATGGTTCGGTGTCCAGTCCGGCTGGCTCGCCGGAGAAGACATCCTTCCGGTTAAGTCCGTGTTAATGCGTGACTTCTGGCAGGCAGCTGAATGCCTTCTGCCGTATAAAGATACAGTGATTAAGTCCTTACGTTTTTACAGACGTCAGCATAATGAAGGTGAGCCAGCGCTAAATATCAGCCACGAGATGGTAATCACAGCGACCCGGGATAAATATATAAATGGCGTGTCCTTTGAAAGTAATTATTTAACCGGCGTGGTCCCTCTTACGGTCAGCAATGAATCAGAAACAAATGCTTTTCTCTCTTTCTGTGAATTACTGCGGTTAAAAGGAAGGGTTGCTCAAATTTCTTTTCGAAAATTACCGGGCAGGTTATTTGACAGTCTGAGAGAGGGATCTGAGTTGCCGTTTTCGGTCTCATCCGTCGCTGATGAAATAATTATTAGTAAGTTCAGACCTGGACATAATTTCATGTGGAATGAGGAGGAACGGATACCTTTCCTAAACCCGGCGTTTCATATAACGCCTGAATGGGAAGACTATCTGAAAGAAGTCATGAGTTTCGGTTAACCGTATTTAAATAACAAAAAACCGGGCTGTTTATTTTATTGGTGCGTCAGCACCAGGGAAACCCCTTTGTCAAAAACAAGAAAAGGAAATAAATGATGAAAGCAAAACTGTTAACCCGCAGCATCATTCTGGCATTACTGGCTTCAACCGTGCCGTCAGTGAATGCTGCAACCACCTGGACCGAAGCGCGTAACGATGCCATGGGCGGAACCGGCGTGGCCTCTTCCGGTTATCTGGCCGCTGCGCTGGCCAACCCCGCGCTGATGACCCGCCACGATGCAGGTGATGACGTCGGGCTCATCCTGCCGGGCGTGGGGGCACAAATCAGCGATCCGGATAACCTGCGTGAAGGGCTGGACCGGGTAAAAAGCACCTTTGACGACTTCCGCGATTCAGCGGGCACCGGCAACAGTTCACGACAGGCGGCAGCGCTGAAACAGGCCTTGCAGGACGTTGACGGCGACAGCGGGCATGCCAGCGCAGGTCTTTCTGCGGTGATTGCCATTCCCAATGACACCCTCCCTTTCGCCTTTGTGGCCAAAGGCTGGGGACAGGCGAAGGTCCGCACCGATATCACACAGCGTGACCTGGCGTATCTCGATGCGGCACAGAGCGGCATTTTCTCTCCGACCCAGACGGACATTGACCAGATGACCTCACGGGCGCAGGGCGTCGCCGCGCTGGTCACGGAATACGGTATCGCCGCTGCGCATCAGTTTACCCGGGCGACACGCCGGTTTCTGTCGGCATCACGCCAAAGGTTCAGCGCGTGGATACCTGGAACTACAACGTTTCCGTCGGTAATTACAGCGCGTCAGATTTTCGCAGCGGTGACTGGAAGCGTTCCGAAAGCGGCGCAAACGTCGACGTCGGCTTTGCGGCTCAGTTGACGCCCGAGTGGACCGTCGGAATGACAGGACAGAACCTTGTGTCGCGTAACATCAGTACGCGTGAAATCAACGGCATCACGGACACGTTCCAGATCCGCCCGCAGGCGACTGCCGGCACGGCGTGGAGTAACGGTTTTGTCACGCTGGCCACAGACGTTGACCTGACACCGGCCAGCGGTTTTGCCTCGGATGAAAAAGCGCAGTATGCCGGCGTGGGTGCCGAGCTGAATGCCTGGAACTGGGCGCAACTGCGTGCCGGTTACCGCGCAGACATGCGCAACAGCGCTCGCAGCATGTTTACCGCCGGTGTGGGGATTTCACCCTTCAACGTTGTACATCTCGACCTGACCGGCATGGCCGGCACAGACCGCAGCTATGGCGCTGCAGCGCAGCTTTCTTTCACTTTCTGATTATGAATAACGCGGGCTGCCGGGTGCAGCCCGCCTGTAAACCGGAGAATCCCATGCTAAAAAAAGCACTAACTCTCTCTTCCATTGTGCTGGCGACCACGCTGACAGGTTGCAGCAGCTTCATGAGCGGTATCGGCCAGTCTGGCTGGCTAAATGACGGCAATCAAATGTCTTCAGATGTTAAAGACCAGACCACCCCGCAAAAACGCAATCAAGTCAGTGATGCCTACGGCCCCATTGCCATACCGGCCGATACCGTGGCGATGCGTCTGAAAGAAAAGTTTGGCTTCGTATCCGACGGGGATGTGGCTGCCGCACGCAACAGCGGCCAGGGGAATTCAGGCTGGTCAGCCTCATCCATTTCAGAGGGCACCAGCTGGTCGGCAGAGCCCGGCAGTTATTACCGCATGTCCAGGAACTGGGCCGGAAATGACAGGCTGACGATTGAAGTTAGCCGGACGTTCAAAGGCACGGGGGCCACCGGCAACAAAGCGGGGAGCTTTGTTGTATCAACGTATATCTCATCCGATCCGAAGCACGTTACTGACGCCTGGGTGAAACGTCTCTTCAGTCAGATTCACGTAGCAGCACGCGGTGAATAATAAAAGCGCTCAAAAACCGCTATATCAGTTTACATGACTAATTGGCAGGCATAACAAAGCCCGTCTAACCGGGCTAATTGATACGAAATTTTTATTGATATTTTTAATCTTCTAAATCGTAGTAGCCTTCCCACCAACTAGATGTATCTATATTGAATGCGCCTTCTTCACATCCTAAGTTATCAGGTTCGTATACGGTGCTTCTAACTTCACATGAAAAAGGGAAGGTTTTATTGCCAACCGCACCTATATCATTACGGACATCCGAATTAGAACCCCACTGTAGTCCAACGTACACAGTGCCTGTAGCTAAAAAAACTATTTCAATATCATTTATTTCAATTATTTTAATATCATCTATATATACTTCATCAATGGAGCTATGAGTCGATAATTCATCGATTGAAGACATACTGTCTGTAACTGAACTGTAAATTGCAGCATCACCCACTGCCTCTTCAAGCTTGGTAAGCACCTCCTTATGACACTCATCCAGCTTGTTGAATAAAGTGCTAATATGTTCTTCTACATCATTCACTATATCGATACCTTTATCAGCATGTATAGGGAATACTTTCTCACTTATGTGGGTGAGTTTATTTAGCGCATTGAATGCATCACGTAATCTCGGGAATATCCCTGAGACATCAACTTTTAATTCTTCTAAAACGTATTCATCGCTTAAGCCGCCTTGAATAATATATTTATAGGAATCTGTTCTTTTAATCTGTTTTTTTTCATTCAATCCTGAGAACCACTCGCAACTCATAACATTTTCCTCCGGAGCCATTCGTTTTATGATTAGTGAGAAAAGCTCTCTTAGCGCATATGCATAGTTACTGAACCTCAGCTGATTGTTCTCATCTGAAAGGTTGTACAAGGCAGCGTTAAGTAATTGATTCTCAAATTCACCTTTGAGATGTTTTTTAATTATAAAAAGATTTTCACTTGACCTCATTCGGCTTGACTCCTCATTCCGACCTAAAAACCTACTTAAAGCATTATGCAGTTTTTCAATGAATTAGTAACCTATTTATAATTTCAGAGGCATATTTTCTCTCAAGTTACTAAAAATGTCACATAAGATAGCAGCAAAATAATAGGACAGCTTGATAAGTTTAAAGTGGATCTGGACCGCACATTTCCAAGAATTCTTCACACAAAAATTTCAGCACTACAGAAACGTAGCCTTGATGTTTTAGCGAGATACTGTTCTTTTATATCAAAACTAGGGGCAAACTAAATAACAATCAGTAAAGCCTTTTTTCTATTACAATCTCCTCATAATTTATTCTGAGTTAAACGGTCCTGCGACAGGTTCGGACTCGAATGACTTACGCCTAGGACAAGTGAACATTTCCTTAGCTTGGTTTATTATTTACCTGCTGAAGCCAAATGCCCTGTCATGTACGTAGATAGAATTGATTTTGAGTCGGGGTGGATTACATCAACACCGCCTAACAGGCTGTTTTAATTGAATAAAATTGCATGCTTTAGTTTATTGAAGCACTCTAATTAGAACTAAATCTAAATGACTTACCCATCGCTGTTACTTTTTTCTAGCGGACTAAATCATAGATATCAATGATTTAGTGTCCATATCAAAAAATTAGCTTTTCTGGAATCAAAGATAAAATGTTTTTTTTGGAATCATGATATGAATCATTATCATCATTTAAAACAGTTGACATTGTAATGCATTTATTTATAGCATGCTTTGATTAAAAAGCTCTTTTTTAAATGAATAAAGGTCCTTGGTCTACCGGTTTTTATTTCTACCTATCTGGATATGGAGCCATAATGAAACTTGACAAAATCTCATTCGGTGAAAGAGTTGCCGAGCAAGAATCTGATAAGTTATCTAATTACTTTATAAAAACTCAGCAGTGGGAATCTCTTTATAACGGAGATATAGATATCATTTTCGGTGCAAAAGGTTCAGGAAAAAGTGCATTATATACATTATTACTTAAGCGCACCGATGATTTTAAGAGACGCAATACGATTCTTTTGTCTGCTGAGAAGCCCACAGGTCAAACTGTTTTCTCAGATGTGAGTGATGAACCCCCTACAGCAGAAAGAGAGTTTATTACCTTATGGAAAGTATATTTTTTACAGGTAACGTGCGACTGGCTTTTGAATAACGGCCATAATAAAGATGGCGCGAAATTAGTTATAGATAAGCTAATAACTTCAGGTTTAATTGAACAAAAAAATTCATTAAAAAACTTCGTAAATAGCGCTATGAGATTCGCAAAAAGGTTAGTCAATGTGGAATCCATCGAAGCCGGCGCAACCGCAGAGGGCGGCCTTACAGGAAAAATTACATTTAAAACTCCCACTGAATTACAGAGGAAGGAGGGTTATAAATCTGTAGACGAATTAATTGAGATATTAGACACCTACCTTGGTGAAAATAATATAATTTTTTGGATATTATGCGATCGTCTTGATGTAGCATTTGAGCAAAGTTTAGATTTAGAGAAAAATGCGTTACGTGCTTTATTCAAGGTTTATTTGGACTTAGAAGAATTTGAGAATATTTACCTAAAAATATTCCTGAGAAATGATATTTGGAATCGAATTACAAAAGAAGGCTTTAGAGAAGCCAGCCACATAACAAGAACGACACTTATTGAATGGTCAACTAACAACCTATTAAATCTTATCGTCGTAAGATCTCTGGAGAATCAGGAAATAATAGATTCTTTATCTATCGTGCCAGATGAAATAAAATCTGATTTTGATAAGCAAAAAGACTATTATTATACATTATTTCCAACTCAGGTTGATGTTGGTGAGAAGCAATCAGATACCTTTGACTGGATTATAAGTCGGGTTAGGGATGGATTGGGTTATGTCGCGCCCCGTGAATTAATCCATTTCTATAATCAAACGGTATTGGAAGAGCGGAGAGAACAAGATATCAGCAGCGATAAGGCTGAGCCGCCAAACATTGTCAGTCGACAATCCATCAAAAAATCTACACTGGAAATATCTAAAGTAAAATTAGAGCAAACTATATTTGCCGAGTATCCATATTTGAGGGAGCACATTATGGCTTTTGAAAACCAAAAAGCTGAACATTCTTTAGAAACAGCTGCTGAAGTATGGAAAGTAGACGTTGATGAAGCCAAAAAAATTGCAATTCAGCTCTCCGAAATTGGCTTTATAGATCAAAAAATATTTAAAAATGATTTACAGTTGAAGGTCCCTTTCCTGTATCGGCCACATTTAAATATTATTCAAGGAAAAGCTTTTTAAGTTCCCAAGTGATGCAGTTTTATCTGCATCACTTATTGTATACTTTATCTAGCTATTAGATTCTAGCTAAAGGTATATCACTCCAACGAGTGGTATAGGCTGGTGAAAGCATCTCGCGCTTCATTTGCCAGGCTGGTGCTATCCCTCGGCCGGCAAACCAGATATTCCCTAGGCCAGTCTGATTAATATGGTCAATCACCTGCATCAGAGACTTACTATTCGCTCTGGGTTGAACTTCGTCAAAGAGATTGAGCTGCGCAACACCTGAAGGAGTGAAATCGTTCAGCATAACGCCTGCTTTCGCATAGCGATGGCCACTCATCCACACCCGATCAAGTGCTCTCATCGCAGCTTCAATAATGTCTCTGGAATCCTGACTGGGCGACATCAGCGTCTCTGAAGCCACGTTACCGTAGTAAGTCTCCCCGGGCGAAAAAGGAGAGGTTTTTATGAATGCACAAACCTGTCTGCAGTATTGCTTTTCCCCTCTCAATTTAACGGCCGCCCGTTCGGCATGCTGACAGATTGCCTGCCTCATGTGTTCATACTCGGTGACCCTTTCGCCAAACGAACGGGAGCACACGATCTGCTGCTTCGCCGGCGGTGCCTCTTCCAGACTGATACAGCTCTCGCCGTTCAGCTCGCGCACCGTTCGCTCCAGTACCACGCTGAAGTGTTTACGGATCATTGCAGGATTGGCGCGGGAGAGCTCCAGTGCGGTTGTAATTCCCATAGTATTCAGTTTCTTGGCAATGCGTCTGCCGACTCCCCAGACCTCCTCAACGGGCTGGCGGGCCAGCATCTTCTCAGCCCGGACGTGCGACGTGATGGCCAGCACACCACCAAACTGGGGCCACTCCTTGCTGCTCCACTGGGCTGATTTTGCGAGCGTTTTGGTTTTACCTATGCCGACCCCGACCGTAAGGCCGGTATATTCACGCACACTGCGCCGGACTTCGCGGCCAAACGTCTCGAAGTCCGTGCAAAAATCGATTCCGCGTACGTCCAGAAACATCTCATCAATCGAATACTGTTCCACGCGAGGTGACAGAGCCTCTAAAACGCTCATTACCCTGTTCGACATCGAGGCGTTTATGTGGAATGCAATTTAAACAAAAAAAATCAGTTACCATTCCTCTGAAGTTTATTTTCTGAACAGGAATTATTCAGCCTTGAACTACCTCAGTATGCTTACTGACAGGGGGGAAGGTTGAGGGTGGTAAGACATAGTCGGAAAATCGATTTGCCCGCCAGGATTTAATCTGCCACGCTTACTCTGAAGCCCTCAATCGGGCAATGAGTCTTATCCCTTACCCACCCCAATGCAGGAAAAATGATGATAAAAAAATACAGGATCCCGGGACTGACCGCGGTGGCGTTTCTTCTTATCAGCACCCTCGCCGGTGCCGCAGAGGAACGCTGGACGTTTGACGGCGATATCCACAACAATTCCCTTGCTGTCAGTCCCGATGAGAAAACGGCGGTGGCGTCCTACAGTGAGCGCTCTGAGGTGGTGGTCTACGACCTGGCTGCCGGGAAAGTCAGAAAGGTGCTGAAGGGATACGTCACGCCCCGCAATGCGCTTTTCTCCCCCGACGGGAAGGCCGTATATCTTTCAGACAGCAGCCTCGGCGTGGTCAGAAAAATCAGCACCGGGACGCTTGATGTGGAGACCTCGCTGCCGCTGGGGCCCGGGGCATTCGGCACAGCTATCAGCCGTGACGGTCAGCGCCTGTATGTGAATAACGAGGCCGCCAGCACGCTCTCGGTGTATGACCTGACGCACAACCGGCCCGTTGCGGTCGTGACGGGTTTTGCCCAGCCCCGTCAGGGCATAAAAATCAGCCCGGACGGCAAAACCGTCTACGTCACTAACTTTAAGGGCGATAAAATTACCCTGGTTGACGCCGTAACGGGCGAGATTCGCGGCGAGATAACAGGCTTCAGCAAGCTGCGCGCCATTTCAGTCAGCGCCGACGGCCGCACACTGTACGCGGCTAACAGCGGCAGCAACACCATCGCCGTGGTTGACACGCAGAAGCTCGCCATTACGGCAACCATTCCCGTGGGGCAGGATCCTTACGGTGCCGCCCTGACGCCGGATAACCGCTATGTTTACAGCGGCAACCTGGGCGACAACAGCCTCTCCGTTATTGATACCGCCGCCGGTAAGGTGGTCTCCACCGTTACCGGACTGGATGCGCCCCGTCAGGCCATCGTTTTCAGCAAAGACGGTGCCCGCGCGTGGGTGCTGAATAAAGACCTCAGCATTGCGGTCGTTGACCTGAAACAGAACCGCGTCACGGCCACGATTAAAAGCCCGCCGCAGGCCTGATTCAGTCCTTCCCTCACTCCGGCGGTGTGACGGTCCTTCCCGGAGTGGGAGAGTCTAACCACTTTTACTGGTTTATTTTAACTGAATAACCTGTTTTAAAGATTTAACCCGACGTGCCTATACTCTTTCTGTCTACTCAGGAGATTACGGCATGAACGATAAAATATTTACCCTGCATAACGGAGCGCGCCCGCTGAGCGCGCTGAGCAGCCCGAAAGAGGCCATACGTCAGTTCACGCCTAACTGGTTCGCCGCGACCATGGGGACCGGTATCCTGTCTCTGTCTCTGGCGCAGTTCCCCTGGCCGGTTCCGGGATTACGCCTCGTCGCCGAGGGACTCTGGATGTTTAACATCTTCCTGTTCAGCGTCTTTGCCGTGATGTATCTGGCCCGCTGGGTGATGTACTTCGGTGAGGCAAAGCGCATCTTTGGCCATTCAACGGTGTCCATGTTCTTCGGCACCATCCCGATGGGCATGGCCACCATCATCAACGGGCTGCTGGCGTTTGGCCTCCCCCGGTGGGGGGCTGACGTCATTCCCGTAGCGCACGCCCTGTGGTGGCTGGACGTGGCGATGTCGCTGCTGTGTGGCGTGTGTATTCCCTACATGATGTTTACCCGGCAGCAGCACAGCATTGACCAGATGACCGCCGTCTGGTTACTGCCGGTCGTGGCCGCCGAGGTTGCGGCAGTCAGTGGCGGCCTGCTGGCACCGCACATTGCCGACCCCCACGCGCAGCTCGGCATCATTATTACCAGCTACGTGCTGTGGGCGTACTCGGTGCCGGTGGCGCTGAGCATCCTCGCCATCCTGCTGCTGCGTATGGCGCTGCACAAGCTACCACACGAAAGCATGGCGGCCTCAAGCTGGCTGGCACTGGGGCCGATTGGTACCGGCTCGCTGGGGATGCTGGTCATCGGCGGAGATGCGCCCGGGGTGTTTGCCGCGGCGGGCATGCCGGAAATCGGTCATATCGCGCAGGGCGTGGGGTTCGTTGCCGGCATTCTCTTCTGGGGCTGCGGCCTGTGGTGGATGCTGCTGGCCACGCTGATAACCGTGCGATACTTCCGTGAAGGCATTCCGTTCAATCTGGGATGGTGGGGCTTTACCTTCCCGCTGGGCGTGTACACGGTCGCCACGCTGAAGCTGTCCACCCTCGTTGACCTGGCGTTCTTTAAAGGCTTCGGTGCGCTTCTTGTCGTCATGCTGGCCGCCATGTGGCTGCTGGTCGCGGTGAAGACGGTGCGCGGGGCATGGAGCGGGAAACTGTTTGTTTCCCCCTGTCTGGCAGGCCTGGACCGGAAGCCGTGAGTGAAACCTGCACGTCGCTGCTGGACCCGTTTTTACGCGAGGAACGCCTCGCGGCAGTCACCGCGCCGCACGTGGCTGCGCTGAATCGCTGGGTCAGCGGGCTGCGTCAGCACGGCGTGGAGCTGCCGTGGTTTGATCCGGCCGACGGCGGGACCGGGGCCGGACTGCTCGTCCTGCTGCAGTCGCCGGCGCGCAGCAGCCCGTCACCCCGGTTTGTGTCGCGGGATAACCCGGGGCCGGCCCAGCAGAACCTGGGGCGGTTTCTGGCGGAAGCCGGTATTGCGCGCCGGGACAGCGTGCTGTGGAATACGGTGCCCTGGGTCAGCGACGGGCCGCAGAAACGGCCCTCAGCGGCGGACATCCGCAGCGGCTGCGCCTGGCTTGAGGACGTGCTGGCGTATCTGCCCGCGCTGCGCGTGGTGGTGCTGGCCGGTGCCGTAGCGGCTCAGGCCCGCGGGACGGTCAGTCATCAGTGCCCCGGCGTCACGGTGCTGAAGATGCCTCACCCCAGTCCGCTTTCACTTTGCACAAGCCCGGCGGTGCCGGAAAACATCCGCCGGGTGCTCCGCGAAGCACGCGCTGCGCTGGCGGGCTGAGGGTGCCAGCAGAATAATACTGACAGGCTTTCCGTCTGGCTCTATACTCAGAGTACAGGGTGATGGCGTTCCACCTTTCCCAACCGCTCCGTTCCGGAGCTGATGACGCCTGATGTGACTCTTGATTTTCAGGAGGTGCGTCAGGCCGTCCTTACTTTCCTCCCGGCCTGCGTACTTCCCTTTACGGGGAGAGACCCTTGATACACGTTTTTGGCCACATCAATCCTGACAGCGACGCCATCTGCACGGCGGTCGTCACCGCTCACTGGCTGACCGGGCGCGGCATGGACGCCCGCGCATGGCGTCTCGGCGAGGCTAACCGGGAAACCCGCTTTATCTTTGACACCGCCGGTCTTACGCTGCCGCCGCTGCTCGCTATTCCGCTGCAGGATGAACGGGTGTGGCTGGTCGATTTCACCGAGCCGGCGCAGGGGCCTGACGACCTGCTCCGGAGCAACGTCGTGGGCATCACTGACCACCACCGGCTGGGCGGGCTGATAACGCAACTGCCGCCGGAGGTGCATATCCGCCCGGTTGGCAGCAGCGCCACGCTGCTCTGGCTGCTGATGGACGCTGAAGCGCGCCGCACGCTGCCCCCGACGCTCGCCGTGCTTCTGCTGGGCGCACTCCTGAGTGACACCGTGAATCTTCGCTCGCCGACCACCACCGAAGACGATATCCGTTCGGCGACCGAACTGGGCGTGCTGTCCGGCGTAAACCGCAGAGCCTTCGCCCGTGACCTCCTCACCGCCAAAACGGACGTCAGCGGCCTCAGCGCCCAGCAGCTGCTGGGCAGGGACCTCAAGGCCTTCGTCATTGCCGGCACCGACGTGCGCATTGCCCAGATTGAGGTCAGCTCACCGACACAGGTTGCCCCCGTGATGGACGACCTGCTCGCTGCCCTGGCGTATCTGGCGGACCAGTCGGGTGCCGGGCTGACGGTGCTGATGTTGACCGACATTCGCGCCGGGTTTTCAACGCTTTACTTCGCCGGGCGGGAGAGCGTTAACGCGGCCTCCTGCTCCGTACCGGGCATGCTCAGCCGCAAAAAACAGCTTCTGCCGTGGCTTGAGTCCCGCCTTAACCAGAACGGGAGTTCATTATGACCTGCTACACCCACGCACTGATACTTGTGAACGACAAAGACGACGGCACCCTCCTGCTGAAACGGGCGGTCGCGCTGGCGCAGCCGCTCGGCATGAAAATCACCCTGGCCCACATCAGCGACGACTACCGGGAAATGAACTACGTGTCCGACAGCCTGATGGACGACGTCGTGTCGGAAGAGGTGCTGAAAGCCAAAGCGTTTATGAGCGAGCTGGCGGCCTCCGTGCCTGAGGCGGTAGACACGCGGGAGCTGGTGACCATGCGCCGCTTTGAGGACGTGGAGAAGTGCATCAATGAGCTGGGCGTGGACCTCGTGCTTGCCGGGCACCGCAACCGCTTTATGGGAATGCTGACGTCCCGCTCGGCGGAATACATCAACCACCTCACGGTGGATGTGCTTATTACTCACCTGAATGACTAAACCGGGAGAAACGCTATGCACTTTACACTGGATAACGTGACCGCCCGGGAAATTCTTGACTCTCGCGGCAACCCCACCGTTGAAGTTGAGGCCCGGACCCCGGACGGGATGATGGCACGCGCCTCGGTGCCTTCCGGGGCCAGCACCGGGTCGCGCGAGGCCGCAGAGCGCCGCGACGGTGACGCACAACGTTTTGGCGGCAAAGGCGTGCTGGATGCCGTCAGGGCGGTTAATACGGAAATCTGCGAAGCCGTGCGCGGCCTGGACGTGCGCGAGCAGCGGCAGCTGGACAACATCATGCTGATGCTGGACGGCACGGAGAACAAGAGTCGCCTGGGTGCCAATGCCATTCTGGGCGTATCGCTGGCGGTGGCCCGGCTGGCGGCACAGGCCTCGCACGAGCCGCTGTGGCGCTACCTGGGGGGCCTGCAGGCGAATCTGCTGCCCGTGCCGTGCATGAACATCATCAACGGCGGCGTGCACGCCCGCGGTCAGGGCGCGGACTTCCAGGAGTTCATGATAGCGCCACACGGGGCACCCACGCTGCGCGAGGCCGTGCGTCAGGGCAGCGAGGTCTACCAGGCGCTGCGCCAGATCCTGCTGGACAAAAAACTCTCAGCGGCAGTGGGCGACGAAGGCGGTTTTGCGCCCGCCGTGTCGTCGAACCGTGACCCGCTGGCGTTTATCGTACAGGCGATTGAGAAGGCGGGATACAGGCCCGGAGAGGACATCAGCATCTGCATGGACCCTGCCTCAAGTGAGTTTTTCGCTGACGGTCAGTATCATCTGCGCACCGAGGGCAGCGCGCTGAGCGCGGCGGAAATGACGGCATACTACGGCGAGCTGATGGACCAGTTTCCGGTCATCCTGCTGGAAGACGGCCTGGCCGAGGACGACTGGGCGGGCTGGAAGCATCTGCACCAGCAGCTTGCGGGCAGGGCCGAGCTGGTTGGTGACGACCTGTTTGTAACCAACGTGAAGTACATCCAGCGCGGCATTGACGAAAACCTCGCCAGCGCCGCGCTGATCAAGCTCAATCAGATAGGCTCGCTCAGCGAAACGCTGGACGCCGTGGCTCTCTGCCAGCGGCACGGCTGGGGTGCGTTCATGTCTCACCGCAGCGGGGAAACCACGGACACGTTCCTTGCCGATCTGACGGTGGCCCTGCGCGCGGGACACCTGAAAACCGGCGCGCCGTGCCGCGGCGAACGCGTGGAAAAGTACAACCAGCTGATGCGCATTGAGCAGGCGCTGGGTGAGGACGCGCACTACGCGGGGCTTCATGCGTTTGTGCGCCGCACGTAACACATCCGCCGGACGGTCCCCGTCCGGCAAAGAAGGAATGCCTGTGGCCCCTGCAACGCTGATCCTCCTGCGGCACGGCGAAAGCCAGTGGAACCGGGAAAACCGTTTTACCGGCTGGACGGACGTGCCGCTGACGGTCAGGGGGCGGCAGGAGGCCGACCGGGCCGGTGACGCGCTGCGGGCAGCGGGCCTTATGCCCGACCGTGTCTTCACCTCGGTGATGACACGCTGCGTTCACACGGTCTGGCGGGTGCTGGACCGTCTTGACCGAAGCTGGACGCCCGTGGAAAAGAGCTGGCGACTGAACGAGCGCCACTACGGTGCGCTGCAGGGGCTGAACAAGGACGACGCTGCCCGGATGATGGGGGAAGAGACCGTCCGGCTATGGCGCAAAAGCTTCAGCGGCATTCCGCCCGCAGACGCGGAGGCTCCGGCGCAGCTGCGTCGGGATCTGCGCTACCGCCGCGTTGCGCTGGCCGACCTGCCTGCAACGGAAAGCCTGGAAATGACGCTGCGTCGCGTCATGCCATACTGGCACCACGTTGTGGTGCCACAGCTGCGCTGCGGAAGTACCGTTCTGATTGTGGCGCACGGCAACACGCTGCGCGCCCTGACCGCCTTTCTGAACGGCATGCCCCACGACAGCGTGGCACAGCTGCACATCCCGACCGGCGTGCCGGTTGTATATGAAATGGATACGGCCGCACAGGTCGTGTGCCGTTATGTTCTGAATATTAAAAAAAAGGAGTGAACGTGAATCAGCTTTTTGCCGTCATCACCGGCGGTGCTTTAGGGTGTGTTATCCGCTGGCAGCTGGGCGCGCGCCTGAACGCGCTTTTTCCGGACCTGCCGCCGGGGACGCTGCTGGTCAACCTGCTGGGTGGATTTATCATCGGGGCGGCGCTGGCGTATTTTCTGCGCCATCCCGGCCTCGATCCGGCCTGGCGGCTGCTCATTACCACCGGGCTGTGTGGCGGAATGACGACCTTCTCCACATTCTCAGCTGAGGTTTTTGCCCTGCTGCAGTCAGGCAGCTATGCCTGGGCAGCCGCCTCGGTGCTGATACACGTGCTGGGTTCGCTGGCCATGACGGCGGCCGGATTTTATATCATGACGCTGTGTGGTTAACCCGGACCGTACGGCCTCTATCCAGGGGAGACCTCAGTGCAGTGACCGCTGCACTGAGGTCAGACAGTTCAGTATATTGTTCAGAAGCGCTCTCTGCGGGCCTGATCCGACAGGGTTTACGCCTGTAAGGCTTCCCCTAAATCCGGGACACTGTCGTGACAGAGTTTCAGGTCTGCCTGTTCTGGTAAAGGTCCCAGCGATTGCCATAGATGTCCTCAAACACGACAACCATTCCGTATTCTTCCTCGCGCGGCTCCTGACAGAAGTGGACGCCTTTTGCCTTCATAGCATTGTAGTCGCGCCAGAAGTCATCGGTCTGCAGGAACAGAAAAACCCGTCCGCCGCACTGGTTGCCGATAAAGCCTTCCTGCCGGTCGTTCGACGCGCGGGCAAGAAGAATAGCACAGTCGCTGTCAGGGTCCGGCGTCACCACGACCCAGCGCTTACCCGGCTGCGGCGTGTCCTCAATCAGGGTAAAGCCCAGCTTATCGGTGTAATACTCAATTGCACGATCGTAGTCATCGACCACGACAGCCACATACCCCATACACCGCTTCTGTTTTCTCATCTGCTGTTCCATCAGTTACGTCATAACGCCCGCTATAATCAGATTCATATCAAATACGACGTTCGGTCGTCTGTACTGACTCTGAACTGACACCCTCAGACCGGACATTGAAAGCATTTGAGCACTCAGGATTTTGGGCCCAATTTTGTAAGAGCCTGCTCAACCTTTTCAGCATCCTGCTCCAGTACGGCTTTCTCATCGGGAGTGAGCGGGACCTCTTCGAGGTAACGCCGGATGGATGCTTTACTCTCCAGAATAAGCCCGCGCGCGCTGTCCTTCAGCAGGTTAAAATCGCAGCCGATGCAGGCCATCCGGTGCGGGCAGCTGCTCCAGAACGGATTTGTGCAGTATGAATCACCTAAATCATAATACGTTGCAGGTCCGGTCAGGCTGGCGGCGTCAGGGTCGCGATCAATCAGTACGCTGATCATGTGCGCGACTCTGTCTGCTTTTACAAACGAGGCGGCCAGCTGTGTCGGGCGGATACGGAGATAATGCATGGTGGACTGGGGCGTTGAGTGACCAGCCCACTGCATCAGTTCATACAGTGACATGCCCTGCGGTACGCTGGCCAGTGCGGTCACGGCTGAGGCGCGTCCCCGATGGCTGGTTATCACTCCGCCGCTGTCTTCAGAAGGAACGCCCGCTCTTGCGCAGAGCATCGGTATCACCGTGCGGTTGAGGATAGCGCTGCCGGCAGGCTTCCCCCGGTACTGAAACAGCAGCCGGACCTTCTCACCGGTCCGCTCATCAGCCAGCATGGCCTGTTCTGCCGGGCGTTCGGCCAGCCAGATGTCGAGATATTTTTTTACCACTGTCGCCACGGGTTTAACAAAGGCTTTTGATGTTTTTCCGGCGGGGACATGAAGGTAACAAAGGGTTCCGGCCGGGATGACGCTGCCGTCATCTTTCGTTATTTCATCTGCCTGCGGCGCGATGCAACCGGTAGTCAGGCGGAGCAGCTCATTTTTCCTCAGCCCCGCATGGGTCCAGATGACGGCCATCGCCTGCAGCATGGCCAGCGGATAATGTATTTCAGTAAGCAGGTCTTCCTGACGCAGATTGAGGCTGGCCCAGATGAGCTTGAGCCAGACCGGATCGTCGATAACACGGGGATTGACGTCGCGCCGAAACAGGGTGGTATCCGGTGTGGAAAGATGACGGGCAGGGCTGAAGCGCAGGCGACCCCAGCCCCAGTTTTCGTAGTCGACCATAAAACGGCGCAGTGAGTAGATAAAATGCGCCCTTGAATGCGGCATCATAGGCTCACCGGATCGCACCGATTTTCGGGTGCCCCTTTCCGTGCCCAACTGTAGCTCATCCACGTTCATTCGGCCGACCGCAGCGATAAAGCTGGCGCAGATTTCCATGCTCCAGTCTGACGGTTCACGCACCTCCGGATGCGCCTTTGCCAGCCAGAGGCCGCAGCGCAGTATAAAGCTGTACTGGCCTTCACGGGTGCGAGGCCTCAGCACAGACGTTTCCCGCCAGCGCCGGCACCACCTGACCCAGGCCGGATCGATCCCGTCTACGGGTTTTTCATACCATCGGGTATAATTACGCATCCTCATCGGGGCGCTGAAGATGCCCAGCGCAGCAAGGCCGTGTGAAATCCGGCCAATGTACCGGGATGTCCCGCTATCTGTGTTGTTCTGGGCTTCCCACAGCAGTTCAGGCGTAAAGGTTTCAAGACGGGGATCTCTGTTCATGACCATCAGCGTGGCCAGTATGCCCGACAGATGCGTGACCTGACTACCCGCAGCATAGCCCAGCGATTTCAGGGTTTCAGTCAGGCGGTGAAGCTCCCGGAAGTAAATAGCCTGACCAAAAATGGCACAGGTATACAGGGCAGGTTTTCTGATGTCTGGCAGGCTGAGGGGATCATACCGTCCGGCGAAATGCCATGCAAAGGCGGCCATCAGCGGCCGTCCTTTTCCGTCCGTCCGGCTGAATGTCTGCCAGCGTTCCTGCGGCCATCGCCAGTACGGTATACCCGAAAGGTGCATCTCACGCAGGAGGTCCAGTATTATCAGGTCAGCAACCTCGCGGCTGCATCCGCTTTCTGCTGCGATGTCTTTCAGCGGCCTGATAAACTCAGGAGCAGGTTTCATCCGCAGCAGCCTGCCCCGGCTGTGAGAGGTGGCCAGTGCGGCCTTTTCAGGCTCAGTCAGTAAAGCATCAAGCCTGTAAGCGGAGAGGTCGAAGGGAGCCCACACATTCTCAGGTAGTTGCGAGGGTAACATTCTTATTCCTCCAAGCCGAAAATGAGGTTCGCCATCCTGATATCTGCCGTTTCAATCGCGCCTGCCATCCGGGCGGCAAGATCCCTGCCGGAAAGGTGAATATAAATCTGAGTGGTGCGCGGATCACGGTGACCTGCGTAGGTGGCAAGTTCGTGCAGTTTCCAGCCCGCACGGGCCAGATGCGTCAACCGCAGGTGACGGAAAGTATGGGTTGAAATGTCGGGCAGCCCTGACTCAAGCGCCCATTTCCGTACCGTTTTGCTCCAGCTCCAGTAAGAGAGCGGTGCCCCCTGATTACGATCGGACTCAGAGCGGAACAGGGCTCTTTTTACCATCCCCGACCGCTTCATCTGTAAAAGATGAGCCGCCAGCACCGGCGTCAGGGCGGGACTGTAACAGACGATCCGTTCATGACGGTTCTTGGTGGTTTCAGCCCGGACGCGGATGAGGCGGTGGGCAAAGTCAAGGTCATCAGTACTCAGCGCGGTGACTTCCGATCGTCGCAGCGCACCGCAGTAGGTTAACGCCAGCATCAGCCGGTCACGAAGCGGAGAATCCGCGGCATGAGCCTGAAAAAGCTGCCACTGTGCATCGTCAGGAATACGCGGCAGCTTTACGATACGGGGAACCAGCCCCCGTGCGGAACACAGCATGCCCGGCGTGCCGGAACGGGGCAGCGGATTTACCTTACACAGGTCAAGATACATCAGGAAGTCGTACCAGAGACGGACAGCCGACAGGCGCAGCTGGAGCGTGGCGCTTGCGGCCGGGAAAGGCATACCGGGTAACTGAGGACGGATGTAGGCAGCCATGTCATCAAACCTGACCTTTTCAGGTTCAATCCTGTTCCGGCTGCAGAACGCAAAATAATGACAGAGGGCTGCGCGGTAGGCGGTCAGGGTGGCGGGTGCCCGCCCCAGGTCGGACAGCAGCTTCAGCCAGCGTTCCGCCAGTAAAATGGCACTGTTGTTTAGTGGAGTCGTCATTGCGTTTACCTCTGAGGTCAGCGTTGCTGTTCAAAGTCTATACGATCAATGTTGCATTCCACTTAACTTACTATAACGCATAGTTAGAGCTAAATGCATGAATTTTAACAGGGAAATTCTCGTTTTTAATCTTAAACCAGGGTTCGCCCATTCGTACATATTTTTTACTTTCAGCACTACGGGCGATGACGCAACCATCGTTGTTACTCAGGACGACGACAGCCTGGTTACGCAAATCAGGTCTGAAGACTTTTTCACAGCTCGCATAAAAGCTGTTTACGTCCACAATGGCGAACATCACTCACCCCGGGTCTTATGAATAAACGAGGTAACCACCCCGAAAATCTGGAGCGTTTCCGGATCGGGGTATATGGGAGGAAAGGAAGGATTCATGGGCTGAAGCGTCAGTCTGGGGCGGAGCAGCAGGCGTTTAACGGTAAACTCGCCCTCTATCTCAGCAATGACTATATCACCGTGCCGGGGAGATTCGGCCTTATCGACCACCATTAAATCACCGCTGTTGAGACCAATGTCTGTCATAGACTGCCCGGAGGCGCGGACAAAAAACGTGGCTGCAGGACGGATGACACAATATTCGTTCAGGTCTAACTCGCGCTCAACATAATCCTGAGCAGGGCTGGGAAAACCTGCCTGACAGGTTTCGAGGAAAAGTGGTGCAGCTATCGAGATCGGGGATAGCGGGTATTTGTATAAAGTGAGCATGTCATGGCACCTCCTGTTTTTACTGTTTATATATACAGTATTATCGAGTAACTACTCGACAGTCAACGAAGCTCAGGTATGATTTTTGTATGCTTATGAAATGCGAAAAAAAATAGCGAGACGGTGACAAAAGTGACAGAACAACTTTTAAACAGATAGGGAATGTTTGAAAAAACAGCGGTCGATCATAAATCGCAATATTTTCTCAGAATGGTTGACAGGACGTGCGGCCTTATAAGACGCGGGCTAGGAAAAGCCGCAGAAAATACAACCCCTGCAGACATCATTTTTTCCTGTTGCCCGCCGCCAGCAAAATACTAGAATAAGCCAATATGATGTGGTTACCTGCGATGAAGGTAACAACATGTAGGCTGAGGCTGAAAATGAGAGGATTCAAAATGGAAATAAAAAAGGCCAAAAGCACTGCAATGCCTTTAGCCTTTCGCACACCAGAAGGTGTTTTTTGTCAGAAGTGAATCCATGGCTGAACTGCACTACTGAATGTTGACGACGTCATTGTAGAGGCAGATTCGGCTCCATGTAAAGTGATCATATGGGAACAAAATAATGATCAAGAATCTGTTTTTTGACCGTAACGGGAATGCAAAACCGTTGGTTGTTCCATTGGTTTGGATCAGCAGAATTGCCTTAAGCTCGCTGTTTAAGTGGCTTCTGGAGCGTTTTATTAAATAGTGAAACAGGGGGCTAATGCCCCCTTTTGTCTGTAAATAAAAGCCTCTCAGGTGATTACCAGACTGGCGTTTGTTTCCGTCATGCAGCCTCTTCACTCTGCTTGTCGGGCTTTTTGACATGCTTCTGCAGTCGTCCTGACCATCCCTCTAAGTAATGTACCGGCGTAAGCAGAACACGTCGCCGTTCGTCACATAATGCGTTCCCTATAACAACCTCGCCGGGTATACCGCAAAGCGACAGCTGGATATAGGCCATGCCCGCCGCCAGCGGGTCGATGTCGGTTACCGACACCCACAGATACCGGTGAGGTGAATAACCTGCCTGCCGGAGCATGCTGGCAAATGCGAGCGTCATGGCACCTGCGCCGCAGGCCGGTTCAGCAAAAGTGATAAACGGCTTGTCTCTGAACACCTCTTCAGGCTTGCTGAGTTGCGCGCTGAACTGCAGCTGCGCCATCAACAGCGCCACGCTCCACGGAGTAAAATACTGCTCTTTGTCTTTGTCACCGAGCTCAAGCAGCATGTAAATGCGTCCGAGAAAGTCACAAATCTTTTCTTCCAGGCCGTTCACTACACAGGCCAGCAGTCTGGCCATCGATAAAACGTCCTCTTTTTTGTATCTGGCCACGATGGCCATGTACTTCTTTTCACGTTTTTCACAGAACTGCAGGCCATTCTGAAGTGCAATGACGCTGCAGCTGATGAAGTCGGTAAACACCTGAAGACGCCGGGTGCCCCGGGCGATAGAGTTGAACAGGGAGATGAATTCTTTCTCATGGTCGGTGCGGATACTCATGCGTGTTTCCTCATTAAAAAGTGGGAACACGCCCCGTAAGGGGAACGATGTTCCCCCTTCGGGTGAAAAAGCGGCCACAGCAGATGCTGTGGCCATTGTCTGACAGACCTGAGATACCGGTCTGTCGGTTGGTAACGTCATGCGCGAACGCCGGCGTAGTGTGCAACGGCCGGAGTGGCAGGTGCGCCTGCTTCACTGAACTGATACAGACGTGCCCCTTCACTCACCGGATACTGCACTTCATCCTCCGGATAAGGGCCGCTGTCGACGTGGTCACCGCGGTCAAAACAGTGGTAACCCGACGTGCCGGCATCTGGGGAGTGCCAGTAGTGACGGATTTCACAGTCAAACTTCTGCGACATCTGCCCCATGACTTCCGCCGACGGCGGATACCAGGGAGACGAGAACGTCAGCTTCAGCGACCCGATATCGTCACGACTCCACTCCAGCCGGTGCCCCGCCGGAAACTCCGTCCCGTAGAGCTGGGTATAGAGTTCTGACGTGGTACTGAGGCTACTGAACAGACCGCTGTCCCCGTTGAGCTCGGTGGCCAGACGCGACGGCATCACCATCAGCATGTCGCACGGACAGGTTGTGTCCGGTTTTATACTGAGCCACTCCCAGCGCTCCTGCGGGTCAAACTGACCGCCCGCCGAGGCGACGCCGAACCAGTCGGCGTAGTGAACGGCCATAAGCCGGGTGATGGTCTGGCGGGCTGCATGAGGGATACTCTCCCACTTAATGTCGCCTATGCCGGACTGAACCCAGATTTTGTCCATTCGCGAGAGCGTTGTGCCGTCAAGCCAGGCATCCTTCTCAAGCAGCTCCAGGAAATGCTGAAACGCCTGGTTGGGTGACGTGCCGCCCCCGGAGCCTGATGAAACCAGCTCCGGATAAGCACGGTATTCCGTTGCCTTGACGGGTTTGAGCATGCCGGCACAGCCGGCGAGAAACAGCTTTATGGCCTGCCGTATGGCGTGGCGGTAAAGCGGCACTTCGGTTCCGGCAATCCACGACTGCATAACGTCGATGTCGGCAGACTTACCGGTGATTTCCAGACGGTTTTTGCACCATGAAAACATCGTTGTACTCCTCTTTTACGTTTAAAAAAGAGGGCATCTCCCAGAGGAGAATGCCCTCAGGGGGATGACGGCGACTGACGTCGCCGGGGTTAATTACGCTGCTTCAGTTCGGGTTTCACCCAGTGGCTTAAGCAGATATTCCGATGCTTCCCGGGCAAACCGGCAGGCACGGAAAAACGCCTTTTTGTCATTACGTAAAACGCTGAGCCAGCCGTTCAGGTAGCTCTCGTGCTGTACCTCACCAAAAATGCCGAGATGTGCACAGAGAAACGCACTGCCGGTTTCTGCTATTAGTTCCTCAAAAGCGTAAACGGGATCGCCAAACTCTCTTGATGAGGAGGTTATCCCCTCACGATCGAGGCGGCTGCGGTGGCCGGTCGCGTGCACCAGTTCGTGCAGCAGCGTGGACCAGTAGTCTTCAGGTGAACGAAACTGTGAAGTTGTAGGCAACACAATCCGATCTGCCCCCGGGCTGTAATACGCCCGGTTCTGCCGGTGAGAAGAGCACTTCACGCCGGTTGCGTTGAGTATCTCCAGAACCTGTTGCTGCTGTCCGGTTGAGAACCCCTCAGGGGGAGTACCCGGTTGCATCATCGTGGGGGCATACACCTTATCGGGTAGCCCTTCACACTGCGCAACGTTGAACAACTGCAGGGGTTTCATCATGGCCAGCTTTTCCATCACCGGCACGCCGTCTCTGAACACCGGACTGTCATTGCCGTCACGGAGCTGCTTTTCAAACGGTTTAAAGATGATTGCCATTGAGCTGCGCTCGCCTTTTCTGACCTGTCCGCCGGCAACCTTTGCCTGCTGAAACGTGAGCCAGCGATCGGCGCCGTAACCCGCCTCCTCTGCAGCCATCCACAGCAGCGGCACGTTGACGCCGCTGTAGTGCCTGCCCGTGACGGCGTTGACCGGCAATCCGCTGCCGTAGACCTTCTGCGCGGAGCGCCATGGCCGACGCCAAGGTGGCACGCCGTTTTCCAGCGCGATGATGATTTTGTCGGTGACCTGCTGATAAAGGTCAGTCTGTTGTTCCGTTGTGGCCTTGCGGCCGGCAGTTTTTTTCTTCATGGGATGCGCCTCTAAAAAAACGGCGCATCTGTCCCGGTGGCGGACAGTGCGCCACCGGTGAGTGGATAAATCAGTAACGGCGGTAAGATCCGTCTGTCTTTAACGATTTGATATCGGATTTGACGCGACTTACAGCGCTTTCAAACTGCTTACGGTCTTCAGGTTTAGCCCGCTTAGAATCAACGCGAATAACCCTGTCGAGCACGTTCAGTGCCTGTGAACACCAGTTGAGACGCTCAGTATTGCCCACGCAGGCGCGAAGATGCAGACGGAACTGGTCATGGAGCCACTGAATGTGATCGCGGTAATCCGCAACTGGTAAATATTCCTTCAGAGGCGGCTGTGTCTCTTTATAAATGGTCAACGATTTAGCAAAATGATTTATGCTAGGTTGCATGTATAAATCGTGATGTTCATTCAGCACGGCATCGTAAATACTCTGGTCCAGGAAGGTGCTGAATGAAAACTCCGGCTCGGATATCAAGGCATCACTCAGTGCTGACCAGTCAGCATCCCTGGAGGGATTGCAGCCGGCAGCCCACGCCTTCAGCCACTCAGCACAGCCATTGTCATCGGGTACGCGGACATAAATTCCAAGATTCTTTTCAAGTATCAGCGGACGCCCTTTGCCTTGATTCTGTGTAAGCAGCGGGCGAAGTTCAGTTGAAGTGAAACGTATCATAGTGGCTCCTCAAAAAAGGAGGTGACCTCCCCGGGAGGGAAAGTCCCTCCGGGAAGTGTCATTCAGTTAACATCAGTCAAAGCGGTAGCGAAGTTCCGCCATCTGCTGCGCCATCAGCCGACCGGCCCTGAGGGCCTTACGGGCTGTTGCGTACGTACCGGCACCCGGCAACTTGTCAACACGCCAGTCGCGCTGGGTAAAGCCGGTGCGACGGAAGATGACGGGCGTAAACCCGTTCTCTGTCGGCACAACGTCGGCCTTAAAGCTGCAGCGGCCGCTGCGGTTGGTAAACCACTCTGCCTGCTGTTGCTGCAGGTTGCCGGCAAGCCGGTTGAGTGCGCCTGAAAGGCGGGTGATAAGTGAAAGCATTATACTGCTCATGGTTTTCTCCTGATTAAGCGCGGAGAAAACCACCGCCGCTGTTGCGGGGAGGTTGTCCCCGCGCGGGTTAAAGCCTTTGTCAGAAACTGACGCAGGCCGGTGGTTCATCACTAACCAAAATCGTGGTAGTAAGCGTTACCCGAATCCTGCGGGGTAAAGCGCTGGCTGGCAGAAATGTTAACACTCACATTCCCTGCCACAGGGTGACAGCGGTGTCTGAAGTGATGAAGATAACATCTTTCAGTTCCGCTGGATGGTGGCTCCAGTGTTTCAACGTACTCCCAGTCTTCGCCGCCGTGGTAAGTCTGCCCGGGGGCGTTGAGAGAACGGTTAAAAGGGTGCTCCGCAAGCCTGTTCCACATACGGTGCCACTCTTCGCTGTTGTGCTTAACCAGCAGTGATACTTCAGAAGCCTGAATGTTCATCGACAAATCCTCTTCAGATGGAAGGAGGATTTGTCTCCGCAGGGAGAAAATCCCCGCAAGGGTAAAACAGACAGCTGTGATGTTGACAGGTTGCTGGTTGCTTTGAGATATCCCCCCTCAGTCATACCAGCTATCTTCTTCAATCAAAGCCTCTTCGTCCTTCACGGCACTGCCGAAAAAAAACGTCCAGGCGGCTTCATCAATGTCTCTGGCCATGAGGCAGAGGCTTTCAAAAAAAGACTGCCATGATGCAGGCACGAGTTCGCGTACAGACAGCTCGGCAAGGTCTCGTGCGACATGAGCCATTTCCCAAACGTAGTATGGAAAACCGTCTTCATCGGTACTGGTGTTAAGACCAAGGCGACGATGCGCTGCAATAATCAGCAGGTCACCTTCAGCTCTGGCCAGTGCGACTTTGTAAGCGTTACGTTCGCCGGCACTGATTTGAAAATCTTCGGTAAGTGTTAATGCGTTCATAAAGGATTCCTTAAAGAATTGAGGAACCCTGCCCCTGACGGGGACAGAAGTCCCGTTAGGGTAAGAAACTGATCGGTTAATTAAGGCGGTCAGACGATGTCAGAAGCATCAATGCTCTGATAAAACATTGCGCGCAATTGCTCTGTAGCGTTGTCCAGCTCTTTATCCTCGCGAGACCGGGTAGCGCCCTCATGAAAAGCCGCATTCCAGTGAAGACTGTTAACACTTGTTCCCAGGAGAGTAAGTTCGTTCACTGCCTCTTCGGTAAAGGCATCTCTGATGTAGCCATGCTCAGCCGCAAAACCAACGGTATAAGCGACGTGTCTCAGAAAAGTCAGGTAGTCCGGAAGACCGTCAGCAGGAACCTGGGGATCTTCATCGACCATGAGTCTGTAATCCAGACGAACGTGAAGCTGAGTTTTTACGTAATCCACCATGATTTTTGCAGAAGCCGGCGAATCACAGTTCAGTAACGTGAGAGGGTTGATCATTCTGGTGTAATGCATGGGTACGATTCCTTAATAAAAAGGGAACCGTCCCGGAGGGAAAGTATCCCTCAGGAGTGAAAATCAGGCACGGAATGCCAGATGAGTAAAACAGGTGTATGGGGGGCAATGCGAAGTAGAAAAGGACCTTAACCGCAGGGGTCTCTGTTTTCAAAGGTTAAACAGATTTGTTACCGCCCGAAAGCGTCATCTCTCAGGTAATGATGACATTGGCGTGTGATTACCCGAAGGCGTTCCTCTCAAATCACCGGAACATTGGCAGTTGTCGAGATGACAACGGTTAGCAGGGAAAATGTACTCCAGCGCACTGTCCAAATCAACAACGCTGGAGTGAATTTTATGAAAATAACCAGGACGCTTTCACCGTCTTGCACCGATCCCCAAACCAGGCGTCCGCCATAATGGCATAGGGATCACACTGCTGCAGGTAGGTTCCGTTTTTAAGCAACGTGGCTAAAACCGCTGAAAGAGGAATGGTAAACTCACCCGCCGTAATGTTTTCAATACTGTCGCGGTTACACATCTTTAATGAACCCATGTATATATAGCCTGTTTCTGAAGTGACAGTCGCGCAACTGAAGTCGATACCGTCATCAAAATAATGGTTAACTGTCGCAAACGTATCCGTTTCATTAACCGGTGAAAGACAACTAAACGTAATCCTGATTTCTGAGGGTGGTGTTTCAGATAAGCTGATTTCGTGAATATACTCAACAGATAAAATGCTGAAATTTATAACGGGTAAATTATTCACAGTACACCTCATGATTAATCATCAGTCCATCAGGGACTGGCAGTAAACATTTCTGATATAGGTTCCTCGTCCGTCACCATGCCCGAGGTCCATCGAGGTCAGTGCAAGTGATTCGTCTTTCGAAAAACCTCTGGCAAGGTGATATCTGAAAGCATCTTCCGCGTAACTGTAACGTAAGCTGTGTGGTGTCTCATGCCCCCCGGTCATTTCGGTCCGGAGCGTATTTCTGTAATAGTCCATCGCGGATTTTAAATCGGGCTTATCAATAATCTTACCGTTATTTTTTTCTGCGTGTTTAATAGCACGGTTAACGGCATCCAGAACTTTATCCCTGTCGACGATTGTGGTCAGCCTTGCACGTCCCCCTTTGGTTCCGAAAATAACCTTCAGGGTTTTATCGCCCCGCTGTAATGCCTTCTGCCAGGTATTTAACGATTTTGCTGACTGAATAGCTTCTTCATTTCTCAGTCCGATATAACGTGACAGACATACCGCCACGGCAACGCCTTCATTTTTTTTCTCAATGTTCTGAAGAATCTCGATGTAGCGCTCCTCAGAAACAGATTTTTTTGTGCCCATGCGACTCGTGTCTGAAATACCCAGACTTTTATTATTCAGTCGTTCATGTGAAGGGTCAGCCAGTTTGTGTTTACCGGCATTACGGAGCATTACCCGTATTGCCGACATTTCATTCTGACGGGTTCGCCGGGAAACATCATCAGATGCCCGGCTGTTCATATACAACTCAATGTGCCGGACTTTGAGTTGTGATACCGAGTTTATCTGAATATTGAGCGCGGCTAGACGCTCAGCAAACCGGTGCATAATTCTGGAATAGTCATCCTGCTTTTTAAAGCTTCCCCCGCTTTTACGGATTTCAGCGACAAGTTCCTGCTTTAACAGTTTTTCACGTCTGGACATCTGTATCTCCTTAACAGTTTTGCCACGTAAAACAGCATTACAGGCAGATGTCGTTTTCTGCCGTTCCGTGAAAACGGCAGAAAACGACACCCGCATTACCCTGGCGACACGGTTTGGGTTCGCGCATCCTGCGTCGTAATGAGTACCTGAGCACCAGGGAAGTGCAAAGTGTTGAGGTTTTGAGAGGTGTCAAATCAGTGTTCTACACTGACCGCAGCTTTCGCTGTACCTGTTTCCAGGTCGCCCCCGACATCATCCTCCGATGATGTCGCCGATTCGGTATCTCATTACATAACTATTCCTTAAATAACAGTGTGATAAACGGATTCGTTTTGCGTTTTTCACTGGGTTGATAAAATTTGTGTTCGTCTTCTCACTTCGTTTCACGTTGTAGTGAAGGAAGAAAAGGTACGTAAAATGCGCGTTCAGGACGTGTTTTCGCGCGCGTCACTTGGTACTCGTTTCACTCGTACACAAGTGACGCCGCGCTCCTCTGCTTTCAATGCAAACGTGGAAGATGCCCAAATGTTCCAAATGGTCATACCCGCGTTGCAAAGTTCGCAGCAGCTTTTCAGCGTCAATGCGTAAAGAAAAGTGAAAGAGACACGGCCGAAACCGTTATCAGAAAATGCCAGAAATGGCTTTGTAATAGAAGGGACCTTTATCGCATCGCGATCTTCGTTCTCAAAGGTTAAACGAAGTTACCGCCCGAAGGCTCCGTCTCTCAGGTCATGACGGTTTTGGCAGTGCAATCACCCGAAGGCGTCCCTCTCAGATTGTCGGGACATTGGCGTGTTGCATAAGCAACGGTACAACGGATGAGATATTAGATCGTTATGAGATCTAATTACAAGCCTGACATGTGTTTAGCTATGTAAGCATTTTGGAACTGAGCATTACTCAGTTCCTTAGTCGTCTTCACAAGTAATAAATTCGGTCAAGTAAATTAAAAAGGCTAATATTGATATTATAAATATGAGTTTAGATACTTATAAGGATGGCGCCAAAACTCACATGGGTCACATGATAAAACTTCTGTAGCGAAGTCAATGCTCATATTTTCTTTTAACTTATAGAAAGCAACCTCTATTTTAATCTCATCTTCTTTATTTTCTTCGGATTCACTCTTGTTGATGTAAATATCTGAAATATTCACATTTACTATACCTGTGGCGGATCTGTTCATAACAATCCATTCTTCTCCCTCCATAGCCATTGAATCGTATTTACTGCTGATGAAAAGATGAGAGCAAAGTATGTCTTCTGCGGGAATATTAAACCGGAATGAGACATCTCCATATGCACTCAAACCAAAATAATCAGTGAAGGAATTTAGTACATCCATATCAACGGGAATTTCCTCCTTACCTAATATTTCAGCAGCAGCCTTAAGGATTAACACTTTATCTCTGTATTTAGAGCGGATGTTTCTTTGCAAATAAACGTATTTCAACTGAGCATTTTTTAATATATTTTGTGTATTTTCATACATTGCACGCAGCTCATGACAAATGGCTTCTATATTAGCTTCGCCTAGCCCATTTATTATCTCATTGATGAGTTTTCCTTTCGTTTTCTCTAAAGGGTTCATGTATTCATGAAGAATGCGATCCTCATGTGAAGGAAGTCTATTTATATCGAATGTTTTGGATAAAAAGTGCACTAGAATTACATATCCATGTGCTTTGCCCTCGCTTAATCCCTGTATGCTAATATTATCGCGGTAATCATATCGCCAGCCTAGACATCCTGCTAAAAGGCGGTCGAGGATGCAGTATTTCGGTAAATCTAAATCCTCAAGCACCTCCAACACATCAACCTTTTGAGACCCTCTCATAACCCACCCAAGTCATTTAAAATTATGCATAACCCTTTTTACGTAAGATTAGTTACCCAGGTAACACCATTTTTGTAATCAATTGAAACTGACATTTCAGATGTAGTAAAGCTTATGAAAAACCACTTTTTAACTGTACAAAAATTTGCCAGCTTGCCCTTTTTCTAGTAATTTGAAACGATGCTCTCAAAATGATAAAGATGGTTAACTACTAAGTTACGGGAGGCTTTATGATTGATGACGGATTCAATAAGGATGATTTTGATAGCACTCTGGCACGTTTCGCCAGCAAGGGCCAAAAGATTGTTCATGATGCTTCAAAGCTCAAGCCTAAAAAGCCAGAACCTGTCGTTTTTTCAAGTGCAACACACGACTTCGGTTCAGCTATTTTCAACGGCGTGGCAAAGGCGCTGACAGTGACCTCTAATCAAAGAAAATGCAATGCGGATTGGGATGAGTTGAAACGTAAGGAAGGGGAAGACAGAAACAATTCATACTTCTTCTATAAATAAAAACTGCATGGCCGTTAGCAGTCCATGCAGTTTTTACTTTTTAATGTTACTTGAGCCCCCCCTTTATCCCGCCCTGAACGCTACTTGTAACTAAGCCCTGAGCATCTCGTCCCGCTTTAGCGCCTGCATCCTGAGCTGGAGAACCTGCCCTTTCGAGGCCCGACTGGACTATGCTTCCTAAGTTGACACCAATCCAACTAAGCATGCCTATCCAGAACGTAGGAAACACAAGATACATCATTCCCAGCACCAGGTTCATAATCCAGCCATCGTTGGTTGAACTCATGAAATTGGCAAAAGGGACTGAGCTTGTGAGTCCCTGGTCAGCCATATTATTGTAGAGAATGGTGATAAGCCGGTCATCCAGCCAGCCCGCCAGCGCCCACCAGAACGTGATAAACTGCAGCGCAAACAGCGCAAACGAAATCGTCACAACCGTTTTAGGTTCGTAGGCACTGAACATCATCAGCACGGGAATGACGATGATGATCATCATCTGTAGCAACGCCTGTATCATCGGCAGCGCCTGCTTGAGCGCATCAAAGCCTGGCAGTGCCTCGGCCTGCTTCAGACCCAGCCCAATTGTCGACGTCAGCCGGGTGAGGTTACCGACAACACCGCTGGTATTATCTGCACTGCCAACTGTATAAGTTGTGCCGTCACCGGACAGCCCAGCATTGCGGGGACTGACCAGCCAGCGAAGGGCTGGCTCTTCCCACTGACTACCCGGGAACTGGCGCTGAAGCTCTATGCGTGTGCCATCACTGATACTGGCCAGCACGCGCTTACGCAGTCCGTTGCTGCCGTCAGACCACCATGTTTTGCACGTCGGATACCCCCCCTGACCCGTATCCGGATAGCCACTGTCTCGACTGCTGCTGTATGGCCACTGGCTGCGGGGCGTCATGGCCGTGTAATAGTCGTAATAACCAGAGGTATTAAGGAAATAGTCGCTGCCAATCCAGCCAACTGAGTTGATGGTGGCGTCACTCAACTGGCTGTTGCTGTTCTTCAGCTTAAAATAGGCCCGGGAGTAACACTGCTTTGCGAAGTCCTGGACCTCCTGCAGCACCACCGGATCTCGCAGTTTAGTGTTCTGAACGTCAAAGCGCAGCTGCCGCAGCTGCGTGCCGCAGGGTATTGAGGCGATCATTGCCTGCGTGGTGCCTTTCGACATCGCATGCAGCAGATACCACCACACCGGCACCTCAGCCGTACGGCCGTCGAAGTCGTTAACCAGCCCTTTATAGCCGGAGTTCTGCGGCGTGGGTACGCTGAAGCCGCACTGTTTCGCCCGCGAGTCATCAAACTTGATAGTGCTGATATCAACCGGCAACAGAGGTACGCAGCAGAACAGCATGACCACAAACGAGACATAAATGGCGTGCTCGATGCGAGGTAGCGCCAGAACGCCTTTGTTTCCCTCATCGGCCCCTTCCTCCCGCACTTTCAGCCACACGCCGAGTACCTTAAAAATCAGCGGCAGCGCGAACAGACCGGTGCTGCTGAGGATTCCCCACATCGAGTTATTGAGCACCCAGCCAAACAGGATAAGGAAGTATTCCAGGTAACTGTTCGCCGTCATGTCAGCCTCCCTGAACCGCGTTAGACCAGGCTACGTACTCCGTGGCCAGAACATAGATGACGACAAGCAGCTCAGTACGTGGCAGGCGTGCTGCGGCTTCCGGCCAGCGCTTCAGCAGCCGGGGCCGCAAATTCATAATCCAGATGTAGCCTATGAATACGTACATGCACAGTCGCCAGGCAAACATGGCCCAGCGGCTGTCGTAGAGCCACTTCTGAATAAGGTGGCCATCAGGGTCATACGCCATGAACACTGATGCCAGTCCCAAAATCGCGGCCATGGCCACAACGGTGATGAGGGATATAAGCAAAATGCGTCCGGTGAGGCCGCTCAAAAATCTCCGCATCATGTCAGTTGCCTCCCGGCTGAGGCTGGCCCATCTGGCTGAAGCCCTGGTCCTGATTGCCGGCTTTCTGCTGCAGCTGGTTATCCTGATTACGTTCGCCCTGGCGCTCAAGCGTGGTCAGCAGGCTGTTGCTGCTGATGGACTTGCGCAGCTCCATTTCGTTGCGCAGCGCGTTCAGCTCGCGATCGAGCGCATCAACGCGGCGGTCACCCTCGGCAATGGCCTCAGGCTGTTCGGCCGCGTTCGGCTCAGACTCACCGGTCGTCAGCATGCGTCGCATGGTGAGTGCCGCCTCAACCGTGTCAGACATGGCCAGCTCACCCGCCAGCCGCTGCACCAGTGCGGCCCTGTCCGGGTCATCACGCAGCGCCTGAATCACGCCGCGCGTGACAACGAGGCTGCCGGTTTTGAGCGCGGCCAGATTATCGGCCGTGGGCTGCAGCTGACCGTTAACCAGCTTGCTGAGCTGCTCCAGGTTGGTTTTGGTGGCGTCTTCCAGTACCGGCGAGAAGCCAGTGCCGGCAACGGTGCTGCCCGGCTGGTTATCCGCGCCGCCGCTGGTGCATTCGCTGGTTTCACGGCAGGTGCGTATAGAGCGGTCGCCGAGAACTTTAACAACGGCCGCAGCGGCTTCATCGGAGGATTTATAGCGCTGGCAGACCGTACCGTTGCAGCTGGATGAGCCTACGCTGCTGTTGCTGGTCACTGGCAGGCTGTTCATCATGTTGTAGCCGGCTTTTGCCAGGTCACGCGTCGGCTGAATCGCCGGCTGTCCCTTGCCGCCGCGTTTCTGGCCACCGACCCAGGTCACACCTTCTTCGCCCGTGGCCTTCTGCAGCTTCTGGTCGCTCGATACCGCATCACCACCGCTTGATGCCACGATGTCTTTATACTCTTCAGACACGGCCGCCTGCTGCCACTTGCTGCCCAGGGTGTAGTCGGCCAGCTTTTTCGACATGTTCTGACAGTTCATCTGGGCCTTGTCGAAGTTCAGGCCCGCCTGCAGCACTCCGTTGGTCAGCATTTCATACAGACCCGGATTGGCACGCTGAATGGCCATCGCCGGCATGCTCATCACCGCGCCGGTCGCCCCCTGAATGACGTTACCCATGAGGTCCTTGAATCCGCTGGTGATGCCGTTCAGCTGGTTACCGACGGTGGTTTTAAGGTCAAAGTTGCCGCACATCAAATCACTGCTCCAGCCGCCGTCCAAGCCGAGCCGTGACATGTTGCTGCGCGTTGAAGGCGGCGAAATGACAGAGCCGCCGCCGATGGAGTAGAACAGCCCGTCGTTGATGGCGCCGCTGACGCCGGCACCCTGTGAGGAAAGCGTGGTATCGATGGCCAGTGCCGGCATCGCCAGGGAAAGCAAAAGCGCGCCCGTGGCCACGCGCAGTTTTTTAACGCTGAAATTCATCATGCTGTGTGTCCTTATGAAAAATCGGTGCTGTAAAGGAAGGTCTGGCCACGTCGCTTACAGCAGCTGTAGGGCTGCCAGAGAGCCCAGGCGTAGTCGCCGCTTTCCGCCGTCTGTCCACCCGTATCAGGAAAGACCGCGCAGCTCTGCGACAGCTGAGGCGAAAGCCGCTGCCACTTGTGGTTTTTTGTGCCGGTGTTTTCGGTAACGGGGTCAGGTGGCCAGTAACCCGGAGACCGCTGGCCAACCAGTGGGTTGTAGACGTGCAGCTGTCCCTCGCGGGTCATGATGTCGGCCACGCGCTGAACCACGACGGCCGCCGATTTGTAGCTGTCGGTCTGCGTGACGAAGCCGCTGCGGGGATAAACGTTGCCCCACATCTCGCCGGCAAACGTATTCCCGATTTCACGTTTTCCGGGGATGAGTGCTTCCGGATAGAGCGACTCCGGAATTCCCGTTCGCCACGCGAGGGAATCCATGGCACTGACGAAATATGGCACGAACGGCGCGGCGGCTGAACGGCAGGAGAAGCCCGGCACCATCCCGCCGATAATCGACGTTGCCGGATGGCCATATGCATCGCCATAGTAGAAATGCAGGTTCTGTTTGCGCATGCCCGGGGCCTTCATCTCCTGACGCCCACCGCCAGCAGGCACGCCGGCGAGACCGCCCGACACCAGGCTTTCAGCGCCGCCCGCCGTGGCGCTCACGGCTGACATTTCGGTCCAGAGGTTGTCGCCCGGGTTAAGATAGGCAGAGACCACGGCTTCCGGAATGTAGTGGGTGACTTTGACCGAGGTTTTCACCGTGCAGCCCAAAGGTGTACAGAGCAGCCAGTAGCAGATGCCGCTGATGCGCCAGCTGATACAGTCCGGGCTCATGGCGCTGGAGATCAGGCTCGCGGTGTTCACGCTGGCGAGCGTGCCGGTGCAGGTAAACAGCGTGGCCAGCATCAGCCGGCGCGGACGGGTCAGGCGCATGTTCACGGCTGCTTCTCCCGCCAGGCATCCAGTTTCGCCCGGGCGGCTGCGACGTCGGTGGTGCCGTACACCACCCATTTATCGTCGAACACCACGGCAGGGTACTTTTCCAGCCCGAGTGACCAGGCGTGCGCGACGCCGGCATAGCTCGCCGCTAAGGCCTGCTGATTCTGACGGAACGCCGGCGAGGCGATGACCGCCCGGGCCTGCTGTTCAGCCAGCGCGGGGTTAGCGGAGAGCGGACCGAATTGCTGCGCCAAAAGGCGATCGGGCACGTCCAGCTCGGTGACGGAGATGTCTGGGCTCAGCTCACCGGCAACGGGATGAGCATGGTCGGTATAAATCACGGTGCCGGCATGGGCACCGGCTGTGAGGAACAGAATGGTAAGGCTGCAGAGGGGGATTTTCATGAATAACAGTCCCTGAGTGAATGATGCCGTCAGGGTGCGTTGTTCGCGTGGCAGGGTCAGCCGTTAACTCTTAACCCAGAAATGATAATTCTGGCAGCAGGCAACAGAATTGTGGCGGGGGGATAAAAATTGCTGAGCCATATTATAAAGAAAAGAAGGCATGTACCGATAAATCTGGTAGCACCAGTCCAGGTGCCGAGCATTTAGACATTGACCGTGCATTTAGACAATGAATTAGCAATTCAGTCAGGGGCCCCTCGACCCCTTTTTTATCTGTTACTCCTGACTTCCAGTCTCGTTAGCCTGCCGCCATTCAAGATAATCCAGCTCCCAAAAGAAGCCCGCAGCGGCCGCATTGCGCTTAATCGTTTCGTGTGTCTCACCCTCATTAACGTACGGTAGCCATGATTCCGGGAGGCTGTCTTTTGGTCGGGTCTCGGACTTTTGAATAGCTGAAGCGGTGTCGTCTGCTGTGGGCAGGGGTCGATATCCGCCGGGCTGTTCCCATGTTTTTCGCTGCCAGGCATCCAGTTCCTCTTCACCTGTGTCTGTGGCGTAGACAAGATATTCTAAAATTTCCTGCGTGAGGTTTTCAGGGGTTGCACCGGGAAGGGACTCAAGTAAACGAAGACGACTGGACTCCATGTGCTCACGCTCTTCCTGCTCAGACGCTTCAAGAGACTCATTTTGATCTTTTATGAGCTGCATGAATTCGGGTGATACCTTGTAAGCTTCCCACTCTTCCTCCTGAATTCTTCTCTCCTCAGCCCTGCGCTCGCGGGCGACCCTGGCCTCCTCGATCCCCTCAGCCACAACGTCAGCCCAGTTGACGGATTCGGGTTTAAGTGTGCCGGCAACCCCAAGCTGCTGATTAAGGAATGCCAGACGGTCCCCGTCCTCCGGTTCGACAGTTGCCCCGACGTCATCAGCCAGGTTGTCAGCACTGATAATCCCGGGCAGGCCGTTCCTTTCACGACCGGTACTGGCACGCTCAGCCAGGTAACGCTCACTCCACGCCTGGCCTTTAGCGCGTTTACCGGCACCTTCAAGGCTGGTTGTGTATTTCATCAGCCAGACGTGCATAAAATGCTGACGTTCAGCCGCACACTCTGTGCTGATATCGTGAAACCGCTGATAAAACCCCTCATCGTGGCCGCAGTCCATGCTGTCACCTTCATGTGCCACCTCGTGCTCCGTCAGGCTGAAGAGGCGACTGGCCGTTGTGAGCGCGTCGGTTTTAAGCTGACGCACGATATCAGTGTTATACGCGATGTACGTCTGACCGTCCGTCCAGGCGTCGGCCGACGTCGACTCGCCCAGCAGAATCTGGAACCGCACGCCACCGTAAGCCCGGGAGTTGCTCCCGCGCTCGCCGCCCGAACACACCCGGGCATACTGGGCCAGGCAGTAGCGCAGCGCCGTCCAGGCCCTGCGGGTTTCCTTATCCAGCGTCGTTTCACTCACCATCTGCGTGCGGTCAACAAAATTCGCGCTGAGCGTGTCAAAATCAATAAGCTGCAGCTCTGAGCTGAACGGCATTCCCCAGCGGCCGGAAGACGGCAGCTGTGCGCGGTACGCGATGAGGTTGTCGCGCACGCGACGCATGCAGTCCATAAAATCATCCGTGCCGTCGCAGTTAAAGCGCGTCAGCGTCACCGGGTGAATGACCGGCGCGATGCCGGCACGCGCAATGAGCTCCCCGCGCGGGACGACCCGTGCATACTCAGCCACAGTAAAACAGTTTTTATCGACGGCAGAGGGATAGTAGCGGCATTTGCGCAGGAAGTGCTCCAGGGTAACGTGCTGTTTGCCCGGGAGCAGCGTAATCACCTCTTCGCCGTTAACCAGCGTCTGCAGGTCTCCCTCACCGGCAAGCAGCGCCCGGGCGGTTTTCTCACGGCGTGACTCGGTTTTGCGGTGGCTGCCGGTATTATCAGAAAAGGCCTGAGCCAGCCCGCTGAATTTTGCTGCTATATGCTTCCAGACCGTGCAGCTCTTGCGCAGAATCTCAGTGCGCGACACGTTTAGCGCAATGGCTTTTTTACTCACGATAAGGCCGCCAACGCCCCAGTTATGGCCCGGGTCATGCCTGACAAGCACACCCTGATTATAAATGGACACAGCGCCGTCTTCCCGCAGCCGATACCAGGCGGCGTCATCCTCAGCGTCCCATTTTTCCAGCTCCGGTTTACGCGTAATCACCTTGCCGTTGAGGCTGACCGAGACGGGCGTGTAACGCACCAGATCACGAATTTCCTGCATGCATGACATACGCTCCTGAGTGGACATCGGCTCATACCAGTCACCACTGATGGCACACCCTTCCTGAATCTCTCCGGGCTCTGTCAGTTCATATTCATAACCCATTACCCGCGTGTCGACCTCCATCTGCCAGCGCTGCGAGCGCCAGAAGGTCCGGGCATGCGCCATAATCTGGCCACGGCCGAGGCGAAAACGACCGTAGGTGGCATCGCCTTCACGGTGTGGCGTACCGAACCGGCCAAAATAACGTTTCACATCGTCATGTGAAGCAAAACCATGACCGTCGTCACGGCAGGTGAAGCCCTCCGGGGTAATCTCCAGAATGACCGCACCCGCACCGGCATCGACGCTGTTCATGATGAGCTCGATGAGGGCTTTGGCCACGGAGCCGGCCTGGCTGTAGATGATGTGGTGAATAATTTCGGGGTCGAGTTCGAAGGGATGTCGCATCAGAATGCTCCTGTTATGGATTCAGGGCCATTTTCCTTACACCGACTCAGGTTCAAATAAGGAAGTCATAATGCGGGGCTGAAAGAATATCCGTTAAGATCAATGCGGATAGGAAGAACGGAAAGGCACAATAAAACTGGAAGACAGCACTGCGAAACAATTGAGCAGGCAAGGGCTGCTGTGAGCGAGAAGCGGACATTGCTAACAGCGTTATGAGTGAATCAACGGGGAGCAGGTCACTCGCAGCGATCAAAGCGCCTGCCAGGTCAGATAGTTTTGCTTCACCTTACACCCCCGAGACAACGTCCTTCGGCGACATATTAATAATACATGTGCGCGAACCGCATTTAGTTCAGCCGACTCATTCAAATCTCAGTAAAAATTCTCAGATGAAAATCCAGCAATGGCTAATGCCGCTGCGAACAGAACTTCATCCCGAGAAAAAATGATTATTTAGCTTAAGTGCTTTGTTTAACGTTACTTAAAGTTTATTCCGTAAAGCAGTAAATCAACAATGCGGTATAAAGTTAATGAAGGAATAACCGATAAAAAGGTTAAGGTGCTTTGCAAATGTATCTTTTGCAATTGTCACTATAACGAATTAATTCACCAGGAATTATAAATGAATAAGATTCTTAACAATATAAGTCTTACCGCTAAATTTGCCATTCTGGGCCTGTTTTCCCTTGTCCTGTTCTCAGTTCCTACCATGCTTTTTGTTTCCGAAGGTAATAAATACATTCAGGACAAGCAAAGGGAGGTAACAGGTGTACCCGTAGAAAATAGGATTTTAGCCCTACTCAATTTGATACAGCGCCATCGTGCAGAAACCGCCCTTGCCATTGCAACTAAAAATCCAGCAACACCGTCCCGCGTTCAGGTCAGGGATGAAATTGAAAACATCACTGACATTATTACTAAAGATATGGCCAAGACAGAAGGCAGCGCTGCCATAATCAGCAAAATTAATGATGTGCGCACACAGTGGAGCCAGCTACAGCAGAGAATAGATTCTTCACAACTGACTCTGACAGCCAGTCTTGATGCGCATGCCCTCCTCATCCGCAACCTTTTGAACGCGAACCGTGATGTGCTGGATTTTTACGGCCTTTCTCTCGATTCAGATATCAGCACGTACCGTTTAATTACGAGTAATTTTTCATCATTGCCTGAGCTGACCGAAAGCCTTGGGAAAATACGTGCATTCGGCACTTCCCTTCTTGCCCGAAATGAAAGCATAAGTGAAGCAGACTCTGTCCGTATGGAGTCTTTAATCAGTAATGGTTCGTATAACCTGAATTTATTTGTTCAGGATTCTGAAAAACTATTTTTATCTGATAACAGACTTAAGCAAAAGTTCAGTGCAGATGCAGATGCAGCCGTTCAGGAGGCAAGCAGTGCTCTCAAAACCGCTGAGGCGATTTTTATTAACCGGAGCATGACGAATCAAAACCCGAAGGACTATGCAGCGCTCTTTACGCACGCTATAAACAAATTCAGCGACTACGCCATTGGCGGGGGTAATGAACTGAATGAAATGCTGAATGGGCAGATTAAGGAACACCGGTATGCACAATATGCACTACTGACCGTTCTTGTTTTTATCGTCCTGCTGGCAGTAATTTTTGCTCTGGTTATTATTCGCTCCGTTACCAGACCTGTCAGTGCAGCCTCAAAGCTTGCGCTTGAAGTCGCAGGTGGTGACCTTACGTCAACATTTACGGTGACAGGACGTAATGAAACTGCCGGGCTGCTCAAGGCATTACTGCAAATGAGTCAGCGACTTACACTTACGGTTGAAAACATCAAAAGCAACGCTGTCACTATTGCTACCTCATCTGAAGAAATTGCTCGCGGAAATGGTGATCTTTCTGCGCGAACTGAACAACAGGCAGCCTCTCTGGCTGAGACTGCGGCCAGTATGGAGCAGTTATCGTCAATTATCGGCAATAATGCAGATAACACGCGCCATGCTGCTGAAATGGCCAACTCCGCTACCAGTGCGGCCTTAAGAGGCGGTGAGGCGATGGAGTCAGTACTGGATTCAATGGAAAAAATAAGCAACAGTGCGGGGCAGATTAAAGAAATCATCTCCGTTATTGACGGGATAGCGTTTCAGACGAATATTCTTGCTTTAAATGCAGCCGTTGAAGCTGCCCGGGCAGGTGAGCACGGCAAGGGCTTTGCTGTTGTTGCATCTGAAGTCAGGGCACTGGCACAGCGATCGGCTGGAGCGGCGAAGGAGATCAAAGGACTGATTGAGCAGTCAGTTGAGCATGCCGAACAGGGAATTTCGATGGCCCGGGATGCCGGTGAAAAAGTTAAGCAAAGCGTGGAAGCTATTGAGCAAACATCTCAATTAGTCAGAGAGATTTCATCTTCTTCTGAAGAACAAAGTGCGGGCATATCTCAGATAAATATTGCGGTGACACAGATGGATCAGGTTACGCAGCAGAATGCCGTACTGGTTGAAGAGTCTGCATCATCTGCTGATGAACTTGCAAGCCGGGCCGCAAGCCTGAGGGATGCTGTCAGCGTATTCCGCACAAACGCTGTATAATTGGTTCAAATACTTTGGTTGTGTGCCATTTAATGCGGCAACATTTTTACAAAACTGCGTCTGTATTTGCATTTGATAAGCCATCTTCAGGGATGGCTTATCTCATTTAAAACCATGATAAATTTATACTTTTGCACTTAAAGGCCCGGTGGACTAATTAAACGCCTGTTGAAATATTTGGCATTACCCCCCAATTGCCCATATGAGCTACGCTCATAACATCCGTTATGCAACCTGCAACGCGTTCCTCTTTAAAGTTGTTTCTATTGCAGATGGCCTTCATAATTCCTCTCGTGCCGGACGGCGCGTTACACCTTCCCCCTGGGGCGCTGTTCTGCACTCGCGCCATCCGGCCATTCAGTCAAATCTCTTACTACGCAGTTTCATAAATCAGACTTCAAATTTGAAAATGGCGATATGCAGAAAATCATTAGATGCGGGGTTAGCTGCATAGAGGCGCTGACCTGCTCCCGGTAAACTAACATTCCATGATGCAAGCAACGTCCGCTTTTGGCACAAAGCGGACAGGCTGACTGAGCTGGACGTCCGCTATGAGCGAGGAACGGACGTTCGCTTTCGGGTAACCTAACTCATATGCCAGAGGATCTCTAAGAGATAATGGGTCGTTTAAGCGTGGCACTTACAGTATCAACGCCTCCGCACCCGACAACGTCTTGACTGCTGCAGATTCACTGAATGTGACCTTTATCTTCATTTTGCGTGCAGCAAAATAAAGTTTTTGACTTACGAAAATCGTCGATTCGACTTAATTATACTAAGGGTTTTATGCTGGCTTTTCATTGTGGGATACACTAAATTAGTGAGATGAGAATTTATCTAACTGTCATTAACATAAGTAGGAATTAAAAATGGCTAATAGCGAAATTGTTCCGTTTTCTGAAATTGTTACAAGCAAAATAGACCTCAATCAAGCTGTAGCTCAAGGTCAAGAGATGACTGATACTCTTAAAAAAATGGGTATCAAAGAAGCGACATTTGATAGTGGAGCTTACTATAAACATGATCACGAATCGCAGACCACTACTCTTGCAGCTGATGGAATCTTGATGCGGCAGAGCCCCCACACTACAACAGTTATTTTCCGTAACGAAGGAAGTACTGAACAACAAGCTTTAGAGGAGCTTAATGCTGGTTCTCTGACACAAAAAACCTTAGGTGCATTCTCTGGAGTCTCTCAACAGAGAGCGTCTGAGCTACTCCAAATTGAAAAAGAATAATTATAAATAGGTTAGTATCGGCAGTTTTCTGCCGTTACTAGGAGTATTTACTCAAAATTAGGGAGTATTATGGGATTCAATGACCAGCCCAAAAATCTGAAAAAATCCATTAACGATAAATATAACAGAAGGGTAAAGTCACTTTCTCGGCATCTCGAGGATTTTATTTATCATGCAGAAATGAAACTAGATGAATCTATTTCTGGAAGGATTTATCGCAGGAGCGAGATTGAGTCAATTGTTGAGAAAGTAAAAGAATTGGTGGCTATCCTTCCGGTTTCAGATGAACCTCCTTCAATTAATTTTGATATTCTTGAAATCATTGAGAATGCAACAGAAGAAACTCAGCGCATTTTATTAGAAGGACAAAAATTCCTCGACAACCTCTCTCCTGAAGAATTGGCAGAAATGATATCAACATTCCAACAAAATAAAAAAGATAGTGAATCTGAGTGATAACCCAGTTTAATACGATATGAATCTAAGTCTAAACTATCAAAAAAAGCAGATAGTGAACTTAAATAGATATTATGAGAAGCCCCGAGTTTGCGTGGCTTCCTTTATCTATGTGGTCAACCTACAGACACCCAATGAAATAAATCCTTTCATTTCATTGCGTTGAAGTGTTTAAATAAACTCCATCGGGAGCCTTTTCTGTTTGAAGATCTGCTCCCCGTTGATTAATACATCGTGATGTCACCAATGTCCGCTCTTGGCACAGAGCGGACCTGCGTGCTTGGAAAGGTCTGCTATGAGCGAGAAGCGGACCTTGCAACTTTGTTGGCGCACTTTTAAGACCTATTTTTGAGGATAGTTAGAAAGCTTGTGGCACAAAGGGTCTACTCCTCGTGTGTACTTTTGCTCAAGAAGGAATCATAACAGTCGCCTGAAGAAGTGATTTCAAAGTGTTGAACCCAGCGTTAAGATTAAATAACTTACAGATAAATCCAATGTTTTATGGAAGGATAAGATGGCAGTTAAGCGCGCATACTACGGTAACGATAGTGACCGAGACTACTTTGAGCGGGTATTTCAGTCAGCTAACATCAACTTTCTCATCGGTTCTGGTGCATCCCTCCCTGCGATTCAAGTACTGGGGACAATCGAAACGGACCTTCAGCAGCTTATTAATGATGAGCAGGAAGAAGAATACTTCAGGATGGGCACTGACTTTTTGTCAGCTGTTTGGCTTCCTCATGAATGCATGCTGCAGCGCGGCCACGGTGCCCCCTTCGCTCCTCAGGTGATCACCAATTTAGAATGTACCCGTAAGAATTATGATGCATTTATGTCTTCACTGGAGAAGATACTGACTCGACGCCGGACTGGCCTACTTCCGAGGCGTATTAACGTTTTTACGACTAATTATGATTTGTTCATTGAAGAAGCAGCAATTCGTAATAATAACATACTTTTCAATGATGGTTTTAATAGAAGAACAAATGTCTGGGGAGATCAGGAATTTGATGCGGGCAGCTTTAACCATTCGGTAAGTGCAACTGGGAATCTGTATAATTATAAAGTTGAACTCCCTACTGTTAACCTTATAAAACTTCATGGTTCGCTCTCTTGGAAACATTCTAAAGGAAAGATTATTTATCGTATTGCAGATATTAAACCGCTTAACTTTCCCACCCCAGCCGAAATGAAAGAATGGGTACTTGCTCATACACTTATTCTTCCACGCAAGGAGAAGTTTAAAGAGACTCTACTACAGAACGTTTATTATGATTTACTGAGAACCTATTCCAATGAGCTTGATAAAGAAGCAACCCTACTAATTGTCTTTGGGTTCTCGTTTGCTGATGAGCACCTTGAAACAATAACTAAAAAAGCCTTACGCAACGCTACCCTAAAACTGCTGATTTTTGCTTACGATGAGGCCAGTGTTAGCGGATTTATGGAGAGATTTCGAGATTACTCAAACGTAGAGGTTATTTATCGCCCGGGAGGAAATGTTGATTTCTCGGTAATGAATAACATTATCACGTGCTATCTGGGAGGCTCGAGATGAGCAGGCATTTTACTGAAGAGGAAGCGGTGCTCCGTATAGGCGAAGTCTGCGAGGTTTCTGGACGCGCTGTGACCATTTTGGTAGATAAAAACAAAAATCTCAGTGATTTATTTTATCATGGGAAAGTTCTAAGAAATGTATCAGTGGGTAGCTTCATTGAAATAAAAAAAGGTTTCATGAGCCTGATCGGCAAGGTTGAAGCGGAACGAGTCATTGAGGAAAAACATTTCGGTGGGAGCGGCAGTGATGCTTGGCGATATCGGCGATACCTGACATCAACTCTGACGGGTTACATTGATCGTACTGGTTGCTTCATTGGTGGCTCGCGTGAACTACCTCTCATCGGCAATGAAGCCTTCGTAGTGACTGAAGAGATGATACATACGGTACATCAGATAGCTGATGCAGACGAAACTGTAATGAGGTTTACTCGTACAGACCTTGAAGATATTGAGATTGCACTACCAATCAATGGCCTTATTAATTCCCACATTGCAATTTTCGGTAATACTGGTAGCGGAAAGTCAAACACTCTAGCCGCGCTATACAAAGCAGGTACTGCCCAAGTTAAACATATTCTCGGCAACCATTTTAGGGAAAGATGTAAATTTATTCTATTTGATTTTAATGGAGAGTATACCGCCCCACAATGCATTACTAACGAAAAGACGGTTTATAATCTCAACACGCATCATGCAGGTGGTGACAAACTTCCTTTACCCAGAGAGGTTCTGCTTGAGCATGATATGCTCTCCGTTCTAACCGATGCAACAGACAAAACACAGAAACCATTTCTGAAGCGAGTTCTTGAATTTCGCAAGAAGGTGATGACCTCTGACAATCCTCTTGAGTTTATACGTAATATCCTGAAGAAAAGAGTTAGGCAGAATCTATTTAGTGGGGATAAGCCCAAATGCGATGCTATAAATCAATTTTTCAGTCCAATTTTTAATGATGACCCTGAACTTATATCTGATCTTGAGTATCATTCAACTGCATATAAATGGAAATTGAGGACTGGTATCATATTCAATGCTGAGGCTGATACGGAGCGCTCCTATCTATTTACTCTAGCAAGCAATTTTTTATTTAAAAATGATATGATTGAAGATCTGTTGGATTTTATGTACTTACAGTTAATTCAGGAATATTTATCCAACAAGTCTAACCCTGAACATATTTCACCAGTTATAAACAGAATGAGTGCAAACCGTAAAGACATAGCCAAAATTTTTGACACTTCAGGACAGTTTGATTTTTGGGGGGAATATAATTTCACGGTTTTGAATCTAAACATGGTTAATATAACCATGAAGAAAACGCTTCCTCTTTTGATAGCCAAGTGGGCTTACAATATGAAGAAAATGTCTACCGAGACATCTACACTGCACATCATTATAGATGAAGCCCACAATATTTTGTCTAATACTTCTTTTCGAGAAACAGAAAGTTGGAAAGATTATCGTCTGGAAACCTTTGAGGAAATCATAAAGGAGGGGAGGAAATTTGGAGTTTTCATCACAATTTCCAGCCAACGCCCTAATGATATATCGTCGACAATTATATCACAAGCACATAATTATTTCATTCATCGCCTTATTAATCAGAATGATCTCTACGCAATTGAAAAATCGGTATCATATATAGACCGTCTGACTGAAGAGTCGATCCCCACACTATCTACAGGAACATGTATTTTTAGTGGTGTTGTCTGTCCCATGCCGCTCAAATTAAGAGTAGCTGAACTTCCAACTGAAGAGAAACCTAAGAGTAATACTATTTCCTTCAACGATTTAATACCTGAGAGGCAGGGAGATGATGACTAGAGCGGCTACGTAGTAACTAGTCTCGCTAATTAACAAGGTCCTGAAGTGGTAACATCCGCTCTTGGCACAAAGCAGACATGCCAGTAGTTGTTGGAATCGTAATGCACGCGGGCTCTATGCCGCCCGCACCCGCAGCCTCCGTTCCCGCCCGACACCACACACCGGTGCCGGGCGATAACGGAGGGCCGGTTTAATGACACATATCCGCTTCTGTCGCGCGGTCTATCTCCTTTAGCACCCACAGCATATCGGTCGCATCCGGCACACAGATATTCCAGCGGATGCCGGTTCTGTAATCCCCCTCGGTTGGCCATAGCGTATTGCCCGTGACGGTGATAAGAATATCCAGCGCCCTGTTATTGGCACCGGAGAGATGCACGGCAGTGCAGCTGCGGCGCCCGACGCGATGCGGATAGACAGATACCAGCAAGGGATGTTCAAGGCGCTGTCCTATCTCCTCCCGGAGCTGCACGATGGCACGGTTATCCGTCTCACCGACCGATGCCTGCCCCTGCGGCGGGACGGTAAAAATGACAGTGGCGATTAAAGCCTTGTCCTGGACAACCAGTGGCGGCGCCATGGTCAGTTTTTTCATAAAATCCCCTGTCAGTGAATAAGACCACGGCTCTCGTCAAGACGACGCGCAACATGGTAAACGGCCTCAAGTTCCGTACATTTAAATTCACTCATGATGGCCCGGCGTTCTGCTTTCTCTTCTTTTTCCGTCATGCCCAGCGCCAGGTAGAGGCTCGGCGGTACGGCCCTGAACAGCGCCTGCACCTTACGCGAGAGAATGACCCCCTCAGTGTATTTGCGCGGCAGTTTTGTGGCAGAGAGCAGCATTGCTTTTTGCTCATCATTAAGCGTCTTGAAGCGGGCAATCTGCTCAACCTCTTCAGGCGGCATAACCAGACATATCCACCACTCGGCCATGTTCAGCATCTTTTTCGACGTATCAGGGAAGTCGGCAAGGTTCTGGGTAAAAATCCAAAGCCAGGTGCCCAGCTTTCGCCACATTTTGGCGATTTTGGTGGCATAGGGTCCCAGCAGTGGGTTGGTGGTGACAATATGTCCCTCATCAATGGGCACGATGATGTCACGGTCAAGATACTGATCGCGCTCGGCGATATTATTGATGGTGTTAAGCAGAGAAATCACTGCCACGGCCATTTGCGCCTCGTACCCTTCGCGGGCAAGCTGCCCCAGGTCCACGATCGTGACATCGGCTTCAGGCCAGGGGGTGCCCGGACGGTTGAACAGTTCGCCCTCAAAGCCTTCCGTGAACATGCGCAGTGCCTCTGACATCTCCTCGGCGCGTGCGCGGCGGGCCGGCGTACGTTTCTCGCGGCCGTCGTCGCCCAGGCTGACGTCATGAGCAATGTCCTGTAGCGCAAACATCAGGTCCTCGGGCAGCATCTGGCGGGAATCAGCATAAGCCTTACGGGCGGCATTCATGATGGCTTCGCGGATCATGCCACGGTCGGCACGCGTCATTCTGGACTCTTCAGAGGCTTCACCACCGGTAATCATCAGGCGGGCAGCAATCTCCATTTCCCCCAGAACGTCACGCTCACCGTCTTCATCATCCTCATCGTCTGCATCTGTATCCGGCAGGTCGTCCTCACTGATGATCAACGCTTCGGGCTTCACATCCAGTAACAGGTGCGAGTCACCAAAGGGTGCCAGCGACACGACCTTGCCGGGCTTGATGCTGACGCGGTGAACGCTGAGGCCCAGCGACGCACAGTAGTCACCATAGAGGCCAAAGCTGTTCCCCGCCTCAATCAGGAAAATACGCGATCGATAGATGGCCACCATTTGAGACAGCTTGTCGACCGCCGTGGCTGACTTGCCGGCACCGGTCGGGCCAAACAGCAACAGGTGCGCGTTCTGGGTGCGATCCGCTTTATTCAGCGGGTCGACAGACAGCGGACCGCCGCCCCGGTTAAAAAAGGTGAGACCGTGATGGCCGGTGCCGGTGTCACGCCCGTAAACCGGTGACAGGCAGGCAAAGTGCTGAACAAACATCAGGCGCGTGTACCAGTTGTGGCGGTCAAGCTGCGGGTTAAAGCACATCGGCAGCGCCCGCATGTAGGTGCTGAGCGGACCGATATCGTGTTCCGGATTAACCGGCTCCAGCCCGCAGTTCAGAAGCTTACTGCTGAGGTCAAGGTAGCGTTTGCTCAGGGCGTCCTCATCCTGCCCCTTTATCAGCAGGGTAATGGCCGCCCGGTAAAGCTTGTGCTTGTTACCCAGGAACGTGCGGGCCGTGGCGGCATCTTCACGCGCACGCAGCGAATCGACGTTCTCTCCCATCGAGTTGCGGCTCAGGCTGGCAAAATTCGCCTCCAGTTTGTCCTGAGGCTGCACAACCAGCGTCATGGCCAGCACGGTGCCTTCCGGCAGCAGATCCATAATGGCGTTGATGTTGTCACCGCGCTTTACCTCGCCGGTGAGGTGTCCTGTCTGCGGGCGGTTACGAAGTCGGGCGACCGGCACCGCTTTGTGCGCGACGTTATCAAACCACCATATACCCTTGTCCGCATCGCTGCGGGGGCGGGTGAACCACAGGCTTTCGCTGAAGTCATTGAGCAGAGGAAGGTCCCCGGGCGCGTCATCGCGGTGACGGGCACAGCGGTAAAGCGTGGCCTTGTCTGTCCACTGCGGGGCCGGGTTGAACCATCGCAGCAGCCAGCTGTGTATCTGCTCACCGTTCTGGCGCACGGAACGAATGCCGGCACCGCTCATTGCCGAGGTCAGACGGTCGCAGACCTGATTCAGTAAAACTTCCGGCGCCATCGGGTCGCGGTAAGGCTTTTCCACCCAGCGGTAAACCACCATGCGCGTGCGACGGATCTGCCCGCGCCAGGGTGCACCTGTCACGGTTTCATCCACAAACAGGCCTTTTTCAGCGGCCACGTTCTTCAGATGCCGCTCCTGTTCGTTCAGCCAGGCCTCGGTGAAAGCCGTCCCCTGTGCCCGGGGTCTGACGTAGCCCCGGATGGAATCCATATACGCCGACAGATCGGAATCGTCCTGACAGAAGCACTGTACCACCCACTGGTGTGAGTCCAGTTCAGGAATGCTGTCCTGCAGCGCATTTTCAACCACGTCACGGATTTCTTCCAGGCGCGATTCGGGACGGCCTTCAGTGCCGACCGGATTGATCTCATAAACTGCTCCCACAGAAACGCCATCATCGAGCAGGATGCACTGGTGTTCGGGAAGGTATTCCCCCCAGGGAACGTGGTCGATAATGGAGGGACCGGTGGCATACAGGCCTGATTCATCGGCATGCGTCAGCCGGCCGTCACGGGTGATCGGCTCATGGCCTTCAACTGAGAACGGCCCCTGACCGTGCTGATGTTCAGTCTGCGTTTCAGGGCTGCGGCGAAAAAGACGAAAGGCCATTTACAGCGCCTCCGTGCGTTCGCCGGGCAGCGCATACTGTACCTGGCTGTAAAACGGGAACACAGTGCTGTAGCCCGGCACCGGCGTATTGCCGTCGGCCAGATGCGGAAACACATACATCACCATATCCGGATTGGGCAGTCGCGGAAACGTCTGCTGAATTTCATTTTCCTGAGTGCGGCTGTAGCTGTCCCGGGTCTGCTGTCCGATCGTACGCTCACTGTCGGAGACCGGGCGGCGCAGCGTGGTGCGGCTTTCAGCGGTGGCGTGGGTGGTGGACGCGCCGTTGTTCCAGAGCTCCAGCATGGTGCTGTCACCCGGCGGCAGCATCTCATCTTTAGAGGTACTGCAGCCGCTCAGCATCAGGGCAACTGTCCCGCTCAGAATGAGCAAAATTAAGGCATTATTCTTCATCATCAGCCTCCAGCGTGTGCATCTCAGAAATGACTGCTGAAAGGCGCAGGATGCGACCGTCCGCTTGCTTCATGAGAACATCGGTATCTTCACGGACCAGCTTCTGCGCGACGGCCAGCATGGCAAATTCTGTTACGTCATGCGGTTCAGCTTCCCACTTGCCAGTATCACGCCGGACGAAGCCGGCATACAGTCGGCCACTTAGAGGGGTATAACCCACGCGGTACTCAAGCTCATTGCTGTCTTTACTTTGGCTGTTCATCAGTCCATCCCCGTACCTGAGCCTGCCAGGCTGAAGTCATACTTCACCTTACGGCCTTTTTCTTCATAGTCGATCGCCAGCTGGCGGGTAATGTGCAGCGCCACGGTCTGACCCGGTGGCACGTATATCGCGTCAAACGTCTGGCCATAACGCTGTTTTACCCAGTCCACGGTTTCTTTCATGCTCCCGGACAGCGATTTACCCAGCACGGCCTGTCCCGCATCACCGGTCAGGGTCTGCGTCACGCCGCCCATGGCGTTGGTCTGGCCCGTCATCTGGTTCTGTGAAAGGGCATCGCCGGCAGCGGCAGCGCCGGCCAGCAGGCTGATAGTCGGCAGATAGGTAGAGGCGTTGCTTTTACGGGTGCCGGAGATGCAGGGAATGCCGTTGTCATCCGACAGCCAGCCAATGCTGCTATTGCCGTTTCCGCTGCTGTTCTGTGAATTCTGATTGTTACCGCTGGCGTTCTGACTGTCCGGCGACGGCAGCGTGCGCACCGTGCCGTCCGCGAACACAAACGTGATGCTGGTAATGGACCCCCGCACGCAGGACAGCGTCCAGTCACCGGTCGCCGTTCCGGATACGATGGCCCCCTGTACGTCCGGCAGCTCGATGCCGTTGGCTGTCAGGTTGTCTTTGCCTAACATAACCTTGAACGGGTATGGATCAGTGACTTTGCCGTCAATGGGAACGCGGCCAAGCAGTGCCGTCATGGCGCGACTGCCGACCAGCGTGGAGTTCTCCGGCAGCGTAAACACCGGATCGACGGGTTTCACCGCATCCGGCACGGCCTGGCTGACGGCTGTGGAAACCGCTGCGCCGGCCTGCTTACCGGCGTCACCCGCTTCACCGAATGACGAGGCAAACGAGAAGCCGGTCGCGCTGTTTTTATTGCTGTCATTCACGGGTTTGCCGCTGGCATCCACCGGGAGTCCGTCTTTAGGTTCGACCCACTGCAGGCCATCTGAGGCAGGGGCTGACATCGCGACGCTGCCACTGGTGCCGTTGTCATAGCCCAGACCAATCGGAATGTCGCTACCGGTTGCACTGCTTTTGTCAGGCGTTGCGGCATTTTTGTTTTTCAGTTGCTCAAGCATCTGACCGACCTGCGAACTGAGGTCGGAAACCTGTGCGCTGAGCTTTGCCCGCTTGTCAGCCTCGTCAGCACGGGCGTTGGCCACGGCCTCGTTAATTTGAGCATCCACGTTGCTGTTGGTCTTTTTCAGCTCCGTGTTTTCCTCGTTAAGTTTTTTGTTGTCACTGGCGAGCGTATCGAGGCGGTCCTGAACGCGGCGAAAGTTGCCCACTATCGTGCGCAGGGTGTCCTGCGGCGTGTCGCCTTCAACGCCCAGTGCCTTGAGATCATCAGGCGACAGGTCTTTCAGCGCTGCATTGGTGGTTTTTTGCGTCGACGCCGTTTTTTCCTTTGAATCCGAGCAGGATTTAACGCCCACAACGATGGCGGCGGTCAGCACCACCGGCACCGCAATTTTCACTATCAGGTTTGTGCCGGGCTGGCTCATTTCTTCGCCCTCCGTGCCGTTTTGGGCAGAACCGTGACGGGTTCAGCGATAAACGCGCCCTCAGGGCGTCCCTGAATGACCAGGTACACGACCGTTGTGTCTTCAGGCGTGCCGGCACGACCCAGCCAGCGGTGCTGAAAGGTCGCCGTCTCGAACTGTCCCTGCAGCTCTCGCGGGTCGAGGACCACCTTGTCGGCAGAGCGGTTACGCACCTGCAGCGCCACCACGCTGTCGCCCAGCAGGCTCCAGGCCGCCATCGGCGTGACCGACACGGGCTCGCCGGGCATCAGCGTGGTAATGGACGAGGGCAGCTTCAGCGACACGGGGCTGATACCCGGCACCGGCTCCACGGTGCGGACCGGACCGTACAGGCTCTGTGCGGCATAGCGGGTGAGCACCACCGGCAGCGGGGCGCTGAGTTTTGGTGTTTTGTGTGCTGGCGCAGCGTCAGTACCCGACTCCGGAGACGGACTTTTTTTGCTGCTGCCGGCATCACCGCTCACCGACTGTCTGTCACTGGCCGTTGCAGTGGCCACCTCACCGTCATAGACCAGCTTTACCGGTTCGCGCGTCACCTTGCCGGGCACGGCGCTGACGTCAAGCAGGATGACTTCGCCGTTTTCCTTGTTCTGCAGCTCGATGCGCGTTACCGGAAAGGAATCTCTGGCATCGAAGTACACCGCGCCGCCGGTGCTCTGAATGCGCACTTTGCCGTTTAGGGACGGCGGGAATCCCACGCGCACGTTTTTATTCACAAACACGATGCGCTCCTGGCCGACGGTGAGCGGTATCTGCAGCGGAATGCGCTCCCACTTCATGAGCTCAACCGCCTGCGTCAGGCCAGAGACCATCAGCAGGCACAGCAGTATCAGAGGACGTTTCATCACTGGAAGACTCCTGATTTTTTCTCCGGCTCTGGCTGCGGCATGGCTTCGAGCTGCTGCGGCGTGGAGTCATAGCAGTCAAGCGCCAGACCAAACGGGTTGCGGGCCGGATCACCTTCCCAGCGCACGACTTTGAGGGGGTAGCGAACAAGCGCCCTCTTGACCTTCTCGGCGTGGTAATACTCGTCAGCTACCAGGTCGAGCCGAACCACCCAGCGATCGTCACTCAGGATGTCAACACTGCTGTCGCTGTAGCCGCGACGGGGGATTTCATACACCACGCGCACGCGGTCCTTGAGTTCGCCGCTGTTTTTACGAAACTCATAGTCCCTGTTCAGGAAATCCTGACAGGACGGCGTCAGGTAAGGACTGAGCTGGGCAATCTTCGCCGAATAGTCCACCTCACCGTTGGTCGGCCAGGCGTTGAGCTGCTGGAAGATATAAAACGCGAAGGCATAAACCGTTGAGGGCGGAATAACCCACCATTTCTGCGTGCTGCCGGAGCGCAGGTCGGGGGGAATGTGGATGGTCATGTCCGAGGGCGCACGCATCCAGCCAACTGACGTCACCAGCATGCCGGCGAACAGCAGCACGCAGGCAATCCTCAGGGAAAAGATGTGGTTATCACGCGCCGTGATACCGTTACGAAACCGGCTCATAAACCCCTCCTCAAAGCCCGCGCGGACGTGCGCTGCAGCTCCCAGGCGCGGCTGGCCAGAATCATCGAGCGCGACAGGCCAAGGCGGCAGCGGATTTGTTCCAGCCGCTGCCAGATGTAGTTCTCAGGCTTGCCGCGCTTGTAGGCAGCAATCCAGTTCCCGCCGAAAAACACAGTAAGAATCGGCATCAGCAACATGCAGGTCGGGAATGCCAGCCAGCCGACGTGGGGCACCAGGCAAAGCGGTACGCCCAGTGGAATGCCCACCAGGCTGCCCGTACCTGCCGCAAGCAGAAACTCGCTGGCGGTAAATCCCCGGTACACCACGGGCGGGTAATTGAGCCGGTCGGGGAGAAAGTCGATAACGGCCATCACTGCTCCTCAGAGAATGTCTGCTGCCTGTGTCGCAAGGAAAATCACCACCAGGATGAGGATGATGCCGACGACGCTGTAAAGAATAAGTTCGGTCCAGGTGCCCTTACCTTTACGGACATCGTGAAACGAAGTAATGACGGCGTGTGCAACAGCCAGGAAAGCAGAGACGGTTACAAGAAGACCAAAACCCAAACCGGCCATTTTTACGTAGCCCATCCAGGTGTTCCATATCCCACCTCCGCCGCCCGTTGTCGGTTGCTGAACGGAAGGCAACCCGGCTCGCGCCTGACCGTCAGAAAGCAGAAAAATGAGCAGCGTGGCACGCAGTCGTGCGGCACGGCAGAACCTGATAAAACGGAGTTTCATTGCGGTGTCCTTTCAGTTAAAAAAGAAAAACAGGGTCAGCAGCCACAGGAGCGCCAGACGGATGAACGTTTCGGTAAACTGCCGAAAAGTCACCGTCTTAGACGCGAGGCCCCGGTACGCCTGAACCAGCGCCCAGGCAGAGAACAGCAGGATTACGATGGCGAGCGCGCTCAGGATCAGAATGTTCAGTTGGGAAGGAGTGAGGCCGCCACCGGTGCCTGCCGCCCAGCCGGAGGTCTGAGCGCCGTTCATCGCCACGCGGGCTCCTGCGCACGGTACTGCCCGCTCACCGACGCTGAGCCGGTGTTAGGCTGTGCCCGGGACGGTTCGAGGTAGGTGGAAATACCCTGTTTCATGGTGGCGATATCGCGGGTTGCCTGCTGATAGTCGAAGTAAAAGCGGGCATCCTGATTCTGGTTCGCCACCACGCGGGCGCGGTCAAGGCCCGCCTGGACCTGATCCAGCTGGCGCATCACCAGCGCGAGCTCGTCCTTTTCGGAGGCATGACACGCCACGGCCGGCATGACGCAGACGAGGAGTGCAATGAAAGGGGGTAAACGGCGCATGTACGGCTCTCCCGGGTATCAGATGAGGGTGAGAGTGCCGCAACCGCGACCGCCTGACAGCAGTAAAATCTTTATGGATTTCTGAAAATAAAAGCGGATTGTTTCTGGCAGAAACCGCACCGGCTGGGCGATTATTAATCAAACAAAGCATTCATATCCGGAGCTGAAGGCACATGGACACGACCGAAGAGCTTAATGGCACCTATTTCTATGGCGGGTACAGCAACGTTACCCATGTCCAGTTGTTCTGGCTTGTGGGCGTTCAGGTGGTGAGTGAGCATCTCGGACTCGCGGCGACAGACGCGGCACTGGTTCTGGCAGGACAACCTCTTATTCCCACCCGCGCAAAACCCGGTAGCGCAACCAAAGGCACGTCAGTCGCCTCTCTGGCTTCCCGATACCTGCTGAATTACCGTTTTCCAAAAGGCATGTTACTGCCGACACTCAACGGCAAAACCATCAGTCAACTGCACGTTAGCTGGACCAACCATCTGGGTGCGTTCGTTGGCCGGAATGTGCCGTGGCTGGGCTGGATAATGACGTTTACCACGGTCTACAACATCTTTAACGATATCCGCAGCACCTACAACCGGGTTGCCCGGCCGGAACACCGCATCCAATGGACCTATTTTTAATGGACACGCTGAGCGAAGAAATCATTACCTTTGTGAGAGATAACTATGCCCGCCGCCGGTTTATCTTCTGGGGTCAGCGTCACCCCGTCACGCCTGAAACCAGCCTCCGGGATGACCTGAAGCTCACTATAGAGACGGCAGGCGCGTTGATGCATGAGTATTTTGAGCGCTGGAACGTTGAAAGCCTGGGCTTTGATATCAGGAATTACGTCCATCCGGAACTGCCAGGAACAGGGGATATACCGGACCCTCATAAGCCGCTGACGGTCAGCATGCTGATCGACTCTGCACGGGCCGGCCGCTGGCTCTTTCCCTGAACAGCGCCCGTCTCAGATGCCCGGATAAAAAAAGGCCTGCAGCAGCGCAGGCCCTCCGGGCACATTCCCCGCAAGCACACATATCACAGATACTTTTTGAACGACGCCGTCACAACAGCCAGTACGCCACCAACCAGCAGCGCAGAGGGCAGCAAAAACAGATTTGGCCAGACTGCTGTCGGCCATGCCAGGTACAGCATGCAGGGGCCGTACAGTGCCGGCTTGATGAAGCGTTTGGCGTGGTGATAGACAAAGCTCGACTCGTAGCCTGCCCCGTAGCGACGCAGGTCGCGCCTGACCAGCCCCTCCACAATGCCGGTGATGATGACCAGCCCGAACAGCGGGATGCTGAGAAACAGGATCATCACGCGGATAAAGAAAATCAGCGTCACCCAGAGCGTGGCCTGCAGGTATTCTCCCAGCCAGCTGATGAGGGATGCGCCAAAACCGTTCAGGGACGGAATGAGGCCGCTCCCTTTCTGACTCGTTTCCCTGAATGAGGCCAGCCAGTGACTGAATCCGCTGTCCACAAACAGCCAGTACCAGGCGGCCTGAACCCAGCGGGTGATGGTTTCCACCGGTGTGGCCATCAGCAGACTTCGGGTATACCCCGAAGACAGCCAGTGGCTTTCGGCCAGCATTACCTGATAGCTGTGCGTGGCACCATCGTCCGGCCAGAGGAACGTCATGCACGCATATTCAACACCCAGGCTGACGAACAACGAACCGATCAGGATGCCGATGATGCTCAGCGGCAGGTCCCACAGCAGCAATGTAAAAGGACCCGGGTGTCTGTGTCTCGCTGGAGCGCTCTGTCGTGCGTTCCCGCCGTCATTCTGGGACATGAAGGCCTCCCGGAATACCGGCGTCGCCACCCGTCCACCAGGATTCGCCGCTGTGGTAATTCTTCTCCATCGTGTCAGCCAGCTGCTTCAGACTCGCCGGCATAAAGCGGTCGTTGTCGTCGCTGACCGGCAGCGGCATACGGATTTTCCACAACCTTCCGCCTTCCAGCAGGGCAAAGGCCTGACCTTTCGGCAGATTGATGATGTCAGACGGACTTATCATCGGCACCTTAACCAGCGTCACCTGATCGTTAACGTTACTGTTGAAGTCCGTGCCTTCACCAGGGCGGGAGACGTCGGTTACCCCGGACGTCAGGGTTTTCTGGTAGACCCCCACTTCAGGTAACTGGTCGGTCATCAGCATGGCCGTGTTTTTTTCGCGAACCCGGAGCATGACCAGTGAGTTAAAGTTACCGATGACCTGGCTGGCTTTGGCCGCATTCCCGATGCGGGCCTCAATGTCGGACAGAGTCTGCGTGTAGGCTGTAACCTGAAAGCCGGCACCGCCGCCCTTGTTGATGAGCGGAATAAATTCGTCCCCCATCAGCTCGTTAAATTCGTCGCAGTGCAGGTTGATGACGGCCTTGCCGGCTTTTTTGTCACCCTCATCGCCCAGACCAAACTTATAGATGTGGCCACCTTCAGAGACCAGGTCGGCAAACATGCTGTTACCCACGGCGGCGGCCACAACCGGATCAGACAGCGCATCAAGGCCGACGTAGACCACACCGCGTGACTTGATGATGTTGTGCCAGTCGAGTATAGGTCGCGGATCGCTGAGGTCGTTGTAATCGGGCGCCAGCAGCGCGGCCGTCTTACCCGTGGTGAGTTTTTCCAGCAGCGGCAGCAGCGAGGCCACGATTTTGTCGAAGTACGTACGGTCGTACTGCACCGCACTACGAAGCCCATCGAGGACCGGGTCCCAGAGTGTTTTACCCTGAGGGCTGGCCAGCACCTGCTCAGACGCCCATATTTTTATGCCGTTCGGGCGTCCCTGCAGGTGGCGTGGCAGGTCTTTTTCTTTGATGCCTGCCTGCATCAGTGCCTCCAGACTGCCCATCAGCGCCGGTGCCTTCCCGCTCAAAAGGTTATCGACATAGGTCTCATACAACTCGCCGATATTGGTGACGTAGCGCAGAATCAGGTTGTAATCCGGACGCTGGCCAAGCGCGACCAGCGCACGGGTGATTATGTTAACGAAACGCCAGGCAAACTCGCGGAAGGCGGCGGCGTTGCCCTCACTGGAGAGCTGACCCGCGACGCGCGACGCCACCTCGGAAATGCGACTGAAGCGGCCCACGGCATTGTAGCGGGCGCTGATGTCCGGCCACCCCAGGTGGAACACCCAGAAATTATCCTGACGGCCGGCGCGGTGCGACTCTGCATACATGCGCCGGAGCAGGTCTGCGTCACCTTTGGGGTCGAAAACGATAACCACCTCAAATTCACCGGCGGCATTGCGCCGGCGGATATCCTGCGTAATAAGCAGCTCCGCCAGTCGGGTTTTACCGACGCGTGTAGTGCCCATGACCAGCATATGGCCTACGCGCTCGCCCAGGTCAGACATAACGTTGACCTCAGCAGGCTCAACCCCGTGATAAACGGAACTTCCGCCGACCGGCGGCAGCGGCCGGAACGGATTTAAGGCAGAGTCGGCCGAAGTCAACCGGCACAGCCACGGCAGGCTGTACTCCATCTTTTTTTCCAGCTCGCGAGCCAGGCGGTACATGACCGAGGGCTGGACGTAAATTTCGCATTCCGGGCAGCGGGCCTCCATCAGCCGCTGCGTATGGCGGGGAGACCACTGAAAACCTTTACCGAGAAACAGGTGCCGACGACTGACCGGTATCTGATCACTGGTTAGCGCATAGCGAGGAAGGCGGCGTATGTTACGGCGGTAGCGCAGTATTTTTAATCCCTGAGAAGTGCGCTTCAGCGCCAGCACGCCAAAGCCCGCAGCCGTCACCCAACTGACCGACGGCGCCAGCGCAACAGACCAGGGCGCCGTCAGACAGATGAATGTGGCGCTTCCGGCCACGGTTGCCGAGTACATCTCGACGGCAGGACGGAGCAGCGACTCCATGACATAACGATCGCTCATGGCTCAGTCTCTTTGCTTGTCTTTTACATCACCACCGCAACCCGACCCGCCATGAACGATTTCCCGTTTTGATAAACGATCGCGCATTCTCGTAAATTCACGGTTATATTCGCGACGCAAAAAAAGCAGCATGTCGATCTGGAGACTCAGCAGGATTAACACCGGCCACATCTCAGGAAGCTGATGGATTACCTTTAACAGCCCGCTGCAGGCGCTACTCAGGGTAAACACCGGACTGGCAAACAAAAGAACAGGAACCGCAATTATGAGGATGGTCAGGACTGCGGACAGGAACATCAATGGCCAGAGGAACACGGGCTTCAGCAGGTACATAAACAGCAGTAATATATAATTCAGCAGGCTAAGTAAAAGGAGGAACAGGGATTTAAATGCACGGCCTGCGTTCAGTGACTGCAGCACGTTAATGGCAGCGACCGGCACGGTCCTGATGAAAATACGCATAACAGACGACCTCATTGGCGGGATGAAGGGGCCCTGAAACCAGACTGCAGCTCCAGGTAATGAACGTTGTCATGAAAATCCAGCCAGCGCCTGTCGCCGGCAAGCAGCTGAAGCAGGCGCTGGCCACTGATGAGAATAACTAACGGGCAGCGCCTGAAAGCATCATGGCTGCTCAGGCCGGTGCGACCGGTATGAATAAACAGTCCCCGGGACTGTTCCTGAACGGCCAGCAGACCGAAGGCGGCAACGTGCTGTGCATTGATGGTGGCGCCGTAGCGCTTCGCCTGAATCAGCCAGCGCTGGCCGGCTATCCAGACCTGACCGTCCATACCGCCGTCACCGCTGTAACTGGCATTGCGTTTGATACGAAATCCCTGGCGGGATAATGCTGTCAGCAACATCTCCTCAAACACATAGGGATTCATTTTCCGCAGCCAGACCATGCGGGCAGCGTCGTCACGCAGCTGTGGCAGGCGGGAGAGTGCTGATGAGGCGCGTTTCTGATAACGGCGGTGTCGACGATCGCTGGCGCTCCTGAGACAGAAAGGCGAAAGCAGACACACCAGAACGAGGGCCAGCGCCACAGCAACCCCGACCTGAACAGGATTCGCCCTTATCAGCTCTGCAATAACAGACACAGGAATCACTGTGACAGCCCCTTTTCAGTAATCAGCACGGGGTAATGAACCAGGTGCAGACGGCGGGCAAGGTCACCGCCGCTGACCGGCACCATTTCAGTGGACGGCGCCAGCGCACGAAGCGCGCTCAGAGCAGCCGCGTCTTTCACGCTCACGACCATGCCTGTGGCATGCATCTGACCGAGCGCTGCCGCATGCTGTGAAAGCCACTGTCTGGACAGGCTGTCGTCACCCACAACAAACACCGGCGGCATGCCTGAAAGCGCAAGCGGCTGAGGGGTTACTGGCCCCGGGCTCATTTCCGGCGTGCTGACGGGCAGCATGTCGGATATGGACAGCGACTCTGGCGGTGCTGCAGGCACGGAGGGTGCACCGGCAACAGCATCTTTATCAGCGTTGATAGCATCAAAGTACGGCGCTGTGGGCTCACCGCCCAGGTCACCGACCACAACCAGCGCCGCGCTGGCCCCCGTGACAACGGAGAGCAGGCACGCGCTGAACAGAGCATTAAGGATAAAGCAGTTTCGTTTCATCATTTCGGTTCGATCCAGGTAAGGGTGTTACTGGCGAGCTCGACCGGCGTGACAGACTGTGCACCGGTTGACACCGGGGCAATCTGGCCAAGCTTGCGGCGGACGATAGCGATGTAGGTCTGCGCCTCTTTACCGCCGGCCGGATGGTGATAACAGCCGGCCGCGTTTAACCAGCTGCCGGGACGCGCTTCGTAACAGGCCCTCAGTATGCGGGCGGCGGCACGGAGGTTGAGATACGGGTCAAAGGCGTCGCGGTAGGTCGAAAAAAAATGTCCGTTCCAGCCCAGGTTGACCTGCGCCACGCCGACATCGATGTTCTTCAGTGGCCAGCGCTGCATGAACCCCAGCAGCGCGGTAAAGGCCGCTTCACGCGTTTCATAGTGATAACCCCGGCCGGCGACGTTGATGGTCCACGGCCAGGGTTTTGTACCCCATGCGGTTTTTCGGGTGCTCTCCGCCATAGCCAGCGAATACAGCGACTCCGCCGGCACTCGCTCTGCTGCCGCTATCTGCCGGTAGGCATCCGGAATAACCTGACCTCTGTCAGCCGCACTGCTGGCGCAGCTCACCAGGCAGAGCACGGCAGCGGCCCGTTTCAGTACGCCGCGACCTGCCATCCGGTCTCCCCCTGCTGCAGAATGACCGGCATCTGCCCCATGCCGTACCTGAACCACAGGCCATTGTCGTGATTAAGCGTTATCTGACGGCTGCGGACTTTTTCCACCGGAATGTTATGCTTAACCGCCCAGGCCCGCAGGCCGTCATCGCTGTCGATGCCGACCAGATACAGGTCGACGGGGCGGTTATCAGCCAGAACGGCGGCAAGGCGCGCATCACAGCGTGAGCAGTTCTCCTTCAGGAACAGCGCCAGGCGACCCTGCGTGTCGTGCGCAATGCCGGCCGCGTTGGCGCCCATGTTTACCGCCAGCGTTTCCGGATAGAGGCGAAGCCAGGCCGCGTTAACGTCACGCTGAAAAGCCAGCTCCTTCTCGGTTCGCTGATATTCGTGTTTTACCCACAACTCAGCCAGGCGGCGACGTTCCGCGCTGTTATCGGTTTCCACACCGAGCGCCGTAAGCGGGTCCAGACCCGGTGACATGATCCCGCGCTCGCCCTTCATCAGCGTCTGATAACGGCTCCAGTCGCTGTCAGACAACCCCCACTGCCAGGCCTGCTGCTGAGTGCTCAGACTGGAAGAGGTGTTTTCCTGAAGCGGTGCCACACGGCTGTTCACTGCCGGGGTCTGCGCGGTGGATGCCAGCGCCCAGAAAGGCAGTAAGATGAGAACTGCGGTCAGTGTTTTTTTCATGAGTTGTCCTTTTACTGAACCTGAAGACGAACGGCACTGCCGTTAACGCTGAACAGCGCCGCGTTGCCCTCAAGCGCACGCAGGGTCCAGCCCATAAAGCCGTCCCCGGGTGAGAGCAGGCGCATTGAGGAAATCACGGTGACGCCACGGGGAATGACGACGGCGAAGGTCTGGCCTCCGCGACGTTCGATGCCGGTCAGCTCAAACGGTGCAGCCGGCATCACCGCGTGCCGGACTGACCGTTTAGCCTTTTTTGGCGAGGAAACCGCCTTCTGAGACGGCTGCGGTGATGCCTTTTCAGGCTCAGGGGCTTTGGGTGCCGCCACGGCCTGCTGTTTCAGCACCTCAATGACCGAAGCCGACGTCTGAACCGTCTGGCTGAGCTGCCCCAGCTGCTGCTGCAGCTGCTGTACAGACTGCTGATCGCTGAGGCCGGCATCGCTGAGCTGACTCACGCGGGTGCTGAGTTTCATCTGTTCAGTCGACAGCGAGGTGATTTTGTCCTGCACGGGTGCAAGCGCTGATACCTGCTTTTCCAGCGTTTTCAGCTTTTCCTGCATGATGGTAACGTTCGAAGACAGCTGGCCAATCTCGCCGCTGCGGAAAGCGGCATCCAGGGTATTAACCCGGATAGTCAGGTTCGACACACGTACAAGCAGGACCGCAGAAGCCGTCAGGGTGCCGAGGAGAGCGATAACGAGAATAGCCGCACCACCCTGACGCAACCGTCGCCGTAGGTCGGGCGGGCGTTTTTCTGGGGCTGGCGAAGAAACAACGGGCTCATCTGTTGTGACGCTGGCCCCCGATACGGGGGCAACCAGTTCATCAGGTGAGGCATGGGAAAGTGACATCGGTGAATTCCTTATGGCTGCACAGCAGAACGGCCATAAGGTGCAAAATTAACGCAGCACTGGCGATGATTAACTCATCAGCCGCTTTCAAAGATTTATGAATCCGTTACAGGCTACTCAGGAGATTTAAATAGGACTGACGCAGCTTTACGGAATTTTTTGCACGATAGCTCCGGTTGTTCAACAGCGAGGAGGAAAACACATGAAAGCGGGATTCCGTTTTGCAGCTCTGTGTATGTTCGCCACCTTCACCGCAATGGCCAGAGACATTCCGCATGTAAAGCCGCTGCCCTGGCACCGCAGCGGCTATACCGGCCATTCGGGTATAGCCGACACGGCTGAAACACCCGACGAGCACATCAGAGAAGAGCAACCCCGGATATCCCGGTCAGCAGTATGAAACTCAGACCGCCAGAGGGCGGTCTTTTATTGCACGCCCGTTATGTATAGAGACATCACTGGTAAATGAAGCCGTTGAAGGCGCCCGGTGAACACCCGTATTCCGGCAGGGGACTGGAAACAATGCTGTAGCTGGTATTTGCCGGCACCTGAAAGCTGATAAATCCCGCCTTTGCCCATCCCGTATTGTTATCGTGCGCCTGCGCCACAAACTTTCCGCCCGCGTAACCGACAAGGTCATAAGTATTGGAGCAGTCACCATCGCCAATTTGTCTGTGGACGGTTGACGCGCCGCCCGTAGCATAAACGGTAATGGTATAGGGCTGACCGTTATAGCCATTATACTGCCCCGTGATATACCCAAGGTCAGCGTACTGGCCGTTTGATTTCACCCCCACCCAGACGTTGTTCTGACAGGAAAGCGGGGCACCGCTCCAGTCGCGACTGACGTTCCCGTTTCGGGGACACCAGGCACCGGGACTGTTCACCTGGTTGAGCTCCAGCTGGCCCCCGACATTAATGTTGGCTTCTGAGCTGAGATAGTTCCCCCTGATCTGACCGCCGGTATAAATGTTTTTATTATTCACGGCCCTCACCCAGTCGTTATCCGACATGTAAAAACCACCGCCGTGAGATTCATCGAGCCAGCCTTTGCCGTCGCGGGTGATAAGCCAGCCACTGTTACTGCGGATATCGCCGTTCGCCGTGATGTTGCTGCCGGCAGACATGTTGCCGCGTGCATTCACATCCTGACCCGTTACGGTGCCGTTTGCCGTGACGTTGCTGCTGAAATTGCCGTTTGCCGCGTTCACATTGCCCGTATTGTTCAGGTCATTTCCGCCCATATCGATGCTGGTATGCATGGTGTTGAGGTCCGGTTTGCCGTTCACCGCAAAGCGGTATAACCGGTCACTCTCTGCCCTTGAGGCGCCCAGGTCATCCGTGGTCAGAAGTGCCGCGATATGGCCTGGTGTGGTGCTGACGTTAAAGGTCTGGAGTGGGGCTGACCAGCCACCCCGGGCGCCGGTCACCGTGCCCGATGTGCTGATATAACCGCCCATGCCTGAGTTAATGCTGACGGCAATCTGATCCATGGCCATAAAGGGTAGCGGACTGCCGTTCTGCGTGTAAATCAGCGCCTGCAGCTGGTTATTCTGCGACGCATTGCGCACCACAGAGGCCAGGTACTGCTGGCCGTAGTCGTTGGTTTCTGTAAATCCCGGCTCCAGAAATCCCGTGTTTTTCAACATGGCCGGCGTCACGCTAACCGGCGCGGTCGACAGCAGCGTATCGTAATAGCGGCCCGTATAGCTTTTCACGGCCTGGGTAAAACGTGATGCCTGCGTGGCGCTTCTGAGCCAGTTCTGTCTTGCGTTCCAGTCCTGAATCAGTGAACTCCCCCAGACGCTGATAAAAACCAGAACGATAAGCGCAGCACCCGTGCTGAGAAGAGCCCAGCCACGATCGGGATATTTTTGTGTTGGCATGATGTTCACCAGGTAATAAGGGGCTGATAGAGCTGAAAGAGCGTCACCATTACAGCGCCTGCTGCCAGCCAGGGGCCTAAGGGGCCGCCCTCTGAAGCGCGGCGTGACTGTAACTGCCACAGCGCAAAAAGCAGGACGCCGATGCCGACGGCATGATAACCGCTGAACCCCAGCCAGGCGCAGACGGCGCCACTCATCCACACGTCACCCATTGCCGGATTTTCTCTGCCGCCCTTGAGCAGGCTGAGGTGGCGCAGACCGCCGGTAACGACCAGCATGGTGGTCGCCGCCACAATGTGTGAAAGCAGCGCTGACAGAGCGGATACAGAGGCACCTGTCAGCGGCTGCCAGAGCGAAGCCATCAGACCGGCAATCAGGCACTTGACCGTCACGGAACGTGGCAGCAGTCCGGTGAGTGCATCGGTCAGGGTCAGCCTGAACAGGAACAGGATAAAAAAGAAAGCCGGCAGTCGCGCTGACAGGGGGGAGAGCATGGTCAGGGTCGCGGCCGTTGCAAACAACCAGCACACAGCCAATTCGGTGACATCCTGATCAACAGTGACTGAAGGGTACAAAGACAATTTCAGGTCTGTGCGAACGCGGGCGGCCATCAGACACAGCAAAAGAAGAAACAATGGAAAAAGGCCCGCAGCGAACTGCCAGGGCATACTCAGGGTCAGCAGTGTCACAGTTTTATTCCCCGCTCTTTTAACAGCAGTTTTTTATAAATGGCATACACGCGGTTGGCGTAGGACTCGCGGGTTTCGTGCCGGTCTTTTCGAAATCCTGCGTTGTACGAACCCAGGCAGTTCCAGCTGATGCCACAGACCTGAAAATGGGTGGCCAGAATCCAGGTGCCTATCTGCACGTTGAGGCAGGGTTTTGTCAGCAGATCCTGCGGGCTGCTGATAAAGCCCTTTGCGATAAGCGACGGAATATGGGTTGAGTTCACCTGCATCAGTCCGTAATCCGTGCTGAGTGCCCGCCCTGTGCGCGCATCACGATTTATATGTGTAATACCCGCGTGCAGGCTGCTCTCACCGGTTGCTATCGCCTGAATCAGAAGCGGGTCGATGTGGTATTTCGCGCCCGCTGCGTCAAAACAAAACGCGTGCGCGCGGGCGCAGAACAGAACTATTAGCATCAACACGATTAGCACAGTACGAGGCATGACATCAGCCGTTGTGCGTGAAGACCAGTGTGTTATTGCCGGTCCGGCCGCTGTCTGCGGTACAGGCCTGACCGATCGCCTCAGAGCTCACCTGACCGCTGCTGAAATCGGTACTGTTGATGGCCATTGAGCTGGAGGAGCCTGCAGAAGCCATGCGGGTGGCAATGTCAATGCAGCCGGCCTGCGTCACGCTCTGGGTCGTCACTGAGAATCCATTGTTATAACCATTACTGTTTGCCACCGGCGCCATGACCACCTGTCCACCATAGCTGTTGGTGAGCGTCGCGGTGCCGGATGAGGCTGTGCCGTGCACGGTAAAGCCGGACGGTGCGCCGCCTTTCTGGATCAGGAAGCCAGTCATAGAGGCGCCGCTGCTGAAGTCATAGCCGTTAGGTCCTTTTAGTGCCGTCCCGTTGCTCATCATAGTCTGCAGGCTGGACACCTCCGTTGTGGCGTCTTTGGCAGTGAACAGCTTCCAGACGCCCCCCAAAACCACTGTGATGACAATGGCATAAAGAAGGCCGATGGCACCCTGTTCCATAAATCCCCAGCCCCGATCAGGGTGCTTTCCTGCAGTATTGTTTAAAAAAGACATGGTGCGTCCTCAGTGAAGGTTAAGTGAGCCGGAGTCCTGGATCTGCATGACCATCATGATGATCAGCGCGAAGAACCCCATAATCAGAAGCATGGATAAAAGACGGGTTACATTAGCCCTGCGGGCCACCCGCCTGAGGGTCTGTGTCAGCCAGCGGTCGGCATAGTTGCTGATAAGCTCAGCGGCACCGTCTCCGTCGTCAAGCAGTGACAGGTAGTTCACGGCCTCGCGGCTAGGGAAGTCGTAACCACTTTTGCGCAGCGCCATACCGAGTGAGTTGCCTTCACTCATCTCGTCCATCGCCGCATCAAGGCGCTCCTGCAGCCAGGGCGGCGCGAAGCTGTGCAGCAGTTGCATGGCTTCAAGCTCATGCACTCCGGCCCCAAGAAGGGCACCGGTGTTCATCAGAAAGACCGCACCCTGCAAATCTTTATAGAGAGACCAGGGCATAATGCTGTCAGCAAGACGACGAATTCTGCCGCGCCACCGGGGAAGGGACCACAGGCTGGCCACAACCAGAGCAGCACCGGAGAATGCCGCTGCAGGTCCCCACTGTTCTGTCCAGTCAGAAAGCCCCTTCATGAACCCGAGTGCCCCGGTCCAGCTGGCCGGATCAGACATTCTGCTCAGCATCGGGACGAGGGACTGGTTATTGACCCCGAGCAGACCGCCGCCCAGCACGAGCAGAACCAGCGGGTAAACCGATGCAAACACGACCTGACCGAAGATCTGCTCACGGGCATTGATGAGTTTGTCTGCCTGCATCAGGGCAACGGGAATATTGCCCGTCTTCATACCGGCACTGATCAGCGCGGCCTCTTCGTAGGGCACCCATACCGCCAGCACATCCGCCAGAGTCCGGCCTGGCGAGTTATCCCGGAGCCCCTCAAGGCAGTCTTCGGTAAGTTCAAGGAAGGGATGCCATTTCTCACCGAAACTGGTGTGCACCTCGCCAATCATTTTCAGCGAGGTCTCAAGATGCTTTCTGTTTTCCAGCAGAAAACGCATGTTTTCATAGAAGACCTGCCGGTGTGAGCCGGTGAAGGTCAGCCTGACGGCGTGATAGCGGCATTTTTCAAAAAGGGATAAGTCTCGCTCAGTGCGAAAGCGCAGATTACGCGACATTGGGAACCTCGCAGCGCATCAGCTCGTCTTCGTCCAGTGGGCAGACCAGGTCACCTTCAAGCGGGTCAACGCGCCCCTCAGCCAGGTAGCGCAGCAGGTGCATCACGCGGGTGATGCCGCCTTTGTTCACCCAGTACTGACGGGCCACGGCCGGTCCCTGAGTGAGCCACAACTGCATCATCATCGCGTCAGTGCGGACGACTTCCACCACGGCAGTACGGCCGGTGATGCCTTTGCTGACAACGCGCTTCGTGACCGGGATGACTTTGCGGCAGCGGTCGCAGCCTTCCTTATTGCGGAAAAAAAGCTGCTCAGGACGACAGCCCCCCTTCACGATGCAGTATTTTTCCAGACGCTCGCGGGTATCGCTGTCCAGCTCAGGCAATTTGTCTGCCCAGGAGATTTTGCAGTTGTCACACAGCACCGGCACCAGACGCTGACCAATCAGCCCGGTGATAAGGGACGCATCGGCCAGCAGCTGTCGCTTGATGCCAAAATGCTCCATGCGACTCAGGGCGCCGATAGCGCTGAGCGTGTGCTGGGTAGACATGAAAATATGCCCCGTTTCGGTGCCGTAAATGCCCGCCATAATGGAATAGAAGTCACGCATTTCACCGTTCAGGATGGCGTCGGGATCGAGACGCAACGCCGAGGCGTTAGCGTTATTCCAGGCCCGGCTGATGGCTTCCGGCGTGTTGTCATCGGGCATAACCGGCGTCTGGATTGCGCCGGGGATAAGGCCTTCCGGCGGGTTTTCCAGCGTCAGCAGGCGCTTTTTACCGCCGGTAAGCGTCAGCCAGATATCGCTTAACACGCGAAGGGTGGCGCTTTTTCCGGCCCCGGTCGGCCCGGTCACCAGCACCATGCCAGACGGCAGGCGAAGAATCTGCGTGATGATTTTGATCTGCTCAGCAAGAAAACCCAACTGCGGCAGTGTGGGAATGTTTTTGCTGTCATCGGGGATCATGCGCATGACCAGGTAGAGGCCGTCAGGCGTGGGGCGGTGTTCGTAACGCGCCCCAAAAAGGCCGGCCTGACGCGCAAATTTCGAACTGACGCGTCCCGACTGCTCGCGCCCCGCGACAAATGACTGTTCGCGCACGTCGCACATGGAAATATACACAGTGGATGCCAGCGTCGTTCCTTCCTCGTCGGTGAGCTCGTCAATCACCTCAAGCTCACCGTGGATGCGCAGCTGAATGACGGTAAGCTTGCGGTCGGCGCTGATTTCCAGATGAATATCTGACGCATTCAGTTCGTTCGCCAGGCGGAAATAGCTCAGCACTTTATCCTGTGAACGGCTGACGTCCTTTGTGCTCAGGTCATCCTCCGTCACGCCCGGGCCCAGTGCGGCGGTGCTTTCACGACGCTGGTTCAGCTCACTGAGCGAAACAAATTCGGTTCTGGCGCCCGGATACTGTTTCGCCGAGTCCATCGCCCAGCGCTGAATGGCCGGGTCCTGGCGGCGGTTTTTATCGATAAGCAGCGTCACGCCCTGAACAGGGTGGTGCTCGGCGAACACAAAGTCTGCGATTTCCTTAGCCGTTATCATCTTTACCTCAGAATGAAAGTTCGGTGTCGTCACTGAGACGCACAAGCGTTTCGGTTACGGCCGTCACGCGCTTAGACGTACCGGGGACGGGGTCGCCTTTGACCACTTCAGCGATACCACCGCTCGGCAACAGCAGGCGGGCACGGAGCTGGCCGGGCTTACCGTAAATCTCGACCAGCCGGATGCCGGCAGACTTAGGAGCTGCTGAGCTGCTCTCTTTTACCTGTGAGGATGATGACGGCATCTGCCCCGCCTGCGGATAAGAGGAGAGTGGCGGAACGACGGCTGACAGCGCTGGCGCAGAGGTGACAGGCGCCTGGCTCTCACGCAGCTGCTGCTGCAGTCGCGCCGTCTGTACCCTCTGCTCAAGCAGCAGGTTTTGTGCCTGAGCGGATTCCAGCTCGCCCAGGGTGACGTTGGGCGGAAGAGAGCCGCTGTCTGCTGCCTGAGCGTGATGCATCAGCGTCCATGACAGCAGCAGACAGATAACGGCAGGGCTATTTCTGCGCATAAACGCTCCCCTTAATGGTGTAATTGAACTTCGCCTGCTCGTTCATAGTGATGGCCACGCTCGTCAGACGAATCCCCGTCGCATCCAGCCCCTGAAACAGCAGCTCGGGCTGCAGGCGGGAGTTGATGATGAAGGTGAATTCCCGCCAGTCCTGCGGTGCTGTTTTCATTTCCTGCCCGGGGGCGAGAACAGGCGGCTTAACTTCATCAAACTTCACATCAATGTTTCGCCGCTGCAGGTGAGAGATGAAGCGCATCAGAAGCGCCTCAGCACCAGGCAGCTTTTCGTCTTCAAACAGCTCAGGAGTAACCCTGGCAGGGATAAATACATCTCCGTTTTTACCGCCTTCCTGAAGGTTGAAGACCGCATCAAGACCAAACAACTCTTTGACACGTCTGGCAAAATCGCTCACCGTGGCGCCCGGCGTGGCGGTGTAGCGAAGGCGGATGCCCTTCGGAATGCATTCCGCATCTGAAACGCGCCAGCCGGCAACAGAGGCGTACAGCGGTTCACGCGTCAGCCAGCAGAAGCTGAGCATCACAGGCACCGGCAACTGATGCGCCCAGGGATGCGGCGCTGAGGCCGGCAGCACAGGTTTTGCCGGCGTCATGGCAAGCCGTGCGCGGAAAGCGGCTTCATCGGCGGCCTGTCTCGCCCGTTCGCTGAGGGTGTCGCGGGCATACCAGCCGGTGCCCAGCAGTGTAATGAGCAGTAAAGAAGGAAGCGCGAGCGCGGCCGGGGCCACGCGTCGGTGTAGGCGGCAGCGTCTGAGCTGCGTTCTGGTCAGGCGCGACGTGAAGGAAAGCGCATCGGTGCCGTCTTCAGCCCTGGCGGCGCAGCGGATTTCACCTGAATCATTGAAAAGCAGGAAGTTTTCAGCCGCTGCCTCCACGTCAGCCCGGGTGCCGGTCACGTCGCCCATAACGGACAGGTGACCGTTGCTGACCGCAAAAAACACCCAGCATTCCTGCTCACTGCTCAGACGGTATATACCCCAGGCATTGCCGCCTTCGCAGAGCTGAAACGCCACGGCCAGTGAATACACGCCACTGCGGGTCCGGCCCGGCGAAACGTTACCCACCAGGGTATGCGGGCGACTCCCCTGAATCCGGTAATGCGTATCCGCTGCCCTGACGCCGTGTCGGAGCCACTGAATGCCTGAAGAAGCCTTTTCCCACTCCACACCGGCAACCCATTCCCGGCGGTTCTTTCTGTCCCTGACAGTTACGCCGTTGTTGAGATGAAGTGATGCTTTCATTTTGATTTTCATCGTTATTGCCCCAGCAAAACCGGCGTAACCATAATGACGAGCGTGGAGCGGCTTTTCGCACCGCTCTGACCGCCGCCCAGGATAAAGTTGTCAGGCGTGAACGTTCCCTGTTTATTAGAAGAGGCGTTCTGCTGTTCAGAACCGGTCAGCACCAGCGTCTGGCCGGCTCGCAGGTTGACCTTGCGGGCAAGCCCTTCGGTTGCCGTGTTGGCCACGTCGTTACGGGTATTGCCGTCCTTACTGATGAATTGTGTTACGTCAGGCGGGGTGGTATAGCTGAAGGCGAACTGCAGCTGAATATCCCCGTTCTCCTGAACGAACGGAAGCATGGTCATAAAGAGGCCGGTTGTGATACTTGAGACGGTCTGGGTTGACGTGACGCCCACGTTGGCAACGGCCGTCGAGGTAGAACTGTTCAGCAGTCCGGTGCTTTTTGAAAGCTGGTAGGCCACCGGTGTCAGGTTGGCGGTCGGGTCGGTCTGGTTAAGCGCCATGGTGACGGTGCCCTGCTGAGCCAGTGCCTTCAGCATCAACTGCGAACCGGAAAACTTCGCTGCACCGCCGCTTGCAGTATCCAGGATGGAAATACCGGCGCTGCCGGCATTGGATGGTGCGCCGGCAAATGTGCTGCCAAGTGTTGCGCCAAAGCCGGTAACGCTTTTCACAATAAGGCCCCAGTCCAGGCCTCTGTCGACATTACTGGTCTGGGTAACCCGGACAATCTGCACGTTAAGCTGGACCTGCCGGCTCAGAACTTTATTCTGGTAATCGATGTAGCGACCGACCCGGTCCAGCACCTCCGGAGTGTCAGTCACGCTGAGCGTGCCCGTGGCGTCGGACAGCCAGTAGCGACCGCTTTTCGGCGTCAGGATCTGCTCAACAGTTTTGCGGATATCGTTGTACAGGTCACTGTTCATGCCGTAGTCCGTTTTCTGATTTGAACTCACCTCGCCTTTAGTGCCGCCGGTGCCGCCTTCTGAACCCAGTTGTGTACCTGCACCGGACGTTATCGATGCGGAGCTGTTGACTTTGGTATTGAGGATGGCGAGCTGGAAGGTGCGCGTGTCCTGAATATAAAAATCTACGCGGCCTGCTGAGCGCCTTACGGACAGACCCAGCGTGCTCGCCGCGATGTTAAGCGCCTCCTGCGCATCGCCCTGAAAGCGTGTTCCCTGGAAGAGAAGAGGCTCAGACGACGACATGGCCGCCGGCTGCGCTGACATTCCCATCTGTGCCAGCGGAACGCGACCATTGTCGTCCGGCGCAGGAAGGCGGCCATTCATCTGGGAAGTGACGATGCCGCCACCCGGTGTTTGCAGCAGCGCAGCGGACACCTCCGGCGAGATGTAAACCCGGAATCCACAGATGGCGTTAATGCGGCTCGCTATCTGCGGCAGCGTCAGCCCTTCGGGGTTATTCAGAAATACCGGACAGGGCGGCAGTTTTACGCCGTCAGGTGCCGATATTACAGGCTGTATAGGTCTGAGATTGACCCATGGTTTATCCGACCACACCACAGCCGGCTGAGTAATCTCCTGGCGACTCTTAAGCACACGCTGGGTTGTGTCAGCCTGCGAATTATTCTCTTTTTCGATGGTTGAGACGTCTCTGACTGAGCACGAAGACAACATCACCGCAGCGGCCAGCAGCGTCAGTTTTAATGGGGTGCGCGACATCTGCTGCTCCTCAGTTAAGGTAAACAATGCTCCCCTCCGTCACGCCGGACGGAAGGGAAAGATTCATATCGGTGCCGTCATACATACGCAGCCGGCCCCCGGAAACGGTCAGCGCCAGCGCAGAACTCGCTGACTGATTACGGAGCGCGGCATAAACCCCCGGCGTGTCAGCGACCCAGACCCACAGCCTGCCGTTCTGGATGACGCTCTGAATCCGCTCATCAGGGGGCGGCATCATGCCGGTCGCCGCCGGCGAAACGGGGCCGTCACCCACTGAGCGGCCATGCCGCCAGTCGTTTACCGCATCTGCCGTTCGCAGCATGTCGGTGGCAAGCCGGGCGGGCGCGGCCACGGTCACTGACTGCGTGACAACGTCAGAATTACGGCGCTGGGCGTCACTGGCCATCAGCAAGAAGAACATGGCCAGCGCGATAACCGGCAGGGCAAAACCCATCTCACCGCCCTCCGGGCGTGGGTGTGTCGCTGACGGACACCAGGCACTGAATGCGGTTTGCTTCGGCAAACAACGGCTTTTCAGCGTGGCGGTACAGGTCAAATACCTGCACCAGAACCGACTCGAAATTGCCGTGAAACACCAGAGGGGCATCGATGCGGTAATCCAGCGTGACGGGCCAGATGAGGACCCAGTTGCCGCCATTGGCGCAGGGCGCTTTTGCCGTCCAGGCGGTGAGCGCTTCTTTAAGGGTGGTGCCCGGCTCAGCCCGCCAGGTCTGACCCGTGGCAGGCGGCGTTACCGGCGTGCCCGTCGAATAAGTGGGTACGATGCGGCTGTCCGCAGCGGGTGCCGGTGTGACAGCCGTGGACGGCTGCTGATGCACGACGGCAGAGGCTTTTGGTGCGGCATTCACTGTAGTCAGGGGTACTGTTTTGGTTTTGACGGCTGTCGGAGTAATGACGGTTCGATTCTGCTGTGCCGTGGTGCGCGCAGCAGCTGCGGTTCCCGCTGAAGCTAAAGAGGCCGGCTTCTGTGAAGAGGCCGATAAATTGCCTGAGGTTACTGACGACTGACTCTGCTGCAGTACCGGCGAGGGTACGCTGAGGCTCTGCGGTCTGAGCCCTGAGGGCGTGACCACATCGCCGGTGAAGGGGTTTCTGGCAAGCCCGGATGCAGGCGTCTGTACTGATACGGCTTTAGTCTGCACAACCGGAGCTGCGTATGGCCTGGTGACCGGGGCGCTGACCGCAGGGTGAATGGCCGGAAGGCTGGCAGCCGGCGCTGAAAAGCTGCGGTACTGGTCGCGGAGCTCGAAGCAGACTTCGCGGTTTACTTCGTCCACCTTCAGACGCCAGGCGGGACCCGCGACAACCTGAAGTGCTTCACTGAGCTTCAGCGGGCCGATGGTGCGCTGAACGGCGGGCAGCGGACGGCTGAGCAGTTCAGAAAACGCAGCGGTCGTTGCTGAACACAGTGAATAGCCTGACTCCAGCAGCAGATAGCGGAATCCTTCACCGACCGTGCTGACCAGCTGCGCCGGCATAGTGATATCGACAACCTGATTCAGCGGGTCCAGCTGCGCATCGGCAGGGCGGGTGCTGACCAGGGTATAGCGATCGTAGCGCACCACCTCAGGCGAGCGGTTGCGGTAGATATCATCAAACCGGGCCGGTGTGCGGCTGCGGGAATACACCGATGCGTTGTCTGTCGCGGCTGCATTCACACAGCCTGCCAGCATCACAGTGCAGGCAATGATGCCGGCACGTTTACCGGCCTGTCCGGAAGGTACTGCCATCAGGTTCCACCCCAGGAATAGTCTTAATCAGGATTGCTATTCTGGCTGTGGCGTAAAACCGGACAATTCAAAACTCTGACCGGGAATCTAACAAAAAAACTCGGGGCGGGCATTGAGAGAAAGAAGCGATAATTTACAGCTTGCGCTTTCATAAAAGGGGTTAGCGGACAAATGGATTGATGCTCTACGCAAAGAACTTATCTTACGAAATGTGTAAATGACTTAACCGTCCGTGGGAGATTTTTTTTCGCAGCAATATGACTCCACTGAATATCACCACGTGGGAACACCGCAAGCCCCAAAAACAAGTTTTGTGACCTGGCAGTGTTTTCATTTAGGTAGCGAGCTAATACTTTTTTGTTCGCGATTCGAATAACTCAATTTTTAGCTTTTCTGAGTGATCTAATACTTTCTGTATATATGCGGGTATTTTAGCTTTGTTTAGTCCCGCGCTATTAAATTCCGCCCCCGTACAAGCATCACATAGATCCAAATATTTTTCTTCAATCTTATTTAGTGGGTGAATCTTATACTCCTTGGCGAGATGGTTGATGAGCATTCCAACCTGACCTTGCCTTCCCAATATTTTTGCCTCTGTAATTTCTTTGTTTTCTTTGTTAGTTGACGACCAGTAAGAGCAAGACATTTCTTCTAAGGATTCTATTTTTTTTAGTACCTCTTCGACTCTTTTAGAAAAGTCCTGTGCTTTCACTGTATATCTTGTACGCCACCAGTTTGTAAATATAACCACCAAGCCGCCAATTAAAGCTGATGTAACAGCAATAGCTATTTTTTCATAATCCATTATTTCGCACCTTTAATATATCTAATGGCTTGTTCGGTCAAAAAAGGTTTATCACTTATGATGTTTAATTTTGATAAGAGCACATCTATATCATAACCGTTTTCACGGACTAAACCACCGAAAGCTTCTTCAAGGAAAGATGACCCGCAAGTAGAGGGCCCGTCTAATTCAAGGTTTACTAAATCATATTTTTCAAGAGCTGGTACAAGATGGTCTTCTCTCAAATGTTGACCGCTGGACGAACTATCTGATTTATAACGCCCAAAAGGAATTGATCTAAGTGTCTTTGAAAGAACGAGAGTGATTGATTTTGCTTCTGGCTCGTCGTGAAAATTTTTGCTGGTGACTTTGAAGGTAACTTTCGTCCCTTTTACTAAATCGTTCTTCTTTTGAAAAAGGATCTTGCCCGCTGAATTTGCCTCAAAATATGCAATTCCAGAATGTATCTTTAAGTTTAATATATTTTCATTTTCAAGCGCCCCTAGCAACGAGGGTAGTCCCTTCCCTCTGAATCCCCCTAAATCAAGTTCACCAGCCATAGCCATATTCAAAATTTGATCATCTTGCTGAGTTGTGGCTAAAGCAGGCAGTTTATTTAATATTGTAACCGGTATGGTAGCACCATAATCTAATAGAACAAGTTCAAGAGCGTCATCATCATAATTAACATATAAAGAAAAGATATTTTTCTCTTTTGATCTGTAAGTGTCAGGGTAACCATGTTGCATGGAATTTAAAACCACTTCTGAGCCACAACTTAATAAATAACTAAGAGTAGAGTCTTCTAAATCACAGGAGCTAATTATTTCGACTAATTTCTCAATGATATCAAAACCAGAAGTTGACTCATTAAAATGATAAACACGCTCTTCCATTCTGTTTCCTTGTTATGGATGAAAATTAACACTAATGCTCAGGTGAGTTCTCCAGAGGGGGGCACTTGAACTTTTCCTTAAACATCAATCTATATAATCTTAATGGCTAAAGCAATGATCTTGCATCTTATTGATTTCAATAAGATATAATTACAATGGCGATAGTAACGAACTTGCTGCGTTAACTTGATCTACCACATTCTCTTATCAAAGATGATAAAAAGCCAGCATAAGCTGGCTGTGTTGATCCGTGACGAAACAGCGGCAGTTTTATTCCGGATAGAACTCCAGAGACAGGATCTGCCCCATATCCCAGATACAGTCTTCAGGAAACACATCAAGTTGCGTTTCCTGAGCGGCAGAAGAGACAGCATCGGCCCAGACGGTCGCAATCCAGTCTGGATCGGCCAGTGCCACTTTCAGACTCGGCGTACCTTTTATATGCAACGCCAGAGCTTTACGCTGCTCTTTGATGGTACGTTGCCAGCTTGATCCTCGGCGTCCAGACTGGAACTTCCATTTGAGAAGATGTGCAAGCAGAACCGCCATACGACTGGCTAATTCACGCTTTTCGCTTTTGCCCACGTCTTCGATCTCCTCGGCGATATTAGCAATATCAATCTCAGAGAAACGACCCGCACGCAGTAAAGCCGCCTGCTCCTGTGCCCAGGCAACAACATCGGCTTCATATCGTGTATTCATGGTTGATCTCCAGTGACATTCCTGATTTATGAATATCATTATAGAATAAAAAAGCGCCAGAAAAAACTGGCGCCGCGAGGGTGTAACCTAATGAATCCTTTACGAAATTGCGTAAATGGCCTTACGGCAGACGCCATAGCCGTGTCCGAGGAACGGTATGTCATCGTCAAAGTCCATTGGCGGCTCGTTCGCCGGATTACTCGGAGCCGTCTGTTGTGCCTGAGAAGGCTGAGGCTGTTGTGGCTGACCCCATCCGCTCTGCTGGCCTGACGGCTTATTGTTTCCACTGGTGTTGGTGCTGCTTTTAGCCCCGCCCAGCATCTGCATTGTTCCGTTTACATCAACCACGATTTCGGTCGTATAGCGTTTAGTACCTTCGCTATCCTGCCATTCCCGTGTTCTTAGTTTGCCTTCGATATAGACCTGTGAACCCTTACGCAGGTATTCACCGGCAATTTCAGCCAGCTTTCCAAACAGAACGACACGATGCCATTCGGTTTTTTCCCGGTTTTCACCGGTCTGTTTGTCACGCCAGGTTTCTGAGGTGGCCAGAGAAAGACTGGTCACTGCAGTGCCGTTTGGCATGTAACGAACATCAGGGTCCTGACCGAGGTTGCCGACCAGGATAACTTTGTTGACGCCGCGTGCGGACATAATGAATTCCTCTTAGAAATGGGGTTGAGAGGAACACACCCGCCGGGATGTGTTCCGGCGGTGTGTCCGTGACGCTTAGAAAGATTCCGGATCGTAAGCCTTTTGAGTGGCCGGACCGGTTTCTGGCGTCTGGGAAGCGTTAGGAGCCTTGTAAACAATGTCCTGCCCCTTTTTGATGAACTCGACCTTTATCAGGCGAGCCTTCAGGGAGGGACGTGATTCACCGGCGTGCTCACCGCTTTGCAGGGTAAACACATCGGCTTTAAGGCCACTGAGTACAAATCCAATCAAAACTTTTTCCTCTTCATCAACGGCTTTCTGACAGCGGTTGATGAGGGAGGTCTGCTCTTTACCTGCAACGGTAATGTCGAAGCGGGTATAGGAAGCATTGTCAGTCGGACCGGTCAGGGCATTGATTACGGCACAGGTAAACTCACCATTAGCGCCCTGCAGTCGACGAATCGAACTGAGGTAGCCGATACCACTGACGTTCAGGTTGAAATACTCTTTCTGGTTGTTGCCGGTAGTGGCAGAGCCAGCAGAAGCAGTGTTGTTTGAAGCAGGGGTGTTTGCAGTTGCAGTCATGATGTTATCTCCGGAGTAAAACGAAACAGGGCGCGGAGAAACATCAGTCCCGTGCGGGAGAGAGTTTCCCGCAGGGGGTCAGCAGATAACTGCCGACAGGCTGTATTAGTGAAGTGGACCTTGACCTTAAAAGGCACCTGTTTGCAAAGGTTAAACAGGTTTAAACCGCCCGAAAGCGCCATCTCTCAGGTTGTGATGGCATTGGCATGTGATTACCCGAAGGCGTTCCTCTCAAATCACCGGAACATTGGCAGTTGTCGGAAGGACAACGTTTAGCCTCTTTATCTTTCACGTACACGCGGCGCTTGTCAATCTGGCCGCGTATAAAAATTCATCAGTGCGCGGATAATAAAAAGCGGCACCTCTCGGCACCGCCATCGGGGTCTGCACCATCGACCTTTTGTTAACCTGCCTGAGGCAGTTGCTCCGCTGGCGTGTTCAGCGCCCGGCACGGGTTTCACGGAGTTTTCGTGCCTTACCGTCTCACGCTCAGGTGTGTGCGTGGGCGGTCAGACTGTACTCCGGCAACACATGCATTAGATGCTGACGGAGCCCGCAGTCACGGGGTGCGGCTTCAGAGCCGGCGTCACAATAACAAAGGCGCTACCCGCCCGCAATCGGATAAGACGGGTTAATTCTTTTTTGTTTTTGGCGACTTAGCGCGGGCGGGGCTTTTACGCCTGCCTGAATCCAGACTGATGATGCCTTTGCATTCCGGGTAGCGCGTACAACTGCGGAATTCTCCTTTAGGGCTCCTGCGAAGGGCAGTTTTGTTGCCGCAGAGCGGGCACGGAGGCGAAGGCGGCACCCGGATGCTGATGCGCTGCTGCATTCCCTGGCTAACCAGCGTCGAGGTCCAGGCGGTCTGACGCTGCAGAAAGTCGTTCAGGTTCATACGGCCGGCAGCCACTTCATCAAGCGCCTGCTCCCAGAGCGCAGTCATACCCGGGTCGGTCAGCTGCGCTGGCAGGGCATCAATGACGTCCGCCCCCAGGTCTGTTGCCAGCAGTTTGCTGCCTTTCAGTGTGATGAAACGGCGGCTCAGCAGTTGCTCGATGATGCCAGCCCGCGTTGCTTCAGTGCCGAGCCCGGCGTTTTCTTTGAGGATTTTACGCAGCTGAAGGTCCGTGACATAAGCAGCGGCGTTCATCATGGCACCAATCAGCGTGTCAAAGCTGTAGTGCGCAGGCGGCTGGGTCATCAGCTGTTTAACGTCTGCGCCAGTAACGCCGCACTGTGACCCTTTGCTGAGCGGTGGAAGGGCTCCTGCGCTCTCTTCGTCATTAACTTTCTTATCCTCTTCATCCTTTGTAAACAGCAGTTTCCAGCCCTTTAAGACTTCAGTGCGGCCAGTCGTGCGGAACAGCTGGCCACCGATATCAAAGGAAATACGCGTTGCGTCCGATTCACTGAGTGGCAGGAACTGGGCAAGGTAGTTGCGGCGGATAAGCAGGTAAACCTGACGCTCATTCTCAGTCAGGGTGGACAGCTGAACGGCATTGCGTGTGGGGATAATGCCGTGGTGCGCCGTGATTTTTTTATCGTTCCAGATACGGGAAACAAATCCTCTGTCCAGCTGTGAAAGCAGGGATGCGAACTCAGGTGAGGGGTCAGTCCGCGCCATGGCATCAAACACGGCCGGGATTTCTTCCCGCATTGATTCCGGCAGCCAGCCGCAGTCTGTGCGGGGATAGGTTGTGGCCTTATGCTTTTCATACAGGCTCTGAGCAGTGTCCAGCACCTGCTGTGGCGACATATTCCACATCTTGCCGCAGGCCCGCTGCAACGTTCCCAGTGAAAAAGCCAGCGGGGCGGGCTCTTTCTCGCGTTTTGTTTCGTACTCCGTCACCGTAGCGACACCCGCCTGACGGCAGAGCTGCGCCACCTGCTGAGCAATATTCTGGTGAATACAGCGCTTTTCCTCATCCGCATAGACGGCGGCCGGCACCCATGACGCCTGAAAACTGACACCTGAGGCGCTGAGCGTTGCCTTAACCTGCCAGTAGGGCTTCGGCATGAAAGCGGCAATCTCACGGTCCCGACGAACAACCAGTGCCAGCGTGGGCGTCTGTACCCGACCGACTGAGACCACGCCCTCAAAACCTGCTTCGGCAGCCCGGAGGGTATACAGCCGGGACAGGTTCATGCCGACCAGCCAGTCCGCGCGTGAACGACCCAGCCCGGCATGGTACATCCCGACCGAAGCCTGTCCCGGACGCAGGTCGCTCAGAGCAGCCCAGACGCTGAGCTCGTCCAGGGCCGAGAACCACAGGCGTAGAATTTTCCCCTCCCAGCCGCAGTAGTCCAGCAGTTCGCGGGCGATGACTTCACCTTCGCGATCGGCGTCGGTGGCAATCACCACTTCATCTGCCACCCTGAGCAGTTTCTCAATGACTTTGAACTGATCCTGAGTGTCCTTTTTAACGACAACCTGCCACGCTGAAGGGAGGATTGGCAGCGCAGACAGCGACCAGGGCTTGCCGTACTGCTGGCCATAGATCTCTGGGGGCGCGGTCTCCAGCAGATGACCGACCGCCCAGGTGACCGTCACGCCGTTACCCGTCATAAAACCGTCACCCCGGCGGGTCGCGCCCAGTACCCCGGCCAGGTCGCGGCCCTGGGAGGGTTTTTCGCACAAGAATAACCGCATCACCGGCCCCCCCGCTTACTGGCCAGCTTTATAGCGCAGGCGCAGAAAGTTCACGCTGGCTTCATTAACTGGCGGGGAGAACGCCGAGCGTTTGTCACCGAGCAGAACGGCCCGGTCGGGTTCACCAGCTGCTTCGCAGGCTTTTCGCCAGGTTTCATTATCTTCAGCGGCATCGATACGAGTGGCGTCAACATGACGGTATGAAAGTACCGTACCGTAAATCTGTCGTAAAAGGCGGCCACCTTCGCTCAAGTACTGGTCTCTTTTGGAACGTGTTATCAGACCATAATGTGACGCCTGCAAAACCTTTTTGGCAAACTGATCGAATCCCATGAGCAGGAATACACAGCGATAACCCAGAGGGGTCCTGGTAAAGACATTAATGTCGAGTGGCTCAGCTGATTCCACGTCGCTGACCGACACACCCTTAGGCAGCATACTCATGTCTTTATCTATCTGTTCCAGCAGAGAAGTCATGGCTTCAGAAGCAGACCTTATTTTCTCTTCAAGCTGGAACATCGCCTGATCTGCCCAGGGGTTATTCCTGAGCGAATCCTGATTTATCTGGCCCGCTCTTTGAAAAAACTGAGGCATACCGATAATCCCGTGCCGCCCGGGCTTATCAGATTCATTCTTTTCTGGCTTACGTCCCTGCCAGAGCCCAATTGCATAATTAGTATGAAGCGCTATCGTCATTTCGGACTGTAAAGCACCTGTCCGCTTGTCCGTTTTATCAGCCATTGTCGACACCTGCCGTCAGTTAAGATGAGTCGACATCTTCCTGAAATCTAAGGTTTTACAACAATGTGAAACTAATAATCAGCTAATCGCAATTTATTTTGCTCATTTTTTAGCCTTGCTGCCACTGGCAGCAAGGTTACTTTTTAATCGCTTTTACATTAGATTTCAGTATTCCATTGAATGAGTAATCGGCTTAAATAGATTGGATTGCTCATTTATTAATCTTGCTGCCAGTGGCAGCAAGTATATTTTTTAACCAACTATCGTTTGTGGTATCAGCATTTCACTATGAAAATTACAGTTTAAGGTCAGGGCTCCTTGCCGTTGATGGCTACAAATCTGACTCCTGTACTGGCACCCACCCTTAATCACTTACTTGAACTGCTGCCTGATAGCGGCAATGGCAGCAATAACCTGTTCAGCTGATGCCCTATTCTCAGGCAACACCGCAGGATTGACAGACGAGGCGGTAATCAGTGCTGACCTGTTTGAGGCACTGTTAACAGGCTGCGATCCACTCTGGGCTGCGGGTGTGCCCGGGGAATCAGACAGCCTGAATTCGCCCTGTCGGGCGCGTTTCAGCATGGTGAACATCCAGCCGGCAGGATTCGCAAGGCGGCCTTTACGCAACTGTACCTGCAGCAGGCCACTTAGGGCGTTTGCCACCGGCATCGGCAGCGCACCGAACTGCTGACTCACCATCTGGCGGTCTTCGGTGCTCAACACGGAGAGAAAACTGTCAGGCAGAACCGGCGCGTCAGGGACGTACGTTGTTTTAATCACACTTTGTGTGAAAGAACGTACGTTATGGTTCGAATTTCGAACTCTGTTGTAAGTGACTGATTTTGTACTTAGTTCGGATTCCGTACTCGGTGATTTTCGACCCTCCGCATGACTGAGTTCGGATTCCGAACTCAGTGTTAAAGGGGATTTTTCAGCAGCTTTCTGACTGAGTTCGTTTTTCGAACCCGGCCGTGCCGCACCGCTTTTCCGCACCATGTCCAGCGGCGTCGAGGGCGCATTCAGGCGACTTTCAACCAGCGCAAGGCGGCTGTGGCGGTGGCGCATGCCGCTGTCCTGAAGAATGTCGTTAACAATGGCCAGCGCCGTCATGCGCACGGATTTGTTCTTACTCTGGCAGCTCTGCTCAACCAGCGTCAGCCAGCCCGGGTCGAAGGTCTCTGCATCACGGTAGCCCAGCGGCTCATCGTGCTGAGCATAGATGTTGCCACGTACCCGGCCGCCCTCGTCACGGACCTTTTTACACAGGCTTATCCATCCCGTGAGACGCAGCATCAGTAGCGTGCGGCTCACGGTTTCACGCGAGGCTTTGTCTGAGTGTGCTGAGGCAAGCTGTGCCTGCAGTTCATCATAGGTCGGAAATACTGCGCCCTCATTCTGCTGTGCATAAAGGCGTATCATCACCCAGGCAGTTTTATCGAGCGGCGACAGGCGCGTGTCGAGAAATAAACGGCGGGGAAACGCGTCGTGGACGTTGCCCATAAACAGCAGGCCGCTTCGTTCCTGACCGGCGTCGCCGCTCACTGCCCTGCGCTCAAGGTTTTTTTCCATACGGGACAGGGTATGCGCCACGATGCTGTCGGCGGGTATGTTCATTTTTTGTTCCCCTTCTTTGCCTGAGACAGCACAGTGCCGGGATAAACCCGGCACTGTCTGGTCTTCGCTGGTCGTCCGTTACCGGCGTATTTCACGGTTGTACGTCTCATGATCCATCAGCCACCACTGCCGGCCCCCGTCCTTGCTGAGAATTCGCCAGCAGGGGCCGACGTCTATCTTGAGGTAGCCGTTGCGGGCCAGCCGCCGGAACACCTTTTTACCGCTGCAGACCGCCAGGAACAGCTGCTGAGCGCGGCGTCGTACTGACGGGGAGACCTGCTGACGCCTGGTGAAGTCGCTTAACCGCATCAAGCCCCCTTGCGCAGCGCAGGTACAGAGGAAGTATGCAATGCCTCCCGGCACCACTGGCAGACCTTTGTCCATACGGCGGTCAGCGACAGACCGTGAAGCTCTGCCGCCAGCATCATCGCCTCCAGCGCTTTGTGTGATTCAGGCGACTCAAGACCGGCGTTTTTCCACTCGTTCCATAGAAGCGCATCCTGCTCCTCGGTCAGAGACTGCGTCCGGCCCTGGCGGCTCTCGATGCCCATCAGCCGGCGACGGCTGCTCACATCAGAAGGTGACATGCCAAAGTATTTGTCCATCAGCTCCATAGAGCCGCCGAGCTCAAGGGCGCGGTCGATCATCAGCATACGGGCCTGCTCGTTGCGGGCCTGATTGAGTATCAGCCAGAAGTTCTCGTGGTTTAATTTGACGTCCAGGACGGACACCTTCGACTGACCAATGTAATGTAGTTCGTCGAGGCTGAGGCCGCTGAGCACGCGAATTTCCTCAACTGACAGGCCCATCGATTCGCAGCGGCGGATATTCCCGCATTTGATGTCCATAAGCAGTGAGTTCAGAATACTGGCTGTCGCGCCGGGAAGGTTTTGCTGGTTCACAGACCACCTCCCGGGCAGACCTGGCTGGTCAACTGTATTGCATCAAAAAGCCAGCCTGACAGGCAGGCCCCCAACAAGAGTGTGTTAATCATTGCGTGTGTCTCCCGCCGTAAGCTGCTTATTAGCCTGCGCCCCTGCCAGGCCGTGACTGAGTTCGGCCTGACGGCCTGCGAACCATCCGGCGTTCCTTGCCAGCAAATCACCGCGACAGTTTTTCGCCTGACGCGTTACAACATCCGATAACGTCTGCCCCGAATGCCGCTGCGCAAGCCAGCGCTGTAGCACCTGATTCTCACTGTCAGGCGTACTAAAAGACTGCAGAACCTGCCACACGCCGGAGACCCATCCTTCACGGAACTGGTCGGCGCGACCGCGAAGCGTACTCTTCTTAATGCGCTGCCTGCGGTAAGTCGACATGTGCGCATCAGTTGCCGCCCGCACTTTGCGCTGCAGCACGGTATAGATATAGACGGCCAGCTCGGGACGTTCCCCGAAGCCGTAGAAGTGGAGTGAGCGACGTACCAGGCGCAACCCACCCGTGCTCACGTAACCGTACCAGCCGAACCAGCACCGGCAGCCTGTAGCCATGCATACCACTATTGCCAGCGAGTGCATCCAGGCGGGCACTTTCTCAGCGTTACTGGTCAGTTGTTCGCAGACCGATTCACCTATCTCACTCAGCGTAATTTGATCGTCAGTCAGGCCGTGACGGCGCATAAGCCGCTGAGCCAGCGCAACCGCCCGGGCGGCTTCATGATCGTTGCTGTTATGCGTCCCAAGCGCCATCAAGCGACGGATACGCCGGGTGAGTTTTGACTTATCTGCCATGATGAGCCCTCCTGTTACCGCCCGCCATGTGGCGGCTCTTTTTCTCCTCTACGTACTGACAGTCGGCGCAGAGTTCCGCCCCCGGCATTGCACGCTGACGGGCAAGAGGAATGGCAGCACCGCAGCAGTCACAGAATTCGTTTGACGGCCTGTCAGAACGGAGCTGGGACCGAACGGCGTCAATTCCACGCTGAATAAATAAAGCCGTACTGGCCTGTGCCATCTCGTCGTTCAAATCATCAGACATTTTCTCCCCCTCTTGCGGCAAGGCGCTGCAGCTCACGCAGGCGGCGGATGATGCGGATAAGGCGCATCATTTTGACCACCATGACGTCGTCAAATACCGGCGTGTCAGCTGGTTCCTGTGAGCCAAAGAAATTCAGACAGAACATGAACATGTTGCACTGCTGATTTGGCAGGCGTCCGGACAGGCCTGAGAGGAAAAGGCTGAATTCTCTGCTGCCGCCTGATACGGAAAAACCGGCAGACTCAGGGCTTTTGTCCTCACTGATGTCGCTTACACAGCCCATACCTTCGGCAATTTCATAGACCAGCCGATAGGCCATGTCCTGGAGATGCTCAACATCATCCTGCATAGCCGGAATCAGCCAGATGTCGCTGACGGGCTCAAGACCGGTTTCTGCAAAGCTCACGGACCCGGCAGAAACCGACACAGTGTCGTCATGCTTTCTGAACGCAGAAACAAGAGAATGGCTGCTTGAAGAAACCAGATCAGGGCCGTGCACACTGTTTGTGTTTACGCCATCACCAGTAACAACGGGACGGCCACCAAACAGGTCATTTTGGATTTCACTGCGCGGAAGACTGCCGGTGCTAATGCCGTGACTCTCAGGCAATACAATGTTGCCTGCTGGCTCAGTGGCAGGTTCGGGGCGGGTTGAACCGACAAGAGTGCCTGCGCGCAGGCCGGTGACGGGAGTGACGGAGGTCGGGTCATCCGGCAAAACGGTAACAGGCGCAGACTTCCCTCCGGGACGTTCCAGCGATTGACTGAGCGTCAGCGGCGGCATGGCTGGCGGCTCACCAAACTGTTCACGGCGCTTCTGCTCCTTAGGGTCGAGCTCTATCAGCCAACGATCATAGTTGAGGCTGGGATGTGGCAGAGCCTTCACCAGTTGCCCGATAAACTCATCCCTGAAGGTCTCAAAAGCATAACTGTCAGTGTGATCAAAGGGGTGGCAACTGGCTGAGAAGACCTCATCAAAAGTGATGGAGGGAGCTGTCTCATGAACATACTGCGCCCAGACTTTACAGGCCTGAGAGCGTATACGGAGTAAAGACAGTACTTGCAGTCGGGGGAAGCCGCTGTTGAGTAATGTAGGCAGGCAAGGCCACAGGTACTTTATGGTGTCTTCCATTCTACTGATAGTCGAGTTATCAACCGGAAGTCCCTCCCTGTTCAGCAGTTCAGATAGCTCCCGTAATGTCACCGTACGGCCCAGAATTTCCTCCTGTATGCAACGGGCATTGTGAACGCCAAATGCTTTATCTATATATGTGAGGTCTCCTCTGACTTCATTCTCGGCAAGGTGGCCAACAAGGCATTTGAGACGGCCCGGCCAGGGTTTAAAGACGGTCAGAATACGGTAAAAACGCTCATCACCTGTTTCCTGCCAGAGCTCACTGAGGATTTGGTAGCGAGTGTTTCCGCCGTCACTGAAGATGTAAACGTCCTCTCCGTCCGGATCGCGTGTGACTTTAGGAACCGTATTAAGCCCGCCTGCAAGCACTGACGCCTTGATTTCGTCATAACGAGAATTTTTACTTTTACGCGGATTGTCAGGATTGGGACGGAGCTGATCCAGCGTCAGCACCATCGCCATTTCGCTGACCGGCAGCGGAACAGCAGCAGGCGTTTCAGTCTGTTTAACGGGGCTTTTTCCCCTCTGCAGCATAGCTTTTCCCAAATCGAGGTTACGTATGTTATTCATGCGAATCTCCCCGTGGCGGCCTGCAGATTTTCAAAGCGGGTGTAGCGGCCCTCAAAGCGTAGGCGCAAGGTGCCGGTTGGGCCCTGACGCTGCTTGCCGATGATGAGCTCAGCCAGGCCTTTATCCGGGGAGTTTGCGTTGTAAACCTCATCGCGATAAACAAAGATGATGACGTCAGCATCCTGCTCAAGGGCACCCGAGTCACGCAGGTCACCATTGTTGGGCCTCTTATCGGCCCGGCTTTCCAGTGCACGATTGAGCTGAGAAAGTGCCACCACAGGACAGCCCATCTCTTTGGCCAGCGCCTTCAGCGAACGAGATATCTCTGCGATTTCCTGGGTGCGGTTTTCCTGATCCGGACAGCGCATGAGCTGAAGGTAGTCGAGACCAATGATGTCAGGTTTACCGTAGCGGCGGGCATTACGTCGCGCACGAACGCGAAGCATGGCTGGCGTCAGATCACTGGTGTCATCAATGAGCAGACGCTCTTTAATATCCTCTGTGAGTAACTTAAAAACATTCGAGACGCGGGCCCAGTCCTCTTCGTCCATCATTCCGCTTTTCATACGGGTCAGGTCAACATTGCCAAGCGACGAAACCACACGCATCAGAATTTGCTCTTCAGGCTGCTCCAGGCTGTAAAACTGGCTGTTTGAGGCCACGTTTTTCATAAGAGAATTCATGATGATATTAATTAGGAGTGCAGTTTTTCCCATGGAGGGGCGTGCCGCGACGAGAACAAGGTCACCCGGCTGAAGTCCGCTTGTGAAAGCATCCAGGTCGTCAAACCCTGTTGGCGTGCCCGTGATGCCGTCAGGAGTCTGACAGCGTCGTTCAAGTTCGGCCGCCAGCTTTTCCAGCCCGTCAACGATGGTCACGCCCTGCTGTGGTTCGGCCCGCTCTGCAAGCTGCGTGATTTTCCGCTCGGCCGTTTCCATCGCGGCCGCGATGTCAGCGCCCGGCGCGGTGGCTGACGCATGTATCTCACTACCGATGGCTGCCAGCTGGCGCCCGCGACTGTAGCGGGCCACGATGTCGCAATAGTGCGTGATGTTAGCCACACTGGGGGTGTTTTTGGCGAGCTCAGCCAGATAGGCAAAACCGCCAAGTTGCTCAAGCAGGTTCTTGCCCCGGCTTTCAATACTTTCGGTAAGCGTTAGCAGGTCAATCGGCCTGCCTGCCGCCACAAGATTCGACATGGCATTGAATATTTCCCGGTGAGCCTTATGAAAGAAATCATCAGGCCCAAGACGCATGACAACCTCATCCCAGCACTCATTGTCCAGCATCAGGCCGCCAATGACGCTCTGTTCCGCGTCCAGTGCATAGAGGCCCGGAATATTTCGGCGGTTATCAGACATGACACCCTCCGCTGACAGCAAAGGAGTCAAAACGCTCTTTGAACTCGGGGAACAGTTCACTCGCAAGCTTGTGCATAGAGTCAAATGCTGAATCGCTGACGCGGGACGTTTTGCTCTCAAGCCGGTGAACGGGGAGTCCGCTGGCATGGCCCTGCTCATAGACGGTGAGATCGTAAATACGCGTCTGCAGCATGGATATGGCTATTTCATCAGCATGAGCGCTGTACTCTCTGCTGTTAATGATGGCTTCGGCCTGCTCAAAGGTTGTTTTTGCAAGAGCTGTATATTTCATGCAGTTAACGAGCATGCGCACAGCCGGCAGTCTGATCCCGAATGCAGAGTAGGAACGCAGGTCCTCCATCAGCGCGACCGTTCCGCGTAAAAACTCCCTGACATCTGGCAGCACAGGCTTGACCATGCCAATCATTTCACCCGTCGAAGCCAGTATAATCAGCTCTAGCATTACGGATTTGGCACCCTGTGAATCAATCAGGATCACGTCATAGCACTTAAACAAAGGAGCTGAGAGCGCATTGCGCAGACGTACACGACCATCGGGCACATTAAGCATGTGGGTCGGGAGGAGATTACGGGGATCGTTCGATGCAATCAGATGAAGGTTATCGATGGCGGTGCGGGAGATGATGTTATCAGCCACTGACAGGTCTGCATTCTGCATAAGCAGTTCATACAATCCGCAAGGGGCTTCATAAGTCAGAGGAAATATACTGCTGGCCGTTGGCTGGGCGTGATCGCCATCAATGATGAGAACCTTCAGGCCGGCATCAGCCAGAAATCCACCAAGATTAGCGGTTTGAGTTGATTTACCCTCTCCACCTTTGGTAGAAACAACGGGTATGACTTTAGTTTTTGAATGCATTTAATCACCTGATAACTATGCGTTATTCAAGTGCAAGCAAATGCGTACTTCACTGCGTTTTAGAAACACGGGGATTGAAAATCCCCGTGTCCCTGGTTCGATTCCGGGTTCGGGCACCACAAATTTGAAACCCTCGCTTCGGCGGGGGTTTTTGCGTTTGGGGGCAAGGCCGTAGTTATCGGGACGGCTAAACGTGCAAAACAGCCTCTTCGTGGCGAGGGACAAGGCGTATGTCGATTGCCAGCCTGTTACGGCATCTGCCCATAAAAAGGCTGACTGAGCGGCGATAGCACCTCGATCTTCCCTTTGTCATGCGCTTCTCCGAAAAGTATGCAGTCCGGTAGCAGAGCAGAAAGACCTCTTTTTACCGGAAGCCTGTTATCATCAGCTTAACGGGATCACGTCGCTGACGCCTGCCAGACGCAAGGACTGACATCCAGTTTACTGCTACGGCCTGCTGCCCCATTCAAATTGCGTAAATCAGGCTGTCCAGCCTGGCCCAGGCTAATAATAAACCCCGGCCGGTACCGGGGCGAAGCGAGAGGCTACACGGCTGGCATGATCGGCTGAAGATTCAGATAGGGCAACGCATAGTCAGGTAACAGGTCGATGATCGCTGGCAGGGGTATTTCTGCGATGACGCCTGCCACCACCACCCGTTTTCCACTGTCGGCAAAGCGGTTTTCCGCGCAAAGAAAAGCGTCAGGGAACAGGGTGACGCCAGGGCCAGGCGAGCCAATGAGTTGAGAATCTTCGCTGCGATTAATAAACAGATTAGAGAACACCAGATACTTTGAAACGGTGATGTGTTTCTCTGGCGTATCATAAATGTTACTCCAGTAGCTAATCATTCCATCGTTCAAATAATTATTGAATATAAAGGTATCCTGCATGATGCGCCATTGAACGGCTAAATCGTCGTAGGGACGTGCATCAAATGAGATACTTTTTAGATAGTTACCGGCAAATACGAGGCCTCGGGCATTACGAAATTTCAACTGACCGGACGCATCAGCAGGCCAGCCTGAAAAATAGTTCTCAACAACTTCAACCTGGTCGTAGGCTTTAATATAAACAGCATGATCCCGGACAATATCATTTTCACCGCTGGCTGGATTATACAAGCGGGGAGTCGTGCTACCTGAAAAGAAATTTTTACGGAAAACCCCTTTTTTCAAATTGCTGGTCGAGTACCAACCGGCAACAAAGTGTCCCTGCTCATCATCAAATGTCATTATCCCCCGTGTGCGTAATGCGATAAGCGTCAGCAGCATCGCTTTTGTGGTTGCATCAATCCACGCTTCAGCAACAGAAATGTCCGTTATTGAACCCAGAAAATTTTGCTCGATTATCAGGCCGGGCGAATTGCCATAGGTATTTATCGCCACGCCGGGATAACCCCGGCCACGCATAAAAACATTGCCCTTAATCAGGTAAGCCTTTGTTGAGCAGGTTAACTGGGCCACGTTAGTATCGCTCACCGTATTAATAAAAACATTATAGTTAACATTAATGCCGGTTTTTCTTCCGTAAAAATACAGCGTCGCATTCTCAAAGATAATATTCTCTATTGTCAGGTTAGCGACGGTATTGCCATATTGACCGTCACCAAACATGACGGCGCGTTTGTTGTTGATACCGCGAAATACCGTGCCGGTAACATCACCTTTCAGTGAGTTAAACGATTTGAGCTGGATATCCTGCGAGAAAAGGTAGACGCCTGCGGGGAAATAAATGCCTTTTTTCTGTTGCGTGCTGATATTTAATAGCGCAATGAGTTTTTCAGAGAGATCTTCGGATGTATCAGGGTAAATACCCATGTCGGGCGCAAAAATATAGTCATATAACGTATCCATATTCACCTCATTTTTAACGTAAAACCTACTTGATCTGCATGGTGTGTCTGTCCGTATTTAATGTAAATTACGCAGTGTTTCTACTGCATCTTCAGCAAGGGAGGGCCGAATAATGGCAGGTTTGCATGATTGCACGTAATAAAAAACGGGTTTCTGCCTGGGTAGGCAACATTAAGCGTAAGAACATTGAGCGAGATCAAAATGGTTAACAGAGCCGGGATGAGTTAAACAGAATACGGGATAGATTTTACAGTTAAAGCCGATCTGAAATGATTCACAGATCCCTGCCAAATCGCGCAACAGGAAAAAGGCGAACGGGTCGCTGACAAACAGCATATTCAGGCGGAGGAAAGATGGCTCACTGGCCAGGCGAAAAGTCATGGTCTGATAGTTTTGATGCTGCTAAAAAAATACTTCCGATATGGGCTGTTCTTAATAACGCTGTAATAACCTTTGCTCGTATTGGTGAACGCATCCTTATTGTTCTGCCGTTCCATCACTGGAATAAAAACGGTGCGGGTTAATTGTTAGTACGTTCCCCGTAAGTCTTGCTGCTGGGACGCAGCAGAATATGATGGTTCACAGAGCTTCTTTATCGTGACTGGGTCGTTATTTTTCATTATCGTCAGCTTGCCAGACGGCATAAAGATGATGCCTCATGTGAGTAAGTTAATCTTGTTTACAGTATTAATGCGTCTTTTCTACCGTCCCGTTTTCGGGGTGGCAGACCACACATTGAGCAATTACCGGGTGTTATGAAGACTGTTACATTCTAAAGTGGGTGGGGATGAATATTGTTGACAGCAATCGGGGGGTTCTTAGCAAGGTATAAAGAAAGGAAAAATCAGTCAGCTTTCTCAGCCCGACTGATGCTGGGGTTATTGAAGCAAATGAAGCGTTAACAGCCAAACTTCTGCCACCTTGTAAAATCCGTCAGGTGCACAACCCTGTGCACCTGTTCTCCTACTTCACGCGCTTCTGGCTGCGCAGCAGTGCCAGGCCGCTCAGCACCGACATGGCCATCAGGTAATAGCCGGGTGCCAGGCTGGTGCCGGTGGCCGTGATTAACAGCGAACAGATCAGCGGTGCAAATCCGCCAAATACGGTCACTGCGATGTTATAGCTGATCGCCATGCCGCTGGCGCGGGTGCCCATCGGAAACAGATCGGCCATGACCGACGGCACGGTTGAGAAGTAGATCGATTTCAGCAACGCCATCCAGCAGACCAGCGCGACAAGCGTGATGGGCGTGGTGTGACTGACGACCAGCTTAAAGGCGGGATAGATGGTGACGATCAGTAAAATCAGCGATCCCCACATCAACGGAACCCGGCCGATGCGTTCTGCCCACAGACCCATAACCGGCGTCACCACGGTCAGGATCACACCCGCCATTAACGTCGCGGTAAAGGCCACAGAGCCGGGCAGGTGCAGATTGCGCGTGGCATAGGTCGGTACATAGTTGAGCATGTAGTTAACCGCCGTGGAGATGACCATCAGGCCAATCGCCAGCAACATCAGCTCTTTCTGGCGGCCAAACAGGCGTTTAAGTGGGGCAACATCAGGTTGATGTGTGGCAAAGCTGGCAGGTTCATGCACATGGCGGCGGATATAAATTCCCAGTGGGCCAATCAGCAGACCAAAGGCAAAGGGAATGCGCCAGCCCCAGTCCTGAATCTCGCTTTCCGTCAGGATTTTCGTTAATCCCAGACCAAACGCGGATGCCATCAGCGTACTGGCCCCCTGAGTGGCAAACTGCCAGCTGGCGATAAAGGCTTTGCGCTCGGGAAAATGCTCCACCAGGAACGCCGTCGAGCTGCCAAATTCGCCGCCGGCAGAAAAACCCTGAACCAGCCGCGCCAGCAGGATAAGTACAGGGGCCATCAACCCAATACTGTCGTAACCCGGCATAAACGTAATCACGGCACCGCCCAGCATCATCAGATTGATGGAGAGCAGTAGCGCCTTTTTGCGACCATGGCGGTCAGCATAGTTGCCCAGCACAATCGCGCCCAGCGGCCGGATCAGGAAAGACACACCGAAACTGCCGAACGTAAGCAATATCGACACGGACGGATCGCGGGTCGGGAAAAACGCATGGGCGATATAGCTGGCAAAGAAGCCGTAAACCGCAATATCAAACCACTCCAGCGCATTACCGATGCAGGTGGCAAACAGGGTTTTGTGCAGGCTGGGTTTATTCGCTTGCAGAGATGCGGTGGTATTAAGTGTGCTCATGCGGCACCTCCGGCATGGTGACGATGCTTCGCGACCAGTTCGCGGCCTTGTTCGCCCAAATCCCACAGCAGTCGGGTCATGATCTGCAAGCCTTCGCGCGCAATCGACTTCAGCATATGCTCGTTCACGCCGTGCTGACCGCAGGCGGGATAAGAGTGCGGCACCCACAACGTGGGCAGGCCGAGAATGTCGGAGAACACCTCATTAGGCAGTGAACCGCCCAGGTTCGGCAGCAGTGCCGGCGTTTTGTCGCTGGTTTCGGCCATGCTGGTCAGCACCCAGTCGACTAACGGATCGGTGGGATCCAGCCGCGTGGCAGGCGATCCGCGCATAAACTCGACGTTCACGTTGTCAAAGCCGTGCTGTGAAAGATGTTTCCTGACGTGCTGCGCCAGATTTTCCCAGTCGGTGCCGACCACAAACCGCAGCTGACATACCGCGGTCGCCTCGCCCGGAATGGCGTTCATGGGGCGGGCAGGATTGCCGGTGAGAAAAGACAGCACCTCCAGCGTGTTCCAGCCATACAGGCGTTCTGTGGGGGTAAGTGCCGGTTCGCCCCAGTCCCTGTCAATCTCGGGATCGCCAGGCATGCCGCCGACGTGAATCTGACGGAGAATATCGCGTACCTGCTGAGTGAGTGAACTGGGTTTCAGCGCCGCCACCTGAAGCACGCCCTGAGCATTCACCAGCGAGGCAATGGCATTGGCCAGTTGCGTGCCGGGGTTACTCAACAGGCCACCCCAGTTGCCGGAGTGATAGGCGTTGTCGCGAGCCGTGATGGTAAGGCGGAAATTGACGGCACCGCGCGAGCCCAGGAACAGGGTCGGCTGCACCGCGTTCAGGCGTGGACCGTCTGAGGCGATAAACAGGTCGGCTTTGAGCAGATCGCCGTGCTGCTGGCACAGCTGTGCCAAACCTGGCGAGCTGATCTCTTCGCCCATCTCGAACAGCAGCTTGCAGTTGAAACCCAGCCTGCCGCCGCGCGCCTGAAACACCTGTTCCAGCGCGGCCAGGTTGACGCAGTGCTGACCTTTGTTATCCGCACTGCCGCGGGCATACCAGCGGTCGTCTTCTTCAACAAGCTCCCAGGGCGTTAACCCTGCGCGCCAGTTTTCGTCATCGCCAAACACCACATCGCCATGACCATAGCTCAGCAGGGTGGGTAGAGCGGGATCTTCAATGCGTACCGCCACCAGAAAGGGACGATGGGCTGCTTCGGTGTTCTCAATAAAGTGCAGAGTAAAGCCCAGCGCGCGCAGCTGCGGCCCAATCTCATTGTGTAAATAGTGATGCAACTCGCCGTCGCGATCCTGACGCTGGCTCTCGGTGCGCTGCGCCACGCGACGCGCCAGAATGCGTTGAAATTCCCCACTGTCGAACCAGGCGGTGGCCTGTTGTATGGCGTTTTGCGCTGTCATGTTTGCGTATCTTTTATGCGTATTATGTTGTCCCATCATTTCCGAAACGCTGCTTTGCCACAATTATCAATTTATCGAGTAAGATTTGCTTTTAAGGCAAAGCTAACCTGCCCGTTTTCGAGGCATGCACCAGCATGAGGCGCGCATGATCAGTAATGAAATCCGCTATTTTCTCGCCGTGGCGAATACGGGCTCGTTAAGTGCGGCGAGCGAACAGTTGTTTATTGCGGTGTCGGCTATCAGCCGTCAGATTCAGCGGCTGGAGACCCAGGTGGGCGTTCCGCTGTTTGAACGTCACGCTCGCGGGATGGTGCTGAATGAAGCCGGGGAGATTTTTGCCCACCATGTGCGCAAGAACATGCTGGATATGGACTATGCGCTGGCCGAGATCAAAGGGCTGAAAGCCGTGCGGCGCACGCTGATTCGGCTGGCCTGTACCGACGGGCTGGCCTTTACGTTGCTGCCGCGCATGATTGCCGACTTTCGCGAGACGAATCCCGGCATCCTCTTTGACATTAATGTCGCCAGCCCGCAGGGCGTGTCCGAACGAATACGCAGCGGCGAGTGCGACCTGGCGCTGCAGTTCAGTCTTCATGCCGAAACGGGCGTGGAAATTATCGGCTCCTGGCCTGCGCCGGTGTTGTTAGTGATGCATCAGAGCCACCCACTCGCCAGCGCGCCGCAGGTGACATTGCGTGATATCAGTCCCTATCCGCTGGCACTGCCCCAGCAGAATACCACCGTGCGTCAGCTGTTTGAGCTGGCGAGCCATATGAGTGGCAACCTGATTGAGCCGGTGGTGACCTGCGATAATTTCTCTACCTTATTCCAGTTTCTGCTGCGTACGCCGTTGGCCATGACCATCTGTAGTGCCTTCAGCGTGCTACAGGAAGCCGAAGCGCATGGACTGGTGATGCGATCTGTCGACATCGATCAACTGAGCCAGCGCAATCTGCAACTGCAGGTGCCTTCTGGTCGGCCCCGCAGCGCCGCGCTGGAGATGTTTTTAGCGTTTGCGCGGCAGCAACTGAACACGCTGGACGAGTCGTTGACCATATAACCCCACCGTCAGCCCGATAATAATCAACAGCAGAGCAAGCATTTTTTGCGGTGAGATGTGCTCGCCGAATATCATCATGGAACCTAAAATCCCGAAGACCGGCACCAGTAGTGAAAGCGGTGCTACTGTGGAAACAGGATACTGCTTGAGTAACGAATTCCATATCCAGTAACCGAAAAGGGTATTGGGATAGACCTGGAATAAAACAGACAGCAACGCGCGGTTGTCCATGTGGCTAAACATCTCTGTAAAGCCGTTGCTGCCGTTAACCAGCCAGTCCAGCCCAAAAAGCGGTAGTGGCGAAAACGCGCTCGACCATACCAGAAAGGCGAATACCTGTTTTGTGCCTGCCTTTTTAATAATGATGTTAGCGATGCTCCAGGCAAGCGCACCGGCCATGACCAGCAACATGCCACTCAGTGTAACCGAGCCATCCGTGACAAACACGATGCTTAGTAAACCCGCACAGGCGATAACAAAACCGGTGATTTGATAGCGACTGAGGCGCTCCCGAAATATTAGGCTGCCCAGCAATAAGGTAAAAAAAGCGCTGAACTGCAGCACAAGCGATGCTATCCCGGCAGACAAGCCTGTTTTGATTCCCAGATTGACCAGCCCCCACAGACCGATGCCAAAAATCAGGCCATAACCGATGAGGTAACACCATGGCACATCGGGCTTTTTGATGAAAAACAGGGCAGGCAGGGCACTCAGCGTGAAGCGAATGGCTGCCAGTGTGAAGGGATCGATAGTGTGCAGGCCAAGTTTAATGACGGAAAAGTTTACACCCCAGATTGCGGTAACCAGGATGGCGAGCAGAAGATGCGGATATTTCATGATTGACGGGATCCTGACCAGATAAGAAAAGCACACACGCTGACCGAGGCACCGGCAAGGCAGACGGCCTGCCATCCCCAGTAGGCGTACAGTTGCGTTGCAATGAGGGCGCCTGCTGCGCTGCCCACCGAATAAAAACACATGTAAGCACCGACCAGACGGCTTGCTGCTGCGGGTCTGGCGGCAATGATGAGACTCTGATTGGTGACATGAACGGCCTGCACCGCAAAGTCCAGCGCGATGATGCCCGCCACCAGCCAGCACAAAGAGGTTTCGACATACGCGACGGGCAGCCATGAGAACGTCAATAGCGCCAGCGCTAACCCTGTTGTGCGTTGGGCAAATCCTCTGTCAGCCCACTTGCCCGCGCGTGATGCCGCGAGCACGCCAGCAATTCCGGCTAAGCCAAACATCCCTGTCTGGGTATGTGGCAGGGAAAGTGCCGTAAGTGGCATTACCATGGTTGTCCATAGCATGCTGAAAGCCGCGAAGATCAGCAGCGCAATCATTCCACGTTTTCGCAGTTGAGGTTCCGTAATAAACAACCGAAAAACCGACTTCAGCAGGGAAAGGTAACTTGGCTTACAGGGCAGTGGCGGGGGCGATGGCATCACTTTCCAGACGAAACAGGCAATCAGCAACATCAGGCAGGCAGAGGTGAGATAAACGGCCCGCCAGCCGGCGATATCGGCAATGGCGCCTGAGATAAAACGGGATAACAGAATGCCTGTAACAATTCCGCTGGTCAGGGTGCCAATCGCCTGGCCTCGTTTCTGTGGCGTCGCCAGTCTCGCTGCCCACGCCACGATAAGCTGCACCACCACGGCCATCAGGCCAATCATCAGCACGGCGCAGAGCAGAATCGTGACACTGCGTGATAACCCCGCCACGACTAACGCCACGACGGACAATAGCAACTGCGTCATCACTATGCGTTTAGGATTCATCCAGTCCCCGAGCGGCACCAGAAACAGCAGGCCGATGGCATAGCCCGCCTGTGTGGCAGTGACAACGCTGCCGATCATAGCGGGTGAGACTTTCAGGCTTGTCGCCATCGAATGGAGTAACGGTTGCGCAGAATACACATTGGCTACCGCCAGTGCACAGGTCAATGAAAATAGTATCGTCATTCCTGAACTCAGCGCAGTGACACCGGGCGATGCAGTTTTAGTCCCGTCATCGCGGCACGTACTTGCCTTATCTACCATAAGATGCCTTTATTCTGGTTTTTTTTTAAAACTAGATTACTTATAGAAGTAACAAGAGTGGTTTTTTTTTGCAACTATTAAATGTGGGAATTAAGCTTACATCAGTGGACAGACTGACAGGGAGAACACCGATGGCAAAACAGGAATCGCTCAGAACCAGCGAATGTCCCGTTGCGCGGACGCTGGAATCGATTGGTGAGCGCTGGTGCATGATGATTATCCGCGAGGCATTTGATGATGTGCGGAGATTCAGCGAGTTTCAAAAAAATCTGGGGCTTGCCAAAAACATACTGGCCTCACGTCTGAAACATCTGGTCGATATCGGCGTGTTCGACATATTGCCAGCATCGGATGGCAGCGCCTACAGGGAATACGTCCTGACGGAAAAGGGGCGTTCCGTTTTCCCCATTGTTGTAGCGATGCGGCAATGGGGAGAGCGTTATATGTTTGACCAAGGGGAAACCTATTCTGTCCTGCTTGATAACGAACAGGGTAAGCCGGTTCAGCTTTTGGATGTGCGTTCCTCCCAGGGAAACAAACTGCAACCGGGTGACTGCCACCGCAGGCGCGTCGTTTCTGATAAAACCGCCAGGTGAATTGCTGAAATACCCGCAGGAAAATGATGTGAAGCGTCTGAAGGTTATGGCGCAGCCTTCGATGGCTGACCGCTCGCTCACCAGTGGGCTACGCCGCGCCGTGATCACCATGACATCACTCGTTAGGTAGTGTAAAGGACGTAAAAGGCTGTAAAAACGCGCGTTTTTAGCCTGTGACGCGCTTATCATTCCTGCCATACGTCACTGTCACTCAGTCGGAAGTTTGCCGATAAAACAGAAAACAGTGCACATACTGACCTGAACATTCATCTGCAAAGGAGAACCACCATGGATTCTTTCTTTCCTGAGGATGTCATTGATACCCTCAGTAAAACGTTCTGGCAGCGCGTCAGTGCGATGAAAGGGCTTATCGAACGTCACCAGAGTTTTCGTCTGCTGTGGTTCGGCGAGGCGCTGAAACGTAACCACAACTGGACTGATATCAGCGCGGAGCAGGCCGTCAACCGCGTGATTAGCGAGAGTCAGGGGCTGCCGCTGGCGGAGGTCAGAAAAATGACCATCGCCCAAAAGTGGGTTGCACTGTCAACGGTGAGAAAGACGCTCTATTCACAACCGGATGGTAAAACGTTTCAGTGGCTGGTGGAGAAGAAGCTGGACGAGCTGGATAATCCCGGCCAGTTTTCAGCGTAACGCCATATTGCGTTCAGCGGCGCAATAAAAAACCTGTCCACGCTGTTCGCGTTAATATCAACTGGCCGGGGTTGCCCCCGGCTCTGTGATGAACAGCGAAACCTTACCGCTTTTGTGGCAGTAAACCGCGCTTATTCATTCGCGATCGGCGTCGAATTTTCCTCGATTTTGGTGTCGCCCTGAATCGCCTGAATCCGCTTCTCTACCGCATTTACCTGATCGCTGTTGTGCAACAGCGTGTAGGTCAGATCAAAGGTTGCACTCGCGCCCGGTGCCAGCCGTTTCACGCGCTTCTGCTCCCGTTCAATCGTGACCGGATAGGCATAGTTGGTGCCGGGCTCAATCCCGGTGACATAGCCTTGTTTAAGCGTGTCGGTATTTTTCCACAAGGTCAGCAGCGGCAACTGCTGAGTATCAAACTGAATGGACGCGCCTTTGTTGCCCGCTTTATTAACCACGGCGGCGACCGTCTGATGATTCTTGTCGGACAGCGGTTTGATGTTAAACACCATTTCATCGAAGTCTTTGGTTGGGCCTTGATAGGTCTGCCAGTTTTTCAGCCCCGCTTTGGCATAGTCATTGAACGGGCTGATGCCCGACATCGGGGCCATAAAGCGGGCACCTTCCTCCAGAATGGGCGTACTGAAGTTGCTGTGATAGATGATCTCGTAATCGTGCGGATAATCGGAATGGTTGGTCAGCACGTCGTGCAGGCTGAACTGATTGCTGCCCGGCACATAACGCAATTCCGTCCACGTCTGCAGATCGGCTTTCTTAAACGTACTCTCTTTGATCAAACCGCGAATACGGATTTCATGCGGAGCCGCATCCGCCACCTCGACTTCAAGCTGCGAGACCGGCGTGTTTCCGGCTTTGCCATGCAGCGTGTAGATACGGCCTTTGTCGTTCACCGGATGGCCGGTCCATTCGTAGCCACAACGCACCATCATTTCGTTGAATCCTTCCAGCCAGCCCAGGCCATTGCGGCTTTCAAGATTGATGAACGCCGGGTTTACCACCTCTTTAACGGGCGAATCCCAGCCCAGGCGGGTGCCGAATCCCTCTACGCGGAGCAGGTTCATACCGCGTGTCGGAATAAGCGTAATAGTCAGGCCATCCTGACTGCGGATGACCAGAAGCTTACTGCCTTCCTGCTTGCCGCCATGCAACACTTTCTGCTCAATGCTGAACGGTTTGCCCTGAATGTTCAGCTCGCTGCTGTTTATCTGCCAGTTTCCTTTGTCGGTGCCTTGTTCAGCACTCGTCAGCACCCAGGTTTTTGCAGATACCGAACCCGAAATCATTACGGCCAGCACCGTCAGTGCGAGTTTCATCTTCATCGTTTACCTCTCTGGCTGAATCGTTTTTTCATTAGTGAGAGGAATTTACTGATTTGGGCTACGCGGAAACGTGATTTCTCTCACCTGCTGGAAAATCAGGCAGGATTAAGCGTGTTAGTGGGATGTTGCTCACATTTAAAATGCTTATTAATGCTGTTATGTCATCTTTTTATCGGCATAAACGCGAAAGCTGTAAACGTTTCAGCCACCACCGGTAAACCGTGGCTGGCGCGTAAAGTCAGGAATCAAAACAAAGGCGCGAAGCAGAGGCGTCGCGCTGCACAGTGAGGCGGATCAGGTCAGATAAAACTGTCGCTTGAAGGCAAACATATCATTCAGCAGGCAGTACTCGGGATTACCGAGCGTAATAACTGGCGCGCGCTGCGCGATCATCGTTTTCCAGTTCGCCAGTGAACGTCGCCAGGCGGCGTCTTCGTCGTCGGTCAACGGCGCAACCTGATATCCCAGCGTGATATGAAACTGGTAGCGATCGTGGTCTGGTTCGCGAATGCCGGTGACCTCGGACAGCCGATTGCGTAAACGGCGCAACCGCGTCTCTGTCTCCGCATCCGCCGTTAGCAGGCGCAGCGTTAACGGGGTTTCACGCGCAGACGGCGCCTCCGGATTGACGCGCATGCGGTAAGGCGAGGCATCCTCACCCAGTTTATATGTCCGCAGGCGTTCAGCCAGAATCCGGTCGCACTCGTCCATGGGCATGTCCAGCGGCAGCCCGGCAGGCCATAAGGGATAGCGTCTTGCCTTGTCGTTGGCTCCGCCGAAAACAGTCATGTGATAACTGGAGGGCGGCAGTGCGGTAACCTTCCTTGACCAGCTTTCGCCGGGTAATTCACGATAGACATCAAGCAGGGCATCAAAGGGTTCTGAGCCGTCACCTTGCTGCGGCAGATGGCAGATAATCGTGTTTCCTTTAAAGGGAAGAACCCGGCCATCTGCGTCAAACTTACGACCCACGTCGTTGGGGCGGTGTTCCGCACCGATGGCGAGGGAAGCGGCCAGACCGCCCAGGGTGGCAATCGTACCTTTCAACAGCCTTCTCCGTGTTGTCATCGAATAACCTCTGCATTTAGCCGGTTCCGACAAGGTCGGTAACGGGACCGTTTCCCCGCGCAACGCCACCCGTATCTGCGCGTGATGTATTCCTGAGAAGCTGTTCTCATGCCTGACCGGGCTTAACAGGCAGAGGGGCTGTGATAAGGGGACAATAACGCGCATGCGCAGAAACAAAGAACCCGACGTCATCCTGCACGGTGAGCCGCTCAGGGCGCTTCTCAACCGGGGAGCTTAGTGAAGATCTGTGACTAAAAAATGACTGAAGACGTACAACGAGCGAAAGAGGAATATCTGTTATGACTAAGCGGGCCGCAATGGCGCTTACAGCACGCTTCATAACGCCCGATGCAGCGTCGTCGTGGCTTGTTCATCTGCGCGCTTTTTTCTGCTCGTCTGAGAAAGAAAAAGCCAGCGTTACGCCGCTGGCATGACGTTTTCATGCTTATACATTGAGCCGGTGGATGACCGTCACGAATTCGTTCACCCCGCGATTGATCTCCTGGAAACTGCGCGAGAGGTTGCTGATCTTATCGTTTTCAGTCGTAAGAAAGCGTCTGATTTCATCAAGCTGCCGGGACATGTTTTCAATGAGCGCGGTATTTTCTTCCACAACTTTCGTGATTTTAAGCGTCGCCTGCGACGTCGAAGCCGCCAGTCGCCGGACTTCCTCGGCCACCACGGCAAACCCACGTCCCGCTTCGCCTGCCCGCGCGGCCTCAATCGCCGCGTTTAACGCCAGAATATTGGTTTGTCCGGCGATGGTGTTGATCGTCGAAACAATTTCTTTTATGTCCATGGAAGAATGATTGAGTCTGTCGCCAATGTCTGCTGCCGCACCCACCTGTAACGACATGGATTCCGCATTGCGGATGGTCTCACCCAGGACATCATTGGCATTAAAGGTGATTTGCGACGTCTCTTCCGACGTTGTAACGGCAATGTCAGCGATCCGTTTGGCATTCTCTACGCGGTCGGTGATATCAGACGCCAGTTTAATAACCTTATAAACATGCCCGGAGGCATCTTTGACAGGGTTATAGCTGGCCTCCAGCCAGACGCGTTTTCCAGACGCTGTCACACGTTCAAAACGCCCTGTGAAAGCACGCCCCTGCTGAATCTTTTGCCAAAAATCAGGCTGCTCCTTATAAAATTCATCAAAGCAAAATATGCGATGATGTTTACCTTGAATGGCCTCAAGCTGATAGCCCATTAATTTCAGAAAATTGTTATTGGCGTCAATGACCTCACCCTGCGGTGTAAACTCAATCATGGCCATGGAGTTATTCAAGGCGGTAATGATGGCTTCTTTATGCTTTAACGCTTCATGTTTATGCGTAATGTCGTTGGCAATTTTTATGATTTTTTTCACCGCACCGTGGCGATCTTTCACAGGGAAATAGGTGGCGCTCAAATACAGCCGGCTGTGATTTTTGCGAAACCGCTCAAAGATACCGCTGAACGAGTGACCTGAGCCGAGTGTTTGCCAAAAGTGCGTATAGTCGCTGGAGTGCACAAATTCATCATCGCAGAACAGGCGATGGTGCTGACCGGCGATCTCATTTAGCGTGTAGCCTGTCAGTTCGAGGAAAGGCGTGTTTGCCGTAATGATGCGACCGTCGGGCGTAAATTCAATCCAGCCGATGTTGGCTTTGATCGCCTGTGTATTGGTCTGGTCGTCCGCTAACCCCAGTGAAGCTTTACCAGGCATAAAACGTGTCAGGGCTAACATACTTCTCTCCATCTGATTCAGTTAAAGGGGCGTAAAGCGTCGGGCCTCGTGGCGGAGAGTTTGCTGTCTGATGGAAAGTAAAGCGTCCGGCCCGGGTCATTTAACTTATCGGCACAGGCCGGTTCATATTTAGAAATGTATTAAAAAAATTGATACTTATCACAGTGGCTGTCAGTGCACACAGATAACGAGCTACGTCTTCTGACAGACTGCCTGTAACAGTAAAAAGATGGCGAAAGCAGAAAAACAGCAGCCATGTGGCGGATTGCTTCCCGCTGCCAGACAGGACGGCAGATAAAAAAGCAGGATGAGCGGGGGCTTTTCCGGGCAGATGTCAGCGGCAACCGCTACAGCCCGGATAAGATTGTTAACCAGAGTTTGTCAAACGAGGTAAAAGAAGACATCAGGAGGGGTTATACAGTCAACATAAAGTGTTTAGGGCTGGTTGCAGTGTAGGGACGTTTTTATGACAGGAAAGCGCGAATCAGCGAGAGCGAAGCCGATGGCAATGGCGTCGCCAGGCGTTTTCATGCACACCCGAGAACGCGCCTGCGATGGCGATGAGCCGGATTTTCTGTCAGGCAGGCATGCCGCCGCTGTGATACCCGTGAGCTGCATCACCACACGGCGGCGTCGACAGGCTGGCGGCAGCAGAAAAGGCTGACGCGCCAAACAATGACGCGCCCGTGTGTGGGGCGTAACCCTGACAATAAAACCGTATGCAGTGCCGTGAATCGCATCAATGCTGCCTGTGCCCTCAGACCTTCAGTCGATGAATCACCGTCACGAATTCGTTCACGCCGCTGAAAATTTCCTGAATGTTGTCGGACAGATGCGTGATTTTGTCGTTTTCTGTGGTAAGAAAGCTGTTAATGCCGTCGAGTTGCTGGTGCATATCGCCAATCAGGCTGGCATTTTCTTCGACCACCTTGCTGATTTTCTGCGTCGCCTGTGAGGTAGAAGCAGCAAGACGTCTGACTTCTTCTGCTACCACGGCAAAACCGCGTCCTGCTTCGCCTGCCCGTGCGGCTTCAATCGCAGCATTGAGCGCCAGGATATTGGTTTGTCCGGCAATGTTATGGATGGTTGAGACAATCTCTTTGATGTCTTTGGCTGAGTAATTCAGTTTGTCGCTGATTCCCGCTGCCGCAGCGACCTGCGAAGCCATCGATTCGGCGTTACGCACCGTCTGACTGAGAACATCATTGGCATTCACGGTGATATGTGACGTTTTTTCAGACGTGGTCATGGCGATATCCGCCACGTCCTGCGCCGTGACGACACGTTCGGTAATATCCGACGCCAGCTTAATCACTTTATAAACGTGTCCTGAGGCATCTTTCACCGGGTTGTAGTTGGCCTCAAGCCAGACGCGTTTTCCTGATGCTGTTATCCGTTCGAAGCGCCCGGTGAACGCGCGCCCCTGTTGAATTCTGTGCCAGAAGTCCGGGTTTTCTTTATAGAACGCGTCAAAACAGAACAGACGGTGATGTTTGCCCTGAATAGCGGCCAGATCGTACTCCATCAGCGTAAGGAAGTTTTTATTGGCATTAATGACCTCGCCCTGTGGCGTAAATTCAATCATGGCCATGGTGTTGTTCAGCGCCGTAATAATCGCTTCTTTATGCGTGAGTTCTTCATGCCGATCGGTAATGTCGTTAGCGATTTTGATAATTTTTTTGACCGTGCCGTGTTTATCTTTCACGGGGAAATAGTTAGCGCTTAAGTAGAGCAGGCTGTTGTCTTTGCGGTAGCGTTCGAAAATGCCGCTGAAGGACTGGCCTGAGGCCAGGGTTTCCCAAAACAGGGCATATTCACGGGAGCGCACAAAATCAGGCTTACAGAACAGCCGATGGTGCTGACCGGTGATCTCACTGAGCTGGTAACCCGTTACGGCAAGGAAGGCCGGGTTAGCCGTGAGAATAATGCCCTCGGGCGTGAATTCAATCCAGCCGCTACAGGCCTGGATGGCCTGGATATTATTCTGATCATCCGAGGCGCTCCGCGCGTTTTTGCCGCGAAGTAAACGCATAAGGGAAAACATAGATCTCTCCAGATATCGCTGTAATAAGCTCGAAAGGTGATGACCGCGTAGTGGAGAGACAGCGACCCGGTTAAGGGGAAGTCGATCGGCTCGGGTCTACTTCGGTTATCGGCATTGCGCATGTCATATTTAGGTCACATTTCAGCCACGGTGAGCGCACAGTGAGATGCGTCACGTTACAGGTGGTGGGCAAGGCAGGTACATCGATACAGGAGAGGACGTCTCGATCTCAACATGATGAGAATGTCGTGATCGAGCGTCGCGGTAATCAGGCGGAAAGCCGGCGCGTTAGTTTCCGGCGTCAGGTATGGCACTACGTAAAAAAGCCGGAATAACGGGACGCCCTTTTTCCAGACAGGTGCCGGTGAAAACCGCCTCAGCATAAACAACGTTATCAACCAAAATTTGCTGGACGAAATTAACACGGTTACGCTTTTCGTTTGCCGCGAGTGCGCAGGTCACCTGCATCTCATCGCCTTTTTTCAGACTCTTTTTAAAGCGAAGCGTGTACTCAAGCAGCATATGGATACGGCCTTCGGTAAACTCCGCTTCCAGATCCACGCCAAGGTGCTCTTTCATAAACGCGTGGCGTGTCCATTCCATATAGAAGGGATAGTAAAGTCCGTCTACAACGCCCTGAAAATCGATATGCTTTTCGTCAACCTGATACGTTTTGCTAAACATAGTATGGCCACTGGTAAGTGAGGGAAGGCCCACTTTAGTCGGCATGGCTGTTTTTTTAAACGGCTTTTTTCAGGCGACAGAGGAAGGTGAGTGATTCACGCTAACAGTAAAATCGGCACGCGCCAGAATCATCCAGACACGTGCCGGGTGGGCTTTACGTCATGCCGCAGCTAAACACCGAGGCTGTTTAGCGCAGCACAGCGGCTGGCTGGTGTCGGTCAATACGGAAAATGGACACGGCATTACGTAACAGGGTCGTTTGTTCCACCATGCCCTGGGCCGCAGAGGAGACCTGCTGTACCAGCGCGGCGTTCTGCTGGGTGACCTGGTCCATTTGGCTGACGGCAATGCTGACCTGCCCGATACCGTTGCTTTGTTCATCCGACGCAATGGTGATTTCGCCCATAATGGTCGTCACGCCCTGTACGGATTTCACGATCTCCTCCATCGTGTTACCTGCCTGTTTCGCCAGGCCCGAACCTTTTGCCACGTGTTCAACCGACTGGGTGATCAAATCTTTGATTTCTTTAGCGGCGGTAGAACTGCGTAAGGCGAGCGAACGCACTTCTCCGGCAACCACCGCAAATCCGCGTCCGCCTTCACCAGCCCGTGCGGCTTCAACGGCGGCGTTCAGGGCCAGAATATTCGTCTGGAATGCAATCCCTTCAATGACAGAGATAATCTCGGCCACTTTGCCTGAGCTTTCTGAAATAGAGCGCATGGTTTCGACAACCTGTTTCACCACATCTCCCCCCTGCAGGGCCACGTGCGAAGTGGTATCCGCCTGAGAATTTGCCTGACGGGCGTTATCGGTATTTTGACGGACGGTAGCGGTCAGCTCCTCCATACTGGCGGCCGTTTGTTCCAGTGCGGCAGCCTGCTCTTCAGTGCGCTGAGCCAGGTCAATATTGCCCTGGGCGATTTCGCTCGCTGAGTTATTGATCAGTTCCGCAGAGGACTGAATGCCACTCACAATGGTGACCAACTGTTGGCGCATGGCTTCCAGCGAGGCCATCAGGCTGCCCTGGCCTTTAAGCGGCACAGCAATGTCTACCGTCAGGTTACCCTGGGCAATCATGCCAGCAATATCGGCAGCCGCTTTGGGTTCGCCGCCCAGTGCGCGAACGATACTGCGTGTAATGATGGTGCCCAGCACCAACGAGAGCAGGATGGTGGTTAACCCGGCCAGACTGAGCGTCATTTTCGTGGCAAAGGCCAGGCTGTTGACGTCGTCAGAGCGCGTAGCCAGCAGCGACGATTCTGCGTTGTTGAAATCGGCGGCGACGGCGCGGTAGCGATCCATAAAGGCTTTATCACGCCCTTCCTGAAAAAAATGCGTCAGGGCTTCGAGCGGTTGTTGTCCACCATTAACCTGACGACGCAATGCGATTAGCTGATCGTCAATGGCCTGGACGCTGTTGTGCAGGTCAAGTAATGACGTCAGTCTTTGCTGTTGACTGGCATTATCTGCCGTCATGGTGCGGAGCTGATTATATTTCTGGTCGAACGCCGTTTTGCCTGCGTTGAACGGTGCCAGGAAGGCTTCATTACCGGAGATGACAAATCCCCGCACGCCCGTTTCCATATTAACCATGTCAGTTAACATGCTGTCGCTCAGACTCATCACCTTATAACTGTGAATATTCCAGCTATTGGCCTGCCGTAGCTTGAGAAAGTTAATAATCGACAAGCTGCTGCCTATTAATGACACAAGAACAATGATGCCGAACGCGAACGCGATTTTGCGGCCTGTTGTGATTTTCATGTTGATTCCCCGTTTAGTAATTTTTTTATTTTTGTAATAACAACCCTTGCTTTTCGAGTATCGGCAACAAAGGAAGGCAGTTTATGAAAGCGAAGCCGTTTTTTAAAAAAAAGTTTAAAAACTATCCTTAAGTTTAGTAAAAAGTTAATTTCCTGAGTTATCTATAGTATTCGATAGAAAGGACGAGATTAGCGTAAGGTGTATAAATAAACTGAAAATAAAAGTGATAATGAAAAGGAGGTACTGGAGATTTGTGTTAAGTGAGCGTAGTTGCTGGGGTAGGGGGAAAAAAATGGATGATAATCAGGCCGTATCATTGTGCGCTTGATATCTGAACGGATTAAATAAGGTTGACGCTTTCATCTCACCTTATCGATGAAATGAAAGCGGCCTTATTGTTTAACATCGTCATCGTGTATTTAATGTCACGCTTATTGATAATTACGAGCCTTTATTACTCTGTGATGCACTGGCACCGGTCTGTGAGTGATGCAGGGTAGGGCTCACAGGCAGTTCAGAATAAGTTTGTGTATCGTAAATCACGCCTTCTTCTGCGGATTTCAGTAGCATGCCTGCCTGGTAGTATTTATCCTGTTTCATTAAAGCAAGGGCATTTGAAACATCATTTTCTGTTTGTTGTAGCGGCATCAGTTCCTGCGTTTCAGTGACGGCTACGCCAGCCAGCTTCAGCGCATCAAGCGCACCTTGCTTATCACCTGCTTTAATATGCTGATTGGCTTTATCGATCGCGTCATTTTTCTGTTTTGATAGCTGGTAATCTTCCGACACGGATACATCGGAGCCGATGCGAATATAATTATCTCCCGTCATCGGGGCTTTTTTGTCATAGCGAATATACTTTGTCCAGTCCACACTATTATCTTTCAAATAAGTGTCAGCCTGAGTCGCCAGCGCTTTTGCTTGTTGAGTTTGGCCATTAAATAATGCGTTGCGTGAAAGTTGAATATTATTCATGGCCTGCGCGGCCTGGGCCGAAATGACTTCATTATTTAATGTATGGCTGTCTTTAAAGGACTCAGCGGCCGCAGCGCCACCAGTAAACACTAATACGGCTACAATCATTGAGCTAATAATCATCTTTTTCATGATATTTATCCTCTGTATTTATGCATCCGAAAGGTGCTAACGTCATTGATTACATCTGTAGTGTTCATTTACCAGTACTGTCTTTTTCGAAAAAGCAATAACACTGCGTTGTCAGACAAATGCAACGTCGCTGTTTTTGCTGTTTGGGAAACAGTTATCCAGAATGGCATTCTTCACGCAAAAATAATGAGGTGAAACGGCGTTGAAAACATAATCCGCCTGCGAAATGTCCGGGCTGTTTTTTGAGAAAAACATATCGCCAACAAACAGGGCGTCGGTCAGATGTGAATCCTGGCGTGAATAATCACTTTTACACAGGTTACCGTGGTAAGAAAGCAGAAGGGGCAGAGCCATGATGTTATCTCCTTGATGTCGTCTTGACGTCTTTACTTAACACCCGGAGGATATTTAATTGTAATTATGAGTTTGCAGAAAAATGTCACTGTTACAATTGCATGGTTTTTTTATCATTTTAATTCAATGGCTTGCGAATCAGTGTTTGTTACATCTTACCGCTTCTTTAAAAAACCTGAGTTTTCTATAGAAGAAAGCGTACAGGCTGACAGTCGGGTCATAAAAGGAGCCACATCAGCCTCGCCGTCGTTGATCACTCTCTGTGCAAGATAATCATTCAGCGCGCTGTCACTGAGCGTCTGCCGTATGCTGGTTCTGATGCGGCTAAGCGTGGTTAATTCTGAACGGGTTGACTTTATCCCTGTCTCATCGTGTTTTGAACATGTTGCTTTACAGTGCGCATGGCAATGGCAAAATAGCCTTTTCCCTTTCCCGCTATCGATATGTCTGAAGATGCCCTGCGGCAGCAAATTGCGAATTTAAAAAAACACAATGCGCGATTAAGGCGTATTGCGCATGATGCCCGCGATAAATTGGGTGCTGCGCTGGACGGCACGGGCCTGTGCTTGTGGCAACTGGATATTCCCACGGGCAAGTTGGTTATTTTTAACCGCCGCTGGGGATCCATGCTGGGTTTTCAGCCTAAAGAAACGGATGCCCATTTTGATGTCTGGAAATCCTGCCTGCATCCTGAGGATGCCGCAGATGTTCTGAAGGCGTTCTATGACCATATCGAGGGCAAAGCACCCTTCTATGAAGCCTTACATCGGATGATTGGTAAAACAGGAAAAATTACGTGGGTGCTGGACCGGGGCCGCGTCAGTGAATGGGACGAGCAGGGCAGACCGATCAAAGTGACGGGCACGCACATTGATATGACCAAAGAGAAACAGTACGAAGCGCAACTGGCTTCACTGGCAATGCACGATCCCCTGACGCAATTAACCAACCGGCATGCGTTGATCAATCATTTTCGCGATATGAAGAAAAAGGCATTATGTATTGCCTTTATTGATTTAGATAATTTTAAGCATGTCAACGACACGTTAGGGCATCGCAGTGGCGACGAAGTCCTGATTCAACTTAGTCTGCGCTTTATCGCAGCCTGCCCACCAGGTGTCATTATTGGGCGACTGGGCGGCGATGAGTTTGTTTTACTGATTCCGCTCGCGTTAACCCATCCACTCACGAAGAGGCTCACGCACGCCTGTCTTAATGCTGCCCTGCAACCTTTTGAGCTGGCCAACGGTACTGCCGTCATTGGCGCATCCATTGGGGTTGTTCAGGTTGAGGAGCCAGAAAACTTTGACAGTGCGCTGGCCCGTGCTGATGAGGCGATGTACCGCATCAAAAAAAACGGTAAACGCGGTGTAGCGTTGTAAAAACGCGTTTTTTCTGCTTCTGGTTTGACCATCGGTTTCCCTCTGCCATGCTTGACAGGTAGTGCCGCGCGCCGGAACGTCGCTGAGCTTCTCAGACGATGGCCGGAAGCGTCATCACCTTCATCCATAGCGAGGCGTTTATGAGTCTGTTTAAAAGCAAAGATGGATTTAACCTCTACTACAAAGACTGGGGCAAAGGGCAGCCGGTACTGTTTAGCCATGGCTGGCCGCTGGACGCGGATATGTGGGATAGCCAGCTCAACTTCCTTGCCGAACGCGGCTATCGGGTTATTGCTTTTGACCGGCGCGGTTTTGGACGTTCCGACCAGCCATGGGAAGGATACGACTACGATACGTTTGCTGACGACATTCATAGCCTGATCACACATTTACAGCTCAAGGATGTCACGCTGGTCGGGTTCTCAATGGGCGGCGGCGACGTATCGCGTTATATTGGAAAATATGGCACGGGCAACGTTAAAGGGCTGGTTCTGTTAGGCGCAGTCACGCCCGTGTTTGGTAAGAAAGACGATCATCCCGAAGGCGTAGAGAAATCGGTTTTCGACGATATCAAACAGGGACTGCTTGACGACAGAGCGCAGTTTATTAAGGATTTTGCCGCCCCCTTTTATGGCACCAATGCTGGCCAGTCAGTATCCGAGGGCGTATTGACGCAGACGTTAAACATGGCCCTGCTGGCATCGCTCAAGGGAACGCTGGACTGTGTTACCGCTTTTTCTGAAACCGACTTTCGCGCGGATCTCGCTCGCGTTGATGTGCCCACCTTAATCATTCATGGCAGCCATGATCAGATCGTCCCGTTCGAGGCAACCGGAAAGCTGGCCCATGAACTGATTACGGGTTCAGAGCTCAAGATCTACGATCAGGGGCCTCATGGATTCGCTGTCACGCATCAGGCTCAGCTCAACAACGATTTACTCGCCTTCCTGCAAAACAGCAGGGCAGAATAGTCCGAAAAAAACGCCCGTCAGGGCGTTTTTATTTTTATTGCCGCTTCGCTTACCTGAAATGTGATGAGCGGTATTTCTTCCGCTTGTGAGAAGTGCCATTTTACTAATTGTCGCCTGCCTGGTCATTTTATGATCTTTTCTTTCTCTTCATTCTAATAAACGAGACGTTTACCGCTTCGCTTATTTTTGCATGTTGCAAACCCTGCCGTAATGAATTCGATTTTATCGCGCTTAGTTAAATAGATCATTTATTGATCATATTGACGATAGGCAATGTCACCTAGCCGTCCCTGTGCTGCGATTGAAAATAAAATCAGTGTGGACTTTTTAATAAATAGATCGATTAATAGAGCCTTAGAGGAGCGTTTTCATTAAAGTTTTCGCCAGGAGCGTTAAACTAGAGTTTCCTCGAAAAATAGTTTCATCACTAAAGAATTAACTGGATGTACAAATAAGGTATATGTATCTGCCTTTGTGAGTGTCGTGGCCGTCATGCTTGATTAGGTGATTTTTACAGCTACATTTGTTTGTGCACCCTTTAGTTGATGCAACTTCCACTGTGCTATTTCAATAATTAAACTTGCGGAGAACACAGAATGACTCAATATCGTGGTGGGGCCGGTAATTTCGCTGCAGACAAAGAGAGAGCAGCAGAAGCAGGCCGTAAAGGCGGACAAAACAGCGGTGGGAATTTCAAAAACGATCCCCAGCGAGCTATTGAGGCGGGGCGTAAGGGAGGTAAGATCAGTCGAAGGAGTTAATTCAATATCAACAAGGGGTTAGCTATTTAAACTGAAACCTTCAGTGAAGCTGACTTCTACTCAATATATAAACTTCGCTGTTTAATCCATGAAATAAACCACCTCTGGTTTAGGATTTGGTCAATCTTGCCGGAAAGGATATTCCTTTCCGGTTTTTTTATTGCTGCTTTTCCGGTCACGCACGGCTGTCTGAACGAAAAAATGAAATCCGGGTTCACCAGGTGAAACGCCTCTATTTTAACTGAAGGTTAACTTGTACGGTTTTTGCTAATTCTGTATAGGTTTGTCTTAATTGAGGTGAGGCGGGGCATTTATCAAAATAACTCATTTTGAGTAAAGTACTGGTAATTAAGTGAAAAAGGCATTTTCAATGCTACTTTAAAATCTGAATTAAACGGAGCCGAATGCATTCTTCGTTAAATAGTCTAAGGTTAGTGAGTACATTGTCACTGGCGCTGCATTAAAAATAGTGGCGTAGCCGTTCAATTAATGAGGCTCTTTTATGACTGTCAAAACGTTAAACGATCTCTTTATCCATGACTTGTCCGATGTTTACAGTGCGGAAAAACAAATCGCGAGAGCACTGCCCAAAATGGCGCGTGCGGCAAGTGATGAAAATCTTATCGCTGCGTTTAATCAGCATCTCGAAGAGACACGCGGGCAAATCGAACGTCTGGACGAATTAGTCGACGTTACGCCTGAAGTGAAAATCAAGCGAATGAAATGCCATGCCCTGGAAGGCCTGGTAGAAGAAGCCCAGGAAATTATTGAGTCTGTTGAAAAGGGTGAAGTACGCGATCAGGGATTGATCGGGGCGGCGCAGAAGGTCGAGCATTATGAAATTGCGACCTACGGTACGCTGCACGCGCTGGCCTCAAAGCTGGGTTATACCAAAGCCGCGAAGCTGCTGGCCCAAACCCTTGCGGAGGAAAAGCAGACGGATGAAAAACTGACCAGCGTTGCACAGACCATCAGTTCGGCTGAAGGAGTTGCGAAATGACGGCCATTGAAAACTATCATGACTGGTTGCGTGACGCGCATGCCATGGAGAAGCAGGCCGAGAGCATGTTGAGCAAAATGGCGGGTCGTCTGGAGCATTATCCCGCTCTGGAGCAGCGCCTTGCCCAGCATCTGGATGAAACTAAGCATCAGCTTACTCTGCTTGAACAACTGTTGGATCGCCACGGCATTGACCATTCCATTATGAAAGACGTGATGGGCAAAATGGCCGCCACAGGACAGGCGATTGGCGGCATGTTTACTTCTGACGAAGTCGTCAAAGGCGCGATGAGCGGCTATGTGTTCGAAAACGCGGAAATCGCCAGCTACACCAGCCTGATCGCGGCTGCCGAGCAGGTCGGCGACAGTGATGGCGTCAGAGTCCTGACCGAAATTCGCGATCAGGAAATTGCGATGGCCGAATGGCTGTTCACGCATCTGCCGGAAGTCACTCAGCAGTTCCTGCAGCGCTCTGCGGCGCCAGGCGTTGAAGCGAAAAAGTAAGTTCTCTACAGAGAAATCGCCAGAAAAAAGCCGGGAACGTTTCCCGGCTTTTTTGTGCCTGCGACACAGATTAATCCATCATCATATGGCCATACATCGCCATCAGCCGACGGGTTACGCCGTTTGTCCAGCCAAAGCCGTCCTGCAGAGGATATTCACCGCCGCCACCGGGACGCGCGCGGTCGCCGCTGATATCGTACTTCTCGACCAGTTTATGGTGTAACTGGTAGAAGTTATTCACGGTTGTCAGCCAGTTCACGGCGATTTCGCTCGCCAGGGTTTCTTCGCCGTAGTTATTCAGGCCCACCACCGCCATCCACTGCATAGGCGCCCAGCCGTTAGGTTTATCCCACTGTTCGCCGCTTTCCACCATAGAGGTCAGCAGCCCACCATTGCTGAGCAGCAGATGGCGCAGCGCGATAGCCTGTAAATGCGCCTGATAAGGCGTTGCCAGTCCGACGAAGAGCGGCACTACCGCAGCGGCGGTGAACGCGCCAAAGCGGGCGCGGCGCCAGTCATAATCACGGAAAACGCCTGCGGTACTGTCCCACAGGTAACGGGTAATGGCACGTTTGCGGGCGTCCGCCTTATTCTGCCAGGCCAGCGCAGTCAGCTCTTCGCCTTTAACGTGAGACAACGTCGCAATCATCAGCTCAAGCTTGTACAAAAACGCATTGAGATCGATCGGGATAAACTGCGTTGTACGGATGCTCGACAGACGTTTTGGATTACGCAGCCAGCGTGATGAATAGTCCCAGCCTGACGCGGCACCCGCGCGCAGATCGCGGTAAACTTCGCTTGCCGGACGCTTAGAATGACGCGCTGTTTCGATGTCCTCGATCCAGGATTCATCACGTGGTGTGTCGCGGTCGTCCCAGTAACGATTCAGAAGCGAGCCGTTCGGCATCCGGACCACATGGCGATAAGCCTGGTTGGGCATCAGTGAGCCGGCGCCATCCATCCAGAACTGATACTCTTTCATCAGCTGATCCAGATAGCGCTGTGAGCCTTGCACGCCGTCCTCTTCGAACAGTTCCACCATCAGCGCAAACACAGGTGGCTGTGAGCGGCTCAGATAATAAGTGCGGTTCCCGTTCGGAATGTGCCCGTAGTTATCAATCAGCCAGGCAAAGTTGTCGGCCATATGACGTAACAAATCGTCACGCCCTGATTCCGCCAGGCCGAGCATCGTGAAGTACGAGTCCCAGTAATAGGTTTCGCCAAAACGACCACCGGGCACGACATAAGGTTTAGGCAACGGCAGCAACGACGAATGCGGCATATGCTGCTGCGGCATCTTGGTAAGAACCGGCCACAGATCGTCGATGTGCTCGTTAAGCGTTTTGTCAGGGTTCGAAACGTAGAAGCTTTCGTTGATGCCTGGCATATAGAAATGGTCGGCAACGAAACGCGCCAGATCGAAGTCCTTGCTGCGCTTCTGACGGCGGTAACGCATCAGCACATCAAGCGGATCGTATTTGGGCGAGCAGTCGGGGAACGTTTTGCTGTCCTCGAAGATGCCCGACATCTGAACGGCCTCGAAAAGCTCAAGATAGCGATCGGCAGGCGTCAACGCATCCGGGGCAGGCAGACCTTCGATCAGCTCTGGCTCGGGTTCAGAATCCTGCATGCGCTCCAGCTTCAGTTCATGGGGATCGTATTGATACTCAACTTCCGCCCCGGCACGATTCTCTTCGAATGCATTGAGTTGCTGGCGATAAGTATTAATAACGGCCTCCTGAGCGAACGGGGTTGCACAAAAAGGAAATTATAGACCTCTCGCAGGCAGGAACAACAATGCAGATTGTCTATGAACGTAATAAAAATTGTCTATTAATCGTATAGATTGAATAAAACACAGACAATTCAACCGAATATCTCGACTTATGACGTAAATGCATTTCAGATGAATCTCTTACGGCAGGCTTAATAAAATTTTGCCTGGGCCAAAAGGGGCTGTTTTTTCCCTGTGCGGCAGGAAAATGAAGCAAAAGTGGCATGATGTAAGAAAATACCCTCTGGGGTGCCCTGTTAAGGAGAATGATCGTGCGTTCCTTTACTCTGCGACGACTCACCGGCAGCGACAGTGTAGGCTATCGCGCCATTCGGCTGGACGGATTACAACGCCATCCTGAGGCGTTTGGCGCGGATTATGCGCGTGAGCGCTCAGAACCTGACGCGTTTTTTGCGGCTCTGCTGCAAAACAATACTGTGCTGGCCGGATTCGATCCCCAGGGCGAGATCGTGGGCGTGACGGGTTTACGCTTCCATCCCGGCCAGAAACAGCGGCACGTCGCCACGATTTGGGGAATGTATGTGCTGCCTGAGTGGCGGGGAAGCGGCCTGGCGAAGACGCTGCTCATGACCGCAATCGCGCAAGCCCGTGAATGCATCAGCATCCGGCTTGCCGTGAGCGCCACCAATGCAGCAGCAACGGCCCTGTACCGGTCTGCGGGATTTACGACCTACGGAACAGACGTCGCGGCGCTGTATGTCGACGGTGTGTTCCACGATACCGTGCTGATGCGGCTGGACTTAACGGCTATCGGCTGAGGCGCACTGCCAGCATGCGCGCGCGTGGTATAAGGCGAAAAGGAGGCTGTCAGACGAGGCGGAGGTTAAATATGCGCGACAGGCCAGTTTGGCCGCGTGCGGTGACGCCAAGCTCCCGATAGCCGGGCGTCTGCTGTAGCCAGGCTTTTTGTATCATGAAGCGCAGCAAGGCTGCACCGGCCTCGCCACCAAGATGAAAGCGCCTCTCACTCCAGTCCAGGCAGGGGCAACAGGGCTTTCGTCGCGACGGCGAAGTCAGCTCGATGCCTGTTGCGGCAAAATGCGCCTTGCCCTCCATTGTGAGCGCCGTGCCATCCGGCATCAGCCAGCCCGCTGACTGCATAGCATCATAGATACCGACGGCAATCTCACCGGCCAGATGGTCATAACAGGTGCGGGCTCGCCGGAGCCGGTCTGGCGTGGTTGTTTTCAGGACTGAACCGGGCCGGGTCGAAATGCCCATCAGGTTTTCCAGCAGGCCCGCCACCTCATGGCTGGCCAGACGGTAATAACGATGCCGTCCCTGTACCACGCAGGTTAGCAACCCTGTCTCCGTCAGCTTATTCAGATGGCCGCTGGTAGTGGAGGGCGCAACGTCAGCGACCACGCTCAGCTCGGTCGCCGTCCAGGCCCGGCCATCCATCAGGGCACAGAGGATGTGCATGCGCGAGGTATCCGCCAGCGCAGTGGCCACCGTCGCCATGCTGAAGGTCAGAGAAGAGTGTGTGCTGTCATCACACCGGGCCGCCATGCGTGTCATTCTGCTCATCCTTTCCACTGGCGGGTCAGTGCTTCGGCCCGCCTGTCATCATCGGTAATCAGCACCAGCCAGTTGCTGTGATCGCTGTACTGCGCGCAAATATTAATGCCATTTTGCGCCAGGCACTGCGCAATTTCACCCAGTTCACCTGGCCGCTGCTGAGGGAGTTTTCGGCGCAGTGGCCTTCGGACGTCCCTGACATCGAAACCGGCATTCACTAACACCTGCCGGGCGCGCGGGCCATCCTCCACCAGAAAATGAGCGTGACTTTCCTTGCCCGTTGAAAAGACGCCGCCGCCTTCCAGGCCGATGCCATGCTGCCCAAGCAGTGTTCCAAACGCGGCCAGCGACCCCGGTTCGTTCCTGAAGACCACATAAAGATTAAACATGCCGGGTGTTCTCCTCTGGACCAGCATAATCACGCATAACCTTCGCAACGCGCAGGCGGTAATGGCTGAAAATTGTGTTCTGGCCTTCCCGCTGTGCCGACTGATGCAGGCTGTTTTCCCGCCAGTGACGCACCGCCCGTTCATCTTCCCACCACGACAGGGACAATATCTTGCCAGGCTCGCTCAAACTCTGAAAGCGCTCAATCGCGATAAATCCTGGTATCCTGTCCAGTTCGGGCCGAAGTTCGGCCGCCAGTTCAATGTAACGCTGTTGCGCTGCCGGTAAGGCCTCTGCTTCAAAAAGTACGGCAATCATTTCTCTCTCCCTTAAGTCAGCCTGCAGACAGCGTACCCGATGCAAAAGCGGTTACTTCGGTGTGCACCGAATCGTGGCTGATGGAGCATCAGAAAGAGGATAAAGGGAGTGAGAGAGGATAATCGCTGCGGTTAACCGGCAGGGCTTAACCGCAGCGTAAGCGTGAGTGCGTTATCCCTTTGTCAGCGCCGCGCGGATCACCTCGGCATAAGGCGTGGTGGGGCGACCAAGCAGTTGGCTCAGTGTGCGGGACGCATCGAACAGACTGCCCTGAGCGGCACCCGCATCGGAATCTGCCAGAAGCTCTGCCAGCGGGGCCGGCAAGCCTGCGCTTTTCAGTGCGGCGGCAAAATCTGCCTGTGGCAGATTGACGTAATCCACCTTTTCGCCGCTCTGCGCGGCGATTTCAGCCGCAAACTCCGCCAGCGTATAGCTGTCATCGCCGGCCAGCTCGTACACCTTGCCCGCCTGGCCGTCACGCACCATAACTTCGGCTGCCGCGTCGGCATAATCCCGACGCGCCGCAGAAGCGATACGGCCCTGTTCTGCCGCGCCGAGAAACGCATGGTGCGCCAGGGCAGGGGTGATGCTCGCCGCGTAGTTTTCGGTGTACCAGCCGTTGCGAAGCAGGGCATAAGGCACGCCAGACGCTGCCAGCAGGGCTTCTGTAGCCCGATGTTCAGCGCCCAGCGACAGCGGAGACTTATCGGCATGGAGGAGGCTGGTATAGGCGATAAATTTCACGCCTGCGGCTTTAGCGGCATCAATGACTGCACGGTGCTGCGCTTCACGCTGGCCCACTTCACTGCCGGAAATCAGCAGGAGTTTGTCGACCCCTTGCAGGGCGGCCGTTAAGGTTTCTGGGCGGTTGTAATCCGCCTCACGTACGTGAACACCACGGGCGGCGATGTCACTCGCTTTCGCCGGCGTGCGTACGGCGGCAACCAGCGTATCTGCGGCTACTTTTTTCAGTAATGCGTCGATAACTAAACGGCCCAGTTGGCCTGTTGCTCCAGTCACTGCGATCATCACATAGCTCCTTTAAGAGGACAGTTGGTCAACAGCAGCCTATGCGATATGCTAACTTTTAGTAAGTACTTACAGAATTGTTAGGATGAAGGGTTTTGTTTAAATGACTGATAAATTAAGCGAAAAATTTATGCGCGGCGAATTGCTGAATGTTAACTGCCCGTCGCGCGATGTGTTAAAGCGCATTACCAGTCGCTGGAGCGTATTAATTTTACTGGCGCTGAAAAATGACACGCTGCGTTTTAGCGAACTCCGGCGTGCAGTCGGCGGCGTCAGCGAACGTATGCTGTCGCAGAGCCTGCGCTATATGGAGGAAGACGGCTTTGTTGAGCGCATCGCTTACGATGTTGTGCCGCCGCATGTTGAATACCGACTGACACCGCTGGGTCTGGAAGTAGGGGAGCAGGTGGTAGGACTGGCCGACTGGCTGGAGATGAATGTAGAACGCATCCTCGCCCACCGGGAGAAACAGTCCGCCGACGCGTAAGACCGTTCATAAGACGGGACCGAAGCGCGCAGAGAAACACTCCCCTCGGCCACCGTAAAAAAATGCCTGTCCGACATAACAGATTCATTCTGCGTCGGGCGGTCTTAATTACTCACAGCATTTCTTTAACATCCTTTTTACCAGGCGACTTTTTCCTGAGGTTTCTGGCTGCGTTAATTATTGCGCGTGATAAAGATGTGATGAGTTATTTACATATTGCATATGATTTTTAACATGCCTGACCGGTTGAGCTTCGTTTTCCTGCCCGGAAATAGCGAAGCCAGAGTGCGAAAAACCGGACGTATTCTAAAAAAAAGCATCATAAAGCGCAGATAATATAAATATCCTGCTAACAATATAATAAAACACGTGATTCCCCTGTCAGAACGGTACTTTTCTCTGTTTAACGAAGCGCGGAAATGGCGAATGATGCTTAAAAACAGCGAGTTGCGTTATTTTTTAGCGGTAATCTCGCGTGGCCGTTACGGCTCCGTGCAGGGTCTGTTTTAATAACAATAATGTCACATTGCCCCTTTGAAATTAACGTTTTGCTTATCCGTCCTAAATAAGAAAACTTTCAACAAAAAAATGATCTTAATCAAAAAATACTGTTATAGTTTTTACTTATCTGATTGTCTCTGTTTTACCAGGACGAAGCATCTTACATTCGTCATGGCATTTTTCCATGCAATGGAATGACATGCTTTGTGTATAAGTCGTTAATTATAAGTAACTATATGTGGTGCTCTATGTGGCAAAGAGGTAAGCAATGTTTGGATTAGATGCCTTTCATCTCGCCAGGATCCAGTTCGGTTTTACTGTTTCCTTCCATATTATCTTTCCAGCCATCACCATCGGTCTGGCCAGCTTTCTTGCTGTGCTGGAGGGAATGTGGCTCAAAACACGTAATCAAACCTACCGCGATCTCTATCATTTCTGGTCGAAAATTTTTGCGGTGAATTTCGGCATGGGCGTGGTTTCCGGGCTGGTCATGGCGTATCAGTTTGGGACCAACTGGAGTGGTTTCTCCCAGTTTGCCGGCAGTATCACGGGTCCCTTGTTGACCTATGAAGTGTTAACGGCTTTCTTCCTTGAAGCGGGCTTTTTAGGTGTGATGTTATTTGGCTGGAACCGCGTCGGCCCGGGGCTGCACTACTTTGCGACCTGCATGGTGGCACTGGGAACGTTGATTTCCACCTTCTGGATCCTGTCTTCTAACAGCTGGATGCAAACACCGCAGGGCTATCTCATTCAGAATGGCATCGTGGTGCCAGAAAACTGGTTTAAAATTGTCTTTAACCCGTCCTTTCCTTATCGCCTGTTACATATGTCCGTGGCGGCATTTTTGGCCAGTGCGTTCTTTGTCGGATCGTCGGCGGCCTGGCATCTGCTTAAAGGAAATGACAATCCTGCCATCCGTAAAATGTTCTCAATGGCGTTGTGGATGGCGCTGATTGTCGCCCCTGTGCAGGCCATGATTGGTGACGCGCATGGACTGAACACGCTGGAGCATCAACCTGCAAAAATTGCGGCCATCGAAGGCCACTGGGAAAACCCACCCGGTGAAGCCACGCCATTAATACTGTTTGGTTTACCGGATATGGAAGAGGAACGTACTAAATATGCGCTCGAAATCCCGTATCTGGGCAGCCTTATCCTGACGCACAGTCTGGATAAACAGGTCCCGGCGCTGAAATCTTTCCCGAAAGAGGACCGTCCTAACTCCACCATCATTTTCTGGTCATTCCGCGTCATGGTGGCAATGGGACTGTTAATGATCACCCTTGGCGTAGTCAGCCTGTGGCTGCGTTACAAAGGACGCCTGTACCAGTCGCGTCCGTTCCTGTGGTTTGCTTTGCTCATGGGACCCTCCGGCCTGATCGCGATTTTAGCAGGCTGGTTTACTACCGAAATCGGTCGTCAGCCCTGGGTAGTTTATGGCGTTCAGCGAACGATTGATGCGGTATCTCCCCATGGCGAAATGCACATGAGTATCAGCCTGCTCGCCTTTATTCTGGTTTACTCCTCCGTCTTCGGTGTGGGTTATCACTATATGATGCGCTTGATTAAAAAAGGGCCGGTCACCGGCGAAGGCGATACCGTGGAAACAGGTGGCCCCGGACAAATCAAAACGCCAGCGCGCCCGCTCTCTGCGGCCACTCACCATCATGAGGAGCGTTGAGATGATTGATTTTTCTGTTATCTGGTTCGCGATTATCGTTTTTGCTGTCCTGATGTATATCGTCATGGACGGTTTCGACCTGGGCATCGGCCTGCTGTTTCCTTTTAACAAAGACGCAGGCGAGCGCGACATGATGGTCAACACCGTTGCGCCTGTCTGGGACGGCAACGAAACCTGGTTAGTGCTGGGCGGCGCAGGACTGTATGGCGCTTTCCCGCTGGCCTATGCGGTAATAGCCGATGCGCTTTCCGTGCCGTTAACCGCCATGCTGATTGGGCTGATTTTCCGTGGCGTCGCCTTTGAGTTCCGCTTCAAGGCTGTCGAGCACCATCGGGCCTTCTGGGACAAGTCGTTTATTGCCGGTTCACTCCTCGCAACCTTTAGCCAGGGCGTTGCCGTCGGCGCGATGCTGGATGGCATTCCTGTCGAAGGCCGCAGCTTTGCAGGCTCGACGATGGACTGGCTGGCCCCGTTCCCGCTGTTCTGCGGCGTCGGGCTGGTGGTGGCATATGCGCTGCTGGGCTGCACCTGGCTTATCATGAAAACCGAACATGAACTGCACCGTAAAATGTCAGCCCTGGCGACACCGCTGTTGATTGCGCTGTTGTTAATTATTGGCATCATCAGTATCTGGACACCGTTCACGCATCAGAACATTGCACATCGCTGGTTCACCACGCCAAATCTGTTCTTATTCCTGCCGGTGCCTGTACTGGTGCTGCTGTGTGCATGGGGACTGCGCCGCGCAATCAAGCGCGAGGCGCATTATTCGCCTTTCCTGCTGACGCTGGCCCTGATTTTCCTGGGCTTCTCGGGTCTGGGTATCAGTATCTGGCCGAATATTATTCCGCCCTCGGTATCCATCTGGGACGCCGCGTCCCCGCCGCAGAGCCAGGCCTTTATGCTGGTAGGTAGCTTACTGATCATTCCAATGATTCTGGGATATACCTTCTGGAGCTACTACGTGTTCCGTGGAAAAATCAAAGCAGACGAAGGATACCATTGATATGCAGACCCAGGTCAGCAGCAAAGAACGTCAGAATGAAACCCGGTCACCGTGGTGGAAACGCGTGCTGTGGCTGGTGGTCATCTACAGTGCCAGCGTGCTGGCACTCGGTGTGGTCGCGACGCTGTTCAGAATGATGATGACCGCCGCAGGCATGCGTAGCCACTGAGTCCTCCGAACGAGGCAGTGCATTCCTGACTGCCTCCGTTGTTCCCCTCGTCCTTCCATAAGCCAGCCTGTGTGCTGGCTTTTTAAAGTAGTAACCCAGGCAATTAATGCGCTTTTTGCCGCTATCCGGCCCTGGCTGGCCCATGAGTCATGACATCCTGCAACGCTTTTGTTACTATTTTATTACAAATCTTTCCCTCTTTTTTCTTTTCACGTTTTTTAAAATGCTAAGTCAAACCATAAAAAAACAGCATATAAATGATTTAGTCGACTGGATTGAAGCCAACCTGACCAACGACATTTCCATCGATCTGATTACGCTCAAATCGGGCTATTCCAAATGGCATATGCAACGTTTGTTCAAAGAGATGACCGGACAAACGCTGGCGGCCTATACGCGCAAGCGCCGCTTAACCCTTGCCGCTATGGCGTTACGACTGACGCGCATGCCGTTAATTGATATCGCCGTCCGTTTCGGATTTGAAAATCAGCAAAACTTTAACCGCGTGTTTAAAAATCACTTCTCTGTTACGCCGGGCGGTTTTCGCCGTCTTAACGTGCTGCCTGTCCGGTATTTTCACAGCCGTATTGCTCAGCGCGAGCCGGTCATGCCGGTATCGCTTTACCGGCGCGAAGAGGAGTTGCTCCTGCAGGGCGACACGCTGGAATGGGAATGCCCCTATGGCGACTATATTCGCGACCGGCATCAGCGTATGGCCGGCCTGGTACGCCATTTTGTCCGTACGCAGCAGGGCGACGCGCAAGGATGGCTGGGATTTCAGTATGGCCCCGGCAACGCGTCCGTCGATCAACAGCACATCAGCCTGTTTCGTGGCGTCGCGCTGGCAAACACGGATGCCGGGCCAGACGATCTTCAATGCCGCACGGTGCCTGCGGGGTTTTACGCCCGCCTGGCATGGCGTGGCTCACCGGAAGAACTGACGCGTTTCATCGCGGATATTTACTACCTTTATCTACCGCAGCTGAATGTGGCCTGCCGGCCGGGAATGGATTTGCTCTGTCTGGATTTAACCCGATGCACAGCCGACAACATTGAAGGGGTGTTCTCTATTCCTGTCACGCAGGGATAATGCACATTATGTGCGTCATTGTGTGATAAAGCGCACGATTTTATAAGCAGGCTGGCAGGCAAGGCGTAAAATCCTTACCGAAGCGCTGAGCGCAGCTACGCATACTGTATTTCCTTCTCAGCGCTGGATATTCACCTGCTTTTTACGCCTGAACAGGCAAAATACCATGACCAAAATAACGCAAATAGCCGCCTTTTTTCTGACTGTCGCGCTGTGTGCCGCTCCCGGCCTGGCGACTGCACAACTCACCGATCCCGGCAATGTTCGCACAGGATTACATCCCGGCAGTCAGGCCGGCCACAGCGAGATACTCGGTGACAGCTCGCTGCCGCAAAACAGCGGACAAAATCAGGCGCAGTAACCGCCCGATGACCGACAGTCCTCCTTTAAAAGGCGCGTAAGCGCCTTTTTGCTTTTCAGCGATAAAAGGCCGACAGATGTGCCTGCACCTACTGCCGGACCGCATTTTTAGTCATTGTTCTTAAGATATATCATAGCTATTCTCTCCGACTGACATGAGAATGATTGTTGTTTACTAAGGTTGCGTACAACCCTGTTTTTCGGAGAGCCACTGTGCCTGCATCTTCTTCCCGCCGTTTACCTGAACGTATCCGTAACGCGCTCCGCTTTCGCTGTATTCACGTTGCCACCAAAACCAAAGTGGCTGACCGGTTTTGGCGCATCGAGTTTACGGGCGACGACCTGAAAGGATTTAATTCGCCCGGTTTTGATGACCACATCAAAGTCTTTTTCCCGCCCACCGCTGACACGACGCTGCAACTGCCGACGATGGACGAGGACGGCATTCACTGGAAAGACGGCTTGCGGCCGGCTGCGCGTGACTACACGCCGTTTGACTTTGATGGTGAATCTTCGCTGACAATCGATTTTTACCTGCATGAAAGCGGTGTCGCCAGCGACTGGGCCGCGCAGGCACAGACCGGCGACAGCCTGATTATCGGTGGACCTCGCGGTTCTCTGCTGGTCCCAACGGATTATGCTTTCCAGCTTTATGTCTGTGATGAAACCGGTCTGCCTGCGTTTCAGCGCCGCAGCCGCAGCATTGAAGCCGAAACCCTGCACCTGTTTGCCTTCACCGATGAAAAAACGGGGCGTGACTACTTAGCGGACACCGGCAAGGCAAATGTGGCCTGGCTCGGTAGCCAGCAGATGACGCAGGCGGCTTTGCCAGCCCTGACGGCGGCGCTGGATAAGATAGCGATACCGTCGCATGACGCTTTTATCTGGCTAACGGGAGAAGGGCGCGTCGTTAAACAGCTCGCTGACTACTTCACAACGCAACGCGGCGTGGATGCTGATCTTGTGCGTGCGGTTGCTTACTGGCATCACAAGTGAGTGACCTGCCGTTGATTGAATTTTACCTGGTGGCCCTCTACCATCAGGCTCTTTCTCCTTAAACAGGCAGAGGCGACAGATGGATTCGGCCCATTCAGAACAGGATAACCGCAGCCAGTCTGCGCGGCCTTGCGCAGCGCGGCGGAAGCGCCGGGAAAAGATGCTTGATGCGGGTGAAATGCGCCTGTTGATGCTGCACTTTATCGCTCAGCGCGCCTCGCACGGTTACGAGCTGATTAAATGCGTTGAAGAACTGTCGAAAGGGGAATATTCCCCCAGCCCGGGTATCATTTATCCCAACCTGACCTTGCTTGAGGAAATGGAGGCCATTGAGATTGTCGATCCTCAGGCGGCGAGAAAGGCTTATGTAGTGACCGCAACGGGTCAGGCGATGTTAGAGGCCGAAGCCCAGCGATTGTCGCGTTTGATTACGCGCCTTTCCTCGCTGGCTGTATTAGTCAACAACCGCAGTATTCCCGACATAGAACAGGCGATCTTTCAGTTTAAAAACGCCTTAAATGGCCGTCTGGCACAGCAGGACATCACGGACGAAACACGGCATAAGATTGTGGCTGCGCTGAACGCAGCCGCTGAGCAAATCAGCCGCAGTTAACGCCGGATCGCGCCCGTCAGCTTCCGTCAGTTTTGTTTTTGTCGATGTGTCCCAGTGAACGTTCCGGAAAGCAGATGTCTCTGACACGCTGCTTGAGCACCTGAGCATCGGGAAAGCCGCCGTCACGTTTACGTTCCCACACCAGATGGTCATCTACCGTTACTTCAAATATGCCGCCGCTGCCGGGGCGAAGCGTGACGCTGGCCAGGTCCTGAGCAAAAGTGTGCAACAATTCCTGTGCCATCCAGGCTGAGCGCAGCAGCCAGTTACACTGGGTACAGTAGTGGATCACAACGACAGGTTTTTGCATATTCTTTTCTCCTTTTCCTGAATAAGGGCTGTCAGCGATGTTACGCAATGGCAGACAGGCTACATGAAACATCTACAGGCTGACCGGGACAAACCGGTTCGCGTTGCCAGCCGAAACGGCAGAGAACGATGGGCGACGTGTTAGCCGAAACGGCACAGGCCATTTTCCCGTTTACGCTGATAAAACATCAGATTAGCCGCATCAGATTACTGAGTTTCAGCCATACTTTACCTGTGACAGAAAACAAAGGAAAACTCATGACCATGAAACTCAGTCAGGCTGCTGAACAACTGGGTCAGCAGCTTTTATCCTCTGGTTTGCGTCTGGCAACCGCAGAGTCCTGCACGGCGGGATTGATCAGTATTACGCTGGCGGCGGTCGAAAACAGCGGTGATTTTTTTACCAGCGGCTTCGTCACCTACAGCGAAAGCGCCAAAGTGCGTCTGCTTGGCGTTAACCCGCAAACGCTGGAAAACCACACTGCAGTCAGCAGAGAAACCGTGTGTGAAATGGCGCTGGGGGCGCGTGAACGGTCCGGCGAACCGGTGAGTCTGGCGATAAGCGGCTATGCCGGACCGGACGGCGGCGAAGATGGTACGCCTGCAGGCACTATCTGGGTAGGATGGACATTGCCTGATGGCAAAGTCGTTGCCCGTTGTCAGCACTTTTCTGGCGACCCCAAAGCCGTCATGGAGCAGGGCGCGAGCTGGGCACTGCAGGGGCTAAGCGCGTTACTGATGCAGCAGGATGCGCCGCCCCATAAAGACCGTTAGCGGCAGTCCACCACCAGGCGGCCGCGAACCTTGCCTTCAAGCAGATCCCGCGCGCCCTGACTGGCTTCGCTCAGTGGGATGACCGTGATCATCTGAGACAGTTGCGCATCATTCATCAACTGTCCGAGCCGTTGCCAGGCCTGCTGGCGAAGCGGTTTAGGGCACATCACGCTGTCCACGCCCGCTAGCGTCACGCCGCGTAAAATAAAAGGCGCGACGCTGGTGGGCAGATCCAGCCCCTGAGCCATGCCACAGGCGGCGACAACGCCATCGCGCTGCGTACCCGCCAGAACGTTACTCAGCGTATGGCTGCCCACGCTGTCGACAGCCGCGGCCCAGCGCTCTTTGCCCAAAGGTTTGCCCGGCTGAGACAGTTCAGCGCGATCCATAATCCTTTTCGCGCCCAGCGTGTTGATCAGCCAGTTTTCATCGCTGGCGCGGCCGCTGGAGGCGATCACCTCGTAGCCGAGTTTTGCCAGCAGGCTGACGCTAAAGCTGCCCACGCCACCGCTGGCACCGGTGACCAGCACGGGGCCGCGATCGGGCGTAACGCCCTGTTTTTCTAAAGCCAGCACGCACAGCATGGCGGTAAAACCGGCGGTGCCAATGGCCATCGTATTCAGTGGCGATAAGCCGTCTGGCACGGGCACTAACCAGTCGCCTGCGACACAGGCTTTTTGCGCCAGGCCGCCCCAGTGTTTTTCTCCCACGCCCCAGCCGGTCAAAATAGCGGTGTCGTCCTGCTTCCAGTCGGAATGCTGGCTGGCGACTACGCGACCGACGAAATCAATCCCCGGCACCATGGGAAATTCACGGACAATCGGGCCTTTATTACAGATGGCCAGCGCATCTTTGTAGTTCAGGGTGGAATAGTGCACGTCGAGCGTGACATCCTGGTGGGGCAATTGTGTTTCGGAGAGTTCTTTTAACTCGGTACGGTAACCTTGTTCGTCATTTTCAATGACCAGTGCCTTAAACATACAGCCTCCGTCAGGCGTAAGAATCATCAGGCAAGTCTACGCCCGACAGCCTGAGAGGGCCAGGTACTGGCCCGACAAGTACCCCGCTCTGAGGCATTATCAAACATCCCGGTGGCGGGGCGGCAATGTCCGGACATGGCATAATTTTGCATTGATTACAGAGGTTTAGTCGCTTAAAGATATTGCAACTGAATGATATGTATTGTTTTTTATTTTAAATTTATTGACCTGATATTTAACGTTGTCGGGTTGTCCCTGTCAGTAAAAAATGACATTATTGCCGCCACATTTTTCCCCGCCGCCATCCCAGACAGAGGACGCTATCATGTCCGGATCAATGCGTTTTTGCACTTGTTCCCACTCGCCAGACCTGGCGCGTGACCTGTTTTCCGCCGTCATACCGGTTACACAAATTTCCGTCACTATGCGGTGACGCCAGCCTGGTCGTTGCTGTTGGACATGAGTAAGGACTACTCTTTACTGATGTCTATCGGTTTGGCCCGTCAGATATCATTCGCCGGGGAAATTTCCCTATTGCCGTGCCTCAGGCACCCACTCCCTGACTGTTAGGGATTTGTGTTATGACACCACTTAAAATTGCTGCCAGCGCTGCCGTTGCGCCAAGTCTGTCCCTGAATACTGCGCGCGACGTGGTCACGCTGGATAATACTGATTTTACCGATGTGGCGGCTGTGGTCGTCTCGCTTGCGGATACACGCAGTGGCGTGCTGGCCTTATTGCGGCATACCGGTTTTAACTTACCGGTGTTTGTTGCCAATGCCTTTGAAGAAGAGGTCATGCATCTGCCCGGCGTGACGGGTGAGTTGAACGGTGAACCGCAGGACTGGGCGGCACTGGAAACGGCGGCGCAGGCGTATGAAGCTGAGTTGCTGCCCCCGTTCTTTGAAACGCTGACCCGCTATGTCGATATGCAAAACAGTACATTTGCCTGCCCCGGTCATCAGGGCGGTGCCTTTTTTAAAAAGCATCCGGCAGGTAAGCAATTTTATGATTTTTATGGCGAAAACGTTTTTCGCTCAGACATGTGTAACGCTGACGTCAAGCTGGGCGATCTGCTGATCCATGAGGGATCGGCCAAGCATGCACAGAAGTTTGCTGCCAAAGTTTTTAATGCCGATAAAACCTACTTTGTGTTGAACGGCACCTCAAGCGCCAACAAAGTGGTCACGAATGCCTTGCTGACGCGCGGCGATTTAGTGCTGTTTGACCGCAACAACCACAAGTCCAACCACCATGGGGCGCTGATTCAGGCTGGCGCAACGCCCGTTTATCTCGAAGCGGCCCGTAATCCGTTTGGCTTCATTGGCGGCATTGACGCGCACTGTTTTGATGAGGATTATCTGCGTGCTCAGATCGCCAACGTGGCCCCTGAGCGTGCACAGGAAGCACGTCCTTTCCGCCTGGCGATTATCCAGTTAGGCACCTATGACGGCACGGTGTACAACGCGCGTCAGGTGGTGGATCGCATAGGTCATCTGTGTGACTACATCCTGTTTGACTCCGCCTGGCTGGGCTACGAACAGTTTATTCCGCTGATGGAAGGCTGCTCACCGCTGACGCTGTCGTTAAACGAAAACGATCCCGGCATTTTTGTGACGCAGTCGGTACACAAGCAGCTTGCGGGCTTTTCACAGACCTCGCAGATTCATAAAAAAGACAACCATATCCGCGGTCAGAAGCGTTTCTGCCCGCATAAGCGATTGAATAACGCCTTTATGCTGCACGCCTCTACCAGCCCGTTTTATCCGCTGTTTGCCGCACTGGATATTAACGCCAAAATGCACCAGGGCGAGGCGGGACGTCGCATGTGGGACGAGTGCGTCATGCTTGGCATTGAGGCGCGCAAGGCAATCTTTGAGCGCTGCGATATGATCCTGCCTTTTGTTCCTGAAACGGTGAACGGCAAACGCTGGCAGGATGCGCCCACAGAGGAGATCGCGCGGGATCTGCACTATTTCAGCTTCGAACCCAACGCCAAATGGCACGGTTTTGCGGGATACGATCGCGACCAGTACCGCGTCGATCCCTGCAAACTGCTGCTGACCACGCCGGGCATTGACGCGGCAAGCGGCGAATATGCTGACTTTGGGATTCCGGCGACGATCCTGGCCAACTACCTGCGTGAAAACGGCATCGTACCGGAAAAGTGTGACCTTAACTCCATCCTGTTTCTGCTTACGCCAGCGGAAAGTCCGGAGAAAATGGCCAACCTGGTCGCCATGCTGGCGCAGTTTGAGCAGCATGTAAAAGACGACACGTTGCTGGCTGAAGTCCTGCCCACGCTTTACCGTAAGAACGCCAAACGCTACGCCGGATACACGTTGCGCCGCCTGTGCCAGGAGATGCATGACCTGTACGTGAGCTTCAATGTGAAAGATCTGCAACGTCTCATGTTCCGTGAGCAGGGCTTACCTCAGGTCAAAGTGAATCCACAGGACGCACATCAGGCTTATATTCGCGGTGATGTGGAGCTGGTGCCGATTGCGTCAGCAGAAGGGCGCATCGCCGCGGAAGGCGCGCTGCCTTATCCGCCTGGCGTACTCTGTGTTGTTCCCGGTGAAGCCTGGGGTGGGGCGGTACAGCGTTATTTTCTTGCGCTGGAAGCAGGCATCAACCAGCTCCCGGGTTTTTCACCCGAGCTACAGGGCGTTTACACCGAGGAAGATGCCGAGGGACGTAAGTACCTGGTGGCGAACATGATGCAGGGGTAAGTGCTGGGTGGCTGTTTGCACAGCCTGGCTGGAATCAGGGGCCATGGCTGGCCCTGAGAAGGTTTGAGTCGCTGACAGCTTATGAAACACTGAGAGGGTTTCGCTCGCCAGGCGGCCTGGAGTTTCAGTCTGCCCGGTGCGGGCGACCGACAAGGGGCCGCCAGCCGCCGCGGCCCCTTGACCCCGTGCTCCCGTCCTGCCCACCCGCCGCTTCGCGGTGCCTTCGCTGCTTCAGGATTTCTGCGGCCCGGCTCTCGCCGACGTCCTGTCGGCTCATCCGGAAATTCCTCATCCGCTCAGCGGGTGGGAAGGCCGCCCCAGGCTACCGCTTTAACATTTGCGCCTGTTCAGGCATTTTTATTGCTTTGGATACGGATAATGAGTTGCAGTGATGCTTGCGCGACTAGGCTTTGAGAAGGTTTGAGTCGCTGACAGCTTATGAAACGCTGAGAGGGTTTCGCCCGCCAGGCGGCCTGGAGTTTCAGTCTGCCCGGTGCGGGCGACCGACAAGGGGCCGCCAGCCGCCGCGGCCCCTTGACCCCGGGCTCCCGTCCTGCCCACCCGCCGCTTCGCGGTGCCTTCGCTCCTTCAGGATTTCTGCGGACCGCCAGGACGCGCCATCCATGGCGCGGCCCGGCTCTCGCCGACGTCCTGTCGGCTCATCCGGAAATCCCTCATCCGCTCAGCGGGTGGGAAGGCCGCCCCAAACCCCCGCTTCACTATTTCTGTGTTAAAGCCACTTCCGGTGTCGCTGTAGGTGACCGGAAAGTCATACAGTCTGCTGGTTTTGAGTCAATGCCCTGTTTATTAAAGCGTTCATTTTTGATCCTCACTTCATACACTGACCACAGACAACACCGGCTTTTTAAAAACCCAAGACTCGCAGGCGGGGGTTTTTCTGCCGGCATCCGGCGCGCTGAGGAGAGAACGGAGGCCAGGGCGGCGCGGCAGGGATGCCGCGACGAGGACGGCTGCGCCAGGGAGGGCGCATCCGGACGGCCCGTGAGGCCGGAGTGAGAGACGAAGGAACAGCGACGGCTGACGGCCGCCGGGATTGTTAAGGGGCTGGCGCGAGCCCCTTAACACGTCCGCCTACACGGGCAGGCTGAAACTCCAGGTCGCCTGGCGGGCGGAACCCGCTCAGAGCAACCCGCAGCTCCCGCCACCAGGCGGGCGGAACCCGCTCAGAGCAACCCGCAGCCCCGTCACCTGGTGAGCGGACCCCGCTCAGAGCAACCCGCAGCTCCCGCCACCTGGTGAGCGGAACCCATTCAGAGCAACCCGCAGCCCCCGCCACCTGGTGAGCAGAACCCGCTCAGAGCAACCCGCAGCCCCGCCACCAGGCGGGCGGAACCCGCTCAGAGCAATCCGCAGCTCCCGCTATCAGGCGGGCGAAACCCGCTCAGAGCAACCCGCAGCTCCCGCCACCAAGCGGGCGGAACCCGCTCAGAGCAACCCGCAGCACCTGCTGAGCGGAACCCCGCCAAATCAATACCTGTGATAACTCCGCTGCGCCGAACTCACCTTATACAAATACCGCCGCGATTCCGCCGACGGATGCTGCTTCGACAGCGTCTGATAAACCTGACCCGGCGACATACTGTTAATAATGGTAAAGGCACGATCTTTATCGCTGGAGAACACGCGCAGTACACTACCGGCGCCGCCGTTATAGGCGGTGATAACCGCATAGCGGCGTGAAACCGGATCCTGAATACCGGCCAGATAGTTGCTCTGCAGCAACGACAGATAGGCAGTACCGGCATCAATGTTGTTCTCGGGATCCAGCAGATAGCTGCGGCTCGGTTTGCCCCATTTGCCCTTCATGCGGAATACATCCACACCGGCGGTATGCTGCACTACCTGCATCAGGCCGAGCGCATCAGAATGGCTGACTGCGTAGGGGTTAAAGCTGGATTCGGTCTGCATAATAGCCAGAATCAGAGACGCATCTACACCGTACTCTTCGGCGGCTTTACGCACCATAGGCAGATATTTATGCGCACGCTTATCCAGATGGTTTGGCACCATCGGAATCGTGACCGAGTAGATCACATGCAGGCCGGACGTACGGCGTTGCAGTTTATTGGCAATCAAGTAGTCAGCAAAGGCCTGAGCACGTCCCTGCCAGCGAATCGCCTGACCGGTGTTATCCAGCACCTGTCCGTACAACAACGGCTCTTTACTGATCTGAATGTCGTTGGCATCAGAGTAGAGATCGACATTTCCCGGATCGTCGCCGATCAGTAACGTAGTCACGATCGCCTGACGCAGACTGGCGGCAGGATCGGTACCGGAAATGGTCTCAATGGTGATGTTCCCGCTTTCAAAGTTGATGTGGCTGCGGGTGTAATAATTGTCGGTGTATTTAACGTAGTCTTTCGGTCCAGCGATCAGGACCTCATTGATACCCCAGATGTTCTCAATGTTATGGGCGAATTGCCCCATCAGAATGTCAAATCCGTTGGTATCTTTGACCCATTCCTCTGAATATTCCGGATGTTTTTTACCGGAGCAGGACACCAAAAGGGGGGCAATCACCAGCAGGGCTATCAGCTTTTTATTCATCTAAAATACGTGCCTGACCTGGAAAACGGCCTCAACACGGAGGCCAATAAAGTTATGCTTCGGGTGGCGTGTAGCCTTCAATATGAACGTCTTTACCTTCGAACAGGAAATTGATCATTTCCTTTTCCAGCACTTTGCGATCGTCGGGATTCATCATATTGAGTTTTTTCTCGTTGATCAGCATCGTCTGCTTAGCCATCCATTGCTGCCAGGCTTCTTTCGAGATTTCATTGTAAATGCGTTTTCCCAGATCGCCAGGGTAGAGCTGAAAATCCTGCCCTTCAGCGTCACGTTGTAAAAAAGTACAAAAAATGGTGCGGCTCATTACTCTTCCTCATTAATCTCACCGTCGCCCACAGGCAACGGCTGGGGATGGCGCAGTTCGTGTAAAAGACGCTCTACAGGTGCGGCTAATCCCACAGATGGCGGCAGCGTTAAGTTATACCAGAGACCGCCAGCTTCATCCATTAATGCCCCGGCAGAAGGCCATGACAGCCACATGGGAACGATATCCAGATGAAAATGGCTGAAGGTGTGACGAAATGCCGTAAGCTGCTGCGGTTTGGCATGGATGCCGCGCGTCGACAGCCAGGCGTTCAGATCGTCTTCGCTGGTGAACTGCGGGAAGCAGAATAAACCGCCCCATAAACCCACCGGCGGACGCTGTTCAAGCCAGACATTGTCGCCGTTTTGCATCATCAAAAACCAGCCGCTGCGTTCAGGCAACGTATGCTTAGGTTTTTTGCCCGGATAGTTTGCCCAACTGTTCGTCGCGCGGGCTTCGCAACCATCGCTGAGCGGGCAGATTTCACATTTCGGGCGCGAGCGGGTGCAAACCATGGCGCCCAGATCCATCATGGCCTGGTTAAACTGACTGACGCCCTCGGCTGGCGTCACGTCTTCACTAATTTGCCACAGCCGTTTTTCAATATCCTTCCTGCCCGGCCAGCCAGCCACTGCGTAACAGCGAGCCAAAACCCGTTTCACGTTACCGTCCAGAATCGGGAAGTGCAGGCCCAGCGATAGCGATAAGATCGCACCCGCTGTCGAGCGGCCTACGCCGGGCAGCGCGGCGACGTCATCGTAGTTGCGCGGGAACTCGCCGCCGTGCACCTCAACCACCTGTTTGGCGGCTTTGTGCAGGTTACGCGCACGCGCGTAGTAACCCAGACCGGTCCAGAGATGCAGCACTTCGTCCAGCGGCGCGGCGGCCAGATCGCTGACGGTCGGAAACCGCGCCATAAAGCGCTCAAAATAGGGGATAACGGTGGCGACCTGGGTTTGCTGTAACATCACTTCAGACAGCCACACCTTATAAGGTGTTTTCTCCAACTGCCACGGCAGGGTTTTGCGGCCAAAGCGTTGATACCAGTCCAGCACCTGTTGCGCGAACTGCGGGGCTTGCATCATAAAGGGGATATTTCCGTGATTACGCGACATTCAGGCGGGAATTCCAGCATAAGCGCCACTGAGAGTAAACCTGAAGATTGCAAAGGCCTGTTTCTTTCTGGTGGCCACTGACGCCCGGTTGTCAGATAAGGCCGGTTACACACAAGAAGGCGATGAAAATGTTGCTGATAAAACACGGGTTGTTTCTCGTTTTCGGGCATAGCCGAAACTCAGACTTAAAACAGGAGCCCCGGGTCGGGGCTTCGCGTTTAAATTTTTATCTCTTGGGTTGCTGCGATCGGCACCGCTTCCTTTTCCGGTGGCTTACGGTATTTATCCAGCAGGCGGATGTGAATTTTCCGTAGCATATCGCCGTTCAGTGTATAGAAACGGAAATAGAGCAGCAGCGTCAGGGCAAAAAAGACAGCGGGCAGCACGATCATAATAAACTGCATGCCAGCAAGGGTTTCCTGCGACTGGTTGACGTTGGGCAGATAGCCAATCATGCCCAGCACGACAGCGATAAAGAAAGCCGCCAGCGCAGAGCCGCCTTTAACGACCATGGTTTGCACCGAATAGGCAATGCTTTCACAGCGCACATGCAGTTTGTATTCGCCGTAATCTACGGTATCCGCCACCATAATTACCTGAAGCACCCAGAAAAGCGCCGTTCCGGTATTGAATAAAATCCCGGCAATAACGATTAAGGATGTCGCGTGACTGCCTGCTAATGCCATAGCGAACAGCACACCGCCGCTCAGAATCGGCAGGGCAGACGCCGCCGCCCATAGTATCCGGCGTGACAGCAGATTCACTAATTTGGGGAACAGAACCAGTGTTGCCAGGTTCGCCGCGCCAGCATAGGAGAGGTAGTAAGGGAAGAGACTGGCATCGCCGATCACATAGGTAAAATAGTAAATCGCAAAACCGGTAATGATATTCGCCGCAATGTTATAGGCCAGCGCCATACCGAGCAGGCAGGCAAGCTGATCGTTGCGGTAGATAAGGCCGACGATCGCGCTCAGTCCCATCCGGCCGCCGTCCTGGGTCTGCGCGCCGTCTGATGAATAAACCTCATGAACATTACGCAGCGTGATGAGGGTTGCCGCGATGAAAAACACGATCAGGAGCAGGGTAAACATCTGAAAGCCAAAGCCGCGATCGTCGCCCCCGATATAACTGACAAACGGTAGCGCAATGCCGGCCGTGACAAAGGAGGCGAGGCTGGCAAAAAAGCGTGGCCAGGGCACCAGCTCTTCGCGCTCACGTTTGTCCAGCGTAATGGTCGGTACCAGTGACCAGAACGGAATATCCATTATGGTATAGGTCATTCCCCACAGAATGTAGGTGACCCAGACAAAAACCAGCTGTGTCGTCCCTTCAAACAGGTGAGCGCTAAATAACGCGAACAGCACCAGCGAGTTTGTCAGCGTGCCAGTTAAAATCCAGGGTTTAAATTTCCCCCAGCGAGAACGTGTAATGGTAACGATCCATCCCATAATGGGATCGTTAATCGCATCCCAGATCCGGGCGACTAAAAACAGCGTGCCGACCATGCCAACCGATAAGCCCACCACGTCGGTGTAGTAATACATCAGGTAGAGGTAAACAATGCTAATCGCGAAGTCTTTTCCAAACGCACCACATCCGTAACTGAGTTTTGTCGTTATCGAAATGCTCATCGGTTGCCGGGTCGCTGTTGCCAGCGCCCGCTCACTGTTATGACGTAGAATCGCGACCGGACCATAGCATCCGGCGACAAAGAATTAACGATGAAGCCAGGCGGGCAACCAACTGCCGTGCTCAGTGATGAGTTCGTCCACCAGTGCATAGATCTCATCAAGGCTTAATACCGCTGCCGTATGCGGATCCAGCATGGCGGCGTGATAAACCCGATCGCGGTTTTCAGTCAGAATGGCTTCGGTCAGCAGCGTCTGCACATTGATATTGGTTTGCATCATGGCGGCCAGATGTGACGGAATCGTGCCGACTTTGGTGGGCTGAATCCCATTGGCATCGACCAGACAAGCGACTTCCACGCAGCATCCCTGCGGCAGATTATCAATCAGACTATCATTACGCACATTGCCATAAATGACCGCCGGTTCGCCGGTCCAGATAGCGTTCATAATCGTGCTGGCGTACTCACGCGAGGGTTTGCTTTCAATACGTTCGGCGCGACGGTAACGTGCCAGTTCTGCCCGCCATTCCGCCAGTTGTTCTTCACAACGTTTGGGATATTCATCCAGCGGAATCTGATACCGTTCAATAAGATCTTCGCGGCCTGGTTTGATAAACCACGGCGTATATTCTGCGAAGTGCTCTGAGGATTCGGTGACGAAATAGCCCAGCTTTTTGAACATTTCATAGCGCACAATGTTGGGACAGCGCGTATTGCCGTGCAGGTTGGGCTTCGGCACCTGGCCAGCGTTCCAGGCCGCCAGCAGGTCGGGATAGAGATCAACGTAGCTGCCGTCAGCGGTTTTACGCTCCAGCGTCAGATAAAACGCCATATGATTAATCCCGGCGCAGCGGTAACGCAGATCGGCAGGATTTAAATTCAGATCGTTGGCCAGTTCCTCCGCCGTTCCCTGTACCGAGTGGCACAGCCCAACCTGTTTGATATGGGGATAGCGCGCATACATTGCCCAGGTGTTCATCGCCATGGGGTTGACGTAATTAAGCAGGGTGGCATGCGGGCAGACTTCCGTCATGTCTTCGCAAATCTGCCACAGGTGCGGGATGGTGCGCAGGGCGCGCATAATGCCGCCGGGGCCCAGCGTATCGGCTATGGTCTGCTCCAGACCATAGCGTTTACAGACCTCAAAATCGGTGACGGTACAGGGCTGATAGCCGCCTATCTGAAAGGCGACCACGACAAAATCCGCATCCGCTAAGGCCGCTTTCTGCTCGCTGTGGCAGGTAATCTGGCCAGCCGCGCCCGCGGAATCCATAAGTTTACTGACGACGGTATAGGATTCTTCAAGCCGGGTTGCATCAATATCCATCAGGGCAATATGGGCCGATTTTAGCGCATCGCGATGGAAGACATCGCCAAGGATATTCTTGACGAAGATAGTGGAACCCGCGCCAATAAAGGTAATTTTGGGTGCAGACATCAGAACGCTCCATGACAGGGTGGGATAATCTCATGGTGGCACGCTGTGCGGGCGAAAACTTCCGTCTTATCGGATGAGCATTCCCAAAAACTCAGATCAGATGCTGGCAACGAACAGATCTGAGTTTTTGGGATAAATTAACGTAAAAAGAAGAGTATCTGGTCTGAAAGAGCGCTTAGTATAGGGAATCCACTGCTGTTTTTGACCGTCTCCGCGGGTACGCTGGGCGGGGTTCTGATAATTCAGGAGAGAATCATGACGACATTACAGCCCGTTGCCACGCTGCCGCCCGATCCGCATATGTGCAGCAGTGACGAAAAGCAAACCCGCAGCCCGCTGTCGCTCTATTCCGAATATCAACGTATGGATATCGAACTGCGTCGGCCACTGGCGATGAGCAGCTGTCACTGGCATGGGCAGGTTGAGGTCAATGTGCCGTTCGACGGGGACGTGGAATATTTAATCAATAATGAAGTCGTGCAGATTAAGCAGGGCTATATCACGCTGTTTTGGGCCTGTACACCGCACCAGCTTACCCGGCCCGGTAACTGCCAGAACATGGCTATCCTTAATCTGCCGATGCATCTGTTTCTGTCATGGCCGCTCGACCGGGAACTCATCAATCATGTCACACATGGCATGGTGATTAAGTCTGTGGCAAAACAGCAGCTCAGCGCCTTTGAAGTGCAGCGCTGGCAGCAGGAACTGAACAGCCCGGATGAACAGATTCGCCAGCTTGCTGTGGATGAAATTGGCCTGATGCTTAAACGCTTTAGTCTGTCAGGGTGGCAGCCTGTGCTGGTGAACAAAACGTCGCGGACACACAAAAACAGCGTGTCGCGCCATGCGCAGTTTTATGTCAGTCAGATGCTGAGCTATATTGCCGACAATTATGACCAGGCTCTGACAATCAATGACGTCGCAGAGCACGTCAAGCTTAATGCAAACTATGCCATGGGCATCTTTCAACGCGTCATGCAGCTTACGCTAAAACAGTACATTACCGCGATGCGCATTAACCACGTCCGGGCGCTGCTGAGCGATACCGATATTACCGTGCTGGATGTGGCGCTGACGGCCGGCTTCCGTTCCAGTAGTCGCTTTTACAGCACCTTTGCCAGGTATGTCGGCATGTCGCCACAACAGTACCGCAAGCTCAGTCAGCAACGGCGGCAGACCATGACGTTATAATTCTGTTTCCGGCCAGCAGCCTCCCAGGCAATTTTCTTGCATTACTCTACACTCAGGCAGGAAAACGCATGTCAAAACACGCCGGGTGCGCGCGGAAAGTGGCAAAGGCTTGCTTCTGCTTTTGAACTTTGCATAATGCCCGTTTCCCTGAACAGGCTAACCAGCAGGCTTCAACATGATTAATGACGTCATCACCCCAGAATATGATGAAAATGGACGCCCGTTGCGTCGGATTCGTAGTTTTGTGCGCCGCCAGGGCCGCTTAACCAAAGGCCAGCAGCAGGCGCTGGACAACTACTGGCCGGAAATGGGTGTTGAATATCAGCCAGAGCCCATTGATTTGCCCGCGCTGTTTGGGCGCGATGCGCCTGTCACGCTGGAGATCGGTTTTGGTATGGGCGCGTCGCTGGTCACCATGGCGCAAAATAATCCGCATCAAAACTTCCTGGGCATTGAAGTGCATGCGCCCGGCGTGGGAGCCTGCCTGGCGTCGGCGAAAGAGGCCAATGTCAGCAATCTGCGGGTGATGTGTCATGATGCGGTGGAAGTGCTGGAGAAAATGATCCCGGATAATTCACTGCGCATGGTTCAGCTGTTCTTTCCCGATCCGTGGCATAAAGCCCGTCACAACAAACGCCGTATCGTGCAGGTGCCGTTTGCCGAGCTTGTGATGCGTAAACTGAAACTGGGCGGTGTGTTCCATATGGCGACCGACTGGGAAGCCTATGCCGGGCATATGCTTGAGGTGATGAGCAGCATCGCGGGTTATCGAAACCTGTCTGAAGACAATACGTATGTGCCGCGTCCTGAGACGCGTCCACTGACCAAATTTGAGCAGCGCGGGCAGCGTTTGGGCCATGGCGTTTGGGATTTAATGTTTGAGAGGGTGAAATAATGGCCACACAACGCAGCCGTCGTTTACGTAAAAAATTGCATATTGATGAGTTTCAGGAGCTGGGCTTTTCCGTAGCCTGGCGCTTCCCGGACGGCACCTCTGAAGAGGTTATCGACGAAACGCTGAATCAGTTTATTAACGAAGCGATCGATCCCAATGGCCTGGCTTATGACGGCAGCGGCTATCTGGCCTGGGAAGGGCTAATCTGCCTGCAGCAAACCGGTAAATGTACCGAGGAACATCGCGAGCTGGTACGTAAATGGCTGGAAGATCGCCAGTTACTGGATGTAAAGGTGACCGAACTCTTTGACGTCTGGTGGGACTAAGTTACCAGCGATATCGCTTTCACACCCAGACAGGGAGAACGTATGATTCGTAACGTGCTGGTCGCTGGCCTCTTGCTGGCGGCAACGCAGGCCCAGGCGGCCTGGGAATGCAGCGTTAAACCACAGGATGATGTGGTCATTAGCCCACAAAACGTGCAGGTTGTTGGCGCAAACGGCAATCTTGTGATTTCGCCGCAGGGCGATGTGCAGTTCAACGGGCAAAAAATCACGATGAACGCCGACAGTCGTCAGCAGGCCATTAATTACCAAAATGCGTTACGTCGCGATCTGCCGTGGATCGATAACGGTGCCACCTCCCGTCTGGAGAAAGGTCGGCTGGCGCTGGATAAGATCATCACTGAGCATGTAGGGGAATCAAGCCGCTTGCACAGCCGACTGGCCACGCTGAATGCCCAGTTAAAAACCCAGATGAACCGCATTATTGAACATCGCAGTGACGGACTGACGTTCCATCACCAGGCGATCGATCAGGTTCGTGCCGATGGGCAGCAACTGGTGAATCAGGCGATGGGCGGTATCCTGCAGGACAGCATTAATGAGATGGGGACGAAAGCCATGACCAACGGTGGCGGCAGCGGGCTGCAGGGGTTGATGGGTAACCTTGGTGGTCTGCAGAACGCCATTCAGAGCGAATGGAATAATCAGGAAACGGACTTCCAGCAGTTTGGTAAAGACGTCTGTAACCGGGTTATCTCGCTGGAAAAAGACCGTAAAACGCTGGTTAAATCATTTAACTAACCCGTTTTATGTCCTGCCCTGTTAAGAAGGGGCTGAATCATCAGCCCCGTTTTGTCTCAGTCGCTGTTAGCTTCTTTGGTCACGGTCTTGTTACCGGCGACATAGTTATAGATCACCAGCAGCGCAAAGATGCCCGTAATAATCATGGTAATGGTGCCTTTATCGAGGAACCTCGCCATATTACCCAGCAGAATCCCTGTCACGCCAAAGTCCGTATCTGAGAATGTGGTATTCGTCAGACCAATCGCACCCAGCACAGGCAGTAACGCAACCGGCAGGAAGGTAATCAGAATACCGTGTGCAAAGGCGCCAATCATCGCACCCCGCTTGCCGCCCGTCGCATTGCCAAAGACGCCCGCCGTCGCCCCGCAGAAAAAGTGCGGCACCACGCCGGGCAAAATCAGCACCCAGTGCAGCTGCCCAAGGATAAACAACCCGACGAGTCCACCGATAAAGCTGGAAATAAAGCCGACCAGAACGGCATTGGGCGCATAGGGAAACACGATAGGGCAGTCCAGAGCAGGACGCGCGCTGGGCACCAGCTTCTCTGAAAACCCGGTAAAGGCCGGTACAATCTCCGCCAGAATTAAGCGCACGCCCTGCAGGATAATAAAGACCCCGGCAGCAAAGGTAATGGCCTGGACAAACGAATACACCAGATAGTTTTGACCATGGCTGAACTGACTTTCAACATACTCTCTGCCCGCCGAGACGGACAAAATAAAATAGATGATCATCATGGTCAGAGAGATGGAGATGGTACTGTCGCGCAAAAAACTCAGGTTTTTGGGCATGTTCATCTCTTCGGTGGACTTTGAACCTTTGCCCACTATAGAGCCTATCCAGCCTGACAGGACATAACCCATCGTGCCGGTATGAGCCAGCGCAACCTGATCGTGACCGATAATTTTACGCATATAGGGCTGAGCCAGGGCCGGGAAAAAGGCCATCAGCATGCCCAGCGTCAGCGAACCGGTATAAATCAGCTGCACACCTTCAAAACCGGCAACGGACAGAATAATGGCAATCATACAGGCCATATAGAAGGTGACGTGGCCAGAGAGATAGATATATTTCAGGCGGGTAAAGCGGGCGACGGTAATGTTTGCCACCATGCCGAACGCCATAATCAGCGTGGTAGGCGCGCCGTATTTCGCCAGCGCGATGGATACCATCGCTTCGTTATTAGGAATAATGCCCTGAACGTTGAATGCGTGCTTAAAAATATCGCCGAGCGGCGTCAGCGAGCCCACCAGAACGGTGGCACCGCCTGCCAGCACTAAAAAGCCCAGAATCGTTTTTACCGTTCCCTTTATCACATCCGGCAACGGCTTGCGCTGCGCGATCAGGCCGAACATCGCGACTAACCCGACCAGAATCGAAGGGACTTTCAGCACATCGACAACTACCAGTAAAAGGTTTTGTATAAACATAATAACCTCAGCGGTAAGTGTTCTTATCAAAGGGGATAACGGTGTTATTTATTGAAGTAGTCGCGAATTTTCTGCTCAACTTCTTTCAGGTCGATGATGTTGTTGATGATAATGACTTTTTCCGGGGGCAGATTAGCGCTGTAGGCAATGTCTTTTGCCATCACGAATACATCTGCGACGTCCGGCGTCACCGAGCCGAGGTCGGCATGTTCGACCTCCGCCGTCATATCAATCGCTTTAAGCACTTTTTTGATGTTCATTTCCATCATGAAGCTGCTTCCCAGGCCTGAACCACACACTGCCATAATTTTCATAACTACCTCTTCTTATTTGAAATTGTTAACTGATAAGGTCGTCTGCCAGCAGAACCGTGCACAGTTCCTGCTGGCTTTGTGCGTGATAAACGCGTTGCATGATGTCCTCGTCTGTCAGCACTTCAGCCAGCTGCGAAATCATCTCGATATGGCTGTTGCTGTCAGGGGCCGAGAACATAAAAAGGATGTCAACAGGATCGTTTTCATCAGCATCAAAGTTGACAGGGGTTGCCAGTTTCACGACGGACAAGCCCAGTTTCTTCGCGCCCTGTTCAGGACGCGCATGTGGCATCGCGATTCGGGGGGCGATCACGAAGTAGGGGCCGGTTTCTTCTTTGAGCCGGACGATGGTGTCAATGTAATCCTGCGAAATAGCGCCTTCACGGCAGAGAGGATTACCGGTGACCTGAATCGCCTCTTTCCAGTCGGAAACGCGCTCAATGTATTGAATTTTTTCAGCATTCAGCCATTGGGTAAGATTTGCCATACGGTGTCCTGGATAAAAAAGTTGGGCCAGTAGGCAGGCTGCTTGTCATTGCAAGATGTACAGTCAGCTTTTTGCCTTTTTCAGGCGGTCAACCTGTTTGTTTTTCCTGATTCTCTTCCACACACGTCAGGGTAGATAAAAAGTCAAAACCAATTATTTGATTGGTAATGACTTTTATTGCTAAAGCAGGCGTCAGTTCTGACAATTGCCTGTTGCACAAATTTATTTATACGTATAGACATGTTTAACGTGTCTAGTCATCTTGATGATGCACCTCGACCTGTACAGATACAATATGCAAGAATCAATTCTGGCTGGACAGGCGACACTGGAGTGCAAAATCGTTAGCTGGATCACACTGGTTCCTGTCTCACTCATACGCAGTGACGGAAATCAGGCATACAGGCGATGCGGCGGCGCACCGCAGGCACGGGCTTACTATTCGGGAACAGCATGATGTTCGATGGCGTAACAGAGAAACAAAAAGAGGTTGTCGACTATATTCTGACCAAGATCATGCAGGACGGACTGCTGCCGGGCGACAAGCTGGATACCGAAATTGCGATAGCAAAGAACATCGGTATCACCCGGGCGACGGTACGGGAAGCAACCCGTATTCTGATTGAGCAGCAGCGTATTTATCGCGTGAAGGGGTCGGGACTGTTTGTCGGTTCTATCGGCAAGAGCAATCACGCCGGCCGGTTCCATGCGCTTTCGCCCTTTGATTATCAGGCTCATAAAAAAGGCCATAAAGCGGTCAGGAAGGTGCTCACTGCCAGCATCATCAAGGTGCCCGGACCGGAGATGGCGCAGGCGTTACGTATCAGAAACAGCGATCAGATATACAAAATTCTTCGACTGATGTGCTTTGACGATATTCCCGTGGCGCTGGAATATATCCACCTGCCTGTCAGCCTGTTCAGCAGCATGGAGTTTGGCCGGCTGGAAATCTCGAAATACTCTTACATTGAACAAATCACCGGCAAAAAGATTCAGCGCCGCGACCAGCAGCTTAATGCGATTAACGTGACCGACAGTGAGCAACTCAGACTGCTGAATTTTAGTGCGAATGAGGCGGCGTTGGAGATTAATGAGACGGTTTATCTGGATGATGGCATGCCCTGCGAAGTGAACATTGCCATCATCAATACCCGGTTGTTGCAACTGAGACAGAATACCGAGCGCGGATAAGGATTCGGCCTCCTTCATACAGCCGCAGTTTGCACGCCGAACCCGAAGCGCGTTACTCGTCGGCCAGGAACAGTTCCAGTAGCGAGTTCAGAAACAGTTTGCCCTTCTCGGTAATTTGCCAGATGTCCGCTGTTTCAGTGATATAACCTGCGGCAATAGCCTGATCGAGCTGTGGACGAATCAGCGCTTCATTCAGCCCGGTATAGCGGCTGAAGTCCGCGCGTGGCGCAGGCTCCAGCAACCGGAAACGGTTCATAAAGAACTCGAACGGCTTGTCACTGTCTGCTACCTCGTACTGTTTATCGAGATAGTTGCCCTTCATAAAACCCCGCGGATGGCGCACTTTGACCGTGCGAACAATACGGCCATCGGGTTGGGTCAGCTTGCCATGGGCACCACAGCCAATCCCAAGATAATCGCCAAAACGCCAGTAATTCAGGTTGTGCTCACAGCGGTATCCCGGTTTGGCATAGGCCGATGTTTCATATTGCTCATAACCGGCAGCGGTCAGCAGCTGATGTCCCTGCTCAAAGATGTCCCACAACGCATCGTCGTCGGGCAATTTAGGCGGACGTGAGCCAAACAACGTATTCGGTTCGATGGTCAGCTGATACCAGGACAAATGCGGAGGATTAAGCGCGATCGCCTGACGCAAATCGTCCAGCGCTTCCGTCAGTGACTGGTCGGGCAAACCGTGCATCAGATCGAGGTTAAAGCTGCGCAGGTTCAGGCCCTGCGCCAGCGCCGCGGCGCGCTTCGCTTCCTCGGGACCATGGATGCGACCGAGACGTTCCAGCTTCTGCGGGCTAAAGCTTTGTACCCCAATGGAGATGCGGTTAATCCCGGCGCGCTGATAGGCGCTGAAACGGTCGGCTTCGACCGTGCCTGGATTCGCCTCCATCGTAATCTCCGCCCCTTCTGCCAGCGTCAGGCGCGCGCGTACGCCATCCATCAGCATCTGCATCGCGCTACTGCTTAAAAGGCTTGGCGTTCCGCCACCGATAAATATCGTGCGCACGTCACGTCCGTGAATCAGTGGCAGATCGTTTTCAAGATCGCGCAGCAGGTGCTGCACATACTCAATGTGCGGCACCTCATCTTTTAACGCGTGAGAATTAAAATCGCAGTAAGGGCATTTCTGGACGCACCAGGGAATATGGATATATAAACTCAGCGGGGGTAAATCAGGCATTACGCATCGCTTCCAGTAACAGCGTCAATGCTTTACCTCGATGAGAGACTTTTCCTTTCTCTGCTTTTGTCAGCTCGGCGGCGGTTTTACCCAATGCCGGAATGTAGAACACCGGGTCGTAGCCGAAGCCGCCTTCACCGGCTGGGGTGCGGGTGATTTCGCCGTCCCAGGCGCCGTGAAACACCAGCGGCGTCGGATCGGCAGCGTGACGTAAATACACCAGCACGCAGTGGAACTGGGCCTGACGCTGTCCGTCCGGGGTGCTTTCCAGCGCCTGAAGCAGCTTTTCCAGGTTCTGTTGGTCACTGGCGTCGTCACCGGCATAGCGAGCCGAATAAATGCCCGGTGCGCCGTCCAGCGCGTTGACGGCCAGCCCGGAGTCATCTGCGATAGCGGGCAGCCCGGTCACCTGCGCGGCATGGCGCGCTTTCAGGATGGCGTTTTCAATAAAGGTCAGGCCGGTCTCCTCGGCGGATTCAACGCCGAGGTCGGTTTGCGCCACGATATCCAGACCAAAGGCAGAGAGCAGATCCGCCAGTTCACGGACTTTGCCGGGATTACCGGTGGCAAGAACAACTTTTTGCATAACAGTTCCAGTTTGGTTCATTTACAGCAAATACCAGAGACCCGAGAACAGGTCCATGCCGAGGAAATTCAGGGCATACAGCACCAGAATGACGATCATGGCGGAGAAGTCGATGCCGCCCATCGCGGGCAGAATGCGGCGAATCGGCGCCATTAACGGCTCGGTCAGCTGAATCAGCACATAGTCCATCGGACCGCGGCCCTGGCTGATCCAGCTCATCAGGGAACGGATAATAATGACCCAGAACACCAGATAACCGGCGGATTTCAGTAGCGACAGCAGGCCGACCAACAAGTTAGCGGGATCGACAGAGAACACGCCGACCTGAATCAGCAGCAGAAGCGGATATTTCAGCGTAGTGAGCACAAACGCCAGCAGCAGAGAAGCCGTATCAATCGGACCCAGCGCAGGCAGAATGCGACGCAACGGTTTTACAATCGGCTGAGTGATCTTCACGACAAACTGGGCAAGCGGATTATAAAAATCGCAACGTGACCACTGCATCCAGATGCGCAGCAACAGCACCATGACGTAGAGATCGATTAGCGTTTTTACCAAAAACGTCATTGTTAACATGAAGTTCCTCAATTATTGTTGTGAAGGCTGTGTGTAATCACGTGCGCCAAATATTGCGGTGCCAATGCGCACCAGGGTGCTGCCTGCGGCAATCGCCGCCTCCATATCATCACTCATTCCCATCGACAGCGTATCAACATCACTATAGTGCTGTTTTAACTGGTGAAATGCATCAGCCATTTGCTGGCATACCGCCAGCTGTTTCTGATAATCCTGTTCGGGTGCCGGAATCGCCATCAGCCCGCGCAAACGCAAACGCGGCATCGCGGCAATAGCCTGCGCCAGTTCGTCGACGGCCTCCAGCATGATGCCAGATTTGCTGTTTTCGTCACTGATATTTACCTGAATCAGCACATTGAGCGGTGCCAGATGTTCAGGCCGCTGATCGTTAAGCCGCTGTGCAATCTTCAGACGATCAAGGGTGTGGCACCAGGCAAAGTGTTCTGCCACCAGTCGGCTTTTATTGGACTGCAGCGGGCCAATGAAGTGCCATATCAGATTGGGATGTGAGGTCAGCGCCTGAACCTTTTCAACCCCTTCCTGAACGTAATTTTCCCCGAACGCGAGCTGACCCGCCGCCGCCGCTTCTTCGACTGCGCTCGCAGGTTTCGTTTTGCTCACTGCAAGTAGCGTAATTTCTTCGGGAGCCCGGCCGCAACGCCTTGCAGCAGCGGCGATTCGCTGGCGGACTTGCTGTAGGTTGTGCTGGATTGAAGTCATAGTCGGGAGAACACAATGAATCTGGATGAAATCGTGGCGCTTAGTGTAAAGCATAACGCTGCCGATCTGCACCTTTGTAGCGGACATTTGCCGTACTGGCGGCGTCAGGGCAGGCTGGAGCCGCTGCCCGATCGGTCTGCGCTGTCACCTGACTGGATGGCGCAGTTTACGTCGGTGTGGCTGGACAGCGAACAGCAGCAGCAACTTAAGCGGGAAGGGCAACTGGATTTCGCGTTGACCCTGGCGGCGGGACAGCGCCTGCGCGCCAACCTGTTTATGCAGCGTAACGGGCTGTCTCTGGCGCTACGCACCATCGCCAGCGAATGCCCGACGCTGACCGATCTGCGCGTACCGGAAGGGGTGCAGGCGTTACTGAAGAAACGGGACGGACTGATATTAATCACCGGGGCGACGGGCAGCGGTAAGTCGACCACCCTCGCGGCAATGGTGGATGCGATTAACCGGCAGCAGGCCCGCCATATCCTGACCCTGGAGGACCCGATTGAGTTTATCCATCGCAGTCAGCAATCCCTGATTCAACAGCGTGAAGTCGGTGTGCATTGCCGGAATTTCAGCCAGGGCCTGAAAGCCGCACTCAGGGAAGATCCTGACGTTATTATGCTGGGGGAACTGCGCGACAGCGATACCATTCGTCAGGCGCTCACTGCCGCAGAAACCGGCCATCTGGTGCTGGCCACGCTGCACACGCGCGGTGCGGTGCAGGCGGTAGACAGGCTGGTGGATGTGTTTCCTGCGGAAGAAAAAAATCTGGTGCGCACTCAACTGGCAAGCAGCCTCAACGCAGTGATCGCGCAGCAACTGGTGCCAGCCTGTGATGAGAGGAGGACCGGGCTGTTTGAAGTATTGATGGCGACCAGTGCCGTGGTCAATCTGATTCGGGAAGGCAAAATGCATCAGATTCCGGCGCTTCTGCAAACCGGCGCTCGGGCCGGGATGCAGACGTTCGAACAGAGCCGCGCAGCCCGTCAGGCTGAAGGGGTCATTCGCTAGTGAGTGTCGAACCAGTCCTGCAGGATAATGGCCGCTGACTGTGAATCGACCGACCCTTTGTTCAGCGCACGGTAACCGCCACGCTCAAACAGGCCCGCACGGGCTTCAACGGTACTGAGGCGTTCGTCCTGCAGCTCCACGCGAATGCCGAAACGCCCGTGTAAGCGGTTGGCAAACTTGCGCGCACGCGCGGTCAGTGGCTGTTCGCTGCCGTCCATATTAAGCGGCAATCCCACCACCACAAAATCAGGCTGCCACTCTTTCAGCAACTTTTCGATTTGCAGCCAGTCAGGCGTACCGTCCTGTGCTTTGAGGGCACTTAACGGACGGGCGCTGCCCGTCAGCTGCTGCCCGACGGCAACGCCAATGCTTTTGGTGCCGAAGTCGAAGCCTAACAAGGTTTGATGTGTCATCAGGCGTGACCTGCATCGCTGGCCATATTGTGAATATCCACCCCGATGCTTCGTGCCGCTTCGCGCCAGCGCTCAGCTATGGGCGTCTGAAACAGAATATTGCTGTTTGCGGGGGTGGTCAGCCAGGCGTTTTCCATCAGCTCATTTTCAAGCTGATCTTTTTCCCAGGCACAATAGCCCAGCGCCACCAGAACATGATCGGGCTGATCGGCGGTACCTATGGCTTCCAGGACATCGCGTGATGTCGTGATCACCGTGTTGTCTGAGACACGGATGCTGGAGGTAAACGTGCGCTGGGCAGAGTGCAGGATAAATCCGCGATCTTCTGCCAGCGGGCCGCCGCTGAATACCGGCTTATCCAGGTTGATTGCCGGATCGCGGTTTTCCTCGGCAATCTTGAGCTTTTTCAAAATGCCTTCAACCGTCAGGTTTTCCATAGGCTTGTTAATAATCAGCCCCATTGCCCCTTCTTCGTTGTGCTCGCAAATGTAGACCACAGAACGTTTGAAAAAGGGATCCTGCAACGCTGGCATGGCAATCAAAAAGTGATGCTGTAAATTCATTCTCACATGCTTTACCAAAGATAACCGGTGCGTAAAGTCAGCACCGGTGTTGGGTTGATCACGGAGCATGGTCCCAGCGTTATGCTGAGCCCAGACGCTTCTCAATGGCATCCATCAGCATACCGGTGATGGACACAGGGAAAGCGGCCTCGATTTCACGAATGCATGTTGGGCTGGTCACGTTAACTTCTGTCAGTCTATCACCAATAATATCGAGTCCGACAAAAATCAAGCCTTTGGCTTTAAGCGTGGGTCCGACTTTGCGGGCGATCGCCCAGTCACTTTCGCTCAGCGGGCGCGCTTCACCGCGTCCACCGGCGGCCAGGTTACCACGGGTTTCACCGCCTTGAGGGATACGCGCCAGGCAATAGGGAACGGGTTCGCCATCGACGACCAGTACGCGTTTGTCGCCCTCTTTGATCGCTGGCAGATAATTTTGCGCCATGCAGTAGCGGCTTTCATGCTCTGTCAGCGTTTCGGCGATTACGCCAAAGTTTGGGTCATCCTGCTTCACGCGAAAGATGGATGCGCCACCCATGCCGTCCAGCGGCTTCATAATCACATCGCCATGCTCCTGCCAGAATGCACGGAGTTGCTGCTTCGAACGGGTCACCAGCGTATCCGGCGTAAATTCGGCAAACCAGGCGGTATAGAGTTTTTCATTGCAGTCGCGCAGGCTTTGCGGCTTGTTAACGATCAGCGTGCCCTGTTCTTCGGCACGTTCAAGAATGTAGGTGCAGTAGATGAATTCGGTATCGAACGGTGGGTCTTTGCGCATCAGGACGACATCAAGATCGGCCAGTTTGATCTGCTGTTCGCTGCCAAACTGGTACCAGCTCGCGGCATTCTGTTCCACGCTGAGCAGGCGCGTGCGGGCAAAGGCCACGCCGCCGCGCAGGGAGAGATCGTTCATCTCCATATAGTGAATTTCGTAGCCCCGGCGCTGGGCTTCCAGCAGCATTGCAAAGCTGGAGTCTTTCTTAATGTTGATGGATGCGATCGGGTCCATCACGATGCCAAGCTTAATCATTATTCTCTCCTGAAGGAGGCGGCACTAACCGTCTCGTTCCGTTCGGGCAAAAGGGGCTGATCTTTCAGGCTGGCGGTGAGGCTGCATGACCTGAACGTGCTAAAAGTATCGCTTAACCCAGGTCGCCAAACCTCACCTGAAGTGCCGTAATGGCCGTCAGCGCGGTGGTTTCGGTGCGTAAAACGCGTGGGCCAAGCAAAATATCCGTAAATCCATGCTGTGCCGTCATGGCAATTTCTTCAGCGGACAGCCCACCTTCCGGGCCAATCAGCAACCTGACGCGCTCGACCGGTTGGGGCAAGGTGTTAATACTGTGGCTGGCGCGCGGATGCAGATTCAGTTTTAACCCACTTTCCGCTTCACTGCACCAGGCTTCCAGCGTCATCGCCGGACGGATTTCCGGTACCCGGTTACGGCCACACTGTTCACAGGCGGCAATCGCAATCTTTTGCCATTGCTGAATTTTTTTCGCCAGACGTTCGGCGTCCAGTTTGACACCACAGCGCTCAGAAAACAGCGGCGTGATGACATTAACGCCCAGTTCGATTGATTTCTGGATGGTAAATTCCATTTTTTCGCCACGCGACATCACCTGGCCGAGATGGAGATAAAGGGGCGATTCACGATCGTCAGTCTGACTCGTTGTGATGGATACTTTTACACGTTTTTTATCAACTTGCGTGATTTCTGCCGCGAAAGTCAGATTACTGCCATCAAACAGTTCCAGATGCTGTCCGCTGGTCATGCGTAATACGCGACCAACATGGTTAGAGGCATCGTCATCCAGTGTAATCTCACTGCCAACATGCAGCGGCTGTGAGTGAAAAATGCGAGGTATGCGCATAAAGTACCTGAGAGCAAAACGCCGCGCGATCCACGCGGCGAGGCCGTAAAGACAGTTAGTTTAGGGCAGGGATTTTAACGCTTGCAAGCTTCGAGCACATAAGGATTATGATTCCCCTGTACCCGTGCGATACGTTGGTCTCGCTCGCATTCCCACTGGCTGACCGGATAGAGCTTGTTCCAGGCCGTAAATAGCTGGGTTTGCTGGCGCGACAAGCGCAGATGATATTGATCGCGCATATAGAAGTAGGTGCGCGCGATGGCACCGCGGGCCCGTTCTGGTGGCTCTGCCTGTTTGTTTTTAAAATCAATGTGCATGCTGCACTGACCATATTGCTTCTCTGTCCCGTTCCACTGGCTGTAAGCAAAGTTACCCCGGTCGCCGTTTACTTCACCTATTGCCGGTTGCAGATTGTGCAGATCGGTCTCCATATGGCGATAGTCGGCATCTTTACTGCAGTTTTTGCGTCCACCATTCTGCCAGCACTGACGTTGATGACCGAACTCCCAGGCAGGCATCACGTGCTCCCACTCGATGCGCGCGGCACGGTTGGCATTTTTACGCGGTTGATAACCGCAGCTGCTCAGATCAGGTTCGCCCTTTTTACCGTGCCAGGTCATTTTGCAGCCGCAATAAAAGCTGCCCGGTGCATCGGCATTAATCTCGGCCGCATAAGCTTTTGCCTGCTGAAAATTATTCTGATGGTAATTATTCAGGTTAAGCGCGGTGGCATGAAAGGAGGCCAGCAGCAGCGCGGCGGTCATGATTATTTTGCGAGACATATTCCAGTTATCACCTTGATCCTAAAAAGGGCGGCAGGGTACCAGAATGCGGGGGCAGGCGGAATGAGAATCCGGTCAGGATGGAAGGAAAAGGCCGGCTTTTAATACGTTGCCGCAATGGACACAGCGGTATTCGCTTTCGCCGCGAATCACGCGATTATGACGCCGTACGGTAAGGTGGTGCTGCTGGCACTGACAGCGGTAGGCAAAGGTGCGACTACGGACGGACGCGACTTCAAAACGGTGGGTACGCTGGGCCGGAACACCGAGGACGGTTTCCATCATCCACTTCCACTCTTTCCCGTGCGGTGCCACGCGACCAAAGGTCTTCCACACCAGCAAATGGGCCAGTTCGTGAGGGACGACTTCATCAATAAACGCCTGTTGGTTCTCCAGCAGCAGCACAGGATTGAGGCGAATCTCCCATTTTTCCAGCCAGGCGGTACCGGCGGCGGTGCCCCGTTGCTGATAAACCAGCGTGGGCTCAGGGTAGGTGCGTTCAAGCGTGCGATTAGCGCGCTCAAGAGCATCACGCAGGGCGCGCATAACGGCTTGTTGCAGGGCAATCGGAAGACGAGGTGTTTTCATGGCGCTCAGCATAAGCGCCGCAGAGGCGGAACTCAATATGAATGCGCGGGGCAAAGATGGCGATGCCCGTCTGTCACGACGGACATCGCCACGGCTTAATGGAACTGCGCGACGGTTTGTGCCAGCTGGCGGGCCTGATCCTCAAGTGAACTGGAGGCCGCCGACATCTGCTGAACCAGTGCCGCATTTTGCTGAGTCGTGCCGTCCATTTCATTAACGGCAAGGGTGACCTGAGCGATACCGCGCGCCTGTTCATCGGATGCGGCAACAATTTCACCGATGATGCGCTGCACGGATGAAACGGCATTTGTCATTTCATGCATGGTTTTGCCCGCATCATTGACCAGCACAACGCCATTCTCGACGCGCAGCGCTGACTCTTCAATCAGGGCGGCGATGTCCTTTACGGCACTGGTGGTGCGCTGCGCCAGGTTACGCACTTCTGAGGCCACCACGGCAAATCCGCGTCCCTGTTCCCCTGCACGTGCCGCTTCAACGGCGGCGTTAAGCGCCAGAATATTGGTCTGGAAAGCAATGCTGTTAATCAGCGTGGTGATATCACCAATTTTCTGCGAGCTTTCATCGATCTTCGCCATGGTTGTCACGACCTGATCCACCAGCGTTTCGCCACGGTTAGCGATACGGGTGGCATTTTCCGTCAGTCCTGTCGCCTGTTGTGCGTTGTCAGCGTTCATACGAATGGCCGCGCTAATCTGTTCCATGCTGGCCGCAGTTTCCTCCAGGGCGGCAGCCTGCTCCTCAGTTCGGGAGGACAGGTTCAGGTTGGCGCTGGCGATTTCGCCCGCGCCCTGCTGGACAGAGAGGCTGGCATCTTTGATTTGGCCGACCATCGTCCTAAGCTGTGACTGCATGGTACTCAACGCGTAGAACAGACTACGGCTATCGTCGGGCGCAACGCCAATGCTGTTGTTTAACCGCCCCTCAGCCACAGCCAGCGCGATACGCGCAGCCTCTGCCGGTTCACCACCCAGCGGGCGCATCACTTTGCGACTGAACAGCAGCCCCAGCACGGCACCCACCGACAGGATGCTGATGATCATCAGCCCGATTGCCCAGTACAGCTGGCGGTCAGCGGCCGCCATCACCTGACTGACGGGCGCCACGATCCCGACATACCAGGGTTTATCACTCTTCCCAACGCGCACGGGATACCACGTATACATGGCCTGTTCTTTGAGCACCGGATCGTATTGCTCCGTCACGTTGGTACTGGTGCTGTTTACGTTCCCCGGCCATTTCTTGCCCGCTTCACTTGTATCGGGGGAGGAAATCACGTTACCGCTGTTTGAAATCAGCAGCGCGTAACCGGTGCCTTGCCAGGGTTTGATCTGGTTGATTTTTTTCTGGATAGACGACAGCAGAATATCCGAGCTGACGACCAGTTTTAGCTTATCGTTCACCATGACAGGCGTGGCGACTGAGGTTAACCACTCGGGTTTCGCGCCATCATAGGCGAAGCTGTAGGGTTCAATCAGCGTGTCTTTAAGCGTTTCTTTCGGCAGCAGATAGTAATTGCCCGCACCGGGTTGTAAAAAATCCAGCGCCGGATTCATTTTAAAATGCCCGTCTTTATCCCGATCAATATACCAGGCATAGCGCCCCTCGGGTGGCATTCCCTGCTGGCCGGCGAAAGCACTGTCACGACCGTCGAAGGCGTTGGGTTCGAACACCACGGTCATCGATACAAAGTCAGGATTTTTCTGCAGGGCATATTCCATGAGCTTATGGGCAACGTTGCGATCGGTCACGCCGGCCGCAGGCAGCGCGGCAAGGCTTTGCCCCAGGTTTTGTGCCGCGTCCAGGGCATGCGTCAGTTCCTGTTGAATTTGTCCGGCATGGCTGGCAGCAATTTGTTGCAGGTAGTCAGCGGCCAGAGATTTTTGCGCTTTTGAAGACTGCCAGCTGAGCAATCCGATGGTCGCTGCAAAGCCCACGACAATCGTCATTCCCCCTGCCAGCAGCATCTGAGCCCGGGTGCTCATTGTCTTTTTTACGCTGGGGTTGTTCATTGGATTTCCTGATGAAAATAAAGTCTGAAAACGGATTTTTATAAGGGAAACGTCAGGTCATTTATCGGCGTATATTTTTTCGACTTTAACGAAAGAAAAGCGAAGCGGGGCGGCGCAAGCCAGGCGTGGCAGGGTTTTAGCGTGAATACGCTGAGCTGTTGGCGTGGGTAAAGGGTTAAAAAAAGCCAGTCAGTTTACACTGACTGGCTTTCACGGACGCGGGCGCGAAGGAATTTACTGGCCGATATCGCGCAGTTTTTTACCCGCCATCAGGTTACGTTCAATATGTTCCAGCGACACGTTTTTGGTCTCCGGAATGAGCATAACGGTGAGCACAATAAAGAACACGTTCAGCAGCGCGTAAACCCAGAAGGTCGGTGCATTACCCAGCGTGTTCAGCATGGTCAGGAAGGTTGCGCCAACGATCATATTGGCAATCCAGTTGGTGGTGGTTGAAACCGTGATACCAAAATCACGCCCTTTAAGCGGCTGAATTTCGGAACACAGTACCCAAATCAACGGACCGGCTGACATGGCGAAGCCCACGATAAACATCAGCAGCATACCAATGGCGAAGTACTGCGCGCCTGGTGTATGGATGCCCATGTGCAGCATAGTGCCCAGGATGCCCATACCGGCAGCCATGACCAAGAAGCCCAGAATCAGCGTAGGCTTACGGCCCCAGCGATCCACCAGGCCAATGGCGATGAAGGTGGCCAGTACGTTAACCAGACCGACAATAACCGTTCCCCACATCTGCTGAGTCGTATTCGCAAAACCGGCGATCTCAAAGATTTTCGGCGCGTAATACATGATGACGTTCATCCCGGTGAACTGCTGCATCACCTGAAGCAGAATGCCGAGGAAGACCGCGCGGCGGAAGTTGGCGTTATTGGTAAACAGACCCCAGCCAGACTGCTTCACTTTCAGGCTTTCGCGGATCTCATCCAGTTCGCGTTTTGCCTGTTCACTGGTGTCACGCAGACGATCCAGAACACGCTGTGCGTCGCGGAAGTTGCCTTTCGCCGCCAGCCAGCGCGGGCTGTTCGGCAGGAAGAACACACCAATCAGCAGCAGAATGGCAGGGATCGTGATCACGCCCAGCATCCAGCGCCAGTTTCCGGTAAAGCTAAATGCGGTATCGGAGAGATACGCACCCAGAATACCGATGGTAATCATCAGCTGGTACAGCGAGATCATGCTGCCGCGGATTTTCTCTGGTGCGATTTCAGAAAGGTAAAGTGGCGCGGTATACGAGGCGACACCCACGGCGAGACCTAACAGGACGCGCGCGCAGATCAACATTTCTGGATTAGGTGCCATCGCTGACCAGAGTGATCCAATGACAAACAGAATCGCACCGGCCATCAGGCTTTTTTTACGGCCCAGACGTGATGACATCCAGCCGCTGCCGATAGCACCAATGGCTGCACCAAACATCATGGAGCTGACAATCCACTCCTGTTGGTGGGCAGTAACATTAAAGTCCTTAGCGATAAAGGGCAGGGCACCTGCGATAACGCCGATATCCAGCCCAAAGAGCAGGCCTGCGAGCGCTGCCAGAAAGCAGACAAATAAGGTCATTGCCTTATTTGAGGTTCTGCTTTTATGTGAGTTGCCAGGCATGGTTGCCTCCAAATTATCCATCATTGTTGTTATCGATGTTAAAAAACCTTATCTGGGTTAAAAGTGAGCCCGATCACATTGATGTAATCGCTTACACATGCTGAAACCCTGAAATCCAGCATTTACAACCCAGAAAGGTCAAGTAACCAGTGAGGTATAGTACCCTCGAAGTTTCTGACAATGTCCTGATTAACGCCTATCAGATGACGCTGAAAATAACGCATTTTTAAAAGAATAACTACGGCGATAAATTCCTAAATAGCCGATATTTAAAGCGTTTCAAATTGTAATCGTTAACACAAGGGCAGGGTACAAACTGAAAGAAAGTGTAGTTGAGTTAAAAAAATGTGCCGCAGGAAAAAAGCGGAGGACGAATGCGGGATAAAGCCCATAAAAAAGCCCCGCCATCGGGCAGGGCTTTCAGGTGCACTTACTCACCGGTGCTTACAGACCAGCGGCCTCGCGCAGCTGTGCCGCTTTGTCGGTTTTTTCCCATGGGAAATGTTCGCGACCAAAGTGACCGTAAGCGGCCGTTTCTTTATAGATTGGGTGCAGCAGATCCAGCATCTGAATCAGACCGTATGGACGCAGGTCAAAGAATTCACGGACCAGCAGCGTCAGCTGTTCAGTAGAGACTTTCTCGGTACCAAAGGTTTCCACCATGATAGATGTCGGCTCTGCCACGCCGATGGCGTAGGAAACCTGAATTTCACACCGATCGGCCAGGCCAGCCGCCACGATATTTTTGGCAACATAGCGCGCAGCGTACGCCGCGGAGCGGTCAACTTTTGAGGGATCTTTACCTGAGAATGCGCCGCCACCGTGACGCGCCATCCCGCCGTAGGTATCGACAATGATTTTACGACCGGTCAGGCCACAGTCACCCATTGGACCGCCGATAACAAAACGGCCGGTTGGGTTGATGTGGTATTTGGTGGACGCGTTCAGCCACTCAGAAGGCAGTACCGGCTTGATGATTTCTTCCATCACCGCTTCCTGCAGATCGTTCTGGCTGATGGCTTCGCTGTGCTGAGTCGAGAGCACGACCGCGTCGATGCCTACAATCTTGCCATTGTCATACTGGAAAGTGACCTGGCTTTTCGCATCCGGGCGCAGCCATGGCAGCGTGCCATTTTTGCGGACTTCAGCCTGACGCTGAACCAGACGATGCGCATAGGTTACCGGGGCGGGCATCAGCACGTCGGTTTCGTTGGTCGCGTAGCCGAACATCAGGCCCTGATCGCCTGCACCCTGTTCCAGCGGATCGCTGCGGTCAACGCCCTGGTTGATGTCCTGAGATTGTTTACCGATGGCGCTTAACACAGCGCAGGAATTGGCATCAAAGCCCATATCGGAATGAACATAGCCGATTTCACGTACGGTATTACGGGTGATTTCTTCGATATCAACCCAGGCGCTGGTCGTGATTTCGCCGCCGACCAGAACCATACCGGTCTTCACGTACGTTTCGCAGGCCACGCGCGCTTTAGGATCCTGCTCCAGGATCGCATCAAGCACCGCATCGGAAATCTGGTCAGCGATTTTATCAGGATGTCCTTCTGATACGGACTCGGATGTAAAAAGATGTTTAGCCATTATGTTCTTTACCTTACCAATGGTTTGAGTTCGACTGCGTAGCGCAAGTGAGTGTTAGCTGACTTAACGCCCCTTAAGGCAAAGCCGAGAGCAGTCAGGTAGTGTCAGCACGCCAGGCCAACACCGCCTGGATATTAACCTGTTTAGATGGAAAACCATCTGGACGTCTATTTTAGGTTACGAGATGAGCGAATTACCAGCCCTTTTTTCTGATGCACTGCCGGCCTGGTGCTGAGTAGTGAATAATGCTGCGGGCAGGGCCAGCATTAAGCGAATAATCTCTTTGCATTTTTCAGGCGCAAATTGTATAAAACGCCGCTGCGTTTGCAGCAGAAAAAGGATGACGCGCTATCGCGTCGCGCCCGTCAGACCACTGTCTGGCTTTCACCCTGATGGTTTGCCACATGACGGCGTCATGTGCGGAGGTGATACACGTCATGAGCCTTATCTTCTCCTTCACGGCTTCTTTGCGTGCTGGCTTTGCGTCAGCGTTATCCTGTTTCCCGTCTTTATTTCTTTCCTGCCACCCTTTTATTCGCTTCGGTAATTATCCCGACACAAGCGCTGGCTAACCTCTGACACGTCAACGTGGGCAAGTGGCCCGACCGACGTGGTGTGAATTATTCGCGGCCCTTTTTTCCCCTGTCGTGGCGGAGTGTTTTACACTTAGGTCATGCAAGGGGATTATCTGGGCGCGTGACGCTGACAGAGCATGACGTAATATGTGGCAACGAATTTCCCTACATCCGGCTGTTGAGTCGGATTACAGTATTATCTTTCAACGGAAAATTGAGGTTCGTGATGTCTGACGGCATGAAGAATATCAAGGGTTCGTCAGCTGGCGAACAAGGTGCTCTCCGCTCTATGCAGGAGGTGGCGATGAACGATCAGGACGCCAGCCTGATGCTGCGGACCTATAACATTGCCTGGTGGGGCAATAACTATTATGACGTGAATGAACTGGGTCATATTAGTGTCTGTCCCGACCCGGATCGCCCGGACGTGCGCGTTGATCTGGCAAAACTGGTGAAAGAACGTGAGGCGCAAGGCCAGCGTCTGCCGGCGTTGTTCTGTTTTCCGCAGATCCTTCAGCACCGCCTGCGCTCAATCAACGCCGCGTTCAAACGCGCGCGTGAATCCTATGGCTATACCGGTGACTACTTCCTGGTTTATCCCATCAAGGTTAACCAGCACAAACGCGTGATTGAATCGCTGGTGAACTCCGGTGAGCCGTTGGGCCTTGAAGCCGGATCAAAAGCGGAACTGATGGCGGTGCTGGCGCATGCCGGCCACACCCGCTCAGTGATTGTCTGTAACGGTTATAAAGATCGTGAATACATTCGTCTGGCGCTGATCGGCGAAAAAATGGGGCACAAGGTTTATCTGGTTCTGGAGAAGATGACCGAAGTGCGCCTGGTGCTGGAAGAAGCGGAACGCCTGAATGTGGTGCCGCGCCTCGGCATTCGTGCGCGTCTGGCGTCGCAAGGTTCCGGTAAATGGCAGTCGAGCGGTGGCGAGAAATCCAAATTTGGCCTGTCTGCCACGCAGGTGCTGAAGCTGGTTGAAATCATGCGCGAAGCCGGACGCATTGACAGCCTGCAACTGCTGCACTTCCACCTTGGCTCTCAGATGGCGAATATTCGCGATATCGCCACCGGCGTGCGCGAGTCGGCACGTTTTTACGTGGAGCTGGCGAAGCTGGGCGTCAACATTAAGTGCTTCGACGTCGGCGGCGGCCTGGGCGTGGATTATGAAGGGACGCGTTCACAGTCTGACTGCTCGGTAAACTACGGGCTGAATGAATACGCTAATAATGTTATCTGGGCCATCGGTGCCGCCTGCGACGAACACGGACTTGAACATCCTACCGTCATCACCGAGTCCGGTCGCGCCGTAACGGCGCACCATACGGTGCTGGTCTCTAACATCATTGGTGTTGAGCGGAACGAATTCAGCAAACCTGAAGCGCCCGATATCGATGATGCGCCACGTCCTATCCTGAGCATGTGGGAAACCTGGCAGGAGATGCACGAGCCGAATACGCGCCGCTCTCTGCGTGAATGGCTGCACGACAGCCAGATGGACCTGTTTGATATTCACACCGGCTATTCGTCAGGCATTTACAGCCTTAAGCAGCGCGCCTGGGCTGAACAGCTGTACCTGAGCATTTGCCATTATATTCAGCAGCATCTGGATCCCAGCAACCGCGCACATCGCCCGATTATTGATGAGCTGCAGGAGCGCATGGCGGATAAGATCTATGTGAACTTCTCGCTGTTCCAGTCGATGCCGGACGCGTGGGGCATCGATCAGCTGTTCCCGGTGCTGCCACTGGAAGGCCTGAATAAAAAGCCCGAACGTCGGGCCGTGCTGCTGGATATTACCTGTGACTCCGATGGCACCATCGATCATTACGTGGATGGCGACGGCATCGCTACGACCATGCCGATGCCGGAATATGATGTGGAGAACCCACCGATGCTGGGCTTCTTTATGGTCGGCGCGTACCAGGAAATTCTGGGCAACATGCACAACCTGTTTGGTGATACCGAAGCGGTGGATGTCTTCGCATTCCAGGATGGCGAAGTGGAAGTACAGCTTTCCGATGAAGGCGATACCGTGGCCGACATGTTGCAGTATGTGCAACTGGACCCCAATGAGCTGATGACGCTGTTCCGTAAACAGATTCAGACTTCTGAACTGGACGAAGACCTGCGTGAGCAGTTCCTGCAGGAGTTTGAAAGCGGTCTGTATGGCTACACGTATTTAGAAGACGAATAACGCCCTGCGAAGCGCTTGCAGCCGGGCGGGACATTGTTGATAATCGGCGGCAACACATCCCTTCCTCGTCGGGCCTAACGACGCGGAGGGGATTTTTTTTATCTCAACCTGAAAGGTGTGCGGGCCCGGCCCGGTTCAGACATTAACAGAGGACGACTTATGTACAATACCCTCGGTAATCAGTACGACAATTCACTGGTTTCTAACGCCTTTGGTTTTATGCGTTTTCCAGTCAATTTTCAGCCTTACGACAGCGACGCAGAGTGGGTGATCACCGGCGTTCCGTTTGATGCAGCAACCTCTGGCCGTCCAGGCAGCCGTCTTGGCCCTGGTGCCATCCGTCAGATTTCAACGAATCTGGCCTGGGAAGGCTGTCGCTGGCCGTGGGATTTTGACCTGCGTCAGCGCCTGAATGTCGTGGACTGTGGCGATCTGGTTTATGCCTTTGGCGACTCTCAGGACCTGTCTGACAAGTTGCAGGCTCACGCAGAGAAGCTGCTGGCTAACGGTAAACGTATGATGACGTTTGGCGGCGATCACTACGTCACGCTGCCACTACTGCGTGCCCACGCGAAGCACTTCGGTAAAATGGCGCTGGTGCACTTCGACGCGCATACCGATACCTATTCTAACGGCCCCACGTTTGACCATGGCACCATGTTCTTTACGGCGCCAAAAGAGGGCCTGATCGATCCGCAGCACTCCGTCCAGATCGGTATCCGTACCGAGTTCGATAAGAGCCTGGGCTTTAACGTGCTGGATGCGGCGCAGGTTAACGACCGCAGCGTGGACGATATCCTTGCGGAAATTAAGCGCACCGTTGGCGATCTGCCGGTTTACCTTACCTTTGACATTGACTGCCTAGACCCTGCGCATGCGCCGGGTACCGGTACGCCAGTGATCGGTGGCTTAACGACCGATAAAGCGACCAAGTTGATTCGGGGTTTGCAGGGCATGAATATTGTCGGGATGGATCTGGTGGAAGTGGCCCCGGGCTATGATCACGCCGATCTGACCGCGCTGGCTGCCGCAACGCTGGCACTGGATATGTTACACGTTCAGGCCGCCAACAAAGGCTAATGCCACAGCGGGATAACACAGCGTTATCCCGCTGATTCAGGCTTACTTGCTGTCTGCCGCGATACGATCGCGAATGTGTTGTGCGCGGGCTTCAGAATCAGGGTGCGAATCGAACATAGAGCTCTGGCGACCCTGTTCCAGTTTCGCCAGTTTTTCAAAGCTGGTCGCTAATCCGACAGGGTCAATTCCCCTTTTTTTAAGCAGATCGTAAGAGTAGTCATCCGCCTGCGTTTCCTGAGTCTGGGAGAACTGCGCATTCACCAGTTTTTCGCCCATATCGCCCAGTTGTGACTGCGACAGCGAGCCAATGATGCCTCCTACGGACGCGGCAGCGGTGCGCGCGGCGGTCGTGGTAAAGGCAACCTGCATCGCTTTACGCGTATGGCCCAGCGCGACGTGACCCATTTCGTGCCCCAGCACCGCCTCCACTTCATTGTCGTTCATCATGTCCATCAGGCCGCTGTAAACGCGAATACAGCCGTTGGCCATCGCCCAGGCATTCACATCTTTGGTCTGGTAGACCTTATAGTTAGCCGGCGTACCGTTAATGTTGTCGCCCAGTGCGGCCGCGATTTTATTCAGACGTTGCTGGTATTCGCTGTTCGCCGGCGCGACCTGATTGTCTTTGTCCATCTGGGCACAGGATTGATCGCTCAACTGCTTCACCTGGGCATCGCTTAATGTGTACGCCTGGAAAGCCTGTGCACCTGACTGCAGCAGGCCGTTGTTATTCATCCCCTCGCAGCCACTTAACAGCGCGATCATCCCCAAAGCCAGTACCGTTTTCTGAATTTTCATTCCATCTTCCCAATAGTAACAAGATAAAAAACAATCACCTGACGCGGTGGCTGGTGATCGAACTTACTGGTTATAGTCGGCGGTAAACCGTTTTGCTAGCAGACATTACCGGAAAAGCCAAACGCGCCGGGCATATTTCGCGTTTTACGACATTACTTTTAGGCCGTTTTTCATGTACATTGTTGTGAAAGTTTCCCCTCGCTTTGCCCGATAACTGATTAATTACAAAAGGTTAAGGCGCAAATCGTTAATCCGAAATGGAGTAGAAGATGCCCTCTCGTAAAGATCTTGCCAATGCCATTCGCGCGTTAAGTATGGATGCAGTGCAAAAAGCTAAATCGGGACATCCGGGTGCCCCTATGGGCATGGCGGATATCGCCGAAGTGTTATGGCGTGGCTACCTGAATCATAATCCAACTAACCCATTGTGGGCTGACCGCGACCGTTTTGTGCTGTCGAATGGTCACGGTTCGATGCTGATCTACAGCCTGCTGCATCTGACCGGTTACGATTTGCCCATCAGCGAACTGGAAAACTTCCGTCAGCTGCACTCTAAAACCCCGGGTCACCCTGAGTACGGCTACACCGTTGGTGTGGAAACCACCACCGGTCCGCTGGGCCAGGGCATTGCCAATGCCGTGGGTTTTGCCATCGCTGAGCGCACATTAGCGGCGCAGTTCAACCGTCCGGGTCATGACATCGTAGACCATAACACCTGGGTGTTTATGGGCGATGGTTGCATGATGGAAGGCATCTCACACGAAGTCTGCTCACTGGCCGGTACGCTGAAGCTCGGTAAGCTGGTGGCCTTCTATGACGATAACGGTATTTCAATCGATGGCCATATCGACGGCTGGTTTACCGATGACACCGCTAAGCGTTTTGAAGCCTATGGCTGGCATGTGGTGCGCGGTGTGGATGGGCATAACGCGGATGCGATCGCGAAAGCCATCGAAGAAGCGAAAGCCGTAACCGATAAGCCTTCACTGCTGATGTGCAAAACCGTGATTGGTTTCGGTTCACCAAACAAAGCGGGCACCCATGATTCACATGGCGCGCCACTGGGTGACGACGAAGTGGCCTTGACCCGTAAGCAACTGGGTTGGGAGTATCCGCCATTTGTTATCCCGTCTGAGATTTATGCCGAGTGGGATGCTAAAGAAGCGGGCCAGGCGAAAGAAGCCGCGTGGAATGAAAAATTTGCCGCTTACGCCAAAGCCTTCCCGGAACTGGCTGCCGAATTCAAACGTCGCATGAGCAACGAACTGCCAGCTAACTGGCAGCAAGAGTCGCAAAAATTCATTGAGCAGTTGCAGGCGAACCCGGCGAAAATTGCCAGCCGTAAAGCCTCGCAGAATGCGATTGAAGCGTTTGGTAAGATCCTGCCGGAATATCTGGGCGGCTCAGCGGATCTGGCACCCAGTAACCTGACTATCTGGTCGGGCTCTAAGCCAATCAATGAAGATACTGCGGGTAACTACATCCATTATGGTGTGCGCGAGTTTGGTATGACCGCGATTGCTAACGGTCTGGCCCTGCACGGCGGTTTCCTGCCTTATACCGCAACCTTCCTGATGTTCGTGGAATATGCGCGTAACGCGGCACGTATGGCTGCGCTGATGAAGATCCGTCAGATCATGGTGTATACCCATGATTCAATCGGTCTGGGTGAAGATGGCCCGACGCACCAGCCTGTTGAGCAGATGGCAAGCCTGCGCACGACGCCGAACATGAGCCTGTGGCGTCCGTGTGACCAGGTTGAATCTGCCGTGGCGTGGAAATATGCCATTGAGCGTAAAGACGGTCCAAGCGCCCTGATCTTCTCGCGTCAGAACCTGGCACAGCAGGAGCGTACACCCGAGCAACTGGCCAACGTGGCCCGCGGTGGTTATGTCCTCAAAGACAGCGCAGGCACGCCAGAACTGATTCTGATTGCCACCGGTTCCGAAGTGGAACTGGCCGTCGCGGCTTACCAGAAGCTTACCGAAGAAGGTCGCAAGGTGCGCGTGGTGTCTATGCCATCGACCGATGCTTTCGATAAACAGTCCGAAGAATACCGTGAATCTGTTCTGCCAAAAGCCGTTGCGGCGCGCGTCGCTATTGAGGCTGGTATCGCCGATTACTGGTTTAAATACACCGGGCTGAACGGGGCTATTGTTGGGATGACCACCTTTGGTGAGTCGGCTCCTGCTGAGAAGCTGTTCGAAGTGTTCGGTTTCACGCTCGACAACGTTGTCGCAAAAGCAAAAGCGTTGCTGGCGTAATGCCACAATCCTGACGCGTGCCTGCGCGTCAGGATAGCAATAAAAAAGGGGGCGCTTTCTGCCCCCTGACTGACGCAATTATTCCTGGAGTAATCGCTCATTTTTGCTCAATTATGTGATGCAGATCCAAAAATTCGCAGCTCGCTTGATCGCAGTCATTCCTGTTATTCCTCACTTCTATTATTCTCGCTGAACCGTTTCAGTTATGGCGCGTTCACCCTGCACCAGGTAAGAATCTCCTGTACAAAACGTGGTGAAACGCTCAGGCTATCTGCACCTTTTTTTCAGTCTGGTTTGGCAGGAGAAAGATGACCATTCGGGTTGCAATAAACGGCTTTGGTCGCATTGGACGCAACGTGTTGCGTGCACTGTATGAAACGGGACGCCGTGCTGAAATCACCGTGGTGGCGATTAATGAGCTGGCGGAAGCCGCAGGCATGGCGCACTTATTAAAATACGACACCAGTCATGGCCGTTTTGCACTGGATGTTCGCCAGGAGCGGGACCTGCTGTGGGTGGGAGAAGATACTATTCGTATTCTGCACCACGCCGGACTGGACGCGCTGCCCTGGCGCGAACTCAATGTCGATGTGGTACTGGACTGTACCGGCGTTTATGGTTCCCGCCAGGATGGTGAAGCTCATCTGCGCGCTGGCGCTAAAAAAGTCCTGTTTTCCCATCCGGGTGGTCACGATCTTGATGCCACCGTCGTGTACGGTGTTAACGAGCAGGAACTGAAACAAACGGACTGTATTGTCTCGAATGCCTCCTGCACCACCAACTGCATTATTCCCGTGATTAAGCTGCTGGATGATGCGTTTGGGATTGAGTCGGGCACGGTGACGACGATCCATTCGGCGATGCACGATCAACAGGTGATCGATGCTTATCACAGCGATCTGCGCCGCACGCGTGCAGCCAGTCAGTCTATTATTCCGGTGGACACGCGCCTGGCGGCAGGCATTACGCGTATTTTTCCGAAATTTAACGATCGCTTTGAAGCCATCGCAGTGCGTGTGCCGACGATCAACGTGACCGCCATTGATCTCAGCGTTTCTGTGCGTCAGCCGGTTAAGGCCTGTGAGGTTAACGCCTTGTTGCTGAGCGCGGCAGAAGGGGCGTTTCGTGGTATAGTTGACTATACGGAGTTGCCGTTAGTCTCAATAGATTTCAACCATGATCCGCACAGTGCCATTGTGGACGGTACACAAACGCGGGTCAGCGGTCAGCATCTGATCAAAACCCTGGTCTGGTGCGACAACGAATGGGGCTTTGCTAACCGAATGATCGACACGACGTTAGCGATGGCCGCAAGCGGTTTCAGGTAAGACGCGGTTTGCGTCTGGCAAAACTTATGAGAATCAACGAGAGGGTTCACCATGTCCGTAATTAAGATGACCGATCTGGATCTTGCTGGCAAACGCGTTCTAATCCGCGCCGATCTCAACGTGCCGGTAAAAGAAGGGAAAGTGACGTCAGATGCACGTATCCGTGCGTCTCTGCCTACCATCGAAGCAGCCCTGAAGCAGGGCGCTAAAGTGATGGTTACCTCTCACCTGGGTCGTCCGACCGAAGGTGAATACAACGACGAATTCTCACTGCTGCCTGTAGTGAACTACCTGAAAGAAAAACTGAACGGCACCCCGGTAACGCTGGCGAAAGACTACCTTGACGGCGTCGATATCGGCGCGGGCGAGCTGGTTGTGCTGGAAAACGTTCGCTTTAACAAAGGCGAAAAGAAAGACGACGAAGCGCTGGCAAAAAAATACGCAGCACTGTGTGACGTGTTCGTGATGGATGCTTTTGGCACCGCGCACCGCGCCCAGGCCTCTACACACGGCGTGGGTAAATTTGCGCCTGTCGCCTGTGCGGGCCCGCTGCTGTCGGCTGAGCTGGACGCGCTGGGTAAAGTGATGAAAAACCCTGAGCGTCCGCTGGTGGCCGTTGTCGGTGGTTCAAAAGTCTCAACCAAATTTGATGTGCTGCAGTCGCTGGTCAAGATTGCTGACACCGTGATTGTCGGCGGTGGCATTGCGAACACCTTCGTCGCTATCGATAACAAAGTGGGTAAATCGCTGTATGAGCCAGACTTTGTTGAAGCGGCAAAAGGCCTGCGCGATCAGTACGGTATTCCTGTCCCAACCGACTCACGCGTTGGCACGGAATTCTCTGAAACTGCCCCGGCAACCGTGAAAAAGGTTTCGGAAGTGGCAGATAACGAAGAGATTATGGACTTCGGCGACGAAACCGCTCAGGCCATGGCAACCATCCTCAAGAATGCGAAAACCATTCTGTGGAATGGCCCGGTTGGTGTGTTTGAGTTCCCGAACTTCCGTAAAGGCACCGAGATTGTCGCTAACGCGATTGCAGACAGTGACGCGTTCTCTGTTGCAGGTGGCGGTGATACGCTGGCTGCTATCGATCTGTTTGGCATTGAAGACAAAATCTCCTATATCTCGACGGGCGGCGGCGCGTTCCTTGAGTTCGTTGAAGGCAAAAAACTGCCTGCCGTTGCCATGCTGGAAGAGCGTGCGAAGCAGTAATCCTTTGGGGGCGGTGCCTGGCGGCACTGCCTGAAAACTCGCCCGATACCGGGCGTTTAAATCGCTGTCCCCATGTTGGGGATAACCGGTCACGAAACAGGACACAATCATGTCTAAAATTTTTGATTTCGTAAAACCCGGCGTTGTCACTGGTGACGACGTTCAGAAGATCTTCAAAGTAGCGAAAGAGAATAAATTCGCTCTGCCAGCGGTTAACTGCGTCGGTACTGACTCAATTAACGCTGTGCTGGAAGCCGCCGCGAAAGTTAAAGCCCCGGTTATCGTACAGTTCTCTAACGGCGGTGCTGCGTTCATCGCCGGTAAAGGTTTTAAAACCGACAAGCCACAGGGCGCCGCCATTTTCGGTGCGATCTCTGGCGCACAGCACGTGCATCTGATGGCTGAACAGTATGGCGTGCCGGTTATCCTGCACACCGACCACTGTGCCAAAAAACTGTTGCCGTGGATCGACGGTCTGCTTGACGCAGGCGAAGAGCACTTCAAAAAAACCGGCAAGCCGCTGTTCTCTTCTCATATGATCGACCTGTCTGAAGAGTCACTGGAAGAAAACATCGAAATCAGCAGCAAATACCTGGCGCGCATGGCGAAAATCGACATGACCCTGGAAATCGAACTGGGCTGCACCGGCGGTGAAGAAGATGGCGTGGACAACAGCCACATGGACGCTTCTGCCCTGTACACCCAGCCAGAAGACGTGAACTACGCGTACGAAAAACTGAATGCGATCAGCCCGCGTTTCACCATTGCGGCATCCTTCGGTAACGTCCACGGCGTTTACAAACCCGGTAACGTGAAACTGACCCCAACCATCCTGCGTGACTCCCAGAAATTTGTCTGTGAAAAACATGGCCTGCCGCACAATGCGCTGGATTTCGTGTTCCACGGTGGTTCAGGTTCTTCTGCTGCAGAAATCGAAGAGTCTATCAGCTACGGCGTGATCAAGATGAACATCGATACCGATACTCAATGGGCGACCTGGGACGGTATTCTGCAGTACTACAAAAAGAACGAAGGCTATCTGCAGGCGCAGCTGGGTAACCCAGAAGGCGCTGATAAGCCGAACAAGAAATACTACGATCCACGCGTCTGGCTGCGCGCTGCGCAGGCATCCATGGTGGTGCGTCTGGAGCAGGCGTTCAAAGAACTCAACGCCGTTGACGTTCTGTAAGTAGCGTTGCTCAGCGCTGAGGTCGTCAGGACGTCAGCGTGACTGACTCTGTCCCGATCAGCCGATCGGGACTTTTTTTATCCCGCCTTTGTACACCTTTCTCTTTGCGCTTTTGATAAGTCGACGTCCGGTTACAGCGGCATCGCTCACCACCTTTTATGCTCAAAAACTTCTCAACAGGGAAGGGCGAAGCAAGGGGAGTCAAACGCATTGTGGCGACGATTCAGGCTGCCCGTCCTCATTATGGTGCCATGTAATTTGGCACCAGGCTAAATAATTGATTACCCTTAATCCCTGGGTGTCGGATTACATCTGGCAGTTTTTGTTTTTCCCCCTCGGGGATTCATCAACAGGGCTTACAAATGGAAGACTTGAATGTTGTGGATGGTATCAACAGTGCCGGTGGCTGGTTAGTACACAACCAGGCGCTGATTCTGAGTTATGCCGTGAATATCGTTGCGGCTGTTGCCATCATTATTGTCGGGATGGTCATCGCCAGAGTGATTTCAAACGCCGTTAATCGTCTGCTCATCGCGCGTCATATTGACGCCACCGTGGCAGACTTTCTTTCCGCGCTGGTTCGTTATGGCGTCATTGCGTTTACGGTGATTGCTGCGCTGGGACGCGTTGGCGTGCAAACCGCGTCGGTCATTGCCGTGCTGGGTGCGGCGGGTCTGGCCGTCGGCCTTGCGCTACAGGGCTCATTGTCCAATCTGGCAGCCGGTGTACTGCTGGTCACGTTCCGTCCTTTCCGTACCGGTGAGTTTGTTGATCTGGGCGGCGTGATGGGCACCGTACTGAATGTGCAGATTTTCTCGACCACACTGCGTTCGGCGGATGGCAAGATTGTGGTGGTGCCCAATGGCAAAATCATCAGCGGGAATATCATCAACTTCTCGCGTGAACCCGTGCGCCGTAATGAATTCATCGTCGGCGTGGCCTATGAAGCCGATGTGGATGAGGTGATTACCCTGCTGCGTGAAGTGGTGGAAGCCGATCAGCGTGTCTTAAAAGATCGTGGCATCCAGATTGGCCTGAATGAATTGGGCGCTTCATCGCTGAATTTCGTTGTGCGTTGCTGGAGCAACAGTAGCGATCTGCAGGACGTTTACTGGGATCTGCTCAAGAACTTCAAACGTGCGCTGGATAACAAAGGCATTGGTATTCCTTACCCACAGATGGATGTCCATCTGCATCAGGTGAACAAACCTGACGCGGAAACTGCGGTCACCCGTTAAGCCGATGGGCGGCAGCCGCCGCCCATTAAAATGGCTAATGATGTATTAATTTTTTCCATTTCCGCTAATCATATCGGCTTCCCTATAATGCCTGACATCTGACTGATGTAAGGATATTTCCCGTGTTATCGATTTATTTTCAAGGGCTTGCTCTTGGGGCCGCGCTTATTCTGCCGCTGGGGCCACAAAATGCCTTCGTACTTAATCAGGGCGTGAAACGGCACTATCATCTGATGACCGCCACGCTCTGCTCGCTGAGCGATGTCGTGCTGATCTGCGCGGGGATTTTCGGGGGAAGTGCGCTCCTGCAGCAGTCGCCACTGCTGCTGACCGTGATTACCTGGGCAGGTGTGGCCTTTTTGCTCTGGTATGGCTGGGGCGCATTACGGACCGCTTTTCGCCGCGAGCTGGCGCTGGCGTCAGGCCTGGATATCCGGCAGAGCCGAGGCCGGATCATTGCTACCCTGCTGGCAGTCACCTGGCTCAATCCCCACGTTTATCTCGATACCTTTGTTGTGCTTGGCAGCCTGGGAAGCCAGTTTCCTGATACCCACGCGCGTCAGTGGTTCGCCCTGGGGACCGTCAGTGCCTCTGTGTTGTGGTTTTTTGGCTTAGCCCTGTTGGCGGCCTGGCTTGCGCCGTTACTGCAGACAACGCGCGCGCAACGCCTCATCAACCTGCTGGTCGGCGCGGTCATGTGGTTTATCGCGTTTCAACTCGTACAGCAGGCCATCACAGGATTTTGAGCAAAAGGTAAACGAAAACGGGTTATCCAGACCCGTTTTCCGAACTTTTGTCATTACCTTCACTCCAAGCAAGGCGTAATATGATGCGCGTGCCGGCTTCGGACCCGAAGCCACCGAACTGACCTTTCAAGGAGGACTTTCATGAAACTGAAAGCATTGGCGCTTGTCGCGATGATGAGCGTAGGGGCATTGCCTTTAAGCGCACAGGCTGATGAACTGCCAAACGGACCGCATGTTGTGACGTCAGGCAAAGCGACGGTTGATGCCCGCCCGGATATCGCGACGCTGTCAATTGTGGTGAATGTCTCATCGAAAGATGCCGCAGAGGCAAAGAAACAGGTCGACAGTCGTGTTGCGCAGTATTTTGATTTCCTGCAGAAAAACGGCATCGAGAAAAAGGATATTGAAGCGGCCAACCTGACCACGCAGCCAGAATACGATTATACCAAAGACGGTAAATCACAGCTGAAAGGTTACCGTGCGGTACGTCAGGTTCAGGTGACCGTCCGCCAGCTGGACAAGCTGAATGAGCTGCTTGACGGCGCGCTGAAATCGGGCCTGAACGAAGTTCGCAGCGTCGAGTTAGGCGTCGCCAATCCTGAGCGCTACAAGCAGCAGGCGCTGAAAGCCGCCATCAAAAATGCGACTCAGCAAGCCACAGAACTGGCAGAAGGCTTTAACGCCAAACTGGGGCCAATCTACAGCATTCGCTATCAGGTCGCTAACTACCAGCCTATGCCGATGAATCGCATGTTTAAAGCCTCCGCGGCAGCGGCCGATACTTCCGCGCAGGAAACCTACGACCAGCAAAGCATTAACTTCGATGACCAGGTTGATGTGGTTTTTGAGATGAAACCCAATACGGCACAGTAAGCTTATCGATGCTGTCGTGAAGCCATCAGCGGCCGTGTTTACCAGGTGCGCTTTGCACCACTGATGCGGTGCCTTTTCATCGCTCAGCAACCTGACGGACTGTCGCAGTCGGCCTGTTCCTTTGCCGGCGGCGCTTTTCCCCCGCATTCCTGCGGGGGCAATCCCTGGTTGATTCCCGCTTTTCAGCGCCCGGTATCACCTGCTGAAATCACGCCCCTGATGGCCATGGAGCCGTGCTGCTTTTAGCAAGGTACACTCTCACTGCAACGCCTGACGCTTGCTGTGGCACAGGGGATTATTCTCTTTAGTTCAGCAGAAGCCCGGACAGGCTGTCCGGTTCCGGGCGGTTTGTCAGGAGAATAAGCAGACCGGGAATGCTGCCCGGTAGCGGCAGAGAGTCGCGTTTGACACGCACCGTCCCCAGTTTATCCGACCTTCACTTTCGCCTTTGGCCGCTATTCCATCGTGTCCTGACGCAGAACCCGATGACCATGCGCAATCAGCGCATCGGTTACCCGACGCATCAATCGGCTTTCCGGTGCAAAACGGTGCCAGTACAACATCCGACGCTGATACAGCCCCGGTGTCAGATCGATCAGCTCACCGCTCGCCAGTTCGCGCTCAATCTGCAGATGCGGGATCATACAGCAGGTTGAGCCCTGACGGGCCATCTGCACAAAGGCTTCAGAAGAGTTAACGATATGGCAGGGCACGCTGCCCGGCGAAAGATCGAAGTTCTGCTGTAAAAAGGCCTGATGCATATCATCCAGATGGTCAAATGCGACGGCAGGCGCTTTCAGCAACGCGGAACGGGTGACGCCGTTGGGAAAAAAGCGCTCGGCAAAGTCACGGGAAGCCACAAACAGGTAATCCAGGGCGCCCAGTTGATCAACCAGACAACTGGGTAAAGGCTGGGGCTGGATACTGACTGCGCCGACCACTTCGCCACGTCTCAGACGTTCCTGCGTACGGGTTTCATCTTCAACCTGGAGGTTAAGGCGCACCGGCGAATCGGCCAGCACGTCTTTTAATGCAGGCAACAGCCAGGTGGCCAGACTGTCGGCGTTCACCGCCAGGGAGAGCAGTAACGGCGTCGTACCGCTGATTTCATCCCCCAGCCACTCTTCCTCCAGCAGTTCAACCTGGTGCAACAACGCAAGCAGCTTTTGCCCCTGCTCAGTGGGACGAGGGGGCACGGTGCGAACCAACAGCGGCTGACCAAACAGGTTTTCCAGCTGTTTGATGCGTTGCGATACGGCCGACTGGGTGATGCACAGTTTTTGCGCAGCACGTTCAAAGCCACGTTCACGTATCACTGCGTCCAGCGCCTGAAGCGTTCTGTAGTCCGGGCGTTTCATTATTCTTTTCTCTCCTTCAGGGTGGACGTTACGATGCCACAAATGTGCCTGAGCAAAAGTCTGGGGTATTTTTGTGGGCTGGCTTCCAAAGCATTAAATCCGCCCAATGCATCCGAGCATTTTCAGCAAACCTTGCTTTATACTACGCGCATTTTCTTATCGCACAGGTTCTAAACATACCATGACGCAGGATGAACTGAAAAAAGCTGTTGGTTGGGCTGCACTTGATTATGTCCAGCCAGGTACGATCGTCGGCGTGGGAACAGGCTCTACCGCTGCCCATTTTATTGATGCGCTCGGCAGCATCAAACACCAGATTGAAGGTGCCGTGTCCAGTTCTGAAGCCTCCACGCAAAAGCTCAAAAGCCTCGGTATTCAGGTGTTTGATTTGAATGAAATCGATGACCTGGCCATCTATGTTGATGGTGCCGACGAAATTAATCCCCAGATGCAGATGATCAAAGGCGGCGGTGCCGCGCTGACCCGCGAAAAAATCGTCGCGGCCGTGGCTAAAAAGTTTATCTGTATTGCCGATGCATCGAAAGAAGTCGACGTGCTGGGGCGTTTTCCGTTGCCCGTTGAAGTGATTCCCATGGCACGCAGCTACGTCGCGCGTGAACTGGTCAGGCTGGGCGGTTTGCCTGAGTATCGCCAGAATGTCGTCACTGACAACGGTAATATCATCCTGGACGTGCATAATCTGCGTATTCTGGATCCCATTGAGCTGGAAAAAACCATTAACGCGTTACCGGGCGTCGTCACCGTCGGGCTTTTCGCTACCCGGGGTGCCGATGTGGCGTTGATTGGCGGACCGGATGGGGTCAAAACGCTGAAAAAATAACGCGACGGGCGCATAATTTGCGCCCGCGTTTTTTTAATTAAAAAAAAACTTTTCTCGCCAGGCTGAAATTTGGTGACTTATGTCACATAAGCGTCATCAACAGCGGGTTCATTCTCCCCGATGCGGCCAACCCACGATTTTGTCCGGCAAAGTTTGGCTTCTGAATCCAGCCAGCCAGCCGGTCAGGCAATCGTTTGTATTGCTGCTGGCGTTTTTTTTGATATTTTGACTGCTGGCTGACTGCGTTCAGTCCTCGTTGAATTCTGAATAGGGTTGGGAAATGGCAAAGGTTTCACTGGAAAAAGACAAGATTAAGTTCCTGCTGGTGGAAGGTGTCCACCAGAGCGCGCTGGACAATCTTCGTGCTGCAGGTTACACCAATATTGAATTCCACAAAGGCGCACTGGATAGCGAGTCATTAAAGGCTTCCATCCGTGACGCGCACTTTATCGGTATCCGTTCCCGTTCCCAACTGACTGAAGAGATTTTTGCCGCAGCAGAAAAACTGGTCGCTGTGGGCTGTTTCTGTATCGGTACCAACCAGGTTGATTTAAATGCGGCGGCAAAGCGCGGTATTCCCGTTTTTAACGCCCCGTTCTCTAACACGCGCTCGGTCGCCGAACTGGTGATTGGCGAAATGCTGCTGATGCTGCGTGGCGTGCCAGAAGCGAACGCCAAAGCCCATCGCGGTGTCTGGAATAAGATTGCTAAAGGCTCATTCGAAGCGCGCGGTAAGAAGCTGGGCATTATCGGCTATGGTCACATTGGTATGCAGTTAGGCGTGCTGGCTGAGGGCCTGGGCATGCACGTGTATTTTTACGATATTGAAAATAAGCTGCCGCTGGGTAATGCCTCGCAGGTGCGAAGCCTGACGCAGTTGCTGAATATGAGCGATGTCGTCAGTCTGCATGTGCCTGAAACTGCCTCGACACAAAATATGATCTCTGCTGACGAGCTGGCGCAGATGAAACCTGGCGCGCTGTTAATCAACGCCTCACGCGGCACCGTCGTGGATATTCCGGCACTGTGTGACGCGCTGGCCAGCAAGCAGGTCGGGGGCGCGGCCATTGACGTGTTCCCGGTTGAGCCAGCCACAAACAGCGATCCGTTTGTCTCGCCACTGAGTGAGTTCGATAATGTCATTCTGACGCCACACATCGGGGGTTCCACCGAAGAAGCGCAGGAAAACATTGGTATCGAAGTGGCAGGCAAACTGGCGAAATATTCCGATAACGGTTCAACGCTGTCTGCAGTGAACTTCCCTGAAGTGTCCTTGCCGATGCACGGCGTCAGCGCAAGCCGTCTGCTGCACATTCATGAAAACCGTCCGGGTGTGCTGACCGCAATTAACCAGATTTTTGCCGAACAGAGCATTAATATCGCCGCGCAGTACCTGCAAACCTCACCTATGATGGGGTATGTGGTGATTGATATCGATGCCGAGCACGAACTGGCGGAGAAAGCGTTGCAGCTGATGAAGGCTATCCCTGGCACTATCCGCGCCCGTCTCCTCTACTGATTTATCGAAATAATCAACCCAGGCGCACAACAGTGCCTGGGTTTATTCTTCCCACAACCACAGCGTTGACGGCGTCAGCACGGCGGGCAAAGGAATATCCCAGGCCGCCACAGGCAGCGAATCGACCAACTGGCAGTCGTGCGCGATGCCAACCGGTAAAAAAGCGTGCTGTTTCCAGTTTTGTAACGTGCGGTCGTAAAAGCCGCCTCCCATGCCCAGACGCTGACCACTGCGATCAAAGGCCACCAGCGGCACCATCATCACATCCAGTTCGTCCAGCGTAACCATATGCCGGATATCAAGTGGTGGTTCAGGAATACGTAGCTTGTTCGGGCTCAGCTGCGTTTCTGGCGTATAGCGCAGAAAAAGCAGATGACCGGCAGAGAAGGGATGAAGCACAGGAAGATAAACGCGTTTGTTCTGCTGCCATAATTTTGCGATAAGCGGACGCGTATTAATTTCCCCATCGACGGATAAGAACAGCGCGACGTTTTGGGCGTCGGAGACAGGCGCAAAGTTAATCGCGTGTTCCGCAAGCTGTTCGGCGGCAGTGTGTTGCTGTTCCGGGGTTAAGGCGCGACGTAAATGACGAACATGCTGACGAATGTCCTGTCGCTGAAGTAAAGAGGGTTCTGACATGGTGTCCCCCAGAAGAAGTCGCCTGAGCGACGCACTATATCATGTCTGGTGGGGGATAATGCAGTACAACCAGAAAGGAGATCTCCGAGATGCCGCCGTAGGCTGTAACCCTTGAACCCTTGGTTCAAGGTGAACATGCCGTCGCAACCATCAGGCTTCTCGGACGGACCGAGCATGCTCACAGGTTGCGGAGCGTCACATTCTGTTGGTATGAAATATCGGCTCAGGGGACTGGCCCACTTGCAAACATCTCAGAGAAAATTGACTTCACCGTCAGTGTAGCACAGTGACCATGAAGTATTATTCGAACTTCGCATCCTGACGATCAGTTATGCGACCTTGCTCAACTAATGCCTGCTCTATCGTCTGCTGTAACATACGGATTCGTTGTTCCATATTAGCAGCATAGTCGCGCGTCTTGTTTTTTTCTTGTGCCAGTTCATGGCAAATGTTTAACGCGGCAATGAACACCAGTTGCTCTGTATTGGTGACTCTAGTGCGAACTTTTAAATCTTGCAACCGTTGATTGAGATCTTCCGCCGCCGCGTTCAGCGCATCTTGCTGTTCAGGCGGACAATTTACTCTCAAAGAACGACCAAAAATTTGTAAATCTACCGGTTGTGCAGACATGCCACCTTCCTGACTGATTACCTGGCTCGCCATTCCCTTAGCCTTCAATGGCCTGGGAGGCGGGCAACTATATAGACCTGAGAAATAAGATACAACCCCTTTTCTGGAAACCTTGAGGCAGCTAGTGGTAGCATACCACGAACTCTTACAGCCAACGACGATGAAAAATGATGTCTTCACAGAACGCAACCCCTGATTACAATGCGCTGGCGGCGGCGCTCTCACAGCACGGCGTCGGAATGACACCTGCCGAAATGCACGGATTACTCAGCGGTATTCTGTGTGGCGGTAATCAGGATACCAGCTGGAAAACGCTGGTCCACGATCTCGCGAATGAAGGCATGGCTTTTTCGCACACGCTGGCCCAGCCGCTGCAGGATTTGCATGCAAATATTACGACGGCGCTTGAAGAAGATGGCTTTCTCTTTCAACTGATGCTGCCCGACGATGATGACATCACCGTGTTTGATCGGGCGGACGCCCTGGCTGGCTGGGTAAACCATTTTTTACTCGGCCTGGGCGTAACTCAGCCTAAACTGGATAAGGTCACCGGCGAAACCGGCGAGGCCATTGATGATCTGCGTACTATCGCGCAGCTTGGCTATGACGAAGACGAAGATCAGGAAGAGCTGGAGCAGTCGCTGGAGGAGGTGATCGAGTACGTCCGCGTCGCGGCGCTACTTTGTCACGATACGTTCACGCGCCCGCAGCCAACCGCACCTGAAGTACAGAAGCCAACGTTACACTAAGCCAGATATCTCAGTTCAACAGGGAGTGCAGACATGATTTCACTGGAGACCTTCCAGCAGCGTCGTCAGGCGCTGTTAGCGAAAATGGTTCCGGGCAGCGCAGCGTTAATTTTTGCGGCGCCTGAAGTAACGCGCAGTAACGACAGCGAATATCCGTTTCGTCAAAACAGTGATTTCTGGTACTTCACAGGTTTTAATGAGCCTGAAGCCTTATTGGTGCTGATCAAAAGTGATGAGAACCACAACCACAGTGTGCTGTTTAATCGTGTCCGCGACCTGACCGCAGAAATCTGGTTTGGTCGCCGTCTGGGCCAGGAGGCGGCACCGGCAAAACTGGGTGTGGATCGCGCACTGCCCTGGAACGATATCGGTGAGCAGCTTCATCTTTTGTTGAACGGTCTGGATGAGGTTTATCACGCGCAAGGGTTATATCCTGAGGCTGACAAGCTGGTGTTCAGTGCACTGGATAAACTACGTCGCGGTTTCCGCCAGAACCTGAGCGCCCCTGCCAGCCTGACAGACTGGCGTCCCTGGGTACATGAGATGCGCCTGTTCAAAAGTCCGGAAGAAATCGCCATTCTGCGCCGTGCAGGTGAGATCAGTGCGCTGGCCCATACGCGCGCTATGCAGGCCTGTCGCCCCGGCCTGTACGAATACCATCTGGAAGGCGAAATTCATCATGAGTTTAACCGCCACGGTGCGCGTTTTCCCTCCTACAACACCATCGTCGGTTCCGGTGAAAATGGATGTATTCTGCACTATACCGAGAATGAATGTGAGCTGCGGGATGGCGACCTGGTGCTGATTGATGCGGGATGTGAATGGCAGGGGTACGCAGGCGATATTACCCGCACCTTCCCGGTAAACGGTAAATTCTCACCTGCTCAACGTGCTGTCTACAACATCGTGCTGAAATCATTAGAGACGGCATTATCCCGTTTCCGGCCTGGCGTCAGTATTCGCGAGGTGAATGATGAGGTGGTGCACATCATGGTGACCGGTCTGGTTGAACTGGGCGTGTTGCAGGGCGAGGTTGACGCGTTAATTGCTGAAGACGCGCATCGCAAATTCTTTATGCATGGCCTGAGCCACTGGCTGGGGCTGGATGTCCATGATGTGGGGCACTACGGCACGCCAAGCCGGGATCGCATTCTGGAACCGGGCATGGTCATTACTATTGAACCAGGCTTATACATTGCCCCCGATGCCGACGTGCCGGTGGAATACCGCGGTATCGGCATTCGCATTGAGGATGACATTGTGATCACTGAAACAGGTAACGAGAACCTCACTGACAGCGTGGTGAAAGATCCAGATGCTATTGAGGCGCTGATGGCGGCGGCACGCGCAGGATGACCGTCCTCATCGCGGGTGGCGGAATGACCGGTGCCACGCTGGCGCTGGCTATTTCGCACCTGACACAGGGCGCGCTGCCCGTCACGCTGATCGAAAGCAGCGAACCTGCCAGCCGCGCGCATCCAGGTTATGACGGCCGTGCCATTGCGCTGTCTGCCGGCACCTGTCAGCAACTGGCCAATATTAATCTCTGGCAGCGCATTGCCCCCTGCGCAACGCCGATCACAACGATCCATGTTTCCGATCGGGGTCATGCGGGTTTTGTCTCACTGGCGGCCAGCGACTATGCGATTCCCGCGCTGGGCCAGGTCGTCGAATTGTTCGACGTAGGCCAGCGTTTATTCGCGCAGCTTAAACAGGCTCCCGGCGTCACCCTGCGCTGTCCGGCACGGGTCACCAATGTGAACCGTACTCAGGCGCACGTGAAGGTCACGCTGGATAATGATGAACAGCTGGACGCTGATGTGCTGGTGGCGGCTGATGGCACGCGTTCGGCTGTCGCGGCAGCCTGCGGTATTCAGTGGCAAACCGAAACTTATCAGCAGCTGGCACTCATTGCGAATGTCACCAGCGAGATACCGCACCAGGGGCGGGCCTTTGAACGGTTTACTGCGTTCGGCCCGCTCGCCCTGCTGCCGATGTCTGACAACCGACTGTCGCTGGTGTGGTGTCATTCATTGGATAAACGCCCGCAGCTTGAGCGCTGGGACGACGAGACGTTTCTCAGCGAACTTCAGCACGCGTTCGGCTGGCGACTGGGGAAATTTACCCACACCGGTAAACGCGATATCTATCCGCTGGCATTGCAACAGGCCGAACCGGTCGTTTCACATCGTGTTGCCACCGTGGGCAACGCAGCCCAGACGCTGCACCCTATTGCCGGGCAGGGATTTAACCTGGGCCTGAGGGATGTCATGTCCTTAGCCGAAACCCTGGCCACCGCGCACCGGCAGCAACAGGACCCCGGCAGCTATGCTGTCCTGCAGCATTACCGCCAGCGTCGCCAACAGGATCGGGCCACGACCATCGGTCTCACCGACGGTCTGGTGCGCCTGTTTGCCAACCGCCATGCACCGCTGGTCGTCGGGCGCAACCTTGGCCTGCTGGCAATGGATCATCTGCCGTTGCTGAGAAATCTTCTGGCCGAGCGCACGCTTGGCTGGGTTAAGCGTTAACTGAGAGGCACTGATGCAAACTTATGATGTGGTGATCGCCGGTGGCGGTATGGTAGGACTGGCCGTGGCCTGCGGTCTGCAGGGCAGTGGCTTGCGTATCGCCGTACTCGAACAAGCGCCCGAGCCGCAATTTGATGCCACCGCTTCTCCGTCTGTCCGCGTATCGGCTATCAATGCGGCCAGTGAACGTCTTTTACAAAAACTGGATGTCTGGTCGACGATCCTGTCGCTCAGAGCCAGCCCTTATCAGGCCATGGAAGTCTGGGATCGTGACAGCTTCGGTGCTATCTCATTTGACGGTGAGCAGCAGGGCTTAACCCATCTCGGGCACATTATCGAAAACCCGGTGATTCACTGCGCCTTATGGCAGCGAGCCAGGCATTGCAGTGACGTGACGTTGCTGCCGTCGTCACATCTTCAGCAGGTGGCATTTGGCGATAACGAAGCTTTCATTACGCTACAGGATGGCGGCATGATGAGCGCACGGCTGATGGTTGCCGCAGACGGTGCCAATTCCTGGCTGCGCAACAAAGCCGATATTCCGCTGACTTTCTGGGATTATGAACACCATGCCCTGGTGGCGAACATCCGTACCTCCATGCCACATGATGGCGTCGCGCGTCAGGTATTCCATGGGGATGGCATTCTGGCGTTTCTGCCGATGCAGGATCCGCATCTGTGCTCCATCGTCTGGTCGCTGTCGCCCCAGGAAGCCACCCGGCTGGAAACGATGCCTGAGGCGCTCTTTAATCAACAGTTGTCGGTGGCGTTTGATATGCGCCTTGGCCTGTGCGAACTGGAAGGCGAACGGAAGGCATTCCCCCTCACGGCACGCTATGCGCGCAGCTTTGCTGCACATCGCCTGGCGCTGGTGGGCGATGCTGCGCATACCATTCATCCGCTGGCCGGGCAGGGTGTCAATCTCGGTTTTATGGATGCCGCAGAGTTGATTGGTGAAGTTCGCCGCCTGCATCAGCAGGGCAAAGATATCGGGCAGCACCTCTATCTGCGCCGCTATGAACGCAGCCGTAAACACAGTGCCGCCATGATGCTCGCGGGCATGCAGGGATTTCGTGAGCTGTTTGCGGGCAATAATCCGGCTAAAAAGCTGCTTCGCGATGTCGGGCTAAAATTGGCCGATAATTTACCGGGCGTGAAACCTGTCATGTTGCGGCAGGCGATGGGCCTGAACGACATTCCCGCCTGGCTTCGCTGACGCGAATCCCTTTCTTAAAGCCAGCGTAATTGCTGGCTTTTTTATTTTAAAAAAGGACTGCACCGTAAAAATGCAGTCCTGCACCGTTGCAGCGCCTCATTTGATTTATTCTAATTTTGCGTGATGTTTCGCATTACTTATTTTTATTCGACGCCATTTTTGCTTCGCTATTTTTTTAACATCTTGCGTGTCGGTACGAATAAAATGGCTGTAAAAAAATGAATAGGTCGTATTTGTTGTGTGTTTAATCACAAAATTACAGTCTTTTGTCCTGCTTTTTCTTTTGCGCGATTAGGCTGTGCGTCTGCGTTCGACCTCGCTTTGCTTATGGTTAATCGACCCGTTCAGTGGTAACGTCATTGCAAAGAGAACGTTTGCGTCGGCTCCCGGCGGCGTGGTTTCAAACTTACTTGTTTCAGCACAGGATAGTTATGACTCAGCACACACCTCTGTTTGACCAGCATCAGAAAAACGGTGCGCGTATGGTGGATTTCCATGGCTGGATGATGCCGCTGCACTATGGCTCCCAACTGGATGAACATCATGCTGTTCGCAACGACGCAGGCATGTTTGATGTTTCGCACATGACCATCGTCGATCTGCACGGTGCACGTACGCGTGAGTTTTTGCGTTTTCTGCTGGCAAACGATGTCGCGAGGCTGACGCAACCCGGCAAAGCGCTTTACACCGGCATGCTGAATGCGTCGGGCGGCGTGATTGACGATCTGATCGTGTATTTCATGGATGAGACGTTTTTCCGCCTGGTCGTGAACTCTGCGACGCGTGAAAAGGATCTGGCATGGATCAATGAACATGCGCAGGGTTATGGCGTGGAAGTCCGGGAGCGTGACGATCTGGCGATGATCGCCGTGCAGGGCCCACAGGCCCAGCAAAAAGCACAAACGCTCTTCAGTGATGCACAGCGTCAGGCTGTACAAGGTATGAAGCCGTTCTTTGGTATCCAGGCCGGGGAGCTGTTTATCGCCACCACCGGTTATACCGGCGAAGCGGGTTATGAGATCGCGCTGCCTGCGGCGCAGGCCGTTACATTCTGGCAGCGCCTGCTCGCCGCGGGCGTCAAACCCGCCGGGCTGGGCGCACGCGATACATTGCGTCTGGAAGCGGGCATGAATCTTTACGGTCAGGAAATGGATGAAAGCGTCTCACCGCTGGCCGCCAACATGGGCTGGACCCTGTGCTGGGAACCGGCGGACCGCAATTTTATCGGGCGCGAAGCACTGGAAAGTCAGCGCGAAAAAGGCACTGAAAAACTGGTTGGCCTGATCCTGACAGAAAAAGGCGTACTGCGTAACGGCCTGCCCGTGCGTTTTACGGATAGTCAGGGGCAGATGCAGCAGGGCATTATTACCAGCGGATCTTTCTCACCAACGTTGGGTTACAGCATTGCGCTGGCCCGCGTGCCTGCGGGCATTGGCGAAGACGCTATCGTTGAAATCCGCAACCGTGAAATGCCCGTAAAAGTGACTAAACCCGTTTTCGTTCGCGCCGGCAAGCCGGTTGCGCAGTAAAACATAATTACAGGAGAAAGGGCGATGAGCAATGTGCCAGCTGAGTTGAAATACCGCGACAGTCATGAATGGCTGCGCAAAAATGCGGATGGATCTTACACCGTCGGCATCACCGAACACGCGCAGGAATTACTGGGCGATATGGTCTTTGTGGACCTGCCAGAAGTAGGGGCGACGTTCGCTGCCGGCGAAGAGTGCGCCGTCGCCGAATCCGTAAAAGCGGCTTCCGATATCTATTCTCCTGTCAGTGGCGAAATTATCGCCGTGAACGACGCGCTGAATGATTCCCCAGAGCTGGTTAACAGCGAGCCTTATCAGGACGGCTGGTTATTCCAGATCAAAGCCAGCGATGAGTCAGAACTAGACTCACTGCTGGACGCGGATGCCTATAAAGCATCTATTGACGAGTAATCGTTGCGCGGCCTCCAGATGAGGCCGCCGATATCTGACCAGCACTCTCTGTTCCCCAGCCCGATTCAGGATTTACAGCTCATGACTCAGACTCTCAGCCAGCTTGAACACAACGGTGCGTTTATTGAGCGCCATATTGGTCCGTCGCCAGAACAACAGGCCGTTATGCTGGAGGCGATTGGTGCCAGCTCTCTGGCGTCGTTGATTGGTTCTATTGTTCCCGCCGACATTCAGTTGCCCGGTCCGCCCGCCGTTGGCGATGCGGCAACTGAACAGCAGGCGCTGGCAGAGTTAAAAGCGATTGCCGCGCAAAACCTGCGCTACAAATCCTGGATCGGCATGGGATACAGTGCGGTGATAACGCCGCCCGTTATCCTGCGGAACATGCTGGAAAATCCGGGCTGGTACACGGCTTACACGCCGTATCAGCCCGAAGTTTCTCAAGGGCGCCTGGAGGCGCTGCTAAACTTCCAGCAGGTCACCATTGATCTGACCGGCATGGATATCGCGTCCGCTTCACTGCTGGATGAAGCCACCGCGGCGGCCGAAGCGATGGCGATGGCAAAACGCATCAGCAAACTGAAAAATGCCAACCGGTTCTTTATCGCTGATGATATCCATCCGCAAACGCTGGATGTGGTACGGACCCGCGCCGAAACCTTTGGTTTTGAACTGATTATCGACAGCGCGGAGAAAGCCCTGGAGCACGATAATCTGTTTGGTGTCCTGCTTCAGCAGGTAGGCACCACGGGCGAGGTCCACGATTACACCAGCCTGATTGCCGAGCTGAAAACCCGTAAGGTGGTCGTCAGCGTGGCCTCGGATTTTATGGCCCTGGTGTTACTTGAATCGCCGGGCAAGCAGGGCGCGGATATTGTGTTCGGTTCCGCTCAGCGCTTTGGTGTACCAATGGGCTATGGCGGTCCTCATGCGGCCTTCTTTGCCAGCCGTGATGAACACAAGCGTTCTATGCCTGGCCGTATTATCGGTGTCTCACGCGACGCCGCTGGCAACACCGCGTTGCGTATGGCGATGCAAACTCGCGAGCAACATATCCGTCGGGAAAAAGCCAACTCCAATATCTGTACCTCTCAGGTGCTGCTGGCCAATATCGCGGGACTGTATGCCGTGTTCCACGGACCTGTTGGGCTGAAACGTATCGCTTCACGTATTCACCGCTTCACCGATATCCTGGCTGCCGGACTGCAACGTGGCGGGCTGAAGCTGCGTCATCACCACTGGTTCGACACGCTGACAGTGGACGTGACCGATAAAGCCGCCGTGTTAAACCGTGCGCTGAGTTTCGGCGTTAACCTGCGTAGTGATATTCATAACGCTGTCGGTATCACGCTGGATGAAACCACATGTCGTGAAGACGTTGCGACATTGTTCGCCATCCTGCTGGGCGATGATCATGGTCTGGATATCGATCAACTTGATAGCCAGGTTGCGGCAGACAGCCAGTCAATCCCTGCAAGCCAGCAGCGCGTCAGCGACATCCTCTCTCACCCTGTGTTCAATCGCCATCACAGTGAGACCGAGATGATGCGCTATATGCACAGCCTGGAGAAAAAAGATCTGGCTCTCAACCAGGCGATGATTCCGCTGGGTTCATGCACGATGAAGCTTAACGCTGCCGCAGAGATGATTCCCATCACCTGGCCTGAATTTGCCGAAATGCATCCGTTCTGCCCGGCAGAACAGGCGGGCGGCTACCTGCAAATGATTGGCCAGCTTTCCCAGTGGCTGGTTCAGCTTACCGGTTACGATGCGCTCTGCATGCAACCGAACTCCGGTGCACAGGGGGAATACGCGGGGCTGTTAGCGATTCGTCGTTACCATGAAAGCCGTGGTGAAGGTGAACGTCACCTTTGCCTGATTCCCAGCTCAGCACACGGGACCAACCCGGCCTCAGCCCAGATGGCGGGCATGGATGTGGTGGTCGTGGCCTGTGACAAACAGGGTAATATCGATCTGGGCGACCTGCGCGAAAAAGCCGCACAGGCGGGCGATAAACTGTCATGCATCATGGTGACCTACCCATCCACGCACGGCGTGTACGAAGAGACTATTCGTGAAGTGTGCCAGATCGTGCATCAGTACGGCGGCCAGGTGTACCTGGACGGTGCGAACATGAATGCCCAGGTGGGCATTACGACGCCGGGTTATATTGGCGCTGACGTTTCGCACCTTAACCTGCACAAAACTTTCTGTATTCCGCACGGCGGCGGCGGCCCGGGCATGGGACCTATTGGCGTGAAAGCGCATCTGGCACCGTTTGTACCCGGTCACAGCGTGGTGCAGAATGATGGTGTGCTGACACAGCAGGGCGCTGTCTCTGCTGCACCGTTTGGCAGTGCTTCCATTTTACCAATCAGCTGGATGTACATCCGCATGATGGGCGCGGAAGGGCTCAAGCAGGCCAGTTCGGTGGCGATTCTCAATGCCAACTACATCGCCAGCCGTCTGAAATCAGCTTATCCGATTCTGTATACCGGGCGCGATGGTCGTGTGGCGCACGAATGTATTCTGGATATTCGTCCGCTGAAAGAGCAGACCGGGATCAGTGAACTGGATATTGCAAAACGCCTCATCGACTACGGTTTCCATGCGCCAACCATGTCATTCCCGGTCGCGGGCACGCTGATGGTGGAACCTACCGAATCGGAAGGCAAACTGGAGCTGGACCGCTTTATTGATGCCATGCTGGCGATTCGTATGGAAATTGGGCGGGTGGAAAAGGGCGAGTGGCCAATGGATGATAATCCGCTGGTTAACGCGCCTCACACACAAATGGAAGTGACTGGCGAATGGACGCATCCTTACAGCCGCGAGCTGGCCGTTTTCCCGGCAGGCAGCCACAATAAATACTGGCCAACAGTGAAGCGCCTGGATGATGTTTTTGGTGACCGCAACCTGTTCTGCTCATGTGTACCGATGAGCGACTATGCCTGAGTCGGGTTAACACAACTGTTTTGAGGGCCGGTTTTCGGCCCTTTTTTATGGAGGCTCAGATGAAACTCGCGCTTGTTACTGGCGGTAGTCGCGGCATTGGCCGTGCGACCGCCGTTTTACTGGCGACACGGGGTTACCGTGTGGCCGTGAATTATCGCGCGCGCGAAAGTGAAGCGCAGCGGGTGGTGGATGAGATTGTGCGTAACGGCGGAGAAGCCTTTAGCGTACAGGCCGATATCAGTGAGGAGGCGCAGGTCATGGCGCTGTTTCAACGGCTGGATCAGGAGAACCTGCCGCTCTCGCTGCTGGTAAATAACGCCGGTATCCTGTTTCAGCAATGCCGTCTTGAGCAACTGGACGCGGCGCGCATTCAACAGGTTTTTGCCACAAATGTCACGGGCACCTTCCTCTGCTGTCGTGAAGCCGTCCGGCGCATGGGAACGCACCTGGGAGGACTGGGCGGCAGTATTGTGAACGTTTCCTCCGCGGCAGCCCGTACGGGTTCTCCCGGTGAATATGTCGACTATGCCGCATCGAAGGGCGCGATGGATACGCTGACGAAAGGTCTGTCACTGGAGGTCGCGCAACAGGGAATTCGCGTCAATGGCGTGCGGCCCGGTCTGATCTACACCGGGATGCATGCCGATGGCGGGGAGCCCGGCCGGGTCGACCGACTGGCGAGCGGCGTTCCGATGGGACGTGGTGGACATGCCGAAGAAATTGCAGAAGTGGTGGTCTGGCTGGCCAGCGATGCGGCCTCTTACATCACCGGCAGCATCATTGATGCCGCCGGCGGGCGGTAAATTCATGCCGCAGCGTGACGCTGCGGCAACCGACTTACAGCTTTTCACCGTTACTGGCGATAACCTGCTGATACCAGGCAAAGCTTTTCTTTTTCGCGCGTGAGAAATCACCGCTGCCATCGTCGTTTTTATTAACGTGAATGAAACCGTAGCGCTTGTCGTACTGGCCGGTCGTAAAGGATACACAATCGATGCAGCCCCACGGCGTATATCCCATGAGATCCACACCATCATGAATGACGGCTTTTTTCATCTCTGCGATATGCACCGCCAGATACGCAATGCGGTAATCATCTTCGATCACGCCCTGCGCATTCGGTTTGTCGATTGCGCCAAAGCCGTTTTCCACGATAAACAGCGGCTTCTGGTAGCGTTCGTACAGATCGTTCAGCACATAACGCAGGCCAACGGGATCGATCTGCCAGCCCCAGTCTGAGGCGCTGACATGCGGGTTTTTGACCACCCCGTCAAAACCGGTAATGGGGTCGTCAACACCGCTGGCGCTGTGCTGCACGGCATTACTCATGTAATAGCTGAAACCGATGTAATCGGCACAGCCCTGACGCAGGGTATCTGCATCCTCTGGTTGCATCTCAATGTGGTAGCCTTTGCGTTCCCACTCTTTCAGCGCGTAGGCAGGGTAGTAACCGCGCATTTGTACATCGCTAAAGACATAGCGTTGATGCATCGCTTCTTTAGCCAGCATGACATCGTCCGGATGGCAGGAGAACGGATAAACCGGCACCATGGCGATCATGCAGCCAATTTTGAAGTCCGGGTTGATCTCGTGTCCGCGCTTCACCACCCGGGCACTGGCAACGAACTGATGGTGCATGACCTGATACATCGCCTGTTCAGGTTTTTCATGGTCGGTGAAAATAACGCCGGAACAGCAGTAGCCAAACAGCGGATATTGCCAGTTACGTTGGTTATTAATTTCGTTAAAGGTCATCCAGTATTTAACTTTATTTTTGTATCGTTCCAGCACGACTTCACTGAAACGCACAAAGAAATCGATGACTTTACGGTTATGCCAGCCGCCATACTCTTTTACCAGGTGGTAGGGCATTTCAAAATGGGAAAGGGTAATTACTGGTTCGATGCCATATTTCAGTAATTCATCAAACAGGTCATCATAAAACTGCAGGCCGGCTTCGTTAGGTTGCTGCTCATCGCCATTAGGGAATATACGCGTCCACGCAATCGAGGTACGGAAGCATTTAAATCCCATCTCCGCAAATAACGCAATATCCTGCTTATAGTGTGAGTAAAACTCGACGGCCTGATGATTAGGGTAAAATTTTCCGGGCTGAACGCCATCGGTAATGACACGATCCACGCCGTGTGCACCCCCTGTCAGCACGTCAGCGATGCTAATACCTTTTCCACCCTGATCCCACCCGCCTTCAACCTGGTGAGCCGCGACGGCACCGCCCCACAAAAATGTGTCTGGTAAGCTCATTACCCACTCTCCAATACAGATAAAATTGGGCTGAGTGTAGCAAAGCACTTTATAAAGTCACGGTATAACACCGTGCGAAAAAAGGGATTTGTCACAGCTAAAAAACGCTGTGTTTTACTGGCTTAACCGTCGGCCAAGTGATTCGATAATATAAATCGCCGGTACCTGAGTGGTAATATCGCAGTTATCCGCCAGGCGGATAACCGGGACGTGATAGGAAACCGTAAAGTCGCTCATTTTTGCCAGCGAACAGTTTTCACTGTTGGTGACCGCAATAATTTTGCATTTATTCAGGCTAAACTGGCTGGCGATACGCAGTACTTCTTCTGTTTCGCCCGAGACAGAAAGGATGATCGCCAGGGCATTTTCATACAGGCTCGGACTGACGGGATAATAAGGATCATCAATAGCATGACTGAATTTCCCCACATTCGAAAAAAAACGTGCACCGTATTTTCCCAGGCTCCCTGATGTGCCCACACCAATAAAAAATACCCGCTCAGCCTGCCTGATCATCGCGGCTGCCTGGGTGATGACCTGCTCAAATTCAGCATTATTGATGCTTTTAAAAAAACTCAGCATATCGGCCGGGCCAGAGACCGGTAAAGCTGGGGCCGTGTGTTCCTGGGCCAGCCGCAGACGGATACGAAACTCAGACCAGCCTTCACAGTGCATTTTGCGACAGAAACGCAGCACGGTGGTAGTTGACACGGCGGCCTGCTCCGCCAGTTCACGAATGGTCATGTAACTGACACTTTCACGATGTCTGATGATGTACTGATAAACCTGCAATTCCAGATCGTTGAGCGTGGCAAGATCGTGATGCGCGAACATGAAAAAATCACCAGATAGTTGACCAGTCAGCATTTTAACAGAATTTGAACCGGCGTTGACCGCATTAATTAATTTAAGCTTACACTTGTACACTGAAAGTTTTTCTGATTAATTTATCTGGTGATTAATCTGCAATGGCTCTCACTTTTCAGGCAGGAAGGTTATGACGCATAAACATTTTTCCACGCAGGGCTATCCACTGGCAGAGGAAATTGCCAACAGTATCAGTCACGGGCTGGGTTGCCTCTTTGGAATCGTTGGGTTAGTGCTGCTACTGGTTAAGGCAACAGCGATCCATGCGGATGTCACCACCATCGTCAGCTCAAGCCTGTATGGCGGCAGCATGATCGTGCTGTTTCTGGCGTCCACGCTTTATCACGCTGTCAGTCATTCACGCGCCAAACGCGTGCTGAAAAAAGTGGATCACTGCGCCATCTATCTGTTGATTGCGGGCACTTATACGCCGTTTTTGATGACAGGGCTGCAGTCACCGCTGGCTCACGCATTAATGGCGGTCATCTGGGGACTGGCGCTGCTGGGCATCCTGTTTAAACTGACGATCGCCGAACGCTATAAGGTGCTGTCACTGGTCACGTATCTTTGTATGGGATGGCTGTCGCTGGTGGTGGTCTATCAACTGGCGATGAAACTGTCGCCGGGCGGAATCTGGCTGTTGGCGCTGGGTGGCATCATCTATTCCTTGGGGGTGATCTTTTATGTGGCGCGCCGCGTGCCGTTTAATCACGCCATCTGGCACGGTTTTGTGTTAGGCGGCTGCATCTGTCATTTCTGCGCCATTTATTTCTACGTCATGTAGAAACAGGGCGGGAGAGGTTCCCGCCCCGACACTCAGTTTTCGTCCAGCGAATAAGGCAAAGGCTGAATAGTGAGTTTGCCTCCTTCATCCCCTTCGACGCGCAATACGCTGTCTGGCTCCAGATCGTTATTCATCACGACCTGCACCCAGGTCACGCCATCATCAAGCTGCACGGCGGCGAGAACGGTACCTGTGCGACGCCAGCGTTCACCCATCTGCAATTCCAGCGAGTCGTTTGCGGCAGGCAGATGGCTGGCCTGGCCTGACAGCCAGTACAGGGCGCGCTTATTGGCGCCACGGTATTTCGCGCGGGCCACCATCTCCTGCCCGGTGTAGCAGCCTTTTTTGAAGCTGATCGCGTCCAGTGCCTGCAAATTAGTCGCCTGGGGAATAAACTGCGCGCTGGTCGCAGGTTCAATCACCGGAATACCGGCTTCAATGTCCAGGGCCAGCCACTGTGTGCTGTCTGTTAACTGAGCATCCTCGGCCAGCTTCTGTTTCAGTGCTTCTGCCTCAGCAAGCGAGGTGACCAGTAAAAAGCGCTCTGCGGGCTGGGCAAACCACAGCAGGGTGGTTTCGCCCTGGTGCACCACGGGAGTGGTACTGTCAGGAAGGGCTTCAAACCGGTCGGCCAGCGCCGCGCGAGCCTGGAAACCGGCAACGCCCAGTAACACCACATCGTCATCGGCGGCCAGCGTCACTTTAGAGAATACGGCGTATTTTTTTAGCTCCGGCAACTGAGTATCACGCAGTGCCCGGCGCACTAAATAGGCATAACCTTCGCCGCGGTGAAACAGACGCAGATTGCTCCACATTTTGCCTTTCGCATCGCAGTGGGCGGCGGGCAGATGATGGGCGGCATCCAGCGCGGCGACATCCAGCGTCAACTGACCCTGCAAATAGGACGTACTGTCAGGGCCCACTACAGACACCAGAGCCCAGGTATCCAGAGACATTAACGTGAGCGGCAGACGCGATGAGGCCGCAGGTTGACGTGGGGGAAGCGTAAATGTTGGCATTGATAAATCCTGAGTATGAAGGTTCATCCGGAACAATATCTTCAATGGTAAAAGAGCAGACTGGCATTGCAACCTGTTTACTGAACAGGGCGCACAAAACGCGTGATGAACGCCATAAAAAGCGTCATCCTGCGGCGTTGTGCACATGACGAAGTCTGGAGCCTGCAGCCGCTGTTAATCCAGGTTACACTAGTCGCCACGATGTGAAACAGGAAAACTGATGCATGGATATTCATGATAAATCGCGCGTTCAATGGGCCTGCCGTCGTGGCATGCTGGAACTGGATGTCGCTATTATGCCGTTCTTCAAGTACGAATATGACACGTTAAACGATACCGACAAGCAGGTTTTCATTGCCCTGCTGAAAAGTGACGATCCGGACCTTTTCAACTGGATGATGAACCACGGCGAGCCAGCCGATCCCGAGCTGAAACGCATGGTGAAGCTTATTCAGCAGCGTAATCGTGAACGCGGCCCGGTGGCAATGTAACCTTCATCCCTCGTTGCAGGCGCGCACAATCCTTGCCCTGACGCTGGTGGTAACGCTAGCCGGCGTCGGGCTGATGCCCTTGTCTGCGGCAGAGTGGGTGATAAAGCCGGTGCTGTTCGCCCTCATCGTGTGGGAAGGATGGCGGCAGGACAGGCGCTTGTGTCTGCGCTGTGGAGCGCTACGACGCGACAGTGCCCGTGACTGGCACTGGCAGGATGAACACTGGCAAACGCAGCAACCGCTTTACTGGTTACCTGGCGCGGTGTTGCTGGTCATGAAGAACCCTCAAGGCAGGATAACGCGGTTTTGGCTCATGCAGGATAATATGCAGCCTGCTGAATGGCGCGCCTTACGCGCCTGCTGTTTTCGCGACAGACAACGCGCGCGTTAACACCGACAGCCTACAGGCGTTCGGCCGTTTCCGTCAGAATCTGCTCGCACCACTGCTCAACGCGCTCATCCGTCACGTCAAACTGATTGACGTCATCCAGCGCCAGCCCGACAAACTGTTTGCCATCCGCGCTAAGCGGTTTGGGGCTGGTAAATTCATAGCCATCCAGCGGCCAGTAGCCGACAAACTGCACGCCCATGGGTTGCAGCAGGTCGTGCAGCATACCCAGCGCGTCGAGAAACCATTCACCATAGCCAATCTGGTCGCCCATGCCGTAAAGCGCCACTATCTTGTTATGCAGATTGAGGGTGGGCAACTGCGGCCAGATGGCCTCCCAGTCTTCCTGTAGCTCGCCGAAGTCCCAGGTCGGAATGCCCAAAATCAGCAGGTCGTACTCTTCCATCAGACGCGGATCGTCATCTTTCACGTTGTGCAACGTCACTAACTCGTCGCCAATAAAATCCCGAATCTTCTCCGCTACGATTTCGGTGTAGCAGGTACTGGAACCGTAAAAAAGACCTATTTTCATGCAGATAGTGCTCTGTTAATCCAGACTTTGGCGTAATTGTATCAGAAGCAGGGGTGAATCAGGCATAATGAGCACGATTTCAGACTGAACGGCGGGGAAAACGTGCAAGACAGCGAACTGACAGAACAGTTTCTTGACGCGCTGTGGATTGAGCGCAATCTGGCGCAAAATACCTTGTCCTCCTATCGACAGGATCTGCAAACGCTCACCGGCTGGCTGGCGCATCACGGCCTGACGCTGGTGTCATTAAGCCCGCAGGATCTGCAACAGTTTCTCGCAGAGCGACTGGAAGGCGGCTATAAGGCCACCAGCTCAGCGCGTCTGCTCAGCGCTATGCGCCGCCTGTTTCAGTACCTGTACCGTGAAAAGATTCGTGTGGACGATCCCAGCGCCCAACTGGCCGCGCCAAAGCTGCCCCAGCGGCTGCCCAAAGATCTGAGCGAGGCACAGGTCGAGCGTTTACTGCAGGCTCCGGATGTCAACGTGCCGCTGGAACTGCGCGATAAAGCCATGCTGGAATTATTGTATGCCACCGGGCTGCGTGTTTCGGAGCTGGTGGGATTAACCCTGAACGACGTCAGCCTGCGTCAGGGCGTGGTGCGGGTGATCGGTAAGGGCAATAAAGAGCGCCTGGTGCCATTAGGTGAAGAGGCGGTTTACTGGCTGGAATATTATATGGAACATGGTCGTCCGTGGTTGCTCAACGGGCAAACGCTGGATGTGTTCTTCCCCAGTAGCCGCGCGCAGCAAATGACGCGGCAGACGTTCTGGCACCGAATCAAGCACTACGCCACGCTGGCAGGCATTGACAGCGAAAAGCTGTCGCCCCATGTGCTGCGCCACGCCTTTGCCACACATTTGCTGAACCACGGAGCAGACTTGCGTGTCGTACAGATGTTACTGGGACACAGCGATCTCTCCACGACCCAGATTTATACTCACGTCGCCACGGAACGTCTGCGACTGTTACATCAACAGCATCATCCGCGTGCATGACCGACGGATATAAGGAAAACAATGAACAAACATGTTGCCACGCTGGCGCTGCTGGTCAGCGCCTTTTCCGGTTTAACCCACGCTGATGACAGCGCTATTCAGCTTTCCCTGAAAAAGCTGGGTTTACACCAGACCGAGATTCAGCCGTCTCCGCTGCCAGGCTTCAAAACCGTGCTCAGCGAAAGCGGCGTCCTGTATGTGACCGATGATGGTAAGCACATGATCCAGGGTCCCCTTTATGATGTCAGCGGCACGCAACCGGTGAACGTGACCAATACGCTGCTGGATAAAAAGGTCGACGCGCTGGTTCCGGAGATGATCATCTATAAAGCGCCAAAAGAGCAGCATGTGGTCACGGTGTTCACGGACATTACCTGTGGCTATTGTCACAAGCTGCACGAGCAGATGGCCGATTACAATGCGCTGGGCATCACGGTTCGTTATCTTGCTTTCCCACGCGAAGGGATGAACGGTAATGTCGCCAGCGCCATGAAAGCGGTCTGGTGCAGCGCCGATCGTAACAAAGCCTTCGATGACGCGATGAAAGGTGATGCGCCGAAGATGGAGGCGCCTGCGTCATGCAAAACTGACATTGGTCAGCAGTATAAACTCGGCATTCTGTTCGGCATTCAGGGCACGCCCGCCATTCTGACCGATAGCGGAATGATGATCCCGGGCTACCAAAGCCCTCAGGAACTCAAACAGGTACTGGATAATCAAAAGCGTGGTGGTTAAGGCGTGGTAAAGCACGAAGTCGAATTACGTCGTCGTGAGGCGGTACCGGATTTGCCCGGGCTCCCTGCTGATTTGCCGCCGCTTCTGCGTCGGCTTTATTTGCAACGCGGCGTCAGTGATGCCGCTCAGCTTGAAAGAGGCGCGAAAAACCTGCTGCCGTTTAGTGCGCTGAGCGGTATTGATAAGGCCGTCGCCTTGCTGCATGAAGCGCTGCTGGATGGACGCTGTATTATGGTCGTCGGCGATTTTGATGCTGACGGTGCCACCAGTACCGCGCTTACCGTACTGGCTCTGCGCAGCATGGGATGCAGCAATGTTCAGTATCTGGTACCTAACCGGTTTGAGGATGGATACGGCCTCAGTCCTGAGGTTGTCGAACAGGCGAAAGCGCGCGGCGCGGAGATGATCCTCACTGTCGATAACGGTATTTCCTCTCATGCTGGCGTCGCCGTCGCGCATGCGCACGGGATTGCGGTGCTGGTGACCGACCACCATTTACCCGGCGAAACGCTGCCTGACGCGGACGCTATCGTTAACCCAAACCTGCCTGATTGCACTTTCCCGTCGCGTGCGCTGGCAGGCGTTGGTGTGGCCTTTTACCTGATGATGGCGCTGCGTGCCCATCTGCGAACCCAGGGCTGGTTTGGCGTCACGCGGGCAGAACCTAACCTGGCTGACCTGCTCGATCTGGTGGCGCTGGGCACGGTTGCGGATGTCGTGCCGCTGGATGCAAATAACCGTATTTTGGTCTGGCAGGGCCTGAGCCGCATTCGTGCCGGTAAATGCCGACCGGGCATCAAGGCGCTACTGGAAATCGCCAATCGCGATGCGCGCCAGCTGGCCGCCAGCGACCTGGGGTTTGCGCTGGGACCGCGGCTGAATGCGGCCGGAAGGCTCGACGATATGTCAGTCGGCGTCGCGCTGTTACTGACGGACGATCTCAGCCAGTCGCGTATGCTAGCCAGCGAGCTGGATGCGCTCAATCAGATGCGCAAAGAGATTGAACAGGGTATGCAAAGCGAGGCGCTGGCGCTCTGTCAGACGCTGGAGCGTGAGCAAACCGATTTGCCGCTGGGGCTGGCCTTTTATCATCCCGAATGGCATCAGGGCGTGGTAGGTATTCTGGCTTCCCGGCTCAAAGAGCGTTTTCACCGTCCGGTCATCGCCTTTGCGCCTGCGGGCGACGGCATGCTGAAAGGCTCGGGACGTTCGATTGCGGGCCTGCACCTGCGGGATGCCCTGGAACGGCTTGATACGCTCCACCCCGGGCTGATGCAGAAGTTTGGTGGTCACGCCATGGCGGCCGGGCTGTCGCTGGAGGAGGCGCGCTACGAGGAGTTTCGTCAGCGGTTCGCTGAACTGGTCGGCGACTGGCTGGCTGGCGAAGCGCTGCAAGGGGTGATGTGGTCTGATGGCGCGTTACAACCCGCTGAGTTTTCTCTGGAGACCGCCGAAATGCTGCGCGATGCCGGTCCCTGGGGACAGGCCTTTCCGGAGCCTGCGTTTGACGGCAAATTCCGGCTGTTGCAACAGCGGCTGGTGGGGGAACGTCATCTGAAAGTCATGGTGGAGCCACTGGGCGGCGGGCCATTGATCGACGGTATCGCGTTTAACGTAGATACCACGCTGTGGCCTGACAGCAGCGTTCGCGAGGTTGAACTGGCGTACCGGCTGGATATCAATGAATATCGCGGTAACCGCTCAGTGCAGTTGATTATTGAACATCTCTGGCCGCTCAGTTAACGGATGAAGGTGGACGGACGGGAGTCCGTCCGCCAGGCCTTTCTGACGTTGCCTCCCTCCCTTTCAGCACAGCCTGTCCCAAACGTTTACACCCTGCGCATTTTCTCAACGCTACAAACTGTCGCCGGTTTCGGGTAAACTCGCAGGTTACATTTCTTATTCCATCAAACGTTAAAAAGACGCTAAACACATGTTTGAAATTAATCCGGTCAAATACCGTATTCAGGACCTCACCGAGCGCAGCGACGTTCTTCGGGGGTATCTTTGACTACGATGCCAAGAAAGAACGCCTTGAAGAAGTAAACGCAGAACTCGAACAGTCTGACGTCTGGAACGAACCTGAACGCGCCCAGGCGTTGGGTAAAGAGCGCTCCTCTCTCGAAGCAATCGTGAATACGCTGGATCAGATGACGCAGGGGCTGGAAGACGTACAGGGCCTGCTTGATCTGGCTGTGGAAGCCGATGACGAAGAAACCTTTAACGAAGCGGTCGAAGAACTGGACGCGCTGGACGTTAAACTGGGTGAACTCGAATTCCGCCGTATGTTCTCAGGTGAGTACGACAGCGCAGACTGTTATATCGACTTGCAGGCTGGCTCCGGCGGCACCGAGGCGCAGGACTGGGCCAGCATGCTGATGCGTATGTATCTGCGTTGGGCCGAAGCGAAAGGCTTCAAAACCGAGATTATTGAAGAGTCCGAAGGCGAAGTGGCGGGCATTAAATCGGTAACCATTCGCGTGTCGGGCGATTATGCGTTTGGCTGGTTACGCACCGAGACAGGCGTTCATCGCCTTGTTCGTAAGAGTCCGTTTGACTCCGGTGGTCGCCGCCATACCTCATTCAGCTCCGCGTTTATCTACCCGGAAGTCGATGACGATATCGATATCGACATTAACCCGGCAGACCTGCGCATTGACGTTTACCGTGCCTCCGGTGCCGGTGGTCAGCACGTTAACCGGACGGAATCTGCGGTGCGTATCACCCATATTCCGACCGGTACGGTCACGCAGTGTCAAAATGACCGCTCTCAGCACAAAAACAAAGATCAGGCGATGAAGCAGATGAAGGCGAAGCTGTACGAGCTTGAGATGCAGAAAAAAAATGCCGAGAAGCAGGCGCTGGAAGACAATAAGTCGGATATCGGCTGGGGAAGCCAGATCCGTTCTTACGTTCTGGACGACTCACGAATTAAAGATCTGCGTACCGGCGTGGAAACGCGTAATACGCAGGCGGTTCTGGATGGCGATCTGGACCGTTTCATTGAAGCAAGTTTAAAAGCAGGGCTATAAGGAACCGACATGTCTGAACAACAACCGCAGAGCGCTGACGTCGCACTTGAGTTAAATAACGAACTGAAAACGCGTCGCGAGAAACTGAGCGTGCTGCGTGAAAACGGCGTGGCGTTTCCTAACGATTTTCGTCGTGATACCACCTCCGATCGGCTGCACGCCAGCTATGACGAGAAGAGTAACGAAGAGCTGGAAGACTTAGGCATTGAGGTCAGCGTGGCGGGCCGTATGATGACGCGCCGTATTATGGGCAAAGCGTCTTTCATCACCCTGCAGGACGTTGGCGGCCGCATTCAGCTGTACGTAGCACGTGACGATCTGCCTGAAGGCATCTATAACGAGCAGTTCAAAAAGTGGGATCTGGGCGATATCCTCGGCGCACGCGGTAAGTTGTTCAAAACTAAAACCGGCGAGCTGTCTGTTCACTGTTCAGAACTGCGTTTACTGACCAAAGCGCTGCGTCCGTTGCCTGATAAGTTTCACGGCCTGGCCGATCAGGAAACACGTTATCGTCAGCGTTATCTTGATCTCATCGCCAACGATGAATCACGCAACACCTTCAAAATTCGCTCTCAGATTATGGCCGGTATTCGCCAGTTCATGGTCGCTCGCGACTTTATGGAAGTGGAAACGCCAATGATGCAGGTGATTCCGGGTGGCGCATCAGCGCGTCCGTTTATCACGCATCATAATGCGCTGGATATCGATATGTACCTGCGTATTGCGCCAGAGCTGTATCTGAAACGTCTGGTTGTGGGCGGTTTTGACCGCGTGTTTGAGATCAACCGTAACTTCCGTAACGAAGGGATTTCGCCACGTCATAATCCAGAGTTCACCATGATGGAACTCTATATGGCGTATGCGGATTATAAGGATCTGATCGAACTGACCGAAAGCCTGTTCCGCACGCTGGCGCAGGATGTGCTGGGCAGCACCGTCGTGCCTTATGGTGAGCAGGAATTCGATTTCGGCAAGCCGTTTGAAAAGCTCACCATGCGTGAAGCCATCAAAAAATACCGTCCGGAAACCGATCTGGCCGATCTTGACGATTTCGATAAAGCCGTGGCAGTCGCTCAGGCCATCGGCATCAAAGTCGAGAAAAGCTGGGGCTTAGGCCGCGTGGTGACCGAGATTTTTGAGGAAACCGCAGAAGCGCACCTGATTCAGCCTACCTTCATTACCGAATACCCGGCGGAAGTTTCTCCGCTCGCTCGTCGTAACGATGAAAACCCGGAAATCACCGACCGTTTCGAGTTCTTTATCGGCGGACGTGAAATCGGCAACGGCTTCTCTGAGCTTAACGATGCGCAGGATCAGGCTGATCGCTTCCTGCAGCAGGTTAATGCCAAAGACGCGGGCGATGATGAAGCCATGTTCTATGACGAAGACTACGTTACTGCACTGGAACACGGCTTACCGCCAACGGCAGGTTTAGGCATTGGTATCGACCGGATGGTGATGCTGTTTACCAACAGCCATACCATCCGTGACGTGATCCTGTTCCCGGCGCTGCGTCCTGGCGCTAAATAAGTCTTGTTGTTCTGTAAAAAGGCCGGGTTATCCCGGCCTTTTTTCTTTCTGCTGTTCGCGATGCCGTGCTTGAGTCATCCCGCTCCCTCTGCCAGACTGAAATCTCAACAGGGAGCCAACCACGATGACACAACGTCCCGACTGTATTCGCCACTGGCAGACGCTGGAAGGCGACGATAACGAACACTATTCTGACAGCGATGAGCGTATGTCGATTGGCGCGCCACTGGGGCGGTTACTGGGGTTAACCCGCCTCGGCATTCACCATGAAAGGCTGTTGCCCGGACGCCGCATGTCCTATCCGCACGCGGAGAGCGCGGAAGAAGAGTTTATCTTTGTGCTTGAAGGTCATCCTGACGCCTGGATAAACGGTGAGTTGTACCCGCTGTCGCCGGGCGATGCCGTTGCTTTTCCGGCCGGAACCGGCATCTGCCATACCTTTATCAACAACCGCGACCATGAGGCGCGCTTTTTAGTGGTGGGCGAGGTGAGCAAACCCGAAAACCGTATTACTTATCCGCTCAATCCGGACTACGAAGCAACCCGTGAGGACAGGTGGCTGAATCCGCCTGAACAGACGATGGGCAAGCATCCCGGTTTGCCCGACAAAAATTAAGATTTTACGGCGTCATCCAGCCAGTGCTGAAAGCGAGAGTAAGGAACATAGAGGGCGACGTCTTTATACAACGTCTTGCCGCTGTGGTTATCGTTAATGCGCTGGCTGTAGCCGACAATCACGCCAGCCAGTGTGTCGTCAGAAGCATTGTAAACCGCGCCACCAGACATCCCTTTAACTACGCCGGCATTCGCTGCCACCACCACACAGTTAGCTTTGTTCCAGTCATTGGCCAGCGTGGTATTCACCAGATTCTGACCGGTTGAGCTGACCGGCATGGCCGAGATAAAGCTGTACCCGTAAAGGTTCACCTTATCGCCAATGTGGCTGTTACGGAAGGCAGGAGGAAGGTTGGCTTCGCTGTTCTTGTGGTAGACCACCGCCAGGTCGCACTCCGGATGCCAGGCTTTCACCCGGTAAAGCGAATATTTCGCCACGTGGGCCGCCGTGAGGCTGTAGTCCGGGGTCAGGGGAATGGTCGTACCCAGCGTGCCCAGCCCCATGATGGTTGGAATGCCGGTAACGGTCATATCAACCCGCTTTTCAGCTTCTTTACTGTACTCATAGTGACCGACTGAGCAACCCGTTAAGCCCAGTACCAGTAAGAGGGTAAGCCGTTGCATTATTCTCTCTCCGCGTCAGTTGGACTGCATTTCATCTGGCGATTCATAAGAGCTTTATCGGCAACGCTAATACTTTATTGATAACTAAAATCGGTATTAGCTAAAAAACGGCTACTTCGCTGGCAACCTTTCTGCTTGTTTTAAGTGGCGGGCTATCCCTTTCTCCTTAACCTCATGTTTAATAAGCATAGTTCATCTTACTGTCAATTATTGCCTTTCCTGCAATACAGTGTTGCCTCTGTGTGAGTATCCGATGACAGTCAGCTATGGTGTAATACAGAATGTGACAGAGATCATAAATTATAGCCTGTTCATCGCGATGCACGCGGAAGCAACCGCGTCGCAATAATCATATTTGGGAGAGTGTTATGCCTGTGGCATTACTGGCATTGGCGCTGAGTGCGTTCGCCATCGGAACCACTGAGTTCGTTATTATGGGGTTACTGCCGGAAGTGGCAAACGATTTACAGGTGACCATTCCGTCAGCGGGCTGGCTCATCAGCGGCTATGCCCTGGGCGTGGCCATTGGCGCGCCGGTCATGGCACTGTTGACCGCGAAACTGCCACGCAAGAAAACGCTGATTCTGTTAATGGCCATCTTCATCATCGGTAACCTGTTGTGCGCGCTGGCGTACAGCTACAACCTTCTGATGCTGGCGCGGGTGATTACCGCCCTCTGTCACGGTGCGTTTTTTGGCATTGGCGCTGTGGTGGCTGCCAGTCTGGTGGCTGCCGATCGCCAGGCGTCCGCCGTGGCGCTGATGTTTACCGGCCTGACGTTAGCCAACGTATTAGGCGTGCCATTGGGGACCTGGTTTGGTCAGCTGTTTGGCTGGCGTGCCACCTTCTGGGGCGTTGCGGTAATTGGTGTGCTGGCCTTTATTGCGTTGATCACCAGCCTGCCGGGAAATAAAAACGAGAAGCCCGTCAATCTGGCCAGCGAAATCAGCGCGCTGGCAAACGGTAAACTGTGGCTGTCGTTACTGATGACGGTCTGTTTTGCTGCCGCCATGTTTACGCTGTTCAGCTATATTGCGCCGTTGCTGTTGCAGGTCACCGGCATCAGCGATCATGGCGTGAGCTGGACTCTGTTCCTGATTGGGGCGGGGCTGACGGCAGGCAATATTTTGGGCGGCAAACTGGCCGACCGCAATGTGGCGCTCAGCCTGACAGGCAGTTTCCTGCTGATCGCGCTGTTCTCACTACTGTTTAGCTGGACCAGCCATGCGCTGTGGCTGGCGGAAATCACCTTGTTCCTTTGGGCGATGGCTACCTTCGCTACGGTACCCGGCTTGCAGATAAATGTCGTGCGCCACGGTAAGGAGGCACCAAATCTGGTGTCGACCCTGAACATTTCGGCCTTTAATGTCGGGAATGCACTGGGTGCCTGGGTAGGCGGAGCGGTTATCGCCCGGGGCTATGGGCTGACCAGCGTGCCGGTTGCCGCGGCCGCGCTGGCGGCGGTGGGGCTGATCGTCTGCGTGATCACCTTCCGTAAATCAGGCGGCGCGGCGGCCAGCGTTCACGCCTAAACCAGCCTGGCCGCAATCAGCGCCGGAAAACGGGCAATCTGATGTTGAAGGTGCGCCGCAAACGCGTCAACCAGTGCTGAAGCCGGCCGGTGGCGCGGCCGGACCAGACTGACGGTAAAGGGCACCGCCACGCTAAACGGACGCATGACGATCCCGCTGTCAGCATAATCGAGTGCTGTCAGCGGATTAACGACAGAAATACCCACGCCAGCCTGCACCATCGCGCACACCGAGGCTGCGCTATGGGTTTCCATCACCATCCTGCGAGTCACGCCTTGCTCATGAAACAGTGCATCCAGTAACTGCCGATAGCTGTCCGTACGTGACAGGCTGACATAGTTCTCACCCGCAAAATCCTGCGGCGTAAGTAAGTTGCGCTGCGCCAGAGGATGCTGTTTCGGTAAGACACAGACTTCATCGCAGGTCAGTAAAGCCTGGCGATCGGTACCGGCAGGTGCGTGCAGCGTTTCTGTCAGGCCCAAATCATAGCGCTGCGCCGACAGCCACTCTTCCAGCAGCGGTGAATCCTGCGGAATGATGTTCAGGCTGACGTCGGGATAGCGTTGTAAAAACGTCTGACAAATGGGCGGCAGCAACGACTGTGAGAAGGCCGGCAGACAGGCAATCGACAGCTCGCCCTGACGAAACTGCCGCAAACCTTCTGCCGCATCCATAATGCGGTCCAGCCCATACCACGAGCGCTGCACCTCTTCAAACAGGCGTAGTCCCTGCACCGTCGGTTGCAGACGGCCACGCACGCGCTCAAACAGTTGCAGACTCAACTGCCGTTCAAGCCGCGCCAGTTCACGGCTGACCGTGGGCTGTGAGGTTTGCAGCAGCGTGGCGGCCTGGGTGAGGTTGCCGCTGGTCATCACGGCATGAAAGATCTCGATGTGGCGCCAGTTAATCGTGGCCATGGGATATCCCATATCATTTATGCATAGATGCTATTAAAACAGATATTTTTCGGCATGGCACGAATCTGGCTTAATAGGAGGATTGCCACAGGAGACATGCTATGCCGCGTCCGTTAAACACCACAGAAACCGCCCTCAACGTTGATCATCTGCTGCCGCTTGCCCGCCAGTATTCTGGCCCGTTCTGGGCTTATGATGCGCAGGTGATTCAGCAGCGTATTGCACAGCTTCACGCTTTTGATGTGGTGCGCTTTGCTCAAAAAGCCTGTTCAAATACGCACATCCTGCGCCTTATGAAATCGGCCGGGGTTAAAGTGGATTCCGTTTCGCTGGGCGAAATTGAGCGCGCCCTCGTGGCTGGTTTTACGCCCGGCGGTGACGACATCGTGTTTACGGCTGACGTGCTGGATGAACCTACACTCGCCAGAGTTGCAGAACTAAAGGTGCCGGTGAATGCCGGTTCGGTCGATATGCTGCATCAGCTGGGTGCGGTTTCGCCAGGGCACGCGGTCTGGCTGCGTATCAATCCGGGATTTGGTCATGGCCACAGCCAGAAAACCAATACCGGCGGTGAAAACAGTAAACACGGCATCTGGCCGAGTGATTTGCCTGCTGCTCAGGCGGCGATTGAGCAATATGGATTGCGCCTGATCGGCATTCACATGCATATCGGCTCGGGCGTGGACTATGCGCACCTGCAGCAGGTCTGCGATGCCATGGTCGATCTGGTGGTGGCGTTCGGTCAGGATCTGGAGGCGATTTCTGCGGGCGGCGGTTTATCCATTCCCTATCACTATGGGGAGGAAGCGATCGATACCGAACACTATTTTGGCCTGTGGGACGCCGCGCGCCAGCGTATTGCCTCACATCTGGGTCACGCCGTGAAGCTGGAAATTGAACCGGGCCGTTTCCTGGTGGCGGAGTCAGGCGTGCTGGTGTCGCAGGTGAGGGCCGTTAAAGAGATGGGCAGCCGTCACTTTGTGCTGGTGGATGCCGGATTCAGCGATCTCATGCGACCATCGATGTACGGCAGCTATCACCATATCTCCCTGATGGCTGGCGACAACCGAAAGATTGATGAACAGGACACGCGTGAAAGCGTTGTCGCGGGGCCACTTTGCGAGTCCGGCGATGTGTTTACTCAGCTTGAAGGGGGCAAAGTGGAAACCCGGGCGATTCCCGACGCGAAAGTCGGCGACTATCTGGTGTTCCACGATACCGGGGCGTACGGTGCGTCCATGTCCTCTAACTACAACAGTCGACCGCTGATTCCGGAAATCCTGTTTGAAAACGGCACGCCACGCGAGATTCGTCGCGCGCAGCGTATCGAGGATCTGCTGGCTCTGGAATTGGGTTAACGCAGGCTGTCAGTCAGAACTGCCAGCCGCACTTGCGGCTGGCACATGGCATCACGGTGCTGGGTAGGTATAACGGCGGTGAATCGCCTCAAGCTCTTCCAGAATCTCACTACTGAGCGTCAGGTTGGCGCTGTCGATATTGATCTTTAACTGATCCAGCGTGGTGGCGCCCAGCAGCGTGCTGGAAACAAACGGCTGCTGGCGAACAAACGCCAGGGCCATTTGCGAGGGATCGATCTGATGCTTGTTTGCCAGCGCCACATATTCTGCGACTGCCAGCTGAGACTGCTCGCCACTGTAGCGGGTAAACCGGCTAAACAAGGTATTACGTGCACCAGCAGGCTGTGCACCGTTCAGGTATTTCCCACTTAGCGTACCAAAAGCCAGGCACGAATAGGCCAGCAGTTCCACGCCTTCATGCTGGCTGATTTCCGCCAGGCCCACCTCAAAACTGCGGTTCAGCAGGCTGTAGGGATTCTGAATAGAAACAATGCGCGGTAACTCATGCTTTTCTGCCAGTTGCAGGTAACGCATCACGCCCCAGGGGGTTTCATTAGAGACGCCGATGTAGCGAATTTTACCGGCCCGCACCTGTTCTGCCAGCGCTTCCAGCGTTTCCAGCAGGGTCACCGGGACGCTGGAAGCGCTGTACTGATAGCCAAGTTTGCCAAAGAAGTTGGTCTGGCGCTGCGGCCAGTGCAGCTGGTACAGGTCGATATAATCGGTATTCAGGCGCTTCAGGCTGGCATCCAGCGCTTCGCGAATGTTCTTACGATCCAGCGCCATATTAGGGCGAATGGAGGCATCGTTGCCGCGGGTCGGCCCTGCGACTTTACTGGCGAGAATGATTTTATCGCGGCTGCCGGTCTTTTTTAACCAACTGCCAATGTACTTTTCGGTCAGGCCCTGGGTTTCCGGGCGAGGCGGCACCGGATACATTTCGGCAGTATCGATCAGGTTGATGCCGGAACTGATCGCAAGATCCAGTTGCGCGTGGGCGTCGGCTTCGCTGTTTTGCTCACCAAACGTCATGGTGCCCAATCCAAGCTGACTCACTTCCAGCGTGCTATGGGGGATACGGTGATAATGCATTGCCGGCTTCCTTTTCTCTGAGGATGGATATTGTGTCTTAAGGGACTATAGCGCGAGGCGTAGCGGCTAAGAAAGGGAAACAACAAGGAGAAACAGCCTGCCGGAGAGGGAAAGGTCGACAGGCCTGCTCGTTTCGCATTTAACGCTCAATGATGGTTGATACTTCATCACTGTTAATCTGTACCGTATGGCCTGACTGATCGGTGTACTGTACCAGTCCGGTCTCCTTATCAATGCTCGGTTTGCCTTCCGTCATAATCATGCGACCGTCTTTTGTCGCCATCACATAATCAGAACTACAACCACCTAATGTCACTGCGGCAACGGCCGCCAATATAATCTTACTCAGCCCTTTCATTGTGCTTATCCTCGCAACGCGTCCACTGTAAAAAAATTGTAGTAATAAATCCTTTTACCGATTGGGTTAATCGTATCAATCTGAAAATAGGTGGGCGGCAGGCCGCCGCCCTTGACAACGCTAGCTGACTTTTTTCTTACTGCGCATCAGGTTAAGGCACTCAACGGCCATCGAGAAGAACATGGCAAAATAAATGTAACCTTTTGGTACATGCACGCCGAAACTCTCCAGAATGAGGGTGAAACCCACCAAAATCAGGAAAGAAAGCGCCAGCATTTTGACCGACGGATGACGGTCAACAAATTCGCCAATACTGCGTGCCGCAAACATCATCATTAAGACGGCAATCACCACGGCGGCCATCATAATAAACAGATGGTCTGAAAGGCCGACGGCTGTAATAACCGAGTCGAGGCTGAAAATAATGTCGAGCAACATAATCTGCACAATCGCTCCCAGGAACGAATGCACATTGGATTTGTGTTCGGTTTCCTCACCTTCGATAGTTTCATGGATTTCCATGCTGGATTTCCAGAGCAGAAATAAGCCACCAAACAGCAGAATAAGATCGCGTGCGGAGAACGGATGATCCATAAGGGTAAACAGGGGATTGGTCAGTTTTGCTACCCAGGCAATCGAGGCCAGCAGTCCCAGCCGCATCAGCATCGCGCCCATCAGACCAATGCGCCGTGCGCGGGCCTGCTGATGTTTAGGCAGTTTTGCCACCACTAATGACAAAAAGATAATGTTATCAATGCCCAGAACCACTTCCAGAATGGTCAGGGTGCCCAACGCCAGCCAGGCGTTAGGATCGGAAATCCACTCGAACATACCTGCACTCGTATCCTAAACGAAAAGTAAACGAAGATTATACGCACCTAATCTGTCGAACTCACATTTAAATAGTGCATGGCCTGGGGAAAGGGGATTCAGAGAAGAAAATGGCGGGCAAGCAGCGGGGCGGTAAAGCTTTTCTTGAGATAAAACCCGCGCGGTAACGTCATAATGGGCTGTCCCTGTTCGCCGATCCCTTCGGTCAGGGCCCGGCTGTTAGCCGCTTTGGGACGAATTTGCAGCCAGGCACCATGACGGGCAGTAATACGTTCCACCTGACCCAGCACAATCATATCCATAAGTTCTTCCCAGTCCTGACGCAGCATGTCTTCTTCTTGTGCCGTCGGGCTCCACAGCAAGGGTGCGCCTACCCGGCGCTCGCCAGGGGGAATATCACGCTCACCCTCAACCGGCATCCATAGTACGCGAGCCAGCTTATGGCGAACATGACTGTTTTCCCATGTCACGCCGCTGTTACCGGTCAGCGGTGCAACGCAGACAAATGTGGTTTCCAGCGGTTTGCCTTCACGATCGACAGGGATGGTTTTCAACTCAATGCCCAGATGCGCAAAATCCTGCTCGGCTTTACTGCCTGCGCTGGCCCCCAAATGCCATTCCAGCAGCATGCCCACCCAGCCTTTATCGCGCTTCAGATTGGCTGGCGTTGGAATGCCGGCCTGTTCTGCCAGACAGTGTAAAGGTAAACCTGCCAGTGCCTGCGCCCGCGCGAACAGTACCGATTCGTTTTCAGGTGGCTCTGGAAGAGTGATCATATGCGTAACCCGATGTGGTTAAAAAATAAGCGCCCTGCGGCCTGTCAGGTTTTCCACAGGAATGAGCAGGGTAAGGTGCGCATAATAACATGAAACATAGTGCTTTTTTAAGAATGCACCGCTTCATGCTGTTAACGACGGGTCAGGTTATCCCAACTTGCTATCAACAATGAACAGGATCTTATGACCAGTTATCCACAGAAAGATGGGATAACCTGGCATCAGACGGGTTACTGGTTCGATTTACAGCCTTGACTTTGCTGTTTTTTAGCAAAAATTAGCCGGTTTGCTGCAAGCTTGAACCGATATCTGTGGATAAAAAGCCGGGTGGTGGATATTTAGCCAATTGTCAGCGACAGGACATTATACAATGTCACTCAGACGAATTTATTCAAACCTCAGCAGAGAAATAGTCTTATATTTCAATAGCTATTTCAGAATGACAGTAAAGCGTATTCAGATTCCTCCCAACGGGTTATTCAGTTAACTCCCGTGTTCTACACAAAGCTATCCACAGAAAACGTGAATAAGATCGATATTTTCTCGGTGCTTTGTTTATAACTTTGCATTCTTCTGTGAGTTATCCCGAGATTACGGTCCCCATTGCCCGTGAATCCAGTGGTTTACCGCCTGTAAGGAGTGTGAAACAATCAGACCATTCAAATTTAGCTTTTGAGGTAGTCCAGTGATCGATGATGATGGCTACCGCCCGAATGTTGGTATCGTAATTTGTAACAGGCAGGGACAAGTGTTATGGGCCAGGCGCTTTGGACAGCACTCCTGGCAATTTCCTCAGGGAGGCATCAATCCCGGTGAAACCGCAGAACAGGCGATGTATCGCGAATTGTTCGAAGAAGTAGGGTTACACAGAAAGGATGTCCGAATACTTGCATCTACCCGTAACTGGTTGCGCTACAAATTGCCAAAACGTTTGGTGCGTTGGGACACAAAACCGGTTTGTATTGGTCAGAAACAAAAGTGGTTTCTTCTGCAGTTGATGTGCAGTGATGCAGATATTAATGTGCAACACAGTAGCACGCCGGAATTCGACGGCTGGCGCTGGGTGAGCTTTTGGTATCCGGTACGTCAGGTTGTCTCTTTTAAACGCGATGTGTACCGTCGGGTGATGAAGGAGTTTGCAGGCGTTGTCATGTCCATGCAGGAGAGTGCGGTGCAGCGAAATCATCCTGCCCATCGACGTAAAAGAGGATAGGCCACGCCCTTTATGCTCACTCAGTTGCGAGAAATTGTTGAAAAGGTGGCGAGTGCGCCCCGTCTGAACGAAGCACTCGACATCCTGGTTAATGAGATCTGTCTGGCTATGGAAACGGAAGTCTGTTCCGTTTATCTGGCCGATCACGATCATCGCTGTTATTACCTGATGGCGACGCGCGGTCTGAAAAAACCGCGTGGCCTGACGGTGAAACTGGCGTTTGATGAAGGGATTGTGGGCCTGGTCGGTCGCCTGGCCGAGCCTATCAACCTGGCTGATGCGCAGAGCCATCCGAGCTTTAAATACATCCCCTCCGTTAAGGAAGAACGCTATCGCTCTTTCCTTGGTGTGCCCATCATCAGCCGCCGCCAGCTTCTGGGTGTGCTGGTGGTGCAGCAGCGCGAGCATCGCCAGTTCGACGAAAGCGAAGAGTCTTTTCTGGTTACGCTCGCCACCCAGCTAGCGGCCCTGCTGTCACAATCGCAGCTGAGCCAGCTGTTTGGCCAGTATCGCCAGGCCCGTGTTCGCGCCATCGCGGCCGCACCGGGTGTGGCGGTTGCGCCGGGCTGGGTGGATGAAACCCAACCCCTGCTCGATCAGGTCTCCGCGGCCTCCACGCTGGATCCACTGCGCGAACGTGAGCGCTTGTCACTGGCGATGAGTGAAGCCGCCAGTGAGTTTCGTCGCTTCAGTAAACGCTTTTCTGCCAGCGCGCAGAAAGAAAGCGCGGCAATCTTCGATCTCTACTCGCACCTGTTAACGGATGCCCGCCTGAAAAAAGATCTCTTCGATGAGATCGAACGCGGATCCGTGGCCGAGTGGGCAGTCAAAACCGTGATTGAAAAGTTTGCCGCGCAGTTTGCCAGCCTGACGGATAGCTATCTGAAAGAGCGCGCGGGCGATCTGCGGGTGCTTGGGCAGCGGTTACTGTTCCACCTTGATGATTCCCTGGTGGGCGTCAATGCCTGGCCCGAACGCTTTGTATTGGTAGCCGATGAGCTGACAGCGACAACGCTCGCCGAGATCCCGCATGATCGCCTGGCCGGTATTGTGGTGCGTGACGGCGCCGCGAATTCGCACGCCGCGATCCTGACCCGCGCCATGGGGATCCCCACGGTGATGGGCGCAGACATTCAGCCCGGCCAGCTCAATAAGCGCCTGCTGATTGTCGATGGCTATCGTGGTGAACTGCTGATCGACCCTGAACCGGTGATCGTGCAGGAGTACCAGCGGTTAATCAATGAAGAAAATGCCCTCAGCAAGATGGCTGAAGGCGGTGTAGACAGACCGGCAGAACTGAGAAGCGGTCAGCGCATACAGGTGATGCTTAATGCGGGACTGAGCCCGGAGCATGAGCAAACGCAGGGCAGTTGGGTTGACGGCATCGGTCTTTACCGTACGGAAATCCCGTTTATGCTGCAAAGCGGATTCCCGTCAGAAGAAGAGCAGGTGGCACAGTATCAGGGCATGTTACAGCTCTTTCACGACAAGCCCGTTACGCTGCGTACGCTGGATATCGGGGCCGATAAACAACTGCCTTACATGCCGATTAGCGAGGAGAACCCGTGTCTGGGCTGGCGCGGAATCCGATTGACGCTCGATCAACCGGAAATTTTTCTGGTGCAGGTGCGCGCGATGCTGCGTGCGAATGCCGCCTCAGGCAACCTGAGCATCTTACTGCCGATGATCAGCCACATTGATGAGATCGACGAGGCCAAACGGCTGATTCAGCGTGCCGGGGCAGAAGTGGAAGAGATGCTCGGCTATGCGATTCCGAAGCCGCGCATCGGCATCATGATTGAAGTGCCCTCGATGCTGTTTATGATCCCGCATCTGGCCTCGCGTGTTGATTTTATCTCGGTAGGCACCAACGATCTGACCCAGTATTTGCTGGCGGTCGATCGTAACAATACGCGCGTGGCGAATCTGTACGATTCCCTCCATCCGGCCATGTTGCGCGCACTGCAGGCCATTTCTGTTGAAGCCCATTTGGCGAATCTGGAATTGTGTTTGTGTGGTGAAATGGCGGGCGATCCGACCTGCGTGGCGCTGTTGGTGGGAATGGGATATCACCACCTCAGTATGAACGGGAAAAACGTCTCGCGTGTTAAATACCTGCTGCGTCATCTGGATTACGAAGAAACGCAGAAGCTCAGCACCCAGGCGCTTAAAGCCTCGTCAGCGACGGAGGTACGCCAGATGATGTCGGCGTTTATGGAACAGCGTGGTTTGGGCGGTCTGATCCGCGGCGGGCGTTAACCCAGGTTACATTTCTGCGACTACGCAAAAAACTGGCTGTGCTATGATGCACAGCCTTAATTTATGTGCATCACGTCCCCTTTCAGGGCAGAAAAAAAACGGTGAATGATGAATAACGGCTACATCGCATTTCCACAGTTTGATCCGGTGATTTTCTCAATCGGACCGCTTTCGCTTCACTGGTACGGGTTGATGTATCTGGTGGGATTTGTGTTCGCCATGTGGCTGGCGGTGCGCCGCGCGAACAAACCCGGCAGCGGCTGGAAAAAAGAGGAAGTCGAAAACCTGTTGTATGCCGGCTTCCTGGGGGTTTTCCTGGGCGGACGTATCGGTTACGTGCTGTTTTATAACCTGCCGCTGTTCCTGGAAAATCCGCTTTACCTGTTCAAAGTCTGGGATGGCGGCATGTCGTTCCACGGCGGTCTGATTGGCGTCATCCTGGTGATGCTGATTTTTGCGCGCCGTACCAAACGTCATTTCTTCCAGGTTGCTGATTTTATTGCCCCTCTGATTCCGTTCGGCCTCGGCGCCGGTCGTCTGGGCAACTTTATCAATGGTGAACTGTGGGGCCGCGTCGATCCCAATTTCCGTTTCGCCATGCTGTTCCCCGGCTCACGCAGCGAAGATATCGCGCTGGCGGCTAACAACCCACAATATCAGGCACTGCTGAACACCTATGGCGTCCTGCCGCGCCATCCTTCACAGCTCTATGAACTGTTCCTTGAAGGCATTGTGTTGTTCATTATCCTGAACCTGTTTATTCGCAAACCCCGCCCGATGGGCAGCGTGTCCGGCCTGTTCCTGATCGGCTACGGTTGCTTCCGCTTTATTGTTGAGTTCTTCCGTCAGCCCGACGCGCAACTGGGTTTGCTCACCGGCGGCCTGAGCATGGGACAAATACTGTCTCTGCCGATGATCATCGCCGGTGTGATTATGATGATTTGGGCGTACCGTCGACGTCCGCAGCAACAACTTCACGAGGAAAAATGAAACAGTATCTGGACTTAATGCGCTACGTGCTGAACGAAGGCACACCAAAATCTGACCGTACCGGTACAGGCACGCTTTCAATTTTTGGTCACCAGATGCGTTTTAATCTGCAGGATGGCTTTCCCCTGGTCACGACTAAAAAGTGCCATGTTCGCTCCATCATTCATGAGCTGCTGTGGTTTCTGCAAGGGGACACCAACATTGGTTACCTGAAAGAAAACAATGTCTCTATCTGGGATGAGTGGGCAGATGAGCAGGGCAATCTGGGACCGGTATACGGCAAACAGTGGCGTAGCTGGGGCACCGCCCGTGGCGAAGAGATTGATCAGATCACCAAAGTGATTGAACAGATCAAGCGCGATCCGGATTCCCGCCGCATCATTGTCTCGGCGTGGAACGTGGGCGAACTGGATGAAATGGCGCTGGCTCCGTGCCATGCCTTTTTCCAGTTCTACGTCGCGGATGGCAGGCTCTCCTGTCAGCTTTACCAGCGTTCCTGCGACATTTTCCTGGGGCTGCCGTTTAACATCGCCAGCTATGCGCTGCTGGTGCATATGGTCGCGCAACAGTGCGATCTGGAGGTCGGTGACTTTGTCTGGACCGGCGGCGATACGCACCTTTACAGCAACCACCTGGAGCAGGCGCGCCTGCAACTGACGCGCGAACCGCGTGCGTTACCGAAGCTGGTGATTAAACGCAAGCCTGCCTCGCTGTTTGACTATCGCTTCGACGATTTTGAGATTGAAGGTTACGATCCGCATCCCGCCATCAAAGCGCCGGTTGCGGTCTGAACACCCGCCGCCAGCATCCGCCCCGGTCTTGCCACAGCATGCCGGGGCGTTTTTTTTACAGCGATGTTGCGGCGCGGTGCACACTTGCACTGATCATGTCTTTATCCAGAGGAATAATGCTGTAGCTTTGCTTCCAACAGGTGGCTTTCGGGCTTGCTGAAGCGCTCGCTGCTGCGGCACTCTGCCGCCATGAAAAGATCACAGTCAAAAGGGTTTACGCTGGCGGAGCTGCTGCTGGTGATGGTAATCGCTGGCATACTCAGCGCCTTTGCCACGCAAGGCTGGCAGCGCTGGCAGCAGCGTCAACAGCTTCGCGATACGGCGCTGCAACTGCAACACTTTCTGTTACGCGTCCGTGCTCAGGCCAATGCGCAAAACCGGGACCTGGTGCTGTGGCACCGCCCCACACAGCCCTGGTGTATCGGCGTGGCAGCACCGCCACAGAATGGCTGCAGTACGGCAAGCCGCCTGCACTTTATCGCGCCGTATGCGGACATCACCCTTCACGCCCTGCGTGGCGAGCCGGGTTTTTACGGACGCCGCAACGTGGCCAAAGCGGGCAGCATTGAGCTGCGCAATCGCGCCGGAAAAATACGGGTGATTATTTCTGCACGGGCGCGAATTCGTCTTTGCCGTATTGACGATGCGGACTGCGAATGAAAATGGCCGGGTTTAGTCTGCTGGAAATGCTCATCGCCATGGCGATCAGTGCGGTGCTGATGGTCAGTGCAGGACGCTTTATGCCGCGACTGTTGGCCGAAAACCTCAGGCTGCAACAACAGGTTCAACTGCGTCAGGAGTTACAGCAAATGCTGTCCACGCTGGAAAAAGCGATCCGGCGGGCGGGTTATTGCCACGGGGAGTGCGGAACGGGTGGCCTGATGACAGCCGAAGGCTGTGTGCTGATCCGGTTTGACGAGAACAGCAACGGTCAGTGGGAAGGGGTTACGCACAGTGAGAGCGATTACTACGGTTACCGGCTGCGACAACACCAACTGGAGATGCAGCGTGGTGTGGATAACTGCAACGGCAGTGGATGGGAACGGCTTTCCGATCCGGCTTTCCTTTCGATTGAGGCATTCGACGTGCGCCGTGAAGGCCGGCTGGTCACCGTTGTACTGCAGGGGCGAAGCGGGAACCGAACCGAAACGCTGGAAAGCCGGGTCGAAGGAATGAATCTGTGAACGCCGAGGGCAACAGTGCGCTGGGGATGGTACTCATCATCCTGCTGACAGGCGGCATCACGCTTCAGGCCAGCCGCGAGATGCTGGCGCAGGGAATGTTTATCGTCGCCGATGAGCAACACGCTATTCAGGGGTTTTGGCAGGCCCAGTCGGCACTGCAATGGGGACTGACATTAACGTGGCCAGCGCAACCACCTGCCACCTGCCAGCGCGAGTCGCAGTATGGCTGGCAGGCGTGCCTGCATCGCGTGGACGATGAGAAAGGATTGCTTAAAGGTGAAACGCAAAAAAGTGATAAGGCGTTATGGCACTGGGTCAGGCTGGAGGGCAGCAAAATCAGTCCCTTGCCACAGGGCTGGATTGATTATTGCCCGCAATCCGCGCCGGAGCAGTGCCTGTGAGGCGGCAGGATTTAGCCTGCCGGAAGCCTTGTTTGCCCTGTTACTGATGGCCATCAGCACCAGCGCCTTATTGCAGTATCACCGGGTGTTAACGCTCGGCTTTAGTCAGCAATGGCAGCAGCGTGAAGCCTGGCGTGTGGCGGAACAGCGGTTGTTGGGGCGTGAAGTGGCGGGCTGGCAAACGCGGTCAGATAAAAAAACGGGGCCGGGCGGCTGTACGCTGGAAACGGTTACGGTGAGCGGTCCGCATCAACGTCAGGCCAGCCTGACGCGATTACACTGCTGAGCGGATGAGAATGGGTTTTCACGGTAGGCTTCAAATGCGATACGCGGTAGAGTGAGTACCGTCTGCCATCGCCATGCCGTTTAGCGTTTCCACAGGAGTTTGCATGTTTCACGTTTATCACTCTAATCAGCTTGATCTGCTCAAAAGCCTGGCAGCGAGAGTGATTAAACTGGATCCGCTTGACGATCCCTTTGCGTCAGAAATGGTGCTGGTGCAAAGCCCGGGGATGGCGCAGTGGTTGCAGATGGAACTGGCGCGCACCTTTGGCATTGCGGCAAATATCGAATTCCCGCTCCCGGCCAGCTTTATCTGGGAAATGTTTGTGCGCGTCCTGCCAGACATTCCGCCGGAGAGCGCCTTCAGCAAAGCCAGCATGAGCTGGAAACTGATGCATCGTTTACCCACGTTGCTGCTGCAGGACGAGTTTGCCTCACTGCGCCATTATCTGAGTGACGACGGAGACAGGCGCAAACTTTTTCAGCTCAGTGCCCGCATTGCCGACCTGTTTGACCAGTATCTGGTTTACCGCGCGGACTGGCTTAACAGCTGGGAACGCGGTCAACAGATCGAGGGCCTGGGAGAGGCGCAGGTGTGGCAGGCCGCGTTGTGGCGTGATTTAGTCGACTATACCGACGCGCTGGGCCAGCCCAAATGGCATCGTGCCAACCTCTATGCGCGCTTTATTACCACGCTTGAGCAGGCACAAACCCGACCTGATAACCTGCCGCAGCGGGTGTTTATCTGTGGTATTTCAGCGCTGCCGCCGGTCTATTTACAGGCGTTGCAGGCGCTGGGGCGGCACGTTGATATCTATCTGCTGTTTACCAATCCCTGCCGTGATTACTGGGGCGATATTCAGGACTATGCGTTTCTGGCGAAGCTACAAAGCCGCCAGCGGCGGCGTCATGACCGGGAAGAATATCGCGGTTTATTCAGTGATGTGGCGCGCGCGCCAGCCCTGTTTAGTGAGCAAGGGGAACAACATCTGACTAACCCGCTGCTGGCCTCCTGGGGCAAGTTAGGCCGCGATAACCTCTTCCTGCTCAGCCAGATGGAGCTGAACAGCGAAATCGATGCGTTTGTTGACGTCGAAGAAGACAACCTGCTGCACTGCATGCAGCACGATCTTCTTAATCTGCAGGACAGGGCAATCATTGGCCTGACGGCGGATGAACTGGCTTACAGTGGGCAGAAACGGCGGCTGGACCCGCAGGATCGCTCTGTTGCCATCCAGGTTTGCCACAGTGCGCAGCGCGAAGTTGAAGTGCTACAGGATCATCTTCTGGCATTGATGGAAGCCGATCCTGAGCTGAAAGCGCGGGATATTATCGTCATGGTGGCCGATATTGACGCTTACGCGCCTTTTATTCAGGCCGTGTTTGCAAACGCCCCGGCAGAACGCTATCTGCCGTTTGCCATTTCTGACCGTCGTGCCAGTCAGGCGCATCCTGCTATCGTCGCGTTTCTGCAATTACTGTCACTGCCGGACAGCCGGTTTGTCTCTGAAGATGTGCTGGCGCTGCTGGATGTCCCGGCCTTAGCGAATCATTTCTCGATTGACGAAAGCGGCCTGCGTCTGTTGCGTCGCTGGGTCAGCGAATCAGGCGTGCGCTGGGGGCTGGATGATGCCAGTGTGGAAGCGCTGGCTCTGCCGGTCACCGGTCAGCATACCTGGCGCTTTGGCTTGCAACGTATGCTGCTGGGATATGCAATGGAAAGCCAGCATGGCGACTGGCAAGGTATTCTGCCTTATGACGAATCAAGTGGGCTGGTCGCCGAACTGGCGGGCCATCTGGCCGAACTGCTGTCCCGGCTTAATCACTGGCGACAGGTCTTATCGGAGCCGCGCCCGCTGGAGGCCTGGCTGCCGCTGTGTCGCGAACTGCTGAATGCCTTTTTTACACCGGATACCGAAACAGAAGCGGCATTGTTGCTGGTGGAAGAGCAGTGGAAAACGCTGATTGAGTACGGTATGGACGCGCGTTTCAATGAGGCGATTCCGGTCGTGCTCCTGCGCGACGATCTGCGTGGGCGGCTGGATCAGCAGCGTATCAGTCAACGCTTTCTGGCCGGGCAAATCAATTTTTGTACCCTGATGCCGATGCGCTCGATTCCCTTCAGCGTGGTGTGCTTACTGGGGATGAACGACGGCGTTTATCCGCGCACCTTAGCGCCGCTGGGGTTTGATCTGATGCAGCAGCAGTCGCGCAAAGGTGACCGTAGCCGTCGTGATGACGACCGCTATCTGTTTCTGGAAGCCCTGATTTCCGCTCAGCAACAGCTCTATATCAGCTATATTGGCCGCGCTATTCAGGACAATACCGAACGTTACCCTTCGGTGCTGGTCACCGAATTGCTGGAGTATATCGGGCAAAGTTTTTACCTGCCTGGCGACGAGGACAGGGAACTGGATGACAGCGCACAGCGGGTACGGGCACACCTGGAACATTTACACAGCCGGATGCCGTTTGCGCCGGAAAACTTCCAGCCTGCGTCAGCGGCACACAGCTTTGCTCGTGAATGGCTGCCTGCCGCGCAGGGCACCGGTCAGCCCCAGCCTGATTTTGTTCAGCCGCTGAGCACACCGCCTGTAGAGACATTAGCCTTCGAACAGTTTCTGCGCTTCTGGCGTCATCCGGTTCGGGCCTGGTTTCAGCAGCGCCTGGGGGTCAATTTCTGGCTTGAAGAAAATGAACTGCCCGACAGTGAACCCTTTGCTCTGGACAGCCTGGAGCGCTATCAAATCAATGCGCAGCTACTGAATGCGCTGGTAACAGGGGAGGACACCGATCGCCTTTATGCCCATCACCGCGCCGCCGGCAATTTACCTTATGGGGCGTTTGGCGAGCTGTTCTGGCAGGCTCAGCGCGAAGAGATGCAGGAGGTGGCCGCAGAGGTGATCACTCAGCGCAGTGAGGGTGAAAGTCGGGAGATCAATCTGGCACTGGCGGGCGTCACATTAACCGGCTGGTTAACCCAGGTGCAGAGCGATGGCCTGCTGCGTTGGCGACCGGGTGTGCTGAATATCAATGACGGTTTATTACTGTGGCTGGAACATTTAGTTTATTGTGCACTGGGTGGCGACGGTAAAAGTCGGATGTTTGGCCGACAGCACAGCTACTGGTGCTTCCCTGCCGTGCCGCCGGACGAGGCGACTGATGCGCTGGCGCGCTATATGCAAGGCTATCTGCAGGGCATGCGCGAGCCTTTGATGTTGCTGACCAAAAGCGGTGGTGCCTGGCTTAATGCGTGTTTTGACAAGAAAAATCATCAGTTTATGACAGATGAGGCGACACAGCTCAAAGCCCGTAACGCTCTGCTTGCCGCCTGGGTCGGCGGTTACCAACAGGAAGGTGAGGGAAGCGATCCCTACCTGCAACGGTTATGCAGGGCACTGGATGAACCCCGGATACAGCAGATAACCGACGCGGCTGAATGCTGGTATTTACCGGTACTCCAGGCGCATCAGGACGACCGGTAAGCGACCGCTGCCGGGTAATGAAAACATCAAAAAGTTTGTTGTACTTTCAGCCGTTAATGCGCTCGCAACGCGGCTTTTGGGTAACGTAAGAGGTTTTACATGCGCACACATGCACGCTTGATCGCCGCCATTCTGCTGGGCTTACTGGCGCTGGCGGTACAAGCCGAAACCGGCGCCGGCTGGCAGCCTGTCAACACGCCCATCGGGAAAAGCGAACAGGATCCGCGTCAGTATCAGGCCATCACGCTGAATAATGGCATGACGGTGCTGTTGGTTTCAGATACTCAGGCGCCGAAATCCCTTGCTGCGCTGACATTGCCCATTGGCTCACTGGATGATCCCGCGCAGCAGCCCGGCCTGGCGCACTACCTTGAACATATGGTGCTGATGGGCTCAACGCGTTACCCACAGCCTGACAGCCTTGCCGATTTTCTCAAGAAACACGGTGGCAGCCATAATGCCAGCACCGCCTCCTGTCGCACGGCTTATTACCTCGAAGTCGAAAACGATGCGCTTGAGCCTGCCGTCGATCGTCTGGCCGACGCGATTGCCGAACCCTTACTGGATCCGGTCAATGCCGATCGGGAACGCCATGCGGTCAATGCGGAGTTGACCATGGCACGGTCCCGTGACGGTTTGCGCATGGGACAGGTCGGGGCTGAGACGATTAACCCGGCGCACCCGGCCGCGCATTTTTACGGCGGCAATCTGGATACCCTGCGCGATAAGCCCGGCAGTAATCTGCATCAGGCGCTGCTGGACTTTTACCACACGCACTATTCAGCCAATCTGATGAAGGCGGTGATCTACAGTAATAAACCGCTGGCAGAGATGGCGACCATCGCCGTGAATACGTTTGGGCGCGTGGCTAACCACAATGCCAGCGTTCCCGCGATTACCGAGCCGGTCGTCACGGAAGCCCAGCAGGGCATCATTATTCACTATGTGCCGGCGCAGCCGCGTAAGCAGTTAAAAATCGAGTTCCGTATACCGAATAACAGTGACCGCTTTCGCAGTAAAACGGACACGCTTATCAGCTATGTCATTGGTAACCGCAGCCCCAATACGCTGGCCGACTGGCTGCAAAAACAGGGCCTGGCCGACGGCGTCAGCGCGGGGGCCGATCCGGTGACCGAGCGCACCAGCGGCGTGTTCTCCATCAGCGTGTCATTAACGGACAAAGGTCTGGCACAACGTGATGAGGTCGTCGCGGCTGTTTTTAGCTATCTCGCGATGCTGCGCAAAAACGGTATCGACCAACGCTATTTCGATGAAGTTTCGCATGTGCTGGCGCTGGACTTCCGTTATCCGTCAATCACCCGCGACATGGACTATATTGAGTGGCTGGCGGATACGATGCTGCGTGTTCCGGTTGAGCACACGCTGGATGCCCCTTATCTGGCCGATCGCTACGATCCCGCGGCTATCAATGCTCGTCTGGAAAGCATGACGCCAGCGCAGGCGCGAATCTGGTACATCAGCCCGCAGGAACCGCATAACAAGCTGGCCTATTTTGTGAATGCGCCTTATCAGGTTGATAAGATAACGGCCCAGACGTTGACGCAATGGCAACAGCGTGGCCAGGCGATTCAGCTCGCCATGCCGCGCTTAAATCCCTACATTCCCGATGCGTTTACCCTGGTGTCGACTGACAAAACCTACCGTCATCCGGTTAAGCTCGACAATGATTTCGGGATGCGTATTTACTGGATGCCAAGCCAGTTCTATGCCAGCGAGCCAAAGGCCAGCATCACCGTCGCGCTGCGAAATCAGCAGGCGATCAGTGATGCGCGTCAGCAGGTGCTGTTCGGCCTGAATGATTATCTGGCAAGCCTGGCGCTGGATGAACTGAGTTCCCAGGCGTCTATTGGCGGCATCAGTTTTTCAACCAGCGAAAACGATGGTCTGGTCTTTAATGCCAGCGGCTTCACACAACGCCTGCCTGACCTGCTTAAGCAGTTAGTTAATCGCTACAGCACTTTTCAGCCCAGCGAGGCACAGCTACAACAGGCCAAATCCTGGTATCTGGAGCGTCTGGATGCTGCAGAGAAAGGAAAAGCCTTCGAGCAGGCGATCCAGCCTATGCAGCTCTTATCCCAGCTGCCTTACACGCAGCGAGACACGCGCCGTAAGCTGGTCAAGGGGATTACACTGAAGGATGTCGTGGCCTATCGCGATGCCTTAATTAAAAATGCCACGCCAGAAATGATGGTGATCGGTAACCTGAGTGCTGACAGTGTGACGCAACTGGGACGCGAGCTGAAACAGCAGATGCAGTGCGACGGTACGCACTACTGGCACAGCAATTACCTCAGTGTCGAAAAGCCGCTTAAGGCGAATCTGGAGCAGCACGGCAGCAGCACGGACTCTGCGCTGGCGGCGCTCTATATTCCCCTGGGTTATGACGAATACCAGAGTATGGCCAACAGCGCGATGCTCAGTCAGATTGTCCAGCCGTGGTTCTATAACCAACTGCGTACCGAGGAGCAGTTAGGTTATGCCGTGTTTGCGTTCAGGATGCCGGTAGGGCGTCAGTGGGGGATTGGCTTTCTGCTGCAAAGTAACAGTAAACCACCCGCTTATCTGATGCAGCGCTATCAGGCGTTTTATCCCCAGGCGGAACACCGCCTGCGCTCGATGAGTCAGGCCGATTTTGTGCAGTATCAGCAGGCCATGATCAACGATTTGAAACAGCGTCCACAAACGCTGAATGAAGAGGCCGACCGTTACAGCCGCGATTTTGATCGGCAGAATTACGATTTTGATACCCGACAAAAGCTGATGGAGCAGGTTCAACAGCTTACCCCTGCCGGACTGGCGGACTTCTTTCACCAGGCCGTCATGCAGAAAAAGGGCATGGCAATGACCTCTCAAATCGCCGGTAGCGGCGAGCATAACATCGCCTTCGCACCGTTACCGGGCTGGCGGACCTGGCCAGAAATCGCCAAATTACAGCAGTCTCTGCCGGTCAAGAGTGAAACACCATGACGGCGTCCAGACCTGAACCGTTAAACCCCCTAACGCTGCCCCTCAACGGCGAGCGGTTAATTGAAGCCTCAGCGGGCACCGGTAAGACCTTTACGATTGGTCTGCTCTACCTGCGTTTGTTATTAGGGCTGGGGGGCGAGAACGCCTGGCGCAGGCCGCTGTCAGTCGAAGAGATCCTGGTGGTGACTTTTACAGAAGCCGCCACGGCGGAGCTGCGCGGCCGTATTCGTGACAATATTCATCAGCTTCGGCTCGCCTGCGTGCGGGGTAAAAGCCATAACACCATGCACCAACAGCTGATTGAGCAGATAGCGGATTTGCCCCAGGCGGCCTCGCTGCTGCTGGCGGCTGAGCGGCAAATGGATGAAGCGGCGATTTTTACCATTCATGGTTTTTGCCAGCGCATGCTCAACCTGAATGCCTTTGAGTCAGGCATGTTGTTCGAGCAGGAACTCATCGAAAACGAACAAACGTTACTCCGCCAGGCCGCGGCGGATTTCTGGCGTCGCCAGTGTTATCCCCTGTCACTGGATGTGGCCCGGGTGATCGCGGCGGAGTGGAGCGGCCCGGACAGTTTGTTGACGACGTTACGGCCCTGGCTGCAGGGGGAATCCCCCAGGCTGAAGCGTCCGCCTCGCGCAGACGAAACGCTGGCATCACGTCATACCGCTAACCTGCAACGCATCCAGGCCCTCAAGCAGCAGTGGCAGACTGTCTGTGCCGATATTGAAGGGATGATCGCGGCTTCCGGCGTCGACAAACGCAGCTACAGCAGTAAGCACTTACCTAACTGGGTGGCGAAAGTGACTCAGTGGGCACAGAGCGATACGCTGGATTACCAGTTTCCTAAAGAGCTTGAACGCTTTGGCCAGCAGGTGCTGCACGAAAAAACCAAAAAGGGCGAGGCACCGCAACATGCGCTGTTCGATGCCGTCGATGGCTTTCTTGCCGAACCGCTGACGCTCCGCGATATCATCATCTGGCAGGCGCTGAGCGAGGTGAAAGAAACGGTGCAGCGGGAAAAACGGCAGCGTGCCTTGCTGGGATTTGACGATCTGTTAAGTCGTCTGGATGAAGCGCTTCAGCAGCCGGGCGGGGCGCTGCTGGCCGAAACTATTCGTGGCCGTTTCCCGGTGGCCCTGATTGACGAGTTTCAGGATACCGACCCGCAACAGTACCGAATCTTCCGTACGCTGTATATTCAACAGCCGGATGTGGCGTTGCTGCTCATTGGCGATCCCAAGCAGGCGATCTATGCGTTTCGCGGCGCAGATATTTTTACCTACTTACGCGCCCGTAGTGAAGTTAGTGCTCACTATACGCTGGAGACGAACTGGCGCTCATCGCCCGCGATGGTGAACAGCGTCAACCGCCTGTTTTCACAGGTTGACGCACCCTTTTTATTTTCTTCCATTCCGTTTCTTCCGGTCAGCCCGGCTGCCCCGAATCAGGCGTTAACGCTGGTTTACCATGATCAGCCCCAGCCTGCCTTGCGCTTCTGGCTCCAGCCGGGCGAAGGTGTTGGAGTAAGTGATTACCAACAATTTATGGCCCAGCAGTGTGCGGCCGATATCAGCCGCTGGCTGGCGGCCGGTCAGCAGGGCAAGGCGCGGTTAGGGAAAGGCGATGCACTGCAGCCGGTTAAGGCCTCGGATATCACCGTACTGGTGCGTAGCCGCAATGAAGCCAGTCTGATTCGTGACGCGCTGAATAAGCTGGCCATTCCGTCGGTCTATCTTTCCAGCCGCGACAGCGTTTATACCACGCCTGAAGCGCGCGAGCTGTTATGGCTGTTGCAGGCGGTGCAGTCACCTGAACAGGAGCGACTGCTGCGTAGCGCGCTGGCCACGTCCATCTTTGCTATCGATGCCGCCCAACTTGATGCGCTGGCGCAAAACGAACGTGAGTGGGATGCGCTGGTAGAGCAGTTTGTCAGCTGGCAGCAGATCTGGCAGCAACGTGGCGTACTGCCCATGTTGCGCGATGTAATGATTAAACGGCAGTTGGCGGAAAATATGCTGGCTTCCGAAAATGGCGAGCGGCGCTTAACCGATCTGATGCATCTGGGCGAATTACTGCAGGAAGCGGCAACGCAGCTCGACAGCACGCATGCTCTGGTGCGTTTCCTGGCACAGCAAATTGCCCGCCCTGACAGCCAGGCCGCCAGTCAGCAGCTGCGTCTGGAAAGCGATCGCCATCTGGTGCAGATCGTCACGATTCACAAATCCAAAGGCCTGCAGTATCCGCTGGTCTGGCTGCCGTTTGCGGCCGGATTTCGCGAAGCGGCCAGCGCCCTGTATCACGACCGTGAAAGTTTTGCTGCCATGCTCGACATACAGGGCGATGCACAGAGCCTGACGCTGGCGGAAGAGGAGCGACTGGCCGAGGATTTACGGCTGCTCTATGTCGCGCTGACGCGCTCGGTTTACCACTGCAGCGTGGGTATTGCGCCCCTAATCAAAGGCGCGCGTAAAAAAGAGGGCGACAGCGATCTGCATAAGAGCGCGCTGGGCTACCTGGTACAGCGCGGTGAGAGCGGCGATGCCGCCGTGCTCAGTCACCATCTTGAGGCGCTCGCAGGCGAAGGGATTGAGGTGATACGGAGCGAGCTGCAGCCCGGCGCGAAGTGGCAGGACAGCGAACACCGCGAGAACGCGCTGAGCAGTCGGGAAATGACCCGAGCGCTGGCGGACAGTTGGCGCGTCACCAGTTACTCCGGATTACAACAGCACGGCAGTTCCCCCCTGCTGGATGCTTTGCCGAAATTCGATATTGATGCTGCTGGTGAGGCGGTCGAGGATGAAGAGCCCTTGTTAACGCCGCACCACTTCCCCCGCGGTGCGGCTCCCGGCACGTTTCTGCACGGGCTGTTTGAGGCCATGGATTTCACTGAGCCGCCGGACGCATTCTGGCTGGAGGATCAGCTTCAGCAACAGGGCTATTCCCTGAACTGGCTGCCCGTGATTCAGCAGTGGATCGCCCGCGTACTGACCACGCCGCTCAACAAAGACGGCTTAACCCTGGACTGCATCCGCAGCGCTGATCGGCTGATTGAGATGGAGTTTTACCTGCCGATCAACCGCCTGCTGACGGCTGCCGATCTGGATGCGCTGATGCGCCGGTACGATCCACTGTCGCAGCGCGCTGCCGCGCTGGATTTCCGTCAGGTGAGAGGCATGTTAAAAGGCTTTATTGATTTGGTATTTCGCTGGCAGGGAAAATATTATCTGCTGGATTACAAATCGAACTGGCTGGGTGACAGCCATACCGCGTATACGCAGGAGGCGATGGCGCAGGCCATGATCGACCATCGCTATGACCTGCAATATCAGCTGTACACACTGGCGCTGCATCGGTATCTGCAGCACCGCCTGGCGGGCTATGATTACCAACAGCATTTTGGCGGCGTCTTTTATGTATTCCTGCGCGGGGTGGATGGCACCTCTGCCGATAACGGCATCTTTACCACTCGTCCCGATCCCGCCTTTATTGAGGAACTGGATGCATTGTTTGGTCATACAGAGGAGAGCTTATGAGTGATATAAACGCCTTGCTGCTTCAGGCAGTCGAAAAGCGTTTACTGCGTCCTCTGGATATTCAGTTTGCCCGCCTGATTGCAGATGAGACGCAACCCTTTCGGTTGCTGGCAGCGGCCTGTGTGAGTGCCGACGCGGGCGAAGGACATGTCTGCCTGCCGCTGGCTAACCTGAATGAGGCTGGACTGTTCTCCGGTCGTCAGCCCGCACTGGCGCAGGCATTGTGGCAGGCTGCAGGCGCGCCTGATGAAGCGGAGCGGCATGCACAGCTGGCCAGCTGGTCAGCTGTGAGCGATGGCCGTGTTGTGACGCCCCTGGTGCTGAGTCACCAGCGTTTATACCTGCACCGGCTCTGGCAAAGTGAAGGCCAGGTTGCCCGGTTTTTCTCATTGCAGCCGGATAGCGGGACGTTCGATTCGCAGCAGGCACGAGATGTTCTGCAGACGTTATTTGGCCGTCAGCCTGACGACTGGCAAAAAATTGCTGCTGCGGTGGCACTGACCCGTAAAACCGCCGTTATTTCAGGCGGACCCGGTACCGGCAAAACCACGACGGTGGCGAAATTGCTGGCGGCGCTGATTCGCCTGAATCCCGAACCTCTGCGCATACAGCTGGCGGCACCGACAGGGAAAGCGGCAGCCCGTCTGACCGAATCCCTGGGAAAAGCCCTGCAGGGACTGGCGGTGGACGATGACGAGCGTGCGCGTTTTCCTGCTGAAGCGACCACGCTGCATCGCCTGCTTGGCGCACAGCCTGACTCGCAGCGCATGCGCTACCATGCGGGTAACCCGTTACACCTGGATGTGCTGGTGGTTGATGAAGCGTCGATGGTTGATCTGACGATGATGGCAAAACTGATTTCCGCCTTGCCGCCTCACGCCAGAGTGGTGTTTCTGGGCGATCGCGATCAGCTGGCTTCGGTTGAAGCCGGAGCGGTGTTGGGGGACATTTGTCGTTGCAGCGAAACCGGCTTCAGTCCGGCGCGCGCCGCACAACTGGTGACGCTTACCGAATGTGCGCTTACGGGCAGCGATGACGATACCGCGCCTGCCGTTCGCGACAGCATTTGTCTGCTCCGCCAAAGTTACCGCTTTGACGAAAAGTCCGGTATTGGCCAGCTTGCCCGCACCGTCAACCAGGGCGATGCGCGCCAGATGAGTAAGGTGTTCGCCGCCGGACATGCTGACCTGTCTTTTCAGCCGCTGAATGACGGTGAGGCATATCAGACCATGCTGAACGAGGTGGCGCAGGGCTATCAGGACTATCTGGATGCCGTTCAGCGTCAGGCTGCGCCAGAACAGGCCATTGCGGCATTTAGCCGTTATCAGCTCCTGTGTGCCCTGCGTGAAGGGCCATTCGGTGTGCACGGATTAAATCAGCGCATCGAACAGCGTCTGATGCAGCTGCAGCGCATCCGGCGTCCTGCACTGGGCAGCCGCTGGTATCCGGGACGTCCGGTGATGATCACCCGCAACGACAGTGCCCTGGGGCTGTTTAACGGCGATATCGGCATTACGTTGCGTGATGCTGAAGGGCAACTCAGGGTGTTTTTTCCGTTGCCAGACGGCAGCGTGAAAGCGATTCAGCCCAGCCGTTTGCCGTCTCATGAAACGGCATGGGTGATGACGGTGCACAAGTCGCAGGGTTCAGAATTTGATCATACCGCGCTGGTCATGCCGACGCAGTTTTTGCCGGTCCTGACCCGTGAGCTGGTTTACACGGCCATTACCCGTGCACGCAAACAACTGACCCTTTACAGCGATCGCGCGATATTTGAACGGGCAGTCCAGTTGCAGACGCAGCGGCGAAGTGGCCTGGTGGAAAGGCTGGGGGCGGAAACGCAGGGATAACAGGTCGGGCGGCGGGATGGCCGCCCGGCTGCCATCAGGTTAAATCGGCCATCAGCACCTTGGAACGGCGCTGGTAGTTGTACATCTCTTTCTTACTCTCCGGCAGCGACTCGATATCCACCGGCGTGAAGCCGCGCTCCTGGAACCAGTGGATACTGCGTGTGGTTAACACAAACAGTTTTTCCAGCCCCATCTGCTTCGCCTGAAGTGCAACGCGTTGCAGCAGCAGCTCTCCGCGTGAGGAGCTGCGGTAATCCGGATGGACCGCAACGCACGCCATTTCGCCAATCTTTTCATCCATAAACGGATAGAGCGCGGCGCAGGCGATGGTCAGGTTATCCCGCTGAATGATGGTGAATTTGTCGATCTCCATTTCCAGCTGTTCGCGTGAACGGCGTACCAGAATCCCTTGCTGCTCCAGCGGACGAATCAGCTCCAGAATGCCACCGATGTCGTTGATCGTGGCCCGACGAATCTGCTCGGCGGACTCCATGACAATCTGCGTACCAATGCCGTCGCGCGAGAAGAGTTCCTGTAACAGGGCGCCGTCTTCCTGATAGCTGATCAGATGGCTGCGACGGACGCCGCTGCGACAGGCTTTAACGGCGCCACGCAGAAAGCGCACCGTGCCAGACAGAAAATCGCCATCGCGTTCCATTTCATCAATGCGTGCCTGAGCGTCATTGGGAAATAACTCCGAAACAATGTTGCCTTCACGATCGATTACGCCCTGTTCCGAGCAGAAGCCAATCATTTTTTCTGCTTTAAGCTTAATTGCCAGCTGCGTGGCCACTTCTTCAGAAGTCAGGTTAAAACTTTCACCGGTCACTGACACGGCCACCGGACCCAGCAGCACAATGGCATCGTTGTCGAGCTGGCGGTGAATAGCCTCTTCATCGATACGACGAATGCGACCGCTGTGACAGTAATCGACGCCGTCATCTACGCCGAGCGGCTGGGCAATGATAAAGTTGCCGCTCACCACGTTGATATGCGCGCCCTGTAACGGAGTGTTATTCAGGCTCATGGAAAGGCGGGCGGTAATATCCAACTGAAGACGGCCTGCGGCCTGCTTTACCAGCTCCAGTGACTGCGCGTCGGTCACGCGGGTATATTTGTGGTAAGCCGGTTCCAGCTGGTTTGCGGCGAGGCTGGCATCAATCTGCGGACGTGCGCCGTACACGACGACTAAACGAATGCCAAGGCTGTGAAGCAGGCCAATATCGTTGACGATGCTGGAGAAATTTTCATGCTCAATGGCCTCACCGCCAAGCATGATGACAAATGTCTTATCCCGATGCGCATTGATATAGGGAACGGTATGGCGAAAACCCTGAACCAGTTCAGTACTACGTTCCTTCACGGCTAACCCTCAGTGAATGTTTATTCGTATTTTCTGTATTTTTATGCCTTTGGCGGCCATTTTGCAAGCGCTAATCCTGACGTTTATTTACGTTTTTTCAGGTGATAACGCCGCTAACAGACTGCATTATTTAGAGTTTCCGGGGTGACATCGTCAGCCGGATTGGATAAAGTTTTCGCCGCCATTTTATTTGGTTGCCGTTTTTTTAAACACGATATAACAGCTGGAGTGGCATGTCGGAAGGTCATCCCCTTATTTCACGTAGACGATTATTAAAAGGTACTGGGGCACTGCTGCTGCTCAGCGTAAGCGGTGTGGGCATCGCGGCCACCAGCCATATTATGGCGGTTCGCATCTGGCCCTCTTCAACCTATTCGCGCATGACGCTGGAATCCAATGTTGCCCTTAAGTATAAGCAGTTCGCACTGACGAATCCGGACCGGCTGGTCATCGACATTGAGAACCTGCACCTTAATTCGGTCCTTAAGGGCGTTAACCAGCACGTCAGGGTGGACGATCCTTTTATCAAAAACGCCAGGGTCGGGCAGTTCGATGCCAATACCGTGCGGGTGGTGCTGGAACTGAAACGCAACGTCTCGCCAAAAATCTTCAGCCTTGCACCGGTCTCCAGTATTCAACACCGGCTGGTGGTCGATCTCTACCCCAGCCAGAATACGGTAGAAGATGATCCGCTGCTGGCATTACTGAAAGATTACAACCAGGGCGATCTGGATAAAAATGAAAGCGTTCAGCCGCCGTTACCCGGTAAAGCCGGGCGCGATCGCCCCATCATTATCATGATCGATCCTGGCCATGGCGGGGAAGATCCGGGCGCGCACGGTAAATACAAAACCCGTGAAAAAGACATTGTGTTGAAGATTGGCCGCCGCCTTAAGGCGCTGATTGAGAAAGAACACAATATGAAGGCGTACATGACGCGTAACGAGGATGTGTTTATTCCCCTGCGGGTTCGCGTGGCCAAAGCCCGTAAACAGCGGGCCGATCTGTTCGTCTCCATTCATGCGGATGCGTTCACCAGCCGGGCCGCACGGGGCTCCTCTGTGTTTGCCCTTTCGACCCGGGGGGCGACGTCAGCCGCGGCGCGTTTTCTGGCGCAAACCCAGAATGAATCCGACCTGATTGGCGGCGTCAGCATGAGTGGCGATCGCTATCTGGATCACACCATGTTTGATATGGTGCAGCGCCAGACGATCCATGACAGCCTGAAGTTTGGCAAAGAAGTGCTGCACCGGATGGGGCGGATTAACCATCTGCACAAACGCACTGTGGATCAGGCCGGTTTTGCGGTGCTGAAGGCACCGGATATTCCCTCGATCCTGGTGGAAACCGCGTTCATCAGCAACGTCGAAGAAGAGCGTAAACTCCGCACCACGCGTTATCAACATCAGGTCGCCGAGGCCATTCTGGAAGGCATTAAGGCCTATTTCAAAAACGGGGCGGCGCTGGCACACCGTTAAGCTGCCGGGCAGGAAAAATCACCCGCCCGGCCTTATCTGCTGTCAGGGTTTGCCGTCAGAAGCGGAACAGGGACCGGGTTGCGTGGCGTTCCTGTCTCGCCGACGATGTGCGTCCACTTAGCGGCCTTTTGCCAGGTAGTGCGCCATTTCCTGTTCCGGCACCATGCCGCCGCCCGTCGCCCAGACCAGGTGAGTGGCCTGTTGTAACTGTGTTGGGCTGAAGTCGTGCAGCGCGTGATAGTGCGCTGAACCACATACGTGCTGTGGACCGATCATCCCGGCCAGCGCAGAAGGTTCAAGCCGCAGACCTTCTTCCTGCGCCAGCCAGCCGAGCATGTCGTACATGCGCGCATCATCAAGTGTGTAAATGCCATCCAGCAGACGTTGCATGGCTCTGCCCACAAAGCCGGACGCCCGGCCTACCGCCAGACCATCCGCAGCCGTGACATTATCAATACCTATGTCCTGTACGGAAATGCCGTCGTGTAAGCCCGTTGTTATGCCCAGCAACATGCAGGGCGAATGAGTGGGCTCCGCAAACAGACAGTGAACATGGTCACCCCATGCCAGCTTCAGGCCAAACGCGACGCCGCCGGGGCCACCGCCCACGCCGCAGGGCAGGTACACAAATAAGGGATGTTGGGCATCAACCACGCGACCCTGTTGTTCAAACTGCGCTTTCAGCCGTTGGCCTGCGACCGCATAACCTAAAAACAGCGTGCGGGAGTTTTCATCGTCAATAAAGAAACAGTTGGGGTCCGATGCGGCCGCTTTGCGTCCTTGCCCGACCGCCACGCCGTAATCCTGTTCATATTCCACCACCGTTACGCCATGGCTGCGCAGTTTTGCTTTCTTCCATTCCCGGGCATCCGCCGACATATGAACGGTTACGTTAAAGCCGAGGCGGGCGCTCATGATGCCAATCGACAGCCCGAGATTGCCGGTCGATCCCACGGCAATACGGTACTGGCTAAAAAACTGCCGAAGCGTGGGGGAGAGCAACGTGCGGTAATCCGCCTCCGGGGACAGCAAACCGGCAGCTAATGCCAGTTTCTCGGCATGATTCAGGACTTCATAAATGCCGCCACGCGCTTTGATGGAGCCAGAAATCGGCAGGTGGCTGTCTTTCTTCAGCAGCAGTGTGCCTGCAATTTTCTGGCCGTACGCCTGTTCCAGCCGGGCCTGCATGGCGGGGATCGCGACCACATCCGATTCGATTATACCGCCCGTGGCGGCGGTTTCAGGAAAGGCCTGAGCCAGCAAAGGCGCAAACCGCTTCAGGCGGGCATGGGCGGCTTCAACGTCCTGCTCTGTCAGACCCACAAAGGGCAGGGCGTCGGCGACGGTTGTGGTGACAGGATTGAACCAGATGGTTTCTTTCAGCGCGATCATATCCGCAACCGTCGGATACTGTGCAGCAAGTGCAGCAATGTTGAAGGTATTCATAACAGACCTTGTCGTGTCCGGATGAATCATAAAAGCAGAAACGGGTTGGCCAGAGCAAGATCTGTTGCGACATTCGCGTGCGGTCTGATCTCACTGCGTGTCTGAGCGGTAAAAAGGAGAGGGGGATTGACTGACGGAGGCCAGAAACAAAAAAACACCTTCTCAGGTGTTTAAAGTGGTTGCGGGGGCCGGATTTGAACCGACGACCTTCGGGTTATGAGCCCGACGAGCTACCAGGCTGCTCCACCCCGCGTCCGATTGCGCATAGCGACTTTCACATTGTCCCTTCTGAGTGAGCATTATCTCAGAAGAATTGGTTGCGGAGGCCGGATTTGAACCGACGACCTTCGGGTTATGAGCCCGACGAGCTACCAGGCTGCTCCACCCCGCGTCCGATTGCGCATAGCGACTTTTCACATTGTTTCTTCTGTCTGAGCAAAACTACAGAAGAACTGGTTGCGGGGGCCGGATTTGAACCGACGACCTTCGGGTTATGAGCCCGACGAGCTACCAGGCTGCTCCACCCCGCGTCCGTGGATGCGCACTATACTCCGCACGATGATTGTTGCAACCCCTTTTTGCCCTAAAAGGCTAAATTTGCTGTTAATTGCTGAAGGATTCCACCAATTGGTGAATTATTGCACCGATATCCGTTATGACGAAAGAGGATGGATTTCATTCTGATGACGGCTTTGCTATCGTCGCGTGGCGAACACTTATAAAAAGAGATGAAGATGAAAGGACGTTGGGCGAAGTACGCACTTACTGGCGCATTTTTAGCGCTTCTGGCGGGCTGTAGTTCTAAGCCGACCGATCGGGGTCAACAATATAAAGACGGAAAACTTGATCAACCCTTAGCGCTGGTTAATCAACCTAACGCCAAAGGCCGTCCGGTTAACGGCAGAGATTTTGGGCAACAGATTCAGCAAATCCAGGCGGCCGCTTCGGGTTTGTTTGGCCGTAACAACAGCACTTACAGTGCGGTTGAAAACTGGCTGATGGCGGGGGGCGATACACGACAGTTGCGCCAGTTTGGGTTAAATGCGTTTCAGATGGAAGGCACCGATAATTACGGTAACGTCCAGTTCACGGGCTACTACACGCCGGTCGTTCAGGCACGCTACACGCGACAGGGCGAGTTTCAGTACCCTATTTACCGCATGCCGCCGCGCAAACGCGGTCAGAAATTACCCAGCCGCGCATCAATATACAGTGGGGCGTTAGACGATCGCTACGTGATTGCCTGGAGTAACTCACTCATTGATAACTTTATTATGGATGTGCAGGGCAGCGGCTATGTCGATTTTGGTGACGGACGTCCGATGAGCTTTTTTGGTTATGGCGGCAAAAACGGCTGGGGTTATCATAGCATCGGTAAAGAGCTGATCGACCGGGGCGAGGTCAAGCGTGAAGACATGTCAATGCAGGCCATTCGCCAGTGGGCTGAGGAACATTCACCCGAGGAAGTGCGGGCGCTGCTAGAAACTAACCCCTCCTTTGTCTTTTTCAAACCCGAACCTTATGTGCCGGTACGTGGCGCGAGCGCGGTACCGCTGGTGGCGAAAGCCTCTGTGGCATCCGATCGTTCACTGATTCCTGCCGGAACGGTGCTGCTGGCGGAAGTGCCGCAGCTCAATGAAAAGGGCAAATTCAACGGGAAATATGAAATGCGGGTGATGGTGGCGCTGGATGTCGGCGGCGCGATCAAAGGCCAGCACTTCGATATCTATCAGGGCGTAGGGCCAGATGCTGCCCATCTGGCGGGGTTCTATAACCATTATGGTCGTGTGTGGGTGCTGAAATCGGCACCGGGAGCCGGTCAGCCGCTGTTCAGCAACGCGCAGAGCAGCAACAACGGCAGCCTGCTGTTAGGCGCTAACTAAATTTTGAAGCGGCGGGCGATCGGGCCCGCGCTCAGTAACAGGTTCAACTATGAAAGTGTTAAACGATGCCTGGCACCAGCGATTTGGTGGCACGGCACGTCTTTATGGGCAGTCGGCGTTGCAGCATTTCGCTGATGCCCACTTCTGCGTGATTGGTATTGGCGGCGTGGGCTCCTGGGCTGCCGAGGCACTGGTAAGAACCGGCATCGGCAGGATTACCCTGATCGATATGGATGATGTCTGTATCACCAACACCAATCGTCAGATACATGCGATGAGCGGCAATGTGGGTAAAGCCAAAACGGACGTGATGGCCGAGCGTCTGCGCGCCATTAATCCTGACTGTGAGGTGATCTGTATTGATGACTTTATCACCCCGGAAAACACGGCGACGCTGCTGACTGCCGATATCGACTATGTAATTGACGCTATCGACAGTGTGCGCCCCAAGGCGGCGCTGATTGCCTGGTGTCGACGCAATAAGATTCCCCTGATCACCACGGGCGGCGCAGGTGGGCAAATCGATCCCACGCAAATCCAGGTGACTGACTTAGCGAAGACCATCCAGGATCCGCTGGCGGCTAAATTACGCGAGCGGCTTAAACAGCTGGGCGTGGTAAAAAACAGCAAAGGCAAGCTGGGCATCGACTGCGTTTTCTCTACAGAGGCGCTGGTTTATCCGCAGGCGGATGGCTCGGTTTGCGCCTCACGCAGCACAGCGGAAGGGCCGAAAAGAATGGATTGTGAATCCGGATTTGGCGCAGCCACGATGGTCACCGCCACCTTTGGCTTTGTCGCCGTTTCGCATGCCCTGAAGAAATTTCTGGCACGGGCCGCGCGCCAGGCGTAATGCTAATCTGCCGTGCAACGCGGTTGTACGGCTTTAGCCCGCGTTTGCCAGGCCGCCAGCCTGACCTGATTAGCTAAACACTGGCCGACGACTGCGCCATGAGCGGTTAACCCAGCGCCCGTTGCGCATGCTGCTGGACGGCATCGGCCAGCGCTTTCAGGCCGCTACTGCGTGAGGCGCTAAGCTGCGCACGCAGGCCCAGCGATTCAAACAGATCCAGCGGATCGGCCGCCAGTAATTGCGCGGGCGTCTGGCCTTCAACAGCGGTGAGCAGCACGGCCAGCAAACCACGAACGATGCGACCTTCGCTGTCACCGTAAAAATGCAGGGAACCTTCTTCCCGGATCTGGCTGCCCAGCCAGACGCGATTCTCGCAACCACTCAGCTCACTGTCCGGTGTTCTTAATGCGTCAGGTAAGGCCGGCAACTGTCGGCCAAGTAAAATCAGCTGCCGGTAGCGATCCTCCCACTGCCGACAGTGAGAGAAGGTTTCTTTCAGATCCGCAGGCGTAATTTCAACACCGAACGGATGCGGGGCAAGCAGGGATGCGTGCATGATTAAAACTCCGATAACAACGCGACAGCGCTGTGCATAGCGCGCAGCAGCGCATCGACGTCCTGTAAATTATTATAGGGGGCAAACGATACGCGCAGCGTCCCCTCAACGCCCAGTGCCGCCATTAACGGTTGGGCACAATGTTGACCCGCACGTAAGGCGATCCCATGCTCTGCCAGCAGTGTCACGATATCGCTGTGATGAATTCCCTGAATGTCGAAGGCCAGCAGGCTGGCCTGGCCACAACGGAAACTGCGAAAGCCCGGCAGTTCTGCAAGCTGTTCCTCGGCCAGACTGGCTAACTGCTGGCTCCAGATCTCCGCTTTAGACATATTATGCTGTTGCAGCCAGCTCAGCGCGGCACTCAGTCCGGTCACGCCCGCCACGTTTGGCGTACCGGCCTCAAAGCGCCAGGGCACCGGCTGGGGCGTAAAGCCGGTGAAGTCGACCTTCGTCAGCATCTTACCGCCGCCCTGCCAGGGGGCCATCTCTTCCAGCAATTCCGCTTTACCGTACAGCACACCGATGCCCAGTGGGCCATAGAGCTTGTGGCCGGAAAAGGCATAGAAATCAATATCCAGCGCCTGTACATCCGGTGGGCAATGTACGACGCCCTGCGCGCCATCGACCATAACTTTTGCGCCTGCCGCATGGGCAAGAGCGATGGCCCGGGATAAATCGGGGCAGCCGCCTGTGACATTGGACATCTGACCCAGCGCGAGCAGACGCGTCCGGTGAGTGATCAGTGAGGGCAGCACGGCGATATCGGGCAGGCGATCCTCACCGATTGGCCATTTTACCACGCGCGCGCCCGTGGCCTGTGCGACCATGAGCCAGGGAACCAGATTGGCGTGGTGCTCGGCTTCGCTGACGAGGATTTCATCGCCGGGCTGTAAACGCGGGGCTAACCAGCTTTGCGCCACCAGGTTAATGGCTTCGGTGGTACCGCGCGTCCAGACAATCTGCCGGTCGCTGGCGGCATTGAGCCACTGCGCCACCTGGCCCCGCGCCTGCTCATACTGCTCGGTTAACCGGCGAGCCGCTGCAAACTGGCTACGATGAACCGTACCGGCGCTCAGGCTGTAGAACTGCTGAGTCGCCTCGATTACCGCCTGCGGTTTTAGCGTGGTGGCGGCGCTGTCGAGATAAACACCCGCGTCGCTCAGGGCAGGAAACTGCTGCCGGAATGAAGAAGGATTAAAGGCACGCATACATAGCTCGTTGTTAATTATCAGACTCAGGCTGAAAGATGGATGTCTGTCTGGCAAAGCTGGAAAAGCGGGTTATGCTGAATATTGCAAGGTAAAAACTTCACCCGCATGGCGATACGACATTCTGATAGTCGATCCCACTTGACCATTTCTCGGGTCAGCGTAACGCGGGCGGTTTGGTGCAATCAATCTGCAAGGAGATAGAAGATGAAAAAACTCGCCGCAATGCTGGCCGTTTGTACAATGGCCTTTACCCTGGCTGCCTGTTCAAGCAACTACGTAATGCATACCAATGACGGACGCACTATCGTTGCTGAAGGTAAACCAAGAGTCGATACTGATACCGGTATGATTAGCTATAAAGATGCGAATGGCAATGAGCAGCAGATTAACCGTTCAGATGTGAAAGAAATGGTTGAGATGAAGTAATCCGCGCATAAAAAAAGCACCGCAATTTGCGGTGCTACTCAATATCACAATGGACAGACAGGGTAAATCTACAGGAAATAAAAAAGCTTGATCTGTAAAGGTCAGATCAAAATTGCAAACACAACATCACGACCACAAGCCAAAAGCTTTCAGAAAATCTGCGAACTCACTCACAAATCTAAAAACTTTTCGTTCCGGCTCAGGAAGTACCGCAACTATAGGTATTTGCTGGAGCTTCCTCAACGGACAATTTATAATGTCTCGGATTATAAATTCTAATACGTTAAGGCTTTGTATTAGTCCGCGTATTTTTTGCCAGGCTGGCTATGGATAACCATGTCAAAACGTCTTCCTCCCCTGAATGCACTGCGGGTATTTGATGCCGCAGCACGCCATTTAAGCTTTACCAAAGCCGCTGAAGAGCTGTTTGTGACCCAGGCTGCTGTCAGTCACCAGATCAAATCACTGGAAGATTTTCTGGGACTGAAGCTGTTCAGACGGCGAAACCGGTCGCTTTTACTCACCGAGGAAGGCCAAAGTTACTATCTGGATATCAAAGAAATTTTCTCTGCGCTCAACGAGGCGACGCGTAAACTGCAGGCACGCAGCGCCAAAGGGGCGTTGACGGTGAGTTTGCTGCCAAGCTTTGCGATTCAGTGGCTGGTCCCGCGTCTTTCCAGCTTTAATCTGGCTTATCCGGGAATTGACGTCCGCATTCAGGCGGTCGATCGGGATGAAGAGAAGCTGGCCGATGATGTGGACGTGGCCATTTTCTATGGCCGGGGAAACTGGCCAGGCCTGCGGGTCGAAAAACTCTATGCCGAATATTTGCTGCCGGTTTGTTCGCCATCGCTGATGACGGGTGAAAATCCCCTGAAAACGCCCATGGATCTGGCTCGTTTTACACTGTTGCATGATGCTTCCCGCCGTGACTGGCAGGCGTATATCCGTCAGTCAGGCGTCCAGCATATCAATGTGCAACAGGGGCCCATTTTCAGCCACAGCGCGATGGTGCTGCAGGCGGCCATCCATGGGCAGGGCGTTGCCCTGGCCAATAACGTTATGGCGCAAAGCGAAATCGAAGCGGGACGGTTGATTTGTCCGTTTAATGACGTTTTAGTGAGCAAAAATGCTTTTTATCTGGTTTGTCATGACAGTCAGGCAGAACTGGGTAAAATAGCCGCCTTTCGACAGTGGATCCTCGCCAAAGCGGCTACCGAACAAGAAAAATTCCGCTTTCGTTATGATCAGTAACTTTTTTATTTTTTTGCAGGGACCTGCAAACGCACCTTGAGGATACATTCATGTCCAGACGTGCCATGTTTATTTTTGCGGCCATCAGTGGGTTTTTCCTGGTGGCATTTGGTGCTTTTGGTGCTCATGTGTTGAATAAAACGCTGGGAGCGACTGAAATGGCCTGGATTCATACCGGGCTGGAATACCAGGCTTATCATACGCTGGCTGTGCTGGGGCTGGGAGCGGCGATGCTTTATCGCTGTAATATCTGGTTCTACTGGAGCAGCGCCTCTATGGCACTGGGTACCGTATTATTCAGCGGCAGCCTCTATTCCCTGGCGCTGTCGCACTTAACGTTTTTTGTTTTTATCACGCCAGTCGGGGGGCTGTTCTTCCTCGTTGGCTGGCTATTGATGTTGATTGGCGCACTGCGTCTTAAAACCAAGGCAGAACGCCATGAATAAAGTTTTACTGTATTGCCGCGCTGGCTTTGAAAAAGAGTGTGCGGCGGAAATTAGTGCTAAAGCCGCCGAGCGCAATGTTTACGGCTTTCCTCGGGTTAAAGAGGATGCAGGTTATGTCCTGTTTGAGTGCTACCAGCAGCCCGATGCGGAGAGACTGATCCGCGAGTTGCCGTTTGAGCAGTTGATTTTTGCCCGTCAGATGCTGGTTGTTGGCGAACTGCTGCGGGATCTGCCCCAGGACGATCGTATTTCCCCCATCGTAGGCATGTTAAGCGGCGTGGTGGAAAAGGGTGGGGAACTGCGTGTTGAAGTGCCGGACACCAACGAAGCCAAAGAGCTCACCAGGTTCTGCCGCAAGTTTACCGTCCCGCTGCGCGCCAGCCTGCGTGAGAGCAAAATCCTGCTCAGCTATGAAAGCCCAAAACGCCCGGTCGTGCATGTGTTCTTTATCGCCCCCGGCACCTGCTACGTTGGGTATTCACTGCCGGAGAACAGCTCACCCTTTTATATGGGCATTCCGCGTCTTAAGTTCCCGTCTGATGCGCCGAGTCGGTCCACGCTTAAGCTGGAAGAGGCCTTTCACGTTTTTGTTCCGGCCGATGAGTGGGATGAACGTCTGGCCAGTGGAATGTATGCCGTCGATTTGGGGGCCTGTCCAGGCGGCTGGACCTATCAACTGGTACAGCGCAGCATGATGGTTTACGCCGTGGATAACGGGCCGATGGCGCCCAGCCTGATGGAGACCGGCCAGGTTTTTCACGAGCGTGAAGACGGTTTCCGTTTCCGTCCGCCCCGCACCAACATCAGCTGGCTGGTCTGCGACATGGTGGAAAAGCCGGCTCGCGTGGCGAACCTGATGGCGGACTGGCTGGTCAACGGCTGGTGCCGCGAAGCCATATTTAACCTGAAACTGCCCATGAAGAAGCGCTACGAAGAAGTCACGCAGAATCTGGCCATGATCGAGCAGCGGCTCAATGAAAATGGCGTTAACGCGCAGATTCGGGCACGTCAGCTTTATCACGATCGTGAAGAAGTGACAGTGCACATTCGTCGCATCTGGGCCGCTGTCGGTGGCCGCCGCGACGAGCGTTAACCCTGCTGACCGGGCACGATTGTGCCCGGTCTGATATGATTAGCCGCCATGGTAACGCAGTAAATTCAGATTCCCTTCCAGCACCAAATCCTGTTTCAGCCGGGCCACATCGCGGCTGATCAGCGCCATCTCCTGTCCGGCCTGTAACTTATTACGCCATTTGGTCGGCACCTGATCCAACTGCTGATACAGCGATTCCAGTGAACCAAACTGCTGTAGCAGTTCCCGGGCGCTTTTGGGGCCAATGCCTGCGATGCCGGGAATTTTACTGCTGCTGATGCCGCACAATCCCCAGTAGTCAGGCAGCAACGCGGGTGCAACGCCGAATTCGGCTTCAATAAAAGGCACATCCAGCCAGCGCTTTTGAAAATAGTCACGGATGCGAATCGTCGGTGCCAGTAACTGGCAGTAACCTTTGTCGGTTGAAACGATGGTCGCCTGATGACCAGCCTGCGCCATTTTGACCGCCAGCGTCGCCGCCAGATCGTCGGCTTCATCCTGGTCGGCTATCCAGCAACTGACGCCCGCGTTTCGAAAGGCGTCCTTCAGCGCGGGCATTTCGGCCTGCAAATCGTCGGGCATCGGTGGGCGTCCACTTTTATAGTCAGGCAACAACTGGTGCCGCCATCCCTGATGGCGGGCTTCACCATCAAACACCGCCACCACGTGCGTCGGCCGCGTGTGCCCCAGAAGCTGACGCAGCGCGCCTACGCAACTGTCGACGCAGGGCGAGCCTTGTACCGCATGCAGGCGACGAATTAAATTGAGGGCGTCAACAATGAGTAAGTGAAGAGACATAAGATATGGGCAGCCCGCAGGCTGCCTCCAGATTTACTTGATGATTTCGTAGCACGGAATATAGGCAGTGCCGGGCAGTTTCATACGTTGCTGCGCCACAAAGCCCTGTAGCAGTTCATCCATGCGGTGCATGATGTCGGCATCGCCGTGCAGTTTGTAAGGGCCTTTTTCGCGGATTTCGCGAATGCCCATCTCTTTGACGTTTCCTGCAACAATCCCAGAGAAGGCCCGGCGCAAATCCGCCGCCAGTTTTTCTGGAGCCTGGTTTGTGTAGAGATTGAGGTTGGCCATATTTTCATGCGTTGGCATAAACGGCACCTGCAGATCCTGAGCAATACGCATTGACCAGTTAAAACTGTAGGCGTCACCGGTTTCACGGCGATGCTCTTTCACCTGCGGCATGGCTTTTCTCATCAGACGGGCAACTTCAGCAGCATCGTCAATGATGATCTGATAATGCTTACGTGCCTGCTCGCCGAGCGTGCTGACAATGAAGTCGTCCAGTACGCGGAAATAATCGGCGCTCTCTTTCGGGCCGGTCAGAATAAGCGGCAGAACCTGATGCGCGTTCTGTGGATTCATCAGAATGCCCAACAGATAGAGGAACTCCTCTGCGGTACCCACGCCGCCCGGGAAGATGATGATGCCGTGCGCGATGCGCACAAAGGCTTCCAGGCGCTTTTCGATATCCGGCATGATGATAAGTTCGTTCACCAGCGGATTCGGTGGCTCAGCCGCGATAATAGACGGCTCAGTTAACCCGATAAAGCGGCTGTCACGATAGCGCTGCTGGGCATGGCCCACGGCGGCACCTTTCATCGGCGCTTCCATCACGCCCGGTCCACAACCGGTACAAATGTTCAGCTCACGCAGCCCCAGTTGCGTGCCCACGTTGCGACAATACTGGTATTCCACCGCGTTGATCGAGTGGCCACCCCAGCAGACAACGGTATTGGGATATTCACCCACATGCAGGGCGCGGGCATTGCGCAAAATGGAAAACACCGTGTTGGTGATGGTGGCTGAGTCGTTGTCCTCTTCGCAGGGTAAACGCCCCGAGCTGGCGAGCTGGCCATTCACAAACAGGATGTCGCGCAAGACGGCAAACAGGTTGGCCTGGAGTGAACGGATGATACGACCGTCGACGAAGGCTTCTTCCGGGGGATTAATCAGTTCCAGCTTAACGCCGCGCTCACGGCGCAGTACGTTGATGTCGAAGTTCTCAAAACGCGACAGCAGTTCATGGCTGCTGTCAGTCTGACTGCCAGAGTTGAGTACGGCGAGCGAGCAGTTACGGAAAAGTTGATACAAATCGCTGCTGGCCGTGCGCTTCAGCATATCTACTTCCAGTTGGGAGAGCAGATCCATAGAGCCAAGAGGGCTGACATGTGTAATCAAATGAACTCCTTTGCACCCGCTGGGGTGATAACTGACACTGCAAATGCAGTGACCAAAATCCCTGGTTGGCAACCCGCAGGTTACCGCCCTGTCCAGAGTAGCCTTGTCGGCAAGGTTTGCTCAAGTGGAACCGTATGCGCGTTTAACAGTCTGAGAAAGGATTCGCAAACTATTGACGAACCAGACGAGAATGGCCCGGCGTAAAGGGCACATTACTGCGCCACGGATTGATATCCAGTCCACCCCGTCGCGTGTAACGTGCGTAGACGGTCAGCTGTGATGGCTGACAAAAGCGCATCAGGTCGTTGAAAATACGCTCCACGCACTGTTCATGAAACTCATTATGCTGACGAAATGAAACGATATAGCGCAGCAGAGCTTCACGATCGATGCGCGGGCCCTGATAGCGAATCATTACCGATCCCCAGTCAGGCTGATTGGTGATCAAACAGTTGGATTTAAGCAGATGGCTGACCAGCGTTTCTTGCACCTGTTCCTGACCGGCGGCGTCGATCAGATAATCGGCATTGAAGCCGTAATCTTCAATCTCGATGTCCTGCTCATCAATGCAGGTGCCCGCAAAGTGGCCGACAGGCTGACCTTCGATCTCCTGTAAGCGAAACAGCGCCACACGGACATCGCCCTCGGCACAGGCGCGCAGGTCCTGCTCCAGCGTCTGGCGTACCTCGGCCCAGTCTGTAAATCGCGTCTGGTTAAAGCTGTTAAGGTAGAGCTTAAAACTCTTTGATTCGATAAGATTACGGCTCCGGGCATCAAGCTCGACTTCGCCCACGGCCACCTGGGGCACGCCTTTGCTGTTGAGCCATGAGAGTTCATAGAGCGTCCAGATATCACTGCCCGAGAACGGCAAATTATCGGGATAAAGGCCCAAAGGCTCGCGATTCATGCTGCGCGGCACGGCCTGTAATAAGCTGTTGTCATAGCGATCGTGATACGCTGTAGGCTTGCCCAGCGTCAGGTTGCTCAGTGCCGGGTCCGGCTGGTAAGAAGACATAACGGTTACCACTAGAGTCATCAAAGTGAGTAAGTGTAACCTATCAGAAGTGAGAATTTGAATGATGCAGCAAACCGCTGAAGCGTTAACGGATTTTACCACGCGCTACTGCCAGCACTGGCAGCAGAGCCGGGGCCATGCGCCAGCCAGTCGCGATCTTTATGGTATTCCTTCCCCCTGTTTGCTGGAAAACCGTGATGAGTGTGCGCTCTGGCAACCGCAACCCTTTACACTACCGCCCTCGCTGGAGGCGGTTGAGCGGGCGCTGGAGATTGCGCTGCAACCGCAGATTACGGCCTTTTATACGCACCAGTTCGCGGGGGACATGCAGGCCATGTGGCAGGACCACAGGCTAACGCTGCTCCAGGTCTGGAGTGAAACCGACTTTGTCCGGCTGCAGGAAAACCTGATCGGGCACCTCGTCATGCAGCGGCGCCTGAAGCAGAATCCAACACTGTTTATTGCCACCACTGCGTCAGAAGAGAACATTATTTCCCTGTGCAATCTGAGCGGTGACATCATCCTTGAAACGCCCGGTCAGAAGAAACGTATTACGCTGGCATCGGATATCTGTACTTTTCTTAATAATTTACAACCGCTTAGTGATTAATTGCAGAGATGTGCCGCTTCGCGTGTGAGAGATCTCTTACATGCCGTGTGAGAGATCGCCATATTAGCGAAACGGTGAAGTGGCGGCCGAGATGTAAAAATATTGTAAATCATTAACTTATTAGCACCGCTGTTCAATCTCTTGAACAGGATCGCGTTATATCGTGTTTTAACACCTTGTGCCCTGAGGCTTTTCTTAAGAGAATAGGTCTCGCTGACAGGACGTCATGGACAGCAGGAACCGTCAGGAAGACGGTAGCCAGGAGGCAGGAACGTAATGCTGTTACGTCACAAGGAAGGCTTCAGGACGAAGCAGGACACTCAGGAATGAGTTAAGGGACACCTCCAGGATGGAGAATGAGAGCCCCTCGGACGAGGCGGTGGGCCAGGAGGCTAAGGAGTGATCAGGATGATTCGCGGAAGGACTACGCACGGGAAAAGTTGTCAAGGATGAGCAGGGAGCATTAACGTAGCAGGAGAGCTGCAAACGAACCGGGAGCACTGTTTAATACAGTGCTCCCTTTTTTTGTGCCTGCGGGTTATCCTTGCCGCCCCTTTTTATTCGTCAGAGGTGAGGCATGACGTCAGAACAGTTTATTATGCAACGGCTTGAACAGCTCGAAGCCGTCATGCGTGAGCACGATCTGTGGCAGGTGGACGCGCCAGACGAACAGGCTTTCGCAAGCCAGCAACCTTTTTTCCTCGACACGATGCAGCCGCTGGAATGGTTGCAGTGGGTCCTGATTCCACGGGTGCAGATGCTGATTCGTGCGGGCCAGGCATTGCCAAAAAATTTTGCGGTTGCCCCCTATTTTGAAATGGCGTTAACGCCGGTTCAGCCGGGGCGCACACTGTTGTTGCTGACCTTACAGCAGCTGGATGCATTGCTGCAGGATGACCCGGTCTGATGCTGGAAATCATTTATCAGGATGCGTGGCTGGTCGCGGTGAATAAGCCCGCAGGCTGGCTGGTGCACCGCAGTTGGCTTGATCGCCATGAAACCCGGTTTGTGATGCAGACGGTACGCGACCAGATAGGCCAGCATGTTTTCACGGCGCATCGGCTGGATCGTCCCACATCAGGCGTGCTGCTGATGGGGCTGTCCAGTGAGGCAGGCCGCCTGCTGTCCCAGCAGTTTGAGCATCACCACATGGAAAAGACCTACCATGCCATTGTGCGCGGCTGGCTTGAAGGCAGTGACAGGCTGGATTATCCGTTGGTGGAAGAACTGGACAAGATCGCGGACAAATTTGTCAGCGAACCCCGTGCGCCGCAGCCGGCGGTGACCGATTACGCCGCACTGGCAACGGTAGAAATGCCGGTCGCCATCAGTCGCTATCCCACGGCACGTTACAGCCTGGTTGAGCTTAAACCGCAAACCGGGCGGAAACATCAACTCCGTCGGCACATGTCCCATTTGCGTCATCCCATCATCGGCGATTCGGCCCACGGGGATTTACGCCAGAATCGTGGTGCGGCTGCGCACTTTGGGGCCAGCCGTTTGATGCTGCATGCCAGCAGCTTATCCCTTAACCATCCTGTGACGGGCGAACCGCTGCTTATTCGTGCCGGGCTCGATCCTGTCTGGCAACGGGTGATGGAGCGGTTTGGCTGGCAGGCCTGTATTCCTGATGTTCCACGGGTTGAGTTTCTCGCAGGCTCAGGTCAGGATAGCGTTCCGGAATAAAGGGGAAAAGAAATGGCAAAGATTGGGATTTTTGTAGGCACCGTCTATGGGAACGCCTTACTGGTTGCAGAAGAAGCTGAGCCGTTGTTGCAGCAGCAGGGCCATGAGGTAACGATTTTCGAAGATCCGACACTGGCCGACTGGCAACACTATGCCAGTGATGTCGCTCTGATCATCACCTCGACCACCGGTCAGGGCGATTTTCCGGATACGATTTCCGGCCTGTTTCATGCTATGCAGGATAAGCTGGGCCATCAGCCCACGCTGCGTTATGGCGTGATAGCGTTGGGCGACAGCAGTTATGAAAATTTCTGCGGCGCAGGCAAACGTTTTGATGCATTGCTGCAGGCGCACCAGGCGAAGCGGATCGGTGACGTGTTGCTCATCGACGCCACCGAAAATCCGGAGCCAGAGTCGGTAACGTCTCCCTGGGTTGAGCAGTGGGGCAAACAGCTCTGACTGTACAGGGTGGGAAGACGGCACCCGCGTGGCTGACATGCGCGCCACGCGGGTGTCAGCACGACCTGTCTGCATAAAAACGGCATCAGGTGATCGGTGCGGGATTAAAGACCGCCAGCTGATTGCGGATGCCCCAGCGGTCTGACCAGGTTTGTTTCCGGCCGCTGGCAATGTCCAGAATTAATGTAAACAACCGCCAGCCAACCTGCTCGATGGTTTCTTCGCCCGTGGCAATCGTACCGGCGTTAATATCCATTAAATCATGCCAGCGTTCAGCCAATGCGGTACGGGTCGCCATCTTAATCACCGGAATCGCCGCCAGGCCGTAAGGCGTTCCCCTGCCTGTTGTAAAAACCTGTAAGGTGATGCCTGAGGCCAGCTGCTGCGTGCCGCAGACAAAATCGCTGGCGGGCGTGGCGGCAAAAATCAGCCCTCGTCGTGTTGGCCGTTGTCCCGGCGACAGCACTTCCACAATCGGGCTTCGGCCTGATTTGGCAATCGAGCCTAATGCTTTTTCCACCACGTTGGCCAGTCCGCCTTTCTTGTTGCCGGGCGAGGGATTGGCGCTGCGGTCCGTTTTGCCTTGATCGAGATAGCGATCATACCAGGCCATTTCCTCAATCAGTCGCTGGCCCACGGTCTGGTCAACCACGCGTGGCGTCAGCAAATGAATGGCATCCCGTACCTCCGTGACTTCAGAAAACATTACGGTGGCTCCGCAGCGTACCAGCAGATCAGCGGCGAAGCCGACGGCGGGATTCGCGGTCACGCCCGAAAACGCGTCGCTGCCGCCACACTGCATGCCAACCACCAGTTCAGAGGCCGGGCAGGTTTCGCGCTGGCGTTGATTAAGGCGGCTCAGGTGACGCTCTGCGACCTGCAAAATGTCATCCACCATGGCACCGAAGCCCACCCGGCTCTCGTCCTGCAAACGCACAATATCCGCATCGTCCAGCGAGATGGGCTGTACGTCAGGCGTGCCGGTCAGCAGGCGTTCGGGTTGTAACTTTTCGCATCCCAGACTGACCACCATGATTTCGCCGCCGAAATTGGCATTCAGGGCCAGATTATGAACGGTTCGGATCGGGATCACCGCCGCGGGGGCATTGATCGCCACGCCACAGCCATAAAGATGATTCAGCGCCACCACGCCATCAACGTTGGGATAGCGGGGCAGTAAATCACGCTCAATGATTTGCACCACATAATCCACCACGCCCGCGACGCAGTGCACGCTGGTGGTGATCCCCAACAGATTACGGGTGCCCACGCTGCCGTCGGCGTTGCGATAGCCCTCAAAGGTATAACCGTCCAGCGGCGGTAACGCCGGCGGCACATTATTCGCTAAAGGTAAATGCGCTAAGTCCGGGGCGTCCGGCAGAGCAATTAGCGATTCGTCGATCCAGCTCCCCTGGGCGATATCACGCATGGCCAGCCCAATCACCTCGCCATAGCGCAATATGGGCTGCCCACCAGGAATAGCCTGCAGCGCCACCTTGTGTCCCTGGGGAATATGCTCGGTCAGAGTTAAGCCATCACGAAACGTGGTACCGGCAGGCAGTCCCTGGCTGTTAACCACAATGGCCACGTTATCGTTTTCATGAACTTTGATATAGAGCGGTTGTTCGTTTGACAGGGGGATCATCGCTCACCTTCCAGTGCGTCGCGCCTTATTTCTGTGGCGCATTCATTATAAGAAGTCAGATGTCACAGGTTCAGTATTTGCCACCGTCAGTATAAAGAGGGGTTCTCACCTGCACATTGTGCAATTGACCTACATTCAGCCTTCAGAGACGGCCGTTTTCATGTCTTTGTACCAAATCAAGTGAAGATTCTCACAAAGCCGGCGATCGTCGGGCGTAGGAACTGGCTTTGGGTGAGGAATACCAAAATACGTGAAATGCGCCGCAGTGTTTTATGCAATAGCCCAAAAAAGCACGATTCCTTCTCCTTATTCCAGGGAGATATTCCAATGTCACCGTGAAACCCACTTCTTATACTGATTTCCGTTTCCCCGGTCAGGTTATCTGTCACGCCGCGTGAGCAATTTGCCAATAAAAAAATCGCCGTGTTTAACCTACATCTCTCTGATACCCAACGCGATGTGTATGCAGTCAGAGCGAATGTCACTTTCGCTATTTTTCAGGAGTGCATCATGAGTAGTTTTCACCAGACGTCAGAGGCGGTCCAGAAACGGACAAATGCACGCTACTGGATTGTGGTCATGTTGTTTATTGTGACCTCATTCAACTACGGCGACCGGGCGACGTTATCCATCGCTGGCTCCGCGATGGCAAAGGATATTGGCCTCGATCCCGTGGGCATGGGTTACATCTTCTCGGCGTTTTCGTGGGCCTATGTTATTGGACAAATCCCCGGCGGCTGGCTGTTGGATCGCTTTGGGTCCAAACGCGTCTATTTCTGGAGCATCTTCCTCTGGTCGTTATTTACCTTGCTGCAAGGTTTCGTGGACCTGTTCAGTGGTTACACCATCGTTATGGCGCTGTTTATGCTGCGCTTTATGGTGGGGCTGGCAGAAGCACCTTCATTTCCGGGTAACAGCCGGATTGTGGCCGCCTGGTTTCCGGCTCAGGAGCGCGGTACCGCCGTGGCCATTTTCAATTCTGCCCAGTATTTTGCGACCGTGATTTTCGCACCCATCATGGGCTGGCTAACCTCCGCAGTCGGTTGGGCTCATGTCTTCTGGTTCATGGGGGGACTGGGCATCATCCTGAGCCTTATCTGGCTCAAAGTGATTCACGATCCCAGCGATCATCCTGGCGTTAATCAGGCGGAACGGGAATACATGGAGCAGGGCGGTGCACTGATCAACATGGATCAGAAAAGCGAAAAGCAAAACGTCAGCTTCCGTGACAAGCGGTTCCAGATCAAACAGCTGCTGCAGTCACGCATGATGATCGGTATCTATATTGGCCAGTACTGCATCAACGCACTGACCTATTTCTTTATCACCTGGTTTCCGGTTTATCTGGTTCAGGCGCGCGGAATGTCGATTCTTAAAGCCGGTTTTGTTGCCTCCGTACCGGCACTGTGCGGCTTTATTGGCGGCGTGCTGGGTGGCGTGATCTCCGACTGGCTGATGCGCAAAACCGGCTCCCTGAACATTGCCCGCAAAACGCCCATTGTGCTCGGGATGCTGCTCTCGACCTCTATGGTGATATGTAACTACGTTGAAACCGACTGGGTTGTGGTGCTGTTTATGGCGACGGCCTTTTTTGGCAAAGGCATTGGTGCGTTGGGCTGGGCGGTGATGGCCGATACCGCGCCGAAGGAGATCAGCGGTCTGAGCGGCGGCCTGTTCAATATGTTTGGTAATGCGTCCGGCATTATCACGCCTGTCGCGATTGGCTACATCATTGCCTCGACCGGATCGTATAACGGTGCGCTGGTATACGTGGGTATCCACGCCTTTGTCGCGGTACTCAGTTATCTGGTGCTGGTGGATAACATCAAGCGCATTGAGCTGAAACCCGCTAAGGAGCCTGTATGAATACGCAATCCACGCCCGTTATCACCGCTATGCAGGTTGTGCCGGTGGCCGGTTACGACAGTATGCTGCTCAACATTGGGGGGGCACACAATGCCAGTTTTACCCGCAACATTGTGATACTGACGGACAGTGCGGGTCATACCGGGCTGGGTGAGGCACCGGGAGGCGAGACCATTTATCAGACCTTGCTGGATGCCGTACCGCAGGTGACAGGTCAGCAGGTCGCCTGCCTGAACCGGCTGGTACAGCAGGTGCATCGGGGCAATCAGTCTGCGGATTTCGAGACCTTTGGCAAGGGCGCCTGGACGTTTGAACTGCGCGTAAATGCGGTTGCGGCGCTGGAGGCCGCGCTGCTGGATCTGCTGGGGCAATGTCTGGGCGTGCCGGTCGCCGAGCTGCTGGGGCTGGGTAAACAACGCGATGCGGTCACGGTGTTGGGTTACCTGTTCTATATTGGCGACCGGCGCAAAACCGATCTGCCTTACCTCACTGGTGAGAACGCGCAGCATGACTGGTATCGGCTGCGTCATCAGGAAGCCCTGAGCAGTGAGGCCATCGTCAGGCTGGCGGAAGCGGCTCAGGATAAATACGGATTTCACGATTTTAAACTCAAGGGCGGTGTGCTGCCGGGCGAACAGGAAATCGCGACCGCGCAGGCGTTGAAAAAACGCTTTCCCGATGCGCGTATCACCGTTGATCCTAACGGCGCCTGGCGGCTGGACGAGGCGATCCGGCTGTGTAAAGGCATGCAGGATGTCCTGACCTATGCAGAAGATCCCTGTGGGGCGGAGCAGGGTTATTCCGGGCGTGAGGTGATGGCGGAGTTTCGGCGCGCGACGGGCCTGCCGGTCGCCACCAATATGATCGCCACCAACTGGCGCGAGATGCAGCATGCACTGATGCTCAACGCGATCGATATCCCGCTGGCCGATCCCCATTTCTGGACGCTGAGCGGTGCCGTGCGGGTCGCTCAGCTGTGCGAAGAATGGGGACTCACCTGGGGCTGTCACTCCAATAACCACTTTGATATTTCCCTGGCCATGTTTACCCATGTCGGCGCTGCGGCACCCGGTAACCCCACCGCGATAGACACGCACTGGATCTGGCAGGAGGGCGACCAGCGCCTGACGAAAAATCCACTGCCGATTCAGCAGGGAAAAATTGCAGTGCCCACTGCACCGGGCCTGGGCATTGAACTGGACTGGGCGCAACTGCGGCGGGCAAACGAACGCTACAAATCACTGCCAGCGGGCGGACGTAATGACGCGACGGCCATGCAGTACCTGGTTCCCGGCTGGACATTTGACCGTAAACGCCCGGCTTTTGGCCGGGCCTCTGCTTAAGGGATAACAGATGAACACGACACCGAAGATCACCGCCATGCAGGTCATTCCGGTCGCCGGCTATGACAGTATGTTACTGAACCTGAGCGGCGCCCATTCACCTTTCTTTACCCGTAATATCGTCATCCTTGAAGATAATGCCGGCAATACGGGCCTGGGAGAAATCCCCGGCGGCGAAAAGATACGCCAGACGCTGGAAGAGGCTGCCGCGCAGGTGGTGGGTAAAACGGTGGGTGAATATAAAAATATCCTGAATCTGGTGCGCACGTCTTATGCCGATCGGGATGCCGGTGGGCGCGGTAATCAGACGTTTGACCTGCGCACCACCATTCACGTCGTCACCGGCATCGAAGCCGCGCTGCTGGATCTGCTGGGACAGCATCTGGGCGTGAATGTCGCCTCACTGTTAGGGGACGGGCAGCAGCGCGACAGCGTCGAGATGCTGGGTTACCTGTTTTACGTCGGCGACCGCCGAAAAACCACCTTGCCTTATCAGAACCAGGACAGCGAGACCTGTGACTGGTATCGCCTGCGTCATGAGGAAGCGCTCACGCCTGAGGCCGTGGTCAGGCTGGCCGAAGCGGCCTATGAAAAATACGGCTTTAACGACTTTAAACTGAAAGGCGGTGTGCTGAACGGCCATGATGAGGCGGAAGCGATCGCTGCGCTGGCGAAGCGTTTCCCCCAGGCGCGTATCACGATCGATCCCAACGGGGCCTGGTCGCTTGAGGAGGCCATCGCGCTGGGTAAACAGCTTAAAGGTGTGCTGGCCTATGCAGAGGATCCCTGTGGCGCAGAGCAGGGCTACTCCGGACGCGAAGTTATGGCCGAATTTCGGCGCGCCACCGGCCTGCCTACCGCCACCAATATGATCGCTACAGACTGGCGTCAGATGGGACACACCTTGTCTTTACAGTCAGTCGATATCCCGCTGGCCGATCCGCACTTCTGGACGATGCAGGGATCCGTGCGCGTGGCGCAAATGTGCCATGAATTTGGCCTGACGTGGGGTTCCCATTCCAACAACCATTTCGATATTTCCCTGGCGATGTTCACGCACGTTGCGGCCGCCGCACCGGGCACCATCACCGCCATTGATACGCACTGGATCTGGCAGGAGGGCAATCAACGGCTCACAAAAGCGCCTTTCCAGATTGAAGGTGGCAGGGTGGCAGTGCCGCAGAAGCCGGGCCTGGGTATTGAGCTGGACAGGGAGCGGGTGATGCAGGCTAATGCGCTTTATCAAAAGCATGGCCTGGGTGCCCGTGATGATGCACAGGCCATGCAGTTTCTGATTCCGCAGTGGACGTTCGATCACAAGCGTCCGTGCCTGGTGCGTTAACGTTTTTGGGCTTCCTGCAGGAAACCCGTTTCACAGGAGTAAAACCATGAGTAATACAGCCTGGCGCAATGAATTTCGCCATCGCCTGCTGGCAGGTGAAACCCTGATTGGCAGTTGGTGTGCCCTGGCGAATCCCCTTTCGACCGAAGTCCTGGGGCTGGCCGGATTTGACTGGCTGGTGCTGGACGGCGAGCACGCGCCTAACGATATCACCACCTTTGTGCCTCAACTGATGGCGCTGAAAGGCAGCAATAGTGCGCCGGTTGTGCGTCCACCCTGTAACGAGCCGGTGATTATTAAACGCCTGCTGGATATTGGTTTTAACAACATTCTGGTGCCCTTCGTCGAGAACGAAGACGAGGCCAGACGTGCGGTCGCCTCGACGCGTTATCCGCCTGCGGGGATTCGCGGCGTATCCGTTTCACATCGCAGCAATATGTACGGCACCATGCCAGCGTACAACAGCACTATCAACGACAACATTACGGTGTTAGTCCAGATAGAAACGCAGCAGGCCGTGGACAACATCGATGCTATCGCGGCCGTTGAGGGCGTGGACGGGATCTTTGTCGGACCGGGCGATCTGTCCGCCGCGCTGGGTTATCTCGGCCAGCCTGCGCACCCGGCGGTATTGCCCGTCATCAAACACATCTTTGAACGGGCAAAAGCTGCCAACAAACCCAGCGGGATTCTGGCGCCGGTCGAGGCCGACGCCCGCCGCTACCTCGAGTGGGGCGCGACCTTTGTTGCTGTGGGTAGCGATCTCGGTGTTTTCCGCAGTGCCACGCAGGCGTTGTGTGACAAATTTAAAACGTAATCATCCAGGAGAGACGCAATGAAAATTGGCTTTATTGGCCTTGGGATTATGGGCAAACCCATGAGTAAAAACCTGCTGAAGGCGGGTTATTCACTGGTCGTGCGGGATCATCATGCCGAAAACGAGGCCGAGCTGGTCGCGCTGGGTGCGACAACGGCCAGCAACGCGAAAGAGATTGCCGGGCAGTGCGATGTGGTCATCACCATGGTACCGAACTCGCCGCAGGTCAAAGAGGTTTGTCTGGGTGAAAATGGCATTATCAATGGGGCAAAACCCGGTCTGATTGTCATCGACATGAGTTCAATCGCCCCACTGGCAAGCCGGGAAATCCATGATGCGCTGGCGGCAAAACAGATCCGTATGCTGGATGCGCCGGTCAGCGGCGGCGAACCCAAAGCCATCGAAGGCACGTTGTCGGTGATGGTGGGCGGCGATAAAGCGGTGTTTGACCAGTGTTACGACATCATGAAAGCCATGGCGGGCTCGGTCGTGCATACCGGCGATATCGGTGCCGGTAACGTGACCAAGCTGGCCAATCAGGTGATTGTGGCGCTGAATATTGCCGCAATGTCAGAAGCGCTGTCACTGGCGACCAAAGCCGGTGTCAATCCGGAGCTGGTCTATCAGGCTATACGTGGCGGTCTGGCAGGAAGCACCGTGCTGGATGCGAAAGCGCCGATGGTGATGGACCGCAATTTTAAACCCGGCTTCCGTATCGATTTACATATTAAAGATCTGGCTAACGCACTGGATACCTCACATGACATTGGTGCTCCTCTGCCACTGACAGCGGCGGTGATGGAGATGATGCAGGCACTGCGTAACGACGGACAGGGAACCGCCGACCACAGCGCGCTGGCCTGCTATTATGAAAAGTTAGCAAACGTCGAAATTTCGCGCTAAGGGTTGCCCGGTATCTGCGGATGCCGGGCGAATGTCCTTCCCTTACCGTCAAACCATACCGCCTGGATTGCTTATGAAAATCGTCATCGCACCGGATTCATATAAAGAAAGTCTCTCTGCCCTGGATGTGGCGTCGGCAATCGAAGCGGGATTTCGCGAGATTTTCCCCGATGCGCATTATGTGAAAATACCGGTCGCTGATGGCGGTGAAGGCACGGTTGAAGCGATGGTCGCCGCAACCCAGGGAAAAAAGATCAGGTTACAGGTGACCGGTCCACTGGGGGAACCTGTGGAGGCGTTCTATGGGGTGTCGGGCAACGACGAGACCGCCTATATCGAGATGGCCGCCGCCAGTGGCCTGGAGCTGGTCCCGGCGGCGCGGCGCGACCCATTGATTACCACTTCGTTTGGCACAGGTGAACTGATCAAAAACGCGCTGGATAAAGGGGTAAAGCACATCATTATTGGCATTGGTGGCAGCGCCACCAATGACGGCGGCGCAGGAATGATGCAGGCGCTGGGGGCGCGTTTGCTGGATAAGCAAGGTGAAGAGATTGGCCCTGGCGGCGGCGCGCTGCCGCATCTGGCCCGCATTGATATTTCCCGCCTGGACAGCCGTATCCGGGCGTGCCGTTTCGAAGTGGCCTGTGATGTGACCAATACGCTGACAGGCGATGACGGTGCGTCGGCGGTCTTTGGCCCGCAAAAGGGCGCAACACCTGAACGGGTGGCACTGCTCGATAAGGCGCTGACGCACTATGCTGCGATGATTCAGCGCGATCTGGGCATGGATGTCCTGCAGGTCAGCGGTGGCGGTGCCGCAGGGGGAATGGGGGCCGCGCTGTATGCATTTTGCCAGGCGGCCCTGCGCCCCGGTATTGAAATCGTTACAGAAGCGCTGGGGCTGGCGGCGCAGTTGCAGGACGCCCAACTGGTGATTACGGGCGAAGGGCGCATAGACAGTCAGAGTATCAATGGCAAAGTGCCGATTGGCGTCGCGAAAGTTGCAAAGCGGTTTGGTCTTCCGGTGATTGGCATTGCCGGTAGCCTGACGGACGATGTCGGCGTCGTTCATCAACATGGCATTGATGCGGTATTCAGCGTGCTATACCGTATCTGTTCGCTGGATGAAGCGCTGGATGGCGCACGCAACAATGTGCGGCTTACTGCACGCAATGTGGCGGCCACCCTGAAAATCGGGGGTTTTTAAACGCTAATTTGTCGGCCCCTGGCGTTCAGGGGCCTGCTGGCTGACCGGCTTTTCACGGCATAGCGAGCACGCGGCGCGCCTGTCTGGCCACATTTTCCATCTCATCCTGCAGCTCCAGCAACTCCGGCTCCAGCGCCTCAATATCACTGGCCTGATGCAGTTCTTTTTCCAGTTTACGACAGAGTTGCTTCATCCGCGGTACGCCGCTGTAACTGGCGCTGCCGTGAAGTTTATGGATAATTTCCCGCAAGGCAACCGCATCGTTTTCAGCCATGTACTGTACGATCTTAGCGTGCACTTCCGGCAAAAATTCCAGCAGCATTCGCAATAAATCCCGCGCTAAATCAGGTTTGTTGGCCGCCTGACGCAACGCCAGTTTCCAGTCCAGCGTGGGCAGGATCTGGGGAACCTCGGGCACAGCGCTGGCCGGGCTGGGCATATAACGCGTCAACACCTGACTGAGCTTATTTTCATCAATAGGCTTAGCAAGATAGTCGTTCATGCCGGCCCGGATCAGGTGCTCACGTTCACCATCGATCGCGTGCGCGGTTACAGCGACGATCGGCGTGTTGGCATGGTTTGGCAGCGTGCGGATAATTTCACTGGCGCGAATGCCATCAATGTCGGGCATCTGGATATCCATTAAAATCACGTCCAGTGCTTGCCGGTGGGCGACGTGAATGGCCTGCTCGGCGTTATTGCACAGGATGCTGTGCTCAACCTGTTCTTCCAGCAGTGCGCCGATCAGCTTGAGATTCGCAGGATTATCATCCACCGCCATGACGGTTAACGGCAGACGCGGCGAGGAAGAGGCATCGTTACTGTGGCGGGCATGCAGCTCCAGCAGCATGGGCAGTAAACGCGTTTGTGAGACAGGTTTGGCAATACAGCCGTCAATACCACGTACTTTTAGCTCATCGGCCAGCAGCATCATTGGGCTTGGCAGCGCCATGATGACCTGATCGGCGCGTTCCAGCAGCGAATTGATAAACCGGCTTTCCAGCACCTGCGACTGGCTGGCATCGACAGGCATCGCCATCAGCAACAGGGGATAACGCGGCTGACTCAGGCCTTCCGGCGTTAAGCTGTGCTCTACCTGTAACGGCGTCGCGCCTAAAATCTCGACGACTGCGCTGGCAACATCGGGATTCGCTTCCACATAGGCCATGCGGGTGTTCGATAGTGCGTCAAGGACGCGCGGCATACTCGGTGCATTCGGATTGAGATCAAGTTTCACGCGCACCCAAAAGGTGGAACCGTGATTCTGGCGGCTGACGAAGGTGATCTCCCCGTTCATTTCCCGCACCAGTTTCTGGGTGATCACCAGTCCCAGCCCCGATCCGCCGTGGCGACGGGAAATGCTGGCATCCGCCTGGCGAAAGGCCTGAAACAGCTGCGCCTGCTGTTCTTCGGAAATGCCTATCCCCGTATCACGCACCTGAATCTCCAGCTCAACCTGGGTTGCCGTAAGGGTATGTTGCTCAACCCGTAAATTGATGGTGCCTTTTTCAGTGAACTTAATCGCATTGCCCATCAGGTTAATCAGGATTTGCTGCAGGCGAAGCGCGTCACCGATCACGTTGTCGGGGACGTTGTTATCGCATACCACCGTCAACTCCAGCTTCTTTTCGTGGGCCGATGGGGCCAGCAAAACCAGCGTTTCATCCAGCGTGGCGCGAAGCGGGAAAGGAATGGATTCCAGCATCAGCTTTCCGGCTTCCAGCTTCGAGAAATCCAGTACGTCATTGATAATCGACAGCAGGTTATTGGCCGAACGTTCAATCGTCAGCATATAGTCACGCTGGGTGGTGCGCAGCGGCGTTTTCAGCATTTGACGGGTAAAGCCCAGCACGCCATTCAGCGGCGTGCGCAGTTCATGGGACATGTTCGCCAGGAATTCGGATTTGATGCGGGCAGCTTCCTGGGCACGTTTTTTGGCCAGATCCAGCTCAACGTTTTGAATTTCGAGCTGCTCCAGCGTTTCCCGCAGGTCCCAGGTCGCCTGATCGATGTTGTGCTGCATCTCTTCGTGGTAGGCGGTAAGCGACATCGCCATGGCATTGATCCCATTCTTCAGGATGCTCAGCTCGCCCAGCATGTGGCCTTCCACCCGGCTGTCCAGTTGCCCACGACGAATCCGGTCAACGGTGCTGACCATATTGCGAATGGGGCCGGTAACGTCCCGCATCAGGCGATAGGCAAACAACATGGCAATACACAGGCAGAACAGCAGCATCAGGGTGGCAATAAAGACTTCCCGGTATTGCTGTAAACGCACGGACTGCAAATCCAGCTCTATCGCCACATAGCCCAGCGGATTCCCGGCGGGCTTGGCATCCTGTCCGGGCAATTCATCCACGGCGTAACGCTCGGAGGTGATGGGTTTGCGCAGGATCAACAGGTTGCCGCTGCCCTCCAGGGAAACATCCTCGGGCAGCGCCTGAATCGCCTGCTTTGTCTTCAGGCTGAGGTTTTGGTTGGTGTTGGAGGTGACGTAGAGCTGGTTATTATCATCAAAAACAGAAATGGCCCGTACAATGCCGGAATGGCGGCGATGGAGTAAACTCACCAGTTCACGCAGCGCATCACGATTGTGCCAGGTCATGCTGTATTCTGTGGAGACCGCCAGCGGTTCAATGATATTCGCCCCCGCCTCAATCACCTGGCGCTGTAATTCATTGTAGCGATGTACCACAAAAAATGAGCTGAGCAGCAAGCCTACCATTAGCGTAGGCGCCAGGATTAAAATCATCATTCGCGCCCGCAGGCTGTATTTAGTCATAATAGTCGCCTGCTGTTTCGGCCTGAACGTCCCTGTGCATGTCGCTGAAATGGATGCACATCGAATTTAAAGAGAAAGAATTACACTATGGCGCAATTTTATTCCGCAAAACAGCGCGTGACGACCCGAAAAAGGCTGACCGTCACTATCGAAGACCTGGATCCTTTCGGTCAGGGCGTGGCCCGGCACAAAGGAAAAACCCTGTTTGTCGCGGGTGCGCTGCCCGGCGAAGAGGCGGAAGTCACCCTGCTGGAGGAGAAGCGCCAGTATGCTCGCGCCAAAACAGAGCGTCTGTTGAACCACAGCCCGTCACGGGTTGAACCTCGCTGTCCGCATTTTAGCCGCTGTGGCGGCTGCCAACAGCAACATGTTGATGAGCCGCTACAGCAGCAGAGTAAAGCGCGTGCGCTGGCACGAATGCTTACTCAGGCAGCAAAGCAGCCGATCACGGTGGATGAGATCATCGCCGGTCCTGCCTGGGGCTACCGCCGCCGTGCCCGCCTTGGCCTGCAGTGGCACAGCAAAACACAGCAGCTTCAGATGGGCTTTCGCCAGGAAGCCACCAACGATCTGGTCGATATCCAGCAGTGCCCCGTTTTGGTGCCCCAACTTGAAGCGCTGATTATTCCGCTGCGCAATTGTCTCACTACGCTTAATGCTGTCAACCGTTTAGGCCATGTCGAACTGGTGCTGGCTGATAACGGGCCGGTGATGTTATTGCGTCATCTGGATGCATTAACTGCTGACGATATGGCAAAACTGGAACGGTTTTCGCATCAGCATCAGCTCATGCTGTTTTTGGATGATGGCGGCGAGGCACTGCGCGCAATCAGTGAACAACGCCCGTTTTATCATTCACACCAGCTTACGCTAACCTTCAGTCCACAGGATTTTATTCAGGTTAACGATACGGTGAATCAGCAGATGGTCGCCAGGGCAATCGCGTGGCTGGATTTACAGCCTGACGATCGTGTGCTGGACCTGTTTTGCGGCATGGGAAACTTTACGCTCCCTGTAGGAAAAACGGTACAAAATGCCGTAGGTGTGGAGGGCGTTGCAGCATTAGTCCAGCAGGCAGAGTATAATGCTGAGGTCAATGATCTTAAAAACGTCAGATTTTTTCAGCACAATCTGGAAGACGATGTTTCGCGTCAGCCCTGGGCGACGCAAGGCTTTAACAAGGTGTTACTCGATCCGGCGCGGGCCGGGGCGGCGGGTGTCATGTCCCATGTCGTCAAACTATCACCACAGCGTGTGGTCTATGTGTCGTGTAATCCTGTAACACTCGCGCGTGACAGCGAAACACTGTTGTCGGCGGGCTACCAATTGGAAAGGGTCGCGATGCTGGATATGTTTCCGCATACCCGTCATCTCGAATCCATGGTGCTGTTCAGAAAAAAAACATAAGTGTCCGGCAGGGGCGCTGTGCAGGAGAGGATATGGTTGCGGTCAGAAGTGCACATTTAAATACGGAAGGGGAATTTGCCCTCGACCAGTGGATCGCCAGTCTTGGCGTGGCTAACCCGCAATCATGTGAACGTCTTGCTGAAACCTGGCGCTATTGTGAGGCGCAGACGCAAGGCCATCCCGACCAGTCGCTGCTGCTGTGGCGCGGTATTGAGATGGTGGAAATCCTCTCAATGCTCAGCATGGACATTGAAAGCCTGTGCGCGGCACTGATTTTCCCGCTCGCCAATGACGAAGTGGTCAGCGAAGAAGAGCTGGAAAAAACCGTCGGCAAAGGCATCGTTTCGCTGGTACATGGCGTGCGCGATATGGATGCGATTCGCCAGCTGAAAGCCATTCATAACGATTCAATGGCCTCAGAGCAGGTGGATAACGTGCGCCGCATGCTGCTGGCGATGGTGGAAGATTTCCGCTGCGTGGTGCTTAAGCTGGCAGAGCGCATTATGAACCTGCGCGAGGTGAAGGATGCACCGGAAGACGAACGCGTTCTGGCCGCCAAAGAAAGCACCAATATTTACGCGCCGCTGGCCAACCGGCTGGGCATCGGCCAGCTGAAATGGGAGCTGGAAGATTACTGCTTCCGCTATCTGCATCCCGAAGAATACAAACGCATTGCGAAACTGTTGCACGAACGTCGTATCGATCGTGAGCAATATATCGATAACTTTGTCGTTAACCTGCGTAAAGAGATGGCGAAAGAGGGCGTTCGTGCCGAAGTGTACGGCCGTCCCAAACATATCTACAGCATCTGGCGCAAGATGCAGAAAAAATCGCTCGCCTTTGATGAGCTGTTCGACGTGCGCGCGGTGCGTATTGTGGCTGAGCGTTTGCAGGACTGCTATGGCGCGCTAGGTACGGTACATACGCTGTACCGCCATCTGCCCAGTGAATTCGACGATTACGTCGCTAACCCGAAGCCTAACGGCTATCAGTCCATTCATACGGTGGTGCTGGGACCGCAGGGTAAAACCGTTGAGATCCAGATTCGTACGCGTCAGATGCATGAGGACGCGGAACTCGGCGTCGCGGCACACTGGAAATACAAAGAAGGCCCGTCGTCCAGCCATGCCCGTGGGGCGGCAGGCCATGAAGAACGCATTGCCTGGTTACGTAAGCTGATCTCCTGGCAGGAAGAGATGGCCGATTCCGGCGAGCTGCTGGAAGAGGTCCGCAGTCAGGTGTTTGATGACCGCGTCTACGTCTTTACCCCGAAAGGCGATGTGGTCGATTTGCCCGCCGGTTCTACGCCGCTGGACTTTGCCTACCATATCCACAGCGATATCGGCCATCGCTGCATCGGTGCCAAAATCGGTGGGCGCATCGTGCCCTTTACCTATCAGTTGCAGATGGGCGACCAGGTTGAAGTCATCACACAAAAACAGCCGAATCCGAGCCGCGACTGGCTGAACCCGAATTTAGGATTCATCACTACCAGCCGTGGCCGCGCCAAAATTCACAACTGGTTCCGTAAGCAGGATCGCGATAAAAACATTCTCGCCGGTCGCCAGATCCTGGACAACGAGCTGAACCAGATGGATATCAGCCTGCGTGAAGCCGAGAAGCTGCTGCTGCCGCGCTATAACGTCACTTCGCTGGACGAGTTACTGGCCGCCATTGGCGGCGGGGATATTCGTCTGCACCAGATGGTGAATTTCCTGCAGGCCAAACTTAATAAGCCGACGGCGGAAGAACAGGACCGTGAAGCCCTGCGTCAGCTGACGCAAAAATCGCACGCGCCGTCTGCCCGCAAGGAAAGTGGTCGCGTCGTGGTGGAAGGCGTGGGCAACCTCATGCACCATATCGCACGCTGCTGTCAGCCTATCCCGGGCGACGATATCGTCGGCTTTATCACCCACGGACGCGGTATTTCCATTCACCGTGCCGACTGCGATCAGCTGTCAGAGTTGATCTCCAACGCGCCAGAGCGCATCGTCGATGCCGTATGGGGCGAAAGCTACTCCAGCGGCTATTCGCTGGTGGTGCGCGTCACGGCTAACGATCGCAGCGGGCTGTTGCGCGATATCACCACGATTCTCGCCAACGAAAAGGTCAACGTGCTCGGCGTATCGAGCCGCAGCGATACCAAAAAACAGCTCGCCACCATTGATATGGACATCGAGATTTACAATCACCAGGTCCTGGGGCGCGTGCTGTCTCGCCTCAATCAGGTATCTGACATCATCGATGCCCGCCGCCTGCACTAACCTGTCATCAGGCGCACGTTTTGACCGACGTGCGCCTGGCTGCTTTTATCACCGCGTTTATGCCAACGAAACACCGGAAGGATTACCCTATGACGTCAATTGATCGCCTGCTGGGCATTATGAAAACCCTGCGCGATCCGCAACAGGGCTGCCCGTGGGATCGCGAGCAGACCTTTGCCAGCATCGCGCCTTATACCCTGGAAGAAACCTACGAAGTACTGGATGCGATCCAGCGCGAAGACTTCGACGATCTGCGGGGGGAGCTGGGCGATTTGCTGTTTCAGGTGGTGTTTTATGCCCAGATGGCACAGGAGCAGGGGCGCTTTAATTTTGATGATATCTGCCATGCCATCAGTGACAAGCTGGAACGTCGCCATCCGCATATTTTTGCGGAAGGCACCGCCGGGAACAGCGCTGAGGTGTTGAAAAACTGGGAGGCGATAAAAAGCGCGGAACGGGCAGAGAAAGCCCAGCATTCGGCACTGGACGATATTCCAAAAGCGCTGCCTGCGCTGATGCGCGCTCATAAAATTCAAAAGCGTTGCCACAATGTGGGCTTCGACTGGACCACGCTGGGCCCGGTGGTCGACAAGGTGCATGAAGAGATCGATGAGGTGATGCACGAGGCGCAGCAAAGCGTCGTCGACCCGCAAAAGCTGGAAGAAGAGATTGGCGATTTACTGTTTGCGACGGTTAACCTCTCGCGTCACTTGGGCAGCAAAGCCGAAATCGCGCTACAGAAGGCCAACGATAAGTTTGAGCGCCGTTTCCGTGCGGTGGAAGCAATCATTACTGCACAGGGACTGTCTATGCCGGGCGCCACGCTGGAACAAATGGAAGCGGCCTGGCAGCAGGTAAAAGCCGACGAAAAACGCTGATTATTCCAGCGCTGCGCATAAAGTGCGCGCTCGGGCTTACTCGATTCAGCTTCGCGTCAACTTTGTGATGTACGTCAACATTTTGTTAACCGCTATCCGCTAAGGTACGCGCAGCAATGCGTGAGGAGAGGGATGTGATTCATCAATTGTGGCTGATGGCGGTTTCCAGTATACTGTTTTCCCGTCCTGGTTATTCCACCGTCTTTAAACCTAAACTCTCAGGTTCAGCATGACAACGAATTATATTTTTGTGACCGGCGGGGTCGTTTCCTCTCTGGGTAAAGGCATTGCCGCAGCCTCCCTCGCAGCCATTCTCGAAGCGCGTGGTCTGAACGTGACCATCATGAAACTGGATCCGTACATTAACGTCGATCCGGGTACCATGAGCCCGACACAGCACGGTGAAGTATTCGTCACTGATGATGGGGCCGAAACCGATCTGGATTTGGGTCACTATGAGCGCTTCATCCGCACGAAAATGTCGCGCCGCAACAACTTCACCACTGGCCGTATCTACTCGGAAGTCCTGCGCAAAGAGCGCCGTGGCGACTATCTGGGTGCCACGATTCAGGTCATTCCGCATATTACTAATGCGATTAAAGAGCGCATCATCGAAGGTGGCGAAGGTCACGACGTCGTGCTGGTCGAAATCGGCGGTACGGTCGGTGATATCGAATCCCTGCCGTTCCTGGAAGCGATTCGTCAGATGGCCGTCGACGTGGGCCGCGAACACACGATGTACATGCACCTGACGCTGGTGCCTTACATGGCGGCAGCGGGCGAGGTCAAAACCAAGCCGACGCAGCACTCTGTAAAGGAACTGCTCTCTATCGGTATTCAGCCAGACGTCCTGATCTGCCGTTCCGATCGGGCTGTGCCGGCCAACGAGCGTGGCAAAATTGCCCTGTTCTGTAACGTGCCAGAAAAAGCCGTTATTTCGCTCAAAGACGTCGATTCCATCTACAAAATTCCAGGCATGCTGAAATCGCAGGGTCTGGATGACTATATCTGTAAGCGTTTCAATCTGAATGCTCCGGAAGCCAATCTGGCCGAGTGGGAGCAGGTGATTTATGAAGAAGCGAACCCGGGCGGCGAAGTCACCATTGGTATGGTGGGCAAATATGTCGAACTGCCGGATGCGTATAAATCTGTTATTGAAGCCCTGAAGCACGGCGGGCTGAAGAATCGCGTTACCGTCAACATCAAGCTGATCGACTCCCAGGACGTAGAAACCCGCGGTGTCGAATTGCTGAAAGATTTAGATGCCATTCTGATTCCGGGTGGGTTTGGTTACCGCGGTGTCGAAGGCAAGCTGATGACGGCGAAATATGCCCGCGAAAACAACGTGCCTTATCTCGGCATCTGTCTTGGCATGCAGGTTGCCCTGATGGAGTTCGCGCGCAATGTTGCCGGTATGGAAGGCGCAAACTCCACAGAATTTGTGCCAGACTGTAAGTACCCGGTGGTCGCCTTGATAACCGAATGGCGTGACGAAGAAGGTAACGTTGAAGTCCGTTCTGAGCAGAGCGATCTGGGCGGTACCATGCGTCTTGGCAGCCAGCAGTGCCAGTTGACCCCGGAAAGCAAGGTTCGCCAGCTGTACGGTTCTGACACGATTGTTGAGCGCCATCGTCACCGCTACGAAGTGAATAATATGCTGCTGAAGCAAATTGAAGCAGCGGGTTTACGCGTGGCAGGACGTTCTGGCGACGATCAGTTGGTTGAGATCATTGAGATCCCGAACCATCCATGGTTTATTGCTTGCCAGTTCCACCCTGAGTTCACATCGACGCCACGCGATGGTCATCCGTTGTTTGCCGGGTTTGTGAAGGCAGCACATGAGCATCAGAAGCGTTTAGCGAAATAAGTTTAACGAACAACGCGCGAACTTTTCGCGCGTTGTTTGTCTTAGGATTGACTAACTTGTACTGAGGAAAATCGTAATGGCCAAAATCGTAAAAGTCATCGGTCGCGAAATTATCGACTCACGTGGCAACCCAACTGTTGAAGCTGAAGTGCACCTGGAAGGCGGCTTCGTAGGCCTGGCTGCAGCACCATCAGGTGCCTCTACCGGTTCTCGTGAAGCACTGGAACTGCGTGACGGTGACAAATCTCGCTTCCTGGGCAAAGGCGTAACTAAAGCGGTTGCTGCGGTTAACGGTCCGATTGCTGAAGCGGTAAAAGGCAAAGACGCGAAAGATCAGGCGAACATCGATAAAATCATGATCGACCTGGACGGTACTGAGAACAAATCTAACTTCGGTGCTAACGCCATTCTGGCTGTTTCACTGGCTGCGGCAAAAGCGGCGGCAGCCTCTAAAGGTCAGGCGCTGTATGAGCACATCGCTGAACTGAACGGCACCCCAGGCAAATATTCTATGCCACTGCCTATGATGAACATCATCAACGGTGGTGAGCACGCGGACAACAACGTCGACATTCAGGAATTCATGATTCAGCCTGTCGGCGCATCAAGCGTGAAAGAAGCGATCCGCATGGGTTCAGAAGTGTTCCACAACCTGGCGAAAGTGCTGAAAAGCAAAGGTATGAGCACAGCGGTAGGTGACGAAGGTGGCTATGCGCCAAACCTGGGTTCTAACGCCGAAGCGCTGGCGGTTATCGCGGAAGCGGTAAAAGCAGCAGGCTATGAGCTGGGTAAAGATATCACCCTGGCAATGGACTGTGCGGCATCTGAATTCTACAAAGATGGCAAATACGTGCTGGCCGGTGAAGGCGGTAAGGCCTTCACCTCTGAAGAGTTCACCCACTTCCTGGAAGATCTGACGAAGCAGTATCCGATCGTTTCTATCGAAGATGGCCTGGACGAATCTGACTGGGATGGCTTCGCCTACCAGACCAAAGTGCTGGGCGACAAAATCCAGCTGGTAGGTGACGATCTGTTCGTTACCAACACGAAGATCCTGAAAGAAGGTATCGAGAAAGGCATCGCGAACTCCATCCTGATCAAATTCAACCAGATCGGTTCACTGACCGAAACCCTGGCTGCGATTAAAATGGCGAAAGACGCAGGCTACACCGCTGTGATCTCTCACCGTTCAGGTGAAACCGAAGATGCGACCATCGCTGACCTGGCGGTCGGTACTGCTGCAGGCCAGATCAAAACCGGTTCAATGAGCCGTTCTGACCGTGTTGCGAAGTACAACCAGCTGATCCGTATCGAAGAAGCGCTGGGTTCAAAAGCGCCCTTCAACGGTCTGAAAGAAGTAAAAGGCCAGTAAGTTTACTGACTTCTGACTTCTGATGAAAACCCGCCCACGTGGCGGGTTTTTTTATGCCTTTGCCGTCAGGCTTCCTCACCTTTTTCTGCGACGTCTATGCTGTATACATCTGCGCTTAACACAACTCACCGACACTGACGCTGTATACACGAATCTGACGCATCCTGTTGCTCGCCTGAGGCGCATGAATCACCGCTTTCAGGCAAAAATTAACTGGCTGAAGGAGGAAACCTGTGAGGCTGGCTTCGTATAACGTTGAAAACCTGTTTGATCGCGCCAGAGCGATGAATCAGAACGAATGGCGTGCAGGAAAACCGGTACTCGAAAAATTCGCCGAGCTGAATGCCCTGCTGGGGCAGGCTGAGTATACCGACGCGATGAAAAAACAGATGGTTGAACTGATGGTGGCACTGGGACTGCAAAAGTCAGACACCGGGCCTTTTGTTCTCCTGCGGCGCAACCGGGGTAAACTGTTGACCCGACCCACAGACAACAGCGGCATTCGCATTATCGCTAATGGCCGTGCTGACTGGGTCGGATCGCTGGAACTGCGACGTGCGCCGATAGACGAGATTGCTATGGGATTAACGGCGCAGGTCATGACAGATCTCAGGGCGGATATCCTGACGGTCGTGGAAGCAGAAAGCCGCCCCGCGTTGCTGGAATTTAATAACACGATGCTGCCTGCCCGCGGCGGCACGCCGTTTAATCATGTGATGGTGATTGATGGCAACGATGAGCGGGGCATTGATGTCGGGCTAATGAGCGCGGCAGACTTTGCTATCGACACAATCCGAAGTCATGTCGATGACAAAGATAAACAGGGCGAGCTGATTTTCTCGCGCGACTGTCCCGAATTCACGATTCCTTTGCCCGACGGTCAAACCCTGCTTGTGCTGGTTAACCATTTTAAAAGCAAAGGGTACGGTGCAAAAGCCACCTCTGACGCCCGCCGTAAACGGCAGGCGGAGCGGGTCAAAGCGATATATCAGCAACGCATTAAAGACGGGCAAACCCTGATCGCGATCACGGGCGATTTTAACGACACGCCAGACAGCGAGGCCTTATCGCCGTTGCTGAAGGACACCGACCTGAAAGATATCTTTACCCATGAAAAGTTTGATAACGGTGGCTATCCCGGTACCTGGGGCGGTTGCAGCGCCAGTAATAAAATTGACTATATTTTGCTGTCGCCCGCCCTGTGGAAAACGGTCGAAAAAGGCGGCGTGTGGCGCAAAGGGATGTGGCCCGGTGTTCGCCCGGTAAAATGGGAAACCTATCCCGAACTGAAAAAAGAGGTGAATGCGGCGTCTGATCATGCGGCGGTGTGGGTGGATCTGGCCCTCTGATCCCGCCTGCTGTCCTCCTGTCGCCTGGCGCGTTCACAGCAGATCGCGTCGGTTCAGCATCACCTGACATGATCTCAGCGCTGAGTTCTGCGATAATCGCGTTTTAAAACTTCACAGAGATGATTATGCAGTACCCGATTAACGAAATGTTCCAGACGCTGCAAGGCGAAGGCTATTACACCGGCGTGCCGGCGATTTTCATCCGCTTACAGGGATGTCCGGTAGGATGCAGTTGGTGTGACACCAAACACACCTGGGAAAAACAGGCGGATCGGGAAACAGCATTAGGCGATATTCTGGTTAAAACGGTGGAAAGCGATGCCTGGGGCAACGCGGATGTGCCAATGCTGCTCAGCAGCATCGCGCAACAGGGCTGGACTGCCCGTCACATTGTGATCACCGGCGGAGAACCGGCCATCTACGATTTGCGCCCACTGACCGACGCGCTGGAAGCCGCAGGGTTTCAGTGCCAGATCGAAACCAGCGGGACCCACGAAATCCAATGCTCTGCACAAACCTGGGTGACCGTGTCGCCGAAGGTTAATATGCGCGGCGGTTATGATGTCCTGGCACAGGCGCTGAGCCGTGCAGATGAGATCAAACATCCGGTAGCACGGCAACGTGATGTAGAGGCCTTAGACGATTTACTGGCCGGGATTCAGGACACAAAAGCGCGCATTATTGCGCTGCAGCCGATCAGTCGCAAAGATGATGCGACCAAACTGTGTATCGAAACCTGCATTGCGCGCAACTGGCGCCTGTCGATGCAGACGCATAAATACCTGAATATTGCCTGACCGCAAAAAGGCGGCCCTGGCCGCCTTTTTCATTTACTGTTTCGCTTTCCAGGTTTCATAAGCCTGCTTAATCTCCGCTTTTGCGGCGTTCGCGTCTTCAAACCCTTTCAGCTCAACCTTCTTACGGCCCTCGGGCAGTTCCTTGTAAACGCGAAAAAAAGCCTCCAGCCGCTGCTGCTCTATTTTGGGCAAATCGGCTACCGTCTGAATCGCATCATAGGTTGGATCGACATGACTGGCGGGCACGGCGACAATTTTGTCATCCACTTCGCCGCCGTCGATCATTTTCAGTACGCCAATCGGGCGCAGTTTAATGAGTGTCCCGGGGGCGAGTGGGGCGCGCGTATAGAAGATCACATCCAGCGGATCGTTATCACCGCCCAGTGATTGCGTCAGCGAACCGTAGTTAGCCGGATACGCAACCGGCATGGACTGAAAACGGTCGGCAACGATGAAACCGGTTTTCGCATCGGTTTCATATTTAATGATGCCGCCTGCCGGAATTTCCGTGACGGCATAGAAGGCATCCGGCAGCGTTTCGGGTTGCGGGAAGTTAAGGATGTTTTCCGCCTGGACGGCGGCAGAGGCAGTGATAAAAACGGACAAGGCCAGAAAAGGCTTTCTCAGGTTCATTGTTGATTCTCTTGATCTTTAATGAAGGAGAGAACAGCCTGGTCGGTAAAGATGACAGCGGGATGACAGCCGACGGAACGTTACAATGCACATGTCAGCAACCCTGCCGACTGATCAACCCTGTGCCCGATCAGCCGCCCGTTGGCGAAGGGCGGCCGGTTAACCGCGGTAGGTACAGCCTGCGGTGCAGGTTTCTTTGATCATGACCGCGCTCAGCAACGGCAGGCGAGCCTTCATATGATCCCAAATCCATTTGGCCAGCACTTCGCTGGTCGGATTCTCCAGTCCCGGAATGTCATTGAGGTAATAATGATCAAGCCGGTCATAAAGGGGTTTAAAGGCCGCTTTCAGTTCGGCAAAATCCATCACCCAGCCGGTATGCGCATCCACTTCGCCGGTGATTTCCAGACGCACCAGGAAGGAGTGACCGTGCAAACGACCGCATTTGTGTCCGGCCGGTACATTAGGTAAATGGTGTGCGGCTTCGAACTGGAACTCTTTAAATAACGTGGTAGACATAATCGCTCTCAGGCATTAAAAACGGGCCGAATTCTACCTGAAAAGCAGCTTTTTCGCACCCGTTAAGCGCAGTTTGCTCAGCCAATCGCCAGAATGGTTAAGCGCATCAGGGCGTTAACCCGGCATAAAGCCGTTAACCGTTGTGCGACACGTCGGCGGGAAGACGCGCCACGATTTCTTCGGCGATACCGAAATGTTCAATTAACAACTGATGTTGTTGTGATTGTGACAGCGGCGTGAAGCTTTCGCTTCCGTCCTGGGCTCTTACTACCTGCTCACCTTTAACGATGCCGGTGAGTGTTTCATGACCTGCCCGACGAATCAGCAGTGCACCGTCAAAGCGACTGGTGTTGCGGCTTTTTTGATGGCGCGCCTGAAAGTCAGCGAAGGGGATATTAAGCGCCAGGAGCTGACAATCCAGCCTTGCCCGACCTAACGGCTTCCAGTTAATCAACCAACTGTCGCCCTGCTGATGAACCTGCGTGCCCCAGACGGGATGCGCATACTCTGCTACCTCAAGCGGCAGCGGATGGCCATGAAGCATCGTAGCATCCACCACCAGAGGACGATCGTCGAGGGTGACCAACAGCAGACCATGACCGGGAGAATCGACGGGGGACGGACGCGAGGACAGCATCCTGGATACACCGAGTTGCGCACGAAATCCCAGTTGCATGAGCAGCGCAAAGAGTGCGCCATGACCGGCCCAGCAGGTGCCGCCAGTGCCGAATTGTAGCCAGTGCGTGAAAAAATCGTCGGCCGTAGTGCCGGGCAACGGTTGGGAAGGAGGATCGTTCGCGAGAATGCGCCGGCGGATATTGTCGAAGGGCACCTTCTGGCACCAGGCGCGGTAAAGCGCCTGAAGTCCGGCCGCATCTGGGGCAGGGGAGTGATCCAGGCCCAGTTTATCCAGGATTCGCTCTGTCAGCGCAGGCGATAATGCAGTTACTGTCTCAGGCACCCGATCCTCTCGTATCGTCGCTTTGGCAATTCGTTATGCCACGTATTCAGGGCAATCACCCGCCATTAATCAGAGCGGGAAGGATGATTACCTGAGTCTGTTGATGACTGTCTGGATTACCACTTTTAACGATTAATTGTATCTGAAAAACCATTTAGTCATTTTGGTTATTTGATATGTCGAAGGCGTCTTTAATCGTTAATATAGCTGGCTGTACCCTTCTCTCTCTCTTCCGCCACTATTCGGTCCGGATTTCTGCTACTGGAATTTTTATCGCGATGACGACTCAGGCACCAGGTTCACTGCTTCCGCTCTCTCCGGAGCAACTTGCCCGTTTAGAGGCAGCAACGACAGATTTTTCCACCACTCAAATGGCGTGGCTCTCCGGCTACTTCTGGGGCAAAGTCAATCATGCGCCTGGTCAGGCGGTGGCCAGCGCTCCGGCACAGCCTGAAGCGCCCGCGATTACGCTGCTTTCCGCCTCGCAAACCGGCAACGCCCGTCGGGTGGCTGAACAGCTCCGCGATGACCTGCAGGCCGCAAAGCTGACCGTGAATCTGGTGAACGCCGGCGACTACAAATTTAAACAAATCGGCCAGGAAAAGCTGCTGATTGTGGTGACCTCCACGCAAGGGGAAGGCGAGCCGCCGGAAGAAGCCGTTGCGCTGCATAAATTCCTGATGTCGAAAAAAGCGCCCAAAATGGACGGTGCGGCTTTTGCCGTACTGGGTCTGGGCGACACTTCCTATGAATTCTTCAGCAAGGCGGGCAAAGATTTCGATACACGGCTGGCTGAGCTGGGGGCGGAACGCCTGCTGGATCGGGTTGATGCCGATGTTGACTATGCTGAGCAGGCCAGCGCCTGGCGCCTGGCGCTCACCGACATTCTGAAAGCACGGGTCCCGACGGCCTCGCCCGCACAGGCGGCGGCAACCGTGGCGGGCAGCGTCAATGAAGTGTCCACCAGCCCCTATTCCAAAACGCAGCCCCTCAGCGCGAGTTTATCGGTCAATCAGAAAATCACCGGCCGCGATTCGGATAAAGACGTCCGCCATATCGAAATTGATTTGGGCGATTCCGGTTTGCGCTACCAGCCCGGCGATGCGCTGGGCGTCTGGTATGAAAACGATGCCGCGTTGGTCAGCGAACTGCTGGAGCTGGTGTGGTTAAAAGGCGATGAGCCGGTTGACGTACAGGGCCAGACGCTGCCGCTGGCAGAGGCGCTGCAGAAACATTTCGAGTTAACGGTCAACACCGCGCAAATTGTTGCGCAGTACGCCACTTTGTCCCGCAACGACGAACTGCTGTCGCTGGTGGATGACAAAGCTAAACTTCAACAGTACGCGCAACGTTATCCGATTGTCGATATGGTTCGCCTGGCGCCTGCGCAACTGACGGCTGAGCAGCTGACCGGCCTGCTGCGTCCCTTAACCCCGCGCTTGTATTCGATTGCCTCTTCGCAGGCGGAGACCGATACCGAAGTGCATATCACCGTGGGTGCGGTACGTTTTGATATCGAAGGACGGCAGCGCGGCGGCGGCGCATCAACCTGGCTGGCAGACCGTGTTGAAGAAGACGGCGAAGTCCGGGTGTTTATCGAACATAATGATAACTTCCGCCTGCCGGAGAATCCCGATGCACCTGTGATCATGATTGGTCCGGGCACCGGAATCGCCCCGTTCCGCGCCTTTATGCAACAGCGTGATAACGATGGGGCCAGCGGGAAAAACTGGCTGTTCTTTGGCAATCCGCACTTTACGGATGACTTTCTGTATCAGGTGGAATGGCAGAAATATGTTAAAGACGGCCTGTTAACGCACATCGATCTGGCCTGGTCGCGCGATCAGGCAGAGAAAATATACGTACAAGATAAAATCCGCGCGAAGGGTGCGGAAGTCTGGCGCTGGATTCAGGATGGCGCGCACCTGTATGTCTGCGGCGATGCAAATCGCATGGCAAGAGACGTTGAGCAGGCGTTACTGGATGTGGTGGTCGAGCACGGTGCTATGGATCGTGAAACGGCTGACGAATTTTTAAGTGAGCTGCGCATTGAGCGCCGCTATCAGCGAGACGTTTACTAATGACTGAAAAATACCCTGGACCGCTGGTGGTTGAAGGCAAACTGACAGATGCAGAGCGGTTAAAAAAAGAGAGCAATTATCTGCGTGGAACCATTCTTGACGATCTTGAGGATGGACTGACCGGTGGTTTCAGCGGCGACAACTTCCTGCTGATCCGTTTTCACGGCATGTACCAGCAGGATGATCGCGATATTCGCGCAGAACGCGCCGAGCAAAAGCTGGAACCGCGCCATGCCATGATGCTGCGCTGCCGCCTGCCGGGTGGGATTATTACGCCGACCCAGTGGCTGGCGATCGATAAGTTTGCCACCGAGAAAACGCTTTACGGCAGCATTCGTCTGACGAACCGTCAGACGTTCCAGTTTCACGGCATCCTGAAAAAGAACGTCAAACCTACGCATCAGATGCTGCATGAAGTGGGGCTGGATGCGCTGGCGACGGCGAATGACGTTAACCGTAACGTCCTGTGTACCTCCAACCCGGTGGAATCCGCGTTGCATCAGGAAGCCTACGAATGGGCGAAAAAGCTGTCAGAACATCTGCTGCCGCAAACCCGCGCCTATGCTGAGATCTGGTGGGATCAGGAGAAAGTCGCCACAACCGACGAAGAGCCGATCCTGGGGGAAACCTACCTGCCGCGTAAGTTTAAAACCACGGTGGTGATCCCGCCGCACAATGATGTCGATCTGCACGCTAACGATCTGAACTTTATTGCCATTGCGGAAAACGGCAAGCTGGTCGGCTTTAACCTGCTGGTGGGCGGCGGTTTGTCCATTGAGCACGGTAACAAAGCGACCTATGCCCGTACCGCCAGCGAATTCGGCTATTTCCCGGTAGAGAAGATTCTGGACGTCGCCGCGGCGGTGGTTACCACGCAGCGCGAATGGGGCAACCGTACCGATCGTAAAAACGCCAAAACCAAATACACGCTGGAGCGCGTGGGCGTTGACACCTTTAAGGCCGAAGTTGAGAAGCGCGCCGGTGTGACGTTTGAGCCGACGCGCCCTTACGAATTCACTACACGCGGCGATCGTTTCGGCTGGATCAAAGGGATCGACAACAAATGGCATCTGACGCTGTTCATTGAAAACGGCCGTCTGCTGGATTATCCGGGACGTCCGTTAAAAAGCGGCATCGCCGAAATCGCCAAAATCCATCAGGGCGATTTCCGCCTGACCGCCAACCAGAATCTGATCGTGGCGGGCGTGCCAGAAAGCCAGAAAGCGCAGATTGAGGCGATTGCCCGTGAACATGGACTGATGGAAAATGTGACGCCGCAGCGAGAAAACTCAATGGCCTGCGTGGCGTTTCCGACCTGTCCACTGGCTATGGCGGAGGCTGAGCGTTTCCTGCCGTCTTTCGTCACCCGGGTTGAAGCGATCATGCACAATCACGGCGTCGGTGAAGAGCACATCGTGCTACGCGTTACCGGTTGTCCGAACGGCTGTGGCCGTGCGATGCTGGCAGAAGTGGGCCTGGTCGGGAAAGCGCCAGGGCGTTACAACCTGCACATTGGGGGTAACCGTATCGGCACGCGCATCCCACGTATGTACCGTGAAAACATTACCGAACCTGAAATTCTCGCCACAATTGATGAGCTGGTAGGGCGCTGGGCGAAAGAGCGCGAGGCCGCAGAAGGCTTTGGCGACTTCGTGATCCGTGCGGGCATCGTTGCACCGGTGCTGGACCCTGCGCGCGACTTCTGGCAGGAGGCAAAATGAGTATCGATCTTGCAGCACTGAATGCGATGTCGAAGGTCCAGCGCGCGATGGCGCTGGCCGCGACGAACGCCCAACTGGAAAAAGCCTCTGCGGAAGAACGCGTAAGCTGGGCACTGGAAAACCTGCCGGGTGCTTATGTGCTCTCGTCCAGCTTTGGTATTCAGGCTGCCGTATCGCTACATCTGGTCACGCGTGTGCAACCCGATATTCCGGTTATCCTCACGGATACGGGCTATCTGTTTCCGGAAACGTATCGCTTTATAGATGAGCTGGCCGACCAGCTCAATCTCAACCTGAAGGTGTTCCGCGCCGAAACGTCGCCTGCCTGGCAGGAAGCGCGTTATGGCAAGCTGTGGGAACAAGGGGTTGAAGGCATTGAGCAGTACAACCAAATCAACAAAGTTGAGCCGATGAACCGGGCACTGGAAACGCTGGGCGCTCAGACCTGGTTTGCGGGCCTGCGTCGCGATCAGTCAGGCAGTCGTGCCAGTCTGCCGGTGCTGGGCGTTCAGCGCGGTGTGTTTAAAGTGCTGCCGATTATTGACTGGGATAACCGCCAGGTTCATCAGTATCTGCAAACCCATAATCTGAAATACCATCCGTTGTGGGACGAAGGCTACCTGTCGGTGGGAGATACGCACACCACGCGTAAGTGGGAGCCGGGCATGGCGGAAGAAGAAACACGTTTCTTTGGCCTGAAACGCGAGTGCGGCTTGCACGAAGGCTGATGAAGACAGCATAACAAAACGGGCGATTCATCCGAATCGCCCGTTTTGTTATGGGCCGGGTCGCGGCCTCAGCGGTGGAGATTCTCTGCGGTCAGAACGCGGTTTCTACGCTGTCCACGACGCGGTAGTCGTCATCGACCAGCGGAAGATAGCGCCACTTATCAAAAGCGGTACAGGGATGAGAAATACCGCATCCTACCCAGTCGCCCGGCTGAAGGGATTCATCCGCAGGCAGGCGCAGATAGGCATGCTGATCGTTAACCTCGCTGATCGACAGATGCGTGCCGGATCGCGGTGCGCTGCCGTCAGCGGCACGCATCCACAGCGGGACAGGTAAATCCTGATCGAAAGGGACATCGCGTCGGCCAAAGTCCAGCAGCGCCAGTCCCGGTTCCGGACGGGACAGTACGCGTCCCCAGATTTCCAGCGCGGCTTCAAAATGGTGGCCTGAGCCCGGCTGCGCAAAGGGGGCGATACGGGAATAGAGACCGCTGTCGTGTGCCATATACGCACCCGAGCGAATTAAAGGCTGAACCGGTAGCGGCAGCGTGGCCTGGGTAAAGCACGCTGTCACCACATCAAACCAGGCACCCCCACCGGCGCTCAGCAGAATGGTCTCACTCTGAAACAGCTGGCGTTCAGCCAGCAGAGTGGCGGTAGATAACATGACGTTGCAGTAGTGCTGAATTAACGCCACGCCCGCTGCATCACGCGCGGCACCCAGCGCCCCTTCATAGCCCGCGACACCGACAAGCTGCAGGTGGCGACTCTGGGCGATGCGTTCAGCTATCCTCAGCACTTCCTCCTCGGTTCGGCATCCTGTTCTGCCGCCGGGAATCGATACTTCAATCAACACGGCAATGGCCGTATCGCCCAGGTTCTCTTCCAGCAGCGTGATGCCCGCCAGTGAATCCACATAACAGAGAAAGCCGTGGTCAGGATGCTGGCGCTGCCATTCACCGATCCAGCGAATACCGGCAGGATCGACTAACTCGTTTGCCAGAAAGACATTGCGGATACCAAAGTGTCGCAGGGCACGGACCTGAGCGGGCGTGGCGGCGCTGATGCCCCATGCACCGCCCTGACTGACTGCTCGCCGTAAGATGGTCGGTGCCATCGACGTTTTACCGTGCGCCGCCAGCATGACACCTTTTTCACGACAGAATGCCGCGAGTTGCTGCAGGTTATTCTCCAGTGCGGCCTGTTTCATGACCATCACCGGCGAAAACACCGCTGCGCTGCGCAGGACGTCGGTGCCGATCTCAAGCGGGGCCGCGCCGGTACCGGCAACGGATTTAAAACGGGGCGATGGCTGCGCGGCATCCAGCGTGGCATCCGCGTTTAGCGGAAGACGTAAAGACATAGCGGCTCCTTAATGCTCAAGAACGCGTGACAGAAACTGTTGCGTGCGTGGATTCTGGGGATGCCCGAAAATGGCGTCTGGTGTGCCCTGTTCGGCAATCACGCCCTGATCCATAAACACCACCCGGTCAGCGGTTTTGCGGGCAAAGCCCATCTCATGCGTCACCACAACCATGGTCATCCCTTCACGCGCCAGCCCGCGCATGACTTCCATGACTTCGCCGACTAATTCGGGATCGAGTGCGGAGGTCGCTTCGTCGAAAAACATGATTTTGGGCTGTACCGCCAGCGCGCGTGCGATAGCCACACGTTGCTGTTGTCCGCCCGAAAGCTGAGAAGGATAGTGGCCGGCGCGGTCAGCCAGCCCGACGCGTTCCAGCGCGGCCATGCCGCGCGCGTTTGCCTCTGCGACGGAGAGTTTCTGAGCTTTAATCAAGGCCAGCGTGACGTTGCCCAGTGCCGTTTTGTGGGGAAACAGATTGAACTGCTGAAACACCATGCCGACGTGCCCACAGATATCACGACTCCGTTTTTGATCGTGCAGCGGTATGCCGTTAACCCAAATTTCGCCGCCGTCGGCTTTTTCCAGACCGCTCATAATGCGCAGTACCGTACTTTTACCCGAACCGGACGCTCCGATCAGCACCAGAACCTCGCCCGGCGAGACATCCAGACTGATTTCTTTCAGAACCTGAGTCGCGCCGAATGACTTCGTGATCCGGCTCAGGGTAATGGCTGCATTTTTCATCATAACGGGTTCCTGGTTTGCTGGTGTTGCACCCAGCGAGAAAGCGGGTAACAAAGCGCGAAGTAGAGCAGGGCGACCAGACCATAAATCAGCACCGGCTGCCCGATACGATCAACGATGGCCTGGCCCTGATGCATCAGTTCAGACATGCCGATCATGCTGACAATCGAGGTATCTTTGATGAGCGACAGATACTGGCCGACAAGCGGGGGCAAGACGATCCCACGGGTTTGCGGCAGGATAACGCTGGTGAAGGTCTGTCGTCTGGACAGGCCGAGGATCCAGGAAACCTCCCACTGGCCTTTCGGGACCGCCTCAATGCCACCACGAAAGATCTCGGCAATGTATGCGCCCTGATAAATGCTCAGCCCTAAAATGCCTGCGGCAAACAGGTTGATGTCATAGCCAAAATACGCCACGCCAAAGTAGATAAACATCAGCGTGATCAAAACCGGTGTGCCGCGAAACAGCTCGGTATAGATCACCGCAATCTGCCGGGCGACAGGCAGACGGCTGGTCCGCAAGACGGCGGCCAGAAGGCCAAGCAAGGTACTGCCGACAATGGCGGCAACCGACAGCAACAACGTAATTATCAGACCGCGCCACAACAATGGCAGGCTGCTGAGAATCAGTTCGCTCATTGGACCGGCTCCTGTTTAGCGGAAGGTGACAGCATTTTTCTGGCCTGTGACCAGAGCGGCCTTTTTACGGCGACGACCAGCGGTGGCATGAACAGCCGACGTCCCGCAACCGTCCCTAACCACGAGAACAGGTTGCTGAGAAACAGGTAGACCAGCGCGACAACGCTAAAGGTCTGGATATAGAGCAGCGTCCGGGCGTTAATCACGGTGGCTGTGCCCGTCAGTTCCGGTAGCGCAATCGCTGACAGCAGTGAGGTGCCCAGCAACAGCTGAATCAGGTTATTCACGATAGCGGGCCAGACCGCGCGCGCTGCCTGGGGCATGATCACATTGATAAACATCTGGCGGCGGCTGATGCCCAAAATCCAGGCGGCTTCCAGCTGACCTTTAGGAACCGACTGAATCCCGGCCCGGAAAATCTCGGCCAGATAGGCTCCGACGTTAATGCCCAACGCCAGCACACCCGCCGTAAACGCACTCATGGTGATGCCCAGCGAAGGCAGCCCAAAGAACACGATGAATATTTGCAACAGCACGGGCGTGTTACGGATAAATTCAACATAGCCGTGGCTCAGCCAGCGAACAGGCGCAAAGCGGGCGGCTTTTGCCACGGCAGCCAGCAATCCCAGCGCCAGCGCCAGCATAAACGCCAGCAGCGTCACCTGAAGTGTCAGCCAGGTCGCGGCGAGAAAGGTGTCGGCATACTGCCAGAGTGTCAGCCATTGATAGCGCATAGGAAGCCTCCTTAACAGGACGCAGGACATCACCTGCGTCCTCTCTGGTCAGAACTGCGGATTCAGCGGATAGCGAGGTTTACTGCCAAACCATTTCTGGTAGAGCTGGGCATTCTCACCGGATGCATTAATTTCAAACAGGAACTCGTTGAGGTAGTTCGTCCAGATCTGATCGCCCTGTTTAACACCAAACGCGTTATATTCCAGCGGGACCAGCGCTTCGTTTGTCACTTCCAGCGTCGGATCGAGCTTGGCCTGGTAGGCGAGGAAGTTGTTATCCTCAATCATCGCATCGGCTTGTCCCTGTTTCACCGCCAGGATAGCGGCCTGAGAAGAGTCATATTCCTGAATCTTCACGTCGATCCCCATGCTGCGTACTTCGTCGCCGTTGGTCGAGCCTTTCACGGTCGCAATGGTTTTGCCCGCCATGTCGTGGGCCGATTTGATCCCGCTCGCTTTACGCACCAGCATGGCTTCACTGGCCACCACGTAGGGCTGAGTAAAGCCAATCTCTTTCGCGCGCGTCAGGTTACGGGTGAAATTACAGAACACGACATCCACTTTGTTGGTTTGCAGATTGGGAATACGGTTAGCGCTGGTGGTATTCACCATTTCCAGTTTGACGCCCATCTCTTTTGACAGCGCTTTCGCCAGGTCGACATCGTAACCATCCGGATTACCCGCTTTATCGTAAAAACCGAACGGTGCAAAACTCAGGCAATCGCCCACCCGCAATGTGCCGCGCTGAAGAACGGTTTGTAGCGTGGATGGCGGTGCTGAACCTGCTGTTTCGTTTTTATTTTCAGTTGGTGTACAACCGGTCAGCGCCGCGACGGTGAGCAGAGCGGGAAGGAGCCGGACGAATACATTTTGCTGGAAAGTGGTATTCATATTTCTTCTCTCAAATAAAAGAGGGATATCACCAACATTATTAAATAATGTGGCGGGATATTTTTAATTATGGCTTTTCTGTTGGATGCGTTTATTTTTACCAAGCGAATAAACCGCAGCTATTATTTTCGTCCGGCATTAAAACACGTCATATCGACTTCGACTTTGCAATCCACAACCAGGTCCTGCACGCTGCAGATTCGGGCGGGCGGATGGTCATGAAAGAGTTCACTAAACACTTTATTAAATGAACTAAAGTACCGGGCATCCGTCAGGACCGCCGTCACATGCACCACGTCCTTAATCTGATAACCCGCTTCCCGCATGATGGTCAGGCAGTTTTCAAAGGCCAGCCGAGTTTGCTCAATGATGCCGCCCTCTACGACTTCACCGCCAGTCATCGGTGTTTGTCCGGAGATATAAAGCCAGCCATCGGCTTCGACCGCACGTGCAAAAGGCAGTTTTTGTCCTCCGGTTCCGACGCCGCCTTCCGTACCGTAACGCTTGATAGTCATACTTATGCCCTTAAAATCGTCACTTCGCTTTGTCTGGTATACCGGAATTCAATCTGCAATACCGGATAGGTCGAGATTTGCACAATGTTAATTATTTTGCAATAGCGAGTAACGGGATTATTTTTTAGCATTAACGTATGGCTCACGAATATTTTTTATCAATGATTAGTTTTTTAAATTAAAAGTGATCGATGTCTCTTTTTTTAATTCAGCGTGCGCGTTTTTGGTGCCCCAATAATTAGCATCAGGAGGAAAAAGAAAAGGATGGTTATTGTGCGCGTACTCAGGTAAAACCGTGTTGGCTGTGTATGATGGCGGCCTGAACCGATTTAACGTGGCGATGCCGGTAGGAGAAAAGTGGTATGCAGGAAGATAAACCCGCCAGAGCGCGCGGCGTGGACCGCGTAATTGATATTTTCCGTCAGCTGCATATTGCCCGCCAGCCGATGGCGATGCGCGAACTGATTGAAGCGACCGGTGCGCCGCGTTCCAGCGTTTATGAACTGGTTAATCTGCTGAGTGAGGCAGGGCTGGTTGAACTGGATGCAGAAGGCAGCGTGTATTTTGGCCGCGAAATGCACTATTACGGTGCGGACTACATGGCGCACAATCCTCTGATTCGCCGCGCGCATCAATTAATGATCGAGATGGTTGCTGAGCATGGCGAAACCGTGCAGCTGTGCATGCTGGAAGGCAATAAATATACGGTGGTGCTGTCAGAGAGCAATGCGCATCCTTTCAAAATCACCTCAGACATCGGCGTTAAAATTCCGATTCCCTGGACCGCAACGGGCCGTCTGCTGTTGAGTAACTGGAGTGATGAGGCGATTCTGGCCCTGATCCCTGAGGAGGATTACCGGCTGGCCAATGGTAACGTCTTAGATAAGCAGGCTTTTCTGACCGATATTCATCGGGCGGGCCATCAGGGCTATTCGATGACGGAAGGGCTGTCTGAAAGTTTTACCTGTTGTATGGCCGCCCCGATTCGCGCCCGAAACGATCTGGCCGTGGCCGCGATTTGTTTTATGGTCAGTCGGGATACGCCCGAGGAGCGACGTCAGATGCTGTTAAAAACGCTTATTAACGCGGGGCAAAAGCTGTCTGACTTTACCTGAACCGACAGAAGAGCCTGCTTCTTCTGTCGGTCACACTGACGTGCTAATAACCTTTGAGGACCGCGACTTCATCGGCTGCGCGCGTGATGTTGACGTTAGTGACCTCGTAATGGGCCACCGCAACAAAAGGATCGTCCGCCAGAATGTGATCTAACCGGGCGCGCGGCATTGCTTTGACCATAATCATGCCGCCGGTACGCGGATCCTTTCGGCCCGCAGCGATAAAGTCGCCGCTGTTAAAATGCTGATCCAGCCACGTAATGTGCGGAGCCAGCAGGGCCTCGACGTCCTCAATCGGGCGGAAATAGTTCAGGTAAACGATGTACATCGTAGCGCCTCACACTTTGGGGTTGGTTAGTTCACTCAGTAACGGCAGCAGGACTTTCACACTGTCATGGGTGCGCAGACTGATACGACCGGGCAGCCAGTGATCCAGGAAATCCAGATTGTCGCGGTCGGTCTGATGCCAGGTGGTACCGTCAGGGAAATGCCGGGAACGGCGGCGCTGTTGGTCGCCGTCTTTGCTGCCTGCGTTCCAGTTTCTGGCGGTGACATCCAGTAAGGGAAAACCTGCCGCATCGAAAGGATTGACACCGTGAAAGTCATTTTTCGTGAGCTGACGACTGGCGGCGGAAATGCCAAAACGACGCGCCAGCAGCAGGGCGCGTTCGCTGGTCTGTTTGCGTACGGCACGCGGCGTGTTCATACCGCTGTTGAAATAGAGGTGGTCGCCCGTAATCAAACTGTTGAGATCGATTACCAGCAGCGTATTCTTCTTCTCTTTCTCGCTCATGCGCGCCACATAATCGTCCATGCCATGCAGATGGGATTCGCTGGCGCTGAGCGCCACAAAGCGCACCCCGTAATGAAGCGGCTTATGGCTTAACTGCTTAGCCAGTTCCAGCATCACGCCTAATCCGGAAGCATTATCATCCACGCCTTGCAAACGCAGGCCACCCAGGCCGCGCGCCTGCTCATTGTCGCTGAGTGGAATCCAGGTATCCAGGCTGGCAATCACCAGAATTTCCTGTGGGGCGCTGCCTTCCCGTGCGGCGATCACCGAGGTCGCGGTAAGCTTGCGCCAGCGCGATGTGCCATCACGTTCCTGCCATGTGTAACCCGTATTGAACTGTCGGGTATTGGTTTCAAACCCCAGGGCCGTAAACTGATGTTGCAGGTATTCCGCCGCCATCAACTCGGCCGGGCTGCCGCTCATGCGACCGGGAAAGTACGTTGAGATATGACGGACCTGCTGTTCGGCGAAGTGTCCTGTGAGGTCGGTCAGGGCCTGAGCGCTGAAGATCACGCTGCCACCAAGCAGTGCGGCCAGGCGGAGAAAGGCAAGCATGTCGGGTTCCTTGTGGCTTATTCCTAAAAAGGAGGGGCATTTTTTGTGGCCTAGTATGAAACTGTGATGCTCATTACACAATTTGAATCGTCCTGAAAGGCCTGTAGGATCATCCGCTAAGCACATTTTGTTCTGAGCTTTTCTTTAGCGTTATTCCATTCGGTAACATCTCATTCCAATTCGTAATTTCATCTCAATTCACCAGGGAACGTATAGTCGCGATAACGCATCGTAACAACACCAGGGTTAACGTGGATTATTTGCCTCTTTTTGCCGATCTCGCGGGTCGACCTGTACTGGTCGTGGGCGGGGGAGATATCGCGGCGCGCAAGATTGAATTGCTGCGTCGGGCGGGGGCGCGCATTCAGATTGCCTCACGCGAGCTGTGCCCGGAGTTACAAACCTTACTGGATGAACAGCAGCTTGAATGGCTGGCGACGGCTTTTGAGCCTGCACAGCTAGACAAGGTGTTTCTGGTCATTGCCGCGACCGACGATAACGCGCTGAATGCGCAGGTTTATGACGAGGCCAATGCCCGCCATAAACTGGTCAATGTCGTCGACGATCAGCCGAAATGCAGTTTTATTTTCCCCTCCATCGTAGACCGCTCACCGCTGGTGGTGGCGATCTCCTCCAGCGGGACGGCACCGGTCCTTGCCCGCATGTTACGTGAAAAGCTGGAAACGTTGCTGCCGTCTCATCTGGGCCAGATGGCCGAGCTGGCGGGGCAGTGGCGTGACAAAGTCAAAGCCCGCTTCAGTCGCATGTCCGATCGCCGCCGCTACTGGGAACGGATCTTTAACGGCCGCTTTGCCAGTCAGATGGCAACAGGCGATGTTGAGGCCGCCAAAGCGACGCTGGACAGCGAACTGGGCGATCAGCCGCCCCGGCAGGGCGAGATTATCCTTGTCGGTGCCGGGCCGGGCGACAGCGGTCTGCTGACGCTGCGCGGGCTGCAGGTGATGCAACTTGCCGATGTGGTGCTCTATGACCATCTGGTCAGTGAAGAGGTGCTGGATCTGGTTCGACGCGATGCCGACCGTATCTGCGTGGGCAAGCGTGCCAGCGCGCATCTGTTACCGCAGGACGAAATCAACCAACTGATGGTGCAGCTGGCGCAGAAAGGCAAGCGCGTGGTGCGGTTGAAAGGCGGCGATCCGTTTATCTTCGGCCGCGGCGGCGAAGAGTTACAGGCCGCCCAGCAGGCGGGCATTCCGTTCCAGGTCGTGCCTGGCGTTACCGCTGCCGCTGGCGCAACCGCCTACGCCGGTATCCCGCTGACGCACCGTGATTACGCGCAGAGCGTTCTGTTTATTACCGGTCACTGTCGGCCGGATAGTGATGACATTGACTGGCCGTCCCTGGCGCGCGCGCGACAAACGCTGGCGATTTATATGGGTGCGATGAAGGCCGCCGAAATCAGTCGACAGCTTATTCTCCATGGACGCGCGGCGTCGACGCCGGTGGCGGTAATTGGCCGCGGCACCCGGTCCGACCAACAGGTTCTGACCGGCACGCTTGAACATCTTGAAACGCTGGCAGCGTCAGCGCCTTCCCCGGCCCTGCTGGTGATTGGGGAAGTGGTTAATTTACACGGGCAACTTGCCTGGTTTCAGCATTCGGCACAGCAGGGGGCTCGTGAGTCCGCCGTTGTCAATCTGGCTTGAGAGGAAAAACGATGGATCAAAAACGACTCACTCATCTGCGCCAACTGGAGGCAGAGAGTATCCATATCATCCGTGAAGTGGCAGCCGAATTTGGCAATCCGGTCATGATGTATTCTATCGGCAAGGATTCTTCTGTGATGCTGCATCTGGCACGCAAAGCCTTCTATCCGGGTACGCTGCCCTTCCCGTTGCTGCATGTCGATACCGGCTGGAAGTTTCGTGAGATGTACGAATTCCGCGATCGCACCGTAAAAGCGATGGGGGCCGAACTGCTGGTGCATCGCAACCCGGAAGGCGTGGCGATGGGCATTAATCCCTTTGTGCACGGCAGTGCCAAACACACCGACATCATGAAAACCGAAGGCCTGAAGCAGGCCCTGAACAAGTACGGTTTCGATGCGGCCTTTGGTGGCGCGCGCCGTGATGAAGAGAAGTCACGCGCTAAAGAGCGTATCTACTCATTCCGTGACCGTTTTCATCGCTGGGACCCGAAAAACCAGCGCCCGGAACTGTGGCACAACTATAACGGCCAGATTAACAAAGGCGAGAGCATCCGTGTTTTCCCGCTGTCAAACTGGACCGAGCTGGATATCTGGCAGTACATCTTCCTGGAAAACATTGAGATTGTTCCGCTCTATCTTGCCGCGCCGCGTCCGGTACTGGAACGTGACGGCATGCTGATGATGATCGATGACGACCGTATCAACCTTCAGCCAGGTGAAGTGATTAAACAGCGCATGGTGCGTTTCCGTACCCTGGGATGCTGGCCGCTCACCGGTGCGGTGGAATCTGAAGCGCAAACCTTGCCTGAGATTATTGAAGAGATGCTGGTTTCGACCACCAGCGAGCGTCAGGGCCGGGTAATTGACCGCGATCAGTCCGGTTCGATGGAACTGAAAAAACGTCAGGGTTATTTCTAAGGAGACGCCAGATGAATACCGTAATTGCACAACAAATTGCCGAACAGGGCGGCGTTGAAGCCTGGCTGACCGCACAACAATACAAAAGCCTGCTGCGTTTTCTGACCTGCGGCAGCGTGGACGATGGGAAAAGTACGCTGATCGGTCGCCTGCTGCACGACACCCGACAAATCTACGAAGATCAGCTGTCGTCATTACAAAGTGACAGTAAACGTCATGGTACGCAGGGCGAAAAACTGGATCTGGCCCTGCTGGTGGACGGCCTGCAAGCCGAGCGTGAGCAGGGCATCACCATTGACGTCGCTTACCGCTATTTCTCTACCGAGAAGCGCAAGTTCATCATTGCCGACACGCCGGGGCATGAGCAGTACACCCGCAATATGGCGACGGGGGCATCGACCTGCGATCTGGCTATTCTGCTGATCGACGCCCGTAAAGGCGTGCTGGACCAGACCCGCCGCCACAGCTTTATTTCCACTCTGCTGGGAATCAAGCATCTGGTCGTGGCGATCAACAAAATGGATCTGGTGGACTATCAGCAGTCTGTGTTCGAGCAGATCAAACAGGATTATCTCGATTTTGCCGGACAACTGCCCGACGATCTGGATATTCGTTTCGTGCCGATGTCGGCGCTGGAAGGCGAAAACGTCGCCTCACAGAGTCAAAGCATGCCCTGGTACACCGGTCCGACCTTACTGGACGTGCTGGAAACGGTGGAGCTGAACGCAGTCGTCGATCATCAGCCAATGCGGTTTCCGGTGCAGTACGTCAACCGTCCCAATCTTGATTTCCGGGGTTATGCCGGTACGCTCGCGTCCGGGACCGTAAAGGTGGGCCAGCGGGTTAAAGTGCTGCCCTCCGGCGTTGAATCGACTGTTGCCCGTATCGTGACTTTTGATGGCGATTTGCAGGAGGCGGGCGCGGGTGAAGCCATTACGCTGGTTCTCAATGATGAGATTGATATCAGTCGTGGCGATCTGCTCGTGGAGGCAAGCGCGGAACTGCGTGCGGTTCAGTCAGCCACCGTCGATGTGGTGTGGATGGCAGAGCAGCCGTTACAGGCCGGGCAAAGTTACGATGTAAAAATTGCGGGCAAAAAAGCGCGCGGTCGTGTTGAAAAGGTCATTCATCAGGTTGAGATTAACTCGCTGGAAAAACGCGAGGCGGACAGCCTGCCGCTGAATGGCATTGGTCTGGTGACGTTTACCTTTGACGAACCGCTGGTGCTCGACAGCTATCAGGATAACCCGGTCACCGGCGGAATGATTATCATCGATCGTCTGAGTAACGTGACCGTCGGGGCAGGGCTTATTCATGAGCCGCTGGCCGATAACCCCCAGCAGCACGGTGAATTTAGTGCGTTTGAACTGGAACTGAATGCGCTGGTTCGTCGTCATTTCCCGCACTGGAATGCACGCGATCTGCTGGGCGGTCAGTAATGGCCCGGCATGATGAAAATGTCGTATGGCATGACCATCCCGTCACGCGCGATGCGCGTGAACAGCAGCACGGCCATCAGGGCGTGGTGCTGTGGTTCACCGGCCTTTCGGGGTCGGGAAAATCCACTGTGGCTGGCGCGCTGGAACAGGCGTTGCACCGCATCGGCGTCAGCACCTATCTGCTGGACGGCGACAACGTGCGTCATGGCCTGTGCCGCGATCTGGGCTTTAGCGATGCCGATCGTAAAGAGAATATCCGCCGGGTAGGCGAAGTCGCAAAACTGATGGTGGATGCGGGGTTAGTGGTGCTGACCGCGTTTATCTCACCGCATCGGGCCGAGCGTCAAATGGTGCGTGATCTGCTGGATGAAGGCCGGTTTATTGAGGTTTATGTCGATACACCGTTGGCAGTCTGTGAAGCGCGCGACCCGAAAGGGTTATATAAAAAAGCCCGCGCGGGCGAATTGCGAAATTTCACCGGTATAGACAGCGTTTATGAAGCGCCGGAACAGCCAGAAATCCGGCTTAATGGGGAACAATTGGTTACAAAACTGACGCCCCAATTATTAGATCTGCTGCGCCAGCGCGATATTATCAGTTCCTGAACAGACAGCGGCAGAGCGCATTCCGTTTTGCCGCCTTCGCGTTGACAGGATATTTATGCAGAATATAACCCCCATGCTGGCACGCAAAGACTCACGTACGCCTGATGAACCGCGTTCGGTGTTACCGGGTGGTATCATTGGTTTCGTATGTTACTGGTGTGCGCTGGCCATTCCTTTCCTGTTGTACGGCTCCAGTACGCTGTTTTTCTTTCTCTACACGTGGCCCTTTTTCCTGGCGCTGTTTCCGGTTTCCGTCCTAACGGGCATGGTACTGAGTACCTGGCTGCGTGGGCAATGGATATGGACCTCCCTGATATGCGTTATCGCTGTCGCCCTCCAGTTCTGGATACTGTTCCTGTTTCTGTCACGCTGGTAACGGCGTTGATGTCTAAACGCACCAGCAGGTTACAAAAGTTTTCCGGTCTTGTACCTTCTCGTTCTTCTCCTTTTTTTGCTCACGAGAACGGCATTAGCAGGCATTTTCGCTGCCAGTGTGGAGTCCTGAGTAAAGTTATGGGATGATTGAGCCGTTTTTAGGGGGCGGGATGGGAAAACTGACGTTACTGCTACTGGTGCTGCTTGGCTGGCTGCAATATTCCTTGTGGTTAGGCAAGAATGGTATCCATGATTTTACGCGCGTCAGCGATGACGTGGCGGTACAAAAGGCGACAAACGCCAAACTTAAAATGCGTAACGATCAACTGTTTGCCGAAATTGACGATCTCAATGGCGGCTCTGAAGCGATCGAGGAACGCGCACGCAGTGAATTAGGCATGATTAAGCCGGGTGAAACCTTCTATCGTCTGGTGCCTGACCAGAACAAACGCAACGCGCAACAAGCTGCGCAAAACCAACAACGATAAAACATGAACAATCAGTCCCACTCTGCGGATGTGATTGCCGTGGTGCCCGCTGCCGGTATCGGCAGCCGCATGCAGGCAACCTGTCCCAAACAGTATCTGACGATTGGTCAGCACACACTTCTGGAACACAGTATTGCGCGTCTGTTCTCCCATCCCGCGGTTTCTCAGGTCATCGTCGCGTTAAGCCCTGACGATAATCACTTTGCCCGTTTGCCGCTGGCCAGCGATCCGCGTGTTGTGCGCGTGACCGGCGGCGAAACGCGTGCCGAGTCGGTGCTGGCGGGATTACAGGCGGCGCAGGGCGCGCACTGGGTGTTAGTGCACGATGCCGCGCGCCCGTGTCTGCATCCGGATGATCTGGACCGCCTGCTGCAGTTACCAGGAAAGAGCAAAACGGGTGGCATTCTGGCGGCACCGGTCTGTGACACCATGAAGCGGGGGGAACCCGGCCAGTCAGCGATTGCGCATACGGTCGAACGTGACCATCTGTGGCATGCCCTGACGCCGCAACTTTTTCCCCACGCGCTCCTTACCGCCTGCCTGACCCGCGCCTTGAACGAGGGCGCGATCATTACTGATGAAGCCTCGGCACTGGAATATTGTGGCTACCATCCTGAGCTGGTCACAGGTCGCAGCGATAACATTAAAGTTACCCGCCCGGAAGACTTAGCCCTGGCGGCTTTTTATCTTAGTCAGATTCAGTCAAAGGAGAGCGCATGATGCGTATCGGTCACGGTTTTGACGTTCACGCTTTCGGTGGAGAAGGTCCGCTGGTGATTGGCGGTGTGCGAATTCCATTTGAGTATGGTTTTATCGCCCATTCGGATGGCGACGTGGCACTGCATGCTCTGACCGATGCCTTACTGGGCGCGGTGGCAATGGGCGATATTGGCAAGCTGTTCCCGGATACCGATCCGGCGTTCAAAGGCGCAGACAGCCGCGGTTTGCTGCGGGAAGCCTGGCGCCGTATTGCGGCGAAAGGCTATCGCATCGGTAACGTGGACGTCACGATTATCGCTCAAGCACCTAAAATGCTGCCGCATGTACCCCAGATGCGCATCAATATTGCTGAGGATCTGGGTTGCCATATGGACCAGGTGAACGTTAAAGCCACCACGACGGAAAAGCTCGGGTTCACCGGACGCGGCGAAGGCATTGCCTGTGAAGCGGTCGCGTTGCTGCTGAAAACGGAGTCGGCATGACGTTGCAGTACCTCCACGGTGTGCCTGGCGCGACGGGCGTAATTAAAGCCCGCCCGGAAGACTTCGAGGTGAAGGAAGACCTGGGGTATCGCCCTGACGGTGAAGGTGAGCATGTGCTGGTGCGCATTCGTAAAACGGGTGCCAATACGCGTTTTGTTGCCGAAGCCCTGGCAAAATTTATGAAAATTCCTGCCCGCGACCTCAGTTATGCCGGCATGAAAGACCGCCACGCCGTGACCGAGCAAACACTCTGCTTCCGTGTGCCGGGCAATGCGATGCCCAACCTGACAGGCTTTGCATCAGAAGGCGTCGAAATCCTTGAGGTTGTGCGTCATAAGCGCAAGTTGCGCGTCGGCGCGCTGGCCGGAAACGCCTTTCAGTTGACCATACGACAGGTCAGCCAGCGCGATGACGTCGAGGCCCGCCTTAAGCAGATTCGTGAACGCGGTGTGCCTAATTATTTTGGCGAGCAACGCTTTGGGCGCAACGGCAACAATCTGCAGACGGCGTTGAAACTGGCGCGTCAGGAAATCCAGATACGTGACCGCAATAAACGTGGCCTGATGCTCTCTGCTGCACGCAGTGCGTTATTCAATCAGGTCACCAGTCTGCGTTTGCAGCAGCAGGGTAGCCTGACTCAGGTCATGAACGGGGATGCATTGCAGCTTACCGGGCGTGGCAGTTGGTTTGTCGCCCAGCCCGAGGAAAGGGAGGCGTTGCAGGCGCGCGTGGATCAGCATGCGTTGCGTATCACGGCACCCTTGCCCGGAAAAGGCGAGGCGGGGCCACAGGGCGACGCGCTGGCGTTCGAAGAGCACTGTCTGGCGGATGCGGTAGAACTGCGCGCGCTGCTGGTGCGTGAACGGGTGGAGGCCAGCCGGCGTGCCATGCTGGTGGTGCCGCGCGATTTGCACTGGCAGTGGCTGGATGACGCCACCCTGACGTTGCAGTTCTGGTTACCGGCGGGCAGCTTTGCCACCAGCGTGGTCAGAGAGCTGGTCATCACTGACGACACAGCGGATTTACCTGACGAATAAGCCACGTCCTCACCTGGCCAGTCGCGCGGGTGAGGGACGCGCTGGCGTACACGATGGGCTGCGTAGCAGGGGGCCAGCATCGCACGAAATCTTTCCTTTCAAGCAAATGTGTTACCTTTTTCCTGCCTGTGCGTTTTATTTTCGTCTACCACTTCCTCTCGCTCACCGCTAGAATGCAAAAGTCGCTGTCCAGTCATAACCTGTTGCCATGCTTCAAAACAGGTCCTTATTACGGCGACCCGGTTGAACAGAAAAGGTCAGAATTAAATGCGGATATTGCTCAGCAACGATGATGGCATCCATGCGCCTGGTATTCAGACGCTGGCAAAGGCTTTGCGTCAATTTGCCGAGGTGCAGGTGGTGGCACCGGATCGCAATCGCAGTGGTGCCTCCAACTCATTGACGCTGGAAACCCCGTTGCGCACCTTTACCCATGAAAACGGGGACATTGCGGTGCAAATGGGCACGCCCACCGATTGCGTGTATTTGGGCGTAAACGCGCTGATGCAACCCCGACCCGATATTGTGGTCTCGGGGATCAATGCCGGCCCCAATCTGGGTGATGACGTTATCTATTCCGGCACGGTGGCCGCGGCCATGGAGGGACGTCATCTGGGTTTGCCCGCCATTGCGGTTTCGCTCAATGGTCACGAGCACTATGCCACTGCGGCGGCGGTAACCTGTGCGCTGCTAAAAGCGCTGAGTCGTGAGCCGCTGCGCACCGGACGCATACTGAACATCAATGTGCCCGATCTGCCGCTGGCGGAGGTGAAAGGCATTCGCGTGACGCGCTGTGGCAGTCGGCATCCGGCCGATCAGGTGATTGCCCAAACCGATCCGCGCGGCAATCCGCTGTACTGGATAGGACCACCGGGCGAAAAACTGGATGCCGGCCCTGATACTGATTTTGCCGCCGTGGATGAAGGTTATGTGTCCGTCACCGCGCTGCATGTTGATCTCACCGCGCATAAGGCTCAGGACGTGCTGAGTCGCTGGCTGGATAACGCTGAGGTAAACCTGGTATGGTGAGTCGGCGTATCGAGACACTGTTGGCGCAACTGCGTCAACAGGGGATTCATGACGAACACCTGTTAAAAGCCATCGCCGACGTGCCGCGTGAGCGCTTTATCGATGAGGCCTTTGAGCACAAAGCCTGGGATAACATGGCGCTCCCCATCGGCTCAGGCCAGACGATTTCACAGCCCTATATGGTGGCGCGGATGACCGCCCTGCTGGAGCTTGATGTGCACTCGCGTGTTCTGGAAATCGGGACCGGTTCTGGTTATCAGACCGCGATTCTGGCTCATCTGGTTGAGCATGTTTACTCTGTCGAACGCATCAAAGGTCTGCAGTGGCATGCAAAGCGCCGTCTGAAACAGCTCGATTTACATAACGTCTCTACCCGCCACGGTGATGGCTGGCAGGGCTGGCCCTCGCGCGGGCCTTTCGATGCCATTATTGTGACGGCGGCGCCCCCCGAAATTCCGACTGCGCTGATAGCACAACTGGCAGAAGGTGGCATTATGGTGCTACCTGTCGGTGAAGAGCAGCAGGTGCTTAAACGCCTGCGCCGACGCGGCGGTGAAATCACCGAGGAAACGATTGAGCCGGTGCGTTTCGTCCCGCTGGTTCAGGGCGATCTGGCCTGATGACCGTGTTAGCATTTCTTAATAACTGTTTCATGGCACACGGTAGTTGATATTGTTACTATCCAGTCAGTTCAACGAAAATACAGCGTTTAACGTGCCACACAGTGTAATGTGCTGGTGAAAAGAGAAAGTCAGTTTTTAAAGGTTGCCACCACGGGGGATTAATGAGCACGGGAAGCACAATTTTTCAGTTACGCCGTCTGGCGGCGCTTTCACTGGTAAGTTTTTGGCTGGCAGGCTGTAGTTCAGGCGACAATACACAAGCGCCAATAAGTAATATCGGCGACGGCAGCAGTATGAATGATAACGGTAATATGGCCAGCACTGGTACTGCGCCTGTTGCCAGTGGTGTGCCGACGATGCCATCGCAGGGCGGCATGTTGAGCCGAAATACGCCTGTGCCGCAGAATAAGCCGGGAATCATTAGTACCGGTAATAATACAAGTAATGAAGTTGAAACCCAGAACGGGCGAATTGTGTACAACAGGAGTTATCAGAATATTCCTAAAGGAAGCTATTCTGGACAAACGTACACCGTAAAACGCGGCGATACCCTCTTCTATATTGCCTGGATTACCGGCAATGACTTCCGCGATCTGGCGCAGCGCAACAACGTACAGCCACCGTACAGCCTAAATGTTGGGCAAACCTTGCAGGTCGACAACGGCTCCGGCCAGCCTATTACCGGGGGCAACGCTATTACCGCGGCGGATGCATCACAAAGCGGCATCGTCACCGCACCACAAATAAAACAGGCCCCTGTTGCACAGCAGCCTGTTATTACGTATTCTGATGATTCAGGTAACTCGAATGGCAGTAAATTGTTGCCTTCGAAGGGAGCAAATGTTGCAACGACAACAGCTCCAGCCGTTACCGCACCACCGACGGTGAGCAGTACAACAAATAGTTCAACGCCTGTTGGAAGCTGGCGTTGGCCGACCGAAGGTAAGATCATCGATAACTTCTCTGCCACCGAGGGTGGTAACAAAGGGATCGATATCGCAGGTTCGCGCGGACAGCCGGTTGTGGCCACTGCTTCAGGAAGGGTGGTTTATGCAGGCAACGCGCTTCGTGGTTACGGTAATTTAATCATCATCAAACACAATGATGATTACCTGAGTGCCTACGCCCACAACGATACAATGCTGGTCCGGGAACAACAGGAAGTTAAGGCTGGGCAAAAGATCGCTACCATGGGTAGCACCGGAACCAGTTCAGTTAGATTACACTTTGAAATTCGTTACAAGGGGAAATCCGTAAACCCGTTGCGTTATTTACCGCAGCGATAATCCGGCAGAGTCCTCTGGAGTCTGCCCTGGAATCACGGGTAGGAGCCACTTATGAGCCAGAATACGCTGAAAGTAAACGAGTTACATGAGAATGCGGAATTCGAAGAGAATGGAGCAGAAATTTTTGATGAGAAGGCGCTCGTCGAAAATGACTCTGGCGACAATGATGTAGCAGAAGAGGAGTTGCTGGCGCAGGGTGCGACGCAACGTGTCCTTGACGCTACTCAGCTCTATCTTGGGGAGATTGGCTATTCTCCATTGCTGACGGCCGAGGAAGAGGTACTCTTCGCTCGCCGGGCATTACGAGGTGATATTCCTTCTCGTCGCCGCATGATCGAAAGTAACTTACGACTGGTGGTGAAGATTGCACGACGTTACAGCAATCGCGGTCTGGCCCTGCTGGACCTGATTGAGGAAGGTAACCTCGGCTTGATTCGCGCCGTTGAGAAATTTGATCCAGAACGTGGATTCCGTTTCTCAACGTATGCCACCTGGTGGATTCGTCAGACCATTGAACGGGCAATCATGAACCAGACCCGGACAATTCGTTTACCGATCCACATTGTGAAAGAATTGAACGTTTATCTGCGTACTGCGCGTGAACTTTCTCACAAGCTCGACCACGAGCCGAGTGCGGAAGAGATTGCAGAACAACTGGATAAACCGGTTGATGACGTAAGCCGTATGTTGCGTCTCAACGAACGTATTACCTCAGTTGATACTCCATTAGGGGGCGATTCTGAGAAAGCGCTGCTGGATATCCTGGCCGATGAAAAAGACAACGGCCCAGAAGATACCACGCAAGACGACGATATGAAGCAAAGTATCGTTAAATGGCTGTTCGAACTGAACGCCAAGCAGCGCGAAGTGCTGGCTCGTCGTTTCGGCCTGTTGGGCTATGAAGCGGCAACGCTTGAGGATGTTGGCCGTGAAATCGGTTTAACCCGCGAGCGTGTGCGCCAGATTCAGGTTGAAGGTTTGCGCCGTCTGCGCGAAATCCTGCAAGGTCAGGGCCTCAGCATTGAAGCACTGTTCCGCGAATAAGCTGAACACGGCACGTCAACAGAAAGCGATGGGTAACCCCATCGCTTTTTTTTGTCTGTTATTTACGCTTAAGCCTGTCCGGCAAAATACTCCCCTGTCAGAAAACAGGGCTGACGGGCGGCATCTTTTGTCAGGCAAAGTGTCACATCGTCCGGAAAGCCTCTTTGTATCAGCTCGACTGCGGACGCGCAGTGAAACAGTGCCGCGAAATTCTGGGACTGATGAGCGTGCCAGGCGGCGACAGCGGTCTGCGCTTCAGGTGAAAGCGTGCATTGTGCCAGCGCGGCAATGATTCCCCCCGCTACCACATAATCCTCAATACAGGGGCGTAGGCTCCCGTCTGGCCAACGTTCGCCACAGGGGACAATCAGAATACGGCTGAAGGCGCGGCAGGCTTCGGCCGTTGCGGTCAGGTTTCTCAGGCAGCCTGTCAGCACGGGGACGCCCCGTTCCCGCGCCCTGAAGCAGGTTGCGGAGCCATTAGGGGAGGGCAGCACCAGTTTTTCATCCGGGCGAACGCTGAGTAACGTTCGCGGCGACAGACTGTAGCCCTGGCCACTGAATCGCCTGTCGCTGTTAGCCGCGATGGCACCGACGGACTGCGCATACTGCGTGACAGAGTGATCTTTCCAGGGATAAGGATAGACGCGCGCCCCGTTCTCCACTGCCACGCTGACACAGGTAGAAAAGGACATCACGTCAATAATCACGATGATATCCACGTCCCCGGCAAGATGATCAATGGCCGGGATCCCCCATTCCAGACGAACAGCAAACGCGTCCTGACGATACCAGTTCATAGGCTTTTCCCGCAGTGTGGTGTAACAGCGATGTGCAACCGGCGGAAGTTAGCCCTGTCTGCGCAATAATTTTTGCAGCCGTTTTTGCTGCCAGCGGCGGATCGCATCCTTAAATATAAACAGACGCAATGCTCTGACGAGCAGTAAGGCGCCCCAAATGGCGGCGACCCAGAGTGACCAGCGGTCATTGGGCGCCGTAAAGTGGTTCAGGACATACAACAATGCGCATACCACCACAGCGCTAAACAGAGAACGGTAAAACCGGCTCTCGGCAGCGAGCTGCTGGCGGGCGTCAGAAATGTAGCTGTCCAGCGCTTCACCGTTATTCGCAGGGGCATCGGTCAGATCGGTCACGTTAATCTCAAACACGGCCGCCAGTGCGCTCAATGTTTCCAGGCTGGGCGGATCGCCGTTTTCGATGCGCTGTATGGTTCGGGTGCTGAGGCCGGCCATTTCCGCCAGTTGTTCCTGTGACCAGGCACGTGCCAGGCGATATTCTCTGACGTTGTTCAGGTTACGCATAATGAGTCTCCGAAAGAGTAAACAATCGGTTTGCAGCATCGCCGGTAAGTGTCGACAGAAACACGATCGCAGCACGACAGGCACACGACAGCATTATGACACCGCTTTATCAGCCTGTAATCGCGTAAAGCGGTAGCAGAAGGATGCGCCAGCAGGGGTAAAGAAGGCGGGCGCAGAGAAACGCGTAACGGGAAGTCCGTAGCCGCCCCGCGAAAGGGCGGCCGTCATCAGACCAGTGCTTTAAGGCGGTAAATCCAGTCCAGCGCCTGGCGCGGTGTCAGCGTATCGGGATCCAGTGCTTCCAGCGCTTCCACGGCGGGAGACGTTTCTTCCACCAGCAACGGCAACTGCGAGCCGTCAACGTTTGACGTTGCGGATTGACTGGAAACCGTTTCGAGCTCTTTCAGCTTATTACGCGCGCGTTTAATCACCTCTTTTGGCACGCCGGCCAGCGCGGCCACGGCCAGCCCGTAGCTTTTACTGGCGGCACCGTCCTGCACACTGTGCATGAACGCAATCGTATCGCCATGTTCTACCGCATCCAGGTGAACGTTAACCACGCCTTCCAGTTTTTCAGGCAGGGTCGTCAGTTCAAAGTAGTGCGTTGCAAACAGGGTCATCGCTTTGATTCGGTTCGCCAGATTTTCCGCACAAGCCCAGGCAAGCGACAAGCCGTCATACGTAGAGGTGCCGCGGCCGATTTCATCCATCAGGACCAGGCTGTTTTCTGTCGCGTTGTGCAGAATATTGGCCGTTTCCGTCATTTCGACCATAAATGTCGAGCGGCCGGAGGCCAGATCATCTGCTGCGCCCACACGGGTGAAGATACGATCCAGTGGACCAATGACCACTTCTTCGGCGGGAACGAAACTGCCGATCCAGGCCATCAGCGCGATTAACGCAGCCTGACGCATATAGGTACTTTTACCGCCCATATTCGGGCCTGTGATGATCAACATGCGGCGTTGTGGTGCCAGCGAGAGCGGGTTGGCGATAAAAGGTTCTTTCAGGACCTGCTCCACTACCGGATGGCGGCCGGCGGTGATTTTAATCCCGGGCTTGTCGTGCAGCGTGGGACGGCAGTAGTTTAGCGTCCATGCGCGTTCCGCGAGGTTACTCAGTACATCCAGTTCGGCCAGCGCCGCCGCACTTAACTGTAACGCTTCAAGGTGCGGCAGCAGCAGATCAAACAGGCCTTCATACAGGCTTTTCTCCAGCGCCAGCGCTTTGCCTTTTGACGTCAGGACCTTGTCTTCATACTCCTTCAGCTCGGGAATGATATAGCGTTCAGCATTCTTAAGAGTCTGACGGCGGACATAGTGAATAGGCACCTGATGGCTCTGACCCCGGCTGACCTGAATGTAATAACCGTGCACGCCGTTAAAACCGACTTTCAGGCTGTCCAGACCGAGTTTTTCACGTTCGCGGATCTCCAGGCGATCCAGATAATCCGTCGCGCCATCCGCCAGGGCGCGCCACTCGTCCAGCTCAGCGTGATAACCCGGGGCGATCACCCCGCCATCTCTGATTAATACCGGTGGGGATTCGACAACGGCCTGCTCAAGCAGTGTGCGCAGGTCGCTAAAGTCACCTATCTGGGTACGCAGGGTTTTCAGGTGGGCGGACCCGGCGTTTGCCAGCAGATCGTTGAGTTCCGGCAACTGCTGAAACGCATGGCGCATGCGCGCCAGATCGCGTGGACGCGCCGTGCGTAGCGCCAGACGGGCCAGAATACGCTCTAAATCACCGACCTGGCGCAGAACGGGCTGAAGCACGTCGCTCAGCGCCTGCAGCTCGGCGATTGATTCCTGTCGTTTCGCGATGACGCTGCTGTCACGCAACGGCATATGCAGCCAGCGTTTTAGCATCCGGCTGCCCATTGGCGTGACGGTTTTATCCAGCACCGCGGCTAAGGTGTTCTCGGTACCGCCTGCAAGGTTTTGGGTAATTTCAAGATTACGTCGGGTGGCGGCATCCATGATGATGCTGTCCTGCTGACGTTCCATGCTGATGGCGCGGATATGTGGCAGGCTGGTCCGTTGGGTATCTTTGACATACTGCAGCAGACAACCCGCCGCGCGCAGGCCGAGATGGGCCTGCTCCACACCAAAACCGTTTAAATCCCGCGTACCAAACTGCAAAGTAAGCTGCTGACGCGCGGTATCAATTTCAAATTCCCACAAAGGACGACGGCGCAGACCACGACGCTGATCGATGAGCGACATCGGCGAAAAATCTTCTGGATAAAGGAGTTCGGCAGGATTGGTTCGCTGCAGTTCGGCCGCCATGGTTTCCAGATCCATGGGCTCACTCAGACGAAACCGGCCTGAACTGATATCCAGCGTGGCATAACCATAGCCGCGCGCACCGTGCACCACAGCGGCCAGCAGGTTATCCTGCCGCTCCTGCAAGAGTGCCTCATCACTGATCGTCCCCGGGGTAACAATGCGGACGACCTTACGTTCGACCGGCCCTTTGCTGAGCGCCGGGTCGCCAATTTGTTCACAGATGGCGACCGACTCACCGAGTTGCACCAGCCTCGCCAGATAATTTTCAACCGCATGATGCGGGACACCGGCCATAGGGATCGGTTCGCCCGCCGAGGCACCGCGCTTGGTTAAGGAAATGTCTAATAACTGAGAGGCGCGTTTCGCATCGTCGTAAAACAGCTCATAGAAATCGCCCATGCGATAAAACAGCAGGATGTCAGGATGCTCGGCCTTGAGGCGTAAATACTGCTGCATCATTGGCGTATGGGTGCTCAAGTCCATTTGCTCTGCTTTTTTCATCTCATCTTTACTCAAGGTTGACTCTTCCTTTTGCCCGTCACGGTCAAGGCGGTGGTTTAACAGAGAGACAGACAGGGATGTCTGTACCGTGCAGGAATCTTACCAGTTTACGGCTTCTGCATCATCAGGGTTGCCACGGCGAGTCATGAACTTAACAAAGCCGCGGGGTGACAGAAAGCGCGTCAGTAAAGGGAGGCCTCAGCGTTCGGGCCACTTCACAAAACGTGCCGATGCAGCGGTAAAAAAAGCGATTTTTTATACGATCACGTTTGTATGTCTTCCTGCTGAACGATTAACATTAACATCCCTGGTCTGGCTTGTTATATGGATATCTAATGCGTTCTAAGCTTGCTCTTCTTCCGCTTTTTGCCCTGCTTGCCGCCTGTAGCAGTAAGCCACACTCTTCGCAGCCGCAGCCTCCTGCGGAACTGATTGCGCCGAAAGGCGGATTTTTACTGGAACCCGCACATGCGGTTCAACCGATGTTTGGTGATTTCGCCAGTAACCCTGTTGCAGAACAATTTATTGATAAAATGGTGGCGAAGCACGGCTTTGACCGTCAGCAACTGCACGCCATTATCGGCCAGGCAAAACGACTGGATTATGTCCTGCGTCTGATGGATCGCCAGGCTCCTTCGTATACGCCACCAAGTGGGCCTAACGGGGCCTGGATCCGCTATCGCGATAAGTTTATTACGCCGGATAACGTACAAAATGGCGTGGCGTTCTGGAATCAATATCAGGATGCTCTGCAGCGCGCGCAGCAGGTCTATGGCGTTCCGCCGGAAATTATCGTCGGCATTATTGGCGTCGAAACGCGCTGGGGCCGTGTTATGGGCAAAACCCGTATTCTGGATGCACTGGCTACGCTCTCCTTTGATTATCCACGCCGTTCTGCCTATTTCAGCAGCGAACTGGAAACCTTTTTGCTGATGGCACGTGATGAAAAAGACGATCCGCTCGATCTCAAAGGATCGTTTGCCGGTGCGATGGGCTATGGCCAGTTCATGCCATCGTCCTACAAAGCTTACGCTGTCGACTTCAATGGTGATGGCCATATTAATTTATGGGATCCGGTCGATGCGATAGGCAGCGTCGCGCACTATTTTCAGCAGAATGGCTGGCGTCCTGGCGAGAATGTGGCCGTGCCGGCCAGCGGCCAGGCACCGATGCTGGAGAATGGCTTTAAGACCCGTTACAGCGTCAGTACGCTGGCCGCGTCAGGACTTTCTCCCCAGGGTCCGCTGGACGGCAATGATCAGGTCAGCCTGCTGCGGCTGGATTTAGGCACCAGTTATCAGTACTGGTACGGTTTACCTAACTTCTATGCCATTACGCGTTATAACAACAGCACGCATTATGCGATGGCTGTGTGGCAGTTGGGTGAAGCGGTCAGCAAGGCGCGCAAGGGCTCGCTGTTTTAATACTACCCTTATTAACTGTAAGGCTATATGATGGCGGCCCTGTATTTTGTGCCGCCGTTATTATCTGGAGTCGTTATGTCTTTACCTGCTTGTCCCGTTTGCCAGGCTGATTACACCTGGCAGGATGCTGAGAACCTAAACTGTCCGTCATGTGGTCATATCTGGACGCAAGCTGAAGGCAGCGACAGCGCTCAGGAACAGGTCGTTCGCGATGCTAACGGCAATATACTGGCAGATGGCGACAGCGTAACGGTTGTCAAGGATCTCAAGGTGAAGGGCAGCTCTTCTGTGCTGAAGATTGGCACCCGCGTGAAGAGTATCCGGCTGGTAGAAGGCGACCACAATATCGATTGTAAAATTGACGGATTCGGTCCGATGAAGCTGAAGTCTGAGTTTGTCAAAAAGAACTGATGGTATTGGGCGCCCAGTGCGCCCGATTTTATGTGTCCTCACGTCGCCCTGATGCGTTACCGGTACTCACCGGCCCTGCCACAATCCGTTCACAGCTCCCCGGACATTATCCCTTTTGTTGCCTGAACGGGCACTTTATGCGTATTTATACGTCTATGTTCTGTGTGTCCGGAGCGCATGTGTAATTATATTTTATTTAATGGCGGTATTTTATTGTCAGTAATGCGGATTTACTGAGGTTCAACAACCTTTTCAATATGATACTGTTTCATATTGAGTACCTGTATTATTTTTCCCCGGTGTTATCCACGACCAGCTCAACCGGTATGGCGACTTTATGTTGACGCAGAAGCCTCACCAGCAACGAATTTCTGCGCTCAAAATCCTGAACGGCCACTGACAGGATCGCCACCCGCTGCGCCAGCGATGCGCTGGCCTGCTGGAGAGACCGTAATCGATGATTAGCCCCTGCCTGCTCTGGTTCCTCTTTACTTTTCTCCGTACTCACGGTGTCCCGGCCAGCACGAATCTCTGCCAGTTTTTCTTTCATATCCGGATAACGGTTCAGCGTGGCCCGGGAGCGCCCGGCGGCCTCATACAATGCTTTTTCTGTTACCGGCGCGGAAGGATTGGCGGCAATGGCAGCAAGCGCCTGCTCAAAGGCCATCCGGGTTTCATCCCTGCTGATAGCATATCTGCGCCGCAGCGCCACTTCCTGTCGGGGATTACGAGCCATGGTGAACCTCCTGCAGATGGATAATCGCTTTACGCATACGTTCGATTTCCTGGTCCAGCGCAACCCGCTGCAGCGGACTCAGTTTAGGTACCCGCCGCATGGCCTCCGCATCAGCGATGGCAGTCTCCCAGGCGGGCTTATGCTTCGCGGAGATGCAGGAATTGGCGCACCGGTCCGGATGTCGCCCATGCCGGGTCGGCGAGTAAACGCTGGATCATTGCCGTCAGCTGGTGAATGGCAAACGCGTGACGCAGCATGTGGGGGGTACAGGAAACGCCTGACCGTTGTGACGCCCGCCGGAAAACGGCGTGCCACCGCGCCGTTTTCATCGGCCTGCCGGACTCTGACAGCCACAGTTCTGCCGGGCGTTCACGGGCGCTGAGCATGGCAACGGCATTTTCACGATCTTCTGCGATATACCGGAACACCGTGCGAAGCACGTGCACGGGAATACGGATGACGCGAACCTTCCGGCCCTTTGTTCCCCGGTGTAACGTCAGGGGAACCGTCTTTTTCCCCCGCCATTCCACGGCATCGGGATCGGGCAGATCCCCCAGAAGCAGGCTGTTTGCCTCATTAATACGCATCCCCGTTGAAATCAGCAAATCGGCGAAGGCGCGATCCCGCTCCGCTGTTCGCGTACCGCCAAAGGCGGGCCTGAACTGAGCAAGATAAACCCTCAGGGGAAGGTAGCGAACCGGGCTGGCCGGGACTGACTCCATAATCGCTGACCTGACCCGCTGCGTGCCCGGGGCGGCGGTCATGCGACCCGCCCTGATATCGCGATACGTAACGGGGCTTTTGGCTATTTCCCCGGTCATGGCGGCCCATTCATAAAACCGCGTCAGCGCCGCAGCAATATTGTTCCACGTCCGGGCCGAGACGGGGCGTTTCTGGCTGAACCGCCTCTGCGTGTAGTAATGCCGCAGAACACTGCGATCGACCGCACGCCAGGCTATTTGTTGTTGATCGAGCCAGCCCAGAAACCGGGTAAGATGATAGGCATAGGTACGCCAGGTATTACGCCCCGGGCTTGATGGATCAACCAGGGACCGTAAAAAGGCATTCACTTCACGGTCAAATACCCCGTCCTCCCCGATGAGAAAGGGCTGGCCGTCAATAATACCCAGCCGCTCTGCCACGCCCGCCAGCTCCGGTGTACGGCTCAGGTCGGTGAAAACCAGCATGATGATCGCCCTCCAGACAGGAAAAACAGATACCACCGCACCGGCGCATATTATCCGGCAGATTTCATCTGGCGGTGTTACCAGCTGCCATAGGGATAGGTTTTCCCTTTGATAAAATCTTTTATGTCCTGGTCATACCCATCGGGAATGCTGTAGTTGAAATCAATCCGCGAAGGGACGTCTTTACAGGCATCCAGTTTATCCCCGGACAGCGTGGTGATTTTTACCGGCTCAACCGGCATATTAGCGGCCGGGCCGCTGTTCTGGAGCCAGATGCGCACTTTGCCTTCAGGTGCCAGACCAAACAATAATGTTTTATACTAGGCGGTATTTCCTCTCCGATCTTTGCCGGTTGGTACCGACATTTTTTCCCGCAGGGCCGGTGAGAAGGTGATGCGCGTCTCGTAGGTCTTTTTATCGATGACCGAATCCCAGCAGAACAGCATCAGCGCTGGCGGGTGACGGACTTTGTTGAACTGGATCCCCACACCATAGGTTGTGTTATTCCAGGAACCTACCACATCGGGATCACTCTGCGTACTGTCCAGCGTACGGAAGGTGGAGACCACCTTTTCGTTGTCGATAATCAGCGCTTTCGTCACCACCGCCGGTAATGCCCTGGGGGTGAAAAACGCAAAACCAACCTCCCCGTAGGGCATTTCACCGGTGTCTTCCGGCGTCTGCGCTTCGCCTGCCCGACAGCCGCCGATCATGACCAGCATCAGCAGGGGAAAAAGGGCTTTCAGCTTCATACCTTTTTCCCGTCCATGCTGTAGACCGAGCGTTTCCACTGCTCATCCGGACGGTTGATAAAGCCAATCAGCGCTGAGGGCGATGCGCCCCCGTGGATGAAGCCGTCCGTATTGACCACGATGGCATTCCAGTTGGCCGAACAGTGAATATACTTCTCAGCAATCACGTCCAGCTCATCCTGACTGAACGCCTGTGCCATCTGGCCGCTGCGGACAGCTTTCCCCATCGCCAGCGCCTTATCCCGGAGGGGGGTGAGCTCATCCGGAATGACGAGTTCTTTGTCTTTACTCAGAATGGGCTCAAATACCACTCCGGCTTCCTTTGCGGCCTCAAGCATCACACTAAGCGCCACGCGGGACCAGTCGTTTCTGACGGTCCGCTCCCGCAGGGTCAGCGCCGCAAAGCTGCGCTTCTGCACCTGGCCGTAGCGGTCCGGAGGAAGCCTGTCGTCATGCCAGGTTTCTGCCGAAATGTCATTTGTCCGCAGCAGAGGGGCAAGGCAGGGCGATTTATCCAGCGTCTGCAGCTGCGCTACGGCCTGCCGGTAGGCCTGCGTCTTTTCACCGGGCTGACTGTACGGGACCGTCTCCGTTACCGGACGCGTCAGAAAAAGATGTTCTTTAGTGACCGGCAGGTATCCGCCGCCGATATCGGAATGTGCGCCGGGCAGCGCCAGTTCCGGCCAGGCCGGTTTCACGCTGTTCAGCGCAAAGTTGAACCGACACTCGTTCGCGGCGGTGATATGAAACACCTTCTCTGCCACACCGGGACGCAGGGTGAGCTTCACGTCACCGGTATCCGCGCTGTGCGGGTTCAGGCCGTTAACCGGGGTGCCAATGGCGGCAACGGTATCGAAAATGCCGATGAAGCGGGTTTTACCGGCAGGAGAACCCTTGAAGGTCGTGTCCGTCATGGCCTGCCGGATGGCGCTGATAATGGCCGGGTCTTCGGACTGGATGCGGTTGGCAAAATGGCGTGCCGCCGCTGCACCCCGGCTGAAGCCAAAAATATCGAACTGCAGGGCTCTGACGATAAGCTTGCCGTCAGCCTGTTTTTTACCAACAACCTCCAGCACATCCTGAATGCTGTCAGCCAGCATGGAAACCGCTTTATTCGTTTTGGCAACGACACCGGTATCAGAGATACCAAACCCCTGTCCCAGTTTGCTGTCAGGTTTACCTGCTTCCGTACCAATGCCATTAATGTAAATGCCCGTCTGAACATCTGAATCGTTACCGGACAGGGATTTCTTATATAGCGTACTCAGCCAGTGTATATTCGTGTAGTACCCGGTATAACTGATTGCACCGCTGCCCGACACGCCAAGATTTTCCCGGGCGCATTTTGCCAGAATGGACCCGGCTTCCGGGTCATCCAGGTTGTAATGTTCTGCGGTATACGCCTTCAGCATGTTCTGCGTGTTAACAGCATTGTTGCCCGTACCGTCGAAAAACACGCCTATTGTCAGCGTTATTTCCCGCTTCTTTTTCTTCGCCGCCTGCGCGTGCTGTTCCGGTTCTGACTCTGCCCCGGAAACCAAAGGTACCATCCTGGGGTTATCTGGCACGGACACCACGCCCGGCGCAATCAGATAATGGGTCCCGGCCGGGCACCCACAGCGAATGACTGAGCCATCCACGGCGACAGCAACACTGTTTGAGTGACGATGATCACCACTGACAATCACCCCGACCTCGCCACATTTGGGGCAGGGTGACGTTTTGTCACCGATATAGAGTTTCAGCTTCCCCATAACCGACATGCCGGGGCGGGCGGCAATACAAAATGCACCTGTGGACGTTTCGTCCCCGTCAAGTCCAGCGTTTTTATCGTGAACAGTACAGCCTCTGTTAACCAGCATCGTATTCAGGCCTCTTCCGCCAGAAACGACTGACACATTGGAACACCCTCACGGCGAACCAGCCACGAATGCCCTGTGGCGTACTGATTATTTCATCACCGTTATCCAGCTGACTGCCAACCAGTGCCACGCCGGTACCGTCAATCGCGCTGGCCTCTCCCGCACCGGTCACGACTTTCGCCGTCCGCCCGTCCGGGTAGGCCACTTCATCCCCGGCACGTGCTACATTCGCGTAGCTTCCGTCGTCCAGCATAAGCTGATGTCCCGTATCCGCCGCCCGGACGATGCCACCGTCACGGGTCAGGCTGCCGTCAGTCGCAATACGGAAGATGGCATTCACCGGGTGTGAACGGCAGAAGACTTTCTGCTCTTCAATCAGCGCACGCGCTTCATCGCTCATCTCAGCCAGTTGCTCAGGACTGAAAGGCGAAACATCCTGACAGGCCAGAACATCCGGGGTTAGTTCGTTGGTATATTGCTGTTCCATATCAATTCCTTCTTATTCCTGCGATAAAAGCGCCAGCAAAAGTTATTCGATGGCAGACATATCCCATGATGAGAGACTGCAGATTTACACAGGAAGAAGGGATAATAATTGGGCATGATCAATGCAACATGAAACGCTGGCTACTTAAACAATATAAGAGAGGTGAAACGTTATGCAAGACTGGGATCCCACGCTGTATCGCAAGTTCGAAGCCGAAAGAACACGACCGGCTCAGGAATTACTGTCCAGAATCAGGGTTGAAGATGTCCGTTTCGTTACCGATCTGGGGTGCGGCCCCGGTAACAGTACCGAACTGCTTGTCGACGCCTGGCCACAGGCGCAGATTACGGGCCTCGACAGTTCTGCTGCCATGCTGGAGCAGGCGCGTGAACGTCTACCACAATGCGCATTTATTCAGGCTGATATCGCCACCTGGCAGGCCGCGATTCCACAGCAGGTTATCTATGCGAATGCCTCGCTACAGTGGCTGGGCGGCCATTCCTCGCTCTTACCACATCTCGTAAATCAGCTGGCACCCGGCGGTACGCTGGCCGTCCAGATGCCTGATAATCTGGATGAGCCTTCACATCAGTTAATGCGAGATGTGGCCACTTCCGGGCCCTGGCGTGACAAAATCAGCGCGCAGGCGGCCGAGCGCAAGCGATTACCTTCAACTGAACACTATTACGATGTGCTGACAACGGCCGGGTGTGCCGTTGATATCTGGCGGACCACCTATTATCACGTTATGGATAATGCCCAGGCCATCATCCACTGGTTGAAAGCCACCGGGCTGCGTCCGTTTCTTGCGCCACTTAGCGTATCTGAACAGGAACAGTTTCTGGCCGCCTATCACCAGTGCCTCATGACCGCGTATCCGGCGCGGCAGGACGGCAAGGTCTTACTGGCGTTTCCCCGGCTTTTCATGGTGGCGACACGTAATCGCTAAAATATCTGGATAGTCACACGCAATTTCTGCATTGCTTTACCCCAGGCGCTTGAAAAAGGGCAGGGCTTGCACCATGTTCAGTACTCGTTGACAGGGAGCGACAAAATGAATGATTCGCAGTTGCAGACGTTGAGTGCGCAGATTGGTGAGGCGCTGAAGCAGCGTAATGCTACGGTGACCTGCGCCGAATCCTGCACCGGCGGCTGGATCGCCAAGGTGTTTACGGACATCAGTGGAAGCTCGGCCTGGTTTGAACGGGGATTCGTGACCTACAGTAATGAAGCCAAGCAGGAATTAGTCGGCGTCAGTGCCGCCTCACTGGCGCAATCTGGCGCGGTCAGTGAAGCCGTAGTGCGCGAAATGGCTGTCGGTGCCCGGCAGCAGGCGCGGGCCGATTACGCCATTTCCGTGAGCGGCATTGCTGGCCCGGAGGGGGGCAGTGAAGACAAACCCGTGGGAACGGTGTGGTTTGGCTTTGCCGGCCCCGACGATATTGTCATGGCTTTTCGCCAGCAGTTTGACGGTGACCGTGATGCGGTGCGCCGTCAGTCGGTTGCCTGGGCGCTGCAGACATTGGCCAGTAAATTTCTGAAAAATTAAACTTGATACTGTATGACTATACAGTATAATTATTCGCAACAGAAAGTGCACAGGCACCATGTGTGCGTGTTTACCCGGCATGATTAGGAGTAGAAATGGCAATTGATGAAAACAAACAGAAGGCTTTAGCTGCCGCGCTCGGCCAGATTGAGAAGCAATTTGGTAAAGGCTCCATCATGCGCTTGGGTGAAGACCGCTCAATGGATGTGGAAACCATCTCAACAGGCTCCCTGTCACTGGATATCGCATTAGGTGCGGGTGGATTGCCGATGGGCCGTATCGTCGAGATCTACGGTCCTGAAGCCTCGGGTAAAACCACGCTGACGCTGCAGGTGATTGCTGCCGCACAGCGTAAAGGTAAAACCTGTGCCTTTATCGATGCTGAACACGCACTGGATCCGGTCTACGCCAAGAAACTGGGCGTTGATATCGATAACCTGCTGTGTTCACAGCCCGATACGGGTGAACAGGCGCTGGAAATCTGTGACGCGCTGGCGCGCTCCGGTGCCGTTGACGTGATTATCGTCGACTCCGTTGCTGCCCTGACACCAAAAGCCGAAATTGAAGGCGAAATCGGTGACTCACATATGGGCCTGGCGGCGCGTATGATGAGCCAGGCAATGCGTAAGCTGGCCGGTAACCTGAAACAGTCGAATACGCTGCTGATCTTCATCAACCAGATTCGTATGAAAATTGGTGTGATGTTCGGTAACCCGGAAACCACTACCGGCGGTAACGCACTGAAGTTCTATGCGTCAGTTCGCCTTGACATCCGCCGTATTGGCGCCATCAAAGAGGGTGACAACGTCGTCGGTAGTGAAACCCGCGTTAAAGTGGTTAAGAACAAAATTGCTGCGCCCTTTAAGCAGGCTGAGTTCCAGATCATGTATGGCGAAGGGATCAACACCTTCGGCGAGCTGGTAGACCTCGGTGTGAAGCACAAGCTGATCGAAAAAGCGGGTGCCTGGTACAGCTATAAAGGCGATAAAATTGGTCAGGGTAAGGCAAACGCCAGCAACTTTCTCAAGGAAAATGCGGCTGTCGCGAACGAAATTGACCTGAAACTGCGCGACATGTTGCTCAACGGCGCTGAGCAAAACGACGCAGCGGACTTCTCCGCTGACGACGTTGAGAATGCAGCCAGCGAAGCAAACGAAGACTATTAATGCCTGAAACGGGAGCAGAGAAATCTGCTCCCGTTTGACGTTAACCTCTCACTTGCCTTTCCTCTTTCCCCCTCTGCCTCCATACTCTCTTTCCGTTTGTTAAAGGTGCGCAGTATGTCTGAACAACCTCAGCTACACGTTATCTCTTTTTCACGCCTGCTCGATCGGGCAATGCGCCTGCTGGGTCAGCGCGATCACAGTCGCGAAGAGCTCAAACAAAAACTGCAGTTATCTGCCCAGCGCAGTGCGTGGATAAAACAAAAAGAACCTGAAATTATCACTCCCGAGCTGTTGGAAAGGGTCATCAACTGGTGCAGCGAAAATGGCTGGCTGAACGATGAGCGCTTCACAGAACGATTTATTCAGAGCCGCAGCCGTAAAGGCTTTGGCCCACAACGGATCCGGCTGGAGCTGGGGCAAAAGGGCATAAGCCGTGATGCGATTGATCTCGCCATGGAAGAGACGGAGATCGACTGGTCAGCCTGCGCAGCGGAACTGGCAGAAAAGAAATTTGGCCATCCGTTGCCGACCGAATGGAAAGAAAAAGCAAAAGTGCAACGCTATCTGCATGCAAAAGGCTTTCTGAGTGAAGTTATACAGCAGGTTTTCAGAAATTTTGACGACTAAAGGCCGATGTGATTTTACTTCCCTCCGAAGAATATTTATCTTACCCCTTTTGGTTCCTTAAGCTTGCTGCCGTGATAACGCGGTACGCCTGATAAAGAAGGACCTTTCGTTAGCGTGATTCCAGGATATATATGAGCAAGAGCACTGCTGAGATCCGTCAAGCGTTTCTCGACTTTTTCAATAGTAAGGGACATCAGGTTGTAGCAAGCAGCTCCCTGGTACCGAACAACGATCCGACGTTACTGTTTACTAACGCCGGAATGAACCAGTTTAAAGATGTGTTTCTCGGTCAGGACAAGCGTGACTATACCCGCGCCACCACGTCGCAGCGTTGCGTTCGTGCGGGCGGGAAGCATAACGACCTTGAAAACGTCGGTTACACCGCACGCCATCACACCTTTTTTGAAATGCTGGGCAACTTCAGCTTCGGTGACTATTTCAAAAAAGAAGCCATTGCCTATGCCTGGGAACTGCTGACCGGTGACCAATGGTTCAGGCTGCCGAAAGAGCGCCTTTGGGTTACTGTCTATGAAACCGATGACGAAGCGTTCGACATCTGGGCCAATGATATTGGTGTTCCGCGCGAACGTATTATCCGTATTGGCGACAACAAGGGCAGTGCTTACGCGTCAGATAACTTCTGGCAGATGGGGGACACGGGTCCTTGTGGTCCCTGCACCGAGATTTTCTACGATCATGGCGATCATATCTGGGGCGGGCCGCCAGGCAGTCCTGAAGAGGACGGCGATCGTTACATCGAAATCTGGAACATCGTCTTCATGCAGTTTAACCGTCAGGCGGATGGCACCATGCTGCCATTACCTAAGCCGTCGGTAGATACCGGAATGGGGCTGGAACGCATCACGGCGGTCCTGCAACATGTGAATTCCAACTATGAAATCGATCTGTTCCAGAAGCTGATTAACGCGGTTGCTGAGGTCACTGGTGCGACCGATCTGAGCAATAAGTCGTTGCGCGTTATTGCCGATCATATCCGCTCCTGTGCATTCCTGATTGCGGATGGCGTGATCCCGTCGAACGAAAACCGCGGTTATGTTCTGCGCCGTATCATTCGTCGTGCAGTGCGTCACGGCAACATGTTGGGTGCGAAAGAGGCGTTCTTCTACAAACTGGTTGCACCACTGATTGAGGTGATGGGGGCGGCTGGCGAAGAGCTGCAGCGCCAACAGACTCAGGTTGAAAATGTTCTGAAGAGCGAAGAAGAGCAGTTTGCGAAAACACTGGAGCGTGGCCTGGCCCTGCTTGATGACGAACTGGCTAAACTGAAAGGCGATACGCTGGATGGTGAAACTGTCTTCCGTTTGTACGATACCTTTGGTTTTCCTGCCGATTTAACGGCCGATGTCTGCCGTGAGCGTAATCTCAAAATTGACGAAGCCGGTTTTGAAAAAGCCATGGAACAACAGCGTCAACGGGCCCGTGAAGCCAGCGGCTTTGGCGCTGACTACAGCAATGTCATCCGTACAGATGCGGCCTCATCCTTTAAAGGCTATGACCAACTGGACCTGGCCGCGACGGTGAAAGGGCTGTTCGTCGCAGGTGAAGCGGTTGACACCGTTTCGGCAGGGCAGGATGCGGTGGTAGTGCTGGATGAAACGCCTTTCTATGGCGAGTCGGGTGGTCAGGTTGGCGATACCGGTGTGCTGAAAGGCAATAACGTTGAATTCCAGGTTCAGGATACGCAGAAATATGGCCAGGCAATTGGGCATATTGGCAAAGTGAGCAGCGGTAAGCTGCGCATTGGCGACCGCGTGGAGGCGGTGGTTGATGAAGCACGTCGTGCACGTATCCGTCTGAATCACTCCGCAACGCACTTAATGCATGCTGCATTGCGTCAGGTGCTGGGTGAGCACGTCGCACAGAAAGGATCTCTGGTTAACGATAAATACCTGCGTTTTGACTTCTCTCATTTTGAGGCCATGAAACCTCAGGAGATTCGTCAGGTCGAAGATATTGTGAACGCGCAAATCCGTCGCAACTTACCGGTAGAAACCGACGTGATGGATCTTGAGGCGGCGAAGGCGAAAGGCGCAATGGCGCTGTTTGGCGAGAAATATGACCAACGCGTGCGTGTACTGACCATGGGCGATTTCTCTGTTGAACTCTGTGGTGGTACGCACGCTGCACGTACGGGGGATATTGGTCTGTTCCGTATTCAGGCTGAATCGGGTAGCGCAGCCGGTATTCGCCGCATTGAAGCGGTCACGGGTGAAGCAGCACTGGCGCAGGTTTATGCCCAGAGCAGTCAGTTACAGGACATTGCTCAGTTGGTGAAAGCCAACAGCAGTAACCTGAACGACAAAGTGCGTGGGCTGGTTGATCACGTGCGGTTGCTGGAAAAAGAATTACAGCAGTTGCGCGATCAGCAGGCTGCGCAGGAAAGTGCCCAGCTCGGCAACAACGCCATTGATGTGAAAGGCGCGAAGCTGCTGGTGACAGAGCTCAGTAACACCGATCCGAAAATGTTGCGCACTATGGTTGATGATCTTAAAAATCAGCTGGGTTCAGCCATCATTGTTCTGGCCACTGTCGCTGAGGGCAAAGTGTCATTGATTGCTGGCGTAACAAAAGATCTTACCGACCGCGTAAAAGCGGGAGAGCTGATTGCTGAACTTGCCCCGAAAGTGGGCGGGAAAGGCGGTGGTCGACCTGATATGGCGCAGGCAGGTGGCAGTGATGCTACGGCACTGAAAGGTGCGCTGGCAGGTGTTGAAGGATGGGTTTCGAGCCGTCTGTGATGAAATAAAATAATTCATCGTAGCAAGCGTCAGAACTGGTGTTCCGGCGCTTTTTAATACGGTGTTAAATTTGCTAGTGACAAAGTCGGGTTGATGTAGCGTATTTCGGCTAAACTATTTATCAGCAGAATGTATTGGCGCGTTGATGTGCAATGGTGTATTTCTCATAACCTGTGTACAGCGTTAAGTGATGGATAACGCCGGGAAGCTGTATGAGCCCGACTCTTTTAATCTTTCAAGGAGCAAAGAATGCTTATTCTAACTCGTCGAGTTGGTGAAACCCTCATGATTGGCGATGAGGTGACTGTAACGGTGCTGGGCGTCAAAGGTAACCAGGTCCGTATTGGTGTTAACGCACCCAAAGAAGTGTCTGTGCATCGCGAAGAGATTTACCAGCGCATCCAGGCCGAAAAAACGCAACAAACTAACGTCTGACAGATTCTGCGTCTCGCACCTGTGCGAGACGCTCCCCTTTTTCCTCCCGCCGCTTAATTTCCTTTTTTCTGTTTATCGCCCATTTTTGTTAACTTCATCATCTTTCATTGTTGATTATTCACTCTTTTTGCCGTCATTTTGTCCCAATTGCCTGTCATTTGTGCAAACAGAAAAAACCTTCCGAAAAATTGTTTGACTTATAAGTCCGGGAAAGTAATATGTGCGCCACGCAGTGCCGATGAGCGGAAACAAAGTTCAGAAGCACAGTTCGGAAGAACGCGTAAGGTGAGGTGGCCGAGAGGCTGAAGGCGCTCCCCTGCTAAGGGAGTATACGGTCAAAAGCTGTATCGAGGGTTCGAATCCCTCCCTCACCGCCATTTCCGATGCATCCGTAGCTCAGCTGGATAGAGTACTCGGCTACGAACCGAGCGGTCGGAGGTTCGAATCCTCCCGGATGCACCATATCGTTGAATATGGGCACGTTGATGAAAGGCTACGCGCCAGCAGAGAACGGTATCGGAACAGAGTTGTAAAGTGAATTAGCAATTCCTTCATGGTGAGTCGTTAGCACCCTGCGTTGTACAAGAATTTCATAATGCATCCGTAGCTCAGCTGGATAGAGTACTCGGCTACGAACCGAGCGGTCGGAGGTTCGAATCCTCCCGGATGCACCATACTTTCCAGTATGGACGTGTGTTCCTGGTCTGTAAGACATTTAATCTGTCAGTCAGAACCAGTGAGGATAACGTTGCAACAGCAACGGCCCGAAGGGTAAGGCGCCAGCCGAATCATCCTCCCGGATACACCATTCTTCGTATTATCCCCAGGTTGATTTCTGCCGTTCCATAAAAGATTTCTAAATGCATCCGTAGCTCAGCTGGATAGAGTACTCGGCTACGAACCGAGCGGTCGGAGGTTCGAATCCTCCCGGATGCACCATACTTTTCGGTGTGGACGTGTGTTCCTGGTCTGTAAGCCAATCAGTCTGGCAGTCAGAACCAACGTTGCGTCAGCAACGGACAGAAGGATAAGGCGCGAGCCGAATCATCCTCTTGGATGCACCATTCTTCGTATTATCCCCAGACTGGCTTCTGCCGTCCCATAAAGCTTTCTAAATGCATCCGTAGCTCAGCTGGATAGAGTACTCGGCTACGAACCGAGCGGTCGGAGGTTCGAATCCTCCCGGATGCACCATACTTTTCAGTGTGGACGTGTGTTCCTGGTCTGTAAGCCATTCAGTCTGTCAGTCAGAACCAGCGTTGCGTCAGCAACGGCCCGAAGGGTAAGGCGCGAGCCGAATCATCCTCCCGGTGTATCGCGATTAATCTTCAAACGCCTTTTCTCTGCGCTCCACCTGACAGTCCACACAACCTCGCCACGCGTGCTAAACGCAAAAGCAAGGATTGGCGTCGTGTATTTCATTCAACGCCGTCCTGGTGCAGCAGGTGCGTAACAGCCAGCCTTACCGTCGCAATCCAGAACGCCAACTTAACTGTTTTAGTCATAAACATAGTATTGAATTCCTCTCGATCAGGCTGATTTTGTAAGGAATATCGTGTTTATCGCGACGTAAACTTTCTGTCCCGGATGGCAGGCACTTCGGCTTTCTTAACATAATGCTTACGTTCTGCTTTCCTGCTAAAACCATTGGAAATTCGAAGGGTTACAGGCTTTCCATCACGATCACCTTTATCTGAAAACTAAAATAGCTAATGCTTTCAAAGCATTTGCTGTTCATCCCGCCTGGCGACAACCTACGCACATTCAGCTAAAGTAGTGGCTCATTTGTTGGAGGTCCTCTGTGACAATCTACGATCAATACGACGCCCTGATTTTCGATATGGACGGGACTATTCTTGATACAGAACCGACACATCGAAAAGCGTGGCGTCAGGTGCTGACGCGTTATGGCTTAACGTTTGATGAAGCGCGCATGATGGATTTCAATGGTGCGCCATCATGGCGGCTGGCGCAGCTAATTGTCGAAACCAATAACGCCGATCACGATCCTTATCTGCTTGCCGCAGAAAAAACGGCGGCAGTGAAAGCGATGCTGCTGGAAAATGTCCAGCCGCTTCCGTTAATGGACGTCGTTAAGGCTTATCACGGACGTCGACCACTGGCTGTTGGCACCGGTAGCCAGCACGCCATGGCAGATGCACTTCTTAATCATCTGGGTGTCAGAGATCTCTTCTCGGCGGTGGTTGGGGCGGATGACGTCGAGCATCACAAACCGGAACCCGAGACGTTCCTGCGCTGTGCGGCATTACTGGGCGTTGAACCGGCGCGTTGTGTGGTATTTGAAGACGCAGATTTTGGCGTACAGGCAGCGAAAGCCGCAGGTATGGCCGTGGTTGATGTCCGTCTGCTGTGATCGAGACGCTGGCATATCTGTCTTTATTGAGCAGCAGCTTTCTTAGTGCGACGCTACTTCCGGGTAGCTCAGAGGCGCTGTTGGTTGCATTGCTGATCGCGAAAAGCGCATCAGTTTACGGGTTGATTGGAGTCGCATCGTTAGGGAATACCCTGGGTGGCTTGACCAACATAATTTTGGGTCGCTTATTGCCGTTAAAACGTCAGGGGCGATGGCATGAAACAGCAATGGCATGGTTGCAGCGGCTTGGGCCGGCGGCTTTGTTATTGAGTTGGTTGCCGGTAGTGGGTGATTTGCTCTGCGTGCTTGCAGGCTGGTTGCGTTTTGCCTGGCTACCCACTGTGCTGTTTCTGGCGATTGGCAAAACTCTGCGTTACATCGTTATTGCGACCGCCACATTACAGGGCATGGAATGGTGGCATTGATTCGTACAGATTCGGGGCTAGGGTTAACACTATGCTGAACAAAAATAAATTATTCACACAGCCGGAGGTTAATGTGATCCCCGACGTATCAAAGGCGTTATCCTGGCTGGAGGCGCATCCTGATGCACTGAAAGGCATTGGTCGTGGCATCGAACGTGAAACGTTGCGCGTGCAGCCGGATGGACATCTTGCAACGACTGCGCATCCTGCGTCGCTCGGATCGGCGCTTAAGCATGACTGGATCACCACTGACTTTGCTGAGACGCTGTTGGAGTTCATTACCCCAGTCGATCACAGCATTGAGCATATGCTGGCGTTTCTGCGCGATGTCCACCGCCATGTTGCGGATGAGCTCGGTGACGAACGCATGTGGCCTTTTAGCATGCCTTGCCTGATTGAGGACGCCAATAAGATTACGCTGGCGCAGTATGGCACATCGAATATTGGTCGGATGAAAACGCTGTATCGCCAGGGGCTTAAAAACCGCTATGGTGCGCTGATGCAAACCATCTCCGGTATTCACTATAACTTCTCTCTGCCGCTGTCGTTCTGGCAGGCATGGGCAGACGTAAAAGATTACGAAAGTGGTAAAGAGACGATTTCTGCGGGTTATCTGCGCCTGATTCGTAACTATTATCGCTTTGGCTGGGTCATTCCTTATTTGTTTGGCGCATCGCCCGCTATCTGCTCCAGCTTCCTGCAGGGCAAAGAAAGCGCACTGCCGTTTAAACACGATGAGAAAGGCACGCTGTGGCTGCCTTACGCGACATCGTTACGTCTGAGCGACCTGGGTTACACCAACAAGTCACAAAGCGCATTGGGCATTACCTTTAATTCCCTTGAGGGTTACGTCAGCGCACTGAAAAAAGCGATTAAAACGCCTTCAGAAGACTTTGTGAAGATGGGCACCCGGGATGCTGAGGGCAACTGGTTACAGCTGAATACCAACGTATTGCAGATTGAAAATGAACTCTATGCGCCGATTCGTCCGAAACGCGTTACCCGTTCCGGAGAAGCTCCATCAGATGCGTTGTTACGGGGTGGCATTGAGTACATTGAAGTGCGTTCCATGGACATTAATCCCTTCTCACCTGTTGGTGTGGATGAGAATCAGGTCCGCTTCCTCGATCTGTTCCTGATCTGGTGCACGCTGGCAGACGCGCCTGAAATGAGCGCTGATGAATTACAATGTAGCCGGCAGAACTGGAACCGCGTGGTGCTGGAAGGACGTAAGCCTGACCTGAAGATTGCGGTAGGATGTGGTGAGGCGGAATATTCACTGCGCGAGGTGGGCAAAACCTTGTTCGCCGACCTGCGCCGCGTCGCAGAAGCGCTGGACAGTAATCAGGGCACCACTGAGTATCAGCAGGTCTGCGATGAACTGGTAGCATCCTTTGACGATCCTGAGCTAACCTATTCGGCGCGTATTCTGAATGCCATGAAAGAACACGGCGTAACGGGCACGGGGATTATGCTGGCGGAACAGTATCGTCAGTTGCTGGTTAATGAGCCGCTGGAAGTGTTAAAGCCAGAGGACTTTGCGCAACAGGCGCAGGCATCTGTTGCGGCGCAACAGCAGCTTGAAGCGAGTGATACGCTGGATTTTGAAACCTATCTGGCCAGCCGGGAAGGGTAGAAAAGAAAAAGGCCACATCACTGTGGCCAAATTAACATCTCTGTTGTCAGGGATGGATGATAACAAATGCGCGTCTTTCATATATTCAGACGCTGGGCGATCGGAAAAGTTTCATCGTTCATAAAAAATTTTTCAGACTAAGAGGTGACGTATGCCATTACTGGATAGTTTTACTGTAGATCATACCATCATGGCCGCGCCCGCCGTGCGTGTTGCAAAAACCATGAAGACGCCGCATGGCGATACGATTACCGTTTTCGATCTGCGTTTTTGTCGCCCCAATATCGATATTCTGACTGAACGTGGCATCCATACGCTTGAGCATCTGTTTGCAGGTTTTATGCGTAACCACCTCAACGGTGATGGCGTAGAAATTGTCGATATTTCACCTATGGGTTGCCGTACCGGCTTCTACATGAGCCTGATTGGTGCGCCAGATGAGCAACGTGTGGCACAGGCCTGGAAAGGCGCGATGGAAGATGTGCTGAAAGTGAAAGATCAGAACCAGATTCCTGAGCTGAATGAATACCAGTGTGGAAGTTACAAGCTGCATTCGCTGGATGAAGCGCAGCAAATTGCCCGTAATGTGCTGGCACAGGAGATCGGCGTTAACCACAATGACGATCTGAAACTGCCTGCTGAAAAGCTGAAAGAGCTGCACATCTAGTCTGGGCTGTTCTCACAAAAACGCCGCGCATACGCGGCGTTTTTTATTGGGTTACGGCTCGCCGTTTATGCAAAAAGCCGGAGCCAGGCCAATAAAAAGCCGCCCTAAAAGGCGGCTTTATTCTGCTCAGGAGCCTACAGACTGTTTAAGCGGCGTCTGTGGCGTAATGCGCACCTGCTTAATCATATTATCCTGCACATCCAGGATATCGACGTCGTAATGATTCACCCGGACTCGCGTATTAACGGTGGGGATCTCTTCCAGCGCCTCCAGCAGCATGCCGTTAATCGTGCGCGCTTCCTGCTCGGGTAACTGCCAGTTGAAAGCTTTGTTGATCTCACGAATATTGGCGCTGCCTTCAATGAGCACCGAGCCATCGTTTTGCGGCATGACCTCTTCGGCCAGCGACGGAGACATCGAGGTAGTGAAGTCCCCGACAATTTCTTCCAGAATATCCTCAATAGAGATCAACCCTTTAATATCGCCATATTCATCAACCACCAGACCGGTCTTTTTCTTGTTGCGCTGAAACTTCACCAACTGCGTGTTAAGCGGAGTGCCTTCCGGGATGTAGTAAATTTCATCAGCGGCACGCAGCAACATCTCTTTAGTGAACTCTTTTTTCTCCGTCATCATGCGCCAGGCTTCACGCACGCGCAGCATGCCCACGCAGTCATCCAGTGAGTCGCGGAACAGTACAATACGACCGTGCGGTGAGTGGCTGAGCTGACGAATCACGGATTTCCAGTCGTCATTGATATTGATGCCGACGATTTCATTGCGTGGCACCATAATATCGTCCACGCTGACCTTTTCCAGGTCCAGTACGGACAGCAACATGTCCTGGTTGCGTCGGGACATGTGCGTACGTGATTCATAAACGATAGTGCGCAGTTCCTCTTTACTTAACGCGGAACTGATAGCCCCTTCTGCCCGAATGCCAACAAGACGCATCAGTAGACGCGTAATGGTATTCAGTAACCAGACCAGCGGCAGCATAACGTACTGCAGCGGGCCCAGCAGAAAGCTACTGGGATAGGCGACTTTTTCTGGATAAAGCGCAGCAACGGTTTTAGGGAGCACCTCTGCAAAAACCAGCACGACAAAGGTCAGAACACCCGTCGCAATCGCCACACCGGCGTCACCATACAGGCGCATTCCCACAATGGTGCCAATGGCGGACGCAAGGATATTGACCAGGTTATTCCCGATGAGCACCAGACTGATAAGGCGATCGGGACGCTTTAACAACTTTTCAACGCGGCGGGCGGCGCGGTGACCATTTTTTGCCTGATGACGCAATTTATACCGATTGAGCGTCATCATGCCGGTCTCAGAACCCGAAAAGTAGGCTGAAACCAACACCATGATGATGAGCGTGACAATCAGGGTCGTGGTCGAAACATGTTCCACCGCAAAACTTCCTTTTGATTAAGAACTGTGAATAAGCAGATGCTGAAGCACGCGACTGCCGAAATAAGCCATCGTCAGCAGCACAGCGCCGCTGCAGTTGAACCACACCACACGGCGACCGCGCCAGCCTTCATGATAGTGGCCCCAGAGCAAAACGATGTAGACAAACCAGGCAATAATGGACAGCACGGCTTTATCCACGTTCTCGGCGCTGAACAGATCGTGCATATAGAACAGGCCCGTACACAGCACCAGCGTCAGTAACACCACGCCGACCTGGGTGATGTGGAACATCTTCCGTTCAATGGTCAGCAGCGGTGGCATATCCTGCGTGAAGGCCAGCTTTTTGTTTTTCAACTGGTAGTCAATCCATGCCAGCTGTAACGCATACAACGCCGCAATAATCAGCGTGGCATAGGCAAACAGCGACAGGCCAATGTGGATCATAATGCCTGGCGTTGTTTCAAGATGGGTAATGAATGCGTTCGGTACAAATGTGGCAAAAGCCAGGTTAATTAAGGCAAAGCTGTAGACAATCGGCAGCAGTAACCAGCCACGATTCCGTGAGGCAACAATGGTCATAATGGCACAGATCAGCAGGCTGACCAGCGAACCAATATTCAGCAGGCTGAGGTTTTGCCCGCCATCGACAGCGAAAATTCGTTGCTGCAGGGCGACGGCGTGGGTGACAAGCGCCACACAGGCCGACAACACAGCTAACCGACGCCAGCCGCTTTGACGTTTCAACAGGCTGGGGATGATGAGTGCAAGACTCAGGGAGTAGGCGAACAGCGCCACAATCGCGAAAACGGACATAGTTCCTTTCAGGCATCAGTCAGATAAAGGAAAAGGGCAGTATAGCGCCAGGCGAAGCAGGCTCCAAACGATCTGAGGTGGAATTGAAGAGATCGGCTCGGCTTCGTGTTATAATCCGCCGCATTCTGCCGATATGGCGCCTCGCGATTTTTTTTAAGTGAGAGACAATGTTTGACAATTTAACCGATCGTTTGTCGCAAACCCTGCGCAATATCAGCGGCCGCGGAAGGCTGACTGAAGACAACATCAAAGACACGCTGCGCGAAGTGCGCATGGCATTGCTGGAAGCTGACGTTGCGCTGCCGGTGGTGCGGGATTTCATTAACCGCGTAAAAGAAAGCGCGGTGGGCCATGACGTCAATAAAAGCCTGACGCCGGGGCAGGAATTTATCAAAATCGTCCGCAATGAACTGGTTGCGGCGATGGGCGCAGAAAACAACGCGCTGGATCTGGCCGCGCAGCCGCCGGCTGTCGTGCTGATGGCGGGCCTGCAGGGTGCGGGTAAAACCACCAGTGTGGGTAAGCTGGGTAAATTCCTGCGTGAAAAGCACAAGAAAAAAGTGCTGGTGGTGTCCGCGGACGTTTATCGCCCGGCGGCGATCAAACAGCTGGAAACTCTGGCACAGCAGGTGGGGGTGGATTTCTGCCCGTCCGATCTGAGCCAGAAGCCTGTTGATATTGTCAACAACGCGCTGCGTGAAGCCAAACTCAAGTTTTACGATGTATTGCTGGTGGATACCGCAGGTCGTCTGCACGTAGACGAAGCGATGATGGACGAGATTAAACAGGTTCATGCCGCGATTAATCCGGTTGAAACCCTGTTTGTCGTGGATGCCATGACCGGTCAGGATGCGGCGAATACCGCGAAGGCCTTTAATGAAGCGCTGCCGCTGACCGGGGTTATCCTGACGAAAGTGGATGGTGACGCGCGCGGCGGTGCCGCGCTGTCGATTCGCCATATCACGGGCAAGCCAATCAAGTTTATGGGGATGGGCGAGAAGACCGATGCGCTGGAAGCGTTTTATCCGGACCGTATCGCCTCACGCATCCTTGGTATGGGCGACGTCCTCTCGCTTATTGAAGATATCGAGAGCAAAGTTGACCGCGCGCAAGCGGAAAAACTGGCGAAGAAGCTGAAAACCGGCGACGGTTTTGATCTCAATGATTTCCTTGAGCAACTGAAGCAGATGCGCAACATGGGCGGAATGGCGAGCCTGATGGGCAAGCTGCCGGGCATGGGGCAACTGCCTGACAACGTGAAATCGCAGATGGATGACAAAGTGCTGGTCCGCATGGAAGCCATCATCAATTCAATGACGCGCAAAGAGCGCGAAAAACCAGAAATCATCAAAGGCTCACGTAAGCGCCGTATTGCCACCGGCTCCGGTATGCAGGTGCAGGACGTTAACCGCTTATTAAAGCAGTTCGACGACATGCAGCGGATGATGAAGAAAATGAAGAAGGGCGGAATGGCGAAAATGATGCGCGGCATGAAAGGTATGATGCCGCCAGGTTTCCCCGGACGCTAAGAGGTTCCACAAAAAAGCCTGGGATGGCTCAGTTTAGGTTGCTTTTTGCGCCAAAATGAGTAAAATTTTCGGGCTTTTTATACAGCACCCGGACCCCGTTCCTCGATGGGGGCCGGGTGTTTTATTAACTGAAGAGGATGTTATGGTAACAATTCGTTTGGCACGTCACGGCGCTAAAAAGCGTCCGTTCTATCAGGTCGTCGTTACTGACAGCCGCAATGCACGCAACGGTCGCTTCATCGAGCGCGTAGGTTTCTTCAACCCGATCGCTTCTGGTCAGGCTGAAGCACTGCGTCTGGATCTGGATCGTATCGAGCACTGGGTTGGCCAGGGCGCAACGCTTTCTGATCGCGTTAACGCGCTGATCAAAGAAGCAAAGAAAGCAGCTTAATCTGTCACGGTGGTGAGCATGAGCAGACAACTTGCCGCACAGGCACCTGTTAACCCGATTGTATTGGGCAAAATGGGCGCTGCATACGGCATTCGCGGCTGGCTCAAAGTGTTTTCCTCCACTGAAGACGCTGAAAGCATCTTTGACTACCAACCCTGGTTTATCCAGCGCGCCGGTAAATGGCAGCAGGTGGAACTGGATAGTTGGAAGCACCACAATCAGGACCTGATCATCAAAGTCAAAGGCATTGACGATCGGGATGCGGCGGCACAGTTGACCAATTGCGAAATTCAGGTCGACTCGACGCAACTGCCTGCGCTGGAAAACGGTGAGTACTACTGGAAAGACCTGATGGGTTGCAAGGTGGTCAACGTTGAAGGCTACGAGCTGGGTAAAGTCATCGATATGATGGAAACCGGTTCGAACGACGTTCTCGTCGTGAAGGCAAACCTGAAAGATGCGTTTGGTGTACAGGAGCGGTTAATTCCGTTTCTTGATGAACAGGTTATCAAGAAAGTCGATCTCGCTACTGGCCTTATTGAAGTAGATTGGGATCCTGGTTTTTGATCTCCGAATCAAACGGTAACGTAACGGCGAAAACAATGTGGATTGGTGTAATTAGCCTGTTTCCAGAAATGTTTCGCGCTATTACCGATTACGGGGTAACTGGCCGGGCAGTAAAAAATGGCCTGCTCAGCGTTCAAAGCTGGAGTCCACGTGACTTCACGCACGACCGGCACCGTACTGTGGACGATCGTCCTTATGGTGGCGGACCGGGAATGCTGATGATGGTACAACCTTTACGGGATGCCATCTCCGCAGCGAAAGCAGCGGCGGGAGAGGGTGCCAGGGTGATATATCTTTCACCTCAGGGGCGCAAACTGGACCAACAGGGCGTTTGCGAACTGGCGTCACGCGACAAGTTAATTCTTGTTTGTGGCCGCTATGAAGGGATTGATGAGCGCGTAATCCAGACCGAAATTGATGAAGAATGGTCAATCGGTGATTACGTTCTCAGCGGTGGGGAACTGCCCGCAATGACGATGATTGACGCAGTCGCCCGGTTCATTCCGGGAGTACTCGGCAAGCAGGCGTCAGCCGATGAGGATTCGTTCTCGGAGGGATTGCTGGATTGTCCACACTATACCCGACCTGAAGTGTTAGAAGGGATGGAGGTTCCGCCAGTATTACTGTCGGGCAACCATGCCGATATTCGCCAGTGGCGCCTGAAACAGTCGCTAGGCCGTACCTGGCTGAGAAGACCTGAACTTCTGGAAAACCTGGCTCTGACTGAAGAGCAAGCAAGGTTGCTTAAGGCGTTCCAACAGGAACACCAGCAACAAAACGATGATGCGGAAGAGTAATCTTCCCTGACTATCAGTTTACCCAGGATAAGAGATTTAATTATGAGCAACATTATTAAGCAAATTGAACAAGAGCAGATGAAACAGGACGTACCTTCCTTCCGTCCGGGTGATACCGTGGAAGTGAAAGTATGGGTCGTTGAAGGTTCTAAAAAACGTCTGCAGGCATTCGAGGGCGTGGTTATCGCTATTCGTAACCGCGGTCTGCACTCTGCATTCACTGTTCGCAAAATTTCTAACGGCGAAGGCGTTGAGCGTGTCTTCCAGACTCACTCTCCGGTAATTGACAGCATCGCTGTTAAACGTCGTGGCGCTGTGCGTAAAGCCAAACTGTACTACCTGCGTGAGCGTACTGGTAAGTCTGCTCGTATCAAAGAGCGTCTTAGCTAAGGTATCGCTAACGCGACATCTAAAAGTTAATAGCAAACAAGGGGTTGGCAGCATGCCAGCCCCTTTTTTTTATTGCCAGAGAAACGCTTTCACAGAAAAGACTTACCCGATGCAGCCCGCAGTCCGGGTCTGTCGGCCTGACAGGGCGGATTGTCGTTTAGGATGACGAATCCCGGCGTGAAGGACGATCACGATCACTCCCGTCAGCAAGGGATGGCGTCTCTGCCGGTGTTTTCAGGTAACATGTGTCCCGCCGTTCGCGCGTTGAAGACAGGGCCGTACTGCAAAATAAAAGCACGCTGTCATGAGCGGCTGCATAAATATTGCCTCCCCGATTTTCGTCGTCTCGCCCATGAGAGGGGTTGCCCGGGAAGGTGCGCATTATCATAAGGACAGGTTGTGAAGGACGCTCTTTTTTTTCTTTCTGGATTTTTACTTTCCATCGCCTCATTTCGTTCAGCCCGCTATGCGCTGGAAGGCAACAGCAATCTATGGCTTTGCCGCATTCTGACCGTGCTGTGGTCCCTCATGGTGTTCGTGTTGTTTCCCCTGTTTCTCGCCATTGGATTATATGGTCCGGCCCTGATTCTGGTGGCGCTGAACCTCATCATTGTCTGGGCTGGCCGTGAACACAGAAAGGAAATGGCGCGTAAGAAGCAGAAAGCCACGGCAGTTAAGCCGCATATCCCGTTAGTCGATGTGGATATGCCCTGGCTGAACATGAAAGAGATCGGCTTCAGTTATTTTGACTATGAGGGCAAGGTCGTTTACCAACGCGTCGATGTGGAATCCTGCGATGGGCGATTTATTAAAGGTTATAGTCATTTTTACAGAGAGTTACGCGCATTCGAACTGGACCGGATTGAGTACGGCATGGTTATTGTCTGGCGGACAAATGAAAGCATGACCGTTGACGACTGGCTTATCGCTTATGTTGAGGCTTATAGCCTCTGAGAACGCCCGGCTGACCTGACATCAGGGGCGCTGAAAATGATAGATCGCCGCGTTTACTGGCCCGCTGTCCAGGACAATTAAGCCATAACGGTAATCGATAAAGCGCCCACCGCTTTTTTCTGCCACTCGCCGGCTGGCATAGTTGTTCTCCACCGCCAGCAGTTCGATTGTCTGCACATCCGGCCGCGCAAAGCCAAATTCCAGTAATAACTTCACCGCCTGCATAGCCACGCCTTGGCGCTGTGCATCGCTGCGCACCCAGTAACCGAGGGAACACAACGCGCCCGGCTCGCTGGCAAAACGAAAACCAGCACCGCCTAACAGACGATCCTGCGCATCCACAATCGCAAACTCTTCTGATTCTCGTACCGCCCGTTGTAAGTGGGTAAAGCGAATCCAGCTTTCGGCCTCATGAGGCTGATAGTTTTCGTGTGCCCAGCTCATCCAGGGCAAAAGGGTATCAAGTGAGGCATTTACCGCCGCGGTAAATGCCTCGACATCGTTTAACTGAAAAGGACGTAGCCGGATTGTTGGTGGGATCTGAACCATATTTCTGCCTCTCTGTGGGAATACGCTTATCTTAACAGGCGATACCGCCACGTAAAATTCTTGTATGTATATTAAAGTTTACACATTCAGCGACTTTTGAGTTCTTTTGTTTTTTATTAATATTATGTTTTTATTGGTATTTAATTTATTTTGCCAATGATTTTATGGTTAGTGGTAAATAAAGTGTACATCCAGCATTGTTGCGTGTATCAGTTATGGTACAGTAGTGCCACATCCTCTGTGAGGATCCTGTAAACGCATAAATGAGTGTAAAGGACAGCAAGATGCAAAAAGACGCGCTAAACAATGTTCACATTGCGAATGAACAAGTGTTGATCACCCCTGAAGAGCTGAAAACCAAGTTTCCGTTAAGCCCTGCGCAGCAGGCGCAAATCGCGGCATCGCGCCAGACCATTGCCGATATCATTGCCGGTCGCGATCCACGCCTGTTAGTGGTGTGCGGTCCTTGCTCTATTCATGACACAGAAGCCGCTCTTGATTATGCGCGTCGTTTAAAAACTCTTTCCGAAACGGTGAGTGATCAACTCTATCTTGTTATGCGCGTCTACTTTGAGAAACCCCGCACAACCGTTGGCTGGAAGGGGTTGATCAACGATCCTTACATGGATAACTCATTTGATATGGAAGCAGGGCTGCATATTGCACGTGAATTGCTGGTTAATCTGGTCGACATGGGCCTGCCTTTAGCTACGGAAGCGCTGGATCCTAACAGCCCACAGTATCTGGGCGATCTCTTCAGCTGGTCGGCGATCGGTGCGCGTACAACGGAATCGCAAACGCACCGTGAGATGGCGTCAGGACTCTCCATGCCGGTTGGCTTCAAAAACGGGACTGATGGCAGCCTGGGCACGGCGATTAATGCCATGCGTGCGGCGGCGATGCCTCACCGGTTTGTCGGGATCAATCAGTCGGGCCAGGTCTGCCTGCTGCAAACGCAGGGTAACCCGGATGGCCACGTCATTTTACGCGGAGGAAAAGCGCCCAACTACAGCCCTGAAGATGTGGCGCAGTGCGAAGCCGCCATGCTAAAAGCGGGACTCCGTCCGGCCTTAATGATAGATTGCAGCCATGGTAACTCCGATAAAGATTACCGCCGTCAGCCCGGTGTAGCGGAATCTGCCGTTGCGCAAATCAAACAAGGTAACCGCTCAATTATTGGCTTGATGCTGGAAAGTCACATCCATGAAGGCAACCAGTCTTCTGAGCAGCCGCGCAGCGAGATGAAGTATGGTGTTTCCGTCACGGATGCCTGCATCAACTGGCAGGTTACCGAAGATTTACTGCGTGGCATGCATCATGAGCTACAAGGGGCGCTGGCGGCGCGTTTTTCACACGAGGTCTGATAGGTAATGGTCGCGGAACTAAACGCATTACGTGAACAAATTGATACGGTAGATAAAGCTTTACTGGATCTGCTGGCAAAACGTCTGGAACTGGTCGCTGAAGTGGGTGAAGTCAAAAGCCGCCATGGTTTGCCGGTCTATGTCCCTGAACGTGAAGCATCGATGCTGGCGTCGCGTCGTAAAGAAGCTGAGGCCCTTGGTGTTCCTGCGGACTTGATCGAAGACGTATTACGCCGGGTGATGCGTGAATCTTATGCCAGCGAAAACGATAAAGGTTTTAAAACATTGTGTCCTGCGCTTCGCCCAATCGTGATTATCGGCGGTGAAGGGCAGATGGGGCGCCTGTTCAATAAAATGCTGACGTTGTCTGGCTATGCGGTAAAGACGCTGGACAAAGATGACTGGGACAAGGCGGATACATTGCTGGCGGATGCCGGTATGGTGATGATCAGTGTCCCTATTCATCTGACAGAGGCGGTGATTAACCGGCTTCCTCCCTTGCCGGATGACTGCATACTGGTGGATCTTGCCTCGGTTAAACATCGCCCTTTGCAGGCGATGCTGGCCGCACATCGCGGGCCAGTATTGGGTCTGCATCCAATGTTTGGGCCTGACAGCGGCAGCCTGGCCAAGCAGGTTGTGGTCTGGTGTGATGGGCGACAACCGGAAGCCTACCAGTGGTTTCTGGAGCAGATCCAGGTCTGGGGCGCGCGCCTTCATCGTATCGGTGCGGAAGAGCACGATCAGAACATGGCCTTTATTCAGGCCCTGCGCCATTTTGCGACGTTTGCTTATGGGCTGCATCTGGCGGAAGAGAACGTCAATCTTGACCAACTACTGGCGTTGTCATCGCCTATCTACCGGCTGGAGCTGGCAATGGTTGGGCGCCTGTTTGCTCAGGATCCCCAGCTCTATGCGGATATCATCATGTCGTCTGAAAATAACCTGAATCTTATCAAGCGGTATTATCAGCGATTTGGCGAAGCGATTGCTTTGCTGGAACAAGGCGATAAGCACGCCTTTATCGCCAGCTTCAATCGGGTTGAGGCCTGGTTTGGCGATCACGCAAAACGCTTTTTGGTTGAAAGCAGAAGCTTACTGCGATCGGCTAACGACAGCCGTCCTTAAAAGCAAAAGGCATCCAACCGGATGCCTTTTTCATTTCTATTGCTTGGGTTCCACAGGAATCACATTCTCACTGGGATAGCAGCCAAGAACTTTCAGTGAACGCGTCATGGCGCGAAGTTCTTCCAGTGCCTGCTGCATTTTCTCAGACTGCAAATTACCCTGCACATCCAGATAAAACATCTCTTCCCAGGGATTGCCGTTAATTGGACGGGATTCCAGCTTGCTCATGATGAGATTGTGCTGGCGCAGGACCAAAAGGGCGTCAACCAGTGCACCTGCCTGTTGACCGGTTGCCATGATCAGCGTGGTTTTGGCCGAAATCTGATCGGAGACATCAATAGGTTTGCGTGCCAGAACAATAAAGCGAGTATGGTTCTGCTGCTGGTTAGCCAGATGGCGCTCAAGCACGCGTAACTGATAAAGCTCACCTCCGGCCTCACTGCCGATAGCCGCAACCTTCGGCGAGTTGAGCGCGGCCACTTTTTCCATCGCGGCGGCGGTACTTTCTGTGTAAACAATATTCCAGTGTGGAAAACGGTTGATAAAGTGGCTGGACTGCTGGAAAGGCTGTGGGTGGCTGTAAACCGTTTCGATTTGTTCCAGGTCGCTCGGACCGCTCACCAGCATGCAGTGCTCAATGGGCAACGTCATTTCACCGACAATCGACAAATTGGTCTGTTGAAGCAGGTCATAAACATCATTGATGGAGCCGGAACTGGTGTTTTCGATGGGCAGGACAGCGTAGTCTGCCGCGTTGTTCTCAACCTGTTTAATAATGTCGTGGAATTTCAGGCAACCGCATTCCACCATGCTGTCGAAATGGCGGGCAGCATACTGTCGCGCAGCCAGATGAGAATAAGAGCCCTTTGGCCCTAAAAACGCGATGCGCGCAGCCTGTGCATGCGGATGGTTCAGGTTCTTTTGCAGCAATGCCTGCTGTGTCAGCACGGAGTCTTCAATGACTAACTGAAACAGACGGGTAATGTAATGCGCATCTAACTGATGCTTTTTGCCCAGCACAATAAGGTGTTCGATCAGCGCGCGCTCACGTTCGATATCACGGACAGGACGATGGGTGGCGAGTTTCGCTTCTGCCACCTCCACAGCCAGCAAACGCCGTTCGGCAAGTAACGTCAGTAGTTTTTCGTCCACGGCGCTGATTTTTTCACGCAGCGCCAGAAGCGGATTGTCCGGGGTCATAAGGCTCACCTGTAAGCTATCCAATAAAAAAGCCTCCCGATTGGGAGGCTTTGTTGTTCGTCTTCGCTTTCTTTTTACACGACGAATGGCCTCCCGTTCAGGGGAAGGTAAAAAAGAAAGCGAAGAAAAACGACAGTATTTTCATGAGGCGTTCCAAAATTGAGCTGACCTGAGAGTAACCGTACTCACGAAAAGCTGTCAACAAAAAACGCGCCCGGAGGCGCGTCAGAAAAGCGGGGATGAGGCTACTCTTCGGCTGCTGGCGTGAAATCTTTCACGCTGCTGGCCGCACGCCGCGCTTCAGGTTTGTGTTGGACTTTATTGAGTTGGCGCTCAAGTTTGCCGATCAAATCATTGATAGCGGTGTACATGTCGTCATGTTTGGCACTGGCGACCAGGGTACCGTTTGGTGTGTTGATGGTCGCGTCTGCCACAAACTCTTTGGACTCTTTCGACAGGACGATATGCGGATTAATCAGGTCAGTTTGCCATTTCTCAAGCTTGGCAAGGCGGTCTTCGACGTGTTCACGGATGGCTGGAGTAATTTCCATTTGCTTACTGGTAATGTTCACGATCATTATGCTTACCTCTCTGTGATTGCCGTCGGAATAGATCCAGCATAGCGCGATAATTCTGTATTTGTGTGATTTTTATCACAAAAAAATGTCACTTTTTGTCAACCAGGGCAAATTGTGAGAAAGGGCGAGAATGTGGTCGAAAAGGCTTGAAGCCAGGGCATTAACAAGGCATTGTTGATAGGTTAGCTCAGCGGCAACGTGTCAATATTGCCTGTTCTGTGCGCAAAAAAAAGCAGCCTCAGGGCTGCTTTTTTTGTTTCGGGAAAGGAAGGCTGATTAACCGTTATTGGCGGCGATAATTTTTGCCACTTTATCGGCCTCTGCATTCAACTGCAGTTGACGGTAGGCATTTTCCATCAGCGGAAGCGCGTCGTGGGTCGCCTGCGTATCAGGATAATCGCGCATCATGCCTTCAACACGGTTAACGACCGCGACATAAGCCCCGCGCTTGGTATAGAATTGCGCCACCGAGAGTTCATATTTAGCCAGACGATCTTTCAGGAAGACCTGACGCTTGTAAGCATCAGCGGCATACTGGCTGTTCGGGTAACTGCGCAGCAGCTGTGCAAAGTCGCGGAAAGCATCGCGCGCATGCGTAGGATCACGGTCCGAACGGTCAATGCCAAAAAAGCCCTGCAATGCTGAATCGTCCAGCGCCATATCCGTCAGACCTTTCATATAGATGACGTAATCGATATTAGGGTGCGTAGGATTTAAACGCATAAAGCGACTAATCGCCGCCTGCGCCATGGGCAGATCGGCATTTTTATAGTACGCGTAGATCAAATCCAACTGAACCTGCTGCGAATAGGGACCGAACGGGTAACGATTATCCAGCGCTTCCAGTTGCTTAATCGCCGCTTTAAAGTTACCGTCCTGCAGCTTTTGTTGCGCTGTAGCATAGATTTCAGAAGGCGGGTTGTCCGGTACCGCGTCATTTGAGCCGGAACAACCAACAAGTGCCAGGCTCAGTGTGGCTGCAGCCACCAGATATTTCATACGCGTCATGACGAAGTGATTATCCTCAAAATGTTATGGCGGAAGCTGTCCGTATAGCTCCCGGTAATGACCAGGTACGATAGCACATTATATTAAACGGCATCGCCGTAAAACCCAACGTTAACGAAGAAGCTGTATATGGCACAACAAGTTCAACTCACCGCAACGGTATCCGAGTCACAACTCGGACAACGTTTAGATCAGACTTTGGCGGAATTGTTCCCTGATTATTCACGTTCCCGCATAAAAGAGTGGATTCTCAACCAGCGCGTCAGTGTTAACGGCACTGTCATTGATAAGCCGAAAGAGAAAGTGCTTGGCGGCGAGCGCGTCACGATTGATGCAGAGATCGAAGAGGAGCAGCGCTGGGAACCCCAGGACATCCCGCTGGATATCGTATACGAAGACGAAGATATTATCGTCATCAATAAACCACGTGACCTGGTTGTTCATCCTGGGGCGGGAAATCCCGACGGTACGGTACTGAATGCACTACTGCATCACTATCCCGCCATTGTGGACGTTCCGCGTGCGGGGATTGTCCATCGTCTGGATAAAGACACCACCGGTTTGATGGTGGTGGCGAAGACCGTACCGGCGCAGACGCATTTAGTTGATGCCCTGCAGCGTCGTGAAATTACGCGTGAATATGAGGCGGTGGCCATTGGCACCATGACGGCGGGGGGAACGGTGGATGAACCGATTAGCCGTCACTCGACGAAACGTACGCATATGTCCGTGCATCCAATGGGTAAACCCGCTGTGACCCATTATCGCATTATGGAGCATTTCCGCGCCCATACGCGGCTTCGTCTGCGACTGGAAACCGGCCGTACGCACCAGATTCGCGTGCATATGTCGCATATTAATCATCCGCTGGTGGGCGATCCGCTCTACGGTGGCCGGCCGCGTCCGCCAAAAGGCGCGTCTGAAGAATTTATCGCGACCTTACGCGGTTTTGATCGTCAGGCCCTGCACGCCACAATGCTCCGTCTTTATCATCCCATCTCGGGTATTGAGATGGAGTTTCATGCGGCCATTCCGCAGGATATGATCGATCTGATTGACGCGCTGAAAGCCGACACAGAGATGTTCAAGGATCAACTGGACTGGTTATGAGTCTGATTATCCCAAAATGGCCTGCGCCAGCGCAGGTGCGAGCTGTCTCGACATTACGCCACGGTGGCGTCAGTGAGGGAAACTGGTGTTCGCTGAATCTCGGGGGCCATGTCGGTGATAAAGCAGAACATGTTCGTGCTAACCGTGAGCGACTGGTCTCGCTTGCGGCGTTGCCCGCGATGCCGCAATGGCTGAATCAGGTGCATTCAACTGACGTTGAACATCTCTCTGCCCGCATGGTTCCTCAGCCGCGGCAAGCCGATGCCTGCATAACGCGTGAGCCGGGCGTAGTTTGTGCTGTGATGACCGCTGACTGCCTGCCCGTGCTGTTTTGTTCTGACGATGGGCGTGAAGTGGCCGCTGCACATGCCGGATGGCGTGGGCTTTGTGGCGGCGTGCTGGAAAATACGCTGGCGCAGTTTCAGGCGCCGCCCGACAGAATCCATGCCTGGCTGGGGCCGGCGATCGGTCCTGATGCTTTTGAAGTCGGCGCGGAGGTTCGTCGTGCATTCATGGACATTGATCCGCGTGCGGCGGATGCATTCCGCCCCGTCGGAGATAAATTTTTTGCCGATATCTGGCATCTGGCCCGACAACGCCTGCAGGCCGCAGGGGTCCAGTCTGTCAGTGCAGATTCACGCTGCACCTTCAGTGAACCCGACAATTTCTTCTCCTACCGCCGGGACAGGATCACCGGGCGTATGGCAACTTTAATTTGGCTGTTATAGTCTTACGCCATAAGACGATCCAGGCAGTGCATTTTTTACTCATATCTCAGGTCATTATCCTTGAAAACTTGAGGGATGACCTCATTTTAATCTCCAGTAGCATTTGACCTGTAATGGGAGGAATTATGCGTCTGGATCGTCTTACTAATAAATTTCAACTTGCTCTCTCCGACGCGCAGTCTCTGGCATTGGGACACGACAACCAGTTTATCGAACCTTTACATCTGATGAGCGCACTGCTCAAACAGGAAGGGGGATCGGTCGCTCCGCTGTTGTCCTCTACCGGCATAGACGTGGCCTCTCTGCGTACTCAGATTGACCAGGCTATCGATCGTCTGTCCCAGGTGGAAGGCAGCGACGGCGACGTGCAACCTTCTGCCGACCTGATCAGAGTGCTTAATCTGTGCGACAAGCTGGCACAGAAGCGCAATGACAACTTTATCTCATCTGAATTATTTGTTTTGGCAGCCCTGGATTCACGTGGCTCGCTGGCAGACATTCTGAAGTCTGCGGGTGCCACTAACGACAAGCTCACCAAAGCGATAGAACAACTTCGTGGAGGTGACAACGTGAACGATCAGGGTGCTGAAGATCAGCGTCAGGCGTTAAAGAAATACACAATCGATCTCACTGAGCGTGCCGAGAAAGGCAAGCTGGATCCGGTGATTGGTCGTGATGAGGAAATTCGCCGTACCATTCAGGTATTGCAGCGCCGTACTAAAAATAACCCTGTGTTAATCGGTGAGCCCGGCGTAGGTAAGACCGCCATTGTTGAAGGGCTGGCCCAACGCATTATCAATGGCGAGGTGCCGGAAGGGCTGAAAGGTCGCCGTGTACTGGCGCTGGATATGGGCGCGCTGGTGGCGGGGGCAAAATACCGGGGTGAATTCGAGGAGCGCCTGAAAGGCGTACTCAGCGACCTGGCCAAACAGGAAGGCAACGTCATCCTGTTTATCGATGAGTTACATACCATGGTGGGCGCAGGCAAAGCGGACGGCGCAATGGATGCCGGTAATATGCTGAAGCCGGCACTGGCACGTGGTGAGCTGCACTGCGTCGGTGCCACCACGCTGGATGAATATCGCCAGTACATCGAGAAGGATGCGGCACTGGAGCGTCGTTTCCAGAAAGTGTTTGTCGCAGAGCCAAGCGTTGAAGATACCATCGCCATTTTGCGCGGGTTAAAAGAGCGCTATGAGTTGCACCATCATGTACAGATTACTGACCCGGCTATCGTTGCGGCGGCCACGCTTTCTCACCGCTATATCGCCGATCGTCAGTTACCCGATAAGGCGATTGACCTGATCGATGAAGCGGCATCCAGCATTCGTATGCAGATTGACTCCAAACCAGAGGCACTGGATCGACTGGAGCGGCGCATTATTCAGTTGAAACTGGAACAGCAGGCGCTGAAGAAAGAGTCTGATGATGCCAGCGTGAAACGTCTGGAGATGCTCGAAGCGGAGCTGAATCAGAAAGAGCGTGAATATGCTGAGCTGGAAGAAGAGTGGAAAGCGGAAAAAGCCTCATTAACCGGTACGCAGAATATTAAAGCGGAGCTGGAACAGGCACGCCTCCAGCTTGAGCAGGCGCGTCGCTCTGGTGATTTGGCGCAGATGTCTGAGCTGCAGTACGGCAAAATCCCGGCGCTGGAAAAACAACTGGCTTCTGCCACCCAGTCTGAAGGCAAAACCATGAAGCTGCTGCGCAATCGCGTGACAGATGTGGAAATTGCCGATGTGCTGGCGCGCTGGACCGGTATTCCGGTTGCCCGCATGATGGAAGGGGAGCGAGACAAACTGCTGCGAATGGAACAGGAGCTCCACTCGCGCGTTATCGGACAGGATGAAGCCGTCGAAGCGGTGTCCAATGCCATTCGTCGTAGCCGTGCGGGTCTGGCCGATCCAAACCGTCCTGTCGGGTCATTCCTGTTCCTCGGCCCAACGGGTGTGGGTAAAACCGAGTTGTGTAAATCGCTGGCTAACTTCCTGTTTGACAGTGACGATGCGATGGTCCGTATCGACATGTCTGAATTTATGGAGAAACACTCGGTATCGCGGCTGGTGGGGGCACCTCCGGGCTACGTTGGCTATGAAGAGGGCGGCTATCTGACCGAGGCGGTTCGCCGTCGTCCGTATTCGGTGATTCTGCTGGATGAGATAGAGAAGGCGCATCCCGATGTCTTCAATATCCTGCTGCAGGTGCTGGATGATGGCCGGTTAACGGATGGGCAAGGTCGCACCGTTGATTTCCGCAACACGGTGGTAATCATGACCTCGAACCTGGGCTCCGATCTGATTCAGGAACGTTTCGGCAATCTGAACTACGCCGAAATGAAGGGGGTTGTCATGGGTGTGGTAGGACAGCACTTCCGTCCTGAATTTGTTAACCGTATTGATGAGGTGGTGGTGTTCCATCCTCTGGGTGAAAAACACATTGCCTCTATCGCACAGATTCAGCTGCAACGGTTGTACAAACGTCTGGAGGATCGCGGTTATCAGCTGCATATCTCTGATGCCGCGATCAAGCTGCTGGGTGAGAACGGTTATGATCCGGTGTACGGTGCGCGTCCACTGAAACGCGCTATCCAGCAACAGATAGAGAATCCGCTGGCACAGCAGATCCTTTCCGGACAACTGGTTCCGGGAAAAGTGATAGAAATGGATGTCAAAGACGACGTCATTACGGCACATCAGTAAGGCTGTCTCTGTTAAAAACGGGCGTAATGCCCGTTTTTTGTTTCTGAAACGGGCCGGATTGGCGGTTTCTGCGACGGTTTGCCTGGAAAGTGAGCGGTTGAGAGGTTTCTTTGAATTACCCCCTTGCCAGCCCAAAATATTTGCCTATAATGCGCCTCCACTGACACGGCACAACGGCTTACGTAACGCGGTGTTCAGCAGAGAACTCCCCGGAGTTTTCGCCGGAGAAAAACTTCTGAAAAAGAGGTTGACTCTGAAGGAGGAAAGCGTAATATACGCCACCTCGCAACAGACGGTTAACCCGCTGATTGCACTGCTCTTTAACAATTTATCAGACAATCTGTGTGGGCACTCGCAGGATTGATATCCGCGTCTCCGGACGCAAAAAATATCAAGTCTTAAGAGTGAACACGTATTGAAATTCATTACGACGTTTTCCTTGAGCATCGCTGCACTGGTTGCAGCAAATCAAACTTTAAATTGAAGAGTTTGATCATGGCTCAGATTGAACGCTGGCGGCAGGCCTAACACATGCAAGTCGGACGGTAGCACAGAGGAGCTTGCTCCTCGGGTGACGAGTGGCGGACGGGTGAGTAATGTCTGGGAAACTGCCCGATGGAGGGGGATAACTACTGGAAACGGTAGCTAATACCGCATAACGTCGCAAGACCAAAGTGGGGGACCTTCGGGCCTCACACCATCGGATGTGCCCAGATGGGATTAGCTTGTAGGCGGGGTAACGGCCCACCTAGGCGACGATCCCTAGCTGGTCTGAGAGGATGACCAGCCACACTGGAACTGAGACACGGTCCAGACTCCTACGGGAGGCAGCAGTGGGGAATATTGCACAATGGGCGCAAGCCTGATGCAGCCATGCCGCGTGTATGAAGAAGGCCTTCGGGTTGTAAAGTACTTTCAGCGGGGAGGAAGGTGCTGAGGTTAATAACCTCAGCAATTGACGTTACCCGCAGAAGAAGCACCGGCTAACTCCGTGCCAGCAGCCGCGGTAATACGGAGGGTGCAAGCGTTAATCGGAATTACTGGGCGTAAAGCGCACGCAGGCGGTCTGTTAAGTCAGATGTGAAATCCCCGGGCTTAACCTGGGAACTGCATTTGAAACTGGCAGGCTTGAGTCTCGTAGAGGGGGGTAGAATTCCAGGTGTAGCGGTGAAATGCGTAGAGATCTGGAGGAATACCGGTGGCGAAGGCGGCCCCCTGGACGAAGACTGACGCTCAGGTGCGAAAGCGTGGGGAGCAAACAGGATTAGATACCCTGGTAGTCCACGCCGTAAACGATGTCGACTTGGAGGTTGTTCCCTTGAGGAGTGGCTTCCGGAGCTAACGCGTTAAGTCGACCGCCTGGGGAGTACGGCCGCAAGGTTAAAACTCAAATGAATTGACGGGGGCCCGCACAAGCGGTGGAGCATGTGGTTTAATTCGATGCAACGCGAAGAACCTTACCTACTCTTGACATCCAGCGAACTTGGCAGAGATGCCTTGGTGCCTTCGGGAACGCTGAGACAGGTGCTGCATGGCTGTCGTCAGCTCGTGTTGTGAAATGTTGGGTTAAGTCCCGCAACGAGCGCAACCCTTATCCTTTGTTGCCAGCGATTCGGTCGGGAACTCAAAGGAGACTGCCGGTGATAAACCGGAGGAAGGTGGGGATGACGTCAAGTCATCATGGCCCTTACGAGTAGGGCTACACACGTGCTACAATGGCGCATACAAAGAGAAGCGACCTCGCGAGAGCAAGCGGACCTCATAAAGTGCGTCGTAGTCCGGATCGGAGTCTGCAACTCGACTCCGTGAAGTCGGAATCGCTAGTAATCGTGGATCAGAATGCCACGGTGAATACGTTCCCGGGCCTTGTACACACCGCCCGTCACACCATGGGAGTGGGTTGCAAAAGAAGTAGGTAGCTTAACCTCCGGGAGGGCGCTTACCACTTTGTGATTCATGACTGGGGTGAAGTCGTAACAAGGTAACCGTAGGGGAACCTGCGGTTGGATCACCTCCTTACCTGAAGATACCTTCGTGCGAAGTGCTCACACAGATTGTCTGATAGAAAGTCACGAGCAGAAAAAACCTCTACAGGCTTGTAGCTCAGGTGGTTAGAGCGCACCCCTGATAAGGGTGAGGTCGGTGGTTCAAGTCCACTCAGGCCTACCAACTTCGCACTCATGCTGCGTTATGTCTCCGGCTCGCATAGTTCACTATGCTTCGCGGACACACGCCTTGCCTGAGCACGAAGTGCATTTCTCATGAAGTGCACGCAGTTGAGTGGTGGTAGTGGTCTCTGCAGTAACTGTATGGGGCTATAGCTCAGCTGGGAGAGCGCCTGCCTTGCACGCAGGAGGTCAGCGGTTCGATCCCGCTTAGCTCCACCATACTTGCTGTTTTTTTCTGACAATACTTCAGAGCGTACCGGTAACGGTGTGCTGCGAAGTATTATGCTCTTTAACAATCCGGAACAAGCTGAAAATTTGAAACGACGCACGTCGTGTTCCTCCGTAATAAGGAACACAGCACGATGCGTTCGGGTCTCTCAAAAGCTCACGACACGCAAGCGCAAAACGCCTGTGGGTTGTGAGGTTAAGCGACCAAGCGTACACGGTGGATGCCCTGGCAGTCAGAGGCGATGAAGGGCGTGCTAATCTGCGATAAGCGCCGGTAAGGTGATATGAACCGCTACAACCGGCGATACCCGAATGGGGAAACCCAGTGTGACTCGTCACACTATCATGCAGTGAATACATAGCGGCATGAGGCGAACCGGGGGAACTGAAACATCTAAGTACCCCGAGGAAAAGAAATCAACCGAGATTCCCCCAGTAGCGGCGAGCGAACGGGGAGGAGCCCAGAACCTGCATCAGCTTGTGCATCAGTGGAAGCGTCTGGAAAGTCGCAGGGTACAGGGTGATACTCCCGTACACAAAGGTGCACAGGCTGTGAGTTCGATGAGTAAGGCGGGACACGTGGTATCCTGTCTGAATATGGGGGGACCATCCTCCAAGGCTAAATACTCCTGACTGACCGATAGTGAACCAGTACCGTGAGGGAAAGGCGAAAAGAACCCCGGCGAGGGGAGTGAAACAGAACCTGAAACCGTGTACGTACAAGCAGTGGGAGCACCTTCGTGGTGTGACTGCGTACCTTTTGTATAATGGGTCAGCGACTTATATTCTGTAGCAAGGTTAACCGTATAGGGGAGCCGCAGGGAAACCGAGTCTTAACTGGGCGTTAAGTTGCAGGGTATAGACCCGAAACCCGGTGATCTAGCCATGGGCAGGTTGAAGGTTGGGTAACACTAACTGGAGGACCGAACCGACTAATGTTGAAAAATTAGCGGATGACCTGTGGCTGGGGGTGAAAGGCCAATCAAACCGGGAGATAGCTGGTTCTCCCCGAAAGCTATTTAGGTAGCGCCTCGTGAACTCATCTCCGGGGGTAGAGCACTGTTTCGGCTAGGGGGCCATCCCGGCTTACCAACCCGATGCAAACTGCGAATACCGGAGAATGTTATCACGGGAGACACACGGCGGGTGCTAACGTCCGTCGTGAAGAGGGAAACAACCCAGACCGCCAGCTAAGGTCCCAAAGTCATGGTTAAGTGGGAAACGATGTGGGAAGGCACAGACAGCCAGGATGTTGGCTTAGAAGCAGCCATCATTTAAAGAAAGCGTAATAGCTCACTGGTCGAGTCGGCCTGCGCGGAAGATGTAACGGGGCTAAACCATGCACCGAAGCTGCGGCAGCGACGCGCAAGCGTTGCTGGGTAGGGGAGCGTTCTGTAAGCCGCTGAAGGTGTGCTGTGAGGCATGCTGGAGGTATCAGAAGTGCGAATGCTGACATAAGTAACGATAAACAAGGTGAAAAACCTTGTCGCCGGAAGACCAAGGGTTCCTGTTCAACGTTAATCGGAGCAGGGTGAGTCGACCCCTAAGGCGAGGCCGAAAGGCGTAGTCGATGGGAAACAGGTTAATATTCCTGTACTTGGTGTTACTGCGAAGGGGGGACGGAGAAGGCTATATCGGCCGGGCGACGGTTGTCCCGGTTTAAGCGTGTAGGTGTGTGCGCCAGGCAAATCCGGTGCACTTTACACTGAGGCGTGACGACGAGGCACTACGGTGCTGAAGTGATAAATGCCCTGCTTCCAGGAAAAGCCTCTAAGCATCAGGTAACACGAAATCGTACCCCAAACCGACACAGGTGGTCAGGTAGAGAATACCCAGGCGCTTGAGAGAACTCGGGTGAAGGAACTAGGCAAAATGGTGCCGTAACTTCGGGAGAAGGCACGCTGGCGCGTAGGTGAGGGGACTTGCTCCCGGAGCCGAGGCCAGTCGAAGATACCAGCTGGCTGCAACTGTTTATTAAAAACACAGCACTGTGCAAACACGAAAGTGGACGTATACGGTGTGACGCCTGCCCGGTGCCGGAAGGTTAATTGATGGGGTTATCCGTAAGGAGAAGCTCTTGATCGAAGCCCCGGTAAACGGCGGCCGTAACTATAACGGTCCTAAGGTAGCGAAATTCCTTGTCGGGTAAGTTCCGACCTGCACGAATGGCGTAATGATGGCCAGGCTGTCTCCACCCGAGACTCAGTGAAATTGAAATCGCTGTGAAGATGCAGTGTACCCGCGGCAAGACGGAAAGACCCCGTGAACCTTTACTACAGCTTGACACTGAACACTGAGCCTTGATGTGTAGGATAGGTGGGAGGCTTTGAAGCGTGGACGCCAGTCTGCGTGGAGCCGTCCTTGAAATACCACCCTTTAATGTTTGGTGTTCTAACGTGGGCCCGTGATCCGGGCTGCGGACAGTGTCTGGTGGGTAGTTTGACTGGGGCGGTCTCCTCCCAAAGCGTAACGGAGGAGCACGAAGGTTGGCTAATCCTGGTCGGACATCAGGAGGTTAGTGCAATGGCATAAGCCAGCTTGACTGCGAGAGTGACGGCTCGAGCAGGTGCGAAAGCAGGTCATAGTGATCCGGTGGTTCTGAATGGAAGGGCCATCGCTCAACGGATAAAAGGTACTCCGGGGATAACAGGCTGATACCGCCCAAGAGTTCATATCGACGGCGGTGTTTGGCACCTCGATGTCGGCTCATCACATCCTGGGGCTGAAGTAGGTCCCAAGGGTACGGCTGTTCGCCGTTTAAAGTGGTACGCGAGCTGGGTTTAGAACGTCGTGAGACAGTTCGGTCCCTATCTGCCGTGGGCGCTGGAGAATTGAGGGGGGTTGCTCCTAGTACGAGAGGACCGGAGTGAACGCACCGCTGGTGTCCGGGTTGTCACGCCAGTGGCACTGCCCGGTAGCTAAGTGCGGAAAAGATAAGTGCTGAAAGCATCTAAGCACGAAACTTGCCCCGAGATGAGTTCTCCCTGAGACTTTAAGTCTCCTGAAGGGACGTTGAAGACGACGACGTTGATAGGCCGGGTGTGTAAGCGCAGCGATGCGTTGAGCTTACCGGTACTAATGACCCGTGAGGCTTAACCTTACAACGCCAGAGGCGTTTTGGGTTGAGAGACAGAAAGAATTTTCAGCCTTGTTTACCGGATAACGCCGTGCGGCCCGAGGGGGCGGTGCGGCAGACAGAATCTGCCTGGCGGCTTTAGCGCGGTGGTCCCACCTGACCCCATGCCGAACTCAGAAGTGAAACGCCGTAGCGCCGATGGTAGTGTGGGGTCTCCCCATGCGAGAGTAGGGAACTGCCAGGCATCAATCAGGTGAAGAAGCCCCGTACGGAAGTACGGGGCTTTTTTACGTCCGCAAATCATGGTTCAGCAGGCAGCCGGGCAGAATCTTATGGCCGTTTAAAGCCTCTTGAGCCCGATATCCTACGCTGCTGTTTGCACTGAACCGGCTGGCAAGACTCCTTCCATCGTCGCCTGGTACCGTTTCTTTGTATAAATTCTCCAGGCCCGCCATCCTGGGTCAGAAAGTAAACCGTACCCTCAGACCGGCAGGGGATGGCTTTTCTTCACTTCCCTGAGCGAAATCGAAGAATTAATGCTCAGGATCCCCGGCAGCTTGCGCAGTTCCTTTTCAATAAACAGGCTGTAATGATCTAAATCCCGCGCAACCACCTGCAAAAGGAAGTCGGCCTCGCCAGTGATATTGTGGCATGACAGGACATAAGGATTCGCATTGATCCGCTCTTCAAAGTCTCGTGTTGCCGCCTCACTGTGTTGGCTGCAGACCAGACGCACGAATGCCATCACGCCAAACCCCATCTTTCGACGATTCACTACCGCCTGATAACCTTCAATGAAGGCTTCGTCCTCAAGCCGCTTCAGGCGCCGCCATGTTGACGCCGGGCTCATATCCAAATCCTGAGACAGCTTAAGACTCGATACTCTGCCGTCCTTTTGCAGATAGCGCAGTAACGCCACATCTTTCTTATCAAGAATGCTCACTGAAATATCCACTCAGCCTTACTATCGTTAATGAAAGATAATTTCATAAACCATGATTCGCCTGCAATACACGAAAAGTAATTTCACGGCCTGTCAGTATACTTTTAGTAAACCATACATGAGGGTTTACTGATGAAAGCGGTCATATACGAATCATTTCTGTCCCCGCCTGTCCTGAAAACGCTGCCGGATCCCACACCGGAACCCCATGGCGTTGTGATTCGGGTTAAAGCAACTGGGGTTTGCCGAAGCGACTGGCATGGCTGGGTCGGCCACGATCCTGATATCCCGTTACCCCACGTGCCGGGGCATGAATTCGCCGGCACGATTGAAGCGGTCGGCAGCGCGGTGACGAAATGGCGCCCGGGCGATAATGTCACCGTGCCCTTTGTCTCGGGATGCGGTTTATGCCATGAGTGCCATTCAGGCAATCAACAGGTCTGCGATCATCAGTTTCAGCCAGGCTTTACCCACTGGGGATCCTTCGCAGAATATGTCGCCATACAGCAGGCGGATCTGAACCTCATTGCTCTACCGGATACGCTGAATTTCACCACTGCGGCCAGTCTGGGATGTCGCTTCATCACCTCTTTCAGGGCCGTTGTTGATCAGGGGAAAACGTCCGCAGGGCAGTGGCTTGCTGTGCACGGCTGTGGTGGCGTAGGCCTTTCCGCCATCATGATTTCCAATGCACTTGGCGCCAATGTCATAGCGGTGGATATCTCGGATGAAAAGCTGCAACTGGCGCGTGAGCTGGGCGCTGTTGCCATCGTAAATGCCACGCAGGTCTCCGACGTAGCGGAAGCGGTCAGAGAGTTCACCCACGGCGGGGCGCACGTTTCAATCGATGCGCTGGGTCATACGGCAACCTGTGTCAACGCTATCAACTCATTACGAAAAAGAGGCAGGCACGTTCAGGTTGGCCTGATGGCAGGTGAACACAGCGCACCGCCCATTCCTATGGCGCGGGTCATTGCTAATGAACTGGAAATTATTGGCAGCCACGGCATGCAGGCCCATCGCTATGATGTGATGATGAACATGATTCATGCAGGAAAACTTTGTCCGGAAAAACTGATCGGCAGAACCATTAACCTGGAGCAATCCATAGAGGCGTTAATGAATATGGATAAGTTTGAATCGCCCGGTGTTACGGTGATCACCGCATTTTAACGGTCTTCCTGTGCGCATGTCAGTGCTTCCAGGATGTCATCGTGAGGCGCTGACGCGGCGTTATCGGTAAAAGCCGCCTGATATATCACGCAATGATTTCAGTAAATTAGCAACACAGGTCACATTTTATAGGCTCGGGGCAACACCTCTTTCCGTTTTATTGCCGTCCATGCTTTACTCAACGCTTTAACGCTGCTTATCAGCAAGGAGCCGAGGCATAGCATGTCAGACATGAACAGCACTCCCCACACGCAGGCGATCGACAGAAAAAAACGTATCTGGGCCATCGTAGGCGCATCCTCAGGTAATCTCGTCGAATGGTTCGACTTTTATGTGTACTCGTTTTTCTCACTCTACTTTGCCCATATTTTCTTCCCCCAGGGCGACACCACAACCCAACTGCTGCAGACCGCAGGCGTCTTTGCGGCGGGCTTCTTAATGCGGCCGATTGGCGGCTGGTTATTTGGCTACATTGGCGACCGCCACGGCCGCAAAAAATCCATGCTGATCTCGGTCTGCATGATGTGTTTCGGATCGCTGGTGATCGCCTGCCTGCCGGGCTACGAAAGTATTGGCATCGCCGCGCCCGCACTGCTTTTGCTGGCGCGTATGTTTCAGGGACTGTCAGTAGGCGGTGAATACGGCACAAGCGCCACCTATATGAGTGAAGTCGCGCTGGAAGGACGAAAAGGGTTTTATGCCTCATTCCAGTATGTCACCTTAATCGGCGGCCAACTGGCTGCGGTACTGACGGTCGTGGTGCTGCAGTTTCTGTTAACCGATCATGAGCTACGAACCTGGGGCTGGCGTATCCCGTTCTTTTTAGGCGCCGCGCTGGCTGTCGTCGCGTTATGGCTGCGCCGCTCGCTGGATGAGACCTCAGATAAACAAACCCGTGAACACCGCGATGCGGGCAGCGTCATCGGCTTATTGCGAAATCATACTAAGCCGTTTCTGATGGTACTGGGTTTTACCGCGGGCGGATCGCTGAGTTTTTATACCTTTACCACCTATATGCAAAAGTACCTGGTCAATACGTCAGGCATGGATGCGAAAACGGCCAGCGGATTAATGACCGGCGCGTTACTGGTTTATATGCTGCTGCAGCCGATTATCGGTGGTTTGTCGGATAAAATCGGCCGCCGCACGTCCATGATGGTCTTTGGGGCTGGGGCTGCAATCTGTACTGTCCCCATTCTGACACTTTTGCAAAACGTTCAGAGTCCGGGCATGGCATTTATTCTGATTATGCTGGCGCTGCTGATCACCAGTTTTTACACCTCGATCAGTGGGATTTTAAAAGCAGAGATGTTTCCACCGCAGGTCAGGACGCTCGGTGTCGGGCTTTCCTATGCGGTGGCGAATGCCATTTTTGGTGGATCGGCAGAGTATGTCGCGTTGCTGATGAAACACCACGACATGGAAACCACGTTCTTCTGGTATGTTTCTGGGATGGGTGCACTGGCCTTCGTGGTATCGCTGTTGCTGCACCGGCAGGGTAAGGGCATGACGCTTTAATCGGTAAGCATGCCGCAGTCAGTCTGCGGCATGCTGAAAAACTAGAGGATACGACTGATCAGGCGGTCAATACGGATACGACGCAGGCGTCGAATCAGTTTACGGACTTTAGCCGGGTAGTCAGCAATACTTTCCAGCTCACGGAAATGCTTAACCACAGTGGTATGTTGGCGGATCAGCATCAGTTCGTGCTGGCGCTGATCGGCCAGCTGCTGATGCGGATCGTGGATCAGTACCGCATTTTCCAGATCCAGCCGCCAGGCGCGCGGATTCAGGTTGTTGCCTGTAATAAGCTGCCATTCATCATCGACCCACATCCCTTTCAGGTGATAGCTGTTCTCACCCTCTTTCCATAAGCGCACGATCAGCTGTCCGTTACTGACGTAATACTGCAGGCGACTCAAAAAGCGACGCAGATTAATTTCGTAGAGATAGGGCAGTGCACCGATGATCTTGAACGGCTCATCGGGTGCAATATAGAAGTCATTCGCCGTCTTATCACCCACAATGATCTCGACATCTTTGCCCTGACGTAACAGGGCAATGATATTGCGCACCAGCAAGGCGGGCAGGTTGAAATAGGGGGTGCAGATAGTGAGTTTTTTCTCTGCGCAGGGCATCAGATGGAAAATGGTCTTGTTCAGCAGGCTGTGTTTGCCTAAGCCTACTAAAGGCGTTACGGCCAGTTCATCGTTGCCAGCGTTGCCTTCAAACTGATAGTTAAAACCGCGCAGGTCCTGACGAAACTGCCGGGTTTCGTTTTTAATTTCCGGGCTGGAAGGCCGCTCTGCATAGTCCAGACGATTCACCGCCTCCGCCTCTTTCAAATGGTGATTAATCCATTCGAACATGGTGTCAGCCAGGGCGGGGTTACGGATGAGCTGATAGCGGTCGTAGCGGTATTTATCATGCTGGTGCAGGTAGACGTCATTAATGCTGGCACCGCTGTAAAGCAGCATGTCATCAATAATGAAACCTTTCAGGTGCAGTACGCCCAGCGCTTCACGCGTATTCACCGGGATGCCGTACACCGGAATCACGCTGTCGGGATGTTGCTGGGCCATCTCACAATACCAGTCGGCGTTAGTGACGCCGCGCGCGGCACCAATGCGCCCGCGCTGGGCGCGGTGCCAGTCAACTAAAATACTGATATCCAGCTGTGGACGCGCGATTTTTGCCGCATAGAGTGCGTTCATGACGGCGCGGCCCGCATCGTCATTTTCCAGATAAAGGGCGACGATACAAATGCGCGATTGCGCTGACGCAATCTTTTCCAAAAGCGTCTCACGGAATTCGCCAGGCGAATAAAGCGTCGACACATCCGCAACAGATTGTGACAGTTTAGGCAGCTGTGCGAGGTGTTGTTGGTGTTTATTGCGCTTAAATTTAGACAACATCACAGTGCACTTCTTCTCGGTTCATTGTATGGCCTTTTGCCACCAAATCAGGGTCATAACGCTAAATAATAACATCAACCCGGGCTGACCGGGCGATTTTTACTTTTCTGTACACGGTAAATTGACATTATCCTGTAACAAAAGCTTAAGGCTGACGATACCATCGTCCATCTGCACATCCACGTTAAAATTGAGTTTTTTCGCCAGCGTGACCATGCCACGGTTGCCCGGCATGGTGATGCCGTTCAGTTGTTGCAGGCCATGGGCGCGGGTGTAACGAATCATTTTTTCGAGTAACCGCCGCCCCATTCCCAGACCTTTCAGATCGGAACGTACCAGCACGGAGAACTCTGCATCAATGTTGTCGGCATCCGAAATGGCGCGGGTGACGCCGATGATCTCCGGCTGTCCCTGGTGCTGACGCACCGCGACGATCGCCATTTCCCGGTCATAGTCGATCTGCGTCATATTGGCCAGATCGTCATGTGTGAATTCGTTAATTTCGCTGAAATAGCGGTAGTAGAGATCTTCTTTGGTTACCTGACTGATGAAGTCACGCAGCAGCGGTTCATCTTCAGGTAAGATCGGGCGGAACAGGCAATGCTGACCATCTTTCAGCTCCACCTCCTCTTCCAGGTGCTGAGGATAAGGACGAATCGCCAGGCGGGTTTCGCTGTCGCCGTCAAAGGGGGCCAACGACAGGGTGACGTCCAGCAGCGTGAAATCACTGCCCGCCGCCAACAGCGGATGAATATCCAGGCGCGCTATTTCCGGGCAATCCACCACCAGGTTAGACACCTGTACCAGTAACTGGCTCAGCGCGGCAACATCAAGAGGGATGAGCGCACTGCGGCTGCGGATCTTACCGCCTTTTATCGCCTGTATGACCAGATAGCGCGCCAGCGTCATATTGAGCGGCGGCAACGCTACGGCAGCCTGTTTCTCAGCCTGCCATTCCACGCCACCTTCACCCAGCATGATGATCGGGCCAAACAGCGGATCCTGTTCCACGACGATGCGCAGCTCCTGTGCTCCGGCACGATTTGCCATGCTCTGCACGACCAGCCCTTCGATTCGGGCGCTGGGTAACGTCTGTTTTACGCGGTCGATAATGGCGTCTGCCGCGCGCCGCACTTCAGCAGCATTGCGCAGATACAGCATCACGCCCTGAACGTCGGATTTATGCGCCACGTCCGGGGAGCGCAGTTTTAGCGCAACCGGGTAACCGATTTGTTCGGCAATGGTGACCGCATCATCGCTGTCTTTCGCAATCCAGGTGGGCAGAGTGGCCAGTCCGTAGGCTTTGAGCACCGGCTGCACCTCATGCGTATCCAGCGATAACACACCCTGATTTAATGCCTGAGATAAGATCTGGTGCGCCTGCGCACTGTCCTGAGTCAGACTGGCCGGCAGCGCGGGGGTTTCCCGCAGTAACTTCTGATTACGCCGGTATTCCACCTGGTGCATAAAGGCGGTAACGGTACCTTCCGGCGTGCGCCAGGTAGGAATGCCCGCCTGCGTAAAAGCCCGGCGCGCCACCTGAGAAGAGTATTCCCCGCACCAGTTCGTCAACAGCGTAAGCTGTTTACCGCGCGGATGTTGTTGCACCAGCTGAATAATTTTCTCTGCGGTTTCGGTGGCGGGGGCAACGGCACTGGGGGCATGAATCAGCATCAACGCATCTAAATCATGGCTGTCGAGCAGCACGCTAATACAGTCAAGATAACGCGCCGGTGTGGCATCGTCTTTTAAATCAAGCGGATTGCCATGTCCGACGCCCTCCGGCAGGACAGCATTGAGCTGCTGCACGGTCTCGTCGCTCAGCACGGCCAGCTTACCGTTGCGGGCATAGAGTTCATCCAGCGCCAGTGCGGCGGGCGCGGCACCATTGCTGACGATCATCAGGCGATGACCACGCGGCGGGCGCATATGGCTTAAGGATTCCACTGCGGTAAACAGCTCGTGGGTATCCTGTACCCGCAGTAACCCGGCGCGCTGAATGGCGGCATCCCAGGCGGCATCCAGACCACTGTGCGTTCCCAGCAACGCCTGTGCCTGACGGCTGCGCCCACTTTTGATGATCAGGATGGGCTTATTACGTGAGGCGCTTCGCGAAGCCGAGACAAAACGGCGTGCATCACTAAGATGTTCAAGATAAAGCAGAATCGCGCTGGTTTTGCCATCGCGGGCAAGAAAATCCAGCAGGTCATCCACGTCGGTATCCAAACTGTCTCCCAGCGCGATAAACCAGGAGAAGCCCAGGTTACGCTGCTGTGCCCAGTCGAGAATGGTATTAGAGACGGCGGATGACTGCGAAATAAACGCAATGCGGCCCTTAGCAATGGGTACGGGCGAAAAGCTGGCATTCAGTCCCTGCCACGGTGCCAGCAGGCCCAGACTGTTAGGGCCGAGCAGGCGGATCTGCCAGCGGCTGGCGCACTGTTTTAATTCGGGAAGCTGGCTGGTGGGCGCAGAAAGAATGATGCAGGCTTTACAGCCTTTCTCGCCAAGCTGCTGCAGCAGTTCCAGATTCCTTTTGTGATGGGTGCAAATCACCGCCAAATCCGGGGCGAAAGGCAGACTGTGAATATCAGGCCAGGCCAGCACGCCGCTGACGGCTTTGTATTTTGGCGTAACCGGCAACACCGGTCCGCTAAAACCACCGGCCAGCAGGTTGCGCATCATGAAATAGCCTGCGCGTCCCGGTTTGATCGAGGCGCCGATAACCGCAATGGATTTCGGCCTTAACAGCGCTTCCAGTCCGCGTTGACTCATCACGTACTCCATTCATCAGGATTTAGGTGATTGTAAACGTATTTGCCCCGTTTTACCGCCGGGCAGATCGCAGGCTGAAGAAGGGCGTACATCAGCGCGCCCGGGACACTATTCGTCACGCATGTACGTGACCGCTAACGTTATCGGTTCTGACCGGGATGGTGCGGTTTACCGGCCAGGTAAGCCTGGCGAAACTGCTCGAAATGCCGGGATAAAGCCTGCGCTGCGTCGCTGTCGCCCGCCTGCTGCAGTAATGCCGCTGCAATTTCTGCCGTACAGTGCTGGCCTTCGCCATGTGCTTCACGCAGCGTGTAGCGGGAAGGGGACGTTACATTGAGCGACAGCACCGGGAAACGATCAAGCCAGGGGCTTTTGCGAAACATCTTCCGCGCCTCATTCCAGGTACCGTCCAGCATAATAAACAGCGGCGGTTTGCCCGACAGCGGCGGCGCGTGGAGAACCTCGCGACCGTCATCCGCATAGGAGGCAGGAAAAACCACCATCGGCTGATAAGCCCCATCGGCCACCGCCGCCAGTAACAGCGGATCGGGCTCCGTGCGTGACCAGCCAAAGGCCTGCGTATTTGGCAACACATCCGCAATCAACCGGCCGGTATTGCTTGGCTTCATCGGCTCGGTATCAAACATCACCAGGCAAAAGCGGCTCCGGGCGGACTGTGTAACGATGCTGTCGCACAGGCACTGTTTTTCCGGCAACAGACAGCCCTGACAGCGAAGCACACGATTTCCGCGGGCTAAAAAAGGACGCGTAGCACGCGCCAGACGTTGGCTGCGTAAACGTAAAACGGCGTTATCAGACATGATTCTTCAGGACAGGAAAAAGCGTAGTGTAATCGAAGCGTCGGACAAAAGGAAAAGGCCAGCAGATGCTGGCCTCAGGGACTTACAGGGATTCGTCGAGCCACTCATTAAAGGGGGCTTTCGGCATCGCGCCGTTCAGCACATCCACCATCTCGCCTTTTTTAAACACCATGATGGTCGGGATACTGCGAATGCGGAAACGGCTGCTCAGGGCTGGCTCGGCTTCGGTATTCACCTTCAGAAAGCGAACCTTACCGCTACGCTCCTGCGCGACGTCTTTATAAACGGGTGCAAAGTTGACACAAGGGCCGCACCAGGGTGCCCAAAAATCCACGACGACAGGCAGGTCATCCTGCAGATAGCTGTCCAGCGTGGCGGCAGTGGCGTTGATCACGTCACCCGAAAACAGGCTTTCGCCACAACGACCACATTTGGCACCATCGGCAAGCCGTTCTTCGGGAACGCGATTGGTTGCCTGACAAGACGTGCATACCGTATTCATAAAAAACCTCTGATAATGATGTAGAGCGCTTTGCTCAATATTGTCCATTATGAAAGGGTGATAAGATCCGCTCAATGTGGATTGCTCTATAGGTTCAATAGTTGATAGCTAAGCGCAGTCACATCAGGTAATCTTCGCGCTCTCAATGCAGGAGGAAGAAATGAACGACGAATTTAAAGGCAAAAGTGGTAAGGTCAAAGTCATGTATGTGCGTGGCGAAGATGAGCAAAGCGCGCGTGCGCCCAATCCTCGTACAGGCAAAGGTGGCCGTCCTGCTGCTCGCCGTGAAGACACTCGTCGTTCATCCGGCCCACGCACTGAGCGCAGTGAAGACGGCGGACGCAGTACAGGTCGTCGCAGCGACAGCGCGCCACGCCGCAATGACAGTGCACCTCGCCGCAACGATCGCAGCAGCGATAACCGCGACGCTTACGGCAGCAGTGATTCGCCCTGGCGCACCGTTTCCCGTGCACCGGTCGATGAGCCCAAATCGGATAACCCGGGCATCAGCGGTAAAGGTGTCGTGGACGTAGAGCAGATCCGCCGCCAGCGCCTGGAAGAAACCCGGGTTTATGGCGAAAACGCCTGTCAGGCGCTGTTCCAGAGCCGTCCCGAAAGCATCGTGCGTGCCTGGTTTGTGCAGAGCGTTACGCCGCGTTTTCGCGACGCGCTGCGCTGGCTGGCAGCGAACCGTAAAGCCTACCACGTGGTAGATGACGCTGAGATCACCAAAGCCTCCGGCACCGAACACCATGGCGGTGTGTGCTTCCTGATTAAAAAGCGCATGGGCATGGATGTGGCCGCGTGGCTGGAGAAGGCCGAAAGCAAAGACTGCGTGCTGGCCCTTGAAGATGTCAGTAACCCACATAACCTTGGCGCTATCATGCGTAGCTGTGCACATTTCGGTGTGAAAGGGCTGCTGGTGAATGATGCCTCGTTGCTGGAATCCGGCGCGGCAGTTCGTACCGCGGAAGGCGGGGCGGAACACGTTCAGGCCATCAGCGGCACAACCTTTACGCAAGGCCTCGACGCGTTCCGTAAAGCGGGTTACACCATCGTAACCACATCCAGCCATCAGGGTACGCCGCTGTCTGAAGCCGAGCTGCCTGCCAAAATGGTCCTGGTGTTAGGGCAGGAACGTGAAGGCTTGTCCGACAGCACGTTCCAGCAGGGCGATATGAGCCTGTCAATTGGCGGCACCGGTAATGTGGAAAGTCTGAATGTGTCGGTCGCGACCGGTGTGCTGTTAGCCGAATGGTGGCGTCAGAACGCATAATCTGTGCGAGCAAAACGATGGCGCGGCCAATGCGCCATCATGCTCTATGCCGTTCGTTACCGCGCTTTACTCTCCCTCAGGCTTTGATCGCTGATAATGCGCATCCATCTCATCAAGTACCTGTTGATTCTCCAGTCCCCATTGATAAAGCTGTTCCACCGGTTCCGCAAAGGTTCTGCCCAGCGCCGTTAACTGATATTCCACTTTAGGCGGCACCACGTCATAAACATGGCGGGAAATTAGTCCGCGTTGCTCCAGCTGTTTTAGCGTCTGAAACAACATCTTTTTCGATATTCCCTGCAGGCTTCGCTGCAGTTCCCCCGTGCGTGCGCGGCCACCTGGCCAGTGAAACAGCGCGTGCAGCACCATTGTGCTCCACTTCACCGAAAACAGATCCATCAGGCGGCGCGGTGGCGAATCCACATAAAAAACCAGTTTTCCGTCAACCCAGGCTGGCATAGTGTCCTTCCTTTCTATGGTCACCAAAGGGTGACTACTATCAATAATGAACCCATTTGAGTAGAGTTTGCCGCCTTCCGTTAAATAACGCCAGATACGATGAGAGGCACAATGAAAATCAATGCACTGATCGCCCACGATGCGACACAACCCCTGACGCCCGGCCAGATAGCGCTGCGTCCGCTTCAGCCCAGTGATGTCAGAATCGAAATTCTTTACTGTGGCGTTTGCCACTCCGATTTGCACATGGCCCGCAATGAGTGGGCGGTGAGCCACTATCCATTAGTACCCGGTCATGAAATTGTGGGCCGGGTTATTGAAACCGGCGGAAAGGCCAGCCGTTTTGCCCCCGGCGATCTTGTCGGTGTGGGCGTGATGGTGGATGCCTGCCGCACCTGTCGTTTTTGTCAGCAGCAGGAAGAGCAGTATTGCGAAGCTGGCTTCACCGCGACCTATAACGGCACAGATAAATATACCGGGGAGCGCACCCGGGGCGGTTATGCGGAACACGTTGTCGTCGATCAGGATTTTGTCGTATCTGTTCCTTCGCACTTGCCGCTGGCAGGCGTGGCCCCGCTATTGTGTGCGGGCGTCACTGTGTGGTCACCGCTCCGTCACTTTGATGTCAAAGCGGGCGACAAGGTTGGCGTCATTGGCCTGGGTGGGCTGGGGCACATGGCGGTAAAACTGGCGAGCGCACTGGGTGCGGACGTCACGCTGTTCACCACCTCTCCCGACAAAGCGGAAGATGCGCGCCGACTTGGTGCCCGTCATGTCGTGGTATCACGCCATGCAGCAGAGATGCAGGCCTGTCAGCAGTCGCTGGATCTGATCGTGGACTGCGTTGCCGCGCCTCACGATCTGGATCCCTATCTGGCCACGCTTAAAACCAATGGCCGTCTGGTGCTGGTGGGCATTCCCGACAGCCCGCACGCCTCACCGGATATCACGCCTATGGTATTCCGCCGTTTAAGCATCAGCGGCTCTTCTATTGGCAGCATCAAAGAAACGCAGGACATGCTGGACTTCTGCGGTGAGAACAATATTACGGCTGACATTGAATTGATTCGCGGAGAGCAGACAGAAGAGGCATTTGCGCGGATGCTGAAAGGGGAGGTGAAATACCGGTTCGTGATTGATATAAAAGCGACGCGTTGGTAAGGACGTTCTGGCGTACCGGGCAGGTACGCCAGAACCGGCGAAGACAGTGCGGCAGCCGCTAGTGCGCGCCGCCGCCTCCGCCGCCTGCGCCGAACGGTGGACGGGCAAACCAGATCAGGACCAGCAAGACGAGGAACACGCCCGCCGAGGCCCAGAAAATCTCATTGGCAGAGATAATCAGCCCCTGATTGGTGATCTGCTGGGCGATGTAGGCCGATGCCTGCTGATGCGACATGCCCATCCCTTCAAGCTGGCTGTACATCTGCTGCGCATTGATGTTGTACGGCGTCACCGATTCGGTGAGGTTGCTGTGGTGCATTGCCTCACGATCCGTCCACATTGTCGTGGTAATGGAAGTGCCAATCGAGCCCGCCAGCGTACGCACAAAGTTAGACAGGCTGGATGCCGCGGCCATGCGCTCTGGTGGCAGACCGGAAAGCGTGATTGTCGTCAATGGCATAAAGAAGCAGGCCACCGCGAAGCCCTGAATAAACTGAGGCCAGGCGGAGGCCGCAAAGTCCATCTCGGGCTCAAAGGTGTAAGCTCGCCAGTAAAAACAAATGGCATACATAATGAAGCTAAACGTTACCAGTTGCCGCATGTCTATCTTATGCGAGAAACGCCCAATAATCGGCGACAGGATAACCGGGATAATCCCCACCGGTGCCGACGCCAGCCCGGCCCAGGTTGCGGTATAGCCGTAGACCTCCTGCAACAACTGCGGCAACAGGACAATCGAGCCAAAATAGAGCATGTAGGCCAGGCTAATCGACAAACAGCCTATGGTGAAATTACGCGATTTGAACAGCGACAGATCGACTATCGGATGCTCATCCGTCAACTCCCATATCAGCAACATCACGAGCGCCACCACGGCGACAATGGTCAGAACGATGATTTCCGTCGAACTAAACCAGTCCAGCTCTTTACCCCGATCCAGCATGACCTGCAGCGAACCGACTCCGACAATCAGCAGGACCAGCCCGACGGTATCGATCGGTCGAATCTGTGTCTGGGTTTCACGACCACGCAGGGTTTGCAGCGTCAGCATAATGACGACAACCCCGATAGGAACGTTGATAAAGAAGATCCAGCCCCAGTGGTAGTTATCGCTGATCCAGCCGCCGAGGATCGGTCCACATATCGGGGCCACGATCACCGTCATCGCCCAGAGCGACAGGGCGATACTGCGCTTGGCCGGAGGATAGTTGTTCAGCAACAGGCTTTGCGACAGCGGAATCAACGGACCGGCCACGATCCCCTGAATGACGCGGAAGAAAATCAGCATCTCCAGGCTTTCTGACATACCGCAGGCCCAGGAGGCCAGCGCAAACAGGATAGTGGACCAGGTAAAGAGTTTGACTTCACCGATGCGCCTGGCGAGCCAGCCGGTAATCGGAATCGAGATAGCATTGGCCACCCCGAATGAGGTGATGACCCAGGTTCCCTGGGAGTTGGACGCTCCCAGGTTACCGGCAATCGTCGGAATCGCAACGTTCGCAATGGTAGAGTCCAGAACCTGCATGAACGTCGCCAGCGATAACGCAATGGTCATTAAGACCAGCGGCATCCCTTTAAGCGGTGTTTGTGCCATTACAGCCTCCGGCTCATCATCCGGCGTTCGCGTGGACGATATCGGTGATCAGCGTATTAACCGGTGCCAGGTCAATGGCCAGCGCGTTAGTGCTGTAAGCTGCCTGCTGACGTACGCTGGTTGCCAGTACGCTACCGTCTTTATTGTCGGTATCAATTTTGACCAACGTTGACAGGCCAATACGCAGTGGATGCTTCGCGACTTCGTCCTGGTTCAGCTCAATGCGCACTGGCAGGCGCTGAACGACTTTAATCCAGTTGCCCGTGGCGTTCTGTGCAGGTAACAGGGAAAACGCGCTGCCTGTGCCCATATCCAGCCCCACCACTTTGCCGTGATAGACCACATCGTCGCCGTAGATATCTGCCACAACGGTGGCCGGTTGACCAATACGCACGCCTGCCAGTTGGGTTTCTTTGAAGTTTGCATCCACCCACAAATCCGTCGCCGGGACGACAGCCATCAGCGGGGTACTGGTGCTGATTTGCGATCCGACCTGGACGCTACGACGCGAGACATAACCGTCCATCGGGCTGCGAATATCGGTACGTTGCAGTGCCAGCCAGGCGTCACGCAGTTGCGCGGCGCTCTGTTTTACGGCCGGCTGGTTTTCCAGTGAGGTGTTCAGGATCATCGCCTGGTTGGCGTTGTATTGCTGAATTGCCACATCCAGCTCTGCTTTCGCGGAGGCCACGGCATCGCGCGCATGTTGCAGTTCTTCACGGCCAATCAGGTTGGACGCACCCAACGGTTCGCGGCGTTTCAGATCGGCCTGCGCCTGATCCAACGCCGTCTGACGGAGTGCAATGGTGGCCTGATACTGTTTCGCATTAATCATCTGTTGGTGCACCTGACGAACGCTGGTAGCCAGCTCCGTCTGCGCTTTTTCAAAGGCCTGCTGTGCGTCAGTTTTATCCAGCGACACCAGCACATCCCCTTTTTTGACATAGTCCGTATCGTCAAACCAGACTTTGTTCACGCTGCCAGATACCTGGGCCATGATCTGCACCTGATTACCCGCAACATAGGCATCATCCGTTTCCTGAAAATGACGCAACACTAAAAACCAGTATACGCCCCACGCAATGCCGAGCAGTACGACCACCAGCGCCAGTAAAATCAGTGCGCCTTTGCGCTTTTTCTTTTTGTTGTTCACAGGCTGATGCGGGCTTTGCGCCTCTGATGCACTCATGTATTTCTCCACGTTTTCCACTATGTCGGCGAGGTCAAGTCCGTTTTCGCCTTCGCCCGAGCCAAAAAAGCCAGCGACTAAGCGCTGGCCGGATGAAAGAGGGTTAAAATAACGATTTCGTCAGGTGATTGTGTCGCAGATCTTGCTATTACCGTGATAACGAGGCAGACAGTTTGTCTTCTTCCATTTTATCCAGTCGGGTAAGCAACTTACGGGTGATGCTTTCGAGCTGCGACTTTTCGTCAGCGGTCAGAGCGGACCACAGATATTGCAGGCTCTGATGCTGTGGCGGCAGAACCTGCTGCAGGAAGGCATTACCTTTGTCGGTCAGATGCAGATGCAGACAGCGGCGATCCTGCGCACTTTCACGGCGCTCAATCCAGCCGCGTTTTTCCAGCTCATCAGCGATGCGCGTGGCGTTGGTACGTGATGAACCCAGCGCGGTGCTCAGTTCAGAAGGCTGAATGCTCTGATCTTCCTGCGCATCCAGGGTCAGCAATGCCATAAACAGGGTTTCATTGATGCCCTGTTCTTTCAGCATTTTATTACGATTATCCAGCAGCTTACCTTGCATATGCATGCAGAGTCGCGTCAGAAGAATCTCCTGGAAGGGGAAATCCGCATGACGATTGGCGCGGATGTTTAACATTTGCTCAATGGGAGTAAACGAACTTTCCATTAGAAAAAACCTCACTAATTTCAACTTTTATAGTAACCACGGCGACAGCATGACTGTTGAGTCACCGGACACAGAAGCGGTGTTCTCGGGCTGTTCCACTGTGGTGATTCAAGATCTGTCCTTGACCCCAGGGTGAAGGTGGTGCGCATCGATATCACAGGCGTTGGTCGTAGAGCGAAACGGTACGGCATCAAATGATTTCGAAAGAAAAAATAACCGACGTGAATAACTTTGGGGCCAACCATAGCAAACTCACACTCGGCTGAACAGGCTAAATCACACTATTCTGGCTATTCGGTTGCTCTAAGCGGTGATTCCTCCACCAGACAAGTAAATTCAGTAACGTCAGTGTTGCACCGGCTGCGCAAACCCCATGCCAGCCGCCCAGATGATAGGCATTGGCAGACAGCAGCGAACCCAACGCACCGCCGATAAAGTAGCTGGTCATATAGCCGGCATTCAGGCGGTTACGGGCATCAGGCTGACGCGCGTAAATCACGCTCTGATTGGTGATATGCACGCCCTGTACCGCCAGATCCAGCAGCAAAATGCCGATAATCAGAGCTGCAAGATGCTGCGTGCCCCAGGCGGTCACGCTCCATGACAGCAGCATAATCAGCAAGCCCATGCTGGTGGTCAGTTTCGCTTTACCTTTGTCCGCCAGCACCCCGGCTTTTCTGGCCGCCAGTGCGCCAGCGGCACCCACCAGCCCCAGTAAGCCGATCTCCCCTTCCGAATAACCGTAGGGCGCGGAAGAGAGCAGAAAGGCCATTGAGGTCCACAGGATGCTGAAATTGGCAAACGTCAGGCAACCGGTAAAGGCCCGGGTGCGCAGAACAGCGTCGGCCGCATACAGCCTGAAAATGGAAACCAGCAACTGCGGATAATTTAACGAGACCGAGGGGGTAATACGCGGCAGCGCGCGCCATAGCGCCAGTGCCATCAACAGCATTAAGACGCTGGCGACCCAGTAGACGGTTTGCCAGCCGCCCAACTGAGCCAGGCCGCCCGCTACGGTGCGCGCCAGCAGAATACCCAACAGCAAGCCACTCATGACGGTGCCGGTCACTTTGCCCCGTGTTTCCGGGCGGGCCAGGGTGGCTGCCAGCGGTACCAGAATTTGCGCCGCGACAGAAAAGAGCCCGGTAAGTACCGTTCCCAGTAACAACACAGGAAAGGAGGAGGAAAGGGCAATGATCACCATACCAAGCGCCGCCAGCACCATCATGGCAACAATCAGTCCACGCCGTTCCAGCATATCGCCAAGTGGAACCAGCAACAGCAGACCGCAGGCATAGCCGAGTTGCGCGCTGGTCACGATAAACCCGGCGAATGCGACGGATAAGTGAAAGTGAAGGGCGATAGTATGCAGCAGAGGCTGAATATAATAATTACTGGCGACGCACAGTCCCGTGGCAACGGACATCAGTCCCACCAGCGCGGAAGATAAACCAGGGTGAGACGTTGTCATAGGTCGTCAGTAGCAAAGATGAATAATAATGTGGCGTTAATAATAACCTAAAAAATAATTTGATAGCTATGTTTATGTGATGGTCGGGTAACAGTAAAGATCGACAGCCGTTTACGTCGGGTTTGTTGGTCGCGATTTCTCGGGTTGTGGCAGGCACAGACTTATCCCTCTGTCAGATTGGATCCGGGTACGGCGCCCCGTTTTGGCGTCGGAATAAACGGGTTTCTCAACGCCATGCCAAAGGCAGCGCGATGCTGAGAGCGGTCAGTGCGTGAGCAGTGATATCGGTCTGGTTAACCCTGGCAACGGCGGCCAAATCGTTACCGTCATTTATTGTGGCGCGATCGGCACCCGTTCCGCGGACGGAGAGGGAAGGTTCAGCGCGCTGTGAAAATGCCGCGCGCCTGTCCCTTCGCTAAGGGGAAACGTGCCGTTGACAGCACGGCACACAACGTCTTAAAAATTCCAGTCTTCGTCTTCGGTTTCGACCGCTTTCCCCATCACGTAAGACGATCCTGAGCCCGAGAAGAAATCATGGTTCTCATCCGCATTGGGTGACAGTGCCGCCAGAATGGCCGGATTGACCTGCGTGAGCTCCGCCGGGAACAGAGCCTCGTAGCCCAGATTCATCAACGCTTTATTGGCGTTGTAATGCAGGAAGGTCTTCACCTCGTCTGCCCAGCCTGTTTCGCCGTACAGCGCTTCTGTATAGGCCACTTCATTTTCATACAGCGCCAGCAGCAGATCGATGGCGAACTGCTGTAAGGCTTCGCGGCGGACCTCATCGACCTGCTCAAGCGCTTTCTGGTATTTATAGCCGATATAGTAGCCGTGTACCGCCTCATCGCGGATGATTAAACGAATCAGATCCGCCGTATTGGTCAGCTTGCCGCGGCTGGACCAGTACATCGGCAGCCAGAAGCCCGAATAAAACAGAAACGACTCCAGAAAGACGCTGGCGATTTTTTTCTTTAACGGATCGTCAGCGCGGTAATGGGTCAGGATAATCCCGGCTTTATTTTGCAGGGCCTGGTTCTCTTCGCTCCACTGGTACGCCGCATCCACATCGCTGGTATTACATAAGGTCGAAAAAATCGAGCTGTAGGAGCGGGCATGCACCGCCTCCATAAAGCTGATATTCGACAGCACCGCCTCCTCATGCGGCGTCAGCGCGTCAGGCATTAACCCCGGTGCGCCCAGCACATTCTGAATGGTGTCCAGCAGCGTCAGGCCGGTAAAGACGCGAATGGTGAGCTGCTGTTGTGACTTGTCCAGCGTCTGCCAGGCCGGCAAATCATTGGACAGCGGGATTTTTTCCGGCAACCAGAAGTTGCTTGTCAGACGGTTCCAGACCTCAAGATCTTTCTCATCCTGAATCCGGTTCCAGTTAATCGCGTGAATATGTCGAAGTTGCATAACAGGTTTCTCACAGTGCACAGGAGACGCAGCCCTGCACTTCGGTGCCTTGCAGGGCCATCTGGCGCAGTCGAATGTAATAGAGCGTTTTGATACCTTTCTTCCAGGCGTATATCTGCGCTTTATTGATGTCGCGCGTGGTCACGTCGTCCCGGAAGAACAGGGTCAGTGACAGGCCCTGATCCACATGTCGGGTTGCCTCAGCGTAGGTATCAATAATGGCCTCCGGCCCAATCTGGTAGGCATCTTCATAGAACGCCAGATTGTCATTGGTCATGAAGGGGGCGGGATAGTATACGCGACCGGTTTTACCCTCTTTGCGGATCTCAATACGCGACACAATCGGATGAATACTGGAGGTGGCGTGATTGATGTAGGAGATCGACCCCGTGGGCGGGATAGCCTGCAGATTCTGATTGTATAAACCCGAGGTCATCACCGCTTCACGCAGCGCCAGCCAGTCTTCACGTCCGGGCAGCGTAATGCCCGCTTTGGCAAACAGGGCGGCAATGCGGGCGGTGCGCGGCTGCCAGTCAGCGTTCAGATACTTGTCAAAGTAAGCGCCGGTGGCATAGGTCGAGGACTCAAAACCCTCGAAGGTTTGCTGGCGTGCTTTTGCCAGCTGATTCGAGGCGCGCAGCGCATAATAGGTCACACAGTAAAAATAGAGATTAGTGAAATCCAGTGCTTCCGGGGAACCATAGAAGATGCCTTCCCGCGCCAGATAACCATGCAGGTTCATCTGGCCCAGGCCGATCGCATGGGAACGCCGGTTACCTTCTGCAACGGAAGGCACGGACGCAATATCACTCATCTCTGATACCGCCGTCAGGGCGCGGATTGCCGTATCCACCGTCTGTGCGAGATTGCCCGAGTCCATCGCATGCGCGATATTCAGGGAACCCAGATTACAGGAAATGTCTTTTCCCACGCGGCGGTAGCTCAGGTCTTCATTAAACTCGCTGGCGCTGTTCACCTGCAAAATCTCTGAACAGAGGTTGCTCATATTAATGCGACCGGCAACAGGGTTATCGCGGTTGACGCTGTCCTCATACATGATGTAGGGATAACCCGATTCAAACTGAATTTCCGCCAGCGTCTGGAAGAAATCGCGCGGCTGAATATAGGTTTTACGAATGCGGTCATCCGCCAGCATCTCGTGATATTTCTCACTGACGCTGATATCACCAAACGCCTGACCGTAGATCCGCTCCACATCGTAGGGCGAGAACAGCGCCATCGGCTGATTCTCTTTGGCAAGCTGGAAGGTGATGTCCGGGATCACCACGCCCAGCGACAGGGTTTTAATGCGGATTTTCTCGTCGGCGTTTTCGCGCTTGGTATCCAGAAAACGTAAAATGTCAGGATGGTGAGCACTGAGCCAGACTGCGCCCGCTCCCTGACGTGCGCCCAACTGGTTAGCATAGGAGAACGCATCTTCCAGCATTTTCATGACCGGAATGACGCCGGAAGACTGGTTTTCAATGCGCTTAATCGGCGCACCGGCCTCCCGCAGGTTCGACAACAGGAACGCCACGCCGCCGCCGCGTTTGGACAGCTGCAGGGCGGAATTCACCGCCCGGCCAATCGATTCCATATTGTCTTCAATACGCAACAGGAAGCAGGAAACCAGCTCGCCGCGCTGTTGCTTGCCGCAGTTAAGGAACGTCGGCGTGGCAGGCTGAAAACGGCCACTGAGGATTTCCGCCAGTACTGCGCGTGCCAGGCTTTCGTCGCCCCGTGCCAGCGTCAGTGCCACCATGCAGGCACGCTGCGCAAAGGTTTCCAGATAACGCTTGCCGTCAAATGTCTTCAGCGTGTAGCTGGTGTAGTACTTCCACGCGCCTAAAAAGGTTTTGAACTCAAAACCCCATGCGTCGGCTTCATCGTGCAGGGCACACAGGAAGTCAAAATCGTACTGATTCAGCACGTCCGCTTCATAGTAGCCTTCTGCAACCAGATAGCGCAGGCGCTCGGCTACGCTGGCAAAGTGCAGCGTATTGGGTTGCACGTGCTGAATAAGGAACTGTCGCGCCGCCTGCTGATCCTTTTCAAACTGAATACGGCCATCGGCGTCGTAAAGATTCAGCATGGCGTTCAGCGCATGGTAGTCCAGCGCAACGTTGTTCAGAGTGTCTGTTGTTGCCAAAATTGGGTTACTCCCGCTTTTACATTGGCGATATCGTCCGGCGTTCCCATCAGTTCAAACCGATACAGGTAGGGAACCTGGCATTTCTTAGCAATGATGTCGCCCGCCAGGCAGTAGCCTTCACCGAAGTTACGGTTACCGGCCGCGATCACGCCGCGCAGACCGCGACGATTGGCTTCATCATTAAGAAACTGAATCACCTGTCTGGGCACGGCGCCGCGATGACTGCCACCGCCATAGCTCGGCACCACCAGAATATAAGGCTGGTGAATATGCAGCGGTTGCTTACTCTCAATCGGTATGCGGTGCGCGGGCAGGCCCAGACGGGTAATAAACCGATGGGTGTTTTCCGACTGGCTGGAAAAATAGACCAGTGGGAACATGTGACTACCCGCCGATGGTCGTGGTTTGGGTTAAACGGGCTATCTTGTCAGGACGAAAGCCACTCCAGTGATCGTCATGGGTCATCACCACGGGCACCTGGCGATAGCCCAGCGCTTTCAGGCTGTCGATTGCGTCCGGCTGGGTATCCAGATTGATCAGTTGGTAATCGATGCCGTGGCGATCCAGTGCATTCTTCGTGGCATTACACTGGACACAGTGGTTTTTAGTGTAAATAATAATGCGCATGATTCGTATTCCTCTTTCATTGCGGTCCTGCTGCGAATAACGACGTGTATATCCCTGAATCAGGCTTCGTTCGTGCAAACATCTTGTGGGCTGACAATGAAATGAATACTAGATGTAGTATTTATGGCGGTCAATAGCACCATATGTAGGGTTAATCGCGATTATCGCGGCAAGTCAGGCCTGGCGCGCTCTGCCACCCGAAAAATAAATTTGTAAAGCTGATTGATTAAAAAACAGGCATAAAAAAGCCCCGCTCAGTGAGCGAGGCGGATGATAACGGTGTGGAACAGCGTTAGCGGCGTGAAACCAGTAGTGCGCCTAATACAATGCCGACGGCCGCGCCGATACCGACACCGTACCAGGGTTTGTCATGGACATACGCGTCAACCTGATAGCCGGCATCGCGGGCCACCTGCGTGACACGGTTACCGCCGCCGTTCAGTTTTGCCCGGGTTTGCTTAAGCAGGGCTTCAGCCTGACTGCGCGCAGAATTGACTTCGTCTTTGGCCTCGCTGCCGTAAGACTTCAGCAGGGCTTCAAGTGAATCTGCCAACTCATTAACATCCTGATTGATATCAATGTCATCGTTTTTTTGCGTTCGATTAAACATTTTTGGCTCCCTTGTCATTAACACGTAATACTCAGTGTAGACCACGTTTTGCTTAACGAGGCGCGGGACGACCCTTTAGGGAAAATTCCGAATGCCCGTACAGCCACGCTGATGTAAGGTTGCGTGGCTTTTGAAGAGGAGAGGATCAAGCATGTATTTACGACCAGATGAGGTAGCGCGCGTCCTGGAAAAAGTGGGCTTTGAAGTCGATGAAATTACCCCCCGTGCGTACGGCTATCGTCGTGGCGACAACTATGTTTACGTCAATCGCGAAGCGCGCATGGGGCGCACGGCGCTGGTCATCCACCCGACGTTAAAAGAAAAAAGTCAGCCCTTCGCCGAACCGGCCTCAGAAATGAAAACCTGTGATCACTACACACAGTTCCCTCTCTACCTGGCCGGTGATACGCAGGAACACTACGGTATTCCGCACGGTTTCAGTTCGCGAATGGCGCTGGAACGCTACCTGCAAAGCGTGTTTGGCTAACGCATTCCGCCCCGTTATCACGGGGCGCCGATCCCGGCCTTTCTGGCACCTTACCGCTTCGCCCGTTGCATTTCGGCGCGACGACGCGTATAAATCTGCTGCATATAGATGTTTAGACGTCCATACGGATGAGGTTTATGAGCGAGCAGAATACGTCTTCGCAGGGTCAGTTCAAGCGAACCATGAAAGTACGCCACCTGGTGATGTTATCGCTGGGCGGCGTGATCGGTACGGGCCTGTTTTTTAACACCGGCTACATCATTTCCACGACAGGGGCCGCCGGTACGCTGCTGGCTTATCTGATTGGCGCGCTGGTGGTCTGGCTGGTCATGGCCTGCCTGGGCGAGTTGTCCGTGGCGATGCCCGAAACCGGCGCATTCCACGTCTATGCGGCCCGCTATCTGAGTCCGGCAACCGGCTATACCGTGGCCTGGCTCTACTGGCTGACCTGGACCGTCGCGCTGGGGTCCAGCCTGACGGCGGCAGGGTTCTGTATGCAGTACTGGTTTCCGCATGTGCCGGTCTGGATCTGGTGCCTGGTCTTCTGTATTGCCATCTATCTGCTGAACGTGATTTCTACCCGCTTCTTTGCGGAAGGGGAATTCTGGTTTTCCATCATCAAAGTCATCACCATTGTCGCCTTTATCGTCCTGGGCGGTGCAGCCATGTTCGGGTTTATTCCCATGAAGGACGGTACGCCAGCACCCGGACTGAGCAATCTTACCGCTCACGGCTGGTTGCCCAACGGTGTGTTGCCGATCATCATGACCATGGTGGCGGTGAACTTTGCCTTTTCCGGCACTGAGTTAATCGGTATTGCCGCCGGTGAAACCGAAAACCCGCAAAAAGTCGTGCCGCTGGCTATTCGTACCACCGTTGCTCGTCTCATCCTGTTCTTTGTCGGCACCGTCTTCGTGCTGGCGGCGCTGATCCCGATGGATCAGGCCGGTATCGTCAAAAGCCCGTTTGTGCTGGTGTTTGAGAAAATCGGTATTCCATGGGCAGCGGATATCATCAACTTTGTTATTCTCACGGCCATCCTGTCAGCGGCGAACTCGGGCCTGTATGCCTCGGGCCGGATGCTGTGGTCGCTGGCCAATGAAAACACCTTGCCGCGCGCCTTCGCCCGGGTAAATAAACGTGGCGTACCGCTGCTGGCTATCACCGTCAGCATGATTGGCGGGCTGCTGGCGCTGTTTTCCAGTGTGGTCGCGCCGGACACCGTATTTGTGGCGCTGTCTGCTATCTCTGGCTTTGCCGTCGTGGCGGTGTGGCTCAGCATCTGTGCATCGCACTATGTTTTCCGTCGCCGCCATGTGCAGCAGGGCAAAGCGCCAGCGGACCTGATTTACCGCGCGCCGCTCTATCCGTTTACGCCGATTCTGGGCTTTTTACTCTGCCTGCTGGCCTGTGCCGGGCTGGCGTTTGATCCCTCACAGCGCATTGCCCTGTGGTGCGGAATTCCGTTTGTGCTGTTTTGCTATGGCGCTTACCATGTGACCCACAAAAAATCACAGGCTAAGGAGGCCAGAGATGTCGCGTAATCCTGTATCACACGCACTGCAGCAGACTGCTCCGTTGATTCTGGATGGGGCGCTGGCGACTGAGCTGGAAGCCCGGGGCTGCGATCTGACGGATGCGTTGTGGTCCGCGAAAGTGCTGATGGAAAATCCTGAGCTGATTTACCAGGTGCACTATGACTATTTTGCTGCTGGCGCGCGCTGCGCGATTACTGCCAGCTATCAGGCGACGCCACAAGGCTTTGCGGCACGAGGTTTGAACGAACAGCAGTCGCTGGCGCTGATCGCACAAAGCGTCGAACTGGCTCAACGTGCCCGCGCAGATTACCTGGCGACGCAGACAGACGACAGGATATTGCTGGTAGCAGGCTCGGTGGGCCCTTATGGCGCGTTTCTGGCGGACGGGTCGGAATATCGCGGCGACTATACGTTGCCCGAAGCCGAGATGATGGCGTTTCATCGCCCCCGGATAGCTGCCTTGCTGGCAGCGGGCGTGGATGTGCTGGCCTGTGAAACCCTGCCTTCGTTTGCCGAAGCGCAGACGCTGGTCAACCTGCTGCGCGAATTCCCTGACAGCTGTGCCTGGTTCTCCTTTACGCTGCGTGATGCGGAACACCTCAGCGATGGTACGCCGCTGCGTGACGTTGCGGCCTACCTGAATGCGCAGTCGCAGGTTATTGCCGTGGGGATCAACTGCATCGCGCTGGACAGTGTCACACCCGCTCTGCAGCAGCTTCAGCGCCTGACAGAGAAGCCCCTGGTGGTGTATCCCAATTCGGGTGAGCAGTACGATGCCAACAGCAAAAGCTGGCACTCCGCGCCCTCAGGTTGCACGCTGCATGACAAATTTGCCGAATGGCAGCAGGCCGGCGCCCGACTGATTGGCGGCTGCTGCCGCACCTCACCCCGTGACATCGCGGCGATTGCCCGCCATTGTCAACCGCAATAAAGCAGCAGAATCGGGCGATGATAGCCCGATTGAGAAGGATGAAAAGGTGGGAAGGGCGGTTTACACTGTGCTTCCTGACTTTTATCGGATCCTGCCATGAAACAGCACATTCTGGCTCTCGCTGCCGCGATGCTACTGAGCGGTTGCGCCACCATTGTTGGCAACGAAACCCAATCGGTTCTGATCGATTCGCAGCCGCCCGGCGCGCGTTTTACCGTACAGGATGAAACTGGTCGTCCGGTTGCGGAAGGCTATACGCCAAAAACCGTCATCCTGGAAAAATCCACCCATCGCTATTTTGGTAAAAAGCACTATTTGCTGATGCTGGAAAGTCCGGGCTATGTGCCCGTCACGGTGCCGATCGAAGCCCGTGCCAACCTGTGGTACCTGCTGGGGAATATTCCACTGCTGGGCTTCCCCGGCTGGCTGCTGGTCGATCCGTTCTACGGGGGCATGTATAACCTGGAGCCCGAGCATCCAAAGCCTTACATGAACCCGGTCGGCGCACGCGGCTGATTACTGGGCGGTAGGTTTTACCATACCGCCCGGTGCTTTATGGCGTTCCAGATACTGATGCTGGAAAATGCACATACGAATGGTGTTGCGGTATTCGCCATTGATAAAGAATTCGTGTTTAAGCACGCCTTCAATCTCAAAGCCCAGTTTGCTGTAGATGTGGATGGCTTTCTCATTTTCCTGATCGACGATCAGGTAGAGCTTATACAGATTCAGCACGGAAAAACCGTAATCCATCGCCAGCTTCGCCGCCTGGGTGGCCAGACCTTTGCCCTGATGCGCCGGATCAATGATGATCTGAAATTCAGCGCGGCGGTGAACATGGTTAATCTCCACTAACTCCACCAGCCCCGCTTTTTGCCCCTCATGCTCAACCACGAAGCGCCGTTCGGTCTGATCGTGAATGTGCTTATCGTACAGATCGGACAATTCCACGAAGGCTTCATACGGCTCTTCGAACCAGTAGCGCATGACGCTGGCGTTGTTATCCAGCTGATGCACAAAGTGAAGATCTTCTCGTTCCAGTGGGCGAAGTCGGATGCTCATGGTTTTTCCTTGCATCAGGCTGAGTCGGCAATCTGCTCAACGATCCGTCCCTGCGCCATCCGGACGGCACGGTCACACATGTGATCAATCACATCGGGATCGTGGCTGACCAGCACCATCGTCAGACCATCCTGACGCTTAAGATCGTTAAGCAGATTGAGAATCTCAGCCTGGATTGACATATCCAGTGCCGATGTTGGCTCATCCAGCAGCAGTATTTTGGGCTGCAGCAACAGGGCGCGCACGATAGCTACACGCTGGCGCTGACCGCCGGACAACTGATGAGGATAGCGATCGGCCAGCGACGGCTCCAGCCCCACATGGCGAAATCCCTCATGAATACGATCGTCGATGTTGTCCCGTTTCAGCAGTTTGAGCGGCTCGGACAGCGTACGGCGCAGGCGATGGCGGGGATGCAGGGAGGCATAGGGATCCTGAAACACCATCTGCACCTCCTGACGCAGCGCGCCGGTAAAGCTTTTGCCCGGCAGGACTTTGTGCACTGCCAGTTCCATATTCCCCTGCCAGTGCGGGTTCAGTCCGGCCATCACCCACAGCAGCGATGACTTGCCGCAGCCAGACGGGCCGACCAGACCAAAACACTCGCCCGCGTTAACCTGCAGGTTAACGTCGTGTACGACGGTGCGCAGATCGTAACCCTGTTTGTGTGACACGCTCAGGTGTTGCAGATTAATCATGGTGAGCCTCCAGCGCTGCGCGGTCCAGCACCGGTAGTGGTTGTCCGTGCGTGGCTTTACTGGGGCGGCAGGACCACAGCGTGCGAGTGTAGGGATGGGTTGCGCGCGGCAAATCCGCCGCAGGCAGCGTATCCAGCACGCGACCTTTGTACATTACCATCACGCGCTCGCAGTGCTCTGAGACCTGTTGCAGATCATGGCTAATTAGCAGCAGGCCCATGTTGCGGGACTCCACCAGCTCACGAATCAGCGACAGCACCTGATCGCGCATGGCGTGATCCAGTGCGGATGTCGGCTCGTCGGCAATCAAAAAGGCCGGATCGGTAATCAGGGCGATGGCCAGCATCACGCGTTGTCCCATCCCGCCGGACAGCTGATGCGGATAAACCTGCATCAACTGGCGCGGATTAGGCAGGCCGACGGCATCCAGCATGTCGCACACCTTTTCTTTGCGCGCTGCGCGGCTCAGGCGACGGTGCAGAATCAGCGGCTCTTCCACCTGCCAGCCGATCGTCCGTGATGGATTCAGCGCATATTTGGGGTCCTGCATGACCATGGCCACGCGCTCGCCCCGCAGCTTACTCCAGCCGCGCTCGTTCAGGGCCAGGGCATTTTCACCCGCGACCTGAAGCTGGCTGGCCTGCAGATGCAGGGCAGGGGACAGTAAGCCCATTAACGTCCGGGCGGTCAGCGATTTACCCGAACCGGATTCACCAACCAGCGCCACGCGCTCCCGCCCGATGGAGAAACTGATATTGTCGACCAGCGTCGCCGCCTCGCTGCGGATGCTGAGTGACTCCACAAGAATGTTATTTTGCATGTCGGGTATCCAGTCGGTCACGCAGGCCATCGCCTGTCAGGTTAAACGCCAGGCTGGCAAACAGAATGGCCGCGCCGGGAGCCGCCGCCACCCACCACTGGTCAAAGATCACCTTACTGCCTTCCGCAACCATTGAGCCCCACTCGGCGGTAGGCGGTTGCACGCCCATGCCCAGAAAGCCCAGTCCGGCAGCGGCCAGGATAATCCCGCCCAGGCTCAGCGCCGCGCGCACCACGGCGGTGGGCAGGCACAGCGGCAGAATATGGCCGAACATCAGGCGAAAGCCGGTAATGCCTTGCATACGGGCGGCGGCCAGATAGTCACTGCGCCGCAGCGCCAGGGTTTCGGCGCGCGCCTGACGGGCAAACGGCGGCCAACTGGTCAGCGCCAGCGCCAGCGCACCGTTCATCAGGCCCGGTCCCATAATGGAAACCAGCGCCAGGGCAATCACCAGGTTTGGCAGTGAAAGAAAAATATCAGTGATGCGCATTAAGACGCGCTCGGTCCAGCCGCCCGTATAGCCGGCGGTAATGCCCACCAGCAGGCCCACCGGGATAGTGAGGATCAGAATCAGTGATACCAGCAGCAGCGTCGGACGTGCGCCATAGATCACCCGTGAGAGCAGGTCGCGGCCAAAGCCATCGGTGCCAAACCAGTGTGCAGCCGAAGGCGGCAGCAGGCGGCTGGAGATGGTTTGCAGATTGGGATCGTAAGGCGCGATGAACGGTGCCAGCACTGCCATCAGAATGACAATCGCCACCAGCGTTAACCCGATGGTTAACGAGGTGATGCGTCGGCGGCTGCGTCGTGGTCGCACCGTTTCAAGTTCAGTAAGTTGTTGCGTCATCGTGTTCTCGGATCGGTTAACCAGGTGAGGGCGTCCGCCAGCGCATTGATCAGAATAAAACAGCTTCCAATCAACAGAGTGGCCCCCAGAATGGCTGGCACATCGCCAGAGAAGAGCGCATTGGTCATATAGCGCCCTACGCCAGGCCAGGCGAACACGGTTTCTGTCAGCACCGAGCCTTCCAGCAGCGTGGCGTAGGACAGCGCAATCACGGTAATGAGCGTACCCAGCACGTTCGGGAAGATATGGCGCAGCAGAATCCGTACCCGGCCCGCGCCTTTTGCCCGCGCCAGCACCACATACTCTTTGCTGCTCTCTTCCAGCAGCGCCGCGCGCAGCAAACGGGTAATGCCCGCCATCGCCAGCAGGCCCAAAATCACCATCGGCAACCAGAGATGGGCCACCGCGTTCCAGAAAATTTCCCGGTCGCCCGACAGCCAGCTGTCAACCAGCACAAAGCCGGTTTTCGGCTCCAGCGTATAGGCCCAGATATCATCCAGCCGTCCCGGTCCGGCAGACCAGTGCAGCACCGCATAAAACAGCAATAAGCCCAGCAGGCCCAGCCAGAAGACCGGCACAGAGTAACCCAACAGGGAGATAAAGCGTGCCACGTTATCGATCACGCTGCCGGGTTTCCAGGCGGCCAGCAACGCCAGAGAAACGCCAAAAATCACGGCAAAAATCATTGCGCAGGTGGCCAGCTCAATGGTGGCCGGAAACGTCTGCAACAGGTCACTGCTGACGGGCTGATTCGTCAGACGGGAAACGCCGAGATCGCCGCGCATCAGATGCGCAATGTAGTGCCAGAACTGCATCAGTACCGGCTGATCCAGCCCGAGATCGTGACGAACCTGCGCATAGGTCGCTTCACTGGCATGATCGCCCGCGATTTGCTGTACCGGATCGATCGGCGAGAGATGCGACAGCATAAAGGTAAACGCCAGCAATCCTGACAGGGTGATTACCAGTGACAGTAAGCCTGATGAAAGGCGGCCAGCGCGCCGCCAAAAATGCCGGGCGGACCCGGCAGAAGAGGCAGAGTGTGCCATTACTTAGTAACCTGCGAATAGTAAACCATGTCCGGGTTAATGCCCTGAACGTAGCCTTTAAGGTTATCGCGCAGGGCGATAAGGTTTTTCGCCTGCAGTCCAATAACATAAGGCGAGCTTTTCAGCACTTCACGTTGCATCGCCTGGTAAAGTTCAACGCGTTTTTTCGGATCGCTTTCCGCGGTTGCAGCCAGCACCTGCTTATTCAGCTCTGGAATATGCCAGTCAGAACGGTAAGCAATCGTCTTGCTGCCATCTTCCGGGTTGTAGGCGAACGACGAGGCGTTGGTATTCGGATCAAAGTAGTCTGCGCCCCAGGCGTTGATCGTGCCTTCGTAGTTATGCGCTTTGACGCGGGTAGAAACTTCAGAGCTCAGTCCCGGCAACACTTCCACTTTTACGCCGCCTTTAGCAAAGCTGCCCTGCAGTGCCTGGGCAATATCCAGATACGGGGGCTGATTGCTGGTGGACAGGGTAAAGCTGACATTCGTCAGGCCGGCTTTTTTCAGGATCGCTTTCGCTTTTTCCGGATCGTAACTGTACGGGTTGTCGTTTAAGGCACCCAGAAAACCTTTCGGCAGAAACGTCTGGTGCACATCGAACTGCCCTTTCAGCAGCTGTCCGGCAATGCCTTTATAGTCGAACAGGTAGCGTGCCGCTTCCCAGAAGGCCGGGTTTTTTAACGCCGGGTTGTTTTTGTTGCCGATGTTGAACTGGATGTAATACAGCGAGGCCATCGGAATCGCGTCGGTTTTCACACCGCTTTTGCCCTGCAGCGAGGCAATCTGGTCTGCCCCCAGGTTACGGGCGATGTCGGCGTCGCCTTGCTCAAGCAGCAACCGGCGGGCCGCCGGTTCCGGCACATTTTTGATCAGAATATTTTTAATCTTCGGCGCGCCGGCCGGTGACGTCGGGTTGGCGGTCAGGATGACGGCCTGATGCATCACCACTTTACGAATCTGGTAAGGGCCGCTACCGGCAGAGTTGGTGGCCAGCCAGCCGTTACCGAAATCGCCTTTTTCGGCGTGCGCGCTGACAGTTTTTTCATCGACGATGGAGGAAACCGGTGCGGACAGCAGGCTAAGAACGTAAGCCGGGCTGACGTTCGCCGTCCAGCTAATCTGCACATGGTTGTCATCAACCTTTTTCAGGAAGCCATCCACATTATCTTTGTTCCAGCCGAGCTGGGTCAGAATAAAGGAAGGATCCAGATTCAGTTTCACCACGCGCCCCAGCGAGAAGATCACATCTTCCGGGCGCAGGGGATTGCCGCTGGCGAATTTGGCGTCTTTACGCAATGCAAACGTCAGGCTGCGGTTATCGCTACCTGGCTGCCAGGATGTCGCCAGGGTCGGTTTTAAATCTGTGGGGTTTTGTGGATCCGACTGCACCAGGCGCTGATAAATGTTGGTAAACGCTTGCACGCTGGTCAGTTCAAACCCTTTCGCCGGATCAAAGCTGTCTGCATCGTCTGTTGACTGTACGACGACCAGGGTATCTTTTGGTGTGGCGGCGTTAACGCTGAATGCGGTGGCCAGTGACAAGGCCAGTAATGATGGAATTATTTTTTTCATGGAAAATCCTTGCCTGAGAAAGTAACGCGAGTGTACGAAAGGGCTCATGCAAAGAATAGTCGATTATGGGCTAATGATATGCAAAAAAGTTATAAAAAATGCAGCACAGTTATAAGGCTGATCAGGCGGTCATGCTGAAGTCACAACGGTTAATAAACGAAACCGGGATTGAACCGTTATTTTCTTTACCCGAACGGGGCTGGGATTATACTAAGCGAAAATAGTCGCAGGAGTCATACTTTGGACAGTCACCCTAAATACGTTATTACTCCGGCAAGCTAACTGCATTTCGCTGCTTGCCACCTGGCGGGCAGCAATCTTCCCTGTACGATCCGATTGCTCTCCCTGAAATAAACGCTGTAGTCACTGCGAGAGCGCATTATGTTTATGTATATTCAGGCCCTTTTTCCTCCGCCTCGACAGGCGTAGCCGCTGGCTGCGCACCCTTTCTCATACAGTCATTTTTTGTGCGTTTATTTCGCCAGGTACGGTATTGCGCGGTATTTTTATTTTTCTGCGCGGCGGACGTGCGCGCTTATTTATTAAAAACTGACTGAACCTCTTTACCGGAAATAACCGGACATACAGGCATGCTTTATTTCGCATGCAGGATATCTGTTGCTTTAAATCAGGGAGATGTCGACATGAGCGACATGAAACTCGAACACGCCGCGATGATTCACAACCGCCAGCGTGCACTTAAAAAAACCAAAACGCCCTTTGCCATTGAACGCGAAGCACGCAATCGCACCGATGTCACGCTGAGCAACCTCCACAGCAGCTATGAGGGCCTGACGCACACGGAAGCCCGGGCGCGATTGGGTGATTATGGTCGCAATGAGGTGGTGCATGAAAAAGCGCCTTCCGCGTTTGTCCAGCTGATCCTGGCCTTTAACAATCCGTTCATCTATGTGCTGATGGTGCTGGCACTGGTCAGCTGGGTAACCGATTACTGGCTACCGCTGCGGGCCGGTCAGGACACCGATCTGTCTGGCGTGATCATCATACTTACCATGGTAACGCTCAGTGGACTGCTGCGTTTCTGGCAGGAGTTCCGTACCAACCGCGCCGCGCAGGCTTTAAAGTCGCTGGTTCGCACGCAGGTTACCGTACTGCGTCGTGAAGAAGGCAGCACGACTGGCCGCCGTCACGATATCGATATGCGTGAACTGGTGCCCGGCGATGTGATTTTATTGAGTGCGGGCGATCTGGTGCCGGCCGACGTGCGCTTGCTGGCCTCGCGCGATCTGTTTATCAGCCAGGCGATCCTGACCGGTGAATCGCTGCCCGTTGAGAAAAACGATCTCAGCGCAGGTGAAGAGATCGCAGAGCAGCCCGGTCGCAGCGTACTGGAGCTCAGAAACAGCTGTCTGATGGGGACCAATGTCGCCAGCGGCACGGCTCGCGCACTGGTCGTCGCCACCGGCAGTGAAACCTGGTTTGGTTCGCTGGCGGCCTCGCTCTCAGGTCGTCGTCCGCAGACCGCGTTTGACCGTGGCGTAAACAGCGTGTCCAGACTGCTGATCCGCTTCATGCTGGTGATGGTGCCGGTTGTCTTACTGATCAACGGCTTTACTAAAGGCGACTGGATGGACGCCACCTTGTTCGCGTTGGCGGTTGCCGTCGGTCTGACCCCCGAAATGCTGCCGATGATCGTCAGTGCCAATCTGGCCAAAGGCGCGATTGCGATGTCACGGCGCAAAGTCATCGTTAAACGGCTGAACGCGATTCAAAACCTCGGTGCAATGGATGTGCTGTGTACCGATAAAACCGGCACGCTGACGCAGGACAACATTTTTTTGTCGGCGCATCTGAACGGGGAAGGCGTAGAGGATGCGCGCGTATTGCTGCTGGCCTGGCTCAACAGCAGCAGCCAGAGCGGGGCAAAAAATTTGATGGACCGCGCGGTACTTAAATTTGGAGAGCAAACCCTGTCTGCGGCCCAGTGCAGCCAGTTTCAGAAGGTGGATGAGCTGCCTTTTGACTTCGTCCGCCGTCGTGTCTCTGTGGTGGTGGAAGATCTGCAAACGCACCGTCCACTGTTAATCTGCAAAGGGGCGGTCGAGGAAATGCTGGCTGCTGCGACCACACTACGTCAGGGCGAGTCGGTCATTCCGCTGTGCGAACAGAAACGCGTCGAACTGTTGAACCTGACGCAGCATTATAATCAGCAAGGCTTTCGCGTCCTCCTGGTGGCAACCCGTGAGCACGGCATAGCGCTGCCACTCAGCAGCAATGATGAGTGCGAGCTGACCATTGAAGGGATGCTGACCTTTCTGGATCCGCCTAAGGAGAGCGCGGGCAAAGCGATTCAGGCGCTGAAAGACAGTGGCGTGAAGGTCAAAGTGCTGACAGGCGACAATCCGCTGGTGACGTTGCGCGTCTGTCAGGAAGTGGGGCTGGCTTCTGAAGCCATGCTGACCGGCAATGAGATTGATGACATGAGCGACGCGGTGCTGCGCACGGAAGTGGAGCGCTGCATGATTTTCACCCGGCTGACGCCGCAGCAAAAGTCACGCGTGCTTAAACTGCTGCAGCAGAATGGTCATACCGTCGGTTTCCTCGGCGATGGCATCAACGATGCGCCTGCGCTGCGCGAGGCTGATGTGGGGATCTCTGTCGATACGGCGACGGACATTGCCAAAGAGTCATCGGACATTATCTTGCTGGAAAAAGATTTGGCTGTGCTGGGCGAAGGTGTCCTCAAAGGGCGCGAAACCTTCGGCAATATCATCAAGTATCTGAACATGACGGCCAGCTCGAATTTCGGCAACGTGTTCTCCGTACTGATTGCCAGCGCATTTATTCCTTTTCTGCCCATGCTGTCTATCCAGTTGCTGATTCAGAACCTGATGTATGACATCTCTCAACTGGCTCTGCCCTGGGACAAGATGGATCGCGAGTTTTTACGTAAACCGCGTAAGTGGGATGCTGGTAACATCAAGCGCTTTATGCTGTGGATGGGGCCAACATCGTCTATTTTCGATGTCACGACCTTTGCGCTGATGTGGTACGTCTTCGGGGCAAATCATGAAAGCGCCCAGTCGCTTTTCCAGTCTGGCTGGTTTGTGGAAGGGTTATTGTCTCAAACGCTGGTGGTGCATATGTTGCGGACGCAGAAAATTCCCTTTATTCAAAGCTGCGCCCGGCTGCCGGTGCTGCTGACCACGATGGGTATCTGTGCGGCGGGTATCCTGCTGCCGTTCTCTTCGCTGGGTACGCTGGTGGGATTAGTTCCGCTGCCCTGGCACTATTTCCCCTGGCTGGTGCTCACCCTGTTTAGCTACTGTCTGGTGGCGCAGGGAATGAAGATGGCGTACATCAAACGCTTTGGCCGCTGGTATTAAATGCTTCAGCCGTAAAAACATCGCCGGTCAATGCCGCAAGGTGAGGGGGCATTGACCGGTTTTCTCTCTGTGCGCATCTGCACGGCCCGTCTTCGTGAACTTGTGCTACATCATTGCAAAAAACGTGATGTCGATAACGTAGACGAACCTTTCTGCCATTCCCGCTCTTGCCGTGGCGTTCTCTGATACAATTACAGCGAAATTATTTAACCTGACCTGACAATATCCGGGTTGGAGGGATCTGCCGTCATCATGCGTGTTAGCTCAGCGAACGGACACGTATCTGAACGCCGCCCGTTTCCCCGGCCGGTAATGCACACTGCCCGCCACGTCAGAAGATTTTGCTCAGTGGCCATGCATACCACACCCGGCCGGCGCTGATGATGCGCGGACTTTTTTGCCCGATGATTGAGGATCGTTATCCCGCATGCGTTGTTGTTTACTGCCTTGCCTGTGTGTTGCCGGAGCCTGAAATGCAGCAGACAGAATATGTAATTGAAGGTCTGGTTCGGTTTTCACCCGCTCAGGGACGACTGTGCCTGGTCGAGTCCAGTGAAACCAGCGTGCCCTTATCGCCTGCCTGCAATCATTTACTGGAAATGTTTCTGAAAAGCCCCGGCGTGGTGCTGGCCCGGGAACATATTCTTGATAATTTCTGGCAGGAAACGGGCGCAACGCCTTCGTTCAACAGCCTGAATGCCTATGTATCGTCTATTCGACGCGGTTTTGCCTCGCTGGGCATCAGCCAGGACGTTATCACCACCGTTTATAAAGTGGGCTTTGTTTTCAATCCCACGCTGGCGATTCAAACGACGCACCTTGAGCCGGAACTGGCGGCTCCCACTGCGGATCCGGTCTCTCCGACGGCGGCTCTGCCGCGACGCGACCGTCGTTATTACGCTGCAGGTATTGCGGTGCTCCTGCTGGCAGGCATGACTGTGCTGGTGCTGTCTTCCCTCCGGCCTGAAAAATCGATCGCGCCTGTCAGCGTGGCAGACGTCAACGGCTGCGAGGTACTCTATCTGCCGGTGCATCCGGGGGAATCGGCTTTCCCGCCGGAACCCGTGTGGCGCAAAATCATCGCCAGCAGCGGCATGCCCTGTCAGAAGGGCGGCAAATATCTGTTTTACGCGGACAGAAACGTGACGGCCGGCCACTGGGGCAATGTCTACGTCGCTTACTGCCGCCACGTAACGGGCGGCCAGGCCTACTGCTCAAACTATTCTGAACTCGGATGGCGGGCAGAGAATGAATAAGAAGAACGTCGTGTCGCTCAGTCTGGTTTTGCTCTGTGCCATCCTGCTTATTGCGGGGGGCCTGTACTCTGTAAAATCGCAACGCGCCATGTTCGAATTTACCTGCGCAGCGAATTTTCAACAGCGCGATCTCACCCGGAATTATCATCTGGATGCCAGCTTTGTGCTGACGCTGCGTCATTCCGGAGAAGGCATGGTGTCCGTTGATGGAACGGTCTATCAAGCGGGAAATACGTATATCTTAAGACGTAATGTCGAATTTCAGTATTCACCCTATATTCAGTCACTTTATAAGCTCGACCACTATAGTGTGAGTCGCGGTCTGCGCGACAACGTACCGGAAAATATATTAAACAGCCACTTTGCCTATCTCTATATTTCGAAAATTAAAGGAATGGACGATGCGATATTGGTAGGCAGTCGGGTATTACCTCTTATCGTTTGTCATACCCGCTAATGGCGTTGTCCGCAGACGCGGGTAGCGCCGTTTCGCACGTCCTTGCCCTGCGGAATGTGTGCGGGTTTACGCCTCCTTCTGGTGGCTACCCTGCACAGCGAGCGTCTCTTGCTTGGAATTTAATTTTATATAAATTTATAAAAACAGTTTTTCCTTTCTAAAGTTAACCATTACAAGGTGTTTGTAGCTATTTGAGCCCCGTAATTGTTAAATCCTCATATCGGCAGCATGCCCGGGTTCGTTACAGCCTGGAGCTGTAACGAAATAACAGACATAGCCGGAAAATTTAATTTTTGAGGTGTTAACACTTTACGGGGAAACGGCCATGAAAGAGCTTGCTTATAAAATTCAATGTGACGCGAAATGGAATCAGCTTCAGGACACTGAGAAAAATCCACAGATGAAAGACGTCATTATGTGTCTTATTAAAAAACAGTCGGAAGGCATATTAACCCGGGACGTCGCCGATGAGTGCGATATGTCTATTTACGCTGCAAGAAACTGGCTGTTAAAACTGGAAAACAGTGGACTGCTAAAAAGAGAGGCCGGAACCAAATCCTGTAAATGGTTTATTCTTTAGTGTTTCCCGTGCGTGCTCCCGATGACCTGACGCTCACCGGCAACCGTGCGTGACTGCACAGGCGGGATGTGCCGCAGGGAAAGAAGCCCGTCATAACGCGGCAACGGACGCGCCCCCGCGCGCGTCAGACTGATGGCCGGTAACCGGCCGTCCTGACGGCGCGCCGCGGGGATTCACACATAGAAATGAATATGTTTTTTACCATGTACCGGGGACGTCTCGATCTGTGTTTTGACCCTGAACACGTCCCACAGCAGTGACTCCGTGAGAATCTCATCCGGCGTGCCCTGCGCCACCACGCCCCCGTGCAGCATAATGATAAGACGATCGCAAAACAGCGCGGCATGGTTCAGATCGTGAATTGCCACAATGCTGGTGACTGGTAGCTCGCTGATCAGCTTCATCAGCTGAATCTGGTGGTGAATATCCAGATGGTTGGTGGGCTCATCAAGCAGAATTTCATTCGGTGCCTGAGCAAGGGCCCGGGCGATATGCACGCGTTGCCGTTCTCCGCCAGACAGGCTCTGCCAGCCCTGATCGCAACGTGAGGCCATATCCACACGTTTCAGTGCGGCATCGACGATGTCGTCGTCCTGATGGGTCCAGCTGGAAAACGGCGAGTGATGCGGAATGCGGCCCAGTTTGACGATATCGCGCACACGCATATTGGCACTGGTTAACGCATGTTGTTCAACGAAGGCGACACGGCGGGCAAGCTGTTTGCGGGCAATGGACGACAGGTCCTTGCCATCCAGCAGCACTTTGCCCTTTTGTTGCTTACGCAGGCCAGCCAGAAGACGAAGCAGGGAGGATTTGCCTGAGCCATTTGGCCCCAGTAATCCCACCGTTTCGCCCGGCGATACCGCCAGGGAAACGTCATTAACGATGATTTTTTTCCCCACCTGCCAGGTGAGGTGTTCGGCGCTAATGCTCATTATTGATTCCTGGAGCGATAAATAATAACGGCAAAGAATGGCACACCCACCAGCGCGGTAACCACGCCCACCGGCAGGCTTTGGGGGGCAATCAGCATGCGAGAGGCAATATCCGCCAGCACCATCAAAATCGCACCCGCGATAGCACAGGCCACCAGCAGGCGGCTGTGCAGAGGACCGAAGAAGAAGCGCATCACATGCGGCACCACCAGCCCGACAAAGCCAATAGAGCCGGCCATGCTGACAATCGTGGCGGTCATCAAGGCGGTTGCCGTGAACAGCACCAGACGAACCACGCCAACCGGAATACCTAATGAAGCCGCGGCATCGTCGCCAAAGGTGAAGGCATCCAGCGCGCGCGCATAATAAAGACAGACCGCTAAACCGACCAGCACGACCACGACCACCAACTGAAACTCCGGCCAGCGTACGCCGCTAAAGCTGCCCAGCAGCCAGAACATGACGTCGCGCGCCTGCTGCGCATTCGCCGAGGTACTGATGGTGTAAGCGGTTATCGCATTAAAGAGTTGCGATGCCGCAACGCCCGCCAGAATCGTGCGCTCCGTCCCGCCACGTGCGCCATTGGTCAGCAGGGCAACAAACGCAAAGGCCGCAAAGGCACCGGTAAAGGCACCCAGCGAAAGGGAGATGGCACCCGCGCCGACGCCCGAGACCACAATCAACACCGCCCCGGTTGATGCGCCAGCCGAAACCCCTAACACGTAGGGTTCGGCCAGAGCATTCTTCAGCAGGCTCTGTAACACCGCCCCGCAGATCGCCAGACCTGCCCCACTGAATGCGGCAACCAGCGCCCGGCTTAAACGGAAATCCCAGATCACGCTTTCATGGATACGGTTAACGGGCACCGCCGTCATTCCCAGTTTATTGGTGACGGTATAAAAGACGGATTTTAGCGGTATTGATAACTCGCCTACGCTGACGCCCAGTGCAATCACCACAACCAGCACGACAAGGGCGAGGATCGCAATGGCGATAAACCCCACTCGTCGTGCCTGAACAACCCCTTCACTCATTAATTCAGGCCCATCTTACGTAACTGCTCTGCAACCTGTTCTGCACCATAAATCGTACGAATCGTCGGGTTCATCGCCTGACCGTCCATCACGACAATATGGCCTTTTTTCACGGCATCGAGCTGGCTCACGGCCGGATCGCTTTTCAGGAACTTAATCTTTTCTTCGGCGCTATCCAGCTTCCAGCGATTACGATCAAGGCTGGTGACCACGATGACATCCGGATTGGCGGCAATGATACTTTCCCAACTGACAGTGGGCCACTCGGTTTCGGTGGTAATGGCATTATGGCCGCCCAGCAGATCGGCGATAAAGCCGGAGGCACCATTTTTACCGCCCACGTAGGCATCCGCGGTGGGTGAGGAGCTGGAGAACCAAAACACGAAAGACAGGTCTTTCTTGCCTTTAGGAAAGGCTTTTCTCAGGGCGCTTTCACGCTTTTTAAAGTCGTTGATCACCTGCTGTCCGCGATCTTCAACGTTAAAGATTTTGGCAAAATCGGCGATTTCTTCGTAAACATAGGCCATATTCCACAGCGTCGAACGGCTGCCATAAATATCGCCGGTATTCTGCTTTGTGGCACACATGCCTGGTGACAGGTAGGTGTTTATGCCAACGGACTCAAAGTCTTCACGTTTGGCAACTTTACTGCTCGGCCCCATCAGTAGCTGAATCTGGGCAGCCACAAAATCGGGGTTTTTCGCCAGGATGGATTCCAGCGTAGGAATTTCCACCGTCAGTACCGGCACTTTCGCATTCTTTTCAGCAAGCTCAGGTAACACTTTGGTCGGCCAGAATGCGCTCGCCACCATTTTATCCTGCAGCCCCAGCAGCAGCATGATTTCCGCCGTATTTTGCCCAAGCGCTACGACGCGCGCTGGCGCTTTAGTAAAGGTTTCCTTCTGACCACAGTTTTCGATGGTCAGCGGATAGGTGGTGGCCCAGGCGGAACTCGTCGTGAGGAAAATAAAACTTAACAGGCTAAGCATTTTTTTCATTGGTGTTTTCCATCATTAAATGAGACGGCATGCCGTAACGATTCTGGCGCGGCGAATTTTATCAGACAAAAAATGTAAATAGAAATCATTATTATATGAGTTGATATTTAACAAAAACGCATAAAATTTACTTCAGTTATTAGCCGGGAAAGAAATATCAGCGCAGCAATAAAGATAAATCACGCCGAGTCAAAACAGCGTGATAAGCCCTTGCTGAGGAGGCACTGACGCCGCTCTTGCATAAGAACGGGTTAATCGTTTTCCACGTGATAAAAAGATCACGAACCATTGAGCGGCATCGATATCAGAGAATAAACCCAAAAACCGCTTTGCACTTTGACCGAACGCACGATTAAAACGGGCCTGGGTGAGAGAGCAGAGTGAAACAGATAGCCTCCATTTGCGCTCCACAGTTCAGACAAACTCAGGCAACCTGGGGTGCTTATCATCCTGCCACCGTTGTGGAGGATGTCATGAATACCCTTACGTTTATTGCTAAATACTGTGAATACGGCCTCAAGGTTGCAAGGTGTTTTATTATTAATGATGCACGTTTTCATACGCAGCGATTGCGTATTTTACTGGGCAGAGAGCCTGACCTGATTCATCCGGTCACCCTGAATGAAAAAATGTGTCATCGGTTGATATATGACAGGAATCCGCATTATACGCAGTTGGCGGATAAATTAGCGGTGCGCGATTACGTGGCCAGCCGGACCGATGATGTGATGATTGTGCCACTCATTAACACGTATAAAAGCACCAAAGAGATTGCGTTAAACCGTTTACCCGCGACTTTCGTTTTGAAATGCAATCACGACAGCGGCAGTACGATAATCTGTAAAGACAAAGCGACGTTCAATATCAAAGCCGCTTTACTGAAGCTGGATTTAGCGATGAAAAAGAATATGTATTACACCACTCGGGAATGGCAATATAAAAACATCTCGCCGATGATTCTCTGTGAAGAATATATTGAATTGTTTGCAGGCCGTGAAAGAAGTACAACGCCTGAGATGTTGCGTATCCATTGTTTCAACGGTAATGCCAGCATTATTGAGGCGGATTTTACGGATGAGCAGGGCAGGGAATATGTCAATGTCTACAACAGAAAGTGGGAACTGCAGCCTTTCCAGATTGCCTATCCTCATCATCCCGCGCCGATAGCCGAGCCCGCGTTGTTTTATCGCGCCCTCTGTGCCGCGCAGGCGCTGGCAAAAGATATCGACTACTGTCGGGTCGATTTAATGCTGAAAGATGACAGCCTGTATTTTAGTGAAATCACCTTAACGCCTCAGCGCGGCAAGCTCAAAATAATGCCTCTGGAATGGGACGCTAAACTCGGCGCGATGTGGCAACAGAAGCCGTATCAACCCACCTTATCCTGCCGATCTGCCCTGGCGCGCAACGGGCCAGCGCAATAAAAACAGCGACCCGCCCTGAGAAGACGTTTTATAGCCGATATCGCCACCGTGAGCCTGCATAATTGCTTTGGCGACCGACAGGCCCAGCCCGCAGCCTGTCGGATTGGCCGCACGACCTGCGATACCACGTTGAAACGGCTCGAACATATGACGCTGGAACTCTTCGGCTACGCCCGGCCCCGCATCTTCCACCTCAATAAAGTAGGCGCTGTCCCGGACACCGCTTCGCACAGCGATCGGGCCTGGCGTGGCGTAATTGCGTGCATTATCAAATAAAATCGTCAGGCATTGAATAATTCTGAGGGGATCACATTGCGTTATCGCCTGCGTTTTCTCCATGACCAGAGTGAATCCACGTTCACGGAACGGATGGCAAAACGCAGTACTGACGTTCTCCAGGATATCGCTAAACGGGACAGACTGGATATCCAGCGTAAACGAACCCCCTTCCGCCGCGCCGACAACGCGAAGGTCGTCGATCAGACGAGATAATCCCTCAGTCTGCCGCAAGAGGCTGATAAATAAGTGGGGTTCAGGCTCAAAAACGCCGTCGACCAGCCCCTGCAACCTGCCGCGCAGAATAGTCACCGGTGTGCGAAGTTCGTGGGCAATGGCCGCGTTCCAGGACTTCCTTTCGTTGTCCAGGGTCTGCAGTTTTTCCGCCATGTCGTTAAAGTCCCAGACTAACAGATTGACCTCGCCCAGGCGGCTCTGGCTGCTGGCGGCGCGCGCGCTTAAATCACCCTGAGAAATACGTCGCAGGCTGGCGGCGACGGAACTTAAGGGGTGAAGGATTTTCGCGGTGAGTTTAAACGCAAACAGCAAGGCAATCAGGATGCAGAGAGAGGAACTGATGGCGATCCAGACCCAGTCGAAGACCGTCATATTTTCGCTGTTGCTGGCGGATAAGCCACCAGGGATATGATCAATGACAAAGCTGTAGAACAGATAGGAGCCCACCACCGCAACAAAAATAATGGCTAAGGCCAGAGTTAGCATAAACAAAAGAATTTGCCGACTGAGCGCTTTGTCTTTATTCACTTCTGTTCACCCAGCCGATAGCCCATGCCGCGAATACTTTCCGGTACGCCTGATATGCCACAGTTTTCGAATTTTTTGCGTAATTTACTCATGTGGCTGTCGACCGTTCTGTCCAGCGTATCGCTTTCAGGTAAGCAGGCGTTCAGCAACTCTTCCCGACTAAAAACTCTACGTGGGTATTTTGCCATGTGCGTCAGCAGTTTAAATTCTGTCGTGGTCAGGACAGGCGTCAGTGTCTGACCGTTGCTGTGGATCTCCACATAAAACTCATCGGGATAAAGCGTCATGAAACGGGTTTTAATCAGGTTTTGCGGTGCCGCCTGAGGGTTGGCGCGGCGCAACACCGCCTCGATACGAGCCACGACCTCAGAAGGATTAAACGGTTTAACGATATAATCGTCCGCACCCAGCCGAAGCCCCATGAGTTTATCGATATCCTGATCCAGGGCTGTGACCATGATGACCGGCGTATTGCTCTCTTTGCGCAATGTTGAAAGGACATTCCAGCCATCAACGCGGGGCAACTGGATATCAAGCAGCACTAAATCAGGCTGCAGGCGGGTGATCAATGTGAGGGCTTGCTCACCGTCGGCCGCATGGACGGTTCTCATCCCGGCTCGCTTGATGTAACTCATCAGGATATCGGAGATTTCAACATCATCCTCCGCCACCAGGATTAATTTGTCGTTATTCATGACGCCCTCAACATCAAAGTCAGAAACGGTTGCCGGTCAATGTTACATCCACACCAGAATGCGTCGCCTCGCAATCGGCACAGTATGTCAGTCGCGGCAGAACAGCAAAGCACAGTGCGACATAACAGACATCAGGCCCTTGACGCATACAGCATGATGAGACCGCAGGAGGCTCGCAACAGTTCACTCACCACTCTTTTTGCAGCAGGGCAAAAACCAACGTGTCCTCATACACAGGCACACCGTCTTCCTGCGTAAAACAGACGTACTCTTTGAAGCAGCCTTCCAGGCGCATCCCCAGACGGCGGCATAGCGCTTGTGAGCCTGCATTATCGCTTGCAACATACGCATAGAGGCGGCGGACGTCCCTGACGTTAAAGAGATAAGTAAACAGACAGGTCGTGGCTTCCAGTGCAAAACCCTGTCCCTGATAGTGTGGATTGACATACCAGCCAACGCTTAACGTATTGTCATCGGGCTCGGCCTCACCAGAAGCAAACAGATGGCCGATCACGGCACCCGTTTCTTTTAAACAGATGGCATATTGCGTGTCATCATCGCGCCTTTTTGCGGCTTCCTCTCTGGCGGCGGCCATGTCTTCCAGTTTTTCATCGTAAAAGCATGCGGGCTGGGGATCAGACAAATAAGCAAACAGCGCTTCGGCGTCGTCCGGCATAAAACGCCGCAAGATTAATCGTTCTGACTCTGCTATTTGCATAACGCACCTTTACGTGAGGAAATAGAAGCGATAATAAGGACAGATGAAGCATTTTTAAAAGGCTGCACTGTGTGAAAACTGGCGCTATATTACTGTTGATGGTTTGATGTTGTCCATCGTATATAAGCCATTCCCCCCGTTTTTATTTAATGATTTTCTTCTCCATATTCCCTCCATAAAAATGACATCATGGCTCATTGTTCGCGCGTTAAGCTGTAACTATGCGCATTATTATGAGACCGTTCGTGATGAGGCCAGGTATTTTAATCAGGTTAAGTTATTGCTGTTTATTTTGGTCATTACTCGCGACAGGAATAAGTCCCGCATCAGGCCTGTCTCAAAAAATTTATCGTGTTCCCCACGCAAAGCCGACGGTTATTGCGCTTTATTATCCAAAAAAAACGCTCACCGTTCACGCGTGGAACCGGCATTTTTGGCAGGCCGTCGCGACAAACGCCACAGCCTGGCGCGGCGGTCGGGTTACCCGGCTGTTATATAAGTCCGTTGTCCATCGGCTGACTGAAAACTGACGGTGGAGCGCGTCGGGTGAAATGCATCCCACAGATGCGCACAAAAGGGCGTCATGCGCTGAATAACACCTGATCAGATGCAGCAGGAACACACCTTACTTATTTTCTCAGGGTAGAACATGCCTCAGTTTTTTATTAACCGCCCCGTTTTTGCCTGGGTAATTGCCATCTTTATTATCGTGTCTGGCCTGCTCGCGATTCCAAAATTACCGGTGGCCCTGTATCCGTCTGTCGCGCCGCCTACCATTACCATTAATGCCTCTTATCCGGGCTCAACGCCGGAAACGATGAACAACAGCGTAATTGCCCTGATTGAGCGTGAGCTTTCTTCGGCGAAGCACGTGCTGTATTACGAATCATCCAGCGATACCAGCGGCATGGCTTCCATTATCGTGACCTTCGCGCCGGGAACCGATCCCGAGCTGGCGCAGGTTGACGTGCAAAACCGTATAAAAGTGGTGGAGCCTCGCCTGCCGCAGGTTGTGAGACAGAATGGCCTGAGCGTTGAAGCCTCAGGCGCAAATTTTTTGATGATTGTCGGGCTGACATCGAAAGACGGTAAGCTGACTGACGCCGATCTGAGCGATTACTTTTCCCGTAACCTCTCCGAAGAACTGCGCCGGGTGGAAGGCGTGGGCCGCGTTCAGCTGTTTGGTGCCGAGAAAGCGATGCGGATTTGGATCGATCCCGTCAGGCTGAGTCAGTATCGTCTGTCCGTCAGCGATATTAACCGGGCGGTCAGCATCGAAAACGCACAGATTGCGCCCGGCCGGACCGGTGATTCACCCGCTATCCCCGGTCAGCAGGTCAGCTATCCGCTGCTGGTCACCGGGCAGCTCGGCTCACCTGAGACGTTTGGTCATATTACCTTACGTGCCAATCCCGATGGTTCGCGCGTCATTCTGTCGGATGTGGCCCGCGTCGAACTGGGTTCCCAATCCTATGGTTTTGCTACGCGTGAAAACGGTCACGTGTCGACGGCGGCGGCCATTCAGCTGACGCCGGGAGCAAACGCCGTTAAAACCGCAGACAGGATCAGACATCGCCTGAATGAACTGAGTAACGCCATGCCCGAAGGCATGACCTACAGCATTCCGTTTGATACCACGCCGTTTGTAAAAATCTCCATCGAGAAAGTGGTTCATACCTTTATTGAAGCCATGGTGCTGGTCTTTCTCGTCATGTACCTGTTTTTGCAAAACATTCGTTATACCTTTATCCCGGCTATTGTGGCTCCGATTGCTCTGCTGGGCACATTTACCGTTATGCTGCTGTCTGGCTTCTCGGTCAACGTACTTACGATGTTCGGTATGGTACTGGCCATAGGGATCATTGTTGATGATGCCATCGTCGTGGTGGAAAACGTCGAACGTATCATGGCGGAAGAGGGGCTGGGCCCGAAAGAAGCGACCCGGAAAGCGATGAAAGAGATTACCGGCGCGGTCATCGGCATTACGTTAGTGCTGAGTGCCGTGTTTATCCCGATGGCGATGGCAAGCGGGTCGGTCGGCGCGATTTATCGCCAGTTTACGCTGACAATGGCTGTCTCTGTCTTGATCTCGGCATTTCTGGCGCTGAGCCTGACCCCCGCCCTTTGTGCGACATTGCTCAGGCCTGTCAACCAACACGCGCAGCAGAAAACAGGATTTTTTGGCGGATTTAACCGCCAGTTTGCCGCCATTACGGCGCTGTATGGTCGCGGCGTCAGTCGCTTACTGAAACGCGTCGGCAGTGCGCTGGGGGTTTACGCGGCGCTGTGTCTGCTGCTTTTCCTGGCGATGAAAAATCTGCCTTCGTCCTTTTTGCCTGAAGAGGATCAGGGCTACTTTATGACGTCCATTCAGCTACCCTCGGAAGCCACGGCAGCGCGCACGTTAAACGTGGTTAAGGCTTTTGAACAGGCGGTGCTTTCACGCCCCGCGACGCAATCGACCATCGCCATTCTCGGTTTCAGCTTTGCCGGATCCGGGCCCAACTCGGCGATGGCGTTTACGACTTTAAAAGGCTGGGACGAACGAAACGGCGCGACCGCCTTTTCTGAAGCGGCGCATGCGCAGGAACAGATGGCGATGAATCCTGAAGCGGAAACCTTCAGTTTGATCCCGCCCGCCATTGATGAGCTGGGAAACTCCTCGGGCTTTACCCTGCGTCTGCAGGATCGCGGTGGTAAAGGCCTTGCTGAACTGAAGAAGGCTGAAGCGCAGTTGCTCGCGCTGGCGGCAAAAAGCCCGGTGGTCCGCAACGTTTATGTCGATGGCCTGCCTGACGGACAGATGATCCGACTGAATATTGATCGCCAGAAAGCCTTCGCGTTGGGCGTCTCTTTTGAGGAGATCAGCCAGACGCTCTCGGGAGCGATCGGTTCGCTGTACGTCAATGACTTCCCGAACCGCGATCGTATGCAGCAGGTCATTATTCAGGCGGATGCGAGATATCGCATGCAACCGGACGACGTCCTGGCGTTATATGTGCGCAACGCGACAGGCGGCATGGTGCAGCTCGCTGAGTTTGTGCAGGCTCAGTGGGAAACTGCCCCCTTGCAACGGGTGCGTTATCAGGGCTACCCGTCAATAAAAATCACCGGTAACCCTGCACCAGGCTATTCAAGTGGCGATGCGCTTAACGAGATGGAACGTCTGGTAAAGCAGTTGCCTGAAGGGTTTGCCCTTGAGTGGAGCGGCGGATCGTTACAGGAGCAGCAATCTGCATCAGAAGCGCCCGCGCTCATGGTGCTGTCGATGCTGGTGGTCTTTCTGGTGCTCGCGGCGCTGTATGAAAGCTGGTCAGTTCCGATATCGGTCATGCTGGTCGTCCCGCTGGGACTGCTGGGAGCGGTACTGATGGTCAGCATGCTGGATATGCAAAACGACGTCTTTTTTAAAGTCGGGATGATCACTCTCATCGGGCTGTCGGCAAAAAATGCCATTTTGATCGTCGAGTTTGCGAAACAGATTCACGAAGGTGGTAAGGGGCTGGTCGACGCCACCTTAGCGGCTTCACGTATGCGTTTACGGCCTGTTCTGATGACATCGCTGGCGTTTACCTTGGGTGTTGTACCGCTGATGCTGGCCACAGGGGCCAGCGCGACAACGCAAAAGGCGATTGGAACGGGCGTGTTTGGTGGCATGATCAGCGGCACGTTACTGGCCATCTTCTTTGTTCCGCTGTTCTATTTCTCGGTCATGAAGGTCGTGGAGAAACTGACGCGCAAGCGGTCTTAACAGTGTGCAGGGCCGCGTGGGCAAAAGGCCGCCTCTTAGCGTGAAAAGCACAGTGGAGAAGACCAACGCCTTCTGCATTGTCGTCGGGAGGCGGACAGAGCGTAAATAACGGACGTGCCTGTTTCGTTCGTGGATCTGGATTGTGAACGGGCCGCCCCACCAAAGATGCTGTCCGGTCAGTGCCGTGAGCGCCACTTGTGAAACCGCAGAGCGATAAAAGCCGCACCATAAAAAAAGCCAGCGCAGAAAGCGCTGGCTTGATACAAGTACACCGGAATCAGAACTGGTAAGTCAGACCCACGGCCAGGATATTGTCGGTTGAAATACCGGCTGCCTGAGTAAAGTCGGTTTCATCAAGCAGGTTGATCTTGTAATCGATGATGGCTGACATGTTTTTATTGAAGTAATAAGCCGCGCCTACGTCGATGTATTTCACTAAATCCCGATCGCCATAGCTTTCAAGATCTTTCCCTTTTGACTGCAGATACGCGATGCTGGGGCGCAGACCGAAGTCAAACTGGTATTGTGCAACGAGTTCAACGTTCTGGGCTTTATTGGCGTAGCCTGGATTGCCATTACCAATGCGGGTAGCATTGTATGTCTGTGTATATTGGGCTGCCAGGTAAATAGCATTGGCATCGTATTTCAGGGCGCCTGAATACGTTTCAGCATTATCGCCTTCGCCCAATGCCAGGCCGTTCTGGTCCAGCGTACGTTTGGAATGCGAATAGGCGACACCGAAATTCACACCTTCTGGCAGAGCATACGTTACAGCCGCGCCATAGCCATCGCCATTCTGTTTCACTGCATTTCGGTTGTTATTGGTGAGACTGCCGCCTTCAGCGTTGGAGCCCCCATTTCTGCCCTGGTACTGCAAGGCAAAATTAAGGCCGGAGACCAGGCCAAAGAAATCGGTGTTACGATAGGTTGCCAGGCCATTGGCACGCTGCTGCATAAAGTTATCCGAGCCGTAGCTGTCACCGCCGAACTCTGGCAGGACGTCGGTCCAGGAGGTGACATCGTAAACGACGCCGTAGTTGCGGCCATAGTTGACCGAACCATACTCACCGAATTTGAGCCCGGCGAAGCCTAAACGTGTCCAGGACTGGTTTTCAGACCTTTCATCACGGTTCGCCTGCATATTGTATTCCCACTGACCAAATCCAGTCAGTTGGTTAGTAATCTGTGTTTCACCTTTTACACCGAGACGGGCATAGGAGTTATCCCCACGTCCGTCGTTATCACTGGTGAAATAGTGCAGCCCCTGCATTTTACCGTAGAGATCAATTTTATTACCGTCTTTGTTATAAACTTCCGCAGCATTTGTTACGCCTGCGGCGAATAAGGTGGTAACGGCCACTGCAACTAAGTTAAGTTTCATTAAAGAAATCCTTTTAATTATGTTTTATCTCGACCAGAGCAATTGGAAAGTATGGTTCGCTTAAATGGCGCGTTATTTTTAAAATAGAATGCAGTGTAAATTCAATAATAAGTTTCCGTAAGATCTTGTTTGTTTTTGTTTATATGATCCCGATCCAGTAATCAGTGATTATTTGTTATCACTTTATTATGCTGTTTGATTTTATTGTGATATTTATTTTGAATGTTTTTGTATATATTTTTACCTTGGCGGTGTTTGTTGTTACTGCTTCTTATTTTTACTTTTTGTTTGAATTTTTATGGGTGTCGCTGTGATGGTTTATGTCATTTTTTGTATCGATCAGAAGTCGTAACTAGCATGTTAATTACAGAGGCACATCTTAAGTAATAGTTAAAGCTGTATCGAATTATATTATTAAACTTCGAGTGAAAGGCAGCGTGAATAGTGTCAAGAGAGAGGTATTTTGCAGATGACACTAACGCTGTAATAAAGATTCCTTAAAAAAATGCCCATCAAGCCTCCTGACGCTGCTGCAGCATCGGTTAAAACATCGGGCCTGATCGTTTTCTGTATTAGCCTGCCAGCACAAAAATGGAGCAGGTTGCTAAGCGTATTCATTTTTTTAGGTGACGCCTTAGAAAGGCACGCGTAATTAAAGCGCGTTTTTATCATACCTGTACGGATTGCAGTAATAATAAGTCTGCGTCGATGCATCAGGTGTTCATAGATGATGCGGTGTTGATGTTTAATTTGCTGTTAACGTATTCACATCTCGCATTTCAAAATGAACTCACTATCCGAAATGGGTTTTCTTTTTGAAATTATCATTTTTTTATTTCGTGACGGATTTCACTTTTACCCCTTCACCTTCTTTTACGGCCAAATAAATTAAATCCTTTCTTCTCAGGCGATTGCATTATTTCTTCTGTTTTTTTATCGGGTCTGGCACGGCGTCTGCAAACAATAACATTGTCGCGTATAACACTGGAGATAATGGCATGGCTTATAAAATTTTACTCCCACAGGAAATTATGGCGGAAGGGAGAGCGTATCTGGAGAGTCGGGGCTATGAATTAATTACGGGCTCTGGCATGGAAGAGGAAGACATTATTCGTGATATTCCCGACTGTGATGGCATCATCGTTCGGCTTTCAAAAATGTCTGAACGTGTATTCAACGCCGCGAAAAAACTCAAAGTCGTCGCACGACACGGCGCGGGCTACGATACTGTCGATCTTGAGGCCGCGAAACGTCACGGTGTTGTGGTGCTGAATGCGCCGGTAGCGAACAGCATGTCCGTGGCCGAACTGGCTATTTTCTACATGCTGCACTGTTCCCGCAATTTCAGGTTGGTTGAAGAGAAAATGCTTGAGGATTACTACTGGGCAAAATTGCGCACGCCCAAAGTGGAACTGGATGGCAAAACGCTGGGATTAATTGGTGTAGGCAATATTGGCTCGCGCGTCGCTGTTAAAGCCTTACGGGGTTTTAATATGAAAGTGATTGCATACGATCCCTATAAGACGCAGGAACAAATGCCAGACGGTGTTGAACGTACAGATGATATTGACCGCATTTTCAGCGAAAGCGACGTTGTCTCTTTGCATTGCCCGACAACGACAGAGACCCAGAATTTCGTCGGAGAAAAGCAATTTGCCATGATGAAACCGACGTCTTACTTCATTAATACTGCGCGCGGCAAACTCGTCGATGAAAAAGCGCTGTATCACGCCCTCAGTCACCACCTTATTGCCGGCGCAGGTCTGGACGTTTTAAAGAAAGAGCCCTTCGACGCCAGCGATCCGATTTTTTCACTCAGCAATGTCGTTATTGGCCCTCATATCGGCGCCGCAACGAAAGAAGCCACCGACAGAGCCTCACTTCATACCGCCATAGGGATTGATGAGGTGCTGTCGGGTAAAAAACCAACCTGGCCCGTTCCTGGCTTTGGAGAATAATAAAATGACTATTGGAAATCGTATTTATTTAAAACGTCCTGCAGGTAAGCCTGATTTACTCAAGGAATACGCGCAACTTCCCGCTGCGAATATCGCCGATACCATGAATCGTATTGCGGTGTTGGGCAACGGTATCAGGCGGATTTCTTCCCCTCAAAAACCGGTTATGTCGGGTTATGCCATTACGGTGAAAGCGCGCGCGGGCGACAACCTGATGTTGCATGCCGCACTGGATATGGCGACGGAGAATGACGTTATTGTCGTATCTAATGAAGGTGACCGTTCGCGAGCCCTGATGGGCGAAATCATGGTGGCTTACGCGCATCACTGCAAGAAGATCGCTGGCATCGTGCTGGATGGCCCCATCCGCGACATTGATGCTTTGTCACAGTTGGATTTTCCCCTTTTTGCCACAGGGTCAAACCCGGCCGGTCCGTTTAAAGAAGGTCCTGGCGAAGTGAATACACCTGTTGCGGTGGGTGGCGTAGCCGTGTGCCCTGGCGATCTCATTATTGGTGATGCGGATGGCGTAATTGTTGTTCCTTTGCATGATGCAGAACCCTTACTCGAAAAAGCTAAAGCGTATGCAGCATTCGATGCGAGCAAAGTTGAAGCCGCAAAAAACGGCACGGCAAATCGTGAATGGGTCACCAAATCACTGGAAGAAAAGGGCGTTGAATTTATTAACGACGTATTTCGTTAGTCGACCAATATAATATCCATTCGCTCAAACCACGGGAGTCATGCTCTCGTGGTGATAAGCAAAGGTAAAAATATATGTTCTCTTTAAAAATCTTATTGATCGTGTTTTTCCCGGTTTTATTCTGGATCTTGCCTAACCCTGACGAGATTTCCGCCACGACCTGGCATATGGTCGGTATTTATCTGGCGATGTTATGCGGGCTGGTATTTCGGCCTTTTACGGATGCGATTATTATGCTCATTATCCTCGGCATCGCATCTGTTTTTATCGATCCCCATATTCTGTTTGCAGGTTATGGCACGGCCATGGTCTGGTTTATTATCAGCGCCTTTATTATTTGTAAGGCATTCGTTATTACCGGACTGGGTAAACGTATCGCCTACATCTTACTGAAACGCTACGGCAGAAATACTCTGACACTGGGTTATCTGATGATGGTTACGGACACCGTGCTGGCTCCGGCCACCGGCTCGAATATGTCGCGCTCTGGCGGTATCGTCTATCCCATTTTCCGCAACATTGCTGAAGCGTTGGGCTCAAAACCTGACGAGGGTAGCCGCCGGATTGGTTCCTACCTGACGATTCTGATGTATGTCGTATCAATGGGAACATCCAGCTTGTTTTTAACCGGTATGGCCACCAACGCTATCACCGTGTCACTGGCTAACGAAATTATGAAGGTCGATCTGGACTGGATGACCTGGTTTAAGGCGGCCATTATTCCGGCCGGATTAGTTCTGCTGCTGTGTCCCTGGATACTTTATAAAGTTTACGCGCCTGAACTGAAAAAAATTGATAACGTCAATGAGATCGCTGAACAGGGACTGCGTGAACTCGGGCCGGTGAAGCGCGAAGAGAAACTGCTGATCGTGTTTTTTATTCTGGGCGTTTTGGGATGGATGACCGGCTCAGTAACGGGTATTCCTTTTATTCCGGTTGGCTTTGCATTCCTTGCCTGCTTGTTGTTATTTAAAGTGCTGAGCTGGGAACATGTGGTCAGTGAAAAAGCGGCCTGGCAAACGTTTGTCTGGTACGGCGCGTTCTATGGATGTGCTGTCGCGCTGTCAAAAGGCGGGTTCTACGTTTTCCTGGTGGGGGTGATTAAAAACTACCTGGATCTTTCTCATCTCAATGAATTTAGCGCAATTGGTGTGCTGATTTTTATCAGTCTTGCCGTACGTTATTTCTTTGTCTCAAACAGTGCGTTTGTCGTCTCTTTTTATCCCGTGTTGTTTACCCTCGGCATGACGACGCAGGCCAATCCAATGTACGTTGCATTGTCGTTGGCGTTTTCAGCAGGCTACGGTGCTCTCCTCACGCATTACGGTAACGGAGCGGGGGTTTTTACCTTCTCCAGTGGCTATGTGCCGCAAAAAACCTTCTGGCTGTTGGGCACAATGATGGTGCTGTTTAACGTCATTGTTTATTTCCTGCTCGGCATTCCTTACTGGAAATTCATCGGTATCTGATCGGAGGATAAACATGAAACTGGATCTTCGTATCAAAAATGGCCTGACGATAGACGGCCACGGCCAGAATTATATTCAGCGGGACGTGGGCATTATGGGGGATGTTATCGTTGATCTTACCCAGGTTGACGGCATTGAAGCTGAAACTGAAATTGATGCCGCAGGCTGTATTGTCCTTCCCGGTTTAATTGACTTTCATACTCATGTTTTTCATGGCGGAACGGCTATCAGCGTGAATCCAGACATCATTTGTTTGCCCAATGGCGTAACCAGCGTGGTTGACGCTGGCAGTAGCGGTTGGGTCAATTATGGATTGTTCCGTAACAGTGTGATCAACACGGCTACGGTAAGGATAAAAAGTTACTTAAATGTAGTAAATGTAGGCCTGTCTACGCTGGGTGGTGGGCCGACGGGATATCTGGAAAACACGAACCCGGCCAATTTTAATCGGGAAAAAATAAAGCAGGTTGTCAGCAAAAATGCAGACAATATTCTGGGCCTGAAGCTGCGCTACAGTCAGGATATTGCGAAAGGCAAACCCTACAGCAGCGATCCTTTTCTGACGACCGTTGCGCTGGCACGTGAGCTGAATACCTCGTTATGCGTGCACGTCACGGATTCCCAACGCCAGGCGGACGAACTCATCCCGCATTTCAACCCGGGTGATATATACGCGCACTGCTTTCACGGAACGGGTCACACCATCCTTAATGAGCAGGGCGAAGTATACCCGTCGATTCAGGCAGCCCAGCGGAAAGGCGTCATCTTTGACTGTTCAAATGGCGTGGCGCATTTTGATTTTAATATTGCCCGTCATGCGATGGCGCAGGGATTTTACCCCGATATTATCAGCACGGACTTAACGCAGCGTAACAGCCTGCGTACGAATAAGGTCTACAGTCTGCTTCATGTCATGTCAAAATACCTGAATATGGGTATGTCACTGTTTGATATCGTAAAAGCGGTCACCAGCACCCCTGCCAGGCTAATGAAAATGCAGGGCCAGATCGGAACGCTCACACCGGGGGCATTTGCCGACATCGCCGTGGTTAAAATACGTCAGGCAAAAACCATTTTCGAAGACACGAGGGGCAATCAGTTACAAGGCGATCGCTATATTGATAACTGCTTAACCATCAGTCGTGGGCAGATCTGCTATCGCCGTCTGCATGTTTAATCACGCCTTATCCGTTCGCTCAGTCCTGGAATATTAACGCCAGGTGGCTTTTACGTGCCTGCACATGACGTCTGTCAATATAGGGGCAGACGTTATCTTTATACTTGTTCAGCGCGTTATCGATATAATCGGACTGTTAATGAAGTTCAATGAAATTGTCATTTTCTCTGTTTCAAAAACCATTACTCAGCGTATCTCTAATGTGCTGTTTGAAAAACAGCTAGAATTACCCGTCTACGAAATAGGTTATTCAGATGTGCTGGATAAAGCGAATGAAATGATTCGCGCCGGCACCAGAATCATCATCAGTCGTGGCGGTACCGCTGCCTTACTGCGCAGCAGCCTGGCCATCCCGGTGGTCGAAATTGCACATGATTTTCAAGGCGTGAACCGTATTCTGCAAGAAGCAAAAATCAAGTCACAGAAGATTGCTGCGGTCGGCTTTCCCCAGTTTTGCCACGCGCTTAAGCATTATCAACATATGACTCATGATAATTTCAAGATCTGTCAGGTCTATAATCATTACGATATCGATAATGTCGTCAAAAGCCTTGCGGAAAATAATTATCAGGTCGTGATTGGCGGTCTGACCGTTGCTGAAATGGCCAAAAAATATGGTCTGAAGGTTGTAATGGGGGATACCGATAATATCTCTATTGAACAGGCCATCAACGAGGCCTTCAGCCTGTTAAAATATATTAACCAGGAAAATCTGAAGCTGGAGATAAGTCAGTCCGCGATAAATCAGTCACGGGAAGGCATTATGTGTCTCGACCCGATGGGGACTGTTGTCACAATAAACAGCAAAGGAAAAGCGCTTTTTCAGTGCCGCGTCGGGGAGAAAATATACAAAAAAGAAGGATTCAAAGACGTATACAATGCCATTATTGACGAGTCTGACGTCAGCGATATGACCCTTGAACTTGACGGTGAACGCATTTCTGTCGCGATAAAGCATTACTGTAAGCGGCAGGAGAGCTATTCAATCGTGACCGGCTGTCTGCAATCGCAAGCCCCGTGGCGAAACATGGTCAGTAAAAAGCGAAAACAGCGTGCATTTTATACCCGTTACACCTTTGATGACATTGTTGGTGAGTCAGCCAGTATTAAGTCAGCGATCGAAAAAGCAAAGCGTTGTGCCAGCCATGATGCACCTGTCCACATTTTAGGTGATACCGGTACGGGTAAAGAATTGTTCGCTCAAAGCATTCACCAGCACAGCACCCGAAGCCACAGCCCGTTTATTGCGATTAACTGCGCGGCGATTCCTGAAAGTCTGCTTGAAAGTGAACTGTTTGGTTATGCTGACGGGGCATTTACCCAGGCCCGGAAAGGGGGCAAGCCCGGTATCTTTGAGATGGCGATGAAGGGCACCGTATTTATTGATGAAATCAGCGAGGCCCCACTCAACGTACAGGTCAAATTACTGCGTGTGCTACAGGAAAAACAGTTTGTTCGCGTGGGCGGTGATGGGCTGATTGCGGCGGATTTTCGACTCATAACAGCAAGTAATAAAGATTTGAAGGCGCAGATAACCATGGGCGCTTTTCGTCAGGATCTTTATTACCGTATCAATATCCTCACACTCCGGCTTCCCGCGCTGACTGAGCGTAAAGGTGACGTTGAACCTCTTATCCGGCATTTACTTCACCAGCAGGGAAAAGACAGGGTCTTTTCGCCGGATGCGCTGGCGTATTTAAACCGTTATCACTGGCCGGGGAATATACGAGAACTGCAATCGGTCGTGTGCAGACTGGCAGTATTTCATCAGGGCGGTACGGTCGATAAATCGACCGTGATCTCGTTGCTTGAGGATGAGCAGGTACTCAATAACGTGGTGTATGAATCATCCTCTTTGGCGTGCACAGACGCTGAAACCGATCTTCTGAAAAAACAGGAGCGCCGGCTAATTATTGACGTGATGGCAAAATGCCAGGGTGATAAAACCCAGGCGGCGGCAATGCTGGGGATCAGTGCGACCACCTTGTGGCGTAAGCTAAAAGCGTATCAGATCAGCGGCTGAACGTCGACAACGGTGCCGCTTTGATATAGTCAATAAACGTCCGCAATGCCGAAGACATATACTGGCGATTAGGATAATAAAATTGCAGGCTGGGCCGTTCCGGTAACCAGTCCTCCAGTACCGAGATCAGACTGCCGTTTGCCAGATGATCTTTCACCTGCTCGTAATAGAGATAGCCGAGCCCCGCACCCTGCAGTACGGCATCCAACTGTGAATCCATGTCGTCAAGGATAATGTTTCCGCCGGGAAGAAGCGCAAACTGGCCGTCCGGTCCGTTGAATTCCCACTGATAAATCCGGCCACTGCGATGACGAAACATGACGCACGGGTGCACGTCGATTTCGCGTGGATGCGTGGGACGAGGATGACGGGCAAAATAATCGGGACTGGCCGCGACCACCAGTTTGACTTTTGGCCCTACCGGCAGGGCAATCATGTCTTTTTCCAGCGTACTGCTCAGGCGAATGCCCGCATCAAAACCCTCTTTCACAATATCGACCAGCCTGTCTTCTGTCGTGATTTCCACACGAATATCCGGATAGCGCTGGCTAAACCCGGTGACCAGCGGAATCAGCACCAGACGTGAGGCAAGGCGCGAGGCATTGATTTTCAGCACGCCCATCGGCGTCTGGCGATAGCAGTTGGCTTCATCCAGCACCATGTTGATTTCATCGAAAGCGGGGCGTAAACGTTCAAACATACGGGCGCCGGCTTCGGTGAGTGACACGCTGCGCGTGGTACGGTTAAACAGGCGAATTTTCAGCCGCTGCTCCAGTTGCTTAATCGCGTGGCTGACTGCCGATGGCGACAGTCCGAGTTCATCTCCCGCGGCGCGAAAACTGTTGTGCCGGGCAACGGCAATAAAAGTCGCGAAGTCATAGACGTTCAGTTTCATTGATGAAAATCCCTCATTAACCCGTCTCAAATCATACGATTCCCACAGTAATGTCGCGAGCGTAAGGTGCTTTCGTCAGCACAAAAATGAGGTGAACGATGAAACAACATGTCTATATCGTCTGGTCGCATCCGCGCAGGAATTCGTTAACCGCGCAGATGGTCCACAGCCTGCGCCAGCGCGCAGAGGCGCGCGGCGCCCATGTTACTGAACTGGATTTGTATCGCAGCGATTTTGATCCGGTGTTACGTGTCGAGGATGAACCGGAGTGGGACAACCCGGATAAGCGCTATTCGCCAGAGGTCCACCGCCTGTTTGCTGAACTGGACAATCAGGACATTATCTTCTTTGTCTTCCCGGTGTGGTGGTACAGCTTTCCGGCCATGTTGAAAGGCTATCTTGAGCGCGTATGGAATTATGGCCTGGCCTATGGTGAGCAAAACCGGTTAACGGCAAAAACGGTGCGCTGGCTGGCGCTGGCGGGCGGCTCCCATCGGTCATTTATTAAATATGGCTGGGAGAAAAACATCACCGATCATCTTTTGGGCGTTTCGGCTTATCTGGCGATCCGCGATGTGGACGTCCATTTCCTCTACAACACGTTAGGGGTTGAGGAGGCCATTGAGGATGACTCCAGCCACTATGCACAACTCTTTGAGCAAATGTATGCGGTGGTAGACAGCACGGTTTAACGCAAAGCAGGGCGCCAACAGGCGCCCTTTAACATGCTCACCCGTACAATGAACGACGCGCGGGGTGCTCTGCTTCGCAGTGCTCGTTTTACAAGGCGCGAGCGTGCCCTTTACTGCCGTTTAGCGGGAAACGGAGGCGCGCGTTGACAGCGCTGCTACGTTAACCACGGTGATGATGGTCACGCCTTTAGCCCGGTCACCGTACCATCGCGCAGGCCTGAGCGTATTCTGTTTGCCGCGATCCGCTTCCTGATGACGACATTTTACAAAATCTCCCTGTGGACTATGTTAAGCAACATGTCTTAAGAAAACACATCAGGCAACGGAGAACGTAATGAAAGCAATGACCCTGAAAGCCCCTGGCGGACTGCAGAACATCCACCTGTCAGACCGAGCCGATCCGGGACAGCCGGGAAAAGGCGAAATCCGGGTTGCCATCAAGGCCAGCTCACTGAATTTCCATGACCTGGTCGTCGCGACCGGGCAATTTCCCACCGAAGATGGCCGCATACTGCTGTCCGACGGCGCGGGCGTGGTGGAAGCCGTGGGCGAGGGCGTGACCGATTTTCGCGCAGGTGATCACGTCGTGTCGACATTCTTCCCCGTCTGGCTGTCCGGCAAACCCACCGCGGACGTCGGCGGCTTTGCCCACACGCCGGGCGACGGCATTGATGGCATGGCCAGTGAATACGTTGTGCGGGCGCAGAGCGCCTTTACCCATGCGCCAAAAGGCTGGGCGCACGCTGAGTCAGCCACCATTACGACAGCTGGCCTGACCGCCTGGCGAGCACTGGTGACCGAAGGCAATCTTCAGGCTAATGATACCGTGTTGGTGCAGGGCACCGGCGGTGTATCTATCGCTGCCTTACAAATCGCTAAGGCCATGGGCGCGAAAGTGATTGCCACCTCCTCTTCGGATGAGAAACTGGCGCGCGCCCGACAGCTGGGCGCAGACGAAACCATTAACTATCGCACGACGCCAGAGTGGGGGAAGAAGGTGCTGGAACTGACCGGCGGCGTGGGCGTGGATCAGGTGGTGGAAGTGGGCGGACCTGCCACGCTGGGTGAGTCGCTGAAAGCGATCAAAGTGGGCGGCCACATTACCCAAATCGGCATCATTTCCGGCGATGAAGCCCGGCTGTCCATTTTGTCTGTCCTGGCGAAGCAGGTCACCATCAAAGGGGTGATCGTTGCCAGCCGACAGGATCAGATCGATTACGTGAACGCGCTGGAAGGGATGAATCAGAAGCCCGTCGTTGATCGCCTCTTCCGTTATCAGGACCTCGCCGAGGCCTTTGCCTGGCAGCAGAGCGGTTCGCATTTCGGCAAGATCTGCGTGGAATGGTGAGTCACGCGCAGTAAGGCTGGTGTGTCCGTAGAAACGGTGCCTGATGAGGGCTGAAACCAGAACCTTCATCAGGCATCGCGGCCTGCGCAGGATTAATTATTGTCGTGAATATAATAGGCCGCGTCAGCGGGCATAAAATGGCTGAGCCCGCCTGTCGCAATGCCGACAGCCAGTGCGTGTTGATTATCCAGCAGCATATGGTTGTCTTCGCTGTAGGTAATTTTGTCGATTTGATCATCCGTCAGGTTGGTACAGGTGTGATAAATATTTTTAATAATATTGCGGAATCGGCTGCTAAATTCATTTTTTTCAACCAGCATATTTTCTGAAAAATTTCTGTCCTGAGCATCATGAATCGTGGGCGCATGTAATAAAAAAATCGAATCGTCCATGGTTAGCCGTTTCTTTGCACCACAATAAATTAAGGTTGCGGAGGATTCGACGGAGGACATATTCACGGTGGTCACCGGAATGGGTGAGTCCTTCACTATCTGATAGCCCATTTTCCCGGCATCAACATCACCGCCGGGGCTGGTGAGATAAAGCTGTATCTCCGTAGCGGCTTTGTAGTTTTGCGCAATCTCGTCAATGGCGGCGGACAGGGCCATAATTTTGTTCTGCGTTATCGCGCCAGTGAAAGCAATTTTTACTGTTTTAACGGTGTTGGGTGGGCGCTTCTCGTCAACGACTTTGTTCATCGCCGCCTGTGAGGTAAAACTGGTCAGGACAAAAACGGCAGCCGCACAGAAAATATATTTCATATTAACTCCATCCTTTTTGCCCTTTAATTATCAGTGCGACATTATATCTGCAATATCTATTATCATTTTGCACGCGTTTGTTACCGCTAAAAATATATTTCAGTATTATGGCTTTTAAATGACTTTTTCAAAATAACCTGCGGCGACGCTAATTTTGTCGAAGAGGGGAACAACGAAGCCGCATCACATATGCAGTCCGGTAAACGGCATACTGCTTTTCAGTATTGTCAGCACCGCAAGGCACCCTGCTGCTTTTATCGCACGGCTCCGCTTTTCCTGGCGTTTGTACCTGCGGGCTTTCTGCGATTCTGCTCAATGCGCCATGTCCCGGGGACGCGGGGGAAGCGGGAAAAGCTCCGGCTGCGTCACATATCCCACGGCAAACTGATCCCTTTTTGTGACAAGTCACACAACCTCATAACATTTGCCAGCACAGGAAAAAGTTTCGCCAGATAATGAGTGTACTTTGTACACCATAGTTTTACAGAGTAAAACATGAAGTTTACCCAGATGTAAAACCATGAACCTTCTGTGAGGAACACCATGTCTGAAAAGAGACCCAATGTGGCCATAACCTCCGATATAGAGCAGCAGACGGTAAAGCGTGTTATATGGCGCATTCTGCCGTTTCTGATTGTCTGTTATCTGATCGCTATCATTGACCGGGGCAATATCGGAATGGCGGCCCTGCAGATGAATGAAGATCTCGGGCTGACCAAAGCGGTGTTCGGCCTGGCGAGCAGCCTGTTTTTTGTGGGGTATTTTCTGTTTGAAGTGCCCAGCAATCTGGCGATGCAAAAGATCGGGGCGAAGATTTGGATATCGCGCATTATGGTGACGTGGGGCATTGTGTCGGTCTGTACGGCCTTTGTCTCCAGTGCCGGGATGCTTTATTTCCTGCGCTTTTTACTGGGCGCGGCGGAGGCCGGCTTTTTCCCTGGCGTGATCCTCTACCTGACCTACTGGATCCCCGGTAAATACCGCGCCCGCGTCATTGCGACCTTTATGGTGGCTATCCCGGCAGCAAACTTTATCGGCTCACCGATCTCCGGGGCCATCCTGTCACTGGATGGCTGGTTTGGCTTACGTGGCTGGCACTGGCTGTTTATTTTAGAAGGCTTCCCGGCCATCCTTTTAGGAATAGCCGCCTTTTTCCTGTTAAGCAACCGCCCGGAAAACGCGACCTGGCTGACGGAAGCACAGCGCAACTGGCTTAGCACAACGCTGGCGGACGAGAATGCGAAACGTAAGGTGATCGGTCATATCTCGCTGTGGCAGTTACTGCGACACAAGCACATCTGGGTGATGGCCTTAATCTATGCCGGTGCCTCGGCGGCAGGTTCCACGCTCAGCGTCTGGTCGCCACAATTACTCAAGTCGTTCGGACTCGACAACTTCACGACCGGTCTGGTGAACGCCATTCCTTACGGCCTGGCGTCCGTGTTGATGATCGTCTGGGGCCGCAGTTCCGACCGTACGGGCGAACGTCGCTGGCACACCGCGCTGACGCTGTTCCTTATTGCGGGTGGGCTACTGTCGGCTTTCCTGACGCAGTCGCTGGCGGGCAGCGTGGTCATTTTGTCGCTGGTGCTGATTGGTGCGTACTCCATGAAAGGGCCGTTCTGGGCACTGGCTTCCGGCTGGCTGTCGTCCAGCACCGCAGCGGCGGGCCTGGCGGCTATCGGTGCCATGGCGAACCTGATTGGCGGCGGCCTGATGGTTAACGTGTACGGGATCATCAACGAGCAGACGGGCAGTCATGCGCTGGCCATGGTTCCGCTGGCCGTGCTCTGCGGGGCGGGCGGTATCGCAGTGCTGATCATGGGCCGCAAAAGCGCGACCAGAATCGAAGCGGATCATAGCCTGTCGACCGTCAGCAAATAAGTCGCATCGCTGAAATCACTGAAGCGCCTCCGGGCGCTTTTTTTTATACCGGAGAAAAGTGAAGGTGAGGCGAACCGCAGGAATGCCGGGAAGGAGCGGTGCCGTGTTCGGTTCTGCCATCCTTATCGGGCAGGCCGAGCGCTCTGATGCGGCAAGGACGCCTGTATACCGTTTCAGCCTGCTCTGCTCCATGTGCTCGCCTGCCATCGTGATGGGATACTTCCCGGAAACCGGTATCGGTTATCGGAAATACCGGGCCGCGATCAGCAGACGAACGCGAACGTTGTTGCGGTGGGAAAGACAACGGCGTGGAAAAACAGTCTGCATGCGCAGGAACGGCGGCAGGAAGGAGGATAATGGAGAAATGAAGCCGTGGGGGATAAAACCACGCCGCCTCTGATATTGGCGTGGCTTTGTGTCCATTCAGATCGTGCGTCGGGATTAGTTAACTGAGGCCATAATCCGAGGCGACATCACGCCACCCTGAATGTCGGCGGCGTGGTCGTTTTGTCCGGTCAGGTGTGACGGTAAGGGTCCTTGACGGACGCTACGCAGAAAGCTCCCAGCAGCAGCACCGCCGAAACCGCCAGCAGCGCCCACATAAAGCCACCGCTGGTCTGGCGCACATAGCCAATAAGCGAAGGACCCACGAATCCGCCCAGATTACCAATCGAGACAATCATCGCCAGTCCGCCCGCCGCCGCGCTCCCTGTCAAAAAACCGGAAGGCAACGCCCAGAATGATGCCTGAAATGCCAGGATGCCGCTCACAGTGAAACACAGCGCAAGCATTTTGAGGACGGGTTCATCAATGAGGGCGCTGCAGCCTAACGCCACGGCGGCGATCACCAGCGCCGCGCTGATCCAGCGAATACGGTGGCGGGAAGCATTCGCGCGCTGTGCCCAAAACAGCATGCTGAAGGCGCCACAGATATAGGGCAACGCGGTCAGAAAACCCGTCGCGGTGTGGCTGACGCCAAGCTGTTTGATAATCTGCGGCATCCACAAACCTACGCCAATTGAGCCGACAATGCCGCAAAAGTTAATAAAAGCCAGAAGGTAGAGCAGGGGATTACGCATTGCATCCCGCAGGCTGGAACCGTGTGCCTGTTCGATCTTTTTCTGTTCATTCGCCAGCCGCCTGCTCAGCAACGCTTTTTCCGCCTCGCTTAGCCAGCCCGCTTTGGTCGGACGGTCATGTAAAAAGAACAGGCACATGACACCAAGTATTACCGCCGGAAAGCCTTCCAGCAGCAACAGCCACTGCCAGTTGCGGATAGTGTCGTGTCCGGTAATTTGCATCAACATGCCGGATAACGGCGCACCGATAATATTCGCCACGGGAATGCCGACCAGAAAGGCGGCCGTGATTTTGGCGCGCCAGCTGCCGGGGAACCAGTAGGTAAAAAACAGGTAAATGCCCGGGGTGAAGCCCGCTTCCGCCACGCCCAGGCAGAAACGGGCAAAGGCAAAGCTGACGGGACCGGTGACGAAGGCGGTGGCCATGGAGATCAACCCCCACGAAATCATAATGCGGGCGATCCAGATGCGGGCACCTACTTTTTGCATGATCAGATTACTGGGCACTTCGAAAAGGAAATACCCGATAAAGAACATGCCCGCGCCAAAGCCAAACTGCTCTGCTGTAATCCCTAAATCCGCGTTCATGCCCAGCGCGGCAAAGCTGACATTCGTGCGATCCAGATAACTGACCACGTAGCAGATAAAAATAAAAGGCAGGATACGGCGAAAGGCTTTGCCTGCCGCGACTTCACTTTGTTCAAAATCCGTTTGAGTCATGCCGTCATGGGACACGGGCACGTCATCCTGCTCCGTCATTGAGCGGGAAGGCGTTGAGTGCAGATTCATGGTTGTCTCCGCTGCGTTGCGTCAACGCAGAGTTATTCTCAGAGAAAAGCAGTGGAAAGAAAGGGCAGCGGGTGGCCTGGCGTTTGCATTGAGCAGGTAAGAATGCTGCCGCTGACAGATTCGGTGATAAATAACTGCCGGCGCTGATCGCCGCCAAAACAGAGGTTGGTGGTGGATCGTCCGACCGGGCTGGTCAGAATCTCAATCGGCTCTGCCAGATCGTTTAACAGCCAGACGCGGCCCAGCCCCGGGTTAGCAATCAGCAGTTCGCCCTGCGCGTTGACGGCGATACCATCAGGACCGCTTGGCCCGTGCGAGGTAAAGAACTGGCCGACTTTGCTGACCGATCCGTCACGCTGAAGCGGTACGCGCCAGATCGCATTGCCGCGCGTCATGGCGACATACAGCACCTTCTCGTCGGGTGACAGCACCAGGCCGTTTGGGCTCGGGCAGTTATCCAGCAGAACGGACAGTTGCCCGTCCTGGCTGAGCCGGTAAACGCGTCCGGACGGATCGTGCAGCCCCGTTTGCCCCTGATCGGTGAAATAAAGATTGCCCCGGCTGTCAGGGGTAAGATCGTTCACGCCGCGAAAACTTTCGCTGTTACGGCGCGAGAGCCACGGCGCGATCGTGTTCTCCTTGAGGCACAGCTTCATCAGGCCGTGACGGTAATCCGTGATCAGAAGCGTATCGGGATCGGTCAGTTTCATGCCGTTGGGTTCGCCGTCGTACTGCACGACGAGCTCCCAGTTGCCCGCCATATCGACACGGAATATGCGGCCATACGGAATATCGGTCAGGTACAGGCAACCCGAGGGATGCCAGACCGGCCCTTCCAGAAACGAATCGGTCAGCTGGCCGCCGCGATTAGCGGCCGCCCAGGCATTGTGGCTGTCAGGTTGGCGGAAACGATCGGGCAGCCGGGTAAATACCGTGGTCTGCCTGATCTCCGGTGTAGTCAGGCACATCATACCGTCGCTTCCTTCTGCGCTAAGATCTTCAGCAGATTGGTCACGGAAGCCGTCCCCATTTTCACGTAAGAGTTATCGCTCACGCCGCCGATGTGCGGGGTAATAATGACGTTTTCTACCGTCTGCCAGAGGTTGGGCGCGGTCAGCGGCTCCACAGTAAAGCTGTCCAGCGCCGCCCAACTGAGCCTGCCGCTCCTGAGCGCACGCACCAGAGCATCGTCATCAATCAGTCCACCGCGTGCGGTATTCACCAGCACGGCGCCGGGTTTGAACTGTGCCAGCGCCTGGTCATTAATCATCTGGCTGTTTTGCGCGGTCAGCGGACAGTGCAGCGACACTATATCCGCGCGCGCATACAGCGTGGCTAAGTCGTCCACCTGCTCACAGCCCGCGGGCAGCGTTTTCGCCCAGGGATCGTAAGCAATAACCTGCATACCAAACACGCGGCCAATATCGGCCACCCGGCCGCCAATCGCGCCGAGGCCCACGAGCCCGAGCGTCCGGCCTTCCAGTTCAAGGGACTTGTGGCTGGATTTGTCCCAGTGACCGTCACGCATCCGGCGATTCAGCGGAATCAGGGATTTGGTGCAGGCCAGAATCATTGCCCATGTATGTTCAGCCACCGCCGCCGCGTTGGCACCCGGCGCAGACTGAACGCTGATGTTTCGTTCGGCCGCCGCGGCTTGATCAATAACGTCAATGCCGCTGCCATGTTTGGAGATCACGCGCAGCGCAGGCGCGGCATCCATGATGCGGGCGTTAATTTTTCCATAGCGCACCACGATTCCGACGGGATTATACTGCTGGCACAGCGCGACCAGATCGTCTTCGGTTGGCCTGGTGCCCGCAAACACCACTTCATAATCGTTCAGCATCGCAAGCGCGGCGGGGGCGATGTCAGCGCCGGTAATAATGACAGTATCCTGTTTGCGCATCAGAGTTCCTCCCCTTCCGCTAACATGCCTGCTGCACGCAGGGCACCGTTCAGCCAGGTCGGTCTTTTGTCCCCGGCTTTGATTGCCGCAATACGGCGGGTTTCCATATCCAGCTTTTTCGCCGCGAGTTCCAGCACCAATTCGACCTCGTCACGTGGGACGACCACCACACCATCGATATCACCGACCACCAGATCGCCCGCGTTGATCGTCGCACCGGCCACAGAAACCGGGTAATTCACACGACCGGGAATCAGCTTGGTCGGGCCACATGGATTCAGGCCAGCGGCGAAAATCGGATAGGTGTGGTTGCTCAGCGCATCCGCATCCCTGACCGCGCCATCGATGATAATGCCGGCAATGCCGGACGCTTCTGCCTGGGTCGCCATGATTTCGCCTAGCAGCGCACAACTGATATCGCCTTTACCGTCTACCACGATGACATCACCGGGTTTGGCCACCGCCAGCGCAGCATGGATCGCCAGGTTATCACCTGAACGCACTTCCACCGTTACCGCCGGTCCGGCCACTTTCATATGCGCACCCAGTGGCTTAACGCGGCCATGGAGCGTGCCGCGTCTGCCCGCGACATCCGCAATAATCGCGGCCTGAAATTCAGCGGCACGTCTGACATAATCATGACTGACTCGCGTAACGTCGCGGTTGATCATCGGTTTTTCGTTCGCGGACATGGGTCACCTCACAGGTTTGATGTTTTACAGAGTAAAACTGTGTTGTACATAATGAAATTACTATATCGGTGACACTGACGCTCGCGCCAGTGTTGCGAGCTTGTTTGTGATGTAAATAAGATGTGACTCACAGTTTCAGGTACACTCAGTGCCAGCAAAAATCAGGAGAAGCGAAATGGGAAACGAAGGGGTTAATGCGGTAGAGAAGGCGCTGGCATTGCTGGATTGTTTTAAGCCAGGCGAAGAAAGCCTGTCCCTGACGGCGCTGTCGCAGCTCTCGGGCTACCACAAAACCACCGTTTATCGCCTGATGAATTCGCTGGAACGCATGAGTTATGTAGTCAGACGGGATAACGGGATTTATACCCTGGGACCAAGACTGCTGTATCTGGGCAAGCTCTACGAACAGTCGTTTCATCTGGCCAGCGTGGTCCAGCCCGAGCTACAGGCGCTGGCTTCGGCCACCCATGAAAGCGCCAGCTGGTATGTGATTGATAACGGTCAGCGTCTTTGCGTCTTCCGTGCGGAATCGTCGGATGGCCTGCGCCATACGCGACTGCCGGGCTCGCTTTATCCTCTGGATAACTCGGCGATTAGCCAGGTGCTGCGTTACTGGGGAATGGGCGAACCCCTGTTTGCTGAGACACCGGACTTACCGCTCTATACGTCGGGCGCGCGCGATCCGCACACTGCCGCCTTTGCCATCCCGGTGTTTGGCGAAGGGGATAAATTAACGGCCGCCCTGGCACTGACCGGTCCGTCATCACGCTTAACCCTGGACCGCAAAGCGGCAGGGCTGGGTGACCTGATGCGGGAAAGTGCCGCCAGATTGTCGGCTCAGTTAGGGGCCAGAAAGCCGTTTTGCGATGAGGTTTACTGGGGTAAATAGCGGGCAGTGCCGCGCGGTCGGGTCGAAAACCGTTTCGGCGGCTGAGCAGGGCAGGCATATGCTGCCGTCCTCCGGCCCGGTAAGCAGGCAGAACTCCGGCATGTATTCTACTGCTGAGCCGGGCGCATCCGCGTTTCTCCGTTTGCCTGCAATCGGCCACCGATAAAGTGGACCGTGCGGCGACGTCCACGGCTCCGCTTCCGCGCCACGAAAGCGTGAGTCAGGTTAGCGGTAATAGATCGCTATCCGCTGATCCGCCACCGTTTCAATCGCCACCGGAATCTCAAACAGCCGCGTCAGCACGTCCGGCTGCATGATGTCGGCTGGCGTACCGCGCATAAAAACGGCGCCGTTTTTCATGGCAATGATGTAGTCGGAATAGGCGGAGGCGAAATTGATATCATGAATGACCAGAATGATGGATTTGTGCAGTTCATCCGCCGCTCGTCGCAATTGCTGCATTATGGTCACGCTGTGTTTCATATCCAGATTATTTAGCGGTTCATCTAACAGAACGTACTGCGTATCCTGGCACAGCACCATCGCCACAAAGGCCCGCTGCCGCTGCCCGCCGGACAACTCATCCAGATAACGCTGTGCCAGCGGCAACAAATCCAGAAAATACAGCGCCTGCTCAATATGGTGTCTGTCCGCTTCCGTTATCCGTCCTTTTGACCAGGGATAGCGGCCAAAACTGACCAGATCGTACACCGTCAGCCGATGGGTAAAATGATTCTCCTGCCGTAGCACCGACAGCACTTTCGCCAGCTGTTCAGTGTGCGCCTCGTTCACCACCAGCGAATCGATTCTGATTTCACCGCTGTCCGGCGTCAGCAGTCGGCTCATCATCGACAGCAGAGAGGATTTTCCGGCACCGTTAGGACCAATGATGGCAGTGATGCCCGACGCGGGCAGGGTTTCATTGATATTGTTGAGAACAGAAAGCGTGCCGTAGCGCTTATTCACATTCACCACTTCAATCACGTTGCCACCTTTTTAAGCACCAGATAAAGAAAGAGTCCACCGCCAACACATTCAATGATGACGGACAGCGTGCCTGCCCTGTCCAGCAGTCGCTCCAGAATGAGCTGTCCGCCGGTCAGCGTAATCATGCCGATGAGTACCACGGCAGGCAGCATCTCGCGATGACGCCATGAGCCCATGGCGGGCCAGGCCAGATTCACGATCAACAAGCCCAGAAACGTCATTGGCCCCACCAGCGCGGTTGAGATCGCTACCAGCAGGGAGATGAGCAGCAACAGACCGGTCACGTAGCGCTGAACGGGCACGCCGAGTGCGGTGGCGGTATCGCTGCCCAGCGCCAGCACGTCAAGGCGATGGCGCATGCGCCAGATGATTACCGTCACAACAGCAATGACGCTGCCTGAGAACAGCAGGACGTCGCTGTCGGCGCGGGTAAAGGTGGCAAACATCCGGCTCTGTAAAACGGCAAATTCTCCCGGTGATAGCAGGCGCTGCATCAGTCCGGACAGACTGCGAAACAGCGTGCCGAACACCAGGCCTGCCAGTAAGACGCGCTGGAGTTCCAGCCCGCTGCGGTTAAATAACCAGCGGTAAAGCAGCGTGGCAAACAGCATCAGAAGCGCCGTTTCGCCCAGAAACTGCACCACAGGGTAGGTCTGGCTCAACGGCGACAGGTGAATAAAAAAGACCATCAGCGTCTGAAGTAAAATAAACAGCGACTCCAGCCCCATGATCGACGGCGTAAGAATGCGGTTTTGCGTGATGGTCTGGAAAAGCAGCGTGCTGATGCCCGAGGCAAACGCAACCAGCACCATAGTCAGTAAAATCTGCCCGCGGTGTTTCAGGAGATAGCCGATATTGCCCTGCAGGTTAAGGGTCAGAAACAGCGTGCAGAGCGCAATCGCGATGATGGTCAGCAAACACAGCCGTCCGGCAGGGGAGCGCATCCTGTTCAGCACGCGAGACGGCAGCGAACACTCAACGGCCATGGCGTTTCCCCTTCATAATCAGCAGCAGAAACACCGCCGCGCCCAGTACACCGAGCAACGTACTGACCGGGATCTCGAACGGCTGCACGATAAGCCGCCCCAGGATATCGCAGCTTACTACCAGCATAGCCCCCGTCAGCGCGACCCAGTGCACGGTGCGTCGCAGGTTATCGCCAGCCAGCAGGCTGACAATATTCGGCACGATTAACCCCAGGAACGGCAGGACCCCGACGACCACGATAACCACGCCGCTGATGAGCGCAATCATCGCCATGCCCGTGAGCTGAACACGACGGTAGTTCAGCCCGACGTTTACGGAAAAGTCATGCCCTAAACCGGCGACCGTGAAGCGGTCGGCAAGCAGGCCAGCGAGCAGGGCGATCATCCCTACTAGCCACAGCAGTTCATAGCGCCCCTGCATCACGCTGGAAAAATCCCCCGATTCCCAACTGCCCAGCGCCTGCAGCAGGTCAAACTGCATCGCCAGAAAGGTGGTGACCGAACTGAAAACGGCCCCCAACATGATGCCGGTCAGCGGCACAATAAGGGCGCTTTTCTGACGAACAGGGGCGATTAACAGCATAAACAGCAGGGTACCGGCCAGGGCGAACAGGGCGGCAATGCCCATTTTGACTATGACGGGCGCGGCGGGATAAAACAGCATGACCAGCAGTAAGCCCAGACCGGCGGACTGTGTCGTGCCCACGACAGAGGGCTCGACAAAACGGTTTTGCGTCAGTATTTGCATGATTTGCCCTGCAACGCTCATGGCGCTGCCAGCCAGCACCAGCGCGACCGTGCGCGGCACGCGACTCACCCACATCATCTCCCGCATGTCGGCATCGCGCCACACGTCCATCAGTGACAGCTGCGTGACGCCCGTCATCACACTGAGCATCATCAGCGCCCCCAGCAGGATCAGGCTAAAGCTAAAGGCCACAGACTTCATTCTGGGCGGACGCCGGCTGTGCTGAGTGCCTGCCTGATCTGCTCCATCATCAGGCTGTAACTCTGGATCCCGCCAGCGAGGTACAACGAGGCCGAATCCAGCCAGATTATCTGCTGTTTTTTCCATGCCGTGGTGCGGCGCACCAGCGGATTATCCAGTACCTGCCGGGCAGAAACGCCCGCCTTGCTGCCGATGGCGCTGTCGCGATCCAGAACGAACAGCCAGTCCGGATTGGCCTGCATGATGAGTTCGGGCGAAATGGCGTTTCCGTGTTTACTGGCGGTCGGCAGGGCGATGGCCGGTCTGAACTGCAGGACATCAAAAATAAAACCAAAGCGGGAATGCGGTGTGTAAGCACTGAGTTTGCCGCCGTTGACCATCAGCATCATGGCCGTGCCTGCCTGAGCCGCCTGGCGGCGAAGGTCAGCAACCTGCGCATCAAATCTCGCCAGAACGGTGCTCGCCTGCGCCTGTTTACCCATGATTTCACCCAGTTGCGTGGTTCGCTGACGCAGGCTGTTTAAAACATCATTGGGATCGATATCCAGCGATACGGTCGGCGCAAGGTCGCTGAGTTTGTTATAGGCCGCCAGGGCTCTGCCGCCGGCCAGAATCAGATCCGGCCTGGCGCGGCTCAGGGCCTCATAGTCAGGCTCAAATAACGTGCCCGCATTGAGGTACTCATCACTGTTGTAGCGCGCCAGATGGGCCGGATAGCTTATCGCGGTCCGGGGCACGCCCAGCGGATGAATTCCTAACGCATCGGCACTGTCCAGCGTTACCGGGTTTAAGATCACCACACGTTGGGGATGCAGAGGAATGGCCGTTGTGCCCTGAAAATGCGACAGCTGGACGGTGGGCGCGTCGCTGGCCGACGCCAACGGCGCGCTCAGTAAACAGGCGAGCGCCAGTAAACCTGCCAGAGGGGAAAAACGCATACCTTCTCCTTGTACGTTGTCATTGTCCGTAAAAGTGTGCCCGGTTGTCGGGCTGACCATCCGCTTTCCGCCTTGGGTACGTGGTATGTTCAGCAGGGCGAGCGGACCCTCAGTGTTATCAGAACGAAGCCGTCACGGAGGCGTACAGCGTTCGTCCGGGAACGTAATAGTTATTGCCGCTGGTGGTACCGGCTGAGGGTTGCGCGGACACCGGATTTTTATCGAAAAGGTTATCGACGCCCATGTTGAATTTCAGATGCCTGGTCGCCCGGTACTGCCCGGACAGGCCATAAATCATATAGGCCTGGCGAATACGTGTAGTTGCGGTATTGCCGCGTGCGGCCTGATCCGCGCGGTTATTCAGCCCCAGCATTTTTCCGTAGTATTTGGCGGTCATCGACAGACTGATCGCCTCATTGACCTGCCAGTCCAGCGAGGACCAGGTGGCGAGTTTTGGTGTGGTCACCAACATGACGCCCAGTGTGTCTTCCGCTTTGATCATGCGCGTAAAAGTGTTATTCAGGGTCAGGCTTTTCAGCCAGGGGCCTTTCTCTTCCGTAATCAGAGGCACCGTCAGGCTGCCTTCCACGCCCTGCGTGCGGGCGGTATCCAGATTGACGCGCTTCAGCCAGTAGCTACCGGACGCATCGCCCGGGATATAGCCCACCGGCGCGGAAGCAATTTTGTCCTGAAAGCGGCTGTCAAAGAAGGTTAAGCCCACGCCCCATCCCGCATAATCGTACAGGGCGCCCACTTCCCAGTTCTGCGACAATTCAGGCTTCAGCGCGTCATTCCCCAGGGTATAACAGCTCCCGCCCTGGTAATCGGCATAGCCGTTACAGCCGGCACCGCGGGAGGTTTCGATAAAGCCTTTGCTGGCCTGACGAACGCTGGGCGCCTTAAAGCCTTCGGAATAGCCGCCTTTCAACGTCAGAGCATCCGTGGCTTGCCAGACAAGATAGGCGCGCGGCGTGGTCCGGTTGCCGTAATCGGTATTATCCCGGCGCAGGCCCAGCGTCAGGGCCAGATCGTCCCGCAGGTCAATCTGGTTTTCGATGAAGATGCCGGTGCTTTTCGCTTCGCCAGTATGTTTACCAAAGGTATCGGCCGCGTCGGCTGTCACGCCCAGCGAGCGCGGGTTATGCAGCTCTTCTTTTTTCCATTGCGCGCCCACGGTCAGGTTTTGGGGCAAACCGAGTTCGAAGGGCAGGTTGAGATCGCCTTCAATAATGGATTCTTTATTCCACAACGTGCTGTCCTCGCTGCCCGTCACCGCGCCGTTGGCGATAACCGGTACGTCCGACACCCAGTTTTTAAATTTATTCTGATAAGCGCTTAGCTTCGCCGTGCCAAATGCAAAAATGCCGCGGTAATCCAGCGCATAGTTTTCACGCTCAAGCTTACTGGCCCCGCGCAGATTAATTTCACTGCCGTTACTGGCGACGCCGGGAAGACCTTCTTCGGTTCCCTGCTGCGTAGAGATCGTCAGCCGATGCTGGCGGGTAATATCCCAGCCCAGTTCGGCACCGTAATTTTCATTCTTGCGTCCCTCCTGACCGCTTCCCCAGCGCAGTGCGCCGGTGTCGCTTTTATCCGCCTGGCGCTTATTCCACGAACCATTCAGACGCAGGTCAAATCCTTTCCCCAGTGGGCCGCCAACGCTACCTGTCCAGGTCTGGGTACTTCCCCGCTTATCGTCCTGCGGCTGGCGCGTGCCTGCGGTTAAGGTACCGTGCCAGACATCACTGTTTTTCTTCGTGATGATATTCACCACGCCGCCCATCGCATCCGAGCCATAGAGCGCGGACATCGGTCCCCGCACCACTTCGATACGTTCAATGGCATCAACGGGGATCCAGTTGATATCGTCGAAATAGTTTTGCTGCGTGCTTTTGATGCCGTTGCTGGAGCTCATGCGTTTGCCATCAACCAGCAACAGCGTATACGCCGCTGGCATACCGCGCAGTTGAATACCGGAGCCCACATCTGTTCCGATGGCTTTGGATACGCCCGCGACACGTTCCAGCACATCCGCAAGATCCGTGGCCGATTTACCAACGTCCTGTGCCAGTTGCTGTGCGGTAATCACGGAAATTGATGCCGGAGCATCTTTCAGACGCTGTTCGACAGCTGAAGCCGTCACCACCATCACCTCTTCATTGGGATCAGTGATCTCCGGCTCAGCAAACGCAGGTGAAGCTATGCCAAAAACGGGAATGAACAGACTGGTTTTGATACGACGGGCGAGAGGGGTTAACGACGTCATAACGGTTAATCCTTTAACGGTTGTTTGTCCTGAAGATATTTACGGGCTGATAAACAGCATAAGGTGATATATAAATGGGAATCAAATCAATAATCATTATCAGTTGGCGGTGAAATAAATGCGCAGGGTAATTGCGTGGGAATTTTAATGATTCAGGATCGGCGGGAATGATCTGGAAGCGGGAAAGGGTAGTTGCTTTTTATGTAAGACAGGCCTTTGATATATAAAGATTTAAGACGAAGAGTTTCTTCTTTTGCTGATTGGATTTCTGAATAATTCCCTGCCTGTAAGTTTCTTTTTAATATTAGCTTTTTTTACGTTTGGGATGATATTTACGAAAGGTAAAAGATGTTCTTGTTAATTTATATAATTGTTAAGAGGTTGCGAAAAATGACTTGGATCAATAATAAGTCTGATTATGTGAAATATTTGATTCTGTTTTGTGAAATAAGCTGGCTTAGCATAATAGCGTTATTTAAATGAATAATGGTTTTCCCGTAATGCATTGAGGTCTACCATGACGCATGGGCCATTAAGTCAGTCAATATCGGATACCTGCAATAAATGACCATGCTTTTCTGGAACCGGTAAGTTTTGAATGCGGGTTTCAAAGGCACAGGAGGGAACAAAAAAGCCCGCAGGCTTGTGCGCTGGCGTCTCTGTAATTGAGCTGTTATTTATTTAATAAGAATAAAGATTATTTATTTTAAAATTATATAAAGGCTCTAAAAAGGAACCAAAAAATATAATGAATGTTATTTATAAGTCTGAATTAAATATTTTACATCTTTTTATAAGATAGTCGTTAAGGGTACAGCATTGAACATGTCGTATGAAGCAGTTATGCATATGGCTATAGCCTGAGGTCGTAATCTCAGTAATGATTATGGTTCAAGAATATGGCTAGGAGCGAAGTGGTGAAAAATTGGTCTACTGAGGATACAAGAGCAGTCAAAGCTTGGCTGAACATTTCAAACTATAGAAAGTTCGAAGAGACCACGCTTAACTGTCTCTATCATGAGTTATGGGCAAGAGCCCTTCTTTTTAAGCCATGGCCTAGTGAAGAAGAAAAGATCGGCCTCGGTGGTTATATGAGACAGATCTTCAATGGGAAGCCTTTCCTCTTCGAGCCCGAACAGCTTAACTACATGCAAGATGATCAAACTCTTCAAAGCCCACCACATATCTTCATTACAGACATAAGCCGCCTTGCTCAACTCAGTGTAACTGGTCTCCGGGTAAATCTGTTCTCCTGGGAGCAAGGTAGTGACGAGTACTGCGTAAACCTTCCCCACCATGAAGCATATGTATCTACGGTAATGTCAGCGATATGTGAAAGCACCATCCTTTTAGAAATCGACCTTGCCAGTGGTACAGATGATGAAATTGCAGAGTCTATCAAATCAGCTCTACCGCAATGGAGACGCGTGAAGGGGATTGAAGCTGACGAGTCGGGGGCAGTGCGCTTCGGCTACGGCACAATCAAGAAGGTTATCTCTTATCGTCTCATAGCAATGCTCGACGTTCTTTTATGGACAAAGGTATATGACTTGCGCGTTTCAGACGATCGGCTTTCCAGACTGCTGTACACAGATGAAGACGATGAGGCAGTTATCCGTCTTAGCTACCATATCAAAGACGCTGATAGACCACTGGCTATGAAAGCAGCAACGATTGATTTCGTTCGCCAATTCAACTTCTTCATAAATCGAAACCCCCACCTTAAAAATATGAGAGTTTCGGACGTCATGAAACTCTCGGATTCCAACTGACCCAGTCTTCAGTGGTCCTGCTGTCAGGGACCACACTAACTCGTGCCTTCTTGTCTTCGTTACAGTTGCTCTCATTGAAACCAATCGAGGAGAGCACCATGAACCGACATAATACGAAACTAATCCGTTTACCTATTGTGATTGAGAGAACCGGCTTCAGTCGTTCCTGGATCTATGAGTTGATTAATCAAAAGCAGTTTCCTCAACCTATCAAAATTGGCTCTCGTGCGGTGGCATTTATTGAAAGCGAAATCGAAGATTTTCTTCAGGAAATGATCAGTAAATCACGCTCATTCACTAAATTAGAAGGGTAACAATATGAATATTTCAGATTTTATTATGGGGAATGGTTATTTTGAAAATTTAGACTTTGAAGAGATTGAAAGAAGGTTTGATTTATCAATAATTGAAAATTTATCAGATGACGATTTTAATCGTGCAGTAGTTAATCTTTTAAATATGTACTTATTAGGGAATTCATATGTTTCATTCCGTATTGCTGAAACATTTAATGACTCGGAGAAACTGAGAGTATATGAAACTTGGATTTGTTTACTTAAGGAAAGAGACGACATGGAAAATCTGATTCTTAAGTTTATTACATTTAAACTATCTAATAAATCCTGATTGATTTGTAAACATGTTTACAAGTTAACAGCTTGCTGTTAACAGTTTTATTTACAAACTTAGTAAATAACTTTATTTATTAAAGAGTTAAATTTTTAAAGTAAAACTAAAGGATTTTAATAACCCTCTAGAGGGTTATTAAAATTTTCGGGCTGCAAACCCCAGCGGCAAAACATTCTTACACTTATAGAAAATATATTTTTGTAAATAGCTTTTTTATATGATTTATTTAGTACCACTCAATAATAAAATGTAAATAGAGGGTGTAAATGGACTGTGTATTAAAATTAAAAAGGCTAAGGAATGATAATGGTGTTCGTACTTGTATGATAGTAAATGCAAGTAATGGCCTGCCGTTAGTATATGAGAATTTATATGTGGCTGTATTGTCTCGTACCAAAAACTATTCATACTCAACAATTGAATCAATTACAGGAGTGCTAATGTCATATGCAAAATATCTAAATGACAAAGGTATAACTCTTGATAGCAAAGTTAATAAAGAAAGGTTATTAGAGGGTAGATTAGCATATGACACAATGATTCATTTTTCATCTAAACATAAAGAAGCAAAAGTAACAAAAATTAAAGAAGAACGAATCATATCAGAATGCTCTCTTCACTATAAGTTAAGCGTCATAGAAAAATACCTAGTATGGTTTTTCTTAAATGTTATAGGGAGCAACAATAAAGATGCAGAACTAATTTCACGTAACTTTGAATATGTAAGGCCAAACATTAAGGTAAGAAAGTCATACTCAGAGCTTGAGAATAAGTCATTAAATAAAGATCAGATTAAAGCACTAAAGGAATTGATCAAAATTGACAGTGAGTACAATCCCTTTAAAGACTGTGTAAAATTCAGAAACGAAGTGATAATAAGTATTTTATTAGAGACAGGCATAAGAGGTGGTGAGCTACTTAATTTAAAAACTGATGACTTTAAATATAATAAAAAGGAACTTCATATAATCAGAAGGCCCGACGATAAAGAAGACACAAGGTTAAGGCAACCATTAGTTAAAACTGCTGAACGTAAGATACCTTTGACTAAGGCACTTTGTGAAAGAATAAAAATTTATATAGATAAGGAGAGGAGTAATCAAAAACTATCCAAAGGACATAATTATCTGATGGTAACACATAGTTCTAACTTTGTTATGGGGAGTCCATTAACTATTTCTGGCTACCAAAAAATATTCAATATTATTAGGATGAATGAAGCTTTGTTAAAGAATTTTGTTGCGCATTCGCTACGGCATACCTGGAACGTGAATTACTCAGAGCATGTATACCAATTAGCTAACCCAGCTAACTACGAAATGTATGAAAAAGTCAGAAATTATCTAATGGGTTGGAGCAGGAGAAGTAAAACGTCTGAAGTATATACACAACGTTATCTCATAAATGAGTCATATAAGATAATGCAATTTATGAACGCTACTAGCTTTCTTGAAAAGGAACCGAAAAAACATGCACAAAATAATACAAAAAACAGAAAATCAATATTCGGATTTTGAAACTGTGAACGGAAAAAAGAAAGTTTGTTTTTCTGATTCAATATGGAGCTTAGATTACGGGATAAAGATTAACTTCAACCAGCTTATAGGCATAGACAAATTCTTGATGCTTATAAAATCTACTTTTGCGTATTGCTTAAAAAAGCATAGCGTAAGCTATGTTAGAAAAATGTTCTTCGCTATAAAGCATTACCAGAAAGAAGTTAAAGGGGGGGTTGTAGAATTTAGCTACGGAGAATTTGCAAATTATTTTAATCGTTTTGAATATGATAACTATACTCATTCAGAAACCATGAAGTATTTTCTTCTTAAGTTAAACTCCCAATTTCCCGATTTATTAGACAACAGTGTGAAAGAGCTAATACAAAATGTAAGAGTAAAAAAACCTGACGCTAAGAAGAACGTAAATACTCACGATTATGATAAAGGTCCATTTAGCGATAAGCAGTTAAATGAAATAATCAGGCTGAGTACGTTAGCTTTTCAGCAACAACAAATAACTGTTTCAAACTACATCATGTTAACCCTCCTGATATACTCAGGAAGAAGGCCATTTCAAATCAACTTAATACAAATCCAAGATGTTGTTTCACTACATGGAAAATATTTTATAAATGTTCCTCAAATCAAGCAAAAAAACACCTATCGACAGACTTTTACTAAATTAGAAATTCCTGAAGGTTTATATCGTCATCTTAGATTTTTGTCTAATGCGGTGGTTGAACTAGTAGAGAGCACATTAAATATTAAGTTGAGCTACAATCAAACTCAGGAATTACCGGTTTTTATAAGCACTGCTCCTTTTAAAACTAAAATGGTCACTGTAGATAGCTTAAAAAATGGAGATCTGGTAATAACATCTCGTCAGTTTGCAAGTAGAATCAAATGGACTGTCAATAAATCAATTACTAATTCTTCAATAGACTTTGGCTACATAAATTCAAGAAGATTCAGATACACATTGGGTACAAAGGCTGCTGAGAAAGGCTTTTGTGCCGCAGCAATTGCAAAAGCTTTAGATCATACGTCCTCGAAATCGGTTCGTTCTTATGTTCATAATAATGCTAATACTGGGGCGAAAATTAATGCCATTATGAATTCAGTAATGATTCCGATAGCTAATTTGTTTGTTGAACCAATAACAATTTCTGCAGAGATATATGCACTTGAAGAAACCATAAGAGAAATTAAAAAAAACTTTGCTGATACACATGAACTAATCGAAATTGAACGAATGATTTCAAAAAAAATGTCAGAAATATTTAATCTAGTCAAAAGTTATGGAGAATAAGTCATGAGTGATTTATACGAGTTGCAAATAAAAAAATTCATTCAGGAATCTAAGTGTCAGGCTTCGCTGAGTAATGGAGTTAAATGGGAAGATCTTAAATGGGATAATGGAATGACATTCTACAAATATAGCTGGAATTCACGTAACATGAAGCAACCATTATCTGAATATATGTCAGATTTTATTAAGGCTTATCTAGTTAAAGTGGGTTTAAATAACATCAATAAGTGCATTTCAATTCTTCGTGCTTTCAAAATTTTAGAAGTAACCATGTCGAATTTAAGCAGTGGCTATAAGATAAGCAATTTAAACTCAAGGGTTTTGGATAAGGCAATGGAGCTTGCTTATAACCAATATTCACTAGGAAAGGTCAATGAGATCTACTTCAATATTAAACATGTTTGTAATTTTCTAGTAAGAAATGAAATGATTGAAGATCATATATTGAATTGGACTTACCCTCTGACTGAAAGTAATAGTCAGAATAAAACAATTGCAGAAGAGGAAAATGGTTTAAACGATAAACTTCCTGACCCAAGAGTCATTAGTTTTATGGGGAGTTTATTCAAATCTAAACCACAAGGTCTTCGTGATATTTATACAAGCTCTATTTTTGCTTTGTTATTGTGTGCCCCCTCACGAATCAATGAAATCATGGAACTTAATGAAGACTGCCTTGTTGTATTGAATGATTCAGAGGAAATTGAAAGGCCTTGTCTCAGGTTCTACTCAGAAAAAGGATTTGGGTTTAATATGAAATGGCTCCCAGACTGCATGTTTCCGGTTGCTAAAGAAGCAATCCACCGCATTAAAGAAGTTAGTACTAATGCTCGAGCTGTCTGCTCCATTATTGAGAAAGGTGAAAAAGCATTTTATAAAAAACTCAATAAAAGTAAGTTCGAAATTATTACTAATCAAGATCTTTATAATTTAGGTTTTGACATAAAAAAATCAAAAATGAACTTAGAGAATAAAGCATTCCTTCAGGAAATTAAAAATAATGTGATTAGTTGCTCTCACTTTTGGAATTATCTGTATAGAAAAAATAGATCCGAAAAAGGCGGCAATAAAAAAGCATCGCCTTCATGGAGGAACAAGTTGATGATTGTAAATAAATACCAACTAAACTCTTTAAAAAACACCGATATATTCACAGTTGAAAAAGTAAAAAGCAGTTACTTCTTTGCAGAGTTTAATATAACATTAACAAGAAATAACCCGCGAATGAACATTTTCTATAGAAATAGATTTTTAAATTCTTTTCCAGGAGAGATCAAATTTAATAGCCACCAAATCAGACATCTGATTAATACAATGGCTCAAAGAACGACTCTCTCTGAGGTGGAAATTGCTTTATGGTCAGGTAGGAAAAATATTCACCATAACGATAATTATAATCATGTTTCTCATGATGAGTTAGCAGATCTATCACGTGAATTATTAAATAATATAAATCATAGTTCGTCAGCCAAGGTCGAAGATCCTTCTAATAGTAATACACAAAATGATATTAAGGGTAAGGTATCTTACCTTTTGAAAGGTATTGAATCTTTAAGCTCTGACCAACAAAAAGAAATTAGAAAAAAAATCACAGTATTGAGTAGTTACCTTAAACAAAAATTAAGAGGAGTGATAAAAAATGACAAAAAAGTTTCATGAACACGACATTAAAAAGATAGTATCAATCATTGATAATTGGAAAAAGAAGGAGTTTTCCTGGAATTTATTGTGCACAGCATGTAAGCCACATTTGGGAAAAATACCAACCCGCCAAGCTTTGTGTAAGCATACTGAGATAGCTATAGCTTATAAGAAAAGAAAAAGGTCTATCTCTTTGCCTAAGCAGGATCTCAAGGTTCCTGGTAGTCTTACTCTTGCAGCAGAAAGAATTAAGAGGCTTGAGAGCGACAATAAGTCTTTAGCCCATGAAAACACTAATTTATTACTCAAAATAAGAAAAATGCTCGAGAACGCCTATCGTCACAATATATCCATTTCTCTTCTTGAAGAAGAATTACCGGTGAGGTTGAGAAAATAATATTCTGATAGCTTACACCTATTGACTAGGTTTGATTTTATGATATTTATTAACAGGTCAGGAAGACAATTTTGCAAGGATGCAACTATGAATAATTTTACTGTTCTGTCGAAAGAAGAGAAACTGCTTCTTCTTTTACAACTTTTTATTGAACGACTCAAGAAGTCAGGGTTTCAGCAAGACAAGATTGTGCGCTATATCTGGCTCTTCTGCGTTGGCTACTACATTAAATACTATCTCACACAAGCTAATGATCATTTGATTGATCGCTTCACTATTATCTCAATGCTTTCAAACGCGCTTAAGGGGAGTTCACAGCGGGTCATTAATACGCTGGGGTATGAACATGAAATCACTTTTTTTTTCCGTTTTTTGATCCACTATGCAATAGACAATGAAGAGGAAGCCGAGGGGGTGTATCGTGAGGAACGAGTCAAGTATGAAAAAGAACTTCTTTCGAAACTATATCAGTTCAAAAAAAACAAAAAAAGACAAAGTGGAAGAATATAAAATTATTAATCAGTTTTTATTTTGGGGTGAAATATGCTTAAGTCACCCCAGTTTACTTATCTTCACTGATTAATCTTATGAAAATGTTCTATTACTTTTTCAATGCGTCTTAACATTCTTGTGAAACCGTTAAAGTTAATTTCATGTTTATAAGCATTTATAATATTTTTAGCAAATGCTTCTTTGCTTAAGTCTTTTACAGGATCTCTGTCAGATACAGTATTGAAATATTTTTCTTTATAAGGTCTGAGCCTATCTTCCTTTTTAAAGAAGAATTCAATATCTGTTTGAGAGCCATCTTTAGATTTAGGTGTAAGAACCAAATATAAATTATGGAATATGTGTACGAAGGCAGAATCCCGGATATCAGTGCAACTTTTGGGATGAATATCTATACCTTCAATTTTTGTGACATAATTTATCAAGTCTTTTGGGCCGCTGTCATTATCTACAAAAATAATGACTGGATTTGACGGCTTAGGAGCACTGTAATTTTTGAAGTGGGAATTATAATTTTTTATGAAATCCTTGAGGTAGTCAGTACCTCCATGAAGTTCTAAAAGATATTTAGTTCTCTCATTATAATTAATGAAATTTAGTAAGAGTTTATAGGTTTTCTTTTCAGTCTTAGCTATTGCCAGTTTTGGTAGCTTTTCAGCTAATTTATAAATTGCTGCTTTCAAGTAAATGTTATCTGTTTGTCCCTCGGTAAGTATAGTTGGTAAATTATTACTATAAAAAAAACGATAAAAGAGAAATTTACTAAAGGTTTTTTCTCTTGAACTATGCAAGTGTTTTCTTTGCTTAGCTCCACCGTTTTTTAATGCATCTTTTTTTAATTGGTATTTTGGATTGAGTCTCTCGCCTTGTCGCAATCTGTTATAATGATCGACTTGATCAATGAAGTTAAGCTTTCCTTCGAGACGATTAATATTTCCTTTTGTTTTTTCTCCATCAATTATTTCAGTGAATTCACCATTTTTAAACAGATGATCACATTGAGATCTTACGAGTCTCCAGTACTCTTTTTTTGTGTTTGGCTTGTCATTAACTATTAAACCTGTCACATCTTGTCTGAAATCCTTAATTTGATTTCTTGTTTTTTTATCATTAATCAAGAAACCAGAGCGATTTATTTCCTTTCTAATTTCATTGCTTACTAAGTAGCTGTTATCTTGACATTTTCTGGCGATAGATAAAGGTAGTTCTTTAGTTCTTGTTGAAAAGGTTATGTCGTCAGCATAACGAGTATAAAAAGATGAGTTTTTCTTTGCGAAATTTGCAAGCTTTATGTCTAAAGCATGAGTGATTAAATTTGAAATTACTGGTGAACAAGGGCTGCCTTGTGGGAGGTGATTATTATAACAAGCAATTTGTGCTATTACGGTAGCGATTTCAGGAGTCAGTTGAAAGTTTTGGTTCTTGATAAAAAATCCTCGAACTCTTCCAAAGTTAAAACTTCCAAAAAAATTTTCAAGATCAATATTGAATACGTTTTTCTTTCCTAAATGCATCATTGCATTAGTAATAATCGAACGGTTTCTCTCAAAGCCGTGTGATAAAGATGGTTGCTTAATTTTTGCTGAATTACATTTCACTTTTAATATTTTAGAATGTTTGGCTTTTTCTCTGGCGATCTCGGAGTCAGGAAATTTATCTGAAATAATTTCATCTAAACAATCTAATAGTAGTTTCGATAAAGATGATTGGATTTTTTTTAATGCCTTCTCTGGGGCATTTATTATTCGTTCCCCACCATTTTTTTTAGGGATTTTAAATTGAGTGTATTGGTTTTCAGGCTTAAGAATATAAAGGATATATGTTAAAGATTTGGCTTTTACATTTAAAATTTTAGCCAGCTCGGGTTTTGTTGTTGCAGCCTTCAAGGATTGAAGTCTTGACATGATTAATTACCATATTGGAGTGGTTTATGGGCACTCTTACGCAAACTGACAAGAAAATCATGATAACCGTGTAATATGATATTCTGTAAGGCAATCCTTTCGGACATTCTTTTCACTGATCGCGAAACGCGACCCAAAATCTGCCCATAAACCAAGTTAACTTTAACAAAAATGCATAAAAGTGCAATCGTTTTTTCGCTTTAAAATAACAAGTTAACTATTACTTTATAGTGTATCGAATGTTCATCTTAAGTTCATTTTTCACCAAAATTCTCTACTATTAAAGTTCCTTGTTAGATTTAATGTCCCAGCCTGACTGTGTTTCTGCGCCTTTACCGCCGCTCGCTGATTGTTCCCAATACTGTGTTTTGACTTTAGATGCTTGGAACTGATAGGAGATACCGATCAGGTCACGACTTGTAGTGCCATTAAAAATCACATTTGTGATGAGAACGTCTTCAAGGGTAATACGGCAGTACTCGATTTGGCTGCCACCGGCCTTACACACCGAAAGCTCAACCTTGCCTACATGCTTGCCGTTAGAGACATAGCGCATGATTGCAGGAGTTGCTTTGTCTATGTGGGCCTGAACCGAGAGATCGCGGTACTGAACTTTTCCTGCACCACCTCCGCCTCCAACTAACATGTTGCCTGGCTGGTTAGCGCCCCATGTGAAAGATTCAATAGCAATCCAGCCTTTATGATTACTGTCCTGTGATTCACCGGTAATGCCATCAATTTTCAAGAAGAGATCTGTGCTCATGGCTGGTCCTTTTTCTTTCCCTGAGAAGGGTAATCTGATTAAATAAACTTAATGATACGTATAATGACATAAAGGCACAGTCATGGACTACTGGAAACCAGACCGATTCAAGGATTACTTTCTTACTATGGCTCATGCTGAGGCAAATCAGCTACTTAGTACGACAAATCACGTCTCTTTGATTCACCTGTCTGATGGTTACAACAGGATTCAGTTTCAGGATGAAGTGAAGATTTTTGTTAATGCACAAATGGATACTATCCGTTCAGGTGCCCCAGATGAAGAATGCCTGCAATGTATACAAAATCTGAAAGAAGAACATCGTAATCTGATGAGACAAGATCAGCTTCTTCGGACTGGTCAGGCAGCATTGCATGCTTCAGTGAAGTTCGTTCAGCAAGGTGATTTCTGGGGATATGTAATCAATGGTGTAGGGGTTGTGCTGAGTGGGTTACAGGTGGTGGCAGGGTTTGGAGTCATGGCCGCTTCAGCTGCAACCGGGAATATAATAGGTGTTGGATTTGGTGCGATGCTCACACTACATGGAGTGAATGGCGTACAGGAGGGGGTAATGAATGTTATTACAGGAAAAAATGATGCCCAAGGATTCTTGAAAGATGGTTACATTGGAGCAGCCAAGTTCTTAGGCTTCGATCAAAAAACAGGTGAAATTGCTTACAGCAGTATGGATCTTGCTCTCTCGGCCTATGGCATGTTCAGGCTCATAAGAAAACCCGAAACATTTCGACTTTTTTACTATGTAAACTCCGATTTTGTCAGGGGTATAAAAGATATGAGCCGCTTTGAATTAGGCGTAGAAATATATAATGACTATTCGGCTCTGAAATCAATATACGATAATAAAAAATAAATCATTTTCTTCTCGAGTATTGGAATGCTTTATAGCCTAACTTCATCGGTGTGAAAATGTAGAAAATTGGGGCTATAATTATCATTGTTATCGAGTATGAAGTAATTGCTAGGCTGTCTTTATATATGAAGGTGTATACCCATACAATCGCCAGGATGATTACAAGTATTAAGGCAGCAATAAAACGAATGCTAAGCTCTTTAAGCAAAGCTGGATAAGTAGTCCCACTTTTTTCGGCTTGGATTCTTAAAGCTGCAATATCTTTTGCACTGAAACCGCGCTGAGCAAGTTTTTTTTCGATTTCAAATGTGTTCATATTATCACCAAATTGTAGATTTATATTAATCATAACTCACATTGCTAATAATTTACCAGAAAAATTTATATCGTCATTGAAAAAGGAGATGGAAATGTTAGAGGATTCAAAGTTAATTTATCCGCATCTTTCAATTATACACTATTCCCCAACGTGGATTGATGAGAGCAAAACTACTGAATTAGCTTTGGAATGGCAGAGTTCATTAGTATCTTTTTTTATAACTCAACCTCACCGAAAACAAGAGGCCTTTTTGATAGGAAGCGGTTTTATCTATCTATTAGGTGACCATATGCCTTGTATTGTTACTGCTTCCCATGTAATTAAAGAGATGCAAAAAAGTGAATTACCGTTCATATCCATTGACGGAAAACAATTCAAGTTCCAGCATCTGGAAATATTTTTTAATGATGAACAAGATTACGCTATTATTCCAATGCCTGAAAAAATTATGGAGGCAATACCAAATAGCGTGCTTTTTGATACTAAAGGTAATAACGAATTTTTTGAGAAAACCTCTTCATTTGTGATTATGGGATATCCATCAAAAGTTAACAAGTTACATAAAATGCACCCTGAGAAAGGCTTGTCGCCTTTTAATATTAATTTTCACAGCTTTTTCTATGAAAGAAAAGCCGAAGATATTTATTTTCATTTTATTGCTGACGGCAAAGAAAAAAACATCTGTTTTGAGGGTGCCAGTACTAATAAAACCGTTACTTCGCTTGCAGGCATGAGTGGGAGCGTAATTGCTCAGTTGATAATTAATAAATTCGATGGGGGAGTATCTTTAAAAGCTATTGGTATATTCAAAGAGCATCGACCTAAAAGAGGTAATTTTCTGGTAGGTTCTACCTTTATTGATTTTGCGGATGATCTTAATTCATGCTTAAATAATGACGAGACTTAGATATATTTTGGAAAATATGATTTTTATACTTTCTCGCACCTTTAAGTAGAGTTCAAAATTCATTCATTACTTTTTATAAATTAATAGTGAATGTTACTCACCCCTCAAATAACACTGATGATGATGATGATGATGGTGTGAGGAATTTTTTTTGATAGATTCCCTGGTGATAAATTTTATAAAATATATTTACTTCGGAGTTATTATAGGAATTTATGATGTAGATCAATGCGTTTGATTACGGTGACACTTTCCAGTTACCATCGTTTTTAGTGAATTTGAATTCAGCTACGGTTTGCTTTTCGCCCATGAATGGTAGTGTTATATCGGTATTCACTTTGCAGAGGTATGTACCTTTGGCCTCTGATTCCTTACAGGAAACCTTCTCAGCTTTGTTCAGAGTCGTGAGCATGTCTTTGCTGTTCTCACCGAACCGCTGTCTGGCTTGCTGGTTTGTGTGGTCAATGTTGTCCTGCATAGCTTTCTGGATTTCGGAAGACGAGGGTTCGCTATCGCAGCCTGTAAGTAAAGCCGCCAAGGACAGGACTGCAACTGTTGAAAGTTTATTCATTTCTCAATCCCTTATTTGATATTGATAATTATTGTGTTGGTGTGGTTTTGTTGAGTGTCTGGTCAAAAATTTCACACCACTGCTTCAACTGAATTTCTGTATCGCGGATCCCGCGTTCATGGTGGAAGCGGCCTTTACGGGGGTGAAATTTGATCTGCCATTCAGGGAATTCAATGTCTCTTACCTGGATAAAGAATCCTGAGTTCTCGAAGTTTTTAAGGCGAGTGAGATTGTTGTGACCTTTAGCCCCTGCCATACCCACCAAATCAAAAGCTACGATTTCCCCTCCATTAGCCAGGTGGTATCTCCAGCCTTTGACGTCACTGAACTTGTAAGCCTTTTTACGCTTACCTGCCTCGAGAGTTAACAACTCACGATTCTTATCAATGGTCATTTTGCTGTCTTGGAATTCATGACTCCAGATCCCGCTATTGTTGACGTTCAACAGATCAATCGTCGAGGCGTTAGCTCTTTTATGTGTGTATGACACATATGCGGTGAGGAGTAAGAAGAATGCAGGTAACGTCCACATGAACAAAAATCCTGCTGTGTCCTTGGGATTTGAATCAGCCAGTATCCAGACAATCACTAGTACAACAATCCAGAATCGGATTGAACGGAAGAACGAAGGTTTACGTACTTTCTGGTCATTCAAAGCCGCTGTGTCCATTTTATGCACCTTTAATTTAAAGTCGCTCATAACTAGCTGATTGGTAACTGCTTTTACGACGCATTTTTGAACGAGTTCAAAACTTAAGCAAATCACTTGTACCGATCGATGATCCCCATTTGATAGGTGTTAGTTATCATATATAGATTATCGATCTGTAAAAACGATCAATTGTTTATTCAAATAAGGACTTAAGCTTGAAAATTGTGTTGAGGCATGAGGTTATCAAAAGTGCACTGCTGTGCGTTCAGTCAGTATTTCGCCGCTGCCTAATGGCTCAGATAACTCAGGCTCAGCTAAGAGGACCGTATGAATTGTCGAAAATGACGATTTTTGGTGGAGAAACGTCTTACCTGCCTTTTTGAGCAGGTCTGTGAAAGTGGCTAGGTAAGGAATGCTCAGTAGCCACTTCAATACCCTAGTCATGAAGTAGTCAGCACTGCTGGTTTGCTCGCATGCCATACGTGTAATGCTGAGGGGAGTTTGAGCTTCAGTTATCTCTGACGCTCTAGCTCTATGTTCATACATAGGAGGAGGCGTACCTACGAATTCCAAAGCAACTGGTAATGAAGGTGTAATAGCTACCTTAGTAGCTTCTATATCTGAATCACTCGTCTCATCACCTCCCATAGCCGAAGCTTTCAAAGTTAAGAGCAGAGGATTGTCACGTTCGTGTTCGTAGCGAAGCTTATCTTGCAGTGTTGCCCACGAATACCCTTTACCGAGTTGCGAAGCTTTGAAAGCTATACCTGAGTATTCGAAGGAGAAACCATTCATACGACCCGTGGAGGAAATGTTTGATAAGGGCGTTATGCCGTGTTCGCGAAGTGCTTCAATGAAGCGAGGAATATCATTGGCACTTGTAAGGATCTCGTCGATAGTGTTTTGTAAGAATGTCTTGGCCGTTGGCTGAAATTCACGCTTCTCCTTCTGCTGCTCGCCACGTGATAGCTTCTTGCGGTCTCTGAAAGGGGAAGGGCTATGCGAAGGAGAGGGGCCTTTAGTTCTTGTCAGGCAATGGTCTTTTTCAAGTTCCTGGATTATGCGGGTACTCGCAAAGTTTTCGTTCCTTCCCAGATAAAGCTTCCCTCCAATAACGTCTACTCTGCTCGCAATAATATGAATGTGCTGACCTGCCTCGTCGTCATGTATGACATAGCAGCGCAGGTGCGTCTCACTAAACCCCATGCGATTCATATAGTCGTCGGCAAATGAAACCCATTGCTTCGCTGTGAGTGATTCACCGATAGGTAGGCGAAGCGAGTTGTGCCATACAGGTTTTGCAACGTCTGCCCGAAGTGAAGCAGAAGCGTTGAACTCAGTAATCAGTTCATGTGCTGAAGCGCCCAACATGTTCCCGCCAATGACTACGGGATCAGTTTTATGATGTGTTCCGGGTTTCAATGCGTATAGGACAACACCTGCGAAGCTCTTACCTCGTTTGATCTGCTGCATGCCCTTCATTAGAGGGGATACTCAAAAGATCAGTGGTAAGGAGGCGAGAGCGAAGCTCACTGATTTGCCGCTTTACGGCGAACAGTTCTGTCTTGGTAAGAGGGTTACACGACTGCTTTGCGTTCAGGTGATTAACAATCTCATTGAGTCTTTGATTTATCTCGCCAAACATTTTCCATGCAGCTCTGTTGATCTCAGGAACGACAACAGGTTGATTGTTCATGAAGCACATTCGAAGCCATTCGCCCTTGGCAAACTCTCTTCGCTGTTCATTTAGTGTGAAAAGTTCAGCACTATTTAATCTGACGCTAATACAATTTGTTCTCAAAATATTATTTTTTGAGAGCAACTTTCCACCTTTAATGCGCTTGCTACTTAAAGCAACATTATTATACAAGTCTTTGATATTCATATGAACTCCTTTTCAGATCGTCATGCTTTTTTAAATCATGGATTTTAAAATATGTCAAGTGTGTAATCGCATATTTAGCTGTTGACTTTTTGTACCAAAGGGTTAAGAATTTTTATGTTTTAAGTTGGGTTTGTGCTTTTCATAACTTAAGGAAAAGTTGTTATATGATTATAAAAGAGCATTTAATTCATTCTTTGAAGTATGTAATCAACCCAAAGCATAGGCAAAATTTTGCTAAAGCAGACTGTACACAGTGGACTATCACTACTGATGATGAGTTACTTTGTTTTGAACACTCAGTAATACATAATTATCTATGTAATTCAACATGTTACTGGTGGATCGTCGACAAAGAAACATGTGAAAGGCTTGGAAAAACTGATTTAGATAATGCTTATATTGCAAAATTTGTTGTCGATAATAATGCCACTTGGCATGGTTATCCTGTTACGGGAAAGAGAGAGGGAGATATTCCTGATAGCACTATTTTGACAAGCTGGGGTAACAGTGGAATTGTCAAAAAAAAATACATAAGGAATATTGCTAAAAGGATGGGGTATGTTTAATTTAGCGATGAATCTTGAAATAGAAGGTGATTACATAGATTCTTTTATCTATATGGGGGTTTTGTTTTTAGTTGACTTTAATTTAAATATCTCTTCATATCAATGGGATGAAGTTTGTGACTATATTCTCGGCAGGAATGGATTTATTGATAAAAGAAACGCTGAGTCTGTTATCTCTTATTCAAAAAATGGGAGAGTCTTATCTCATAAAAAACACACCCCGATAGATACATTTTTAAAACAAGACGAATTAAAAACATTCAAATGTAATACGCATACAATAGGATTTTATCCTTCTGATATTTACATTTATTCGAAGAAAGTTTACTACGCTCATGAAAAGGGTGTGTTTTATACCGAATTGAAACATGAGGATGGTGGGGTTCAAGACCGTAAGCCTAAAAAAATATTTGATACTAGATGTTTCTCTATATCACCTAATACACTAGACCGTCTTGCATTGGCAGCAGGAAGTGAAGGCGTTTTAACATGTGATGCTGGTTATTTTTCAGATTCACGCAAGGGCAAAGACTTTCGACAAATTTCAAATAAAGATTCTATCGATATAGAATGGATTGATAATTATTTGATGATAAATAATATTGATAAAAATGTTATAGTGAATAAGTTTAAACAACAGCCTAATGATCTTGATTTCATTAATCATAAAGATAAGTTATTTAATATACTTAAAGAAAATAATGAAATTAATGAAGAGTATTTCCTGGCTTTAAAGTCAGAGTTTCCAATGCCTAAAAATATTATAAAAGAAATTAAAAATATAATAGTTTCTATGAAGCCTGAGGAAATGAAAACGCAAAAGAAATACGCATATTCATGGACTTCAGGTGATTATAATTTTTTCTTAGACGAGCATTTGAGAGTTGATGTTTTTAAAGATACCGAGTTATTGAAAACGAAAGCTTTTACATATGCTCTTGATAAAAAAATTGATAAAGTCAGAACTTCAGGTTGTGGCACTTACCTAGAAAGTGATAATAAACTTCTTGCATTGAGTGATGATAATTTAATTATGATTGACGATGATATTGTCAACTGGAGAGTGTTCCCAAGGGCTAAGAAACATTGTAATCAGTTACATATCGTTAAAGATGACCGAATAAAAATTATGATTTTTGATTTAAAAATAAATGACCCATTTAGTTCATATTTAAAAAAACATAGTTAAAACCAGCTGCTTTTTTCTCAATGATTACACTTTCTTTTTAATGAGCAATGCGAGTTAGAAAGCGAGGGCACCCATTGAAGCAAAGCTTCGGTGGGTTAGCCCTTGCTTTACTTTATCGAATACTGTGTAAAGGAATAATATGGAGCATATTGAGTGTTACGCTGTTTTTGAGGGTGGCGGTATTAAGGGGCTTGCTTTTGCTGGAGCTCTTGAAGCTGCAGAAAATGCAGGAATTAAATTTGTTGGGTATGCTGGAGCTTCTGCAGGAGCCGTTATTGCTTTCTTAGCTTCTCTTGGATATTCTGGAAAAGAAATATTTGACGAAGTTAAAAATTTAGATTTCGATAAGTTTGCTACTGGAGATGTTAAGCAAAAAATTCATAATGTTAAAAGAATAATAACGGATGTGTCAAAAATAGATATGGTAAATCCTCAGCGTGGGATTCTACCAAAAATACATTATGGCTTAAAGGTGAAGTCATACGTCCCAGTTAGAAAAATGATCTCTGATTTATTTTATATATATAAAAAACTTGATAATGATAGAGGGCTTTATGATAAATCAAGGTTAATCTACTTATTAGCCAAACTTGCTGAAGTAAAGGTGGATTTAAAAGAAAAGTTCACTATTGACGGTAAGCTTTTTCCGTCAATAACTTTCAAAGAGTTGTATATGGTAACTAAAAAAGAATTGAAAGTCATAGCTACTGATGTTTTAACTGGTAGAGTTGTTGAATTTTCGTATGATGAAACTCCTGATGCATGTGTTTTTCAAGCACTGGCTGCATCTTCATCGTATCCAATATTTTTTGAACCATCAAGTTATAAAAGCTATTATTTAGTAGATGGTGGTCTTTCTTGTAATTTGCCTACTTATGTTTTTCACAAGAAAAAACATAAAAGATTACCCGTATACGCATTTGACCTTATCAATACAGCTGAAAAAAATGTAAGTTTGAGTGGCTACAATATTCAATCGCACTTAAGTAATTTACTTAGTGCAGGTCTTGATGCAAGTAATAATATAATATCAAATGTGGTTGGGGGGATTTCGGTACCAATTCCAGTACCATTAGGGATTACAACATTAAAATTTGATCTAAGTACTGATAAATTAAATAAGCTATATGATTCTGGCTATAACAGTACAAAAGCTTTTTTTGTTAACCACAAGATAACTAATTATTTTTTAAAGGTGACAAATAAGCATGATGTTGGAAAGTTACTATATGGCAAGTATGATAACTTACTTGATCTTTTCTTGTCCTATCTGCCAAACTATGGTGCTACAACAAAAGCATGGCTTTATACAAGTATTAATGCGAATGATCATGAAATTATATCAATAGCAAAGACATCTAAACCTATATTTTCTTTTAACAAAGCAACTATTATTGTAGCTAACCCAAGAAAATATAATGTGCCCTACTTCTTTAAATATGGTTCAGTATCTGATCACTGTTTTTCTCTTGTCGGTATTGATGAAAGAAAGAATACTAATTATTGTGTAACGACTTGGTTTAAAAAAGCACCCACTATTAGCTTCGATCATAGGCAAACTCGAATTTGTATACCTATTAGTAGCAATAATGGTGAGATTTTGATTTCCTTATTGTGTATATCTTCCGCTTTACCAGTTAATAAATGCGGTTGGATTAAAAAGAAAATTATAAATAACAAACTTGTCGGGGTTGACATTGATGAGAGTGTTGGTATAATTATAGAGCAGCTAACTACGCTTGTAAGGTATGCTATGTATGGGCACCAAGTAATCTTTCAAGACAGTTTGCATTAACATATTGAACAGAATACAGGGGGTTGCATATGTCTTCAGATACTATCTTTATCCTTAGTGGTAAACAGTATGACAAACAACAAGATAGAGATGTGTTTTTTTCTCAAAATGATGCAGAGGTTATGAATTCTGCAAGAAAAAAATTGATTAAAGCGTGGGTAGAGTCTCAAAATCCCAATATTGTTGAATATCATCATCCTGGTGCGGCGAAAAAGGCTAAAGCGTAAAAATTTTCAATGTGCTTTTGGATTTAGGTTTTATTGTGTATATAGCACTCTAAGGATTATTTTTCTTAAAAAAGTAATACCTATGTTTATTTAAAAAACTTTAGCGGTTTTTAAAATATTCAACATATTATTTATTTGTTATATTTCATTAAAATCTAACATTTCATTACATGTGCAATGATGCAGCGCACAGAATAATCTTCTTAGAACACATTGTGGCATGCAATGTGTTCTAAGTATCAGTTTTGAAATTCTTTTTGTTGTTCAATAAGCAGTTCGAATTCTCTGACTTCAACTACAACATGTGTTATATGATGAGTTGTATCAATTGAAACCCAGTTTGTTGTGCTGCCTATATATTCTTCTTGAGCGCAATCGTTAATTTTCTTATCCCCCCAGCTAAACCTTGTTCCTTTATAATGGGGAGAAGACACTAATCTTTTACTAAGATCTTGCATTTGAGCACCTTTTTTCCCTGTTGCTCTGGAATAACCTCTCACCACATAAAGACTGTCATCAATTGTATACCTTATTTTGCCATTAGCGTCAGGTGCAATAATATCTTCACCAACTGAAGGGTTTACTACACCATAATCGCCAAATACAAAAATTAATTCAGGTTGAAATTTCTTAAATGCTTTCCAAACTTTCAGTTCCTTACGTATCACTATTCCTTCTGAGTTATGGTTAGGAACCATTCCATTTATATCACTTGTTATGGAGCTTCCTGCAATTGAAATGAATTTGAATTTATATTTATTAAGTGCATTTAAAGTTTCGTGTACTTTCTCATTCATTTCTACAATTGAAGTTTTTGTGATATCTTCGAAATCAATTATGATAGAGCAGTGTTCGGGCATAATTGATAAAGAGGACAGAATATCATCTAATGTTTCATAGAATGGCTCTTCCTCAATTAAATCTTCGAATGCAAACGAGTTGAGCCTGATTATGAACTCATTTTGACTAGCGCTCATTTTCTGTAAGGTAGTAGCATACTCTTCATCTTCCCAGCGGTCGTAACCAATGACAGGAAAAACATTGCAACCATTATTATTTAAGGTGGTGATAATATGGCTTAGAATATGTTCGCCCGACTCAAGTACAGAATTCGGAGGCCATCTGCTTATATCGATTCCCATTGGATATTTTTTCATTTTTTCGGATAAATTCAAAGCCTTGTTATCTAGAAAAAATTCAATAGGATTTGAAATGCTTGAATATTTTTTTGTCAACCTTTGCTTTTTAGTAAGGAATGGGATTTCAAATACAGGAAGCATCTCTTTCAATACGTGTGGATAAGGAAGTAGAGCCTCTATAGCTTCTAACTCGCCTTTCTTAGCCTTCAAAATAGGCATATATTTTGGATACATGTAGGAACCTCTTTTACCATATATGATTAGGAAAATGCTTTCTTACTTCACCCTGACCTACTAATTCAGAAAATTGATTATATTTTCCGCTTTCTCTTCTAATTCTCCCCGCAATAATAGCGGGATGAATTCTTAATTCTCTGGAAAGCTCTTCTATTGTTGAAATATTAGGTGTTAAGTAGGCTGAACTTCGCTTCCAGATAACACGCGGAATAAGAGTATCCCGCGCTATTCGATTTGCTTCAGCTTCCATTTTATCCGTACTATTCTTAAGAGTTTCAAGATCATCTACAAAGGTATTATTAGAGTCAGTATGCTTCCATATATGAACTAATTCATGCATGAGCGTAAACCAGAAATTATCTAAACGATCCTGTCTAAGAGTGAGAGCAATGATCGGTCTTCCGTCATTATCCTTCAGTGCAGCTCCATCTACAGATGTGCCAGTTAAACATGGTTCAATTACTACACATATGCCATTTTTTTCTAGAAATTCAACAGCTAATAAAGGGCCATATTCTGACCAGCTTAAATGGGCAATTTCTTTCAAAAATTCTTTGGTTATTAAATCCTTATGAAAGGTTGCTTTAAGGTTTTTTTCTCTAGCCTTATGAACAACTCTTGCAATCCATGCATGTAGTTTATAAACAGTAGTTGGTGAGTATGCTTCACCATTAAGCGTCCGTTTAAAGGCTGCAGTAGATAAATTAGTCCCAAGTCTCTCAATGAAATTTTTAACTTTTTCTTCAGTACTTAACTTCGTTTGAGAAGCAATATTTTCAATCCAACCTTTGGAAAGCATTTCTTTAATAGGAAATTTTGACCAATTTACTTCTTCAGCTGGGGAGCGATCGGCATATCCTGTTTCTGTTTCTAAGCCCAATAACGTCTGTGGAGACATCCCTAAGCCTATCGATAATGCTTTAATCATGGCAACAGTTAAAGGTCTTTTCCCTGATAAAACCTCAGATACACGGCTTTTAGTACCAAAATATGGGGTCAGATCTGCTTGGCGTAGTCCCGATTCCTCCATTCTAAATTTAATGGCTTCAATTGGATCAACTGGAGTTATTGGATAGTTGGAATTTTCGTAATTTTCTATAACTAGTGTAAGTAATTCAAGCCGTTCTGAGTCTTCAGAGCCAGCAGGCAGTTCCAATCTTAACAATCTCTCTACTTCCGAAAGAGCCAAATGATATTGTTCTTCGGTTCGGATTACCCGAACTTCAGTTATTTTACTCATTGAAAATTACCTGATTGATCACTGCAATGCTCCTTTCAAACTCAAAGGTTACTTTAATGCCACGTGATTTAATGCCTTTAACGAAGAACACATAGCAAAATTTATCAATTTGCTCTGCTCTGGGAAAAGCATCTAATACTCCCTTAGCATCTTTCCAATAAGCGTTGGTTAATTCTGCCACCCAAGCCGATAGCCAGATTTCAGTTTCTGGGTTGGTCTTCAAAAGCGATTGAAGCCGATGCTTACCTATAAGTCGCATAGATGTTCTCCATATGGGAACTATAGTATGTGTAGTAATTGTAAGTGTCAATAAAATGTTCCCAAAAATGGAACATAAACACCACTGTTTTTTATTACTTTATGATTGTTAAGCATTTACGATCAATAAAAAAATGGGTGTCAATATAAAATGTCTAATATATCATATGGTTAACCTTGGAGGTTTTTTTAGATAAGTCAAATTTTATATATATAGTTCAGATATATTTAATTTAAGACTGGCGTAATTGAATCAATTACTTTAATGATTTTTTTGAACTTGTAAGTAATCACCCCACCAATGCATAAGTACCACACGTTCAGCTAGATATTCAGCACGGTTGTATGCTGCTACGATCTCGTCCTTCTTTGAGTGAGCGAGTGCTGCTTCGAGAACTTCAGTTCTGAACTTGCCAGATTCTTCTGCGGCTGTTCTCGCAATAGAACGCATACCGTGAGCTACAAGCTCACCTCCGAAGCCCATTCGAATAATTGCGGCATTGGCTGTTTGTTCATGCATATGACTTAGAGGGGACTTTATACTGGGGAAAATCCACTCTCTGTGCCCACTTACTGGTTTCATTGCTTCGAGGATACTCAAAGCTTCCCTGCTTAGTGGAACTTTGTGAATTTTTCTCATTTTCATAAAATCTGCAGGAATGGTCCAAATGCCATTGGCTGTATCAATGTCAGCCCACCTTGCACGAACGGCTTCACCTGGACGAACCCAAGTTAACAATTGCCATTCAATCAATAGTCTTGTCTCCATACGTACAGAAGCATTGTTCAACGTAGCCAGAAAGCGCGGTAATTCAGAAGGAGGTAGTGCTGGCATATTCTGCTTTTTAGGCTTTTTAAACCGCTGGGCAAGGTTATCAGCTGGATTGAACTCAATGAGTTCTTCAGTAGCCGCCCAGCGAAAAATTTCGTTTAGCCGGGAGATAATGCGCCTCAGGGTTTCAAGAACCCCACGTTGTTCAATTGGGTCGAGTTGTTGTTTCAAGAGTTTGGGACGAATCTCTTTTATCGGAACATTACCCAAGCCAGGGAAGATGTTACGTTCAAGGCTACGCCAGATATCTGCTGCATGATCTTCTGAAATCCCTGACGTTCTTTTCTTCTCTTCGAGCCATTTTCTTGCCACCACCTGCAATGTGTGTTCAGTGGCCGCTTTTAGTGCATTTACTTTATCGGCTTTATGGGTTTGCGGATCAATCTGCTGGGCGAGTAGGGCGAGGTACTGATCTCTGAGAGAGCGAGCTTGCGCGAGGGTAAGGTGAGGGTAAGTTCCCAAACTCATTTTCGTTCTTTTCTTAGTCACGGGAACCGCATACCTGAAGTACCAGTTTTTCTTGCCACCTTTCGCGGTCGGCGATATGCGCAAAAACAAGCCGTCACCATCGAAGAGGTTCACTTCCTTCTCGCCAGGCTTAGTGTTTTTGATTTGAGTATCGTTGAGTTTAGTGATGACTTTCGGCATGTTTGGACCCTCAGATTTTGGACCCTTGGGCGTTGGGTCCAAAACAGGGTGTCACATGGCGTGGATTCTAGCAACTCTCGGTGGACGGCTATGGACACAAAAAAGCCCGCAGGGCTTGTGCCGTGCGGGCTATCAGGACTTCAGCGGACAATTCTGGTATCGCCGCGAAAGAATTTTGGTGGAGCTGGCGGGAGTTGAACCCGCGTCCGAAATTACTACACCGTCGGCACTACATGCTTAGTCCAGTCTTTACATTCGCCGGTCAGCTGCGGACGGACACGCCACTGACAGACTAGCCTGATTAAGTTTAACGCTTCAACCCCAGGCAGGGCATCCACGCGATCTCTTTTGGGTTTGACCTCTCTTGATCCCCGTCCTAAGAGCGGAGGCTAGGGAGAGAGGGCTCTCAGCAGGTTATTAAGCTGCTAAAGCGTAGTTTTCGTCGTTTGCGACTATTTTTTTGCGGCTTTTTACGAGGCCAACCGCCCCTCGGCATGCTCCTAAGGCTTCACAATCCCGTCGAATCCAGAATCAGCCCCAGAACTTCAAATACTAGCAAAAAAGCGTATCGAATTCCAGTATTTAACGATTGGCATTCTTCATAATACGCGCTTTGTCCATTTGCCATTCACGATCTTTGATGTCGTTACGCTTGTCGTGTTCTTTCTTACCGCGAGCCACGCCGATTTTTAACTTACACCAGGCGTTTTTCCAGTAGAGCGACAGCGCAACAACGGTATAGCCCTCGCGATTAACGCGGCCATACAGTGAATCCAGCTCACGCTTTTTCAACAGCAGTTTACGGCTGCGGGTAGGATCGCAGACTACGTGCGTTGAAGCCACGGCGAGCGGCTGGAAGGTTGAACCGAACAGATAGGCTTCGCCATCGCGCAGCAAAATGTAGCTGTCGCTGATGTTCGCTTTACCTGCACGGAGTGATTTAACTTCCCATCCCTGTAGCGACAAACCGGCTTCGAACTCTTCTTCAATGAAGTATTCGTGGCGGGCGCGCTTGTTCATGGCAATGGTGGCAGAACCGGGTTTGTGTGCTTTTTTCTTTGTCATAATGCCGCGTATTTTACATCACTTGGTCGGTTATCGCATCCCCAGTCCAGCGGGGCAGCAGGAAACAGGGTATTCTAGCACACCATGACAATGAGGAATTTTTGTTTAATCGCTGAAAATGCTATTATTTAGCGGTTTTGTGACGAACAGGAACCATTATGGCTCAGATTAGTCGTTCGGCGCTGGTCCCCTTTAGCGCCGGACAAATGTACCAACTCGTAAACGATGTCGATGCCTATCCGCAGTTTCTGCCGGGCTGCACCGGTAGCCGCGTGCTGGATGCCTCTGAAAATCAGATGACGGCGTCAGTCGACGTGTCTAAAGCGGGCATCAGTAAAACCTTTACTACCCGTAATACGCTGACCGACAACCAGAGCATTCATATGCAGCTGGTCGACGGCCCGTTCCGCAAGCTGACCGGCGGATGGCGCTTTATCGATCTCGGCGATGATGCCTGTAAGGTCGAACTTAGCCTGGAGTTTGAGTTCACCAATATGCTGGTTGAAATGGCATTCGGTCGCATCTTCAAAGAACTGGCCAACAGCATGGTGCAGGCGTTCACGCAACGCGCCAAAGAGGTTTACAGTGCCTGATATCTCGGTTGAGGTGGTGTACGCCCTGCCTGAAAAACAGTATCAGCAGTACGTAAAGCTGGAAGAGGGCAGTACGGTCGAGCAGGCCATCAAAAAATCGGGTTTGCTTGAGCTGCGGCCTGATATCGACCTTGCCAGCAATAAAGTGGGCATTTACAGCCACCCGGTGAAACTGACGGATATCGTGCAGGAAGGCGATCGGGTTGAGATCTACCGCCCGCTGATTGCCGACCCGAAAGAACTGCGTCGTCAACGCGCAGAACGCGCGGCCAGCAGCAAGAAATAACTGGTCAGATCGAAGAACATGAAAAAGGCGCTGATGAGCGCCTTTTGGCTTTCTGCGGGTTAATCACCGCCGCGATAGCGACGGTCAGAATCAACCGTTAGCCTTCTTGCGAGGACAGGGCAGGTTTATTGTCGATGTTGGTCAGCACACCGCTGCGGTCGAAGGTCAACGTCAGTGTCTGCTGTTTGACCTTCTCATGGCCAGGTTCCTGACGGAATACGTAGTACCAGACATTGCTACCAAACGGATCTTTCATCATCGGCGTACCCAGTGTATAGGCCACCTGCTGCTGAGTCATGCCGGTATGAATCTTGGCAACATCATTGGCAACCAGATAGTTTCCCTGATTGATATCGGGACGATAAACCACGCGCTCTAAAGTGGAGCATCCGGCGGTCATCATCAACATTACCACTGCCGCGGCAGTCAGCGTTTTACAGCGCATCTATACATTCCTTTTCTGGGGCCAAACGCCTTTTACAGGCTGTTCTTCTGCCATCAAATTCTGAACTCTGCCTGCGGCAGGCTTTATTATTCAGGCGACAATAGCTGTCGATGATAATAAACCTTTTCGCTATTGGAAACCTCTACAGAGCATGCATATGACCACGCTGTGTTAAAAAAGTGCATATCAGGCGGCTAAAAGTTCTTTAGCATTAGCCAGCGTGTTGCGGGTGACCTCGCTGCCGCCCAGTAAACGCGCCAGTTCCTGCAAACGTGCGCGCTTGTCCAGCGGCTGCATATGGGTTTCCGTCATTTCGCCGTCAGTCTCTTTGCTGACAAAGAAGTGCTGATGTCCGCAACCGGCGACCTGCGGCAGGTGCGTAACGCACATCACCTGTGTTGATTCGCCCAACTGGCGCAACATCTTGCCGACGACGGCGGCGGTAGGGCCGCTGATGCCCACATCAACTTCGTCAAAGATCATCGCCGGGGTTTCCATCTTGCGGGCCGTAATCACCTGAATGGCCAGCGCAATACGTGACAGCTCACCGCCGGAAGCAACTTTGCCCAACGGCTGTAAAGGCTGCCCGGGGTTGGTCGTCACCTGGAAATCAATGCGGCTTGCGCCATCCGCCGTTAACTGATCGGGATTAAACACCAGGTCGATGGCAAAGCGGCCGTGCGGCATCGAAAGCAAATGCATGCTCTGGGTAATTAACTGCTGAAGCTCATCCGCAAAGCGGCTACGTTGTTCGTGCAGTCGTTCCGCGCACTGTAAGGCCGCCTGATAATGTTCGGTGACCAACGTTTGCAGACTTTCCTGATCGCTTTCCTGATGGGATAACAACTCTGCTTCATCCAGCAATTGCTGATGGAGAGCGGGTAAGCCTTCTGGCGTGACATGGTGCTTACGCGCCAGCGCGATTTGCCGCGAGATACGCTGTTCCAGTTCATAAAGGCGATTGGGATCCAGATCGAGGCTGTCGCAGTAGTGACGCAGTTCGTCGCTGGCTTCGCTCAACTGAATGGCCGCTTCTTCCAGCAGGTTATAAACCCCGCTGACCTTGTCATCCAGTGCGGTAAGCTCTGACAGCATCTGGCGTGCGCTGTACAGCATACTGTTGAGGTTGGTGTCATCGCTGTCCGCCAGAAGCTGAAGTGCCTGCTGGCTGGTTGAAAGCAGCTGTCCGCTGTTGGCCAGGCGTTTGTACTCTTCGTCGATCTGCTCGAACTCACCTGCCTGCGGGGCAAACTCGTTCAGTTCTTTGAGCTGGTACTGCAGTAATTCGCGACGGGATTCACGTTCCTGCGCCTGCTGCTGATGCTGCGCCAGGGTACGGCAGCTCTGATGCCAGGTCTGATACGCCGCACGCATCTCAACCAGCAGCGCGTCATGCCCGGCATAGGCATCCAGCAGGTGTTTTTGATGGTCGGGCTTGAGCAGCAACTGGTGCGCGTGCTGGCCATGAATCTGAATCAGCAACTGGCCTAAATCGCGAAGCTGTGAAAGCGGAACCGCCGTGCCGTTAATAAAACCGCGTGAGCGGCCATCGGCACTGATCACGCGGCGCAACAGGCACTCATTGCCATCATCCAGTTGATTGTCGCTGAGCCAGCGCTGAGCGGAAGGCGAGGCTTTGATTTGAAAGCGCGCGCATAAATCTGCGCGGTTGGCACCCTGACGCACCATATCGGCATCCGCGCGACCGCCAAGGCACAATCCGAGCGCATCGATAGCAATAGATTTACCGGCACCGGTTTCACCGGTAATGGCCGTCATGCCACGTTGAAAATCAATGTCGAGCTCACGAACGATAGCGAAATTGCTGATGGTCAGTTGTGCCAGCATAGCGTCACCTGTATGAATAAACACATATGGTTTTTCATACAGTATAAACTGGTTTTTTATCCAGTAAAGAGGGCGCGCTCACTTTCAGAACAATTTTTTTGACCAGCCCAGTTTGGAACTCAGCGTGTTGAAATAGCTGTAGTTTTTGGGATGGATAAGATTGAGATGGTTTTCGCTGCGGCGGACCAGCACATCTTCCCCTTCCTGAATAGGCAGCGCAATCTGGCTGTCGCAGCTGATTTCCAGGTCGTTGCGGCGGGCCGAAAAGCGCAGGCGAATGGTGCTGCTGCTGTTAATCACCAGAGGCCGGGCCGATAAGGTGTGCGGAAACATCGGCACAATCGTTATCGCGTCCAGCGACGGCGTTAAGATCGGGCCCCCTGCGGACAGGGAATAGGCTGTAGATCCGGTCGGCGTAGAAATGATCAGGCCGTCTGAGCGCTGTGAAAAGGCAAACACCTCATCAATGTACACTTCAAACTCGATCATGTGGGCGACTTTGCCCGGATGGAGTACCACTTCATTAATCGCGCTGCCGATGCGGGGTGAGCAGTCGGTTTTGCAGACCTGCGCTTCCAGCAGAAAGCGGCTTTCCACAAAATAATTGCCGTTCAGCACGTCATCAAGCTGATGGTGCGCGTTATCCGGATCCAGATCCGTCAGAAATCCCAGATTGCCGCGGTTGATGCCAATCACTTTTATGTCATACCGCGCCAGTACTCTGGCTGCGCCTAACATATTACCGTCGCCGCCGACCACGACGGCTAAATCCGCCTGCTGGCCAATTTCTGCCAGCGTGCCAGTCTGGACATCGTCCAGTGAGAGTTCCTGCGCAATCTGCTGTTCGACAATGACACGGTAGCCCTTACCGGTCAGCCAGCGGCACAGCATTTCATGCGTGGTGAGCGCGGTGGGATGGCGTGGATGGCCCACAATTCCAATGCAGTTAAAGTGTTTGTTCATCGAGTGGGTCTTCCTCATAAGCCAAATCGGCACGATGATGTGACGTGTTCCCTTGAAACCGCCAAACCAATCCCCATAATAAGCCAACCAGCGAAGTGAATGTGCAAAACGCGGAGAAATTCATGAGTAGTAAAGAACAGAACACCCCAAACGAGCAAGTCTCAGACGAAATTCAACAGGAACAACAGCAACCTCAGGACGCGGAGACAGCAGGTGAGGTGGATCCGCGTGATGAGCGCATTGCTCAGCTCGAAGCTGAGTTGGCGCAGTTGCAGAACGGCGTGCGTGACGCGCAGCTGCGTGCACAGGCAGAGATTGAAAATGTGCGTCGTCGTACCGAGATGGACATTGAAAAAGCGCACAAATTTGCGCTGGAGAAGTTTGCCAACGAGCTGCTTCCGGTGATTGACAGCCTGGAGCGTGCGCTGGAGCTGGCGAACAAAGAAGATGAGAAATCCGCTTCGATGGTGGAAGGCATTGAGCTGACGCTGAAATCGCTGCTGGGCGCAGTGCGTAAATTCGGTGTTGAAGTGGTCGGTGAAACCGGCGTGCCGTTCAACCCTGAAGTCCATCAGGCGATGTCGATGATGGAATCTGACGATGTCGAGCCTAACCACGTGATGATGGTGATGCAACGCGGTTATACCCTGAATGGGCGTCTACTGCGTCCGGCCATGGTTGCAGTGGCCAAGGCGAAAGCCTGATTGTAGCCTCATCTCACAACGGCCGCGCACTGACGCGGCCGTTGTGTTCAGGCTGCCGGGTCAGGTAAAACCGGTGTCCAGTCAACAGGATCTCTGCCGCTTTCTTTTAACAGGGCGTTAGTTTTTGAGAAATGCTGGCAGCCAAAAAAGCCGCGGTGTGCCGAAAGGGGAGAAGGATGCGGCGCCTGCAACACATGATGGCGCTGGCGATCAATGATGCTGCCTTTCTTCTGCGCATGCGAACCCCACAGTAAAAAGATTACCCCTTCACGCTGCGCGTTAATCGCGTCAATCACCCTGTCGGTAAAGGTTTCCCAGCCCAGCCGGGCATGAGAATGCGCTTTGCCCGCTTCCACCGTTAACACGGTATTCAGCAACAGCACGCCTTGCTCTGCCCAACTGGCCAGATAGCCATGACTGGGTTTCTCAAAGCCCGGAATATCCTGCTGCAGCTCTTTATACATGTTCTGAAGGGAAGGCGGAATGGGCACGCCCGGTAATACAGAAAAAGCCAGACCATGTGCCTGATTCGGCCCGTGATAAGGATCCTGACCCAAAATCACCACTTTCACATCGCCTAACTCCGTTAAGCGAAAGGCATTAAACACGTCTTTTTGCGGCGGATAAACGGTCACGCCTGCAGCCCGCTGGTTGGCGACCTGTTTCAGGGTTTCAATGAAATAGGGCTTCTCTTTCTCTTCAGCCAGCACATCGTGCCAGGTCAGCTTTGCAGCCATAATCAACTCCCTTGTATTCTGAACGCTAAGCTTAGCTGTTCAGTATCCAGACATGAAGCCTAAAATTATTTTAAAAATTCAATAAAATATAGTCCCGCTACGTTTTAAAAATCAATCGCTTAGTAATGTGGCCAAAAAGTGCCCGATTGTACTTGATTCAGGTCAAAACTAACGTCATGAGCGAGTGATATACCAGTTGCTCATCATTGATTTATTGACGGTATTGGTCCAGCCAATGCCTTGCAGGAGAAACTGAGATGATCACAGGTATTCAAATTACCCAGTCACACAATCCGGCCTTAGTGAATTCGTTCTGGCTGTTAGATGAAGAAACCGCTCAGGCACGTTGTCTGTGTGCCGTAGCGGGCTATCAGGACGATCAGATTGTCGCGATTGGTGAGTTAGGGGACATGGCTTACCGTGAAGTACCGGTCGAGATTAAACCCCGGGTGCGCGTGGAAGGCGGGCAGCACTTAAACGTTAACGTCCTGCGCCGTGAAACGCTGGAAGACGCCGTGAAACATCCTGAGAAGTATCCGCAGCTGACCATTCGTGTTTCCGGGTATGCCGTGCGCTTTAATTCGCTGACGCCTGAACAACAGCGTGACGTCATTGCCCGTACCTTTACGGAAAGTTTATAAACTGCCTGTGTGCTGAAATAAAACGCAGCGCCAGAAGGACAAATTTCTACGCGTTAACAGACAGATAGAACATGACTGTCGTCGGGTGAAATATCCAGCCGGGCGGCTTTATGATGTTTGATGCTGAATGGAGACGAAACCGGGCTTTACCCACCTGAACAATGAAAAATCGCCTCTCAGGAGGCGATTTTTTTAGAAGCGTGCTGTTTTATTCCGCATTCTCACTGCCGGATGAGCTGCCACTTGGCTTGCGGCGTTTACCGACATTTTTAAGATCGCGATGGCGTTTTTTCACCCGCGGTTTCTCTTCTTCTTTGGCTTTTCGCTCTGCACGCTTCGCAAGCGCCTTTTTCGACGGTTTTCCGGTAGTTTTTGGCGAAGGCGCACGCGTGACCGGACGCAGCTCGTCAATCACCCGTGCTTTAATCGGCTCGTCAACGTAGCGGCTGACTTTACCCAGCAGCAGATGGTCATGGGCTTCGACCAGCGAAATGGCGATGCCTTTACGACCGGCACGGCCCGTACGGCCGATGCGGTGCAGATAGGTATCCGCCGTGCGTGGCATATCGAAGTTAATCACGTGGCTCACATCCTCCACGTCAATCCCGCGTGCGGCGATATCGGTGGCGACCAGCACGTTTACCCGACCTTCCACCAGACGTTTAATCGCCTCATTGCGTTTAGCCTGGACCATTTCCCCTTCCAGGTAGCTGGTGCGGATTCCGGCATCATGCAGCCAGCTGACCAGTTCATGCAGGCGTTCACGTTTACGCACAAACACAATGGATCGGGTCACTTCCGGCTGCTTTAACAGGTGAACCAGCAGTTTGGTTTTGTGCTCAAGATCGTCGGCGCGGTGATACCACTGCTGAATTTTCTTACGCTCGCGACGGCTGGGATCGGCTTCCAGTTCAACCGGTTCGTTCAGCAGGCGCTCGGCAAAATCTTTAATATGCTCGCCTTCCAGCGTAGCGGAGAACAGCATCGTCTGTTTACGCCAGCGCGTTTCACCCGCGATGGTTTCGATATCCTGGGCAAAGCCCATGTCCAGCATGCGGTCTGCTTCATCCAGGATCAGCGTTTCCACTGCGCGGCAGTCAAAGTTTTCTTCTTTGATGTACTGCAGCAGACGGCCGGTGGTGGCAACCACAACGTCCTGATTTTCGCTGAACACTTCGGCGTGGTTCATAAAGGCCACGCCGCCGGTGATAGTGGCGATATCCAGATGCGTATGTTTCGCCAGTTCCCGCGCCTGGTCGGCAACCTGCATCGCCAGTTCACGGGTGGGCGTTAAAATTAAAATACGTGGCGGGCCAGACTTCTTGCGTGGAAAATCGAGCAGGTGCTGCAACGCCGGTAATAAATACGCGGCGGTTTTCCCGGTCCCGGTAGGTGCCGAACCCAGAACGTCGCGGCCCTCCAGCGCGGGGGGAATGGCAGCAGCCTGAATTGCTGTCGGGCGCGTATAGCCTTTCTCCTGCAGCGCTTCAAGCAGGCTTTCGTCGAGTTCAAGTTCGGAAAATGTGGTTACGGTCATGTTCTACCTCAGTTTGGGGCGCTGATTATAGACAGATCGGACATAATCTTCATCTGTTTATCGGTATTGACTGCGTCAGATTACGTCAACGGCGTGAATTCCCCAACCTGGCACGTTACACTTGGCGCCAGCTATACGGCAGAAAAACAGGTGAATGGTCGCTGAGTATGATGCAGGACAAGCCGCAGGCGCGGCCGCAGTTAAAAAAGAACGGGTTTACCTTCAAGCAGTTTTTTGTCGCACACGACCGCTGTGCAATGAAGGTCGGTACTGATGGCATTCTGCTAGGCGCGTGGGCACCGGTCGCCGGGGTAAAGCGCATCCTTGATATCGGTACCGGTTCGGGCCTGATTGCGCTGATGCTGGCACAGCGAACGCATTCTGATGTGGTCATCGATGCGGTGGAGTTCGATGCCGACGCTGCGCAACAGGCCAGCGAGAATGCCTGTCAGTCACCCTGGGCTGCGCGTATTCATGTTCATCAACAGGATATTGCGCAGTGGGCGGAAAACAGCAATACGCGCTATTCACTGATCGTCAGTAATCCGCCTTACTTTGCACCTGGCGTGGCTTGCTCAACGTCGGCACGCGACAGCGCACGCGCGACCGGTACCTTAAACCATCAGACCTTATTACGTTGCGCAGCGTTGCTCATAGAAGAAGAGGGCTTCTTTTGTGTGATATTGCCTGAGACGACAGGGCAGGAGGTGATTGCGCAGGCACAATCGGAGGGCTGGCATCTGCGCTTTCGCTTCGATGTGGCGGAATATGCTCACCGTCCGCCGCATCGTGTATTGCTGGGGTTTTCACCCAGTCCGGGTGAAACCCTGTTTGAACGCCTGGCTATCCGCGATGCCGACCGGCAGTATTCTGACGCCTGGCAAAGCCTGACGCGTGACTTCTATTTATTTATGTGATCGCCGGGCTGCAGGACGGTCGGTTGCGCTTCCGCCAGCGTATCGGGATAGTCGCGAATAAAATGCAGCCCGCGGCTCTCTTTGCGTTGCAGCGCACAACGCACCATCAGCTCTGCCACCTGTACCAGGTTGCGCAGTTCCAGCAGGTTGTTTGACAGCCGGAAGTGGCGATAGTACTCGTCGATTTCCCGTTGAAGCAGGCTGATGCGGCGCAACGCGCGTTCCAGCCGCTTAGTGGTACGGACAATGCCGACATAATCCCACATAAACAGCCGTAGTTCATGCCAGTTATGCTGAATGACCACGCGCTCATCGGCATCATCCACCTGGCTTTCATCCCAGGCCGGTAAACGATCTACGGTCTCCGTTTCAGGTAAGATCCGCATCAGATCCTCCGCGGCAGACCAGCCATATACCAGACACTCCAGGACAGAATTTGAGGCGAGGCGGTTGGCACCGTGCAGCCCGGTATAACTGACTTCACCGATTGCATATAAACAATCGATGTCGGTGCGGCCATGCCGATCGACGACCACGCCACCACAGGTGTAATGCGCGGCGGGCACCACAGGGATTCTGTCCTTTGTCAGATCAAAGCCAAAGGTCAGCAGTTTTTCGTAAATCATCGGGAAGTGGGAACGGATGAAGGCCGGCGGCTGGTGGCTGATATCCAGATACATGCAGTCTACGCCCAGCCGTTTCATTTCATGATCGATGGCGCGGGCGACGATATCGCGCGGGGCCAGCTCCGCGCGTTCGTCGAAGTCAGGCATAAACCGCGAACCATCGGGCCGCACCAGCCAGGCGCCTTCGCCGCGCAGGGCTTCCGTCAGCAGAAAGTTTTGCGCCTGCGGATGAAACAGGCAGGTAGGGTGAAACTGGTTAAATTCCAGGTTAGCGACCCGGCATCCTGCTCGCCAGGCCATCGCAATGCCGTCACCAGAGGCGACATCAGGATTCGTGGTGTACTGATAAACTTTGGCCGCGCCGCCCGTGGCGAGCACGACGGCGCGCGCCTGGCAGGTTTCGACCCGTTCGCGATTGCGGTTCCAGATCCAGGCCCCCATTACCCGGCGGGGGCCCGGTAAGCCCAGTTTGTCTGACAGGATCAGATCCACCGCGTTAGTGCGTTCCAGGATGCGGATATTCGGATGACGCAACGCCTGGCCGACCAGCGTGGTTTCCACTTCCCGGCCGGTGGCGTCGGCGCTGTGCAGAATACGGCGATGGCTGTGGCCGCCTTCTCGCGTCAGGTGGTAACGCATTTCACCGCCGGCCTGAGGATCGGTATCAAACGCCACGCCATGATCGATCAGCCACTGCACGCAGTGCCGCGCATTGCTGGCGACAAATGAAACAGCCTCACGATCGCACAAGCCCGCCCCGGCAATCAGCGTGTCTTCAACGTGAGAATCCACGCTGTCAGTTTCATCAAACACTGCCGCAATGCCGCCCTGCGCATACAGCGTTGAGCCTTCATTAACCTGCGCTTTACTGAGCACAGTGACCCGGTAATGCGAGGCCAGCCGCAACGCCAGTGACAGTCCCGCCGCACCGCTGCCCACAATAAGCACATCACACTGATAATCTGAGGGGGAGAATGTTGTCATAGCGTTTAATTTACTAAACAAGAATGACCCGAGCATAAGCCTTTGATGGTTTTTTGTGAAGTATTTTGAACACGCAAGCAGGCGTAATAGCGGACTAAATCTAATTTATGAGATATATCAAATGGTTAGTCATTTAACCGTTTAAAATCTGTTTTTCATACCAAACTTAATCGAATACAAGGATTTAAAGATGAAAAAGCGGCTGTCATAGGTTACTCTGCCTGCGATTTGCGCGTGTTACATTGAACGAAAATCAACAAACTGTGTAATCCTGCAGCAAAGCGGCCGAAAATGAACTTTTCGCCACGTAATGACTCAAAGCGCATGCTTGCTCAATAGCTGTGTGCTGGCAGTTCCTTAACGCATAAGAAAGTATTTGGGGAGACTTTACCTCGGATGAGCGAGCAGTTAGCGGACCAGGTTCTGGTTGAACGGGTTCAGAAGGGGGATCAAAAAGCTTTCAACTTACTGGTGATCCGTTACCAGCATAAAGTCGCGAGCCTGGTCTCACGGTATGTGCCTTCAGGCGATGTGCCTGACGTCGTTCAGGAATCATTTATTAAGGCGTATCGGGCACTGGATTCTTTCCGTGGCGATAGCGCGTTTTACACCTGGCTGTATCGGATTGCCGTGAATACAGCCAAAAACTATCTGGTTGCTCAGGGACGCCGTCCGCCTTCCAGCGATGTTGATGCAATTGATGCGGAAAATTTCGAAAGTGCGGGTGCGTTAAAAGAAATTTCGAACCCTGAGAACTTAATGTTGTCTGATGAACTGAAACAAATCGTCTTTCGTACCATCGAGGCGCTTCCTGAGGACTTGCGAATGGCAATTACCCTCAGGGAACTTGACGGTCTGAGCTATGAAGAGATCGCCGTCATTATGGATTGCCCGGTGGGCACGGTAAGGTCACGTATTTTCCGTGCACGTGAGGCCATTGATAATAAAGTTCAACCGCTTATCCAACGTCAGTGATAACGGCTACTGGAAGGGTATTAGGCATGCAGAAAGAAAAACTTTCCGCTTTAATGGATGGTGAGGCTTTAGATAACGCGCTGATTTCAGCCCTGTCTAAGGATGCAGATCTACAAAAAAGCTGGGAACGCTACCATCTGATTCGCGATACCATGCGCGGCGATGTTGGTGAACACCTGCATTTTGATATTTCTGCTCGCGTTGCCGCTGCCATCGAAAACGAGCCACAGCGTAATGTGACGTCCCTGATTCCTGAAGCACAGCCCGAGCCTTCTCGCTGGGAAAAAATGCCGTTCTGGCACAAAGTTCGCCCCTGGGCGGCCCAGATTACGCAGGTCGGCGTCGCCGCCTGTGTTTCCCTGGCGGTAATTGTGGGTGTTCAGCACTATAACCAACCCACCAACGGCAGCGTGGAAAGCTCTGACTCACCGGTATTCAACACCTTGCCAGTGATGGGCAAAGCGTCACCTGTCAGTCTGGGTGTCCCTTCGGATATGTTTGGTTCAGGCAATGCCTCACAACAGGTGCAGGACCAGCGTCGCCGCGTGAACGCCATGCTGCAGGACTACGAACTTCAGCGTCGTCTGCACGCCGATCAGCTGCAGTTCGAAACCAATGCGCCAAAACAAGCGCAGGCCAATGTACCGGGTAATCAGTCATTAGGAATGCAGCAGCAGTAATGAAGCCGCTATGGTATGCCGTTAGTCTTCTGACGGGCAGCCTGTTGTGGTCCACTGCCGCCCCAGCGCAGGTTTCTGCGTCTGGGGCGTTATTACAGCAGATGGAGCAGGCAAGTCAGACGCTCAACTACGAATTCGCCTACATCAACGTTTCCCGTCTTGGTATGGAATCGCTCCGTTATCGTCACGCAGTAATCGACGATCGCGTCTATGCACAGATTCTGCAGATGGACGGTCCGCGTCGCGAAGTCATTCAGCGCGGCAACGACATCAGCTATTTCGAACCGGGTATTGAGCCTTTCTCGCTTCCCGGCAATCACATCGTCGATGCGTTGCCATCGATTATCTACGCCGACTTTGCCAAGCTTGATGCGGCTTATGACTTTATTACCGTCGGCCGTTCCCGCATTGCCGATCAGATGTGTGATGTGGTGCGCGTAGTGTCGCGCGATGGCACGCGCTACAGCTATGTTGTATGGCTGGATGTGGATACCAAGCTGCCGCTGCGCGTAGATCTGCTGGATCGTGACGGTGAAACGATGGAACAGTTTCGCGTGATCAGCTTCGCGGTGGATGATGGCGTACGCAACCTGATGCAGGGCCTTGAAAAAGCCAATCTGCCGCCGTCGCTCTCATTAACCAAATCAGACAACGCGACGCTGGACTGGGAGCCCGCCTGGCTTCCCGCAGGGATGACGCTCGTTTCCCAAAGCCGGCGTATGCTTCCCGCGTTAAATAAATCCCTTGAATCCCGGCTGTACAGCGATGGTCTGTTTAGCTTTGCTGTAAACGTTACGCCGGCAGATAAAAACAGCGTCGCACAGACATTGCGCACGGGACGTCGTACGGTGGAAACCGTAATACGCGATAATTACGAAATTACGGTCGTTGGCGAGTTACCGCCTGCGACGGCCAAACGTATCGCGGACAGTGTTAATCCTGGGGCAAAAAAATGATGAGAGAATGGGCCACCGTGGTGGCATGGCAGGATGGTATCGCCACACTGCATACCGAAGCCAAAACCTCCTGCAACAGCTGCCAGGCACGCAAAGGCTGTGGCAGCCATATGCTGAATAAGCTGGGGCCAAAGAATGCGCATGTGATGCAAATCGTCAGCAGCAAGCCCCTGGCTCCGGGCCAACGTGTCGAACTGGGCATCAAAGAGAGCAGCCTGCTCGGTTCGGCACTGCTGGTATACATGACGCCGCTGTTTGGCCTGTTTCTGTTCGCAGGTCTGTTCCAGGCCCTGTTCGGCAGCGACCTGGCCGCCGCCTGCGGCGCGCTGTTAGGCGGAGTTGGCGGCTTTATCGTCGCCAAAGGCATTTCCATGAAATTTGGCGATAGTGAGGCCTTCCAGCCGGTTATCCTTAATATCGCCTTGCCCCCAGATGCGCTTCGTGTTGAAAGCGAAGCCTGACCCCTGCTTAAGCCGCACTTGTTGCGGCTTTTGTCTTAAGCCTGACGTGCAAAAAACTGTTTCGTTTCCACGACGTTCCATTCTTTTATGCGCGGCCTTAACAGTGTAATATGCGTCGTCATTAATGAGGCTGACAGGATTGTGGGTTAAGAGCGATCTTCCTGAATGTGTCTGTGCTCAGGTTTCTAACTGATTCTCTACGTGAAGATATCTCTATAAATGAAGCACATAAGAAATTTCTCCATCATCGCCCACATTGACCACGGTAAATCCACGCTCTCTGACCGCTTGATTCAGATCTGTGGCGGATTAACTGACCGCGAGATGGCCGCGCAGGTTCTGGACTCAATGGACCTTGAGCGTGAACGTGGTATTACCATCAAAGCACAGAGCGTGACGCTCGATTACAAAGCCCAAGACGGTGAAACTTACCAGCTCAATTTTATCGACACGCCGGGACACGTTGACTTCTCATACGAAGTTTCCCGCTCACTGGCCGCCTGTGAGGGTGCGCTGCTGGTGGTGGATGCCGGACAGGGCGTTGAAGCGCAAACCCTGGCTAACTGCTACACCGCGATTGAGATGGATCTGGAAGTCGTGCCGGTGCTGAATAAAATCGATTTGCCTGCCGCCGATCCTGAACGTGCTGCACAGGAAATCGAAGATATTGTCGGTATTGATGCCACCGATGCCGTGCGTTGCTCGGCGAAAACCGGTGTCGGCGTACCTGAAGTGCTGGAGCGCCTGGTGCGCGATATTCCGCCGCCAGAAGGCGATCCGGAAGGGCCGCTGCAGGCACTGATTATCGACTCCTGGTTCGATAACTACCTGGGTGTTGTCTCGCTGGTTCGTGTGAAAAACGGCACCATGCGTAAAGGCGATAAAATCAAGGTACTGAGTACCGGCCAGGTTTATAACGCCGATCGACTGGGCATTTTCACGCCGAAGCAGGTTGACCGCACTGAACTGAACTGTGGCGAAGTCGGCTGGCTGGTCTGCGCCATTAAAGACATTCTGGGCGCGCCGGTGGGCGATACCCTGACAACAGCACGTAACCCGGCGGACAAAGCGCTGCCTGGCTTTAAAAAAGTGAAGCCGCAGGTTTACGCCGGTCTGTTCCCAATTAGTTCTGATGACTACGAAGCGTTTCGTGATGCGCTGGGCAAGCTGAGCCTGAACGATGCTTCTCTGTTCTACGAGCCAGAGAGTTCAACCGCGCTGGGCTTTGGCTTCCGTTGCGGCTTCCTGGGTCTGCTGCACATGGAGATCATTCAGGAACGTCTGGAACGTGAGTACGATCTCGATCTGATCACGACCGCACCGACGGTGGTGTACGAAGTGGAAACCACGGGCGGCGAAGTCATTTATGTGGACAGCCCCTCGAAGCTGCCACCGCTCAATAACATTGAAGAGTTGCGTGAACCGATTGCGGAGTGTCACATGCTGCTGCCGCAGGAATACCTGGGCAACGTCATTACGCTGTGCATCGAGAAACGTGGCGTTCAGACAAATATGGTTTACCACGGCAATCAGGTTGCGCTGACCTATGAGATTCCAATGGCTGAAGTGGTGCTCGACTTCTTTGACCGTTTGAAATCAACATCGCGCGGCTATGCTTCACTGGACTACAATTTTAAACGTTTTCAGGCCTCTGACATGGTGCGCGTCGACGTGCTGATTAACTCAGAACGCGTTGATGCGCTGGCGCTGATTACCCACCGTGATAACGCACCTTATCGTGGACGTGAGCTGGTTGAGAAAATGAAAGACCTCATCCCACGTCAACAATTTGATATTGCGATTCAGGCGGCAATCGGCAACCACATTATCGCTCGCTCAACCGTCAAACAGCTGCGTAAGAACGTCCTTGCCAAGTGTTACGGCGGTGACGTCAGTCGTAAGAAAAAGCTGTTGCAGAAGCAGAAAGAGGGTAAGAAGCGAATGAAGCAGGTCGGTAACGTTGAACTGCCGCAGGAAGCATTCCTCGCCATTCTGCATGTCGGAAAAGACAGCAAATAAGGATCTTAAATGGCTAATATGTTCGCGCTAGTCCTGGCGATAGCGACATTGATTACTGGTATTCTCTGGGTGATCGATCGTATCAAGTGGGCACCACAGCGCCGGGCGCTGCAGGCGGCGGCACAGGCGCAGTCAGGCGGCACGCTCGATAAAAAAACGCTGGCAAAAATGGCACCTAAGCCGGGCTGGATTGAAACCGCTGCCTCCGTATTTCCGGTGCTGGCCGTGGTATTCTTTGTGCGCTCATTTGTGTATGAGCCTTTCCAGATCCCGTCAGGATCGATGATGCCCACGCTGCTGATTGGTGACTTTATTCTGGTCGAGAAGTTTGCTTACGGCATTAAAGATCCGATTACGCAAACCACGCTGATTCCTACCGGGCATCCTAAGCGTGGCGATATTGCGGTCTTTAAATACCCAAAAGATCCCAGCCTGGACTACATCAAGCGCGTGATTGGCCTGCCGGGCGATCGTGTAACCTATGATCCCTACAGTAAAACGCTGACTATTAATCCGGCCTGCGATAATGGCAAGCCTTGCAGCAAAGCGTTGCCCGTCACCTACAGCAACATTGAGCCAAGCAAGTTTGTTCAGACGTTTAGCGGGTTTGATGGTAACGAAGCCGGTAACGGGTTCTACCAGGTGCCGCTGAATGAAACCATGCGCGGTGGATTACGTCTGGCCACGCGCAAAGAAACGCTGGGCAATGTGACGCATGACATTCTGTTGGTGACGGAAGCACAAAGCCAGGCGAGCATGTACTATCAGCAGCCCGGCCAGCCGCAGGCGAGCTGGGTTGTGCCGCAGGGGCAGTATTTCATGATGGGTGATAACCGTGACAACAGCGCCGACAGTCGCTACTGGGGCTTTGTTCCCGAGCGCAATCTGGTCGGTAAAGCGGTCGCCATCTGGATGAGCTTTGAAAAACAAGAAGGCCAGTGGCCAACCGGCGTACGACTGAGTCGTATCGGCGGTATCCATTAAGCCAGCCTGAGAGTCAGGCAAAATAGGGTGGCCTCCGTCATGGGGGCCACTGCACACCAAACAGAATGTGTTGGATTCTCAGCCCTGTTTGGTATGCAGAGTGACAGACGCAAAACAGAACTGGAATCGCATGAACCCCATCCTGATTAACAAGCTTCAGCGCAAACTGGGCTACACTTTTACACATTCTGAACTTTTACAGCAGGCGTTGACGCATCGCAGCGCCAGTAGCAAGCATAACGAACGCCTGGAGTTTTTAGGCGATTCGATTCTGAGCTACGTAATTGCAAATGCGCTCTACCACCGTTTTCCGCGTGTGGATGAGGGCGATATGAGCCGCATGCGCGCGACGCTGGTGCGCGGTAATACGCTGGCAGAGATGGCGCGTGAATTCGATTTGGGTGAATGCCTGCGTCTGGGGCCCGGCGAATTAAAAAGCGGCGGCTTCCGTCGTGAATCTATTCTGGCGGACACCGTGGAAGCGCTGATTGGTGGTGTCTTCCTCGACAGTAATATTCAGACGGTCGAAAAGCTGATCCTTGACTGGTATCAGACGCGCCTGGACGAAATCAGTCCGGGTGATAAACAAAAAGATCCGAAAACGCGCCTGCAGGAATACCTGCAGGGCCGTCATCTGCCGCTGCCAAGTTACTTAGTGGTGCAGGTTCGTGGCGAAGCCCACGATCAGGAATTTACCATTCACTGTCAGGTGAGTGGCATGGCAGAACCGGTGGTGGGCGTGGGCTCCAGCCGCCGTAAAGCTGAACAAGCAGCGGCTGAACAGGCGCTGATTAAACTTGGTCTGGAATAACAGTATTATCCCGGCGCCGCAACCGGCGCTGAAAACCTCAGGACTCGAATGAGCGAAAATGTTACATACAGCGGCTTTGTCGCGATAGTTGGCCGGCCTAACGTCGGTAAATCCACCTTACTGAACCAGTTACTGGGGCAGAAGGTTTCAATTACGTCTCGTAAGCCGCAAACCACCCGTCACCGCATTATGGGCATCCATACGGAAGGCGCTTATCAGGCGATTTACGTGGATACGCCCGGCCTGCATATGGAAGAGAAGCGGGCGATCAACCGCCTGATGAACCGTGCGGCCAGCAGTTCTATCGGTGACGTTGAACTGATCATCTTTGTGGTTGAAGGCACGCGCTGGACGCCCGACGACGAGATGGTGTTAAACAAGTTGCGCGATGGCAAAGTGCCGGTTCTGCTGGCGATCAATAAAATCGACAACATCCAGGATAAAAGCGTCCTGTTACCGCACCTGCAGTTCCTCAGCGAGCAGATGAACTTTATTGATATCGTGCCGGTTTCGGCCGAAAGCGGTAAAAATGTCGACACCATCGCCGCCATCTCCCGCAAGCATCTGCCGGAATCTGACCATCACTTCCCGGAAGATTACATTACCGATCGCTCACAGCGCTTTATGGCATCCGAAATTATCCGTGAAAAGCTGATGCGTTTCCTCGGTGCGGAACTGCCTTACTCGGTCACAGTCGAAATCGAACAGTTTGTGTCTAACGCGCGCGGCGGTTATGACATCAACGGTTTGATTCTGGTCGAGCGCGAAGGGCAGAAAAAAATGGTGATTGGCAATAAAGGCGCCAAAATCAAAACCATTGGTATTGAAGCGCGTAAGGACATGGAAGAGATGTTCGATGCCAAAGTGCATCTCGAACTGTGGGTTAAAGTTAAATCCGGCTGGGCAGATGACGAACGTGCGCTGCGTAGTCTGGGTTACACAGACGATCTCTGAATAAATGGAAGGCTGGCAACGCGCCTTTGTGCTGCATAGTCGTCCTTTCAGCGAAACCAGTCTGCTGCTTGACCTGTTTAGTGAAAGTGAAGGCCGTGTTCGTGTCCTGGCAAAAGGAGCACGATCACGGCGTTCTCAGTTAAAAGGCACGCTTCAGCCTTTTACCCCGCTGCTGGTGCGCTGGAGCGGTCGTGGTGAGGTGAAAACGCTGCGCAATGCCGAAGCGGTTTCGCTTGCTCTCCCCCTCAGTGGTATCACGCTTTACTGCGGCCTGTACGTCAACGAGCTGTTGTCTCGGGTACTGGAACAGCACATCCCCTTTTCCGACCTGTTTTTTGACTATCTGCAATGTATCCAGACGCTGGCCGCCGCCGAGGGTTCACCCGAACCTGCACTGCGTCGTTTCGAGCTGGCGCTGTTGGGGCACCTTGGCTATGGCGTGGATTTCCTGCACTGCGCAGGCAGTGGTGAACCGGTCAGTGAAGACATGACCTACAGCTACCGGGAAGAGAAGGGCTTCATCGCCAGTCTGGTGCTCAATCAGCGCAGCTTTACAGGTAAACACCTGCAGGCGCTCTCCACGCGTGAATTTCCCGATGCGGATGCCCTGCGCGCGGCGAAGCGCTTTACCCGCATGGCGCTGAAACCCTATCTGGGGGGCAAACCGTTAAAAAGTCAGGAGCTTTTCCGTCAGTTTACACCGAAAAAAAAGCCCGATATTGCCGGCGAGCCCTGATGCGGGTCGTAGCGGAATCGCATCACGGCGCGTTACACTCCATACAATGACCATAATGAACCGAGGATTGTCATGGCTGAGTTACTGTTAGGCGTTAACATCGACCACATTGCTACCGTCCGCAACGCGCGTGGCACCCATTACCCTGATCCGGTCCAGGCGGCCTTTATCGCCGAACAGGCGGGCGCGGATGGGATCACGGTGCACCTGCGGGAAGATCGCCGCCACATTACCGACCGCGACGTGCGTATTCTGCGTGATACCATCGAAACGCGGATGAATCTCGAAATGGCGGTCACCGATGAGATGCTGAACATCGCGTGTGATATCAAACCGCACTTCTGCTGCCTGGTGCCGGAAAAGCGTGAGGAAGTGACCACCGAAGGCGGACTGGATGTCGCCGGACAACAGGAAAAACTTAACGCCGCGGTAAAAAAACTCAGTGAGGCGGGCATTTTGGTATCCCTGTTTATCGATCCCGATCACCGGCAAATCGAAGCGGCTGTCACCAGCGGCGCACCTTATATTGAAATTCATACCGGTGCCTATGCTGAAGCCCCTGAAGGCCCGGCGCGCGACGCTGAGCTGGCCCGGATTCGTCAGGCGGCCACCTTTGCGGCCAGCCGCGGATTAAAAGTTAACGCCGGTCACGGTCTGACTTACCACAACGTCCTGCCGATTGCCGCGCTGCCGGAAATGCATGAGCTGAACATCGGTCATGCGATCATTGGTCGGGCGGTGATGAGCGGCCTGCCTGACGCCGTCAGAGCCATGAAACAGCTGCTGCGAGAAGCGCGTCGCTAATGGCTATTCTGGGACTGGGCAGCGATATCGTCGAAATAGAGCGGATTGCCGATGTGATTTCTCGCTCTGGCGATCGACTGGCGCGTCGCGTGCTGAGTGAGGCCGAATGGCAGCAGTATCAGCAGCATCGTCAGCCGGTGCGTTTTCTGGCTAAACGTTTCGCCGTTAAAGAAGCGGCAGCCAAAGCCTTTGGCACCGGCATTCGCGGCGGACTGGCATTCAATCAGTTTGAAGTTTACAACGATGCGCTGGGTAAACCGCTCCTGCGTTTTTTCGATCATGCTGCTGAGGTGGCGCAGCGGCTGGGTGTACAGCATGTCCATGTCACCCTGGCCGACGAGCGCCACTATGCCTGTGCTACGGTCATTATCGAAAGCTAACCGTGCAGGGCAACAAACTTATCCCACAGCGCATCGCGTGATTCGATGTGCTGGGGATCCGTCACAATGGTGTTATCAATAGGGCAAACCCGCTGGCAGGTCGGCACATCATAATGTCCCACACATTCGGTACAGCGGCTCACCTCAATCTCATAAATCATCTCACCCATCGAAATAGCCTGGTTCGGGCATTCGGGTTCACACATATCGCAGTTAATGCATCGTTCTGTAATCAGTAAAGACATCGCGGTTTCCCAATCGATAAATACTTTTTGTCGTTTTGGCGACATAATCTGTTGCGGTAGTAAATATTCCTGATGAGATATGTCGAACCCTTAGACGACTTTTGTAACTTTCAAATTGCAAGCCTGGCTGGTCATTAACATAAAGTTGGAATGTTAAAGGTCATGCGGAGTCGGCTGACAGTAGCATATTCTTTCAACGTCAAACATGATGCGAATAACTAAAAAAAGTGATACGCACCATTAATGTTCGTTACTTACTGATTATTCGATAATTTAACTCTATATAGTCTTCATGGAGAGTAAGCATAAAAGTATAACTTTTAGCAAATTCAGCGATACACGTGCGGGGACAGCGCCGCGTGTAGAAAAAACCACCACAGCGAGAATTGTAAGGATTATGCAGAAAAAAGGGGTGATAGAAATATTTTGTCATAAAAATGACAGAGATCAGGTGCGTGATTAAGAGTTTTCCGATAATATGCATTCATCAATAATATCGATGGATTGTGTCAGGTGAAAAAAAGAATTTTTTTGATAGCCGGCGTGGCTGTTCTGGCTGCAACAACCGCTTATGGAAGCTTATCCGCGGGTGGATCTCGGCCTGATTTCGTTACAGCAGCAGAAAATAAAACGAATAACTTCCTGCAATACAGCTATGGTAAGGGTAAATGTAAAGCCGCGCCCGGAACGGCAATGAGCTGGGACATGGAATGTAAGTATGACGGTGGCAAGAAAGTGGTTAAATTCGCTCTCTACTCCGCTGAGCATGCAACAAAAAAATCTGTTGATACCTTTTATCTCGTTGCAAAAAATCAGGCTGCAGTCGACTCAGCCAGCACAGGTATGGGGCAATATTTGCCTATTTCTACGCAAGATATAAGCAGTAGTTAGTCGGCCTTAATACACAGCTAATACTCAATTCAGTTTTAGAAGCCAGCGATATCGCTGGCTTCCTTCATTGTACTTTACAACAATCGCAATATCAGATGCGTTTTCCCTTCTTCCTAAATCAGCTTCTTCACCAGCGCCTCGCTGTGGCGAATATGGCTGGACGCGCGCTCAGGATCGTTCTGTACCAGCGCCATAAAGAGCAGGTCCGTTAACGCCAACTGGGCGGTAGTCGAGGAGATCGCGGCGCTGCGCGTACTCTGTTCTTCTGCAACAGTGTACAGGCAGTGCGTGGCGCACTGCTGCAAAGTGTTAGGCGTAAAGCCGGTAAAGGCCAGCACGTCCGCGCCCACCCGCACTGCTTCCTGCGCGGCCAGGTTAATCTCACGACGTTCACCCGTGTAAGAGATCGCCAGCAGCACATCGCCGGATGACATGGCCTGTACGCTGGCCAGCAGCGCGTGCATGTCCTGCTCCGCGACGGCATTGATGCCAATCTTCATTAGCTTCCAGGAAAAATCCTTTGCCACCAGGCCGGATGCGCCGATTCCGACCAATAAAATACGGCGTGCGCGCTTAAGCAGCTGCAAGACGGCATTCAGCTTCTCTTCGCTGTTAATATCCAGGGTCGCGCGAATGGCCGACAGCTTTTCTGTCAGTAATTTTTCACCCACAGCCTTAAGGGGATCGTCACTGAGGATCTGATTATGCACGGTGATGGCATCTTTATCGGCCAGCGATTCGCTCAGTGCCAGCTTGAGTGCCGGAAAACCTTTATATCCCAGTTTTTGCGCAAACTTAACGACGCTGGACTGACTGACGCCAGCTTCTTCTGCCAGCTTTTGTGAACTTAAATGCCGTGCCCGATCCGGTTGTGACAGTAAAAAATCCGCCAGCCGGCGTTCGTTCAGCGCCAGTGAAGGATAAAGCTGGCGAATGCGCAGCAATGAACTCATGCTCAGTCCTCATGATGTAGCGGTGCGTCCGCAAGGAATAAATGATTCTAAAAGCATTGTAGCCACTGGAATAAAAAATGACAGTCATCGCCTCGCTGCGCGAAGATGACTACAATAGAGGCTGTTGATGCATATTCGTTAAAAAGGAGAGTTGTTTGACCAACGAGAGACAACGTCGCGTGGTGTTTTTCGACCTTGATGGCACATTGCACCAACAGGATATGTTTGGCACTTTCATGCGCTATTTGCTGCGCCGTAAACCCCTGAATCTGCTACTGGTCGTGCCTTTGCTGCCCGTCGTCGGCGCAGGGCTGCTGTTCAAAGGGCGTGCGGCCCGCTGGCCGATGAGCCTGTTACTCTGGTCAATCACTTTTGGCCGATCTGAAACCACCCTGTTACGACTGGAGGCCGAGTTTGCTCAGTGGTTTCGCCAGCGCGTGAAAGCGTTTCCGGTGGTGCAGAAGCGTCTCAGCGAGTACCTCAGCAGCGATGATGCGGATGTGTGGCTGATTACGGGCTCGCCGCAGTCGCTGGTGGAGCAGGTCTATTACGATTCGGCGTTTCTGCCCAGAGTAAAGTTGATTGCCAGCCAGATGCAGCGCGGTCTGGGGGGGCGCGTGCTGAAATTGCGCTGTCTGGGCCACGAAAAAGTGGTGCAGTTAGAAGAGCAAATCGGCACACCACTGCAACTCTATAGTGGTTACAGCGACAGCAAGCAGGACAACCCGTTATTGTTCTTTTGTCAGCATCGCTGGCGCGTCACGCCGGCAGGTGAATTGCAGCAGTTAGAATAACCTGTACTGAGCTTCGGTTTTGCCGGCATGCCCGGTATAATGCGCCGCTTTTTGCTGCCGGGAGTGGTTCGTGTGACACAAGAACAAGATGAATACTGGATGCGCCGGGCGCTGACGCTGGCGCAACGCGCATGGGATGAGGGCGAGGTGCCGGTAGGCGCCGTCCTGGTTCACGGCGACCGCGTCATTGGCGAAGGCTGGAACCGGCCTATCGGTCAGCATGATCCCACCGCGCACGCAGAGATTATGGCGCTTCGTCAGGGCGGGAAAGTACTGGAAAATTACCGTCTGCTGGATACCACGCTTTATGTGACGCTGGAGCCGTGCGTCATGTGCGCCGGCGCGATGGTGCATAGCCGGATAGGTCGTCTGGTTTATGGCGCGCACGATGTGAAAACCGGCGCAGCCGGTTCGCTGATTGACGTGCTGGGCCATCCGGGGATGAACCATCAGGTAAGGTTAGATCACGGCGTGCTGGAAGACGCGTGCGCGGCGCTGCTGAGCGACTTTTTCCGCATGCGTCGTCAGCAACAAAAAGCGCTGCGACAGGCGCAGCGCGAAAGCTAATTCATTGCCACTTGTGGCGAAACGGCAGGATAGCCTTTGCCCATCTCCGCTTCCAGCGCGGCCTGCTGGGCAAGGCGCTTTTCCTGCTCCTGCAAATAGCCCACCAGGCTAATCTCATATTTACGAATATTTTCCACGTAGTTATACGCTTCCTGGCCCCGCGCGTAGCCGTAGGTCGTTTGCGCGTAATAACGCTTCTGGCTCAGCATCGGCAGGCGCAGTTTCACATCAGCCCAACTGTCCGGGTTGCCACCCTGTTTTGCCGTGAGCTTACGGGCATCCAGCATATGAGCATAACCCATGTTGTAGGCGGCCAGCGCAAACCAGATACGTTCGTCTTCCGGAATGGACTGCGGGACTTTATCCATCATATTTTGCAGATACTGGCTGCCGCCGCGAATACTTTGCTCAGGATCGGTTCGATCGCCCACTTCCACGCTGTCGGCGGTATTGCGCGTCAGCATCATCATGCCACGTACGCCGGTCGGTGATGTCGCCTGCGGATTCCAGTGTGATTCCTGATAAGAGATAGCGGCCAGCAAACGCCAGTCGATATTACTGGCGTATTTCTCGAATAACGGTTTGATATCAGGCAGAACCGTATCAATCGCACGCAGGAAGGTGCGCGTATCCACATAATCAAAGGTGCCAACGTGCCCGAGGTATTTCTCTTCCAGCCGCGCCATTGCGCCTTCTTCGCCCATGCCATTAAAGAAATCCAGCATGGCCGCGTTCAGGCTGTCGTCGCTTTCGCGGGGCATATACCACGTCACCGGCTCTTCATCCGTGACGTCAAAGGCGACCGCCAGTTGTGGATGGATGCGCTGAAGCAGTGCGATGGTGACGGAATCGCCAATCGTATAATCCAGCTTGCCCTCGGCGACGGCCTCAAGTAGCGCTTTCGGGCTTTGATCGGTCGAGATAGCCCAGTCAAGGTCGGGATAGTGATCCGCTCTGGCGCTCTTAAGTGTAGACAGATAAGCCGATCCGGAGGCAACGACGAGCCGTCCCTTTAAATCGCCCAGGTTTTTCGGGCGAGTTTTATCCACACGATAAACCAACTGCTGGGAAACGCTGTAATAGCTGGGGCCCGTCTGATAGCGGTTCAGTCGCTCATTATTATAGATAAGGCCTGCGGCCAGCAAATCGGCTTTGCCGTCGTCAAGCGCATCAAACAGGTCGCTGATATTCGCGCGCACCGTGATTTCCAGCCTGACGCCCAAATAACGGGCGAAACGCTTCGCCAGCTCGTAATCCATCCCGGCCGGTGCTTTATTCACGGTGTAGTAAGTCAACGGTGAGTTTACGGTACTGACCCGTAGCACTCCCCGTGCTTTAATCTGTGAAATCGTATCCTGCCCGCTCCCATGCCAGGGAATGGATGGCCACAGTGCCAGCGCTAACAGCACGGTGAGCAGACCGATAAACAGATAGTTTAATTTCAGGCGTTTCAAATAGTTATCTCTCGATGGCTCCAAGGCCTCTGTCTTTTAAGGCAGTATTGATCTTGTTTTAACTCCCAGAGCGAGGGGCATTTTGCGCAACAAACTTAGGCAGAGCAACTTATAAAGCAATTTTTGCGCAATTATCAGCCAAATCTTGTTGGCCATAAATTTTGCGCAAACGGTTTCGTCGCGGAGTGGCTTTCTCTATAATACGCCCCGTTTTCCCCCTGTTGCGCCCAATGAAGCGTCGCACCCGGCGTTTCAAAGACGAGAGATCTTATGATGGAAATTCTGCGTGGTTCGCCCGCCCTGTCGGCATTTCGTGTAAACAAACTGCTGGCCCGCTTTCAGGACGCTCATCTGCCGGTGAGTGATATTTACGCTGAGTACGTCCATTTTGCCGATGTCAGCGCGCCGTTGAGTGAGGATGAAAAATCCCGTCTGCAGCGCCTGCTCAAGTACGGTCCTTCTCTCGCTGAACATGCGCCACAAGGGCGTTTGCTGCTGGTCACGCCACGTCCAGGCACCATTTCGCCATGGTCTTCAAAAGCGACAGATATTGCGCATAACTGCGATCTGTCACAGGTCCGTCGACTGGAGCGCGGTCTGGCGTTTTATGTTCAGGCACCCCAGTTGACGGAAACCCAGTGGCAAACGCTGTCAGCGCTGCTGCATGACCGCATGATGGAAACGGTGTACAGCGACCTCCATCAGGCCGAACAACTGTTTGCCCACCACGAACCTCAGCCGGTCAAAAGCGTTGATGTGTTGGGTGAAGGCCGTCAGGCACTGGTTCATGCCAATACATCGCTGGGCCTGGCGCTGGCAGACGACGAAATTGACTACCTGCTGGCAGCCTTTACGAAGCTGGGCCGTAACCCTAACGACATCGAACTCTATATGTTTGCTCAGGCGAACTCCGAGCACTGTCGTCACAAGATTTTTAACGCCGACTGGATTATTGACGGCGAAAAACAGCCGAAATCGCTGTTTAAAATGATTAAGAACACCTTTGAGCAAACGCCGGATTATGTCCTGTCGGCTTATAAAGACAATGCGGCGGTGATGGAAGGCTCTGAAGTAGGACGCTTCTTTGCGGATGCCGAAAACGGGGAATATGGCTACCACCAGGAGGCGGCGCATATTCTGATGAAGGTCGAAACGCATAACCATCCTACGGCGATTTCGCCGTGGCCTGGCGCGGCAACCGGCTCCGGCGGCGAAATTCGTGACGAAGGGGCGACCGGACGGGGCGCGAAGCCGAAAGCCGGTCTGGTCGGCTTCTCGGTGTCGAACCTGCGTATTCCGGGCTTTGAGCAGCCGTGGGAAGAGGATTTTGGCAAGCCCGCGCGCATCGTCAGCGCACTGGACATTATGACTGAAGGCCCTCTGGGCGGCGCGGCGTTTAACAACGAGTTTGGCCGTCCTGCATTGAATGGCTATTTCCGTACCTATGAAGAACAGGTCAACAGCCACAACGGCACCGAACTGCGCGGTTACCACAAGCCGATTATGCTGGCGGGTGGCATCGGGAACATCCGTGCCGATCACGTCCAGAAAGGCGAGATTACTGTCGGGGCAAAGCTGATCGTACTGGGCGGCCCGGCAATGAATATCGGTCTGGGCGGCGGGGCGGCCTCATCTATGGCGTCGGGCCAGTCTGACGCTGATCTCGACTTTGCCTCCGTACAGCGTGATAACCCGGAAATGGAACGGCGTTGCCAGGAAGTGATTGACCGCTGCTGGCAGTTAGGCGACGACAACCCGATTCTGTTTATCCACGATGTCGGTGCGGGCGGGCTGTCGAACGCCATGCCTGAGCTGGTCAGCGATGGCGGTCGCGGTGGACGTTTCAACCTGCGTGATATCCTCAGCGATGAGCCAGGGATGAGCCCGCTGGAAGTCTGGTGTAATGAATCGCAAGAGCGTTACGTCATGGCGGTGGCACCCGAAAAGCTGGCTGAATTTGCGGCGATTTGCGAGCGTGAGCGCGCGCCTTTTGCGGTTATCGGTGAAGCCACAGAAGAGCAGCATCTGACGCTCAACGACAGCCACTTTGATAACAGCCCAATTGATATGCCGCTGGATGTGCTGTTGGGGAAAACCCCGAAAATGACGCGCGATGTCGTCAAACAGCAGGCGCAGGGCACACCGTTACACCGTGATGGCATCGTCTTAACGGAGGCGGTGAATCGCGTTCTGCACTTACCGACCGTGGCGGAAAAAACCTTTCTGATCACCATCGGCGATCGCAGTGTGACCGGCATGGTGGCACGGGATCAGATGGTAGGACCCTGGCAGATCCCTGTAGCCAATTGTGCGGTCACGACCGCCAGCCTCGACAGCTATCATGGTGAAGCGTTCGCTCTGGGTGAACGCGCGCCGGTGGCGCTGCTCGACTTTGCCGCCTCAGCACGACTGGCGGTTGGTGAAGCGCTGACAAACCTTGCCGCCACGCCCGTGGGGTCATTGAAGCGTGTAAAACTCTCGGCAAACTGGATGTCAGCCGCGGGTCATCCGGGCGAAGATGCGGGCCTGTATGACGCCGTGAAAGCTGTCGGTGAGGAGCTGTGTCCGGCACTGGGCATTACTATCCCGGTGGGTAAAGACTCCATGTCGATGAAAACCCGCTGGCAGGAAGGCACTGAACAACGCGAAATGACGTCGCCGCTGTCGCTGGTGATTACCGCCTTTGCGCGTGTCGAAGATGTTCGTCGCAACGTGACGCCTCAACTGATGGCGGATCAGGACAACCTGCTTCTGCTGATCGATCTGGGTAACGGTGCCAATACTCTGGGCGCAACCGCGCTGGCGCAGGTGTATCGTCAACTGGGCGACAAGCCTGCCGATGTACGTGATGCACAGCAGCTGGCAGGCTTCTTTAATGCGATGCAGGCGCTGGTCAGCCAACAGAAACTATTGGCCTACCATGACCGTTCCGATGGGGGCCTGCTGGTCACGCTGGCAGAAATGGCCTTTACCGGTCACTGCGGTGTAGATGTTGATATCGCGGCGCTGGGCAGTGATGCGCTGGCGGCGTTGTTTACTGAGGAACTGGGCGCAGTCATTCAGATCAAGGCCGCCGATCGTGAAGGTGTCGAGCAGATTCTGGCTCAACATGGACTGGCGCAGTGCAGTCATGTGCTGGGCAGCGCACAGCCGGGCGATCGCTTCGTGATTCGTTCAGGCGACAGTGCTGTGTACAGCGAAAGTCGCACCACGCTGCGTACCTGGTGGGCGGAAACCACCTGGCAGATGCAGCGTCTGCGTGATAACCCGGCCTGTGCTGATCAGGAACATCAGGCAAAACAGGACGACAACGATCCGGGTCTTAACGTCAGCCTGACCTTCAGGCCGGAAGAGGACGTTGCCGCGCCGATGATTGCGACAGGTGCCCGTCCGCGCGTGGCCGTGTTGCGTGAGCAGGGTGTTAACTCTCATGTGGAAATGGCCGCAGCCTTTGACCGCGCAGGCTTTACCGCCGTGGACGTTCATATGAGCGATCTGCTGGCAGGACGCATCGATCTGGAACGTTTCCAGGCGTTAGTGGCCTGTGGTGGCTTCTCTTACGGTGACGTACTGGGAGCCGGTGAGGGCTGGGCGAAATCTATCCTGTTCAACCCGCGTGTGCGCGATCAGTTCGAAGCCTTCTTCCATCGTCCGCAAACGCTGGCGCTGGGTGTTTGCAACGGTTGCCAGATGATGTCCAACCTGCGCGAGCTGATTCCTGGCAGCGAACTGTGGCCGCGCTTCGTGCGTAATCAGTCTGAGCGCTTTGAAGCGCGCTTCAGCCTGGTTGAAGTGGCCGCCAGCCCGTCATTACTGCTGGATGGCATGGCGGGTTCGCGGATGCCTGTTGCGGTATCACACGGAGAAGGTTTTGTAGAAGTGCGCGATGGTACTCACCTGGCGGCGCTGGAATCCAAAGGGCTGGTGGCGCTGCGCTTTGTGGACAATAGCGGTAAGGTGACGGAAACCTATCCGGCCAACCCGAACGGTTCGCCAAATGGCATCACTGCCGTGACCAACGAAAGTGGGCGCGTCACCATTATGATGCCGCATCCTGAGCGTGTTTTCCGTACGGTCAGCAACTCCTGGCATCCGGCGGAGTGGGGGGAAGACAGCCCATGGATGCGCATTTTCCGTAACGCGCGCAAACAACTGGGTTAATTGCCGTAAAAAATGGGGAGGCCAGGTGCCTCCCTTTTTTTATGGGCACGAGATGTTGGCAAAAGGAGACAGCCGTCACCTTTTGTTGTCGCTGATTGGTGACATCTATCTCTATGATTTTATTATACGGCAGAGGTACGATGAAAATGTGTTGGCATTTGGCGACACATTTGCCAGACCAGATGGTCTGAACGGGCCGTTTTCACTGCTCGCTTACCTGCAAGAGCCTGAACAGAAAGGGGCTTTTAATATTGGCATGATCTTTGCTATAATTATCGCGCTGCTCATTCACTTGTTTATGAATGCCACCGCACTGCGGTCAGAGCTCATAAAGCCCGAATGACGCACCAAACGGAGCCTGCCGTCCACCACACCGATAATCGTATGCATTGCATCGTTATCAAGCATCGGACGTAACGTTGAGTTAGGCTCCACCCATTCTCACGCGCGGCTAAGGCGGCGCGTCTGCGGCAGGCCAGATGGTCTGCCGTTTTCTTTTCTGCCTCTTCCTTCTCCGGGCCGACTCCGCTAGCATCCGGTAAGCGTATCTTTATGGAAGCCGTCGCGTGAAAAAATGGCGTTTTTTCCCCCAATCTCTGCGTCAGCTGGTGCTGATGGCCTTTTTGCTGGTGCTCCTGCCCTTACTGGTACTGGCCTGGCAGGCATGGGAAAGCCTCTCCGCACTCAGCAATCAGGCGGCGGACACTAACCGCAACACCTTTACCGATGTCCGGCGCAGCGAAGCCATGGCACGAACCGCCATTGAGCTGGAGCGCAGCTATCGTCAGTATTGCGTACTGGGTGATGCCTCGCTGGCGAAGCTGTATCAGACGCAGCGGATTCGTTACAGCCAGATGCTCAGCTCCCATGCTGATAATCTGCCCGATTTACCGGCTTTTAAGACGCTACGGGACACGCTGCCGCTGTTGGAAACCCTGCAGTGCCAGAACGGTAATCCGATGGGCAGTGCTGCGCAGGCGCTTGACCGTTTTTCCGCAACCAACGCACAACTGGTGCACGACACGCGGGAGGTGGTATTCGCCCGCGGCTTACAGCTTCAGCGCGAAATCGCCGATCGCGGTCAGTTCTTTGGCTGGCAGGCGCTGATTCTGTTCATTATCAGCCTGACACTCACGCTGCTGTTTACCCGCATGATCATCGGTCCGGTCAAAAGTGTCGAACGGATGATTAACCGCCTTGGCGAAGGGCGGGAACTGGGCAGCAGCATGGTGTTTCGGGGGCCACGGGAATTGCGTTCGCTGGGGCAACGTATTGTCTGGCTGAGCGAGCGGCTGCACTGGCTTGAATCTCAGCGACACGAATTTTTACGCCACCTTTCACACGAACTGAAAACCCCGCTGGCCAGTTTGCGTGAAGGTACGGCGCTTCTGGCGGATGAAGTCGCGGGCGTGCTAAATCCGGAGCAGAAAGAAATCGTCTCCATACTCGATACCAGCAGCCGTCATTTGCAGCACCTGATTGAACAATTGCTCGACTACAACCGCAGGCTCGCTGATGGGCCAATCACGCTTGAGGCGGTCAAACTGGACGATATCGTGCATGACGTTGTAAATGCCCACGCCCTTTCGGCGCGTAACAAACAGATGCATGTTGAGATCGATCTGAAGGCCACAGATTGCCTGGCTGAGCCTATGCTATTAATGAGCGTAATTGATAACCTCTACTCTAACGCCGTGAACTATGGCAATGAATCCGGTAACATCTGGCTTCGTAGCCAGCAGCAGGGCGATACAGTCATCATTGAGGTCGCTAACAGCGGTACGCCCATTCCCGAGCATGAGCAGGCAATGATTTTTGAGCCCTTTTTTCAGGGTAGCCATCAGCGCAAAGGGCCGGTTAAAGGCAGTGGGCTGGGGTTAAGTATCGCAAAGGATTGTCTGCGCCGCATGCACGGCAACCTGCAACTGGTCAGCCGCGATGACGCGGATGTTTGTTTTCGCATTGAACTGAATACCACCGCCGGGAAAGTCTGAAGTATGAAATTTTTTGCCGCGATTCTTATAAGCGCACTGAGCACCCTGATGCTCAGCGGCTGTGCCTCCTCACCGGCGACCTCGGCATCCCAGCCCGCACCAAACTCTGTCGCGGTGCCTGAAACGCGCCTGGTGGATTATCTGACAACCCGCTGTAGCGATATCTGGCATATTGAAAACACTGCCGCGCTTGCCAATCCCCTTTACTGGATGCGCAGTATTGACTGCGCCGAACGACTTTCGCCCGCGGAAGCCCGCGCCGAGGCGCACCGCTGGCCAGTAGACAGCTGGTCGCGAGCCTTTAAACAGGGCGTACTCATGGCAAATGGCAACGTAACGCCACTGGAACGGCGCGACTATATCACCGAGCTGGACAGCTACAGTGAGCAGTTCCCGCAAAACCTGCGGGCACTCATCCAGCTCTGGCGCAGTAACCAGGCGGCACAGCTGGATTTAAGTGCGCTACGTTCGCGGTACGTCCATCTGCAGCAGAGCAGCGATGCGCAGACGGATGCGCTGCGTCAGCAGCAGATAAAATTACGGCAGCAGTTAAGCGATACGCAAAGCAAGCTGGAGCGGTTAACCGATATCGAACGCCAGCTTTCGTCGCGCAAAACCTCAGAGATGCCAGAAGGCAGTCATGGAACGGCGTTGCCACAAGAGGAAGAGCAGTAATGATAAAACATGCGGCACATCTGCTGCTGGTGGATGATGATCCCAGCCTGCTGAAACTGTTAGGGATGCGGCTGAGCAGCGAAGGCTATCAGGTGACCACCGCAGCCAGTGGGCCTGACGCGCTTCGGCTGTTGCAGAAAGAGAAAATCGATCTGGTGATAAGCGATTTGCGCATGGATGAGATGGACGGCCTGGCGCTTTTTGGCGAAATCCAGAAACGCCATATGGGCTTGCCGGTCATCATTTTAACCGCACACGGTTCGATTCCAGAGGCCGTCGCGGCAACCCAGCAGGGCGTATTTAGCTTTTTAACCAAACCGGTCGATCGCGATGCGCTTTATAAGGCAATCGATGAAGCGCTCGCGCAGCGCGTCCCGGTCAGCGACGACCGCTGGCGGGAAGCCATCGTAACACGCAATCCTCAGATGCTGCGCTTACTTGAACAGGCGCACATGGTTGCTCAGTCGGATGTCAGCGTGCTGATCAACGGGCAAAGCGGGACGGGTAAAGAGGTGCTGGCGCAGGCTATCCATGCGGCCAGTCCGCGCGCCGACAAGCCGTTCATCGCGATCAACTGTGGTGCCTTGCCCGAGCAGTTGCTGGAATCGGAGTTATTTGGTCACGCGAAAGGTGCCTTTACCGGTGCGGTCAGCGCGCGCGACGGCCTGTTTAAAGCGGCCGAAGGCGGGACGCTGTTTCTGGACGAAATTGGCGATATGCCGCCCGCGCTGCAGGTGAAACTGCTGCGGGTCATACAGGAGCGTAAAGTCCGGCCGCTTGGCAGCAACAACGATATTGATATCAATGTGCGGATTATCTCCGCCACGCACCGGGATTTGCCGAAAGCGATGGAGAAAAACGAATTCCGTGAAGATCTCTTTTATCGCCTGAACGTCGTTAACCTGAAAATACCGGCGCTGCATCAACGTACCGAGGATATTCCGCTGCTGGCTAATCATCTGCTGCGCCAGGCCGCGGACCGTCACAAACCGCAGGTGCGCAGTTTTTCGGTGGATGCGATGAAGCGCCTGATCTCTGCCAGCTGGCCCGGTAACGTGCGTCAGTTAGTGAATGTGATTGAACAGTGCGTGGCGCTCAGTTCCTCGCCGGTGATCAGCGATGCGCTGGTAGAGCAGGCACTGAGCGGCGAAAACAGCGCATTACCAACCTTTGTCGAGGCGCGTAATCAGTTTGAACTCAATTACCTGCGCAAGCTGTTGCAGATGACCAAAGGAAATGTGACCAACGCGGCGCGTCTGGCTGGACGTAACCGTACTGAATTCTATAAGCTGCTGTCACGTCACGAACTGGACGCCAGTGACTTTAAAGAGTAATTTTCTGCCGCACCAGCCTGCAGCATGGCCAGCGACATTTATACTTAAAAAATCCCTCTGACCACGGAGGGCGCGAGGAAAGGGTCTGACATGAAAAAGATCGATGCAATAATTAAACCATTCAAACTTGATGATGTGCGCGAAGCGCTTGCTGAAGTCGGCATCACCGGGATGACCGTAAGCGAAGTGAAAGGCTTTGGCCGTCAGAAAGGGCACACGGAACTCTACCGTGGGGCAGAGTATATGGTGGACTTTCTGCCGAAGGTAAAAATTGAAATGGTGGTAGGCGATGATATCGTGGACACCTGCGTCGAAACCATCATGCGCACCGCGCAAACCGGCAAAATTGGCGACGGCAAAATCTTTGTTTTCGATGTCGCTCGCGTGGTGCGTATCCGTACCGGTGAAGAAGACGAGGAAGCGATTTAATCGTGTCCTTGTCGAAAGCCCGCCTGTCGCGGGCTTTTTTATTATTACATCACCTTATGCGGACCAAACACCTCATAGTAAATCCTGTCCGCCGTCACGCCGACCGCCAGCAGCTGCTGAACGACGAACTGCATAAAGCCCAGCGGCCCACAAAGATAGAAGTGGGTATTCACCTCCTGCAGACGTGGTGAAACGCTCGCCAGATCCATAAGGCCTTGCGCATCATAACGACCTGCATCACCCTGATTTGGCTCGCGATACCAGATATGTTGGGCAAAATCAGGCAACAGGTCACCGGCCGCGCGCACTTCATCTGCAAAGGCATGCTGCTGGCCGTTTTCAGCGGCATGTAACCAGTTGACCGCTGCCGGGTGCTGCCGGGTAGCCAGCGCATGCAGCATGGCCAGCATCGGCGTTTGCCCTACGCCCGCTGAAATCAATGTGACCGGCGTCGTCGGACTTGCCTGGAGAAAAAAATCCCCGTGTGGAGGCGTCAGCTGAATCTCATCGCCTGCTTTGGCCTGTTGATGCAGCCAGCCTGAGACTGTTCCCCCGGCTTCCTGTTTTACCGCAATTCGGTAGGTCTGCGCATCGCTGACGGTGGTGAGTGAGTACTGACGAATTTGCTGATAGCGGAAGCCCGCTGGCTGCAGATGCAGTGACACATACTGCCCCGGCCTGAAGGACGCAATGGGTTTACCATCAACAGGAGCGAGGGTAACGCTTTTGATCACGTCACTTTGTTGCTCAATCGCGCTGATGAAGAAGGCTCTCGTGCCGCGCCAGCCGCCTTGCTGGTGTGCCGATGCCTGATAAAGGGCTTCTTCACGCTGGATAAAGATATCGGCCAGCACTGTGTAGGCGCGTCTCCAGGCGGCGAGCACCGCTTCGCCAGGATTCAGCATGGCGTCGATAGAGGCGAGTAAATACTCACCCACAATTTTATATTGCTCAGGCTGGATAGTCAGGCTGGCGTGCTTTTGGGCAATTTTTTCGACGGCTGGCCGTAGCGCCGTCAGATTGTCCAGATTGACCCCGTAGGCGCAAATCGCATTAAACAGCGCTTCACGCTGTGCGCCATTGCGCTGGTTGGCCCTGTTAAAGACATGCTTTAACTCTGGATGATGAGAGAGCATCTGACCGTAAAAATGGGCCGTCAGATCGGGGCCGCATGCCGCAATCGCGGGAAGGGTGGATTTCACAATGTGAATCGTCTGGGCATCAAGCATGGCAATACCTTACTTAAAGTTGCATTTTAAATGCATCTTATAGCCGGGCGTTTTGTTCTGTAAATAGCGTTGTGGTTTACAGGAAGACTGAGCGGCAAATTTTCAGACGGAGAAATGGAAAATTTCCGTTACAGGGTGCGGGGAAAAACAGCGGAAAACCGCTTGCAAATCGAGCCAAAAACACATCGCCAATGCGAAGCCAAACGTTTGCGTAAAAAGAGGGGATTGGCCCTACCGTCCCCTGGTAAAAGGGTTTACACTGTCTGCCTTCGCCCTTTGGGGGCGTAATTTGCCGATTTAAAGATAGCCAGTCAGGAGATGCGGATGTTAAAGCGTGAAATGAACATTGCCGATTATGATGCCGAGTTGTGGCAGGCGATGGAGCAAGAGAAAGTGCGTCAGGAAGAGCACATTGAACTGATTGCTTCTGAAAACTACACCAGCCCGCGTGTAATGCAGGCGCAAGGTTCACAGCTCACCAACAAATATGCTGAAGGCTATCCTGGCAAACGTTATTACGGCGGCTGCGAGTATGTAGATATTGTTGAGCAGCTGGCTATCGATCGTGCGAAAGCGCTGTTTGGTGCAGATTATGCCAACGTACAGCCGCACTCAGGTTCACAGGCTAACTTTGCTGTGTTTACCGCCCTGCTGCAGCCAGGCGATACCATTCTGGGTATGAACCTCGCGCACGGTGGTCATCTGACGCACGGTTCGCCTGTTAACCTGTCGGGCAAACTCTACAATGTCGTGCCTTATGGTATCGATGAAACCGGTAAAATTGACTACAACGAACTGGCTGAGCTGGCAAAAACGCACCAGCCTAAGATGATCATTGGCGGTTTCTCTGCGTACTCGGGTATTTGCGACTGGGCCAAAATGCGCGAAATCGCAGACAGCGTTGGTGCCTGGTTGTTTGTGGATATGGCGCACGTTGCTGGTCTGATTGCGGCTGACGTTTACCCGAACCCTTTACCGCACGCGCACGTTGTGACTTCTACAACCCACAAAACGCTGGCCGGTCCGCGTGGCGGCATCATTCTGGCGAAAGGTGGCGACGAAGAACTGTACAAAAAGCTTAACTCTGCGGTTTTCCCTGGCGGCCAGGGCGGCCCGCTGATGCACGTCATTGCGGGTAAAGCCGTGGCGTTCAAAGAAGCGATGGAACCCGAGTTCAAAACCTACCAGCAGCAGGTGGCAAAAAACGCGAAAGCGATGGTCGAGGTCTTACTGGAACGCGGTTATAACATCGTGTCAGGCGGCACTTACAACCACCTGTTCCTGATTGATCTGGTGAGCAAAAACCTGACCGGTAAAGAAGCGGATGCGGCACTGGGCCGTGCCAATATCACCGTGAACAAAAACAGCGTGCCGAACGATCCGAAAAGCCCGTTTGTCACCTCCGGTGTACGTATCGGTACCCCAGCGGTCACACGTCGTGGCTTTAAAGAAGCGGACGTGCGTGAACTGGCCGGCTGGATTGCTGACGTGCTGGACGATGTGAACGACGAAGCCACGATTGAACGCACGAAGCAAAAAGTGCTGGATATCTGTGCGCGCCTGCCGGTTTACGCCTGATCCCGTCAGGTGAGTCAACGGTGGAAAAAGGATGGCCCCGGCCATCCTTTTTTATTGCCCGTCTCACGTGGCTCTGACAAAGTATCGACCTCTTAACACGACCGGTCACACTATTGCTGGAGGGAACATGGCAATCGGCTCCGCCAGATGGCTTGGATTAAGCTATTTCACCTACTTTTTTTGTTACGGTATTTACCTGCCTTTCTGGGGCGTCTGGCTAAAAGGCGTGGGACTGAACCCCGAACAAATTGGCCTGCTGCTTGGCTGCGGCATGGTGGCGCGTTTTGTAGGCAGTTTGTTCATCGCCTCGCAGGTTAAACATCCTTCTCAACTGATTACGGCGTTGCGGCTGCTGGCGCTGCTGACCTGTCTTTTTGCCGTGGGATACTGGACTGGACAACAGTGGTTGTGGCTGCTGTTAGTGATGACCGGCTTTAATCTGTTTTTCTCCCCGCTGGTGCCTTTAAGTGATGCGCTGGCGGCGACCTGGACGCAACAAATTGGTCTGGCCTACGGGCCGGTGCGCCTCTGGGGTTCTCTGGCCTTCGTCATCAGTTCGTCGTTGACCGGTATGCTGGTGACGGCTTTTTCATCCCAGGCGATTTTAATGCTGCTGTCAGCGGGCGTCATAAGTATGCTGGCGGGCATGTTGCTGACGCCGCAAACACACCCTCAGGGCAGCGAACGCAAGAGCAACGTCAGCGGTGGCTGGCAGGCCTGGCGCGATCTGATACGGGAAAACGCGGTCTGGCGTTTCATGGTGTGCGTCACCCTGCTGCAGGGAGCGCATGCGGCCTATTACGGCTTCAGCGCGATCTGGTGGCAGGAAAGTGGCTATTCCGCCTCGTGCATTGGTTATCTGTGGTCGCTTGGCGTGGTGGCAGAAATTGTGATCTTTGCGCTGAGTCACCGTCTGTTTCACCGCTGGCAGGCGCGCGATTTACTGCTGCTGTCCGGCGTTTGCGCGTTAATTCGCTGGAGCCTGCTGGGGGCCAGCACGGCACTGCCGGTGTTGATTGTGGCGCAAATTCTCCACTGCGGTACGTTTACGGTCTGCCACCTTGCAGCCATGCGTTTCATTGCTTCACGGCAGGGTGCGGAGGTGATTCGGTTGCAGTCGCTCTATTCGGCGCTGGCGATGGGCGGCGGTATCGCCGTGATGACGATGATTTGTGGCGTGCTGTTTACCCATCTTCATGGACAGCTGTTTTGGGTGATGGCGCTGGTGGCGCTGCCTGCGCTGTTTCTGCGCCCGCGTCAGGACTCCAGCAAATAGCGAATGCGTTGCTGATGATATTCGGTCAACGGCAATTCTGCATGGATCAGCGGGGGCGAAAACAGCGGCAGGGAGGTGACATAAGGCGAGATAATCAAATCAACTTCGCGCGGCGCGCCGTCGCGCTGAAAGTCATCCACATGCTGATAGGTGATATTAACGGGTAATAAGGTGATTTCCCGGATCTGCTGCTCAACGTCCTGTTCCAGCGCCGGATCGTCACCGGTCAGGAGCAGCACCTGTTTTTCCTGAAGGGCGCTGCTCTGCATCAGCCAGGCACCAAAAATAATGGTTATCAGACTGACTTCTTCCGGTTTAAAACAAATCGCGTATTCCTGCTCAAACGCCACCAGCGCCTGCTGAGTGGTTCGCAGCAGGCGCGGATAAAGCCTGGTTACGTCTTGTGCCACACTGTCATCAATGCCAATAGTAAAGTAAGTGCGATCCAGCGCCTGCGCCAGGTGCGTATACAGTTGCTGCTGGAGTTCGGCACGTTCAGGAAAAGGGGTGCCTGACGAAGCCTCGAAGTCATCGATCAGCTGATGCGTGGCGCGCATGAGCCGCTGTTCACTGGCGTGACGGATGCCGTCCGGATGCGGCGCGTGGATGAGGCTGAACAGTAATGTCCAGAAGTCGGTTTCACTCGCATCCGGTGCGAGATGGCACCGTTTTTTCCAGTGACGAATGACATCAGTGGCCGCGCGGCGCTCCGCCTTCATCGCCAGCCAGGCCTGCTGTTGTGCAGTAAAGAGGGCAGGCTGGCGCTGGCACAGGCCGTATTTCATAAATATTTGTAAAAAGAGTTGATCGCGTGTACTGAAAGGGCGATCAAGGCACAGGCTGCAGTGCTGGATGAGTGCCTGTAGATTGGTTTCATCGTAGAGCGCCTTCTCAATTTTCATTTGCTTAAGGCGCTGGCGAAGCGGTGTCGCAAAATGCTCACAGACAAACGTCTGCGACAGACGCAAACTGCGCCGCAGGTTATGTATAAGACAAATTCGTCTGTCCAGCTCTGTACCATGAATGCGCAAGCTGCCATCCACCATTTGGTGAAGTTCCAGTTGATGATAGCGCTGTATCTCATCACCCACGGCGGCAATATCTTGCCTGGCGGTGGCAGCATCCACGCCGTTAAGCAGGCTTAACCGCGTGAGCGTCAGCACGGGAGTGGGCAGAAACAGCAATAACAACAGGTTGCAGCGGCGCTGAGAAACGGTGAAGAGTGGTGCTGAAGATGTAGCAGAACTCATCAATCAATATTCCCGCTGGCTATTTTTAGCTAAGAATAGTCAACTGCCCTGACCGGTGAAGGGTTTACCCGGTTTTTTGTTCAGAGGTTTAAGGCGGGTCACAAAATTTTGTTACTTATGAAACCTTTTTATCAGGAACGTTACTTTATAACATTATGAAACGCATGTTTTTCGCACTGCTAACCCTGATAAGTTCGTCAGCACTGGCACATCCTCACAGCTTTATTGATATGAAAACGGAACTGGTTGCTGACGGCGATCGGTTTACGGGCTTGAAAATGATCTGGACCATGGATGAGATTACCTCCGCCGATCTTCTTTACGACGCGAGCGATGCGAAACCGGGCACCGTGGTCTGGAAAAAACTGGCAGCCGGCGTAATGGCGAATGTGCTGGGACAACATTATTTTTCTGAAATCTGGCATAACAAGCAGCGGGTGAAGTTCTTGAATCTACCAAAAGAATACAATCTGTCACGCAGTGGCAACAAAGCGGTGCTGGAGTTTGTGTTGCCGCTGGCCGAGCCACCTACATTAACCGGTCAGCGCTTTGAGATTCTCACCTTCGATCCCACATATTTCGTCGACATGTTCTATGACAAGCCTGACGCCTTAACCGTGCCGCCAGCGTTGCAGTCACGCTGCGCCTTCACCTTGCATACGCCAAAGCCGAATGACTCGTTGAAGCAGTATGCCTTATCGCTCGACAAGGCCGATGCGCCACCCGAAGAGATGGATCTGGGCAGGCAGTTCGCGCAAACGGTGATTCTGACATGTCACTGACGACCATAGCGCGGCCCAAAAAACGGCTGTGGCCACTGGCAGTATTCATGGTCGGGCTGGTGACGGCGGTCAGCGCGATCTGGCTGTACTGGCCGCAAATTCTGCTGCAAAGTGTGCTCTGGCAAAAAATCCTCAACCGCGAGATGACGCAGCTCCTGCAACAGGTTGCCGAACATCCGCACCGGGCTGGCCTGTCATTACTGGCGTTTAGTCTGGTGTACGGCATCCTGCATGCGTTAGGACCTGGGCACGGTAAGGTTGTTATCACCACTTTCCTGGCCACTCATCCGGCAAAACTGAAAACCAGCATGAAGCTGACGCTGCTGGCATCGCTGTTACAGGGTTCGGTCGCGATTGTTCTGGTAACCCTGATGCTGGTGGTATTGCACACCTCATCACGCCAGTTGCATCTGAGCAGTTTCTGGCTGGAGAAGGGCAGTTATCTTCTGGTGATTGCCCTGGGAATCTGGACAGGTTATCGGGCGGTCAACTCTCTGTGGCGACTGTTCCGACCGAAACCGGCGATGAACATTCGTGCTCTGCATCCACACCATCATCATGATGATCAGTGCGGCTGCGGTCATGCTCATCTGCCCAGTGCACAGCAGGTAGCCGGTGCCGTTAACGTGAAAACCCAGTTACTGGTGGTGCTGTCGATGGGGCTGCGGCCCTGTTCAGGAGCCATCATGATGCTGCTGTTTGCTAAGGTGATTGGCGTTTACCTCTGGGGCGTCCTCTCGGCGGCGGTGATGGCGATGGGAACGGCCCTGACCATTTCGGCGATTGGTCTGCTGGTGCAGCGATCGCGTTCGCTGGCGCAACGGCTGAGTGCAAACAGCCACATAAGCGATCGCGCACGCAGTCTGTTGCCTCTGTTGGCTTTGCTGGGAAGCGTCATGTTAATCGTTGCGGGCTGTGCGTTATGGCAATCTGCTCAGCCGGGGTTGGCGGGCGGCATCCGGCCTTTCTGATTTCTATAGCAGCGAAAAGCGTTTTTCGCTGCTCATTCTGCAATATATTCCTCACTATTTTTTATTTTTCTGCTGACTGTTTAGTGGTGAAATTTGTTTTCACTGTCTACGCTGTTAATAGTTAAATCACCTCCCAATAATGGGATGAATAAAAACGGAACGATTCCGTGCTTTGCGAGGAAAATATCTCATGGCTGATACCCGTATTAATAATGGCAACACCGATCCGCTGGTAACTGGAACAGCGGGTTTGCCCCTAAAACGTATTTCATGGAGTGCCGTTTTTGCCGGTGTTATTTGCGCACTGATAATTCACATATTATTAACTCTGCTGGGAACAGCTATCGGCGCGACGACTATTGATCCCCTGCAGGAAGGCAATCCGTTTAAACATCTGGGCACCGGTGCGCTGGTGTGGACGGCGATTGAAATGCTTCTCGCCATCGTCGCGGGCGCCTATGTTGCCGGACGTCTGGCACAGCGCGAAGGCGCGCTGCATGGGTTACTGATGTTTGGCATCAGCACGGTGATAACGATTTATTTAGCCGTCAGTCTTGCCAGTAGCGTATTAGGCGGTGCGATGAACATTCTGGGCACGGGCTTCCAGGCTGTCGGTCAGGGTATTTCAGCCGCTGCGCCATCTGTTACCCAAATGGCAAAAGACAAGCTGCAGGAAAACAATATTAATTTAAATGACATGCAGCGTGAGCTGGAAACGACGCTGCGTCAAACAGGCAAGCCTGAATTACAACCTGAAAAACTGAAGCAGGATGCGAATAATGAAGCGCAGAATGCAGAGAACCAGGCAAATAACACCGCTAATCATCCGCAAACCGCAGACACGGATTTAGCTAACTGGTTTAAAGGCGTTATTGATCGTCATGCTGATACATTACAGGCAGCCGATCGTGAGGCGTTGAAAAATATTATTAAAGCGCGCACCGGCAAAAGCGATCAGGAAGCAGAGCAGATCGTTAATCAGGCAGAGCAGAGCTATCAGCAGGCTATGCAGAAATATCAGGAGCTGAAACAGCAGGCTGAGCAGAAAGCCCGTGAAGCCGGTGAGCAGGCGGCTAAAGCGACAGCGAAAGCCAGCTGGTACGCCTTCTTTATCCTGATTATTGAAGCAGTCCTGGCAGGCGTGATGGGCATGGTGGGACGTCGTACTCAGCCACGTCAGGTGTTGGCGAACGAACGTCGCTAACCGAAAGACGTTAAAAAAGGCGGCACAGAATGTGCCGCCTTTTTCTTTAGCGCTTCAGCGCTTCGCTCAGTTCATCGCGCATGGACGACAGCAGCGCTTTAACCACACGAGGATTACCGGCCACAATGTTACCTGAATGCAGGTAACCATGATTGCCGGTGAAGTCAGTAACCAGTCCGCCCGCTTCACGCACCAGCAGTTCACCCGCGGCAAAATCCCACGGTTTCAGACCGATTTCAAAATAGCCATCCACACGACCTGCGGCAACATAGGCCAGGTCCAGTGCGGCAGAGCCGGTACGACGGAAGTCCGCACACTGTGTGAACAGTTTGGTCATGATGTTCATGTAAGCCGGCGCGTGCTGTTTTAGCTTGAACGGGAAACCGGTCGCCAGAATGGTGCCATCCAGATCGCGAGCGATGCTGCCGCGCAGACGGTAGCCGTTAAGCTGCGCGCCCTGGCCACGTACGGCACTGAACAGTTCATTACGCATAGGATCATATACCACCGCCACTTCAGTACGGCCTTTAATGCGTACGGCGATAGAAACAGAGAAGTGGGGCAGGCGTTTGATAAAGTTGGTCGTGCCATCCAGCGGATCGATTACCCATTGAATGTCCTGATCTTCACCTTCAAGTTCACCACTCTCTTCAGTAATAATGGTGTGCTTCGGGTAGGATTTACGAATCACTTCGATAATCAGGCGTTCTGCGTCGCGGTCAACATTGGTTACGAAGTCGTTACTGCCTTTCTGGCTGGCTTCGACGGCGTCCGGGGTTTCATAATTCTTGGCAATTAAATTTCCGGCCTTGCGCGCTGCGCGCACGGCAATGTTGAGCATTGGATGCATCGGTATCTCTCGCTGGATGTTAAAGAACGGGGAAAACGGCGCGGAGTATAGCAGGGTGTTCGGTAAATGTCCTGCTTTATGTTAGAGTACGCGTCATCATTTTCTGACCGATCCCAATTATGTTGCAAAATATTCGTATCGTACTGGTAGAAACTTCTCACACCGGCAACATGGGCTCCGTCGCGCGCGCGATGAAAACTATGGGCTTAACTAACCTCTATTTGGTCAATCCGTTAGTGAAGCCGGATTCACAGGCTATCTCGCTGGCTGCCGGGGCCAGTGACGTGATTGGCGAGGCGAAAATTGTCGACTCACTGGATGACGCGATTGCCGGATGCAGTCTGGTGGTCGGCACCAGTGCACGTTCCCGCTCGCTGCCGTGGCCGATGCTGGATTCACGTGAATGTGGCCTGAAAAGTATTGAAGAGGCCCGGCAGGCCCCCGTCGCCCTGGTGTTTGGTCGTGAGCGTGTCGGGCTGACTAACGATGAATTGCAAAAGTGCCATTATCATGTGGCCATCCAGGCGAACCCGGAATACAGCTCGCTTAACCTGGCGATGGCGGTGCAGATCATTGCCTATGAAGTCCGCATGGCCTGGCTGCAGGCGCAGGACAACGCCAGTCCCAAACCGCAGTACGAGGAATCACCTTATCCGCTGGTTGACGACCTGGAGCGTTTCTACCAGCACATGGAACAGATGATGCTGGAAAGCGGATTTATCCGTGAAGCCAATCCCGGCCAGGTAATGAGCAAGCTGCGTCGTCTGTATACGCGTGCCCGTCCTGAGCGCGACGAACTCAATATTCTGCGCGGGATGCTCGCCTCGTTCGAGAAGCGTAAAGGACCGAAACAAAACGGCCCTGAATAGTTGAGTAAAACGCCAGGTTAAATAGTTGAGTAAATTACTTGGTTAAATAGTTGACCAAATTACTCGGGAATGTCAGACTTGCCGTCATCTTCGCTAATCCTCCGATAACCGGACGCTATTGAGGTTGTATGCTATGAGACTGACATCCAAAGGACGTTACGCTGTTACCGCTATGCTGGACGTTGCCCTGCATTCTCACCAGGGCCCTGTTCCACTGGCTGACATCTCTGAACGCCAGGGTATATCGCTCTCTTATCTGGAGCAGCTGTTCTCGCGGTTACGTAAGCACAATCTGGTATCCAGCGTTCGTGGTCCGGGTGGCGGTTATCTGCTGGGCAAAGAAGCCAGCGCGATTGCGGTGGGTGAAGTGATCTCCGCGGTTGATGAATCTGTGGACGCCACCAAATGCCAGGGCAAAGAAGGCTGTCAGGGTGGCGAGCGCTGTCTGACCCATGTGTTGTGGCGTGACCTGAGCGTCCGTATTAGCGAATTCCTGAACAACATTACGCTGGCTGAGCTGGTGAATAATCAGGAAATCCTGGATGTGGCCGACCGCCAGAATGCTAACGACAATCGTCGTTTCCAGCACGCCCGCGCACAGGAAATCAACGTTAACCTCCGCGCCTCCTAATCCTCTGCTTCTCCGGCCCTTACTGCTAACGCGGCAGGGGCTGAATCTGCTATAAATACGTATGATTTTTTATACGGAGCTGTAGCGCAATGAAATTACCGATTTACCTGGATTATGCCGCCACGACGCCGGCCGATCCGCGTGTGGCCAGCAAAATGATGCAATTCCTGACGCTGGATGGCACGTTTGGTAACCCGGCCTCCCGTTCGCACCGTTTCGGCTGGCAGGCAGAAGAGGCGGTGGACGTTGCGCGCAATCAGGTCGCGGAGCTGGTCAATGCTGACCCACGTGAAATCGTCTTCACCTCCGGGGCCACCGAATCCGACAATCTCGCCATTAAAGGCGCAGCCCATTTCCACCAGTCGCGTGGTAAACACATCGTCACCAGCGTAACCGAACATAAAGCGGTCATTGATACCTGCCTGCAACTTGAACGTGAAGGCTTTGAGATCACCTGGCTGACGCCAGCAGCGAATGGCCTGATCGCGCCTGACGACCTGCGCGCCGCGCTACGTGACGACACGGTGCTGGTTTCCATCATGCACGTGAATAACGAAATCGGTGTGATTCAGGATATCGCTGCGCTGGGCGCCCTGTGCCGGGAGCGGGGCATCCTGTTCCACGTCGATGCGACGCAAAGCGTCGGGAAACTGGCTATCGATCTCGCTGAACTGCCTGTTGATCTGATGTCGTTTTCCGGTCATAAAGTTTATGGTCCTAAAGGCATTGGCGCGCTCTATGTCCGTCGTAAGCCGCGTATCCAGATTGATGCGCAGATCCACGGCGGCGGTCACGAGCGCAATATGCGATCGGGCACCTTACCGGTGCACCAGATTGTCGGCATGGGTGAGGCTTACCGCATTGCCAAAACGGTGCGTGAAGAAGAGATGGCCCGCTTGTCGCTGTTGCGTGACAAACTGTGGCACGGCATCCGTGAGACAGGCGGCGTAACGGTGAATGGTGATTTGCAACACAGCTGCGCCAACATACTTAACGTCAGTTTTGCTGATGTTGAAGGTGAGTCGTTGATCATGGCGCTGAAAGATCTTGCGCTGTCGTCCGGATCGGCCTGTACTTCCGCCAGTCTGGAACCTTCCTATGTTCTGCGCGCACTCGGTCTGAACGAAGAACTGGCCCACAGTTCACTTCGCTTCTCACTGGGGCGGTTCACCACTGAAGAAGAGATCGATTATGCCATTGCGCTGGTGCAGAAGTCCGTGACGCGCCTGCGTGAACTCATGAAGTCATAATCAGGCCTGAAGAGGCTGACCACTGCGCACCGGCAACGCCTGCGGTGTGCGGCGTAACATCTGTATGAAAAGCCGTCGCTAAAACAGGCTGGATGAAACGAATAACGAATACGGAGCCCTACAATGAGTACACAACCGATGAATATCACGCTCAGCAACCAGCCCGCCGATGCGCGCTGGGGTGACAAAGCACTGTTAAGCAGCAATGAAAACGGTATGACCGTGCACCTGCGTGAAGCCGATGCGTTGATGAGCATCCAGCGTGCCGCGCGTAAGCTGGATGGGCAGGGCATTCGTCATGTTGCCCTGACGGGCGAAGGCTGGCATCTGGAGCAGTGCTGGGCCTTCTGGCAGGGCTATCGCAGCCCGAAAGCCAAAAACAGCGTTGACTGGCCGCAGTTGGGTGAACATGAACAGGCGGAATTTGATCGCCGCCGTAAGATCGTAGGCTGGGTGCGCGATACGATTAACCTGCCTGCAGATGATTTAGGGCCAGAGACGCTGGCACACAGTGCCGTAGATTTACTGAGCGAGTTAGGTGGCGAAGCGGTCAGCTATCGCATAACCAAAGGCGATGATTTACGTGAGCAAGGCTATATGGGCCTGCACACGGTAGGACGGGGCTCAAACCGTCCGCCGGTTTTCCTGGCACTGGATTTTAACCCCACCGGCGACAGCGAAGCGCCGGTTTACGCCTGCCTGGTCGGTAAAGGGATTACCTTCGATACCGGTGGCTACAGCCTCAAAACCAGTGCCACCATGGACTCCATGAAGTCAGATATGGGCGGTGCCGCGACGGTGACCGGTGCACTGGCCATGGCCATCGCGCGCGGACTGAAAAAGCGCGTCAAACTTTACCTGTGCTGCGCGGATAACATGGTCAGCAGCAACGCCTTTAAGCTGGGTGACATCATTCGTTATCGCAATGGCAAGTCGGTAGAAGTGATGAACACCGATGCGGAAGGTCGTCTGGTCCTGGCAGATGGTCTGATCGATGCCAGCGAGCAGAATCCGACGCTGCTGATCGATGCGGCAACGCTGACCGGTGCCGCGAAAACGGCGGTGGGCAATGATTATCACGCCTTGTTTACCTTCGACGATGTGCTGGCGCAGTCGGTGATGGGCAGTGCGGTCAGTGAAAACGAACCGTTCTGGCGTTTGCCGCTGGCAGAGTTCCATCGCAGTCATCTGCCGTCAAACTTTGCCGATCTGAATAACATCGCCAGCCCGGCACATTCTGCCGGTGCCAGCAGCGCGGCGGCGTTCCTGTCCTATTTCGTCAGCCACTATCAGCAAGGCTGGTTACATATCGACTGCTCAGCGACGTACCGTAAGAGCGCGGTCGATCAATGGTCGGCAGGCGCAACCGGCCTGGGCGTGCGCACTATCGCCAACCTGTTACTCAAATAAATGCAATCTCCGCGGTGACCTGGTCACCGCTTTTTGAAGGTAGAAGTGAATGATGAACCGTCTTGAAGAGGTGCTGAAGCTGGCCGCCACGGAGCCTGCCCATCGTCCTGAGTTTTTTCAGCTACTGCTGGAGGCGGATGCATGGGTGCCGGGGGAAAGCACCCAGCAGCAGTTGGATGCCAGCACGCCTGTCGACCTGCAGCACTGGGAAAAAGAAGATGGCAGCAGTGTGATCCCGTTTTTTACCTCCGAACAGGCGATGAGCGAGGCGATTAACGATGAGCAGCCTTATGTGCGGCTGCCGGTACGTACGCTGTTTGAAATGACCCGTGGCGAAACGCTGTTTCTTAATCCAAAGTTGCCCACGGGCAAAGAGTTTTCTGCGGCGGAAATCAGTCATCTGCTGGGGGAAGAGGGCAGTGCCCTGATGCAGCAAACGGTGCTGAAAGGCGGTCAGTCACTGCTGCTGTCAGAAATCGCGGAACCGCCCGCGCAGATGATCGACTCGCTGACGCAGTTGTTCAGCAAATACAAGCAGGTTAAACGCGCTTTCATTGCCAGCATTCGTGAACAGGCGGATGATGTGCCTAATCTGTTGATTGGTATTGAAGCGGACAGCGATATTGAGGCAATTATTCAGGCGGCCGGCAGCGTAGCCACCGATACATTACTGGATGATGCACCCATTGATGTGTGTGAGATTACGGCAGAGGACCGCGGAATCAGTCACTTCTTTACCGCGCACATTACGCCCTTTTATGAACGCCGCTGGGGCAGTTTCCTGCGTGAGTTCAAAGGTGGTCAGCGGATCATCTGACACACTGCGCGGCCTGTTCGGCCGCGCGTTTACCGTTACTTCGCAATCGGCAAATCATCCCGGCTGCCCCATTCGGACCAGGATCCGTCATACAGCGTCACTTCCCTTGCACCCAGAGCCGTCAGCGCCAGAATCAACACCACCGCAGTCACGCCAGAGCCACAGCTGGCTACGATGGGTTTGCTGATATCCACACCGGCTTCCGCAAAGCGTGAACGCAGTTCGGCTTCCGGCTTGAGTGCGCCCTGCTCGACCAGGCTATTCCAGGGCAGATTAAGGCTGTTGGGAATGTGCCCACGGTGCAATCCCGGACGGGGTTCATCGACCTCAGCATTAAAACGGTTCGCCGCGCGCGCATCGACAATTTGCGCGCCGCCTTCATGGCTAATCAGCAAGACATCCGTCAGGCGTTTCACCAGGCCTTCATCGAACTGTGCATCAAACTCACCTTCCGGCAGACTGACCTCGCCCTCAGCCAGCGCATAACCCGCCGTTTTCCAGCCCTGCAGACCGCCAGCCAGAATGGAGACCTGTGCCACGCCAAAGGCGCGCAGCATCCACCACGCGCGGGGCGCAGAAAACAGATTGCCTTCATCATAAACAATCAAATGCTTATCACTGTTGATGCCCAGTTCGCGCATCGCCACCGCGAAGCTTTCGGCCCGGGGTAACATGTGGGGATAAGGGCTGGTGTGATCGGAAAGCGTTTCAATATTGAAAAAAGGTGCACCAGGCAAATGCTCCGCCAGATATTCTTTTTGAATATCGCGCGTGGCTTCCATGCCCGGCGGCAGCATACGCGCATCCAGAACCTGGAGCGTGCCGTCATTAAAATGTTCTTGTAACCAGTCGGCGGACACAAACAGTGGCGTCGTCATAACAACCTCTTCTTTGCAATCTGTGATGCCAGTGTCGGGCAATGTGCCCACCATCTCAAGAGAAGCGTTGATTAAATGCGAAGGTTGATGTGAAATCGTGCAGCATTATAAAACAATTCCCCTGGGGCACGGTGAAGGATTTACCATGAAACAACGCATTAACCGGCTGCTGTTCAGCATGCTGATCGGCGGCGCGCTGCTGTATGCCGCCACGTTACCTGCTTTTTCCGTCAGCGCAGAAACGCCTGCCGCCAGTGCGCAGGTCAGTAAGCCGCTGAGCATTATCGACCTCTCCGAGCTCCAGCTCGATGGTGCCGCCGCACTGGTGTTAACGTTCAATCAGCCGCTTGATGATAAGCAGGACGTGGCCAAAAAAGTCCGGCTGACGGACGATCAGCGCGGCAAGGTGGATGGCGGTTGGGAGCTGTCCGGGAATCGCAAGGCGCTGCGTTTTCGCCATCCTGAACCCTCACGGCACTTTACTGTGACCGTCGATCCGGGCTTGCGCGCCGCCAGTGGTGAAACGCTGACCGCGGCTTACAGCCAAAAAATCACCACGCGCGACATTGAGCCGATGGTGGGCTTCGCCAGTCGCGGTTCTTTGCTGCCATTGCGTATTGCGCAGGGCCTGCCGGTGCTGGCCTTGAATGTCGATCAGGTGGATGTCGATTTTTTCAGGATTAAAAACGCGGGCCTGGCGCAATTCCTGTCCCAGTGGAATAACGGGAGTAATCTCTCAACCTGGCAATCTCAGGAGCTGCTTAAAACCAGCGAGCTGGTTTACAGCGGCCGCTTTGAGCTTAACCCGGCACGCAATACGCGGGAAAAACTGCAGCTGCCGCTAAAAGACATCAAGCCGCTTCAGCAACCGGGCGTTTATCTGGCCGTGATGAAACAGGCCGGCACGTATCATTACAGTATGCCAGCCACGCTCTTCACCCTGAGCGATATCGGCCTGTCACTGCACCGTTTTCCGGGCCAGTTTGAGCTGTTTGCCCAGAGTCTGGAAAACGGCGATCCGCTCTCAGGCGTCAATGTCAGAGTCCTGAACGATAAAGGGCAGGTCCTGCAAAACGGCACCAGCGACAGCAGCGGGCATGTGCGTCTGAAAGCCGAAGACAAGGGCAAGTTCCTGTTGGCAATACAGGGCGATCAAACCTCCCTCATCGATCTGGCTCGCCCGGCATTAGATTTAGCCGAATTTCCCGTGGCGGGACCGGAGGGCTATGACAAGCAGCTGTTCGTGTTTGGCCCGCGCGATATCTACCGTCCCGGCGAAACGGTGATCGCCAATGCGCTGCTGCGTGATGCTGATGGCAAACCGTTACCGGCCCAGCCGGTTAAAGCCGAAGTGGTACAGCCCGACGGTGAAGTGGTGCGCACCTTTGTCTGGCAACCGCAGGACGGGTTGTATCAGCAGCGATTCAGCCTGCCCACGACCGCCATGACCGGTGGCTGGATGCTGCGACTTAACACCGGTGATAACCTGCCGCGTCAGTGGCATTTCCGCGTCGAAGATTTCCTGCCAGAGCGCATGGCGCTGACGCTGAAAAACGATGAGCAACCTCAGCCTGCCGATGCGGATATCACCTTTAACGTTGAGGGGCGTTATCTCTATGGTGCGCCTGCGGCGGGGAATGCGCTGCAGGGGCAGCTCTATCTACGTCCTGCCCGGGACGCGGTGGCAGCGCTGCCTGGCTATCAGTTTGGGGATATCACTGAGGAGGGCGTCAAACGCAGCCTGGGTGATGTGGATATCAAACTGGATGCGAACGGCAAAGCCCAGCTAACCGTCGAGAATCAGTGGGACCAGCTTCACTCGCCGCTAAACCTGATTTTACAGGCCAGCCTGCTGGAAACGGGTGGACGGCCTGTGACCCGACGTGCCACTCAGGCGATCTGGCCCGCGGAGGCGCTGCCGGGCATTCGTCCCCTGTTCGGCAACAAGTCGATCTACGATTACCGCACTGACAGTTATCGCGATGAGCCGACCGTGCCGGAAAACAGCCTGGCCGATTTCGACATTGTTTACGCCAACAGTCAGGGCGAAAAGCTGGCGGCAGAAAAGCTGAATGTGCGCTTGATTCGCGAACGTCGTGATTACTACTGGAGCTTCTCTGACAGTGAAGGCTGGCAGTCACGCTACGACGCGAAAGATCTGCAGGAAGATGAGCGATCGATTACGGTGCCCGCTGAGGGCAGTACCAAAGTCAGCTTCCCGGTCGAGTGGGGCAGCTACCGACTGGAAGTGCAGGCGGGTGAAAAAATTGTCAGCAGCGTGCGTTTTCAGGCGGGCTATGACTGGCAGGATAATACCAATGGTACGGGCGCTCTGCGCCCGGATCAGGTCAAACTCCGCTTAGACAAAGCCGCTTATCAGCCCGGAGAAACCGTGCATCTGCAGGTGGAATCGCCCACGGCCGGCAAGGGCTATCTGATGGTTGAGTCCAGCAGCGGCACGCTGTGGTGGCAGCCGCTGACCGTTCCGCAGGGCGGGACGACGGTGGATGTGCCGATTGCCAACAGCTGGCAGCGTCACGATCTCTATTTTAGTGCCATCGTCGTACGGGAAGGGGACAAAACCAGTGGCGCTACGCCAAAACGTGCCGTCGGACTGCTACATCTGCCGATGGCGACCGACGCGCGCCGCCTGACCCTGACGCTGGATGCGCCCGAAAAGGTTCGCCCTGAGCAGAACCTGACGGTCAATGTGCAGGCCAGTCGTGAAGGCGGCCCGCTGCCGGATAAGGTGCATGTGCTGCTGTCGGCGGTGGACAGCGGGGTTTTGAGCGTGACGGATTACAAAACCCCGGATCCCTGGCAGGCCTTTTTCGGCCGTAAACGTTATAACGTCGACCAGTACGATGTGTTTGGGCAGTTGATTGAAGGCGGCGGACGCCTTGCAGCGCTGCGCTTTGGCGGCGACGGCGAAGACGACACGCTGACGCGCGGCGGCAAGAAACCCGTTACCCACGTCAACATTGTGGCGCAGCAGCTACAGGCTGTTACGCTGGATAAAAACGGCAAGGGCTCGATCACGCTCCCTGTCCCGGCATTTAACGGTGAACTGCGCCTGATGACGCAGGTCTGGAGCGATGACAGCTTTGGCGCGGCAGAGCGCAAGCTGGTTGTGGCGGCGCCGCTGGTCAGTGAACTGGCCACGCCGCGCTTCCTGGCCAGCGGCGACAGCGCATCGCTGGCGCTGGATATCACCAACCTGACTGATTTACCGCAAACGCTGAAGGTGGATCTCGCAGCCCGGGGGCTTATTGCGCTGTCCGGCGCGGCCACGCAAAACGTGACGCTGGCCAAAGGTGAGCGGAAAACGCTACAGGTGCCGGTCACCGCGCAAAATGGTTTTGGTGACGGTGACGTTCAGGTCACGATTTCAGGCCTGAATCTGCCGGGTGAGCAGGTGCGGCCCAGCCAGCAGCAGTGGAAGATTGGCGTCAGGCCCCCTTATCCGGCCCAGACGCTCAGTTTTGACGCGGTGATCAACGGCGAGCAGCCGTGGCAGGTGACGGCGGCAGCCTTTGCCGGCCTGGACGCGGCTACGCTCAGTGGACAACTGACGCTGAGTAATCGCCCACCGTTGAATATTGCGCGCTATATCAGTGCGCTTTATGCCTATCCCTACGGTTGTCTGGAGCAAACGGCGAGCGGGCTGTGGCCATCGTTGTACACCAGCCAGGCGCAACTTACCGCCATGGGTATCAAAACCAGCTCTGATGAGGTTCGCCGGGCAGCGGTGGAAACCGGTATTGCCCGGTTGGCGGGCATGCAGCGCGCGGACGGCAGCTTTGGTTTATGGGGCAAACAGAGCGAAGAAGAATTCTGGTTAACGCCTTACGTAACGGATTTCTTACTGCGCGCCAGTGAGGCGGGCTATGCGTTGCCTGATGAGGTCGTCAGCCGGGCGAACGCGCGCCTGCTGCGTTATCTTCAGGACCCGGCGCAGATCACCGGAGGCGGCAGCCAGCACCTCGAAGCGTTACGTTTCAGCGTGCAGGCTTATGCCGGACTGGTGCTGGCGCGCCAGCAGCGGGCACCGCTGGGTGCCTTACGTGCGCTGTATGAAAAGCGTGACAAGGCCCAGTCGGGCCTGGCGCTGATGCAGTTGGGCATTGCGCTGAAGTTAATGGGTGATGAACAGCGTGCGCAACTGGCGGTGATGCAGGGGGCAACGCTGCCACGCGCTGAGAACCGCTGGTTTGGCGACTACGGCAGTACCGTGCGCGATCAGGGCATGATGATTGCGCTGCTGGCTGAAAATCAGCTGCAGCCGGACCTGCAAAACAGCCTGCTGCTGTCACTGTCTAAAGAGGTGACGGGCAAGCGCTGGTTCTCTACTCAGGAGAATAATGCCCTTTACCTGGCGGCCCGGACGCTGCAAACCGCCAACGGGCAACGCTGGCAGGCGCAACTTTCGGGTAGCGATCAGCCTGTGAGCGGAGATGCGCCGCTAAATAAAGGACTGGATCATCAGCAACTGACTCAGGGCGTTGACGTACGTAATGTCGGCAGCACGCCGCTGTACGCCAGTCTGAACGTGGTCGGCTATCCGCTGAGTCCACCTGCGCCAGTCAGCCATATGATGGCGATTAAACGCGAGTACTTTACGCTGGATGGGCAGGCTGCCGATTTGAATAATCTGCGCAGCGGAGAACTGCTGGTGGTGCGCCTGACGGTCTCAGCCAAACGCAGCATTAGCGATGCGCTGGTGGTGGATTTATTGCCCGCCGGTCTGGAGCTGGAAAATCAGAACCTGGCGGACAGCAGTGCCAGTCTGGGGGACAGCGCCGATGCCTTAAAAGAGAGCATGATGGATATGCAACAGGCCAGCATCAGGCATATTGAGTTCCGTGATGACCGCTTTGTTGCCGCTCTGGCCGTCGATACGTATCGTCCCACCACGCTGATTTATCTGGCGCGGGCAGTTACACCGGGGCGCTATCAATTGCCCCCGCCGCAGGTGGAATCCATGTACGTGCCCGAATGGCGCGCCATTGGCAGCACACCGCAGCAGCTGCATGTACAGTAATCGGGTGCGTGCGTGATCAGGCACATCAGAAAGCGGTGGCTGCTGGCGCTGCCGCTTTGTGTTCTGGGGCTGCTGCTTGCGCTGCTGATACTGGACCGGCTGTCACCACTGCCGCTTAAAGCGGTCCAGCCTGCGCGAGTGGTGGTTGCGGAGGACGGTACGCCGTTGTGGCGATTTGCCGACAGTCAGGGGATCTGGCGCTATCCGGTCACGCCGGAAGAGGTTTCGCCCGCCTATATCCAGGCGTTGCTGACCTATGAAGATCGCTGGTTCTGGTATCACCCTGGTATTAATCCGCTGTCTGTGCTGCGGGCCGCCTGGCAGAATCTTCGCTATCGTAGTGTGATTTCCGGTGGCAGCACTTTAACGATGCAGGTGGCACGGCTTATCGACCCGCAGCCGCGGACGCTGCGCGGCAAGCTGATTCAGACATGGCGTGCCCTCCAACTGGAGTGGCACCTGTCAAAACGCGACATCCTGACGCTTTATCTTAATCGCGCGCCCTTTGGCGGCACGCTGGAAGGTATTGGCGCAGCCAGCTGGAGCTGGCTGGGCAAATCCCCGTCGCAGTTAACCCGCGGGGAAGCCGCCTTGCTGGCCGTGCTGCCGCAGTCACCCAGCCGCCTGCGGCCCGACCGCTGGCCGGAACGGGCTGAGGCGGCACGTAATAAAGTGCTGGACCGTCTGGCGCAATATCACGTCTGGTCTGCGCGTCAGGTGGCCGAGATCCGCCAGGAACCGGTCTGGCTGCCACCACGGCAAATGCCGCAGATGGCACCCTTGCTGGCCCGGCGGCTGTTGTCGATCAGCACTCACGAAAAAATCGTCTCAACGCTGGACCCGTCGCTGCAGCGTGAGCTGGAAAGTATGACGCTGAACATCAAAAATCAGCTGCCGCCGCGCACCTCGCTGGCCATTCTGGTGGTCGATCACACCACCATGGCCGTACGTGGGTATGTTGGTTCCGTTGACTTTGCTGACGACAACCGCTTCGGGCATGTCGATATGATTGCCAGCGTACGCTCACCGGGATCGATCTTAAAACCCTTTGTTTATGGCATGGCGCTGGATGACGGGCTGATTCATGCCGAGTCGCTGCTGCAGGATGTGCCGCGCCGTTTTGGCGACTACCGTCCGGGTAACTTCGATACCGGTTTTCATGGGCCGGTCAGCGCCAGCGAAGCGCTGGTGCGTTCCCTTAATCTGCCTGCGGTGCAGGTGCTGGAAGCGCTGGGTCCCAAAAATGTCGCGGCCCGCCTGCGCAATGTCGGGCTTAACCTGCGCTTTCCGCCCGGCGCCGAGCCGAATTTGTCATTGATCCTGGGGGGCACCGGCGCGCGCATGGACGAGATCGTTGCGGCGTACAGCGCTTTCGTGCGTCGGGGCAACGCCGCGCAACTGCGCTGGATGCCCGATCAACCGTTGCAGCAGCGGCCTCTGCTTTCGCCCGGCGCGGCGTGGATTATCCGCCGTGTCCTGGCGGGTGAAGCGCAGCCTGCGGGCAAAGGGAACCTGCCTGCGGTTGTACCGCTGGCGTGGAAAACCGGCACCAGCTATGGCTATCGCGATGCCTGGGCGGTGGGCATGAATCCCCGCTATCTGATCGGCGTCTGGGTTGGCCGTCCCGATGCAACGCCCGTCGCAGGGCAGTTTGGTTTTGCGTCTGCCGTTCCCGTGATGAATCAGGTAAACAGCGTACTGATGAACCGTTTAGCCGGACAGGAGGTGCCCGTTGATCCTCGTCCCGCATCGGTTACGGTGGCCAGCATCTGCTGGCCGGGCGGACAACCGCTGCCTGTGGGCGATGAAAACTGCCGCCAGCGCCGCCAGAGCTGGGTGTTGAATGACACATTGCCGCCCACTTTGCTGGCATCGGGCCAGGAAAGCCTCAGCGGTTTACGGTTGCGCTACTGGCTAAATGACCAGGGCCGCCGCGTGGCGGCTGACTGTCCGCACGCTGTCAGCCACGATCGTTTACTGTGGCCCTTACCGCTGGAAGCCTGGCTACCGTTGCAGGAGCGACGGCGTCAGCGGTTACCGGCTATCGACAGTCAGTGCCCGCCACTCACGCAGGGCAGCAGTGCGCCGCTGATTGTCACAGGCGTCATTGACGGGCAACGGGTGCAGCCGTTGCCGGGTAATTCCACCCTGGTCATGCCGGTTGCGGCACAGGGCGGGCAGGGTAATCAGCGCTGGTGGTTTTTGAACGGTGAACCCGTGACGGCGGAAAACCAGAGCGGCACGCTGTCGCTGCGTCTTGATCGCTCAGGTGACTATCAACTGGTGGTGATGGATGAAGCCGGGCAGCTTGCGACCGTTAACTTCACACGGGGATGATGGTTTTTTGCGCTAAATCAGATTTGAAAGCCTTCCGCATCGACACAGATCAAGATTTTTCAAGAAATTATGGGTTCTGTGATAGGCAACGTCACACTCAACCCCTATAATCGGCGCCGTTTCTTAGCCGGGGCGTGCGCCCTCGGTTTCTTCAGAACGTCAAGACAGAGGTCATCATGGCAATCGAACGTACTTTTTCTATCATCAAGCCAAACGCCGTCGCGAAAAACGTGATCGGTGCTATCTACAACCGTTTTGAAAGCGCAGGCTTCAAAATCGTTGGCGCAAAAATGCTGCAGCTGAGCAAAGAGCAGGCTGAAGGTTTCTACGCAGAGCACCAGGGCAAGCCGTTCTTCGACGGTCTGGTTGAATTCATGACCTCTGGCCCGGTTGTGGTTTCTGTACTGGAAGGCGAAAATGCCGTTCAGCGTCACCGTGACCTGATGGGTGCAACTAACCCAGCCAACGCACTGGCCGGTACACTGCGTGCTGACTATGCTGACAGCTTCACCGAAAACGCTACTCACGGTTCTGACTCTGCAGAGTCTGCAGCCCGTGAAATCGCGTACTTCTTCGGCGAAAACGAAATCTGTCCACGTACCCGTTAATTACTGACGCGTACACGGCTTTACAAAAATCTGCTGACCCGCGGTCACTCGCACCTGTTATCGGGCAGCAGATGTTGTACAATATTGCGCCTTCATTGAGCCAGCTTAGTGAAGGCGTAATTTTTTCTTTTCCCAACCGCGCCATAACGTGTAACAACGAGGCCAGAGAACACTATGTCCGAACAGATTGTGACGCCCGCGTCCACCTCACCGCTTTCCGTTTCGCCCAAAAGCCAAAAAATTAACCTGCTGGATCTTAACCGTCAGCAGATGCGCGAATTCTTTGTGTCCCTGGGTGAAAAACCGTTCCGTGCCGATCAGGTGATGAAGTGGATTTACCACTACTGCTGCGACGATTTCGAGCAGATGACCGACATCAATAAAAAGCTGCGTAACCGCTTAATGGAACTCACCGAAATTCGCGCGCCGGAAGTGGCCGAAGAGATGCGTTCAACGGACGGCACCATTAAGTGGGCTATTCGCGTGGGCGATCAACTGGTGGAAACGGTATATATCCCGGAAGGCGACCGTGCCACGTTGTGCGTGTCCTCCCAGGTGGGCTGTGCACTGGAATGTAAATTCTGCTCAACGGCGCAACAGGGCTTTAACCGCAATCTGCGCGTCTCCGAAATTATCGGCCAGGTCTGGCGTGCGGCAAAAATTGTCGGTGCAGCCAAACTGACCGGCCAGCGTCCTATCACTAACGTCGTGATGATGGGCATGGGCGAACCTCTGCTCAACCTGAATAACGTCGTCCCGGCAATGGAAATCATGCTGGATGACTTCGGTTTCGGTTTATCAAAACGCCGTGTGACGCTGTCGACCTCGGGCGTGGTTCCGGCTCTCGACAAGCTGGGTGACATGATTGACGTGGCGCTGGCTATCTCGCTGCATGCGCCCAATGATAAACTGCGCGATGACATCGTGCCGATTAACAAGAAGTACAACATCGAAACCTTCCTGGCGGCAGTCAAACGCTATATTGGTAAATCCAACGCCAACCAGGGACGTGTCACGATTGAGTATGTGCTGCTGGACCACGTGAACGACAGCACCGATGATGCGCATGAGCTGGCGGCACTGCTCAAAGAAACACCGTGCAAAATTAACCTGATCCCCTGGAACCCCTTCCCGGGCGCACCTTATGGTCGCAGCTCAAACAGCCGCATTGACCGCTTCGCTAAGGTGCTAATGGACTATGGCTTTACCACCATTGTGCGTAAAACCCGCGGGGACGATATTGATGCCGCCTGTGGTCAGCTGGCGGGTGAAGTCATCGACCGCACCAAACGTACCCTGCGTAAGAAGATGGCCGGTGAAGCCATATCTGTGAAGGCGATCTGAAAGGCGGACGAACAGGGTTTCTGATCGGTTACCGGCGTGGCAGGCTGCTGCCCACCACACGGATGACAGGGAGGAAACCTTATGCGCAAAGGAGCAGGCGCGCGATTACTGGCCGTTTTTGTTGTAAGCGGTTGTGTCAGTTCACCGTCGCAACCCGGGGCCGCAGAATTGCGTTTACAGCTGGGTATGCATTACCTTGCCGTAAACGATTACAGTGCGGCGCGCCGTAATTTCCTTCGCGCGCAGGCGGCAGCGCCAAAGGATTATCGGGTGCAGCTGGCCTTTGCCAGGCTCGCTCAGCGTCAAGGGCAAACTTCTGCTGCGCATCTTCATTTTTTACAGGCGCAGCAAATTGCCCCATATAATGGTTACATCGCTAACAATTACGGTGCGTTTCTTTGCACTTTAGGGCAGTATGATGAAGCGCATCAACAGTTTATCCGGGCAAAAGATGCGCAGGAAGGAGACGCCCGCATCGATGCGTACGAACTGTCGGGATATTGTTATCTGCGGGCAGGGGACAGACAATCAGCGCGAGCAGCATTGTCTTATGCGCGTGATGCGGACAGAAGTAAGGGAGAATCGCTGCTGGCTGAAGCTGAAAGAGCGGTCGAACATGACCAATGGGCTAACCTGGCGCTATTGTTAGAGCTTTACCAGCCGCTGCCGGAGACGGCACGCAGCCTGGCGTTACACATACGTTTCGCCGCGCAACAGGGAAATCACGCAGACGTTTCACGTTATGGCGACCAGTTAGCGCGACGTTTTCCGCAATCGATACAGTACCAGCGTTATTTAGCTAATGAATACTGAAGCCACTCAAGAAAATTCTGCAGTTCATTCCACAGGTGCCCGCCTGCGTATCGCCCGTGAGCAAATGGGACTTACGCAGCAAAATGTCGCTGAACGCCTGTGCCTTAAACTTTCTACCGTGCGTGATATTGAAGAAGACAAGTCACCTGCGGATTTAGCCTCTACCTTCCTGCGCGGTTATATTCGTTCCTATGCGCGTCTGGTGCATATTCCTGAAGAGGAACTGCTGCCGATGATGGCAAAACAGACGCCAGTGCGGGCAGCCAAAATCGAACCGATGCAAAGCTTCTCATTGGGTAAACGCCGCAAGAAGCGGGACGGCTGGTTAATGATCTTCACCTGGCTGGTGGTCTTTGTTGTCGTTGGTCTGACGGGGGCCTGGTGGTGGCAAAACCATAAAGCCTCTCAGGATGAACTGGTGTCGATGGCCGACCAAAACGGCAGCAGCGGTGACAACAGCCAGTCGATTCCCTTAGGGCAAAACAGTGGTTCGTCCTCCGCGCCAGCGGATAACAGTACCAGCGTGCCGTTAACCAGTGGAAACAGCGCGGCGAACCCTGCTCCTGCTAACAGCGGCACAGCGGCCAGCACGCCCGCTGAAAACGACAACGCAAATGCAGCCACCTCCTCTTCGGCAGAGAACAATGCCGTGGTTTCACCCAGTCAGGCACCCGTAGAGAACACTACCGCACCGACGTCGTCGAACGCTACGCAGCCCATGCCTGTGGGCGCAGCGGCCGTCAGCGAACCTGCCGCCGATCCGAATGCGGTGGTGATGACTTTCACGGCTGATTGCTGGCTGGAAGTCAGCGATGCGACGGGCAAAAAACTGTTTAGCGGTATTCAGCGCAGTGGCGGTAAACTGAGTCTGTCAGGAACGGCCCCGTATCGTCTGAAAATTGGTGCGCCGGCAGCTGTTCATGTCGAATATCAGAATAAACCCGTTGATTTAAGTCGCTTTATCCGTAATAACCAGGTTGCTCGCCTGACGTTGGGTGCGCAATAACAGCGTAACGCGTGTTCCGGGCAATTGTGGAGAAGAAATATGCATAACCAAGCACCCATTATCCGCCGTAAGTCCAAACGTATTTACGTCGGCCAGGTGCCGATTGGCGATGGTGCGCCCATCGCCGTTCAGTCAATGACGAACACCCGCACCACCGATGTGGCCGCGACGGTCAGTCAGATCAAAGCCCTTGAGCGCGTGGGGGTGGATATCGTTCGCGTGTCGGTGCCCACGATGGATGCCGCCGAAGCGTTTAAACTGATTAAGCAGCAGGTCAATGTCCCGCTGGTCGCCGATATCCATTTTGACTACCGTATCGCGCTGAAAGTGGCGGAGTACGGTGTGGATTGCCTGCGCATCAACCCCGGCAACATTGGTAACAACGAGCGTATCCGCTCTGTTGTCGACTGTGCCCGCGATAAAAATATTCCCATCCGCATCGGGGTTAACGCCGGATCGCTGGAAAAAGATCTGCAGGAAAAATACGGCGAACCTACGCCGCAGGCTCTGCTGGAATCGGCCATGCGTCACGTCGATCATCTGGATCGCCTCAACTTCGATCAGTTTAAAGTCAGCGTAAAAGCCTCGGATGTGTTCCTGGCCGTTGAGTCCTATCGTCTGCTGGCCAAACAAATTGAGCAGCCGCTGCACCTGGGGATCACCGAAGCGGGCGGCGCACGCGCGGGGGCAGTAAAATCCGCCATTGGTCTGGGATTACTGCTTTCAGAAGGCATCGGCGACACACTGCGTATCTCGCTGGCCGCTGACCCGGTAGAAGAAGTCAAAGTGGGCTTTGATATCCTGAAGTCGCTGCGTATCCGTTCACGCGGCATTAACTTCATTGCCTGCCCGACCTGTTCTCGTCAGGAGTTTGACGTGATTGGCACGGTAAACGCGCTGGAGCAGCGACTGGAAGACATTATCACGCCGATGGATGTCTCTATCATTGGCTGTGTGGTGAATGGCCCGGGCGAAGCGACAGTGTCCACGCTGGGCGTGACCGGCAGCAACAAGAAAAGCGGTTTCTACGAAGACGGTGTCCGTCAGCGCGATCGTCTCGACAATGACAATATGATCGATCAACTGGAAGCACGCATTCGCGCCAAAGCGGCGATGCTGGATGAAACCCGTCGTATCGACGTACAGCAACTGGAAAAATAATCCTTTGCGCGTACGGCATGCACGACTTTTTTAGCTGAGCCTGTGCGGTTTCATCCTCATGAGGTATGATGCCGGACAGGTTTTTTTGCATTAAGAGATTTTAACGTGGCGAAGAATATTCAAGCGATTCGCGGGATGAACGATTTTCTGCCTGCGGATACGGCCATCTGGCAACGAGTTGAAGATGTCCTGAAGTCCGTGCTGGCGAGTTATGGTTACAGCGAAATTCGCTTACCTATTGTAGAGCAAACTCCCCTGTTCAAACGTGCAATCGGTGAAGTCACCGATGTGGTTGAAAAAGAGATGTACACCTTTGACGATCGTAATGGCGAAAGCCTGACGCTTCGTCCGGAAGGGACGGCAGGCTGCGTGCGTGCCGGTATCGAACACGGCTTGCTTTACAATCAGGAACAGCGCCTGTGGTACATGGGCCCTATGTTTCGCTACGAGCGTCCGCAAAAAGGGCGCTATCGCCAGTTCCACCAGATTGGTGTGGAAGTCTTTGGCCTGCAGGGGCCGGATATTGATGCCGAGCTGATTATGCTGAACGCCCGCTGGTGGAAAGCGTTAGGTATCGCCGACCATGTGCGCCTTGAACTGAACTCTATCGGTTCACTTGACGCGCGCGCCAGTTACCGCGAGGCGCTGGTTGCCTTTCTGGAACAGCATAAAGAGGCGCTGGACGAGGACTGCAAACGCCGCATGTACAGCAACCCAATGCGCGTGCTTGACAGTAAAAACCCGGATATTCAGACGCTGCTGAACGATGCGCCTCAGCTTGGTGACTTCCTCGATGAAGAATCACGTGCCCACTTCGATGGCCTGCGTGCGCTGTTAGATGATGCCGGTATCGCTTACACGGTGAATCAGCGCCTGGTACGTGGGCTCGATTACTACAACCGCACGGTGATTGAATGGGTCACCGACAGCCTCGGCTCGCAGGGCACCGTGTGCGGCGGCGGACGTTACGATGGCCTGGTCGAACAACTGGGCGGACGTGCGACGCCAGGTGTCGGTTTTGCCATGGGCATGGAGCGTCTGGTGTTGTTAGTGCAGGCGGTGAACCCAGAATTTGAACCCGCGCGTAATGTCGATGTCTATGTTATCGCCTCAGGTCAGGGCGTTCAGTCAGCGGCAATGCAGCTGGCCGAAAAATTGCGTGATCAGCTGCCCGACATGAAGCTGATGACTAACTTCGGCGGCGGGAACTTCAAGAAGCAATTTGCACGCGCAGATAAGTGGGGCGCTCGCGTGGCGCTGGTGCTGGGTGAAGATGAACAGAAAGCCGGCCAGGTCGTGATTAAAGATCTGCGCAATGGCGAACAGCAAACGCTGGCGCAGGCGGATGCTGCGGCTGCACTGCGCACGCTGTTACAGTAAGCGCGTTATGGCACAACCATTGAAAGGAGAGGGATTGCGTGGAAGTGTATAGCAATGAGAACGAACAGGTTGATGCGCTGCGTCGCTTTTTCGCCAACAACGGTAAAGCATTAGCCATTGGTGTGGTTATCGGTATTGCTGCATTAGGTGGCTGGCGTTACTGGTCGAGCCATGAGCAGGACTCTGCTAAAACCGTGTCGGCTGAGTACCAGAAACTCACCAGCGCCATGCAGGTCAGCAAGCCTGAAACGCTGGAAGCCGTTAACACGTTTGCCCGCGAAAACAGCAATACCTATGGTGCCCTGGCGGCGCTGGATCTGGCGAAGCAGTATGTCGACAGCAATCAGCTGGACAAGGCCGAGAGCCTGCTGCAAAACGGATTAAAAGACACCAAAGATGCCAATCTGCAGGCGGTAATTAACCTGCGCCTGGCACGCATTCAACTGCAACAGAATCAGGCTGATGCGGCACTTAAAACCCTTGACGGTGTGAAGGGTGATGGCTGGACAGCCATTGTGGCTGACATCCGCGGCGAAGCGCTGCTGAGCAAAGGCGATAAGCAGGGCGCGCGCGATGCATGGAGCAAAGGCGTCGAATCTGACGCGTCTCCGGCGCTGAAGCAAATGATGCAGATGAAGATGAATAACTTAAGCTAAGCCAGTCAAGAGAGAGCGCATGGAATTACGTAAATACCTGCTGCCGGGGCTGATTTCAGTCACCCTGCTCAGCGGTTGCTCGCTGTTCAGCGGCGAAGAAGATGTAGTGAAAATGGCCCCATTGCCGAAAGTGGAAAACCAGTTCACGCCGAAGACAGTATGGAGTACAGGCGTGGGCGACGGGATTGGCGATTTCTATTCCAACCTGCATCCGACCTGGCAAGACGGCACCGTTTATGCGGCTGACCGCTTTGGTATCGTAAAAGCGCTCGATGCAGCGGATGGCAAAGAAAAATGGAAAGTCGACCTCTCTGAGAAAACCGGCTTCTTCTCTAAAAACCTGTCTGCCATGCTGTCCGGTGGTATTACCGTCAGCGGCGATCGCCTGTATATCGGCAGTGAGCGCGGTCAGGTTTATGCCCTGAACACCAGTGATGGTTCGATTGTATGGCAAGCCAAAGCGGCTGGCGAAGCGCTGTCGCGTCCTGTGGTCAGCGATGGCCTGGTGCTGATTCATACCAGTAACGGTATGTTGCAGGGTCTGGATCAGGCGACCGGGGCGGTGAAGTGGACCGTGAACCTGGACATGCCTGCGCTGTCGCTGCGCGGTGAATCAGCCCCGTCAGTTGCCTTTGGTGGCGCGATTGTGGGTGGCGACAACGGACGCGTCAGCGCCGTGATCATGAATCAGGGCCAGTTGATTTGGCAGCAGCGTATTTCACAGCCGAGCGGGGCGACGGAAATCGACCGCCTGAGCGACGTGGATACCACGCCGATTATTGTAAATGGTGTGGTTTACGCGCTGGCGTACAATGGCAACCTTTCCGCACTGGATCTGCGTTCAGGGCAGATTTTGTGGAAACGTGAAATTGGCGGCGTGAAAGATCTGATTGTCGATGCCGGGCGTATCTACCTGGTGGATCAGGACGATCGTGTGATTGCCCTGAATGCGGATGGCGGTGTCGCTATCTGGCGTCAAAGCGAGCTGCTGCATCGTAATCTGACCTCACCGGTGCTGTATAATGGCTACATCGTCGTCGGTGACGGCGAAGGCTACCTGCACTGGCTGAACACCACGGATGGCCGCTTTGTTGCTCAGCAAAAACTGGACAGCTCGGGCTTCCAGACTGAGCCTGTTGTCGCCAGCGACAAGCTGCTGATTCAGTCGAAAGATGGTGAAGTTTATGCCATTACCCGCTAACGGGTAAGTTGTCAGGCAGGGTTATCCTTCCGGCACAGCGGCTCCTGATTTCATCAGGGGCCGTTTCGTTTTTAGTCAGGCATGGTATCCTTTGCGCCGTAAGCCTGAACTGAACGGCTAAAGCCGTTATAATCACGCCATTCGGGCGAATTAATACATTATTGAGGCATTGTTATGGTACCTGTGGTCGCGCTGGTTGGGCGTCCCAATGTGGGAAAATCTACGCTGTTTAACCGTTTAACTCGCACACGAGATGCGCTGGTAGCGGATTTTCCTGGACTGACTCGCGATCGCAAATATGGTCGCGCCGAAGTGGAAGGGCGCGAATTCATTGTTATCGATACCGGCGGTATTGATGGCACCGAAGACGGTGTTGAAACGCGTATGGCGGAACAGTCGCTGCTGGCGATTGAAGAAGCCGACGTGGTGCTGTTTATGGTGGATGCCCGTGCAGGCATGATGCCCGCCGATCAGCAAATTGCAAAACATCTGCGCGCGCGTCAAAAAGCGACATTCCTGGTCGCGAATAAAACGGACGGGCTCGATCCGGATCAGGCCATTGTGGATTTCTATTCACTGGGTCTGGGGGAGATTTACGCTATCGCCGCGTCCCATGGCCGTGGTGTGACCAGCCTGCTGGAGACGGCGCTGCTGCCGTGGATGGAAAAGGTTGATCCCGTAGAAGTCACCGAAGAAGATGAAAACGAAGCCTACTGGGCCGCGTTAGCCGCAGAAGAGAACGGTGAGGAAGAGGAAGAAGAGGACGATTTCGACCCGACCACACTGCCGATCAAGCTGGCGATTGTCGGACGTCCAAACGTCGGTAAGTCTACGCTGACTAACCGCATTCTGGGTGAAGATCGCGTGGTCGTTTATGACATGCCAGGCACCACGCGCGACAGTATCTACATCCCGATGGAACGTGACGATCGTGAATATGTGCTGATCGATACCGCCGGGGTGCGTAAGCGCGGCAAAATCACCGATACGGTTGAGAAATTCTCGGTCATCAAAACCCTGCAGGCGATTGAAGACGCTAACGTGGTGATGCTGGTGATCGATGCGCGCGCCGGTATTTCCGATCAGGATTTGTCACTGCTCGGCTTTATCCTGAACAGCGGCCGCTCACTGGTGATCGTGGTGAACAAGTGGGATGGTCTGTCGCAGGAAGTGCGTGATGAAGTCAAAGAGACGCTGGACTTCCGTCTGGGCTTCATCGACTTTGCGCGCGTGCACTTTATTTCTGCGCTGCATGGCAGCGGTGTAGGCAACCTGTTTGAATCGGTAACGGAAGCGTACGACTGCTCAACGAAGCGTGTAAACACCTCGCTGCTGACGCGCATCATGAACATGGCGGCAGAAGACCATCAGCCACCGCTGGTGCGTGGTCGCCGCGTTAAGCTGAAGTACGCCCACGCGGGTGGCTATAACCCACCGATTGTGGTGATTCACGGCAACCAGGTGAAAGATTTACCGGACTCCTACAAGCGTTACCTGATGAACTATTTCCGTCGTTCTCTGAACGTAATGGGCACGCCAATCCGCATTCAGTTTAAAGAGGGTGAAAACCCGTATGAAGGCAAGCGTAACCTGTTAACGCCAACGCAACAGCGTAAGCGTAAGCGTCTGATGGCGCACATGAAGAAAAATAAGCGTTAACTAATCGAGGGCCAGATGGCCCTCTTTTTTTGCCCTGGCATTGTGCTTATTTACACAATGGTGAAAAACGCTGCGCCAGAACTGTGGACATTTCGTCCCCGACAGCGGCAAGGTCCACTGCACAGGATGGGATATCCGCTGTCACAGGGCGCCTGTCTGTCCCGATTGTCATCAACCCTTACGTGACTGAGGCGAGGTGACCGATGACGTCTGCCAGCATGCGGGTTTACTTTCCCGATATATATCCTTGCCCCCTTAAAAGCTCAAAACATCACTTTAGTTGTCCGCTGGGCTACTCTCTGGATCGGCGTGGCCTTATCCAGCGTAAAAATTTGTAGCGAAAATGCTATTGCTTAGTAACAAACAGGTTTAAAACTTCACTGCATAACGTACCAGGTGGTACAATTTCGCCGCGTCATGACGGAGTATCGCCTGCTCTGGCTTCCTCCGGAAACATATCATTCATTTCATGGACGCAGGTCTGATTTAATTGGAATTAAAACAACGCTGTCTCATTAACCTGCAACGTTAACCGCGATACGCGCGAAAAGCGGCGGGCGAAAGAGCGGACTTTGTTTATCAGGAGAGTAAGTGTTATGGCTGAAACATCCTCTCGATCCGGTAAAGGATTGAGAATATGGTCTGTGCTGCTCGGGCTGGTGCTACTGGCAACCGGCCTGTTCTTTGCTGTTGGCGGGGGACAACTCGCAACGCTTGGCGGCAGTTGGTATTTCCTGGTTGCGGGCATCGTTATCGTGCTGTCAGCCATTCAGTTTTTCCGGGCAAAATCCTCAGCGGTTGTGCTTTTCCTGCTGGTATTTGTAGGGACTTTAGTCTGGGCGGTGATGGACGCTGGCCTGGTCTTCTGGCCACTGGTTTCTCGCCTGATGGTGCCCGCCGGTTTAATGATTCTGGCCTTCCTTACCTGGCCCGCCTTACGCAAGCGCGAGAATAAACCTTCGCTGGCAAAACTCTCTTATGCGCTGTCTGCCGTCATCGCCGTGGGTATGGTGGCTACATTAGTCCAGATGTTCCAGCCGCATCCAACCGTGGCGGCAACGGGTCCTGAACTGCCGCTGATTCCGGTAGAGAAATCGAAGCAACAGCAAAACTGGGATAACTACGGTAATACCGCTGGCGGCAGCCGTTTTGTCGCGCTCGATCAGATTACCCGTGACAACGTGAAGGATCTGCAGGTTGCCTGGACTTACCGTACGGGCGACATTCCCGAAAGCCCAACCGGTAACGGTGCGGAAGATCAGGAAACGCCGTTGCAGGTCGGTAATACACTTTACCTGTGCACGCCGCACAATAATGTCATCGCCGTCGAAGCTGACAGTGGAAAGCAGATCTGGAAGCGTGAAATCAACGCACAGGCTGAAGTCTGGCCGCGCTGCCGTGGTCTGGCCTATTTCGACGCGACGAAACCGCTGAACCAGCCAACGCAGCCCGGCTCAACGCCAGTACCGGCCGTAACGCTGGCGGCAGGAGACAGCTGTCAGCGCCGTATTCTGATGAATACTATCGATGCGCGCCTGATTGCGATCAACGCCGACAACGGTGAATTCTGTGAAGACTTCGGTAACCATGGCATCGTCGATCTGAAAGCGGGCTTAGGTGATGCGCCGGATCCGCTTTATCAGCTGACTTCAGCCCCAACGCTTGCCGGAACCACGGTGGTCGTGGGCGGCCGCGTGGCGGATAACGTGAAAACCGACATGCCTGGCGGCGTGTTGCGTGGTTTTGATGTGATCACCGGTAAAATGCGCTGGGCGTTTGACCCGGGCAATGTCGATCCTAATGCCATCCTGATGCCTGGCAAGGACTATACGCGCAGTACGCCGAACTCCTGGGCGCCGATGTCGTACGATGCGGCCATGAACACCGTGTTCATTCCTATGGGCAGCTCCTCCGTTGACCTGTGGGGAGCCAATCGTACCGCGCTGGACCATAAATATGGAGCCTCGGTACTCGCGCTGGACGCGACAACCGGTAAAGAGAAGTGGGTTTATCAGACCGTTCATAACGATCTGTGGGACTTTGACCTGCCGATGCAGCCCAGCCTGATCGACTTCCCGATGAAGGATGGCAGCACCAAACCTGCGGTCGTCATCGGCGGTAAAACCGGCATGATTTTTGTGCTGGATCGTCTGACCGGTAAGCCGCTCACCAAGGTTGAAGAGCTGCCGATGCCGCAGGGTGACATCCCGAACGAGCAATATACAAAAACCCAGCCGCATTCGACCGGTATGCCGATGATTGGTAATCAGACGCTGAAAGAGTCGGATATGTGGGGCGCAACCCCGTTCGATCAGCTGGCCTGCCGTATCGCGTTTAAGTCAATGCGCTACAACGGCCTGTTTACCGTACCTGGCACTGATAAGTCGCTGAGTTTCCCGGGTTCACTGGGCGGGATGAACTGGGGCAGTATGTCCACCGATCCGAATAACAACCTGTTGTTTGTTAACGACATGCGTTTAGGATTGTGGGTACAGATGATCCCGGTTGATACCAGCAAAATTTCACGCGGCAGCAACGGGGGGGAAGCCATCAATACCGGTATGGGCGCGGTTCCGTTGAAAGGCACGCCTTATGCCGTGAACAAAAACCGTTTTATGTCACCGTTGGGTATTCCTTGTCAGGCGCCACCGTTTGGTACCCTGTCTGCGATTGACATGAAAACCCAGAAAATCGTCTGGCAGGTGCCGGTAGGTACGGTAGAAGATACCGGTCCGTTCGGCATCAAAATGCGCGCGAAAATGCCTATTGGCATGCCGACGCTGGGCGGTACGCTGGCGACGCAGGGTGGACTGGTGTTTATTGCCGGTACTCAGGACTACTACCTGCGCGCGTTCGATAGCGCCACCGGTAAAGAAGTCTGGAAAGCCCGTTTACCTGTCGGCAGTCAGGGTGGACCGATGAGTTATGTCTCACCGAAAACCGGTAAACAGTACATCGTGATTTCCGCCGGCGGCGCACGCCAGTCGCCGGATCGTGGTGACTATGTGATTGCTTATGCGCTGCCAGACAGCAAATAAGCGACGATAAAACAAAAGGGCCATCGTGGCCCTTTTTTTTGCGTAACGGAAAACCCGTTTTCCCGACAGGATAAGCTGCGGGTTCATAAGACGTGCCGCAGGGCAAACCCGAAGCCGCCTTCTGAGAAGGCGGCTTTGTTACTTACCGTCGCGCAACAGCGACTTGAGTTCTGGCGGCGCCTGTTGCTCGGGAACCAGTATGACGACCGTGCCGGACTGCTGGCGCGTGGCATATTGAATCTGGATGCGGAAGTAACGTTGATCCCCGCGTCCCACCTCTGCTGCTTTTTCCTCGGGTTCGCCCAAAGGCATCGCCCGTTCCAGTACCTGACAGACGTGCGCTTTTTCGGGAGGCGGAAGTTCGCCCAACGGAAATCGACGCTCATTCCGTAAGCCAGGAATAAAAGCAAAGCCGCCTTCTTGCGTTACCACAATCGTTGCGTCATCGGTGAGCTCGGGGAGTTGACTCATAACACGCCTACCTCTTTCCACGCTTGTTCAATTGCGCTCGCCACCGTGGTGTCGAAGCGCTTTTTACCATGCTGCACGGTGAGCTGTGCAAAGGCTTTGAAGTCAGCATCCTGATGTAAATCTTTATCGCACAGCGTGTCGTACCACGCCTGACCCGCTCGCTCCCAGGCATATCCGCCCAGGGCTTTTGCGGCCAGATAAAAGGCACGATTAGGGATCCCGGAGTTCAGGTGCACACCGCCGTTATCCTCACGTGTTTTAATATAGTCCTTCATGTGGCCTGGCTGAGGATCTTTCCCCAGCATCGGGTCATCGTAAGCGGTGCCGGGATGTGACATTGACCGCAGACCTTTACCATTGATGCCTTTTGCCAGCAGCCCTTCACCGATGATCCAGTCGGCCTTATCGGCTGTCTGTTTCAGACTAAACTGTTTCACCAGCGAACCAAACACATCAGACATGGACTCGTTCAACGCACCGGCCTGTTCAAAATAGATCAAACCGGCTTCGGTTTCTGTGACGCCGTGCGACAACTCATGCGCCACCACATCAATCGCAATCGTGAAGCGGTTAAAGATTTCGCCATCACCGTCGCCAAACACCATTTGCTGACCGTTCCAGAACGCGTTTTGGTACTTCTCACCGTAGTGAACCGTCCCAGCTAGTTTCAGACCGTGATTATCCAGAGAATTTCGTTTATAGATTTGCCAGAAAAAGTCGTGTGTGACACCAAGATAGTTCCAGGCTTCGTCGGCAGCAACGTCACCATTTGAAGACTGGCCTTCTTTACGCACCAGCGTGCCAGGTAATGTTTCCTGGTTTTTGGCATCATAGATTTCACGCTCAATCTTCCCGGCCTGCGTGGTTTTTGGCGCTGCCGTCTTTTTCCAGTGTTCAGCCATCAGGTGCTGAACATGGGTCAGTGTACGACGTGCCTGCTCCTGCTGGTGGCCGGTGCCGTGATCGATAATCTTGCGAAGAATATAGGGAGGAATAACGCTGAAAGCCATTTGAGACTCCTTGGCATGAGGGATGTACCAGGAAGTATAGTTAAGAAATGCTTTTCTTTCGTCTCGGTTTTTCAGGAATAAGTTGCGTGACCTGGCTTTCAACCCAGCCATCATCAAGGCGGGTGCGTAACCGATCGCCCTTATTCAACTGACCAGTTTTTTTCACGACCTGTCCATGGGTATCCGTCGTAACGCTGAAACCCCGCGCCAGCGTGGCGAGCGGGCTGACGCCTTCCAGTTGCGCGGCAAGCTGACCAAAACGTTGTTTATCGCGGTTAAGCATTTTTTCCATGGCCTGCTGCAGACGATAGTGCCAGTTCTGCAGACTTTTTTGTGCCTGATACAGGCGTTCTTGTGGCTGCTGTTGGGCCAGCCGCTGTGCCAGGCGATCCTGCTGACGGCTGGCGTGGCGAAGCCGTGTTTCCATCGCATCGCCCAGGCGCTGTTGTAGCCGGAACAGCAGGGTCTGCTGGCGCGCGAGGCGCAACTGCGGATGTTGCTGCTGCAGGCGATGGTCTAAACGGCTGAACAGACGCTGCTGACGCGCCAGATAGTAATCCATTGCCATTTCCAGCCGCTGCTGTTGTGACTGAAGTTGACGCAACAGCTCAAGCTGATTACGGCTGACAATTTCGGCCGCAGCCGATGGCGTTGGGGCGCGCAGGTCAGCGACAAAATCAGCAATCGTGACGTCAGTTTCATGCCCGACAGCACTGACCACGGGAATGTGGCTGGCAAAGATAGCGCGCGCCACGCGCTCGTCATTAAAGCTCCACAGATCTTCCAGCGAACCGCCGCCGCGTCCCACGATTAACACGTCGCACTCTGCCCGCAGGTTAGCGATTTCAATCGCACGTACGATCGCGGCAGGCGCATCTACGCCCTGTACGGCGGTGGGATAAATCACGACCGGTAGTGAAGGATCGCGACGGTGAAGCACGCGCAGTACATCGTGCAGCGCCGCGCCGGTAGCAGACGTTATGACGCCGACCTGCTTTGCCGGTTGCGGCAAGGGCTTCTTATGTTCTGGTGCGAACAGGCCTTCCTGCGCCAGCTTTGCTTTCAACTGTTCGAACTGCTGCTGGAGCAGGCCTTCACCGGCGGGATGCATGCTTTCAATAATCAGCTGATAATCGCCGCGCGGTTCATACAGCGTAATATTGGCGCGAACTAAGATCTGCTGACCATGTTGCGGGCGAAAGGTCACACGACGGTTGCTGTTGCGAAACATCGCGCAGCGCACCTGTGCACCATCATCTTTCAGCGTGAAGTACCAGTGGCCAGAAGCCGGCTGGGTAAAATTAGAGATTTCGGCACTCAGCCACACCAAGCCCATCTCATTTTCCAGCAGCTGACGCACTGTGGTATTGAGACGACTTACGGTAAAAATATTGGCGTTCGGTGGCAGCGACATGTGACGAAGATCAAATTCCAAATCAGTAGGTTAATTAGTCGATACTACAGGCCCTGTTGCGCGGATCAAGACTTTTTCTAAAAAACTAGTGGAGGCAATCGATTACGCCCTGTATAATGCCGCGGCAATATTTTATCTATTCTCACGCACCCGAGGTGGAGTATTGCCATGTTAAGAATCGCTAAAGAAGCACTCACTTTCGACGACGTCCTGCTCGTTCCTGCTCACTCCACCGTCCTGCCTAATACGGCCGACCTCAGCACGCAACTGACCAAAAATATTCGCCTGAACATTCCCATGCTTTCTGCTGCGATGGATACCGTGACCGAAGCGGGCCTGGCGATTGCGCTGGCACAGGAAGGCGGTCTGGGCTTCATTCATAAAAACATGTCAATTGAACGCCAGGCAGACGAAGTCCGTAAAGTCAAAAAACATGAAAGCGGCGTGGTTACCGAACCACAGACCGTACTGCCCACCACCACACTGGCCGAAGTTAAAGCGCTGACCGAGCGCAACGGTTTTGCCGGTTACCCTGTGGTGAACGCGAAAAACGAACTGGTGGGCATCATCACCGGTCGCGATGTGCGCTTTGTGACCGATCTGAACCAGCCTGTCACTGCCGTGATGACGCCGAAAGAGCGTCTGGTGACGGTGAAAGAAGGCGAAGCCCGCGACGTCGTTCTGCAAAGAATGCACGAAAAACGCGTCGAGAAAGCCCTGGTCGTGGACGACAGCTTCCATTTGCTGGGCATGATCACCGTAAAAGATTTCCAGAAAGCCGAACGTAAGCCTAATGCCTGTAAAGATGCGCAGGGCCGTCTGCGTGTGGGTGCTGCTGTCGGTGCCGGTGCGGGCAACGAAGAGCGCGTGGATGCACTGGTGGCTGCCGGTGTTGACGTCTTACTGATCGACTCTTCTCATGGCCACTCTGAAGGTGTACTGCAGCGCATCCGGGAAACCCGCGCGAAATACCCTGATCTCGAAATCGTCGGCGGCAACGTGGCGACTGGCGCGGGTGCGCTGGCGCTGGTTGAAGCGGGCGTAAGCGCCGTTAAAGTGGGCATCGGTCCGGGATCCATCTGTACGACCCGTATCGTTACCGGTGTCGGTGTTCCGCAGATCACCGCTGTTTCTGACGCTGTTGCGGCGCTGGAAGGCACGGGCATCCCTGTTATCGCTGACGGCGGTATCCGTTTCTCAGGTGATATCGCCAAAGCCATCGCGGCAGGTGCTTCCTGTGTCATGGTAGGTTCTATGCTGGCAGGTACAGAAGAATCGCCGGGTGAAATCGAACTTTACCAGGGCCGTGCCTTTAAATCCTATCGTGGGATGGGGTCACTGGGTGCGATGTCTAAAGGTTCATCAGACCGTTATTTCCAGACCGACAACGCCGCTGACAAGCTGGTGCCGGAAGGCATCGAAGGCCGTGTAGCCTATAAAGGCCGCCTGAAAGAGATCGTGCATCAGCAAATGGGCGGTCTGCGTTCATGTATGGGTCTGACCGGTTGCCCGACCATTGACGATCTGCGCACTAAAGCAGAATTCGTCCGTATCAGCGGTGCGGGCATCAATGAGAGCCACGTGCACGATGTGACCATCACCAAAGAGTCGCCGAACTACCGCATGGGTTCATAACCCCGCAAGATTTCCCGCCCGGCGACAGCCGGGCGCTTTACTTTATCAAGTCACCGTTTTGGAAAACCCTCAATGACGACGGAAAATATCCATAAGCACCGCATTCTGATTCTCGATTTTGGTTCTCAATACACGCAACTGGTGGCGCGTCGCGTCCGTGAGCTTGGCGTGTACTGTGAACTCTGGGCCTGGGACGTTACCGAAGCGCAGATTCGCGAGTTCAATCCCAGCGGTATCATCCTGTCGGGTGGCCCGGAAAGCACCACCGAACACGACAGTCCGCGCGCACCTGACTACGTTTTCACGGCTGGCGTGCCCGTGCTGGGCGTCTGTTATGGCATGCAAACCATGGCTATGCAGCTGGGTGGTAAGGTCGAAGGCTCTAACGAGCGTGAATTTGGCTATGCGCAGGTAGAGGTGAACACCGCCAGCGCACTGATTCGCGATATCGAGGATGCTATCAGCGCATCAGGCAAACCGTTGCTGGATGTCTGGATGAGTCACGGTGACAAGGTGACCGCGATTCCGGCTGACTTCGTCACCGTTGCCAGCACGGAAACCTGTCCGTTTGCGATTATGGCGAACGAAGAGAAGCGCTTCTATGGCGTGCAGTTCCACCCGGAAGTCACCCATACGCGCCAGGGCCTGCGCATGCTGGAGCGTTTCGTTATCGATATCTGCCAGTGTGAAGCGCTCTGGACACCGGCCAAAATCATTGAGGATGCCGTTGAGCGCCTGCGTGCACAGGTGGGCGACGACAAAGTCATTCTGGGCTTGTCCGGTGGTGTCGATTCCTCTGTGACCGCGATGTTGCTGCACCGTGCGATTGGTAAAAATCTGACCTGCGTTTTCGTGGATAACGGTCTGTTGCGTCTGAACGAAGCGCAGCAGGTGCTGGATATGTTTGGCGATCACTTTGGTCTGAACATTGTTCACGTCGATGGTGAAGCGCGCTTCCTGGATGCGCTGGCCGGAGAAAGTGACCCTGAAGCGAAGCGTAAAATCATTGGCCGCGTTTTCGTCGAAGTCTTTGACGAGCAGGCGCTGCGCCTGGAAGACGTGAAGTGGCTGGCACAGGGCACCATCTATCCGGATGTGATTGAATCCGCTGCCTCTGCCACCGGTAAAGCCCACGTCATCAAATCGCACCACAACGTCGGCGGCCTGCCAAAAGAGATGAAGATGGGCCTGGTCGAGCCATTACGTGAGCTGTTTAAAGACGAAGTGCGTAAGATCGGTCTGGAACTGGGCCTGCCGTACGATATGCTCTATCGCCATCCGTTCCCGGGCCCGGGTCTGGGCGTACGCGTACTGGGTGAGGTGAAGAAAGAGTACTGTGACCTGCTGCGCCGTGCGGATGCCATCTTTATTGAAGAGCTGCATAAAGCCGATCTCTACAATAAAGTCAGCCAGGCCTTTACGGTGTTCCTGCCCGTCCGTTCCGTGGGCGTAATGGGCGATGGCCGTAAATACGACTGGGTCGTTTCACTGCGTGCGGTCGAAACCATCGACTTCATGACTGCCCACTGGGCGCACCTGCCGTATGATTTCCTGGGCCGCGTGTCCAATCGTATCATTAACGAAGTGAACGGCATTTCCCGCGTGGTCTATGACATTTCCGGTAAGCCACCGGCGACGATTGAGTGGGAGTAATCCCGCTTCCGGCATAGCCTGACAGTCGGTTATATCAAGCACGAAGCCCGCATGATTGCGGGCTTTTTTATTCTCCGTCCTTCGGCTGTCTTGCGAGACCCTGTCGAAACCCATAAGGCACAGCCTCTGCTGATGCGGAAAAGGGTAACGCGGGGCACCAGGTCGACATATAAGGCAAAAAAATCAGCCGGCGTTATCCGGCTGATTTTATTAACAGTATTTCTGCCGGAGAGAAGGAGACGCACCTCCCCGGTCGGGCAATGCTTACTTAAGATGTTCCTTCAGCTCCACGGACGCCTGGCTTATCGCTGTGCGTACCGTTGGCTCTTTACTCAGGGCATTCAGCAAACCAAAGTCGTGGATCATGCCGTTGTAGCGGGTAACGGTTACCGGCACGCCGGCCGCGTCCAGTTTACGGCCAAACGCTTCCCCTTCGTCGCGCAGGACATCCAGTTCGGCGGTCTGAATCAGCGTCGGCGGTAAACCCGCCAGTTCTTCTTTGGTTGCGCGCAGCGGCGAGGCCAGAATGCTGTTCCGATCTTTTTCTGAGGTGGTGTAGTTGTCCCAGAACCACTTCATCATGTTACGGGTCAGGAAGTAGCCATTGGCAAACTGCTTATAAGAAGCATCGTCAAAGTTTGCATCGGTGACAGGCCACAGCATTACATCGTAGCGAATAGCCGGGGTTTTATTCTGCTTAGCCTGCAGCGCAACGGCGGCAACCATATTTCCGCCTACGCTGTTCCCCACCAGAGCCAGGCGCTTACCGTCCACCCCAATTTCAGCGCCGTGTTCGGCTACCCATTTTGTTGCCTCGTAAGCCTGGGTAATGGCGACCGGATAGTGCGCTTCCGGCGAAGGCGTGTAGTTTACAAACACGGCCGCAGCACCGGATTCATTCACGAGATCGCGTACCAGACGTTCATGTGTCGGAAAATCACCCAGCACCCAGCCACCGCCGTGGAAAAACATAAACACAGGCAGTACGCCAGCGGCATGGGCTGGTTTGACTATTGTCAGCGTCAGCGGTTTACCCAGTGCCGTAATGGTCTTTTCAGAAATCTGTGCAGGCGGCAGCGTGGCACCTTTCTGCGCCCCTGTAAGTACCGCACGGGCTTCTTTAGGGGATAAGGTTTCAATCGGTTTTCCGCCGCTACTGTTAAGCGCGTGAAGAAATGCCGCCACGCCAACGGTGGGCTCCGGTGCGTTTTCGACCGGACTGGCCCATGCTGATGTCATCTGGCTGGCTAACAGTAAAGCACCTGCGGTGAGTTTCACTTTCATTGGGGTTTCCTTGTGTTTGCTATTAAGTAGTGTGCTATTTAGTTTGGCTACAATGCCAGTGAATTATCATCTTGTAAACAACTAAATAGTGAGCGATCTAAATTTTTACTGTCTCACGGTGGGATGAACGCGCCAAAACAGCGCCAAATAGCGGGGGCGGAATAAAAAATAACTCTGTTTATTAGTGGCTTAAAACGGTGGGTGATAATTTAACACCTGCTTTTTTTGCGCGCTACACTCATGTTGAAGCCGCTACGTTCGCGAACAGGCTATCCATTATTGGTACGTCTTGATCGAGCCGAGTTAAATCAGGGCAGTGCAACAGCCGCGCTTGCGCTGCTGATATGGAAAATGTTCGGTGTCGAGGGGGAGGCTGACGCGCTCGGTAAACTGCTTTTGCCAGAAGCACAACCGCGCTACCGGGACTGGTTGCAGCGCATTGCGGATCAGGCTAGCGGTCAGTCCCCTTAGCGCACTGGCGTAACCGGGGAGGAAAACCGTGCAAAAACCTTTGCGTCACCTTGCCATGCGTTTCAGCGCAGAAATGCTGATTTATGCGTTAATGGGATGCTCGCCGCTGATCATCGCGCTTACGGCAGGGCAGGTTGCCAGTGTGGCCGGTTGTCCGCTGAATGAGAGCCGCGCGTATCCCTGCTTTATTCTGGGATACGATACCGGCCAGCTCCTTTACAGGATGGGCGTTTCAGGCTGGTTCAGTCTGTATAGCCTGCCGCTGGGGGCGATGCTCATGATGCTACGCACCGCAGCCTTCTTTAGGCAACTGTATTCACATTACCGTGCCAGGGGCAGCTAACGTGTCATGCCGCCGCAGGCGAAGTGAAGTCAAAGCCGGTGCTTTATTGCACTATAACAGCCTGTCTCTGATCCCCGGGAACCCTCATGCTGACCCTGAAAATTTTTTGTCTCTGCTTTCTTACCGTCATTGTGCTGTCGCTCGCGGCCAGTCTGGCGCAGGCGACGCGCGGCGCTGATGCCCTGAATCAGGGCGGCTGGGCGACTGCCCGGCGGGATTCGGCAGGGCTCGCTCCCGATCCGCATGTTAACGCCAGTCAGGCCATCATTCAGGTTTATGCCGCGCCGACCTATGGCTGGAAGGGTGCCGTTGCGGTGCATCCGTGGATTATTTTTAAACGCGCAGGTGAAACCCGCTATACGCGTTATGAAGTCATCAGTTGGGGCAGTGGCGATAAGGTAAGGCGCAATGCCTCTTTGCCAGATGGTTACTGGTACGGTGCAAAACCGCGTTTGCTGGTGGAGCACCGTGGCCCTGAAGCGCAGAACCTGATTCCGCAGATTGAAGCCGCCATCAAAACCTATCCCTGGCCCACGACCTATCATGCCTGGCCCGGACCGAACAGTAATACTTTTATGGCGCACATTGGGCGCAATGTGCCCGCGCTGAAACTGAATCTGCCTGCTAACGCTCTGGGGAAAGACTATCGGCCATTATGGCGTCCGGTTGGCTTACCGCCTTCAGGTCGCGGGGTTCAACTGTCCCTGCTTGGCGTGGCGGGCGTAACGATCGGCGTGCAAGAGGGCGTTGAGTTTAATCTGTTAGGGCTGAGTGCTGGCGTCGGATTTGCGCCGTTTCAGCTGCGCCTGCCTTTTATCGGCGGTGTAGGGCATAACAACCTGCAACATGATCATCCCTGATTGCCGGCCAGGGTGAGGCGTCGGGCGCATTGACGTCCTGCCCTCGTCTACCCTGACGCGCTAACGGCCCACAGGTTAGCGCGTCCCGGCAGAAACGGTCAGCAGACGCCGAAATCACCATCTTCGTGATAAAGATTCACGCTGTCTGCTTTAATTTCAATTTCCTTTTTGCTGGCATCATCTACGCGCGCGCACCAAAGCGTGTCGCCTTCTGCACGCAGCACGACCATTTTAGGACCGCCCGTTTTCGACTGAACCAGGTCATCAGGGTTAAACATATTTCCTCCGTTGTTTTCTGATGGTTATGTCTGGCATCGCAGCCTCGCATTTTTTGCGCGGCCTTTTCCATTTTAGACACAACCCGTTTTACCTGCCGTCCGACTGCTCGCATCCTGTCCACACATCACAAAAATACCGCAAGGTTGTCAGTTGACAACCGTAAAAATATAAGGAATGCTACGCGCCATGGTGGACAGAAAGCGGCACCCGAATAAAGAGATTGAGGCAGCATTACGTTACGCAGAATCTTACGGATGGCGGGTTATTGCCTCCGGTCATCATGCATGGGGAAAGCTGTATTGCCCCTCAAATCTTGAGACATGCCGGTGTGGGGAATTTTGTCTGACCTGTATCTGGCACACACCAAAAAGCGCGACGAACCATGCAAAAGCATTGCGGCGCGTCGTAGATAACTGTAGTGAGATAAAAAAACGCAAGCGAGGGCATTAACATGACGGAATACTGTTTCACCTTGCGGTTTGCACTGCCTGAAACGCCAGCATCCATTGATACACTACTGGAAAAACTGGCCGAGGCAGGATGCGATGATGCGCTGGTGGGCGCGGGAACCGCTGGCAAGCTGGCGCTGGAGTTTACCCGCCAGGCGATGTCGGCCAGCGATGCGATCGACAGTGCGATCCGGGATGTACAGGTTGCCATTCCTGGCGCGGTCATGATCGAAGCGGCACCGGACTTTGTCGGCTTAACCGATGTGGCTGACCTTATTGGCGTGTCGCGTCAAAATATGCGCAAACTGATGCTGACGCACAGCAAACAGTTTCCGCTGCCGGTGCATGATGGCAAAACTGCTATCTGGCATTTAGCCGACGTGCTGGAGTGGCTGGGGCAGCGCAATCACTACCAGCTACCCGCGGTCACCTGCGAACTGGCGCAGGTAACCCGTCGGCTTAACGTGTTGGGTTCCGTGCAGCGCTACGGTTACCAAAAAACTAAGCCCTAGTGCGGCAACAGGAAAAGCGTCGCCAGGCCCAGGAAAATAAAAAAGCCACCGGTATCGGTAATGGCCGTAATCAGAACGCTGGAGCCCACGGCGGGATCGCGTTTCATTTTGGTCATTACCAGCGGCACCATCACGCCCATGATGGCTGCCAGCAAAAGATTCAACACCATCGCCAGCATCATCACGCCGCCTAGTGCCATATTGCTGTACATGAGCCAGGTGATGGCACCCATAATCCCGCCCCAGAACAGGCCGTTAATCAGGGCGACGCCAATTTCTCGCTTAAACAGAAACGAGAAGTTGCCCGGTTCAACCTGATGCAGCGCCAGGGCGCGGACAATCATGGTAATGGTCTGGTTACCGGTATTGCCGCCGATGCCGGCGATAATCGGCATTAAAGTCGCAAGTGCGACAATCTGTGAGATAGTGCCCTCAAACAGCCCAATCACGCGGGAAGCGATAAAGGCTGTGCAGAGGTTGATGGCCAGCCAGGCCCAGCGATTTCGCACCGACTTACGGACCGGAGCAAAGACATCCTCTTCCTGGCTGATCCCGCCCATTTTGCGGATGTTGCTTTCGTTTTCTTTGTTTACCAGGTCGACCACATCTTCAATCGTGATACGGCCAATGAGCTTGCCCTGGGCGTCCGTCACCGCTGCGGAAATCAGGTTATAGCGTTCAAAGGCACTGGCGGCGTCTTCGGCTTTATCGTCCAGTTGAAAGGTGGTGGGATGGGGATTCATCACCTCGCTCACCAGGGTTTTGGGTTTATTCAGCAGGATATCCGTCAACAGCAGTTCGCCGAGCAGCTGATTCTGTTCATTGGTAATGAAGATTTTGTCCGTGCCATCGGGCATGCTTTTGCCTTTGCGTAAAAACCGTTGCACGGTCGCCAGCGTGACGTCCTCGCGTACAGTGAGGATATTGAAGTCCATCACCCGACCCACGCGATCGCGGTCAAACTTCATCACGCTCAGAATACGCGCCCGTAGTTTGGGCTCCAGGGAGGTCAGTAAGCGCCCGGTGAGGCCGCGCGGCAGATAGCGCACCAGCCAGGCCTGGTCGTCAATATCCAGCGGCGCGATAGCCTGGAGAATATCGCGGTCGCTCATCTCGTCGGTCAGGCTGTCCCAGACGGTTTCTGACGCTTCAACCAGCACATGGCCGCGTTTTTCCGGCGGCACCAGGCTCCAGAGCGCCAGGCGGGCTTCTTCAGGCAACGCTTCAAGGATGTCGGCCAGGTCAGCCGCATGGAGCTGGTCGATGTCTTGTTGCAGAATTTCCCGATGTATCACATTTTCACGTTGCTGCTCAGGCGAGAGATGACCGGCTTTATTCCGTAGTGTCTCGCTGAGACCCTGCTCATTGAGCAGCAGCGTCAGAATACGATGACGAATTTCATTTAAACGTTGAGTGTGTGAGGCAGACACATTGCATCCCTTTAGTCTGAAAGCACCTGCACGAAGTGTAGCGTTTTGACTGAAAAAGGGAGGCAAAAAATCGTCCCGCAGGCGGGAATGCGCGCGGATGTGTCAGCGAAAAGCCTGTAAGGGATTAACGACTGCTGGAAAGCGTCGGGATAGCAGGCGCGGATTCAGTTTGCTTTTGCTGATGATGCTCGAAGGCCGCAGGCAGGATAAAAACGAGACGGCTAAACAGAATGATAAAACTGATGAGTAAAACAACCCGCGTCATGCTGACGCTTTTTTTACGTCTTCGGGGAGAAAGGGCGCTGTTCACGCAAAGAAATTCCTGTAATAACCCAGACCGGGCGACAGCAATATTTAGTCACAGTCGCCCGGGTAAATCAACCGCTGTTTAAAAAAAACACAACGGGTCAATAGCTGGCTTTCTGGGCCAGCAGGGTCGCAAAACGGCAGTTAATCCGGTTGCCGTTTTCATCTTTGCGATGTAGCTGTCCCCAGTTTTCGTTGTATTTCACAATGTGCCAGTTGCGGTAGTAATGGCTTAACTCACCGGATTTAAACGCGAAAGGGAAGTCAGACGGACAGGGCGCATCCTCGGTATTCATCGCGGCCACAATCAGGTTAAAGCCATTTTTCACGGTACAGGCTTGCATATCCGCGATGAGCTGGGGAATGGTGGCCGGTTGCAAAAACATCATGACCACCGTCGAGATGACCACCTGCCAGGCCCCGTTAAAACGCACCTGATTTAAATCCTGCAGCGCCGTATGAATGCCGGTCAGCCCTTCAGCGGCGATGATCTGATTGAGCCGTTCCAGACTGGCGGGATTGTGATCCCAGGCCGTCACGTCAAAACCATGTTGGTTAAGGAACAGCGTATTACGTCCACTTCCGCACCCCAGATCAAGCGCTTTTCCTGGTGTCAGTTTAGGCAGCGCCTCGGCCACCTCCGAGTGCACAGGGGTTAAGCCATAGGTTTCTGAAAAATAGTTATCGGTTCGCAATGTCATGATTATCCGTTCGGTAATGCGGGCAGCAAGTGCCCGCACAATCAGGCTTCTGCCAGAATCAGCTTCCAGCCGGTGACCTCATTCCAGTAGTTTTGCTCACGCTCCAGATCGAGCTGGACCAGGTTATTTTGACTGAAATAGCCCGCCGGGAAGGTAAGCGTCCAGTGGCCCTCATCACAGGTCAGCGTTAACGCGTCAGGACGTGTAGTCGCCTGGCGCTGGTTGTTCAGTAAGGTGCCAAGGCGCAGCAGGAATATCAGCGGCAGAAACTGTTTTTTCTTAAACAGCGTGACGCGAGGCAGTTCATCCACTTTGACGGCTTTACGGTGGAATCTGACCAGTGCTGCCAGCAGCATCTGCTGATCCTGGTTGAACCCCGGCAGGTTGGTGTTCTGCAAAATATAGGCTGAGTGGCGTTGCATGCCGCTGTGGTTGATCGTCAAGCCGACTTCGTGCAGCATCGCCGCCCATTTCAATAGCGCCGCCAGCTGAGGATTCGCGAGTTTGGGATTCTGGTCGCGCCATTGCAGATAGAGCTGCTCGGTGGTTTCCAGCACTCGACGCGCCTGGTCGCTGTCGATGGCATAGTGATTCGCCAGGCTCTGAGCGGTGCGGCTGCGAATATCCCGATGGCGGAAACGGCCTTCCATCTCATAAAGTACGCCTTCACGCAGCGCGCCATCGCTCAGGGTCAGTTCACGAATCGCCAGCGCATCAAACACGCCGCAAAGAATCGCCAGCCCCGGAACAAATACGCTTTTGCGCTCTTCAGACAGGCCTGGCAGACTCAGCGCAGCGAACGATTTATGCTTGATCACTTCATCATAAAGCTTTGTCAGTCGCTCTGGCGTAATCAGCTTCTCTTTCTCGCCCATCGCCAGCAGCACTTCGCAGGCCGCTTTGATGGTGCCGGAAGCACCAAGGGCATATTGCCAGCCGTGCAGACGATATTGCCACGCCAGGGTTTCCAGCTTCTGCGTGGCGGCCAGTCGGGCGCGACGGAAGTTTTCAACGCTGATTTCGCCGCCAGGGAAGTAAAGCTGGGCAAAGCTGACGCAGCCCATGCGGCGGCTTTCGACCAGCTGAGGCTCAAAATCTTCACCGATGACGAGCTCTGTCGAGCCGCCACCGATATCAATCACCAGCTTGCGTCCTTTTTCCGGTTGCGTATGTTCGACGCCCATAAAGATCAGGCGCGCTTCTTCGTGACCGGAAATCACCTCTATTGGATAAGGAATGACCTCTGCCGCGCGCTGTAAAAACGTCTCAGCGTTAACCGCCTGACGCAGCGTATGTGTGCCGACAATCGTCACGTTGCTGGCATTAAAGCCCTGCAGGCGTTCGGCAAACAGTGCCAGGCAGTTCAGACCGCGCTCCATGGCGTCTTCGCTCAGGTAATTTTTGGCATCCAGGCCATCAGCAAGATGCACGCGCTGCTTCAGTCGCCCCAATACCTGCAAAGCCCCATCCACCACACGGGCAATGACCATGTGGAAACTGTTTGAACCGAGATCGATGGCCGCAAACTCTTGAGGTTTCGGCGTACTTTTTTGGGATATTGGCATAGGCGTTATTCAGGTTGTTCCAGCTTCTTAATGTATTCGTAAATCGCCATTTGCGACCGCACCTTACGACGATTGCCGCGCTGAACGTATTGGTTGCTCAGCTCTTTATCCACCACGCGCGCTTTAACCGTGTCGCTGAGCTGAATGGCAATGATGTCCAGAATGCGCTGCTTTATTTGTGGATCCAGGATAGCCACGGCCACTTCGATACGGTAATCAATGTTACGCGTCATCCAGTCAGCCGAGGAGAGAAACACTTTCTTGTCTCCACCGTTTTCAAAGATATAAACGCGGTCATGTTCCAGGAAGCGATCAACGATACTGATCACACGAATATTTTCACTGATCCCAGGCAAGTCCGGAATCAATGAGCACATCCCACGAACCAGTAAATTAACATTTACGCCAACGCTGGAGGCCGTATAAAGCCTGTCTACCAGCCCTTTGTCCACCAGGTTGTTAATTTTAAGAGTTATGCCACTGGGGCGCTTTTGTTGGGCATTCGCAATCTCGTTATCGATCAAATCATACAGCATCCGACGTGAGTTTTGCGGAGAAACCATCAGGTGATCAAACGTCACCGGGCGGTACGGGTTTTCGATAAAGTTAAAGACCCGGCGCACTTCATTGGTGATCCGCGCATCGGCGGTCAGCAGCGAGTAGTCCGTGTACAGACGCGCGGTTTTCTCATTAAAGTTACCGGTGCCGATGTGGGCATAGCGCACGATTTCTTCGCCTTCACGACGGGAAATCAGGAACAGTTTGGCGTGAATTTTCAGGCCAGGCGCCGAGAAAATAACGTGAACACCGGCTTCTGTCAGGCGCTTAGCCCAGTAAATATTGGCTTCTTCATCGAAACGCGCCTGAAGTTCGACGACCACCGTCACTTTCTTACCGTTATAGGCGGCGTGAATCATCGCATCCATGATGCGGGAATGCTTGGCGACGCGGTAAATATTAATTTTAATCGCCAGCACGCTGGGGTCGAATGATGCCTGGCGTAGCAGTTCAAGCACATGCTCGAACGTGTGATACGGATAATAAAGCAGGACGTCGCGATTACGAATGGCGTCAAAACCGTTGCGGAAGCCGTCAAAACCAATGTGGCGAATCTGCGGCATCGGACGGTTAATCAGGTTGTTTTTCCCGACGTTAGGAAACCCGATAAAGTCTTTGAAGTTGTGATAGCGTCCGCCTGCCAGCACGGAGTCGTAGTTGGAAATCGACAGCTTGTCGCACAGCAGCGCCACCATAGAATCCGGCATATCGCGCTGATAGACAAAACGCACAGGTTCTGCCGTCAGACGCTGTTTCAGGCTGGAGGACATCAGTTCCAGCAGGCTGGACTCCATTTCGGTGACCAGATCGTACTCCGCATCGCGCGTCATTTTCATTGAATAGGCGTTCAGCGTGTCGTAATCGTAGAAACCTTTGAAAATATCATCCAGGCAGTAGCGCAGGATATTATCTAACAGGATCATCGGCTTGCGGCGGCGCGGCGGCTCCGCAGGCAGGTTAATAAAACGCGGGACCTTGTCTGACGGGATTTCCAGCAACGCGTACTGAATATCGCTGCCGCGAATGATCTCGACCGCCAGATAGGTGTAATCGTCTTTCAGAAACTCCGTCAGGTCGGTTTCATGGGTAATCAGGATCGGCGTGATGTGCTGACGCAGTTCATGCTTAAAGTAGTGACGCAGCCAGCTTTGCTGATTAGGTGAAAGCTGACGTTCGTTAATCAGAAAGATTTGATTGCGCGCCATTTCCAGCAACAGGTCGTTGTAGAGCGCATCGAATTCCTGATCCGATTTCAGGACGCGCTGCTGAATCTTCTTCAACAGGTGGCGCGGTGTGCTGGCGGAGCCTTGCTCTTCGCCAATCAGGATGCGTCGTTTCAGGTCGGCAAACCGGACCTTGTAAAATTCGTCGAGGTTATTTGAGTAAATACCTAAGAAACGCATACGTTCAATCAGCGGATTACTTTTGTCTGCCGCTTCCTGCAAAACACGTTCGTTAAAGCACAACCAGCTCATTTCTTTTTCAATATAAAGCTTTACCTGACCCATTCTCACTCCGTATGACGGTTGCAGGACTGACGACGCTACAGTATCCATCAGCATTATGGCGAGAGTATGGCAGGCTTGTCCAACAGCAAAAGTTGTCTTATCAAGCCGCTACGGGCAACATAGCGACTCATTTTCGCCGCATAATCAGGGCCGCATGAGCGTAAACCATATTCCCGTCCAGTTTAGCGATCGCCGACGTCGTGCTATTGACCGTTACACGCGGCGCCTCGTCACGTGCTGCGGGGTCGCTATTCTGTTACTGATGATGCTGCTGTTCTTTTGGTTGCTCTGGGTGGTCCTGCCGTTGTTTAGCGCACCGGGTGTGCACAGTCTCAGTCATCAGCGGCTCTGGGATGCATCGCCCGCACTGGCCATTGGTAATAAAGGCAGCGTTGGCTGGCGTATCAGTCGTGATGGCAAGGCACGATTTATACCGCTGAATGGCCAACCGCCTGAGCCCGCGCTGATGCTGACGCCCGCGCCGCAACAGGTGGTAACGAGCGCCGATGGCAATACGGTGCTGCTCAACGCACAGGGCAGTTTAACCCTGTTGCAGCCGGTGATAAGCAAAGGCGAAGGCGAATGGCATTTTCCGTTGGGCGATAGCGGCTTTCGTCTGCCCCAGGCCGACGTAAAAGAAATGGCTGTCGCCACACTTCGTCCCGATCAATGGCGGATTGCAGCGCTCACTGACGCGGGCGTCAGTCTGTTAACGCTGGAGACTAACCGCCAGGCTGCGCTCATCCAGCTGCCGGGTCTGCAGCCTGCGCATCTGGTGCTTTCGCCTAAAGGCGACCTGCTGTACACCACCGAAGGCCGCCTGCTGCGGGTCTGGCAAATCGATGACGGGCGGGCCTGGCTGCGGGAAACGCAGATGCTGCCGGAAGCGCCCCAACATATGCAGTTACTGGCCGGAGGCCAAACGCTGTTAATTCAGGACAGTCACGGTATTACGCAGTGGTTTTCCATTGCTGGCGATAACGGCCTGCGCCTGCACGCCATCCGCACGTTCGCACACAGCGCCGGACAGGGTCTGATCGTCAGTGAGGCGCAGCGCCGGGTTTTCGCTACCTTTGATCAAACCGGCCTGCTTAAGGTCTTTGCCAGCAAACAGGATGGGCCCATTCTGCAACACCAGTTAGCACCCGGCATCCTGCAGGCGCAGTTTTCGCCGCAGGGTGACAGCCTGTTGCTGGAGCGATCGTCAGGTTGGGAAACCCTTAAACTGACCAATCCCTGGCCGGATGTGACCTGGCGTAACTTCTGGCAAAAAATCTGGTATGAAAACTATCCCAAAGCCGACTGGGTCTGGCAGTCCACCAATGCCGGAGACAGCTATCAGGCGAAGTTCAGTTTAATTCCGATGGTGGTGGGCACGCTGAAAGCGGCCAGTATGGCGCTGCTTTTTGCCACGCCGCTTGCCCTGGCGGCCGCGATGTACACCGCCTGGTTTATGGCACCCGGTTTACGTCGTTGGGTGAAGCCTGCGATAGAGATGATGGGGGCGTTGCCCAGTGTGGTGATTGGGTTGATTGCCGGATTATGGTTAGCGCCCCATGTCGGTCAGGCATTAACAGGAATTCTGTTGCTGCCGGTCACGCTGGCGGGCAGTCTGCTTGGCTGCGGTATTCTGGCCCGCCGCTTACCGGCCCGCTGGCGGCAGCCGGGCCATGAGGTTATCCTGCTGCTGCCCGTGCTGCTTATTGTCGCGGCGTTAACGCTCTGGCTACCCACGCTTATCGTGCCGGATGCCGGTGACTGGCTGCCGCATTACGCGCAGCGTAATCTGCTGATAGCGGCGCTGGCGATGGGGTTTGCGCTGGTGCCGATGATTTTTACGCTGGCGGAAGATGCGCTGTTCAGCGTTCCGGCGTCGCTGGGGCAGGGCTCACTGGCGCTGGGCGCCACGCCGTGGCAAACCCTGACGCGGGTCGTGCTGCCGGGAGCGTCGGCCGGCATTTTTGCCGCGTTGATGATTGGTTTCGGACGGGCCGTAGGCGAAACCATGATTCTCTTAATGGCCACCGGGAACACGCCGCAAACTGAAGGCGACCTGTTCAGTGGCCTGCGCACGCTGTCAGCCAATATCGCGATTGAAATGCCTGAGGCGGCCGTTGGCAGCGCACATTACCGGATTCTGTTTTTAAGTGCGCTGGTGCTGCTGGTCTTCACGTTGATGATCAATACGGTTGCCGAGCTTATCCGCCAGCGTCTGCGCCTGCGTTTTAGCCAGTATAAGGAGCAGGCATGAAGGCGATACGACAAAACGATCGCTGGCGTTGGCTTACGGCGGGTGCCGTGACGGTCTGTTTACTGGCCTTTACCCTGTTGATCGCGCTGCTGGGATGGCAGGGGCTGCGCGCGTTCTGGCCCCATCCCGTCGATCTCTATCAGTTCACACTGCCTGATGGCAGCAAAACCCGTGTACTGGGCGAAACGCTTGAGCGGCAATCGCATTATCCGGCGCCTGACGCCGCGTCAGACGGCAAACCGGGCGACGTACATCGCTATCTGATTAAGACAGGCAACCGGGACTGGGCCGCGCCTGACTTTCGGGCGGTGCTGAGTCAGCAGGCACCGATTGTCAGCCAGCCGGACGACGTGATGGTGCTGCAGCGCCGCAGTCAGGGGAATGCCTATGGCTGGTTTGTCGGCCTGCGGGAAGAGAATGATGTTCTTACGGCAAAAGACATTATGGCGCTTCTGCAACAGCGCCTTGAACAGGTAAAGCTTATCGAGCAGCAGGCCAGCGAGATGCGTCGGGTCGATATTGCCCGGTTGAATGAACAACTGGACCAGTTGGACGATCAGGCTGAGCATCAGCGCGCGGCAAAGCAGTTCGATTTGCAGGCGCAGTCAGAATACGAGGCCAACCAGGCGGCGCTGCAACGCCGCCTACTTCAGCTGAATGACAGGCTGAACAGTCTGCAAGCGGAAAGCCAGCGTGATGCGCTGATTCTGCGCGATGTGAACGGCACTGATCACCGCATCCCTCTGTCGCAGATTGTGGAAGCCTGGCAACCCAACGCGATGAGCCTGACGCAAAAAATGGGGCATTTCTGCCAGCAGGTGTGGCGCTTTATTAGCGATTCGCCTGCCGAAGGAGAAAGCGAGTTTGGCGTGTTTCCGGCGATATTTGGCACGGTGCTCATGGTGCTGCTGATGTCTGTAGTTGTGATGCCGCTGGGCGTTATCGCGGCGCTGTGGCTACATGAATATGCGGAACGCAACGCGTTGACCCGTCTGGTACGCATCGCCGTGGTCAACCTGGCGGGCGTGCCCTCGATTGTGTATGGCGTATTTGGGCTGGGCTTTTTTGTCTGGCTGGTGGGCGGCACGGTGGACCAGCTGTTTTACAGCAGCACCTTGCCCGCCCCGACATTTGGTACGCCCGGTTTGCTGTGGGCGTCGCTGACACTGGCCCTGCTGACCTTGCCGGTGGTGATTGTCGCGACGGAAGAAGGGCTTTCCCGCATTCCCGATAGTCTTCGGCAGGGCTCGCTGGCGCTGGGGGCGACCCAGGCCGAAACGCTCTGGAACGTGGTATTGCCTATGGCCGTTCCGGCCATGTTAACCGGACTGATTCTGGCCGTGGCACGTGCCGCAGGCGAGACCGCGCCTCTGATGCTGGTGGGCGTGGTTAAAATGGTGCCGGAACTGCCGGTAGATGCGGTGTTCCCTTACCTGCACCTCGACAGAAAATTTATGCATCTGGGCTTTCAGATCTATGATCTCGCCTTTCAGAGCCCTAATACCGAAGCCGACCGGCCTCTGGTTTTCGCCACGGCGCTGCTTCTGGTGCTCATTATTCTGTTGCTGAACCTGTTAGCTATGGGCCTGCGTCACCGCCTGCGTGAACGCTATCGCCTGATGACTCAATAACTGACGATGACTATGATGCCCGAAACTGATATTGCGCTAACCGTTGATCATCTGTCGCTCTGGTACGGTGAGCGCCAGGTGCTTCAGGATGTCTCGCTGCAATTGCCCAAAAATCGCATCACCGCATTGATTGGCCCGTCCGGCTGCGGCAAATCAACGCTGCTGCGCTGCTTTAATCGTATGAACGACGTGATTGATCGCTGCCGCATTGAAGGGGACATTCTGCTGGATCAGCAGTCGATTATGCGACCTGCTCAGGATGTCTCTGCGCTGCGTCGCCGGGTCGGGATGGTGTTTCAGCGGCCCAATCCGTTTCCTAAATCGGTTTACGAAAATGTGGTGTACGGACTGCGGCTGCAAGGGGTGCGCGATAAGCGCGTACTGAATGAAGCCTGTGAACGGGCACTCCGGGCGGCGGCGCTGTGGGGCGAGGTGAAAGATCAGCTGGCACAGAATGCGCTGACGCTTTCCACGGGGCAACAACAAAGGCTGGTTATCGCCCGCGCTATTGCGATTGAGCCGGACGTCCTGTTACTTGATGAGCCAACATCCGCGCTGGACCCGATTTCTACCCTGGTGATCGAAGAACTGATGAGTACGCTCAGGCAGCATTTCACGCTGGTGCTGGTCACCCACAACATGCAGCAGGCTTCACGTGTGTCGGATTACACAGCCTTTATGCATCAGGGATCGCTGGTGGAGTTTGACACCACAGACAGGATTTTCACCACACCACAGGTGCGCCGGACGGAAGATTACATCACCGGGCGTTACGGTTGAAAGGGCAGGGAGCCTGGCTCCCTGAGCATTAATCGTGGGCGTAGCCCTGAGCGGGTAAGGGATGACCATCCAGCCAGGCTTTTCCCTCACGCATGGTCAGTCGGCCTTCGGTAAACCAGTTAATTACCAGTGGGTAGATGGCATGTTCCTGATGCTGAACGCGTTCGGTAATCTCGGCCTCGCTGTCTTCAGCAAACACCGGCACCCTGGCCTGCAAAATGACCGGGCCACCATCCAGTTCATCGGTCACGAAGTGCACGGATGTACCGTGCTCCTTATCGCCGTTTTCCAGCGCCTGGCGGTGCGTATGCAGACCGGGATATTTCGGCAGCAGCGACGGATGAATGTTCAGCAGACGGTCAGAGTAATGCGCCACGAAGCCCGGACTCAGAATGCGCATATAACCCGCCAGCACCACCAGATCCGGTGCATACGCATCGATCTCACGCATCAGCTGCCGATCAAAACTGTCGCGATCGTTAAAGTCACGTGCATCCAGCGCTTTTGCCGGGATCCCGGCCTCCTGCGCGCGAACTAAACCATAGGCGGAGGCTTTGTTACTGAACACGGCAGCGACGCTGCCGTGAATACGCCCGTTTGCACAGGCGTCGAGGATGGACTGAAGGTTACTTCCGTTACCCGAAATCAGTACAACCAGCTTTTTCATGAATGAATAACCACACGCTCTTCCGAGTCTGAGGCGTTAATCACACCAATTTTCCAGGCGTTTTCCCCGGCAGCACGCATCAGGTCAACGGCCTTATCCGCGTCAGCCGGGCTCAGCGCGATGATCATGCCCACGCCGCAGTTGAAGGTGCGATACATCTCATGACGACTGACATTGCCCGCCTGCTGCATCCAGCCGAACACCGCAGGCCACTGCCAGCTTTTCTCGTCAATCACCGCCTGAGTATTGTCGGGCAGGACACGCGGAATGTTTTCCCAGAAACCGCCGCCGGTGAGATGAGCAATCGCGTGCACATCCACCTGCTCAATCAGGCTGAGGATGTTTTTGACGTAAATGCGCGTCGGCGCCAGTAAGTGATCGGCCAGCGGTTTTCCTTCCAGTTGCTCAACCAACGGATCGGTGCCGCTGACTTCCAGAATCTTACGCACCAGGGAATAGCCATTCGAGTGCGGGCCGCTTGAGCCCAGGGCGATCAGCACATCACCGTCCTGAACCTTGCTACCGTCAATGATTTCTGACTTTTCAACCACACCGACGCAAAAGCCCGCGACATCGTAATCTTCGCCATGATACATGCCCGGCATTTCAGCGGTTTCGCCGCCCACCAGCGCACAGCCTGACTGCAGACAACCTTCGGCGATACCGGTGATGACCGCCGATGCGGTGTCCACATCCAGCTTGCCGGTCGCGTAGTAATCCAGGAAGAAGAGAGGCTCCGCGCCCTGTACCACCAGGTCGTTAACACACATAGCAACCAGATCGATACCAATGGCATCGTGACGTTTGAGATCCATCGCCAGACGCAGCTTGGTGCCCACGCCATCGGTGCCGGAGACCAGCACAGGCTCACGGTATTTTTGCGGCAGCGCACAAAGCGCACCGAAGCCGCCTAGTCCACCCATGACTTCCGGGCGACGCGTCTTTTTCACTACGCTTTTAATACGGTCAACCAGAGCGTTACCAGCATCAATATCAACACCGGCGTCTTTGTAGCTGAGAGAGGTCTTATCGGTCACTGCGAGGTCCCCACGCGAGTTGCGGTTGGTGGTTTAATATAAAGCGCGGCAATTCTATCAGCGCAGGCAAACGTTTGCGAGTCTCAGATTGCGTCCCCGACAATTTTCATCAATCCTTATTTTATGCGGTGGATTGCGCAAGCACATGTGGCGCGATGCTAAAAAGGCGGTATAATCCCGCGATTTTTTTTTAGCTCAACTCACTCCGGGAGAACAACAATGAAGATCGTGGAAGTTAAACACCCGCTGGTCAAACATAAACTGGGACTGATGCGTGAGCATGATATCAGTACGAAGCGTTTCCGTGAGCTGGCCTCTGAAGTGGGCAGTCTGCTGACCTATGAAGCCACGGCCGATCTGGAAACCGAAAAGGTCACCATTGAGGGCTGGAATGGCCCGGTTCAGGTTGATCAAATTAAAGGCAAAAAAATCACCGTTGTGCCCATCCTGCGTGCCGGCCTGGGCATGATGGAAGGCGTACTGGAGCACGTGCCCAGCGCGCGCATCAGCGTGGTAGGCGTGTACCGTGACGAAGAAACGCTGGAGCCTGTACCTTATTTCCAGAAGCTGGTGTCCAACATTGAAGAGCGCCTGGCGCTGGTGGTCGATCCGATGCTGGCGACGGGCGGCTCCATGATCGCCACTATCGATCTCCTGAAAAAAGCCGGCTGCAGCAGCATTAAAGTGCTGGTGCTGGTCGCTGCGCCAGAAGGCATTGCCGCACTGGAGAAAGCGCACCCGGACGTGGAGCTGTACACCGCCTCCGTGGACCAGGGCCTGAACGACAAGGGTTACATCATTCCGGGCCTGGGTGACGCGGGCGATAAGATTTTCGGCACCAAATAGTGACCTGTTCAGGCGGCTTCATGCAGCACCTTGCTGTCAGCCTGCAGGCGCAGGCCGAGCCGCTTTTTTTCGCAACAGCCAATAACCTTCATCAGCCGACCAGAGAGTCGGCTTTTTTTTGACCAAAAACAGACTATCAACTCAAGGGGACTTTTAATGACTCGTCGCGCTATCGGCGTTAGCGAACGGCCGCCATTACTGCAAACGATTCCGCTCAGCCTGCAACATCTGTTCGCCATGTTCGGCGCAACGGTGCTGGTACCCATCCTCTTTCATATCAACCCGGCTACGGTACTGCTGTTTAACGGTGTCGGGACGCTGCTGTATCTGTTTATCTGTAAAGGTAAGATCCCCGCTTATCTGGGATCCAGTTTTGCCTTTATTTCACCTGTTTTACTCCTGCTGCCGCTGGGTTACGAAGTGGCGCTGGGGGGATTTATTCTCTGCGGCGTGCTGTTCTGTCTGGTCGCGTTGATCGTCAAAAAAGCCGGTACCGGCTGGCTGGATGTGATGTTTCCGCCTGCAGCAATGGGCGCTATTGTGGCGGTCATTGGTCTGGAGCTGGCGGGCGTCGCAGCAAACATGGCAGGCCTGCTCCCTGCTGAAGGTCATGCGCCTGACGGGACAACCGTGCTGATTTCGCTGGTCACCCTGGCCGTCACCGTTTTTGGCTCGGTGTTATTTCGTGGCTTTATGGCCATTATCCCGATTTTGATCGGCGTGCTGGTGGGCTACGCGCTTTCCGCTTTTATGGGCATTGTGGACTGGCGCGGCGTGGAAAGTGCGCCGTGGTTTGCATTACCGACGTTTTATACGCCGCGTTTTGAATGGGTGGCGATGTTAACGATCCTGCCCGCCGCGCTGGTGGTGATCGCCGAACATGTGGGCCACCTGGTGGTCACGGCCAATATTGTTAAGCGTGATCTGGTCCGTGATCCCGGCCTGCATCGTTCCATGTTCGCCAACGGTTTATCGACCGTCATTTCGGGTTTCTTTGGATCCACGCCAAACACCACCTATGGTGAAAACATCGGCGTAATGGCCATTACCCGCGTGTACAGCACCTGGGTGATTGGCGGCGCGGCCATTTTCGCGATTTTGCTCTCCTGCGTGGGTAAACTGGCAGCGGCTATACAGGCGATCCCGGTGCCGGTCATGGGCGGCGTCTCCTTGCTGCTGTACGGCGTCATCGGTGCCTCCGGTATTCGTGTCCTGATCGAATCTAAAGTGGACTACAACAAAGCGCAAAACCTGATTCTGACCTCCGTGATCCTGATCATTGGCGTCAGCGGCGCGAAAGTGCACATCGGTGCCGCCGAGCTGAAAGGGATGGCGCTGGCGACGCTGGTTGGCGTTGCGCTGGCGTTGATTTTCCGCGTCATTTCCCTGCTGCGCCCGGAAGAAGTGGTGCTTGATGCAGAAGAGACACGCGACACATCGTCATGATGAAGCCCTGAAGACGCGGGCAGGGACGCCCGATTCATCTCTTCGCAAAAACTATGATAGACTGCCCCCGATTTTTGCCTGTTCGCTTGCTGAGGTGCTTCTGAACACGCCGGCACAATTGTCATTGCCACTCTATCTACCTGACAACGAAACCTTTGCCAGCTTCTGGCCGGGGGAAAACCCCTCGCTGATCGCTGCGATCAAGGGGGCGCTAAGCCAACAACATGGCAGCTATCTCTACTTCTGGTCTCGCGAAGGAGGAGGGCGCAGCCATCTGCTGCACGCTGCCTGCGCTGAAATGTCCGCGCGTGGTGAAGCCGTGGGCTATGTACCGCTGGATAAGCGCACCTGGTTTGTTCCAGAGGTGCTGGACGGCATGGAACAACTGCCGCTGGTTTGCATCGACAATATCGAATGCATCGCGGGAGAAGAAGCCTGGGAAATGGCGATTTTTAATCTCTATAACCGCATCCTGGAAACCGGCAATACCCGGCTCTTTATTACCGGCGATCGTCCCCCGCGTCAGCTGAACCTGCATTTACCCGATCTGGCATCACGGCTCGACTGGGGGCAAATCTACCGTCTGCAGCCGCTCTCCGATGAAGATAAGTTACAGGCTTTACAGCTTCGCGCCGGACTGCGTGGGTTCGAACTGCCTGAAGACGTCGGCCGGTTTTTACTGAAGCGGCTGGATCGGGAGATGCGCACGCTGTTTGATACGCTGGATCGTCTGGATAGCGCCTCTATCAGTGCGCAACGCAAACTCACGATCCCGTTTGTTAAAGAAACGCTTGGACTTTAAAGAATCGCCAGTACCGCCTCGGGCGGACGGCCTAAGCGGGCCCGATCGCCATTGATCACAATGGGCCGCTCAATCAGAATGGGATTTTCCACCATCGCGTCCAGCAAAGCGCTTTCGCTTAACGCTGCCTGATCCAGCGCCAGGGCGGTATAGGTCGGTTCGTTGCGGCGCATCAACTGACGCGCGCTCTCCATGCCCAGTTTCTGCAGCAGAATCTGCAACGTCGCTTTGTCGGGCGGCGTCTCCAGATAGCGCACAATCACCGGCTGGATGCCACGCTGCTCCAGCAGTGCCAGAGTTTCCCGACTCTTACTGCAACGGGGATTATGATAAAGCGTCACCATACTGCTTATCCTTTCTGATATTGCTTAAAGCGTTGCTGCAACTGGCGCAACTGATCGATGCGCGCATCATAACGCGCCTGTTTCAGGCTCCCCAGCGGCACCTGGGCACTGGCCTGGCTCAGGGCACTGATGGCCTGAGCGATCTGACCATTTAAGGCCAGACTTTCGGCACGGGCAAACAGCTCTTCGTCGGTATGGCCCTGCTGTGCTGAAGCCTGAGCCAGCAAATCCCATCCGTTGGTGTCATCTTTGTGTGTCCATGTATAGCGGTTCAGAATGCGGCTGGCATTGGCGGGTTGCTTCGCTTCAACATAAGCGTTCGCCAGGTTGAGCTGAACGACCGGGCTGGTTTTAGCCGCCTGCGTCGCGGTCAACAGTGCAATGGCCTGCTGTGGCTGATTCAGGCCGATATCAATATCCGTCATCAGGTCAAGCAGCCAGACGTTCTCACGCTGCTTAGCCAAAAGTGGCGTCACAATCCTTTTGGCTTCGCCATAGTTTTTGGCCTGCAAAAACTGCACCGCCTTACCGTACCGGGAAGCCAGCTGCTCGCGTGCATTACCGTTGGCATACTGGTTCAGTAACTCATCGGTCAGTTGATTACGGCCGGTCGGATACATGCCCAACGTGCGCACCTTTGCCAGATAAAAGTCCTGAGAAGACTGGACTACCACCGCGCGCATCTGGTTTGCCCGGTTGCGCGCATCGGCGAGACGGCTGTCTGGTAAGGGGTGAGTCAGCAGAATTTCAGGCGGTTTGGAAGAAAACCGGCTCTGATCGGCCAGTTTTTGCAGAAAGTCCGGCATGGCCTGCGGGTTAAAGCCCGCGCGCTGCAAAACCTGAATACCAATGCGGTCGGCTTCCTGTTCGTTATTCTGCGTAAAACTGATGATGCCCTGCTGGGTACCCGCCAGTGTACCGGTTAAGGCGGCCATGCCCGCCTGTGGGCTGGCCATCGCCAGCAGGATCGATCCCAAAGCCCCTACCCAGGTCAGCGGGGCATTGCGCTTTTGATCTTCCATCGCCCGCGCCAGATGGCGCTGCGTCACGTGGGAGATCTCGTGCGCCATCACCGAGGCCAGCTGGCTTTCAGTATCGGTGAAGCGGAATAGCGCGGCGTGCAACACCACATTGCCACCAAAAAACGCAAAGGCGTTAAGTTCATCATTTTGAATCAGGAAAAAGTGGAAAGGCGTTTTAACCGCGTCCGCGTGAGAAACCAGCCGTTGACCGAGCTGATTGATGTACTGATTTAGCAGGGGATCGTTAATCAGCGGGGCGCTGGCACGTAGTTGCCGCACATAGAAATCCCCCATCTGCAACTCCTGATTAATCGACAGCGTAGAGCCTGCGGTCGTGCCCATATCCGGCAGGGAGTCGCTGATATCCGCCTGCGAGGTCAGCGGACAGGATAACGTGAGTGCAGGGAGTAGCGCAGCAATCAGCGTTTTTTTTAACCGGTTCAACATGCCTGAATCCTGTAATGAATCCCTGAATGGGACAGGTAAGCCGCTAATATGTTCTGTTTTACCCACGAATAGCGAGGCGTCCTGCGTATCTTAACCACAGGGCATGAAGAATGAAATGACGTTGTCGCGCGCACTGCGCGGCAGGATTGTGATAATGCTTCAAACCTGACGAAAAAATTTGACGGTACAATGATCTGCAAAGCGCCTGAATAACAGCCTGTCCGGATGAAAATGGCCGACAACGTTGGCATAAACGCAAGGGCCGAATACAAAGATACACGCGGACTGACATGCGGGCCGGGTAGCCACAAGGCGGACGCGCTGAAAAGCAACAAAAAAACTGAACATACTGGCCATTTTCCCAGGTATTCTCTGAAAAAAAGGCCCTGTACCGTAACGATTATCAGAAAGGTAAATTAAAAATATTGATGGTGAAAATGCCTTTATTGCCGACAGGCTATTTATGGCTGGCAAGGAAGCGCCAGGAAATCGCGTTATCCAATCAGGAACCGTGACACGCTTTATGAACCATCTTAAATAAGAAAGGAAAAACACGGTCGATAAAAAATACTTTTTATCACGCTCCGTTTTTATTTTATGGCCGTCCCGACAAAATGCTATTAAGAATTTCAGCTGCTCTCCGCGCTGTACCACTGTGATATAGATAAGCCGCCGTCATCTTCAGGAGCCGCCGACGTTGCGGTAGCACGGTATACATCAGATTTAAACAGCAGGAGAGTGAGTGATGCGACCAGCAGCCTTTATTGTGGTAGCGGCGGTAGCGGGATTTATTGGCGGGAATGTTATGCAGTTGCCAGTATTAGTCGACAAGGTCAGCGGTAAATTTGCCAGTAAAACAGAACCCAGTGATTACTGGAGCACTCCGGCCATTCAGGGCTATGGAAAAATACATTATGTGGATACACCCGCGTATAAACCCGGCACGGTAGCGGATCTCAGTAATAAAATTGTTTTTCAAATTAATCGCAGTGAAGGCGATATTCGTCGGCCTAATCTGGGGCTGGAGCGCGTGGCACGCGTCACGAATCTCTATTACGCCGCGGGTGTACCGTTAGATAAACTGAATTTCGTCGTGTCAATTAACAGTGATGCCGTTCCCGCCGCACTGAATAATGAACAGTTTCATAAAGCATACGGGGTGGATAATCCTAACCTCCAGTTAATTAGCGCACTGGAAAAGGCGGGCGTGAAAGTGTCCATTTGCGATCAGTCAGTGGCGTTTCACCATTTCGAGCGTGACTGGATTGATACGCGCGTCACCCACACGATCTCCAGCGGCACCACCGTTGCCACGCTGCAAAACCAGGGTTATGCCTTTTTGATGCTGTAAGTCTCGCGATGGCGGTGCGCGCCGCTGTCACCTTAACGTCATCTTTCCGCGATGTGCATGTCATAAAACGCCTTTAGTGTAAGCGCCAATGAGATCGATCTCATTGGCGACTGACGAGGGTGAAATGAGTGACTTAATTCGTGTGGCAGAACGGGCTGGGGTTTCGCGCGCCACCGCCGCACGTGCCTTTTCCGATCCCCATCTGCTTAAACCCGGCACGCTGAAAAAGGTGCTGGATGCCTCGGAAGCACTGGGTTTTCGCCCCAACCATATTGCACGCCAGCTCCGTACCCAGAGTTCGACCACTCTGGGCGTACTGCTGCCATCACTCAGTAACCCGGTGTTTGCGTTACAGCTTCAGGCGATGGAGCACCAGGCCCGGCTGGCGGGTTATGGCCTGCTGGTCGCGACAACGGATTATCAGCCAGAACGTGAGGCGGCGATCGTTGAACACATGCTGCGTCAGCGCGTAGCAGGGATGGTCCTGACCGTGTCAGATGCTGACAGCAGCGCCGTATTACCCACCCTGGCTGAAGCCCGCATGCCTTTCATTCTGGCGCATAACATGCCGCAGAACACCGCCTGGCGCAGCGTCTGTGTGGATAACCGCCGGGCAATGGCAGAAGCCACTGCGCACCTGATCGCGCTGGGCCATCGGCATATTGTCATGGCGGCAGGGCCGATGTTGCAGTCTGACCGTGCACGTCAGCGCTACCTCGGCTATTGCGATGCGATGCAGCAGGCAGGCTTTACGCCCAGCGCGCTGGTTGATATGCCCAGCCACATTCACGCCCTGTTCGATCCCTTTTTACCGTTGATGACGGGCAGCGATCCGCTGACCGCCGTAATTTGCAGTAACGACCTCCTGGCCATCAGCCTGATGGGGGCGGCCGCGCGTGCAGGCATTAACGTACCGCAACAGCTGTCTGTTATGGGCTTCGATGGTATTGCCATCGGTGAACAGCTTTCGCCTTCACTGGCCAGCGTGGTGCAGCCCAGCGAGCGGTTGGGTGCCTGCGCCATCGATATGCTTCTCGATTCGTCTGCTGAGGCTTCGCGCTTACTGGACCACCACCTGCGTTCAGGCGAGAGCATCGCAGCAATTTTTCATTCTTCAACATCAGGAAAACATCATGTCTACACACAATAAAATTGCGCTGTTTGCCAGCGCGGCGTTGCTTACCGCCTGTGCATTATCCAGCCCGCTGGCGCAGGCCGAGGAGAATGCGATTTGCTACAACTGCCCACCGGAATGGGCGGACTGGGCGACACAGCTCCAGGCGATCAAAAAAGACACCGGTATTGTCGTGCCGCAGGATAATAAAAACTCCGGCCAGGCCCTGGCGCAGCTCGTCGCCGAAAAAAATAACCCCGTCGCCGATGTGGTGTATTACGGTGTCAGTTTTGGGATTCAGGCGGCACAGGCAGGCGTGGTGACCGACTACAAACCCGCCAACTGGGATCAGGTTCCGGCAGGGATGAAAGACCCGCAGGGTAAGTGGGTCGCGCTGCACTCTGGCACCATGGGGTTTATGGTTAACGTCGATGCCCTGGGCGGCGCGCCGGTGCCGACGTCCTGGGACGACCTGCTGAAGCCAGAATACAAAGGCATGGTGGGTTATCTGGATCCCGCCAGTGCGTTTGTCGGCTATGTCGCCGCCGTGGCGGTGAACCAGGCGAAAGGGGGCACGATGCAGGATTTTACCCCCGCGCTGACGTGGTTCAAAAAGCTGCAGGCCAACAAGCCGATTGTGCCTAAACAAACCGCCTATGCCCGCCTTATCTCTGGCGAAATCCCGATTTTGCTGGATTACGACTTCAATGCCTATCGCGCGAAGTATAAAGATCACGCCAACGTCGTCTTTGTCATTCCTCAGGAAGGCACGGTGACGGTGCCTTACGTCATCAGTCTGGTAAAAAACGCCCCTCATGCTGCCAATGGCAAGAAAGTGATGGACTACGTGCTGTCGGATAAAGGGCAGGCGATTTGGGCTAACGCCTATCTGCGCCCGGTGCGGCCTTCTGCGATGTCCGCAGAGGCTAAAAAGCGCTTCCTGCCCGACAGCGATTACGCGCGCGCCCATACTGTTGACTACCAGCAGATGGCTGATGCACAGAAAGCCTTCTCTGCCCGTTATTTGAGTGAGATTCGGTAATGGCCTTGTCGAATGCCCGCAGCGGTTTACCGGTGGCCTCGCGCCACCGGTCTCGCCGACGTGAGCAGGGGGCCAACTGGCCATGGATGCTGCTGCCGGCCTTACTGTTTTTTGCCGCCTTCTGGCTGTTGCCTTTTGCCCGTTTATTACAGATGGGCATGACGCCGGATCGCAGCACCCGGCACAGTGGTTACTGGACAGTGATTACCCAGCCCCAGTATCTGCAAAGCCTGTTTAACACCGTCCTGTTGTCGCTGGCGGTCACACTGGTCACGCTGGCGATTGCCAGCGTGGTGGGCTGTTTTCTGGCTCGCCAGCGCTTCGCCGGGCGCGGTACCTTACTGGCATTGCTCACGTTCCCCCTGGCGTTCCCCGGCGTGGTGGTCGGGTTTTTAGTGGTGATGCTGGCGGGACGGCAGGGCGTGCTGGCGCAGATCAGTATGCAACTGGTTCATGAACGCTGGACGCTGGCCTACTCGCTTACGGGGCTGTTTATTGGCTATCTCTACTTTTCACTGCCCCGCGCCATTGTCACGCTGGTCGCCGCCAGTGAAAAACTGGATCGTTCGCTGGAGGAGGCCGCTCGCTCATTGGGCGCCAGCCAGTGGCGCATTATTTGTGACGTGATTGTGCCGGGTCTGAAACCGGCACTGCTCTCCAGCGGTGCACTGTGTTTTGCCACCAGTATGGGCGCATTCGGCACCGCCTTTACGCTGGGCACCGACCTGAGCGTACTGCCACTCACGATTTACGGCGAGTTTACTAACTATGCCAACTTCGCCACGGCGGCGGCGCTGTCGGTGGTCATGGGCGCGGTGGCCTGGCTGGGATTGATGCTGGCACGTGTACTGACCCAATCCCGGGAGGAGAAGACCTCATGAAACGGCGTGGACTGTTCTGGCTGCAAATCGCGATCACGACGCTGACCGCCCTGTTCATGATTGTGCCGGTGGTGTTATCCATGCTGGCGGGCGTCACGCAAAACTACTTTGTCGGCCTGCGTAGCGGGCTGACGTTGAAGTGGGTTGAACAGGTGTGGGACATGTACAGCGACACGTTTTGGCTGTCGCTGATGATCGCGGTGAGCTGTTTGCTTGTCACGATGGTTGTCGGCGTGCCCGCCGCCTGGGGATTACTCAAGTCGCCATCGCGCTGGTCGTCACGTATTGAAGAGTGCCTGATGCTGCCCGTGGCGCTACCGGGCCTGGCGACGGCGCTGGGGATTATCCTGCTGTACGGCCAGTTTTCCGGCCTGCGCGACAGTTGGGTCTTTATCCTGATTGGCCATGTGCTGTTTACGCTGCCGTTTATGATTCGCCCGGTTCTGGCCGTGATGCAGGCTATCCAGTTGCCCCGACTGGAAGAGGCAGCCGCCAGCCTGGGGGCAGGCTTCTGGCAGCGTTTTTTCACCGTGGTGGTTCCCAACTGCCGTAACGGCATTCTTGCCGGGGCTTTTATGGTGACAACGCTGTCGGTCGGCGAATTCAATATTACCTGGATGTTACATACACCGCTGACCAAAACGCTGCCTGTGGGCCTGGCCGACAGCTATGCCTCCATGCGGCTGGAAGTCGGCTCGGCGTACACCTTGATCTTCATTTTAATGATTTTACCCCTGCTGCTGATGCTTAACGCCTGTAATCACTGGCTTGAACGTCAGTCACGTCAGCCACTCAGCGAGGAAAAGGCATGAATAACGATGCTGTTAACGTTACGTTGCGCGGCTGCGCGCGCCGTTTTGCGCATCACCAGGCGCTGCATCCTCTGGATCTCAGCGTGCACGCTGGCGAAACCCTGGTGCTGCTGGGGCCATCGGGCTGTGGCAAAACCACGACGTTGCGCATTATCAGTGGCCTGGAGCGTACCGATGCGCCGGGTGAAGTCTGGTTTGACGATCGCAACGTGACCGATTTGCCGATTGAAAAACGTAACGTCGGGATGGTGTTCCAAAACTATGCGCTGTTTCCCAATCTCAACGTGGCGCAAAACGTGGCCTACGGCCTGAAAGTGCAGGGCATCCCGCGTGCCGAACGCGAGGCACGAGTCCAGGAGATGCTGGAACTGGTCGATCTGACTGCACTGGCCCAGCGCCATATCGATAAACTCTCTGGTGGTCAGAAGCAGCGCGTTGCGCTGGCAAGAGCCCTGGCGGCCCGGCCTAAAGTGTTGCTCTTTGATGAGCCGCTGGCGGCGCTGGACGCCAAACTGCGCGAACGCCTGCGCGCAGACATCGGCGATCTGCTGAAAAAGCTGGCGATTACCGCCGTCTATGTGACGCACGATCAGCAGGAAGCCATGGCACTGGGCGACCGTATTGCGGTCATGGAGCAGGGCCGCCTGGTCCAGATTGCGACGCCGCAGGCCATTTATCAGCGTCCGGCTTCGCGCTTTGTGGCGGACTTCGTGGGCGCGATTAACTGCATTGAAACCGATGAGCAGGGGCAGCCGGTGAGATTCTGTCGTCCAGAGGATGTCCTGCTGGCAGAAGCGGGGCGCTATGCCCGACACGGCTGTATCGTCGCCAGCACCTTTCTCGGTGCCTCTCAACGCCTGCAGATCGATATTGGCCTGGATAAGCCCATCCAGGTTGAGCGTCACGCGCGCGAAAACTGGCATGCCGGGCAGCGTATCAGCTGGTCACTGGCCGGGCAGGCCGCGCTGGAATTTACCGCTTAAGGAGTGAAAGAGTGTCCGCTAATCCTACGCTGATCGCACAGATCAGTGACTTACATATTAAAGCGCAGGGGCGTTTGTCGTATAAGAAAGTCGATACGCACACGGCGTTACTGCGGGCCATCGCCACGCTGAATGCACTGCAACCGCGTCCTGACGTGGTCGTGATTACCGGTGACCTGGTGGATTTCGGCACCGCCGCAGAGTACCAGACGCTGCGCCAGGCGCTGGAGAGGCTGGAACGGCCCTTTTACCTGATGGCAGGTAATCATGACGACCGCCAGGCCCTGCGGGCCGCGTTTCCCGATCACACTTATCTGCAACAGGGCCCGACGCTCAACTGGCGGCTTATCGTCAGGGACGTCCAGCTACTGGCGCTGGATTCCAGCGTGCCGCACCAGCCATGGGGTGAACTTGATGATCGGCAGCTTCGCTGGCTGGATGACGCACTCACTGCGTCACCAGACATGCCCACATTGGTGATGCTGCACCATCCGCCGTTTGTCTGCGGTATTGCTCATATGGACCGTCAGCGATTACGTCAGCCCGAAGCACTGGCGGCGATTATTGCCCGCCATCCCCAGGTTGAACGGGTGCTGTGTGGGCATGTACATCGGGCTGTTCAGACGCGGTTTGCCGGCACGCTGGCCTGTATTGCGCCCGGCGTTTCTCACCAGGTTGCGCTGGATCTGCAACCGGATGGCCCGGCCAATTTTGTGCTGGAACCGGCGGGGTTTTTGCTGCATCGCTGGCAACGGGAGCAGGGCATGACCACCCACCAGTGCGCAATCGGCGACTACGACGGCCCCTGGCCCTTCTATGACGAAAACGGTTTAATCGATTAAATGTGCGTCAGGGCGATTTTTTGAACTGTACTGTGCTTAAGCCTGCTCAAAATGTCCTACAGCGTGTAGACTTACAGGCTGTAGAACCGCGATATGATAAAAACAACAGAGCCAGGCACAGCACAATGAATTTTCGCACTGTGGCGTCAACGCCATGTTAATGAATTTCCGTCCAAGAGCTGACTTACGCACGCTTATTGCGCTGCTGGTCATCATCAGCATCGTTATCACCCTGGCCAATAATTTATATGCCACATGGCGCGTGCAGCGCATGGTGCTGATCGACAGTACGCTGGAAGCCAACCGCGCCTACGCGGCTAAGCTGGCCTCGACCAGTGAGGTTTTTTTTCGTCTGGCGCAGTCACAGTTGCACTTTAGTGCCAATGTACTGGGAAAGGATTTCGATAACGAAGAACTGTTAAAAACGGAAGTGAATCGCCTGCGCGAGCAGACGGACAGTTTTAACTCGGTGGCCGTCGTGGATGAAAACGGTACGGTGCGGGCCATCTCGCCGGAGTCGCTGACCCTGACCGGCATGCATCTGACCAGTGATGCGTCACGTGAAGCGCTGCAAACCCGGCAGCCCATGATCAGCAAGCCCACGGTTTCCGCCGCCAATAACCTGCTTATCTTTGTTTCATGGCCCATCTGGAACAGTCAGGGACGCTATCTCGGTTATGTCGGCGGCACCATTTACCTGAAAAAGAAAAGCATTCTGAATGCCCTGCTGGGTGAACAGTTTTACCGGGACGGCACCAGCGTCTTTGTGCTCGACAGCAATAATCAGGTGCTCTATCACCAGAACCGGCAACTGGTTGGCAAAACCATACCGCCGCTGTTGAGCGACCGTGAACGGCAGGAAAAAGATAACGGTTCACTGGTGTTAACGGAAACCGACAAACCCACCCGGCTGGCGGGCTATGCCATCGTTCCGACCACGGGCTGGATGGTCGTGGCGCTAAAACCGGTAGACGCGACGCTGCAACCGCTGTCGGGTCTGATACTTAAAGTCCTGAAACACTCGGTTCCCTTCGCGCTTCTGACCTTGCTGGTGGCGGTGATTCTGGCCCGGATGATCGCTATGCCGCTCTGGCAACTGGCCCGCAAAGCCAGCAAGATTGATGGTCAGAGCGCCACCAACGATATCGGCGGCATTCATGCCTGGTATTTTGAGGCGGCGCAGGTGAAACGTGCCCTGCTGACCGGTATCGGGCTGGTGCAGGATAAGATTGGCCGTCTGAGTTCTGAGGCACAAACCGATCCGCTGACTCAGCTCCTCAACCGACGTGGCCTGAATGCCGTGCTCGATTATTTCCAGACGCTGCAACAGCCTTTTGCCGTGCTGGCACTGGATATCGATCATTTCAAAAACGTTAACGATAACTGGGGCCATGACGTCGGCGACCGGGTGATCCAGCAGGTGGCCAGAACGCTCCAGCAAAGCGCCAGAAAGCAGGATATTGTCAGCCGTAACGGCGGGGAAGAGTTCCTGATGCTGTTACCGGATACCAGTCTGGCCGACGCCGAGGCCATCGCTGAGCGCATACGTCTGAGCATCGCAGGCGAGGCGGTGGAAAATGTCGGCAATATCACGCTCTCAATTGGCGTGGCCGAATGGAGTGCACGCCGCGTGCCGCTGGAAACCAGTCTGAAGCGTGCCGACGATGCGCTCTATCAGGCCAAAAACGCAGGACGTAACTGCACTGTCGTCGCGAAATAGCGCGAAAGCGGCGCACCCTTTTCATCGTCTGAAGGCAGAAACGATGCCCGATGCAGCAGGGCTGCGCTCAGGAATTGATATGTTCCCGGCAGTAGCGTCGCTTCCAGCTGGCGGGCGTTAAGCCCGTTAGCTTGCGAAAAATCTGGCGAAAGTATCCGACATCATTAAAGCCACACTGACGCGCCACATCGGTTAACGAGAGGGAATCCCCGGTCAGCAATTTTTCTGCCATGACGATACGCTGGCGGTGAATGGCTTCCGTCAGCGTTAAGCGGAAAACGCGCCGGTAAACCCGCCCAAGGTAATCTGCATTACAGTGCAGCGTTTTCGCCAGACCCGAGGTGGACAGGGGCAAATGATACTGCGTGCGAATCAGCTGATTCGCCTTCCAGGCCAGATCGGCACCGGGGCTGTCAACGGTGTTCTCTTGCATGGCCGGGACGGTAAGCTGCTGCAGGATAAGCAGTAAAATACACTCCAGCGCCACGCTACGGTGAATATTCTGCTGTTCACTGAGAAACTGCCGGAACAGGGCAATGACATAAGCCGGATCGCCTACGCGCGTATGTTGAGGAAGGTGCAGCAGGCTCTGGTGTAACGTTGTCTGCGGTACAGGATGTTTCAACCAGTCGAAATGCAGCCAGTAAAATTTCAGATCAGGCGGAAATACGCCTTCTCCCACATGCCAGTGCCCGGGCCTGAGCAGTAAACTTTCTCCCGCCGTCACGCGAAACAGCACGTCGTCCTCACGGATAGTGAGTTGCCCACGCTCAACGAAAATAATTTCCCAGGAGGTCAGTCTGCGCGCCGGATGTGACCCTGTCCCGCGCGAAATAAACAGACCGCCGTTTTGCACCCGAACCGGAAACGCGATGGATAAGTCGAACATCATGATGCCTTTTCCCGCTGCTGATAGCGTTTTTTAGACTCTTCTCCCTGATTATTAACTAAAAATAGCCGCCGTGTCTGATCAAGCTCACAGTTTAACGCTCAGGTCGGAATCCTCCCTTTTTTATACTTTTTCGTTCTCTTGTGGGTTAGCCGATTCCTGACAGAATACATCGGGTAAGGCGCCAAAACACCGATAAGCCCGTTATAAAGCGGGCAACCCTCTCTGTCCTGCATGAGGAAGACTTTATGACGTCTACGACACTTGAACAGAACACACTGGCGCAGTCGAACACACAGCAGATACTGTCCCTGCGTGAAAAAATCGGCTACGGACTGGGTGACGCCGGTGGCACCGTCATTACCTGCCTGATAACGAATTTTCTAACCTTTTTCTATACCGATGTGTTTGGCTTAACGCCAGCGCTGGTCGGTACGCTGTTTATGGTGCTGCGCATTTTTGATGCGATATCGGATCCGGTGATGGGCGTGATAGCGGACCGCACGCACAGCCGGTGGGGCCGCTTTCGTCCCTGGCAACTGTGGATAGCCCTGCCTGTCGGAATTATTGGCACGCTGACTTTCACCGCGCCTGCGCTTAGCATGGACATGAAAATGGTCTGGGCCTTTGCAACCTACCTGCTGCTCTCACTCAGCTATACCGCCATCAATGTGCCCTATTGCGCGCTGATTAACACCATGACGACGCGCCACTCGGAAGTGTTGTCCTGTCAGTCCTGGCGCTTTGTATTGTGTGGTGTGGCTGGCTTTCTGGTCTCAGTAGGGCTGCCGTGGCTGGTCGCTGAACTGGGAAAAGGAAACGCGGTGCTCGGCTATCGCGCAGGGGTCGGGATCCTGTGCGGACTGGCGGTGGTGATGTTTCTGTGCTGTTTCTTTTGGGTGCGGGAGCGCGTACCGCTGGATACGTTGGGCAAGTTCACCCTGCGGGAACATCTGGCCGGGTTACGCAAAAACGATCAGTTGTTACTGATGCTGCTGATGTCTTTTTTGCTGATTAACGTCTTCAACATCCGCGGCGGCGGCTACATGTACTTCATTACCTATGTCCTTCAGGGAAGCACGGCCTATACCTCCCTGTTTTTTACCATGGTGACCTTAGCCTCCATTTTGGGCTCGTTCATCGTGAATCCGCTTTCCAGACGCATTGATACCGTCCGGCTTTACTTCTGGACCAATATCGTGCTGGCGGCGGTGGCGCTGTGCATGTGGTTTCTGCCGGTTGGGCCGGCGTGGCAGAGTCTCTGGCTGGTGGTCATTCTGAGTAATGGTGTCATTCTTGGGTTTACCCTGCCGCTGCACTTCGCCCTGATGGCCTTTGCCGATGACTATGGCGAGTGGAAAAACGGCGTCCGTTCATCGGGGATGAATTTCGCCTTTAACCTGTTCTTTATCAAGCTGGCATGGGCATCCAGTGCCGTCATCATCAGCCTGCTGTTTATTGCGGTGGCCTATAAACCGGGCACAGGCAATCAAACCCCGGCTTCGCTGCATGCGATTACCGCCATGGAAACGCTGTTACCGGCCCTCTTTCACCTGCTGCTGGCCTTTGCCGTCCGTGCCTGCAAGCTGACTAACCCGATGATGACGCAGATTTCGCATGACCTGCGTATTCGCCATGTCCAGTCTTAAGGAGAGCATGATGTCTGTAAATGAAGTCGATCTGCATAAGCTCCAGATTCACGATCCGTTTCTTGGTCAGTATCAGCATCTGGTGCGGGACGTGGTGATCCCTTATCAATGGGCCGCGCTTAACGATCGTATTGACGACGCCGAACCGAGCCATGCCATAGCTAATTTCCGCATTGCGGCGGGCCAGCAGACGGGCGAATTCTATGGGATGGTGTTCCAGGACAGCGACGTGGCAAAGTGGCTGGAAGCCGTGGCCTGGTCACTGTGCCAGAAGCCGGATGCTGAGCTGGAGAAGACCGCCGATGAGGTCATAGAGCTGGTCGCGGCGGCGCAATGTGAGGATGGCTATCTCAACACCTACTTTACGGTAAAAGCCCCGCAGGATCGCTGGACGAATCTGGCCGAGTGTCATGAGCTCTACTGCGCCGGACATATGATTGAGGCGGGCGTAGCGTTTTTTCAGGCCACCGGCAAACGACGACTGCTGGCGGTGGTGTGCAAACTCGCCGATCACATCGACAGCGTGTTTGGCCCCGGCGAGCAGCAACTGCACGGTTATCCTGGTCACCCGGAGATCGAACTGGCGCTGATGCGGCTGTATGACGTGACCCAGGAGCCGCGCTACATGGCGCTGGCCGACTATTTTATCACGCAGCGGGGAACGCAGCCGCACTTCTATGATGATGAGTACCAGAAGCGTGGTCAGACGTCGTACTGGCACACCTATGGGCCCGCGTGGATGATCAAGGACAAGGCTTACAGCCAGGCGCACCAACCTCTTGCGAAACAGCAGCACGCGGTGGGGCACGCCGTGCGCTTTGTCTATCTGATGACCGGTGTCGCGCACCTCGCACGGCTGAGCCAGGATGAATCGAAACGACAGGACTGTCTGCGTCTGTGGCACAACATGGCGCAGCGACAGCTCTATATTACCGGCGGCATCGGTTCGCAGAGCAGCGGTGAAGCGTTCAGTAGCGATTACGACTTACCGAACGATACGGTTTATGCCGAAAGCTGTGCCTCGATTGGGCTGATGATGTTTGCCCGTCGCATGCTGGAAATGGAGGCGGACAGCCAGTACGCCGATGTCATGGAGCGCGCCCTGTATAACACAGTACTGGGTGGTATGGCGCTGGACGGAAAACATTTCTTTTACGTCAATCCGCTGGAAGTCCATCCGAAAAGCCTGCCTTTTAATCATATTTACGATCATGTGAAACCGGTTCGTCAGCGCTGGTTCGGCTGCGCCTGCTGCCCACCCAATATCGCCCGTTTGCTGACCTCTCTCGGCCACTATATTTATACGCCGCGCGAGGATGCGCTGTTTATCAATCTCTATATTGGTAACCGGGTCGAGATCCCGGTTGGCAATCAAACGTTGGGCCTGCGGATCAGCGGTAATCTTCCCTGGCAGGAAACCGTCACAATCACCATCGATTCCACCCAGCCTGTGAACCATACGCTGGCCATGCGCCTGCCCGACTGGTGTGCGTCGCCGCAGATTACCTGTAACGGGACGGAAGTGAATGAGGCGGCGCGCAAAGGTTACCTGTATCTGACCCGTCACTGGCAGGAAGGCGATACGGTAACGTTAACCCTGCCCATGCCGGTGCGCCGGGTTTACGGCAATCCGCTGGTGCGCCATGTGGCGGGCAAAGTGGCCGTTCAGCGCGGGCCCTTGATCTATTGCCTGGAACAGGCGGATAACGGCGAGCAGTTACATAATCTGTGGCTGCCTGCGTCGGCGACATTCCGTACCTTTGAAGGGAAGGGGGTTTTTGCGCACAAGGTGCTGATTCAGGCGGAAGGGATCAGAAAAGCGGCGCGTGAACCTGAGCAACAGCTGCTATGGCATTACGATCAGGCACCTGCGCTGGCGCAACCCCAGACCTTAACCTTTATTCCCTGGTTCTGTTGGGCCAATCGCGGAGAAGGGGAGATGCGTATCTGGGTGAATGAGGCCTAACGGCGTCATCTCTGCCAGCAGCCGGGCCCGGTGTCCGGTCTGAATTGCCGCAGGCGCGATCTGATTCGTAGCGTCTGCGGTGTTCAACGATCTGCCGCCAGCAGCGAGGATTTTTCGTCAGCGCGGTTTTCGCGCCTTTTCAGCCCCCAAATATCCGGTACAATCGTGGCCCCTTATGACGTCATGGACCCAACGGCATGCTGGCTTTATTGATTCAATGGTACAAACGCCGTTTTAGCGACCCACAGGCGATTGGCCTGCTGGTGATTCTGCTGGCGGGATTTTGCATTCTGTTCTTCCTGAGTGGCCTGCTGGCACCATTGCTGGTGGCCGTGGTGCTTGCTTATCTGCTTGAGTGGCCAACCGTGCGCCTGCAACGTATTGGCTGCACGCGCAGCTGGGCCACCAGCATTGTGTTGGTGCTGTTTGCCGGCATCCTGCTGGTGTTAGTGCTGATCGTCGCGCCTGTGGCGTGGCAGCAGGGCATTAACCTGACGCGGGATCTGCCTAACATGCTTAACAAGCTCTATCTCTACGCGGCCGGTTTGCCCCGACGTTTCCCGGCGCTGGTCGATGCCGGCATTATTGATGTGATTGTCGAGAACCTGCGTGGTCGTCTGAGCGGCGTGGGTGACTCACTGGTGAAATACTCACTGGCCTCGCTGGTCGGGTTGATGACGCTGATGATTTATCTGGTGCTGGTGCCCCTGATGGTGTTCTTTCTGCTGAAAGACAAAGACCAGATGCTGAACGCCGTGCGGCGTGTTCTGCCGCGAAACCGTGGTCTGGCCGCCGAGGTGTGGCAGGAAATGAATCAGCAAATCACCAACTATATTCGTGGCAAGGTGCTGGAGATGATCGTCGTCGGCATCGCCAGCTGGCTGGCGTTTCTGTATCTCGGTCTCAATTACTCTCTTCTGCTGGCGGTGCTGGTGGGCATATCGGTCCTGATTCCCTATATTGGCGCCATGCTGGTAACGATACCGGTCATTGGCGTCGCCCTGTTTCAGTGGGGGCTGGGCACGGAATTCTGGACATTGCTGACCGTCTACCTGGTCATCCAGGCGCTGGACGGCAATGTGTTAGTTCCGGTGTTGTTCTCCGAAGCGGTTAATTTGCATCCGCTGGTGATTATATTATCCGTGGTGATCTTTGGTGGGTTATGGGGCTTCTGGGGCGTATTTTTTGCGATTCCGCTCGCCACGCTGGTGAAGGCGGTGGTGCACGCCTGGCCGGATGCCACGCTTGACGAAACGCTGAGTCGGTAAACAATCAGGGCGCGGTTTTCACCGCGCCCTGAGAGGCTCATGCAGACTTAAGATAGTCCATCACGATGTCGTGGTGATTGGACGTTTTGAAATCGTCGAACACTTTTTCAATCTTGCCGTTGGCATCGACCAGGAAACTGATGCGGTGGATGCCGTCGTAGGTTTTACCCATAAAGGTTTTTTCACCCCAGACGCCAAACTGCTGGCATACCTGGTGATCTTCGTCCGACAGCAGCGTGAAGTTAAGCAGCTCTTTTTCTGCAAAACGTGACAGCTTTTCCGGTTTATCCGTACTGATTCCCAGGACTTCAACGCCCGCCTTTTTTAGTTCATCCATGTTGTCACGCAGACCACATGCCTGAACAGTACAGCCTGGCGTCATGGCTTTAGGGTAAAAGTAGACCAGAACGCGCTGACCCTGGAAGTCGGCTAAATTCACTTGTTCGCCATCCTGATCGGGCAAGCTAAATTTCGGTGCGGTATCACCGGCTTTCAGTGGATTCATCACATCTCTCCATTTTTTCGGTTCATGCTGTGGTTAATACACCATGAGGCGAGAAACAGCCAAATGGAAAATTATCAATTTCAGACGGTTTCCTCACCTGACCGTACTTTTAACGTAGCAGAACAGTCTGCGAGGCGCTCGTCTTTACCTGCCGGGTACAACCAGTTCGTGGGTGTCCGCATCGCTGAGACTGTAAAGCCGTAACGAACCCTCTGCATTCAGTTCCTGACATAACGCATTAAACGCCAGTTCAAATGCCGGGCCGTCGCTGCGCGTCGGGCTGTGTGCCGTCATCTGAATATAGAGTGTGGCGGGTTTGCCGTGTTGAGCAGGCTGAATACGTGAAACCAGTTCCGCAATGTTCATCTGGTGCTTATCGGTGAGATCCGTAAAGCGCTCAATGATATGCGGTGAGTCAGCTACCTCGACCTGGATAAAGGCCGTGTCGGGCATCGGAGGGCGTGCGGTAGCGTGCGTACGCTTCATCACGATCAGCAGTTCCAGCTCTGCGCCTTTGAGCGGGAGCGTGGACTCAATCAGCGTGATCGCGTTCCAGCTGCCGGACAGCAGCATAATGAACGTGAATTCATCCCCAAGCATGGCAAGGCGACTGTCTTCGATGTTGCAACCGCAACTGCTGACGTGGCGAGTAATCGTATTAACGATACCCGGACGGTCAACACCCAGAGCGGTGATCACCAAGTGATGGGGTTGAGATTGCGACAAAATAGGATTCCCTGTGCATTTGCTAATAACCATAAGGTAAACATAAAAAAAACTGCTGACAAGCGCGGGAATAGCGGAGCTTGCTTGCTTTTCCCTAAGTGTAAACCGTACCATGAAGCACTTGTTTGTCGAGGGGATCGCCAATGTTTACGGGAAGTATTGTTGCACTCGTTACGCCGATGGATGACAAAGGTAATGTCTGCCGTGCGAGTTTGAAAAAACTGATTGATTACCATGTCGCCAGCGGTACTGCGGCGATCGTTTCCGTCGGCACCACCGGCGAATCAGCTACCCTGAGCCATGAAGAACATGGTGATGTGGTGCTGCAAACCCTGGATCTGGCGGATGGGCGTATTCCCGTGATTGCCGGCACCGGCGCCAATGCGACAGCGGAAGGCATCTCGCTGACCAAACGATTTGAAAATTCAGGCGTTGTTGGCTGCCTGACGGTCACACCTTACTATAATCGTCCTACCCAGGAAGGCTTATACCAGCACTTTAAAGCGATTGCCGAGAGCACCAGCCTGCCGCAGATGCTGTATAACGTCCCTTCCCGTACCGGTTGTGATATGTTGCCGGAAACCGTTGCCCGCCTCGCTGAAATCAAAAATATTATCGGAATCAAAGAGGCAACCGGGAACTTATCGCGTGTCAGCCAGATCCAAGAGCTGGTTGATGATGCGTTCATCCTGGTGAGTGGCGACGACGCCAGCGCACTGGACTTTATGCAACTGGGCGGTAACGGCGTCATTTCGGTGACGGCAAACGTAGCAGCACGCGAAATGGCCGAACTGTGCAAACTGGCACAGCAGGGCAATTTCGTTGAAGCTCGCCGTCTGAATCAGCGTCTGATGCACCTGCATCAGACGCTTTTCTGTGAACCTAATCCAATCCCGGTTAAATGGGCGGCAAAACAGCTAGGATTAATCGCTAATGACACGCTGCGTCTGCCAATGACGCCACTGACGGCGGTTGCACAGCCAAAAGTGGAGCAGGCGCTGGTGAAAGCGGGTTTGCGATAATTTAGGGAGTGTGAATGAATTACTCAGTAAAGCGGTCAACGATTGCAACGGTGGTGGGGCTTTCCACCCTGATGCTGTTGTCGGCCTGTTCGAACGATCAGCGTTATAAGCGCCAGGTCAGCGGTGATGAATCTTACCTGCAGGCCAGCGGGCTGCGTGAGTTAAAAGCGCCGCCGGGCATGATTCTGCCTGTTCAGAACGGCGAATACGATATCCCACCGTCAACCAGTCAGGCACCGGTTGGCAAGCAGCTGGATATCCGTCCACCGGCGCAGCCGCTGGCCTTGATGAACGGCTCACGCGCGCAGTTCAGCAATAACACCGGCGCACTGATTTTCGACAACAACCGTGGATCAATTTGGTCGCAGGTTGTGGGCGTTGTGCAGGCGAAAAACTTCCCGATTGCGTCGCGCAATGACGCCGGACAGCAGCTGACCACCGACTGGGTGCAGTGGAACCGCGCAGATGAAGACAAGCAATATCGCGGGCGTTACCAGATCAGTGTGAAATCACAGAGCTATCAGCAGGTGCTGACCGTGCGTCTGCTGGAACTGCAGCAGGAAGGCACTAACATCACCTCGCCAGAGCAGATCCAACGCTATACCGCGCAGATGCTGAATGAGATTGCGGCGGGCATGGACAAGGTTGCCACGGCGAATGAAAACGCCGCAGCGGGCCGCGTGAACGGTGCGATTGATGTGCAGAGTGCAGCGGATGATACCGGCCTGCCTATGCTGGTATTACGTACGCCGTTCAACGTCGCCTGGCAGCGCCTGCCTGCGGCAATGAAACGCGTCGGCATGGACGTCACGGACACGACCCGTTCAACCGGCAGCATGAAAGTGACCTACAAAGCGCCGGGCAGCAGCACCTGGGACAGCCTTGGCGCCAAAGATCCTGAACTGCCAAACGGCGATTACAAGGTTCAGGTTGGCGATCTCGATAACCGAACCAGTCTGCAATTCATTGATCCTAAAGGCCATGTGCTGACGCAGGCGCAAAATGATGCGCTGGTGTCGGTGTTCCAGGCCGCAATGAACAAATAAAATTACCCCAGGCCGGAGATTCTCCGGCCTTTTTATTTTGTTTTTTGGCATAATAGCGCACGTCGAGGTAATCGATTGCGTCACGGCAATCGACCTGAATATGTTGCCTCAGAACCGGATCTTTCATGTTTGGAGTTAATAAGATGCAAAAGCGAGCTGAGTTGTATCGCGGTAAAGCGAAAACCGTATACAGCACCGATAACCCGGATCTGCTGATACTTGAGTTCCGCAACGATACATCAGCAGGCGATGGTGCCCGCATCGAGCAGTTTGATCGCAAAGGCATGGTCAATAATAAGTTCAACCATTTCATCATGACGAAGCTGCAGGAAGCGGGCATTCCGACGCAGATGGAAGCCCTGCTGTCGGATAACGAAGCGCTGGTGAAAAAGCTTGAGATGGTACCGGTAGAATGCGTCGTTCGTAACCGCGCAGCGGGTTCGCTGGTTAAGCGCCTGGGCGTTGAAGAGGGCATGGTACTGAATCCTCCGCTGTTCGACCTGTTCCTGAAGGATGACGAGAAGCATGACCCGATGGTCAACGAATCCTACTGCGAAACCTTTGGCTGGGTCAGTAAAGAAAACCTGGCGCGGATGCGAGAGCTGACGTACAAGGCGAACGACGTACTGAGTAAACTGTTTGATGATGCCGGGCTGATCCTGGTGGACTTCAAGCTGGAGTTTGGCCTGTTTAAAGGCGAGGTCGTGCTGGGTGATGAATTCTCCCCGGACGGTGCGCGCCTGTGGGACAAAGAAACGCTGGATAAAATGGACAAAGACCGTTTCCGTCAGAGCCTGGGTGGCCTGATTGAAGCTTACGAAGTGGTGGCCCGTCGCCTGGGCGTGAAGCTGGACTGAGTCTGCCCTTCGTCTGCCGGCAAAAGGAGAGCGCGGGCTCTCCTTTTTCATTTTGGTGGAAAGCTGGTGATTGCGGCCTCACACAACTAAAATCATGCCATCTGCATAACAGGCCACAGGGAGCAAAACATGCGCTGGCAAGGACGTCGCGAAAGCGACAATGTTGAAGACCGCCGTAATCAGTCATCAGGCATGGGAGGAGGACGCATTCCTCTGCCACGCGGTAAAGCGGGCATTATCATGCTGATTCTGGTCGCCGTCGCGGGTTATTACGGTTATGACCTGACGCCGTTGCTGACGGGCGGCGAGGCGACGCCGGGCAACCAACAGCAGCAGCAACAGCGCAGCGCCGATCCCCATCAGGATGAAGCGGCCAAATTTACCTCGGTCATTCTGGCGACGACCGAAGATACCTGGGACAAGCTGTTCAGACAAATGCATAAGCAGTACACGCCACCCAAACTGGTAATGTATCGCGGTGCCACGCGCACCGGCTGCGGAACCGGGCAGTCGGTTATGGGACCGTTTTATTGCCCGGCAGACCAGACCGTCTACATCGATCTTTCGTTCTATGACGAAATGAAACACAAACTGGGCGCAGGCGGTGATTTTGCGCAGGGTTATGTGATTGCACACGAAGTCGGCCACCATGTGCAGAAGCTGCTGGGCATTGAGCCCCGTGTACGCCAGATGCAGCAGGGCGCCAGTCAAAGCCAGATCAATCAGCTGTCCGTTAAAATGGAACTTCAGGCCGACTGCTTTGCCGGCGTCTGGGGCCACTATATGGAACAGGAGAAGATCCTTGAGGTGGGCGATTTGCAGGAAGCCCTGAATGCCGCCGAAGCTATTGGCGACGATCGCCTGCAGCAGAAAAGTCAGGGGCGCGTGGTGCCCGACAGCTTTACCCATGGTACATCGCAACAGCGCTATACCTGGTTTAAGCGTGGCTTTGACACTGGCAATCCTGGCCAGTGCGATACCTTCGCCGGTAAAGGATGACGCTGGCGGCCGCCAGCCGCGCGATGGCGTCGGCGGGCATACGGCGCGTAGCCGTTATCAGTGGTGATGCTGACTACAGCCTGACGATGGCTGCGCGCTGGTTCGACGCACTGGCGGGCGACTGGCTGTGTCTGAGTGACGTCCCTCTCGGCCCCGGCCCGCATTGTGTGCCAGCGGCGTTCCGTACCTTACTGGGGCGTGAGTTTCATCATGCCGTTTTCGATGCCCGATCGGGCTTTCATGCCGAGGCATTCGCCGCGCTGGCGGGCACGCTGACGGCTGGCAGCTGGCTGCTGCTGTTAGTGCCGCCGTGGCGACAGTGGCCACAGCAACCCGACGCGGACAGCCTGCGTTGGGCCGACGTCAGCGAACCCATTGCCACACCTCACTTTATCCGCCATCTGCAACGCCTGATCGAACAGGATGCGCAGGGACTCTTACTGCGGCAGCCGTCGCCACTTAACGTGCCCGACTGGCCAGCCTTACCGGAATGGCACAGCCAGGCAACCGTCCAGCAGCAGACAATCTTATGTCAGCTGAACGGCCTTTCTGCAGGCGTGGCGGTCCTGACCGCTGCACGCGGCAGAGGCAAATCGGCTCTGGCCGGGATGCTCGCCCGCCAGAACACACGTTGCCTTATTACCGCCCCGGCAAAAGTGGCTACGGGCGTCCTGTCTGCCTTCGCGGGTGAGCACTACCGCTTTATGGCGCCCGATGCCATTCTGGCTCTGGAAACCGTGCCAGACGTTGACTGGCTTATTGTCGATGAGGCGGCGGCGATTCCCGCACCGCTGCTGCATGCGCTGGTAGCGCGTTTTCGTCGCGTGTTGCTGGTAACGACCATTCAGGGTTATGAAGGCAGCGGACGTGGTTTTATGCTGAAGTTTTGTGCGGCGCTGGAGCAGGTACGCCATTTTACGCTGGATGAACCGCTGCGCTGGGCGCGCAACGATCCGCTGGAAAACTGGCTGAATCAGGCGCTACTGTTTGAAGAAACGCCCGATATGCCCCCTGCGAGAGTGGGCGGTCCGCGTCGGGCGGAACGCACGGATATGCCTGCCTTACGGGCGGCTTATCAGCTGCTTACCAGCGCTCATTATCGCACCTCGCCGCTGGATTTACGCCGCCTGCTGGATGCGCCAGGTATGCACCTGTGGCTGGCGGGCACTGTCCCGGTATTGCAGGGCGCGCTCTGGCTGGTGGAAGAGGGCGGACTGAGCGAGGCGTTAGCTCAGGCAGTATGGGCGGGCCACAGACGGCCGCGCGGCAATCTGGTGGCGCAGTCACTGGCGGCCCATGCCGGTTTCACCGACGCCGCCACGCTGCGGGCTTTACGTATCAGCCGGATTGCCGTGGCACCCCGCGGACGCCGTCAGGGAACCGGCAGGCAACTGGTCACGGCGGCCTGCGCGGCGGCGACCGGATACGACTATATCTCGGTGAGTTTCGGCTACACTGAAGCGTTGTGGGCGTTTTGGCGCGCCTGTGGCTTTACGTTAGCGCGCATTGGCAGCCAGCGCGAAGCCAGCAGTGGTTGCTATGCCGCGATGGCGCTGCTGGGACTGACGTCGTCCGGCAGGCAGTTGCAGCAGAAAGCGGCGCAGCAGCTGGCGCGGGACTGGTCATTTCTCAGCGCACATATACCACTGGCATTGCCCCTGTCCGCAGCCGATGACTGCGCGTTTACCCCGTTTGATGCCCGGCTCGCAGCCGGGTTCGCCTGGGCACAACGCCCGTTTGAAGCAAGTCTGGCGGTGCTCCAGCGCCTGGTCATTGTCAGCCAGGCTCCGTTATGCCTTCTCAGGCAGGCCGTCAGGGCCGACACCAATCTGTCCCGGCTGGCGCAGACCGCGCAGCTAAACGGACGCAAGGCGTTGATCACCGCACTGCGCGCGGAAGCCGCAGAAGCACTTCTGGCGTTGCAAAGCATTGATGGCGAAGGGTTTCGTCAGCAATTGCAATAAATCCACCAACTCGTTCAAATATTCCCAATATGATCCTGCGCCAGGGCGCGTAAAGTAGTAGCAGGAGGTCGATATGACACTGAGATATGTAATTGTTCAGCAACCCCCAAAAGTTGCCCAGCTGTTTTTGCTTTACCATGCCGTGGGTGATAACCCTGACGCCATGGGGGAAATTGGCAGCTGGTTTGCGAAAACCTTCCCTGCGGCGCTGGTCGTGTCGGTGGGATCGCCAGGGCCTGGCGGTCAATGGTTTAGTGAGGCCGGACTTCATGATAAAAGCGAGCAGCAGTGCGTTAACGCCAGTATGCCGCAGTTTGTTGAGTCCGTTCGTCACTGGCAGCAGCAGAGCGGCATAAGTCCGGAAGCCACGGCGCTGGTCGGGTTTTCACAGGGCGGAAGCATGGTGCTGGAGGGCATCAAAGCGCACAACGATCTGGCGGGACGCGCAGTGGTGTTCAGCGGACGTTTTATTACCCTGCCGGAGAGCGCCAGCACCCGCACGACGGTGCATCTGATTCATGGCGATTATGATGACCGCGTGCCACTGGCACATGCTCATCAGGCCGAACAGCGTTTAACCGCACTCGGCGGTGACGTCACGCTGAATGTTGTGGACGATCTGGCCCACGCCATCGACCACCGCAGCATGAATTTTGCCCTGCATCATCTGCAGTACACGGTGCCGAAACGCTACTTTGACGAGGCGTTGGGCGGGGCTAAACCCGGCGATGATGATGTGATTATGACAATGTAACCGGGCACGCCCTCGCGACCGCGAGGGCGCAAACGCGTTATTTCTTCTTCGGCCAGTCTTCGTCGTCATCCCATTTGTCGTTGAAATCACGATGAGGCGGGAGATCGGGCTTGTTATCCATAAACTTTTTGTGATCGATGCGTTTCAAATCCTTATACACATTCATCAGCACACCGACCATCAGCAGGACCACCAGGATCCACCAGTAATCTTTAATAAACTCCACAGGCCCGCTCCTTTCCTCGCTGTCAGGCGATCAATTGTTCCATGATGCGTTGATACATCCGGCTCAGCATCTGCAAATCGGATGCTTTCACGCACTCGTTGATTTTGTGAATCGTGGCATTCACAGGCCCCAGTTCGACCACCTGCGACCCCATGCGGGCAATAAAACGCCCATCAGAGGTGCCACCAGACGTCTGCAACTGCGGCTTGATTTCATTATAGTGCGTAACGGCGTTGACTACGGCATCCACCAGTTTACCGCGTGACGTCAGGAAGGGCTGACCGGAGAGCTTCCATTCAATGGTGTAGCGCAACTGATGGCGATCCAGCAGTTCTGCCACACGTTGCTGGATCAGGCTGTCGGTGAGTTCGGTACTGAAGCGGAAATTGAACTGCACGAACAGTTCACCGGGGATCACGTTATTGCTGCCGGTGCCTGCCTGGATATTGGCGATCTGCATACTGGTGGCCGGGAAGAACGCGTTGCCCTGATCCCATTCGGTCGCCACCAGTTCATTCAGCGCGGGCATCGCGCGGTGTACCGGATTATCGGCAAGCTGTGGGTAGGCCACATGGCCCTGTACCCCATGTACCGTCAGGTTAGCCGTAATCGAGCCACGGCGGCCGTTTTTCACGACGTCGCCCACGATTTCGCTGCTGGAGGGTTCGCCGACCAGGCAATAATCCAGACGTTCGTTACGCGCCATCAGCCGCTCGACCACTTTGACCGTGCCGTTGGTGCCGCTGGCTTCTTCGTCAGAAGTAATCAGAAACGCCAGTCGCCCTTTGTGGTGAGGATTGACTGCGACAAAACGTTCTGCGGCAACCACCATGGCGGCCAGCGAGCCTTTCATGTCGGCAGCACCACGACCAAACAACATGCCGTCGCGAATGGTCGGCTCAAATGGCGGATTGATCCAGCGGCTGGCGTCACCCGGTGGCACCACATCGGTATGACCAGCAAAGGCCAGGGTTTCCCCTTCACCGCGCGTAGCCCAGAAGTTCAGCGTGTCGTCGATGTTCATGGTTTCGATGTGGAAGCCGATTGCCTGCAGGCGGGCAATCAGCAGCGCCTGGCATCCGGCGTCATCGGGGCTGAGAGAGGGACGACGAATAAGCTGCTGCGTCAGCTCAATGACCGGACAAAACATATTATGACTTCTCCTGAAGAAGATTCTGGTAAAGGGTTTCACTGAAACCCAGCAGCAAGGTGCCATCGGCGGTGCGCAGCACAGGGCGCTTAATGATCGCGGGCTGCGCCAGCATCAACGCTTTGGCGCTGGCGGCATCCGTAATGCTGTCACGCTCGGATTCGGGCAGCTTGCGCCAGGTGGTACCGCGCGTATTCAGCAGGTCCTGATAACCGAGGGCATCAATAAACTGCTGGAGCTGTTCGTCGGTCAGGCCGTCAGCCCGGTAATCATGAAAGCGATAATCCACACCGGCCGCCTCTAAAAAACGCCGTGCTTTTTTGATTGTGTCGCAATTTTTAATGCCAAACATGACCCATTGCCCGCTCATCGCCTACTCCTGTCCCGTAAAAATGCGCTGAGCAGTTTACCATAGTGTGATCTTATGCAGCATCCGCCAGCGGCGCTCCGCATCGAATAAAATACGTAAACAGACAGCCCTGAGGTGTACGTAAACGGTTTCAGTTTGAGCGCTAATGATTTCCTGGTTTATCACTTCTCCTTTAAGAATTTCCTTAAATACCATTTTTAGGCTACGTCCTGGTTAAGCACCCCGCGAAACCTGTCAGGCTAAGGCTTTGCTGAAATGTGCGTCAGCCAGCAAATCAGAAAAGACTCAGCTTTTTTGCGTCTTTGCCGATAGTACTAACAGGTGTAAACGTATTCACCAGGCGAAAAAAAAGGCGTAATATTGCCACTACAATAAGAGAGGGTTCTATGATTGACACCGAAATGGGGAACTGGAAAGAATTTATCGAAGCGATGTTACGTAACAAGTAACACGTGACGAGAAAAGCAGGGCACTTTCCCCTCTGCTGTAGTTCTTACCACACACAGAAATAAAACGGCCGCTGTTTCCAGAGGCCGTTTTTTTTGCCTGTCTGGTTCGCCAGACAGGCGGGCAGGTTAGTCGGGATGTTTCTCTTTCAGCGGGAAACGACGACGCACCAGCACAAAGAACAGCGGTACAAACAGGATGGCTAACAGCGTGGCGGAAATCATTCCCCCCATCACGCCGGTGCCCACGGAGTGCTGACTGCCTGACCCTGCGCCGCTACTGATCGCCATTGGCAGGACGCCGAAGATAAAGGCCAGTGAAGTCATCAGGATCGGGCGCAGACGCTGGCGTGAAGCCGCAAGCGTGGATTCAATCAGCTCGCCGCCCTTGCTGTTAAGCTCGTTGGCGAACTCGACAATCAGGATGGCGTTCTTCGCCGAAAGCCCGACAACGGTCAGCAGGCCGACCTGGAAATAGACGTCGTTTTCCAGCCCGCGCGTCCAGGTGGCGATCAGGGCGCCGACCACACCGAGCGGCACAACCAGCATCACAGAGAACGGAATCGACCAGCTCTCATACAGGGCCGCCAGACAGAGGAACACGACCAGCAGCGAAACGGCGTACAGCGCCGGAGCCTGAGAGCCGGACAACCGCTCCTGATACGACGCACCCGTCCACTGGAAGCCCACACCGAGCGGCAGGGATTCAACCAGCTTCTCCATTTCGTTCATCGCGGTACCGCTACTCACGCCCTCTGCGGCTTCTCCCACCATCTCCAGTGAGGCGTAACCGTTATAGCGTTCCAGACGCGGCGAGCCCGTTTCCCAGCGGCTGGTGGCAAAGGCCGAGAAGGGCACCATGGTGCCACTGCTGTTACGCACGTACCATTTGTCGATATCATCGGGCAGCATGCGATAGGGCGCATCAGCCTGCACATACACTTTTTTTACCCGCCCCCGATCCAGAAAGTCGTTTACGTAGCTTGAGCCCCAGGCGGTGGCGAGCGTGTCGTTAATGGTATCCAGCGACACGCCCAGCGCCTGCGCTTTACGCTCATCAATATCAATTTGCAACTGTGGGCTGTCATCAAGGCCGTTATGACGGACACGGGACAGAAGCGTATCTTTGCTGGCTTTGTCCAGTAGCATGTCGCGCATGGCCATGAGCTTGTCATGCCCGATGCCGCCATGATCCTGTATCTCCAGGTCGAAGCCCGATGAACTACCCAACCCGGTAATGGCCGGCGGGCTGCTCGCAATGACCATGGCCTCATTGATGTGTTTAAAGGCTTTACCCGCGCGCTTAATGATGGCGAACGAGGTACGATCGGCACCCGGTCTGTCACCCCAGTCTTTCAAACGGATAAACAGACGCGCGACGTTTTGTCCATTCCCGCCGGGACCTGAACCGATCGTTGAGAAGACCGACAGCACGTTATCTTTCTCTTTCGTCAGGTAGTATTTTTCCACTTTGGCCACCACCGCCGAGGTCTGATCCATGCTGGAACCGGCGGGCAACTGGACCTGCGTCAAAATCATGCCGCGATCTTCCTGTGGCAAAAACGACGAAGGCAGGTGAAGAAACAGAAACGCCATGACGCCAATTATCCCCACATAAAGCAGCAGCCAGCGGCCGCCAGTGTGCAGAATGCGGGCAACGCCACGCTCATAGCGATCGGCATTGCGGTTGAAATGATAGTTAAACCAGCGGAAGAAGCCGCGCTCGCCGTGGTGTTCACCTTTGGCGATGGGTTTGAGCAGCGTGGCACACAGGGCTGGCGTCAGGATCATTGCGACCAGCACGGACAGGATCATGGCGGAGACAATCGTCACCGAAAACTGGCGGTAGATGGCGCCGACGGTGCCGCCAAAAAAGGCCATGGGAATAAAGACGGCGGACAGCACCAGCGCAATCCCCACCAGCGCGCCCTGAATTTGCCCCATTGATTTTCGGGTGGCTGCGCGCGGCGAGATCCCTTCCTCGCTCATGATACGTTCGACGTTTTCGACGACCACAATGGCATCGTCCACCAGCAGGCCTATCGCCAGCACCATGGCGAACATGGTCAGGGTGTTGATACTGTAGCCGAAGGCAAAGATCACACAGAAAGTGCCAAGCAGCACCACCGGCACGGCGATGGTAGGGATTAACGTGGCCCGGAAGTTCTGCATAAACAGATACATTACGCCAAATACCAGCAGAATGGCTTCCAGCAGGGTTTTGACCACATCGGTGATTGAGGCTTTGACAAAAGGCGTGGTTTCATAAGCGATCTTCGCTTCCAGCCCATGCGGAAAATAGTGTGATAACTCATCCAGACGTGCCCGCACCAGCTTATCCGTGTTCATCTCGTTGGCACCGGAGGCCAGTTTGATACCCAGTCCGGAGGCGGCCTGGCCATTGTAGCGGCTGAGGGAATCGTATTTTTCAGCGCCGAGTGCCACCGTTGCGACATCGCCCAGCGTGACGACGGAGCCATCGGGATTATTCTTCAGGGTAATCGCTTTAAACTGGTCGGGCGTTTGCAGCATCGACTGCGCGTTCACCGTGGCGTTCAGCGCCTGATTATTGACTGCCGGCAAACCGCCCACCTGGCCGACGGCCACCTGAGTGTTCTGGGATTTGATGGCATTCACCACATCATCGGTGGTCAGGGCATAGGCGGTCAGCTTGTAGGGATCGAGCCAGATGCGCATGGCATATTGGGTGCCGTAGGCATCCACCTCACCGACACCATCAATTCGGCTTATGGGATCCTGAATATTACTGGCGACATAATCAGCAATATCTTGTTTGTTCATGCTGCCGTCAGTGGAGACAAATGCCACCATCAAAATATTGCTGTCACCGGTTTTATTGACGGTCACACCTTGTGACTGCACCGGTTGAGGTAACTGACGCAGGGCTGCCTGTAACTGATTCTGGACTTGCTGACGGGCTTCGTCGGGATTCGTGCCGGCAGTAAAGGTGAGGGTGATTTGCGCCTGGCCGGTATTACTGCTGTTCGAGGACATATACATCAGATTATCGATACCGGTCATATTCTGTTCGATAACCTGGGTAACGGTATTTTCCAGCGTTTGCGCCGAGGCACCAGGATAGGTCGCGGTTATACGCACGTTGGGCGGCGCTAAGTCGGGATATTGCTCAACGGGAAGCGAAATAATGGCGAGCGTGCCGCAAAGACACAATAAAATTGCCAAAACCCAGGCAAAAATAGGGCGGTCGATAAAGAAATTCGACATGGAATCGGCACTCCTCACTGCTTTTATTATTAATATGACCGATGCAGCGCGTAACGTACGAAAGTATTCCATGACATCACGCACGACCAGGCGACTACTTTACGTGCGGGCAGGGTTTGAAAAGTGGAGAAATTATAAAGAATGTGTAAATTGGCGCGCTTTTTCTCAACGATGTCGACGTTCAAGCCACAGGATGGTCGCCGCAACGCGTGAGCGAACCTCAAGTTTGCGCAGGATATTACGAAGATGTACCTTCACCGTCTCTTCTGAAATCTGCAAGGTATCAGCAACGGCTTTGTTGGACAGGCCTCGCGCCACTTCCTGAAGCACGTCGCGTTCGCGTTCGGTCAGCAAACGGAACGGATCGTCGCTGTTGTGACGCGTCGCGAGCGAATGCCGGACCGCCTCGCTAAAGACATTTTCGCCCTGTGTGGCCTGTACGATCTGGTTTAGCAGGATTTCCGGTTCACTGTCTTTCAGCAAATACCCATCGGCTCCCGCATCCACCATGGCGAAGATATCACTGCGCGCATCCGACACCGTCAGCACCAGTATCCGCGAGTGGATGCCTTCATGACGAAGCGCTTTCAGCGTGTCCAGGCCCGACATCCCTTTCATATTCAGGTCGAGCAGGATGACGTCCGGTGTCAGGCGACGGGCCTCAGCCAGTGCTTCGGTGCCGTTGCTGGCTTCCGCGACGACCTGAAGCGTCGGGTCGAGCGCCAGTAACTGCCGAATACCGCGACGCATAAGCGGATGGTCGTCCACAATCATGATTGTTAAAGTCGGTTGTTTCATGTTTTCTCCCTGTCACCTGACGCTGCAGGTTGTCGCATGGGCAATGCGGTTCGTCAAGCGGCGGCTGCAGCGACCCTCTGTGGTGCTGTCATTGTAAAGATTAACCCGATGGCCTGCCGTTGATCTGCCACATGCCCTGTGATGCGAGATGCAATAAAAGTAAAGCCGTGTTACGTGCGGCTAGTCAATCTCTGATGCCGGACGCGGTGGAAAGCGCAACACAATCTGTGTTCCACACGGCTGCGAACGAATGTCTAACTGGCCAGACAAGCATGCTGCGCGCTCGGTCATGGTGATGAAACCATAATGCCCCGGAGGTTCTTCTGTGCTGATCATGCCCGTGCCGTCATCAGTGATTGTCAGTGAATGCTCACCTGTATCCGTGATCTGGTAGTCGACGGTAATCAAACGGGCATTCGCATGGCGAATGGCATTCAGGACGGCTTCCCGGGCAATTTGCAGGACGTGGACCTGTTGCCGGGCATCCAGTTGCTGCAGGCCTGGCTGGCAGGTCAACCGGATATCAGCGACAGTCTGAGACTGAAGCGGCGCAATCATCACGTGCAGAGCAGCCTCCAGATCGGCCTTTTCGATCGTCAGACGAAAGGTCGCCAGCAGTTCGCGTAGCTGGCGGTAAGCCTCTGCCAGTTCGCGATCAAAATCTGCAATGATCGCCTGTGCCGACTGATCGGAGGCGGACAGGCTGCGCCGAAGCTGCATCAGCTGTATCCGTAGGTAAGTCAGTGACTGCGCCAGCGAGTCGTGCAGTTCACGTGCAATCGTGGCGCGCTCCTCAATCAGCAGCATTTGCTGGTACTGCTTCTGGGTTTGCCAGATCCAGATCGACCGTCCCAGCATCGCGGCCAGGCTGCCCATTAACGCGGCGGAAGGGGCCATGCCGCCGGTTTGCCAGCGCAGCGTGCCAACACGTTGATCGTCCTGTTTCAGCGGTAAATGCTGCCAGGCCAGCGCGGGATCGTGCTGGCCCGCCTCACAGGTAAACTGCTCGCCCTGAAGCTGAATGAAGGCAATATTCTCTTTGCCGACGATGCGGTTCAGCACATCATCGAAAAGCGCCGGTTGCAGCGAACGGCTGGTCAGGATTTGTGAGCTTTCATAGAGTAAGGAGAGCGTATGATTCGCCTGGGTTAAGTCCCGGGTTTTGTCGCGGACCCGTTGTTCCAGTTGCTGATAATGGCACTGTAATTGTGCAGCCATGCTGCTGAAAGTCTGTGACAGGACTTTCAGCTCGTTCTGCTGCTGCACATGCAGGGGCGGAAAGGCAAAATTGCCGCTTTCCACATAGCGGCTGGCTCTGACCAGTGCATTGAGGGGTTTAACGACCTGCTGGCGGGTAAAGCGGATCGTCATCAAAGCGAGCGCAACAATGGCGATCACGCCCGTCAGGCTGCTGATGGCCACGACGCGCATTTTCAGTTCGGCGTAGCGCTGTAGCGCCAGTACGAAGCGGTTAATTTCGTCAACGTAGTTGGGCATTTGTTGCCGCCAGGCATCTGACGCGTTCGCCTGCAGATGCTGTGCCAGACCGGGCCAGCCTTCGCGTAAACGCTGATAGTGATTAATAACCTTGCGCGGCACCCAGGGGCGATCGAGTTCCTGTAACACGGCGGCATCAAGCGTTTGTTGATATTGCGCCAGGTGCGCCGTCAGCAGATGCGGATCTGCTCTGGCATCCCAGGCCAGGCGGTAACTTTGCATTCGCAGCGATCCGGCCAGATTAATGGCTTCCGCATCGCGCAGGCTACTGGAAAGCGTCAGCAGCGCCAGGCCGGTCGTCAGTAACGCCAGCAAGACAATCCACGTTAACGACAGCGCGATACTTCTGGTAACAGAGCGTTTAACAATCACGACAATAACACCTTTACTGACAGGGAATCATAAGAGCGGTGCCAGAGACACCCGACGACTTATTACAAAATGCCCGAAAACAGCGGCGCTGTGTACGCAAACTCACCCCCGTTGACGTTTCCCAGGAATGTCCACTTACGAATGAACATTACTGCCATAGCTTTACACCTTGCCCATGTTGGCTTTCATTGCCTCGCTAATACTCAACACCATGTTTTACTCAGTGACCCACGCAAGTTCAGGAGGAAGTATGAAACGATTACCTGTGTACCTTAGCGCTGCTCTGTTGGCCACTGCTTCATTTTCTACTCTTGCTGCCACGGCAGTGGACCGGCAGGAAGCCCAGGGGCTGCAACGTATCGGCAGCGTCTCGGTGACAAATGTGAACGGCTCTCTGGATGATGTCACCCGCCAGCTTTCGCAGGAGGCCAAATCAGAAGGTGCCCGCCATTTCCGTGTCATCGGGGTTGATAACCCCGGCGACTCCAGCCTGTGGACCGGCACTGCCGAAATTTACCGCTAAACCCCTCTGTTACCTTCCCTGTAGCCCTTACCGGTCGCCTGTCGGCCGGTTTTTTTGTGATCTCAGAAAAGTTTTTTACAAATCGTCCGGCTTATCTCCTCGGTATATTTTGCTTCGATGTTGCATAACGGTTAGGATTCATCGCCGTAAATTCCCGCGCTGCTTTTCGTTAACTCACAGGCAAACGCACAGAGGAAGAAAACCCATTTCGCACTGCTAAACGCAATCGTTTGGATGCGCGATGACTTATGGTCAGGACAAACAGGAAGGCTATGAAATCTACGAAGAAAACCGCAGCAGACATGCGCGCTGCGAAACGACGCTGGCTCAATTCCCACGACTCCGGCTATAAGAAAGCCATGGGTAATCGTCACGTACAGATGATCGCTATCGGTGGCGCAATTGGTACAGGTCTGTTCCTGGGCGCAGGTGCCCGCTTACAGGCTGCGGGTCCCGCTCTGGCGGTAATCTATCTGGTCTGTGGCATTTTCTCCTTCTTCATTCTGCGCGCGCTGGGCGAACTGGTTTTACACCGTCCCAGCAGTGGAAGCTTTGTTTCCTATGCACGCGAGTTTATGGGTGAAAAAGCCTCCTATGTGGCAGGCTGGATGTATTTTGTTAACTGGGCCATGACCGGGATTGTCGATATCACCGCCGTGGCACTGTATATGCACTACTGGGGCGCGTTTGGCGATGTCCCACAATGGGTGTTTGCCCTGGGCGCGCTGGCGATTGTCGGTACCATGAACATGATCGGCGTAAAGTGGTTTGCCGAAATGGAGTTCTGGTTCGCGTTAGTCAAGGTGCTGGCGATAGTGATATTTCTGGTGGTCGGCGTGGTGTTCCTGGGCAGCGGTAAAACGCTGGACGGCAATGCAACAGGTTTCCACCTGGTCACGGATAACGGCGGCCTGTTCCCGCACGGCCTGTTACCGGCGCTGGTGCTGGTGCAGGGGGTGGTCTTTGCCTTCGCTTCGATCGAACTGGTGGGTACGGCCGCAGGTGAGTGTAAAGATCCGGAAACCATGCTGCCGAAAGCGATCAACAGCGTAATCTGGCGTATCGGTTTGTTCTATGTCGGTTCCGTGGTGCTGCTGGTGCTGTTACTGCCGTGGAATGCCTATCAGGCCGGGCAAAGTCCGTTTGTGACCTTCTTCTCTAAACTGGGCGTGCCGTATATCGGCAGCATCATGAATATCGTGGTCCTCAGCGCCGCGCTGTCCAGTCTGAACTCCGGTCTGTACTCGACAGGCCGTATTCTGCGCTCCATGTCGATGGGCGGCTCAGCACCGAAATTCATGTCAAAAATGAGCAGCCAGCAGGTGCCTTATGCCGGGATTCTGGTTACCGTTTGCGTCTATGTTGTCGGCGTAATACTCAACTACTATGTGCCGTCACAGGTATTCGAGATTGTCCTGAACGTCGCGTCACTGGGGATCATTTCGTCCTGGGGCTTTATCGTGCTGTGCCAGCTGCGTCTGCGCAAAGCTATTAAAGAAGGCAAGGCCGACGACGTCAGCTTTAAGCTGCCGGGCGCGCCTTTCACTTCCTGGCTGACGCTGCTGTTCCTGTTCAGTGTGCTGGTCTTAATGGCGTTTGACTATCCAAACGGCACGTACACTATTGCCTCTATTCCGCTGATTGCGGTGATTCTGGTTCTGGGCTGGTTTGGTGTGCGTAAGCGCGTTAACGAAATTGCCGCCACGGAGCACGAGCATCACGAGCACGATGGCAAATCATCCTGACGGTGATCTTGCCTGAAATATCAATGCCAGCCTGCGTGCTGGCATTTTTTTTCGGTGTTTCGGGCGGTCTTGATGATTGCGTGCGCAGACACGTAATTCAGATAGTTTTCTTGCATCCCACGACCTATCATCATTGGCTCCCTTCTTACTTGCGGAGCGCCTATGTCGTCCAGAATCACTATCATCAAAGATAAGCTGCTGTCTGAGAACTGGTTTGTGTTGCGTAACATCACCTATGAGCTAACCGACAGCCATGGCGACGTCGTGCGTCACAAACGCGAGGTGTACGATCGCGGCAACGGTGCGACAATTCTGCTCTATAACCGTGAAAAAAACAGTGTGGTGCTGACGCGCCAGTTCCGCGTGGCGACCTACGTGAACGGTAATGAAGACGGAATGTTAATTGAGGCCTGCGCGGGTTTACTGGATGACGACTCGCCAGAGGATTGCATCCGTAAAGAGGCCATTGAAGAGACCGGCTATGCGGTAGGCGAGGTCGAAAAACTGTATTCGGTCTACATGTCACCGGGCGGCGTCACTGAACTGATTCACTTCTTTGCGGCGGAATATCACGAATCCCTGCGCGAGAACGCTGGTGGCGGTGTCGAAGATGAGGCCATTGATGTGCTGGAAATGCCTTTTCCTCAGGCCATGGCGTGGGTGAAAGACGGACGCATTCGTGATGGTAAAACCATCATGTTATTGCAGCACGCCCTGATCGCAGGCTGGCTAACGCTGTAATCCTGCACGAAGCCGATGCGCAAACCATCGCATCGGCTTTCCGCTTTATACGCACGTCATCACGCTGTCGGCGACGCACTCCGGGTGCGCCTGCAGACGCGCCAGTGCCTCGGCATACGAAGGCATCGAATGGGCCGCACCCGGTCGCTCCACACATAATGAGGCAAACGCGGCCGCATACAGCGCCGCCTGATCCAGCGCAACGCCCGCCGCGAGCCTGGCCGCCAGCGCGCCGTTAAACGCATCACCCGCGCCGGTCGTATCCAGCGGGGTGGCAGGAAACACGGGAATATGCCGTTGCTGCTGGCCGTCAGACAGTAACGCACCCGCCGTCCCCAGTGTAATAATGATCTGGCGCGCCCCTTTGCGATGCAGAATTTCTGCCGCCTGCCGGGCACTGCGGATATCGTTGACGTTGATGCCGGTCAGCAGCCTCGCTTCCGTACTGTTCGGGGTCAGCAGATCGACTTTTGCCAGCAACGTATCGCTGATTTTTTGAAACGGCGCGGGATTAAGAATCACAAAGGTATTGGCGGCCCGCGCATTATCCATCATGCGCTGTATCGCGCTCAGGTTGTTCTCGAGCTGGACCAGCAGAATGTCCGCCGCCGCGACGGTGGGTTTGCAGCGCGTGACTTCCGCCGCCGTCACGGTAAGGTTGGCGCCTGGATAGACGGAAATCATGTTTTCGGCGTCGTTTCCGGCAACGTAGATCAACGCATTGCCGGTGGGTTTCTCCTTACAGGTGAACAGTGTAATCGCATCAAACCCGGTTTTTTCCAGATGGCGGCGGGCAAACACACCAAAGTCGTCCTTGCCCACTTTACCAATATAGTGCACCCGGGCGCCCGCGCGCAGTGCGGCGGTGGCCTGATTCGCACCTTTACCGCCCGGTCCCATCATGCTGTGCTGAGCAATCAGCGATTCGCCCGGCAGGGGAAAGCGGCGCATACCGGCGACAATATCCAGATTGAATGAACCAAACACACAGACTTTGCCTTTCATTTTCGCTCCCCAAAGTGGCGTTCGGCAGCCAGGCAGGCACCACGGCAGCCCGTGTAATCGGTGGCATGACTGAACACGATACGTAAACCGTGGCGCGTGACGGGTGGCCGCAAACTGCGCTGAATGTGGTGTTGTAACTGCGCCAGCGGAAAACCGGCCATCGCCAGCACGCCACCGCCCAGAATCAGGTATTCCGGATCGAGGATGTTCATTTCACTGGCAATCAGGTGCGCCAGCCGCTGAACGAAGGCCTGCAGATCGGGATGATCCCCGTGTCGCGTAAACAGTTGTGACAGGGCGGTGTCCGGCTGATGCGTCGCCGCCCACTGGCTCAGCCAGTGACCGGAGATCAGCGTTTCCGCACAGCCGCGATTGCCGCACGGGCAGGGCAGGTCATTGCCGGGCAGGGGAATATGCCCCAGTTCACCCGCGCCGCCATGATGACCATGATAAAAGCGGCCTTCCAGCCACAGGCTGTTGCCTAAACCGGTGCCGGGATACAATCCCACCGCGTTGTCGGGCAGGGCATCAAGCTGTAGCAGATCCCATAACATCAGGTGGTTGACGTCTTTATCCATGGCGACCGGCACGCCCAGTCGCTTGCTCAACTGGGCTGCCACAGGTTGCCCATCCAGCGCCTGAATAAAGGGTAACGAGATAACCTGCTGACGATCGCGGCTGAGTATACCGGGGAGCCCGAGCATTACGCCACTGATCGCTTGTGACGCCAGCGTGTCAATAATCACATCGCCCAGGGCGTGGAGCGCATCCGTTTGCTGTGCCCAACTGGCGGTCGCTATTTTACGGAATCCGCACCAGTGCTGGCCGTCTTCCATCAGTTGCAGTCGGGTGCTGGTGCCACCGATATCCATTCCAAGCCAGCGTTGTTTCATGCAGACTCCTGTGCCAGTCCCTGTGCGGCATCAATGCTGCTGCGCATCATGTCCCAGGCGGTGCTGAGATCGTCATGCACGTTGAACAGGCCTGAGGTGCCGACAATCAGCACTTCTGCGCCGGCCTCCAGTAGCGTGCGGTAGGTTCGTTGATTACAGGAGCCGTCAATTTCGATGAGGAAGTCATAGCCCTGTGCCTGTTTCAGGGCCTTAAGCTGCTGGATCTTCTGCACCATCTCGGGAATAAATGGCTGCCCGGCATAACCCGGATCGACCGTCATTACGGTGATCTTCTCCAGCAGATGAAGATAGTGATGAATAAACGACACGGGCGTAGCGGGATTTAAAACCACGCCCGGCTTTTTCCCCAGACTGCGGATCAGGTTGATCACCCGGAAGGCATCGCGGTTGATGGTCTCCGCATGCGGACAGATATAGTCTGCTCCCGCTTTCGCGACGGCCTCGATAAAATCGGTCGGCTGTTCCACCATCAGGTGAACGTCTATCGCTACGGTCGTATGCGGACGAATTTGCTCAATAAAGAACGGCGACAGCGTGATGTTTTTGACGTAATGCCCGTCCATGATATCAACGTGCAGGAAATCAGCGCGGGTGTTCAGGACCGCCAGCTGCTGTTTAATCTCCATCAGATTCATGCACATTAATGACGGCGAGATTTGAATACGCATCATACTTCCTTTTTCTCAGTCAAGGGATTCAGGGCCGCGCTTAAACGTTTGCTGCGCGTTACGGCCCGGCTTTCATTCAGTCGGGCTTTGCCCTGTTTAATGGCCAGCACCACAATCAATACCGCGCCCCACATTGCCAGGCTGACGTGCGGACTGATGTTCATCAGACTGAACCCGGTGGAAAGAATTTGTAGCGCGATCAGCGCCAGCACGACGCCGGTAACCCGGCCAAAGCCGCCATTGGGATCGGTGCCGCCAAGGATGATGGCCAGCACGGTGAGTAAGAGATAGGCATCGCCATAACCCATGCGGGCGGAGTTAAAGCGCGCCATCATCACCAGCCCCGCCAGTACGCACAACAGGCTGGAAAGGATATATACCAGCATCACCATGCGGTGCGTGTTGATGCCGCTAAACCAGGTCGCGTTGATGTTGCTGCCGCCCATATAGATGCACTTACCGGCGCGGGTTTTGCCCAGAAACAGGGCCAGCAGGGCGGCCGCCAGCAGAAAGAGCCACAGCGGCAACGGCACGCCCAGTAAGGTATCGGCACCCAGAGCCCTTACAACGGGAGGCATACCGCTTACCGCCGCGCCTTTGGTCAGCCAGATACCGATGCCGTTAATCGTGATCATGGTTGCCAGCGTCACCAGGATGGGATGTGCGCCAATGCGCGTTACCATGACGCCGGTAATCAGGCCAATGAGTGCAGCAATCAGCATCGCACCCAGTACTGCCAGCAGTAACCACAAAAGTTGCTGAGCGGTTCCGGCCCCGTCCGGCACCCTGTTTAGTAAGACCCAGGCGATAAACAGGCTGGTCAGATTGGCTGTGGTGATAATCGCCAGATTGAGTCCGCCACTCAGGATGGCAATAAACATTGCCAGGGTGAGTAAGCCCAGTTCCGGCAGTTGGAACGCCATGCTGAGGAAAGTGGCGTCGGTAAAAAAGCGGCCGGGTAACAGAATGCCGAACAGCGCCAGCGAGAAGGCAATCAGAAGCAGCAGGCCAACATTGGTGCCATCCGGTTTTAACGCAGCGAATCTTTTCATCTCTGTTTCTCTCCTCAGACAAAGCTGACGTCAGTTTCTTTGCGCTTCTTAAAGTGGGTGACAGCAATGGCGGCCATGATGACGGTACCGACCACGATGTTCATGAAGTAGTTGGATACGCCGATCAGGTTGAGTCCGTTCTTCAGAACCGCGATCAGGAAAACCCCCATCAAGGTGCCACTGACGGTGCCCTTGCCGCCCATCAGACTGGCTCCGCCCAGTACGGTTGCCGCCAGCACATCCAGCTCACCGCCCACCAGGGCGTTGGGGACGACTTCACCCATGCGGTAGACCTGAACCAGTCCGCCAATCGCGGCCATGGCCCCCAGCCAGCCATAGGCAAAGAGGGAGATCAGGCCAACGCGAATCCCGATACGCCGTGCGGATTCCGCATCGCCGCCCACGGCATAGAGTTGACGACCTAAATGTGTTTTGTTGAGGAGCACCGCTGTCAGCGCCGCAATGAGCAACAGGATGAGCAGCGGCAGGCCGAGCTGAAAGACTTGTCCCTGCCATTCGAACGGCAGCACGTTACGCAGCGTGATCCACCAGTCCGGAAGCTGATACAGGCTGCGTCCACCGGTCACCCACATCAGCAGGCCAAACAGCAGCGACTGCATACTAATGGTGATGATGATGGAGACGACCCGGAGCCAGGTGATCAGCCAGGCGTTAATGACACCAAACAGCGTGCCGCAGGCTATCGCCAGTGCAATACTCAGCGGCGCGTTAGCAAACTGGTAATGTACAAACAGCGAGGCGATCAGGTACTGCACCACAGAGGCGACGGCCGCAAAGGAAATATCAATGCCGCCGGTCACCAGCACGACAAACAGTCCTAGGGCGAAAATGCCGGTAACCGCGTAACTCTCGGCCAGATCCAGCAGGTTTTGCACGGTCAGAAACTGGTCGCTGGCGAAGGAGAAAATCACAATGAACAGCAACAATACCCACGTCAGCCAGCCCTGACTGGAATGAGGACGTAAACGGGAAAAATCAGGCATTGATCACCTCCGCCAGTTGCTGTTGCGCTATGCGGCCTGGTTGATATTCGGCCTGGATGGTGCCCTCGCGGAAATGCAAAATGCGGTCGCAGTTGTACCAGACCTCGGTGACTTCATCGGAAATCAAAATGATCGACAGGCCTTCGCGTGCCAGTTCGTGAATAAGTTGATAAATACTCGCTTTTGCCCCCACATCCACGCCGACGGTGGGCGAATCGAGGATGAGCAGGCGCGGCTGCGTCAGGACCCATTTCGCCAGCACAATCTTTTGCTGATTGCCGCCGGACAGCGTTGAGATGGCTAGCTGTGGATCGGCAACGCGCACGCCCAGTTGCTGAATCCACTGAAGAATCAGCTTGTTCTTGCGGTATTCATCAATCAGGTGGAAGCGGTTTTGCAGCTGGTTAAGAATGGGCAGCACCATATTGTCGGCCACCGATTGTTGCTGAATCAGCCCCAGCGTCAGGCGATCCTCAGATACATAGCCAATCCCGGCTTTGATGGCATCTTCATGACTGCGAAAGCGCACGGGTTTACTGTCCAGCCAGATCCTGCCGCGGTCAGGCCGGGTCATGCCGAACAGGGAAAGAGCCAGCTCAGTACGTCCCGATCCCAGCAGACCACACAGCCCCAGCACCTCACCTTCGTACAGCCGAAAATTAACATCGTGGTACTGACCTGCACGGTGCAGGTTTTCCACTTCCAGAATGACCCGATCACCGTTGCGCGTAGGGGTTTTTAACTGATAATCAAGTTCTTGCCCGGTCATCAGCTCGGTGAGATGGTGCGGTGTCATAGCCTGCGCCGGCCAGCAGCCAACCTTGCGGCCATCGCGAATGACGGTTACGCGATCTGATATTTCCAGCACCTCGTCCAGGCGATGGCTGACAAAGACCACACAAATCTTTTTCTGTTTGAGATAGCGTACCGTGCGCAGCAGTTGATTGACTTCGGTACGGGTGAGGGAAGCGGTGGGCTCATCCATGATCACCAGCCGCGCATCCGCCACCAGCGCGCGGCAAATGGCGACCTGTTGTCGCTGAGCGATGGAAAGGTGCGCGACACTGTCGTCAAGATTGAGGTCAAACTGCAGTTCCTCAACAATACGCCGGGCACTGTCAACCAGGGTTTTGCGCTGATGCCAGCCAAATAACCCGCGCAGATTGTGTTCAAATGCGATGTTTTCGGCCACGCTCAGGTTCGGGAACAGGGACAGATCCTGATAGATGACCTGAATACCAAAGTCTCTGGCCTGCTGAGTCGAGAGACGGGGCAAGCAGTCTCCGTCACCTAAACGAATTTCGCTGCCACGATCCGGCGCATGTACGCCGGATATCACTTTAATGAGCGTACTTTTGCCACAACCATTGGTACCGGCAAGGCAGTGCACTTCGCCCGCCAGCAAGGTCAGCGAGATATCGCTCAGAGCACGATTCCCCCCAAAGGTCTTCGACAGTTTTTCCAGGGTGATAAGCCTTTGCGGCGCGACCGATTGCATCATTACAGCCCCAGCTTGATCAGGTTAGGCAGGTTAGCTTTATCCAGACTTTCCGTGTTGTTGCCCAGAATGGTGTGCGTTGTCTGATCCACTTTCACCTTGCCCAGGCCGTCAATCGTCATACCGTCCGTAATCGGTTCGTTCTTCTCCACCTTCTCGGCAATACGGATAAACACTTCACCGGCGGTATGTGGATTCCAGATATAGCCGCCCTTGATCGCCCCGCGGTTAACCAGTTGCGCGCCCTGACCCGGACTGAACGCCCCAATGACACAGACCTGATTGGTTTTATTGCGGTTCATAACGGCGCGACCGGCACCAATAGGGCCCTGCGAACCGAAGGCTAAAATGCCTTTCAGATCGGGATACTTAGACATCAGTTCATTGGTGGTACGGATGGACTCGTCCAGGGATTCGCCTACGCCAAATTTGTCCGTAACCAACTGCATGTTGGGATAGTGCTGCTTTTGATAATCCAGCGCGGCATCGGTCCACTGCTGATGAAGCGGCACCGTCAGGCTCCCCACGTATATGGCGTATTTCCCTTCGTCATGCATACATTGCGCCAGCGCTTTCATATGATTGATGCCGTGCATTGCGGCATCCACTAATTCAAAGTCCCAGTTTGCAAACTTCTGGCCTGGCGATTCGTGGGTAATGACTTTGATGCCGGCTTCACGGGCGCGCTGCAAGACGGGCTCAAGCACTTTGGGATCGTTGGGGACGACGCCGATAATGTCCACTTTCTGGGCAATCAAATCTTCAATGGCACGCACCTGCAGGGCAGGATCGGCTGCGGTCGGCCCCACCATCCAGGCGTCAATGCCGCGTTTGGCCGCTTCGCTTTTAATTCCGGCTTCCATAGCGTTGAACCACGGAATACCACCGATTTTCACCACGATGCCCATGCGTATTTTGTCCGCCGCATGGGACTGAAAAGCCAGTAATGCGAACAACGAACAGGCGATAAGCTGTTTTTTCATAAAGGCTCCATTTAATTATTTATAAGCTGCACAGACTGGGGGCGCTGCGAGCAGTCAATAATATTGACGCCGTTCCAGGCCAGTTCCTGTTCCAGCTCTTTATCTTTCAACTGGTCAGTAATGAGAAAATCCACATCACGGTAATGGCAAATACGCGCGAATGAGGGCCGAAGAAACTTAGAGCTATCCAGTAATAAATGTTTTCGTTCTGCTGCCAGAATCAGCTGTTGTTTTAAATGTGCATGACGTTCATTTCCTTCGCGTAAATAACCGTCATTGCCCAGACTGCTGCATGAAAAAAAGATCTTATTTATTTGAAACTCTTTTAACGGCTGCTCGGTAACAATGCCGTGAAAATCTTCATAACGATCTGAATATTCTCCGCCCAGACAAATGGTGCGAATACTGCCGCGCGCTGCCAGCGTCTGGACAATGCGTAACGAATTGGTTAATACCGTTAATTCAATATCCGGTAATTGCCGTGCCAGATAAAAACACGTGGTACTACTGTCGAGTAATAAGCAGTCGCCCACACTAATAAAATCCAGCGCGCGTTTCGCGATTGCCATTTTGGCGTCAACATGTTCGTTTACGCGTTGACGAAAAGACGATTCAGATTCATTAATCTCGCGATTATTAACCTGTAGCGTTGCACTGTGTCGTTTAGCCGGAACCGCACCACCATGGCTTCGCTGTAAAATACCTTTCTTTTCCAGTTGTGCTAAATCGCGGCGAATCGTTTCCTGAGAAACCCGACATAACGCGGTGAGTTCAGCGACAATAACCCGTCCGTTACACATTAATTCATCGATAATTCTCTGCTGGCGTTCAATCGGCAACATAATGGCCTCCGATGGCTATAAAGTACTGGAAGGCACGCGGCAAAAATGTGGCCTGAGCGTGGGTACGCAGGACCTGTTTTTGCAACGCGCATAAAGAGATCAGTGTTGGGTTTTAATGAAACGAAATGAAAGCAATAATATTGTTTAGTGATTTGTCTCACTAAATAAGGGTTATTTAGCGGTCTCAGGATCCGCTGTGAACATTTTATCCTGCATTCTGCGGCGACTCTATCATGCCCGCTTTTGCCCGTTTATGTGTATTTGACCGCTTTGCCTGTCCGGATAGTCCGACGAATCCGATTGAGAGAACGCTGACGAATACGCATGATGACCGCATTGCGCACGACAGGGCGCTACGGCTGTTGCAAAATGGATGTTTTTTAGGCAGTTAGCTGCGCTTGCTGGGCACTTCACAGAATGCGAACGTCGTGACGTGCGCGATTGCGCTATCATCTTCCACTCAGAGAAGTTGGGGCTCGATTTTCTTAATGTGGTACAGGATGAAATCGCTGTTTGCGTTGCCTTTATTCATGGTTGCCGCCGTCCAGGCTGATCCGGTGCAGAAACTGTTTTCTGACTGGCAGTTAACCTGCAATAACGCGGCCTTTTGCGTTGCGCGCAGCACGCAGGGTGACCGTGGTTTGGTGATGACCCTGTCGCGACATGCCGGGGCGGATGACCAGCCCCTGTTACGTATTGATTACGGCAGTGCCTATAGTGGTGCGCTGCCGGGGCCGGCGCTCAAAGATAATCTGCTGGTGGATCAGCGTCGTCTTCGTCCTGATTTCAAGCACTGGGACGTAGAGCCGCATCATCTTGCCACCCGCAACCCGATTGCCATTAACGAATTTCTTGAACTCACCATGGATGCAAAAAATCTGCAGCTGACGTTCAGCGCCAGCCCACAGGTTTCATTGCGTGGCATGAAAGCGGCCCTGTTGTACATGGACGACGTGCAGGGGCGGGTGAATAGCATGAGCGCCTGGGTTCGACGGGGCGAACGCAACGGCGTGCCTGCTGCTCCGGCGATTCCGCAACTGCCACCTCCCATGGCCGCGCCTGCACCGCTGACGCGGGAAGAAACCAGTGGCCTGATCGATTACGGCACCTGGCGGGTTAATTCAGACACCTGTTCGCTCGATCCACTGCGACGCGAAGTCAGCGTCTCGCCGCTGACGGACAAAAAAGCCTTGCTGCTGGTGAGCTGTGAGATGGGGGCGTATAACGTGATCGATCGGGCGTTTGAAGTGACGCGCGCGCCGCCCTATGTGGCACGCGGTGTCAGCCTGACTTTACCCTTTACGCCGCCCGAGGGAGGAGAGCGTCAGCTGGAGCTGATTAATGCGGATTACGATGCGGCAACCGGCCAGCTTTACACCTTTGGTAAAGGGCGGGGACTGGGCGACTGCGGTACAGCGTCCCGCTGGCAGTTTAACGGTGAGCACTTTGTGTTAGCGGAATATGCCGAAGAATCAACCTGCGATGCCTGGCACAGCAGCGATGACTGGCCCACGCTCTGGGTAAGCCAGTCAGCCTCTGCGGATGGCAGCCGTTAAGGAATCGCCTGCACCATCATGGGGGAACCGGTCTGATTGCCCACCAACTCCGCCAGCAGGTTATTTACACCGTCACTCATTGGCGTGAAGCGGGTCAGAGGAGATCGGGTCACCACCACAAAAACGCCCACATTATTCTGCGGCACCATCGCTATATAGGTGATGAAACCCCCGCCACCGCCGGTTTTCTGAATGATGCCCGGACGCCCCTTTGACGGTCCCATATAAACCCAACCCATGCCGAGAGCGTCGGCTTTACCTGGCACGTCCATTCCATCCACTTTGTGAAGCTGATCGCGACGGTAGATTAATGTCTGCAGGCGGTCGATCTGTGGCGTGCGGCGATTCACGGAGGAGTTCAGAAACTGCTGCATCCAGCGTCCCATATCATCCGGCGTTGAATAGACGCCACCGCTGCCGATAGCCGCCAGCGTGTTATTACACGGACTGGCTCCTTTTTCCGCCACCATTAAACGGGCGCACTGTTCGGGTGACGGGGTAAACGTGGTGTCCTTCATGCCCAGCGGGCGGGTGATCAGCTGCTGAAACAGGGCCGGATAGGGTTTACCCGCCGCACGTGACAGCGCATCACCCAACAGATCGTAACCCAGGTTGGAATAGGCCGCATTGGTGCCGGGGGCCGCTTTCAGGCTGGCGGTGTTCAGCCAGTTCCAGCGCTCACTTTGCGTAGGCCAGACAAAAACCGGACGATGCGGCTTACCGCCGGGCTGCTCGCGCGGCAGGCCACTGGTGTGAGTGGCGAGGTTAATCAACCGAATCGGTTGACCGTCGAAACCAGGGACCCGTTTTCCCGGAGGCGCATACTTACTCAGCGGATCGTCCAGACGAATCTCGCCGCGCTCGGCCATTTTTACCATCACCTCACTGGTCATTAATTTACTGAGCGAGGCAATACGAATTAACGAATCCTTTTGCGGACGAATATTGTTGCCGGGCCGGGTATCACCAAAGCTGGTAAAGACGCGCTGATTACCGTCTATTGCCACCAGGGCCATGCCGGTGGCACCACTGGCATAAAAGATATGCTCTGCATAGCGATCGACAATCTGGGAGGCCAGTAAGGGATCGGGCGCAACCTGCGCTGTGCTTTTAAGGGGAAGCAAAGAAACCAGTAAAGCCAGTAAATAAGGAGTGCGCATTTTCAACGGAGAGGGCTTCGCTATAGGAGTCGGGTGAAAACCTATAGTAATCAGTTTAAGGATGACGGGAAGAGCAAAGCACAGTTTTTTTTATTTCAGATTACAGTCAGCTGGCGATGGCGGCCATGGACATCAGCGGGCGGGGGATATGTTTTGCCCCGCAGAGGCCGCCGGACCGAGCCGCTGCACTGGCGGCGTGGCGCGCCGCAGTTCATGGCCGTTTGTACATGCGCCTGGGATGGCCCACTTTGCCATACAGCATTTCTACCGTCAGAAAACCGGTTTCCACGCAGTGCTCCAGATAGCGACGGGCGGTTGTTTTACTGAGCCCGGTTTCGGCCATCACCTCATCAACCGAAAAAAGCCGCGTGGTGGCTGGCGTAAAAAGTGTCTGGACCCGCGCGAGGGTCGTTTCCTCAATACCTTTGCTGCCGTTATCATGCGGGTATTTCTTCGCCTGTAGCTGATAAAGGACATCGACATTTTCCTGATCGACAATCTTCCATGTGCGCTGCTGGTCTGCGAAAGCGATAAAGTTGGCAAGCGAGCGGTTAAGCCGTTTCCAGGACACAGGTTTAAGGACGTAATCGAAGGCACCGTTGCGGATGGCCTGGCTACAGGTATCCATATCACTGGCCGCCGTAATAAAAATAATGGAACAGTTTGCGTGGGCCAGCAACGGATCGCCAATCAGGGTGATGCCTTTGCCATCGGGCAGATAATTATCCAGCAATAGCAGCTGTGGCGCACTGATGGCAAGCTGCTGTCTGGCTTCTGCCAGTGACCCGGCGATACCGATCAGCCTGAGTTCAGGGTGTTTACCAATCAGTTCGGCATGAAGCTGAGCCAGTTCAGGCTCATCTTCCACAATCAGGACAGTCACAGGCTCATGTTGCATCGCGGACCTTCTCCGTTTCCGTTACGGGACAGCGGTGGGTTTGCGCGCAGGGGATAAACAGCGAAAAAATGGCGCCACGAGGCACATTGTCGCTGACCTCAATGGTTCCCCCTGTGCGGGTAATATAGCTTTCTGTTAAATACAGCCCGATGCCGTGATCGCCCCGGGTTTTCGTGGTGACGCCACGTTCAAATATGTGTTCGCGGATGGCAGGTGCAATGCCCACGCCGTGATCCGCCACTTCGATGATCAGCTCACGGGCGCTGAGCTTAATCAGCACTTCAACAGGTTCATGAGGCATCGGGGCGCGTTGCGTGGCTTCAATCGCGTTGTCCAGCAAATTGCCAATGACCGAGATCAGTTCAGCCTCTGACAGTGGGGGAAAGGGCTTGTCTATCAGACATGCGGGATCAAAGTGGAGGATAACGCCTTTTTCTCTGGCGCGTGCCGCTTTGCCCAGTAACAAGCCGCACAGCAGTGGCGAGCTGAAGCGTGCGGAGACAAAGTCCAGCCACTCCTGCTCGTGTTCTGACTGCGCCTCAATGTAGTCAATCGCGTCTTCAAAACGCCCCATGTGCAACAGCCCGGAAAGCGTGTTCATACGATTAAGCTGCTCATGCCGCATAATGCGCAGATTATCGACATAACGTTTCACCTGGCTGAGCTGGGCGCTAAGGGAGTCGATGTCGTTAAAATCGCGGAAGGAGATGACCCAGCCCATCAGCGCGTCCTCCAGCATGATACGTACCCGGCTGGCGATGACGGTAAGCGCATTAAACTGACTAATCTCATCGTGGGTATCTTTCTCCAGCATCACGGGCTGCGATAAAAAGGGGACGGGCGAAATGATCTGGCTGACAGACTGCCCTCGCAGCGCCTCGGCGGACTGTGACAGGCCTAACAGCTTTCGGGCGGCCTGGTTGATCACTTCGATCTGCAGGTGTTCATTGATGACAATCACGCCTTCATAGATCGATTCCATCATGGCGTTTTGCTGACGGACCATCAGGCCGATCTCGCGCGGTTCCAGCGAGAAAATCTGTTTTTTAATATTGCAGGTGAAAAACCAGGAGAAAATAAACAGGGCGATAAGCACCAGGGCCGCCACGATCAGCAGGTTGATCATGTTGCTGAACGTGATGGCATCCAGATAGCGGGCGAGATAACCAACGGACACGATACCGACCACCTGCCCGCGATCGTTCAGGATGGGCGCTTTGCTGCGCAGGGAGATTCCCAGTCCGCCTGTCCGGATGGTGGTGATACTTTTCCCTGCCAGCACTGCCGCGTTGTCTCCGCCGACCAGGGGTTTGCCAACCCGGTCCGCCGTCACCGAGTGAAAAAGGTGCAGGCCACGGTTATCGCCAATCACCATAAAACTGGCATCGCTTTTCCGGGCAATAGCCCGCATCAGCATATTAATGGCCGGGATATCCCGATCCGCCACCGCTTTTCTCAGTTCCGGAATCAGCGCGATTTCGTCTGCCTGCACCTTCGCGCGCATGCTCATCGCCTGATAAAGCTGCCGGGTGATGCTGACGTAGTAATAGCTTCCCAGTAACACGAACAGGACAGACGAAAAAACAACGAGCGAAAGAAACAGCTTCGTTTGAAATGACAATTTCATGACTGTCACGCGCATTTTGGAATAATAACTTCAATGTATCATCTTTTTAACAATAGACACTACATGCGTTTATCTGTTTGATATTAATGGGATTAAATCGTTTTCAGAGGGCAGGGAAGCGTCAGCAAAGGACAAACAACGGCTGCGGGGAATAAAAACCATAAACACCACGACGATTACCAGGATGCGGATCACGCTCTGGAAATAACACCATTAAAACTTTATGCCAGATACCTTCTCCTTCACGTAATTCCGCTTTTTTTAACGGCATTCTGAAAAAAAACGATGATGCAAAGAGGTTAATAATGCGCTCACCTGATAATTCTTTTCTGTCTGATACACTGGCCCGTTCACCGCGCAGGAAAACCCTGAAGGAGCAGTGGTGGCATATTATGGATAACTGGAAAGTCGGGATTATCCCTCTTCCTCTGTTTGTGCTGGCCGGTGGGCTCATTGCACTGGACTGCCTGAGCGGGAAACTGGCCAGCGATATCGTCGTCATGGTCGCCACGCTGGCCTTTTTTGGTTTTGCCTGCGGTGAATTTGGTAAACGTCTGCCGGTGGTGGGCCGTCTGGGCGCCGCAGCTATCTGCGCAACCTTTATTCCCTCTGCGCTGGTCTATTACGGGTTACTTCCCGATATTGTGGTGACCTCAACAACGCAGTTCTATAAATCGACCAATATTCTCTATCTCTATATTTGCTGCATCATCGTCGGCAGCATCATGAGCATGAACCGTACGGTGCTGATTCAGGGCTTTCTGCGCATCTTTTTCCCCATGCTGTGCGGTGAAATCGTGGGCATGATTGTCGGCATGGGCGTCGGATTAGCGTTGGGGCTGGAGCCGTTCCAGATTTTCTTTTTTATCATTCTGCCCATTATGGCGGGTGGCGTCGGCGAAGGGGCCATTCCGCTCTCCATCGGCTATGCGGCGTTGCTCCATATGGATCAGGGCGTGGCGCTGGGCCGTATCCTGCCGATGGTGATGCTGGGGGGCGTGACCGCCATTATTATTTCCGGCTGCCTGAACCAACTGGGTAAACGTTATCCGCACCTCACCGGGGAAGGCCAGCTGATGCCGAATGTCACGAACGTTGAGCCCGAGCCGCTGCAGTCCGTTTTTTCCGGTAAAGTTGACGTAACGGCCATTGCCTCCGGGGCGCTGCTTGCGGTGCTGCTCTATATGGTAGGGATGCTGGGGCAGAAGCTGACAGGGCTGCCTGCGCCGGTAGGGATGCTGTTCCTGGCCGTGCTGGTGAAACTGGTCAATGGCGTTTCGCCCCGTATTCTGGCCGGTTCTCAGGTGGTCTATCGCTTTTTCCGCACCGCAGTGACCTATCCCGTCCTGTTCGCTGTCGGTGTGGCCATTACGCCGTGGCATGTGCTGGTCACCGCGTTTACGCTCACCAATCTGCTGGTCATTATCAGCACGGTCAGTGCGCTGGTCGCAACGGGCTTCTTTGTCGGGAAAAAGATTGGCATGCATCCTATTGATGTCGCCATTGTTTCCTGCTGCCAGAGTGGGCAGGGCGGGACGGGCGATGTAGCCATTCTCACCGCCGGTAACCGCATGGGCCTGATGCCGTTTGCTCAGATCGCGACGCGTATCGGCGGAGCCATCAACGTTTCGCTCTCTTTGCTGCTGCTGAGCCACTTTTTAAAGTAACGGTTGTTAAGGTCAGCAAGGCGGCAGGATTAACCACAGCATGCAGGGGTACGGCGAAAAACGTGGTTACCGAAGAAGGTGGGTTTTCAGAGAGCAGCACGCCAGCGTCAGGCTGGCGTGCTGAGAGCAAAACCGCGGTCCGGCTGAGGAAGCCGGATCGCGTGAGTGCGAGGATTATGCCGGTTTCAGCAGGGCTTCGGCATGGCTGACGATGTTTTCTATCGTGAAGCCAAACTCCGCGAACAGCTTTTCTGCTGGCGCAGATTCACCGAACGTAGTCATCCCGACAATGGCACCGTCCAGCCCGACATATTTATACCAGTAATCCGCTATGCCTGCTTCCACGGCCACGCGTGCTTTCACAGCGGAAGGCAGCACGGATTCGCGATAAGCCGCATCCTGCGCGTCGAACAGATCCGTTGAAGGCAGTGAAACGACCCGCACCTTATGGCCGCCGGTCGTCAGCTTCGTTGCTGCACCCAGCGTGATCTCCACTTCAGAGCCGGTGGCAATCAGAATGACGTCTGGCGTGCCCTCACAGTCTTTCAGGACGTAACCGCCGCGTTTGATATTCGCCACCTGTTCCGCCGTACGCTCTGGCTGTGCCAGATTCTGACGCGACAGGATCAGGGCGGTAGGTCCATGATGACGCTCAATCGCAGCCTGCCAGGCCACAGCGGTTTCCACCTGGTCGCACGGACGCCAGACGCTCATATTCGGCGTAACGCGCAGGCTGGCAATCTGCTCTACCGGCTGGTGGGTTGGACCATCTTCACCCAGACCGATTGAGTCATGGGTATAAACCAGAATCTGGCGGGCCTTCATCAGGGCCGCCATGCGCGCGGCATTACGGGCGTACTCGACGAACATCAGGAAGGTCGCGGTATAGGGCACAAAACCGCCGTGGTGGGCAATACCGTTACCAATGGCCGTCATACCAAATTCACGCACACCGTAGTGGATATAGTTCCCGGCCGGATCCTCTTTGATGGATTTCGAACCTGACCATATGGTGAGGTTACTGGGGGCGAGGTCGGCAGAGCCGCCCAGGAATTCAGGCAGCATTTTGCCGTAGGCTTCCAGTGAATTTTGCGAGGCCTTGCGGCTGGCGATTTTTTGCGGATTCGCCTGCAGATCGGCAATAAATCGGGCAGTTTCCGCTTCCCAGTTTGCGGGCATTTCGCCGTTCATACGCCGCGTATATTCTGCGGCCAGTTCAGGATAAGCCTGCTGATACGCGGCAAACTTATCGTTCCAGGCTTTTTCGCGCGCCGCGCCAGCTTCTTTGGCATCCCACTGCTGGTAAATCTCTTGCGGAATCTCAAACGCCGGATAATTCCAGCCCAGTTGCTTGCGCGTCAGGGCGACTTCTTCTTCACCCAGCGCGGCCCCGTGTGCCTCTTCTTTACCGGCTTTATTCGGTGAACCAAAGCCAATAACCGTGCGGCAGATAATCAGTGACGGCTTATCGGTGACGCTTTGCGCTTCTTTAATTGCAGCTTTAACGGCCTCGGCATCGTGACCATCAATTTCACCGACCACGTGCCAGTTATAGGCTTCGAAACGTTTGTGCGTGTCATCCGTAAACCAGCCTTCGGTCTCTCCGTCGATGGAAATGCCGTTGTGGTCATAGAAGCCGATCAGTTTGCCCAGACCAAGCGTTCCGGCCAGTGAGCAGACTTCGTGGGAAATCCCCTCCATCAGACAGCCGTCGCCCATAAACACATAGGTGAAGTGGTCAACGATATCGTGTTGTGGACGGTTAAACTGCGCAGCCAGCGTCCGTTCCGCAATGGCCAGACCCACGGCGTTTGCCAGACCCTGACCCAGCGGGCCGGTCGTGGTTTCCACGCCCGGCGTGTAGCCAATTTCCGGGTGGCCCGGTGTTTTGGAGTGCAGCTGGCGGAAGTTTTTCAGCTCTTCAATCGGTAAATCGTACCCGGTCAGGTGCAGCAAACTGTAAAGCAGCATTGAGCCGTGACCGTTAGACAGGATAAAGCGGTCGCGATCCAGCCAGGCGGGGTTGGTCGGATTATGCTTGAGGAAATCGCGCCACAGCACTTCGGCGATATCTGCCATGCCCATTGGCGCACCAGGATGACCGGATTTTGCTTTTTGTACCGCATCCATACTTAATGCGCGAATCGCATTCGCCAACTCTCTGCGTGAGGACATAAAGGGTCTCCCTTGTTAAGCATCAGGGCGGGAGTGAGCCCGCCCGGTAAAAGAGGGGAAAAACTACAGGCGCGCCGCCAGCACATCTTCCAGTTTTTGCTGGTCAACGGCGAACTGGCGAATACCGTCTGCCAGTTTTTCGACCGCCATAGGGTCCTGATTATGTTCCCAGCGGAACTCCGCTTCGGACAGCGGCGACGGCTGATGGAAACATTCAGTGGAAGGCTCAAGCTTACGCTCTACGGGCGCCTCGCTGTTCTGCAACTCCTCCAGCAGGTTAGGTGACAGCGTCAGCCGATCACACCCGGCCAGCGCCAGTACCTGTTCGACCTTACGGAAGCTGGCACCCATAATGATGGTGTCATAGCGATGCTTCTTATAATAATCGTAAATACGGCGCACCGATTTCACGCCCGGATCTTCGTCGACGTTATACGGGTCCATGGGCTTGCGGCTGTTGTACCAGTCATAGATACGGCCGACAAACGGCGAAATCAGATAAACCCCGGCTTCGGCGCAGGCGCGCGCCTGGGCAAAGGAGAACAGCAGCGTCAGGTTGCACTGGATACCATTCTTTTCCAGCTCTTCTGCGGCTTTAATGCCTTCCCATGTGGAGGCCAGTTTGATCAGGATGCGAGAGCGATCAATGCCGTGCTCTTCATACATGCGGACCAGCTTTTCTGCTTTCGTGACGCACATGCCACGATCGAAGGAGAGGCGCGCATCCACTTCGGTCGAAACACGGCCTGGTATGCTTTTCAGAATTTCCATACCGAGGTTAATGGCCACTTTATCGCTGGCGTTAATAATCTGCGTTTCTTTGCTGCCACCCTGTTTTTTCGCGTAGTCGATGGCGTCATCAATCAGATGTTTGTAAGGCTGGAGAGCAGATGCTTTCAGAATAAGCGAAGGGTTAGTCGTCGCATCTTGTGGGTGATAATTACGGATGGACTCAATATCGCCACTGTCAGCCACCACGGTCGTGAACTGTTTAAGGGCTTCAAGCTGGTTCATTTCTACACTCCTTGAAAAATACGTTGTAACAAAAGGGAACACCTCTGGCCTCGTGCCCTAATCAGTGCAGACATTACCCGTCGTAGTAACGCCGACTCACCACATTGCAACAGACCAGGTGCAGTGAAAATGCGTTTTCTCTGAATGTTGTGCGATGAGGGTTGCGCGCAACCACCCGAGATGACATTTCTGCGGATAACGACTGTCCAGCCATTAAGGATAGCAGCCATGAAAAATGACGCAGGGTAGACTGTGGCAATCTGTGCGTTAAGAAAGAAGGTTCTTTGAACCGCCTCACCGCTTTGTGATGGTGTGCTTTCTATACTGAACATCCACTTACCTGGCGAAGAAGGATGTCAAATGGATGACCAACTGAAGCAAAGTGCGCTTGATTTTCATCAGTATCCCACTCCCGGAAAAATTCAGGTTTCCCCCACCAAACCTCTTGCCACCCAGCGGGATTTGGCGCTGGCCTATTCTCCTGGCGTGGCGGCGCCCTGTTTAGAAATCGCCGCCGATCCGCTGGCGGCGCACAAGTACACCGCGCGCGGCAATCTGGTGGCGGTGATTTCAAACGGTACGGCGGTACTGGGGCTGGGGAACATCGGCGCACTGGCCGGGAAACCGGTGATGGAAGGCAAGGGCGTTCTGTTTAAGAAATTCGCGGGCATTGACGTTTTTGATATTGAGGTCGACGAACAGGATCCCGATAAGCTGATCGAGGTGATTGCCGCGCTGGAACCCACGTTTGGCGGAATCAATCTTGAAGATATCAAAGCGCCCGAGTGTTTTTATATCGAACAGCAACTGCGGCAGCGCATGAAAATTCCGGTGTTTCACGATGACCAGCATGGCACGGCCATCATCTGTACGGCGGCGGTGCTGAACGGACTACGCATCGTCAACAAGGCTATCGCTGATGTACGGCTGGTGGTGTCAGGCGCGGGCGCATCGGCCATTGCCTGTATGAACCTGCTGGTCGCGCTGGGCTTGCAGAAAGACCATATTCGGGTGTGCGATTCGAAAGGGCTGATTTACCGTGACCGCGAACCCAATATGGCGGCCACCAAAGCCGATTATGCCGTGGAGGATCACGGCAAGCGCACGCTGGCCGACGTGATCCAGGGCGCAGATATTTTCCTGGGCTGTTCCGGACCGGATGTCCTGACGCAGGATATGGTGAAAAGCATGGCGAAAGATCCGCTGATTCTGGCGCTGGCAAATCCCCATCCCGAAATTCTGCCGCCGTTGGCGAAAGCCGTACGGCCGGATGCGATTATCTGCACCGGACGTTCTGATTTTCCTAATCAGGTGAACAACGTGCTCTGCTTCCCGTTTATCTTTCGTGGCGCGCTGGATGTGGGGGCCACCGCCATCAATGAAGAGATGAAGCTGGCGGCCGTACACGCCATTGCCGAACTGGCACAGGCGGAACAAAGCGACGTAGTGGCTTCGGCCTATAGCGATCAGGACCTGCGCTTCGGACCGGACTATCTGATTCCCAAACCCTTTGATCCACGTTTAATCGTGCAGATAGCCCCTGCCGTGGCGAAAGCGGCGATGGCGTCCGGCGTGGCAACCCGGCCTGTGGCTGACTTTGATGCCTACCGGGAGCAACTTACGGAGTTTGTGTATAAGACCAACCTGTTTATGAAGCCAATCTTTTCCCAGGCGCGTAAAGCCCCGAAACGGGTGGTGATGGCGGAGGGCGAAGAGGTGCGGGTGCTGCATGCTACGCAGGAGCTGGTCTCGCTGGGGCTGGCGAAACCCATCCTGATAGGTCGCCCCAACGTGATCGCCATGCGGTTAGAAAAACAGGGGCTCAAAATTGAGCCCGGAAAGGATTTTGAAATCGTGAATAACGAATCCGATCCCCGCTTTAAAGCGTACTGGAATGAGTATTACCAGATGATGAAGCGGCGCGGTGTCACCCCCGAGCAGGCGCAACGCGCCGTTATTGGCAATCCGACCCTCATCGGTGCCATCATGGTCTACCGTGGTGAGGCCGATGCGCTGATCTGCGGCACCATCGGCGATTATAACGAGCACTACGAGATTGTGGAGCGCGTGCTGGGCCTGCGGAGTGATGTGAAGGTGGCCGGTGCCATGAATGCGCTGTTACTGCCGAATGGCAACACGTTTATTGCGGATACTTACGTCAACGCCGATCCTACACCGGAACAGCTGGCGGATATAACGTTAATGGCGGCGGAAACCGTCCGTCGCTTTGGGATTGAGCCGCGCGTGGCGTTGCTGTCGCACTCCAGCTTTGGCACCTCCAGTGCGCCTGGTGCGCAGAAAATGCGCGATGTGCTGGCGCTGGTGCAACAGCGCGCGCCTGAGCTGGAAATCGACGGGGAAATGCACGGCGATGCGGCGCTGGTGGAAAGCATCCGGCGGGAAATCATGCCCGACAGCCCGCTGAAAGGCAGCGCAAACCTGCTGATCATGCCCAACGTGGAAGCGGCGCGCATCAGCTACAATCTGCTGCGCGTGTCCTGTTCGGAAGGCGTAACGGTCGGGCCGGTGCTGATGGGCATGACCCGGCCGGTGCACGTGCTGACGCGCATCGCGTCCGTGCGCCGGATCGTCAATATGGTGGCGCTGGCGGTGGTGGAAGCGCAGACGCAGCCGCTGTAGTCAACCGGGGCGGCGACCCGGGTTGCCGCCCCGGCACGTTCCTGAGCCGGCAACGTGGATTACTCAGGCAGGTTGAGCCAGTTTTTCACCGGCAGGAAGTCACGGTAGAGCGCGGCCTCGGGTGAGTCAGGTTCAGGATGATAGTTATATTCCCAGCGCACCATGGGCGGCAGGGACATCAAAATGGATTCCGTTCTGCCTCCGGTTTGCAGGCCAAACAGCGTGCCCCGATCCCACACCAGATTGAACTCTACATAGCGACCCCGGCGGTAAAGCTGGAACTGCCGTTCGCGGTCGCCATAAGGCATGTGCTTGCGGCGCGCCACAATCGGCTGGTAAGCGTCCAGAAAGCCCCGGCCGACGGCCTGAATAAGGGCAAAACTTTGTTCAAAGCCCGGCTCGTGGATATCGTCAAAAAACAGCCCACCAATACCGCGTTGCTCGTCGCGGTGTTTCAGATAGAAATAGTCGTCGCACCACTTTTTAAACCGGGGATAGACATCCTCGCCAAAAGGCTGGCAGATATCGAAGGCGGTCTGATGCCAGTGCAGCGCATCTTCTTCAAACCCGTAAAACGGCGTCATATCAAAGCCGCCGCCAAACCACCAGATCGGCTCGGCACCGGGTTTTTCGGCAATGAAAAAGCGCACATTCGCATGACTGGTCGGTACATACGGGTTGTTGGGATGGATAACCAGCGAAACGCCCATGGCTTCGAAACTGCATCCGGCCAGCTCAGGACGATGTGCCGTCGCGGAGGCGGGCATCTGGTCGCCATGAACGTGGGAGAAATTCACGCCAGCCTGTTCAAACACGGCACCATTACGCAGCACACGGCTTCGTCCACCGCCACCGCCGGGGCGTTCCCAGCGGTCTTCAGTGAACTGCGCGCCACCGTCTTCGGCAGTCAGCTTGCGACAAATCTCATCCTGCAAATCCAGCAGGAACGTTTTTACGCGGGAGATATCAGGCATGGGATAGGCTTCTCTTAGTAAAAATTGGCCGTGATTATAGCTGATCTACTATGACATTCGACGATCATACTCATCAAAGTAGTTAATGATACCTGTGGCGATAGCCGAGGCAATCTTCTGCCGAAAGGCGGTCGTGCCCAGCAACTGCTCTTCGCGCGGATTGGTAATAAAAGACGTTTCCACCAGCACCGAGGGAATGGACGGCGACTTCAGCACGGCAAAGGCGGCCTGTTCGGTATGCTGACTGTGAAGGTGATGCACCGGGCGAATCTGGTCCAGAACGTGTTTGCCCAGGGTCAGGCTGTTTCTGATGGTGTCCGTTTGCACCAGATCAAACAGAATCTGCTGTAAATACTGGTCCTGCTGTTCCACGTTGGCTCCGCCGACCTTGTCCGCGTCATTTTCACGTTTCGACAGGTAACGCGCCATGCTGCTGCTGGCACCCCGATTGGATAACGCGAACACAGAGGCACCGCTGGCATCCGGGCTGGTATAGCCATCCGCATGGATTGACATAAACAGGTTCGCACCGTGCTGATGCGCAATCTCCACTCGCTGGTAGAGCGGAATGAAATGGTCGCTGTCACGCGTCAGGCGGACCTCGATACGCGGATGTGACTGCAGCAGACTGCGCACATTACTGGCGATGTCTAAAACAATGTGTTTTTCTTCGGAACCCTCTTCGCCGACCGCACCCGAATCGATACCGCCGTGGCCCGGATCGAGCATCACGATGCGCTTGCCGTTGTTAACCCGCGGCCTGGGCGACGAGGGTCGGTTAGAGAGCGAAGCCTGCTGTTCCTTCGCCTGCACCGCGCGCGGGGACAATATGGCGAGCGCCAGCCCGGACAGCAGCAGCTGGCGACGATGAATTAAACGTTTGAGTAAGTGCATGTGCATGTCCCTGAGCAATCATAATGCACCGTGTTATAGCGTAACATTATGCCCGGTGCGATCTTTCAACCATTTCAGGTTATTACTTTGTTTTTCAGCCTGGTAACCGGCAATTTCTTTTTTTTTAACGTTGCCGTCAGCAGTCAGGGTTGCACCCGCCGAAGAAAGCGTGATAATCAGCAAATTGAGGTGAACTGCAGGTACAGAAGATGGAAATCCGCACCTTCCGCCAGGAAGATTTTGAAGAAGTGATCACGCTCTGGGAACGCTGCGATTTGTTACGGCCATGGAACGATCCGGAGCTGGACATCGAACGCAAAATGCATCATGACGCCGACCTGTTTCTGGTGGCGGAAGTCGGGGGCGAAGTCGTCGGTACCGTAATGGGCGGTTACGATGGTCACCGTGGCGCGGCTTACTATCTGGCGGTGCATCCGGATTATCAGGGCCGCGGCTTTGCCAATGCCCTGATGAATCGCCTGGAGAAAAAACTCATTGCGCGCGGTTGCCCTAAAATTCACCTGATGGTGCGGGAAGAGAACGACCAGGTCGTTGCCTTCTATGAAAAGCTGGATTATGAAACGGTCGATGTGGTGTTGCTGGGCAAACGTTTAATCGAAGATCGTGAATATTAATTCGGTCTGGCCGCCTGAGGAGTACGACGACAAAGGGCAACTGCGCCTGCCGTTTCTTTTCTGGCTGATTCTGCTATTGCAGTCGCGCACCTGGTGGCTCCTGGTGATGGCTGGCGCGTCACGCCAGCAGGGAAACGATCTTCTGGCCCTTTTCTATCCGGATCGCCAGGCGTTCTGGTCAGGACTGGTGTTGGGTCTGCCAGCGCTGTCGGGGCTGTTGCTCACGGGCTACCGGTCGCGTTTACCCCGAGTGTGGCGCAGCTGGCGCCTGGTGCTGGTGGTATCGTTAGGGGCGAATTTGCTCTGGCAGAGCGTACAACTCGTCCAGACCGATCTGCTCAGCTCACCGTTGCCGCTGCTGTTTACGCTGTTTGATCTGCTGGCACTGCTGTGGTTACTGATCAGTGTCCGGCTTCGCGCCTGCTTTTTGCCGCCACACGATCCCGAATAAACTTTTTGCCGCTTTGCGACTCCAATCCGTTTTGCCCAGATCTATTTATTAACAGGAGTTTTCATGAAAGCTGTTCGTTACACGATACTGACGGTGGCCATGCTGGTCAGTGGGTGTGCCAGTTCCTCCGGCCCTGACGCCAACAGCAGCCAGCAGGTACGCTGGTGGAATCCATTGAGTTACCACTGGTCTTCTGCGCTGCCATGGAACTGGTTTGGTCCTTCACTGACGATCAGCGATCAGGGCGTTGGTGGGATCAACAGTGCCACGGCGATGAACGAATCGGCCATCAAAGACGGGCTTAAGGGCAACTACGATCTGCGTCAGGGCATGCGTGGCCAGAACGGTCAGGTGGTGTCCTTCTGGCAGGCGATGAAGAACGGTCAGGTTAAGCTGGTCATTTATGGTCAGTCACAGGTTGACCGCATTGAGGTGACGGACAACGACATTGCCAGTGCCGACGGCAGCAAAATTGGCGATGCGTTTAGCGCCAGATATGACAAAGCCTTTAATAACTGCATTGTGGCTGCCGGGTTAGACAATCATGACGTCGAATGCCGTGTGCCTGGCAGCCCGCATCTGCGCTACGTTTACAGCGGGACCTGGCACGGTCCGGAAGGATTACTGCCCGCCGATGACACGCTGAAAAGCTGGAAACTCAGCAAGTTCGTCTGGCAGCGTTAAGCCACGTAATTTTTGCCTCCCGCAGGGCGTTCAGTGCGCCCTGCCAACCCAATTCTGTTTTTGCGCATTCTTTTCCCGCCGCCTTATGCCTTTTTCGACTTTGAAATCAATAAACGATATATAAAACCGTTACGGGTTTACGCTGAGTTATAAATAAACTGCTGTATCTGCGGATGAGATCTGCATCAAATTTCTTCAGGGTGAACCATGACCTTCAAAGCGATGAAAAAAATCGTGAGCGGAATCGCGCTGTCGCTGGGCCTTGCTGGCGCCGCGCACGCCACAGAGCTGTTAAACAGCTCTTATGACGTTTCACGTGAACTGTTCGTCGCCCTGAACGCGCCTTTTGTCAGCCAGTGGGATGCGCAACATCCGGACGATAAACTCACCATCAAAATGTCGCATGCGGGTTCTTCTAAACAGGCGCTGGCCATTCTGCAAGGGCTGCGTGCCGATGTGGTGACCTATAATCAGGTGACGGATGTACAGGTGCTGCATGACAAAGGCAAACTCATCCCGGCCGACTGGCAAACGCGCCTGCCGAATCACAGTTCACCGTTTTATTCCACCATGGCGTTTCTGGTTCGCAAGGGTAACCCTAAGCAGATTCATGACTGGTCCGATTTAACCCGTAACGACGTGAAGCTGATTTTCCCGAATCCGAAGACCTCGGGTAACGGGCGTTATACCTATCTTGCCGCCTGGGGTGCCGCAGAGAAAGCGGACGGCGGCGACCAGGCAAAAACGCGCGCCTGGATGACACAGTTTCTGAAAAACGTCGAGGTTTTCGACACAGGCGGACGCGGCGCCACCACCACCTTTGCTGAACGCGGCTTAGGGGATGTGCTGATCAGCTTCGAATCGGAGGTCAACACCATTCGTAATCAGTACGGCAAAGAGGATTACGAAGTCGTGGTGCCAAAAACCGATATCCTGGCGGAGTTCCCCGTCGCCTGGGTCGATAAAAACGTTGAACACAATAAAACAGCCGACGCGGCGAAGGCTTATCTGACCTGGCTGTATTCGCCCGAGGCACAGAAAATCATTACGGACTTTTATTATCGCGTGAACAATCCGCAGCTGATGGAGCAGCAAAAAGATCGCTTTCCAGCCACACAGCTGTTTCGGGTTGAAGACGTATTTGGTAGCTGGAATAACGTTATGAAAACCCATTTCGAAAGTGGCGGTGAACTGGATCAACTGTTAGCGGCGGGGCGTGGATAATGTTTGCAGCCAGCCAAAAACGTGTTTTGCCCGGTTTCGGCCTGAGCCTGGGCACCAGTCTGCTGTTTACCTGCCTGATTCTGCTGCTGCCCATCAGTGCCCTTATCATGCAGTTGTCGCAGATGACATTGCAGCAATACTGGGACGTGGTGACCAATCCCCAACTGATTGCAGCCTATAAAGTGACGCTGCTGTCGGCCGGCGTTGCCTCATTGTTCAATGCCCTGTTTGGCATGCTGATGGCCTGGGTTTTAACGCGTTATCGCTTCCCGGGTCGCACGCTGCTGGATGGTTTAATGGATTTGCCCTTTGCATTGCCAACCGCCGTCGCAGGGTTAACCCTGGCCGGTCTGTTTTCGGTAAACGGCTGGTACGGTCAATGGTTTGCTCATTTCGACATGAAGATTTCCTACACCTGGATTGGTATCGCGCTGGCGATGGCCTTCACCAGTATCCCGTTTGTTGTCCGGACGGTGCAGCCGGTGCTGGAAGAGTTAGGTCCGGAATACGAAGAGGCGGCGCAGACTCTGGGCGCAACGCCCTGGCAAAGTTTCCGTCGCGTTGTGCTGCCGGAAGTGGCTCCGGCGTTGCTGGCGGGCACTGCGCTGTCGTTTACCCGCAGCCTGGGCGAGTTTGGCGCGGTGATCTTTATCGCGGGCAATATTGCCTGGAAAACAGAAGTGACCTCACTGATGATTTTTGTCCGTCTGCAGGAGTTTGATTATCCGGCCGCCAGCGCCATCGCGTCGGTCATTCTGGCGGCGTCGTTGCTGCTGCTGTTTGCCATTAATACCTTACAGAGCCGCTTTGGCCGTCGTCTGGGAGGTCACTGATGGCTGATATTTCGCAACTCAATCATGCCGATCGCCAGCCCGTAAACTGGGGTAAATGGCTGCTTATCGGCACGGGTGTGCTGATCTCGGTGCTGCTGCTGGTGGTGCCGATGGTCTCCATCTTCTGGGAAGCGCTGCACAGCGGGCTTGGCCTGACTCTGCGTAACCTGACCGACAGCGATATGCTGCACGCGATTTGGCTGACCGTACTGGTGGCGCTGATTACCGTGCCGGTTAATCTGGTCTTCGGCACCTTGCTGGCCTGGCTGGTCACCCGCTTTACGTTTCCTGGTCGCCAGCTGTTGTTAACCCTGTTTGATATTCCGTTCGCGGTCTCGCCGGTTGTGGCTGGCCTGATGTACCTGCTGTTCTGGGGCATTAACGGTCCGGCAGGCGGCTGGCTGGATGCCCACAATATTCAGGTGATGTTCACCTGGCCGGGTATGGTGCTGGTCACCGTCTTCGTGACCTGTCCGTTCGTGGTTCGCGAACTGGTGCCGGTCATGCTGAGCCAGGGCAGTCATGAAGATGAGGCTGCGGTGCTGTTGGGCGCGTCGGGCTGGCAGATGTTTCGCCGTGTGACGTTACCGAATATTCGCTGGGCAATGCTGTACGGCGTGGTGCTGACCAATGCCCGCGCCATTGGCGAGTTCGGTGCGGTATCTGTGGTATCCGGCTCCATTCGCGGCGAAACCTACACTTTGCCGCTTCAGGTCGAATTACTGCATCAGGATTACAACACGGTGGGTGCCTTCACTGCCGCCGCGTTGCTGACCGTCATGGCCATCCTGACCCTGTTTTTGAAAAGCATTGTGCAGTGGCGCTTAGAGCAGCAGCACAAACGCCTGCAACTGGAGGAAAATCATGAGCATTGAGATTAAACAAATCAACAAATCCTTTGGTCGCACAGCGGTGCTGAACGATATTTCACTGGATATCCCGTCGGGCCAGATGGTGGCGTTGCTGGGGCCGTCCGGTTCCGGTAAAACGACCCTGCTGCGTATTATCGCCGGGCTGGAGCATCAGAACAGCGGCCAGATTCGTTTTCATGAGTATGACGTCAGTCGCCTGCATGCCCGCGATCGTAAAGTCGGGTTTGTTTTTCAACACTATGCGCTGTTCCGCCATATGACCGTGTTTGACAACATTGCCTTTGGCCTGACCGTGCTGCCGCGTCGTGAGCGGCCATCCAGTGCCGAAATCAAAAATCGTGTAACACGTCTGCTGGAGATGGTGCAGTTGTCGCATCTGGCAAACCGCTTTCCGGCTCAGCTCTCGGGTGGTCAGAAGCAGCGCGTGGCGCTGGCAAGAGCACTGGCCGTCGAGCCGCAAATTCTGCTGCTGGATGAGCCTTTTGGTGCGCTGGATGCCCAGGTGCGTAAAGAGCTGCGCCGCTGGTTACGCCAGCTTCATGAAGAATTAAAATTCACCAGCGTGTTTGTCACGCACGATCAGGAAGAGGCAATGGAAGTTGCCGACCGCGTCGTGGTGATGAGTCAGGGCAGCATCGAGCAGGTGGGCACGCCGGATGAGGTCTGGCGCGATCCGGCGACGCGCTTCGTGCTGGAATTCCTGGGCGAAGTTAACCGCTTTGATGGTGAGGTTCATGGTTCCCAGTTCCATGTCGGGGCGCATCACTGGCCGTTAGGCTATACCTCTGCCCATCAGGGCGCGGTTGATCTGTTCCTGCGTCCCTGGGAAATTGATGTTTCGCGTAAAAGCAGCCTGGAAACCCCTTTACCGGTACAGGTCCTTGAGGTGAGTCCGCGTGGCCATTTCTGGCAGTTGGTCGTGCAGCCTGCGGGCTGGCAGAGCGAACCTTTCTCGCTGGTGTTCGATGGTGATCAGACCGCGCCACTGCGCGGCGAGCGCCTGTTTGTCGGGCTGCAACAGGCCAGGCTCTATCAGGGCGCCACGCCATTGCGGGCAGTTGCCTTTGCGCACAGCGCCTGATATTTTCTTTTTCACGCAGGGCGGGACAATGTCCCGCCCTTTTTTAATGTTTATACCGCCATACCTCAGGCTCTGGCCTGATTCGTAACGGTATCGTTTCGCCAGGATATGCACCGTGACCACTCTGGAACACACAATCGGTAATACACCGCTTATCAGGTTACAGCGCCTGACGCCTGACAATGGCAGTGAGATCTGGCTGAAACTGGAGGGCAACAACCCCGCCGGTTCCGTCAAAGATCGCGCAGCCTGGTCAATGATTCATCAGGCGGAACGGCGAGGCGAGATAACACCGGGCGATCAGCTGATTGAGGCCACCAGTGGCAACACCGGTATCGCGCTGGCGATGATCGCGGCGATGAAAGGCTACCGGTTGCGCTTACTGATGCCGGATAATATGAGCCAGGAGCGGCAGGATGCGATGCGTGCCTATGGGGCCGAGTTAGTCCTGATAGGTCGGGAGCAGGGCATGGAGGGCGCGCGTGATTTAGCCCAGGCGATGGCGGCGCGCGGTGAGGGAACGGTGCTGGACCAGTTTAATAACCCAGACAATCCACTGGGCCACTACCAGACCACGGGACCGGAGCTGTGGGCCCAGTCGAATCAGCGCATGACGCATTTTGTCTCCAGTATGGGCACCACCGGCACGATTACCGGCGTAGGGCGGTTTTTAAAAGAACATAAGACGGGCGTGAAAGTGATTGGCCTGCAGCCTAAAGAAGGCAGTAGCATTCCTGGGATTCGCCGCTGGCCTCAGGCGTATTTGCCCGGCATTTACCGGCCCGAGTTGGTGGATGAGGTAATTGATATGGGGCAGCAGGAAGCCGAAGAGACCATGCGGGCGCTGGCCCGGCGTGAAGGTATTTTCTGCGGCGTCAGCTCAGGCGGATCGGTCGCGGGCGCGCTGCGTATTGCCAGCGCCCATCCTGGAAGCGTCGTGGTGGCCATTGTTTGTGACCGTGGCGATCGCTATCTCTCTACCGGCGTTTATCAGTAACGCCACGCAGCCATTACGCCCTCTGAAGGCTTATGCTGCGCCGTCGGCTGCCTGAGTCTTGTTTATTTGGCTAAGCTTACTGGCATCTGTAAGGATCGCGTAAAACTGGCTGCGCGTTTCGCTGGCCCGGTTCAAAATAGCGCCAGTGACGTAAGAGAGATAACAATGAAAATCCTGCTGGTAGATGACGACGTAGAATTAGGCACGATGCTGAGCCAGTATCTGATCACGGAAGGCTTTGATACGCAACTGGTGTTAACCGGCACTGCCGGTGTGCAGGGGGCGCTGTCCGGTGAGTACAGCGCCATGATTCTGGATATTATGCTGCCGGATATGAGCGGCACCGATGTCCTGCGGCAGGTGCGCCAGCAAAGCCGTCTGCCGGTGATTATGCTGACGGCCAAGGGCGACAATATTGATCGGGTTATCGGCCTGGAAATGGGGGCCGATGACTATATGCCCAAGCCGTGTTATCCCCGTGAGTTGGTGGCGCGCTTGCGTGCCGTACTGCGTCGGATTGAGGAGCATGCGCCTCTGCAGGATAAAAAAGAGACGCTGCAATGGGGAGAGTTAACACTCAATGCGGCCAACCGCGTGACGGAATGGCAGGGGAAAGCCTTTGATCTGACCGCCTCTGAATTTAATCTGCTGGATTTGCTGCTGCGTTCACCGGACCGGGTGGTGACGAAAGACGAGCTGTCTGAGAAAGGCCTGGGACGACCGCGTGAAGCGTACGATCGCAGCGTGGATGTGCATATCAGTAATATCCGTCAGAAGCTCAGCGCGCTCACCGCCGACAGCATCACCATCGAAACCGTTCGCAGCATTGGTTATCGCATTCGATGAATCAAACTTACCGTGGGCGCATGTTCTGGAAGATCCTGCTGGGGTTCTGGCTGGTTTTCCTGATTATCAGTCAGCTGATCTGGCTGGGTTTCTCACTTTCCGGTACGCGGCATCATCCCCCTGAATATTTGGTCACCCAGCGGCTGGCTGACGCGCTGATGGCGTCAGCCGTGTCGGTGCTGGAGCGGGGCGGCCCGTCAGCGCTGGATGCGATGATGGCGGAGTGGGCCCCGGAAGATCGGGCGTTTTTGCATGTACGCGCACTGGATAATCTCCGCAACGCAGAGGCACCGCCGCTTGCGCCCGAAACGCCCGAAAAATCCTTTTTTCCCGACCATCTTGTGCGCCAGGCACAGAGCCCGGACGGCAAGAGCTATGAACTGCTGTACGATCTGAAAGGCATACGCACAATGAGCCGGGAGGGGCGGCCACATAATTTCCTGAATATTCCGGAGCCCATGTTCATTTTCGCCGGGTCTGTGGGGTTGCTGTTTAGCCTGCTGCTGGCATGGAACCTGACGCGCCCTATGCGACAACTGCGTGAAGGTTTTTCGCGGGTAGCCAATGGCGACTTAAGCATCAGGCTCTATCCTGCGCTGCGTAAGCGTCATGACGAGCTCTCCAGCGTGGCGCAGGCGTTCGATGCCATGGTTGAACGCCTGGACACGTTGGTGCGTGCCCGTGAAGCCCTGCTTCATGACATCTCTCATGAACTGCGCTCGCCGCTTGCCCGTCTGCAGCTGGCAACGGGCCTGGCGCGACAGCGGCCAGAAAACGTGAATGACTCGCTGGATCGCATCGATGAAGAGGCACAGCGGCTGGATAAGATGATTGGTGAACTGTTAACCCTGGCGCGTGCCGAGCATGAAAGTGTGCCGGGCGAACACTATTTTGATTTGGCCGGCTTATTAGAGGCGGTGGTTACCGATCTCCGTTATGAAGCGCAGATCCCCGGCGTCGAGGTCGTGTTTAACGTTGATGAGCAGGCCGATCATACCGTACGCGGGAATGCTGAGTTATGCCGGCGAGGCATTGAGAACGTGCTGCGTAATGCTTTACGCTTTTCGCTGCCGGGTCAGCGCATTGAGGTCAGCCTGCAGGTTGAGCAACAGTGGCTGGCGATTCAGGTGCGGGATCAGGGGCCAGGCGTCGATGAGAATAAGCTGTCCAGCATCTTTGATCCCTTTGTCCGGGTCAATTCGCCGTTACTGGGTAAAGGCTACGGGCTGGGGCTGGCAATTGTGCGTAAAGTGGTACTGGCGCATCATGGCGAGGTCAGGGCGGTTAACCGGCCTGAAGGCGGACTGGAGCTGACACTGCGTTTGCCCCGCTGGCAGCCGCATTAAGCAGAGACGTGAAGCATAAGAGAACGGCACCCTGAGGTGCCGTTTGTGTATTACTTTTTGATGCGAATCACCGGGGTTTCACCCACGACGACCTGACCAGACAGTTTTGTCAAATCCTTGATTTCATCCATATTGGAAATGACAACAGGGGTCAGTGTGGATTTTGCTTTCTCTTCCAGCAGCGGCAGATCGAATTCGATCACCACGTCGCCTTTTTTAACCTTCTGACCTTCTTCGGCGATGCGTTTGAAGCCTTCGCCTTTCAGTTCGACGGTATCGATGCCGAAATGCACGAACAGCTCAATGCCATTATCGGATTCGATTGAAAAGGCATGGTTGGTTTCGAAAATCTTGCCGATAGTCCCATCAACCGGCGCAACCATTTTGTTGCCGCTTGGTTTGATCGCAATACCGTCACCCACGATTTTTTCTGCAAACACCACATCTGGTACGTCTTCAATATTCACGATTTCGCCAGACAGAGGCGCTACGATATCAATTGTCCCAGCGCTATCTGTTTTTTCGCCAAAAAGTTTAGAAAACAAACCCATGATCTTCTCCTAAGCAGTAATTTGGGGCCAGCATCTCGTGGATCAGCAGAGCGTTTTTTCTTTAATGAACTTGTTCACCAGGTTCATCAAGTCTTCCGCCGTAGGTTGAGCCAGTGCCTGCTCTGCCAACGCCTTCGCATCTTCGAAATGTGTATTACGAATAATTTTCTTGATGCCAGGGATAGAAATGGCACTCATGCTGAATTCGTCCAGCCCCATTCCCAGTAACAGTAGTGTAGCACGTTCGTCACCTGCCAGCTCACCACACATGCCAGTCCATTTACCTTCAGCATGAGACGCATCAATGACTTGCTTGATGAGGTTCAGTACCGAAGGCGTCATCGGGTTATACAGGTGCGAAATCAAATCATTACCACGATCTACTGCAAGAGTATACTGCGTCAAATCGTTTGTCCCAATGCTAAAGAAGTCGACTTCTTTCGCCAGGTGACGTGCAATCACGGCAGAGGCAGGCGTTTCCACCATAATGCCCACTTCGATTGACTCGTCAAACGCTTTACCTTCTTCGCGTAACTGCGCTTTCAGCAGCTCCAGTTCCGCTTTCAGCGTACGCACTTCTTCAACCGAAATGATCATCGGGAACATGATGCGCAGCTTACCGAAAGAAGAGGCACGTAAGATAGCACGCAGCTGTGCATGCAGAATTTCCTTACGATCCATCGCAATACGGATGGCGCGCCAGCCCAGGAACGGGTTTTCTTCTTTAGGCAGGTTCATGTAAGGCAGGTCTTTATCACCGCCAATATCCATGGTACGGACGATCACGGCCTGCGATCCCATGGCTTCTGCGACCGCTTTATACGCCTGGAACTGCTCTTCTTCGGTCGGCAGTGAGTCGCGATCCATAAACAGGAACTCAGTGCGGTACAGGCCAACACCTTCTGCGCCGTTGCGCTCGGCACCGGCGATATCGCGTACCGTACCGATGTTGGCGCAGACTTCAACCTGGTGGCCATCCAGCGTAACAGCCGGCAGATCTTTCAGCTTCGCCAGCTCATGTTTTTCAGACAGATACTGATTCTGAACCGCTTTCAGCTCTTCCTGAACCGCCTCAGACGGATTAACGTGAATCGCATTGTTCACCCCGTCCAGGATGATGAAATCGCCGTTTTTGATGGTGGCGGTCACGTTACCGGTGCCGACAATCGCCGGGATTTCTAATGAGCGTGCCATGATTGAGGTGTGCGAGGTACGGCCACCCAAATCGGTAATAAAGCCCAGCACCTTTTTCAGATTCAGCTGTGCGGTTTCGGATGGCGTTAAATCTTTCGCCACCAGAATAGATTCTTCCTGGATTGCGCTCAGGTCGACAATGTGCAGACCTAAAATGTTTTGCAGCAGACGCTTACCGATGTCACGCACGTCTGCCGCACGCTCTTTCAGGTATTCGTCGTCCAGCTCCTCCAGGGCTTTTGCCTGGGCGTCGATGACGGAGTTCACAGCAGCATCAGCAGTGGCGTGATCTTTTTTGATCAGGTCGATGATTTCCTGCTCCAGCTCTTCGTCTTCCAGCAACATAATGTGGCCTTCGAAGATGGCTGCTTTTTCTTCACCCAGGGATTCGCTGGCTTTGATACGAATAGCTTCAAGTTGCTCAGCCGCTTTGCTACGCCCTTGCAGAAAGCGCTGAACCTCCTGCTCAACCTGGTCATCTGAAATTTTTTTACGGTTGATGACGATCTCGTCTTCTTTCAGCAGCAGAGCTTTGCCGAAAGCGATACCTGGTGATGCTAAAATGCCTGAAATCATAACCCTACCTTTTTATCACGATGGCTGACTGGACTCGTTGCGTTGCCATAGTCGTGTGACACGTACTCTACGAAAGCAATAACGCGGACAGGTTGTCCGCGATCAAGATGTTGCACACAATGGCGCAGAAGAGTCGTTTTAAGCGGAGCAGAAAGGAGATTACTCCAGTTCCGCCATCAGCTTAACCAGATGCTCTACGGCTTTTTGCTCATCTTCACCTTCCGCAGAAAGTGTGACAACGGTGCCCTGAGTCAGACCCAGAGTCTGCAGCTTAAACAGGCTTTTGGCGCTGGCCGATTTGCCGTTGGAGGTCACGGTGATTTCTGACTGGAAGGCTTTAGCTTCTTTGACAAATTGCGCAGCAGGGCGAGTATGCAGTCCGTTTGGTGCGGTAATGGTAACTTCTTGCTGGAACATTCTATTTCCCCAACGTTTTCAGGATGAGTGTTATGGATCTAAAGTCTAGCCTGGAGCCGTAACTTTAGCCTGTGTAGGTGCGCGGGTATACAACTTACAATCGAACAAATGCGCTTGAATGAGTGTTTCATTCCCGCTGCGTGTCAAAACACGAGTTGAGCACGTCACCGGGTAATTATGCCGTGATTCGCCCTTTCACTAAATCTGAAACTTGATTCAGCTTGATCCACTTCAAAGGAGGATTAATTTCAGGCATCGAAATAATTGGCAGTCTAAATACCAGAGCCACACGACTGAAATCAATTGGCTGCATGGTAAAAGTGAGATCTGCGCCACAAAAAAGCACCCGTCAGGGTGCTTTTTAAGCGTTTGTCCAAGGCGAACTACGGGCTATTGCAGCTCTTTTTCCGTGAAAAGATCGGCGAACAGCGCGGTGCTGAGATAGCGCTCACCGGAAGAAGGAAGAATGACAACGATGTTTTTGTTGGCGTAGGCTTCATCTTCCTGCAACTTCAGCGCGGCGGCAACGGCGGCACCCGAAGAGATACCTGCCAGAATGCCTTCTTCTTCCATCAGGCGACGGGCCGTGGCGATCGCTTCATCATTAGTGATGCCGACAGCTAAATCGATCAGCGCCAAATCCAGGTTACCCGGAATAAAGCCCGCGCCAATCCCCTGAATCTTATGCGGGCCGGGTTTCAGCTCTTCGCCCGCCATCGCCTGCGCAATCACCGGTGAGTCAGTGGGTTCTACGGCCACGGTGATCAAGGATTTCTTACCCTGGGTGTTTTTGATGTAACGGCTTACGCCTGTCAGCGTGCCGCCGGTCCCCACACCGGCAATGAACACATCCACTTCACCATCCGTGTCTTCCCAAATTTCGGGACCGGTGGTTTTCTCGTGAATTTCCGGGTTGGCCGGGTTACTGAACTGCTGCAGCAGCAAATACTTGTCGGGATCGCTGGCCACGATCTCTTCGGCTTTGGCGATCGCGCCTTTCATGCCTTTTGCGCCTTCGGTCAGGACCAGATTTGCGCCCAGGGCTTTAAGCAACTTACGGCGCTCAACAGACATGGTGTCCGGCATGGTCAGCGTCAGTTTGTAACCGCGCGCGGCGGCCACGTAGGCTAATGCAATACCGGTGTTACCGCTGGTCGGTTCAACCAGTTCAATACCTTGCTTAAGAATACCGCGTTTTTCTGCGTCCCAAATCATGTTGGCACCGATACGGCATTTCACACTGAAGCTCGGGTTACGGGACTCAACCTTCGCAAGGATGCGGCCGTTACCGATGCGGTTCAGTCGAACCAGCGGCGTATGACCAATTGTCAAAGAGTTGTCTTCATAGATCTTACTCATAGCCTGTCCTTAACTGTATGAATTATTGGGAACCCTCTGAGCATACCTGTTCTGCCCCGTGGCGGAAGGAAAGAAATCATATATCTATATGTCTCATGGCGATAAGACCTGCCGAAAATTGCATAAGGATAGTTGATATGTTCAGCGCAGGCTTTCACGAGCCAGGTTCGCCCGGTAGCGATCAACCCACATCGCGGTGGCCCCGCACACGGCGACCGGCATAATGGCCAGGTTCACCACGGGAATCATTGTAAAGAGGCTCACCAGCGCGCCAAACTGCATATTGGCTGTCTTGTGCTGGCGTAAGGCATGACGCATCTGCTGAAAACTGACTTTATGGTTATCGAAAGGATAGTCGCAATACTGAACAGACAACATCCAGGCGCTGAACATAAACCACAGCACGGGTGCCACCGTCTGCCCAAAACCCGGAACTAAATAAAGTAATAACAGGCCCAGTGCGCGGGGCAGGTAGTAGCCCAGCTTTTGTAATTCGCGTTTCATGATGCGCGGCACGTCTTTAACCATGCCCAGCCAGCCGCTGTCAGGCAGTGGTTTACCCGTCAGCCGCCCCTCAAGTTGTTCCGCCAGCAGGCCGCAAAACGGCGCGGCAATCAGGTTGGCTATCGTTGAAAAGAAATAGCTAAACACCAGCACCACCGAAATCACCGACAGCGGCCACAGCACATAGCTGAGCCATTGCAGCCAGTCCGGCACATGCGACATCAGTTTGGGGATCCACTCGTCAAGACGGAAAAATAACCAGACAAAGGCGCCACCTAGCAGCAGGATGTTGACCAGCAAGGGAACGATGACGAAGCGCCGTATGCCCGGTAACCTGATTAGCTTCCAGCCCTGGCTAAAATAGTGCACGCCATTAAAAGAGGAAACGGAATTATTCACAGCCATCGAGCCAGTTCTCCTGAAGATGTTAAGGCGCGCCTACTATAACCTGGCTTTTTCTGCTGACCAGGTGCCGTTTGGGTAAAAAAACAACGAAAAAGTGGCGGTAAGCTATCTTATTTGTGAGAAAATACTGCACAGACTTGCACTTATCTGGCAGGGCAAATACAGTTAGAGAATAAAGTTTGCCGCGGTGGCAAGGTATTGGAACAACAGAGAATACAATGATGCAGGATTTGCGTCTGATATTAATCGTTGTTGGCGCGATCGCCATTATAGCGCTTCTTATTCACGGACTGTGGACCAGCCGTAAAGAACGCTCTTCAGTCTTCCGCGATCGCCCGCACAAACGTTTGAAACAACGTGATGAACATGATGATGAGACGCTGACCGACGACGTTGATGACGGCGTCGGTGAAGTGCGTGTGCGTAATACGCGCGGGCACCAGGAGCCTCATTTTGACGACATCCGCGAGCCACAGCCTGAAGTGCGGCGTGAGCCTGTTAAGGAGCGCCCGCGTCAGCCTTCTGCGCCGCAGCCTGAAAGCGATCCTCTTTTTGACCCGGCGCCGCAACCGGAACGTGCGCCACAACGGCCTGCACCGACTCGCCAGCCACCAGCCTTTACCGCACCGCCGGTTCAGGCCGATCCGTTGCTGGATAGCGATCCGCTGGACAGCGTTCAGCCTAATCCTGTTTATCAGGCCGAACCTGAGCCTGACTATGAGCCAGAGCCTGAGGTGGTCAGTCCGCCGCCGCAGCCGAAACAACCTGAACCTCGTCCGCAGACCAGCAGTAAGCCCAAAGAAGCGGTGCTTGTGCTGCATGTCGCGGCGCACTCAGGCGGTCAGCTGAATGGTGAAGCCTTGCTACAGGGCATTTTGCAGGCCGGTTTTCAGTTTGGTGAAATGAACATTTTCCATCGTCATCTCAGCCCGGCAGGCAGCGGTCCTGTGCTGTTTAGTCTGGCTAACATGGTGAAACCCGGCTCCTTCAATCCTGACGAAATGACCGACTTCACCACGCCCGGCGTCTCCATTTTCATGATGGTGCCGTCGTATGGCGATGCGAATCAGAACTTTAAGCTGATGCTACAGTCCGCGCAGCGTATCGCGGACGATGTGGGCGGTGTGGTACTGGATGACGAACGCCGGATGATGACGCCGCAAAAGCTGGAAACTTACAAAGCGCGTATCCGCGATGTGGTCGAATCCCGCGAGTAATCCACACTTTTTCAAATTATTATGATGAACCCCCGCCTGTCGGGGGTTTTTTATCTGATGGGGTTATATGAAATCCGTCCAGGAACACATCACTGAACTGCGCACCACGTTGCGCCATCACGAATATCTGTATCACGTTATGGACGCGCCGGAAGTGCCGGATGCGGAATATGATCGCCTCATGCGGGAACTGCGGGATCTGGAAGCACAGCATCCTGATCTGATCACGCCTGATTCTCCCACGCAGCGCGTAGGGGCCGCCCCGTTGATGGTATTTGAGCAGGTACGCCATGAAGTGCCGATGCTGTCACTGGATAACGCGTTCGATGAAGCCAGTTTCAGGGCCTTCAATAAGCGCGTCCAGGATCGTCTGAAAAGCACCGACGATCTCACCTATTGCTGTGAACTCAAACTGGATGGCCTGGCGGTCAGCCTGTTGTATGAAGATGGCTTATTAACGCGCGCGGCGACGCGCGGCGATGGCACAACAGGCGAAAATATCACGACGAATGTGCGGACGATTCGTGCCATTCCGCTGCGCCTCAAAGGGGACAATATTCCCGCCAGAGTAGAAGTGCGGGGAGAGGTGTTTATGACGCAAAGCGGCTTTGAAAAACTCAATGCCGAGGCGCGCCGTACGGAGGGCAAAGTCTTTGCCAATCCACGCAATGCGGCAGCGGGCTCGTTGCGCCAGCTGGATCCCCGTATCACCGCGAAACGACCGCTAACGTTCTTCTGCTATGGACTGGGCCTGCTGGAAGGGGGCGAGATGCCCCGCAGCCACATGGCGCGACTGCAACAGTTCAAAGCCTGGGGCCTGCCGGTCAGTGACCGTATTCGTCTGGTGCAGAACGCCGATGAAGCGCTGGCGTTTTATCACGAGGTTGAATCAGAGCGGGCCACGCTGGGTTTTGATATCGACGGGGTGGTGATTAAAGTCGATTCGCAGGAATTGCAGGAAAAGCTGGGCTTTGTCGCGCGCGCGCCGCGCTGGGCCGTGGCGTTCAAGTTTCCTGCGCAGGAGCAGATGACGATTGTGCGTGACGTCGAGTTCCAGGTGGGGCGGACGGGCGCTATTACACCTGTTGCGCGGCTGGAACCCGTTCAGGTGGCAGGCGTGATGGTCAGCAATGCCACATTGCATAATGCCGATGAAATTGAACGCCTTGGCCTGCGCATTGGCGACAAAGTCGTGATTCGTCGTGCCGGCGATGTGATTCCTCAGGTGGTCAACGTTGTAACCACCGAACGGCCTGACAATGCCCGTGAGATCGTGTTTCCCTCTCAGTGCCCGGTATGCGGTTCCGATGTTGAACGCGTTGAGGGCGAGGCGGTCACGCGGTGTACCGGTGGCTTAATCTGTGGCGCACAGCGCAAAGAAGCGCTGAAGCATTTTGTGTCGCGGCGCGCCATGGACGTTGACGGCATGGGTGACAAGATTATCGATCAACTGGTCGAGAAAGAGTACGTCAAAACCCCGGCCGATCTGTTCCGGCTCAGCCGTGAAACCCTGACCGGGTTAGATCGTATGGGCGCGAAGTCGGCGCAGAATGTGGTCGACGCGCTGGAAAAAGCCAAATCCACTACGCTGGCGCGTTTCCTCTATGCGCTGGGTATTCGCGAAGTCGGCGAAGCCACGGCGGCAAACCTGGCCAGTCATTTTGGCGATCTGCAAAAGGTCATGGATGCCGATCTGGACGCGCTGATTGCGGTTCAGGATGTGGGCACGGTCGTCGCGAAGCACGTACGTCACTTCATGGAAGAAGAGAGCAACCGCGAGGTGATCCGGCAGCTGGTTGAAGATATTGGTATCCACTGGCCCCAGGTGGTGGCGGTGAACCCCGGCGAGATCGACAGTCCGTTTGCAGGCAAGACCGTAGTGTTAACGGGCTCACTCTCGCAGATGAACCGGGACGATGCCAAAGCGCGACTCATCGAACTCGGTGCCAAAGTCAGCGGCAGCGTATCGAAGAAAACCGATTTGCTGATCGCAGGAGAAGCTGCGGGTTCGAAGCTGGCAAAAGCGCAGGAGCTGGGCATCGAGATCATTGATGAAGCCGAAATGATCCGGCGACTCGGTGCCTGAGATGGATAAGCAGGCGCTGATCGAGATTGCGAATACGGCCATGCCGTTTGGCAAATATAAAGGCCGGATGCTGATTGATTTGCCAGAGCCCTATCTGCTGTGGTTCGCCCGCAGCGGCGAGTTTCCGGCTGGCCGTTTGGGGGAGCTGATGCAGCTTACCCTGGCGATAAAAATTGAAGGGCTGGAAGGGTTAGTTAAACCTTTAAAGCGCGGTGACTGAGTTCGCGGCCTCGCATGAGGCCGCTTGTCTGAACGTGTTTCCGTTATTTCTGCGATTCCACGACAGCCGCTTTGCTTTTCTCCGCCTGCAACGCATTGGTTCGCTTGTAGCGTCCGGCAATAAACGAGCACACCATCAACTGAACCTGGTGAAAAATCATCAGTGGCAGGACGATGATACCCACCGCGCTGGCGGGGAACAGGATATTGGCCATTGGCACGCCGTTCGCCAGGCTCTTTTTCGAGCCACAGAACAACACCACGATTTCATCGGGACGACTGAAGCCAAACAGGCGCGCAGCAAGATAGTTAATAATCAGCACCAGCGTCAGGAGCAGAATGCAGCCCGCCAGAATCCACAGCAGCGTATCAATCCCGACGCGTTTCCAGATGCCGTTCACCACCGCTTCGCTGAACGCGGAATAAACCACCAACAGAATGGACGTCTGATCGGTGATGCCAATCAGGCTACGGTTCCTTTCCACCCAACCGCTAATCCAGCGGCGTGACAGATGACCTAAAACAAACGGCACTAACAGTTGCAGCATGATTTTACCCACCTGCTCAAGGCCATCGCCTGGTCCGTTACTGTTGACGTCCATCACCAGATTAACCAGCAGCGGGGAGACGAAAACACCTAACAGGCTGGATGCCGATGCGCTGCACACCGCCGCAGCCACATTGCCGCCAGCCATTGAGGTGAAGGCGATGGCCGACTGGACGGTGGCAGGCAAAATGCAGAGGTAAAGGAAGCCGGTATAAATTTCTGCGCCGACGTTAACCGGATGCCACCAGACAATCAGCAGCCCCAGCGCCGGGAACATAACAAACGTACTGCACATGATCCAAAGGTGAAGCCGCCAGTGGCTGCTGCCTGCGATGATTTTTTCGCGTGACAGTTTGGCACCGTGCATGAAGAACAGCAGGGCGATGGCGGCGGTGGTCAGGTACGTGAAAAAGTCCACGAAGCCGCCTCTCGCCGGAATGAAAGAGGCCAGAAGTACAGTGATGATCAGCTTGATCATCATCGGGTCAATACGGAGAAATCCCATCGTTAAAATCCGGTTAAATTAAGTCTGGAGTGATTGTGCGTGATGAGGGTTTAGAAATAAAATTGATTTATTAAATGAATCTATGCGAGAAATTAATGAATTACTCCCTACGTCAGTTACGCACCTTTGTGGCCGTTGCGCATTATGGTGGCTTTAGCCAGGCAGGGCAGGCGATTGGGCTGAGTCAGTCTGCGGTCAGCCACAGCATTAAAGAGCTGGAAGCGGAAACGGGCGTCCGCTTGCTGGATCGCACGACGCGCGAGGTGGTGCTGACCGAAGCCGGGCAGCAGCTGGCTTCACGTATGGAAAGGTTGCTGGAAGAGATAAACACCACGCTGCTGGATATTCGTAGCTATGGCGAACAACGCAGTGGTACGGTACGCATCGCGGCGAGTCAGACGATCTCAGCCCACCTGATGCCGCAATGCCTTGCCGCCAGTCAGCAGAGCTACCCGGAAATAAAGATCATCCTGCACGATCGGGTGCAGCAGGCCGTGCTTCAGAGCGTACGTCACGCCGAGGTCGATTTTGGCATTGTGATTGGCCCGCTGAATGACAGTGAATTCGACTGCTGCGCCATACTGGATGAACCCTTTTTACTGCTGTGCCGGGAGGATGATCCGCTTGCTGAGGTCGGGCAGGCAAGGTGGCCGATGTTGGAGGGACGTACGATGGTGCTTCAGGATTATGCGTCGGGCAGCCGGATATTAATTGACGCGGCGTTACGTCAGCAGAACATCAGTATCAATGTGGTTCAGGAAATCGGTCATCCGGCCACGCTGTTTCCTATGGTGGATGCAGGTATCGGGATCAGCATTTTACCCGCGCTGGCGTTACCGCTTCCTGCGGGGCGCGCGTTAACGGTAAGACGTCTCTATCCTGAGATCAATCGCAGCCTGACATTAATTAAGCGCAAGAATCGCTCGTTAACGCCTGCGGGCGAGGCCATATGGCAGGAGGTGCGTCAGCAGGGAGCTCTGCTGACGCAACAACGTGCTTCCAGTCCTGCGTTTTAAATATAGACGTCGAGCTGATTATTTTGGGTAGGGCGATTGACGCCGTCGGCTGACACGGTTTTACCTTCTTTTTCCGCCTGTTTCGCTTCGGCTTTTTGTTGCTCTTTGCGTTGCAGCTGCTGGATTTGCGCTTCTAAAACCTGAATCTGCGCTTTGATTGTATCCTGCTGCTTCTTCTTTTCTTCGGTGGTCAGTGTTTTATCATCGCCCAGACTTTTTAACTGGTCGTTCAGGCGCGAAATCTGCTTATTCAGGCTGGCAATTTGTGCTGCCGTGTCTGATGACGCGCTTGTCGTATCTGACGTTGAGCCACTGCCGATGCTCGGTGTGCTGGTTGAAATAGTTGTCATGATGATCTCCTTGCAATTAGACGTTTTAGGTTATCGGATGCGCGCGGCAAAAGCTTAATGCCTCAAAATGTTAAATTTACGAAAAGATTTTTACAGATTAACGTTAGTCCTTACCATTCAGTTGAGTAGACGGGTAACGGTGGCGGATACGGCTGTTGGTTTCATTATTTCGGCAGTGGGAAAAAGCAGGGCGGGTAACTGAACCTGCGGCAGATTCTCATTCCGCACGTCAGGCATCGGAGCGCAGAAACGAAAAAAGCGCCTTCAGGCGCTTTTTCCTGAATTTGGTGGGTCGTGCAGGATAGTCTTCAGCCCGGCGGGCCTCGCCCTTCGGGTGACAGCCTGAATCGCTGTGCGATTCAGTCGAACCTGCTGCAGGTTCTCATCCTGCACTTTTTGCGCATAGCAAAAAGGCGCCTTTAGGGCGCCTTTCTACATTGGTGGGTCGTGCAGGATAGCCTTCGGCCCGGCGGGCCTCGCCCTTCGGGTGATGCTGGCGCATCAGCCTGAATCGCTGCGCGATTCAGTCGAACCTGCAGCAGGTTCTCATCCTGCACTTTTTGCGCATAGCAAAAAGGCGCCTTTAGGGCGCCTTTCTACATTGGTGGGTCGTGCAGGATTCGAACCTGCGACCAATTGATTAAAAGTCAACTGCTCTACCAACTGAGCTAACGACCCGAAGTGGTGGGTGATGACGGGTTCGAACCGCCGACCCCCTCCTTGTAAGGGAGATGCTCTACCAACTGAGCTAATCACCCACTTCGGTACTGCTTCACAAGAGTGTCATCTGACTAAGATATGGTGGGTGATGACGGGTTCGAACCGCCGACCCCCTCCTTGTAAGGGAGATGCTCTACCAACTGAGCTAATCACCCATATCTTATCTCTTGTCACTGCGGGCCATCTTAAACCTTCTTAAGAGTGGTGGGTGATGACGGGTTCGAACCGCCGACCCCCTCCTTGTAAGGGAGATGCTCTACCAACTGAGCTAATCACCCCCGCTGTGTGGAGTCGCATTATAGGGATAGTTGATTTTGAGTCAACGCTTTTTAAAACTTAATTGTGCGTTCGGTTTAATTTTAAACATCTCGCAGGGATTTTATCCAATATGCTGGTTTTCTTAGCAGAAATGCGGGCTTTGCTGCCGCTCTGCTACGTTGCATGCATTGAGGATTCATCATCAGATGCTAGAATGTGCGCACTGTTTTCGCGTCTAACCTGTTTTTTGTCATCCAGACAAGAACCCGCGCATTTAAGGCAATACTGAATGAAAATCAAAACTCGCTTCGCGCCAAGCCCTACTGGCTTTTTACATGTAGGCGGTGCTCGTACCGCACTCTATTCATGGCTCTTTGCTCGTCATCATCAGGGCGAGTTTGTGCTGCGCATCGAAGATACCGATCTGGAGCGTTCAACACCGGAAGCCATTGAAGCCATTATGGATGGTATGAACTGGCTGAGTCTGGACTGGGATGAAGGCCCGTATTATCAGACCAAACGCTTTGATCGCTACAACGCCGTCATTGATGAAATGCTGGAAGCAGGCACGGCTTATAAATGCTACTGCTCTAAAGAGCGTCTCGAAACGCTGCGTGAAACCCAAATGGCGAACGGTGAAAAACCGCGTTACGACGGCCGTTGCCGCGACAGCCACGAGCACCATGCCGCAGACGAGCCTCATGTGGTGCGCTTCCGTAACCCGCAGGAAGGCTCGGTCATTTTTGATGACCAGATTCGTGGCCCGATTGAATTCAGTAATCAGGAACTGGACGACCTGATTATTCGCCGTACCGACGGCTCGCCAACCTACAACTTCTGTGTCGTGGTTGATGACTGGGATATGGGCATTACGCATGTTGTGCGCGGTGAAGACCATATCAATAACACACCACGTCAGATCAACATTCTGAAAGCCATCGGGGCTCAGGTACCGGTTTATGCGCATGTTTCCATGATCCTGGGCGATGACGGTAAAAAACTGTCTAAGCGCCATGGTGCAGTCGGTGTTATGCAGTACCGTGATGATGGGTACCTGCCGGAAGCGCTGCTCAACTATCTGGTGCGTCTGGGCTGGTCCCATGGCGATCAGGAAGTGTTCTCCGTTAAAGAAATGACAGAGCTGTTTAGCCTGGACGCGGTGAGCAAATCTGCCAGCGCCTTTAATACGGAAAAACTGCAGTGGTTAAATCATCATTATATTAATGCGCTGCCACCGGAGTACGTTGCCACGCATCTGCAATGGCACATCGAACAGCAAAATATTGATACACGTACCGGCCCGGAGCTGGCGAAACTCGTTACGCTGTTGGGTGAACGTTGCAAAACGCTGAAAGAGATGGCGGCATCCTGCCACTATTTCTACCAGGACTTCACAGAGTTCGATGCGGATGCCGCGAAAAAGCATTTACGTCCGGTCGCCCGCCAGCCACTGGAACTGGTTCGCGATAAACTGGCTGCATTGACTGACTGGAATGCCGAAACGGTGCATGCCGCTATCCAGCAGGCTGCCGATGAGTTAGGCGTCGGTATGGGTAAAGTCGGTATGCCATTGCGTGTAGCCGTTACCGGAGCAGGGCAGTCACCGGGACTGGATGTGACGGTCGAAGCGATTGGCCGCAGCCGTAGCGTTGAGCGTATTGAGAAAGCGCTGGCCTTTATTGCTGAGCGCGAAGCGCAGAGCGAATAATCTTTCTCTTTGACGGCTGGCGGTGATGTTATCAGGACACTTACTGACAACACCCGACTAAAGTCTGAGCCGCGGGACGTGATTGTCAGCGGCGCAAAAAAACCGGAAGCCTCGCGCTTCCGGTTTTCTTATTCTTCACGAATGCCCAGACGCTCAAGCACACCTTTTATCCCTTCCCGCAAAATCAGGGCCATAAGTTGATCCTGTTCATTCTGACTCATTTGCTGGACAGAACTTATTAATAACGCAGGTAATGAATTAGGTGGAGGAGTATAATTGCCTGTAGGTTCATTGAGATTACGTGTCGACTGAATGAAGCTTTTTACGCGCTCATCAATGTGGATCAGTCTCGCTTTTCCGCCCTGAACGCCGGGTTTTGGCGTCGTCGTCCAGTTCTCGCGTTTGATCCATTTGTTCACCGTCTGCCGACTGTAGCCCGTTTCGATTGCCAGTTCTTCCGGAGTAAGCCATTCCTTTTTCACGATGCTGTCCCTGTTCAATACATTAGCTATACATATTACAGGAAATCGTAACGGGTGAAAGTAACGGAAAACGAAATTGCCTTTTGTCTCTCAACAAAAGGCAATGAGGAATTATTGCGCAGTGTGTGCCTGTTCGGCAGCGGGGCGGAACGCCAGGAAGTAAGCCAGACCCACGAAGACGGCACCGCCTACAGCATTACCTAAAAATACCGCCACAAAATTCGGGAAGTATTCAGCCCAGGTCATCTGACCGGCGAAAATCGCCGCAGGAATAATGAACATGTTGGCGACAACGTGCTGGAAACCAATCGCCACGAACGCCATCACCGGGAACCACATGCCAAAAATTTTACCGACGACATCTTTACTGGCGAATGCCAGCCAGACGGCCAGGCACACCAGCCAGTTACAGCCAATGCCGGAGATAAAGGCATGCAGGAAATCGGCATGCACCTTCGCATTCGCAATCGCCAGCGTTTTTTTCAGGTAATCACCTTCGGTCATGGCCAGCATGTGACCAAAGAACCAGGCAATCGCGATGCTGCCGAGGAAGTTCGCAATCGTTACCCAGAACCAGTTACGTAATACGCTGTAACCGCTAACACGGCGGGCAAACCAGGCAATGGGCAGCGTCATCATGTTACCCGTTAGCAACTCGCCCCCGGCCAGAATGGTCAGGATCAATCCCACCGGGAACACGGCAGCCCCTAAAAAGCCACCAAATGACCCCCAGTCTGCGGGTAAAGAGTTAATGACGTGAACATCCAGCAGGAACCCTGTAGCAATAAAGGCACCGGCCATGAAACCAAGAATGATAAGGGAGCTAATGGAGGCATGGCTTTTGGCCACCCCTGCCTGAATCGCCAGTTGGGCGATCTCTTTAGGTGTATGCAGCGACATATATTCTCTATTGATTTTAGTGGTGGAGCGAAAACGCCTGGTTGAAGAACGGTGCGCTGGAGAAAACCATGCAGCCGTATTAAATAGCGGGCTAAGTTTTACACGACATTACAGGGAAGACAAGATAATTCCTATAACATATTTAACGATGCATTAACTTAACGCCGATCAAAAAGGTTTAACCCCGACCAGACACCTTACATCATATTAACAAGCTCTTTTTCTGCGCAAACGGACGTCATCGCGTTAAGTTTGCCGTCTTTTTCAGCGATCAAACACAGAATGTGATTTTGCCGTTGACACTCCCTGGGGGGTTTCATATTATGCCGTCCGTCGCGTAACACGACGGTTTTTTCGGTTCGGGGCTATAGCTCAGCTGGGAGAGCGCTTGCATGGCATGCAAGAGGTCAGCGGTTCGATCCCGCTTAGCTCCACCAAACTTCTCCCAAAAGTTTGGCACTGAAAAAACGATTTCCAGATGTGGGGGTATAGCTCAGCTGGGAGAGCGCTTGCATGGCATGCAAGAGGTCAGCGGTTCGATCCCGCTTATCTCCACCAATCATCTTTTTCTATTCAAAATCAATAAGTTAAAAGATTTCGAGTGAGTGACTTTACTCATATACTGCCACAGTGTTGTTAGTGGCGATTTGTGAGAATAACATCCCTGTGGCCTGTAGTTACTAGCTCGAACAGGTAGCAGTTCAAAACTCGAAAGCTAATGACGCGCCTCCGTCTCAAAACACTTCTTACAAAACAGTCTGATCACACGCATTTAAGCCGGATGTGCGGCCATACACGGCCACTAAACAGGTTTATGGTGGTAATGCTCCGGTAGCTACAGATCCGGCTCTGCCAGCGTCTCAGCCACGCTCCCGCAAGGGTACACGGTTATCCTGATAAGGTGTGGTCATTCTGGACAATTGATGAAGTCGCTACGCTCCGCTTGTTGGTAGTATTACCAACGGGGCTTATTGGCTCCTATGGTTTTTTTATATAGACACCTTCAAAACTGACTCATATGATAAAACAATCTTATCTGTGAGACTGCTAGCATGGATACAACAGAAGAGTTAAACGGGACGTACTTCTATAAAGGTGTATCTAACCTTTCAGCAGGCGAGTTGTTTTTCTGGGTATTTCTTGATGCTGTAGATGAGCAACTTGGGGTATCAGATATTGCTGCTGCTACTTTCATCATCGTTGGACAACCAAATCGTCCAACACGTGGCAAAATTGGCGGTACAATGACGACTAAAGGCACTTCCCTAATCTCAGAGACAGCAAGACGCTATCTCAATGTTGAACTTCCTTTCAGACTTCCCACACTCACTAATTCCAGCATAAAAAGATTGAGGTTTTCATTCGTTACCAATCTTGGCGCTTTTGTCGGACGGACTGTGCCGATATTGGGCTGGGTTATTGTCGCTTCAGACATATCAAAAATTGCTTTCAATGCCACGACTAACTACAACCGTATAGCACGAGGTAATGATAAGTTATGGTAACTGACGAGCAAGTCTTGGATTTTTTTCGCCAAAATTTACCGCAGGTCAGAACGTTCAGCTTCAAAATCGTTCCACTTGAAATCAATGATACGTTACAGGAATACGCAGAATTTGATGATCTGGTTGAAGCTATTAATAAGTATTCTGACCAATTCAATATCGATGTTTCAAAGTTGAATATTGACAATTATTACCCATGGAAAACCCCTTGGTTCTTCCATGAATGGTTTAAAAAAGAGCCAGTAAAACAAAATAAGAAGCCTCTGACAGTAAGCATGTTCGCTGAATCTGCAAAGGCAGGTCGTTGGATCTATGAATAGTTGCTTTATAATATTTGACAGGAACAAATAATGAGAGGGATGTGCAAATTATGTTTAGCGGAAAGTGATTTACAACAATCGCACGTTATCCCCAGAAGCTATTTTAAGCGGCTTAAAAAAGAAAATGGTAAAATTGTTCTTTTTGAAGATGGGATAAAATCCTTAGTAGGCAATTTTGACCCTAAAGAGCCTATGCTATGCAGGAATTGTGAGCAATTTTTGTCTATTAATTACGAGCAGTACGGAATTAGAGTATTAAGAGATCACAAAAATTTCAGGAAAAATGCAGACCACATCATCATAGGATCTTTTCAGTATGAAAAATTTTACCTCTATCTATTCAGTATCCTTTGGAGGGCTTCAATTGCAAAGGACGCTTATTATGATACTGTGCAGGGCACAGAGAGCTTAGATGATTTATTTAGACATTGCATTGCGGAGAAGAAACTAAGGATTAACAAGCTTAGCGGCTTAAGGTTAGACCATTTTATCAAGGTTTCAGTTTTTAGAATTGTTGATAGTACATTTCATATCTCAGATGAAATTATCAAAGATATATTATCTAACTTTGTACAGAAAGTTAGTGAAAATCATAAAATAATAACTTGGTATTTCATAGTTGAGGGGGTTGTTATTTATTATAATTTTTTTGTAGGTAAAGACTTCCATGAGGCAAGAGCAACTAAGTTTTTATCACAACTCAAAAAGGGAAGCCACCAAAAAATCCTCAAAGTAGAGATTACCCAAAGCAAAACGTTGATTGATTTATTCAATAGTATGATAAGAGGATCATATTAATTAGCAGCGCTTTGAAAAAATATTGATATTTTTTATGAGTTAATTATATGTGTTTTAATCCTATTAAAGGCTATTTAAATTTGATTGAAAATCAATCTCCCTCACAGGGTAATGTGTAAGAGATTATACCTTATTATGGTTGGTTTATTCTAAAATATTAGTGGTTTACAATTATTTAATCTTCATCCTACTGTGGGCGGGTGTACCTCATATCCCCTCAATGACATACCACATAAAAAATAATCACAATTACCTCATCCCCGTTTCGGGCAACTACATTTTCTCCCCGCTGCTCTATGTCCGCTCGGGGGAGTATTAATCATGCCGGAATTGTGTTTATGAATGGAACAGGATTTTGGGTCAGGGTCAAAGCAGCCCTAAAATACCAAGTGAGTGACTTTATTCATACCTTTCCACAGAATGTTAGTGGCGGTTTGTGAAAATAATCCGCTTTGGTCTGTAGTCACATCTCCCGAACAGGCATCATCGTTCCACTTCAAATCAATGACAGGTTACAGGAATACGCAGAATTTGATGATTTAGTTGAAGCGCTAGATCAGTATTCTGACCAGTTTCAAATCGGTGTTCAACACTGAATATTGATAATGACTATCCCTGGAAAATGTCATGGTTTTTCAGAAAATGGTTTACGACTGAACCAGTTAAGCAAGACAAAAATTCTCTGACGGTAAAAATGTTTGCTGAATCAGTAAAGGCAGGGCGTTGGCTAATGGGGAGATGATTTATCCTTTTAACGAAATAAGAATTCAAAGGGTGCCAGTCAGGGAGGGCGTTGCTAATAATCGATAAAACGATCCTGTTAGTAGGGGTTAACCTGTCAGTTTCACCTGTAAATTAACTATTCATTTTAAAACACCGCCTGGCTCATACGGACGGGTGAGTTGAGCCTGCGTCGCCTTCTCGTTTTATCGGGCGCTTTTCATATTTCCCTCGTACGTTCTCGTTACGATTGTTCCAACTGCTGAACCAGCCATCCCCTGAACGCGTCAAGCTGCGAGATAAATTCCCTGGCTGATGCGCCGGGCTGATAACTTTCGGCGAGAAAGAAGGCGATGGCAGCTTCCTGGTCGGGATAACGCAGAACAAAGCGCGATACATGCTCGGCAAGCGTTGCAGGCCAGTCCGCGTCGCTATCCTGGCGCAGCATATTCGTTGAGCGAATAACTTTTCTGGCGGCGGCGCGTTGCCACTGCTGGCGGCCGGGCAAGGCGCAGGACAGTTTCGCGACATACTCGTCTAAAACCTTTGTGAAATCGCCATTTAGTGCCCTCGCCAGCGCTTTTGAGGGTCTGAACCGGTTAAAACGCACCGATAAATCTTCACCGTAAAGGCAGCGGCAGTGATGCTTTAGCCAGTATCCCCATGTATTAAGGTTGTTCGGATCCATCACCTCACTTAGCGTGCCTTTATCAACGTCGATTTTACTGACGACAGGATGCCTTGCCGTAAGCCTCTCTTTTACGGCCGCCAGGCTGTCGCGCGTAGCGGGCGCGAGCGGATGACGAAAGACAAGGCAGACATCCAGATCAGACTGCCCTTCGACGGCTGTGCCAAACGCAACGCTGCCATAGAGCCACAGGCTGTGAAGATCATCGCCGACGGTCAGACGGAGTTGATGAATAGTATCGTCAACGATTGCCTGAAACGCCGGTTGAAAGGCGGTCACAGGTGGAACGGCGATGTAACCCTCGGCATCCAACGCCATAAACGCTCCTTTAACAAGAGAGAGGACTGTGTGGCAAGGGGCAGACTGCAAACTGCTGTCAATGCAAAGTAGCAGGGTGACTCAGGAAGGGTAAAGCGTAAGCGTCAAACCGTCTCTGGTTAAAAGCAACAAGGCGAGCCAGTTGGCTCGCCTTGTCTGTTGCGTAAGCCCGGAATCAGAATGCCAGCACCAGGCCTGCAATGGCTGCGGACAGCACGCTGACCAGCGTTGAGCCATACAGCAGTTTCAGACCGAAGCGCGAAACAACGTTGCCTTGCTCTTCATTCAGGCCTTTAATCGCGCCCGCGACGATGCCGATAGACGAGAAGTTAGCAAAAGACACCAGGAAAACCGACAGAATACCTTCGGCATTTGGCGACAGCTGGCTGGCGATTTTCTGCAAATCCATCATCGCCACAAACTCATTGGAAACCAGTTTCGTGGCCATGATGCTGCCAACCTGCAGCGCTTCGCCTGATGGCACGCCCATCACCCAGGCAAAAGGATAGAAGACGTAACCCAGCACGCCCTGGAACGTGATACCGAAAATGAAGTCAAACAGCGCATTCAGGCCAGAAATCAGGGCGATAAAACCAATCAGCATTGCTGCGACGATGATGGCTACACGGAAACCGGCCAGGATATATTCGCCCAGCATTTCAAAGAAGCTCTGACCCTGGTGCAGATCCTGCAACTGCAGGTCTTCTTCGTTATCGACGCGGTAAGGGTTGATCAGCGACAGTACAATAAAGGTACTGAACATGTTCAGCACCAGCGCAGCAACCACATACTTAGGCTGCAGCATGGTCATGTAGGCACCTACAATCGACATGGACACGGTGGACATCGCGGTCGCCGCCATCGTGTACATACGACGCTGTGACATTTTGCCCAGAATGTCTTTATACGCAATAAAGTTCTCAGACTGTCCCAAAATCAGAGAGCTTACGGCGTTAAACGATTCCAGTTTACCCATGCCGTTGATCTTAGACAGCACCGTACCGATGCCGCGAATCACCCATGGCAGGATGCGGAAGTGCTGAAGAATCCCGATCAGCGCCGAAATGAACACAATCGGACACAGGACGTTCAGGAAGAAGAAGGCCAGACCTTTATCGTTCATGTTGCCAAAGACAAAGTTGGTGCCCTGAGCCGCATATTTCAGAAGATGGTCGAAGAAACCGGCGAAGCCTTTGACGAATCCCAGACCGGCTTCTGAGTTCAGGAAGAACCAGGCCAGAATGATTTCGATAACCAGAAGCTGAATAATGTAGCGAACCCGAATACTTTTTCTGTCGTGGCTGACCAGCAAGGCCAGCACACTGACTACCACTAGTGCTAAAAGAAACTGCAAAATATGGGACATGTTTGCTCCAAATTTGAGGAGGATTGTATTTTGCTGCGTATTCTATGTAACGGCTTACCGAAAAACGAGATCTCATCCACAATATAAGTATTCACTATCGCCAAATTTCTCAGAAAACTCTCAGCGATCACGTCCTGTAACCAAAATATTCACATGGATTTCACTTAAATCTATTGTCTGTAATTTGCACAACACGTAGAGTGACTAAAATACGTTGTATAAGTAGGGCTTTCTTAGCCCTGATTTATAGCAATGGCTATACTTTATAGCATTATCTATCATAGCGATTAGCGAAACCGAATTTCACTCGTACCTGTGTCGCCTTAAGCTACACAGGTTAACTCAGACAGGGTACCCGATATGCTAGAAAGCCGTGCCGCAGAACGCGCAGCGCGTGGCGCCAGAAAAATCAAACTCGCTTTACTGGGGCCTGCCTTTATCGCCGCGATCGGCTATATCGATCCGGGCAACTTCGCGACCAATATTCAGGCCGGTGCCGCGTATGGCTACCAGTTGCTGTGGGTGGTGGTGTGGGCCAACATTATGGCCATGCTTATCCAGCTGATGTCAGCAAAGCTCGGTATTGCCACGGGCAAGAATCTGGCGGAACACATTCGCGATCGGTTCCCGCGTCCGGCCGTGTGGTTTTACTGGGTGCAGGCAGAGATCATCGCGATGGCGACCGATCTGGCGGAGTTTATTGGCGCGGCTCTGGGATTCAAACTGCTGCTGGGCGTCTCACTGATGCAGGGCGCGGTCCTTACCGGTGTGGCCACCGTTCTGATTTTGATGCTGCAAAACCGCGGGCAAAAGCCGCTGGAGCTGGTGATCGGCGGATTACTCCTGTTTGTTGCGGCCGCTTATATTGTTGAACTGTTTTTCTCCCAGCCAAAAGTCAGCGAACTGGTGACGGGCATGGCGCTGCCTTCACTGCCGAATGCCGATGCGGTTTTCCTGGCGGCCGGTGTGCTGGGTGCAACCATTATGCCGCACGTCATCTACCTGCATTCTGCCTTAACGCAGGGAAAAAGCCGCGACAGCCAGGCGCAACGTTACTCTTCCACTAAGCTGGATGTGGCGATCGCGATGACCATCGCCGGTTTTGTTAATCTGGCGATGATGGCCACGGCCGCTGCGGCTTTTCACTTTAGCGGCCACAGCGGTATTGCGGAACTCGATCAGGCTTACACCACCTTGCAGCCCTTGCTCGGTCATGCTGCCGCGACGGTATTCGGCCTGAGCCTGGTCGCGGCGGGGTTATCCTCCACCGTGGTGGGTACGCTGGCGGGCCAGGTGGTAATGCAGGGCTTTATCAATTTCCATATCCCTCTCTGGGTCCGTCGTGCCGTCACCATGGTGCCGTCATTTATCGTGATCTGGGCGGGCTGGGATCCCACGCGTGTGCTGGTGATGAGCCAGGTCCTGCTGAGCTTTGGTATTGCACTGGCGCTGATCCCTTTGCTGGTCTTTACGGGGAACCGTGAGCTGATGGGCGAAGCCCTGGTAAACAGTCGTCTGATGCAGAACACCGGTCGAATCATTGTGGTGCTGGTGGTCAGCCTGAATATTTACCTGCTCGTCGGACAGGCCATGGGCATGTAGCCTTACCCGGCAGCGATCGGGCACGGCTTTAAGCGCTGAATGCCACAGTTTATAATGTCACTCTCTTCCCGAGTCAGGAGTGACATCATGCGCACGCCAGATTACCCTTCAGACGACCATGTGAAATGGGCCGCCGTTGACGATTATTTTTCACAGTTGTTAGCGCCGCCCGATAACCACCTCAGCGCGGCCCTCCAGGCAAACAGTCAGGCCGGGCTGCCAGCTCATGATGTTTCGGCGATGCAAGGTAAAATGCTGGCGCTGTTAATCAGCATTCAGAATGCCTCACGTGTGCTCGAAATCGGCACACTCGGCGGCTACAGCACGATCTGGATGGCGCAGGCGCTGGGCGAGGGGGGAACCATCACCACGATAGAAGCCGATCCCCGCCATGCGCAGGTTGCCCGCGAAAATATTCATCAGGCTGGCCTGTCCGAACGGGTTAGGCTGCATGTGGGGGCGGCGCTGGACGTCCTGCCGCATCTGCAGGCTCCCTTTGATCTCATTTTTATTGATGCGGACAAAAAAAATAATCCCGGCTATCTTCGCTGGGCCATTCGGCTCTCCCGGCCCGGCAGTCTCATTATCGTCGATAACATTGTTCGCGGAGGTGCCGTGATTGATGCCGGTTCTACCGACGGCAACGTGCAGGGCGTACGTGAGTGTCTGCGGCTGCTGGCCAGCGATCCCCGACTGGAGGCGACCGCGATTCAGACCGTGGGCGAAAAAGGCTGGGATGGCTTTGCGCTCGCCCGGGTTAAAAGCCGCGAGGAGTAACCGCAGGTTGTCTGCCGGCACGCAGGCCGGCAGAGGACGGTTAGCGGTAGCGATGCGGCTCAGGGTGCGCATGACGCCAGTGGCGTCGTTCATGTTCCCACTGGCGTTGCCGTTCACGCGCGTGCCAGCGACGTTCCCGTTCCGCTTCCTGATGACGTCGCCAGGCATCATGCCGCCACCAGCGTCTTTCCTTATAAGCGTAGCTATCGTTAAACCAGCGCGGTTCACGCCAGCGGTCGCCATCCCAGTAATAACCCCGGCGGTCCCGGTCGCCCAGATGCAGCGTGACGCCTGGAGCCAGGCGTATCTCATTTCCCGAGGCTTGTGCTGTGTGCATCGCCAGCGGCGTTAACACTGCTATGAAAGCAGCAAAGCATACTCCACGTATCATTATCTTCTCCTGCAGCAGCTTATGATTACTGCTGTCACGTCATTCTGACGGTATTGCACAAAGAAGCCTGCACATGTTGTCTGAAAATACGCGAAAAACAGGGCTTTGAGAGTTTTCTGGCACAGCCGCCCGCGTACGCGGGCAACCCGTATCAGGCCAGTATCGCCTCAATGGCGGCGAGTTCGTCTGTCGAGAGCGGTGACTGGGTCAGCATCTGCACCGCGTCGTCAATTTGTGCCGTTTTACTGGCCCCGATCAGCACGGAGGTAATGCGCGGATCGCGCAGCACCCACGTTAACGCCATTTGCGCCAGTTTCTGCCCACGCTGTTCTGCCAGATCGTTCAGCTTACGCACCCTGGCCATTTTCTCTTCCGTCAGCTGATTTTCATTCAGGAACTTACTGCCGCTGGCGACGCGGGAATCGGAGGGAATACCCTTCAGATAGCGATCGGTCAGCACACCACCCGCGAGGGGCGAAAATGCGATACAGCCTGTGCCATGCTCATCCAGCGTCTGCAATAAGCCCTGTTCCGGTGTGCGTTCAAACAGGGAGTAGCGGGGCTGATGAATCAGGCAGGGTGTCCCCAGATCGCGCAGAATCGTCATCGCTTCAGCAGCCCGCTCTGCCGGATAGTTGGAAATGGCGGCATACAGCGCCTTGCCCTGACGGACAACGTGATCCAGCGCCCGCATGGTTTCTTCCAGCGGCGTTTCCGGATCGGGACGGTGATGGTAAAAGATGTCAACGTAATCCAGGCCCATTCGACGCAGGCTCTGGTCCAGACTCGCGACCAGATACTTGCGCGAACCCCAGTCGCCGTAAGGGCCTTCCCACATGGTATAACCGGCCTTGGTCGAAATAATCAGCTCGTCGCGATGCGCCTGAAAATCGTCGCGCATAATGCGACCAAAATTGCTTTCTGCGGAACCGGGCGGCGGACCGTAGTTATTCGCCAGGTCAAAATGGGTGATGCCGCAGTCAAACGCATGGCGCAGCAACTGCCGGCTGGTCGCTAATTGGGTGCTGTCACCAAAGTTATGCCACAGGCCCAGTGAAATCGCAGGAAGCTTCAGTCCACTGCGTCCACTTCGACGCCATTGCATATGCTGATACCTGTCGGGGCGAGGAAAAGCTGTCATAGAAAAGTCCTGAGTGAAAACGATTAAATGTGCCAAAACAGTGGGAGTGTATACGGTTACACTCAGGATTAATCCGTGTCAGATCGCATATCTGCCGAATAATCCACGGTCGTAACGCTTGCTTGCCATGTAATCCGTTGGCGAAATGACAGGCACTGTTCGCTAAATTAACGCCATGTCAGATACTTATCAAAACACTCCCCTAAAGGAATTCGCTATGTCCTCTTATACGGTTGGTGATTATCTGTTGGCGCGTTTGCAGGCGTGCGGTATTCGACATCTGTTCGGCGTACCGGGTGACTTTAATCTGCAGTTTCTGGATCGGGTGATTGCGCATCCGACAATAAGTTGGGTGGGATGTGCCAATGAGCTGAATGCCGCTTACGCTGCGGATGGCTATGGACGCTGTTCGGGTATGGCGGCGTTGCTGACCACCTTTGGCGTAGGGGAGCTCAGCGCAATCAACGGTCTGGCAGGCAGCTTCGCAGAGTACGTGCCCGTGATTCATATCGTGGGCGCGCCGTCGAGCCAGGCGATGCAGCAGGGAGACTGCGTGCACCACACCTTAGGGGATGGCGATTTTGGCCATTTCATCCGCATGGCAAAAGAGGTTAACGTCGCCACCGCGCAACTGACCGCTGAGAATGCCACCGCCGAAATTGACCGGGTTTTGTGCAGCGTGATCCAGCAACATCGTCCGGGCTATCTGCTGTTGCCTGTCGATGTTGCCCAGGCCGAAACCGCTGCGCCCGTTCATCCCCTGGTATCGTCGGCTTCGTCACCCGAATCCCTGCGCAGCGCGTTTCGCCAGGCCGCCGAGCGGTTACTGGCACCGGCGCAACGCGTCTCACTCCTGGCCGATTTCCTGGCGCAGCGCTGGCAACAGCAACCGGCGCTGGCTGCGTTACGTGCCGGGCGTGCTTTTCCGTGCGCCACACTGCTGATGGGCAAAGGCGTGCTGGATGAGCAGCAGCCGGGGTTTGTGGGCACTTACGCAGGTGAGGGCAGTGAAGGCCGGGTACGCCAGCAAATTGAAGAGGCAGACGTCACGCTCTGCGTCGGCGTGCGCTTTACGGATACGATTACCGCTGGATTCACTCAGCAATTTCGCCCCGATCGGCTGATCGACGTGCAGCCACACAGCGCCAGCGTCGCGGGACAGACGTTTGCCCCGTTGTCGATGGCCGATGCGTTGCAGACATTACTGCCGTTGTTCGAACGCTATGGCGCAGGCTGGCAGTCCGCCGGGCCAGTGAAACCGGCGGCGCCTGTCCCTGACGCGGCCATCATCAGCCAGTCTGCCTTTTGGCAGGCCATGCAGTCTTTTATTCAGCCCGGCGATATTATTCTGGCGGATCAAGGCACCGCGGCGTTTGGCGCGGCGGCGCTGCGCCTGCCTGCCGGGGCGCAGCTGCTGGTACAGCCGTTATGGGGATCCATCGGTTATACTCTGCCAGCCGCGTTTGGTGCCCAGACGGCACGCCCGTCACAGCGCGTCATCCTGATCATTGGCGATGGTTCGGCACAGTTGACCATTCAGGAACTCGGCTCAATGCTGCGGGATGATCAGCATCCAATCATTTTTCTGCTCAATAATGAAGGCTATACTGTGGAGCGGGCCATTCATGGCGCAGACCAGCGTTATAATGATATTGCCCAGTGGAACTGGACAGCGCTGCCGCAGGCATTCAGTTTACACTGTCAGGCACAAAGCTGGCGCATCAGTGAAACCGTGCAACTGACCGCACTGATGGCGCAACTGACACAACAACACAGACTGTCGTTTATTGAAGTCGTGATGCAAAAAGATGACCTGCCGCCCCTGTTACGTAAAGTCTCAGCCTGTCTGAGCCAGCGCAACGGCGGATGAGATTCGGAAAGTTGCCTCTGTGCAGGCCAGACTAACGCGGTTAGGCTGTTGCACACACGAGTCAGACGCTCACCTCAAGCTTCGGTGGGCGTTGTTGTTTTATCGGCAGGATTTTATAGTGTCCTCCAACTCTTTAAGACCCCCAAGCGGAGCACCAGAAGAATGACAACTTATGCCTTGGTCGGCGATGTCGGCGGCACCAATGCCCGCCTCGCTTTGTGTGAGGTGGAAAGCGGCAGCATCTCCCAGACCAAAACATTCGCAACATCAGACTACGACAGCCTCGAAGCCGTCATCCGCCATTATCTTGATGAACAAAAGCAGGATATTAAAGACGGCTGTATCGCCATTGCCTGCCCGATTACCGATGACTGGGTTGAAATGACCAACCACGACTGGGCCTTCTCGACTAAAAAGTTGAAGGCGAACATCGGTTTTGAACACCTGGAAATTATTAACGATTTCACCGCTGTCTCCATGGCGATTCCTATGCTCGGCGAAGAGCATGTCATCCAGTTTGGCGGTAAATCGGCGGTGAAGGATAAACCGATCGCGATTTACGGTGCGGGAACCGGCCTCGGCGTCAGCCATCTGGTACACGTCGATCAGCGCTGGGTCAGTTTACCCGGTGAAGGGGGACATGTTGATTTTGCCGCTAACAGCGAAGAAGAAGATCAAATTCTGGAAGTCTTAAGGGAAGAATTAGGTCATGTTTCAGCAGAACGTGTGTTGTCAGGCGCTGGTCTGGTCAATCTCTACCGTGCGATTGTAAAAGTCGATAAGCGTGAGCCGGAGAATCTGAAGCCACGCGAAGTCAGTGAGCGCGCCCTGGCGGACAGCTGCACCGACTGCCGTCGTGCCTTATCGCTGTTCTGCGTCATCATGGGACGTTTTGGCGGTAATCTGGCGCTGAACCTCGGGACCTTCGGTGGCGTTTACATCGCGGGCGGGATCGTGCCGCGTTTCCTGGAGTTCTTCAAAGCCTCGGGTTTTCGTGCCGCTTTTGAAGACAAAGGGCGCTTCCGTGACTATGTTGCCGATATCCCGGTTTATATGATCACGCATGACCAACCCGGGCTGTTGGGTGCCGGTGCGCACCTGCGCCAGACGCTGGGCCGTATTCTCTAGTTTGCAGGCTCTGTCCTGCCCGACGCAAGGGCAGAGCCGCCTTTCCCTCTCACAACCGCATCAGTAGCCGAAACGCTTTTACTTTGCTGCGGCTGACCGGTACCTGTACTTCCATATCCCGCAACTTCAGCAGATAGGTATTGTTAAACCAGGGTTCGATTTCCCGGATTTTGTTGAGGTTGACGCAGTAGGACCGGTGGCAGCGAAAGAACAGGTGTTCGGGCAGGCGTGAGCAGAATTCCGTCATTGTCATCGACATCACATAGGCTTCACGGCGGGTATAGACGAAGGTTAACTTCTCGTGCGCCTCAACGTAGTAAATGTCATTCACGTCGGTCACGATAATGCGTTCATCTTTGGTCAGATTCACGGTCAGTACGCTCTGCGCCATTGGCGTCTGAGTGGGCGCGTGCTGTTGCTGCCAGGTGGCATCCAGCTTGTTCAGCATCGTGACGATACGGGATTCATGATACGGTTTCAGAATATAGTCAAACGCTTCCAGTTCAAAGGCTTCCACGGCATGCTCTTTCCAGGCCGTGATAAACACAATCAGGGGCTTATGAACAAACTGATGAATACTCTTTGCCAGTAACATGCCATCCAGAGAGGGAATATTGATGTCGAGAAAGATCACATCAACCCGATGCTGCTGCAGATATTTGAGGACATCCAGACCGTCATCAAAGCAGGCCGCTATCTCAATCTTACTGTGTTGCTGAATCATCCAGCTCAGCTCTTGCTGGGCCAGAAATTCGTCCTCGACGATGATGGCTTTCATGCAAGGTTCCCCACCAGTAACTGCCCGGTTTTGCTCAGTGTAAACGCGATTTCGGTGCCGGGCTGATGACGCGCAATGTGCAGCCCTTCGCCCGAGAGTAACTTCACCCGGTGATGGACATTTAACAGGCCAATTTTATTGCCGGGCATTTCGTTGCGAGCCACACGATCAATCACCTCGTCACTGATCCCTTTACCGGTATCACGCACGGCGATGCGCACGCGGTCGCCCAGGTCTCGCACACTTAACGTCACCACACCTTTACCTTTACAGGGCTGAATGCCATGAACAATAGCATTCTCCACCAACGGCTGAATCAGCAGGCTGGGCAGGGAAAAATGCAAATCCTCGTCAATGTCATAAATCATGGTTAACTTATCGCCAAAGCGCGCCTGCTCAATCGCTATATAATCTTTTACCTGCCAGAGTTCTTTCTTGATATCGATAAGCTCATCGTCATTCAGTTCGAGGTTGTAGCGCAGATAGCGCGATAAGTTGATGACCAACTGGCGCGCCGTATCGGGATTGAGCCGGATAGATGACGAAATGGCATTCAGCGCATTGAACAGGAAATGCGGATTAATTTTGCTCTGCAGGGCACGCAGTTCCGCTTTATTGGCCATTTCGCGCAGTTGCTCCGTACGCGAGACTTCCAGCTGCGTCGAAATAATCTGGGACAGGCCTACCGCCATCTCTTTCAGCGAGCCGGTGATGCGGTGCGCACGACGGTAATAAATCTTCAGCGTGCCGGTCACCTTGCCTTTTTCCCACAAGGGGATGACGATCATGGAGTGAATATCTTTCGTCCGGTGGGCTTCGTCATTGTTTTTGATGATGATCTTCCCACTGTGCATCGCCTGCGCCGTCGTCGGGCTGATCCCGTCGTCACCATGCTGGTAATTGTGTTCACCGTAGCCAACATAGGCCAAAATCTTCTGCTTGTTGGTCATCGCGACGGCATCGGCCTTGATTTCCCGTCTAATGATGTCACAGACACGGCGCAGGGAATCGCTGTTGACCTGACGGAACAGCGGCAGGGTCTGGTTAGCGATATCCAGCGCCAGTTTTGCCTGACGTGCCGCAATAGCCTCTTTTTCACCTTCCACGCTCTGCACCAGCAACACGATTAAGCCAATGCTGGCGGCGCCCAGAATCATCGGCAGGGCAATTTCAGAAACAATGGTCAGCCCGAGCGCGGTGGGCGTGGCCCACAACACGATAAGCAGCATGGTCAGACTTTCGCAAAACATGCCGCCCAGAATCCCTACCAGCCAGCGCCGTTCGCGCTGCACCCGGCGATGAATGGCACCGGCGACAATGCCGGCGATGATGCTGGTCATCAGGCAGGGCACTGACGTCACACCATGAATATCTATCAGGAAGCGGTGCAGACCGGCAATCACACCGGTGGTAATGCCAACCCAGGGACCAAACAAAATACCGCCAGCCATCACGGCGATCACCCGTACGTTGAGCAATGAACCGTCGACATTGACCCCTGACCAGGTACTGAAAAGTGCAAACAGTGAAAAAATGGCAATCACGGCCGCTTTTTCCAGCGCCGTATGCTCATCTTTCTGCAGGATCTGACGAAAAGGTGGGGTTCGCGTCAGAAAAAACAGGCAAATCAGCATCAGCGCCGCACGGTCAAAGACGGCCAGAAGCATAGTAAAGTGTGAAGTCACAGGCGACTCTTCAGCGAGGTCAAAGAAGGTTATGATAAAAAATGTGATGATGTTGTGCCAGCGTGCCTGACAGCCAGCCGGGCAGTTCATGTTTTAGATCAATTTATTCAAAAGCTGAAAAAGAGGAAATGTTGAGCTCATTTAAGAGGAACGTTTTTCCGCTGCCAGTGCGGCCCGGTCCACTGTGGTCAGGCCCGGTGACTTTATTACGTGTTATCGCCCGGAGTGATGTATGCATCTGACTACCTCGCGTTTGACGTTAACCTCTTTGCAGCCTGTAGACTGGCAGCTGTTTCGTGCGGTACATGAAGATCGCGATACTATGCGCTGGGTAAGTGACATTCCCGATGAAGATGATATCCGTGAGCGGTTTCGTCAGCGTCTGGCACCCTGGCAACCCGGCAGTTTTCACATGTTATGCCTGGTCATCAGGCGGCGCGACAGCGGGGAAGCCATCGGGTTATTGGGTTGTACGCCTGAATGGCAGCCCGCCCGTCAGGCGGAGGTGGGATATATGCTGCTGCATCGCCACTGTGGTCAGGGGTTTGGCAGTGAAGCGCTGGAAGCGCTGTGTGCGTGTTTGTTCGACGCCGATTTTCTCAAACTCCGGGCGCTGGTGGTGGAAGGAAACTGGGCTTCCCGGCGAATTCTGGAAAAAAACGGCTTTCTGCTGAAACGGACGCTGCAAAATAATTATCTGCTGAATGACCGCTGGGTGAATGACTGGCTGCTCGAGCGGCTCAATCCGGGAAAATAAAAAATTTTCTGCTCCTCTCGACAAAGTTGTTATTAGCGCGTTATGTTCTTGTTGAGGTCACCACAGTGACCAGCGTCGCTCGGACGGTCCGGGCGCTAACGTTTCCAGAGGATACCATGGCTGATAACAGCACCACTCGTCGTTTCTCGCGTATTGAACGCCTGCCCCCTTACGTCTTTAACATTACCGCTGAACTGAAGATGGCTGCGCGTCGGCGCGGCGAAGATATCATCGACCTTTCAATGGGTAATCCCGATGGCGCGACGCCGCCGCACATTGTCGAAAAACTGTGCCAGGTGGCTCAACGTGAAGATACGCACGGCTATTCCACATCGCGCGGTATTCCTCGCCTGCGGCGTGCTATTTCACGCTGGTATCAGGAGCGTTATCAGGTAGATATTGATCCCGAATCGGAAGCGATAGTCACCATTGGTTCCAAAGAAGGTCTGGCTCACCTGATGCTGGCCACGCTTGACCATGGCGACACGGTGCTGGTGCCGAATCCCAGCTATCCCATTCATATCTATGGGGCCGTTATCGCAGGCGCTCAGGTGCGCTCCGTCCCGCTGGTGGAGGGCATTGATTTCTTCAATGAGCTGGAGCGTGCTATTCGCGAGAGCTATCCCAAACCTAAAATGATGGTGCTGGGTTTCCCGTCGAATCCCACTTCTCAGTGCGTAGAGCTGGACTTTTTTGAGCGCGTCATCGCGCTGGCCAAACAGTACAACGTGCTGGTCATTCACGATTTGGCCTATGCCGATATCGTCTATGATGGCTGGAAAGCGCCGTCCATTATGCAGGTGCCTGGCGCACGGGATGTGGCCGTCGAATTTTTCACCCTGTCAAAAAGCTATAACATGGCCGGCTGGCGCATAGGTTTTATGGTGGGCAACAAAGAGCTGGTCGCCGCCTTAGCCCGAATCAAGAGCTATCACGATTACGGCACCTTTACGCCCTTACAGGTCGCGGCGATTGCGGCCCTGGAAGGGGATCAGCAGTGCGTGCGCGATATTGCCGAACAGTATAAACGTCGCCGCGACGTGCTGGTGAAAGGGCTGCATGAAGCGGGCTGGATGGTGGATATTCCCAAAGCATCGATGTACGTCTGGGCAAAGATTCCGGATCATTATGCGCATCTGGGCTCGCTGGAATTTGCCAAGCACATGCTGCAGGAAGCGAAAGTATGCGTTTCACCCGGCGTGGGCTTCGGTGATTATGGCGATACGCACGTCCGTTTTGCACTGATTGAAAACAGCGATCGTATCCGACAGGCGGTAAGAGGCATTAAGGCGATGTTTCGCGCCGACGGCATTTTGCCGGGCAGCGTGAAAAGTATGGAAGAACAGATTTAACATCCCATTGGGGCGACCACCTGTCGCCCCTGTGGAATGCCTGCAGAGACTACAGCATCAGCACAAAGGTGCCGACCCAAAGTAGTACAAAGAAAGAAATTCCCATCAGCGCATATTTCACAAGCGAACTCCTCTGAGCGGTTACGATATTGGCGATCCCATCCAGCGCAACGCGGACAGAAAGGATAAGGTCGCCGTTCAGATTTACGGTCAACGATCTCCCGTACGAACTGAATAACTCAGAACAGGATCGGGGCTAATCTACGCGTATTCAGACCGAAAATAAATAGTTTGGTTCTGAGAGTTTGTTCACATTTTTATCGAACGTCAATGTCCGGCACTGCCGACATGCCCACGCGGAGTTGCGCCAGGTTTTTCTGGTTCTGGTCCAGGACAATTTTAACCGGTAATCGCTGAACCACTTTCGTGTAGTTGCCGGTCGCATTATCGGGAGCAATCGCCGCAAATGTCGCGCCTGTCGCGGGGGCAATACTGTCGACGTGACCGGTAAAAATCTGGTCAGGCAAAGCATCTACCCTGATGCGGACGGGTTGACCCGGACGCACATCCTGCAACTGCGTTTCCAGATAATTCGCGGTGATATAGGTTTGTTGTAACGGCACCACCGCCAGCAAACGGGTACCGGCGGAAACATAGGCGCCCAGGCGCACTGCGCGCTGTCCCACCATGCCGGCCACCGGGGCCACAATGCGGGTGTAAGACAGATTAAGACGTGCCTGATCGACGCTGGCTCGGGCGGCAGCAACATCCGCTTCGGCGGATCGGACGGCTGCCTGCAGCACGCCAACCTGCTTAATCGCAGAAGCGAGCGCGGCTTCACTCTGACGCACCGCGGCGCTGGCAGAGCGCTGTGCCGAGCTGGCTTTTTGCTGCTCGTCAGCGGCAACGGTGCCGCGCTGATAGAGACGGTTATAGCGTTCGGCACTCTGTCCGGCATACTGCGCCGAAGCCTGACTGGCGGAAACGCTGGCCTTCTGTTCATCAATGACCGACTGCTGCTGCTCCAGCTGTGCTTTGCTGCTCAACAGTTTGGCTTCACTGACCTGCAATGCGGCCTCCGCGCTTTCCAGTGCCACTTTGTAATCGCGATCGTCCAGCGTCGCCAGGAGTTCACCGGCGGCAACCTGCTGGTTATCTTTCACCCTGACGCTGGCGATGTACCCCGACACTTTGGGCGCAACAAGGGTGTAATCGGCATTGACCCAGGCATCATTGGTACGGTGATCGTTACGGGTCATCACGGACCAGACAATCAGCGCCATCGCCAGCAAAACCAGCAGCAGCAGGGAAAGCAGCACGGTTTTTCTCATTACTAAAGCACGCATATACAGTTATCTCGACGTGGAGGTTGCAGGTTGAATCAAGGTTTGGGGCGGCCAGACGCGTTTGGGCAGCCAGGCGGTGACGACCAGCAGCAGCAGCGCAAAACCGATCAGCAGCAGCCAGGTATCACTCAGGCCGAGCACCAGCGCCTGGTGCTTTATCTGGGTAGCAAAGCCGCGCAGATTCTCGACGGAACTCACGCTGCCATCGGGCAACAGCGGAAACTGACTGCTGGCCTGACTGCTGTTGGGGGCGGTCATCAGCCACGGCCTGCTGCCCGCCTGGTTGACGAGGATACTGGAGTGAAACTGTTCACGATGGCTGACAAACCATGACACCAGGGTAGAGGCCGCAATGCTGGAAAACCCGCGTACCGTGTTGAACATCGCCGAGGCAAAAGGTCCTTCAGGCGGTGCTACCACGCTGGTCGCGCTCATCAGCACGGGCAGAATCACCATCGGCTGGCCTACGGCCTGCAACGCCTGAATCAGCCAGAAGTTATCCCGCGCCCAGTCCGTTGTGATCTGCATACCGAGCAGGCAGGAGGCAATCAGGAAGCACAAGCCCACTGCCAGCATCCAGCGACAGTCAATCCAGCGGATATTCAGCAGGGCGGCAAGCAACGGCGCCACAATGAGCTGGGGCAACCCAATGGTCAACGCCAGCGGCGCGAACTGGGCGATGCGAAAGCCATCGACTTGGGCAAAATAGCTGGAAGGCAGGGCAGAGCCAGACAGCGACACGATCAGGACGCCGGCCAGTACCAGCAGGCCGTGCAGCAGGTTAGGTCGCCGCAGCATCTGCAACTTAAACAGCGGCAGGGGATGGAACCACTCATTGATTAAAAAGACGATGAGTAACGGCACGGCGGCCAGCAGCATAGTGGCAATCAGCGGAGAATCCAGCCAGTCAAGCCGTTCGCCCTGGCTGAGTACCAGAATGATTAACGCCATCCCGCTACAGCCTGTGAGCATCCCGAACAGATCGATCTGCTGAAAACGTTCTGTGCGCAACGGATCCTGAGGCAATCCCCAGCCGGTTAATACGAGGGCTATCAGCATACCGGGCACAACCTGCCAGAAGACAAACATCCAGCTGACCTGATCGGTCCAGAAGGCGGCCAGCGACGCGGCCATATTCGGCCCGAAGGTGGCAGTAAGGGCATAGGCGCCTAATCCATAGAGCTTGAACGGCGGTGGCAGAAAACGCAGGGCGACGGTCATCAGCATCGGCGGCAGCGCGCCGCCAAAGAGCCCCTGGATCACGCGTAATACCATAAAGAGCACAGGATCGGTCATCAGCGGTAACAGTATTCCGGACAGCATAAAGCCGACCGAAACAAATAACGTAAAGCGGCGCAGGGAAAACGTCACCGCGAGCCACGGCGCAATCATCATGGCGGCCACTTCGGCAGCCTGATAAGCCGAAACAATCCAGCTTCCGTCGTCGTAGCCCATACCGAGGGCAGCACGAATATCGGCCAGCGCAATATCACTGACGCGATCGTTGAGCCCGGAGGTCAGCGCCGCGATCCAGACGCCAAGCAGGCCCAGGGCGAGACGTAAGGTAAAGGGATGCAGCGGCGGCGCAGTGCCAGGCTGGGTCGTCATAGCAGGTGTCTCATTGTTTTTTTGGTTCGATGTATTGCGATGCGATACAGGCGAGGCGATATTACATGGCAATATGCTGTATTGCAATGTGGTACACGCTGTAAAACGTGCGCTTTTCGGGTTACAGTAAGCCAGCTCAAAAAGGACGACGCTATGACTCAACAATCATCCAGCCGCGAAGATGAAAAAACGGGCGGTATTCAGGTTATTGCGCGCGCGGCTAAAATTCTTAATGCTCTGGGCGAGCATCCCGGTGGCATGAGTCTGGGCGAAATTGCGCATGCGGTCGATCTGCCGCGTTCTACCGTACAGCGCATTGTGGCCGCGCTGGACAGCGCCGAACTGGTTCGAAGCAGTGGGGCGGGCGGATTGCGTCTCGGGCCAGCTTTACTGAAGCTGCTCGCCAGCGTGAACACGGATGTGGTCGATTTGGTCAAGCCACTGCTGGAAAAACTGTCGGCGGATACCAATGAAACGGTCTCCCTGTCCCGCGCCAGTGGTGCGCAGCTTGCCGTCATTCATTATGTTGTGGCGTCGCGCGAGCTGCGGGTGGTTCCCCGTATCGGACTGGAGCTGCCGCTCTACAGCACCTCGGGTGGCCGCGCCTTGCTGGCGCTGGAAAGCGATGAAGACGTCCGGACGCTGGTGGGGGATGCCTGGCGCGAACTGACGGACAAGACGGTTAAGACGCAGGCAGCACTGTTAGAGATGCTTCGGGAAGTGCGTGAAACCAGCATTTCCTACGACCGTGGTGAAACTCTTGAAGGCGTTTCAACCATGGCCTTTGCGCTCGATACGCTGTTTGGCCGCTTTGCGGTCTCCTTACTGGTGCCCACGGCGCGGTTTAAGAAGCATGAATCACGCTATCGTGAAGAAATGTTGCTGTGCAAACAGGCTCTGATTCGTGAAATTGGCAAAATTGCCGCTGTTGAAGGATGAGTGCTCAATGAAAACAGTATTAATGGCTATCGATAATTCACCGGTCGCGAAGAAAGTGGTGTCGTTAACGATCGAAGAAGCACAGGCGCATGATGCACAAGTGATTGTGCTGTGTTGTATCGATCCCGCCTATTCATCCTGTAGCCAGCCCATTGATATTGATGCCGGTGAAGATCCGGCAGATTTTGTGGCCGCGCAGGATGAGCAAAATACCGCTGAAATGGTGGTACGTCATGCCCTGGCACCCTTGCTCCAGGCCGGCATTAAGGCGCGAGGTATGATTCTGGCCGGCGAAGCGGCGGAGACAATCGTGGCCCAGTCCCAGCAGCTCAATGCCAGCATGATTATTATGGGGCGACGTCATTTATCGCCCTTTAACCGGTTATTAAAAGGATCTGTGAGTGCCGCTGTGGTTGAACGCGCGCATTGCCCGGTACTGATCGATGTGCGTAAGGATTAACAACGTAGTATGACTCTCCTGCTTTTTCTTACGCTGGCCGCCTTTGTGCTGCTGGCGATTATCATCGTTATGTTAGTCAGAACCACCCGGCTTAAAGCGTGGCAGGGCGTGGTTCTTTTTATCCTGCCGCTGTTGTTGTCGAATGTTTTATGGTTCAGCTGGATCCAGCCTCAGCAGCAGCAGGAGAAACGCTACGAGCGCGCGGCAGATTATATGGCACAGGCTACGGTGTATCGGGTGCTACGCACTCAGGAACCCGCGCTGTGGCAAATACTGACGCGCGATCTGGCGCGCAAACTGCGTGAAGGCGAACCCATGTTGCAGGCAACGGGCGAACTGCGCGGGTTGTTGACGGATGTGATCAATCAGCGCCTTATGCGGGGTACTGACGCGGCCGTATTGAAATATATTGGCGTCTCGGTGGAAGAAATGCAGACGCTCAATAAAATTGACCCGGGCCTCTGTTTTCAGTTCCTTTATCCGCAGGTAAAGGGCGGTATCAATCTGGTTGAAACTCTGCCCGCCAGCCTGAACCAAAAAGATGCCGATGCCACCGAGTATTTGCTGCTTAACAGTCTGGGGGACGAACAACCGCTGGACCGCAAGCAGGCGCAGCACGATCTCAAAACCATCGTCGACCATCTCTACCTGAAGTGGGGCAATAAGCTGCAACAGCTGAATATGCCTGCCGATGCCGCCGTTGATCGGTCTTCCATGTGTGCCATGTCTGTCGATCTTTATAGTGCCATCCTCGCACTCCCGGACAAGCAAGCCGCCAATCTGCTTCGTAGAATGATTGCGCTTTCAGGCGAAGGTTAAAAAGAAAAAAGCCCGCCAGTGGCGGGCTAAATGCTGAGAGAGGCTTTTTTTAGAGTAATTCCTGGTGTTGTTCGTGAGGCTTTTCACTGGAATCAGTGTCGCAGTTTATTGGCATAACCTGCCAGTTGTTTAACCGTATTGAATCAATTGGTAAAACTTCGTAAATACGCAGTTGTTCGCGTACTAATCCTATAGATGCGCATTTTGCAGCGCCTTACACTGCGTCAAAATGTGAGGAAATAAAATGAAAATGGCAATCATGGGTGCATTTGCACTTATTTTTCTGAGCGGTTGTACCGCCAGTAAACCCGGGGCGTTTGAACGTGTTGATGAAGATCCCAGTTCAAATACCGTACAATATCGTTTCGACCCGCTGAAAGTGAATCGTGATGCAATGGAAATTGATATCGCGAATTACTGCAGCAATAAAGGTTTTGATAAAGTAGAGTCACTCCCTGTTCAGGACAGCACAATACCAGGTTTAAAGAAAACCTGGTATCAGTGTAATTACGCAGTGAAAAGTTAATGAATAAATGAGGTGGGATTATATCCCACCTTCTTTTTATATTATGCTGTGTGAAATCTTTGCCCTTCAGTGAATATCATTTTGTTTTATGTCTCCTTTCTGCTGCGCTGGAACGTCTGCGGATAACGCCTCCTGTCCAGGAGAAATAAAGGCTACCGACTGAGGGAACAGCGCGGCGGTAACGATGTCTGGCATACGGCACCTCCTCTTTTTCAATACTCAGGATAATACGCCGAAAAAGTGCAGCAAAAATGCAGCCTGTGTAGAGTTATTTCGATAAATATGTCGCGATATTTCAAAAAAGAACGCGAAAAAGAGGGTGAGCGCATATTCCAATCGGAATAGACCGAATAGGTATTAATATGCGTGAGACCTGTCTTAAAAACAAGGCTGACGTGAATGTGTGAAGATGGAAATTAGCGCTACAGTAATATCAGGACAATTAAAGGGAGACAAACATGACGCATAGGGTAAAAAACGTTCTGCCGCTTCAGGCAGAGCTGGCAGAATGTCCGCTCTGGGCTGTGCAGGAACAGGTGCTGTGGTGTGTGGATATTCTGGCACCGGCCATCCATCGTTTCGATCCGGCGAGTGGTGAGCTCTCTACATTTCCTCAGGCAGAAGAAGTCGGATGCATCGGCCTGCGGGAACAGGGCGGTATCATTGCCGCACTGCGTAGCGGCGTCTGGCTGCTGGACGAGCAGGGGAAACCGCAAAAAAAAGTGGCGGATAATCCCGGTATCGCCGGGAAAAGCCGCTTCAATGATGGCCGCGTGGATCCCTGGGGTAATTTCTGGTGCGGCAGTTTATGGGAGCCACAGGATAAAAACGGCGGCTTGCTTTGTCGCGTAACGCCTGATTTGACGCTTGAGGTGAAGGCACGCGACATCAAAATTTCCAATGGCGTTGCCTTTTCTCCTGACCGTCAGTGGATGTATCACAGCGATACGCCGAATGAAGTGCTCTATCGCTATCCGCTTGATGCTCAGGGCGAGCCGGGGCAGCGTGAAATCTTCCGGCGGTTTGATGCCCGTGGTGGCTTGCCCGATGGGGCGGCTGTCGACAGTGAGGGCTATTATTGGTCAGCCCTGTTTGACGGCGGACGCGTCGTGCGTATTGATCCGCACGACGGTGAAATCGTCGATGAGATTACACTGCCGGTGAAATGGCCCACCATGGTGACGTTTGGCGGCAGCGATCTCAAGACGCTGTTCATCACCAGCTCACGCGAAAACCTCAGCGAAGAGGATCTCGCCCGCTATCCGCAGTCGGGCGATATTTTTGCGGTGGATGTCGACGTGGCCGGTATGGAAGAGCCGCGTTTTCGCGGCTGATGATGAGGGCCAGGCTTATCTGGCCCTGTAACATTACTGACGCTGCAACAGCGGTTCATGGGCTGGCTGGCTCTGCGGCAGGCGGATTGTCAGTGACAGCACCAGTGATATAACCAGCAGGGTCATAATGAGGCTGAAAGTGACCGTAAAGCCGCCAAACATTGAGGCCACCAGCGAACCCATTACGCTGCCAATGCCAAAGCCGAGATAAATCAGGCCATAATTTTTGGTCAGATTATTCAAGCCGAAAAAGTCACTGACCAGCGAAGGGAAGACGGTAATGGTGCCGCCGAAGCTAAACGCAATGCAGGCCAGGGACAGGAAAAACGTGGTTTGATTCATCTGTGTAAACAGCATCAGGCTCATACCGATCAGTGAAACCAGTTGGGCCAGTGAGATCACGCGAATACGCACCATTTTATCGGACAGCACGCCCAGTACTAACCGACCACTCAGGTTTGCTACCGCGATGACCGTGACGGCGTTAGCGGCGGTCTGGGTGCTGAGGTGAACCAAACCTTCCCCGATGTCTTTTGCAACGCCAATCACATACAGCCCGCTCATACAGGCAGTCAGAAACATCAACGCCAGCATCCAGTACTGTGGCAGACGCACCGATTCGGCCAACGTATACTGACGCGTCGCTTCTGCCTGAGTAGCTGACGCAGATTGCAGCGGCGCATCGCGCATCATCAGTCCGCCAGCAATAATCATCGCCATTGCCAGCAGGCCCCAGAGCACAAAGGTCTGTTCAAGCCCAAATCGTGCCAACAGTGCCCCGCAAATGAATTTAAATCCCAGACTACCCAGACCGTAAGCGCCAATGGCGCAGGCCGATATCATGCCTTTACGTTCAGGAAACCATTTCACACAGTTGGATAGCGTCATCAGATACCCTGCGCCATCGGCCAGACCTAACAACACGCCCGCGCTCAGGTACAGCATGATCAGATTATCTGCATGGGCGGTCAGCCCTAATCCCAGCGCCATCAATATACCTGCGCCGATAGTGACCTTACGGACGCCAAAACGCTCCTGCAGCTTGCCAGCCAGTGAAGAAGAGATGGCCAGCCCCAGGCTCAGTAAACCAAATGAAAATGCGATCTGGCTTACGGGCGCATCCAGTTTTTGCGCGAGCTGACCATTGAATAAGCTCCAGGTATAAACGGACCCCAGCGCTAACTGGGTTATCACCGTACCGATAAGTGTGAGCCAGCGTGTACGCTGGTGGGCAGTCTGTTGAGTCGCGTTCATTATGTTACTCCCAGGGGGAAACTGAATACTGGCGTCAGAATAACCAAAACCCCTACGCGCGAGGGCGGAAAGCGCATGAACGGAATGCAACGCGGAATGAAATGCTGTCAGGGCGGAATGAATGGCCGCGTGGGGTAAGTGTAACGAGGTGAGTCAAGTTAATGAAGGCAGGTAAACAGCAGTAAGGGAATATTACGGCCAACCTCTTTTCCCGGCAGGCTTAGCATTTTTTTGCCAGGCTTAAAGTCCATTCAACAGGAGGAAATATGAAAGACCGGACATATGAATCCATCACCAGTGAGGATGAAGTTTGCTGCATTATCGGTCAGGCAGTGATCGAACTGAGCGCAGAACAGCAGCCTGTCACGAAATCTACCCTGGCACTGAAATTATTGTCAATGGCGGACCGCGACAGTGACGACGAGCGGGTTCTGCTCTACTGGATTGCGCGCAAAGCGATCAATCAACCCCAGCATCTTGTCAATGCGCAGCAAAAACGGGCATGACGCCCAGACAGGAAAGGGCGCCATGCCCGCTACGGTTCCGTTTTGTTTACACAGGACACATCACCGTAAAATCATGGTAGCGCCAGGGACGGCGAAGACGCGTTCCGTCGCGCCCGGTGAGCACGACACCGTAAAACGTGACTTTCTCTGCTAAGAGAGGTCATTACCGCCAGTGCGAAGCGGCACGATAGCGAACCGAACATTTCCCACCTCCTCGCCTGCGATCACACTCAGACATACTCTGCACGCTGACAGAAACAGTTGACTATGGGACAAAGACACAAGTTTTCCTGTGCCCGGAGGCGTTATGCATTTCACATCCTTCAACTCAGCCTGCTTGCTGCTGGCGCTGACGTGTACGTCGTGCAGCCAGTCATCTTCTGGTCACATCCCTGCGGGTAAATGTGATGCGGAAGCGACCTACAATCTTCATTTGTCGCGCTTTGACGAAACGGCGCAACAGTTGGCGCACGGTACCGGGTGTTTTATCCAGACGGATTTGTCGCGCACTGGGGCTGTTCAGGTGAATCCTGTAGAGGGCACCATGACGCTTCGTGAAGCGCTCGGGCAGGCTATAAAAGGCACGCCGTTGAAGATTGTGGCGCAAACGCCGGATGTCATTACTGTCGAAAAATAATCGCGAATCACGGAGGTCACACCATGCGCAGAGGCGCTGCTTTGCTTATTTTGTTGTTAACCGCATCAGTCTGCTATGCCGCGCCAGGGGGGAACGGTGGGGAAGGTGGAAATGGCGGAGCGGGCGGTAACGGCGGAAGTATGGACAATCAACCTGGCGGTGCTGGGCTGCCTGGCCACAATGGTCAGCGCGGCATGAATGGTTGTCCCGGCGGTACTGCGCCCTCTCAGGACGGCAGATTTTATCTGCCCGGCACACATGAGCAATGTAATCCGGCGCATCCAAAGTCGCATCCTAAACGGCATCACACCGTGTCGTCCGGGCAGATGGAACGAATCTGATGATCGGCTGGCCCCGCGCCTGTGTATCACCGGCTTGTGCGCAGGCAAGGCAGACATGCGCCGACAGGTCGGGCTGGTTCGTGGCTACGCACTAAGCGATTAACTGGCGCGTTCAGCAATCGCAGGGATGGGGTTGTTGCGGGAGAAAAGACAAACATGCATCACGCACTATTGCCCGTGGGCGGCCTTTTTTATCGCGCTGTGTTAACCGCGAAGGCGCAGGCGGTGCTTGCCGCACCCGGCCCGCAAAGCGCGGGGCGTTATCATCGCCACGGGCAACCGGCCTTGTATATGAGTCCGCTGCCGGAATGGTCCATCATGGCGGTATCGGGCTATATGCGTGAGGATGGCCTTTCACGCGTCCTGATTCCACTACGCCTGTCAGGGGCCTGGCTGGTAGATCAGCGCGATAAGGCTAAATGTGAGCAACTGGGAATCCTGCCAGAAGCCGCTGACGGCAGTTGGCGAACGGCGCTGCAGCAGGGGCGAATCCCGGATTCATGGCACAACGCAGATAAAGCCAGAGCAACAGGCGCGGATGGGATTATTGACCGTTCGCGTCTTATTCCCGGCGGCTGGCATATCTGTCTTTTTCAGTGGAACACGCCTTCTGCACCACGCGTGGCGGTAAGCGGCAAGCCCATCCCGATCACGCTTTCACCGGCTGGCCCCAAGTGGGGATTATAGTGCGGGCAAATTAAACCAAACCTGTCCCACGCTGCGGTCGCAAATAAACCGACGCTCGCTGCGGACTGGCTCTCATTTCACAGAGACCTGTTTATCCGCGGCCAACTCAGAGAACCGTCGCCGATGTTTGCCGCGTCGGTTTCCTTCATTCCGTCACCGCCGCTGAGCGGTCAGTTGACCCCGTCGCGATGCCCGTTATCCTGCTGAGCAACATTATGCAGGACCATGGCGGCGGCTCCGAATGCGACCGTATCCGTGGTCGCGACGTCCGGCAGACAGATTTCAGGCTGCACGACAGGTGTGCCGTTTAACGTATCCACAGTGGAAAAGTCGAGCCAGGCCGCAAGCCGTTCACGCACCATCTGCGGAAGTGTCCCACCCAGATAGATCGCCGCTGGCGCGAGGACCGCATTCAGCATAAAGCCCAGCCGGGCGATCTCCGGGCCAGTACGTGCGATCCATTCGTCGAGAACCGCTGTGTTTTCGCTAAGAAAATGGTGCCAGACAGCCTCAGCGCGGCCTTCAGGTATCTGGCCAAGGCGATGCTTACACCACGCCGCAAGGTCAGTAAAAGAGGGGCGGGGCCTGTCGAGTGGCAGCAGCAGCCCAATTTCGCCCGCATTGCCCAGATGACCGCGATAACGTTGTTTGCCCAGGATAAGGCCACTGCCGACGCCCTCTGACAGATAGAGATAGATAAAATCGTCATGATTAGCCGCATTACCCAGCGTCATTTCGCCCATGGCGGCAGCATTGGCATCATTTTCGATTAACACCGGACAGCCCAGCGCCTGCTGAATGGCTTCGAACAGCCCGGGTTCATCCCAGGAAAGCACTTCGGGAGCCAGATGGAGCGGAGCCTGACCGCGCTGGAAGCGCGTCGGCATGGCAATGCCTGCGCCAATCAGTAAATGATCCGGTATGTGGTTTCTCTCAAGCAACGTTTTGTGGCCCTTCTGTATCTCTGAGCGGGCGCGGGCAAAGGTATCATAGTGGCCGGTCAGTTCAATTTCGTCGACCCGTTTCCCTTTGAAATCAAGCAGCATCAGCGTAACAGAGAAGCGGCTGGCATGAATCCCAACGGCATAGCCGATGGAGGAATTAAGCATCAGATCAATGTGGGGCGCGCCCCGGCCAGATGAACGCCGGGCTCCTTCGATGATGATACCTCGCTTGATGAGATCGCGGGTCATCATGCTGACGGCCGCCGCTGTCACCCCGCAACAATCGGCGATCTCAGCACGTGATGCGGCGTCGTTGCGACGCAGATAACGTAGTACGGCCGACTGGGTCGTACCGATTCCTTCCCAATGTTTTGATGAAGTCAACGCACCTTCTCCCTGTCGTTTTCACATGGTCATGAACCTGTCATTTAAATAAATTAACTTACTTAAATAATAGGCACAACGGGAATAAACACCATGTCAAAAAAACTCACAGTCCTCGCCACCCTCGTGATGTCCGCGTTGTGTGTTGGCATGACTCACGCAGAAGAGATAACGATTAAACTCGCCACGCTCGCCGAGCGTAGCGCACCGAACCGCATTACCAACATTGAAGATGCAGCCGACATCATGAACAAGCAATTTAAGGCTGCGGGCGTCGACAAACATATTGTGATTCAGGCCAATAGCAGTGCTGTCAAAGGCTGGGACGACTTCGCCATGGATATGCTGAAGGCGATGTCCGTCGGACAAGGGCCGGATATTTATGTGCTGCCCCATGAATGGATTGGTCAGTTTGCGAAGGACGGCTATGCCATGCAAATGAACGATAAGATCGCGGCGGCACCGTGGGTCTATGGCGACATCCTGCCCGTCCTGTGGGCGTCGGCAAAGGCAAACGATGGAAAGATCTATGGCATACCGCAGGATGCTGAAATACGCATGTTTTTTTACAACAAAGATATGTTGAGAAAAATCGGCAAGGATGAAGCCTTTATCAACGCCATACCGGCCAGGGTGGAGTCCGGTGATTTTACACTGGACGATCTGACGGCCCTTGCCAAAGAGGTCGTGGACGGTAAAGCGGCTCAGTACGGCATGTTGCACCGGCCGAATGTCGGTATTGATTATCTGATGGTTTTTCAGTCTTACGGCGTGAAATTTATGGATGACAAGACCGGCAAGCTCATCTTCCCTAAAGCAGAAATGGCGGATGCGCTTGGCTGGTATGAGCGCAATGCGAAGCAGGGAGTGACGCCGGTCGATAACACGGCGATGAGCTGGGATGCCATTCAGAACGCGTTCAAGCAGGAGAAGGCCTTTATCTTTCACCAGGGCGTCTGGGCGGTTGCCTGGCAACTGGGCGACAAAAATGGCGCGGTCTGGCCGACAGACAAAGAAGGGTATTTTCATAAGATAGGCTGGATCCCGGCGCCTGCGGCCAAAAAGGGCGGTCAGCCCTCAAACCTGTCGCATCCGCTTCTCTATACGGTGAACGCCAAAAGCAAAAATGCTGACATTGCTGCCGAACTGGTGGCACTGGCGACGTTGCCTTATTTCAACAACGAACATGCTGTGACGTCCTATCACACGGCCATCAGCAACGCGCAAACGGCGATGCCGAAATACCGCGATAACTGGGTGCTGTCAGCCGCTTCGCCCATGATGGTACATGCGAAGTTCGTGCCTAATCATATCCAGTTTGGCAGCTATAACAAGGTGCTGTTCAGCGGTCTCCAGGCGGTTGAAACAGCAAAAATGACGGCAAAACAGGCCGTTGATTTTATCGCCGAAGAGCTCGAACTGCAGTTTGGCGACGATATAGAAATCCGGTCGTCTGTCGCCAAAAAATAGTGCTTAGCCTGTAAAGCGTCGCTTACTCTCCAGGGAGATGTGGTCATGTCTCAGTTTCAGCCTCGGGCGCACCGGCCGGCCCGACCTGTGTTCTATCTCGCGCCTGCTATCGCGCTGTTGGCCGTCTTTTTCCTGGCGCCCATTATCGTCAATACCGTCATCGCCTTTACCGATATGGGCGCTGATCTGCGGGTCGGTCACTTCACGCTGCAAAACGTCGAGCGGATTGTCTTACGCGATGCGCGCATGCCTGCGGTGCTGCTGACGACGCTGATTTATGTCACGGCGACGCTGTTTATTTTTAACGTCGGGCTGGGTGTCCTGTTGGCGATAACAACGACGGCCATTCCCGACAGGCTGGGTAATCTTTTTCGCGGTCTCTGGCTTTTGCCACGCATGTCGCCGGCCGTCCTCTACAGTATTCTGTGGATATGGGTTGCCGATCCTACGCCGTCTGGTTTGCTCAATCAGGTAACCGGATCCTTCGGTCTGCCGCTCATGAATCTGCGTAATGATTTCCCCTTGTTTCTCATCATTGTGGCAAATGGCCTGGTCGGGGCATCGTTTGCCATGGTCATTCTGACTTCATCCATTCGTTCCATCCCTGCACATCTTGCCAATGCGGCGCGAGTGGATGGGGCGAGCGAATGGGGCGTGCTGCGCTATGTAGTGGCCCCCGCACTGTCTCAGCCCATTCGGTTTATCACCATCTATCAGGGGCTCTCCTTGCTGACGACCTACGAGTACATTCTGCTCATCACCGGTGGCGGTCCCGTCTACGATTCGACGCCTTATGCGCTCTATATCTACCGTCGCGCCTTTGAAAATGGGGCTTACGCCTATGGCGCGGTGCTGGCGCTTGGCCTGATGGTGATCGGCGTAGGCGTGACCTTAATGCAATGGCGGGTCAGTAATATGCGCGCGACGTTTGCCGCGCCGAAAATCGAGGTATTGTGATGTCACTCGTTCCAAACCCGGCCGTGGCCAAATCGAAATGGGCGCGTCTTGAACGCAGAGGCACAATCAACCGTGTCGGCTTCCTTTCTGCGCTCATTCTCTTCCTGACGGTGATGTCAGTGCCGATTCTGCTGCCTTACCTCTGGCTTCTGGCCAAATCGCTGACCACGTCTGATGCGTCCGTCAGCCGGCTTGTTCTGTGGCGCACCAGCGCAATTGCGGGCGTCGCGTATATCGGAGCGATCGCGCTTGCTTTCCTGGCAGAGCGTTTACGCAGACCGGTATTGTCCTGGGCTGCGCTGGGGATCGTTGTGCTGCTGCTTGTGATGATTTTTCTGATGCCACACATGACGTTGCACAACTACCGTTTTCTCTGGATGCGCGACATCGCGAATACGGGCACCACGCGCGTGGACCTGATGCCATCGGCCTGGACGGCACTTGGAAGCTCGCTGATCTTTGGCGTTTCACAAACGCTGATTGTCACGATCGTCGCTACCCCAGCCGCCTACGCGTTATCGCGCTTTGCCTTTGCCGGGCGGCAAAATTTTCTGCGTGGCTTGCTGCTGTTACATGCTTTCCCCGCGCTGGCGCTCACCATTGCCATCTTTATCCAGCTTCACTTTATGGGCCTGCTCAACCATCTTTTCGGTGTGGTGATGGTGATGAGTGCGCTGGAGCTGCCTTATGCGATCTTCGTCCTGAAGGGCTTTTTCGACGCAGTGCCCTGGGATATTGAAATGAGCGCGGTGACCGACGGTGCGACCCGTTTTCAGGCTTTTCGTATGGTGGTATTGCCCCAGGTGCGTAGCGGACTGATTGCGATTGCCACCTTCACCTTTTTACGTGGTTGGGAGGAGTACGTTTTTGTCCAGACGCTACTTATCGACAAAAGCCAGATGACGATGAGCCTCTACCTGTTCTTTGTCGCACAGGATAATACGGGTGCGGATTACGGCATGATCGCCGCTGTGGGCATCATTTATTTACTCCCTGTGCTCGTTCTCTACACCTTTACGCAGAAATACATCACTCAAATGAGTTTTGGCGGTATCAAGGGATAATTGTCATGGCCTCGATCACTCTTAACAATGTCAGCAAAAACTGGGGCGAGACTCAGGTCCTGAAACCGATGAATCTTACCATTGAGAACGGCGAATTCGTCGCCATTCTCGGCCCCTCAGGATGCGGTAAATCGACAACGCTGTTTCTGCTGGCAGGGCTTTATGCGCCGACCAGCGGTGAGATCGCGTTTGACGGGCACAACGTCAATCGCATCGATGCCCGCGATCGCAACGTCGGTATCGTCTTCCAGTCTTATGCGCTTTACCCGAACCTGACGGTACGCGAAAACATCGCTTTTCCGTTACGTTTTAAAAAAACAGGTAAGGAGCACATTGCCAGGCGCGTGGAAGAGGCGGCTAATCTGGTGCAAATAAGCGCACTGCTTGATCGACGCCCGTCGCAGCTTTCAGGGGGGCAGCAACAGCGCGTGGCGCTGGCGCGGGCACTGGTCAAGGAACCGAATATTCTGTTACTCGACGAACCGCTTTCTAACCTCGACGCGACGCTCCGTATCACCATGCGGACGGAACTCAAGAATCTCCAGAAACGTCTCGGCTTCACCACCTTGATCGTCACCCATGACCAGCTGGAAGCCATTACCATGGCCGATCGGATCATCTGTATGAATCATGGCGAGATAGTGCAGATTGGGACACCTGATGACCTGTACAGACGTCCGGCCGATCGCTTTGTTGCAGGGTTTATCGGCTCGCCGCCGATGAATCTTGTGGAAGGACAGGCCGTCGGCGGGTTTCTGCACCTGGGGCAAACGACACTCGAACTGAACCACGAATACGACGGCCCCGTTTGTTTTGGTCTGCGTCCGGAAGATATCAACCTTATTGCCGCTGACGAGGCTCCCTTGTGTGGGGAGATCATGACCGTTGAGCCGATGGGACGTGAAGTTTTCTACACGATTGACACGCCGGCCGGCACGCTTCGCGCGCTGGAATATGGTGAAGCGGTGCGTCATGCGCCTGGTTCCCGGGTAGGAATAGCGTGCCAACCCGAACTGACTCTGATCTTCAATGCTGTCGGTAAACGCATCGTCGATCTTCATGCCAACCTCGCCGTAACCGGCCACCCCAGCAGACAGGTTCACGCTGGCTAGCTTACAGGACAAGATTTCCATGACCCGAATCGTATCACACCGTGGCGCCAACCATTTTGCGCCAGAGAACACCTTCTTTGCCGCCGATCTGGCGCTTGAACAGGGGGCTGATTACATTGAGCTGGATGTACGGGAGAGCGCCGATGGTGTGCTCTACGTTATCCATGACGAGACGCTGGATCGCACCACGAACGGGACGGGCCCTGTTGGGCATGCTCTGTCGCGCGATATTGATGCACTGGATGCGGGAAGCTGGTTCGATGAGCGTTTTAAAGACGCCAGGGTGCCGCGACTTGATGCCTATCTCGAACATCTGCGCGGCCGCGCGGGCGTTTATATTGAGCTGAAATACTGCGATCCGGTCAAAGTGGCTGCACTGGTACGCGATCTCGGTATGGTCCGTGATACGTTTTTCTTTTCGTTTTCCGAAACGATGCGCGCTGGCCTTCAGGCCGTTGCGCCGGACTTTCGCAAAATGATGACCCTCAATATCGCGATGTCTCCCTCTCTCGTTGCCACCGTGCATCATGCATCGATCATTGAGGTAAACGTAGAGCAGATGCGTCATCCCGGTATTCTTGAAGCAAGCCGTAAGACCGGGCTTGAGATTATGGTTTATTACGGTGATGACGATATAGCGATTCATCAGGAAATTGCGGCGGCGGGCGTCGATTATATTAACCTCAATCGCCCGGATCTCTTTAGCCACACACGGCGATAGGTTTACAGAACGACTGAACGATAAGGTTCTGCGTCGCTACCCGTGTTTACGGGTATGACGGGTAAACAGAGAAGGGCAGCTGCGGTACTGCCCTTCGACATTATCTGGCAGGCCCCGGCCCTGGAGGGCGCCTGACAATGATGTTATATCGACGCGTTTTGATCGCGTAAATATGCCCTGCACCGTTCCCTTCCGTTTAATTGTAAACCTCTCGTTCCCAACGCAAACAACATCGTGACACCAGCTGATTTCATCATCTTCGATAGCTGCAGGTGAGTGCACCGGCCGGATTTATTCTGGCTGACGTAAGTGATGGCATCGCATAACTCGCGGTCAGATGCGGTGACAGGTGACAAGCACGCAGATAACGATAATCTTTCCTCTCTCCGATGTCTGAAATACGTTTATACAGACAGGTGACATACATTGATTTCAGTTTTTTTTAAGCGAAAATAACCAGAATTGATTTACGTCAATAAAAGAAATTATGCTGACATGACGGTCTCGTCATATTCCCCCCTTTTCACACTCGCTTCCTGAAAGTTATTTTTTTAACAATGAAAAATTAACGTTCTCATGTGACTGGTGGGATTTTGCACATGTCATACTCTGAAATACATTGATCACTTACTGAACATCCTTATTCCATAAGCTCTGAAGGGTTTTTAAATAAAAATCATATAAATCATAAATATGATAAAATATTGTTAAAGCATATCTCTGTAACTTTTAGTTACATGTTTTTATTTCCTGTCATGCATGAAACGTTCATAAACTCCGTCTCCAGGTGCTTGCTGGACGTTTTTTTATTTCTGAAAAGTACCTGAAAAATACCGTGTCGACGTGCTGGTGAATGGAATGCGCCCGCTTTACATCCCGGGGTTTTGATTCCTGTCAGATGACGGGAACCGGGATAGTGCTAATAAAGGGTTTGCTTTTCTTTTAATTTCTCGCTGGCAGTGACCGCTTCTATAACTTCATAGTACAGGGACAGCTATGTCTAATTCTTCCTTTCAGTCCGAAATACCCAAAGCACGTATTAATCTGAAACTTGATCTGCATACCGGCGGCGCGAGCAAGAAAACCGAGCTCCCTCTGAAATTGCTGGTTGCGGGCGATTTCAGCCATGGGCAGGAGACAGCACCGTTATCTGAGCGAAAAAAATTTAATCTGAACAAAAATAATTTCGACGCTGTGCTTTCCGAATATTCCCCGAAAGTCAGTCTTACCGTTAAAAACACGCTTGCTGGTGACGGTAGCGAAGAAAATATCCGTCTGACCTTTCAGAGCATGAAGGATTTCTCGCCGGAGCAGGTCTCCCGACAAATACCTCAGCTCAAAGCCATGCTTTCCATGCGCAATTTACTTCGTGATTTAAAGGCCAGCCTGCTGGACAACCAGGCATTCCGAAAAGAGCTGGAAAAAATCCTGCTCGATCCGGCATTAAGCGCCGAACTCCGGTCTGAGTTGTCTGCGCTGGCCCCGAAACAGCCATAGGCTCACGGTGCTTTAACGGATTAATAACGGATTAATAAGGAAGATGCTGATGTCTGTAAAAAATGAAAATGCCGCGGGTGGCGAGAGTGTGGTGCTGGAGCGTCCTGCTGCCGGGGTTTATGCGTCACTGTTTGAAAAAATCAATCTGAACCCGGTGTCCGAGTTGAGTGCACTGGACATCTGGCAGGATGCACAGGCGATGTCGGATGCGACAGCGATCCACATAAAGGCGCTTCATTTTCTTTCTGATTCTGAGAATGTCCCCGACTTGATTATTTAGGAAGATTGCGTGTTATCGGCCAGGCGTTACACTTTTCTTCAGTCTGTCGACAGGGGCAAGCTGGTCGCAAAAAACACGATGAGATGTTGACCGCTTGCCTAAAAGTGCCGGCCGTTCTGAGCCTTAATAAAGCGTGAATGCTTAAACAGGAAATGTGTATGTGTAATCGTTCATGTTGAAATGCGCAGAAACTGGCCGTCGTCACCCAGGCAGAGCAGAGGCGGTATTAAAGATAAGAAGGATGAGTGAATTTGGTGAATGTCAGAAGGCTGTACGTGGTGTCCCCTGCAGGAATCGAACCTGCAACTAGCCCTTAGGAGGGGCTCGTTATATCCATTTAACTAAGGAGACGCCAGCGCAGTATACCGCAGTTAAGCGGCAGGATTCACTACACTGCCGCGCGTTTGCTCATTCTGTCAGCAATTTAGCGTTCTTCTTGCTGCTGCTGACGTTTTTTCTCCGCTTTGCGCCGTTCTGCCTTCGCCTTTGCCTGAGCAGCTTCGCCCATATCATTGCGAATCTGGGCGTGACTTATCAGGGCGAAAATCAGCGTACCGCCCGTCAGGTTACCCAACAGGGTTGGAACAGCAAAAGGCCAGAGAAACGCGGTCCAGGGCACGCTGCCGTTAAACACCAGGTAAAGCACCTCAACGGAACCCACCACGATATGTGCCAGATCGCCCAGTGCGACCAGCCAGGTCATCATCACAATGACAAACAGTTTGGCCGCTCCCGCATAAGGGAACATCCAGACCATTGTGGCAATGATCCAGCCGGAGATCACCGCGTTAGCAAACATCTCGCCCGGCGTATGTTCCATCACCTTCATGCTGATATCCGTAAAGGCCTGGCGAGTGGCTTCATCAAAAATGGGCATTTCGTTAAACGCTAAGGCGGCGAACGCGGTACCAATAAGGTTGCCCAGTAGCACAATGCCCCACAGGCGAAGCAATAAACCAAGATTGCTTGTGGTGGGTTTGTGCATAACGGGCAGAACGGCCGTCACGGTGTTTTCAGTGAAAAGCTGCTGCCGTGCCATAATCACAATCACAAAGCCAAAGGTGTAGCCAAGGTTTTCCAGTAAATAGGCGCCGGGGACGCCGTCCAGATGAACCTGAAAAATGCCCTTGGCCATCAGTGAAGCCCCCATTGACAGCCCGGCCGCAATCGCTGACCACAGCAGCGCCATGCCATCCCGCTCCAGCTCTTTTTCCCCGTCCTGTCGAATCTCTTCGTGGATAGCGGCGGCACGCGAGGGCAGGGCGTCTTCATCTACTTCAATATCCTCCTTTCCCTGTTCTTTTTCTTCGCTGTCTACATCGTTAGGTCCCTGACTTATGCTTGATGAAGGCTTCATGTTTTCTCCTGGTAACAGTACAAATGCGTTATAAGCGTAGTCGTTTTTTGGCTAACGAAACTGTTTCTGCGACAGCGAACAAACGTGACAACCTTCTGCCGTGGTGCGCTTTTTATCCACCAGACGCGCTGAAAAGCACGAATATCTAAGCCCTGCGCAAAAGGGGAGCGCGCACAGCCTTCGGCACGCTGTAACATTGTGCTATCATTTGCGCCTTATTTGGCTGGCGCGATTTACCCCTCCATGTTGGAAATCATTAATCTGCTTTGTGTGCGTGATGAGCGCGCGCTCTTTGAGGCGCTTACGTTTCGCGTGTCGGCAGGTGACATCGTACAAATTGAAGGGCCAAACGGGGCCGGGAAAACGTCGCTGCTGCGTATCCTGGCCGGACTGAGCACGCCTGAACATGGTGAGGTGCGCTGGCAGTCGCAGCCGATTCACCGGCAACGCGACACCTGGCATCAGGCCATGCTTTACCTGGGGCATCTGCCGGGGATCTCATCGGCGTTATCGGCGCTGGAAAATCTGCGCTTTTATCATCCAGACTGCCGCGATGAACACCTTTTTACTGCACTGGCCAGCGTCGGCCTGGCAGGTTATGAAGAGGTCGCGGCCGCGCAGCTCTCTGCCGGACAACAGCGGCGCATCGCCCTGGCCCGGCTGTGGCTGACCCGGGCAACCTTATGGATCCTGGACGAACCTTTAACCGCCCTCGATCACACGGGGGTAGAGACGTTAATGAGCCGCTTTGTGGCGCACACGCAGCAGGGGGGGGCTGTCATCGTGACCAGCCATCAGGCGCTACCGGGGCTGACGGGGCAGATCAATACTATCCGCCTGCATGCCGTGGAGTGGCAGTAATGTTGTGTCGTCTTATTCAGCGCGAATTACGTATCGCCTGTCGTCGCGGCGCCGAAGTGATGAATCCACTGTGGTTTTTCCTGATTGTCATCACGCTCTTCCCGTTGGGTATCGGTCCCGATCCTCATCAGCTGGCACGGATCGCACCCGGCATTGTCTGGGTTGCGGCATTGCTCTCTTCGCTGCTCGCGCTGGAAAGGCTGTTTCGTGATGACCTTAACGACGGCACGCTGGAGCAACTTTTATTGTCGCCTGTACCGCTGCCGGTCACGGTGCTGGGGAAAATCATCGCCCACTGGCTGGTCACGGGCTTGCCGTTAATTCTGCTTTCGCCCCTGGCGGCCCTGTTGCTGTCCCTGGATATGCCGGGCTGGCGGGCGGTGGCACTGACGCTGCTGTTAGGAACACCGACGCTGAGTTTTCTCGGCGCGATTGGCGTGGGGCTGACCGTTGGGTTGCGTCGCGGCGGCGTGCTGCTCAGCCTGTTGGTTCTGCCACTGGCTATTCCGGTACTGATTTTTGCCAGCGCGGCCATCGACGCCGCAGGTCAGGGGTTAGCCATTGGCGGTTACCTGGCGTTGCTGGGGGCGATGCTGGTCGCGAGTGCGACGCTGGCCCCGTTTGCCACCGCCGCGGCGTTGCGGATTACGCTGCACTAAATCAGCACGCATCAGACGTGTTATTCGCGTTTATTTAAAAGTGAGCAAGTAAACATGTGGAAAGGATTACATCAGCTGGCGAAGCCCGAACGGCTGTATCAGTTGTGCGGTCGGCTGGTGCCGGGGTTCGCCCTGGCCAGTGCGGCGGTACTGCTGCTGGCCTGGATATGGGGATTTGGCTATGCACCGGCAGACTACCAGCAGGGTGACAGTTTTCGCATTATGTATATTCATGTTCCGGCGGCCATGTGGTCGATGGGGATATACAGCGCGATGGCCGTTGCGGCGTTTACTGGTCTGGTCTGGCAGATGAAAATGGCCGATTTAGTCTCAGCGGCGATGGCACCGATCGGTGCGGTGTTTACCTTTATTGCGCTGGTTACCGGTTCTGCCTGGGGCAAGCCGATGTGGGGAACCTGGTGGATATGGGACGCCAGGCTCACATCAGAACTGGTGCTGCTGTTTTTATATCTGGGCGTCATTGCGCTGTATCAGGCGTTCGAGGACCGTCGCATGGCCGGGCGCGCCGCAGGGGTGCTCATTCTGGTCGGCGTGATCAATCTGCCCATCATTCATTTCTCTGTGCAGTGGTGGAATACCTTGCATCAGGGATCGTCCGGCTTACTGCAACAGGCTATCGCGCCGCCGATGCGCACGCCGCTGCGCTGGGCCATCCTGGGTGACCTGCTGTTGTTTATCACGTTAACGCTGATGCGCTTACGCAACCTGATTCTGCTGACGGAACGTAAACGTCCTTGGGCGATTGCCCTGGCAAAGACAAGGAGCAAAGAATGACGCCCGCTTTTGCCTCATGGCATGACTTCATTGCCATGGGCGGTTACGCTTTTTACGTCTGGCTGGCGGTGGCAGGGGCGCTGGTGCCTCTTTGTGGCCTGATTGTACACAGCTGGTGGTCACACAGACGTTTGCTGGCGGACATTCGCCAGCGTGATGCCCGGGAGCGCCGTCTGCGCGCGGCCAGTGTTAAACGTGCCGGGACTAAAACGGCAGGAGAAGCGAAGTGAATATCCGCCGTCGTAATCGCCTGTATGTCGTCGTGGCGATATTTACCGGACTTGGACTGGCTACCGCGCTGGTAATGTATGCGCTGCGGTCCAATATCGATCTGTTTTATACGCCAGGTGAAATCCTGGAGGGGAAAGGTGATGCACACATCAGGCCGGAACCCGGACAGCGTCTGCGCGTGGGCGGCGTGGTGATGCCCGGCAGCGTCACGCGAGATCCCCGAACGCTGGCCGTCTCTTTTCAGCTTTACGATGGCCGTGGTGTGGTCAGTGTAAACTTTGTGGGCATTTTGCCCGATCTGTTTCGCGAGGGACAGGGCGTCGTTGCACAGGGCGTCCTTGAACCCGGCAACCTGATCAACGCCAAAGAAGTGCTGGCGAAACATGATGAAAACTATACGCCACCTGAAATCACCGCCGCGATGAAGCCCGCACCACCCGTGCAACAGGCCGCGACTCACCCGGCAGGACAGACACCATGATGCCAGAACTGGGCAGTTTTTTACTCTGTCTCGGCGTCGCGTTGGCGCTGCTGCTCAGCGTGTATCCGCTCTGGGGGGCCTGGCGCCAGGATGCGCGCCTGATGGGCATGGCGCGTCCCCTGGCCGTTGGCCTGTTCGGCTGTGTGGCGGGGGCTTTCGGGTTGCTGGTCTGGGCGTTTATCGTTAACGACTTTACCGTAAGCTATGTCGTTAACAACTCGAATTCCCTGCTGCCGGTCTATTACCGCATTGCGGCCACCTGGGGGGCGCACGAAGGCTCCCTGCTGCTGTGGGTGCTGCTGTTGAGTGGCTGGACGCTGGCCGTGGCGATCTTCAGCCGCGGCATGCCGCAGGACGCACTGGCGCGCGTGCTGGCGGTGATGGGCATGATTACGCTGGGCTTCCTGCTATTTATCATCCTCACCTCTAATCCGTTCAGCCGTACCCTGCCGGACTTTCCCGTCGATGGCCGCGACCTCAATCCCATGCTGCAGGATATTGGCCTGATCTTCCATCCGCCTTTGTTATACATGGGCTATGTCGGTTTCTCGGTGGCCTTTGCTTTTGCCATTGCCTCCTTGATGGCCGGAAGGCTGGATACCGCCTGGGCGCGCTGGTCGCGTCCCTGGACCACCGCAGCCTGGCTGTTCCTGACCATAGGTATTGTGCTGGGCTCTGCGTGGGCCTATTACGAGCTGGGCTGGGGCGGCTGGTGGTTCTGGGATCCGGTTGAAAATGCGTCCTTTATGCCCTGGCTGGCTGGCACGGCGTTAATGCACTCACTGGCGGTGACCGAAAAGCGCGGCACCTTTAAAGCCTGGACCGTATTGCTGGCGATTACCGCGTTCTCCCTGAGTCTGCTCGGGACCTTCCTGGTGCGATCCGGCGTGCTGGTCTCGGTGCACGCGTTTGCCTCCGATCCGGCGCGGGGCATGTTTATTCTGGCCTTTTTGGTGATTGTTATTGGCAGCTCGCTGCTGCTCTATGCCCTCAAAGGAGGGCAGGTCCGCAGCAGGGTACAAAACGCCTTGTGGTCGCGCGAATCCTTTCTGCTGGGCAATAACGTCCTGTTGATTGCGGCCATGCTGGTGGTGCTGCTCGGTACGCTGTTACCGCTGGTCCATAAACAACTCGGTCTGGGCAGCATCTCCGTGGGCCAGCCCTTTTTTAATATGCTGTTCAGCTGGCTGATGGCACCGCTGGCCTTAATGTTGGGGACTGGGCCGTTAGTGCGCTGGCGCCGTGATGAACCCCAGAAGCTGGTACGGCGTTTGCTGTTAGCACTGGTCGTCACGCTGCTGGCCTCCGTGCTGTTGCCCTGGTGGCTACAGGATCGGGTAGAGGCAATGACGGTAGTGGGCCTGCTGATGGCGGTATGGATCATCGTGTTAACCCTGATGGAACTGCATGAACGTGCGACGCATCGTCATTCTTTTTTCACCGGACTGCGCCACTTGTCACGCAGCCACTGGGGCATGGTGCTCGGCCATTTAGGTGTCGGCGTCACCGTGATTGGGATAGCGTTTAGCACGCAATACAGCGTTGAACGGGATGTGCGCATGAAAGCGGGCGACAGTGTTGATATCCATCACTACCACTTTGTCTTCCGCGATGTTCAGGATCTGCAAGGGCCCAACTACAGCGGCGGCGTGGCGGTGATTGATGTGACGCGGGACGGGCAGCCTGAAGCGATGTTGTATGCGGAAAAACGCTTTTATTCAGCGGCGCGCACCATGATGACCGAGGCGGCAATTGATGGTGGCTTTACCCGCGATCTCTATGCGGCGCTGGGTGAGGAACTCGATGACGGCAGTTGGGCGGTGCGCATTTACTATAAACCCTTTGTGCGCTGGATTTGGTTCGGTGGACTGTTTATGGCTGCGGGCGGTCTGCTCTGTTTACTGGATCCGCGTTATCGTGCGCGTAAAAAAGGCGAGCGCGAGGTGCGGGCATGAAAAAGATTCTGTTTATTCCCCTGATCCTGTTTTTACTGCTGGCCGCCGCGCTGCTTTGGCAACTGTCACGCAATGCGGCGGGCGACGATCCTACGCGGCTGGAGTCGGCGTTAATTGGTAAACCGTTGCCGGTGTTCCGGCTCGAAGCCCTGGAAACGCCCGGTAAAACCTACAACCAGCAAACGCTTATCACCGGCAAACCGCTTTTACTCAACGTCTGGGCAACATGGTGCCCGACCTGTCGGGCAGAACATCATTATCTGAATACGCTGGCAGAGCAGGGCGTGCGGGTAGTCGGGCTCAATTATAAAGACGATCGGCAAAAGGCGGTGACCTGGTTAAACACGCTGGGTAATCCTTATGCGCTCAGCCTGTATGATGGCGACGGTATGCTGGGCCTGGATCTTGGCGTATATGGCGCACCGGAAACCTTTCTGATCGATGGCAACGGCATTATTCGCTATCGCCATGCCGGAGATCTGAATCCACGTGTCTGGCAGCAGGAAGTAAAGCCTTTATGGGATAAATACAACACGGAGAGCGGCTCATGAAAGCGCTGGTGATGATGCTTTGCGGCTTGCTGTTTAGCGCCAGCCTGTGGGCGGCCATCGATACCTATGCATTTGACTCCGTCGCGCAGGAAGAACAGTACCGTGATATCACCGCCTCCCTGCGCTGCCCCAAATGTCAGAACAACAGCATTGCGGATTCCAACGCCATGATTGCGGCGGATATGCGGTTGAAAGTTTATCAGCTGATGAAACAGGGACAAACGCGTCAGCAGATCCTCGACTATATGGTGGCGCGCTACGGCAATTTCGTCAGCTACCAACCGCCCGTAACGCCATCCACCGTGATTCTGTGGCTGGGACCTGCGCTGTTTGTCGCAGGCGGCGCGGGCGTAATCGTCTGGCGCAGTCGCCAGCGTAAGACCTGTAGCGAACTGAGTGATGAAGAGCAACAGCGGCTTGAAGCCATTTTGAAATAGGACAGGGAAGCATAATGGCAGCCTTTTTAATCGCGATAGTGGTACTGCTGTTCGCGGCCTGTGTGCTGTTCCTGGCCGCAGGCTGGCGTCCGCGCGCGTCCCACATAGTCACGCGTGACAGCCTTAATAAAGATTTTTATCACCAACGGCTGGCCGAACTGACGCAGGATGAGGATCAGGGCGTGATCGCCGAGCGGGACGTGATGGCGCGCGAGCTACAGCAGTCACTGTTGAGTGATATTCCGCCCGCACCGGATGCACAGTCGCGCAGCAGTCGCCGTTGGGTATTGTTACCGGGCATTATTGTCTTACTGGTCGTGCCGCTGGTGTGCTATCTCAACACCGGCGGTTTTGTGCCGTTCAGCGGCTGGCTGCAGGTGCAGAAAGCGTACCCTGCGCTGCGTGCGCAGGTGCTGGATCCTCACGCGAAGCCGCTGACGCCGGAACAGCTTTCACGCTTACAGCTCGGTTTGCGCAGCCATCTGCAAACCGAGCCTGATAACCTTAGCGACTGGGCAATGCTTGGCCGTCTTGGTATGGTGCTGAATAACGCGACGACCGCCCGTCAGGCGTTCGAGCACGCGCTGCAGTTGGCACCGAATAATCAGGTATTAAAACAGGATTACGCCGAGGTTCTGGCCCGGTCGGGCGATCCACAGGAAAACCGTCAGGCAGAACTTGTGTTGCAGGATCTGCGTAAACAGGATCCGCACAATGCCCGGACGCTGAGCCTGCTGGCTTACGCTGCCTTTGAACAGCAACACTATGCTCAGGCGATTGCGGCCTGGCAAACCTTACTGAACGCGCTGCCGGCGGACGATCCCCGGCGCGACAACATTGCGCGCAGTATTGAGCAAGCCAGAACGGACGCCGGACAACAAGCGAGCCAGTTGACGGTAGATGTGACGCTTTCTCCCCAGGCAGAAAACATGTTACCGCCGGGCGGAGTCATGTATATTTCGGTTACTGACGGTATGTCGCCCGTGCCGGTGGCCGTGAAGCGTCTTGCTGCCGGGCATTTTCCCGTGTCGCTGACGCTGGATGACAGTAATGCCATGATGCAGGGGCGCCGTCTTTCGGCGCAGAAACAGATCCAGGTTCGCGTCAGGATTTCACGTAATGGCCGCGCGAACCCTGAGCCGGGTGACTGGTTCGGTGTCAGCGCCGTCGTGCCCTGGGACGGTCATCAGCATGTGACCGTTGAGATTAATGCGCAGCAGCCTTAGACCGATATTCTCTGGCTCTGTCTGAATCTGTAAACCGCACCGTGGATATCAGCTATGCTTGCTTAACGCGCTGATCTACCCGAGAAAGGCGGCAGGGTATACATCACTTATATGCACAGGGAGAAAAAAATGGATCACCGCCTGACCAGCCTGGCCTTGGCCAGTGTGCTTCTGGTGGGTTGTGCCAGTTCAAAGCCGGAGACCGATGCGCCAGCCGGGCGTAGCGATCCGTTTGAAGGCTTTAACCGCACAATGTTTAACTTTAACTACAATGTGCTGGACCCGTATGTGGTGCGTCCGGTGGCTGTGGCCTGGCGCGACTATGTGCCCGTCCCGGCACGTGCTGGCCTGAGCAACTTCCTGGGCAACCTGAGCGAACCCGCCAGTATGGTGAACGCTATTCTGGTCGGTGAACCGCGCAATGCCGGTATTCACTTCACGCGTTTCTTCCTGAATACCGTGCTGGGCCTGGGCGGCTTTATCGACGTTGCAGGCAAAGCGAACCCTGAGCTGGCGCGCCAGGGGCCGCAACGCTTCGGTACCACGCTGGGGCACTATGGCGTGGGCTACGGTCCTTACGTGCAGTTGCCTGGCTATGGCAGCTTTACGGTGCGTCAGGACGGCGGCGATTATGTGGATACGCTTTATCCGGTGCTGGGCTGGTTGACCTGGCCGATGTCCGTGGGTAAATGGGCACTTGAAGGGGTGGAAACACGTGCGCAACTGCTGGACTCCGATGCCATCCTGAAACAGCAGCGCGATCCTTACGCCTTTATGCGTAACGCCTATTTTGAGCGCTATGACTTCCTGGCGCGTGGTGGCAAGCTGAAGCCCGAAGATAATCCGAACGCAGCGGCAATTCAGGACGATCTCAAAGATATCGATTCTCAGTAATGTGAGGCCGCCCGGAAAAGGGCGGCTTCAGGCTGAAGTGATTTATACGAATGTTCTGTCAGGGCTCGCCAGGCGGAGCAAAAAAAAGCGACACAGTGTGTCGCTTTTTTTTGCGGTCAACATATCAGAATTTGTAGTTGAAGCTCGCGCCGTACAGCCAGGCTTTACCACTGGAATTAAAGGTGTAATTGCCTTCCTGAATGGTAACTTTCTGACCATGCATATAAGAGACGCCGACATCGACGGAGGCATCGTCATTAAATGCATAGGAGGCACCCGCACTCAGCCACAAGCGATCCTGATCCGGGATGGAGATGGAACGCTTGTCAGCCGGAACCGGGCTGTCATCAAAGGCGATACCGCTGCGGAAGGTCCAGTTTTTATCGTACTGGTAAGTGGTACCCAGGGCGATACGGTAGGCATCATGGAAGCCTTCATCTTTATAGAACAGCGTCTGACCATTCGAACCGGTCGCTTTCAGCTCCTGGAACTGGCTCCAGCTGGTATAGGCCAGGCTATAGTGAACGGCCCATTGTGGCGCGACTTTATGCCAGCCTGAAACTTCCCACATTTCTGGCAGATTCAGGGTTAATGAACCCGGAATCGTGTTTCCGCTTGTGCCAAAAGGTGCGCCGGGGATGTTAAATGCGTTGATGGCCGCAGGAAGATTACTTTTGTAATCCCCATCAAAGTCAACTTTCACTTCAGAGCGGTAGGTAAAACCAAAACGGTTATTATCATCAACTTCATAAAGTACACCGGCGTTCCAGCCGTAACCCCATTCATTCCCCTTTAGTCGGGTAATTTGGGTATCCGCAGGAATGCCCAGCGCGGAGAACGACTCTCCGGCATAACGCTCAATTTTCGCTTTAGCATAAACGGCATCAAAACCCACACCAAAGCTGAAGTGTTCATTCAGGCGGTAGGCGGTGCTGAGGTTAAGATTCACGGTCGTCAGGTCTGTTTTACCGCCGAATCCGCCTGCGGTATAACCGTTATTAAATTCTGTCGCCAGACCGTAGTTTGAGGTGGCAGAGGCCCCTACCCACCATTGGTCATTAATCGGCTGGACATAGTGCAGATCAGGGACCCACTGATTAGGCGCGATGTTTTTCGCATCCAGGCTACGTCCTGTTGGACTCTGGCCGCTGATATCCACTTGAGGATCGATATAAACCGCACCGAGTGAAAATTCAGGGCGATCCATCAGCGCCATGGTCGCCGGGTTACGGCTGGCTGAGGCCGCCGTATCACCCATTGCGCCTTCGCCTGAATAAGCACGACCTAAACCAATGGAAGAAAATTCATTTAACTGAAATCCGGCTGCGTAAACGTTAGAGGAAATAAGCGCTACCGCAGCTGCCACGGCTGACTTTGCGAACAGGTTTTTATGGTTCATGACCACAACCTCATGTGAATTATTATTTAACGTTGTGACGTCGTGTAACAAGGAACGGCGGATTGTATGGACTGATGACGGTCGGACATATCAGACCAGTGCGGAGAGTATAGGTCCGACCTGTACACATGTTGCAATATTGTTTTTAAATTATTTCCAATTTGATAGATGAAAATTCGATCTGCTTAACACTTCTCTGCGGGAAACGAGGCAGGCAGCAGGCGCAAAACTGATTCAGATCAAATTATATTGTGATATTCGTCACTTAGCGTCGCGTGCATAGCGGGGGAGAAATCCACAGCGTAGAATTTTTCGCAGCGAAGGCTTTTCCCTTTAGTTGTGAAACCAGGAGATTACCATGACGGATGCTCTGAAAAAATGTCGCGCGACCGAAACGGCGGCATGCTGTTGTGTGGATGTCGGTACCGTAATGGACAACACCGATTGTACCGCCAGTTGGTCAGCGTGGTTTGGCCAGCGCGCGGAAGCCGACAGCAAACTGGCTGAACTGAGCGAAAGGGCGCGTCAGGTCGAGTCCGATCCCTGTGTCATAGATGCGCGATTCACAGAAGAGACGGGCGGCGTGCGGCTTGATGTTGCTTTTACTTTTAGCTGTCAGGCAGAAACCCTGATTTTTCAGTTAGGTTTACGCTGAACCGCTTAACGCCGCTGCCCGGCGGCGTTTGTCATTTTCGTGTTTCTCATCTCACTTTTCTCTTCCTGATGTTGGCGGCGTAGCCGCTTGTGGTTAACACTGTGGATCAGGTCAGACCTCTTTTGGCAATGATGCCCCGGTCACGATGCACAGGTGGATACAATGAGCAAAGCGCAGTCACTGTTGACGCGTACGGGCGAGCGCATCGCTATCACTCATGGATTACGTACGCCTTTTCTCCGTCAGGCGGCAGGATTTCATGGCATTCCCGCCGTAGAGTTGGGCCGGATGGTGGTCAGTGAAATGGTGGCCCGGAGTGAGTTACCGGTCGGGATGATTGAGCAACTGGTGTTTGGTCAGGTGGTGCAGATGCCAGAGGCTCCCAACATCGCGCGGGAAATTGTGCTGAGCAGTGGCCTCAGCGTCAGTACCGATGCGTACAGCGTCAGCCGAGCCTGTGCGACCAGCTTCCAGGCGGTGGCTAACGTCACGGAAAGCCTGCTGGCAGGCACGATTTCGGTCGGTATTGCGGGCGGCGCGGATTCCTCTTCCGTCCTGCCGATTGGCGTCAGTAAAACGCTGGCTCGTGCGCTGGTGGATATGAACAAAGCAAAAAGCCTTTCCCAAAAGTTTCAGATTCTGCGCCGCCTGCGTCCCGGCGATCTGTTACCGGTGCCGCCTGCCGTGGCCGAATACTCCACAGGATTACGCATGGGCGATACCGCAGAACAGATGGCGAAAACGCACGGCATCAGCCGGGAAGAACAGGATGCGCTGGCTCTGCGTTCGCATCTGCGCGCAGCGCAGGCCTGGCAGTCGGGCGTGCTGAATCAGGAAGTCATGGCCGCCTTCGTCCCGCCCTTCAAGGCCCCCATAGACCAGGATAATAACGTGCGAATGGATGCGAAAGCGGCTGACTATGCCCGTTTACGTCCGGCGTTTGATCGCCAGCACGGCACGGTAACGGCAGCCAACAGCACGCCGTTAACGGACGGGGCGGCGGCGGTGATATTGATGCGTGAAGGCCAGGCCAAAGCGCTGGGATTACAGCCGCTGGGCTATCTGCGCAGCTACGCCTTTACCGCCATTGATGTCTGGCAGGACATGCTGCTTGGGCCCGCTTACGCCTCGCCGCTGGCGCTTGATCGTGCTGGCATCACGCTGGCTGATCTGACGCTTATTGATATGCATGAAGCGTTCGCGGCGCAGACCTTGAGTAATATCAAGCTGTTTCGTGACGAACGTTTTGCCCGCGAGGTATTAAACCGCTCGCACGCGCTGGGTGAAATCGACGATGCACGTTTTAACGTCCTGGGCGGCTCCATCGCCTATGGTCATCCTTTTGCGGCGACCGGCGCGCGCATGATCACGCAGACCTTAAATGAATTGCGTCGGCGCGGAGGCGGGCTGGGACTGGTCACGGCCTGTGCCGCCGGAGGATTAGGTGCAGCCATGGTTCTGGAGGCCGAATAATGGAACAGCGCGCGTTTACTTTGCAGATGCGGGACGATCATGTTGGCGTGATCACCATTGATGTGCCCAATGAAAAAATGAATACGCTGAAGGCGGAATTTGCGGTCCAGATTGCCAGCCTGATTAGCGAGGCACGCCAGCATCCGCAGCTGCTCGGGCTGGTACTGATTTCCGGCAAGCCTGACAACTTTGTAGCAGGTGCCGATATCAGCATGATTGATCGCTGTCAGCGTGCGGATGAAGCCGAAGCTCTGGCAAGGCAAGGGCAGGAGGTAATGGCCGCGATTGCCGCCTTGCCGTTTCCCGTGGTGGCCGCCATTCACGGGGCCTGCTTAGGCGGCGGTCTTGAGCTGGCGCTGGCCTGTCATTCACGCATCTGTACGCTGGATGATAAAACCCGTCTGGGACTGCCGGAAGTGCAACTGGGATTACTGCCCGGTTCGGGTGGCACGCAGCGTCTGCCGCATCTGATTGGCGTGCAAAAGGCTTTACCTCTCATCCTGACGGGGAAAAGCCTGCGCGCGAAACAGGCGAAAAAACTGGGGATTGTCGATGACGCGGTGCCGCAGGCGATCCTGCTGGATACCGCTATCGAAAGCGTTAAAAAAGGCAAACGCCGCCGCGCACCGCTTCCGCTGCGCGACCGTCTGCTGCAGGGGCCGATCGCCCGCCAGGCCTTGTTTGCGCTGGTCAGGCGGGAAACGGAACGCAAAACCCAGGGGAACTATCCGGCCGCGCAACGTATCATCGATGTGGTGCGCATTGGGCTTGAGCAAAGCAGTCAGGCAGGTTATGCCGCCGAGGCGCGCGCCTTTGGCGAGCTGGCCATGACGCCGGAATCGGCGGCGCTACGCAGCCTGTTTTTTGCCTCCACCGCGCTGAAAAAAGAGAACGGAACTGAGGCGCAGCCCCGGCCAGTCGAACGTGTTGGTGTGCTGGGCGGCGGGTTGATGGGCGGCGGCATTGCCTGCGTCAGCGCCATTCATGCCGGTCTGCCCGTGCGCATCAAAGACATCAGCCTGAACGGCATTAATCATGCGCTGCAGACCAGTTGGGCGCTGCTGAGTAAAAAAGTGCAGCGTCGTCAGCTCACCCCGGCGCAGCGCCAGCAGCAGATGGCGCGCATCAGCGGCGGTACCGACTATCAGGGGTTTACCCAACGTGACATCGTCATCGAGGCGGTGTTTGAAGATCTGGCGCTGAAACAGCAAATGGTGGCAGAGGTGGAAACGCACTGTCAGCCCCAGACGATTTTTGCGTCCAATACCTCTTCCCTCCCGATTGCCGACATTGCGGCGAAGGCCGCGCGTCCTGAGAATATTATTGGCCTGCACTACTTCAGTCCGGTGGAGAAAATGCCGCTGGTTGAAGTTATCCCGCATGCGGCGACCTCGCCTGAAACGCTCGCCAGCACCGTCACGCTGGCACGTAAACAGGGCAAAACGCCGATTGTGGTCGCTGACAGACCGGGCTTTTACGTCAACCGTATTCTGACGCCCTACATCAACGAAGCGATGCGCTGTCTGCTGGAGGGCGAACCTGTTGAACATATTGACCGCGCACTGGTGACGTTTGGCTTTCCGGTTGGGCCGGTTCAACTGCTGGATGAGGTGGGCATCGATGTCGGCAGTAAAATCTCGCCCGGGTTGCAGCAGGCTTACGGTGAACGGTTTGCGGCACCGCCTGCTCTGGCGGCCGTGATCAACGACGGACGCAAAGGGCGAAAAAATCATAAGGGGTTCTATCTGTATGGATCGTCACGTTTGCAACGTAAAAAGCCGGATCCCACCGTGTACGACGTATTGCAGATTAAACCCGCAAGCGTGCAGAGTGGGGCACACATCGCAGAGCGCTGCGTGATGATGATGTTAAATGAGGCGGTGCGCTGTCTGGATGAGCAGGTTATCCGCTCGCCCCGTGACGGTGATATTGGTGCGGTGTTTGGTATTGGCTTTCCCCCGTTTCTGGGCGGGCCATTTCACTATATTGATCGCCTTGGTGCTGGGGAAATCGTCAACAGATTAACGCGGCTTGAGCAGCAATATGGTGACCGCTTTGCACCCTGTGAAAGATTGCAGCGGGCAGCGCAACAGCAGACAAAGTTTTACACTTCTTCATAAATATGAATATCCATCCTGATTCAGGGGGTTAGTCGTGTGTCGCACCATCATGATGCGACGCCGTAATCGGGCAGGTGCTTATTTAATAAACAACCGGTTGACTATACTGAAGCCATTAGGGTAAAACACGACGTTCATTCGCAGAATGAAGCGCCTGACGCGAAGGTGTCAGGCGATGTCGACAAACAACAGCGGTGCTTTATGCAAGTTTTTATCATGCGTCACGGCGATGCGGCGCTCGACGCTGCCAGTGATTCAGTCCGGCCCTTAACGCTTTGTGGATGTGATGAATCACGCCAGATGGCGAACTGGTTAAAAGATCAGGCTGTTGACATTGAACGTGTCCTGGTCAGCCCTTATCTGCGTGCGCAACAAACGCTCGCGACAGTTCGTGAGGCGCTGCCCTTACCAGACGGGGCGGATATCCTGCCGGAGTTAACGCCTGGTGGCGATCCGGGGCTGGTGGGCTGCTATTTGCAGACGCTGGCAAACGAAGGAGTGAAATCGGTGCTGGTGATCTCTCACCTGCCGCTGGTCGGTTATCTGGTGTCGGAGCTGTGCCCTCAGGAAACGCCACCGATGTTCGCTACTTCGGCCATTGCCTGCGTGGATTTTGACCCGGCGGAAAGCCAGGGCAAGCTGCTCTGGCAGGCCAGTCCTAAAAAACTGGCAAAAGCGATGTAAACGCTGTCGGGCCATCCTCTGGCCCGACACTGAAAACGTTTGACTCACTTCACCCGTTTTCTTTCCATACGTTACGCAATCACAAAACGCGACACCGATCCTGCCAGCGTTTGCGCCTGATCGTGCAGCGCACTGGCGGCAGCGGACGACTGCTCCACCAGCGCGGCGTTCTGCTGCGTCACGTTATCCATCTCAACAATCGCGACGCCTACCTGCGCAATGCCGCGATTCTGCTCTTCCGACGCATGAGAAATTTCGTTCAACAGATCCGTCACGTTACTGACCGAGTTGACGATCTCCCCCATGGTGTTCCCCGTCTGACTCACCAGTTGCGAACCGGCATTAATACGCGCCACAGAATCATGAATCAGCGCTTCAATCTCCTTCGCCGCCTGCGCACTGCGTTGTGCCAGATTACGCACTTCGCTGGCTACCACGGCAAAGCCCCGACCTTGTTCTCCGGCCCGTGCCGCTTCTACGGCGGCATTGAGTGCCAGGATATTAGTCTGAAACGCGATACTGTTTATCACGGAGGTGATTTCTGAGATTTTGCCAGAGCTGGTGGTGATCTCATTCATGGTGCTGACCACATCCGTAACCAGCTGCCCACCGCGGCTGGCGGTGTCGAAGGTTTGCTGCGCCAGTCGACTGGAATGATGAATGTTGTCTGCGTTCTGCTTAACCGTTGCGGTCAGTTGCTCCATGCTGGCTGCGGTCTGCGCAAGGGCGGCGGCCTGGCTTTCTGTGCGGGCTGACAGATCATTATTGCCGGAGGCAATCTCCGCTGAAGCCTGACTGACGCTGGTCACGCCACTGCGGATACCGCTGATAATGCGACGCAGCTCATCGCTCATTTCACCGACTGCATGCATCAGTTCGCCCAGCTCATCCCGACGGGACGATTTCAGCACGGTGCTGAGGTTGCCACGCGCCATCTGATTAGCGACGTGCAGCAGTTCAGCGAGAGGACGCGTCAACTGGCGGGTAATAAACAGGGCGATAAGAATGCCTGCTACGATAGCGGCGATGATAATCACCGTCATCAGCCAGACGGCCTGATTCGCGTCGTGATTGGTCGCATCTAACTGTTGGGTAAACAAGGCGTTGCTCATGTCGGTCAGGATTTTGCCCGCAGCCGCCAGTTGCACAGTGGCTGCGTCACCAGCCGCCACCGACGCCATCAGCGCATTGATATCGCCCTGTTTGGTCTCAAGCTGTGCGCTGACTTTTTCAAGCGCAGCACTGTCTGCGGCGTTAAGGCGCGGTTTGACCTGAGCCATCAGCTGCACGGTTTCCGACAGGAAGTTGCTCAGGGCGTTGCGATCTTCTTCTTTGTGCTCAAGGCCAAAGAGTTTGACACGTACCGCCACGCCGCCCAGGTGTTTATTGATTTCCTGTAACGCCGCGCTCGTCTGCGGGTCACTGCTGTTGCTTGCTGCCAGTTGGCTGATAGCCCGCATCTCGTCTGCCACGGACAGGTTCTGAAGCGCCTGTGCCCCGTTACGGACAGCCTGTACCGTATCGGCGCGTTTCTGCCGGTAAGTGGCAATAGCGGACGGCATCGCCGTAATCATCGCCTGCTGACTGTCATCCCAGTGAAAAACGCCCAGGTTTTTCAGATTCTGATCCACCTCTTTCAGCAGATTTTCGTTAACGTCGATGAATTTTTCATCATGCGTTTTCACGAACTGCAGTCGGGCATCTTTGGCCTGTGAAAACCGGTCATTAACGCTTTTCAGCTCCCTGAGCTTTTCGGCCCGGACGCTGATGTCGTTCAGATTTTTAATCCCGCATATCGCTACGGCCAGACTCAAAAGTAAAATCAGTCCAAAACCGAGCATCAGCTTTTTGCCCACTTTCAAATTCTCAAAAAAATGACTTAACCTGCTCATTCAAAAAGTTCCCTTGGTCAATGTGCCGAAATAATCAAACGTAATGTGCCTAAATGCTTAGACGTTATCGGCAGCGAGTAAATTGTATTCAGTATAAATAATTACATAAGCAAATAGTCTGCGTCAGTCTGAACAAAAACGGGCAGAACAGAGGACCAAAAACAGGCGCAAAAGTGAAAGAAAGCGGGTGTCGGTTAAACCGGTTTCCCCCGGCAAAGGGGGGAAGAAACGGGGCGAAACGGCGGGGTGGAAAAGACGTCTCAGGGCAGGAATATCAAGGCAGCTCTGGCGGTTGCCACTCTTCGACTTCAATCAGGACCAGCAGCGCGGCGTCGCCACCAAACATTTTGGGTGCCTGATGAAACGCCATTACCCAGGGATGCTGAGCCAGCCACAGCGGCGTTTGTTGCTTTAAAATATGTTTACCATGTCCGGTCATCACGCTGGCACAAAAAAGGTGTTCGCGACGGCAGGCGGCAATCAACGCGCCCAGTTCCTGTTTAGCCTGCATTTGTGTGAGTCCATGCAGATCGAGAAAAATTTCTGGCGTGTAATCGCCCCGACGCAGCTTTTTCAGCTCGAAATGGCTCACGTCCGCACGGACATAGCGCGTCGCCCCTTCTGTGGACAGCAGCGGCTGGAACTCATCGGAAAAATAATGGCTGTTGTCCGCTTGCTCAGACAGCAGGCGTTTAACCGGCACGTCGCGGGTTTTGACCACCGGCTTATGCACGATAGTATCTTGTTTCAGTTCTCGCGTGCCGGTCATTAACTGACGGAACAGCGCTTGATCATCCTGGCTCAGGGTCGGTTTTTTACGCATGGGTCGTGAATCATGTCTGAGGTGGCTGATTAACAGCAGAAGCCATTACCTTACCGTTTACTGTCATTAATTGTCAGCTTTTTCACCTTGCTGCGCTGAATTCTGCTCGGCTTCGTGGCAAACTATCGGCCGATTTAGTTAAAGGCCTGCGGAGGGCTATGTGGACAAAATTTTCGTTGATGAGGCAGTGAACGAACTGCACACCATTCAGGATATGCTGCGCTGGTCGGTCAGCCGCTTTACCGCGGCTGGCATCTGGTACGGACACGGCACAGATAATCCCTGGGACGAAGCCGTCCAGCTGGTTCTGCCCACGCTTTGGTTACCGCTTGATATTCCGGAAGACATGCGCAATGCCCGCCTGACCGCCAGTGAACGTCATCGCATTGTCGAACGCGTCATTCGTCGCGTTAACGAACGCATCCCGGTTGCCTATCTGACTAATAAAGCCTGGTTCTGCGGCCATGAATTCTATGTCGATGAACGCGTTCTGGTTCCCCGTTCGCCGATTGGGGAGCTGATTGAAAACCGTTTTGCCGGCTTAATTCCTGAAAAGCCGCGTCATATTCTGGACATGTGCACCGGAAGCGGCTGTATTGCCATCGCCTGTGCTTACGCCTTCCCGGACGCCGAAGTTGACGCGGTGGATATCTCCCACGATGCGCTGGCAGTGGCGGAACAAAATATCGAAGAGCATGGTTTGATCCACCATGTCACGCCGATTCGCGCCGATCTGTTCCGCGAATTGCCGCCTGTGCAATACGATCTGATCGTGACCAATCCGCCCTATGTGGATGCCGAAGATATGGACGATCTGCCGGGCGAATACCACCATGAGCCTGAGCTGGGTCTGGCGGCCGGAAGCGATGGCCTGAAGCTGGTCCGCCGTATTCTGGCCTGTGCGCCGGGTTACCTGAGCGAAAACGGCGTGCTGATTTGCGAAGTCGGCAACAGTATGGTGCACATGATGGAGCAGTATCCCGATGTGCCTTTCACCTGGCTGGAATTTAACAACGGTGGTGACGGTGTCTTTATGCTCACCCGTCAGCAAATCGTTGATGCACAGCACCATTTCTCATTCTATAAAGACTAAAAAGAGGGGCGAGCGTTCGCCCGTCAAACCGTAACAAGGAATCTCAATGGCCGGAAACAGCATCGGACAGTTCTTTCGCGTCACCACCTTTGGCGAATCTCACGGCATTGCTCTGGGATGTATTGTTGATGGCGTGCCGCCCGGCATTCCGTTGACCGAAGCCGATATCCAGCACGATCTGGACCGCCGCCGTCCGGGCACTTCGCGTTATACGACGCAGCGCCGTGAACCGGATCAGGTCAAAATTCTGTCAGGTGTGTTTGAAGGTGTCACCACAGGGACCTCGATTGGCTTGCTGATTGAGAACACCGATCAACGTTCGCAGGATTACGGCGCCATTAAAGATCTGTTCCGACCCGGCCATGCGGATTACACCTACGAACAAAAATACGGTACGCGCGACTATCGCGGCGGTGGCCGTTCATCGGCACGTGAGACGGCGATGCGCGTGGCGGCGGGCGCCATCGCCAAAAAATACCTGCACATGCAGCACGGGATCGTGGTGCGGGGCTATCTGGCGCAGATCGGCGACGTGGCCTGTGAACTTAAAGACTGGACCATCGTTGAAGAGAATCCGTTCTTCTGCCCGGACGCCGATAAGCTTGAGGCGCTGGATGAACTGATGCGCGCGCTGAAAAAAGAGGGCGATTCTGTCGGTGCCAAAGTCACGGTCATGGCGGAAAATGTTCCGCCGGGCCTGGGCGAACCGGTCTTTGATCGCCTGGATGCGGATCTCGCGCATGCGCTGATGAGCATTAACGCCGTGAAGGGCGTTGAAATTGGCGACGGCTTTGCCGTGGTGAATCAGCGCGGCAGTCAGCATCGCGATGAAATTCGGGCTAACGGTTTTCAGAGTAACCACGCAGGCGGCATTCTCGGCGGTATCAGCAGCGGTCAGACTATCAGCGCCAATCTGGCGATGAAGCCGACCTCCAGCATTACCGTGCCAGGCAAAACCATCACCCGCGACGGGGAAGAAGTGGAGATGATCACGAAAGGCCGTCACGATCCCTGCGTGGGCATTCGTGCGGTGCCGATTGCCGAAGCCATGATGGCAATTGTGCTGATGGACCATCTGCTGCGCCAGCGTGCGCAGTGTGGCGATGTCAATTCCACCGTCCCACGTTGGTAACCTGATGAAAGTGATGCTGATGCTCAGCGCGCTGTTACTCAGCGCGGCAAGCCTGGCGGCGACGCCGTGGCAGCGTATTCAGCACCCTGTCGCGGGTGCACCGAATGCGATTGGCGGCTTTGCCAACGGCTGTATTGTCGGCGCGCAGGCTCTGCCGCTTAACTCACCGGATTATCAGGTCATGCGTCAGGATCAGCGCCGCTATTTCGGTCATCCCGACCTGATTCTGTTTATCCAGCGCCTGGCCATGCAGGCGCACAATCTGCAACTGGGCAATGTGCTGATTGGCGATATGGGCATGGCTGCCGGCGGACGCTTCAGCAGCGGCCATGCCAGCCACCAGACCGGACTCGACGTGGATATCTGGCTACAACTGCCGAAAACCCGCTGGAGCGCACAGCAGTTACTGAAACCTCAGCCGCTGGATCTGGTGGCCGCCGATGGCAGGAACGTCGTTGCGCGTCACTGGCAGCCTGAAATCGCCAGTCTGATTAAACTGGCGGCGAAAGATGAAGATGTCACGCGCATCTTCGTCAATCCGGCGATTAAAAAGCAGCTTTGCGCGGAAGCGGGTACAGATCGAAGCTGGTTACATAAAGTACGGCCCTGGTTCGCGCACCGCGCCCATATGCACGTCCGTTTGCGCTGTCCACAGGGCAGCCCGGATTGTGAGGAGCAGGCTCCCCCGCCTCCCGGGGATGGCTGCGGGGCAGAGTTGCAGAGCTGGTTCCTGCCAAAGCAGCCGGGTTCTGCGCCTGTGAAGCGTGAACCCCCGCCGCTGCCGCCTGCCTGTCAGGCGCTGCTGGATAAACATTTACTGTAAGGGTTCCCATGGAGTGGTTCATTGCCAGCCCGCTGGCGGTTGTCCTGCTGTTTTTTATTGCGCTACTGGCTGGATTTATTGATTCGATTGCGGGCGGCGGTGGCCTGCTCACGCTTCCTTCTCTTCTGGCGGCAGGGCTGTCGCCGGCGCAGGCGCTGGCGACCAACAAACTCCAGTCGGTCGGCGGCTCTTTCTCTGCCAGCCTGTATTTTGTACGGCGGGGAGCCATTACGTTGCGTGAGCAACGGCTGAATATCGCCATGACCTTTCTGGGCGCGGTAGGCGGCGCGGTGCTGATTCAGCATCTTCAGGCCGATTTCCTGCGGCAAATCCTGCCGCTGCTGCTGATCGCCATCGGTATGTGGTTTTTGTTAATGCCGCGCATTGGCGAGGAAGACCGGGTGCATCGTCTCAGGGGGCTGCCTTTTGCCCTTATCGGCGGTGGCTGTATCGGTTTTTATGATGGTTTTTTTGGCCCGGGAGCTGGCTCGTTTTATGCGCTGGGCTTTGTGACGCTGTGTGGCTTTAACCTGGCGAAAGCGACTGCGCATGCCAAACTGCTTAACTTCACCTCAAATTTTGGTAGCCTGCTGTTCTTTATCTTTGGCGGGAAAGTGGTGTGGGGCACCGGCCTGATCATGATGCTGGGCGCGGTCTGTGGCGCACGACTGGGCGCAAGGCTGGTTCTGGCGCGTGGGCAAAAGCTGATTCGTCCGATGGTGGTGATCGTTTCGGCGGTCATGAGCATGAAATTGCTCTGGGACAGCCACGGCAGTGAGGTTCTGGCCTGGCTGACGGCGCTGAATCTGTAATACTTTACGTGAACATTGAATGACAACACATGACTACCCGCAGCTCATTACGCTGTTTGACCGCTGCTTTAGCGAAGACTTTCAGACCCGTCTAATTAAAGGCGATGATGAACCGATTTATCTTCCTGCAGACAGCGAATCACCATGGAACCGGGTGGTGTTCGCCCATGGTTTTTACGCGAGTGCGCTGCATGAAATTTCGCACTGGTGCATTGCCGGTGAAGCCCGGCGCAAGTTAGTCGATTTTGGCTACTGGTATTGCCCGGACGGGCGGGATGCGCAAACGCAAAGCCAGTTTGAATCGGTTGAGGTGAAGCCGCAGGCCCTGGAGTGGATGTTTTGCGTTGCCGCAGGCTTTCCCTTCAATGTCAGTTGTGACAATCTCGATGGCGATTGTGAGCCCGATCGCATTGCTTTTCAGCGTAAAGTTCATGCCCAGGTCATGAGCTACCTGGCGTCGGGCATTCCTGCCCGACCCGCACGCTTTATTTCAGCCCTGGCTGAATTTTATGGCAGGCCTTCTCTGACCGCATCACAGTTTCCATGGCCGGAAGATGTGTAATGCAGAAGGGATTATTTAACAGAGGAATTGAGATGATCGCAGAATTTGAAGCGCGTATTCTGGCCCTGATTGACGATATGGTTGAGCACGCCAGTGACGATGAGCTGTTTGCCAGCGGTTATCTGCGTGGCCATTTAACCCTGGCAGTCGCGGAAGTGGAGCAACTGGATGACCACACGCCGCAGGCGCTGCAGATTCAGGTTACCCGCAGCCTGCAAAATGCCATTGCCGCCGGAGAGTTATCGCCACGGGATCAGGCGCTGGTCATTGGCATGTGGGATAATCTGTTTTTACAGGCGAGTCAGCAGACTGCCTGAGTGAGCAGGGCGGCATGCCGCCCTGGTGCTATTTCCCCGCTTTTTTGCCCTTCAGCAGCTTTCTGACCCAGTAACGATTAGGATTCAGCGCCGCCAGCGTGCTGGCATCCAGCGGCTGAGGTTCGCCGCTCAGCTGTGCCGCCAGGACTTCTGCCGCCAGCGGTGCGCTGCACAGCCCGCGCGAGCCAAGTGCGCCGAACAGATAAAGGCCGGGAAAGTACGGCGCCGCTGGGATCGCCGCTCCGCGGGCATTCTGCTGCGCCAGATCGCCATAAAGCGCAAGCGTCGCTGCGTAATCCGGCGCACAGCCCACCATCGGTAAGTGATCCCGTGTGGCACAACGTACGCCGCTGCGCGCTGCGTTCTGACTGACATCCACCGCATTAACCCAGTCGCTGTGCGGCAGGCAATGCTGCAGGCGGCGGTGATTCTCCTGCTGATCCGCTTCACGAAAGGCGGTGGAGGTCTCGCCCCGGTGATAGCTGGCCCCGATACAGTGCGTCGCAAACTGGGGACTGGCGGGCGTGAGATAGCCATCGTAGCAGAGCACTGTCCTGAGCGCCGACAGCGCAGGCGATACGGGAACATGGCTGACCTGACCGGCCACCGGATACACGGGCAGCGCGTCGGTCTGGGGCAGGTCGGTGAGGTGATGCCCGTTCGCCAACACCACGGCAGCGTGATGCACATCGGGCTGCTCGCTAAAGGTTAACGTCCAGCCCTGCGCATTCTGACCGAGCGCGGTGACGCGATGCAGCCAGTGTACACGCAATCCCAGTTGCTCGCCCCTGGACAGCAGGGAAGAGGTCAGTTCGGCCGGGGCTAACCAGCCGCCCATCGGGTAATAGATGCCGCCGCAGTGCAGCGCAACCTTCGCCAGCGCCTCGGCTTCCTGTTGCGTCACGCCATGGGCAATCTCTTCAGGTAATCCCATCGCCAGCATCTGTTCAATCTTGCTGGCACTTTTATCGTCCCAGCCGAGCTGCAGGACGCCGCTCCAGTCGTGTTCGAACGGCAGATCCAGCGCGTCATACAGGCGACGGGCAAACGTGAAGGCGGCGGGGAAAAAGGTGGCAAGCGCCGGATCGTGCTGATTAAGCAAAGGGTACAGTGCGCCCTGACGATTGCTGGATGCGCCCAGCGCGGGGGCTTCGTCGGCGCAATACAGCGTAACGCGCCAGCCGCGGCGCAGTAAAGCCAGGGCCAGCGTCGCACTGGCGATACCGCCGCCCACCAGAGCAACCTCTTTTTCAGACGGCGCAGGCCGGGCATACCAGGGTTGGCGCGGGCACTGTGCTGGTGCCCGTTCAAGCGAGCCGCACAGCATTTCCCGTTTTGGACCAAATCCTTTACGGCGCGTGACCGCAAAGCCCGCTTCCTGCAAGCCACGACGCACGAAACCGGCGGCCGTAAAGGTGGCAAATGTGCCCCCAGGCCGGGCCAGCGCCGCCATCGACTGAAACAGTTCCGGCGTCCACATATCGGGATTTTTCGACGGCGCAAAGCCATCTAAAAACCACGCGTCGACCTGACGATGCAGACTGTCATCAAAATTATTAATTAGCGCATTAATATCGCCTAACCACAGATCCAGCGTGATGCGGCCGGCATCGAATAACAGCCGCTGGCAGCCGGGCAGGGCCTGTGGCCACTGACGCTGGAGTTGGTCGGCCCAGGGCGCAAGTTCAGGCCAGTGCTGATGGGCCGCCATCAGATCGGCCTGGGTCAACGGAAATTTTTCAAAGCTGATGAAATGCAGGCGCTTCAGCGCCGCATCGGGATGATGACGCTGGAACTGGTCAAACGCCTGCCAGAGCGTAAGAAAGTTAAGGCCGGTGCCGAAGCCGCTCTCGGCCACAATCAGCAGGTCGCGTGGGTGGTGGTGAAATCGTTGGGGGAAATCATTGCCACCCAGAAACACGTAGCGCGTCTCTTCCAGGCCATTGTCGTTGGAAAAGTAGACGTCGCCGAAGGCTCGGGAAACAGGTGTACCCTGTTCATTCCAGCTCAGTTGGGCATGTTCAACCGGAGACAGTTTCACAGTAAAGGCTCATTTTTCAGGGAATGGCAGGAGTTTATCGGCCGGGGGAAGATGACGCAAATTTACAAAGGAATTGGCTGATCGGACTTGTTCGGCGTACAAGTGTAAGCTAGAGTGCTCGTCAAATAACAGAAGTGTTGAGGAAGATTGAATGAAACGTGCTGTGATTACTGGCTTAGGGATCGTTTCCAGTATTGGTAATAACCAGCAAGAGGTGCTGGCATCTCTGCGTGAAGGCCGCTCAGGCATCACTTTTTCCCAGGAGATGAAAGATTCCGGCATGCGTAGTCACGTCTGGGGTAACGTTAAACTCGATACCACCGGCCTCATTGATCGCAAAATTGTGCGGTTCATGAGTGATGCGTCCATCTATGCTTACCTGTCAATGGAAGAAGCTATCAAAGATTCTGGCCTGAGCAACGAAGCCTACCAGAACAACCCTCGCGTAGGTTTGATTGCAGGTTCCGGCGGCGGTTCTCCACGTTTTCAGGTTTTTGGCGCGGATGCGATGCGCAGCCCACGCGGCCTGAAAGCCGTTGGCCCTTATGTGGTGACCAAGGCGATGGCATCCGGTGTTTCTGCCTGCCTGGCCACACCGTTTAAAATCCACGGCGTAAACTACTCTATCAGTTCAGCCTGTGCGACCTCTGCACACTGTATTGGTAACGCGGTTGAGCAGATTCAACTGGGCAAGCAGGATATCGTTTTTGCCGGCGGCGGCGAAGAGCTGTGCTGGGAAATGGCCTGTGAGTTCGATGCGATGGGCGCCCTGTCGACCCGTTACAACGACACGCCAGAAAAAGCGTCACGTACCTATGACAACGAGCGCGACGGCTTCGTTATCGCAGGCGGCGGCGGTATGGTCGTGGTGGAAGAGCTGGAACATGCGCTGGCTCGTGGCGCGCACATCTATGCTGAAATCGTGGGCTACGGTGCCACCTCTGATGGTGCTGATATGGTCGCACCGTCAGGTGAAGGCGCTGTACGCTGCATGAAGATGGCGATGCAGGGCGTGGACACGCCAATCGACTATCTGAACAGCCATGGTACCTCTACGCCAGTGGGCGATGTCAAAGAGCTGGGTGCTATTCGTGAAGTGTTTGGCGAAAACACACCGTACATCTCTGCGACCAAAGCCATGACCGGCCACTCCTTGGGGGCGGCGGGTGTGCAGGAAGCGATTTACTCACTGCTGATGCTGGAGCACGGCTTTATCGCCCCAAGCATTAACATCAGCTCGCTGGACGCCGCGGCAGAAGGCATGAACATCGTGACAGAGCCGACGGAAAAAGCCCTTACCACCGTGATGTCTAACAGCTTTGGTTTCGGCGGCACCAACGCCACCCTGACCCTGCGTAAATACCAGGCATAAGTGTGGCGAAGCGTCATGTTGCGCGCAGCATGACGCACACACATCCAAAAGGTCGGCGATTGCCGGCCTTTTTTGTTTTGGTCCATTAGTCACGTTGACGGGATGCGCTGCGTGACAGCAGCCTGACCAGACTGTCACATCCCGCCACAATTTCATCCGGCGTGAGCGCCGCAAAACCTAATATCCAGCCTTGCCGGTTTGTTTTTTCGCTATACAGCGGGCTGAGCCGGGGTAACAGTAAGCCCGCGTTTGCCGCCTGTACGGTCAAAGCGCCTTCATCCCCCTGTAACAGGTTAACAGCCAGCTGCAGTCCGCCCGGACAGGGAAAGGGGGTGAGCCACGGCGTCAGACGCTGTTCAATCTGTTCCAGTAAGCTATCGCGACGGCTCTTGTAAAGCTGACGCATCAGGCGCAGATGACTGGCGAAGTGCCCCTGCTGCATAAACGCGGCGGTCACCGCCTGGGGAAGCAGGGCGCTGTGACCATCCAGAATGCTGCGTACGCGACCCGAGGGTTCCACCAGCGCCTCGGGCACGACCATCCATGCCAGGCGCAGGGACGGGAACAGGGATTTTGAAAACGTGCCTAAGGTTATTACCCGCTGATCCCTGTCGAGTGCGTGCAGCGCGGGAGCGGGGCGCTCATCATAGTGAAACTCACTGTCATAATCGTCTTCGATGAGCCAGCTACCGTTGCGGCGTGCCCAGTCGAGCCAGGCGAGACGACGTGGCAGACTCAAGGCAACACCTGTCGGATACTGATGGGAGGGCGTCAGGTACATCAGCTTTGCCGCACCAGGCTGAGGGACGGCGCCCTGGCCATCCACACTTATTCCTCTCACGCGGGCACCCGCAGCCAGAAAGGCGTTGCGTGCGCCCGCATAACCCGGCTCCTCCATCCACACGTTATCGCCAGGGTCGACCAGCATCAGCGCCAGTAGCTGAAGGGCCTGCTGCGAGCTGGTCAGAATCACGAACTGCTCAGGCTGGCAGTGAATGCCGCGCGACAACGCAAGGTAATCAGCCAGCGCGTGGCGCAGTGGCATATAGCCTGACGGATCGCCATAGCCCATCACGCTCTGGCCTTCGCTGTGCTGGATACGTGCGGTTAACCGCCGCCAGACCGCATGAGGAAACGCCCGCAACTCCGGAGAACCCGCTGCAAACGCACAGGGAAACGGCGCGTCCTGGCAGCCGCCTGTCGCCAGGACCTGCTGGCCGCGTCGTGACAACCGGGCCATGCGGCTGGCGCGAATGCGGGGAGCTTTGTCAGGGAGAGTGATGGCAACAAAACTGCCCCGGCCTGTTTCCCGCCGCAGATAACCCTCGCTTTCGAGCTGGGCGTAAGCCGCTTCCACCGTCACGCGTGACAGCGTTAAATCCGTGGCCAGCTGACGTGTAGAGGGCAGTTTCTGTCCGGCCTGAAGGTGCGCGGTTTCTATCCACTGACGCAGCGTGGCGCACAGGCGGTCACGCAGACCGCCCGTGGTCTGATGATGAAACAGTTGCAGAAGCGGTGACGACATAATGGTCTTATCAACAGGTTCAGATGGGTCTTAGTCAGGCATCCACTTTGCCGTACACTGCCGTCATCACACAACAGGAGAAATGCCGATGTCATCCGTTTTACGTTTCCCTCCCGCCTCACCGTCGCAAAGCGTGGCGTATCTGCAGGCTAAACTGGCGTATTACACCGATGCCTGGGATCTGGCTGAGGATCTTTCCCGTCAGGTTCAGGGGATTGTGGTCGTGGATGCGCGCCAGGCAGAGGCATATCGCGGCGGTCATATCTGTGGCGCGATCTCTTTCCCGCACCGGGAAATGAACGAAGCCAGCACGGCCCGCCTGGATCGTAATAAAGTGTACGTCACCTACTGCGATGGGATTGGCTGCAATGGCTCAACCAAAGCGGCGCATCAGTTAGCCTTGTTGGGCTTTCAGGTAAAAGAGCTGACTGGCGGGCTGGATTTCTGGAAGCGGGATGGTCACCCCATGGCATGGGGCGATGAGGCGGGCGAATGGCCGCAGACAACGGCTGCGGCATCCTGTGGTTGCTGACTTACAGCACCAGCCAGAGCAGAAAGGCCAGTACGATCAGCCCGACGACCGCGGCCAGTAAGGGGCGCTCAGCCAGCGGTTTCAGCGCGGGCGGCAGCGAGGCGGAAATCGGTGCCCAGATGGGGTGCGGATTCAACTCACTGTCGGCCAGCGCCTGCTCATGGGCTCGCTCTGCGCGCCGTGAAAACAGGAAGTTAAGCAGGTCCTGCGTCTGGGTCGGCGTCAACACCGTCTGCGGGGTAGCCTGGAACCGTTGCTGGCTGTAATCCTCCAGCATCTGCTGCTCACGCTTGTCCAGAGGATGTTTCAGTGAGCTTTCAATCAGCTGCAGCGTTGGCGCGCTGTGCTGGCTCAGCGTCTGACGCACCTGGAGATACTGAGTCAGTAACGGGTAATGGCGTGAAGGAATCGGATCGCCACTGGTCAGGTTCACCAGCTTCAGCGCCGCCGTCCAGATTTTGCCGCTGGATTCGCCGGTGGCGGCCGCCAGGCGGACGATCTGCTGATTCAGCGCCTGGTGTTCGGCGGGCAGCAGAGAGCGATCGCTGGTGCGACTCTGTTGCGGCTGGGGGATTGCCATCTGACCATTTTGCAGCATGGTTAACACCTGACGCAGCTGGTCCTGCGTCAGGGCACTCAGCACCGTCTGACCAAACTGCTGACGGATAAAATCACTGACAGCCTGACGATTGTTTCCTTTCGGCAGCAATTCGGTCAGTTGCGTCATCAGCTGACGTGTGGCATGACCATTTTGCACCTGCGCCAGGCGGGCGTTGAGAAACTGCTCGGCAGCCGGGAAGTGGCGCGACTGCAGTTCCGCTTCACTCTTCACACCCACTTCATGGCGCAGCCCAGCCCAGAGCTCCGGCGCTTTTAACGTGCTGAGGGACATGATGCGCACAATCAAACGCTCAAGCGTCGTACGCTGGGCAGGCGACAGCGGTTGTTCACCGGCAACGCTGCCCGGACGTGAAGTGTCAGTTTGGGGATTAACAGATGAACGATCGCCGACCGGCACACCGGGGCCGCTGACAGGTTGCATGGCGGATTCCTTGGAAAACAGACTAGCGTGGGGTGCGCCGGAAACAGAATACACTATGATAACAAAAGCCCCCTGGAAATCCACGGGGCTGATGTGTTTCAACCAAAGATTTACTTACTGATGCGCAGGCGTGGCTTTACGGCGCAGACGTTTCCATACAAACGGAACAATCAATACCGCCACGGCCAGGATCAGCAGCACTTTGGCAATCGGGCTCTCCCACAAAATCGCCATTTCACCATTGCTGATAGACAGCGCACGGCGCAGGTTCTGCTCCAGCATTTCGCCCAACACGAAACCTAAGATCAGCGGTGACATCGGAAAGTCCATTTTTCGCAGGATATAGCCAAAAACACCAAGCCCGACCATCAACAGCAGGTCAAAGGTGGTGCTGTGTACGGCGTAAACGCCAACCGCAGAAATGGCGGCAATGGCCGGTACCAGAAACCACAGCGGAATGGTCAGCATACGCGCGAACACGTTGATCATCGGGATGTTCATAATCAGCAGCATCACGTTGCCAATTAACAGCGCCGCAATGAGCCCCCAGACGATATCCGGCTGTTCGGTAAACATCGCCGGACCGGGCGTGATGTTATATAACGTCAACGCGCCGACCATCACCGCGGTGGTGCCAGAGCCCGGAATGCCCAGCGTCAGCATCGGAATAAACGATCCGCACGCCGAAGCGTTGTTGGCGGCTTCCGGCGCAGCAACACCACGAATATCGCCCTTACCAAACTGGTCGCTGCCGCTGATTTTTTTCTCTGTCATGTAGGCGATTGCGCTGGCGATGGTGGCACCGGCTCCGGGCAAGACACCGACAAAGAAACCAATAAACGATGATCGCAGCGTCGCCCCGGTCGACTGGGCAGCTTCTTTCATGTTGAACATCATGCGGCCACTGGCGCGCACCACCTTTTGTCCCGTATGGGTGGATTCCAGCATCAGCAAAATTTCGCTCACCGAGAACAGGCCAATGACCACCACGACAAACTGAATGCCGTCGGAGAGGTGAACGCTGTCAAAGGTAAAGCGGTAAACGCCGGTGTTGGCATCCACGCCAACGGTCGCCATGCTTAAGCCAATCAGGGCGGACAGAAATGACTTGAGCGGATTCTGGCTCATCATGCTGCCCAGGCAGGCAATGGCAAACACCATCAGCGCAAAATACTCCGCCGGGCCAAACGCCAGCGACCAGCGCGCCAGCAGCGGGGCGAACAGGATGATGCCGATAATCGCAATGGTGGAGCCGACAAACGAACTCACGGCAGAGACAGACAGCGCTACGCCCGCTTTTCCCTGCTGTGCCATGGGGTAGCCATCCAGCGCGGTCATAATCGCGCCAGCGTCGCCCGGCACATTGAGCAGTATCGACGAGATGCGTCCGCCGTATTCACAGCCCAGATACACCGTTGCCAGTAAAATCAGGGCAGACTCCGCAGGCAGGTGCAGCGCAAAGGCCAGCGGCATCAGAATGGCCACGCCGTTGATCGGACCCAGACCGGGCAGCAGGCCAACAATCGTTCCGATAAAGCAGCCAGTTAAGGCAATCAGCAGGTTTTGCGGTGTCATGGCAACGGCAAAACCCTGCATGAGAAAAGACCAGATATCCATTTTTTTCTCCTTAGCTCATCAGGCTGCCAGCCGGCAGGGTGACATCCAGCAGATGGTCAAAGGCGTAAAACAGCGCCCACCCCATAACCGCGCCGGACAGGACGGCGGCCCACCAGCGCGCGCCAAACAGCATGCCGATGCCGAAGGTCAGGAGCGCGGTGGATAGCGGGAACCCCAGACGTTCAAACAGCCAGCCATACACGAACAGCATGACGGCCAGCGCCACCAGACGTTTCATCGTCTGCGGTGCGGGCCACTGGATGGCATCGGGCTTTCTCAGTAGCAGCATGACGGCACACAGCGCCATCAGGGTGAGCAGCGCCAGCGGAAAAGGCCGCGGGCCGACGGGTTCATAACTGTATTCACTCTGGATTTGCCAGGCGACAACTAACCCTGCCAGACATAACACCAGCCACAGCGTGGCAAAAATACGATCGCTCATGATGCGCTCCGGTTACTTAGCCAGACCAAAGGATTTCGCCTGCTCACGGTAAGCGGCCACCTGATTCTTCACGTATTTATCCAGTTCTGCGCCAAAGAGATTGAACTCAAACAGGCCACGCAGTTCGCGCTGTTGCCTGAATTCGGGCGTTTGCACCATTTTTTCGAACGCGTTCTGCCACCACTGGTAATCCGCGTCGCTGACCTTCGGCCCCAGATAGAAACCACGAATAATGGGCCATTCCACGTTAAACCCTTGCTCTTTCGCCGTCGGAATCGTCGCCAGCTGATCGGGCAGACGCTTGTCGGCCATCACCGCCAGGACGCGCAGTTTACTGCCTTGCAGGTGCGGCACCATTTCGCTGAGATCGCCCGACATCACCTGAATATGATTGCCCAACAACGCGGTGACGACTTCGCCCCCGCCTTCAAAGGCGACATAGCGCATTTTACGCGGATCGATACCGGCTTCTTTCGCCACCAGCGCGGTTTTCATCCAGTCCTGACTGCCGATGGAGGCACCCGCACCGACCACCACTTTGGTCGGATCTGCCTTCATGGCCGCCATTAATTCGCCCAGATTTTTCCACGGCGCGTCTTCCCGCACGGCGATCATGCCGTAATCTGTGCCGATGGCCGCTAACCACTTCACATCATCGACCGAGTAACGACCAAATTTTCCCTGCGACAGATTCAGCAGTGAGCCGCCCGAAAAGGCGACCACAGTGCCTGCTTCAGCCGGGCGCTGAGCCACAATAGCGTTATAGGCCACAGCACCCACGCCGCCAGGCATGTAGGTAATGCGCATCGGTTTTTCGATCTGTTTGGTTTCCATGAGTGAAACCTGAATCAGCTTACAGGTCAGATCGAAACCGCCACCCGGTTTGGCGGGGGCAATGCATTCGGTCCTGTCGGGGGCAGCGGCATTACCTGGCGACGGCAATATGAGAGCCAACAGGGCAGAGGCGAGGGCGGTGTGGATTATTTTTTTCATCGTGCGCTCCATCTTTCTTTCAGAGTGTGATTACTACCGACAATTCGGCGTTATTGAATTGTTAAATCGGTAACCTTTCATTTACCTTTCAGCCATCAGGTTTAGTGAAAGGATGTGATATGCGTCTCTTACTGGTGGAAGACACGGCCGAGCTGGCGCGATGGTTACAGAAGGCGTTAACGCAAAAAGGGTTTGCTGTGGACTGGGTCGCGGACGGCGTTTCGGCGGATCACAGCCTGCAAAGTGAAGATTATGCGCTGGTCGTACTGGATGTTTCCCTGCCGCGTCTGGACGGCATTGAGGTGTTAACCCGGTTACGTCGGCGTGGACAAAATGTCCCGGTGTTGCTGCTGACCGCACGCACAACGCTGGACGACCGCGTGCGCGGCCTGAATACCGGCGCGGATGACTATCTGACCAAACCCTTCGAACTGGATGAGCTGGATGCGCGCCTGCGTGCGTTGCTGCGTCGTGCGCAGGGACACTCGGCCCGGCACCAGACCCTGGGCCAGTTGGTGCTGAACGGTGAAGGCTACTTTTTGCTGGCAGAGAAACCGCTGGCGCTGACACCGCGTGAATCCAGCGTACTGACCACGCTGATGCAGCGTCGGGGCCGCCCGGTCTCGCGGCAGCATTTGTATGAACAAACCTTCACCCTGGCGGATGACGCCAGCCCGGAAAGCATCGAGCTGTATGTACACCGGGTACGCAAAAAGCTGGCGGGCAGTAACGTGGGCATTGTGACGCTGCGCGGACTGGGCTACAGCCTGGAAACCCTGGCATGCGACTGATCACCTCGCTACGGGGCGAGTTACTGGCCTGGCTGGGGCTGCCGCTTTCCCTGCTGTGGGTGCTTTCTGTTTACACGCACTATCAGAGCGGACTGGCGGCGGCGAATCAGGCCTACGATCGCTCTCTGCTGGCCTCTGCGCGCACAGTCGCTGAACGGCTGGTGGTGCGTAACCAACACCTGGAGGTCGACGTGCCCTGGGTGGTGCTCGACAGCTTTGAGCGCAACATGAATGATCGCCTGTTTTATCAGGTGATTTCGCCTCAGGGGAAAACGCTGTCCGGCTATGACGGGCTTCCCCCGATCCCCGTCACCAGCGCGATGTCAGAGACCTATCCCGCGCTGGTCCATTTCTATGACGGCTATTATCAAAAGCAGCGCATCCGGGTGGCGGCCTTGTGGCAGCCCGTCAGCGAGACGGGCGCGGAAGGTATGGCGCTGGTGCTGGTCGCGGAAACCATCCATTCCCGTGAGGCTTTCGCGAAAGGGCTGATGCGCACGGCTTTGCTCAGCCAGAGCGCGCTGGTGTTAATTGCCGTGTTGCTGGCAAGCCTGATGCTACGCCGGGTGTTGCGGCCTTTACGCCGTCTGTCCCGCATTGTGCTGCGCCGCGATGGTGCTGAACTGACGCCGCTGCCGTCCCTGCCGTGGTCGGAGCTACAGCCGCTTATCGTGGCATTTAACCGCTATCTGGAACGGCTGCGGGGATTGCTGGCGCGTCAGGATCGGTTCAGCGCCGACGCCGCTCATCAGCTTCGCACGCCGCTCACTATTCTGAAAACCCAGATCGGCACGGCGCTGGACAGCCATCAGCCCGAACAGTGGCGGGAAAGCCTGCAGAGCATGCGCTACACGCTGGATGACACCATCCTGCTTACCGACCGGCTGCTGCAACTGGCGCGTATCAAAGCCCGACACGGCGAAGATAAACCCATGGTGAAAGTGGATCTGGCGACGGTGGTGCGCGAGGCGTGCCTGAGCCGCTATGCGGCTGCGCGTGCGAAACAGATTGACCTGGGTTACGAAGGTGATGCGCACGGCGACGTCAAAGGCGATGCGCTGCTGCTGGGCGAGCTGTGCGCCAACCTGCTGGATAACGCTATTACCTATACGCCGGTGCAGGGTACGGTGACGGCGCGCCTGGAGAGCGGCAGATTATACATTGAGGATTCAGGGCCGGGCATTCGCCCGGAAGAGCAGCAAAGCGCGTTACGGCCATTTATCCGGCTGGATAACGCCGCGATGCAGACGGGAGCAGGTATCGGGCTGGCGCTGGTGCACGATATTTGCGCCTGGCATGGCGCAACCGTCACGCTGGATAGCAGCCCGTCACTCGGTGGGCTGCGTGTCACTATCCGGTTTAATGCGGATCGGCCTTAAGCGATTCCCGTCGCGTTAACGGCCTGCGCAGACGCTGTGCCAGCAGAACGCCTGCCAGCGTCAGACCGCCGCCAATCCAGTGATAGCTGTGCAGATGTTCATGCAAAAACAGCACCGCAATCAGGGCGGTAAAGAGCGGTGTCAGATTCATAAAAATACTGGTGATGCTGGCCCCCAACTTTTGTACGCCATGAATCCACAGCCACGGGGCCAGAATGGAGGCGAACAGGCCGGTAAAGGCCACCAGGGGAAGATTCCGTGGCGTGAGCGAGACATCCGGTGTCATCAGAAAACCGGGCAGCAACAGCATCACGCCAGCGGCAATTTGCACATACAGACTCTGCCAGACGGGCAGGGGAATCGACCAGCGTTTTGTCATCACGCCGTAAAGCGCATAGCAGGCTGAGGCCGCCAGCATCAGGGCTTCGCCCGTACCGATGCCGTGATGCAGCAGCTGGTCAGGCTTGCCTTCACTGACCAGCCAGATTAAGCCACAGAAGGAGATCAGACTGCCGGCCAGAATCCCCACGGTCGGGGCAATCCGCAGAATAAGGACACTGAGCAGCACGGTGAGTAGCGGGATGAGCGCGGCGATAATGCCCATAAACAGGGCACTCACGCTATGGGCGGCGTAATAGGCCAGACTCTGATACAGCGCCATGCCCAGCAGGCCCAGAATCATCAGTCGTCCCAGATGCGGCCGGATCGTCTGCCATTGCCGCAGCACGCCCGGCAGGACAAAAGGCGTCAGCACCAGCAATGCCAGCAGCCAGCGATAGAACGAAATTGCGGCAGGCTCAATGGCACCTGCCGATAATTTATTCACGATAGCGTTAACCGACCAAATCAACACCGCAAACAGCGGAAATAAAAAGACCATAACAAGGCTCCCGTCTCAGACCCGCGGCAGTGTACGCCTGTGATGCCCCTTTCTGCCAGCCTTACCCGCCCCTGCACTGCGTGGTTAGGCGAATGTCAGGCTTTTGTGCCAGAATAGCGGCCTTCAATACACAGACAGGAAAGCCGTGGTGAAAATTCTCGTCGATGAAAATATGCCGTATGCCCGTGAACTCTTTAGTCGTACGGGCGATGTAGTCGCCGTACCTGGCCGACCGCTTCCTGAAGCCGAACTGGCGGATGCCGATGGTCTGATGGTGCGTTCCGTCACCCAGGTCAACGCCGCGTTGTTGCAGGACAAACCCGTTAAGTTTGTCGGCACCGCCACGGCGGGCACGGATCATATTGACGAAGCGTGGCTGCAGCAGGCGGGCATCGCCTTCTCTGCGGCCCCCGGCTGTAACGCGATTGCGGTGGTTGAATACGTGTTTTCTGCCTTGCTGCTGCTGGCAGAGCGGGACGGTTTCCAGTTGCGCGATCGTACTGTTGGCATCGTGGGGGTGGGAAATGTGGGCGGACGCCTGCAGAAGCGGCTGGAAGCCTGGGGCGTAAAAACCCTGTTATGCGATCCCCCGCGCGCCGATCGGGGTGACGACGGCGAGTTTCTCTCGCTTGATGCGCTGGTGCAACAGGCCGATATTCTGACCTTTCACACGCCGCTGTTTAAATCCGGCCCCTATAAAAGCTGGCATCTGGCCGATGCCGCGCTGCTGATGGCCCTGAAACCGAAGACGATTTTGATTAACGCCTGCCGTGGCCCGGTGGTCGACAATGCCGCACTGCTTGAGGTGCTGAACCTGCGTCACGATCTGAGCGTGGTGCTGGACGTCTGGGAACCGGAGCCGGATCTCTCCCTCGCGTTGCTGGATCGGGTTGATATCGCCACGGCGCACATTGCCGGTTACACCCTTGAGGGCAAGGCGCGCGGCACCACCCAGGTGTTCGAAGCCTGGTGCGACTTTATTGGTCAGCCGCAGCAGGTGCCCCTGAGCAGCCTGTTGCCTACGCCAGAGTTCAGCCAGATCAGCCTGAATGGGCCGCTCGATCAGCCAACGCTGAAACGTCTGGTGCATCTGGTGTATGATGTGCGCCGCGATGATGCGCCCCTGCGAAAAGTGGCGGCAAAACCGGGTGAATTTGACCGCCTGCGCAAGCAGTATGAAGAGCGTCGCGAGTGGTCATCATTGCAGGTGAACTGCGATGAGGCCGCGACCGCAGAAATGCTCACTCAGTTGGGCTTTAACGCCGTATTATCCTCCACCTGATTGTCAGCCTGCGTAAAACGCGGGCACAGGTGCAGGGATAAATCTGAATCCCTGGGCGGTGACATCACCGCCTTCTGTTTTTATGTCATTGTCTGAGGTAAACCAACATGTCTGACGGCTGGAATATTGCGCTTCTTGGCGCAACAGGCGCAGTAGGGAACGCTGTACTGGAACTGCTGGCTCAACGCCAGTTCCCGGTTGGTGAATTGTATTTGCTGGCAAGCGATAACAGCGCCGGTGAAAGTAAACGTTTTGAAGGGCGCTCTCTGCGGGTTGAAAACGCCGCGGAGTTTGACTGGTCACAGGCGCAGCTGGCCTTCTTTGTTGCCGGTCGTGACGCCTCGGCCCGTTACGCGGAAGAGGCGGCGAGTGCGGGTTGCCTGGTTATCGACAGCAGTGAGCTGTTTGCCCTGTCGCCGGACGTGCCGCTGGTGGTGCCGGATGTGAATCCGCAGGTGCTGGCCGATTACCGTAATCGCAATATCATCAGCGTGGCCGATAATCTGGTGAGCCAGCTGCTGACGGCTATCAAACCGCTGGTCGATGCCGCCGGTTTAGGCCGTTTGCAGGTCACCAATCTGATCTCCGTCTCCACGCACGGCAAAGTGGCTGTGGATGCGCTGGCCGGGGAGAGCGCCCGCCTGCTGAACGGCGTACCGGCGGATGACCACCATTTTGGTCGTCAGCTGGCTTTTAACCTGCTGCCACAACAGGCCGATGCAGAGGGCAGCGTGGAGAGCGAGCGTCGCCTGGTTGATCAGGTGCGTAAAGTGTTGCAGGACGACGGTTTGCCCGTGGCGGTCAGCAGCGTTCAGGCACCGGTGTTTTATGGCAATGCCCAGATCGTCCACATTGAAAATCTGCGCCCGCTGTCGGCAGACGAAGCCAGAGCAGAGCTGGCCTTGGCCGCCGATATTCGCCTGAGCGACGAAGAGGACGTTCCCACGCCGGTAACGGATGCCTCAGGTAGCGATGCGCTGAGTATCGGCAGTGTACGTAATGACTACGGTATTCCGGAGCTGTTGCAGTTCTGGTCCGTGGCGGACAACGTTCGTTTCGGTGGCGCGCTGATGGCGGTGAAAACCGCAGAGAAGCTGGTGCAGGAGTATATGTACTGATGTCGGAAGGTCAGACAAGAAAGCTGGCACTGGGCATTGAGTACGACGGCAGCCGATACTACGGCTGGCAACGGCAGCAGGAAGTGCGCAGCGTGCAGGAAAAGCTGGAGCGGGCGCTGTCGAAGGTCGCGGACCATCCGGTGAGCGTATTTTGCGCCGGGCGTACCGATGCTGGCGTGCACGGCACCGGACAGGTGGTGCATTTTGAGACCGTGGCGCAGCGAGCGGATGCCGCCTGGACATTGGGTGTCAATGCCAATCTGCCGGACGATATCGCTGTACGTTGGGTGAAAGCCGTGCCGGACGAGTTTCATGCACGGTTCAGCGCCACAGCCCGGCGTTACCGTTACCTGATTTACAACCAGCGCTTACGTCCGGCTATCCTGGGCAAGGGCGTGACGCACTTTTACTATCCGCTGGATGTGGAAAAGATGCAGCGCGCCGGGCAGAGCCTGCTGGGCGAGAACGATTTCACCTCGTTTCGCGCCGTACAGTGCCAGTCGCGTACGCCATGGCGCAACGTGATGCACCTGAACGTCAGTCGTCACGGGCCCTATGTCATTGTGGACATTAAAGCCAACGCTTTTGTGCACCATATGGTGCGCAACATTGTCGGTAGTCTGATGGAAATTGGCTGTGGTAATCAGCCAGAATCCTGGATGGCAGAACTGCTGGCCGCCAAAGATCGCACGCTGGCGGCGGCCACGGCAAAAGCCGAAGGGCTTTACCTGGTGGCGGTGGATTATCCCGCGCACTTTGCTTTACCTCAGCCGCCGATGGGGCCGTTGTTCCTCGCGGATTAATCAACCTTAGCTAAAGGGATCGTTATGGAGTTCATCCATTTTGTGGTCGATTTTATTTTGCACATTGATGTGCATCTGGCCGAATTAGTCGCGCAGTATGGCATCTGGATTTACGCCATTTTGTTCCTGATTTTATTCTGCGAAACCGGCTTAGTGGTCACGCCGTTTTTGCCAGGCGACTCGCTGCTGTTTGTCGCGGGGGCACTGGCGGCATTGCCCGGTAACGATCTGAACGTCCACCTGATGGTCGCGCTGCTGGTTATCGCGGCGATCCTGGGTGATGCGGTGAACTACACCATCGGTAAACTGTTCGGTGAACGCCTGTTCAGCAACCCGAACTCGAAAATTTTCCGCCGCAGCTATCTGGATAAAACCCATGCGTTTTATGCCCGTCATGGTGGAAAAACCATTATTCTTGCCCGTTTCGTGCCGATTGTGCGTACCTTTGCCCCTTTTGTCGCCGGCATGGGCCACATGTCCTATCGGCATTTTGCCCTGTTTAACGTTACCGGTGCGCTGGCATGGGTGCTGCTGTTTTCCTATGCAGGCTATCTGTTTGGCGATTTGCCAGTGGTGCAGGAAAATCTTAAGCTGCTCATCCTGGGCATTATCGTGGTATCGGTTCTGCCGGGGATTATCGAAATCTGGCGTCATCGCCGCCAGGCTAAGCAGCAAAATTAACCCTGAGCAGGCTTACCGCTCAGGGGTAAGACCAGATTTTTATCCACAGTCTTAACTGGTTGTGGTTTAATGAGCGACATTTACCGTCTGCTGAAGCGGTTTTCAGCAGCATCAAGACGACTGGACCAGGTCAGTTTTTAACAGAAAGGTCATCAATGAGCTGGATTGAACGCATTCTTAATAAAAGCAATATTACGCCTGCACGTCGTGCCAACATTCCGGAAGGAGTGTGGACGAAATGCGACAGCTGTGGCCAGGTACTTTACCGTGCCGAGCTGGAGCGTAATCTTGAGGTCTGCCCGAAGTGCGACCACCACATGCGCATGCACGCCCGTGAGCGTCTGGCGAGCCTGCTCGATCAGGGCACGCTGGTTGAACTGGGCAGTGAGCTGGAACCCAAAGATCTGCTGAAGTTCAGGGATTCCAAAAAGTACAAAGATCGTCTGGTTGCGGCACAAAAAGCGACAGATGAAAAAGATGCGCTGATCGTCATGAAAGGCCAACTGCACGGTATGCCGGTTGTCGCGGCGGCCTTTGAGTTCGCGTTTATGGGCGGTTCAATGGGCTCTGTTGTCGGGGCGCGTTTTGTTCGCGCGGTCGAGCAGGCGCTGGAAGACAACTGTCCGCTTATCTGCTTCTCCGCCAGCGGCGGTGCCCGTATGCAGGAAGCGTTAATGTCACTGATGCAGATGGCGAAAACTTCTGCGGCGCTGGCGAAAATGCAGGAACGCGGTCTGCCGTATATTTCGGTGCTGACTGACCCAACCATGGGCGGTGTTTCCGCCAGCTTCGCGATGCTGGGCGATCTGAACGTGGCCGAACCGAAAGCGCTGATTGGCTTTGCGGGTCCACGCGTTATTGAGCAGACCGTGCGTGAAAAACTGCCACCGGGCTTCCAGCGAAGTGAATTTCTGATTGAAAAAGGCGCGATTGACATGATCATTCGTCGTCCGGAAATGCGCTTTAAACTGGCAAGTCTGCTGGCAAAAATGATGAACCTGCCGGCACCGTTGCACGATGGTGAAGAGTTCGCACCTGCGACGTCCCACCCGGAGAGTAACGAGGCCTGACAGGAGACAGAAGGCGCGCCGGTCGCGCCTTCCACCCATGCACCCTATACCTTGTTGCTTTCACCAGGTATAAATTTGCAAAACGGGACATATGGACAATCTTCACCTCCCTCAAGCCACGTCGCCTTTGGCCACGTGGCTTTATTATCTTGAGCACCTCCACACTCAGGCAATTGAACTGGGCCTGGACCGTATTCGCCAGGTGGCGCAACGTCTGGACCTGCTGAAGCCTGCCCCTTTTGTTTTCACCGTTGCCGGTACCAATGGTAAAGGCACTACCTGTCGGACGCTTGAAACCCTGTTGATGGCCGCGGGCTATCGCGTGGGCGTTTACAGCTCGCCGCATCTGGTGCGTTACACGGAGCGTGTCCGGGTGCAGGGACAGGAGCTGAGTGAAGCGCAACACAGCGCCAGTTTCGCTGATATTGAAGCGGGACGCGGTACTATCTCCCTGACCTATTTTGAATTCGGCACGCTGTCGGCGCTTAACCTGTTTCAGCAGGCGAAGCTTGACGTGGTCATTCTGGAAGTCGGGCTGGGTGGGCGGCTGGACGCAACGAATATTGTGGATGCCGATGTCGCGGTGGTGACCAGTATTGCGCTGGACCATACCGACTGGCTTGGCCCGGATCGCGACAGCATTGGTCGGGAAAAAGCGGGCATATTCCGTCAGGGTAAACCTGCGGTGGTGGGTGAGCCTGCTATGCCGGTGACGATTGCCGATGTCGCCAGGGAAAAGGGCGCTCAGCTCATTCAGCTTGGCCGTGACTGGCACTATCATGCGCAGGCAGAAAGCTGGTCTCTGCGCGATGCGCACGGTGAACTGAGCGATCTACCGCTGCCGCAGGTGCCCCTGCCGAATGCGGCAACGGCGCTGGTGGCGCTGCGTGCCTCGGGGCTCAACGTCAGCGACGCACATATCCGTGCCAGCCTGCCGCTGGCGGTGCTACCCGGGCGCTTTCAGACCGTCAGTGAGTCGCCTCGCGTGATTCTGGATGTGGCGCATAACCCGCACGCAGCAGGCTACCTGGCATCGCGCCTGGCTGCCTTGCCGACGCGGGGGCACGTTCACGCCGTGGTCGGGATGCTGCATGATAAAGATATCGCCGGGACGCTGTCCGCGCTGGCCCCGCAGGTCGACTTCTGGTACTGCGCGCCGCTGTCCGGCCCGCGCGGTGCCAGTGCAGAACAACTCATGGCACACGTAACGTCTGCCCGGGCATTCGCAGATGTCGAACAGGCCTGGCAACAGGCGCGGCAGCAGGCTGAACCGCAGGACATCATCCTGGTATGCGGCTCTTTCCTGACCGTCGCGCAGGTGATGGAATCGATTGAAACGGAGAGAGGACGTGGCGAGTAAGTTTCAAAACCGTTTAGTCGGTACCGTTATTCTGGTGGCCATCGGCGTGATTGTGTTGCCGGGGCTGCTGGATGGTAAGAAAAAACACTATAAAGAAGAGTTTGCGGCGATTCCACTGGTCCCGAAACCGGACGACCAGCAGGACAGCGAAATGGTGCCGCCGGTCACCCAGTCGCTGCCAGCCCATCCGCCTGCCGGCGCGGGCAGTGCGGTAAGTCATCCTGACGGGGGCAACTCACAGGCGCAAGAGGGCAGCACGCAGCCCGAGCAAAACAGTGCGCCGAGTGTCGTATCACCGCCGCCTGTACATTCGACGACAGCGAAAGAAAAACCAGCTGAGACGACAAAACCGAAACATACCGAGCAGGCTAAACCGAAGCCGGTAGAACAGACGCAGAGCAAACCGGTCGAGAAAACCAAACCGGTTGAGCAAGCGAAGCCCGTTGAAAAAACCAGGCCGGCCGAGCAGGCAGCGCGCACCGAGGAAGCGGCCCCGGCAGAGCAACCGAAAGAGACGCAACCCTCGGGACAGGCGTATGTTGTCCAGTTGGGCGCATTGAAGAACGCCAGCAAGGTCAACGAGATTGTCGCGAAGCTGCGCCTGTCGGGTTACCGGGCCTATACGGTGCCGTCAACGCCGGTGCAGGGACAAATCACCCGCATTTATGTGGGACCGGATGCGTCTAAAGCGAAAATGCAGGCGGCAGTGGGCGAGCTGAAAAACGTCTCGGGTCTAAGCGGCGTGGTTAAACCCTACAGCGCGCGTTAAACCCGCGATTGGCGCTGCCGATAAGAATAACAGGCAGCGACAATCAGCTCTGGCTAAGCGGGGCGGGCAACGGTTAGCCTGGCTTTTCAACGGGTTAACCGGATAACAATCTCACAGGCGAAGTTCGTTTTTTTCTTCGCCTTTTTTATGGATGCAGAACCTGAAAACCCCTACGCAAACGTTTTCTTTTTCTGTTAGAATGCGCCCCGAACTGGATGCAGGGGTGCAATGGCACTGGCGCTGGAAGAGTTCATGATCTGGATTGATTACGTCATTATTGCGGTAGTTGGTTTTTCGGCTTTGGTCAGCCTGGTTCGAGGGTTTGTCCGCGAAGCCTTATCTCTTGTTACCTGGGGATGCGCGTTTTTTGTCGCCAGTCATTACTATGCCTACCTTGCTGTCTGGTTTACAGGTTTTGACGACGAACTGGTTCGGAACGGAATCGCCATTGCGGTGCTGTTCATTGCGACCCTGATTGTGGGGGCGATAGTGAACTACGTTATCGGCTCGCTGGTAGAAAAAACCGGCCTGTCGGGAACCGATCGGGTATTAGGCGTTTGTTTCGGGGCCTTGCGTGGTGTGCTTATTGTAGCCGCTTTGCTGTTCTTCCTGGATACATTCACGGGTTTTTCAAAAAGCCCGGACTGGCAGCAGTCTCAACTTATTCCCGAGTTCAGTTCTATAATCAGGTGGTTTTTTGACTACCTGAAAAGCACGTCGAGTTTTTTGCCCCGGTGAGACCATCGGGCGTACGGCTTAATGAGGAAATGACAACATGTGCGGTATTGTCGGTATCACCGGTTTCATGCCGGTAAACCAGTCGATCTATGACGCGTTAACGGTGCTCCAGCATCGTGGGCAGGATGCCGCAGGCATTTGTACGATTGATGCGCTCAACTGCTTTCGCCTGCGTAAGGCCAACGGCCTGGTCAGCGATGTTTTCGAAGCCCGTCATATGCAGCGTTTACAAGGCAACATGGGGATTGGTCATGCACGCTATCCTACAGCGGGCAGCTCCAGCGCTTCTGAAGCGCAACCGTTCTACGTCAACTCGCCGTACGGGATTTCTCTTGCACACAACGGTAACCTGACCAACGCACATGAACTGCGTAAGCAGCTGTTCGAAAAAGGCCGCCGTCATGTGAACACCACGTCAGACTCAGAGATCCTGCTGAATATCTTTGCGCAGGAACTGGATCGTTTTCAGCACTATCCGCTGGAAGCCGACAACATTTTTGCCGCTATCGCCGCCGTGCATCAGCAGGTTCGCGGCGCGTATGCGGTGGTCTCGATGATTATCGGCCACGGCATGGTCGCCTTCCGCGATCCTAACGGGATTCGTCCGCTGGTGCTGGGCAAACGCGTCATTGCGGATGGCCGTACCGAGTATATGGTGGCCTCAGAAAGCGTCGCGCTGGATACACTGGGTTTTGAATTCATCCGTGACGTCGCGCCGGGTGAAGCGGTGTACATCACGGAGCAGGGCCAGCTTTCGACCCGTCAGTGTGCCGAGAACCCCAAAAACAATCCGTGCCTGTTCGAATACGTCTATTTTGCCCGACCGGACTCCTTCCTGGACAAAATTTCGGTCTACAGCGCGCGCGTCCGCATGGGCACCAAGCTGGGCCAGAAAATTGCCCGTGAATGGGAAGATCTGGATATCGATGTGGTGATTCCGATTCCGGAAACTTCCATGGATACGGCACTGGAAATCGCCCGCATCCTTGATAAGCCTTACCGCCAGGGATTTGTGAAAAACCGCTATGTCGGTCGTACCTTTATCATGCCGGGTCAGCAGCTGCGCCGCAGCGCCGTGCGCCGCAAACTCAATGCTAACCGCGCCGAATTCCGCGATAAAAACGTCTTGCTGATCGATGACTCTATCGTGCGTGGCACCACGTCTGAGCAGATTATTGAAATGGCACGCGAAGCAGGGGCAAAAAAGGTTTATCTCGCCTCTGCGGCTCCGGAAGTGCGCTTCCCTAACGTCTACGGCATTGATATGCCGAGCGCCACTGAGCTGATTGCCCATGGCCGCGAAGTCGAAGAGATTCGTCAGATTATCAAAGCAGATGCGCTGATTTTCCAGGATCTCAATGACCTCATCGAAGCCGTACGCGAAGAGAATCCCGATATCGTTCAGTTCGAGTGCTCCGTTTTTAACGGGGTTTACGTTACTAAAGATGTGGATCAGGGCTACCTTGAATATCTGGAATCCCTGCGTAACGACGACGCGAAAGCCATTGCGCGGCAGAACGAAGTCGAAAATCTTGAACTGCATAACGAAGGCTAATCAGGCCTGATGCAAAAAAAGAGGGCGGGACTTATCCCGCCCTCTGTGTTTTTTGTCGCGCTGCGCTATTATGGTGCACTTTGCCACTGCAAGGTTGAACGATGAAACGACTCATTATTGGTATTTCCGGCGCAAGCGGTGTGATTTACGGCGTGCGGTTACTGCAGGTCTTGCAGCAGGTCAGCGACGTGGAAACCCATCTGGTCATCAGTCACGCGGCGCGTCAGACGCTGAGCCTGGAAAGTGACTACAGTCTGCGCGATGTTCAGGCGCTGGCCGATGTGGTTCATGATGTGCGCGACATTGCCGCCAGCATTTCCTCCGGGTCGTTTAAAACCCTGGGCATGGTGATTTTACCGTGTTCAATGAAAACCCTGTCGGGCATTGTGCACAGCTACAGCGATTCCCTGCTGACGCGCGCGGCGGACGTGGTGCTTAAAGAGCAGCGCAAGCTGGTACTCTGCGTACGTGAAACGCCGCTGCATATTGGCCACTTGCGGATGATGACGACCGCCGCTGAATTAGGGGCGATTATCATGCCGCCGGTACCGGCGTTTTATCATCGTCCGACAACCATTGACGAACTGGTCGATCAAACAATTAACCGGGTTATCGATCAGTTCGACATTGAACTGCCTCAGGATTTGTTTGTGCGCTGGCAAGGTGCATAAGGTTCAGCTTGTGCACTTATTTAGTGCAAAAGCGCGGGAGCGATCACTGTTCCTGCATTTGATGAACTAAAAGTTCACAACATCGCTTTTTCTCTGTGACTTCACTGATATATTCCTTTCACAAACCCAGCCTTTATGTGGCAAAAACGGCGGGCTGGGTGCGCGGCAGACCTGCATAACTGGCACGAAACGTGCACAGGTTACTGGCAGTGTTCGTTGCAAACACACATCATGCATCACATAACAATAATTTGCTGAGGGTAATCTATGAAGAAGCGTGTTCTGGCTCTTTCTTTAATGTTGGGCCTGTCCAGTGTGGCCAGCGTATTTGCAGCCGTACCGGCCTCGATTCGTGTCGGCACTGACCCAACATACCCGCCGTTTGAGTCAAAAAACGCGCAAGGACAGTTAGTCGGTTTTGATATCGATCTGGCTAGCGAAATCTGTAAACGTATTCAGACCAAATGTACCTATGTGGAAAGCGACTTTGATGCGCTGATTCCGTCGCTGAAAGCTAAAAAAATTGACGCTATTATTTCCTCGCTCTCTATCACCGCGAAACGTCAGGAAGAGATTGCTTTCTCTGACAAACTCTATGCGGCCAACGCCCGTTTAGTCGCGCCTAAAGGTTCGAAAATTCTGCCGACGGTTGAATCGCTGAAAGGCAAAAACGTCGGTGTGCTGCAAGGCACCACGCAGGAAACCTATGCTAACCAGTACTGGCGTCCAAAAGGTGTGACCGTCACGCCTTATGCGAACCAGGATCTGGTGTACCAGGATCTGACTGCGGGCCGTATTGATGCCGCATTCCAGGATGAAGTACAGGCGGCTGAAGGCTTCCTGAAGCAGCCTGTCGGTAAAGACTACGCTTTTGCCGGTCCGGCCGTGAAAGATGACAAGATTTTTGGCGTCGGTACCGGTATAGGATTACGTAAAGATGACACCGAGCTGAAAGCGGCCATTGATAAAGCGTTTGAATCCATGCGCAAAGACGGTACGTACGACAAAATTGCGAAGAAATACTTTAATTTCAACGTGTACGGTGACTAACCTGTCGACTTTGCCTCTGGTAATCGCCTGACCGGATAATGCCTGGTTGCCCTGGCCGCACTGGCCCCGGCAACCTCTGCGTTGTGGTTGATGCCTTACCAGAAGCAACGCTGCCCGCCCACGTGGCGGGTTCAGCGCCGTTTCCACCCCACGACAGGATCTTTTCCATGTTGTATGGCTATTCTGATGTCATTTTAAAAGGCACGTTGGTCACGCTGGAGCTGGCACTGAGTTCCGTGCTGCTGGCGGTGATTCTCGGGCTGATTGGCGCAGGCGCGAAGCTGTCACGTCATCGCCTGCTGTCGCTTATTTTTGAGGGCTACACGACGCTGATTCGTGGCGTGCCCGATCTCGTCCTGATGCTCCTGATCTTCTACGGTCTGCAGATAGTGCTGAACCACATCACCGATGCGCTGGGTCTGGCGCAGTTCGATATCGATCCTATGGTCGCGGGCATTATCACCCTGGGCTTCATCTACGGGGCCTATTTTACCGAGACGTTTCGCGGGGCCTTCATGGCCGTGCCCAAAGGGCAAATCGAAGCCGCGACCGCATTTGGTTTTACCGGTTCCCAGGTTTTCCGTCGCATCCTCTTTCCGGCGATGATGCGTTATGCGCTGCCCGGGATTGGTAATAACTGGCAGGTGATCCTGAAAGCGACCGCGCTGGTCTCGCTGCTGGGGCTGGAAGATGTGGTTAAAGCCACGCAGCTGGCGGGCAAGAGCACCTGGCAGCCGTTTTATTTCGCCATCGTCGCGGGTGTGATCTATCTGGTGTTTACCACGCTGTCTAACGGCGTGCTGTGGTGGCTCAATCGCCGCTACACGGTTGGCGTGAAGAGGGCAGAGCTATGATTGAGATTATCCACGAGTACTGGAAATCACTGCTCTGGACTGACGGTTACCGCTTCACCGGCGTGGCGATTACGCTATGGCTGCTGATTGTTTCGGTGGTGCTGGGCGGCTGTATGGCGGTACTGCTGGCGATTGCACGCGTGTCGCCGAATCGCTTTATCAGCCTGCCGGTCTGGCTCTTTACCTATGTTTTTCGCGGTACGCCGCTGTATGTTCAACTGCTGGTATTCTATTCCGGCATGTATACGCTGGAGATCGTGAAAGGCACCGAGTTGCTGAATGCGTTTTTCCGTAGCGGACTGAACTGTACCTTACTGGCGTTTACCCTTAATACCTGCGCCTATACGACGGAGATTTTCGCCGGTGCGATTCGTGCTGTGCCTCACGGGGAAATTGAAGCCGCGCGCGCGTATGGTTTCTCAACGTTTAAACTGTATCGCTGCATTATTTTGCCTTCTGCGCTGCGCACCGCCTTGCCGGTTTACAGCAATGAGGTGATATTGATGCTGCACTCGACCGCGCTGGCCTTTACGGCAACCGTGCCTGATTTGCTCAAAATCGCCCGGGACATCAACGCGGCAACGTATCAGCCCTTTACCGCGTTTGGCATTGCGGCCGTCCTGTACCTGATTATTTCCTACACACTGATTAGCCTGTTCCGCCTGGCGGAGCGTCGCTGGCTGGCCCATGTGAAACCTTCTTCATCGCATTGAGTAAGACTATGGCTGATAACAAATTAAGCGTCACCGAACTGCATAAACGTTACGGTGAACATGAAGTATTAAAAGGCGTGTCTTTACATGCTAATGCGGGCGATGTCATCAGTATTATTGGATCGTCCGGTTCAGGGAAAAGTACCTTTTTGCGCTGTATTAACTTCCTCGAAAAACCGAGCGAAGGCACCATTACGGTCAATAACACCGCCATTTCGCTGGTCCGTGATACCGACGGTCAGCTAAAGGTGGCCGACAAAGAGCAGTTGCGCCTGCTGCGCACCCGCCTGACGATGGTGTTTCAGCACTTTAATTTGTGGAGCCACATGACGGTGCTGGAGAATGTCATGGAAGCGCCGATTCAGGTGCTGGGCCTGAGCAAAGCCCAGGCGCGCGAACGCGCTGTCACCTATCTGAATAAAGTCGGCATTGATGAGCGGGCGCAGTCAAAGTATCCGGTGCACCTGTCAGGCGGCCAGCAGCAACGTGTGTCGATTGCCCGCGCGCTGGCGATGGAGCCCGAGGTGCTGTTGTTTGATGAGCCAACTTCTGCCCTTGACCCGGAACTGGTCGGGGAAGTGCTGCGCATCATGCAGAAGCTGGCCGAAGAGGGCAAAACCATGGTGGTGGTGACGCATGAAATGGAGTTTGCCCGTCACGTTTCCAGCCATGTGATTTTCCTGCATCAGGGTAAGATTGAAGAGCAGGGGCCGCCGACAGAGTTGTTCGGCAATCCCAAAAGCCCGCGCCTTCAGCAGTTCCTGAAAGGTTCTCTTAAGTAAGCCGATCCGCGCCTGTTGAGCCATCGCTTAACAGGCGCGTGGCGGTAGATTCGTCCGTGACCAGACCCGAGATCCAGCCGCCTGTTAATGCCGCCCGAATGGCGGCAAATTTGCGCTCGCCGCCTGCAAAACCGATGATCGGACGCGTTGTCCGGCTTTCCAGCGTGACGCTGGTGAGCAGCGCATCGGTCTCGCCCATCACACGTTCACCCTGTTGATTGAAAAAGTGGCCAAGCATTTCGCCAACGACGCCGCGTGCGTTGAGTGCCTGAACCTGGCTGTCGGTGATAAACCCTTCAGCATGGAGCGGACAGCCGGGTGTGACTTCGCCGATGCCGAGAAAGGTCATACTGGCCTGTAAGGCCCGACTGACCACGCGTTGATAGACTTGATGCTGGCACCACATCTGTTTATCTTCCGGACTGTCGGCATACAGCGGCGCAGGGATAAAGAAATACTTGCCCTGCATTTTTTCAGACAGCTTGAGCGGCACGTCATAGCGGGTGCCGGAGTCGTCTCGCGCAATAGCACCAATCATGGAAACGCACTGGTGCTGGGGCCGCTCCACCCAGGGCAGGGCATCAATAATCGCCCGCAGAGTTTTACCCGAACCGATACCAAACACCTGCGGCTGGTCATCGTTGATAAACTGCGACATAACCTCTGCGCCTTCGACCGCCAGCATTTGCTGAATAGCGTGGTCATCCAGCCCGGCAGAAGGGACTACACGACAGTGCTGCAGGCCAAAGGCTTCCTGCACCGCGTGTGCCAGGCGCAGGCAGTGCGTGACAGGATGGTCAATCTTGACGCTGACCATACCCATTTCGCGTGCGCCTGAAATCAGGCGCTGGGCAACCTGCCTGGAGAGTCCCAGCGCCCGGGCAATCTCTTGCTGTGTTAACCCGGCCACGTAATACATCCAGGCGGCGCGTGCAGCCAGTTCCTGCTTTTTCTCTTCTTTGTTCATCACGGCATTCCCTTCTCAGCGAATCGCTAGTTTATCGCGTATAGCCGGCAAAAACCTATCAGGGCAAAAGCTCAGATATTGGGCAATTGCTTTTATCGTGAGATCTGTCACAGATAATACTCGTAACCTCTGATTAACATACAGCGTTCGGGCAATTGCCCTCTGTTATGACAAATGCTTATTGAGGTGACTATGACAACATCCGTGTGGATGCATATTGGGGCAGGCTCTTTTCATCGCGCTCATCAGGCATGGTATCTGCACCGGCTGATGCAGCAAGGGGACAGTCGGTGGCACATTGCGCTGGGGAACATCCGTGAGGATGCGTCACCGCTGTTGACCCAGTTGGCTGCGCAGCACGGCGAGTATGTGCTGGAAACGGTCACGCCGCAGGGCGAACGCGACTATGAAACGATTACCTCGATTCGCAAGATTCTGCCCTGGGATAACGCGCTTCGCGCCCTGGTGCATCAGGGCGCCGATCCCGCCACCCGGATCCTTTCTTTTACCGTGACGGAAGCCGGTTACTACCTGACGACGGAACATGCGCTGGATCTACAGCAGCCCGATATTCGCGCGGATCTGCAGGGCGAGGCGCGCACCCTTTACGGTGCGCTGGCGCGGATCCTGGCGGCGCGCGTCGCGAACGGCGGCGGCCCCGTTACCTTGCTGAACTGCGATAATCTGCGCCATAACGGTGAGCGTTTCCGCCAGGGCTTTCTGGCGTTTCTTAACGCACAAGGGAACGAGGCGCTGGCTGACTGGGTGCGGACTCACACCACCTCGCCGAATACCATGGTGGACAGGATCACACCGCGTCCTACGGCGGATATTGCCGGACGTGTGCTGGCGGCCACGGGTAAAGATGACGCGGTGCCGGTGATGGCGGAATCCTTTATCCAGTGGGTGATTGAGGATGACTTTATTGCCGGGCGTCCGGCGCTGGAGCAGGTCGGCGTTGAGCTGGTGGAGTCGGTGTTGCCCTGGGAAGAAGCCAAGATCCGCATCCTCAACGCCACCCATAGCGCGATTGCCTGGGCGGGCACGCTGATCGGCTTGCGCTACATCGACGAAAGTACCCGGCAGAAAGCGATTCATCAGATGGCCCGGGAGTATGTCTCGCAGGATGTCATCCCGTCGTTGTCCCCCAGCCCTTTAAATCTGGCTGAATACCGCGATGTCGTACTGTCGCGCTTCAGTAACCCCTGGATCAAAGACACCAACCAGCGTGTGGCGGCGGATGGCCTGTCGAAAATCCCGGCGATGGTCACGCCCACTTTGCAGGCGTGCTATCAGCGCGGAACGCCACCTGCGGCCAGCGTGGTGTTACCGGCCCTGTTTTATCTGTTTTTGCAGCGCTGGGCGCTGGGCGAACTGCCTTACGACTATCAGGATGGTGTTCTGCAACCCGACGTGATTCAGCAGTGGTTCACCCAGCCCGATCCGTTGCGGACCTATATGACGCAGCCTTCCCTGTTTGGGGCGCTGGCGACTTCCGCCGATTTTCATGCACGCCTCACCGCTACCGTGGCCGGGCTCACGACATGGCTGGCCCAGCCGGAACAGAAACTGGCTGTGGCATAGGGGAACGACATGTACCTGGGTATCGATATTGGCACATCCGAGCTGAAAGCGCTGATTCTGAATGCGCAGGGCGACATTGTGGCATCTGAACACGCCACCTTGCAGGTGCAGCGGCCGCATCCGCACTGGGCAGAGCAGCATCCGCATGACTGGTGGCACGCCTGCCAACAGGTGATGGCGCGTCTGCGTCAGCAGGCGCCTCAGGCCTGGTCGGCTGTCACGGCGATAGGCCTGTCCGGCCAGATGCACGGTGCGGTGCTGCTGGATGAACAGGGCGACATTTTGCGGCCCTGTATTTTGTGGAACGACACGCGCAGCGCGGCGGAATGTAACTGGCTACATCAGCACCATCCCGAGATGATGCAAATCAGCGGCAACATGATCATGCCGGGCTTTACGGCACCCAAACTGCGCTGGGTTGCGCAGCACGAGCCCGCCTGCTTTAGCCGCATCAGCAAAGTGTTGTTGCCGAAAGATTACCTGCGCTGGCGGTTAACCGGACGATGGGTGACGGATCCCTCCGATGCCGCCGGGACATTATGGCTGGACGTGGCGACGCGCGACTGGTCAGACGCGCTACTGGCCGCGACAGGGCTGCGTCGCGAGCAGCTGCCTGAAATCGTGGAGGGCAATGCGGTCAGCGGCACGTTGCGACCTGACCTTGCCCGCGAATGGGGCCTGTCGACAGCGGTGATCGTTGCCGGCGGCGGTGGCGATAACGCTACGTCAGCGGTCGGCGTCGGTGCCATCCACCCTGGCGATGCGTTTATTTCCCTTGGGACCTCCGGCGTGATTTTTGTGGTCAACGATCGGCTACGGGCCGATCCGCAGTCCGGTGTGCATGCGTTCTGCCATGCGCTGCCTGGTCGCTGGCACCAGATGAGCGTCATGCTCAGTGCTGCAAGCTGCCTGCGCTGGGTATGTCAGCTGCTGTCGGTCAGTGAAAATCAACTGCTTGAGGACGTGGCTGAGCTGAGCCCAACACAGAAACAGCGGGCCCCACTTTTCCTGCCCTATCTCTCTGGCGAGCGCACGCCGCATAACGACCCTGATGCCACGGGCGCGTTTTATGACCTGCGCCACGAAACTCAGCGCGCCCTCCTGGGGTACGCGGTGCTGGAAGGTGTCGCGTTTGGCCTGGCCGATGGTCTGGCCGTTCTGGGCGACGGACGGCAGGACATCACGCAGTTCAGCCTGACCGGTGGCGGCGCGCGCAGCGGCCTGTGGGCGCAGCTGATTGCCGATGTGCTGGACTCTCCGGTGGTGACGCATCCGGCCAGCGCGTCCGGCGCGCTAGGCGCGGCGCGACTGGCCTGGCTGGCGACGGGCGGGGATGAAGCGACCGTGTGCCGTAAACCGTCCGTGCAGGCGCGCTATCTGCCGGACCCTGAAGTTCGCGCGGTGCTGCAACAACGTCTGGCACGATTCCGCGCGCTATATCACCAACAAGTTCAGACCCGTTCACTGGCCTGATTAACCTGTAACCGAACAGAGAAGGACCATCGTTATGCATGCAACTGCGTACTGGTTTGGCTTGCCCAAACAGCTGATCTGGGGATTCGTCGCCATTGCGATTTTTATGGCAGGAGACGGTTTCGAAATGGCATTTCTGTCACGCCATATCACCGATATGGGCTTCACGCCGGGCCAGTCGGCGCTGGTGTTTACCTGTTACGGTTTAGCGGTCGCGCTGGCCGCCTGGGCCTCCGGCGTGGTGGCGGAACTGATTACGCCTCAGCGCGCCATGTTAATCGGTTTTGTCTTGTGGATTGTCATGCATGCCCTGTTCATGAGTCTGGGGCTGGGACTGCGTAATTATCCCCTTATGCTGCTGTTCTACGGCATTCGCGGCCTGGCTTATCCGCTGTTTATCTATTCTTTTATGATGCTGCTGGTCCAGGTGTTACCGCGTGAACGCCTCGCGGCGGCGACGGGCTGGTTCTGGGCAATGTATTCGGTAGGGATTGGTGTGGTAGGGAGCTATCTGCCCAGCCTGATTATTCCCTCTCTTGGTGAAACCGGGACATTATGGCTGGCGATTGCCTGGGTGGCCTGCGGTGGCGTACTGGCGTTTTTTAGCCTGCGCCATGTGCCGGTCGACCGCTCACGCGTGAACTTACCGATGCGCGAGAAAATGACGGAAATGTCCCGGGCGGTGACCATCCTGTTTACTAATCAGCATGTGTTTTACGCCTGCCTGATCCGCATTATTAATACGCTGTCGCTGTTTGGTTTTGCCATCATCATGCCGCTGCTGTTTGTGGATCGGCTGGGTTTCACCTTGTCGGAGTGGTTACAAATCTGGGCGGTGTTTTTCTTTGTCACCATCTTTACCAATATTTTCTGGGGCATCATGGGCGAGCGGATTGGCTGGATCCGTCAGGTGCGCTGGTTTGGCTGTCTGGGCATGGCGCTCTCCAGTCTGGCATTCTACTATCTGCCCGTTTATGCCGGTCATAACTTCATGGTCGCCCTTATTCCGGCCGTCATGTTGGGGATTTTCGTCGCGGCGTTTGTGCCGATGACGGCCGTCTTTCCCACGCTGGAGCCGCATCATCAGGGCGCGGCGGTCTCGGTTTATAACCTGTCAGCGGGGATGAGCAATTTTGTCGCGCCGGCCATCGCCTCTATGCTGTTGCCGTTTTTTGATATCGTCGGGGTGGTGTGGGCTTATACCGGCTTGTATCTGTTTGCCGGGGTGCTGACGTTTATTATCCGTGTGCCGCAGCCTCATCATGGCGCGCAACGTACAGCGCGCAAGTCAGGATCCGCAGTAACATCGCAATAGAAGAAGGGGAGCCACAGGCTCCCCCGGCATTACCCCTTAACCACGTCCTTTAAGGCATCATGCAGGTCATACCAGCGGAAGCGAAACCCTGCGGCCTCCAGCCGTTTAGGCAGCACATGTTGTCCACCGAGCACCAGCACCGAGGATTCGCCCATCATCAGCTTAATGGCGCTGGCGGGCGTGCGCATGAAAGCCGGGCGGTGCATGACCTCGCCCAGCGTGGCGGCAAACTGCTCGTTGCGCACCGCATAGGGCGCGACCATGTTATACGGGCCCTGGCAGTCGTCATGATCCAGAAGCCACAGGATGCCGTTGACCATGTCATCGATGTGGATCCACGGCATATACTGTTTACCGCTGCCGAGCGGGCCACCGACGCCGAGCCTGAACGGCAGTTTCATTTTGCTCAGGGCGCCGCCCTCACGCGCCAGCACCACGCCGGTGCGCAGCAGGCAGACGCGCGTCCGGTCACTTTGTGCCGTCAGTGCCAGCTGTTCCCAACGGGCACAGAGCGTATGCGTAAATTCATTCTGGCCGGGATCCTCTTCGGTCAGGACCACTTCACCACTGTTGCCGTAAAAGCCGGTCGCCGACCCCGAAATCAACACGCGCGGCGGCGTGGTGCTGGCATTGATGAGTGAGGCAATACGTTCTGTGATTTGCCAGCGGCTCTCGCACAGTTGCTGCTTATGCGGCTCGGTCCAGCGTTTATCGGCAATCGGTTCACCGGCCAGGTTGATCACGGCATCCACCCCATCCAGCGAATGCTGCTGTGCGAGGCCAGACCAGAAGGCGATATTTTCGCCCAGCGTTTCCCGTGCGGCTACGACATCGCGGGTCACCACGCTGATCGTGTGACCACGCGCCTGTAACTGCGGAATAAGATGGCGGCCAATAAGCCCGGTTCCACCGGTCATTAAGATATGCATAGTGCGGCTCCGTCTGATTTTTTATTTTTTGCTTACTTCATCATAGAAGAGTCGTTCCCGGCTGGCGTGAGCCGCTTCGTAATTTCGTGCGGTGGCGGCAAACATCGGACCAGCACCGGGTTGTTTTCAGAAATAAAAATCGGTAAACATGATGCACCCCTGTCAGCGATATCGAGGTAGCAGATGAATTACCCCTCCATTACCCTGTGGTCAGATTCATCGTTTTTCAGTCCTTATGTGATGTCGGTTTACGTTGCGCTGACGGAAAAGGGGATCCCTTTTAGCGTCAGGCGCATTGATTTATCCCAAAACCAGCAGCTTGACGACACCTACCGTAGCCTGTCACTGACCTGCCGTGTGCCAACGTTACAGGTTGATGAGTTTATGCTGAGTGAGTCCTCAGCCATTTGTGAATACCTTGAAGAGCGCTTTGCCGCGCCAGAATTTGAACGGCTCTATCCTAAAGATCGCGAGAAACGCGCGCGCGCCCGGGAGATTCAGGCCTGGCTACGCAGTGATTTGCTGCCGATCAGACAGGAGCGTCCCACAGAAGTGCTGTTCGCCGCAGAGCGCTTTGCGCCGCTTTCGCCCGCTGCGCTTCAGGCGGCCGATAAGCTGATAAGTGCCGTACAGCGGCTGTTACCGGAAGGGCAGCAAAACCTTTTTGGTGAGTGGTCGATTGCAGATACCGATTTGGCTGTCATGCTTAATCGACTGGCGCTTCACGGTGATCCCCTGCCAGCCCGTTTACAGCATTATGCTGAGTTTCAGTGGCAGCGCGCATCGGTGCAGTTGTGGTTGACGGAGAGCGGGAAACATCGCTAGCGATCGGCGCTTGCTCAAGTTGTCATAAGTGATTACCTTACGACACACTATGATATAGATGTGGCAAACAGCGCGTGCATGAAGACACGCTAAACAGGAAAGGGTTACGGATGGTGGATCAAACTGCTGGTGGCGAGATCGAGTGGGTCGATATCGTAAGCGAAGAGAATGAAGTCGTTGCGCAGGCTACGCGCGCGCAGATGCGTGCACAATGCTTACGTCACCGCGCGACCTATATCGTGGTTCACGATGGTATGGGGAAAATACTGGTTCAGCGCCGTACTGAAATCAAAGATTTTATGCCGGGTAAACTGGATGCGACGGCAGGCGGCGTGGTGCAGAGCGGTGAGGATATGCTGGAATCTGCCCGACGTGAAGCGGAAGAAGAGCTGGGTATTGCCGACGTGCCCTTTGCGGAGCATGGCAAGTTCTATTTCGAAGATGAGCACTGCCGCGTCTGGGGCGGATTGTTCAGTTGCGTCTCTCACGGCCCGTTTGCGATGCAGGAAGAAGAGGTCGATGAAATCTTCTGGATGACGCCGGATGAAATCACCGCCCGTTGCGACGAGTTTACCGATGATTCACTCAAAGCGCTGTCGTTGTGGCTGAGCCGCAATAACGAAAACAGCAACTGAGTTTTCTGCTTTGCGAACGCCTTGCCGTTCGCAAAGCATCCTTCCTTCTTTTGCGGCAACGCGTTCCACAAGATGATTGACGGCAGCCTTTTCCTGGCGGGCAGCGTCATTCTTCCTCGGGCGTCGGCTTTCGCTTTTCCGCCACCGCGCCAGTCTGTCTTGACGATGTCTCAGTCGGGTATTGCATTAAGACGTTTGATCGTTAACCCATTGTGGGGATCGTGGCTGACATCACGCGCCTGTGCCCGGGATCAATAAAAAATCGCCCTCTCAGTAGAAAGGGCGGTGTGGTGCGTGCGCAAAGCAAGTCACGAGGATCAGACCGGCTGCGCCTGACGCATTTTTTCGCCACGGCGGCGCAGCACTTCCATCACGATCAGGAGCAACAGAGAGGCCGCAATCATAATGGTGGCCGCCGCTGCAATGGTGGGATCGAGGTTCTCGCGGATACCGGCAAACATCTGAATCGGTAGCGTCCGCTGCGTAGGGCTGGCAAGAAACAGCGTGACGACCACTTCATCAAAGGAGGTCGCGAAGGCAAATAACGCCCCGGAAAACACGCCCGGTGCAATCAGCGGCAGGGTGACTTTACAAAACGCCAGCAGTGGTGAGGCGCCGAGACTGACGGCGGCGCGCGTCAGGTTGGTGTCGTAACTTTTCAGGACGGCCACAACCGTGATCACCACAAACGGGACGCCCAGCAGCGCATGAGCCAGAACCAGCCCGAGATAGCTGTTTAGCAGGGACAGTTTGGCAAAGAAGAAGAACATGCCCACCGCGATGATCACCACCGGTGCCACCATCGGTGAAATGATGACTGCCATCACCAGCGCTTTACCGCGAAAGTCGCCCCGTACCAGGCCCATCGCGGCCAGTACGCCCAGCACGGTGGCCAGCAGGGTGGCCAGCGGAGCCACCAGCAGGCTGTTCATCAGCGCGCCCAGCCATTCGTTAGAATGGAAAAACGCGTCGTACCAGCGCAATGAAAAGCCACTGAGGGGATAGCTTAAAAACGAACTGGCGTTAAACGACAACGGCACGATCACCAGCACCGGCACTATTAAAAACAGCAGGGCGGCGGCACCGTAAAAATTAAACAGATAACGCCAGATCCGCAGCAGCGTGGAACCTTGTTGTCTCATCATTTGCTCCTTAACGCACCGCGGCTTCAGAAGAAGTGCGGGTAACGCGCGAATAGACCACATACAGTAACGTGACAATGATCAGTAACTGGCTGCCCAGGGCGGCGGCCATGCCCCAGTTCATCGTGCTGTTAGTAAAGAAGGCGACAAAGTAGCTGACCATCTGGTCGTCCGGGCCGCCCAGCAGGGCTGGCGTCACGTAGTAGCCAATCGCCATCATAAACACCAGCAACGCACCTGCGGTGATCCCGGCAAAGGTCTGCGGCACATAGACGCGCCAGAAGGCGACAAACGGATGCGCGCCCAGCGACACCGCTGCGCGGACGTAGCTGGGGGATATGCCTTTCATTACGGCATACAGCGGCAGCACGATAAAAGGCAGCAATATATGTGTCATGGAGATGTAAACCCCCACCCGGTTAAACACCAGGGTGAGCGGGCTGTCGATAAGCCCGGTGCCCATCAGCGTGCGGTTGATTAATCCGCCGGACTGTAACAGCACAATCCAGCTGGCCGTCCGCACAATCAGTGAGGTCCAGAAGGGCAGCAGCACCATAATCATCAACAGATTGGCCCGGTTAGAAGGCTGTTTCGCCAGCCAGTAGGCCAGCGGATAACCCAGCCCCACGCACAATAACGTCACGACGGTGGCCATCCATAAGGTGCGCAGCAGGACGTTGACATACAGCGCCTGATCCGGCGACTGCGCGGTGATTTCACCCGTTCTGGTATCGACTTTATGGTCAAACACCGACAGCAGGTAATAGCTGGTATAAGGCTTTGCTACGCGCTTCAGGGTTTGCCAGGTGGATAACTCGCCCCACAGGGGCTGTTTGTCGATAAGGGTGGCTTTGACGTTAAGGCCATCCTCGGGCGCCTGGCGCGGTACGGCCAGGATCAGGCGGCGAAACGCGTTATCTTCATAACTTAACCGCTTCGCAATCCCCGAAATCTGGCTCTGTTCGCGTGCCGCGCTGACTTCTTTTGCAAGCAGTGCATACAGGCTCTCATCCGGTAGCGCTTTACCGTCCCATTTCGCCAGGGCCTGGCTGGTTTGGGGTAGGGCGTCATTAAGCTCAGGATTGCTCACGCTCATGCTGAGGATAGAGCCGATAGGGAATAAAAAGCACACCACGACGAAAATCAGTAACGGGGCCACTAAAAACAGAGAGCGTTGTGTTTTTAACCAACCTGCCCGGTTGAACGAGTGGCGCAGACTGAACGCGCGTTCCGTACGGCTGACGGGCGCTGAATCCATCACGGGGTTTTGACTCATGCCGACCTCCTGAAAAGGGGCTGCCGGATCGCGTCCGGCAGCAGGTTATTTCGCGGCCCAGGCGTTAAAACGCTGTTCCAGTTCTTCACCATGCTCCAGCCAGAACGTGGCGTTAACCTGTACGGCTTTGGCCATGTTTTCGGGCGCTGTTGGCAGTTGAGCCAGACGATCCGCCGCCAGCAGTTTGCCTGCTTTGATATTGGCGGGGCCATAAGGAATATTTTCGGCATAGACCTTTTGGTTCTCAGGCTGCAGCGAGAAGGCGATGAATTTCTCTGCCAGCGCTTTATGTTTTGAGCCTTTCACAATCGCCCAGTTATCGAAGTCATACAGGTTGCCATCCCAGACGATTTTAAAGTTATGGCCTTCTGCCTGGGCGGTGCCGATACGGCCGTTATAGGCCGAGGCCAGCGTCACGTCGCCTGATACCAGCCACTGCAGCGGCTGTGCCCCGGATTCCCACCACTGAATATGGGGCTTGAGTACATCAAGCTTCTTAAAGGCGCGATCCACGCCCGCAGGTGTGGCCAGCACCTTATAAACATCTTCACGCTTCACGCCATCCGCCATCAGCGCGATTTCCAGGGTATATTTTGCGCTCTTACGCAGCGCACGTTTGCCCGGGAATTTTTCTACATCCCAAAAATCGGCCCAACTCGTAGGGGCGGTTTTCAGTTTGTTGCCATCGTAGGTCAGTACCGTTGACCAGACGAAGAAACCGGCGCCACATTCGCTGACGCTGCCTTTGGCAAAGTCCGCTTTATTGCCAATTTTGCTCCAGTCCAGGGTTTCAAACAGACCTTCTTCACAACCGCGCTCCAGTTCCGGAGTTTCCAGTTCGACGACGTCCCAGCCGATCTGTTTGGTTTCGACCATGGCGCGGATGCGGGCCATCTCACCGTTATATTCGCCTGCTTCGATGCTGTCTTTTCCCGCGGCCATGAACGGCTTATAGAACGCTTTATCCTGTGCGTCTTTATTCGTCCCGCCGAAGGACACTACCGTGAGGGTTTCCGCCTGTGCCTGCAGCGCCACGGCTGCCAGCACCATTGCCGCTATTTTTTTCATCATCCCCGAACTCCTGAATTATTCTTGTCAGGCAGAACTCACTGCCTGGTGTTTGCGTTGCAATCCTGATGCCATCAGCTCAGCTGACTGCGGAACGGGCAGCCAGCCAGCTCAACTTAGTGTTGACCGAGAATGCGATTCAGCAGATTTAATGCCGTGCGGAACTGCGCATCCGGGATGGTCAGCGGATAAAGGAAGCGAATCACGTTACCGTGGACACCGCAGGTGAGCAGAAGTAAGCCTTCGTCCAGTGCCGCCTGCTGGATGGCTTTGGCGATGTCCGCGCGCGGTTTTCCTGTGCTGTCGCAGAACTCAGCCGCAATCATCGAACCCCGCCCACGCACGTCCGCCAGCGTGTTACAACCCGCGCCTTTCAGCGTTTCGGCCAGCTGCCCGCCCAGTTGCAGGGCGCGCTCGCACAGGTTCTCCTCACGAATCACCTCCAGTACGGCCAGTGCGGCTGCAATGGCAGGAGGACTTCCCGCATAGGTGCCACCCAGCCCGCCGGGTAACGGGGCATCCATAATCTCAGCCCGTCCGGACACGGCCGACAACGGCATCCCGCCGGCCAGGCTTTTCGCCATGGTAATCAGGTCAGGCTGCACATCGGAATAGTACTCACTGGCAAACAGTTTCCCGGTGCGGGCAAAACCACTTTGAATCTCATCGGCAATCAGCAGGATGCCGTGTTCATCGCACAGCTTACGCAGCGCGGTGACGAAGGCCGCCGGTGCGACATTGAAACCGCCTTCACCCTGGATCGGCTCATAAATGATCGCTGCGACCTGCTGCGGGCTGATATCGCAGCGAAAAATCGTTTGTACACTCTCCAGCGCGTCCTCGACGCTACAGCCATGCAGTGCATTCGGGTAGCGGGCATGAAATACTGAGCCAGCAAAAGGACCGAAACCGGTTTTGTACGGGGTCACTTTGCCGGTCAGCGACATCGTCATGTTGGTGCGCCCGTGAAACGCGCCGCTAAACGCGATGATGCCGGGACGGCCGGTCGCCGCGCGGGCAATTTTTACCGCGTTCTCAACCGCTTCCGCGCCGGTGGAGAAAAAGGTGGTTTTAGCAGGGCCGTTGACGGGCACCCGCGCATTCAGTTTTTCCGCAAGGGCGATGTAATTTTCATAGGGCACGATCTGAAATGCAGTATGGGTAAAACAGTCGAGCTGTTCCTTGATGGCGGCGATGACCTTAGGATGACGGTGTCCGGTGTTCAGTACGGCAATGCCGGCACTGAAATCGATGATTTCGCGGCCCTGGTGATCCCACAGCGTGGCGTTTTCAGCTTTCACCGCATAGAAATCGCACATGACGCCCACGCCGCGTGGCGTGGCATTGAGACGACGGACCTGCACTTCACTGTTACTCATAACGCGACCTCGTGGTGTTTGTTTCCATATTGTTACAGTGGAATTTGCCTTCTTGGTTTTAGCGTTTTCAGGGTTTTATAATCCAGAGCCAGTTTTTTTTATTTTGAGGTACCAATTTTGCGAAGCTTACTCGGTGACCTGCTTGCACAACGGCTGGCCGCGCTGTCCGGCGGTACGCTGAATAAGCGACTGTATGACGCGCTGCAGGCGGCGATTCAGGATGGATCCATTGCCACCGCAACACGGCTGCCCGCCAGCCGCGACCTTGCTCGCGAACTCGCGGTCTCACGCAATACCGTACTGGCCGTGTATGAACAGTTGCAGTCAGAGGGGTACTTACAAACCCGCACAGGCAGCGGCACGTTTGTCAGTGCGGTGCTGCCTGAAGAGGTGCCAGGCGGGCCGCTGGTCAGGCCGGTTTCGGCGCCAATGAAGCCCGTCAGGCTGTCCCGTCGGGGATCGCGATTACTGGCAAACAGCGGTGCCGGAAGCCATCAGTGGGGGGCGTTTATGCCCGGCGTACCGGATGTCAGTCACATGCCGCACGACATCTGGCGCAAAATCCAGCTTCGTCTGAGCCGACGCCTGCCCGTTGAGAACCTGAGCTATGCCAGCCACGGCGGCTGCACCGAGCTGCAACAGGCGCTGGCCGATTACCTGCGGGTGATTCGTTCCGTCAACTGCAGCCCCGAGCAGGTACTGGTGACCGCAGGCACGCATCAGTCGCTGGATCTGCTGGCAAAGATGCTGTGCGATCCGGGTGACCGGGCGCTGGTAGAGGAACCTGGCTACTGGGGCATTCGTAACGTGCTGGCGGTGAACGGCGTTACGCTGATCCCTACGCCGGTTGACGAGCAGGGGCTGGTGCTGCCCCCGGAGCAGCCTGACAGCCCTGCGCCGCGTTTAATCTGCGTGACGCCTTCCCATCAGTATCCACTGGGTGCGGTGATGAGCCTGCAACGGCGGCATGAGTTACTGGAGCGTGCGAAGCGCAGCGGCAGTTGGGTGGTGGAAGATGACTACGATGGCGAGTTCCGTTTTTCTGGCAGCCCGATGCCCGCGCTGCAAGGGCTGGCGGCGGATGCGCCTGTCATATACCTGGGGACGTTCAGCAAAACGTTGTATCCCGGCATTCGACTCAGTTACATGGTGGTGCCTAAATCCATGGCTACGCGTATGAAAATGGCGCACTCCGAGCTCTATCGCGGCGGTTATGGGCTGGTGCAGCTCACGCTGGCCGCGTTTATCCGCGAAGGGCACTATGCGGCTCATGTACGGCGGATGCGGCAGATCTACAGTCGTCGCCGCGCGGCGCTGGTCGCCGTGATCAGCCAGTCGCTGGGGGCCGACTGGATTGTGCATCACAGCAATGCGGGGCTGCATCTGGTGCTCAGACTGCCCGACAGCATCGACGATGTGGCGTTCAGCGCTGAGCTTGAACAGTGCGGTGTGCTGACGCGCCCGCTGTCTTCCTACTACCTGCAAGGCACGCCGCAGCGTGGGTTACTTTTGGGCTATGCCTGCGTTGACGAAGCGGATATCCCCAATGCGTTCGCGCCTGTCCTTGCCCGTCTGGAACACCACCTGCAAATCGCCTCAGTTTCCCCCTGAGGCACCACAAGTGTGCAACCTCTTACCTTGCCTGATTCTGTGATCTCATTCACGTTAATGTAATGTTAAATTTAAAAAGTCAATAGAAAACAATGGCCTGAAAGAAGTTTTTGCAAGCCCGTTCGTTTTATTTTGTCAAATTCTGCTTGTGCGAATCAGCGGCGTTATGGTAGTGCTAAAAAAGGCCCGCCAGGATTCGCATGTCAAACGGATGATGCATGAATCGTGCCGAAACCCTTTCCATCCTGTTTTCGAGAGTACGCCATGAGAAATTTTGTCAGTTTCAGGAATATCAAAAAGAGCTACGACGGCGACAAGCTGGTGGTGCGCAACCTTAATCTGGACGTGGCAGAAGGGGAGTTTTTGACGCTGTTAGGGCCCTCAGGATCGGGGAAAACCACCAGCCTGATGATGCTGGCGGGCTTTGAAACGCCCACCGATGGCGAGATTCTGCTGCGTGATAAACCCCTGCACACGCTGCCGCCCCATCAGCGTGATATCGGCATGGTGTTTCAGAATTATGCGCTGTTTCCCCATATGACCGTGGCGGAGAATCTGGCATTTCCCCTATCCATACGTCGCCTGAGCAAAGCGGATATCAAAGTGCGGGTTAAGCGCGTGCTGGATATGATTAAACTGACCTCGCTGGCCGATCGCTATCCTGCCCAGATGTCGGGTGGCCAGCAGCAACGTGTAGCGCTGGCGCGGGCACTGGTTTTTGAACCCAGGCTGATCCTGATGGATGAACCGTTAGGGGCACTGGATAAACAGCTGCGTGAGCATATGCAGATGGAAATCAAGCAACTGCACAACCTGCTTGGGCTGACCATCGTTTACGTCACGCATGACCAGAGCGAAGCAATGACCATGTCAGACCGGGTCGCGGTGTTTAATGATGGCATGATTCAGCAGATGGACAGCCCGAGTAAGCTTTATGAGCAGCCAGATAATGCCTTTGTTGCACAGTTTATCGGCGAAAATAACTGCCTGTTAGCCACACAATCGGGCCAAAAGGGCGAGTATTATCAGGTGGCACTGGATAATGGCGTTCATCTGGACGCGCTGAAAGTCCGACCCAGTTCGCCTGGCAAACGTATCCAGCTCAGCATCCGGCCCGAACGCATCAACGTGAACGCACCAAAACCGGGCGACCAGTCTGTGCAGGCTACCATTCAACAGTTTATCTATCTGGGTGATCATGTCCGCATGCTGACCGACGTGGCCGGGCAGGGGAATTTTATGGTGAAACTGGCCTCATCCGATGTCGCGCCTGAGTGGAAACCGGGGAGCGAGGTTATGCTTTCCTGGCAGCCACAGCATTTACGTGCACTGGATGTGACATTGCAATAAAAAAAGAGCATGCGGGCTGCATGCTCTTTGTTCTCACTACCGGTCAGGCGGTTTGTTACTGGCCTTCCGCCTGGAGTGACTGAATTGCTGTCAGGGCAATGGTATAGACGATGTCGTCCACCAGCGCACCGCGCGACAGGTCGTTAACGGGTTTACGCATCCCTTGCAGCATCGGCCCGATAGAAATCAGATCGGCTGAGCGCTGCACCGCTTTATAGGTGGTGTTACCGGTATTCAGATCCGGGAAGATAAATACCGTTGCGCGACCCGCGACCTGCGAGTTTGGCGCTTTCGATTTCGCGACGTCTTCCATAATCGCCGCGTCATACTGCAGCGGACCGTCAATGACCAAATCCGGGCGTTTTTCCTGTGCCAGACGGGTAGCTTCGCGCACTTTTTCGACGTCGCTTCCTGCCCCGGAGTTACCGGTCGAGTAGGAGATCATCGCCACGCGCGGATCAATACCGAAGGCTTTGGCGGAATCGGCAGACTGGATAGCAATTTCAGCCAGCTGTTCAGCGGTAGGATCCGGGTTAATCGCGCAGTCGCCATAGACCAGCACCTGCTCCGGCAGCAGCATAAAGAATACCGACGAGACCAGAGAGCTGTTCGGGGCGGTTTTAATCAGCTGTAACGGCGGACGAATGGTATTGGCCGTGGTATGCACCGCACCTGAAACCAGGCCATCTACCTCGCCACGCTCCAGCATCATGGTACCGAGCACCACGTTGTCTTCCAGCTGTTCCTGCGCCACCACTTCGGTCATGCCTTTGTTTTTACGCAGTTCAACCAGACGCGGAACGTAGTTCTGGCGAACCACTTCAGGGTCAACAATCTCAATGCCTTTACCCAGCTCAACGCCCTGTACTGCGGCCACGCGCTGAATTTCATCCGGGTTACCTAACAGCACGCAGGTAGCAATGCCGCGATCGGCACAGATCGCGGCCGCTTTCACGGTGCGAGGCTCATCGCCTTCTGGCAGGACGATGCGTTTACCGGCTTTACGTGCCAGCTCGGTCAACTGATAACGGAATGCCGGCGGGGACAGACGACGGCTGCGTTCAGAGGTGGCGGTCAGCGACTCAATCCAGTCTGCATTGATGTAGCCTGCGACATATTCCTGCACTTTCTCAATGCGCTGTGTGTCGTCTACCGGCACTTCCAGATTGAAGCTTTGCAGACTCAGTGATGTCTGCCAGGTATTGGTTTTGACCATAAAGACCGGCAGACCGGTCTGGAACGCGCGTTCGCACAGTTTGGCGATCCGCTCGTCGATCTCGTAGTTACCGGTTAACAGAATAGCCCCAATCTCTACGCCGTTCATGGCGGCCAGACAGGCGGCAACCAGTACATCCGGACGGTCTGCGGAGGTGACCAGCAGCGAGCCTGGACGGAAGTGCTCAAGCATATGAGGAATGCTGCGGGCACAGAAGGTTACCGACTTCACGCGGCGCGTCTGAATTTCACCTTCATTAATGATGCGCGCGTTCAGGTGGCGGCACATATCAATCGCGCGGGTCGCGATCAGATCAAAGCTCCACGGCACGCAACCCAGGATGGGCAACGGGCTGTTGGCAAACAATTGGTCGGGATTGATATTGGCAATGCTGGCCTTCGTGGAATCATCGAAGATTTCAGACAGGTCGGGACGCGTCCTGCCCTGTTCGTCGACCGGCGCGTTCAGCTTGTTAATAATGACGCCGGTGATGTTTTTATTCTTCGCACCGCCAAAGCTGCTTTGCGTCAGTTCGATACGTTCTTTAAGCTGGGCCGGCGAGTCATTACCCAGCGCGGTCACAAACACAATTTCAGCGTTCAGCGTTTTAGCAATTTCGTAGTTAAGGGCGCTGGCAAACTGATGTTTGCGCGTGGGCACCAGGCCCTCCACCAGCACCACTTCTGCATCCTGCGTATTTGCATGATAGCGGGCAATGATTTCTTCCATCAGCACGTCCTGCTGATTGGATCCCAGCAAGGATTCAACGCGTGACATGGGCAGCGGTTCTGCCGCAGGAATACCGGAATTTTTGCGTACGATGCTGGTGGTTTGGTCGGGCGCATTGCCACCGGCGCGTGGTTGAGCAATGGGTTTGAAAACGCTCAGTCGAACGCCTTTACGTTCCATGGCGCGAATAACGCCAAGGCTAACGCTGGTCAAGCCGACGCTGGTGCCGGTCGGAATGAGCATAATTGTACGTGACACGATTGCACCTCTCAGAGTTCACTGGGTGTCAAAATAACACCGTCAGCCTGAGCTGACGGAGAAAGGATATCAGGCGGTAAGACGCGCGGCGTCCCTGGCGATGACTAACTCTTCATTCGTTGGGATAACCAGTGCCGGACGCGTGCCCTCTTTGTTGATGAAGCCCGCTTTACCAAAACGCGCGGCCAGGTTGCGGTCATGATCGAGTTCAAAGCCCAGCAGAGCCAGTTTCTTCAGCGTTAACTCGCGGACCATCGCCGCATTTTCACCGATACCACCGGTGAAGATCACGCCATCAAGACGGCCGTCCATCAGCGCAGTATAGCTGCCGATGTATTTGGCGAGGCGATGGCAGAATACGTCCATTGCGCGTTTGGCATCGTCTTTCGTGGCGTAATTATCTTCAACGTAGCGGCAGTCGCTGGTGACTTCGGTCAGCCCTAACAGACCGGACTCTTTGGTCAGCATCTTGTTGATAGCATCCACGTTCATGCCCAATGTATCGTGCAGGAAGAAGATGATGGCCGGATCAATATCACCGCTGCGGGTGCCCATCACCAGGCCTTCCAGCGGCGTCAGCCCCATGGAGGTATCCACACATTCGCCGTTACGGATGGCAGAAACCGATCCACCGTTACCGAGGTGACAGGTGATGATATTCAGGGTTTCCAGCGGCTTATTCAGCATTTTTGCCGCTTCGTGGGTCACATAGTAGTGGCTGGTACCGTGCGCACCGTAGCGACGCACGCCGTGATCTTTATAGAGCGCATAGGGCAGCGCATAGAGATAGGATTCTTCCGGCATTGTCTGATGGAAAGCGGTGTCAAAAACCGCCACATTCTTGTCAGACAAATGAGGGAAGTTTTTCATCGCTTCATCAATGCCGATCAGGCCCGCAGGATTATGCAGCGGTGCAAAAGAAGCGGCATCTTTGATACCCTGAACGACAGCGTCAGAGATCACGACCGATTGCGTCAGTTTTTCACCGCCGTGGACGATGCGATGACCTATTGCAGCGATTTGTGCCGAAAGCTCTGGTTTTTGTGCCAGAATTGTTTTAACAATAAAATTCAGTGCTTCGCTGTGGGCAGCGCCAGCACCTAAAGGTGCTTCCTGTTTTTGGCCGTCAAGCTTCCACTTGATCCGCGCTTCGGGCAGGTGAAAACATTCAGCCAGACCTGACAGAAATTCGTCTCCGGTGGTGGGATTCAGAATGGCAAACTTAAGGGATGAGCTGCCGCAGTTCAGGACCAGTACTAACTTACTCGACATGGAAGTACCTATTTGTTAAAAGTGGCTAAAAAAAACGCAATCAGACATACAGCGTAGCCTATTGAAGCTGCCAGATTAATGACAAAAGTCATACCCGGGTCAAAATAATGCGTTATACGCAAAAAAAGTTGAGTTTTTACGCATAAATTTTAAATCACGCTTAAAACGGGTCTTATCGCCTCTGTGACAAAGAAGGTTGCGACACTGACGCGACTAAAACGGCGTCAGAATAGCCGGAGTCACCTTTAAAGACAAAAAGATTTGAAGGATGTTACGTAAAGTTGTGTCGTTATAGTTATTTTTCAAAAAATACAGCATTAGTTGAGGCGAGCCATGGCGAATCAATCTAACACGGGCTGGTTCCGGATGTTTCAGCGCGGACAGCATTATATGAAGACGTGGCCCAATGATAAACGTCTGGCACCAGTCTTTCCCGAAAACCGGGTATCAACGGCCACGCGTTTTGCCATTCGCTTTATGCCCCCGCTGGCGGTGTTTACACTGACCTGGCAGATCGCGATGGGTGGGCAACTGGGCCCTGCCGTCGCGACAGCGCTTTTCGCCTGCAGTTTACCGATGCAGGGATTGTGGTGGCTGGGCAAACGTTCGGTCACGCCACTGCCGCCGACGCTTCTGCGCTGGTTTCATGACGTGCGCACCAAACTGGAAGCCGCAGGGCAGGCGATTGCGCCGGTTGAAGGCACGCCAACCTATCAGGCGCTTGCCGATCTGCTGAAGCGCGCCTTTAAGCAACTGGACCGGACTTTTCTGGACGATCTCTAACCTGCAGCGTGCCGAAATATTGCATGTGAATCTGTGGTTAAATCAATGAAAAGCGATGTGGCAACCTCCGCATCGCTCCCCCTGTGTCATCATCCTTCCATCGTATAAAACCTGAACAGCCTCTGGGCTGAGGGAGAGAAAGATGGAAATGACCCACGCACAACGCTTAATTCTGGCGAACCAGTACAAAATGATGGCGATGCTGGAGCCTGAGAATGCGGAGCGCTTTCGGCGTTATCAGACCATTATTGAGCGCGGCTACAGCCTGCAGATGCGTGAACTGGATAAAGAGTTCGGCGAACTCTCTGAAGCCACCTGCCGTACGCTCATCGACATCATGGAAATGCACCATGCGCTACAGATTTCCTGGTCTAATCTGAAAACCGAAGGAGAGATCGATACCCGGCGCCTGGCGTTTCTGGGATTTGATGCGGCTACGGAATCCCGCTACCTTGGCTATGTGCGCTTTATGGTGAATACGGAAGGGCGCTACACGCATTTTGATTCCGGCACGCACGGCTTCAATGCACAAACACCGATGTGGGAAAAGTATCAACGCATGCTGGCTTTATGGCAGACTTGTCCCCGCCAGTACCATTTAAGCGTAAACGAGATTGCGCAAATCATTAACGCCTGATGAGGAGTGACGTGTGGAGTACAGTGGTTTTTTGTTTGATTTAGACGGCACCTTAGTGGATTCATTACCGGCGGTTGAACGTGCCTGGTCTAACTGGGGCGCACGTCATGGCATTGCGGCTGATGAGATTCTGGACTTCATTCACGGTAAACAGGCAATCACCTCCCTGCGTCATTTTATGGCCGGTCAGTCAGAGGCCGCGATTCAGGCCGAGTTCCTGGCACTGGAAAAAACGGAAGCGGAAGATACGGACGGTGTGAAGGCGTTACCAGGTGCCCTGGCGCTGCTCACTCAGCTTAATGAACTGCAGATCCCTTGGGCGATTGTTACTTCAGGTTCTGTGCCAGTGGCTCATGCCCGCCACAAAGCGGCGGGCCTGCCTCTGCCTGCGGTCTTCATTACGGCTGAGCAGGTAGCAAAGGGTAAGCCTGAACCCGATCCCTACCTGCTGGGTGCCGAAAGGCTGAAACTGTCTCCAGCCGACTGTGTTGTGGTTGAAGATGCGCCTGCTGGCGTGATCGCCGGGCTGTCGGCGGGCTGTGCCGTCATTGCTGTCAATGCGCCAGACGAGACACCGCGACTGGATGACGTGGCGCTGCGCCTGACTTCACTGGCGTCACTAATCATTACCAGCCAGCCAGCGGGTAAGTTTGCCTTTCACAGCCAGCCTTAAGTGCAGAGTGGCGGCATCGGGCCGCCCGAATCAGAGCGGTGTATCTTGCGAGATTTCGTCCAGAGACAGGCTAAAGCTTGGGATAAACACCTCAACAAAATAGCTCATCTCAGGCGAGCGACGCTGAGTCAGGGTTTTTTCCAGCCGCGCCTTGGCGAGTAAGAATTCATTGTTGCCTGCTGACAACTCTTCCAGGCATTTAACGTAGGCGCAGAGTGCGTCGGCCTGCTTCACTACCGCTTTCTCATCTTCACTGTGCAGATGTTCATCAATCAGCGGGCGATAAACGTCCTGCAACTCCTCGGGCAGCATCTCAATCAACTTCTGCTGCGCGATTTTCTCAATCTTTTTGTATTCATGGGCAATTTGCGCGTTGTAATACTTCACCGGGGTAGGCAAATCGCCCGTGAGCACTTCACTGGCATCATGGTACAGCGCCATCATCGCGATGCGCTCGGCATTCAGGTTACCGTTAAACTTTTTGTTCTTGATGATGGCCAGCGCATGGGCGACCATCGCCACCTGTAAACTGTGTTCAGAGACGTTTTCGGTCCGCACGTTACGCATCAGTGGCCAGCGGTTAATCAGTTTGAGGCGTGAGAGGTGGGCGAAGAAATGGCTTTGAGTCATGGTCATTCCTGTTTACGACAGGGGAGAGGTTAACTCTCCCCAAAATGACATCAGTATAGATGCAACAGGACTACTGGCGGTAGCCTTGCAGGAAACGGCCAAACTTATTGATGGCCATTTCCAGGTCATCGACGCGCGGCAGGGTTACGATACGCAGATGATCGGGCCACGGCCAGTTAAACGCGGTGCCCTGCACCAGCAGCACTTTTTCCTGTAACAGGAAGTCCAGCACCATCTTCTGGTCGTCCTGAATATTGAATTTTTTGGCATCAATTTTCGGGAACATGTACAGCGCTCCCTCCGGCTTCACACAGCTGACGCCGGGAATATCGTTGATCAGTTCCCAGGCTCGCTGACGCTGTTCGTAGAGACGACCACCTGGTGCGATGAACTCGCTGATGCTCTGATATCCCCCCAGGGCGGTCTGAATTGCGTGCTGCGCCGGAACGTTGGCGCACAGGCGCATGGAAGCCAGCATTTCCAGCCCTTCTATATAGCCTTTTGCGTGCTTTTTCGGGCCATTCAGCACCATCCAGCCCTGACGGAAGCCCGCCACGCGGTAGGTTTTTGACAGGCCGTTAAACGTGACCGTTAACAAGTCCGGTGCCAGTGCGGCAATAGAGTGGTGCTGTGCGGCATCGTAGAGGATCTTATCGTAGATCTCGTCAGCAAATATAATCAGGTTATGCTGACGGGCTATCTCAACCACGTCCATCAGCAGCTCTTTGCTGTAAACCGCGCCGGTGGGGTTATTGGGGTTGATGATAACAATGCCGCGAGTGCGTGGCGTAATTTTGCTACGAATATCATCCAGGTCCGGGAACCAGCCGGCGGACTCATCACATAAATAGTGCACGGCTTTTCCGCTCGACAGCGACACGGCTGCCGTCCAGAGCGGATAGTCTGGTGCCGGAACCAGCATTTCATCTCCGCTGTTCAGCAGCGCCTGCATCGCCTGAACGATCAGTTCTGAGACACCGTTTCCAATGTAGATATCTTCTACTGTGACATCGCGCATATCCCGCGCCTGATAATGCTGCATGATGGCCTTTCGGGCGGAATAGAGCCCTTTGGAATCGCAATAACCTTGTGCACTGGGCAGGTTACGGATCACATCCACCAGAATTTCATCGGGCGCTTCAAAGCCAAACGGCGCGGGGTTACCGATGTTCAACTTGAGAACTTTATTACCTTCTTCTTCCAGGCGCTTGGCCTCTTTTAAAACCGGCCCACGAATGTCATAACACACATTGTCCAGTTTGCCGGATTTATCAATTTGAAAAGTCATTTTTGGCCGCCTTAATATGCAGAATCCTTTTGCCTGCCGCTGAAAACAAACCTGCACAATGTACTCTCCTCACGAACACAAAAGAAGGGCGCGAGGTGGTTTTGGCGTCTTCAGCATCTTTGTCTCCGTCCAGACGACGTAATGCATATTGCTTATGACCCTGTATGGTTTAAAAGTCTGCTTGAGTCATCATTAATGGTTTTTTATGCTACCTGATAAAAAGGCTTTGTTTGGCGCGTTGCTGTTTTTTTTATGCCGACAGGGAACGTAATCGACATAGTGAAATCAGAACAGGCCTAATGCGTCATAAATGAAATAGTTTAATTATGCTTTATTGATGCATAAATTTTGCACGATAGTGCATAGCGTAAGTAGGGTGTGACAGCCGTGCATTAATCGTTAATACGGTTAACTATTTTATCTCTAAGGACTTTTTTCCGTTTTTTGAAGCCAGGCTAAAAAACAGAGAGCATCTTTAGTACAGGTTTACCTGTCTAAAAGTCTTATTCACTGTTTTTGGGCGGGTTGAATGCGCACAGGACGTGCGGGATGTGTTGGAAAATGCGATCCGATCAAAATTTGCAATGCTTTTCATAAAAACATTTCCATTTTGCGGTCAAAAATGATTAAGTATAATTTACTATTTGATGTGATTAAACGCGATACAGCGTGTGTGTATGACAGACCCATTTACCCCGGCGTAATGACTTTTTTGGGGTTGAAAAAGACAACTACACAGCTTCCCGCAATTTTGCATCCAGTGCCTTCGGTACAGAAGTTGTCTCTGTCTTCAGGTCACGGCTCCCGTGTTTTACAGGAACGTGCCGTGCGCCTTCGTAAGTAAATTTTATGTCGGCCCTGTGTTGGGACGGCATGAAGCATCATTACCGCTTATCGCTTTGATAAGCTTGTAATAACACCAGGATAGTAGTTCTTAAAACTCTAATAAGTGAAGAAAAACATGACTAATGCAAATCGTCCGATACTTAATCTCGATCTCGATCTGCTTCGAACTTTTGTTGCTGTTGCGGATTTAAACACCTTTGCAGCCGCGGCTGCTGCGGTATGCAGAACGCAATCGGCAGTAAGTCAGCAGATGCAGCGTCTGGAACAACTGGTCGGTAAAGAGTTGTTTGCCAGGCATGGCCGCAACAAATTATTAACAGAACATGGCATTCAGCTTCTGGGTTATGCCAGAAAAATTCTGCGTTTTAACGATGAAGCCTGCACATCGCTGATGTACAGCAATATTCAGGGCGTTCTGACAATCGGGGCGTCAGACGATACGTCCGATACCATTCTGCCGTTCCTGTTAAACCGCGTTACCTCTGTTTATCCCAAACTGGCCATTGACGTTCGTGTGAAACGCAATCCATTTATGATGGAAATGCTGAATCAGGGCGAAGTCGATCTGGTTGTTACCACCTCCAGTCCGGGTAACTTTACACATCAGGTACTGCGGACATCGCCAACCCTGTGGTATTGCGCAGCGGACTATGTGTTCCAGCGTGGGGAAGCGATCCCACTGGTATTGCTGGATGAACCCAGCCCTTACCGTGATATGGCGATTGACCATCTGAACGAAGCAGGCATTCCCTGGCGCATCTCTTACGTCGCTTCAACGCTGGCAGCGGTGCGTGCTGCCGTTAAAGCTGGTTTAGGCGTGACCGCGCGTCCGGTGGAGATGATGAGCCCTGAACTGCGCGTAATGGGTGCAGCAGAAGGATTACCGGTGCTGCCAGATACTCAGTATCTGCTGTGCCGCAACGCGGACAACGACAACGAACTGGCGCTGGCCATTTTCAACGCCATGCAGTCTACCCACGATCCCTACAACATGATCGGCAATGCCGATGGTGCCTTACTGCTGGACGACGAAGAGTAAATCCCGTCTTCTTTCGCAAAAAATGCGAAATCTGCCGGCACGTTAATCTGAGTAAATGCGCCTTTTGTTCTGTAACCGGAACAAGAGGCTTTTTTTTGCTGCTTTTCTGACCCGTGGTTTTCTTTTTCAGTCCTGTTCTGTCAATTACCTGTTCATACTCTGGTCAACAGGGCGAGTGGGGAAGGGAAAGCACGAAGTGGAGATTTGTTGATGCGAATCAGGCTGATAACTGATTAAATTTAACACAAAAATGATAATTCTGTGTTCTGGATCAACAAAATAGCCCTTCTAAAAGCAAGGCAATCCCGCCGAATCCTGTCAAACTATGCGCGTTGATAACGCGATCCACACGTTGAAATACCCGCTACACTGAAATTACCCCTACAGACTGAAGCGATTTAGCTGGAAACACGCGCGTCATATGTTAATAATATGATGCAGGTGTAAAATAATGTTTGGATACTTTTGTCAAAGTTGACAAAAGGTTATAGAAAGGAGTAAAAAACCACATAAAATTGCTGCTTATTGCACAGTAACAGCAAAATTTGTAAGGTTTTTATCCTTCCCTTTGAATCGATGTGGTGAGTTTGCTGCCAGAACCAGAGCAGGATGCCAGCGCCACTTTTGATGAGTAAGCAATGAGTATGTCAACTACCACCGAAATCATCGCTCAGCATTGGGCATTCATCGTTTTTATCGTCATCGCATTTGGCCTCTGTGCGTTTATGTTGACCGGAGGATGGCTGTTAGGCGGCAGAGCTCGTGCCCGTCATAAAGACACGCCTTTCGAATCCGGCATTGAATCCGTGGGTGATACTCACATCCGCTTATCCGCCAAATTCTACCTGGTGGCGATGTTCTTCGTTATTTTCGACGTCGAAGCTCTCTTTTTATACGCATGGGCGACCTCAATCCGTGAAAGTGGATGGGTCGGCTTTGTGGAAGCCGCAATTTTCATTTTGGTGCTCCTGGCGGGCCTGGTTTATCTGGTGCGCATTGGCGCGTTGGACTGGACTCCTGCACGCCGCCGAATCGTGGTTAAAACTCCCACGGTAAGTCACACCAATCCTCACAAGCAGTAAAAGAGAGGCAATAAGATGGACTATACGCTCACCCGCATAGACCCGAACGGTGGTGAGAACGACCGTTACCCTCTGCAAAAGCAGGAAATCGTCAGCGATCCGCTGGAGCAGCACGTTCATCGCAGCGTTTACATGGGCAAGCTCGAACATGCCCTGCACGACATGGTGAACTGGGGACGTAAGAATTCCCTGTGGCCCTACAACTTTGGTCTTTCCTGCTGCTACGTTGAGATGACCACCTCCTTCACCGCCGTGCACGATGTGGCGCGTTTTGGTGCTGAGGTTATGCGTGCCTCACCGCGTCAGGCCGACTTTATGGTTATTGCCGGTACGCCGTTCACTAAAATGGCCCCGGTGATTCAGCGTTTGTACGATCAGATGCTGGAGCCGAAATGGGTCATTTCCATGGGGGCCTGTGCTAACTCAGGCGGCATGTACGATATCTATTCTGTCGTGCAGGGCGTGGATAAATTCCTGCCGGTTGACGTTTACATTCCAGGTTGCCCACCGCGTCCTGAAGCCTACATGCAGGCTCTGCTGTTACTGCAGGAGTCGATTGGTAAAGAGCGTCGTCCTCTGTCCTGGGTGGTCGGCGATCAGGGCGTTTACCGTGCCAATATGCAGTCTGAGCGTGAACGTAAGCGTGGCGAGCGTATTGCAGTAACCAACCTGCGTACACCAGACGAAGTTTAAGTTAACCGTATGGATGGAATCAGTGCCTGCAGCGACAATACACAAATTAATGCATGGCACCATCCTGACGCCTTCATTTGAGCGCCTGTTAGCAGGCCGGAATGGTGAGTAACGTATGACAGATTTGACCACGCAAGATCTCGCTCAGCCGCTATGGCAAACCCGGGATCATCTGGATGACCCGGTAATTGGCGAATTGCGTAATCGTTTTGGGCCGGATGCCTTTACTGTTCAGGCAACACGTACCGGGATTCCGGTGGTATGGGTTAAGCGTGAACAGCTACTGGAAATCATCACTTTCCTGCGTAAATTACCCAAGCCTTACGTCATGCTCTATGACCTGCATGGTATGGACGAACGTTTACGCACCCACCGCGCCGGGTTACCTGCCGCGGATTTTTCCGTTTTCTACCACCTGCTTTCGATTGAACGCAATCGCGACATCATGCTCAAGGTGGCATTGTCTGAAAACGATATGCACGTGCCGACCATCACGAAAATTTTCGCCAATGCGAACTGGTATGAGCGCGAAACCTGGGAGATGTTCGGCATCACTTTTGACGGTCACCCGCACCTGACCCGCATCATGATGCCGCAGACGTGGGAAGGGCACCCGCTGCGTAAGGATTACCCTGCGCGCGCCACCGAATTCGATCCTTTCACGCTGACCAAACAGAAAGAAGATCTGGAAATGGAAGCGCTGACGTTCAAGCCAGAAGACTGGGGCATGAAACGCAGTACTGCCAGTGAAGACTTCATGTTCCTTAACCTGGGTCCTAACCACCCCTCCGCGCACGGTGCGTTCCGCATCATTTTGCAGCTGGATGGTGAAGAGATTGTCGACTGCGTTCCGGATATTGGTTATCACCACCGTGGTGCCGAGAAGATGGGCGAGCGTCAGTCCTGGCACAGCTATATTCCCTACACTGACCGCATCGAATACCTCGGTGGCTGCGTCAACGAAATGCCTTATGTGCTGGCGGTAGAAAAACTGGCCGGCATCGTGGTGCCCGATCGCGTTAACGTAATCCGCGTGATGCTTTCAGAGCTGTTCCGCATCAACAGTCACCTGCTGTACATCTCCACCTTTATTCAGGACGTCGGGGCCATGACGCCGGTGTTCTTTGCCTTTACCGACCGCCAGAAAATTTATGACGTGGTGGAGGCGATTACTGGTTTCCGTATGCATCCGGCCTGGTTCCGTATTGGCGGCGTCGCACATGACCTGCCGAAAGGCTGGGAACGCCTGCTGCGTGACTTCCTGGACTGGATGCCAAAACGTCTGAAAGAGTATGACAAAGCGGCGCTGCGCAATACCGTACTGATGGGCCGTTCGCAGGGCGTAGCCGCCTATAACATGGAAGAAGCGCTGGCCTGGGGCACAACCGGTGCCGCACTACGTGCAACGGGTCTCGATTTTGACGTGCGTAAATGGCGCCCCTACTCAGGCTATGAAAACTTCGATTTTGAGGTTCCTGTGGGCGCCGGCATCAGTGATGCCTATACGCGCGTACAACTGAAAATGGAAGAGATGTGGCAGTCGCTGCGTATCCTGGAGCAGTGCCTGAACAACATGCCGGAAGGGCCGTTTAAGGCGGATCATCCGTTAACCACGCCGCCACCGAAAGAGCGTACGCTGCAGCACATTGAAACCCTGATCACCCACTTCCTGCAGGTTTCCTGGGGCCCGGTCATGCCGGCCAACGAATCTTTCCAGATGATTGAGGCGACCAAAGGGATCAACAGTTACTACCTGACCAGCGACGGCAGCACGATGAGTTACCGCACGCGTGTGCGTACACCGAGCTTCCCGCACCTGCAGCAGATTCCATCGGTAATCCGTGGCAGCCTGGTATCCGACCTGATCGTATACCTCGGTAGTATCGACTTTGTTATGTCAGACGTGGACCGCTAATTATGCACGATCAACACATTGCTATTAAAACGATCGACCCTAACGAGGTCTTCGTGCTGAGTGCGGAAGAGCACCATGCGATTGAGCACGAAAAACACCATTACGAAGATGCGCGCGCTGCCTCCATTGAAGCACTGAAAATTGTGCAGAAGCAGCGCGGCTGGGTGCCTGACGGTGCGATCCATGCGATTGCAGAAGTGTTAGGGATTCCTGCCAGCGACGTAGAAGGCGTGGCAACGTTCTATAGTCAGATTTTCCGTCAGCCTGTTGGCCGCCACGTGATTCGCTACTGCGACAGCGTGGTGTGCCACATCACCGGTTTTCAGGGGATTCAGGCGGCACTGGAAGAAAACCTGAATATTAAGCCTGGCCAGACGACAACCGACGGTCGCTTTACCTTACTGCCGACCTGTTGCCTGGGTAACTGTGATAAAGGTCCAACCATGATGGTGGATGAAGATACCCACGTTCATCTGACGCCGGAAGGCATCGCCTCTTTGCTGGAGCAGTATCAATGACAATCAAACAGATAATTAGTACTGCTGAAACCCATCCCCTGACCTGGCGCATGCGCGAGGATCAGCAGCCGGTATGGCTTGATGAGTATCGCAGCAAAAACGGCTATGCCGGCGCGGAAAAAGCCCTGAAAGGGATGGCACCTGACGAAATCGTCTCACTGGTAAAAGATTCCGGCCTGAAAGGGCGCGGCGGTGCCGGGTTCTCGACGGGCCTGAAGTGGAGCCTGATGCCGAAAGATGAATCCATGAACATCCGTTACCTGCTGTGTAACGCCGATGAAATGGAGCCTGGCACGTATAAAGACCGCCTGTTGATGGAACAGATGCCGCATCAGTTGGTGGAAGGCATGCTAATCAGTGCGTTTGCCCTGAAAGCTTACCGGGGCTACATCTTTCTGCGCGGCGAATACATTGAAGCCGCAGTGCATCTGCGTCGTGCGATTGCGGAAGCCACTGAAGCAGGCCTGTTGGGCAAAAACATTCTGGGTACCGGTTTTGATTTTGAACTGTTCGTCCACACCGGTGCGGGACGTTATATCTGCGGTGAAGAAACGGCACTGATTAACTCCCTGGAAGGTCGCCGTGCCAACCCACGTTCCAAGCCGCCTTTCCCGGCAAGCGCGGGCGTGTGGGGCAAGCCGACCTGCGTGAACAACGTTGAAACGCTGTCGAACGTGCCGGCTATTCTGGCCAACGGCGTCGAGTGGTACAAAGGTCTGTCAAAAAGCGACGACGCCGGTACGAAACTGATGGGCTTCTCCGGCCGGGTGAAAAACCCTGGGGTGTGGGAACTGCCATTTGGCATCACCGCACGCGAAATCCTTGAGGATTATGCCGGCGGTATGCGCGACGGCCTGCGTTTTAAAGCCTGGCAGCCGGGCGGCGCGGGGACCGACTTTTTAACGGAGCAGCACCTCGATCTGCCCATGGAATTTGCCAGCATTGGTAAAGCCGGCAGCCGTCTGGGTACCGCTCTGGCAATGGCCGTTGACCATGAAATCAACATGGTTTCACTGGTGCGTAACCTGGAAGAGTTCTTTGCCCGCGAATCCTGCGGTTGGTGTACGCCATGCCGTGATGGCCTGCCGTGGAGCGTGAAGATTCTGCGCGCGCTGGAGCAAAAAAAAGGCCAGCCGGGGGACATTGAGACCCTGGAGCAGCTTTGCCGCCAGCTTGGCCCGGGCAAAACCTTCTGTGCCCACGCGCCGGGTGCGGTCGAGCCGCTGCAGAGCGCCATTAAATATTTCCGTGAAGAGTTTGAAGCCGGCATTGCGCCGCAGGTGTTTGGCAATACCCGATCTATCGGCGGTATTCAGCCAAACCTGCTGAAAGCGCGCTGGTAATTCGCCGTTATCCACGGGAGCTGGCCCTGTGCCGCCGTCCCTGTTGCAGTGTGCAGGGGCAAGAATTTGATTAACGCTCGTTTCTGACGAGCCTGACGGAAGCATGTCACTATGGCTACAATCCATGTAGACGGTAAAGAATATGATGTGAACGGAGCGGACAACCTGCTACAGGCATGTCTGTCTCTGGGCCTTGATATTCCTTATTTTTGCTGGCATCCGGCGCTGGGAAGCGTGGGTGCCTGCCGCCAGTGTGCGGTGAAGCAATTCCAGAACGCTGAAGACACCCGCGGCCGCCTTGTCATGTCCTGTATGACACCGGCGTCCGATGGCACCTTCATCTCAATTGATGATGGCGAAGCGAAAGAGTTCCGTGAAAGCGTGGTGGAGTGGTTAATGACTAACCACCCACATGACTGTCCGGTATGTGAAGAGGGCGGTAACTGTCATCTTCAGGATATGACGGTCATGACAGGCCACAGCTTCCGCCGCTATCGCTTCACCAAACGTACTCACCGCAATCAGGATCTCGGTCCGTTCATCTCGCACGAAATGAACCGCTGTATCGCCTGCTACCGCTGCGTGCGTTACTACAAAGATTATGCCGACGGTAAAGATCTGGGCGTGTATGGTGCGCACGACAACGTGTATTTTGGTCGTCCGGAAGACGGCACGCTGGAAAGCGAGTTTTCCGGTAACCTGGTCGAAATCTGCCCGACCGGCGTGTTCACCGATAAAACTCACTCCGAACGCTATAACCGTAAATGGGATATGCAGTTCGCGCCAAGCATCTGTCAGCAGTGCAGCGTAGGCTGTAACACCAGCCCCGGTGAGCGCTACGGCGAACTGCGTCGTATCGAAAACCGCTATAACGGCAGCGTTAACCACTACTTCCTGTGTGATCGTGGTCGCTTTGGCTACGGTTATGTCAATCTGAAAGATCGTCCTCGCCATCCGGTCCAGTTGCGTGGCAACGACAGCGTGAAGCTGAATGCCGAACAGGCCGTTAACGCCGGAGCCGATGTCCTGCGTCAGGCGAAGCGCGTCATTGGTATTGGTTCGCCGCGTGCCAGCATCGAAAGTAACTTTGCTCTGCGCGAACTGGTCGGTGCGGAAAACTTCTCTACCGGTATGCCCGCGGGCGAACAGGCGCGTCTTGAACTGCTGCTGAAAGTGCTGCGTGAAGGCGGCATTTATACGCCTTCACTGCGCGAGATCGAGAGCTACGACGCGGTGCTGGTGTTAGGCGAAGACCTGACACAGGTTGGCGCACGCGTGGCCCTGTCAGTGCGTCAGGCAGTAAAAGGCAAAGCCCGCGAAATGGCCGCTGCGCAGAAAGTCGCAGACTGGCAGATCGCCGCGATCCTCAATATCGGTCAGCACGCTAAGCATCCGTTATTTGTCACCAACGTCGATGAAACCCGTCTGGACGACATCGCGGCGTGGAGCTACCGTGCCCCGGTTGAAGAACAGGCGCGTCTTGGCTTTGCGATTGCCCACGCGCTGGACGACAGTGCGCCAGCCGTCAGCGATTTCGACAGTGCGCTGAACGGTAAGCTGGATGTGGTGGTACAGGCGCTGGCCGGTGCCAAAAAACCGCTAATCATTTCCGGTGTGCATTCAGGCAGCAGTGCCATGATCGAAGCGGCCGCGAACGTGGCCAAAGCCCTGAAAGCGCGCGGTGCAGACGTCGGTATCACCCTGCTGGCTGCTCATGCTAACAGCATGGGCCTGGGCCTGATGGGTGGCAATACGCTGGATCAGGCACTGGAACAACTGCAGAATGGCGAAGCCGATGCGGTCGTGGTGCTGGAAAACGATTTGTATCGCCATGCGCCAAAAGCGCAGGTCGATGCGGCGCTGAACCATGCGGCTAACGTGATTGTGGTCGATCATCAGCGCACCGCCACGGTGGAAAAAGCCGGACTGGTGCTTTCCGCCGCCAGTTTTGCCGAAAGCGACGGTACGTCAATTAACCATGAGGGCCGCGCACAGCGCTTCTTCCAGGTGTACGATCCTGCCTACTACGATAACAGCATTGTGATGCTGGAAAGCTGGCGCTGGTTGCACTCGCTGCACAGCGCGCTGGAAAGCCGTCACGTTGACTGGACGCAACTGGACCATGTCATTGATGCCGTTGTGGCAAGTCTGCCACAACTGAAAGGGATCAAGGATGCGGCGCCGGATGCCAGCTTCCGTATTCGTGGTCAGAAGCTGGCGCGTTCTCCGCACCGTGCCAGTGGGCGTACTGCTGCGCGCGCGAATATCAGCGTGCATGAGCCGCGTCAGCCGCAGGATCAGGACACCATGTTTGCCTTCTCGATGGAAGGAAACAACCAGCCGAGCGCACCGCGTTCGCAAATTCCGTTTGCGTGGGCACCAGGCTGGAACTCACCGCAGGCGTGGAACAAATTCCAGGATGAAGTGGGCGGGAAACTGCGTCATGGCGATCCCGGTGTGCGTTTGTTCGAAGCCAGCGATGCGCAGCTTGCCTGGTTCAGCAGCGTGCCAGAAGCCTATGCCACGCAAGGTCAGTTCCGCGTCGCGCCTTACTACCAGTTATTCGGAAGTGAAGAAATGACGCAGCGTGCGCCGGTTATCCAGCAGCGCATGTCGGCACCAACCCTGGTTCTGAACCCGGAAGATGCCGCGAAGCTGGGCGTGAATAACGGTGCAGCGGTGGAATTAACCTGTGCAGGTGAAACCGTACGTTTGCCAGTGCGTTTCTCGGCTTCTTTGCAGGCAGGGCAGGTTGGGCTTCCACTCGGTATGCCGGGTGTCCCGCCCTTCCTGGCGAATGCAAAAATTGATTCTCTGCAGGAGGCGGCGCAATGAGCTGGTTAACACCGGATGTTATCGACATTCTGATCGCCATTGGTAAAGCGCTGGTGATTTTACTGGTCGTGGTGGCCTGCGGTGCGTTTATGAGCTTCGCCGAGCGTCGTTTGCTCGGCCTGTTTCAGAACCGCTATGGGCCAAATCGTGTGGGCTGGAGCGGATCGTTGCAGCTGGTTGCTGACATGATCAAGATGTTCTTTAAAGAGGACTGGGTTCCCCCGTTCACCGATCGCTTTATCTTTACGCTGGCGCCGGTCATCGCGTTTGTTTCCCTGCTGCTGGCCTTTGCTATCGTCCCGGTTTCACCGACCTGGGTGGTGACCGATCTTAATATCGGGTTGCTGTTCTTCCTGATGATGGCGGGCCTGGCTGTGTATGCCGTGCTGTTTGCGGGCTGGTCGAGTAATAACAAATACTCGCTGTTAGGTGCGATGCGTGCCTCTGCGCAGACCTTGAGTTACGAAGTGTTCCTGGGGCTGTCACTGATGGGCGTGGTAGCGCAGGCGGGTTCGTTCAACATGACCGATATCGTCAACAGTCAGACGCATCTGTGGAACATCATCCCGCAGTTCTTTGGGTTTGTGACCTTCTGTATCGCGGGCGTGGCCGTTTGTCACCGCCATCCGTTTGACCAGCCCGAAGCCGAGCAGGAACTGGCTGACGGTTACCACATTGAATATGCCGGTATGAAATTTGGTCTGTTCTTTGTCGGCGAATATGTCGCGATTACCACCGTTTCAGCGCTGATTGTGACGCTGTTCTTTGGTGGCTGGCACGGGCCTTTCCTGCCGCCGTTCATCTGGTTCGCCCTGAAAACGGCGTTCTTTATGATGATGTTCATCCTGATTCGTGCTGCGCTTCCGCGTCCACGCTATGACCAGGTGCTGTCGTTCGGCTGGAAAGTGTGTCTGCCGTTGACGCTGTTGAACCTGCTGGCGACCGCCGCAGTGATTCTTTATACAGCGCAGTAAGGGGTAACAAATGACGTTAAAAGATATTGTCGTAGGCTTCGGCACGACAGTGCGCAGTATCTGGATGATTGGCATGCACGCCTTCGCGAAACGCGAAACCCAGATGTATCCAGAAGAGCCGGTCTACCTGCCACCGCGTTACCGTGGCCGTATTGTGTTGACCCGCGATCCTGATGGTGCAGAGCGTTGTGTTGCCTGTAACCTGTGTGCGGTAGCCTGTCCGGTAGGCTGTATTTCGCTGCAAAAAGCGGAAACCAAAGACGGCCGCTGGTATCCAGAGTTCTTCCGTATCAACTTCTCACGCTGCATTTTCTGCGGCCTGTGCGAAGAGGCCTGCCCAACCACCGCTATCCAGCTGACGCCGGATTTCGAACTGGGCGAGTTCAAGCGTCAGGATCTGGTATACGAAAAAGAAGACCTGTTGATCTCGGGGCCGGGTAAATATCCGGAGTACAACTTCTACCGTATGGCAGGTATGGCAATTGACGGTAAAGATAAGGGTGACGCAGAGAACGAAGCGAAACCTATCGACGTCAAAGGCTTACTACCTTAAGGAGCAGGGCATGGAATTTGCGTTTTATCTTTGCGGACTGGTGGCGGTGGTGACGACGTTGCGCGTGATCACCCACACTAATCCGGTACATGCGTTGCTGTACCTGATCGTTTCGCTGTTATCGGTGGCTGGCGTCTTCTTCTCTCTGGGTGCCTACTTTGCAGGTGCGCTGGAAATTATTGTGTATGCCGGTGCCATCATGGTGCTGTTCGTGTTCGTTGTGATGATGCTTAACCTGGGCAAAGCCACGCAGAAACAGGAGCGTGAATGGTTAAGTCCGTCGTTGTGGATTGGTCCGGGCCTGGTTTCGTTGCTGCTGCTGGCAGTGATGATCTACGCCATCATGACGGCACATGACCAGGGCATTGACGGCAAAATTATCGATGCGAAAGCGGTGGGCATCAGTCTGTTTGGCCCGTATGTGCTGGCGGTTGAACTGGCATCAATGCTGCTGCTGGCCGGCCTGGTTGTGGCTTTCCACCTGGGCCGCGAAGAGCGCCAGGGCGAAGTCCTGAGCAACCGTTCAAACGATGCCGCGCAGGCGAATAAGGAGCAAGCATGATTCCCTTACAACATGGATTGATTCTGGCGGCGGTGCTGTTTGTGCTGGGGCTGACCTCGCTGGTGTTGCGCCGTAATCTGCTGTTTATGCTGATAAGCCTGGAAATCATGATCAATGCCGCGGCGCTGGCGCTGGTTGTTGCAGGCAGCTACTGGGGACAGGCTGACGGTCAGGTGATGTATATTCTGGCTATCAGTCTCGCCGCAGCGGAAGCCAGTATTGGGCTGGCCCTGCTGCTTCAGCTCTATCGTCGTCGTCAGACGCTGAACATTGATACTGTGAGCGAGATGCGCGGATGAACCTTCTCTATTTAACTGTCTTATTTCCGCTAATCGGCTTTCTGCTGTTAGCGTTCTCCCGTGGCCGCTGGTCAGAAAACTTGTCCGCGACCGTGGGCATGGGATCGGTCGGGCTGGCTGCGCTCACCACGGTGTTTGTGGGTTTCGACTTCTTTGCCCACGGGCAGCAGGTCTTCACTCAGGCGCTGTGGACCTGGATTCATGTCGGCAATTTTAATATTCAGGTCAATCTGACGCTGGATGGCCTGTCGCTCACCATGCTGTCGGTGGTGACCGGTGTCGGCTTCCTGATCCATATGTTCGCCTCGTGGTATATGCGTGGAGAAGAGGGATATTCACGCTTCTTCGCTTATACCAACCTGTTTATCGCCAGCATGGTTGTTCTGGTTCTGGCGGATAACCTGATGCTGATGTATCTGGGTTGGGAAGGGGTAGGGCTGTGCTCCTATCTTCTGATCGGCTTCTATTACAGCAATCCGGAAAACGGCAAGGCGGCGATGAAGGCATTCATCATCACGCGCGTCGGTGATGTCTTCCTGGCATTTGCGTTGTTCATCCTTTACAACGAACTGAGTACGCTCAACTTCCGCGAAATGGCGGAGCTGGCTCCGGCACACTTTGCGGCGGACAACCACATGCTGCAATGGGCCACGCTGATGCTGTTGGGTGGCGCAGTAGGTAAGTCTGCGCAGCTGCCGCTTCAGACCTGGCTGGCCGATGCGATGGCAGGTCCGACGCCGGTTTCCGCGCTGATTCACGCCGCCACCATGGTGACGGCAGGGGTTTACCTGATTGCCCGTACCCACGGCCTGTTCCTGTTGACGCCTGAAGTGCTGCATCTGGTCGGCATTATCGGTGCGATTACGCTGGTACTGGCGGGTTTTGCTGCTCTGGTCCAGACGGATATCAAACGTGTACTGGCTTACTCTACCATGAGTCAGATCGGCTACATGTTCCTGGCGCTGGGTGTGCAGGCGTGGGATGCCGCCATTTTCCACCTGATGACCCATGCCTTCTTTAAAGCCTTGCTGTTCCTGTCCTCAGGTTCGGTTATCCTGGCCTGCCACCACGAGCAGAACATCTTTAAGATGGGCGGACTGCGTAAAAGCATCCCACTGGTGTACGCCTGCTTCCTGGTCGGCGGTGCTGCCCTGGCCGCATTGCCGCTGATTACCGCCGGTTTCTACAGTAAAGATGAAATCCTGTTTGGTGCACTGGCGAACGGCCATTTGAACCTGATGGTCGCGGGTCTGGTAGGGGCGTTCCTGACCTCAATCTACACCTTCCGCATGATCTTTATCGTCTTCCACGGCGAAGAGAAAATCCATGCACACGCGGGCAAAGGCATTACCCATCATCTGCCACTGATTGTGTTGCTGGTGCTCTCAACGTTTGTGGGGGCATTAATTACCCCACCGCTGGCGGGCGTTTTACCGGCCAATGAGTTTGGTGAGAACGGTAAAGTCACGCTGGAGATCGCGTCCGGCCTGGTCGCGGTTGCGGGCATCGTTATCGCCGCTGCCCTCTGGCTGGGCAAGCGTCAGCTGGTCAGCAGCGTGGCCAACAGTGCGCCGGGCCGTTTCTTAGGCACCTGGTGGTTCGCCGCCTGGGGCTTTGACTGGCTCTACGACAAAGTCTTCGTCAAACCGTATCTGGGCATTGCGTGGTTGTTAAAACGCGATCCTCTTAACGGCCTGATGAACCTGCCTGCGTTGCTTTCACGTATCGCCAATAAAGGTCTGGTGGTCAGTGAAAACGGGTATTTGCGCTGGTATGTCGCGTCGATGAGCGTTGGTGCCGTCGTTGTGCTGGCGCTGCTGCTGGTAATTTAAAGATTGATGAGCGGGTAGGTGTGAAAACTTACCCATTAAGAATGTCAAAGATTGTCTGATGTAAGGGCGTAATCGGCGCAGTCCGTTTTGCCACCGCCAGCGCACAGCAACCGGAGCGTACTGAAGTACGTGAGGATTGCGAGCACTGCCGGGGGCGAAACGGGTAAGTGAGATAGCCCGAGCCAGGACAAAAAAAAGGGAAGTATGCCGTGTTATTACCTTGGCTAATTTTCATACCCTTCTTCGGTGGTTTCGTCTGCTGGCTCACCGAGCGCTTCGGCGCGAAGGTGCCTCGCTGGATCGCACTGATCACCATGGGGCTGACGTTGGCGCTCTCGCTGCAACTCTGGTTGCAGGGGGGCTATTCACTGACGCAGGCAGCGGGTATTCCGCAGTGGCAATCGAGCTTCTCAGTACCCTGGATTCCCCGTTTCGGCATTAATTTCCATTTAGCGCTTGATGGCCTTTCGCTGTTAATGGTGGTGCTGACCGGACTGCTCGGCCTGATGGCAGTGCTGTGTTCCTGGAACGAAATTGAAAAGTATCAGGGCTTCTTTCATCTGAACCTGATGTGGATCCTGGGCGGCGTTATCGGCGTGTTCCTCGCCATTGACATGTTCCTGTTCTTCTTCTTCTGGGAAATGATGCTGGTGCCGATGTACTTCCTCATCGCGCTGTGGGGACATAAAGCATCGGACGGTAAAACCCGTATTACCGCCGCGACCAAATTCTTTATTTATACTCAGGCATCCGGTCTGGTGATGTTGATTGCGATTCTGGCGCTGGTGTTTGTTCACTACAACGCCACGGGCGTCTGGACGTTCAACTACGAGCAGTTGCTGAAGACGCCAATGTCGCACACCGTGGAGTACCTGCTGATGCTGGGCTTCTTCATCGCGTTTGCGGTGAAAATGCCGGTTGTCCCGCTTCATGGCTGGCTGCCTGATGCGCACAGTCAGGCTCCGACCGCAGGTTCAGTTGACCTGGCGGGTATCCTGCTGAAAACTGCCGCCTACGGCTTACTGCGCTTCAGCCTGCCGCTGTTTCCAAACGCCTCGGCAGAGTTTGCACCGATCGCGATGTGGTTAGGGATCATCGGGATTTTCTACGGTGCCTGGATGGCGTTCTCGCAGACGGATATCAAACGCCTGATCGCTTACACCTCGATTTCGCACATGGGCTTTGTCCTGATTGCGATTTACACCGGTAGCCAGTTGGCCTTCCAGGGCGCGGTTGTACAGATGATCGCGCACGGCCTGTCAGCAGCGGCGCTGTTTATCCTGTGCGGACAGCTTTACGAACGTCTGCATACCCGTGATATGCGTCAGATGGGCGGTTTGTGGTCGCGCATTAAATGGATTCCAGGGTTATCCCTGTTCTTTGCTGTCGCCAATCTGGGTATGCCAGGTACGGGTAACTTCGTCGGGGAATTCATGATCCTGACCGGCAGTTTCCAGATCGTTCCGGTCATTATCGTGATTGCGACCTTTGGCCTGGTTTTCGCCTCGGTCTATTCGCTGGTGATGATGCAACGTGCCTACTACGGTGAAGCGAAATCGAAAGATCCGCTGCCGGGCATGTCGGCGCGTGAATTCCTGACCATTGGGGTGCTCGTGGTCCTGCTGGTGCTGCTGGGTGTTTATCCTCAGCCGATTCTGGATACCTCACATGCTGCAATGAGCAATATTCAGCAGTGGTTTACCGCTTCAATTTCAACTACAAGGCCGTAATTCGCCATGACAATAACTCCTCAACAATTGATCGCGTTGCTGCCGCTGTTAATCGTCGGATTGACGGTGGTGGTTGTGATGCTGTCCATTGCCTGGCGACGCAACCACTTTGTTAACGCCACGCTAACAGTGGTTGGCCTGAACCTGGCGCTGCTGTCACTGTATTTTGTCGGTCAGGTTGGCGCGATGGATGTCACGCCGCTGCTGCGTGTAGACGCGTATTCGATGTTCTATACCGCCCTGGTGATGCTCGCCAGCCTGGCAACCTGTACTTTTGCCTATCCGTGGCTGGCCACGTTCCCGGACAACAAGGACGAGTTTTATCTGCTGGTTCTGATTGCTGCACTGGGCGGTATCGTGTTGTCAGCGTCTAACCACCTTGCATCACTGTTTATCGGGATTGAACTGCTGTCACTGCCGTTGTTTGGTTTGATTGGTTACGCCTTCCGTCAGAAACGTTCGCTGGAAGCGGCCCTGAAATACACCATCCTGTCGGCGGCGGCATCGTCTTTCCTGCTGTTTGGTATCGCGCTGATTTACGCTGACTCGGGCAACCTGGGCTTCGTCAGCCTGGGTAAAAGTCTGACGGACAGCATGATTCAGGAGCCGCTGCTGCTGGTCGGTCTGGGCATGTTGATTATCGGTCTGGGCTTTAAACTGTCACTGGTGCCATTCCATCTGTGGACGCCGGACGTTTATCAGGGCGCACCCGCACCGGTTTCTACTTTCCTTGCTACCGCCAGCAAAATTGCGATCTTCGGTGTTATCATGCGCCTGTTTATGTACGCGCCGGTGACCGACAGCGAAGCCGTACGGACAGTACTGGCCGTGATTGCCTTTGTCTCCATCCTGTTCGGTAACCTGATGGCGATTTCGCAAAGCAATATCAAGCGCCTGCTGGGTTACTCTTCTATTGCGCATCTGGGATATCTGCTGGTCGCGCTGATTGCGGTGAAAGATCATCAGCTGTCGCTGGAAACCGCAGGGGTTTACCTGGCCGGTTACCTGTTCAGCAGCCTCGGCGCGTTTGGTGTGGTAAGCCTGATGTCCAGTCCTTATCGTGGCCCGGATGCCGATTCACTTTACTCCTATCGCGGGCTGTTCTGGCACCGTCCGATTCTGTCGGCCGTGATGACCGTGATGATGCTGTCGCTGGCGGGTATCCCCATGACGCTGGGCTTTATCGGTAAATTCTACGTGATTGCCTCTGGCGTGAGCGCCAACCTGTGGTGGTTGACCGGTGCGGTGGTGGTCGGCAGTGCGATTGGTCTTTACTATTATCTACGCGTTACCGTCAGTCTTTATCTCAGCCCGCCTGAATTGCTGAGCCGCGATACGCCAGCCAACTGGGCCTTCACCGCCGGTGGCGTGGTTGTCTTGATCTCCGCGATTCTGGTGTTGGTGCTGGGCGTTTATCCGCAGCCATTAATCAGACTGGTGCAGATGGCCCAGCCGCTGATGTAATGTCACGCTGTTGCGATCAATCAGGCCTTCGGGCCTGATTTTTTTTGTCTGAAAATCGACACAGGTGATTTTTGCATAGCCTTCGCAATATCACGTCGCGTCCGCTTTTCTCTTCGTTTTCATTCTGCATCTTCATTCTGTTTCCACAGTTTCGTGCTGAAATGGGGCGAACAGATAAGGGGGAGCATTGCTTATGGATCGCCGACATTTTCTGCTGGGGTGTACCGCAACGCTGCTGACGGCAAAAAGCACACTGTCATTCGCCGCGCGGGCCGCTGTCGCCCAAACCGTTATTCCCCTTTGGCCCGGCACGCCACCCGGCGGTGGCGGGCCAGAGGGGCCGGTTGAGACATCGCCTTCAGGCGCAGAGCGTCATATCGCCGTACCCACCTTAACCGTCTTACGGCCGGGCATGGGGAACGGTCACGTTGTCCTGATCGCCGGCGGTGGCGGCTATAAACGGATAGAAGTGGCAAAAGAAGCCTGGCCCGCGGCTCGCTGGTTAACGGCGCGCGGCTACACTGCGGCGATATTGCGTTATCGTCTGCCGTCCGAACACTGGGGCGATGGTAACCGGGTTGCCCTGCAGGATGCGCTGCGTGCCCTGCAACTGGTCAAAGCGCAGGCAACAGGGTTAACGGTGCTGGGGTTTTCGGCCGGTGCGCATTTGCTCGGGATGGCCATCAGCCCGATGGGCGCGCGCATGGGGGCGGTGACAGAGGCACAGGACAGCGCACCTGTTCAGGTTGACGGTGCCGCGCTGATTTATCCCGTCATTACGCTGGAAGCGCCTTATACGCACACATCTACTCACCGCGTTTTGCTGGGGGCGCATCCTACGGCGGCAGAAGACGCCGCCTGGTCGGTGCAGAATACGGTGACAGCAGCATCACCGCCTTTTTTTCTGGTGCAGGCCGAAGATGACCCGATATCCGATCCCCACAACACGCTGATCATGGCGCGAGCCTGTCAGCAACATCACGTAAATGTGGAGATGATCCGCTACCCAACCGGCGGGCACGGTTTTGGTATGGGGAAACCCGGCACACCCACCATGGCCTGGCCTGCGCGTTATCAACACTGGCTGCAAAGCCGCTAGCAGGCTACAGTGAGGGGTCGGTTATTGAATGAGGATGAGACATGCATATCAGTTGGCTGGATCTGCACCAGCAGGCATTAAGCGTCCCGCAGCTTTATGCAGTACTGGCGTTGCGCTGTGAAGTCTTCGTCGTGGAGCAGCAGTGCGCCTATCTGGATGTGGATGGTCAGGATTTGCAGGGCGAGAATCGTCACCTCCTCGGCATGGCGCAGGATGACCTGCTGGCCTATGCGCGCATCCTGTCGCCCCGGCGCGCCGAGACAGAGGTAAAAATTGGGCGCGTCATCATCTCCAGCAAAGCCCGTGGCCTGAATTTAGGTAACCAGTTGATGATGCAGGCGATAGCCAGCTGTGAACAGCACTGGCCGGAGCATGCACAGTTTCTTTCTGCCCAGGCACATCTTGCGGGGTTTTATCAGCGTCACGGTTTTGTCGCGGTCAGCGACAGCTACCTTGAGGACGGTATTCCCCATATTGATATGCGCAGAGCAGGGGGGAAATAAACCGCGCTAACGGCCTGACGGTTTTATTCCTCCCTCAGACTGTCGCGTGTTCTTTTCACGCACGCAAAAAAAATGCATCCCGGCGCCAGGCCTGAGATGCATTATGCCGTGAGATGGCCGTGTTAGCTGACGGTCATCTGGCGATCGTCAACGTATTTACGCTGGTCTGGCGGGGGCGGCACATACTGATAGAGCCACGTTTCGCTCAGCGTTTCGTCTTTGGTGCGCAGGAACAGACGCATCTCTACGGGCTGTACGCTGTCGCTGTCAGGATACCAGTCAAAGAGGATACGGTACCCTTTGATCGGCTCAACATACAGAATCTCAACCTGCTTAAAGGTGCCGGAGGACACGGTAATCACCGGTTCAATGCCCTTTGGTGCGGCGGCCTGCAAATCGCCGCCGATAAAGTCGACAGCAAAACGGCGGCACCACACATCCGGGAAGTGCTCGCCTGGCGCCCAGCCTTCGGGGAAGCCGCCGATGCCGGTGCGGGTTGCATCCACGCGCGCCAGTTGGCTCTGTACGGGCGGCAGTGCGCTCCAGTAGAGTTTGTACGAAAAGCTGAACGCGTTGCCCGCTTTGATCGGTTCGGCGGGCTGCCAGAAGCAGACGATGTTATCGAGCGTTTCACCGGTCGTGGGGATTTCCATCAGGTTGATGGCACCTTTACCCCACTTACCAACCGGTTCCACCCACAGGCTTGGCCGCTTGTTATACCAGCCAATCACGTCCTGATAATTCTCAAAGTCATGATCAAGCTGAAGCAGACCAAAACCACGCGGATTTTCATCTTCGTAGGCGTTGAACTGCAGGCGCTGAGGGTTATTCAGCGGACGGGCAATCCATTCCCCTTTCCCGCTCCACATTGCCAGACGATCGGAGTCGTGAATCTGGGGATGGTAGGTGTTACACATCCGACGCTCGTTGGTGCCGCAGCTGAACATACTGGTCATCGGCGAAATGCCTAACTGACGAATATCCTTGCGGGCAAAGAGATGATTCTCAATGTCCATCACCACGCGTTCGGCTTCGCAGTGAATCACAAACTTGTATGCGCCGGTGATGCTGGCCCCATCCAGTAAGGCATAGCAGGTGAAGGTTGTGTCTTCGGCTTTCGGCGTTTCAAACCAGAACGCCGTAAAGTCCGGAAACTCTTCCTGACCATTGCTGAAGGTGTTAATGGCGACGCCACGCGCGGACAGGCCGTACTGGTAAGTATCATCGACAGCACGGAAGTAGCTGGCACCGAGAAAGGAGACGATATCGCGGCGGGCCAGTTCGGGTTTTTTAAAGGCACGGAAGCCCGCAAACCCCAGATCGGTTTTGCCTTCCAGCTGTTTAGTGTCGACTTTCGCATCGTTGTAGTTAAACAGCTCGGTGCGGAAGTGGATTTCGCGTGCCTCACGGCTGGCACTGTCGACGGAAAACATGCGGATGCGGCGTTTAAAGCCCATGCCGACGTGGAAAAACTGCACATCAAGCTCGCGATTCGGAATGTTGTTCCACAGCGAGTGATTAGCATCGTACTGAATATCGTTGTAAGCCTGCGGCGTCAGGTTAGCCAGCGTTTGCGGCAGCGGGCCCGGTGGACCACCCCACGGCTTTTTGGCCAGTGCGGCCGCGTTCTTTTTTAACTCGTCGAAATCGAAGCGCACTGCGATTCCGTCAGCAATGCCATCATCTGCCCAGGCGGATTGCGCGAATAGCGTTGATAAGCCTGTCATACCGCTCACCGCGGAGAAGGCCATTGACGCTTTCATAAACATTCTTCGATTCATGCCGGAGATCATTCCTTAGCTTTTCGAGTTTGTTGTGACTGTCGTGTCGAAGCACAGAGCCTGATTATTACAGGCAACAGCAGGGTACGACAGTCGGCTTAGATAAAAATTCAGTTCGCTGAAAATTTATCAGATAAATCAAATAAACGAAGCGAAATTGCTTTAAGCAAGTCATCTCTTACACTTCTTTGCGTAATCACAGCCTGCCATAAGTTGACGCGCGTGCGCTTTCCTTGCGCCGATTTTCAGGTGATTCCTGGTAAGGGGCCGCGCAAAGCCCTCATTTATGGCTATAGTTAACCAGGTGCATTGCAATTCACATGGAGGAAATGATGGTAAAACAGACTGAATCTTTCGACACGGGCTATGACGACGATATCGCACTGCTGACTGAAACGCTGGAAGAAGTGCTGAAGTCATCAGGTGATCCGGCCGATCAGAAATATATCGAACTGAAAACCAAAGCTGAACGCGCGCTGGAAGATGTTAAATCACGTGTCAGCCAGGCCTCAGATAGCTATTACTACCGTGCCAAACAGGCCGCGTACCGTGCTGATGATTACGTCCATGAAAAACCGTGGCAGGGCATTGGCATCGGTGCTACTGCAGGGCTGGTATTAGGCCTGCTGCTGGCGCGTCGCTAATCTCAATCGCCTAAAACGGGCAGGCGCTGTCCTGTCCGTTCTCCCTTTCTGGTTCTTCCGCACTTCTGTCACCTGCCTGAAAATGCCGTTACCCGGTTAATTCCTGTCCGCAGATTGTGTTTTGTTCAGGGGCTTTCTAAAGTAAAGCGACAGGCACAAGGAGAATGAATGTGATAAGAGTTGAAATGCTGTCCACGGGCGATGAAGTGTTACATGGACAAATCGTCGATACCAACGCCGCCTGGCTGGCTGATGTGTTATTTCAACACGGGCTGCCAATGACCAGCCGGACTACGGTGGGTGACGCAATGTCGTCGCTGGTGGAAACGCTAAAGGCCCGCAGTCTTGAGGCGGACGTGCTCATCGTGAATGGTGGACTGGGTCCAACCACTGACGACCTTAGCGCCCAGGCCGCGGCCAAAGCGAGCGGGGTAGGGCTGGTGATGCAGGAAGCCTGGCTGGAAACGATGGAAGCCTGGTTTGCCAGCCGCGGACGGGTTATGGCTGAGAGCAACCGTAAACAGGCAGAAATTCCCGCTAACGCCGAAATGCTGGATAACCCGGTCGGCACCGCCTGTGGCTTTGCCCTGCAACTCAATCGCTGCTGGATGTTCTTTACGCCAGGCGTTCCCTCTGAATTCAAGGTGATGGTCGAACAACAAATCATTCCGCGTCTGAAAGCGAAGTTCGACCTGCCTGAACCGCCCGTTTGCCTGCGGCTGACCACCTTTGGCCGGGGAGAAAGCGACATTGCGAATGAACTGGAACCCTTGCCGCTGCCAGAGAACGTGCTGATGGGCTACCGTTCTTCCATGCCGATTATCGAAATCAAACTTACGGGGCCAGCCGAACAGCGCGTCGCGATGGAGCAGGTCTGGCAGCAGGTACGTTTGTTGCTGGCCGAGTGTACGATATTTGAAGGCACTGAGGGGCTGCCTGCACTGCTGGCGCGGGAACTGCATCAACGTCACTGGCGGCTGGCGATCAGCGAACAGTACACCGCAGGGTTACTTCACTGGCAACTGGCTTCGGCTGACGTGCCCCTGAGCGCCAGCGAAATTCTGCCGCAGCAGGACGAGAGTCTGGATGTTCAGGTCATGCGCACCCAGGCGCTGGCGACGCGCTTGCAGACTCAGCTTGCCCTGTCCGTCGGCAGCCTGAGCGAAGACGCGATCTCTGTGGCGCTCCATACACCGGAAGCGACCTGGGGACAACGTGTTAAATTCAATAGTGGACGTCACAACCTGGAAACCCGTCAGAAAGTGGTGGCGATGATGGCAATGAACATGCTGCGGCGCTGGTTACACGGCAGCGAGGTCAGCACAGGGCACGGCTGGATTGATGTGCTTGAAACTATCAAGCATTAAAAAAACGGACCGGTGCCAAACGGCACCGACCGCCTTCTTTTTCTGCTCCCCGCGTTTCCTCAACTAACACGCTGTTTAGCGCCGTAGCCCCGTCGCCAGCACGGTAAAGGTCGCTGTGACTTTAGCCAGCGTGGCCTGGGGCTCGGCGCTGGCGGCCACCCACAAGGCGGCAGTAAACGCCGCACCATTCAGCAAGCGGGCAGCGGCTTCAACATCCACGGGCTTCAGCACGCCGCTCGTGACCATCTCCTCCAGTGCATGCTGGGTTGCGGTCAGGCAGGCGTTCTGGCTGGGCCACAGGGAGGGATCGCCAAGAAAGGCCGGGCCATCCAGTAATACAATACGCTGCACTTCGGGGTCCAGCGCCATCTCGATATAGGCGATACCTTCCGCCAGCAACTGGTTCCAGCTGTCGCCCGCACTGGCCGCGCGCGCTTTTGCACGCTGGGCGATTTCACTGTCGACTTCCGCGACCACAGCGGCGAGAAGGCCACGTTTATCGCCAAAATTGTGATAAAGCGCACCGCGCGTTAAACCAACGCTCGCCGTCAGCTCATCCATGGACGCGGCAGCAAACCCCTTTTCGGCAAAGGCTTTACGTGCGGCGGCAATCAGTTTAAGGCGATTTTCTTCCATCGTGACCGCACGAGGTCGTCCTGCCATGGTTCTCTCCTTTTCGTATACGTCGCGTATCTGAAATTGACATACGGGGCGTATGTGTGGTTTATTTCACATACGGGAAGTAGATTAAATCATGTCGTCATGAGGCGCATGATTTCCTGATAACAACTCACCAGAGGGTAAAACAATGAGCAATCGTGAAGCAGTTTTCCCGGCGGGCCGTCATGCGCTGTATGAAAGGCATGGCTATTCCGCTGCGATCCGCTCGGGCGACCTGCTGTTCGTCTCGGGTCAGGTTGGCAGTCGCACGGACGGATCGCCTGAACCGGATTTTGCTGCTCAGGTGCAACTGGCCTTTGAGAATCTGCGCCAGACACTGGCGGCGGCAGGCTGTTCGTTCGATGATCTTATTGATGTCACCACGTTTCATACCGACCCTGAAACGCAGTTCGCTACCATTATGGAAGTGAAAAAAGCGATATTTCCGCAGCCACCTTATCCTAACTGGACGGCGGTCGGCGTTAACTGGCTGGCAGGATTCGATTTTGAAATCAAAGTCATTGCCCGTATCCCCTGAGTCAGCACCCGGCGAAAAAAAACCGTCATCCGGTTGGGATGACGGTTTTTTTAAACGCTTTGGCTCAACCACTAGAGTTCAAGCTCGATTTCACCTTTCGCCTTACAGCAGCAGGGCAGGATCTCCCCCTGTTCAATAAAGGCCAGCGGGGTTTCCGCGTAGTCGACCTCGCCGCGCAGTAACCGCATACGGCAGGAGCCGCAGTAACCTTCCCGGCACTGAAACTCCACGCACAGGTTGTTGGCTTCCAGCATGGTCAACAGATTAGGATGATCGTCTGCGCACTCCAGTCGGGTGCCGGAACTGCGCAGAATAACAACAGAACGGCTCATCGTTATAACTGGAAGTCGTCGAAGTCGTTTTCGCCCACTTCTGAATCAATCTGACCCACCAGGTAAGAACTGACTTCCACTTCCTGCGGGGCAACCTGAACGTTATCGGACACCAGCCAGGCGTTGATCCAGGGAATCGGGTTCGAGCGCGTTTCAAACGGCAGATCGAGGCCAACCGCCTGCATACGAATGTTGGTGATGTATTCGATATACTGGCACAGGATATCTTTGTTCAGACCGATCATGGAGCCGCCGCTGAACAGGTAATCTGCCCACTCTTTCTCCTGTAAGGCCGCTTTCTTAAACAGCTCGAAGCACTCTTCACGGCATTCGGCGGCAATTTCTTTCATTTCAGGATCGTCTTCACCGGTGCGCAGCAGATTCAGCATGTGCTGGGTGCCGGTCAGGTGCAGAGCTTCGTCGCGTGCAATCAGCTTGATGATTTTGGCGTTGCCTTCCATCAGTTCTCGCTCAGCAAACGCAAAAGAGCAGGCAAAGCTGACGTAGAAGCGGATCGCTTCCAGCGCATTGACGCTCATCAGGCAAATATACAGCTGCTTTTTCAGCGCGCGCACGTTAACCGTAATGGACTTACCATTGACCTGATGCGTACCTTCACCCAGCAAATGCCAGTAGTTAGTCATCTCAATCAGGTCATCGTAGTACTTAGAGATGTCCTGCGCACGCGCCAGAATCTGCTGGTTGGTGACGATATCGTCAAACACTACAGACGGATCGTTCACGATGTTGCGAATGATGTGGGTGTACGAGCGAGAGTGGATCGTTTCGGAGAACGCCCAGGTTTCGATCCAGGTTTCCAGTTCCGGAATCGAGATCAGCGGCAGCAGTGCCACGTTCGGGCTGCGTCCCTGAATCGAGTCCAGTAACGTCTGGTATTTCAGGTTGCTGATGAAGATATGCTTTTCATGATCGGGCAGGGCCTGGTAGTCGATGCGATCGCGCGAGACATCGACTTCTTCAGGACGCCAGAAGAACGAAAGCTGCTTTTCGATCAGTTTTTCAAAGATATCGTATTTCTGCTGATCAAAGCGCGCCACGTTAACGGACTGACCGAAAAACATAGGCTCTTTCAGCTGGTCATTTTTGTTTTGTGAAAAAGTGGAGTAAGCCATAAAAAACTGTCCATGGTAGACGAGGCTCAGCACCGGCCTCGCGGAAAAATGTGGGCGGGAAAGGCTCCCGCCCGACCGTCAGATCTTACAGGCGCCGCTTTCGCAGCCATCATCCTGAATAGAAGGTGCCAGATCGTCCTGCGCATCTTCCGCACCATCACGGGTGTTTTGGTAGTAGAGCGTTTTCACGCCAAACTTGTAGGCGGTCAGCAGATCTTTCAGCAGTTGCTTCATCGGCACTTTGCCATTCGGGAAGCGCGACGGATCGTAGTTGGTATTTGACGAAATCGCCTGATCGATGAATTTCTGCATTACGCCAACCAGTTGCAGGTAGCCATCATTGGACGGCATATCCCACAGCAGTTCGTACTGATCTTTAAGACGCTCATATTCCGGCACCACCTGACGCAGGATACCGTCTTTAGACGCTTTAATACTGATATGGCCGCGCGGCGGTTCGATACCGTTGGTGGCGTTTGAAATCTGCGACGAGGTTTCAGACGGCATCAGGGCAGAAAGCGTCGAGTTGCGCAGGCCGTGGGTTTTAATCTGCTCGCGCAGGGTTTCCCAGTCCAGGTGCAGCGGCTCGTTGCAAATCGCATCCAGATCTTTCTTGTAGGTATCAATCGGCAGCACGCCCTGTGCATAGGTGGTTTCATTGAACCACGGGCAGGCGCCTTGCTCTTTAGCCAGCTCATTTGAGGCTTTCAGCAGGTAGTACTGAATGGCTTCAAACGTTTTGTGCGTCAGGCCATTCGCGCTGCCGTCGGAGTAGCGCACACCGTGCTTCGCCAGGTAGTAAGCAAAGTTAATGACGCCAATGCCCAGCGTACGACGACCCATCGCACCCCGTTGCGCGGCCGGAATCGGGTAATCCTGATAATCCAGCAGTGCATCCAGCGCGCGTACGGCCAGCGTTGCCAGCTCTTCCAGATCGTCCAGGCTGTCAATCGCACCAAGGTTAAATGCTGACAGCGTACAGAGCGCAATCTCACCGTTTTCGTCGTTGACGTCATTGAGCGGTTTAGTTGGCAGCGCAATTTCCAGACACAGGTTCGACTGGCGTACTGGCGCAATACTGGCGTCAAACGGGCTGTGTGTGTTGCAGTGGTCAACGTTCTGGATGTAGATACGGCCGGTAGAGGCGCGTTCCTGCATCATCAGCGAGAACAGATCCACCGCTTTCACACGCTGCTTACGAATGCTGCTGTCTTGTTCGTATTTGGTGTAAAGACGTTCAAATTCGTCCTGATCGGCAAAGAACGCATCGTACAGGCCAGGTACGTCTGACGGGCTAAACAGCGTGATGTCCTCGCCCTTCAGCAGGCGCTGGTACATCATTTTGTTGAGCTGCACACCGTAGTCCATGTGACGCACGCGGTTACCTTCCACACCACGGTTGTTTTTCAGGACTAACAGGCTTTCCACTTCCAGATGCCACATCGGATAGAACAGGGTCGCTGCGCCGCCACGGACGCCGCCCTGCGAACAGGATTTCACCGCCGTCTGGAAGTGCTTGTAGAACGGGATACAACCGGTATGGAAAGCTTCACCGCCGCGAATCGGGCTGCCCAGCGCGCGGATACGACCCGCGTTAATACCAATACCTGCGCGTTGTGAAACGTATTTCACAATAGCGCTGGAGGTCGCGTTGATGGAATCCAGGCTGTCGCCACATTCAATCAGGACACAGGAGCTGAACTGACGGGTTGGCGTACGCACTCCCGACATGATTGGCGTCGGCAGGGAGATTTTAAACGTGGAAATCGCATCGTAGAAACGCTTGATGTAATCCATGCGGGTCGCACGCGGATAGCCTGAGAACAGGCAGGCGGCTACCAGAATGTACAGGAACTGGGCGCTTTCATAGATCTCACCGGAGACGCGGTTCTGAACCAGATATTTGCCTTCCAGCTGTTTCACGGCCGCGTACGAGAAATTCATGTCGCGCCAGTGGTCGATGAAGCCGTCCATCTGCTCGAACTCTTCACGGCTGTAGTCTTCCAGCAGATGGCGATCGTATTTGCCCAGGTCAACCATCTTAACGACCTGATCGTACAGTGCGGGTGGCTCAAACTGGCCGTACGCTTTTTTACGCAGGTGGAAGATCGCCAGACGGGCGGCAAGATACTGATAGTCAGGGGCATCGCGAGAAATAAGGTCTGCAGCGGCCTTGATGATCGTTTCATGGATGTCAGAGGTTTTGATGCCATCATAAAACTGAATGTGGGAACGCAGCTCTACCTGTGAAACCGACACATTGTTCAGCCCTTCAGCTGCCCAGTCGAGGACACGGTGAATTTTGTCGAGATCAATGCGCTCCTGGCGGCCATCGCGTTTAGTAACGAGCAGACTTTGGTTCATGTCGCGTTTTTACCTTTGCGTGAGTATCCAATAATTAAAAGAAATCCCGATTTATACACAGCATATTCATTGTGAATAATGTTGTGGATAAACACTACATCTTGGGGTTGTCGAAGATAAGTATAACAATATGGAGGCTTATTCTAGTATTTTGCTGGCGCTTAACAAGAGGAAAAAATGATGTCTGCGGGGGTTGTATTTTCTGCGGGTTTTCTTAGGCCGCGTCTCGTAAGGCCGCAGGTCTTGTCAACCAGTCTGAGAAAATATTGCGATTTATGATCGACCGCTGATTTTTCAAACATTGCGCGACTTTTTCCAGCATTGGTCTATGCGAAAGCCTGTTTTGAGCCATAGCCGTCGTGCCACAGGGCTTAACGCGTAGCGGCAGGGAGGATAGCGTTTTGTGATGACAGTGGGATGACAGCAGCGTGGGCAAAGCCGCACGCTGCACAGGAATTACGCCTCGCCGTGATGCGTGTGGATCATGTAGTTCACGTCCACACCTTTGCCCAGACGGAACCGATCGGTAAGCGGGTTGTAGTGCAGGCCTGTCATGTTGCGTTCACGCAGTGGGGTTTCATCCACCCAACCCAGCAGCTCAGAGGGACGGATAAATTTCTTCACATCATGCGTCCCACGCGGCACCATGCGCAGGACATATTCCGCACCGAAAATCGCCATCAGCCAGGCTTTGGGATTACGGTTAATGGTCGAGAAGAACACCTCGCCACTGGGTTTAACCAGCTGCGCGCAGGCGTGCACCACCGAACGTGGATCCGGCACGTGCTCAAGCATCTCCATGCAGGTCACCACATCGTACTGGCCTGCATGCTGGCTGGCATGCTCCTCGACCGTTTGTTGCACATAGTCGAGCGTCACGCCGCTCTCCAGCGCATGCAGTCGTGCCACCTCAAGTGGCTCCGCGCCCATATCCAGCCCGGTGACGATTGCACCTTCCCGGGCCATGCTTTCCGCCAGGATACCGCCACCACAGCCGACATCGAGCACTTTTTTACCGAACAGCCCGTGACTGTGTTGCGCAATGTAGCCCAGCCGCAGGGGATTAATACGGTGCAGCGGTTTAAATTCGCCCTCCAGATCCCACCAGCGCGAGGCAACGGCCTCGAACTTGGCAATTTCCTGTGCATCGACATTGTGCTGAGGGTTCTGTGGTTGTGCATTCATTGAATCGTGACTCCTGACAAAATGTGACATCAGTATAAACGCTTAACTTATCATGGCGCACCTTATCAACATGAGTAAAAGCACCTTAATAAGGTGGTTAACGTTCACCAGTGAATTGCGGTGTGATATACTTTCGCACCTTTAAAATCCGGGATTAGTAGAGGGATAGCGGCTCCATGAGCGACCTTGCGAGAGAAATTACACCGGTTAATATCGAAGAAGAGTTAAAAAATTCTTACCTCGATTACGCCATGTCGGTCATTGTTGGCCGAGCTTTACCCGATGTGCGTGATGGCCTGAAGCCAGTACATCGCCGCGTACTCTACGCGATGAGCGAACTGGGTAATGACTGGAACAAACCCTATAAAAAATCTGCCCGCGTCGTCGGTGACGTTATCGGTAAATATCACCCGCATGGTGATTCTGCCGTTTACGACACCATCGTACGTATGGCCCAGCCTTTCTCCCTGCGTTACATGCTGGTGGACGGTCAAGGCAACTTCGGATCCATCGACGGCGACTCCGCTGCGGCGATGCGTTATACCGAAGTGCGCATGTCTAAAATCGCCCACGACCTGTTAGCTGATCTGGAAAAAGAGACCGTTGATTTCGTACCGAACTACGACGGTACCGAGCAGATCCCTGAAGTTCTGCCCACCAAAATCCCTAACCTGCTGGTCAACGGATCGTCCGGTATTGCCGTCGGTATGGCCACCAACATTCCGCCGCATAACCTGCGCGAAGTGATTAACGGCTGCCTGGCTTATATTGAAGATGAAAACATCAGCGTTGAAGGGCTGATGGAACACATTCCGGGGCCTGATTTCCCGACGGCGGCCATTATCAACGGGCGTCGCGGCATTGAAGAAGCCTATCGCACCGGTCGCGGTAAAGTTTACATCCGTGCCCGTGGTGAAGTGGAAGTGGATGCCAAAACCGGACGTGAAACCATCGTCATTCACGAGCTGCCCTATCAGGTGAACAAAGCGCGCCTGATAGAAAAGATTGCCGAGCTGGTGAAAGAAAAGCGCGTCGAAGGAATCAGTGCGCTGCGCGATGAGTCTGATAAAGACGGCATGCGTATCGTCATTGAAATCAAGCGTGACGCCGTTGGTGAAGTGGTTCTCAATAACCTCTATTCCCTGACTCAGTTGCAGACCTCTTTCGGTATCAACATGGTCGCTCTCCATCAGGGCCAGCCGAAGATTATGGCGCTGAAGGAGATTCTCGAAGCCTTCGTTCGCCATCGCCGTGAAGTGGTGACACGCCGTACTATTTTCGAACTGCGCAAGGCGCGCGATCGGGCACATATCCTTGAAGGTCTGGCGATTGCGCTGGCTAACATCGATCCGATTATCGAACTGATTCGCCGCGCACCAACGCCAGCGGAAGCAAAAGCGGGTCTGATCTCGCAATCGTGGGCGCTGGGCAATGTGGCCGCGATGCTGGAACGTGCAGGCGATGACGCGGCCCGTCCAGAGTGGCTGGAAGCGCAGTTCGGTATCCGTGATGGTCAGTATTACCTGACAGAACACCAGGCGCAGGCCATTCTGGACTTACGTCTGCAGAAGCTGACCGGCCTTGAGCATGAGAAGCTGCTGGACGAGTACAAACAGCTGCTGGATCAGATTGCAGAATTACTGCACATCCTGTCCAGCTCAGAACGTCTGATGGAAGTCATTCGCGAAGAGCTTGAGCTGATGCGCGATCAGTTCGGCGACGACCGCCGCACTGAAATTACGGCTAACAGCGCCGACATCAACATCGAAGACCTGATCAATCAGGAAGATGTTGTGGTGACATTGTCGCATCAGGGCTATGTGAAATATCAGCCGCTGAGCGACTATGAAGCCCAGCGCCGTGGCGGTAAAGGCAAGTCTGCCGCCCGAATCAAAGAAGAAGACTTTATCGATCGTCTGCTGGTGGCGAATACCCACGACACGATCCTGTGCTTCTCCAGCCGTGGCCGGCTCTACTGGATGAAAGTCTACCAGTTGCCTGAAGCCAGCCGTGGTGCACGTGGGCGTCCTATCGTCAACCTGTTGCCGCTGGAAGCCAACGAACGTATTACGGCGATTCTGCCGGTACGTGAATACACCGAAGGCTTTAACATCTTCATGGCTACCGCCAGCGGGACCGTGAAGAAAACGGGTCTGCAGGAGTTTAGCCGCCCACGTAGCGCAGGCATTATCGCGATTAACCTGCGTGATGACGATGAGCTGATCGGTGTGGCGCTGACGAACGGTAACGATGAGGCGATGTTGTTCTCTGCGGCCGGTAAGGTGGTGCGCTTTGCAGAATCCGCGGTACGTGCCATGGGCCGAACGGCTTCGGGCGTACGGGGCATTAAGCTGGCGCAAAACGATCGCGTAGTTTCGCTGATCGTGCCGCGTGAAGAGGGCGCTATTCTTACGGTTACGCAGAACGGCTACGGTAAGCGTACCGCGAACAGTGAGTACCCGACCAAATCCCGTGCAACGCAGGGCGTGATTTCCATCAAAGTAACTGAGCGTAATGGCCCGGTTATTGGTGCGGTACAGGTTGTCGACAGCGATCAGATCATGATGATCACCGATGCCGGCACACTGGTAAGAACCCGTGTCTCCGAAGTCAGCATCGTGGGCCGTAATACTCAGGGTGTGATCCTGATTCGTACAGCCGAAGACGAGAATGTTGTCGGTCTGCAGCGCGTAGCGGAACCGGTGGAAGAAGAAGAGCTGGATGCTATCGATGGCAGCGTGGCGGAAGGGGACGATGATATCGTACCTGAAGTCGACAATGACGACGATGATGAACCGGCAGTGGACGACGACGAGTAAGTTACCCGTCGTACGTTAAACCGCAACGGCAGGTCAGGGGTAACCCGGCCTGCCGTTTTTTTTGGCTGTGAAGACAGCGAGAGGAGAGGTGGGCGGCAGGTCAAACATTCTCAAACTGCGCCCTGAGCCCGGAGTCGACTGGCTTTTTCGCTGCGATAAAGCTAGTGTATGAACATCAAAAATCCAACAATGCGACTAACCTTGCCACCTGCGAGTCACCTTTGAAATATCTAGTTTCTTTCCGCACGACGCTGCGCATTTCGCGCTATCTGTTTCGCGCGCTGGCACTGCTCATCTGGTTGCTGGGCGCTGTTCTGACGACGTTCTATATTATCAGCGTCCTGCATGACAAAGAGAACAAGGTACGTCAGGAGTTTGCCAGTAACTACGGCACCATTGACTGGTACGTCCGTCATTCTGCGGGCATGATGCGTGAACTCAAATATATTGCTGAAAACCGGCTCGCCAGACCTGCACCCATCGGTCAGTCCCAGGCGGACAATCTGATTCAGCCACAGTTTATGCCGTTATATTCCGGTGACGACTGTGCCTCCATGAGCACCACCTGGCGCAACTCGCTTGATTCCTTAGGCAACTACATTAACTACTGGAAAAGCAATTTCGCCTCCTCCTACGAGCTGAACCGGGTCTTCCTCATTGGCGGCGATAACAGGTGCCTGGCTGACTTTACCGTCAGCAATAACAATAATAATGTCAGTCGCGATCGCAGTCTGAAGCTTCTGCGGGAAAACCTGCAGCGTTACCGTAACAGCCCGGAAGAGGACCAGCGTAATCCGGCTTACTGGGTGAGCAGCTCCGCTCAGCCTGGTGTAGGCAGCTTCTCTGTGGTGATGCCGGTCTATGTGGCCGATAAACTGCAGGCTTTGCTGGGCGTAGAGCAAAATATCCGCCTTGATGAATTTATCCAGCCCGGCAGCCTGCCGGTGACCGCGACCATAACCGACGAAAATTATACGCCGTTGCTGACGTCACGCCGGGGAGGCGTAGGTTTCTCGCTAAACGAATTACCCGACGATAAAACCTGGTTTGGTTATCTGGACGGTTATCGCCAGCTGGTGCTCAAGAAACCCTTGCCGCCATCAGAACTCAATGTGATCTGGTCGGTGTCAACGGATGTCCTGGTCGATCAGCTCAGGCTCATGATGATTAACGCGGTGCTGCTCAATATCATGAGTGCGGTACTGCTGTTTACGCTGGCCTGGTTATTTGAGCGGCGCATGTTTTTGCCTGCGGAAGAGAATGCACACAGGCTGGAAGAGCATGAGCAGTTTAACCGTAAGATCGTGGCGTCAGCACCGGTCGGGATCTGTATTCTGCGCACCAGCGATGGCACCAACATTCTGAGTAATGAGCTGGCGCATAACTATCTTACGTTGCTGACGCAGGAAGACCGCAAGCGGTTAAATGAAATTATCGGCGGCCAACAGGTCAACTTTGTGGATGTCCTGACGGGCAGCAACACCAATCTGCAAATCAGCTTTGTGCATTCCCGATATCGCAATGAAAACGTCGCCATCTGCGTGCTGGTTGACGTGTCCGCGCGCGTTCGTATGGAGCAGTCATTGCAGGAGATGGCGCATGCCGCTGAACAGGCCAGCCAGTCGAAATCGATGTTTCTGGCCACGGTCAGCCATGAACTGCGCACGCCGTTATACGGCATTATTGGTAATCTGGATTTATTACAGACACGACAGTTGCCCAGCGGTATCGACTCGCTGGTCACCGCCATGAACAACTCCTCCAGTCTGCTGTTAAAAATCATCAGCGATATTCTCGATTTCTCGAAAATCGAGTCGGAACAGTTGAAGATTGAACCGCGTCCTTTCTCCCCGCGTGAAGTGATTACCCATATTGTCGGTAACTATCTGTCGCTGGTGGTGAAAAAACGCCTGACACTGTACTGCTATATTGAACACGATGTTCCGCAGTTCCTCGATGGCGATCCCCTGCGTCTGCAACAGGTGATTTCTAACCTGCTCAATAATGCGATCAAATTTACGCATACCGGCTGCATTATCCTGCATGCATACGTCACCCAGGGCTATCTGGCCTTTCGTATGCGTGATACCGGCGTCGGGATTCCGGCAAAAGAGCTCACCCGGTTATTCGATCCGTTCTTCCAGGTCGGAAATGGCGTCCAGCGCAATTTCCAGGGCACCGGGCTGGGCCTGGCGATTTGTGAAAAGCTGATCAACATGATGGACGGTGATATCGAGGTGGAGTCAGAGCCGGGAATGGGAAGCCAGTTTATCGTGCGTATCCCCATCTACAATGGTAAGCAGCCGTCCATTCCACTGCTTGACGGGCTGCAGGATAAGAAAATCTGGCTGGCAATGCGCAATGAGTACCTGGCCCAGTATCTGGACAGGCTGTTGAAGCAACATGGCTTCCAGGTCGCCGATATGCTGGCAAACCCTGGCAGTGATGATGTGGTGTTAACCGACTATGCAATGGAGACATTCCCCCAGGTGCGTGCGGTTATCACGTTTGACGGCGCGCATGTGGATATGCCGCGTGAGCCGCAGGCAGGGCGCTGGATCCACAGCACGGCAACCCTGCATGAACTGCCGACTTTACTGGCACGTATTTACCGCATTGCCGTGGAAACCGAGAGCACGGACGCGCTTTCTCTGAGCGGGCCGGTCGAAGAGAAAATCCATAATGACGACATTATGGTGCTGATCGTTGACGATCATCCTATCAACCGCATGCTGCTGTCAGAGCAGCTTGGCACGCTGGGTTATCAGGTGAAAACCGCCCAGGACGGTGTTGACGCCTTAAATGTCTTAAGCCGTAATACAATTGATATTGTGCTGACCGATGTGAACATGCCCAATATGGACGGTTATCGTCTGACTCAGCGCCTGCGTCAGTTAGGGCATGTGTTCCCGGTGATAGGCGTCACGGCGAACGCGCTGGCCGAAGAAAAGCAGCGTTGTATGGACGCAGGGATGGACAACTGCTTGTCGAAGCCCGTGACGCTGGATGTGCTGAAATCAACGCTGGGTCTCTATGCAGAGCGGGTACGTAAAGCCCGGCAGGGATAAAAGAGAAGCGGAAGGAGGCGGTGCGAGTGCACCGCCTGAAAACTTACTCTTTGTCGATTTGGGTCGCGCTGACCGATGACAGATAGTTGAGCAGGGCAATATCGTTATCCACACCCAACTTCATCATGGCCGATTTTTTCTGGCTACTGATGGTCTTAATACTGCGGTTCAGCTTCTTCGCAATTTCCGTTACCAGGAAGCCTTCAGCGAAGAGACGTAATACTTCGCTCTCTTTAGGCGACAGACGCTTATCGCCATAACCGCCGGCACTGATTTTCTCCAGCAGTTTCGCCACGCTTTCCGGCGTATATTTCTTGCCTTTCTGCAGCGCAGCCAGCGCTTTAGGCAGATCGGTTGGCGCACCTTGCTTCAGAACGATACCTTCGATATCCAGATCAAGCACGGAGCTGAGGATGGCCGGGTTGTTGTTCATGGTCAGAACAATGATCGACAGATCAGGATAATGGCGTTTGATATATTTGATCAGCGTAATACCGTCACCATACTTTTCACCCGGCATAGAGAGGTCGGTGATCAGCACATTGGCATCAAGCTTGGACAGGTTGTTAATCAGTGCTGTTGAGTCTTCAAACTCACCCACAACGTTAACCCACTCAATTTGTTCCAGAGATTTTCGGATACCGAAAAGAACAATTGGGTGATCATCGGCAATAATTACATTCAGGTTATTCATCTTATTGGTTACCTTGCTGCAGCAGTTGATTGACATAAGCGTCAATATTACTGGTGGTATTTTTAATGTTTGAATCGTCACACACTTTGATGTGGTGTTCTAATTCTTCACAAAGCTGTTTGCCCGGTGTCAAATTAAGCATAGCAAACACGCCTTTAAGGCGATGGGCAGTCTGAGCAAGCGAGGCATAATCGTTTATCGCTGACTCAGTATACAATCTCTTTACATCATCCGGTACTGTCTCAGTAAACAGCTGGAAATAGCCTCCACTTAGCAGTGGCGTGCTGGCGTCATCTTCTTCAGTGTTATCCTCCATTACATCGTGGGACAATTGCTTCTCAATCAGTGCCAGTAATGCATCCAGTAGTGCATTACTGAGATTGAAATTGACGCGATACTGTTGATCGTTCAGCGCATGATGGCCCGGTTCGTCTTCTGCCAGTAACAATGCCCAGCCACTCAGTTTGCCCGGATCGTCGGTGATCTGTACGTCGTGATCCTGACCCGAAATACGTTCATCAGGCGTCAGGCAGCGCGCGCCCCAGTTTTCCAGATGGCGACAAACAATTTTGTGGACATCTTCAACGGCGATCTCCACCAGCGCGGTTACGCCTTCCAGGATTTTCTCTTCCTCCTCATCACGCTGTTCCTCAAGCGTGAGGGGCAGTTGAATGTTATAGCGTGTGCCGATATCGGCTTTCGCCACAATCTCCAGGCTACCGCCCATTTGTTTACATAACTGCTTGCACAGGAAAAACGCCATACCGGACGCCTGACCATAACGATCCTGACTGGTATCGCCCAGGAACGGGAAGTCCACGTTCGCCAGTTCATCCACGGTCAGTCCGGCACCGGTATCCACCAGTTCAATATAGACCCGGTCAGGCTGGTTCTCTGCCGTCTTCACCGCCAGGGTAATCTTGCCCCAGCGGGTGGTAATCAGCGCATAATGCATCAGCGTGGTGAGGATTTTGCGCAATGCACGTCGATCGCCAAAGCGCATCTCGTCATTTGCCAGATGATTATTCACCACCAGGGACAGGCCTTTGCGACGCAGCAGCGGCAGGCTCTCCAGCGTAATTTCGTCCAGTAACTCTTGCAGGTTAAATACCGACGCATCAGGTGACCAGTCATGCGCTTCAAGACGATTGAGCAGCACGATATCGTCCACCAGACGAGCCAGTGACTGGCTCTCATCCAGAATATCCAGCACGCTTTCGTCATTATCACGCTGACTCAACTGCACCAACTGCGAGACGATTTTTTCCAGCGGCTGGTTTAACGCATGGCCAAGGTGATGCAGCAACTGCTGACGCATCTGGTGGTTGCGATCCAGCACCTGCTGTGCTTTTTGCAGTTTCTTGTTGACCAGTAATTCCCGATCCTGATCGCGCATCATAAACAGCTGTGTATGCGGCGATAAAACGCTACGCGCATGGCGTATTTCATACACTTCGTTGTTGATCGTAGCCTGTAATACACCCTGATGCTGATCGGACATATTGATGATCTTTTGCAGGTTCAGGTGAGGCAAAAGATGCTCGGCGATCTTATTACTTAACAAGGTACGGTTACTCGCAAAGTCGTACACCAACAGGCCCACAGGTAAGCTGGCCACAATCTCCTGATTGAGTACGCGAAGGGAGTCCAGTTCAGCACTCTGGTTTTCACTGGGACGAAGCGATTGTTTGCGTAGTAACAATACGCCACTCAGTGAAAGTAAAAACAGCACCAGGTTAATCAGTAGTGGCCACATCAGGTTATGCGCACTGTCGAGCAGCAGGCGAACAAGGGGGACCCGGTAAACCAGCTGCAGCGAGGTGCTGGGCAGGGCTGCGGCTATCTCAATGTCGTGGCTGACCAGCGAAACCTGGGTTGTCTCAAGGCCTTCCTGGTTTGTACTGGTGTTATTGGTAAAGCTGGCATCCTGACGCAACTGGAAGTTCTCTACCGGCATATTAAGCGGGATTAAGTCATTCACAGGCAAATCAAACGCGACGACAGTAGCCAGATGGCCGGGCTGATTAAACGTCGTACGCAGGGTAAAGTAGTGATCGTTCTGGAAAGCAAGGTGACGCAGAGGCGAAAAGCTTTCGCGTTCATCCAGCGCATTCGCCTGCTGCAGCATTTCAGCACGGCGCGCATCCACTAATGAACTTAACGCATTCTCTTTATAGCGAGTGGCCAAATCTTTCAGCGGCAGGGTCGATATCATAATCAGACTGTTGTCCTGACCATTTAAGAAATACATCGACCAGGTCGGCGATTCGGCACCCCACAGCGTATCAAGATAACTGGACATCCGCATCGTCATATCCAGCGTGCTGCTGTCATGCGAACCAAAGATCAGCGCTTCGGTTTTACGTCGGGTTTTTTCGAGGTAATAGACATCAGGACGCAGACGCGTCTCTTGTAAATTGCTGGCAGGGACGGAACCTGCCGCACTGGCCGAGAGGTTTTCATAAATTTGCCAGGTCACAAAACGATAGGTATCAATACGTTTTTGTACGTCGTGCGCCATATCGGCCATGGCATAGCGTTTATCGGTTAGCCAAGCATTAATTGAATTTTGCACCATACAACCCAGCGCCAGTAACAGTACCAGGTTAAATACGATAAAAAAGCGGGTGACATTGCTGGATGTCAGAGGAAACTTATACAACATAGCGTCTCAGATACCTGATTTATCGCGCAACGTTGCGCGCACTGACAGCCACAGCCAACAAGAGCAGTGCAATCAGTAAAAATGCACCGCTAAGGCTAATCCATTGAGAGATGAACCCGATCAACGCCGGACCAGAAAGAATACCTGCATATCCCAACGTTGTCATGGCTGAAATCGCCAGGTTAGCGGGCATTGCATGCTGATTACCCGCCGCGTTAAATAACATAGGCACGGTATTGGATAAACCAAATCCCACCAGTAAGAAAGCCAGTAATGACGCTTCCGGCCAGGGCAGCAGGACGGCGAGCGCCAGGCCCGACGCCGCGGCCAGCGCGCCCATGACCATCACCGGATAGCGGCCAAAACGTTGAATAATCTTATCGCCAGTAAAGCGTCCTGCCGTCATCGCTACAGAGAATACGGCATAGCCCAGACCTGCATGTGCCGTCGACATTGACGGATTTTGCAGCAGCAACAGGGCACCCCAGTCCAGTACTGCGCCTTCTGCCAGAAACAGGATAAAGCACAGTACGCCCAGAAAGGCGACACGCCCGCGCGGAATCACCAGCCAGGGCTGATCAGGCTGATGTAAGCGCTGGTTCATATAGCCGGACAGCCGCCACAGCAGCAATGCGACCATCACCGCCATAACGATCAGAACCGATAAGAGAGGGGTCAATGTCAGACCTAACAGCAGACTTACCGCACCGGCACCTAAAATGCCTCCCAGGCTGAAAAACGCGTGAAAGCCTGACATCATGGGGCGTCCTGCGGCTTTTTCTACTTCCACCGCCTGATAATTCATTGCAACGTCCAGCATCCCCAACCCGGCACCAAACAGCATGAGTGCTGCGGCCATCACCAGATGGGAAGGCGCGGTTGCCAGCACGGGTAGCATTAACAGGACCAGCAGCGTCGAACTCATCATCACCCGCCGGCAGCCAAAGCGGGCGACCAGCGTGCCTGTGACGGGCATCGCAAGCAGTGAACCAATCCCCAGGCAGAGCAGCAGGGCACCGAGGGATGCTCCTTCTAATTGCAAGCGATCGCGCGCATAAGGTACCAGTGGTGCCCAGGCTGACATGCCCAGTCCATTAATTAAAAAAATGGTACGCGTACCGGCGTTAAGGCGGCGTTCAGAACAGGTTGATTTTGCGGCATCCAGTGCTGTCATGGCTCTTATTTCATCTGTATCGAAGCAAAAAGTGTAGCATCAAATTGCTGCAAAACGCTGTGAGAACACAGGCTTAACAGTTCATCATTTTACGTAGATGATTTTCGCGCAGCGCCAGTGTACCGACTTTTAGCGGTGCCAATGATTTTTCCAGAACTTTCCTGGCTTACTTTCCCTCCTGCCGCGACGTTGTATGACCGTGGTCACATTTTCGCTACGTGTATTGCTTAGTTAAATTTGAGTATGCCTTCAGCCTGTCAAGGCCTAAAAAAAACAGGTTAATCCGTAACTTTGCGCATTTTTTAGAAACATTTAGCAACATCTGAAAGCGATGCGCGGCACATTTTTGCCACTTTTTTACTGACAAAACCAAAATTTGGCTAATGTTATCTTGGTTAAATCATAAATAAAACTGCATATTGCGATTGATTTTTGCCCTGACTCTGATGAATATTATTTTCATGATGTTGCCAAAAGTAAGTTCGGATTAATTAAAATTTAAACAATTATTACGCTTCGCTTAGATTTTTTTGCCATCGCTCTTGATTTTTTTACCTATTGTCGTGCCAGGTTGAAACGTTTTCAGATTCGCAGCAAGTAAAACGTGGAAAGGTTACCCATAAATTATTTTTATGGTTTTCATTTCAGTTAATTAGCTTCTCTGGTGGAGTAAGGTCAAGATGGCAGAAATCACTCAAACTCGGGTGGATATCATTTCCCGTGCAAATGGTACGCTCATTTCACAGGTCGATGGCGTCTCAGCACAAACGATTACCCTCAGTGAACCCAGCGTTGTCCGTATTAACGGCACACGTGAAGTGGTGACGCAATTTCAACGGCAGGGTGATGACCTTATCGTTCAGATGCGTGACGGCAGCACGGTTCGCTATAAAAACTTCTTTCTGGATGATGCTGCCGGCGATCACAGTGAACTGGTGTTTGACGATGGTGTGAATCCCCCAGAGCATGCGCTTTTCCCCACGGCGGTTGACGCAACAGATTACGCCGCCACAACCATGACGCCCACCTATGAATCTCTCGACAGTGTCGATCCCCTTCTCCTGGCTGATAACAGCAATATTTCTACCGGACTAATGACCGCCAGCGGTGTGGGCCTGCTTGGTCTGGCGGGCGTTGCACTGGGTACCAGTCGGGGCGGAGGAGGTGGTGGTGGTGGTGACAACCCGGCCGCACCGGGAACGCCCGGTGCGCCAACGCTCACCGTCAACCCTTTCGCCGGGGATAACGTGCTGGACAACACCGAGAAGGCGTCAGATCAAACGCTTTCGGGCACCACAACCAATGTGGAGGCAGGCCAGACCGTCACCGTGACGCTGGGCGGACAGACCTACATCACCACGGTAGGAACAGACGGCAGCTGGAGCGTGACGGTGCCGGCGGCGGCGCTGCAGGCGCTGGCGGCGGGCACGGCGACCATCGCGGTCACGGTGAGCAACGCGGCGGGCACCGCAGCCACGACTACCGAAACCATCACCGTGGAGGCGCCGGTGACCTCGCCGGGCGATCCGACGGTAACCCTTGCGCCCTTTGCCGGGGACAACATTCTGGACAACGCGGAGAAGGCCACGGATCAGACCGTCTCGGGCATCACCGCCAACGTCGAGCCGGGCCAGACCGTGACCGTGACGCTGGGCGGACAGACCTACACCGCCACGGTGGGCCAGGACGGCAGCTGGAGCGTGACGGTGCCGGCGGCGGCGCTGCAGGCACTGGCGGCGGGCACAACGACCATTGAGGCGACGGTGAGCAACGCGGCGGGCACCGCGGCCACCCAGACCCAGGCCATCACCGTGGAAGCGCCGGTGACCTCGCCGGGCGATCCGACGGTGACCCTTGCGCCGTTTGCCGGGGACAACGTACTGGATAACGACGAAAAAACGTCGGATCAGCTCATTTCAGGCGTTACCAGCAACGTGGAGCCGGGCCAGACCGTGACCGTGACCCTGGGCGGGCAGACCTACACCGCCACGGTGGGCCAGGACGGCGGCTGGAGCGTGACGGTGCCGTCGGCAGCGCTGGGCGCATTAGCGGCGGGCACGACGACAATTGCCGTCAGCGTGGCTAACAATGCCGGAGACATCGCGACGGGCAACCAGGACATTATCGTTGAACCCGCAGCGGGGACGCCGGGATCGCTGACGATTACCCAACCGCTGGGCGGAGATGGTTTTATTAATGCGCTGGAGGCCAGCCAGGGCGTTATCGTTAAGGGTGCGTTCCTTGGTGGGACACCGGGTCAGCAGATTGCGGTTAACTTTAACGGTGTCAATTACAACGGTACCGTAGATGGCGACGGATTATGGTCGGTCACGATGCCTGCAGCCGCTTTTGACGGCGTAGCAGACGGGCTGAAATCGATTACCGTCAGCACCGTGGATGCTAACGGTAACCTCGTGACCGGCACAGCTGACGTGATCCTGCAGGCCACAACATTGCCTGCTGTTAACCTCGACAGCGGCGCGATCAGCGATGGTGTCCTTAATAATCTGGACGCCGCCAGCGATCAGGTACTGAGCGGGAATACCGGCATTACCGGTGACGGACAACAGGTACAGATTCAACTCGGCGGCAACACTTACAACGTTCCGGTTAATACGGACGGCAGCTGGAGTACGACGATTCCTGCCACCGATCTGTCTGCCTTACCGCAGGGGAATAACCCACTGGTTGTCAGTGTGGTTGATCAGGCTGGCAACGTGGTTACCCAGACAAATAACCTCACGGTGGATACCCAGTCACCTGTGCTGGGCGTTGATCCCGTGGGCGGCGATAACACGCTAAGCGTCAGCGATCTGACACAGCCACTGATCCTGAATGGTACCGGCCAGAATGGCGATCAGGTCACACTCTCGCTCAACGGCAGATTTTACCGGACGCTGGTGGCCTCCAATGGCCGCTGGTCTTTGAGAGTTGACCAGTCTGATCTCGCTGCATTACCGTCAGGCAGCAATCCGTTTACGGTCACGGTGACGAATGCCAATGGCAGCCAGACGACGTTCACCAGCGATCTGAATGTCGCGACGGCACCAGAAGTCCAGCCTACGATTACGGTTAATTCGGGTAGTTTTGCTGGCGATGGCATTCTGGATGGTGCCGAACAGCAGCAGCCACAAACCCTTACCGGCACCACAACCAATGTTGAGGCGGGACAACAGGTTAGCGTTACCCTAAATGGCGTGACCTACACGGGGACAGTAGAGCCCAACGGTAACTGGCAAATCACGCTGCCGTCCACCGCATTGTCCGGCTTGCCGAATGGTGCGCAGTCGCTGACCGTTGAGGTCGTAAACGCCGTCGGGAACACCAGTAGTGCGGAGCTGACCTTTACGGTCGACAATACGGGCAGCAGCGTTGCGCTGTCGCCCGTAGGGACAAATAACTACCTCAATGTTGAGGATGTGGCCAGCGATGTCGTGTTGAGTGGCACCACAATCAACATTCCTGCGGGCAGTCAGGTGACCGTTAGTGTTAATGGCACCAGCTATACCGGCACGGTCGATGCGCAGGGCAACTGGACGGTGACGCTGCCTGCCGGTTCACTGGCTGAACTGCCAAACGGTGCTCTGCCGGTCATTACCACTATCACCGATGCCGGTGGTAACACGCTTGCCACCAATACAACGAATATTAACGTCTTTGCTACCGATCTGCCGATCGCAACGGCTGGCGTCGCCTTTGGTGATGGCGTGCTGAATGGCGCTGAAGCCACGGCCAACGGCACGATTACGGGCAACAGCGGTGTGACCGGTGCCGGGCAAGGCGTCGTCGTCAACTTCAATGGGGTTGACTATAACGGCACGGTAGATGGTGCAGGTAACTGGCAGGTGAGCATTCCGTCAGGCATCCTCGCTGCGCTGGATCAGGGAACGGTACCTTATACCGTCACGCTCACCGATATTGCCGGCAACACCAGTACGGCCTCTGGCTCCGTCACGGTGGATACCGTGCCGCCGGTGCTGCAGGTTGCCACGCCTTCTGGCGATGGCGTACTCAACGCCACGGAAATTCAGCAGCCTCTTGTGCTGACCGGCACCAGTGAAAACGGTGCGACCATCGTCGCCTCGTTTAATGGTACAACCGTCACAACAACGGCTAATACAGATGGCACCTGGACGCTGAATGTACCGGATGCTGCGTTGAGTGGATTGTCTGACGGTAGCTATACCTTAACGGTGACGGCGACAGACAGTGCCGGTAACGTCTCTACCAATACCAGTAACCTGACGGTAAAAGCGGATGCGGCTTCGCTGCCAACGTTAACCCTGAATCCCTTCGCAGGCGATAATGTCGTCGATGGCGCAGAGCGTCAGGTCAGTCAGGTGCTGTCCGGCACCACCACGAATGTCGAGCAGGGTCAGACCGTCACCCTCACTGTAGGCAGCGATGTTTTCAGCGGCACAGTATTGGGGGATGGCACCTGGCAACTGACTGTTCCGGCAGAGGTCCTCGCTTCGCTGGCTGACGGCAGCGCCAGTTACACCGTGGCCGTCAGTGATGCCGCAGGCAATACCGCCACTGGCAGTCTGGATCTGACGCTCAACAGCAATGCTTCGGGCATCGCGCTGGCTCCCCTGAGCGACGATAACTATCTGAATGCCGGTGAGGCAACCGACCCGCTGATTGTTAGCGGAACCACGGTCAATGTCGCGCCCGACAGCACGGTTACGCTGGTGTTCAATGGTGTCACGTATACCGGCACGGTTTCAGCCACCGGAACCTGGAACATTGTGATCCCACCTGCCGATCTGGCAAGCCTGACGGATGGGCCGACCACGTTGACCGTATCGGCTACGGATACCACGGGGGCCGTACTCAGCAGCTCAGGCACGCTGAACGTGGCCATTAACAATGTACCCAACCCTGTCGTTATTAATGCTTTTGATGGCGGCGTGATTAATGCAGACGATGTCACCAGTGCGCAGGCGCTGAACGGCACAACTGGCGTGAGTGGCGTTGGGCAAACCGTTAACGTCACCTTTAACGGTAATATCTACAGCGGAACCGTGGACGCAAACGGCAACTGGCGCGTTACGCTGCCTGCTGATGCGCTTACCGCTCTGACTGAGGGCAGCACCGGCTATACGGTGACGGTCACGGATGCGGCCGGTAACAGCCGTTCCGTTGCGGGCACTGTCGAGGTGGATCTCACCCCGCCAGGCCTGACGCTGGATCCGGTGACAGGTGATGATGTTGTCGACCCGACCGAGAGCACCGGACCGATTGTGCTCAGCGGCAGCAGTGATGCCGGGGAAGGTCAGGTGGTAACGATCGCCTTAAACAATCAGGTATGGACCACGGCAGTTGACGCCGAAGGCAACTGGAGCTTTACATTGCCCGCTGGCGCACTGGAAGGTATTCCCGCAGGCAGCTATGCACTGGCCGTGACCGTCAGCGATCTGGCCGGAAACAGCGTGACAGAAACCCGCGAGATTACCGTATCAACGAACAGTCTGCCGATCAGTATCGTTACACCTTTCACAGACGGCTATCTGAACCAGATCGAGTCCACGACTGACCAGACACTCAGCGGCACCACCGGCGCTTCTGGCGCAGGTCAGACCGTCACGGTGACCGTGGGGGGAAATGATTACAGCGCGACAGTGGATGCACAGGGTAACTGGTCTCTGACTCTGGGTAGTGATGTCCTTCAGGCACTGACAGAAGGCGTCAATCCCATTGTCGTCAATGTGACTGACGCGGCGGGTAACACGGGCAGCCTGGACAGTAACATCACCGTGGATTTCACACCGCCTGAACTGACTCTGACGCCGGTTACCGGAGATAATCAAATCAATGCAGTGGAGGTGCTGCAGACCATTCCGGTTTCCGGCACGGCATCGCTGGCTGATGAAGGGCAAACGGTTACCGTGACCTTACAAGGCCAGACTTATCAGACGCTGGTGCTTCAGGATGGAAGCTGGCAGGTCAATATTCCTGCCAGCGTCATGCAGGGCTTACCGGATGGCACGTATGCGTTGGATATTACCCTGACAGATGCGGCGGGTAACCAGACCACGCTGACGCAAAATCTGACCCGCGTCGCCGACAGCGCGTCATTGCCCGTGCTGACAGTCGATACCGTCAGCGGCGATAACTTACTGAACCGGGCAGAAGCCGCTGCGGATTTCACCATCAGCGGTGGCAGCACGAACCTGACGGCGGGGCAGGTTGTGACTGTCACCCTGAACGGTCAGAGCTACACCGGTGCCGTTCAGGCAGACGGCAGTTGGAACGTGACCGTTCCTGCGGGTGATGCTGGCGCGCTGCCAGATGGTGCGTTGTCTGTGGTGGTGGTGGCGAGCGATACGGCGGGCAATCCTGCCAGCAGCACTGCCAGCCTCACTGTCATCGCCAGCGAGGCGGCGCAGCCAACGCTTAGCGTAGATGTAGTGGCAGCGGACGACATCATCAACGCAACCGAAGCCGGAACGGCGCTGGAGGTGACGGGCAGCAGCAGGCTACTGGCAGAAGGGACGCCTGTTACGCTGACCGTTAATGGTATTGCGTACCCGACCACCATTGATGCCAACGGCAACTGGCGCGTAACCTTGCCCGCCGATGCCCTTGCTGATCTGCCGTCCGGGACAGAACAGGCCTTTGTGGTGACGGCGAATGATGCTGCGGGCAATCCTGCGGAGGCCAGCCATAATGTCGCCATCGAAACGACCCTGCCATCGCTGGTCGATATTACCCTGAGCGCAGGCACGTCGCTGAATCAGGCCGAATCGCTCCAGGATCTGACGGTCACCGGTAACAGTGCGCCTGGCGCACAGATTAGCGTGACGCTAAATCAAATCAGTTACACCGCCCTGGCCGACGGAAACGGTGCCTGGACGCTGGCCATCCCGGCAGCGGATCTGCAAGCGCTGACTGATGGTGTTCAGACTGTCACCGTGACGGCAACGGACACCAGCGGTAACGTCGTGACCGACAGCAGCACGACGCTGGATGTGGCGATCAGAAACGTACCTGTCCTGACGCTGGACGTCCCGTTTGGCGATGGCCTGCTGAGTCAGGCAGAGGCTGCGGGGGCGTTGACGCTGACGGGCACAGCCACCAATCTGGCCGAAGGCAGCGAAATCACCGTCACAATTGGGGATCAACCCTTTACCACGACGGTCGCTGCCAACGGTATCTGGACGCTCAATCTGGCACCGGACGCGCTCAGCGGTTTACCCGATGGCGTGACGCAGGTGCAGGTGACGGCCAGTGATGTGGCGGGCAATCCGGCAGAAGCATCCGTCGGCGTTGAGATCTTACTGACGCCACCAGCGACGCCAACGGTTGCGGAAACGCTGTTTGGCGACAACGTCATCAATGCCAGTGAAGCTGCGTCAGTACAGCTGATTAACGGCACCACACCACTGAGCGACGGGCAAACCGTGAACGTGACTGTGGACGGCACACCGCTGACGGTATCCGTTGACGCCCAGGGTAACTGGACAGCCAGCCTGACGCCGGAAGTCATGGCGGGGCTGGCCGATGGCAGCCATACCCTGAGTATCGTGACGACCGATCGGGCAGGCAATACCTCGGTGACGACCACACAGGATTTCACGACGGCAACCGCACCGATTGCCGCGCCTACGCTTGATACGCCGTTTGGCGATGGACGCATTAACGCTGCCGAGGCGCAGGCTGGCGGTAGCCTGAGTGGCGATCTGAATAATGATAACGCCGCCGCCGTGACCGTTACGGTCAACGGGACGCTCTATGCGGCTGCCATTAACGGCGACGGCACCTGGTCACTGGATCTGCCCGCGAGCGTCCTGCAAACGCTGCCGGATGGGACCTGGCCGGTGACGATCACCGTCACCGACGTGAATGGCAATACGGCCAGCACCGTTGACAACATCATTGTCGCTGTGCAAACGCTGCCGAATGTGAGTCTCAATCTGCCGTTTGGCGATGGTGCGCTGAATGCCACTGAGGCGACACAGGACCAGACCCTGACCGGTACCACCGGCATCAGTGGCGCGGGGCAAACCGTCACGGTGGTGATCAGCGGCTTCAACAATGACGAACCGCTGAATGCGGTCGTGCAGAATGACGGAAGCTGGTCGCTCACGCTGACCCCGGATCAGATGGCGCAAATTCCTAACGGCAGCCATGTCATTACGGTGAGTGCAGCCGATAGTGCGGGGAACACCGACAACACCACATTAAACGTGGTGACCGCGGTGACGGCGCCCGTGCCGACTTTTGCGGCCACACAGTTTGGTGGCGACAATGTGCTGAGCATCAGTGAGGCCGCCGCTGGCGTCACGCTGACGGGAACGACGGGCAGCAGCGGCGCAAATCAGGCCGTCAGCATTATCGTGAATCTGGACGGCATCAGCTATCCCGGTACGGTCGATAACGATGGCAACTGGAGCGTGACGATTCCGCCTAATGCGTTAAATTCGTTAGGGAGCGGTCCGTATACCGTCACCGTTAACGTCGTTGATGCTACCGGCAACCCGGGTACTGCCCAGTTTAACTTCACGGCCGATCTGACGACACCGGTGCCAACCGTGGCCCCGCTCGCACGTGACGGTTTTATTAATTCAGCGGATGTCGCGAATGGCGTCACCCTGACCGGTAGCACAGGGGAACCCGGTGAAGGGCAGACGGTTGTGGTCACCTTAGGAGGGACAAGCTTCGATGCGGTGGTACAGGCAGATGGCAGTTGGACATTAGCCCTGAGCACAGCCGATCTGCAAGGTTATACCGACGGAAATTACAGTCTTTCTGTGGTCGCGACGGATGCGGCTGGCAACAGTGCCACCCTTACAGAGACGCTGACCATTGATACTACCGCACCTGTGATCACCACGGTGGCCTTTGCAGGGGATGACGGGCTGGATTACGCCGAAAGTGTTCAGCCGCAGGTGCTGAGTGGCGTAGTAACAGGGGCTGAAATCGGGACTTCGTTGACCGTTTCCCTTGCGGGCACGGTGCTGGGCACGGGCATCGTTGGGGCAGACGGAAGCTGGAGCCTCACACTGACGCCTGAACAAATGCGTGACTTTACGCAGCCGACTACCACACTGACGCTGACCGTCAGCGATCAGGCCGGTAACCCGGTGACGCAGGAACTGTCAGTTCCGGTTGATCTGACGCCACCGCCGGGACCGCTGGTCACGCTGGGCACCGTATCGGGTGACAACATCATCAGTACGGTCGATCAGGCAAATGGTGTCGTGCTGAGCGGAACATCGCAAAACCTGGGTGCTACCGGCGAGGTCAGCATTGTCATCAACGGGACCCCTTACGCCACCACGCTGGATGCGAACGGCAACTGGACGACGGGAGCGCTGTCCGTCGCCGATTTCGGCACCACCGACGGGCCGGTCACCATTACGGTCAACGCGACCAATGGTTCGGAAACCGTCACGGCCACTGGCACCGTGCAGTTGGATCTGACACCGCCGTCACTCACTATCAATGACTTTGCGGGTGACAATGTCATTAACGACGGCGAAACTCAGGTACGCCAGACCATTAGCGGTACCTCGGACACCAGTGAGGCGGGCCGCGCAGTAACGGTGACGCTCAACGGCAAAACCTACACCGCCGTCGTGCAGACTGACGGCACCTGGTCAACCAGCGTACCGGCCAGTGATATGCAGGCACTCGCCGAGGGTCAAACGGTCATCAATGCCCAGCTCAGCGATGCTGCGGGCAACGTGACTTCCGTCGACCGCACCGTGACTGTAGATACGACCGCACCATTGATTCAGACTGACGCCTTCCTGGGCGACAACCTGATTAATGCAGCCGATATCACAACCAGTCAGGTCCTGACCGGTCGCACAACGGGCGCAGAAGAGGGCCAAACCATTTCCCTGTTCGTGGGTGATGGTGCGCCGATCGCTACGGCGGTTATCGGTGCTGACGGCGCCTGGAGCATTGACTTAACGCCTGACGTGCTGGCCAGCCTTAACGATGGTCCGCTGGTCTTTGGTCTTCGTGTCAGCGATGTTGCAGGCAACCAAACCGATGCGACGATCACCGTCAACAAGGTGGTGAACGCGGCGTTAAATCTGGTGGTCGACTCTGTGTTTGGTGACGGCACACTCAGTGCGATCGATACCACGATTGCACAGACCATTACCGGCACGGCCACATCGGCCGGCGTGGGCGCGACCGTCGCGGTCACGATTGGTGGCACAACGCTGACCAGCGCGGTCGGACAGGATGGCAAATGGGCCATTGTGGTTCCACCGAATGTACTGGGTTTGATCAGTGATGGTCAGCTGGCGCTGGACGTCACCCTGACAGATGCTGCGGGCAACGTCCGTACCGTGGGGGAAACCGTGACGGCAATTGTCGATGCCGTACCCGTTGTGGGAACCCTGACCGGCCTGTTTGGTGGCGACAACTTGCTGAATATTGCCGAAGCGGCTGTCAACCAACAGATTGGCGGTACGATCGAAAATGCGGCGGCGGGATCGCAGGTGACGGTGACGTTAGGCACCCGCACCTACACCACCGCAGTGGGCACCAATGGAAGCTGGAGTCTGACGCTGCCTGCTGCCGACCTGACGGCGCTGACGGCGGGTAACCAGACACTGGGCGTCAGCGTGATTGATGCTGTCGGCAACGTGGCCAGCAACAGTACCACCATTGGCATTTTCACCCAGACGCCGACTATCAGTCTGACCTCACTGTTCGGTGATGGTGTGCTTAACCTGGCCGACATTGCGACCAGTCAGACGCTCAGCGGCGTGGTCAACAACGTCGCAGCAGGTTCGACAGTCACGCTTACGGTAGGCGCCTCGCAGATTAACGCAGTGGTGGGAGCGAACGGCACCTTCTCCGCAACGGTGACGCCAGATATCCTCGGCACGCTGGCGCAGGGCAACCTCACCATCGGGGCAACGGTTACCGATGCTGCCGGGAATACGGCCTCGACCAGCGCGGGCATTCGCGTCGATACCGTGGTACCAACCATCACCCTCAATCCGCTGTTTGGGGATACGTTGCTGAATGTAGCTGATGCCCTGGCGGGGCAGACGATTAGCGGCGCGGTAACCGGGGCGGAAGCCGGATCTCGCGTGGTTGTGACGATTGCGGGGCAGCAGCTCGTGACCGTTACCGATGCCAGCGGCAACTTCAGCCTCGGCTTAACGCCGACTTTGCTGAAAGGCTTGTCCGATGGCACGCTCACTGTAGGCGTCAGCGTCACCGATGCCGCAGGCAATACCAGCAGCAGCTCGGCCACGGCGACCGTAGGCATTAACAATCTGCCGAAAGTGACGCTGAACCCGCTGTTTGGCGACGGTGTGCTTAATATTGCCGAGTCGCTCGTGACACAGACCATTACGGGGACCGCAACCGGCGTGGCGGCGGGCAGCACCGTGCGCCTGGCGATTGGCAACACCACGGCGACGGCGGTGGTGAATGCGGACGGCACGTTCTCTGCTTCGTTAAGCCCGGCAGTTCTTTCGACATTGCTTGGCGGCAACTTTACGGTCAGTGCATCGGTAACGGATGCGGTCGGTAACACCACCTCCACCAGCGCAGGCGTGCAGCTGGCCGTGACGCAGCCAACCCTGACGGTCAATACGGTGTTTGGCGACGGTGTCCTGAGCGCCGCAGACCTTTCAACTAACCAGACCATCAGTGGGTCGTCGTCACTGTCAGCGGGCGCAACCGTCAGCGCCACGTTAAACGGCGTGACCTACTCCACCAAAGTGGTGAGCGGCGGTGGGTGGACGATCAGCATACCGAAGGCCGATCTGCTGAGCATCAGCGATGGTGCGAAAACTGTTGCCGTGACAGGGACCGACCTTAACGGTAATACCGTGTCCGGTTCGGGCAACCTGAGCGTCATCAGTAACAGTGCGCCGGCGTTAACCATTACCTCCCTGTTTGGTGACAACGCGCTGAGCGTCGCAGATGTGAAAACCACGCAGACGATTAGCGGGACGGCCACTAACGCGGAAGGATCGCTGGTGCAGGTCACCATCGGTACCCAGACGTTTACCACGTCGGTAAACAGTAACGGGACCTGGAGCCTGCCGATCTCCGCAACAAACCTGGCGGCGATTGCGGACGGACTCTATACCGTTACCGCCAGCGTCACCAATGGTATCGGCAACAGCGGCAGCGCGTCTGCTTCGCTGGGCGTCGCCAGCCGCAGTACGCCGACCGTTGGGGTGAACAGCTACTTTGGCGGTGATGGTTATCTGAACATCTCTGAATCCAATATTGCTGAAACCATCAGCGGCACCAGCAGTAATGCTGTCGGCGGGCGCGTAACCGTTAACGTGGCAGGTAATATTCTGACCACCACTGTAGGCGCAAACGGCACCTGGAGCGTTAGCGTACCGTCAGCCACACTGAAAGGCATATCGGACGGCAGCCATTCGGTCGCGGTCACCGTCACGGATATCGGCGGTAACAGCACCACGACGACCAGTGCCTTTACCGCGTTGTCGCACAACCAGCCTGTCGTCGGGGTGGATCCGGTGCTCAGCGTCGTGACCGCACTGTTGACGGGTTTGACGGTGCAGGGCGGATCGCTGAACGCAGCCCAGGGTTCCAGAGTCAGCGTGACGCTGCTGCTGGCGAACGGCAGTAACGGGCCAACCATCAATACGACTACCGATGCTCTGGGACGTTACTCGGCTAATTTTGCCTCGTCACTGCTTTCTGTAGGGGGACTCTTGCTGTCAGTGAATACGCTGGCGAAAGTGACCATTACGGATGTGGCCGGTAACAGCTTTACCACCACAAACACGCTGTTGCTGGGGTCATTGTTGCCTGCCACGACCACGCTGTCGGCGGAGTCGTTTGCCACCTTCGCGGTGTCGGACGAAAGTGTTACGGCGGCCAGTCTGGAAACGCAGCATCACAGTCAGTCTGGCGAGGAAACAGCACCGGCGCTCCATGCCGTCTCTACACTGACCACGGAAGCCGATACGGTGGTGCCGACCAGCAGTACCGAGTCGGTGAATGTCGCGGAGCAAGCCGTTGTCGTGCCTGAAACCCCCATAACGGAGGAGGCTTACAGTATTGGTGGGGTGGTGATTACGCTGGAAGATGGCAGACAGATTGAAGGGGCGACGGTAAGTGGCAGCAGTGGTGCCGATACCGTGACCGTCAACGATCTGAATTTCAGCCATATTGATGGCGGTGCCGGTACCGATACCCTGGTGCTGGGCGGTGATCACATCACGCTGGATCTGACTGCGCTTGGCCTGAAATTCGAAAACATTGAAATTCTCGATCTGGGTAAAAGTGGCACCAATTCGGTCAAACTTGATCTGAATGAGGCGCTTACGCTTACAGACAACCAGAGCGATGATTTGATGATTAAAGGCGCAGACGGCAGTCAGGTCACGCTGGTCAATAGCGATGGTGGCGTTTGGGAAATCAGTGGTGAGCGTATCCTGAATGGCCAGGCCTATGAGGTCTACCATAATTCGGCGCTTGCCAATGACAACACGCTGGGTGATGTGCTGGTCCAGCATAACCTGCAGGTCGCCATCGTCTAAACGGTGCGGTTTGATGGTTACACGCAGAACACAGCGGGTGCGCAAGCACCCGCTTTTTTAATCCGTTTTAACTGACCGTACCGCAGTTAATGCGCCGCATTCGATAGTGCGTGTCGGTCATCCATCCCCCAGGGGGAGGACTGGCACGGGATAAAGCGGTATATAACGTCACGCCCTGTCCTGACGCCTCGTCCATCAACGGATAGAGTAATTCCTTAACTTTATTAACTGGCAGGTTGTTTACTTATGCTAATGACTTTTTGGGATTGAATTTGGCTAAAAAAACAGCTTTCAGACGAGATATTTGATAACTGGCGATTTTTATCATGAACCTCTCGCCAATTTATACTATTAATATTAACGCGCGCTTAGCGGTAGGCTTTCAAAAACATAAATCAAATTAACAATAAAGTGCGTGTTCTGCTGTCGCATTGCTGTTTTTTACGCCCCAAATCACCAGGTAATCCTCTAACGATGATAAACAGCCCTGTTGGTATGAAGAATGAAGAACGCGCGTCTGGTCCTGATCTGTTGTGCCTTAAATGGCATGGTACTCCCTGCAGCCCTGGCTGCGCCTTTACCCGAAGCCGAATTTAACTGGCGTGCCGCGCCCAGTGAAGAACAGGTGGCAACCTTAACCCTGCGTGAGGCGATTCTACGCGCGTTTGCCCGCAATCCGAAGATTTCGGAAGCGGCCGCTCAGATTTACGTAGGGGAAGGGGATCTCAGTGCGGCCCAGAGCGCCTGGTATCCCCAGATATCGCTTCAGGGCGCAGCGGGGCGCTCACATCAAACGGATTCCTCCGGCAGTCTGAACAACAACGGCTCTGGCGGCATTATGCTCAGTCAGCTCCTGTACGATTTTGGCCGCACCAACGGCGCCATCGATGAACAGCATGCCCTTTCAGAGGCATATCGCTTTGGCCTGTTCGATGCCATGACGCAGGCCGCGAAAGATACGTTACAGGCCTATCTTGAGGTCAAACGCTATCAGTCACTTGCCATAACGGCCCAGACAAACATCGCGTCGCTTGAGCACGTTCGCGAAATTGCCAAAATGCGGGCGGATGCCGGTCTCAATTCTCAGTCCGATGTATTGCAGGCGGAAACCCGCATTGCTGCGATGCAGGCGACTCGTGAACAGTATCTGGCACAGCTTCGCTCGGCCAAAGCCCAGCTTACGGTCTTGACCGGCGTGGTACCGGCGATGCTGCCTGAACTTCCTCAGGCGCTGCTCAGGCAGCAGGTCACTCTTGATCGTATTGCCTATGAAAACAGCGCCTCGGTGCGCAGCGCGCAGTCTAAGCAGGAAGCCGCGCGTGAGCGGGTAAGGCAGGCCCAGTCTGGCCACTGGCCCAGTATCAAAGTGCAGGCGGGCCGGACGCGTTATGAAAACGATCAACGCTCATACTGGGACGACGAAGTGCAGCTCCAGGTTGAGGCGCCGCTCTATCAGGGCGGGCTGGTCAATGCCAAAACGCAGGCCGCCGAGGGTGAGCGTCTGGCCGCACAGGCGGCGGTGCAGCAAGCCAAACTGGCCATTAATCAAAGCGCCTCCACGGCTTACGCCGATATGATTGGCGCCCAGCAACGCCAGCAGGCGGGGGAAGTGCAACTGGCCAGCGCGGAGCACACGCGCAATGTTTACGCCGATGAATACCGGCTCAGCAAACGTAGCCTGAACGATCTGCTCAGCGTTGAGCAGGATGTCTTTCAGGCCGACAGTTCCCGCATCATCGCCCTCTACGACGGCTGGGATGCCACCGTCCGCTATGCGGCCGCCGTTGACAACCTGCTCGATATCATGGGCATCGACCGCCAGAAAAACAGTGGTGATCTTCTTCCTTCGCTGCAATAGCCAGTCTGCACTAAAAGGCGTGAATAATGAGTGTACAAAACCTGAAGACGGAAAACTGGATTGCCGCGATGTTGCGTGTGGCGGCGCGTTTCGGCAAGCCTGCCGATGGCAAAACGCTGCGTCAGCAGATGCGCTGGTTCGAACATCTCCCTGCTGAACAGCAACTTGAACGGCTTTGCGGTTTGCTCGGCCTGCACCTGACCATGGTGTCCCCCAACAAACTGCGCTGGCGCCAGGACATCACGCCTGTCGTGCTGGTTATGGAAAACCATAGCGTGGCGGTGCTGGAAGGCATTGATGGGGAGGGAAGCGCACGTTACTGGCTCAGCGAAGGCGGTGACGTGATTCGCGAAGGTGAGCTGGCGGGCCTGCTTTCGCGTACACAAGGAGATGTGGGCGTTATTGGCGTTGCCGCTCGTGGGCGGGATGCCCGCATTGATGAGTTTGTTCAGCCCTATGAGCCGCACTGGTTCTGGAAAAACTTTCGGGGCATGGGCCGCCGTATTGCTGAGATTTCCCTGGCATCGATCATCAGTAATGTTCTGGCGCTGGCCGGGATTCTGTTTTCCATGCAGGTCTACGACAGGGTCATTCCTGCGCAGTCCGAAGCTACGTTGTGGGTGCTGTTTGTGGGCGTGCTGATTGCCGCCGCCATTGAATATTTGATTCGTCTGATGCGCACGCAGGTATCCGATCTGATGGGGAAACGCATTGACCTGAAAGTCTCTGCCATGCTGTTTGCCCGGGCGATGAATATTCGTAACGAATCCCGACCTAAATCAACCGGCTCTTTTATCTCGCAACTGCGCGAGATCGATCAGGTGCGCGAGTTACTGACCTCCACGACCGTCGGCGCGGCGGCGGATTTACCTTTTGTCATTCTTTTCCTGTTTATTATGTCGTTTATTGGCGGCTGGCTGGTCCTGATTCCGCTGGCCGCCATTCCCCTCATTATTATCCCAGGCCTGCTGGTACAGTTTCCTATGGCCCGGCTGGCGAAAGCCGGCTTACGTGAAGGGGCACTGCGTAATGCGGTGCTGGTCGAGACCATCGAAGGCATTGAAGACATCAAGGCATTGCAGGCAGAGCCGTATTTTCAACGCCAGTGGGAGCAAACGCATGAGGTCAGTGCGTCAATCGGTAATCAGCAACGCCTGTGGGGGGCCAGACTCACGGGCTGGGCATCGACCGTGCAGCAGCTGACCTATGCGGGCATGCTGGTCTTTGGGGTCTATTTGGTGCTGGACGCACAAATCACGACCGGGACGCTGGTCGCCTGTAGCCTGCTTTCCTCGCGCACCATCGCGCCACTGATGCAACTCACCATGGTCTTTTCCCGCTGGCAGCATGCGAAAACCGCAATGAAAGGGCTGGATGAGCTACTGAAAAAACCACTCGATAAACCTGAGACCGCGACATTGGCCCACTGTCCGACGCTGACCGGGCACTATGAATTGCGCAACGTGCATTACACCTATGATGAAGAGAACGAAAAGAACGTACTCAACGTGCAGCAGTTAACCATCAGGCCCGGTGAAAAAATCGCCATTCTGGGCAAGGTCGGTGCAGGTAAATCCACCCTGCTGAAAATTCTGGCCGGTCAGGCACAGGCCACGCAGGGGAAAGTGCTGGTCGATGGCGTGGATATGGCGCAAATCGACCCCACGGATCTCCGCCGTCAGCTCGGCTGGCTTTCTCATGATTCGCGACTGTTCTTCGGCACGTTACGTCAGAATCTGCTGCTGGGGAATCCGCACGCCAGTGAACAGGAGATGCTGCAGGCGCTGCGTATCAGCGGTGCGTTGTCGCTGGTTCAGCAGGATGCGGCCAGTCTGGATCGCATTATTAATGAAGGTGGCCGTGGGCTGTCGGGCGGCCAGCGCCAGATGATTATGCTCAGCCGGATGATTCTGCGCCAGCCACAGGTTGTGCTGCTGGATGAACCCACCGCCTCGATGGATGAGCAACTTGAAGATCATGTGATCCGCCAGATGCAGAGCTGGATCAGTGGACGAACGTTAATCCTGGTCACGCACCGTCCCGCACTGTTGAAGATGGTTGATCGTATCGTGGTGATGGAAAACGGCCGCATCATTGCGGATGGGACAAAAGAGCAGATCCTGCGGCGCGCGACCGTGGATGCCGGTCAGGGAGGTGCAGCATGAGCATCGTCATGTTAGACAAAGATTTGGCCAAACATGAGCGACGCACATCCACCATCATCTGGTTGTGCACCGCCGCGCTGGTGCTTTTTCTGATCTGGGCGCATTTCGCCATTCTTGATGAAGTCACGGTCGGCACCGGAAAAGTGACGCCGTCAACCCGTGCGCAGGTAATTGACAGTCTGGACGGCGGCATCGTGAAGCAGCTTAACGTGCATGAGGGCGATATCGTCGAAAAAGGCCAGATTCTGGCCACTCTGGATCCCACCCGTTTTCAGTCTAACTTTGGTGAAGTGCAGGCACGGGTAAGGACGCTGCGCGCTTCGTCTGAGCGACTGAGCGCAGAGCTGTCTGGTACACCGCTCACCTTCAGCGCAGAGACGCTAAAAGAGCCGCAACTGGTGGCGCGTGAGAAGCAGTTGTACGAATCACGTCGCCGTAATCTGACAGAGACGATCAGCAACCTGCAACAGTCTTTACGGCTGGTTCAGGATGAGCTGCGTTTAACGGAACCGCTGGTGGCGAAGGGCGCCGCAGGGCAGGTGGAAGTCATTCGCCTGCGCCGTCAGGTCAGCGATCTGCGCGGTAAAATTGATGAGGCACGTAACGATTATCTGGTCCGTGCCCATGAAGAGCAGGTAAAAAACAATGCGGAACTGGATGCCCAGCTACAGGTTGCCGCAGGCAAAGAAGACCTGCTGACGCGTGCCACGCTCACTTCACCCGTTCGGGGTATCGTGAAGGATATCCAGGTCACCACGGTCGGTGGTGTGCTCGAACCGGGCGGTAAGATGATGGAAATCGTGCCGCTGGAAGATCAACTGCTAATCGAAACCCGTATCAATCCTCGTGATATCGCCTATATTCGGCCCGGCCTGCCAGCCGTGGTGAAAGTGACCGCCTATGACTCTTCCATCTACGGTGACCTGCCGGGCGTGGTGGAAACGGTCTCGCCGGATACCTTGCAGGATGAGGTTAAGCGCGATCAGTTTTATTACCGTGTTTATGTCCGCACACAAAAAGCGGAGCTGACAAACCGGGCCGGACGACGCTTCCCCATTGTGCCGGGCATGGTGGCGAATGTAGAGATCAAGACAGGGCAGAAATCTGTCATGGATTATTTGCTTAAGCCGTTGAATAAGGTCAAAGAATCGATGCGTGAACGTTAATAAGGCGTGGAACCGGACCGGTAACCTAGCTGGTTTCGGTCCGTGATAAAATACAGGGGAAACTTTGTAAGAGGCGCGGGTTAATTTGGCGAGGGCGAAGCGGCATAAGTGACGAATAATTCAGCACTTAGCGGTGCTATTTTCCGCACAGCTGACCAGACACTGAACAGCAGGCAAAAAAAAGCCGGGCAATATGCCCGGCGCTTAATTAGCATTTAAGAAATCATTCGGGGGTGAATGAAGATAAGAAATAAATGATGATAGCGGGTGTAATTATAGGGATTATGGGAAAGATGTTTTATCATTGAGTGCTTAGGAATATTCCCACTAAAATCATAGGAGTAACTATTATTAAGTAAGGGATTATCAATTTGTGCTTTATTTTTTATCACTCTGTGCGGCTAATTAGTTCCGTAATATTCATATCCTGAAATAAATTTTACAGTTAAAGAAACACTTTCTGAAATTTCGTATCATTTTAGCGATGGATTATTACGCTTGTTGAAATAACAATGGGCCTTCAACCGATTTATCATCGGTCAGCAGTGGCAAATATAAAAGGCACATAACAGAGGGTAATAAAATGAAGCGTCACATTCTCTCCTTGGCGATCCCTGCTTTACTCGCAGCGGCAGGATCGGCAAATGCGGCTGAAATCTATAATAAAGACGGCAATAAATTAGATTTATTTGGCAAGGTAGACGGCCTGCACTATTTCTCGGACAACGACAGTAGCAATGGCGATCAGTCGTATGTGCGTTTTGGCTTCAAGGGTGAAACCCAGGTTACCGATCAACTGAGCGGCTACGGCCAGTGGGAATACCAGGCCGCGCTCAACAATTCAGAAGCCCAGGGAACAGCTGACAGCTATACCCGTGTTGGCTTTGCCGGGTTAAAATTCGGCGATGCGGGCTCATTCGACTATGGCCGTAACTACGGTGTCGCTTACGACATTGGCGCGTGGACAGACGTGCTGCCTGAATTCGGTGGCGATACCTATGGCGCGGATAACTTTATGTTCCAGCGCGGTAACGGCATGGCAACCTACCGTAACAACGGCTTCTTCGGACTGGTCGATGGCTGGAACTTTGCGGTTCAGTATCAAGGCAAGAACGATAACCCCACTGAAACGTCAGGCGGTCGTGATGTGTTGGGTGAGAACGGCGACGGCTGGGGCCTGAGCACCACGTACGATCTGGGATCGGGCTTCGGCATCGGTGCCGCGACCTTCCAGTCCGATCGTACTAATAACCAAAATGGCAATGCGCCAGGCATTCTGGGACGCGGTGATAAAGCTGCAGCCTATACCGGTGGCCTGAAATACGACGCCAACAATATTTACCTGGCCGCGATGTACACGCGCGCCTATAACGCCATCAGCTTTGGCGACAGCACCAGCGGCAACCAGGCGAACACCGCTTACGGATACGCCGATAAAGCCGACAACTGGGAACTGGTGGCGCAGTACCAGTTTGATTTCGGTCTGCGTCCGTCTCTGGCGTACATCAACTCACGCGGTACTGATGTCCAGAACTGGGGCAAACAAAATCTGAAGAAATACGTCGACGTAGGGGCGACTTACTACTTCAACAAAAACATGTCGACCTATGTTGATTATAAAATCAACCTGCTGGACGATAATGACTTTACCAAAGCGGCCGGTATCAATACCGACGATGTGGTGGGCGTAGGACTGGTTTACCAGTTCTGATAAAAGCAGGGAGCGCTATGCGCTCCCTGCGTTATTCCTCACCCACCGAGGCTGGCGGATGGTTTTCGTCTGACGGCACAAGAACGTTGCCGTATCTCGCCCCTTCAAACGCCACACCTGACAAGGTAAACGCGGCGTAACTCAACCAGCGTTGTAACGCCGTCATTCCGATTTCTGGCTTTTCCATCCTCTCTCTCCCGGCAACGCAGATAGCATTACACGTGCAGAATTCATGCCAGTCTGACCGCTCTCATAGCCACGGACATCTCGCCCGTTTTGCTACAATGGCCGGCGATTCAGGGGAAGAGAATGACCTTTGATGGTGCAGACGTGATCAACGACGGCGCAGATAAGTCGTAACCATGTGGCGGTGACGGCGTTGTTGCCAGGTTTTATAACTGCCAATAACGAACAGGCCCAGCGCAACGGCAAGGATTATATAAATCATCTGTTGCTCCTTATGCTTACGCCCTCAGTATTGAGGAGAACGATCCAGTCTGTGCGACTCACTCAGCTTTATCAACCAGTTTTAATTTAATTTACTTAATGTTTATGCTTTGAAACAGGCATAAAACGCCCGTTATGGATGAATAATGATGAGAAGTAAGATTAATCTGCTGTTAGTGGCGGCGGTCCTGCTGGTAGCAGGATGTGATCATCCCGCATCAAAAACCAAAGACGGAATGGTGCTGGAAGGGAAAACGATGGGAACGGTGTGGCGGGTGAGCCTGGCGGGCGTGGATGAAACGCGTAAAGCCGATCTGCAGCAGCGCATTCAGCAACAACTGGATGCCGACGATGCCGAACTTTCAACCTGGAAGGCTACCTCCGTGCTCTCTCGCTTTAATCAGAGCCGCGCCACCACGCCGCAGCCGGTGAGTGAAAACATGGCTGATATTGTGACGATGGCTTTACGTATCGGTAAAAAAACAGCAGGCGCCATGGATATTACGGTGGGACCGCTGGTGAATTTATGGGGGTTTGGGCCGGATAAACAGCCCGTGCATATTCCCGATGATCAACAGATTGCTGCGGCCAGAGCGTTGACCGGCTTACAGCATTTGCGCGTCATACAGGGCAGCAACGGACAATGGCTGCAGAAAGATCTGCCAGGCTTGTATGTCGACCTCTCCACTATGGGCGAAGGATTTGCCACCGATCATCTGGCTCGCCTGATGGAGCAGGAAGGCATCAATAACTATCTGGTGTCGGTCGGGGGAGCCGTCTTATCCCGCGGAATGAATGCACAGAACCAGCCGTGGCGGGTTGCGATTCAAAAACCGACCGACAGAGAAAATGCGGTTCAGGCCAGAGTCGATCTGCAGGGCCATGGGATCAGTACGTCGGGGAGCTATCGCAACTATTATGAACTGGACGGTAAACGCCTCTCCCACATTATTGATCCGGCCACAGGCCGGCCTGTCGATCACAAGCTGGTTTCGGCAACCGTGATTGCCACGACCGCGATGGAAGCCGACGGCTGGGATACCGGGCTTATGGTGCTAGGCACAGAAAAAGCCAAAGCGCTGGCTCTGAAAGAGAAGCTGGCGGTGTACCTGATTACGAAGGAAGGGGACAAATTTGTGAGCTGGATGTCGCCACAATTTACCGCTTTCATTATTCCATCTGACTGACAGAGAGAAACGCATGCTGGATCTGTTTAGTGACGCTTCACCCTGGCAGGAACCGCTGGCGGACGGCGCCGTGATATTGCGGCGACGTGCCCGCGATCAGGCCGACGCACTGTATGAGGCGATCATGACGATTGCGGCGAGCAATCCGTTTGAACACCGTATTACGCCGGGAGGACACCGCATGTCCGTCGCCATGACCAACTGTGGTGATTTTGGCTGGTCCACGGATGCGCGCGGCTACCGTTACAGTGAGCAGGACAGCACACATCAACGCCAGTGGCCTGCGATGCCGGAGACGTTCCGGCTACTGGCCCGTCAGGCGGCAGAAGAGGCGGGCTTTCCGGCGTTTAATCCGGATGCCTGCCTGATCAACCGCTATGAACCTGGGGCAAAACTGACTTTGCATCAGGATAAAGACGAGAAAGATCTGCGTCAGCCGATCGTTTCTGTGTCGCTGGGGTTGCCTGCTGTATTTCAGTTTGGTGGCTTTGAACGCAGCGATCAGGCGCAGCGGGTGCTACTTGAACACGGCGATGTGGTGGTCTGGGGCGGCCCGTCTCGCCTGCGTTACCATGGAATATTGCCGCTGAAAGCCGGTATTCATCCGCTGACTGGCGCGTTCCGCTATAACCTGACATTTCGCCGGGCGTTTTAACGTGCGCAAGTTAGTGCGAATAACTATTGCTATCATTTGCCATCACTTTACACTGCAGGCTCACTGGATTGCCGGGTAAGGTTTTATGGCGTTGTTACAGGTTGTTTTTAATCAGTATCGCTGGCCGTTTATTGGCGTGATTTTGCTCACCCTGCTGAGTGCGGCATTGGGATTAGGCATGATTGCGTTTATTAACAGCCAGATGATTGTTGCGGTGAATACCTCGCTAAGCGTGTTGCCGGCTTTTCTGGCTCAGGTCGCGCTGCTGATGGCAGTGACCCTGGCTTCACAGCTGTCGCTGACCTGGCTGGGGCATCAGTTTGTCTGGCGGCTGCGCGGCGAATTTATCAAACGTATTCTGGATACGCGCGTGGAGCGCATTGAGCAAACAGGCAGTGCGCAACTGCTGGCAGGATTAACCAGCGATATCCGGGCCATTACCCTTGCGTTTGTGCGTCTGCCGGAGCTGATTCAGGGCATCATTATCACGCTGGGGTCAGCGCTCTATCTTGCCTGGCTGTCGCCGAAAATGTTGCTGGTGACCAGCGGCTGGCTGGCTGTGACGCTGGTGGGCGGCTGGATGCTGGTTTCCCGGGTTTATCAGCACATGGCGAAACTGCGTGAAGTTGAAGACAACCTTTACCGTGACTACCAGACGGTGATTGAAGGACGTAAAGAGCTGCAGCTTAACCGCGCGCGTGCCCGACTGATTTATGACACGGTTTATCAGCAGGATGCCCGCGCTTACCGGCACCACATTGTGCGCGCCGATACTTTCCACCTCAGTGCCGTCAACTGGTCCAATATCATGACGCTGGGTGCTATCGGCATGGTCTTTTTCATGGCAAACAGTCTGGGCTGGGCGAATACGGCTGTCGCAGCAACGTTTTCCCTGACGCTGCTGTTTCTGCGCACGCCGCTGCTGTCGGCGGTAGGGGCCTTGCCGACATTGCTCAGCGCGCAGGTGGCCTTTCGCAAACTCGCGCTGTTTGAACTTGCACCTTATCAACCTGATTTTCCTGTCCCCGCAGCAACAACTCCGTGGCAAACGCTTGAGTTGCGCGACGTCACCTTTCATTACGGTGAAAACGGGTTTCGGGTGGGGCCGGTCAACCTGACGCTTCGTCGTGGCGAACTGGTGTTTTTGATTGGCGGTAACGGCAGCGGTAAGTCGACGCTGGCGATGCTGCTGACAGGTCTGTATCAGCCCCAGTCCGGTTTTCTGGTGATCGACGGTCAGCCGGTCGATGCTGGCGACCGGGATGCCTGGCGGCAGCATTTTTCAGCCGTCTTTACCGATGTGCACCTGTTTGATCGCCTGATTGACAGTCAGGGCGAACCGGCTTCGCCTGCCCGCGTCCAGCTATGGCTTGAAAAGCTAAAAATGCAGGACAAGCTGAAGATTGAGGGGAATAAGATACTTAATCTGCAACTGTCGAAGGGGCAGAGCAAAAGACTGGCGTTACTGTTGGCGGTGGCGGAACAACGCGACGTCTTGCTGCTGGATGAGTGGGCCGCCGATCAGGACCCGCATTTCCGCCGGGTATTTTACCGCGAACTGCTGCCTGCGTTGCAGGCGGCGGGCAAGACCGTCTTTGCAATCAGCCATGATGATCACTACTTCATTCATGCCGATCGTCTGCTGGAGATGCGCGATGGCAGGCTGTATGAGTTAACCGACAGTGAGCGCGAGCGGGCCACGCAGGATGCGATAAAGCTTACCGACACCGGCTTGTAGACGCGTGGCAGCCGTTGCCGGCGCATCGACGATTAACGGAAATAAGACAAAAGATAAAGCCGCTCAAATCAGCGGCTTTTCAATGTTGGGTTGGCGTTTTCAGCTTCCACTCAGGCCTGACAGTGCCAGAGTCAACAACGGTGGGTTGGTCGCTTGAGATAATCAATCATTGGGTGGGATGGCAAAGTTTTTTAGTGACACGACAAAGTGGTGTTGGCCTTTACTGATGCGCGCACCGCGATCGCACCACTGACTTGCCAGACGGAAGAAATCGTCACAACCGATGTCGTATGCCAGCTCCACCTTACTGATGCCTGAATGCAGTAAGTCTTCTGCATCCTTCAGGTTCTTAGCTTTGATGACCATATCTGTATCCTCGATTTCAGGAGGAAACAGAATAAGTTATTTTTATTACAAAATTGTTTCAATTTCATGAATGGCTGTCATATTTGCCCGTTTTGTGAAGCCACAAACACTTTGCATGTCACGTTAACCCAATGACTTTTTTCCTGAATCTCCCTTTCAGGCCTTTTTCTGGCAAGCCAGAGGGAAACCGCCTCAGCGTGGCCCGACTCACTATCCGCTCACTGCCATGCTATCTGTTCTGCGTTTTCCGCTTTCACGGTTGGGGTTCACTTTCTGCTGCTTGCCGGACAGGCCCCTGCGACAGAAAACTGAGATCGCTGCCGGACGGGCGCTGATAAATACGTAATGAAAAAACGTTAGCGATGGCATAGATATATTCAAAGATTGCCGACTGCGTATTTTCATAGTCCACCCAGAGTACGGAGGAGGTAAAGCAGTAGATCTCAATCGGTAACCCTTCGGCTGAAGGTTTCAGCGATCTCACCACGATATACATGTCTTTGTGGATATCCTCACGCTGTGTCAGCCAGGCAGTAAGATAGTGACGAAAGACCATCAGGTTAGTCATGCCGTTTTCAACAAACCAACGGTCACCGACTGCGCTCAGTTCCCGACCATCCATCAGCTTTGACAGTTGTTCGCTGATGCCGCGGACCTGGACCATCGGCTCCAGCATGGCATGATCTACAAAGCGTATTGACGTTTGATCAAGGTAGAAACTCCGCATAATGCGTCGTGCCCCGGAGGAAAACATTGCCTGCCAGTTGGTGTACGTTTCGGTCAGAAAGGTTTTTGTGGGCACACGCGAAAGTGTATTGTCCCAGTTACGAATGGTGATGGTGTGCAGCGCGATATCAATGACCTCGCCACTGATATTATTCGCGGGCAGCTCAATCCAGTCGCCAAGCTGTAGCACGTCATTCGATGAGAGCTGAATATTCGCCACCAGTGATAACAAGGTGTGCTGAAAGACCAGCATCAGAACCGCTGCCACGGCACCCAGACTGGAGATGATAATGGCTGGCGACTTATTCGACATAATGGCCAGGATCATTATCGCAGAGATAATGTGGACCAGAATCTTACCGACCTGAATATAGCCCTTGATTGAATGATTTTTACGTTTTGATTTTTTGACATAGGAGATGTTCACAATCTCCAGTACTTCATTAAAAAACAGCGACAGATAAACCATAAATAAAATGCCGCAAATGGTTTTTATGGCGATTAACAGGTGCTCGGGCAGGTCCGGCATAAACTGTAACAGGAAGTAGACCGTGATGACCGGAATAAAATTGGATAGTTTTTCAGACAATCTGACATCTTTATCCAGCGGCACCTGATTCTTGTGACTGCTGAAGAACACTTTACGCACCACTCTGACCACAAAAAATTTGCATATCAGATGGGCTACCAGGCCCGCGACAATCAACACCAGGAGGTTAACAGCAATAGAAAGGGCGGGTTTATTCTCGATAAAGTGTTGTATGTCGTTAAAATAATTCATGTTAATCGTAAGCCTGGAAATGTTGCTGGTATTCAACCACAAACCTGTTGATGGCGATAAGCGTAGCGTGCGCCTGCTCTTCGCGCGACCGCGGTTAAATAAATTGTTGTTTGTGCCTGAACCTAAGCCGCGCGGCGACAGCCAGGAGGTGATGACCCTGCTGTTGTTGACGTGCGCGGCTATCTGTTTCAGCGTGGGTCGTTAACCGCGATGTTTTGTCAATGCATCGCATTGTCTCATGAAGGTGAGTGCGGGTAATGCGCGGAGGTCTCCATCGCAGCAAATCGCATTGCAGATAAAGCCAGGGGAGAGACGAATCAGAGAAGGAATAATATCGTCGGCGTTTTTCTCCTTTGCACAGGGAAGGTGATTAGCGTCAGGTTTTATACTTGCAGAAAATTAAATTTTTGATGGTGACTGACGCGTATTAACCAGGCTGCTGTCGGTTTTATCCCAGGCGAGATGATGGCTGAATATATGCCCATATACGCTGAATACATGGAATATATGGTTATTATTTTGCTTATGAGAGCGTTATCGTAGGTTAAAAATACCTCTAAAACATATGCTTATCGCCACCTCTTTTCAGGAAGGTGGAAAATGAAAACGCACATAACGTCAACCATTCATGCCGATTACGCTGTTCAGTCAGACCGCTCGGGTCGTGTAGGCTTTATTGAGAAGGCCGGATTTGGGGCCGGTGATGCAGCCTGTAATATGCTGTTCAACCCGATAACCCTGTTCCTGTCATTTTTTTATACGGATATATTTGGTCTGGCACCGGGCGTGGTGGCGACCATCTTCCTTGTTGTCCGTTTTGCAGATGCGATTTTTGATCCTTTTTATGGCGCCTGGATTGATAAAACCACCACACGCTGGGGACGCTTTCGTCCGTGGATCATTGGCTTCGCCGTACCGTTTGCGATGAGTTGTATGGTGATGTTTTACACGCCCGATTTGCAGGGCAATGCAAAGATCCTGTATGCGTTTATTACCTATCTGATTTTGTCACTGCTGTATTCCGGTGTGAATATTCCGTACTGCTCGCTAGGCGGTGTTATCACCACCAATGCGCAGGAGCGGGTGTCCTGTCAGCAGTTTCGTTTTATGGGCGCTGGCTTTGCCAGCTTATTCTGTACTCTGACATTGTTACCGATGGTGGCTTTCTTCGGTAATGGCAACCGGCAAATGGGCTTCTTTTGGGTCATTACGATTTTTGCCGTGATTTCCCTGTTCCTGTTTGTCTTTTGCGTGGCTACGACACGGGAGCGCGTGATCCCCAAAAGCAACGCCGGGGATTCCATCTTTAACATTATCCGGCAAATCATGAAAAACGATCAGTGGGTGGTCTGTGTCTTTGCCATGTTCCTGGATTGTATTCCGTCGTTTGTGCGCGGGGCCGCGTGTATTTATTTTGCCAAATACGTGATGGGGCTAAACGATTATTATGCCACGCTATTTCTGAGCACCGGGATTGTCGCCGGGATTCTGGGTTCCTATATCACACCGTATTTCACCAACCGCTGGTGCAAAGTCACCGTTTACCAGGTATGCAAAGCTATCGCGCTGATGATGTCTGTCGGGTTCTTTTTTCTGCCCGCGCAGAGTGTGCTGGTGGTCTTTGTCTGGTTCTTTGTTCTGTCAGTGATTCATCAGATTGGCGCGCCCATTCTGTGGTCGTTTATTGGCGATGTGGATGACTATGGCGACTGGAAAACGGGTAAACGTCTGTCCGGCATCTGTGCCTCCGGTAACCTGTTTTCACTCAAAATTGCGCTGGCTGTCAGTGGCGCGATGGTGGGGGCAGTGCTGTCGGTTACCGGTTATCAGGCCAATGTCGCCATTCAAAAAGCTAGCGCGATTGCGGGCATTTATACGCTGATGGTCTGGATTCCGGTCGTGGGTTATCTGCTTTCTGTGTGGCTGGTCCGCACGCGCTACATACTGACCACGGCCAAAATGAAAACCATCGAAGACGACCTGTTATCGACGCATGCTGAGTGAGCCTCTGCGCGTTCGCCACAGAGAAGACAGAAGGGGAGAAAATGATTAAGTACTTTTTTCAAAAACAAAACTACATCGGCCAGGTCAATGACGCGCTGTACGGCTCTTTTGTGGAACATCTTGGACGTGCGGTCTACAGCGGTATTTATGAACCCGGTCATGTCACGGCGGATCGGCACGGTTTTCGTCAGGATGTGGGGGCCCTGGTGCAGGATCTGGGGATTAACACCGTACGCTATCCTGGTGGCAACTTTGTCTCTGGTTACAACTGGCGAGACGGTATTGGGCCGCAAGCTGAGCGTCCGGTGCGGCTGGATTACGCATGGCTTACCAAAGAGAGCAATCAGTTTGGCATTGATGAGTTCGCGACCTGGTGTGAAAGCTATGGGCTGACACCCATGATTGCCGTAAATCTTGGCACCGGCACGCCGCAGGAGGCCGGTTACTTTATTGAGTACTGTAATGTGGCATCGGGGACCGCGCTGAGCGACTTGCGTATCCAGCATGGTCGGGCAGCGCCGTACAATTTTAAACTCTGGTGCCTGGGTAACGAGATGGACGGTGACTGGCAAACCGGGCAACTGAGTGCAGAAGATTACGTGAAAAAAGCCCGTGAAACGGCAAAAATCATGCGCTGGGTCGATCAGGATATCAGGCTGGTCGCCTGTGGCAGTTCAAACTCGTTACAGGCCAGTTATCCGGAATGGGATCGCATCGTTCTGGAAGGGCTTTATCATCAGATCGATTACCTTTCCTGCCACCACTATTTTGAAAACAGCACCGGCAATCCGCAGGACTTCCTGGCGTCTTTCCAGCGAATGGATGATTTTATTCATACCATCACGGCCACAGCCGACTATGTGAAAGCCAAACTGCGTAGCGATAAAAAAATGATGCTGTCGTTTGATGAATGGAATATCTGGTCCATTGAAGGCGAGCCCTGGCAGGATTACTTTACCGATCCCGCTAATCGCTATCAGGAAGCACCGCCGTTACTTGAACAGTCTTACACCTTCCTTGACGCGCTGACGTTTGGCGGGCTGATGTGCTCGTTACTCAATCACTGTGACCGCGTAAAAATGGCTTCTCTGGCCCAGTTAGTTAATGTGATTGCCCCCATCTTTACCCGTCCGGGAGGGGAGGCCATTCGCCAGACGATCTACTGGCCTTTCCAGATGGTGAGCCATTGCGGGCGAGGGCATGCCTTACGCTATTTTGCCAATGTTCCCACCCTGAATACGGTGCACGGCGAAACCCGGCAGATACAGAGCGCGGCGGTGTACAACGAAGAGAAACAGCAAATTGCCTTCTTCGCGCTCAATATGCACGAGCATGATGCAGCGGATGTGGCCTTTATGCTCGATGGCTTTGGTGAAGGGACGATAGCCGAACACAGCATACTGGCAGGTTATGCGCTGGACGCAAAAAACACTTTTGCTCAGCCCGACAACGTGGTGCCAACGTCACGCACGCTCACTGAGGCTGAACGTCGTCAGATGCAGGTGACGTTGCCGCCGCTGAGCTGGAACCGGGTGCTGATTGATCTGCGGGGTTGAATACAGGTCGGGCCGGCCAGGTTGGCGGGCCCGGAGACAGACATAAAAAAACCAACCGTAAAGGTTGGTTTTTTCGGGATAATTTGGTCGGCACGAGAGGATTTGAACCTCCGACCCCTGACACCCCATGACTATGTTTGATTTTGCTCGAAACCCGCGCCAGTACTGGGTTTAGATGATGTTTGACTGTCTAAACAAACAGATGTTTTTATGCATTTTGTGCATCATATACATCAATGACTTAAGGTAGGGTTTTACCATGCAGTTGCAACTCTATAATTGCACATTGTTTTATTTCCCTAAGAGCTCCATTGGTGGCTGTAATGATTTGATCTTGGTAATCTTCCAGTCCCGGCCAATCTTCAATTTCAAAATCAAGTTTTTCAGGCAGTGATTCCAATATTTTCACAACTTTATCATTGAGAATGAATGATTTTATAATCAGCATGTCGGTCAGCGTCTCGATGCTTTTCGAAAGTAAATTTGTGTATTCTTCTCTTTTTTTTATAAATTCAGAAGAGTTTGTTTTTTCTTTAAGTGCTATCTGTGCTTTTTTTATGTCCCGAAGAAGTTGTTTTTCGTGTATTTCATTTAATCCTGAATCAAGAATTCCTTGTAAATATTGTGGCTCTAGATGTAAATCAATATTTTCAGCCTCGTGGTCTACCCATTTTTTTATGTTGCTCAACTCTCTGAATATGTTTTCGTAAATTTCATATTTTTTTTGCCAAACCTGTTGGGAAATCCAAAGTTTTTCATTGAAACTTGATTCGATGCGTTTTGTTGCTTGAGTATTTTCTTCCAATTGAGTTTTTAATTTATCAAAGTTAGAAGTAATGGTGTCAATCTTTGCTTTTTCTTTAAAATAAGCCCCATAATACCCACCAATAATGCTGGTTATTAGTGATAAAAAAGCTATTAATATATATGCGCTCGAGCTTAAGTTCATGGAATTTAATTTGCTTACAAATTCCATCCACACCTTTGGATTGTCCATAATTATCCTAATTCAAGTTCTGCGTGAGGTACGTGAACCCATTCTAAATGATTTTGTGTATAAATTTTAGTAGATTTTGCATCGCTGTGAGCCATCCTGGCTTGTGGGTCTACCCCTTGGCTTTCAAATAGATGAGCTGCCAATGCTCTTATCTCATGAAATGTTGGCCTTTCTTCAATAGGATACTTACCGGCCACGCCCAAGTTATCACGCAAAGCAGAAAAAGCTCTGCTTAGGTAAGAGGGTACTACCTGCGTGGGATGGTTTACCTCTTTACTAATAGGGTTGCTATTTTTATCCGGCAAGCGGTGAACAACATAGGGACTAGCAACACGGTCTCGACTTTCATCAATAATTCTTTTTAACTCAGGACCGATTGGTATGGCTATGTGCGATGATTCTTTCGTTTGAACCTTCTGCCTGTGAATATATAGCACACCATAAATATCGTTCTGTGGAGAATCATACCAAAGACAGCCACATACACCCGATTTAGGGGCTTTTATTGAATACCTTATGCGCGTGACTTCCAGTCGAGCCTGAGTGGTCTGCAATGCTAAATCCATTGCTGTTCTGAGCCATGGCTCAGCGGAATCACGCATTAGTTTAAATTCAACAAGACTGAGGCGTCGGCGTTTTTTTGCATCCTTTGGCCTTAGTTTTTTACGGTTCGCCGGGTTATCTAACATCAGCGATTCATCGACTGCATAGCTGAAAACTTTACGCAGGAAACTTACCTTACGGTTCTGAACATTGGCCGAAGATTCAGCGTGATATTTTTGAATAAACCCGTTTACATGTTCTAAATCGATGTCGCACGCAGGCATTGTAAAAAATTCTTTTACCCTAACAATGTCATTGAGCCAAACATCTTTCGTAATCGGAGCTGGCTTCTCGTCCCTGATAGCTCTAGCCAGCAGTTTATCCGCATGTTCCGAGAACGGATTAGCCTCACCATTCACGCCACCTGATTCCCGGATGAGTCCGGCCAGCGAAACGACTGTTTCTGGCCGCATCTGGTTGTTGTATTCACGAGCAATAGCTATAGCCATTGCTCGATCCGTACCTAACGATTTCCTTTTCCCTGTTACCAGGATAAAACGATATGTGCCTGTTGCTGAATCAAGATACAGATGGTCAGGCAAATGGCGGTTTTCTTTTTTTCTTGGACGCGCTGCCATTTTAACCCTCGTTGATTAATTGCCTGACGGCATGAGATACGTCGCTGCTTATTCCCCATTGCTCAGACGAGCAAACCCAAACAACTCCGTCTACAACTTTCCCTTTCAGCTTGCCGTTTTCCACCCAGCGCCTAATTGTCCTGTTATCAGGTTGAGAACCATCTTCGAATTCACGCTGACCCCACTTGCTGGCCCTCATCAACTTGCTCATAAAACCCTCCACACACTCCCGCTGCAACAGGCTTAAAAAGCCGTGACGGATCACGGCGCTAAAACCAACTTCGTTTCATGCCAGCCAAGGCGAACCCAACAGGCTGACTCTTCTTTCAGTGGGCAATCCTGCACAGGCAGGCAATCTCCACACTTACCGCACTTGCGCTTACTCATCGATTTGAACCGGCTACGGACCCGCGCATCGTCCTGGCGAATAAGCAGAGCGATATACTCTGCCATTTCGTAGGGCTCACGCCCTGGACGGCGAGCGGTGCAGTTCTGCTCCAGCATCGCCAGTTCCTGCTCATCAAGAACAATCTCCAGCTTTCTGACACCGGCAGCGGCCTGTCTGGCGCGCTGCTCTGCTTTGCGTTCGGCGGGGGATTTAGGCATCGTTATCACCCTCATAAGTTTCGAACCAAAACACTACCGGCTTCTCAACTACCTCAACCAACCCGAACCTTTCTGCTGTGCGGAAATTGACGCTGTATGCTCGCGCTCTCTCTACTTGGCGGGTTATTTCCTTCCGCATCCCCTCAATACTCCAGGTTGCCTTGAACAGATTGCAGGGTGCGCAAGCCGGAAAAAGGTTTTCGATAGCGTGCAACTCTGGATTTAGTGCCTTCCCGTTGCTTATGGATATGTGAGCACCATGAGCGCGAGAGTAGACGACATCAAAATCCCTCCTGATAGGCTCAACGTGGTCTGCATGCCATCCCTTTTCGGGCAAATCACAGCCGCAATACGCACACTTGCCACCGAATTTAAGGCGCAGCTCGGCACGCTGAGCTTTGGTTATCTTGTTTTTTGGCTTTGAATATCTATCGTCACCAATATCTATTTTACGTGGCGATTGCGTGAACTCAGGAAGCTCAATCAACATAGCTTGGCGATTAATCACTTTAGCCATCCTGACCTCCCGGCGCTGCTGGCGAGAAATGCTCAACACCTTTAGCCCATATTTCCTTGATGGTCGTCCAGTCAACGGGAATGCTGCTTATCCAGTGACCTTGCCCGTTGCAATCATCACAACCTTCACCAAGGCATTCATGGCATACAATATTTTGCTGCACGCTAAACTCACCAAGTAATGCCGCCTTCGCGCCATTCTCAGCCGTTAATGAACGCGGAACTGAAACCAACCCATCGCTTACAGGCTGTGCGGTGGCGTTAAGGTGCAGAGCTAAAAGAGCCTGGTAAGCATCAATGAGGTCAATTACATCGCTGTCACCACCACGCCTGTAATCGGTCCAGCGTGAGCGCTCATAGTGCTCATCAGCACAGCTACGACCTTCAGCATAAATCCAGGTTCGCTCACCAGTAGGGTCGTCAATCATCCCTGAGCAAGCCCAAATCGTAGGGCTTCCACCGCCTGAACGTTGAACAGAAAGCTCACCACCGCAAATGCTACAACTTGGGATTTTAGGCTCCGCATATCGGCTGCGAAGTTCCTTCAGTACATCACCATCAACTGGATTGGGGGAATTAGTTGTCATGGTTGGCCTCCTTTTTGGCTTCGTAAGCAATACAGGCGGGGCAAACCCAACCTTCCCCACGAACTTTCTTCCATCCCGCTGATTTGCAATCGTCTATTAACTCTTTATGGGAGAAAATCAAACCGCGCTGAGAGTCGTTAGACATTACACCTGGACCTTCGTTATCATCTGACCAGCAGCGGAAACCATCGTATTTAGACCTGCCAGCACCGCGCCTTTCGCATCTAATTTCTATCCAGATAGCCATATCAACCCGCCTTATCCGCATTATCGAGACGCTTAAACTCAATGACCCACACCCACGGGTTAGCTTCCCAATTATCTGTGCCGTAAATGCTCATCCACAATTCGCGAAAGTTAATACGATGCTCCCATCCAGGCAGAACTCCGCCAGCTGGTGGCGTAACGCCTTCTGACTTGGCATCCTCTTCGCTCAGTTCGCGCAACCGCTCCACACGAACGCCGGTAATCTCCAACGTTATGCGGGAAGCCCAGCGCGGCATGTGGATTGATGGACGGGAGCGCCAGAAGTCTTCACGCTTGCGTTCAAAGGGTCGCTGAATCCCGTCTGCCGGATACAAAACCTGCTTATCGCTGACGAAATATGAATCTTCTGGGTCATAGCCACCGCCTTGCCAATGGCCGTGCTCGTAGAAGCTCTCACGCACCCAAAGGCGATCACCTACTGCACCGAATGGGCATGAAAAAGGTTTGGAGCGAGGTTTGTTAGTGCCGCAGCCATCTGATTGCGACCAGAAATACTTACCGGTTTCACGGTTGTTGAATGACTCCGTGATGAAGCGGAGGCCATACCCCGGCGAATCAGGCTGCACCTTCATAATCCGGCGCGTCTGCGTCTTCCTGCCGTCCAGAACTGCACGAACCATTTCGGCGTTTAAGAGGATTGGGCGCTCTTTCATTTGTCACCCGCCTTATCCGCAGTGTCATGGGTGACGATGGTCATACGAAATCTTGATGGAGCCCAGTCGCACACTTCGTCTTCAGGAATATGACCAAACATCATTTTGCAGCGACGAGAGTGCACACAATCGCCGCAGGTCATGCCAACCGGCAGATTCATTTTTTCTCTGTCAATTTCAGAGCGGCGCATTGGTTCGCGATTGTTCATCACTTTGCTTCCTTATCCGCAGTGTCATGGGTGCCGGAGCCAATGCGTTCTGCGAACTCGCTAATGTTGGCGCTACCGTCTTCTGGATATTCAGCAGTAGTGATATTCAGCCCGTATGTTTTTGTGCCGTCATCATTTTCAATATGGCCAACCCATAAAATGACGTCAGTGAATTCACCAAATTGGCCGTCGCCGTCACCGCCGTGGAAGCAAATGGACTCCATTGCATCGGCTGAAACATTCATGCTCTGAGGAACCAAGACATAACCTTCAGGGATGGATTCGGCCGCCATCGCATCCAGCTTCTGCTGTAATTCATCACCACGCACGATGGCGCAATCCAGGCGAGTAGAAAGGGCAGAGACAAGCTTTGCGATTTCAATAAGTGGCATTTCCGCATCAAGCGCTTTAGCGAACTGATGGCCTGCTTCAACAAGTTCTTTGTTTGATTTATTCGATAACATGCTGGTGGCCCTCAGTGAAAAACGATGTTGCAGTTAAGGCGCTCAGCTTCGTTCTGCGCCTTGATTGGGTTTTTGATAACGGTACCGTCAGGCATCAGCCAGCCATTGAGCAGATGGCTATAGGGCAGGGTGATACGGCCAACGGTGATAGGATCGTCAGGCTTTTGCATCGAGATACCCCGCTTTTGCTTTATCAAACTCACTACCTACGATTTCCACCGCACCAAAACCATCTTGGGGCTTGGCTTTAGTAGAGACATAAACAGCGCCATCGAAAGCGAAATAGGTAAAGCCGCAGATAAGGAGCATCCCCCAGTCGAAACCTACAGCCTTGTAAAATTCGTCGATATCAACCGATACCGAAGGGTGATTAGCTTTCCAGAGTTCGGTCAGCGCTTTGTATTCTTCGATCAGTCCTTTCGGTGCACGCGCTTTGGGCCAGCTTGCAAACCCTGTCGAGCTCGTTGGCTTAGTCCAAAGCTCTTTTGCGATATAAAATGCGTCGTCAAACTTAACGCCATGAAAGCGAGAACGGCTGATATCGTTGCTGTAAACAGGACGTCCACCGAAGAGGGCTGCAAACTGAGCGCCTTCATCACGCATCTGCTTCTGGTCGGCTTGCAACTTATCCCATGCGGCTAATGCCTCTGGGGTTTGGTATTTGAAGTGACTCATATCGTCTCCACACACGATTTTTGGTTGCACTAATCCCTTGCCGAAGATGGCAATAAAACTTTTGGGATTTAGTTAATTGGCTGCTGGGCTACTGCAACAACCCAGAGCCGGGCCTCCACACTTGAAGGTTGTTGTGACATGTCACAACGAAGAGAACACTCAGCGCCTCTGTGGCGCGGCCTGAAGCGCCCGCCAAATGCTCTCATCGTTGTGCAAAAAAGTGCGGTTAAACCGGGTGAACATTACCTTCGCTCTCCTTATGGGATGAAAGCCCCGGAGTAACCGCCAAGTACAACACTCTCTCTTTCCTGAAACTCTGCATATTCGCGAATCATCCCGGTCTTCTTACGCCTCGGGCGGCTACTTCGTGGGCGTCCTTCCTGTTCGCTACTGATGGGATAACATTAAAACAAAATTGCACAATACGCAATTATTAAAATGCGCAAAATGCAAATTAAAGGATGCAAAAAAGACATCGCAGGATTAAGCGACATCTTCTAAATGGGAGTGGAAAGAGTTATGCGTGGCGCTTGATTGCTTGGGATTGGCTGATCATTACTTTACCAAAGACATAAAACCTATGTTCATTATCCTTGTCTATTTGCCATTCCCTGTACTGGGGGTTATCAGACAGAACCAAAAGTTTGTCAGGGACAGATTGAAGTCGCTTTATGTGAATTTTTTCATCAAATCCAAAAACATAAATACCATCTCCATCCACGCTATGTATCGATACATCCACAAATACTAAGTCGCCAGGCTCGATAGTTCCGGCCATACTATCACCACGAACATTAATCATTTTGATTGAGGACGCTGGGCGTCCGCCAAAGATCGTTTTCGCGTGCTCGCTTACATATTCGATTGAATGAATTACATCTATAACATCGCCCGATACAAATGCACCAGGCCCAGCACTGGCACTCACATCAAGGACTTCCACACGATACATAGTGTCTGGCTCCTGCTTTTGTAAATTCCTACTGTCATTATATACAGTGGATTCAGCAGTTCCAGGTGAAAATAACTCACTTACGTCAACATTCAAAGCTTTAGCTATTTTGTTAATTGACTGTTCTGTAAAAGATTTCTGCTTTCCAGTTTCAAGGCGTGAGATATTAGCGCCGTCAACTCCAACGGCTTCAGCAAGCTCTTCTATTTTCATGCCCCGAGCTTTGCGCAGGCTTCTAATTTTATTTCCTATGTTCATGGGCTAATTACAAATCTCATTTGCAAAATACGCAAATTATCTTGCGCAAGTTGATGCATTCTAATAATATGCGAATTACGCAATTGAGGAGGTAAAAATGCAAATCCCGCAAACACCTTTGCGAGCCGTGCGGCTTGCTAATGGACTCACTTTAAGTCAGGTAGCAGTTGCAGTTCAGCTTGATGTAGGAAACCTAAGTCGAATTGAGAGAGGTATCCAAGCAGCATCAGTAGATGTAGCAGAAAGGCTGACTACCTATTTCCAGGGGAAAATCACCGAAATGCAGATTCTTTACCCTAAGAGATTCACAACCATAACCCGAGAAAAAAAATAATTTAACTACCCAAGGAAAAGCAAAATGGTAGACACGATAAACCAAGCAATTCGCCAGATGTGCAAAGCACATAAGCACGGTCGCTTAGGTATGGCTGCTGATTTAGGCATGAGCATCGATCAGTTCCATAACCATCTGTACCGCAAGTGTGGCAGTCGCTTTTTCACCCTTGATGAGCTGATGCAAATGGAAGTTCTGTCCGGCACCCATTGCGTGGCTGAATTCATGGCCGTTCGTCATGGAATGCTGCTGGTGGACATCAAGGCTGCTGGCGAAATGGACAAGGTTGATTTGTTCGATACGCAGATGAAGGCCAAAGCCGCGGAAGGAGAACTGGCAACAGCCCAGCTTGAAGCTATGGCAGATGGCGTCATCGACCATCACGAGCGCAAAACGCTGTCAGCGTTATTCCGCAAAAAACTCAATCATCAGGTTCACGGATTTTTCGGCCTCATTGCGCTCTTCAGTGCAGGCACAGCTGATCACGCCGTGGACATGTTCGTATCAACCGGGAGAAAAGCTGATGTGGCCGGAATGCAGTTCGACGCGCAGGACATTTGAAGTGGTTACAGATTTAGCAGGGGTCAGAAAAGGTGAACGCCCCGGGTTGCAGCCTAGGGCGTTCGGTGCGAGTAAATCAACGTGTGTGGAGACTCATCGCATGAGCATTGTAAAACAGAAACCGTTGTCAGGGCAATTCCGCTGCCGATATCAGGCTGGCGTCCCTGTCTATGAGCAAATCATATCCTCAGCGGATAAGCCTCACAACTACCAGTGCGTGCCGCGTTTGGTAGTCGAATCAGCCTGGGCAGAGTTTTATCGTCGTCCAGCAGATGCCGGGGTGAACCATGGAAACTGAAATCATCAAGCCCTGGGTGGAGCGCTACACCGACAATCGCGGTGTTCCGGTCACAACTATTGGCGTTGATACGGTTAATCACCGTGTGATCTTCCGCCGCCCAAATTATCCCCACGATTGCATGCTGCCGCGTGTGTTGTTCAGTCAGAAGTTCAGGAAGGTATCACCATGAGTTTACTGCTTAAGGTCAAGCCGCTTGTGGTGAGCCCTGAGCTTGCCAGCCGCATTGGCCTCAATGAAGCCATTGTGCTTCAACAGATTTGCTACTGGCTGGAAGACACCACATCTGGCGTCGAATATGACGGGAAACGCTGGGTTTATAACACTATCGACGAATGGACAAATCAGTTTCCATTTTGGTCATCAGACACTGTTAAGCGTGCTCTTACGTCGCTTAAAAAGCGTGACCTGATTTTCGTCGAGCAACTGAAAAAAACTCAGCATGATCGGACTAATTATTACGCAATTAACCACGCAAACCCTTTATTGACCGATGAGGGCAATTTGCACTCATCGAAGAATGCAAATTGCACCAATCGAGAGGGGCAGGCTGCACTCATCGATCAGGGCAACATGCCCTCATCCATCAGGGCAAATTGCCCTCGTCTTACAGAGAATACAACAGAGAATACTACAGAGATTACAGGTAAAGACTCTTGTCCGGTTTCTGCGAAACCCGACAGTGATCCTTCTGAAGATGCTTTTCGGGTTCTTGAGCATCTTAACCGCGCCTCTGGCCTCCGTTTTCAGAAATCAAAATCGTCACTCGGTCCTATTCGTGGCCGCCTGGCTGAAGACTTCACCGCTGATGAGCTCATCCTCACTGTGGATTACACCATCGCCAAGTGGATGCAGGACAGCAGAATGAGTGAGTACGTTCGCCCGGAGACTATTTTCCGCCCCGGCAAGTTCCCCGCGTATCTGGGTTCCGCTCAGAAATGGAATCAGGCAGGACGCCCAAAGTGCGAGAACGGCAAATGGATTCGTCAGGTTACGGATATTCCTTCAACCGATTACGCCATCCCTGATGGCTTCCGTGGCGCTTAAGGGGGATTCATGGACAACGTTGAAATCATTCTCGACTGCCTGCGTAAGCATGGGTCAATGACCATCACGAAGATTTGCGCGAAAACAGGTTTATCCAACGCCGCTGTCAGGTATTCGGTAACCGGCCTGTATGAGCAGCACATCCTGAGCCGAAACAAGGATTACACGTATTCGATAACGCCCTATGAGCGCCCGCCAGAAAACGCTGGTTACCTTGAGGCAGTCAAGACAGCCACAGAGTTGCAGACTAAAGGCCTCTGGCAGAGGGCAAGCCATAACTGGTTACAGGCAATGATCCTGGCAAAGTTCGATGACAACCGGCAGAACGCCAAGGTAAGCCGTGACAAGTGCATGTCCAGGGCGAAGATGCGTTGTGGTCATTACGGCGGCATAGCCAGCGGCAGGGTAAGCGATGCAGGGCTGAGGGAGCTGAACCGATGAAATCATCCCTAAAGCGCCACTTCGAAGAGAACGAATATTTCTACAGGTCATTGCCGGAAGTGCTGGTGATCCTCCTGTTACTCATTATCACTCTGGTTATGGAGTTACACACAGTATGACTAACTTATCTAATGTTTATAAAGGCAAAGACGAAACTGGAATCAATATCACTACGCGCAAAACCTATCTTCTGAGCGTGGATGAGCTATACGTGGAGCCGGGTTACAACGTCCGCGAAATTGACCAGGCCCACGCTGAGGAATTCCGTGATGCGTTTATCGCTGGTGAGCATGTGCCGCCGCTTGCCGTTCAGGTCACCGAGCAGGGCATCAAGGTTATCGACGGGCATCACCGCTACTTCGGTGCGAAGCTGGCTCAGGAAGCGGGTTATGAGCTACGCCTTGAGTGCAAAGACTTCGTTGGCAGCGAGGCAGACCGCATCGCCTTCATGGTGACAAGCAGCCAGGGCAGGGCGTTACTTCCGCTGGAGCGTGCCGCCGCTTATCAGCGCCTGGTCAATCAGGGCTGGGAACCGGCAGAGATAGCGAAGAAGGTTAAGCGCTCGGTCACTGACGTAGAGCAGCACTTACAGCTTCTTACCGTTGGTGATGGCCTGATTGATATGGTCAGGTCCGGCGAGGTTGCCGCCACCACTGCGATTGCTTTGCAGCGTGAGCATGGCGCTAAAGCATCCAGCGTCGCTCAACAGCAGATGGAAAAGGCAAAAGCCAGTGGCAAAAAGAAACTGACTAAAGCCGCTGCGATGCCGCAGTTCAATGCAAATCGCGCACGTCGTCTGGTGGAGTTAATGACCCAAGCTGAGCATACAACTGACCCTGAAGGAGAATCTGCACTGTGGCTTCCATCTGACAGTATCAGCGAGGTAATGAAAATTGTTGGCGAATATCTCAGCCAGCAAAAAGGGGAGGCCGAATAATGCCTTACCAGCTTATCTACGCTGATCCTCCATGGGAATACGGCAACAAAATCAGTAACGGTGCAGCAAAGAATCACTACAGCACTATGTCAATGACCGATCTTAAGCGCCTGCCCGTGTGGGCGCTTTCGGAAGAAAACGCGGTGCTGGCCATGTGGTACACCGGCACGCATAACCAGGAGGCCAGAGAGCTGGCTGAGGCGTGGGGCTTCCGCGTTCGGACGATGAAGGGCTTTACCTGGGTGAAGCTAAATCAACTCGCCGAGCAACGTTTCAATCGTGCGCTGGTGGATCAGTCCATCCATGATTTTAGTGACTTGTTGGACATGCTTAACGCTGAGACGCGTATGAATGGCGGCAACCATACCCGCAGCAACACAGAAGACGTGCTGATTGCAACTCGCGGCGCAGGGCTTGAACGTGCCAGTGCATCGGTTAAGCAGGTTGTTTACTCATGCCTGGGCGAGCACAGCGCTAAGCCGTGGGAGGTTCGAAACCGCCTTGAGCAGCTTTACGGTGACGTGTCACGCATAGAGTTATTTGCGCGAACCGCCGCCGAGGGTTGGGATTGCTGGGGTAACCAGTGTGACAGCAGCGTGCAACTTATAGCCGGGAGGGTGGCATGAGCTGGAGAAATATTTATCGGAGAAATAACCAGGTCATCCTCACTGATTACAGACTTGATGTGAAAGAGGGTAATACAAAAACGGTTTATCTGATCAAGCACTACAGCCACGTTTGGAAAACAACGCTGGAGCAAAGCGTAACAATCGAACGCGATGCTTACGGCAGGTTTAAGCCGAGCATATCACTTGATGACTTTCCTGAAGGTTTGGGTGAGCGTGAGTCGATGCTGAAACTGGCTGACTGGCTGCATCGCCTGGGCGTTTCCATTGAAGACCACTGGAGCAAGCCATGATTCGTCTTACGCTTCCATTTCCACCAAGCGTTAACGGTTACTGGCGGGCTACGAATACGGGTATGAAAATTAGCGCCTCCGGGCGCTCTTTTCGTTCAAACGCAATCGCAGCCATCCTGACACAGCTTAGGCGCCGCCCACAGCCCATTACTGTGAACGTTGAAGTTACCGTGTTGCTGTACCCGCCAGACAAGCGCAATCGCGACCTTGATAACTACCAGAAAGCGCTGTTCGACAGCCTTACGCATGCTGGCGTATGGGTCGATGACAGGCAGATTAAGAGGTTCACTGTAGAGTGGGGAGATCAGGTTAAGCAGGGAAAAGCAGAGGTAACTATCACTCCGTTCACGTCGGGGGGGAAATGATTTCAAATAGCGGTTATAGTGCGAATACCGGGGGCATGTTGCAGATGCCGTTGGTAAAGGTTGGTCCCGTTCACTTGCAGGTGATGGGGCGGGACCGTTCAAAAACAGTGTGTGGAGAGAAACATGCCTAATCATGTAACTGGCGGTATTGCGCCTGTATCAAACCCAATAGTAATTTCATCAAACGCTTCACTGAGCGTTCCTGTCATCATGTATCGCGATCAGCGAGTGATAACCACTGACCTTCTGGCAAAGGGCTATGGCACTACTCCTGTGCGTATCCAACAGAATCATGTTCGCAATGAAAGCCGGTTTGAAGAGGGTAAACACTTTTTCAAAGTAACGGGTGATGAGTTAAAAAACATCCGACTATCTTTCAGCGAGTCGGTTAGTAAACATACAACTTCACTCATTCTCTGGACTGAGCGAGGTGCATCGCGTCACGCAAAAATGTTGGAAACAGATCAGGCCTGGGATTTTTACGAGCAGCTTGAAGACAATTATTTCAGCTTGCGCGAGTTCCATGGGGTAATGCTGCCTGATATGTCAGATCCTATAAAACTGGCTCGTGCCTGGGCAGATGCAATGGAAGCCAAGCAGCAGGCTGAAGTTTTAACGCACCGCCAGGCGCAATACATCGATCACCTTGAAAACCTTTTCAGCGATGGCCTGTCTCCTGTGCAGTTCTGCAAGCGTCTTAACGGCGTTAACGTCAGTAAGATAAGTGCATTCCTCCAGGATGCAAACTGGCTCTATGACGATAACCCTAATGGAAACCATGCTCAGTGGCGTGTCCGTTCTCAGGCCAGAGACAAATATCTTACAGAAAAGAGCAGTAAGGTCAGTCCGAGCGCATCAGCGAGCTTTATCACTTACCAGCCGGTATTGCTCCACGATGGCGCTGTCTGGCTATATCGCAAATATCTCAAAGGCCAGTTGCCCATGAAGCAGTCATGGAACGGTGAGTACACTCACGACAAAGAGCTGGCAGGTGGTGAATGAGAGCACTACTTACACCCGAAGTTGCTCCGCGCACAGGGATAGTGCTACTCAAGCCTGGCTCAGACCTGATAGGTATGTTTCGTGGCCGCGTTTTGGTGAGCACGCCAACACCGGACGTGGCCGACCTTCCATCAGGCAGGATCAATGACGGCACACAGCCGCTACTTGATGAGCAGTCCCTGATTCCGTTCTTCAGTCATCATCGTGTTATCGCCACCGCTGGTGGTGCAAATGGCCTGGCTGGTTTCGTTCGTGGCTTTGAATGCTGCCAGTGGCACGACGATGCGACATGGCATCATCATGAATTCACGCTTCACGAAACTGAATCCGGCCTGGTGTCTTTGTGCTACGGCCACGATAATCATTTCAGGGAGCATGGTACGCCCGGCAAGCTGGATAACATCGCCAAGGGAAACACAGCGCTGTGGATAATCAGGATGGTTTGCAGCCAGCTTGGTTTGCATGGCGAACATCAGCTTACCCTGCCAGAGCTTTGCTGGTGGGCCTCACTGAATGACCTTATCGACCTGATACCTGAAGCCCCGGCAAGGCGTGTGCTCCGCATGCCAGCAAGTGTTGTCATCGGAGAGCTTAAGGAGTCTCACATCGCGCCGGAACGCCAGCCTAAGCAGGTCATCCAGCAGGCAGCGGAGCAGGTCAAAAAGATAATCGATCTGGTGGCTGACCCTGAATCGCCAGAGTCATTCATGAGGCGACCAAAGCGCAGGCGCTGGGAGTGCCCGAAGTACACTAAGTGGGTTAAGTCTCAGAAATGCGCATGCTGCGCTAATCAGGCAGATGACCCGCATCACATTATTGGACATGGTCAGGGAGGTATGGGAACAAAGGCACATGATTTATTCGTGATACCGCTTTGCAGGGCGCATCACGACGAGTTACACCGCGACGCAAAACTTTTTGAGTCGAATTACGGCAGTCAGATTGAACTGTTATTCCGGTTTCTTGATCACGCTATTGCAGTTGGCGTCATTGGGACAGATAAAAAATAAAGTGTGTGGAGGGGATTTAATATGCGTGACATTCAACTGGTTTTAGAACGTTGGGGCGGCTGGGCTGCAAGTGAAGGCACTCAGGTTAGCTGGAATCCAACCAGCCCTATGTTTATTACACTGCTGCCTAAGAGCACCAGTAGCCGTCCTTCCTGCTGTGACAATGACGGCATGATTATTGATACCGCAGTCGGCATGCTCAAAAAGGTTGGTCGCCTGGATGAGCTGGATTTAATTATGGCGCACTACCGTTATGACGTATCCAAATCGACAATAGCCCGCTGGCTTAAATGCTCAGAGGGGAAAGTGCGTCAAAAGCTGATGATCGCAGAGACGTTTATTGATGCCTGCATACTGATGACAGATGCCCGGCTTGAGATGGATGAAGCCACTCAGAAAACTATTTTTCAAAAAACCGCTTAATCTGCTTTTCGTTACGAATTTCTCTATGTAATCTGTTAAGAGTGGTAACAACGCATAGCTTCTTAAATTAGAAACCTCGCCAACTGGCGGGGTTTTTTCATTTCCACACAATACCAAAGGCACTGAGCGCAGGCGGTTTATCCGTTCTGTCCAGGACTGCAAACCTGTAGCGCCTTTCATATTGTGATATTCACAGCAAGATTAACCCTGTTGCCGACGGGCAAGGAAACTATCGCGGAATGCGTCAGGGGTTTTATTTAAAGAGGTCGCCATTGAGCGGCCTTTTTTCGTTTTTGCGCTCGCCAATCAGCACCCACTCATATTTTGACGCCGTGGCGATGCGCAATCTTTTCCTCAACAGCAAGCCGCCATCATTTCGGTGGCGGGAATAACGTATGTCCTCACAAGACCCTGGCTTCTGGGCCACAGTTTTACTCTGGCTTTACAGCCACAAGACCGAATGGGGATATGCCGGGGTAGCAGGCATGTTTTCACTATTACGCAGTGCCTATGCAAAAAGCCCGTTGAGTAAGCGGGTTCTCGACGCTGTTTCCTGTAGTGCGCTGGCGTTCTTCGCCGCGCCAACCCTTCAGGTTGCAGGCTCAGTATTCAACTGGACTATTCCGGATGCCGCTGCACAGGTACTGGCGGTTTATATCGGGTATGTCGGAAATGATTTCATCAGCGCCAGATTGCGCGGATGGATAGACAAAAAGACTGGGGGCACCAATGAAGGTCAGCAATAACGGCATCAACCTTATCAAGCGCTTCGAAAGTCTGAAACTTGAGGCATATCGTGACAGTGTAAACATACCGACTATCGGCTATGGGCATACTCACGGCGTAAAGATGGGCGATATCATTACCGGAGAACAGGCCGATGCATTTCTTCGTGAGGATTTGCAGGTAGCAGAACTGACCATCAACACTAACGTAAAGGTGAAGCTGACTCAGAACCAGTTCGACGCCCTGGCGTCATTTGTGTTCAACCTTGGTTCAGGTAACTTCGTTAAATCAACACTGCTCAAAAAACTCAACCTTGGCGATTATGCAGGCGCAGCCGATGAGTTTGGAAAGTGGGTTAACGCTGGTGGTAAGAAACTCAACGGGCTTGTTAAACGACGTGTCGCAGAGCGTGAGGTATTTCTCTCATGAACCCCCTTCAGACCATTAAAAACTACGCGCCGGTAATCGTCATTGGGCTGATATGCGTTGCTTTGTGGGGATTGAATGCCCGCAACTCACAGTTATCAGCAACTAATGACCGTCTTGAGAAGCTGGCGAACAGCAAAGACGAGCAGATTAACGACCTGCGTTCAAAAAATGACGGCCTCGCTACCAGCGTTAACGAGCTTGTGACAGCCGTTAAGCACCAGAATGAAGTCATGGGGCAGGTCACCGAACAACGCGCCGTAACAGCCCAGCAGAACCGGAAACTACAGAATGAAATCAAGCAATATCTTGCAGCGGATAAGTGTGCTGTTGCTACTGTTCCCGCTGATGCTGCTGACAGGTTGCGGAGTGCAGCAAAAGCCGCAAGTGGAGTACCGGACAATCAACCAGCCACGGCTAAACCTTCCGGCAGAACTGACAAGTCAAATTGAAGCGCCAGCGCCGGCAGAAATGATGACTTTTGGTGACAGCGTAAGCCTCAATGCAGAGCTATACGGCGTAGTGGCTCAGTGCAATATCGACCGAGCTGCAATTAGAAAGATTGAGGCGCAGAACTAAAAAAAATGGCCCCATGAGGGCCTAACTTGCGGAAAACAATTTCTTATTGTGCCTTTCATGTTAACAGCCGGTATCTGTATTACAAGCACAAGCGGCAAAGCTTTACGAATCTCTCCGACAAGGGATAACGGTTAGCCACGCTGTGAAGCGTTGCGAAATCGTTATTAACTGAATTTTCAAATTGTTGTTGATTGCTCTGAGTTGCAGTTTCATTTGTTATAAACATGCAAATGGAGATAAAGTGTTTCTCTAAAAACTGGAGGAAACATGAGCAACTTAGTGGGAACAATCCTTGTAGGTGTTTTTTCAGTCGTGGCTTCTTTATCGGCTACGTGGTGGGCAAATAAAGCTTCTGAAAGGCGTTTAAGGATTCAACATGATCTCGATAGAAAGAAAGATTCAGATTCGGCCAGATTGAAAAAGTCGGAAGAAATCTATTTATCCCTTATCAAGTACAGAAATAATATAAATAAAAGCCAGCGAACTATGATAGGTATTTTTCAGGGTGATATAAATATAGATACCATATCTGTCGAAAAGGTAAGTGAAGCCATTTCTTTCGATTACGATGCTCTTGAAGCCAGTGTCGGAATTTATTTCCGCAATTTATTGCCAGAACTTAAAGATATTAAAGTTTATTTGGATTCCTCAATGTCAGGCATGGGCCAATTTGGTGAGATAGCTCCTCGTGAAATGTCTCAGTTAGAAAAGGACAATGTTTGTCAATACGTATATGAATTTATGGAAGTTATTAAAGAGAGGCTAAGTTCTCTCATTGAAGATTTAAGCAAAGAGGTAAACTAATTTAAACTTAACATGGGGCTTAATCATGAAGGTTGTTATTGATGGTATTGCCTATGCGCCATTAACTGATCGGGCATCAAATATCGGCATTGCCATAACAACCCATAACCGCCATGACGTTTTATCCCGCGCCATTGAGCATCAGCTTAAGTTTCTTCCTGCTGGTGCGCTGGTGGTTGTTATAGATGACGGCTCAAGCGTTCCGGTAAATGCTCCGGCTGGAGTCAAAGTTATTCGCCGTGACGTTTCACGCGGAATCGTGGCATCAAAGAACGCCAGCCTTCAGGCGCTGATGGATGCAGGCTGCGAGCATTTATTTTTGTGGGATGACGATGCTCACCCTGTAGCTGGTGGTTGGGAGCGGCCCTATATTGATTCACCTGAGCCGCATCTTGCCTATCAGTTTCAGGACTTCGCGACAGGCCAGAAGCTTAACGACATAGCCGTGTTATACCGCGACGATAAGCACGTAGCCTATACTGGCCAGCGCGGCGTAATGCTTTACTACCACCGTAGCGTGATCGAAAAGGTGGGTGGTTTCGACCCCATATATCAGCGTGGTATGTACGAACACTCAGATTTAGCATTACGCATTCATAATGCCGGGCTCACATCATGGGCGTTCGCTGATGTCGTCGGTTCGGAAAAGTTTATTTACTCGCTTGATGAGCATCAGGCCGTTGAGCGTTCTGTACCAAGGCCAGACCGTGAAGCACAGGTTAAGCGCAATGTGACGATTCACAACGAGCGCCGTAACAGTGGCTACACCGGATATGCGGAGTACCGCGACAAGCGCAATGTGGTTATCACCACGTTACTGACCAGCCAGCCGGACCCACAGCGCGGAACGAAGATAACACCTTCACCTGACCTGCTGGCTAAGTGGGCTTTATCGCTCAGTTGTTGTGGCCGCATCGTCCTGGCTGATGAGCTGGAGACTGTTCCGGCAGATGCCGAGTTATTCCGTGTGCCTGATGTGAAGATGAACGTTTACTTCCGGCGCTGGCTGCATATCTGGCATCACTTACGCGATCACCCTGAATATCACCTTGTCTGGTGTACCGATGGTACTGATGTAGAAATGCTTCAGCAGCCCTGGCAGGGAATGGAAGAGGGCAAGATTTACGTTGGCTCTGAGCCTAAGACTTACGCCGACACCTGGGCTAAGCAGAATCACCCCGAAGCCATCTGTCAGGCATTCATTGAAGAGCATCGCAACGATGTGATGCTTAACGCTGGCCTGCTGGGTGGCACCCGCGATGATGTGATGGCAATAGCGCATGGGATTGTCCGGCTGTATTACCACATCGAATCGTTGCGCTTCTGGAGCCAAGAACACTCAGCGGCATCAGTAGGCGACATGATCGCTTTCGGCATAGTCGCTCATCGTTACCGTGACCGCCTGGTGACAGGCCCGCGTATACATACCGTGTTTAAGTCTGATGGCCTTGGTAAGGAGTTTGCCTGGTGGAAGCACAAGTAAAGTTTGCCATTGTGGCGCATCACTCACGATTAGAAGCAGTGATGAATCTGAAGCGCGTGCTTAATGCTCACTTCCTGCTTGATGATAAAGATGGTGGTGCCAATGCCAATCACCGCCGCGCTATCGAGTGGGCCAGCATGCAGGACTGTCGCGTGGTGATACTGGAAGATGACGCCGTTCTGGTTGATGGCTTCATTAATAAGGTGTCTGCCTGGCTGAGTCGGTTCCCTGATGACCTTTTGTCATTTTATCTTGGGACCGGCAGACCGCCTCAATACCAGCATGAAATTGCGGGCATGCTGGTGGATGCCGACCGCACTCGAGCCGATTATCTGGTCATGAGCAGACTGATTCACGGCGTCTGTTACAGCCTGCCACAGCATAAGATTCCTCAGATACTTGAACGATGGGACAGGACGCTGGCCGCTGATTACGCTGTCGGTGATGCTTATGGTGGCCGCGTTATATATCCGTGTTATTCGCTGGTGGATCATGCAGACCTGCCCACGGTGGAGCGCCACCCGGACAATGAGCCTCGAACAGAGCGCCGCAGAGCCTGGAGGCTGGCATGAGTAAAGAGCCTCGCATTTACGGAAGCCGATGGGATAAGGCGAGACTGAGATTCCTTCAGCAGTATCCGCTGTGTGTGATGTGTGAAGAGCAGGGGCGAATCACAGCGGCCACAGTTGTTGACCACATCGAACCCCACAAACTTAAAGATGCGCTCAAGTCCGGCAATCCGCTGGCTATATCGAAAGCACAGCACCTGTTCTGGAGTAAAGAGAACTGGCAACCACTGTGCAAAGCACATCACGACTCAACCAAACAGAGAATGGAAAAGAGCGGGATAGCGATAGGTTGTGATGCTAATGGCTACCCTCTGGACCCCGCGTCTCACTGGAGTAAGTAATGACACAAGACCAACAGACAATCCTGATGTTCAAAGGGCTCATTGCTTCATTGCCTGAAGAGAGTCAGGCGAAAGTGAAGAAAGCTGAGCAGGCCATGCGTGAAGTGCTGTCAGCCTATCCTGATGGCGAAGCAACCATTGCGATGGGATTGATTGGTGCAGAGCTACAGTGTGACGCACCAGAAATGATTACCAAGTGAAATCATTCACCCTGAAATCAATCAAAATGAGAATGAATATCATCAAGGCAGGGGGGGAGGTCAAAACTTCAGGATGAAGTCCCCAAATGACCGCCGCCAAAGTTTGATTTTAACGCTAACCCGATTTTTTCAGTTTTAAGGGTGTTGACATATGGCAGAAAAAAGAACCCGCTCCGACAGTTCGGCGGCGGCAGTTCGGGCCATGCAAAACGCAACCGTGGACACCATCCAGCCCCCGGTTCATGCGGGTCTGGAGAAAAAAGCCGAACCATTCTGGCACGACAATATCAGATCAAAAGCTCTGGACAGTTGGACGCCTGCTGACCTTCTGGCCGCTGCGGAACTGGCAAATAATCAGCTCTATATCACCGTTTTACGCAAAGATTTGCGCAAAGAAGAGCGCGTGCGAGGTGAGGCACGTAACGAAGCGTTGATAAAAGACCTTCGCAAACAAATCACCGAATTGCAGCGAACAATTCTGGCGCAGCGGCGCGATTTGCAGATTCACTCACACGCCACCAACGGCGAGAGTCGTGACCAGCAGAAGCGCAATCAGAATGATCGTGATGCGCGTAATACCAGAGATGAACATGAAGATCAGGACGACAACCTGATAGCCTTTCCCCAACACGGATAAAATTCTATGACGCGAGGTGAGCGTGTAATAGCGTTCATTGAGCGCTTTTGTATCGTGCCGGAGGGCAAGCTCATAGGTCAGCCAATGCGGCTTGACCCGTTTCAAAAAGATTTCATCCGGGCGATTTACGATAATCCTGTCGGTACCGATATGGCGATCCTCAGCATCGCCCGTAAAAATGGCAAGACAGGGTTGATAGCCGGAATTCTTCTGGCGCACCTGGTTGGTCCAGAGGCAGTACAGAACTCACAAATTGTCAGTGGCGCACTCAGTCGTGAGCAGGCGGCAATCGTTTTTAACCTGGCAGTAAAGATGGTCAACCTGAATCCAAAACTTCAGGACATTGTGCATATTACCCCAAGTGGTAAAAAGCTTATCGGGCTTCCCTGCAACGTCGAATATAAGGCTCTGTCGGCTGAGGGAAAAACTACCCACGGTCTTTCCCCGATACTCGCAATCCTGGATGAAACCGGACAGGTGCGCGGGTCGCAGGACGATTTCATTGATGCGATCACCACTGCGCAGGGCGCACATGAAAATCCACTGCTTATTGTCATCAGCACGCAGGCAGCAAATGACGCTGACCTGTTAAGCATCTGGATAGACGACGCGGTCAAATCGAAAGACCCGCATATTGTCTGCCATGTTTATGAGGCACCAAAAGAAGCGGATATCAGTAAGCGGGAATCCTGGCTGGCTGCTAATCCCGCGCTTGGCACCTTCAGGTCAGAGAAAGACATGGCCCGCCAGGCTGAGAAAGCAGGGCGAATGCCGAGCTTTGAAAACACCTTCCGTAATCTCAACCTGAATCAGCGTGTGTCTACCGTGTCGCCGTTTATTTCCCGAATCATCTGGGAGATGTGCGGCGCTGAGGCGGTAAATACACCGCGCAAGTGGTATGCGGGACTGGACCTGTCGGCGCGGAACGACTTAACCGCGCTTGTGATAGCCGGTGAGGCCGAAGACGGCATATGGGATGTATTCCCTTTCTTCTGGACCCCAGAAAAAACGCTGGCCGAGCGGGCCAAAACTGACCGCGTCCCTTATGACGTATGGGTCAGGCAGGGGCTGTTACGCACAACGCCCGGCGCTTCTGTTGATTACTCATTTGTGGTGAGCGACATCGCCGAAATCATCAGCGATTTCGATATCAGCTCAATGGCCTTTGACCGATGGCGTATAGACCAGTTCAGGAAAGAAGCCGACGACATTGGGCTTACACTCCCTCTTGTTGAGTTTGGTCAGGGCTTTAAAGACATGGGACCAGCAGTAGACACACTTGAATCGCTCATGCTTAACGGGCGGGTGCGGCACGGCATGAACCCGGTGCTGACGATGTGCGCCGTTAATGCCGTGATCGTCAAAGACGCAGCGGGCAACAGAAAGCTGGACAAATCCAAAGCAACAGGCCGCATTGACGGTATGGTCGCAATGACCATGTCTATTGGCGCGGCTAACGGGGAGGTCACTGTGCAGGGTGGTGACTTTGAAGACTTCATTTTCAGACCGCTGAGCATGTGATGGAAGAACCGAAATATACAATTGATCTACGGACCAATAACGGTCTGTGGGCAAAGCTTCAGTCATGGTTCGTCGGTGGGCGCTTAGTTACGCCTAATCAGGGCTCGCAGTCGGGTCCGGTGTCTGCATCCGGGCACCTTGGCGATTCCGCAGTCAACGACGAACGAATTTTACAGATATCGACGGTCTGGCGTTGTGTGAGTCTGATTTCAACGCTGACATCATGTCTGCCACTGGATGTGTTCGAGACGGATAAAGAAAACAACCGAAACAAGGTTGATATGAGCAACCCTCTGGCGCGGCTGTTGCGCTATTCACCTAACCAGTATATGACCGCCCAGGAGTTTCGGGAGGCCATGACGATGCAGCTCTGCTTCTACGGAAATGCGTATGCGCTGGTCGAAAGAAACAGTACAGGAAACGTTATCAGCCTGTTACCGCTTCAGTCGGCCAATATGGACGTAAGGATGGACGGTAAAAGGCTCGTTTACCGCTATCAGCGAGACGGTAGTTATGCCGACTTCGCGCAAAAAGAGATTTTTCATCTTAAAGGTTTTGGCTTTACCGGGCTTACGGGACTGTCACCAATAGCTTTTGCCTGTAAATCGGCGGGCGTGGCCGTTGCGATGGAGGATCAGCAGCGTGACTTCTTTGCGAACGGGGCAAAATCGCCGCAGATTCTCTCAACGGGTGAAAAAGTTTTGACCGAAACGCAGCGCTCTCAGGTTGAAGAAAACTTTAAAGAGATTGCTGGTGGACCGGTTAAAAAGCGCCTCTGGATACTTGAAGCCGGGTTTTCAACCTCAGCAATTGGGGTAACACCGCAGGATGCTGAAATGATGGCCTCCAGAAAGTTTCAGGTTAGTGAGCTGGCGCGGTTCTTTGGGGTTCCGCCGCACCTGGTCGGCGATGTGGAAAAATCCACGAGCTGGGGCAGCGGCATTGAACAGCAAAACCTTGGGTTTCTTCAGTACACGCTACAGCCATACATATCTCGGTGGGAAAACAGCATCCTCCGCTGGCTTATTCCGCCTGCTGATGTTGGCCGTTACCACGCAGAGCATAATCTTGACGGCCTGCTCCGTGGTGATTCCGCTTCACGCGCCGCCTTCATGAAGGCCATGGGCGAGGCCGGGTTACGTACCATCAACGAAATGCGGCGAACTGATAACCTGCCTCCGCTGCCAGGCGGAGATGTGGCAATGCGCCAGTCACAGTATGTGCCAATCACCGATTTAGGTACCAACAAAGAGCCCCGCACTGACGGGGCTTAATTTTTATGGGGGCCGTGATGGCTGAGATCGTAAAAACGCTGGCGTTTGAAGAAACCGAAATTAAGTTTTCCGGTGACGGCAAGCAGGGGATTTTTGAGGGCTACGCCTCCGTGTTCAACAACACGGATTCAGACGGCGACATTATTCTGCCCGGCGCATTCAAAAATGCCCTGACCAACCAGAGTCGCAAGGTTGCCATGTTTTTTAATCATAAAACGTGGGATTTGCCGGTGGGTAAGTGGGACAGCCTGGCGGAAGACGATAAGGGGCTGTATGTACGCGGCCAGTTGACGCCGGGGCACAGCGGCGCGGCTGACCTGAAGGCAGCAATGCAGCATGGCACGGTTGACGGCATGTCAGTCGGTTTTTCCGTCACCAAAGACGATTACTCGCTGGGTACCAGCGGGCGAATTTTCAAAAACATCGCGGCGCTGCGTGAAATCAGCGTCTGCACCTTTCCGGCCAACGAGCTTGCTGGCGTGTCTGCCATGAAAAGCATTGACGGCATCGAAACCATTCGTGACGTGGAGAACTGGCTGAGGGATTCAGTCGGCCTCACTAAGTCACAGGCAGTCGGGTTAATCGCCCGGTTTAAGTCAGCGATTCGGAGCGAGTCCGGGAGCGGCGAAAACGAAGCACAAATCAGCGCTCTGCTTCAGAGCATCAAATCTTTTCCATCAAATTTAGGTAAATAACATGTCCGAACTCGCTCAAATTCAGAAGGCTATCGAAGAGTCACAACAGAAGATGTCTCAACTTTTCGATGCTCAGAAATCAGAAATCGAAAGCTCTGGCCGAATTTCCAAACAGCTTCAGGACGATCTGTCAAAGGTTAACGAAGAGTTGCAGAAGTCAGGCTCGCGTCTTTTTGACCTAGAGCAGAAACTTGCGTCAGGGGCGGAAAATCCGGGTGAAAAAAAATCTTTCTCGGAGCGTGCCGCCGAAGAGCTACAGAAATCATGGAACGGCAGCAAAGGTACGTTTGACGCCAAAACTTTTAACAAGTCGCTGGGGAGCGATGCGGGTTCTGCTGGCAGCCTGATTCAGCCAATGCAGGTGCCAGGCATTGTTATGCCCGGTCTGCGTCGCCTGACTATCCGTGATTTACTGGCGCAGGGCCGTATTTCAAGTAATTCCCTGGAGTATGTTCGTGAAGAGCTGTTCACCAACAACGCCGATGTTGTTGCTGAAAAAGCGCTGAAACCTGAATCCGATATCACCTTCAGCAAACAGACCGCCAACGTAAAAACCATCGCGCACTGGGTGCAGGCATCCCGTCAGGTGATGGACGATGCGCCGATGTTGCAGTCTTACGTTAACAACCGCCTGATGTACGGGCTGGCGCTGAAAGAAGAAGGTCAGTTGCTGAACGGAGACGGCAAAGGCGACAACCTGGAAGGTCTCAACGCAGTGGCCACAGCGTATGACGTTTCTCTGAATGCATCCGGGGATACGCGTGCTGACATCATTGCTCATGCCATCTACCAGGTTACTGAGTCTGAGTTCAGCGCGTCCGGTATTATCCTTAACCCCCGTGACTGGCACAGCATCGCACTGCTAAAAGACCGTGACGGTCGTTATATCTTTGGCGGTCCGCAGGCGTTCACCAGCAACAACATGTGGGGCCTGCCTGTCGTGCCTACGCGTTCTCAGGTCAGCGGCACATTTACTGTCGGTGGTTTTGATATGGCCTCGCAGGTCTGGGACCGCATGGATGCAACGGTTGAGGTCAGCCGTGAAGACCGGGACAACTTTGTTAAAAACATGCTGACCATCCTGTGTGAAGAGCGTCTTGCTCTGGCTCACTATCGCCCTACAGCCATCATCAAGGGCTCTTTTGCTTCAGGCTCCTGATGAGGGAAGGCGGGGAAACCCGCCTTTTTAACGTATGGCGATTGATGTACTACAGGTGATAAGCCTGAATCTGTTGAAGCAGCAGATTGAGTTTGAAGGCGATGATCGCAATGAGCTGATTACACTTTACGGGCAGGCCGCTTTAGATTACTGCGTCCGGTACTGTGATGAGCCTGCCTGGAAGCTTCCTTCTGACATCCCCGCTGCTGTAAAGGGTGCAGTCCTCCTTGTTTTTGCTGACATGTTTGAACACCGCACGGCGCAGGGAGAAGTACAGCTTTACGAAAATAAAGCGGCTGAGCGAATGATGTTTACTCACCGTAACTGGCGTGGTATTGCCGATACCAGACCAGAGGAGGGAAGCTGATGGAGCCTGGACGTTTACGACACAGGGTAAGGATAGAAGTCAAAAGTGATGACAGGGATGAATACGGCCAGCCTGTTGGCTGGAAAGTTATAGCTCCTGTGGTATCGGCTGATATTCGCTCTGTTACCGGGCGTGATTTTATAAGCGGCAATGCGGAAAGGTCCTCAGTCACAACCAAAATTTATATGCGTTACGCTTTCGATTTTCGTGCTACGACAACGCGTCTTGTCGAACTTACAGGTAAAGGAGAGGGTAGGGTTTTCACCGTCACTGCGCCGCTTCCAACAAGAGACAGGCGTAATATTGAATTACTTTGTACGGAGGATTTCAGCCGTGTTCAGTGAATTTAAAAGTGATATTGAGCATCTGATTGGCGTGAAGGTCTATCCACTCATCGGTCCTCAGAGTGAATCTGAGTTTGTCACCATGCAGTTAATCAGCGATCCCTCAGTTGAAACAGGTCTGGTACGAACCGGGCCAATAGCGGCTCGCTTTCAGATAAGTTTCATTTCGTCTTCCTACAGGCGAACAGAGGAAATGGAGGTTGCTCTCTGGTCTGCCTGGCGCAATGTTGTTCACGGTCACATTGGTGGGTATCCGGTTCAGTATGTCGAAAAGCGAGGGATTTCTGAAAGTTTCGATCCTGATGATGGTGGAAAGTATCGTCGTGCAAGGGACTTTATTTTTTACTGCCCGGAGAGTGCGTCATGATCACAATGCAGGTAACCGGGCTTGATGAGCTTGAACGCCAGCTTATCGCCCTGGGTGAAAAAGCCGGTACAAAAGTTTTGCGTGACGCTGGCCGCGCTGCACTTGAAATCGTTGAGCAGGACATGAAGGAGCACGCAGGTTACGACGAGTCCGCAAAGGGCCCGCACATGCGTGACTCCATCAAAATCCGTTCCACAACCCGTACCAAAGGCAATGCAGTCGTCGTGCTTCGTGTCGGACCCAGTAAGCAGCACTTCATTAAAGCGCTGGCTCAGGAGTTCGGCACAGTGAAACAGGTACCTTCCCCCTTTATCCGTCCGGCGCTGGATTACAACAAATCCCGCGTCCTCAGAATCCTCGCGGTTGAAATACGGGACCGCATTCAAAACAACGGGTAGCAGCCGCTACCACTTCAACAGAGAGATAAATCATGGCTGATAAAACTTCGCCAGAATACGCGATGCTGCCTGCTGGCACCGTGGTCATGTGGGGCGCGGCTGGCGCAGCGGTTTCCGCGATGAAACCGCTGATTAACTGTAAAGCGCTCGGCGCAACGGGCCAGACGGGCGGCTTCGTTGACTGCACCACGCTCATTGATACCAGCAAACAGTTTATTTCTGACCTGCCTGAAGGGCCTGAAAAGTCACTCGGCTTTGTGGACGACCCGTCTAACACCGATTTTGCGGCCTTCCTTAACGCCGCGCAAAACCGTCAGACGGTGCAGTTTTACGTCGAACTCCCAAACGGTCGCACCGCCAACATGGTGCTGGCGCTGTCTGGCTGGCAGATGAATGAAATCACCGCGCCTGCCAGTGAAGTCATTCAGATCACCGTTCAGGGCAAGCAAAACAACATCCAGTGGGGCGTTGCTTCCGGCTCTTAATTTTAACATCGCCGCTGTCATGGCGGCTTTAATCCCTCAGCAGGTAAAATCTGATGTCAGATAATTTCGATATTTCAAAGCTCAAGTCACTGTTGTTGCAGCCAAAGAACACCGCCGTAAAAACTGAAATGTTCGGTACCCCTGTTTATATCCGCCGCCGCACCGCTGGCGAGCTTATCAGCTATGAAGAGGCACTTGATAAGGCGCAGGAAAGCGGCAGCGTCCGCGCTATCTCAGAAATGAGCGTTCAGCTTGTCATTGACAGTCTGGTCAATGCTGACGGTTCAGCCATTCCCGCACATCTACTGCCAACGGCGGCTGAGCTGATTGAATCGCATGACAATCCAGCCCTGATGGAAGCGATTGAGCGCGTTAAAACGCACGCTATCGGCAAGCTGGAAGAAGCGGAAAAAAACTGACGGGCTCGTCGTGGCTCCAGCTTATCTTCTGGCTGGCTGACAGGTGGGGGCAGCCTGACCCCTCCGTCATAGCGGCGTTGCCCTGTGACGTACTAAACCACTGGCGGGCGTACTTTCTTCAACAGGGAATTCTGAAACAGCCAGGCCCTGAAAACACTTCTTCTGTCGCAACCCCGCATCACCCGGCAGGTGACGTAACTGCACCTGACGTCAGTCAGCAGTGTGATGCTGTCATGAGGGCGTTAATGTAATGGCTGATGTCGCTTCCCTTGCCGTAGGGCTTCACCTCAATGCGGCTAACTTCAAAACGCAGCTTATCGGCGCGTATGGTGATGCCAACAAACAGTCGCGCCAGTTCAACCGACAGGCTCAGGATGATGCCAAAAAGACTGAAGAGGCCTATAAGCGCGTAACCTCCACGGTAAGTGGCCTTGCTGGTCGCATCGCCGGTCTGGCTGGCGTCGGGTTTTCGCTGGGTGCGATTATCCAGACTTCGCGGCAGTACTCACAGGCATTGTCTGACCTGTCATCTATTACCGGCGCAACGGGTGACAAGCTCCGTGCCCTCGATCAGGCCGCGCAGCAGATGGGCCGGACCACAGAGTACAGTGCCAGCCAGGCGGTTGAGGCGCTGAAGCTGATGGCTTCGGCTAAGCCGGAACTGCTTGAAACGGCTGACGGGCTGCAAAAGGCGACTAACAGCGCACTCTTGTTAGCTCAGGCTGGCGGCAGTACGCTGCCTGATGCAACCCGCACGCTTGCACTGTCCCTCAACCAGTTCGGCGCGGGTGCGGAGCAGGCAGATCGTTATATTAATGTGCTGGCTGCGGGTGCTAAATTCGGTGCATCTGAAATCAACGATACCGCCGCCGCTATTAAAAATGGTGGTGTGGCCGCCGCGCAGGCCGGTATCGGATTTGAAACGCTCAATGGCGCTATTCAGGTGCTGGCATCGCGTGAAATCAAAGGTGGTGAAGCGGGTACCGCCCTTCGTAACATCATCCTGAACCTTGAAAAAGGCACGGATAAGACGCTAAAGCCCTCTGTTGTCGGGCTGAGCAAAGCGCTGGAGAATCTGGCAGGCAAAAACCTCTCTACGGCGCAGGCCGTTAAGCTGTTTGGTGTAGAAAACATCAACGCCGCCTCCATTCTTACCAGCAACCGAGGCAAACTTGATGAGCTGACCAAATCGCTTACCGGCACACAGACTGCCCACGAACAGGCCGCTGTCAGGGTTAATAACCTGAACGGCGATCTGATGGGGCTGACGAGTGCCTTTGAAGGTTTGATCATCAAGGTCGGTCAGTCTGGTAATGGTCCGCTGCGCTCCGGTGTTCAGAGCATTACAGAATCCGTCAACGCCCTGTCTGATAACTTCAATACGGTTGCTTCAGTCGCGCTTTATACGCTGATTCCGGTTATCTCAACCAAACTGACAGCCGGGCTCAGGGAAAGCGTGACCTCCTGGGCTGCTAACGAAATGGCCGTCAGGAGAAACGCACTACAGCAGGCCGAAATCGCTAAGCAGACCATTGCGGCAGCGCAGGCCACGCGGTTGCAGGCTCAGGAAGAGGCCCGTTACCTTGGCACGCGTTCAGCGGCAAACGCGGCAGCGGGCATCAATGTCGGGTACCAGAAAGAACAGGTCGCGCTTAGTCGCACGATCAGAGAGTCAAGAATCGCTGAAACGACGGCTACAGAGCGGCTTGCGGCGGCTAATTCACAGCTTTCTCTCAGTGCGCGGGCGGCATCAGTCGCTTCAGGGCTGGCGCGGGGGGCGTTCTCACTCATTGGTGGCCCGGTGGGTGCGGCGATGCTCGCCGGTTCTGCGTTACTTTATTTTCATGAGCAGGCGAAGCAGGCCCGTCAGTCAGCGCTTGATTTGAAGGGCGCGGTTATTGAAACAACGGCTGCACTTATGCAGTTATCTGACAAGCAGCTTTCAGTTAAGCAGCTCGATCTGCAGGACCAGTACGAAAATCAGGTCACTCAGCGAAACCAACTGATTAAAGAAATTCAGGATGCTGACAGTCGCATCGACAGCCTGAAGGGATTTGATCCGTTTGGTCAGCTATCGGGTGTAGAGAAAGGTAAGACCCGCGCAGAAGCCGACCTTGAGTCGGTAAACACTGGCCTCAAAACGCTCAAAGACAACATGGAAAATGTCGATAAGGCGCGTTTTCTGGTTAAAACGGGCATAGCCGATTCTGCTAAAAACCTGAAAAGCGATATTCAGGCGGCGACAGCGGCTGCGGCTGATGCGGGTAAAGTTGAATCCCCCTGGAGCGGTGAGGACCCGGCTAAGGCTGATAAAAAGGCCGCGCAGGCGCTCAAGCAGTTTCAGTCGCTGCGCAATGAAATAGAGCAGGCGCACGCGTCCAGCCTGGAAAAAATCAACCTTCAGGAAAAGGTATCGCAGGAAAAAATCCTGAAGGAGGCTAAGGCGTCGGGTGTTAGTCAGGCTGAAATTCAGCGCGTGCTGACCCTCAACACAGCAAACTACCAGCAGCAGCGTCAGGAACTGGCTGAGCAGTATTCTCCGGCCAAAGCGGTAATGCGTCAGGAGTCAGAGGCAAGCAGGGACCTTAAGCAGCTTTATGCTGCACTTCTGATGACTGAGCAGGAGTATCAGTCAGCGCGTATTACGCTTGCAAATGAATCCGCTCAAAAGCTCATTCAGGCACAGGCCAGCCGCACGGCTGCTCCGAAGCTGAACATAGCGGGTGAAGTTGATCCGGTCGCACAGCTCCAGAATCAGTTAGTGCAGCAGCAAAGTCTTTACGATGCCTACTATGCCAACGGAAAAATCAGTAAGGAAACCTATGAAGCGCTGATGCAGAAATCTAGTCAGGATTCAGCAGATGCGCAGTATCAGGCTGCACTGAACTTGTATTCAGGACAAAGCAGACTGCATAAGGGCTATATAAGCCTGATTGATGCCGTCCGTGAGAGAACTACTAATTCTCTTACCGGGCTACTTACCGGAACGCAGACATTCAAAGAGAGCCTTTCAAATCTGTTTGCTTCGTTGGCTCAGAGCGTCATTCAAAGCCTTGTGGAAATGGCAACACAGGCAATTCTGACCAAAACTATTCTGTCTTCATGTATGAGTTTTGGCGGAGGCGCTTCAGTTGCTGGCTCGGCAGCATCGTCAGTTTCAACAGGTGCAATGGGGCTAGGTACAAGTTTCCAGGGATATGACGTCGGTGGCTTCACTGGCGTTGGTGGCAAGAACGATCCGGCGGGTGTGGTACACAAAGGTGAATTCGTTTTCACCAAAGAGGCAACGGAGCGTATTGGCGTTTCAAATCTTTACGACATGATGCGCGGATATGCCGACGGCGGTCTGGTTACTGCACCCACAGAGAGGCCTGTAGCGTCCGGCACAGCGCGTTCTGGTGGAGGCACTCCGGTAATCAATATTGGCGATACGGTTGTTCATATAAGCGGATCGTCTGAGACTGTTGATGCAGGCACTGAAAAAACTGCATCAGCCGCAAAACAGCTACAGGGCATAATCCGCAAAGAAGTAAACGACTGGGCCAAATCACAAATGACCCCTGGTGGGGTGCTTTATAACGGGCGGCAGTAACGATGGCGACAGACACTTTTACATGGGAAGTCAGGATACAGGCCAGTGAGCAGATTAACGTGGCAACCAATGCCGCGCAGTTTGGCGACGGTTACAAGCAGGTGTCCGGGCGCGGTATCAATGATGAGTCTGAAAGCTGGGCGCTTACCTGTAACGGCATGAAGGCCGTCATTGCTGAGCTGAGGGCATTTCTCAAAACGCACGTTACCCGTTCTTTCTGGTGGACCAATCCCTGGGGTGAGAAAAAGCTGTTCAGGGTAAAGTTTGACTCGATAAATCCTAAGTTTATCAACGGTGATTTTGTAGAGGTCACTTTTACCTTTGAACAGGCATTTGCTCCGTGACAGGTCACGATATCACAGGACGCTCCGGCGTCCTTTTTTTATGGGTGAAACATGAGTTTTAATCAGGATGTACAGACCCTTGAGCCAGGCAGTCTGGTGCAGTTGATTGAAATTGACGGCACCAGTTTTGGGCTTGATACCGTACTTCGCTTTCACGCCTACAACATTGCATCAGAAGGGTGGAAATCCTTCGCGGCTGAAAACCTACCCTCCATAATCTGGCAGGGACATGAGTACGATCCTCACCCCTATGAGCTGACAGGGGTTGAAATGACCAGCTCAGGGACGCAGCCAACACCAAAACTTTCGGTTGGAAACGTGGGTAACTACGTCACTGCGCTTTGCCTTCAGTTCGATGACCTGGTTAAGGCCAAAGTCAAAATACATACCACGATGGTGAAGTATCTGGATGCGGCAAACTGGACGGCGGGCAACCCTAACGCTAACCCACAGGAAGAACGGCTTCAGGTTTTCTACGTCAATGCCAAGACCGCCGAAAACCGTAATCAGGTTGATTTTGAGCTGTGCTCCCCCTTTGATATTCAGAGCCTGCAACTACCTTCCCGTCAGATTACGCCCGTCTGTACCTGGTGTATGCGTGGCTGGTACCGGACGGGAACCGGCTGCGATTATGCCGGTACCCGTTATTTTGCCAAAGACGGCTCCGCAACATCAGACCCGTCAAAGGACGTTTGCGGAGGTCGCCTGGCTGACTGTAAGGCGCGCTTTGGTGACAGCGAACCGCTGCCATTCGGGGGCTTCCCCGCTGCCAACCTTCAGGGGAAATAGGATGCGCGAAAAGCTGATGACGGCAATACGTGAACACGTAGCCGCAGAATACCCAAAAGAAGCCTGCGGGCTGGTGGTTCAGTCAGGCAGGGCGCAGATATATATCCCCTGCAAAAACATTTCAGATAATCCGACCGAGCATTTTGCAATTTCACCAGAGGAAAAGCGCCAGGCTGAGCAGCAGGGGTCAGTTCTGATGGTTATTCACTCTCACCCTGATGTGCCCCAGCTTATCCCGTCTGAGCGCGACCGGGTGCAGTGCGACTATTCCGGCGTCGAGTGGGGGATCATGTCCTGGCCGGACGGCGATTTCTGCACAATCAGCCCTCGGGGTGAACGTGAGCTTGTCGGGCGTCAGTGGGTGCTGGGCTTTGCTGACTGCTGGACGCTTATCATGGATTACTACCGTCAGGAACACGGCATCACGCTGAATAACTGGTCGGTGGATTATGAATGGTGGCTGGACGGCAAAGAAAACCGTTATGACGATAACTGGCAGGCTGAGGGATTTATCGAAGTGCCATTTCAGGACATGCGCGAAGGCGACATGATCATGATGCGCATTCAGTCGCCCGTCACCAATCATGCGGCAATTTACCTGGGTAACAACCTCATTCTTCATCATAACTCGGGCAATTTATCCACGCGCGTTCCCTATGGCGATTACTGGCGTAACCGTACCGTGCGTGTCGTGCGCCGAAAGGAGTTTACAGATGCTTAAAACGATGCGTTTGAAAGGGGTCATGGCAAAAAAGTTTGGGCCGGTTCACCGTTTCCACGTTGCAGACCTGCGCGAGCTTATCCGCGCTATGTGTTCACAGGTGCCGGGCTTCAAAAAGTACGTATCTAACGCGCATCTTAACGGGGTCCGTTTCGCATTTTTCAGTGGCAGAGACAATATCTCGCTACAGGAATTTGATATGTGCTCAGCATCTGCTGAGTTTGAAATGGAACCGGTTATTGAAGGCTCCAAGCGCGGCGGCACGCTGCAAATTATTATTGGTGCTGTTGCTATTGTGGCCGCATTTTTTACAGCGGGTGCATCTCTTGCAGCCTATGGCGCGGCGCTTGGCACCGCGACGGCAGCAGGGTTAGCGACAACAGCACTGACCAGCCTGGGTATCAGTATGTTGCTCGGCGGTGTGGTTCAGATGCTGACCCCACAGCCTAAATTTAACGTTGGGGCTTCATCAAGTACTGACAATAAGCCGAACTATGCGTTCGGCGCGCCAGTTAACACCGTTGCGATGGGATATCCTGTACCCGTTCTTTACGGAGAACGTGAGGTTGGTGGCGCAATAATCAGCGCAGGAAGTTTTACAAGCGATCAGCAATAAAATTTGAACAGATTTTATTTATAATTCTTTCGACTTTATCCACTAATGGTAGGATTTGATTTTCTACTAATGGGGATAGGGATATGAATAAAATTATTTCAGTTTTAATTTTATCTTTTACGATAGTCGGTTGTGCAAAGAAGGTGGACCCGGCTCTTCAGGCGGAAGTAATGAAGCCTTTAATATGTAAAGATGAGAAGCAGTGTGATACTTACTGGAAACGCTCACAGTTTTGGATAGCAAACAATTCATCTTGGAAAATTCAAACGGCTACAGATACTTTAATTTCTACATATAATCCAGCACCATACAGCCCTTTACTAGCATATCAAGCTAGTAAAATGCCCCACGATGACGGCTCATCACAAATTTTTATCAAGCCATACTGTGACAATATGTTTGGTTGTCAGCCTGACATAAGTCAAGCAGTTGTTGCCTTCAAAAATTTTGTTAGAAATGGTTCTTAGCTAAATTTTAAAATTCATCAGGCCACCTTCGGGTGGCTTTTTTTATGGGTGAAATATGCGGCTTCTTGACGGCGAAATCATATACCACGGTAACAAGGGCGGTGGCGGCGGTGAAGCGTACACGCCCGTTGAGCAGCCAGACGACCTGCTTTCCGTCGCCAAATTAAAACTGCTGGTTGCAATCTCTGAAGGCGAAATTCAGGGAGACTTAACGGCGCAGCAGATTTACCTGAACGACACGCAGCTTGCCAATGATGACGGCACCTATAATTTCACTGGCGTGGTGTGGGACTGGAGGAAGGGCACGCAGGACCAGACCTATATTCCGGGCATGCCTGAAGTGGATAATGAGCTGTCCGTTGGTGTGACTGTCACGCAGTCTGTACCCTGGACACGCCAGTATAATAACCTGTCGCTGGATGCCGTGCGCATTAAACTCAGCCTGCCCGTGCAGTATCAGTATAAAGACAACGGCGATATGGTCGGCACGGTGACGCAGTATGCAATTGACCTGTCAACCGATGGTGGTTCATGGGTGCAGGTTGTGGACGGTCGTTTCAGCGGCAAAACCACGTCCGAATACCAGCGCGATCACCGCATCACCCTTCCGCGTGCAACAAGCGGCTGGTCAGTGCGCGTGCGCCGGATCACCGCAGATTCGAATTCCTCAAAGCTCATTAACGCCTTCAAAGTCTTTTCATTCGCTGAGGTCATCGACAGCAAACTGCGCTATCCCAATACCGCCCTGCTTTATATTGAAGTCAATGCGCAGCAGTTTAACGGTCAGGCTCCGAAAATCACCTGCAAGCCTAAAGGCAAGCTGGTGCGCGTTCCGACCACGTATGACCCGGTAAGCCGCACTTACAGCGGTAGCTGGTCCGGCGATTTCAAATACGCCTATACCAACAACCCTGCGTGGATTTTCTATGACCTGGTGCTGGATAAGATTTACGGGATGGGAAACCGCGTTGATGCGTCCATGATTGATAAATGGGAGCTTTACAGCATCGCGCAGTACTGCGATGAGCCGGTTTCAAATGGCGCGGGCGGCACTGAGCCGCGCTTTACCTGCAACGTATTCATCCAGAGCCAGCAGGACGCCTACACCGTTCTGAAGGACATTGCCGCAATTTTCCGTGGTATCACTTTCTGGGGTAATAACCAGATATTCATCAACGCAGACGTGCCGCAGGTGGACTCCGGCGGCAATGTTGATGTGGACTTTGTTTATCACGCTGCAAACGTCATCGACGGCATGTTCAGCTACGCCGGGGGCAGTTACAAAAACCGCTATTCATCCTGTCAGGTGAGCTGGTCAGACCCGGTAAACCATTATTCCGATACGGTTGAGGGCGTGTACGATTCAGAGCTGGTACAGCGCTATGACGTCCGGGAAATGAGCCTGACGGCCATTGGCTGTACGTCACAGAGTGAAGCGCACCGCCGTGGCCGCTGGGCTATTCTGTCCAACGCCAAAGACGGCACGGTTTCATTTGGTGTTGGCCTGGACGGTTATATTCCGGTTCCGGCTGAAATCATTGGCGTTGCTGACCCGTTCCGAAGCGGCAGGCAAAACGGCGGGCGGCTGAGTTCAGTCAACGGACGCAGTTTCGGGCTGGACCGTGCCATTGATTACGCCGCGGGCGACAGGCTTGTGGTGAATCTGCCAGACGGAACGGCACAGACACGCACCATATCCGCCGTCAGCGCGGACAAAAAAACGGTAACGGTAGCGACTTCATTTAAAATTGACCCTGTTGCGGGGGCAGTATGGGCGATAGACAGCGACAGTCTGGCTATCCAGTACTTCCGTGTCACCTCCATTTCCGGCAATGACGACGGCACCTTTACTGTCGCGGGTGTCCAGCACGACCCTAACAAGTACCGTTACATTGATGATGGCGTGCGGATTGAGCCTGCACCCATCACCGTCACCCCGATAAGCGCTCTCAAGGCTCCGGCAAATATAAAGCTTTCTCAGGTCAGCTTTGTTGAGCAGGGAATGTCCGTTGCATCCATGCAAGTGACGTGGGACAGGGTTGAGGGCGCGCTGAATTATGTTGCTCAGTGGCGCAAGGACAAAGGCGACTGGGTTAACGTCAGTCAGACCAGCGCACAGAGTTTCAGCATCCGGGGCGTTTACAGCGGTGTTTATGACGTTCGCGTAAGGGCTGTTAATGCAGCCGAAGTGTCATCGCCCTGGGGATATTCAGAGAGCACATCAATCAGCGGTAAGGTCGGTAAGCCCGGCACGCCTGTAAACCTCGTCGCCAGTATTGATGTGGTCTGGGCTATTGATGTGACATGGGGCTTCCCGGATGGCGCTGGCGATACGGCTTACACCGAAATTCAGGTATCCACGACCGCAGATGGTCAGAACCCGCAGTTTCTGGCTTATGTGCCTTATCCCGGTGTCAGCTATCAGCACGGGCCGATGCCTGCCGGGGTCAGGCGCTGGTATCGCGCACGTCTGGTTGACAGGATTGGCAACGTGGGCGACTGGACGGGCTTTTCATGGGGGGCGACTAATTCAAACGCTGATGATCTGATAGGCAGCGTGGTTGAAGAATATCTTCAGTCTGAAGACGGCAAGGCGCTGCTGACACCGCTGATTACCGAACCGAGCGCACTTGCTGAAAGCATCCTCGCCAGCTATGACGATGTTGAGCAGCAGTGGGCGAACTACGGAGATAACCGCGCCGGAATCATTGAGGCCAGAAAGGTTGCGGCTGATGCGCAGAGTTCCGTTGCTGAACTAAACACCACCGTTACGGCCGGATTCAAATCCACCAATCAGGCCATTTCGGCTAACTCCGCAGCCATTCAGCAGAAAATGACCGCTTATGCTGATGCCAGTGGCGGTTCGGCCATATACACGCTGAAAGCCGGTATCAGCTATGGCGGTGTGAACTATGACGCGGGTATGTCTGTTGCCGTGACCATCAACGGCTCTCAGGTCAACACGCGTTTTGCGGTTAATGCTAACCAGTTCGTCGTTATCAGTGGCAGCGGCAATAACGTCTATTCACCCTTCATTATTAAAGACGGACAGGTGCTTATCAGCCAGGCTTTTATAGGTGAGGGCTGGATCACTAATGGCATGATTGGTAATTACATCCAGTCAAATAACTGGGGTTCCGGTCAGGCAAGCTGGCGGCTGGATAAAAATGGAGGATTGCAAATTATTACAGGTAGCGGCGGGCGAGGAGGAACAGTTTATGACGGAAACGGCGTTCACTGTTTCACAGCGACAGGTGTTGAAGTGGTGACTCTGGGGTGGCTTGGTAATGGCTGACATTTATGGATTGCGTATTGTTCCTGATGACGGCGGTAAACCGTTAATTCTTGATGCATCGACACGCTATGCATCTTACCTGGGTACGGCTGCTGTAAAGGCAGCCAGTGCCTCCTATGGAGGTTTCAAGCCTCAGCCTGCCAACAGTAAAGTGCTGATCCTTCCTCGTAATGTCGTCAGAGTTGGCGTAGGCGATCAGAGTGGCCCGCCTGTTAATTACATATCATCAATGAGCTTTGACGGAAGTCTTAATATTGGCATCGGCACCATCAAAGCAAATCAGACAAGTGCCTTAGATATCGGTTCTGTTGACGTATACAGCATTCAGTATGCAGCCAACCCTTCAGCGCAGTATGGGTTGAGGATCACAAACGGCGCTAACTTTATGGAAATAACGGACGCTTCTCTATCTGGTTTTGTGACTTTTCGTGGCGTAGTAGATATTAACGGACAGTGGAATATTCCCGACAGTGTTCTGAATTTGGGCGGCAACTACATCGTTTTTGCCAGATGGAGCAATACCGGAACGCCATTATTTCTGGACAAGGATACCAACTCTATACGTACTTACGGCGCGTTTAGTTCTGTGAATGGTTCCGAGCAGGGAGGGCTGGTGAGTGGCGTGCAGATTGTCATAGTCAGTAGCGGCTTCTCACCTGCACTGCCTGCGTCAGGTTATGGGCTGGTTATCAGAAATACTTCCGGTGCCATTACCTATTCCAGCAAATATCCACCTGTGATGTGGTCAGATGCTTATTATGAATTTGGCAGCTATTTTGACACTTCAGATTCTACGGGAGACAGGCAGGCATGGATAAACCCGACAGGCAATGTCACGAGCCCAATGGTTCCGTTGTGTGTTCTTGGAACTCAGCGCGGAGATAACACGAGGTCAGGCGGTAATTACCAATACCGGAAGATGCTTTTGTCTGGGATGATGATGTCAGGTAACTCTGTCACTACATCAAGAGCAAAAAGCACCGGTTCAGATATCCCTCTCTACACATACCCAAAAGCAATGCAGATTGCCTGTCAGTTGCCCTGTATTGATGCCAACTATTACTTCTGAAAATCATTTATCAAATAAAACCGGACATTGAGCCGGTTTTTTATGCCCGGAGATCATTATGTCAGCAGGTACTATTGCATTAACCAACAATTCAATCACAGTAAACGGGAGCGGTACCAGCTTTACTACAGAGCTAAAGACGGGCGATTTCGTTTACGTCACGGTAGGTGGCGCTCCCTATACGCTGGTGGCTGCTAACATAACTTCGGATACTCAACTTACCCTTGCCGTAGCGTTCGACGGCCCGACAACCAGCGGATTAGCCTGGAATGCAGTACCGGCATCTTTGAAGGTGGCTATCACCCAAAAAATCCTCAATGACTTTGCAAGCGTAGCGCGTGGCCGCATTCTGGACTTCCAGAACTGGCAGAAGATTTACAGTGATGCACAGTCAGTTGATGTGATTCGCCCGGACAGAACGACGTTCACCGGCCCGAGCTGGGGATACATGGCAAAACAGTATTCGAGCACGCTTAAAAGTGGTGATGTTGGCAAATCTGTAGCATCTCAGACAGACTCCAGATTTAGTACTGTAGACGGAAAGACGGGGGGCGTAATTACTGGTGGCGTGAGCATAGAGGGAAATAATCTCAATATCCGTTCGACAAACCCGTCTGGCGGCTGGCCTGCTTTTCTCACTTTTATGGCCGGGCAGGGTAATAATGTTCCCTTTGCGCGTGTTTATCAGGAAAATTCTGGCTCAATTACAATCGCCACAAACGTTAACGGAACTCCCAAATACTCAACCTTTGCGTCAAATGGCGATTTTGCTGTGCCGGGCAACGTTACCTGTGTAGCGCTTAATCAGACGTCAGACAGAAACAAGAAGTCAAAAATCAAAAAGATTGATGGTGCTTTAGCCAAAGTTCAGCAAATCAATGGCTATACATTTGTACTTAACGACAGTCAGACCACGTCTGCTGGTGTCATTGCACAGGAGCTTATCGAAGTACTTCCCGATGTAGTCACGAAAAACACAAAATTAACTCCGATTCTGGATGAGAACTGGTTACCCACTGGAAAATCAACTGAAGAATCTTATCTCACTGTTGATTATGCGGGACCGGTTGCGTTGCTGATAGAGGCCGTCAAAGAACTCAGTGCAAAAGTGAGCATGCAGGACAGTGTAATCTCTGAACTTCAGAAAAGGATGAAGGCGATTGACGGACTGGATGCCTGAAAAAAGCCCGGGCGACCGGGCAATAAAATTTCCGTTCCTCTCTGAGCAGGTTTACGGGGTGGGTGATTAAAGCTTAGTCACCCGCCGAGTCCCCTTCAAAATAAAATCCCTTTCCCGCCAGTAACTTTACAAATATCTCAACCGCAGCGGCTTGATCAAATTCATATGTTGATATTACTGTAATTATATACAGTAAAAATCGGAGGGTATGTCAATGCCCCGTGACTATGAAATCATGATTGCCTTTCGCCAGGCTATTAAGCGTGACAGCCAGGGGCGTTACACACTCAGCACACTCGACTTTGTACGCGAGCTTGACCGCCTTAACTGGCACTATACGCTTCGCGCCGCCAATAAGTGGATCGAAACCCACACAACCACTTTTCGTGACATCTCAACGTCTGAAGGTGAGGACCGCGTGTTTCAGGTTTTCAATCCAAACGGTGGCTTCTGATGTTCGCCCTTGTTGACGTTAATTCTTTTTACGCCAGTTGCGAAACGGTTTTCAGGCCTGACCTGCGTGGAAAGCCAGTAGTGGTTCTGAGCAACAACGATGGTTGTGTGATTGCCCGTTCAGCGGAAGCAAAAGCATTGCAGATACCCATGGGAGCACCTTATTTCAAGCTGAAGAATGAGTTCAGACATCATGGCGTGCAGGTTTTCAGTTCCAATTATGCGCTCTACGCCGATATGAGTAACCGCGTCATGACGACACTGGAGGACATGTGCCCGGCTGTAGAGATTTATTCAATTGATGAGGCGTTCATGTGCCTGGATGGCATGCAGCGCCTGACATCACTTGAAGATTTAGGGCGAAAGGTGCGCGCCAGGGTTAAACAGGAAACTCACCTGACGGTTGGCGTTGGCATCGCGCAGACCAAAACGCTGGCAAAGCTGGCAAACCATGCGGCCAAAAAATGGACCAAGACAGGCGGTGTCCTCGATCTTTCGAATATCGACCGTCGGAAAAAATTACTCGCTCTGGTACCGGTGGAGGACGTATGGGGCGTTGGGCGGCGCATCAGTAAAAAACTTAATGCCATGGGTATCACTACAGCCAAAGACCTCGCTGAGCAGAGTGCATACATCATCCGAAAACACTTCAACGTAGTGCTTGAGCGTACCGTCAGGGAGCTTCGTGGAGAGCCCTGTTTAGAGCTGGAAGAATTTGCACCGACCAAACAGCAGATAGTGTGCTCACGTTCATTTGGATCACGTATCACCGAATACATGGATATGCGTCAGGCCGTCTGCGCTTTTGCAGAACGCGCTGCTGAAAAGCTGAGGAAGGAAAGGCAGTACTGTAAACAGATAGCTGTATTTGTGCGAACCAGCCCACACGCAGAGGGAGAAGAATTTTATGGCAATCAGGCCGCTGGAAAGTTACTGACACCTTCTAACGATACCCGCGACATTATCAGGGTGGCTATGGACGCTCTGGATCAGATATGGCTCGACGGTCATCGCTATATGAAAGCAGGAGTGATGCTGGGCGACTTTTTCAGCCAGGGAGTATCTCAGCTCAACCTTTTTGATGAATACCGCCCGCAGCCCAATAGCGAAGCTTTAATGCGTGTTGTTGATGGGCTCAACCAGAGCGGCAAGGCTAATTTATTTTTTGCGGGGCAGGGAATAGAGAAGTCTTGGGAAATGAAGCGTGAGATGCTTTCACCTGCTTACACGACCCGCTTTGCAGACCTGCCAGTGGTGAAATGAGGGCGAGTTTTACCATCATTTTACCATTGTTTTACCATTGCAAATCGCAGGCAATAAAAAAGCAGCCGTAAAAGGCTGCTTTTTAAGGGTAATTTGGTCGGCACGAGAGGATTTGAACCTCCGACCCCTGACACCCCATGACAGTGCGCTACCAGGCTGCGCTACGTGCCGAACTTTGGAGAGCTAGTCTACTGATTATCAGCACGAATGCAAGCGTTCCAACGCCTAACTGCCTTATTATTAATCAGTTAGCGATAAAACGCTTCTCTTCTGTGAGCACCTGCAACAACAGCGCCAGCTCGGGTTTATGATCCTTCAACGTATTGCCGTCTGCGTCGTAGGCGCGATAGCTACCGTTATTGTTGAGCACCAGCGTGACTTTCGGCGTGGTGATGACCAGCTTATTGTCTTCGCTACTGGTCACCCAGTCATGACGGCGCTGTGCCGCAAACAGATCTTCACCCTGCGCATAATTCACCGGATTCGTTCGCACATGCAGCAAGCGCTGCATCAGCGTCACCATCACGTCCTGATGATCGGAAAGGCGCGCCACCGTCTGTGCGGGCGTGTCCGGCCAGTGAATCACCAGCGGCACCTGCAGGTTTTGGCGATTTCCCTCGTTATCCGGATCGCCCTCCAGCGCGATACCGTGCTGTGCAGTAATCACGACCACGGTGTTTTTCAGCAAATCACGCTGCTGTAGCGTAGTGAGGATCGCCTGAATCTGTTCATTTAGTGCCGGTGCCTGGCGCAGATAGCTGCGCTGGCGGGTTTTGTCATTGTTGCCGCTGATATCCGGTCCGTTCAGGGCCAGCCAGGAGAACCATGGCGTGCCGTCAACTTTTTGCGTGCTCAGCCAGTTTTGCCATTGCGATACGGTGCTGGCATTGGGCTGATCGCCGCTGGCAGGCAGCGAGTAATCTGACAACAGCGCCTGACGGTACAACGGCTGGTTGAAGCCGTCAGAAGAGAACAAACCAAACTGATAGCCCTGCGTACTCAGCGCCGTCAGCAGGGCAGAAGGCGTACGTTGCGCCAGCACGCCGTTCATATAACTGGGTGAAATACCGTAGAACAGGCCAAACAGCCCCCTTTCAGCGTTATCCCCTGCGCTGAAGTGCTGCGTGAAACGCACGTTCTGACGGGCAAACGCGCCTAGCGCGGGCAGCGCCGTGTCGGTGTTGGCGCTGTTCAGGCCATCCACCGTGATCACTAACAGGTTATCGCGCGTACCTTTATCCGCAAAGGTGATATCGCTCAGCGGATACTGCACGGCCGCCGCTTCGGGATCGCCTTGCTGTACCAGGCGGCGTTGATATTCCTGCGCATCCAGTAAGCCGTGGCGCTCCAGGAAACGTCGCGCGGTCATCGGGTAGGAGAGCGGCAGATTGGCGCGTTGCATAGTAATAGGGCGGTAGAAGTTGGCGTCCGCCCAGATATACATCAGGTGGCTGGCAAAGAAGGCGCAGATAAACAGGGCCGCCAGCGGTTTGCCAAAAGAGCGGCGGTTCAGGCTACGTAGCTTCTGCCAGCTCCAGGTGGCAAACAAAATTTCCACCAGAAAAATCAGCGGCACGCCGATAAACATCAACTGCCAGTCGCGCGCCATCTCACTTTGATCAGGATTGATCACCAGTTCCCATACCACCGGATTAAGGTGAAGATGGAAACGGTTAAATACCGCGCTGTCGACCATCAGCAGTGTCAGCCCTGCCGTGGCCACCACCGACGACAGGACCCGCATCAGACGTTGCGACATAACGACGAACGTCAGCGGAAAAATAATCAGTAAATAGGCGGCAAAGACAATAAAGCTGAAGTGGCCAATCCAACTGCTGTACGCATAGATACGTCCCGCCAGGGAGGCAGGCCAGTCGGCAACCAACAAATAGCGGCTACCCAAAATGAGCGCGAAAAAGATATTAAACAGAGCAAACCAGTGTCCCCAGCTAATCATCTGGGAGACTTTTTCGCGGTAGCGCTGTCGGTTGGTTACCATAGTTTTACGTCAGACCGGCAAATTAATGAGTACTGTCGTCTACCGACGCCTGTAGCGCATCAGCAAAAGAACGAGCCAGAGCGCGGCGTTGCGCAGGCGCAACATCGCTGTTAATCAGGTTGGTTACCATGTTCCCCAGAACCATCAGGGAGAGATCGGTGGGAGCCTGGTCTTTTTGCAAAACCTGCGCCATTTCCGCGAGGAGTTGTTCAACGCGTTGGTCGCTGTAACGGGATGATTGTGGCATAGCGAAAACTTATCTCGTCTCAAAAGGCGATATAGTACCGGAACAACGCACTTTTTTCCGCAAATTTATCGAAAGCATCCGGTCTGCGTTATGCAGAGAGTTGAAAGCTGCTGCTGGCGGTGTTTGAATACGCGCCTGTGCTACCAGGAGGAGTTTACCATGAGTCTGGATATCGACCAGATTGCCTTGCATCAGTTAATTAAACGTGATGAAAATCAGCTAGAGCTGGTGTTGCGTGATTCGTTACTGCCGGCCACCAGCACGGTCGAAGCAATGGCGGAAGAGTTGCACCGTGTTTACAGTGCGAAGAGTAAAGCTTACGGGCTGTTTAATGCGGAAAGCGAACTGGCCGAGGCGCTGCGTAACTGCCGCAAAGGACATGATGATTTCCTCGCCTTCAGCCGGGCGGCGACCGGACGCCTGCGTGATGAACTGGCAAAATATCCCTTTGCAGAAGGCGGCGTGGTGCTGTTTATTCAGTATCGTTACCTGGCGGTAGAGTATTTACTGGTGGCGGTATTGAACAGCCAGTCCAGTATGCGCGTCAACGAACAAATGGATATCAGTAGCACACACTATCTGGATATCAATCATGCGGATATCGTGGCACGTATCGATCTCACCGAATGGGAAACCAATCCGGAATCCACCCGTTACCTGACTTTTTTGCGCGGCCGGGTCGGGCGCAAAGTGGCCGATTTCTTTATGGATTTCCTGGGCGCGGAAGTCGGCCTGGATACCAAAGCACAAAACCGTGGCCTGTTACAGGCGGTAGATGATTACTGTGACGAGTCGAATCTGGATAAAAATGAGCGGCAAAATTATCGCCAGCAGGTTTACAGCTACTGTAATGAGCAACTTCAGGCAGGCGAAGAGATTGCGCTGAAGGCGCTGTCTGGCGAACTGCCACCGCTGGGGGATAAAACGTTTGAAGCCTTTACCCAGGAGCAGGGCTATGAACTGGAAGAACATTTCCCGGCCGACCGCAGCACCTTACGTCAGTTAACCAAATTTGCCGGGAGCGGCGGGGGGCTGACGCTAAATTTTGATGCCATGCTGCTTGGCGAGCGCATTTTCTGGGACCCGGTGACGGATACCCTGACCATCAAGGGCACGCCGCCCAACCTGCGCGAACAGCTACAGCGCCGTACCAGCAGTAAATAATGGCGAGCCGGACACGGCGTTCCGGCTGACCGCAGACAAAATAAAAGGGCCGGTTTCGCAACCGGCCCTTCTACTTTCAACTCACCCGGCGATTAAGCGCGAACGAAGTCGATGTGGTGCAGTTTTGGCTTGAACGGGTGACGCTGAACAGCCTGCACTTTAACTTTGGTTTCTTTACCATCAACAACCAGCGTCAGAACTTCTTCGTAGAAGCCTGGCTTCGCTTGCAGGTTCATTACCTGGTCGTGGTCAAGGTCGATAGAAACAGCCGCTTCTGAACCACCATAGATGATGGCCGGGAAACGGTTTGCTGCGCGCAGGCGGCGGCTCGCACCCTTACCCTGCTCTTTACGTTCTACTGCATTGATAGTGAACATTAATACGTCTCTTTATAATTTCTGCTACAGGCGACCCAGTAACAGAAGGGTTATTCAACACCGCTGATGCACATGCAAAAGCGGGCGGCATTATAGCCGTAATCCCCCACCGGGGCAAACGTTAATACGACCTAGCGGAGTTCATTGGCCCGGCGGAAACGGCCCTGATAGTCAAACAGCTTCTCGCGAATCTGCCAGAAGCGGCCTTTGGCGCGCGCCACAACAAAATCGGGATGACGCAGCAGCGGCTGTAAGGCCAGCACATCGGCGGCGGTTTGCCAGCCCAGCGGCACGCCGGGTGCGCGCTGGTGCGGGCGCATAAAGAGCTGTTCGAAGGCCTTGCGCTGTGCAGGGGTTTGCAGGCGAAAGCGCTCGCTGACGCTGGTGCCGTCTTCATCGAAGTAGGTAGCGTTGAGCCATTCGCCTTTTTCATCGCGGCCCTGTTCCAGGGTCATGCCACCGCAGCGCAGAACCCGGGCATCTTTCAGTTTCAGGGCGGCTTTGAGCATATCGTCAGGATCGACCAGAATCTTGTCGCATTCGCGGCAGCGACGCGCGGCAATGTCGTTCTCTGCGTTGCACTCCGGGCAGTTTTTAAAGCGGAAACGGTAGTCGCACTGTTCACGCTCGCCCTCGTCGTCCTCTAAAACGCCCTGGCATCGCCGGCCGAAGTGCTCAATCACCATGCCATCGCTTGTGGCTTTGCCCCAGAAGGTGTTGGCGAAACCGCAGGCAGGGCAAAACACCTGCACGGGCTGATTGTCGCTTTTCCCTTTTGGCGTCCCCACTTCGGGCGTAAACAAATCGTGGGGATTACCGGCATAGTCCAGAATCAGGCAGTCCTTCTTGCCGGGAGACAAGCGCAGACCACGCCCCACAATCTGTTGATACAGGCTGACCGATTCCGTGGGACGCAGGATGGCAATCAGGTCCACATGCGGCGCATCGAAGCCGGTCGTTAACACGGCGACGTTCACCAGAAATTTAAGCTGCTGGGCTTTAAAGGCGGCGATCAGGGCATCGCGGTCTTTGGCATGGGTTTCCGCCGAGACCAGCGCGCTGTTTTCCGGCAGCAGGCTCAGAATTTCCCGTGCGTGTTCGACCGTGGAAGCAAAAATCATCACGCCCTGGCGATCGTCGGCAAATTCCACAACCTGACGAATGATCTGTGGGGTAATACGCTGCTGCTGTTTAAGTTCCCGGTTCAGATCGGCTTCGCTAAACAGGCCATTCGCCTGCGCGGTCAGGCGGCTGAAATCATACTGCACGACCGGCATATCCAGCCGTTCAGGGGGCACCAGAAACTGGTGCTTAATCATATAGCGCAGGGGCAGTTCATAAATGCAGTCGCGGAACAGGGCTTTTTCGTCGCCACGCACCATTCCGTGATAATGAAAACGGTAGATCCAGCCCTTGCCCAGACGGAACGGTGTGGCCGTTAAGCCCAGTAAACGCAGGTTAGGATTATGCTGACGCAGATGCGTAAAAATCTGTTGATACTGGCTCTCTTTGTCGTCACCAATGCGGTGACACTCATCCACGATCACCAGCGAAAAGGCGCTGTCAAACAGGCTGAGGTTTCGCGCAACGGACTGCACGCTGCCAAACACGACTTTTCGCTGACTCTCTTTACGCTGTAAGCCTGCCGCAAAGATATCAGCCTCCAGGCCGTAAGCCTGATATTTGCTGTGATTTTGCGCCACCAGCTCTTTGACATGCGCCAGCACCAGCACCCGGCCGCGGGCCAGGCGTGCCAGTTCCGCGATCACCAGGCTTTTTCCTGCCCCGGTGGGCAGCACTATCACTGCAGGTTCATGATGACGACGGAAGTGGGCGACGGTGGCATCCACCGCTTCCTGTTGATAGGGACGTAAAGTAAAAGACATGCTGCTCACTTTTGGAAAACCTGCTGCAATTATGCCACGAATCGTCTATAAACGCGCTGTCAGAGAGACGCCGTTCAGGCTATACTTCCCAGACTTTTTCAACGGTTAATAACGCCGTTTTAGTTTCCCTCCGCAGTAACAGGCAAAACACATTCATGCGACTCGACAAATTCATTTCTCAGCAACTGGAAATCAGCCGTGCTATCGCCGGACGCGAAATCCGTGGTCAACGTGTCACCGTTAATGGTGAGGTGGTGCGCGATACCGCGTTCAAACTCCAGCCCGATCACGAGGTCGAGTATGACGGCAACGTGCTTCAGATGCAGACCGGGCCGCGCTATTTCATGCTGAATAAACCGCAGGGCTATGTCTGCTCCACGGACGATCCCGATCATCCTACCATCGTCTATTTCATCGAAGAACCGATGGCATTCAAACTGCACGCCGCAGGCCGGTTGGATATTGATACGACCGGATTAGTGCTGCTGACGGACGACGGACAGTGGTCGCACCGTATCACTTCACCGCGTCACCATTGTGAGAAAACCTACCGTGTGACGCTTGAAGCGCCGGTAAGCGACGATACCGCTGCGCAGTTCAGCGCAGGCGTACAACTGCATAACGAAAAGAGCCTGACCAAACCCGCACAGCTTGAGATCATCACACCGACGGAAGTCCTGCTGACGATCAGCGAAGGGCGCTATCACCAGGTCAAACGCATGTTCGCCGCCGTGGGGAATCGGGTGGTGGAGTTACACCGTGAGCGCATTGGCGCCATCGTCCTGGACGAGGACCTGGAACCGGGAGAATACCGCCCGTTAACAGAAGAAGAGATAGCCAGCATTGGCTTGCCTGACGAACTGAAACAGAAATAGCGAGAAAGCCGGTGCGCAAGGAAAAAAATTCGCCAATGGGGTTGGTGATCATTCTCGGCCTGTTAGCGATGTTGATGCCATTGTCGATAGATATGTATCTGCCTGCCATGCCACAAATTGCGCGTCAGTTTGCGGTATCCGCAGGCAGCGTACAGATGACGCTCAATCTTTATATTCTGGGGTTTGCCATTGGGCAGTTGATCTACGGTCCGCTGGCCGACAGCTATGGTCGCAAACCGGTGATAACGCTGGGCACCCTGATATTTGCCTGTGCGGCGGCAGCCTGCGCGCTTTCTCAGTCAATAGAACAGCTTATCGCGATGCGTTTTTTGCACGGCCTGTCCGCTGCGGCTGCCAGTGTCGTGATTAATGCCCTGATGCGCGACAGCTACTCGAAAGAGGAGTTTTCGCGCATGATGTCCTTCGTGATGTTAATCACCACCATTGCGCCACTGCTGGCCCCCATTATCGGTGGCTGGCTGCTGTTGCTCTGGAGCTGGCACGCCATTTTCTGGACACTCTCGATAGCCGCGCTGATTACCACCGTTCTGGTCGCGACCCAGATTCGGGAAACGCTGAAGCCTGCGCAGCGCCAGCGTTTTCATCTGCGCACGACGCTAGGGAATTTTGTGGCTTTATTTCGCCATAAACGGGCGTTCAGCTATATGTTGTCGAGCGGGTTCTCCTTTGCGGGACTGTTTACCTTTCTCAATGCGGGCCCGTTTGTTTACATCGAGCTCAATCATATTTCGCCGCAAAGCTTTGGCTATTATTTTGGCCTGAATATCGTGTTTTTGTTCATCATGACCCTGATTAACAGCCGCGCGGTGCGCCGTTTTGGCCCTGTCACCCTGTTCCGTTTTGGGTTACTGGTGCAGTTTGCGATGGGCATCTGGTTGCTGGTGGTCAGCGCGTTTGATCTGGGGTTCTTGCCGCTGGTCTTCGGTATCGCCATGTTTATCGGCTGTGTGTCCATGGTGTCATCAAATGCCATGGCGGTAATTCTGGATGAATTTCCGCACATGGCCGGTACGGCGTCTTCACTGGCGGGCACGCTACGTTTCGGCGTAGGCGCACTGGCCGGTGCGCTGCTCTCCCTGTTCAGCTTTAACAGTGCCTGGCCTATGGTGGGCACCATTGCGCTCTGTGCAACGCTCTCCGTTGCGCTCTTTCTCTACGCGTCACGTCCGCATTCTGCCGCCCGCTAAGCAGGCGGCAGCCTTCGCTGTCGCCTGTCCTGACCTGCAAAGACAATAATGTTTCTTATTTGTGAAAAAAAATAGCAAATAAAGTAATCACATTGGGTCTAAAATGATTGTTAGTTATCATTAAACGCGGTACATATAGCCCAAAATGAGATTCAACTCGCAATTTGGCTGATAACGCGCATGACAGGTTCGGCGCGCGATGCTGATACCGTTGGTGGTGAATTGGCTGCATTCTCTGGAGATACTGATCACTATGTTGCAACTTTCGGTGGTGCATCGTTTACCCCAGCGGTTTCGCTGGTTGAGCGATCGTCATAGCGTGATTGAGACTGACGATACGGATTCAGAAGAGCACGATGTTATCGCGCTTCGTCTGATAAGCCATGATGGCGTGCCCGCCTGGGAGATTTTGCATGAACTGAAAGACATGCTGACCGCCATTCAGGTCGATGGCAAAATTGCCGAGTGCGAAGGGCAACCCTGTCTTTTTATCCGCCGTTGTGATGAAAGCGCCACTAACTGCTGTCTGAAAAACCAGGGCGTTGCGATTGCGGAGACCTTTATTGGTCGCTGAGCGCCACTGACCTGAGCAGCTCGCGAGTATAGGCTTGCTGTGGGGCGGCGAATAACGTTTCACAGTCACCTTGTTCCACCACCTCTCCCTGTCGCAGGACGATCAGCTGATGGCAGAGCGAGCGAACCACTTCCAGATCGTGGCTGATAAACACATAGCTGAGCTGACGTTGCTGTTGCAGCCCACGCAGCAGATCCAGAATCTGTTTTTGGACCGAGCGATCCAGCGATGATGTGGGTTCATCCAGCAACAGCAGTTCAGGCTCCAGAATCAGTGCGCGTGCAATAGCGATTCGCTGCCGCTGTCCGCCCGAAAACTCTGCCGGATAACGATGGCGGCTCTCCGTGTCCAGCCCGACTTCTGCCATCACCGCGATAACCCGCTCTTCCTGCTGTGCCGCACTCAACTGCGGAAAATGCACCGCCAGCCCTTCGGCGATAATTTGCAGGACGGTCATGCGCGGATTAAGCGCAGAGTCAGGATCCTGAAACACTACCTGAATACGGCGGCGAAGCGGCAACAGCTGTTTACGTGACAGTTGATGCAGCGGTTGATGATCAAACCAGACTTCGCCCTGAGCGGCTATCAGTCGCAGCAGGGCCAGCCCGGTGGTGCTTTTCCCCGAACCGGATTCGCCCACCAGCCCCAGGCTTTCCCCGCGTTTAAGGCGAAAACTGATCGAGTTGACGGCAATCTTTTCGCCCGTTTTACGCTTAAACAGCCCCTGATGCAGGGGGAAAGTGACGCGCAAATGCGCCACGTTCAGCATCACAGGAGATTCGGCCGCGAGCGGCACGGCGCGGCCTTCCGGGTTGGCCGCAAGGAGTTGCTGAGTGTAAGCGTGCTCCGGCTGACGAAGCAGAACCGCGCTGCGGTTGTGCTCCACCACCTGACCGGCGCGCATGACGCTCACGTTATCCGCCAGCTGACGAACGATGTTCAGGTTATGCGTAATAAACAGCATCCCCATATTCAGTTCCTGTTGCAGTTCACGCAGCAGGGTAAGGATTTGCGCCTGTACCGTGACATCCAGTGCGGTCGTCGGTTCATCGGCAATCAACAGCTTCGGTTGGGTGAGCAGCGCCATGGCGATCATGACGCGCTGGCGTTCACCGCCGGAGAGCTGGTGCGGAAAATCATTGAGTCGCGAGGCGGGCTGGCGAATACCGACGCGATCCAGACAGCGAATAATCTCTGCCCGTGCCGCTTCCCGCCGCAGCCCGCGATGCAAAGACAGAACTTCGTACAGCTGTTTTTCGATGCTGTGCAGCGGATTGAGAGAAACCATGGGTTCCTGAAAAATCATCGCCATTTGATTGCCACGCAGTCCGCGAAGGCGCTGCTCTGATGCCGTTAACAGGTTCTCACCGGCGAACAGAATCTCTCCCTGCGGATAGACGACGGCGGCCTCATGCAGGAGCCGCATGACTGACAGGGCCGTGACGCTTTTCCCTGAGCCGGATTCGCCTACCAGCGCCAGCGTTTCTCCCGCCTCAACGCACAGTGAAACATCCTTCACGACCTGATGCAGCTGTTTGCCCTGACGAAAGGCGATGGAAAGGTGATTAACGGCAAGCAGTGGCGCGTCCATTCAGACTCCTTTACTGGGATCGAAGGCGTCGCGTACGGCTTCACCAATGAAAATCAGCAGCGACAGCAGTATCGCCAGCGTAAAAAAGCCAGATAAACCCAGCCACGGTGCCTGCAAATTATTTTTTCCCTGCAGCAGCAGTTCACCCAGCGAAGGCGAACCGATGGGCAAGCCAAAACCTAGAAAATCGAGGGACGTCAGCGTGGTAATCGAACCGCACAGAATAAAAGGCAGAAAGGTCAGCGTAGCGACCATCGCATTCGGCAGCATATGCCGCAGCATGATGCGTGTGTCGTTGACGCCCAGCGCCTGCGCCGCGCGAATATAGTCAAAGTTGCGGGTACGCAAAAATTCGGCACGGACCACGCTGACCAGGCTCATCCAGCCAAACAGCACGGTCACCAGCAGCAGCCACCAGAAGCTGGGCTGAACCACGCTCGACAGCAGAATCAGTAAAAACAGCGAAGGCATACCGGACCAGACTTCTGTAAGTCGTTGTCCTATCAGATCTGTTCTGCCGCCAAAGTAGCCCTGTATTGCGCCAATGACGATACCGATGACGCTGGAAAACAGCGTAAGCAGCAGACCGAACAGAAGCGAAATACGCAGACCGTACAGCAACCGCGCCAGCACGTCGCCACCGTTGGCGTCAGTACCCAGCCAGTTTTGTCGCGAGGGAGGTGAAGGGAAAGGCACCTGTGACGCAAAATTGAGGGTATTGGCTCCAAAGCGAATGGGTGCCCAGAGCGCCCAACCCGCTTTTTCCAGCCGCTGTTGCAGCCAGGGATCCTGATAATCGGCTGCCGTCGCAAAGTCGCCGCCGAAGTCAGTTTCGCTGTAGTTAAAAAACAGAGGCGCGTACCAGCGATGCTGATAGTGCACCAGCAGCGGCTTGTCGTTGGCAACCAGCTCGGCACACAGGGAAAGAACGAAGATAAACAGAAAAATCCACAGCGACCAGTAGCCGCGTCGATGATGCCGGAAGCGCTGCCAGCGTTGCTGGTTTAAACGCGAAATCTGCATTATCGCCTCTCAAAATCGATACGAGGATCAACCAGCGTGTAGGTCAAATCACTCAGGATATTCATCAGCAACCCAATCAGGGTGAAAATATACAGGGTACCAAACATCACCGGATAATCCCGCTGGACGGTGGCATCAAATCCCAGCAGACCTAAACCATTCAGCGAGAACATCACCTCAATCAGGACCGAGCTGGTAAAAAACATACTGATAAAGGTGGCGGGGAAGCTGGCTATCACCAGCAGCATCGCATTGCGGAACACGTGGTGGTACAGGATACGGCGCTCGGAAACCCCCTTAGCCCGGGCGGTGACGACGTAATGTTTGCGAATCTCATCAAGAAACGCATTTTTGGTCAGCATGGTTAAAGTAGCAAAACCGCCAATGACCGTAGCCAGCACCGGAAGCGCAATATGCCAGAGATAATCCCCCACCTTGCCGTACCAGGGCAGGGTGGCAAACTGCGGCGAGGTCAGCCCGCGCAGGGGAAACCAGTCGAAATAGCTGCCGCCGGCAAACAGGACTATCAGCATAATACCGAACAGAAAAGCAGGCACCGAGTAGCCAATGATGATGAACGTGCTGCTCCAGATATCAAACGGGCTACCATTCCGCACGGCCTTTTTTATCCCTAACGGAATCGACACCAGATAGATAATCAGTGTGCTCCACAGGCCGAGGCTGATGGATACCGGTAAACTCTCTTTAATCAGTTGCAACACAGACGCACTGCGAAACAGGCTGTCACCAAAGTCAAAGCGCAGGTAGTTCCACAGCATCGAAAGATAGCGCTGCCCGATGGGTTTGTCGAAACCGTAACGCTTTTCAATTTCGGCGATCACTTCCGGGTCCAGACCACGTGCGCCGCGATACTGATTATCGCCAGGCGTTGAGCGATTCAGGCTGGCCCGCGTTCCGCTGCTGTCAGCGCCGCCTGCGCCGGGCAAGCCGCTGGTCTGGCCAAACTGAATGTTCGCCAGCGCCTGATCAACCGGGCCGCCGGGCGCGATCTGCACAATGAAAAAGTTGAGTGTGATAATGGCCCACAAGGTCGGAATGATCAGTAACAGTCTGCGAAAAAAGTACATTGCCACAGGATGTCCTCAGCGTCGGTTAGCGGGCAGGCGGCCGGCTTTACTGACGTCATACCACCAGTTATCCAGTCCCGTACTGTAATCAGGTTTCCTCGCAGGATGGGAAAATTTATTCCAAAAGGCAAGGCGTTGGTCGGCGCTGTACCACATCGGGATCATGTACGCATTCCACAGCAAAATGCGGTCCAGCGCCTGCCCCAGTGGCAGCAAGGCGTCGGCGTCACCCTGATGGTCGACAATCGCTTTAACGAAGTGATCAACGACGGGATCCTGAACCCTGGCGTGGTTCCACGAGGACTGAATATAGTCCGACTGCCAGCTAGCCTGCAGGTTACGTGAGGGCGTTGGCATCGCGAGATACACCGTGCTGACCATATCATAGTCGCCGCTGCGCAGGCGACGCAGATACTGAGAGCTGTCAATCTGACGCAGCGTTAAGGTGATCCCCAGGCGGGAAAGGTTATGCTGGTAGGGAAGGGCCCATTCGCTGTTGGTGCCACCGGGCAACAGCAGCTCTGCCGTAAAGGGTTTTCCGTTCTTATCGTTCACCAGGCGTTGGTTTTTAACATGCCAGCCAGCCTGGTTCAGCAGGGACATGGCTTTAAGCAGGTTCGTGCGATCGTAACCGCTGCCATGGGTTGTCGGGGGTGCCCAGGTGTCGGTAAAGATGTCCGGCGGTAACTGCGCACGGAAAGGGGTGAGTAGCCGTTGCTGTGCGGCATCAGGTTGGCCCTTTGCAGCATAGTTTGTATTCTGGAAATAGCTGCTGGTACGTTTAAAGGCATGATAGAACAGCGTTTTATTCATCCATTCAAAATCAAAGGCCAGCGCCATCGCCTGGCGTACCCGTCGATCCTGAAACAGGGGTTTTTGATTATTGAGCGCCAGCCAGCGCGTATCAATTGACGCGGTATTGGGCATAGATTCTTTCACAATCTGCTGATCGTCAAAGTGACGGCCACGGTACTGCGTTGCCCATTTTTTCGCGGACGTCTCTTCTCGCAGGTCGAAAGCGCCGGCCTTAAACGCCTCAAACGCCACGTTGTCATCCAGGTAATAGTCGTAACGCATGACGTCAAAATTAAAGCGCCCGCGGTTGACCGGCAAATCAGCTGCCCAGTAGTCCTTCACGCGACTGTACTCAATAAACTGGCCCAGCTTCCAGCGGCTGATGCGGTAAGGTCCGCTCGACAGAGGAGGCTGACTGAGCGGTTCGTTAAACTTTTTATTCTGCCAGAAGGTATGCGATATCACCGGCAGCGATAGTAAGCTCAGCATCAAATCTTTGTCGGGTGCCGGTAAAGTAATACGCACCGTCAGACGATTAACCGCCTCCATCGTCACGCCGCGATAATAGAGACGAAACTGGGGCACGCCTTCGGTCATGAATGTGTGAAACGTAAACGCGACATCCTCAGCGGTAATGGCAGAGCCATCGTGAAATCGCGCACGCGGGTTAAGGGTGATCTCCATCCAGCGAAAATCAGCGGGATGACGGGCGGATTCGGCAATCAGCGGATAGTAACTGCCGGGTTCATCATCCGACGTGGTAAATAAGCTGTCATACAGTGTGCCGGTGCCCGCCGCCGGATTGCCGCGCGATGCGTAGCGGTTGAAATTGTCATAGGTGCCGGGCACAGCCTGAACAATTTTGCCGCCCTTCGGCGCGTCAGGGTTCACATAGTCGTAATGATGAAAGTCCACGGCATACTTCGGCGTGCCCAACTGAGCAAACGTGTAACTGACCTGCACCGGGCTGGCGTGCAGCGGGCTGGTCAACCAGCAGCACAGCAGCAAAACAACATAGCGGAACGGCATAAAGAGGGCGGTCTCCTGAACGTTTTGACACCGCAGCGGTGTTACAGGCTGATGGACTGGCTGGTCTGGCGCAGAAAGAACGCCTTGACCTGTTCGGGCGGTAGCGGGCGGCTAAACAGATAGCCCTGCAAATGTGTCACGCCACGGTTGATCAGCCAGCTTGCCTGCTCATCCGTCTCAACGCCTTCCGCCACGCTCATCAAATTCAGTTTCTTTGACAGCTGTAAGACTGTATCCAGTACGGGCGAGGTAATCGTTTCGGTGCCAATACTTTGAACAAACCCACGGTCAATCTTCAGATAATCAAACGCATACTTTTCAAGATAGATTAATGCACTGTGCCCGGTACCGAAATCATCCACCGCAATTTTAATTCCGCGCTGATGAAGCCAGTTAAACAGTGCGGCCGCGTTACTGTTTTCCACCACAGCACGTTCAGTAATCTCAAAAACGTACTGAAAGTGATCGTGCGGCATGCTGTCCTGCCAGTACAGCACATCATCGCGAAAGCTGCAGGCACCCAGATGCAGCGGCGAAATATTCAGACTGATGCAGGTTCCTTTCGGCAGCGTGTGGCGCAGTAGATGTGCATCACGTGCAACCAGCTCAAAAAGGTGCCGGGTCAGGGGAATGATTTGGTTTTGCGCTTCGGCATAACTGATAAAAATGTCGGGTGAGATTGCTTCGCCTGAAGGGTGCGTCCAGCGAAGCAGCGCCTCAATGCCGTACGATTGCCTGTCTGCTGCTGTGATGATGGGCTGATATTCAACATGAAACTCGCCACGTCGAATGCCCATCGTGATTTCTTTACCGGGACGGCGCACCCGGGACAGTAACACCCAGCTCATCCCGCTGACAATTAACGCAAACAACAGGCTAATCAGCATGATCGTTTGGTAGTCGCTCGCCGATAAGGTTGAACCATAAAGTGCAAACTGAAACGGCAATCCGTCCATTGGCGTCTGCATAAGGGGTGAGGGGATCAGGTGATTTCGCACCAGCGTGGGCTGCCAGCTTGTCAGGGCAGTATTATGCGCAAGTAACGCGATACCGGTAATTTCGGGGTGAGATGACGCTTTGAGTTGATAAGGTGACAGGCTGACATTCAGCGTGACAAACAGGCCTGACTGCTGGGTGCCAGGTTGTTTGATCCAGATGGCCAGCGCCGGTTTTGTTGGCTGCATTGGCGTTCCGGGCAGTAAACGAATATCCCGTTCACGTGTAGGATCGGTGCGCGGTGAGAGCGCGCTGAGCGGCTGAAAGAAACTGCCCGTCGCCGAGGAGCAAAAGGCATTACCGTCTTTAACCAGGATAATGGCGCGTATGTCACCCGCAAAGGCTGCACGCGCGGTTAATTCGTGATTAACGATGTAGCATTCAGACTTAACTAAGGGAAGCAGCGGAATGAGTGTATCTGAAATAAGGGCGTTCACGCTGTGCTGAAAATCGGTGCTGCTGTCGATGAGCAACTGCTTGTGTTGTTGCTTGCGATGGTGCTGGGTCTGAATAAGCAAAACAGACGTTAACAACAAGAAAAACAAACTACCAACAATCGCGCTCTTCCACGCGATGCGACGAGGATAAGTTGCCTGGCGTATCAGCGCCCGCGACAATGGCATGAAGTGCTTCCCCTGATCAAAATACAAAACTAAATGATGCACAATCGCACACATTTTCGCGTTTGAGAATATAACGAGTCAGTTAGTAATGTCTCGTTATTATTTTGATAAACAAGTATTTTTTTACGTTGATTCGCTGGATTCAGAAAAAAAAACGCTGCATAGGCAGCGTTCTTTTTTCTCTGGCTGAGAGGACGTTCGTTCTACACTAGCTCGGATTTCGACTTAATACCCGACGTGCTTCGCGATAACGTTTTTTCCAGTAATCTTCATTAAGGCTGGAGATCATCACGCCGTTGCTGGTCGAGGCATGAACAAAGTTGTCGTTGCCAAGATAGATACCAACATGACGGCCGGTGGAACCTGCACGGAAGAGGACTAAGTCACCCGGGCGCAGTCTGCTGCGTGCGATTTCTTTCCCTGTTCCCTGCTGTTCGGAGGTCGAACGAGGAAGATCTAATCCAAATTGTTCACGAAAAGTACGCTGTACGAAAGCGGAACAATCAATGCCGCGTTTAGTATCACCGCCGAGACGGTAACGTACACCTTTCCAGCTCGCGTATTGATCCATGATGCGTGTCTTAACATCGACATTACGCACCATCTCTTCGAACTCATCCTGAGACGCTTGAAGTAAAAAACCATTCTGGTTGTTAACTTCATGATTCTCGATTTTTGCGTTATGGGTACTGCTACAAGCTGAGAGGAGTGTTGCCAGCGCCAGAGCGGGCGCTATCCGCCAGATATATCTCAGTATTGGTTGAGACTTGACCATTATTCGGGTTTTCCTTCGAAGTCCTTACGACAAGATTGTCGCCAGCCAGATGACAAAACGGAATGAGATTAATAAGCCAGCCAGAACAAGACAACGCTTTAATTATAAAAATGTGTAAATCACCACAATTTATCTGTTAAAGAATGCTTAATACCGCGACTTCTTTCTCACTGCGACCGAGATTAACCGATTCCCGAGGCCGTGGCGAGTGCTTTTAATCAAATTCTGATAGGTTTTTTTGATACTTATCAAACTTAAATGACTTGTTCACTTTATCAACAGGAATGCAAGTGTAATAACAGGATGAAAGGGGAAAACAGACGCTAATTCCAGGCATAGTGCGGGTTGCGGGGAGGGCGGCGGCGCGGCTGGCTTTCATCAGACAGGATAAATCCTGTAATATCATCGGCTTCAGCGTGATTTTTTGTTAGCGTGCTAATTGTTACTTTGAGTTTTTTATAAGTAAGGGCGGTTTAAAATTTAATCATTAACCCGCCCTCGCTAATTAATTACCCTTGGGGTTTATTTTTGCCCGGTAATTTGTGATAAAACCAATTAACCAGATAATCACTTGCCGGTGTTAATAACCACCAGCTCAATCCCACCAGAACAACAGAAAGCGAACCTACCGTAATATCCGTAAACCAGTGCGCGCCAGCCATCACGCGCGGCAAAGCGAATAAAACGACAATAACCACGCCGACTAAAAACGGGCGAAAGCCAAAATAACGCCACATAAATGCCGCAAAGATCATCAGCATCATGCCATGATCGCCGGGAAAACTGTCCTTTGACGCATCTTTAGCGGGAATGCCGGTCAGCTCACTGACACGATGCACGCCGTCAAAAAACAGCGTCGGGCTGGCGTGTTTGACCGGCAACAGATGGCCGGCCTGATTCAGAACGACCGCGGTCACAAGCATGGTAATGCCAATGGCCAGCATACGACGTCGACCGGTGGGCGTTTCGCGGTACCACAGCCACAGATAGAGCAAGCCCATTGCCAGCAAGGACACGGCATCAAAGCCGCGAAAATTAGTGATGGCAACCAGCAGGGCAAACGCCGGGTGAGCAACCATCTCATTATTGAAGGCGAAAAAAATCCCTTTATCAATTTCAAACCAAAACCCGTGATGAGGCGGTAAGTACCAAGAAAAAAACAGCATCATCCCCAGTGCATTAAGCAGGAGGATGGTGACAAGACGTGTTGCGTGCATAAATCTGCCCCAGTAAAAAAATAACCGCCGACCATAACCATGTCAGCTTAAACGAATCTTCAACAAGGCGGATTGTAAACTATTCCAGTCGGCAGGTGCGGAATGAATCATCTCAACACGGCTGTCTGGCGGCGTTGTGTCCAGCAATGCATAATGAAAATCCTCCCCCTGACGATTGATACTGACTGAGCCTTCCTTTATTCGCAGGAAGCCTTTGACCCGATCTACAGGGGCAAGCCTCGCCCATTCAAGCAGAGGCTGAGCGTCAAACACCGTTTCATTGTCAAAAAGCCAGCCGCAGGCGACATAACCCTGGCCCTGATTGAGCGCCCGACGCCACGCGCTCTGACCGTCAAGACGCATTGCCGCAATACCACTGCCCGGGGGCGTTGAATGAGAGTGATGTGCAGGATGCGGAATGTCGCGCGGCGCGCCTCGCGGTTTGTCCAGCAAGGCTGGAGGGATACGGCCAAATTCCGTAGCCACAAACGGCCGATCGGCCTGATGCGCTTCCCGCCATTGTGCCAGGCGCTGCTTATCATGGTCACTCCAGCGATCGCGTTTATTGCCAATGATGATGTCGGCGGCGAGGAGTTGATCGCGAAAGTTTTCATTATTGAGGATACGTGGGTCGGCAAGCTGGCGCGCATCCAGCAGCGTCAGCGTCGCCTGAAGCGTGAGCCAGCGCTCATAGGCAGGCGAGGTCAGCATGGTCAGGAGCTGGCGGGGATGGCCGAGTCCAGTGGGTTCGATTAATAAACGGTCGGGTTTAGTCTGCTTTAACAGCCTGTTCAACCCAATCTGCATGGGCAGTCCGTTAACGCAACACATACAGCCGCCGGGAATCTCTTTTAGCGTGGCGCCGCGGTTGGCAAGTAATGCGCCATCAATACCTATCTCACCGAATTCATTGACCAGTACAGCCCAGTTTTCCCCGGCGGGCTTATGCGCTAACAAGTGAAGCAGCGTAGTGGTCTTTCCGCTGCCTAAAAATCCGGTAAGGAGGTTAACACGTGTCATGCCTGAAGCTCCTGCAAAGCATTATGCGAATATTGTTATAGTATAACAATATTCGCCTGCCGCACGCGCCAGTCTGGATCAGTCGGCGCGTCCCATATAGCGGCGCTCTGCCACATGGATGCGAATGCGCTCACCGTTACTGAGATATTCGGGCACCTGCACGACCAGGCCTGTACTCATCCCGGCAGGCTTTGTGCGTGCGCTGGCCGACGCGCCTTTAATTCCGGGCGAGGTGTCCACAATTTCCATGTCAACCGTCTGAGGTAGTTCAAGCGCCAGCACCTGTCCGTCCATGGTGAGCACCTGGATACCGGGAATGCCCCCTTCAGGGATAAACAGCAGTTCTTCTTCTATTTGTTCTTTTTTGAAGGCGTAAGGCGTGTAATCTTCATCGTCCATGAAGACGTATTCATCACCATCAATATAAGAGAAGGTGACGCTGCGGCGGCTCAGCGAAATGGCATCAATAATTTCATCGCCTTTGAAGCGTTCTTCTACTTTCATGCCGGTGCGCACATCGGTAAAGCGCATTTTATACAGCGTTGCCGCGCCCCGGGCGCTTGGGCTCTGGACATCAATGTCTTTCACCAGCAGCAGTTTGCCGTTATGGGTGACGGCCATTCCTTTTTTGATTTCGTTCGCTTTTGGCATTGCGGTTCTCGCTGTCAAAGTGATATTGCGCGCAACGTTACTCGCGCGGACGTGAACAGGCAAGACAGCGCGAAAAATTTTGTGCCTGATGGCGACTAACAGGATAAAGCCACCTCAGTATACATCATGGATCATGACGTCGTTGGCGTTGCAAAGGCGACATCACAGCATGCCCGGCGATCGGCGCCTGGCCTGTTTCTCTGTAAAGGTGATGTCAGGGTAAGGCACGTTCTGTTATCGTGCGCGCTTTAGCGGTTCGAGGAGGTAAAAGATGGAATGTCGTACAGACTGTGGCGCATGTTGTATTGCCCCGAGCATTTCCTCGCCCATTCCGGGAATGCCACAGGGCAAACCCGCTAATACCCGGTGCGTTCAGCTTGCGGATAATAACCTCTGTAAAATTTTTGGATCGCCTCTGCGTCCGAAAGTGTGCGCCGGACTACAGCCATCGGTTGAGATGTGCGGTAGTAACCGTCATTATGCGATGGATTATCTGATTCATCTTGAGCAAAGCACCGCACCTTAGTCTCTACAGATGATCATCCACGTTTATGGCGTTATAACCCGGAAGGTTTGTTATCCCCGGTTACACAGAGTCCGCCTGAATTCATAAACGCACTCCACGTCCATAAACTTAATGGTTCTGGCAGTAACCCCACTATTTTCCCGTCCGGTAAACACCGGGATAAGCAGCTCAGGGCGAGAGTTCTTCCAGCGATTTTCCTTTTGTTTCAACAGCAAACAGCAGTGTTACCACACTGCCAATGAGTGCAATAACGGCAAACATGATGAAAACAAATCTGATGCCGAAACCGGACACGATAAATCCTACCATCAGGGGACCCAGTGACGATCCGGCGCGCAGCCAGGCGCTGGAAAAGGCGGTGCCAACCGCCCGTAGTCGGGTTGGATACAGTTCCGCCGAATAGAGATACAGCGAGAAAGCGATAGTTTGCAATATTGCATAGGTGATACTGCCAAAGATTAGTACCTGCAAAGGGGCTGTTGCGCCCGATACCCAGAGCGCGGCTAACGGAATAATCGCCAGCATGAACGCCCAACTATACCAGCGCTTTCTTCCTACTTTATCGATATTGAACGCACAGACAACAGAAGCGATGACGCCGCACGCAGATGTGATCCATCCATAGGCCAGGCTGGTTTCCAGCGACAGATGGAATAAGGTCCGGTACAGGGTTGGAAACCACGTAATCATCCCGTTGTTAATGGTGTAAACCGTAAGCCACAGGCCCCAGAGCATAAAGGTACGCGACTTATAGATTCCTGAAAAAAGCGCTTTGACACCACCTGATGATACGGCAGCAGGGACAACGGGTGTTATGACGGGTTCAGGCAACACCATGCCGCGGCGAAGGGCTTCTGCTTCAAACGAACTCACCACGTTTTCGGCTTCCTGGTGACGTCCTTTCACCACTAACCAGCGCGGTGATTCTGGCATCAGCCAACGTAATGGCGCAGCCAGTGCCGAGGGAATCAGGCCAATAAAAAACATGATTTTCCAGCCATAAACCGGTACCAGGAAAAAACCGATCAACCCGGCACACATCATACCGACAGGAAAAATTACTTCGTACAGCAAAAAGAAGCGACCGCGCTTTTTGGCTCCGACAAATTCATTGATATAGGCACTGGCGACAGGCACTTCCGCACCAATACCCAGCCCCTGTAAAAAGCGAATAATCAGTATTGACCAACCATTCCAGGCAAACAGGCAGGCGGCATCCATGATAACGAACAGGATAATGGTGATTCGTAATACGCCGATTCTGCCTATCTTCTCCGCCAGGGTGCCGAAAAATAATGCGCCAAACAGCTGCCCGACGTAGCTTGCCGCAATGATCAGTCCGACAAATGTTGGCGTCAGTCCCCATTCCTGGGTCAATTGCGGCAGGGCAAATGCAATAGCAATAATCGTGTAAGCGTCGAAAAACGTTGATAATCCAACAACGATACGGATGAGCTTTAAGCGTCGCGTAATAGGTAAGCGCTCTAGTCGTGCCAGTAACGCAGTAGAGTGCGCCGCAGAATGACTCTCGCTAGCCGTACGTGACGCGATAACCTGAATAGTCATAGTTATACCCTGTAACATGGGGCATAAACGTAAGAAAGCGAAAGGACAGACATCAAATTTCAGGCCCTTTACTTACGGTTATTGCACATCTTTATAGAGAGAAAATAAGCTGTGATAACGTTAATGCAATCGTTTTCACATAGGTTTATCCTTTGTCCTGTATGCGTTTGCGTCAATTCAGCGGTGCAATTAATTGCGAGTGACTTCACACTCCAGAGGCATGTCATTAAAAAAGCGTGAACGGACGCATAATATCAGGCAGCGTTTGGTTGAGATTTCCTCCAAATGCATAACGTAAGCTTTACCGGTGCGGTGCTAGCCGGGAACGCAATCAAAAGCCAGTCGCATAATGTGAATCATGATTACGCTGAGGTGCGCTTGCGGCAAGCGAACAGGCTATTTCGTCCCGACAGGCAGCAGCTACAGTTTGTAGACAGTTATTTGCTACTCAGATTATTACTTGGAGTCAATTGTGGATCAGGAAAGCCAGGAAAAGGACCCGTCAGATAAGCGACTTATCACGATGCGCGATGTTGCTAATGCGGCAGGCGTCAGCATTTCGACCGTATCACGGATTTTGGATGAAAGGCTGCCACAGTCAAAAAGCGCCTCAGCTGAAAAAGTTCGCCAGGTTGCACGTGAGCTGGGTTACAGGCGAGATTACGTTGCATCAAGTTTACGCAGAGGGGACACCGGGACGCTGGGTGTGCTGGTTCCCCGAATGACCGATGCCGTCACCGCGATGCTCTACGAGGAAATCGCCACCGCAGCCGCACGACGCGGCTATTTTGCGATTGTCGCGACCTGTGGTGATGACTCCAGTCAGGAAAGCGCCGCGGTAGAATCTTTGCTGGACCGACGCGTAGATGGCTTGATTCTCTCGACCTGCCGTTTGGGTGACCCGCTTCCTCTTACGTTACGTGAGCGTGATATTCCCCATGTGCTGGTATTACGCACCGATGAAATCAGCCCTTCTTCCGTAGGCGATGATGAAATGGGAGGGTACCTGGCCACGCGCCATCTCATTGATTTGGGTCATAAAAAAATAGGCATGATTGGGGGGCCTGACTTTGCTTCTAATGCCTTGAATCGTCGCAAAGGCTTTGAACGCGCGATGAACGAGGCAGGCTTAACGGTGCGACCTGAATGGTGCCGTTCGTCAGACTTTAATATCCAGTCTGGCGAAGACGTGGGAAAAGCCATATTGAACAGTCCCTCACGGCCCAGTGCCATTTTTGCTGTGAACGATGAGATTGCTATCGGCGTCATGGCCGCCGCACACCAACTGAATATTACGATAGGTAAGGCATTGTCACTTGTCGGCTACAACGATATCCCTTTGGTAAGCCGGTTGCCTGTGGCATTAACCTCTGTAAGAACGCCGCTGGAGCACATTGCCAGTAATGCAGTTGATATGCTGATAAATGGCAAAAATGCGTCGACCCTCCGCACTGTTATTCCCACACTTATACCGCGTAAATCGACGGCTTCGCCCGATAGCTGAGATAGCCTGTATCAGGTATCGTCATGACAACAAATCCTGAAAGCGAATCCGAGATCCAGATCGCAGCAGTTATTCTCCTCGCTGTTTTTTTGTGATGATTGCTGCATTTTTATCCGCATGAATATTGACGGCGCACCGGGGACGGTTCAGATTTACCCTTAAGTGAAAACGATTGCACAAACGATTTCATTCGATCTTAATTTCTATGTTACAGATTTAATTATCTAAATATTAAGGAGTTTAAGATGATCAATATCGATCTCAGGGGATTAACACCGGCGCCCGTTACGCCTTTTACACGTGAAGGCCATATTGATTTCCCAGCCATCCAGCGCCTTGGAAGCTGGCTGGGCAGTATCGACGGTGTGAAAGGGCTTGTCGTATTGGGCCATGCGGGTGAGGGGACTTTCCTGACTCAGGATGAGCAGGCCGCTGTAATTCGAGCTTTTGTTAAATCTGTTGAGGGCAAAATACCTGTGATTGCGGGTATCACGGGGGAGGGCACAGAGGTTGCAGCACGGGAAGCAAAACGGGCTGTCGAAGCGGGTGCAGCTGCCGGATTGCTTTATCCTTCACATGGCTGGTTGCGCTTTGGATACCAGGAGGGCGCGCCTCAGGATCGTTATCGCGTAGTCTATGAGGAGAGTGGATTACCGCTCATTCTCTTTCAGTATCCTGATGTCACTAAAGCCACCTATAACCTGAAGACGTTACTTGATATCGCTGCGCAACCTGGCGTATTTGCAATGAAGAACGGGGTGCGTAACATGCGGCGCTGGGATACTGAGATCCCAGTGATCAGACGGGAACGCCCTGATCTGCAAGTATTAACCTGCCACGATGAATATCTGCTTCATACCATCTTTGACGTCGACGGCTTTTTAGTCGGATACGGCAATATCGCGCCTGAGCCGCTAATTGAGATGATTAATGCAGGTAAAGCACAGGACTATAAAAAGGCACGTGCGATTCACGATCGCCTCATGCCGGTGACTAAGGCGGTGTACCATCGCGGTTCACATATGGAAGGAACTGTTGCGCTTAAACATGCACTGGTCGCGCGTGGGATTCTGGAACATGCGACGGTTCGCTCACCTTTACTGCCCTTAGGCGAAGGGGCGGCAGAAGAAATTCATGCTGCAATGCGTTCGGCTGAACTGGGTAAGGTTAACGGCTGACTGGCACGCAAACAGGCGGTGCTCATCCTTCGGGCGCTGCCTGGCTTAACACCGAAGGCTCTCAGCGGTTACGTATCTCGCAACAACGCTTTCAATGAAATACTTCCTCAGTCAGCAGGGAACGCGCACTTTTACGGGCAATAACAGCGTTGTTCAACCCTCACAGGAAACCCTTGACTTAATCTGACGGGGGGCCTGGTAAAATCTGTTTCCACAACGTCTTCCCGTTTGTCGCGAAAGCATATTCGTGAAGACCTGCAGGGCAGGTGAGCAGGTAAGGGGCCGCACGTAAAAAAGGAAAGACTACATGCTCTTACTCCAGTTTATTACCGTACTTTTTTTCCTGTTTTTAGGGATGCGAATCGGTGGCATTGGCGTGGGGTTCGCAGGCGGAGCCGGTGTCGTTGTGCTGTGCGCATTAGGGGCGACGCCCGGAGAGCTGCCAATGCTGGTTATGGTGTTTATCATGGTCGTCATCGTTGCGATATCGGCCATGCAGCAAGCCGGGGGCATTGATTATCTGGTGCAACTTACCGAGCGAGTTCTTCGTCGTTATCCTCGTCTGCTGGTCGTGACGGCACCTCTGTCAACCTGGCTATTGACGATGATGGCCAGCACAGGCCAGGTTTCCTTTGCCTGTATGCCCGTTATTGTGGGTGTGGCGAAAGATCATTGCCTTCGACCAACGCGAGCACTGGCTCTGTCGGTGGTGGCGTCATTGCTGGGGATCGTCGCCTCGCCCATTTCAGCGGCGGTGATTTTTTTCTCGGGTATTCTGGAGCAAACCCAACTGGGATGGGGTTATATTGACCTGATTACCGTTATGATTCCTGCCACCTTCATGGCACTCATGTGCACGTCACTTTTCTACCTGTGCTGGGATCGCCTACGTAACAGCGATAAACTGGACACCCGGACTCTCTGTAATAAAAAAATATCCCATCATGAATTGTCCCCTTTTGCTAAACGTTCAGTCCTGATCTTTGTTACCGGGCTTATTGTCATCCTGTGTTATGCCATTTTTAGCAGCCCCAGGGTGGGGATCATTTCAGAGCCAGTTTTAAATAGCGGCGAGGCCCGAATTACCGTAATGCTCGCTGTCGCCATGGCCATTGTGATGTTATGCCGGGTCAATGTGCACACCATTCCTGATTCTTCCGTCTTTAAAACCGGCATGACTTCCTGTATTTGCATACTGGGTGTGGCCTGGCTGGGCACGACTTTTATGAACAGCAATCGCATCTTTATACAGGACATCGTCGCCAGCTATTTTACGGACTCTGTTGTGCTACTGGCACTCATCATTATGCTCGTCTCCTGTTTTCTCTATTCTCAGGCCGCCTCAACCAAAATTTTGTTTCCAATGGCGCTAAGCATGGGTATTGCACCGGCAGCGCTCATCGCCTGCTTTCCGGCCACTGCTTCTCTGTTTATCCTGCCCAATTACCCCACGCTACTGGCTGCCGTCACGCTGGACGACACCGGATCGACACAGCTAGGACGCCGGATAATTGATCATCCTTTTTTTGTTCCCGGATTACTGGCAACGTTATTATCGATGCTGTTTTCCCTTTGGCTGGCTGTTCTTATTCATCCCTGAATGCCAACGTAAGGGTGTTAGCAACAGTCTGTGCAGATTTGCCAGCGCTTAAACGGGCAGGACGCGCTGGCGCATCGTTTCCGTTGTTCGTCAATCGCACTTCTCTCTGAAAAGCTGACGCTGCTGAAATTCCCTACTGTAAATCGACCTGATGTCGTCCAGACTTCAGCACGCTTTTTTAAGATTCTCCTTCGACCTCACTGAATTGTGCGTAATGTCAAAGATCTGTTACGTCGTTAACGCATTTTCTTGCCTGCGGCACGTCACTCCATCACAATTCTTGAAACGTTTCAGCGTTGCTCTGGCAACCTTCGTTGCCGCTAACAGCATTTTTAAACACCAGTTAGCTGAAACGATTCAATCAGCAAGCGAGGAGAATTATGTTCCAGCTCGAATTGCAGGCCATCCATACCGGAGCCAGCGCCCAAAATAAAGAAGATGCGATTCGTCAGGTTGCGGCGGCACTTACTGCTGCAGGTAATGTGGCGGAAGGTTATGTCAACGGTATGCTGGCACGTGAGCAGCAGACCTCTACCTTTCTGGGGAGTGGTATTGCCATTCCTCATGGCACCACCGACACGCGCGATCTGGTGCTGAAAACCGGCGTGCAGGTCTTTCAGTTTCCGCAGGGCATTGCCTGGGGCGACGATCAGACCGCCTATGTCGCGATTGGTATTGCGGCCAAATCCGATGAACACCTGGCCTTGTTACGTCAGCTTACGCATGTGCTGAGTGATGACTCTGTTGCCGAACAGCTTAAAACGGCCTCAGCGGAAGATCTGCGTGCGCTGCTGATGGGTGAGAAGCAGCCCGCGGCGTTCAGCTTTGACACCTCCCTGATTACCCTCGACGTCAATGCACGTGATTTGATGACGTTGCAGGCCTTAAATGCCGGGCGTTTACAGGCGGCGGGCGTGGTTGATGCCAGCTATGTCGCGGATGTGGTGTCCCGCCATCCTCTGAGTCTGGGACAGGGCATCTGGCTCAGTGACAGCGGTAAAGGCAATCTGCAAAGCGGCGTAGCCGTCAGCCGCGCAGCGAGCGCGTTTGAGCACCAAGGCGAACCGGTCAACATGCTGATAAGCGTGGCAGCCGTTGATGAGCGTCCTCTGGACGTGCTGGGCTACCTCAGCGCGTTGCTGCAGAGTAATAAGGCCGATCGTTTATTAAAAGCGGATGCGGCAGGTGTTTATGCCCTGCTGACCAGCGAAGTCGACGAGCAGGCGGACCAACTGACTGCAGAATTCACGATCCGCAACGAGCATGGCTTACATGCGCGTCCGGGTACGGCACTGGTGAGCGTTATCAAGCAGTTTAACAGTGAGATCACGATTACGAACCTCGACGGCAGCGGCAAACCGGCGAACGGACGCAGCCTGATGAAAGTGGTCGCGCTGGGCGTGAAAAAAGGCCATCGCCTGCGTTTCACTGCCAGTGGTGATGATGCACAGCAGGCATTAGATGCCATCGAAGAAGCAATCAACAGCGGATTAGGTGAGGGGGCAGCATGACCAGACGTGTGGCAACTATCACGTTGAATCCTGCGTACGACTTGGTCGGCTATACGCCTGAAATTGAGCGCGGTGAAGTGAACCTGGTGAAAACCACCGGATTGCATGCTGCCGGTAAAGGCATCAATGTTGCCAAGGTGCTGAAAGATCTGGGGATTGATGTCACCGTAGGGGGCTTTCTGGGGAAAGATAACCAGGATGGTTTCCAACAGCTGTTCAGTGAACTGGGGATTGCTAACCGCTTTCAGGTTGTCAATGGCCGTACCCGCATCAACGTCAAGCTCACCGAGCAAAACGGGGACGTTACCGATCTCAACTTTTCCGGCTTCAGGGTGACCGCGCAGGACTGGGATCGTTTTACCAGCGATTCATTAACCTGGCTGGGTCAGTTCGACATGGTTTGCGTCAGCGGCAGCCTGCCGGAAGGTGTCGATCCTGACGCCTTTACCCGCTGGATGACCGAACTGCGCACCCATTGCCCTTGCATTATCTTCGACAGCAGCCGTGAAGCGCTGGTCGCAGGCCTGAAGGCCGCACCATGGCTCGTCAAACCCAACCGTCGCGAGCTGGAAATCTGGGCGGGACGTAAACTCCCTACGTTGCAGGATGTGATTAACGCAGCGCACGAGTTGCGTGAGCAGGGCATTGCACATGTGGTGATTTCTCTGGGTGCAGAAGGCGCACTTTGGGTCAATGCCTCAGGTGAATGGATTGCTAAACCGCCGGTGTGCGAGGTTGTCAGCACCGTTGGGGCAGGTGACTCCATGGTAGGTGGCCTGATTTATGGCCTGTTAATGCGTGAATCCAGTGAACATACGTTACGTCTGGCTACTGCGGTAGCCGCGATGGCCGTGAGCCAGAGCAACGTTGGCGTTACCGATCGTACCCAGTTGGCCGCAATGATGGCGCGCGTCGACTTACAACCCGTTAACTAACAGCAGGAGAGCGATAGTGAAAACGCTGCTGATAAAAGATCCTTCAACAGGACTGGCCTCTGCCTACATGGCAAAACAACGTCTGGCTGCTGCGGCTGCGCAGGCGGGTTTGACGCTAACAGAAAACCCGGCAGAAGCCGAACTGGTGATTGTCACCGGTCAACATGTGCCTGACGATGCTGCGCTGAACGGAAAATCCGTCTGGCTGGGCGATGTTCAACAGGCGGTCAGTGAGCCAGAACAGTTCCTGAACCGTGCGAAAGCCGAAGCGAAACCCTGGCAGGCCCGCGCAGCCGCTCCGGCTGCAACCCCTGCAACAGCGTCAGCTAACGGACCAAAACGCGTGGTTGCCGTAACGGCCTGTCCAACGGGCGTAGCACATACGTTTATGGCGGCTGAAGCTATTCAGGCTGAAGCGACCAAACGCGGCTGGTGGGTAAAAGTTGAAACCCGTGGCTCTGTTGGTGCAGGTAACGCGATTACGCCAGAAGAAGTGGCGGCGGCCGATCTGGTGATCGTGGCGGCGGATATCGAAGTGGACCTGGCGAAGTTTGCGGGTAAGCCGATGTACCGTACCTCAACCGGCCTGGCGCTGAAGAAGACCGCTCAGGAACTGGATAAAGCCGTTGCTGAAGCGAAGCCGTTTAAACCGTCCGGCGCGCAAAACAGCAATCAGGAAGAGAAAAAAGAGGGCGGTGCAGGCGCTTACCGTCATCTGTTAACAGGCGTGTCTTACATGCTGCCGATGGTGGTGGCTGGTGGTCTGAGTATCGCGCTGTCGTTTGCGTTTGGTATTACGGCGTTTAAAGAGCCGGGTACGCTGGCGGCTGCGCTGATGCAAATCGGTGGCGGTAGCGCGTTTGCCCTGATGGTGCCGGTACTGGCGGGTTTTATCGCGTTCTCTATCGCGGACCGTCCGGGCCTGACGCCGGGCCTGATTGGCGGGATGATCGCCACCAGCATCAACGCGGGCTTCCTTGGCGGCATCATCGCGGGCTTTATTGCGGGGTATGCAGCCAAACTCATTAGCGGCAAAGTGAAGCTGCCACAAAGTATGGAAGCGTTAAAACCTATCCTGATTATTCCGCTGTTTGCCAGCCTGATCACCGGCTTGCTGATGATCTATGTGGTCGGTAAACCCGTCGCGGGCATCATGAGCGGTTTGACCAGCTGGCTGGCTCACATGGGAACGGCTAACGCTATCCTGCTGGGTGCTATTCTCGGCGGTATGATGTGTACCGACATGGGTGGTCCTGTTAACAAAGTTGCCTACGCTTTCGGTGTCGGTCTGCTGAGTTCACAAACCTATGCACCGATGGCCGCCATTATGGCTGCGGGTATGGTGCCACCCCTGGCAATGGGGCTGGCGACGCTGGTTGCCCGTCGTAAATTCAATAAAGGTCAGCAGGAAGGAGGTAAAGCCGCGCTGGTTCTGGGCCTGTGCTTTATCTCAGAAGGTGCGATTCCGTTTGCTGCTCGTGACCCCATGCGCGTCCTGCCATGCTGTATCGTCGGCGGTGCGGTGACCGGTGCCACTTCTATGGCGATTGGTGCCAAACTGATGGCACCGCACGGCGGCCTGTTCGTGCTGTTAATTCCAGGTGCAATTACCCCGGTACTGGGTTACCTGCTGTCGATTGTTATCGGCACAGCCATTGCCGGATTAGGGTATGCGGTGCTGAAACGCCCGGAAGAAGAACTGGCGAAAGCCTGATCTTAAAAGGAAAAAGGAGCCGCCAGGCTCCTTTTTTTAACGTTGCTCTGATTTGAGCCAGGCTATTTCATCTTTCCAGATATCCGGATTGATGGTCTCCAGAATCAGCGGAATACCATCGAAGCGCGAATCCTTCATTATCCAGCTAAACACGGTTTTACCGATATTGCCTTCTCCCAGGCTGTGGTGACGGTCAACCCGGCTGCCCAGCGTACTTTTGGCATCATTCAGGTGCATGCCACGCAGATAATTAAATCCGACTATGCGATCAAACTCGGCAAAGGTTTCAGTACAGGCTGCTTCGCTGCACAGGTCATATCCGCCGGCGAAAGCATGGCAGGTATCAATACAAACACCTACGCGAGATTTATCTTCAACGTGTTCGATAATGGTCGCGAGATGCTCAAAGCGAAAGCCCAGATTACTGCCCTGTCCGGCGGTGTTTTCAATCACGGCGGTGACGTTGCGGGTCTGATCCAGTGCGATATTGATGGACTCAGCGATACGTTTTAAACAGGTCAGCTCGTCAATCTGCTGTAAATGGCTACCCGGATGAAAATTTAACAGTGTCAGGCCCAGTTGCTCTGCACGCTGCATTTCATCCACGAAGGCATCGCGGGATTTCTGCAGGGCTTCCATAACCGGATGCCCCAGATTAATCAGATAGCTGTCATGAGGCAGAATCTGATCTGATGAAAAGTGGTATTTCTCGCAGGCAGCGCGAAAGGCAGCAATAGTCTCATCCGAGAGCGGGGCGGCTTTCCACTGGCGCTGATTTTTGGTGAACAGCGCAAACGCCGTGGCTTCCAGTTCATGCGCGCGGATCACTGCCTGATCCACACCACCCGATGCGCTGACGTGCGCGCCAATATACTTCATGCCGTTCTCCTGAAGGGTTCAACTCAGTCTGAACGGCATGATACACGATGACACTGGGGCAAAACGCAGCGCGGCGGAAATTTTTACACCCGGATTAGGCAGGCAAACAGCAGCGCGACAGGATAATATCTGCTGCCCCGCAGAACAGAGCGGCGTCAGAAAGGACAGGCTGCCAGCATGGCGAGCTGGCGAGCGTCTGCAACAGAATGATGCGGGGACTAAAAAGGTTGGGCAAACCTGTCAGTGGCGGAGTTGCGCGATATCTTTTTCGCTCAGGCCGGTCATTTTGATGACGGTAGGGCGGTCAAAGCCGTTAGTTAACATGACCCGGGCAATCTTCAGCGCTTCTTCCTTTCTGCCTTTCTCAAGACCACGCTGTTCGCCCAAACGGATACCTTTCTCAATCCCTTTTTGTTCCAGCTGTTCTGCAATGGTCATCAGTGCGTCTCCGTGTTGCGGCACCCGCTGTGCCAGCTTATGGATTAAGGCGTGCGCATCCGACACCTCGCCCGCCTGCACCATGTAGTTTACCAGCGAGATAACCTGTGATGAAGAGAGATATTCATTTGTGAGAATAGCTACCAGCCTGTCAAGCATCACGGTCAGATTACGCTGATGGATGTGCTTCTGAAGTAACGTTAAGGCGGCCATACGGCGGTGGTGCAGGATCTCGTCGTCAGGGATACGCGTTACGTCAACCAAAGGGAAAGCCGCCGTGTAAAGTTTGCCCGCCTGATCCGGTAACGCAAAGCCATCCAGCCAGCAGAGAGAATAGGGATAGGGGCTACGTTTACCGGTATAGAACAAGACGGGAATGACTAACGGCAGCGTTTGATGTCCGGCTTGCAGATGGCGATGCATGGCGGCCACCGCATAGCGCATTAACCTGAAGGCCATGTGTTTATCCGGACCAGACTGGTGTTCAATAAGGACGTGGATATAGCCTTCGCCGGACGCGGTTTTCACGCTGTACAGCACATCGCTATAGTACTGCCGCAGGTCGTCCTCGACAAAAGAACCCGATTCCAGCTTAAGCGTGGTCAGATCGCACAGGGCGCGCAACGCTTGTGGCAGGTGGATCGCCATAAAATCCCGTGCCACGTCCGGCTCGGTCAGAAACTGTCGGAACAGCGCGTCGTGAGGTGTCGGTGTTGGGGACGTTCTCTTCATCAGTTCCGGCTCGTAAAAATCACCGGTCTACAATAGAGCTACGGGAGGATCTTACCTAATAACAATGGTTTAATTTACGGCGCTTCTCGCAACGTTGGGTGAGATGAACACCTTCAGTACGCGAGCAAACGGGCTAACCGGCCTGCATGCGGCCGGTTTGATGAAGGCATGAACGTGCCTTACGCGATAAAACGCTGAACCAGCAGGTTAATCGTGCCGCCGCCCAGCACCAGCCAGCCAAAGACCAGTGCCCCCAACAGCACAGGTTTATAGCCCGCTGCACGAAGAGCAGTGAAACGGGTGGTCAGACCCAGTGCCGCCATTGCCATGGTCAGCAATATTCCTCCCAGCGTGTTGAACATATTCACCCATCCGGCCGGCAGCCAGTGCAGCGAGTTGAACAAGGCGACAACGACAAACATCAGGGCAAACCATGGAAACGTCACCGGCTTTGCGCTCTGCTGTTCTGCCTGCTCACGTCGCAGGGCGCCGCTCAGCAACAGTAAAAACGGCGCCAGCAGCATGACGCGCAGCATTTTCGCGATAACGGCGCTGCTTTCGGTTTCGGGCGCAATGCTGTGTCCGGCAGCAACGACCTGCGCCACCTCATGAATGGTTGAACCGGTAAAAATGCCAAACTGCGTCAGCGTGACACGGGGAAAAAAGTCATGCACCAGTGGCCACAAAACGGGATAAATAAAAATCGCCAGGGTACCAAACAGCACCACCGTAGCGACGGCAACGGCCACTTTTGACGGCGCCGCTTTGACCACCGGTTCCGTGGCCAGCACCGCCGCGGCGCCACAGATGCTGCTGCCTGCACCAATTAACCATACAGTTTCGCGGTCAAGCTTCAGCAGACGTCGGCCCAGCAGGCAGGTCACAAAGAACGTACTGCTCAGGGTCAGCACATCAATCAGCAGGCCGCTTAATCCCACGTCGGTGATTTGCTGCAAGGTGATGCGAAAGCCAAACAGAATCACACCGAGCCTGAGCAGTTTTTGTTTTGCCAGCTGCACGCCCGCGTCACACTGGCCGGCAAGAGGCGAGTAAACGCTGTTACCGACGATGATGCCCAGCATAATCGCCAGAGTTAATGAGCCCAGACCCAGACGAGCGATGCCTGGCACCTGGGCCACAGCGGCAGTCACGCTGGCGATCAGGCCGCATAACAACAGGCCGGGTAGCCACTGCTGAACGAAAGGATTTTTTGAAAGGGTGATGTCTGCCATGATTACGCTCCTGGTTGAGCGCTCATCATCATGCGGGGCTTGTTAAAAGTGAAATTGATTATATATTTATAATCTACCGCTATAAGTGATAAGGCAGGAACTATGCTGTTTGCACGACTGAAACGCTTAATCACGCTCATCAAACGCGATGTGCTGACGCTCGCCTTTGCCTGTCGCGATCCTCAAACACCGCTGTGGTGTAAAGGCCTGGCCGCCGGGTTGCTGGCGTACGGCATAAGTCCGATCGATTTGATTCCGGATGTTATCCCGGTTGTGGGACTAGTAGACGATGCCGTCATTATCCCTGCCGGTGTCATGTTACTGCTGAAAATGCTGCCGCGCGAGGTTCGGGCCCGCAGCGTCGCGCGTGCGCAGCAACAGCGTGCACGCGGTAAAAAAGTATTGGGTGTACTGGGTGTGATTTTTCTGCTGTGGATCGCCCTGATCGTTTACCTTGTCGCGCGCTAAGTGATTCCGGAGTTTTCATGCATATTACCCTGCGACAAATTGAAGTGTTTACCGAGGTGCTTAAAAGCGGCTCTACCACCCAGGCTTCTCAGGTGCTGGCGCTCTCCCAGTCTGCTGTCAGTGCCGCCCTGGCTGATCTGGAAAACCAGTTAGGTGTGCAGCTTTTCGATCGGGTAGGAAAGCGGCTAGTGCTCAACGAACATGGCCGGTTACTTTATCCCCGTGCCGTTGGCCTGCTCGAACAGGCCACAGAAATCGAACAGTTATTTAAAGAAGATAACGGGGCTATTCGTATTTATGCCAGCAGCACCATCGGGAATTATCTGCTGCCGGGGATGATTGCCGGTTACCGCCGTGATTTCCCCACGTTGCCTTTAGAGCTGAGCGTGGGAAACAGTCAGGACGTGATCACAGCCGTTTCCGATTTTCGCGTCGATGTGGGATTAATTGAGGGGCCGTGCCATATGACAGAACTGGTCAGCGAGCCCTGGCTGGAAGATGAACTGGTGGTCTTTGCCGCACCGGACGCCGCCATTTTGCAGCAGCCCGTCACGCTGACCTCGCTGGCTGAGGCCACCTGGATTCTCCGCGAGCGCGGCTCAGGTACGCGCGAGATTGTCGATTATCTGCTGTTGTCCCATTTGCCGACATTTCAGTTGGGCATGGAGCTGGGCAACTCCGAAGCGATAAAGCATGCCGTGCGGCACGGGATGGGCATCAGTTGCTTATCACGTCGGGTGATTGCCGAGCAGTTGAGCGCCGGGACGCTGATTGAGCTGAAAACGCCTTTGCCGAATCTGACGCGCACGCTTTATCGCATCCACCATCGACAAAAACACATCTCAAAGGCCCTGTCGCGGTTTTTATCGTACTGCCGGGAAACGTAAACGCCCGATGAATGGTGGTTTAATCAGCGGTTCAACCCCTTGAATTTCAGGGAAACAGGCGGCGCCGCTAATAATTTCGCGCCAATCATGAAGGTAACTAATAACAGCGTAGCATTCGCTATACAGCGTGGCCTTTGCTGCTACAATCGCGCCTTATTTTTACCCAGCGTAATGTTTACACATGCATAATGACACAAATACAACACAACAACCTGCGTTACGACGCGATCTAAAAGCACGCCATCTCACCATGATCGCCATTGGCGGATCAATCGGTACAGGTCTGTTTGTGGCATCCGGTGCCACCATCTCTCAAGCTGGCCCCGGCGGGGCATTACTCTCATATGCCTTAATTGGCTTAATGGTCTATTTCCTGATGACCAGCCTCGGCGAACTGGCCGCGTTTATGCCGGTTTCCGGCTCCTTCGCCACCTACGGTGCCAAATACGTGGAAGAGGGCTTTGGTTTCGCCCTGGGCTGGAATTACTGGTACAACTGGGCGGTCACCATTGCTGTCGACCTGGTGGCATCGCAACTGGTTATGAATTACTGGTTTCCCGACACGCCGGGCTGGATCTGGAGCGCACTGTTCCTGAGCCTGATGTTCCTGATCAATTACATTTCAGTCAAAGGCTTTGGCGAGACCGAATACTGGTTCTCCTTGATCAAAGTCGCCACCGTCGTGATCTTTATCGTGGTGGGCGTGTTGATGATTGTGGGCATTATGCGTGGCGCGGAAAATGCAGGCTGGCATAACTGGCAGGTAGGCGATGCGCCGTTTGCCGGAGGTTTTGCGGCGATGATCGGTGTTGCGATGATTGTCGGCTTTTCTTTCCAGGGGACTGAACTCATCGGCATAGCGGCGGGTGAATCTGAAGATCCGGCGAAAAACATTCCGCGCGCCGTGCGTCAGGTGTTCTGGCGCATCCTGCTGTTTTATGTGCTGGCCATTCTGATTATCAGTCTGATTCTGCCCTATACCGATCCGCAACTGCTGCACAATGATATTAAAGATATCAGCGTGAGTCCGTTTACCCTGGTGTTCCAGAATGCCGGCCTGCTGTCTGCGGCGGCGGTCATGAACGCGGTGATTTTAACGGCGGTACTGTCGGCCGGTAACTCCGGGATGTATGCCTCAACGCGCATGTTGTATAACCTGGCGTGTGAAGGTAAAGCGCCGCGCATTTTTGCCCGACTGTCAAAAGGCGGCGTACCGCGTAATGCGTTATGGGCCACCACCGTCGTCGCGGGTTTGTGCTTTTTAACCTCAAAATTTGGTAATCAGGAAGTCTATCTCTGGCTGCTGAATACCTCCGGGATGACAGGCTTTATCGCCTGGTTAGGGATTGCCATCAGTCACTATCGTTTCCGTCGCGGTTATGTGGCTCAGGGGCGCGATCTGAGCGACTTGCCGTACCGCTCAGGCTTCTTCCCACTGGGGCCCATTTTTGCCTTTGTACTCTGTCTGATTATTACGCTCGGTCAGAATTACCAGGCCTTCCTGCAGGACACCATTGACTGGTACAGCGTTGCAGCGACCTATATTGGCCTGCCTTTGTTCCTGCTGATCTGGCTGGGTTACAGGCTGGTGCGGGGCGGACGCATTGTGAAATACAGTGAGATGGAATTTCCCCGCTCATAACGGGTTAAAAGCGCACGGTAAACGCCGTGCGCTTTTACGTTACGTCATCACTATTAACATTCCATGAATTGATAATTATTATCACCTGCACTATTGTGGCTGCGTTTTTAATTTTGGAGCCATTACTGGATTGAACCATGACAACGGAATCCTCGTTGATTGGTGCTGAAGCAGGCCATCAGCCCATACTGAAAAATTATCATCAGGTTTTGCGCCGCCGCCTGTTCTGGATAGGGGCGTTGCTGGTGGCGATCCTTGCGTCACTGGTTCTGGACTTTACGCTCGGCCCGGCCGGACTTTCGCTATCGACGTTGTGGCACACGCTGCTCTCACCCGAGAGCGTTGATGCAGGCACGCGCGTCATTGTCTGGGATATCCGCCTGCCTTATGCGCTCATGGCCATCGTGGTCGGCCTTGCACTGGGCCTTGCCGGTGCAGAAATGCAAACCATCCTTAATAACCCGCTTGCCAGTCCGTTTACGCTGGGCGTTTCCTCGGCGGCGGCGTTCGGCGCCGCACTGGCCATTATTTTAGGCGTAGGGATTCCGGGGATCTCCGGTCAGTGGTTTATCTCAGCCAATGCGTTTATCTTTGCTCTGCTGGCCGCCTTAATGCTGGACGGCATTACGCGCTGGACGCAGGTCTCGTCATCTGGCGTGGTGTTATTTGGTATTGCCCTGGTGTTTACCTTTAATGCGCTGGTGTCGATGATGCAGTTTATCGCCAGTGAAGATACGTTACAGGGGCTGGTGTTCTGGACCATGGGCAGCCTGGCGCGTGCGTCCTGGGAAAAACTGGGCGTACTGAGCGCGGCTTTTGTGCTGTTGGTGCCGTTTTCCCTGCTCAGTAGCTGGAAACTGACCGCACTGCGCCTGGGGGAAGACCGGGCCGTGAGTTTTGGTATCGACGTGCGCCGTCTGCGCCTGGCGACTTTGCTGCGTATTAGTGTGCTATCCGCCTTAGCGGTCGCCTTTGTCGGCCCGATTGGTTTTATTGGCCTGGTCGCACCGCACATCGCCCGTATGATGTTCGGCGAAGATCATCGCTTCTATCTACCGGCCAGTGCGCTGACCGGTGCCCTTGTGCTGTCGCTGGCTTCAGTGGCTTCCAAAAACCTGATTCCCGGAGCCATTATCCCGGTCGGGATTGTGACCTCGCTCATTGGGGTGCCGTTTTTCCTGAGTATCATTTTGCGTCACCGAGGGCATGTGTAATGGAACAGGGATTACGCCTGCGCGGCTTCACCACCGGTTATCCTAAACGTCAGGTCATTGATAACCTTCACGTCGAGCCGTTACCGCGTGGCGAAATCACGGTCCTGCTGGGACCGAACGGCTGCGGTAAATCCACCTTACTGCGTGCGCTGGCCGGGCTGAATAAAGGGCAGGGCGAACTGTGGTTAAACGGCGAAGATCTGATGACTCAGCCGTTTGCCCGCCGGGCCAGACAGGTTGTGTACCTGCCGCAATCGTTGCCTGCGGGGGTGCATATGCATGTGCTGGAGTCCATTATTGTCGCGCAGCGTGCGTCATCGGGCCTGCACAGTCCCGCCAGTGAAGCCGATGTCATGAAACTGCTGGATCAACTGGGCATTGCCCATCTGGCAATGCGGTATCTGGATCAGCTCTCGGGTGGACAAAAGCAGCTTGTTGGCCTGGCCCAGTCGTTGATTCGCCGGCCTGCGCTGTTACTGCTGGATGAACCGCTGAGTGCGCTGGATTTAAACTACCAGTTTCACGTTATGGATTTAGTGCGGCGTGAGACGGCGCTGCGCAATATGGTGACGGTGGTCGTGGTCCACGATATCAATATCGCTTTACGTCACGCGCAGCATGCGCTGATGCTCAAAGCGGGACAGTTAATCGCAGAAGGCGCACCGGATAGCGTGATCACGCCCACTACGCTGGCGCAGGTTTATGGCGTGCAGGGCCGCATTGAGCACTGTTCCCGCGGAATGCCGCAGGTCATGATTGACGGATTAGTCCGGGAAGGGCTGATGTAAAAAAACGGGGATGGCGCACGCCATCCCCGGTTGTGTTATCCCACCAACAAGTGCTGCGCATGAAAGCGCAGATGATCTTCCACGAAGCTGGCGATAAAGAAGTAACTGTGATCGTAGCCTGGCTGAATACGCAGAGTTAACGGGAAATCCATCTCCTGCGCCACTGCCTCTAATCGCTCCGGCTGAAGCTGATCCGCCAAAAACTGATCGCTGTCGCCCTGATCGATCAATAACGGCAGGCGATGCTGAACCTCGCGCATCAGCTGACAGCTGTCGTATGCCCGCCAGGCCTGGCGATCCTCTCCCAGATAAGCGGTGAACGCCTTTTGTCCCCAGGGCACATCGGCGGGATTCACAATCGGCGCAAAGGCGGAGGCGGAGGCAAAGCGGTTTGCCAGGCGTAACGCCAGCATCAGCGCGCCGTGTCCGCCCATAGAGTGCCCCATGATCGACTGACGTTCACTGACCTTAAAGTTATCGGCAATCAGCGCAGGCAGCTCCTCACTAAGGTAGTCGAACATCCGATAGTGGCTCGCCCAGGGCTGCTGCGTCGCATTGAGATAAAAGCCCGCGCCCTGGCCCAGATCATAGCCCTCGTCATTGGCCACCGCCTCACCGCGCGGGCTGGTATCGGGCATGATCAGCACCAGCCCCAGTTCAGCGGCGACGCGCTGCGCACCCGCTTTGGTGGTAAAGTTTTCATCATTGCAGGTCAGGCCTGCCAGAAACCACACCACCGGTGGGGGCGAATCCCCGCGCGGACGGGGCAAATAGATGCTGAACGTCATCGGGCAGTTCAGCACCTGGGAGGGATGACGCCAGCGCTGCTGCCAGCCGCCAAAAATACGGTGTTCTTCCAGTAACTCAAGAGAAGATGTCATAGCGCCCCCGATTACTTATTGAAGTGAACGACGGAGCGGATCGACTTCCCTTCGTGCATCAAATCAAAGGCGTCGTTTATCTCTTCCAGCGGCATGGTATGCGTAATGAAGTCGTTCAACGCAAATTTACCATCGAGGTAATCCTGCACAATCCCAGGCAGCTGCGAGCGACCTTTCACGCCACCAAACGCAGAGCCACGCCAGACGCGCCCTGTGACTAACTGGAACGGACGCGTAGAGATTTCCTGGCCTGCACCGGCGACACCAATGATCACCGACTCGCCCCAGCCTTTATGGCAGCACTCCAGGGCAGAACGCATCACGTTGACGTTACCGATACATTCAAAGGAGAAATCCACGCCGCCGTCGGTGAGTTCAACAATCACGTCCTGGATAGGTTTATCGTAATCCTTAGGGTTGATCAGATCGGTCGCACCAAGTTTACGGGCCAGGTCGAATTTGCTGGTATTGATATCAATACCAATGATGCGGCCGGCCTTCGCCATTTTCGCGCCGATAATCGCTGACAAACCAATGCCGCCCAGACCAAAGATGGCAACGGTATCGCCTTCTTTAACTTTAGCGGTGTTCATCACCGCGCCCATACCGGTGGTTACGCCGCAGCCCAGCAGGCACACTTCTTCCAGTGGCGCTTCTTTACTGATTTTCGCCAGAGAGATTTCCGGGACGACGGTGTATTCGGAGAAGGTTGACGTGCCCATATAGTGAAAAATGGGTTTACCGTCTTTAAAGAAACGCGTCGTGCCGTCAGGCATCAGGCCTTTACCTTGTGTGGTGCGGATGGCCTGGCACAGATTGGTTTTGCCTGACAGACAGAACTTACATTTACCACATTCCGGCGTGTAAAGCGGGATAACATGATCGCCCACTTCCACGCTGGTGACGCCTTCGCCGACCGCTTCAACGATACCGCCGCCTTCGTGACCCAGAATCGCCGGGAACACGCCTTCCGGATCGCTACCTGACAGCGTATAAGCATCCGTATGACAAACGCCAGTGGCAACGATACGGACCAGCACTTCCCCTTTTTGCGGCGGCATTAAATCCACTTCTTCAATTTTCAGTGGTTCGCCAGCGGCCCAGGCGACAGCGGCACGGGTTTTGATCATGTTCATGCAATCCCTCTTCCAGTCAGATTGTGACGCGTTATGGCGTCTGGATGGTCGTGATTCATTAAAAATAGCGCGGAAATCTTATTCCGCCGCCTGTAAAGGATGCATCAGCTCATCGTTGAGCGGACGATCGTGAAACTGTTCGATAATAAGGTACTTGAGTGCCTCAACATTGGGCGTAAAGGCGTCCCGTCGCCACATCAGCCAGGTCGCAGTATCACGATACTTCGCCGGCAGGCTGTGTACCTGAACCCGTGCGCGCTCTGGCATCTGTTTCAGGACCGACGCCGGAATCATCGCCACGCCTGCACCGCCTGCGACACAGGCCAGCATGGCATGATAAGACTGAATCTCCATGACGCTGTTTGGCGCGGCCTGGCTGTCGCGATACCAGGCTTCCAGTTTCACCCGGTAAGAGCAGCTGTTGCGGAACGCAAACAACGTATCTTCCTGAGTATCGCGTGCGCTCGTCACCGGGATATGGTCAAGGTCAGTGATGAGCACCATCTCTTCACGGAACGCAATACAGCCATTCAGATCGTCATGCTGAACCGGCCCGTCGACCAACGCCGCGGCCAGTGTTCCTTCGCGAACCCGATCGATAATTTCACCGGAGGTGCCGGTGATCAGCGATAAGGCGACCGCCGGAAAACGCTGATGATAGGCAGCCAGCAGACCAGGCAGGCGCGTTGCCGCCGTACTTTCCATCGAGCCCAGCGCAAAATTCCCGCCAGGCTTACCGGTGCGCGCCATACTTAAGGCTTCATCGCTCAGGGCCAGAATGCGCTGCGCATAGTTAAGAAAGTTATGGCCCATCGGGGATAAGCGAATACGCTGTTTTTCCCGAATGAACAGATCGGCACCCAGTTCCTCTTCCAACTGGCGCAGGCGCGTGGTGAGGTTAGAAGGCACCCGATGCAGTTGTTCCGCAGCACGGGCAAGAGAACCGCTCTCTGCCACGGAACAGAACATACGTAGCTGGACTAAATCCATGTGTTCTCTTCCTGTAAACAAGTTGGTTAATATTATTCACTTTTCGTGATTCTAAGCATCGTTCATGCTGTACGCAAGTTTCAATTTAAAAAAACTGAGGTGCCCAATGGCATTTCGCGTCGCGATAAGTGCGTTTTTGACCTTGTTTGTCGTCATGGGCATCGGCCGTTTTGCGTTTACGCCCCAGGTGCCTTTACTGATTCAGGCTGATCAGTTAACCCTGACCAGTGCCAGTGTGGTCGCAGCATTAAACTATCTGGGTTACCTGTGCGGTTCCTTTGACGCGATGCGCGCGCAGCAGCGTGTGGAGTGGCGCCTGCATCTGGGGGTTTGGGGCGCGGTGGTGTTAACCGCGTTGTCAGCCTGTGCCGGGGGCCCCTGGCTGCACGGGATCATTCGCTTTGTGATTGGCTGGGCCAGCGGCTGGGCCATGGTGCTGGTGGCCGCGTGGAGCAATGAGCAACTGCATCACTACGGTCGTCCTGGTCTGTCGGCGGCGGTCTTTGCCGGTCCCGGCGCTGGCATTTTCATCAGCGGCCTGCTGGCGGTCATCTTACACAGTTTACAGGTCTCTGTGACGCTGGCGTGGGGCATTTACGCTGTGCTGGCCGCCGTGCTGGTGGCGGCCATCTGCCGCAACCTGCCGCGTACGGGGGCGCTGCACCGGGCAGGGCAGGTACCAGCGCCGCTGACGCTGACGCCCAACCTGCGGCGGCTGGTCCTGAGCTACAGCCTGGCGGGGTTTGGCTATATTTTGCCTGCCACCTTTTTGTCGCAAATGGCGGCAGCCCGTTTTCCGGGCAGTGCGCTGGCGCAGCTGGTCTGGCCGGTATTTGGCGGGGCGGCGATGCTGGGCATCGTCATCGGTATTGTGACGCGTCGAATGGGGCAGGCGCATGCCCGCCTGGCCATCACGCTCTGGGCCCAGGCGCTGGGCGTGCTGGCGGCCGCCTTGTTGCCGGGGTTCGGTGGTTTGTTACTCGGTGCGCTGCTGGTGGGCGGGGGCTTTTTGAGTGTCGTGCAGTTGTCGCTGCTTTGCGCGCGTGAACTGGCTCCGCAGCATACGCGCTATATGGCGGGCTTACTGACCACCGGCTATGCGATTGGGCAACTGGCTGGCCCCTTACTTTCCTCGCTTTCAACCCTGTTTCTGCACCACCTTGAGCCTGCGTTATGGGTAGCAGGCGCCAGCCTGGTCTGGGCGGGCCTGTTAGTGTGGCGGCGGGCCGCGTGAAAAGCTTTCATCTCCAATCAGATTGATTGCTGGATTCCCTGCACAGAAAGTTTCACAATACGCGCTCAGTAATATGACCCGCAGGTAACAGACTGCGGGCGCAACACCTGCCGGAGAAGAGTAAGATGAGTACCTTAAGTCAGGAAGCTGCACTGGTTCACGAAGCGCTGCTGGCGCGTGGGCTGGAAACGCCGCTGCGTGCACCTACGCGTGAAATGGACGATGAAACGCGCAAAAGCCTGATTGCAGGCCATATGACGGAAATCATGCAGTTGCTGAATCTGGATCTTGAAGATGACAGCCTGATGGAAACCCCGCACCGCATCGCTAAAATGTATGTCGATGAGGTCTTTTCCGGTCTCGATTACGCCAATTTCCCCAAAATCACCCTTATCGAAAACAAGATGAAGGTGGACGAGATGGTCACGGTACGCGACATTACGCTGACCAGCACCTGTGAACATCACTTTGTGATTATCGATGGTAAAGCCACCGTCGCCTATATTCCCAAAGACAAAGTGATTGGTTTATCCAAAATTAACCGCATCGTGCAGTTTTTTGCCCAGCGACCTCAGGTGCAGGAGCGTCTGACCCAGCAGGTGCTGCTGGCGCTGCAAACATTGTTAGGCACCAATAACGTTGCTGTTTCCATTGATGCCGTCCACTACTGTGTAAAAGCACGCGGTGTGAAGGATGCCACCAGTGCCACCACGACCACTTCCCTGGGCGGTCTGTTTAAATCCAGCCAGAATACCCGTCAGGAATTTCTGCGCGCGGTGCGTCACAGTTAATATCGACAGGTGGGCGCAGATGCGCCTGCCGGGTCCGTCAGGAGCCGCTATGCAACGCTACCTTGCGCTGGATTTTATTCGCGGCTGTGCCATTCTCGGCATCCTGTTGCTGAATATTATTGGTTTTGGCTTACCTTCTGCGGCCTATCTCAATCCTGCCTGGCAGGGCAGCGTCACCTTGTCTGATGCGTGGACATGGGCGCTGTCCGATATCTTCGCGCAGCTTAAATTTCTGACGCTCTTTGCGCTGCTGTTTGGCGCGGGGTTGCAACTGCAGCTGCCGCGCGGAAGTCGCTGGCTGTCCGCCCGTCTGTCATTACTGGTGCTGCTGGGGTTTCTTCACAGCATTTTTATCTGGGAAGGCGATATCCTGCTGGATTACGGCATTATCGGCCTGATCGTCTGGCGGATGCTGCGCGATGCGCCGTCCACGCGTGGGCTAATCAATACCGGGATTTTACTTTATCTGGTGGGCTGTGCGCTGTTGCTGATCTTTGCCCTGATTAGCAGCGCCGAGCCGTCACGCTCGTGGTTGCCCGGCGCCGCAGACATTCAGTATGAACAGTTCTGGAAGGTCAACGGCGGGCTGGCGGCGGTACGCATCCGCCTGGATAACCTCTCCTCCAGTTTAATGGCACTAGTGGCGCAGTATGGCTGGCAACTGGCCGGACTGATGCTGCTGGGCGCGGCCTTGTTACGTAGCGGCTGGCTGAAAGGAACGTTTCCCGTGTCCCATTACCGGCGCGTTGCGCGGATGTTACTGCCGATTGGGCTGGGGATAGCGACGGCAGGTGTGGCCGCGCAATGGTTTGTGGACTGGGATGCACGCTGGAGTGCGTTCTATTTACAACTGCCGCGTGATCTTGCCAGCCCGTTAATCAGTATCGGCTATGCCGCACTGTGCTTTGGATTTTGGCCAGCCATTCAGCGCTGGCGGATGAGTTATGCTATCCAGTGCGTGGGCCGTATGGCGCTCAGTAACTATCTGCTGCAGTCCCTGATCGGCACTACGCTGTTCTACCGCTTCGGGCTTTTTATGCACTTTACGCGCTGGCAACTGGTCATGATGGTGCCAGGCATATGGTGTATTAACCTGCTGTTTTCCGTGCTGTGGCTACGCTATTTCCCGCAGGGGCCGGTGGAATGGATCTGGCGTCGTCTGACACGCTTTCTTGCCACGCCGCACCCCACGTCATCCTCAGAAAGATAATGACGGTCATCACAAAGGTTGCAGAATTGTATGTAACCGTTTTCATTGATGTGACGCAATTCACGCTGTCCCATGCACTTCCCTGACAGAATAGCGCCGGTGCCATAACCGGCGTAATGCCTTTTCTCTGGAAGTGCTGCATGATAACCATTCGAGATGTTGCGCGTCAGGCGGGCGTGTCCGTAGCGACTGTCTCGCGCGTACTAAATAACAGCAGCGCGGTCACCGCTGAAACACGTGACGTCGTGTTACAGGCGGTTGACGCTCTGGGCTATCGCCCAAATGCCAATGCTCAGGCGCTGGCAACCCAGGTGAGCGATACGATCGGCGTCGTCGTCATGGATGTCTCCGATCCCTTTTTTGGCGCGCTGGTCAAAGCGGTGGATACCGTGGCACAGCGCGTCCAGAAACATGTACTGATCAGCAACTCCTGGCATCAGGAAGAAAAAGAGCGTCACGCTATCGAAGTGTTGATACGGCAACGGTGCAATGCGCTGGTGGTCCATGCGAAAACGCTTTCAGACGCAGAGCTGGCGGGCTTTATGAGTCAGGTGCCAGGTATGGTGGTTATCAACCGCAGTATACCGGGTTATGAGGCCCGTTGCGTCAGTCTGGATAATGTGACCGGGGCCTTAATGGCCTCACGCATGCTGCTGCAACAGGGGCATTCCCGCATCGGCTATCTCTGTTCCAGTCATCCCATTGAAGATGTGGATCAACGGCGTGAAGGCTGGTTACAGGCGATGGCAGAGCAGGGAATCCGCCCACAGGAAAGCTGGATAGCCAGCGCAGAGCCGGATATGCAAGGGGGCGAAGCCGCAATGGTGGAACTGCTGGGACGCAATCTGAATCTCAGCGCCATTTTCGCCTATAACGATGGTATGGCGGCCGGTGCCCTTACCGCTCTGAAAGACAATGGCATTCAGGTGCCGCACCATTTTTCTGTCGTCGGCTTCGATGATATTCCGGTTTCGCGGTACACCGATCCTCAACTTACCACAGTCCGTTATCCTATTGTTTCTATGGCAAAACTTGCCACTGAACTGGCCCTGCAGGGCGCGGCAGGCTGTCTTGACACTACGGCGAAACATATCTTTATGCCCACCCTCGTTCGCCGCCATTCCGTCGCGCAAAAGCAAAGTGTGGAGTCCGTCACTAATTCAGGCGATTCCGCGATGTAACCGTTTTCAATCTGTGATTGTATTCACAGTTAATTAACATTGCTATCACTATGATGGCAACGTCTTACAGTACTGAAACATTATGTAACGCCACTCTCCCGTTGAGGGCACCGACAGCATCGTTGGTTCAGGCTTATAACACACGCTTTACGGACGCATTGACCTACATGGAAGTCGAGTTTGGCACGGCACAGCAGTGGCTCAGTCTGATTTAGAGCGCATCTTGCCTCGCCGGATAATTCTTACCCGATGTTCTTCCGCGGCTTGACGCAGCAGAACATAAAAAGACCCTACAGAAAAACCGGAGATACCATGAATAAGAAGGTTTTCACGCTCACAGCACTGGTTGCCAGCATGATGTTTGGTGCAGTAGCCCACGCCGCTGATACCCGTATCGGCGTGACTATTTATAAGTACGACGACAACTTTATGTCGATGGTACGTAAAGACATCGAGAAAGAAGCCAAAACGCTGGGCGGCATCCAACTGCTGATGAATGACTCACAGAACGATCAGTCAAAACAAAACGATCAAATTGACGTGCTGATGGCAAAAGGCGTGAAAGCGTTAGCCATCAACCTGGTCGACCCGGCTGCAGCGGCTGTCGTGGTACAGAAAGCCCGTGCGAACGATATCCCGGTTGTGTTCTTCAACAAAGAACCTAACGCCAAAGTGCTGGCCAGCTACGATAAAGCCTACTACGTCGGTACCGATTCGAAAGAGTCTGGCGTGATTCAGGGCAAACTGATTGAGAAACACTGGAAAGCGACCCCGGCCTGGGATCTGAACAAAGACGGTGTGATCCAGTATGTGCTGCTGAAAGGCGAACCAGGCCATCCTGATGCTGAAGCGCGTACCAAATATGTTATCGATACGCTGAACAAAGATGGTGTGAAAACCCAGCAGTTAGCGATGGATACGGCGATGTGGGATACCGCACAGGCTAAAGACAAAATGGACGCCTGGCTGTCAGGCCCTAACGCCAAGAAAATCGAAGTGGTAATCGCGAACAACGATGCGATGGCGATGGGGGCTGTTGAAGCGCTGAAGGCACACAACATGTCTTCTATCCCGGTATTTGGTGTGGATGCCTTACCTGAGGCGCTGGCGCTGGTTAAATCTGGCGCGATGGCCGGTACGGTGCTGAACGATGCGGAAAACCAGGCGAAAGCCACCATCGATATGGCGAAGAACCTTGCCGATGGTAAACCGGCCACCGAAGGCACCAACTTCAAGATGGTCGATAAGATCGTACGCGTACCCTATGTACCGGTTGATCAGGAAAACCTGTCTCAGTTCCAGAAATAATTATGTGCAAACGGGCGCGGCGGCTGCTGCGCCTTTTTTATGTCATCACCGTTTTTTAGCCAGGTAAATTATGGCCAGTGATAATACGACCGCGCAGCGCGAATATCTGCTGGAAATGACCAACGTCAGTAAATCATTTCCCGGCGTTAAAGCTCTCGACAACGTAAATTTAAAAGTGCGGCCTCACTCCGTTCATGCACTGATGGGTGAAAACGGCGCTGGTAAATCAACGTTGTTAAAATGTTTATTTGGTATCTACAAAAAAGATACCGGAAGTATTCTTTTTCAAGGGCAGGAAATAGATTTTAAAAGCTCCAAAGAGGCGCTGGAAAATGGCGTGTCAATGGTTCACCAGGAATTAAACCTGGTATTACAGCGTACCGTGATGGACAACATGTGGCTTGGGCGTTATCCACGCAAAGGCTTCTTTGTCGATCAGGAAAAAATGTACCGTGATACCAAAGCGATTTTTGACGAGCTGGATATTAACATCGATCCCCGTGACAAAGTCGCGCATCTCTCCGTCTCGCAAATGCAGATGATTGAGATTGCCAAAGCGTTTTCTTATGACGCCAAAATCGTGATCATGGATGAACCGACATCCTCGTTGACGGAAAAAGAAGTGAATCATCTGTTCACGATTATCCGTAAGCTGAAAGATCGCGGCTGCGGCATTGTTTATATTTCACACAAAATGGAAGAGATCTTCCAGTTGTGTGATGAAATTACGGTTCTGCGTGACGGTCAGTGGATTGCAACCCAGCCGCTCGAAGGGCTGGACATGGATAAGATCATCGCCATGATGGTGGGGCGTTCATTAAGCCAGCGCTTCCCGGATCGCGTAAATGTGCCGGGCGAGACCATTCTTGAGGTGCGCAATTTAACCTCTCTGCGTCAGCCCTCTATTCGTGATATTTCGTTTGATTTGCGTAAAGGGGAGATACTCGGTATTGCCGGGTTGGTCGGTGCAAAACGTACGGATATCGTCGAAACGCTGTTTGGCATTCGCGAAAAATCGGGCGGCACAATTAAACTGCACGGTAAAACGATTAATAATCACACGGCGAACGAAGCCATCAATCATGGCTTTGCTCTTGTGACGGAAGAACGTCGCTCTACCGGTATTTATGCGTTTCTGGATATTGGTTTTAATTCTCTCATCTCCAATATCAAAAAATATAAGAACAACATTGGTCTGCTGGATAATAAGCGTATGAAGAGTGATACCCAATGGGTTATCGACTCCATGCGGGTAAAAACGCCAGGCCACCACACCCAAATTGGTTCGCTTTCAGGTGGTAACCAACAGAAGGTGATTATTGGACGCTGGTTGCTGACGCAGCCCGAAATATTGATGCTTGATGAACCCACTCGCGGTATTGATGTGGGGGCCAAATTCGAGATTTACCAGCTGATGGCTGAGCTGGCAAAAAAAGAAAAGGGCATCATTATTATCTCTTCCGAAATGCCAGAGCTGTTAGGCATCACCGATCGTATTCTGGTCATGAGTAACGGTCTGGTCGCTGGCATTGTTGATACAAAAACGACTACGCAGAACGAAATATTGCGTTTAGCGTCATTACACCTTTAATGAAGTAAGGGCTGTTAACATGAAAGCGACTACAAAAAAGAATGCGCTAACCTGGCTGAAAGAGGGTGGCATTTATGTCGTGCTACTGGTACTGCTGGCGATTATTATTTTCCAGGATCCGACGTTCTTAAGTTTAATGAATCTGAGTAACATTCTGACCCAATCCTCGGTGCGTATTATCATTGCGCTGGGCGTTGCGGGACTGATTGTGACTCAGGGGACAGACCTGTCAGCCGGTCGTCAGGTTGGCCTCGCCGCTATCGTGGCCGCTTCGCTGCTGCAGGCTATGGATAACCCAAACAAAGTGTTCCCACATCTGGAAACCGTACCGATTCCTGTGGTGATCCTGATTGTTTGTGCGATTGGTGCCGTTATTGGCCTGGTGAACGGCGTGATTATTGCTTACCTGAAAGTGACGCCGTTTATCACTACGTTGGGTACCATGATTATCGTTTACGGTATCAACTCGCTGTATTACGACTTCGTAGGCGCATCACCGATTGCAGGCTTCTATGACGGCTTCTCAACCTTTACGCAAGGCTTCCTGCGTTTCGGGGATTTTAAGCTGTCCTACATCACCTTCTATGCGGTGATTGCGATCGTGTTCGTCTGGATTCTGTGGAACAAAACGCGTTTCGGTAAAAACATTTTTGCCATCGGCGGTAACCCGGAAGCGGCAAAAGTCTCCGGCGTAAACGTCAACCTGAACCTGATTCTGATTTATGCCCTTTCAGGCGTGTTCTATGCTTTCGGCGGTATGTTGGAAGCGGGCCGTATCGGCTCGGCAACGAACAACCTTGGCTTTATGTACGAGCTGGATGCTATCGCGGCCTGCGTCGTCGGTGGTGTGTCTTTTGCCGGTGGTGTGGGGACGGTGGCCGGTGTCGTGACCGGTGTGTTGATCTTCACCGTCATCAACTACGGCTTGACCTATATCGGCATTAACCCTTACTGGCAGTACATAATCAAGGGCGGCATCATTATTTTTGCTGTGGCGCTCGACTCGCTGAAGTACGCACGTAAAAAATAACGGCAGAAGTCATCATGTAAGCTAAGCGTCCTGCGGGCCGCTTTTTTTATGGCACGGAAGCCGCCAGCCTGCGCCCGGAAGCAGGAAAGAACGCGGATTCACGGCGAGCCAGCAGGATGCCCGCTATGAGAGTGCGCGTTCGAATTGACTTTAATCAGGAACAGAAAGCTGTCCTGTGGACGCAAAATCCTGAGTCAGCAGGTCAGCAGGTCAGCAGGTCAGCAGGTCAGCAGGTCAGCAGGTCAGCAGGTCAGCAGGTCAGTAAGGTAAAGAAGCAGCAAATCCGCCGCGCTGGACTGACCGTCATCCTTGGTAACGATGCGTGATAAGCCCTGTCGCCATCGCAAAGTCCCGCGCTAAGCCTTGTTTCGCCATAGCAAGGATGCTACGCGTCGGCGATGCACTCCTGTCAGAAAGGCGGAGCCTGCCGCGCCGGCGTTATCATCCGTTCTCACAGTCTATCTTCACGCCAGGGTCAGCGGGCTGTCAGCCAGACAAAGGCGGCTTACTGATGGCGCTTTTGTTCCAGTTCCAGCAGTTGCTCAGGGGTGACAGCAGGATAGCTTTGCGCATCCTCCGGCACATCATGTACGGCGGGAATGGGCACCAGAGGCCCGAGGAAGCGCGGTTCACGCTTGAGGAGGTACAAATCTACCAGCGCGCCAAGACGTGCACCGACCTCACGCATGCGCACCGTCAGCATATTTTTCGGCGAGGGCACAGCGTAGCACTGAGCCTGAATGCCAAGGTGCAGGGCGATAAACAGTGCCCGCTCACAGTGGAAGCGCTGGGTGATGATAATAAAATCGTTGGTATCGAATACCTTGCGCGTGCGGACAATGGAATCCAGCGTCCGAAAGCCCGCGTAATCCAGTACGATATCCGCCGGATCAACGCCACCTTTGATTAAATCGCGCCGCATGGTCATGGGTTCGTTATAGCTCTGCTGCGCATTGTCTCCGCTCAGCAGTAAATAGTTAATCTTGCCGCTGTTATAGGCGTTAAGCGCGCCCTGCATCCGGTACAGGTAGTACTGATTAATCACCCCGGTGCGGTAATATTTTGCCGTGCCCAGCACAACACCGACCTGACGATGGGGCAGTGAGGCCAGATTGTCGTAAATATAGGGGGCGGTTTTCCAGCTTATCCAGCGATCCAGGCCAAGCGCCGTCGCCACCATCGTTAAGATGATGAAAAGCAGAGCAATGAAAACGCGTTTCAACATGCGCCTGAGCACTCGAGATGAGAGGTTTTGGTGGGACAAGGCTACTTGAGCAACCCTCGCGAAGCAAGTTTACCCCGTCTGGCTGGTGCTATTTTAAGCAGCGCTGGATCGGAGGATGATCCAGCGCAGACCTTTTTAGATCGAGGTACGGCGGTAATGACGGTATTGCGGCAGCCAGAAGTTATTCGAAATAGACTGTGACAGCACGTCTTCCGAGGTCACCACGGCAACGCCCGCCAGTTGCGCGGCTTTGCCCACTTCCATTGCGATCACTTTCGACACGCCCTGAATATCTTTGATTTCAGGCAGTACCGGCCCTTCACCATCGTTGACCAGCGGCGAGCAGTCTGCCAGTGCGCGGCTGGCGGTCATCAGCATGGTATCGGTTACGCGTGATGCACCCGAGGCAATCACCCCTAAACCGATGCCCGGGAAGATATAGGAGTTGTTACACTGCGCGATCGGATAGGTTTTACCGTTCCATGAAACCGGTGAGAACGGGCTCCCGGTCGCGACCAGTGCAGCACCATCGGTCCAGGCGATAATATCCGCTGGCGTGGCTTCAACGCGCGAGGTGGGGTTAGAGAGCGGCATCACAATAGGACGTTTGCAGTGCTTGTGCATCTCGCGGATGATCTCTTCGGTGAACAGTCCGGGCTGGCCTGAAACCCCAATCAGAATATCGGGTTTGGCGTTGCGCACTACGTCCAGCAGCGAAATCGCATCACTGGCCGTATCCCAGTCTTTGAGGTTATCGCTTTTCTGCACCAGCTTGCTCTGGAAATCGAGCAGGTTAGGCAACTTATCAGTGAGCAGGCCAAAGCGGTCGACCATCATTACGCGGCTACGCGCCTCTTCATCGCTCAGACCTTCCGACTTCATCTGCGCAATGATTTGCTCTGCGATACCGCAGCCGGCTGAACCTGCCCCCAGGAACACCACTTTTTGTTCGCACAAACGGCTTCCGGCAGCACGACTGGCGGCAATCAGAGTGCCCACGGTGACAGCAGCGGTGCCCTGAATATCATCGTTGAAGCAGCACACTTCATCGCGATAGCGCTCCAGCAGCGGCATTGCGTTTTTCTGCGCAAAGTCTTCAAACTGCAGCAGCACTTTCGGCCAGCGGCGTTTCACGGCCTGGATAAATTCATTAACGAATTCATCGTACTCTTCACCGGTAATACGTGGGTGACGCCAGCCCATATAAAGCGGATCGTTCAGCAGTTGCTGGTTATTGGTACCGACATCCAGTACCACCGGTAAGGTGTAAGCCGGACTGATGCCGCCGCACGCGGTATACAGCGACAGTTTACCAATCGGAATACCCATGCCGCCGATGCCCTGGTCACCCAGGCCCAGAATACGCTCACCGTCGGTCACCACGATGACTTTAACGTTCTGTTTGGTGGCGTTTTGCAGCATGTCTTCGATGTGTTCACGGTTGGGATATGAGATGAACACACCACGGGCGCGGCGATAAATTTCAGAGAAGTGTTCGCAGGCTGCGCCGACGGTTGGCGTATAAATAATTGGCATCATCTCTTCAAGATGATTGTCCAGCAGACGGTAGAACAGGGTTTCGTTGGTGTCCTGAATATTGCGCAGGTAGACGTGCTTGTCGTTATTATTTTTGAAGTCCTGAAACTGACGCCATGCGCGTTTCGCCTGCTCTTCAATGGTTTCGACCGCTTCGGGCAGTAAGCCGTTGAGATTGAATTCGTTACGCTCTTCGATGCTGAAGGCGCTGCCCTTATTCAGCAGGGGAAATTCCAGCAGAATAGGGCCAGCGTAGGGAATATAGAGCGGGCGTTTACTTTCGTATTCGAGTTCCATGCAGTAATGCTCCGGTTGCGAGTGTTCCTGGCGCAATAAGAGGGTAGAGGACGCCAGTTTATTTTGATAAAGAAGGCCTGGCGTCAGATCCTATGAAATTTCTCGCGGATGTACAGCTTTTGTAAATAAAAGATTTAGAAACTGTTTAAAACCGTGCCCCGCATTACGCTTTACGCCAGCTCGATAACGTTAAGGTTGTCGCAGCCCAGCGCGCGCAGTGTTGCCTGCGTCGCTGAATACTGATCTAACGCAGGCTGTCGGGGCTGGGCCAGCGCTGCTGCCTGAATCGCCTCGCAGGATTCGCCGGCCATGTTCAGCAAAATCAGTGCGGCCTGAAGCGGAGGCAGGCTGGGATTAAAGGCCGCATTTTCCGCATAGCGACCGCTAAAAATACGGCCTGAGGCGGTTTGCACTGCAACGCCACTGAACGCGCGGCTGTAAGGGGCATGACTCTGGTTGGCCGCGTCAATGGCCGCCTGCGACAGCGCATCGCCCGTGACAACAAAGCCATGATCCACCTTATCCATCAGCCGTTCGGTGATGTGCAGGTCGCCAGGGCCGAAAGCGTCAGGCAGATAGTGCGCTAACGTCTGCACCGGGCGCTGGGGCAGGCTGATACGAATCGCCGTGCCGCTGTTAAGTTCATTCATGAACTGGCGGCAATGCCCGCACGGCGTGTAGTTGACGGTGATGGTCTCCAGGCGCGCTTCGCCGCGCAGCCAGGCGTGCGTAACAGCGCTTTGTTCTGCATGCACGGTTTGCTGCATGGTGGCACCGGCAAACTCCATATTGGCACCGAAATACCAGTTACCGCTTATCCCGCGTGCAATGGCACCGACGTTGAAACGGGACAGCGAGGCGACCGCGCAGGCCGCCGCGACCGGAAGCAGCGCCAGGGCGAGAGCGTCCGCATCCAGTTGGGTTTGCTGTTGCAGGAGGGTGACCTGATCGGCCCGCAGCATCGCGTCAAATCCCGGCTCACTCAGCACCGGACGAAGCGCGGTTTGCAGGGGAGCCGGCAGTAATTCAAAGGCAGAGTGGAAACGTGGATGCATGGAAGCCTCATTCAATCTTCAGGCAATGTGCCAGACATCGGTTTATATGTGATCTCTGTCGCTCTGACAATGCAACGTGTCTTAGAGTTTTCAACTTTGCGAGATCTCTCCCAAAGTTTTAGCCAAACCAGTGCAGTAGCAGCGGAAAAACAAAGGGTGCCAGTAACGACGTTACGATGCCGCAGATCACCAGTGCCAGCGAACTAAATGCCCCTTCCTGGAAGTCCAGTTCCGCCGCCCGGGCGGTTCCCAGCGCATGGGACGCATTACCAATCGCCAGACCGCGTGCCGCTTTACTTTTCACGCCCAACAGATTCAGCACCATATGGCCAAATACCGCACCGAGCACACCGGCTATCAGCACACAAATCGCACTGATAGCGGGAATGCCGTGCAGAGAGCCGGATACCGCCATCGCGATCGGTGTGGTGACGGATTTAGGTAAAATCGTGGCGGCGATTTCCGGCGTTGCCCCCATCCACAGGGCGATCGCTGTGCCGGAGGTCATTGCCGTCAGGCTGCCGATCAGGCATACGCCGATAATGGATTTCCAGCGGGCGCGAATCTGATGCATCTGCTCATACAGCGGCAGCGCCAGTGCGACCACGGCGGGCTGTAGCAGGGCATTAAGCACCTGGCTTCCGGCAAAGTAACGTGTATAGGGCAGTTGCAGTAACAGCAGGATGGGAATGATGATCGCCATCGAAACCAGCAAGGGGTTCAGCAGGGCAATCTTCAGCGCGGCAGCCAGTCTGCGCGCCAGGAAAAATGCGCCCAGCGTCAGGGGCAATGACCACCAGATATCACTCATCCTTCACCTCTTTCGTCGGCACGCGCGAATGCAGCTTGTGGGCGCTTAACCCCACGATGCTCAGGACAGCGAAGGTACTGACAAGACACGAGACCACGATAGGGCCAAACTGCGCGGTCAGCAGATCGGTGTAATTCATGACGCCCACACTGATGGGAACGAACAGCAGCGCCATATAGCGAATGATAAGATGACAACCGGGCTTAACCCAGTGGACCGGCACGATTTGAGACGCGAGCAGGGTAAACAAAATCAGCATGCCAATAATGCTGCCGGGCAGCGTAATGGGCAGCAACCTTGCTACGCCGTTTCCGGCATATAAACAGAGATAGAGAAGGGTAAAAGCGCGCAGATAACGCCAACTTATCGCTAGCACGGTGTGCATGACAGGCTCCTGTTTCCAACGAGCGTAATCCTACGCACTGACGATCTGGCGTGCCAGCTGTCAGCGTAAGGCAGAACGGCCCTTCCTGCCATCAGATGCAGGAAGGGCGAACGCCTTATTTAACGGGCATACCCGGCACTGCGCCACTGTCGACAGACAACACGAACAGGTCTTTGCCGCCCGGCCCCGCAGACAGCACCATGCCTTCCGAGACGCCAAAGCGCATTTTACGTGGTGCCAGGTTCGCCACGATAATGGTCATTTTGCCAACGAGTACGGCCGGGTCAGGATAGGCTGCACGGATACCAGAGAAAATCTGGCGCTTCTCGCCGCCCAGATCCAACTCCAGACGCAGCAGTTTGTCTGAGCCGTCCACCAGTTCCGCTTTCTCAATCAGTGCCACGCGCATATCAACTTTGGCAAAGTCATCAATCGTGATGGTATCGCCAATCGGCGCATCCGCCAGTGGGCCGCTAACCGTCGGTTTACTGGCTTCAGCCGCGTCGGCTTTCGACGCTTCAATCAGGCCCTCGACTTTCGCCATCTCAATGCGACCATACAGGGCTTTAAACGGCGCAACCTGATGGTCGAGCAGCGGCTGCTGAATGGCGTCCCAGCTGAGTTCGCTGTTCAGGAAAGCTTCGGCTCGCTCGCTCAGCGACGGCAGCACAGGCTTCAGCCAGGTCATCAGCACACGGAACAGGTTAATGCCCATGGAGCAAATAGCCTGCAGATCGGCATCACGGCCTTCCTGCTTCGCCACCACCCACGGTGCCTGCTCGTCAACATAACGGTTGGCCAGATCGGCCAGCGCCATAATTTCACGAATCGCCCGGCCAAATTCACGGCTTGCCCAGGCCTCGCCAATCTTTTCGGATGCGTCCAGGAATGTTTGATAAAGCGCCGGGTCGGCCAGTTCTGCGGACAGCTTGCCGCCAAAGCGTTTGGTGATAAAACCGGCATTACGTGACGCCAGGTTGACCACTTTGTTCACAATGTCGGCGTTGACGCGCTGAACAAAATCTTCCAGATTCAGGTCGATGTCATCAATACGCGAAGAAAGCTTGGCCGCATAGTAATAGCGCAGGCTGTCGGCATCCAGATGCTGTAACCAGGTACTGGCTTTAATAAAGGTTCCGCGCGATTTCGACATTTTTGCGCCATTTACGGTCACATAGCCATGCACAAACAGGTTGTTGGGTTTGCGGAAGCCGCTGCCTTCCAGCATGGCAGGCCAGAACAGGCTGTGGAAGTAGACGATGTCTTTACCAATGAAGTGGTACAGCTCTGTGGTGGAATCCTGCTGCCAGAATTCGTCAAAACTGATGTCGCCGCGTTTGTCACACAGGTTCTTAAACGCGCCCATATAGCCGATCGGCGCATCCAGCCAGACGTAGAAGTATTTGCCCGGCGCGCCAGGAATTTCGAAGCCAAAGTACGGCGCATCACGGGAAATATCCCACTGTTGCAGACCGGATTCGAACCACTCCTGCATTTTATTGGCGACCTGCTCCTGCAGTGCGCCAGAACGCGTCCAGGCGCGCAGCATTTCGCTGAACGACGGCAGGTCAAAGAAGAAGTGCTCGGAATCACGCAGCACAGGGGTTGCACCGGACACCACAGATTTCGGATCGATCAGTTCGGTCGGGCTGTAGGTCGCGCTGCACACCTCGCAATTGTCGCCGTACTGGTCAGGCGCTTTACATTTCGGGCAGATGCCTTTCACGAAACGGTCAGGCAGGAACATGCCTTTTTCCGGATCGTACAGCTGAGAAATCGTGCGGTTCTTAATGAAACCGTTCTCTTTCAGGCGACCATAGATGAGCCCGGCCAGCTCACGGTTCTCGTCGCCGTGCGTTGAGTGATAGTTATCATAGCTGATGTTAAAACCGGCAAAATCTGTTTCGTGCTCGTGTTTCATTTCAGCAATCATCTGTTCCGGCGCAATGCCCAACTGCTGAGCCTTCAGCATGATCGGCGTGCCGTGGGCGTCATCGGCGCAGATGAAGTAAACCTGATTGCCACGCATTCGCTGATAACGCACCCAAATGTCCGCCTGAATATGCTCGAGCATGTGGCCGAGATGAATTGAGCCGTTAGCGTAAGGCAGGGCGCAGGTTACCAGAATTTTTTTTGCGACTTGAGTCATAGTTTGCGTAGCTTTCAGTTAAGTAAAAAACGGGCTTAGATGGTAACCGATGGGCACAGCCGCGTAAACATAAGGGATTTCCCGCCGCGCGGCCCGTGAAACGATCGGCATCTGATAGTATTGTTACTACATCGTTGAAAAACAGCATAAGCACAGCAGAAAAGGAGTGGGGATGACAGCGCAATCCCGGGAACCACATACACCAGAAGCCTTACGCGCCGTTGTGGCCGGCGTTCTGAACGGCTTTGAGCATCCGACGCTGCAACGTAACCTTATTACCCTGAAGGCGCTGCATCATGTGGCGCTGCTGGATGGGACGTTGCATATTGAACTGCGGATGCCTTTTGCCTGGCACAGTGCGTTTGAGACGTTAAAAGCAGACACCAGCGCTGAGCTACTGCGTCTGAGCGGCGCGCAGGCCATCGACTGGCGGTTAAGTCACGAGATTGCTACGTTGAAACGCGTGAAAAATCACCCTGGTGTTAACGGCGTGAAGAACATTATCGCGGTCAGCTCGGGTAAAGGCGGCGTGGGCAAATCGAGTACCGCAGTTAATATGGCGCTGGCATTGCTGGCCGAAGGCGCACGTGTGGGTATTCTGGATGCCGATATTTATGGCCCGTCCGTGCCCAACATGCTGGGCTGTGAAAAAGAGCGCCCGACCTCGCCTGACGGCACCCATATGGCGCCGATCATGTCCCATGGTCTGGCAACCAATTCCATCGGCTATCTGGTGACCGACGATAACGCGATGGTGTGGCGCGGCCCTATGGCCAGCAAAGCGCTGATGCAGTTACTTACCGAAACCCAGTGGCCCGACCTGGATTATCTGGTGCTGGATATGCCGCCAGGAACCGGAGATATCCAGTTAACGCTCGCGCAGAGTGTGCCCGTCACCGGTGCGCTGGTGGTCACTACGCCACAGGACATCGCGCTCATTGATGCACGCAAAGGCATGGTCATGTTCGAAAAGGTTAACGTCCCGGTGCTGGGCGTGGTGGAGAACATGAGTATCCACGTCTGCAGCCAGTGCGGTCACCATGAGCCAATTTTTGGTACCGGCGGGGCGCAACGGCTGGTGGACGACTATGGCACGCGGCTGCTGGCACAGCTTCCCCTGCATATTCATCTGCGTGAAGATCTGGATGATGGCGAGCCAACGGTGATTCGTCGGCCGGACAGTGAATTTGCGATGCTGTACCGTCAGCTCGCCGGACGTGTGGCCGCCCAGCTTTACTGGCAGGGCGAGGTGATTCCCGGCGATATCGCCTTCCGCGCGCTTTAACCCTTCTGCGCGTCGCTCTCATAGTGCGACGCCGGGGGATAATGCATTAACAGATAGCCGCCTTGATCGCTTTCACCCTGGGAAATCACTTTCCAGCCATGTTGCAGGTAAAACGTCTGGGCGGCCTTGTTCATTTGCAGACACTTCAGCGCGCCGGTTGATGTAAAGCGTGACTGGACGGCCTCAAGCAGTGCACTGCCCACGCCGCGCCCCTGATAATCAGGATCCACATACAGGCTGTGTAAGAAATTATCGTTTTCCATCAGACCCGCGAATCCTGCCCGATGCCCGTCCAGCTCAGCCACTAAAACGGTTTCGCCGAGTATCACCTGATCGAAGTCTTCCAGCTGCCAGTCATCGTTGGCGATCCAGTCCCAGTTATGCCGACGGGCCGCCAGAAACAACGTCCGCAGGAAAGGACGGTCGGCCTCTGCAAATAATCGAATATGCACATCAAGCTCCGTTAAACATCTTTTAACAACCCTGGCAGGGATTCTCAAAAAAGTAAAAGCAGAACAAATGTCATCACTTTCCTTGTACACTGCCCGACGGTGCTTTATGGGAAAACAGCAAACGGCCTTCAGTTAACGCACAGGGGTTATTGCCTGGAAGCACGCAATATATCTTTTTGCGGGTAAATGAAGGTAAGAAAAGCGGTTTTTTCCCTTAACGATCAACGCGATCGGCGTTTGATAGCTTTCGTTTATTTTATTGATAACGAGGGCTTATTAGATGTTGGCCCGGAAAATTTGTAAGCTGCATCACATATTTTAAAGGAGGCCATCACATGTCCATTATCAACACCAAAATTAAGCCGTTCAAAAACAGTGCATTTAAAGACGGCCAGTTTATCGAAGTAACCGAGAAAGACGTTGAAGGTAAATGGAGTGTTTTCTTCTTTTATCCGGCTGACTTCACCTTTGTTTGCCCAACCGAACTGGGCGACGTCGCGGATCACTATGAAGAGTTCCAGAAACTGGGCGTGGACATCTACTCAGTGTCTACTGATACCCACTTTACCCACAAAGCCTGGCACGGCTCTTCTGACACCATCGCAAAAATCAAATATGCGATGATCGGTGACCCAACTGGCGCGCTGACCCGCAACTTCGACATCATGCGCGAAGATGAAGGTCTGGCTGACCGTGGTACATTCATCGTTGACCCACAGGGTGTTATCCAGGCTGTAGAAATCACCGCTGAAGGTATTGGCCGTGATGCGTCTGACCTGCTGCGCAAAGTGAAAGCGGCGCAGTACGTGGCTTCTCACCCTGGTGAAGTGTGCCCGGCCAAATGGAAAGAAGGTGATGCGACTCTGGCGCCTTCGCTGGACCTGGTTGGCAAAATCTAATTTCCGCATCGCAACGTCGATCATTTTCTCATCGGGTGCTTCGGCACCCGATTTTTTGACCAGGAACTCACTATGCTTGATACCAATTTAAAAACGCAGCTCAAAGCTTATCTTGAGAAACTCACCAAGCCTGTGGAGTTGATTGCAACGCTGGATGATGGCGCAAAATCAACCGAGATTCGCAATCTGTTGGTCGATATCGCGAGCCTGTCTGACAAGGTCAGCTTTAGTGAAGAGAACGATCGTCAGGTGCGTAAACCCTCATTTTTAATCACTAACCCTGGTGCGGATCACGGCCCACGTTTTGCGGGTTCGCCGCTGGGTCATGAATTTACCTCACTGGTGCTGGCGCTGTTACAGACCGGTGGGCACCCGTCCAAAGAAGCACAAAATCTGCTTGATCAGATTTCGGCGCTGGATGGGGATTTCCATTTCGAAACCTATTATTCGCTGTCCTGCCACAACTGTCCGGATGTGGTACAGGCTCTGAACCTGATGGCGGTCCTGAACCCACGCATCAGCCACACCGCGATTGACGGTGGCCTGTTCCAGAACGAAATTCAGGAACGGAATGTCATGGGCGTGCCGGCGGTTTTCCTGAACGGCAAAGAGTTTGGTCAGGGCCGCATGAGCCTGGCGGAGATCGTCAGTAAAGTCGACACCAATGCTGACAAGCGCGCAGCAGAAGCGCTGAATAAACGCGAAGCCTATGATGTGCTGATTATTGGCAGCGGTCCCGCTGGCGCAGCGGCCGCCATCTATTCTGCCCGTAAAGGCATCCGCACCGCCCTGATGGGTGAGCGTTTCGGCGGACAGGTACTGGATACCGTTGATATCGAAAACTATATTTCCGTGCAGAAAACGGAAGGGGCCAAACTGGCTGGCGCACTGCGTGCCCACGTTGACGATTACAGTGTTGATGTGATTGACAGTCAGAGCGCGATTAAACTGATTCCGTCTGCGGCGAAAGGCGGCCTGCACGCCATTGAAACGGCGTCAGGTGCCGTACTGAAATCCCGTAGCATCATCCTGGCGACCGGCGCGCGCTGGCGCAACATGGGCGTGCCGGGGGAAGAGCAGTACCGTACTAAAGGTGTGACCTATTGCCCGCACTGTGACGGTCCGCTGTTCAAAGGTAAACGCACTGCCGTCATCGGTGGCGGTAACTCCGGCGTGGAAGCGGCTATCGATCTGGCTGGTATTGTTGAACACGTCACATTGCTGGAATTCGCCAGCGAAATGCGTGCAGACAAAGTGCTGCAGGACAAACTGCGCAGTCTGAAAAACGTGGATGTGATCCTGAATGCACAAACCACCGAAGTGAAAGGCGACGGCAGCAAAGTTACCGGCCTGCAATATCTGGATCGCACCAACCAGACAACCCATGAACTGGCGCTGTCAGGCATTTTTGTTCAGATTGGCCTGCTCCCTAACACCACCTGGCTGGAAGGGGCGGTTGAGCGCAACAAGATGGGTGAAATCATCATCGATGCAAAATGCGAAACCAGCCTGAAAGGCGTTTTCGCAGCAGGCGACTGCACCACGGTGCCTTACAAGCAAATCATCATTGCCAGCGGTGAAGGGGCAAAAGCCTCGCTGAGCGCTTTTGATTACCTGATTCGCACCCAACCTGCACACTAAGTTTTTCGGTGCAAAAGCCAGCCCTGTAACCTGTGTTACAGGGCTTTTTAGTATCCGGCCAGCGTCATTAACATCATCCACAACGGCGTGGTTATCGCGGCAAAAAGGGTGGAAAGCAGCATACTGGCGGCCGTGGGGCCGGTAATCACGTTAAATTTCTGCGACATCAGGTAGACATTCACACCGACCGCCATCGACCCCAGCAGCACCACCACTTTACTTTCCAGCGCAGGCAGACCCGTCAGCCAGGCGATTGCCCAGACACACAGCGGCTGCAGAATCAGTTTCAACGCACAAATCGTGTAACTCTCTTTCAGGCCTTCCCGCACCCGGTAGTGCGCCAGGCTCATGCCGAGAGTGACCAACGATAAGGGTGCGGCGATGGACGCCAGCATGCGCAGCGGTTCAGCGGCGATGGCGGGAAGAGGCCGCTGCAACAGGCTCCAGGCGGTGCCTGATAAGATGCCAATAATTAACGGATTCCTGAGCACGCTAATCAAGGTGCGCTTAAAGCCCTGAAGGGAAAAACTGCCCTGTTTCGACCATTCCACCGAGACGGTGAGTAATGTCCAGAGGATCAGACTGTTAAATACCAGGACCAGCGCAACCGATGGCAAGGCACCGGGGCCCAGCAGGACGGTAGCGACCGGAATACCCAGCATAACGTTATTTGAAAAGACACCGCCCAGGGCAAAGACCGAACCGGCCACGCCATCCAGATGAAACAGACGCGAGGCAAGGATTCGGCCCACGATAAACACCAGCAGACAACTGCCAAAGAATGCCAGAAGCAGGCGCACATCGACTGCGGGACTGTTGTAAAAGTCACTCATGATGCGAAACAGCATGCAGGGCAGGGCAACGTTAAAGACAAACCGGTTCATGCCTTCGCTGATGCTCAGCGGCCATTTGCCCCATTTCGTCAGGCAATAACCCAGGAAAATAAGAATAAACAGCGGGGCTGACAGGTAAATCTGGTGTCCTAATGTATCCAGCAGGAAGGGCATAAGCGTAAGCAGTCCAGTGACTCAGTAAGGGCAAGACTACCAAATTGCGTCGGCCGCGTAACCTGGCAAAACGTGTACCCGACCCGCGAATTTACCCCAGCCAGCGGCGCGCCTGGTCATCACTGATATCGCGATAATACACCCGATGGATAACCGCATCGCAACGCTGACAACGGGCAGAAAGATAAGTGGAATAATAGTGTCGGCCAGAAGGAGAAAGGGCACCCTGACGGGTAATGGTGATGTCAGTCCATCGGTGACGATGAGGGATAAGCGCTAAAAATCGCATCATGCTTCCTGTCAAGTATGAAGTGTTCTGGTAATTTTTAACTACGTGATATGAAGATTTATTGTTGCGATGTTGTAGGCAGGTGTTTGTTATTGCTGGGCATTCTGATAATGGTGAAGGATATAATTTACTTGCGTAAATACCTTTACTGCTCTGACGTGCAAATTTTAAGCCCGCAGCATTAAGCCTTTTTTCGTGCGGTGGGGAGTTGATCCGGATCATGTAAAAGTCTCGCCCGCCAGGTTGAAAAAAGAATAAGCACCTTGCTTAAATTTAGGGGCTTACTTATTCTTCTCTGCGTAACACGACTCGGGGTGCCCTTCTTTGTGAAGGCTGAGAAAAACCCGTATTACCTGATCTGGATAATGCCAGCGTAGGGAATTCTGATGCCTGACCGCATTCGCCTTCTTGTCCGCCGGTTGGGAGTTCTGATGACACATCAACCGCACCATCTTTCTGATGCGCAATGCGCGCCCATCCTGCAACAGTTTCGCCGTCAGTCACCGCTCGTGCACTGCATGACCAATGATGTGGTGCAAATGCTCACGGCTAATGTCCTGCTTGCTCTGAACGCGTCACCTGCCATGGTCATCGATCGCGAGGAAGCGCCGCAGTTCAGCGGTATCGCGGATGCACTGTTAATCAATGTCGGCACATTAACGCACGAACGCCAGCAGGCCATGGCCGCGGCAATCGAGGCGGCTAATCTGGCAGGCACGCCCTGGACGCTGGACCCGGTAGCGGTGGGCGCACTGACGTTGCGTACCCGGTTTTGCCAGCAGGTGCTGATGCAGTCGCCTGCCGTGATTCGCGGCAATGCTTCCGAGATTCTGGCGCTGGCCCAGCAGGCTGACGGCGGACGTGGCGTGGACAGTCTGCACGCCGCCGAAAGCGCCCTGCTGGCCGCCCAACAACTGGCGCGGGAGTATCAGACCTGTGTGGTGGTCACTGGCGAGGTGGATTATGCCACCGACGGGATGCGTACCCTGTCGATCGTCGGCGGATCGCCCTTAATGACGCGGGTGGTCAGCACCGGCTGTGCGCTGTCTGCGGTCGTCGCCGCCTTTGCCACCCTGCCGGGTGACAGACTGATCAATATCGCCAGCGCCTGTCGGGTGATGGCACTGGCCGGAGAGAAAGCCGCACAGGCATCAACCGGGCCGGGCAGCTTTGCACCGGCGTTTCTGGACGCGCTCTGGACACTGGAGGCCGCCCTGTGAAACGCATCAATGCTTTAACGATTGCCGGTACCGATCCCAGCGGCGGTGCCGGGATTCAGGCCGACCTGAAAACCTTCTCCGCACTGGGCGCTTACGGCACCAGCGTGATTACGGCCCTGGTGGCGCAAAATACCTGTGGCGTACAGTCGGTGTACCGTATTGATCCTGATTTTGTCAGCGCACAGCTGGATTCCGTTCTTGATGACGTGCGCATCGACAGTGCAAAAATTGGCATGCTGTCCGACGCGGCGATCGTGGAGCGGGTGGCGGTTGGCTTGCAGCGCCGGGCAATCCCGTTTGTGGTGCTGGACACGGTGATGGTGGCCAAGAGCGGCGATGCCTTACTGAGTCCTGATGCCATTGCCTGTGTCCGCGAGCGCCTGTTGCCACAGGTGTCACTGATCACACCTAATCTGCCCGAAGCCGCCGCGCTGCTCGAATGCCGTATGGCCAGCAATGAGAACGAGATGCTGACGCAGGGCGATGCCCTTCTGGCGCTGGGTTGTCAGGCCGTGCTGATGAAGGGCGGACATCTGGATCATGGCGAAAGTCCTGACTGGCTGATCACGCCAGCGGGGCGGCAACGGTTCAGCACGCCTCGGGTGAAGACGCGCCATACGCACGGTACCGGTTGTACGCTGTCTGCTGCGCTGGCGGCCCTGCGCCCACGGCACAGTGACTGGGCGGAGACGGTTAATGAAGCCAAAACCTGGCTACAACAGGCCCTGCTGACAGCCGATTCGCTGGAGGTGGGCCACGGGACTGGACCTGTGCATCATTTTCATCAGTGGTGGTAACGGCTTCGCTCAGCGATTGTACGGCGCGCTACTCAGCCTCGAACCAGTCACGGTTTTGCCTGATCACGGGCGCGAGCGAAAACATCATTGCCTGCAGATGGTGACGCAGGGCGGTTTCTGCCTGGTCCGCATCGCGCGCTTTCAGGGCGGCAAAAACGGCTTCATGTTGTTCGATCAGCGTTTCAGCGGGCGCGACCTGATTCAGGGTGAGATAGCGCACCCGGTCCATCGTCGCCTTGATGTTTTCAATGGTTTCCCATGCCAGCATACAGTCGATACTCTCCGCAATCAGACGATGGAATTCATCGTCCAGGCTGAGAAACATCTGGCTGTCGCCCCGGGCGGCAGTGATGCGCTGGAGCTGCAGATTATGCTCCAGCGCCATCAGTCCGCGCTGGCTTGTTTCCCGCGCTGCGCGGCGTATCACGGCCAGTTCTACCGCTTCCCGGATAAAGCGTCCATCTTCGACCTGCTTCGCTGAAATCTTACGCACAAAGGTGCCGCGCTGTGGAAGGATTTGTACCAGACCGGCTTCTGCCAGCTTAATGAACGCCTCACGTACCGGCTGGCGAGAGAGATGAAAACGGGCGGAAACCTCTTTTTCCGACAGCAAAGCGCCCGGCTGAATGACGCAGGTGACGATATCTTTGCGTAGATAACGGTAAATCTGCTGATTGACCGGTTCACTTGTCGTGATGGTGTAGGAAAGCGTCATGTTCTGTCCCTGTTAACATTAACCCGATTTCGCCAGCGCGTTAAAACGCCTTAGCCCTGTGCGATGGCCTGTTGCACGGCCGCCCGTGCCCCCACTTTCGTTAACTGTATATAGCAGGCGGAGAGCGCGTCAACGAAGGCTGTATTATCCGCCAGATCCTCGCCGAAAACGGTTTTCAGGCCCAGTAAGGCCCGCACCCGCTCCTGACCTTCCGCGCTTTCTGCCACACAGGTGGCCAGCTGGGCTTTAAGTGGGTCGCGGATCGCTATAGGTTCGCCTTTTTCATCGACCGCAGCGACATAGCGCATCCAGGCGGCAATGCCCAGCAACAGCAGCGGGCAGGGTGTGCCGTTAGCGAGATGCCAGCGCACGCTGTCGAGAAAGCGTTGTGGCAGTTTCTGGGTGCCATCGGTCGCAATCTGGTAGGTGCGGTGTCTGATAGCGCGGTTGGCAAAGCGAGCGATTAAGGCGTCGGCGTAAGCCGGTAAATCCACGCCCTGCGTGGTTAACGTCGGCGCCTGTTCGTTAACCATCAGCGCACGTGCGGCCGCCCGGAACGCGTCGTCAGCCATACAATCGCTGATATGTTCATAACCCGCAAGGTAACCAAGGTACGCCAGAAAGGAGTGGCTGCCATTGAGCATGCGCAACTTCATTTGCTCAAACGGCAGCACATCCTCCACCAGTTCGGCACCGGCCTTGTCCCAGTCAGGTCGGCCGCTGACAAAATGGTCTTCAATCACCCACTGAAAGAAGGGTTCAGCCTCAACGGCCACCGGATCGGACGAACCAATACGGGCACGTAACGCGTCAAAGGCGGCCTCATTCATTGCCGGAACAATGCGATCTACCATGGTGGAGGGAAAGGTGATGTTGTGCTGAATATAGTCCGCCAGCGACGCATCATGCTGCCGGGCGAGCTGCGTCACCACATTCCGTGTGACGTGGCCATTTTCAGGCATGTTATCGCAGGACATCACGCTGAAAGGCGCTAAACCCAGATCGCGTCGACGGCGGATGGCGGCGACAATCAATCCGGGCAGCGAGCGGGGCTGTGCGGGGTGCGCCAGGTCATGCACGATATCCGCATGTTGCAGATCGAGATTGCCGCTGGCGGGCAGGTGACAATAGCCTTTTTCCGTCACGGTCATCGACACAATCGCCACGTCCGGCTGGCACAGGGCCGTAATCACGGCATCAATGCCGTCCGTTTTGCCGTGCAGTGCCGCGGTAACCACCCCAATGACCCGGGTTTTCACGGCGTCGTCACTTTTTTCGGTCAACGTATAGAGAAAGTCCTGCTGGCGGAGTGCCTGAATCAGCTCGCCGCTGTTAAGGTTAACCTCGCAGATTCCCCAGTCGCTACCCTGTTCGGCCAGTTTATCCGTGCACAAGGCCTGATGGGCGCGATGAAAGGCACCAAAGCCGATATGCACTATACGGGTTTTAAGCTGGCGACGGTCATAGGCGGGCAGATGAACATCCGCAGGAAGGTGATCGATGTGTAGCATAAAGCATCCTTGTGGCAGACGGACGGCAGGCCATGCTGGCATTAAGGATGAAAAATTACGCGTCTCGCTACTACCATACAAGTTGAAGTAGCGGAATTGTGAATGTAATCACGAACTGTTTACATTAAGGCCGGGAGCCAGGGCTCCCGTGAGAATTAACTCAGCAGGGCACACTGCGGCGGCAGGCGGCAGCTTAACGCGCCCGGCATGATATCGATGGTAAATGACTGGCCTGTCAGCGGTTCGCCATCCAGGTTAAAGGTCATTTCATGCGGTGAGCGAATCGTCAGGGACGATAAGCGCGTGGAAATAATGCCGGGATTCTCTTCATCGCCGGTCAGGGAATGCAGCAGGGTAGGCAGCAACTCCTGCGCGGTAACAATGCTGACGTCCAGCAGGCCATCGTTAATCAACGCCGACGGGCATAAACGCTGACCGCCTCCGGCCTGACGACCGTTGCCGATGCCGATGACCAGCGCATCGCCCTGCCAGTTAAAACCGGGCCCGGTAATTTCACAACTGTCCGGTTTTAGCGTGTCCATGCGCATCAACCCATGAATAAAATAGGACACGCCGCCCAGCGCGGATTTGAGTTTTTCCGGCGTCTCGGTCGTAATGCGCGTGCCAAATCCTCCGGTCGCCATATTAATAAAATAGTGATGCTGGTTAACGCGGGCGAGGTCGATATCACAGGCTTTACCCTGGATAGCCAGGCGCAAGGCGTGCTCAATCTCTTCAGGAATGCCGACGCTGGTGGCAAAATCGTTCGCTGTGCCCAGCGGCAGAATCCCCAGAACCGGGCGCTCATCCGCGTTGACCGACGCCAGTGCGGTAGCGATTTCGTTGACGGTGCCGTCACCGCCGCCCGCCACCACGGTTTCCGCCTGCAGTTCAAGGGCTTCTTCCACGTAACGCTCACCGTCTCCTTTTTCATACGTCACGCGCACGGCTATGTTAAAGCCCTCGGCGCGCAGCTTCGTGATCGCTTCACGGAGATCGTCATTACCTGCGCCTTTACCATTCAGGATTAGCAGCGTAAGCGATTGTTTGTCCATTATCTGTTCCTTGGAGATCGAAAGCGTAGTTAGTGGTTATAGCATAGCCGGAAGAGAAAAATGATTGGCGAAAGGGAGAAAAAAGAAAACCCGCACGGGGGAGCCGGGCGGGTGAATGAGGTGGATCCAGTTACTGCTGCTGATAATTGTTACTCATTGGTAGCAGGCAGCACTATAGTTCAGTAAAACCGAGCCGTCTGTGATCCTGTTCTTGCTTTTGTCAAATTTTGTCAGGCCGTGGCGTGAGCGGCATGCGGATCCTGAGTGTTCTGGCCTGGCGCAAAGTTACGCAGCAGCAAGGCAAACCGTAGATCTACCTCCGGCGGCACTTTCATCCAGACGCGATGCCCGTCTCCCGGGGCCACCTCTGTCGGTTCTCCACGGCTGTTTTGCAGGGCATCAAGGGTGCAGATCAGGTTACCGGACGGCGTCATGATCTCCAGGCTGTCATGCAGAACAAATTTATTCTTTACCCGTACTTCCGCCCAGCCCTCGCGCTGTTCACCGCTAAACTCCCCGACGAACTGCTGGCGCTCTGAGACAGAGTAGCCGGTCTGGTAATTCTGGTAGCTGTCGTGGGTGTGACGACGCAAAAAACCTTCGGTATAGCCGCGATGCGCCAGGCCTTCCAGGGTTTCCAGCAGGGCAGAATCAAACGGTTTACCTGCCGCCGCATCGTCAATGGCTTTGCGATAAACCTGTGCGGTGCGGGCGCAGTAATAATAGGATTTGGTGCGACCTTCGATTTTCAGCGAGTGAACGCCCATCTGGCTCAGGCGCTCGACGTGCGCCACGGCACGCAGATCTTTCGAGTTCATGATGTAGGTGCCGTGTTCATCTTCAAAGGCGCTCATCATTTCGCCGGGTTTCATTTTCTCCTCCAGCAAAAACACCTTGTCGCTGGGTTGCCCAATGCCCAATGTGGGCGTCACGTCCTGCACGCTGACTGGCTGATGAATTTCAACAATGTTGCCGACGTCATCTTGTCTGGCTTCCTGCAACTGATATTCCCAGCGGCAGGCGTTGGTGCAGGTTCCCTGGTTAGGATCGCGTTTATTCATGTAGCCCGACAGCAGACAGCGCCCGGAGTACGCCATACACAGTGCGCCGTGCACAAACACTTCCAGCTCCATGTCCGGCACCTGCTCGCGAATATCGGCGATCTCCTCCAGCGACAGCTCGCGGGATAAAATCACCCGGCTTAAGCCCATTTGCTGCCAGAATTTCACCGTTGCCCAGTTTACGGCGTTAGCCTGCACAGATAAGTGGATGGGCATGGCCGGAAACGCCTCGCGCACCAGCATGATCAGCCCAGGATCGGACATGATTAACGCGTCGGGCTGCATCTCAATTACCGGCGTTAAGTCGCGAATAAAGGTTTTCAGCTTGGCGTTATGCGGGGCGATGTTCACCACCACATAAAATTTTTTACCCAGCGCGTGGGCTTCGTTAATGCCTTTCGCCAGGTTTTCATGGCTGAATTCGTTATTGCGTACCCGCAGGCTGTAGCGCGGCTGGCCGGCATAGACGGCATCGGCCCCATAGGCAAACGCGTAACGCATGTTTTTCAGCGTTCCGGCGGGGGAAAGTAATTCGGGTTTCATGATGTGCTCACTGATGTCAGGTCAGCATGTCGCCTGGGCGACATGTGCAGGGGGAAACCCTGCAAAAGGTGCGGAATTGTAGGCAGGGTGAAAACGGAAGTAAATTGATCTGGGTCAATCTAAATCAACTGGCAGACATCGGCTTCCCAGCGATAGCCCATGCCATATACCGCGCGGATAAAGGGTTGTTCGCTGTCCAGGCTTTCCAGTTTCCTGCGCAGGTTCTTGATATGGCTGTCAATGGTTCGGTCGGTGACAACCCGGTAATCGTCGTAGAGATGGTTTAACAACTGTTCACGTGAGAAGACTTTTCCCGGTTCAAGGGACAGCGTTTTCAGCAGACGAAATTCAGCGGGCGTTAAATCCAGCGGCTCATCACGCCAGCTGGCCTGAAAGCGGCTTTCATGAACTTTCAGCAAAGACGCGACGGGCGCTTCTTCGGGAGATCGCTTCACCCGGCGCAAAATGGTTTTGACCCGCGCTACCACTTCGCGTGGGCTGAATGGCTTGCAGATATAGTCATCCGCACCAATCTCCAGGCCCAGCAGGCGATCGATTTCTTCTGTGCGCGCGGTCACCATAATAATCGGCAAGTCGGAATCACGGCGAATCTCACGGCACAGCGTCAGGCCATCTTTACCCGGCAGCATCAAATCCAGCAGGATAAGATCGGGCGGCGTCTGTTTAACGTAGTCCAGTACCGCGTTGCCGTGCGCCAGATGATGCGTGCGATAGTTAGAAGCCTCAAGGTAATCAATCATCAGCTGTGCCAGCTTGGGTTCATCTTCAACCACAAGGATTAGCGGGTAAGTGTTTTCCTGGTTCATAATCTTCTAAACGGGAGGAACATAACGCAATTGTAGCGCGATTTTCAGCCCACCTAAATCCGCATGCGAGGCGCTGATGCTGCCACCGTGGGCATCAACAATGTTTTTACAGATGGCCAGCCCCAGGCCAGAGCCGCCGCTGGCGCGATTGCGCGAACCTTCTGTGCGGAAAAAACGCTCAAATATTTGTGCCTGTTGATCGCCTTCCACGCCGGGCGCGCTGTCCTCTACGGTGACGTGCCAGTAGGGCGCGTCATACCAGAGCCGCACCCGGACGTCGCCGCCGGCATCGGTGTAACGCAGGCTGTTTTCCAGCAGGTTAATAAACAACTGCATCAGCCGGTCAGGATCGCCAAAAAACGGCGCGTCATCCGGCAGGTCGAGCTTCAGGGTTAAATCATGGCTGCGGTAGCGCTCGGTAAAATTGCCTGCGCTGATCTCAATAAGCTGCACCAAATCGGTGGCCTGCTTGCGATAGGCCAGGGCGCCGACGTCAGAGAGCGAAAGCTGGTGCAGATCATCCACCAGCTTGGTCAGCAGCGCCACTTCGCTTTGCAGAGAGGTAATCGCGTCTGGCGTGAGTTTACGTACACCATCCTGCATGGCTTCCAGCTCACCGCGCAAAATCGCCAGTGGCGTGCGCAGTTCATGCGAGATGTCGGCCATAAAGGCCCGACGCATACTTTCATTTTTCTCCAGCGAACTGGCCAGCAGGTTAAAGTCATGGGCCAACTGGCCCAGTTCGTCCTGGCTGTCAACCTTAACCCGTGTGGCTAAATTCCCCGCCGCCAGATGATGCGTACCGTCTACCAGTCTTTTCACCGGTGCCAGCAAGCCCCGCGCCATCAGCCAGGTGACCAGGGCGGCAAGCAGAGTAGAGAGGCCCACGATATACCAGCTGGTTCGTCGCTGCTGCTGATCAAAATTGATATCGGTGCTGCGCGTCAGGCGCTCTGGCGGCGAGCTGATGATCCAGCCCACGACTTTACCGTTACTGAGCGTAATATCGTGACGTATCCCTTCCGGGGGAACCTGTGAGCGCGGGCCGACCATCACTTTGTAGTGCTGATCGAGTACCCAGAACTGGGTGCGCCAGCCGTGAGGCGGTAACTGGTTACTGCTGTCCGGGTTTTGCTCCAGCGAGCGCAGCATCGAGAAGATCAGCCGGTCGTTATTACGCAGAAAATCCCAGTCGCCATGCTGTTCATACTGATCGGCCAGCGCCGCACCCAGCAAATTCAGCCGCTGTTCATTCCCGCGTTTAATATAGTCGACAAAGCCATGTTCAAAGCTGAGCCGGACGCCCCAGTGCATGGTAATCAGGACCAGCATGCAGGTGGAGAATATGGCCATGAATAATTTGGCACCGATGCCAAAATGCAGGAACGATCTCATTCACTTCTCCGACGTCGCAGATCGACGCTTTTACTCATCTCTTTCGGAACCCGCCAGAACACCAGCGCAGGCAGAATAATGATCAGCGCCATACAGAGATAAACACAGATAAACGCCTGATGGCTTAAACCCTGTTCCCCGGACGTTGCATGACCAAACGCGCCCAGCAGCAGGCCCGCCACGGTTACGCCAATACTCATTGAGAGCTGCATGATCATCGATAACAGGCTGTTGCCGCTGGAGGCCAGGTCATCGGGTAGATCCTTGAGCGTCAGCGTGTTCATCGAAGAGAAGCGAATCGCATTCACCATGCCTTGCAGAAACAGCACCAGCGGCAGCATGACTATCCAGCCGAGCATCGCCGCCAGTGGAAACAGCAAGACCACCAGCGCCAGGCCTATGGTTGAACCCACCAGCACGTTGCGATAGCCAAACAGGTTAACAATGCTGACAACCACACGCTTCATGCCCATATTGCCCAGCACCATGGCAATCATCATTAAGCCGGCATGAAACGGGCTGAAGCCCATGCCGATTTGCAAGAACAGCGGCGTCATAAAGGGCAACATGCCGCTGCCGATGCGGCCAGTCAGACTACCGAGTAAGCCAATGGAGAAAATGCGGTTGTCGAACAGCTTCAGGCTGAACAGCGCACTGTCGTTTTGGCGCGCATGCAGCAGATAAAACAGAAGAGAGCCGGTGCCGATGAGGATCATCCCGGCCAGTAACAAGGCAGAGCCGCCGCTACTGCGTTGACCGTCAAGCGCCAGCGTTAACGTAGCCATTCCGGCGGCCAGCAGGACAAACCCGACAAAATCAAAGCGTCGCGGCGGCATCGCGTAGTTCGGCAGTAACTTCAACGTGGCGACGGCACCGATGATGCCGACCGGGATGTTAATCAGGAAAATCCAGTGCCAGCTGGCATATTCCACCAGCACACCGCCCAGTGCGGGCCCCAGTAGCGGCCCAATCTGGCCGGGCAGGGTGACAAAGGTCATCGCAGACATATACTGGTCACGCGGTACAATACGCATTACCGTCAGTCGTCCTACCGGCACCATCATGGCCCCGCCAATCCCCTGAATCACACGCGCCATGATAAGCTGATTCAGCGTGCCTGACAGGCCGCACAACAGCGATCCCACGCTGAACAGCACAATCGCGCTAAAAAAGATATTTCTCACGCCAAACCGGTCCGCCAGCCAGCCGCTCAGCGGCAGCGTCACCGCCACCGTGAGCACATAGGCCACAATCACCGAATGCATATGCAGTGGGCTCACGCCCAGATCGTGCGCCATGGACGGGATCGCCGTGTTGACGATGGTGGTGTCCAGCGTCTGCATAAAAAAACCAAAGGCAACAATCCACAACTGCCAGCGGACCGTGACGCTCTGCATGATATTTACCCCTTAATGCTGAGTGGCATTCATCATCTGAGTGCGCGTTTTACGTCGCAGTTTGTCCATCATTAAGTACACCACCGGCGTGGTATACAGCGTGAGGAGCTGGCTCATGATCAAGCCGCCGGCAATGGTGATGCCCAACGGCTGACGCAGCTCGGCGCCGTCTCCGCTGGTCAGCACCAGCGGTAACGCGCCAAACAGGGCCGCCAGCGTGGTCATCAGGATAGGGCGGAAGCGTAACAGGCAGGCCTGGAAAATCGCCTCGCGGGCGCTCAGATTGCCGTTGCGTTCTGCGTCAAGCGCAAAGTCGACCATCATGATGGCGTTCTTTTTTACTATCCCGATCAACAACAGAATCCCGATCAAGGCAATCAGGCTGAACGGCGTATCAAACAGCTCCAGCGCCAGCAGGGCACCGACGCCCGCAGACGGCAGCGTCGAAAGAATGGTCAACGGGTGCACATAGCTTTCGTAGAGAATCCCCAGCACGATATAAACTGCCGCAACCGCAGCCAGCATCAACCAGAGTTGACTGCTTTGCGATTGCTGGAACGCCTGTGCGGTGCCGGCAAAGCTGCCGCGCACGCTGGACGGTACGCCAAGCGCCGTCATAGTGCGATCGATCGCCTCGGATGCCTGGGACAGCGACACACCTTCTGGCAGATTAAAGGAGAGGGTTGACGCGGCAGACAAGCCCTGATGATTAACCGACAGCGGCGCGTTGGCCGGTTGCCATTTGGCGAACCAGGAGAGCGGGATGGGTTTGCCGTCGCTGTTAATCACAAACATCTGATCCAGTGAACTGATGTCCTGGGTATAGCGCGGATCCACTTCCATGACGACCTTGTACTGGTTCAGCGGCTGATAGATGGTGGAAATCTGACGCTGACCAAACGCATCGTTGAGCAACGCATTCGCTTCGGAAACATTAATGCCCAGCCGCGCCATGCTGGCCCGGTCATACGTCAGGGCCATTTCGCTGCCCTGATCCTGCTGATCGGAGTTAACGTCGGCCAGTTCCGGCAGGGCGGTAAAGGCCTGACGAATTTTCGGTTCCCAGGTGCGCAGCGCAGCCAGATCGTCTGTTAACAGAGAATACTGATAGCTGGCGTTGGCTTCGCGACCGCCCACCCGGATATCCTGCACCGCATTAAGATACAGGTTGGCACCGGGCTCCTTTGCCAGCTTGGTACGCAGGCGGGCAATCACTGCCTGTGCATTATCTTTGCGTTCGGACAAGGGTTTCAGGGAGATAAACATCAGGCCCATATTGGTGCGCATGCCGCCGGTAAAGCCCACCACGCTTGAGACATCCGGATCGGCCCCCACGATTTTCATGAAGTCCTGCAACTTACCGCGCATCGCCTGAAACGAAATGCTTTGGTCGGCAGAAATAAAGCCGGACAGGCGACCGGTATCCTGCTCGGGCAAAAAGGTTTTAGGGATACTGATGAACAGCCACACCGTCAGGGCGACAGTGCCCACGAGCAACAGGATGACCCAGCGCGCATGGTTCAGCACGACGTTCAGAGAGCGCGCATAACCCTGTTGTACCGCCAGCAGCAGGCGGCCAATGCCCCGTCGCCGCGGCTGACTGCGCGGCGCATGGGGTTTCAGCAGGTAAGCACACATCATAGGCGTCAGCGTGATGGACACAAACAGCGAGATCAGAATAGCAACCGACAGGGTGATGGAAAACTCCGCGAAGAAGCGGCCAATCAATCCGCCTGTCATCAACAGCGGCAGGAAGACCGCGATCAGCGACAGGCTCATCGACAGCACCGTAAAGCCCACTTCACGCACGCCTTTGAGCGCGGCGGCCAGCGGTTTCATGCCCGATTCAACATGACGGGCAATGTTTTCCAGCACCACAATGGCATCGTCCACGACAAAGCCGGTGGCGATGGTCAGCGCCATCAACGACAGATTGTTCAGGCTAAAGCCGCACAAATACATGGCGGCAAAGGTGCCAATCAGCGAGACCGGCACGGCCGCCGCCGGAATCAGCGTGGCGCGACCTGAGCGCAGGAAAACAAACACCACCAGAATGACCAGGCCAACGGCGATAATAAGCGACTGCTCCACTTCTTCGAGCGACGCGCGGATGGTGGGTGAGCGATCCTGGGCAATCTGCAGATCGATCGCCGTCGGGATGATTTCGTGCAGTTCGGGCAGTTCAGCGCGAATACGATCAACCGTCTCAATCACGTTCGCATCCGCCGTTTTGCGAATCACCAGCAAAACGGCCGGTTTGCCCCGCGACATACCGGCGTTGCGCACATCCTGCACGGAGTCCTCAACGGTGGCGACATCGGACAACCGTACTGCCGCGCCGTTGTTGTATTGCACGATCAGCGGCTGGTATTCCCGGGCAGTTTGTAATGCATCGTTGGTCCGTAACTGCCAGCGCTGTTGCCCGTCTTCCAGCGCGCCCTGCGGACGGCGCTGGTTAGCGTTAGCGATGGTCTGACGCACCGCATCCAGCGACACGCCCTGATTAAATAACGCCTGCGGATTGAGCGCCACGCGCACTGCGGGCAGCGAGCTGCCGCCCACGGTGACATCGCCCACGCCATTAATCTGCGACAGCTTCTGTGCCAGCTGTGTCGACGCATAATCATAAAGCTGGGCTGGCGTGTACAGATCTGACGTCAGCGTCATAATCATGATCGGCGCGTCAGACGGGTTGGCTTTGCGGTAGGTCGGACGCGACGGCATGCCGGTAGGGAGCAGGCTCTGCGCCGCGTTAATGGCCGCCTGTACATCACGTGCCGCGCCGTTAATATCACGATTAAAATCGAACACCATAATAATGCGGGTCGATCCCAGCGAACTGGTCGAGGTCATTTCACTGACGCCTGCAATTCGGCCCAGCGAGCGCTCCAGCGGCGTGGCGACCGAAGACGCCATCGTTTCGGGCGAGGCTCCTGGCAGGGACGCTGACACCATAATGACCGGAAAATCCACCTGCGGCAGCGGCGCCACCGGCAGCAGGCGGAAGCCCAGAATGCCCGCCAGCGCAATGGCCAGCGTCAGAAGCGTTGTGGCGACCGGACGATGAATAAACAAAGCAAAAAACTTCACGGCTGCGCCTCCGTCTGACCCAGGCGACGACGCAGGTTATGCGCCAGGCGGTCAAACAGCAGGTAGATTACCGGCGTGGTAAACAGCGTCAGAATCTGGCTCAGAATCAGGCCGCCGACCATGGCGATCCCCAGCGGCTGCCTCAGCTCTGCACCCACGCCAGTGCTGAGCATCAGCGGTAATGCACCCAGCAGGGCAGCCAGCGTCGTCATCAGAATCGGTCGGAAACGCAGCAGGCAGGCCTGATAAATCGCATCATAGGGCTTCATGCCCTGTTCACGTTCCGCCGCTAACGCGAAGTCGATCATCATAATGGCGTTCTTTTTCACAATACCAATGAGCAGAATGATGCCGATGATGGCAACAATATCCAGCTCATTCCCACTTATCATCAGCGCCAGCAGCGCACCGACGCCCGCCGTGGGCAACGTGGAGAGGATGGTGATGGGATGGATAAAGCTCTCATACAGCACGCCGAGCACGATATACATCGCTACGACTGCCGCCACAATCAGCCAGACGGTACTGGTCAGGGCAGCCTCGAAAGCCAGCGTGCTGCCCTGGAACTGCGTCATCACCTCTGACGGCATCCCCAGTTCCGTCTCTGCCTGGTTGATCGCTTTGGTCGCATCTTCCAGCGAATAGCCCTTCGCCACATTGAAAGAGAAGGTGGCGGAGGGGAACTGACTCAGGTGGTTAATCGTTAAAGGCGCATGGCGCTGGGCAATGCTGGCGATCGCGCTCAACGGCACGCTGCCACCATCAGTGCTGTTCAGACGAATACCGTCCAGGCTTTGCAGGCCCGGCATGGTGCTGTTGTCCTGTTCCAGCACCACGCGGTACTGATTCGCCTGGGTATAAATCGTGGAGATCAGCCGCTGACCAAAGGCGTCATACAGCGCGTTATCTACGTCCGCCATGCTGATGCCCAGCCGGCTGGCACTGTCGCGGTCCACTTTGATATAGGCTTCCAGTCCCTGGTCCTGCCAGTCACTGCTGACGTCACGTAGCGCAGGGTGTTTCTGCAGGGCGTTAAGCAGGGCAGGGACCCAGGTGCTGAGCGAATCCAGCGAACCGGACTGCAGAGTAAACTGATACGGCGTACGGCTGGCCTGGGTGTCAATTGTCAGGTCCTGCACCGCCTGCAACCACAAGGTGACGCCAGGAATTTTGCTGATCTGCGCTTGCAGCCGCTGCTGAATCTCCGGAATACGCTCGCTGCGCATATCCAGCGGTTTGAGGTTAATCTGCAACCGGGCGCTGTTAAGTGACGGATTGGTGCCATCCACGCCCACGAACGAGGTCAGACTCTGTACAGCCGGATCTTTCATAATCACAGAGGCAACATCGCGTGTCCGCTCCGCCATACTGGCGTAGGATACCGACTGCGGTGCCTCCAGCGTTCCCTGGATAATGCCGTTGTCCTGCTGCGGAAAGAAACCTTTAGGAATGGCCATCCACAGCAAAACCGTCAGCAGCAACGTGCCGAGCGCCAAGGACAGCGTCAGCCAGGGGTGATTCAGCACCCGGCGCAGCCCACGACCATAAACGGCAATGATGCGATCGAACATCGCTTCGCTGGCACGGGAAAAGCGGTTCTGCTTACGCAGTGACTCGGCGCTCAGCATGCGGGCACACATCATCGGCGTCAGGGTGAGCGAGACCACCGCTGAGATCAGAATTGCCACCGCCAGCGTCACCGCAAATTCGCGAAACAGGCGACCAATCACGTCGCCCATGAACAGCAGCGGAATCAATACCGCAATCAGTGAAAACGTTAACGAAATAATGGTAAAGCCAATTTCGCCTGCCCCTTTCAGGGCCGCTGTCATCGGCTTTTCCCCTTTTTCGATATAGCGCGAGATATTCTCAATCACCACGATGGCATCGTCCACCACAAAGCCTGTGGCGATGGTCAGCGCCATCAGTGTCAGATTATTGATGGAAAAGCCCAGGAAATACATTGCCGCAAAGGTGCCAATAAGCGACAGCGGAACAGCCACTGCCGGAATGATGGTCGCGGGCACATTACGCAAGAACAGGTAGATGATCATCACCACGAGCGCCATTGCCAGCATCAGCTCATGCTGCGTATCGGTGACGGACGCGCGGATATTGGTGGTGCGATCGGTGACCAGTTTGACATCGACGGATTTGGGCAGGCTGGCAATCAGCCCGGGCAGCATGGCGCGAATATTGTCGGCGGTTGCAATAATATTGGCACCCGGCTGGCGCTGCACATTCAGTACGATGGCGGGTTCACGGTTAGACCAGGCACCCAGCCAGCTGTTTTCGGCACCCTGTTCAATCGTAGCCACATCGGCCAGCCGCACTGGCGCGCCATTTTTATAACTGACGATCAGCTGGCGGTAATCCTCGACCGATTTCATCTGATCGTTGGCTGACAGCGTAACCGAGCGGGTCGGACCATCAAGACTGCCTTTCGCGGAATTTACGTTGGCGTTGGTGATCGCCGTACGCACCATTTCGCTGGTCAGGCCCATAGAGGCTAATGCCTGGGTGTTCATCTTAACGCGCACAGCGGGACGCTGGCCGCCGGTCAACGTGACCAGGCCGACGCCGGTCACCTGGGAAATTTTCTGCGCGACGCGTGTTTCCACCATGTCCTGTACCTGGGTTAAAGGCATGCTGGTGGTGGTGACGGCGAGCGTCATGATGGGCGGATCCGCCGGGTTAACTTTGCTGTAAACCGGCGGATTCGGCAAATCGCTGGGCAGCAGGTTAGAGGCAGAGTTAATCGCCGCCTGCACTTCCTGTTCTGCGACATCGAGCGGCAGCGAGAGCTGGAACTGCAGCGTCACCACCGAGGCGCCGCCAGAACTTTGCGAGGCCATCTGCTTAAGACCGGACATCTGACCGAACTGACGTTCAAGAGGCGCTGTAATCGACGACGTCACCACATCCGGACTGGCACCGGGATACAGGGTAACAACCTGAATGGTCGGATAGTCCACTTCGGGTAACGCTGACACCGGCAAAAAGCGGTAACCCAGAATCCCCGCCAGCAGAATAGCAATCATCAGTAACGTCGTCGCGACCGGGCGCAGAATAAACTGGCGTGACGGTCCTCCGCTGCGGTCAGGAGGCATAACCTGCATTACTCTGACTCTCCTTTGGATGGCAAGCTGGCGCGGCTCTGTTTAGTTGCACTGCTCTGTGCTGCAACCACTTCCACTTTTGCCCCCTCTGTCAGGCGGTCAAGGCCATCCGTTACCACGCGGTCGCCCGCGCTCAGTCCGGCATTGATGACCACTTTCTGACTGTCCTGGAAACCGGCGGTCACGGTTTTCTTACTCACCTTATCTTCGCTGTTAATCACCCAGACAAAGTGGCCTTCGTTGCCCATCTGTAACGCGGCTACCGGAATCACGACGGCATCCTGCAACGTATTCACCTTCAGCCGGGCATTGACGAACTGATTAGGGAAAAGCAGATCATCCTGATTATCAAAACGCGCTTTGATTTTTATGGTGCCTGTCGTGACGTCGATCTGGTTATCCAGGCTGAGCAGTTTTCCGCGCGCAATCAGGTGCTGATTGCTGCGGTCCCAGGCTTCCACCAGCAACGGTTCGCCACTTTTCTGCGCCTGCATGATCTGGCTGATATTGTTTTCGGCGACGCTAAAGACGACATCCACCGGATGCGTCTGAGTGATCACCACCAGACCATTGGTATCACCGCTGGTGATGTAGTTGCCAATATCAACCTGCTTCAGGCCGACGCGACCCGCAATCGGGGACGTAATTCGGCTGTAAGTCAGGTTCAGCTGTGCGCTGGCAACGCTGCCTTCGTCGGCCTTAATCGTGCCCAGGGTTTCACTGACCAGCGCGTTTTGCGTATCCAGATCCTGCTGGGATACCAGCGAGGTTTTCGCCAGCTTCTGGTAACGGGCTAAATCACGGCGGGCGTTCGCAAGCGTAGCCTGATCGCGCGCCAGCTGGCCTTGAGCCTGCATCAGGGCGACCTGATAGGGACGCGGATCGATCTCTGCCAGCAGATCGCCGGCTTTGACCTGCTGGCCTTCCGTGAAATGGATGGCCATCAGGTTACCATCTACCCGGCTGCGTACCGTTACGGTATTGGCTGCGGTCACCGTACCCAAACCGCTAAGGTATTGCGGCACACTTTCTGTTACAGCGCTGGCAGCCTGCACGGGCGCAAGCGGTTTATGTCCACCGTTGCCTCTTTTGCCGTGTTCTGACTGGCTGGATGTTTCGTTGCCTGCGGGTTGGGCTGGATGCTTCCACCAGTAGTAACCGCCTGCAGCAGCGGCAATAACCACCGCTAAAATCAGGCCTTTTTTCATTCCAGGATGTCGGTTGTTCATTGTTATTGTTGCTCTCCAGCGATATCGTTCCAGGACGCGGGCATAAACGTTAGCCTGCAAACCACGAATTGTAGTCGTCCCTGCGGGTAAAAATTTGAAGGAATTAAGGATATCTGTCAGCGCACCGTAAGTATGTCGGTTTTTTGAAAAAACGGCGTTGGCAAAGAGTCAGATTTGATGTGAAACAAGGCAGACTACGCTGACCACAGCGCGCCGGATCATATCCTGCCTGACCAGGAAATACAGGATTAAAAACAACCTATCCTTCAGGAAGATGACACATTCATCACCCAGCGCTTTACGCAGCCGTGCGCAGCATGAAGAAGGTCAGCGTTTAACCTTACGTTATGCCTGCTGAGACATTGAGCGCTGAGCAAGGGGGCGCGGTGCAAAGAGGAATAAACATCATCCCCGATACCGCCGGGTCCGTCAGTAATGTGCATTGCCGGACCGGGCGCTATCCTTAACGCGGCAGAACCGGCTGACGCATGGTGACGCTTTAATCCTGCTCAAGATTAAAGGGCAGAAGGGCTTTTTTCTGAGGACAGGCACTGCACTCGTTTTGCCTTCAACGCAAAAGAAAGCACGGGCTCACATACTGTGTCGCTTTACCCGCGCGCAAACTGACAAAGCCAGAAGGGGCATTTTCCGCGAGGCATTACGCAGCGCTGAGCGACCTGAAGGCACCGCATGAGCGGCGCGAGGACCGCCGAAGCCAAAGTGCCTCTTCTGGCGATCTCACCCGCCGACATCACAACAATGGGTTAGCATCCCAAAACAGCTCAGGCTGACGTCTTTGCGGTAAAGGGAAACGAAGGAAAGGGAGCCGAAGCCAAAATGCCCCTTCAGGCGATTTTACCCGCCGAGATGTGGTGCACTTTATTCGACTCCCCCCGCTGTCAGGCAAACATCACCTCAGCCCAGCGCGCCAGACCAGCGGTCACTGAGGCAAAGTCATCTCCGCCAGCAATCGGTGTACCCGGCAGGGCCTGCTGCAGCGCAGCGCGCAGCAGAGGCGAACGTGCACTACCGCCCGTCAGATAGATCACTTCCGGCTTAATATGACTGGTCGCCAGCGCCAGATGTACCTGTTCCAGGATCTTCTCCAGCGGCTGGCTGATCGCGTCCTGCAGGGTTGCCACGCTGATATCGGCCTGTAAATCCGCGCTGATAAAATCCAGTGCAGCGGCGAAGTCAGGGCGGTCGGAGAGGGCGATTTTGCTCTCTTCCGCAGTACGCACCAGACGATAGCTCAGCTTTTGTTGCCAGACTTTTAACAGGTGTGCCACGGCGGCAGGATTTTCGGCATCCCGTACCAGATCGCGCAACAGTTTGCCGCAGGCGGTACTGTAAAAATCGCTTTGTGCAGGCACATCGTTGATGGCGACGGCATTCCACCAGGGCAGGGCAGGTAAGGCCGTGCCTTTTTGTGTCTTCCCGCCCGCGCCCAGCAACGGCATCAACGCTTTAAACGCCAGCATAATATCCAGGTCATTACCGCCCACGCGGCAGCCACTATGGCCCAGCAGGCTTTCCCGCCGGTCTGACAGATGACGCCACTGCGGCCCCATCAACAGCATCGAACAGTCGGTGGTTCCCCCACCGATGTCCACGACCAGCACGCGGGTTTCTTTTTCGAGTGTGGCTTCAAAGTCCAGCCCCGCCGCGACCGGCTCAAACTGAAACTCCACCTCCCGAAAGCCCGCGCGTTTAGCGGCACGCAATAAGATGCCCTGGGCCTGCGCGTTGGCCTCTTCGCTGCCCAGTCCCTGAAAGTTCACCGGGCGGCCAATTACCGCCTGTTCAATTGACTGGTCAAGCTGTGCTTCGCCCTGCTGACGAATATGCAGCATCATGGCGCACACTAAATCTTCAAAGAAGGCGATCTGCTGGGGTTTTAACCCACTCGCGCCCAGGAAGGACTTCGGCGACTTCACGAACCAGACATCTTCCGGATCGACCATATAGTGCTGAAGCGCGGTCAGACCGAACTGCACGCTATCGGAGAGAACATCGATATCTTCTTCACGGTTATAGCGCAGCGCCCGTTGCAACAGCGCCGTGCTTTCCTGGTCCGGCGTGGCAACCTGATGATGGCGATAAAGCCATTCCGTAACGGCTTCACGTGTCGGGGAGCAGATCATCGATGGCAGCAGGCGTTGACCGTTCTCCAGCGTTAACAGTCGTGGTGTGCCTTTTTCGCTGACCGCAATCGAGCAGTTAGCCGTACCGTAATCGAATCCAATGAACATTTTTCGCCCCCAGGCAGGAAAAAGGGGGCGACTTTAGCGCAGCTGTAAAGGTGAGGCAAGCGGCGAGCGGCAGAATTAGCGAATCGCAAAAAGGTGATCTTCACTCAGTTTGCTGAGCGGCTGGCGCTCGGCAACCGCACTGCCCCAGACTCCGTCAACATCCAGGCTGGTAAGCGTGGTCAGAACGGCCGGCACGGAGACTGGGCCCGCAAGCAATATAATATTACGTTCATTGGTCTGGCTTTGAATAATGGAAATCAGCATTTCATCCATCAGATTGTTATGCAGGTTCGCCACCAACTCGGGTGCCAGAATCAGGCAGTCCACCACTTTACCGGTTAACTGATTAAACGCATCCAGGTTACGGCCAAACTGTTGCAGCACGATGCGACAGCCTGCCTGGCGCAGCTTCATCAGTGTACCCAAAAGCTGCTCGCCGCCCGATAACACGCTGGCGGCATGCAGCGCGATACCGCTGTTACTGTTCGCCAGACCGGATTCTGCAAAACGGACACAAAGTTTCTCAACGAAAACCGGATTATAAAGCGCGTTAACATCCACGGGCAAAATTAAGGCAATGCCTTTTTGGCTCATAGCCGCAATGCGATGACGGAAAAAAGCCTCAACGATATTGTCTTCCAGCCGCTGTTTCAGCGCCGCGTCAGTCAGGTTGTTACGCAGCAGATGTTCATCCACCAGCAGTCCTTCCCGGGTAAACAACTGCACTTCAATCAACCAGACGCTGGCAGAGTGCGGCTTACCTGGCGGTGCGACAGCCCAGACCTGGAGTTCCACCTGCAAGGCATCCAGGGTTGCCTGATCCAGCGAATGGTGGCTGCCGGTCAGGGCCAGCGGATGCTGTTCGTACACCATGTAGCGCCCGCGGCCGCTGCGTTTAGCGTTGTAACAGGCAATATCGGCCTGGGACAACACATCACTGCTTTGACAATTATTTGGTGAAATTTGTGTCATGCCTGCGCTGGCCCCAACCTGATATGCCCGGCCCAGCCATTCAAAACAGTAGTCGTTGACTGCACGCACGATACGCTGCACCACATCACGGGCCTGGTCCACCAGACATTCAGGCATGAGCACGGCAAATTCATCCCCGCCAAGACGGGCGAGAAAGTCGGTGCTGCGCAGGTGGTGACGCATTAAATCGGAAAGTTCGCTCAGCAGTGCATCCCCGGCGGCGTGCCCGGCGCTGTCGTTAACCGCTTTGAATTTATCCAGGTCAATAAACACCAGTACATGCTGATGTTGATGTTCAGCGGCATCGGACAGCAGTCGCTTCAGTTGAAACTCAAAACTGGCGCGATTGGGCAGGCGGGTTAACGTATCGTGCAGCGCGCTGTAGCTCAATCGTTTCATGACTTTACGTGATTCACTCACATCCTGAATGACCATCACCGCGCCGCGTTCGGTTCCCGATTCCGATTTCAGCGGTGTTATCGTGTAATGGATATCAATATGCTCACCATTCAGGGTGTGAAGCACCCACTCTTCCGACAAATAGGGCGCAGTCTTTTCAGAATGCGTGGGGTTGATCATCAGATTTTCCACGGGCGCGCCGTGACGGCCATGGGTGATGTGAAGCAGTTCACTTACCGGTCTGCCGACCGCGGCTTCCTGTGACCAGCCAGTCATTTTTTCAGCCACCGGATTCATGAAGGTAACGCGCATGGCCTGATCCGTACTGATGACGGCCTCGCCGATGGAATCGAGCGTAATCATCATGCGCTCTTTTTCCTGAAACAGGGCTTCGTTCAGGTTACGCAGCGGCGTAATGTCCTGTGCAACGCCCAGTATGCGCTCGATCCGGCCTTCCTGACTGAGTAAACGATTCGCCTGAGAACGTATCCAGTAATGTCCTTCTTCGCGCATCACGCGATACTCCATTTGAAACGCGCTGCTTTCTTCAATGGCCTGCTGTATGGTCTGCACACAAAATGCGCGATCGTCGGGATGCACCAGTTTGATCCACAAGTCGAAGCTGGGCACTTCATCCGACTGCAAACCGAACAATGTGTACATGCGTTTATCCCACAGCATTTCTCCACTGTTCATGTTCCATTCCCACACGCCAATGCCGCCCGCTTCGTTGGCCAGCGTGATACGTTCCATTAATCGCTGGTTGACCAACTCGCTCTGTTTTAATTCAGAAATATTCACAATCTGCGCAATAAAATAGAGCGGTTGTTGTTCGCTGTCCCGTACCAGCGAAACCGTCAGCCGCACCCAGACGATTTCATGGTCCTTACGGAAGTAACGCTTCTCCAGCGTGAACGACAAAATCTCGCCAGCCAGCAGCTTATCCATTTTGCCATCGTCAATACCGAGGTCGTCAGGATGCGTAATCTGCTGGAAAGTCAGGTTCTTTAATTCGTACTCGGGATAACCCAGCGTGTCGCATAATGATTTATTCACCTGAAGCCAGCGGCCTTCGGGTGAAACCAGCGCCATGCCAATAGCGGAATACTCCATGGCGTTACGAAAACGCGTTTCGCTTTCACTGATATGGCGCGTTTCATGGCGGAACGCATCCATGACCAGCGACATAATATGGCAGGGGATTAAGACCATCAGAAACGGCAGCCAACTGACAATCATGGCGTAATTCGTCGTCGTAGGCGTGACGATTATCCAGTCTAAAGAAAGCAGCAGCGCCATAAAGCTGGCGTTGAGAAAGAACAGGACAAACGCCTCCACCTTGGGCAGTCGAACAGCGCACCAGAACAGCACGACCAAAATGAAGGTAAACGGCCAGGGCAAAAAACGCAGCGACAAATAGCTGGCAATCAGCGTCAGAACGAGGCTGAAAAGTGTTTCAAACAGCGAGGCGCGCTTGAGGTAACCTTTAGGCAAGGGCCAGGAGAGCAGCAGCAGAACCGGCCCAAGCGCGAGCATGCCGATGATTTCCGAAATCACCCATGTATAAAAGAAGGCGAAAGAGGCCTGTTGTCCAACCTGTAAAACCCACAGCGCCAGTACGCCACCAATCAGTGGCGAAATCACGCCGGTGGCAAAAACAAAGCGCAGCCAGTCGCGCAGCGACACCAGCGGTGCCTCGCGGTTAAGCAACGCGCGCAGCAGCATGCCACCGATGCCCGCCTGCAAAAGGTTCAACAGGGCAAATTTTAAATTTGAAAGCGCAGGACCGATGACAAACGCATTGGCTGCGGCGGTGCCAATCAGGCAGGCCGCAAGGAACAACGGCAACTGACGTGATGTGCAGCGAAACACCACCACGGTCATTAAGGCGGTGGAAAACCATAAAGGCGAAATCTTGCCGCTCACTACGATCAGTTCAAGGCAGAACAAGGTCAGGACGAACGAAACCAGGCCAAGCCCGCAGGCATGAAGCCACGAATTAGGTGATTTATCTGACGAAGCCAGCGCATCAACGATCATTTATCGATCCAGCAGGGTACAAGGTATTGACATGGCAGGTGACGAGATAGCCATCCTGATTGAAGAATGCTAGCACATTTGTTGGAGAAAAAAGGGGGGAAATCATTAAATTGCGTTATTTGACCGATTGACGGGCTCGTCTGTGAGGCGAGCCCGTCTCGCCTTATTCAACGAAAAAGGTCGGCACGGGTATAGGGTTTTTCCAGGCCCGCGAGGCGGGCTGAAAAGTGCTCAAGAAACTGCTGCGTGGTGGCGATGCGTCCATGTCCCAGCAGCAGCACCGGCACCAGCAACGCGGCGGCAATCTGCGGCCAGCTAAACCCTTTTAATGCGGTTTCGCGTTGTGAAAGCAAAAAAGCTGTGCTCAGTGTAAAGCCTAACAGCAGTCCGGTCAGGACTTCGCTGAGGGAATGAGCATGGATGACGAGGCGGGAAAACCCCACCATTAAGGGGATCATATAGCCCACGCCAATGGCGAAACCGCGCCACAGGCTCGGCCAGCGTCCGGATATCAGCCAGAGCATCACGGGCCACAGGGTGGCAGACATGGCGCTGTGGCCGCTAAATCCGGTGAAGTTAAAACGGGCACTGCCAATGCCAAAGCCCAGAAAGAGAATTTTTGACAGGCTGACGACCAGCCCCGCTAGGCCAAAGGCAAAAAGCCAGTACCATACGGTGCGCCGGTTATCACTTTTCCACGGCAAAATCAGTGCAATAATCACCGCCGTGGGAATTAACAACATACTGTCACCAAAATAGGTGAGGGTCTTCCAGAGCATAGTTTTCCTTTATTTTTTTCGGGCCCCAGGCCCTTTTTGTTCAGGTTTGTAAGACCTGATACGTGCTGTGCATCGTCATGCTGTCTGAGAGGGCTAGTTTATCGATGAAATCATTCGAGTTAAAAGGGGAAAGTCTGAAAACCGGCCATGCCATTTCTCTGGCATCAAAAGACCGAAATCCCTATACTTAGCGCCAAATCACCCTCTCCGTTCAGCCCCATTAACTGGGTGCGCAGTTTGCGTACAGTTTCTGGCTCCAGTATCAGGTTTTTAAAAGTATGACTGACAAGTCCCATCAGTGCGTGATCGTTGGCATTGCAGGTGCATCCGCATCCGGTAAAAGTTTAATCGCCAGTACCCTGTATCGTGAAATTCGCGATCAGGTGGGTGATGAACACATCGGTGTTATTCCCGAAGATGCCTATTACAAAGATCAAAGTCACCTCACCATGGAAGAGAGGGTTAAGACCAATTATGACCATCCCAGCGCGATGGATCATGATTTGCTGTTACAGCACCTGCGCGCTGTCAAAGCAGGACAGGACATTGAACTGCCGGTTTACAGCTATGTTGAGCACACCCGCACGCAAGAGACGCTGCATCTCAAGCCCAAAAAAGTCATTATTCTTGAAGGCATTCTGTTGTTAACGGATGCGCGGTTACGCCAGGAACTGAATTTTTCCATTTTCGTCGATACGCCGCTGGATATTTGCCTGATGCGCCGAATGAAGCGCGACGTCAATGAACGCGGTCGCTCAATGGATTCCGTCATGAGTCAGTATCAGAAAACGGTACGCCCGATGTTTCTGCAGTTCATTGAACCGTCAAAACAGTACGCGGATATCATCGTGCCGCGCGGTGGTAAAAACCGCATCGCGATTGATATTCTGAAGGCCAAGATTAATCAATTTTTCGAGTAGTTTACGTCTCAAAAGGCGTGACGCGAACAGGTTAAAAGCACAGATGCGCCCTGTTCGCTACACTTACTTCATGGAGTTACCGTAATGAGATTATGCGACCGCGATATTGAAGCCTGGCTCGACACCGGAAAACTGGCGATTACCCCACGGCCAACCGTGGAACATATCAATGGTGCAACGGTGGACGTGCGTTTGGGCAATCAGTTCCGGACGTTCAGCGGACATACCGCGCCGTTTATTGATTTAAGCGGCCCGAAGCACGAGGTCAGTGCTGCGCTGGATCGCGTCATGAGCGATGAGATCGTGTTGCCGGAAGGTGAGGCGTTCTTTCTGCATCCGGGCGAACTGGCGCTGGCGGTAACGCTGGAATCTGTCACGATTCCCGACGATCTGGTGGGCTGGCTCGACGGGCGTTCTTCACTTGCCCGCCTCGGGCTAATGGTTCACGTCACTGCGCACCGTATCGATCCGGGCTGGCAGGGCCGTATCGTGCTGGAGTTTTATAATTCAGGCAAACTGCCTCTGGCGTTGCGCCCTGGCATGTTGATTGGTGCGCTAAGCTTTGAACCGCTTTCCGGTCCGGCAGCGCGTCCCTATAATCGCCGTGAGAATGCAAAATATCGTGGCCAGCAGGGTGCTGATGCCAGTCGTATCGACAAAGATTAATTCATGAGGATGTGATGAGAAGAGTGATAACCACGCTGGCCATTCTACTGGTGGTGGTCGTAGCGGGATTAACGGCGTTGATCATGCTGGTGAACCCTAACGACTTCCGTAGTTACATGGTTCAAGAGGTCGAACAGCGTAGCGGTTATCAACTCACTATCGATGGCGACCTGCGCTGGCATGTGTGGCCGAAACTCAGCATTCTCGCCGGACGGATGAGCCTGACGGCACCCGGAGCGGCGCAACCGGTTGTTTCTGCCGATAACATGCGTCTGGATGTTAATCTTCTGCCGTTACTTTCCCATCAGCTCAGCGTAAGCCAGGTGATGTTAAAAAATGCCATCGTGCGGGTCACGCCAGACAGCGCCGCGCGGGCACCTGAGAACGCGCCGCGCGCGCCCCACAACAGCGAACCCACCTCGTCTGCCGGCTGGTCGTTTGACATCGACAATCTGCAACTGTCCGACAGCCTGCTTATCTGGCAGCAGCCGGGCGGGGACGCCTTTACCTTCCGTAATCTTAATCTGGATATGGAGCAGGATCAGTCCAGAATCGCCACGATCGGCCTGACGACCAGTCTGACCCGTAACCAACGCACCGCTGTCCTGACGCTGAAAGGGCAACTGGACAAATCACGCTATCCGCATCAGTTGAGCGGCCAGGTGGCGCAGGTCGACTATAACCTGACCGGAGCGAGCCTGCCGCCAGAGGGCATTAAAGGCACGCTGAGCTTTCAGGGCAACTGGGACCTGGATAAAAATCGTTTTGACGTGAGCAATCTTAAGCTGACCGCTAACGACAGCGTGCTCAGCGGGCGCGCTGAAGGCGAACTTACGCCGCCGCAAAAGCTGGCGCTGGATCTTCATGCCAGCGCACTCAATATGGACAATCTGTTGTTTATCTCGACCCTGACCCAGCAGATGAGTGGACAAAACAGTCAGATTGCCCCGGCACCGGTCATCGCGGACCAGCCTGAACCGACCAATGCAGACTCCCCGCTTAACGACATTGATCTTGATTTGTCGCTGCAGGCCGATAGCGCGGTCTGGCGTGGCCTGAACCTGACCAAACTCTCCCTCAAAGCGGTTAATCAACAGGGGCTGGTAACCTTCAGTACATTATCAGGCAATGTGGGGCAGGGGAGCTTCTCTGTACCGGGCAGTATCGACATTCGTCAGCCTGTTACGCAGGTCGCTTTTACGCCGGTGCTGAACCAGATAGCTATCCAGCCTTTATTAAAAGCGCTGGCCTTGCCGCCGTCGCTGCAGGGAACCCTGAGCCTTAAAGGTGAATTGTCGGGTGAAAATCTGACGCTTGCGGATGCAAAACGCAGCTGGCAGGGCAAGGCCGATATCCAGGCGCATGATCTGAAACTGGCCCAGCTCGACTTACAGCAAATGGTGCGCAGTGCCGTGGCACGTGTCAGCGACCGTGTCAGCAGTGATTCTCAGGCGTCCGGACAGGGCATTGAGCAGGTGAGCGGACAACTGGCCATGAAAAATGGGCTGCTGACGTTAAGTCATCTCGACGGTGGAGGGAAGGCGCTGACGCTGCGCGGCGAGGGGCGTATCAATCTGGTGCAGCAACAGCTGGATGTGACGCTGGGCCTGACACTGAGCGACTGGCGCGGCGACGAAAACCTGGTGGCCGCGCTGTCCGACCAGGTGATTCCGTTCCGTATTTATGGCAGTTGGGCTAATCCGCAATATACGCTGCCGGTAGATGATGTCATGCGTGACAGGCTACAGAATGAGGCAAAATCCCGCCTCAATCAGTGGCTCGATCGTCAACAGGCAAAAGACAAGAACAGTACGCACCCGTAATCACCGTCGGCAGCCGGCGCTGAATTACGCTTTCAGCGCCGCACCGTCGACGTGAGGTACAATCCCTACCTTCTGAATCCGATGCTGGTCGACCTGTAAAGTCCGTAGCCGGTATTCGCCAAGCTGAATCTCTTCGCCTTCCTGCGGCACATGTTGCAGGCGATCCATCATTAAACCTGCGATCGTGTGGTAATGCTGTGTGTTTTCTCGCGGCAGCGTGACGTAAAGGGCCAAATCGTCCAGTGGCATATGGCCATTGGCAATCCAGCCGCCTGCGCCGTCAGGCTGAATGTCGTGGCGCGCCTCTGAATCGGCTTCGTTCGGCAGATTGCCCGCAATCGCCTCCATTAAATCGCTCAGCGTCACCACGCCTTCTACCGACCCGAACTCATCGACCACAAACGCAAAATGCGTCTGTGCCTGGCGGAACTGCTCCAGCGCCTGTAACACCGTTATGCGCTCATGGAAGACCAGCGGCTGACGGATCAGGCTACGCAGATCCAGGGCATGCCGATGTAGCGACTGATGCAGCAGATCGTTAACATGGACAACACCAAGCGGTTCGTTACCGTTTTCGGTGATAACGATGCGCGTATGCTGATTGCGGTCAAGATCGGCCATAATGACGTCGGGGTCGTCGCTTAAATCAATGTGCTGAACATCATGGCGCGTGGTCATAATTGTGTCGATACGACGTTGCCCCAGTCCCATCACGCTGGCAATCATCACACGTTCCTGCCGGTTAAACAGGGCAACAGACTCACCGTCAGCCAGCATAGAAGCGGTTTGCGTATCCAGCTCGGCCTGTTCCGCTTCACCACGTAGCAGCCGCAGCACGGCTTCAGCTGTGCGCTGGCGAAGGGGCCGTCCGGCTGACAACACTTTACGGCGGTTAAACTGTGCCAGCTGATTCAGGGCTTCAATGACGACGGAGAAACCGATCGCGGCATACAGATAGCCCTTTGGAATCGCAAAACCAAACCCTTCCGCCACCAGACTGAAACCAATCATCAGCAAAAAGCTCAGACACAGAATTACGATGGTCGGATGGTTGTTAACAAAGCGCGTCAGCGGTTTACTGGCTAACAACATCAGTAAAATGGCGATAGTGACCGCCGCCATCATGATCGGCAGATCGTTGACCATCCCGACGGCGGTAATCACCGCATCCAGAGAAAAAATGGCATCCAGCACGACAATTTGTGCCACGACGGGCCAGAATTTAGCGCCGCCCTTTTGTTGAGTGTCCTCCGCATCGCTGCCTTCAAGTCGTGTGTTAAGTTCGGTGGTCGCTTTGAACAGCAAAAACAGCCCCCCGCACAACAGCAACAGATCACGCGCACTAAAGGCATGATGCGCGAAGGTGAATAAAGGTTGAGTCAGCGTTACCAGCCAGGAAAGCGAGGCTAACAGCAGCAGGCGACAAACCAGTGCCATGAGCAGACCAATAATGCGCGCGCGGTCGCGCAACGCCGCAGGCAGTTTCTCCACCAGGATAGCGATAAACACAAGGTTATCAATACCCAGCACCAGCTCCAGAACGATTAGCGTTACTAAACCTGCCCATAATGAGGGATCGGTCATTACCTCCAGCATGCGTTATTCACCTGAATGTCTAAAAATAAGCTTTGTCTGATGATAGTGGACAGACGGCGTCGGGACAAATAGCGGAATGACAGGCGCTTTACGCTTTATTTAGACACAGACCACTTTAATTACAGGCGAATTAATGGACGAAATGATTAATGCGGGAAGGACTGTAAGGGATAAAGGTTGCAGATTAATGTCACTACACTCGCCATTCAGAGGAATTTCTTATGCGATTAATCCTGGTGCCAACATGGAATAAATCTGATTTTTTTCTTCCCTGGCACCCAAAATGAGCGGCTTCAATACTTATTACTGGTAGTCTTTTTCCTAAAATAGTCCGGTGATGGCGGGGTCCACTTGTAAACAGGCCAGTAATAACTAGTATAGCAACGAGTTAGTTAACGCCTGCGTCTGAACCTGTAATTTGCGCAATCATCCGTCAGGGTAAGCAGCGGAATGTAAACGCATTCGGCAAGGGATGCGTTGTGCGCCTTCATTTGTGGCGCAGGGAGAACCCGAGGCTATCAAGGCGGTATTGGCACCGACAGCCAAGGGCGGTAGCGTGCCTGACTTGCCGCTGTGGTTTGATATTTAATCAGTCCTGTGTGGGTAAAGTCAGAGTAATCTGTTGGTATTGAGTACGGGATTATTGTTTTCATAGTCAATGACAATGGCGTAAATGCCGCAGGAGCTCCCCTCAGAAACGCTTCAGGCTCAACATCAGTACTGTTCACTTCAGGGTCTGGTCGTGGTGGGTTAAGGAAATAAAATAAAGAGTTAAATATGCGCGATAACCATTTTACGTTTAAAAGTCTTATCACCAAATTATTATTGGCTTGTTCTGATTTAATATGTTTCAACGCGGCATTATTTATCGCGATGATGCTAATTAATTTGACATCTCCGTCTCTTTTATCGGATATGTCTGACCGGGAATTAAATTTAAAAATTGCTACCCACATTTGCCTGTCAGTAATTTGCGTGGGCTGGTTCTGGGTCAGGCTGCGTCATTACACCTATCGCAAACCTTTCTGGTTCGAATTAAAAGAAATTTTTCGTACCATTCTTATTTTTTCCGTTATTGAACTGTCAATCACGGCACTGTCTCAGTGGCAGATGTCCCGTTTTGTCTGGCTGCTGACCTGGCTTATCACGCTGGTGATTATTCCTGTCTGTCGCTCCGTTTTTAAACGCGTCTTAAATAATTATGGCCTGTGGAAAAAACAGACCATCATTATCGGCAGCAGTAAAAATGCCCAGGAAGCGTGGGAAGCGCTGCAAAGTGAAGAAGTCATGGGATTCGATGTCATTGCCTTCTACGACGTTGACGGGACCTGCCCTAAGGACGTCATGTCGGGCGTTCCTGTTCTGCGCGACGAACAGGACGTATGGAAGCTGACCAATGCGGACACCCAGTTCATCGTGGCGGTGGAGTTCGAGCAAAGCCAGTACCGTGATATGTGGCTGAAATCACTGGCTATGCACAACTGTCGCTCCGTTTCTGTCATTCCGACGCTGCGCGGCGTACCGCTGTACGGTACCGATATGGCCTACATCTTCAGCCATGAAGTCATGATCCTGCGCGTGCAGAATAACCTGGCTAAGCGTACGTCACGCTTCCTGAAGCGCGTATTCGATATTGTTGGCGCACTATCTATCATCGTCATGCTGCTCCCCGCGCTGCTGGTGCTGGGTTTTCTGGTCGGCCGGGATGGCGGTCCACCGATTTATGGTCATGAGCGCGTGGGCATGAATGGCCGTAAATTCAAATGCCTGAAATTCCGTTCGATGGTGATCAACTCCAAAGAAGTGCTTGAGGAAGTGCTGCGTACCGATCCGGTCGCCCGTGCTGAGTGGGATAAAGATTTCAAACTTAAAAACGATCCACGCATTACCAAAGTCGGCCACTTCATTCGTAAAACCAGCCTGGATGAGCTGCCGCAACTGTGGAACGTCGTTCGGGGTGATATGAGTCTGGTAGGACCGCGTCCTGTCATCGAAGACGAGCTGGCACGCTACGCCGGTGACGTGGATTACTACCTGATGGCCAAACCCGGCATGACCGGACTGTGGCAGGTCAGTGGTCGTAACGACGTAGATTATGAAACGCGCGTCTATTTCGATTCCTGGTACGTGAAAAACTGGTCGTTGTGGAACGATATCGCCATTTTGTTCAAAACCGTCGGTGTCGTGCTTAAGCGTGATGGTGCTTATTAACCGCAGGAAAAAGGTGCCAGCCTCTCTCTGACAGCACACGACAGGGGAGCGGGTTGGTACATTTTTCTAAAAAAAAGCGGTACGGCATTGATAAACAGCCATGTTCTGCTTTGCTTTATTTCTTTCTGGGTAAAGCGCGTGATCGGTAAAAGACAGGAGCTAAGAATAATGAACGACATGTTCAGTGCCTGAGTCAGGATAGTTTACTTTTTTTGAGCGCTTACACAGCGGCGTACTTGCCTCTATCAAACATTAACTGATAGCGAAGATCTAAATGATTACAATGAAAATGAAGATGATACCTGTTTTGGTATCTGCCACGTTTATGGCCGGCTGTACCGTCGTGCCGGGGCAAAATTTATCCACTTCGGGAAAAGATGTCATTGAGCAGCAGGACAACAACTTTGACATCGACAAGTACGTTAACGTGTATCCGTTAACGCCGAGCCTGGTGGAAAGAATGCGTCCTAAGCCACTGGTAGCACAAGCCAACCCGTCACTGCAAAATGAGATTCAGAACTATGAATACCGTATCGGCATTGGTGATGTGCTCACCGTGACCGTATGGGATCACCCTGAACTCACCACGCCCGCTGGTCAGTACCGCAGTGCAAGCGACACCGGTAACTGGGTCCATTCAGATGGCACCATTTTCTACCCTTATATTGGTCGGGTCCGTGTCGCAGGCCGGACCGTAGGGGAAGTGCGTAATGAGATCGCGCGTCGCCTGGCACAGTACATCGAAAGTCCTCAGGTTGACGTCAGCATTGCTTCCTTTAAGTCACAGAAAACTTACGTAACCGGTGCGGTGACCACCTCAGGTCAACAGCCTATTACCAACGTTCCGCTTACTATCCTGGACGCAATTAACGCCGCGGGCGGACTGGCTGCGGACGCCGACTGGCGCAACGTGGTTCTGACGCATAATGGCCGTGAACAGCGCGTGTCATTGCAGGCGTTGATGCAGAATGGCGATCTGAGCCAAAACCATCTGCTTTATCCGGGTGACATTCTGTATGTGCCGCGCAACGACGATCTGAAAGTCTTCGTTATGGGTGAAGTGAAACAGCAGGCCACCCTGAAGATGGATCGCAGTGGCATGACGCTGGCGGAAGCGCTGGGCAATGCGGCGGGCATGGATCAGACCACGTCGGATGCGACCGGTGTCTTTGTTATCCGTCCGACACGCGGCACAGACCGCAACAAGATCGCCAATATTTACCAGTTGAACACCAAAGATGCTGCATCAATGGTGATGGGTACCGAATTCCAACTCGAACCTTACGATATCGTCTACGTGACCTCGACGCCGCTGACGCGTTGGAACCGCGTGATATCGCAGTTGATACCAACCATAGCCGGTGTTAACGATGCGACGCAGGCCGCACAACGCATCCGCAACTGGTCGAACTAAGGTTTCGCCATGATTAAGTCTGTGTTAGTCGTCTGCGTAGGCAACATCTGCCGCTCTCCTACCGGAGAGCGCCTGTTCAAACGTGCGCTGCCGCAACTCTCTGTCGCCTCAGCCGGTCTGGGTGCCCTCGTCGGGCACGCGGCGGATAAAACCGCCTCTGACGTCGCGGCCGATAACGGGTTGTCACTGGAAGGGCACGAGGCCCAACAGTTAACGGCCAACCTGTGTCGGGAATATGACCTGATTCTGGTGATGGAAAAGCGCCACATTGAACAGGTTAACCGCATTGACCCGGCAGCGCGTGGCAAAACGATGCTGCTTGGGCACTGGCTCGATCAGAAGGAAATTGCGGATCCGTACAGAAAAAGCCGTGAGGCCTTTGAAGAGGTTTACGGGTTACTGGAACACGCCACTCAGAAATGGGTCAGCGTTTTAAGCCGATAGTTGGGATTATCCATGAATAGTAAAAATAAAGTCATGACCGCGCCACGCGAGGAATCGAATGGATGGGATCTGGCACACCTTGTGGGACAGCTGATTGATCACCGGTGGGTGATCGTCGCTGTGACCGCTTTTTTCATGCTGGTGGCAACCCTTTACACCTTGTTTGCAACACCCATTTACAGCGCCGATGCGATGGTTCAGGTCGAGCAAAAGAACACCAGCACCGTTCTGAATGAACTGCAAACGCTGATGCCGACCACGCCTGCTTCTGACACTGAGATTCAGATTCTGGAATCACGCATGGTGCTGGGCAAAACCGTTCAGGACCTCGGTCTGGACGCTGTGGTCTCACAGAACTATTTCCCGGTTATCGGTAAAGGTCTGTCGCGCCTGATGGGCAATAAACCGGGCGAGGTCGCGGTTTCCCGTCTGGAGATCCCACGCACTATCGACAAACGCAGCGTTAAGCTGGAAGTGACCGGAAAAGACAGCTACACCGTTTCGGCTGACGGGGATGAGCTGTTTAAAGGAAAAGTCGGGCAGTTTGAAAAACACGGTGATGTCAGCATGCTGGTCAGCGATATCAATGCTGAACCCGGCACCACATTTACCGTCACCAAACTGAACGAGTTGCAGGCGATTAACAGCATCCTGTCTAACCTGACCGTCGCGGATAAAGGAAAAGATACTGGCGTGCTGGGCCTGCAGTATGTGGGTGAAGACCCGGATCAGATCAGTAAGGTGCTGAACCAGATCGTCAACAACTACCTGTTGCAGAACGTTCAGCGTAAATCTGAGCAGGCGGAGAAAAGCCTGGAGTTCCTGAAAACGCAACTGCCTGAAGTCCGTGCCAAACTGGATCAGGCTGAAGATAAGCTGAACGCCTTCCGCCGCGCGAATGAATCCGTTGACCTCTCACTGGAAGCGAAATCGGCACTGGATTCTTCCGTCAGCGTACAGAGCCAGCTTAACGAGCTGACCTTCCGTGAAGCCGAAGTGTCGCAGCTGTTTACCAAAGATCACCCGACCTATCGTGCGCTGCTTGAGAAGCGTAAAACGCTGGAAGATGAGCAGGCTGAGTTAAACAAGAAAATTGCGCAGATGCCGAAAACCCAGCAAGAGATTCTGCGTCTGACCCGCGATGTGCAGTCAGGCCAGGAAATCTACATGCAGCTGCTTAACCGTCAGCAAGAGCTGAGCATCAGCAAGGCCAGTACCGTGGGTGATGTTCGCATCATCGACCAGGCGGCCACCGCTAACGCACCGGTAGCACCGAAGAAGCTGTTGATTATCGCCGCCAGCTTTATCCTGGGCCTGATGGTTTCCGTGGGCGTGGTTCTGCTTAAAGCCCTGTTGCATCACGGCATCGAAAATCCAGAACAGCTGGAAGAGCTGGGCATGAACGTCTATGCCAGCGTACCGCTCTCCGACTGGCAGCGTAAGAAAGACACCGAAGCGCTGGCACGTCGTGGCCACAAGGTGAAAACCGATCCGCATGACACGCTGCTGGCGCTGGGTAACCCGACCGATCTGTCCATTGAAGCGATTCGTAGCCTGCGTACCAGCCTGCACTTCGCCATGATGGAGGCGAAAAACAACATCCTGATGATCACCGGGGCCAGCCCGGGCATTGGTAAAACCTTTATCTGTGTCAACCTGGCGACGCTGGTGGCTAAAGCCGGTCAGAAAGTGCTGTTTATCGACGGTGATATGCGCCGGGGTTATACCCACGAACTGCTGGGTGCCGATAACAAATCCGGGCTGTCAAACGTCCTCTCCGGCAAAACGGAGTTTAGCCCGGCCATGATTCAGCAGGGCGCGTACGGATTTGATTTCCTGCCACGTGGTCAGGTGCCGCCGAACCCGTCGGAGCTGTTAATGCATCGCCGTATGAGTGAACTGCTGGACTGGGCAAGCAAAAACTACGATCTGGTCCTGATTGATACACCGCCGATTCTGGCCGTTACCGACGCCTCCATTATCGGCAAACTGGCCGGTACGTCGCTGATGGTGGCGCGTTTCGAAACTAACACCACGAAAGAAGTGGATGTCAGCTTCAAACGCTTTGCCCAGAACGGTATCGAAATTAAAGGGGTGATTCTGAACGCCGTGGTACGCAAAGCCGCTAACTCTTATGGTTACGGCTACGACTACTACGACTACGAATACGGTAAACCCACGAAAAGCTAAGCGCTAAGTGAGAAGGGGCGGGTTTCACCGCCCCTTTCGATCGCTGGCTTGCGATGACGACACGCAACGATTTGCACAGATGATTCTGGATAGAACGCACAATAAGCGACGATCTCACGTCAATCATCAGAATTCATCATCAACATGCCCTGGTCTTTCACGCAGACCCGCTGAGACAGCCCCCTGGAAGGGCATCAGCGCTGGCCACTGTTGGCATGTGAACTTGTGGATTTAAGGAATCACACCATGGCTCCATATTGGTCAATATCAGGGTTTTTGCTGCTGCTTTCGCTGTTCGAAATCCTGGTTAAAAAAGACGAACGCACAAATTATGCTTTAACCTGGCTGCTCTGTATTGCTGCCATGATTTTGATTGTTTTCGGCGGTATTCGCGGTCTGGGCACCGGCATGGATGACTTTCAGTACCGGAGTTTCTTCGAGGACTTCGTACGACGCATCCAGATTAACGGCTTTTTTAATACCGTGGCTTTTTTCCGTTACGAACCGCTGATTTTCGCCATGGCCTGGCTGACCAGCCTGTTTTCGCACAATGCCAGCGTCTTTCTGTTTGTGTTTTGTGCCATTGCAGTTTCCATAAATACCTACTTCTTTAAGAAGATGTCACCCTATCCGGTGCTGGCGCTGGCGCTATATTCCGCGCACATCTTTATTAACAAAGACATAAACCAGATTCGCTTTGGCCTGAGCTCCGCGCTGTTCCTGGGTGTGCTGTGGTCCATTTACCTCAGGCGTTACTGGTGGGCATTTACCTTTTTTATTCTGTCCTTTATGAGCCACAACACCGCCGTTATGGTGGTGACGCTGGTGCCGTTCCTGTTTATTCGTGACTGGCGCTGGTGGCCGGTGGTTATCATTCTCTTCAGTCTGCCGCTCTCCGTTGTCGGCGGTTCCAGCTTTATCGCGCTGATTGCCGGTCATTTGGGGTCACTGGGTGAAAGGGCATCGGGCTATAACAATGACCCGTCCTACGCAATGGATGGCAGTATCCTGTCAGTCTCGAACCTGAAAAACATCATGCTGGTGTTTATCTTCTTCTATTTCATGCTGACGGAAGAGCTGAAGCGCGAAAATTACGCCCAGTACCGTCTTAACTATCTGCTGATTTTAAGTTTTGCTATCGGCGGGGCGATCAGGATCTTCCTGTACAACTTCCCGTCGGGTTCACGTCTGTCCAACTATTTGCAACAGGTCGAGCCGATTATCCTGACCTCGCTCATCTTTCAGGCCAGGCGCGTCTGGAAGCCCGCACTGTTTGGCATGCTGGTTTTCTTCCTGCTCTATTACCTCTACTACAACACCATTTCCACCAAACAGGCGGTTGTCGGCTACGAAGTGGCGCAGGAGTTTTGGTTGACTCGCTAATCAACCCGGCGATCGTCCTCCCGTGAAAGGCGTCACGCAGGGGCGGTTGCCAGTCAGAACACAGGTTTTTCTTCGACCTTTGTCGATTGAATTGTTTATTTTTGAACTATTTTAATGAGGTGCTGGCAATGAAGGACATTCGTTTCTCCATCGTAATTCCGGCTTATAACGCGTCAGAATCGATTGTCACGACGCTGGATTGCGTTAAAGCACAGACGTATCGTCATTTCGAGGTCATCATCGTTGATGACAAATCGGCGGATGCCGCCGCGCTCGCCGAGGTGGTTCGCAGCGAGCGTTACCAGGACCTGGACATCAACCTGGTGTTGTCAGAGGTCAAGCTGAATGGCGCAGGTGCGCGTAACAAAGGCATTGAACTGGCCACGGGCGACTATGTCAGCTTCCTGGATGCCGACGATGAATGGCACGCCGATAAGCTGCTGCAGGTCACAAAAAAAATTGCCGAACTTGAGGCGCAGGGCAAAGACAAGACCATTATCTTCAGTCAGGTGAATATCTATCAGGACGGCGCGTTCCTGAAAGTCATGCCAATGCAGCCGCCTGCTGAAAATGAAACGGTGGCGGAATATCTGTTCGGTTGTTATGGCTTCATTCAAACCAGCACAATTGTGCTGAAGCGTGAAGATGCCGCCAAAATTCAGTTCGATGCGCGCTTTATTCGCCATCAGGATTATGACTTCTGTATCCGTGCCGATCGGATGGGTTACCGGTTCGAGATGATTGACGCGCCGCTGGCTAATTATCATCTGGTGACCTCGTTCGGTTCAAAGCACAAAGGGGAATCGGTCAAATACTCCCTGTTCTGGCTGGATACCATGAAGCCGCACCTTACCGCGCGTGATATTCACACCTATAAAGCCTTTAAGCTGCCGCTGCGCTACAAAATGGACGGCAACGCCCTGATGGCGAGCGTGAGTTTTGCCCGCTATTTCTTGCTCACTAATAAAGACAATCGCACCTACTTCCTCAACCGCCTGAAAGACAAGCTGAAAGCGCGTTTTGGCGGTGAAAAGGCACTTTCCTGATTCTCTTAAATGTTGTGACGTTTCTGTGCTGCCGGAAGCCTCTCCCGGTCGCTCCGTCTTTTTATTTATTCAGGTATGAAAATGACTAATCACTCTGGTACCGTTGGCATCGTGATGCCTATGTATAATGCCCGCCAGACGGTATTACGCGCCGTGCAGTCCGTGTTAAATCAAACCTATCAGGACTGGCACCTCTATCTGATCAACGATAAATCCACCGATGACTCCCTCGCCTGGGTAACAGAACAGTGCCAGGATCCGCGTATTACGATTCTGGACAATGCCGTGAACATGGGCGCAGCCGAAACCCGCAATGTCGGCTTGCGCGCGGCCAAAGAAGAGATCATTGCTTTTCTGGACAGCGATGATGAATGGCACAGTGATAAACTGCGTCAGCAGATGCAGGCGATAGCCGATGGGGATAATCTGGTTATTACCGAATATCATTATAAAACCCGCAAAGCTGACCACGATATCCGCTACTCGAAGCCGTATTTACAGCAGGACAACTTCGTAAAAAAACAGTACCGTGTCTGCTTCTCTTCCGTGTGCTTTCGCCGTCCACCAGGCGGTATTTTTTTCCAGCGCAAAGGTCATGAAGACTTCCTTTTCCTCTACGAACTGTTTAGCCGTTATAAACAGGCCAGGATAATTCAGACAATTCTGGTGAATTATTATGAGCTAGGCGATTCTCTGTCGCGTAATAAAAATAAAGCCGCGAAATGGCACCTCGAACTATTAAGAATTATCTATAAAAACAATCCGTTAAAAATCTATTACTATTACGCCTGGTATATGGTGAACGGTGTGCTTTTTAGCCTGAAACACCGTTAAGCCGATCGGCAGGATTGTCTGTAAACTTTGAGGTGGATAACGTTTCATGAAAAAAATCGTCCTGGTGATCAAAGACGCTTACTCGTATGCCGGCACCGAGAATATCTGTAACTTTATGTCGGAATGCCTCGGTGATGAGCACGACGTCACCATTTACTCGCTGGAAGGGCACGGTCAGCCGTTTTACCCGTTTGAAAAGGTTAAGCGCATCGTCAGCTTTGAAGGGGAAAGTAACCCGATTAAAAGTGCGGTGGCACGTATCCAGCAGGAAGGCTTTGATACCGTGTTTTTGATCAGCATGGGCCGCCTGAGCGTGATGTTTGCGTTCTGGAATCTGATGACGTTTAAAAAGAAACGTTTCAAAGCCTATGCCTGTGAGCACGTGGCCATCAACTCCTTTAGCAAGCCCATTAAATTCCTCAAATTCCTGCTTCTGCGCTACTACGACCGCGTGATTGTGTTGACGGATAAAGATCATCAGGTCTTTCAGCGCTGGCACATTCCCAGCCAGACCATCCCCAACCCGGTCGTATACAAAGCCTGGCAACGCACCTTGCGTCATCGCCAGGCGCTGGCAGTCGGCCGTCTGGACAATCAAAAGGGTTTTGACCTGCTACTGGATATCTGGCGCGACTTTGCCAAAGCCCATCCAGACTGGACCCTGGTCATTGCCGGTGACGGCGAGCTGCGCCAGCAACTGCACGATCAGGCTGCCGTGCTGGGCATCACCTCCAGCGTGAAGTTCGTCGGCAAAGTCAGCAACATCAACGACTACTATCGCGACAGCGATATGGCGCTGATGACCTCGCGTTATGAAGGTTTACCGCTGGTTTTGCTGGAAGCCAAATCGTGGTCGTTGCCGGTGGTGGCGTATGACTGCCCGACGGGTCCTCAGGAGATCATCAATCACGGTGAAGACGGCTTCCTGGTGCCAATGAACAAGAAAAGCGAATTTCTGGCGCGGATGGAGCAACTGGCGAGCGATGATGCTTTGTTCTACGCCATGAGCGAAAAAACCCAACACACTGCGCTGAAATTTGACGGCAAACAGATTAAACAAAGCTGGCTGGCGCTGGTGTAAACGGGCTGGAGATGCTCATTTTTGCTGTGCCTCATGGGACACCTTTTATGGCTGAGTTTACAGCCTTCATGACGACGGGATTTACTGCATGAAAAGAAGAGAAGTCTTGCAAACCGCAGCCTCCGCCCTTGTCGGTGCGCTTTCCGTGAGCACGTTTTCCAGCTACGCCGCCAAAAATACGGGTCTGGCGCTGAAATCGGTTGATGCAACGGCGATCCCGAAAGGGGATGTTCCCATTCTTACCCCTGAAAATGTGTACGCCATGCCACCGCAGTTTTGGCAAAATTTTCAGGGGAAGCTGTGGATTGGCAAAGCAGGCAGCGATGCCCGCCAGCCCGGTAACCAGATTCCGGTCTTTTTGCGCGATGCCAACGGCAATCTGGCGCAAATCACCCAGCCGATTACGCTGAACAAAGGCAATTTTGATCAGTTCGTCAAAGACAATGCGGCGCTTATCGCTAATCCGTCGCACGCCATGGCGCTGGAGGACAGCAACGGACAGACCGTATTCAACATTCCGGATGTCAGTCAGCCGGGTCAGGCCGCTTTTAGTCAGCGTCTGGCGCAGCCTGCCGGTTATCAGCTCATCGGGGAAATTCCTTCTGTCGATGATCTGCGTAAAACGCGGCCGCTGTTTGAAGGGGCAAAGATTAAGCTGAAGAGCTGGCATCCCGGCCTGGAAGTAGGCGGGGGCGAGTTTGTTGGCAGTTTTCAACCCGCTCAGGACGATCAGGGCGTGATTTTCAGCGGCGACGGCTTTCACTGGCGCCGCGTGGTGGATGACTATAACCGGCTGTCGCTGTTTGACTTCGGCGCGATCGCCGACGGCAAAACCGACAGCGCGCCCGCCATTAAAGCCATGTATCAGTGGTCGCAACAGAGCGATCAGCCTATCTGTGTCCAGTTCCCGGCAGGCACCTTCTTCGTGACAGGCTGTGACTTTGGCGAAGAACAGCGTCGCTTTTTCCGTATCTCCGGGGCCATGGTTAACTTCGGCTACTTCCCGGCGACCACCATCGTTTCTGATGGTCAATCCCCGTTTGTGTTTGAGGTCAGCGCCCGCTGGGTGGAAATCTCCAACCTGATTTTCAATGGCAATACCGATACGAAGCCGAACAGGCAGGGCCTGTTCCGCAATACCTGTCCGGGAGGGCAATTCTTCCGGGGGGCCTGTCTGCGTTTCAACAACGTTGGTGGCACCGCGCTGAGCCTGCTGGATACGCTGGACTGTAAAATTGACCAGTGGTACGCCTCGGCCTGTACTGGTGATGTCATTCAGGCCGGCTGGTCAGGACAGAAGAAGGGCAACTGGGATCACAGCACGGCGATTGAGCTTTCCAACTTCAATGCGCAGCACTGTAAAGGTGGCAAGGTCCTGAATCTGCCGCGCTGCAGTCAGTCGCTGATTCATAACGGCTGGATTGAACACTGCGACAATCCCGGCGATATCTCCAATGGTCAGTGGATTATTGATGCGCTCAGTCTGGAAGATTGCAAAAACCCGCTTATCGCCTGGCACTCGCGCCTGAATACGCGCCAGACCAACCTGCAGTCGGGGAGCTGGATTGATAACTCAGAGCAGGGCGATCGCTGGTTAAGCGCCTGGGAGATGGGATCGACCCGCGTTGAATCCTACGGCGTCGCGATTGATGGCAGCCTGAAATACAACTATCTCACTTCGCGCTGGTTGCTGGAAAACAACACCAGTCAGCCCGTGTGGTACGAACTGGCTAACCTTTATTCTCCTACTGTCGGTGACTCGTGGGAAATCGAGGTCTTCGGCCAGTCGCAGTTTAACAACGGCACGGACAGCGAACCGCTGATGAATCTGATCGACGGCAGAAACACCGGTGGTCGCGCGGTGATTCATGTACAGCGTAAGAAAGATCATGCTGAAGCCAGCTGGTCAGCGGAAGGCAGCAGCCCGGTGCTGGACGTGCGTTACGTGGCGAAAACCGACACCGATACACAGGTCTTTATCAGGCTGGCAGGCTGGACGCCTTCTGCTGCCATCATGATTAAAAGCACCGCGAAGGACCGTTTTGTGACCGGCCGCTGCGCGCGGGTCGATGCCAAAATGGCTAAAGCCACGCCCGACAGTGGCAGCCATGCTGCACCGCAGCGCTTTAGTCTGCACAACGGCAAAGCGGGCGTCGGCGCAAATGAGCAAGGCGATCTCCTGCTGGCTTCCCGCGCGCTGTCGGCTGACAACGTGGATACCCGTAAACCAGAAGGTTTCGTGTCGGTGGTCATTAACGGTAAAACCGTTGCCTTGCCCTATTTTGCCATTAAAGCGTAATTGAGAGAGGGCTGCCCTTAGCGGCAGCCAGGGCCAACAGGATCTGGGCTGTTGGCGTGCACGTTATTGCTGTTTTTTATCAGTGTTCATTTTGCCCGTTTCGGAACTGGGCGGTTGTCAGAATTAGAAAAAATTTAATTCGGAGTTTTTATGAAAATTTTATTGGTGGGTAACCATACCTGTGGGAATCGTGGGGATGGCGCGATTCTGCGTGGACTGATTGATTCAATTCAGGCCGCGCGCAACGATGTCGATATTGATGTGATTAGCCGTTATCCAACCAGCTCCGGTTATCTGCTTCAGCAACATATTCAGCAGGACAAGCTGTTCCTGCATAACAACTCCTCGGGGAAGGGCCTGATTGGCTCGGTCAAACGTAAGGTAGCGAACCGCCTGATGCCCAACATCATGATGGCACACCTGGGTAAGGGCGGTCCTTACAAGTCATTTTCCGTGCCGCCGCACCTTAAAGCCTTTACGGAAAGCCTGAAGGATTATGATGCCATCATTCAGGTAGGTGGCTCATTCTTTGTCGACCTCTATGGCGTAACGCAGTTTGACCATGCGCTTTGTGCTCTGTTAGCTAAAAAACCTATTTACCTGATTGGTCACTCGGTCGGTCCGTTCCAGAATGCGCGCACCAACCAACTGGCAAATTTTGTGTTTGATCGGGTGGACAAGCTTATTCTGCGTGAATCGGTCAGTCTGGATCTGATGAAGCGGGATGGCGTTACCAGCTCGAAAGTGGTGGCCGGTGTGGATACCGCGTTTCTGGTTCGTGCCCGTGAAGTGGAAAACCCCAGCCATAGCCTGCAACACTGGCAGAGCGTGATCCGCGCGCGTAAAACCATTGCCATCACGGTACGCGAACTGGCCCCCTTTGATAAGCGTTTGGGCGTCACGCAGCAAGACTATGAAGCCGCATTTGGCCGGGTGATTAACGCGATGATCGCGAGCGGTTATCAGGTCGTCGCCCTGTCTACCTGCACCGGTATCGACAGCTACGCCAAAGATGACCGCATGGTCGCGCTGACCCTGCGTGACCACGTGCAACAGTCTGAGCATTATCACGTCGTGATGGACGAGTTTAATGACCTGGAACTGGGTGTGCTGCTCAGCGAGTGTCATCTCACCATTGGTACCCGTCTGCACTCTGCCATTATCTCGATGAACTTCGGCACGCCTGCCGTAGCGATTAACTATGAGCACAAATCCATGGGCGTCATGAATCAGTTAGGCCTGCCGCAGATGGCGACCGATGTGCAGAGCCTGATGGACGGTTCCCTGATCGATAAGGTGCAGAGCGTCCTGGCCGACTACGACGCGATCAAGCAAAACGTTGCTGCTGCCGTGGCGCACGAAAGGGAAGTGGGTAACCGAATCACTGAAGAGATTCTAAACGTAATAGGATGATGTGATGAAACTGACTTTTTTCACGATGCGTTTCCCGGTTGCCTCTGAAACATTTGTTCTGAACCAGGTCACTCATTTTATTGATGCGGGCTATGACGTTGAGATTATCTCGGTATTTCCAGGTGATCTGGTCAACCGGCATGGCGCGTTTGATGAGTACGGCCTGGCAGCAAAAACGCACTACCTGCTGCCAGAAGAAAAAGTGTCGCTGACGGACAAGCTGGGACAACGCCTGAAACTGGTTTTGCCTAAAATCACCCGGGCATCCTTATTACGTTCGCTTAACGTGCGCCGCTATGGCGCACAGTCAAGCAAACTGCTGCTTCCCGCCATTGTCGCCAATGCGCGTCAGACCTATGAAGCGGATGTGTTCCTGGTGCACTTCGGCTATGCCGGTGCGCTGGCAAATAAACTCCGCGAACTGGGTATTCTGAAGGGCAAACAGGCCACCGTTTTCCACGGCGCGGATATTTCGCGTCGTCACATTCTTGACGAGCACAAGCAGGATTACCGCAACCTGTTTCAGCAGAGCGAGCTGATGCTACCGATCAGCCATCTGTGGCAAAACAAGTTGATCGAAATGGGCTGCCCGCCCGAAAAGATTCACGTGACCCGTATGGGCATCGAGCCAGAGAAATTCAACTTCCAGCCGCGCGACGGTTTTCACACGCCGCTGCGTATCGTGTCCGTCGCCCGCCTGACAGAGAAGAAAGGCCTGGATGTCGCGGTCAAAGCCAGCGCCATGCTTAAGCAGCGCGGCGGTCAGTTCCAGTACACGATTATTGGTAACGGCGATCAGGACAAGATGATGCGTGACTTCATTGCGAACGAAGCGATGCAGGATTGCGTCACCATGCCAGGTTTTAAACCGCAGGAGGAGATTCGTAAGGCGCTGAGCGATGCCGATATCTTCCTGCTGCCGTCGAAAACCGCCGCCGATGGCGACATGGAAGGTATTCCTGTCGCGCTGATGGAGGCGATGGCGGTCGGGCTGCCGGTGGTCTCCACCTTCCACAGCGGTATTCCTGAACTTATCGAAAACAACGTTTCCGGCTGGCTGGTCAAAGAAGATGACGCTGACGCGCTGGCCGACACCTTACTGAAACTGTCCCAGGGCGAGGTAGACGTTGCCCCCGTTGTTGCGGCCGCCAGACAGAAAGTGGAAACCGAGTTTAATCAGCATATCGCCTACCGCGAGCTGGCACAGATTCTGGAGCGAATGGTTTGAGTGGAATAAAGTCACAGGCGATTTGGTTGTTTGGCAGCACCTGTTTTTCAGCCGTACTGCAGGTCGCGCAACTGAGTTTTCTCGCCCGTAAACTCGAAACCCATGAACTGGGGCTGCTGGCCATTATCAACGCCATTCTGGCGGTGGCGGGCGTCCTGCAGGACATGGGAATGAGCAGCTATCTGGTTCACCGCCAGGACATCACGCGCCGTGAGCAGAGCACGATCTATTGGGTTAACGTCGGCATTAGTTTCTGTACCGGCCTGGTTATGCTGGGCATTGCTTTCCCGGTTGCCTGGTTCTATCACCTTCCGGCGTTAACCGGACTGATTATGCTGACCAGTCTCAACTTCCTGGTGCTCGGTCATCTGTCTCAGTATCAGGCGCACTATATCAAAACCAAACGCATGGTTTCGCTGGCGAAAATTGAGATGGGCACGAAGCTGTTCGCCTTTCTGTGTGTTGTCGCCATGCTGGAGTTTACGTCGCTCACCGTCGCAGCAGCGATTCTGGGCCTGTTTATCAATGCGTTCACTCGTATTTTGTTCATGATTGCGCTTGGAGAGAAGTCCTGGCGGCCTACGCTGGAGTTCGACAAACAGACCTTTTTTAACGCGGTACGCTACGGAATTTACCAGCTCGGTTCGCAGACGATTAACCAGTTACGCACCCAGGCCGATGCGCTGGTGGTGGGGAAAGTGATGGGCGCTGACATGCTCGGTGTTTACTCACTGGCGAAAGAGCTGGTGCTACAACCGCTCAAGCTGGTGTCGCCCGTGATTAACCGCCTGGCGCTGCCGCGCTTTGCCGAGAAGCAGCACGATCCAGAGCAGTTGAAGAAACTGTTCCTCAAGGGCACGCTGGTGATTATGTTGTTCAGCAGCGCGATGTATCTGGCTATTGGTATTTTGTCACCCGTCATTGTTCGCGTGCTGTATGGTGCCTCACATGAGCAGGTTTACCATCTCATTCCGTTGATGCTGCTGTTTGGCATGCTGCGGCCGATGGGCGGTCTGACTGGTGCTATTTCCCAGGCTAACGGTCGCACCAACGTGGAGTTCTACTGGAACATCGTAGCGAGTCTGGTGGTGGTGGCGGTGCTGGCCACGACCTTTATCTGGCCGAACGTCCTCTATGTCGCGCTGACGCTGTCGATTTCGCAGGTGTTAATTTCCGCCCTGGCGCATCCGTTCTTTATTAAACCGGTCATTGGCATTCGTTTTATACCCTATGCCCGACAGTGGGTGTCGGTCTCCGTGCTGTTTGCGGGACTGATGCTGCTGGTCAATCACTTCAACCTTTTCGTGATGCCGGAATGGTTTGAACAGTGGCTGTAAGTGTCATTATCACGGGCGGCTTCGGGTCGCCCGTGTCGTTTTATGGCTGGCCTTAAAAAGGGCAAAGGGCGTTGCATTCGGACCGCCAGAGACTCGCTTGTCTGCGGGATTGCGCTTTATTTCCAAACGGCGAAAACCCAGGGAAAATCCCGAATTTGTAAGATTTCACAGCGAGTTAGTGTGGGCTTTTCAGATAAAGATTATACTTCCTTTTCCGGTCCATCCGGCATAATTGACGCATGTCTTCACTTCATTAGATGGAATAAATATGACCAAGCTTAAAGCAGTAATCCCGGTTGCGGGTCTCGGCATGCATATGCTTCCGGCGACCAAAGCCATTCCGAAAGAGATGCTGCCTGTTGTGGACAAGCCAATGATTCAATACATCGTTGACGAGTGCGTAGCTGCAGGTATTAAAGAGATTGTGCTGGTCACCCATGCGTCCAAAAATGCGGTGGAAAACCACTTCGATACAACGTACGAACTTGAAGCGTTGCTTGAAGCGCGCGTGAAGCGCCAACTGTTGAGTGAAGTACAGTCAATTTGTCCGCCAGGCGTGACCATCATGAACGTACGTCAGGCGCAGCCACTGGGTCTGGGACACTCCATCCTCTGTGCCCGTCCGATGATCGGCGATAACCCGTTTGTTGTCGTTCTGCCTGATGTCCTGCTGGACGATTCTACCGCTGACCATTTACGTTATAATCTGGCGGCCATGGTGGCGCGTTTTGAAGAGACCGGTCATAGCCAGGTTCTGGCGAAGCATCTGACCGATTATGACCTGTCAGAATACTCGGTGATCACGACGGAACAACCGCTGGAAAACCCGGGCGACGTCAGCACCATCAGTAACTTCGTTGAGAAACCAGAGCATCCGGCTGAGTTAAACTCAGACCTGGCGGCGGTAGGGCGCTACGTCCTCTCTGCCGATATCTGGCCAGAACTGGAACGCACCGAACCGGGCGCATGGGGACGTATTCAGTTAACCGATGCGATTGCCAGCCTGAGCAAGAAAAAAACGGTCGATGTGTCCCTGATGACCGGGCACAGCTTTGACTGTGGACGCAAGTTGGGTTACATGCAGGCATTTGTCTCGTACGGTTTACGAAACAATGCGCAGGGCCGTGATTTCCGCGAAGCGATCAAGCATATTCTGGCGAAGTAATCACTGTATAATTCGCCGCGGTTAACGCGGCAGAAAGGGAGAAGTTGAGATGGCAATTTTGGTTACAGGCGGCGCGGGTTACATCGGCTCTCATACCGTACTGGCGCTGCTGGAGCGCGGTGACGACGTCGTCGTCCTGGATAATCTGTGCAATGCCTCGCGTGAGGCGATTAACCGTGTTGAGAAACTCGCCGGCAAGAAAGCCACCTTTATTGAAGGTGATGTCCTTGACCGCGCCTGCCTGCGCGATCTGTTTGCCTCTCACCGTATTTCTGCCGTGATTCACTTCGCCGCACTTAAAGCGGTGGGTGAATCCACGCGTATGCCGCTGGAATATTACGAAAATAACGTTGCCGGTACCGTTGTTCTGCTGGAAGAAATGCGTAACGCCGGCGTCTGGAACTTCATTTTCAGTTCCTCTGCCACCGTTTACGGCGCTAACGCGCCGGTACCTTACGTTGAAACTACCCCGATTGGGGGGACGACCAGCCCGTACGGCACCTCCAAGCTGATGGTCGAATTCATTATCCGTGATTTTGCCAAAGCTGAGCCGAAGTTCAAAACCATTGCGCTTCGCTACTTCAATCCGGTTGGCGCGCATGAATCGGGTGAGATCGGTGAAGATCCGTCAGGCATTCCAAACAACCTGCTGCCCTACATTGCCCAGGTCGCTATCGGTCGTCTGGATAAACTCGGTGTGTTTGGCGGTGACTATGATACGCCAGACGGCACCTGCCTGCGTGACTACATTCATGTCGTTGACCTGGCGGAAGGCCACCTTAAAGCGCTGGATCATCTGGACAAAATTGAAGGTTATAAAGCCTACAACCTGGGTGGTGGCAAAGGCTTCTCCGTACTGGAGATGATCAAAGCCTTTGAAAAAGCCTCGGGCAAACCGATTCCGTATGAAATCAAACCACGTCGCGATGGCGATCTGCCGGCGTTCTGGGCGGATGCGTCGCTGGCGAACCGTGAACTGGACTGGCGTGTGACACGGGGGATTGACGCGATGATGCGCGATACGTGGAACTGGCAGTCGAAAAATCCGGAAGGGTTTCGTTAATATTACTCATTAGCATTTGTAAAATCCCATATCGTTCGATGCTAACAAGCAGCCGCACGTATGGGATGTTCCTGTATTGTCTTTAAACCGTTCACATCATTGTAAGCACTCACCTGTTAAAAAATGGACTTAGTTATTTTTTGTCCATAAATCAAAAATCTAGGGCGCTTTCAACCCATCCCGCTTGCCACAGAAAACAAAATCTGTTGATTAAATGGTCAGATTTCAGATGCCAAATCTTGTGTGATCAGAAAATTGTCAAAAAGTGGCGCTTTAAACCTTGTCTCAAAGCCAGGATAGTACGAGAATCGTAAGGTTTTTTATCGATTCAGCCAGGTTCTCGAAAATAATAACCGGGCAAGACAACGCCATTTTGTAATGCAGTCTATGCTTAACGATGGCTAAAACTATGTTCACGCAAGTGGTAGCGATAGCCAGGGGCGGTAGCGTGGTTAAAATATGACAACTCAGCAGTGGTGCATACATGCAAGAGATCGTTTGTGTTTTTCTAAGTGCATTCGCGTTGCTATTCATTGCGCGCAAGGTCGCTCGCAAAGTCGGACTGGTCGATAAGCCTAACGACAGAAAGCAGCATAAAGGACACATTCCCTTAGTTGGCGGCGTTTCGGTCTACTTATCACTATGGATTTTATACATCATGCAGCCAGGTTGGCTGCCTGATTTCACCATATATATGTTCTGCGCCACCGTACTCTTAACTGTAGGTGTGATGGATGATCGTTTCGATCTGCCTGTTATGCCTCGCATAATGATCCAGGCTTTAATGGCGTGCATCATGATGTGGAACGGGTACTATCTCTACTCCCTTGGCAATGTTTTGTTCGGTTTTCAGCTTGTGCTGGGGATGTTTGGCTATGCGTTTACGCTTTTTGCCGTTATTGGGGCAATCAATGCCTTCAACATGGTTGATGGAATTGATGGTCTGTTAGGCGCACTATCATGCGTAACGTTTGGGGCTCTGGGGGTCGTTTTTGAACTTGGGGGTAATTCAAAGCTCGCGTTATGGTGCACCTGCCTGATGGCGGCCTGCCTGCCTTACATTTTATTAAATCTTGGTATTCCATGGGGTAAGAAATTCAAGGTCTTCATGGGCGATGCAGGAAGCACCTTAATTGGCTTTACAGTAATTTGGTTGCTTATGATAGCGACTCAGGGAACTGAAGCGGTAATGCGGCCAGTTACTGCTCTCTGGTTGATAGCGGTTCCTTTGATGGACATGGTCAGAGTGATGACCTCACGTATCAGACGTGGTTGCAGTCCTTTCAGGCCAGACAGAGAACACCTTCACCATCTATTGATGAGAGGTGGACTGACCGGACGCGGTACACTTGCCGTCATGGTTTGTTGTGCTGTGACGCTCGCAATAATTGGTATTGTATTCGAAAGTATTGGCATAAGTGATTGCTGGCAACTTCTGGCGTTCATTGCTTTGTTCATTTCCTTTAACGCGATTATCAATAAATCAGCGAGATTTCATAGAATAAACGCAATAACTCTGTCAAATCAGAGTGAAAACGAAGCGTTGGCGGATAAATTCTGACACTGCGTTTATTCTGGCAGGTTGCATCAGTGCGCGCTGATGCAAAGGTAAAATTTACACCTAAATTGAATTGCATCATGACTCTCCCATTCCGGCGTCGGGTCTGAATGCGAAATGTGAAATACTATTCTGGACAGCAATTGTGAAAATTTTAGTGACTGGTGGTGCAGGTTTTATTGGATCCGCGGTAGTTCGTCATATAATCGAAAATACGCAAGATAGCGTTGTAAACGTTGACGCACTGACCTACGCAGGTAATCTTGAGTCACTTAAAGATGTTGAGAACAGTGAACGTTACAGCTTTGAACATGCAAACATCTGTAATTCAGGTCAAATGGCTTCTGTACTGGAACGTCATCAACCCGATGCAATTATGCACCTGGCTGCAGAAAGTCATGTTGATCGTTCAATATCTGGACCCGCAGCATTCATAGAAACCAATATTGTAGGGACATACACTTTACTGGAAGCAGCACGTCAGTATTGGCTCAGGCTTGATGAATCGAAGAAAAACGCTTTTCGCTTTCACCATATTTCAACGGATGAAGTGTATGGTGACCTGCCTCATCCAGATGAAGTAGAAGAATCTTCATCGCTGCCTTTATTTACAGAAGACACTTCTTATGCGCCAAGCAGCCCTTACTCTGCATCAAAAGCATCCAGCGATCACTTAGTCAGAGCATGGTCACGTACCTATGGTTTGCCCTCGCTCATTACAAATTGTTCAAACAATTACGGCCCCTATCATTTCCCAGAAAAACTCATCCCTCTTGTCATCCTTAATGCTCTTGAAGGTAAATCATTACCTGTTTATGGCAAAGGTGATCAGATTCGTGACTGGCTGTATGTTGAAGATCACGCGAGGGCACTGTACACGGTTGTCACAACCGGAAAAATTGGAGAAACCTACAATATTGGTGGGCATAATGAGAAAAAAAATCTCGATGTGGTGCTAACTATTTGTGATTTATTAGATGAAATAGTGCCAAAAAATGTTTCCTACCGTGAACAAATTACATATGTAAAAGACCGGCCTGGACATGACCGTCGTTATGCAATTGATTCTACAAAAATTGCTAAAGAACTGGGCTGGAAACCGCAAGAGACATTCGAAAGTGGTATTAGAAAAACTGTTAACTGGTATTTGACAAATAGTCTTTGGATTGAAAATGTCAAAAGCGGTGCCTATAAAAGCTGGATTGATGAAAACTATGGAGAACGTCAGTAATGAACATCCTGCTTTTTGGTAAGTCAGGTCAGCTTGGATGGGAACTGCAACGTTCATTAGCTCCACTAGGCAATGTTATTGCGCTTGATCGGCATGCTGAAGATTATTGTGGAGATTTAAGTAAACTTGACAAAATTGCTGAGACCATTCGTCAAATAAAGCCCGCGATAATCGTCAATGCTGCTGCTTACACTGCAGTGGATAAAGCTGAATCTGAAAAAGAAGAGGCTTATCTTTTAAACGCCCAGAGTATAGAAGTCATAGCAAGAGAAGCGCAGAAGCTCAAAGCATGGGTAGTGCACTATTCAACAGACTATGTGTTTTCGGGTTTAGGTGAAAAACCATGGTCTGAGTCGGATATTGCCGAACCTGTAAATACCTATGGTAAAAGTAAGCTTCTAGGTGAAAAAAATCTGATATCTGAGTGTACCAGGCATTTGATTTTTAGAACAAGCTGGGTCTATGCAGCAAAAGGTAGTAACTTTGCCAAAAAAATGCTGGAACTGGCTAAAGGGAAAAGTGAGCTATCTGTTATTGACGACCAGTTCGGGGCACCTACAGGTGCAGAGATTCTGGCAGATTGCACAGCACATGCATTGCGCGTAGCACTGGAAAAACCCCAGGTTGCAGGTATTTATCACCTTTCAGCTAGTGGTACCACGAACTGGTATCTATATGCTACATATGTATTTGACGAAGCTCGTCGGCTTGGTATCCCATTGAAGGTTGAAAAAGTTAACGCTGTTCCTACAAGTGCATATCCAACACCTGCAAAACGGCCTCAAAATTCACGTTTAGATAATACATTATTTCAAACCGTTTTTAAATTGACACTTCCTGAATGGCATGTTGGTGTCAGACGTATGCTTACGGAAATATTAACTTCAGAACGTTAAAAGAAATTTAATGCCTGTAACAGGCATTTTTGCTTAAAGAGATAAATGAATGGCGAAGCGTAAAGGAATTATTCTTGCGGGCGGATCTGGTACCCGTCTGTATCCGGTCACAATGGCTGTCAGTAAGCAACTTTTACCTATTTATGACAAGCCGATGATTTATTACCCACTTTCAACATTAATGTTGGCGGGCATTCGCGATGTTTTAATTATTAGCACGCCACAAGATACGCCGCGTTTTGAACACCTTCTGGGTGATGGGAGCCAATGGGGAATTAAACTGGAGTACAAAGTCCAACCCAGCCCGGATGGGTTAGCACAAGCGTTTATACTTGGGGAAGAATTTATTGGTAACGATAGCTGTGCTTTAATTCTGGGTGATAATATTTTTTATGGGCATGATTTACCCAAATTAATGGAAACGGCAATCGAACAAGAGAGTGGTGCAACAGTTTTTGCTTATCATGTTAATGATCCTGAGCGTTATGGTGTTGCAGAGTTTGATAAAAATGGTAAAGCTATTAGTCTGGAAGAAAAGCCTGAGGTGCCTAAGAGCAACTATGCTGTAACAGGTTTGTATTTTTATGATAATGATGTTGTCCAGATGGCCAAAAACCTTAAACCCTCCTCACGTGGAGAGTTGGAAATTACCGATATCAACCGACTGTACCTTGAAAAAGGAACATTATCTGTAGCGATGATGGGAAGAGGGTTCGCATGGCTTGATACGGGTACTCATCAAAGTTTAATTGAAGCCAGTAATTTCATTCAAACTATTGAAGAGCGACAGGGTTTAAAAGTTTCCTGCCCAGAAGAAATAGCTTACAGAAAAGGATTTATTGATGCTGCTCAGGTTAAAAATTTAGCTGAGCCACTCGCAAAAAACAAATATGGTAAATATTTGCTTAATATGATCAAAGGTAATTGATTGATGAAGATTGCAACAACATCCTTACCAGATGTACTTATTATTGAGCCAAAAGTGTTTGGTGATGAACGTGGTTTTTTCTTTGAGAGTTTCAATCAACGCTCATTTGAAGAGGCTGTAGGCAAAAAAATAAACTTTGTACAGGATAACCATTCAAAATCGACGAAAGGTGTTCTCCGTGGCCTACATTTTCAAAATGCTCCTTATGCTCAAGGAAAACTGGTGCGGTGTGTTGCAGGTGAAGTTTTTGATGTGGCTGTTGATATCAGAAAAGGATCGAGAACATTCGGGCAGTGGTTCGGCATTATCTTGTCAGCTGAAAATAAACGGCAGCTCTGGATTCCTGAAGGCTTTGCTCACGGTTTTGCCGTAATGAGTGACCATGCTGAGTTTCTTTACAAAACAACAAATTATTATCATCCAGAAGCAGAAAACAGTATTCTTTATAACGATACAGATCTAAACATAGAATGGCCGGTAATTGATTGTCATTACAAACTTTCTGTAAAAGACGAAAAAGCGAAGTCATTCCGCGAAATATTTAATAACTAACTTTATAAAAGATTGATAATAGCGAAGCAAAAAGCCAGTTAAAAACTGGCTTTTTCAATGAGCGTATAATGAGAAGAGAAAACGTAATAAAATCATTCAAATATGGGCTTTTCTTTTCAGTGCTCATAATGGTCATGACTTTTTTTGTGAGGAAAGTATTTCTTGATGAGTTAGGAAGTGAACTTACAGGTTTTTATTTGCTGATCAACCAATTGTTAGGCTTTATAAATTTAGCTGAACTAGGACTTGGGACTGCATCAACGTATCTTTTATTTAAACCTTTACACAAGAAAGACAATACAGAACTTTCAATAATTATTTCAACCATCCGAGATCTCTATAAAAAAATACAGCTTCTCGTATTGATAATTGGCTTCGCTATAGCCTTTTTCCTCCCATTCATAGTCAAAGATAAATTACAGTATCTTGAGCTTTATATACCTTGGGTGCTTTTCGTATTAGCAACGACGCTATCTTATAGCTACAGTTCGGAATCAATATTACTTTCAGCCGACCAAAAATTACATTATGTACGAGTTATTAATGGTTTAGGAAGGGTAATAAGTTTTTCTCTTCAAATTCTGTCTCTAAAACTAGGGTATGGGATAATCGTTTTTAGTATTATTGAATTAACTTCTAATATCCTGCAATTACTCCTCTTTAAAAACATCGTAAAAAAACAATATCATTTAAAATCCATAAAAAATAAAGAAGAAACAACAATTTTTAGGAAAGAAGTTTTTACAGAACTGAAAAAAACATTTATCCATAAAATTTCCGGGGTGTTGATTTTTAATACTGACTATCTTTTAGTTTCATTTTTTCTAGGACTAGCGTATGTAACATCTTATTCCTCGTATATCATGATTATCCAGGCGTTATCGTTTCTTATCACGACAGTGAGTGCACCATTGAGTGCAGCATTGGGTAATTATTTACATGATAAAGGGGGAGAAGCAACTTACAAAAAATTTCTTCAAGTAAATGTGTTTTTTTTCTTATGTGCTTCGGTAGTGAGCATTGTCTTTTATTTTGTCGTCAATGATGTCATAACACTTTGGCTAGGAAAGTCAGTTTTACTCGCTAATGAATCTGTCCTTTTAATAAGTGTAAATTGTTTTTTCCTGATATCCAGAAGCGCAGTTGATATTTTTAAGGTTTCGTATGGATATATGTCAGATATACACTTGCCACTAATAGAAGGTGTGGCAAACCTAATAATCTCTTTAATATTAATTAAATACATGGGTATTAATGGAGTAATAATAGGTACCATATTTTCAAATGTAGTAATTATAATGATTGTCAGGCCGTACTATTTATATAAGTACGGGTTCAAGTTAGATTTAAATACGTTTCTCAAAGACTATTTTCTCTCATGGGTGCCAGCAATTATTGCCGTTTTTTTCTGTTTCATATTTGTATCTTACGCAAAAACTTATCCCATTGAAGTCGAGGGGGTAATGAGTTTACTCTTTAAATGTTGTGTTTTCACTGTAATAATAGGCGTCCCATGTACGTTATTATTTGCAGTTTTGAGTCCCGATTTAAGAGGGTTAATTAAAAGCCAGTTAAGAGCGCGATATGGACGATAATGCCTTACCGATAGTAATCATGACCAGGAATGATGATGAGTTTCTTGAGTTATGTATTGAAAGTATAATCAATAATACCTTATACCCTTATTTTATTTATGTAATTGATAATAGTTCGAATTCACCTATTCAAAATGCGTTGCTTGACAAATATGCTACATACAAGAATATTAAGATTTTCAGAAACAAAAGCAATCTATGGGTTTTGGGTGTTAACGAGCATCTAAAAAAAATAAAAGAGAGTCATAATTCAAACTATTTTTTGTTAACTGATGGTGACATTGAATTCCCCTCATTGAATGAAAATAAAGAATGCTGGCTTACAGTTCTTGTGAAATATATGGAACAATACAAATGTATTGGCAAACTAGGAATGTCGCTGGACTGGGCTGATATTGAAAACGATATGTATTTTGAAAATATCCTTTCACAAGAGAAAGCGCTTTACGATAAGGAACGAAAAATCGGCGAATTATTTATTTCTCCGGTTGATACTACTGCAGCATTATATCGATGGGATTGGTCAATAAATAGTTTCGGGCTTTATCCCGACCATATACGTTATCTCAGACCAGAACTCTATTCTTGTCGAACGCCACGTACGCTTAAAGCCGTACACCACGGGTGGAAGACTTACAAAGAGAATAGCAGTAAAAATGTGGAAGATAAAATCAAATGCTTCACGTTAATGGGCGCTGATATTAAGAAAAACCAAATTGAAAGTGTTGGTTTTAACGTCAGGTTATATAATAAAATTTTGGCAAAACCGATGAAAGTTTTCTGGGGCATCAGGCGAAGATTTTATCTGGCAAAATATCTATTCTGTAAAGGCCTAAGAAAATTCGATAATCATTAGCAGGTTGATAATGGCAATATATTTATGTATTTTTTCGGGGTTGGCATTATTTAGTCTATTAAATAATCAAAATAAAAAAATATATTTTTTCTTCATTACCACTCTTTTTATATTGGCGGCTTTTCGTGGTATTGATGTCGACCGAGATTATAAAACCTATATAAGCATTTACGAATACATTATTGATGGTGAACCTTATACTATAGAACCAACTTTTTATTTGATGAGTTGGGTCTCATATTTATTGACTAATTCATATGAATTGATTTTTATAGCATTCTGTTTCGTAGCGCTTTTTTATAAAGTGAAATATATTAAGCAGTTTTCACCTTATATATTCTTGTCATTACTTGTGTATTACAGTAATTTTTATTTTTTACATGAGATGACACAGATAAGAATCGGCGTTGGAGTGGCAATAGGCTTTTTTGCGCTAAAATTTTTGGTGGAAGGTAATAAGAGAAAGTTCATCTATTACATCATTGCAGCCTGTTGTTTTCATTTTTCTATGGTTGTAATGCTTGTCGCATTAAAATTTAATCGAAAGAAAATTAGTAGCAAATATATTTATATTATTCTGTGTTCAATAGGGCTTTGCTATTTTTCGATATTATGGAAAATCAACCCTGTTGAATTGCTAGGATATTTACCTGTGCCGGTCATTCAGGAAAAGTTGAGAATATATAATTATCAAACGCAGCAGGGAATGATACAACCAGTCAACGTTTTTTCGATAATGCAATTGTTCCGTATATTTATTCTCATTTTTGTTTTTGCTTCTTATAAAAAGTTTAGCGGAGATGAAAGATTTGTTTTGTTTCTGAAAATATATGCTTTGTCACCCATTTGCTTAGTTTTGTTTTCAGCTATTCCAGCCTTTGCTATAAGAATGAGTGAAATATTTGCCGTGGCTGAAATAGTACTGCTACCGATGATCGTTTACAGATGTCAGCAAAAAAATGTAGCAAAACTTTTAGTAATCTTATATAGCGCTTGTATTCTTTCTTTAAACTTATATCACAATCAAATTATTTCTGGATATCATTTTTAAATGGACATAAAATTCCTCCCGATTGTCGTTCTTTATAAAATAGGCTTGAGTCATTCAGACAGTATTAATAGCATACTAGATTCTGATGTAGAGGGATTAATTTCCGAAATCTTTGTATATGACAATTCCCCTGCATGTGAAGACAACAATGAAATAATAGAAAGCTATCGTGGCAGGAAAGTATATTATATAAACGATTATTCTAATTCAGGTGTGAGCGCAGCTTATAATAAAGGACTATCAAAAGCTAAAGAGCTTAATTATGAATATGTATTACTACTCGATCAAGACACAAAATTTCCTCCAGACTCGGTTAAGGAATACGTTAAAGCTATAAAGAATAATCCGCATATTAAACTAGTTGCCCCAAGGCTTAAAACTACAAAAGGTGAGCTATGTTCACCTTTAAGATATTCACTGCATCGGGGATTCGTTCTAAAAGAAATTGAACCGGGAATTTATCCGCTCGATCGCTATTCTCCTATTAACAGTGGCATGATGCTAAATACATCATCTGCCATTCAATGTGGTGGATATGAAGAAAAAGTATTTTTAGACTTTAGCGATTTTCAATTTATTGAAAAATTAAAAAGAAATGTAGACTGTTTCTATGTCATGCCTTTATTAGTTATACAGGATCTTTCCAATGATGAACCTGATACAAATTCTTTATTAAATAGGTTCAAAATCTATTGTAAATGTGCAAGAAATTGCCATAGAAATAATTTTATTGATGATGGTATTTATTTTTTTATGGTTTTGAATAGAGCCATTAAACTTACTTTAAGAACGAAAGAAAAACAATTTATTCTCTATTTTTCCCGCTTTTATGTTCGAGGCCAAAGATGATTTCTGTTTGCATCCCAACGTTCAATGGTGAAGCATTTATTGAGGAACAGGTCAGGAGTATCTTGGCTCAACTAGACATCAATGATGAAATAGTTATCTCAGATGATAATTCTACTGATTTGACAATTAGTAAAATTAATAGCATCGGGGATGATCGTATTAAAATTTTTCAGAATTACAGAAGTAAACGCGATGAACAGCGTGATACACTTTATAAAGTTTCATTAAATGTACAAAATGCGTTAAAAAATGCCAAAGGAGACTATGTTTATTTGTCGGACCAGGATGATATCTGGATTGAAGGACGCATAAAGAAGACGATCGAGTTCTTAAAAGCCAATGAGCCCAGACTAGTAGTTTGCAATTGCAAAATTATTGATGAGCAAAAAAAAACAATTGCTGATTCATATTTTAAATACATAAAGCCGAGCTCGAGTTTTTTTAGAACATTATATAAAAGTTCTTTCCATGGTTGCTGTATGTCATTTAACAGAAAATTAGTTGAAAAGGCTTTTCCATTTCCTCAAGAAAGTCTCGGCCATGACCTTTGGATTGGTTTAACTGCTATTTTGTATGGCAAAATTAAATTTATCGACGAACCACTCATTCACTATCGTAGGCATAGTGCGACAGTGACAACGACGGGTTTTAAAAGCGGCGCAAGTTTATCCTTCAAAGTTAGCTATCGAATCAGGACGATTAAAGCAGTTCTTAGAAAAATTTTTAAAAAGAATTAATGAGAATAATTAATGAAGATAGCTCATGTTCAAGTAATACCCAAAATGTCTGGTGTTCAACAAATTTCTTTAGATATTCTTAGTGGTTTAAAAAATAGTGACTTAGAAAAGTATGTTATTTGCGGTGAAAATCCAACAGAACAGTTCGTGGAATCATTCAGAAATGCTGACGTAGAAATCATCATTGTTCCTTCAATAAAGAGAAATATTGGGTTTCATGATTTAAAAAGTTTTATTGCGCTCTACAAAGTCTTTAAGAAATACAATTTTGATATTGTACACACCAATTCGACTAAACCTGGAATTGTAGCTCGAATAGCTGCAAAATTTGCAGGAATCAATAAAATAGTTCATACGGTTCATGGGGTGGCGTTTCATAAATACGAAGCATTACCTAAACGTATTTTTTATTATTTATTAGAGAACTTTTCTACATTATTCGGTGATGTAAATGTCACTGTTAACAAGAAATATATATCATATTATCCTTTGGTTAAGAGTCATTTGATTTACAATGGCGTGAGTATAAAAGATTATCAATGTGAGATAAAAAACTTTCATAACGAACGTGGTTTGCATTTTGCATTTTTAGGACGACTGGACACACAGAAAAATCCATTAGAATTTATCGAAGCAGTTAACCTTCTTGTTAATAAATATCATGTCAGTAATAATGTTAGATTTACACTGGCAGGTAATGGTAAACTTTTTTCTGAGTGTAAAAAATTAATTAGTAAATACAGTCTCGAAGATAAAATTGTGATGCCGGGATGGATCATTGACAAAAACGTTTTTTTTAATGATGTTGATGTACTTTGCCAACCTTCGCTGTGGGAAGCATTTGGTTTAGTTTTTGCCGAAGCTGCACTTTTTCAAATACCCTCTATTGCGCATGGCGTTGAGGGTATACCAGAAGTGGTGCTCGACAATATTACAGGTCAACTTTATAAAAACGGACCTGAAGAATTTGCTGAAAAGATGTTGTATTTAATCAATCATCCAGATGAAGTCAAAAGATTAGGCCGTCAGGCAAAAAAACATACTCTTGATACTTTCACTAAAGAGACAATGGTTGCAGAATACTCCAAAGTTTATTTCGAAAGAAAATAATTTTAAATAATATAAAGAAAATGAATAAATATAAATATCTTTTATTTTTGCACTTCACCAGTCTAATAATATTAACTCACTTATTGCTAAAGAGGAGTAATCTTGATACAGGTGTAGAGTTAAATATTTATCTCGAAATCCTTTTATTTAGTTTTGCTTGCAGAGCTTTAGGCAGCCCTGTTCGTATTGTTATCAGTCTCTTTTATGGCTTCACCTTGGGACTTCAGGTGTCCTCTTTGAGATCGACAGGGGATTTTGTTTCAACTCTGACGTTAGATAATCTGTCGGAGTTTAGGGCTATAGGGCATTCTCAGTTTGTTGAAACGCTTCTTATTACATTGACATATTGTCTTGTTTCTTTGACCTGTTTGATTCCACGAAAAACAAAATTTTCAGTTTATTTTATTGTTCTCTTCATCCCACTATTCTTTATTAATGGTGCTATCTCAAATTTTTCTTCAGCCTCGCATGGTTACTATAAGCAGTTGACCTACAAGCCATCATATAATTACCCTGATATTGCAAAAAAGTATTTAAAATTTAATGTTTATGAAAACTCGCATCATATTAATTTTATCGAAAGTAAACCTAAAAATGTTATTATTGTTTTTACAGAAGGCTTTTCTTCACATGTTATTGATCGTGAAAACACTTTAGATCTCCATCTTACCCCGAATATCGATAAACTCTATGATGAAGGCGTTGTAGTAAAAAATTATTATAATCATACTGCTGCTACATTCCGTGGGCTGCGTGGTCAGCTCACATCAGCATATCAATACAGAGATGGAACTAATAACAAAGTTGGTGGTTTTTTTCAGATTAGTCATAAAGAGGTAGAAACGAACTATTTCGGGAGGCTTATTTCTCTCCCGTCTATTCTAAAGGAAAATGATTTCAATACTTTTTTCCTCGCCTCGACTGAAAACGATAGCAATCTTAATGCCTTGCTTAAATCAATGCCTTTTCGAAAAGTTTATGGAATGGAAGATTTTGGATGGAAGCAGGGAGACAGGATGTCTGATAAAAAAGTCTTTGAATCATTAAAGCAACTTCTTGAAAGTTATAACACAGACACACCTTTTTTTATTGGTGTATATCCATCAGGAACTCATCACGGAATGGATAGTCCAGATGTACGCTATAAAGATGGAAACAATAAAATCTATAATAAGTTTTATAATTATGATTATCAGCTCGGAGAGTTTATTAATTACTTTAAAAAGTCTAAATATTACAATGATACGATATTAGTTATTACTGCTGATCACGCCTCTTTTCCTGCACCAGAATTTAAAAAAAGTTTCGACGTTGATACAAAGTATTTTGTGGATAAAATCCCCTTGGTTATTATTGGTGCTGGTGTGCAACATACTGTCATAGATGGTGCCGGTAAAAACAGTCTTTCTCTAACCCCAACGATTCTGAACATGCTTGGTATCAAAAATCACGCAAATTATTTCATTGGTTGCTCATTGTTTGATAATAATTGTCACAGTCCTTTTCAGCATATATCTGCTATCGGCGACGATATTTATATAATTAATAAAAATTCTGATGGTAATTATGAAGTCAATCCAGAATCTATAAATAAAGATATCTCTGAATATTACACTATCAGTGGGTGAATTTTTTACAGTTATTTGAATCTAAAGTCTTTGCGTACTGTGCTACACTAATTTTAGTCGTTTTTTTCTACGAGAATATGCTAATCTGTGTTTATGCATATTGAGTCGCAACGGTAAATCTGAAAGGAGTAAAAAATGTCCAAACAACAAATCGGCGTTGTAGGTATGGCTGTAATGGGCCGTAATTTGGCTCTCAATATTGAGAGCCGCGGTTATACTGTTTCAGTTTTCAATCGTTCGCGTGAAAAAACGGATGAAGTGATTGCTGAAAATCCAGGCAAAAAATTAGCTCCATTTTATTCTGTTGAGGATTTCGTAGACTCCCTTGAGAAGCCACGTCGTATCTTATTAATGGTGCAAGCTGGAGAGGCTACTGATAAAACTATTGCATCTCTCACACCACATCTTGATAAAGGCGATATTTTAATAGATGGTGGTAATACTTTCTATAAAGATACTATCCGTCGAAATAAAGAACTATCGGATAAAGGATTTAATTTTATTGGCACAGGTGTATCTGGCGGAGAAGAGGGGGCGCTTAAAGGGCCCTCAATTATGCCCGGTGGTCAAAAAGAAGCTTACGAACTTGTTGCGCCTATTCTTAACAAAATCGCAGCGCGTGCCGAAGATGGTGAAGCCTGTGTGACTTATATTGGTTCTGATGGCGCAGGCCATTATGTTAAAATGGTTCATAATGGCATTGAATATGGTGATATGCAGTTAATCGCAGAAGCCTACTCTCTGTTAAAAGGTGCACTCAACTTAACAAATGAAGAGTTAGCCGACACCTTTACGGAATGGAATAATGGTGAGTTAAGTAGCTATCTCATAGACATTACTAAAGATATATTCACCAAAAAAGATGAAGATGGTAATTATTTAGTTGATGTCATTTTAGATGAAGCAGCTAATAAGGGGACAGGGAAGTGGACGAGCCAGAGTTCTCTTGACCTCGGTGAGCCGTTATCATTAATCACAGAATCTGTATTTGCTCGCTACCTTTCTTCTCTTAAATCTCAACGTGTCGCTGCTTCTAAAGTTTTAAGTGGGCCAGTAGCCAAAAAGTTCACCGGAGATAAAACCGAATTTATTGAAAAAGTTCGTCAAGCTTTGTATCTGGGTAAAATTGTTTCTTATGCACAAGGCTTCTCACAATTAAAGGCTGCCTCAGATCAATATAACTGGGATCTGCAGTATGGTGAAATTGCTAAAATTTTCCGTGCAGGTTGTATTATTCGTGCTCAATTCCTTCAGAAAATCACTGATGCTTATTCCGCGGATGTAAATATTGCTAACTTACTTTTAGCACCTTACTTCAAAAAAATTGCTGATGAATATCAGCAAGCACTCCGTGATGTGGTTGCTTTTGCTGTTCAGAACGGAATCCCGACACCAACCTTCTCGTCAGCAGTTGCGTATTATGACAGCTACCGCTCAGCAGTTCTGCCTGCTAATTTAATTCAGGCACAACGCGACTTCTTTGGTGCGCATACCTATAAACGCATCGATAAAGAAGGTGTGTTCCATACGGAGTGGCTCGAATAAAATATAAAAAAGCCTCTTTTCTAACGGAGGCTTTTCAATTATTGTCACTCTGGATCTTTGACTCACAATTAAAGGTAATTCGAGCTGAATTAATGAATTTATGACTAATAAAAGCAATACAAACGACGAGCATTCATCCTCACATGGTGGGTACGTGAAAGAGCAGCCTGATTCCGATATTGATTTATTTGATTTAGTCTTACAGCTATGGCGTGGTAAGGTTGTAATCATTTCTACCGTTATTATTTCTGTTTTAATTGGTGTGGTTTACATCAACGTCGTGAAAGAAAAGTGGGTTTCTACATCGACGGTAACTCTTCCTGCCGCTGGGCAGGTCGCGAATTACAATGCTGCATTGAGTATCGTTTATGCTGACTCTCCACAGGATAAACCTTCGCTCACTGGGCTCCAGACTCAAATGTTTAATCGTTTTACTGCTTCAATGAGCGCGTTAGCTGGGGCTCTCGCTAACCTCGAAAAGCCTCTGACGTTAACTTTAAGGCCCGTCAAGGGTAGTGACGACGCGGTAAGCATTTCATTTGTCGGACAAAGCGCAAAAGAAGCCCAAATGCAACTGACTCAATATATTTCCCAGGTAAACGATGAGGTTGTTAAAGACTATGGCGATGATATTAAAAGAAATTTAAGCGTTAAAACACGTGAGCTTACCAATACTTTAGATACTTATAAGCAAGTTGCATTGAACCAAAAAGAGCATCGTCTTGATGTCATAAAACAGGCTTTGAAAATCGCCGATGCATCTAATGTAGGTAAGTTACAAGTTAATCAGGCAGAGTTTCTTTCTGATGATACTTTATATTTATTGGGCAGTGATGCACTTAAAGCGATGGTAGAGAATGAAAACTCCAAACCATTAGATTTCAGCAAAGAATATTATGACGCGCAACGTGCTTTACTTGCTGTTACGCATCTAAAAATTGAGGTTGACAACCTACAATCTTTTCGTTATATCTCGCAGCCTGACTTACCACTTAAACGCGTTAGTCCTAAAAAAGGCTTAGCTTTGATTCTTGCATTTATAATTGGAGCGCTACTGGGATCATTTATAGTTATTGGGCGTAATTCACTCATTAGCTATCGTAATCGGGGCCTGTAAAAATTTGAAAGGTTGGCCTGTATTTTGACCAACCTTTTTTTTCTGTGCTCACGCTTGAGCCATATATAACTTCGTTTATCGATGATTTAGTCAAAAAGAAGATAATTACTCATTCGATTATGATTAAATGCCATGTTAAACCAACAACTCCCCACTCCTCACCGCCTTATCGCCCGCCAGCCTTAACACCAGCATGCCTGCCGTCGCAAATCTGGCCCAGTGCCGCGCGTATAGCACGCCTCCAAATTCTGCGACCAGCGGCGTGATGTGGTCGGTGACAGGATCAACAATCTCCGCAACCACTTCCCCTGGACGGATTCGCGCGCCTAGCGGTTTGCGATACAGGATCAGGCCCGATACCGGTGAGTGAACATATTCACAACCCGCCAGCGGCGTCGGGGGATTTTTAAGCGGCGGCATTAAAGCCGACGTGCCTTCGGTGTGACGCTGCTTGATAATATTGCCTTCTTCTGCGGCCTGCGCCACACCAGGCGCACCCAGTCCGGTGCCGCTCTCATCCACACCGACCACATCCTCGCCGCCGCTCACCACCGACACCAGCTCATCACCGCCAATCACCGGCGCAGCGACTTCAACGGACACGGACGTATCGGCCGCAGAGATATAGCCGGATTCCTGCAACGCGTTAATGATCGCATCTGCGTCCTGCTCAGCCTGTTCAGGCGAGACATCACGTACGCCACGTAGCTCCAGCGTTACCGGCAGCAGGCCGCGCGGCATCGGGAATGTTTCACCAAATTTTTCAGCCAGCGTCAGCCAGGGTTCACAGCAGGCTTCGTCGAAGGGCTCACCCCCCGATATCTGTGCCAGTAGCTGCACTTCACTGCCCAGCCAGCGTGCTAAGGGTTCGATATCCGGCCATGCATGTGGCGTGGTGTAAAGGTGTGGAACCGCCTCCCAGTCACAATGCAAATCAATCATCAGATCGGCCTGACTGGCCATGCGCATCAGCGTATAACGCTGGGCTTCCAGTTCAGTTTTGGCGATTGTGTCACGGTAGTAACGGTCAATCGCATCACGAATCAGCTGCCGGTTCTGACTCTCATTCTGGGTCAGCGTCTCGGCCAGTTCCCCCGCCAGAAGTGCACCCAGAGACGGGAATTTGCGGTTAAAATCCTGGCCGGACTGTGCGTGGAAGCGTCCCAGATGCGTACCGTGCCAGTGTTGGCTCAGGGCCAGCGGATTGGATACCGGTATCAGGGAGAAAAAAGCTTTGAGTCGTCCGGCAGATTCCAGCGCCTGTAAACGCTGCTTAAGATACCAGGCCACCGCCATCCCCGGGATCTCGTCGCCATGTAAGGAAGCCTGAATATAGACCTGGCGACTGTGATCATCGCCAAAATGAAAACTGATAATTTCACGCTGGGTGCCGAGAGAGGCGCTTAACAAAGGGTGATGTTGTTGGTACATACCGTGTTAATGTCCTTTTGTCGGTTCAGGGGCGGACAAATGCCGCCCATAAAGTCATTGAGTATAGTCATGCAGGCGGAGGAGGGGGAAAAAGCCTGCCCTGACGTTACGGTTGAATGGAAATATCCGTGGCGAAATATTTCTTTTGCAGTTTGTCAAAGGTGCCATTTTTCTTAATGGCAGCGAAGGCATCATCCAGCGCAGTTTTCAGTTCGGTATCGCCTTTACGCAGGCCAATCGCCGTGCCCGGCCCGATGATCGGGTCTTTCACAATCGGCCCGGCCAGTTCAAAGGCGCTGCCCTGAGGTTGTTTGAGAAAACCGTTTGCCGCCTGAGCCGCATCGGTAAAGACCGCATCAAGGCGCCCGGCCACCAGATCACTTTCAACCTGCGCCTGATCGCCATAGGGCACGACCGTCACGCCAAAAGGTTGCCATTTTGCCCGGGCATAACGCTCCTGCACAGTGCCTTGTTCTACGCCTACGGTTTTGCCTTTCAGCGATTCCGGGGTGGGCAACAGGCCCGACCCCTTACGCGCGATAAGCTGGGTGTGCGTATCGTACAGCGGCACGGTAAAGTCGATTTGCTTCAGTCGCTCTTCGGTGATGCCCATATCAGACAGAATGGCGTCGAATTTACGCGCTTTAAGCGCCGGAATCATCCCGTCGAACTGGCTTTCCACCCAGACACATTTGGCCTGCATCTGCGCGCACAGCGCGTTACCTAAATCGATATCAAAGCCGACCAGCTTCCCCTGCGGCGTTTTGGATTCAAAAGGGGGATAGGTGGGATCAACAGCGAAGCGAACCTGCTCAATTTTCGCCTGGGCGCCAAACGCGCAGCCAGCCAGGAGGGCCAGCGCTAACGCTTTGTGTAAACGGGTTTTCAGAGAAGTGATTGCCATCGTTTTCGGTCTTCTGTTGTCGTAATAGTGTATTACGCAGAGTACCTTTCACCCGGGATAATGGCAATTAGAGGATGATTTTCACAATGTTAGCCTGGCAAAGGCCACGGTAATCCTGGGTATTCAGTACGACAGACTGGTCGAGTACGCCGGCGTTAAAGGCAATCTCGTCATAGCGCTCAAACAGCAGCGGGTCGACCACCACAGTTAAATCAGGATGAAAGCTGAACGGGGGAATCGCACCAAATACGCAGCCGGTTAGTACATCGACCTCTGCGGGCGAGGCAAGGGATGCCCGGCGTCCGCCTACGGCTGAGGCGACTTTACTGAGATCGGCCTGCTGATCCGCAGGCAGTACCGCCAGAACATGTTGTTTGATGCCATTGCCTTTCACATGACACACCAGCGCCTTTGCGCCCTGTCCGACTGCCGTGCCGCGAATTTTGGCAACGGCTTCACATTTGCCGGTTGCCTCATGCTGCATCAGGCGGTAACGCGCGCGATGCTGGTCGAGCAGAGCAATGAGTTTTTCATGCGTAGTCACGGTAAAATCCTTACAGGTCAAATGGACGGGAAAGGCTGCTCAGCAAACCGTCGAGCAGCCATAACGCAGTCTGTCACTTATGACGGGCGCGCAGGTTATTGATGATGGTGCTGAGATCCAGATCCTGATCCTGCAGCAGTACCAGCAGGTGATAGATCAGATCGGAGGCTTCGTTCGTCAGTTCCTCACGATCGTTTACCGTGGCAGCCAGCGCGGTTTCCACGCCTTCTTCACCGACCTTCTGCGCAATACGTTTGGTGCCGCTGGCATAGAGTCTGGCAGTGTAAGAACTTTCCGGGTCGGCCTGCTTACGGGACGCCAGCAGTTGTTCCAACTGATAGAGGAACGTCCAGTCAGGCGCAGCAGGGGAGAAGCAGCTGGAGGTGCCCAGATGGCAGGTGGGGCCAATCGGGTTGGCCAGCACCAGCAACGTGTCGTTGTCGCAGTCAGGTGTGATGCTCACGACCTGTAGAAAGTGTCCTGAGGTCTCGCCTTTGGTCCACAGACGGTTTTTGGTGCGTGAAAAGAACGTCACGTTGCCGTCCTGCAGCGTTTTTTCCAGCGCCGCCTGATTCATATAACCGTGCATCAGAACTTCACCAGAAACAGAGTGCTGGACGATGACCGGCATCATGCCTTGGGTTTTTTCCCAGTCTAACCGGGCCAGTTGTTGTTCAGTTAACACGCACGAATCTCCACACCGTTGTCGATCAGAAAGCGTTTCAGCTCGCCGATATTAATAATTTGTTTGTGAAAAACCGACGCCGCCAGCGCGCCATCGACATTGGCCTGCTCAAAGGCTTCAAGGAAGTGAGTCATGGTACCCGCACCGCCAGAGGCGATCAGCGGTACCTTGCAGACATCACGTACCTTTTTCAACTGCACCAGGTCATAACCGTTGCGCACGCCGTCCTGGTTCATCATGTTGAGGACAATCTCGCCTGCGCCCCGTTTCTGCACTTCCTGCACCCAGTCCAGTGTTTCCCACTGGGTCACGCGGGTACGGGATTCGTCGCCGGTATACTGATTAACATGGTACTTCCCGCTGGCGTCATCAAACCAGGTATCAATACCGACCACGATGCACTGGACGCCAAAGCGGTCGGCCAGGCGGGTGATCAATGAAGGATCGGCCAGCGCAGGGGAGTTAATGGAAATTTTGTCCGCACCAAACTCCAGAATCCGCGCGGCATCTTCCGGGGTTTTGATGCCACCTGCCACGCAGAACGGAATGTCGATGACTTCGGCAACGCGCGCAACCCAGCTTTTATCCACTACGCGGTCGTCCGATGAAGCGGTGATATCATAAAACACCAGCTCGTCCGCACCTTCTTGCGCATAGCGCTGCGCCAGCGGCACGATGTCGCCAATAATTTCGTGGTTACGAAACTGAACGCCTTTTACCACCTGACCGTCACGCACATCGAGACAAGGAATTATCCGTTTTGCCAGCATGCTATGGCCTCCGAAACTGTAAATTTGCCTTCCAGTAGCGCACGTCCGACGATTACGCCCTGAACACCGCTGCCGCGAAGGGCGGCAACGTCACTGAGTTCACCAATACCGCCTGAGGACTGAAACGCAATCTGCGGAAAGCGTGCGGTCACTTCTTTATACAGATCCACGTTCGACCCGCTGAGCGTACCATCACGGGAAATGTCGGTGCACAGAACATGCTTCAGCCCGACAGGCTGGAACTGTTCAATGACCTCTTCGAGCGTAACGCCCGCAGCTTCCTGCCAGCCGCTAATCGCCACCTCTTTGCGGTTGGTCGCATCAATACGGACGTCCAGCGCCAGCACAATCGCGTCCGGGCCAAACTCGGTAAACCAGGCTTTCACTTCCTCGGGCTGTTTGACGGCGGTCGACCCTACCACCACACGGCTGGCACCCGCGTCCAGTAACGCTTTAACGTCTTCCCGACTGCGAATGCCGCCGCCAACCTGGACCACCGCATCCACGCCGTTAAGCAGGCTTTTCAGTAAGGTAATCTGGCGTTTCGCCGGATCTTTAGCACCGGTTAAATCCACGAGGTGCAGTACCGTTGCGCCCTGGCGTGCGTAATCCTGTAAGCGGGGTAACGGATCGCTGCCGTAATCGCGCTGACGGGCATAATCACCCTGATGCAGGCGCACAACCTTGCCATCAATTAAATCTAATGCGGGGATAATCATTACATCTCCAGGAAGTTTTTCAGCAACTGCGCGCCGACTTTGCCAGAGCGTTCCGGGTGGAACTGCACGCCAAAGAAGTTATCTTTCTGTACCGCGGCCGTGAACGCCTGACCATAGTGACACTGCGCAATGGTGCTGGCATTTACGGGCATCGCAAAGCTGTGTACGAAGTAGAAGTAGCTGCCTTCATCAATGCCGCGGAACAGATGATTACCGGCCTGAGCGGTGATCTGGTTCCAGCCCATGTGCGGTAACGGCAAACCCTGTGTATCCATCAGTGACACGGGCTGGTCGATAATGCCCAGCGTGGGCACACCGCCATTCTCTTCGCTGTGGCTGCCCAGCAGCTGCATGCCCAGGCAAATACCCAGCACCGGCTGCGTACAGGCCTTGACCAGCTCAATCAGCTCACGCTCCTGCAGTTGGTTCATGGCCGCCTGCGCGGTGCCAACGCCGGGCAGAAACAGCTTATCGGCGCGCAGGACGACATCCGGATGGCGACTGACCTCTGGCGTATAGCCCAGACGTTCAACGGCCCACTTTACCGACGACAGGTTGGCACAGCCTGTATCCAGGATCACCACGTTCATTACAGCACTCCTTTAGAGCTCGGCAGGGTATTTCCCTCAACGCGAATCGCCTGACGTAAGGTCCGGCCAAAGGCTTTGAATAAACTTTCCACACGGTGATGATCGTTTTTCCCTTTGGTTTTCAGGTGCAGGGTGCTCATCATGGCGTAGGACAGGGAACGGAAGAAGTGCTCGACCATCTCGGTGCTCAGATCGCCAACGCGCTGATAGCTGAATTCCGCTTTAAATTCGATATGTGGACGACCAGAGATATCCAGTGCACAGCGCGCCAGGCACTCATCCATCGGCAGCACAAAGCCAAAACGGCCAATGCCGCGCTTATCGCCCAACGCTTTCAGCAGCGCTTCGCCTAATGCCAGACCGGTATCTTCTACCGTGTGGTGATCGTCAATATACAGGTCACCGTTGACGTCGATGTTCATGCGGAAGCCGCCGTGCACGGCAATCTGGTCCAGCATATGATCAAAGAAGCCGACGCCAGTGTTGATCTTACTGCCGCCTTCGCGGTCCAGCCACAGTTCCACGCGGACCTGGGTTTCTTTGGTGTTGCGTTGGACCAGCGCGTAGCGGTCGCGCTGCGTCAGCTGCTGCTGAATCGCTTTCCAGTCCTGACCTTCTGCGCCATAGCGAATGCCCTGAATCCCCATATTTTCCGCCAGCTGAATATCGGTCTGGCGATCGCCAATCACATAGCTGTTGGCCGTATCAAGGGCGCCTTCAGCCAGCCAGGCCTCAACCATCTGGGTTTTCGGCTTACGGCACGCGCAGCGGTCTTCAGGCTTATGGGGACAAATCAGCACATCGCTAAAACGAATGCCCTGCGATGACAAAATCTGCATCATCAGCGTGTGTGGGCCATCGAAGTCCGCCTGTGGAAAACTGTCCGTGCCCAGACCGTCCTGATTGGTAATCATCACCAGCTGATAGCCTGCGTCCTGCAGCGCCAGCAGTGCAGGCACGACGTCCGGCTCAAACGCCAGCTTATCCATCCGATCCACCTGAAAGTCCTGCGGCGGTTCCGAGATAATCGTGCCATCGCGGTCAATAAAAAGGGTCTTCTGACTCATGCTTACTCCAGAGATAAGGCTTGCAGCGCGGCGATCAGGCGTTCGCACTCGGTGCGGGTTCCCACCGAGATGCGCAGACAACCTGCGAGGCCGGGGTTCTTGTTTTGGTCACGCAAAATAATGCCCTGATCCCACAAGGTTTTAAACACCTTTGGTGAATCGGTAAAGCGCACCAAAATATAGTTGGTTTCGCTGGGGAAGACCTGCTCCACGACGCGAATTTGCGGCAACTGTTCAAACAACCAGCTACGGTTGGCATTCAGCTCATCGACGTGCTGGCGCATTAAGGCAATCCCTTCGTCGCTCAGTGCCTGGCCCGCCACGTCGGCCACCGGCGTCGCCAGCGGATAGGGCGCAATCACCTTCATCAGCAGGTCGATAACCGGCTTATTCGCCAGCGTAAATCCGCAGCGCAGACCGGCCAGCGCGAAGGCTTTCGACAGGGTGCGCAGAATGACCAGGTGCGGATATTCGCGCAACCAGCCCGCCAGCGTCGCCTGTGGACAAAATTCAATATAGGCTTCATCCGCGACGACCAGCGCTTTGCCGGCGGTCATCGCCAGTAGCTGACGGATAGCGTCCTGATCAATCAGGTTGCCCGTGGGGTTGTTCGGGCTGCACATATAAACGACTTTCACACCGTCGAGCTGTTCGGCAATCGCGGGCAGGTTCAACTGCCAGTCTTCACGTGCCGGCACGGTACGGTACTCAATGCCGATGGTTTCCGCGCTGACGCTGTACATACCGTAAGTCGGTGGGCAGAACAGAATCGCGTCTTTGCCGGGCTCACAGAACGCCCGCATCAACAGCTCAATGCCTTCATCTGCGCCGCGGCTGACCAGCACCTGCTCAGGAGACAGGCCCGCGTAAGCCGCATAGCGGGTGATTACCTGCTTCGGCTGGCATTCCGGGTAGCGGTTCAGGGTTTGCTGCGACAGCTCAAAGGGCACCGGCAGCGGAAACTCGTTAGCATTCAGCCAGACATCACCGTTGCCGCCCAGACGGCGCGCCGACTGATAGGGCGTCAGCGCACGCACATTGGCGCGGGCCAGTTTTTCAATATCCTGACTCATGCTTGCTCCTTGAGCGCGGTGACGCGCAACGTGACGGCATTTTTGTGGGCATCCAGCTGCTCCGCGGCGGCCAGGGTTTCAATGGTGGCGGCGAGATCCATAAAGCCCTGCGGCGTCAGTTCCTGTACCGTCATACGTTTCTGGAAGTCGGCCAGCCCCAGGCTGGAGCAGGTCGCGGTATAACCATAGGTAGGTAGCACATGGTTCGTGCCGGAGGCATAATCGCCTGCAGACTCGGGCGACCAGTCGCCCAGGAACACGGAGCCTGCGCTGGTGATTTGCTCAACCAGGTCGCGCGGCGTGCGGGTTTGCAGAATCAGGTGCTCCGGACCATAGCGGTTGGAAATCGCCACACACTGTTGCAAATCGCGGGCCACGATCAGGCGGCTGCTTTCCAGCGCCTTACGGGCCGTGGCGGCACGCGGCAGCTGCGCCAGCTGTTGTTCGACAGCGTCAGCCACGCGCTCAGCCAGTCCCTGTGAAGGCGTCAGCAGAATCACCTGCGAATCCGGCCCGTGTTCCGCCTGAGACAACAGGTCGGACGCCACGAACGCGGGCGTGGCACCGTCGTCGGCGATCACCAGCACTTCTGACGGGCCCGCGGGCATATCGATAGCCGCGCCATCGAGGCTCTGGCTGACCTGACGTTTGGCTTCGGTGACCCAGGCGTTGCCCGGTCCGAAAATTTTAGCCACTTTCGGCACGGTCTCGGTGCCGAAGGCCAGGGCGGCAATGGCCTGCGCACCGCCCACCTGAAATACTTCTTCTACGCCACACAGCTGGGCCGCATAGAGAATCTCGTCGGCAATTGGCGGCGGTGAGCACAGCACCACGCGGCCGCATCCGGCAATACGTGCCGGTGTCGCCAGCATCAATACGGTGGAAAACAGCGGGGCGGTCCCCCCGGGAATATAGAGGCCGACCGATTGCATCGGGCGCGTCACCTGCTGGCAACGCACGCCCGGCTGGGTTTCGATATCCACGGCTGGCAGAATCTGCGCACGGTGGAAAGTCTCGATATTGGCGACCGCCACCGCCATTGCCTGTTTGAGTTCATCACTGAGACGATCGCTGGCAGCCTGCATCTGCTCAGCGGTCACGCGAAAATCCGTCAGCTCAACCTTGTCAAAGCGCGCGCTAAAATCGCGCAGAGCTGCGTCGCCTTCGCTTTTCACGCGCGCCAGAACGTCACGCACAATCTGACTGATGCTGTCAGAGGCAGACAGCGCCGGGCGTGCCAGCAGCGCCTGTTGCGCCTCCGCGCTGCACGCCTGCCAGTTCACGGGTGTCATGATTTTGCTCATCGTTTACTCCAGCATTTTTTCGATTGGCAGCACCAGAATCGAACTGGCACCCAGCGCTTTGAGTTTTTCCATGGTTTCCCAGAACAGCGTTTCGCTGCTCACCATGTGCATTGCCACACGGCTCACATCGCCCGCCAGCGGTAACACGGTTGGACGCTCGGCGCCCGGCAGCAGGCTGATGACTTCTTCCAGACGATCGCTCGGTGCATGCAACATGATGTATTTGGATTCACGTGCTTTAATCACGCCCTGAATACGGGTCATCATTTTATCGATCAGCTCCTGCTTGGCCGCGGGCATGTCGCCGTCGCGCTGAATCAGCACGGCTTTAGAACGATAGATCACTTCAACTTCACGCAGACCGTTCGCTTCCAGCGTGGCACCGGTGGAGACCAGATCGCAGATCGCATCAGCCAGGCCGGCACGCGGCGCCACTTCGACCGAGCCGTTCAGCAGACAGGATTTAAAGGCGATACCTTGCTTGTCGAGATACTGTTTTAACAGGTGAGGATAGGAGGTGGCGATGCGGGCATTGTTCAGGCACTGCGGGCCGGTGTAAGCGTCATCGACCGGCATGGCCAGTGACAGACGACAGCCGCCAAAGTCGAGGCGACGCAGCGTGAAGTAGCGAGGATCTTCCCCCTGTGCGCGGCGCGTCAGTAACTCTTCTTCCAGCACGTTTTCGCCGATAATGCCCAGGTCGACCACGCCGTCCATCACCAGGCCCGGAATATCGTCATCGCGCACGCGCAGAATATCAATAGGCATATTTTCAGCGAAGGCGATCAGACGCTGTTGCTGAAGATTGATTTTGATCCCGCAGCGCGCCAGCAGCTCGCGTGAATCATCGCTCAACCGACCTGATTTCTGCATAGCTATGCGTAAACGGCTATTGTCTAACATTTTTCCTGTCCCCTTAATTAACCTGTCCTGAATGCGTATTTTGCGTCAGCCCATAAAAAAACCCCCGGAAGACGATCTTCCGGGGGTTCTCTTGCGTTCGCACCACTGGAAGATCCTAGACGTCTTCCAGCACACATCGCCTGAAAGACTAGTCAGGGTGATGGTGGTGATGATGGTTGAACTGAACGCGTGTCATAAAATTCTCGATAATGAAAAGTTATTCATTTGTGTGGAATTAACCTAACGAAGATAGTTGAAATTGGCAACTCTTTTTTAATGTTGTTCTTCGCAAAGCACAGAAACACTTTGCACTGGTTTGCAACTCAGGGGCAGCTTAAGATGGCTGAATCTTGACGTTCGCAGCAGGAGACAATATGAAAAAGGTCGCAATTGTAGGACTCGGCTGGCTGGGCATGCCGCTTGCGATGGCGCTGACCGCGCGAGGCTGGCAGGTGACCGGCAGTAAAACCACGCCGGATGGCGTAGAGGCGGCCCGTCGCTGTGGCATCGATGCGTTTCAACTTGAACTGACGCCCGAACTGGTCTGTGAGGCCGAGGACCTGGAGGCGCTGTTTGACGTGAATGCGCTGGTTGTCACCCTGCCCGCCAGCCGCACGGCAGAGGGCGGCGACGCCTATGTGCAGGCAGTACAAAACGTAGTGGATACCGCGCTGGCGCGCAATGTCCCACGGATCATCTTTACCAGTTCCACCTCCGTCTATGGCGGCAGCGCCGGTATCAAAACGGAGAAAAGCCCGCTTCAACCAGAAACCACGGCAGGCAAAACGCTGGTGGACCTGGAAAACTGGCTGCACGACTTACCCGGCACCAGCGTCGATGTATTGCGTCTGGCCGGGCTGGTGGGCCCGAAACGGCATCCCGGTCGCTTCCTGGCCGGCAAACAGGATTTACCCAATGGATCGCACGGGGTGAATCTGGTGCATCTGGATGATGTGGTGGAGGCGATTATGCTGCTGCTGCAAACGCCAAAAGGCGGCAGGACGTTTAACCTGTGTGCGTTGAAACATCCGTCCCGCGCCCATTTCTATCCCTGTGTGTCGCGCCAGCTGGGCATGACGCCGCCCACCTTTGAACCGCAGACGCACGACGACAGCGGTAAGTTGATTGACGGCGCGCGTATCTGTCACGAGCTGGGCTTTGAATACCGCTACGACGATCCGCAGAAAATGCCGCTGGAGTGAGTGTGGCTTTCCCCTTAGCGGGGAAAGCGTTGTGTTCTGTTCCTGATCACACGCCGAGTCGGTCGCGTAAGGCATACCAGGCGGCACCCATGGCCGTCAGCGGCACTTTAAATCGCCGTCCGCCAGGGAAGGGCAGATGCGGAAGCTTCGCGAAGGCATCAAAGCGCTCAGCATCCCCACGTAACACTTCGCTTATCAGCTTGCCGGAAAGGTGCGTGCAGGTCACGCCGTGGCCGCTGTCGCCCTGCATAAAGTAGACGTTGTTTTCCAGCCGACCAAACTGTGGCATGCGCGACAGCGTCAGCAGAAAATTTCCGCTCCAGGCGAAATCAATCTTCACGTCCTGCAACTGCGGAAAGGTGCGTAGCATTTTAGGCCGGATCATCGTGATCACATCGCCAGGCTCGCGCGCCCCATAAACCACACCGCCACCATAGAGCAGCCGGTTGTCGGCGGTCAGGCGGAAATAGTCCAGCAGATAATTGGAATCTTCTACCGAATAGTTGTTGGGTAACAGCGCTAATGCCCGGTCACGGGACAGCGGTTCGGTGGCGATGATTTGCGAGCCGCACGGCATGCTTTTGCGACTCAGGCGCGGTTCGAGTTCGGAAGGCAGATAAGCATTGCCGGCAAAAATCAGAAACGTGGCGCTGACTTCTCCCTGTGCCGTTTTTACCCGATTAGGTGAACCGTAGCTGACGCTTAACGCGGCGGACTGTTCATAGATACGACCGCCGTGGCGACGAATGGCTTCGGCTTCTCCCAGCGCCAGATTCAGCGGATGCAGATGTGCGCCGCGTTTGTCGAGCAGCCCACCTACATAGCGCTCTGAGCCGATCTCGCGACGAATGCCGCGCTCATCTAACAGTTCAAGCTGGTCGTTACCGTAACGCTGCCAGGCGGCTTTTTGACTGGCCAGGTGCGCCATCTGACGGCGGTTAAACGCGGCGAAGATACCGCCCGGGCGGTAATCGCAGGCGATCGCGTAACGGTCGATACGATCACGAATAATATCACCGCCTTCAAACATCATACTGCCCAGCATTTTCGCGCTGTCTTTGCCGTAGCGTTGTTCAATCACATCCACGTCGCGGCTGTAGGAGTTCACGGCCTGGCCGCCATTGCGGCCGCTGGCACCATAACCAACGCGAGCCGCTTCAAGCAGCACCACATCGTAACCCGCTTCGGTTAAAAACAGGCCGGCCGATAAGCCCGTAAAACCGGCACCAATAATGCAAACGTCACACTGGATGCTTTCCTGCAGCACCGGCCAGGGCGCATGGGGGGTCCGTGTGGAGGTGTAGTAGTTTTCTACGTAATTCATATCAAGCTCCTTGGCGAACGTCCCTGATTAAAAATTGGCGGGCGTATGGGCGCTGACGATGCGACAGGGCACATCGGCCTGGTTGGTAAAACTGTGCGGCAAACCCGTATCGATCACGTAACTTTCGCCGGCCGTCAGATGAAATTGCTGACCGTTAACTTCCAGTACGATGCGTCCTTCCAGCAGAGTGCCGGTCTCTTCGCCCGCATGGCGTAACTTTTCGCCGGTGCTGGCACCTGGCTGGTAAGTTTCCAGTAACATGCCTAACGCCCGGGTTTTCGTGCCGTTATCAACCAGTTTAAGCGAAACGCCCTGACTGCCGATTTCCAGCAGATCTTCAGGCCGGACCACCACTTTGGGCGCGTCCTCAGCGTGCGGCTCCGAAAAAAACGCAGACAAAGACAGGCCATAAACCTTCAGCAACTTTTGCAGCGTGCTGACCGCCGGGCTGACCTTATCCTGTTCGATAGTACTGATGGCGCTGTGGGTCAGTCCGGCCAGTTCCGCGACGCGCCGTTGTGACAGTCCCATGGCCTGACGGATCTGCGCCAGGCGGCGTCCCGGAGCCTGAGCCGCATCATTCATACCTTTTTCCTCTGGTGATAGTGCAGGGCGGCCTGAACAAAGCCGTCAAACAGCGCAAAGGACGGCGTGGCGGGTTTCAGCTGCCATTCAGGATGCCACTGTACGGCAAGGGCGAAAGGGTGCGCTGGCAGGCTGACCGCCTCAATCAGACCATCGGGCGCACGGGCCTCAACGCGCACCTGCGGTCCCGCTTCACGAATGCCCTGGTGATGAACGGAGTTGACGGTGATCGGCGCACGCCCCAGCAGCCTGTCCAGCAATCCTCCCGGTGCAATCTGGATGGCATGAGCGGGTGCGTAAGTTTGTTCAGGTAAGGCATCCTCGTCTGCATGGTGGCGCTGAAACTGCGGATGGTGGTCAAGGTGGCGATACAGGGCACCACCGTTGGCCACGACCAGCTCCTGCATGCCCCGACATATGCCCAGCAGCGGCATCTGTTTGCCGACAGCATGCGTAATAAGGTTAAACGCCAGGCGATCGCGGCCGGCATCTGCCTCCGGCTCTTCGCCTTCTTCGCCATACAGCCAGGGCTCCAGGTGGCTGGGGCTCCCGGTCAGCAGAATGCCGTCCAGCACAGCCATAGCGTTTTCTGATAGATGCGGGGCAGCCATAAGGTGATGGGGCAGGGCAAGCGGCACGCCGCCCGCCAGGACGATGGCATCAAGATATTTGTTGTGGACAGACTGAATCGGGTGGCCCTGATTGTGCGTCTGGCACATCACTACGCCAATCAAAGGCTTGTCAAAAATAATGCCCATCTTTCCCCCTTAACTGCTGTTCGAAATATTTGACGAAAAGGGCATGTCTGATGGTTAAGTGTGCAATATTTTGTCAATCTAGCAATCCATTGGTCGATCTTCAAACAGATTTGTTACATTTGCACACTTTTTACGTTAGAGCTATGTTAGATGAGTGGCGGTTTTTTTGAGCATTACGCACTCCCATTTTTGTGGTCAAAGGCGGATGAAATCATGACTAACCTGGTAGAAGTAGAAGACTTCACGCTTCACAGTGAAGAGAGACGAACCAGCGCGTTCCAGCAAGAAGTGAAAAACTGGCTGGAGCGCCACCCTGAAACGCAGTATGTCGATATCTTGCTCAACGATTTAAATGGTGTTTTTCGCGGTAAGCGCATCCCGGTTTCGGCCTTAGCCAGGCTGGAAAAAGGCTGCTACTTTCCCGCCTCGGTTTTTGCCATGGATATTCTCGGCAATACCGTCGAAGAGGCCGGTCTGGGCCAGTCGCTTGGTGAACCCGATAACCTCTGCCTTCCCGTCCATGGCACGCTCGTCCCCTCCGCCGCCGATCCGCAACACATTGCACAACTGCTGTTAACCATGTGCAACCAAGATGGCACTCCCTTTGACGTTGAACCCCGAAATGTTCTGAACCGGCTGTGGCAACAGCTGCGTAATCGTGGACTGTTTCCGGTGGTAGCGGTAGAGCTGGAGTTCTATCTGGTCGATAAAAAGCGCGATGCAGAAGGCTATATTCAACCGCCCTGTGCGCCAGGCAGTGACGATCGCAACAGACAAAGCCAGGTTTACTCGCTGGATAATCTCGATCACTTCGCCGATGTCCTGCGTGATATTGATGCGCTGGCCCGTCTGCAGGGCATTCCTGCGGATGGCGCGCTGGCGGAAGCCTCGCCGGGGCAATTCGAAATCAATCTCCATCATACCCGTGATGTGCTGAGCGCCTGCGACCATGCTATCCAGCTCAAGCGCCTTATCCGCCAGGTGGCAGAGAACCACGGCATGACGGCAACATTTATGGCAAAACCCTATGAGGACTACGCCGGAAGCGGGATGCACGTCCATATCAGCATGCTTGATGCCGCTGACCATAATGCCTTTGCCTGTGATGACGGAAGCGATTCCCCGCTGCTGAAACGCACGCTGGCGGGCATGATTGACCTTATGCCTGCTTCCATGGCGCTGCTGGCCCCCAACGTCAATGCCTTCCGTCGTTTTGTGCCCGATGCCTACGTTCCTTTGCAGGCGTCGTGGGGCCACAATAACCGTACGGTAGCGTTGCGTATTCCCTGTGGCGATCTGGAAAGTCGCCGCATCGAGTACCGGGTAGCCGGGGCGGATGCGAATCCTTATCTCGTCATGGCTACCATTCTGGCGGGCATGTTGCACGGCCTCGATACGCAGCTGCCGCTGCCACAGCCGGTTAAAGGAAACGGCCATGAAGCGGAAGGGCTGCCGCTGCCGATTCGGCAGAGCGATGCACTCTATGCCTTCGAAAGCAGCTATCCTTTACAAAAATTACTGGGTGAGAAATTTGCCAAAGTGTGGTTTAGCTGCAAAAATTATGAGCTTATGCAGTTCGAAAGATTAATCACTGCCACCGAAATTGACTGGATGCTGAAAAACGCCTGATTAAAATTTTGCATTCTATGCGACAACGTCTTGAAATAATGCGTTGGGTTAGGGCAAAATACGCCCCCTGCAAATTCAGAACATAACCGACGCTCACCGCGCCGGTTATTTTTTTGCATATTGTTTTTAACGCGTAGCATTTAGCTGACACCAACGAGGCCGGGCACGCACCCGGATAGATAAACACTGAAAACACGCAGCCGCGTGAGATTGAGGATGTAAAGATGGGGATGTTTAACACTCTGCCAGCCCAGGCTGGTACACGTTTCCGTGATGACTACGGCGCCGCGCTGGCCGCCAGCCTTACTCCCTGTCGCTTAATGCGCAGTTTCCTTGTGAATCAACCCAGCCAGGTTGCTGCGCAAGGAGGACTGAAGCATGTCGCTTAATACCTCTGCCGCACCACAACGTGCCCAACTGAAAAAAACGCTGACGTTACTTCCTGTTGTCATGATGGGCTTGGCCTACATGCAGCCGATGACCCTGTTTGATACCTTTGGTATCGTATCGGGCCTGACGGACGGTCACGTTGCCACCGCTTATGCTTTCGCCCTGATTGCGATTCTGTTTACCGCCGTGAGTTACGGTAAGCTGGTACGCCGCTTCCCATCTGCGGGCTCCGCTTATACCTATGCTCAGAAGGCCATCAGTCCGCACGTCGGCTTTATGGTGGGCTGGTCATCGCTGCTGGACTATCTGTTCATGCCGATGATCAACATTCTGTTGGCTAAAAACTATTTTGAAACCCTGGTGCCAGGGATCCCGTCGTGGATTTTCGTGGTGCTGCTGGTGGGCTTTATGACGCTCTCCAACCTTAAGGGCATCAAAACGGTCGCTAACTTCAACAGCGTGATTGTCATCCTTCAGGTGGTGGTCATGGTCGGTATCACCGCGATGGTGATTTACGGCGTGGCGCACGGCGAAGGTGCGGGAACAGTGGTAAGCAGTAAACCGTTCTGGTCTGAAAACGCCCATGTGGTGCCGATGATCACCGGTGCGACGATTCTGTGTTTCTCATTCCTCGGTTTTGACGGCATCAGTTCGCTGTCAGAAGAAACGAAAGATGCAGAACGTACCATTCCGCGTGCGATTTTCCTGACGGCGCTGATTGGTGGCCTGATGTTTATTGTCGCGTCGTACTTCCTGCAACTGTATTTCCCGGACATCTCGCGCTTTAAAGAGCCGGATTCGTCGCAGCCTGAAATCATGCTGTATGTGGCCGGTAAAGCGTTGCAGATCGGTATCCTGATCTTCTCTGTGGTCACGGTACTGGCGTCCGGTATGGCAGCGCACGCAGGCGTTTCACGTCTGATGTACGTGATGGGCCGTGATGGTGTGTTCCCGGAGCGTTTCTTCGGCTATATCCATCCAAAATGGCGCACGCCGTCCCTGAACGTGATTCTGGTGGGTGCCGTAGCGTTGATGGCGATCAACTTCGATCTGGTCACCGCGACTGCGCTGATTAACTTTGGTGCGCTGGTTGCGTTTACCTTCGTTAACCTGTCAGTGATTGCGCAGTACTGGGTACGTGAAAAACGGAATAAGACCCTGAAAGATCACGTCCAGTATCTGGTTCTGCCGATGATGGGTGCCCTGACCGTGGGTGCACTGTGGGTTAACCTGGAGCAAAGTTCTATGGTGCTGGGACTGATCTGGGCCGCGATTGGTATTGTTTACCTGGCCTTTGTGACGCGCAGCTTCCGCAATCCCGTTCCACAGTTTAGCGAAGAAGTGTAATCCCCCGGCCCTGCTCATTCACAGAGCAGGGCCGTTTTCTGTCAGCTTTTACTTGCCAGCATCAGTTCCCAGCTTCCTGCCTGTAACGCATTCCGTCCTGCGGCATTTAACTGATCATCTGTCACAATCACATCAAACTTTTCCAGCGGTAAGGCCAGCCACGTCGCGATTTTATCGTATTTCGAGCTGTCGCTGAGCAGCACGCGTTTGCTGCTGACGTCACACACGGCCTGTTTAACCGCTACCTTGTCTTCATCCGGCGTAAACAAACCGCGCAATCCCCAACTGGAAGTGGAGACAAAGGCAATGTCAATTGCCAGTTGCCGCAGGTGGCGTGCGGCTGCATCGCCAATGCAGGAACGGTTATCCCGACATACGGTGCCACCGGTATGAATCACCCGGCAGCGGCTCGCCTCCATCAGCAAATTGGTCACCATAAAATCATTGGTGACCACTAACAGGTCCTCCCTGTCGGCAATTTCCCGCGCCAGCGCCAGTGTGGTCGTACCGGCATCCAGATAAATACAGCTGTCAGGCGGAATCAGCTGAGCGGCCAATTTGCCAATAGCGTTTTTTTCTTCATTACACAGCGCGGTCTTGGTCAGGTGCGAGGGTTCGCTCGCCAGGCGGTTAGCGGAGCGCACGCCACCGGAAACCGACAGCACCGCGCCCTGTTCCTCCAGCTTCTGCACGTCCCGACGAATCGTCATGTGTGACACGCCAAAACGCTCGGTCAGTTCGGCGATGCTCATTACGCCGCGCTCGGCCACCAGTGCCAGAATCTGTTGATGACGCTCAACGGGGATCATATACACCTCGGTTTATCATTTTTTCACATTGTAGGGGATGCCTTCACAAAGACGCACGGAAATTTTGCACCAGATCCCCTTTGCTGGTGGCGATTTGACCGCGATACCTGGTAATAACAGTTACGTGGCTGATGTGAATAAATGTTCAACTGCGGCCTTATGAAGTTAATTTATGTGAAATACGGCACGTTTTTACCTGCACTTTCCTGCCACTATTACCAGCAGAGACCAAAAATTCACTTAATTTAACAAGGGAGGCCACCGATGCCCGCTTCAAACATCTGTGTCATAGGTTTAGGCTCAATGGGAATGGGCGCGGCGCAGTCCTGCATCCGGGCTGAGCTGGCGACATGGGGCGTTGATCTGAATCCGCAGGCCTGCGAAACGCTGCGCCAGGCAGGTGCGCGTGACGCGCAGTCGTCGGCTCATGCCTTTGCCGAACACCTGGATGCTGTCCTGTTGCTGGTCGTGAATGCCCGGCAGGTTAATGCGATTCTGTTTGGCGAGCAGGGGCTGGCGGCCAGGCTGAAGCCGGGCACGGCGGTGATGGTATCCTCCACCTTGTCCGCGCAGGATGCGCAGCAGATCGCCGCCAGACTGGCGGACTGTCAGTTGCTGATGCTGGATGCGCCAGTGTCCGGCGGGGCCGCCAAAGCCGCCAGTGGCGAGATGACCGTGATGGCATCCGGGAGCGATGCGGCCTTTGCGGCTTTGCAACCGGTACTGGATGCCGTCGCCGCAAAGGTTTACCGCGTCGGCACGGAAATCGGTCAGGGATCGACAGTCAAAATCATTCATCAGCTGCTGGCGGGCGTGCACATTGCCGCCGGGGCCGAAGCCATGGCGCTGGCCGCCCGCGCCGGGATTCCGCTCGATACGATGTATGAGGTGGTCACTAACGCAGCGGGCAACTCATGGATGTTTGAAAACCGTATGCGCCATGTCGTCGACGGCGACTATCGACCGAAATCCGCAGTGGACATCTTTGTCAAAGACCTGAATCTGGTCGCCGATACGGCGAAAGCCCTGCATTTCCCGCTACCGCTGGCCTCTACCGCGCTGAATATGTTCACTGAGGCCAGCAATGCCGGTTTTGGCCGCGAGGATGACAGTGCGGTGATTAAAATCTTCAGCGGCATTACGCTGCCCCAGCGCGAGGAGGCGATGTGATGCGCTTAGGGGTGATCGCCGACGATTTTACCGGCGCAACCGACATTGCCAGCTTTCTGGTGCAGAACGGGCTTTCTACCATTCAGTTTAACGGCATCCCAGAACAGACAACGGTCCCGGATGCCCAGGCCATTGTGGTCAGTCTGAAATCGCGATCCTGTGCGCCGGCGCTGGCCGTCAGTCAGTCGCTTGCGGCGCTGCGCTGGCTGCAGGCGCAAGGCTGTGAGCGCTTTTATTTCAAGTACTGTTCCACGTTCGACAGCACCGCTGCGGGTAACATCGGTCCGGTGACGGATGCGCTCATGGCCGCGCTGAATGAGACGCTGACGGTGATCTGCCCGGCATTGCCGGTCAACGGACGTACCGTTTATCAGGGCTACCTGTTTGTGGGGGAACACCTGCTGTCGGAGTCCGGCATGCGCCATCATCCTGTCACGCCGATGACCGACAGTAACCTGCTAAGACTGATGGCGTGTCAGAGCACGGGAAAAGCCGGGCTTATTCCGTTAGCCACGGTCGAGCAGGGCGCAGGCGCGATAACAGAGCAACTTGAACATCTGCGTGCTCAGGGCGTGAACTATGCCGTAATCGACACGCTTACTGAGCAGCATCTGCTGAATCAGGGCGAAGCGCTGACGTCGATGCGGCTGGTCACGGGCGGCTCCGGGCTGGCCATTGGCCTGGCGCGCCAGTGGTCAACATCTGGCTGCGACGATGGTCAGGCGCAGCGCGCGGGCTATCCGCAGGGGCAGCGGGCCGTGGTGCTTTCGGGTTCCTGTTCACCAATGACCAACCGCCAGGTCAACGCGTATCGCCAGCAGGCACCCGCCCGGGAAATTCACGTTGAGCGCTGCCTCAACGATGAACAGTACGCCGGGGCGCTGTGCGACTGGGTCGTTGAGCATGCCGACGGGCCGCTGGCCCCGATGCTCTTTGCCACTGCGGATGCGCAACAGCTGCAGTCGATCCAGCAGCATTTCGGTGCACAGCGCAGCAGTGAGGCGGTAGAGCAACTGTTTGCTCAGGTGGCGAGAGATCTGCAATCCCGCGGCTGGCAGCGCTTTATCGTGGCGGGCGGCGAAACCTCGGGCGTGGTCGCCCAAAGCCTGGGCGTGACCGCCTTCCATATTGGTCCGGTGATTTCGCCCGGTGTGCCCTGGGTCAGAGATATCCAGCAGCCGCTGTCACTGGCGCTGAAGTCTGGCAATTTTGGCGATGAGCAGTTCTTCCGCCGCGCACAAACGGAGTTTTCACATGACTGAACAACAGGCCCGCGAAGAGATGGTCAGACTGGGTGCCTCGTTCTTCCAGCGTGGTTACGCCACCGGCTCGGCCGGTAATCTGTCGCTGCTGCTGGACGACGGCACCTTACTGGCAACGCCCACGGGGTCCTGCCTGGGGGAACTGGATGCGGAGCGTCTGTCTAACGTGACGTTACAGGGGGAGTGGATAGCCGGGGATAAACCGTCGAAAGAGATCGCCTTTCACCGGGCGCTCTACCTGAATAATCCGGACTGTCGGGCGGTGGTTCACCTGCACAGTCACTACCTGACCGCGCTTTCCTGCCTGCAACATCTGGACAGCCAGAACTGCATCCGCCCGTTCACGCCCTATGTGGTGATGCGGGTAGGCGATGTACCGGTGGTGCCTTATTATAAACCGGGTGATGCGCGGCTGGCGGAGGATCTGGCGCTGCTTGCCCCGCGTTACCGCGCCTTCCTGCTGGCAAACCATGGTCCGGTGGTGGTCGGCAAAACCTTGCGCGAAGCGGCGGATAATACCGAGGAGCTGGAAGAAACGGCGCGTCTGATGTTTACCCTGGGCGATCGCGCCATTCGTTATTTAACCGCCGACGACGTCGCTGAACTCAGGAGCCGGTAATGCCAAAGTTTGCAGCTAACTTATCTACCCAGTTCAACGAAATGCCTTTTCTGCAACGCTTTGCCGCGGCGGCACAGGCGGGCTTCAGCGCGGTCGAGTTTCTGTTTCCCTACGAATATCCGGCTGAGCAACTGAAAGCGCTGCTGGCGGATAACGGGCTTAAACTGGTGCTGTTTAACAGCGCACCGGGCAACGTTGACGCGGGGGAATGGGGCGTTTCGGCTATTCCCGGACGGGAAGCCGACGCGCGCGCAGATATCGACCGGGCGCTGGCATATGCACGGGCGCTGGATTGCCCACAGGTGCATATCATGGCCGCAACGGTGCCGCCGGGTGCCGATCGCCAGCGCTATGTCGAGACATTCATCCGCAACATGCGCTACGCGGCAGAACGATTTGCCCCGTATAACATCCGCTTGTTGATCGAAGCCCTTAATCCCACGACCAAACCGCACTATCTCTATGCCAGCCAGTATCAGACGCTGGAGATGGTCGACTTTATCGACCGGCCCAACGTATTCACCCAACTGGATCTGTTTCATGCCCAGATTGTGGACGGCAATCTCAGCCATCTGATTCGCCATTACGCCGGACGTTATCGCCATGTGCAAATCGCCGCCGCGCCCAGTCGGCATGAACCTGACGAGGGCGAGATCAACTACCCCTGGCTGTTCAGCCTGTTAGATGAGGTGGGCTACGACGGTTGGGTCGGCTGCGAATATTTCCCGCGCGGCGACACCGTAGAGGGACTGAGCTGGCTGGTGCCCTGGATGAAAAACCGCTGAGTTAACGTGAAAAAATCACACCGGTGCTGCGGTACCGGTGCCATTCTGCTCGTCTCTGAAACGGAGCGGCACCAGGTTGAGCTTTAACGAAAAAACGCGAAAAAAGATAACTATTCCAGAGGTTTACTATGACGACTGCGTTGCTGTTAGCCATTGCGACCGCCAGCATTGTGATATTGCTGTTGCTGGTCATTAAAGCCAAAGTCCATCCCTTTGTTGCCCTGTTAATTGTCAGTCTGCTGGTGGCCATCGCGACCGGTATTCCGGCTGAAAAAATCATGGAAACCATTATCAGCGGGATGGGCGGACTGCTGGGACATATCACTATCATTATCGTGCTGGGGGCGATGCTGGGGGCCATCATCGAAGCCTCTGGCGGCGCAGAGTCGCTGGCCCAGCGTTTCAGCAAAACGCTGGGTCTGAAACGTACCGTTGCCGCCCTGACGATGGCTGCCTTTATTTTAGGCATCCCGGTATTTTTTGAAGTGGGCTTTATCATTGTCATTCCGCTGATCTACGGCTTTACCAAAGTGGCGCGGGTGTCCCCGTTGAAGTTTGGCTTACCGATGGCGGGCGTCATGCTGACTGTGCATGTGGCGCTGCCGACGCACCCTGGTGCCGCCGCCGCCGCGGCCATTTTGCATACTGATATGGGCTGGCTGATGATGCTGGGAATTCTGGTCTCGGTGCCGGTCGGTATCCTCGGCTATTACGTGGCAAAGGCAATGAACCGTCGGCAGTACCACCTGTCGGTTGAGGTACTGGAACAGTTGCAGATGGCGAAGCCGGAAGGGGTACAGAAGAAAAATGAACCCGCACCGCCGGGCGCGCTGACCATCAGCGGTTTGATCGTCGTCCCGATTGTGCTGATCGTGGCAGGCACGCTGTCGCACTCGCTGCTGACGGAAGACAGCCTGCTGCGCAAGGTGATGACGGTTATTGGCACCCCGCCGATTGCGCTGCTGATCGCCCTGGGACTGGCCGCCTGGCTACTGGGCCTGCGTCGTGGCTGGAGCAAGGACAAGCTGGAGGACCTGACCGGTCGCGCCATTCCGGGATCGGCCAGCGTGATTCTGGTGGCGGGCGCGGGCGGGGCGTTTGGTAAGGTACTGGTGGAGTCCGGTGTCGGCAACGCGCTGGCGCGGGCGCTGGAAACGCTGCATTTGCCCCTGATTCCTGCCGCGTTTATTCTGTCGCTGGCGCTACGCGCTTCGCAGGGCTCGGCAACCGTGGCGATCCTCACGACCAGCGGATTACTGACCCAGGCCGTGACTGGCATAGATGATATGCACCGTGTACTGGTCACGCTGGCGGCGTGCTTCGGCGGTCTGGGCCTGTCGCACGTGAATGATGCAGGTTTCTGGGTGGTAACGCGCTATCTGGGTCTGTCGGTGGCGGACGGTTTAAAAACCTGGACGGTACTGACGACCCTGATGGGGCTGAGCGGCTTTGCCCTGACCTGGGCGCTGTGGTGGGTAATCTGATATACAAACCGGGAGGGCGACAGACCTTCCCGGTCTGCCGGGACGTCAGGACACCAGTTCCTGCGCGTACCGGTACAACGCTTTAAGCTGAGACAGTTTTTCCGCGTCCCCTTCGTGCAGGCTGGCCAGCGATTCCAGCTCCATCAGAAAAGCCTGCACTTTTTCTGGATTCAGAACCTCACGACGATGCTGCAGCCAGCGCTGTTGTTCGGCATCATCCAGCGTACCGGGGAAATTACGGGCGCGATAACGAAACAGCAGCTTTTCCACCCGTGGGCTGTCAAATGTCAGATTGAGCGCAGGCAGATTGGCAGGCGCGGTCTGGCGGATGATGTTCATTCCGGCGCGGTCGGCATCGCTAAAGAAACCGTCATAGAGCTGCGTGTCGACATCCTCTGACGGCGCAAAAGGTTCCGCCTCAGCAAAAATAGCCACCAGTTTTTCACGTACGTCAGGATGCTGACGCAGCGTGGCCAGATTATCCAGGCAGAACTGACGATCAATACCCAGCCGCCCGGCATCTTCCGGACGCAAGGTATTAGCGGGTGCCAGCACCGGACACTTATTGATGTGCACCAGTTTCACCGGCACAGCAGGCTGATCGCCCAGCTCGCTTTTAGGTGTGTACAGGCGCTCGCGCAAACTGTCCGCATCCAGCGTCAGCAGGGGCGCAATATCCCCGGCCAAATCCACCACGATCAACGCATTGCGGTTGTCCGGATGCCAGGCAAGCGGCACCACCCAGCTGGTATTGCCGCGCGCCGCGCCAAACATGCCAGAAACATGGACCAGCGGCTTCATCTGCGGGATGTCGATCAGGGTCATCAGCTTATTTTTGTTGCGATGCGTAAACAAAAACTCAAACAGTTTTGGCTGTTTTTCTTTCACCAGTCTCGCCATTGCCAGCGTGGCATAGACATCTGACATCGCATCATGGGCGTTTTCGTGCGCCACGCCGTTGGCTTTGGTCAGATGCTCCAGCCGGAAGCTGGGAAAGCCGTCATCATTCTCTGGCCAGTTAATACCTTCCGGGCGCAGCGCATAACAGGCGCGCATCACGTCCAGCAAATCCCAGCGGGAATTACCGTTTTGCCAGCTCCAGCCGTACGGATCGTAGAAGTTGCGGTAAAAGATATTGCGCGTCACTTCATCGTCAAAGCGCACGTTGTTATAACCCACGACGCAGGTTTGTTCGGTGGTAAACAGCGCATGAATACGGGCAGCAAACTCGGCCTCGTTCACGCCCCGGGAGGCGGCTAATTGCGGCGTAATACCGGTGATCATGACCGCTTCAGGCTGGGGCAGGTAATCATCCGGTGGGCGGCAGTAGAATACCTCTGGCTCGCCAATCGGATTGAACTCGCTGTCGGTGCGCAAACCGGCAAACTGTGCCGGACGATCCCGTTGCGGGCTGGTGCCGAAGGTTTCGTAATCGTGAAACAAAAAAGTGAATTCAGAGGCGGGCACGTCGCTGTCCTGTCTGCAAAAAATCAACGTTCAGGATAGTCGTCTGCGTGCCTGAGTACAACTGCCAGGGCGCAGGCTGTTGAATGGTGCGCAGCAGTTCATACTTTTTTTCAATTTATTTAAACCTTATTAAGGGTTTTGCCGTAAAACGTCCCGCTGTTCATGTCCGTTTTACTTGCTCAACTAAGGATGAAGTGTTGAAAAGGCGTCTGTTAATTACCGTAACTGTTTTTTGGGCTTCGCTGGCACAGGCCGACGATATGCCATTTCCTGTGACGCCACCGGCGATTGATGCAGCCTCCTGGGTGCTGATGGACGCCACCACGGGGCAGGTGCTGACCGCGGGCAATCCCGACGAGCGCCGGAATCCCGCCAGTCTGACCAAGCTGATGACCGGCTATGTGGTCGACCGCGCGATCGACCAAAAGAAAATTACCCGCGACGACATGGTGACGGTGGGAAAAGATGCCTGGGCAGCAGGCAATCCGGTCTTTAAAGGCTCCTCACTGATGTTTCTCAAGCCCGGTGATAAGTTAAGCGTGCGTGATCTCAGCCGCGGCGTGATCATTGATTCAGGCAATGACGCCTGCGTTGCGCTGGCGGATTACGTGGCCGGTAGCCAGGACAACTTTGTTAAGTTAATGAACCACTACGTGGAGAAACTGGGGCTGACGAATACCCATTTCGAAACCGTACACGGTCTGGATGCGCCGGGGCAATATTCCAGCGCACTGGATATGGCAAAACTGTCGCGCGCCATTATTGATGGCGAGCCCGATTTCTATGCCATGTACCGTGAAAAAACCCTCACCTGGAACGGCATTACCCAGAACAACCGTAACGGCCTGCTGTGGGACAACAACCTGCACGTCGATGGCCTGAAAACGGGCCATACTGAAACGGCGGGTTTCAATATCATTGCCTCCAACATTGTGGGTCAGCACCGCCTGATTGCCGTCATCATGGGCGGGAAAAGTGCGAAAGGGCGTGAAGAGCAGGCGCGCAAGCTGCTGGTCTGGGGCCAGAATACGTTTGATACCGTACAACTGTTCCATGCCGGTAAGAAAATTGGCAGTGAACATGTCTGGTACGGTAATCCGCACCAGGTTGACGTGGGCACGGCAAACGATGTTTATCTGTCACTGCCGCGCAGCGAAATCCCGAACGTCAAAGCCAAATACGTGATCAACCGCACCGACCTGGAAGCGCCACTTAAAGCCAATGAGAATATTGGTGAAATCCAGGTGATGGACAAGGACAAGCAGATCGCCAGCTATCCGCTGGTGGCACTCACCGCCGTTAACGAGGCGGGCGTAGTGAGCCGCATCACGGACTACCTGAAACGCAAGTTCTAATCGTTACGTCCCTGCTTCGCCTTCGCGGGGCAGGGATGAACCCGCTATAGTGCGTCATGTGTTGTCGTCGTGGTGAATTTTGCTGATTTCCGGGGCAGGGTTGTTGATAATGGTCCGCTCAACGCTGTACAAGCGAAAACATTGACGGCGCGCCAGGATCGGCAGGGCGCGACGCGTAGAATCATTTTTTTACCAGCGGACAAGCGACTTTGCGCTCTGATAAACCCATCTCAAATCTGGAATTCTGGTTATATCGTCATTACCGCAGCGTGCACGGGTTACGCATCGCAGTGGCGTTTCTGTGTGCGTTTCTGCTTGTCCGCGTCACGGGCATTCCCGAAGGCACCTGGCCTCTGATTACCCTGGTTGTGGTGATGGGGCCGATCTCAACCTGGGGAAACGTCTTCCCGCGCGCCATTCAACGCATTGGCGGAACGATTGCCGGGTCAATCTCTGGTCTTATCGCCCTCAGGCTGGAGATGATTTCGCTGCCCGGCATGCTGGCATGGTGCGCAGTGATCATGTTTATCAGCGGCTATCTGACGCTGGGGAAACACCCTTACATGGCATTGCTGATTGGCATCACGCTGTGCGTGGTTGTAGGCGCGCCAATGGGGGATTTCACCGTGGCGATGTGGCGCGGTGGCGATGTCATTTTAGGATCGTTACTGGCGCTGTTATTTACGGCCATATGGGCGCAGCGTGCGTATATTCACTGGCGTATTCAGCTGTCAGATACGCTGGCAGAAATGGCCAAAATCTACCATGCAGGGTTTTCCGCCAACCTCGTGGAAAAGCCCCGGCTGAACAAACCGCTGGGCAAACTGCTCACCAGCGTGGTGAAAATGCGTGCCCTGCTGGAGCCGTCCAGTAAAGAAACCCGCATCCCCAAATCGGTGTTTGAAGCGATACAGACGTTGAACCGTAATATGGTGTACACCATTGAGATGCAAATTAATGCCTGGTGGGCATCACGCGAAAGTCATCTGATCATGCTGAATGCTCCGACGTTACGCCGCACGCAGGAGATGACCGAAAACGCGCTGCGAACCTTATCGGTCATGGCTGTGAAGGGGGAAACCTACGACATCATCGCGGCCAATCATGAGTTAACGGAAATCGTCAAAGAGCTTAAGCAGTTGATCGCTGACGGGAGTGACCGTCTGGAAGAAGCGCCGATTTATGGCTATGTCTGGCTGAGTCTGGAGCTGGCGAAGCAACTGGAACGCATGACGGATTTGATGCGCCTGGCGCTGCGTAAATAATCACCTCAGACAATGACTTAATGCGAAACCCGGTTTTTTTGCGCTAAGATAAGAGCCAGTCCGAATTTAGCTGTGAGAATTGCCCACAAGGCTGGCTGGCCGCTAAGCTGATCGTTTTGACTCTCTCCCTGCTTTAGCAGGCTTAAAGAAAGGTGCCATCATGGAAAATGCCAAGCAATCATTTCAGGACGTACTTGAGTTTGTCCGTACGTTCCGCCGCAAGAACAAACTGCAGCGTGAAATCGTCGATAATGAGAAGAAAATTCGTGACAACCAAAAGCGTGTGCTGCTGCTGGATAACCTGAGCGAATACATCAAACCCGGCATGAGCGTTGAGGCGATTCAGGAAATCATCGCCAGCATGCGTGCTGACTATGAAGATCGCGTGGATGAGTACATCATCAAAAACGCTGACCTGTCTAAAGAGCGCCGCGAGCTGTCTAAAAAGCTCAAGACCATGGGCGTGGGCGAGACGAAAACGCCATAAGGCAACGCGTATTATCGCGGATAACCAGCCCGCTCCAGCCATCCGGTTGGGCGGGTTTTTTTGCGTCCGCGATCAGCGGGAAAGCTTGCGGGCAATCTGCTGTAACTGACGGGCCAGCGCGGATAAGTCTGCGTCTTTGCTGACCGGCGCGGCGGTGGTTTCCCGCACGACCAGTACCGGCTCCAGCGTCCGTGACGCGACCGCTTCTCCCTGCAGCGCGGCCAGCGCCTGCTCGACGCTCGTGGTACCCAGTTGCTGGAGATCCTGACGAATCGTGGTCAGCGGCGGCTGGTACCAGGCGCTTTCTGCCGTGTCATCGTAGCCGACAATGGAGATTTCAGCCGGAATCGCCACGCCATGCTGATGCAATGCCCGCATGGCACCCAGCGCCATTTCATCATTCGCTACCAGCAGCGCCTGGGGCAGCGCGTCCGGTAACTGAGACAGCATAGCCTGATAGCCCGACTGGGCACTCCAGTCGCCGCGCAGCACACAACAGGGAAACAGACCGTGCCCGGCCAGCGCCTGGCGCCAGACCGCTTCACGCTGACGGGCCGATACCGAGCGAACCGGACCATTCAGCAGGCCGATGTGCGTATGTCCGAGCGCGACGAGATGCTCAACTGCGGCCCGCGCCCCTTTTTCATTGGAGTACTGGCAATGAGACACAACGGCGTGCGGTTCAGCATCCAGAAACAGCACCGGTTTTTTGCCACACAGACGACGGATTTTTTCCGCGTCGGCGGCCTCAAGCGGCATATTAATCAGTACGGCATCAACGCGCTGCGCCATCAGTTCATTCACCGTGGCTTCGGCATCGTCCGCGCTGTCCATGGCAATGACTAAATGGTAGCCGGCTCTGGCGGCGCGCTGCTGTATTGCCGAGGCAATCTGCGCTGGGGCCATTAACGCCAGATTGCTGGTGGCCAGGCCAAGGGTCCGCGTGGCTTTACCCGCTAACTGCTGCGCAACCCGATTGGGAACGTAGTTGAGCTGTTGCATCGCCGCTTCCACTTTTTCGCGGGTACGGGGAGAAACCTGCTCAGAGCGATTAAGCACACGAGAAACGGTTTGATAGGAAACGCCCGCCAGTTGGGCAACATCATCAAGGGTCACAGAGCGGGACGTCATTCTTCCTCCAAAAGATGAGGCAGCGAGTGTAACAAATTTCCGTTACCCACGCGTCGTGCAACGGCGTGGCTGCGTGCTCATCACATCCGTGTTTAACGGTTCTGTTGATAGATCTGCAGGTTGACATTGACCGCGTTCAACAGCGGTGCAGTGATGCCATGACGGCTGGCACGTAACAGCAGGTCGCCAATGATCGGGTCGGCTTCAATCGCAAAGCCCTGGGTCAAATCACGATACATTGAGGAGGTCATCGGCGTCGACGCGTCGTTCAGCAGCGCGTAGATTTTGGCGGTCACGGCCGGGCGCGGTTGGTAGCCCTCAGCACAGATAATCTGCAGCACTTCGCTATAAATGCCCTGAAGCAACATCTCGCCGCCTGGCTGGTTCAGCACCTGTTGCGTATTCCCCCGCGCCAGGCAGCACACGGCACCGAGCGTGCTCAGCAGCAGCCATTTTTCCCATAATTCACCGATAATATTGTCGGTAAAAACTGTGTCGACAACGCTGCTGCGAAGGGCAACATCAACCTGCTGAAGCCGGGCATCATTATTACCATCCAGCGCGCCGTAACAGATCTGGTGCAGAGGCGTTAACTGCACCACATGGCCCTGGTCGTTCAGCGTGGCGTTAATTTTGCACAGCCCACCGATCACCCTGTCGGCACCAAAGTGGGTGACCAGCGTATCGATATGCCGCATGCCATTCAGGATCGGCATGATCAGCGTATGCGGACCGACAGCCCGCGCAATGTCCTGGATGGCCTGATCCAGACCGGTGCTTTTGACCGTGATGATGATTAAGTCGTAATGCGTATCCAGCCTGTCGGCAGTGATCAACGTCGGATGCAGCGTTTCCTGCCCTGATGGGGTCTGCAGCACCAGGCCCGTTTGTTGTAACTGACGGAAACGGCCTTCACGGACCAGAAAGGTCACATCCTGCCCGGCCTGCATCAGCCGCGCACCAAAATAACCGCCGGTTGCACCCGCACCTACCAGTAAAATACGCATCCCTTTTCCCTCTGTTAAACGCGCCTGTCCAGATGCAGGACAGAAAGTTTAGTTATGCGTTAAAATCCATTCTGCCCGCAAGCATTATTACATTCCGCATGGGCACAGAATCGCGCATTGATCGTGTTCCATTGAGCGCGACCTATGTCAAAAATCTTGAATATAGTGCTTAAGTATATTCACTATCCCTCATGACATGGCTGGCGTAACCTTATTTCATCGATGTTTATCATGCGAAAGCACCCGTCTTTCGCCAGGAGATGTTACAGATGAAAAAGATTGGTTTTCTCTCATTTGGCCACTGGACGCCCTCGCCGCAGTCCGCCACGCGTTCTGCCCAGGATGTGTTGCTGCAATCTATCGACCTGGCCGTCGCAGCGGAAGAACTGGGCGCGGATGGGGCCTATTTTCGTGTGCACCACTTCGCCCGTCAGCTCAGCTCGCCGTTCCCGCTGCTGGCTGCGGTCGGTGCACGCACCAAAAAAATTGAAATAGGGACTGGCGTGATCGACATGCGCTATGAAAATCCGCTTTATATGGTGGAGGATGCCAGCGCTGCGGATCTGATTTCCAACGGTCGCTTACAGTTGGGACTGAGCCGTGGTTCACCCGAGCAGGTGATTGATGGCTGGCGTTACTTCGGCTACGTGCCGCAGGAAGGCGAGACGGATGCGGACATGGGCCGTCGCCATACGGAAGTGTTCCTGGATGCGCTGCGTGGCGAAGGCTTTGCTAAACCGAATCCCCAGCCAATGTTCCCCAATCCACCGGGCTTGCTGCGTCTTGAACCGCTGTCGGAAGGCTTACGTGAGCGTATCTGGTGGGGCTCGGGTTCCAACGCCACCGCAGTATGGGCAGCGAAAATGGGCATGAATCTGCAAAGCTCGACGCTGAAAGATGATGAAACCGGCGAGCCGTTCCACATCCAGCAGGCCAAACAGATTCGCGCCTACCGTGACGCCTGGAAAGCGGCAGGGCATCAACGTGAACCGCGGGTTTCCGTCAGCCGCAGTATCTTCGCGCTGGTGAATGATATGGACCGCGCCTACTTTGGTCGCAGTGGTCAGGATCAGGATTCCGTCGGTTTTCTGGATGAGAAAACCCGCGCCATTTTCGGTCGCAGTTACGCGGCTGAACCCGAAAAGCTGATCAAACTGTTGGCAGAGGATCAGGCGATTGCCGAAGCGGACACCTTGCTGCTCACCGTGCCGAATCAGTTGGGCGTGGAATATAATGCCCATGTGATTGAAGCGATTCTGAAGTATGTCGCTCCTGAATTAGGCTGGCGTTAAACGCTAACTGATTCTGTGAGAATAAGGCCCCCGCGCAGTCCGGATTGCGCGGGGTTTTTCATTCTTTTCCATCCTGATGTCCTGTCTTCTCTCCCGGTTACGTAGCAGTGAATGCCGTTTTTTTATTTTAAAAAACTATTTCGTCGCGACACAATTTCTTATTAAGAATAATTCTTTCGGATTTATCTCAATAAAATCATGCGCGTTGTAAATTAATTGACATGAACTCATGTTAATTTTATTAATGAGTAAAGGGCGTAGAAAGAATCGTTGCCTGATTAACTATCCCTAATTGCTGCGTGAATAACGCAGTCATCTTTTTATTTCCACTTTATAGCGAACAGAAATGACAGGCTGGTGCTTATCCTGAATTTAAGATGGCACTGATGCTGACGAAATGTCTCAGCCTGGCGATGTGCATCGTGCATTTTGTCCCACCCCAAACTAACCGGAAAAAAGAATGGCGATCGATATTTATTTGAAAGTTGAAGGCACCACAGGTGAATCACAGGACAGTAAACATAAAGGATGGACCGACGTACTCTCATTTGAGTGGGGGGCTTCACAACCCGGCAATATGGCTGTTGGCGGCGGTGGTGGCGCGGGGAAAGTGAGTTTTAACGATCTGCGGATCAAAGCCTTAATCGATAAATCCACGCCAGCCATTCTTAAATACTGTTCCAGCGGAAAGCATGTTTCAAAAGTTGAACTGTCGGTTTGCAAAGCTGGCGGTAGTCAGATTGAGTACACGAAAATTGTGCTGGAAGATGTTCTGGTCACCGCAACGAATTTCAACGGTATCGGGCAAAGTGACACTATTGTTGTGGACTATGCCTTTCAGGCATCTAAAGTTTCTACCAGCTATTGGGAGCAAAGCGCCAGCGGGACTAAAGGTGCGGAAAGCAAAGCCGGTTGGGATATTAAACAAAATAAAGAGAGCTGAGTTAATCTGCCCGTAAATATAAAGGTGAAAAATGGCTATTGATATATTTTTGAAGATAGACGGGATTGAAGGTGAGTCGCAAAATGCGAATCATAAAAAATGGATTGATGTACTTTCATTTGACTGGGGCGCGCAGCAGCCAGGGAATATGGCCGTTGGCGGCGGTGGGGGAGCAGGTAAAGTAAATTACCGCGATTTAACCGTTGAGGCCTTAATTGATAAGGCCACGCCTGCATTAGTGAAATATTGCGCCAGTGGTAAACATCTGCCGAAAGTTCAGCTGTCCGTTTGCAAGGCGGGTGGACAGGAAGTGGAGTATACCCGCATCACACTTGAGGATGTCCTGGTGACACAGACTGACTTCACCGGCGTCGGGCACGCGTCAACGCTGGGTATGCAATATTCCTTTCAGGCCAGCAAAGTGGCACTGGAATACTGGGAACAGGCTTCTCAGGGTACGAAAGCCGCTTCTGTACAGATGGGCTGGGATATTAAACAAAATAAAGAAAACTAATGACTTCGTCGGGCGGCATCAAAAAGTGAGGGCGTTATGGCATTTCCAAAAGTGAGTCTTATTGAGGGCCTGACTACGGACCCTCGTTTTAATCCTGCGGGTTCCGCTAACTTTCTGTCCAAAGAGGTGCTTGATGAAGCGCTGATTTTAGTCAGATCGTTTGAACCAGCGGAAATCGCCCGGCTGAGTAAAACCGATACCAGCCAGATTGCTTATGCGATGTCGAATTATAAAGAAGATAATAACCGTCGTTATAAAACCTGGAACGAAGAGTCGGCTTCAGTCAGGAGGCCTGGCGGAGAAATTCGGCACCTTGACAATCGTATTGGCGGCGTCAGAGTTCAGCAGGCAAGTTCGATTGCGACAGGTGCGATATCAAGCTCTACTGGCGCTACAGGTGTGGTTTTATGGTCCGCTTACCAGGGTCTTGGAAGTATTATTGGACGGGGCTCTCTTCCTGTACTGGCGGCACTCTTTTCTGCGGTAGGCGTCTACTTCGTCAACAAAAAAACCGTTGCCGTTAATCAGATGGCTGCCCATATCAAAGCACTCGCGGATCTCTTTAATACTGCACATGAAGCCTTTGAAGACTTCAAAACAGAAGCGGAGCGTAAACGCGCTAATTTTAAACCCGACGATCAAATGCGTACGCCCCTCACCTTTGAGCAAACCGTGGCATCCCATAACGCCTGGCCCCAGGATCATGCGCGGGACATGACGCCCATCCTTCAGCAATTTATCCGCCATGAATATCAGCGTGTGGAGCTGTATGGCACGAGTGCCGAGTTTGTGAAGGTTTTTTTTAAAAACCAGGCACCCCTTTCTCTTTCACGCACGCAGTACAGTAATCTGATTAACTTAAAATTCCCGTAAGGAATGGCGAAAAGCTGTCTGAAGGCAACGCTATTCAGACGGCAAGCCCGCTTAGCGTACCGGACGATGAATTCACGTCTTGATAAAGGTAAGCAGACTGACCACCTTACCGGTTAAAGCATACGCCCTGGATTTTGCGTTTACCGACTCACTTCTCAGATAAGTTACCCTGCGCGGATAAAGGTTATCCCGCGCTTTTCCGCCCGGGTAAACGGTATTGCTTTGCGCCTGCCAAAAGTCAGGCTTCAGGTCCCACCATTCACATCAACCATTCGCGCATACGGCGTGTCAGTTGGCGCGCCGTATGCGTTGGAGGCGCATTAACAGTCGGCCGCAGGGCCGGACGGGACAGACAGCAGAATATTGTCAACGTTATGCGAGTTAGCTTCCAGGTCCTGACTTGTTGTCATCCGCTAAAATCGTTATGGTTAACAAGCGTTTGTCAGACCCGATAGCGGGACCAGCCCAGTAAGAAAACCTCCCGATATCAGCGCGTCGGCACTCTTGTAACTCATTGATGTCTTGCATACATAAACAGTAAGCGGGCTGTCTGAAGGCGCAAACCCGGTGCTGGTGCACCAGAAGCAGGTACAGCCTCATCCGGCCTGTATCGCGCCAAATGGCCTCGCGAATGATGGACTCACCTTATTGACCAGGAGCTTGCAAATGACGATGAATGCCCGATCTTCTGACGCTGCACTTACGGCGGCCTCATTTAAAACCCAGCGACATTATACAGTTGGATATGTACCTAAATTCGGGGACACCAGCACACCTGCACTGAACATTAGTGGCAAATGGTTACGTGAATTGGGATTCGAGACGGGGACGAAGGTAAGGGCAGAGATCAGCAAGGGCTGTATCGTGTTGCAGGTCGAGACACCGGAGTCAGAAGAGAACCTTTCCCCAGCGCGTTAAGGGTTGTGTTGCTCTAACCACCGTTTATAGTTACAGAATCAACCGCCCCGTTTAAGGAGCCTGACATGCCACATTACTGTTTTTTCCAAAAGGGTAAGCAGATTGTCGTGCTGGAAAAATCGTCTACAGACGAGGCTACCCAGCTCATTGCGCAGGGCTATGAAAAGCAATTTGAGGAGATGAGTGCGTCCAGTGAGAAAAAGGCACTCGCTCGCTTTGCGGATATTCGCCAACGTAACCAGGCGGATTACGAGGACTTCCTGGCGGGGGCGGCAACGATGCCGATCATCGATGGCTTACGCGCGGTAGCGGGTTTTATCGTGGGTAAGAAGTAGCGCAGCCGGAGCAGCGCCTGCGTTAAGTTCCCTGCGCTGTAACGCGACCTGGATTGTTGCGTATTTCACGCCATTCCCAAAACAAAAAGCCCGCTCAGGTTTCACTGAGCGGGCTTCTCTAAATCTGGCTCCTCTGACTGGACTCGAACCAGTGACATACGGATTAACAGTCCGCCGTTCTACCGACTGAACTACAGAGGAATCGTTTGAACGGGGCGCATATTATCGACGTCGTGCAGGCTTGTCAAAACTCTTTTTCATAAAAGTGTCTGATTGCTGAAATACTCGCCAACTCTGTGCGCTGTGCCGTATCGCTAACGCTAACAAGCGGCTTCACAGGGTTTCTTATTGCGTAAACAGAAACCCAAACCGCGTAAAACGTCGCCTTGGACTGGACAGTGACGATTGTTCTTTATGTTCGTCACATTTATTTCATTTTTAGTTTGAAATGCTAATAAATGGAATTTAAATTTCATTTCAACTTTCGCTGTTCGCCCGGAGTCCAAATGAACAAAGTCAGAATCGGCATGATCGGCAGTGGCTACATTGGCCGCTGTCATGCGATTGCTTATGCCCAGGCCCCTGCGGTGTTTGCGTTAAAAGGGGAGATTATCCGTGAGATGCTGGCAGAGGTGAATCCGGAACTGGCGGCAAAGCAGGCCGCCACCTTTGGGTTTGCCCGCTCAACCGGTGACTGGCGTGAGCTGGTGTGCGATCCCAATATTGATGTGGTGGATATCTGTGCGCCCAATTTTCTGCATAAAGAGATGGCGCTGGCTGCGATTGCTAACGGTAAACATGTCTATTCCGAAAAGCCGCTTTCCCTGACCGTAGCGGATGCCCGGGAAATGGTGGAAGCCGCTGCAAAGGCCGGCGTGAAAACGCTGGTGGGCTTCAATTACATGAAAAACCCCACCAGTCAGCTGGCGAAAGAGATTATTGCCCGAGGCGAAATCGGCGAAGTGGTGCACTTTTATGGCACGCACAACGAGGACTATCTGGCAAAACCTGACACTCCGCTCGACTGGCACTGCCAAAAAGCGCTGGCCGGACTGGGCGCCCTGGGCGATCTGGCTGCGCATATCGTCAATATGGCGCATTATCTGGTCGGCAATATTGTGGAAGTCAGCGGCGATATGATGACGGTCATCAGGTCGCGTCCTGACCCGAAAGATCTCAGTCGTCAGTTACCGGTTGAAAACGAAGATCAGGCCAGCGCATTGCTGCGTTTCCAGAACGGGGCTCACGGCGTGATTGAAACCTCGCGCATTGCCTGCGGAGCCAAGATGGGCCTGACCTATGTGGTGACGGGCACCAAAGGCACGCTGCGCTATACGCAGGAACGGATGGCAGAGCTTGAACTCTATCTTCATGATGAACCCGCCGGGCGTCAGGGCTTCAAAACGATTCTGACCGGGCCTGCTCATCCGGATTACGCCAGTTTCTGTGTGTCAGCAGGCCACGGTATCGGCTTTAACGATCAAAAGACCGTGGAAATACGCGATCTGATTAATGGCGTCGCCGCAGGCGATCGTATGTGGCCGGATTTTGCCGAAGGTTTGCAGGTACAAAAGGTGCTGGAGGCGATTGCGCTGTCCGCCACAGAACGGTGCTGGCAGGAAGTCTGATAGTAGTTACAGCATACTTTAATGCACAGACGGGAACCTGTGCGCCTGCGGACAGGCAGGCGCACGTTGTTATCAGCAGTCAGATGCTTTGTCCCACCACAGCTTGTCCATCGCGTAATAGCGGTCACGCTGGCTCACCGGCTGTGACAAATCCCGCTCCCAGGGCTTCGCCAGAATGTAGTGCAGGTTCTTCACCTCTTTACATTCCCACAATGTATCGTGCTGAAAACGAAGCGTTTTTAGCGCGTTATAAATATAGGAAAGGGGCAGCCATTTATCTTTAAAAGCTTCGTTGAGCAAGTCCTGTTCTGAGAAGGCATAGGCGCGCAGGTCATCAATGGCGGCAATACGCGCTTCAAGATCGTTAAAGACAGCCTCATCCGGTTCCAGCACCAGGAATCCACCGTTCAGGTAATAATCCACATGGGCCGGCGGCGTCTGCTCGCGCTCCTGCCAGGTATAGTGGCAGAACTCGGGCTCCCAACTGTCAGGATAGGACTCAATCTGGTTGGGATTACAGCGGCAGGCGTGGCAGGCGGCCAGCACGAAGTCACCCAGGTCCAGTGTAAACAGTTCATCCATATTCTTTAAGATGAGCATGTCAGCATCCAGGAATACCACGCGCCGATACTCGGTCAACTGCCAGGCGCGCAGCTTAGTCCAGACCTCGCCAAAGCGTTCAGAGGCATAGTGCTGATTCAAATCATTATCCGGATAAAGCGGATCAACCCGGCGGATAATACAGCCCTCATCCCTGAGGGCTTCACACTCGCTGTCACTGATAGCATTGGTGGCCATCACAAGCAGTGGCCAGCGTGTTTTCGTCTGTTGCAGTGAACGGTGCAGCGCTTTCACGCCCACCAGATAATCCGGTTGCGTCAGTAACGTTACCCAGGCAAACATAACATCCCTTTTTTAAATTATTTAAACAGTGCAGCGGTATAGTCGTTGCTGAAGCGGTGGTGCGGATCAAGTTGTTCACGCAGGGCGCGAAAGCGGTCCCAGTGCGGATAAAGATCCCGCCAGTGGTAGAGCGAGGCATCGTAATATTTACCCCAGTGCGGACGCCCACCTTCTTCGGCCAGCAGTTTCTCCACCTCGCTTAAAAAGTGCAGGCCGGCCTCAGAAAGCGATCCATCATCTGCGTAATAAACGACAAAGCCAAAGAAGCAGGTGGGCTGGTCGAAGGCGGGGCTCAGCCAGGCGGATGAGGCACCGGTGCAGCGCAGGATAATCGGATAGTGCATGTGCGGACGATTTTCGGCATACCAGCGTTTGATCTTGCTGATGATCGCCGGCGTGCGCGCCAGCGGAACGCCAATCTCAACGTTGATCTGCGGCACGGCGATACCGCGACAGAACAGTTGGTAGATGTCGCCTGTGACATCGGTAAAGTCGCGAAAGCGAGTCACAGTGCGGAACTGTTTGCCGCCTTTACCGTGAATCTGCGTATCGCGATGCATGTGCTCCAGCGTCTGTTCGATAGTATCGTTCAGGCTGTCATCACCTTCATCGGCATGTTCTACTACTTCGCGTCCCGACTGCTCGTAACGCTGGATCTCATCGTAGCTGGCCTGATGTGCATTCCAGACGTGCATGATGTTATCGTCAACAAACCACCAGGCCTTACTGAGTGCATAATCCTCATTCCAGCGCAGCAGATCGCTTTCCAGGTTGTCCGCCGAAACCGCATTCTTGTGGCAGGTGAAGATGCGGAACGGTTGGGTGCGCAACGTCACTTCGGTCACGATGCCCAGGGTGCCGAGCGACACCAGCGCCGCCGCAAAATCGTCGTCACCGCGCGACAGCTCCCGTATGGAGCCGTCGCTCAGCACCAGACGGATCTGCTCGGCTTCATCCGCAATGGAGCTTTGCTGCAGACCCTGACCGTGCGTACCGGTTGCCATCGCACCGGCCAGCGTCTGCACGGAGATCACGCCCGGCGAAGAGGCCAGCATGCGGTCCATGTCTGTCAGGGTGCTGTAGATCTGTTTGAGCGGTGTGGCGCCTGCAAACGTAACGCTGTGAGCATCGCTGCGGAGCAGGCCGGTAAAGGCGCTCAGATCCAGCAGCAGATCGTCGGGATGCACAGCCAGCATTCTGCCGGGTGAGTAGGTTTTGCCAATAACGCGCACTGTGTTGTGAGTGTCGCGCAGTAACTGCTGCAAAGCCGCCTCATTGGCAGGGCGTTTTACCTGCTGTTGTGTACCAATCGGCGCGTTTTGCGCCCAGTTCCAGAGTGTATTGTCATGAGGTTCACGCTGCGTCTGGCGAAGCGGATAAAGGCTGGCGTCTCTGCTCAAGCTGCTTTCCTTACTTAAGTGATATTGTTATTACCACTTAAGCATAGACTATCCTTTTCAGCGCTCAGGACGCGTGGCGTGAGCAACCGATGTAGCGCAGCGTTGCCGTGACGGCGAGCTGGCGATTACGACGGATGATCTCGTCTTCATTTTTGTCCCGACTAAACAGCGTATTGAAGGTGAAGCGGTTGGAGACCTGATGCACACAAATACTGCTGATCAGGCGATGCACGTCCAGTGTCTCGATCTCTTTGATGAACAGTCCCTGCTGCTGTCCCCGGCTCAGAATATCGTCCAGTAAGTCCAGCGCACTTCGGTTCAGCTGGCTCAGACGGGCAGACTGCGAGATGTAGCGGCCGCGAGACAGGTTCTCCATACAGATCAGACGCACAAAATCCGGGTGGGAAACATGGTAATCGAAGCTGGCTTCAACCAGTTTTATGATGGCCTGCTCAGGGGCGAGCGAGGCCAGATTCAGGCCAGTTTCATGCTCCCTGATCTGCTGGTAAACCTGTTCCAGCGCATCGATATAGAGCTGTTCCTTATTGCCAAAATGGTAAACCACCATTCGTTTAGTCGTCTGGGCATTTTCAGCAATTTGCTCAAGACGGGCGCCTTGCATACCAAACTCAGCAAAGGTCGTCAGTGCGCTCGCAAGAATGCGCTTTTTAAGTCCTTCAGGATCATTTTTGCGTTTCGTAGTGTCTGACATAGTGCTCAACAGGGTGCCCGGTAACGAGAAGGTGAGGGCAAGATGTTACCACAGCGGATCAGGGCTGTTACTTATACCGAGAGCAAATGAAGATTAATCAGTCTGTTCTGACGTCGCACGGGAAGCCGTGTCACCTCGGTCACGGCATTAAAGCGTTTTCAGGATCATACCGATGGCGGCCAGCAGCATGATAACGCCGACCGATTTAAACATGATGCGCTGTGCACGTTGGCTGGTCAGTAATGCGCGAACGCTTACTGCCGCCAGAATAAACATGGCTCCGACCATCAGCAGCACCGCTGCGGTAACGGGCACCAGTATGGCTGCCCAGAATGTAAAGGATATGCTCTCCAGCGATATCACAAGCGGTAATATGGCCAGATAAAACGCGATTGTTTTCGGGTTGCCCAGTGTGATGGTCAGGCCTGACAGCCAGGCAGAAGTCAGTTGCTTGTGCGTCACTTTTTGGTCCAGCGTGATGGAATGCGGCTGATAAGACCAGAACTGCCAGGCCAGAAAAGCTAAATAGAGCGCCGCAGCCCAGTTAATCAGTGTAAACAGTCCGGTATAGGTATGAGCGACAACGGCCAGGCCAAACACGGCGAGCGTCAAATAAAATAAATCGCCCATTATTACGCCTGCAAGCGCAGCCAAACCCGCCAGAGAGCCCCCGTTAAGGGTACGGGCCACGATCGCTGTCATGCCCGGGCCGGGAATGGCCGCGGCCAGACCCAGCGCCAGTATATAAGGCAGTAATTCTGTTATCGCAGGCATCGTCTTTCCTTCATAAATGTTATGTCGGGATAAAATCCAGACAGGCTGGCCATGAAAAGCGGCATGACGAGGACAACCCGGACTCGTCTGCCGCCTTAATCTGCCCTGTCCGGCCATTTCTTTTGATCTGCACCTTGTACAGCACCTGAAAACAGTATGTCCTGGCGAGACAGAAATAGGCTGTCTCAATCACATTCATTTATCGTATTCTTTGCAAGAATTAACCTCATAAACGAAATGTAGCGGAAGGAATTGACCGGTATGCTGCTTGATAAGACAGAAATGAAAATCCTGCGTGTTTTACAGGACGATGCCCGTATTACTAATCAGGAACTGGCTGACAAGATTGGTATGTCTGCCTCACCGTGCTGGCGTAAAGTGCGCAGGCTGGAAGAGCAGGGCGTCATTCAGGGGTACCGGGCTGTACTGGACCGCAAAAAAATCGGCGCCGGGGTCATGGTGTTTATTCGTGTGGTTATTGATTGCCACAGCGAGGATGAGGCAAAAAAATTCGAGCAACAGGTCACGGCGCTGGATGATGTGGTGGCCTGCTACAGTATCGGTGGTGATGCCGATTTCCTGCTACAGGTTGTGGCGAGCGATCTCGAAACTTATGCGGAGTTCGCCATGTCTGTAGTACGCAGATTGCCGCGCATTAAAGAGATGCAAAGTATGTTTGTGCTTAAAGAGATCAAACCGCTGACCGCTTATCCGGTTAAAAATTCACACTGATATGACCGGCTGAATCTTATGCAGCATCTGTGATGCAGCCGGACTCAGCCGCGTTTAACGTAGCGTTGACGCGACAGTTATAAAGAACAGGAAATGACGGAAAAGCCGGGATGCCATAAAAGGCATTTTGATGTCTCTGGCGTGGGCAGAGGTAATATGAGGCGACACAATGGGCATTCATTCCGCGAAACTCTGCGCCTTTATCGTTGTGATTTGAAAAACACGCCATTGACGATGGCGTGTTAATGGTTCAGAAAACTGAATGCTGTTTTAAGGTGCCCGCCCGATTTTTTTCGTGCCTTTCGTGTAGTAAAGATTGTGGTATTGACCATTTGAATAAATCACCACGAATCTGCGCGCGCCGACATAAGCGCCAAAACTGTTTTTTGCATTAATCACGCCGGGGATGACCCAGCCAAACATCAATTCTTCTTTATCTTCGGGCACATTCATTACCCAGGTATATCCTTTAAAAGGTTTAAAAAAACGATAATGCGCGCTGTAAGGATCTTTCAGATGATAATAAAACGTATTTTTGACATCCGTTTTATAAGTGTCTGGCAGCGTACCGTAACTGGCAAGCTGCACTTGTAGTGGATCGGGTTCATGAGAACGGGCTACACATCCTGTCAACATCATCGTTAAAGCAAAATACAGCACACGCTTTCTCATTAATCGCCTCAAGGGTTAATATTTTTGTTATAAGGCGAAACACTAGCACCCGGCGTATATTTCGGTCTATAAACCGTTGATAAACGAGTGTTTTATATTAGCGAACAGCGAGTGAATGGTTTAATACTGGAGAGCGAAGCGGTTTATCTTGACAACCCGGTGTTGACTGAAACGACTTCGGGCGCAGAGAGAGTTTAAGAGACTAACAAAAACCCGCTCCTGTTTCCCTGAGCGGGTTTTTCTAATCTGGCTCCTCTGACTGGACTCGAACCAGTGACATACGGATTAACAGTCCGCCGTTCTACCGACTGAACTACAGAGGAATCGTGCTACAGGGCGCATAGTAATGGACTGATCTTACTGAGTCAAAGCGGTTTTCGCGCCGGACAGTCTGTTTGCTGAAGGATTCAGCATTCTGGTTGTTTCAAGCGCAACTTTGCGCATTCCCGATCTTCTTCATCCATAAAATGGTTTTATCACAGCACCCATGCCGGACAGGTGAGTGCGACCCGCATCATCGATGCCTATGCAACAAAGGAAACGGATTAGCCTGACCATCCTGTTCCAGGCGGCCCAGGATGGCAAAGCCCAGCTTTTGATAAACGAGCACAGCCTGCTTTTGTTCATTCACGTCGAGTGCATTCGCGCCACAGGTTTCCACAGCATATCGGTAAGCGATAGCGTGCTACGTCTTCCTTACCACAGCCACAAACGCACCGCAGAAGGCTGGCGTTGCGCCATCCACGGACGTAGTATGCAGCATTCGTCCCTGTAGCTTGTCTCAAACACTCTTTATCACAGGTAATATCGTCATGGCGTTGATTCCAAAAAACTACTCACGGCTTGAAAGTGGCTACCGTGAGAAAGCCCTGAAAATCTATCCATGGGTTTGTGGGCGCTGTTCGCGCGAGTTTGTCTATTCCAACCTGCGTGAATTAACGGTTCATCATATTGATCACGACCACACCAATAACCCGGAAGATGGCAGTAACTGGGAATTGCTGTGCCTGTACTGCCACGATCACGAACACTCGAAGTATACGGAAGCTGACCAGTATGGCACCCGGGTTGTGGCGGGTGAGGACGCGCAAAAAGACGTGGGCGAAGCCACCTATAATCCCTTTGCGGATTTAAAGGCAATGCTGGATAAGAAAAAGTAAGACTGAAGGCCCGGACGTGACCTTTGCGTTCGCGCCTGACAGCGGCCAGACGCGCATCCGTTTTTATGCGCCTGCTATCCACTCCCTCTCTGACTGTTCGCCGCTTATCCCCCAGGGGCAAAGCCCTTCCGCACGAGGCTGAATCAACAGCCTGGTGATGTCGTTCGCCTCTCAGTGCAAAAGTGCAGTATGCCCGTTGATATGCTCACCTGCCGCGTACTCCGTTTTAAACAGCTATGGTTAAAGGGGCACCGTCGACCATGGAGAAGTGAATGAACGAGCAACTGCAAGCACAGATTGCCGCAAGGCTGGCGTTGACAGCCGGACAGCGGCAACAGACGCGCACGGCGCTGAGTCAGGGTCTGCCAGCGGAACCTGATTCACGACGCGCACAGCGTTATGCCTTTCAGCAACGCGCCAGACAACAGGTCATCATCGGCACGAATGATTTGCTGCCCGTCTCTTTTTTGCAGCAGGGGCTGAGCGCCGCCAGGGCGGTGGCACTGGTCAGGGAAGATGGCGTACCCAAAGGCAGTGGGTTTTTAACCTGGGGCAACCTGTTTGTCACGAATCACCATTTGTTACCTGAACCGCCTGAAAAAGGCCGTATTACGCTTCAGTTTGGCTACCGCCAGGGGGAAGCGGGTGAGATGATTCAGGGACGTCTTTTCAGTGTGGATGCGGAACGCTTCTGGCTCACCAGCCCGACCGAAGCATTGGACTGCACGCTGATCGCGTTAGGCGACGCGCTTGACGACAGTGGCGAGCAACCGCTGCCGCTGGCGCTCAATGACCGCAACGATAAACATGCGTTGGGCATCCACCTTAATCTTATCCACCATCCCGGCGGTGCGCCGCAGCAGGTCTCGCTGCGCAATAATGCACTGTTAGCCCGTCATGAAGAGTTTTTGCACTACGAAGCCGACAGCGAAGGTGGCTCGTCGGGCGCACCCGTTTTCAATGACAGCTGGCAGCTGGTGGCGCTTCATCACGGTGGCGTGGAAGAGAACGGAAAATGGGTCAATGAAGGCATCCGCATCAGCGCGCTTACCGACTGGCTTAAAGGCGCGCTGCCGACGTTACCTGAAGCCTGGCAATCGTCGCTGATGCAGGCGCTCAAGGCTGAGCCTGCAGCGGAACAGGTGTTGCCCAGTGCCGCTGCACCCGATGAAAATTACGCTAATCGCGATGGTTATCAGGCGGGCTTTCTGTCGGGCACGCATGTTGATGTCGCCGGCATTATCGCGCCACGCGCCAGTGAAGTCGCACCGCTGCGTAATGGGCGCAGCGGTGCAGAAGCCACGCTGGATTATGAGCACTTCTCGCTGATCATGAGCGCAGGGCGGAAGCTGGCCTTTTTCACAGCCACCAATATTGATGGTGCGCGCTACATCAATATTGACCGCGGCAGTGGACAACCTTCGCTGCTCCCTGAAGGCGACCGCTGGTATGAAGACAGCCGTATCGACAGTCGCTATATCACCGGCCAGGCGTTCTATAGTGAATTCAGCCGCTGGTTTGATCGGGGCCATCTCACCCGCCGTAGCGATCCTACCTGGGGCACTGCGGCCGAAGCAGTGCGCGCCAATAAAGACACGTTTCATTTTACCAACTGTTCACCGCAGCATTTTCGCTTTAACCAGAGTGTGCAGTACTGGCAAGGTGTTGAGCGCTACATCCTGGAATATGGTGTGTTAAAAACCAAACAGCAGATTAGCGTGCTGACCGGACCGGTACTTAACGATCAGCACCGGCAATACGGGAACTTACAGGTGCCGCTGATGTTCTGGAAAGTGGTACTGCGCATCGGGCCGCAGGGCACGCCGCAGGCCACCGCACTGCTGGTCAGTCAGGATAAGTTGCTGGACGAGCCGCGCCGCGTACTGCCGCTTCAGCAGCCGGAAGCGGTCCCGCAGGTGGACGAATACCGCGTTTCGATTCGTTCACTGGAAACACTCACCGGGCTTGATTTCAGCGCGTTCCGCGACTGGGACAGCTGGCAACCCGATCCCAGCCTGCTGGCCGATCCTGTGCAGGCAAAGCTGATTATGAGCTGGTCTGAGGTGTTATAAAGGGACGGCGGCAATCGGCTGAATGTAAGGGACATCACACTGCCCGTTCTGGTGTTCCGAACGGGCAGGATTCGCATATTGTCGCCACTGACGTATCGGCCGGCACCGGGTTGGCAGGCTTGCCCGCCAGCAACGCCCTGAGCAGTATGCCAGCCTGAGATTCAGCCGGACGATCGCTGCATGTGTTCGCGGTTCGCCCTGTCTAAACCATGACATTAACCCGACGGGTTAACCGCGCCACTGGCGGAAAGAAGACAGTAAGCCGATGCCGCGACCTGTCCCGGCATCGGGGCAGACAAGGCCTACGCCAGCAAACCGTGTGGATCCAGGACATATTTGGCGGCCACGCCGGCATCAAAGCTGGCATAACCCTCGGCCGCCTGTTCAAGGGGCAGCACTTTGGCGTTCACAATTTTCGCGATGGGTAACCGGTCATGCAAAATTGCATTCATGAGCTGGCGGTTATATCGCAGCACTGGCGTTTGTCCGGTGTGCAGGGTTTGCGCCTTTGACCAGCCCAGGCCAAACTTCAGGCTCAGGGATCCTTCACGGGCTGCCTGCTCCTGAGCGCCCGGATCGTCTGTTACATACAGTCCCGGAATACCAATCTTACCGGCCACCCGGGTGACAGCCATCATGCTGTTCAGGACAATAGCCGGCTGCTCTTTACCCGAATGGCCCCGCGCTTCAAAGCCGACCGCATCAATCGCCGAGTCGACTTCCGGCACACCTATGATATCCGCGATCATTTCACCCAGGCGATCGTGTTTGCTCAGGTCGACGGGCACAAAGCCCATTTTTTCTGCATGCGCCAGGCGATCCTGATTGAAGTCACCAACCATCACGACCGCTGAACCCAGAATTTGCGCTGAGGCTGCCGCGGCCAGGCCAACCGGGCCCGCGCCCGCGACATAGGTCATCGAACCGACGCCCACGCCCGCCGTGACCGCACCATGAAAGCCAGTCGGCAGAATGTCTGACAGCATGGTCAGATCCAGAATTTTTGCCAGCGCCTGATCCCGGTCAGGAAACTTCAACAGGTTAAAATCGGCATACGGCACCATGACATATTTTGCCTGTCCGCCAACCCAGCCGCCCATATCGACATAGCCGAATGCGCCGCCAGCGCGTGCCGGATTAACCGTCAGGCACACGCCGGTATCCAGTTCCCGGCAGCAGCGACAACGTCCGCAGGCCACGTTGAAGGGGACAGAGACAATATCTCCCACGTTAAGCATTTCAACGTCGGTGCCTTTTTCAATGATTTCGCCGGTAATTTCATGCCCCAGCACCATGCCCGCCGGTGCGGTGGTGCGTCCACGTACCATATGCTGATCGGAGCCACAGATATTGGTTGACAGCACTTTGATGATGACCGCGTGATCGATTTTTTTACCCGCGGGGCTGACGAATTTCGGATCGGCAATATCCATCACTTCAACCTTACCGGGCCCCTGATATACCACACCTTTATTGGAAGCGTTTCCCATAGTAATGTCCTGTCTGGCTGATTAAGAGGTCTGTCTGGCAGCGCGGTATCATGCATGTAGGGTGAGGTACTTACCGGTCTGCAAAGGCAGTGTAAGCAAGTCAGTGATGGTTAAATGATCTGACAACGACATCGGGACGGGAAAAAACGCAGAATGGCGACATCAACAGAAATAATAAAAACAGATCGCCATTGTGCAATAAAGCCTGTCCGGACATCCTGTCGAAAATAAATAAAATGATTTTATTAAAAACGACCTGTAATTATCTGTCGGCGACAACGTCGCTTATTATATAGGCTTTTCCTATGCCGTTATTTCACGTCAGACAATGCTATGATAAAAATGAATTAGCTCACGCGTTTTGACTTCATTTTTTTCAGGCGGTCAGGTTTTAATTAAGGGTTGCAATAACCCGGCATTTACGAAATAAAGCGTCAGAATATCGTGCCTTAATACCCTGCGATCGTTATCGCCAGAGGATTACCGTATCGCTGACGGTTATTTCTGGCATGTCGACCGCAATATATCATCAACCGCAATGGTCGCTGAGTGTTAATCATTACGTAGAAGGAACAGGACAATGAATATTGTTACGCCCGCGTCGCCCGCTACGCTCAGAAAGGTAACAGCCGCTGCCGCTATAGGTAATTTTGTCGAGTGGTTTGATTTTGCCGTTTATGGTTTCCTGGCCACGATTATTGCCCAAAACTTTTTTTCACAGGCACTTCCGCAGACCGCCTTATTACAGACGTTCCTGGTGTTTGCCGTGGCGTTTGCCTTGCGGCCATTAGGTGGGGTGATATTCGGTATGCTGGGGGATAAATATGGGCGTAAACGTATCTTATCGTTGACGGTACTCATGATGGCGGGCGCGACCACGCTGATTGGCCTGCTTCCGACCGACAGGCATCTGGGGATCATGGCCCCGATTCTGCTGACGCTGGCCCGCTGTATTCAGGGATTTTCGGCAGGAGGGGAATATGCCGGAGCCTGCGCCTATGTGATGGAGCATTCACCGCCACGCAAACGCGCCTGGTACGGAAGCTTTATCACGGTCTCGACGTTTTCTGCTTTCGCGGCTGCGGCAGTTATCACTTTTCTGTCAGATGCCGCGCTGGGCCAGGATCAGATGCGCGCGTGGGGCTGGCGTATTCCTTTTCTGATTGCGGCCCCGCTGGGGCTGGTGGGGATTTATCTGCGCATTCGTATGGAAGAGACGCCTGCTTTCCGGGCTGCACGTCGCGAAGAGGCGGGAACACATGCGGCACTTGCTGACACGTTACGCCAGCAGACAGGAAACATCCTGCGGCTGGGGGCCTTTATCGCCTTAACCGCGCTGACGTTTTATATGTTTACCACCTACTTCTCGACCTTTCTCCAGTTGCAGGGCCACTTCAGTCGGGCCTCGGCCTTGCTGGTCTCCTTCCTCGCGCTGCTGTTTGCGGCGGGGCTCTGTCCGGTAGCGGGGGCGCTTTGTGACGGGATAGGCAGAAGAAAGACGGTGGCTGTCACGGGCGGATGGGTGATCGTAAGTGTCTTACCGGCCTGGTGGCTGGCCAGTTCGGGCCTGCTCTGGGCCGCCATCCTCGGGGATATGCTGTTAGCGACGGGGGCGGTGTTTTCGGGCGTCGTGACGGCCGCGTTACTCTCCGAAGTCTTCCCCACGCGGGCACGGTATACCGCCTCTGCCATTACCTACAATCTGGCCTATACGCTTTTCGGCGGCACCGCACCGCTGGTGGCAACCTGGCTCATTGACTACACAGGCAATACGCTGTCACCGGCCTTTTATCTTGTTGCGGTCGCGGTGCTGGCGCTGGCGGGCGGGCTGAGCTTGCCCGAAACCTCACGTATTTCTTTGCAGGATGACGCCGCACATCCGCATTCGCGGCAACAGGGTGCGGTAAAGCACGTGGGGACGGTCGCCCGCAAGGAGCCGGTGTGAGGCATAAAGGTCACCAACCGGGCACCCGCCCGGGTTATCTTCTGATGGCCTCGCTGGCGGCGCATAAAACTGCGACATAAGCATTCCTCCGCATAGCGAGGGCGGCATCGGCGCGAAGCAGGCCAGGGACTGTGCAGCATCGCAGGGGAAGTGCTTATCACCCATTGCGGTGTCAACACGTCAGAGAAAGCGTGACCCGACGGGTCACCCAAGATCGCCAAGCAACGTGCTGGCTGAGAAATGATGCGCAATCTGCGCCTGCAACAGTTCGGCGCAGCCCAGCGCATCGGTCAGCGCGTTGTGGGCCGGATAGTGCGGCAGATGATAACGGGCCCGACAGTCAGACAGGCGCAACGACAGTCGGGGGCGCGGTCGCCACCATTTCTGTCGCCAGCCGTTTTGCCGCTGTGCCGCAATAACGCGCGCCTCCAGCGCCAGCGTATCGATACAGGGGAACACAATGCCTTCGCCAATGCGCTTTTTAAATGCTGCATCCAGAAAAGGCTGTTCGATCCCTTTGTGATGGACCACCATCACGTTTCCCGCCATCATTGCCAGCAGCCTGAGCAGCACAGCATTCAGGTCCGGGGCGTGGGCAATTGCGGAATGTGTGATGCCGTGAATAACCACCGACTCTGTTCGCAGGTCGGCACGCGGATTCAGTATCCAGTGCTGGCTGCCCTGGATACGGATGCGCGACAGGCTCATCGGCAGTAAACCGATACTGACAATATCGTCATGCTGAGGATTCAGGCCGGTGGTTTCAAAATCCATCGCCAGTAAGGGAACGTCGGACAACGGTGTATCGGGTGACGGCATGCCAGACAAGTAGTAGTTTTTCAGCGCGGCATGGCGCGTTTCCCTGGCCCGTCTGGCGAGGACGGCGGGCCAGTCCTGCGGCAGCACGCTGTCCTGGCGGGCGCGGACACAGGGCCACAGCAATGCTTTATTGATATGCAGCATTAAACGCTCCGCCCTGGCTGATAGCGATATTTTAAAAATTTTTGCGCATTGCTGAGGATCTGAAAGGCATCCTTCAGATTCTTGCGCTCAAAGTCAGACAGATTAAGCGGTTCAATCCGGTTGTCCGGTTCCTGGCCGTTCTCCACATCCTGCGCCTGGTGGCGGATGCGCACCATCGAAATAAACTCCAGCGCATCCCGCAGATCCTGACCGCGTCCGTGGGGCAAAATGTCGGCCTGCATAATCGTCTGCAGCCGATCAAAGGAGTTATGCGCCGTTGCGCCCGCCGCCAGCGCATGCACACGAATCAGATCGGCCAGCGGGGCCGTTCCGCGCCGTTTCATATCAATGGATTGCGTATGCTGGCCGGAGGGCTCCATCACAAAGTTTTTAAAGAACCCCAGCGGCGGCTTTCGCAGCAAGGCATTGCGCGCCAGACAGGCGAGAAAACGGGCGTTGTGCCGCGCTTTGTGTCTGATACGCTGGTTAAGCTGTTCTCCCCATTCCACCTGGCCCCAGACGGCGTCCAGGTCGAAGAAAATCGCGCTGTCCAGCAGCGATTGCGGTGAGGGCGAATCGATCCACTCATCAAAATAGCGTTCCCAGACGGAGAGCGGCTGACACCAGCGGCTGTTTGTCGCCATGATATTTCCCTTGCAGTAGCGATAGCCGCAGGCGTCCAGCCCGTCACTCACGCGCCGGGTCAGCGCCATAAAATAGGGCGCATGGCGCAGTGGGTCATAACGGTTATCCAGGATCAGGGCATTATCCTGATCGGTGACGAGCAGTTGCTCCTGGCGGGCCATCGAACCCAGGGTAATAAAGCAGTAGGGGACCGGCGGCGGCCCCAGTTCCGCCTCGGCCAGCGCCAGCAGGCGCTGCGTGAAACTGCGACCAATGACCGCCATGGCGCGGCCAGTCATCTGCGAGTTGGCATCTTCACGTACGATGCGGCTGAAACAGGCACGTACCTCGTTTTTCAGGGCGCTCAGTTCGTCCGGGCGCTGGCAGTGAAAAATGCGGCTGACGATAAACAGACTGTTTTGCGATTCGTAGCGGATAATGTCCGATTGTGAAATCACGCCGACAGGACAGCCGTTTTTCATCACCGGCAGATGATGAATATTGTGCTGCATCATGGTCAGCATCGCTTCAGACACCAGCTGATAATGTTCCACATGGTTCAGCGGTGCGGTCATGATCGCCTTCACCGGTGTCTCAAACCCGAGTCCACCCGCGATGACCCGCTCACGCAGGTCTTTATCCGTCACGATGCCGGTCAGCGCCGGCCTGACGGCGGGGTTAACTTCTGCCATCGGCGTCACGATCAACAGCGAGGAGACATCCTCTTTACTCATTTTCACCGCGGCGTCGCGCACCGTGGCCCGGCTGTCGAGGGTAACGGGCGGTCGGCTAATCAGGGCCTCAATGCGGGAGGCCATCAGGCCGTTAGCCTCTTCTGTGCGCGCCACGGTTTGCCGGAGACGGGTGCGGTCCTCCACTTCCACTAAATCGGCAAATTCCTCGTATTTGCGAAACAGCGCATTAAAAATCGGGGCCGGGATCAGGTAAGTCAGCGTATCTTCCAGCGCGGTCACCGGAAAGCGTACGCTGTTTTCGCGCAACAAACCAAATTCGCCAAAATAGCCCCCGGCCGTCAGTCGGTTATACAGATCGCCATTGCGTCGGTAGATTTCCACCGCGCCGCTGCGAATCACATACCAGGCATCGACAGGCTGGCCAAAGGTGAGAACAGGCGTTCCGGCTTTGAAATAGCTGACCTCAATGTGCGCGGCGATGCGCGCCAGCGCCGTGAGCGGTAAGGTGTCAAACGGCGGATAGCGCTGAATGAAGTCGATAATTTCCTGATGGGCTGACTGCACGGTGACCTCCTTTTCTGCCACAGCGGACAGCCTGACCTGCGCGGTCCGCTCAACGCTGACTTATTGATTACGCACCGCAGGGGCAGAACGTGCCAGCCGCGGTTCTGACATCAGTCCTTTCACCACCGCGACTGAGGCGATCAGCAAGACCAGTGCGAACGGCAGCCCGGTTGAGACCACCATCGCCTGTAGTGCATCCAGCCCACCGCCGAGGATCAACGTTATCGCAACCAGCCCTTCAAACACGCACCAGAACACGCGTTGTGAAGTGGGAGAGTCGATCTTGCCACCGGAAGCAATAATATCGATGACCAGCGTGCCCGAATCCGCCGACGTCACAAAAAACACCACCACCAGAATAATCGCCACCACGCAGGTGATTTTTGCCAGCGGCAACGTATCCAGCATGGTGAACAACTGCAGCGGCAGAACAGCATCGGCAATGCTATGATAGCCTTCGGTGAAATACTGATGAATGGTGGTGCCGCCCAGCACCGTCATCCACAGCACGCAGGCCAGTGACGGCACCAGCAGTACCGAGATCATGAATTCACGCACCGTGCGACCACGCGAGATGCGTGCAATGAACATCCCGACAAAGGGCGACCATGAGATCCACCATGCCCAGTAAAACGAGGTCCAGCCTGCGGCAAAATTGCTGTCAGGGCGGGCAACCGGATTCGACAGGGCGGGCAAAAACGCAAGATAGGAAGCCAGGTTTGAGAAAAAACCGCTAAACAAAATCAGGGTAGGGCCGACCACAATGATAAACAGCAGCAGTAACCCAGCCAGAATCATGTTGGCTTCAGATAACCGCCGTACGCCGACATCCAGCCCGGCCACCACCGAAAAGGTGGCAATCGCGGTGATGACGATCACCAGGACAATCTGCGTAGTTTGTCCTAATGGCACATCAAACAGAAAATTCAGGCCGGACGCCGCCTGGGAAGCGCCCAGCCCCAGCGAGGTTGCCAGACCAAACAGCGTCGCCAGTACAGCCAGGATATCAATGATGTGTCCCGGCCAGCCCCACACCGCGTCGCCCAACAGCGGATAAAACAGCGAGCGGATCGTCAGCGGTAAACCTTTATTGAAAGAGAACAGCGCCAGACCTAATGCCAGAAAGGCGTAAATGGCCCAGGGATGCAGCGCCCAGTGAAAAATCGTGGCGGCCATCGCCAGCTGCTGCGCATTGTCGGCCGCGCCAACTGCGCCATTCAGGGGAGCCCAGTCGGTACGTACACCGTTTTCCACAACGGTGCCACCCATTGAGCTGGAGAAGTGCGACAAAGGCTCGGAAACGCCATAAAACATCAGGCCAATGCCCATTCCGGCGGCAAACAGCATGGAGAACCAGGTCACGTAGTTGTAGTCAGGGCGGGCCAGCGTGCCGCCGAGGCGCACTTTACCGAGGGGGGAAATAATCAGGCCGAGACAGAGAAGAACAAAAATATTTCCGGCACTGATAAAGAACCAGTCGAGTCGGGTGGTCAGCCAGTTCAGCATTCCTTTAAACAGCGGTGCCACATCACTTTGAAAGACGAGCGTTAAAACGATAAAGGCAATAATGACCATCCCGGAGAGGACAAATACCCGGTTGTGAATATCCAGACCGAAGGGGCCAACATTTACCACAATATTGTCCTGCCCCACCTGATAATCAGTATCATAAGGTGCGACGTCCCCGTCAGGCAGCATGGGATCTCTGGCGTCTGCCATAATCATTTCCTCGCGATTTGTTCGTTGTTGTTAATGCCATTCTCAGCACGCCGGGCTGGCTCTGTTTTAGTTAACGGACATCGTTTCGCTCATCCCTGACAATCCCTGTTTTCCTGTGGTGCAAGAGTGCGGCTATCAGTCGCCTTTCCTTTCATTCAGCTGAACACCACCGTACGTTTTCCGCTTAAAAACACGCGTTTTTCAACGTGATAACGCACGGCATTAAATAACGTTACCCGCTCAATATCCTGTCCACGACTAATCAGGTCATCCGGATAAAGGGCGTGATCGACGCTCTGAATGCCCTGGGTAATAATCGGTCCTTCATCCAGATCGTTATTCACATAGTGGGCAGTGGCGCCGACCATTTTTACCCCTTTTTCCCAGGCCTGATGGTAAGGGCGCGCGCCTTTAAAGCCCGGCAGCAGGGAGTGATGAATATTGATGGCTTTTCCGTCGAGTTTTTCGCACATGGCAGGTGACAGGACCTGCATATAACGGGCCAGCACTACCAGGTCGATATGATGCTGCGCCAGCAGCGCCATAATGCGGGCTTCCTGTTCGGCGCGGTTCGCGTTATTTACCGGCAGATGGTAATAAGGAATACCGTGCCATTCGGCCAGGGAACAGAGATCGGGATGGTTAGAAATGATCAGCGGGACATCAATATTGAGCTGGCCGGTGCGGTGACGAAATAACAGATCGTTAAGACAGTGATCGAATTTAGACACCAGAATAGCGACGCGTTCGCGATGCTGCGGCGGCGTGAGTTGCCAGTGCATTTCAAAGGGCATCACGCGCGGCGTGAAATTATCCCGAAAAAGGTCGGTACTGAAGGGGGAGGCGGGTGAAAAGGCAACGCGAATAAAAAAACGGTGACTGACCCTGTCATCAAAAGAGTGTATTTCATTAATGTAGTGACCGGACTCTGCCATGAATCGGGTCACAACATCCACGGTACCCAGTTTACTCGGGCAACTGGCGGTAAAAATCCATGAATCGGGCAGCGCGCTCATGGGCAGCTCCTGTGAAGAAGAGAAACGCGTGCCGTCGGAAACGCGTCCGGCCGGCACAACAGGGCATTACTTCGTAATGGTCAGGCCATATTCACGACTGGCATCCTGTAACCACAGCCAGATGTAGTCGGCGAAGCTACGACGGACGACCAGTTCCCAGCGGTCTTCGCCGGTCCGGCGGATCAGTGCGCTGCTTTTGGCAAATACCGAACCTGCGACTTTGCCCACCGGGAACGCACGGGGATGGAGATCCAACACCGTGCTTTTCTTCAGCACATCAATGGCATGTTTGCCGGAGAGCGTCAGTATCGTCTGTCCGCCGCTGACGTTGACCACGGAGTAGTGACCGTCAATCTCTGCGCGCAACGCTTTTTCCACCGGAAACAGCTGATCCATTGGCAGAACCACCAGCCACTCGTCGGGACTCAGCCAGCGCACAGAAATGTCGCCCTCTTCACAGGAGGTGAGGGGGACGGTGGGCAGCGCTATACCCAGCACCGTCAGGCAACCCCGCATAAAACTCCGGTTCTGCTGTGAACCGCGCAGCACCAGATGGCCCAGCAGCGCCTGTTCGCGCAGCTGAACGCCACCGGGCTGCGCATGGCTGGCCGCCAGCTTGTCCAGCCCGACGTGATGCAAAGGGGATTCGGCGCGTACCTGCGCAGGCGCACACTGATCCATGACCGCCACCTGTCTGACAGTCTTTGCCGGTTTGGTTTCAGGTAAGAGGGTTTCAGACATGTTGACGTTCTCCTTTCGGATCGATAAAGACCGTGCTGCAGATTTCCGCTTCGACCACCCGGCCATCGGCCAGCGGGTAGAATACGGTTTCGCCCATGCGAGACAGCCCGCCTTTGATAAAGCCCATGGCGATGCTGCGATTCAGGTTAGCGCTCCAGTAGCTGGAGCTGATGTGGCCCAGGATATCCATCGGGACAGGCTGAGCAGGATCGGCCACCGCTTGTGCGCCTTCCGGCAAGACGATCATAGGATCGCGTGTTTTCAGCCCGACCAGCTGTTTGCGCTGGTCACGCACGCAGTCAGCCCGCGCCATGCCGCGTTTGCCGATATAGCTGAACGGTTTTGTGTCCGCGACGCACCAGCTCATATTGAGATCGTGCGGCGTCACCGAGCCGTCGGTGTCCTGACCGGCAATGATGAATCCCTTCTCGGCGCGCAGGATATGCATGGTTTCGGTGCCGTAAGGCGTCAGATCGTATTTTGCGCCGTGCGCAAAGAGTTTCTCCCAGACGTACAGGCCGTAATTGGCCTGTACGTTGATCTCAAACGACAGCTCACCGGTAAAGGAGATACGGAAGAGTCGTGCCGGTACGCCCGCTACCTTGCCTTCCTGCCAGTCCATAAACTTAAAGGTCTCTTTGTCCAGCGAGACGTCGCTGCACAGTTCAGCCAGTAAATTGCGGCTGTCGGGGCCGGATACGGTCATCGTGGCCCAGTGATCGGTCACGCTGGTAAAGAACACTTCCAGCTCCGGCCATTCGGTCTGATGGTACAGCTCCAGCCATTCCATGACGTGTGCCGCGCCGCCGGTGGTGGTGGTCATCAGGAAGTGGTTTTCCGCCAGGCATGACGTCACGCCATCGTCGAATACCATGCCGCTTTCGCCGCACATCAGACCGTAACGGCATTTGCCGACGCCCAGTTTGGCCCAGGCGTTGGTATAAACACGGCTGATAAACTCACGGGCATCTTTGCCCTGAATATCAATTTTGCCCAGCGTGGACGCATCCAGAATGCCCACGCCATTGCGCACCGCACGACATTCGCGATCCAGCGTCTGTTGCATCGTTTCGCCGGCACGCGGGTAGTACCAGGGGCGCTTCCACTGGCCGACATCCTCGAACATCGCACCTTGCCTGACATGCCACGGGTGCATGGCGGTGAAGCGTTTGGGTTCAAACAGTTCACCACAGTTACGCCCCGCGATAGCGCCAAAGGCGATCGGCGTATAGTTCGGACGAAATACCGTGGTCCCGGTCTCGGGGATGCTCTTGCCCATCACTTTGGCGGCAATCGCCATGCCGTTGATGTTGCCCAGCTTTCCCTGATCGGTGCCAAACCCCATTGCCGTATAGCGTTTAATGTGCTCAATCGCTTCAAACCCTTCCCGCGTTGCCAGAGCGATACCGGCGGCCGTAACGTCATTCTGCAAATCCACAAACTGCTTGGGTGCGCGGCTGATCGGTTTGATGTGCGGAATATGGAACAGGGCGGCGGGCGGATGTTCCAGCCACTTTTTCACATCGGGCAGGGCGACCTCGACCGGCGTCAGGCCCAGCTTCAGCGCAGCGTCCTGCCCGGCACTGATGCCTTCCTGCAGCACGTTACCAAGCGCATAGCGCCCGTTGATGCCGCCTGCCGTCAACTGTTTCTGATGTGTCGGCCCGGGCAGGAAACCCGTCACGTCCGTGTTCCAGACAGGACGGCTGCCGGTATGGCCCGCCAGATGAATAACCGGGCTCCAGCCACCAGAGCTGGCTACGGTGTCGCAGGTGAGGGAAAAGGGCTTGCCGGCGATCGCCTCACCTTTTTTATCCAGGGCGGCAATCGTGACGCCGCTGACGCGCTTTTTGCCCTTTACTTCAATGACCGCACTGCCGGTGATGATTCGAATACCGCGGCCACGAACAGCGGCGGCCAGTTCACCTTTGGTCACGGTTCGGGTATCTACCACGGCGACCACCTCGCGTCCCGCATCAGCCCAGTCGAGCGCGGTTCGGTAAGCGCTGTCATTGGTGGTCATCAGCACCAGCTGGTGACCGGGCACCACGCCATAGCGGTTGATGTAGGTGGAGATGGCAGAAGGGATCATGCAGCCCGGTACATCGTTATGGCTAAACACCAGCGGTCGCTCCTGGGCACCGGTGGCCAGCACGACCCAGTGTGCCCGGACGCGGTGCATACGCTGGCGAACCTGTGCCGCCGCAGCGCGATCGCCTTTGTAGTCGGTTCGGTTCTCGTTAACGGTAAGAAAGTTATGGTCGTGATAGCCATTCACCGTGGCGCGCGTCAGCAGCGTCACCTCCGGCATCGTCGCCAGTTCCGCCACCACCTTGTTGACCCATTCCATCGCCGGTTTGCCGTCAATCTGTTCCCGGCTGGCAAGCAGATGGCCACCGAATTCATCCTGCTCATCCGCCAGGATGACGCGGGCGCCGCTGCGACCGGCGGCGAGTGCCGCCATCAGGCCCGCAGGCCCGCCGCCCACAACCATGAGATCGCAATGCTGGTTCATGGCGTCATAGATATCGGGATCTTTCTCGCGTGGCGCGCGACCCAGACCGGCGGCTTTGCGGATGAACTTCTCATAGGTCGGCCACATCGATTGCGGATACATAAAGGTTTTGTAGTAAAACCCCGGCGGCATCACTTTGCCGCCAAGGTTGCCTACCAGACTCATCAGGTCGGATTCGACAGACGGCCAGCCGTTGGTGGCCGAACAGACCAGGCCGTCATAAAGGGCCTGCTGGGTAGCGCGCACGTTTGGCACCTGCGTGGCTTCTGTCGCGCCAAGCTGTAGCACTGCGTTCGGCTCTTCAGCGCCGGCGGCGACAATGCCGCGTGGACGGCTGTATTTAAAACTGCGACCGACAATATCAATGCCGTTGGCGAGCAGGGCGGAGGCGACGGTATCGCCTTCATAGCCCTGATACGGCTTGCCATTCCACGTAAAGGTCAGCGTACTGGAACGGTTAATTCTGCCGCCGGACGGCAGGCGATTCTTCTGGCTCATGCGCTCCGCTCCTTACGCGTGTTCACGGGATTCAGGCTGTTCGTTGAGTGTGTAAACCTGTTTGATCTCATAGGTCTGGGTATCACGCACCAGATTAAAGAATTTGCGGCATCCCGCGCTGTGCACCCAAAGTTCGTGATGTAATCCGCGCGGGTTTTTACGGAAATAGAGAAAGGTTCCCCACGCTTCATCACTGCACTGATCCGGGTTAGCAGGCCGCGCAATATGCGCCTGGCCACGGGGATGAAACTCTTCTTCTTCGCGATACTCACCACAGTGAGGACAGTAAATGTGCAGCATGTTGTCACTCCTTAGTGGGCTACGCCTGCGGCGCCATGTTCATCGACCAGCGCACCGGTATAAAACCGGGACAGGGCGAAGGGTTCGGCAATCGGGTGCGGCGTGCCGTGCGCTAACTGATGGGCAAACAGGTTGCCGGAGCCAGGCGTAGCCTTAAAGCCACCGGTGCCCCAGCCGCAGTTAAAGAACAGGTTGCGCACCGGGGTGGACGAGAGAATCGGGCTGGCATCCGGGCAGGTGTCGACAATGCCGCCCCACTGACGGTTCATGCGGACACGGCTGGTGCACGGAAACAGCTCAACAATGGCCTGAATGGTGTGTTCGATGACGCTGTAGGAGCCGCGCTGACCATAGCCGACCCAGCCATCAATACCTGCGCCGATGACCAGATCACCTTTATCTGACTGACTCATATAGCCATGCACATGGTTGGACATGACGACGGTATCCAGGAAGGGCTTGATCGGCTCGGAGACCAGCGCCTGAAGCGGATGGGATTCAACCGGCAGCTCAAAGCCGGCCATTTTGGCCATCACGCCAGAGTTACCGGCGGTGACGCACCCCACCCGATCCGCTTTAATCACGCCGTGGTGGCGGGTTTTGACGCCGGTGATTTTGCCGTCACTGATTTCCATATCAATGACCTCACAGTTCTGAATCAGATCGACGCCCAGGCTGTCCGCCGCACGGGCATAACCCCAGGCCACCGCATCGTGACGGGCATTGCCCCCGCGCCGCTGTACCGACGCGCCCAGTACCGGATAGCGCGCATCTTTGCTGCAGTCCAGTGCGGGGATCTCTTTCTGTAACTGGTCGCCGTAAACCATCTCGTTGTCGATGCCCTGCAGGCGATTGGCATTCGCCAGTCGTTCATTGGTGCGCAGGTCCTGCAACGTATGGCAGGTGTGATAAACCCCACGCTGAGAGAACATCTGGTTGTAGTTCAGCTCTTGTGACAGGCCTTCCCATAATTTCATGGCGTGCTCATACAGCGCTGCGGATTCATCCCACAGGTAGTTGGAGCGCACAATCGTGGTGTTACGGCAGATGTTGCCGCCGCCAAGATGGCCTTTTTCCAGCACCGCCACGTTGGTGATGCCGTGCTCTTTCGCCAGATAGTAGGCGGTAGCCAGACCGTGCCCCCCGCCGCCGATGATAATAACGTCGTAGCGTTTCTGCGGGGTGGGGTTGCGCCAGACTTTCTGCCAGTTCTCGTGATAGCTCAGACTGTGCCTGAGCAGGCCAAATCCTGAATAGCGTTGCATCATTTCTACTCCAGTAACTCTCGCGCGTGGGCGAATTGACAGACGATAAAACCGCGCCGCCGACCGAAGCCGGTGGCCGCCTGGCCTAACGGTAAACCGGGAAGTCCGCGCACAGGGACAGCACCTGCTGCTTCACCTGAGCAATCTTCGTCTCCAGCATGTCGGCGTTGTTCATCACATCCAGGATGTCGGCAATCCAGCCGGCCAGCATGCGACAGTGCGCTTCGCTGAAGCCGCGCGTGGTAACAACCGGCGCGCCAATGCGCAGACCGGAGGTCACAAACGGGGATTGTGGATCGCCGGGAACGGCATTTTTGTTGACGGTAATGTTGGCGCGTCCCAGCGCCGCATCGGCCGCTTTACCGGTCAGCCCCTGTTTAATCAGGCTGAGTAAAAACAGGTGGTTGTCGGTGCCGCCTGAGACCACATCGTAGCCACGCGTCATAAACACGTCGGCCATCGCGCGGGCATTGTTGACCACGCGACGCTGGTAGTCGGTATAGTCAGGCTGCATGGCCTCTTTAAAGGCGACGGCTTTGGCGGCGATCACATGCATCAACGGACCGCCCTGGCCGCCCGGAAACACGGCAGCGTTGAGCTTTTTCTCCAGCTCGGGGTTGGCTTTTGCCAGAATCAGGCCGCCGCGCGGACCGCGCAGGGTTTTATGCGTGGTGGTAGTGACCACATCGGCATAGGGCAGTGGAGTGGGATAAAGGCCCGCCGCGACCAGGCCCGCCACATGCGCCATGTCGACAAACAGCCAGGCACCGACCTTATCGGCAATGGCGCGGAAGCGCGCCCAGTCCACGACGCGTGAGTAGGCCGAGAAACCGGCGACGATCATTTTCGGCCGGTGTTCCAGCGCCAGCGCTTCGACCTGTTCATAATCAATTTCGCCGCTGGCTTCATTCAGGCCGTACTGCACGGCACGGTAAATTTTGCCGGAGAAGCTGACATGGGCGCCGTGCGTCAGATGACCACCGTGCGCCAGGCTCATGCCCAGAATGGTGTCGCCCGGCTGGCACAACGCCATATAGACCGCCGCATTCGCCTGCGAACCCGAATGGGGCTGCACGTTAGCGTAATCGGCACCAAACAGCGCACAGGCACGTTCTGTTGCCAGTTTTTCGACTACGTCGACATATTCACAGCCGCCGTAGTAGCGCTTCCCCGCATAGCCTTCTGCATATTTATTGGTCAGTACCGTACCCTGAGCCTGCATCACGCGCGGGCTGGTGTAATTCTCGGAGGCGATAAGCTCAATATGCTCTTCCTGACGCACCGCTTCCTGTTCAATGGCCTGCCACAGTTCACTGTCAAAGCTTTGAATATCGTCGCGCTTCGCAAACATGCTTTTCTCCTTGCCCGGATAACCACGCAGCGCCTGCTTTGGGCCTGAACCGTTCAGGGCAGCGGTAGAGTGAATGTGGGAGGGATAATAACCAGCGTCACCGATGCCGGAATGTTTGGTAGCGCCCCGGCGATGTCAATTTGCGACATACCCACGCAAGGCGGACACATTGAACGGTGAGGAACGGCAGAAAGGGCAAAACATGGCGAATTCATCGCCAAATACGTCGTTATCCGGCATCTCTTGTTTTTCATCCGCGCAGATAATGCGGCTGTCATTCACTCAACGGCAGGCATAAGCCCGGGAGCGCAACATGAGTATCAGTGTCTTCGATCTGTTCAAAGTCGGAATTGGTCCCTCCAGTTCACATACCGTTGGCCCTATGCGCGCGGCACAACGCTTTGTCGAACCGCTCGGTCACCGTGAGGATCGTGGGATGATTTACCGCATCAAAGTCGAACTGTTTGGTTCGCTCAGCGCCACCGGGCGCGGGCACAGTACGGATAAAGCGGTACTGATGGGGCTGATGGGCGCCTCACCCGATACCGTCGATCCCGCTACGATCAACAGCACGATACAGGCGATTGATGAAACCGGCTCCCTCACACTGCCCTGGGGAGAAAACATTGCGTTCGACAGCCATGAGGACCTGCTGTTTGTCGATGATGTGCTTGCTTACCATCCGAACGCGATGCGCCTGAGCGCGTTTTACCGCAACGGGCAAAGCCGTTCGACCGTGTATTACTCCATTGGGGGCGGATTTGTGATGGATGAGGATGAGGCGCTGGCGTCGGCACATCTGGTGCCACAGTGCACGCTGCCCTACGACTTTAACAGCGGCGCCGCTTTGCTGGCACACTGTGCGGACCGGCAGTTACGCATCAGTGCACTGATGCTGGAGAATGAAAAAGTCTGGCGCACGGAGGCCGGGATTCGGACCGGTCTGGCGCAGATCTGGCAGGTGATGCAGCAGTGCATTGCCAATGGTCTGGAAAATGAAGGCATCCTGCCGGGAGGGCTTAACGTGCGCCGACGAGCGCCCATGCTCTACCGATCGCTGTGCCGCGCCTCAGCGGAAAATGTGATCAGTTCAACCCTGTCGGCGATGGACTGGATCAACCTCTATGCGCTGGCGGTCAATGAGGAGAACGCGGCAGGCGGGCGTATGGTTACCGCGCCCACGAACGGGGCGGCAGGTATTATCCCGGCGGTACTGATGTACTACATGAAGTTTGAACCCCAGGCGCGCGAAGACGATGTGGTCGATTTTCTGCTCGCGGCGGCGGCGATCGGCGCACTGTGCAAGAAAAATGCTTCCATTTCGGGGGCCGAAGTCGGCTGCCAGGGTGAGGTGGGGTCCGCCTGTGCTATGGCAGCAGCCGGCCTGACCGAGGTGCTGGGTGGCACGCCCGAGCAGGTCGAAAATGCCGCCGAGATTGCGCTGGAGCATAATCTCGGTCTGACCTGCGATCCGGTTGGCGGACTGGTGCAGGTGCCGTGCATCGAACGCAATGCCATTGCGGCAATGAAAGCGATAAACGCGGCACAGATGGCGCTGCGCGGCGACGGTCAGCACTTTATTTCGCTGGATAAAGTGATTCGCACCATGCGCGACACCGGACGGGATATGCAGGATAAATACAAGGAAACCTCGCGCGGTGGGCTGGCGGTCAACGCGATTGAATGTTAACAATGTGTTGGTTTTTGGTTACTTGCGCTTATGGGTTCGAATAAAAAACAGCCAGAAAAACACGTCACAAAACAGTGCAATAAAACCGTCATATGACTAAAACGGTTCAGCGGGTGCACCGTTATGAAGCCTGCCTGCGTTGAAAGGGCAGCAATGATCAAATCTGTGAAGCTGAACAAACATTTGTTTCGCTTATGTTAACTGTGTGTCATTTTTGCGTCGTGCGACCTGGTGACGAATGGCATGGCTGTTGCTTACTCTATAGGTGTTGGAAAGCAGTTGGGTGAAATACCCCTGGGTGATGTTCCTGTTAAGCCTAATAGAGGTCAGCGCACATGTTCGATACAGACGCAATTCATAAACGTTCCTCTACTGAAAATAAAACGCGCAGCGTAGGCTTTCTGCTGGTGAATAATTTCACCATGATCGCGCTGGCAACCGCCGTTGAACCCTTACGCATGGCGAACCAGCTGAGCGGCAAGGAGCTGTACAGCTGGTATACCGTCAGTGAAGAGGGCGCGCCCGTTGTCGCCAGTGACGGGATTGCCATTACACCCGACCATTCGATGGCGAACGTGCCGGCACTGGATGTCCTGATTGTGGTCGGCGGTGTCAACATTACCCGCAGCTATTCCAGTCGACAGATTGGCTGGCTGCAAAGTCTGGCGCGCCGTAAGATCCTGATTGGTGGCATCTGTACCGGCCCGTACCTGCTGGCGGAAGCGGGGCTGCTGGATGGCTATCACTGCAGCGCCCACTGGGAATGCATAGCCTCCATGCAGGAAGCCTATCCCCGCGTGATCTGCACCAATCAGCTGTTTGTGATTGAGCAGGATCGCATGACCAGCAGTGGCGGTACTGTACCGATGGATATGATGCTGACGATGATTCAACGGCATTTTGGCCATCAGCTCACCGCCGCCATTTCAGAGATGTTTATCTGCGACCGGGTCCGCAACGAGTCCGATTACCAGCGTATTCCCCTGCGCCATGTACTCGGCACCGCCCAGCCCAGCCTGGTCGAAGCCGTTTCCCTGATGGAGGCCAATATCGAAGAGGCCATCGATCTGGATGAACTGGCCGGATACGTGGGCCTGTCCCGGCGACAGCTGGAACGGCTGTTCCAGAAATATCTGCACTGTTCGCCCTCACGTTACTACTTAAAGCTGCGTCTGTTCCGCGCCCGTCAGTTATTAAAACAAACCTCCATGTCGATTATTGAAATTGCGCTGGCCTGCGGTTTTGTTTCCACGCCGCACTTCAGTAAATGCTATCGCGAACACCTTGGCGTGCCGCCGCGTGAAGAGCGGCGCGGCGTTCACAGCCAGGGCAGCGGCAAAACGCTGACGCAGTTTTTCATGGCCGACCTGCCCGGCCTGACTAACTGGCAGCAGGAAAGCACCGTCTCCACCTCCCTGCGTATTCTGAACGAAGCGCGGTTTGAACCCACCTTTGGCTCCGTCACGCTGCCGGGCAATCTCTGACGCCTGTCTTACCCCACTGCGTCAGCAAAAAACAGCCTTTCGGGGCTGTTTTTTGCTTCGGGTCCCGCAACGTATTGCCGTTTTTCTGTGCCCTGATCTGCGCCAGCGGTCAGGCAAGTGACGTTTTCAGAACAATTCTGCCCGCGCGTAAACCCTATTCTGTTTTCATCAGGCCGCATCCGGTTATGACGTAAACCAGAGAGGAAGATATGAACGCGACTGAATTGCATGATTCTGCGATTGTCATTGATGGGTTGGTCATTGCGAAGTGGGACAGAGCGCTGTTTGAAGATATGCGCCGCGGCGGACTCACCGCGGCCAACTGCACGGTATCCGTGTGGGAGGGCTTCCAGAGCACGGTGAATAACATTGTCGAGATGAATCACCTGATTGCGCAAAACGCCGATCTGGTCACCAAAGTCACCACGACGCGCGATATCCGCCGCGCTAAGGACGAAGGCAAAACCGGGATTCTGCTGGGCTTCCAGAATGCCCATGCGTTTGAAGACCAGCTTGGCTATATCCAGGTGTTTAAAGAACTGGGTGTCGGTGTGGTGCAGATGGCCTATAACACGCAGAACCTGGTCGGTACCGGCTGCTATGAGCGTGACGGCGGCCTCTCGGGCTACGGCCATGAAGTCGTGGCGGAAATGAACCGCGTCGGCATGCTGTGCGACCTGTCGCACGTCGGCGCGCAAACTTCGAAAGAGGTGATCCTCGCCTCGAAAAAACCGGTGTGCTACTCACACTGCCTGCCATCAGGTCTGAAAGATCACCCACGCAATAAATCGGATGAAGAGTTGAAGTTTATTGCCGATCACGGCGGCTTTGTTGGCGTCACCATGTTTACCCCGTTTTTAAAGAACGGTATCCACTCCACCATCGAGGATTATGTCGAAGCCATCGACTACATCTTTAACCGGGTCGGGGAAGACCAAATCGGCATTGGCACCGATTTCACCCAGGGACATGGCCAGGCATTTTTCGAATGGCTGACTCACGATAAAGGCTACGCCCGCCAGTTAACAGACTTCGGCAAGATCATCAACCCGGAGGGCATTCGTACTTTGGGCGAATTCCCGAATTTAACCGCCGCCTTGTTACGTCACGGCTTCACCGAAAAGCAGGTGCGTAAATTTATGGGCGAAAACTGGCTCAATCTGCTGGCCAATGTCTGGAACGAGTAAATCCGTTACCCATTCCTGTGAACACGTGAGGTTAAACCATGGCACATGCGCCTGAAATGCCTATCAGCGTCGATGATGAAACCGGCGTCTGGACCACCGATGCGTTACCGATGTTGTACGTACCGCGCCACTTTTTTGTGAATAACCATATGGGCATCGAAGAGGAAATCGGTGCAGAACGCTATGCCGCGATCCTCTACAAAGCGGGCTATAAATCTGCCTGGCACTGGTGTCAGAAAGAGGCCGAACTGCACGGTTTTTCGGGTGAGGCGGTGTTTGAACACTACATGAAACGCCTTTCTCAGCGCGGCTGGGGCTTTTTTACCACCGAGTCGCTGGACCTGAAGCAGGGGACCGCGCGCATCCGGCTCGATCACTCCGCGTTTGTGTATCAGTACGGCAAAGTGAACCGTAAGGTGGACTACATGTTTACCGGCTGGTTTGCCGGTGCCATGGACCAGATCGCCGAAAGCCTGGGCTACAGCGTAAGAACGCAGGCGGTGCAGACGCAGAGTGCGGCGGAAGAGGGCTGTGATTACGGCATCTTCACCGTTTCGCCGCGCTAAACACGCACGCGCCGCAGCCTGCTGCGTAAGACGCATGACCTGAAGGAACCGCTGGCTGGCGGCGGGCTATCAGAATTACGTGAAGGTGAAGCTATGTCACAGTTTGATCTGCTGTTTGAGCCATTGAAGATAAATAAACTGACTATCCGCAACCGCATTGTCAGCACGGCCCATGCCGAGGTGTACGCCACGGATGGCGGAATGACCACCGATCGCTACGTGAAATACTATGAAGAGAAAGCGAAGGGAGGATGTGGCCTCTGTATCTGCGGCGGCTCAAGCGTCGTGTCCATCGACAGTCCGCAGAGCTGGTGGAGCTCGGTCAACCTGAGCACTGATCGTATCATTCCGCACTTTCAGAATCTGGCCGATGCCGTGCATCAGCACGGCGGCAAAATCATGATTCAGATTAGCCATATGGGTCGCCGTTCACGCTGGGATGGGGAAAACTGGCCGAATCTGATGTCGCCGTCCGGTATTCGTGAACCGGTGCACCGCGCCACCTGTAAAACGATCGAGGAAGAGGAGATCTGGCGCATCATTGGCGATTTCGCCAAAGCGGCGGTGCGGGCGAAAGCGGGCGGCCTGGATGGTGTCGAGTTATCGGCCGTGCATCAGCATATGATCGACCAGTTCTGGTCGCCGCGCGTCAATAAGCGCACGGATGAATGGGGTGGCAGCTTTGAAAAACGGATGCGTTTTGGCCTTGAAGTCCTGACTGCCGTGCGTGACGCGGTGGGGCCGGACTTTGTGGTGGGCATGCGCATCACCGGCGATGAGTTCCATCCGGACGGCCTCAGCCATGAGGACATGCGCCAGATTGCCGCGTACTACGATAAAACCGGCCTGGTCGATTATTTCGGTGTGGTCGGTTCCGGCTGTGACACCCATAACACGCTGGCTAACGTGATCCCCAACATGAGCTATCCGCCCGAGCCGTTCCTGCACCTGGCGGCAGGCATTAAAGAAGTGGTCTCGGTGCCGGTGATCCATGCGCAGAATATTAAAGATCCCAATCAGGCACAGCGCATTCTCGCCGCGGGCTATGTGGACTTTGTCGGCATGACGCGCGCCCACATCGCCGATCCGCACCTTATCGCCAAAATCAAAATGAATCAGGTAGACCAGATTCGTCAGTGCGTCGGGGCGAACTACTGTATCGACCGTCAGTATATGGGGCTGGATGTGCTGTGTATTCAGAACGCGGCCACCTCGCGCGAGTACATGGGGCTGCCGCATATCATTACCAAAACCGACGGCCCTGTGCGCAACGTCGTGGTCATCGGCGGCGGGCCTGGCGGACTGGAAGCCGCACGCGTGGCAGCCGAGCGCGGTCATAAGGTGACACTGATCGAGCGCGCCAGTGAACTGGGCGGGCAGATCACCATTGCCGCCAAAGCGCCGCAGCGCGACCAGATGGCGGGGATTACGCGCTGGTTAGCGATGGAGCTGGCGCGCCTTAACGTTAACGTTATGACTGATACGACAGCGGATACGGCGATGATCCGGGACCTGAATCCGGATGTCTGCATCCTCGCTACGGGTGGACAACCTTTCCTTGAACAAAATCCGGAATGGGGCGCAGCCGACGGAAGGGTGGTCTCCAGCTGGGACATTCTCAACGGCGTGGTGGAGCCGGGCAAAAACGTACTGGTGTACGACGCCATCTGTGAATTCTCTGGCATGTCCGCCGCCGACTTCCTGGCGGCACGCGGCGCGTTAGTCGAACTTGTCACTGGCGACATCAAACCCGGCATTGGCATCGGCGGCACGACGTTCCCAACCTACTATCGCAGCCTGTATGAAAAAGCGGTCGTGATGACCGCTGATCTGGCGCTGGAGAAAGTGTATCGCGAAGGCGAGAAGCTGGTGGCGGTGCTGGAAAATGAGTATACCGGCCAGAAAGAGGAGCGGGTGGTCGATCAGATCGTGGTCGAGAACGGCACGCGTCCTGATGAGGCGCTGTACTACGCGCTGAAAGCCGAATCGCGCAACAACGGGCAGATTGATGTAGAGGCGCTGTTTGACATCAAACCGCAGCCGGTGTTGTCGCAGCCGGGCAGTGGCATGATCCTCTGGCGCCTGGGCGACTGCGTGTCGCAACGCAATGCCCACGCCGCGATTTACGATGCACTGCGTCTGTGTAAGGACCTGTAATTCGCCGTCGTTGACGTGCAGCCCGCGCGCTGCACATCGCAGAAATTGTCTGGTAAGGGCACATCATGGTACTCGATCGGTTACTTCCCTGGTTACTGCTTGGCGCAGTGATACTCGCCCTCATCGGTATGGTCAGGCGCATGCTGCTCTGGCGGCGCGGGCAACCTGAAAAGGTGGCCCTGCTGAGCGGTTTGCTGGCCATGCCACGGCGCTATCTGGTCGATCTGCATCATGTCGTGGCACGCGATAAATACATGTCGCGCACCCATGTGGCGACCGCAGGTGGCTTTGTCCTGTCAATTTTACTGATTCTGGCGGTTCACCTCTTTCGCATCAGCAACGTACTGGTCAATGGCGTACTGGCGGCCGCGCTGATCGTCATGTTTACAGGCGCGCTGTTTGTCTGGTATCGCCGCCGCAATCCGCCCGCCCGGCTTTCGCGTGGCCCCTGGATGCGGCTGCCGAAAAGTCTGCTGGTGTTTGCGTTCACCTTCTTTATCACCACATTGCCGATCTCGGATCGGTTTGGCGAGGCCGGACGCTGGGCGCTGGCGCTGCTTCTGCTGGCGGGCATCATCTGGGGACTGGGTGAGATGGTGTTTGGCATGGCCTGGGGCGGACCGATGAAACATGCCTTTGCGGGCGCACTGCATCTGGCTTTTCATCGCCGCCCGGAACGCTTTGGCGGCGGACGTTCAACCGGACTCAAAAGCGTCGATCTCAATGCGCCAACGCTGGGCGTCGAAAAACCGGCGGATTTTAGATGGAATCAACTGCTCGGATTTGACGCCTGCGTCCAGTGCGGTAAGTGCGAAGCAATGTGCCCGGCATTTGCGGCGGGTCAGCCGCTAAACCCAAAAAAGCTGATTCAGGACATGGTGATCGGTATGGCAGGCGGCAACGATGCCCGTTTTGCGGGCAGCCCTTATCCCGGTGTACCCGTCGGTGAGGCCTGCGGCCAGCCGCATCAACCGATCGTCGGGGGGCTGATTAAAGAAGAGACGTTGTGGTCCTGTACGACCTGCCGCGCCTGCGTTGAGGAGTGCCCGATGATGATCGAGCACGTTGATGCCATTGTCGATATGCGCCGTTTTATGACGCTGGAAAAGGGGCAAACACCAGGCAAGGGCGCGGCAGTGCTGGAAAACCTCAGTCTCACTGACAACCCGAACGGCTTTAATCCGCGCAGCCGTACGCACTGGGCGGCTGACCAGAACCTGCCGCTGATGCGCGACGTGAAACAGACCGACGTGCTGTTCTGGGTATCGGACGGCGCGTTTGATATGCGCAGTCAGCGTATCCTGCGCGCCTTCGTCAATATTCTTAAGGCCGCCAATGTGCGTTTTGCGGTGCTGGGCGATGAAGAACGGGATAGCGGCGACGTGGCGCGGCGGCTGGGCGATGACGCCACATTCCAGCGCCTGGCGAAAAGCAACATTGCGACGCTGCAACAGTATCGTTTTAACCGCATCGTCACCACCGATCCGCATGCCTTTCACTGTCTGAAGAATGAATATCCTGAACACTATCCGGCTGGCACGCAGCCCGACTACGAGGTGCTGCACCACACGACATTCATCAACGAACTGGTTAAGGCGCAGCTCCTGGACCTGAAGGATTACAAGGGCGGCAAGGTGACCTGGCACGATCCCTGTTATCTCGGCCGCTATAACGGTGAATACGCCGCTCCGCGCGAAGTGCTGGCGGAGCTGGGGATCACGCTGTCTGAAATGACCCGATCCGGCTTTCGTTCCCGCTGCTGCGGTGGCGGGGGCGGTGCGCCGGTGACGGATATTCCTGGTGAACGCCGTATCGCCGATATGCGCATGGAGGATGCCAGAGAGACCGGGGCGGAACTGATCGCTGTCGGTTGCCAGCAGTGTACCGCGATGCTGGAAGGCGTTGTCGGGCCACGTCCGGCGGTAAAAGACATCGCCGAACTGGTGGCTGAGGCGCTGAGCGAACCCAAAAAACCGCTGCCCGCGAAAATCCGCGACCGCCAAATTGCTGTGGAGGTTATCTGATGGAAACGATCATACGTCGCGATCCGCGCCTTGAGTGGATCAGCCGCAACCGCCTGCATCCCGAGCATGCGGAGCGGTGTCAGCCGCCGCCGGAGAGCCGCGGCCCGTCAGGGTTGCTGCGTAAAAACCCACACGGCGTAGGCTTTACCGGCCCGACTGGCCTCAGGCGCATTGACCGCGAGAACGGTAATGCCTGCGTGCAGCTCGCCAGCCGGCGTCTGGCCGGGGCTGATCATCCGGTCGAACGACCACTGTATCGTGTGGAGCAGCCCGATTACTGCGTGGCCGTGGTGCTCGACATGTCCGGCGGACGCCTTACCCGCCACGATCGCGATATTCTGGGCCAGGCTCATCAGCTGATCCAGCATGCTGGTGGCGCTGGCGTGGTGATGGCCGTGGTGTTTGGCGAGCATCGTGAAGGGGACTTTGCGACGGCCGGTGTGGATCGCCTGCTGCATCTCAGCGGCGAGCACTATACCGGCTACCGCCCGGAGCAGCGCATTCATGCACTGATGGCGGTTGAAAAAGAGTTGGCACCGCGTTTCTGGCTGTTCCCGGACAGCGTCGCGGGCGGCTTCGAACTTGGCTGCCGGTTTGCCGCCCGCACGGGCGAACGGCCCGCAACCCAGGTCTGGCGCGTAACCGGGGAAACCTGCACCAGCCGTGCCGCAGGCGGCAGCGCGGATATTACCCGACCGCTTGCGCGCGTGATGTTGCTGGCGGAGGAGTGCGCCGAACCGATCGACGACACCCGGCATGAGGTCTTGCCGGTCAGCATCGGGCCATTGAGTATCCGGACAAAACGTATTGAGGACTGCGGCCTGATACCGGTCGATCCGGCTGCGGTGCCGCTGGGCGAAGCGGAATTCATTCTGTCGGCAGGCAATGGCATCGGCAACTGGGAACAGTTTCATGCCACGGCCGCGCTTCTCGGGGCCACCGAAGGCGCAAGCCGTGTCGTGGTGGACAGCGGTCATATGCCGCGTTTCCGTCAGGTAGGGGCCACCGGCACCTGGGTAACGGCACGGGTTTATGTGGCGGTGGGCATCTCCGGCGCGGTACAGCATTTACAGGGCATTGCGCAGTGTGACCGGGTGATTGCCATTAATACCGACCCCGGCTGTGATATGGTCAGCCGCGCCTCGCTCAGCGTGATTGCCGACAGTGATGAGGTTCTGGCAGCGCTGGCACGGCGGGTGCGTGACTGGCGCAAAGAGGAGTTACATCATGCAGCATAATGTGCAACACAGCGGCTGCCGTATCACCGCGCTGGTGTCGGTGGGCAGGCATCCGGAATCCGGACGCGCCCGTCGGGCGGAACAGGACGCCCGCGCGGTAGAGCTTGGGCTGACGCTGGCGCAGGACACCCTGGAAGTCCTGCATGCGGGCGATCCGCATGATGCGGCGCTGCGCAGCTATGCCGGGATGGGCGTGGAGGCGCTGCGCGTGCTCGCCATGGACGAACAGGGCGACGCGGTGGCGGTATTGAGCCATTACCTTAGTCAGGATCAGCCGGACGTGATCCTGACCGGCGGCCGGTCGGAGCGGGGTGAGTCGTCCGGTATGCTGCCTTTTCTGCTGGCGGAAGCGCTGGCGATGCCGGTGGTGGTCGGCGTGGCGGAAATCGTCAGCCTGAACGGCACCGATGCCGAAGTATTACAGGCACTGCCGCGTGGACAGCGCCGGTTGCTACGCATTGCGCTGCCGTTTATCGCCAGCGTCGACATGGCCGCCTGCGCACCGCGTCAGGTCGCCTTTGGTCCGGCAAACCGGGCGACGATTATGGCGCAGCCGGGCGTTGAGGTGCGGGATGCGGCAAGAGCGGAATGGCAGATTGCCCCGGCGGTCAAACGGCCGAAGCGTCTCAAAAAGATCAAAGCCAAAACGGCTGCTGACCGCTTTAAAGCGGCAACCGCCAAATCACAGAGCGACGGTGGAAAGGTTCTGCAAAATAAACCGGTAGAGGAAATGGCGCAGGCGGTCTTTGATCTGCTGCTGGAGGAGGGGGTGATTCGCTAGGGCAACGCTGATCCTGCCTGGCTTTATCCTCGCCAGGCAGGAATATCATCAGTCTTTCACGTTTTTGAGAATGGTTTCGCTGTACCAGTCGATAAAGTTAATCACGCCGAACTCATAGGTTTCCGAATAAGGGCCCGGTTGATAGCCGACAGAGTTAATCCCACGCTGGTTCTCTTCCCCCAGAACGCGATCCTGCTCATTGGTCGCATCCCAGACGGCACGCAGTTTCTCGGGATCAAAATCTTCACCCGCCACCGCGTCTTTATGCACAAACCATTTGGTGGTGACCATCGTTTCCTGCGCCGAGAGGGGTAATACGCGGAACACAATAAAGTGATCGCTCTGCATGTGGTTCCAGGAGTTCGGCAGGTGCAGGATGCGCATGGAACCCTGATCGTGACTCAAAAAGCGCCCCATGAGTCTGGTGCAGCCTTCGCGACCATCTATGGTCATCGCCTTCGTGCCCTCTTTCAGCGGCATCCGCACGATGCGGTTACGCAGGCCAAAGCTCTGGTGGCGATGAGGAATCCCCTGTTCGTCCCAGCGTGCGGCCTGTTTATTGTAGTAATCGTGGAAGCTCTGCGGCGCGCGCGGATCGTTGGTATCGTCCCACTCCAGCAGGCTGTTCAGCAGTTCAGGATGACTTCCGGCGCAGTGATAGCACTCGCGATTATTCTCCAGCACCAGTTTCCAGTTCGCTTTTTCGTACATGTGCGATTCTGCCGCCAGTTTGGTGTTTTCCACGTCATAGGGCGCCATGTATTCGTCCAGGGTGGCCAGAAAGGCGTCAAAGTCAGACTGTGGCGGCGCATCAGCCAGACAGACAAAAATAAAGCCGCCGGCGGTTTTGCAGTGCGCCTTTTTCAGCCCGTGCTGCTTCATATCAAATGCCCGATTCATTTCCGAGCCGGCAAATAACAGATTGCCTTTCAGGTCGTAGGTCCACTGATGATAGGGACACACCAGGTTCGCTACTTTGCCACGCTCTTTTGAGCAGAGTCGGGAGCCGCGATGACGGCAGGTATTATGAAAGGCGTTAATGTTACCTTCCGCGTCCCGCAAGACCAGCACCGGGTTCTGACCCACCTCAAGGGTGAAGTAGTCCCCTTTTTTCGGGATTTCACTGCTCATTCCCGCAAACAGCCACTCTTTCTGAAAGATCGCCTCCATATCAATGCGAAACAGAGTCGGGTCGTTATAAAGCGCCTGCGGCAGCGAGTAGTTGGGCTGACGCTTTTCGAGCAAATCGCGTATACGGTCGTTCGCATCGACAAGGCTTGTACAGGTGATATTCAGCAGATCGTTATGGCTCATAGTGATCTTCCCGCGCGGTTAAGGAGAGTGTTTTGCGCCTTTCCAGGCGTAACAGGATGCCAACCACCCAAATTTTCCGTCAGGCCAGACGTTGATACACGCGTAACGGCTAAGGGTGACGTCCATGCTGCACGGGTTACGCGCACGCCAATGTTCTGCCAGCGACATCCATCCCCTCTGTTAAAGACGTGCGCGCGAAATTTCTTAGCGGGACGGTTTTTTTAAGCATTTCCGTGTCGCGAATAACTAAATGCTGAAACAGGGTTAAACGGAAAATCAGGCTTACCGGCTCAAAAGCCTGTTGCGATGTCGCCAGTCAGACAGGCAATTGAACTCTCCACTTCTGATGGGAATGAAACGTATGTCAGACCGAAATATCACCGTACTGAATACCAATGCTTTTGAGCCTGTCACAACACAAACCTGGACCAATGGCCGCCATGCGGTGCGCTGTGTGAAGGTGATACAGGAAACCCATGACGTGAAAACCTTCTGCTTTATGGCAGAGCAGCCGGTGATGTTCTTTTTCAAACCGGGGCAGTTTGTCACGCTGGAACTGCTGATCGAGAATGAAACGGTTTTCCGCTCCTATACCATCTCCAGTTCGCCCTCCGTGCCTTACAGCTTCTCCATTTCGGTAAAACAGGTGCCGGGCGGCGTGGTCTCGAACTGGTTACATGCCACACTGCGCGAGGGCATGAATCTGGCAGTACATGGTCCGGTAGGGCAGTTTAACTGCATCGACTATCCCAGCAACAAGGTGCTGTACCTCTCTGGCGGCGTGGGCATTACGCCCATGATGTCGATGGCGCGCTGGTATTTTGATACCAATGCGGATGTGGACATGGTGTTTGTGCACAGCGCACGAACGCCGGAAGACATTATTTTCCGACGCGATCTGGAAAACATGACGGCGCGTATCCCCAATTTCAGACTGAGCATCATCTGTGAGCGGTACGAATCGGGCCAGTGCTGGTCCGGCTTCAGCGGTTTCCTCAATTTGGCGATGCTGCAAATGATTGCTGCGGATTTCAAGGACCGCGAGATTTTCTGCTGTGGCCCGACACCGTACATGCGCGCGATTAAAACGCTGTTACAGGAAGTCGGTTATGACATGACGCGCTATCACGAAGAGTCGTTTGGTGCCACACCAGAGGTCGTGCAGGAGCAGGTCGAACAGGAGGCCGAAGAGGCCGCTGAAATGGCCGACGCGCTGTGCAGTTCAGAACTGCTTAGCGTGGCATTCACCCAAAGCGACAAGAGCGTCAGAATCGCCCCCGGCGAAACCGTGCACGCCGCCGCGGCCAAACTGGGACTGCATATTCCAAAAGCGTGCGGCATGGGCATCTGCGGCACCTGTAAGGTGAAGTGCCTGGACGGCGACGTCGAGATGAACCACAACGGCGGCATCACCGATGAGGATGTGGAAGAGGGCTACATTCTGTCGTGCTGTAGCATTCCAAAGAACAATATCATCGTTGAATTTTAATGACGATCCGCATCGCCGTCTGGCGCACGCTCAGCGCGAGCACGTTTGCTGTGCACTGCGCAACGGTGACGCAGCCTGAACAGGGGTAAAGCGCCGTTCACCGCAGCGGATAGACAGCCGCAGCGTCAGTGACAGGGCTTATTCTCTTTCTTGCTGGCCGTCCTCACTCTGCATCGACGCCTCACTCCCGCGTAAGGGCCGTCGAACGGGACATATGTCCTGCAAGCGTTCACAAAAGCGCACCAAACAAAAAGCCCGCTCAGGTTTCCCTGAGCGGGCTTTTCTCAATCTGGCTCCTCTGACTGGACTCGAACCAGTGACATACGGATTAACAGTCCGCCGTTCTACCGACTGAACTACAGAGGAATTGTCGGAACGGGGCGAATAGTAGCGGCGTCAGTACGGGATGTCAAAGCACTCTTTAACGGTTTGCGTTCAAGTGCGTGTAAAAGCAGCGCATTGGCGAAGATCTGACGCATTCGCTTGCTTTTCAAACTGCTAACAGGATCTCACTTTAAACCCATTTCCGGGTAGATGTTAGACGCATGTCAAATTTTTGTTATTTGACGATATCAAAACACTTGTTTCAGTGCTTTTATGATAAAAATTTCAAAAAAGTAATTTATGGAATAAATAAACTGTTTACGGCGACAAAATGGAATGTTCTGAGATGTGTCCGCGTCGCCTGTAGCGCATGTTTATGGAAATCATGAAGATAAGAAAAGTGGTGGGGGTGTCAGAAAAGCGTCAACGTAGTCGTCTTACCTCAAATTTTCCATTAAAAACGCCAGCGAGGCGGTATGAATGTAAAAAATATTTTTCATTCAACAGGTCAGTCGCTAGCAAGTTAACAAATAAGAAGGGTCCCTATGAACATCAAAAAAACGATTGTTGCTTCACTGTTAGCCTGCATGTTGCCCGCCGCTGCGATGGCGAAAGATATTTCCGTGGGGGTTTCGATGGCGATGTTTGACGATAACTTCCTGACCATTGTGCGTAACGCTATACAAAATGAGATGAAAAAGGATGACGTAAAAGGCCAGATTGAAGATGCCAAAGGCGATGTCGCGCAGCAACTTCAGCAGGTACAAAACTTTATTGGTCAGGGCGTCGACGCCATTATTGTTAACCCGGTGGACACCGACGCGGTGAAACCGATTATCGATCAGGCATCTAAGGCGGGTGTGGCGCTGGTGTTCGTCAACCGCAAACCCCAGGCGCAGTTGGGTGACAAGATGGCGTTTGTGGGTTCTGACTCCGAACTGGCGGGCCGTCTGCAGATGGAAGCGCTGGCAAAAGCCATGAACGGAAAAGGTAACGTGGCTATTTTGCTGGGTGATTTGGCGAACGAATCCACCCGCGAGCGCACCAAAGGGGTGGAAGCGGTCGTGGCGAAATACCCGAATATTAAAGTGGTACAAAAGCAAACGGCGAAATTTAGCCGTAACGATGCGGTGGACGTCGTGAGTAACTGGATGACCGCCGGAGACGATATCAACGCCATCGCGTCAAACAACGACGAAATGGCCATCGGTGCCATTCAGGCGCTGGGTAAAAACGATAAACATATTCTGGTCGCCGGTGTCGATGGTACCCCCGATGCGCTGCAGATGATTAAGAACGGCAAAATGGTCGCCAGCGTGTTCCAGGACGCAAAAGGACAGGGTGAAGGTGCCGTTCAAACGGCGGTTAAGCTCGTCAAAGGTGAGAAAGTGCAAAAGATCGTCGATATCCCGTTCCAGCTGATCACCAAAGACAACTACACCAAATACACCAGCATGAACCAAAAATAAACGTCCTGAACCTGTGGAACGGAGGTGATGTATGACCGCGTTTGCGCTTGAAGCCGAAGGCATCAGCAAGTTCTTTCCGGGCGTGAAGGCACTGGATAATGTGTCGTTACGTGTGCGTCCGGGAACGGTACATGCGTTGATGGGTGAAAATGGCGCGGGCAAATCCACTTTAATGAAATGCCTGATCGGGATGTACCGTCCCGATCAGGGCTCCATTAAAATTAAAGGGGAGCCAGTGCAGTTCAGGGACACCATGGATGCGTTACGTTCCGGTATTTCCATGATTCATCAGGAACTCAACCTGGTGCCGCATATGACCGTCGCAGAGAATATCTGGCTGGGACGGGAGCCGGTGAAGTTTGGTTTTGTCGATCACGCCCGACTGAATGAAGAAACCCAGCAGTTGTTAAGCCGCCTGAACATCAGACTGAAAGCCGATCGGCTGGTGGGCGAACTCAGTATTGCGTCACAGCAGATGGTGGAGATCGCCAAAGCGGTGTCCTGGAACTCGGACATTGTGATCATGGACGAGCCTACCTCCGCCCTGACGGAAACCGAGGTCGCCCATCTGTTTACCATCATTCGTGATCTGCGCGAGCAGGGCAAAGCCATCGTTTATATCAGTCACAAAATGGATGAGATCTTCGCCATTACGGATGAAATCAGCGTGTTCCGCGATGGCAGCTGGGTGGGTAGCGACAGTACCAGCGCATTCACGCGTCAGTCGCTGATTACCAAAATGGTCGGACGTGAGCTGACGCAGCTGTTCCCGAAATTCAATAATGCGATTGGGGAAGAGGTGCTCACCGTTCGTCATCTGAGTTGTCAGGACCGCTTTTCCGACGTCAGCTTTGGCGTGCGCCGTGGGGAAATTCTCGGTGTGGCGGGTCTGGTTGGTGCCGGACGCAGTGAAGTGATGGAAAGCCTGTTTGGCATGGTGCCTTTCGACAGCGGCGAAATCCTGATTGATGGTGTGCCTGTCGCTATTGATTCGCCGTCGGTCGCCATCGAAAAAGGAATGGCGTTTCTGACAGAAGATCGCAAGAAGTCCGGGTTGTTTTTGGTGTTGTCGGTGTTAGAGAACATGAGCATCGTCAACATGCCTGAATACAGCGGTAAAGGCGGTTTTGTCAGTCATGTGAAAATGGCTCAGGACTGCATGGATCAGATCCGCCGTCTGAATATCAAAACCCCCACCATGGACCAAATCATTAATAACCTGAGCGGAGGGAATCAGCAGAAAGTGTTGATTGCCCGCTGGCTGCTGGCTCAACCCAAAATCCTGATTCTTGATGAGCCGACCCGTGGAATTGACGTCGGGGCGAAAGCAGAGATTTACCGTTTGATCAGTGAACTGGCCAACCGTGGAGTTGCCATCATTATGGTGTCGTCAGAGCTGCCGGAAATTCTGGGCATGAGTGACCGTATCATGGTGATGCATGGTGGGCGCATTACCGGCATCCTCGATAAAGACGAGGCCGATCAGGAAACTATTTTGTCGTTAGCATCCGAATGAGGCGCGAAACCACGATGAGTAATATGAAAGCAACGGCCACGCAGGCTCCTCAGCATCAACCCTCTTTTTTTGCGCATTTACGTCAGAAACTGCCAAAAGATACCGGCATTTTTGTCGTGATGGTCGGCATTGCGTTGATTTTCGAAATGTTTGGCTGGTATGTGCGCGATCAGTCTTTTTTGATGAACACCAATCGTCTGATTCTTATCGTCCTGCAGGTTGCCATTATCGGCATCATTGCTGTGGGCGTGACCCAGGTCATTATTACCACCGGTATCGATCTGTCCTCCGGGTCGGTTATCGCGCTCACTGCCGTGGTAGCCGCCAGTCTGGCGCAAACTTCAGATACGCTGACCCCGATGTTCCCGTCACTGGTGAACATGCCCGCGGTGGTGCCGATTGGGGCCGGCATTGGGGTAGGGTTATTGTGCGGTCTGATTAACGGCGTATTAATTACCCGTACCGGTATTCCCCCGTTTATTGCCACGCTGGGCATGATGGTGTCGGCCCGTGGACTGGCACAGTATTACACCCAGGGTAACCCTATCAGTTTTCTCTCTGACGGGTTCACCTCGATTGGCCAGGGCGCAATGCCGGTCATTATCTTCCTGGTGGTTGCGCTGGTGTTCCACATCGCACTGAAACATACCCGCTACGGCAAATACGTGTACGCCATCGGCGGTAATATGACCTCGGCCAAAGTGTCCGGTATCAACGTCAATAAATACCTGATTATTGTCTATACCATCGCAGGCGCGTTGTCCGGCCTGGCGGGCGTGGTACTGGCGGCGCGCGTCAGTAGCGGTCAGTCGAGCATGGGCGTGGGCTATGAGCTGGATGCGATTGCCGCGGCGGTTATCGGCGGCAGCAGCCTGATGGGCGGCGTAGGGCGCATTACCGGCACGCTGATAGGCGCGGTGATACTGGGACTGATTAAAAGCGGCTTTACGTTTGTCGGGGTAGATGCGTACATCCAGGATATCATCAAAGGCATCATCATCGTCGCCGCAGTGACCATCGATATGCGACGCAACCGTGCCAAACGCTGAATACGCTGCCGCCTTGGCGCTGTAGCGGCGCTGGCGGCAGGCGCTTATCCCAGTCACATCGTTCACCCTGTGCCCGGGACTAAGCGCCACCGCCGCCTTGCTACATCACACATGCGTTTGCGTCGTCCCGTTTCGGTTATTCCTTTTAAATAACGCGTCTTTGCACGTCTGCCGGGCCGCAATAACGCCGCCCCGGCGGTCTGCTAAACCTGTTACGTTTCCCGCCTTTTACGGATAAACCCTGCCCCGGAGAGGTGGGAGGATTTACCGTTCATCAATCCTCATCCTCGGTGAAGATTGCCTGTTAACCATCCCTGCACGCTGGTCTGTCATGTTGCGCACTATTGCGGTGCAGGGCGACATGAATGGGAAAAGCAGGTCTGGCAGTCGTCCGGGATTACCTCTTTAGAGGTAACAGGAAACGCTTTTTTATCCGACTGTTAGAAAAATTTTCAAAGATATTTTGCAAACTGAATAAACCTGGTCTGCATCTTGCAATTCCCTCTCATGCAGGCTGGTAAGTAGCGACCAGCCAGACACCTTGACGTAGCGACGGAGGCAAGATGAACTTAAGACGGCTGAAATACTTTGTGAAAATCGTCGATATCGGTAGCCTGACACAGGCAGCAGAAGTGCTGCATATTGCTCAGCCTGCATTGAGCCAGCAGGTTGCTACGCTGGAAGGCGAACTGGAACAGCAGCTTCTGAACCGGACCAAACGCGGCGTCACACCGACCGAAGCCGGTAAACTGCTTTACAGCCATGCACGCGTCATTCTGCGGCAGTGTGAGCTGGCCCAGTCTGCGGTGATGAATGCCGGTCAGGTGGTGGAGGGGCAGGTGTCAATCGGTCTGGCACCGGGCACGGCGGCATCCGCGTTAACTATGCCGCTTCTGCAAACCGTACGGGAACAGTACCCGGATATCATGATTTACCTGCATGAAAACAGCAGCAGTGCGTTGAATGACAACATCATCAGCGGGCAACTGGATATGGCGGTGCTGTATGACCGCGCCCCCACGGCGGGCATCAACAGCGTGCCCCTGCTGAAAGAAGATCTCTATCTGGTCGGCGCAACCGCCTGCCCTGGCGCCAACGTCGATCTGGCCGAGGTAGCCCAGATGAGCCTGTTTCTGCCGCGTGATTACAGCGCCGTGCGCCAGCGGGTTGATGAGGCTTTCTCACTGCGCCGCCTGAGCGCGCGCATTATTGGCGAGATCGAATCGCTTTCGACGCTCACCGCCGCAATATCCAGCGGGATGGGCGTGACCGTGTTGCCTGAATCGGCGGCCAGAGCGCTGGTTGGTTCAACCCAGGCCTGGATGGCGCGGATCACCAGCCCGACCATCAGCCTGCCGCTGTCACTGAATCTTTCACACCGCTTGCCGTTATCGCCACCCGCACAGGCCGTTAAAAATATTCTGCTGTCGCTGCTCAACAAGCCACTGACTGAAAAACGAGAACTCACGCTGGTCAGCTAAACACAGCGTTCTGTTTATCCCTCTCAAGCAGGGCGCGTAAAACCGCGCCGCTGCCTTTTCTCCTCTTCCAGGCTGTCCTCTCTGTGCGTCCTGCCGCCTTCTATATGCTTCAAATGCATAAATAAATCTTTTTTATTATTTCAGGTTATCGATAAGCGTTTTTATTATCAAATGATCAGATTGCGTAAAGAGAGGTAAATATTTTGAATTTCCAGCAACTTAAAATTATTCGCGAAGCCGCGCGGCAGGAGTTCAACCTCACGGAGGTCGCCAGCACGCTGTTTACCTCGCAATCAGGCGTCAGCCGTCATATTCGCGATCTGGAGGATGAGCTTGGCGTCGAAATTTTTGTCCGCCGGGGCAAGCGCCTGCTTGGTATGACGGAGCCGGGCAAGGCGCTGCTTACCATCGCCGAACGCATTCTCGATGAAGCCGGTAAAGTGCGTCGCCTGGCCGATGTCTTCACGAACGAATCCAGCGGCATTCTCTCTATCGCCACCACACACACGCAGGCCCGGTACAGCCTGCCGCCGGTCATCAAGTCCTTTCGCCAGCTTTATCCTAATGTCCGGCTTGAACTTAATCAGGGATCGCCGCAGGAAATTGTGAATATGCTACTGGCCGGTGAGGTGGATGTCGGGATTGCCAGTGAAATGCTGGCCAATAATAACAGCCTGGCCGCGTTTCCCTGGTTCAGCTGGCATCATGCACTGCTGGTCCCGCGCGATCATGAACTGGCACAACAGCAGCCGGTCTCACTGAATGCCCTCAGTCAGCATCCGTTAATTACCTACCGGCAGGGCATTACCGGCCGCTCCCGGGTGGACAGCGCGTTTCAGCGCGCCGGCTTAAAACCGGATATCGTGCTCAGCGCCCAGGATTCCGATGTGGTGCGCACTTATGTCAAACTCGGGCTGGGCGTCGGTATTCTGGCCGATCAGGCCTGTGAAAAGGAGCCGGGCGGAGAGCTGGTCCGGCTGGATGCCACTCACCTGTTCGACGCCAACACCGTCTGGCTGGGCCTGAAACGGGGACAACTGCAGCGCAATTACGTCTGGCAGTTCCTTGAGCTGTGCAACGCGAATCTGTCGCTTGAAGAAATTAAAGCGCAGGCGCTCTCTACGGCAGGCGATGATGAGCCCGTAATCGACTTTCAAATCTGACTCCGCGTTGCGCCCTGACGGCATAAAATTTTTTTTCGGCCGTCATTCGCCATAGCGAACGCTTTCTGGCTGCCAATAACAACATCCTGCGCTTCCCCCAACCGATAAAGTGAAGAGAACTGAAAAAGGGGGATGCGATGTCACGTATACAACTGAAAGATCACACACTACTGCGCCAGCAGGCGCTGTTTGCCGGTGAATGGCAACACGGTTATCAGGGCGCAACGCTCGCCGTTAACGATCCGGCTACGGGCGAAACGCTGGCTAGCGTACCGGCGTTAGGTCGCCAGGAAACGGAGGCGGCGATTGCCTGTGCCGAATCGGTCCGCCATGCATGGGCGGCAACCCCCAATGCCACCCGTGCGGCGCTGCTGGAAAAATGGCATCAGCTTATTCTTGATAACGCTGACGATCTGGCCATCATCATGACGGCCGAACAGGGCAAGCCGCTGGCGGAGGCGCGCGGTGAAGTGCTCTACGGTGCCAGTTTTGTGAAATGGTTTGCGGAAGAAGCGCGTCGGATTTATGGCGACACCATTCCCGCCCCAACGACCGACCGGCGCATTATTGTCCTGAAACAACCGGTTGGCGTCGCGGCAGCGATTACGCCCTGGAATTTCCCCATCGCAATGATTACCCGCAAGGTCGCACCGGCACTGGCGGCAGGCTGCCCGATTATCGTTAAACCGTCTGACCTGACGCCGCTGTCTGCACTGGCACTGGCCGTGCTGGCCGAGCGCGCGGGTTTCCCGGCAGGCGTTTTACAGGTGCTCACCGGCATGCCGACAGACATCGGCGCCGCGCTGACCGAAAGCCGTCTGGTGCGTAAAATCTCGTTCACCGGCTCAACGCGCGTGGGCCAGCTGCTGATGAAGCAGTGCGCTGACAGCATTAAACGCCTGAGTCTGGAGCTGGGCGGCAACGCGCCGCTTATTGTCTTTGACGACGCGGATATCGAGATTGCCGTCGCAGGCGTGATGACCAGCAAATTCCGTAATGCGGGACAAACCTGTGTGTGTGCCAACCGTATTCTGGTGCAGCGTAACATCTATGAACGCTTTGCCGCCCGACTGCTGGACGCGGTGGCGACCCTGAAGGTCGGGGATGGTTTTGCCCCTGGCAGCACTATCGGGCCGTTGATCAATACCTCCGCGGTGGAGAAGGTCAACGGGCACATTGATGATGCGCTGCAAAAAGGCGCAACGCTGTTGACCGGTGGCATCAGCAACGGCCCCGGTACGTGGGTGCAGCCCACCGTGCTGGGACAGGTCACGAGTGAGATGCGTATCGCGCAGGAAGAAACCTTTGGACCGGTGGCTCCGCTGTTTATCTTTGATGATGAAGAACAGGCGCTGGCGATGGCAAATGACACACCCTTTGGCCTCGGCGCTTACTTCTTTACTGAAAATATCCGTCGAGCCTGGCGCGTGGCGGAAGCGCTGGAGTTTGGCATGGTCGGTTTTAATACTGGCGTCATTTCGCTGGAAGTCGCGCCGTTTGGCGGCGTGAAATTATCCGGCATAGGTCGCGAAGGGTCACGATATGGCATTGACGAATATCTGGAGCAAAAAACATTTCACATGGGCAGCCTGTAATTTAACTTTTAATTTCTGATATTCCTCGCCAGCATGAACGTTATGCTGGCGTTTTTTTTGTGCGCCAGATCGACGTTTTATCGGTATTCTCCTTTTTAGTGCAAGTTTCATGCGCATTGCACCAAAGCAATGCGGCTTTTTTGTGAACTAAATCATCTGTTTAACCCTTCGGCAATTCCGCAATAAATCCTTCACGAATACGGCACAAAAATTTTTTTGGGCGGTTTTAAACGCATTTTTATTTTTTTAACGGCTGGCATACTTTCTGCATTACCTAATAAAGCGTGCCGAAAAGCATTGCCAGAAATTAATTCATCCAGCGTGTGATGGGTGTAACAAATAAGGATTCTTTCATGTTGAGTTTCGACCCGGAAAGCGTGCAACTCCCGCCTGGTCACTATATTGGCGGAAAACATGTACAGACCCAGGGCGACGCTTTTGCCGTTAAACGCCCGTCTGATGGCAAGGTGTTTGCCACGCTGCGCGAAGCCCAGGCAGAGGATGTTGACCATGCCGTCATGACGGCACATCAGGCATTGAAAACCAGCGGCTGGTCAGGATGTGCACCGCGTGAACGTGGTCGGGTATTGCGCCGCTGGGCAGACTTAATCGAACAGGATCCCCTGCTGGCGCAGCTTGAAGCCCTTGGCTCAACCCGTCCGATTACCGATGTCGTGCAACATGAAATTCCCTTTACTGCCGAAGCCATTCGCTTCTATGCCGAGTGCGCCGACAAATACAGCGGCGATCTGTTTCCGACACGCGACAGTAGCCTGGGCATGTTGATTGCGGAGCCCTATGGCGTTATCGGGGCGATCACGCCGTGGAACTTCCCGCTGTCGATGGCTTCGTGGAAATGCGGACCTGCGCTGGCCGCAGGCAATGCGGTAGTGCTAAAACCCTCAGAGCTGACGCCGCTGTCCACCGTGCGTATGGCCGAGCTGGCGGTACAGGCCGGGTTACCGGCGGGCATTCTGAATATTGTGCAGGGCAGCGGTGCGGTGACCGGCAGCGCCCTGGTCAGGCATCCCCTGGTGCGCAAAGTCTCCTTTACCGGCTCCACTGTGACAGGCGCGCGCATTATGAGTGATGCGGCCCAGTTTGGCATGAAGCCCGTCACGCTGGAGTTAGGCGGCAAAAGCCCCCAACTGGTGTTTGATGATGCGGGCGAGATTGAGGTGCTGGCACAACGTATTCTGCGTGGCTTTACCGCCAACGGCGGCCAGGCCTGCGTTGCCGGGACGCGCCTGATTGTGCAGCGCGGTATTGCCGATGCGCTGACGGAACGGCTGGCGGCGCTGTGTCGTGAGGTCCGGCCTGGCGTGACCTGGCAGGAAACCAGCCGCTATGCCCCGCTGATTGATGCGCGTCAGGGCAAAAAAGTGCAGTCCGTGATTGAGGCGGCGAAAGCCCAGGGCGCAGACGTGCTGGTGGGCGGTGACCGCTTCGCGGATACCGACGAGGGCTGGTTCTGGCAACCTACGCTGCTGACGCAGGTGAAACAGGATAATCCGGCAGTGCAGCAGGAAATCTTCGGGCCTGTGCTGACAATTCAGACGTTCGACAGCGAAGACGAAGGGCTGGCGCTGGCGGCACATGAGACCTATGGCCTGTGCGCCGGGGTGCACACGCTGAGCCTGCCACGTGCGATGCGTGCGATACGGGGAATCGCTTCCGGCACGGTATGGGTCAACCGCTACGGGCGGTCCGGCGATTTCATTATTCCTACCGGAGGGTTCATGGGGTCCGGTATCGGCAAAGATTTGGGTCGTCAGGCGTTCCAGGCCTGCCAGCGCCATAAAAGCGTCCTTATCGATTTTTAAGCACCTAACCAGACAATAACGAGGTTAATGTAATGGCACTGTTTAAACCCAAATTCATCACGTTTGATTGCTATGGCACGCTGATCTTTTTTGATATGGCCGGTGCGGCAAAACGCTGTTTTCACGATCGCGTCGACGCGAAAGACATGGCGGCCTTTGTGACCGACTTTTCCAGCTACCGCCTGGACGAAGTGCTGGGCGCGTGGAAACCCTATTACGATGTGGTCAGCAATGCGATTCAGCGCACCTGTAAAAAGTGGGGCGTGACATGGACGCAGGCTGACAGCGATTACATTTACACCGACTGCGCCACCTGGGGACCGCATCCGGATGTGCCTGCCGGGTTAGCTAAAGTGGCGGAAGCCTTCCCGTTGGTGCTGCTGACCAATTCAATGAAGGATCTGATTCCACACCATATTCCTCGTCTGGGTGCGCCCATCCACATGACGATTACCGCAGAAGAAGCGGGCGCGTATAAACCGCAGATGAAAGGCTTTGAATACATGCTGGAGAAACTGGACTGCCGTCCGGACGAAATTCTGCATGTCTCCTCCAGTTTCCGCTATGACCTGATGACGGCGCACGATCTTGGCATCAAACACAAGGTCTGGGTCAACCGTGGCCACGAACCGGCTAACCCCTATTACCAATACACCGAAATCAAAGACATTGGCGGCCTGCCCGGCGTCGTGGGTCTGTGAGGACAGCGTCATGAAACTAGAATCGTACTGGCAGGCGACCGCACCGGCGTTTCGCGCGGCCGCCAGCGGTCCGTTACCCGCCCACGCGGATGTGGTGGTGATCGGGGCGGGCTTTACCGGTGTTTCGGCGGCCTTATCGCTGGCGCGCAGTGGGATCAATGTGGTGGTGCTGGACAGCGGGGAGGTAATGAGTCAGGCCTCCGCCCGTAATGGCGGTCACTGCAACACCGGCGTGGCGCAAAACTTTGCTTCACTGGTGGCCAGCCAGGGGCTTGAGCAGGCCAGTCGGTTCTATAAGGCATTCGATGATGCCGTGACCTATGTCGGACAGTTGATTAAAGACGAGCAGATTGACTGTGACTTTCGTCTGTGCGGCAAGCTCAAACTGGCCAGTAAGGCGTCGCACTTCTCCGGCCTGCGTGAGGCCTGGGAACTGATGCGCCGTACGGTGGATCCGGAAGTGGAGCTGCTCAGTCAGTCAGAGATTGCGCAGGAGATCGACGGCGGCGACTTTCATGGCGGCCTGCTACAGCATCACGGCGGCCAGATGCACATGGGCAAATTTGGCGTCGGCCTGGCCGAAGTCGCGGCCCGCAGTGGGGCAAAAATTTATACGCACCATCACGTTACGAAGCTGGAACGGCTTGACGGCTACCGCCATCGGGTGGTGACCAGCAAAGGTGACATTCTGGCCGATAAAGTGCTGATGGCGACGGGCTGTTCGAGTGACGGTCCGTTCCCGTGGTTCCAGCGCCGTATTGTGCCGGTAGGCAGCTTTATCGTGGTGACCGAGCCGCTGGATAGGGCGCTTCTTACCGGCTTGCTGCCGCATAAACGTAACTATGTGACCTCCATGAACATCGGCAACTACTTCCGGACCACCGCGGACAGCCGTCTGGTGTTCGGTGGCCGGGCACGCTTCGCCATCAGTAACCCAACGTCAGACTCCCGCAGCGGGGACATCCTGCACGCCGCCATGGCCAGTATGTTCCCCAGACTGCGCCATACGCAGATCGACTACTGCTGGGGCGGCATGGTGGATATGAGCGCCGATCGCCTGCCGCACGCAGGCGAACAGGACGGTGTGTTTTACTCGCTGGGTTACAGCGGGCATGGCACGCAGATGTCGGTATGGATGGGCCGGGTCATGGCCGATCTGTTGAGTGAGAAATCCCGCGATAACCCCTGGCAGCGCGAGACATGGCCTGCACTGCCGGGTTATCACGGAAAACCGTGGTTCCTGCCTCTCGCCGGGCTCTACTACAAAGCAAAGGATCGCCTTTCATAACTTCACATTGTTTTTCAGGCCGCCGGGGCATTGTCGGGTCGAAACATCATGACCGGATCATCGCCTTCGCGGTGCGCGCCACACAGCATGTGCCGTCTGATTAACGCAGGGAATTTCACCGTTCGCTTGAAAATGTAATGAGGGTGTACAGATGAGTAAAATTGATAATAAAGAATCTGACGTAACCAATCCTGCTCTGACGCGGATGATCACTGAAGGTACGCTGTCCCGCCGCAGCCTGATGAAATTGCTTTCAGCCGGGGCCGCGATGAGCACCGGGCTGATCGGCTTCCCTGGCATGGCGCTGGCAGAGGAGAAACCGACTCAGGGCGGCAAAATCCGTGTGGGCATGTCCAATGCGTCGGCGACTGACACGCTGGACCCGGCGAAAGGCAATAACAGCGCCGACTTTACGCGCCAGTTTATGTTCTACAGCGGTCTGACAGAGGTGGATAAAACCCTGACGGTGAAACCTGCGCTGGCGGAATCCATCGACTCTGACGATGGCGTCACCTGGAGCATTAAGCTGCGTAAAGGCGTGACCTTCCATGATGGTAAGCCGTTTACGTCCAAAGACGTGGTTTATTCACTGAGCCGCCATAAAGATCCGGCCGTCGCGTCCAGCGCTTTCAAGCTGGCTGAGCAGTTCAAAACCATCAACGCCGTCAACGACAATGAAGTGCAGCTTATTCTGGTGGCACCTAACTTTGATGTTCCTTACATGCTCGCGACGTCGCCCTTCCTGATCGTGCAGGACGGCACCAAAGATTTCAGCAAAGGTATCGGCACAGGGCCGTTTGTCTGCAAAAGCTTTACGCCTGGCGTCAGTACGCTTGGCACGAAAAATCCCAACTATTTTAAACCGGGGCTGCCGCATCTGGACCAGGTGGAACTGCTCGGCGTGACCGATCAGGCGGCCCGCGTCAATGCCCTGTTATCAGGCGATATTCAGGTGGCTTCAGGGCTGAAAGCCTCGGACAGTATGCGCATCAGCCGTACACCGGATCATGCGGTGCTTGAAACCAAGGGCGGCATGTACACCAACCTGATTATCCGCACCGACATTAAACCCGGCAGTAATCCGGATTTCGTGCTGGCGATGAAATATCTGCAACCCCGAGAGATCGTGGTGAAAACCGTGTTGCAGGGCTTTGGCGACGTCAGCAACGACACGCCGGTGCCGCCGTGGCACCCGCTGTACAACGCCGATCTCAAACCCCGTCCGTTGGATCCGGAAAAAGCGAAGTTTTATATCAACAAAGCCGGCATGAGCGGGCAAACCATTGAGATTGTTACGACGCCGCCGCTGGAAGGCGCAACCGAAGGCGCGCAGCTGATTCAGCAGGTAGGTCGCAACGTCGGACTGAACGTCAACGTGCGTCGTGTGCCGTATGAAGGCTACTGGGGTACCCACTGGATGAAAGATCCCATTGGTTACGGCTCCATCAACCCGCGGCCAACACTGGATATGCTGTTCTCACAGTTTTATCTCTCCAGCGCACCGAACAACGAATGCGGCTGGAAAAATGAACAGTTCGATCAGCTGGTGATTGCGGCGCGTGGCGAACGTGATAAAGCCAAACGCAAGCAGATGTACGGCGATATGCAAACCCTGATCTATGACCACTGCGGCACGCTGATTCCTGCCTTTATCAGCTCGATGGATGGTTACAGCAAAAAGCTGAAAGGGCTGGAAGCCTGGCCGTCAGGCATGTTGATGGGCTATCGCTTCCATGAGTTTGCCTGGCTGTCTGCCTGATCACGCGTCTGTAAGAGGAGTTCGCCGATGAACCGATACATGATGTTCCTGATTGCCCGGCGCATTGGCGCCGGCATCCTGACCTTGCTTATCGTCTCAGCGGTGGTGTTCTTTATCACCAGTCTGCTGCCGGGCGATGCGGCGCAAATGATCCTGGGGCAAAACGCCACACCCGAAACTGTGGCGGCCCTGCGTCAGCAACTGGGCTTAGATCAGCCGCTGCTGGTGCGCTATTTCACCTGGCTCGGCGGCATGCTGACAGGGAATTTTGGCACCTCATTTGCCAGTCATCTGCCGGTGGCACAGCTGGTGGCACAGCGGCTTCCGGCCACGTTTGAACTGGCGGCGACCACCACCGCCATCTGCGTGCCGCTTGCGCTGATTATCGGTATTGCCGCCGCGATGAACCGCGGCTCGAAGCTGGATCGCGCGCTGGTGATTGGCACTATGGCCACGGTAGCCGTACCGGAATTTCTGGTGGCGACCGTAGCGGTGCTGATCTTCGCCGTGAAGCTGCACTGGGTCTCGGCTATGTCACTGGGCAGTCCCAACATGGATTTCGCCAGCTATATAAAAGCCTATGCATTGCCGGTCATCACGCTATGTTGCGGCCTGGTCGCCCAGATGGCGCGCATGACGCGTGCGGCCATCATTAACCAGCTCGACAGCCCGTATCTGGAAATGGCGTTGCTGAAAGGCGTTTCCCCGATGCGCGCCGTGTTGCGTCATGCCTTACCTAACGCCGTTGGCCCGATTGCAAACGCGATTTCCCTCAGCCTTTCTTATCTGTTTGGTGGCGTCATCATCATTGAAACCATCTTCAGCTATCCCGGTCTGGCCAGCCAGATGGTGGATGCGGTCAGTAACCGCGATCTGCCCGTCGTGCAGCTCTGCGTCATGCTGTTTGCCGGCTGTTATCTGTTGCTGCTGCTGGCTGCGGATATTGTCACTATCGCCTTTAACCCGAAATGGAGGAGCTGATGAAACTTCTGCTTCCCTGGCGCATTTTTCAGTCACTGTCGTTATCAGGTCGCCTGGGCCTGATCGTGACCCTGTTCTGGCTGGTCATCGCGCTGTTTGGCACCTGGTGGGCACCGCACAGCCTCGACGATATTGGTTCCGGGCCGCTGATGGGCGGATTCACCCCCGAAAACCTGTTGGGCACCGATTATCTGGGGCGGGATATGCTCACGCGCATTATGTACGGCGCGAAATTCTCGCTGGGCCTGGCACTCGGCGCGGCCATTCTGGCCAGCCTGATTGGGACGATGCTGGCCTTAATCGCGGCGGTCACCGGACGCTGGCTGGAGGAGCTCTTGGGTCGCATTAACGACGCGATGCTGGTGCTGCCGGGTAAAATTCTGGCGCTGATGATTGTGGCGGTATTTGGTTCTTCACTGCCGATGCTGCTGATCACGGCGGTGTTCACCTACTGGCCGGGCGCCTTCCGCATTGCGTTTGCGCTGGCCAGTAGTTTGCGCAATATGGATTACGTCCGCGCCTCCCGGCTGCGGGGCGAAAGCCGCTGGTACATCGCCATCCACGATATTCTGCCGAACATGGTTCATCCGGTGCTGGCCGATTTTGGTCTGCGCTTTGTGTACATCGTCCTGCTGCTGAGCGGCCTGAGCTTCCTGGGGTTGGGCGTCCAGCCGCCGTATGCCGACTGGGGCACCTTAGTCCGCGAAAATATTCAGGGGCTGTTTGACGGTTCGCCGGCGGTGTTGATGCCCGCCCTGGCGATTGCCAGTCTTACTATCGCCGTAAACCTGTTTATTGACAGTCTGCAAAGCATGCGTCCGCTGACGCTGGCAAAGGAGGGGGCATGAACGTGACACCACATACGGCGATGCCTGTGATTTCGGTGGATAAGCTGCGCGTAACGGCGCACAACGACAATGGCGATGAGCTGGATATCGTCTCCGATATTCGCTTCACCGTGCAGAAGGGGGAAGTCCTGGCGCTGATTGGTGAATCCGGCTCGGGGAAAACCACCATCGCAATGGCGCTGATGGGCTATGCCCGCCACGGTTGTAAGATCGCCGAGGGAAATATCCACGTCGCGGGCACCAACGTCATGGCACTGACGCCTGCCGAACTTCGCTTTTTCCGCGGAAATAAGGTCGCCTACATTGCGCAAAGTGCGGCGGCCTCGTTTAACCCCGGCATGAAAATTATCGACCAGGTGATCGAGCCAGTGGTGATTCACGGCACGATGACGCGCAAGGCGGCAAAAGCCAAAGCGCTGGGCCTGTTTCGGGAGCTGGCGCTGCCAAATCCGGACACCATTGGCGATCGCTTTCCGCATCAGGTTTCAGGCGGACAGCTACAGCGCTTAATGACGGCCATGGCGCTGATTAGCGATCCGGAGGTGGTGATTCTTGATGAGCCTACTACCGCGCTGGATGTCACCACGCAGGTCGAAGTGCTCAAAGCCTTCCGCCGCGTGGTCAAACAGCGTGGCGTGACGGCGATTTATGTCAGCCACGATCTGGCCGTCGTTGCACAAATGGCCGACCGTATTCTGGTTTTGCTGCAGGGAAAAATTGCCGAATACGGCACCACGGCCCATCTGATAGGCGCACCGCAGTCGGACTATACGCGCCTGCTGATGGCGGCGGCGCAACAGAAAGAACGCCCCAGCAACTGGTGCCCGGCAAAGGCGAATGAGCTGCCGCTGCTGGAAGTACGCGACCTGTCTGCGGGTTACGGACCCAAAGGCAGTGATGGTTTGCCCAAAGTGCGCATTCTGGAAAACATCAATCTTACGCTCTGGAAAGGCCAGGCCATCGGCATTATCGGTGAGTCCGGCTCGGGCAAAACCACGCTGGCTCATGCTATCGCCGGCCTGAACCCGGCCTGTCAGGGGCAAATCCTGTTTAACGGTCACATGGTGGCCGGTCAGATGCAAAAGCGCACGGATAACGAACTGCGTCGTATTCAGTATGTTTTCCAGATGGCGGATACGGCGCTCAATCCTGCACACAGTGTGGAACAAATTCTGTCACGCCCGCTGACGCTGTTTCATGGGCTGAGCGGCATCGCCCGGCAGAACCGGCTGTATCAACTGCTGGATTTGGTCAGGCTGCCACGTACCGTGCTCTCGCGCCGTCCCTGGTCGCTGTCCGGTGGACAAAAGCAGCGCGTGAACCTGGCGCGCGCGCTGGCGGCAGAGCCGGATGTCATTCTGTGCGATGAGGTAACCTCGGCGCTCGATACCGTGGTGGCCTCGGCGGTACTGGATCTGATTAGTGAGCTGCGCCGTGAACTGGGGCTGTCTGTCATCTTTATCAGCCACGATATGCACGCCGTCAGAGCGGTGTGCGATGAGATCGTCGTCATGCGCAATGGCGCTATCGTCACCCAACTGGCGCGGGAAAATTACGAGCAGCCGACCCGCGAGCTCTATTTTGAACGCCTGAAACGTGCCGTGCCTGAACTCCGTCAGGGCTGGCTCGACGAGCACGAAGAGATCCTGAAAGCCGAATAACCGGTAAACAAGCGCCCCCTATTCCGGGGCAGGGCAGCACGCCATTGCCATGTTGCCCCAACACACGACGAGGTTGTGACGACATGCCCGCACCGATTCGATATGTACAGGACAGCCCGGATTTCCCGGATGCTGCTGATGTGGTGGTGATAGGTGCCGGTATCGCCGGTGCAGCCGCAACCTGGTATCTGGCAAAGCAGGGCCTGAAAGTGGTGCTGATAGAAAAAGGCCTGGTCGGGGCCGAACAGTCCAGCCGCAACTGGGGCTGGTGCCGCCAGCAGAATCGCGACGAGCGTGAACTGCCACTGGTGATTGAAGCCCTGCGCGGCTGGGAACAACTGAGTCAGGAAACCGGGGAAGAGCTGGGGTTTCGCCGCAGCGGCCTGGTGTATGCCACCCGCAATGAAGCGGATATTGCCGCCTGGGATAAGTGGGGGCAGATGGCGAAGCAGTACGGCGTGCGCAGCGATATTCTGAATGCCCGGCAGGCTAAAGCGATGACGCCGGGCAGTACCACTGACTGGCTGGGCGGCGTATCAGCGCCTACGGACGGTGCTGCTGAGCCGCGACTCGCCGCCCCCGGCATTGTCATAGGGGCGCAGAAAAACGGGGCGCAGGTTTTTCAGCAGTGTGCCGTGCGCGGGCTGGATATCACGGCGGGCTGTGTCAGCGGCGTCGTTACGGAACGCGGCCTGATCAAGACCAGCCGTGTTATCTGTGCTGCCGGGGCATGGACCTCAATGTTTTGCCGTCGTCACGGTCTCGATCTGCCGCTTGGCAACGTGATTGGCACCGCGTTTCGCACCCAGCCCATTCGGCAGGCCATTACCGTGCCGTTTTATACCGAACGTTTCGCCTGTCGCCCACAACTGGACGGCAGCTATACGGTTTCCGTCTCCGGCCGCGGCAGACTGGAGCCCGGCGCGCAGGGGCTGCGCTATCTGAAGCAGTTTTATCCCACATTCAAAAGTCGTCGTAAAAACCTTACCCTGAACCTCGGGATTAAACCGTTTTTCCATGGGCCTGAAGCCATGGGCCGCTGGGATCTGGATAGCGTTTCGCCGTTTGAGCGCATGCGTATTCTCGATCCGGCCGCCGATCGCTCGGTGGTGGAAAACGGCCTGGCAGCGATGCGCCGGGAGTTTCCTGCCCTGGCCAACCTGAAGGTTGCCCAGGCCTGGGGCGGCATGATTGACAGCACCCCGGATGCGATTCCGGTCATTTCCACCGTGGCAAAACTGCCCGGTCTGGTGCTGTCGGCGGGCTTCAGCGCCCACGGTTTTGGCATTGGCCCCGGTGCGGGCCGCCTTGCCGCCGAGCTGGCAACTGACGCCACGCCGGTTGTCGATCCGACACCTTATCGCTACAGCCGTTTCACTGACGGCAGCGCACTTGGTGCACCTGGCATGATGTAAGGAAAGCAAAATGACATTTCACATTCGTACCATGACCTCAGACGATATCCCGCAGGTTCACGCCATGAGCCAGGCACTTAACTGGCCGCACCGTCGCGAGGACTGGGCGATCGGCATCCAGCTTGGCGAAGGCGTAGTGATTGAAGAGCAGGGTGAGATCATCGGCAGCGCGATTCTGTGGCGCTGGGGTGACGAGGCCGCCACCATTGGCCTGGTCATTGTGGCCAATCAGCATCAGGGCCGGGGACTGGGCAAGCAGCTGATGCTGGCGCTGCTGGAAAAAGTCCCCGGCTATAACGTACGTCTGCACGCTACCGACATGGGCAAGGGCCTTTACGAGAAACTGGGTTTTGTGGCCTGCGGCAACATTCTCCAGTACCAAACGCCGTCCCTGAGCAGCGTGCCGGCCGTGCCCATCCCGGCGGGGTTAACTCTGTCTGCCGCAACCGTCGACGACCAGGACAGGCTGGTGCAGATGGACCAGGCGGCGCATGGGCTGTACCGCCCTGAACTTATTGCGCATCTTATTAACGATAACCAGACCGTTATTTTGCAGGATGACGCACAACAGGCGCGCGGGTTTGCCAGCCTGCGCCGTTTTGGCCGCGGCTGGGTGATTGGACCGGTGATCGCGGACAGTTTACCGGTGGCACAGGCACTGACCGCCGCGTTAATGCAGGGCCTGAAAGGGGAATATCTGCGCATGGACACCGACGCCGCGCTGCCGATGGCCAGCTGGCTTGAAAGTCTTGGACTGGCCAATGTGGATGCCCCGGTCACCATGGTACGTGGCCAGGTGTGGGCACCACAGGGCATGCAGGCGTTTGGCTTAATGACCCAGGCGATGGCCTGATGCATATCGTGTACAAATCGGAGCCCCAGCGCGGCCTTTACTGGCAGCGCTGGCTGGCGGCGCATGCGCCGGATATCCACTTACATCTCTGGCCCGAAACGGGTGAGCCGGAGCAGGTGGAGGCGGTGATCGCCTGGGTGCCGCCGGACGATGTGACCCGCCGGTTTCCCAACCTGAAAATTCTGTTTTCTGTCGGTGCCGGGGCGGAACAGTTCGATCTGTCCGCGCTTCCTGCGCACCTGCCGTTAGTGAGGATGATTGAACCCGGGCTGACGCAGGGCATGGTGGAATACATTACCTTCGCCGTGCTGGGACTGCATCGCGATATGCCGCGCTATTTCCAGCAACAGCGTGCGCAGCAGTGGCAGGCGCATTCAGCCGTGCCCGCCAGCGAACGGCGCGTAGGGATCATGGGACTCGGCGAACTGGGGCGCGCCGCACTGACCCAGCTTCAGACATTAGGCTTTGACTGCGGCGGCTGGAGCCGGACGCCCCATCAGATACCGGGCGCAGTGTGCTGGCACGGTGACGCGCAGCTGCCCGCGTTTCTGGCACGCAGCGACATTCTGGTGTGCCTGTTACCACTGACGCCCAGCACAGAGGGCCTGCTCAATGCCAGACTGTTCAGCCAGTTGCCCGCCGGGGCCGCGCTGGTGCAGGCCGGACGCGGACCGCAGCTTAACGAACAGGATTTGCTGACCGCGCTGGACAGCGGTCAGTTACGGGCCGCTGTGATTGACGTAACGGAGCCGGAACCGCTCCCTGCCGGTCATGCGTTCTGGACCCATCCCGCCATCTGGCTCACGCCCCACATTGCCAGCCGCACACAAAACGACAGCGCGGTGAGCGCACTGGTGGCCAACCTGCGGCGTTTTCAGCGCGGTGAGCCGCTGCACGGCGTTATCGATCGTTCACGAGGATATTAAGATGGATCATTTAGTGGCGTTGCGCCGGGATCTGCACCGTAACCCGGAGCTGGGATTTCAGGAGCAGCGTACCAGCGACATTGTTGCCCGCTTTTTACACGATCTGGGCATTGAAGTGCATCGTGGCATCGGTAAAACCGGCGTCGTGGGCATACTGAAGAAAGGCACAAATTCGCGCATGATTGGGTTGCGTGCCGATATGGATGCGCTTCCTGTGCAGGATAAAGGCGAGGTTGCCTGGACCAGCCTGCAACAAAACCGCAGCCACGCCTGTGGTCATGATGGCCACACGACCATGTTGCTGGGCGCAGCGGAGAAACTGGCGCGTGACGTTGCGTTTGACGGTACGGTGTGTTTTATCTTTCAACCGGCAGAAGAGGGGCTGGCGGGCGCGAAGGCTATGATCGACGATGGCCTGTTTGAACGCTTTCCCTGCGATGCCGTGTATGCGCTGCATAACTGGCCCGAGCTGCCGCTTGGGGAGATTCAAACCCGTCCGGGGCCGATTATGGCGGCAGCCGACCGTTTTGATATCACCATCAAAGGCGCAGGCGGGCATGCTGCCCAGCCTCATCTGACCCATGACACGCTGCTGGCGCTGAGCGAGCTGGTGGTCCAGCTCAACACGCTGGTGCCACGGGCACTCGATCCCTGCGAACCGGCTCTACTGACCGTGACGCGCATGCAGGGCGGTTTCTCCCACAATATGATCCCTGCGGAAGCCAACATCACCGGTACGGTGCGCACCTTTAATCCCGCGGCGCAGGACATCATCGAATCACGCCTGCGGCAGATGGCAGAACACATCGCGGCCGCGCACGGCTTACAGGCTGAGGTGAACTATCTGCGCTATTACCCGGCCACGATCAACAGTGATGCGGAAGCGACTCAGGCACTCGCCGCCCTGCAGGCCGCAGGTATGCAGGCACGCCTCGCGGCTCAGCCCGCGCTCACCTCAGAAGATTTTGCTTTTATGTTGCAGGCCAAACCCGGCGCCTATCTGTGGATCGGCTCCGCGCCCTGCAAGCCGCTGCACCATGCGGCCTATGACTTTAACGACGCGTTGATACCGCATGGAATACGGGCATTTATCACGCTGGCCTGCCACGGGCTGGGGGCAACATTTCCTTGCTGAAACCTGTGGGATTTTAACACTTAATGCCGCTACTGGCGGAATTACGGCACCGTCATCGCTCAACAGATTGCGATACTTAAGCCAACCGAACACGACGTGGATGAGGTAGAGAAATGCAGAATGTCCTGGCAGAACAGCAAACTTATTCGGATAACAGCCTGTTGCTGGATGTCCGAGAACATCATGTGCCGCGTGGCATCGTTACCGCACATCCGCTGGTGATCGAACGCGCGAAAGGCAGCGAAGTATGGGATGTGGAAGGGAACCGCTATCTGGATTTCGTGGGCGGCATCGGCGTACTGAACGTCGGTCATAACCATCCTGCGGTCGTTAACGCCGTGACCCGTCAGCTCGGCCTGGTGTCGCATGCCTGTTTTCAGGTTGTGGCCTATCCCGGCTATATCGAACTGGCACAGCGCCTGAATAAGCTGGTCGGCGGTGAAGATCGTTATAAAAGTGTTTTCTTCACCAGCGGCGCAGAAGCCGTCGAGAATGCGGTAAAAATTGCGCGAGCTTATACGCAACGTCCCGGCATTATCGCCTTTGACGGTGCCTTCCACGGTCGTACCTTGCTGGGCGTCACGCTGACCGGCATGTCTGCGCCGTACAAACAGAATTTCGGTCCGTTCCCGAGTGATGTGTATCGTCTGCCGTTCCCGAATCCGTTGCACGGTGTCACGGAGGCCGACTGTCTGAAGGCGCTGGAGCAGCTGTTTGCGGTGCAGATTCTGCCGGAGCGCGTGGCCGCCATTATCATTGAACCGGTGCAGGGCGATGGCGGCTTCTTACCGGCCGGTCCCGCGTTTATGCAGGCCCTGCGCCGCATTACCACCCAGCACGGCATTGTGTTGATCTGTGATGAAATCCAGAGCGGCTTTGGCCGTACCGGCACAATGTTTGCCTTCCAGCAACTTGGCATCAAACCGGATTTAGTCACGACGGCGAAGAGTCTGGCGGGCGGGTTGCCGATTTCGGGCGTGGTAGGTAAAGCCGAGATCATGGACAGCCCGGCACCGGGCGGACTGGGCGGGACCTATGGCGGTAACGCGCTGGCCTGTGCGGCGGCCCTCGCGGTACTGGATATCTTTGAGCAGGAAAATCTGCTGGCGCGTTCTTGTCAGTTAGGTGAGCAACTGAATCAGCGTCTGCGTCAGCTGGCAGACAAGTATGCCTGTATTGGCGATGTGCGCGGCGTAGGTTTTATGCAGGCCGTTGAGATTCTGGATGTGGACACACACAAACCCGACAGTGCACTGACGCAAAAGATCCTCGACTGCGCCTGTCAGGAAGGGTTGCTGCTGATTAAATGTGGCTTGCATCGCAATACCATACGTTTCCTTGCACCGTTAGTGACCACCGATTCGCAACTTGAAGAGGCGCTGCATATTTTCGATATCGCGCTGGCGCGGGCGACCGGTCGTTTGTAACTGCACTGGCCCTCATTGACAAGGCAGCCACCCGGGATGCGGTCCACCAGGCCGCAACCGGGTGTCACGCTGGCGCATTTTTTGCAAAGCGTGATAAGCCCGGGATTTTTTGTGTTACAAAAAAGTAGCGCAGTTGTTATTTTAAAAGGCGTATTTTAAGGAGTAACAAAAGTGCGCTTTGCGCGAGTACACAGCGTATTTCTGGGTAGTCACGAACGTCCAGTACAGCGGTAAACAATGAGGGGTGCTATGAACGGCTTAATGAAACTCGATCGCATCGATATCAATATTCTGGTGCAACTACAAAAAGATGGCCGTATCAGCAACGTTAATCTCGCCGATGCCGTCGGGCTTTCCCCGAGCCCTTGCCTGCAACGCGTCAAGCGCCTGGAACAGGCGGGATTCATCACGGGCTATGAAGCGCACGTTAATCTCACCAAAATTACCGATTCCGTCACCGTCTTTACCGAAGTCACGCTTAACGGACACCGCCGCGAAGACTTTATGAAGTTTGAAGCTGCGATGCGTGATGTCGATGAGCTGATGGAGTGCCATCTGATTACCGGCGGTTACGATTACCTTCTGCGCTTTATCACCCGCAGTATTGAGCACTACCAGGACGTGATTGAGAAGATGCTCGATGCCCAAATCGGCATTGATAAATACTTCAGCTACATCGTGATCAAATCCCCGGTCATGAAAAGCAGTGTGCCCCTGCGCTCACTGATCGGCAAACATAACGCGATGGAATACGGAAGCCAGTAGCCCGCGCAGTAAGAACGCTTTTTCGCGATGACAGGTACGAATGCAACATCGCCTGTGCACGAAACCCATCACTGACCGTTGATATTTTTTTGATCGACTACCCTTTAAGTCTGCACGGACTAAGAGGGGAAGGCGACCATGAGTACCAAAACCAGTGATTTTTTTGTCCAGCGTCTCAAGGCGTGGGGCGTTACGCGCATTTATGGCTATCCGGGCGATGGCATCAACGGTGTTTTAGGGGCCATTCAGCGTGCCAACGAACAGGGTGACGGCATAGAATTTATCCAGGTCCGTCACGAAGAAATGGCCGCCTTTATGGCCGCCGGACATGCCAAATTTACCGGCGAGCTTGGCGTTTGTCTGTCAACGGGCGGCCCGGGTGCGACACATCTTCTGACCGGGCTCTACGATGCCAAAATGGATCACGCACCGGTTCTCGCCATTGCCGGGCAGGCGGAAGCGACCGCTCGCGGTGCCAGTTATCAGCAGGAAATGAACCTTGACCGGATTTTTTCCGACGTGGCTAATTTTGTGCAGGAAGCCTCCGCGCCTGCGCAGGTCCGCCATCTGATTGACCGTGGCGTTCGTATTGCCATTGCACAGAATGGCGTGGCGGTGGTGATCGTCCCGAAAGATATTCAGGACGAAGCCTGGCAGGCGCCTCCGCACCTTCACGGTTTTACCCATTCTGGCAGCGGCTATAAGCGCCCCAAAGTTGTCCCTTACGACCATGATCTGCAACGTGCTGCGGAGGTGCTGAACAGCGGGAAAAAGGTCGCCATTCTTATTGGTTCTGGTGCCCGCGATGCGGCGACAGAAGTGGTGAAAGCGGCTAATCTGTTGGGCGCGGGCGTGGCAAAAGCGTTGTTAGGTAAAGATGTGCTGCCGGATGATGCCCCTTTTGTAACCGGCGCTATTGGTTTACTTGGCACGGGGCCCTCCTGGGAAATGATGCAACACTGCGACACGCTGCTGATGATCGGTAGCGGCTTTCCCTGGACGGAATTTCTGCCGAAAGAAGGTCAGGCACGCGCAGTACAGATTGATATCGATCCTGCCATGCTGGGCCTGCGTTATCCTTGTGAAGTGAATCTGCACGGCGATGCCGCAGAAACGTTGCGTGCTTTGTTACCTTTGCTGGAGCACAAAACCGATCGTCGCTGGCAGGAGGATATTGCACGTCAGGTACAAGAGTGGTGGACACTGATGGAAACGCGAGCGCATGCTCCTGCCAATCCTGTTAATCCGCAGCGTGTGGTATGGGAAATGTCGCCGCAACTGCCGGACGATGCCATTGTGACCTCCGATTCCGGCTCCTGTGCCAACTGGTTTGCGCGTGACTATCGTGTAAAACAGGGCCAGCGCGCCTCACTGTCCGGCGGCCTGGCCTGTATGGGGGCGGCGGTGCCCTACGCGATTGCGGCCAAATTTGCCCATCCGCACAAGCCGGTTGTGGCGCTGGTGGGAGACGGGGCGATGCAGATGAATAATATGGCTGAGCTGATCACCATTCAGAAATACTGGCAACAATGGGCCGATCCGCGCCTGATTGTTTGTGTATTCAATAATCAGGACCTCAATCAGGTGACCTGGGAACAGCGCGTGATGGAGGGCAATCCGCGCTTCGAAGCAACCCAGCAACTGCCGAACGTTAACTATGCTGAGTTCGCTGAATCCCTGGGATTGACAGGGATCTATGTGGATAATCCGGATGCGCTCGCAGGTGCATGGCAACGGGCGCTCAGCGCTGACCGGCCTGTACTGCTGGAGGTAAAAACCGATCCGGAAGTCGCGCCTCTGCCGCCACATATCACGTTCAGTCAGGCCAAATCCTTTATGGCCTCCATGGTTAAAGGGGATCGTGGCGCGGTCCAGATTCTCAGTGACACGGCCAGCCAACTTTTTCATAAAAAGCAATAGCGGGTAAATTTTCACTCGCCCTGCGGCAAGACTCTGCTTGCTCCCGGCCATACGGATGTCCGGCAGCCCTTTGCTAAACCGATAACAGGAGCCTGATCATGGGAACAAACACACAACCGGTGTGGCTGATTTCTGGATGTTCAACGGGATTTGGCCGTGAACTGGCGCAGCAGACCATCGCCCGCGGATTCCGGGTGGTCGTAACTGCACGCCATCGATCAGCGATCGCCGATCTGGTTGACGGCCATCCGAACGCGATTGCGGTTGAACTGGATGTGACGCAACAACACAGTATTGATAAGGCGGTCAACAAAGCGCTTGAAACGTTCGGCACCCTTGACGTACTGGTCAATAATGCGGGTTACGGTTACCAAAGTTCCGTCGAAGAAGGGGAAGACAAGGCCATACGCGCGCAGTTTGATGCCAACGTTTTCGGTCTGTTTGCTCTGACGCGTGCGGTACTGCCGGCTATGCGCACCGCGCGACGGGGTCACATTATGAATATCACCTCTGTGGCAGGATTCATCGGCTTTGCCAGCTCAGGTTCTTATGCTGCCAGTAAGCACGCCGTAGAGGGCTGGTCTGATTCGCTCGCCCAGGAAGTGGGTCCGTTAGGGATTCACGTGACCTGTATTGAACCCGGCCCGTTTCGTACCGACTGGGCAGGACGTTCGCTGCATCAGACCCCGAGCACCTTACCGGATTATGCCGAAACCGCTGCCGCCAGGATGAAGGCGACGGCGGCGTACAGCGGCACGCAGAAAGGTGACCCTGTTCGTGCGGCGAGCGCGATGATCGCCATTGCTGAACACCCTGATCCGCCGCGCCACGTGGTGATGGGAGCATGGGGTTATGAGGCGGTAACGGAAAAACTCAAAGCGCGACTGGCACAGATAGAAGCCTGGAAACAGACGTCATTATCAACCGATTTTCCTGATTAAACAGCCGGATAAGCCCTGACCGCCATATGGCATGGATGCCCTATGGCGTTGAGCGGTTTACTCTCAGATCTGTCCGGTGTCCTGCGCTTCACAGACAAATTCACCTTCGCTTCACTAAGTCGTCACCTCTCTGTCATCTGATCCCGTCACGCTGTAGCCATCCCGCAGTCCACCGGCTGCGAAATCCCCCCTTACGCTGTGAGGATTTATTTGTGATGGAGTTATCCAGACATCCGACCACTGTGTATCAGGCCGTTGCGGCGCAACTGGAGCAGGCTGTTCAGGAGCGTTATCGCAGTGGTGACTATCTTCCTTCGGAGCAACAGCTGGCCGATCACTATGCCGTTAACCGCCACACCTTACGTCGGGCGGTTGATGAACTGGTGAATAAAGGGTTGCTGCAGCGTCGCCACGGCGTCGGCATTTTGGTGTTAATGCGCCCGTATGATTATCCGCTCCATACGCAGGCCCGCTTCAGCCAGAACTTACTGGAACAGGGCAGCGATCCCACCAGTGAGCGCCTGCTGGCCGTATTGCGTCCTGCCAGTACAGACGTCGCGGCCGCATTAGGCGTGAACGAAGGCGACAACGTCATTCATCTGCGCACGCTGCGCCGGGTCAATGGCCTGCCGGTGTGCCTGATTAATCACTTCCTGCCCGACCTCAGTTGGTGGCCGCAGCTACAACGCTTTACCAGCGGCTCGCTCCACGACTTCCTGCGGCAGCACACCGGCAAGCAGCTGGTGCGCACGCAAACGCGCATCAGCACCCGTCGGGCTCAGGCCAAAGAGTGCAAGCAGCTGGAGATCGCACTGCATTCCCCCTTGTTGTGCGTGCGCACCCTGAATAAAACCACCGATGGTGCGATGGCGGAGTACTCCGTCAGCCTGACGCGTGGCGACATGATTGAACTCACTCTGGAGCACGAATGAAACAGCAAACGGCACGCCAGCACTGGCTTTCGGTGTTGGCCCACAGTAGCGCCGCCGAGCTTGACGCGCTCTGGCAGCCGCTCAACCTTACGCCGGCATTTACGCTGATCCGACCGGCTGAAATTGGCCTGACACGGTTGCAGGCCCGCATGGGCGCGACGGGCAAACGTTTTGTGATGGGCGATGCCACCGTCACGCGCGCGGTCGTCCGGCTAAACGATGGCACCCTGGGCTACAGCTACCTGCTGGGCCGGGATAAAGCCCACGCCGAACGCTGTGCCCTGATGGATGCGCTGTTGCAGCAGACGGGCACCGCCGAGCTGTTACAGGAAAAGATTATTACCCCACTGGCGGCCTTACGCGACGAGCAGCGTCAGCTGCGTGCACGTGAAATCGCCAGTAGCAAAGTGGACTTCTTTACGCTGGTACGCGGAGACAATGAATGACTTTACTGGCAAGTTTTCATCACCCGGTTGCGGATGCGCAGCATGCTTTTCGCCGCATTCTGAAAGCCATGAGCGAACCTGGCGTTATGGTATCGCTGCCGCTGCAACAGGGCTGGGGCGCACTTTCTCCCGCCGCTACTGCCGTGCTGCTGACCCTGGTCGATCAGGAAAGCCCCTTATGGCTGGACCCACAGGTCGATAATCAGACGCTACGCGATAACCTGCGTTTTCATACCGGCGCACCGATTACCGACAGCAGTGATGCGGCATTTGCGTTAAGTCACGCGACCGCTCAGCCTAATCCGGCCGACTTTTCCGCGGGTGATAACCTGGCACCTGAGAAAAGCACCACGCTGATTATTGAGGTACCTGCGCTGAACGGTGGCCTGGCATTACGGTTGACAGGGCCGGGGCTGCGCGAAGCACGCGCCATTGCGCCACAACTGCCGGAAAGCGTGATCGACTACCTGCGTGCCCGCCCGCATCCGTTTCCTCAGGGTGTGGATCTCATCTTTACCTGTGGCGAAGCGATGATGGCGGTGCCACGGACAACCCACGTTGAGGTGTGCTCATGTACGTAGCCGTGAAAGGGGGCGAAAAAGCCATTGCTAACGCCCATCACCTGCAGGCGGATGTGCGGCGCGGCGATCGCGCGGTGCCTGAATTATCCTGCGACCAGGTCGCGCAGCAGCTCGGTCTGGCGGTAGATCGGGTGATGACGGAAGGTGGCATTTACGATCCCGCGCTGGCGGCGCTGGCGATTAAGCAGGCCAGCGGCGATCTGGTGGAGGCCATTTTCCTGCTGCGTGCCTATCGCACAACCCTGCCGCGGCTGGCGCAAAGCACGCCGTTAGCTACCGGTAGCATGCGAATCGAGCGACGCATCTCGGCGGTGTATAAGGATTTACCCGGCGGTCAGGTACTCGGGCCGACCTACGACTATAGCCACCGTCTGCTGGACTTTACGTTGATGGCAAATGGCGAAACACCGCCGCCGCCGCGCAGTGAGCGGGCGCTACCGGAACACTGTCCGCATATGTTCAGCATGATGAGCGAGGAAGGCTTCGCGGAGGCAGAACACGACGATGGCAGCGAACCCACGGATATCACCCGTGAGCCGATGGGCTTTCCCGCCTCGCGCGCGGCACGTCTTCAGCAACTGGTGCGCGGCGACGAAGGGTTTCTGCTGTCGCTGGGCTATTCCACTCAGCGTGGCTATGGCCGCACGCACCCCTTTGCCGGTGAAATTCGTACCGGATACGTCAGCGTCAGCATTTGCCCCGAAGAGCTGGGTTTTGAACTGGAGATCGGGGAAATGCTGCTGACCGAATGCGAAATGGTCAACGGTTTTACGCACGACGGCGAAAGCGCCCCGCACTTTACACGGGGTTATGGCCTGGTCTTTGGCCGGGCTGAGCGTAAAGCCATGTCCATGGCGCTGGTGGATCGGGCGCTACAGACGCGTGAACACCATGAACGCATTACCAGCCCGGCGCAGGACGAGGAGTTTGTGCTGTCCCATGCGGATAACGTCGAAGCCGCAGGTTTTGTGTCCCACTTAAAACTGCCGCACTACGTCGATTTCCAGGCGGAACTGGAACTGCTGAAACGTCTGCGCCAGGACTATCAGGAGCAGCAAAATGGCTGAACTCAGCGGCTATAACAACGGCTATCTTGACGAACAAACCAAACGTACGATCCGACGCGCTATCCTGAAAGCCGTGGCGATTCCCGGCTATCAGGTGCCGTTTGCCGGACGTGAAATGCCGATGCCTTACGGCTGGGGCACCGGCGGCATTCAAATTACCGCCAGCGTGATTGGCGACAAAGACGTTCTGAAAGTTATCGACCAGGGCGCGGACGATACCACCAATGCGGTTTCGATCCGCCGTTTCTTTCAGCGCGTCAGCGGTGCGGCGACGACCGAGCGCACAGTGGACGCCACGCTGATCCAGACGCGCCACCGTATTCCGGAAACGCCGCTGCAAGAAGATCAGATCCTGATTTTCCAGGTGCCGATTCCCGAGCCGCTGCGCTTTATTGAGCCTCGCGAAACGGAAACCCGCACTATGCATGCGCTGGAAGAGTACGGCATCATGCAGGTCAAACTGTACGAAGACATCGCCCGTTTTGGTCACATCGCCACCACCTATGCCTATCCGGTAAAGGTCAACGATCGCTATGTGATGGATCCGTCGCCGATCCCCAAATTCGATAACCCCAAGATGCACATGATGCCCGCGCTCCAGCTGTTTGGTGCCGGTCGTGAAAAACGCATCTATGCCTTGCCGCCCTATACCAAAGTTGAAAGCCTCGATTTCGACGATCATCCCTTCACCGTGCAGCAGTGGGACGAACCCTGTGCGCTCTGTGGTTCGCGCCACAGCTATCTGGATGAGGTGGTAATGGACGACCAGGGCACGCGCATGTTTGTGTGCTCCGATACCGATTTTTGCCACCAGCAGCAGGAACAACACCATGCACAGTGAACAACCGCTGCTCGCGGTGAACAACCTTACTCATCTGTATGCGCCAGGAAAAGGCTTTGAAGACGTCAGTTTTGATCTCTATCCGGGCGAGGTTCTGGGTATCGTCGGGGAATCCGGATCGGGCAAAACCACCCTGTTGCGTAGCCTGTCAGCGCGGCTGGCACCGCAGGCAGGCGCGATTCACTATCTGCAACGCGATCTGTATCAAATGAGCGAAAGCGACCGCCGCCGCTTACTGCGTACGGCGTGGGGCGTGGTCCACCAGCACCCGCTGGAAGGTTTGCGCCCTCAGGTCACGGCGGGCGGCAATATCGGCGAGCGCCTGATGGCCGTCGGTCACCGCCATCACGGCGAGATCCGCGCGCAAGCCAGCCACTGGCTGCAGGCGGTGGAAATCGCAGCTAACCGCATCGATGATCTGCCGACAACCTTTTCCGGCGGCATGCAGCAGCGTCTGCAGATCGCCCGCAATCTGGTCACCCAGCCGAAGCTGGTGTTTATGGATGAACCGACCGGCGGCCTGGACGTCTCGGTGCAGGCACGGTTACTGGATCTGCTGCGTACGCTGGTGCGAGAACTCAATCTGGCGGTAGTAATTGTGACGCACGATCTGGGCGTGGCGCGCCTGCTGGCGCATCGCCTGCTGGTGATGAAGCAGGGCCGGGTGGTGGAAAGTGGCTTAACTGACCGCGTGCTGGATGACCCGCATCATCCTTACACGCAACTGCTGGTTTCATCGGTGCTCAACTAATGGCGACGGCGACTATGAAAACGCAACTGCGCGTAGAAAATTTGTGCAAAACCTTTGTGTTGCACAATCAAAACGGGGCGGCGCTGCCGGTATTACAGGATGCCTGCCTGGACGTCAGTCAGGGCGAATGCGTGGTACTGCACGGGCATTCCGGCAGCGGGAAATCCACCCTGCTGCGTGCCCTGTACGGTAACTATCAGGCCAACAGCGGCCACATCTGGGTACAGCATCAGGGTGAGTGGGTGGATATGGCGCAGGCACCGGCCCGTCAGATTATTGCCATTCGTCGCGATACTATCGGCTGGGTCAGTCAGTTTCTGCGCGTCATCCCGCGCGTGCCGACGCTGGAGATCGTGATGCAGCCGTTGCTGGAGCGCGGCGTGGAACGCGGCTTCTGTGAAGCCCGCGCGAAAGAGCTGCTGACGCGACTTAACGTCCCGCAGCGCCTCTGGTCTCTGGCCCCCTCAACCTTTTCGGGAGGCGAGCAGCAGCGCGTCAATATCGCCCGCGGCTTTATCGCGGACTATCCGGTGTTGTTACTGGACGAACCCACAGCGTCACTCGACAGTGTCAACAGTGCCGCGGTCGTGGGCCTGATTGAGCAGGCGCGTGAACGCGGCGCGGCAATCGTGGGGATCTTTCATGATGAAGCGGTGCGGGAACGTGTGGCCGATCGCCTGCACGTCATGCAGCCCTTCAAAACAGGGGCAGAAGCATGATCATTAATAACGTAAAGCTGGTGCTGGAAAATGAGGTTGTTGCCGGTTCGCTGGAGTTTCGCGAAGACCGTATTACCAACTTTAGCGAAACGAACAGCCAGCTGGCCAGTGCGCTGGATGGCGAAGGCGCATATCTGCTGCCGGGCCTGGTGGAGTTGCATACCGATAACCTGGACAAATTTTTCACCCCACGGCCTAAAGTCGACTGGCCGGCGCACTCGGCGATGAGCAGCCACGATGCGCTGATGGTGGCCAGCGGCATCACCACCGTGCTGGATGCTATCGGCGTGGGGGATGTGCGTGATGGCGGCCACCGACTGGAAAATCTCAGTAAAATGATTGGCGCGATTCGTGACAGCAACCAAAAGGGGCTTAATCGCGCAGAGCATTTACTGCATCTGCGCTGTGAGCTGCCGCATCATGCAACGCTGCCGCTGTTTGAAGCCTTGCTGTCCTCATCCGAGTTGTCGCTGGTGTCGCTGATGGATCACTCACCCGGCCAGCGTCAGTATGCGTCGCTGGAAAAGTACCGGGAATACTACCAGGGAAAATACCAGCTGAATGACGAGCAGATGGATGCGTTTGAGCGCGAGCAACTGGAACTGGCCGAGGCCTGGTCACAGCCTAATCGTCTGGCGATTGCCGCGCTGTGCCGCGATCACGGCATCGCGATCGCCAGTCATGACGATGCGACTGTTGACCATGTCGAAGAGTCGCACGCCGTGGGCAGTGCGATTGCCGAGTTTCCCACCACGCTGGAGGCGGCAAAAGCTTCACGCTACCGCAACATGCAGGTGTTAATGGGCGCGCCCAACATTGTTCGCGGCGGTTCGCATTCCGGCAACGTGGCCGCCTGGGAGCTGGCCGCTCACGGCATGCTGGATATCCTGTCGTCGGACTACTATCCCGCCAGCCTGCTGGATGCGGCGTTCCGTCTGGCCGCCGATGAGCGCAATACGCTCTCTTTGCCTCAGGCCATTGCGCTGGTGACGTGCAATCCGGCACGTGCGCTGGGGCTGGAAGATCGTGGCGTGATCAGCGAAGGCTGCCGCGCCGACCTGGTCCTGGCGCATACTCAACATGGCCATCCCCATATTCGCCATGTCTGGTGTAAAGGTCGGCAGGTGTACTGATGGCCCGGCTCATCTGGCTTATCGGCCCGTCCGGTTCAGGCAAAGACAGCCTGCTGGACCGGCTGCGCGAGGCACCGCCTGAGGGCTTGCTGATTGCTCATCGCTATATTACGCGCCCCCATGATGTAGGGGGCGAAAACCATATCGCCCTGACGGAAGCGGAATTTATCCGGCGCGATGCGCTGGGGTTATTTGCCGTCAGCTGGCAGGCGCACGGTTTTTATTATGGCGTGGGCAGTGAAATCGACCACTGGCTGGCGTGCGGGCAAAACGTGCTGGTCAACGGATCGCGCCAGCATCTGGAACACGTCCGGGCACGTTACGGCACGCGACTGTTACCGCTATGCCTTGAGGTGTCGTCTGCGGTACTGGCCGCACGGTTACGCCAGCGTGGCCGTGAGAGCGAAGCGGCGATCGCCCAACGGCTGGCACGGGCTGACCGGCATCAGCCAGAAGGCTGCCTGCGGCTGAATAATGATGGCGCACTCGAAGAGACCGTACAACAGTTACGTCAGCTGCTGGAGGGCGCCTCATGAAACTGACCCTGCTCGGTACGGGCGGCGTAACCGGGGCACCCGTGTTCGGTTGTGACTGTGGCGCCTGTTTGCGCGCCCGTCAGTCTGCCCGTTATCGCCGCGCGCCTACAAGCGCGTTAATCGAAGCCGGACGTGAACGTATTTTACTGGATGCGGGCTTACCCTTGCTGGCAGAACGGTTTCAGCCTGAGGATATCAACCGGATTCTGCTGACGCACTATCATATGGATCATGTGCAGGGCTTATTTACCCTGCGCTGGGGCAAAGGGAAACCGATTCCCGTCTGGGGGCCGCCGGATGAAAAGGGCTGTGACGACTTGTTTAAACATCCCGGCTTACTGGATTTCCGGCCCGCGTTAACCCCCTTCGTGGCCCAGTCATTTGGCGACCTGCGGGTGACGCCCTTACCACTCCAGCATTCACGGCTTACGCATGGCTATCTGTTTGACTGGCACGGTGCCCGGCTGGCCTGGCTGTGTGATACCTGCGGTCTGCCGCCGGATACCGCGGATTTCCTTCGTGGACAAACGCTGGACCACCTGGTGGTGGACTGCAACGATCCCCCCGGTCAGGGCGGGCGTAACCATAACGATGTGACCGCGGCCCTGACCATCATCGAGGCACTGAAACCCCACCAGGCCTGGCTGATTCATCTGAGTCACGATATGGACAACTGGCTGGCCGAGCACCCGCTACCGGCCTCGGTGCAGGCGGCGCATGACGGCCTGTCGCTGTCTCTGGACGCCGTTTTGCCTGTCATCGTTTAATCACATAACCGTAATACAGCTTTCATCCCCGGTGTTCTTAATATAGCGGTCTCTCGTCAGGTTCCTGCTGCGTGAGCAGGGCCTGCTGTCCCTGCTGCCAGCAAAGGCACTGAGCCAACAGGTACGGGCCAGACAGGGTAATGAAGCCCCGGATTCAGCGTCGGGTGCACAGAACGTTAACTGGAACAACGGAGAACATCATGGCACAGGCACTGCTGAAAACGGTGGTCGATAACGTCACGTCGTTGACCCACTCCGGCGGGCAAAAAGTGTTATCTGTTCAGGGATTGAGCAAAGCCTACGGTAGCAACAAGGTCCTCGATAATGTCAGTTTCGATTTGCATGCGGGTGAATTAGTGGCGGTGATTGGTCGCTCTGGCGCAGGCAAATCGACATTGCTGCATATGCTGAACGGCACCATTTCGGCCTCGCAGGGCGCAATCATCAGCCTGCATCACGGCGAAGCCGATCGCAATGTGGTCAACCTCAGTAGCCGCCAGATGCGCGAATGGCGTGCGCAGTGCGGCATGATTTTTCAGGATTTCTGCCTGGTGCCGCGTCTTGACGTGCTGACCAACGTGCTGCTGGGTCGTCTCAGCCAGACGTCGACGCTGAAATCGTTTTTCAAAGTCTTCTCTGACGCCGACCGCGCCCGCGCGATTCAACTGCTGGAGTGGATGAACATGCTACCGCAGGCGTTACAGCGTGCCGAAAACCTTTCAGGTGGACAAATGCAGCGCGTGGCGATCTGTCGGGCGCTGATGCAAAACCCCAAAATTCTGCTGGCCGACGAACCGGTTGCCTCTCTCGATCCCAAAAATACCACCCGCATTATGGACGTTCTGCGCCAGGTGAGTGAACAGGGCATCAGCGTGATGGTTAACCTGCACTCGATCGAGCTGGTGAAAAGTTACTGCACCCGCGTCATCGGGATTCAACGCGGTGTGGTGCTCTTTGACGGCCATCCTTCTGACCTGACCGATGGCCTGCTGCATCAGCTGTACGGCGATGAATTCAACCAGATCCACTAACTATCACAGCAAGAGAACAAGGCTAATGAAAATCAAAGCTTTCGCGTTATTGACTACGGCACTGCTTACCTTTGGCGTTAATGCAGCGGATGCACCTAAAGAACTGAATCTGGGCATTTTGGGCGGTCAGAACGCCACCCAGCAGATTGGTGATAACCAGTGTGTGAAATCCTTCTTTGATAAAGAACTGCACGTGGATACCAAAATCCGCAACTCGTCCGACTATTCCGGCGTAATTCAGGGCCTGCTGGGTGGCAAAGTGGATCTGGTGCTGAGCATGTCGCCGTCGTCTTACGCCTCGGTGTATATTCAGGACCCGAAAGCCGTCGATTTAGTCGGCATTGTCGTGGATGACAAAGATCAGTCTCGCGGTTATCACTCTGTCGTGATTGTGAAAGCTGACAGTCCTTACAAAAAGCTGGAAGATCTGAAAGGCAAATCGTTTGGGATGGCCGATCCGGATTCCACGTCAGGCTTCCTGGTACCCAATCAGGCCTTTAAAAAGCTGTTTGGCGGCAACATCGACAACAAATACAACAATTTCTTTTCCAGCGTAACCTTCTCCGGTGGTCATGAGCAGGACATCCTGGGCGTACTGAATAATCAGTTCGACGGCGCCGTCACCTGGACCTCCATGGTGGGGGATTACAATAAGGGCTACACCTCCGGTGCGTTTGGCCGCCTGATCCGTATGGATCATCCTGACCTGATGAAACAGATCCGCATCATCTGGCAGTCACCGTTAATTCCTAACGGGCCTATTCTCGTGAGCAATAAACTGCCCGCCGATTTCAAAGCGAAAGTGATTGCTGCCATCAAAAAACTGGATAAAGACGACCACGCCTGTTTCACCAAAGCCGTAGGCGGCCAGCAGCACATTGGCAAAACCTCTGTGGCTGACTTCCAGAACATCATCGACATGAAGCGCGAGCTGATGAAAGGCGCACGCGGCTAACGGTAAAGCCGTTGGCGTTGAGCCAGCGAGCCGCCCGCCGGGGTGCGGGCGGCCCGTTATCACAGACAGATTTCCCTTTCTCTGCTGACTTTGCCACACATCAATCTGAGAACACCGCCGTGACCGACTTCGAACGCTATTATCAACGCATCCGCCGCCAACAGAAGCGTGACTCGCTCGTCTGGTCACTGGTGCTGGGGGGGCTTTACCTGGCGGCGGCGAATATGGCCGAGTTCAATCTCGTGACCATCTGGCAATCCTTACCGCACTTTTTTGATTACCTGCACGAGATCATGCCCGTATTGCATCTGCCGGTGTTATTTGCGGATGGCAAGACAGAAGGATCGCTGGCTTACTGGGGCTATCGTCTGAATATCCAGCTGCCGTTGATATGGGAAACATTGCAGCTGGCGCTGGCCTCCACGCTGATTGCGGTGGTGATAGCGGGCGTGCTGGCCTTCTTTGCGGCCGATAACACACAAACGCCAGCCAGTCTGCGCATGGCGATTCGCGCTTTTGTCGCCTTTCTACGCACCATGCCGGAACTGGCCTGGGCGGTAATGTTTGTGATGGCATTTGGCATCGGAGCGATTCCCGGCTTTCTGGCGCTGGCGCTGCACACCATTGGCAGCCTGACCAAACTGTTTTATGAAGCCATCGAGTCCGCCTCGGATAAACCGGTGCGCGGGCTGGCGGCCTGCGGTGCCAGCAAACTGCAACGGATGCGCTATGCCTTCTGGCCGCAGGTGAAGCCGGTTTTTCTGTCATACAGCTTTATGCGCCTGGAAGTTAATTTCCGTTCGTCGACCATCCTGGGGCTGGTGGGGGCGGGCGGCATTGGTCAGGAGTTAATGACCAATATTAAACTGGATCGCTTTGATCAGGTCAGCATGACGCTGCTACTGATTTTGATTGTGGTCTCGCTACTGGACACCGTTTCTGGCCGCCTGCGCCGTCGCGTTGTGGAGGAATAACCATGGTTACGCTTGCGCCCGATATCAGCGCGATGAAGCAGCAGCATCCCGCGCTGTTTGCTGCACAAAACCGCTATCTGCGTCGCCTTGCCATGCTGGCCCTGGCGCTGGTGCTCTATTATGTCTTTTTCTTTATGGTGTTTGGCATCGAATGGAACCGCCTGCTCACAGGATGCCAGCAACTGGGCCGCTATTTTCTGCGCATGTTTGTCTGGCAGGACTTCGTGAACTGGCCGTTTGGCTACTATTTCTCTCAGGTCGGCATTACGCTGGCGATTGTGTTTGCCGGCACGCTGACCGCCACGCTGCTGGCGCTGCCGCTCTCGTTTCTGGCGGCGCGTAATGTGATGCATGATAAGGTTGCCCGTCCCATTGCGTTTGTTGTGCGTCGCCTGTTCGATATGCTGCGCGGCATTGATATGGCGATCTGGGGCCTGATTTTTGTTCGCGCGGTCGGCATGGGGCCGCTGGCCGGGGTGCTGGCGATTATCCTGCAGGACATTGGTCTGTTAGGTAAGCTCTATTCCGAAGGCCACGAAGCGGTTGAGCGTTCACCCAGTCGCGGCCTGGGCGCGCTGGGCGCAAACAGTCTGCAGAAGCACCGGTTTGGTATTTTCACCCAGTCTTTCCCACAGTTTCTGGCACTGAGCCTGTATCAGATCGAGTCCAATACCCGCTCAGCGGCGGTGCTTGGCTTTGTCGGCGCGGGCGGTGTCGGCCTGGTGTACGCAGAGAACATGCGCCTGTGGAACTGGGATGTGGTGATGTTCCTGACGATTATCCTGGTTGTCGTGGTCATGGTGATGGATGCCATCTCCAGCCGTCTGCGTAAACGCTATATCATCGGGAAGCCGGTGCCGTTGTGGCAGCCTGGCGGGCACGATTAAGCCGTGCGCTGCGCTGCCAGGCGCGCTGAAGCGCCTGCACCAGCTGCGCTGCCTGCCAGGGTTTCGCCAGTCGTTCACACAACGGCAACGTGACGGGCTGGTGACGCAGATCCTGGCCGCTGATGAGCAATGTAGCCAACTGCGGCCACTTTTGCTGTGCCTGACGAATCACCTCCGCACCGCTAATCTCATCCGGCAGCATCAAATCGCTGATCAGCAAATCGATATCCGGCGTCTGGTGCAGCAGCGCCAGCGCCGCTTCGCCCGTGTCACACTCCAGCGTCAGGTAACCCAGTTGGTGCAGATGTTCACACAGGGTTTGCCGCACAGCCGGTTCATCATCCAGCACCAGAACTAACCGGTCCTGCGCGGCATCCGGCTGCGCCGGGTGCGAGGCGACGAATCGGACCGCCGGGACATCGGGCGCGCGGGGCAGCAACAGCCGTACGGTGGTGCCCTGGCCCGGCGCGGTTTCCAGCTCTACCTGTCCGCCCGACTGACGAACAAAACCGTAGACCATCGACAGGCCCAGGCCGCTACCGGTACCGGTTGTTTTGGTGGTAAAGAAGGGTTCAAACACCTGCGCACGCACCTCTTCTGACATGCCGCAACCGTGATCGATGACCTCAATGGTGACCCGGTCTCGCTTTTCACCGCGCTCAGTGCGGCGCTGGTTCCAGATACGCAGACGGATTTCGCCGCTTTGTCCGGCCATCGCATCTCTGGCATTCACCACCAGATTCATGACCGCATTCTCTAACTGACTGGCATCAATCCAGGCAGGCCAGCCGGGCCGTTGGGCATCAATAATCAGGTGTTGACCGGGCAACAGCGAATGTTGCAGCAGCCCCTGCAGGTTTTCCACTAACGACACGACTGACACCGCATGCGGATTCAGGGTTTGCTTACGCGAAAAGGCCAGCAGTCGCTGGGTCAGCAGGGCTGCCCGATCCGCCGCCTGGCGGGCGCGTTCTATCCGGCTCGCAAGAGGGCCGGGCGGCAGTTGCCCCTCGGTTAACGCCAGGCTGCCGATAATGACGGCCAGCAGATTGTTGAAATCATGCGCGATGCCGCCGGTCAGCTGACCTACCGCTTTCATTTTCTGACTGTGTACCAGCGCTTCTTCCAGCACCTTCCGTGAGGTGCGTTCCAGCACCGTATTCACGCTACCGCGCCGGGGGACCGGGCTGAAGCGCAGTTCTACGGTGCGGCCATCGGCCAGCCTGACTTCCTGTGGTTCCGCCAGATCGTGCAGGTGTATATCAAGCTGCGCCAGCAGATGCTTGTAGTGCAGTCCCCGCTGCAAATCCCGCGGTGCGATGCCCAGAAGCTGCGGATACTGATCGTTCCACACCACCAATTCGCCGCTGTTATCAAACAGGGCAAAGCCATCACGCATTGCCAGAAAGGTGGATTCAAGTTGGGTACTTTTCTCTTTTAGCAGACGCGACGTATGGGCCAGCGAGGCGGTATTACGGGCAAACACGTTGAAGGCGCGCGCCAGCTCGCCCAGTTCATCCCGTCGCTGAAGGCCCGGCACGCTGACATTGTGTTCCCCCTGGGCCAGCCGGGTCATTGCGGCGGCAATGGCGGTCAGGCTGGACCCAAGGTTGCGATAGATGTAGTACCCGGTATAGACGGTGATGGCGAGTGCCAACAGGGCAGAAAGCAGGATAAAGCCACTGACCGAATCCCGTTGTCGGTGAGTGGCAATGTTACGCTGGTCACTTTGCCGGGCTACCTGCTGAACGTACGCGGTAATGTCATCATTCAGCGCGGCTACGAGCGCCTTGATACGGTAGGTGGCATAGGCGATGGACAGATCGCTCTGTTCCAGCGCTGCCGCCAACGGGATCAGGCTGCGTTGGGTTTCCAGTAACTGCTGCACGTTGTCACCCAACGCCCCCGATGCGGCCACGTTGCGCCATTGCGTCATCACCTGCTGCAACTGATCGATGACCGCGGTCGAGGAGGGCGTACGAATCGCAATATCCAGTAGCCTGCCGGTCTGCTGGCGCAAGGCGAAATCGGGTGCGCCGGTTCCGTTGCGGTGTGCCAGGTCATTAATGCGTTCCAGCAGCAGCTGTGACTGCCATAACCCGCTGAGCACAAGATTGCGCTGCAAATGACGTTCATGGCCTTTACGCAGCAACAGACTCACAGACTGCTCAAGCATCAGACTGCGTGCACGCAGTCGGGCCACGCGTTCAGGCTCGCGTGCAGCCAGCGGCGTACTGGCCAGCAGGGCGAGTGAATGTTGCAGGGCCTGCTGATTCTGCTGCAGTCGTCGCGATTCGCTCTGATATTCCAGCGCGCCCACGACCTGAGATAACCGCACGGCGGTGATGGCGACATTCGCGGTATTGCGCGCCAGCGCCAGGCTGCCGTTCATATCGGCCAGCGTCTGAGCCTGAGCCTGTTCCTGAAGGCTTCCGGCATGGCGAAAGCTGGTAATGGCCACCACGCTCACCATCAGGGTGACGCACACAACTAATAAATGCGACAGCAACAGGCGACCGCGCGCCCCGACCTGCCACGGCAAACTGCGTTGCATCAATACGCTCTCCGGCCATGCGACGATAGGGCGAGTATAAAAGTGAGTGCGAAGCGGAATATGACAAATATGAATGGCCGCTGACATTATCCATTTATCTTCTCCTGCTTAACTCGCGGCTATCCATAATCAGCAGGAGCGGGGCGATGACAGCTAAGCCGATACTTGAAATGCGTCAGATCACCCGGCGTTTTGGCCACTTCTACGCACTGAAAGGCGTTGACCTGACCGTTTATCCTGGCGAGGTGCATGCGCTGATGGGGGAAAATGGCGCGGGCAAAAGCACCCTGATGAAGATTCTGGCGGGGGCCTATACGGCCACCAGCGGCGAGGTGTTGATCAACGGTGAGCCGTATCCGCTTAAAGGACCGAAAGCGGCATTAGCGGCCGGGATTACGCTGATCTATCAGGAAATCAACCTTGCTCCGAATCTCACCGTGGCAGAAAACATCTTTCTGGGAAGCGAAATCACCCGTGCTGGCATGGTCAGGCGTCACCAGATGGCCCGTGAAGCGCAGCAGGTTATTAACCACTTAGGCGCGCAGTTCAGCGCAACGGACAAAGTCAGCAGGCTGAGCATTGCCGAGCAGCAACAGGTGGAGATTGCGCGCGCCCTGCATCGCAACAGCCGTATTCTGGTGATGGATGAGCCCACCGCCGCCTTATCCAGCCGCGAAACTGAACAACTCTTTGCCCTGATCAAACGGCTGCGCAGCCAGGGAATGGCGATTATCTACATCAGTCATCGCATGGCGGAAGTGTATGAGCTGTCGGATCGCGTCAGCGTACTGCGCGACGGGCAGTACGTCGGCAGTCTGACGCGCGACAACCTTAACGCCAGCGAGCTGGTGCGCATGATGGTGGGACGCCCACTCAGCGATCTGTTCAATAAAGACCGCACCATTCCTCGCGGCGAGGTGCGTCTGGCTCTGCACAATCTGTCCGATGGCGGCAAGGTACAGCCCTGTAGCCTTAACGTACGGGCAGGCGAAATTGTCGGCATGGCCGGCCTGGTTGGTGCGGGACGCAGCGAACTGGCCCAGCTGATTTTTGGCGTGCACCGGCTTCAGCAGGGTGAAATCTGGGTGGACGGCCAGAAGGTAGAGATTCACTCCCCAAGAGAAGCGATTGCGCACGGCATTGGCTTTCTGACCGAGAACCGCAAAGAGCAGGGATTATTCCTCGAAATGGCTGCACAGGAAAACATCGTGATGGCCACGCTGGAACGGGATGCGCAGTACGGCATGCTGAACCGCCGTCAAGCCAGAAAGATCGCCAGCGAGGCGATTGCCGCGCTCAATATCCGGGTTCCCCACGCGCTGGTGCGGGCAGGAGGCCTGTCCGGTGGCAACCAACAGAAGCTGCTGATTTCCCGCTGGATTGCCATTGGTCCGCGCATTCTCATCCTGGATGAGCCGACGCGCGGCGTGGACGTCGGGGCCAAAAGCGAGATTTACCGCATGATGCAGGATATGGCGCGGCAGGGCGTGGCCATTCTGATGATCTCCAGTGAATTACCGGAAGTGGTCGGCATGAGTGACCGGGTTTATGTGATGCATGAAGGCACTATCGCAGGGGAACTGGCAGGTAACGAGATCGGTCAGGAAAACATCATGACGCTGGCAACCGGTGCGTATAGCGCATCACCGCTTGAAGTATGAGGATAAAACCATGACACAAACGGCACGGATTCATCCACCCACGGTCAGACGAGCCCTGATGGGCGACATCATGCAGACCGTCGGCATTTTACCCATTTTGATTTTAATCGTGGCGGTCTTCGGCGTTGTCACACCCAATTTCTTTACCGAAGCCAATTTACTGAATATTACGCGCCAGGCGTCCATCAACATTGTACTGGCCGCAGGCATGACGTTTGTCATTCTTACCGGCGGTATCGATTTATCTGTCGGCTCAATGCTGGGCACGACGGCGGTGGTGGCGTTGCTCACTTCGCTGGATCCGATGCTGGCCTCGCTCACGATTCCGATGGCGCTGGGAGCCGGGCTGGCGATGGGCCTGTTTAACGGCATTCTGGTGGCCTGGGCCGGGCTTCCGCCGTTTATCGTGACGCTGGGCACCTATACCGCACTGCGCGGAGCCGCCTATCTGCTGGCGAACGGCACCACGGTCATCAACGCCGATATCAATTTCGAGTGGATAGGCAATGGCTATCTGGGGCCGGTACCGTGGCTGATTGTTATTGCGTTCGCGGTGATTGCGCTTAGCTGGTTCATCCTGCGCCGCACCACGCTGGGCGTTCACATCTACGCCGTAGGCGGCAATATCCAGGCAGCCCGTCTGACCGGGATCAAAGTCGGGCTGGTACTGCTGTTCGTTTACGGGATGAGCGGCTTACTGTCCGGCCTGGGCGGACTGATGAGCGCTTCACGTCTCTACAGCGCCAACGGCAATCTGGGCATGGGTTACGAGCTGGATGCCATTGCGGCGGTCATTCTGGGTGGCACCAGTTTTGTGGGGGGAATCGGCACCATTACCGGCACGCTGATTGGCGCACTGATTATTGCCACGCTGAACAACGGCATGACATTGATGGGCGTTTCTTATTTCTGGCAGCTGGTGATTAAAGGTGCCGTGATCATCATCGCCGTGCTGATCGACAAATATCGCACGCGTCATCATGTGGGCTGATGTCCCCTATGCAGAGAGTACACAACGCGCCATTCAGCAGTTGGCCGATAAATAACAGCAGGAGAAGATCTATGCGTTTTAATCCGATTGTAACCGGGTTGCTGGCGGCAACGCTGCTCAGCGCCGGTATGGCTCAGGCAAAAGAACTGAAATCGATTGGCGTGACGGTGGGCGATCTGGCTAACCCGTTCTTCGTGCAAATCACCAAGGGCGCAGAGATGAAGGCGCGCCAGCTGGCTGGCGATAACGTCAAGGTGACGCTGGTGTCGAGTGGCTACGATCTCGGACAGCAGGTAGGGCAGATAGATAACTTCATCGCCGCTAAAGTCGACATGATTATCCTGAATGCCGCGGACTCAAAAGGGATCGCGCCCGCAGTGAAACGCGCACGGGATGCCGGTATTGTGGTGGTGGCTGTCGACGTCGCCGCCGACGGTGCCAACGCGACGATCACCTCGGATAACACTCAGGCCGGTGAAATGGCCTGTAAATATATCGCTGACCGTCTGAAAGACAAAGGCAACGTCGTCATTATCAACGGGCCGCCGGTCTCGGCGGTGCAAAACCGCGTGGAAGGCTGTATGACGGCGCTGAAACGCCATCCTGACATCAAACTGCTTTCTTCTAATCAGAACGCCAAAGGCAGCCGTGAAGGCGGCCTGGAAGTGATGACCGGCCTGCTGTCGGCCAACCCGAAAATCGATGCCGTGTTCGCGATTAACGATCCAACCGCAATTGGCGCGGATTTAGCGGCGAAACAGGCACAGCGTAACGAGTTCTTCATTGTCGGAGTGGACGGCTCACCGGACGGCGAAGAAGCGCTGAAGCGTAAGAACTCGCTCTTTGCCGCCACGCCCGCTCAGGATCCTCAGGTGATGGCCGCGAAAGCCGTCGAAATCGGTTACGACATCCTGCAGGGAAAACCCGCACCGGATAAACCCGTGCTGATCCCGGTGAAGCTGATCGACCGTAATAATGTCGGCAGCTACAAAGGCTGGACCGTGAAATAAACCAGCAGGCGGCATCGCAGGGTGCCGCCTTAACGGGAGAGCGGAAGATGAAACGCGCCGACGTGAACAGACATTTGCAATATACGCGAGACTTTTTCACCCGTCAGGACGTCCCACTGCCGTCCTGGGCCGATTACGGTCTCCGGCAGTGGCGTCAGCAACAGGAGGACATCACTGAAATCGTTGCCTTACGCCTGGGCTGGGATCTGACCAGTTTTGGTGGCGACGATTTTCTGCAAACCGGCCTGACGTTATTCACACTCCGCAACGGCTCGCCGCACGGAACGCCCTGGCACAAACCTTATGCAGAAAAAGTGATGCACGTGCGTGAAGGGCAGGTAACGCCGATGCATTACCATCCGCGCAAGATGGAAGACATTATTAATCGCGGCGGCGGCAACCTGATTGTCGAGCTGTATAACCGTGAAGGCCATGACAAAGCCGCCACGCCGGTGACGGTTTCCCTGGACGGCATCCGGCAAACCCATGCGGCGGGTTCGCAGATCAGGCTTTCCCCTGGTGAAAGTGTCACGCTCGTCGCGGGCGTCTGGCACAGCTTCTGGGGCGAAAACGGCTTTGGTGACGTGCTGGTGGGGGAAGTCTCCATGCCCAACGATGATGACAACGACAACGTCTTCCTGACGCCGCTGGCGCGTTTCAACGACCTTGACGAGGATGAGGAACCCCAGAGGCTGCTTTGTAACGACTATTCCCGCTGGCTCACCTTGAGGAGTGAATGATGGCTTTGATTTCTCTGGCACAGGGGCTGGCGCATGCCCAGCAACAGGGTTATGCGCTGGGCGCGTTTAATGTCCTGGACAGCCATTTCCTGCGTGCGCTGTTTGATGCGGCAGAGCGACAGCGCTCGCCGTTTATTATCAACATTGCCGAAGTGCATTTTAAGTACGTCACGCTCGATCAGATCGCTGAGGCGATCCGTTTTGAAGCCGCGAAGCATACTGTTCCGGTGGTGCTGAACCTGGATCATGGCTTGCACTTTGAGGCGGTGATGCAGGCGATTCGTCTCGGGTTCACCTCGGTGATGTTTGATGGTTCGACCCTGAGCTATGAAGAGAACATTCGCCAGACGCGGGAAGTGGTTCGCGCCGCACATGCCGTCGGCGTTTCCGTTGAGGCAGAGCTGGGCGCAGTCGGGGGTGATGAAGGCGGCGCACTGTTTGGGGAAGCGGACAGCGAGAAATTTACCGATCCGCGACTGGCCGCTGAATTTGTGCGCGAAACCGGCATTGATACGCTGGCGGTCGCCATTGGTAATGCGCACGGCAAATACAAAGGGGAACCCAAACTGGATTTTGACCGGCTGGCGGCGATTCGTCAGCAAACCGGTGTACCGCTGGTGCTGCACGGCGGGTCGGGCATCAGCGACGCGGATTTCCGTCGGGCAATCTCACTCGGTATTCACAAAATTAACTTTTATACCGGCATGTCTCAGGCGGCCCTTGACGCGGTGGAACGCAGCCTGGCCTCGCGCAATACCCGTTATGATGAGTTCGCAGAGTTACTAATGGCGGTGGAAAAGGCGATTTGTGAAACCGTTATGCAGCAGATGAACATTTTCGGCAGCACAGGCCAGGCGTAAATGGCAACGCGAAGCGGCATTCTGGCCGCAGGTGTCATGCTGGTGGATTATGTGCATCGCATCAGCCACTGGCCGGAACAGGGCTGGCTGACCGAAATACAGCACAGCGAAAAGGCCGCAGGTGGCGCGCCGCTCAATGTCCTGCTCACGCTGTCACGCATGCAGTGCGCACTGCCGCTGGCGGCGATTGGCCTGCTCGGCAATGACGCCGATGGCGATTTTCTGCTGGCTATGATGAAAGCGGCGCAGATTGACTACCGGTTAGTGCAGCGCACCGACGACAAGCCTACAGCGATGACCCAGGTGATGACGACCCCGGACGGACAACGGACTTTTTTCTTTTCACCCGGCGCCAACAGCTTACTGGACAGACCGCACTTCGCCGCCGTCGATGACGCACAGCGCATCTTTCATCTGGGGTATTTGCTGCTACTGGAAACGCTGGACGGCGTGGACAGCGAATTTGGTACCCGCAGCGCCCGGTTGCTGGCACACATGCAGCAGCGGGGCTATTTCACGTCCCTGGATCTGGCTTCCCGCGCGGGCGATTACCGCCCTCAGGTGCTGCCCGCCTTACGCTGGCTGGATTATCTGGTGATTAATGAACTGGAAGCGCAGGCGTTATCAGGCGTGCTGTTACGTGATGGCCGCGGCATTCAGCCGCCCGCCGCTTTTGCCCGTGCCGCGCAGTGGCTGGCGGAGCAGGGCGTGCGTCAGCGTGTTGTCATTCATGCGCCCGAGGGCGCATGGGGACGTGAAGCGGACGGCGAAGGTGTCTGGCAGCCCGCCTGGCAGCTGGCACCCGACGCCATTGTGGGCAGCGTCGGAGCGGGTGATGCGTTTTGTGCGGGCGTGCTGTTTGCCAGCCATGAAGGCGAGGATATGGTCTCGACGCTGAAACTGGCCCATACCTGCGCCTGTTTTAATCTGCGTGCCGCCAATGCGACAGACGGCATTCGCCCCTTGCGCGACATGCGTGAATGGATGGCTCAGGCGGTTTGTGTGGAAAGTCCCAGCCCTTCAGGTTTGACCACATCGGCAGAAAAAACATAGCCCAGCCCGCGGATAGTGCGGATCAGGCCGGGCTGATGCGGATTGGCTTCAATTTTACGGCGTAACCGCATGATCAGCACATCGATCGTGCGGTCAAAGACATCCATCGTCTCGCTGTGGGTCAGTTCTAATAACTGATCGCGCGTCAGGACCTTGCGTGCATGCCGTACCATGGCGCGTAACAAAGTATATTCCCCCTGCGTCAGAGGAACCGTTTCGCGTTGAGGATTGAGTAACTGGCAGCGTGCTTCATCAAGCACCCAGCCATTGAAGCGCCAGCCTGACTGCGCGTCATCACTGGTTGCGGCACGTCCGCTACGTCTGAGGGCGGCGCGTGCGCGGGCCACGACCACGCGGGGATTGAACGGTTTAGCAATATAGTCGTCCGCGCCCATCTCCAGACCCACGACCATCTCCGATTCCGAACCCATGCCGGTCAGCATGATTACGAGGATATCAGGCCGTTGACGCTGCAACTGCTGGAGCACCAGCAATCCATTGGTATCAGGCAACATCATATCCAACATTACCAGCGCGATGTCCGGGTGAGCACTGACCATCGCCAGCGCCTCTTTACCCTGATGACAACGATAAACCCGTAAAGCATGTTCACTGAGCGCGTCCTGCAACAGATCGCAGACCGCAGGATCATCATCCACCACCAGAACTGCTGGCTTCATTGTGTGACCTCAATGTTACTAAAGAGTTAATTTCGAGTTTACACATTCCCCTTTTGCCTGCAGGTTAATGCGGCTGAAACGTGACCAGCGTCGCCTCACAAAGTGTTGAAGCGTGCGTCAGCACCCTTTTTCCGCCTTTTCGGCATTGAAAGGAAAACGTTTGCGCATTTAGGGGGCAATGCACCATAATCGCGCCCTGATTCGGTTCAGAATTCTCTTAAGGCTCGTTTGCGCTTATTCAGGTAATCGATTGCGTGTCGGACTGGCACAGCAATTGCTTAAGCCTTAGCAATTGCTCACATGACAAAGGAAAGCAACCCCGGTTTTTAGCAGGCCTGCAACGGCGCGGGCCAGCCGTCGGCATTACCACAAACAGCATGATAATAACTTTGGCAAGAGAGCACGTACCTGAGTGACGTCTCTATCATCGAGAGATAATGATGTTAGAAAAACTATTTAAATTAAAAGCGCACAACACAACGGTTCGCACCGAAATCATCGCCGGGATCACGACCTTTCTGGCAATGGCTTATATCCTGTTCGTTAACCCCAGTATTTTAGGGGCGACCGGCATGGACAAAGGTGCGGTCTTCGTCGCGACCTGTCTGGCGGCAGCAATTGGTTCTGTGTTGATGGGACTGATTGCCAACTATCCTATCGCCCTGGCACCGGGAATGGGCCTGAATGCCTTCTTCACGTATACCGTTGTGCTGCACATGGGCTACACCTGGCAGATTGCGCTGGGCGCGGTATTCCTGTCTGCGGTTATCTTCTTTGCGTTATCAATCTTTAAAATTCGCGAATGGATTATCAAAAGCATTCCGTTGCCGTTGCGTGCGGGGATTGCCGCCGGTATTGGTCTGTTCCTGGCGATTATCGCGCTGGAAGGGGCGGGAATCGTCGTCGACAATCCGGCCACGCTGGTAGGAATTGGTGATTTGACCAAGCCTGGACCACTGATGGCGATGTTAGGTTTTATCATCATCGTCGTGCTGGAGGCGCGCCGTGTGACGGGCGCGGTTTTGATTGGCATTCTGATCATTACCTTTATCTCCATGGGAATTGGCCTGACGCCGTTTGGCGGCGTATTTTCTGCCCCGCCGTCCATCGCCCCGACGTTTATGCATCTGGATATCGCGGGTGCGTTTAACGTGGGTTTGATTAGCGTGATTTTTGCGTTCCTGTTCGTCGACGTGTTTGATAACACGGGAACGCTGCTGGGCGTGACCAAACGTGCCGGGCTGGCTGACGAAGAGGGCAACGTGCCTAAAATGGGGCGCGCGCTTGTGGCGGACAGTGCGGCGGCGCTGTTTGGTTCTCTGCTGGGAACGTCCACGACCACCAGCTATGTCGAATCGGCTGCAGGCGTCAGCGCCGGTGGCCGTACCGGATTAACGGCTGTGGTGGTGGCGGTGCTGTTTTTACTGGCGCTGTTCTTTTCACCCCTGGCTTCCAGCGTGCCGGTTTACGCCACGGCACCCGCACTGCTCTTTGTAGCTGTGCTGATGACCTCAGGCCTGGCCGAGATCGACTGGAAAGACATTACTACTGCGGCTCCTGTTACGGTGACGGCCCTGACCATGCCATTAACGTATTCCATTGCAAACGGTATCGCTTTCGGCTTTATCACCTGGACCGTGGTGAAACTGCTGAGTGGACGGACGAAAGAAATTAATGCGGCGCTGATTATTCTTTCCCTGCTGTTTGTCATTAAGCTCGGCTGGTTGAGTGCATAATTAACTTCACCGTTACAGCATATTTAATATGCTGTAACGATTTTAGCGTTATATTTCGCGTCGATGCATCACCAGGCTGCCTCAGCTTTTTCAATCGTTGTGCATTCTCTTCCAAAATGAATATGAACTGCCTTTTCTTCACGCCTTTCACCTCTTACTCTCCGACAACACCTTCTGAATAAGGCGGCACGCTGGTTTTATTTTGCGTTCTTATTCAATCAGGTAATGTTTATTGTGCGGGACTTTGCTTCAATAACGTCGAAGCAGGTCGTGAATAACGTTAACGGATGCATGTAATCCGCCTGTCAGGGACCGATAATGGGCAACCTTTGTATAAAACGGGATCGCCGAAAGCCAAACGTAATCGACCGTCATTGCGGGACGGGAGGCAAAACAATGGAAAATTTTGAAAAGCGCTTTGAGCGACTGGAGCAAGACAGCCATCAGATGAAAATTGATCTGGCGCTGTTCAGTGGGCGCGCGACGGCATTTGCGACAAAAACTGATCTTGAAATACTGCGCTCAGAGCAAACGCTGTTTCACGTTGAAATGCTTCAGCGATTCACTGGCCTGGAAGAAAATGTAGGACACGTCGCGAGTCAGTTTGCCGGTATTGAGAACAGGCAGGATCGTATTGACAGCAAAATTTTTGAAATCAATAAGGTATTAGTCGACGTTACTAACCGGTTTAACAGCATTGACGCCACCTTCTCGGTTGTCATAGCGAAATTTGATGATACTGACAGCCGATTTGATGGGACAGATAAGCGGCTGGACGGACTTGGCTGTCGGTTCGAGGGTGTGGACAAGCGGCTAGACGGAATCGACTATCGCCTTGATGGCATTGATAAACGACTCGACGGAATGGATCGTCGCTTCGACAAGGTGGATCAGCGATTCGACAAGGTGGATGAGCAATTCGATAAGCTGGATGCGCGATTTGAAAGCCTGAATAATCGCCTTATCTGGACATTTATGGTCCCGGCTATTCTGGCTGTGTTTGCCTGGTTTATAAATACTGCCGTACTGAACGCAGCCTGATTCAGCAGAAACGGAGAAGGGATGACGGCATTAATGTGAAAGAGACTCACCCTTAATACCGTCTTTGATTTTACTCTTTAACGGAACGGGGGTTCGTTAAACGTTCGCAGTTTACGCGAATGTAACTTGTCACCCTCAGCCCGTAACAGCTCTACCGCCTGAATCCCAATCTGCAGGTGTTCAGAGATGGCGCCGTCGTAAAAGCGATTCGCCTGACCGGGCAGCTTAATTTCGCCGTGTAACGGTTTATCGGAAACACAGAGTAACGTGCCATAAGGCACCCGGAAGCGGTAACCCTGGGCGGCAATGGTGGCACTTTCCATATCCACCGCCACGGCGCGGCTGAGATTAAAGCGCAGGGCCGAAGCCGAGTAACGTAGCTCCCAGTTACGGTCATCGGTGGTGACAACAGTACCGGTGCGCAGGCGCTCTTTGACTTCTTCGCCGGGCATACCGCTGACCGATTTGGTGGCATCGTAGAGGGCACGCTGAACTTCGGCGATGCTGGGAATCGGGATATCCGGTGGCAGCACGCTGTCCAGTACATGATCGTCACGCAAATACGCATGGGCCAGCACGTAATCCCCAATACGCTGACTTTCGCGCAGACCGCCGCAGTGACCTATCATCAGCCAGGCATGAGGGCGAATGACGGCAAGGTGATCGCAGATGGTTTTGGCATTAGAAGGACCCACACCGATATTGATCAGCGTGATGCCGCGACGATGCGGTGACGTCAGATGCCAGGCAGGCATCTGATGTTTTTTCCAGGCCAGATCGGACAGCATCGCGTCATTGTTTTCCGTGTCAGCCGTCAGGATGACATCTCCGGCGCACACCAGGCTGTCAAACGGGGTTGACGGATCGCGTACCTGTTCGATGGCCCAGCGGACGAATTCATCCACATAACGCGTGTAGTTGGTAAACAACACGAACGGCTGAAAATACTCCACAGCCGTGCCGGTATAGTGGCGCAGGCGTGCCAGCGAAAAGTCGGTGCGCAGCGCATCAAAGTGGGAAAGGGGAAAGGTGGCGTCAGCATGAAACAAGCCATCTGCCGTTTCATCCCCAATCTGCGAGAGTTCAGTCGTGGGAAAATGACGGGCTATGCCGGCGCTCATGGTCCGGTCCAGCGACAGGTCAGAGCCGTCTATTACATACGGGTAGGGAATCTCCTGCCGTGACGGGCCGACTTCGATGTCCACGTCGTACTCTTTTTCCAGCATCGCCAGCTGTTCTGAAATGTAATGACGAAGCAAAGCGGGGCGGGTGACGGTGGTGCTGTAACTGCCTGTATGTGTAAAACGGCCCCATGCACGCGTGCGATTCTGTTGCGGTCCGTCTCCCTGCCAGGTAATGCGTAATTCAGGATAAACAAACAGGCCTTGCTCACGCGCGGCGGGGTCCGGCAGCACGCCTTCTTCCGTGTAGGCCTTGATGGACGCACGAAGCGCATCGACGGCGTCATTGTAAAGTTGCTCAAGCGCATCGAGTGCCTGTTCGCGTGTCAGCTTTTTCCGTTGGGCTGGCATAACTTCTCCTTTCAGGTTCTTACCACAATGCTCCTCAGCTTAGCGGTTTTAACAACGGATTGGGTGAAGAATCTATGATCACGCGCATTTTGCGGCTGCCTGTTATGGGCGAGGCTAGTGGGCATCATGTTGCACTGAGTAAAAAACGGATTAACCCGACAGCATCAGGATGTGCAGGGCAGCAATGGCTTTCGCTAAGGCAAGAGGGTGGACCGGAGCATGGCAGCACCGATTCGGCGCGACTAAAGGCGAGAGCAGAAAAGTGTGTAACGATGATTTAACAGGAATGCAAAACGTTTTGCATATTTCACTTTACGCTACCATCATTAGAGTTCTTTCCCGACATGTTCATATTTGGTACTCCTTTGCAAAATCCCGGCGTAGCAGTGGTGCAGGCGATTAAGCGCACGGCGTGGTATCCGAAACGTCGCGCTTACCGCACGCTGTACTGGCGTGAAATTTCGCCTCTTGCAGTTCCTATCTTTTTTGAAAATGCCTGTGTGCTACTGATGGGCGTGTTAAGTACCTTCCTGGTGAGCTGGCTGGGCAAAGAAGCCATGGCCGGCGTCGGGCTGGCAGACAGCTTCAACATGGTCGTCATCTCCTTTTTTGCCGCCATCGACCTGGGAACCACGGTAGTGGTCGCGTTTAGCCTGGCCAGACGAAATGGTAAACGGGCCCGCGCCGCAACACGGCAGTCGCTGGCAATGATGACGGTATTAGCCCTGGTGCTGGTTATCGCCATTGAGTTCTGGGGGCATCTGATTATTGACGCCATCGCAGGCGCAGCAGAACCGAAAGTGAAAGCGCTGGCACTCAGCTATCTGCAGGTTTCCGCATGGAGTTATCCGGCGGCGGCCATTACGCTGATTGGTAGCGGTGCGCTGCGTGGGGCAGGGAACACGAAAATACCGATGCTGATTAACGGTGGGATGAATATCCTTAACATCGTTATCAGCAGTGTGCTGATTTATGGCTGTTTTTCGTGGAAGGGGCTGGGCTTTGTGGGGGCCGGATTAGGGCTGACAATTACCCGCTACATTGGCGCAATAGCGGTCATCTACGTGTTAATGATTGGCTTCAACGCCTCACTGAGAATTTCGCTGTCCAGCTATTTCAGGCGCTGGAACAGCAGTATTTTATTTGAAGTCTTAAGCATCGGTGTGCCGGCCAGTATTGAATCCGTGCTGTTTAACGGCGGGAAGTTACTGACACAGGTCTTTGTGGCGGGCATGGGCACCAACGAAATTGCCGGCAATTTTATCGCGTTTTCAATCGCCTCACTGATTAACCTGCCTGGTAATGCGCTGGGATCGGCGTCGACCATTATTACGGGAAAACGCTTAGGTAAATATCAGGTTTTTCAGGCAGAGCGGCAAATCAAGCACGTCTATCTGTTGGCTACAATCTGTCTGACAGGCGTTGCTGCGCTGACCATACCGCTGGCGGGGCTGCTGGCACGCTTCTACACCAGCGATCCGGAAGTGATTAGCGTCACCAAACATCTTATCTGGCTGAATGCCCTGTTTATGCCGATTTGGGCCGCCTCCTGGGTGCTGCCCGCCGGCCTGAAGGGCGCGCGTGATGCCCGTTATACGATGTATGTATCGATGTTCAGTATGTGGTGCGCAAGGGTTGTTATTGGTTATCTGCTGGGCATTGAACTCGGTATGGGCGTGATTGGTGTCTGGCTGGGCATGTTCCTTGACTGGACGGTGCGCGGCGGATTTTTCTGGGGGCGACTGAAAAGCGGAAAATGGCTTAATAACTACCGCAAGATGCTCGCCAGGGCAGAATCCACCTGAATACCTTCAGCCACCCGTTTGTGAGAGGGGATGATGCGTGGCAGCTTCGCGCCGCGCATCATCACAGTCTGTTTTAATACTGCCACGCTTTTCATTTACCTGCCTCTACACAGGTTTCGTCATTCGTCAGGACGGTTCTGTGCCCACTTTTCCCGCAAAGCGGACGAAATGCGTTCGAATCCAGGGCCGCGCGTATCGCCTTCGGGTAGGAATACTCTTAAATTTAACGCCATTGCTTCGTTTAACTCTTTGATTAATATGTGTTATTGATTTTGTTTCAGAAAGACCAGGTAGCCAAATTTGACTTAATTCCTCTTTTCAACTTACGCATCGCGTTTGAGCTGACGGTTTTCTCAGCGTTCAGGGCCATCCGGCACCTTAAAATATTCATCTGGCTTAAGCTTTTATACTAAAGGATAGGGGCGCTGAGACCATAGATGAGTATCAGACGTACGAAATGTGCAGGTTTCACCGTATTGTCATCTGTTTGAGTTAGTAAAAAACATAAATACTATTACTTAGTTACGTAACTGGGAGCTGTATTGAATTTTTCAAGGCAATATGTAAAGCTGTGTAAGATGTTAATAAATGGAAAAGAACTTTACACAGGCGAGCAGGATGTACAGGCTCGTGCGGTAGCTATGGTGCTGCATATTTTTTTGTAACCCATTGATTTATTGCTATTTGTGTGAGATCGACTGGAATTTAAGCAGGATGTTACCATTCTCCCCACACGAATAACGATTAACCAGCCCCGTTAAGTTTAACGATTACCTAACAAAAATCGTGTCTTACCAAAACATAATCTGGCTGCTTTAATACCGTTTGCTTTTAGGAATGGGTCAGTTTGCTGAATGTATTTTGTGAAATTCAGCCGACCCGCTTCTCCGGTCATCAGGTTTTATGAACTGTGCCTATACTGTTCATGCTCATCGTATAAAATTTACACTCAATCAACGCTCCTATTCAGGCAACTTGTATTGTTAATCAATGATTTGGCGTTATCTGGCGTCCAGTTGACGTTGTGCAACAATATGACGCGCTGACCACCGGCCAATGGCCACTTTTTTGGGTATTAATGGAACTAAATATGAAAAAAATGGTGAACTTTCGAATTGCATTAAGCCTGATGTTTGTTTTTGCTGTTGCAGGCTGTAAAACACCGCCAAAAATGACAGATGACACAATGGTCACCAATACCGTTGATGGCACTACCCTGATTCACCGTCATGCCGTAGCTGCGCCTGCACAGTTCACCGCCGTCAATGAGAGTTACCGTGCCCTGTATCCTGCCTCTGTGATGACACGCCCGGATTTTGGCGGCAAGGTCGTGGAAACGCTGAAAACGGGTGAAACCTATACCGTTGTGGGTCAGGTAGAAAATAACTGGCTGGCACTGGGCGAAGAAGCTGACGCGGTTTCACCACCCGCAACTGACGCGAAAGCCACCGACAGTAAGGGCGCCGCGCCTCAGGCACCGACCAATGCGGTCAAAGTCATTGGCTATGTGCCTTTCCGTGCAGTGGTAAAAAGCGATTTATACGACCAAACCATCAAAGCCGATCAGCCTAAGCGTCGTGCGCGTGCCGCCGCGAAGAAAAAGACCTGCGTCTCTGTTGATGGCAACAGCCAGGCCTGCCAGAACAGCAATAACGGTACCTGGATCATTAACTAAGTCAGGGGCAGGGAGGGGCAGATATGGCACATACCCACTTGCGCGCTGGCCTGAAAAAATGGCTCTGGCCCTTCCTGCTACTTCTGCTGACCGCATGCAGTAGCAGTAAGCCCGATATCGCGCGCTACAACCTGAATTTTCAGGCGCATCCCCCCATCAACGCCGGCGCGCCGCTCAAAGTGCGCGTCATGCTGTTGACGTCGGATGCCGAGTTTATGTCCGCTGATTTCTTCACATTACAGAATCAACCCGCGACAGCATTAGGCAATACGCTACTTAACAGTCAGCAGTTTTTCCTGATGTCCGGTCAGCTCAGTAAAACGCTGAGTGCGAAAAGCCTGCCTGAGGCACGGTTTATCGGCATCATGGCGGAATATCAAAAGCTGGATGGCAAAGTGTGGCGGCTGGCGCTGCCTTTTCCGGACAGCGACAGCAGTTCATTCTGGCAGTTCTGGAAAAGCAATGATGGTGAGCTAAACGCCAACATTATTGTTGACGATGCCGGTATGCGTCCCGTTAAGCAATAACACCGTCTTCAAAGGATGATTATGAACAGAGCCGAAAAGGTTGTTTGGGCGGAAGGGATGTTTTTGCGTCCTCACCATTTCCAGCAGGCAGAAAATTTTCTGCAAAGCTCGCTGCGTGAATGGGGCCAGTCGCAACGTCCTTACATTTGGGGATTTTTCGATCTCGAATTTGATGAAGCGCTGTTACGGCAGGGCAAGCTGGCGCTCAATGCCGCCAGTGGATGTCTGCCGGATGGGACGTTTTTTGCTTTCAGCCAGCCCCAGCAAGGTCCAGCCCCATTAGACGTGCCCGCGAATATTGACCGGGCGAAAGTGGTGCTGGCCATCCCCGCGCGGCGTAATGGCCGCGAAGCGGTAACGTTTGAAGATGCGCCAGATTCTCTGGCGCGCTACCTCGCCTGGGAAGCGGAAGTCGAAGATGACAACGCGCAGGCTGTTGGCACCGCCACCGTCCAGTTTGGCAAGCTTCGCCTGCGGTTAATGCTGGAGCAGGATCTGACCGCAGAGTGGACGGCCATGGGCGTGGCGCAGATTGTTGAAAAACGCAGTGACAACCACATTCGTTTAGACAATGACTACATCCCTCCTACCTTAACGCTTGCAGGCAGTCGTCCGCTTCAGAGCATGATGACGGATTTGCACGGTATGATTCAGCAGCGCAGCCAGCAACTGAGCCAGCGCGCGCCAGGTACCGGGCGTTTTAACAGTGCAGATATGGTGGATTTCATGCTGCTGGCGCTCCTTAATCGCCAGTTGGGGCTGCACGCTCATCTGCAGCACCTGCCGTTACTGCATCCTGAAACGCTCTACAGCCACTGGTTACAACTGGCCGCGGAACTGGCAACCTGGACGCAGGCCCGTACGCCTGACGCGCTTCCCCTTTACGATCACGATGATCTGCAAGGTTGCTTTTCGCGCCTCACCCTGTTGCTGCGTCAGGGGCTGTCGCAGGTCATGGAAGAGAGCGCCATTCAGCTGCCACTGACGCAGCGTTCACACGGCCTGAACGTCGCCACCGTGCCAGACAACAGCATGGTGCGTGAATTTGGCTTTGTGCTGGCCGTCAAGGCAAGCGTTCCCGCCGATGCACTCAAAACCCATTTCCCGGCACAGATGAAGGTCGCGCCTGTGACCAAAATTCGCGATCTCGTGCAGTTGCAGCTTCCGGGGCTGGCTCTGAGAGCCATGCCTGGCGCGCCCCCGCAAATCCCCTGGCACGCGGGATACAGCTATTTTGAGTTGGATAAAAACAGCGAGCTTTGGCAGGAGATGGAACGATCGGGTGCCTTCGCGCTGCACCTTGCCGGTGAGTTTCCGGGCCTGAACATGGAGTTCTGGGCCATTCGCAGTCAGTCAGAATAATTCAAACTGAGCAGGCATGATGCAGGAACAAAACAAACCGAACAGTGATGCTTTTCAGCAGGAGTTAAGTCTGAGCCATCAGAACACGCTGGTGGCCGCAGCTAATCCGCTGATCAACGCCATTCCCCAGATTCGTCACTCGGTATCGCATGACGATCCCGCCCGTTTACGCCAGCAACTTATCGAACAGATTCGTCGTTTCGAGCTGGCCTGTCAGCAGTCGGGTCTGAGCTACGAAGTGATCGTTGGCGCACGTTACTGCCTGTGTACGGCGCTGGACGAAGCCGCTGCGCTGACGCCCTGGGGCAGCCGCGGTGTGTGGACCAGTAATGGCTTGCTGGTAACTTTTCACAACGAAACCTGGGGTGGCGAAAAGTTTTTCCAGCTGCTGGCTAAACTGTCACAAAATCCGCGACAGCATATTCTGTTACTGGAGCTGATTTATTTCTGTCTGGTGCTGGGGTTCGAAGGGCGCTACCGCGTACTCGACAACGGGCGTTCACAGCTGGACACCATCAAACAGCGCCTGCTGCAGATGATCCGAAGCGTCAGGGGAAGTTTTGCCGCTGCGCTTTCGCCACATCCTACCGATCAACCGGTGTTGCGCAAACTTTGGCGACCGATGATTCCGCTGTGGGCCTGCGCCGCGCTGGCGGGCCTGGCGGCCTGCCTGTTCTACATTGTGCTTAACTGGCGGCTGGGGGATTACACCTCGCCGGTGCTGGCCAAAATTTATCAGACGACACTGCCCGAAGTGCAGATTCGAAATCCGGCACCGCCGCCGCCGCCGTCACTGAACCTGAAGTCCTTCCTCAAACCAGAAATCGATGAAGGCCTGGTCGCGGTGCGTGACGAGGCCGATCAGAGCGTGGTGACGCTGAAAGGAGACGGCTTATTCGCCTCTGGATCAACGGAAGTTCGTGGGCGTTATGATGCGGTGATTCAGCGCATTGCCGAGGCCATGAACAACGTCAGCGGGAAAATCCTGGTCGTGGGATACAGCGATAACGTGCCGATTCGCAGTGCACGTTTTGCGTCGAACTACGAGCTGTCGCTGGCTCGCGCTCAGTCCGTTCAGAACCTGTTGCAAAAACAGCTGGCCAATCCGTCACGTGTCAAAGCGGAAGGGCGGGGCGAAACGCACCCGCTGGTGCCTAATAACAGTGCAGAGAACCGCGCCCGCAACCGTCGTGTTGAAATCACGCTGCAGGTCGCACCTGACACGACGAAAGCTGAACTTAACGGCCTGGCAAGAGGGAACTAATCCATGCTGAATGTCCTGTTTTCGATACTGACCAGCCGCCTGGCGTGGGGCTTCGTCGGTATCACAGCGTTATCATTTATCATTTGGGTCATCGGCCCGGTGTTCTCGATAGTGGATTCCCGGCCGTTGGAGTCTGAACAGAACCGCATGATCAGTATTGCGCTGCTGTATGTGGTCTGGGGTCTGAGTCAGGCGATTCCACGTCTGTATAACTACTGGCTAAACCGCAAACTGATGTCCAGTCTGGAGACCAGCAAACCGGACGCACCTGAGGAAGAGCGCAAACGCCTGACCAGTGAGGATCAGGTGCTTGCCAGCCGCTTCTCTGAAGCGACAGAAATGCTGAAAAAGGCGCATTTTCAGCGCCAGAGCAGCAAAGGCGCCCCTTTCTGGGCGCAGCGCTTCAGCCATCAGTACCTGTACCAACTGCCGTGGTACATGATTATCGGTGCGCCTGGCGCGGGTAAAACGACGGCGCTGGTGAATTCCGGTTTGCAGTTTCCGCTGGCCGATAAATTTGGCAAAGCGGCCTTACGCGGTATTGGCGGAACACGAAACTGCGACTGGTGGTTTACAAATGAAGCTGTTCTGCTGGATACCGCAGGACGCTATACCACGCAGGAAAGTCAGCAGGAGCGTGATGCCAGTGAGTGGCACCATTTTCTGGCGCTGCTGCGCAAATACCGTGGCCGTCAGCCTGTAAACGGCGTCATTGTGACACTGAGCGTGGCTGATCTGTTGTCGCAGTCGCCCGACGCCATGCGTAATCAGGCGATGGCGCTGCGTCAGCGCCTGATGGAACTTCACGATCAACTGGGCATTCGCTTTCCGGTTTATGTGCTGGTCACTAAAGCTGACCTGTTAAAAGGTTTCCGCAGTTATTTTGCCAGTCTGGATAAAACACAGCGCGAACAGATCTGGGGATTTACCTTCCCATGGGCGAAAGCCTCGACAGCGGATTTCGAACTGAGCAGCCAGTTCCAGCAGGAATATGCTCTGTTGCAACAGCGGCTGGATGCCGGGCTGGCGGATGTTCTGCTGGCGGAAAGTGATGCGCAGGCGCGGGCAGAAAGTTATCTGTTCCCACAAGAATTTGCCGCGCTGCGCCCACAGTTGGCTGAAGCGCTGGATATTCTCTTTGCCCGTTCTGATTTCGAAACGCAGTTTGCGCCGCGCGGGATCTATTTCGCCAGCGGCACCCAGGAAGGGCTGCCATTTGACCGTGTGATGGGCGAACTGACACGTGCCCTGCACTTGCCGGGCCAGCAGCAGGGCGAGTCAGGTAGCTGGGACAAGGTGGATAAAGAGGCCCCGATTCCGCAGAACAAAGGCCAGAGTTTCTTCCTGAAAGGGGTGCTGGAAAACGTCATCTTTCAGGAGTCGGGCCTGGCGGGCAGCAATCGCTGGTGGGAACTCCGTAATCGCGTAGGGCTCTGGTCGGGCTACCTGGCCTTGCTTATCCTGGTGCTGATTGCGGGGACATTGTGGCTGATCAGCTACAACAAAAATAAAACTTATCTGCAGGAGATGGCGGCCAAAACGCCGCAGGTCGAGCAACTGGGTGACAAACTGCAAAAAGAGGTGAACGGTAACCTGTTTGCGCTGGTCCCTTATCTCAACACGCTGTTGCACCTGCCGGAAAGCGCGTCTTTTTCCCTGGAGCATCCGCCGCTGACGCGTCGCATGGGACTGTATCGGGGTACGGAAGTGAGTGACGCCACGCAGGCGTTATACGATCGCGCACTTAAACAACTGTTGATGCCACAAGTGGCGCAAAATATTACCCGCTGGTTACGCAATGACAACGGCAGCGATGCCGATTACAGCTATGAAGCCCTGAAGGCTTATCAGATGCTGTATCAGCCAAAGCACTATGACGGTAAGTTTCTTCAGGCGTGGATGATGTTAAATATCTCCCGTGAACTGCCTCAGGATGTGACGCAGGCGGAGGTGAAACAGCTGGCGTGGCACCTGCAGCAGTTGCTGGAAACACAGATCCAGTCCTCGCCGTATGCGAAGGATGACGCGCTGGTAAAGCGCGAGCAGGCGCTGATTAGTCAGATGCCGCTTTCACAGCGCGTTTACGGACGCCTGAAACGCCTGCTGGAACGCGATAGTGCATTGTCACCCGTGACCCTGGCTGCCCTGGGTGGGCCGCAAAGCGAACTGGTGTTCTCACGTAAAAGCGGTAAATCCGTGAATGAAGGCGTATCCGGACTTTTCACGCCCGACGGCTACTGGAACCACGTTGATAAAGAGATCGCCCCCGTTACGGATGCTCTCTACAAGGATGATATCTGGGTGCTGGGCGGCGAAACGGCCCATGAAGACAGCAAACAAACCGATATGGCGGTGCGTCAGCTGTATATTCAGGACTATATTCGCCAGTGGGAGCAGTTTCTCAGCGATATCCAGCTCAACAGCAGTGCCGATTTAACGCAGCGTATTAATACCGCACGTCTGTTATCCAGTAACCATTCCCCGCTGCGGCAACTGGTTATTAATTTGAGTAAACAGCTCACGCTGACGCGGGCACAACCTGACGACAAGAGCGCGAAAAATGCCGCAGCCGCGTCAGATAACAGTGCCACGCGCACGTTACAGGCACTGTTTACCTCGCCGCGCTCGAATGGTGAACAGGGTGCGGTGCAGCAAACGCCTGAACAAGCGGTAACGGCCCATTTCGCACCGATTATCGAACTGGCACAGCCATTGCAGCAGGGCAGCAAAGTGCTGGCCGTGGATGATTTCCTGAAGCAGATTGACGACCTCTATCGTTACCTCACGGCCGTACAGGACGCGGCGAACAGCGGAATGCCACCGCCGTCCAGTGATGCGATCAGCCGTCTGCAGGCCAGCGCGGGCCGTTTGCCTGGCTCGCTGCAAAATATGGTCTCCGGTATGGCTGTCGGTGCCAGCAGTGATGCACAGCGTCGCGATATGGATAACGTCCGCAAGCGCATTACCATGGAAGTTGGCAGTTTCTGTCGCCAGGCGATTGCCGGCCGCTATCCTTTAGTGCGCAACGCGCGAAGTGAAGTCACGCCTGACGATCTGGCGCGCATGTTTGCGCCAGGCAGCGGACTGATGGACAGCTTCTTCCGGGACAATCTGGCCAGTAAAGTGGATACCACCCGCGCGGCATGGCGTTTCACGCCGGGCATTGATGGTAAAACGTTACCGGGGGGCGAAGCGTTGCTGCGTCCGTTCCAGCAGGCTCAGTCGATTCGCGATGCGTTTTTTGCCAATGGTGCCACCACGCCTTCTTTCCGCGTGACGTTGCGCACGGTAAAAATGGACAACGACATTCTTAATATGACGCTGGACGTGGACGGGCAAATCTTACGCTACAGTCATGGTCCACAGGCGGTGCAGTTAGTCAGCTGGCCCGGTCCGGGGGGAACCAGTCAGGTGCGCATGCAACTGGGCCTGACGAATGGCACGACCTCCACGCTGACCACCAGCGGGCCATGGGCGCTTAATCGCTTCTTTGACCGCGCACAGGTCACCTCGGTCGGCGGACTGACGCGCGAAGCCAGCTTTAATGTGGACGGCCATAATGTGACGTTGTCCTTTACGCCGGGCAGCATCAGGAACCCCTTCCAGCTCCCTGCATTTAGCTGTCCCTGAAACAGGATCTGACTATGACTCAATACGCAGCACCTGGCTGGTACGGCAAACTGCCCAGTTCGGGTGATTTCGTAAAACGACGTTTCCCCGATACCCTGCAGCGCCAGTGGTCGAACTGGTTTCAGGTAGGATTGCATCACTGGCAAACCAGTGCGGAAGGCGAGCATTCCGCGTCCCGGGCCTTTCTTAAAGCGCCCGTATGGAATTTTGTCATACCGCCCATGTTAGGTACGCAGCTGATTCAGATGGGCTGCCTGACCGCCGCCCGCGACAGCGTCGGGCGACATTATCCGCTCTGTGCGTTGCGCTACTTTACGCCAACGGAATGGGCCCCGTTATTGCTGGCCCGCGCCGGTGACTGGTATCACCAGATGGGCAATACCTTGTTGCGGGCGGTTCAGGAGGGTGGCACGCCCGAGCAGTTTGATCAGGCGTTGTTAAGTATTCCCCTTCCACAGCCTCAGGAAGGCGAAGCCTCATCGGATATCTTATCGGTGATCGGCAGCGGGGAGAATAATGCCTCCACCCTGAGCTGGAATTTGCCATCACAGAGTTTTGATCCCCAGTTTCAAAGCAGCTTTTGGTGGACCAATCAGAGCGACGGTTTTCCGCTTTATACCCATGTCCACAGCGGCAACCTGACAGCGCAGTTATTTTCGCTGTTATTCGATCCGGCGGGCGGTGCAAAGCCCGGGCGAAATGGACTTTATCCTCCTATGTTTGAATCCTGAGGCGAAACGGATGAGTATTGATATTGACACGTTGCTGATACCGGTAAGCCACGATAATCCCTGCGGGGATAACCTGGAATACGATGCGGATTTTCAGGCGATGGAACAGGCCAGCGTAGGCAAAGCCGAGCAGCAGTTCGGCAATACCATCATTCCGGCCGAACCGGCTGACTGGAACAAGGTCGAAAAGCTGGCACTGGATTTAATGAGCCGCAGTAAAGATTTACGCGTCATGCTCACGCTGACGCACGCCTGGACTCGTCTTAAAGGGTTGCCCGGCTATGCACAGGGGTTGCAACTGATTGAGCAGGCCATGTCGCAATACTGGGAAACCTTGTGGCCACGTCTGGAAGAAGATGGCCAGCCCGATCCCTTTTACCGCATCAATGCCCTGGCCGTGCTGGGCGACCAGTCAGCCCTGGCGGGCGCGGTGCGCCAGTCGTGGTTGCTGCGTTATGCTTCCGACGGGATTACGCTTCGCGATGCCGCTGCATTATGTGACGGCAGTAAAACGGAAGTGCCAGACTACCCTGGCGGCCTGCCGCGTCTTAATGATGAACTGGCGCGAGGCGAGCAACCCGGCGTTGCGGCCATTCAGGACATTGGCGAACGTTTGCAGCGCATTCGTAGCCTGGTGACTGAAAAGCTGGATGAAACGGCCTTACCGGATATGAGTCAGCTTCAGCGCAGCTTCGCCATGCTGAATGAGCGTTGCCAGGCCACCGATATCGGCGCGTTACAGTCTCTGGCAGCGGCCGTACAGTCTGCACCGGAAACTGAAAACCCAACCGCGCCCAGGGCCGCGTCGCGCGCCGCTACAGACTGGCGCAGTGCTCAGCTTAACTCGCGTGCTGAAGCGCAGTTAATGCTGGAAAAAGTGAAACAGTACTTTACGCAGCACGAGCCCAGCCATCCGGCACCGTTGATGATTGACCGTGTACAGCGCCTGATCGAACTCGACTTTATGGACATCATTCGCGACCTTGCGCCGGATGGTGTACATCAGTTAGAAAACATTTTTGGACGCCGCGACTAAGCTATCAGTGAAGTCTTAACGCAGCGAGACCTGCGCGCCTCCTGCGAGCCAGTAACCGCGCATTATTTATGGAGAGAACCATGCCAACAATGAAGTCCAGTGGGCAGAAATTTATCGCCCGCAATCGCGCGCCACGCGTTCAGATTGAATATGACGTGGAAGTTTATGGTGCAGAACGAAAAATTCAGCTGCCCTTCATCATGGGCGTACTGGCCGATTTAGCCGGTAAGCCGCTGGAGCCGCAGGCCAGCGTTGACGACCGCAAATTCCTGGAAATCGACATCGATAACTTCGATGAGCGCATGAAAGCCATGAAGCCACGCGCTGCATTCCAGGTCGACAATACGCTGAACGGCGACGGCAAACTGAATATTGACCTGACTTTTGAAAGCATGGACGATTTCTCCCCGGATGCCATTGCCCGTAAAGTCGAACCACTTAACAGCCTGCTGGAAGCACGTACTCAGCTTTCAAATCTGCTGACCTATATGGATGGCAAAAATGGCGCTGAAGAGCTTATCGGCAAAATTCTTCAGGATCCGACCCTGCTGCAGGCGTTGACGCATGTGCCTAAGCAGGCGGATGCCGCAGAAGGGAAGGAGGAGCAATAATGAATCAGACTTCTCAACAACCCCAGTCACAGGGCGATGCCAGTTTTAGTCAGGACGAGTTTAGTGCCTTACTGAACAAAGAGTTTCGTCCAAAGAGTGATCAGGCGCGCGAAGCGGTAGAAAGCGCGGTGAAAACGCTGGCACAGCAGGCGCTGGAAAATACGGTGACCGTTTCCAGCGATGCTTACCGCACCATTCAGGCACTGATTGCTGAGATTGATGAAAAGCTGTCTCAGCAGGTCAACCAGATTATTCACCATGAAGAGTTTCAGAAGCTGGAAAGCGCCTGGCGCGGTCTGAGCTATCTGGTGAATAACACGGAAACCGATGAGATGCTGAAGATTCGTTTCATGAGCATCTCTAAACAGGAGCTGGGCCGCACGCTCAAGCGCTATAAAGGCGTGGGCTGGGATCAAAGTCCGCTGTTTAAGAAAATCTATGAACAGGAATACGGCCAGTTCGGTGGCGAGCCGTTCGGTTGCCTGGTCGGCGATTACTACTTCGACCACAGCCCGCAGGACGTTGAGCTGCTGGGCGAGATGGCCCGCATCGGTGCGGCCGCGCACTGTCCGTTTATCACCGGTACCGCGCCAGGCGTTATGCAGATGGAATCCTGGCAGGAGCTGGCGAATCCACGCGATCTGACCAAAATCTTCCAGAATACCGAATATGCCGCCTGGCGCAGCCTGCGCGAATCGGAAGATGCGCGTTATCTGGGCCTGGTAATGCCGCGCTTCCTGTCTCGTCTGCCTTACGGCATTCGTACCAACCCGGTTGACAGCTTCGATTTTGAAGAGCAGACCGATGGCTCGGATCACAGCAACTACAGCTGGACCAACGCAGCTTATGCGATGGCGGCCAACATCAATCGTTCATTTAAAGAGTACGGCTGGTGTACCTCCATCCGTGGCGTGGAATCAGGTGGCGCAGTGGAAAACCTGCCCTGCCATACGTTCCCCAGCGATGACGGTGGCGTGGACATGAAGTGTCCGACCGAGATCGCCATCAGCGATCGCCGTGAAGCCGAACTGGCGAAAAATGGCTTTATGCCGCTGGTCCACCGTAAAAACTCTGACTTCGCCGCGTTTATTGGCGCACAGTCGCTGCAAAAACCGGCGGAATACCATGATGCGGACGCTACCGCGAATGCTCGTCTGGCTGCCCGTTTGCCGTACCTGTTCGCCTGCTGCCGTTTCGCTCACTATCTGAAGTGCATTGTGCGCGACAAGATTGGTTCATTCCGTGAGCGTGACGATATGGAACGCTGGCTGAATGACTGGATAATGAACTATGTTGATGGTGACCCGGCTAACTCTTCACAGGAAACCAAATCACGCAAGCCACTGGCTGCGGCGGAGGTGAATGTGGAAGAGCAGGAAGACAACCCTGGCTACTATGCAGCGAAATTCTTCCTGCGCCCGCATTATCAGCTGGAAGGATTAACAGTGTCGCTGCGTCTGGTATCGAAGCTGCCTTCGCTGAAGTCGAACGAGAATTAAATTTTTTTGCAATGTAAAGCACGTCCAGGTGGCGTGCTTTTTCAGACGATTAAGCATGACCTTTTTCACTTCAAAAATTCTGTTGCCCGCAAAATAAACCTTTTCTGAAAATACTGGCTCCGGTAGAAGGTCTACGGGTTTCGACCGGGCTATAAAGGTATAATGGCAGGCTACCTAATCAGATATTTTGCTGTTCCATGTCGGCCAGATAAATAATTAGCTCAACTGTTCTGTTATCGCTGTGAGAATGGATAGGGGTTAAGTCATCAGCCTGCAACAGAATGAACGACATAATTAAATTTAGCGTATTTACGACGGATGCCTTGTGTGCGTCAGCATTCATTTGACATACCGATACGGCAAAAAAATCTCCTGCTGTTGCAGTTTATTGTAGTGGGACCCTTCGGGAAGCCTGTAGCACTCCCGAAGTCGAGGCAAAAGTAAAATATGGACTGTTTTATTCAGCCCCATGCTTTTCTCTTTGCCATATAGATGCTTTTTCGAAAGCGACAACTTTTTCCATAACGAAGAGTAAATATTATGGCTATTGATATGTATTTGAAGGTAGACGGCATTACGGGTGAATCTAAAGATTCTAACCATACCGGCTGGATTGATATTACCTCTTTCTCCTGGGGCGCTAATCAGCCGGGTAATATGAGCGTGGGCGGCGGTGGCGGTGCTGGTAAAGTTAACTTCAACGACCTGCACATTAATGCCAAAATCGACAAAGCGGTAACTGCACTGCTGAAAAACTGTGCCAGCGGTAAGCACGTTTCTAAAGTTGAAGTGTCAGTTTGTAAAGCGGGCGGCACGCAAATCGAATACACCCGAATCACCCTGGAAGATGTGCTGGTAACCAACGTTCAGTTCGTGGGTTCAGAGCACGATGACACCCTGGGCGTAACTTATGCATTCCAGGCTGCGAAAGTGAAACAGCAGTACTGGGAGCAGAGCTCTTCTGGTGGTAAAGGTGCAGAAACCAGCGCGGGCTGGAACATCAAAGAGAATAAAGAAGCGTAAGAAAAAACGCCTCCTTATCGGGAGGCGTTTCTCGCTAAGTGGTTTTTTCTTTTTATGCGTTAGGCTCCCAGCCAATTTACAAGGATTTCTCTGGATCAGATTCATTGGGTGGAGATAGTAAATGAGTATTACAGGGTCAGTTGGTATAGGTGGCCGTAATAATTACGGCGATGTAAAAACGGTTCAACGGCTTTTACAAAATAATGGTTTTCCCCAGCTTCGTGATGACGGCAGAATTGGGCCAAAAACTATCGAAGCTATCAAAAGTTACCAATCACGTTTCATGTCACGGCCAGATGGTTTGGTTGATGTTCATGGTCGGACCTGGAATAAATTATCTAATTCTGAAAAAACTAACCGAACGCAGCCCACACCAGAAGAAAATCGCCATCTCAATTCAGGTCGCTTAACTGTAAATGCAGGGCAAATAACTTTTGATGCAGAAGGTAATGATTGGCCTAACAGCCCAGGATTTAGTCGACATATCCATTGGCCTAAAGGGGCTTCTGGCGTAACAATCGGACGTGGTTATGATATGGGTGGGCGTTCTGGTGAGACGGTGAAAATAGACTTGATCCAGGCTGGTGTTCCGCAGGAACAAGCTATTCTTCTGGCAAGAGGCGCTCGATTATCACCTTCACAGTCAGACAAGTTCGTAAAAGAACACCGTAATGAGTGTGGTATTATTACTCGTGAGGCTCAAGCTAAATTATTTGAAATGATATACCCTAAATATCTGGTTAGAGGGCAATCAATTTATCTTAGTAAAACTTCTGGCTTCCCAGAAAGAACCCCTTGGGAAAACCTTAAACCTCCTATAAAAGATATAGCTGTAGACTTTGTATATCAAGGGCTGGGTTTTGAAAGAACCATGAAAGCCTGCATGTACAACGATATCGATAAATTAATAGATTTTATTGAAAATAATGCCCAAGTAAAAAGTTATGAGGGTGGACGCCAACGAGCAAATTATCTGAGAAAACATAAATAGGCGGGAGTTTTTATGTGCAAGCAATATATTTATAGTTTGGCTTTTGTTTTTTTTATATTTGGTCATTCAGCTTATGCGATGGATGATTGCTCTAAGGAAACAAGTGATCCTGCAGTGTTTACTTGTGCTGAAAAAAACAAAAACACTGCAGAGCAAAAGTTAAATAATGAGTACTCGGCGGCAAAGAAACGCATCGATAAAGTCTTTCAAAACGAAGCGGAAGTCAAAAAAGAATATTTGAATATATTTCTTGAGTCACAGCGAAGCTGGCTAAAATATCGCGATGGGCAGTGTAAGTTATTTGCGCATGTTGCCGATAAAAACAGTAATCCTTATACGGTATTTACGAATAATTGTATTGCAGAACTTGATGAGGCAAGAACTAAACAGTTGGAACAGATCCCATACGATTGATTTTTTTAATATGCACCTATTGTAATCCAGGTGCATATTATATTGTAAGGCTCTAGTAACTCTATCTATTTTTATATCCCGCCTTTCTCCCCGAGAGACGCGCGATATAGATGTCGAAAAGCTAACCGCAGGAATCCGTGATGCGCTTTACGATAATAACCGCTAAACCCGGCCATCAACCGCCGCAAACCAGTTTTGATTTTCTTCCTCCCGGCGGCACAATTGGTCGTGGTGTGGATAACAATCTGGTACTGCCCGACGACGATCGCACGATTTCCCGCCTGCAGGCGATTGTGCTTATCACTGCTGAAGGTGAATGCCGCCTGACGAATCGCGGTAACGTGACGCGTGTGCTGTTAAACGATATCCCACTGGAGCAGAGCTCTTCTGGTAAAGGTGCAGAAACCAGCGCGGGCTGGAACATCAAAGAGAATAAAGAAGCTTAATAAGATGCGCCTCCATCAGGAGGCGCCCTTTACACTAATCTGTTAAAGCTGAGTCGAGAGGGATTTGACGTGACTACAATACAGATAAGCCAGGGCGTTGGTTTAAGACAACCTAATAAATCACTTGATGTTAAAACCGTTCAATCATTATTAAATTCCAATAAGTCTGTTACACCTCACTGGTAGTGAATTAAAAGTTGATGGTTTTTTGGGACCAAAAACTATTGATAAAATAAAAATATTCCAGGAAAAGATTGTGGGTCTTCGCAACCCGGACGGTATTGTTTCACCCCGGGGGCCTACAATGCGTAGGTTACATGGAAATATTACGCCGGTCAGCAATATAAAAATTAAGCCTCGATACTACAGCCTCTGCTGTTACTGATGAAATGTATGTTAGTATGGCGAAAGCATTAAATTGCGAACCAGCAGCAATAAAAGCAGTTGTGATGTCGGAAACCAAGCAAAGTCCATTCGATTCATCAGGTCGGCCGACAATTCTATATGAAAGGCACTATTTCAGTAGATTAACAAATCACAATTATGATGCAACTCATCCTGAAATATCAGGAAAGCCATACGATCATTATGGTAAATTTAGTGAGCAATACGACTAATTAAACAAAGCAATAGCACTTGATCGTGCAGCAGCGCTCCAGTCAGCTTACTGGGGAGCATTCCAAATTATGGGTAGTAATTATGTCACTTCGGGTTACGAAAATATCGAAGAGTTTGTCAAAGGAATGAATACTATTCCGGGGCAGGTATACGCTTTTGTTAATCATGTTTCTCATACGCCGACTCTTTTGTATGCAATCCGAACGAAGAACTGATCAAGTTTTGCCAGATACAACAATGGTAGTGATTATAAAAAGAATAATTATGATGTTCATTTATCAAGAAATTATGACAGAGCCATGCATAATTAATTCAGGATTTTATATAATATGAAAATCTTCAATCTGGTATTGTCTTTACTTGTTATTAGCCCTATAGCGAATGCTTCCATAACTCTTTCTAAACCTCATTCAAATGATTATGAAAAGACTATTATTCAGGAAGCTCAGCATGAAGGTCTTGAGCGAGTTGAATTAGATAAAAATCAAACTTTCGATTTAATCAAAAATGGCAAAGTATTAGGTACTCTTGTACAAGGAAAAGGATGGGTAAGAGAAGTTCAGCCTGTATGTTTTATTGCCTGGACAAAGGATAGTAAAAAATCTGATCAGTTTATCCAAACAATCGGTCAAGGGGATTGGGAAACAGTAGGTTGCCATAAAGTTGATTCAGTTGGCCTTATTTCAAAAAAAGACGATCCTGCTACGAAAGTTGCGGTTATTTATACCACTGAAGCCCCTGATCACTATGCAAATGATTATTACATTTTGGGATTAAAAAGTGGTGATAACAGCATCTATTACGATCAGAGTGTTACTGAAAAGTTTCAAAATTCATATATAAAAAATCTCTCTGAACTGCGTAAGGCTTATCAAAAGTAATTTTAATTAAACCTCTTTAGCAAACCAACCAAGGTTATATGTTAATTTTAATTAAAGGGGTTTGCATATGAGATGTATGATTAAACTCCTTTGTACTATTAGTTGAAATTGATGAATTTTCCGCTATAGAAAATTTCTGCAACGATAGCAACGAGCAGTAAGTATACGCTTGTACAGAAAGAATCATTAATAAGACGAGAGGCAATTTAACAAAGAATGCCAGGCAATAAAATTAAGGATCAATGATTTTATTATAGCCCTTTCAAAAGCTAAGATAAGTCTCTGCAGCTTTTTACTGAATCACAGCGTCCATGGCTTAAATACCGCCATGAAGGATTGCGCGTTCGCCTCACTGACGGCGGATAAGAACTCTGCCGCGAGCATGGCATACAAAACACCTGTGAAGCAAGTCTGGACAAACAAATCATTAATAAGTTGAGAAGAACCCCTTACAGTTAATGTTGTATTTTGAAATATTTTCTTTTACTTTATCCCACTTTCAGGTGTCCATCATGCAGAGAACCGGTTATGTGTTACTTTTTATCGCGTCGTTGGTCATGTCCTTAAAGTGTTTTTCTGAACAGGAATATTCTTTAAATCTTAATGGTAAGTGGAAAGTTGAACATGTATATGTTGACGAGGATGTTGCCTCTGCGAAGCTGATAACGCTAATTCCTGATGATCCGAATCTAAAAGGACGTATATTTGAATTCACGTCGGATAAAATAAAGACGTCTATACAGCCAGATAGTGGCTGCGAGTTTCCAGATTATCATTCTATGAATGTGACAATATTAAATCATTTGATGAGCAGTACGACAGAAGGGGTTCAATACGACCCTGCTAAAAGCTATTCTCTGCCGGTCAAAGGAACGCTGAATATACATCCTTATAGTATTCATTGTCAGAATGGGAAGATCAGTCCTTCAGATGAGCATATTGAACACTGGCTTGTGAAACTTGATGTTAATTTGGTATTACTGAACTGGGATAACCAATCTTACATATTACTAAAAAAGTTATCAGATAATGCCAGATTTTCACCTTCGTTCGCGTGCGAAAGGGCAACGAATGATAGTGAAAAAACGATTTGCCATGATCCAGATTTGTCTTCCTGGGATGTGAGTGTCGCCGAGGCATATAATATTGTATTAAAGAAAATTACAAATACAGGTTTAGATGCCAAGATACGTTTAGCTCAGTTCCATCAAAACCAAAAGCACTGGCTTGACGCCAGAAATGCGTGTTCTGCTAATTCTACCTGTATAAAGAAAAAAATGCAGGCTCGTGTTGCCGAACTTATTGAGCTTGCGAAGTCATAAATAAATGCCTTTTTAAACAAGCACGTTTCATGTCACGGTCAGATGGTTTGGTTAATGTTCATTGAAAAAATGGAGTGTACTCTCTCGCTCAGGTAACAATACCAGTAAAGTTTTACCTCCTGGGAAAGTCGATGATCCAAATGTTAATTCTGGCCGTCTTACCGTTAATGCGGGACAAATTACATTTGATGCCGAAGGTAATGACAACATTCATAGTCCTTATTTCAGTAGGCATATACATTGGCCAGGATATAACTCAGGGGTAACCATCGGAAGATGGTTACGAAATGGGCGGAAGAAGTTCAGGTTAAATTTATTCTGATCTTTTGATGGTGGGGGTTGAGCAAGCGCAGGCAAGGCGTCTTTCTTTAGGCTCAACAAAAAAAGGAAGTGCGGCACATGCCTGGGTTAAAAAATACAGGGATGAATGCGGCATCATATCACGTGAGTCGCAGGCAAGGCTCTTTGAGATTATTTACCCAATCTATGTAAGTCGTGGTAAATCTTCTTATCTATCTAAAACTGCCAGTCATCATGAAAGAACGGATTGGGATAAGCTGAAGCCCGCAATCAAAGATATTATTGTGGATTTAATTTATCAAGGTGCAGATTCGAAGATAAATATGCAGGCGGCTATGCATAATGATATCAATAAATTGACAGATTTTATTGATAGCTCAGCATATCTCCAAAAGTTTGAAAAGGGTCGTCATCGTGCTCGTTATCTCAGAAGTAGACGATAGATAAGAGGTTACATGGAAAAGATATTGCTTTCTACTTTGCTCATAGTTGGTATGCAAGTGCTTAATCCGGTTTATGCTTTAAGTGATTGCTCACAAGGAAATAATGATCAAGAAGTTTACTCCTGTGCAGAAAAGAATAAATCTGAAACAGAAGTGATGTTGAATAAGGAATATAAAGCAGCTAAATCAAGGGTTCAGGAGCTTTATAAAGGCAATGATGAGGAGCTTAATAAGTACATAAGCACGTTAACTGAAGCACAACGGGCATGGTTAAAGTACAGAGAAAATGATTGTGAACTTGCCTCTTTTGCAGCGGATAAAGGTAGTGATGCAAGTCTTTCTTATATCAATATCTGCCTGTATGAGCACAATGAACAAAGAATTAAAAAGTTAAAGATGATACCTTATCATTAATTAAATTATAATAATCAATTCCTCTGGGGTGCATTTTTATTTTCAGCTGTCGTCAACTGAATATAGCATAGGATAAGTGATGTCTTTTAAAAGATTTGACCTTATTAATGCTTAAAAATAGATCGTAAATGTATGCACCTCTTTTTGGCAAGGCAGGGTTGGATGTTTTAGCTCGTATTAAAAATTTTACAGAGGCACCCTTGCAGTTCATGCTTTAAATCTTTCAAGTTCATCAATAGTCCATGAGTGGCAAACGGCAGGTGTAGGAGCTATTCGAGGATACTCAACTTACGTTGATGCAGCAGCTAAGGCCGCAAGATTCATGAAGTATGGAGGTTGGGTTGCTATCGGTTTCAGTGCATTGAACACAACTAATGATGTCTATAAAGGATGCACAGTTGATCGCGAGAATGAGTGTACAAAAGTTGCTGTAAAAGAATATTCGAAGTTTGCAGGAAGTACAGTGGCTGGTTTTTATGGTGGGGCGTTGTCAGCTTCACTTGCCACAGGCGCATGCGTTGCGTTGGGAGTGGCAACTGGCGGAGTTGGTGCCTTGGCTTGTGGTATAGTTGGTGGTGCCGCAGGTGGATATGGTTTTGGTGAAGCCGGTGGAAAAGCCGTGGACTTTATCATGGATAAGATCTTATGACATTATATGATATCACCATGTATACGATTATTTTTTTATTTTTCCTTATTGGTTTTTTGCATATTTATGCCTCTTTTATTTTTAAGAAAAACAGTGAAAAATACGCTAAGATAATTCGTGAATTTAATAATGCAGGTCTCCAGCTTGATACTACTACTAAATTTTCAAGTAACTTGGGGTTTTATGCAAATTATCAAAAGATTTCATATTTATATCGCCTTCAAAAAGGTGTGAAAATGAAATTCAGACAAAATGAAGAAGTAAGGGAGGAAGCTTATAATTTTATTCAGTCGCAACCAAAAAATATGACAGCGTGGATCGCTGATTTAGTTGTTTTTTATAAAGCTATATTTGCCCTGACTGCGATTTTTGGTTTTCTTTTGTTTTTCTTTGTTTACATACTCAACTAGTTTATCGATTAATTAAAGTGAGAAAATAAATCTCGAACTGGTAATGATGTTTTTAGGTGTTTACGTTTTGCGGGCTTTACACTTTCACCTTTTAGGTCATTCCTGGGTGATAGCGTTCTACTTCCGAAAATTAAAATTCATAACTTGGGTTAACAAGTATGTTGATATTAACCATAGTCAAACATTCCATCTTAACGACAGTAAAGAAGTTGAAGCGCTTATTCAGGAAAGCGCCTGAGTTAATACGACGTAATCTGTTTGTTTCATCGCTTGGTCTGAAAATGGAAAAGTTATAGACCATTTTATTGAGAAAATAGGCCCGGGTAAATGACTGTAGGCTGCCATTAGTAATAATGAGCAAGAAGCCTGCACATGTTTTAATGATGAAATGAACGTTACTGAGTTATCATTTAAACAATGAAGACCAGGCAGCACAATCCACTAAGCCTCTATATCCCGCCTTTCTCCCCGAGAGACGCGCGATATAGATGTCGAACAGCTAACCGCAGGAATCCGTGATGCGCTTTACGATAATAACCGCTAAACCCGGCCATCAACCGCCGCAAACCAGTTTTGATTTTCTTCCTCCCGGCGGCACAATTGGTCGTGGCGTGGATAACAATCTGGTACTGCCCGACGACGATCGCACGATTTCCCGCCTGCAGGCGATTGTGCATATCACTGCTGAAGGTGAATGCCGCCTGACGAATCGCGGTAACGTGACGCGCGTGCTGTTAAACGATATCCCACTGGAGCGGGGACGCCAGGTGGAATTGCAGGACGGCGACGTGCTGGGTATTGATGACTACCGCCTGCTGGTTAACGATCTTAACGGTGAACAGCAACCCCAGCCGTCGCCTGTCGTGATGGCTGCACCAGCTAAAGCGCCGGTCATGAACGATGCGCCACCGGTCGCTGCACCAGTAACTGCCACAGCAAGCACGGCGGCCATTCCGAGTGAAATCTGGGACAGCCTGGCAAAAGAGTTTTCCATTTCGGATGATTTGTCGAAGCGTAAAACGCCGGCCCCCGATATGCCAGATGCCAATCCGTTAACTTCGACGGCGGCGAACCGTAATCCGGAAGATCCGCTGGCACAGTTGATCAGCGATAAGCCGCTGGATATCGGGCAACAGCCTAAAACCAGCAGTCTTTTTGATGAAGGCGATGCGCTCTTTGCGCAGGAAAGCATCTTTGATGATCGTACGCCGAGCACCTTATCAGCCCAGCAAAATGCTCAGGGACAGCCGAAAGTCGAGGCGCCATCGGGCGATCTGGATCCCCTGAATCTGTTTGGCAGTCAGAATACGCCCGACCCACGTCATCATGACGATCCCCTTGGATTAATGATGAGCGGCGCGGTACCACTGGCGCAACCTGAGGTGCCGGTTACACAACCTGAAGCACGGCCAGCCCCGCAGAAACCGGCCCCGCAAACGCCTGAGCCTGCTCCCGAACCGCGTGACAGCGCGCCGGTTGAGCTGGCCGAGTTAAGCAGCTCACCGCTGTTTGATCACACTGAAACGCAGCCCACTCACGATCCCGTATTCGAAACCGAGCCGGAGCCTGCGCCGCCTGAAGGGGCGCAGAGTCCCATTGATTATGGTGGCATTACGTTACCGACGCCGCAGGCGGTTCAGCGTGCACCTTCGCCGACGCCAAAAGGACGACTGCGTATTGATCCGGTTGCCTCGCACAACAATAACGGTGGGGCAGAGCAGACGACAGGAAACAGCAGTAGCGGTGATGCGTTGAAAGGTGAATTGCTGGATGCGCTGCTCGAAGGCATGGGTCTGCAGGATCTGCAACCAACCCCGCAATTCGACCGTGAGCAGATGCGGCAATTTGGCCAGATGCTGAGCATGTTTTCACAGGGAACGGTTGCGCTGCTCTCGTCGCGCTCAATTTTGAAACGCGGCGTGAAGGCGGATATGACGGTGATTCTCGACGACGCGAATAACCCGTTTAAACTGTTGCCCTCGGGCAAAACCGTGCTGATGCAGATGTTTGGAAGCCGCATGCCAGGCTTTATGCCACCACGTCAGGCGGTACGCGATGCGCTGATTGATTTGCAGGCCCATCAGTTGGGTATGATTGCCGGTATTCGTGCGATTATCGCCTCCATGCTGCAATCGTTTAATCCCGATCAGCTGGAAGAAGAGGCGCGTCAGAACGGATCAATCTCACGCATTGGTCTGCTCGGTAATCGCAAAGCCGCGCTGTGGGAACATTTTGTTCAGCGCTATGGCGAAACCGCCGGTGAAATCGAAGATGACTTCCATACCTTGTTTGGCGAAGCCTTCTTGCACGCGTACGACATGGAAGTAAATCAGTATAAAGACTCACAAACCCACACGGATGACGCATGAATATCTCTACTGCTTCCACGTCGAATCAGGGCGACCGCGCCACCAATCAGGATCAAACCGGTGAGCGCATCGGTGAACGTTCGGCCTGCTTTGTGGTGTGCGATGGTGTGGCAGGGTTTCCTGGCGGTGATGTGGCAGCGAAAATTGCGCGCAGCAGCCTGATGGAAGCCTTCGATGGCAATGCGCACCTGGATGCGCAAACTATCCGCGATTACGTCAATTATGCCAACGACGCAATCCGGCAACAGCAAAAAGCCAACAGTCAGCACAGTCGCATGGGCACCACGCTGGTGAGTTTGTTTATCGACAGAGACTATGAGCTGGCTTACTGGGCACACGCAGGCGACAGCCGCCTGTATCTGTTTCGCCGCGGCTATCTCTATCATGTCACCACCGATCACAGCCTGGTGCAGCAAATGAAAGATGCCGGTCATCAGACCGAAGGCATCAACAGTAACCTGCTTTATTTCGCCCTCGGCATGGGCGATGAACAGCGTGATGCCAGCTATAGCGACGTGGTGCCTATTGAAGACGGCGACGCCTTTCTGCTGTGCACGGACGGCTTCTGGCATGGCGTCACGCTGGAACAAATGCAGCAATCGTTGCATATGGTGAACACGCCAGAAGAGTGGCTGACCCTGATGCAACAAATTATCAAAAACAGCCAACCGCAGGGTGGTCAGCAGGACAACTTCAGCGCCATGGCTGTCTGGGTAGGTTCCCCGGAAGACACCACTTTATTGCACTCGCTGTCAGATGCGGCGCAGTTTTTCCCTCTTCGAGATTGAGAACGCCAACATGAAATATGGATTAGTGGGCCTGGCTGCAATGCTGTTGAGTACCCATGCCTTTGCTGAGAACTATCGCATTGTGCAGTCGCCAACTCAGAAACTGGATGTCTGGATTGATGATGTTAAAGATAACCAGCTCGCAAGCTGGTGTAAGAGCACGGTGAACCTGCGCATTGTGACGCACGGGGATAAAGATCCTTCAGTATTAAATGATTTTCTGCCGCGTGTCGCCGGATTAATGGGCTCGCAATGTAAGCCGCTGCAACAACTGCACTGGACATTAACCGATACCGAAGGTGCCCAACTGGGTAACGGCAGTGCGGCAAAAGCGCAGCAGTGGAAAATGGTTATCACACCGCCGGCAACCTCACAGCCTGCTTCAGCTGCCACTGCACAGCAGCAGGCAGCGGTGACGCAGACGCAACCCGCCGCGCCGGTCGTGCTGAATTCTCCACCCGCCGATACCACGCCATGGCTGCAGTTCAGTTTGCTGGATGGCTGTCATTTCCGGACCTGGTGGCATCAGCCCGCGCAGTCAAGTGCCGTCTTCGTGCCCGCTAAGCAGGGCGTGACCTGTGGCAAAGATGGCTGGCTAAGCGGTCACAGTACCTTAACGGAAGTGGGCAAGGGCCAGAGCAAACCCGTCTCTGTCAGCTTCTTACAGGGTTTCCCGGTGGCGGGCCTGAGCGACAAACAACAGCTTGATGAGCTGACGATTACCACGGTCAACAGCGAGCGCATGGTGCTGAGTGATGAAAAATCGCCAGACAGCTGGCTGGTGCTGCCGTTCAGCCCACAATTCAACGGCTGGCAGGCGGTGAATCAGGTCGTTGTGGCGATGCCTGCCAGCGAAGCCGCAGATGAAAATGCCCTGCGGGCGCGCCTGCAGGAAGTGCGGAAAACCTGGTCACCCTGGCTGAGCAGCCCTGCCTCAATCAAAGTGCAGTTGGTGGAAAAACTCCATCCGGAACTGAAAGATCCGGCCGCCGCCGTCTATCGCACCATCAACTAAGGCATAAGGAGTTTGAATGGATTCTTTACAACAGCGTCTGGCTAACGCCTCTCTGGCAGAAAACCTGGCCAGCATTACCGCGCAAATCCAGGCAAACCCTGCGGATGCCGATTTACGGGCTGCCTTCGTCCAGCTGTTGTGCCTTGCCGGTAACTGGAAGCGGGCACAGACACAACTGAAATCCTGGCTGGCGATGCTGCCGCAGGCGCAGCCCACCGTCACCTTGCTGCAACAGGCAATTGCGGGCGAAGTATTACGCGAGGCTGTCCTGCGCGGCGAGGCCGATCCACAACTGCCTGGCAGTGCCTGGCCCTGGTGCAATCTGATGCTGGCCGCGTTGAAAGCCGATATCGCCGGGGATAGCGTAGCAGGGGCGACACTGCGTGCTCAGGCGCTGGACAGCGCAGAAGCGAGTGCCGGTCGTGCCGTTGCGCAGGAGGGCGAAAGCTCGTTCGCCTGGCTGATGGACGGCGACAGTCGCTTCGGACCGATCTGTGAAGCGATTGCTAATGGTCGCTATTACTGGATCCCGTTTGCGGCGATCGCGGAAATGGAATTCCAGGCACCAGCAAGCGTGACGGATCTGGTCTGGCGTCATACGCGTTTGCAACTGGTGGATGGCAGTGAGCAAATCTGTCAGATCCCGGTTCGTTATCCTCTTCAGGAAGGCGCAGACGAACGCTTCCTGCGTGCCAGCATCACAGAATGGCAGGCACTGGACGGTGACGAAGGGCAGTTCATTGGGCACGGACAAAAAATGTGGCTCAGTGACGAGGCAGACTTTCCCTTACTGACGCTGCAACAGATGATTTTCAACGAAACTGAGTTACCTCATGAGTCGTAACGACAATTCATCCGGTGACGGCTATTCACAGCTGCATGGCGGCTATCGTTCGCGTAAAAATCGCGACACGCTGACCGCGCGCGATAAGCTTCAGTCATCGCTGCTGGACAGACTGACGGATGATGCACCCGAGAAAGCGACAGAATCGGGCAACAGTTCGGTGATTACCCACAGCACGCTGCGACGCAATGTACTGCGCGATCTTCAGTGGCTGTTCAACACCATTAACAATGAAGCACAGCACGATCTTAGCGGGTTGAATGAGGTGCAGCGCTCTGTGCTGAACTTTGGCGTCGCGCCGCTGGCCGGACAGAATATTTCTGACATTGAGTGGCAGGATATGCAGCGGAAAATGACCGATGCCATCCTGCATTTCGAACCGCGTATTATACCGCAGGGCCTGCAGGTGCGCTGTGTCAGCGATCTGACCTCCCTCAGCCTGCACAACGTTTTGTCGATCGAGATTAAAGGCCGGTTATGGTGCGTACCTTACCCGCTGGAGTTTCTGTTCCGCACTCAGGTGGATTTAGAGAGCGGCCATTTTGAACTACAGGATGCAGGTTAATCATGGACAGCAAGCTGCTCGATTATTACAACCGTGAACTGGCCTATCTGCGTGAGATGGGCGCGGAATTTGCTGCGCAGTATCCGAAAGTCGCCGGACGGCTCGGGATGCGCGGTATTGACGTTGCCGATCCCTATGTCGAGCGGCTGATGGAAGGTTTTGCTTTCCTGACCTCCCGTGTGCAGCTAAAGATGGATGCGGAGTTCCCGCGCTTTTCGCAGCGCATGCTGGAAATGGTGGCGCCCGGCTATCTGTCTCCCACGCCGTCCATGGCCATCGCGCAACTGACGCCGGACAGCCGGAAAGGCGATATCAGCAATGGTTTTTTAGTGCCGCGCGGCACGATGATGGAAAGCCAGAACCTGAAAAAAACCGGTGTCACCTGCAGCTACAGCACGGCACATGATGTGATGCTGCAGCCGCTGCGCATCAGCGATGTCTCCCTGGGGGGCGTACCGGCGGATATTCCGCTGGGAGAACTGAAGGCACGCGGAGCGTCCGGGGCGTCCAGTGCACTGCGCATCCGTATGACCTGCGAAGGCATTTCCTCGCTGAGCCAGCTCAGTCTGGACGACATTATGTTTTTCCTCAGCGGCCCGGATATTCAGGCGCTCAAGCTGATGGAGCTGCTGATGCAGCATCGTAGCGGCATTATTTTGCAGTCCGTGGAAGCAAAACCACAGCGCCAGTCGCTGCCAGACGATGCGCTGGAGCAGGAAGGCTTTTCGCCGGATCAGGCGCTGCTGCCGGATGACCTGCGTAATTTCGATGGCTATCGTCTGCTACAGGAATATTTCGCTTTCCCGGCACGTTTCCAGTTTGTCAGCCTGCGCCAGCTCGCGCCGTTTTTGCGCCGCTGCGACAACACACAGTCTTTTGACATCGTTATCCTGCTGGATAAAGCCGATGCCGCGCTGGAAAGCGTGGTCGACAATACGCACCTGGCGCTGCACTGCACGCCGGTGATCAACCTGTTCCCGAAAACGGCTGAGCGACTCAAAGTCAGTGACAGTCAGCATGAATATCATCTGGTGGTCGATAACATCCGCCCACTGGACTATGAAATTCATTCGGTGAAGCGGCTGTTTGCCTCGGTGGAAGGGCAGCGTGAAGAGCAAATTTTCCGTCCCTTCTGGAGCACCTTCAGCCACGATGGCGGCGATTACGGCGCCTATTTCTCGCTGCGTCGCGAACAGCGCACACTGTCCGAACATGCGCTGCGCTATGGCACCCGCACAGGCTATATCGGCTCTGAAGTATTTTTGTCGTTGGTCGATCAAAACCACACGCCGTGGAACAGCGATATCCGCTACCTGTCTGCCGAGGTGATGTGTACCAGCCGCGATCTGCCGTTAATGCTGTTACAGAAGGAACAGGGCAACTTTGTTATGCCCGACTCAATTCCGGTCGGGCAGCTTACCTTATGCAAAGGGCCCACGCCGCCACGTCCCGCGCTGGCAGAAGGGCTGTCAGCCTGGCGGTTAATCAGTCATCTGCAGATGAACTATCTCAGCCTGATGGACAGCAGTGAGGGGGAAGGCGCGGCGGCCTTGCGCCAGATGTTGAGTCTGTATGCGAGCCTGGCGGAAACGCCGCTAACGCGCCAGATCGACGGCATACGGCACTGCAACCTGAAAGCCGTGCACCGTCGCGTACCGGAACCGGGCCCGGTGGTCTTTGCACGCGGCGTGAGCATCGCGCTGGAAGTCGATGAACAGGCTTTTTCAGGTGCCAGTCCGTGGCTGTTTGGCAGCGTACTGGAGCGCGTCTTCTCTCGCCTCGTGGCGCTGAACAGCTTTACCGAATTCACCCTGAGCAGCCAGCAGCGCGGCGAAGTGGGCTACTGGCCACCGCGCATGGGTAAAAAGGCGCTGCTATGAGTGAAACGGCGCACATCATTCCCTTACAGCGGGCCGTTCGCCTGCCTGATGATTTCTGGCAGGCGGTCATGGCCGCCCCCTGGCGCTACGACCTGTTTCAGCTGTTGCGTAAGCTGGATGCCCAGAGCGGTCAGCGTTATGCCTTAGGTAAAGCGCCGCTGCCAAAATTTGAAGCCGTGCGCATCGGACAAACCCCTTCGCTGGCCTTTGCACCGTCCACCGTGTCACAGGTTAAACCGCGCGAGCAGGACGACCGTTATGACGTGTCCATCTACAGCTTTGGCTTGTTCGGCCCTAACGGCCCGTTACCGACGCACTTAACGGAATACGTTCGTGGCCGCATCGATCACCACCAGGATCACAGCCTGAGCGCCTTTGCCGATCTGTTCCACCATCGCGCCACCTTGCTGTTTTACCGGGCCTGGGCGAATGCTCAGCCCACCAGCTCGCTGGATCGCCGTGATGACCGACGCTTTCAGGATTACCTGGCCTGCGTGGCAGGCATTGGCTTACCGGCTCAGCAACAAGCCAGTTCGCTCAGCCTGCATGCGCGCCTGATGGTGTCCGGCCACCTCAGCCGTCACGGTCATGATGCCGAAGGCCTGGTGCGGATTCTGCGTCATTACTTTGGTGTGCCGGTGATGTTGCAGCAGAACGTGCCGCAATGGTTAGCGCTGGACAGCCGCGATCAGGCGCGGTTGTCAGCAGGACGCCACATGCCGCGGCTGGGTGAGTCCGCTTTCCTTGGCGTGGCCGTGCGTGATGTGCAGCATCGCTTCCGCCTGCGCATCGGGCCACTCAGTGCTGAGCAGTATGAACGTTTTTTACCCAATGCTCAGGGCGCGTGCGAAGTGCGCGACTGGGTACGTCACTATTTAGGGATTGAGATGCAGTGGGATCTCAGCCTGATCCTGGCGGCCGACGCCGTGAAAGGGGTAACCCTGGGCGGTGAGGCGCGGCTGGGCTATACCAGTTGGCTTGGACAGCAACCGCAGCCCATAGATCGTGAAGATTTTGCTTTTGAGGTTGAGGCCATGCCGTAACGGCGCAACCGCTTTCCCCGATATTTAGCCGCTTCTTTCATTAAAGAGAACCGATATGTCAGAAATCAGCCGTGCCGTACTATTTGGCAAACTGGATACGCTGTTATTTACCTCGCTTGAGAGTGCGACCGCCTTCTGCAAACTGCGTGGCAACCCCTACGTGGAGCTGGTGCACTGGCTGCATCAGCTCATGCAGCAGCAGGATGGCGATCTTCAGCAGGTGATTAAGCACTTTTCACTGGATGAAAACGCGCTGACGCGGGATATCGTCGCTGCCCTGGACCGCCTGCCGCGCGGTGCCAGTGCGGTCTCCGATCTCGCAGAACACATCGACAGCGCCGTTGAACGCGCCTGGGTTTATGCGTCGCTGAAATACGGCGCGAACCGCATTCGCGGCGGGCATCTTCTCATCGGGATGTTGAAAACCTTTAATCTGGCCAGCGTGCTGAAAGGCATCTCGCCGCAGTTTTCGCGCATCAATGCCGATGCGTTACTGGCGCAGTTTGATACCTTGCTGGCGAACAGCAAGGAGGTTCAGCAGGCCGTTGTGCCGCCTGCCGGTGAGGCCGCCGCGCCAGCGGCAGCGGGCACCAGTACGCTGGCGCAGTATGCACAGGATCTGACGGCCCGCGCACGGGACGGAAAAATCGATCCGGTCGCCGGCCGTGATGAAGAGATCCGCCAGATGGTGGATATTCTGATGCGCCGCCGCCAGAACAACCCGTTACTCACCGGTGAAGCCGGCGTGGGAAAAACGGCGGTGGTAGAAGGGCTGGCGCTGCGCATCGCGGCCGGTGACGTACCTGCACCGCTGCGCGACGTACAGCTGTGGCTGCTGGATATCGGTATGCTACAGGCTGGTGCGGGCATGAAAGGCGAATTTGAAGCGCGCTTACAGGCGTTGATCAACGAGGTGCAATCCAGTCCCACGCCGATTGTGCTGTTTATTGATGAAATTCATACACTGGTAGGCGCGGGTGGACAACAGGGCACAGGCGATGCCGCCAACCTGTTAAAACCCGCCCTGGCCCGTGGCCAGCTGCGCACGATTGGCGCAACCACCTGGGCCGAATACAAAAAATACATTGAGAAAGATCCCGCGTTAACCCGCCGTTTCCAGACCGTGCAGGTGCAGGAGCCGGATGAAGCGAAAGCGATCCTGATGCTGCGCAGCACCGTCAGTGCTCTGGAGAAACATCACCAGGTACTGCTCCTGGATGAAGCCGTCAGCGCCGCCGTAAAGCTGTCTCACCGCTACATTCCTGCCCGTCAGTTGCCGGATAAAGCCGTGGCGTTACTGGATACCGCCTGCGCCCGCGTGGCCGTCAGCCAGGGCGCTCAGCCGCCTGCGCTGGAAGATTGTCTGCACCGCCTGGCGGCGCTGGACATTGAAGCAGACATTGCGGAACGCGAAGCGAAGGTCGGGCTGGGCGATGAAACCCGTCAGGCCGCCATTGCCGCGCAGCGCAGCGCACTGGAGGCCGAGCGTGATGCGCTGGACACCCGCTGGCAGCAGGAGCGCGAACTGGTCGAAGAATTGATTGCACTCCGTGCCCGCTGCGTGACGGAAGGAGAAGCCTCGCTGCGTGAGGCGCTGGATCACACCCGGCAGAAGCTGCAGGCGGTACAGGGTGAAGCGCCCCTGCTGTTTGCCGCCGTGGATGCCAGTGTGGTCGCAGCGGTGGTATCTGACTGGACCGGTATCCCACTGGGCCGCATGGTGAAGAACGAAATCGACGCTGTGCTGAATCTGGCCGATACGCTGAACCAGCGCGTGATTGGTCAGCGCCACGGTCTGGATCTGATTGCCAAACGCGTCCGCACCTCGCGCGCCCGTCTGGATAATCCCAACAAACCGGTCGGTGTGTTTATGCTCTGCGGCCCGTCGGGCGTGGGCAAAACCGAAACCGCGCTGGCGCTGGCTGAATCGCTTTACGGTGGTGAACAAAATATAATCACCATTAACATGAGCGAGTTCCAGGAAGCGCACACCGTATCAACCCTGAAAGGTGCGCCTCCGGGCTACGTCGGTTACGGGGAAGGTGGCGTACTGACGGAAGCCGTCCGCCGTCGCCCTTACAGCGTGGTACTGCTGGATGAGATTGAAAAAGCCCATCCTGACGTGCATGAGCTGTTCTTCCAGGTGTTTGATAAGGGCTGGATGGAAGACGGTGAAGGCCGTCACATCGATTTCCGCAATACCATTATCATTCTGACCTCTAACGTCGGTACGGAACTGATCAGCGCTCTGTGCGCCGATCCGGAACTGATGCCGGAGCCAGAAGCTCTCAGCACCGCGTTACGTAAACCGTTGCTGGAGGTTTTCCCGCCTGCGCTGTTGGGCCGTCTGCTGGTGGTACCGTATTATCCGCTGAGTGATGAGATGCTGGCGGAGATTGTTAAACTTCAGCTGGGACGCATTGTCCGTCGGCTGGAAGAGAATCACGGTATTGAGGCCGTTATTGACGATTCGGTGGTCAGCCAGATCGTGCAGCGTTGTACGGAAGTGGAGTCTGGCGGTCGCATGGTCGACGCCATCCTGACCAATACCCTGTTGCCGCAAATGAGCCAGATACTGCTCAGCGCCCATGCCCGTGACGAACGTTATCGTCGTGTGCAGGTCAGCTGTGAGCAGGGCGAGTTTGTTTGCCAGTTTGCTGTCTAAAGCCGTTCGTTATCAGAGAGCGTTCGAATATGTCGGAACACGATAATCACCAGACTGTACCCAATGCGCTACCAATTGGTTACCGGTTCAATGAGTTTGAAATCAAGGAAGTCATCGGCGGCGGTGGCTTTGGCATCGTTTATCGCGCGTGGGATCACCAGCTGGAACGCGATATCGCCATCAAGGAGTTTATGCCGTCTTCACTGGCTGTGCGCAGCGACGATCTGAATCTGGTACTGCGCAGTGAACGGTTCAGCAAGACGTTCCATGCCGGCCTGAACAGTTTTATTCAGGAAGCTCGTCTGCTGGCGCGTTTTAACCATCCTAATCTACTGCATGTACTGCGCTTTTGGGTGCAAAACGACACCGCCTACATGGGTACGGTGTTTTACAGCGGGACCACACTGTCAGCCCTGCGTGAGCGCAATCCGCAGCTGATCGATGAGAACTGGATTCGTCGCCTGCTGCCGCCCCTGCTGGGTGCGATTAAGACCATCCATGATGCGGGTTATCTGCATCGGGATATCTCGCTGGATAACATCCAGATTCAGAGTAACGGCGATCCGGTGCTACTGGATTTCGGCTCCGCGCGCAAAACCATCGGTAACCTTTCGGATGAAAGCGAAACCATGCTGCGTCCGGGTTATGCGCCGATTGAGCAATACAGCGACAACGATGAAAGTGAACAGGGCGCGTGGACCGATATCTATGCGCTGGGTGCCGTACTGCACACGCTAATCACTGGCGCACCGCCGCCGGTGAGCGTGGTACGCAGTATTGAAGATAATTATCAACCGCTGGTTCAGCGTGCGCCGGCTGGCTACAGCCAGACCTTGCTGGCGGCAGTCGATCGCGCGCTGGCCCTGAAACCGGAAGATCGACCGCAAAGCATTGACGCCTTTGCGGCCTCCCTGGTGCTGCCAGAAAAAGCGCCCGAACCGCTGCCGGAAGTGAAAAACACCGGGCCGGGCACGATGCTGGTGCCGGTAGAAGAAAACGACGAGGCCGCTGCACCGGCCACACCGCTGAAGAAACTGATGCGTAACCGCTTTGCGTTACCGGGCCTGGTCGCGGCGGGCGTGCTGGTGGGCGTGTGTGCAGGTTTACTGATGGCGGGCGGCGACAAACAGGACGCTGAACCGGCTGACGTTGCGCAGACGGAAACGGCCCCGGCAGCTTCCTCCGCATCGCAGGCACCGACGGAGCCCTCTGTTACACCGGCTCAAACCCAGACGGCGCCAGCACAAACGCAGACTGCCCAGGCCCAACCGGAAAAAGCGCAGGAGCCGGTGGCACCGCCACCTGCGCCCGTCGCGCAGGTGTATATCAAATTACAGCCCGGCGAGCGCGTTGAGGTGAACGGCCAGCCGCAGGCGGTTGTACCGGCAGCCAATGGTTTTGCCGCACTGCAACTGGCACCAGGCAATTACACGTTTTCAGTGACAGGTCAAAGCGGCGAACGCGAACAGACGTTGACGATTAATCAGGAAGGCGTCTGGTTACTTGATCCTCATATTTAACAGGTATGTCTATGTTTTCACGTATTACTGTACAACTTCCCGCGCAGGGACTGCTGTTCCGTCGTCTGAGCGGCCGCGAGGCGCTGTCTGAATCGTTCGTGCTGGAAGCGGAGCTGCTTTCCACGGACGCGCGCATTGACCGCCAGTCGCTGCTGGGTAAACCGGTCACCTTCACGCTGCCGACGGACGGCCTGATGAGCGCGCTGAACCCGCGCTATATCAACGGCAAAATCATCCGGATTGGGGTACGCAGCGAGGAGCTGGGCGGTGTGCGCTATGCGGTCTACGGGCTGACGGTGGAGCCGGACCTGTGGCCGATGAAGCGCGACCGCAACCTGCGCATCTTCCAGAGCCAGACGGTGCCGCAGATTGTGCAGACGCTGCTGAAGGAGTACGCGGTAAACGTGGAGACGCGCCTGGCGGGCAGCTACCGGGTGTGGGAATACTGTGTGCAGTATCAGGAGAGCAGCTTTGACTTCATCAGCCGGCTGATGGAGCTGGAGGGCATTTACTACTTCTTCCGCCACGAGGCGGACAAACACACGCTGGTGCTGTGCGACGCGCCGGATCAGCATCAGCCGTTCCCGGGCTACGAGACAATCGCGTACCACGTGACGCCGTCGGGCGGCAGCGTTACGGAGGAGGGCGTGAGCCAGTGGGCGCTGGCGGAGAGCGTGACGCCGGGCATCTACAGCACCGACGACTACGACTTCCGCAAGCCAAACGCGTGGATGCTGCAGGCGCGCCAGAATCCGGTGTCGCCGACGCCGGGTTCAGTGGACGTGTACGACTGGCCTGGCCACTTTGTCGAGCACGGTCACGGCGAATACTACGCGCGCGTCCGCCAGGAGGTGTGGCAGGCAGAGCACCACGAGGTGAGCGGAAGCGGAACGGCGACGGGTATCGCGCCGGGCTACACCTTTGCGCTGCTGAACGCGCCGCACTTCAGCGACAACGGCAAATACCTGGTGACGTCGGCGTACTATGACTTTGAAGAGAACAGCTACGCCAGCGGCGACGTGGGTGCCACGCGCCACAACATCGACTTCACGGTGCTGCCTGCCGCGGTAACCTTCCGTGCGCGCCCGGAAACACCGTGGCCGAAGACGCACGGCCCGCAGACGGCCAGGGTGGTAGGGCCGAAGGGCGAGAGCATCTGGACGGACAAATACGGCCGGGTGAAGGTGAAGTTTCACTGGGACCGTCTGGCGAAGGGTGACGACACGAGTTCATGCTGGGTGCGCGTGTCGAGCGCCTGGGCAGGCCAGGGGTTTGGCGGGGTGCAGATCCCGCGCGTCAACGATGAAGTGGTGGTGGATTTCATCAACGGCGATCCCGACCGTCCATTGATTATCGGCCGGGTTTACAATGAGGCCAGTATGCCGCCGTGGGCACTGCCCGCTGCCGCCACACAGATGGGCTTTCTGAGCCGATCGAAAGACGGCACGGCGGATACCGCTAACGCATTGCGCTTTGAGGATAAGGCGGGTGAGGAGCAGGTATGGCTTCAGGCGCAGCGTAATCTGGATACTAATGTCAAGAATGATGAAAGTCACAACGTAGTTAATAATCGAAGCGTGACGGTTGGCGCTGATCACGAAACGCGTGTTCAGGGCAACCATACATTAGGCGTGAAGGGTGACAGTAAAACGTTAACATCCGGGAACCGTTCTGAAAGTGCTCTTGGCGCTTATATTATCGCTGCTGGCGATAAAATTAGAATCGAATGTGGAGAAAGTGCGATTGAGTTAACTCAGGCTGGTGATATCAACTTCATTGGCAAAAATTTCAACCTGACAGTCGGCCAAAACGGTGAGATAAACACCTCGAGTGGCAAGTTGCAATTAAATCCCACAGGTGGAGTAGCAGAAATTGTAGCGCCAGGTGGCGGTCAAAAAAATAAAATTGAGAGTGAAATAGACAGTTATTTTACTTCTTCAGATAAATAGTTCCGGGATTTAAAATGGCAATTTATACACTTCAGGAAGCTTCACTTGAATTACCCGATATATATAAAGACCGCACTATGAATTTATTCACACTAAGTGAAAATAGTGCAAGTGAGTTTACTTTTGTGGTATCGCGGGCGTCCGCATCAAGTGATGATTCAGTTCAAAAAGTTGCAGCTCGAATCATAAAAGAAATGGGTACAACTGTTGAGGCGTTTACCAATATTACATCACAATTTACTATAGTTGATGGGGTGCAGGCTGTTGAGCTTTTCTACCATTTTGAAAATGGTGGGGTTCAGATTTGGCAAAAACAAACAGTTGTCTTACTTGATGAACCGCTGGGTGGGAAGAAAATTGTTTGCTATATTGGTACATGCCCTTCCCAATTTAACGAGTATTATCAAAAACAGTATCAAACGATCATCAACAGCATTAAGTTCAATCATGTTGAGAAAGAGAGTGAATCCACGCCTGTTGCATCAGACTCTCCTGAGATATTTTTCTCTCTTGATAACGATACCAAAATCATTACAGCGCACGAAGGTGTTAACGCTCTCTATCAACATGTTGATTTAAAGAGAGCGTTAAATGGAAATTACTTGTTTTTTGATTCTAAGGGTAATCCCTTGCATATCGCCGCGTTGAACGATGAAGAACCCATACGCTACGCTCTTTGGCATTCACCAGGTAGCAAAGTATCGTCACTTTTGAACAATATTGGTATTGCTAAAGGTTACGATGGACCAGAGAGATTGTCCAGTGAGGAGCAAGTCATTGCATTTTTACTGAGGCAGAAGGATGCATAGCGAATGGCAGAGTTTAATGCGGCGAGAGACCTTGACGATATAGCACACACCGCTTCAAAGGGTTGGATGGTTGCAGGACTAATCGGCGGCGCAATATTGGGTGCGGCAGCTGTAGTGGTGACTGGTGGTGCGGCATTAGCCGTTGTCTCAGCGGCGGCGGCGGGCGCTTGTGCCGCAGGCGGAATAGGAGAAGTTTTGGGAAGTATGTCCTGGGCTCCACGGCACAATACAGGCAAACTTACATGCGGCTCTCTCAACGTGTTTGTGAATAGCAGAGCAGCAATGCGTGCACATTTGTCTAAAGGAAATTGCGATGAACATAGTGGCTCGCTGCAGTTAGTTGCAGAAGGTTCAGATAAGGTTTTTATTAACAATTTCCCGGCGGCACGCATAGGTGATCGTTTAACTTGTAGTGCAGAGATCAGTAGTGGTTCTGGTAACGTATTTATCGGCGGTGGTAAATACCAAACTGATGTAATTAATCCTGAAATTCCGGGCTGGGTTAACTGGGTGATGATGGGCGTTGGGACTGCAGCTGTTGCTGTTATTGCCTCACCAGCTATTGCTTTATTGGGGTTGGCGGGCGCGTTTGGTGGCGGTTATGCAGGAAGCTGGCTGGGTGGGAAGATATTTGGCGAAGGCAGCGATGGTCAAAAATGGTCTATGCTGGCGGGAAGCTTCATTGGAGGATATGCCGGCGGCAAGGGTGGGATGAAGTTTGATGCCTGGCGCAGTGGTGAGATTCCCACTCCAGCTGAGGTAAAACCTGTCAATGCTGAAATATCAGCTCGCCGAGCCGAATTGAATGCAAAATTTGGCCGGACAGGAGATCTAAACAAAGATATTACGATAAGAGGTAATAAAGAACTATCTCGAAATTGGATGGAATCAAAAGGGTTTACCCCTGAACAAATTAGCGATTTCGATAATGGAATTGACTTTTCGAGGAGAGTGAGTGTCGAAACACTGAATAAAAATAAATTGCTTTATCAAAATCAAGTTCCAGGCGGCCGTCAAGGTAACTGGTATGCATTGAGTAAAGATGTTAAACCAACAAGCTTGGGAATCAATCCTAAAGGAACCATCTATGGAACAAAAGAAGTAGTCGACAAAGTCGCAACCCCGTATACTACACAGCAAAAAGTAGAAGTGTTGCGAAGTACGTCATCGCCAGCCCTCGATGAGTGGTCTGTAAAAGGTAAGCCATATCAAACAGAGGGTGGAGCAATTCAACTGCTATCGAATGAAAAAGAGATGTTTAGGTGAAATATGAATATTAATGATTACACTGCACTTGATTATATTAACGATGCAATTGAAGTTACTAGTAAACGGTTGGCTGAAAAACCTCAATTCAATCTCTATCAAATAGCTCTCGATCAATTGTACTATTTAAAAAAAATTATAACTGGTGAGGAGAAAGATAAAAGCCCTATCCATCGTATGAACTTGGGAGTGCTGGCATCCAAAGAATTTGATACTACAGACCCTGAACTTGCTAAGCATCTTTCTCATGCTAATTATATAGCATCTCAAATCGGGCGCGGGATTAAGGTTATTTTACCACATGAAACCGATCCTGAATATGAAAAAAGGATGAAACGCTATGCTTATGCTAAAAGATGATTTATGATACTTAGGTTATATTTATTTTTATTAGCTCAGATCTGACAGTTACCGGTTATATATTCAGGTATCTGCCAGATTACATCTGCCTTAAATTCTTCGCGGACCAGATGCGCTTTCCATCTAGTAACGTTTCCATCGGCGTCCGGCCACAGAATATTTACCCTGATGGGGTCGCTCATTATTATAGTGAGACAGCCATTCATCAAGATCCGATTGTAATGTATCGAGTTCGCAGCGGAACGCTACCTGATAAAACTCCTGCAATATCGTCCTGTTGAACCGTTCGCAGATGCCGTTCGTCTGCATTGACATCACTTTAATCTTTGTGTGGTCTATATCATTTATTGCCAGATAAAGCTGGTAATCATGCTGCTATACTTTGCCACAGTACTCTTTACCTCTGTCGGTCAGTATTCTTAGCTCAGACAGTCCCTGAGTCGCATAGAACGGCAACACACGATCATTCAGCAGGTCGGCCGCTGTAATCGGCGTTTTGGTGACATACAGTTTGCAGTGAGCGACCCTCGGGTAGGTATCCATGAACGTCTCCTTGTCTCACTTACGGTATTGCTTAAGGGCACACCGGCAACGGGTCTGAAAAGCATGGGCCTGCAGAATTCCACGAATGCTATCGGTATGAACCAACCGCGTACATGGTGTTAAAGATGGGGAAGAGCATTTAAGCGAATAAGGAAAAATCGACAACGTTGTCGAAACCTACGTTCTTGGGTCAGGAACTAAGTTACGCCTTGAATACTGTGAAAGCGCGATTGAACTTAATGCTAACGGTGATATCAATATTGTCGGTAAAGGCTTCAACTTCTTTGTGAACGGTGATGGCCACATCCCCACATCAGGTGAGAAACATAATTAAAATACATCGGGTGCGAAGCCAAGCACTGGGGTTACAGGGGCGGGCCATTAAGGCAATGTTAATCAGGCCGCTGTGAATCTTTTCTCCCCAAAGCAAAAGGGGCAGGTGGCTCCGGCAGCACCCTAAGCGAAAGTTGAGCATGCGAAATCCTCTTCCACACCAGTAAGCAATAACACTGAAAAGAAAGTGCGGCCTTTATCTCCCTAAAAATAGGCCTTTTTTGATAAGGTGTATGCATCAGCTCAAGCTGAAGAGAAAAAAAACGTCCCTGCACAGATAACAACGGCTCAAACTATATTAGAATCTGACTGGGGAAAGATAGTGCTGACTGACGTTAAAAAAATAAGGTCAGCAATAATCTCTTTGGGTAAAAGCGCACGGCTCGCCAAATTATCTGTAATAATGGACCCATGAAAACATAAATGGCAAACGAGTACCTGTTTTAGATAAATTCGCGAGTTATGACCCAATAGATGAAAGTATTGAAAAGTACTTTCATTTTTTATTGAAAATCATAGGTATAGCAGTTTATTTCTGACATCTTGTCCTGTTATTTAATTTTTGTCACTTCATATAATCGTAATTTTAAACTTATACGATGCACCTTGAGAATGACTTATTTTTCTTTATTTTTTCTTTTATCTCTATCTGTTTTTTTTGTAATAAGAATCACCGACAAGGCTAAAGAAAAAACTATGCTGCATTTAATGATGATGACGCATTTTCATAATGCCTTGGACTTTCTGAAAAAAAAGGCGTGACGAATATTGTCGTGATAATCAATATAGGACGTATATTCGGACAGGGTGAAAAGACCTCCACGACTAAAGAGTTATATGAAGTTTGTTATGGCGGTTGGTATGATAAAGATTACCCGGAAAAGTAAATTAACAATAATGTTACTGGTAGGTTTTTTTATAAGCGGATTAGTGGAAGCTAAAATGCAGGCAAATGATATTTGGAGTTTTGTCACGCAAATGCGTTCCAATGTGGAGAGTTTGTCTGTACAAACTCTCCACAAAGCCCCCATGACGTTCACGCTACAAAATCAGAATGAATATATCAATTTTTATCGGGCGCAACAGGTCAGGCTTAAAGATACTTTGTTGATCAATGATATTGAGTTGCGGCTGAGCAAAACCTCTGACGGAATGGCACCCTTTTTTAGTTTTTCACCACAAGGTAAATGCATCACACTGAATGTAATCAAAAAGCACTATCAGACACTCCGACTAACGGATTATCCTCGTGGTCAGTCTGAGCACGAGCTAATCAGTTACACATCATCCCCCGATACTAACGGGCAGGTTATCACTTTTTCATTCACGGCGAAAAATCCCGACTGCCTGATTAGAGTGATTATTACGACTGAAGAGTAGAGGCGCTGCTTACAAATAACGATGCCTTTGTGCAAAGTCTGGCAGCAACTGTTGCCTCTTAGTGTGATTTTTTTGCAGGGAATGTTCCTCTCTCATTTGAAAATATATGACGTTAATCAGATTGTTTTTGACACTGACGTTTTTGCACACCTGTTTTAAGACCGGCAAATACTGTATCGACAGAGGCAGTCCCCCCACTAAGCAACAATGATTTTCTGTCATGCTCAATAGCTACGCTTTCACCCCCGGCGACGTGTGGAAGATTCAAAGCTTCGTCCGTGCAGGCAAAGCGCTGGGTTCAGTTGTAGCCGGAGAAGTGTTCATCGATGAACAGCGGTACAACTATTTTCAACATACCTATGAAGACTTTCAGTTATTTAGCGCGACGGCGGTTGGAAACGCCAACCAGAGGGTGCTGGCAAAGATCCTTTGGGACACGCCCAGTGTGCCAACGGCACGTAATATCGTGGTGGGCAATAGTGTTGTCTCACAAAATGCTTTGCTGAAATCAGAGAGCAATACTTTACGAATTTGACTATATCTGCCCCAATAATCTACTCAGTCTCAATGGATGGATTGACAGACTTAATGATTGTCTGGATTTTAAATATTAATTAAAATGAGAGAACTTATATTTGGTGTGGTAGTTTTCTTATCAGTGTCTTCCTTGTCTTTATTTGCTTCCGATGATTTTACGGGGCAGTGGAGTGGAAAGAAACGACGATGGGGCATTATATTCGACATTGAATTAAAGCAAAATGACAAGTTAATAACTGGTAGTAATTGCTATATTACAAGAAATGGAAGAGAAATAGATTGCCCTGAGGGCAATGAAAGTAATCTTGATGGTGCTATTAATGGGAGACATGCTTTAGTCGAGTTTAACTCAAGTTTCGGGGGAGTAAACGGGAAGGCTGATTTAGAGCTTAAAGACGGTAACGTTTTATGGAAGATAATTAAAGATCCAGTAAGCGGCGAATTTTATGCTCCAAAAAATTATGTGCTGACTAAAGAAGTGAAAGAAATAAATGTAAAATCTGATGTGAAAGTTTTCTCAACATCCGACTTCACAGTCACTTTATTGAATACCTGTGGCGGATTTTATACTGTATGCGATAATGTTAACTATTTAAGTCTCAGGAATAAAGAATGAAAATCAGATAACGCTCGGCGGTAAAACCTTTCAGCCTGAGAGCTCTAATAAAACACAGGGGATGATTTTCAGTAATAGTGATGTGGATTATACTGTAAGTTTAAAGCCGCTTATTTTAAAAGTGGTTCAGGATAAAAAGTTATTCTTGAGCAAAGTGGGGAATGGGAATGATGGTGCCAATATTTTTTTAAAGTAGCCAGCAATTAAAGTTGTGAAGGGTGAGATTAAAAGAGATTTGCGGCTCTGTTATATTGATTTTTTATTTAATCTTACTTCTTGTATAAAAGTTCACTTTTCTATTAATGATCTGTATAGTTGCGTGCTTATCATCTATTGAATGAACTAGCACCATCTTTAGCTTGTCTGTTGTTAATTTAAGAGCTTTGAATTCATTTCAATATTGGCTGATTTAAAAATGATTATTTATAAATTTTTTTCCTTATCATTAGTCTTATGCGCATCAGTTTTTATCACAAATGCATCTATCGCTCAGCAATTAAAATTTGCCGATGGCTTTGATTACAACGCGCTAAATGCTTGCCCGGCGGATAAAGAGGCCGAATTGTCTTCAAGCCAGCGCTGTTCTTTGAGATTGATGACCGTTCGCGAAGAAGAGTCAAATTCTTCAAAACCTTTCACTGGACGTTGGCGTGGCGAAAGTGACCGGGATGGAGTGTTAACAGTAAGTTTGGTTCAGCACGATGAGAATGTCACTGGCACCTATTGTTACATGAAGGACGCTGACCAAATTGATTGCCCGGGTGATGATAATCCCCATATATTACACGGACGCGTGAGTGGCAACACTGTTATGCTTTCATTCCCTTCGTCGTCAGGCGAACCCGACCGCAGGAAAGTCAAAGTCACCTTAAAAGGGGCAAATCTTTCGTGGCAACTTGTTGAAGATCCTGATGGTAACCTAATGCCAACACCAGTTTCATTTGATACTCTTCTGCCTTTATCCTGATAAAAACACCATGTTCATAAATCGTCTTTTCGGCAGCTTTTTGTTTGCGGCTGTCCTTATGTTGGTATCGTGCATTGCCAGGGCTGAATCTACTGCAGAAACCGTAGCTCCCGCTTTAAATGAGGGAGATTTTTCCGTCCTGCTCAACGACTACGCTTTCACCCCTGGTGACGCATGGAACAATCAGAGCTTCGTCCGTGCAGGCAAAGCCTTGAGCTCGGTTGTGGCCGGAGAAGTGGTCATCGATGAACAGCGATACAACTATTTCCAACACAGCTATGACGGCTTTGCGTTGTTCAGCGCAACGGCGGTGGGAAATGCCAGCCATACCATTCTGGCGGAGATTCTTGTGGACGCTGCCAGCGTGCCGACGGCTCGCAATATAGTGGTGGGCGATAGCGTGGAACAGGTCCGGCAAGCCTATGGCCCAGCCAAAGAAAGTGACAGCGATAATCAACACTGGCTTATCTATAAGCTGGGTGAGAAGCAGTTGATGTTTGAAATTGACCAGCAAAAGGTCAGCCATATCATGTTGAATACAACTATGAGTGCCAGACAGCATGAAATCAACGCAGACCAGGCTGTCAGTTCGGCAACGGAAGCCATTCATACTTACCACCTGACAACACTCAGCGATCAATGTCTCAGGTATGATGTTGACGACAGCAGTGATAAAAGTTTCTTTATCATTACGGTTCGCGAAGACAACCATGACGTCAGTTGTGGCGGCGATCCGGATATCTCCCCTCGTCTTTTCGACATTAAAGTAGCGCGTGATAACACTCAAATACTCACTAACGCCGATGATGCCGATGGCACATATCGAAGCCTGAATACGTCAGCCACACCCAATCAATAAACGGACACCCTATGAATTATCAGTTCAATGAAGGCGCATTTGCGCTGTTTCCTGTTGCGTGGCAGGACACCACCATGAATATTTTGCGGGATGAGGCCAGTGGGCTGGCATTCGTTGTGAGTCGTGGTGTCATTCCTGAAGGTAGCGATGCGGAGACGGAGTTCCAGCGTCAATGGGATACATTTCGCAGTCAGATGGGCGCTATTCAGTAGACAGCGTTTGTACGGGGTATGGCTGGGATTGATAGCGCTAGAGGCGCTGAAGGTCGAAACCGCATTCGAGCGCAATGGACAAGCTGTGTAGCAGCGACAGTTGGCCACTAAGGTTCCTGATAGCAATATTTTCATAATCTTTACCCTCTCCGCAATGCGTCCTTTAAACAAAGAAGATGAAGTGAACTGCGAGAGTTTTAAACACAGTTTGAGTCTGAACAATCCACGGAAAGCATAGGGTATGAAACTGCTGGCGCGCACGACACCGGAAGGCCAGACGCGCTATCACTACCGTGGTGGTGGTCAGCTAAGTAAAGTGTCACAGCATCTGCCACTGTCTGACACCGAGTGGAGCCAGCAGGCTGAGCAGGAGATTACGTTTACCTATGATGCACTGGGCCGCATCGTGAGTGAACAGGGGGAGCAGGGCACACTGGCCTGGGAGTACGATGCGCTGGGTAATTGCACAGCCCTAACCCTGCCGGATGGCCGCAACCTGAAGCAGCTTTACTACGGTAGCGGTCATTTACTGAGCATTGCACTCGACAACCTGCCGGTGACGGAGTTTACCCGTGACACATTGCATCGGGAACTCAGCCGCACGCAGGGCGGTCTGACCACGCGCAGTGAATACGATCGTCTTGGCAGACTGCGCCGCCGTGACGTTTTCAGGGGGGAAGCCCAGCGTCCTGCACCGCGCGTCTGGTCCCGCCGACGCGACTTCGATTACGGCAACAACCTCATCCGTGAAGAGCGCGACGATAATCCGTTCAGCCAGACATTATGGCACTACGATAATGCAGGTCGTTTGTTGTCCCAGGAAGGCGCGCAGCCTGGTAATGAAAACTGGCGCTGGGACGGTGCAGGCAACCCGCTGGGTCGCCATGCCGCTTCCCACATCATGCATAACCGCGTGACCGAACTGAACGGGATTCGCTGGCAGTACGATATCCATGGCCGCACCACTGAGAAGGATGACGGCCAGACCCGCTGGCGCTACCGTTACGATGGTGAGCATCGTCTGACGGATGTCATCAGCGAGCCGCGTGATCGCAACAAGCCACGCAACAAAGTGAGCTTCCGTTACGATCCGCTGGGCCGACGCATCAGTAAAACCTGCCAACAATCGTTACAGGGTAAGCCGTCTGGTCATGCTGTCACAACGCGGTTTGTGTGGGAAGGTTACCGTCTGCTGCAGGAAATCCACGACGATATTCCGCTGACTTATGTCTACAGCGACAGCCAGAGCTATGAGCCACTGGCCCGTATTGATGGCGTGGAAAGTCCGGAGATATTCTGGTTCCACTGCGCGGCTAACGGCACGCCCGAGTGACTGACCGACGTTGAAGGCCAGAAGACCTGGGAAGGTGTGAACAGCCCGTGGGGCAAACTGCTGCGCGAATCGAATCAGCGAATTCCGGTGGTAGAGCAGAACCTGCGTATGCAGGGCCAGTACCTGGACCGCGAAACGGGGCTTCACTGTAATTTGTTCCGTTATTATGACCCGGACAGCGGCCGGTTTACCCAGCATGACCCGATAGGGCTGGCGGGGGGGATCAACCTTTATCAGTATGCGCCGAATGCGCTGGGATGGGTGGATCCGTGGGGGTTGAGTTGTAAAAAACTTGAAGGTAAATATAAAGAAATTGAGAAAAAACCTCTCCCAGAATCACTCGCTGCTACGTTTACAAATAGTGATTATAAAACTGTTGTAACAACAGAAGATATTATTTTGTATAGGGTATATGGAGGGAAGGCTGAAGCAGGTGGTTCATTCGTTTCAACAACAAGCGCCGGTAGTCGTATTCAAGCTAAGATAGATGCTGCATTACTACCGCAATGGAAAAATACTCGACAATACGAAGCTACAATATTGGTACCTAAGGGGACAGTTCTACAGATTGGTGAGGTTGCACCTCAAGTGACAAAGTCCGGGGCAATACTTAATGGGAAAGCTGATCAAATAATACTTCCTCGAGACTGGGATCAGAATTGGATTTTAAACACTAGAAGAATTAGCACTCCATAGGACGTCTATATGAATACGAATCAAGTAGTGAAAATTTTGAAAGATACACTGGCATTAATTAAGAACGAATCCTTAATAAATGGAAAAAATAAGCTTAGTGATATCATTGAGAAATATGAGTTAACAATCCAGAAGATAGAGGATGGTACTTTGAAGTATAATGAAATTCATAATTCAGTAAAAGCCTACCTTGAGATTTATAATGATTATGATAACCCTTTGCTTTTTAAGATGTCAGATGCTGAGAAAGCAGTGTCTATATACCTTGAAGTATAATGATTGTCGATAATTTTAATGAGTGATAATTGTAGTTGGCTTAATGTTATCAATAATCCGAATGCGCTTAAATTGGTTGATAAGTGGTATTTGAATAGGTGTTGAAAAGTGAATCCTGAGCTCAGAAGTAAGTGCGAGTATATTTTTATCCTGAGCTAGAAAATAAGTCTGATGGGCTGATGAAGTAAATATTACTTTAGCGACGGCGAAAGTGATTTTCAATTTTTTAGTGTAGGGATTTTTCGACTGGTATAAATTTTTCCAATATAGAGAGTTTAAATTAATCTTAACGAAGAAAATAGAAGTGTGATTTTTGACAATGGATTAGTTATCTTCTCAACTTCAACTAAGCAGAAGTTGTTTATTATTGACGGGCTGCGCTGGGAGGCGTGGCCTGACAATGGTGATGATACCGTAAACTATCGAGCCGTTTTTAATATAAAAATAATAGACAAGGTGATATTTACCTCATCGTATTTTTATCTCATCAAGGTGATGTAGATGCCACAGTAGTAAGTTGGTGCTTTGCACCTGATAAGCTATTGATGGTAGAGAAAAATAAACCAGAAGATAAACTTACGTGAAAATTAAAAAAGTGGTTTGAAGTGCAATCTGATTGTAAGCTTCCCGTCTATGGCCCACGGGGACACATTGATGCAGTATATGATCCACATGACAGAACAGGTATGGTTACTTGTAAATAATTTTCAGGTTTCGAAGATGTAAAGTCATGGGGGGGATATTTAAAATGGAATAACTTAAAGAATTACTATGAATAATTAAATTTCTTCTGCATGTTTTTGTGGTTTACCAGTCAATACATTCATTTTTATATTTTTAAGTATTTCCATCCTTCTATATACAATAATCGGCAATATATTGATTTTCTTTTATTAAATTAAAGCTGGTAGGTGTTTTTTTACAAGTGACTCATTTTATAGAGATTTTTAAATTATTGATTTATAAGCTATGGATTATCATACTTTTTCACAATATGCAAAGTTAAATATGTTTTGAAAGTGTGATAATCATCCTTGACGTAAGCTAAAAGAATGAATGATTTTGCATGTGGATGTAATTATTATTTTCACGATTTGCATTAAGATTAACACTGACATAAGCTTACTAAATAAAAATGATAGTGTTAGGCTTCTGAAGCGTTTTCAATGTTTGATATTTTGAATTAATTGTTGCGATCATTTGGTTTCACACACTAACTGACTAGTCAAGTTGTCTGTTTTCCTAGATTTAAATGAATTTACGAATTTTTTATGAATGAATTAATGTTCTCAGGATATGGCGTAGATATTATAAAAAGAAATGATGAGTATTATATTAGGTACGATAACGGGACGATTGCTATGTATGAGATAGAATCAAAAATTTCATTTTACGAAGCATTAAAAGCTCAGAAAAGTGAACGTGATGCCTATTGAAGTCATTATAGCCACCCAATCCAGATAGGGAAGAGGACGGTCTCAATTTTGATTACTCACATATAGATGAAGTGAAAATTCCGGAGATATTCTGTTCCATTGCGCCACTGATAGCACGCCAGAACTTTTAACCGACGTTGAAGGCCAGAAGACCTTGGAAGGTGTGAATAGCCCGTGGGGCAAACTGTTGCGCGAATCGAATCAACGAATTCCGATGGTAGAGCAGAACCTGCGCGTATGCAGGGCCAGTACCTGGACCGCGAAACGGGGTTTCACTATAATTTGTTCCGTTATTATGACCCGGACACTGGCCAGTTTACCCAGCATGACCCGATAGGGCTGGCGGGCGGGATCAACCTTTATCAGTATGCGCCGAATGCGCTGGGATGGGTTAATCCGTGGGGGTTGAGTAGGTGTAAAAACGAATGGAATGAGTTTCAGAAAAAATCGAACAATAATCAATTTACTTCAAGGAAACAAGCATCCAAAGCATATGCTTTATGGAAAAAACAAGACTGGGCAGCGTTAGAACAATTTATGGGTGAAGGTGCTTGGCCACCTAATCGCGGTTTTGTAAAAGCAACAAGAACAACTCTTCAACCCGGCACTTTAGTTGATCGATATGGTGGTTGGATAGATGAAAAAGGATTCCATGATATTGGTACTTTTATTTCTCCAGTAGGTTCATCATTTGAGGGCAGGGCTTTACAATCGAGTACACTGGATAAACCTTATTCAATTTATGAAGTATTGAAGCCATTGCCGGTTGATACTGGACCAGCCATACCTTGGTTTAGACAACCAGGCTACGGAACGCAACATGAAACCTTTTTAAAAATTGATAAACTAATCGAGAAAGGCTATTTGAGGAAAGTATGAAAATAATTAATCATCAGAAAAAAAAGGTATTAATTCACGACGGATTAGAAGATGCATTCCTGAAGAATGACAAGCTAATTTCTTGCCCTCGCTGTGATGGCATGGCTTATTATGGCTTGTACAACTCTACAGATTTAGATATGTATGATGAAAAGAAAGTAAAGGCTATAGTTGGCAGTATTAAGGGATTGGAATTTATTGGAGGCGAAATTCAAGAGTATAGATATAAAAGTAGCTCATTGAGAGTTTCAGAAACAAAATGTTCTAATGGGCATGATATTTTGGTTGTGTTTACTTACAAGGAGTTACAGCCTGCTCGTTATGAATCCTATCTTGTAGGGGTTTTTGACAATAATACGTTCAATGAAGAGTGATGATAATTATAGAGAGTGTCATTTTTAATGGGATCTTTTTCCTTTATGACGTTTTTAATGGAAGGTCTAGTGGGTAATTTAATTAGACACCCTGCTGATCCTAATAGTATTATTAGACAGTTTGAAATTATCAATAATTATCAATAAAACTAATATGCTTGAATGGGTTGATAAGTTAAGTTTGAATACGTATTAAAAAGGAATACAAAGTAAGTGCTGAGATACAGAATAAGCACATGCATACCTTGACTATGAGTTACATGGTTAATTCCGCAATTGTTAAGGAAAGGTATAAATGAATGGGGATGAAATAGCATATATCAATGAATTGAAAAATGATAATTCAGCTTATGCATATCAAGATAATGAGCTTGGACATATTGACCTGCCACCACTATTAGATACAAGGCTCAGTTAGTAATGTCGGATCCTTCACTCTCAGAATTATTCTTTCTCCAGCCCATCGCAAATTCAGACGGTGTCTGATAATTGAGCGCGGAGTGCGGGCGGCACTCATTATAATCCTGACGCCATTCACTGATGGTTTCCCTGGCATGACTGACGTCACTGAACCAGTTTTCATTCAGACAATTCATCGCGAAAGCGTCCGTTAAAACTCTCAATAATTCCGTTCTGTGTCGGCTTGCCGGGCTGGATAAGCCGCAGCTCCACGCCATGCTCAGAGGCCTATTGATCGAGCGCGCGGCAGGTAAATTCCGGGCCCTGATCAGTTCTTATTGTCGCCGGATAGCCTCGAAACAGTGCAATGCTGTCCAGAATACGCGTGACCTGAACACCTGAAATCCCAAAGGCAACAGTGACCGTCAGGCATTCCTTCGTGAAGTCGTCCACGCAAGTCAGGCACTTTATTCTGCGACCGGTGGCCAGCGCGTCCATGACGAAATCCATCGACCAGGTCAGGTTGGGCGCTGCCGGGCGGAGCAGCGGCAGACGTTCCGTTGCCAGTCCTTTACGGTGTCGTCTGCGTTTTATGCCCAGCCCGCTGAGATGATACAGGCGGTACAAGCGCTTGTGATTAACCAGAAGGCCTTCACGGCGCATCAACTGCCAGATGCGGCGGTAGCCAAAACGCCTGCGCTCCAGTGTCAGCTCTGTGATGCGTAGAGACAGCTGCGCATCAGCCGCCGGACGCTGAGCCTCGTAGCGGCAGGTCGACATGGACAAACCTGTAAGCCTGCAGTCACGACGTTGCGACAGACCGGTTACATCACACATAAACTCAACGGCTTCCCGCTTCTGGCCTGTCGTCAGTACTTTCGCCCCAGAGCCATCTGAAGTGCCTCCTTATCCAGCATGGCTTCTGCAGGCAGCTTCCTGAGTCTGGCGTTCTCTTCCTCAAGCGACTTCAGGCGCTTAACCCCGGGCACATCCATACCGCCATACTTCTTGCGCCAGGTAATGGGATGGACTATCTCTTCCCCCTGCGCTTAACTGAACATAATTTATCCAGCAGGAGTGTGACTATGAACATTGTATTTATGCGCATCGACCTGGCAAAAAATGTTTTCCAGCTTTGCGGACTGAATCATATGCGCCGAATGCGCTGAGATGGGTGGATCGGGTGGATCCGTGGGGTTTATCAAGACGTTGTAAAACAAATGAGAAGCCTAATAAACCTGATTTTTATGTTGGTCCAACTGGGCCTGGCGCTACGTTGCCCGCAACAGGATATCGTTACATGAGGTATCTTAATGATGATGGTAGTATTAATGTTTGGGCAGTTAAGGTAATTGAAACTAAGTCAGCACCAGTAACTTACTTCGGGTTTAAAAAAATAAATTCTGGATATGGTGTGCGTGATGCCTTTCAAATAAAAGGAAAAGAGAATTTAGATCCATTGGATCCTTTGGACAAAACTTGGAGCGATGGACGCCTTAGAGGAGAATTTGATACATTACAACTTTACGAGAATGGTGTTCCACAAGTACGCCATCCACGAATGTTTGGCGACCAAAAAGATGCACCACTAGAGCCATTTACCGAGGCATATCCGGAATATGGCGCTGGAAAAATTGAACAAATGCATGCCGATAATAAAATAATTGAATTTGATAAAGTTGATATTTTGCCGGAGAGAGAATGATTGATCTATTTTCTTACAATGAAGCTTTAAATTTTCTTGAGGTTTTTTTTGATAAAATGATTAAAGACGAAAAGTCCCGGAAAGAAATGCAAATAATTCTTGATGGAAGTCGTGATAATAAAACGGTTTCAATTAGAGCAATTGACGTTTGCTTTAAAAATTATCGTAAGAAATTCGCTGATTATCGCCTACCAAATGATGAAGAGACTGAAGTTTGGAAACACTTAATAGATATTTGGCAATAGAGTGTTTTGTCAAAAAAACAAGAAGAGTAAAAGAAATGACTAAGGGTTCTGGTCTTTATCATTACAATGATGAAGCTATCAGCTATTTTGAAACTCAATTTGATCCTGGAAAACATAAAATTTTTTTGTACTTTTTCTGAAGTTCAACCATCCAGGTACATTTCTCATTTGAGCGGTGTATTCCTTAAGAATTAAGTTTTTTATTATCCTGGAGTTGTGTGAACTTTAAATAAAATTATCATTTTTTCCTTAAAGCTTATTGTAGATAGTATGATTTTATAGTATTGACTATTTAATTCCCCCTTCTCTTAATATTACTCATTTTTAACTTTAATTTTCGTACTTATATAAAGAAAAAGGGATGTGTGACTTGCCACCGGCTCGACAACCACCCAGATGCATCAGTAAAACCCGCGAGCAATCGTTACAGGTAAGCAGTCTAACAACGCTGTCATAATACGATTTATATGCAAGGCTGCCGAATGCTGCATGAAATCCACGAAGATATTTCGCTACGTCTACAGCGACAGCCAGAGCTATGTAAAACTGTTCTGAAAAGCTTGCATTTTTTCTGGTTCCATTGTGCTGCTAATGGCGCGTCAGAAATTTTTACTAATGTAAAGAACCATGAAAAGATGGAAGGGGTAACAGTCTATGGGAAAACTCGCTACGCGAAATTTGCATTCAATCCTTAAAGTTGGGATTATTGATATTTAGCGATTAAAGTAACTTTGATGAGCGATTTTTGTAGTGAAAATTGAAAATCTGAAAGTTAATGCTGGCGAATCAACTGTCGAATGGAGATACAATGGAGAGACTATTTCAATGTTTTTTACAAACATCGACCAGTCCTTGATTGATTCCAGTAGAAACTTATTATTTGTTCTCGATAAAAAGGAAAGATTGCCTAAAAGATTGTCTGTAATAAACGGATCCGGAAAGGTTTTATCGACTTTTTTCTCTCCCGTTAATGGAGACTTCTATTATTTGACAATCACTCCTGAGAAAGAAGTTTTGGTAGTCTGTGTTTTTAGTGAGAAGCTGGATGGATGGAATGATTGGCATTTTTCGTTCAATCAGGATTCGGGGAAACTCGAACGCATTGCGCCTGCACGCTAATAGGAGTGAAGCTAATAATTTTTTGGATTCTGTAAAGAAAAAATATGGTTGCTCATCAATCATAATAACCTTTAAGTTTTAATTGAATGATAAAACTGTAAAACCTAAAATTACAAATAAGTTATCATTCTGAATGCTGATAGTAGGAAATATCCAGTAATATTAAAATGTTAGTCGGTTATTTTCCCAAGATGTCGCGCAACTTGGTAAAGGGCACTGGTGCTGGGACGGTGCAGGCAACCCGCTGAATCGCCATGCCGCTCCCCACGTCATGCATAACCGCGTGACCGAACTGAACGGGATTCGCTGGCAGTACGATATTCATGGCCGCACCACTGAGAAGGATGACGGCCAGACCCGCTGGCGCTACCGTTACGATCCCCTTGGCGGGGCATCAGCAAACCCAGTGAGTCGTTGTTACAGGTCAAGCAATCTGGTCACGCCGTAACAACGCGGTTTGTGTGGGAAGGCTACCGACTGCTGCAGGAAATCCACGACGATATTCCGCTGACTTAGGTTTACAGCGACAGCCAGAGCTATGAGCCACTGGCCCGTATTGATGGCGTGGAAAGTCCGAAGATATTCTGGTCCACTGCGCCGCGAATGGGCCGCCCGAGCTACTGTCCGACGTTGAAGGCCAGAAGAAGCAAGACTTAAACTGAAACCAGGAAAAATAATAGATATATGAAAAAAATGACTTTAGATGTAAATACTGGAGGTTTGCGGATAAATGAAAATGAGATAGAGCTTGAATCTTACGATTCCTTCATTAAATCCCATTTTTTTCAATTATCTGATGATTTGACATGCGTTGGTAAATATTGTTTCTTTGCTAAAGAAATCATCTGGCATAATGAACCATTTACTATAGAGTTTAGACCTGCATTTTTTTCTTTTAAAAAAAGTGTTTATCTTATTAGCAAAAGTGGTGGTTATTTTCAAAGCCTTCACGATTGGAATAAAAAAGCTGACTTAAATATGCTGAAGGATGAAGAAAAAAGGTTATATGAATGGACTCGGAATAAATACCCCGGAAACTATGATGGTGAGATAAAAAATCCTCCCTATGGGTATGTATGGTGCTTCCAGTGGGGTAATGTAGCGGTTCAATCAAACTCCAATACTTTTGAGTGCGGTATATATATAGAATGGAATTGAAGTAGTTGTTTTATTGAGTGTGTTGTTAATTTTTTTTTGAGTTGTGAAAGGATTTCGCCTCAATAAAACCATCTGTTTTATGGTTATTGATTTTTGGGAGTATTGGGGATGTCGTATTAATGGTAGTCCACTAATCGGCTATTTTCTCAGGATGGCGCGCAGCCTGGTAAAGGGGACAGGTGCTGGGACGGTGCAGGCAACCCGCTGGATCGCCATGCCGCTTCCCACGTCATGCATAACCGCGTGACCGAACAGAACGGGATTCGCTGGCAGTACGATATTCATGGCCGCACCACTGAGAAGGATGACGGCCAGACCCGCTGGCGCTACCTTTACGATGGTGAGCATCGTCTGACGGATGTCATCAGCGAGCCGCGTGATCGCAATAAGCCACGCAACAAAGTGAGCTTCCGTTACGATCCGCTGGGCCGACGCATCAGTAAAACCTGCCAACAATCATTACAGGGTAAGCCGTCTGGTCATGCTGTCACAACGCGGTTTGTGTGGGAAGGTTACCGTCTGCTGCAGGAAATCCACGACGATATTCCGCTGATCTATGTGTACAGCGACAGCCAGATCTATGAGCCACTGGCCCGTATTGATGGCGTGGAAAGTCCGGAGATATTCTGGTTCCACTGCGCCGCAAATGGCACGCCCGAGCGACTGACCGACGTTGAAGGCCAGAAGAACTGGGAAGGTGTGAACAGCCCGTGGGGCAAACTGCTGCGCGAATCGAATCAGCGAATTCCGGTGGTAGAGCAGAACCTGCGTATGCAGGGCCAGTACCTGGACCGCGAAACGGGGCTTCACTATAATTTGTTCCGTTATTATGACCCGGACAGCGGCCGTTTTACCCAGCATGACCCGATAGGGCTGGCGGGGGGATTAACCTTTACCAGTATGCGCCGAATGCGCTGGGATGGGTGGATCCGTGGGGGTTGAGTAGGTGTTCATTAGATAAAACGCCAATAACGCGAAATTCAGCCAGAAAACTATTGAGAAGTCGCGGATTAAATAAGCAAATTCAGCATGACACTATCAATAGTTTTGATGATCAGATTTATGCATCCAGAGTAAAGTCTGGAGATGTGTTCACTATTACAGAGCATACACCAGGTAGTGCCTCACAAGTATATGTCACAAGAGGAAGTGCAGGTGCCACCCCAGCGGCAAGACGTGCAAACTTGGCTTTGCCACCGAATAACTCAGCAACTTATGAAGGTAAGGTAGCCCTGACCAGACCTCAAGTTCTTCTTGAAGGTAAAGTTGCGCCTCAACTGCAATGGGGGGCAGATAAGGTCGGTGGCGGATGGCAAATAGTAACTGCCGGCGGTAGATATTCAGGAGCGACAGAATCATTATGAATTTAGAAGAAGTTGGCAAAAAAATATGTGATATATTAGCTTCATCTGCTTATCTTGATGAATCCAATGACATTAAAGATCTAATGATTAAAGTTTTAATGTTGGATAAAAATGATCCTTTAAGAATGATGGCGATAGATAGTTTAATATCACGATGTCATCCTAAATGGCTTGGGGACTATTATGTTAACAACATTACTTATAAACAATGGACCGATCTTATTACTGAATTTAAGAATAAGCTAAATAAAGAAAAATAAATCATGGCCGGAAGTGATCCCAGAGATCTCTCCGGTTTTTCTTTTTAGTTACCCGGTGTCAGGATCAGGCAGCCCTGTCCCAACTTTATGCTGAACCCGGATTAGTTGCACACCAAGCTGCAAGAACGGACATCCTGTCCGTTGGATAACTGATGTAAGATTTTTATAATTGAGAAATTGACTATGAACAAGCATGAGTTAATGGCTGAAATAGATAAGGCATCTTCTTACATAGATCAAGTTATGAATAACGAAAATAAAGGGGGGTGAAGGTCTTTATTGATGAGTTAAAGTCACTTAAAGTTATAAATAACAGTCTTATGAATAATCCTTTAAGAGGCTTTCCCCGGCGCTATGCTGAGATGTATAACGATTACCTCCATACAATAATGGATGTAATGAACAAAAGTGAAAAGTCTGTCGATGTATATTTGACTAGCAACTAATTCTTGCTTTGGTATTAATGGCGTTGACTTACTGAAAGCGATAGGCGAATCCTTGGGTTGCGCCTTTTTCTTTTTAGATTGCTGTATACTTAGTGTCGAAATGGTGATTTTAGTTTTACTACAGGTGAGGAGATGAAATTAGGAAGCAGTTATTTAATGTTTAGCAGCGATAATGGAATTGATGCAATTTAATTTAAATAATTCATCGCTTTTAAGGTGGATGATATGATGAATTTCATAAAGGTAAAAAAGCCTGGGAAGTTATTAAAAGCATACGGAATAAAAAGCTACTACAGTTGTCGGGAATAGCTGGGCAAAGTGTCATATCATTTGTCGTTGTCTAATACCTCGTAGCTCTGGCACGACGAACTGGCGTGTGAGTATGTTGCGCTGGGCAACTGCACAGCCCTTCCTCGGGTGCCAGTCTTTTGCATTTAAAAATCATCAACGCGCTGGCAAGTCAGATTGTCGATGATGATTTCTGGCACGCCTTATTTTCGCTCGAAAACAAGGATGCCCTTTTCCAGTTTATGGTGCAACGAATTCAGTTTTAGGAGGAAGCATGAATATTGTAGGCGTCACATCCTGTATTGCCGGGTTAGCGCATACACCGATGGCAGCGAAATCGCTTTAGAAAGCGGGAAGAAAGCTGGGCCATCAGGTGCATATCCAACAGCAAGGGACGATGGGGATGATCGATAAATTCACTCTGGAATATATCACGGAGACAGACTTCGTGCTGAATGCGGCGGATCGCTCAATTGAAGAATGAGGAGCGTTTTGCCGGTAAAACCATCATCCGGGTGAAAATCAGCCAGTGCGTGGGGCATGCCGCTGTGGTGACTGCTAAATGTGTGGCGGCTGTCGAGGCGCGCCGTAATCCCTGATATTGGTGACACTATGAAAAAACGATGGTCAATATCAAAAACCATTTAATGACAGGCATCTCTTTTGCTCTGCCCGTCATTACTGCTGGCTGAATATAATGGCTACATCTTACGCAGGATATCGGTTTCAAAATCATTGGATTAATGAATTACCTGTCAGGTGTTTACGTTGCCTGTTCAATCTCCGGAAAGCGGTCTGGCGTCGGATTTCTGAGAATCTTACTGGCTGGGTACTTCAGTATTACGCAAGATTCGTATTATCGCTTCTGCCGCCTCGTCTGCACCGCCCATCATTATGCCGTTTATTACCGCTGAGTTGCATGCCATAGTGATGCTATTGATACACGTGTCCGGTTCAAATACCACTTCAGATCGGCGCTCAGAAAATATCAACGAAAAAGGCAAAACCATGTAGCCACTCACGCCCAAAAAAATTTCATTTTCCTCGCTTGAAATCCCACTAAATGATCCTATAAATGTCTGTGAGCAGCGGGGGAGGTCCCCACGCCGATGAGCTTTTGAATGAACCATTAATTCAGGAGGTTATCACTATGGCATTACGTAATTTTCCCGTATTTCCTTCTATCGCAGATTCTGCCTTTTCAGACCGGTTTAACCGTATCGACAGGCTGTTCAGCCAGTTGACCGGTGATGCGCCCGTGTCGGTTTCTCCCTCTTACGACCTGAAGCAGGTTGATAACGAACACTACGAACTGACCGTCAGCGTGCCGGGCTGGAAAGAAAGCGAGCTCGAAATCGAAGTGGCAGGCGGTCGTCTGACCGTGACTGGACAGAAAGAGGAGGTCAGCGATAACGATACGGAAAAAGAAGGGCAGAACAGCGGTTGGCTGCACCGTGGTATCAGTCGTTCAGACTTCCGTCTGAGCTACAGCGTGCCGGAGCATATGAAAGTGACCACTGCACGCCTGCAGGACGGTTTGCTGCGCGTCGGCCTGCACCATGAAATACCGGAAAGCGAGAAGCCTCGTCGCATTCCGATCGAACACCGTACGGCGGAAGCCATTGAACATCAGGCCTAATGGCAGGTTAACGAAAAAGCGGAGGGCGCTGACGGCGTTCTCCGCGCTTTGTCATCAAGGTGCCAGAGAATCAGGAGGCGGTAATGAAAGTCATCAGCGTGCCCGAAGATCGTGCTCTTTATCCCAAACTGGTTGGCGAAACCGTAATGGCGGCAAAGTTACAGTTAGGCCGCACCCGGTTGTCGGTGAATTACAACAAAGTGCCTGGCGGTATCATGCCGGTGCTGGTGGTGGATTTCTACAACGAAAAAGGCAAGCTTTACTCCCTGCGTTACAACCTGCCGCCCGATACACCAGAGCGCACTGAACGTCGATTGTCGCTGTTAATGCGGCTTATTGAGAAAGAGGCCAGTGAGGAAAAGCTGGCTGAGGCGGTGTAAAACCGATAAGTGCAACCAAAACGAAGAGGAGGTGACGATGCTCAACACACTCATGCTACATACCTCGTTGGGTGCTGGCATGCTAGCGATGACGGCCAGCCTGTTTCACAACCGTTTTAAATAAGCCGTTTTTCGTTTTCTCTCGTCAGGGTGCCGACATCGCGGCACCCTGTTTCATTCGTGCCGGCCGCTTGTCTTTTTGTGCTTTAATTGTTATGTTATAACATATCTATTTGTAGGGTGAAAAACATGCCGTCGTCCAGAGCGTTACCTCAATCCGATTCTGTTTTGCAGGTCAACATTGCGCAGTTGAACCGAACGGACGGCGAACCGCTCTTGCATCACATTCACTTCAGCGTCAGAGAGGGAGAGCTGCTGGTCATCATCGGGCCAAACGGCAGTGGCAAGACGTCATTACTGCGGGCAATGTGCCGTGAGTTATCGTCACCGCCACAGGCGATTCAGCTTAACGGCGCATGTCTGGCAACGTTTTCACGGCAACAGCTTGCCACCTGCATAGCCGTGATGGCGCAGAATGATATGCCCGATCTCAGGCTGTCGGTTGAAGAGTACGTTGCGTTGGGCCGTATTCCGCATCTAGGCGCCTGCCCGGTAGGAGTAAATCAACGGATCGTCCACGAGTCCATTGATGAAACCGGTCTTTCAGCACTAAAAACACGCCCGCTGGCTGCGCTGTCCGGGGGAGAGCGACAACGTGCTGCACTGGCGCGCGTGCTGGCGCAAAAGCCGTTATTGATCTTACTGGATGAACCGACGAACCATCTTGATCCGCTGGCCCGCCAGCAGCTACTGGCACTCATTAAAAACAAAGGGATTACGGCAATAGCGGTACTGCATGACCTGTCCCTGATTGATACGTTTGCCGATCGTGTGCTTATCCTGTCGCAGGGCGAGCAAATTGTGTGTGATCACCCGTCGCACGCGCTGACGTCGCGCTATCTCCAGCCCGTGTTCGGCTTAAACAGCTTTACCGTAAAACATCCTGCCAGCGGTAAGCGCTTACGTATTTTTGAGGTGCCCGACTGTGCATGATGCATTGAGTAAAATCGGTTTTGCCGCGTTTCTGGCCGTGACGCCAGCCATGTGGGCCAGCGCAAGTGATTTTCCTGTCACCGTCGACAGTTGCGGCCAGCCCGTGACGTTCACCTCGCCGCCTGCGCGAGCCGTGATTAACGACCTCAATATGGCAGAAATGGCTTTTGCGCTGCATCTGCAGAACCGTATTGTCGGTCTCACCGGCATCAGTGGCTGGTACAAGATGACGCCGGCCTTTAAGCAGGCCATGGGATCCATCCCTGAGCTGGCACCGAAATATCCCTCACTGGAAACGTTGCTGGCCGCGAGCCCTGATTTCTTTTTTGCTGGCTGGAATTACGGGATGAAAGTGGGCGGTGACGTTACGCCTGCTTCACTGCGTCAGTACGGCATTAAAACCCTGGTGCTGAGTGAAAGCTGTATCTTTACGCAGAAGGACAAGCAGAAAGCGACGATGGATCTGCTCTATAACGACGAGATTAAACTGGGCAAAATTTTTGGCAAGCGGGCCGAGGCCGAGGCGCTGGTGACGGACTGGAAGCAGCAACTGCAGGCCTTACCTCAGCGTCCGGCTGACACGCCGCCTCGAAAAGTCTTCGTTTACGACTCAGGCGAAGATAAACCGTTCACCAGCGGAAAATATGCCATGCCGACCGCCATCATTGAGGCCGCCGGAGGTAAAAACGCGATGGAATCGCTGGAGATGAGCTGGGGCACCACCTCCTGGGAGAGCGTGGCGGCCACGCAGCCGGATTTTATTATCTTGCTGGACTATCAGACCGGCAGTGGGGCAGAGGCACTGCGCCACTTCCTGGAAAATCATCCGCTTATGAAGCTGACGCCTGCGGTGAAGCACCACCGCTACCTGGAGTTACAGTACGCTGAACTCACACCGGGGCCGGCCAATATTCAGGCCGTGGAGAAGCTGGCTCATGCGCTCTATTCGACGGATGCGCCGTGAATCGATTGCCGCATCGTTATTCAGGAATAATGAGTGCGTCCTGCCTGCTGCTGGCGATCCTGATGCTGATCAGCACGGCGGAAGGCACCGTGTCATTGTCTTTAACGCAGGTGCTGTCCGCACTCGACATGGCAGACGCGCCCGTCTCTGAAATGGTAACCCGAATCGTGATCGACCTACGGTTACCTCGCACGCTGCTGGCCGTGATGACGGGGGCTGGCCTGGCCATCGTCGGGGCATTGTTGCAAACCACCACCCGTAACGATTTAGCCGATCCGTTTTTATTTGGTCTGTCCTCTGGGGCCTCAGCCGGTGCTGTACTGGTGATTACCCGCTTTGGCGATCGGCTGTCGGCGTTAACCTTGCCCGTTGCCGCTTTCGCGGGTGGGCTGTTTTCAGCCGCCGCCGTCATGTTGCTTTTTCATTTCAAAAAGCAACGTTCAGCAGAGCACTTGATTCTCTGCGGGCTGGCCGTGTCATTTCTGTTTGGTGCGGTGACCAGCTATTTGATTTTTTCAGGCGACCAGCGCGCGGCCAGCTCGGTGATGTTCTGGTCACTGGGCGGGCTGGGATTAGCCAGCTGGCATAATCTGCCTTATGCACTGGTAAGTCTGGCACTACTGACAGGGTTTGTGGCGCTGCGCGGGCGGCAGTTGGATGGATTGCTGGCGGGCGAGCAAACCGCACTCTCGCTTGGTATTCACGTCAACCGGTTACGCATCGAGGTGTTTCTGTGCTGTGCGCTGGCAACCGCGTTGCTGGTGGCACTGACCGGCGTCATTGGCTTTGTCGGACTGATGGTGCCGCACCTGTGCCGACACGTAACGGGTGTGAAACACCGGTTGCTGATCCCACTGTGCGCTCTCTGGGGCGCCATTTTGTTGTGTGCTGGCGATATTGCCAGTCGGACGCTGCTGGCCCCGCAGGAGCTGCCCATCGGCATCATCACAGCGGGCATTGGGGGGATGTTTGTGATTGTCCAACTGACGCGCGCCCGACCCTGAATGCTGAAATCCGCCGCTAAGTAAGACCGGTTCACGGTGCCTGACTCAGTAAGGTAATTTCATTATTTCATTCCGAGACAGCTGGCCAATAATGGCGAGCGATCTTCTGCAATCAAGGTATTTCCACCGAGGATTGCCGGATTGCCTGGCTTTATTATGAATGTAATAGCTATTCACACTTCTTTGCATTCGGGTAACATATTAGCCATTGTCTTATTTACTTAAACAATTGATCCGATCCATCCTAAACCTTAAAACTAACGTACTCACGAAGTCCCGCGTGACTCCAGTCTGTCGTCAGGGTTCGATTTATGCTCAATCGCATTACTGTTCAGTTACCCGTTGAAGGCTTGCTGTTCTGGAAGCTATCTGGCCGAGAGGCCCTGTCTGAATCGTTTATCTTAACGCTTCAGGTTTTAGGGACCGATGCGCGTATCGAACGCAGCGCGTTGCTGGGTAAAGCCGCTACCGTAGTGGTGCCGACGCAAAGTCTGGCAAATCCACGTTACTTTAATGGCAAGATCACGCGGGTGGCGGTGAGCGCGGTAGAGATGTCAGGCACGCGTTATGCTGTTTACACGTTAACGCTTGAGCCAGATCTGTGGCCGATGAAACGTGACCGGAATCAGCGCATCTTTCAGGAGCAAACCGTTCCACAAATCGTGCAGACGTTACTCAGTGAGTATCAGGTTAACGTGGAAAATAACCTGTCGGGTAGCTATCGCAACTGGGATTACTGTGTTCAGTATCAGGAAAGCAGTTTTGATTTCATCAACCGACTGATGGAGCTGGAAGGCATTACCTGGCACGTTCGCCATGAGGCCGGTAAGCATACCATCGTGCTCACGGATGCCACTGCGCAGTACACGCCATTTAGTGGCTATGAAGTGATCCCCTATCATCAAACGCCTTCAGGCGGTTCCACCAGTGAAGAAGGGATAAGCCAGTGGGCCCTTACTGACAGCGTGACGCCGGGTTTATACAGTCTGGACGACTACGATTTTCGCAAACCTAACGCCTGGCTCTTCCAGGCACGACAAAATCCAACATCTCCTTCACCCGGCACCATTGATGTGTATGACTGGCCGGGGCGGTTTGTGGAACATGGTCATGGTGAATTTTATGCCCGCATCCGTCAGGAGCGTTGGCAGGTAGAGCATCAACAAACCCACGGCACCGCGACGGCAATGGGGATTGTGCCGGGCAGCACGTTCCAGCTCACCAATGCGGCCTTTTTCAGCGATGTCGGTGAATATCTGGTGACTGCTGCTGACTACCAGTTTGAGGAGAATCGCTACGCCAGTGGCCCGGACAGCCAGACGATTCATCGTACGGAGTTTAGCGTGATACCAGCGGGTGTGGTGTTTCGTCCTGAGCAGAAAACGCCGTGGCCGCGCACGGGCGGCCCGCAAACGGCGAAGGTGGTCGGGCCGAAAGGCGAAAGTATCTGGACCGATCGCTATGGTCGGGTCAAGGTTAAGTTTCACTGGGATCGGCTGGCAAAAGGTGACGATACCAGTTCCTGTTGGGTGCGTGTTTCCAGCGCGTGGGCGGGACAAGGTTTCGGCGGCGTGCAGATTCCACGCGTAGGCGACGAAGTGGTGGTCGACTTTATTAATGGCGACCCTGATCGGCCAATTATCACCGGTCGCGTCTATAACGAGGCCAGCATGCCGCCCTGGGCTTTGCCCGCTGCCGCTACGCAGATGGGATTCATGAGCCGCTCAAAGGATGGATCGCCTGACAATGCCAATGCGCTGCGTTTTGAAGATAAACCCGGCGAAGAGCAGCTCTGGTTGCATGCTGAACGTAATATGGATACCGAGGTTGAAAACGACGAAACCCATGATGTCGGCAGCAATCGCACCAAAACCGTTGGTAAAGACGAAACCAGCCATATCAAGCAGAACCGTACACGGACCGTGGATGGCAATGAAACCATCTCGGTTGGACAGGACCGCAGTAAAACCATCAGCGGCAATGAAACCACCACGGTTCAGCAAAATCGTACGGAAACGGTGAAAGGTAATGAAACGCTCAGCGTTGAGCAAAACCGCGATGAAACCATTACCGGAAACCATACCACGACGGTGAAAAGCAATAACACCGGCACAGTAGAAGGGAAGCAAACGCTAACGGTGATTCAGGATCGGACCCGTACGGTGCAGGGCAATGAAAAGGTTAGCGTGCAGCAAAACCGAACCGTGCAGGTGACGGGTAATCAGACACTCGACGTGACGGGTAATCGTCACGTCAGTGTCAACAGCAATGAGGCCCGTACCATTGCGCAAAAGCAGGATGTGACGATCGGCGCTGGGCGCACGCTCAGTATCACGGGGGGCGATACCCGCTTTACTCAAGGAAGCGTGGCCGACAGTGCCACGGATACGTTCCATATCAACGTCGGTGAGAGCGGGATTTTAATCAGCAATGGCAGCGTGCAAATTACGGCGGGCGGATCGACGATTACCATTAATGCCGCCGGTGTCATGGTGAATGGCAAAAAGATTGAACTCAATGCCTGACAGGGATGAGAAATGAGCACCGCAAAGAATCCCACTGAACGTGTTATGACTGAGCTGGAGCTGAGCTGGTTAACCGCCACGGAAAAGACCGACGCGGGTCTGTTTATCTGGCGCGTTCCAGCCGCAGGCGAATCACTACTTGATGCGTTCATCGCCCTTCAGCAGCATCCGGAGGGGCGTTCCGTACCCGATATATTCCTTGGTCTGTCTACGGCGTTTGAAACCGGTTATGGCTATAGCGATGCACTGTCGCGTGACTTTCTTGAACATTATGACGCCACGCCCGATGCGGCACATTGGGATGGCGATGTGTTGCTGCCCTGCTACACCATTGAACAGCTTTGCGGCCTGTTACAGGACTTCGCCGATCATTTTGCAGAGGATTTACGTTACCTGGTTCTGGTGCTTAAACCCGCTGTCGTAAGTGACGAGAGTGCGTTGATGCGCTGGCTGAAACGCTGGCTGGCTTCCTCCGCGCCTGCGCCGCGTTTACTGCTGATTGATACGCTTGAACAACCGCTTTGGCAGCCACTTCATGACGCGCATCCTGATCGCGTCCAACTGATTGTCGATCAGGTCGATGGCATGAAGGTGATGCATCAAACCGCCCAGCAGCAAAGCGATCCTGATACCGATCGGGCATTGCTGCGGCGTTACCTTGCCGATGCGATGCTCTTGCTGGAAAAAGGGACCGCCCAGCAGGTCGCTGCGCGCGGCAGTCTGGCGTTAGGCATTGCACAGCGGCGAGGCTGGCCTGATCAACAGGCGATGTTGCATAACCTTATTGCGGGCGGCTGGCTGAAAGGCCAGGATCACAATAAGGCCGTCGACCACTATCGTGAGGCGCAAAACGCGTCCAGCAGCGTGGCGGACCCCGTTGTCAAAGGCCAGCTTCGAACGCAGAGTACGTTTGGCGAAGCCGGTGCCTGGTTTTCACGTAAAGAGTACGTTCGGGCGGCACAGTGCTACCGGCAGGCCGCGCGTGAGGCAGAGGTAATCCCCCATCCTGTGTTTGCGATTGAGGGCTGGCGCATGACTGGCTTCTGTTTATGGCTCGCCGGACAACGCCCGGCTGCCATGGAAGCCTATGGTAAGGCCGTGCGAGCCGCAGAGAATGTGCCGCTGGCCGAGCGGGGCGAAACCACGCTGCCGCTGGTCTTTCAGGATCTCCTGCGCAGTCACGATAAACGCCGCACAGAGGCGCTTGAAGCCTATGCATCTCGCTGGCAATCCGATAAACAGCGGCTTATTCAGCAGGCCGACGCGAACCTGCCGCCTGTGCCCACCCCATCGCAGGTCCGCCAAACTGACAGCCTGCTGCAACGCCAGCTCGAGGCAACCTTTTTACTTATTCGCGAGGAGCGGGAAACACTCATCCGCAATGGCGATGACAGTTTTCGCCGTGTCATCCACCTGGCCCGTGAAAAACTGCATCCGCAGTGGAATGGCTTACCTGACATCGCCCATCCTTTTGATGCCCCGCCGGGTGAATGGCAAAGCCTGCCTGCGTGGGGAAGCACTGAACCCTTAGCCACACAACCTGCAGGGAGCAACACATTGTGAAAAACCGCATCATCCTTATTGTCGTCGTCACGGTCCTGGCGCTGCTGTTCTTAAGCCTGTCCGATAGCGGGCTGGCGACGGAAGTCAGAACATTTTTGCGCGCGCTGCTGCGAGCCATTTTCTGAGGCCTGATTCATGCATTCCGGTGCGCACTTTGATCCGCAGCTAGGACTGGACATTCACACCTATCCCTGGCCTTTACCGACGCCTCACATCGGTATTGTGTTTGATGTGTTTGACTATCTGCCATTGATTGGCACTACGGTGCATGTTAACAGCATCAAACGGGCCAGCGCGGGAACGGGTGGAATGTCGATACATATCCCCGTTGGCGGCGTTTGGGTGCCGCCGTTGCGTGCGCCCGGCGGCCCACAGATTGAAGATGAGCTGTTTATGGGCAGTAAAACGGTTTCGGTGGATGGTGAACCGTTTTCCCGAATTGGCATGCCGGTACTGAGTTGCAATATTGTCGGTATGATTCCCCCGTTTCGCCTCAAGCGCGTCACTAAACCCAAACCGTTGTCCCTGACGCTACCGCTGACGTTCAACCTAGCCATCCCCAACAATGTCATCGTAGGCGGGCCACCAACAATCAATTTGATGGCGCTGCTGATGCGTGCCGGGTTGAGCGGTCTGGGAAAAGGGCTGAAGAAGTTCCGGAAGTCGGTGAAATGGCAAAATTTCATGAAACGCTTTGGCGACTACAGGCGCAAATTGTTTCGTAATATGGAGCCAGGGGTTCTCAAGTGTAAGGTTCTGCGAGCGGAACCGGTCGATATTCGGGATGGCAGCGTCAGTCTTGAACAGCAGGATTTCCTGTTGCCGGGCCGGCTGCCGCTGGCCTGGCATCGGACGTATTCGTCGGCCGATGTTGAAACGGCAGGACTTTGTGGCTATGGCTGGCTGACACCCGCGGATATCCGGCTGGAAATCCTGACTGAAGAGGGCATTGCGCTCTTTATTCAGCCTGACGGGATGACGCTTTTTGCCGCCCTGCCACAGGAAGACGGACGTAAACATGCTGTCATGGGGTTGCCGGATGGCAGCCGCCTGTGGCGAGACAGCGCCCAGGGCCAGGTGACCTGGTGCGTTGAGCAGGAAGCGGGGATCCTGTGGCATTTCACCGGTGCCGATGGGCGGTTACCGATACAGCAATTATCCGATCGTAACGGAAACGGCTGGGCCTTTGAATGGCAGGACGAGATGCTGATTCGGCTTCGCGAATTCAGCCTTAACGGGTTGACCGGACGAGAGGTCCTTGTCACTCATGATAAGGGCCGCCTGAGTAGCTTACGCCTGCACAATGCGCTGGACGGTGACATCACGCCGCTGACGCGCTACGAATATCATGCCAATGGTCAACTTAGCGCCGAAATTGATGCGCTATCGCATCCCCGGCGTTTTGACTATCAACAGTTTTATCTGGTCAGTCACTTTGACCGAAACGGCCAGGGATTTCATTACCAGTACAATCAGGACTGGCGCGTCATTCACGCCTGGGGTGACGGCGGCGTCTGGGACTACCACTTCGCTTACGAACCGCTGCTCAATGAGGTTGAAGTAACGGATTCACTGGGCCACCTCTCACGTATTACGTTTGACGACAATGGTCTGCCGATTGCCGAAATCGATCCTTGTGGCGTGAATACGGTATTTCGTTACGACGACTTTGGTCGAACGGTAGAAGTGATTGAACCGGATGGCAGCATTCATCAATGGGATTATGATGCGCAGGGCCGCATGGTCGCTGAGCATTTACCCGACGGCAGCATGGTGCAGGCCGTTTACAATGAGGATGGCCTGCCGCTGGCGATCACCGATCAGAAAGGTGCGGTCTGGCACGCCGACTATGACAGCGGTGGCAACCTTATTGCCAGTCGCGATCCGGGCGGTGTGACGGCCCGTTATCAGTTCGATCGGCTTGGCCAACTGACCCAGGCGAATGAGCCGGGTGCACCGCAAACAGAGTATCGGTATGACCGCTTTGGTTTCCTGCTGGTGGTCAGCGTGGCAGGCGCGGGAGAGACGCGTTTCAGGCACAACGTACGTGGGAATTTACTGGAACGTGCTGATGCCAGTAACGGTGTGACCCGTTTTTACTGGGATTCGAAAGATCGCCTCATCGCCACGGTCGACCCGGCGGGTGGCGATGTCCGGATTGAGTATGACCGTGAAGATGAGCCTGTCACGTTTACCGATGAAGTGGGGCAGACCACGCGTTTTTACTATAACGGCACAGGCATGCTCACCGCCTGTGAAACGCCTGATGGTGCCCGGCTGGGTTATGAATACGATCCTGAGGACCGCCTGCTGGCCGTGATTAATCAATCTGGTCAACGCTGGCAGATGGAACGAGATGGGCTTGGACGTGTGACGGCCGAGCAGGATTATTGGGGACAAAAAACGCAGTACCGTTGGGACAAAGGCAGCCGCCTGGCCGCACGTTGCGATCCGCTCGGACGTGAGGTGCACTATGGCTACGATAAAGCCGGGCGCCTGAGTGAACGACGTAGCGGTGATACCTTACAGGCAACGTTCCACTATGATCCCTGCGGAAGGCTGGTGCTCTGCCAGAATCCCTGGCGGCGACTCAGCTGGCGCTACGATGACGCGGGACGGTTACTGACAGAAGATCAGGACGGCTTTCAACTTCGCTACCATTATGACGAGCAGGGACGTTTGCACGAGCGTGAAAGCGACAGTGGCCATCGGGTGGTTTATCGGTACGATGCGTATCAACGTTTACGCACCGTGCAACTCAACACTGATTCGCCGATCACCTTTGATTATGATGCCGCGGGACGGTGTATTCATGAACAGTTGCCAGAGGCATTGACGCGCACCCTGAATTACGACCACCAGGGACGGCTTACGTCACAGCAGGTACTACAAAATGATTTACCGCTGTTTGCCAGTGGCTTTGTCTATGACAAAAGCGGAAATATGACTGCGCGTCACGACAGCCAGTGGGGCAACGATCGCTATCGTTATGACCCTGTGGGCAGGCTGACGGCACATATCACCCCTGACGGGGCACTGCGAAAGTTTGTGCAGGATGCAACAGGTAGCCATTTGCAGACGCAAACCCGTGAGGTTAATGACCGCGCGGAAGGTTGGTTCCGGGAGGGCGTGCATCAGGGCGTTCGTTATGTTTATGATCGTGCCGGTGAGTTACGCCAGCGACGCCGAGTCGCGGGGACCTCGGGTGATCAGGATGAAAAAGAAGATTTCCTCTGGGATGAAAATCGACAACTGATTGCGGTGCGTAAAGGGAACCATCAGGTGCGCTATGGCTATGATGGGCTGGGCCGCCGGGTGTTTAAGCAAACCGACAGCGAAACGCGCTGGTTCTACTGGCAGGAGGACGCGCTGGTGGGCGAAACGCTCACCCGCACACATGAACCTCTGGCCGCGCAGAGTATCTTTGATACAGGCAGTCGCCTTAAGCGACAAAAAGCACAGGCTGCACTGTTCAGCACGATGCGGGAATACGTCTATTATCCCGGCACGTTTCGACCGCTGGCGTTTCTGACGCAACAGGGGGACAGTAAACAAAGCTGGCACTATCACTGCGATCCTAATGGCGCACCAGTCAGACTGACATCCGTTACTGGTGAGATTGTCTGGGCAGAAAAAACCGGTGTCTGGGGTGAAAAAGGCCAAATCTTTGCTGATCAGATCGAAAACCCCCTGCGTTTTCAGGGGCAGTATTTTGATGCCGAGACGGGGTTACATTATAACCGCTATCGGTATTATGACCCTGAGATTGCGGCGTATATCAGTCAGGATCCGATAGGGCTGGCGGGGGGGGTTACTCCCTATCGTTATGCTCCAAATCCATTTGTATGGAGTGATCCACTCGGGCTTACGACGGAGGAAATAAAAACTTTGTTCCATTTCACCGATTTGAAAGGAATGGAGGGTATTAAAAACAGTGGAGTTATCAGGCCTTCCACGGGCGGTGTTCATGCTCGTTTTGGAGATGGTCAGTATTTTACTAATGTTCACCCAGATAGGATTGGTGGGCGTACATTAAAAGATTTAGAAGACTCTGGTAAAATATCTTTGGGGCAACTTGCGGCTAACATTTATGGTGATGCAAGAAAGTCTGGTAGTATCACTCATTATGTTGAGATTGATGTGACAGGGTTGAATATAACTGAGCCGAGACCGGGTACTTTCTTAGTCAAGAATGACAAAGAACTTGATGTCTCGAACCGAATAGTGAGTAGTGGGAGTTCATGCTAGTGAGTAATAAAAGTTACTACCGTGCGGTTTCAGAATTTTTGAGGGGAGCCGGTGTTGTCTATACTGAATTCATCGGGGAAGTGGCAACCAGACAGATAAGCGTTTTTGAAGGGAATCATTACTCTTCATCTTCTGTCACTGACTGGCATGAAGATATCGGTTACTTACTCTATGATGGCAAAAAAAATGAGTTAGATTTATCTGATTCTGAAGAGATTACAGATGAAAATTTTGAAACCGAATGGAAAAAAACACTCGTCAATGAAGACCAAATAGCCTATATCCATCATCATAGTGGAGATGCATCAATACCATTTAAAGAATCAGTTATTATTTTGCACGTTGTGAATAACCTAGGAAAGTGGGGGAAAGGTTTTGTCCTTTCTTTGTCTAAAAGATATCCGTTGGCAAAAGAAAAATATTTGGCCTCTTCGCGAATTGGGTATAAGATGGGCGATGTGCAATTTATTGAAGTGGATACTCTTAATAGAGTATTTGTAGCGAATATGGTTGCACAGGAAGGAATAAAAAAATCCCAAAGAGACGCTAAAAGATACATTTCATATGAGGCTCTTGAAGAGTGTCTGGAAATTGCAAGTGACTATGCGTTGTGCAATAGATTAGAAGTTCAGATGCCAATGATCGGTGCAGGTCTGGGCGGCGGAGATTGGCAAGTTATTATTGATATTATAAAAGATAAACTGACTTATAAAAAAATACCCTGCCATATTCTAACTTTAGACTAGATGGCAAGAAAGGGCTTTTATCAGCCTTTTCTTTTTTCTCGCTTTTTCCTTTTAATTAAGGTTTTTTATGAGGGTTTAGTTTTCTTTTTCATGTGAAAAAAATAATATTACTCTAGTTCATAATGGCGAAATTTTAATAAGTCGTGCTACTTTGCTATGATTTATTCTGTGATAAATTTTCTTTTTTTGGTGAATTAGCTAAGTCATATTAAAACTAGAGCTGAAAATTAGATGTTAGATATAAATTGGAAAGAAACCTATAAAAAAATGCCGCTAATGCGGCAATTCTTAATTCTATGAGCATTATTATAAATAAATGTTCGGCTGGGTACACTTAAAATACCCCCTCACTCACACCACCGTCTCATTCTCAAGCTTCTGCCTTTTCCGCAGATTCGGAAAGAGCATCATCCAGAGCCCAACCACCACCAGTGTCCCGACGCCGCCAATGACGGCGGCGGGCACCGCGCCCATCCATGCCGCGAGCAGCCCGGATTCAAACTCACCCAATTGATTTGAGGTATTGATAAAGATAGCGTTAACCGCATTGACGCGGCCGCGCATCGTATCCGGTGTATCCAGCTGAACCAGTGCGCCACGGATCACCATGCTCACCATATCGAAACCGCCCAGTGCGGCCAGCGCCAGCAGAGAAAGCCACAGTTTTGTTGAGAGCGCAAACAGCAGCGTCGCCAGGCCAAAACCGGCCACGGAACCAAACATAATCATGCCGACATGTTTTTCCAGCTTATGACGGCTGAGCCAGACACCGACCAACAGGGCACCCACTGACGGCGCACCGCGTAACAGGCCAAGTCCCCATGGCCCGGTGTGCAGAATATCCTGGGCGAAGACAGGGAGCAGGGCGGTCGCCCCGCCCAGTAACACGGCGAACAGGTCGAGCGATATTACGCCCAGAACATCCTTGCGTTCGCGAATAAAGCGCACGCCCATAAACATGTTCGACAGCGTCATCGGCACACGTTCCTGAGGAGGGCGTTCATAACGTAAGCAACCCACCAGTATCAGCGAGAATAAATAAAACAGGGCTGAAACCCCGTAAACCACCTCGGGACCGGCTATATACAGCAGGCCACCCAGCGTTGGCCCGACGATCACCGCCGCCTGACCGCCAACAGAGCTGGCCGCCATGGCGCGCGCCAGAATCGGTGGCGGGACCAGCGCCGGCAACATAGAGGTAATGGCTGGCCATTCCAGGGCTTTCGCCAGCGAAATCAGAAAGACCAGCCCCCAGATTTCAAGTTTGTCTGCCCAGTGCAATAGCGTCAGCGCCACCAGGCCGAGCAGCGCGGCCCACTCAATCAGTTGGCCGATAACCACGATACGGCGGCGGTCGAACTGATCGGCCAGATGTCCTGCCGGCAACGCCAGAAGCACTGAGGGCAGAAACTGCATCAGGCCAATCATGCCTAACGCCATCGCGCTGTGGGTTATTGCATAGATTTGCCAGCTGACGGCCACGGAAAACATCTGAAAACCAAATGAAGAGCAGGTTCGGGCGAGCCAAAACGCCACAAATGACCTGTGTTGCAGCAGCGAGTCTTCGCCTGTTGAAACGCCTGTACGCATCCTGATTCCTGTCCCGAAAAGCCTCGCGGCAAAAGTGATTGCCTCAGTCTGATTGATGACCATGATGCAGTCTGGTTTTTTCTGACTAAAGCATGGCGATGTTACTGCCTGGCGGTCCGCGCGATATTCACGACATGGGCAGCGTCAGTCAGCATAGATAGAGCCCTAAATATTAGCATGCTCAATATTCAATTTAATAAATCAAAATATCGACAAGATGTGATTTTAACCTGCTGAATAATGGGGAATTGACGGATTACTTTTTATCATTCACCACAGAAAATGTACGAGCCGATCGGAAGGGACGCGACTTATCAGAGCTATTGGTCTTTCGTCGACGCAGCGATGATAAGATACGATCCAATGTTTTTTGACCGTCAGGCAAAGCCGTGTCAAAAAGCAAATAAAGGCGGGCTCGCAGGGCATAACGCTTTTTACGGCGTAAAAGACGTTAAAGCCCGCCTGACTGTTTCATCCATAGTCCGGGCTCATAAGGCGGCGTAAGACGTCAGCAAAGACGTTGGCAGGCTGACTCGACGTCGTCGCAGAAGTCTCCGCCAGGCCTTCGTTTCGCCGTCACTGACGCAAAAGGCGCAGACGGAGGAGATGATGTCCTTGAGTGTGCTACAGTGTTCAGGCACTTTTTTTCCTTGGGTTTTCAGAGGTCCCAGCTAATGACGAATAAACAGGGTGTTTTAATTGTTAACCTTGGAACACCAAAAGAACCCACGACTGCTGCGGTTAAAACATTTTTATCGAAATTTTTGCACGACTACAGAGTGGTCGATTTACCCCGGATCCTGTGGTGCCCGATCCTGCATGGCGTAATTATCCCGCTACGCGCCAAACGCGTCGCCAAATTGTACTCCTCTATCTGGATGGACGAAGGTTCACCGCTGATGGTCTACAGCGTCCGTCAGGCGCGCGCCCTGGAAGCGTTGACGGGCATGCCTGTTGAGCTGGGCATGAGTTATGGCGAGCCGAGCATCGGGGGCGCTATCGACAGGCTGCTGGCGAAAGGTGTCGATAAAATTATCGTTATTCCTTTGTATCCGCAGTTTTCCTCGTCCACCGTGTCATCCGTTTTCGACAGCGTGAGTCGTCACCTGCAGACGATGAAGAACCGCTACACACCGGCGATCAACTTCATCAACGACTATGCCGATCATCCTGCTTATATCGATGCGTTAAAAACGTCCGTGCTTGAATCGTTTGAGGCCAATGGCGTGCCAGATGCCTTACTGGTCTCCTATCACGGTATACCGGTCAGGTTTTCAAACGAAGGCGACAAATATCAGGAACGCTGTGCGTTAACGACGAAATTACTCACCGACGCCCTGAACATGCCTTCGCTAAAAGTAGTGATGACCTTCCAGTCACGTTTCGGCAGGGAACCCTGGTTGACGCCCTATACCGATGAAACCATTAAAAATCTGCCTGCGGAAGGCGTGAAAAGCCTGCAGGTAATCAGTCCGGGCTTTGCGGCAGACTGTCTGGAAACGCTGGAAGAACTGGATGAGCAGAACAGGGAAATCTTTATGCATGCGGGTGGGACATCCTTCACCTATATTCCTGCACTCAATGATAAACCTGTTCATATTGAGATGCTGCGCCAGCTGGCGGAGGGCGCGAAATAGCTGTGGTCCGTCACTTGTTAAAGACCGGTAGCGACAAAGCCAGAATGCGTTCATTCTGGCTTTGTGTTTTTATTAACCTGCAGCATTTTATGATGGCAGATTGCTAAATTTGGCCGTAAAGCAATGCGCGGAGAGAAGACAGAGAAAGGCGATCGGCTGAAAAGCAAAAAGCCTGCTCGTAAGCAGGCTTTTTTAATTCTGGCTCCTCTGACTGGACTCGAACCAGTGACATACGGATTAACAGTCCGCCGTTCTACCGACTGAACTACAGAGGAATCGTGTGAACGAGGCGAATAGTAACGAGGTCGGCTCAGGGTGTCAACAGTATAAAAGCGTTTAGCATTCAACTGGCTAGCTTTAAAGCAATGCGTCTGCAAAGCAGGCGATTTAGTCGTGGGCGGCTCCTGTTCTGCTTAACGGGTCCTGCTGATAAAAGTGCTGAAGATGACGGTACATGGCCGGGAAACGCTCCGCCAGCAGGGCCGGGGCCGTAAAAAAATACTCGGATAATACCGCGAAGCACTCTGCCGGATCGCTGGCGGCATAAGGATCGATGCTGGCGGCCTGCTCACCGACACTTTCCACTTCATGTTCAATCCCGGCCATCGCGCTACGCAAATCTTTTTCCCATTGGGCAACCTCACGTAGCGGCATCATTGGCACGCCGCTGGTATAACCGCTACCGCGCGCATCCAGTTTGTGCGCCACTTCATGAATGACCAGGTTGTAGCCGGAAAGATCGAAGGAGTCCTGAATATCCAGCCAGTTGAGTACGATTGGCCCTTGCGTCCAGCTTTGCCCGGCATGGACGGCGGGGGCCTGATGGACCAGGCCATGCTCATCCTGCCACAGGTCATCCACATTGAAAGGCTCGGGATAAATGAGCACTTCGTGAAAGCCGTCCAGCCAGTCGAGCCCCAGCTTCAGCACCGGCAGGCAGAACAGCAAAGCAATGCGCACGGTACGCAGCGTATCAAGCTGACAGCCTTCAAGCGGAACCAGTTTTTTTTGCTGCAGAAAATGCTGAGCCATGGCCTGCAGCGACTGACGTTCATCGTGGTTGAGGAGGGTAAAAATCGGCTGTGTCAGCCCGGCCTGCCAGGGCAGGTCAGTCAGATCCGTATTGCTGTGTGTTTTCCATGGCCATTTAAACATCGTTGGTTCCGCACTGAATGCTGCAATTGCAGAACCCTGAGCGACCAGACAGTAAAATGCCAGCATCAAAACGGCATGCTGGCATCGTCAGGCTTCAGGGATGAAGGAGCAATATTCAACCTGTTAGCAAGGAAATTGTCTGTGATTCAGCCCACAAAGCGCAGGCTAAGTTGATTCGCGCGTGGCACGCTCGAACTCAATAACCCAAACCCACGGGTTAACCTGCCAGCTGGTTGCCCCGTACTGTTTTTGCCAGGCTTTGCGATAGGCTTCTTTAGGCAGTTCAGAATTGACGTTCATGGTAAAGAAGTTGTTCAGGAAGTGCGAGTCGGTCTGCACACCTTCCGCCATAATGTCGTCTTCACTAATATCCTGAATCTGCTCTGCGCGCACATCCGTAATAATCAGGTCGATGCGGCTTGCCCAGCGCGGCATATGAATGGCTGTTTGCCAGCCAAACTGCTCGGCGTCCGGTCCGCCTGACGTATGTTGGCCCAGTTCATTGCTGTCCGCCCGGTACTGGCAAAAGTCCGGCGAGCGAAACGGGGTGGGATCGCGTTCATAATCCGCCAGCGCATGTTCAGGCACGATGGGGCCACGCCAGGTTTCGCGGACCCAGAGCTTGTCGCCAGGCATGCCGTAAGGACAATGATAACGAATGTCGTTCATGGCCATCATTTTGTCACCGTGCAGGTGATTAGCCTGCACATCAAAGGCATGTACCCCTTCATGATGATCCTGGCCTGGACCAAAAGCCTGCGTTTTCATTATGCGCCGGGTTTGGGTTTGTTGGCCAACCAGCAGGGCTCGGACCCGCTGTTCGGAAAAAAGAATCGGCCGCTCTTTCATGGATTACCTCTTTTTATTAGTCGATCCCGGTTACTGCTGAAACAAAAAGGGCACCTAAATGGTGGCAATATCATAAAAAATATAAATCATTATTCCTGATAATTGGCCACCGTGTGGTTCGCTCAGTTGTGATGATTTTTAATCCACCGGACAGGAGTGGATAAAAAATCATCAGCACTGCTGTTAACGCGTATTACCGGACATCTGATAGTGAGAATACAGTACGTTATATCGGCAAAAATAGGAACCTTTTCAGATTTATCCATCTATAATTTTCGCCGCTTTTATTGTTTTTTACATTTTTATTATGACATTAATTCCCTCACTCTGAGATAAAATAGCGCTGATTAATCATTATTAATATTAAACTATTCATCCTGCCTAAAACTGAATCAGTCAAGGCTGAAAAAGCAGCAAATGGCTGTTTTCCTGGTAGCAAATTGCCATAAAAATGATCAGCGTCTCATTTTTAAGAGGAATTTAAAGGTCCCGACCGGCTTTTTCCTTAGCGATGTAAAGAAAATGTCATTAGCCATTCGTTATGATGACAAAGCCTATACGCGTAACAGGTCGTCAATTGAGACGAAAATAACCCTTACAGGAAAAGATTATGTCACTTGCACTTTGGCAGGCTCGCTATGAAACCTGGTTTGAAAAAAACTGGATTCATGATGATGGCGCACACGATATTGCGCATTTACGTCGGGTCTGGATGAGCGCGCAGCGCATTATGGCAGGTACATCTGCCGACCCCCTGATCGTCCTGACTGCCTGCTACTTTCATGACGTGGTGAACTTACCGAAAAACCATCCTGAACGTCATAAGGCTTCCACTTACGCCGCCAGCGAAACGCAGCGTATCCTGCAGCAGGACTTTACGGATTTTCCTGCCGAATTAATCGCTGGAGTGATGCACGCGGTTCAGGCACACAGTTTTAGCGCGGCCATCACGCCCGAAACCCCTGAAGCGAAAATCGTTCAGGATGCCGATCGGCTGGAATCGCTGGGTGCAATCGGGCTGGCCCGGGTGTTTTACACGGCCGGTACGATGAACCGTCCTCTGTTCAACAGTGAAGACCCGCTGGGGAAAGCGCGTGAACTTAATGATGTGAAATGGACACTGGATCACTTTCAAACCAAGCTGTTACGGTTGCCTGAAACGATGCAAACCGAAGCAGGGCGGAGACTCGCAGAACACAACGCGGACTTCCTGGTACGCTATATGGCCAAGTTGTGTGCTGAGCTGCAGGGTAATCTGGTTAGTCTGGATGAGGCAGTACTTCGTGATTTTAGTCCCTTACACGCTGAATATTAAATTTTTATGACAGTATAGGAATCGATACAGTCATCCGGTAGCGTGGAAGCAATAACAAAAAAGGAGTGAGGAAATGACCGAAACTGTTAATTTGACGATTAAAATTGATCCTGCATTGAAAGAACACATTAAACAGCTGGCGCTTGAAAACCAGGTATCAATGAGTCAGGAGATCGTGCAACGTCTGCAGGCCAGCCTCGAAGCACCTTCTCAGCCCGCCATCGACAGTCAGAACACGGAAGAAGGCGCGTCGGATGCTTTAAGTTCCAGCGAAATCAAACAACTGCGTACGCTGCTTAAGAAGCAGAGTAAGAAAAAGAAATAATGGTTATCGGTTGTTCTCGCGATGAAAGCCGCCTTTGATAAAGGCGGCTTTTTTATTCAGAGCGCGTGTTCAGACGGCAATGCGAAATTGTTGCACGCTTTCGGCCAGGCGTGAGGCCTGATGTTGTAAGGTATCGGCGGTACGCACCTGCCGTGCCGTAAGCCCCTCGTTGGTATGCAGTTCCTTGTCCAGCGCCACCACTTCGGCGGCAATGCCAGACACGCGGCGACTTTGTGCTGTGGCGTTTTCCTCCAGTTCTTTTAACTGGGTGACCACGGCGCTGACCGACTGGCTGATTTGGTAAAACAAGGCTTCCAGTGACTTCACCTTGTTGAATCCCTCAGAAATATGCAGCTGTGTATTGTTCACCAGCCCGTTAATCTGCTGAGCCGACTCGCCGCTTTTATTCGACAGGGTACCCATCTCTTTTGCCACGACGCTAAAGCTGCGTCCATAAACCCCTGCATGCGCTGATTCAATCGCCGCATTCAACGCCAGCAGACGCGTTTGCAGTGAAAGACCGTCCAGCAGCTCGACAATGCCGGCGATTTCCCCTGAGGAATCGACGATGTGGCGCATCTGCACCTCCATTTCATAGACCTGACTGGCGCACTGCTGCATCAGTTCATCCGCGACATGTGCCTGCTGTGCGGCCTGTTGCGAAAACAGCGTACTGTTTTCAACCTCTTCCGAGACACGATGCAGGCGCTGCGAAATATGACTAAAGCTGCTGTTTTGCACCTTATAGTGCTCGCTTACCTGGTCATTGGTATGCTGCATTTCCCGCGCGCCCTCCGCCACGCTGGCGGCTATGGTATTAATTTCTGCCACAATGGTGCGCAGCCCTTGCCGCATATCCGCCACCGCGTTAAACAATCCGGCGGTTTCTAACGATTGCAGACGAGGCGGTTGCGGGCAACTGACTAAGTCGCCAGTGGCGATAGCCTGCAGCTGGCGGCTGGCCAGTCTTAAAGGAATAATCACGCCGCGCAGCAGCAAAACTCCACCCGTCAGCAACAGCGTAAACAGCAGCCCTGTGACCAGCAGCGACAGGTTACGGCTGGTGGTCAGCGTCTCCAGTGTCAGGTTGTTGACGGCAGAAAGCTGTTTGTTGGCCTGGGTGATTTCGTTAAACCAGGCGCTGTTAAACTGCTGCTGATAAGCCTGCATCGGCACCATAAAGAACGCATCGATATTATTGGCTTCCAGGCCTTTAAGCTGCTCTTCAAGGCCCTGGGTTAACATCATGAAACCCTGCTCAAGCTCCCCCTTGGGAACGGCATGGTACTGAGCAAACAGCTGTTCTGCATGCACGAGTGAGGATTTTGCGGTTTCCGCCAGGCTCTTCCAACTGTCCACCGATCCACTTTTCTGATCTTCCATCAGATAAATGCCTGCCCGGTGACTGTTATCGCTGGCCGTCAGCAGCTCTATGCGAGCGTGATCGAGCAGCGCCAGCCGGTCGCGCATGGCACTCGCCTGCGTCAGGTTCACTTTGGTATGGCTGACCTGCGCGGTCAGCAGAACAATCCCGATGGATTGCAGCAAACAAAACAGCACAACGAACAGCATAAAATTGCCGCGCAGGCTGGTAAGCCAGGTGGGCACCGGGGGCAGTTTGACGCGATAGCGACGCTTCAGACTGCGCAGGGATAACAACGTGAGAGGTGACATCATTCTACCCATCAAGTGAAAAAGCAGCAGTATTCTGGGCTTGTATGACGAGGTTGTGACAATATCGCCTGGCAGCGGGAAAAGAGGAGAAAGGTTGCGCCTAAGCGCAACTTTTAGCGTGTTTTATGCTGTAAATCGCGGATGTAGGGCAGGAGAAGCTGCGCCACGGCGGCAAAAACGGGGACGACAACGGAATTACCAAACTGTTTATACGCTTGCGTGTCGGAGACCGGAATGCGAAAAGGCTCACTGCCGGCATCATCGAAGCCCATGATGCGTGCGCATTCACGGGGCGTAAGACGACGGGGACGATGCGCCATATTGGTGGCATCAAGGAAATCACGCTCGCCTTTATCCGCGTCCCAGCCGCGATCGATCAAAATCTCAGAGCCATCTTTATAGTAGCGGGCAGACAGGGTGCGCACGCAGCACTGCAGATTGCGCGGATCGTTCAGACCAAAGCCAAAGCCATTTCCCAGCGCTTTATGCTTTTTGGCATACTGATACAGATAACGCCACAGCACCGGCGACAGGATGTACTTATCATCAGGTGCGGCTTCCAGCAAACTTTGCAGGCTGGGCACCTGGGCAGGGAAAAAGCGTTTGATGTCGCGCAGGGTAAAATTCTCGCAGCCGGCAATGTCCCGTCGAATGCCCACCAGCACAATACGCTCGCGGTGTTGAGGCAAGAAATGGCGGGCATCAATCACTTTCGGATCCGGTGCACTGGCATCGGCATCCGCGACGGCATAGCCCAGCTCATCCAGCGTGTCCATGATGATGGCAAAGGTCCGGCCTTTGTCATGGCTTTTTAGGTTCTTCACGTTCTCCAGCACGAAGAAGGGCGGTTTTTTGGCGGCAAGAATGCGTGCTACATCAAAAAATAGCGTACCCTGCGCCTGACATTCGAACCCATGCGCCCGACCCAATGCATTCTTCTTACTGACGCCAGCCAGCGAAAAAGGCTGACAAGGAAAGCCTGCCAGCAGCACCTGATGATCGGGGATGGCTGCATCAATGGAGGAGTAGATCGCTGCTTCATCGTTTAGCCCGGCAGGCTGCGTGACCTGGCGGATATCGGTATTGAAGTGGTGCTCAAGCGGATCGCTGTAATGGTTGGCCCGGTACGTGCGAATCGCCTCTTTATTCCACTCACTGGTAAAGACACATTTTCCACCAATGCGCTCAAATCCGCGACGAATCCCCCCGATGCCGGCGAACAGATCAACAAAACGAAACGCAGGTGCATCATAATGTGCAGGACGAGACGGCAATAAGCGTTCGAACAGATCCCGCTCCGCAGTGCTCAGCACGGGCAGCGTGCTTTTACCCTGACGAATACGGTTGATGAGCGTCGGTGACCAGTGCGCAAAGCCGGCCTGATGCAGTCGGGCAACGATATCCCTGACGGAATAGATCGACAGGACCTGGTGTAACAGATTCAGTTCATCGGAATGCAGAGCTGCAGAAAGAAGAGGTTCAGCGGTTGCGACGGCGTGCATGCAAATATCCTTAACAGTGAAGCGCCTATGCTATCACTCCTTGCCCGATGAGGAAATCCGCCTGACGCGGCGGCGGTATGCTGCAAAACACGCGAGTGGGAAAGTCAGGACAGGTAGCACCGGACGCGTGATTACCGTCCGGAAGCGGCAAAAAAATGGCTGCTTTTGTACAGGTGGCTTTCGCTTTTCAGGACGGCGACTAAAGTTGAAAGAGTAGCCTTTAAGGAGATGCTATGGCCGACGTTCACTCCAGCGAAACGCGCAGCAAAAACATGCGCGCTATTCGCCAGCAGGACACTGCGATTGAGCAACGCATCGCACTGTTGCTTAAAGATCGCGGATTCACTTACCGGGTTCAGGACAAAAACCTGCCAGGGCGGCCTGATTTTGTCCTGACCGCTCATCAGGCCATTATCTTTGTGCACGGCTGCTTCTGGCATCGTCATCACTGCTATTTGTTTAAGATACCCGCCACGCGCACCGAGTTCTGGATAGGCAAGATTAACAGCAACGTCGAACGAGACCATCGCTATGTCCGGCAGTTACGTGAGAGCGGCTGGAAGGTTCTCATCATCTGGGAATGTGCACTGCGTGGCAAACTCCGTCTCGACGACGACGCGTTGCTTGAACGACTGGAAGAGTGGTTACTGGTGATGAATGACAGTGCTGAAATCGATCATCAGGGCATTCATCATTATCGTGAGCAGGAATGATCGGGCCTTGCTCATCAGTAACATAACATGTTAGATAGACGCTTTTCCGTGACCGGGAGACCGAGATGAGCAGCATAAAACTGACGGTTAAACGTCTCTACCAGATTCGTGATGAGCGCATGGTGAATACCAAAGCCACCGCGAGAATTTATGTGGGCGAAACGCTGGTGGCCACGGAAGAAATTACCGGCATGACGGAAAGCCCGGTCAGTAAATACCTGCATAGCGAAGGACTGGCTGGGCAAGCGGTGCGCGTCGAATGGGATTGTGAGGGCATCGCAGAGATGACGGTAACGGAAATCGAACGATGCCCATGTTGTCAACATAACGAACCGGAATAGTCACAACGCACGCATCGTATGCCGTTGGGCTTCGTCGAGGATGAGGCCTTCACTGTTTGCGATGTAAGTCGTTGTCGATGACCGTATAAGGGACATATTTTGGCAGGAACCAGTTTATTAACGTTGCTGGATGATATCGCCACGCTGCTGGATGATATCTCTGTAATGGGCAAAGTCGCGGCAAAGAAGACGGCGGGCGTTCTGGGTGACGATCTGTCACTGAATGCGCAACAGGTCAGTGGCGTAAAAGCCAATCGCGAACTGCCGGTCGTGTGGGGCGTGGCCAAAGGCTCGTTTCTGAACAAGCTGATTTTGGTGCCGCTGGCGCTGATTATCTCGGCATTTGCGCCGTGGTTAATCACGCCGCTGTTGATGATTGGCGGCGCTTACCTTTGTTATGAAGGTGTCGAGAAAGTGCTGCACAGCCTGCAACACGACAAGCAGCAAAATTCACCGGAGGCCCGTCAGCAGCGCCTGGATAACCTGGCAAAGCAGGACCCGCGTGAATTTGAAAAGAAAAAGGTTAAAGGGGCTGTGCGCACCGATTTCATTTTGTCCGCCGAAATCGTCGCGATTACGCTGGGCATCGTTTCGGAAGCACCGCTGCTGAATCAGGTTCTGATCCTGGCGGGCATTGCCATTCTGGTCACGATTGGCGTTTACGGTATTGTGGCGGGCATCGTGAAAATCGATGATCTGGGATTCTGGTTAAAGCAAAAATCGTCACGGGTGGCCCAGTCAGTTGGTGCCGTGCTGCTGGCTGCGGCACCCTGGCTGATGAAAATATTAACCGTGGTGGGCACGCTGGCCATGTTCCTGGTGGGAGGGGGCATCATTGTTCACGGGATAACGCCTTTGCACCACTTTATTGAAAATGCTATCGCTCCGTTTAGCGGTCTGGTGTCAGGGCTGCTGAGTAACGGCGCTAACCTGGTGATTGGTTTTATCATTGGGTCGATCGTGCTTTTAGTGGTTAACCTTATTGCCAAACTGCGTGGGTAATCGGTATAACAGCGCCTTCTTTTACGCGTTCTGGGGAGAAAACAATGAGCGACGATATGTTTGAATTCGATATAGATGCTCAGTTAGAGCAGGCCGAAGCCAAGGCAGAAAAAAAGGCGGCCGAAGTGCCTGACGACCTGAGTGACGAAGCGGACTGCGAAGGCTGCAAAATCTGATTCATCCTCCCTCTGAAGCGGATAGCCTCTTATCCGCTTTATTCCTTTCCAGGATAACCTTCTACTTTATTCTGAATTTGCCCTTTTTCTGCGCGCCTTAACAGCAGCAACTTTTTTACCATGCTATAAATAAATATTAAGAATTAATGTCAATGGATAAAGAGGGCGCAACATGGTTTTTGCAATCAGTGATGAAGTGCAGCATAAGGACGGCGGGCAAACGATGGTGGTGACCGGTCATGCCAGCGGCATGGTAGAGTGTCGCTGGTATGATGGTTATGCGGTCAGAAGCGAGGCGTTTCGGACAGATGAGCTCAGCCACACCCGTGAGTCACAACCGCAGTTAACGTCCTGATTGCAGATGACCGGGCCGGTGTTGTACACCTGGCCCGTCTGTCTTACTTCCAGGCATCACGTCACGTAATAGCCTGTCTTCCACCTATGGCATGCTAGACGTTACCGTCATTATCCTCTTCCACCGCCTTGTAAATTCGTTGCAGAATATCCGGGAAGGCAGACTGAACCCGACTCCAGCTTGGGATAAACGGCTTGTCATTTGGGCGTTCTATAAAGGACTGACCCGCATCCAGGATAGCCTGGGTAAACATCTCGACCGCAGCCTCTTCCACGTGCTGATCGAATTTCAGTCCGTTCATGGCGGCCTCATGATTGTAGATTTCCATCATATCTAACGCATTGCGATAGTAGGTGGCTTTCAGCACGCGGAAGGAGTCGCTGGTGAGCGGCACGCCCATGGTGGCAAGTTTACGTAAAAGCGACTGAACAATATCGTTGCTCATGCGCTTCAGGCCGCCTGTTCCGTCATCCTCTGCCAGCGGCTGATGCTTGTGGTCATAATTATCCGCAATCTCAACCTGGCACGACTGGCGTGTGGTGTAATTGCGATAGATCTCGGAGAGCACGCCAATCTCCAGGCCCCAGTCACCCGGAATTTTAATCCCGTTAAGGACATGAGTACGCATGGCGAACTCGCCGGAGAGCGGGTAACGGAAACTGGAGAGGTAATCAAGGTACTCCGAGTGACCATACACTTTTTGCAGGGAACGCAGCAGCGGCCCGACTAATAAACGGCCCACGCGACCATTGAGTTTGCCGTCGGCGACACGCGCATAAAATCCTTTACAAAACTCATACTGAAACGCGGGATTCGCCAGCGGATAAAGCAGACGTGCCAGCATACCGCGCTCATAGGTAACAATATCGCAATCGTGTAGCGCGACACAGCTGGTGCGGTCGGAGGCCAGCGTATAGCCGGTGCAGAACCAGACGTTACGCCCTTTGCCCGGATTCGTCGGCGACAAACCTTCTTTATCCAGTTCCGCGTCGATCGCCTTCAGGCGGGGACCATCATTCCATAAGATCCGATGGCGCTGCGGCAGGCGAGAAAAGAACTCGCGGGCATGGAGGAACTGATCGCGATCGGCCCGGTCAAGGCCAATGACAATTTCATTCAGATACGGCACTTTCGCCAGTTCATCGACGATTTTGCTCAGTGCCGGTCCTTCCAGCTCAGAAAACAGGGAGGGCAGAATTAACCCCATTTTGCGTTTACGCGCAAAACGCACCATTTCTTTTTCCAGCGATTCGACGCTGCGGTGCGTGAGATTATGAAAGTTAGTAATTACGCCATTCTGAAAGAAATCACTCATTGCATCATCCTTATGGGGTTGCCCGAGGAACCACAGCCGTTCATGGCTGCGTTAAAAAATGGTCCAGACCTTCGCGCCAGCCTTCAGGGCCGTGATGCGTTGTATGATAAACCTGCCCATCATTACGCGTTAACGTGACAGGGTTTTTGCTGAAGCCTTTAATCACGATGGCATAATCGACCGCATCGAGCATAGGTGCATCGTTAGGGCCATCACCCAGTCCAATCGTGATCAGATCCTGATGGCTGTAATGCGACAGTAATTTATGCAGGGCATGGCCTTTTCCACTTCGGGCCGGCATCACGTGCCAGAAGCGGCCGCCCTGGGTAAGCGTCAAATGGTAGTCAGCCAGCGCATGGCGAAAACGGTCTAACGCCTCGTCGGTATCGCGCCAGACGATAACTTCGGAGGCATCGCGCTGGCGGGCGAGCGCGGCCTCGGCTTCCGGTAAACCTGTCATTGCCGACACGTCGCTGTCGCTAAAATCCTGAAAACCGCTAAAGCGGAACTGCTGTTTCATCGCGCTAAGAATCCGACAGATGGCGACGTAGTTCAGCTTATCGTCAGGGATACGAACGGGTTTGTCCTCACGGAGATAGAGAACCGCGCCGTTTTCGGCGATAAACGGCGTACCGCTAATCCCGATTTTTCGTTGCAGCGGCAGAATTTCCGCCGCCGTCTTGCTGGAGCAAATCACCACAGGAATCTGATGCTGGCTGAAGGTCTCCAGCCATGCTGTGGCGGCATCCCAGTTGTAGTCGTGGTGGTCAAGCAGCGATCCATCGAGGTCGGTCACGATCATCAGCGATTCATTCAGGTTGGGCATCCAGGTCTCCTCCACACGGCTCACGTTAGCCACGGCATCTGTTTAGTGTAGTTGAGTCCTGAAAAGGCCCGAGGTTCCGTACTCATGCAGACAGAACCAGGAGGATTCTTAAAACCCGATAGGACAAAAAGCGGGAGCGGTCAGAATGTGCACGACGCATGGCGCGCACGCTGCGGCTTGCGTAGGCAGGAGGAGAGCAGGAGCAGAATAAGATGAGCGAAACGTGCATCGCAGAAGCTTGTTTTCATTACCGGAACAGCTACTCTGAGAAAGCAGTATGTCTTCCCTGGTGTAACGATTTGAATACTTGCCTGGCCTGTGCCGGGTATTTTTTTGCCTGCTATTCCGCCCGGCGAGCGATCCCGCTAGCGATTGATCTCACTGTAGCGGCAATCGTGAATGTCCATCTCACACTGCTCCGCAGGTTCACGGCACGGCGCTGTCGGCCCGCCAGCATTTTTTTCAGCCTGCGCAACCCGAGGCGAAAAATAGTCCTGTACCTGTCCTGCCGTGTCACGCTGGATGGCATGAAGAAGCGCATCCATTTCACTGTCCCGATCACTTTGGTTTTCATCTGAAGCGAGAAAATGCGTCATAGTCTGCCTCCAAAGAGCAACGTGAATACTGAGTATAGAACGGCGGGCTGACAGCAGGGAAGGGTAAAAAAAAGCCCGCGCTGCGCGGGCAAAATAATCCTTGTTACTTTGGGTGTGTTGTTTTCCTGGGGTAGGAAAGCAACGCAATGAAGTGTAACGATTCTCGTGTTAAACGTCCGGCTGTGAAGTGTCAGGAAAACGAAAAAAACCATGACTCAGATTTACCTGACTTTTCCTGTAACCCTTCAGAAAACGGCTATATTGGTAAGCAAAACGGTTTTTCTCAGTACCTAAAGGAATGGTTATGGACTTACTTCGAATTCTTATCGCTATTTTACTTCCACCACTGGGCGTTTTCCTGCAGGTCGGTTTTGGCGGCGCGTTCTGGCTGAACATTTTACTGACCTTGTGCGGCTACATTCCCGGCATCGTCCATGCCGTGTGGGTGATTGCCCGCCGTTAATGCCTGCATTCGTCCTACGCTTCCATTACACTGTTATCAGGAACGTTTCTGGAGAGTAACAGATGAAGGTAGACGATCGCGTAAGCGTTAAAACCGACGGTGGACCCCGGCGAATCGGTACGATCCTGGCGGTAGAACCTTTTAACGAAGGGACGATGTTTTTGGTGGCGCTGGACGATTATCCGCAGGGGATCTGGTTTTTTAACGAGAATAATCACCGGGACGGCGTTTTTGTCGAGCCCTGGGTTCCCGCCTGATTATCGGTCAGTCTGATGAAAACGCCCGCGATGTCTGAGGATGTCGCGGGCGTTTACTTTTATCTGTCCTGTCACGCATGTCACAGGACAGGGGCGTCCGCTTGGGTCAGAACGTTTCCCAGTTTTCATGACCGGAGGTAGTGGCTACCGGACGTAGCACGGGTGAGCTCGCTTTCGGTGCCACGTCTTTAACATCGGGAGCTTTCGCGACCGGTGTGTCGACTAAGCGAAATGCGGAAACCGCTTTCGTCAGTTTACCCGCCTGATCTTCCAGTGATGCCGCCGCCGCTGAGGCTTCTTCAACCAGCGAGGCGTTCTGCTGGGTCACGTTATCCATTTCCGTTACCGCCTGGCTCACCTGCTGAATACCGCGGCTTTGTTCATCCGAGGCGGCAGCAATCTCAGACATGATATCGGTCACGCGACGCACCGCTTCGACAATTTCACCCATCGTACTGCCGGCCTCGCCAACCTGATGCGAGCCACTGCTGACTAACTTCACAGACTCGGCAATCAGGGATTCAATTTCCTTCGCGGCCTGGGCGCTGCGTTGTGCCAGACTACGGACTTCACTCGCAACAACCGCAAAGCCACGTCCTTGCTCCCCTGCGCGCGCCGCTTCGACGGCGGCGTTCAGCGCCAGAATATTGGTCTGGAAAGCGATGCTGTTAATCACATTGGTGATCTCAGCAATTTTCTTCGAGCTGCCAGAAATATCGTTCATGGTTTTCACTACACCACTGACCATGTCGCCACCGTTGCGTGCTTTATCTGATGCATCGGCTGCGAGTTGGCTGGCATGGTGCGCGTTATCGGCGTTCTGTTTCACCGTCGCCGTTAACTGCTCCATGCTGGCTGCGGTCTGCTCAAGGGCGGCGGCTTGCTGCTCCGTCCGCGAGGAAAGGTCGGTGTTACCGGCTGAAATTTCACTGGAGCCTTGATAAATGGCGATAGCGCCTTCACGCACCGTACCGACCGTTTTGACTAACGATTCCTGCATGCGCTGCAGATTATCCAGCAGTAAGCCGATTTCGTTACGACCGTGCGGTACTGAAGGGGCGGTTAAGTCACCCTGAGCGATACGCTCGATATGGGCAACCGATTTGCGTAAAGGCGTGATCACGACCCGACGGAGAAAAACAAAGGTCAGCAGCACCAGCACCAGCGCAGCCACAAACGCACCACCCATGGAAATAAAACCAATACGTGACTGTTCGGCAGCCTTGGCGTTAATGAAATCAGAACGGATATCCCGAAGTTTGATCGCCTTGACCAGCACAGCGTTATAAGCGTTATCCAGTTTACGCGTGGTGTCGGTTTCCTGGGCAATGATGCTTTCGAAACTGCCCTGTTTACCGGCATCAATCATCGGCTTCAGGCCTTTTTGAACATACTCTTTGAAGCGAGTAGTGAGCTCTTCGTCCAGCCTGACGTCTTCGGGGGTTTTATTCTTGCGGTTCAGGTAGACGTTGAGGCCATTTTCAGCCTGCTTAATACGCTCATCCGTTGCGGCAAGGTTGGCATTGAAATCATCCATCTCACCAATACGCGCGGCCGCACCGGCCTGGATGATATTCAGTCGGGCAGAGCGGAGGTTTGAGGAGCTGTCGATCAGACCGTTGCGAACCTGAATTTCCTCAGTCGCATCTTTCAACGACTGATTACTCAGGATGAGGAAGTAGCTGGAAATGCCTATACAGAGTGCGAACAAAAATAATATCCCGCCGAAAATCAAACTAAACAGCGGGACCAGTCTGAGATTTTGCCAAAAACTGACGTTGTGATGTCCTTCATTAATCAGCGTTGTGTTCATTTCCTTGCTCTCTTAAGGGGGCCTGATGAAAAAAACATCGGCAGGAGCAGGAAAAGGTTTATGCTGAAAATTGAGATCTTGATCGCTAATCACTAAAAAAAACCGGCCTTTTGGGCCAGTTCTGTGAGGCGGCAAACTATCTTACGTTGACGTAAATACCAGAGGTCACGTTATCGGTTAAGCGCACGACATGGTAAATAACCTGCTTGTTGTGCGTTTTAATTTTCCGCTTAATGTTTCCTTTATGGGAAGAGACCGTCTTCGCTTTAATTTGCATTTTGTCGGATATCTGAATGGTATCATGACCCGACATCCACATTTTCAGCATATTTGACTCAGTCTGGCTCAACGTCAGAGGGTGAACGTCCAGCCCTGAGGAAATACGCGGAGACATGTTAAGTTTCTTTTGCAAATACGTGCTAAGGAGAGAATCCAGCGTTGAAGGTTTAATGGCTTTCGACGTAATAATTAAATTTTTTCGGACATACAGATATTCTTCAAAATGAATATTACTGATAGCCATAAAAATAAAAAACAGTGTTTCGGGATGCTGATTAATAATGCTGCGAATGCGCTCGCTTGAGTCGGTTTCGTGAATGAAACAGTCTTCATTAATAAACACAACACCTGGTTTCAACTGCTCACATCTTTGCTGTAATTGCTCAATATCGGAGACAGAAGTAATATTTTTCTTCTTCACTCCTTTAGAAGACATATAGTCCGATAATCCCAGGCGTGTGTAGTTGCAGGAATCCATAATAATCGTTGGCATGTTAGCGACCCTCACCAATTTGTTATCCGTTTAAATCAACGATGAATTACGCGTTGCGGTACGAGAAGATTTCCAAAGCGCTTTTTTTTATTCTGCTGATGCAGCGTGGCAACGGGCAAACGCCCGTAAAAGTCTTCTTCCTTGACCCGTTCTGCAAAATTTTTTCTTACTCTGGCCCCACACCTGGCGTCGAATCCACATCGGGTATTGATGTAAAGTCGTACCGGAGCGAAACACCGTTTTTGGGAGCAATGTCACTATCGCTGAAAACCCAGAGTTTTCTGATAGGACAAGTCTTAAAAACATTTGTTTCACGAAAGTGTAAGGCTGAAGAGTGAGTTGACAATGCCGGAAAAAACATTTTCTGACAAGAAAAATCACACAATATTTTTTCTTGTTTAATTTCAATGCATTGCCGATTTTATCACCAAAACAACCCTGTCGATGACTCTGTGTACCGCCCGACTAAAATACGCGATGCGCGGTTTAATAAGAATTATTTTAAGACTTATCGCACATTTATCAGAATATCCTTAGTTGATTTCTGGAAAATATGGTTTGAAAAATGCCCGGATAGTTGTGAATTTCTTAAGTATGGAAAAGAAAAAATAGTTAGATACTTAATGTTCAGGAGGGGGACAGTTCGGTGAGGAACTGGGCCAGAAGATCAAATATTTCGCCGAACAGGTGCTCACAGAACGGGGCGAGAAGGGGCATCAGCAGGCTGATTGTCAAAATGCCGACTGATAAGGTAATCGGGAAGCCGATCGCGAAGATTGATAACTGTGGTGAAAGACGGTTTAACAAACCCAGGACCATGTTTAGCGTGAGTAGCAGAACGATCAAGGGTAACGCTAACATCATGCCATTAAGGAAAATCATGCCGCCTGATTTTGCCAGCGCCATAAAAGCATTAGCTTCAAGTGGTGTTCCACCTACAGGAAGTGTATGAAAACTGTCCGCCAACAGTGAGATAAGCCACAAATGACCGTTGAAGGATAAAAACAGTAACATGGCCAGCATGTCGAGAAAACGCGCAAGGACCGGCATATTAAGCCGACTGGCGGGATCAAAAAACGTCGCAAATGACAGACCCATTTGCAAACCAATCAGTTCACCGGCCGCCCGGACAGCTGCAAAGGCAAACTGCATCGTAAAACCAATGGCGATACCAATCAGCATTTGCTGAATCAGCAGCATGAAACCGGCCGGCGAAAACAGGGTGACGTTCACCGGCGGTAACAGCGGGACCAGCAACCAGGTGATCATGGCCGCCAGGCCGATTTTCACCCGTTTGCTGATGGCGCGCTCACTCAATACCGGCGCTGTCGCAATCAGCGCCAGAATGCGCACCATCGGCCAGAAAAACTGGCTTATCCAGTGAACAAGCTGGCTGCTGTCGAGCGTAATCATCAGCCGATGATATAGGGCAGGTTAGAAAAAACGGTGCGGATATAATCCAGCAAGACGTTTAACATCCAGGGACCGGCAACGACGCCCGTGGCCGCCACCGCAATAATCTTAGGAATGAAAGACAGCGTTTGTTCATTAATCTGGGTCGCTGCCTGTAGCAAGCTCACCAGTAAACCGCTGACCAGGGCGGCCAGCAGCATCGGAGCGGCCAGCAGCAACGCGACGCGCATCGCCTCCTGGCCCATTACCATTACCGATTCAGGTGTCATGAATATCTCCTGTGCAATTCACAAGATCAGGAATAGAAACTTTGTGCCAGCGATCCAACCAGCAACTGCCAGCCATCCACCAGAACAAATAACATTAATTTAAAGGGCAGGGCGATGGTTGCCGGCGGCACCATCATCATACCCAGCGCCATTAATACGCTGGCCACGACAAGGTCAATAATTAAAAAAGGAATAAAGACGGTAAATCCAATCTGGAAGGCGGTCTTTAATTCACTGGTCACATAAGCAGGTAATAAAATACGCATCGGCACGGCTTCCGGCCCGACAATGGGAGGAGTATTTGCCAGACGGGCAAATAGCGCTAAGTCAGCTTCACGCGTTTGACGCAGCATAAATTCACGCAGGGGTTGTGCGCCTTTATCAATGGCCACATCCATACTGATTTTATCCTGACTGAAAGGCAGATAGGCATCCTGATAAATTTTATCAAAGGTAGGTGCCATAATAAAAAAAGTTAAAAAGAGCGTCAGGCCAAGTAATACCTGATTGGGCGGCGCAGAGGGCGTGCCCAGCGCATTACGCAGCAGACCAAAAACAATAATGATGCGGGTGAAGCTGGTCATCATTAACAGAATGGCCGGCAGAAACGTCAATGAGGTAATAAATACCAGCGTTTGTACCGGAAGTGACCAGCTCTGGCCACCATTGGCTAATGGCTGGCTTACCAGGCCTGGTAACTGGGCGTGAGCAACCGGTGCCAGCAACAGCAGCGGCAGAAGAGGGAGCAGTCGACGCATCATGGGTTTTTTCCGGGACGTTTAACCAGATTCTGTAATAACTGACGAAAATCCTGCGGTGCTGCCTTTTCCGCGGTGTCTACATCGGGTGAACCCGGTGGCAACGTATGCAGGTGGGTAATTTGCTGTGCCGTTACGCCCAGTACCAGACGGGCATCTGGCGTATCAACGATGACGACGCGCTCGCGCTGACCGACCTGGACACTGGCCGTGAGCGTCAGCTCACGGCTGCCGACTTTTTTCGGCGCAAAGCCCATACGACGGGCCAGCCAGGCGCATGCCAGAATCAACAGGATAATAACAACCAGAACACCACTTACCTGAGTCAGTACAGAGCCCGCTGAGATGGCGGGCGTCTGCGGTGTAGCCGGTTGGACAGTATGATTCTGGTTATTCATATTAACGGCTCAGACGGCGCATACGTTCTGAAGGCGTAATGATGTCGGTGATACGCACACCATATTTGTCGTTAACGACCACGACTTCACCCTGCGCAATCAGGTAACCGTTAATCAGGATATCCAGCGGCTCGCCTGCGAGACCATCCAGTGAGACCACAGAACCCTGTGTCAGACGCAGCAGTTCTTTGATGGTCATCTTGGTGCGGCCCAGTTCCACAGTCAGTTTTACCGGGATATCCATAATCAGGTCAATATCCTGCAATGAGCCTGAAGTGTTGCTGCTTTCAAACGATTTGAAAACGTCATCACTCTGTGAGGTGCTGGCACCAGAGCCCACCTGCTCATTCATTGCTTCAGCCCACAGATCGTCCGCAGAGATGGTGTCATCGGACGGTTTCTTGCTGTCAGTCATGGGGCTGTTCCTCGTTAAGCGAATTCAAAATCGGGTTAATCAAATGTTCTACACGCAGCGCATACTGACCGTTAAGTGTACCGTACTGGCTGGTTAAAACAGGCACACCGTCCACGTGGGCAATAATGCGCTCGGGTTTTTCAATCGGCAGGACATCGCCGGGTTTCAGCTGCAACACGCGTGACAGACGCAACGACGTTTCAGCAAAATGGGCAATCAGTTCCAGTTCAGAATGCTGAACCTGCTTCACCAGATTGTCCCGCCAGTGTGTATCTTCTGACCGCGAGTTTTCCAGCGGCGGATTCACCAGCATTTCACGCAAAGGTTCAATCATCGAAAACGGAATACAGATGTTGAACTCACCGACAAGGTTGCCAATCTCGACCTGGAACGGCGTGTTGACGACGATATCGTTAGGCGATGTGGTGATGTTGGTGAACTTCACCTGCATTTCCGAACGGACGTACTCGACATCCAGAGGATAAATCGCTTTCCACGCATCGCTGTAGCCATCAAGCGCCAGTTTCAGCATACGACGAATGACGCGTTGCTCGGTATGCGTGAACTCACGTCCTTCTACTTTAGTCGGAAAACGCCCATCTCCGCCAAAAAGGTTATCAACGGCAATAAACACAAGGCTCGGTGAAAACACGACCAGAGCCGTGCCGCGCAGCGGCTTCAGGTGGATCAGGTTCAGGTTCGTTGGCACCGGCAGGTTGCGGGCAAACTCATGGTATGGCTGAATCTTGATCGCGCCCACGCTAATATCCGGGCTACGGCGCAGCAGGTTAAACAGCGCCATACGGAAATGACGGGCAAAACGCTCGTTAATAATTTCCAGCGCCTGTAAACGCTCGCGCACCACACGGCGCTGGGTATTGGGATCATAAGGGCGAATATCGCCCTCTGGCCCGTTTTGTTTCTTTTCTTCTTCCGCGCTGCCACTGTCGCCGTTTAATAGCGCGTCAATTTCAGCCTGGGAGAGAATGCTGTCGCCCATTGATTCACCTCAAAATGAAGGCGGTAAACAGTACGTCGTCTACGACCTGCGGAGGTTGACCTTTCACCAGCGGTGGTGCCAGCGCCTGTTTGATTTGCTCAACAAGCGCTTGCTTTCCTTGCTCTGTCGCCAGCGCAGCAGCGCTCTGGCGAGAAAGCAGCAGTAACAGACGACTGCGAACCTCAGGCAGATAGTCACTCATCCGACGACGCGTTTCTTCATCCGGCAGACGCAGAGTAAACCCTACGTACAGTACACGGTCTGGATCGTTGTCGGGATTGACCAGGTTAACCGTAAATGTATCAAGTGCAAAAAAGACCGGGGCGGGAGGCGGTTCAACTTTCGCGACCTCCGGCTTATCGCCCTCATGTTTATTCATTATTCGCCAGACTGCATAGCCTGCCACGCTGCAAGCGGCCAGCGTTACGATCAGCAACACTGGAATCAGGATTTTACGTTTGCGACCTTTAGCTTTCGCGTTATCAGACATTTTAGCAGTTACTTCCTGTGAATTATGGGCGAGCCTCTCGGCTCACCTGAACAGATTATCGCGTGTCTTAAGTCAAACAATGGCAAGAAAAGACACGGGTTTTACGCTTACCTTCAGCGTTTGTCGCTGTCAGGCAAAGGTGTCGACGGCGCCCTTACCGTTTAACCGGGCCTGAAGAGCCTGCGGTACGGCAATCGGCGTGATGTCATTATCACTGTCCTGGGTCAGAGAGAAGCTGCCGTGCTGTCCGTCGCGACGCGCCTCCTGCTGATGCTGGAAGCTTTGCCCTTGCGCGAAACTGTCACTGCTGACCTGACTCTCACCCAGGTTAATACCATTTTCAGCCAGCGCAGTGCGCAGCTGAGGAAGCGCGGCTTCCAGTGCAGCCCTGACATGGCTGTGACCTGAAACCATATTTAACTGTGCCTGATCGTTATTCAGTTTCAGGCTGATCTGGATCGCACCGAGATCTTCTGGATGCAGGCGTAACTCCGCATTCTGCTGGCCGTTACGACTGAACATCACAATTTGTTGACTCAGGGCCTGCTGCCATTCATTGCTACCCAGGTGGGCATTCAGCATCGGCGTAGACGGCGTGTTCATCGACGCAGAGGCCGTGAAGGGTTGCATAACGCTGCTGGCGCTGGTTATCGGCGCGGAAATCATCGTCTGATTATCGCTGGCTGCAGCGTTTATCGGACGCTCATCCTGCTTGTTGACGCTGCTCAGTATCTGCTGAAAACTGGCGTCTGTCGTCAACTGTGCCGGTGTCGATGCGGTTTGCGTCGTGGCTGCGGGCGTTACCCCACGGCTGGCCTGGTCAACGTTACTGGCCAGACGACTGGCGTCCTGCACCTTGCTGTTTTTCGCGTTTTTGTCATCACCGCTCAGTGCCGTGGTCACCGCCTGCGTCAGTGCCGATAAGGCAGAACGCGGTCCGGCATCGCGTTGCATATCCACGTCACGCGTCGTCGTGCTGTCTTTCACGGCCTGTTGCAAGCCGGTTGCCGGTAACATGGCAAACAGCGCCTGAATATTTTGCATATCGCTGCTGTTCAGCGCGGCCTCTTTCGCGTCACCCTTATCATCGGCTGATTTTGTACCGGCTTTAATATTTTCCGGTTTAAACAGCGCACTAAGTGCAGTCGGGTTTTCCAGCGAAGAGATCAATGCATTCAACGACGTGGCAACCTTGCTGTCGTCATCAGCGACACTATTTTTTTCTGCTGCAACCGTGGTTTTACTGTGCAGTTTCGCCAGGGAAAGCAACTGATTTCCCAGCGTAGTGATAAAGTCCTTCGGTAGCGCCTCGCCACCGCTCAGCAGATCGGTTGTCCCCGATGTTTCAGCGGTGCCGGTTGTTTTCGTTGTCAACGCAATGTTTGGCAGCGTAATCATTCGCCTTTCCTCAGTGCAGCCCGTTGGGCAAATTCATCCATCCGTTTCTGGTCGAGACGGTTTTCTTGTCGTAATGCATTTTCTTCTGCCCGGGTAATCAGCGTCTGATAGGCATTGAGGCGTTGTTGTTTTTCACGCCAGTTAACCAGTGCCTGTTCAAGCCGTTGATTCCATTGCTGCAACTGACTGCGGTGTTGCTCAATGGCTTTTTCCAGCGTCTGAATGAACTGGTGATAGTTCGTCCAGCGGTTGCTGGCAATACCGCTGGACATGTCGCTGTTCAGCTTGTTGCGGTATTCATCCTGATAGTCAAGCAACATACTGAGCTGCTCGTTTGCAGCCTGCTGGCCACGCCGCATATCGCCTAACAGCACGGCGGCGCGTTCAAGATCCTGTTCCGCCAGGTCACGCAAAGTGTCAATGGCATTGACTGTTTTCATTACGATGTCCTCATATCAAACGCGCGAATTAACCGAACAATGCATGTAAATGCAGGCAGGCATCGTCGTACTCACTGCGCTCAAAAATGCCTTGTTGCAGGAAGGCTTCCATCTGCGGATAAAGCTGAATGGCTTTGTCCAGCATCGGATCGCTACCGGCGGCATAGGCACCGACGCTGACCAGATCCCGGTTGCGCTGGAAACTCGAGAGCAACTGTTTGAACTGGCGCACGCGTGCATAATGGTTTTCATCAATCAGTGACGTCATGGCACGACTGATTGAGGCTTCAATATCAATCGCCGGATAATGGCCGGCTTCGGCCAGACGACGTGACAGCACAATGTGGCCGTCAAGAATGGCACGCGCAGAGTCAGCAATCGGGTCCTGCTGATCGTCGCCTTCGGTCAGCACGGTATAAAACGCCGTGATCGAGCCGCCGCCATCGATGCCGTTACCCGCGCGTTCAACCAGGGCGGGCAGTTTGGCAAATACGGAAGGTGGATAACCTTTGGTGGCCGGCGGCTCACCAATCGCCAGCGCGATTTCACGTTGCGCCATGGCATAACGTGTCAGCGAATCCATGATTAATAAAACATGTTTACCGCGATCGCGGAAATCTTCCGCAATGCGCGTGGCGTAAGCGGCACCCTGCAGACGCAGTAGCGGTGAGACATCTGCCGGCGCGGCGATGACGACCGAACGGGCGCGGCCTTCAGCACCTAAGATGTTTTCAATAAAGTCTTTAACTTCACGGCCACGTTCACCGATTAAGCCCACCACGATCACATCGGCCTGGGTATAGCGCGCCATCATGCCGAGCAGCACACTTTTACCCACGCCTGATCCGGCGAACAAGCCCATACGTTGTCCCCGGCCAACGGTGAGCAGGGCGTTAATCGCCCGAACGCCGGTGTCCAGCACATCGGTAATAGGGGTGCGCTGTAAAGGGTTAAACGGCGGTGTGTTCAATGGAGCACGGTAGCCCGTTTCCGGGGAAGGCAAGCCATCCAGTGGGCGGCCGCTGCCATCAAGCACCCGGCCTAACAGCTGTGGCCCCAGCAGCAGCTGTTTACCTGAATGAGGGTTATCGCCGGTGGTACGGGCATAAACGCGCGCGCCGGGCAGAATGCCGTCCACTTCTTCCAGCGGCATCATCAACAGTTTCTGACCGTTGAAGCCCACGACTTCGCTTTCAATTTCGCTAATCGTTTTACCGTCATTACGTTCAATCACACAGGTCGAACCGAGCGGCAACTGCAGGCCGGTTGCTTCGAGAACCAGGCCGGTGGCACGCGTCAGCCGTCCATAGCGACGAACAGGTTGCACCTGCGCAATACGACTTTCGAAGGCATCAAGCGAGCCCAGCCAGCGGTTCAGACGAGTGGTCATTAAAACTCTCCAGGTGCGGCAAGACGGCACAGTTCCTGCCAGCGGGTTGCCACGCTCGCGTCAAGATCGCCGTCTTCGGCACTGAGCTTGCAGCCGCCGGGGTGCAGCGTATTGTCAGCCAGTAAACGCCAGCCGTGCAGATCAAGCGTTGGCCCCAGTGTTTGTTCAATCCTCAGCAGGTCATCAGGATGCACCCGAAGCTGCGGCTTACCGCTAAACATGGGCTCCTGCTGCAGTAAGCTCTGAATCTGGCGCAGCAACGCACTGCCATCCACCGTGGTGGCCTGACCAATCACCGAACGCGCGGCTTCCAGAGCCAGCTGCATCAGGCGGGCAGCAATGACGCTGTCCAGCGATTCCAGCGTATTTTGAAATTCCGTCACCAGCTGCTGCATTCGCGCCTGTAAGGGAGCCTGCTGTTGCTGCGCATCAGCAAGGCCTTGCTGAAAGCCCGCGTCATAGCCGGCTTTCTGACCTTCATTAAACCCCTGCTGATGGCCTTCGCTGTAGCCTTGACCGTGGGCTTCTTTACGCAACTGCTGCTGCATCTGCTCAAACTGCTGTTGCTGTTCGTCTTCTTCTGATTCGAAGAATTCGATTTCGGGTTCAGCCTGAATCGTCGCGGGCTCTTCAGGACGCCCCAGTTCTACAGGCTGCCATAGTTGCCAGGGGCGGGCGGAAAATGCATCAGACATAGGTTTCCTCGCCGCCACCGATTACCATCTCGCCGGACTCTGCCAGACGACGCACCACCAGCAGGATCGCTTTCTGTTCGTTCTCTACTGCAGACATACGTACCGGACCACGGTTGGCCAGATCGTCGCGCAGGATATCGGCCGCACGGGCTGACATGTTTTTGAGGAACTTCTCGCGCAGCGGCTGCTCGGCACCTTTCAGGGCGATCAGCAACTGCTCGGATTCCACTTCCTGCAACAGACGCTGGATACTGCGGTCGTCCACTTCCACCAGGTTTTCGAACAGGAACATCTCGTCGATAATTTTCTGTGCCAGTTCGCCATCGAAATCGCGTACCGCTTCGATAACCGCTTCTTCCTGCTGCGTTTTCATCAGGTTGATAATTTCGGCCGCTGTTCTCACGCCGCCCATCTTCGCACGCTTGAGGTTGGTACCGTCGAGCAGGCTGTTCAGGACTTCGGTCAGTTCTGCCAGCGCTGCCGGCTGCACACCACCGAAGGTAGCAATACGCAGCATGACGTCATGACGCAGGCGCTCATCAAACAAGGCCAGAATATCGGCAGCCTGACCCCGTTTCAGGTGGACCAGGATAGTCGCGATGATCTGTGGATGCTCGTCGCGAATCAGATCGGCTGCGGCCTGCGGTTCCATGAAGTTGAGCGTTTCCATACCACTGGTGGTATCGCGGGTTTCAAGGATATCTTCCAGCAGGCTTGACGCACGCTCTTCACCCAACGCCCGGGTCAGCACGGAGCGCAGGTAATCGTTCGAGTTGAGGCTCAGTGCCGCGAACTGCTCGGCATCGCCTTCAAACTCACGCAGCACTTCGGTCAGTTGCTTATGCGAGACCTGACGCATGCTGGCCATCGCGGCACTCAGATGCTGAACCTCACGCTGGTTCAGGTGCTTAAAGACTTCCGCCGCGCGTTCTTCACCAATGGTCATCATCAGAATGGCGCTTTTTTCAGTACCGGTCAGACTCATAGTTCGTTACTCATCCATTCGCGAATCACCAGCGCAACAACGCGCGGATCGTTTTCAGACATGTCGCGGATACGCTGGCTCATGACTTCAGCGCTCATGCGGTTATTAGATTTACGTTCCTGCTCAAGTTCATCTTTGCTGAGCTGGACGCTGTAAGCTTCCTGATCGTTCTGCTGAGCAGCACGGGCAGCCTGAGCTTCTGCAGCGGCCTGCTCTGCGGCTTTCTTACGCAGAACATGCGGACGCACCATTTTGCGATACAGGATGAACGCCACCAGCGCAACCAACAGCCATTTACCTGCATTAATCAGCTGATCAAAGAACGACTGCTGTTGCCAGAAGGGCAGTTCAGTTGATACAGGCTCGGTGGTATTAAACTGCGAGTTCACCACGTTGACAGTGTCGCCACGTGTCTGTGAATAGCCCATGGCTTCGCGCGTCAGGTCTTCAATCTGCTTCAGCTGCTGCTCATTCAGCGCAATCGCTTTGCCTTTATCGTCTTCGCGATAGTTCACCACCACGGCAACAGACAGGCGCTGCACGTCACCCACATTCATCTTGGTATGACGAATGGTACGATCCAGCTCATAGTTCACCGTATCATCACGGCGCGAGTTGGTCGGTACACTGCTGGTAGAGGCTGTGCTGGTCCGTTGACCATTGGCCGCATTGTTCTGACCATTGGCATTCTGGCCATTGGCCGCATTGTTATTGGCCGTATTGATCGGGGCCGTATTGGCTGGCGCAGGCTGGTTAGACAGTGCGCCCGGTACGCCGCCCGGATAAGGGCTGCCCGTCTGCTCGCTGGTGCTGGTCTGCTGAGAGCGAATAGACGCGTTTTTCGGATCGCCGTTCGGCTGGTACTTCTCATCCGTCTGTTCACTGGTATCGAAGTTAATCTGTGCCGTTACCTGCGCATGGACATTGCCCTGGCCCAGAATCGGGTTAAGGATCGCTTCGATACGTTGCTGGTAACGCGCTTCGACTTCGGCGGCATATTTCAGCTGTGCATCGTTCAGATCACGGCCTACTGCGTCAGAACGGGTTAACAGATGACCGCTCTGATCGACCACGGTCACGTTCCCCGGCGGTAAACCGGCCACGCTGCTGGAAACCATGTGCGTGATGGCCTGAATCTGACCTTCATCCAGCGCACGGCCCGGCTGCAGAGTTAACGTCACAGACGCGGAGGGCGCTTTTTGCTCACGTACGAAAAGGGTTGGTTTAGGCATCGCCAGATGGACGCGCGCCGTTTTCACCGGCCCCAGAGATTCGATAGTACGTGCCAGCTCGCCTTCCAGTGCGCGCTGGTAGTTCACCTGCTCGCTGAACTGGCTGATACCGAACTTTTCTTTATCCAGCAGTTCAAAACCGACGTTGCCACCTTTAGGCAGGCCCTGTTCAGCCAGACGCAGGCGCAGCTCATGCACCTTATCTTCCGGCACCATTAATGCACCGCCGTTATCCGCGAAACGATAAGGGACATTCATTTGCGTCAACTGCGTGACAATGGCACCCCCGTCCTCATTGGACAGGTTGCTGAACAATACGCTGTAGTTCGGTGTTTTGGCCCAGAGCACCAACGCAAAAACCACAGCGATAGCGGCTGCGGCTGCGACGATTAACGGAATACGTGGATTGGCACGCAGGCGAGCGAGAAGGTCACCAAAGCCTTTCGTTTCTTCATTTTGTGTGGCGGCTGCACTCGCATTCATGACCGATTCCTGCCTGACGTAATTGACCGGGTTAGTTGTGATGGCAAAACAGACTCCCTGACCTGCTTAAATAAAATTTCTACTTCAATGCCTGGCATTATTTGATGAAACGCAAAATTCGATGGGTGAATAAGCCACGGTTTTTAGCGTCATTTAGCGGCTTTGTCTTATTGACAATGTGTTAACTTCTCCCCACGTCAAAAATCTTCATCTTTTTTAATGAGGTAGCAACCATGTCAATTCAGGCAATCGACGGTGTTTTACAGCAGTTACAGATGACCTCGCTTCAGGCCAATAACAAAAGCGATGAGGTCAACAGCCATATCGATTTTGGCGCGACCATGAAAGCCGCTCTGGACAAAATCAGCGAAACCCAGACCACTGCCCGTAGCCAGGCGCAGGCGTTCGAAATGGGGAAACCCGGTGTCGCTTTAAACGATGTGATGGTCGATCTGCAAAAATCGTCTATCTCCATGCAGATGGGGATTCAGGTCAGGAACAAGCTGGTTTCGGCCTATACCGATATCATGAACATGCAGGTGTAGTCGGGAAAACGGGTCTTTATTATCAGGTATATGCCTGGCGACGTTGAGTTGGGACAAGAGCGACACAGAATGTGGCTTTACCAAAAGCGCCTTCTTGTTACTTTATACGTGTTCAACGATGCAATCGTACACCTGATAACCTTTCCTGATGCGTTCAGGCCATGCCAGCCGCGCGCGGTAGCCGAGTTGGGCCTGTCAGGGCAGCGTCTGAGACGCGATTATCGCACCACAACCTGCCTCATCATCCCTTTACTTCAGACATCTACCTGTCGGTGTTTATTCTCCTTTTCTTGCCGAAAGAAAATATATCCTGCATCTTTATCCTTCGCTTCCGTGCAGGCGTTCACTATGACATTTTCGCTGTGCCGGTTACGGCTGCATGACGCCATCCGCTAAAGTATTTTCAGCACGTTTCTTGCGTCAAAAAATATCATTTCTAATGTTGTAATTTTTCTACGACTTTTAAAAGAAAAATTAGTTAGCTTAATAACTAAAAATATCCCTGAAGGTGGGAAGTAAAAAATGAAATACTGAAAGCAAAAGATGTAATCTGGTATGTATTCGTAAGCCAGCAAAACCTGTTTACCTTAACGGCGACGCGGGTTGCGACAGCAGCGTAACAGGCACCACGCGGCTTGCATCCCCGGTTACACATCAAACGGAAATATTCCTCTTCTAATCTAATTAAAATATTTAACTGTTTAAATCTGTCGCCTGATATTAATGTCAGCATTCTTTCTGCTCACGGATATATCAACATGAGATACTTAATTCAAACACTTCTCACGAACTCAAAAAGTGGTGAGCAGATTAAATATGAAGTCTATTCGGAAAACCGGAAGTCAGATTTTATAGATAAAATTCCGGAAGGTTCCTGCACAGTGATTTCTTACAAACTGACTGAGGGGACGATTCAGTTGCTGGATCGGGATGTGAATCTGCAACCGTTATTCGATGCCCATCGACCGGCGCAGGATGTTTTTTATCCAGACGGCCCTCACCGGATCAATCTTGAGATGCTGGTCGATTATTTAAATCAGCAAGCCTGATCACGTGCAGAGGGGGCCCGCTCCCGTATCCGGCGGTTTTCTGCGCCTGCGATCCGTGTGAATAAAGGGCCAAAGCCTGTTGCCCGCCCGTCCCTGAAAGTTGCCAGGCGAGCAGCCCACATGCCAGCCCAGCTGGGTTAACGAGCAGGGAGGCATGGCTTCTCATCCTGCTGGCCTTAAAATAATGGCTGCACCAGCTTCAAAGCATGGTGCAGATCACCGTCTGCCCCGGTTAAGTGGGCGGACGGTGACATGTCATGATGCTTTGAAAGGATCCTTTTTATCATCCTGACTGTCATCATTTTTTCTGGGCACTTCACCGTGATCTTTCGGTGCATCGTTTGCGGGATGATCATCTTCCTCGTAGGCATTTCCCGCATTAGGTGCGGCTTCGGGTAATCCTTTGCTGACATCGCCTTCATGCTTACGTTTATCGTTACTTTGGTTGTGCATCGTTTGCTCCTCTTTGTCGTCCTCTAAGTCTAGACCAGCACAACAAAGCTGTGAGCGGAGACCCGTCAGCATATTTATCATCACGTAAAGACGGGGTATGACACCGCCGTTTTCCGCCTGACCACGGCGAGAAGCCATGTCCTGTAAAAGTGACTTCCGATTATTCCTAATGCAAAACCGCTATATTGTCCTACCTTTAAATCTCCAGACGATATTTTCATTGGAAAAACAACCAAAAGGAAACACAGCATGAGTGAATCAATCGAAACCAAAAGCAAAACCGATTATCTGCGTGACGTGGCATCCCAGTTGAAAGAAATGCGCCACTATGCGCAAACGAACACTGAGACGCTTTCCGCCCATTGGTTAGCCTTTGATGCCGGTGAATACAAGGATGAAGGGAATGCGGCCCGTATTGACGCATTACTGAATAAGCAGGGAACGTTGCTGGAAGATCTGGAGAAAGCCATTCAGGATATTGAAATTGAAATCAACCACAGTGAGCAGGAGAGTTAAGGTATCTCCCGCTAACTGAGGGGTGGCGATTAACGGATTAATCCGCCACCAGCCAAAACTCGGCTTCATCAAACATTTCTTCCACCAGACGCGCGACAGTGGCTTTATCATTCTTGCTGAGGTCGGTTTCTATCGCGTTACGTTCCATCGGTTTCACCTTGACCTCGATGTCAGGAAAAACACGATGCACACGCTTTTCAAGCTCTGCCAATATCATGTCGCGCGCCCCTGGCAGGCCCGCGACATTACGCTTATCGTAAATTAACTCTACAAACATAATAACCATCCCTTCAGGGCAAAATCGCGTTGCCATTTTACTGTAAATAAAAACAGTATCAAGCTGATGTTTGCATGAATCCGTTTTTTAGGTCCCGCGTAGAAAAGCATTTTTATCTGGTTTACTCTGAGGGCGCTCTTAACGATATATGCGCTCACTCACCGGGAGAAGTGCAATGCGACAATTGGTTATTGATATTCTGCTTAAACTGGCAAAAATGGATGTCGATGCAAAGGAACTGACTGCTCAGGTCGAAGCGCAGTCATTGCTGGTTGCCGCTTTATTAGTCCAGGCGAAACAAGATAATGCGTTAACGATTTCTGAGACGGTGCAGGATGCCATTGTCACGGCATCGCGTTCCTCATCAGAGTTCATGCAGTCTGATATTGATCTGTTGCTCACGCACCTCAACCGATTACTGGCCGTGGCTAAGTATGTTGAGGTGAGAGGAAAGCTCGAACAAGAAGAGTGATGGCTAACGCTGGCGGCAGCGGGGTTTTCTGCCGCCAGCGAGGCCGTATCAGGGGCATTAACCGTTTGTTGTCACGACGCTGCGCAACGCCATCGCCGTTATTCTTCCTGTCCGCACAGCTGAGGTATAGCTAGAGCTCGTTCTTAATACAAAATTCTTCCCAACTCATTCCCAGAGATTCGGCATGCGATCGGAGATAGGCTTCGATGGCTTCGGCGGCGACGGCTTTATCCGGCTCTGCCAGTTGAATCGAAAAAATCATACCATCAAGATTTTTCTGGCGTAAAAAGGCGGCATAAATGCGTTCGGCGTGCCACTCGCGCAATTCACGCAGGGACATATTGGCGGCACGGGCATCCTGTTCGGTCAGTTCATCGAGTGCGGCCTGAAAATCGGCATGGGCAGTGAAGAACATTTGGCGTGCCTGGGCATAATAAGCTTCTGGAGTTTTCATGACAAATCTCTGAGATGTAATGCAGGGCGACAGTGTAGCCTGTTGTGCCTCCCTTGTCAGGCCGGAGTGGACAGGTTCATTCACAGCGATAAAAGCGGGCAGGGAAGGGAATAAACATCACCCGGTGCGTGATGAATCCAGGAAAAGCGCGCTTTACGTTGATTTCATCCCTCAGATATCTTGCACATCTGGCGGTAAAAATTATAACGTAGCCGCCATTAACCGGATTTAGGGATCAAAGATGAAAAACTGGATGCTGATTGCCACACTGGCGCTGAGTGGCTGCGCACAAATAAACAGTTATCAAAGTGCGGTGCAAACGCCGGCCCCGGCAAATTTACAAGGCAACTGGCAGACGGTTGGGCCGCAGAGTAACCTGATTAGCGACAAGGCGATTGGGAGTCTGATTATCAACGCGGACGGCAGTACGCTGGATTGCCGGCAGTGGCAACGGGTCATTGCGAAGCCAGGCAAATTGACGCAGCTGAATGGCGATTATGTCAATGTTACGCGTCAGTTACGCATCATGACACTGGATCTGGATGGCGGTGAGCTGGATTACGACGGGCTTACGTTGCGTAAGGTCGATCGACCCACGGTGGAATGCCAGAAAGCTATACAGGAAGCGGCCCAACATCCCGGTGTGGATGTGATTCAGAATATCGAACCTGAGATTATGCGTCCGGTTCTGAACAAATAAATGACGCAAAGCGGTCCACGAGACCGCTTTGCGCTGATGCGCAGGCTGTTACCGCGCCAGAAAAAGCAGCGGACCTGTGGTTTTATGCCTCAACAACCCAGACACTCACGCTGCCTGCATTACAGCGAAACACGGCGCTGCCGGCGTCGTCCGTCGTAACGGTATCGGATTGATGTCCCAGATAGTCATACCATACTTTCCCGGCATATCCTTCTCCCATTGAAATCTGTTTTTCCCCCGCTTCGCCATTCGACATGATCACAATACAGCCCGGCTTTTCAGCGGTTCCGCTGCGGCTGAACGCGACGCAGTTAGGATGGTCGAAGTAATCGGTTTGCGCGCCCCAGCCAAATTGCTGACGGGCACGAATCAGCCCTTCGAGTTCAGGAATGACCGGCATATCGACCTGATGCATTTCACCGTCTCCGCCTTCATCCTCATAGTGGGCACCGAACAGGTCCGGATAAAAAATGGTCGGAACGCCTTGCTCGCGCAACAGAATCAGCGCATAAGCCAGCGGCTTAAACCAGGCTTCAACGGGCGCTTCCAGAGACTGCAGCGGCTGTGTGTCGTGGTTGGCCACGATAGTCACGGCATGCCACGGGTCGGCTAATACCAGCGAGTTATCAAAAATTTTGCTCAGGTCATAATCGCTGCCGGCTTTAGACGCCTGATGAAAATTCATATGCAGCGGGGCGTCAAACAGCAGCGTTTTGCCTTCCACCTGATGGATATATTCCTGCAACTTTTCGGTTTCAAAGGACCAGTATTCCGCCACAATAAACAGCGGTTCGTTAGCGACGTCCTGAATATGTTCGATCCAGTCTTTGTAAAACCAGGCCGGGATATGTTTTACCGCGTCCAGACGAAAGCCGGTGCAGGGGACCTGCTCCATGACCCAGCGCGCCCAGTATTTGAGTTCTTCGCTCACCGCCTTATTGCGGAAATCAACATTGGCGCCCATCAGATAATCAAAGTTACCTAACTCGTTATCCACCTGGTCGTTCCAGCCTTCAGCGGTATAATCGTTGATGATTTTGAACACGCCGTTTTCATCGGGGTTTTCAATATGGTCAACCCCGCTAAAACACTTATGATCCCAGATGAATGTCGAGTATTCGCCTGCCCGCGCCGGAAACGTAAACTTCGTCCAGGCTTCGCATTCCACGACCTCGGGATAAATTTCATCACGATTATCCGGGTTAACGCGATTTACGCTCACCTGTTCTTTCTCGTCCGCGCCCATTTTATGGTTGAGAACCACATCCAGCAGCACGCCAATGTTGTGGCTGCGCAGCGCATTGACGGCAGCCAGCAACTGCTGCTTATCACCATATTTGGTGGCGACGCTGCCTTTTTGCTCAAACTCGCCTAAATCGAAGAGATCGTAGCTGTCATAACCCACCGAGTAACCACCGGACTCGCCTTTATAGCAAGGGGGCAGCCAGACCATGTTGATGCCGATGTCATTAAGCAGGGCCGCTTTTTCTGCGACTTCCGGCCACAGCGTGCTGCCATCGGGATAATACCAGTGGAAAAACTGCAAAAGGGTTGGGTTGTGCATGACAAACGTCCAGTCAGAGGAGAGGGAACTGGAAGTATGGGATAAGAGTGAAGAAATTACGCGGGTAAACTAAAAAAAGAGTGTTTACCCGCATAAGTCGGCCTTTACTGGTCTTTTGGGTAAAGGATATTACCCGCCATCTTGCCGTAAGAAGAGACAATATTGTGTTGCTGCGTTGAGGTCGTGACCAGCGAGCGCAGTTCGCTCATACGTTCACCCAGCAACGTCTTCAGCGTGGTTTCATTCTTCAGAATTTGCTCAAGTACCGGGCGAATTTGTGCCCGCTGTAATGCGGACAGCGCACTGGCATCGTTATCACGCGCAACACGCTCGACGCTACTAACGTAAGTTGATTCGCAACTAAGCAACTCATCCCATTGTCCCTGCCGGGCATTTTCCAGCATGGCATTACTGAGCGTGAGTAAGTGTTGATATCCTTTTAGCAGCTCGAGTGGATGACTCATTAAAAGGTATCCTGCTGTGGCTGGTAATTAGGGCCAATCTGTTTCCACGCATCCGCAATATTATTGAGCAAGCCTTCGACTTCCGTAATGGCCTCAAGGTCGTTGTTCAGGTTAGCCTGTAACAGACGACGGGTCATATATTCATACAGATCGTCGAGATTAGCGGAAATTTCACCGCCAACCTCATGGTTCAGGCCTGCGCGCAGCCCGTTAGTAATGATATTAATGGCCTTAGATAAGGCGTTACCTTTACCGGGAATATCGCCTTGCTCAATTAAAATGGCAGCTTTTTTCATGGCGCTCAGGGCGCCATCAAAAAGCAGCACGACCAGCTGATGTGGGCTGGCGCTTAATACGGCGCTTTCCACACCTACCTGCGCATAGGCCTGAATACCGGACTTAGCGTACATGCTTACCACTCCTGTTATAGTTTGGCGAACTGCTGGGTCAAATAGTTACCGGTCTGGGTCATGGAGCTGACCAGGGTAGACAGACTGGTAAACTGTGTTTTGTAACGCGCCATGGTCGCCGCAATCTGGCTGTTTACTTCGTCGTACTGATCGGACAGTTTTTTCAGTGAGGTATTAATGCCGTTAGTGGCATTTTGTACCTGTCCGTCACTGGCCAGTATCTGCGTCAGTTTGTTATTTGCCTGTGTGGCAAACCCGGTTGTTTTACCGTCACCCGTCAGAAAGTTCAGGACATCTGTCGGTTGATTGGTCAGGGCTTTGTCCAGTTTGGTGCTGTCCACAGTCAGCTTGCCGTTAACGTCCTGCGTGATCCCCAGTTGTGACAGACTGGTCAGGTTTCCGCTGGCTTGTGCGCTGGACAGTTGACTGCGCAGGCTGGTCTGGATGTTACGTAAGGTATTATCACCCAACAGATCGCCGTTACCGGAACTTTGCGACTCACCTGCTTTCACCGCCGTGTATTTCGTCTGGTTACCGATAGTGGTTTGCAGGGAGTTGTAGGCATCTACGTAAGCCTGAATTGCCGCCGTCATTGGCTGATTGTCTGTGGCGACGGTCAGCGTTTCCGGTGTATTTGTAGCGGTGGTTTTCGTCAGGTTGAGCGTGACACCTTCAGGCGCGTCCGTGACGGTATTGCTGCTGCGGGTGATGGACACGCCGTTAATTTTTAACTGCGCATCTTTAGCGGCAACCTGTTCGGTCATCGCGTTGCTGCTGCCACCCGAACTGTAATTAATATACTGGGACAGCGTGCCGTCGTCCGTACTGACCGTCATCGCATTCGCTGTGCCACTGTCGCGTGCAGTCAGAGACAGATAATAGGTATTATCGTCTGCTTTAATAATACTGGCGTTTACGCTGCCTTGCTGTTTATTAATCGCATCGCGAATATCAGACAGGCTGGTTTGATCTTTGCTCAGTGTTACCGTGAGCGGCGATTTCTGCCCAGACTGGGAAATCGTAATCGTGCGAGATGCCAGGCTCTGATCACCTAAATCGGTATCTTTACTGCTGGCTGATTTTGACAGCAGCGATTGCGAAGAGGCGAGTTGAGTAACCTCAATAGAATAGTTACCGGCGGAGGCTTTGCTCGCCAGCGTGGCAGTGAAAGCGGTATTCGTGCTGGTGACTTTCGTAGCCGCAATCGTCGAGGCATTTTGCAATGCCGCCGCCGCGGTCTGCAATTTTGACAGGCCGGTTTTCACCACGCCCCAGGCGGTAAGCTGAGCGTTATAGGACGCCTGCTGCTTAGTAATAGGCGTCAGTTTAGTCTGCTCAGCGGATTCCAGGCTGCTGTAGAGAGTATTCAGGTCGAGGTTCGTACCAGCACCGAGTGAACTTACACTTGCCATGCTTTAATCCTTTACGAGTTTACGTTAAGTGAAATGGGTATCGGCAGCGAGTGGCAAAAGATTAGCCTGTTTCTGAAAAAATTGATGGCTGAATAAAACCCCTTTCTTTAATTGTCTTCCCGGATTTGGCTGACGAAAAATTACTGAATTTTTTTTCTAAAGGTTGAACGAGGGCTGACGATAATCAGGTTGTCGGTAAGCTAGCCGAATTCAGACGCCTAATATGGCTCAATTTTTTAAAGGAAAAACATCATGGCAGTGATTAACACTAACACCCTGTCGCTGGTTACCCAGAACAACCTGAGCAAGTCACAGTCTTCTCTGGGTACTGCAATTGAGCGCCTGTCTTCTGGCCTGCGTATCAACAGCGCAAAAGACGATGCAGCCGGCGAAGCTATCGCTAACCGCTTCAGCTCTAACATCAACGGCCTGACCGTTGCAGCCCGTAACGCCAACGACGGTATCTCTCTGTCGCAGACGGCTGAAGGCGCCCTGACTGAAGTGAACAACAACCTGCAGCGTGTACGTGACCTGACCGTTCAGGCGCAGAACAGCTCTAACTCAGCATCTGACATCGACTCAATCCAGGCTGAAGTTAACCAGCGTATGCAGGAAATCGACCGCGTCACCAAGCAGACCGATTTCAACGGCATCAAAGTTCTGAACACCGGTTCAGGCAGCACCACTTATAACTTCCAGGTTGGCGCAAAAGACGGCGAAACCATCGGTATCACCATCAGCTCAAGCGACGGTTTTGACCTGGCAGCAGCGGGCCAGTCTGGCACCACTCAGAACACCAGCTCAACAACCGGTCAGACCGTTAACGGTAACGCCCGTACCACTTCAGCTATCGGTTTCGACGTGCTGAAAGGCGCAGTAACCGGCGGTACCGGCGGTACTGCAGCAGGTACCACACCGCTGGCCGACATTGACAAGGCGATCAAAGCCGTTGACAACCAGCGCAGCCTGCTGGGTGCGTCTCAGAACCGTTTTGAGTCCACCATCAGCAACCTGAACAACACCGTGACCAACCTGACCGCTGCCCGCAGCCGTATTCAGGATGCGGACTACGCGACGGAAGTGTCAAACATGTCCCGCGCGCAGATCCTGCAGCAGGCCGGTTCTTCTGTACTGGCACAGGCCAACCAGGTGCCACAGACCATGCTGTCTCTGCTGCGTTAATCGCCGCACAGCCCGTCTGATTAAAAGCGCCCCCAGTGATGAGGGCGCTTTTTTATTGTTGATGGATCCAGCAGACGGTTTATTTTCCGGATATGACAGTCTGCCCGAAGCTCTCTCACAGGGCTGTCTGACTGTCGTTTGACAAACTAAGGTTCGCGCAATGCTTATTGTCGATGGGGCAATGATTGTTTGCGCTGAGTTAATGTCATCAGAAAGCGTAACAGCGACAGCACTATTTTTTGATAACCACGCCATTCCGCCAGGATGCCTTCCTGTCTCATTAAAATAAAAGCCGTCATTCTCTCTAAAGTTTTAGCCCCGACGGGCGATAACAATAGTGAAGGCGATAAAGCCGCAGGATTAACACCTGACCCCCGACATTATTTATGAAGGATAATTATCATGGCCGTTATTAACACCAATACCCTGTCGCTGGTTACCCAGAACAACCTGAGCAAGTCACAGTCTTCTCTGGGTACTGCAATTGAGCGCCTGTCTTCTGGCCTGCGTATCAACAGCGCAAAAGACGATGCAGCCGGCGAAGCTATCGCTAACCGCTTCAGCTCTAACATCAACGGCCTGACCGTTGCAGCCCGTAACGCCAACGACGGTATCTCTCTGTCGCAGACGGCTGAAGGCGCCCTGACTGAAGTGAACAACAACCTGCAGCGCGTACGTGACCTGACCGTTCAGGCGCAGAACAGCTCTAACTCAGCATCTGACATCGACTCAATCCAGGCTGAAGTTAACCAGCGTATGCAGGAAATCGACCGCGTCACCAAGCAGACCGATTTCAACGGCATCAAAGTTCTGAACACCGGTTCAGGCAGCACCACTTATAACTTCCAGGTTGGCGCAAAAGACGGCGAAACCATCGGTATCACCATCAGCTCAAGCGACGGCTTCGACCTGGCAGCAGCCGGCCAGTCTGGCACCACTCAGAACACCAGCTCAACAACCGGTCAGACCGTTAACGGCAACGCCCGTACCACTTCAGCTATCGGTTTCGACGTGCTGAAAGGCGCAGTAACCGGCGGTACCGGCGGTACTGCAGCAGGCACCACACCGCTGGCCGACATTGACAAGGCGATCAAAGCCGTTGACAACCAGCGCAGCCTGCTGGGTGCGTCTCAGAACCGTTTTGAGTCCACCATCAGCAACCTGAACAACACCGTGACCAACCTGACCGCTGCCCGCAGCCGTATTCAGGATGCGGACTACGCGACAGAAGTGTCAAACATGTCCCGCGCGCAGATCCTGCAGCAGGCCGGTTCTTCTGTACTGGCACAGGCTAACCAGGTGCCACAGACCATGCTGTCTCTGCTGCGTTAATCGCCGCACAGCCCGTCTGATTAAAAGCGCCCTCAGAAATGAGGGCGTTTTTTTTGCCAAATCAGTTAAAAAAATTTAAGTAATGTATAAAGTTTGTCCCCCGTTCGACGATAACAATAATGAAGGCGATAAAGCCGCAGCCCAAATCTGAACCCTATCATCATGAAGGATAATTATTATGGCAGTCATTAATACCAATACCCTGTCGCTGGTTACTCAGAACAACCTGACCAAATCTCAGTCATCACTGGGTACGGCGATTGAGCGCCTGTCTTCTGGCCTGCGTATCAACAGCGCAAAAGACGACGCAGCCGGCGAAGCTATCGCTAACCGCTTCAGCTCTAACATTAACGGCCTGACCGTTGCAGCCCGTAACGCCAACGACGGTATCTCTCTGTCGCAGACGGCTGAAGGCGCCCTGACTGAAGTGAACAACAACCTGCAGCGTGTACGTGACCTGACCGTTCAGGCGCAGAACAGCTCTAACTCAGCGTCTGACATTGACTCAATCCAGGCGGAAGTTAACCAGCGCATGGAAGAGATCAACCGCGTTACTCAGCAGACTGACTTTAACGGTATTAAAGTGTTGAATACCGGTTCAGGTTCTCAGACGTATAACTTCCAGGTTGGCGCAAAAGACGGCGAAACCATCGGTATCACCATCAGTGCAAGCAACGGTTTCAACCTGTTCAATACCTCTGGTGCGACTGCTCAGACAACCGGTCAGACTATCAATGGCAACGCGCGTACTACCGCGGCTGAAGGTTTTGACGTGATGAGCGGGACCGTAACAAGCGGTGGCACCACCGATGGTTCACCTCTGGCGGACATCGATGCGGCCATCAAAGCGGTCGACAACCAGCGCAGCCTGCTGGGTGCGTCTCAGAACCGTTTTGAATCCACCATCAGCAACCTGAACAACACCGTGACCAACCTGACCGCTGCCCGCAGCCGTATTCAGGATGCGGACTACGCGACGGAAGTGTCAAACATGTCCCGCGCGCAGATCCTGCAGCAGGCCGGTTCTTCTGTACTGGCACAGGCCAACCAGGTGCCACAGACCATGCTGTCTCTGCTGCGTTAATCGCCGCACAGCCCGTCAGATTAAAAACGCTCTCAGAAATGAGGGCGTTTTTTCTTAATCGGTCTAATTAGCCCGCTTTGCTATAGCTTTTCCCGCCCTAAATTAATACCCAAAAATTTACAATAGTCTGAAACAGGTAAGGTACTTACGTGCAGGATAGTGCTATGCACAACCAGAGGATGTCAGATGAACAGGCTTTTAATAAGCATTGACCGAGTTGAGCAGTTTTCTCTTCACGTGAATGAGGCGCTCGATATCATTGATGTTTTTTTACCCTGGGGATGGCAGGTGGATATTGTCACCAGTACCTATGGTAAAACGCTGTCGTTTGAACTGGAAAAGTACAAATCCAACCCGGCTTTCCGCATTATCAGTGATAAGCAAGGCACGCTCGCTGATGCTTATAGCCTCATCTGGGTCTATAAGGGTTTTATTGCACAAAAATTGTTACCCGTGCTGGAAACGTTAACAGGCACGGCCCCGGTTATTTTCCGCCACTTTTATGATTATCATGACATTTATATGCCGTGGGGCGCTGAGCTGGAAAATCAGCTCGCCTCCCTGTCATTGAGTTTGTCGCCTGTGGTATCAGAACGTTTGCTGCAAAACGGACTGCTATCCAGTCAGATCGCTGTTTTGCCGTTTACCGTTCCTTCCGCATTCAGTTGCTATCCATCTCGTAATGCCCGCACTGCGCTCAAACGCATACTTTATTACGCCCCGGATATTTCCGCAGAAATGTATGAGCTGCAACAGCAACTGAAAAGTCAGTCCATTACGCTGGAATGGTTCGACTGTAGCCAGCCTGTGAGTCGGATTGAGCCTGAGTGGCTGGATAACTACGATATGGTCATGGGTGGCGATGAAATTGTGGCCAAGGCATTAATACTGGGTATTCCGGTATTTTTAGCGTCTACAACCGGCGTGGAAGGTTATCTGAACGCGCATAACCTTCAGGAGTTTGAACAATCGCATTTTACCGTGGTGAATCTGCAGTTTTGCCCGGAGACGGAGGAGTGGATCGCCGCACTCAAACGGGGTTTCAGTGAAGCCGTGGCATGGACCCGGGCGAACCAGGGCCGCTTTGGCGATAAATGGACGATGCCTGCTGCGATCCAGACTATCCTCAGCCAGCTCCCTGCGCCCAAACGCTGGTCCATGGATGACCCGGCGCAACATGCGTTACGCTTTCACAGACAGTCCGTCCTGTCCTGGGCCGATAAAAATTACTCCATTGAACAGTGGCTGAAAGACAGGTCAATTACCGAAGCCCGACGCGCAGCGTTACAGTCATTTATTCAGTCTGTGCCCGAAAGTGGCGACATCGGGATCGTGATCATTGATGAAAACGGCGATGCCGCAGCCTGTGAACGTTCCCTTGCCGCCGTCAGGCAGCAAACATTGCCGCCCGCGACGGTCATGTTACTGAGCGATGTCGACATTGCGTTAAATGAGGGGACGATAAGCGCCTGTGCCTCAGGCTGGGTCGCTGAACTTAACGAGGTCGTTTATCACGAAACCGGGCCAGCTGCGCTGTTGCTGGTGATGGCAGGGGATGAGCTTTTGCCTGACGCGTTGCTGTTGCTGGCAGAGCAGCGTTTGCGACGCCCGGAAACGGCTGTGTGGTATGTCGATGAAACCTTTAATGATGATATGAATGAGCCGGGAGCGATTCTTCGTCCCGATCCCAATATCGATCTGTTAAGAAGTACGCCTTACGTAGGCCGCACGTTGCTGTTTGACCGCCGGAAAGTGCAGGCGGCGGGGAAGGGCGAGGATGCCGTCAATCCTCTGATCATGTATGAATGGCTGTGGCGTTGCATTGAAAATCAGGGACCGGGCGCGCTCGGACATGTGGCAGATGTCGTAGTCAGAGGCCAAAAAGAGAACGGGCGCTGGCATGAAGCGCAGTCCTGTGAAGCCGGCTATCGGCGCGTTGTCGAGGCGCATTTACAGCGTTTAGGGATAAAAGCGTCACTTGATGCCGGCGTGAATCCCGGTTTTGCACGGGTGCGCTATCAGTGGGACACGCAGCCTCTTATTTCTGTTATCGTCCCCACGCGTGACCATGCCGCCTTACTCCGTGCCTGCATCGATACGTTGATGGAGAAAACGCGTTATCCCTATTATGAATTACTGATCGTCGACAATCAGTCCGTGGATGCGCAGGCCTGTACCTTTCTCAACGATCTCGACAAACTCAATATCGAACAGATTAAGGTACTGCGTTACGACGCGCCGTTTAATTTCGCCGCCATGCATAATCGCGCCGCAGAGCAGGCGAAGGGCGATGTCTTGTTGTTCCTGGATAACGACTGCCAGATTACGCAACCTGACTGGCTGGATGCGCTACTGGAGCATGCACTGCGGCCAGAGGTCGCATTAGTCGGGGCGCGCCTTGAATACCACGATGGCCGGGTTCAGCACGGCGGTTATCTGCTGGGGGTACAGAACGGCGTTGACAATCCGTGGGAGGGGATGCAGGAACATGCCAGAGGTTTCCAGAGCTACCTGCAAACGGAGCACAATCTTGCTGCAGTGAGTGGGTCCTGCATGATGGTCCGTAAAGACGTGTTCTTTAGTCTGGGTGGCTTTGCTGAGAACGATTTCTCGCTTTACTTCGCGGATGTCGATTTGGGGTTACGTGCGCAGCAACAAGGTTACTTAAACGTCTGGACGCCGTGGTCGCGTGTTCGCCATATGGGCGGTGCAACGCGGTTGATGCCAGAAAAGTTCAACGTACAGGAAAGGCCGTTTCAGCATGACTATAGTCGGCTTCGCCAGCAGTGGCGCGCTACGCTGTTAAAAGATCCCAGTAACCATCCGCTGATGCAGCGGGCAGGTAAACCGTTTACGCTGGGTGCAGGGACGGCGCGTTTTCAGCAGCCGCTGCCGGGCAGGCCACTGCCTGTCGTGCTCGCACACCATGTCGACTGGCAGGGATGTGGCAATCACCGCATCCTGCAACCGTTCAAGGCCATGGAAAGTCAGTTGCTGCTTGAGGGCGGACTGACTCAGCAAATTCCCGGCGTAATGGAAGTCGCACTTCTACAGCCTGATATTATTGTGCTGGAGTCGCTGAGTGGCGGCCGTTTCCCGTCGGTCATGGCGCAATATCGCGACGTTTGCGATGCCAAAATTGTGGTTGAGTACGACGACTACCTGCTCAACGTACCGGTAAAAAATGGCAACCGTAACCAGTTCCCTAAACAGATTGTCAAAAATCTTCGCAAAGTAATGGAGTGCGCGGACTGGGTGGTTGTGTCAACCGCACCGTTAGCGGATGCCTACAGCCGTTTCCATCATGATATCCGCATTGCACAGAACCGTCTCGCAGAAGGTCAGTGGGGCCATTTGACCAGCCAGCGCGGCGTGGGGCGTAAAGTGCGTATCGGCTGGGCGGGCGGCAGTACGCATGCCGGTGACCTGCAAATTTTGCTGCCGCTTATCAAGGAGCTGGAAGACAAGGTTGAATGGGTTTTCATGGGAATGAAACCGCGGGGCGTGCACTGTGAGTTCCACACTGGCGTGCCGTTTGATATGTACCCAGAAAAGCTGGCCAGCCTGAACCTGGATCTGGCGCTGGTGCCGCTCGAAGTCAACCAGTTCAATGAATGCAAAAGTAATTTGCGGTTACTGGAGATCGGCACCTGTGGCGTGCCGATCATTGCCACCAGTATCGAACCCTATCGTTGTGGCCTGCCCGTCACGCTCGTTGAAAACCGCTTTAAAGACTGGATGAGCGCTATACGCGCGCACCTTGCGGATATGGATGCCACTCGTCGTCTGGGCGATCAACTTCGCGCGGCGGTCCATCAGGACTGGTACCTGAGGGAGCAGGGATTAAACGAATGGCAGAGAGGTTGGCTTTCTGCCTGAGACAGTGGCGGCGCGTCGTCCTGATGATGACGCCGTCGTTACATGACCGGACATAACGTCTCCATAGAGACACACAACGTTCAGGCAACGCCAGCTTTTCATTGTCGCGCCTGTAGAAAAAGAGGCTGTTATGCGTGGGTTCACCTTTCCTTACTTACTTCTGGCACCGGATTACATCGAATCTTCATCCGGCGTTCAGGTTATCCATCAGCTCTGTCACATGATTAATGAACAGGGCGGTAAAGCCTGGATGGTTAATTGCCGCGTGAATCCAGAATGGAATACGCCGGTGATAAACAGTGAAGACTGGAAAGTTATTCAAAACAGCGGGCAACCCTGGATTGCCATTTACCCTGAAATCGTATCGGGTAATCCTCTTTCCGCGCCCGTATGTGTTCGCTATATGCTGAACCGGGAAGGCGTGATCATGAATAACCGGATCCATGAAGGACCGGATGATTTATTTTTCTGGTACCGCAATGAGTTTGCTGAAAAAGCCGTTGACCCACAAATATTGGGAATCGAATCCTTTGATCTGCAATTATTTTGTGACGACAACCCGCAGAAAGACCTGAATATCCTCTACCTGAATCGTGTGCCTGAGTCGGTCGTTAATTTCAGCCAGCTACCCGCGGATACCAAAATCTTGTCCATGGCAAACCCATTGACGCTGAAAGAACTTGCCGTTGTGCTCAAGCGTACGCGCGTATTTTATTCGTATGAGTCCTCGGGCACCTGCGCAATGGCGATTTTATGCGGAAGTCCTGTAGTTGCGTTAACCGCACCGGGTTATGAAAAGTATGCCATTACGCAGGAAACCGTGCGTGACAACGGTGGCGCTGGATTTTGCTGGGAAAACACCCAGGAAGCTATTGATACCGAGCGCCAGAATTTATGGAAGATGCGAGACTATTTTCTGGTCCGACGCGCGCGAAGTCAGCAACAGTTTGAAAACTTCGTTACGTTGACACAAGAAAAGGCCGAACAACGTGCCGCGCAGGATAAGCGACACGCTTTGAATGACTGGCTGTATAAGCGGCAACTTCCGGCTCCTGCTGAAGAGGTGCAGAGTCCTTCATCACTGCCACTCCTCAGAATGCTGATTGCCGTCCAGCCAGGCAGCGAAGCGGACAGGACCTCGACGCTGAATGCCTTATTGCCTCAGTTAGATCAGGTAACAGGATGCGCCGTTTTACTGGCGACGCCGCAGGAAACGTGCCACGTTTCTGACGATCGTGTCTTTCAGATTCGGTCTGATGTGTGGCTGAATGAAATTAATTGTCATCTGGAGCAGAACGTTTACGACTGGATATACGTCGTTCCTGCCGGGTGTCAGTTTACAGCGGAAAGTTTACGACTCCTTGCTGAGGCCTTGCACAGCAGAACGGGATGCGCCTTTGTTTACGCGGATGAAGGCCTCTCTGACAAGGAAGGGAAAATTCATCCTCATTTTAAGCCTGCATTTTGCCCGGACCTTTTTCTGAGTCAGCCTTCACTCTACCTTAAGCGCGGGATCTTCGCGCGAAACGCCTTGATGGCTATCGGCGGGTTTAATGCTGATTTATCCGTGAGCTATGAGCTGGATGCGATTACGCGACTGTTAGCTACGCGCGATAGCAACGTGTTTGGCCATGTTTCAGAGGTCTTTACCGTGACGCCTCTGAACAGCTGTGTGGCACAGGATCTGCAGCAGGAACATGCTGTGTTGCAATCTTATCTTCAGCAGCAGGGCTTCAGCCAGGGTGTTGTGGAGCACCAGCCGGGTAAACCGTGGCGATTAAGATACAGCACGGAGCCGGTGATTTCGCTCAGCATCATACTTGTCGCTGGCACGGATATCCATCAACTGCAGTGTTGCATCACTACGTTATTTGAACAAACCCACCAACCGGTATGCCAGTTGATTGTTATTGTGACGCCGGCGACCTCTGAGGCCATCACGGCCTGGCTGACGACAAATTTGTCAACAGCGTCGGTTAACATCAACATCCTGAAAAGTCATGGCAGCCAAACCCAGGAAGCGGCGATTAATGAGGCAGTAGGGCAGGCAGAAGGGGAGTTTCTGCTGTTATTGGATCCCCGTGTTTTATTTGTCAGCCGCGGCTGGCTGGAGGCGCTGGCATGTCATGCCCTGCGACATGATGTTGTCTGCGTCGCGCCTCATATTATCAACCTGGACAGTCAGCTCTTATGTGCCGGAGAAATTCTTGGGGTTCGGGGCCTGGCCTTCCCTGTTGGTTATGCCGAAAGATGGGGCAATGCAGGCTACCTGTCACGCTATCAAAGCGACTGTAGTTATTCGACGTTGGCCACAGACTGTCTGTTAATCAGAAAAGACAGATGGCTGGAGGTCGGTGGATTTGATACGGCTTATACACAACCTCTGCTGGCCAGACTGGACCTGAATCTGCGACTGGTTCAGCAGGGCGGTCGGGCAATATGCACACCTTACAGCGTTGTAGCAAAACAGGAAGCCGTGACGGACTTTCCGCCACAATATGCGTTGTCGCCTTCACAGGAACTTGACCGTTTCTATCACGCCTGGCTCCCTGTTCTGGCAGATGATCCGGCTTATAATAAAAATTTAAGCCTGAACAGAACCCTTTTTACCGCAGACAGCACGTTAGTCACGGGCTGGAATCCGCTCAAACCTGGCGAAACACGCACCGTCATTTTTATCGCGCAGGATCAGAATAATACTGGCGTGCAGCGATTTACCACCGCGCTGGACAGGCTGATGAATGCCGGTGGCGTCAAAAGCGTGCTTCTTGAACAGATACCCTCCGCGCCAGAATTATTGCGGCATCATCCTGACGAGCTCGTTATCAGCGGCGAACTGACGGATCTCGCCTGCCAGACAATCAGGCAACTCAAGAACGCCATAACCTGTCGTGTTCATTATCTTATTCAGGACGATCCGAATGCGCGGAAATATAAAAAATTAATTGAAGATAATGTTATCGATAACTGGCTAACGTACAGCGATGCACTGGCCAATTGGCTCAAAAAGCGCCATAAACCTGTCGTTATTCTTCCCAATGTTTTAGTACAACCCTGTCAGGATAGAGTTAAGCAGAAAAAAGACAAATGCCGTGTCGTGTGTTTCACATACGATCTCAGGAAGAAAGATTATGAATTACTGACTCCAGCGATAACGGCAAGTGCGGAAAAGCTTGACTGGATTGTCATTGGACATTGTCCGCCGGAATGGCTGCCTTATATCAGGGAAACGTACCGTTTTCAGACTGAGGCCCGCCTGGTCGCGCAGTTGCTGCATTGTGACGCCGATATCGCCGTGCTTCCGCGCTGCAACAATGATGAAAACCGTTACAAAGATAACAACGTACTCATGCAGTTAGCAGTAATGGGGATACCGGCGATGTATAGCGATCATCCTACATTCGGTGAGTCCGTTCCCGGCTGGAGAGTAAAACATAACCCGAACGCCTGGAAAGAGGCTATCGCAACGCTTTGTACTGATACGTCGCTGAGTGACACGCTCAGTCAGCAATTGAAAGAAAAAGCGTATAACGAGGTAAACCAGGACGCGCTTATGACACTTTTCGGCCGGATACAGGCGTTATCTGAAGCCACTCAGGCATAAATGACGTGCAGAGACAGCGCGCCAGATAAAAGCCCTGTACGCATTCAACAATTATTTAAGGTCAGGAAGTTATCCGATGAAGATAAACAAACCCTCATCAAATGTGCTGGTGACAAGTCCTCTTCTGCCGCCCCTGGAAGAGTTCCTGCCTTATTTAGAACGTATCTGGGACAGTAAACAGCTCACAAATGGTGGTCCGTATCACCAGGAGCTGGAACGGGCCCTTGCCGATTATCTCGGTGTCGAGCACCTCAGTTTGTTCGCGAACGGTACCCTGGCGCTGGTGACTGCGCTTCAGGCGCTCAGAATCACGGGGGAGGTGATTACCACTCCCTATTCTTTCGTCGCGACATCCCATTCCTTATTATGGAACGGCATAAAACCCATATTCGTCGATATTGATCCTGTTACCTGCAATATCGATCCTGAAAAAATCGAATCCGCCATTACGCCTACCACCAGTGCAATTTTACCCGTTCACTGCTATGGCATTCCCTGCGATGTCGACCGCATTCAACGTATTGCCGACAACTACGGTCTGAAAGTCATCTACGATGCCGCGCACTGTTTTGGTGTTAAACAAAAAAACGTCAGTATCCTGAATCACGGCGATCTTTCTGTTTTAAGCTTCCATGCGACAAAGGTATTTAACACGTTTGAAGGCGGCGCCATTATCTGCCCGAATGAAAAAATCAAACGACGTATTGATTATTTAAAGAATTTTGGCTTTGCCGATGAAACCACGGTGGTTGCGCCGGGTATCAATGGCAAAATGAATGAAGTTCAGGCGGCATTTGGATTACTCCAGCTGAAGCATGTGGATTCAGCGCTGGCTAAGCGTAAAGTCATCTACGAAAAATATCAGCAGGCATTAGGGCATATACACGGACTTACGCTACTACCGCTCGTTGATGAAACCGACTGGAACTATGCATATTGCCCGGTCTTTGTTCACGCGGGATTATTCCCGATGACGCGTGATGAACTGTATCATCACTTCAAAAGCCAAAATATTTATGTCAGACGGTATTTTTATCCGCTCATCTCCGATTTCCCGATGTATAAAGGCTATGAATCATCGGCTCCTTCAAATTTGCCGGTGGCCAGTCAAATTTCTCTGCAGGTGTTGTGTTTACCGGTGCATCCGAACCTGGCGGAAGCGGATCAGGATGAGATTATTAACATTATTATGCGTGCCAGCAATGTGAATGCTGCGTAAGCCTTCAATCCGGATCTTTATAAGCCCGTCAGGCAAAAGGGAACATGCTTTTGCCTGACGCTGCAGATCTCACATGCTTTCCATCTGCACGATCTCGCTTTCTTAACCGTTTCTCATCTCAAAAATCGTTGCTGACAGCGGTATATCGAAAAAGAAACGGGAAGGGCACAGACGACGGATACAGGTAATGAGAACAATTCTGCCCGGCTGATACGCGAGAGCCGGGCTGATGCGAAAAAAATCAGGCAGGAATCGCGTACAACACCAGTTCAAAAGCATGAACAGGATGATGGGCGCGGAGATAAAATCGATACCCGGGCATAATGCTTTTGATATAAGCAGGAATCTTTATAAGATCATCCGGTTTATGATAAGCGCTGATTGCCAACAGTGGGTAACAGCGTTGAATACTGTTTTTCGCCCCCTCCAGCGCAGAAAGCTCAGCGCCTTCAATATCCATTTTGATAAATGTCACCTTACTGTCCGCAATAACGCTATCGAGTGTGGTTAATGCGATACTGTTAGTCGTGACCTTTTCAGTAATTTTTGAATCCAACGCTTTTCCTGAGTCGAAATACAGCGTTGTCTCTTCACTCCATACGCCTGCCTGGTGGCATTCACAATACGCTTTATCCGCTGTAGCGGCACACAGCAACGGATAATTGACGTTGTCAGGTTCGAAGGCAAAGATTTTTTTCGGCGAAGGGAGTCCGCGGGTGGCCAGTGCGGCTTCGAAAGCATTCACGCTGTCACCATTATAAGCGCCACAGTCAACAAAAACCTCGGACTTACTCAACGCGACAATGTCGGTTGGGAAGTAATGGTTCTCATCATACACTGTTTTAATATAGTCAGGTCGTGCGCTAATACGCTGATTCATGAATGCGATAAACGTCTCGCGAGATTTATCATCACCAAGACTTTCATATAAGGAATGCAGGGCGTCAGCATGGGTCTGACAAAAATCATAGGAAATAATATCTTCGGTGTTTACGCCCGTAAAAGAGGGGTCATAGACCAGCACTTCAGATTGAACGTCTGATAATGAATTCAAAAACGCCGGATCCACATACTGTAGTGCAATAATAAAATTATATTTTTTTTTGGTGTTGAGCAAACTTTCCAGAGGCACAACAGTCAGTTCGTTTAACGTTTGACCAGGAGAAAAATACATTTCATTGACCGCTACATAATCGATATGCAAGTGATTACGCGCCATATATTCACGGGTCTTGGTAGCCAGACAGCCTGCGCCAATAAGGACTACCGGATTACCGTTTTGGTACATTTTCTCCAGCGTAACGAGAAAATGGTTATTTTTCTCGACTATTTCACTAAGAAAACTCATGAGGAACTCCGTTATATTTTATCTTTTTATTGTTTAAAGGGTACATTTTTGCTGACTTGTTGCGCTTTTCGCGGCACTTTCAAGAAAGTGAAGCCCGCGAGCCGCAACGTCTGAACCCATCACGTAATCGTTAGGTTCCCCTCTCAATGCAGAGGCAATGTCAGCATAATAATTGGCAAATGCTTCAATAAAGCCAGCAGGGTGACCCGCTTTAAAACGGCAGTAACGTGCATCAGCAGCAACAATGTTGTCATTGGCTGTGCGATCAATAACAGAACGACTGCCTTGCAAACCGCTGACATACAGGAATTCAGGATCCATCTGGAGCCATTCTGCGCTGCCCTGACTTCCCATGACGCGAATCCGCAGGCCATTTCGGTATCCCAGAGCGGCTTTGCCATACCAGTAATTACACGTCATACCGCTTTGATAACGCGATAAGATATGTACGGTGTCGATAACGCCGGGAATTTTGGCGTACGTATCATTGATCGCATAAATATCGACGGCGTGATCCCCGGTGATAAATTCAATAAGCTGGTGAACATGAACGCCAAGATCGAGCGAAACGGTTGGAATGACGGCATCCTGCTGCCGCCATCTCTGCGGTTTTGGCACATCGCCATGCTGATTATGGCGTGCAAAACCTTCCTGAGGCATTTCAACCATGACCTGCTGAATGGCCCCGAAATCGCCGCGCTGTACGCGCTTTTGCAGTTCGCGCACCATGGGATAGCCACTGTAATTGTAAGTGACAAACAATTTTGCCTGATGTTGGTGCTCGCTGTTCATGATGTGCAAAGCGCTTTGATGGCTTTCAACCATCGCCTTTTCGCAAATTACAGCCAGACCGTTTTCGAAACAGGCGGTGATAATTTCATGATGGTCAGGGGTGGGTGTTAACACCGCAACTGCATCAAGATGATGGCGCTCCTGCAAAATAAACGCCTGAATACTCTCGTAAATACGTTCAGGATGAATATTCCAGCTCTCACCCGTGTGACGATTCTGCTCAGGATTGCGGCTAAAACAGCCCGCCACAAGCGTAAAATCCCCGTCGAGCTGTGAGGCAATTTTATGGGTAAGACCAATAGCCGAATTCGCGCCACCGCCAATAAAACCAAGTTGTAGTCGTTTTTTCATATCGGTTTCCTAGTACTTACCAAGCGTAAAAAAATTTTTTAACTGTGGTGTGAAGCGGGCCAGTTCATCACGTTGGTGGAATTCAGCAAAAATAAGCGCGGCGCGATCGTGAGGCGCGCGCTGGATTCTCTCGCCTGTTTTCTTAAGTGGCAGAAAAGAAAGGATATTGGCCGGTAATGCTGCGAAGCTGACGGAGGTAAAGGTTTGTTCCTGATCAACAGACACAGTATGGCGAGCGATTAATCTGACATGTTCGGGACGCCGACTGGCTGGCGTAAAAGGTGTGCCGGTAAAGGCATGGGTGAACCAGAGTGAATAAGGCGTGTCTGTAGAATATTCAATGAGTTGATTATACAGGTCACCCGGGCATCGGCGTGTCATTTCTATCAGAGAAAAGCTTTTACCATCCGAGATAAACTGAGTGTGCAGTAAACCATCACAAAGCCCGAGCTCATCAACGAGTGCCTGTATACAGTCGCTGACCTGGTCTTTTATCGACGCAGGAAGATTGAGGCTGAGGCTACTACTGTTTACCTGCCAGGGGTAAACGGTACAAAATTCATCGACAAAATATTCGACCGCCACTTTTCCATTCACGATAAAAGCGGAGTGGCTGTGTAAATCGCCAGCTATCCAGCGCTCTATAAGCGCCTGGCCACAGGATGATGCCGCACAGGCATCTCGCCAGGCGGCGGAGATGTGTTCGCGCTCAGCCACCAGTGAAATCCCTAATCCGCTGTAGGAATCGACAGGTTTTATCATCAACGGTAACGGAAGTTGCGCCGCCTCTTCAGGACAGCTCACGGCCATAGGGACTGGATAACCCTTATTCTGTGCCCACTGGCGGAAGACGTCTTTTTTAAAAATAATTTCTGCTACATCAGGGCGATCAAAACCGCGTAAGCCCATTGCCTCAGCGACACTGGCACCCGTAAGGTAAGACACATCGGTAACACCAGGCAGAAGTGATGTAATATTGAGTGATTTCGCCAGGGTCAGTACGTCCTGTACATTGGCATAATTCAGGCAAAAAGAGTGGGCCGCGAGTTGATGACCCGGATCCTGCGGTTTGCCGCTGCATACGGCTGTTTCATAACCGGAATGCTTAAGTGCCATCAAAAGAGGCATGGCAGCAAAACCGGCATCCAGCATAAGTGCTTTTTTATTACTGCTCATTATGATTTGCCTGAGGTGGTGCAGCTAACACATTGTTTAGCTGGCAAAGTTTTTTCCTGGTATGGATGGGGTGCCAGGCGCGCTTTTATAGCAGATTGTAATCCCGGCAGGCCGAACTGATGCCGTAAATAAAGCCCTTTTTAGTGTGTATTTAACGCAAACGGGGACAGGCAGGCTCGTCAGGAACCGCGCTTCTTTCTGGCGGCAACGTGAATGTTTTATGCAGAGTCATAATGACCGGAATGGCAGAGACAGGCAGACGCCACAAAGCGATATAACGCTGTATTAATACAGTAAAGCAACATCGCAGTATTGATTGCATTGCCGCCGTGACTGAATGGTACTGTTTTGTGTGCTGACAAGCCTGATCGATAAGATGCATCTTCAGGCTTACAGCAAAGGCTCAGAGATTTTGATAGCCGGATTTCAGGCTACGATAATAAGTGGAACGCAGTAAGGCTTCTGAGAGTTGTTCACGCGGTTGTGAAGAAAAGAAGTGATAGTTAATTTTACAGGCCAGAGAAAGCCCTGTTTCGCGCATCATGAAATAATGCTGTTCGCCACTGCCTACCTCTGGAGCAATATAGTTTTTAAGCAAATCGTTGCCGCCAAGATCGAAGTTCTTATTCTCTTTAAATAAATCAAAAAAGATTGCACTAAAGAAAATGCTTAAATGTTTGTTATTGGGGTGGCTTACCGTGCTGTAGCAATGTTTATCTTTTAACAGGGCGTCCCGATAAAAGTCTGAATAATCAAACGCCACCTTACCTTCTTTGAACAACCGCTGGTAGCGATTAGCGTCGTCCATAATCATGTTATGCTGCCTGGCCTCGTCGTAACTGACATTGTGGTACGCAGCAACGGCATCCGCACAGGCATGTGCGGTCAAATAGAGATGCAAAAAACGGTAATCAACATACACCATTAAATCGGGCACGGCAGCAGAATAATACCCTAGCTGCGGTGCTGATACGCTTGATTCCATTGTGGGTAATATGCGGATATCGAAATACTCGGTCAGTTTCGCGGTTGACAGCAAACCCCAGCGTTCAGAATGAAACTGCATATAAATATGATCGCAGCTTTCAAGTTCGTGCATCAGATTGATAATGTCTCGCTGAGCATCAAGTTTATACAGAGGTGTATTAACAACGTGTGTTATTGCGCCACGATGAAGCTCAGAATAATTACTTAATAACTGACCAACGACTTCGAGCTGACAGTTACCAATCGTTGCTACTTTCATTACATTATCTCCTTATAAAGTATTCGCGTAGGGAAAGGGGGTCGCCAGGTGATTCAGACAGAGGCGAAGTTTATCCTGCCAGTCTGAGGGGGGGATGCCGATGGTGCTGAGAGCGTCGCTGTTCATCACACTGCGCGCCGGCCGAATCGCCGCAGACGGATAGTGCGAGCTGATAATGCCATGCACGACCACGTCCTGTTGCGCCGCGACAAAGATTGTCTGAGCGAATTCGCACCAGCTGACGGCAACGTCGCCACAATAATGGTAAATACCGTGCTTTTCGGGCATGTCGGCGAGCGTGATCATGGCCTGGGCTAAATCACCCGCGTAGGTCGGACAACCATACTGATCGTTCACCACATGTAACTCGGAACGTGTCTGCGCCAGACGAAGCATGGTACTGACGAAGTTATTACCGTATTCGCTGAACATCCATGAAGTACGGATCACGATCGCCTCGGGTAGGACCTCAAAGACGCGCTTTTCACCTTCCCACTTACTCAGGCCGTAAAAATTAATCGGGCAGGGCGGATCCTGTTCGGTATAGGGCGTTCTTTTCACCCCGTCGAAAACATAATCTGTGGAAATATGAATGAAACGCGCCCCGATCATTTTGGCGGCCTGAGCCAGATTTTCAGGGCCAATCGCATTGATCTTTAAGGCACGTGTCCGGTCGGTTTCTGCTTTATCAACGGCGGTATAAGCCGCTGCATTCATAATGACATCGGGCTTAAATTTTTTAACCACGCGCACAACGGCAACGCGATCGGTAATATCCAGTTCCGCCGAACCACATGCCAGCGTAATCCAGTCGGCGGGAAAACGATCCAGTAAACAGCGCCCCAACTGACCATAAGCACCTGTAAGTAAAACGCGCATTACACCAACTCCTGCAATGAGAGTCCTTGTTGATTTTTCACCGATAATATCGGCTGTTCGACAAACCATTGAATCGCAACATCAGGGGCATTCCACATCAGGCAGGCTTCATCCTTAGGATTGTCATAGTGAGGACAGGTATATTCAAAATCAGCAATGTCCGGGCGCGAGACGAATGGATGCAAGTGCATCAAGAGTGAAAGGGGAAGAGAGAGCATGGGCTTGTCATAGACCGGCAGCAGTTGCTCAGAGACGCCACAGGTCACCGGATGCAGTCGGGAACCGGTTCCGCCTGCCAGTACTATGCCTTTCATCATTCGCTTCCTTCATAACTCGTCTGCGCGTGCAGCGTGATGGTGAAAGAATACGAGTGTTCGAGTGAAAGTAATGGCACGAATAACCGACAAAAAAGCGGGTAAAGTCAAGGATAAGTCCGTCCCCGCATCCATAGCGGCTAATGAAATAAATCAGCATAAGCGAAGCGGGCACATTTTATCGCGCAGTAATGCAAATCGCGTCAACCAGAAGGAAGTGATTGTGGATTAGAGTTTTCGGCGCGATAAAAGTTGGATAAACGTTACAGTTCATACAGATGGTGCCGATAACACTCTTCAGGATAAGTTTAATTTGGCTACAACTTCGCGTGTTCTGGGGTGGTTATGCGCTTCAACTATGACCTGCTACCGGGTGAACGGCTTTCCTTCGAGGAGATCGCCCGGCGCTATGCACAGCAATACCCTGATGAGAAAGAATTAACAGCGCGAGCGCTGCTGAGTCCTTCGACCAGCTTTCGGACGCTAAAGATTCGTGCTGTCTTCGCACAGGAAGAGAGCAACAGTCCGCTGGAAGACCTGTTATTTATTGCGAACGACAATGAACGTAAAAATTACCTGCGCCGTTTTGAGTATTACCTGAAGCAGCAGGCTCCTTTTCACTATTTCCGCCGGGGAGAGCAGGACAAAGCGGAGAATTTGTGGAAAGTGATTGGCCAAAGCTACGTATATGCCATGATCGATCCCCATTCAGCACAGGCGCAGAACCTGATTAACAGCCGGGGATATAAACTGGTGCTGATGCGAGAAGACGGCGACGATGCCTGGTGGCAGTTGTTTAACATGCACTCCAACCCGTGCTTTCCGCAATCACAGCGTATCCAGTTTATTGTGGTACTGAGTACCCCCGGACATAAAACACCCGCCGCAGTGATGCCTGGTACTGAAGTCGGGCGGCGGGTAAAGGCTAAAGTGCTGCAGCGAGCCAGCCAGGCCGAATTTATGGCCGCCGTGAAAGCCCGTTATGGTGCCTGTGTCATTACCGGCACCAGCCTGATCGATCAGCATCCGTGGCCATGGGTGGAAGCCTGCCATATTGATACGCGAGAGAATGATGAAGGTTTTCTGGCGGATAACAGTGTGGATAACGGATTGTTCCTGCGCAGCGATTTACAGCGACTTTTTGTTAACCGAATGATTAGTATTGATGGTGATTCCGGCAAGGTCCGTTTTAATGGGGATGAAAAAACCCGCGAAAGCATTAGCCCTTTTTATCAGGAAATGGAAGGGCAGGTTTGTGCTTTATGGGACAGCGTGCCCTCCGCCACTCGTCAACGTTTACTGTCATTAGGTTAGCCTGTTGAGACAGAGCGGAATCTTCCGCTCTGAAACATCACAAATTTGAAATAACCTCGGTTTATCCCGCCTATTCTGCCAATCGAAAGTCCTACAGAATTGCATAATCATGCCGATAACTTCATTAACGCAGGGTAGTCAACGTGAACGATCTCTATACCGCCGAAGGCGTGATGGACAAACATTCGCTCTGGCAGCGCTACGTCCCACTGGTGCGTCATGAAGCACTGCGCTTGCAGGTTCGCCTGCCTGCCAGTGTGGAACTTGACGATCTGCTGCAAGCCGGGGGCATTGGTCTGTTGAATGCGGTGGAGCGCTACGACGCGCTTCAGGGTACCGCCTTTACCACGTATGCAGTCCAGCGCATTCGTGGCGCAATGCTTGATGAGCTTCGCAGCCGGGACTGGGCGCCACGCAGCGTCAGACGTAATGCACGTGAGGTAGCCGGAGCCATGCATCAGGTTGAGCAGATGCTGGGTCGGGCCGCTTCCGAGCTGGAAGTCGCGCAACAGTTGAATGTTTCGATAGAAGAGTACCGGCAGATTCTGTTGGATACCAACAACAGTCAGCTCTTTTCATACGACGAGTATCGGGAAGAACACGGTGACAGTGCGGAGCTGGTGACGGAAGGGCACGAAGAGGCCAATCCACTTCATCAGTTAATGGAAGGGAGTCTGCGTGAACGCGTCATAGAAGCGATCGAGGCGTTGCCTGAGCGCGAGAAAATGGTGCTGACACTGTACTACCAGGAAGAACTGAATCTTAAAGAGATTGGCGCGGTACTTGATGTCGGGGAATCCCGGGTCAGCCAACTGCACAGTCAGGCGATTAAACGCTTGCGTGCCCGACTTACGGGAGCGCGCTAGAAGGCTCAGTTCCTGGAGATCTATAAATATAAGAAATCGGGGACTCAACAGTGGGAGCCAAAACCAAAGCCAGACCTTTAAGTCGCTATCTTAAAGACTATAAACACAGCCAAACCAATTGTTCACACTGTGGCAAAGTACTAGACCGAATGGCGCTGGTTTTTCGTGGCCAGATCATCAATAAAGAGGCCATCGCACGGATGGACCAAATGATTGATGAGCCACTCTGGCTAAAACTGCAGCCAGAATTAACGGCACTTTGTCGTTTTTGCAGCGATATTTTTTGTAATACACATCCTAACTATTTTGACATTATGGCGTTTAAACAATATCTGTTCGAGCAGACGGAAATGAGCCCAAGCACGATTCGTGAGTATGTGGTTCGGTTACGTCGGCTTGACGATATGCTGAAGGCGCGAAATTTTCCGGCAGAAAAACTGAAAGGCAATAGCTGGCATCAATGCCTGGAAGAAGATTTACCCGATGCAGGCAACAATAATTATCGAATTGCGCTGCGCAAATACGACCAGTTCTTAGGCTGGCAGCAACGTTAAGGGAAAAATGCCGGGCACAGGATGCACGGTCAGTCGATTTCCCGCCCCACGTTTCTTCTCACCATCGGAAGAAACGTGGGGATGTTGTGCATTCCCGTCTTCCACGTTCCTGACCTCAATTCAGGATGATCCTTTCTTCATCTTCTGTAACACTGTAATGATAACTGCTCTGTGCCTGACTGGAGGCCGCATTGTCTTTACATCTTATTCATCAGTTTCCCCGTATTGAACTTCTGGGTGCGCCCACGCCTCTGGAATTTTTGCCCCGTCTGTCGGACTTCTTAGGTCGTGACATTTTTATCAAACGCGACGATGTAACGCCGCTGGCGCTGGGCGGCAACAAACTGCGCAAGCTGGAGTTCCTGGCGGCCGATGCGCTGCGTGAGGGGGCCGATGTGCTGCTCACCGCCGGTGCGATCCAGTCCAACCACGTGCGTCAGACCGCTGCGGTCGCGGCCAAACTTGGGCTGAAATGCGTGGCATTACTCGAAAACCCCATCGCGACCCAGAGCGAGAATTACCTCACTAACGGTAACCGGCTGCTGCTGGAACTGATGGACGTTGAAGTAGTGATGGTTGATGCACTGACCGATCCTGCCGCACAACTGGCGGAACAGGCGGAACGCCTTGAGGCGCAGGGCTTTCGACCCTATACCCTGCCTGTTGGTGGATCAAACGCGCTAGGCGCGCTGGGTTACGTAGAGTGCGCCCAGGAGATCGTGCATCAAAGTGAAGGCGTGGTGGATTTTGCTGCGGTAGTTGTCGCGTCTGGCAGTGCCGGAACCCATGCGGGGCTGGCCATTGGGCTGGAACACCTCATGCCGCAAACCGAGCTGGTGGGCGTGACCGTATCGCGTCAGCGTGATGAACAGCTGCCGAAAGTGGACGCTATTCGTCAGGCGCTGGCATCGCAGTTGTCGGTAGAGGCAAAGGCGCCGGTGACGCTGTGGGATGACTACTTTGGGCCACGCTATGGCGAGCCAAATGAAGAGGGCACAGAGGCGATCAAGCTGCTTGCCCGGCTGGAAGGCCTCCTGCTCGACCCGGTTTATACTGGCAAAGCGATGGCGGGGTTAATTGATGGGATCAGTCAGAATCGTTTCCGCCGCGAAGGACCGCTCCTGTTTGTGCATACCGGCGGTGCGCCCGCGTTATTTGCTTATCACCCTTCGGTCTGAGACGTCGCGAAAAAAAGGTTTATAATCCGGCCGTTATTTTGCTGTCTCAGGTAAATAACGCCCATAATGACAGAGCGGCAAACGGGGTTTAGCCGCTCAACAGCACACTCACGAATAATAAATGGGGTACACATGGCTTTCTCACAGATTCGTCGCCAGCTGGTGACTGGAATGATGGCGGTTGCGCTGGTTGCTGGCGTTAGTGTTAAAACCTTTGCCGCAGAAGATTTGCTGCAGCAAGTGAAAAGTAAAGGCGAACTGCGTGTGGGCCTGGAAGGCACCTATCCGCCTTTCAGTTTCCAGGATGAAAAAGGCAAGCTGACCGGATTTGAGGTGGAGTTCGCCCAGGACCTGGCGAAACACATGGGTGTGAAAGCCGTTCTGAAACCGACAAAATGGGATGGCATGCTGGCCGCGCTGGATTCCAAACGTATCGATGTGGTGATTAATCAGGTCACCATTTCCGATGAGCGTAAAAAGAAATATGACTTCTCCACGCCGTACACCATTTCGGGCGTGCAGGCGCTGACGCTGAAGAAAAATGCCGGCAGCATCACCCGCCCCGAAGATCTGGCAGGTAAAAAAGTGGGCGTCGGTCTGGGCACCAACTACGAGCAGTGGTTACGTGCAAACGTGAAAGGTGTCGATGTTCGTACCTATGATGACGATCCTACCAAATACCAGGATCTGCGTTCAGGTCGCGTTGATGCGATTCTGGTGGACCGTCTGGCGGCACTGGATCTGGTGAAGAAAACCGGTGACACGATGGCCGTTGCTGGCCCTGCGTTCTCGCGTCTTGAAGCGGGCGTTGCACTGCGTAAAGGTAACGAAGATTTACTGAAAGCCATTAACCAGGCGATTGCAGAGATGCAGAAAGACGGCACGCTTAAAAAGCTGTCTGAGAAATGGTTTGGCGCGGACGTTACGCAATAATGCAGGAAAGTTTACAACTGGTGCTGGATTCAGCACCATTCCTTCTTAAAGGCGCGCTGTTTACGCTTCAGCTCAGTATTGGCGGGATGTTTTTTGGGCTGATACTGGGCTTTGTGCTGGCGCTGATGCGCTTGTCGCGCTTTTGGCCCATCAGCTGGCTGGCACGTATCTACGTGTCGATTTTTCGTGGCACGCCGCTTATCGCTCAGTTGTTTATGATCTACTACGGTCTGCCCCAGTTTGGCATTGAGCTGGATCCAATTCCTTCCGCGATGATTGGCCTGTCGCTGAATACAGCAGCCTATGCATCGGAATCGCTTCGTGGTGCCATTGCGGCGATTGAGCGCGGCCAGTGGGAAGCGGCGGCCAGCATTGGCATGACGCCGTGGCAAACGCTGCGCAGGGTTATTTTGCCTCAGGCTGCCCGTACCGCTTTACCGCCATTGGGTAACAGCTTCATCAGCCTGGTCAAAGATACCTCACTGGCGGCGACCATTCAGGTACCGGAGTTATTTCGTCAGGCCCAGTTGATTACCTCACGTACGCTGGAGGTATTTACGATGTATCTGGCGGCCTCGGTTATCTACTGGATCATGGCTACCGTGCTGTCTGCCTTACAGAACCGGCTCGAAGCACACGTTAACCGTCAGGATCAGGAGGCGAAATGAGTGCCATTGAAGTACGCCAACTGGTGAAACAGTTTAACGGCCAAACGGTACTGCACGGCATCGATCTGGATGTTGCGCCGGGTGAAATTGTGGCGATTATCGGCCCGAGCGGATCCGGTAAAACGACGCTGTTGCGCAGCATCAACCTGCTTGAAGTGCCTGAGGCCGGGCGCATCAAAGTCGGTGATATTACGATTGACGCCAGTCTGGGGATCAATAAGCAGAAAGAACAGGTGCGCCAACTCCGTCAGCAGGTGGGGTTTGTGTTTCAGAACTTCAATTTGTTTCCGCATCGCTCGGTGCTGGAAAACATTATTGAGGGGCCGGTCATCGTCAAAGGCGAAACCAAAGCGGACGCGGTTGCGCGGGCGCGTGGCCTGCTTGAAAAAGTGGGATTGCAGGGTAAAGAAGACAGCTATCCACGTCGTCTTTCCGGCGGACAGCAACAACGTGTTGCCATTGCCCGCGCGCTTGCCATGCGGCCTGAAGTCATTTTGTTTGATGAACCGACCTCGGCGCTGGATCCCGAGCTGGTGGGCGAAGTGTTGAATACGATCCGGGCGCTGGCGCAGGAAAAGCGCACGATGGTGATTGTGACCCATGAGATGAGCTTTGCCCGTGATGTCGCTGACCGGGCGATTTTCATGGATCAGGGCCGCGTGGTAGAACAGGGCCCGGCCAAAGCGTTGTTCAGCGCTCCTCAGCAGGCACGTACCCGACAGTTTCTGGATAAATTTCTTAATCAATAATCCCCAAAATGCCGCCCGACACGGGCGGCGTTTTATTTATTTTTTTCCTGCCTGCGCGCTCAGTTTCTTCTGAAAATTTACAGCTGGTCTTTCCTTAACCTGTTGTTATCGCTTCGGTTATACGGAGTGATGTTTCAATGACGTAACAGAGTGTAAATTTTAAGACCTCCCCGATTGAGGTGACAGTGAAAATATTAATAATTCTTCACAAATTCATCGCGCTATCGGGACGTTATAATGACTCACCCCAGGAAGGAAATCCTCTGGATCAATACCCTCAAAGGAGGGTGCATTTTACTTGTCGTACTGCATCACGCCATCATCACCACGTTCGCACCCTCGCTTCATCATCTGACCGCGGGTCTGCTACCGGCACAAGGATGGGTGGCGTTTAATACCTGGCTCTCGCCATTGCGTATGCCCGCTTTCTTCTTTGTGTCTGGGTTGCTGGCCGCTAACGCGGTCGTGAAGAAAAGCTGGCAGGAAGTGTTTACGAAAAAATTCAGCAATATTGTTTACCTCTACCTGCTGTGGGGCGTGATTCAGTGGCTGAGTATCCACTACATTTCCACCCATTTAGGCGAACGGCTGTCCAGTAGCAAAAATGCCGCCTATGCGGATTCGCCTCTTGAGTTTATTAAGCTGCTGATGCTGTCGATGACCAGCCTGTGGTACCTGTACGCGCTGGCAGGGTTTTTCCTGGTGACTAAGCTTTTCCATCAACAGAAAAGGGTTCTGCTGGCGGCGGCGATAGCGGCGAACTACGCTGCGCAGTTTAACCTGATCCCCGGATGGGGCCCGGCCAGCGTGGCGCAGAACTCTCTGTATTTCCTGCTGGGCGTATTTTTCAGCGCGAGGCTAATTGAACTGAGCGCCCTCAAGGGACGTCACTGGCTGTGGCTTGGCGCGATTGCACTTGTCGGCATCGCCCATCATGCAGGTGGCATCTATAAAAACCCGTTTTACAGCCTGCTGACGATCGTGTTTGGCATCGTGCTGTGTCGTTTTCTCAATGCGCATTTCAGAATGACCTGGCTGAACGCTATCGGTCGAAATACATTACAAATCTATGTGTTACACCGCATTTTTATCGAACTGCTCGGACTGAGCGCTATCACACTGGCGCTGCATTTCGGCTGGTTCGGCAATGCCGGCTTTAGCTGGGCCTGGGCGCTGCTGATGCCGGTGACCGGTGTGGCGGTATGCACACTGCTGTCGCTGCTGGTCTGGTCGTTACTTAATCGCGGGCCAGGACGTATGTTGTTTCTCCATCCATGCCTGGTCAGTCAGCGTCAGCCTGAAACGCAAACCTTATCCTGAAGATCCGGGCCAGCGCGCTGGCCCCTTTTTCATCTGCCAGATTACCTCTTAGTCGCCCGACATCCTCGCGGGCCGGGAGCCAGGTCAGCGCACGCCTGACCGTGAAGCCATTTTTTATCGGGTAAACGGGATAAAAGCGCCTACGTCAGTCCCAAAGGTACGCCTGTTGAAAGCAGGGCAGAGCCTCGGTTTATGTCATAAGGATAACCAGACAGGAAAGGAAAAGGCGTCTGAATAACGCGCTTGCCGGGCGCAGTGTCAATAAATCCCTTTAAGTGTAAAGTACGGTCCGAAACGCACCGCAACGCGGGTATTTAAGACTTTCGCTACATTCAGCAGAAAGAACATACGGAATACTTTTCGCACAAGAGAAGGCGATGTGAATTGCCGTTTCACCGCAGCGGAAATGTGCCAATGATGAGCAAAGAAAAAGAAGAAATTGCCTGGATTAATACACTCAAAGGCCTGTGTATCCTGCTGGTTATTCTGTATCACACGGTATTACCCGGCTTTGATAATACGGTAACACAACTGACCGCGGGCCTGCTCCCGGCTGAACTGTGGGTCCGGTTTAACCTGCTACTGTCGCCGCTGCGCATGCCCGCCTTTTTCTTTGTATCGGGTCTGCTGGCCAGTCATGCCATTCTTCACCGGCCCTGGCAGTCTGTCGCCACCAGCCGCATTATGAATCTGTTTTACCTTTACCTGTTATGGGGCGTTATTCAGTGGGGATCCATTTCCGGCATCGCGACGGAAATTACCGGACAGCGTATTTCGCAAAATCTTAATGCGGCCTATGCCGGTTCGTTTTCAGAATTTCTCAGACTGACCTTTCTCGCCATGAGTACCGCCTGGTATTTATATGGTCTGGCACTCTATTTCCTGTGCGCCAAATGGTTTCAACATTACAAAATCCCGCTGCTTATCGTAGCCGCTGTGCTGAACTATCTGGCGGTCGAAAAGAGTATCCCGTTCTGGGGACCGCAAAGTCTGGCGCAGTATTTTGTCTTTTTTGTATTGGGCGCATTTTGGTGGGCACCCATGCTACGACTGAGCGAAGGGCGACGGGAGAACAGGTTGCCGTGGCTGTTACTGGGACTGCTGGCTGTACTACAGGGCCTGCTTGATTTGAACAGCCGTCTTTTTCTCTGTCTGATTGCCATTCTGGCCAGCGTGGCCGCCTGCCGATGGTTAAGCCAGCTGGGCTGTATGGCCTGGCTTAACTGGACAGGCCGCCATACCTTACCCCTTTACGTTATTCACCGTATTTTCATTGAATATTTCGGGATGACGGCGATTTTATATGCGCAACGTCACCAGCTTTTTGAGCTGACAGGCTTTTCATGGCTTTGGGCCTGTCTCTATCCTCCGGTGATGGTTACGATCTGCGCCTTGTGCTCCATGGCGGTCTGGTCATTGCTGAATCGGGGACCGGGACGCGCGCTGTTTCGCTTGCCACATCTGATGAAACGGCCTTCCATTCCGGCAGCCTGACCATTGTACGCATGTCAGCCACCTGTCTCTGCGGCGCGTCCGGATTGCGTATGCGGGGGATGTGCGCGCAGAGACCACCTGATAGCGCGAATCCCTTCGCACTTCTCCACTGCTGAGGCGCTCAACGGCCGCGGGTTTTTCATCCGTCATAAAAAAAAGGTTCATGCCAGGCATGAACCTTGATCACAACCAGAATGAAACGCGCCGACAGTTAACCGATCGTCATCAGGCTGGCGTTACCGCCCGCGGCGGCGGTGTTGACGCTCAAAGAGCGTTCAATCAGCAGGCGTTCCAGTAACAGGTTGGTTTCACCGCGGGCAAATCCCTGTACCGAGACAATCGCACCTTCACGCGCCGCAATCTGCTCGCACAGGCTGCGGAGCTGGTCGGCATCACCATGATAAATCACGGCATCAAACTGCGCGGTCAGCGGATCCTTCGCCAGGGTAATACGGCTCTTCACCGCTGCCGGTAAGGTATTAAGCAGCGTACGATGCAGGTCATCATCCGGCCACAGGGCCTGACTGCCGACGCTGGTTACCGCAGCCAGCTGAATCAGCGCATCGTCGTTGTTATCTGCCAGACAGAGCACCTGTTCGCGCGGGAGTAACAGGAAGGTGTTGCGCTCTCCTGTTGGGCCCGGCAGCAGACGAACCGTACCGGCCTGCGCCAGCTGTTCATAATGCTGACACAGCGCAGACAGCTGTGGCTTATCTTTTGCCCAGTTGGTCAGTGCCTGATGCGGCGCTAACAGGCGTTGACGCTGACTGTTGTCTGCGGGACGTTCCGTATCCTGACGGGCGAGGGTGGTGCTCAGCGCCTCATCCGGGCGGTTAGCCAGCAGACGATAAAGATACAGTGGGCCGCCCGCTTTTGGACCGGTACCTGAGAGGCCTTCGCCCCCAAAGGGTTGCACACCGACGACCGCGCCGACCATGTTGCGGTTAACATACAGGTTACCCACTTTGGCACTGGCGGTGACCTGCGTGATGGTTTCGTCGATGCGCGTATGAACACCCAGGGTCAGGCCATAGCCTGTGGCGTTAATCTGCTCAACGATCTGCGGCAGGTTGCTGCGGGTAAAGCGCACCACGTGCAGGACAGGACCAAACACTTCCTGGGTCAGATCGCTGACCTTATCCAGCTCAATCAGCGTCGGTTTCACAAAGGTGCCTGTGGCCCATTCTTTGCTGTCCTGTGGGTTATCCTGTGCCGTCTGGTAGACCTTGAAGCCTTTATTACGCATGGCCTGAATATGGCGTTCGATGTTGGCTTTGGCTTCCTGATCGATCACCGGACCGATGTCGGTGGACAGGCGTTCCGGGTTGCCCATGCGGCATTCCGCCATCGCGCCACGCAGCATTTTTAACGTGTGGTCTGCGACGTCTTCCTGCACGCAGAGCAGACGCAGGGCGGAACAGCGTTGTCCCGCGCTGTCAAAGGCCGATGCCACGATGTCGACAACCACCTGTTCGGTCAGCGCGGAGGAGTCCACAATCATGGCATTCATTCCGCCCGTTTCCGCAATCAGCGGTGTCGGACGGCCCTGCGGATCGAGTCTGCCCGCAAGATTGCGTTGCAGCAGCGTGGCAACGGCGGTGGAGCCGGTAAACATGACGCCGCGCACCCTTTCGTCGCCGGTGAGCTGTGCCCCCACGGTTTCGCCCTGACCCGGCAGCAGTTGCAGTACACCGGCGGGCACGCCAGCGCTCAGTAAAATATTGACGGCCTGTGCGGCAATTAACGGCGTTTGCTCGGCGGGTTTCGCCAGCACGCTGTTACCTGCCGACAGAGCCGCGGCGATTTGGCCGGTAAAAATGGCCAGCGGGAAGTTCCACGGGCTGATGCAGACTACCGGGCCAAGCGGGCGGTGGGTTTCGTTATCGAAATCATGGCGCACAATGCCGGCATAGTAATAAAGGAAATCGACCGCTTCACGCACCTCGGCAATGGCGTTGTTATAGGTTTTTCCGGCTTCACGCACCAGAAGACCCAGCAGTTGCTGTAGCTGGCTTTCCATCAGCTGTGCGGCGCGCTCCAGAATGGCGGCACGCTCCTGCGGCGGCGTGGCAAACCAGATAGGGCCGGCATTAACGGCGGCCTCAATGGCCAGGGAAACCTCCTGTTCGGATGCCTGGCGCACGGTGCCCACCACATCCGCAGGGACGGCCGGATTGAGCACTGGCTCGCTTTCCCCTCCCGTTAAGGGGCCATCGATAAGCGGTTGCGCCACATATGTTTCGGTAGCACCGCTCAGCAGCGCGCTGGACAGCGACGCAAGACGATGTTCATTCGCCATATCAAGACCGGCGGAGTTTACGCGGTCCTCGCCATACAGGTCACGCGGTAAGGGAATTTTCGGGTGCGGCAGGCCCAGTGTTCCTTCGCTGAGACCCAGTTTTTCCACTTCGGCAACCGGATCGGCGACCAGTTCGTCGATGGGCAGGGACGTATCGGCGATGCGGTTAACGAAGGAGGTATTCGCGCCGTTCTCCAGTAAGCGTCGCACCAGATAGGCGAGCAGCGTTTCATGCGTACCGACCGGGGCATAAATACGGCAGGGACGATTAAGTTTACCGTCTGCAACCTTGCCGACCACCTGTTCATACAGCGGTTCACCCATGCCGTGCAGGCACTGGAACTCGTACTGACCCGGATAGTAGTTATTGCCTGCCAGCTGATAAATGGCGGCCAGGGTGTGCGCATTGTGCGTGGCAAACTGCGGATAGATCAGGTTCGGCACCGCCAGCAGCTTGCGCGCGCAGGCCAGGTACGAAATGTCGGTATACACTTTGCGCGTGTACACCGGATAGCCCTCCAGGCCTTCCATCTGGGCGCGTTTAATTTCGCTGTCCCAGTAAGCGCCTTTCACCAGACGAATCATCAAACGGCGGCGGCTACGTTGCGCCAGGTCGATCAGCTCATCAATAACAAACGGACAGCGCTTCATATAGGCCTGAATGACAAAGCCAATACCGTTCCAGCCCTCCAGTTCAGGCTCAAAACACAGCCTTTCGAGCATATCAAGAGAGAGTTCCAGGCGGTCGGCTTCTTCTGCATCAATATTAATGCCGATGTCGTAAGAGCGGGCCAGTAGCGTCAGCGACTTAAGCAGCGGATACAGCTCATCCATCACCCGGTCATACTGGGCACGGCTGTAGCGCGGGTGCAGGGCAGAGAGCTTAATTGAAATCCCCGGGCCTTCATAAATGCCGCGGCCATTGGAGGCTTTGCCAATCGCATGAATCGCCTGCTGATACGAAACCAGATAGGCTTTCGCATCGCTGGCGGTCAGGGCGGCTTCGCCCAGCATATCGTAAGAGTAACGGAAACCTTTCTCTTCAAGCTTACGGGCGTTAGCCAGTGCTTCGGCGATGGTTTCACCCGTCACGAACTGTTCACCCATCAGGCGCATCGCCATATCCACGCCTTTACGGATCAGCGGTTCACCACTCTTGCCAATGATCCGGTTGAGCGAGCGCGACAGATTCGCTTCGTTATGCGTTGAGACCAGGCGGCCGGTAAATAACAGGCCCCAGGTGGCGGCGTTAACAAACATGGACGGACTGCGGCCCAGATGCGACTGCCAGTTGCCGTTACTGATCTTGTCACGGATAAGCGCATCGCGCGTCGGCTTATCCGGAATACGCAGCAACGCTTCCGCCAGGCACATCAGCGCCACGCCTTCCTGTGAAGATAATGAAAACTCCTGAAGCAGACTTTGCACCATACCGGCGCGTCCGGTTGCCCCTTTTTGGTGCCTGAGCTTCTCGGCCAGGGTAAAGGCGAGCTGCCGGGTTTTTTCAGCCAGCGGAGCGGGAAGGCGGGCTTGCTCCAGCAACATGGGAACGGCATCGGTTTCCGGTCTACGCCAGGCGGCCGTCACGGCCGAACGGGCTACCGACTGCGGCAGGATGTGCTCTGCGAAGTCAAGGAACGGCTGAACCATCTCGTCCGCAGCGACCTCATCAGAAGCCGATTCGTTGAGCTGCAGGGGAATCTCTTCCACTGTTTCACCGGCTTCTAACTGCACGAGATAGTTAAAGATCGCTTGTTTAATCAGCCAGTGCGGCGTGCGATCCATTTTCTGTGCCGCCAGTTTAATGCGACTGCGGGTGGCTTCATCCAGCTTCACCCCCATGGTCGTTGTTCCCATGATTTCTGTTCCTTAAAACGTTTTTTACCAGAGCAAGGGCTGCACTATCACTCATGTTGCAACTTTGTGCAACCTTGTTAAATGTGACCTTGCTTCCATACTTTACCGCCGCTTTTACCATTAACATTTAAAAGCGGCACAAATCTTGCTGCAAGAAACTCGCCAATGTTGCAACCCCCTTCAATTTAAACAGGGTTGTGGTGGTAAAGGTGCAACTCAAGTGTGAGCGGGCGCAACCTGTGAACATTTAAAACAGAGAGAGAGGTGAAACTGATGTAACGGATGTGTTAAATGCATTGTGTAGAACGTGCCTTTACGGCAGGATACCGCGCCTTAAGGGAAACGGGACTTTTATCGATGCGGTAATACGCTGACGCTACCCCGTTCCGGTGGCGCAGGAAAAGATTTCTCTTAAGAGATCGGATAATAACGGAGAAACACATGACAGTAAGTACACCCATGCTGGTGACCTTTTTAATTTATATCCTCGGGATGGTGCTCATCGGTTTTATTGCCTGGCGCTCAACCAAAAACTTTGATGACTACATTCTGGGCGGTCGCAGCCTGGGCAGTGTGGTTACCGCGCTGTCAGCGGGTGCCTCTGACATGAGCGGCTGGCTGCTGATGGGCTTACCCGGTGCCATTTTTCTCTCCGGCATTTCAGAAAGCTGGATCGCCATTGGTCTGATTATTGGTGCCTGGCTTAACTGGAAAATTGTCGCGGGTCGTTTACGCGTCCAGACAGAACATCATGATAACGCCTTAACCTTGCCCGACTTTTTCACCAGCCGCTTTGAAGATCGCAGCAAAATTCTGCGTGTGATTTCTGCGGTCGTCATCCTGATGTTTTTCACCATTTACTGTGCTTCCGGTGTGGTTGCCGGTGCGCGCCTGTTTGAAAGCACCTTTGGAATGGACTACGCCACGGCCTTATGGGCCGGTGCGGCGGCGACCATTCTCTATACGCTGGTGGGCGGATTCCTGGCGGTAAGCTGGACAGATACGGTTCAGGCCAGCCTGATGATCTTCGCCCTGATCCTGACGCCGCTTATCGTCATCATGGCCGTCGGTGGTTTAAGCGATTCGCTGGCAGTCATTCAGGCTAAAAGCACGGAAAACCTGGATATGTTCAAAGGACTGAATGTGGTTGCGGTCCTGTCGCTACTGGGCTGGGGATTAGGTTATTTTGGCCAGCCCCATATTCTGGCCCGCTTTATGGCGGCGGATTCACACCGGTCAATTCGTACCGCGCGCCGTATTGGTATGGCCTGGATGATTTTGTGTCTGGCCGGCGCCGTCGCGGTTGGCTTCTTTGGTATCGCCTATTTCCAGAACAACCCGGGCGAGGCCGCTGGTGTAACTCAAAACGGCGAGCGTGTCTTCATTGAGCTGGCACGTATTCTGTTTAACCCCTGGATTGCCGGGATTCTGCTGTCAGCCATTTTAGCGGCCGTCATGTCGACACTCAGTTGCCAACTGCTGGTGTGCTCCAGCGCCCTGACCGAAGACCTGTATAAAGGCTTTTTGCGCAAAAATGCCAGCCAGAAAGAACTGGTCTGGGTCGGTCGCCTGATGGTGCTGCTGGTCGCGCTGATTGCCATCGCACTGGCCGCCAACCCTGAAAACCGGGTATTAGGCCTGGTCAGCTATGCATGGGCGGGCTTTGGTGCGGCGTTCGGGCCGGTTGTGTTGTTCGGCGTGTGCTGGAAACGTATGAACCGCAATGGCGCATTAGCGGGCATGGTTGTCGGTGCGGTGACCGTGGTGGTCTGGAAGCAGTATGGCTGGCTCGGTCTGTACGAAATCATTCCGGGCTTTATCCTGGCCAGTCTCGCCATCGTCGTCTTTAGCCTGGCGAGTCGCGCACCGTCAACCCAGGCGATGGCACGTTTCGATGCCGCTGAGGCCGAGTTCCAGACGAAGTAATCGCCTTCTTTTTTCCACCGCCTGCCCCCGTGAGGGCAGGCTTTTTTTTGCCCGTTATCTGGCACAGACAGTTACGAAATTATTTCGTTGTGGAACTTGTATTTTTTTGAGTGGTAATGATAATCGGTATCGTTCGTTTTTACGTAACTTTACGCGTCGTTGACGCCGGTTAACATTCAAGAGGTTGGCGATGTTTGTTCCGTTTCTCATTATGCTGCGCGAAGGGCTTGAAGCCGCGTTGATCGTCAGCCTGATCGCCAGTTATCTGAAGCGCACTCAGCGCACTCAGTGGTTTCCTGCGATGTGGGCGGGCGTCTTTATCGCCGCCGCACTCTGCCTTGGGCTGGGTATCTTTATCAACCAGACCACGGGTGAATTTCCGCAGAAACAGCAAGAGCTGTTTGAAGGTATTGTGGCGGTAATCGCGGTCGTTATCCTGACCTCGATGGTGTTCTGGATGCGCCGGGTCGCGCGCAATATCAAACGGGAACTTGAACACGCCGTCGACGAGGCATTGCATAAATCGGCCGGCGGCGGCCTGGCGCTGGTGATGATGGTGTTTCTGGCCGTCGCACGCGAAGGGCTGGAATCAGTGTTCTTTCTGCTGGCCGCGTTCACACAGGATGTCGGTTATGCGCCGCCGTTGGGTGCGGTGTTGGGGCTGGCCACGGCGGTGGTGCTGGGCATGCTGATCTACTGGGGCGGCCTGCGGCTCAACATGGCGCACTTTTTCCGCTGGACCAGCATGTTCATTCTGCTGGTGGCAGCGGGCCTGGCGGCAGGGGCTATTCGCGCTTTTCATGAGGCAGGGCTGTGGAATCATTTTCAGCAGGTGGCCTTTGATATGAGCCCGATCTTGTCCACGCATTCGCTGTTTGGCACAGTGCTGGAAGGCATGCTTGGCTATCAGGAAGCGCCCAGCGTCAGTGAAGTCGCTGTCTGGCTGCTCTATCTGATCCCCGCTTTATTATTGTTTGTTATGCCTGCACGCGCTGATACCTCAGCAGCTGCGCGCTAACGCGTTTACCCGGCGCGTCAGCCGCGCCTCTGACTGAACAGGGAAAAAATATGATGATGCGTTTTAACCGTAATGCGGTACTGGCTTCTCTGCTGGCGTTTTCTGGCTCTTCACTGGCTGCAGCCATTCCGCAGGTCAGCGTCACTGTGACGGACAAACAGTGTGAGCCCATGTCAGTTACGGTACAGGCCGGTAAAACTCAGTTTCTGATTAAAAATAACAGCCAAAAAGCGCTGGAATGGGAAATTCTCAAAGGCGTGATGGTGGTCGAAGAGCGCGAAAATATTGCGCCGGGCTTTAGCCAGAAACTGACGGCCAACCTGGAAGCCGGGGAATATGACATGACCTGTGGCCTGCTGACGAACCCGAAAGGCAAACTGATCGTGCAGGGCACCGGGAGCAAAAGTGCGCAACAAGGCAAACCCGAACTGATGCAACTGGCGGGCCCCATTAATGCCTATAAAGCCTATGTCACTGAGGAAGTGAGTCAGCTGGTATCCGGCACGCAGGCGTTTACGGATGCGGTGAAAGCCGGTGATGTGGCTAAAGCCAAAGCGTTATTTGCGCCCACCCGTCAGCACTACGAGCGCATTGAGCCGATCGCGGAGCTGTTTTCTGACCTTGATGGTCGTATTGATGCCCGCGAAGATGATTACGAGAAAAAAGCCGACGATCCGAAATTTACCGGCTTCCATCGTCTCGAAAAAGCCCTGTTTGCAGATAACACGACGAAAGACATGGCAGGCTATGCCGACCAGTTAAATCACGATGTGCATGACCTGCAACAACGCGTGAGTGAACTGGCATTTCCTCCGGCGAAAGTGGTGGGCGGAGCCGCCGGGCTGATTGAAGAGGTGGCTGCGACCAAAATCTCTGGCGAAGAGGATCGCTACAGCCGCACGGATCTGTGGGATTTCCGCGCGAATGTGGATGGCGCACAAAAAATTGTCACACTTTTACGTCCGGTACTGCAGCAGGCGAACCCACAGCTTTTAGCAAAAATAGACGCTAACTTCAGTAAAGTGGATGCGATTCTGGATAAATACCGCACGCAGCAAGGTTATGAATCCTATGAAAAACTGACCCAGGCTGACCGCACGGCGCTGAAAGGGCCGATCACCGCTCTGGCGGAAGATCTTTCCCTACTGCGTGGCACACTGGGCCTGAACTAATCATGGACAAGGATCAGGAATTACAGCACCCTGCGCGGCGGCGTTTATTAAAAGGGCTGGGCATGCTGGGCGGCGCGGCTGCGGTAGGCGCGGGCTGTCCGTTTCATGCCGGGGCTGCTGAGCAGCCCGACAGTTTTGCACCGGGCACGGTTACGCCGAACGCGCGTCAGCAACGACAGCCTTTCTATGGCGTGCATCAGGCGGGCATTATTACCCCACAGCAGGCCGCCATGATGCTGGTGGCGTTTGATGTGCTGACCAGCGACAGGCGTGAGCTGCAGCGGTTGTTTCAACTGCTGACACAGCGCATTGCGTTTTTAACGGCGGGCGGCAAGGCCCCCGCCGTGGTCAACCCACAGCTGCCACCGATGGATTCCGGTATCCTGGGGGCCGAGATTGCCCCCGATAATCTGACCATCACGGTGTCAGTCGGTAACGCGCTGTTTGACGGGCGTTTCGGTCTGGCTGCGCTCAAACCCGCGAAACTGCAGCCGATGACCCGGTTCCCTAATGATTCGCTGGATGCCAGTCAGTGCCATGGCGATCTGCTGTTGCAGATTTGCGCCAATACCCAGGACACGGTGATCCACGCGCTGCGCGATATCATCAAACATACGCCGGATCTGCTGGGCGTACGCTGGCGGCGGGAAGGCTTTATCTCCGATCATGCCGCGCGCAGCGCGGGCAAAGAAACGCCCATTAATCTGCTGGGCTTTAAAGACGGCACGGCAAATCCGGACACGCACAATCACGCCTTGATGGATAAGCTGCTCTGGGTCACCGAGGATCAGCACGAGCCAGCCTGGGCGCGGAATGGCAGCTATCAGGCGGTAAGGTTGATTCGCTTCCACGTGGAAATGTGGGATCGCACACCGTTGGGCGAACAGCAGACCATTTTCGGTCGCGAAAAGCTGAGCGGCGCGCCGCTGGGTATGAAAAATGAACATGACGTTCCCGATTACCGTAACGATCCGGATGGCCAGATAATTGCGCTGGATGCGCATATTCGTCTGGCAAACCCCCGTACGCCCGCCACGGAAAGCAGCCTGATGGTGCGCCGGGGATACAGTTATTCGTCCGGTGTTTCCGCTTCAGGTCAACTGGAGATGGGATTACTCTTCGTCTGCTATCAGCATGATTTGGAATTGGGTTTCCTTACCGTCCAGAACCGCTTAAATGGCGAAGCGCTGGAAGAGTATATACGTCCGTTTGGCGGCGGTTACTTTTTTGTCTTACCCGGCGTGGTGAATGAAAACCATTATTTAGGCCAGTCCTTACTGGAAAGTTGATTAAATTTTAGGCACGGCATTCTGTGTCTGACAGCGCAGCGTGCCGTGTTTTCATATTGCCGTTTTTTCCCCGTACGGCTTTTTTATCACCCCGTTTAACACGCCTTTTAACGTGACGTAAAATATACTAACCCTCTGTAATAAATACGTAATTTAATTTAAGTAAGGTCTTCGTTAACGGCCGGTTGAATATTTATTTTTCATGAAAGTGAAAATACTGTTGCAAAATACCAATAAGATGGTTCACTTTACTATGAAAGCGTAATCGGGCGTGTTGATGTCTCACACTGGAGTTCGCGCATGGATAGATGTTTTTACAGCCGTTCAGCAGTAAACAATATCGCACTCACCCGTGAGGGACGTTCTTCCTCAACCGCTTTTACATCTCAATGTGTTTTCTCTCTTCAACTTCACTCCTTTTTTACCGGTATACGGTCAGGCTGTTTTGCTGCCGGATATCAATCGTCATGGCCTGTCACGGCTCTAAAGGAAGCCAACTGAAACCTCTAAAGCGTTCACGTAATCGCAACGGGCGTATTGCCTGAAGCGGGAAATGAAACCAACTGTAAGGTGCCACTATGGGAAGACAGAAAGCAGTGATCAAAGCGCGTCGAGAAGCAAGACGAGTGCTTCGTAATGACTCACGCAGTCATCGTCAGCGTGAAGAAGAATCGGTCACTTCGCTGGTGCAAATGGGTGGGCTCGATGCAATTGGCATGGCACGCGATGTGCGTGACCGGGCGCCGATTGAAGCCCGAAATGAAGCTCAGGCGCATTATCTTAACGCCATAGAAACAAAACAGCTTATCTTCGCCACGGGCGAAGCGGGCTGCGGCAAAACCTGGATTAGTGCTGCGAAAGCAGCAGAGGCCCTGATTCATAAGGATATCGACAGGATTATCGTTACGCGCCCGGTGCTACAGGCGGATGAGGATCTGGGATTCCTTCCCGGTGATATCTCAGAGAAATTCGCCCCCTATTTCCGCCCGGTTTACGACATTCTGGTTAAACGTCTTGGCGCATCCTTTATGCAATATTGTCTGCGTCCGGAAATCGGCAAAGTGGAAATTGCGCCTTTTGCCTATATGCGCGGCCGCACCTTTGAAAATGCGGTAGTGATTCTGGACGAAGCGCAGAACGTGACGGCTGCGCAGATGAAAATGTTCCTGACCCGCCTTGGCGAAAATGTCACGGTGATTGTTAACGGCGATATTACCCAGTGCGATTTGCCCGCTGGGGTGCCTTCCGGTCTCGCAGACGCGCTGGCGCGTTTCGAAGAGGACGAGATGGTTGGCATTGTCCGTTTCGGCAAAGAGGATTGTGTGCGTTCCGCGCTGTGTCAGCGCACTCTGCACGCGTACAGCTAGCGTTCGATTGAGTCATGTAGCGACCAAACCCGGCTCCGGCCGGGTTTTTTTGTGTCTGAGATTCGCCGCCTGGCCGCGATCATTCACCGCTGCCGATCTGCCAGATAAAGGTCGGATCGCGCCGGTTCACTTCCCAGTCGCCGACATTTCGGCTCTTGTAGATCACCGGATTGTGGGACGCGATGGTTCGGGCATTGCGCCAGTGCCTGTCCAGCGCGTTTATCACCCGCGTATCTGACGCGCCCAGCGCATTAAATAACTCGCTGGCCGCGCGGGTAATCCATTCAACGGCGACGACCTGCGCTTTGGCGGCCTCCACTTCGGCCTGCACGTTGGCGGCGTGAATCAGGCTTTCTGCTTGCCCTTGTTGGTGCGCATCAAACGCAAGCTGGAGCGACGGCGTGGCCTGCTGCACGGCGGCATCTGTCGCCCAGACCCAACTGCTTATCTGGCCGACAACCTGCAACACCTGCACATCCTGTTTGACCTGGCGGGCATTACCGTGGCTGTAAATGCGTTTTCGTTGTGCAACGCTCCGGGACACATCCCGCACAATAGCGCGACCAATGCCGGCCAGCGTCGCGAGTAAGACATGCTGATAAAAAGCCGTCTGATAGCGAAAGCGTTCACTAAAGTCATACACATGCGCAGGCTCCACGTGCGCCTCGCGAAAGCGCGTAGTGCCGCTACCGGTCAGGCGTTGCCCAAATCCATCCCAGTCATCGTCCCGCTCAACGCTGTCCTGATGAGTGCTCACTACCGCAATCACGTCGCGCTGGTTATCGGTGCGCTTAGCGTACACATCAATCCAGTCGGCATAGAGTGTGCCGGTGCTGTAAAACTTTTCGCCCGTCAGTTGCCAACCGTGCCCGGTAGGGGAAACGGTGGTATTCACGTCTCCCAGCCTGACGCTGCCCGTTTCACTCCAGCCACTGCCGACGATGTCGCCATCAACAAAGCGGCGAAACCAGCGTTGACGGCCTTCGCTGTCAGGCTGATTGAGGCGATCCTCGACAAAGGCCATATGGGCACGCAGAGCCTTAGGCAGATTGGAATCCGCTTCTGCCAGCTCGGTGAGCAAACGAAAAAGCTGCGGCAGCGAGGCTCCCAGGCCGCCATTAGCCGTTGGGATACGCAGCGTGCCAAAGCCCGCCGCCTTAAGCCAGTTTATCGGCTCATGCAACAGTGTCCGGTCGCGTTCGCGTGCAGCGGCCCCGTCGGCGATGCGGGCAAAAACAGGACGAAAGCGTTCTGCCAGATGGGTGTAATCAGGTTCAGACATGGTGTTCTCCTTGAGCTGACGGGTCATCAATATCGTGGCGAGTCGGTTCAAAGCGCACCACAAGCAGGAAAATGATGGGGATGAGAGCGGCCAGTGACACGATCCAGAACAGGTTGGTGCCATAAGCCGCCTGCAATATCGGCAGAATGAACAGCGCCAGTGCGCTTCCTGCACCAGAGATCGAACGGCTAAACCCGACGCCGGTGGCGCGAATAGATGTGGGATAGGCGAGGGCGGGATAGATCATTAACTGCGCACCGGGTCCGAACCCTTCGGCAAACAGCCACACTCCCAGCAGCAGAATGGCAAAGACCACACCGTAAGTGGCTTCAGGATGCCCGATCAAGGCCAGTGAAATCAGGGCGATAAACTGTAGCGCAAACCCCGCGATGGCCACATGACGAGAGGGAAATTTCCAGGCCAGTCGCATGCCCAGCAGGCCGCCGGTAAAGGCGAACAGCGCATTAAGTCCCAGTGAGGCGGCAATGGTTTCGAACACGCCCGCGCCCAGAAACTGCGCCAGAATCGAGGGGAGGAAAAATGCGATAGCCGTATATTCAAAAGCGATACAGGCGTTCATCACCGCTGCCACGATAGTGCGTTCGCGATATGGCTTCTGGAACAGCACGCGGAAACTGACCGCCGGTGCGACAGGCTCGATGGCAGAGGACTTATCTTCATGTGCCTGGATGCCATAAGACTCACGCAGAATACGGACGGCACCGCGTAAATCTCCCTGATTAGCCGCCCATAAAGGCGATTCATTCATAAACTTGCTGCGCACGGCAATAATCAGCAGGGCAGGCACGGCACCAAACAACAGCGATGCCCGCCACAGCCAGTCAATGTGCTGGGCTGGCAACAGGAAGTAGAGGGCGAAGATGATGAAAAAGCAGACCGACGAGGCGGCATACCACATCGGGCACCAGGCCGCCAGTCGCGCAGCTTTGTTGCCTTTACCCGAAAACTTCGAGAATTCGGCCAGATAGGCCATGGCCACAGGCAAATCCATTCCCACACCAATGCCCATCAAAAAGCGCGCCCCGATCAGTACCCAGACATTCGGAGCCAGACCGGCAGCGAGGGCAGAAACGACGAAAAAAAGCATGTCTGCCATAAACACCGAATAGCGACCGTATTTATCGGTCAGCCAGCCGCCAGCCAGGTTGCCCACAATGGTGCCGATCATAATGGAGGAGGTGACCAGCCCGGTTAAGGTTGGCGTTAAGCTAAACGTCTTAACGACATCATCGATGCCGTAGGACAGCGTCGTGAGGTCATAGGCATCCAGAAAAACGCCGCCCAGCGCCAGAAACACGATCCAGCGCGCATAGCTGTTTTTGTCACTTTGCGTATTGATCAGTCGGGCCACATCGTTGACGGAGCGAACCGGTGTGGAAGGCGGCGAGGGGATCGCCACATCATCATCGATATTGAGAGTGCTCATGTTATCCTCGTTATTGTCTGTACAGGTGCTGCCTTTATAAGCAGTGCATACGCAGTAAACAAACAAGAAAAAGTGATAAGGAATGCTTTAATTTCAATAAGTTATTTTTTATTCTCAGGCATGAAAAAGACCGGAAACGTGGGCACGCTTCCGGTATGGGTTGGGTGAATCAGGCTAACGAAGCCGTCTCGTTATGTTATGAGGCTTCAGCAGGGACGATCAGGCCCGCTGACGAGGGCGTGCGTCGGTAGCTGGCACCAGGATGAGGATGAGTAAGGCGATCGCCCAGCCCAAAAAGCTTCTCCCGTAACGTGCCGGGCTGGTAATCCTGCTTATATACGCCGCGTTTTTGCAGTTCCGGCACCAGCAGGTTCACGACGTCAGCAAAGGTTTCATGGGTAACGGCATAAGCCAGATTAAAACCGTCAACGTCTGTTTCCTCCACCCAGCTCTGCAGTTCATCTGCCACGGTTTCGGTGCTGCCCACCAGCAACGGCCCAAAGCCGCCAATGCCTACCCAGTCGGCCATGTTTTGCACCGTCCATTCACGCTGCGGATCGGCGGTCGAGAAGCTCTCTACAACAGACTGAATCGCATCGGTATGAAGATGTTTAAACACCTGATCGGGTTGATACTGACTAAAGTCAATGCCGGTCCAGCCGGAAATCAGGGCAAGGGCACCTTCGTGGCTGACATAACGTTTGTAATCCTGCCATTTGGCCTGGGCCAGCTTATCGGTCTCGCCCACGATCACGGTTTGCATATTGAAAATGAGAATGCTGCGCGGATCGCGTCCGGCCTCCTCTGCGCGCCGACGAATATCGGCCACGGTTTTCCTGAGCAGCACCTTAGACGGCGCGGCAACAAATACGCACTCGGCATGTTGCGCGGCAAATGCCTTACCGCGGCTGGAGGCACCCGCCTGATATAACACCGGCGTGCGCTGTGGTGACGGCTCACACAGGTGAATGCCCGGCACCTGGAAAAAGGTGCCCTGATGGTTGATCGGATGGACTTTGTTCGGATCACTGAAGATATGGCGCTCCCGGTCGCGAATAACGGCGTCGTCTTCCCAGCTGCCTTCCAGCAGTTTATAAACCACCTGCAAATACTCATCTGCATAATCGTACCGGGCATCATGACGGGTTTGCGTGGCCTGGCCCAGATTGCGTGCGCCGCTTTCCAGATAGGAGGTGACGATGTTCCAGCCAATCCGCCCTTTGGTAAGATGGTCCAGCGTCGACATCCTGCGCGCAAACGGATAAGGATGCTCAAACGAAAGCGAGGCGGTCAGGCCGAAACCGAGATGCTGAGTGACCATCGCCATTGGGGTGATCAGCGCCAGCGGATCGTTAACCGGCACCTGAGAGGCACTGCGAAGGGCGGCATCATTGTTGCCGTTAAAGACATCATAAATGCCCAGTACATCGGCGATAAACAGGCCGTCAAATTTACCGCGCTCCAGCAGCACGGCTAAGTCTGTCCAGTATTCCAGGTCTTTGTACTGCCAGGAGCGATCGCGCGGATGCGCCCAAAGGCCGGGTGACTGATGACCCACGCAATTCATATCAAAGGCATTTAAGCGGATTTCACGTTGTTTAGGCATAGCAGGCTCCTGAGCGGATGCGGCACGCCGGTGCCGCCCACTTTTTAGGGGGATAATAAACAGGTAAGTGATTAGTCAGTCAGTGAAAGGGGACATCGCTCGTTTAGCGTAGCGGTTGTGAGATTTAGCAGTTGACGGGCAACCGCTTCCGCATGCATTGCCACCTGCGGCAGACCCATCAGTTCACCAAACCGACCGCGTGCCGCGGGACCGACCACATACAGATGGGAATTGCTGTGGCCCTGTGCCGTTCGCGTCTGCGACAGGGCATTGACATCAATGCCAAGCGCTAAAGGATCGGGCCGGATGACGCCGTCATCACACAACTGGCGTAGCAGGGCATCATGTTGTACCAGTTTCCCGTGCGCCGGGCCGGTGGTCACGATCACCTTATCCACCTCCCGCGTCACGACTTCGCCCGAGCGAGTTTGCAGATGCAGCCGTACCGCAGAATGGCTGGACTCTGCCGCCGTCAGCCGCGCCGCCATCACCTGCAACGATCCGTTTTCCTGCCGCGCGTTCAGCACCTGGCCTGCCTGTGGCGCAATGCGGTAGCGGTGCACATCCCACCACGGCCGCAGATGGCGCAGAAAGCGCCGTTGCTCATCCAGTGGCAGGCTCTGCCAGAGGGTCTGGCCCTGCCGACGAACCTCATCAAAGACGACCTGCCACGGAAGCCCGCGCGCCGCCGCCTGACGCATGTCCTGGCGGATGCGCCGTAACCAGCAGCGCACACCCGCTGGCCTGGCAAGGTGCCCTTCAAGCGACCAACTGAGGTCATGCTGACTGATATTGGGCCGGGGAAGTTGTCCACGGCGTGAAAACACGGTGACAGGGCCGTGGTGCCCCTGGCGATCCAGCGTGGCCACCATATCCGCCATCGTTAAACCGCTGCCCACAATGGCGATGCGCTCCTCCGGACCGACAGAGGCGAGGGCGTTCTCCTGCCAGGGATCGGCGATGATGGCGGGATGGTCAGCCAGTGCGGTTAACGCGCCAGGCAACGACGGCGCGGGATGACTGACGGCCAGGACCACAATGTCGGCGGCAAGGTGTTTGCCGGCGGCGGTGCTGACCGTGCCGTCCCGGAAAGCCACAGCGCGATCATGCAGATGCGCCAGAACGACAGGCGACTCACGTTGTGCCGCCTCGAACTGTGCATTGACCCAACGGGCAAACTGCCTGCGCTGAGGATAGACATGACCATCGTGCCAGCGCGCGGCGGGATCGCTGACATATGCATCAGAGGCGCGATACCAGCGATCAAAGCTGCCTTCTTCCTCTCCCGCCAGCTGCATGCGTGACGCGGGTACATTAAGGCGGTGAGCCGGATCGGCCGTCGAGTAGGCAACGCCCTGCGCCAGCTGCGACCGGGGTTCGATGAGCGTGACGCGCAGTCCGGCCTGGCCCAGACGACCCAGATGCACGGCCAGCGCTGTCCCGCTAAATCCACCGCCCACGATGACAATATGCTGCTCTGACATAAACCGCCTCATTTCTTAGCTGGCACTGGCGCTTTTTTCGGGACGACGATCGCCACCGATAGTTTCACCAAAGGGACCTGTATTCACGCTGCGCTGTGCTTTCCCGGCGTGCGTCGACAGCGGCAGCAGTGGCATCAGTAACTCGGCTACCCGGTGCGCTTCTTCCAGATGCGGATAGCCCGACAGAATAAAGTTATCAATGCCCAGCGCCTGGTATTCCCGAATCCGCGCTGCCACCTGCTGAGGGTTGCCGACCAGTGCAGTGCCCGCGCCGCCGCGCACCAGTCCGACGCCTGCCCATAAATTGGGGCCGATGCGTAAGCCTTCGCGTGAACCGCCGTGCAGTGCACTCATGCGCGCCTGGCCCGTCGAATCCATACGGGCAAAGATCTTCTGAGCGGATGCGATGGTTTCATCATCCAGATGAGCTATCAGTTTATCGGCTGCTGCCCAGGCTTCCTCTTCGGTTTCACGCACAATAACGTGCAGTCGAATGCCGTAGGACAACGCCCGGCCACGTTCCTGCGCCCGCTGGCGCACAACGTCCAGTTTGGCGGCAACCTGCTCAACGGGTTCGCCCCAGGTGAGATAAGTATCGACCTGACTGGCGGCCACGTCGACCGCATCGTCTGACGAACCACCAAAGTAGAGCGGTGGACCGTCGGCCTGCACAGGCGGAAACAGAATTTCAGCGCCCTCCACACGAATATGTTCACCGTGGAAGTCCACTTTCTCGCCTTTCAGCAAACGGGAATAGACCTCCAGGAACTCCCGCGTGACCTGATAGCGTTCGGCATGACTCAGGAAAATACCGTCGCCTTTATTTTCCACCGGATCGCCACCCGTCACCACATTGATCAGTAAGCGCCCGTCTGACAGACGGTCCAGCGTTGCCGCCATGCGCGCCGCCAGGCTCGGCGGCTGCAACCCCGGCCTGACCGCCACCAGATAACGCAGCTGTTTAGTGATGGGGGCCAGAGCCGCCGCCACCAGCCAGGAATCTTCACAACTTTTACCCGTGGGGATCAGTACGCCATAGAAACCCAGATTGTCTGCCGCCAGGGCGACCTGTTGCAGATAGGGCAGATCGACCGCTCTTCCGCCCTGGGTGGTCCCCAGATAACGTCCGTCACCGTGGGTGGGTAAAAACCAGAACAGATTAATGTTTTTCTCAGAGGCTTCAGGCATTAGCAGATTCCTTTATAATGATATTTTAAATTGGCAAATGAAAAGCAATCTTTCAGTTATAAAGCCGTTAGCAGAATACGTGCCAACTGCGGCCGGTCATTTTTTGCTTTGAATTTATAGCGTTATGATTTCAGCGTTCAGGTACGCGCTGTTGCACATGCAGCAGGCGTTGAACTTCAGTGCTGCATTTGCAGCACAGGGTCTCAGCCCGTGGCTCGTTTCCCTTCACGCTTAGCGTTATCGTGAGCGCTCAGTCACTTTGCAGGTATCCGCTATGGAACACGCTGGTCCCGATTTAATTGACCCGGCTTCTCTGGCCTTCAAAAGTATCCTGGATCGCCTGGCGCCCACGGACGCCACGGTGTTAATCATTGGCGAAACCGGCACCGGTAAAGAGGTGATGGCGCGCTATCTGCATCATCACAGCCCGCGCCGCCGCGCGCCCTTTGTCGCCGTGAACTGCGGCGCACTGACGGAAAGTCTTGCCGAGTCAGAACTGTTTGGGCATGAGAAGGGCGCGTTTACCGGTGCCACGGAACGTCATCGTGGCTGGTTCGAGGCGGCGCAGGGCGGCACGCTGTTGCTGGATGAGATCGGTGAACTCAGTTTGCCGCTCCAGGTAAAACTGTTGCGCGTATTGCAGGAGAGAGAGATTACCCGGGTAGGTTCATCTCAGGCGATAAAGGTAAATGTTCGGGTGCTTGCCGCCACGAACCGCGACCTGACCGGTGCGATTGCCGAACGGCGCTTCCGCGAGGATCTCTATTACCGGCTGAATGTGGCCAGCGTGGCGCTGCCGCCTCTGCGCGAGCGCCGTGAGGATATACCGGTGCTGGCCGCGTATTTTCTGCAACACTATGCGCGCCGACTGGGCCGACCTCAGCTGCGTCTGAGTGAGGAGGCGATCGCGACGTTAAGCCGGTACGCCTGGCCGGGCAATATTCGGGAGCTGGAAAACACATTACATAATGCTGTTCTGCTCAGCCAGGAAACACTTATTGGCCCCCAGCATCTGCGTCTGGGCCGCGTGACTGAGGCTGAACCGGTGCCTGAACAGGATGTGATTGATCAGTTTATCCGGCAGCAACTGCAGCACAGTGAAACGCCCCTGTATCCCAGAATTATTGAATCCTTAGTGCGCAATGCCTATGCGCTGAGTCAGGGAAATCAGCTCCAGGCTGCAGCGCTGTTGGGGATCAGCCGTCACAGCCTGCGCACCCATCTGGGCCACTGCGGCATCATTAAGCCGCGCCGCAGCAGCGCCATCGCGCCATCGCGTGTTTTGACAGACTCTGTGGTGCAGGAGCGCGAGTTGCGTATTGGTTACCAGAAGTTCGGCAATCTTGGCATTCTCAAAGCCCGTCAGCATCTTGAGCAGCAGCTGGTGGGCCAGAATGTCCGCGTGTTGTGGAGTGAATTTCCTGCGGGGCCACAGTTGCTGCATGCTCTGCGCGATCAGGAAATTGACTTTGGTACGACAGGCGAAGTTCCGCCCCTGTTTGCCCAAGCCGATCAGGGCACCATGGTCTATGTGGCCTGGGAACCGCCTGCGCCGCAAAGTGTTGCCCTGATGGTCGCCAGACACAGCGCCATCACGACGATTGCCGATCTCAAAGGCAAGCGCATTGCGGTGAATAAAGGTTCTAACGTCCATTTTTTGCTGCTGCAGATCCTCGATGAAGCAGGCCTGACGCTGGACGACGTGCGTATCGTGTATGCCCCACCGAAATATCCGTTAACCGCCAGCGACCTGAATGCGGTCGATGCCTGGATGATGTGGGACCCTTTACTGAGTGAGGCCGAACGTGGCGATCAACTGCGCGTCATTGCCGATGGCGTGGGCCGGGTCAGCAACCATCAGTTCTATCTGGCGGATCGCCAGTTTGCTACGCATTCACCCGATTTACTGCGCCTGTTGATGACCGCGCTGGAGCAGACTGGCCAGTATATCGATGCCCATCCGGCCGAGGCTGCCGGGTTACTGGCAAAGGAGTTGGGCATGTCCGACAGCGCATTACGTCAGGCGCTGGCGCGGCGTAGTCATCGAACTCAGGCGATGAACTTAGCGATTATTCGCGAGCAGCAGAGAATCGCCGATCGTTTCTATGCGCTCGGTCTGTTTCCCCGCGCCATCAACGTCCGGGACAGAGTCTGGCCGCAATGACGTTTTATGACTAAGGACAGAACTTATACGCATTAAGCCCTCAGGCACGGATTTGTTATGTTGCGCTGACAACACCTTCGTTCAGGACAGAAAAATGAGAAAAATAGTAATAAGTGCACTGATTGCGCTCGCTCAACTTGGCACCTTCGTGACAGCACAGGCGGAAGACAAACCCCAGGTCGTGAATATCGGTTTCCAGAAAGCGAATATTTTTGCGCTGCTGAAATACCGTGGCACGCTCGACAGCGAATTTAAAAAGCAGGGCATTGATGTGCGCTGGGTGGAGTTCCCGGCAGGCCCGCAGATGCTGGAAGGGCTTAACGTAGGCAGTATCGATCTGGCGGCCACCGGCGATGCGCCACCTGTCTTCGCGCAGGCGGCACAGGCCGATCTGGTCTACCTTGGCCACTCGCCGGCCAACCCGCAGACCGAGGCCATTGTGGTGCCGGCCGATTCCACGATCAAAAGTGTCAAGGATCTGAAAGGCAAGCGCGTGGCGCTGAACAAAGGATCGGATGTTAATTATCTGCTGGTGACTGCGCTGGAGCAGGCGGGGCTGACGTATAAAGATATTACGCCGGTTTATCTCCCGCCTGCCGATGCCCGGGCCGCCTTCCAGCGCAGTGCTGTCGACGCCTGGGTTATCTGGGATCCGTATCTGGCCGAAGTCGAAACCACGGCCCATGCGCGCCTGCTGAAAAATGCCGAAGGCTTAGTGCCGCATTACACCTTTTTTCTGGCCAGCCGCAAATTTGCTGATGGTCATCCCGAGACGGCGAAACAGGTGTTGAATGCGCTGAGTCAGCTGAGCGTCTGGGCAAACAGTCATCAGGCTGACGCCGCAAAAATCCTTTCCGGCTCCACGGGGTTGCCTGTACCCATCTGGCAGCGCGCGCTGGCCCGCATGCCGTTTGGGGCGGAACGTATGACGCCCAACGTGTTTAACGAACAGCAGGCGCTGGCCGATAAATTTACCCAGATCGGTCTGTTGCCAGTGAAGGTGAATGTCAGCAGCGCGACGTGGGCACGGGATAAGCAGTAACGCGTGAGCGCGAGTGCTTTAAGGGCCTGCGGGTGAACCGGCAGGCCTTTTTTATTGGGTGCGACAGAGGACGATAGAGAAGGATTCACCCGCTGCGCTCGCCCTTTGGGTGGCCTGGCGGCCCTGCAAAACGGCGTTGCCGTTTTGTCGCCCCCCGGTCGGGGGTTCTCATCCCCCTCACAGGAGAACAGGCAAAAAAAAGTCCAGAGGTGAGTCTGGACGCTTCTTCAAATCTGGCGGTGAGAGGGGGATTCACTCGCTGCGCTCGCCCTTCGGGTGGCCTGATGGCCATGCAAAACGGCGGGGCCGTTTTGTCGCCCCCGGTCTGGGGTTCTCATCCTCCTCTCAGGAGAACAGGCAAAAAAAAAGTCCAGAGGTGAGTCTGGACGCTTCTTCAAATCTGGCGGTGAGAGGGGGATTCACTCGCTGCGCTCGCCCTTCGGGTGGCCTGGCGGCCATGCAAAACGGCGTTGCCGTTTTGTCGCCCCCCGGTCGGGGGTTCTCATCCTCCTCTCAGGAGAATATGCAAAAAAAAGTCCAGAGGTGAGTCTGGACGCTTCTTCAAATCTGGCGGTGAGAGGGGGATTCACTCGCTGCGCTCGCCCTTCGGGTGGCCTGGCGGCCATGCAAAACGGCGTTGCCGTTTTGTCGCCCCCCGGTCGGGGGTTCTCATCCTCCTCTCAGGAGAATATGCAAAAAAAAGTCCAGAGGTGAGTCTGGACGCTTCTTCAAATCTGGCGGAGAGAGGGGGATTCACTCGCTGCGCTCGCCCTTCGGGTGGCCTGGCGGCCATGCAAAACGGCGTTGCCGTTTTGTCGCCCCCCGGTCGGGGGTTCTCATCCCCCTCTCAGGAGAACAGGCAAAAAAAAGTCCAGAGGTGAGTCTGGACTCTTCTTTGAATGTGGCGGTGAGAGGGGGATTCGAACCCCCGATACGTTGCCGTATACACACTTTCCAGGCGTGCTCCTTCAGCCACTCGGACACCTCACCGCAAATTGTTGCTGACCGCGCTGGGTCAACGGGGCGCTACTATAGGGAGTCGACCTGAAACGGTCAAGCACTATTTTTTTCTTTTTTTCTATTCGCTTAAGCTCTGAACGAATCGCGTTAAGGCTGCGCAAAATCGGGTTTTTTAATCACAAAACGCCCGTTTTTACGCAGTGTAAAGTCCGCTCAGCGGCAGGCGGTTACTGGGCGGTTTTAACCCGACTGGCAAAACTCTTACGCAGCTTTTGCAGTTTAGGGGGAATCACCGCCATGCAATAGCCGTTTCGCTGGCCGGCACCTTCCCAGTAGTCCTGATGATAACCTTCTGCCGGATACCAGGCCTTTAATGGCTCAATGGTTGTGACAATCGGTTTATCATGATCCTGCTGAGCGCGTGCAATCGCGGCACGGGCTTCAGCTTCCTGCTCGGGTGTTTCGGGGAAAATGGCGGAGCGATACTGAGTGCCGATGTCATTGCCCTGGCGATTAAGCTGTGTTGGATCATGCGTGGCAAAACTGATGTCCAGCAAATCGCCATAGCTGACCTTCTCAGGATCAAAGCCAATGCGAATGGCTTCTGCATGACCGGTGGCGCCACTGCAGACCTGCTCATAGGTCGGATTAGGGCGCTCGCCGCCGGTGTAACCGCTTTCGACTGACTCAACGCCAATCACGTCTTTAAAAACCGCTTCTGTACACCAGAAACAGCCGCCTGCGATTACTGCATATTCGATTGCCATAAATGTTACTCCTGTCTGGTCTGAAGGAAAGAGGTGGGGATGACGTCAGGCATTTTCAACATCTCTGAAGACGTCAGCGTAAAGAGAGCCGCGTTAAACGCCGTCTGATGTGGGGCCTTTTTGTCACACGATGCGTTTAGCGTAGCAGGGAACAGGGCAAGCGGTGGGCACCCTGTCGGGAAGGTTTAAGCCGCGACAGGGAATGTAGCGCTTAATGTTTCCTTAACACAGGGCAGCGATACTGAGGTGGATTCTACAGGAGACGCTATGAAAACCACGACTGTTACCGCCACCTCTTTCGTATCACGCCCATTCAGCGAGTACGTTGCCGTTATTCTTGCCGTCAGCGCTGTCATCAGCTTTCTGGCCTGCTGGTTTGTGAACTGAATCAGTCCACCGCGAAAAGGACCCTGGCCAGGCAACCTGAACGGTCAGGGCGATTTTCCAGCAGAAACTGTCCATGATGTAACTGCACAATCCGACTGACGATACTCAGGCCCAGCCCAATGCCACCATAGCGCGTGTCCATGCGGACAAAGGCTTTGCTTAACTCGCCGCGCCTGCTTTCATCAATGCCGTCACCTTCGTCTTCCACGATCAGCGCCGGGCCTGGTGTGTTTTCAAGCCGCACGGTGATATTGCTTTCAGATGGGCTGTAACGGTGGGCGTTTTCCACCAGATTGCGCAGAAGCATTCGTAACAGGATCGCATCGCCCTTCACCCTGAAGCTGTGCTCAACATCAAGGGTTAACGTTTGATGACGCACGGCAAGCATCGCACTCAACTCCGCTTCCATAGGCACAATCACTTCATCGATGAGGGCAACCTGCTGGTAGCTGCCTGAGGTAAACTGCTGGCCGGCACGGGTCAGCTGCAGCAACTGGGCAACATTTCCTGTCATCTGATCCAGACGATGTAATAAAGGTTGCGTATCGACGGCCTGATTTCGTTGTAGCAACTCAAGATGTAAGCGTAAACCTGCCAGCGGCGTTCGCAGCTCATGGGCCACATCGGCCGTAAACAGGCGTTCACGTTCCAGACTGTCTGTCAGACGTGCGACAAGGCGATTCACAGAGTGCGTAACAGCGTCAATCTCCTGCACCGATCCGGAAAAGGTGATAGGTTCCAGGTTTACCTCGCTCCGGTTCTCCAGTTCACGCTGCAACTGATAGAGCGGGCGGGTAATCCAGCGTACCGCCTGATAGCACAGGAGCAGCGTCAGCGTAATCATCACCAGACTGGGCAGGGCAAGACTCATCACGGCTTCGCGGACTTCTTTATGGACATGCCGGTCCATGTTGCGGTTCTGCAGATGCGCCTCAACTAAAAATTGCACCTGTTCCTGACTTTCATGCCAGAGCCAGGCCACGCTGATGAGCTGGAAAAACAGCATAATGAGGCCAATCGTGAGAAGCAGCCGAAAACGCATGGTCGTCCCGGTGCGGTCAGTATTCATGTCTCGGGCATCTCGTTATCGGTTTGGGAGGGGGACAGGGCATAGCCGAAGCCGCGAACCGTTCTGATCATGCTTTTGCCGATCTTGTCACGCAGGTTGTGGATATGCACTTCCAGCGTATTGGTCGAAGGCTCGTTATCAAAATTGTAGATATCCTGATACAGCAATTCGCGGTGCACCGGATGGCCCGCTTTGAGCATCAGGCGAGACAGAATCGAAAACTCTTTAGGGGTGAGATCAAGCAAGGCGTTATCCAGATGGATCTGGCGATGTGTCATATCCAGCGACAGGTTGCCCACCTCCACGCGCGTATCCCCCTGGTTAACATGACGTCTGATAAGGGCACGAATCCTTGCCAGCAGTTCATCCAGCGCGAAAGGCTTGATCAGATAGTCATCGGCACCTGCATCCAGCCCGGCGATGCGCTCATCAATCGTGTCACGCGCGGTAAGAATCAATACAGGCTGCATCTGCTTCTGACGGCGAAGACGCTGCAGAAAGTGCAGTCCATCCTCATCCGGCAGGCCGACATCCAGCACGATCAAACTGTAAAGCCCGCTGGCAAGATGAGCTTCCGCGGAACGGACCGTTGAAACCGCATCGCAGACATAGCCCGTGCCTTCCAGCGCCAGAACAAGACCTTGCAGCAGCAGAGCATCGTCTTCAACAATTAATATTTTCATAAGCGCTTAACAGGATACCTCTTTTGTATCAGTACCGATGACCGGACACAGCAATAGCGGGTCGCTCTTGCGTGAACTCACCTTGACAACCTTGTCCGGCAAGTGGATAAGGCAGGCCGTCCCGGTTTCGTCGGCTGTGCCTGCTTTGGGCAAACATGCCGGGATTGTTGCTGACATGACGAATGTTGTCACTCAACTTAGCTCAGCGGAAACGTTAATTAAAGATGAGATAAAGGGCTGCAAATCAGCCCCTTTTCGTCTCGCCCGGCATAATGCCTTAACCCGTAATAAGACGTTTTATCAAATGCGAAAGGGCAACATGACGGACTGACTATTAATATAAAGTCGGAATAATAAAAAATGTTATTTTATCCGGGTTGAATCATTAGTGAATGTCTCCATTATTATTGCGCTAATACATTCGCATTAACGCGCAACAATGAAAGTCAGACGGTAATAAGTGAACAGTATGGATAAGAAAGATTAGGAAAACCTTAAACAGGACCATTTATTACATTTTTATTTCTTTTTTGCGGGCGCAAAATAAGTCGGCGTGAGCAGGCCGTTAATCGCCGTTATTGCCAGCAGCAGAATTAAGCGTGACGGCTGGCACAGGAAATGCATATTTCTGGCAGAATGCAGGATTGCGTCTACACTTTATGGGGCGACAACGACAGTCAGTGAGTTTTTCAGCACTTAACGCGTATGTTTTTGGAGAAAGAGTTACCGAATTGCAGGGTTTTACCGCGCAGTCTCCTTACTTCATTCGGCCTTGCGCCGACCTCTTGCTGAACGCTCTCTGCTGCGATGTCCTGATGATGAACCCGTTTACAGGAGAAGACACGTGACCCAGACGGCAGAAAGTAATGCCTCGTTTCCGTCATTGAGCGGCGGTCTGTATGCCTTCTTTTTTGATGTTGATGGCACGCTGGCAGCGATACAGCCCCAGCCGGATGCCGCTTTCATTCCAGAACAGGTTGTAGCAGAGCTGCAACGCCTCTCTTCTTTATGCCACGGCGCGCTGGCGCTGGTATCAGGTCGTCCTGTTGAGCAACTGGATGCGCTTGCGGCACCGTTGCACGCGCCGGCTGCCGGCGTGCATGGCGCTGAGCGTCGAGACGCGGAGGGCAGGGTACACCGCGTGTCACTGCCCGAAGAGACTGAACGTCAGCTGAAACAGATGCTGGAAGCCGAAATGGCCCACTGGCCAGATACGCAGCTTGAAGCGAAAGGGATGGCGTTTGCCCTCCATTATCGTCGGGCGATGGCACATGAGCAGGACATATTGCACCTTGCGCAGGCCGCCGTCGAACGTTTCTCGGGTCTGACGTTGCAGCCCGGAAAGTGTGTGGTTGAAATTAAACCGACCGGCATTGATAAAGGCGCGGCTGTGCAGGCATTTATGCAGGAAGCCCCGTTCGCGGGACGTATTCCGGTGTTCATCGGTGACGATCTGACCGATGAGAAAGGCTTTGCCGCCGTCAATGCCATGCACGGGATTTCCGTGAAAGTGGGAGAAGGCGAAAGCCAGGCACGTTATCGTTTACATGACGTTACGGATGTCTATGCCTGGCTGGAAAGAACACGATTACAATTAGAGCAAGATAACGTTGGTAAGGAGTTTAGGTTATGAGTCGTTTAGTTGTTGTATCTAACCGTATCGCCATGCCAAATGGGAACAAAACCAGCGCGGGCGGCCTTGCCGTTGGCATCCTGGATGCGCTGAAAAGCACGGGTGGACTGTGGTTTGGCTGGAACGGTGAGATAAGTGAATTTTCGGGTGAGGAAGAAAACCCGGTATCGGTAACGGAGCATGATGGTATTGAATATGCCTCCTTCCCGCTGAGCCAGAACGAGTACGATCTCTATTATTGTCAGTTTTCTAATACCGTTATCTGGCCTGCTTTCCATTACCGCTTAGACCTGGTGCAGTTCCAGCGTGAAGCCTGGGAAGGATACTGCGAAGTTAATGATGCCGTCGCGCAGCGCCTGAAACCGCTGATCAAGCCTGACGACATTCTGTGGATTCATGACTACCACTTTCTGCCGTTTGCCGCCGCGCTGCGCCGGGCAGGCATCAACAACCGCATCGGTTTCTTCCTGCATATTCCTTTCCCGACGCCCGAAATTTTCAATGCGCTGCCGCCGCACAGAGAACTGCTGGAAATGTTGTGCGAATACGATCTGTTAGGATTCCAGACGGAATCTGATCGCGTCGCCTTCCTCGACAGTGTGAGCCAGCTGACGCAGTTGCAGAATAAAGGTGACAAAAAACATCGCGCCTATGGCAATACCTTTATGACGGAGGTTTACCCGATAGGGATTGAACCTGACAGCATTAAGGAGATGGCTGAAGGGCCATTGCCACCCAAAATGGCGGCGATGAAGAAGGAGCTGGGCGATGTGCGCAATATCATTGCCTGCGAACGTCTGGATTACTCGAAAGGCCTGCCGGAACGCTTCCTGGCGTATGAAGCGCTGCTGGAAAACTACCCGCAGCATCACGGCAAGATTCGTTACTCGCAGATTGCGCCAACGTCTCGTGGCGATGTGCAGGCCTATCAGGATATTCGTCATCAGTTAGAAACCGAGGCAGGGCGCATCAACGGGAAATACGGCACCCTAGGCTGGACGCCACTCTATTATCTTAACCAGCACTTTGACCGTCGTTTATTGATGAAAATTTTCCGTTTAACGGATGTCGGCTTAGTGACGCCGTTGCGTGACGGGATGAACCTGGTGGCGAAGGAGTACGTGGCGGCGCAGGACCCGGACGATCCGGGTGTGCTGGTACTGTCCCGTTTTGCCGGTGCGGCTAACGAGCTGACCTCCGCGCTTATCGTGAACCCTTATGACCGCGACGAAGTGGCCGCGGCGCTGGATAAAGCGATCACCATGCCCCGTACCGAGCGTATCTCACGCTATAACGATATGATGGCGGTACTGCGTAAAAACGACATCACCGCATGGCGCGAAAACTTCCTGCGTGATCTTGAGAAGATTGCTCCGCGGAGTGCCGATCACGGCATGGCAAACAAGGTTGCCACCTTTCCGAAACTCGCCTGACAGCAGAGCAAGCCAGGGAAGGCTTGCTGTGCGTTACATCCCGCCGCTTTTGCATACACGCTGTTGCTAATGATTGTCCCCTAACTCAAAAGCGCTTTTGCGTCGCCAGGCGTCCGTCTGACGGCAAAGTGGCGTAAAAATGTGCAATTAACACCGCCATTCACTTTCTTTACCTGGTTAAGCTAAAGTTCTCTTCATTCCTGCCGATAGTTAAAATGCATAAAACTCTCCTGCCTGCAATTCATTCATATCCTTAATGTAACTCCTTGTTACATCGGTGTACGCTCTCTAAACGGGTTGCTTTCAGCCTTTACGACGGATTGTCAGAAAGCGCGTAATCAGAATTGTCGGCCTTCTGCCCCTGTTTTCCCTTCTTTTTGTCTTATCACCTAACTGACTAATTTAAATACAAATAATGCGCGCCATGGGTAGCATATTCCACTGGTTTTATGGTTTTAGCTGGTTCTAAATAGGGTGCAAATTCCATTCATTGAGATAAACAGGAATTCTGCATGCCTTACAGAATCATCCCTGATTTTTGTAGCCAATTAAGTCCAGCTCAGGACAAATCCCTGTAAAAAAAACGTCAAATTGAGTAAAAAACAGACAGTGAGGAAGGGATAATAAAGCGTTACTGAAGAAAATAGAGGCAAAAGTGTGATCTGCGTCACACTTTATCTAAAATTTCACCGAACTGTCGTTGTATGTAAGGATCATCCGATATAGATTTGCCTTGTTTTCGGATTAGTCTTAAAAAAAGCAAGCAAGCCTCAGGGAAGAAGGTTATCGACTTAAGAATAAGGTGGACTGAAAAGATTGACTTCTGACCGGAAAGACAGGGTCGCAAAAAGAAGCAGAACTCAGAACCATTGCTTTTTATGTTTAATTATTTTGCCATCTTTAGATTTACCAACCAGCAGCTCGATACGCAGAGATGTCATCTGCGGTAAGTTACGTCGCGTCTCTCAGGATGGAAAAATGGGTACATCTGAATTACTAAAACATATTTACGATATCAACTTGTCATATTTACTGCTCGCGCAGCGATTAATTAACCAGGAAAAAGCTTCTGCGATGTTTCGCCTCGGGATCGATGAAAAGATGGCTGACGCATTGTCTGAATTAACCTTACCTGAAATGGTGAAATTAGCTGAGACCAACCAACTTGTGTGTCAGTTTCGTTTCACCGATAGCACCGTTATTAATCGCCTGACGCAGGAATCACGTGTGGATGATTTACAACAAATCCATACCGGGATTCTTTTATCCAGCCGTTTATTACGCAGCGCGTCGAAAGACGCCGCGCCTACTAAAAAGAGGGCGGTATAATGGGTGAAAAAAGTATTGTCCAGGAAGCGCGTGATATTCAGCTCGCTATGGAGCTGATCACACTGGGTGCGCGCTTACAAATGCTGGAGAGCGAGACGCAGCTGAGCCGCGGTCGCTTGATCAAACTCTATAAAGAGTTGCGTGGCAGTCCACCCCCTAAAGGTATGTTGCCATTCTCGACTGACTGGTTCATGACCTGGGAACAGAACATTCATGCCTCAATGTTCTGTAATGCCTGGACGTTTTTACTGAAAACCGGTTTGAGCAAAGGGATTGATGCGGTGATTAAAGCCTACCGCCTTTATCTCGAGCAGTGCCCGCAATCGGACGAGGGCCCGCTGTTGGCGCTAACACGCGCCTGGACCCTGGTGCGATTCGTTGAAAGCGGTATGCTGGAATTATCAGATTGTAAATGCTGCAGCGGCAGCTTTATTAATCATGCACATCAGCCTGTTGGCAGCTTTGTCTGCAGCCTGTGCCAGCCACCATCACGTGCCGTAAAAAGACGTAAACTTTCTGCAGATACTGCCGATATCTTTCCACAACTGCTGGATGAACAGGTTAAACACGCCGTTTAAATTTGTTCGCAATGTGGAAGTCATCCAGCAGCGGTTAATCCCGCTGCTTTTTTTTTGCCTCCACAGGGTGAACATCTCCGGTTTCTCTGGCTTAACGTCGACCAACACGTTACGGACGTAAGGATTTTTCTGTGCTGATAATTTTAGGTTACATCGTTGTATTAGGTTCCGTGTTGGGCGGATACGCTTTAGTGGGCGGCCATCTTGGCGCGCTTTACCAGCCTGCAGAACTGCTGATGATCGCCGGGGCGGGCGTCGGCGCGTTTCTGGTGGGCAACAACGGTAAATCGATCAAGAAGACCCTCAAAGCTCTGCCGCTGCTGTTCCGTGGCTCGAAATACAACAAAGCGGTGTACATGGATCTCATGGCACTGCTTTACCGGCTGATGGCGAAATCTCGCCAGCAAGGCATGTTATCGCTTGAGCGTGATATTGAAGATCCCGCCCAGAGTGAAATTTTTGCTAATTATCCCCGCATCTTAGCCGATAAACAGTTAGTCGACTTCATCACCGATTATTTACGCCTGATGGTGAGCGGCAACATGAATGCTTTCGAAATCGAAGCATTGATGGATGAAGAGATTGAAACCTATGAACACGAGTGTGAAGTGCCGGCACAAAGTATCGCTGCCGTCGGCGATGGCCTGCCCGCTTTCGGTATCGTTGCGGCGGTAATGGGCGTGGTTCATGCCCTGGCGTCAGCTGACCGTCCAGCCGCCGAGCTGGGTGCACTGGTGGCACATGCCATGGTGGGAACGTTCCTCGGGATTTTACTGGCATACGGTTTTATTTCGCCTCTGGCGTCGGTATTACGTCAGAAGTGTGCTGAAACGACCAAGATGATGCAGTGCGTGAAAGTGACATTGCTTTCCAGCCTGAACGGTTATGCACCGCAGATCGCCGTCGAGTTTGGTCGTAAAACGCTTTATTCAGCTGAGCGTCCATCGTTCAGCGAACTGGAAGAACACGTTCGCAACGCGAAGAACCCGGCTAAACAGACTTCGGATCAGACCTCATGAAACATGGCAATCGCCCAATTGTGCTGATTAGAAAGCGCAAACATAAAAAACATGAAGGAGGACATGGCTCATGGAAAATCGCCTATGCCGACTTTATGACGGCGATGATGGCATTTTTTATGGTGATGTGGCTGCTGTCGATCGCCAGCCCACAACAGCTTATCCAGATAGCAGAGTATTTTCAGACGCCCTTGAAAGTGGCGCTGACGGGTGGACAGAGAAGTAGCGACAGTAGCAGCCCGATCCCAGGCGGAGGAGACGATGCTACGAAGAAAGAAGGTGAAGTCAAAAAGGTTGTGGATATGGATGCGCAGAAACGCAAGCTGGATGAAATTCGCCTCAACCGCCTGCGTGAAAAGCTCGACCAGTTAATCGAAGCTGATCCGCGCCTGAAAGCGCTGCGTCCGCACCTGATTATTAATATGGTTGATGAAGGGCTGCGTATTCAGATCATCGACAGCCAGAACCGCCCGATGTTCAAGACCGGCAGTGCAGAAGTTGAACCTTATATGCGTGATATTTTGCGCGCGATTGCACCGATTTTGAATGACATCCCTAACCGTATCAGTATCGCGGGCCATACGGATGACATTCAGTATGCGACCGGTGATAAAGGGTACAGCAACTGGGAATTGTCAGCGGACCGTGCCAATGCGTCACGTCGTGAACTGGTGATTGGTGGGCTGGATGGTGGAAAGATTCTGCGTATCGTCGGCATGGCGGATACCATGAAACTGAAAAATCGCGGCGGCGATGATGCCGTTAACCGTCGTATCAGTTTGCTGGTGTTGAACCATGATACCGAAGCCGCGATTGAGAAAGAGAACGCAGAAAGTGACGCGGTTCAGATTAGCGATCCCTCTGCCTTAGAAAAAGTGACCGCGCCGTCAGCACCCGGCAGTAATGCGGCTGATAAAACATCTTCCAAACCTGCAACTGCCACGTCGGCGGATGCAGTGAAAACAGCGAACTCCGCACCGTCAGCCGCATCGACGAGCGCAGAGAAAGCCGCGACCGCCGCCTCGTCAGCGTCATCGACGAGCGCGGTGAAAACAGCAGCCTCCGCATCGTCAGCCTCACCGGCGGTCGCGGCGAAAACAGCGACCTCCGCGACGTCAACCTCTTCGGTTCGTGCGGTAACAACAATAACGCCTGCACCGTCAGCCCTACCGGCGGATGCAACGAAAACAACCTCCGCACCGCCAGCGTCTTCGGCAGGTGCGGTGAATACAGCAGCCCCCTCACAGCCGAGGTGATTCCCGTGAGCATGGACATCAGCGATTTTTACCAGACGTTTTTTGATGAAGCCGATGAGCTGTTAGCGGATATGGAGCAACACCTGTTGGGACTCGATCCCCAGGAGCCAGACTCTGAACAGCTTAACGCCATCTTCCGCGCCGCCCACTCGATTAAAGGCGGAGCCGGAACCTTTGGTTTTACGGTTTTACAGGAAACAACCCACATCCTGGAAAACATTCTGGATGGTGCTCGTCGCGGCGAGATGCAGCTCAGCACCGACATCATCAATCTGTTTTTGGAAACTAAAGATATTATGCAGGAACAGCTAGATGCTTATAAAACCGCGCAAGAGCCTAACGCGGAAAGCTTCAAGTATATCTGTGAAGCATTACGCCAGTTGGCGTTAGAGGCGAAAGGTCAGCCGGTTGAAGCACCGGTTGTGGTTGCGCTTGAAACGCCTGTCAGTCAGGCAGAATCCGCCTCCTCTGATGCTGAAGGTGTTCACCTCCAGTTGGTCGACCTGAAAGAAAAAGATATCGACCTGATGCTGGAAGAGCTGGGTAATCTTGGCACGCTCAGCAACGTGAAGAAAGGCAGCAATACGCTTGAGTGCCACATTACCGGCGTAGGCAAAGACGACATTATTGCTGTGCTGTGTTTCGTTATTGATGAAGCGCAGATTCGCTTCCCGGGTGCTGACGCTGCCGCGGCGGTAGCCGAAAGCGTGGATGCGCCTGCGGTTGCCGATGTTCAGACTGCGACCGTGACCGAATTGCCGGTTGCCGCAGTGAAACGCGAAAGCAAACGCGCTGCCGCGCCCGCGAAGACCAGCGAATCAAGCAGCATCCGTGTTGCGGTTGAGAAGGTCGATCAGCTGATTAACCTGGTGGGTGAACTGGTGATTACCCAGTCAATGCTGGCACAACGTTCAGGTGAACTGGACCCGGTCGCGCACGGCGAACTGTTGAACAGCATGGGGCAGCTTGAGCGTAATGCGCGTGACCTGCAAGAATCTGTGATGTCGATTCGTATGATGCCTATGGAGTACGTCTTCAGTCGCTTCCCACGTCTGGTGCGTGATTTGGCCAGCAAGCTGGGCAAAGAAGTTGAACTGACGTTACTGGGTAGCTCGACGGAACTCGATAAGAGTCTGATCGAACGTATCATCGATCCGTTAACGCACCTGGTGCGTAACAGTCTTGACCACGGCATCGAAACCCCGGAAAAACGTATTGCGGCAGGTAAGGTTGCCACAGGTAATCTGACGCTGTCAGCAGAACACCAGGGCGGCAACATCTGTATCGAAGTGTCAGATGACGGTGCGGGCCTTAACCGCGAACGTATCCTGGCAAAAGCTCTGTCATCGGGACTGCCGGTGCATGAAAACATGAGCGATGAAGAAGTCGGCATGTTGATTTTCGCGCCAGGTTTCTCAACGGCAGAGCAGGTCACCGACGTATCTGGCCGCGGTGTGGGCATGGACGTGGTGAAACGTAACATTCAGGAAATGGGTGGCCATGTTGAAATTGCCTCAAAACAAGGCAAAGGCACCACCATCCGTATTTTGCTGCCGCTGACGCTGGCGATTCTGGACGGCATGTCAGTGCGCGTAGCGAACGAAGTCTTTATTCTGCCGCTGAATGCGGTGATGGAATCGTTACAGCCGCGTGCTGAAGAGCTGAAACCCCTGGCGGGCGGCGAATGTGTTCTGGAAGTGCGCGGCGAATACCTGCCACTGGTTGAACTGTGGAACGTCTTTGACGTGAAAGAGGCGAAAACCGAAGCGACGCAGGGCATTGTGGTGATTCTGCAGAGCGCGGGCAAGCGTTACGCTTTGCTGGTGGACCAGTTAATCGGTCAGCACCAGGTTGTGGTCAAAAACCTGGAAAGCAACTATCGCAAAGTTCCAGGTATTTCAGCCGCCACCATCCTCGGCGATGGCAGCGTGGCGCTGATTGTAGACGTTTCGGCGTTGCAATCACTTAACCGTGAAAAACGTGTGGCCGGCGCTGCCGCCTGATTGATAACGAAAGGGTAAATAACATGAGTGGAATGGCAACCGTGACAAAAATTGCTGGCGAAACCGTTGGACAGGAGTTCCTGGTCTTCACGCTGGGTGATGAAGAGTACGGCATCGATATTCTGAAGGTTCAGGAAATTCGTGGTTACGATCAGGTAACCCGCATTGCCAACACGCCTGATTTTATTCGCGGCGTGACAAACCTGCGCGGCGTTATCGTGCCAATTATCGATTTGCGCGTGAAGTTTTCACAGCCAGACGTTGAGTACAACGAAAATACCGTGGTGATCGTGCTGAATCTCGAAAACCGCGTCGTCGGTATCGTGGTTGACGGTGTGTCGGATGTCCTGTCGCTGACGCAGGAACAGATCCGTCCTTCACCTGAGTTCGCTGTGACTATGTCAACAGAGTACCTGACAGGTCTGGGTGCACTGGGCGAGCGCATGTTGATTCTGGTCGACATCGAAAAGCTGCTGAGCAGCGAAGAGATGGCGCTGGTCGACAACCTGCGTACCGCGTAATCGTTAAACACGGGCCAGCCAACGCTGGCCCGTGTTGTTATTCTGCACGCCGAACCTGTCATCACCGCCTTTCCTTCACCCGTCGACCTTTCAAAAAACACGCTGTCTGTGATCCTGCTCCAGGATTAGCATATTGCTCTGGTTTCAATAATTACAAAAGTCATTTGAACCCCTTTTTAAAAGCGGAATGGCTAAAACATCCTGCGTTGCCGCCGATACAGCCCCTGCACGTTACTTATTTAGTCGGGGAAAAAGATGTTAAAACGGATAAAAGTGGTGACCAGTCTGATTACGGTACTGATGCTTTTCGGTGCCCTGCAACTACTGTCAGGCAGCCTGTTTTGGTCAGCGCTCAATAATGATAAAGCGGCGTTTGCCTTGTCGCAGATTTCAACACGCAACGTGGCGGCCATGACGGATGCCTATATGGCTCTGAACCAGTCACGTACTACGCTCAACCGCGCCATGTTGCGGTTACAAACCAGTCTGGCATCGCAAATGAACGGCGGTCAGCTGGACAGCCTGACGGACAAAGCCATTAGCGAAGCCAATAAAGGTGAGCAGTATCTTGCCGAGTTTAATGCCATTCCGGAAACGCCAGGCGCGGATACCGAAATGCGCGATCAGTTACAAAACCATTTTGCCGCCTATCTGACCGGTCTGCGCGGGATGATCGCCAGCCTGAAAGCCAAAGATCTGGAAGGCATGTTCAAACAGAACATTGAACAGAAGCAGCAGGCCATGCAGGCCACCTATACGGCCTGGCGTCTTAAGCAGAGCGAGCTGTCTTCGCATGGTGCAGAACAAAACCAGCAAGCCTTTACTCAGATGATGTGGTTGCTGGGCATGGTCGGCGCTCTGGTGGTCGTGGTGATCATCGGTTGCTGGTTTGGCCTGCGCCAGGTGCTGATTTATCCTCTGCAACGTCTGCTGGTGGATATCCGCACGATTGCCTCCGGTGATCTGACGCAGCCAGTGAAGGTAGAAGGCCGTAATGAGATGAGCCAACTGGCCGCCGGTATCCGTGAGATGCAACAATCTCTGGTGACAACGGTGGGTGAAGTCCGCAGCGGTTGCGATGCGATCTTTACGGGTGCCAGCGAAATCGCCGCGGGCAATAACGATTTGTCCGCACGCACGGAAGAGCAGGCGGCCTCGCTTGAGCAGACCGCCGCCAGCATGGAGCAACTGACCGCCACGGTGAAACAAAATGCGGATAATGCGCGTCAGGCTTCACAACTCGCCCATACCGCATCTGAAACCGCCTTGCAGGGTGGCAAAGTTGTGGATGGCGTCGTCAGCACAATGAAAGAAATTGCAGACAGTTCCAGGAAAATCGCTGACATTATCAGTGTGATCGATGGTATTGCTTTCCAGACGAATATCCTGGCGTTGAACGCCGCCGTCGAAGCGGCGCGTGCAGGCGAGCAGGGCCGTGGCTTCGCGGTTGTCGCCGGCGAAGTACGTAGCCTGGCGCAGCGCAGTGCGCAGGCTGCCAAAGAGATTAAAGGGCTGATTGAAGATTCTGTTGCCCGCGTTGACAGTGGTTCGCAGCAGGTCGAGAGCGCAGGCAGCACCATGAATAATATTGTGGGTGCCGTCACCCGCGTGACCGACATCATGGGTGAAATTGCCTCGGCATCGGATGAACAAAGCCGCGGTATCGATCAGGTGGGGCAGGCGGTGACAGAAATGGATCGCGTGACGCAACAGAACGCCTCGCTGGTGGAAGAATCTGCCGCCGCCGCCGCCGCGCTGGAGCAACAGGCGAGCTCACTGTCCCAGGCCGTTTCCGTCTTCAAAATCTCCCGTACTTAAGCGTTCTGACAGTTTTTACTGCCAGCGTGATGATCAATTCACGCTGTCAGTAAAGTTCCGCCTGCGCGGGCCGATAAACAGAATCGAATTGCTAATGAATGAGGTTTCTATGTTTAGTCGAGTACGCGTTGTCACCGGCCTCCTGTGTGTACTGGGGCTTTTTGCCTTGCTGCAGGTTTTCTCGGGTGGGGTATTTTTCAAAACGGTTACGGAAGATAAAGAAAACTTTGCTTATAACCAGCGTCTTAGCACCTTGCAACGCGCCATGGGAACGTCATGGGTTGCGCTTGTCCAGGCACGTAATACCTTAAACCGTGCGGGCATTCGTTATTTGCAGGATGGGCAGATGGCAGGTTCGGGAGCCACCGTAAAAGAGCTGGTGGCGCTGGCTGACAGTGAGCTGAAACAGGCTGAAAAGGGCTATGAATTATTCAATGCCAACCTGTCAGAGAAAGGAAAAAGTGCGGCTAACGTGCTGACGCTACAGGCCAATTACAAACAATTCCACGATGGTCTGGCGGAACTGATTGTGTTTCTGGGCAACGGCAACTTTAAAGGGTTTGTTGATCAGCCGACACAAAGTTATCAGGACAAATTCCAAAAAGATTATGACGACTGGCTTAACTACAACCTGGTACTGAGCCAGAAAGGCATCGATGCCAATAATGCCGCTTATCAGCGCATGATTATGCTGGTTGCGGGGACGCTGGTCGTTACGCTGCTGGTGATCGTGCTGGTGTGGAATCTTATGCGCAGCCTGCTGATTCGCCCGTTAAAACAGAGCATCGATCATATCCAGCATATCGCACGGGGTGACCTGACGCAGCCTATCGCCATTACCGTACGTAATGAAATTGGCGATTTGCTGACGTCTCTGCAGGAGATGCAACGTGAACTGGTCCGTACGGTCAGCACCGTCCGTGATGGGGCCGATGCGATCTATACCGGCGCCAGCGAAATTGCCGTAGGGAATAACGATCTGTCGTCGCGAACAGAGCAGCAGGCGGCTTCGCTGGAGCAAACCGCTGCCAGCATGGAACAGCTTACCGCGACCGTGAAGCAAAATGCTGAAAATGCCCGTCAGGCGTCGACGCTGGCGCTGAATGCCTCTGAAACCGCACAGCAGGGCGGCAAAGTGGTGGACGGTGTCGTGACCACGATGAAAGAAATTGCGGGCAGTTCCAGAAAAATTGCCGATATCACCAGCGTGATTGATGGCATTGCTTTCCAGACCAATATCCTGGCACTGAATGCGGCCGTGGAAGCGGCACGCGCAGGTGAGCAGGGCCGTGGCTTTGCGGTGGTTGCCGGTGAGGTGCGCAATCTTGCACAGCGCAGTGCACAGGCGGCGAAAGAGATTAAAGGGCTGATTGAGGACTCCGTCAGTCGCGTGAATACCGGTTCAGTCCTGGTTGAAAGCGCAGGCGATACCATGAACGAAATCGTCAGCGCCGTCACACGCGTCACCGACATCATGGGAGAGATTGCCTCTGCTTCAGACGAACAGAGCCGTGGCATCGACCAGGTTGGCCTGGCCGTGACCGAGATGGATCGCGTGACACAGCAGAACGCCTCGCTGGTTGAAGAGTCGGCCGCCGCCGCTGCGGCACTGGAAGATCAGGCCAGCAACTTAAAACAAGCGGTTTCTGTCTTCAATATTGGTAAAGAAATTGTCACGCAGGCCGTTAACAAGACAACGGCGGCAAAAAGTTTACGTTTAGAAAGTCCGTCAGAGGGCATTCGCCAACCCTCATCACGCAGTGATGAGAACTGGGAAACCTTCTAATTGCCTGGATGGCCCAACCGCTGATGTGCGGTTGGGCATAGCAGCAGACGTTTAACAGGTGTAGTTCAGGCCAGGTGCAAAGATGAAGAAATCGACGTTATTAGATCAACCAGAGGCGACAACGCTGCTCTCACAGATGGTGCAGCGGCTGCCCCTCTCCGATACCCATTTTCGCCGTATCAGCCAGCTCATCTATCAGCGCGCGGGTATCGTGCTGGCCGATCATAAGCGCGAGATGGTTTACAACCGTCTGGTACGTCGTCTGCGCACGCTGAATATTGATGATTTTGGTCGCTACCTGGCCCTGCTGGAGAACGATCCTAACAGTGCTGAGTGGCAGGCGTTTATCAACGCTCTGACCACTAACCTGACCGCTTTTTTCCGCGAGGCGCACCATTTTCCTATCCTGGCGGAACATGCACGTAAACGTCAGGGCAATTTCAGCGTCTGGAGCACGGCCGCCTCAACGGGCGAAGAACCTTACTCTATCGCGATTACCCTGGCCGAAACGCTGGGAACCGGACCCGGTAAATTCCAGGTCCATGCCAGTGATATCGATACCCAGGTTCTGGAAAAAGCCGTGGCGGGCGTTTACCGCCAGGAAGAATTACGGACGCTGTCGCCTGCACAGCTACAACGTTTCTTTTTACGGGGTACGGGCCCGCATGCTGGCATGGTGCGTGTGCGCCCCGAACTGGCGAATATGGTGAATTTCAGTCAGCTGAATTTGCTGGCCAACGACTGGAACCTGCCGGGTCCGTTCGATGCCATTTTCTGCCGTAACGTAATGATCTATTTCGATAAAGAAACACAAGAAAAAATTCTACGTCGTTTTGTTCCACTGCTTAAGCCTGGCGGCATCCTGTTCGCCGGACACTCAGAAAACTTTAGCCAGATTAGTAAAGAGTTCTGGCTGCGTGGGCAAACCGTTTATGGACTGACGAAGGAAAGATGATGAGCAAAATTACCGTGATGTGCGTAGATGACTCTGCGCTGATGCGGCAACTGATGACAGAAATCATCAACAGTCATCCTGATATGGAAATGGTGGCGACGGCCCCGGATCCATTAGTGGCCCGCGATTTAATTAAACAGTTTAATCCGCAGGTGTTGACGCTGGATGTTGAAATGCCGCGCATGGATGGACTGGATTTTCTTGAAAAACTGATGCGTCTTCGCCCGATGCCGGTCGTGATGGTGTCATCACTGACGGGACAGGGTTCAGAAATCACGCTGCGCGCGCTTGAGCTCGGTGCGGTGGATTTCGTGACCAAACCACAGTTAGGCATTCGTGAAGGTATGCTGGCTTACAGCCAGATGATTGGCGATAAAATTCGCGCGGCTGCCCGGGCACGTCTGCATGTGCGCACCACCATGCCTGCCCCGGTCACGCTGAAAGCCGGTCCGCTGCTGAGTAGTGAAAAGCTGATTGCGATTGGTTCATCGACGGGCGGTACAGAAGCCATCCGCCACGTATTGCAGCCGCTACCGGCCACCAGCCCTGCGCTGCTGATTACGCAACATATGCCACCGGGATTTACCCGTTCGTTTGCCGAGCGGCTAAACAAGCTCTGCCAGATTACGGTGAAAGAGGCCGAAGATGGTGAGCGTATTCTTCCTGGCCATGCTTATATCGCGCCCGGCGCGATGCACATGGAGCTGGGTCGCAGTGGTGCGAACTATGTCGTGAAGCTGAACGACGGTCCGCCAGTTAACCGTCATAAACCGTCAGTCGATGTGTTGTTTAAATCGGTGGCGATCAACGCCGGGCGAAATGCCGTTGGCGTGATCCTGACCGGTATGGGTAACGATGGGGCAGCAGGCATGCTGGAAATGCATCGTGCCGGCGCCTGGACCATCGCGCAAAATGAAGCAAGTTGTGTCGTTTTTGGCATGCCACGCGAGGCGATAGCCAGCGGCGGTGTGAGCGAAGTAGTGGATTTAAGCAACATCAGCCAGCACATGCTGGCGAAAATTAGCGCCGGACAGGCATTGCGTATTTAACAGGCCCGTCCTGCCGGGCGAGATAACACAGGAGTAGATATGGCTGACAAAAATATGCGCTTTTTAGTGGTGGACGACTTCAATACGATGCGTCGTATTGTCCGTAACCTGCTGAAAGAGCTGGGCTTCAATAACGTAGAAGAAGCGGAAGACGGCGTCGATGCGTTAACCAAACTCAAGGCAGGTGGTTTCGATTTCGTTATCTCCGACTGGAACATGCCTAACATGGATGGCCTGCAACTGCTGCAGACCATTCGCGCAGATGCGGCCATGGCCAGTCTGCCTGTGTTGATGGTGACGGCTGAAGCGAAAAAAGAAAACATCATTGCTGCCGCTCAGGCGGGTGCAAGCGGCTATGTCGTTAAGCCGTTTACGGCCGCCACGCTTGAAGAGAAGCTGGGCAAAATTTTTGAAAAACTGGGTATGTAAGGAGATGTGATGAGCGACCTTCCGAAATCAGCTGAGCAAGCCGCGGCACAAGATATCATTTCCCGCATCGGTTCACTGACACGCATGCTGCGTGATAGTTTGCGTGAGCTGGGGCTGGATCAGGCCATTGCAGAAGCTGCTGAAGCCATTCCTGACGCCCGTGATCGTCTGGACTATGTAGTGCAAAAGACCGCTCAGGCGGCCGACCGGGCGCTGAACAGCGTCGAAGCAGCGCAACCGCACCAGGACAAAATGGAAGCGGGAGCGATTGCGCTTAAAGGACGCTGGGATGCATGGTTTGAGAATCCTATTGAACTTGCCGATGCGCGCGAGCTGGTGACGGATACGCGTCAGTATTTAGGGGAAGTGCCTGAGCACACCTCTTTTACTAACAAGCAGTTGCTCGACATCATGATGGCGCAGGATTTCCAGGACCTCACCGGTCAGGTGATCAAACGCATGATGGATGTGATTCAGGAGATCGAGCGCCAGCTGTTAATGGTGCTGCTGGAAAACATGCCAGAAGTGAGCGCCGAAAAACGTCAGGTTGGCACTACGCTGCTTAACGGTCCTCAGGTTAACGCTGCCGCCCCTGGCATTGTTGCGAACCAGGATCAGGTGGATGACCTGCTGGACAGCCTCGGTTTCTAATCACCTGGCTGTCTCGCCATCGCGACGTTGCGATGGTCCCTTCTGAAAAGTGGCCTGCTCACCGCGGGCCACTCCGCTTTTCTCTTTTGCTATCCGTGAAAGAGCACGTGTTTTTCACGTTTTATCCACGCTTTAACCAAACTCAAATTTGGCATTCTATGCTCAGAATTCCTGCCAACCGAGGTTTGTGGTGTCAGAAAACAGTGATGAGGACAAAACAGAATCGCCCACGGCCCACCGACTTGAAAAAGCGCGTGAAGAGGGCCAGATTCCGCGTTCGCGCGAGTTAACCTCACTATTGATGCTGTTGGCAGGCATCATGATTTTATGGGTTGGCGGAACGGCAATGGCCCATCGACTGGCGGCAATGGTGTCAACCGGACTCAGTTTCGACCACGGCATGGTGACAGATGACAAAATTATCATCGCCCACGTCGGTAATCTGATCATGCAGGCTATTGCCGCGCTTCTGCCGCTTCTGGGCGGGCTGGTTCTGGTGGCCATTGCTTCACCGATGCTGCTGGGCGGCGTGGTCATCAGCGGCAAATCCATCAAAGTGGATTTTAGCAAGCTGAACCCGTTGCCAGGCTTCAAACGCATGTTCGCCGCGCAGGCCTGGACGGAGCTGTTTAAAGGCATTCTGAAAACCATTCTGGTGGGCTGCGTGGCAGGCTGGTACATCTGGACGCACTGGCCCGATATGCTTCGGTTGATTGCCGAGTCGCCGACCACAGCCCTGATCCATGGCATGGACATGATCGCTATCTGTTGTGCGCTGGTCATGCTCGGCCTGATCCCCATGGTGGGATACGACGTTTTCTGGCAGCTTTACAGCCACTTTAAAAAATTGCGGATGTCACGTCAGGAAATTCGCGATGAGCACAAGCAGCAGGAAGGTGACCCGCACGTGAAAGGGCGCATTCGTCAGCAGATGCGCGCGGCAGCCCGTCGTCGCATGATGGCCGATGTGCCCAAGGCCGACGTGATCGTTACCAACCCAACACACTATTCGGTTGCGCTGCAATATAACGAGAAGAAAATGAGTGCGCCCAAGGTTATTGCCAAAGGCGCTGGCGAGATCGCCTTACGCATTCGTGAACTGGGCGCAGAACACCGCATTCCGGTTCTGGAAGCACCGCCGCTGGCGCGTGCGTTATACCGTCATACCGAAATCGGGCAACACATTCCTGGCGCCCTTTATGCGGCCGTCGCGGAAGTGTTGGCCTGGGTCTGGCAGCTTCGCCGCTGGAAGCGCGAAGGTGGCCTGGTGCCCGTAAAACCTAAAGACCTGCCGGTCCCGGCAGAGATGGACTTTGCAGGAGAGAGCAAAAACGATGGCTAATCTGGCCGCTAAACTACGCCTTCCAGGCAACTTCAAAGACATGCAATGGCAGGTCCTTGCGGGTCCGGTGCTGATCATCATGATTTTGTCGATGATGGTTCTGCCCTTACCGCCGTTTATCCTTGATCTGCTGTTTACCTTTAACATTGCCTTGTCGATTATGGTGCTGCTGGTCGCCATGTTTACCCAGCGCACGCTGGAGTTTGCGGCCTTTCCCACCATTCTGCTGTTTTCGACCCTGCTGCGCCTGTCGCTGAACGTAGCCTCTACGCGTATTATTTTGCTGGAAGGTCATACCGGTGCCGCGGCGGCGGGAAGGGTGGTGGAAGCCTTTGGCCACTTCCTGGTTGGCGGAAACTTCGCCATCGGGATCGTGGTGTTTATCATCCTGGTGATCATCAACTTTATGGTTATCACCAAAGGTGCGGGCCGTATCGCCGAAGTGGGTGCGCGCTTTGTGCTTGACGGGATGCCGGGTAAGCAGATGGCTATCGACGCCGACCTGAATGCGGGTCTGATTGGCGAAGATGAAGCGAAGCGTCGTCGCGCCGAAGTGACTCAGGAAGCGGACTTTTACGGTTCGATGGACGGTGCCAGTAAGTTTGTACGCGGGGATGCCATCGCCGGTATTTTGATCATGGTCATTAACGTGATCGGTGGTTTACTGGTGGGGATCGTTCAGCATGGTATGGATGCGGGCCACGCGGCAGAAACCTATACGCTGTTAACCATCGGTGACGGTCTGGTCGCACAGATCCCTGCGCTGGTCATCTCTACCGCGGCGGGTGTTATCGTGACGCGCGTGGCAACCGACCAGGACGTCGGCGAGCAGATGGTTGGGCAACTGTTCAAAGATCCGCGCGTCCTCATGCTGAGTGCCGGCGTAATCGGTTTGCTGGGGCTTGTGCCGGGCATGCCTAACTTTGTGTTCCTGCTGTTTACGGCGGCCTTACTGGGGCTGGCGTGGTGGTTACGTGGCCGCGAGATGCAGCCGAAGAAGAATGTCGAATCGCCGAGCAGCATCGCAAAATCCATGGAAACGCCTGCCTCTGCCGAAGCCTCCTGGACTGATGTGCAGCTTGAAGACACGCTGGGCATGGAAGTGGGTTACCGCCTGATTCCGATGGTCGATCACAACCAGAACGGTGAGTTGCTTGGTCGTATCCGCAGTATCCGTAAAAAAGTGGCGCAGGATGTCGGCTTTCTGCCGCCGGTGGTGCATATCCGTGACAACATGGAATTGCCACCCGCGCGCTACCGCATTTTAATGAAAGGCGTGGAGATCGGCAGCGGTGATGCCTATCCCGGACGCTGGATGGCGATTAACCCCGGCACAGCCGCGGGTACCTTGCCGGGTGAAGCAACCGTCGATCCTGCCTTTGGCCTGGCGGCGGTGTGGATTGACGGTGCGCTCAAAGAGCAGGCTCAGATTCAGGGCTTTACCGTAGTAGAAGCCAGTACCGTTGTGGCGACGCACCTTAATCATCTGATTGGCCAGTACGCCAGTGAGTTGTTTGGCCGACAGGAAGCGCAGCAACTGCTGGACCGCGTCTCCTCAGAGATGCCGAAACTGACCGAAGATTTAGTGCCTGGCGTGATTACGCTGACAACGCTGCACAAAGTCCTGCAGAACCTGCTGGTTGAGCGCGTTTCGATTCGTGATATGCGCACCATTATTGAAACGCTGGCAGAGCATGCGCCGGTTCAAAGCGATCCGCAGGAACTCACCAGCGTGGTGCGCGTGGCGCTGGGCAGAGCGATTACGCAGCAGTGGTTCCCGGGCACGGGTGAAGTGCAGGTGATTGGCCTGGATGCGACACTGGAGCGCCTGCTGCTGCAGGCCTTGCAGGGCGGTGGCGGACTTGAGCCAGGCCTGGCCGATCGGCTGTTAGCCCAGACGCAGGAGGCCCTGCAACGGCAGGAAATGATGGGCGCGCCGCCTGTCCTGCTGGTCAATCATCCGTTACGCGCTTTACTGGCACGCTTCCTGCGCCGTAACATGCCGCAGCTGGTGGTGCTGTCCAATATGGAATTAAGCGATAACCGTCAGATTCGCATGACCGCAACCATCGGTGGCAAACAATGAGATCGCTAATGCTGTTTTCGCTGCTGCTTCCGCTGTTTGCTCAGGCCGCTGACGGTGCCTGGAGCGCCAGCGCGGCGGGTCCACTGATGGCGAACCGGGGAAGCTGGCAGTCGTCGCAGCCGCTGACCCCGCCAGGTCAGGTCAGTGGGGCGATCACCGTGGTGAACTGGCGTTATCAGTTTACCCAACCGGTGCCTTCCGGTTTACAGGTCCGGCTCTGTGCAGAACAGCGTTGTACCGAACTGGACGGTGCCAGCGGCAGCACACGCGGTCTGGCTGAGGTCGCCGCCGGTGAAACGTTACATATGGTGTTTGGCTTCGCCGGTGGCGGAAGTTTGCCGCCGGGGCTGAAGGTCGTCAGCACAGCGGTGACGGTCAACTACCACTAAGCCTTTTTCGCCCTGTTCATGGCAGACTGACAAGCATCATCAAGAGACTGATGCTGTCGGTCTGCCCGATCACTCCCGATGTCATAACGCGGTTCAGGCTACGCGTCTTTTTTCAGCAGAAAGCGGTAAAGCCATCCCCCCGCAACGCCACCGGCTATCGGTACCAGCCAGAAAACCCACAGCTGCCGTAACGCCCAGCCTCCCTGAAAAACAGCCATCGCGGTACTGCGTGCCGGATTCACCGAGGTATTGGTTACCGGGATACTGATTAAGTGAATGAGCGTTAATGCCAGACCAATCGCAATGGGAGCGAAACCCGCCGGCGCGCGTTTATCCGTCGCACCCTGAATAACCACCAGGAAGAACGCGCTGAGTACGAGTTCAGTGATGACGGCCGCGCAGAGGGAATAGCCGCCTGGCGAGTGCGCCGCAAAGCCGTTGGCAGCGAAACCCTTATCTGCCATCGTAAAGTCAGCCTGACCACTGACGATCAGATACAGCACGCCCGCCGCCGCAATACCGCCAGCCATCTGTGCCACGATGTAGGGCAAGATGGTCTTGCTGTCGATGCGGCCACCGCCCCATAAGCCCAGGGTGACGGCGGGATTAAAGTGACCGCCCGAAATGTGGCCTACCGCAAAGGCCATTGTCAGTACGGCGAGGCCAAATGCCAGAGACACGCCCACAAACCCAATCCCGGTTTGGGGAAAATTCGCGGCGAGCAGGGCGCTGCCGCAGCCTCCGAATACCAGCCAGAAGGTGCCGAACAGCTCGGCAAACGCTTTTCTTAACATCAACTTATTCTTCCTTTCTCGTTAACACGTTAAACCTGATAAAACGCGGGCTTATAGTAGAGCGCGGGAATAAGAAAAGAATCATGTCCCGACAGGACCTTGATATACGCGACATCAGGGTTGCCTGAGCGGGTTTGCACGGCGCGTGCTGCGATCATCTCTGGTGCTGAAATACGAATTAACGCCTTTGTATCGTGGAGTCAGGGAGGGCAATGGCAAAGATGACGCTACATGAAGGAAAATTGTGCGGGTGACGGGCAGAGCGGGAAGGGCGAGGTTGAGGCAGGCGCTGAGAACAGTCAGCTCTCAGCGCCTTAACAGATTACATGCGATCGACCGTTTTGATCCCCAGCGTATCCAGGCCCAGTTTCAGGGTTTTTGCGGTCAGTGCCGCAATCTGTAAACGGCTCAGGCGCGTCACGTCGTCCTCTGCGGCCAGAATCGGACAGTGCTCGTAGAAGCCTGAGAACAGGCCCGCCAGATCGTACAAATAGGCACACATCACATGCGGTGTGCCATCGCGTGCCACCTGCGTAATGACCTCTTCAAACTGCAGCAAACGCGTTGCCAGCAGGGCTTCACGGTCATCCGTCAGCACGATTTCTGCCTGAATCGCATCGGCGTCGATACCGGCTTTACGGAACACGGACAGCACGCGCGTATAAGCATATTGCATGTAAGGCGCCGTATTGCCCTCAAACGCCAGCATATTATCCCAGTCAAAAATGTAATCAGTGGTGCGGCTTTTTGACAGATCGGCATATTTCACGGCGCTGATGCCGACGACTTCCGCAAGCGTGCTGACTTCCTCTTCCGTCATGTCCGGGTTTTTCTCGCGTACCAGCGTGTACGCGCGTTCATAGGCTTCATCCAGCAAATCTGACAGCTTAATGGTGCCGCCACTGCGGGTTTTAAACGGACGGCCATCTTTACCCAACATCATACCGAACGCATGATGTTCAAGTGGAACGGACGCGGGCACATAGCCGGCTTTACGGACAATGGTCCACGCCTGCTGTAAATGCTGATGCTGACGTGAGTCGATGTAGTAAATTACGCGGTCCGCATGCAGGGTTTCATAGCGATACCTGGCACAGGCAATATCGGTGGTGGTGTAAAGATAGCCGCCATCCTTTTTCTGGATGATCACGCCCATCGGCTCACCTTCTTTGTTCTGGAATTCTTCCAGGAATACCACGGTGGCGCCTTCACTCTCGACGGCCAGACCTTTGGCTTTCAGATCGGCCACAATTTCCGGCAGCATGTCGTTATAGAGGCTCTCACCCATCACATCATCACGCGTCAGGGTGACGTTCAGACGGTTGTAGATATGCTGGTTTTGCGTCATGGTGATATCAACCAGCTTTTTCCACATCTGACGGCAGTAGTCGTCACCGCCTTGCAACTTCACGACATAGCCGCGCGCACGCTCTGCAAACTCAGGATCTTCATCGTAAGTGCGCTTGGCTTCACGGTAAAAACCTTCTAAATCCGCCAGCGCCATCTCCGCGTGGTTTTCATTTTGCTGTTTTTCAAGAAACGCAATCAGCATGCCGAACTGCGTGCCCCAGTCGCCCACATGGTTCGCGCGGATCACATTGTGGCCCAGGAACTCGAGGGTGCGCACCGCGGCGTCGCCAATGATGGTGGAACGCACATGGCCGACGTGCATCTCTTTCGCCACGTTGGGGGCAGAGTAGTCCACGACGATTGTCTGTGGTTCGACCGGGTTCACGCCAAGGCGCGGATGATTCAGCGCCTGCCGGGCATGGTCGGCCAGCCACTGACGATCCAGGAAAATGTTGATAAAGCCCGGCCCCGCGATCTCCACTTTGCTGGCAATGCCAGTGAGGTCCAGATGTTGAATCACGGTTTCAGCTAATTGTCGTGGCGCCTGGCCCAGTTTTTTCGCCACGGCCATGATGCCGTTAGCCTGATAATCACCAAACTGAACTTTAGCCGACTGACGAACCTGAGGTTCACAATCGGAGGGAGCACCAGCCAGCACCATTGCCTGACTGACTTTTGCGGAAAGAAGCGCCTGAATATTCACCGGGTTACCTTACATATGCAGAGAAAAGCACGCTATTTGGGCAGCGGGCTGTCGTCATGATTCTGCCGGGTGCAATGACCACAGGTCCTGGCCCGGCAAAAGGAAAAAATGAGGGAAAAAGTATACGTGAATTGTCAGCGTGAGTCAGTAGCGGGATAAAGGCAGGGAAACAGAGCCGAAGATGTTTCCCGCAGAGATTAGCGACGACGCGCGCGGCGCGCGTTTTTAACACTTTTGTCTGCACGTACCTTCCAGTGGCGCGCAAGGGCAAACCCCATCAGTGCAATTAAGATGGCAACTACGATGAGCATCGTCATAAAAACTTTCCTTATAATAGTGTTAATGCAAATTTAATAGAAAGCTATGCAGGCTGCAATCATGCCACTGTTAAGTAAGACTTATCTTATTGTGTTAATGATAACTATACAAAACAGTAACTTAAGTTACTTTTGTCAACGAAAAGGTGGATCTAACCAGAAGATTAATCTGAATTAAAAGCGTTAATTTTTTGCTTTTCTCGTAAAACGCCCGCCAAATAAGATGAATCTTACCCTTTTGTTCATTACGATAGTTCAGTAACAATGAGTTACGGCATTCCCTGGTCATAAAAAAGTGAGGAGACAGCTTACGGTGAGCATGATATTCCCACCCGAACTGGACGATTTACAGGCCGATTTAGCGGCTTTCGAAGAACGGTTACAAAATTTTTCACAGCGTCTGGGATTAAACCCCACAGACCTCGACGTCGATCATGTGGCCGTGCGGTGTCATCAGAATGCGACGGCCGAACGCTGGCAAAAAGGGTTTTTGCAACTCGGGGAGCAGTTCTCGGCGGCGATGATTAACGGACGACCGGTATGTTTATTTAAGCTGCACCAACCGTTAATGATTGCCGGCTGGGCGATAGACGTCGTTGAGCTGCCCTGGCCGGGTGAAAAACGTTACCGCCACGAGCGCTGGGAACATATTGAGGTGGTATTACGAGGCGAGCCTGAAACACTGGGCATGCGTGCCATGGCGCTACTGTCCGATCAGGCGCTCACGCAGCCGGGTATTTCATTCAAAACCAGCTCACCGAAAGGGGAAAACGAGCGTCTGCCGAATCCTACGCTGGCAGTGACCGATGGGGAAACCACGATTAAGTTTCACCCATGGCGACTGGACGAGATTGTGGCCAGTGAACAGCGTTAGCCCCGGGCTTCAACCGCGCGTCTGAGCCGTCTGACGGCTTCTTCCAGCAAGGCGCGGGGACAGCCGAAATTGATTCGTACAAAGCCGTCATCACCAAAGTCGCGCCCTGGCGAGAAGCCAAGCCCGTGTTTTTCAAAGTACAGCGCCGGGCTGGCAACCTGGAGTTCTCGCGCATCGATCCAGCCCAGATAACTGCCTTCCGGAGAGGTCATTTTGAGGCCGGGCAGCGCATTGACTTCGGAAACCAGCCAGTCCCGGTTGCCGCGCAGATAATCAAGCTGGGCATCAAGCCAGTCATCACAGGCCCGCCAGGCGACTTCCGCCGCAACCAGGGCCAGAATATCGACTGAGGGCACAATGCCCTGGCGCACGGCGGTGAATCGCGCCCGTAGTTCAGGATCCGGGATCACAGCGACGGAAGCGCCCAGCCCGGCAATATTGAAGGTTTTGGATGGCGAAAGCAGCGTAATGCTCCGTTGGGCCGCATCATCACTCAGGGAGGCAAAGGGGATATGTTGCAGCCCCGGCGTTAACAGTAAATCGCAATGAATTTCGTCAGAGCAGACGATTAAATCATGGTGCTGCGCAAAGGCCAGTTGCGCTTCAAGTTCTTCCCGGCGGTAAACCGTGCCGCCAGGATTCTGCGGATTGCAAAGCATCAGCAAGGTTTTGTCCTGCATGTGGCCGTCTGCTGCAGTGAGATCCATGACCCAGCGGCCTTCCTGCAACGTCAGAGGCAGATTCAACTGATCACGTTCAGCCAGCTTCGCGGCTGAACGGAAAGGGGGATAAATGGGATGCGGCGCGACGGTACCCTGGTGCGGCGCGGTAAACGCCCGCACGGCCAGATTTAACCCGCAGACTACGCCGGGCAACACGACCACCCATTCCGGTTTAACTTCCCAGTGATAGCGTGATTTACAGCGGGCAATCAGCGCATCGATAAATCCCTGAGGCTTATCGCCATAGCCGAAAACACCATGATCAACGCGGGCTTTAATGGCCTCAATGATGGGGGCAGGCGATCGGAAATCCGTATCCGCTACCCACAACGGCAGAATATCCTGACCCGCATATTTGTGCCATTTAAGGCTATCACTGTGACGGCGGTCTATCCGTTGGTCAAAATTGAATGTCATAGTTAGTTTTCCACGTAAACTGTTCTAAGGGATAAGCATACCTGACGAATTTGGCGTGAACAGGACGTCATGTAAAGGAGAAGAGAATGACCACACTGGAAATTTGTTGCTATGGGGTGGATTGTGCCTTAACCGCTCAACAGGCGGGGGCCGATCGAATTGAACTCTGTGCGGCACCGCGTGAAGGCGGCCTGACACCTTCTGCTGGCATGCTGGAATTCGCCCGTCGTGACATTTCTGTTCCGGTGCATCCTATTGTCCGCCCGCGCGGCGGAGATTTTTGCTATTCCAGCCGGGAGTTCGAGGCAATGAAATCGGATGTCGCGCGGATTCGCGAACTGGGCTTTCCGGGCGTAGTGTTAGGGATGCTGGATGAAGATGCCCATATTCATGTGGGGCAGATGCGGCAGATCATGGCGCTGTGCGACGGCATGGCGGTGACCTTCCATCGCGCCTTCGATCTCTGCCACCGGCCAAAACGTTCGCTCGATGTTTTAACCGATTTTGGCGTGAAACGTATCCTCACTTCCGGGCAGCAGCAGAGTGCGGAAAACGGAATTGCATTATTGAGGGAACTTAATGAATACAGCAGCGGTCCTATCATTATGGCAGGTGCTGGCGTTCGTTTAAGTAACCTGCAAAAGTTTCTTGATGCAGATATTCGTGAGGTACACAGCTCGGCAAGCCACCTGGTGGCATCACCGATGCGTTACCGCAAAGCGGGTGTTTCCATGTGTTCCGAAGCCGAAATTGATGAGTTCAGCCGTTACTGCGTCGATGGTGATGTTGTAGAGGCAATGAAAAGTGTCATGCAAATGAATACCGCCCGGGTGGCCTGACTCATAACCAGTTTTGCCGCGCAGCACGCCGATTGATGACGTGATGTTTGCAAGTACCAAACCCCAGCACATTTGCTGGGGTATTTTTTGTCCGGTATTCCGCTATAGTGGATGATGAAACAACGCATTGCGTGCATTCTGTGTCGCCGTTTGCCGTCAACGCGGCTTTGCTTTCCCTGTTCTGTTCCCCGGTTGCGGGTCATCAGCTTAACCCTAATCGACATTGATGTCAGAGGCCCTGCCATGCGATGCATTCTGCTTTCCGCTGTTCTCACCGTGATGGGATGCCATGCGCCCTTAACCTTTGCCGCGTGCAAATCAAACAGTAAAGCGGTCTCTGACAGTAATAACTGGATTCTGCTGGGCGGCAGTGCGAAAGGGGCGGTACGTCAGGTTGTCGCAGGGGAGTTTGGCAAAGACGTCAATTCGCAAAAGCGGGTGCTGGGGCAGTTTGATCCCTGTGGCGACCTGCTGGTGGCGGATATCAGTTATGACAAAAATGAGCGTAACGTCATTCTGAGCATGGAACAACATCTGGTGCGTGTGCAGGAAGGTTGGGTGGCCGAATATGCGTATCTGGTAAAAGTGCTGAAACAGGGAAAGGAAGTGGTGGTGGATAACCGACAAGGCACCATCAACTGGCATAAGGGAAAAAACGGCAATATTATCAGCGCTTCAGACAAATTCATCAGCATGGGCAAATCGGGATTCACGGACACCACGTACCGCTACGATAAACACTATCGTTTGCTGAAAAGCATTGCGCGCGGAACCGATCCCGTCAGCAACGGGGAATACCGTTACACGTGGAGTCCGCAGGGCCTCGTCACCCGCACCACCTCTGCCCGGCGAAAAGACACCTATACCTATGACGATAAAGGGCGGGAGCTGCGCCTGAACGGCACGGCATCAACCGACGTCAGCACTCTGCGCACCGTGGATGAATGCCAGTTCTGGGATGACAAGGGCAACTGCACCCTGAGTTACCTGAATGAAACCGAAGTTTTTGAGAAAGGCACGGTGCAGCGTCACCTCAGTGCGGTTTATAAGTATCAGTACTGGGACAAACCCACTGAGGCGACGGAATAGCCCCTATTTTACCGTTTTACTGAACGCATCCAGGCCCAGCAGCGCATGGGCGATCTGTTCCGGTGCCAGGTTAGGATTGAGGTTTTTCAGCGTATCGCCCTCGCTGTTCGCCAGCGCGCCGATTTTTACCAGATCTTCCCAGCTCACCCCGTCCAGATGCATCTCTTTTAACGTGGTCGGCATATTGATCGAACGGTAGAAGCGGATGTAGCGGGCAATTTCTTCATCGGGACGCTGCTCAAGCACCATCTGAGTTAACGTACCGTAGGCCACTTTTTCACCGTGAGTAAGATGGTGGATATCGCCGTCAATTGCGGTGAATCCGTTATGAATCGCGTGCGCACCAGCCAGACCGGCGTTTTCAAAGCCTAAACCGGACAGCAATGTATTGGCTTCCACTACCGCTTCTACCGCTGGCGTGACGCGTTTTTCCGAGACGGCGATATAGGCACTGTAGCCCCACGTCAGCAGCGTCTCTTCACAGGCCCGGGCAATGGCAAGACCGGCAATAGTCGGATCGCCATTGACCATCGATTTCGCATGGCTACGGGCCACCGCCTGGGCTTCCACCCAGGTCGCCAGACCATCGGCGATGCCGGACGCGAACAGGCGGGCGGGCGCGGCGGCGCACACGGCGGTATCAATTAACACCAGATCGGGATTTTTACTGTAGAAACGGTAGCTTTCAAAAACGCCACTGTCGGAATAGATAACAGACAGCGCGCTACAGGGCGCATCGGTTGAGGCAATGGTGGGCACAATCACTACCGGCTGTTTGAGTTCATCGGCCACGGCTTTTACCGTATCCAGCGTTTTGCCGCCACCCAAACCAATCACCACGTTACAGCCCTGCTGCTGCGCATGCTGACTTAACCGGGTAATTTCATTACTGGAGGCTTCGCCATTGAACTGCTGACGGCTGAGGGTAATGCCTGCTTTTTCCAGCGTAGACTGCGCCCGCTCACCAATCAGCCCCCAGACGACATCGTCAGCCACCACGAAAGCGTGATTGCCCAATTCCGTGACATACTCTCCCAGTTCATCGAGCACGCCCGCACCCTGTACATATTTGCGAGGCGAAGAGAAAATAAATTTACTCATGATCGTAGCTCCTGGTTTTTCAATTGAGACCGTTACCGGCCCGCTAATAACGCCACTAAAAAGCGTAGCAGTTAATCACGCCTGGCTGTCTGTACAGCGTGAAAAACGCTTGTTATTGTTAAGCACTTCTAATCAGGAGTACGCCTGTGACGACTTCATTCCTCGCTTTTCTGTTTGCGATCATCATTTTGACCCTGACGCCGGGGTTCGATACGGCATTAATTTTGCGATCGGCGGCGGCACAGGGCTGGCGACGAGCCAGTGCGGCCGCGCTGGGCGTGGCGACGGGCTGTCTGTCGTGGGGCATTGCGGTCGGGCTGGGGCTGGGGGCGCTGCTGCTGGCATCGGAAACGGCGTATAACCTGCTGAAGTGGGCTGGCGCAGCCTATCTGCTCTGTCTGGGCGTCAGGTTACTGTGGCATCCGCGTCGCCAGAATGCAGCGCTGCCCGCCGAAACGCCGTCGCAGCAAACGCATCTGGCCTGCTTTCTGCGTGGGTTACTGGGGAATCTGTTGAATCCTAAAGTGGGCGTTTTCTACGTAACATTTTTACCGCAGTTTATCCCTCAGGGCGGCTCGGTCCCGGTCTGGTGCACCCTGATGGCCCTGACACATATGGTGACTGGATTGATCTGGAGCAGCGTGCTGATTGGCAGCAGTCACTATTTTGCGGCACAGCTCAGGAAGCCACGCGTGTTGACAATCATGGATCGTTTGACGGGCTGCGTCTTTATTGGCTTCGCGGCGAAACTGGCGCTGTCTCGCCGCTGAGCATTACGGCTTGGTGGCGACCAGCACCGCACGCAGCGGTGCGGGATAACCTTCAACGGTTTTGCTGCTGTCCGCAGGATCAAGGAATTCCGCCAGCGATTCGCTGGTCATCCAGTCGGTCCGGCGCTGTTCATCTGTGGTCGTTACGGCAAAGTCTACAATGCGCACATCGATAAAGCCGCATTTCTCCAGCCAGCTTTTCAGCGCCTCGGCGGAGGGGATAAAGTAGACGTTGCGCATCTGAGCATAGCGTTCGCCCGGCACCAGCACCTGATTCACATCGCCTTCAATCACCAGCGTTTCCAGGACCAGTTCGCCGCCGCTCACTAACTGATTTTTCAGCTGCATCAGATGATCCAGCGGCGAACGGCGATGATAAAGCACGCCCATGGAAAACACGGTATCGAACGCCTGAAGTACCGGCAGCTGTTCGATGCCGAGCGGCAGCAGGTGGGCGCGGCGGTCGTCATTTAACAGCTTGCGGACGGCTTCGAACTGGCACAGAAACAGCTGCATGGGATCGATACCGACCACAAGGTGCGCGCCTGCCCCGATCATGCGCCACATATGGTAGCCACTGCCACAGCCCACATCCAGTACAGTGCGTCCGGCTAACGAGGAGATGTGTGGCAGCACGCGATCCCATTTCCAGTCTGAGCGCCATTCCGTATTAATTTCGGTGCCGTAAAGCGAATAGGGGCCTTTGCGCCAGGGCATCAGATTACGCAGCAGTTTCTCAATGCCCTGACGGTGCCGATCGCTGATATCGTCCCGATCGGCGCTGACGCTGTGCAGCAGGTCCAGCCGCTGAGGTTCCAGCTGGGGTAAATATTCCAGCGACTTGTACCAGTCACGGAAGTGCCCGTGCAGATTTTCACGCTGCCACTCGCTGATTTGCGCAGGCAGCACCTCCAGCCATTTTGCCAGGGGACCCACGGCGATTTGCTGATAAAAACGGCCAAAGTCGATCATTTTAATGCCACCAACGAACCAAAATTAAAACACTGAAACCACAGCTCAGCATGAGAAAAACCGGCCTGTTTAAGGCGCGCCTTGTGCGTTTCTACGCTATCGGTGAGCATCACATTTTCCAGCATGCTGCGTTTCTGGCTGATTTCCAGTTCGCTGTAGCCGTTGGCGCGCTTAAAGTCATGATGCATGTTGAACAACAGTTCACCGACGTCACGATCTTCAAAGCTGAACTTCTCAGAGAGCACCAACGCGCCGCCGGGATTCAGCCCCTGCCAGATTTTGGTCAGCAACGTCAGGCGGGCTGGCGGTTCAAGAAACTGCAGGGTGAAATTGAGCACCACCAGTGACGCGTTCTCAATGGCGATATCGCAGATATCCGCTTCGACGACCGTAACCGGCGTATCCGCCCGAAACGCATCGATATGACGGCGGCAGCGCTCCACCATGGCCGGCGAATTATCCACAGCAATAATCTGACAGCCGGGCACGTGAATATTGCGGCGCACCGAGAGCGTGGCAGCGCCTAGTGAACAGCCCAGGTCAAATACCTGGCTGTTGGGCTGGACGAAACGTTCTGCCAGCATGCCAATCATCGAAATGATGTTGGAATAGCCCGGCACTGAGCGCTGAATCATGTCGGGAAACACTTCAGCCACGCGCTCGTCAAACGTCCAGTCGCCCAGTTTTTCAATGGGCGCAGAAAAGAGTTGATCGCGATCAGACATAACGAAAATCCGAAGAGACGGCGGAAAGGGCGCTATTCTGGCAGAAACTGCCGCGGCCTGCACCCTTTACGCCGTTAACATTAACGCAAGCTGAGCAAGAGTGGCCAGGGCAGGTAAATCAGGTTAAAAATTACCATACCGGACAGCGAGAATAACGTCAGCATCATGCCATATTTGCGTTTGCTCATGACATCGTTGCGCAGGCCCTGTGCATGCAACACCCGGCCAATGAAAAACAGGATGCCGGTCAGGTGCACCATCCAGATATTCGCGCCGTTCATCTCCAGCACAATCAGCAATAATAACCCCAGCGGGATCGTTTCAATGGCATTGCCGTGAATCCGGATGGCCATATGTAAATCGTGATGACCGCCATCGCCATAAGCCACATGATGCTGTCGCCGTAAGCGCACAACATTCAGGGTAAATTTCATGATCAGTAAGGCCCCGATCACCACATATAACGCGCTTATCATTATTGATTCCTTATTTTTACTTTTGCCAGAGGTGTGATGCTGCCGGTCGCTATCAGAATAGCGAATCCTGTTGCGGCCAGTCCGGCCCGGGACCGATGCTGGCATCAATTTTTTGCAGTTCAGGCCACAAGGCCTGCACCAGCGGAAAGACCTGGCCCATGTCGGGCGTGTGAATGAAAACCAGCGGTTCACTTTGCGTATGCCATTCAGCCAGTTTCGTCAGCCAGATGCGAAACAGCGGCAGGCTTTCTTCAAGACTATCGCTGCCGACAAAGCGGATCATCGGGCGCGGTCCTGTTAACAGCGCATGCGGCGGGACGCGCGGTTTTTGCTGGCGGGCGTGCAGCGCCGCCGCGCTTTGTGACGTTGAGGCGTGAACCGGACGGCTGTCCAGCACCACACGATTGACGCCGCGCTGGAGCAGGCCACGATTCAGCGCGCGCTCAGCCTCACCTTTCGCGAAAAAAGCGGCATGCCGCACTTCCACGCCATAGGAAAAAGAGGCAGGCAGACTATCCAGAAAACGCCACAGATCGCTGAGTTGGGCGGGAGAAAAGCTGGCAGGCAACTGGAGCCAGTACTGACCGATGCGATCGGCAAGCGGATGCATCAGGCGAAAAAAGTCGGTCAGTAAGTCATCGGTGTTTTGCAGTGCTGCCTGATGGCTGATTGTGCTGGGGAATTTAAAACAGAAGCGAAACTGATCGTGCGTCATATCCCGCCAGCGCAACACGGTTTCGGGATCCGGCAGTGCATACAGCGTGGTATTGCCCTCAACGGTCTGGAAATAACGCGCGTAGTCCGCCAGGGTTTCAATTCCCCAGCGTTTCCAGTGTGCGTGGTGCCATTGCGGCAAACCGATACGAAGTGTCACGCCTGACTCCTGTCGTTGAGTGTGATGGTAATTATCCTGTAAGGCAGTATATTGACGCAACCCGGTGAAAAGGGAACAGGAAATGCCGTGCTTTAGCGTGGCTCCACTTATCCTGTCAGCCTTTTTCCATTATAATAGCGGCCTTTTTTGCGACAGCACCTGATAAGGTTACGCGGCCTGGTGCTGTCTGCTGCAGCGGCGAAGTTAAAAGGATAGTGTTATGCGTACAGAGTATTGTGGACAGCTCAATCTGTCTCATGTGGGTCAGCAAGTTACGCTTTGCGGCTGGGTCAATCGCCGTCGCGATCTGGGAAGCCTGATCTTTATCGATATGCGCGACCGTGAAGGCATCGCCCAGGTGTTTTTCGATGCCGATCATCAAGAGGCGTTCCAGCTGGCATCTGAACTGCGTAACGAATTCTGTATCCAGATCACCGGTACCGTCCGTGCCCGTGACGAAAAGAACCGAAACAGCGACATGGCGACCGGCGACGTGGAAGTATTCGCCCACGCGCTGACCATCATCAACCGTGCTGACCCTCTGCCGCTGGATTCTAACCAGACCAACAGCGAAGAAGCGCGTCTGACGTATCGCTATCTGGACCTGCGTCGTCCGGAGATGGCGCAGCGTTTGAAAACCCGTGCGAAAATCACCAGCTTTGTGCGTCGCTTTATGGATAACGAAGGCTTTCTGGATATTGAAACGCCGATGCTGACTAAAGCAACGCCAGAAGGCGCGCGCGACTATCTGGTGCCCAGCCGTGTGCACAAAGGGAAGTTCTATGCGCTGCCGCAGTCACCGCAGTTGTTCAAGCAGCTGCTGATGATGTCCGGCTTCGACCGCTATTATCAGATCGTTAAGTGCTTCCGTGATGAAGACCTGCGTGCTGATCGTCAGCCAGAGTTTACCCAGATCGACGTTGAAACCTCCTTCATGACCGCCGAACAGGTGCGTGAGAAGATGGAGCGTCTGATTCGTGAGCTGTGGATGGACATCAAAGGGGTGGATCTGGGGGCGTTTCCACAGATGACCTTTGCCGAAGCCATGCATCGCTTTGGTTCGGATAAGCCTGACCTGCGCAACCCGATGGAGCTGGTGGACGTAGGCGGTCTGCTGAAAAGCGTCGAATTCCAGGTCTTCGCGGGTCCCGCTAATGACCCGAAAGGCCGCGTAGCTGCGCTGCGTGTGCCCGGCGGTGCGGCGCTGACGCGTAAGCAAATCGACGAATACGGCAAGTTTGTTGAAATCTACGGGGCCAAAGGGCTGGCGTGGATGAAGATTAACGAACGTGCCAACGGCTTCGAGGGCGTGCAGAGTCCGGTGGCCAAGTTCCTCAGTGCCGACATCGTGGAAGCGATACTGAACCGCACGGGCGCACAGGATGGCGACCTGATCTTCTTCGGTGCCGATCGCGCGAAAGTCGTGGCGGATGCGCTGGGTGCGCTGCGCCTGAAAGTCGGCCGCGATTTGCGGATCACCGACGAAAACGCCTGGGCACCGCTGTGGGTAATCGACTTCCCGATGTTTGAGGAAGATGAAGAGGGCGGTCTGGCTGCGATGCACCATCCGTTCACCTCACCGAAAGACATGACCGCAGAGGCGCTGGCCAGCGATCCGGTTCAGGCGGTGGCAAATGCCTACGACATGGTGATTAACGGCTACGAAGTGGGCGGCGGTTCCGTGCGTATTCACAACAGCAAAATGCAGCAGACGGTGTTCAGTATCCTCGGGATCACCGAAGAGGAGCAGCGCCTGAAGTTTGGCTTCCTGCTTGACGCGCTGAAATACGGTACACCACCGCACGCGGGCCTGGCGTTTGGTCTGGATCGTCTGACGATGCTGCTGACCGGCACCGATAACATTCGCGATGTTATCGCATTCCCGAAAACCACCGCCGCCGCGTGCATGATGACCGAAGCACCGAGCGAAGCCAATCCTGCCGCGTTGCTGGATCTGGGCATTCTGGTGGCGCCGAAGAAAGAAAAGTCAGAGAACAAGTAATGGGCAATAAACATCCGGTATCGGTGCTGGTGGTGATTTTTGCGCAAGATACTGGCCGGGTGTTAATGCTGCAGCGACGTGATGATGCCAGCTTCTGGCAGTCGGTCACAGGCAGCCTGGAAGTCGGGGAAACCCCGCGCCAGGCGGCCGAGCGTGAGGTGTCAGAGGAGCTGTCCATCAACATTGCGGACGAAAAGTTAGTGCTGGAAGACTGTCACAAACAGATCGAGTTTGAAATTTTCCCGCACTATCGCCACCGTTACGCACCGGGCATCACGCATAACCGTGAACACTGGTTCAGGCTGGCCTTACCCGCAGAGCGCGACCTGCTGCTCACCGAGCATCTTGCCGCGCGCTGGCTTGAGCCCGCCGCTGCTGCTGCCCTGACCAAGTCCTGGAGTAACCGCCAGGCGATTGAGGAATTTATCTGAATGCCTGCCGTAACGCGTTTTTCAGACGGCAGTAACGTTAAATTTCACGAATTCGACGAAGCTCATCCTTCGTTCCCTAAACCGGGTGCCGGTGATAAACCGGCGCCGTTAAAATTGAAGAGTCGGGCATCATCGGTATCGCGAAGCCGCGTCTGTCAGTGCAGCGCAACCGGAACGTTTATAACGACGTGAGGATGGCAGGCACTGTCGGGAGGCGGATCGTAAGTCAGATAGCCCGTGCGATTGTTAAGATCGGAGAATATGTAAGATGGCTGGACATAGTAAATGGGCGAATACCAAGCACCGCAAGGCTGCTCAGGATGCCAAGCGCGGTAAAATCTTTACCAAAATCATTCGCGAGCTGGTGACCGCCGCGAAACTGGGTGGGGGCGATCCCGGTTCTAACCCACGTTTACGTGCTGCCATGGACAAAGCGCTGTCTAATAACATGACACGCGATACCATGAACCGTGCGATTGCACGCGGTGTGGGCGGCGAAGATGATTCCAACATGGAAACCATCATCTATGAAGGTTACGGTCCGGGGGGATCGGCCATCATGATCGAGTGTCTGAGTGATAACCGAAACCGTACGGTGGGTGAAGTGCGTCATGCGTTCACCAAAACCGGCGGCAACCTGGGAACCGATGGCTCCGTGTCTTACCTGTTCAGCAAAAAAGGCGTGATTTCTTACGCGCCAGGCCAGGATGAAGATGCGGTGATGGAAGCCGCGCTGGAAGCCGGTGCAGAGGACGTGGTTACGTATGATGATGGCGCTATCGATGTCTTCACCGCCTGGGAAGAGATGGGCACCGTGCGCGATGCGCTGGAAGCCGCCGGTCTGAAAGCGGATACGGCGGAAGTTGCGATGATTCCGTCAACCAAAGCGGAAATGGATGCGGAAACCGCACCGAAACTGCTGCGTCTGATCGATATGCTGGAAGACTGCGACGACGTGCAGGAGGTTTACCACAACGGTGAGATCTCCGATGAGGTGGCGGAAACGCTGTAATGCTGTACCGCTTTCATCGCTGGCTGGAGACGCGTCATGTCTATTATCCTGGGGATTGACCCCGGTTCACGCGTCACCGGTTACGGGGTGATTCGTCAGACCGGCCGCCAGCTCACCTATCTGGGCAGCGGCTGTATCCGCACCAATACGACAGAATTGCCGGCGCGCCTGAAACTGATCTATGCTGGCGTTTGCGAAATTATCACGCAGTTTTCGCCTGATTTTTTCGCCATCGAGCAGGTGTTTATGGCGAAGAACGCCGACTCGGCGCTGAAGCTTGGCCAGGCGCGCGGTGCCGCCATCGTCGCGGCGGTAAACCATGACCTGCCGGTGTTCGAATATGCCGCACGTCAGGTGAAGCAGACGGTTGTCGGAACCGGCGGGGCAGAAAAAAGTCAGGTTCAGCATATGGTCAAATCTTTACTGAAGCTTGCAGCCAGTCCGCAGGCTGATGCCGCCGATGCGCTGGCTATCGCGATTACGCACTGCCATGTTGCACAGAATGCCGCGCGCATGAGTGAGAACACGCTGGTGCTGACCCGCGGCCGGCTGCGGCAGCGCTAACGGCAATCCCCGCAATATGCCCGTCAGGCTGGATATTCATCCAGCCTTTTTTATGGTATAAATTCCGCCACATACGTTGAATAAGGAAGGCATCAGGTGATAGGTCGTTTACGGGGAACCATTCTGGAAAAGCAGCCACCGCTGGTCCTGCTGGAGGCGCATGGCGTTGGTTATGAAGTCCATATGCCAATGACCTGTTTTTATGAACTGCCTGAGCTTAATCACGAAGCGATAATCTTTACGCAATTTGTGGTTCGTGAAGACGCGCAACTGCTGTTCGGCTTTAACAGCAAACAGGAACGTGCCCTGTTTCGTGAACTGATAAAAGTCAACGGCGTTGGGCCGAAACTGGCGCTCGCTATTCTGTCGGGCATGTCCGCTCAGCAGTTTGTCACGGCGGTGGAAAAAGAAGAGATTGCCGCTCTGGTCAAACTGCCGGGTGTGGGCAAGAAAACCGCCGAGCGTCTGGTTGTCGAGATGAAGGATCGCTTTAAAGGGATGCATGGCGATCTGTTTGGCGGTGACTCGGCCTTTACGCTGACCACGCCGGGCCCGGAACCCGAAACCAACGACGCCGAAGCGGAAGCGGTTGCAGCGCTGGTGTCCCTGGGTTATAAACCGCAGGAAGCGAGCCGCATGATCAGCAAAGTGGGTCGCCCTGACGCGGATTGTGAAACATTAATTCGCGAAGCGCTCCGCGCCGCTATTTGAGGTAATTCATGATTGAAGCCGATCGCCTGATCTCCGCCGCCAGCGTTAGCGAAGAAGAGAGCCTCGACCGCGCCATCCGGCCTAAGATGCTGACCGAGTATGTCGGCCAGCCGCAGGTGCGGGAGCAAATGGAAATTTTTATCAAAGCGGCCCAACTGCGTGGCGATGCGCTGGACCATTTGCTGATTTTTGGCCCACCCGGGCTGGGAAAAACCACCCTGGCGAACATTGTGGCTAATGAGATGGGCGTCAATCTGCGCACCACCTCCGGTCCGGTGCTGGAGAAAGCGGGCGATTTGGCGGCGATGCTGACCAACCTTGAGCCGCATGATGTGCTGTTTATTGATGAGATTCACCGCCTGTCACCGGTCGTTGAAGAAGTACTGTATCCGGCGATGGAAGACTATCAGCTGGATATCATGATTGGCGAAGGTCCGGCAGCGCGATCGATTAAGCTTGATCTGCCGCCGTTTACGCTGATTGGTGCCACTACGCGCGCGGGCTCACTGACGTCGCCCCTGCGAGATCGTTTTGGTATCGTGCAGCGGCTGGAATTCTATCAGGTGAAAGATTTGCAGCATATCGTCGGGCGCAGTGCCGCCTGTCTGGGCCTGGCGCTGAGCGAGGAGGGGGCCCTTGAAATCGCCCGTCGCTCTCGCGGCACGCCGCGTATTGCTAACCGACTGTTACGCCGGGTGCGTGATTTTGCAGAAGTGCGGGCAAACGGTAACTTAAGCGGCGAAGTCTCAGTGACCGCGCTGGACATGCTTAACGTTGACAGCGAAGGTTTCGACTATATGGATCGTAAACTGCTGCTGGCGATTATTGATAAATTCACCGGCGGGCCGGTGGGTCTGGATAACCTTGCGGCGGCGATTGGTGAAGAGCGGGAAACGATCGAAGATGTCATCGAGCCCTTCCTGATTCAGCAGGGCTTTATCCAACGTACACCGCGCGGCCGGATGGCCACGCAGCATGCTTACCGTCATTTCGGTATCACCAAAGAGGCGTAATCACAGCGCCGGTTTGCGCACCATACTGACGATAAACAGTATGGCTGCGCACAGCACCACAGACGGCCCCGCAGGCGTGTCATAGAACGCCGAGAAGGTTAACCCGCCGGTCACTGCCATTACCCCGATCAGCACCGCAATCGCGGCCATCATTTCCGGTGAACGTGCAAAGCGTCGCGCCGTCGCAGCCGGGATAATCAGCAGCGAGGTGATGATAAGCGCCCCGACAAATTTCATCGCCACGCCAATAGTCAGCGCGGTCACCAGCATCAGGATTAACCGGGTGCGTTGAATATTCACCCCGTCGACCTGCGCCAGTTCAGGGCTGATGGTCATCGACAGCAACGGGCGCCACTGCCAGGCCATGACCGCTAAAACACAACCTACGCCCGCAGCCATTGCCCCGAGATCGGCAGGGGTGACCGCCAGCAAATCGCCGAACAGGTAGGCCATCAAATCGACCCGCACATTCGACATCAGGCTGACGACCACCAGTCCCAGTGAAAGCGCACTGTGCGCCATGATGCCCAGCAAGGTATCTATGGCCAGATGCGGGCGGCGTTCCAGCCAGACCAGCCCCAGCGCCAGACAAACCGTCACCAGAATCACGGCATAATATGGATTTACATCCAGCATTAAACCAAACGCAACGCCCAGCAGTGAGGCATGGGCCAGCGTGTCGCCAAAGTAAGACATCTTGCGCCAGACGACAAACGAACCCAGAGGACCGGCAGCCAGCGCCAGCATGACGCCGCCCAGCCAGCCCGGTAGCAATAATTCAATCATAGTGGACCCGGTCCCTTGCGAAGTACGATACGTCCCTTTAAGTCGTGACGATGATTATGGTGATGACGATAGATAGCCAGTTCCTGCGCGCCGCGTGGCCCAAACATGGCAATAAATTCCGGATGCTGGGAGACAGCCTCGGGCGTGCCGGAACAGCAGATATGATGATTGAGGCACAGTACTTCGTCTGTCTTGGCCATGACCAGGTGCAAATCATGAGAGACCATCAATACCGCACAGTTCAGCTCATGACGAAGCTGGTTAATCAAATCATAGAGCGCGACCTGACCATTGACGTCCACGCCCTGTGTCGGCTCATCCAGCACCAGCAACTGTGGCTGATTAAGCAGCGCACGCGCAAGCAGGACGCGCTGCATTTCGCCACCGGACAGTCTCTGCAGGGGAGAGGTCAGCAGGTGACCGGCCTGAACGCGTTTGAGCGCAGGCAGAATGTCCTGATGACGTGCGCCACGTGACAAACGCATAAAACGCTCGACAGTGACCGGTAACGTCGGATCGATGTGCAGTTTCTGAGGCACATAACCAATACGCAGGTTCGCACTGCGATGCACCTGACCGGATGAGGGCGCGAGCAGGCCGAGTACCACGCGCACCAGCGTCGATTTACCCGCGCCATTGGGACCCAGCAGCGTCAAAATTTTACCAGGATGAAGCGCCAGGCTCACGCCAGACAGGACGGTGCGTTGAGCAAACTGGATGGAGACATTTTCAAGTGTGACAAGTGATGGCATAAGATTTACAGGTTGCGCAGAATTTCGAATGTTATAATATCACATCCAATCTGTTGATGACGAAGGAATGACGCATTATGTTACATAATAAAAAAGGGGTGGGTTTTACCCTGGCTGCGCTTGCTTTTGCTACCGCCGTTGCTTTGCCCGCTCATGCCAATGTGGTGGCCTCCATTAAGCCTGTTGGCTTCATTGCCTCTGCGATTGCGGACGGGGTAACACCGGTGGAGGTCTTGCTGCCTGATGGCGCATCCGAACATGATTATGCCCTGCGTCCGTCTGATGTAAAACGCTTACAAAACGCGGACTTAGTGGTCCGGGTGGGACCAGAAATGGAAGCGTTTATGACCAAATCAGCCGCCGCCCTGCCAGAAAAAAAGAATCTAGAGATAGTACAAATTCCCGGCGTAAAAACGATGTTGCTGCGGGGCGATGAAGACGATGATCACGATGACCACGATGCAGAGCATCATCACCATCACGGTGAGTTTAATATGCACTTGTGGATGTCACCCGAAATCGCGCAAAAAACCGCGGTTGCAATCCATGAAAAATTATTGGAACTTATGCCGCAGGATAAAGCCAAACTTGACGCCAACCTGCAGCATTTTGAGGCAGAATTAGCGGACACAGATAAGCGCATTATCTCACAGCTTGCCCCCGTTAAAGATAAAGGGTATTTCGTTTTTCACGACGCTTACACGTACTTTGAAAAACACTACGGTCTCTCGCCCACCGGGCATTTTACCGTTAACCCAGAAATTCAACCGGGTGCACAGCGCTTACATCAAATTCGAACACAGTTGGTTGAGAAAAAGGCCGTTTGCGTCTTTGCTGAGCCACAATTCAGGCCGGCGGTCATCGATGCTGTTGCCCGTGGAACGCAGGTGCGTAAAGGCACGCTCGATCCACTGGGCACAGACATCAGCTTAGGAAAAGACAGCTATGTGAAATTCCTCTCACAGCTGTCGAGCCAGTATGAGACCTGCCTGAAAGGAGCATAGAGGAATAGTTTAACGTGCAGCAGATAGCCCGCTCTGTCGCCCTCGCATTTAATAATTTGCCGCGCCCCCACCGCGTTATGCTGGGATCGTTAACCGTTGTTACTCTGGCCGTCGCAGTCTGGCGGCCTTATGTTTACCATCCGAATGATGATGTTACGCCCATCGTCAAAGCCATTGAGTTAGACAAAAACGAGTTTCGCACACTGCTTCCTGAAGCCAGTGAACCTATCGATCAAACCACGCCCGAACCCGATGAAGAACTGCCTTCAGACGACGTCGATCAGGATGTCGCCGATACGGCAGGCTCGCACGATTACACCGTCTCCTCAGGCGACACGCTCAGCAGCGCACTGAACCAGTATGGCATCGACATGAGCGACATTAATGCGCTGGTGGCCAGCGATAAAGATCTGCGTAATTTGCAGGTCGGTCAGCAGCTCAGCTGGACGCTCAATGATGCCGGCGCACTGGATACCTTTACCTGGGAAATCTCGCGTCGTGAAACCCGCACCTATACGCGCACCGATAAAGGTGGCTTTAGCATGCAGTCGCAGATACAAAAGGGTGAATGGCGCAACAGTGTGATTCAGGGCGAAGTCCGCGGCAGCTTCGCCGCCAGCGCTATGCGTGCCGGTTTAAGCAGTGCAGAGGCCAGCAGCGTGATCAAAGCCATGCAGTGGCAGATGGATTTTCGTAAGTTACGCGCGGGCGATAAATTCAGCGTGCTGATGTCGCGCGAAATGCTGGAAGGCAAGAGCGCGCAAAGCCAGCTACTGGGTGTGCGTTTGCGCAGCGGCGGCAAAGATTATTACGCGTTCCGGGCCGAAGACGGCAAATATTACGACCGCAGCGGTGCGGGCCTGGCGCGGGGCTTTATGCGTTTCCCCACCGTGAAACAGTACCGTGTCTCGTCGAACTTTAATCCGCGCCGTCTTAATCCGGTGACGGGCCGAATTGCTCCACACAAAGGTGTCGATTTCGCGCTGCCGGTTGGTACGCCTGTGCTGGCTGTGGGCGATGGCGAAGTCGTGGTGGCCAAAAACGGCGGTGCCGCCGGTAACTATGTGGCCATCCGTCACGGCCGTCAGTATATGACGCGTTACATGCACCTCAAAAAAGTGCTGGTGAAACCGGGGCAAAAGGTAAAGCGTGGCGATCGTATTGCGCTCTCCGGCAATACCGGCCGTTCAACCGGACCGCATCTGCATTTTGAGATCTGGATTAATAATCAGGCTGTTAATCCCCTGACGGCCAAGCTGCCGCGCATGGAAGGTCTGACGGGCAAAGATCGTTCGCAGTATCTTGCTCAGGTCAAAGGCTGGTTACCGCAGTTGGGGATGAAGTAAATACTTTGATAACGTCGACGGCATGGCCGTCGACTTTTTTATCTCTGGCGTAGGATGATTGCAAATTTACTCGTCGCCACTATCATTAGCCCGTCATTGATTGAGGCGAGTGCATGGAAACCCGTAAAAAAAATAACATTGAATTTATTCCCGTTTTTGAACGTTCTTTTTTAAAGCCAAAATACTGGGGCAGCTGGCTGGCCATTGGCGCGCTGGCGGGTATTGCATTGATGCCGCCTCGCGTGCGCGATCCGCTTCTGGGAGGGCTCGGCAAGTTTGCTGGTAAGCTGGCGAAGGGCGCGCGTCGCCGTGCGCTCATCAATCTCTATTACTGCCTGCCTGAATTAAGCGAATCTCAGCGTGACGCGATCGTCGATCAGATGTTTGCCACCGCACCGCAAGCCATGGCCATGATGGCCGAGCTGGGTATGCGCGATCCGGCACAGATCCGACAGCGGGTTGAGTGGCACGGTCGGGAAATCATTGATCAACTGCAGGCCGACAAGCAGAACGTGATTTTTCTGGTGCCGCATGGCTGGGCTGTGGACATTCCGGCCATGCTGCTGGCCTCAGAGGGACAGATGATGGCCGCGATGTTCCATAACCAGAGCGATCCGCTGGTGGACTATGTCTGGAACCGTGTCCGCCGTCGTTTTGGTGGTCGTATGCATGCGCGCAACGATGGCATTAAGCCGTTTATCAGTTCGGTCCGTCAGGGCTACTGGGGCTATTATCTGCCTGACCAGGATCACGGGCCGGAACACAGTGAGTTTGTCGACTTCTTTGCCACTTACAAAGCTACCTTACCCGCCGTTGGCCGGTTGATGAAAGTCTGTCGCGCCCGCGTCGTGCCGCTGTTTCCGGTGTATAACGGAGCAAGGCATAAGCTGGAAATTTACGTTCGTCCGCCGATGGATGACTTACTCGAAGCGGATGACCGTCAACTGGCGCGGCGGATGAATGAAGAGGTAGAAGTGTTTGTGCGTCCGCATCCGGAACAATATACCTGGATACTGAAACTGCTTAAAACCCGCAAAGCGGGTGATGTCGAACCCTACTCGCGAGACGAGCTTTATCCTCGTAAATAAAGAAAGGCCGCATGGCGGCCTTTCTGATTTAGACGGGCGTTACTTTGGCGTGACGCCTGCGTTCCCGCAGAAACATCAGCACCAGGCCAAACCACAGGACACCACTGATAAAGTTGATCAGGCTAAACCAGATTACCCCACCGCTAAAATAGAAGTGCTTCGCCAACTCAATGCCGGCAGCCAGCGTCAAAATGCTGATCATGCCCAGCATGGCCGCGACGCTGCCTTTACCTTCATCGCTGGCATAGAGCGTCAGCCGGTAAAGTCCGGCATTCACCATCCCGCCGCCGAACGCGTACAGGCTTAATCCTGCGGTGATCAACAAATAGCTGTGTGTGTTTATCAGCGTGGCAAATAAAGCAAGGCTTAACCCGAGTAATATGGGCCAGGCGGCAAATTTCACGGGTTGCTCAATCGGCATCCGGCCAACCAGTTTGCTCAGGGTCAGGTTACCGGCAATCATTGCCATAAATACCGGCAGCTGGAGCAGGGCGTACTCCATTCGTGAAAGTCCTTCATCACGCATCAGGATGACCGGGGACAGGGCTACCCAGGTCAGAATGGGAATGAAAACCAGTCCGATGGCAAAGGACCCAAACATCACCTGACGATCTTTTATCAGTCGGCCATAATTGCGCGCCAGCACCGGCAGCGCAATGGACTGGTGACGATCGCCGGCGGTTTCAGGCATGACCCGCCAGAGTACGATAAACGCCACGGCGCTGCAGGCGGCAAACAGCCAGAACATACTGCGCCAGCTTCCGACCGTGAGCCAGGCGGCGCCGGCCAGAGGCCCGGCGAGCGGTGCCAGCAGGGCGACATTCGCCATCAGCGCCATAATGCGCACGGCCAGTGCTTCCTCGAACGCTTCCTGAATGGCTGCATAGCCGACCGCACCAATAAAACACAGGCTAATTCCCTGCAGGAAACGCAGACTGACGAACTGCTCAATGTCGCTGACCCAGGTAGTCAGAATACAGGCGGCGGCAAAAAACAGAATGCCGGACAGCAGCACAGGCCTGCGGCCATATTTATCGGACAACGGGCCAAGCAGCCATTGTAAAACCACGCCACCCAGTAAATAGGCCGTGAGAGAGGTGGAAACCCACTGATCGCCTACGTCGAATTCGGCGGTGACCAGCAACATGCCGGGTTGGATCATATCGTGAGCAATATAGGTGGCGAACTCATAAAGCACCATCGCCAGCGGAAACAGCATCACGCGTCCGGTCAACTGGCGGATGGGTTGATAACGGGCCATCTGGCCTCCTTATGAAAAAACAAAAAACGCGACTGCAAGGCAGCCGCGTTTAAATGGTAATACAGATGTGTATGAAAAGCGGTATTAATCGACGCGCAGCACCCGGCCGGTGTTAGTCGTGCCGGTTGCCCCCATCACATCCCCTTGCGTGACGACTACTAAATCACCGGAGACGAGGAAGCCTTTGTCACGCAGCAGATTAACGGCGTCATGGGCGGTGGCCACGCCTTCGTTATCGCTGTCGAAAAACACGGGCGTCACGCCGCGATACAGCGCGGTGATATTCAGCGTACGTTCGTGGCGCGACATGGCAAAGATCGGCAAACCTGATGTGATACGTGAGGTCATCAATGGCGTACGACCGGATTCCGTCATGGTAATAATGGCGGTCACGCCCTGCAGGTGATTCGCCGTGTACATGGCTGACATGGCGATCGCTTCTTCGATATTATCGAACTGCACATCCAGACGGTGTTTAGAGACATTCACGCTTGGGATTTTCTCGGCACCCAGACAGACTTTTGCCATGGCGGCAACGGTCTCCGCCGGATACTGACCGGCAGCGGTTTCGGCTGACAGCATTACCGCATCGGTGCCGTCCAGCACGGCGTTGGCGACGTCCATGACTTCAGCGCGCGTCGGCATAGGATTGGTGATCATTGATTCCATCATCTGTGTCGCGGTGATGATGGTACGGTTCAACTGGCGCGCACGGCGTATAAGGGCTTTCTGAATCCCGACCAGTTCCGGATCGCCAATTTCCACGCCCAGGTCGCCACGGGCAACCATCACCACGTCAGAGGCCAGAATGATGTCATCCATGGCTTCCTGCGAGGCGACCGCTTCGGCACGTTCTACTTTCGCGACCATTAACGCGTCACAGCCCGCATCGCGCGCCAGACGGCGGGCATAGTGCATATCCTCACCACAACGCGGAAAGGATACCGCCAGATAGTCCACGTTGATTTTGGCGGCCGTGATAATATCGGCTTTGTCTTTCTCCGTCAGGGCTTCAGCCGACAGGCCTCCGCCCAGTTTGTTGATGCCTTTATTGTTAGAAAGCGGGCCACCTACTGTCACTTCGGTAAACACTTTGACGCCCTGAACCTCCAGCACCTTCAGCTGGACGCGACCATCATCCAGCAGCAGGATATCGCCGGGTACCACATCCTCGGGCAGACCTTTATAGTCAATGCCGACGCGTTCTTTATCGCCTTCGCCTTTGCCCAGCGCCGCATCAAGCAGGAACCGGTCGCCCACGTTCAGGAAGACTTTACCTTCTTTAAAGGTGGATACACGAATTTTAGGGCCTTGCAAATCGCCCAGAATGGCCACATGTCGACCGAGTTTTGCCGCAATCTGACGCACTTTATCGGCACGCATCTGGTGATCTTCGGGCGTACCGTGTGAAAAGTTAAGACGCACAACGTTGGCACCAGCAGCAATGATTTTTTCGAGATTGTTGTCGCGGTCAGTGGCTGGGCCGAGAGTGGTTACGATCTTGGTTCTTCTTAAACGTCGGGACATAGAGATTCCTTTGAATTTTGGAACTGAGCTGAATCGTTACTTTTTAAGGTATTAGCCCGTCAGATACTGATTACCACACAGAGGTATTATTATACATTCGAGTGTGTCAGAACTGTGGCACTGCGCCCGGAAGACGTCCAGTAAAGGCGCTTTTGTCAGATACAATACTGAGACTCACCGAGGAAGTCATCCCCCCTTCGACGCTAGCGCCAGCTTAATTGACCAGACGCAAGTGACGCAGCCATTCTGCGTGTCACAACGCGGAAGGCTGAACAGCCCGTTCATCTGTATCGTATTTACAGCCGGGCCGCGCGTAACAGACCAGGCTGTTGCGGTCGTTCGTTTGCCGGTGGGGAAGGCATCGTCTGTTGTTTGGCCCACGAAGCCGGTGTAAACAGCGAAAAGCGTAAAGCGGCAAGTGTTGCACCGGCGCATTATCCCGACCAGATAGGGAGTAAATATCTGTTAGAATGGATAAATGCTGAGATGAAAGGCAATGCTGCCGGGGTGACCCTGTAGAATCAGCCGCGGGGCAAGGTCTGATAAGTCTGCTGGCCCTTTTTTTGCCATAATCAGCGTCGCACTGGCTGCAGCCAGACAATTTTTGACACAGAAAAATAAGCGAAAGCGCACGGGTCAACCTACCACAGACGCGAATTACGCGCAGAGTAAGTAGGGTGACGCCGCGGGCTGGTTTACCTGGCCTGGGGAAAAAAGTACATTGTGCTGAAAGTAAATAACAACATGGACCCGGTGCTCAGGATGCATCGCCACCGGGACTATCCTGCAACGAGGAGAGGAAAATGGCGGTAACACAAATAGCCCAGGCATGCGATCTGGTAATTTTCGGCGCCAAAGGCGATCTCGCCCGTCGTAAACTGTTGCCCTCGCTGTATCAGTTAGAGAAAGCGGGTCAGATTCATGAAGAAACCCGCATTATCGGCGTTGGCCGTGCAGAGTGGGATAAAGCTGAATACACCAAAGTGGTGCGTGAGGCGTTAGAAACCTTCATGAAGGAAAAGATTGACGAAGCGCTCTGGGATAAGCTCAGTAACCGTCTCGATTTCTGTAACCTTGATGTCAACGATACTTCGCATTTCCCAAGACTGGGTAAGATGCTGGATCAGAAAAACCGCACCACGATTAACTATTTCGCCATGCCGCCCAGCACCTTCGGGGCCATTTGTCAGGGCCTCGGCATGGCCAAGCTCAATGCGAAACCGGCGCGCGTGGTGATGGAAAAACCGCTCGGCACGTCGCTGGAAACGTCAAAAGAAATCAACGATAGCGTAGGCGAGTATTTCGATGAGAGTCAGGTGTTCCGTATTGACCACTATCTGGGGAAAGAAACGGTTCTGAACCTGCTTGCGCTGCGTTTCGCAAACTCCATCTTCGTGAACAACTGGGATAACCGCACCATCGATCACGTGCAGATTACCGTGGCTGAAGAGGTGGGCATTGAAGGCCGTTGGGGTTACTTCGATAAAGCCGGACAGATGCGCGATATGATCCAGAACCACCTGTTACAGGTGCTGACCATGATTGCAATGTCTCCGCCTTCCGATCTCAGTGCCGACAGCATTCGCGATGAGAAAGTGAAAGTGCTGCGTTCGCTGCGTCCTATCGATCAGACGAACGTCCGTGAGAAAACGGTGCGGGGTCAGTACACCGCCGGCTTTGTGCAGGGCAAAAAAGTCCCCGGCTACCTGGAAGAAGAGGGCGCCAACAAAACCAGCTCTACGGAAACCTTTGTGGCCATTCGCGTCGATATCGACAACTGGCGCTGGGCGGGCGTGCCCTTCTATCTGCGCACCGGTAAGCGTTTGCCGACCAAGTGTTCTGAAGTCGTGGTGTACTTCAAAAACCCGGAGATGAACCTGTTTAAAGACTCTTACTCCGAGTTACCGCAGAACAAACTGACGATCCGTCTGCAGCCGGATGAAGGGGTGGACATTGAGATCCTGAACAAGGTGCCGGGTCTGGATCACAAACACAAACTGCAGACGACCAAGCTGGATCTGAGCTACTCAGAAACCTTTAACCAGTCTCATCTGGCGGATGCGTACGAGCGTTTACTGCTGGAATCGATGCGCGGCATTCAGGCACTGTTCGTGCGCCGTGACGAGGTGGAAGCCGCCTGGACATACGTTGACTCCATCATCAACGCTTGGGCCGCAGATGGTGATTCCTCCAAACCTTATCAGGCCGGCACCTGGGGACCGGTGGCGTCCGTCGCGATGATCACGCGAGACGGTCGTTCCTGGAATGAATTCGAATAATCCCTTCCCAGCCCGCATAATGCGGGCTTTTTTTTGCACCACCTCTCAAAAATGAACTGCTGTTTTAAAAATTTTATCCGTTGATGGACGGTGAAACGGAGAATCCTGTATGGTAGTCGTGCTGTTAACCGGACTGGCGCTGTAAAGGCTTCGGCGCAGTGATCACAATGTTATTTACCAGGGGAAGTGATGAAAAACTGGAAAACGAGTGCAGAGCAGATTCTGAAAACCGGACCGGTCGTGCCGGTAATCGTGGTTAACAAGCTGGAACATGCGGTTCCCATGGCTCAGGCGCTGGTCGCCGGCGGCGTCAGGGTGCTGGAAGTGACCTTACGCACGCCCGTGGCGATGGATGCCTTACGCGCCATTATCAAACAGGTGCCAGAGGCTATTGTCGGTGCGGGAACGGTGCTGAACACACAGCAGCTCCAGGAAGTGACGGAAGCGGGCGCACAGTTTGTAATCAGCCCTGGTATCACCGAGTCCTTACTCAAGGCCGCCGTTGAAGGGCCAGTTCCGCTTATTCCCGGCATCAGCACGGTGTCAGAATTAATGACCGGCATGGATTACGGTCTGCGAGAGTTTAAATTTTTCCCGGCCGAAGCCAACGGCGGGGTAAAAGCGCTACAGGCCATCGGTGGGCCTTTCCCTCAGGTGCGTTTCTGTCCGACGGGCGGTATCTCACCAGCGAATTACCGTGATTATCTGGCGCTGAAAAGCGTACTTTGTATCGGCGGCTCCTGGCTGGTGCCGAACGAGGCGCTGGAAGCAGGGGACTGGCAGCGTATTACGCAACTGGCCAGCGAGGCCGTCGCGGGGGCCCGCTAACGGGCAGACGGTGAGCCCACAGGCTCACCGCACTCACTTAACCCTGAACGCTGACGGCAGCCGCACTGGCTACCGCGCGCGCAACAGCCTCTTCCGTTGTCTCGGCGCAGGCCAGAGCAACACCTAAACGACGCTGACCTTCAATTTCGGGCTTGCCAAACAGGCGCAACTGCAAACCCGCCCCCAGTGCTGCTTCTACATTCGCAAACCGGACATTCTGGCTGGTTAACTGCGGCAGAATAACGGCTGAAGCAGAAGGGCCGTACTGGCGAATGGCCCCTACAGGCAGCCCCAGGAACGCGCGGACATGCAGGGCGAATTCTGACAGATCCTGCGAGATCAGCGTCACCATGCCGGTGTCGTGCGGACGCGGAGAGACTTCACTGAATACCACTTCGTCGCCGCATACAAACAGCTCCACACCAAATAATCCATAGCCACCCAGTGCGTTGACCACGGTTTCCGCGATATGCTGGGCACGCTGTAGCGCCAGGTCGCTCATCTGCTGCGGCTGCCATGACTCACGGTAATCGCCGTCTTCCTGGCGATGACCGATAGGGGCGCAGAAATGAATGCCGTCAACGGCCCTGATGGTCAGCAGGGTGATTTCAAAATCAAACTTCACCACGCCTTCAACGATAACGCGTCCCGCCCCGGCGCGACCGCCCTGTTGCGCATAATCCCAGGCCTTATCCAGCTGGCTGGCATCGCGAATAAAACTCTGGCCTTTGCCGGATGAACTCATAACGGGTTTGACGATGCAGGGAAAACCAATCCCGGCGGCGGCAGCGACAAAATTTTCTTTGCTGTCGGCAAAGCGGTAGGTTGAAGTGGGCAGCGCCAGCTCCTCTGCTGCCAGACGACGAATGCCTTCGCGGTTCATGGTGAGGCGGGCAGCGCGGGCAGTGGGCACGACGCGCTGACCTTGCTGCTCCAGCTCCAGCAGTTTCTCTGTTGCGATGGCTTCAATCTCAGGCACCACGAAGTCTGGTTTCTCCTGGGCAATAACGGCGGCCAGTGCGTCGCCGTCCAGCATATTTATCACATGGCTACGGTGCGCTACATGCATCGCAGGCGCATTGGCGTAGCGGTCAACCGCAATCACTTCCACACCCAGACGCTGACATTCCAGCGCGACTTCTTTGCCCAGTTCTCCTGAGCCTAACAGCATGACGCGCGTCGCAGCAGGGCGTAGCGCAGTTCCGAGAGTCGTCATCATTTCACCTAAGCAGTCAACCAGTCAAAATTCGCGCGCAGTATAAACGAAAACGTTTGCGTTCTCACCCCTTGCGCACATTTCATCTCGTTTGCGCTACTTTTCCTGCTCTGACGTTTCCTGACATCTTTTTGGTAATGATGATGTTTCTGGATGGTAACGGGAGTAAATAATGAATAACTGGCTGCAACAGATTCAATCAGTACTGGCAAAAAAGAGCGGTGACGGCAAATCCGGCGGCGGGATGAGTGAGATGCTGGCCCCCGGTGCGCTGGGTGGCCTGGCGGGATTGCTGGTGGCCAGTAAATCATCACGCAAGCTGTTAACTAAATATGGCGGCAAAGCCTTAATCATCGGCGGCGGGGCAGCAGCGGGCGCGGTGTTGTGGAACAAATACAAACAGCGGGTGCGTGAAACCCATCAGGACGAACCGGGTTTTGGTGAGTTACAGACGCCGGTTGATCAGCGCGCAGAACGACTGGTCACGGCCTTGGTGTTTGCCGCCAAAAGCGACGGGCATATTGATGACCGTGAACGTGCGGCGATTGAGCAGAACATTCATCAGGCAGGCTATGGTCAGGATGCGGAGAAACTGATCCAGCAGGCCATGCAGCGGCCGCTGGACCCCGAATGGCTGGCGGCGGATGTTAAAAATGAAGAAGAAGCACTGGAACTCTATTTTCTCAGCTGTGCCGCCATTGATGTCGACCATTTTATGGAGCGCAGCTACCTGTTGGCACTGGGCGACGCGCTAAAAATTCCGCAGGATGTCCGAAAAGGTATCCAGCAGGATATTGATCAGCAGAAGGCCAGTTAACCCATGTCCGGGCCCGTAACAGGGCCCTGAACACGCTCACACTCACTATCCCTGACTTGGCATCTGAAGACATTAGTGCCACCCTTAATGTTGATGATGTTCAGCAGGATGGATGATATGAAAGCACCTGACGCGAAAAAAATACCTTACGAGATGTCCCTGCATGGCGAGACGCGGGTCGATAACTACTACTGGTTGCGCGATGACAAACGCGAAAACAGCGATGTGCTGGACTACCTGCGTGCTGAGAACAACTATGGTCAGAAAATCATGGCGTCACAGGAGCCATTACAAAACCGTATTCTCCACGAGATCATTGACCGACTGCCGCCTCAGGACCATTCCGTTCCCTACGTAAAAAATGGCTACCGCTACCAAAGCCGTTATGAAAGTGGTAACGAATATGCCGCCTATTACCGGCAGCCTGCCAGTTATCAGGAAACTGATGAATGGACGTTGCTGCTGGATGCCAATCAGCGGGCTTCGCACAGTGATTTTTATACTATGGGCGCGCTGCATATCAGCCCGGACAATCAGGTCATGGCCCTGGCAGAAGATTTCCTTTCCCGCCGCCAGTACGGCATTCGCTTTCGCAATCTGGAAAACGGGAGCTGGTATCCTGAGGTGCTGAATGATGCCTCTTCCAGCTTTGCCTGGGCGAATGATTCACTCACGCTCTACTATGTGCGCAAGCATCCGCAAACGTTGCTGTCTTACCAGCTCTGGCGGCATGAACTGGGTACGCCACAAAGCGATGACCAACTGGTTTATGAAGAAAAGGATGATACGTTTCACCTCAGCATTCATAAAACCACCTCAAAACAGTTCATCCTGATCGTACTGGACAGTACCAATACCAGTGAAATTCAGCTGCTGGACGCCGATTTGCCGGACGCCCTTCCACAGGTCTTTCTGCCACGGCGACGCGATCACGAGTACAGCCTCGACCACTATGACTTTACGTTTTTTATACGCTCAAACCGTGAAGGCAAAAACTTTGGCCTGTACCGCACGCGTTACCTCGACGAATCGCGTTGGGAAACCGTGATCCCCGCGCGTGACCATGTGGTGATGGAAGACTTTCAGCTCTTCCGTGACTGGCTGGTTGTCGAGGAACGCCAGCGCGGCCTCACCAGCCTGCGGCAAATGAACTGGCACACGGGCGAAACCAGCGGTATCGCATTTGACGATCCTACGTACGTGACCTGGCTGGCTTACAACCCCACGCCACGCACCAGTAAACTGCGCTATGGCTACTCCTCCATGACCACGCCTGCCACGCTGTTCGAACTGGATATGGACACGGGTGAACGCCGTATTTTAAAGCAGAGCAGCGTCAAAGACTTCAATCCGGATGAGTACAAAAGTGAACATCACTGGATTACCGTGACTGACGGCACCGAAGTGCCGGTCTCGCTGGTCTATAACCGCAAGTACTATCAGAAGGGACAGAACCCGATGCTGGTTTACGGTTATGGTGCCTATGGCAGCAGCATGGATGCGGACTTTAGCGTCAGCCGGCTGAGTTTGCTGGATCGCGGTTTCGTCTATGCACTTGTGCATGTGCGTGGCGGCGGTGAGCTGGGGCAACAGTGGTATGACGGCGGTCGTCTGCTCAATAAGATGAACAGTTTTACCGATTTTATTGACGTTACCCATGAACTGGTGGCAAGGGGTTTCGGGCACCCGGACCGGCTTTATGCCATGGGCGGCAGTGCGGGCGGACTGCTGATGGGGGCGGTCATCAATCTCGCACCGACGCTGTATCACGGCGTCGTTGCGCAGGTGCCGTTTGTCGATGTGTTAACCACCATGCTTGATGAATCAATTCCGCTGACCACGGGCGAGTATGACGAATGGGGCAACCCAAATGAGGCGAAGTATTACCACGCTATTCGTCAGTACAGCCCGTACGACAATATTGACGCCCGGCCCTGTCCTCATCTGCTGGTTACCACAGGCCTGCACGATTCACAGGTGCAGTACTGGGAACCGGCGAAATGGGTCGCAAAACTGCGTGAACATAAAACGGATGACACACTGCTCCTGCTCTGTACCGATATGGACTCAGGGCACGGGGGCAAGTCAGGGCGTTATAAAGCCTACGAAGGCGTCGCGCTGGAGCTGACCTTTATCATTGCACTGGCCCAGGGGAGTCTGCCCCCGCCTGACCTCAGGGAAGCTGACTGAGATATTTACGCAGCGCCTGTCGCAATGGCGGGCGCAAATCTTTAACGTTCTCAAGCATCCATTTCAGGTAACCCGGATCTTTGCGGGCAATAACGGCCAGCGCCTGGCCGCGATACTTACCAAACGGCAGTACATCATCGCGCTGGGCGGCAGGCTGAGAGCGCTGGCTCATTTCAGCGGCGCTCCAGCCAGACAGCTCCATAATGCGGATCAACAGGGCCGCCGTAACATAGCAGTCGTAAAGTGCGCGGTGAGCATGTAAATCTGCGGGCGGCGTCACTTCCAGCTTCAGACTGTGCCGCAGCGCCTGATTCCCGTATTTGATGCCTGGCCACAGCTGGCGTGCCAGCGTCATGGTGCAGATCCAGTCGCCGGCCATCTCAGGCAACATCCGGCGGTCGAAGCTGGCATTGTGCGCGACATAATATGCACTGCCGTGGTAGCGCGTAATGGCATCTTCAATCGGCGGCTTACCCATCACCATCGCTTCAGTGATGCGATGAACGGCCATCGCCTGGCGGCTGATAGGGCGGTCGGGTGAAACCAAATCGCTCATGGGATTGACGATCTGGCCGTCAATCACATCCACGGATGCCACTTCGACAACGCCGCCTTGCAGCCCGCAGGTTTCTGTATCAATGACACGTAACATTATTTCTGTTTAGGCTCGTAGGGCAGGCGGGACAGATTCAGAGAGGCCTGGCGATAGTGCATCAAGCGCTGACGAAACCAGTCGCGCAGGGCTTCGGGTTGTTCACTGGCCACCATTTCAGCCACCACAGGCATGTTATAGCGTTCTTTAAATGCAACGCCTGCCGCCGCCAGATCAACGTTGACTTTGTCTTTCTCTTCCTGCGACAGCAAGGCAAGGTTATGACTCATGATATTCTCCTGATATGCGTGCGCAAAAGTAATGTTTTCCTCCGCCATACGCAAGGTAAAGGATAGCATTGCTGGCCTCGACAGTTAAATTGCAGCGGCGTATTCTTGCGCCACGTTTATGGCCTTACCAGGCGTTAACAGGATGATGTTATGAAGAAAACATTACTTTCGCATGGCGCAATGATCGCGTTTGCGACCTCGACACTGGCTTTTAGTCCGTTCGCGCTGGCGCACGCGCATCTTACGTCCTCTGTCCCCGCCGCAAAAGCCGAAATATCGCCCGCGCCGCAGCAGATAACCCTGAATTTTACGGAAGATGTTGAGCCCGCGTTCAGCGGCGTTGAGGTGGTGGATGCTCAGCATAAAACGATTGCGGGCAAGATCAGCCGCGATAAAGCCCGGCATAACCAGTTACGGGTTAACTTCGCTCAGCCGCTGACTCAGGGCGCGTATCAGGTAAACTGGCATGTGCTGTCCGTGGACGGGCATAAAACAAACGGAAATTATACGTTCACCGTGAAGTAATCCTGTGACGACACTGTGGGTGGTGCTGCGGGCACTGCATTTTACGGCGGTTATAGTACTGGTCGGCAGCCATTTTTGTACGACGCTGCTGGCGCCCGTTTCGTTACGGGCGGCGCTGATATCGCGCCTGTCACGCCTGATGACAGGCAGTGCAATCCTGGCACTCCTGACTGCGCTGTGTATGCTGGCCGCGCAGACGGCATTGATGAGTGGCGACTGGCACAACCTGGCCGTGCCGGACGTATGGATGGCGGTGCTGTCTACACACTGGGGCGCGGTGTGGCAATGGCAACTCCTCTTTTCGTTGTGCAGCGTAGCCGCTATCCTGATGCGTGACCCGCAGCGGCAGTGGATCGGGTGGCTGACCAGTCTGCTACAGTGTGGTTGTCTGGCGCTCATCGGCCATGCCGCGATGAGAGAGGGGCTGGCTGGCATCGCGCAACAAGGTAATCACGTTGTACATCTGATCGCCGCATCTTTTTGGACGGGTGGCCTGGTGCCGTTACTGGTGTTGATGCAGATGGCACGGAACATTGCCTTCCGAACCACCGCAATCCGCACGATGATGCGTTTTTCCCGCTACGGGCATCTGGCTGTGGCCCTGACGCTGGTCACCGGACTGGTAAACAGCCTGCTGATTGCAGGCTGGCCGGGTGACTGGTCGCTTAACCGTTATGTTGTACTGTTGCTCTGTAAAGTCGCGCTGGTGGGCCTTATGGTGATGATTGCGCTCTGGAACCGCTACCGATTAGTTCCGCGTTTTCATGTCGCTGGCCTGGGCGCACAGCAGCAGTTTATTCGCATGACTCAGCTGGAAATTGTGCTGGCATGCGGCGTAGTGGGGTTGGTGAGTGTGTTTGCTACGCTGTCGCCAACCTGAAATGACCGACATTCAAGAAAGGAACGTTATGTTGCTGAAAAAAGCGATCTCTGCATTGCTGTTATTCACACTGGCTGGCCAGGCGCTGGCGGCACAAATTATCACCGTCAGCCGCTTCGAAATTGGCAAAGAGAAGTGGCCCTTTAACCGGGAAGAGGTGATGTTAACCTGCGAGAAAGACGGCGCGCTGTTTGCGATTAACCCCAGCACGCTGATGCAGTATCCCCTCAACGACAAAGCGGATGCGCAGTTCAAGGCCGGTCAGGTTAAAGCGCAGCCGATCAGCGTGATTCAGGCCCCGGATAAAGCCCATCCGGGTCAGATGATGAGTCTGCAGCCCATCGTCGATCGTGCTCAGGCGCTGTGCGCGAAATAACACGCGATACAGCAGGGTTGTCGGCAAAATTGTTTAGCCGATCACAAACCTGCCGGTTTTTTGCACAGCTCCGCTGCGCTGGCTGGAAAATCTCCTGTCTTGGCCTACGCTTTACAGGCAAGGCGAAAGCCTGAACGAATGCCAACTTTTAGCGCACGGCTCCTTGAGAGCCCTTTCCCTGGACCGAATACCTGGAATAGTGTTCGGTCTTTTTTTATACCCGACGCGTCTTAATATCTATCCCGGTCGCCAATAAGCCGGAACGCACCAGGCACTGTCATCTTCCCGCCCTTGATCTCCCCCTGTAATCCCGCCACATTAGCGTTTCGCATTCTGATTTTCGTTACGGAGAGAAGCATGTCGTCTGAACAGCAAATCGCCTTACTGAAACGCATTGATGACCGCTACCGGATGCTGACCGGCAGCGGGTTATACTGTCCTGAGCACGTAGCCGATCGTTACCGCTGGCTCCACGAGGATGCGCCGTACAGTATTCTCGCGCATAACCGTGAGGCCGATCCGGTTTTTGTCTATGCCAACCGCTGTGCGCTGGATTGTTTTCACTACAGCCTGGCGGAGATGCTGCAACTGCCCTCACGGCTCAGCGCCGGGCCTGCCGACAGGGCGGAGCGGCAGCGTTTGCTGGACAGCGTGAGGCGCAATGGCATCGCCACAGGTTATAGTGGCCCGCGCGTCAATAAACAGGGTGAGACCTTCACCATCTACGAGGGTGAAGTCTGGCAGTCAGAAGAACACGAAGCGGACTGGGGGCAGGCCGCCTTGTTCTGGCCTCGTCCCCGTCAGTCCAGAAAGTAAAACAACGTTGTGCCACGTCATACCTTACCTGCGATGACGTGGCGCAATGGCGTGCGTTACACGCGGAAGGCTTCTACCATGCCGCGCAGCGCATGGGCCTGCTCGGACAGAGATTGTGAAGCCGAAGACGATTCTTCCACCAGTGCCGCGTTATTCTGCGTTACGCTGTCCATCTGACTCACCGCGACGCTGACCTGTGAAATGCCCTGCATCTGTTCGGCGGAGGCAAGGGAAATTTCATCCATCGCACTCGCGAGGTCGCCCACCATGCTGACAATTTTCAGGATACTTTCACCCGTGCCGTTGGCCACTTTGACGCCGCTTCCCACTTGCTCCACCGCCTGCTCAATCAGGGATTTTATCTCTTTTGCGGCAGTGGCGCTGCGCTGGGCCAGCGTGCGGACTTCGCCTGCCACGACCGCAAAACCGCGTCCCTGTTCACCCGCCCGCGCGGCTTCAACGGCGGCATTCAGCGCAAGAATATTGGTCTGAAAAGCAATGCCTTCTATCACGCCGGTGATATCGCGAATTTTGGCGGCGCTCAGGGAAATATCGTTCATGGTTTCTGACATGCGGTGGACATCACTCTCACCGCTGCGGGCCAGCTCTGCCGTTTCACGCGCCGTCGAGGCCGTAGTTTGAGCACCGGCGGTATTACTTTTTACCGTCGCAGTTAACTGCTCCATGCTGGCCGCCGTTTCCTGCAAGGCAGCAGCCTGCTGTTCAGTACGCGAGGAGAGTTCGGTATTTCCCTGGGCGATTTCCTCTGCCGCCAGGGCAACATTGCCCGACGTTTGTTTAATTTCTGAGACCAGCCCGCGCAGCTTCGCCTGCATACCATCCAGGGACGCAAGCAGGCTGGTGGTGTCATGGCGACGCAGCGAAACGCTGGATGTCAGGTCACCTGCCGCAATTGCAGCGGCCAGCGCCTGCGCCTGGGCGGGCTCACCGCCCAGTTGACGCATCAGCACACGCGTAATCACATAGCCGGTTGCTACCGAGAACAGGACAGAAAGCACGGCTAACAGCACCAGCGTTACCGACGCCCGGCTGGTGGACTGGCTGTTAACTTCTACGGCGTTACGGCTGCTATACATCAGAATATCGGTGGCTTTATTAAGCGCATCCAGCATATTTCGCTGCAGTGGACGCAGGGTCGTCATGAGATAGCGCGTCGCTTCTGTTTGCTCATTTTTTAGTCCCAGTTGCCCGGCCGTCACGAAGGACGCCATCATCGGTGCTTCAAGTTCCCTGATATGATTCAGGGCAGCCTGTTCTTCTGCTGTAGACTGAGTCTGCATCATGGTTTCAAGTGTCTCGCGGTTTTGAATGAACAATGCTTTCTGCGTATTAAGGCGTTGTAACTCTGGCTGCATTTCTTTGTCGTCGGTGAGCAGGGCCAGATTTCGCACGGCTATCGCCAGATCGCGCAGTCCGCCACGCATATCCAGAATAAGTTGGTATTTTCTCATTTTGCTGTTCACGACATCGTCCATGCCCGTTTTGGCATGATGCAGGGAGGTCAGAGAAACGGCAGTACAGAGGATCAAAAGGAGAATGAGCAGGCCGAAACCCGTCGCAAGCCGTGTAGAGATTTTCATAATAAGATTCCTGATAAGGAGCGGTTTCGTTCTCTATCGGCATCAGAAGCATAAATAATTAATGGAAAATGCAAAATTTACATAAATATCGTTAATATTTTATTTTGCACCATTGAAAATGATCTTAATCAATAAATGGTCAGATAAAAGGATTTCATTGCGAAGGAGGGGATAAATGATGAAAAAACAAAGAATTTCTTTATGTATTACATCGGGAAAGCATGTGTTTTTGAGGTGATAGATAAATATAAGTGGTGATTCCTCCCTAACTCTGATGCGCCGCACAGCCTGGGCCGAATCCGGACCCGAAAAACGTTAAGCTCAGCACGTTTTTGCGATGCGTAAGGGGGACGCGCTTGTCTTTTTGCTGAAGCATGAGGGGCGATTGTCCCGAGCCCGCACAGGGCCGCGACCGTCATGCGTTTCCCTGGATCACTAAAAATATGTGAGGCAGGTAACAATATTGACGAAAATTTTAAGTTTATCAGACACTCCCTTACCCTGATTTCTTCACCATAGCGACTCCATTCACAGCATGGGATAGCACAATGCGGAAATCATTAGCAGTGGCCTGGATGTTTTTGATTGTCTCGTTTGGTTCTGCCGCACAAAGCCTGGTACACAGCAGGCACGATCCGACGCATCTCGTCGGACTGAAAACGTACAGTAGCCTTGCCGATACGCCGGAATCACCGGATGAGCATGTGAGGGAAAAGCAGCATGATGTAGGCAATGCATTATGATGTGAGGATAAAAATGGCTCGCCCCGGCGAGCCATATTGGTATTACAGGGCAGGTTTGGGAGCCAGCACTTTTTTGCCCAGTCTGATGCCCGGTTTCTCAACATACTGGTACAGCAAAGAGGCCAGGCCATATGTCAGCGGCAGAGATACGGCACAGACAATCAGGAAACGCGTGACATCACTCTGGTAAGCAATATCCGTTTGTTTCAGCAACAGCGCGATAGCCGGAATCACAATCAACAGATGCAGCAAATACACGGAAAAAGAGACATCGCCCAGCCATGTACTCAGGCGGTTGTTTAACACCTTACGTGGAAGCTGAATGAGCCGCGCCATCAGACTGTTTTCCTGATACTGCCACAGCACCGCCGCCATGCCGATAATCATCAAGGCTTCCATCACCAACTGAAGTTTGATCGCGCCTAACCCGATAAACACACTGACCACCGGGCCAGCAAGGGCAAAGACCACATAGAGCAGGGACTTGCGCCGTACGGCCTCCGCCAGCAGCATGCCCGAAATAAACATATTGAGTTTAATCAGAATCATGGACGGCATTTCAAAGGCTTCGTAATAGTCAGGCAGCAGATAACGGCCGGCACAGCTCAGCGCCATGATGCACAGCAATGCCGGGGCATAACCGAAGCGCATAACCGCCAGCATGATAAAGGGAAACAGCAGATAAAACTGCATTTCCAGCCCGATACTCCAGTCGGGCAGCGTGGTGTTAAAGCCATAGGCGGGCAGGACGCCAAACAGAAAAGAGAAATGCGTCACGACATTCATGAGTGACTGATCGGCATAGCGTGAGGCATCGGTCGCTGTGCCCGAATAAACATGTGCGATCGTGTCGCGCATCTCGCCAAACCAGGGGCCAGAGATGAGCGCGACCGCCAGCAGCAGATAGTAAAGCGGGGCGATGCGAAAAAAACGCCGTAGCCAGAATTTCTTGATGGTTTCCGGGCTTTGCCATGGCTCTTTTTCCTGACGTTCGACATAGTTTTTTGCCATCAGGTAGCCCGAAAGCAGGATAAACAGATCCACACCAATCCCCGGAGAAGAGAGTAAAGTGATATGGCAATGGATAAGCAAGCTTATGTGTCCCAGCAGTACCCAAAGAGAAGCAATCCCCCGTAACCCTTCCAGTTCCGTGGACCATCCTCGCGTTGCAGACATGGTAAAACCTCGTTAATCAATTATTTATACTGGATCCAAAGGCATCACTAAGCCCTAACAGTCGGATCAAGTCCACCTGCAATGATAAAAGTAAGAGGATTCTGACATTATGATGAATAATCGATCTGCGTGATAATACACACACCTTTGAGTGGCTCAGAAGTGACTGTCGATGACAAAGGTCAACCCCTTTCTCTGACGGGCCTGCCACTGCGGATAAGAGGGACGTATTTTCATAAACAGCAGGGCAGGACGGCATTGCAGACGTACGGGTAAAGGGCGGAAAGGGGACGTCTGCGTCCCCTGTTCTCAGGCCAGTTTCAGCATAACCATGCCCAGCAACAGCAGAGCCAGGCCCGCCCAGCCTTTGCGGTTCAGGCGCTGACCAAAGAGAATGCCGCCTGCAGCAACGGTGGCGACGAGACCAAACCCGCCCCAGAGCGCGTAAGCCACGGAAAGATCGATACCTTTCACGGCCTGCGACAGCGCACTGAATGCCAGCAGCACACAGCCCAACGACGCGATGCCGGGCAGGGGCTTTTTAAAACCGTTGCTGTACTTGAGCATGATATTGGCGGCAATTTCCAGCAGGACAGCCAGTGCCAGCCAGGCAAAATGAATCAGATCAGGCAGGGTCATGATCGGCCTCCTTCTTGCTGCCGGTTTTCATCAGCAGAATGCCGACAATCAAGGTGACCAGACCGCAGATTTTCAGCGGCGATACGGTTTCATCAAACAGATGCACGCTAAACAGCGTGATCAGCATAATGCCGATACCTTCCCAGAGGGCATAAGCGACCCCCAGTGCGATACGTTTGATGGCAAAACTCAGGAAGATATACGAACAGGCAATCATGCCCAGCATAATCAGATAGCCGCTCTGGCTTTGATTCAGGCTGGACCATTTCATGGTCAGGGTACCCATGATTTCCGCAACAATAGCGAGTGCTAATAATCCCCATGCGCGCATGGTTTTTTCTCCACAACTAGCGTCGTAATTAACCCACCGTGATGCCACGGCAGAAAGGAATAAACGAGCGGAAAGGGGACTAAAGCGCGCTGCGCCAGTGCTGATCGAGGGCGTTAACGCTGAGTAATGCGAGGAACGAAAGGGCGGTAAAACGGGGAATGAACATCCTGCTCATAATTTCACAATGCATCCACGTTATTGCTTCTCTTCAGTGGACGGGTAAAGCCTCCGATAATGAACACCCACACTTTATACCACTACTGGCGTTAAAAGCACAGCGCGATATTGTAAGTTGAATTGACATAAATCTGAGCAATCATGCTTATTATTCTGATTAATGCAGGTGATAAGTGCAGAAAAAAGAAATAAGCCGGACAGTTGTCCGGCTTAAGGTCAGGGAGGCGATCAGGTTGACCGCTCAGGTGCCTTACGCACTGGTGCATCGCCTGCAACATAGTAGTCTGCGGTACTGCGCGGCAGCGGTTGACGACCACGGATGCAGTCGGCGATTTTTTCACCGATCATGATGGTGGTCGCATTCAGGTTGCCCGTAATAATTAAGGGCATTATGGATGCATCGACCACGCGCAAACCTTCCAGTCCATGTACGCGGCCTTCGCCATCAACCACCGCCATCTCGTCGTTACCCATCTTACAGGTTCCGCAAGGATGGTAAGCCGTTTCGCCATGGTTACGCACGAATTCATCCAGCTCCTCGTCCGTCTGGCATTCAATGCCCGGGCTGATCTCACGGCCACGGTATTTATCCAGCGCGGGCTGATTGATGATTTCACGTGTGATACGAATCGCATCGCGGAACTCATGCCAGTCCTGTTCATGCGACATATAGTTGAACAGAATTGCGGGATGGCGACGCGGATCGCGGGACTTCAGGCGCACATGTCCGCGGCTGGGTGAACGCATTGAGCCTACGTGACACTGAAAACCGTGCGCATCGACCGCATTCGAGCCGTTGTAGTTAATCGCTACCGGCAGGAAGTGGTACTGAATATTCGGCCAGGTAAACTCTTCACGGCTGCGAATAAAGCCACCCGCTTCGAACTGGTTACTGGCACCCACGCCCGTGCCGTTAAACAGCCACTCTGCGCCGATCTTCGGCTGATTCCACCACTTCAGTGCGGGATACAGAGAGACGGGCTCCTTGCATTCATACTGCAGGTACATTTCAAGGTGATCCTGCAGGTTCTCACCTACGCCCGGCAGGTCATGGACGACCGGGATGTCAAACTGCTGTAACAGTTCGGACGATCCCACACCCGAGCGCTGTAAGATTTGTGGCGAAGCAATGGCACCCGCACACAGCAGCACTTCGCGTCGCGCATGAACGGTGTGCAGCGTATTACTGTCACCGATCATATATTCCACGCCAATTGCACGCTTGCCTTCAAACAAAATACGGTCAGTGGTGGCATGGGTCACGATTTTCAGGTTCGGTCGGCGTTTCGCCTGGTCAAGATAACCGCGCGCGGTGCTGGAACGTCGGCCTTCTGGCGTGACGAAGCGGTCCATCGGCCCAAAGCCTTCCTGCTGATAACCATTCAGGTCATCTGTGCGCGGATAGCCGGCCTGAACGCCTGCCTGAATCATTGCTTCAAACAGCACGTTGTTGCCTTTCTTCGGCGTGGTCACGCTGACCGGACCATCGCCGCCGTGGTAGTCATTGGCACCGGTATCGCGCGTTTCTGACTTGCGATAGTAGGGCAGACAGTCCAGATAGCTCCAGTTTTCCAGGCCGGGCATGCTTGCCCAGTTGTCCAGATCCATCGCGTTACCCCGGATATAACACATGCCGTTGATCAGCGAAGAACCGCCCAGGCCTTTACCCCGACCACACTCCATGCGGCGGTTGTTCATATACGGCTCAGGCTCAGTTTCATACGCCCAGTTATACCGTTTTCCCTGTAAAGGGTACGCCAGGGCCGCTGGCATCTGCGTCCGAAAATCGAAACGATAATCAGGCCCACCCGCTTCCAGCAGCAGTACATTCACGCTACTGTCTTCAGTCAGTCGGGTGGCCAACACATTCCCTGCGGATCCGGCTCCAATGATAATGTAATCAAATTCCATTCGTCGCTCCTCAGGTAAGGGGATTAAAAGACAGACTGAAAGCGCGTCAGCTCAACCTGAACCGACTTCACCTGGGTGTAATTCTGCAGCGTCATCAAGCCGTTTTCACGACCGACGCCAGAATGCTTGTAACCGCCGACAGGCATTTCAGCGGCAGATTCACCCCAGGTGTTAATCCAGCAGATGCCCGCTTCAATCTGATGAATGACGCGGTGCGCACGATTCAGATCCCGGGTCACCAGACCCGCGGCCAGACCATATTCGGTATCGTTAGCGCGACGTATCACTTCCTCTTCCGAGGTGTAACTCAGGATCGACATCACCGGCCCGAAAATTTCCTCACGGACAATTTTCATGTCGTCGCGGCAGTCGCTGAATACGGTTGGTGCCACCCACGCGCCCTGATCAAACCCGTCACCGGTTAAGCGTTTACCGCCACACAGCAGACGGGCACCTTCTGCAATACCGGACTCAATAAAGCGCATCACGTTGTCACGGTGGCTGAAGCTGACCAGCGGACCAAAGTTCGTCTCGGGATCGCGCAGATCGCCCGCTTTGATACGGGCAACACGTTCTACGATTTTGGCTTCGAACGCAGACTGCAATGCGGCCGGGACAAAAACGCGGGTACCGTTGGTACATACCTGGCCGGAACTGTAGAAGTTAGCCATCATGGCGATGTCGGCGGCCAGATCGAGATCGGCGTCATCAAAGATGATCAGCGGGGATTTGCCGCCCAGCTCCATGGTGACGTCCTTCAGGGTCGATCCTGCCGCATTTGCCATGACTTTTTTGCCGCTGACGACACCGCCGGTAAATGACACTTTATCGATACCCGGATGCTCGGTAAGCAGTTGACCGGTAACCGCGCCGGTACCGGGCAGCACGTTGAAAACGCCGTCCGGCACACCGGCTTCGGTGTAAATCTCAGCCAGTTTCAGGGCCGTCAGCGGTGTGACCTCGCTGGGTTTGAAAATCATGGCATTGCCTGCGGCGAGGGCCGGGGCAGATTTCCACAGGGCAATCTGAATCGGGTAATTCCACGCGCCAATACCGGCGACCACGCCTAAGGGTTCACGGCGGGTATACACAAACGCGGTATCACGCAGAGGAATTTGCTGGCCTTCCAGCGCAGGGATCAGCCCAGCGTAATACTCCAGCACATCGGCACCGGTAACGATGTCGACGCTGGCGGTTTCACTGAACGGCTTACCGGTATCAAGCATTTCCAGTTCAGCCAGCTCATCATTGCGCTCGCGCAGAATATCTACGGCCCGACGCAGAATGCGTGAGCGTTCCATGGCGGTCATGGCTGCCCAGATTTTTTGCCCTTTTCTGGCCGCCGCCACAGCGCGATCGACATCCTCGCGCCCGGCAATCTGGACATCAGCCAGTACTTCGCCGTTGACCGGATTAATCGTCTGGAAGGTTTCTCCAGACGTCGCGGCAACATAAGTACCATTGATGTAGAGGTGTTGTTCGGTGAATCGGGACATAATTTCTCCTGGTTCCGTTACGCGTGTTCGCCTGCTAACTGCTGGCGAATAAATTGAGTGGTCAGTGTCCGTGCTGTCGTCGGGTCAAAGGGCTTGCCGCTTAATGCTGCGCGTAGCCACAGGCCATCAATCATGGCGGCCAGCCCGTGAGCGGCAAGCCTGGCCCTGTCCCTGGGCAACTGGCGGCGAAACTCCACGGCCAGCGATGAAAAAAGACGGCGATGACTGACCCGTTCCAGACGTTGAAGCTGAGGCTGGTGCATACTGCTTGACCAAAAGTCCAGCCAGGCTTTCATCACTGCGCGTTCGACCTGACTTTCGTCGAAGTTTCCTTCAACGATTGCGCGCAGTCGTTCTTCGGCGGGGGCGTTGGCTAACGGCTGCAGGCGACGGGCAACTGCCTCACGTAGTTGCCGGGTGACGTCGCGCATCGTGGCTTCCAGCAATCCGTTCTTGTCCTTGAAATAGTGGCTGATGATGCCAGTTGACACGCCCGCGCGTCGGGCAATCTGAGCAATGGTGGCATCATTAATACCTACGTCATTTATCGTTGCCAGCGTCGCATCGATCAGCTGTCGACGTCGTATTGGCTGCATCCCTACCTTTGGCATTGCGTTCGCTCCCACCCAAAATCAGTCCCCTATTTAATCTTTTTTTGATTGGATGTTCAATATAAATAGAAACCTTGTTAGGATGCTGTGTCTTAAAAGTTGAGTAAGTGAAGCGGTAAGTGTGGCAGATTCGTTAGTTTTGACCAGAATGTAACGGCAGGAAACGAAGCGTAAAAAACACTTACCCCTCGGGACACCGGATGTTTTTACCGGTTTGAACTCTTGCAAAATTGATAAGCCAACAACCAGAGGTAAACGATGATGAGTCCACCAGCGAGTGAAAAAGACAGAATCAACCCCGTGGTGTTCTACACCTCCGCAGGATTGATTCTGACCTTTTCACTCATCACTATTTTATTCAGCAGCGAAGCCGCCAACTGGATACTGAGGGCGGTAAACTGGGTGTCCGAAGCGTTTGGCTGGTATTACATGTTGGCCGCCACGCTTTATATCGTGTTCGTTGTGTATATCGCCTGTTCCCGTTTTGGCTCCATTAAACTCGGGCCTGAGCAGTCGAAACCGGAATTCAGCATACTGAGCTGGTCGGCAATGCTGTTTGCCGCCGGTATCGGGATAGACCTGATGTTTTTCTCGGTGGCGGAACCGGTTTCGCAGTATATGCAGCCGCCGGAAGGGACAGGGCAAACGCTTGAAGCGGCCCGTCAGGCGATGGTCTGGACCCTGTTCCACTATGGCTTAACCGGCTGGTCAATGTACGCCCTGATGGGGATTGCCCTTGGCTATTTCAGCTACCGCTACAATCTGCCCTTAACCATCCGTTCCGCCCTGTATCCCATTTTTGGTAAACGCATTAACGGTCCCATCGGCCACAGCGTAGACATTGCCGCGGTAATTGGGACGATCTTTGGTATCGCTACCACGCTGGGAATTGGTGTGGTGCAGTTAAACTATGGGCTGAAGGTCCTGTTCGATATTCCGGAAGGATTAACGGCACAGACGGCATTGATTATTCTGTCGGTGATCATTGCCACCATTTCCGTGACGTCGGGCGTTGACAAAGGCATTCGTATTTTATCGGAACTGAATGTGGCGCTGGCTCTCGGCCTGATTCTGTTCGTCCTGTTCGCTGGCAATACCGGCTTCCTGCTTAACGCACTGGTGCTCAACGTAGGGGATTACATCAATCGCTTTATGGGCATGACGCTGAATACGTTTGCCTTTGACCGGCCAACAGAGTGGATGAACAGCTGGACCCTGTTTTTCTGGGCCTGGTGGGTGGCCTGGTCGCCGTTCGTGGGCCTGTTTCTGGCACGTATCTCCCGTGGCCGTACCATTCGTGAGTTTGTGCTCGGTACGCTGGTGATTCCTTTTACCTTTACGCTGCTGTGGCTGTCGGTCTTTGGTAACGCGGCCCTGTATGAAATCCTTCATGGCGATGCGGGTTTTGCACAGGAAGTGATGGGCCATGCGGAACGCGGTTTCTACAGTCTTTTGGCGCAGTACCCGGCCTTCAAGCTGAGTGCTTCCGTCGCGACCATTACCGGTATGTTGTTCTATGTGACCTCGGCGGATTCCGGTTCGCTGGTGCTGGGTAATTTCACCTCCAAACTGAAAGACATCAACAGTGATGCGCCGAACTGGCTGCGTATATTCTGGTCAGTCGCCATCGGCGTCCTGACGCTGAGTATGTTGATGACCAACGGCATTACGGCGCTGCAAAATACCACGGTCATCATGGGGCTGCCGTTCAGTTTCGTCATCTTCTTCGTGATGGCAGGGCTGTATAAATCGCTCAAGGTGGAAGATTATCGCCGCGTGAGTGCGACGCGGGATACGGCGCCTTATCTGGCACATGCTACTGACCGTCTGACCTGGAAAAAACGGCTGTCGCGCCTGATGAACTATCCTGGCTCGCGCTACACCCTGAAAATGATGGATGACACGATCTTTCCCGCCATGGAGGACGTGGCAAAAGAGCTGGAGCTGCGTGGCGCGCGCGTCACGCTGGACCGCGTGGCCGCCGACGGGGAGCATCCTCTGGGTTATCTGGACCTGCGCGTACAACTGGGCGAGGAGCAGGATTTCCTCTATCAGGTCTGGCCACAGCAGTATTCCATTCCGGGCTTTACCTACCGCGCGCGCAGCGGGAAATCTACCTATTACCGGCTGGAGACGTTCCTGCTGGAGGGCAGTCAGGGTAATGACCTGATGGATTACAGCAAAGAGCAGGTGATCATCGATATACTCGATCAGTATGAGCGCCACTTGAACTTTATTCATCTGCATCGAGAGGCACCGGGCAGCAACATTACGTTCCCCAGCGCCTGATCCCACAGCCCGTTAGCCGCCAGGTTAACGGGTTTTTTATAGCTGACGGAAAACCCGGCCGCGTAAACATGGTCCACAGCCAGTCAGGTTTTGCCGGAGGCCTACGATACATCCGGGGACAGGGAAATGTGTCATCACTGCCGTCCACGTGACAACGGGAGTTTACTGTCGGAATTGTCCCGACCTAAAGCGGGGCAAATTCAACTATCTTTAAACTTTACAGGACACCAATGACTGTTGTGGACAGGGAGTCGTATGCGAAAAATTCTTAGAACATTTCTGCCGCTTTACACCACCACGTTGTTGATGCTGTTGGGCTCAGGGTTACTCACTACCTACGTGTCACTGCGTCTGGCCCATGATAAGGTTAATGGTGCGCTGATTGGGGCCATCATTGCGGCAAACTATATTGGCCTGGTGATCGGTGGCAAGGTGGGCCACAACCTGATTGCGCGCGTCGGTCATATTCGTGCCTATGTAGCCTGTGCCGGCATTATTACGGCGTCAGTGATCGGACACGGGCTGACAGATTTTATCCCCCTCTGGGTTTTCCTGCGCCTGATCATCGGGCTGTGCATGATGTGCCAGTACATGGTGCTGGAAAGCTGGCTTAACGACCAGGCGGAATCGTCACAGCGTGGGCTAATCTTTGGCTTCTATATGGTGGCGACCTACCTTGGCTTAAGTAGCGGTCAGGTGGTGCTGACCTTACAAAGTGACTTTGGTCTTCAGACGTTGTTAATCGTGGCGCTCTGTTTTGCCCTCTGTCTGGTGCCGATTGCGCTGACGACGCGCACGCATGTTCGCGCGATGTCACCTGCGCCGATGGAGCTGGGCTACTTTCTTCGCACCATTCCTAAATTGCTCAGCACCACCTTATTAACCGGTATGGTCGTCGGCGCCTTTTATGGCCTGGCGCCGGTGTATGCCAGCAGCAAGGGATTCAGCGATGCGCAGACCGGTATTTTTATGAGCCTGACGATTTTTGCCGGGCTGGTATCGCAGTTTCCTTTAAGCTGGCTGTCCGACCGTTACGATCGTCAGCGGCTGCTGTTTTATATTGCGGCGCTGCTGGCGCTGGCCTGTTTGCCGCTGGTGTTGCTGCCCAGGCTGTCATTTCACTGGGTGCTCGGCATCGCCTTTCTTGCCAGCATGGTGCAGTTTGCCCTCTATCCTTTGCAGGTGGCGCTGGCAAACGATCAGGTGGCGGCGGAGCAGCGCGTTTCACTGACGGCCTGTCTGCTGATGGCGTTTGGTATCGGAGCCAGTATCGGCCCATTGCTGGTGGGCTCGCTGATGCAGCCTTTCGGCAGTAACATGCTTTATCTGTTCTTCACGGTGTGCACCCTGTTGATTGCTGTGCTGAGCTATGTGAAGAAAGCGCCGCTTCCGTTACCGACTACCGAGGTACCCTTGCCCCACGTGGTGTTACCGGACAGCCTGGCTACCTCGCCTTTAGGCGCGGCGCTTAACCCGGTGCTGGAAGACGAGGCGATTCAGGCGGCGATGGTCACCAGTGATGAGGAGGGCGCAGAGGACGAGGGTGAGAATGAGGACGAAGGCGACGTGACCCAGGCGCGCGACGATGAAAGCCGCAGCAGGGCCACGTCAGGTTCCACATCTTCTGACGGATAAGCGTTACGGGCGATGAAAATCCTCGACAAGCAGCATGGGTTTTGCCACGCTGAAAGCCGTTACCGCAAGGGGGAATGTCATGCTAGAACTGCGCCCAAACTGTGAACGTTGTGATATCGATCTGCCTGCGGCATCGCGTGATGCGCGCATCTGTTCGTTCGAATGTACCTTCTGCGCGACCTGCGCTGAGCAGCATCTGCAGGGGAATTGTCCCAACTGCGGGGGAGAATTAGTGCGACGTCCCATCCGGCCCGCCGCCAAATTGCTGACCCATCCGGCGAAAGCGCGCACCGCCTGAGTTATCGCCGGGCATCGCGCCAGAATGCGCCGGCGCGATGCCTGCCGCTTGTGCAGGTCCGTCCGCGCTGAACGACGGTTCTGGCGCTGCTATCAGCAAAACAGCGCCGCATGCGTGACAGTGTCACTTGCAGGATGTGACGGCTTAACGGAACAGCCGACCGTCGCGCACCAGTTCGCGCGGATAGCTGTTTTTAATCCGGCTACCAACCCGTTTTGCCAGCCCCAGCGGCTGAGCCTGATAGGTCACAATCATCTCATCAACGGTGGGCGGGTTTTCAGGGTAGATATCGCGACCGCGAAACCACGCTTCCGCTTCCGCCTCATTCAGTTCCACTGTCTGCGCTGGACGCGGTGACGCCAGCGCGACAACGGCCTCATGTTGCCAGCGATAACCCTTCGCAAAGGTTTCAGCCAGTTTCAGGCCAATCCGCGAAAAACGGACCTGCCCTAACAGCGGAACGATGTCGGCGGGAAACAGCCAAATTTCTTTATCGCGTTGCCACAGTTGCAGGCGCTCATCCCACTGAAGCGCCACCTTCGCGGCCGCCTGAACAATATCGTTTTCCAGTTTGCGGTTTACGGGGGTAAACGGAAGCTTGCCGACTTTGTATGTCGGCGCAGGCAGCCGCTCAACAGAGGCGATTTTGCGTAACCGCGCGACAAAGAAGCCTTCACTGTCAAACAGCTGAGGAAAGACGTGCAGGTAACCTTCGGGCGTGGCTGCCTGTTCTGCGCCTGGAAACAGCGTCGTCAGCGGCGCAACCTCGACGGCTGCGGGGTAGCGCGCCAGCAGCCAGGCCACAACCTGTTGGTTTTCGATCGGATTGAGTGTGCAGGTGGAATACACCAGCGTACCGCCAGGCTTCAGGGCATGAAACGCGCTGTCAATCAGATCGCGTTGGGTCTGGGCGATATCGTGGGTGCTGGCAAGCGACCAGTTTTTCAGCGCATCCGCATCTTTACGTATCACGCCTTCGCCAGAGCAGGGCGCATCCAGCAGGATCGCATCGAACTGTTCCGGCAGCGCAGGCCCAAAGACGCGGGCGTCAAAGTGAGTCAGCGCGGTATTGGTCACGCCACAGCGGGTAATGTTCGCGTGCAGCACTTTTACCCGGCTGGAAGAGAACTCATTAGCAAGGACAATTCCCTGGTTGTGCATTCGGGCGGCAATCTGTGTTGTTTTCGAGCCGGGGGCGGCCGCCATATCCATGACATGCTGTGCATCGGGACAGGCATCAAACAGCGCCGTCACCGGCAGCATCGAGCTGGCTTCCTGAATATAAAACAGGCCACTCAGATGCTCTGCCACGCTACCCAACGGTAAACTTTCATCCTCCCGGCTGATCCAGAAGCCGTCTTCACACCACGGCACCGGCGTAAGCTGCCAGCCGTAGTGAGCCGTTTGGGCCAGAAACGCGCTGACGCTGATTTTTAACGTATTGACTCGGAGGCTGCGGCGTAACGGCTGCTGGCTAATGTCGATAAACTGCTGCAGGCTGGCCTCATCGGGCAGGCTCTGGCGCATAAGGTCAAGAAAATCGGCAGGAAAACGTGAAGCGGCGTCGGACACGGATAAGTTCTCTTTGAGGCAAAGGCGGGAGTGTAACACGCGGAAAGAAAACGGGCAGCCTGGCTGCCCGTTTTGGGAGGATTAAGGTTGGTTCGGGTCAGGAATGGCCGTACCCCAATTACGCCACTCTTTCGGCGGTTCGTCCTGCAGCAGGAAGTGCTTATTCGCATTCGCCTGCGGGGCCAGCGGGACCGTCGGTGGCGTAGCAAACTGAATGCCGCCGCGGATAAATTGCTGGAAGGTACCGGTTTTCACCACACCGCCAATCAGCCCAAAGTCCAGGTTATAGCCGGAGGCGAGCCAGAACACCGAGTTATTACGTACCAGATGCTGATATTTTTTACTGATGCGCAGGGCGATTTGCACGCGATCCGCCATATTACCCAACGAGGTGCCGGTCACGGTACCGACTTCGACGCCCCGGAACAGGACCGGCGTTCCTAATGACAGAGAACCCGCTTCGGTGGCATCCACATAGATGTTCAGGCCGTTGAGGTAACGCGAGTCGGTGATGGTGCTTTCCTGCAGCTCAAAGGTCCGCGCGCCGCGTCCTTTACCCGGGTCAACGTTAACGTAAGGCTGCAGGATCGTCTCCAGATGATTCACCCCGGCGGCCGAAATCTCGGGCGACACCACGGAGAAACGACTGTCAACGCGCGCGAAGTTCTGCACGTATTCCGGGTAAAGTACGGCTTTGGCCACCACCTGATTATTGTCATCACTCAGCGACAGTGATTCGATCTGACCCACGTTAATGCCCAGATAGCGAATCGGCATGCCCGCAGACAGTTTGCTGGCATCATAGGTGTGCAGGGTAATCTGGCTGCCCACCGCGCGAGCGGCCGTTTCGGACGGATAAAGCACGCGTTTTACGCCTTTATCCACTTTCGCCCCGGTCAGGTTGTCAAAGCTGATCGCGCCTTTTAAAGCCCGGTTCAGCGGGGAGGCCTGCACCGTTAATCCGCTGCCGTTAAGCTGTACGCGTGCGCCGCCTTCCGCCCAGAAGACACTTTCGTTGGTGAGGAGCTTACGGTATTCCGGTTTGATATGAACGGCAATATCAAACGCATCCGCGCGCGGTGTGACTTTCGTGATTTCGCCCACCTGGAACTTGCGGTACAGCACGACAGATCCCGCCTGAACATCCGGCAGACTTTTCGCGGTCAGCATCAGCGTGGTCGACGGACCGTCACCCACAATACCTTCCTCCGCACGTTCCGCATCCGCAAACAGCGGATAGGCGGCTTTTGGCGCGCCGCGCTTGCCGGGATCCAGACGAATACCGCCATCGACCCATTCACGTGCGCTGGCTCCCAGCACCTGCATGCCGTCCAGACCGAATTTCACATCAAGACGACTGTTCACGATGAATTTACTGTCGCTGTGCACCAGTTGCCGGTGGTCAGGATTGATTGCCACAACAAAATTCACCCCATTTTCATCCAGATCGCGCGAGATGACCTGGCCGATTTTCATACCGTATAACATCAGCGGTTGCCCCGCATCGATGCCATAGCTCTCCGGCGCGCTGAGTTTTACGGTGAGCACATTGGGTTGCTGCAGCAGCGTTTTGTCAGGCGCAACCACGGTAAAATGCTGTACGGGTGGACCGTCGCCGGGCACCAGTTCAAAGGTATTGCCGGTCAGCAGACTGCTCAGGCTGGTGTCAGTCAGGCTGAGTTTCGGACTGTGCATTTCAATGCGTGTGCCTTCGCGCATCAGGCCGACCACAGACGGATCAACCGTCATCTCGCCGGTGACTTTGCCGCCGTCCTGCAGATTCAGTTTGGTGAGCGTACCGACTTCCAGACCCTGGTACATCAGCGGCGTTCGGTTAGCCGACAGGTTATCGCCGTTGGGCAGATCGAGGCTAATCAGCACACCGCGCTGGCTGTGAGCCAGATCAGGATAGAGGGTGTAATTCTGGTCGCTCTTTGCGGCTTCCGCGCCTTCGGGCGAGTCAAAGGCAATCGCGCCATTGACCAGTGCCGCCAGGCTTTCCAGCTGCACTTTGGCACCGCTCAGGCTGACATCGGCGTTCAGGCCGGACACGTTCCAGAAACGGCTGTTGGTTTTCACCAGGTTGACGAAGCGACGTTCGATAAGCACGTCAATTGACACGCCGTTGTTTTGACCGTTGATACTGTAGTCGTACACGCGGCCTACCGGAATTTTGCGGTAATAGACCAGTGAGCCGGTATTCAGCGAGCCCAGATCCGGTGCATGAAGGTGGATCATCAGCTCGCCGGTATTAACACGGTATTTCGGTTGCGTATCCAGGGCGGTGAAGGTGTCGCTCTCTTTACCATCGCCCGGCATCATGCCGATGTAGTTACCGCCGACCAGCGCATCAAGGCCGGAAACCCCGGCCAGCGAGGCTTTCGGTGTCACCAGCCAGAATTGCGTATTCTCACGCAGCGCATCACGCATATCACTTTTGATACTGGCTTTGATCTGGATCTTGCGATAGTCGTCGCTCAGGTTGATGCCCTGCACGGTACCGACTTCCACGCCCTGATAGCGCACAGGCGTGCGCCCGGGCACAATCCCATCTGCCGTCTGGAAATTAATGGTGATTGTAGTGCCGCGCTCCTGAAAATTCGTCCATAGCAGCCAGCCCGCAATCAGCATGGCGATAACGGGCAGCAGCCAAAAAGGGGAAATTTTACGCTTATTACGCAGCGTAGCATTAGTCGGTGTAGTCGGCGTTTCCTGTTGCATGTGCATCCCAGAGCAGGCGGCTATCCAGCCACTCAACGGCCATAATGGTCAGGATCACAGCCGCGCCAAAGTAAAACGCGGCAGGTCCCATGGTAAAAGCCAGTAACTGGTCACGATTGACCAGTGACATGGTTAACGAAATGACAAACAGATCCAGCATAGACCAGCGACCGACCCAGGTTACAAAACGCAGGAGACGGATGCGGGTTTTCAGGCCTTGCTCGCAGCGAAAATGAATGCTGAGAAGCAGCGCCAGCATGACCAGAACCTTGGTAAAGGGCACTAAGATACTGGCGATAAAGACGATGGCGGCGACCGGAATATTACCGGATGCCAGGGAAAGAATGCCGGAGAAGATCGTATCTTCCCGCCGCGAGCCATTGAGGTACACCACCGAAATGGGCAGCAGATTGGCCGGGATCAGCAGCACAATGGAGGCGATGAGCGCAGCCCAGGATTTTTGCAGGCTGTGACGGCGACGGAAGTCGAGCGGTGTATGGCAGCGGGGGCAACGGCCTCGTGCGTCGGGAACATCGGTATAATGGCAGTTGAGACAAACCTGCAGATCCTCCCGTCGCGTCACCTGAGGCTGTTGCGGATAAAAGTGTTCCCATAGCTGCTCAATATTGAGATGAATCAGCGTCATCACGCTCAGGACGGTCAGGGCAATGTAAGCCACCAGACCGTAGCCCATTTCGAGATCGGAGTATTCCTGAACTTTAATCGACGCCACCGCGATGCCAATCAGGAAAATGTCCAGCATGACCCACTCTTTCAGCTTCTCCAGCATCAGCAGAACCGGGCGCAGATTCATGCCCAAACGCTGGCCCAGCGCCAGGTAGCCAATGCCGGCCACAAGCGTGACGGGCGCACCGATAGTACAGAACGCCACCATGGAGGCCGTTAACACGTTGCCCTGCAGCGTCATCTGCACAATGCCTTCCAGCAGGCTGGCGTTAATGCGCATACCCAGCAGCCGGATATCAATCAACGGCATGCTGAAGGCGAACGGCATCAGGACCAGCATGGTGGCCGCCATCGCCAGCAGACGCGTCATCGACCAGTCATAGCCGCTGACAATTTGCGCATTACAACGGGGGCAATGTGCCGACTGATGCGATTTCACATCTGGTAAGGAAAAAAGGGTATCGCATTGCGGACAACGCTGATAACGTGCGTGGGGCAATGTCTCGCTAATCGCGTGAATTTTCATAAAGAGTGCAGGGTTCGCTTATTGTTATTTACGCAAAGGGTTGTTAAGACATTGCTGTGTACCTGTTTCGGGTATCACGCTTCGATCCACAGAATGTTAAGGTTATAGTAACTAACGCTATGATTCACCTTATGGCTATGGATTTTTAGTGCTTATTTTTAACTGGCGGAGTGGTTAGCCGCCCGGATGTCACTGGTAACGGTTGAATAATGAACAAAACTGCCTTTTACGCCGATTTAGATCGCGATATGCGCGCCTTGCTGGCGGGAGAAACGGCGTTCCTCGCCGCGATGGGTAACTTTAGCGCGCTGTTGTATGAACGTCTCGAAGGCGTGAACTGGGCAGGCTTCTACCTGCTGACGGAAGCAGACACACTGGTTCTTGGCCCGTTCCAGGGTAAAATTGCCTGTGTGCGCATCCCCGTGGGTAAAGGTGTCTGTGGTACAGCGCTGGCGGAAAATCAGGTCCAGCGTGTGGATGATGTGCATGCGTTTCCGGGGCACATCGCCTGCGATGCGGCCAGTAATGCTGAAATTGTGATTCCTCTGAAAGTAAACGGTCACGTTGTGGGCGTGCTGGATATCGACAGTGTGGAATACAATCGCTTTGATAGTGATGATGAAAAAGGGCTGGTAGCCTTGACTGACGGGCTTTGCGACGTGCTCGCGAACACGGACTTAGAAAAATATTTGCAGCTGACGCGTAGCTAATCGACTGGATTGCATGGCATTTAGCGATGTTGTCATTATAATGTCGCCTGTTCATGCCTGCTCTGGTCGGCAAACCCGTAGTAATCAGGAAATTTCATGGAAAATCAACCTAAGTTGAATAGCAGTAAAGAAGTCATCAGCTTTCTGGCGGAGCGCTTTCCGCACTGCTTTAGCGCTGAAGGTGAAGCGCGTCCGCTCAAAATCGGTATCTTTCAGGATCTGGTCGAGCGCGTTCAGGGCGAAATGAACCTGAGCAAAACACAGTTACGTTCAGCATTACGTCTTTATACCTCCAGCTGGCGCTATCTGTACGGTATTAAAGCGGGTGCGACCCGCGTGGATCTCGACGGCAATCCGTGCGGTGTTCTCGATGAGCAGCACGTTGAGCATGCCCGCAAGCAGCTGGAAGACGCGAAAGCGCGTGTTCAGGCGCAACGCGATCAGCAGCGGGCCGCGCGTCGTGAAGCCGGTGAGGGCGAAGAAGGGGCCAACGCGCCTCGTCGTCCACGCAAACCTGCTCCGCGTAAAGCCGCAGAGGGTGACGCCGCGCGTAAGCCGCGTCCGCAGTCTGCTGAGCGTCCTACTGCATCGCAGCATCGCAAACCGGCACCCCGTCCGGAGCAGCAGCAGGCTAAACCCATCACTGATACCTCAACTTTGCAACCCGGCCAGAGTATTAAAGTTAAAGCAGGCAAAAGTGCAATGGACGCAACCGTTCTGGAAGTTTCTAAAGACGGCGTCCGGGTACAGCTCGCTTCCGGCATGGCAATGATTGTGCGCGCAGAACACCTGCAGTTCTGAAACGGAGGCTGACCCCGGCATGAACACCTTGTTAAAAGTTGGATTGATCGCGGGCCTGCTGTTGTCAGGCCCTTCCTTTGCCGCCGAGAACATCACTCGTGCCGATCAAATTCCTCAGTTGCATGAAGATCCCCAGGATCCTACCGTCAGCGAGCGCGTCACCTCACGGTTCACGCGTTCTCACTATCGTCAGTTCGATCTGGACGGGGCGTTTTCCGCCAAAATTTTTGACCGCTACCTCAACATGCTCGACTACAGCCACAACGTGCTGCTGGCGTCGGATGTAGCACAGTTTGCCAGCAAGAAAACACAGCTGGGTGACGAACTGCGTAGCGGTAAGCTGGATATTTTTTACGATCTTTATAATCTGGCCCAGAAACGCCGCTTCGAACGCTATCAGTACGCGCTCACGGTCCTGGCTCGCCCGATGAACTTTACCGGTAATGACACCATCGATATTGACCGTTCCAAAGCGCCCTGGCCGAAAGACCAGAACGAATTAAATGCGCTGTGGGATGCCAAGGTGAAATACGATGAGTTGAGCCTGAAGCTGGCCGGTAAAGACGAAAAAGAAATTCGTGACGTGCTGACCAAACGCTATAACTTCGCCATCCGTCGCCTGGCACAGAGCAACAGCGAAGATGTGTTCCAGTTGGCAATGAATGCATTTGCCCACGAAATCGATCCGCACACCAACTATCTGTCGCCGCGCAATACCGAGCAGTTCAATACTGAAATGAGCCTGTCGCTCGAAGGGATTGGCGCCGTATTGCAGATGGATGACGATTATACCGTGATCAATTCTATGGTCGCGGGTGGCCCGGCGGCGAAAAGTAAAGCCATCACCGTTGGCGATCGTATTGTCGGCGTCGGTGAGCCAGGCAAGCCAATGGAAGATGTGATTGGCTGGCGTCTGGATGATGTCGTCGCCAAAATTAAAGGACCGAAAGGCAGTAAGGTTCGCCTTGAAATCCTGCCTGCCGGTAAAGGTACTAAAACCCGCATTGTGACACTGACGCGTGAGAAAATCCGTCTGGAAGATCGCGCCGTTAAAATGAGTATTCACAATGTGGGCAAGCAGAAAGTCGGCGTACTGGATATTCCGGGCTTCTACGTGGGCCTGACCGATGATGTCAAAGTGCAGTTGCAGAAACTGCAAAAGCAGAATGTCGACAGCATCGTGATTGATCTGCGGACCAACGGCGGTGGCGCACTGACCGAGGCGGTCTCACTGTCTGGCCTGTTTATCCCAAGTGGCCCCGTGGTGCAGGTGCGCGACAATAACGGTCGCATCCGTCAGGACAGCGATAACGACGGCATTGTGTACTATAAAGGGCCGCTGGTGGTGCTGGTTGACCGCTTCAGTGCGTCTGCCTCTGAAATCTTTGCGGCGGCGATGCAGGACTATGGGCGTGCGCTGATTGTTGGCGAGCCGACCTTTGGTAAAGGCACCGTTCAGCAGTATCGCTCGCTGAACCGCATTTACGATCAGATGCTGCGTCCGGAATGGCCTGCGCTGGGATCGGTTCAGTACACGATTCAGAAGTTCTACCGTATTAACGGTGGCAGTACACAGCGTAAAGGCGTCACCCCCGATCTGCTGATGCCTACCGGCGTTGAAGCGGCGGAGACAGGCGAGAAGTTTGAAGATAACGCCTTACCGTGGGACAGCATCACGGCTGCCACCTACGCGAAAACCGGAGATGTGAAAGCGCTGGTGCCGCAGTTGACGAAAGAACATGATGAACGTATCGCGAAAGATCGTGAGTTCCAGTACATCATGAAGGACATTGCCCGCTTTAATGCCATGAAGGACAAGCGCAATATCGTGTCGCTCAATCTTGCTCAACGCGAGAAAGAGAACCACGAAGACGATGCGCTGCGTCTGGAACGCATTAATGCGCGCTATCAGGCCGAAGGCAAAAAGCCGCTGAAGAGCCTGGATGACCTGCCTAAGGATTACAAAGAACCCGATCCTTATCTGGATGAAACCGTCAAGATTGCCAACGATCTGGCGCAGCTGGAAAAGACGCTTCCCGACGCATCCGCAGCGAAAAGCAACTGATACGTTCTGGTTTAATAAAAAGCACCGCACTGCGGTGCTTTTTTTATGATAAGTCCGGCAAGGATGCGTTACGTTAATGTGTTGTACTGCGCGCATTCAGTAGGGTTGCGGTAAAGGTTATGTCATATTGTAAAGTTATGTCTTTTTAGGCACTTAAACGTTAAGGTCGCTTGAAAACCCGCACAATGCTCATAGGATATGTATCCGCGCATGAGCGCATGAACTACTGAGGATGATTAACCGTTATGATGCGTATTGCTCTTTTCCTGCTGACCAACCTGGCAGTGATGTTGGTATTCGGGCTGATTCTCAGCCTGACAGGAATTCAGTCAAGCAGTGTTCAGGGCCTGATGATTATGGCAGGTCTGTTTGGCTTCGGCGGTGCGTTTGTCTCACTGCTGATGTCGAAGTGGATGGCGTTGCGTTCGGTCGGCGGTGAAGTGATTGAACAACCACGCAACGAAACCGAGCGCTGGTTGTTAGAGACCATTAGCCAGCAGGCCCGGCAGGTTGGTATTGCGATGCCGCAGGTCGCGATTTACCACGCGCCTGACATCAACGCCTTTGCAACCGGTGCCCGCCGTAATGCGTCACTGGTGGCTGTATCGACCGGGCTGCTGCAAAACATGAGCCGCGACGAGGCTGAAGCGGTGCTGGCGCACGAAGTCGCGCATATTGCCAACGGCGATATGATCACCATGACCCTGATTCAGGGTGTCGTGAACACCTTTGTGATTTTCGTTTCGCGTATTCTGGCGCAGATTGCGGCAGGCTTCATGTCTGGTAACCGCGATGGGGAAGAAAGCAGCAACGGTAATCCGCTGGTGTACTTTGCCGTTTCTATGGTGCTGGAACTGGTGTTTGGTATCCTTGCCAGCATCATTACCATGTGGTTCTCTCGTCACCGTGAGTTCCATGCGGATGCCGGTTCAGCGAAACTGGTGGGCCGTGAGAAGATGATTGCGGCACTGCAGCGCCTGAAAACCAGCTACGAGCCGCAGGAGCCCAGCAGCATGATGGCGTTTTGTATCAACGGTAAAGGGAAGTCATTCAGCGAGCTGTTTATGTCGCATCCCCCGTTAGATAAACGTATTGAAGCGCTGCGTAGCGGCGAATACCTGAAGTAACCCGGCAAAAAGGCGACTGAGAAGTCGCCTTTTTTTATCACTGTACGCGCGGTGTTTTTATGCGCGACAGACTGAGCAGGGCCGCTGCGGTTGAGAATCCAGCCGCCAGTAACAGCGCCGCATGGGTGCCGTCATTGCCCAGCCAGTTGAACATCAGCGCTACCAGTGCGGCACCGCTGCTCTGACCCAGTAACCGTGCCGTGCCCAGCATACCGCTGGCACCACCGCTGCGTTGACGCGGAGCGGAGGTAATAATGGTGTGGTTATTCGGGGACTGAAACAGGCCAAAGCCCGCCCCGCACAGCATCATGCGCCAGATAATGTCCATATCGTCTGGCTTCGCAGGTAAGTGAGCCAGCAGAAAAAGCCCGATGGCAAACAGGGCCAGCCCTAATCCCCCGAGTAAGCCCGCATGCACTCGTTCAATTAAACGTCCCGCGACCGGTGAGAGCAGCATGGTGGCCAGCGGCCACGGCGTAAGCAATAAACCGGTTTCGACCTCTGTACGGCCCAGCACGCTTTGCAGGTAGAAGGGCAGTGATACCATCGCCAGCATCTGCGCGCAGAAAGAGCAGACGGAGGTGCACATCGACAGGGCAAAAATAGGGATGCGCAGCAAATCAACCGGCAGCAACGGCACGGCCATCGTCAGCTGGCGTCGGATAAAAAAGTAGCCCACCACAAGCAGCGTGATAAGTTCTCCTGCGATAAGCCAGATCGATTGTCCCTGGGCAAAGCCACCCAGCGCCGAAATAAGCAGGCCGAAAAAGAGCGCATTCATTACCGCACTGGTGACATCAAACTTCTGTGTTTTGGCCCGTTGCGGGTTATCCGGCAGATAACGTAACGCCAGCCAGAGCGTGACAACGCCCAGGGGCATGTTGATCAGGAACAACCAGCGCCAGCTGGCAAATGAGAGGATGGCTGCTGCAACCGTGGGGCCGGCCGCCGTCGAGATCGCCACCAGCAGGGCGTTGATCGCGATGCCGCGGCCCAGATAACGTGGGGGATAAATGATACGAATCAGGGCGGTGTTAACGCTCATAATCGCCGCACCCCCCAGGCCCTGAAGCACCCGGCCCAGCGTAAGCAGGGGAAGGGAGGGCGAAAGGGCGCAAAACACCGACGTGATGGCAAACACCACGAGCCCTGCCTGGTACACGCGGCGGTAGCCGACGATATCGCCTAAAAAGGACAACGACAGTAGCGAGGCGACAATGGCAATCTGATAAGCATTAATCACCCAGACTGACTGGGCCGGACTGGCCTGTAGCTCACGTGAGATGGTTGGCAGCGCGACATTGGCAATCGATCCATCCAGTACCGCCATGATAAGGCCGATGGCGATCGTCAGAATAGCCCAGTAGCGCTGGGGTACTGCGAGTCCGCCGTCAGAAGAGGAAAGTGACATAGAGGCTAATATTAAAGAGTGTGAATATCATCATGCTAATCAATTGGCCGCCAAATTGCATCGTACCCACGGAAAAAATATATTTTAGAGATGTTTCAAACCCGGAAGATTGCCGGGATCGGCGCTGTCACTCTATACTGCAACTCTGTTCCAGTTTTTTTGAAACACGTATTCAGGGTGACAAATGGCCGCTGACGAAAAGGATAAACAGCCGGATGCCGTCTCTTCGGTGCAAAAAGTATTCGGGATTTTGCAGGCGTTAAGCGAAGAGCGCGATCACGGTATTACCGAGCTGGCACAACGGCTGATGATGTCCAAAAGTACGGTCTACCGATTCCTGCAAACCATGAAAGCATTAGGTTATGTCGCGCAGGAAGGGGAAAGTGAGAAATATTCGCTGACCTTGAAACTGTTTGAGGTGGGATCCAACGCGTTGCAGCATAGCGATCTTATCCGCAGCGCCGATGTACACATGCGCGAGTTATCGCGTCTGACCAAAGAGACAATCCATCTGGGCGCGCTGGATGACGACAGCGTGGTCTATGTGCATAAAATTGACTCGCTGTATAACCTGCGTATGGCCTCACGTATTGGTCACCGCAATCCACTGCACTCCACCGCACTGGGAAAAGTGTTGTTGGCCTGGCGCAGTCGGGAGGAGGTGAATGCCATTCTGGAGCGTATGACGTTCACTATTAACACCGCCAACACCTTACCGGACGCAGGCGCGTTACGCGAAGCACTGGGTCAGGTCAGGGCGCAGGGTTATGGTGAGGATAACGAAGAACAGGAAGTGGGCGTGCGCTGCATCGCCGTGCCCGTTTTTGATCGCTTTGGTGTTGCCGTCGCCGGACTGAGCCTTTCCTTTCCCACGCTGCGCTTTTCTGCCGCGAACAAGCAACAGTATGTGACGCTGTTACGTGAAGCGGGCCAACGTCTTTCGTCAGAGCTGGGCTATACCGGCAATGACGGGGGTTAAAAAAAAGCGGGCCAGTTGGCCCGCTCCTCCGTTATCCGTTGTCGACCACTTCGCTACTTTTCTTTAGCAGCGGGCAATCCGTCACGCCCACCACGCCGCTGTCTGTATGCAGATATTGCGCGGTCACCATCCCTCTGGCGGTCAGATAGTTACATTTCAGCCCCAGTCCCGCGGCATTCTTGTTGCTGCCCGCCAGCACGCCGTAACCTGTGAACAGCATAGCCAGCCAGAGGATGCCGATAACGATAATCGCCCGAATGAAGAGTTTCATTGTATCTCCTTATGATACCCACGCAGCGTTCCAGTGACTGCTGCTTAACATGATGTAGAGGATTAGCATGCCTCGCTTTCAGGCAGGATGCGATCAGAGATAACTGAAAGCGCAGAAAGCGCTATATCGCTGACGTCACCATTATCTTTTGCGGCGGCGCGGAGTAGAATAGACGGTCGTTCTTTTTTTGTGATTTCATCAGGTATCTTGAGGCAGTTATGAATGAGTTAGCCGCGAATGCGGGACCGGTAATCAGTTACGGCGTTTTTCTGCTGGCGCTGATTGTGGCATTAATGCTGTGGTTTTACGTTAATCGCGCCAGCGTTCGGGCGAACGAACAGGTTTCGTTATTGACGTCATTGTTAGAAGAGCAAAAGAAACAGAATGCACTGCTGCGGCGGATGATTGAGGCGCAGAATGGTGCAGATGAGCCGTCCCCCGAAGCGCCGTCGGAAAACGACGGACTGATTCGTTTAATCCCGGAACGTTAACCCTGCATGGAGGCCGGATGGCCTGGAAAAATCCCTGGTATGACAGCAGTAAACCCCATCACACCGCTGAGGGGTTTCGTAACCCTGAGCCCGACAGCCGCCAGCAAGGTGACCTGCAGCGCTGGCGACGTGAACGCAAAGCCCAGGGATTACCCCATCCGCCTCGTCAGGGCTATGACCAGTTTATTACGCAGTGGTGGCAACCTGCCGATCTGAACGGGGAGGATGACCGTCTCTGGTGGCTGGGCCATGCGGCGCTGCTGATGCGCATAAACCAACACTATATTCTGATTGATCCCGCGCTGTCCCGGCGGGCTTCCCCTTTGCCGTTTATCGGACCTGAACGTAAAACGCCGTCTCCGCTGGCCATTGACCAGTTACCGCGGCTGGATTACGTCCTGATATCCCATAATCATTACGATCATCTGGATAAGCCTACCATCAAACAGATTGTGCGCCGCTTTCCGGACACTATTTTTCTGGTGCCGCTGGGGCTGGCGGAGTGGTGTAAGCGTCATGGGGTCAAACAGGTGCATGAGCTTGACTGGTGGCAACAGAAAGTGTTTGCGGGAATACAGTTTGATGCGGTCCCTGCGCGCCACTGGAGCATGCGCACCGTTACTAATCGCAACCGAACCCTGTGGTGCGGTTGGGTGATCAGGACCGCTTCGCTGCGGTTTTGGTTTTCCGGTGACAGCGGCTACAGCGACAGTCTTCTGGCGATTGCGCAGCATTATGGCCCCTTTAATCTGGCCGCTTTGCCGATAGGCGCTTATGCTCCGCGCTGGTTTATGGGGGCACAACACATGGATCCCCAGCAGGCGGTGGCGTTGTGGCGCGCGATAGGTCAGCCACTGACCCTTCCCATTCACTGGGGCGTTTTCGAACTGGCGGATGAGTCACTGGATGCGCCCCCGGCTGAACTCCAGCGAGCACTCGCGCAGAGCGGCGAGGGTCAGCAAAATTTTGCGCCCTGGAAAATTGGGGCGAGCCACAGTCTGAGCGATCTCAATCCGACCTAATCCGAAATACGGGGCCCTGTGTTTGTGAAACGGCAAGGCTCCGGCGTATTCGCTTTTTATTTCTTTTACGCGCTCGGGGTAATTCAAACGTCAGCTGTCAAGAAAATGATTAGTGCGGAGGGGAAGTCTCAACTTTTGATTTTACTAATAATAATTTTTATATTTGTACGAAATAATAAAAGCTGTACAAGCTGAAGCCGTCCGGGTTTACCGTTCCCCTTATCCATTCCTTTATTTGGTGCATTATTGCCATATTAGTGCAATGTAATTTATTTATTGTCATACATCATGATAAAAGCAGGAAAAGTAGTGCGTTATCCCATCCGGGATGCAGGAAGCCTTTATTTTATCGTGAAGTTATGACGGTCGCTGGGTTTCGGTTCGCAGCATTTTGTACCATAAAGTACATTCTCTGGGAGCTACCCTGCAATTATGCAAAAACTAACGATCGACATATTAAAAATGGCTTGCCATTATTTAGCGGATATGTGATAACAATTCGTGGGTTAAACGAGGTACAGTTCTGTTTATGTATGGCATCTTCAGTAAAGAAGTTACGAGTAAAGACGTTGACGTTGAATACCGCTTCCTTGCCGAACTTTAATCAGTGCCTCATTCAGTAATGTCTCTGTTTTATCTGTAGGTTAGCCTCCGGGCAAATAAACACTTTAAGGAATTAGTAAAATGGCAAAGATTAAAGGTCAGGTTAAGTGGTTCAACGAGTCTAAAGGCTTCGGTTTTATCACTCCAGCTGACGGTAGCAAAGACGTGTTCGTACACTTCTCTGCTATTCAGGGCAACGGCTTCAAAACGCTGGCCGAAGGCCAAAACGTTGAGTTCGAAATTCAGGACGGCCAGAAAGGCCCGGCAGCTGTTAACGTTACTGCTATCTGATTTCGCCTCAGACGGGTGCCCTGCGCCCGGTCTCAGATATTAAAGCCTTGGCCTTCTGGCCGAGGCTTTTTTTACGCTTTCGCTCGGGTTCCCTGTCGAGTACACTGCTGCGCGTCGATAGATGCCGGAGCGCCATATGTCCTTGATTTGCCCACTTTGTCACTCTTCCCTGAACCTGACCGAACGCAGCTGGTGTTGCGAAAATCGCCATCAGTTCGATCAGGCGAAAGAGGGCTATGTCAATTTGCTGCCCGTTCAACATAAAGGCTCCCGCGAGCCGGGCGACAGCGCGGAGATGATGCAGGCGCGACGTGACTTTTTGCAGGCCGGTTACTATCAGCCCCTGCGGGACAAGGTGGTTGACGTGCTGAATCAGCATCTGCAGGTACCGGCCGCTCAGATCCTGGATACAGGCTGTGGGGAAGGGTACTACACCGGTGCGCTGGCGGATAACTTTGCGCCAGCGGGCAAGGTCTTTGGCCTGGACGTGGCCAAAATGGCCATTCGGCTCGCGGCGAAGCGCTATCCGCAGGTCCTGTTCTGTGTCGCCTCCAGTCAGCGTCTGCCGTTTGCGGACCATTCCCTTGATGCAGTGGTTCGCATCTATGCGCCCTGTAATGAAGCGGAGCTTAATCGCGTCATCAAACCCGGTGGATACCTGTTAACGGTTACGCCGGGCCCGCACCATCTGGCGCAGTTCAAAGCGCTGATCTATCGCGATGTTCAGCTGCACGCACCGGAAGGGAAAGTGTATCAGGGCTTTCAGCAACGTGCCCGGCATGCATTAACCTATCCGATGGCCCTTACCGGACAGGCCGCCACCACATTATTGCAGATGACGCCCTTTGCCTGGCGCGCGCGGCCAGACGTCTGGCAGACGTTAGCCGAAAGCGCGCAGTTTCACTGCGAAGCGGATTTTGTGATAACCCTGTGGCAACGCGACTAACGCGCTTCGACCAGGGTTTGATAAATCCGTTCAAGATCGTCAAGCTGCTGCACGGCGATCAGTAAGCGCCGCTGTTCAAGCTGGATGACTAAAATGCCGTCTTCAGACAGATTCATGCTCTGGATACGGGAATAGGCGATCCAGATACCCGCGAAGAACAATCCCTCCCGTTTCATGACCAGCGTAGGACGGCGGAGCCAGAACAGCCAGAAGGACAAAAAGCACAGCATCATCAAGAGCGTGGTGGTCAGCACGGGTCCCTGATGCGTGACGTTGTTCCAGAGCAGGATGACCAGTAAACCAATGAAAATCAGGCTGTCGGCTTTATGACGGCGCTGCAGCGGCACACGTAACAGCGTCGGGCCTTTACGTCGGGGCAGAATCGCCTCGTCGTAGATCGCAAACACCAGCAGAGCAGCGATGCAGAGAGCGATGATGATGTCCGTCAATGACATGGGGCTTCCTTTCGAGCTTCAGTGGATGTTACCGCCAAAAAAATCGGGAGCCTTGCTCCCGATTGCGTCAGGATTACAGCCCAAGCAGGCCGATCCAGTAGCCGAAGATACCGATAGCAAAGAAACCAACAATGATCCACAGGGCATTGACCTTACGCCGCAGCAGCCACATACAGGCAAAGGTCAACAGGAGCGGGACGATGCCGGGCATTAACTGATCCAGAATCGACTGGACGGTAGTGACTGTGGTCTTGCCGGTCTGGTCGGTAATGCGTGACACCACCAGCGGAATATTGACGTGCGTCCACTTATTGACCAGCGCGCCCATGACAAACAGCCCAAGGATAGAGGCACCCTCGGTCAGTTTTTGCAGGAAGCCACCGCCCATATCGCTGACGATATCAATCCCTTTCCGGTAACCGTAGGCGACACCGTAATAACGGGTGAGCAGGCGGGCCAGGTTAAACAGGATGAAGAACAGCAATGGACCAAGCAAACTGCCGCTCATTGCGATGCCCGCACCCAGGGCGGCAAACACCGGACGAACCGTTCCCCAGAAAATCGGGTCACCTACGCCAGCCAGCGGCCCCATCAGGCCCACTTTGATGCCGTTTATTGCACCATCATCAATTGCGGCACCATTGGCGCGCTGCTCTTCCATCGCCATGGTCACGCCCAGGACCGGGGCCGCAACATAAGGATGTGTGTTAAAGAACTCAAGGTGACGTTTTATCGCCTGCTTGCGGTCATCGTTGTTTTCAGGATAGAGACGGCGAATCACCGGCACCATAGAAAAACAGAATCCCAGCGCCTGCATACGTTCGAAGTTCCAAGAACCCTGAAACAGGTTTGAGCGTACAAAAACAGCACGGACATCGCCTGGCGTCAGTTTCTTTTCGACTTTTGTTATATCAACCATGTTGTCACCTGTTCCTTAATCGAGTTCGTTGTCAAGATCGTTAGCTGACGGCGAGGCCGCAGGCGCACCGGCGGTACGGTTATATTTCGGACTGAGCTGGATATAAAGCACGGCCATCACCACGCCAATCACCCCCAGCGCCACCAGGTTGAAACTGGTGAAAGCCGCCGTCACGAAACCGAGATAGAAGAACGGCATCAGGTAACCGGCCCGCATCATATTGATGACCATGGCGTAACCCACTACCACAATCATGCCGCCCGCAATGTTGAGTCCGTTCGTCACGACTTCAGGAATCGAACTGAGCAGAGAGTGCACCGCGTCCGTGCCAACCGAAATCGCAACGATCAACGCCGGAATGGCGATGCGCATGGCCTGAAGCAGCAGGGCGGAGACATGGATCCACGAAATGGCCGTAAGATTGCCTTTCTCTGCGGCTTTGTCCGCCGCATGCTGGAATGCCACGGTCAACGTGCGCACGATAATGGTCAGCACCTGGCCGGCGGCGGCGAGGGGAATAGCCAGCGCGATACCGGCGCCGACGCTTTGCCCGCCTGCAATGACCAGAATGGTGGAGATAATGGACGCCAGCGCCGCATCAGGGGCGACCGCCGCGCCAATGTTCATCCAGCCCAGTGCAATCATCTCCAGCGTTCCGCCGATGATGATGCCTGTCTTCATGTCCCCCAGTACGATCCCAATCAGGGTACAGGCCACCAGAGGGCGGTGAAACTGGAACTCATCCAGGATGGATCCCATACCGGCAATACAGGCGATAATAAAGATCAAAATAATTTGAAGTGTGGTTATTTCCATCATACTTCGTGTCCTCTACAGGATAGAAAAGAGTGCTGGCCCGTTAAGCGCCTACTTTGGCTATCAGATCCATCATTTTCAGTTTGGGATCACCTGAAACCTTGCGTACCTCAAGCTCAATATTGCGTTCATTGAGCTTTTGGAACGCGGCGATATCTTTCTCATCAACGGACACGGCATTGTTGACCTGCGTTTTGCCCTGCCGGAAGGCCATGCCGCCAATGTTGACGCTTTTGATATCGACGCCCTGTTCCACAACCCGCAAGACATCGGTGGGATTGGTGAACAGCAGCATGACGCGCTCACGGGCATATTTGGGGTTATTCCAGACGCGCACCATTTTATCGACGCCAACCACGTGCGCGGTCACGCCCGGCGGCGCGACCTGGGTTAAGAGTGTCTTGCGCACATTGTCGTTTGCCACCTCATCACTGACGACAATGATGCGGCTGACATTGGTCTCTTTGGTCCAGCGTGTGGCGACCTGGCCATGAATCAGGCGGTCATCAATACGGGCCAGGCAGATAATCATGTGTTCGTCAGGCGAGAGGGGTCTGACAGCGGCAGGGGTGGGAGGTGGAGTCGGTGCGGCAGCAACGGGCGCGGGTTTGACTTCAGGTTGGGCTTTCAGCGCTTTGACGCCTTCACGGCCAGTTTCAACCGCAATCGCCACCAGCTCATCGAAGGTTGGATTGTCATCCCGCGCCATCAGGGTTTCCACTAACATGGGAATATTCACCCCGGCCACGACCTCATAGCTGTCGTGATCCATGACCAGCCGACTTGCCGCATTAAAAGGACTTCCACCCCAGGTATCTACCAGAAAAAGCACCCCCTTTGAGGTATCCAGTTCGGCCAGCTTTGCCTGATATTTTTCAATCAGCGTTTCTGCATTTTCGCCCGGTACAAAATCAATCCATTTGACGTTTTCCTGTTCGCCTAAAAGCATCTCTGCCGTTTTAAGCAGCTGTTCTGCTGCCCAGCCGTGTGTACCAATGATCAGAGCAATGGTCACGTGCTACCTCCGTTCGCTTGTTGATTCCATAAGGTGAGGAACCGTTAAGAATTATCGCGTTAACAATGCTGACTTATTTATTGAGCCTGCCGGCCCGATATCCACATTGCAGGGATAACCAACTCACTACGTGCATGCCGGATTTATTTTAGTGACCGAAAAAATAAATTTTGTGATGTCGGTTGGCTATTTACAGCATAAAAGCGTGAAATTACGTTTTAATGGCGCATAAACGAAGTGATGACAGAATGTAAAAATAAGAAAATTTTTTGACCTTGTTGACCGAACTGATACATTAGCGATCTGTTAATTATTCAGGAGTAATGGGCTTCAGCCCACCCTTATGGACCGTCACCGACGTTGCTTAACCTTGTCTTTGCGCTCCTCAGCGCGTCAATTTACGCCAGACCGCGTTTTCTTTGCTTTTACACCTTGCTCACCGTCACGTCGTCAGACGCTGGTACGTTTTAGCGTAATCACATCCTTTTTCAGGAGTCACTAATGGAATTTCTGTTCGACCCCTCAATCTGGGCGGGATTGCTCACGCTCATCGTGCTCGAGATTGTGCTCGGCATTGATAACCTGGTATTCATTGCCATCCTGGCCGATAAGTTACCGCCGAAGCAGCGCGATAAAGCGCGTTTGATTGGCCTCTCGCTGGCGCTGGTTATGCGTCTGGGCCTGCTGTCGCTGATCTCCTGGATGGTCACACTGACGCGCCCGCTGTTTAGCGTAGGAGGGTTTAGTTTCGCCGGACGCGATCTTATTTTGCTGGCGGGCGGGATCTTCCTGCTCTTTAAAGCCACGATGGAACTGCATGAGCGGCTGGAAAACCGTCAGCTGGAAAACAGCGGCAACCGCAGCTATGCCAGCTTCTGGGCCGTTGTGGCACAGATCGTCATACTTGATGCGGTCTTCTCACTGGATGCGGTGATTACGGCCGTGGGGATGGTGAATAACCTGCCGGTCATGATGACGGCGGTAGTGATCGCCATGATTGTGATGTTGCTGGCCTCTAAACCGTTAACAAAATTTGTTAACGCCCATCCTACGGTCGTTGTCCTGTGTCTCAGTTTCCTGCTGATGATCGGTCTGTCGCTGGTGGCGGAAGGGTTTGGCTTCCATATTCCTAAAGGCTATCTGTATGCGGCGATTGGTTTCTCGATCCTGATCGAGCTGTTTAACCAGATTGCGCGTCGCAACTTTCTTCGCCATCAGTCGCATCGTCCTATGCGTGAGCGTACCGCTGAGGCCATTTTGCGCCTGATGGGGGGCCGCAACCGTGTACAGACGGCCCCGGCCAGCACTGAAGAGCAGGCGATAGCCGTCGCGATCCCACAGGAAGCCTTTAAGGATGAAGAGCGCTATATGATTAACGGCGTACTGACGCTGGCTTCCCGTTCAATTCGCAGCATCATGACGCCACGTGGCGATATCTCCTGGGTGGATGCCAGTCGTCCGGTAGACGAGATTCGTATCCAGTTGCTGGACACACCGCACAGCCTGTTCCCGGTCTGCCGGGGAGAACTGGACGAGATTATCGGCGTTGTCAGGGCCAAAGAGCTGCTGGTCGCACTGGATCATGGTGTGGATGTCGCCACCTTTGCGGCAAACACGCCGATTATCGTGGTGCCGGAAACGCTCGATCCGATTAACCTGCTGGGCGTACTGCGTCGTGCCAAAGGGAGCTTTGTGATCGTCACCAACGAGTTTGGTGTGGTACAGGGCCTGATTACCCCGCTGGATGTGCTGGAAGCGATAGCAGGTGAATTCCCGGATGAAGACGAAACGCCGGATATCATCATGGACGGCGACGGCTGGTTAGTGAAGGGGGGAACCGATCTCCACTCGCTCCAGCAGCTGCTTGATTTTCATGAGCTGGTGAAACCGGACGACGATCATGCGTCACTGGCAGGGTTGCTGATTGCTCAGAAAGGACAATTACCGAAGCCGGGTGACGTCATTGATATCGCGCCGCTTCACTTCCAAATTATTGAAGCGACAGAATATCGCATTGATCTGGTTCGTGTGACGCGCGATCCGCAGCATGACGAGGACGAAGAAGGTTAACCTCCCCTGAAAACGCAAAACGCAAAACGCAAAACGCATCACACTGTGATGCGTTTTTTTTTTGCCCCAGGCATAGCACTACAGGTCGCTGGTCAGTTGATGTTGCCGTAGCCACGCGGGGAAATCCTCCAGCGGCATGGGGCGGGCAAAATAGTAGCCCTGCAGGTGATCCACGCCGCGGTCACGCAGATAGTCAGCCTGCTCCGGGGTTTCCACGCCTTCCGCCACCAGGCTGATATTCAGCCGTTGCGCCAGTGAGATCACCATATCCGTTACGGTCGCGTTAATCGCATCCGTGCCGATCGAGGCGGTGAAGATTTTATCCAGCTTCAGCACGTCCGGTTGCAGGTCCTTCAGGTAAGACAGTGAACTGTGGCCTGTGCCAAAATCATCAATTGCCAGCCGTACGCCAATCTCATGCAGTTGTGAAATGACCGTTTGATCGACCACCGGCAGCGCATCACGTTCGGTAAGCTCGACGACCAGCTTTGGCACCGGATTGGCAGGCCACCAGATAGTTTGCAGATCTTCCAGAATGGCGCGGTCACGAAAATGACTGGCGGCGACGTTCACAGCAATGTGAAAATCCGGGCTGTGAGGCAGATCCGGCAACGCTTCGACGACGCGATTTAACACGAAACGGGTTAAAGGCTTAATCAGATTCTGACGCTCAGTCAGCGGAATAAACACATCGGGCGGGATCCAGCCCTGGCGCGGGTTATGCCAGCGCAGCAGGATTTCAATGCCGTCACACTGACCGTTTCGGGCATTGATGAGCGGCTGGCAGTAAACAATAAACTCTCTGGCGGTGATGCCATAGCTGATTTGCCAGCTCAGACTCATGCGGTTGGCGGTTGCCAGCCACATGACATAGCCTATTAATAAACTCAGCATTAGCGCCAGCGGCAACTGAGAAGGCAACGAGGCCAGTGCCAGACGGGATGGGGAAGGGCCGTAAAGCGTTACCGTGTAGGGATAACGCAGTGACGCTTCGTTATAGGTGACTTCATCTTCCGAAGGGACCGCCGACTCAATAAGCGGATTGCCGTATTCCAGGCTCTTGCCGTTAACGTTAAAGATGGCGCGTTCCACCCAGGGCGACTGCGGTTCCAGCAGATAACTGCTCATCAGTTCAATGTTGATGGCCTGCAGGATGCCTGAGCGGTTATCCAGCGTTGTTGGCGTCCAGAGTAATAAGACCGGCGAACCTTTAAGCAGATAGTCATCTGTAGACAGGATCATGCGCTTATCGTTAAGCGCCAGTTCAGGGTAGGTCTGACTAAAGGTGATATCCCGTGAGCCGAAAATACTGGAGCAGTACAGTAAGTCATCGTTCACCAGAAGAATCGCCCGCACGGTTTGTAAGGACGCAATCTTTTCGATTAAGGGAAAACGCGCGTCCTCACAGGGCATGCCCACTAAACCCAGCGTGTTATTGGCTGCCACATCCAGCGGAGAAAACATGCGATCAAAACGCGTAATCGCGTTATCGGCAAAGCTAATTGCACGCTGCTGAATCCGTGATTTTTCTTCGAAATAGCGCAAAGCCAGCGTTAACGTAAGAACAATAGAAGCAATCACCACAGCAATAAGCAAACGCTTACGTCTGTACTGTCCAACATATTGCTGGGCCATGAACATCAAGAATCACCTTCCCAAAACCAGAAAAATAGATATAGCTGGGTTGTTATCGGCACGGCCTGGAGCAAATTTAGGACCGGTGCGTAAAATGAAAGGCTGTGAAGAACGCGTTAAAGCGACTGTCGGGTCGCTTTAGCGTCGTTAATATTTATATCAGGCAGGACTTGCTAATGCACTGTTTAACGGGCGCAATTTAAAAATAAATAGACTGAATGATTAGTCACATTGAACTTTTATCGCCAGTCCGCCCCGGGATGTCTCGCGGTATTTCGCGTTCATGTCTTTGCCGGTCTCGTACATGGTTTCAATGACCTTATCCAGTGAGACGCGCGGTTCGCTGGTACGGCGCAGGGCCATACGTGCCGCGTTGATCGCTTTCACCGAGGCGATTGCGTTACGTTCGATACAGGGCACCTGAACCTGGCCGGCAACCGGATCGCAGGTCAAACCCAGATTATGTTCCATCCCGATTTCGGCGGCCACGCACACCTGCTCAGGGCTGGCGCCCAGCAGTTCGGCCAGACCTGCCGCAGCCATTGAGCAGGCAACGCCGACTTCCCCCTGACAACCGACTTCCGCGCCGGAAATAGAGGCATTCATTTTATACAAAATGCCAATGGCACCGGAGGCGAGGAAATAGCGAATAAAAATGTCGGGCGTGACGGGTTCAATGAAGTGATCATAGTAAGCCAGGACGGCGGGGACGATACCGCAGGCTCCGTTGGTCGGTGCGGTCACCACCCGACCGCCCGCCGCGTTCTCTTCATTAACCGCCAACGCAAACATGTTGATCCAGTCAATCACCACCATCGGATCGTTAGAGTGTTTGGCTGAGGATATCAGCAAACGCCGCAGTGACGCCGCCCGGCGCGGTACCCGCAACGGCCCGGGCAGCACACCTTCAGTATTCAGACCGCGGTCAATACAGGCCTGCATGGTTTGCCAGATGGTCGCAAAATATGCATTGATCTCTTCACGTGAGTGCAGTGCCAGCTCGTTTTTCATCACCAGCCCGGACAGGGAAAGTCCGGTCTCGCGACAGTGGGCCAGCAGTTCTTTGGCCGAGTGGAAGGGCCAGGGTACCGTGACTTCGTCCAGGGCCGACTGACCAAAATGCTCTTCATCGACAATAAAGCCGCCGCCGACAGAGTAATAGGTTTTAGACAGCACCAGCAGGTCGCCGGAGAACGCCAGCAGGCGCAGGCCATTTTCGTGCAGGGAGAGATTTTCGCTACGGAACACCATACCGCCTTCACGCGGAAAATCGACTTCATGCGCGCCTTTGGCAAGGGGCAGGCGTTCACGTTGTTGCACATCCTTAATAAACGCGGGGATGGCGTCGATATCGACGCTGTCAGGCGATTCGCCGGCTAAGCCCATAATAATCGCTATATCCGTATGGTGACCTTTACCGGTCAGCGACAGGGAACCATAGACATCGACCGCAATGCGTGTCACCTCATGCAGCTTGCCTTGTTCAGACAACAACTCTACAAACTGTTTACCCGCTTTCATCGGACCGACCGTATGAGAGCTGGATGGGCCGATGCCCACTTTAAACATGTCAAAAACCGAAATCATGGGTGACACTCCTCACAAAAACTTGCAGACTGCCGTGGCAGTTAATGGCGCTAATAGTAAACGGCGAGGCAGGGTAAACGTGCTGCTTTTCGCATGAAATAAACTAATTAACTCCACCAGAAAAAATTATAGTGTGACATGGCGCAAAAGGCTGAATTCAGGCGCAGAAATGGGCTCGCCCTCAACTAAAATGCAATTTGCTGGCTCAGGGCACGAATAATGCCTGCTGTCATTCCCCACACCAGATAGCCCTGATAATGGGAAAGCCACACCGGGTGGCGAATGCCGGCACGATAATAGTCAAGTTCGGCGTAGCGGCTAAGACGAAGCGCTTCGGTCAGGGGCATTTCGAAGGCGCTCTGAACCTCGTCAGGATTAAGGCGCAATTCGAGCGTTGCAGGCACAATGCCGACCACCGGTGTGACCTGAAAACCTGTGCTGCTGGTCACCGGAGGCAGGCAGCCGAGCACCTCAACCCGATCGGGTGCGATGCCCACTTCCTCCTGCGCTTCTCGCAGCGCTGTCGCCACCAGTGAGCTGTCGTCGTGATCCTGCATCCCGCCGGGAAAGGCCACCTGACCGGCATGTTTACGTAAGGCGTGCGAACGTTGCGTCAGCAGCAAGCCGGGCTGTTGACGGGCAACGACGGGGATTAACACAGCGGCATGTCGCCCCGACAGCGGCTGGGCGTTATGCAGCGGCTGCTGCAGGAGAAAACGGGTGCGAAAATCAGCCAGCGTCAGCGCCATTCAGGCTCCTTTTTCCAGTGCAGGCAGAATGCGACTGACCTTATCCAGCGTTTCCTGATATTCCGAGGCCATATCACTGTCGGCGACCAGGCCGCCGCCCGCAGCGCAGTAAAGATGCTGACGCTCAGCAATCAGCGTACGAATGGTGATGCTGGTATCCATTCTGCCGCAGACACTGAGATAACCAATGCTGCCGCACCAGGCATTGCGGCGGTGAGGCTCCAGTTCATCAATGATCGCCATGGCGCGAATTTTAGGCGCACCGGTAATCGAGCCGCCGGGAAAACAGGCACGCAGCAGATCGCAGGCATGAAGATGATCCGGCAACGTGGCCTGAATAGTGCTGACCAGATGATGGACTGCCGGGAACGGCTCGACCACAAACAGTTCGGGCACGTGCACGGAGCCCGCGACGGCGACCCGACCGATATCGTTGCGCAGCAGGTCGACTATCATCAGGTTTTCTGCGCGGTCCTTCGCCGCCGTGCGCAGACTTTCAGCCTGGGCCGCATCTGCCTCAGGATCGGCCGCACGCGGACGCGTACCCTTGATGGGACGGGTGGTGATAACCTGCTGATCCAGTGCCAGGAAGCGCTCGGGAGACAGGCTCAGAATGGCGCTGTCGGGCAGGCGCAAAAATGCGCTGAACGGGGCGCGATTGGCTTGGTTGAGCATACAAAATGCCCGCCATTCATCCCCCTGATAGCTGGCGCTGAAGCGCTGTGCCAGATTGACCTGATAGCAGTCACCGGCCTGAATATAGGCCTGTACCTTATTAAAACGTTCCGCGTAGTCGTCTATGCTGAGGTTTGACCGCCAGTCACTGGTAAGGGAAAACGTCGCCGCGTCACGTTCGGGCCAGTTTTCCAGCCAGGCAAGGCGCGAGGCGATATCGTCCAGGGCGACCAGGGTGAGTTTACCGAGGTGATGGTCGGCAATCAGTGCCCAGTTATAGATGCCCACGGCCATGTCTGCCGTAGTCAGATCGTGAAGGGCGGTGTCGGGCAGCGTTTCAAAGCGTCGCCCCAGATCATAGCCAAACAGCCCCAGCGCCCCGCCCTGAAAGGGCAAATCGGGGTGACGCGGTGGCTTAGCGCCCAGCGCATCACACTGCTGTTGTAATAAGGAGAGCGGATCGTCAGTATGCGTTTCAACGCGATCGCCCTGCTGAATTTCTGTTATGCTGCCACGGGTTGTCAGGGTGGTAAGCGGGTCCGCCGTCAAAATATCAAAACGGTTATCACTGTGACTGGCCTGGCCGGACGAAAGCAGCATCGCCCAGGGTAAATGCGCAATGCGCGAAAAATAGTGGGTGATAGCGTCGGGCGAATAACACAGGTTATGAGTTTGAACGATCATTGAGCACGAAATTTGACATCAGTAAGGCCGTTAGACTGACATATTTTTCCCTGACTGGCACCTGTTTGTTCCCCATGAAATAATGACAGCCCTTAACAGGAGAAAATGATGATGACAGGATTACCCGCACTCTCACACGATCAGCAGCAGCGCGCCGTAGAGCGCATTCAACAGTTAATGGCCGAAGGGATGTCCAGCGGTGAAGCGATTACCTTTGTGGCACAGGAGATACGTGAAAGCCATACAGGTGAAATGATCCGGGCGCGCTTCGAAGAGGACGATGAAGGCTGACGCCCGGGGCTCGGGATCAGCGGGCCGCGATAATTTTTATTTCAACTTTATACTTCGGATTCATCAACCCGGCCTGGACCGTACAGCGAACCGGGGCGTTATCGGGGGAAACCCACGCATCCCAGGCGCGATTCATCGCGGCGAAATCCGCCTTGTCGACCAGAAAAATGGTAGCGTCAAGGATTTTGCTTTTGTCGCTGCCTACGCGTGTCAGCAGGGCATCGATCACCGCTAACGCATTAGCCGTTTGCGCCTCGGCATCAGCGTCGAGGTTTTCGGGCACACTGGTGTAATAAATGGTGTCGTTATGAATAACGGCTTCGGACATACGGTGTTCGGGATCAACGCGCGTAATGCTCATTTTCTTCTCCTGATTTTCTGAACGCCTAGCCTGACATATTCCCGGTACGATTGTCATCCCTTGCAGAAGACGGTCGCCGTCAGTCGCGCAACCGTCAGCGAAAAGTGGTATAAAGCGTCGCTTACTTGTTCAGAACAATCAGGATTAACGCATGGCCAATACGCACTATCTCTTTTGGGTAATGTTCGGGGCACTGACGCTGCTGTTTATTGTGATCGCCACGTTTGTCGGTATGTCGCGTACCGCAAAACACGGTTTTTTTACGCTTGTCGTCCTGATGGCGATACTGGTTGCGGGTGCGCTCTACATCAGTCCGTGACGATAACGGGCGGCCTGGCCCGTCAGACTGACTGAACGCATCGGGTCAGCAGACTTCATGCAGAATGCTGCCGTTTGTGATTTCCTTCAGGGCTGCAATGCTGACATAATATACAGTGTTTTCGGCCGTAATTGAGAGGGTACGTGGCAGACGATTTTGCAATTGATGGCGCGCTGGCAAAAGGCATTGCGGGCTTTAAACCGCGTGAGGCCCAGCGTGAAATGGCGCAGGCGGTCACCGAGGCGGTACAGAATCAGGGTGAACTGGTTGTCGAAGCGGGGACCGGCACCGGTAAAACCTACGCTTATCTTGCTCCGGCGCTGCGGGCGAAGAAAAAGGTGATCGTGTCAACGGGCTCAAAAGCCCTGCAGGATCAGCTCTACGCGCGCGATCTCCCCACCATTGCGAAAGCGCTTACGTTTACCGGTAAAACTGCGCTGCTTAAAGGCCGGTCCAACTATCTGTGCCTGGAGCGTATGGAGCAGCAGTCCGCGACCGGGGGCGATATGAGCGTTCAGGCTCTCACGGATTTTGTCACGCTCCGCAGCTGGGCCTCGCAAACCCCGGATGGCGATATCAGTACCTGTGCCGGCGTCACCGAAGACAGTCCGCTCTGGTCGCTGGTTACCAGCACCAACGACAACTGTCTGGGCAGCGACTGCCCCCTTTATAAAGACTGTTTCGTCGTTAAAGCACGTAAAAAAGCGATGGACGCCGATGTCGTCGTGGTCAACCACCATCTTTTCCTGGCCGATCTGGTGGTAAAAGAGGGCGGATTCGGGGAACTGATCCCTGAAGCGGACGTCATGATTTTTGATGAAGCGCACCAACTGCCGGATATCGCCAGTCAGTATTTTGGTCAGCAGCTGTCGAGTCGTCAGTTAGCCGATCTCGCCAAAGACATCATTATCGCCTACCGCACGGAAGTGCGGGACGTTCAGCAGTTGCAAAAATCCGCTGACCGTCTGGCCCAGTGTGCCCAGGACTTTCGCCTGACGCTGGGAGAACCGGGCTACCGCGGCAACCTGCGCGACCTCCTCAGCGATAACAACATCATGCGCATGTTTACGCTGCTGGATGATGCGCTGGAACTCTGTTACGACGTGATCAAACTTTCGCTTGGACGTTCTGCCCTGCTGGATGCGGCCTTTGAGCGCGCGGCGCTCTATCGCACGCGACTGAAACGGATTCGTGCCATCAGCGAACCGGGCTTTAGCTACTGGTATGAATGTACATCGCGTCACTTTGTGCTGGCGCTGACGCCTTTGTCGGTTGCCGAACGTTTCCGCGAGGTCATGGATAACCGTAAAGCGGCTTGGATTTTTACCTCTGCCACCCTGGCTGTAGATGAAAAGATGGACCACTTTGCCGAGCGACTGGGCGTCAGTCAGGCAAAAAACCTGATTCTTAACAGCCCGTTTGACTATGCGCGGCAGGCGCTGCTGTGTGTGCCACGCAATCTGCCTGAGCCCAATCGCCCCGGTGGCGCGCGTCAGCTGGCAAAAATGATGAAGCCGCTGATCGAGGCGAACAAAGGCCGCTGCTTCTTTTTATGCACTTCTCATCTGATGATGCGTGAGCTGGCCGCCGAGTTCCGGGCCTCCATGACATTGCCGGTGCTGGTGCAGGGCGAAACCAGCAAAGGACAGTTGCTCAAAGAGTTTATCGATAAAGGGAATGCTTTGCTGGTGGCGACCAGCAGCTTCTGGGAAGGCGTGGATGTGCGGGGAGATGCGCTGTCGCTGGTCATTATCGATAAGCTGCCGTTTACGTCGCCAGAGGACCCGCTGCTTAAGGCCCGGATGGAAGATTGCCGCATCCGCGGCGGCGATCCCTTCAGCGATGTGCAACTGCCGGATGCCGTGATTACGCTAAAACAGGGCGTGGGCCGGTTGATTCGTGATACGGACGACCGCGGCGTTCTGGTCATCTGCGACCAGCGGCTGGTGTCACGGCCCTACGGCGCACTTTTTCTGAGCAGTCTGCCGCCCACACCACGCACGCGTGATCTTGCGCAAGCTATTGCCTTTATTCATCAGCAACCTGGCGCGTAATTGTGTGCTAAGATGCGCGCCGTTTTGAATCTTCAGAGGTCGATATGTCGGTCCGAATTTTAGCGCTGGATACAGCGACAGAAGCCTGTTCTGCGGCATTGCTTAACGGGCAAGAGAGTGACGCACGTTTTGAAATTGCGCCGCGCGATCACACACAGCGCATTTTGCCGCTGATCGCCGAGCTGCTGCAGGCTCAGCAACTGGAACTCACCGAACTCGATGTGCTGGCCTTTGGTCGCGGGCCCGGCAGTTTTACGGGCGTGCGTATCGGGATTGGTATTGCCCAGGGGCTGGCACTCGGCGCGGCGTTACCGATGGCGGGTATTTCCACCCTGGCCACGCTGGCGCAGGGCGCCTGGCGTCAGCACGGTGCCTGTCGGGTACTCACCGCAATTGATGCGCGCATGGGTGAAGTGTACTGGGCAGAATATCAGCGCGATGAGGACGGTATCTGGCAAGGGGAAGTAACGGAAAGCGTGCTTACGCCCGAGGCCGCATTGGAGCGCATGCAGGCGCTGAGCGGGGAGTGGTATACCGCCGGCACCGGATGGCAGGCCTGGCCGGTACTGCAGCAGGGCCATGCACTCCAGCTCAAAGACAGCGGCGTTTTGCTGCCAGCGGCTGAGGACATGTTGCCCCTGGCGGCGCGCGCCTTAGCACAGGGGCAAACCGTGTTGCCCGAACAGGCAGAGCCAACCTATCTGCGTAATGAAGTGGCATGGAAAAAACTGCCGGGCCGCTGACAGGCAACGCAACTTATTGTTATCGGGGCACTCTAAACATCAACCTTCAGGAGAATGTCTATGTCAATGTGTCGTAGAGGCGTTGCCGGTGTGATGTTGGTCTGCGCCCTGGTGTTAAGTGGTTGTGTTTCCGTACCGGATACGATTAAAGGTAACTCAGCGTTGCCCCAGCAGGATTTACTGCGGGTGATGAGCAATCCGGCCCTCTATGTCGGCCAGGAGTCGCGCTTTGGCGGTAAAGTGGTCAACGTAATTAACCGCAATGGCAAAACCCGGCTGGAAATTGCGACCCAGCCGCTGGATGACGGCGCGCGCCCGGTGCTGGGGGCCAGCTCGGTAGGGCGTATCTATGCCGACATTCCCGGTTTTGTTGACCCGACGGATGTCAAAGACCAGTACGTCACCGTTCTCGGCACGATTAAGGGAACGGAGCCCGGTAAAATCGGCGAAGCAAACTACTCGTTTGTGGTCGTTGACGTTCGGGGTTACCAGCGCTGGCATTTGACCCGTCAGGTCGTGTCACCGCCAGAGCCTCTCGATCCCTGGATCTGGTATGGCCCCACGCGCCATCGTGGTGGTTACTGGGGGCCGAATCCTTACTGGGGCATGTACAACCCCGGTCCGGCTCAGGTCGAGACCATCCTCACGCAATAGTGTGACATCCGTTTTGAACAGGCCCGGTCGCGGTGCTCGCAACCGGGCTTTTTATTTGCATCATTAACCAACACGAAATTTAGTGATGGGCTTCGCAACCTCAACATGCCAATAAGAGCAAACTGGTACAATCAGTTAAAATATTGTTAACAAATACGATTGTTGAGGCGGCGATGAGTACACAACAAGATTATCGGGGTGAATCCTTGAATAAGGTTTGGCTGAAACGCTACCCGGCAGACGTCCCTGCCGAAATTAATGCTGATCGTTATACGTCTCTGGTCGATTTATTTGAGCAGGCTGTCGTGCGTTACGCCGGACAGCCCGCATTTTACAACATGGGTCAAAAAATGACCTACCGCCAACTGGACGAGAAAAGCCGGGCGTTTGCGGCATATTTGCAACACGAACTCAGGTTACAACCGGGCGCGCGCGTCGCGCTCATGATGCCGAACCTGCTGCAATACCCGGTCGCGCTGTTTGGTGTGCTCCGGGCCGGCATGGTCGTGGTTAACGTCAATCCGCTTTATACCCCGCGTGAACTGAAGCATCAGCTAAATGACAGCGGTGCCAGTGCGATCGTCATCGTGTCGAACTTTGCACATACGCTGGAAAAAGTCGTCGCTGATACGGCGGTCAAACATGTGGTGCTGACCCGGATGGGGGATCAACTGGCACCGGTAAAAGCCACGCTGGTGAATTTTGTGGTGAAGTATGTGAAGCGGCTGGTGCCCAAGTATCATTTGCCGGGGGCGATATCGTTTCGCCATGTGCTGGAAACGGGCGCGTCAATGCCGTATCGACGTCCACAGGTCAGTAATGATGATTTGGCATTCCTGCAATACACGGGCGGGACGACCGGCGTCGCGAAAGGTGCGATGCTGACGCACCGAAACATGCAGGCAAACCTTGAGCAGACCAAGGCGACGTATGGCAAGTTACTCCGCGACGGCAAAGAGTGCGTCGTGACGGCCTTGCCGCTCTACCATATCTTTGCGCTGACCGTGAATGGCTTGCTGTTCGTGGAACTGGGTGGGCAAAACGTATTGATCACCAATCCGCGCGACATTCCCGCTTTTGTGAAAGAAATGGCGAAGTATCCTTTCACGGCGATAACCGGCGTGAACACGCTGTTCAATGCCTTACTCAACGATGATAATTTTAACAAACTTGACTTCTCGACGTTACGTCTGTCCGCGGGCGGGGGGATGGCGGTGCAAAAAGCAGTGGCGGAACGTTGGGAAAAACTGACCGGGCACTATCTGCTGGAAGGCTATGGGCTGACGGAATGTTCCCCACTGGTGTCGGTTAATCCCTACGACATTAACTGCCACACCGGCAGTATTGGTTTGCCGGTTCCCTCAACGGATGTCATTATTCTGGATGAAAACGGTAATGAAGTCCCCACTGGTGAGCCCGGCGAATTATGCATTCGTGGGCCGCAGGTAATGTTGGGTTACTGGCAGCATCCGGAGGCCACGGCAGAGGTCCTGAAAAATGGCTGGCTCCACAGCGGCGATATTGTTACCGTTGATCACGAAGGATTTATCCGCATCGTTGACCGCAAAAAGGATATGATTCTGGTTTCGGGCTTCAACGTCTATCCTAATGAGATAGAAGATGTCCTGATGCAGCATCCGAAAGTGCGTGAAGCGGCAGCCATCGGTGTGCCGAGTGAGTTGTCCGGTGAAGCGGTGAAGGTTTGTGTGGTCAAGAAAGATCAGTCGCTGACCAAAGAAGAGCTGCTGGACCATTGTCGCCGTCAACTGACAGGCTACAAAGTGCCCAGGATTGTTGAGTTTCGTGATGAACTGCCTAAAACGAATGTAGGAAAAATTCTGCGTCGTGAACTGCGCGACGAGGTGAAAACCAGCGCAAGCTGATTCGCCGTCAGGATTCAGGTTGAACGCCGGCACTGTCCGGCGTTTTTATTGCTTTTAACATGGAGCACCGCACGTTGTCAGCTGCGGTGGAAACTGAACGTGAACTATTCTCTGATCGATAACGATGATCACCTGGCCGGGGTGTGTCAAAAAGCACGCCAGCATACGGCTGTCGCCCTGGATACCGAATTTGTCCGTACCCGGACCTACTATCCTCAGCTGGGGTTAATCCAGCTGTTTGATGGCGAGCAGTTAGTCCTGATCGATCCGTTACCTGTCCGTGACTGGTCACCGTTTATTGCGCTCTTAACGGATACCCGCGTGACCAAATTTTTGCACGCCGGGGGGGAAGATCTGGAAGTGTTCTTGCACCGCTTTGGGGTACTGCCACAGCCCATGATCGATACACAGATTCTGGCGGCGTTCAGCGGTCAGCCACTTTCCTGGGGTTTTGCCTCAATGGTGGCGCATTTCACTCAGGTGGAATTAGACAAAAGTGAAGCCCGGACCGACTGGCTGGCCCGTCCGCTGACTGAGCGGCAGTGTCAGTACGCCGCAGCGGATGTGCATTACCTGCTGCCCATTGCGCATCAGCTGATGGCGCAGGTGGAGCAGGTGGGGAACGTGACGGCGGCACTGAGCGAATGTGAAAACCTGTGTCAGCGCCGTTTAGATGTGCTTGATCCCGAGGACGCATGGCGGGACATCACCAACGCCTGGCAACTGCGTCCGCGTCAACTGGCCGCGCTGCAGCGCCTGGCGGCATGGCGGCTTAACGTTGCCCGCGAAAAAGACATGGCGGTCAATTTTGTGGTGCGTGAAGAAAACCTGTGGAAAGTGGCGCGCTTTATGCCGGGCTCGCAAGGGGAGTTAGACCATCTGGGCCTGTCCGGCCACGAGATCCGTTTCCACGGCAGGGCAATGCTGGCGCGGGTTGCTGAAGCCGCCGCGCTGGAGGACAGTGCGTTACCGCCGCCGTTAGCGAATCTGGTGGATCACGTGCATTACAAACGGGCTTTTAAAGCGATTAAAGCACTGGTACAGCAGGTCAGTGAACAGAGCGGATTAAGCCAGGAACTGCTGGCATCACGTCGACAGATTAATCAGGTGTTGAGTCAGCACTGGGGATTAAAGCCACAGAACCGTGAGCCCGAACTGCTGGCAGGCTGGCGCGGTGCGCTTCTGAAACCCGGCATTAGCGAGATACTTGCCGAGATATAAAAAAATTCCCCTGCTACTGCGCAGGGGAATCTCAGGAAACCAGACGCGTCATTTCGTTACGTCTTCCGTTTCAGGTAAGGTGACGTTCAGTTCCAGAATCGAGATATCATCTCCTTTCTGATCAAGCTGAACCGTCACCATGTCCGGATCAATCTTCACGTACTTGCAAATCACGTCCAGAATGTCGCGCTTGAGTTGCGGAAGATAGTGGGGCTCACTGTCGCCCCTTCTCCGTTCTGCCACAATAATCTGCAGCCGTTCCTTGGCTATGTTGGCAGTGTTCTTCTTCCGGGATAAAAAGAAATCGAGTAATGCCATGGTTTATCCCCCGAACAGGCGTTTCAGGAAACCCTTCTTCTCTTCTTCAATAAAGCGGAAGGGGCGAACTTCACCGAGCAACCGTTCAACGGTATCGGCATAGGCTTTACCCGCATCGGACTCCGCGTCCAGAATCACGGGTTCACCCTGGTTTGAGGCACGCAGCACAGACTGGTCTTCCGGGATGACGCCGACCAGCGGTATGCGCAGAATTTCCAGCACATCTTCCATGCTCAGCATATCGCCACGGTTAACACGACCCGGGTTATAGCGGGTCAGCAGCAGATGCTCTTTAACCGGCTCCTGGCTGGTTTCCGCACGGCGTGATTTGGACGAAATGATACCGAGAATACGGTCAGAGTCGCGAACCGAAGAGACTTCCGGGTTGGTGGTGATGATGGCTTCATCGGCAAAATAGAGCGCCATTAACGCACCGGTTTCAATGCCCGCAGGGGAGTCACAAACAATAAAATCGAACTCCATCTCCGCAAGATCATTCAGGACTTTCTCGACGCCTTCGCGAGTCAGCGCGTCTTTGTCACGGGTTTGTGAGGCAGGCAAAATATACAGCTGCTCAGTGCGCTTGTCGCGGATCAGGGCCTGATTCAGCGTGGCATCACCCTGAATAACATTCACGAAATCATAAACAACCCGGCGCTCGCAGCCCATGATCAAATCAAGGTTACGCAGGCCGATATCAAAGTCGATGACAACCGTTTTCTTGCCTTTCTGCGCTAAACCGGTGGCGATGGCCGCGCTTGACGTGGTCTTACCAACGCCCCCTTTACCGGATGTAACTACAATAATGCGTGCCATAAATATTGATTTCCTTAACGAAAGAAAAGGGGCCTAATTAAGTGTCTGGATAGTCAGCGCGCCATCCTGAAGGCAAAGCCGCGCTGCTTTAGCAAAATATTCTTCGGGGATCTGATCCATAATCCAGTACTCCCCGGCGATAGAAACCAACTCTGCGGACAGGTTGGTACAAAAAATCTGGCATTCTCTGTCGCCGCTGGCGCCTGCCAGCGCCCGACCACGCATCATGCCGTAAATATGGATATTGCCGTCAGCGACCAGTTCTGCACCGGCACTGACGCTACTGGTCACAATCAAATCCGCATTACGGGCATAGATTTGCTGGCCTGAACGGACCGGTGTATTGAAGATGCGTGTCTTCGCGGCCAGAGGTTCCGCAGCAACCAGTTTGAGTTCAGGTTTTGGCTCCTCACGTTTCTGGCTCTCTTTCCCCTCTGCCAGCACCGGCAGACCGGCACGGGCGATCAGCTTTTTCAACGCCTCGTCTTTGCAGCCACTGACACCGACAATACGCAGTCCCGTAGCGCTTACCGCCTGCAGCATCTGTTTCCAGTTTACGGCGGCATTGAGTGCCGCAACATTCAGCACCACTGGTGCGTTTTTCAGGAAATCGGGTGCCTGGTCAATTTTGTCCTGAAGCGCTTTGCGGATCACCTCTGGCTCATGGTGATGCAAATGAACAACAGACAAGGTAAAACTGCTTCCCTTAAATTCGATTGGCGATTGCGGCATCTGTCCCGACTCAGTCCTGTTTTACTACCCTGTGCTAAGCGATGATAAAAGCATCGTTAAAGCGCGATCGGCGAATATTCGAAGTACTGCAAGCATGTTATAGTTAGCGCTATATTCAAACAAGCCTCAGCGCGGGTTAATTCGAGTAAAAAATATGTTTTGTGTGATCTACAGAAGTCCCGTCCGTGACCAGACTTATCTTTATGTTGAAAAAAAAGACGATTTTTCGCGCGTGCCTGACGCGCTGTTGAAAGGCTTTGGTAAACCGCAGTTGGCCATGGTGATTAACCTTGCCCAACGCGACAAGCTGGCCAACGCCGACATCAATAAAGTTAAGCAGGGGTTAAGCGAGCAGGGATATTATTTGCAAATTCCTCCGCCGATTGAAAGTTTGTTAAAAACCCATCTTGAGGCGGACAAAAAAGATTAACTCGGATTGTTCCGTTAATATTATTGATGTGCGGCAGTGAACAGCAAATTTATATTTTGCATCCGCGCTGAATATTAATTGTGCAGCGCCGCTGTTTTCCCCTTCCCGGTAACCTGCCGCACCGCGTTTTCCTGTACTGACGCACAAATAGCCTGGCGGGCAGGTTGACAATTCCTGCGCATCTGTCAGGTTAAATCATCGCAATGGCTACGCAGGGGAGCGCTGTGCGGTGCTGCCCTGTATGCTTTTTAACCGTCGAAGACTCACCGTCCGGCATCATGAAACAGGGGATTAGCATGTATCAGCATCGTAACTGGCAAGGCGCTTTGTTAGATTATCCCGTCAGCAAAGTGGTTTGCGTGGGCAGCAACTATGCGAAACACATTAAAGAAATGGGCAGTGCGACGCCGACCGAACCGGTTATCTTTATTAAACCGGCTTCGGCCTTGTGCGATCTGCGGCAGCCTTTATCCATTCCTGATGCCTTTGGTGAAGTGCATCATGAAGTCGAGCTGGCGGTGTTGATCGGCACCACGCTAAAACAGGCCAGCGAAGCGCACGTGGCGAAAGCCATTGCCGGTTATGGTGTGGCGCTGGATTTGACGCTGCGCGATCTGCAGGCGGGCTTAAAAAAAGCCGGACAACCCTGGGAAAAAGCAAAAGCATTTGATAACGCCTGTCCGCTGTCAGGTTTCATACCGGTCGCGGAGTTTACGGGCGATCCCCAGAATACCGATCTGAAGCTGGTGGTAAACGGGGAAGTCCGTCAGGATGGCAATACGTCAGATATGATTCACAAAATCCTGCCGCTGATTGCCCATATGAGTCAGTATTTTACGCTACATGCTGGCGACGTCATTTTGACCGGTACGCCAGAAGGGGTGGGCCCAATGCGGTCAGGCGACACGCTGGAAGTCTACTTTGCCGGTCACGGAATCAGTACGCGCGTGCTGTAAAACTTGCATCAGCGTGCTGATCGCTTTATAAGGTGCGGTTTACGCTAAATCTGGACAATCATCATGACTGAAACCCCTTTCTGGCAACACAAACGCCTGGCACAAATGAGCGATGAGGAATGGGAATCCTTGTGTGATGGTTGTGGTCAGTGTTGTCTGAACAAACTTCAGGACGCGGACACGGATGAAATTTATTTCACCAATGTCGCCTGTAATCAGCTCAACATCAAAACCTGCCAGTGCCGTAACTATGCGCGTCGCTTTGAATATGAAGAAGACTGTATCAAGCTGACGCGCGAAAATCTGACCACCTTTGACTGGTTACCGCGCACCTGTGCCTACCGTTTACTGGGCGAGGGGAAGCCGCTGCCTGCCTGGCATCCGCTGCTGACGGGCTCAAAAAATGCGATGCATGCGCAGCGAATTTCTGTACGTTACATTGCAGTGCGGGAAAGTGAAGTGCGCGACTGGGAAGATCATATTATCGATCGCCCTGACCGGAATGGCTAAGTCCTGACGATAAAGGCTGCCCCTGGCAGCCTTTTAACGGATTAACGACCGAATAAGTCGCGGCGTTTAGGTTTAAACGGCTGAGCAAGCAACACCAGCACACCCACCAGCAGATAAGCCGCGAAGATGCCGATCATCCACTGTGGCATGGCGAGTGATAAGAAGCGCCAGGCCTGTTCCGAACAATCGCCGCTGGCGACAAATACTGATGGCAACCATTTATCCAGCGGCAACCAGGCGGGGAAGCGGGCGGCAAAGTCACAGGTTACAAAGGGATTCGGATGCAGCAGGATCATGGTGTGTTCGTAAGAAAGGCGCAGGCCTTCCCATGCGCTGTATATCCATAACACAATCGCCACCAGTCGAACCGGCGAACGTGGCATCAGGAAGCCAAGGATGCCTGCGCCCATCACGCCAAAAAGCGCGCAACGCACGTAAATACACATGACGCAGGGTTTATAGCCCAGACCATGCTGAAACCATAATGCTGTCAGTTCCAACGCCAGAGCGGAAAGGGCCAATAATAACCAGGCACCGCGACCCCGCGAACATTGGTTTAAATATCGCAACATAGTGCATTCCCTGTAAACGTTAATGCCCCGCAGTGTAAACCAAAAGACGCGGCGCGCCATCCTGTGGTAAGAAAAAATCGTGTGCAAACCTAACCTGGCCCTGATCCAGATTAATTCTTTGTTTGCGAATGCGGCTGACACCTTCTGCCTCATTCGGCGGATTATTCATCAACGCGCTGCTGCCCGAGGCGGTTTTCAGGGCTTAACCTAAGGCATCCTCGCACGTATGGCGCAGCACGGTAATCTGTCTTATTTTTGTGCTGAACCGCATTTTTAATCGTTGACAAGGCTATATCCGCTATAGGCGCTCTGGTATGATGAGTGCCCATTACGATCCAGAAAGCAATGAGAACACACAGTTATGGTTATTAAGGCGCAGAGTCCAGCCGGATTTGCTGAAGAGTATATTATTGAAAGCATCTGGAACAGCCGTTTTCCACCCGGATCGATCCTTCCTGCCGAACGTGAGCTTTCTGAACTGATTGGCGTAACGCGTACAACGTTACGTGAAGTGTTACAACGCCTGGCGCGAGACGGCTGGTTAACCATTCAGCATGGCAAGCCCACGCGCGTTAACGATTTCTGGGAAACGTCGGGTCTGAACATTCTGGAAACCCTGGCGCGTCTGGACCACGATAGTGTACCGGCTTTGATCGATAACCTGTTGTCGGTGCGCACCAATATTTCTTCTATTTTTATCAGCCGCGCGCTGCGCCACTATCCTGAGAAGGCGCGTGAGGTGCTGCAGGCCGTCGCGCAAACCGACGATCAGGTGGACAGCTATACGGAACTCGATTATCGGGTGTTTCGCGGCCTGGCGTTCGCCTCGGGCAATCCGATTTATGGCCTGATCCTGAATGGGTTGAAAGGACTGTATACGCGCGTTGGGCGGCACTATTTCTCCAATCCGGAAGCCCGTAAAGTCGCCCGCGAGTTTTATCTGACACTGCTCGACCTGTGTGACAAACAGCCCACTCAGGATGAAATCGTGGAGTGTGTCCGGCATTATGGACGCCAGAGTGGGGATATCTGGCATTCGATGCAAAAGAGTATGCCGAACGACTTAGGCGCTAAGCGCTAAAAAAAACCGGACTGCGCGTCCGGTTTTTTTATGCCTGTTTTAGAGGGGAACATTGCGCGGCGGATTGCGATCCAGCAGTTCGACGCTGCCATCTTCATTCTGCTGTTCCAGAATCACATCAAAGCCCCACAGGCGGTGCACGTGCTTAAGCACCTCCCGACGGCTCTTATCGAGTGGTGCACGGCTTTGTGGCACGTAGCGCAGCGTCAGGGAACGATCACCCCGTAAGTCCACATTGTAAACCTGAATATTGGGCTCCAGATTACTCAGGTTGTACTGTGCCGAAAGCTGCTGCCGAATGGCCCGATAGCCGGACTCGTCGTGGATCGCGGCGATTTCCAGATAATTGTTGCGGTCGTCGTCCAGCACAGTGAACAGCCGGAAGTCACGCATGACCTTAGGCGACAGGAACTGACTGATAAAGCTTTCATCTTTAAATTCACGCATCGCGAAATGCAGGGTTTTCAGCCAGTCAGAACCGGCAATATCAGGGAACCAGTAGCGATCCTCTTCCGTCGGCGACTGACAAATACGTTTAATATCCTGGAACATGGCAAAGCCCAGTGCATACGGATTGATACCGCTGTACCACTGGCTGTTGTAGGGCGGTTGATAGATTACGTTGGTATGGCTGTGCAGGAACTCCATCATAAAGCGTTCTGACACTTTGCCTTCATCATAGAGGTGATTCAGGATGGTGTAATGCCAGAAGGTCGCCCAGCCTTCATTCATCACCTGAGTTTGTTTCTGCGGATAAAAATACTGACTCACCTTACGCACAATGCGCAGAATTTCACGCTGCCACGGCTCCAGCAGCGGCGCGTTCTTTTCCATAAAGTAGAGCAGGTTTTCCTGCGGTTCAGAAGGGTAGCGCGCCGCTTCAAAATGCGCGGCTTCTTTTTCACGCCGCGGTAAGGTGCGCCATAAGGTATTGACCTGGCTTTGCAGATACTCTTCGCGGCTTTTTTGCCTGGCCTTCTCTTCCTGCAGGGAAATTTTTTGCGGGCGCTTATAGCGGTCCACACCGTAATTCATCAGGGCGTGACATGAATCGAGCAGGCGCTCCACTTCTTCAACGCCATAGCGCTCTTCGCAGTCAGCAATGTAATTTCTGGCAAATAACAGGTAATCCACAATGGAGCTGGCATCGGTCCAGCTGCGGAAGAGGTAGTTATTTTTAAAAAAGGAATTATGCCCATAGCAGGCGTGCGCCATAACCAGCGCCTGCATGGTCATGGTGTTCTCTTCCATCAGATAGGCGATGCAGGGGTTAGAGTTAATCACGATCTCATAAGCCAGACCCTGCTGCCCATGCTTGTAACGTTGCTCAGTCTCAATAAATTTTTTGCCAAACGACCAGTGCGAATAGTTGATGGGCATACCGACGCTGGAGTAGGCGTCCATCATCTGCTCGGAGGTAATCACTTCAATTTGGTGCGGGTAGGTATCCAGACCGTAGTGTTTCGCTACGCGGTCGATTTCAGCGAGATAGACATCCAGTAACTCGAATGTCCAGTCGGGCCCGTCGCTGAGTCGTTTGCTGTCCATGATGGAATCGTCAAAGATTGTTGTCATAGCGCACCTCTGTTTTGGCGAACGGACTCACCCTGACGCGTTGTCCGTTACGATTTATTTAAGGCTCTTCCTGAGAAAGGAACCCAAAAAAACTGAGTGAACAGATCAATGATAGTTCACTGTCGCTTATCCGATCCGGGAACTCAAACGAATTCTTTGGCAGAAAAATCATTTCAGGTTTACCGCGCTGGGATTAAATAGCTCCACACACTGAATAGCTGTCACTTTTCAGCATTAAATGCTGACTTTTTTCAGAGGGGGAGATTATGAAGGATTCTCCTGTGAAAGGCATAATTAACCAGAACTGGTGTCATTTATGCCTGATTTTTTAATAAAGGACGCATAATTCTCTGAATTTGAGGGCGTGAAATGATTTTAGTTACCTGTAGGCGCAAAAAGAGGTGAAATGGATGGATTGTGTAAAGGATGTTTCCACTTTGTGATCACTCTGAATGTTAACCGGTGAGTAGTGGATTATGCTTTTTATTTTCGCGGGGGGACTTATGCACGTAGTTATTCTTGGTAGTGGCGTTGTGGGCGTAACCAGCGCGTGGTATCTGGCGCGCGCCGGCCATCAGGTCACCGTGATCGATCGTCAGCCTCAACCCGCCATGGAAACCAGCGCGGCAAATGCCGGGCAGATCTCGCCAGGCTATGCGGCGCCCTGGGCTGCACCCGGTGTGCCGCTTAAGGCGATGAAATGGATGTTTCAGCGTCATGCGCCTCTGGCCATCCGGCTGGATGGCAGCCGCTTTCAGCTTGAGTGGATGTGGCATATGCTGCGTAACTGTGACATGCAGCACTACCAGCAGAATAAAAGTCGCATGGTCCGGCTTGCTGAATACAGCCGCGATTGCCTGAAGGCCCTCCGCGCCGAAACGGGCATTGCCTATGAAGGCCGACAGGGCGGCACGCTCCAGCTATTCCGTACGCAACAGCAATTCGAGAGCGCAAGCAAAGACATTGCCGTTCTGCGCGAGGCCGGCGTGCCCTATGAATTACTGGAGTCGCATCAGCTGGCCAGCGTTGAGCCTGCCCTTGCGGCGACGCAGCATAAACTTACCGGCGGTCTGCGATTACCAAATGATGAAACCGGCGACTGCCAGCTTTTTACCCAGCGCCTGGCCAAAATGGCCGAGGAAGCCGGTGTGGTCTTCCGCTTCAATACACCCATCGATCAGCTGCTGCGCGACGGTAACCGGATTTACGGTGTGAAGTGCGGCGATGAGGTGATTAAAGCCGACAGCTACGTCGTTGCGCTGGGCTCCTGGTCCACCGCGTTGATGAAAAATATTGTGGATATCCCGGTCTACCCTCTGAAAGGCTATTCCTTAACGATTCCGGTGACGAATGCCGATGCGGCACCCGTCTCCACCATCCTGGACGAAACCTACAAAGTGGCCGTCACACGTTTTGATAACCGTATTCGAGTCGGCGGTATGGCAGAAATTGTGGGTTTTAACACCAAACTGCCTGAAGCGCGTCGCGAAACGCTGGAGATGGTGGTTACAGATCTTTATCCTGAAGGGGGTGATGTCAGCCAGGCCAGTTTCTGGACAGGCCTGCGTCCTATGACGCCAGACGGTACGCCGGTTGTCGGGGCGACGCCGCTGTCCAATCTTTATCTGAATACCGGACACGGCACACTGGGCTGGACAATGGCCTGTGGCTCCGGTCAGTTACTGGCTGATGTCATTTCCGGCACGTCGCCAGCGATTGCATCGGACGATCTCACGGTCTTCCGTTATTTGCCTGGTTTTGCGGCCAGCCGATCACCGCTTCGTAACGTTAACGCTACACGTTAAGCCTTCAGGGAGAGGAAGTATGTCACGTCCAATTGTCGCAACCATCAATCAACAGGCGTTGCGACATAACCTGGCCATTGTGCGTCGTGCGGCCCCCGCATCACGTGTCTGGTCTGTGGTGAAAGCCAATGCCTACGGCCATGGCATTGCCCGCGTGTGGGAAAGTCTGTCCAGCACCGATGGCTTCGCGTTACTGAATATGGAAGAAGCCATTCTGCTGCGGGAGCAGGGGTGGAAGAAACCCATCCTGCTGCTTGAAGGCTTTTTTCACCCTGACGATCTGACCTTAATCGATCGTTACCGTCTGACGGCCAGCGTGCACAGCAACTGGCAGATTCATGCCCTGGCCAATGCGACGCTCTCGGCGCCTGTCGATATTTACCTGAAGATAAACAGCGGTATGAACCGACTGGGCTTTCGCCCTGAACAGGTAAATGGCATCTGGCATAAACTGCGTGCGCTGGAAAACGTCGGGGATATTACGTTGATGGCGCATTTCGCTGATGCCGAGAATCCCGACGGCATTGTAGCGCCGCTACAGCGAATCGCCGACGCCACCGAAGGGCTGGACAGCCCGGTCTCGCTGTCCAATTCGGCCTGTACGTTGTGGCATCCTGAGGCGCACCGGGACTGGGTGCGACCGGGGATCATTTTGTATGGTGCGTCACCCAGCGGTGACTGGCAGGACGTGGCCAGCAGTGGACTTCAGCCGGTGATGACCCTGTCCAGTGAAATCATTGGTGTGCAGCAACTTCAGGCCGGAGATGGCGTGGGTTATGGCTATCGCTACCGGGCATCCCAGCCGCAGCGAATAGGTGTTGTCGCCTGTGGCTATGCCGATGGTTATCCTCGCCATGCGCCCAACGGGACGCCGGTTTTTGTTGATGGCGTGCTGACGCAGGTCGTGGGTGCGGTGTCGATGGATATGATTACCGTTGATTTAACACCCTGCCCACAGGCGGGCATTGGTTCACCTGTCGAGCTGTGGGGAAACAATGTCAAAATCGATCAGGTAGCAAAAGCGGCCGGAACGGTAGGTTATGAGCTGATGTGTGCCCTGGCCCCACGCGTTCCGGTGAACGTTATTTAATCGCTGTAATCCGGCTGTGCATGTTTTTACTGCAGCGCCAGGCGAGGAACGCCAGCGCTGCACCCAGCAGCATCATCAACGCCAGCGACATTTTCTCTGCCAGTGGCAGGGCGACAATAAGCAAACTCCCCGCTGCACCGCCTGCCATCTGAATAAAACCCTGTAACGCCGATGCGACACCAGCCTGCTGTTGGTAAGGTTCCAGCGCATAGCTGGTGGCCGGGCCGACGGTGAAGGCCAGTCCGGCCACGGCCACGGCGACAGGGAACATATACAGCGCCCAGTGTGACTGCAGGCTGTCAGGCAGCAGTGTCATACCGGCCAGCAGCAGGCCAGCACCCAGTAGCATGGTCAGGCAACCCATCGCCAGGCAAAATGGCCTGCCCGCCTTACGAATCGCCTTGTTTACCACCACGCTCACCAGCATGATCCAAAAGCCATTCGCGCCAAAGGCAAAAGAGAATGCCAGAGGCGACAGGCCGCCCTCGGTCATCAGAATGTGGGGGGCCAGCGAAACATACGTCAGCACCATGCCCAGTGCGCCCGCATTCGCGAAGGCAAAGGCCAGAAAGCGCGGCTGACGTAAAATGGCGGCATACTGATTAACGGGAAGCCCTTTTACACGCAGCGTATCGGCCGGACGGGTTTCCGGCAGCCAGATAATGACCATCAGCATCACGACGGCGGCATAAGTACACAGGAACCAGAAGGGCGCGCGCCAGTCAAAGGCGCTGGCCAGCAGTCCACCCAGCAACGGTGCCAGTGCGGGCACGATATTCAGTGCGCCATTCAGAAAGCCATAAGCCCGGGCTGCATCATCACCACTTAACCGGTCACGTACGCCGCTGAACGCAACGACGGCACTACAACATACCGCACAGCCCTGTACGACGCGGGCCAGCAGGAACAGCGGGAAGGAGGTGGCGGTGGCCGCAATGGCGCTGCCCGCTATGTAGAGCGTCAGTCCCAGCAGCGCAATAGGTTTACGCCCATAGTTATCGACCAGCGGGCCGCTCACCAGCTGACCCAGTCCCATTATCAGCAGGAAAAGGGGGATCGTTGTTTGTATCAGCGTCACCGGTGTTGACAGACCTTCTGCGATCTGCGGCAGCGTGGGTAAATAGAGATCGATGCCTAAAGGCGCCAGGAGCACCAGGCTTAACAGCAACAGGGTATATTTTTGCATAGCAACCAGAGGGTAAACGTACGATAAAGCGAGGGAAGAGGGTAATGATTAATAAAGCAAAAGGAAAGCGAATCACCAGCGAAATGGCGATGCCTGTCTGAAACAGGCATCGCAGGCTAAATCAGTACGCGCCGTCGCGGCGTAATACCACACCGGCTGTTTTAAACAGGATGGCAATATCCGTCCACAGCGCCCAGTTTTTGACATACCAGGAATCAAAGTAGACACGGGTATCGTAGTCAATGTCGTTACGTCCGCTCACCTGCCACAGGCCGGTCATCCCGGGCTTCGCCATCAGATAGTAATCCACGTCGCCGGCATAACGTTCCAGTTCCGCTTCGATAACCGGACGTGGGCCGACCAGGCTCATTTCACCCCGAATCACGTTCCAGAGCTGAGGTAACTCATCCAGGCTGGTTTTGCGCAGGAAGCCCCCGATGCGGGTAATGCGCGGATCATTTTTCAGCTTGAAGTCTTTGTCCCATTCGCGACGCGCTTCTTCGCTGGTCGCCAACAGGTTTTCCAGCACCTCTTTGGAATTGGTGACCATCGAACGGAACTTCAGACATTTAAATTTCTTGCCATCCTGACCCACGCGCTCGTGACCATAAATGGCATTACCGCCATCACGCTTCACCATATAGCAAAGTAAGGCAAAAACCGGTGCCAGGAAGAGCAGCAGCAGCGAAGCTACCACAATATCAAATCCCCGTTTCAGGAAGCGTGACGAATGCTTCGCCAGGTTATTGCTGACGCGCAGAATCATCACTTCATGGCTGAAGATAAAGGACATGTCTGTGCCGTAAAGCGGTACACCGCGTAATGTTGGGATAACCGACACGGAACGGCAGTTCATTTTGGACAAGAATTTCAGCCAGCGGTCGCGCTCAGGCTGCTGTTCGTATTCCATTGCCACAATGAACTGCACATTGTCACGGTCGATGGTCTGCCAGTTAATATCGTTGGCGGAGATAACAGGCACACCATTAACGCTCTGCTGCAGCGGTGCGTCTTCAACGGAAATAAACGCCTGAACGTTATACCCGAGAATCTCCTCGCTTTGTAATGCGGCGTAAGCTTCGGTAGCGTTACGGCCCGAGCCAATGATGATGGTTTCTTTTTGCCATTGTCCGGCCCGGTTAATCGCGCTTTTCACGCCTGCACGCATTAACGGCAGCAACAGCAGGGCATAGCTCCAGCTGAACACCCAGACCATGCGGGAGAAGTCCCATTTGGAGAAGGCGATTAACGCCAGATCCAGCAGAGAGAACACGACGAGGGTTTTAACAATCTCTTTCAGTTCAAACCAAAAGGGTTTGCGGTAGGTATAGTGACGCAGGCGCATCCAGAACCAACCGGTGCAAAGCACCGACATAATAAACTGCGCAATAAAACGGTTCTCAATTTGATGGGGTGGAATAAAGGCATCAAGGTCGCCCCAAATTCCCTGCACGGTCGCGGCAGAGAGAAACAGCGCTAAATTCAGCGCAATGAGATCTGAAAAACTTAACGCAAGCTTTACAAGAATATTTTTACGAAGACCGCTCCACGAGCGAGTCGCATTGTTCATTACAATTGTACTTGCCATAAAACCTGCTCTCTTTAATGAAGTAAAAGATGGCCTGACCAGAATCAAGTACGCGTTCAGGGGTTAACGACTGAAAACCCGAAACCGGGACGTTTTCAGTTTGTTACAGTCATTAGAGCCATTAACGCTGCAAAAAACAGATTCTCTAAATGTGAGACAAATCACGTAAAAATGCAGCACTGGAGAAGAGTATGCAGGAGATGTTTGACAGAGTTAATACGGAATAATTCTTAAAAAGTCAGGGGATAATCGCGTGGGTTTTGTTTAAGTTATTGATATGCAGAATATTGTATCAGAGATAAGCGTGATGCACGGAGATATTCAGGTCCATTTTTAGGAATTACCGCCAAACGGGCTGACTGGCGGTAATCCTCCGGGCTTACGCGGGTTTTTTTAATACCCAACGGTCTTGTTGTTTATCGTAATGACCGATCGCTAATATCACTTCTTTACCGTCGATCCAGGCCGGTACGCTGGTTTCCTGATCCCAGCCGTCAAGCTGATAACTCAGGCCGGGATTGGTGTGGCAGGGAATACTCACCGTCACCGGGTCTTCGCTGCTGAATTCCGCATCAACAATTTCATAGCGACCAATTTTAACCACGTGACTCATGGATAACTCCCGTTTTAACTGAATGTTATAAAAGCGTAGTGCAATTCAGCTAATTAAACCGCGCTATTTAAATAAGATTATTCTTTGTCTTCATTGGGGCGTACGCCAATTTTAACAATATGATTATCTTCTTTCTCCGCCACCGTCCATGTCAGTTGATTCCATTCTATCTGGTCACCGACCACAGGTGCCCCGCCTAACATACTCATCATCAACTGACCCAGCGACTGTTGCGCGTTCGTATCTTCGTCGAGTTCAAGGCCATAAATCTGCGCGACATCATGAAGTCGCGCGTCGGCATCCAGAATAAAGTCGCCGAAGAAACGTTGATCCAGCGAGACAGGCGGCGACTGACTGAACATTTTGCCCAGCGCAGGCAGATCGCGCTCACGGCCAATCACACAAATCACGTCATTCTCTTTTAAACGCGTTGCGCCGTTGGGGTGCATTAACACGTTATCCCGAAACAGTGCGGCGATACGGGTTTCGCGTGGCATCTGTAAATCCCGCAGCGCCGCGCCCACGCACCATTTGTCGGCGCTGAGCTGATAGACGAACTGCTCCCACGGATTCTCCGGATGAATATCCAGCCCGATACGGCTAATCGGAGAGGCGGTAGGCGGAACCACCACTTTGGCTTTCTTCGCCGCAAAGCCCAGCGAGGTGCCCTGTAGCATCAGGGAAACCAGCACCACGAAAAACGCAATATTAAAATAGAGCGAGGCATTCTCCAGGCCGGCCATCATCGGGAAGACGGCCAGGATAATCGGCACTGCTCCGCGCAGACCGACCCAGCTGATAAAGATACGCTCCCGCGCCGTGAAGCCACGGAACGGTAACAGGCCGATAAACACCGACAGCGGACGTGCCACCAGAATTAACCACAGGGACAGAATCATCGCCGGAACAGCGATATGCCAGAGGTCGGAAGGCGTGACTAACAATCCCAGTACGATAAACATGCCGATCTGGCTGAGCCAGGCCATACCGTCAAAGGTCTGCAAAATGCCGAAACGGTTGCGGATAGGGCTGTTACCCAGTAAGAAGCCGCACAGATAGACGGCGAGGATGCCGCTGCCTTCCAGCACGGTGGTCAGCGCAAAGACCAGAATGCCGCCGCTCAGTGCCAGTAAGGGATACAGGCCGGGAGCCAGATTCATGCGGTTAATCAGTTGCTGCAGGGCCCAGCCACCGCCCAGACCGAGGACAATCCCCAGACCGAACTGCTGAATCAGATGCACCACGAACATCCAGTCCAGACCGGTTCGTCCCTGCTCAATCATTTCGATCAGCGTAATGGTCAGAAACACCGCCATCGGGTCGTTGCTGCCGGACTCAATTTCCAGCGTGGCACTGACACGTTCATTCAGACCTTTGTCACCGAGCAGGGAAAATACCGCAGCCGCGTCGGTGGAGCCGATAATCGCACCAATCAGGAAGCCCTGCATCATATCGAGCCTGAACAGCCAGGCCGCGACCATGCCAGTCAGGCCTGCCGTAATGATCACACCTACGGTTGCCAGTGATAAGGCCGGTCCGAGCGCCACCTTAAAGGAGCTGGCTTTGGTGCGCATGCCGCCGTCCAGCAGGATGATTGCCAGGGCAAGGTTAGAGATCAGGTAGGCCGCCGGATAGTTATCAAATGCGATGCCGCCAATACCGTCAATGCCGGCCAGCATGCCCAGCGCAAGAAAGATCACCAGGATAGGAATGCCTAATCGGGACGAAAAGGAACTGAGCAAGATACTCGACGCAACCAGCACGGACCCAATAATGAAAAGACTATAAACAATAGTGTGGTTCAAACGCGGTCTCCTGAGATACGGCAGCCAATGTCAACTAAGGTGTAGAAACATCCATGCTATGTCTGCAAGATAATGTTTTATCAATGAGTTGTCATTGTCATTTTGCAATTTATCTTAATTGCTAATGCCCTGGATAATCCCAGTTAACAAGGCTAATAGGGGAGTTAGATAGCTTGTAGCAGGCAAGGCCGCATTTTAAGAGGTTATAAATACAATAAAAAAAGCCGACTGGGCGTCGGCTTAGTGTCTCAGGCTTCCATTGCCTGTTTGTGAAACAGCTCACGAAACACAGGATAAATATCTTCGGGCTCCCGAATGTGCTGAATCGCAAAGTTGTCGAACATTGACTGCAGATGTTCGTATTCACGCCATAAGGTCTGATGCGCGCGACGTGTTATCTCGATGTAGGTGTAGTAACGCACCACCGGCAACAGGTTTTTTGCCAGAATCTCGTGGCAGAGCGGTGAATCATCTGCCCAGTTGTCACCATCCGACGCCTGCGCGGCGTAGATATTCCATTGCGCCGGATCGTAGCGCTCCTTCACAACCTCATCCATCAGTTTCAGTGCGCTGGAGACGATGGTGCCGCCGGTTTCCTGCGAATAGAAGAACTCCTGCTCATCGACCTCTTTGGCCTGAGTATGATGGCGGATGTAGACCACCTCGACGTTTTTATAAGTCCGGCTGAGGAACAGATAGAGCAAAATATAAAAGCGTTTTGCCATATCTTTCGTCGCCTGATCCATTGAGCCGGAGACATCCATCAGGCAAAACATGACCGCCTGGCTGGAAGGCTCGGGCCGCTTCTCGAAGTTTTTATAGCGCAGGTCAAAGGTGTCAATAAAGGGCACTCTGTCAATGCGCGCGCGCAGTTCGGCAATCTCCTTGCGCAGGCGTTCCTCTTCGAGTAACTGAGCGGGCTCTGACTTTTCTACTTCGCTGAGGGCATCCTCAAGCTCATGGAGCTGGCGGCGCTTACCTGCCGTCATCGCTGTACGTCGGGCCAGGGAATTTTGTAAAGAACGGACCACGCTGATGTTGGCGGGAACGCCATTCGAGGTAAAACCGGCACGGTGCGTTTTGTATTCATTCAACTGGCGGTGCTGATTTTTCCGCAGATTGGGCAGCGCCAGATCCTCAAACAGCAGATCCAGATATTCATCTTTGGAAATTTGAAAAACAAATTCATCCTCACCTTCACCATCCTGACTGGCATTTCCCTGACCTGAACCGCTACCGCCCCCGCCTTGTGGGCGTTCAACACGGTCATTTTGCACGAAGTGATCATTGCCTGGATGAACGCGATGACGTTGTCCACCCCGCCCCTGATGAAAAATGGGTTCATTGATATCATCTACGGGAATAGAGACGGATTCGCCACTGCTGACGTCGGTTACCGAGCGTTTGTTAATGGCCTCGGAAATCGACTGCTTAATCTGCGACTTGTAACGACGTAAGAAGCGCTGGCGATTAACCGCACTCTTGTTTTTACCGTTCAGTCGGCGATCGATAAAATAGGCCATGATGTTCCCCCAAACTACATTGCAAGCAGGCCGGGCTGACCCGACCTTAATATGACCGGTGCTGTCCCGCACCGGTTTGCTTACAGACTTTGATCAGGACGATTTACGCACGCGCAGATACCATTCACACAGCAGGCGAACCTGTTTGCGGGTATAGCCTTTTTCCATCATGCGATCGACAAAATCGTCGTGTTTCTTCTGCTCATCCGTAGAGGTTTTGGTGTTGAACGAGATAACCGGCAACAGCTCTTCGGTATTGGAGAACATCTTTTTCTCAATGACCGTACGGAGTTTTTCATAGCTGGTCCAGTTGGGATTTCTGCCATTATTATGCGCTCTTGCACGCAGCACAAAATTGACAATTTCATTACGGAAATCTTTAGGGTTACTAATCCCGGCAGGCTTCTCAATTTTCTCCAGCTCGGCATTCAGCGATTCACGGTCAAATAATTGTCCGGTATCCGGATCGCGATACTCCTGATCCTGAATCCAGAAATCCGCATAGGTTACATAACGGTCGAAAATATTCTGACCATATTCGGAATAGGATTCCAGATAAGCCGTTTGAATCTCTTTGCCAATAAACTCCGCATATTTAGGAATTAAATAGCCTTTGAGATGCTCAAGGTATTTTTCCGCCTGATCCTGTGGGAACTGCTCACGTTCAATCTGCTGTTCCAGCACATAGAACAGGTGCACCGGGTTGGCGGCAACTTCAGCATGGTCAAAGTTAAATACGCGTGACAGGATTTTAAAGGCGAAACGCGTTGACAGGCCATTCATGCCTTCGTCCACGCCCGCATAATCGTGGTACTCCTGCCAGGATTTCGCTTTCGGGTCGGTATCCTTCAGGCTTTCACCATCGTACACGCGCATTTTGGAGTAGATGCTCGAGTTATCGGGATCTTTCAGACGCGACAGGATAGAGAAGCGCGCCAGCGTCTCAAGCGTGCCAGGTGCACAAGGCGCAGTGGACAGCTCACTGTGATTCAGCAGCTTTTCATAAATCTTAATTTCCTCAGACACGCGCAGGCAGTAAGGCACTTTGACGATGTAAACACGGTCGAGGAAAGCCTCGTTGTTTTTATTGTTGCGGAAGGTCACCCATTCGGATTCGTTTGAGTGCGCCAGGATGATGCCGTTAAACGGCAGGGCTGAAATCCCTTCCGTACCGTTGTAGTTTCCTTCCTGCGTGGCAGTAAGCAGGGGGTGCAGAACCTTGATCGGCGCTTTAAACATCTCAACGAATTCCATGATGCCCTGGTTGGCCCGGCACAGTGCGCCAGAGTAACCGTAGGCATCAGGATCGTTTTGCGCGTGGTTTTCAAGTTTGCGAATGTCGACCTTACCGACCAACGCAGAGATATCCTGGTTGTTCTCATCGCCCGGCTCTGTCTTGGCGATGGCTAACTGCTCAAGAATCGATGGCCAGACTTTAACGACTTTAAAGCGTGTAATGTCCCCGCCAAAGTCATGCAGACGTTTGGCGGCCCAGGGCGACATAATGGTGCCAAGGTAGCGACGCGGTACGCCGTACTCTTTTTCCAGAATGTTAGCGTCTTCCTGCGGGTTGAACAGGCACAGCGGATGGTCGTTGACCGGACTGCGTTCGCCGTCGGCGCTGAGCACGTAGATAGGGACGCGTTGCATCAGGGATTTCAGGCGCTCAGCCAGGGAGGACTTACCGCCACCCACCGGACCCAGTAAATAGAGAATCTGCTTCTTCTCTTCAAGGCCTTGCGCTGCGTGTTTCAAATAGGACACGATCTGCTCAATCGCTTCCTCCATACCGTAAAACTCTTCGAACGCTGGGTAACGTCCCATAACCCGGTTAGAAAAGATTCTGGAAAGGCGTGGCTCCTGGGCAGTGTCGACCATTACTGGCTCACCAATAGCCATTAAGAGTCGCTCTGCTGCGTTGGCGTATGCACTGCGATCCTGTTTACAGATAGTCAGAAATTCCTGCAGTGTGAACTCTTCGTCCTTGGCAGCTTCATAACGCTGACGATAGTGATCGAATATATTCATAGCGATGCCCGTCCTTTCGTTTTTAGCACAGGTAAAGGAGCAATAATCAGTGCTCGTACAGCTCCCGGAAGATATTAATCTGTTTACTACAGCAACCCTTATGCCAACCTGATCGTTCTTATCGGGATACACAACTTTTATGGTTACTTGGTAAGTACAAAAACTCGGGTATTAAGTTTAACTGTAGAAGGCATTCTGGAAATTTCATCATAGATTTTTGATTAGTGAGCCACATATCAATAACAAAATCATTTTGTTGCGAAACGTTTTTCCTCAGTTAACCCCCGTTCTGTGATGCCTTCAACCCGGTTATGCCACATTCTGCGGCAAACGCGGTAGATGATTTTGATATAAGGTTAATTCAGTCTGTAAAAAGCGTTAGACTCTATGTGTGATTGTTATATTTATGGAATGAATAAATTGTGAACCAATTCAAACTTAACGTGCTTATTGCACTTATCCCTTGTTATTTTCTGGGCCAGTCAGTACAAGCCGCACCTTTATCACTCGGTGCATCAGTGATTTATGCGCAGTCACCTTATCGCGGTGGACAGGACCGCTATTTGCCTGTTCCCATCATCAATTACGAAGGGGAAAAATTCTGGTTTAACACCCTGCAGGGTGGCTATTACGTGTGGAAAGACCCACAGGATCAGCTCTCTCTGTCGCTGTTGGGTTCGCCGCAGCAATACGACCCGGATGACAACGATCTGGGGGATATGAAGGGGCTGGATAAGCGCCGAATGACGTTGATGGGCGGGGTGACTTACCGGCACACGGATGACTGGGGCATCATACGGACCTCATTGTTAGGCGATGTGCTTAACAACAGCAACGGTATCGTCTGGGATTTGACCTATCTTTACCGTTTCAGCTTTGGCGACTTTACCTTTACGCCGGGAATTGGTGCATTGTGGAACAGCGCGAATCAAAACCGCTACTACTATGGCGTATCGGGTAACGAAAGCGATCGGACCGGAATTCGTCGTTATCATCCGGATGACAGCTGGTCGCCTTATGTGGAAATGAACGCCAGCTACAGCATTACCCCGCAGTGGAATGCCAGTCTTTCAGGGCGTTACACCCGCTTTGCCAGCGAAATCAAAGACAGTCCGATGGTTGATAAAAGCGGACAGTTTACGGTCTGGACAGGCGTCAGCTATACCTTCTGATGCGGTGCACCCCGGGAGTGCAGGCTGTGCGCTCTCAGGGTGCATATGCCCTCATTCAGTGCAGGAGAACCCGATGACAAAATATATCGATATTGCAGGTCAGCGTCAGATTCCGGCAATCGGTCTTGGCACCTGGTATATGGGGGAAGATCCCGCCAGCCGGCAACAGGAAATCAGTGCGCTTCAGGCAGGGCTGGATGCCGGTTTGCGGCTGGTGGATACCGCTGAAATGTATGCAGAGGGTGGCGCCGAAGAAGTGGTAGGCGATGCCCTGAAGGGACGGCGTGATGAGGCCCTGCTGGTATCGAAAGTTTATCCATGGAATGCCGGAAAACAGGATGCCATCGCCGCCTGCGAGGCCAGCCTGCGTCGTCTGCAAACGGATCGAATTGATTTGTATCTTTTGCACTGGCGCGGCAGTGTGCCACTCGACGAAACCATCAGCGCGATGCAGACCTTGCAGCAGCAGGGCAAAATTCGTGCGTGGGGTGTTTCAAACTTCGACAGCGAGGACATGGACGCCCTGTGGGCCGAAACGGGTGGCGAAAATTGTGCCACCAATCAGGTGCTTTATCATCTGGGTTCCCGCGGTATTGAATACGATTTGCTACCGCTCTGTCGCCAGCGCGCGATGCCCGTCATGGCGTATTGTCCCTTGGCACAGGCCGGTCGGTTACGCAGTCAGCTGTTTACCGACCCCGCTCTGAACGCAATTGCCCGCCAAAAAGGCATCACCGTGGCACAGCTTCTGCTGGCCTGGGCGATTCGGGATGGCGATGTCCTTGCCATCCCTAAAGCCAGTTCACTGGTACATGTTCGTGAAAATGCGGCTGCGCTGGACATTACCCTGAGCGAGGAGGACTGTCTCAGACTCGACAGGGCTTTTCCGCCGCCACAACACAAACTGCCGCTGGATGTGGTCTGAACGCGCTTCAGGCCTTATTTTTCAAACGTATTGTCGTCGCCAGTCGGGCAGGCTTGTCGCCTGCACTGCGCAACGGTTTGCTGATGCGCGCGGTTTCAACACACACCATCGTTTTATAACCCTCATTTGGCATGTCCGCCATGCTACACGACAGCGCCACACCGGGATTCCACGTGACAACGTCACTATGGTGATGGTGGTACACTTCAATTTGCCGTTTTCCAGCCAGATCGTTGATAACTGAACAGTCTTTTGGCGCAGTGAAGATACGATCCACGCGCTCGGTAAAGCGCTGTTTACCCTCGCTCTGACCCGGCTGGTTATCTTTGACCTTGTCGATGTAATGTTCACCCAGTCCGGTGACCTCAACGCTCGCACTGTCCGCCACGTTAAAATAGCTGTGTAGCGCGGCTGTCGATTCATAATCACCGTAGGCTTCCAGCTCAATTTCGCAATGCTGGCCCAGACGGAAGCGGGCGATAAGGGTAAAGTCATGCGGCCACAGCTTCAGCGTTTGTGGGGTACTTTCCAGCACAAATGTCAGCAGCACGCCGTCTTCGTTTTCATCATGCGCAGAGAGCGTCCATGACTGATTTCGGGCAAAGCCATGGGCAGGCTCTCCTGCCGGTCCAAACCAGGGCCAGCAAATCGGTACACCGCCGCGAATCGCCTTACCAGGCAGGAAAGGGCTCTTATCGCTCAGCCAGATGACGGGCTTCTCACCGCTCGGTTGCCAGGCAATCAGATGCGCGCCCTGTAAGGTTACGGCCGCCCGTACACGCGGATGGCTGACAATGATAACCGGGAGTTCACCCACCTGACGTTGCGACAGATAAGGCGTGATTTGTTTAACCACGGGAAGGGAAAAGAGTTTGTCTTGCATGCCTGACTCCATAGTGAAGGGATCAAAAAAAGGGTGACCGAAGTCACCCTTATTGTCTCGTGTCTGGCTGCCTTATTTAGCAGCAACCAGCGCAATCAGGTCGAGAACTTTGTTTGAATAACCGGTTTCGTTATCGTACCAGGAAACCAGTTTAACAAAGTTGTCATTCAGCGCGATACCGGCTTTGGCATCGAATACTGAGGTCAGGACTTCGCCGTTGAAGTCGGTAGAAACAACGTCATCTTCAACGTAGCCCAGCACGTCTTTCATCTCGCCTTCAGCCGCGGCTTTGATAGCGGCACAAATTTCTTTGTAAGACGCAGCTTTTTCCAGACGAACGGTCAGGTCAACAACAGAAACGTTAGGCGTAGGTACGCGGAATGCCATACCGGTCAGTTTGCCGTTCAGTTCTGGCAACACTTTACCTACCGCTTTAGCGGCGCCGGTAGAAGACGGGATGATGTTCTGTGATGCACCACGACCACCGCGCCAGTCTTTGTGAGACGGGCCATCAACGGTTTTCTGCGTTGCGGTAGTGGCGTGTACGGTGGTCATCAGGCCTTCAACGATACCAAATTTATCGTTGATGACTTTTGCCAGCGGGGCCAGGCAGTTAGTGGTACAAGAGGCGTTAGAAACGATGTCCTGGCCCTGGTATTTGTCGAAGTTAGCACCACGAACAAACATTGGGGTGTCATCTTTAGATGGACCGGTCAGAACCACTTTTTTCGCGCCAGCAGTGATGTGCTTACGTGCGGTTTCGTCGGTCAGGAAGATACCGGTTGCTTCAGCAACGACGTCAACGCCCACTTCGCCCCACTTCAGGTTAGCCGGATCTTTCTCAGCGGTAACACGGATTTTCTTACCGTTAACAACCAGAGCGCCGTCCTGTACTTCAACGGTGCCGTCAAAACGGCCGTGAGTAGAGTCGTACTTCAGCATGTACGCCATGTAGTCAGCGTCCAGCAGGTCGTTGATAGCAACGATTTCGATGTCAGAGCGCTGTTGAGCAGCACGGAAAACGATGCGACCGATACGGCCAAAACCGTTGATACCTACTTTGATAGTCATATATTCCACCAGCTAGTTGTTAGTGAATAAAAGGTTGGCTGTAAAATTACAAAAACCTTACTAGGCGTCAAGCGGAATCGTGTCAATTGTTGCGACAGGTCAATCCACCGAACAGGAATTATTTGACGCGCAACCGCTTGCGCGCTTCCGCGAACATCGTGCTCTGTTGAAACCTTCGCCGAATATATAGGGATATGCCAGAGAAAAGGTGATCAAAATCACAAATCCACCTTGTAAGATACGGACCGAAGGGCAGAGCACAAAAAAAGACCCGACTAATGTTGATCATTTGTTAGAATACTAGTCGATTTTTTCAGAATGACATCCCGGAATTGCTCAAATGCCTAAAGAAACCGCACCCGACGCAAAAATCGCCCAGTTAACTGAGATGCAGCGCTATGTCACGCAACAGCGTGGCACGGAGCCGCCGTACAGCGGTGCGCTGCTGCATAACAAGCAGGAAGGGATTTATCACTGCCTGGTGTGCAACGCGCCCTTGTTTCTTTCAGAGACGAAATACGATTCAGGCTGTGGCTGGCCGAGTTTTTATGAGCCCGTCAGCGATGAGGCTATTCGTTATCTGGAAGATAACTCGCACGGTATGCAGCGTATTGAAATCCGTTGCGGCAACTGTGATTCTCATCTCGGCCATGTTTTCCCTGATGGGCCGCAGCCGACCGGTGAGCGTTACTGTGTGAACTCAGCCTCGCTGAACTTCACCAGTCCACAAGGCGACGAGATTAAGGGCTAACAATGAAACAGCAACTTGAAGCCATGCTTGATGCTATGACACCCGAAATTTATGAACGCCTGATGACGGCCGTTGAAACCGGAAAATGGCCGGATGGAGTGGCGCTGACGCAGCAACAGCGTGATAACAGCCTGCAGTTGGTTATGATGTGGCAGGCGCGCAATAATGATGCACCACAGCATATGACCATCGGCAAAAATGGCGAAATGGTGACCAAATCGAAAAAGCAGTTAAAAGAAGAGTTTGGTATCGAACCGGACGTCACGCGCATTCATCTGCATTAATAGCGCGGTAAGTCGCCAGTCAGCCACGCGCAGGCGGGCATCGTATGGAAGAGCAAAAAGGGCTGGCTATACGCCAGCCCTTTTTCAGATAATGACGGCGCCCTGAGCCGCCATCTGCGCCAGCGCAATGTCGCTGTCTTCTGGGTTGAGATTAACGCCACGGCAGCCTGCCGCCACGACCTCGACCTGATAACCCAGTTCAAGTGCATCCAGCACGCTGTACTTCACGCAGTAATCCGTCGCCAGGCCCAGCATGACCAGATGCGTGATATCGCGTGCGCGTAACCAATTGTCCAGTTCTGTCTTGCGTCGGTGTCCGTTGTCAAAAAAGGCGCTGTAGCTGTCTACGTCCTGATCTTGCCCTTTATGGAAAACCGCGTCGAACAGGCTGCGATTAAGTCCGGGATGAAAATCAGCCCCCGCAGAATGCTGCACGCCATGATCCGGCCACCAGATCTGTGGCAGGCCGTTGAGTTCACCGAGGGTATAGACAGGTTCGCCGGATACGGAAGCAAAACTACCGTGATCGGCTGGATGCCAGTCCTGCAGGGCTACCACGCACTCACCATTCTCATGAAAAGCACGGGCGTAGCGGTTAGCAACCTCGACCGTATGATCGCCTTCTTTGACGGCCATTGGGCCGCCGGGGCAGAAGTCGTTCTGGATGTCGATAATGATTAATGCCCGTTTCATTGCCGTTGACTCCATCTTAGTCGTCTGTCAGTTCGCCACGCAGGTTCTGCTGCATTTTGGCGCGGATCTGATCGCTGGACAGATCCTGGCTCAACAGATAGTGAAGTTTCGTCAGCGCCGCTTCAACCGTCAGATCAAAGCCGCTGATGACGCCAGCGTGCTCCAGAGCATTCCCGGTGGCGTAGCCACCCATATTGACCTTGCCAGAAATACACTGGGTCAGGTTGACGACCACAATGCCGCGTTCGCTGGCCTGCTGAAGTTCAGACAGAAACTCGGCGTTTTGCGGCGCGTTACCGACACCGTACGAGCGTAAAATCAGCGCCTTAACCGGCTGACGTAAAAAGTTACGCACGACATCTGCAGAGATGCCCGGATAAATTGTCACCACGCCAATAGGTTGCGGGGTAATGGTATGAACAATCAGCTCGCCTTTGCCCTGAGGTGCAGGCGGCGTATTAAGACGACGGATATGAATCCCGGCTTCCAGCAAGGCTGACAGGTTGGGGGACGCAAAGGCGTTGAAACCGTCCGCGTGCGCTTTAGTGGTACGGTTACCGCGATAGAGTGTGTTGTTGAAAAACAGCGTCACCTCGTTGATGGGATAATTCGCAGCGACGTAAAGGGAATTAAGCAGGTTTTGTTGGCCATCGGAACGCAGTTCGGCTAACGGAATCTGTGAGCCCGTAACGATGACCGGCTTAGCCAGATTTTCGAGCATAAACGACAGGGCAGAGGCGGTAAATGCCATGGTATCCGTGCCGTGCAGAATGACAAAACCATCATAGCGATCATAGTTCAGCCGGATATCTTCGGCGATCGACTGCCAGTCCTGCGGGGTCATGTCAGAAGAGTCAATCAGAGGCTGATACTCATGAATCGTGAAGTCAGGCATTTCCGGGCGATGGAACTCAGGCATCTTCGCCAGTTCCTGCTGCAGATGACCAGAAACCGGAATATAACCTTGAGCAGAACGTTGCATACCGATGGTACCGCCCGTGTAGGCAACGTAAATATTTTTCTTTTGCATAGGTAAACTCAGACTTGCCGTAAAACGGGCAGTATAAGGGGAACAGCAGGGAAAAGCAGCCCGACAAGCAGTCGGGCTGAGAGGTTTATCGCACTTCGCCGCAGTTCAGGCAGAAGGCATAGCGGTTTTGCGGATCGTTCAGATGGTCAAACAGGCCGGGCTGATTCTTCATCGCGCTCATCACATCGTACATGGGCGCAGGCAGCCAGGCTTTCATCGTGTCAGGCAGCACGGCCTGAACAGACGCGTTCATCTGATTCAGCATCACGTCAAGGAAGCCGGGATCTTCCTGATACCAGTCAAGCTCTGGCTGGGAAACCTTCGCCAGCTCAGCCGCTTTTTTCACCGCATCGTCAAAATCGCCCAGCGCATCGACCAGACCATTGGCTTTGGCATCGCTGCCCGTCCAGACGTGCCCCTGCGCGATGGCATCGATCTGTTCCGGTGTTTTATGGCGCGATGTCGCCACCAGTCCCACGAAGTTGTGGTAGCCGTTTTCAATGGTCAACTGCATCAGTTGCTGCACTTCCTCAGGCAGTGCTTTAGTGCTTGCGACGTCTGCCAGGGGTGAGGTCGCGACGCCATCGGTATGCACACCAATCGAGGCCAGGCTGTTCTCCAGCGTGTTAATCACGCCAAAGATGCCGATAGAGCCGGTCAGCGTGCTGGGGCTGGCAATAATGTAGCTGGCTGGCGTCGAGATCCAGTAGCCACCAGAGGCTGCCATACCGCCCATGGAGACCACAATCGGTTTGCCTGCCGCTTTCGCTGCGGCCAGTTCCGAACGAATCGCTTCGGACGCCGTAACGCTGCCGCCCGGGCTGTTCACCCGCAAAATAATGGCCTTGATTTTGGGATCCAGTCGGGCATCGCGAATCTGCGCCGCTGTCGTATCGCCGCCCACATTACCCGGTGTTTCATCACCATCAATGATGGCACCGCTGGCAAGAATCACGGCAATGTTGCCTTTTTGCTGGCTGGCATCCTGTTTAACGTTGTAATCATAAATGCTGACGTTACGGTAATCGTTGTTTTGCTTATCGAAGCCAAATGCCTGGATAAGCGCCTGGTCCGCGTCAGCGCGTGAGCCCAGCACATCGACCAGTTTGTTATCCAGCGCATATTTTCCGGTATCGCCCTTAACAGCCTGCAGACCTGCGATAATAGCGGCAGCGCCAGGGAACAGCTGCTCAGGCGTAATCTGGCGGTTAGCAGACACGGTATTCAGGTAATTTTGCCAGAGCTGGCCAATCCAGCGGCTATCTGCGTCACGCGCCGCTGGCGACATATCGTCACGCAGGAAGGGCTCAACGGCTGATTTATAGGTGCCCACGCGGAAAACGTGTGAATTGACTTTCAGCTTGTCGAGCAACGTTTTGTAGTAGAGACCGTTGGTGGCAAAGCCGTGCAAATCAACGGTGCCCTGTGGCGACAGATAGATTTTCGTCGCATAGCTGGCAAGGTAGTACTGCGCCTGGCTATAGCTGTCGCCTAAGGCGTAAACAGGCTTACCGCTGTCGCGGAACTCGCGTAACGCTTTACCTACGTATTGCAGAGAAGGCTGATCGCCGCCAGCAAAATCACGCAGGTCTAAAACCAGACCTTTAATATTGCTGTCACCTTTGGCCTGACGAATAGCATCCATTACATCAAACAGGGAGTTTTCCTGCAGACGATCGCTACTGGTGCCTAATAACTGACGACCAATTTTGCTCAGACGGTTGCTGACGGAGGGTTTGTCGACCAGCACACCGGTCAAATCCACTTTTAGCGCACCTTGCTGTACCGGGGCGGAGGAACGGCTGCCTGAGCCGCTGATCTGAAGCCAGATCCCCACACAGACAATAATTAAGAAAACCAGAAACAGGTTGAGAATACATTCCCTGATAAAATTCAACACTCGCCAGGTCCAGCGGAACAGACCCGCAATTATTCGCCACAGTGTGCGCATCACATTCTCCATTTTGATATAGCCGGAAATAGCCACCAGGCGGGCCAGGTCTCCGTTAACGACCTCATCCTAAAGAGCAGCGAAACAAAAGTCAGCAGGAAATCACCCTGGACTGTTACAAAAAATCCACTTGTGCCAGGATTACCCGTGCTTTTACTGTCAGGAGAAAAACATGGACGCACTAGAATTACTGGTTAATCGTCGTTCGGCCTCGCGTCTGGCGGAACCGGCCCCCAGCGGTGAAGCGCTGGATAACATCCTGCGCGCGGGCATGCGCGCACCCGATCACGGCGGCCTGCAACCCTGGCGATTTATTATTGTTGAAAATGAAGGCCGCGATCGCCTGAGTCAGCTACTGGAAAAAGCGGCGCGGGACAACCAGATGGATGAGAAAGCCATCAATAAAGCCAGTCAGGCGCCGTTCCGTGCGCCCATGATCATCACCGTCGTGGCGCACTGCGAGATCAATCACAAGGTGCCGCGCTGGGAACAAATCGCCTCTGCCAGCTGTGCCGTGATGGCGATGCAGATGGCTGCTGTCGCCCAGGGCTTTAATGGCATCTGGCGGAGCGGCGTCTGGACCGACGATCCGCAGGTGCGTGAGGCGTTCGGCTGCCGTGAGCAGGACGCGATTGTGGGCTTCCTCTATCTGGGCACGCCGCAGCTTAAGTCCAGCACCACCGTGGTTCATCCCGACACGGCACCCTTTGTCCGCTATTTCTGAACCTGTCTGAACCACGCGATGCGCGGTAAACTGCGCACGTAATGAGCGAAGCGTTTCCTCGCAAATCCGGCACGCTTATCAGCAGCGTGCCGCCAGGCTACTATAGCGCTGTCTTCACTGGCAGCGCCGCGTGCTGTGTCCGGGGAAACCGGCTGCCTGCATCCGATGGCGCCAGGCCGTGATCCTGCACTGTCGTCGTGCACGGGGCAGGCGCTGCCATCATTGTTGTTCGCTGACGTTAAGGATTACCCGATTTAATGCGTTTGTTTATAGCAGAGAAACCCAGCCTCGGACGGGCCATTGCCGATGTGTTACCTAAACCGCACCGCCGCGGTGAAGGATTCATTGCCTGTGGCAATGATCAGGTCGTCACCTGGTGCGTAGGGCATTTACTTGAGCAGGCGCAGCCCGATGCTTATGACGGCCGTTATGCACGCTGGTCACTGGCCGATCTGCCCATTATTCCTGAAAAGTGGCGCCTGCAGCCGCGGCCCTCTGTCGCTAAGCAGCTTAAAGTGGTTGAGGGGTTGCTGGCGCAGGCGGACGAAGTGGTTCACGCCGGTGACCCGGATCGGGAAGGGCAACTGTTAGTGGACGAAGTGCTGGATTACCTGCAACTGCCCGCCGAGAAACGCAGTAAGGTGCAGCGCTGCCTGATCAACGATCTCAATCCTCAGGCGGTCGAACGCGCAGTCAGTCGCCTGCGTGAAAACCGTGAGTTTATCCCCCTGTGTGTTTCCGCCCTGGCTCGCGCCCGGGCGGACTGGCTGTATGGCATCAACATGACCCGCGCCTGGACGTTAATGGGCCGTAATGCCGGTTACGATGGCGTATTGTCGGTGGGGCGGGTGCAAACACCCGTGCTGGGGCTGGTGGTGCGCCGCGACGAAGAGATCGAAAACTTTGTGCCGAAAGACTATTTTGAAGTTAAAGCGCATATCGTGACGCCAGATGACATCCGCTTTGTTGCCAACTGGGTCCCCAGTGAAGCCTGTGAGCCCTGGCAGGATGAAGAAGGGCGCTTACTCAAGCGGAGTCTGGCAGAGCATGTGGTTGCCCGCATTACCGGTCAACCTGCGCGTGTCACCGCATACAGTGATAAGCGCGAAAGCGACACTGCGCCACTCCCGTTTTCGCTCTCGGCACTGCAGATTGAGGCGGCAAAACGCTTTGGCCTGAGCGCGCAGGCGGTGCTGGATATTTGTCAGCGGTTGTATGAAACCCACAAACTGATTACCTATCCCCGTTCCGACAGTCGCTATTTGCCCGATGAGCATTTTGCTGGTCGTCACGCAGTGCTGAATGCCATTCAGGTTCACCAGCCCGATCTGACGCCGCCTGCGGAGTTTGATGCCGATCGTAAAAACCGCTGTTGGGACGACAAAAAAGTGGATGCGCACCATGCCATTATTCCCACAGCACGCGCCAGCGCTGTCAGGCTGAATGACAATGAACAGCAGGTTTATGGCCTGATCGCGCGTCAGTATCTGATGCAGTTCTGCCCGGATGCGATGTTTCGTAAATGCACTATTGAACTGGATATTGCGGGCGGTAAATTCGTGGCGAAGGCCCGCTTTCTGGCTGAGGCGGGCTGGCGTGCTTTGCTGGGCAGTAAAGAGCGTGATGAAGAAAATGACGGCATGCCGCTGCCGGTCGTGGCGGAAGGGGACGTCCTGCTGTGTGAGCACGGCGAGGTGCTGGCCAAGCAAACGCAGCCACCTCGCCATTTTACAGATGCCACGCTTCTGTCAGCCATGACCGGTATTGCGCGTTTTGTTCAGGATAAAGAATTAAAGAAAGTGCTTCGTGCTACCGATGGTTTAGGAACGGAAGCCACGCGCGCGGGGATCATAGAATTATTGTTCCGCCGGTCATTTTTACAGAAGAAAGGGCGCTATATTCATTCTACCGACACGGGTAAGGCGTTGATCCATTCGTTACCGGATCTGGCAGCCCGGCCGGACATGACCGCCCAGTGGGAATCGACACTGACACGGATTAGTGAAAAGGCCTGCCGTTACGATGAGTTTATGCAACCGCTGGTGCACACGCTGAGTGGTCTTATTCATCAGGCACGGCAGCAACCGTCGGGACAGGCGTTTCGTGGGTTACCGTCCACCGGACAAAAACGTCCGCAGCGCAAAGCACGGCGTAAAACTAAGGAAACCGAATAATGCGTAAAACTGCACTGCTCATGCTGGCCGCACTGATTGTCTGTGGGCCGGCCCAGGCGAATTATCATCCGTCTACAGGCGGAACTAATACGGATGTGATTGTTGATATGCCGCGGGAAGTCTGGACTCAGGGACAAAATAATCAGCAGAACTGTATGCAGTGCTGTATTTTCGAAAACCGTAATTATACCGAGGGCGCAGTCGTGAAATCAGAAGGCGTCCTGTTACAGTGCGCGCGTGACGAAAAATCGCTGGGGACGAACAACTTGATCTGGAAAATAGTGAAATAGAAAACGCGTGGTTGGCGGGCGCACCACGCGTCAGCGCTATCAGAAGCGGAAGGTTGACCAGACCGGGGCATGGTCAGAGGGTTTTTCCATGCCACGAATATCGTAGTCAATACCGCTCTCAATGCAGTGCGAGGCCAGCCCGGTGCTGGCCAGCAGCAGGTCAATGCGCAGACCGCGATTGTCATCGAACCCTTTAGAACGGTAATCGAACCAGGAAAAACGGTCACAGGTATCGGGATGATGCGCACGCCAGGTATCGACCAACCCCCAGCTTAACAGCCTGTCCATCCATTCCCGCTCTTCGGGCAGGAAAGAACACTTACCGGTACGCAGCCAGCGTTTACGGCTGTCTTCGCCAATCCCAATATCCAGGTCGGTGCTGCTGATATTCATATCGCCCATGATCAGCACGGGCTTATCCGCCGTAAGACTCTCGCTCAGATAGCTTTGCAGATCGCGGTAAAATTTTTCTTTGGCCGGAAACTTTGTCGGGTGGTCGCGGCTCTCGCCCTGCGGAAAATAGCCATTTATCACGGTAATATCGCCAATCGGGCTGGGGATTTCAGCCATGATCAGGCGACGCTGCGCATCCTCGCCATCGCCCGGAAACCCCCGACGCACGGAGACCGGCTGAACCTTGGTCAACAGTGCCACACCGTAATGGCCTTTCTGACCGTGATAAAACACGTTGTAGCCCAGCTTAGCCACATCCTCGAGCGGGAACATATCATCATGGACTTTCGTTTCCTGCAGACCAATGACGTCAGGCTGATGCTTCTCGACCAGTGCTTCGAGTTGATGGGGACGTGCCCGCAAGCCGTTAATATTGAATGAAATAAATTTCATGAGATAACCTTCAGCGAATGATAGGCAGGATGGTAGCGATTTTTGTCGGAAATGTCATGGCAGAGCAGGGCAATTTCAGCGAGTGGTGGACAGCACGGGCCAGAGAGCACGACACACGGTCAGCGGGAACAGAAAACCAGAGTGGTTTCCAGAAGCGTTTACTCAGGCGATGCCCGCCACGAACGCTGAACAAAGGCTCTTATCTTTCTCCGCGCAGAACAGTTTTATAACGGCATGACGTGCTAAAGGGAAGAGAGGGGTGGATAAGGATGATTCGGCGCGTTGCGCCTTACCCTACGGGCCGCGCTAATGCGCGTTGTCTCGCGGTGCCCGACGCGAACGCTGAACAAAGGTCTTATCCCTTTCCTCGCAGAACAGGCTGACTGAGTTGCATGTCGGAATGAAGTTGCTAAATGCGAGATGGTGGTGGGAGAAGGATTCGAACCTTCGAAGTCTGTGACGGCAGATTTACAGTCTGCTCCCTTTGGCCGCTCGGGAATCCCACCGGGGATGATTTGTAGGCTCAGGCAGCAGATTCAGATGGTGGTGGGAGAAGGATTCGAACCTTCGAAGTCTGTGACGGCAGATTTACAGTCTGCTCCCTTTGGCCGCTCGGGAATCCCACCAGGGACTGAATTGTTGTGCTCTGAAGCGGGGCGCATCATACCAAATGGATTCAGACTGTAAAGCGGACTCAGGCAAATCACGAACCGTTTGCCCACTTTTTACGCGTAGCGCTGGAATGTCAGCCAGTCCAGCGCCCGTGGCGGTTAAAGAATAATCGTGCGGTTGCCGTAAACAAACACACGCTGACCCAGCACTTTATCTAACGCGCGGCTCAGCACATTCTTTTCTACATCACGTCCGGCACGCATCATCTCTTCTGCTGTATAGCTGTGATCGACGTTGATGACGTCCTGCATAATGATCGGACCCTCATCCAGGTTGTCATTAACGTAGTGCGCCGTCGCACCAATGATTTTAACGCCGCGTTCATAAGCCTGGTGATAAGGGCGTGCGCCGATAAAGGCAGGCAGGAACGAGTGATGAATATTGATGATCTGATTCGGGTAGCGTTGGACGAAGCCCGGCGTCAGCACGCGCATATATTTGGCAAGCACCACATAATCTGGCTGGTAACGATCAATTTCGTCCGCCATCTTATTATCATGCTCTTCCCGCGAAAGCCCTTCATGACTGACCAACACAAACGGAATATCAAAACGCTCGACCAGCGAGCGCAGCGTTTCGTGGTTACCGATGACGGCGGCTATTTCCATATCCAGCCCGCCAAACGCGCTCTTCATCAGCAGGTCGCCCAGGCAGTGGGCTTCTTTGGTGACCAGAATAACGACGCGGCGACGGCCTGCGCTGTGCAGTTCACGTACCGAGCCCTGAGGAAGGGCGCTGTCGAGATCGGCCAGTAAAGTATTGTCGTTAAAAATCCCTTCCAGCTCTGTGCGCATGAAAAAACGCCCGGTGCGATGATCAACAAACTCATTGTTTTGCACGATATTCAGTTCGTGCTTGTAACAAATATTGGTGATTTTGGCGATCAGACCTTTTGCATCGGGACAAATGGTTCGTAAAACTTTTCTTTGCATGGTTTGCGCTTGCATCTCAATCAGAGTCCTGTCAAAGCATTAAGGGTAAAACCGTTACGCAGGCAACTGCCTTAACCGCAACATTTTTTGTATTTTTTGTCGGCGCCACATGGACAGCGATCGTTGCGCCCGATGGCGGGCGTCATTCCGTCGACATAGTACCAGCGACTGTCCTCGCGAAGAAAGCGTGAACGCTCGTACATCGCCCGATTAACACCGTTTTCAGCAAAACGTGCAAAAAAAGTGACGAAAGATTCGTCTTTGTGGCGCCCCTCATCACAACGTGTGATGTTCAGGCTGAGCCATTCAGTACCCGCGAAACTTTCAGTCACTAAGTCAGCCAGCGCCGGAACGCGGCTGGTGGGATGCCAGGTGGCGACGAGGTAATCGACGTCTTGTTTGACATAAGCGCAGTAGCGGGAGCGCATAAGTTGTTCAGCTGATAAGGGAATTTCTGTTCCTTTAACAAAGGGCTGACAACATAGGCTATACTGCTTGCCGCTACAGCATGGGCAAGATTCGGACACACATTCTCCTGTTAATAACAGTGATTGTTAATGATATCGTTTACTTTATCCGACCCACGCGTGTGATGCCATGTATTGACGCCAGGACCCGAGTAAGATGAGAAAGCAAAAAATTGGATTGGCTCTGGGTTCCGGTGCCGCCAAAGGATGGGCGCATATTGGCGTTATCGAAGCGTTGGAGAGCGCAGGTATCAACATTGATGTCGTGGCAGGCTGTTCCATCGGTGCACTGGTGGGCGCAGCTTACGTCAATCATCGTCTCCCGCACATGAAAAAGTGGGTGAGTGCGTTTAGCTACTGGGATGTCATCCGTCTGATGGATCTGTCCTGGCAGCGAGGCGGACTGTTACGCGGAGAACGGGTATTCAACCATGTCCGGCAACTCATTACGCACGACGCGATTGAATCGTGCGGAAAGCCGTTTGGTGTGGTGGCAACCAATTTAAGTACCGGTCGCGAGCTGTGGCTGACCGAGGGTGAATTACATCAGGCGGTACGCGCGTCCTGCAGTATGCCAGGTTTATTACCGCCTGTCGGCTACAATGGATATTGGCTGGTGGATGGTGCGGTGGTGAATCCGGTGCCAATCTCCCTGACGCGCGCGCTGGGGGCGGATGTCGTGATTGCTGTCGATCTTCAGCACGACGCGCATCTGATGCCGCAGAATGCGATGGCGCTGACGCCCCAGAGTTCAGAAGAACATGCGGCGGCTGTGGCGCTCAATCTCGACTGGCGTGGGAAACTGCGACAGCGTCTGGTCAATTTTACGCAGCGCCGGGCCTCGCAAATGCCGGGCGCCATGGAGATCATGGCCACGTCCATTCAGGTGCTGGAAAATCGCCTGAAGCGAAACAGGATGGCAGGCGATCCGCCTGATGTGCTTATCCAGCCATTTTGTCCACAGATATCCACGTTGGATTTTCATCGTGCAGAAGAAGCAATTGCGGCTGGGAAGGTTGCCGTTGAGAAACAAATGGATGAATTATTACCGCTGGTCCGTAGAAGATAATCTGGTTGTTCACGCACAGATGTTACTTCGGTCTATTCTGAAAGGCGCAACTGCGTTTTATGAACCACTATTGATTTATCGGGTACGCAGGGGGATGGAATGGAAAAACCACTGATCGGCAAAAAGATACTCATTGTCGAAGATGAGGCCGTTTTCCGTTCGCTTTTAAACCAGTTTTTAACATCAATGGGGGCCGTCACTGTTGAGGCTGAAGATGGTCTGGAAGCTATTGCGCAACTGGATAAACATGCCGTCGAACTGGTGATTTGTGACCTGGAAATGCCGCGCATGAACGGAATTCAGTTTGTCGAACATCTGCGCAGCCACGGCAATACCCTGCCCATTCTGATAATTTCCGCGACCGAAAATATGTCCGACATCGCGCAGGTTTTACGTCTGGGCGTACAGGATGTGTTGCTAAAACCCCTGAAGAATTTTGAACGTTTCCGTGAAGCGGTATACGAATGCCTCTATCCGTCGATGTTTACCTCGAAAGTCGAGGAAGATGAACAGCTGTTTCAGGACTGGGATGCATTGGTGCGCGATCCTTCCGCTGCGGCAAAATTACTGAAAGAACTTCAGCCCCCGGTCCAGCAACGCATTGCCCATTGTCGGGTAAATTATCGCCAGTTAACCATGGCGGAGCAGCCCGGGCTGGTGCTGGATATTGCGGCGTTATCTGACAAAGATTTGGCGTTTTATTGTCTCGATGTCACCCGTGCGGGCGACAATGGCGTGCTGGCGGCTTTATTATTGCGCGCCCTGTTTAACGGATTATTACAAGAACAGTTATCAGGACAGAAACAGCGATTACCTGAGTTAAGCAGTTTACTCAGACAGGTTAATCTGCTGCTACGGCAGGCGAATTTAACCGGACAGTTCCCTCTGTTAGTTGGGTACTACCATCGCGGATTAAAAAACCTGGTGCTGGTTTCTGCTGGCCTGAATGCCACCTTACATGTTCAGGCCCATCAAATTCAACTCAGTAATGGCGTTCCGCTTGGCACTATGGGCAGTACGCATATTAACCAGATTAGCCAGCGTGCGGACGACTGGCAGTGCCATATTTGGGGCGCCGGGGGCCGTATACGACTGATGTTATCGTCTGAGCAATAAACACCGAAGGGTAATTTATACTTACCCGCAAGACAGTGCCAGAAGTTAGCTTTACACTTGGGTAATAGTCTTAAATTCTACGGATAGATGCCTTCCAGGATAAATCCGTTCGCGAGTAACTGATATACTCATTTCCGAATTTAAACCGACATATCAAGCATTAAAACTTGAACGGCCTATAAGAGAGGTATTTTGATGTCTGCCTATAAGACCAAAGTTAAAAAAGCGGTAATCCCGGTAGCAGGTTTGGGTACGCGTATGCTTCCTGCGACGAAAGCGATTCCAAAAGAAATGTTACCGCTGGTTGATAAGCCGTTAATTCAGTATGTCGTTAACGAGTGTATTGCTGCGGGTATCAATGAAATTGTGCTGGTAACCCACTCGTCTAAGAACGCCATTGAAAACCATTTTGATACCAGTTTCGAACTGGAGTCGATGCTGGAAAAACGCGTTAAGCGTCAGCTGCTGGATGAAATTCAGTCCATCTGTCCTCCACACGTGACCATCATGCAGGTCCGTCAGGGCATCGCTAAAGGCCTGGGCCACGCGGTAATGTGCGCGCACCCGCTGGTCGGCGATGAGCCTGTTGCCGTCATCCTGCCTGATGTGATCATCGACGAATATGAGTCAAACCCAACCAAAGATAACCTGGCAGAAATGCTGAGCCGTTATGAAGAGTCTGGCCGCAGCCAGATCATGGTTGAGCCTGTCAGTGATGTAACCGCTTATGGTGTTGTTGACTGCAAGGGCGCAGAACTGAACCCGGGCGACAGCGCACCGATGGTCGGTGTGGTTGAGAAACCAAAAGCGTCTGAAGCGCCTTCTAATCTGGCTGTGGTGGGGCGTTATGTTCTGTCCGCAGATATCTGGCCACTGCTGGCAAAAACGCCTCCAGGTGCAGGCGGTGAAGTACAGCTCACGGATTCTATCGCCATGCTGATGGAAAAAGAGACCGTTGAAGCTTACCACCTGAAAGGGGTCAGCCATGACTGCGGTAACAAACTGGGATACATGCAGGCTTTCGTCGAATATGGTGTTCGCCATCCGGTGCTGGGCAAAGAGTTCTCTGAGTGGCTCAATAAAACCGTTAGCGATTAAAAATTTAAAACACAGGATAGCGTAATGAAAGTCACTGTATTTGGTATCGGCTATGTCGGTCTGGTTCAGGCTGCGGTGTTGGCCGAAGTCGGACATGACGTTCTCTGTATTGATGTCGATGAAAAAAAGGTTGAGAACCTCAAAAAGGGTCAGATTCCTATTTTTGAACCGGGCCTGACGCCGCTGGTTAAGTCTAACTATGAATCCGGTCGCCTGAAGTTCAGCACCGATGCTGCACTGGGCGTTAACCATGGCGTGATGCAGTTTATTGCCGTAGGCACACCGCCTGATGAAGATGGTTCGGCCGATCTGAAATATGTTACTGCCGTGGCACGCACCATTGCTCAGCATATGACCGATCATAAAGTGGTCATCGATAAATCTACCGTACCGGTTGGAACGGCTGACAGAGTCCGTGCGGTCATGACGGAAACCCTGCAGGCGCGTGATGCCAATATCAGCTTTGATGTGGTATCCAACCCCGAGTTCCTGAAAGAAGGGGCAGCGGTTGCTGACTGTATGCGTCCCGAGCGCATCGTTGTCGGCACGGATAATGATGCTGTCGTGGAACTGTTGCGTGAGCTCTATGAGCCCTTCAACCGCAACCACGATCGTATGATCCTGATGGATATCCGCAGTGCAGAGCTGACGAAATACGCTGCCAACTGTATGCTGGCGACCAAAATCAGCTTTATGAATGAAATTTCCAATCTCGCGGAACGTTTAGGTGCGGATATCGAAAAAGTGCGCCAGGGGATTGGTTCTGACTCACGTATCGGCTATCACTTTATCTATCCTGGCTGCGGTTATGGCGGTTCCTGTTTCCCGAAAGATGTGCAGGCGCTCATTCGTACGGCGGAATCCATTGGCTATACACCACGTCTGTTAAAAGCGGTGGAAGACGTCAATGACAGCCAGAAAACTAAGCTGCCCGCCTTTATCAAACGTCATTTTGGTGACGATCTGAAAGGGAAGACGTTTGCGCTGTGGGGACTGTCGTTCAAACCGAATACCGACGATATGCGTGAAGCATCGAGCCGTGTATTGATGGAAGCGCTGTGGGAAGCAGGTGCGTCTGTACAGGCTTTCGATCCGGAAGCGATGGATGAAGCACAGCGCATCTACGGTCACCGCGACGATTTGAAGCTGATGGGCACCAAAGAATCAGCGTTACAGGGCGCAGATGGCCTGGTAATTTGCACTGAGTGGCAAAATTTCCGTGCCCCTGACTTCGACGTGATCAAAAATGCACTGAAACAACCCGTGATTTTTGATGGACGTAACCTGTATGATCCAGAGCGTCTCAGCAAGCGCGGCTTCGTTTATTACGCTATTGGCCGCGGAGCGTCCATCCAGGCTGTGTGATTAATGAGGGATTTATGAATTTTCTGGTAACCGGCGCAGCAGGCTTTATTGGCTTCCATGTGAGCCAACGCCTGTTGGCCGCCGGTCACCAGGTTGTCGGTATTGACAACCTGAATGACTATTATGATGTCAGCCTCAAACAAGCCCGTCTTGATTTGATCGGCGACAACCCATCTTTTACGTTTGTTAAAACCGATTTGGCCGACCGTCAGGCCATTGCAGCACTTTTCGAACAGCACAAATTTCAGCGCGTTATTCACCTGGCCGCTCAGGCTGGTGTGCGCTATTCACTTGAAAACCCGCATGCGTATGTGGATGCCAATGTTATTGGGCATCTGAATATTCTTGAAGGGTGCCGTCATCATCGTGTTGAACATCTGCTCTATGCGTCGTCCAGCTCCGTTTATGGACTGAACAGTAAGCTGCCGTTTTCTACGGAAGACAGTGTCGATCATCCGGTGTCATTGTATGCCGCGACCAAAAAAGCCAATGAGCTGATGTCGCACACCTATTCGCATCTGTATCAGTTACCCACCACCGGTTTACGTTTCTTCACTGTATACGGTCCCTGGGGACGCCCCGATATGGCCTTGTTTAAATTTACCCGGGCTATGATTGCGGGTGAGGCAATTGACGTCTATAACCAGGGTAAAATGCAACGCGATTTCACCTATATCGATGATGTTGTCGAGGCCATTATTCGTCTGCAGGATCGTATTCCGCAGCCGGATGAAAGTTGGACAGTAGAGAGCGGGTCTGCCGCGTCGAGTTCAGCGCCGTATCGTATTTACAATTTAGGCAATAGTCAGCCGATGAGCCTGATTCGCTATATTGAAGCGATTGAAAAAGCATTAGGTGTAACGGCAAATAAAAATCTGATGCCAATGCAACCCGGTGACGTGTTAGCTACCAGCGCAGATACCAGCGATTTATTTAACGCTGTCGGCTTTAAACCGCAAACAGGCGTGGATGAAGGTGTCAGACGTTTTGTTGACTGGTACCGAAACTTTTATTCGGTATAAAAACAAAAAGGAAGCGACCGCTTCCTTTTTTTTCTGGTATTGGTAATCAGGTCGCTAAAATGAAGCCAGCAAAGCCTAAAGCACGCCAGGATTTACAGCAAAAAGTCGTCTAACTGCTTACCATGTTGTTCCATGGCTTTTTTGATTGCTGCTGGTGTACGTCCCTGACCGGTCCAGGTTTTGGTCTCCCCGTTTTCATCAACAAACTGATATTTGGCAGGGCGGGCAGCACGTTTGGCTTTGCCAGACGTTTTGGACTCTGACAATGCGTTGAATAACTCATTGGGATCGATTCCATCCGCTAAAAGCATATCGCGATATTGCTCAAGTTTACGCGCACGCTCTTCCGTTTCTGCTTTAGAATGTGACGCTTCATCGCGACGTTCATTTACTACGACTTCAAACTTTTCCAGCATTTCTTCCAGTGTTTCCAAAGAACACTCTCTGGCCTGGGCACGCAGCGTGCGGATATTATTAAGATTTTTTAGTGCTTCGCTCATTGTCCTGATCTCTGAATAATGAATAGGAGAGTTGTTCTGCCCGCTAATAGTAGTGGTGGGGGGAAATAACTTCAACATTAAATTAATTTTTAGCTTTAAAAGTTCAAAGATGAATTTATTAAATTATAAATTCCGCCAGATAAAGCGCGATGTAAGGACCAATGAAACGTTGATGTTTAACCGGCAACCTATAAAGCCCTGACACGGTTCAATGAAAATAAAGCTTAACGCTATACTGTCTTTAATATTCATATAGTCAAAAATAATGCGCTGCCGTTGCAGGACAGGCAATACCCGACGCTGGCTCTCGTCTGAACGTAACGGGCTGAAAATCAACACGGCATTGCCGGTCAGATATGGTAAAATCGCACTTATTTTGTTTCATCCACACTGGGATACCGTGCCAATGGCTCAACTCTATTTCTACTATTCGGCAATGAACGCGGGTAAATCAACCGCGCTTTTGCAGTCTTCCTATAATTATCAGGAGCGCGGTATGCGGACCCTGGTTTATACCGCTGAGATTGATAATCGCTTTGGTACCGGTAAAGTCAGTTCACGCATTGGCTTGTCATCACCGGCCGTTCTTTATAATGCCGAAAGCCAGCTGGATGTGGAAATTGCACAAGAGCATGCGCGCCAGCCCGTACACTGTGTGTTAGTGGATGAAAGTCAGTTTCTGACACGGGAACAGGTGAAGGCCTTGTCTGACGTGGTGGATAATCTGGATATTCCGGTGCTGTGTTATGGGTTAAGAACCGACTTTCTGGGAGAATTGTTTACCGGTAGCCAGTATCTGCTGGCCTGGGCCGATAAACTGGTGGAGCTTAAAACCGTATGTCATTGCGGACGTAAAGCGGGCATGGTGCTGCGTCTCGACAGCGAAGGCAAACCCTTCCGGGAAGGGGAGCAGGTGGTGATTGGCGGCAATGAGCGCTATATCTCGGTGTGCCGTAAGCACTATAAAAAAGCGATTGAGCAGGGCTGTTTGCAGGCTATCCACGGCGCGCAAACGCCAGTCGCGTAATCCTGTTCCTCACCTCAGGTTCACGTGGTCGCAAAAGTCTTTCCTGGTGAACCTCATTCGTCTCTTTATCTTTATGGCGACCTGGGAGTCGGTCTGTTCGTGTGTGGTAGCGATTGCACTATTGCACATTCACTGACAGCGGGCAAACAGCCTGCTTATCCTCAACAGCCATAAAAAACCCCCTTGTGACCGAGCCACAAGGGGGATGGCGCACCCGCGCTAACGGGCTTGTTCCTGATTAGGCTTTTTTGACCTTTTTAGCGGCTTTGATATCGCTGACGGGTTGATTCAGCGGCTGTTCAACCTGGGCATAAGGCTCAACAAATTTGCGGCCGTAGTAACTGTCCAGCATGATCTGTTTCAGTTCAGCAATTAACGGATAACGTGGGTTAGCACCGGTACACTGATCGTCGAACGCATCCTCAGCCAGTTTGTCCACTTTTGCCTGAAAATCCGCTTCCTGCACGCCAGCTTCACGAATCGAGGCGGGAATACCCAGTTCCGTTTTAATTTCATCCAGCCAGACCAGCAGTTTCTCAATTTTCTGAGCAGTACGATCGCCTGTGGCGGTCAAACCAAGATGATCGGCGATTTCCGCATAGCGACGACGCGCCTGTGGACGATCATACTGACTGAATGCAGTCTGTTTGGTCGGGTTGTCATTTGCGTTATAACGAATGACGTTGGAAATCAGCAGCGAGTTAGCCAGTCCGTGGGGAATATGGAACTCGGAACCCAGTTTATGGGCCATCGAGTGACATACGCCGAGGAAGGCGTTGGCAAAGGCAATACCGGCAATGGTGGCGGCATTGTGCACACGTTCACGCGCAACCGGATTTTTGGCGCCTTCGGCATAACTGGCGGGCAGGTTCTCTTTCAGCAACTTAAGCGCCTGCAGAGCCTGACCATCAGAATACTCATTCGCCAGAACGGAAACATAGGCTTCCAGTGCATGGGTAACCGCATCCAGACCGCCAAAGGCGCAGAGTGAACGCGGCATATCCATTACGAGGTTCGCATCCACAATGGCCATATCCGGAGTCAGTGCATAATCTGCCAGCGGATATTTTTGACCGGTGGCATCATCCGTGACCACCGCAAACGGGGTCACTTCTGAACCGGTGCCGGAGGTAGTGGTGATGGCTACCATGCGGGCTTTGACGCCCATTTTCGGGAACTTATAGATACGTTTACGAATATCCATAAAGCGTAATGCCAGCTCTTCGAAGTGGGTTTCGGGATGCTCATACATCACCCACATGATTTTCGCCGCATCCATTGGCGAGCCGCCGCCCAGCGCAATGATCACATCGGGTTTAAAGCTGTGCATTTGCTCTGCGCCTTTGCGAACAATGCTCAGTGTTGGGTCTGCTTCGACCTCGAAGAACACTTCCGTTTCAATACCGTGGGATTTCAGGACGCGGGTAACCTGGTCGGCATAGCCGTTATTGAACAGGAAGCGGTCAGTCACAACAAATGCACGTTTCGCGCCGTCGGTAGCGACCTCTTCTAAGGCGACAGGCAATGACCCACGACGGAAATAGATAGATTTCGGAAGTTTATGCCACAACATATTTTCAGCTCGCTTGGCGACGGTTTTCTTATTGATCAGATGCTTAGGTCCGACGTTTTCGGAAATTGAGTTACCTCCCCAGGAGCCACAACCCAGTGTCAACGAAGGCGCGAGTTTGAAGTTATATAAATCGCCAATCCCACCCTGAGAAGCGGGGGTATTAATCAGGATACGGGCCGTTTTCATTTTGTCGCCAAAATAGTGGACACGTGCGGACTGGTTATCCTGATCCGTGTACAGGCAGGAGGTGTGGCCAATGCCGCCCATGGCGACCAGTTTTTCCGCTTTACTGACGGCGTCTTCGTAATCTTTAGCCCGGTACATCGCCAGCGTTGGCGACAGTTTTTCATGGGCAAAAGGTTCGGATTCGTCGACCCGTTCAACTTCACCAATCAGAATTTTGGTATCGGTTGGTACCGTAATGCCCGCCATCTCAGCAATTTTTACTGCGGGCTGGCCCACAATCGCGGCGTTGAGGCCGCCATTTTTCAGGATAATATTCTGAACCGCCTGAAGTTCATGGCCCTGCAGCAGGTAGCCACCATGACTGGCGAAACGTGCCCGAACGGCATCGTAAATCGCATCGACAACAATAACGGACTGCTCTGAGGCACAAATCACCCCGTTATCAAACGTTTTCGACATCAGGATGGACGCCACCGCGCGTTTAACATCTGCCGTTTCATCAATCACGACAGGTGTATTCCCGGCACCGACACCAATAGCCGGTTTGCCGGAACTGTAAGCGGCTTTCACCATGCCCGGTCCACCTGTGGCAAGAATCAGATTGATGTCCGGGTGGTGCATCAGCTGATTCGACAGCTCAACAGAGGGCGCATCGATCCAGCCGATAATGTCTTTAGGGGCGCCAGCATCAATCGCGGCCTGCAGCACAATATCGGCGGCTTTATTGGTGGCATCTTTGGCGCGAGGATGCGGCGAGAAGATAATACCGTTGCGGGTTTTAAGGCTGATCAGGGCTTTGAAGATGGCGGTAGAGGTGGGGTTGGTGGTCGGGACGATCCCACAAATCAGGCCGATGGGTTCGGCAATCGTAATGGTGCCAAAGGTATCATCGGTTTCCAGTACGCCGCAGGTTTTATCATCCTTATAGGCGTTATAAATATATTCGGACGCAAAATGATTTTTGATGACTTTGTCTTCGACAATGCCCATGCCCGATTCTGCGACCGCCATCTTCGCTAAGGGAATACGGGCATCAGCAGCGGCCAGTGCGGCTGCGCGGAAAATAGCATCGACTTGTTGTTGAGAAAAACTGGCGAACGCTTGCTGGGCTTTTTTTACCCGTTCAACCAGTGCATTGAGTTCAGCGACATTAGTAACGGCCATTGTGATCTCCTGAGGAAGTTAAACTTTTTTAGGAAACAAGCCTGAACGGAAAGTATAGCCAGGGTAAAAACCGCTCAATCACGGAGCATGAAAGTGCGGTTTTTCAGTTGTTTACTAAAAGAATTCTTTTTCTCCGGTGGTATCGTGGCTGACAACAAAAGAGTATCGGGTTTAGGGGACAGCAATGATGATCCAAATCAATTTAAACCACAGCTGACACCTTTCAGCCTGCGGTTCATGAGGGGGAGGGCGATGAGGTTAAAAGCGGTAACAAAAGTAACATCTGCCAGCCATTGTGGAATGGCTGGTTTAACGCCCTAAACTGTAAGTAAATTAACAGAATAAATAACTCTCGCTTCAACTGGCGTGCGCGGCGTTTTTACCTTACATTAGGCGCGTTTTTCATCTGGGATGTGGAGTGAACCGTGAATCCTGCGCTGTTAGATCTTTCTGGCTATATCAAGTTTTTCGTAGGCCTGTTTGCACTGGTGAATCCCATTGGCATCATTCCGGTGTTTATCAGCATGACGCGTTATCAGGGCGTGGCAGAACGTAATAAAACGAATCTCACCGCAAACCTTGCTGTGGCCATTATTCTCTGGACGTCGCTGTTTTTAGGGGATGCCATTCTGCATGTGTTTGGCATCTCAATTGATTCTTTCCGTATTGCCGGGGGCATTCTGGTTGTCACGATAGCGATGTCGATGATCAGCGGAAAGCTGGGCGAAGATAAACAAAACAAGCAGGAAAAAACAGAAACCGCGATTCGCGAAAGTATTGGCGTTGTTCCGCTGGCTTTACCGCTGATGGCCGGGCCCGGCGCAATCAGCTCAACTATCGTCTGGAGTACGCGCTATCACAGTTGGTTAAATCTGCTGGGATTTACCGTGGCAGTGGCCATTTTTGCCTTCAGTTGTTGGTTACTGTTTCGTGCCGCCCCTATTATGGTCAGAGTACTGGGGCAAACGGGCATCAACGTCATCACCCGTATCATGGGGCTGCTGTTAATGGCGCTGGGCATCGAATTTGTGGTAACAGGCATTAAAGCGATTTTTCCAGGGCTGGTAAGCTGAATACCCACTTATTTTAACAAGCATAAAAAGACAGGCATCAAAAGAGTGCAATACGACACAATATTGCACTCTAAACGGGCAATTATTTGCACCGCTGTATATCCTCTCCGGGTTATCACTTTCCCTAATACTCAGTGCGCGTCCCGATAGTACGCGCCTGGCCTTCCTGTCATCAATCTCACCTTATATTCTGCTTTGACGATGCATGTTGGCATGATTAATGCTGGTAAAGGCCCATTAATGCCTTTTTAAATGGCACATCGGGAAAGAATGACGCTACAACAACGCAGTCAAAATCGGTGAATGTAATATTCTGGTTAGAATAGCATCAAATCTATGAATATTTTTATAATTCAGTAGGTTAATGTATTTTTAGGCTAAAAATTAACACTTCCACTGGGAAAAATCTCATGATAAAAGAGAAACAGATAACATTTTAACTATTTAGTTTTGGCGCCGTCATTCAGCTTCTGCTAATTTTCGGCGCATTGAGCATGTTTTCCCGAAGGTCGAAATAGCAAGATTTTTTTCTTGATGCAGACGGGATTGCAGAATAAAAACGGGCAGGTCAACAAGGTGTGGTAAATGAACGCTCAGCAATATTGGTCTTGTCTGGCACTAGGTGTGATGACTGCTTTACCCGTCTGTGCGGCCAGCGTACCCGCCGGCGTGACCTTATCGCCACAGCAGCAAATTGTCATTAACAATGGCTCCGAAGTGGCCTCGCTTGACCCGCATAAGACGGAAGGTGTGCCGGAATCCAATATTATCCTGAATCTGCTGGACGGGCTGGTTAATACAGATAATAACGGTAAGGTTGTCCCCGGTGTGGCTGAGAGCTGGGAAAATCAGCAAGGAAAAATCTGGACCTTCACGCTGCGCAACGATGCAAAATGGAGCAATGGCGAACCGGTAACGGCTAACGATTTTGTTTACAGCTGGCGACGCCTGGCCGATCCGAAAACTGCATCTCCTTACACCAGTTATCTGCAGGCGGCGCATATTGCCAATGCCGACGAGATCATTGCGGGTAAAGCGGCACCAGACCAACTGGGCGTAAAAGCGATTGACGATCACCATTTACAGGTCACTTTAACAGAGCCCGTTCCCTATCTGATTGCCATGCTGGCGCATACGGCCATGAAACCCGTGTATGCGCCCGCTATCCAGAAGTGGGGCGAGGCATGGACTCAACCCGGGCATTATGTTGGTAATGGTGCTTATACCTTAAGTGACTGGGTCGTCAACGAAAAAATTGTCCTGAAGCGCAATCCGCTTTACTGGAACAACGCGCAAACCGTGATTGAGCAGGGGACGTTTCTGCCGATCAGTTCTGAGAACAGCGACATCAACCGCTATCGCAGCGGTGGCCTGGATATGACCAACAGCGCCATCCCGCCCAATATGTTCGCGAAGCTGCGTAAGGACATCGGCGACGAAGTCAAAGTCAGCCCCTTGTTGTGTACGTTTTATTATGAAATCAACAACAAAAAGCCGCCTTTTACTGATGCGCGCGTGCGCTCGGCTATAAAGATGACGCTGGACCGCGACATTATCGCCAAAAAGATTATGGGACAGGGCCAGATTCCGGCTTACAGTTTTACACCGCCCTATACCAATGGGGCGGCGTTAGCCACACCGGAATGGATGACCTGGTCCCAGTCGCAGCGCAATGAGGCGGCAAAGAAACTGCTGGCGGAAGCGGGTTTCGACAGTAAAAATCCTTTGCGTTTTACGCTGCTCTATAACACCTCCGATCAAAATAAAACCCAGGCGATTGCTGCAGCGTCAATGTGGCAGCGCAACCTCGGGGCGCAGGTCACCTTACAAAATCAGGAATGGAAAACGCTGCTGGAAACGCGTCATCAGGCACAGTATGACGTGGTGCGGGCCACATGGTGCGCGGATTATAACGAGCCCTCTACTTTCCTGAATATGTTCCTGAGTCAGTCGTCGACCAATACCGCGTTTTATCGTAGTGCGGCCTTTGATCGGCTGATGGCAGACACGCTAAGCGTCACAAAGGATGCTGACCGCGCGGCATTGTATCAGCAGGCTGAAACACAACTCGACAAAGACTCGGCAATTGTGCCAGTTTACTACCGCGTCAGCGTGAGGCTGGTTAAACCCTGGGTTGGCGGGTTCACCGGCCACGATCCGCAGGACATGACAGATCTGAAATATTATTTCATTAAACAACACTGATAACGCGCTTATCCGGCGGCACAGCCGGGAAGGGCGTTACCGTGCTGACCACGCTACAGGGTCAATGCTCCCCAGGTGAAAACACCGGGGCCCGAATACGGGGAACACTGAGGTCGCAAACACCCTCGGTGAAAATAAAAAAACTGGAGTTAAGAATGAACAACATCACGAAGAAAACCCTGATTGCTGCCAGCGTCTTTGCAGCGATGAGTGCGCTCACAGCCAACAGCGTTATCGCCGCCACGGTTCCTGCCGGGGTTGAGCTGGCCGCGAAGCAAGAGCTGGTAAAAGGAAACGGTAGCGAGGTTCAGTCGCTGGATCCGCACAAAATTGAAGGCGTACCGGAATCGAACGTCAGCCGTGACCTGTTTGAAGGACTGGTGATCAGCGATACCAACGGCCATCCGATTCCTGGCGTGGCAGAGAGCTGGGATAATAAAGACTTTAAAGTCTGGACCTTCCATCTGCGCAAAAATGCCAAATGGTCAAACGGTGAGCCGGTGACTGCTCAGGATTTCGTTTACAGCTGGCAGCGTCTGGCCGATCCGAAAACCGCGTCTCCTTATGCCAGCTATCTGCAATACGGTCACCTGGCCAACGTTGACGATATTATCGCCGGTAAGAAACCGCCAACAGATTTGGGTGTGAAGGCGCTTGACGATCATACGCTGCAAGTGACCCTGAGCGAGCCGGTTCCGTATTTCTATAAATTACTGATTCACTCCTCAATGTCGCCGGTAAACAAAGCGGTTATTGAGAAATTCGGTGATAAGTGGACCCAGCCTGAAAATATCGTCAGCAACGGTGCCTTTAAGCTGGAATCTCACGTCATTAACGAACGTATTACCGTTGTGCGCAACCCTGATTACTGGGATAACGCGCATACCGTTCTGAACAAAGTCACCTTCCTGCCCATTTCGTCAGAAGTCAGTGATGTTAACCGTTACTTCTCTGATAACGGCAGTGACATGACCTATAACAATCTGCCGATTGAGCTGTTCAAAAAATTACAGCGTGACAACGGTAAAGAGCTGCATGTTGACCCTTATCTGTGCACCTACTATTACGAAATTAATAACCAGAAAGAGCCTTTCACCGATCCGCGCGTACGTGCCGCATTGAAACTGGGTATCGACCGCGACATTATCGTGGATAAAGTGCTGGCGCAGGGCCAGAAGCCAGCCTACAGCTACACGCCACCAGCAACAGATGGTATGGAGCTGGTGAAGCCAGAGTGGTTTACCTGGTCACAGGAAAAACGTAATGCTGAAGCCAAAAAGCTGCTGGCTGAAGCCGGTTACACGGCAGACAAACCGTTAACGTTTACGCTCCTGTACAACACCTCCGACCTGCATAAAAAACTGGCCATTGCCGCCTCGTCGATTTGGGCCAAAAATCTGGGTGTGAAAGTGAAGCTGGAGAACCAGGAGTGGAAAACCTTCCTGGATACGCGTCATCAGGGCAACTTCGACGTTGCACGTGCAGGCTGGTGTGCAGACTATAACGAACCGACGTCGTTCCTGAATACCATGCTGTCTGACAGCAGTAACAACACCGCGCACTACAAGAGCCCGGCCTTCGACAAGCTGATGAAAGATGCCCTGGCCACGACCGATGATAAAGCCCGGTCGGCTGACTATGAAAAAGCTGAGCAGCAGCTGGATAAAGACTCTGCCATCGTGCCATTGTACTACTACGTGAACACCCGTCTGGTGAAACCGTATGTCGGTGGTTATACCGGTAAAGATCCGCTGGATAACGTCGCAGACAGAAACCTGTACATCATTAAGCACTAACAGAACACCAAGAACAGCGGCGGCGCCATGAGCGCCGCCTGTATTTTTTAATGCAATGTGAAGCACCAGCCTGGTAGGTACGGCAATGTTAAAATTCATTTTGCGTCGGTTACTTGAAGCCATCCCGACGCTTTTCGTCCTTATTACTATCTCCTTCTTTATGATGCGACTGGCCCCCGGCAGTCCGTTCACGGGTGAGCGTACGCTGTCGCCAGAGGTGATGGCGAATATCGAGGCGAAATATCACCTCAACGATCCCATTGGCAAGCAATATGTTGATTACCTGATTCAACTGGCCCATGGCGACTTTGGCCCCTCGTTTAAATATAAAGACTATTCGGTAAACTACCTGGTTGGTCATGCCTTTCCGGTGTCGGCCAAACTGGGCCTGGCTGCCTTTATCCTGGCCGTGGTACTGGGCGTGACGGCAGGGGTTATCGCCGCGCTGAAGCAAAACACCCTGTGGGATTACGTCGTCATGGGGGTGGCAATGACCGGCGTGGTCATACCGAGTTTTGTGGTTGCCCCGCTGTTAGTCCTGATTTTCGCCATTACGCTGAAATGGCTGCCGGGTGGCGGCTGGAACGGTGGACAGTGGAACTATATGCTGCTGCCGATGGTGGCGTTATCCCTGGCTTACATTGCCAGTATCGCGCGTATCACTCGTGGCTCGATGATTGAGGTGATGCATTCCAACTTTATCCGTACCGCGCGAGCCAAAGGGTTGCCGTTACGTCGTATCGTTTTACGTCACGCGCTCAAGCCAGCACTGTTGCCGGTTATTTCCTATATGGGACCGGCATTTGTGGGCATTATTACTGGCTCTATGGTGATTGAATCTATTTACGGACTGCCCGGTATCGGTCAGCTGTTTGTCAACGGCGCGCTTAACCGTGACTACTCGCTGGTACTGAGCCTGACGATTCTGGTGGGGCTGTTGACCATTCTGTTTAACGCGATCGTTGATGTGCTCTATGCCGTTATCGACCCGAAAATTCGCTACTGATTCTGGAGTTCGCCATGATGTTAAGTAAGAAAAATAGCGAAGCTCTTGATGCATTCAGTGAAAAACTGGAAGTCGAAGGGCGTAGCCTGTGGCAGGATGCCCGTCGCCGTTTTATTCATAACCGGGCCGCGTTAATCAGCCTGATGGTGCTGATGTTAATCACGCTGTTTGTAATTTTCGCGCCCATGTTGTCACCGTTCTCCTATTTCGATACCGACTGGGGAATGATGTCATCCCCGCCAGATACCACGTCCGGACACTGGTTTGGGACCGACTCATCGGGGCGTGATCTGCTGGTGCGCGTCGCCATTGGCGGTCGTATTTCGTTAATGGTGGGCATTGCCGCCGCGCTGATCGCCGTGGTGGTGGGAACGCTCTACGGTTCCATTGCCGGTTACCTTGGTGGAAAAACCGACTCCGTGATGATGCGTATTCTGGAAATCCTTAACTCCTTCCCGTTTATGTTTTTCGTCATTCTGTTGGTCACCTTCTTTGGCCGTAACATCCTGCTGATTTTTGCTGCTATCGGTATGGTGTCGTGGCTGGACATGGCGCGTATCGTGCGTGGACAAACTCTGAGCCTGAAGCGCAAAGAGTTTATTGAAGCGGCGCATGTCGGCGGCGTTTCGACCTGGAAAATCGTGACGCGCCATATCGTGCCTAACGTACTGGGCGTGGTGGTGGTTTACGCCTCGCTGCTGGTGCCCAGCATGATTCTGTTCGAATCATTCCTGAGCTTTCTCGGCCTGGGCACCCAGGAGCCGCTGAGTAGCTGGGGCGCGCTGTTGAGCGATGGGGCTAACTCCATGGAAGTTTCGCCGTGGCTGTTGCTGTTCCCGGCCATTTTCCTGGTGGTCACGCTGTTCTGTTTTAACTTTATTGGCGATGGCCTGCGTGATGCCCTCGACCCCAAAGATCGTTAAGGAGTTTCCCGATGACTATTCATGAATTTCAGCCTGCTCAGGCTGCACGCGCGGGAAGCGACCTGTTGCTTGAAGTGAAAGACTTACGTGTTACGTTCGGCACCCATGACGGTGATGTCACCGCCGTGAACGATCTCAATTTCTCACTGCGTGCCGGGGAAACCCTGGGCATTGTCGGTGAGTCAGGCTCGGGTAAATCGCAAACCGCGTTTGCGCTGATGGGCCTGCTGGCCAGCAATGGCCGCATTGGCGGCTCTGCGTTGTTCAACGGTAAAGAGATTCTTAATCTGCCGGAAAAACAGTTAAACCGGCTGCGCGCTGAACAAATCGCGATGATTTTTCAGGATCCCATGACATCACTGAATCCGTATATGCGGGTCGGCGAACAGTTAATGGAAGTGCTGAAACTGCACAAAGGCATGAGCAGCGCTCAGGCCTTTGAAGAGTCGGTGAAAATGCTGGACGCGGTAAAAATGCCTGAAGCCCGCAAACGCATGAAGATGTACCCACATGAGTTTTCGGGCGGGATGCGTCAGCGCGTGATGATCGCGATGGCGCTCCTGTGCCGGCCTAAGCTGCTGATTGCGGATGAACCGACGACCGCACTGGATGTTACGGTGCAGGCGCAGATTATGACGCTGCTGAATGAGCTGAAGCGCGAGTTCAATACGGCGATCATCATGATTACCCACGATCTGGGCGTTGTGGCCGGGATCTGCGATAAAGTGCTGGTGATGTATGCCGGCCGCACCATGGAATACGGTCGCGCGCGCGATGTGTTTTATCAGCCGGCTCACCCCTACTCGATTGGTCTCCTGAATGCGGTGCCAAGACTGGATGCAGAAGGTGAAAGCCTGACCACCATTCCGGGTAATCCACCAAACCTGCTGCGTCTGCCGCAGGGTTGTCCGTTCCAGCCGCGCTGTCCGCATGCCATGGATATCTGTTCCAAAGCACCGCCGCTGTTACCGTTTGCAGAAGGGCGCTTACGCGCCTGCTTTAAGCCGGTGGAGGAACTCGTATGAGCCTGGCAGAAAAAAAAGTCCTACTCGAAATTGCCGATCTGAAAGTTCATTTCGACATCAAGGATGACAAGCAGTGGTTCTGGCAGCCGCCAAAAACGCTGAAGGCCGTGGATGGCGTCAGTCTGCGTCTGTACGAAGGAGAAACGCTGGGTGTGGTGGGCGAATCCGGCTGCGGTAAATCCACGCTGGCACGAGCGATTATCGGGTTAGTAAAAGCCACGGAAGGCCGTGTCACCTGGCTTGGCCGTAACCTGCTGGGGCAGAGTGAGGAAGAGTGGCGTAAGGCGCGTAGCGATATCCAGATGATATTTCAGGATCCGCTGGCCTCGCTTAACCCGCGCATGACCATCGGCGATATTATCGCCGAGCCCTTACGCACCTATCACCCTGAGCTTTCTCGCCAGGACATCAAAGATCGCGTCAAAACGATGATGATGAAAGTGGGCTTGTTGCCTAACCTGATTAACCGGTATCCGCACGAGTTTTCAGGCGGTCAGTGTCAGCGTATCGGCATTGCGCGTGCATTGATTCTTGAGCCTAAACTGATCATCTGTGATGAACCGGTCTCTGCACTGGATGTGTCCATTCAGGCGCAGGTGGTCAACCTGCTACAGCAACTGCAGCGAGAAATGGGGCTGTCGCTGATCTTTATCGCCCACGACCTGGCGGTGGTGAAGCACATCTCGGATCGCGTACTGGTGATGTATCTGGGCCACGCGGTGGAGCTGGGCACCTACGATGAGGTGTATACCCATCCGCAGCATCCTTATACCAAAGCGCTGATGTCAGCCGTACCGATTCCCGATCCGGATCTGGAAAAAAATAAGCAGATTCAGTTGCTGGAAGGGGAGTTACCGTCGCCGATCAATCCGCCATCCGGGTGCGTTTTCCGCACCCGCTGCCCGATTGCCGGACCGGAATGCGCCAAAACGCGGCCGCTGCTCGAAGGCAGCTTTCGCCATGCGGTGTCCTGCCTGAAGGTGGATCCGCTTTAAACCAAAACGCCGGGCTGTTGCCCGGCGTTTTCGTTACGAGGTGAGGACTACTCACGCCATAAAATATGGCACAGCTTGTGATCTTTTTCCCGACACAGCAGTACGCGCGCAAACACATCGGTAATAGGTTCGCCGTCTGCTTCGCCCAGACCAATGACCACTTCAGAGAAAAAGTCGGGGTTCAAATCGAAGTCCACGTGCTCCTGCCAGTCTTCGCCCGGATCAAACAGTTCTGCGCCGCCACGCTCTTCAAACTGCAGATTGAAAAGAATAATGTCTGCAGGATCAAGGTTGTCACCTGCCAGTTCAAGAAAAATGTCGTAGGCCTGTTCCAGCGTTTCGTCTTCTGTCAGGCGGTTGTTCAGATCCATTTTCGGTCCCGTTTATCTGAGGGCGGTTCGTAATTTCGCTCGTTTTACAGTAAAGGACTAAAGAAGTAAAACAGTCGTTCGACAATCCGCTTCCACCAGGCACGTTTTGCCCACCGTCTGGCGTCAAGCAGACGCGAACGGGCAATATAGTCGTCCTGGACGCAGGCCAAATCGCTGCCAAATCCGGCATCATCGACGGCGAGTGTGATTTCGAAATTCAGCCATAAGCTGCGCATATCGAGATTTACGGTCCCCACTAAACTCAACTGACCATCGACCAGCACGCTTTTGGTATGCAGCAGGCCATCTTCAAACTGGTAGATCTTAACGCCGGCCTCAAGCAGCTCACTAAAAAACGAGCGGCTGGCCCAGCTTACCAGCAAAGAGTCGTTGTGCCGGGGAACCACCAGACTCACATTGACGCCACGTAGCGCAGCCGTGCAGATGGCATGCAGCAGATCGTCACTGGGCACCAGATAAGGCGTGGTCATGATCAGCTGTTCGCGGGCAGAGTAGACCGCCGTAAGCAACGCCTGATGAATTAAATCCTCGGGGAAACCGGGACCGGAAGCGATCACCTGAACGGTATGACCACTTTCCTGTTCGAACGGCATAATATTGCGGTCGGGCGGTGGGGGCAGAATACGCTTGCCGGTCTCAATTTCCCAGTCACAGCTGTAAACGATCCCCATGGCGGTTGATACCGGCCCTTCCATACGCGCCATCAGATCGACCCACTGACCCACGCCCGCGTCCTGTTTAAAAAAGCGCGGGTCCACCAGATTCATGCTGCCGGTATAGGCAATATAGTTATCAATCAGCACCATTTTGCGATGCTGACGTAAATCCATACGACGCAGAAAGACACGCAGCAGGCTGACCTGTAGCGCCTCAACCACATCAATACCCGCATTACGCATCATCCCGACCCACGGGCTGCGGAAGAAGGCGACGCTGCCTGCGGAATCCAGCATAAGGCGGCAGTGAACGCCGCGACGCGACGCGGCCATCAGGGATTCGGCGACTTCATCCGCCAGTCCCCCCGGATTCCAGATATAAAACACCATCTCAATATTGTGCCGGGCCAGCTGAATATCCCTGATAAGGGCTTTCATTACATCGTCCGAACTGGTCAACAGCTGTAACTGATTCCCTTTCACCCCTGCGATGCCCTGACGGTTGTTGCACAACTGAAATAACGCCTGCGCGACATCGCTGTAATCGGTGGCAAAGATTTCGGTACGCTTTTTAAGATCATTCAGCCAGCGGGCGGTAGAGGGCCACATCGTTCGCGCGCGTTCAGCCCGGCGTTTACCCAGATGCAATTCACCAAACGACAGATAAGCAATAATGCCAACCAGTGGCAGAATAAAAATAATCAGCAGCCATGCCATTGCCGAGGTTACGGCTCGTCGCTTCATCAGAATGCGCAGGGTAATACCTGCAATCAATAACCAGTAACCAAATACCAATAACCAACTGATAAGCGTATAAAACGTCGTCATTAAGTGGACATCCTGTTCGCGCTTGAATCTGAGAAGTTTACGTGGAGATGGTAGGGAGTGAAACCCTTAATCATCGTGGTATGTCAATGCGAGATCCGATTTGGCATTAGCGCAGAGATCTCTATAATGCGTGCGCGTGAGTCAGATGTCAGAGAGGAAGTTATGAGACGAAGCAGAAACGAAGTGGCCCGCTGGAGAATGTTGCGTCAGGTGCAGCGTCGACGTTCGCGCTGGCTGGAAGGGCAGTCACGCCGCTATAAACGCATCCACGGGATTCGCCATCAACTGGCGCAACAGCAACGTCGTTCCATTCTGTTTATCACACAAAATCTCTGATGACGCAGCCGCGCGAAGCGGCTGTTAAATTACTGTCCGGTCATCAATAAGTTGACGTTAACCAACTGGACGGCTGCCGCCAGTACAATCAGCATGACGATCAGGTGCTTTTTGTTTCGCCAGCCGTGCTTTCGCCACAGATACAACGCGCCACCCACAAGCAGGGTGATGACCAGCAGCAGGGCCATGATAATGGCATGCATTCAGACTATCTCTGTAGAAGCGTCAGTGTTGTCGGCGGGCTCAGAAAACCCGCTTAAACGGCTTGACGCTGACGTGTTTGTAAACACCCGCCGCAATATAGGGATCGTCCGCTGCCCAGGCCTGGGCCGTTTCCAGTGACGGGAACTCTGCAATCACCGTGGAGCCGGTGAAACCGGCTACGCCAGGATCGTTACTGTCAACCGCAGGCATGGGGCCTGCAACGATCAAACGGCCTTCTTCATGCAGCAGCTTCAGACGCGCAAGGTGAGCGGGGCGCACCGCGTTGCGTTTTTCCAGAGAATCGGCGTTATCTTCAGCATAAATGACGTAAAGCACTAGGGCGCTCCCATTGACTCTATAAATTTTGCAACACGGTAAGGGATAGTTAAGTAGAGTGCAAACGAAACCTTGCGTCAATAACGTGCTGAGCATAATGGGCTAAAGGGGCTTTTTTCGCCCGGCACTAAGGTGATTATTGAAACTGATTGCTATTTGCATTTAAAATCAGGGCTTCATTTGATAACTGCGATTGTTATGACCACGCTGACTATGCCTTTACCGAAACGCACGCCTGTCGCCATGATGTTGTCCGTTGTGCTCCATGGTGCAGTCATTGCCGGTATTCTCTATGCGTCTTTTCATCAAACCCGAGAACTGCCCAAAGCATCCCAGCCAATCAGTGTGACAATGGTCGCGCCCGAGGTTCAGCCTGAACCCGCAATCACACAACCGACACCGCAACCGGACCCCCAGCCAGCCCCTGAGCCTGTGGCCGAGCCGAAACCCGCTCCGGAACCGCCTAAAGCTGAGCCAGTGCCGATTCCCAAACCGGAACCCAAACCTGAGCCAAAACCCAGACCGCGGCACCAGCCCAAACATACACAGCCAAAACGCGAAGTAAAACCGCGTGAGGAAGCGAAGCCCCAGGCCAACCCCTTTAAGCAGGATGCGCCTGCAACACAGACTAAGCCTGCGACAGCGCCGAAAGCCACACCGTCAGCGACACCTGCGCAGACGGCCTCAACCGGCCCAAAAGCGCTGAATATCAGCAAGCCAGCCTATCCGCCACGCGCGGCGGCCCTGCGAGTAGAAGGCCGTGTCAGAGTGAAATTTGATGTGGACAGTGACGGACGGGTCGACAACATCGATATTCTGTCTGCGGAACCGCGCAACATGTTTGAGCGCAGCGTCAAACAGGCCATGCGTTCGTGGCGCTATCAGAGCGGTAAGCCCGGTACCGGTCTGACGATGAATATTGTGTTTAAAATTAACGGCGGGGCCAGCCTTGAATAAGGCTTGTGAGGCGTTTCAGCAACGTGAAGTCGGCTAAGCGGGCCCGGACCCGCCCGGGTCCGGTTCAGATTCAGCCTGTCTGCGATGTCAGGCTGAACCGCACTCAGGCAGGGGCTGACTGATTATCCCGTCCCGCAGGCAGCTGACGGGGATGGCCTTCATTGTCCACCGCAACATAAATAAAGACCGCTTCGGTTGCGCAATAGGTCTGACCAATAGGCTCAGACGACACTTTCTTAATCCATACCTGCACATTGATCGTCATTGAGCTGTTGCCTGTGCGAATGCACTGTGCGTAGCAACTGACAACATCGCCGACCGCGACGGGTTTTAAAAAGGTCATGCCATCCACTCTGACGGTGACGACACGGCCCTCGGCGATTTCTTTTGCCAGAATGGCACCGCCCATATCCATTTGCGACATTAACCAGCCACCGAAGATGTCGCCGTTTGCGTTAGTATCCGCAGGCATCGCGAGCGTCCGCATGACCATTTCGCCCTGGGGCAATTTATGTTTTTCGTCCATTGCGTTGTTTTCTTATGTAATGAAAGAAAGGCTGCCCGCACAGACGGGCAGCAGGTTTATTTTTGCTGTTGTTGCGGCATCTTACGCCAGATATAGAGCCCACTCAGTAAGGTAAAGAGCAGCGTCAGGCCGGTCAGCCCAAACACTTTAAAGTTAACCCAGACTGACTGAGGTAACCAAAATGCCACATAGATATTCGCCAGACCACACAATAAAAAGAAGAGGGCCCAGGCAATATTCAGATTGCGCCATACGGTGTTGGGTAACTCCAGTTCTTTTCCCAACATGGTCTGAATTAACGGCTGTTTCATAAACCACTGGCTGAACAGTAACGCCAGCGCAAACAGGCTGTAGATCACCGTGACTTTCCATTTAATAAATTCATCATTATGGAAAACCAGGGTGAGCGTGCCAAACACCGCCACCAGCACAAACGTAAAAATGGTCATTTTTTCAAGCTTGCGATAGAGCACCCAGCTTGCCACCAGCGCCAGGCCGGTCGCGACAACCAGGGCTCCTGAGGCGATGAAGATGTCGTACAACTTATAAAAAATAAAGAAAACCACAAGGGGAAGAAAGTCGAGTAACTGCTTCATAGTCATTCCAGTTAAGGCGGTATTCCCGGCCAGTGCGCCCGAAGGCGCACGGACAATCAACGTAACAGCATATAAAGCCGATACAGGTAAATTACTAACAGGGTTGAAATCAGATTCCCGATAGCGGTGAAAATCACCGTCGACACGTTCATCGGCAGCACCACTAACGAGGTAAAGAAAAACATCACTGCCAGTTTTGCCAGCAGCCACAGAATAATGGCTGGCGCAATCAGTCTGACGTTTTTCCAGGCCATGCGCATGCTGGCGCGCATAGCGGCGATAACGCCCAGTTTTTCATTTGCCAGAATGATTGGCGACAACGAGAGCACGATGGTAAGCAGCACGCCAGGCACCACCAGAACCATAAAACCCAGTTGGGCGACCAGGGTGATCAAAAAGGTCAGCAGCAGCAGTTTCGGTAATAAAGGCGCGGAAGTACCAATGGCACGCAGCGCGCTCACGCGCTGGCCAGACGATACCAGCGGAATCAGGCACAGCATACCGCCCAACAGCAGCGTATTGCCGACAAGGCCTGCAAAAGTACCCGCAGCAGACGCACGCAGCAGAACCTGCTGCTGTTCGGGTGACATGCTCTGCACCATTTCAAACAGCGAGGCACTGCTGATATCGCCTTGCTGCAGGATCGCCATTTGATCGTCACCCGGTGTGAAGGCATGTAAAAGCATCACTGTGACAAACGCGGTCAACAGTGACATCAGCACCAGGGTAATCAGTTGATGACGAAAAAAATTTCCTGTGTCACGGTATAACGATCTTGCCGTGATAGACATGTACACTCCTTGAAAGAACCGGGTTAATTAACCCGTCGATTGTACATGTTCTGGCGGCTCGCTGGCACCCGCAACCGGATAACTTTCTGTCATAACAGGTAAAGATGGGTGAAACAGTGCGGGAAGGCCATAGCGTGCCCGGGCCCGATCGCAGCCTTCATTCCCGATCCCGTTTTCGCCGGACATAGCAAACTCCCGGCAGGGCGAGGGGCGGTTCTCATAAATACTGCACGACACGCAGTGGCCGATTTCCCCTTCAAGCGCAATACAGCGCGGCGAACGATCGTTCGTCCCACGCATATTTCGCATCATCAGACTTAAAGGTTCCGTTAATTCTGTGGGAACGGGGCCGCCCGCATCGTCGGCTTCAGCCCAGTAAAACGAGACGCGGAAGTGGGCACAGCAGGCACCACAGCTAATACAGGGGTTTGTAGTTTCACTCATTTGATCGCCCGCCACCTCTAAGGCATCGAACCAAAATCACAGGGGGAGATGAGCAAAGTAATGCCGCTCCATTTTTTCGGCAAGCACTATTTGTGTCCGGGATATGGGCATAAAATTGATCTGAGTCAATCCATTGTTTTTTAAATGATTTTTCCGTCTTGATTTAGATGCATTTATAAAAAAATCGCGCTAAACCTGTGCGCACAAAAAATTGATTCAGTGCAGGCATCTTACTTTCTCACAGGAGTGACTATGAAACTGGCTAAATGCGCCATGCTGCTGGCGCTTGCGTTACCTCAACTGGCACTGGCCCACCAGGCTGGTGATTTTTTTATTCGCGCAGGTAGCGCCACCGTTCGACCTAACGAAGGCTCGGATAACGTACTGGGTATGGGCGGATTCAGTGCCAGTAATGATACCCAACTGGGCTTAACGTTTACCTATATGGCGACAGACAATATTGGCGTCGAGCTACTGGCGGCCACACCGTTCCGCCATAAAGTTGGCCTTGGCCCAACGGGCACGCTGGCGACGGTCCGGCAATTGCCGCCCACGCTGATGGCGCAGTACTACTTCTTTGACAGCCAAAGCAAAGCGCGACCCTATGTCGGCGTCGGCATTAACTACACGACGTTTTACGATGCAAAGTTTAATCAGACCGGTCGTGATGCGGGATTAAGTGATCTCAGTGTGAAAGACTCGTGGGGCATTGCCGGTCAGGTAGGGCTGGATTATCAGATTAACCGTGACTGGCTGCTGAATACATCATTGTGGTACATGGATATTGATACGAACGTGAAATTTAAAGCGGGCGATCAGCAGCAAAATATTCATATGCGTGTTGACCCCTGGGTATTCTTCTTTGGCGCAGGTTATCGCTTCTGACGAAAAAAGGGCCACGCAATGCGTGGCCCTTTTGGGTTTAAAACGGCGTTATTTAATTTGCATGTTATTTACGACGGATCTTACCCCAGCAACGCTTCGGGTCACCTGAACGGCACGGTTAGCCATTTGTGGTGAGCTGACAAAGCCGCTGAGCTGCACTTTACCTTTAAAGGTTTCAACGTTGATTTCGGTTGATTTCAGCGACTCATCTTTTAACAATTCGGCTTTCACTTTGGTGGTAATCACGGTGTCATCAATGTAACCGCCGGTGCCTTCTTTCGTTGGCGTTGGCGCACAGGCGCTGAGTGTTAATGCAACAACAGCCGCGACCATGGCACTTGCCAGCACTTTAAACCATTTCATTGCTTCTCTCCCTGTCACAAATAGGATACGTCGTTACCATAACGGCGCCTGTTAATTGTGGTGCAGAAAATCCGAAATGGGCAAACGGACAGCGAAAAAAAACAGCGAAATCATGCCTTACCGGGCGGTAAGGCATAAGGTGAAGGCTGTTAGCGGGTGGCGGCTTTGAGATCGTGGATAAATGTTCTCAATGCGTCCAGCATGACCTCTGGCTCGGCGTGATGCTTTTCAATAATTTTCACAACAGCGGAACCTGAAATTGCACCGGCTGTGCCTGCCGCGAGAGAGTCTTTTACCTGGGAAGGTTCGGAAATGCCAAAGCCCTGTAGCGGCGGGGCTGCATGGTATTCCTTCAGGCGGGTTATCAGATGATCAAGTGGCAGGCTGGCCCGCTTTTCAGTACCCGTCACGCCCGCTCGTGATAACAGATAGGTGTAACCGCGACCGTGAGAAGCGATTTCGCGCAGAAGTTCATCGCTGGCGTTCGGTGGGCAGATGAAAATGGGCGCAATACCGTGACGCATAGCCGCCTGACGGAACGGTGCCGATTCCTCTACGGGCACATCAGCCACGAGGACAGAGTCGACCCCCGCTTTGGCACAACGCGCATAAAAATCATCAATACCATTGCTGAACACCAGATTGGCATACATCAGTAAACCTATCGGGAGTTCGGGATATTTTTGACGAATCGCCGCGAGCATTTCAAAACACTGTGCCGTTGTCGTTCCGCCAGCGAAGGCACGCAGTGTTGCACTTTGAATAGTAGGACCATCTGCTAAAGGATCAGAAAAGGGAATTCCCAGTTCAAGTGCGTCAGCCCCGCCTTCTACCAGCGCATCGATAATGCGTAATGACAGGGCAGGTGACGGGTCACCCAGAGTTACGAAGGGAACCAGCGCACCTTCTTTCTTCGCCGCCAGACGCGTAAACAGTCGATCATAACGTTCCATCAAATTTCTCCCTGTGCAGTCAGAATATCGTGAACGGTGAAGATATCTTTATCACCCCGACCAGAAAGGTTCACCACAATCAGCTGCTCTTTCTCCGGCTCCGCCTTCGCCATTTTTAACGCATGGGCCAGCGCATGGGCGGATTCAAGCGCAGGGATAATGCCTTCCGCACGACACAGCGTTTTAAAGGCTGCCAGCGCTTCATTGTCGGTGACGGAAACATAGTCCGCGCGGCCGATGCTGTTCAGATGGGCGTGCTGAGGGCCGACTGACGGGAAATCGAGGCCGGCAGAAATCGAGTAGGACTCTTCGATTTGCCCTTCGCTGGTCTGCATCATCGGGGCTTTCATCCCGAAGTAGATGCCGACCCGGCCGTGTTTCAGCGGTGCGCCGTGCTCACCGGTTTCGATACCGTGGCCCGCTGGCTCAACGCCAATCAGTTTGACGCTCTCTTCCTCGATGAAATCGGCAAACATGCCAATCGCATTGGAGCCGCCGCCGACGCAGGCGATGACGGCGTCGGGCAGACGTCCTTCTTTTTCCAGAATCTGTTTTTTCGTCTCTTCACCGATCATGCGCTGGAACTCACGCACGATGGTCGGGAAGGGGTGCGGGCCGGCCGCGGTGCCCAGCATATAGTGGGCAGTTTCATAGCTGCCCGACCAGTCACGCAGCGCCTCGTTACAGGCATCTTTCAGGGTGGCGGAACCGCTGTGAACCGGAATCACTTCGGCACCCATCAGGCGCATACGAAAGACGTTAGGTGACTGACGCTCAACATCCTTGGCGCCCATGTAGATGCGGCATTTCATGCCCAGCAGCGCACAGGCCAGGGCAGAAGCCACACCATGCTGACCGGCTCCGGTTTCCGCAATAATCTCGTTTTTGCCCATCCGTTTAGCCAGCAACGCCTGTCCCAGTACCTGGTTCGTTTTGTGCGCGCCGCCGTGCAGCAGATCTTCACGTTTCAGGTAAAGGCGGGTTTGAGTGCCTTTGGTCAGGTTACCGCACAGGGTTAAGGCTGTCGGGCGGCCGGCATAGTTTTTCAACAGGTCGGTAAATTCAGCCTGAAACTCAGGATCTTTTTGAGCGCTGACAAAGGCTTCTTCAAGCTGCTTCAGCGCAGGCATCAGAATTTGTGGCACGTACATGCCGCCAAACTCGCCGAAATAGGGATTAAGTAAAGTCATGGATCTATCCTTTTGTGTGCCCGCCTTCAGGCGGGCCAGTCCAGTCAGTAGGCGCGAAGCGTTCGGAACACCGCCGCAATTTTGCTGGCATCTTTGATGCCTGGCGCGCTTTCTACACCGGAATTAAAATCGAGTCCTGCACAACCCAACTGTGCGGCTTCCACACAGTTATCCGCGCTCAGCCCACCGGCCAGCAGAACATTCTTCAGGTCCTGCCCGTGTAGCAGCGACCAGTCAAAGGTCTGGCCCGAACCGCCCTGACCATTATCGAAAACGTAACGGTCAATATGCGGCCAGTTACGTTCTGGCAACGCGTCGCTGATGCTGAGCGCTTTCCAGATTTGTACCTGTTCAGGCAGTGCCTGATAAAGCGCAGCCACATAAGCGTGGTCTTCATCGCCATGCAACTGCACAGCAGCCAGCTGCAATGATTCCACTTTAGTGACAATGTCACTTATTGCCGCATTGCGGAACACACCGACATAGTTAAGCGGGGCACCGGCTATCACGGCACGTGCTTTCTCGGTATCCACCTGACGCGGCGAGCCCTCGGCAAAAATAATTCCGCCGTAAATAGCGCCGGCATCACAGGCCGCGCAGGCATCTTCAGGGCGCGTCAGTCCGCATACCTTGTTGCTGCCCAGGGTGACACGTCGCACCGCAGCATGAAGATCCTCTTCTTCCATCAATGCCGAACCAATCAGGAAGCCATTTGCAAAATGACTCAGTTCACGCACATCGCGGTAATTGTTGATGCCCGATTCGCTGATAACGGTCACACCTTGCCCCAGGCGCGGCGCAAGCTGACGCGTCCGGTTGAGATCAATCGACAGATCGCGCAGGTCGCGGTTATTAATGCCGACCACTTTGGCTTCCAGCGCAATCGCGCGTTCCAGCTCCTGCTCATTGCTGACTTCAGTCAAAACGCCCATCTGCAGGCTGTGTGCGATGGCGGAAAGCTGACGATACTGCTCATCATCCACGACCGACAGCATCAGCAGGATGGCGTCAGCCTGATAAAAACGCGCCAGATAAATTTGATAAGGGTCGATGATAAAGTCTTTACACAGCACCGGCTGCGTAATCGCAGCACTGACGACGGGCAAAAAGGCAAAGTCGCCCTGGAAATATTTTTCGTCGGTTAATACCGAAACGGCAGAAGCATAATGGCGATACACCCCGGCGATCATTTCGGGATCGAAATCATCGCGGATCAGCCCTTTTGAAGGCGAAGCCTTTTTGCATTCCAGAATAAAGGCAGTGCGGGTGCCCTGCAGTGCGTCATAAAAGCTACGGCTGGAAGGAACAATGCGCGGCTGGAAGCTTTCCAGCGGTTGCTGCTGCTTACGCGCTTCAACCCAGACGGCTTTGTCTTTCACGATTTTATCTAACACTGTACCCTGCATGATTATCCTCTTGATGCCAGAGCCACCACGCGCTCATAAGCCTGACCGCTACGGATGGCGTTAAGCGCACGCTGTGCATTTTCACGGAGATCTTCATTACCAAATACTTTCAGGAGCATGGCCACATTCACGGCAACCGCCTCCTCATGGGCCTGCTCGCCATTACCCTGGAGTAAACGTGTCAGAATGTCACGGTTTTCTTCGGGCGTGCCGCCTGCCAGCGCGTCTTTAGGATGGAATCCGAAACCAAAATCCTCCGGACTTAACTGATAGCGGGTGATTTCCCCTTCGCGCAGCTCGGCCACCTGTGTCACATCGTGCAGGGCAACCTCATCCATGCCGCCGCCATGTACCACGGCTGCACGCTGGTAGCCTAATACTTTCAGCGTCTGAGCAATCGGCAAGACCAGCTCAGGGCTGTACACGCCAATAACGGCTAACGGTGGGCGCGCAGGGTTGATCAGTGGCCCCAGAACGTTAAACAACGTGCGGGTCTTCAACTGCTGACGCACCGGCATAGCATGGCGAAAGCCCGTGTGGTACTGCGGTGCGAACAGGAAGCAGACATTCAGATCGTCCAGTGCGCGCCGCGCCAGCTCAGCGGGCATATCCAGGTTAATCCCGAAAGCGGCCAGCAGGTCGGATGACCCCGATTTGCTGGATACGCTGCGATTGCCATGTTTTGCCACCTTCAGACCACAGGTAGCGGCGACAAAGGCACTGGCGGTTGAAATATTAATGCTGTTACTGCCATCCCCGCCGGTGCCCACAATATCGGCGAACGCATAATCCGGACGCGGAAACGGTTTGGCATCTTCAAGTAAGGCACAGGCTGCCCCGGCGATTTCCTCCGGGTTCTCGCCCCGGACTTTCATCGCAACCAACGCCGCCGCCAGTTGGGTAGGTTCAAGCTGGCCGGTAATAATGGCGCTGAACAGCTGGTGGCTTTCTGCCTGCGTCAGACTATGCGACTGGTAAAGTTTTTCCAGAATCGGTTGCATTGCGTTCTCCCTGTTACTTCGCCAGCGCCCAGGCAAGTGTCTGTTCAAGCAGACGTGCGCCCTGAGTGGTTAAAATGGATTCAGGATGGAACTGGAATCCGCAAACCCGTTCGTGTTCATGACGGACGGCCATCACCATGCCGTTGTAGCTGGCATTAACCGTTAATTCGTCTGGTGTATTGCTGCCCACCAGTGAGTGGTAACGGGCAACGGGAAGAGGATTACTCAGTCCGGCAAACATCGCCTCGCCGTCATGATTAATGGATGACGCTTTGCCATGCAAAATTTCACCGGCCTGACCGACATGGCCGCCATACGCTTCCACAATCGCCTGATGGCCCAGGCAGATCCCGATAATCGGTAACTTTCCGCGTAGCGCACGCAGCAGTTCGGGCATACAGCCCGCGTCTTTCGGCGCGCCAGGGCCGGGTGACAGCATCAGGACAGGATTGTCCATGCTCTGCAAACGTTCAGTCAGCAAAGCGGCCGGTACGTTGTTGCGGTAAATCACCACGTTGTGCCCAAAGGTGCGCAGTTGATCGACAAGGTTGTAGGTAAATGAGTCGATGTTATCCAGCAGCAGGATGTCAGCCATCAGAAGATCTCCTTGCAGTGATGAGCAGTGGCGATAGCGCGCAGCACCGCGCGGGCTTTATTGCGGCTTTCATCGGCCTCGGCCTGTGGGTTAGAGTCGAGCACCACGCCCGCGCCGGCCTGTACAGTGGCCACGCCGTCTTCCACGTAGGCTGAGCGGATCACAATACAGGTATCCAAATCACCGTTGGCGGTGAAATAGCCGACAGCGCCGCCGTAAATACCGCGTCGGGTGCCTTCGGCTTCAGCGATCAGTTGCATGGCGCGAACTTTAGGCGCGCCGCTCAGCGTGCCCATATTCATGCAGGCGCGGTAGGCATGTAGCACATCCAGATCCTCACGCAATGTCCCCACCACGCGGGAGACCAGGTGCATAACAAAGGAATAACGATCAACCTTGGTCAGATCCGCGACGTAGCGGCTTCCGGGACGACAAATGCGCGCCAGGTCATTGCGTGCGAGATCGACCAGCATCAGGTGCTCGGCCAGCTCTTTATGATCGGTGCGCATTTCAAGTTCGATACGGCTGTCCAGATCGCGGTCCAGCGAGCCATCCGCATGTCGACCGCGTGGACGCGTTCCGGCAATCGGGTAAATTTCGATCTGTCGTGAGGCGGCGTCGTACTTGAGCGAGCTTTCCGGCGAGGCGCCAAAGAGCGAAAAATCCTGATCCTGCATAAAGAACATATACGGGCTGGGATTACTGCGTTTTAACGTATCGTAAGCGGCCAGCGGCGACGGGCAGGGCAGTGAGAAGCGACGTGATGGCACAACCTGGAAGATCTCACCAATACGAATAGCATCCTGCATCTTCCTCACCACATTACAGTATTCCTCATCGCTCTGGCTGGTGGTCAGCGTCATCGTTTCGACCGGCTTGACGGGCAACGTAGGTGCAGGTTGCAGCATTTGTCCGTGTAACTGTTCAATACGGCTTTGCAGACGCTGGAATTCATGGGTGGACGGACAAAACAGGCTGGCCTGCAGGCGGGCACTGTGTGCCTGGTGATCGAGCACCAGCAGGGTTTCCGCCAGATAGAAACAGTAGTCAGGGCAGCGCTGCTCACTGCTGAGCGTCGGCAGGTCCTCAAAACCGGCGACCAGATCATAGGCAAACAGGCCGCCAACGAACACGGCTTCGCGCTCATCGGCAGGCGAGTTCACTAACTGCGGAATCACACGCAGGGCATCAAACACCGACAGGGCGCGTAAGCGAGAGTCTTCATCTTGCTGATCGTGGGTCGTCGTAAATGTTAACACCCGGCCATCAGGGCGCGATTCATTTTTGATTTCGGCGGGAAGCGCCTCGTCCAGCAGCGGCAGCAGCGCCCGACCATTATCAGACAGGGCCTGCACAGTGACGCAGTTACCCAGCGCGCTGATACGTAGGGCACTGTCGATGATCATCAGACTTTTTAAATTTTCCTTGCTGTCGATATCCGCAGATTCAAGCAGCAGCGTTGACGGGCGCGCGCCGCATAACTGATGAAAAACCGCGGCGGGATCTTCCCGATAAGGGGCGTTACCGGTAATTAACTTCACTGTAGGTTTTGCATTGAGCATGATGATTTCTCTGAATGTCGTCCAAAAAAAAGCCCGCTTGTTGGCGGGCTCAGGTATCTGCACAGGTTTACGCTAAGTGTGCACGACAACGCCGCCCGACCGGGAAACATTGCGCCACCAACCAGTGAAAAGCGTAATAACCATTTTCATAAACACATACCCGTCTGCGGTGAACTTGTGTACTAGTTAACTGGTTCGTGACAAAAATGTCAATACACTTTTTCAGTGACCCATAAAATCGTTATCATGCTGACCTGTTCCATCGCCAGCAGGAGTTGTTTTGAGCGATATCGCCCGTTTTCCGCTTTACGATCTACATAGTCATACACGGGCTTCCGATGGATTGCTATCCCCGCAGGCGCTGGTCGAGCGTGCGGTTGAAATGCGCGTAGGTGTGCTGGCCATTACCGATCACGATACCGTGGCGGGCGTCGCCGAGGCACAGCAGGCCGCATTACGTGCTTCGTTGCCAGTCAATGTCATCGCCGGCGTCGAGATTTCCACGCTGTGGGAAAATCATGAGATCCATATTGTTGGATTAAATATCGATATTCATCATCCCGTCATGACGCAGTTCCTCGCTGGTCAGTATACGACGCGACTGGAACGCGCCCAACGCATTGCTGAGCGGCTTGAAAAAGCCCAGATTCCCGATGCACTGGCGGGCGCCCTGCGTTTAGCCGAAGGGGGAATGATCACGCGGGGACATTTTGCCCGCTATCTGGTTGAGGTTGGCAAAGCGAGCACTATGGCGCAGGTATTCAAAAATTATCTGGCCCGAGGCAAAACCGGCTACGTGCCGCCGCAATGGTGTACAATTAATCAAGCCATTGATGCCATTCACCATTCTGGTGGCTGTGCGGTGCTGGCTCATCCGGGACGCTACGGATTGTCGGCAAAATGGCTGAAACGCCTGATCGCGTATTTTCGCGCTGCGGGGGGTGATGCTATCGAGGTGGCACAATGTCAGCAGGCACCCGATGAGCGTACCACGTTAGCCGGGTACGCCCGTGATAACGATCTGGCCGCATCGCAAGGTTCTGATTTTCATCAACCCTGCCCGTGGATTGAGTTAGGCCGCAAACTGTGGTTACCCGCAGCCGTAGAACCCGTCTGGGAACGCTTTCCCGCACTGGCTCCGGCTGCTGAATGCACGGAAAGGTGACAAGAGGTTTTTATGAGTCAACTGTTTCATATTCATCCGGATAATCCGCAACCGCGTCTGATTAACCAGGCTGTGGAGTACCTGAACAAAGGTGGCGTGATTGTTTATCCGACCGATTCAGGCTATGCCCTGGGATGTCGTCTGGAAGAAAAAGGCGCGATGGAGCGCATTTGCCGTATACGACAACTGGATGGCCATCATAATTTCACACTGATGTGCCGCGATTTGTCTGAGTTGTCGGTGTATTCACAGGTGGGCAACAGCGCGTTCCGCCTGATTAAAAATAACACGCCGGGCAATTACACGTTTATTCTGAAGGCGACGAAAGAAGTCCCGCGCCGTCTGATGAACGAGAAACGTAAAACCATTGGTTTACGTGTCCCGTCGAATCCAGTGGCCCTGGCGTTACTGGAAGCGCTTAATGAACCGATGATGTCGACATCCTTGATTCTGCCAGGCAATGATTTCACTGAATCTGATCCGGAAGACATTCAGCACAGTATTGGTAAGCTGGTGGACTTAATCATTGACGGCGGCACGCTGGGACAGCAGCCTACCACCGTGATTGATTTGACCAGTGATGCCCCTGAAATTGTCCGTGAAGGCGCTGGCGACACAACGCCTTTTATGTAAGACCGTCAGGTTTTACGGGTGTCAGGAATCGTCGCCTGTAACCAGTTTTTAAACTGGCCGTAAGGGATATAGAGTGACACATCTTTCAGTATCACTTTCCCGCTACGGCCATTTTTAATTGAATCGGAATACCCGACGATCACGCCGCCGATGGTATCGTCACTATTGAAGACCCCACCGCCAGACATCCCCTGAACCACGCCAGCATTGGAAGCCATCGCGATGCACGGACTTTTATTCCAGAGGTTACGAATGGCGGTGCGTGCGAGATTCACACCCTTTGATTCAACAGGTAGCGCCGAAATATAGCTGTAACCGTACATCTTTACGTGATCGCCAATATCGGTGCTGCGGAAGTGAGCCAGCGTATCCGGCGGATTCTTGTGATAAATAATCGCAAGGTCGCAGTAAGGGTGATAAGACTTCACGCGCTGCACGGCAAATTTTGCCACATGCGCGGCAGTCAGGCTGTATTCAGGCGTCAACGGAATAGTGGTGCCCAGCGTGCCTAAACCCAGAATCGTCGGAATGCCTGTCACGCTCATATCCACGTGCTGCATTGCCGTTCGGCTGTACTCGGTATGGCCCACGGAACAACCGCTCAGCGCCAACGCAATCAACGCTGAACTTACAAAACGTTTTTTCATGGTGGTGTCTTCGCTTAAGCATGCCAGTAAAATCCCTGGTGAAGATTAAGGACATGCAAATTAAAGCTCATCGTGAGCCGTATTAACGCAGCGTTTCCCGATGCGCCAGTATTAAGATTAATAACAACCCCTTAGCGTGCTGCAATTTAATGCCCGGGTCAGAAATAACTGACACCGTACGGATTAAAATCTGCTCACTGTCCGGTCGCATAATGTGTTATCGGCAATAGATTGCAATAGTCCAATTTTTTTTAACTTTACGAGGGTAGAAAAAAAAGTCATTGCGGACTTAATGATAAAAAACAGGGTGATGACCACCTTATTACTCTTTCATTATCGGCTGATGAATAAAATTGTACAGTGGTTTTTATTTTGTATAGCTTTTCCCGACGCAACCTGTTGATAATAGAGTAAACAGGATGCATTGGAGATGCGAGGCGGGCTAACAGAGGGCTGCCGGGGCCCACAATGATTTTATTTGACTTAAGTAGCGGTATTTTGTTTTTATTTTTTTGTAAACAGCCACAAAAATAAAACTGTTTAGCGCGCCGACTGAGTGTGAGCCGTTAATGAAAAGTGTCAGGCCAGATACCTGGAGACTTAATCATTAATGCACTACCGGTTTTGGCAGGAAATGATTTATAAGAGCGAGTAAAGACGGAAATAAAGCCAATAGCTGCGATAAGTAACATTAATTAAAATGAAGTAACCAAGTGTGACATTCAGATAATATTTTCCCTGCTACGATTGTGTCATTTGACTTAATTACCCTAAATAAACGTGTGTGCTTATAATGATCTTCTCGCGCGATCACCAGGACGCAACGCAGCCATCTAATTCGACCAGATCTTAACCGGACCAGGCGTGAGCGCGTAGGGATCGTCACGCCCGGGACAGGTGTCGTAAGGCACGGGTCAGCAGCCAGGCCCCGTACGCCGCTTCCGGGCGGCACATTACGGGTTACAATGCCTCAGACATGCTGTATAATGGGGCCAACAGGAAAATATAACCTATTGATTTTAAAGGTTTAATTACCTAATCCATCCGACGCCTGGGAAGGCGACAATGAGGTAGCTCCATGAGCGAGAAGTTACAAAAAGTCTTAGCGCGTGCCGGTCACGGTTCGCGTCGTGAAATTGAAGCGATGATTGCGGCCGGACGCGTGAGCGTTGACGGTAAGCTTGCCACACTCGGCGATCGCATCGAAAACAATAAAGCCCTGAAAATCCGTATTGATGGCCATCTGGTATCGATTGCTGAATCTGCAACAGAAGTGTGCCGTGTGCTGGCGTATTACAAACCTGAAGGTGAACTCTGCACACGCAGCGATCCTGAAGGGCGGCCTACGGTCTTCGATCGTCTGCCGCGCCTGCGCGGTTCGCGCTGGATTGCCGTTGGCCGCCTTGACGTGAATACCTGTGGACTCATGCTTTTTACAACGGATGGTGAACTGGCTAACCGCCTGATGCATCCCAGCCGGGAAGTGGAACGTGAATACGCGGTGCGCGTGTTTGGCCAGGTTGACGATGACAAAATTCGTCAGCTCAGTAAAGGTGTGCAACTGGAAGATGGTCCGGCAGCGTTCAAAACATTGCGTTTTGCGGGTGGAGAAGGCATCAACCAGTGGTACAACGTCACCCTGACTGAAGGACGCAACCGTGAAGTTCGCCGTTTATGGGAAGCCGTGGGTGTACAGGTCAGCCGCCTGATGCGTGTCCGTTATGGCGACATCACCTTGCCAAAAGGTGTACCACGCGGTGGCTGGATGGAACTGGATCTGCCAGCGGTCAATTATCTGCGCAATCTGGTAGGAATGGATGACGAAACCGTCACCAAACTGGCGGTTGAGAAAGATCGCCGTCGTACAAAAGCCAATCAGATTCGTCGGGCCGTGAAACGTCACAGCCAGGCCAGTGGCAGACCCGCTCGTCGTAATGCCAGTAGCAAACGCAACGCAACCTGAGTGCCTGCCGGGTTGATATAAGGCTATAAAACAGCCGCAACATCGTCTGTTGCGGCTTTTTTACTTTCTGGCTGACGCTCCCGGACATCTTACCGGTGGAAGAGGGGAAACGCGCCGGTTACTAAGCCGCCCGCCATCAGCACCAGGCTAATCAAAATCCCCCATTTTATGGCAAAACGTTGATGGTCACCGATATCCACTTTGGCCAGACCGACTAACAGATAGACCGACGGCACCAGTGGACTCAGCAGATGGAAGGGTTGGCCCACAATGGAGGCTCGGGCAATTTCTTCTGCTGAAATGCCATAGCTGGCGGCCGTCTGCGCGATGACAGGCAGAATGCCAAAGTAGAAAGCATCGTTGGACATAAAAAAGGTAAACGGCAGACTGATCAGGGCGGTAAATAGCGCAAGATAAGGTCCGAAACTGTGCGGAATAAAGGCCAGCAGACTTTTCGCCATGGCGTCCACCATGCCGGTACCTGACAGTATGCCGGTAAAAATACCTGCCGCAAAAATCAAGGCAGTCACCGCCAGCACATTACTGGCGTGTGAACCGATACGGGCTTTTTGCTCCTCAAGCGAGGGGTAATTAAGCATGACGGCAATTGCAAAAGCCAGCATAAACAGAATCTGAATGGGCATGGCACCCACCACCAGAAGCACCAGCAGTACCGTGGTCAGAATAAAGTTTGGCCAGAACATTTTGGGCCGGCGATTTGCTGCGCATTCGTCTGCATCACCCAGGCCCAGTTCGATATTATTCAGATGGTCGTCGCTGATGCGCATGACGCCCAGACGTTTACGTTCCTGTAGCCCAAACATGAAGGCCAGACCGACAAGAGCAACACAGGCGATAAGGATGGCCGGTAGCATGGGAATAAAAATATCCAGCGCATCAATGCGCAGCGCGGCCGCCGCGCGGGCAGTGGGGCCTCCCCACGGCGACAGGTTCATGATGCCGCTGGCCAGGTTAACCAGGCAGGTCATTGCCAGCACATTCATGCCCAGTTTCCGGTAGAGGGGAAGAAACGCGGCAATAGCAATCATGTAGGTGGTGGAACTGTCGCCATCCAGCGAGACCAGCAAGGTTAATACAGCGGTACCGACCAGCACTTTAAGCGGGTCGCCACGCACAATTTTCAGGATGAAACGCACCAGCGGATCAAACAGTCCGGCATCGATCATCAGGCCGAAATAGAGAATAGAAAACGTCAGCATCACACCCGTCGGAGCCAGCGTTTTGACCCCGTTCAGCATCATTTCCCCAAGTCCGTGATAAAACCCGCCGATAAGCGCAAAAAGCGTCGGGATAAGAATGAGCGCGATTAGCGCTGACATGCGTTTGGTCATGATCAGATACATGAAACAAACCACCATCGTAAAGCCCAGTATGGTCAGCAAAATAAGAGCCCTCTTATTGGCAAAAGTTATTCAATTGTTATCAGAAAGAACATTTAATTATGGAATCGATTAGCACGGTAATGATTAACCTGTTGATTTGATTACCCACGTGCAATGGGATGATATTAAAGCTAAATATTTTTTATCATTTATTTAACATTGAAGAGTGATCCCGATCGGTTTTACGTCTCTCAACGGTAAAAATATGTGATTGAGATCAATCATGGCGGCGGCGGATGACGCCGGTTTTCAGGCAGGGTTTCTGGAAAAGGCGCGTAAAACGTTTCGCAAAATTAACATGAATGGAAAATAAAAGCGGGAAAAGCCCTGATGACCAGCTGTGCCAGGCTGCAATGACAATAAGCGGGCATGCAGGCCGATAAACAGGGAAAAGGAAGTACAGAGGGGGCACAGCGTAAGATAAGCAGGCCGGATGCATAAGGGCAGCCAGCCTGCGGTAAAGGCTACCAGTCTATTCCCTGCTGTGCCTGGATACCGGCGTCAAAGGCATGTTTCACCGGACGCATTTCCGTCACGGTGTCAGCCATATCCAGTAAGGTGCGATGGCAACCCCGACCCGTAAGGATGACGCTCTGGTGGGCAGGACGGCCTTGCAGAGCGGTTACCAGCTCGTCGAGTGGCAGATAATCCATACTGATCATGTAGGTGATTTCATCCAGAATCACTAAATCAAGCGTGTCATCCGACAGCATGCGTCTGGCATGTTCCCAGACGGCCAGGCAGGCCGCTGTATCGGTCTGGCGATTTTGCGTTTCCCAGGTGAAACCCGTGGCCATTACCTGAAACTCCACCCCGTGCCGGGCCAGAAGGTTGCGTTCGCCGTTGGGCCATTCTCCCTTAATGAACTGAATGGCCGCGGCACGTTTGCCATGCCCGCAGGCGCGTAGAGCCGTGCCAAACGCAGCGGTGGTTTTCCCTTTACCGTTTCCGGTAAACACCATCAAAATGCCTCTGACTTGCTGAGCGGCAGCAATGCGGGCATCCACCTGTTCTTTCAGACGCTGTTGCCGCTGTTGATGACGATCGCTGGTCATTACTCTGCGGCCCCGGGTTTTCTGCCTGGCTGTGCATCGAAGCTCATACCGGTTTTACGGCGGCTGTCATCGCCCATTAAATAGAGGTAAAGGGGCATGATATCGGCAGGCGTTTTGAGTTTACCGGCGTCTTCCTGAGGAAACGCACTGGCGCGCATTTTCGTACGCGTACCACCGGGATTAATACAGTTAACCCGCAATGCCTGATTTTTATACTCGTCGGCCAGCACCTGCATCATGCCTTCTGTGGCGAACTTTGATACCGCGTAGGCACCCCAACCCGCGCGCCCGGTACGGCCCACACTTGACGTCGTGAATACCAGCGAGCCGCTTTCGGATTTGAGCAGCAACGGCAATAGCGCCTGGGTGAGGTAAAACGTGGCATCAACATTAATTTTCATGACCTGTTGCCAGATTTGCGGATCCAGGTCGGCCAGCGGAACAATCTCACCTAAGATACTGGCGTTATGTAACACACCATCCAGACGGGAGAATGTTTGCGCCAGTTCCTGCGCTAGCTGCGCACAGCGTGCCGGCGTGGCGTCTGAAAGATCCAATACCACCGAATGGGCAGGGCGCTTGTTCAGTTGGTTTATCAACGCTTCTGTCTGCTGCAGCTTTTCAGCGCTGCGCCCCAGTAAAATCACCTCCGCGCCGAAGCGGGCGTAGGTCAGGGCCGCTTCGCGTCCAATGCCGTCAGAGGCACCCGTCACCAGGATAATGCGATGGGCAAGTAGATCATCTTTCGGTTGATAATGCATGTTGGGAACCTCCCGCAACGTCTGGGTTTTTCGCTTTATGCCCTAATTCAGGGCACGACGCAATTAGCAATAGGGACAATCTGTGCCAGATGCTGGCATTTCAGGCGACGCAGTAGCATAAACCCGTTAAACTAGGCGTTTGTCAGTAATCCTCTGTTTAATAAGGCGACACGATGGATCTTCTTTTGAGTTATGGATTGTTTTTAGCAAAAGCGGTGACGGTGGTCGTTGCCATTGCTGCCATCGTCATGATTGTTGTGCATGCCGCTCAGCGTAAACGTCACCCGGGCGGACAACTGCGATTAACGCGGTTAGATGACGATTACAACAAGATGAAAGAGGCGTTGCAGCTTGAGAAAATGAAACCGCAGGCGCAAAAACTGTGGTTAAAAAACCATAAAAAGGCTGAAAAACAGAAGGCGAAAGCAGAGAAACGCGACGCGAAGCAGGGCAATGTCGACACCGTTAAACCCACGTTGTACGTGCTTAATTTCAATGGCAGCATCGATGCCAGTGAAGTGAAATCGCTACGCGAAGAAATTTCAGCCATTCTGGCGGTTGCCCAGCCGGGCGATGAAGTATTACTGCGTCTGGAAAGCCCGGGCGGCATGGTTCACGGTTATGGCCTGGCGGCGTCACAATTGCAGCGCCTGCGTGATGCCGGGTTGAAGCTGACAGCGGCCGTGGACAAAGTGGCGGCGAGCGGCGGCTATATGATGGCCTGTGTGGCCAATACCATCGTGGCCGCGCCTTTTGCCGTCATCGGTTCCATCGGGGTTGTCGCGCAAATCCCTAACTTCAACCGTCTGTTGAAACGTAATGACATTGACGTTGAGTTACACACGGCGGGTCAGTACAAACGTACGCTGACGCTGTTTGGTGAAAACACCGAAGAAGGACGTGAAAAATTTCAGCAGGATTTGAACGAAACCCACCTGTTGTTTAAACAGTTTGTTCATGAAATGCGTCCTTCCCTCGACATTGACCGGGTGGCAACCGGCGAGCACTGGTATGGCCGGCAGGCGCTTGGACTGGGCCTGATCGATCGCATTTCGACCAGTGACGATCTCATTATCGCGAATATGGCGAAATTCACGGTACTGGGCGTGACGTATGTACGACGTCGTTCAAAAATCGATCGCCTGACGCAAAGCGCAGGGCAGGTGCTTGAGCGCATTATGCTCAAATGGTGGCAGCGCAGCGACAAACGGTTTTTGTGATGCATCGACCCGGCTCAGGCCGGGGTTTTTATACCAGGTGATAACGGGGTGACAGCAGAACGGCCAGGTGTTTGAACAGGTTGAACACCGCCGTGGTTTTTGCGGTCGGCAGGCCTTCCGCGTCCAAAAAGTACGGCCCTTTAAACACCAGCACGTCGCCCTGCTGGCTGACGGCAGTAGCTTCAATACCGGCGATAAAATCATCATGTTCCCTGAGCATCGCGTTAGCGATGTCTAACAGTGCCTGGGACGACACTCCCTCAGTCAGATTCTGCATATGTCTGTGCCTTTTTGACAGTCTGATAATTCTTTCTATATTACTTCCGTACTGCACTGTTCGACAAATCGTGGGCAGGGGTAAAAAAGGGCTTTCCTCACACCAGATGCTAATTAAGTTGCGTAACAGATTTTATCAGGTACAGTGTGGGCGTTTCAGATTCCAGGGATATTGCACCGGGAAGTGCGATTAAGTCAGGCAGAAAAAGCGATTTTTATCATAAAGTTGCACTGTAAAGAATCGACTGACCAGAGATTGAGCCCCACGTCTTGAAATACCAAACAGGCGTAGCAATATTGAACCCGATGGGTTTTCAGGGCGTCCAATCCTCTCCCGTTGAGCAGGATGTATTCATTAGGTAAAGGTAAATATGGGTAAAGCACTCGTTATTGTTGAGTCCCCGGCAAAGGCTAAAACAATCAATAAATACCTCGGCAGTGGCTACGTGGTGAAATCCAGCGTGGGCCATATCCGGGATCTGCCGACCAGTGGTTCAACCGCCAAAAAAAGTGCTGAAACCCCGACAGATAAGAAAGCCAAAAAAGTTAAGAAGGATGAGAAAGCCGCGCTGGTCAGTCGTATGGGCGTTGATCCCTATCACGGCTGGGAAGCGGATTATCAAATCCTGCCCAATAAAGAGAAAGTGGTAGCGGAACTCAAAGCTTTAGCCGAAAACGCCGACCATATCTATCTCGCAACCGACCTTGACCGCGAAGGGGAAGCCATTGCGTGGCACCTGCGGGAAGTGATCGGGGGTGACGATAAGCGCTTTAGCCGCGTTGTGTTCAATGAGATCACCAAAAATGCGATTCGCCAGGCGTTTGAAACGCCGGGCGAACTCAACATTGACCGCGTCAATGCACAGCAGGCACGCCGCTTTATGGACCGTGTCGTGGGGTACATGGTCTCCCCGTTATTATGGAAAAAAATCGCGCGAGGCCTGTCTGCCGGTCGCGTGCAGTCTGTTGCTGTCCGGTTAGTGGTTGAGCGTGAGCGTGAAATCAAAGCTTTTGTGCCCGAAGAGTACTGGGAACTGAGCGCTAACCTGACCACGCCGAAGGGCGATGAGCTGACGATGGACGTCACTCATGCGGGCGATAAACCGTTCCGTCCGGTCAATCACGACCAGACGCACGCCGCGCTGGCTCTGCTGGAAAAAGCGCGCTTTGCGGTCACGGACCGTGAAGACAAGCCAACCAGCAGCAAACCCGGCGCGCCGTTTATTACCTCCACGTTGCAGCAGGCGGCGAGTACCCGGCTGGGCTTTGGCGTGAAAAAGACCATGATGATGGCGCAGCGCCTGTATGAAGCGGGCCATATCACCTATATGCGTACCGATTCCACGAACCTGAGCCAGGATGCGGTTTCGATGGTGCGCGGCTACATTGAAGGCCATTTTGGTAAAAAGTACCTGCCCGATGCGGCGAATACCTTCGCCAGCAAAGAGAATTCGCAGGAAGCGCATGAAGCCATCCGTCCATCAGATGTGGAAGTGCTGGCCGAGCAGCTCAAAGATATGGAAGCGGATGCGCAGAAACTGTATCAGCTTATCTGGCGTCAGTTTGTCGCCTGTCAGATGACACCGGCACAGTACGATTCGACCACGCTGACAGTCACGGCAGGGGATTACAAACTGAAGGCCAAAGGGCGTACGCTGCGCTTTGACGGCTGGACCAAAGTCATGCCTGCGCTGCGTAAGAATGATGAGGATCGTACTTTACCGCCGGTTAACGTTGGCGATGAGCTGAGCCTGCAGGACCTGTTACCCAGCCAGCACTTTACCAAGCCACCGGCCCGCTTTAGTGAAGCTTCACTGGTCCGTGAGCTGGAAAAACGCGGTATCGGCCGTCCTTCGACCTATGCGGCCATCATTTCCACTATCCAGGATCGTGGCTACGTCAGGGTGGAAAACCGCCGCTTTTACGCTGAAAAAATGGGTGAAATTGTCACCGATCGTCTGGAAGAGAACTTCCGCGAGCTGATGAATTACGACTTTACCGCTCACATGGAAAACAGCCTCGACCAGGTCGCCAACAATCAGGCGGAGTGGAAGGCGGTTCTGGATCGCTTCTTCTCCGATTTCAGCCAGCAACTGGAACAGGCTGAGAAAGATCCGGAAGAAGGCGGAATGCAGCCGAATCAGATGGTCCTGACCTCCATCGACTGCCCAACCTGCGGCCGTAAAATGGGGATTCGGACGGCCAGCACCGGTGTTTTCCTGGGGTGTTCAGGCTATGCGTTACCGCCGAAAGAGCGTTGCAAGCAAACCATCAACCTGATTCCGGAAAATGAAGTTCTGAATATTCTGGAAGGGGACGATGCCGAAACCAACGCGCTGCGTGCCCGTCGTCGTTGCCAGAAATGTGGCACAGCGATGGACAGCTATCTGATTGATAACGGACGCAAGCTGCACGTTTGCGGTAACAACCCTGAGTGCGATGGTTATGAAATCGAAGAAGGGGAGTTTCGTATCAAGGGCTACGATGGTCCGGTCGTCGAGTGCGAAAAATGTGGTTCTGAAATGCACCTGAAAATGGGGCGTTTCGGTAAGTACATGGCCTGTACCAATGATGACTGTAAGAACACCCGTAAGATTTTGCGTAATGGCGATGTCGCCCCGCCGAAAGAAGATCCCGTGCCGCTGCCCGAACTGCCGTGTGAAAAATCGGATGCGTATTTTGTGTTGCGTGACGGTGCTGCCGGTGTGTTCCTGGCCGCCAATACCTTCCCCAAATCGCGTGAAACCCGCGCACCGTTGGTGGAAGAGCTGCAGCGTTTCCACGACCGTTTACCTGAGAAGTTGAAATATCTGGCCGAAGCGCCAGCAACCGATCCGGAAGGCAACAAGACGCTGGTGCGCTTTAGCCGTAAAACGAAACAGCAGTATGTGGCGTCTGAAAAAGACGGCAAAGCGACAGGCTGGTCAGCGTTTTACATTGACGGCAAGTGGCAGGAAGCGAAAAAGTAACCCTGTAAGGCCAGCATTGCTGGCCTTTTTTCCCCGCCTTATATCATTCCGTTCTACATTGATACTTAAAATGCTATAGTGGTTATAGCATTTCCGATCCCTTCTTTCTGCTCAGCACCTTTCACCCGCCTGGGCGACAGTACGCCACCCGGGGATGCGACTCTGTAACCGACCAGGATAACAACAGATATGAAATTACAGCAGTTGCGCTATATCGTAGAAGTCGTGAACCACAACCTGAATGTTTCATCGACAGCAGAAGGGCTTTACACCTCGCAGCCGGGCATCAGTAAGCAGGTCCGTATGCTGGAGGATGAGCTTGGGGTGCAGATTTTCGCCCGCAGCGGTAAGCACCTGACGCAGGTTACGCCCGCCGGTGAAGAAATCATTCGCATCGCGCGCGAAGTGCTTTCCAAAGTGGATGCCATTAAATCTGTCGCAGGTGAACATACCTGGCCGGATAAAGGCTCGTTATATGTTGCCACTACGCACACTCAGGCGCGCTATGCGTTGCCCGGCGTGATTAAGGGCTTTATCGAACGTTATCCACGTGTCTCGCTGCATATGCATCAGGGTTCACCAACGCAGATTGCCGAGGCGGTTTCTAAAGGCAACGCAGACTTTGCAATTGCCACGGAAGCGCTCCACCTCTACGACGATCTCATTATGCTACCGTGCTATCACTGGAACCGCGCTATCGTGGTCACGCCAGACCATCCGCTGGCGGGAAAAGGGCAGGTGACGATAGAGGAGCTGGCCGATTTTCCGCTGGTAACCTATACCTTCGGCTTCACCGGACGCTCCGAGCTGGATACCGCCTTTATGCGCGCGGGGTTGACGCCACGTATCGTCTTTACCGCAACGGATGCCGACGTCATTAAAACATATGTTCGCCTGGGGCTGGGCGTAGGGGTGATTGCGAGTATGGCGGTGGATCCCGTTGCTGATCCTGACCTCGTCAGAATTGAAGCCTCTGAAATCTTCACCAACAGTACGACGAAGATTGGTTTCCGCCGCAGCACCTTCCTGCGCAGTTATATGTATGACTTCATCCAGCGCTTCGCCCCCCATCTGACGCGCGATGTCGTGGATACGGCAGTAGCGTTGCGTTCCAACGAGGACATTGAGGCCATGTTTAAAGATATCAAGCTGCCGTTTAAGTAACGGTTATCTGTCGTCGCGTATTCTCAGGCTGCTTAGTGCAGCCTTTTTTATGCAAGAATGTTAGCGCCATGTTTATATTGAGAAGTTTCATTATCTTTTTGTAAATGTAACGTCGATCACATGTTTAAAGCTTGCTGTATCTTAAATGCGAAATACGACACATTTTTGACGCGATTTCTTTGCGGGCTGCCAGGATTATTCCCATACTCCAGTTAACGCTTGATGGAGAAGCTTTTATTTAGGGGTTAGTTAACACGGTCTTTAGTAATGACTGGATCTGAAGTTAAATTAACTCAAATTTTTGTCAGGCGGATTTTAATAGTATGGGTAATAAGTCATTAATCGTTACTTAAGTAATTTTACAGTTTTGATAAATTGCGTTAATCGTTTTGTGCAATAAAAATGACTGGATTTTTGGCCTTAACGGGTTTAGGATTCCTCCTAAATCTTAATCGATGTTATCAATCGTTTTATTGAGAGTGATTATCAAAAACTATGGCTACGAGACTGACTGTTGATCCGGGCTTCCCGGCTAAAAGCACCAAGGTTAAGCGTACAGGTAACACTCGTCGCAATGCCTGGTTAACTGTGTTCGCTGCCTCAGCGCTGTTCTGGGTGGTTGTAGCATTAATGATTTGGCGCATCTGGGGTTAAGCCATGTGGGCAAACGCACTCTGCCATAAGCACACCATGACGACTCGTCAGCATCGTCTCTCTGGCTATAAAGCGAAAGAGCCGGTTGCAAAGGCGGAAAAAGTGACTATCCCCGAAAGTTGGGATCTGAACGAGCATCAGCGTAATTTCATCGAGTCCTTTCTGGACCCGAAAACAAAATAATTTTACATCGCGTTTTTCTTTCGACATTTCTTCTGTCTTTCTGACTTACTTAATTAAGCGCTCTTCACACGTTGCATAAATGATGTCATCCCTTATCAGGATGCGAGTACGGCTTTTATTGCCCTTTCTACGCAGGAGTATTGCTATGAATATGATTAAAATGACCTGGTTTAGTGCTTATGCGTTCTCATTTACCGTGTGGATGGCAGCGCTCTGGGCTGCGCTATAATTTAAACGTGTCTCTTTCTCAATAATGCCTCGCAACATTGCGGGGCATTTTTGTTTGCGTCCGATTGTAGCAATCTGTGTTGTAATCAAAACGTTAACAAAAAAGTGGTCTATCTTTATACTAAACCTTGTTGTCTCTGAGGTTTAAAGACCATGTATTATAAAGGAGGAGCTATGTCGTCATCCCTACGCGAGCAGAGTCAGGAAACACTGCAGGTAGATAATCACAACTATCACATCTTCAGTCTACCTCGCGCTTCACAACATCTCGGTAACATTGATCGGTTGCCTAAATCCCTCAAAGTGCTGTTAGAAAACCTGTTGCGCTGGCAGGATGGCGACTCAGTCACTGAGGAAGATATCCAGGCGCTGGTTGACTGGCAAAAAACCGGCCACGCCGACAGGGAAATTGCTTACCGCCCGGCCCGTGTTTTAATGCAGGATTTCACCGGCGTACCCGCCGTTGTTGATTTAGCCGCGATGCGCGAAGCGGTGAACCGACTGGGCGGAGACGTGAATAAAGTCAACCCACTGTCCCCGGTCGATCTGGTCATTGACCACTCCGTCACCGTTGACCATTTTGGCGACGACGATGCCTTTGAAGAGAACGTGCGGCTTGAGATGGAACGCAACCATGAGCGTTACGTCTTCCTGCGCTGGGGCCAGAAAGCCTTTGACCAGTTCCGGGTGGTGCCACCGGGGACCGGGATCTGTCACCAGGTAAACCTTGAATACCTGGGGAAAGCAATCTGGCAGCAGCAGATAAACGGCGAAACCTATGCCTGGCCGGACACCTTAGTCGGGACGGATTCTCATACCACGATGATCAATGCGCTTGGCGTGCTGGGATGGGGCGTCGGCGGGATTGAAGCCGAAGCGGCGATGCTGGGGCAACCGGTGTCTATGCTGATCCCGGATGTCGTGGGCTTCAAACTCACTGGCAAACTGCGGCCGGGCATTACCGCGACCGATCTGGTGCTAACGGTGACGCAAATGTTGCGTAAGCACGGCGTGGTGGGCAAATTTGTGGAATTCTATGGTGATGGCCTGGCCGATCTGCCGCTGGCGGATCGCGCAACCATCGCCAATATGGCACCGGAATACGGCGCCACCTGCGGTTTCTTCCCTGTCGATGAAGTGACACTGAGCTATATGACCTTAACCGGACGCGATGCCGAACAGGTTGCGCTGGTAGAACATTATGCTAAGCGCCAGGGAATGTGGCGTAATGCGGGCGATGAACCTGTCTTCACCAGCAGTCTTGCGCTGGACATGAATGATGTTGAATCAAGTCTGGCCGGACCAAAACGCCCACAGGATCGCGTGTCCCTGGGCGATGTCCCGGCGGCGTTCGACGCCAGCAATGAACTGGAAGTCAACCACGCGCAGAAACCTCATAAAGAAGTCACCTACACGGACAGCGATACCGGACTTTCCCATACCCTGACCGACGGCGCGGTGGCCATTGCGGCGATTACCTCGTGTACAAACACCTCAAACCCAAGTGTCCTGATGGCCGCAGGTTTACTGGCGAAAAAGGCGGTAGAGCGGGGCCTGAAACGCCAGCCGTGGGTCAAGGCATCGCTTGCTCCGGGCTCTAAAGTGGTTTCCGACTATCTGGCCGTCGCACAACTGACGCCGTTCCTTGATAAACTGGGCTTTAATCTGGTCGGCTATGGCTGTACAACCTGTATCGGTAACTCCGGCCCGCTGCCGGATGCGATCGAATCGGCGATTAAAGAGGGCGACCTCACTGTGGGGGCCGTGCTGTCGGGTAACCGTAATTTCGAAGGCCGTATTCATCCGCTGATTAAAACCAACTGGCTGGCTTCACCGCCGCTGGTGGTGGCCTATGCGCTCGCGGGGAATATGAAGATCAACCTGCAAACTGATCCGCTCGGACAGGATCGGGATGGCAAGCCGGTCTTTTTGAAAGATATCTGGCCTTCGCCTGAAGAAATCGCGACAGCGGTACAGCAGGTTACCAGCGATATGTACCACAAAGAGTATGCGGAAGTCTTTGACGGTACGCCCGAATGGCAGGCCATCAAAGTCAGCGAAGCCGCGACCTATGACTGGGACGAAGGATCAACCTATATCCGTCTGTCACCGTTCTTTGATGACATGGAAAAAACGCCCAAACCGGTCGAAGACATTCGTGGTGCGCGTTTGCTGGCTATTCTCGGGGATTCGGTCACAACAGACCATATTTCACCGGCAGGCAGCATCAAAGCAGAAAGCCCGGCAGGGCGCTATCTGTTGGCGCATGGTGTCGAGCGCAATGACTTCAACTCCTATGGCTCGCGTCGTGGTAACCACGAAGTCATGATGCGCGGAACCTTTGCCAACATTCGTATCCGCAATGAAATGGTGCCGGGCGTTGAGGGTGGCTATACCAAACATTATCCGAGTGGTGAACAACTGGCCATTTACGATGCCGCGATGAAATATCAGGCCGAAGGCGTGCCGCTGGCCGTCATTGCCGGTAAAGAGTACGGGTCAGGTTCGAGTCGTGACTGGGCAGCGAAGGGACCGCGTCTGCAGGGCGTTCGCGTGGTGATCGCCGAATCGTTCGAACGTATCCACCGCTCTAATCTGATCGGTATGGGGATCTTACCGCTGGAATTCCCCCAGGGCGTAACGCGTAAAACATTAGGACTGAAAGGGGATGAGTCGGTTGACGTTGAGAACCTGTCACAGCTCACGCCGGGCTGCACCGTGCCAGTGACAATCACGCGTGCCGATGGCAGCAAAGAGAAGCTGAATACCCGCTGTCGCATTGATACCGGTAATGAGCTGACCTATTACCGCAACGACGGTATTCTGCATTATGTGATTCGAAATATGCTCAACTGATACGATAAAGCCGGGGAAACCCGGCTTTTTTATTCACTGCTTCGGCAACAGATGGCCCATTTTTTCGGCTTTGGTATCGAGATAGTGCGCATTTTTGGGATTCCGTCCCACCACCAACGGCACACGTTCAACGATGTTAATACCGGCTTCGCTCAGGATTTCAACCTTCCGCGGATTATTTGTAAGCAGGCGAACCTCGTTCACCCCAAGGAGCTTAAACATATCTGCGCAGAGCGTGAAGTCACGCTCATCAGCGGCAAAACCGAGCTGATGGTTAGCTTCAACCGTGTCATACCCTTTGTCCTGCAAAGCGTAAGCGCGAATTTTATTCAGCAGACCGATATTGCGGCCTTCCTGGCGGTGATAAAGCAATACACCACGTCCTTCTTCGGCAATGGCATTCAGCGCAGCTTCAAGTTGAAAGCCGCAATCGCAACGCAGGCTGAACAGCGCATCACCGGTAAGACATTCCGAATGAACGCGCGCCAGGACCGGTTCGTTATCATTGATATCGCCAAAGACCAGAGCAACGTGGTCGTGACCGGTTGCCAGTTCTTCAAAACCTACCATCAGGAAATCTCCCCATGGCGTTGGCAGTTTGGCTTCTGCCACCCGTTTAAGCTGCATGTGACTCTCCAGAACCATCAGAGGATGCACTATCATCATGATAGTGCACAGGCCGATGTGGCCCGACAAACGTGCAATATTGTGCCACAACCGCGAGGTTGGCTGTTAATCTGTGTAAACGATTGTTGTGATAAAGCACGATTATCTAATCCGTAAAGGTTATGTTATTCTTTTTTAAGCTAAAGTTTTACCGGTATGACGGCTTTTCATCAGCAAAAAGGGAAAAGGGATGGTTAAAATTTTGCAACGTACCACAGCAGGGATGGTGTTACTGCTGATGATGCCATTAGCCGTGTGGCTGTCCGGCTGGCAATGGCAACCCGAGGAAAGTAACACGTTTCTGAGAGTCCTGTTCTGGATGACAGAAACGGTGACCCGGCCATGGGGCATACTGACCAGCCTGGTGTTAAGTGCCTGGGTATTATGGTGTCTTCGCTTTCGGCTTAAACCGGCATTGCTGCTGTTGCTGATCATGAATGTCACGATTCTGGCGGGCCAGTATACCAAATCATTCATTAAAGAGCGGGTGCAGGAACCCCGACCTTATGTGGTATGGCTGGAGAAAACGCACGGTCTGGATGACAAAACCTTCTATCAGTTAAACCGCACCCAGCGTGGTGAACGCGTTACCGCACTGATTGCGGATGAATCGCATATTCCGGTCTGGCTGAAAAAGCACTGGGCGTTTGAAACAGGGTTCGCCTTCCCGTCAGGTCATACTTTGTTCGCGGCGAGCTGGGCATTACTGGTCATTGGCCTGCTATGGCCGCGCCGGCATTATAAAACGATAGTGCTGGTCGGCGTTTGGGCGGTGGGCGTTATGGGAAGCCGCTTGTTACTGGGTATGCACTGGCCGCGCGATCTTGCCGTTGCCACCGTGCTGTCCTGGTTTTTGGTGGTCATCGCCACCTGGCTTGCCCAGCGCTTTTGTGGACCGCTGACGTTGCCCCCCGACGAGCAAAAGGAAGTGGCAGAACGCGACCAGGGATTGTAATTGCGCCGTTCAGCCTCATATCTTGCGACTGAACCGCGCAAAAGTGCTTCGCCTGATGCTGCAAGGAGCAGTATTTCTGCCGTAATTTTGGCATACTTTGATTCGACAACCTCACAACAGGATGCACTGTGAAATATTTGCTGATTTTTTTAGTGATTTTGGTCATTTTTATCATTTCTGTGACCCTTGGCGCACACAACGACCAGGTTATCACCTTTAACTATCTGCTGGCGCAGGGCGATTTCCGTATCTCCACTTTACTGGCAACGTTGTTCGGTGTGGGCTTCCTGCTGGGCTGGGTCATTTGTGGGCTGTTCTGGCTGCGTGTTCGCGTCTCGCTGGCGAACGCCCAACGTAAAATTAAACGTCTGCAGGCTCAGGTTGATCAGAATGCGCCTGGCACAGGTGGTAAACCGTTGCCGCCAACCGTGCAGGAATAAGATTCCATGTTAGAACTGCTGTTTCTGTTACTGCCTGTTGCGGCGGCCTATGGCTGGTACATGGGACGCCGTAGTGCGCAGCAGGACAAGCAACAGGAATCCAACCGCTTGTCACGCGAATACGTGGCGGGCGTTAACTTTCTGCTGTCTAACCAACAGGATAAAGCGGTCGATCTGTTCCTTGATATGCTGAAGGAAGACAGCGGCACCGTTGAGGCGCATCTTACGCTGGGAAACCTGTTCCGCTCCCGCGGTGAAGTCGACCGTGCAATTCGAATCCATCAGTCGTTAATGGAAAGTGCCTCTCTGAGCTATGAGCAGCGTTTATTAGCTATCCAGCAACTGGGGCGCGATTACATGGCCGCGGGGCTTTATGACCGCGCAGAAGACATGTTTAAACAGCTCACCGATGAAACGGATTTCCGCATTGGTGCCCTGCAGCAGTTATTGCTTATTCATCAGGCGACCAGCGACTGGCTTCAGGCGATTGAGGTCGCTGAGCGCCTGGTGAAATTAGGCAAAGACAAGCAGAAGGGCGAGATCGCGCATTTCTACTGTGAACTGGCTTTGCAGGCGATGAGCAGCGACGATCTTGACCGCGCAATGACGCTGTTGAAAAAGGGCGAGGCGGCAGATCGCCAGAGCGCGCGAGTCTCCATTATGATGGGACGCATTCTGATGGAGAAAGGGGAGTACGGCAAAGCGGTTGAGCATCTGCAACGTGTACTGGATCAGGACAAAGAACTGGTCAGTGAAACGCTGCCGATGCTGGAGACCTGTTTTCAGCGACTTAATCAGCCCGACGCCTGGGCCGCCTTTCTCAAACGCTGCGTGGAAGAAAATACCGGCGCCGCCGCAGAACTTTATCTTTCCGCGATTCTGGAGCAAGAGCAGGGCGCGGAAGCCGCACAAAATTACATTAATCATCAGTTACAGCGTCATCCCAATATGCGCGTATTTCATCGCCTGATGGAGTTTCACCTGCATGAGGCGGAAGACGGTCGCGCCAAAGAGAGTCTGATGGTCCTGCGCGACCTGGTCGGCGAACAAATCCGGACCAAGCCGCGCTACCGTTGCCAGAAATGTGGGTTTACTGCCCATGCGCTTTACTGGCATTGTCCTTCCTGCCGCACCTGGTCATCGGTCAAACCGATTCGGGGACTCGACGGGCAATAACTGCGCACGCGATGCGCACTGTTGCCTGTCTTTCTGGTGCCTAATTTAGTTACAACATACTATAAAGAGCCTCTTCACCAGCCTGCATCCGCACCGTGCGAATATCGCCTCGCAGGATAACAGGGATTGTGATGGGAAATGCGGGCAGGTAGAATGCGTGCCGTTTGTCTAACGCGCCAGCAGGTGCCTACCGCAGAGGAAATAGCATGGCCTTATCCCCGACTTCACCCGTGTTAGTGGCGCTTGATTACCACGATTTAAACAGCGCGCTGCATTTTGTTGATCAGATAGAGCCAGGTAGCTGTCGCCTGAAAGTGGGCAAAGAAATGTTCACCTTATTTGGCCCTCAGTTGGTCAAAACGCTGCAACAACGCGGCTTTGAAATCTTCCTCGACCTGAAATTCCATGATATTCCCAATACAACGGCCCATGCTGTCGCCGCCGCCGCCGATCTTGGTGTCTGGATGGTGAATGTGCACGCCAGCGGCGGTGCGCGTATGATGAACGCCGCCCGGGAAGCGTTAGTGCCTTTTGGGCAGCAAGCGCCGTTACTGATTGCCGTCACCGTCCTGACCAGTATGAATGCAGATGACTTGCTGGGTCTGGGTATCACGCTTTCGCCGGCAGAGCAGGCCGAGCGCCTGGCAAAGCTGACCCACGAATGTGGCCTGGATGGTGTGGTTTGTTCCGCCCACGAAGCCGCCCGATTTAAACAGGTCATTGGCAGGGACTTTACGCTGGTCACGCCAGGCATCCGCCCGGCCGGCAGCGACGCCGGCGATCAGCGTCGCGTAATGACGCCGCAGCAGGCGAAGCTCGCCGGGGTGGATTATATGGTCATTGGCCGCCCGGTTACACAGTCTGCTAACCCGGCGGCGACGCTGAAAGCCATAATTAATGATCTGGAGGCGGTAAAATGAGTCGTGACAACCCACTTGTATATTCCACAGATTCAGGCCGCATTGTGCAACCCGAACAGAAAGTGGAACGTCCTAAAGGGGACGGCATTGTCCGTATCCAGCGCCAGACCAGCGGCCGGAAAGGCAAGGGCGTTTGCCTGATAACTGGTGTGGACATGGATGACGGTGCACTGAATCTGCTGGCTGCCGAGCTAAAAAAGAAATGCGGTTGCGGCGGATCGGTGAAAGACGGTGTGATTGAAATTCAGGGCGACAAACGTGATTTACTTAAAAGCCTGCTGGAAGCCAAAGGTATGAAAGTAAAACTGGCGGGCGGTTAAATAAAAAACCGGGCGACTTGTGTAGCCCGGCTTATGGTGTAGATGCGCTGCGTAGCCGTTAATTATTTTAATTGCGGTTCTTAGTGAATCTGATGACCGATAATGCCACCTACTGCGGCGCCGCCGACTGTACCCAGCGCGCTGCCGTTGGTCAGTACTGAACCACCAATGGCACCCGCACCTGCACCAATCGCAGTATTGCGGTCACGCTTAGACCAGTTAGAACAGCCGCTTAACGCCACAACCAGGGTGGTCGCTAAGACCGCAACGGTCAATTTTTTCATTGTAATTGTCATAAACTTCTCCTTTATTGTGTTTGCAGAGGCAACACACTAAGTATAGCTTTGAAATTTTTTTCAGGCCGCCTGTGCCGCATTATTACCGCATCCTTTTAGTATAAAAACGCGGACACCATGGACGATCTGTTTGTAGCGGCTGAAAAGCACCAGTAGCAGGTGGACCTGCCCGACGCCTGACAGAATTCTATTCATTTTGAAGGTTTTCCGAAGAGGGATAATTCTTAATTCTCAGCACAATTTTCCATTCACAGCTATTTTCCGCTGCTTTTTAGCCATTTGCTCCATAACGTTTTTTCTGCCTGCTCCGCAAAATGTTAAGACCTTATTCAGCAGGAGAAAAAAATGCTGGAACATCTGAAACAACAGGTTCTGGAAGCCAATCTCGATCTTCCTAAACATAACCTTGTTACCTTCACCTGGGGCAATGTCAGCGCCCTCGATCGTGAGCAGGGTTTGCTGGTGATTAAGCCTTCCGGCGTCAGTTACGATGTAATGAAAGTGGATGACATGGTAGTGGTGGATCTGGCGAGCGGAGAGGTTATCGAAGGCACAAAACGTCCTTCCTCTGACACGGCTACGCACCGGGCGCTTTATCTGGCCTGGCCCGAAGTAGGTGGAATTGTCCATACGCACTCACGCCACGCCACCATCTGGGCGCAGGCCGGTCGTGCCATTCCGGCCTGGGGAACCACACACGCGGACGACTTCTACGGTGAAATTCCCTGTACCCGCGCCATGCGTGACGAGGAGATTCAACAGCAATACGAGTGGAATACGGGTGAAGTGATTATTGAAACCTTTGCACAGCGTGGGCTTTCTCCCACTGCGATTCCCGCCGTGCTGGTGAATTCACATGGCCCCTTCGCGTGGGGCAAAGATGCCCATGCGGCGGTGCACAGCGCGGTGGTGCTGGAAGAGGTGGCGTATATGGGATTGTTCAGTCAGCAGCTGACGGCCGGTCTTCCCCCCATCCAGCAAACCCTGCTCGATCTGCATTACTTGCGCAAGCATGGTGAAAATGCCTGGTACGGCCAGAAATAAGGTTGAGGGCGCAGCCTGGTCTGCGTCCTGATTTGCGCGTTATGCACGGCTTACGTGGCGTGAAAGTCTCTTCAGTGCCCGTTATCGGTTGGCGCTGTTCTGCCAGCGAGTCGCGTGCTATCAAGAAATCATACTAATCAATTAAATGTCGTGCATCAGGGATCACTCTGGAATTTATCTTGTAAATCAATCTCTCATTTGGTCTGGCCTCACTCTGGATTAGGCTGATGTGGCGCAATTAGCGCATCAAAATAACAGAGGATGAGACAATGACCGTGATTAACCAACCCACATGCAGACTGTTTTCCGAAGCCGGACAAACCACGCAGTTAGTGGCTTATTACGAAGAAGGGAGACGTACCATGTGGATGATGTTACGCGCCCAACCGCGCCCCAGCTTTAATCATGAACTGATTGAAGAGATCATGAATCTCAGTTACGCGGCCCAGCGTTCTGGCTTACCCATCGACTTCTGGGTCACCGGCTCGTTAGTGCCACAAATGTTTAATGCCGGTGGTGATTTGCGCTTCTTTGTGGAGTGTATCCGCAATAATCGCCGGGAAGCGTTGCGTGCCTATGCACGCGCCTGTGTTGACTGCATTCATTCTGCCGCGCGTGGCTTTGACACCGGAGCCGTGACGCTGGCAATGATTGAGGGCAGTGCACTGGGCGGCGGTTTTGAGGCAGCGCTGGCGCATCACTTTATCCTGGCGCAAAACAACGCCCGTATGGGTTTTCCGGAGATTGCGTTTAACCTGTTTCCGGGTATGGGCGGCTATTCATTAGTCGCCCGGCGTTCGGGCATGAAGCTGGCGGAGGAGCTGATCATCGAAGGCGAATCCCACAGCGCAGAGTGGTACGAAACGCGGGGACTGGTTGATAAAGTGTTTCAGCCAGGCGACAGCTACCGTGCCACCCGGACGTTCATTGATACCTTGCGGCCCAAACTCAATGGAGTGCGCGCTATGCTGAAGGCGCGCCAGCGCGTATTGCAGCTTTCCCGCGCCGAGTTAATGGACATCACGGAAGACTGGGTCGATTACGCCTTTTCGCTTGAAGCAAAAGATATCGCCTATATGGAGCGTTTAGTCCAGTTACAAAACCGCCACACCGCATCACTGCGTAAAGCGGGTTAGGGATTTAAGCGTTTACTTGCGGGCAGGATGCTGAGCCAGCCAATGCCCAAACTGTTCGGCGGGCATTGGTTTTGCGTAGAAATAGCCTTGTCGACCATCGACGCCATTCTTCAGCACGAAGGCCTCTTCATCGGCGGTTTCTATGCCTTCGGCAATAACCTGTAAATCCAGCGCCTTGGCAACCGCAACAATTGCGCGCACCAGCGACTGTGAGACAGGGCGTTTATTCACATTGCGGATAAAACTTTGATCCAGCTTAATGGCGTTAATAGGCACTCGTGCCAGCTGTGATAACGAGGAATAACCGGTACCAAAATCATCCAGATGGACCTGGGCACCCAGCTCCTGGAACTTGTGCATTAACTTCAGCGCTTCCGCTTCGTTCTCAATCAGACAGCTCTCCGTGAGTTCGATATCGATCGGGCTTTCCGTTAAACCGGCGTCAGTCAGCGCCTGCTTCAGATCGCTGTAGATCGACTGATCCATCAACTGGCGCGCGGAGACGTTGACGGCCACGCGCAGATGAATATCCTGCTGGCGCCATGCGATAATCTGTTTCAACACATTGAGCATCACCCAGCGCCCCAGCGGCACAATCAGTCCTGAATCTTCAGCATAGGGGATAAAGTCAGCAGGCGAGACCAGTCCGCGCTCGGGTGAATGCCAGCGCACCAACGCTTCGGCACTGCGTACTTTTCCGTCCGTGTCCACTTTGGGTTGGTAGTGCACCAGTAAATGGTCCTGCTCCAGCGCTTTGCGAAGATTGGTATCAAGCCACAGATATTCAAATACCCGCCGGTTCATCTCTTCAGCAAAAACGCAATATTTACCGCGATTGTTCTCTTTGGCGTGATACATCGCCGTATCGGCATTGCGGATCAGGCATTCACGATCTTCCCCGTGCAGCGGCGCGATGGCAATGCCGATGGAGCAGCCGCTGTAAACTTCGATAAGGCCAATGCGGAAGGGCTGACGTAACCGATCCAGAATGCGCGTCGCCATCGCTTCCAGCGCCGCCTGGCTGGTCTGTTCGGCCAGCACCACAAACTCATCACCGCCAAGGCGTCCCAGCGTCTGGTTCTTACTCAGACAACTCAGAATAGCCAGCGACACCGCCTGCAGCAGTTGATCGCCAAACATATGGCCATAAGCGTCATTCACTTTTTTGAAATTATCCAGGTCCAGATAGACCACACCGGTTTCACTGCCTTCCGCCCGTTCCAGCGCCTGACTGATTTGCTGATGTATCGCGTGACGGTTGGGCAGGCCGGTAATACCATCCGTATTGGCCATGACACGCAGTCGCTCCTGAGCGCGACGTTCTTCGGTAATATCCGTTCCGGAACAGATGAGGAAAATTTCATTTTTTCCGCTGCCGCTGTGAACAAACTTATTACGAAACAGAAAGAGTCGCTGTCCCTTCATCGTTTTGATCCAGCGTTCGACTTCATAAGAGTTACCATCACGGAAGAAGCCCGCAATGTTGCGACGTGACGCTGCCGCCTCCTGCTTGGTCATAAAAAGCTGAAAAACATTCCGGCCAATCACATCCTGCTCATACAAGCCGGTGTACTCTTCGCTGAGTCGGTTAAAGCGCTGAATATTGCCCCGCTGGTCAAGAATGACGATAACGGAATTGGCCTCTGAAACCACCTGTTCCGCAAAGGACAGCCCCAGCGTCAGATCGCGTGCGACCGCCGATGTATCGCCCCAGGCGGATGCGGTACCGGCCCAGACGGACTGATTGATGCGCCGTCCGACAAAATGCATGGCCACCTGCTCACCATGGATTGTTAACGTCAGGTTGATACTGGAAGTAATCACTGGCATAGCTCGCAGTAAACTGCACTGGCCAGGCGTCAGCGGCACAGCAACACTCGTATTCGATGATTCATCTAAGGCAAAAAGCAGCGCATCGCTGTCCGCGCTTAACCGCCAATGAGGGCTGGTTGTACCAAACAAGGTATACAACAATGATTGCCCTTGTTCATCGGTCATGATCACTCCCTCCGGGAAGTCCATAGCTGACGTTATCTCATTATTTTAGCAACAGTATTCATCTACTGATGTCAGCACAAGATGAAAGTGTATTTATTTTACTTTCCAGAAAAAACAGGAACAAAAAACCCCGCCGAAGCGGGGCCGGCAGGCGGTTCAGCACGGACATTTACCCAGTTTTCCAGCCTGACTGGGAAAGCGGGCGTCCAGACAATAACGATGAAAGTCACGCTCGCTCATCGGTGGCAGGTCTGGATGCTGCTGCCGCATGTGCTGCAGGTATTTTTGGTAGTCCTGAACGCCCACCATCAGACGAAAGCTTTGCTGTAGCCCCTGCCAGAATGCCCGCCAGCGAAAACCAGGGCGGACGGGAGCATAGCGTAATTCGCAGCGCACAATTTGCCACGACCCTGTTGGCCGTGTTACACGATGAATGCTGTCAGACATGGCGAATCTCCTTCCGCAGCGTGGTCGCGGACTCATGCGTGGTAGGCACCTCACTGCGCAGGGCGCGACGAATCACAAAAAAAGCCGCAATGAGCATGGTAACGGCGACCAGCATAAAGAACCCGCACAGGGCCGCGTTAATCTGGTTGCTGAAAACGATGGTGTGCATATCGGCGACGGTTTTCGCCGGTGCGATAATCACGCCTTCATCCAGACCTTTACGGAATTTATTGGCCTGCGCCAGAAAGCCGATGGACGGTTTTTCGTGGAAAATCTTCTGCCATCCCGCGGTCATTGAGGTAATAAACAGCCAGATCGTTGGCAGAATGGTCACCCACGCATAACGCTGCTTCTTCATTTTAAACAGCACCACGGTGCCCAGAATCAGCGCCATGGAGGCCAGCATCTGGTTACCGATGCCAAACAATGGCCACAGCGTATTAATGCCGCCCAGCGGATCAATCACGCCCTGATACACAAAGAATCCCCAGCCAGCCACCGCAACGGTTGTGCCCGCAAGGTTACCCAGCCAGGAGCGGTTATTGGCCATTGATGGCACCACGGTGCCCACCAGGTCCTGCACCATAAACCGACAGGCACGCGTACCGGCATCGACGGCAGTCAGAATAAACAGGGCTTCAAACAGAATGGCAAAGTGATACCAGAAGGCCATCATGGCGCGACTGTTAACCACCTCGGTAATGATATGGGCCATACCGACGGCAAACGTCGGTGCGCCGCCAGCACGGGACAGAATGGAGGCTTCCCCTACATCCCGTGCAATTCCACTTAACATCTCCGGTGTAACAACAAAGCCCCAGCCGTTGATCACCTGGGCGGCATTTTCAACGGTGGTACCAATCAGCGCCGCCGGGGCATTCATTGCAAAATACACGCCGGGATCCAGCACTGAGGCGCAAATCAGCGCCATTATGGCGACAAACGACTCCATCAACATCGCGCCGTAGCCAATAAAGCGAATGTGGCTTTCCCGCTCCACGAGTTTTGGGGTGGTTCCGCTGGAAACCAGCGCATGAAAGCCGGAAATCGCCCCGCAGGCAATAGTGATAAACAGGAACGGGAACAGAGCCCCTGAGAAGACCGGGCCGGTGCCGTCAATGAAGCGGGTCACGGCGGGCATCTTCATCTCTGGCATGGCGAACACAATACCTACAGCCAGACCAACGATGACGCCAATTTTCAGAAAGGTCGAGAGGTAGTCCCTCGGTGCTAACAGCAGCCACACCGGTAATACCGATGCGATAAAACCATAAATGACCAGCACCCAGGTCAGTGACGTGCCTTTCAGGGTAAAGAACGGCCCCCAGTAGGGATGTTGTGCGACATCGCCACCGTAAATAATGGCCGCCATCATCAGCACAAAACCAATCAGTGAGACTTCAGCAATTTTACCGGGGCGCAGAAAGCGCATGTAGATGCCCATAAACAGCGCGATAGGGATCGTTGCGGCAATGGTAAACAGGCCCCAGGGGCTGTTCGCCAGTGCCTTCACCACCACCAGCGCCAGCGCGGAAAGGATAATAATCATCACGCCCAGCGCACCCAGCATAGTGATGACGCCAGCGAAGGCCCCCAGCTCCTGACGGGCCATTTCGCCCAGTGAACGGCCATCGCGTCGGGTCGAGATAAACAGCACCAGGAAATCCTGAACCGCACCGGCCAGCATCACGCCGACCAGAATCCAGATCGTGCCAGGTAAAAAGCCCATCTGCGCGGCCAGAATCGGACCGACCAACGGGCCCGCACCGGCGATAGCGGCAAAATGGTGACCAAACAGCACCCATTTGTTGGTGGGGACGTAGTCCAGACCGTCGCTGAGACGTTCAGCAGGCGTCAGGCGACGATCGTCGAGTTCGAAAATGTTGCGGGCGATAAAGAGGCTGTAAAAACGATAGGCAATGCTGTAACAGGCGACTGCGGCAACCACCAGCCAGACTGCGTTGACGTGTTCGCCGCGATTAAGCGCCAGCATCGCGAACGCGCCCGCGCCAGTTAACGCCACCGCTAACCAGATCACGCCGGTTTTGACGTTCTTCATAACTCACTCCTTGTAGAGACCGAATGGAAGGCGATCGAATACAACGAGCTAACGTTAATGTAATGGAATGTAAGTGAAAGTTAATAAGGAGAGAACTGTGAAGCGCAGTGCAAATTTAGCGTGTGCGGAAGCGGTACGTCAGGAATGAGCGGGACAGGCTATCCTGTCCCGCTGGATAATACTCAGGCTGCGGGGCGAGCGACGACGCTGCGGGTTTCCATACGCACTTCGGCGATGGTCACGTCGATCACATCGGTCACGCGGTAAACCACTTCACCTTTGATCTGCACTGTGCCGCTTTCCTGGCTGCATACCAGTTCGTCACGAACGGAGTGCAGGAACGGAGCAGGGATAAACGCCACTGCGCCATTCTCCAGCAAACGCACGCGCATGCCACCACGGGAAATATCGATAATTTCCGCGCTGAATTTACGATCTGTCGCCGCAAAAGGTGACAGGTAACGGGCATAAAGCCAGTCGCCCACGTCACGCTCGGCCATGCGGTTAAGACGGCGGCGCTCGCTCATGGTGACCGTGACAGCGTCATCGGGCCGGGCGATCGACTCACCACGCACGATGGCTTTCAGCAGGCGATGGTTGATCATGTCGCCAAATTTACGAATCGGTGAGGTCCAGGTCGCATAGGCTTCCAGGCCCAGACCGAAGTGCGGGCCAGGTTCGGTGGTGATTTCCGCATACGTCTGGAAACGACGAATACGGCTGTCCAGGAACTGGGTCGGCTGGGCATCCAGTTCCCGGCGCAGCACGCGGAAACCGTCCAGCGTGGTAATCGCTGAAGGATCTGCCGTAATCCCATGTGTCGCCAGCACGGCGGCGGCCTGCTCGGCGTTGGCAGTATCGAAGCCTGCATGGACGTTATAGATCCCAAAGCCCAGCTTATCGCGCAGCACCTCGGCCGCACAGATGTTGGCCAGAATCATGGCTTCTTCAACGATTCGGTTGGCAATGCGACGCGGTTCAGCGACGATATCCAGCACTTCGCCTTTCTCGCCCAACAGGAAGCGGTAATCCGGGCGATCTTTAAACACCAGCGCATGGGCCTGGCGCCATTCGCCGCGAGACAGGCACAATTGATGCAGCAGGCGGATCTGATTCGCAATCGCGTCATTCTGCGGCTGCCACTCGCCGCTGTTCTCCAGCCAGTCAGAAACCTCGTCGTAGACCAGTTTGGCTTTCGATTCGATCCAGGCCGCGAAGAAGTGCACATCAGACAGGCTGCCATCCTGCGCCACGGTGACGCGACAGGCCAGTACCGGGCGACGCACATCAGGGCGCAGGGAGCAGACATCATCGGAAAGCTCGCGCGGCAGCATCGGGATATTAAAGCCCGGCAGGTAGTTGGTGAACGCACGTTGAGCGGCCAGCTTATCCAGCTCGCTGCCTTCAGCCACGTAGGCGGTCGGATCGGCAATGGCGACCGTCAGGCGCAGGGCATTGTCTTCCAGCGCCTCAACATAGAGCGCATCGTCCATATCTTCTGTGCTGGCGCTGTCGATGGTCACGAAATCCAGCGCGGTCAGGTCTTCACGCTGCAGGTTTTCGTCCAGCATCTCGCCAAAACCCATTTCAGGGGCCTGGCGCTCCAGATTGTGACGTGACAGTGTCACCCACCACGGCGCAAGGTGGTCGTCTGCGCTGACAATAAATTCGGTCAGTTCGGCATAAAAGCCGCGGTCACCCTTTAACGGATGACGTCGCATTTCCGCGACGGCCCAGTCGCCCTGTTGGAAATCGTGGGTCAGCCCACGTACCGGACGGCACTGAATGGCCTCTTTCAGCAGGGGATGATCGGGCACGATAGAAAGACGATCGTCTTTTTTCTGCACACGGCCTACAAAACGGCTCAGAAAAGGCTCGACCAGCGTTTCTGGCTCTGCGCTTTCACGATCTTTATCGGTGTGGATGACGGCAATAATACGGTCGCCGTGCATCACTTTCTTCATCTGCGGGGGCGGGATGAAATAACTTTTTTGTGCATCGACTTCCAGAAAGCCGAATCCCTTTTCGGTGCCTTTTACAACGCCTTCTGCACGCGGCGTTTGTGAATGGAGCTTCTCTTTAAGCTGCGCAAGCAGCGGATTATCCTGGAACATGATTTTTACGTTTCGTGGCCTAATAGCGGCTGACAGTTTTACGCGAATCGCGGTCCCGCGGCAAGGCAAAAAGCCGGACGAACCGGCTTTTTGCCTGGAGCAAAGCCTGAATCAGGCAATGCGTTGGGTGACCGTTGCCTGCGACAATTCCAGCTTAACCGGCACCGATTTCGAGGTTGGCGTACCGCTAATATCACCGTAGCTGTTCAGCGGAACCAGCGGGTTGGTTTCTGGATAATAGGCCGCCAGGTTGCCACGCGGGATGTTGTAAGGCACCAGCTTAAAGCCGCTCACGCGACGTGTTACGCCATCATTCCACAGGGTTTCAATGTCAACATTCTGGCCTTCGCTGAAGCCTAATGCCGCCATATCGTCCGGGTTGATAAAGACGACTTCACGCTGACCGTAAACGCCGCGATAGCGGTCATCAAGGCCGTAAATCGTCGTGTTGTACTGATCGTGCGAACGCAGGGTTTGCAGCGTGAAGGGCACCTCCTGATCCAACTGCGGAAACAGCGAGTCAGGCAGCGCGGCAGGGCTGAACTCGGCCTTACCGGTCGGCGTGTTGAAGCGCAGTTCGGCGGCGGCATTACCCAGATAGAACCCACCAGGCTGATCGCATTTGCTGTTAAAGTCGGCAAAGCCAGGAATCGTGGCTGCGATGTGATCGCGAATCAGGTTGTAGTCCGCCGCCAGATCCAGCCACTTCACCTTTTCATCGCCCAGTACCGCATGCGCAATGCTGGCGACAATCGACGTTTCTGAACGTTGTGTATCCGCCAGCGGAATACCCACGCCTTCAGACGCGTGCACCATGCTGAAGGAATCTTCCACGGTAATATACTGATTGCCCGTCGCCTGCAAATCGCGCTCGGTGCGGCCCAGCGTAGGCAGAATCAGGCCCTCATGACCGGGAACCAGATGGCTGCGGTTCAGTTTGGTACTGATATGCACGGTCAGGCCACAACGTGACAGCGCTTCTTCGGTGCGCGGTGAATCCGGTGCCGCCGCCGCCAGGTTGCCACCCAGCGCGATAAGCACTTTGATTTCGTCACGCAGCATGGCATTCAGTGCTTCAACGGTGTTATGACCTGCCGCACGCGGTGGCTCAAAATTGAAGTGCTGACCCAGCGCATCCAGGAACGGTTTTGCCGGTTTCTCATCAATGCCCATGGTGCGGTTACCCTGCACATTACTGTGACCACGAACAGGGCACAGACCCGCACCTTTTTTACCTAACTGGCCAAACAGCAGCTGCAGGTTAGTAATTTCGCGCACGGTATCGACGGAATGTTTGTGCTGAGTGATACCCATCGCCCAGGTACAGATGACCCGATCGGCGCTCTGGTAAATCGCTGCCGCTTCACGGATCTGCGCTTCAGTCAGGCCGGACTGCGCCACAATCTGCATCCAGTCGGTGTTATCCACGGCGTCAAAGTAGGCTTCAACGCCGTGCGTTTTGGCATTCAGGAACGCCTGATCGAACAGGCCGCTTTCGCCTGCCGCAATGCGCGCGCGATGCGTTTCCAGCAGGGCTTTAACCATGCCGCGCACCGCGGCCATATCGCCACCCAGGTGCGGCTGATAATAGGCCGAGCTGATGGTACCGGCTTTCGAGGTCACAATTTCCAGCGGCTTCTGCGGATCGGCGAACCGTTCCAGACCGCGTTCGCGCAGCGTATTAAAGGTCACAATTTTTGCACCGTGATCGGCAGCGTGACGCAGGCTGTGCAACATGCGTGGATGGTTAGTGCCCGGGTTCTGCCCAAAAACAAAAATCGCATCCGCATGGTCAAAATCATCCAGACGAATCGTGCCTTTACCCACGCCAATGCTGCGCTTCAGTCCCGCACCGCTGGCTTCGTGACACATGTTCGAGCAGTCAGGGAAGTTATTGGTGCCCAGCATGCGGCCAAACAGCTGATAAAGCCATGACGCTTCATTACTGGCGCGACCTGAGGTGTAAAGCTCCATCTGGTCTGGATTGTCCATCGCTTTGATGTGCTGCGCGATAAGCGCATAGGCGTCATCCCAACTGATGGGCTCGTAGTGATCGGTTTCACGGTTGTAGCGCAGGGGATGCGTCAGGCGGCCCTGATACTCCAGAAAGTAATCGCTTTGAGCATAGAGCGTGGTCACGCTGTGTTTCGCAAAGAAGTCGGCATCCACAACGCGGCGTGTCGCTTCCCAGGTTACCGCTTTCGCTCCGTTTTCACAAAAGCTGAAAGTACTTTTATTGTCATCGCCCCAGGCGCAGCCCGGGCAGTCAAAGCCACGCGCCTTGTTCATACGCATGAGATTGCGCAGGTTTTTCAGGGCAGCTTTACTGTCGAAAACAAAACGTGTCGTGGCTTCCAGTGAACCCCAGCCACCCGCGGCGGCGCGGTATGGTTTAATTTGGCGCTTAAATTTCATCATAGGTGCAGGCTTATTTTTTTGTTGGACGAATGTTGCAAGGATATATCCTGATAGTGAAGATTAGTGTGCGTTCGACGACATAGCTTGTCTAATTGATTGACTTAATGGTGCGATAGGTCGCGTTTATCGTGACGGCACAACAACTGTGATGCTGTTCATATTTTACCCTTTCATAACTTCTCCGTATCAGGTGTTATCGGCACATCGCGCTAATACTTGCTGTTTATGACACAAAAAGGCGCGAAACCATGAAACACCTGACCAGCCAGATTCATGCATTTGGCAAGGCGTTGATGATGCCCATTTCGGTGATCGCGGCAGCCGGTATTTTTCTGGGGCTGGCCGCAGCCATGCAGAATCCCGCAGTGACGGGGGAAGCCTTTGCGCAAATGCAGGTGGCGCAGCTCATTATCGGTTTTATTCGCAAAGTCGCAGGGGCGCTGTTTGCCAATCTGCCCCTGTTCTTTGCCGTCGCCAGTGCGATTGGTCTGGCAAAAGCCGAGAAACCGACCGCCGCCTTTGCGGCGGTGATTGGCTATATCGCCATGAACGTGGGGATTAATGCGACGCTGGCCGCAAAAGGCATAACGGCGGCCACCACGACGCCTCAGGCGCTGCAACAGGCGGGACTGGATCAAACGACCGCCATGATGACCTCGGCGGAATATATCCAGATGCTGGGGATTTTTACCTACAACATGAGCGTGCTGGGCGGCGTGGTGGCCGGCCTGCTCACCGTAATGTTGCACAATCGTTTTTATACGCAGCAACTTCCTACAGCGATCAGCTTCTTTGGCGGCCGACGTTTTGTGCCCATTGTCACCGTCGTGGTTCTGCCGCTGGTAGGTGTATTGCTGGCGCTGATCTGGCCAACTCTTGGAGAGGGCATCGCCTGGGTGGGGCAGATGATTGGCCACAGTGGTCAGTACGGTGCATTTCTGCTGGGGGCGGCTGAACGCCTGCTGATTCCCACCGGGCTGCACCATATTCTCAATGAAACGGTCCGCTTTACGCCGATTGGCGGTATGGCGGTTGTGGACGGACAGACCATTGTCGGCGCATTGAATATTTTCAATGCCTCGCTGACACATCCTGGCCTCATCCCAGATGCCACGCTGCGAACGGCTACCCAGTTCCTGGCGCAGGGAAAAATACCGGTGATGATGTTCGGGCTGCCTGCTGCAGCACTGGCGATCTATCACACCGCACGTCCGGAGCATAAACAACGCGTGAAAGCGCTGGTGCTGGCCGGCGCGCTGACCTCCTTTACCACCGGGATCACCGAACCCCTGGAGTTCTGCTTTATTTTTGTGTCGCCCGTGCTTTATGTGTTGCATGCGTTTTTGACCGGCCTTTCATTTATGTTGATGTCAATGCTGCATCTGATGATTGGCAACGTGCAGGGCGGCATTATCGACCTGGTGGTCTTCGGTGTGCTGGGTGGCAGTAAAACCCACTGGTGGTGGACGCTGGTGCTTGGCGTGATCTACGCACCGATCTATTACTACGGGTTCCGTTTTGTCATTACCCGCATGAATGTCGAAACACCGGGACGGGAAACCGAGGAGGAAAAACCGCAGGTCGTTGATGGCAGTGAACGCACTCAGGTCATTATCAGTGGATTGGGTGGGGCTGCCAATATAGAGGACATCGATTGCTGCTTCACGCGCTTACGGGTGCGGGTAAAAGATATGAAAGAGGTGGTGGATCACACCCTGATGAGTACGGGCGCGAATGGCGTGAATCGCGTCAGTGAGCAGGATGTTCAGGTGATTTACGGTCCTCAGGTCGAAAAGATTGCGCAGGAAGTGAAATCGATGCTTGGCGTCGGCTGACGGCGGCCTCACTGGGCGCAGCAGGTGCGCCCTCCCTGTCTGACATATTACAGCATTCCGTTCCGTTCTAAGCTCCGTTTTTATCCGTTCCCCTCACGTTCACGATTAACACAAAAATATAAGCAATGCTTTATGTTTCATTTTGTGATCTGTGCTTGAATTTTACCGGTAACACTCTATGGTAAGAGGTGGAAAGTGCAATACACGCAATTAACAGGGGGTTATTTATGGCGAAAAACAGGTTAGTTAAAGTCGTTGAAATATCGGCAATTGTTGTTTTCACACTTGTCGTGATCTATTTACTGGCGACGGGCGTACTGTCGTCAACGGGCATTGATCACGCCTGGCCTTATCCAACGAAGTAACAACGGGCAACATCAGGGAAAACACCATAAAAAATAATAATTCTGCCAGCCTGACCTGAAAGAGTCCGGCCTGTTGCGCGCCCATTACGCCTTTCGTCTCGCCCCCAAAAGTATCTCCTGTCAGCCGGACACTCGGGCTGTATTACTGCACTCTGCCTGTGCCAGAGTCCTGAACGCACACTGACTGGCATTCTGTTGCGCCCTCGGCACATAATAGACGTTCAACTGAGCGACGTTATGGCGGGCACAAAAAATCGACATTAAGCAACTCATCTACCTCTGCAACCTCGAACGCGAACGCCATTTTGGCCGTGCCGCTGAGGCGAGTTTTGTCAGCCAGCCTACCTTATCAATGCGGTTAAAAAATCTGGAACGCGAACTGGGGTTATCCCTGATCAACCGCAGCAATAACTTTGCCGGATTCACGCCAGAAGGGGATCGGGTGCTGGCCTGGGCGCGGGAAATCGTCTCCGTTTATCAGGGGCTGAAGCTGGAAGTCGAGTCACTGAAACACGGCGTTAACGGCACATTGCGGCTGGGTGTGGTACCGCAGTGCAGCGTGTCGCTGGCCCAGCTGCTCAAAGCGGTTCAGATGCGCTATCCACAACTCGATTACCGGATTGCCGTCCTGAGCGCCGACCAGCTGCTGGAGGCGCTGAACAGTCATACGGTCGATGTCGGGATTGGTTTTTTTGAAATGGCGACGCTGCGTGAACTGCATTTTCAGGCCGCGTTGCTGGCGGACCGTGGCGTTGAAGCAGTGTTTCATCCCGGACATTTTCAGCACTTAGGCGAGGTTGAAAGCCTGGATCTGCCAACGCTGGCCCGTCAGCCGCTGTGTCTGGCTGAACCCACGCGCTATTTTCGTCGCTATCTGGATATGGCGTTGCGGGAGATGTCGCTGATGCCGCGCGTGGTGGTAGAAAGCGCCTCCATTATGCAACTGCTGCAGTGTACGCAGGTCGGGTTGGGCGTACTGGTTTCGCCACGCGGTCATCTGCTGCCCGCGTCTTTACACGGACTGGAACAGCGACCTGTCATAATGCCAAAGATGGCGCGCCAGGCGGCCCTGGTGGTCGCTGAACCGGGTCGGGCAACGCCGCTGGCACAGCACTTCTATGACGAAGCGCGCAGTCATCTGGATCTTTAGCGCGCCTCACCACAGGCATAAAATAAACGGCTGTTCCAGTTTGCCCGCGCGATGGCCTGGATAAGCGCGAACTGATCGGCAACGGACCAGCCGGATTCTTGCAATGGCTGGAGATCGGCGGCGCAAAAACGTTCTGGCTGGCGGGTCAGCAGGGCGGTTAACGCGCTGACCGCCCGGTCAGCGTCGGTCAGGTTAGCATTATCAACGGTGCCAGCCTGGCCGCTACAGGGCGTTAACGACGGTGGACGCCAGCGATTTCCCAGCAGGCTGGCCGCTGTAGCCTCAACCCGGGCGGTGAAGACCGTCTCCTCCTGATGATTCAACCTGTACCAATGCTCTAATAACGCCGGTGCGTGCGCCAGCAACCAGAGGGCGTCCTCTGGCGCAGACGATGTCTGGCATTGCGCCACGGCCTTATGCTGCGCCTCGCTGGCATAGCGGGGCTCAAGCGGTTTCAGGACTGGCTGCCAGACGCCGGGGGCATCGGTGGCTGGCGCATCCGGTGCAGGTGACATGCCGGGGATCCAGCGTACCGGCATGTTCAGCAGAGCATGAATACCGGCGATCAGGCGTGCCTGGTAACAGACAAAGCCGACCAACTGATTAAGCGTGACAATATCGGCTTCGCTCAGACCTGCGGCGTGAAGGGCGCGCACACTGTCGGCAGTAATCAGAGTGGGTTGCATGGCCAGCAGTCGGGCGTACTGGGTAATTTGTGTCAGGCGGTTATTGCTCTCGCGCGACGAGTCAGGGCCAGGCAGAGGATTGAGTCTTGCAGAGTAGTGATTGCAGAGCCGCTGAATGCCCGTAACCTGCGCCACGGTCAGCGCGCTGCTTAACCGATCGTAAAGCGTCAGCGTATGGGTCAGCGTAACGTCAACCTGGTCGGGAAACAGCAGGTCAACAATCTCATGAGCAATCTGAATGGCGGGTTGTCCGGCCTGCAACAACGGCTGAACAGAAGAGGTTTCCTGCGCTAACCCCAACAAGAACCGATCGTCGATATGCGCTGCTTCAGGAAAAAGCGGGGCAGCCGGAACGGTACGCGGACAGGTCTGGCTCTCGTAAAACCAGTGATCCTGGCCAGTATAGCGGCGTTGTTGCATCATCAGTCCTTTTGCAAAATCTGATGCGGCACATGCGGGACAGAGTCAGTGAACCGGTCGCAGGCCGCAGGGCTGACTTATCCTCGCCCACGGGCAGGGTACGGCAAAAGACCGATCGGTGATAATTAATAGCAATAAGGAATAACGAGGGCGCGGGCGGGGAAGGACAGGGCGAGCAGCGCTCGCCCATGAGGAAACTTATTTCAGTTCCAGTTCGTTCATCGCGGCGATGCTGAAACCGCCGTCGACGTGAACGATTTCGCCGGTGATACCACCCGCCAGATCGGAACACAGGAAGGCCGCAGAGTTACCCACGTCTTCGATGGTCACGGTACGGCGAATCGGGGTTACCGCTTCACAGTGAGCCAGCATCTTACGGAAATCTTTGATGCCTGAAGCCGCCAGCGTACGGATTGGACCGGCAGAAACGGCGTTCACACGCACGCCTTCTGGTCCCATGGCATTGGCCATGTAACGTACGTTTGCTTCCAGAGACGCTTTTGCCAGGCCCATTACGTTGTAGTTAGGGATAGCGCGCTCTGCACCCAGGTAGGACAGCGTCAGCAGCGCTGAGTTGGGATTCAGCATCGCACGGCACTCTTTAGCCATGGCAACAAAGCTGTAGGCACTGATGTCGTGCGCAATTTTGAAACCTTCGCGGGTTACGGCATTCACGTAATCGCCATCCAGCTGGTCGCCTGGGGCAAAACCAATTGAGTGAACGAAACCGTCAAATTTCGGCCAGGTTTTTGCCAGCTCAGCGAACAGGGACTGGATGCTTTCATCTTCTGCAACATCACATGGCAGTACGATGTCAGAACCCAAATCTTTGGCGAACTCTTCCACACGACCTTTCAGTTTGTCGTTTTGGTAGGTGAAAGCCAGTTCTGCGCCCTGTTTGTGCATCGCCTGTGCAATACCGTAGGCGATGGAAAGTTTACTGGCAACACCAGTAATCAGAATGCGCTTACCGGAAAGAAAACCCATAGCTGTAATCCTTATGGTCATGGTAGTTGGCGGTCGCGTTGTTTAAATAATAGACGACCGACGTTAATCGACGTGCGGATTCTAGCACGTCTGCCTTAAATCAGGAAAACTGCGCACAGTTTTCCACAAAACCCCGAAAAATCAACGCTCGCGTCGCCACGCTTCGGCCGTTAACGCTTCGCCGAAATGGCTGTTGATCAGACGTTTGGTCAGATCATGCAGCGGAGAAGCCAGCACGTCGGCCGTCCCGCCGCGTTCCACGACTTCGCCCTGATGCATGACCAACACTTTGTCGCTGATATGCTTCATCATCCCTAAATGTTGCGTCACGTAGATGTAGGCAATGCCGTGTTTTTCCTGCAGCTCCAGCATCAGGTTGACCAACTGTGAGCGCATGGTCATATCCAGTGAGGCAAGCGCTTCATCAGCAATAATCACTTTGGGTTGCAGAATTAATGCCCGCGCCAGGCCCAGACGCTGTTTTTGGCCTGGTGCCAGCATATGCGGATAATAACCGGCATGGTCGCGCAGTAATCCCACCTGACGCAGCGTGGCAATGATGCGCTTCTCGCGCGCCTCGGCGTCAAGATCGGTATTCAGGCGCAGCGGCAGCTCCAGAATCTGACTGACGCGCTGCCGGGGATTAAGCGACGTAGAAGGATCCTGGAAAATCATACGGATGCGCTGGCTACGGTAGCCATAATCCCCAAAGCTCAGCGCATGATCGTCAATAATGATTTCCCCCTCAGTTGGGGCAACAGTGCCGCTGAGCATTTTTGCCAGCGTTGATTTGCCGGAGCCATTTTCGCCGATGATCGCCAGCGTCTGCTTCTCCCGCAGCGTGAAGCTCACGGACTTCACCGCCTCGACATGCTGACGGCGAAACAGACCGGTACGATAACGAAACGTTTTGCTGAGATTGCGCACTTCCAGTAGCGTTTCCATGCTATTGGCCCTCCACGTTGAGCGGAAAATGGCAGGCATAGAGATGCGAACGGGAGCCCGTCAGCCGTGGCGTTTCCACACATTTACGCTGTGCATACGGGCAGCGCGGCCCAAGACGGCAGCCAATGGGCAGGCTTTCGAGCGATGGAATCGCGCCGGATAAGGTATTCAGGCGGCTCTTGTGAGGAAGCGGTCGGCCAAAGTCTGGCATCGCACGAATCAGCGCCTGGGTATACGGATGGTGCGGCGTGGTCATCAGGTCTTCACTCTGCGCCGTTTCCACGGTTTGTCCGCAGTACATAACGTTGATCCTGTCAGCCCAGTGACTCAGGGTACGCAGGTCATGGCTGATCAGCAGAATCGTGGTGTTGTTGTTCTGATTCAGACGGCTCAACAGGCGAAAGATCTGCGCCTGCGTCGTCGGCTCCATGGCGTTGGTCGGCTCGTCGGCAATCAGCAGGCGCGGCTGATTCGCCAGTGCGATGGCAATCATCACTTTCTGACACTCGCCCTCGGTGAGTTCGTAGGGAAAGCTGCGCATGATGTCTTTGTGATCTTTAATACCGACGCGGTGCAGCAGCTCAATGGCGCGGTTTTTTCGCCAGAACCAAAAGCGCTTCATCCACGGTCCTTTGTACGTCCAGCGCGGAATCGCCTGCATCAACTGACGGCCGACACTTTCCGAGGGATCAAGACAGGACTGCGGTTCCTGGAAAATCATCGACACATTGTGACCTACGATGCGGCGACGCTCACGCGGCGACAAACGCAGCAAATCCACGTCATCAAAGACCATACGGTCTGCGGTGACGCGCCAGTTGTCGTTGGTCACGCCACAAATCGCCTTGGCAACCAGACTTTTGCCCGAGCCCGACTCACCCACCAGACCGCGAATTTCGCCTTCAGTCAGTGATAAATTGATGCGGTCTACCGCTTTGACCGGCCCGTCAGCGGTCATAAATTCAATCGTCAGATTACGAATATCCAGTAACGGCATTATTCCACTCCTGCCTCGACGGCCCGACGAATGCCGTCACCGAGCAGATTAACCATTAACACGCTGACCATCAGCGCGGCACCGGGAAGCATGACAGTCCAGGGCGCAACATACACCAGCTCCAGCGAATCACCCAGCATCGCGCCCCACTCAGGCGAGGGCAACTGCGCGCCGAGGTCAAGAAAACCCAGTGCGGCGATATCGAGAATAGCCATCGACAGCGCGCGCGTAATTTCACTGATCAGCATAGGCAAAACGTTAGGCAAAATGGCGTGCCACAAAATATTGATGCTGGTGGCGCCATCCAGGCGAGCCGCAATCACATACTCTTTTTCCAGTTCGTCATGAACGGCGCTGTAGATTTCGCGCACCAGGCGCGGCATCAGCGCCAGCCACACGGCCAGTAATGCGTGCTCCAGGCGCGGCCCCAGAAACGCCACTACGATAATGGCCAGCAAGAGTGAGGGAATGGACAGCAGCGTATCCAGGACATGATTCAGCACCGCAGAACGCACACCGTGCGTCATGCCCGCCACAATCCCCAGCACCAGCGCCCAGAAGGTGGCAAACAGCGTGACGAGAATGGCCGATCCAACCGTGGGGGCCACGCCGTTCAGCAGGCGGCTCAGTAAATCACGCCCCAGATCGTCCGTCCCGAGAAAAAAGGAAACCTCACCGTAGCGCGACCAGGAGGGCGGTAGCAGTTGATAACCCAGAAATTGCTGGTCGATGTTGTAAGGGGCCAGAAAATGGCCGAACAGACACAGCAGCAGCAGTGTGCCAAAGCCGTACAGGCCAATCATCGCCGGCATATCGCCATAAAAATGGTGCCAGCTCTGGCGAAACGCACTGGGCAGGCGTTTTTCGGCGTAGATGTTATCGGACGGCATACCATTCCTTATGTTTCAGCGGATTCAGCGCCGCGCCAACGATGTCAGCGAGCACATTCACCACAATCACCAGTCCACCGGTCACCATTACGCCTGCTGAGATGGCCGCATAGTCCTGCTGACGGATGGCGTTAATCAGCCAGCGCCCCAGACCAGGCCAGTTAAAAACCATCTCCGTAATCATCGCCAGCGTTAACATGCTGGAGAACTGTAAACCCAGGCGCGGAATGACAGGCGGAAGGGCGTTATGCAGCACATGACGGCGAATAACGGTAAAGCGCGAGAGCCCGCGGGTCGCCGCAGCTTTAACATAGTTTTTATCGACGACATCGCTGGTGCTGATGCGCAGTAAACGCACAATCTCAGTGGTCGGGGCCATCGCCAGCACGGTCACCGGTAAAATCAGGTGCATCAGCACGCTGATCATCATTTCATGCCGCCACGGTGAGGGGCTGAGCCAGGCATCGATTAAAGCAAAACCGGTTATGTTCTGGACCGGATAGAGCAGATCATAGCGACCGGAAACCGGCAACCAGCCCAGCGTTAACGAGAAAAACAGGGTAAACAGCAGGGCGAGCCAGAAGACGGGGATCGAAAAACCAAGCAAGGCAAACGCGCTGATAACTTTGTCCTGCCATTTATGACGCAGGGCACCCGCACAAATCCCCAGCGGAATGCCGACGATTAAGGCAAGCGTAAAGGCCATCAGGCACAGCTCCATGGTGGCCGGAAAGACCTCGCGCAGTTGCAGGCCAATTTCCTGACCATTGGTGCTGGATACGCCAAAATCCAGTTGCAGCATGCCTTTAAACCAAAACCACCAGGCATCGAACAGTGAGGCGCCTTCGAGCGGGGCATTCGGTGTGAAGTAGCTCAGGCTGAAACTCACCAGCGAGAGAAAAAACAGCGTAATCACCAGTAACACCAGCCGACGCAAAATATAAATGATCACTTATCGATCCTCCCGCTCATCACGATAAACGCCAGCAAAGGAAGCGTTACCAAACGGACTCAGTACCAGGCCTCTAATATCATGCCGGTAGGCTTGCAGGCGCAAGGATGAAGCCAGCGGCAGGACGGGCAGTTCCTGAGCTAAAATTTGCTGAGCTTTATCATAGCTCTCAATGCGTCCGGACAGCTGTTGCGACAGCAGAGCATTTTTCAGCGTGCTGTCAAACGCAGGCGAGCACCAGTGCGCATAGTTGGTCTGTGAGGCAATCGCCGCGCAGCTCAGCAGGGGACGAAAGAAACTGTCAGGATCGTTACTGTCGGTTGCCCAGCCTGCCAGGGTCAGGTCGTGGTTCATCGCCATCAACTGTGCTTCCTGAAAACGGCCTTCAACCGGCACGATAGTGACGTTAACGCCAATTTGTGCCAGATCGGCCTGAATCAGTTCTGCCGTTTTCAGCGGCGCTGGGTTCCAGGACTGCGAGGCGGCAGGCACCACCAGACGCAGGTGAAGATCGGTCACGCCCGCCGCTTCCAGCGCAGCCCTGGCCTTTTTCGGATCGTAGGCGGTGATGCTGGCATCCGTATCGTAAGCCCAGGAGGCACGCGGCAAAATCGAGGCCGCAGTTTCTGCCGTGCCGTAATAAATCGACTCCATCAGGCGTTCATTATTAATGGCCAGCGCCAGCGCGTGACGCACTTTCGGTCTGTCGAGCGGGGGTTTTCGCGTGTTGAAGGCCAGATAGGCGATGTTCATACCGGGCCGCAATGTCATACGCAGCCGGGGATCGTCGCGCAGAATGGAAATCTGGCTGGCGGCAGGATAGGCCAGCACATCGCACTCACCGGTCAGCAGTTTCGATAACCGGCCGGTGCCGCCCGCGCCAAGATCAATCACCACCTGTTGCAGGCGCGGTACGCCTTTCCAGTAGTAGGGATTGCGGGCCAGGCGAATATATTGCCCACTGCGGTATTCACTCAGCTGAAACGGGCCGGTGCCCACAGGTAACCGATCCAGCGTTTCCTGATGACCTGTTTTGTCCAGGCTGTCTGCGTATTCCTTCGAGAGGATGGGCGCATAGTGGGTTGCCATGTGCCAGAGAAACGACGCATCAGGGCTGTTCAGGCGAATTTCGACCGTATAGTTATCGATCTTTTTCACGCTCTGCACGGCGTCAGCGAACTGCAGGCTGTCGAAATAGGGATAATAGCCGCCATTAACGTCATGCCAGGGATGTTTACGGTCAAACATGCGCGCAAAGCTAAAGACCACATCGTCGGCATTCAACGTGCGGGTAGGCGTAAAGTTTGAGGTGTGCTGAAACTGCACACCGTGACGCAAGTGAAAGCGATAGGTCGCGCCGTTATCACGTACATCCCAGCTGTCGGCCAGGTCAGCCTGTAAACGATAGGTATAAGGATCGACATCAAGCAGGCGGTCATAGAGCTGCGCCGCCAGTGTGTCCACCGTTAAACCACTACTGGCCATCTGCGGGTTAAACGTGTTTAGCGTCCCGTTGACGCAATAGACAAAGCCGCTTTGACGAATATCCGTGGCAGGTGCGGGCGCGGACCACACAGGTGCGCTCAACACGCTGAGACTCAGCAACAGCGAAGGCATTAGTTTTAACATAGAACTCAACGATTCTCGGGCATTGGGCAAAGTGTATCGCAAAGCGCGCGTGGTCCCAACTCTGCGTCATCGATTGCCGACGATTCGTACAGCAGGTGTAAACGATCCGCGCAAAAAGGCGCAGCGTTGGTGTGGAGATGAGAAAAATTCTCAATAACACTTTACAGATGCAAACAGGAATGATTATTATTCAGTTGCACTTCGACGGGGCTCTACCGAAGAAGAGCACGACATTGCTCACATTGCTTCCAGTTGCCCGCTTCGGCGGGCCCTTTTTTTACCCGCCTGATTGCATTACAGCATGCCCCGGCACGTTGTCAGCTTCTGTACGTATATAAAAGCCCGCTAATGTTGTCCGTCGCGCGCCTGAATACCGTGTTTTTTCATGATGGCACGGAGTTGATGATAGGTGACGCCCAGTAAGCTGGCCGCCCGGCGCTGATTATACTTTGCCTGTTGCAGGCTGATTTCCACCACGTCACGTTCCTGCTGGTTCTGCCACTGGCGCAGATCAAGCGGAAGTGAAGGCAGGGCGGTTGGCGACTCGGTAGCAGGCAAGGGGGCGGCCCTGTCTGCGGCTTCACTGCGGCGGGCAAACGGGTTAATGATGATTTCATCCAGCGCGGTATCGCTGGTGTTATGGCGATAGACGGATCGTTCGACCACGTTTTTCAGCTCGCGCACGTTGCCCGGCCAGTGATGCTCAAGCAAGGTTTGCTGTGCGCGGGGCGTAAAGCCGGGAAACAACGGCAGTTTGAGCTCCCGACACATCTGTATGGCAAAATGGTCAGCCATGACCAGAATGTCGCTGCGGCGCTCCCGAAGCGGCGGCAACTGCACCACATCAAAGGCCAGGCGATCCAGCAGATCGGCCCGAAACTTACCGGCTTCGGCCAGCGCGGGTAAATCTTCATTGGTGGCGCAGATCAGGCGCACATTAACCTGAAAAACGTGGTTTCCGCCCACGCGTTCCAGTTGGCCGTATTCAATTACCCGCAACAGTTTTTCCTGAACCAGCATGGGGGCTGTCGCCAGTTCATCAAGAAACAAGGTGCCACCATCCGCGCGCTCAAAGCGGCCCAGATGACGTTTTTGCGCACCGGTAAAGGCACCTGCCTCATGGCCAAAAAGCTCAGAATCAAGCAGATTCTCGTTCAGCGCCGCACAGTTAAGAGAGACAAAAGGGCCCTGCCAGCGGTCAGAAAGGTAGTGCAGACGGCTGGCAATCAGCTCTTTACCTGTCCCGCGTTCGCCCACCACCAGCACAGGCTTCTCCAGCGGCGCGAGCTTTGACACCTGCTCCAGCACTTCCAGAAAGTTATTTGATTCGCCCAGCAAATTGTCGTTGTTCACAGACATGATGAATTTCGCCACTGATTAATCAATTTAACTATATTAGGTCAGGAAAAAAAAACTGCCAGCTTATTATCGTAATTAAAATCAATAAGATAAAAATTGGCACGCATCTTGAATTAGTCCTCGCCAACAAGCTAAAACTATGACCATCAAGAGGAGCATCATTATGGGTATTTTTTCTCGTTTCGCTGACATCGTTAATGCCAACATCAATTCACTGCTGGAACGCGCAGAGGATCCGCAGAAACTGGTGCGCCTGATGATTCAGGAGATGGAAGATACGCTGGTCGAGGTGCGTTCGACGTCAGCCCGCGCGCTGGCCGAAAAGAAACAGCTGTCACGCCGTATCGAGCAGGCTGAGCTGCAGCAGGCTGAATGGCAGGAAAAAGCAGAACTGGCGATTCGCAAAGATAAAGAAGATCTGGCCCGTTCTGCGCTTATCGAAAAACAGAAGCTGACCGATCTGATCGCCTCGCTCAAACGCGAAGTCGAACAGGTTGACGAAACGCTGACGCGCATGAAAGGTGAGATTGCTGAGCTGGAGAAAAAACTGAGCGAAACCCGCGCGCGCCAGCAGGCGTTGACGCTGCGCCATCAGGCCGCCTCGTCATCCCGTGATGTCCGCCGTCAGCTGGACAGTGGTAAAATTGATGAAGCCATGGCGCGTTTCGAATCGTTTGAACGCCGAATCGATCATATGGAAGCGGAAGCGGAGAGCCACGGTTTTGGTAAACCTAAAACCCTGGATCAGCAGTTTACTGAGCTGAAAGCCGATGACGAAATCAGTCAGCAACTGAATGCGCTGAAAGCCAAAATGAACCGCAGCGAATAAACCGCCGCTGACAGTAGGAAAGGATTAAGGAGAGTCAATGAGCGCACTATTTTTGGCGATACCTCTTACAATATTTGTGCTGTTCGTGGCCCCCGTCTGGCTGTGGTTACACTACAGTAACAAGCGCAGCGGCGGAGCGGAGCTGTCACAGAGTCAGATGCAGCGTCTGCAACAGGTGACCCGGGATGCTCAGCGCATGCGCGAACGCATTGATGCGTTAGAAGCGATCCTGGATGCAGAACATCCTAACTGGAGGCAGCCATGATAAGAGGCCGTAAATTATGGCGTAAGCCTGACGAAGGAAAGCTGATGGGCGTCTGTGCCGGGCTGGCTGAGTATCTGGATGTGCCGGTGCGGCTGCTGCGTATCATTGTGGTGTTATCGCTGTTCTTTGGGCTGTTTGTGTTTACCGTGATTGCCTACTTTGCGCTGGGTTTTGTGCTGGACGTAAAACCTGCTGGCGTCGACAACGGTGAAGCTCAGCCCACAGCCAGCGAACTGCTTGACCAACTGGAAACCGCACTGCAACAGGATGAGCGTAATGTTCGCGATATAGAACGTTACGTCACCTCTGAAACGTTTAGTGTGCGCAGTCGTTTCCGTCAGATTTAATTATCGTCTGCTACGGGCCAGACCGGCCCGTCTGCTGATGACCGGGAGGTATTCATGACCGTTTCGCGCGCAGCAACGTTTCGCCATCGTGCCACACCTGCATTGAAGTCAGCCGCCAGATTCATCATTATCAATGCTGTTACTTACGGGCCTGCCGGCGTGACCGGCTGGGCCGTCAAATCGGTCGCGCGCCGTCCACTGCGCATTTTGCTTGGCCTGGCGCTTGAGCCGCTATTGAAACGCGTGATGAACCGGGTAGCGTCGCGCTTCATCAGGGAAAACGATGAAAAGACTGCAAACTGAACTGATAGCATTAATGAATCGCGGCGTCGACCGCCACCTTCGCCTGGCGGTCACCGGTCTCAGCCGCAGTGGTAAAACAGCTTTTATCACCTCGCTGGTCAACCAACTTCTTTCTGTCCACAGCGGCGCTCGTTTGCCGCTGTTTTCCGTTGTGCGTGATGAACGCCTGTTAGGGGTGAAACGCGTGCCGCAACGTGACATGGGCACGGCCCGTTTCACCTATGACGAAGGGCTGGCGCAGCTTTACGGTTCACCGCCTGCCTGGCCCACGCCCACGCGTGGCGTCAGCGAAATGCGCCTGGCGTTACGTTACCGTCCGCATGACTCGCTGCTGCGTCATCTGAAAGAGACCGCCACGCTCTATCTTGAAATCGTTGATTACCCCGGCGAATGGTTGCTTGATCTGCCGATGCTGGCACAGGATTACCTGACCTGGTCACGCCAGATGAACGGCTTGTTGCAGGGCGATCGCGCCCTGTGGGCGCAACCCTGGCGCGACCTGTGTCAGCGCCTCGATCCGCTGGCACCGGCTGACGAGAACCGTTTAGCCGACATTGCCGAGGCCTGGACTGACTACCTGCATCGCTGCAAAGCCGAAGGATTACACTTTATCCAGCCAGGCCGCTTCGTGCTGCCCGGCGATATGGCGGGCGCGCCCGCACTCCAGTTTTTTCCGTGTCCTACTGCTGACGATGCCCAGGCGGCGAAACTGGCGCAGGCGGACAAAGGCAGCAATTTCGCCATGCTGCAACAGCGGTTTCATTACTACTGCCAGCATGTTGTTAAAGGATTCTATAAAAACCATTTTGTGCGCTTTGACCGCCAGATTGTGCTGGTGGACTGCCTGCAACCGCTCAACAGCGGCCCGCAGGCCTTTAACGATATGCGGTTAGCCCTCACGCAGCTTATGCAGAGTTTTCACTACGGTCAGCGCACGCTGTTTCGCCGTCTCTTTTCGCCGGTGATCGATAAGCTGCTGTTCGCCGCCACCAAAGCCGATCACATTACTCACGACCAGCACGGCAATATGGTGTCCCTGTTACAGCAACTGGTGCAGGATGCCTGGCAAAATGCCGCGTTTGAAGGTATCAGCATGGACTGTATTGGTCTGGCTTCGGTACAGGCGACACAGAGTGGACAGGTTGATCATCAGGGTGAAAAAATCCCCGCGTTGCGCGGGCACCGCTTAGCGGATGGCGAGGCACTGACGGTCTATCCGGGTGAAGTTCCCCCGCGCCTGCCGGGGGCGGCGTTCTGGCAACAACAGGGTTTTCAGTTTGAGCAGTTTCGCCCACAGCAACTGGATATCGATCGTCCTCTGCCGCACATCCGCATGGATGCGGCACTGGAGTTTTTACTGGGAGATAAATTGCGATGAGCGATCCGTTAAAGCCGCGTATTGATTTTGCCACGCCGCTGAACGACAAGCCGAATGACGTGTTGCGTCCGGCGCAAACCTTCGACGCGGAAGCCCGGAACGCGTTTTTAGCCGTTGCAGAAAGCGAGACGGCGGTGGAAGAGGAAAGCGCAGGGGAGCGCGCCGTCGAAGCGGCCCTGAAACCCAAACGCAGTTTGTGGCGCAACATGGTCGGTGCCGGGCTGGGCCTGTTTGGGATCAGCATCGTGGCGCAGGGTGTGCAGTGGAGCCACAACGCCTGGCTGGCGCATGACTGGTTTGCGCTGGGCAGCGGGATGGCCGGGGGACTGATCGTGGCCGCGGGTGTCGGCGCGTTAACCGGCGAGTGGCGACGACTGTATCAGCTGCGTCAGCGTGCAGAAGAGCGCGATCTGGGTCGGGAACTGCTTAACAGCCACAGCGTGGGTAAAGGGCGGGATTTTTGCGAAAAACTGGCTCGCCAGGCCGAACTCGATCAGGCGCATCCTGCGTTACAACGCTGGCATGCTTCGCTCCATGAAACCCATAATGACGGTGAAACCGTGCGGTTGTATGCCCAACTGGTGCAGCCGGTGCTCGATCGCCAGGCCCGGCGGGAAATCAGTCGTCATGCCGCAGAATCCGCCCTGATGATTGCGGTGAGTCCGTTGGCGCTGGTCGATATGGCCTTTATTGCCTGGCGCAATATCAGGCTGGTCAACCGTATTGCCGCTATTTACGGTATTGAACTGGGCTACTTTAGCCGACTGCGCCTGTTCCGGCTGGTGCTGCTGAATATGGCATTTGCCGGCGCGTCTGAGCTGGTGCGTGAAGTGGGCATGGACTGGATGTCGCAGGATATCGCGGCGCGCCTGTCCGCCCGTGCCGCGCAGGGCATTGGCGCAGGCCTGCTGACCGCACGTCTTGGCATTAAAGCTATGGAGCTGTGTCGGCCGTTACCCTGGCTGGAAAACGACAAACCCCGCCTGGGCGACTACCGTCGTGAATTGATAGGCCAGATAAAAGAAGCGCTGCAGAAGGGCGGAGAGAAACGCCAGTAACGGTTGTGCACTGAAACGTGAGTGCAGAGGCTGTGCCTTCTGTGCTTTATCTCCTGACAACGTTGAGCGAATGTCACCGTCAGGGCTCTCCCGCCATCGCCACAGCCTGCTGTTTAAAAAAAACGCGCTTGCATAAAGGCTGTCAACTTTTCCTGACAGCCCCCTTTCTGCGGCGTAGGGGTTTAGCGTATTATCGCCGGATAATAAACGGATAAGGCCCACGCAATGCGTTTAGAAGTGTTTTGTCAGGACCGAATCGGCCTGGCGCGCGAATTACTGGATCTTTTGGTAGCGCGCGGAATCGATCTTCGCGGCATCGAAGTGGCCTCATCAGGCCGCATCTATCTTAATTTCTCCACGCTTGAGTTTGAGCAGTTTAGTAACCTGATGGCAGAAATCCGTCGCACGCCGGGCGTAACGGATGTTCGCACGGTGCCCTATATGCCTTCAGAGCGTGAGCATCGGGTACTGAGCGCCTTGCTGGTTGCCATGCCCGAGCCGGTTTTTTCTGTTGATCTCAGAAGCAAGGTAGAACTGGCCAACCCGGCCGCGCAAAACCTGTTTAATCTGGATGAGAACAAGATCCGCAATGTGAATGCCGACCACCTGATCAACGGTTTTAATTTTGGCCGCTGGCTGGAAAGCGAACGTGTCCAGGCGCAGGCGCAGCATGTGGTCATTGAAGGGCGCGATTTTCTGATGGAAGCCCATCCCATCTATCTGTCTGCCGACAGCGAACAGCAGGATCAGCTGGTAGGTGCGATGGTAATGCTGAAGTCCACCGCCAGGATGGGGCGCCAGTTACAAAACCTGGTGGTGACGGACGAAGCGGAGTTCGATCATATCGTCGCCGTGACGCCCAAAATGCGTCAGGTGGTGGAGCAGGCACGTAAACTGGCAATGCATGATGCACCATTACTGATTATTGGTGATACCGGCACCGGTAAAGATATGCTGGCCCGTGCCTGCCATTTACGCAGTGCGCGTGGAAAAATGCCGTTTCTGGCACTTAACTGCGCTTCACTTCCCGATGATGTGGCGGAAAGTGAGCTGTTTGGTCACGCGGCGGGCGCGTATCCCAATGCGCTGGAAGGCAAAAAGGGCTTTTTCGAACAGGCCAATGGCGGCTCGGTACTGCTTGATGAAATTGGCGAAATGTCGCCCACGATGCAGACCAAGCTGCTGCGCTTCCTGAATGACGGCACCTTCCGTCGCGTTGGGGAAGAGCATGAAGTGCATGTCAACGTGCGCGTCATTTGCGCCACGCAGAAGAATTTATTCGAACTGGTGCAGCGTGGCGAGTTCCGGGAAGACTTGTTCTATCGCCTTAACGTCCTGACGCTTAACCTGCCGCCGCTGCGCGAGCGTGTGCAGGACATCATGCCGCTGACGGAAATGTTTGTGGCGCGTTTTGCCGATGAACAGGGGATTCCCCGACCACGCCTTTCTTCGCAGCTCAACGCGTTTCTGGTGCGTTACAACTGGCCGGGCAATGTGCGCCAGTTGAAAAACGCGCTGTATCGGGCGCTGACCCAGCTCGAAGGCCACGAATTGCGCCCTCAGGACATCGTACTGCCGGAACAGGCGCTTGATGTGTCGCTGGGAGAAGAGGCGATGGAAGGGACGCTGGATCAGATTACCAGCCGCTTTGAACGTTCCATCCTCACGCGTTTGTATCTTTCTTATCCCAGTACGCGAAAACTGGCAAAACGGCTTGGCGTTTCGCACACGGCGATTGCCAATAAGTTGCGGGAATACGGGTTAGGGCAGAAACGCGGGGACAGCGACGGCGAATAACAACACAGCGGATAAGCGGGCGCTTATCCGCTGTGTCCCGTCTTATTTCAGTGCGGCAAGCGCAGCATCATAATCCGGCTCGGTGGTGATCTCATTCACCAGCTGGCTGTACAGCACGTTGTCATGCTCATCCAGCACGATGACGGCACGCGCGGTCAGGCCCTGCAGGGCACCGTCAGCAATTTCCACCCCGTAATCCTGTTTGAACTCGCCACCGCGCAGCGTGGACAGCGTGACCACGTTATTCAGGTTATCTGCGCCGCAAAAGCGCGACTGAGCAAACGGCAGATCGGCTGAAATGCATAACACCACGGTATTATTCAGTTCGCCCGCCAGTTGGTTAAATTTACGTACCGAAGACGCACACACGCCAGTATCGACGCTGGGAAAAATATTCAGAATCTTGCGTTTTCCTGCATACTCAGAGAGTGAGACATTCGCGAGGTTTTTGGCCACCAGCGTAAAAGGTTTTGCGCTATCGCCGGGCTGCGGAAACTGGCCAGCAACCGCTACCGGGTTGCCCTGAAAGTGAACAGTCTGAGACATACGAATTCCTTCTAATGATGTTATCTGACAAAAAAATAGGGCATCAGTACAGATATAGCCTTTGTTTATGACATAAATTTTAAGGGTTTACGAGTGTAATTGTTGCCTGAATTTAAATGACAGTGATGAATCGCTGACAACAAGGAGCGCTAATGAGGACGGTAAAATGTTATCCCGAAGCCTGGCCGTTGCATACGCCGTTTGTCATCGCGCGCGGCAGCCGCACTGAAGCCAAAGTCGTGGTGGTGGAAATTGAAGAAAACGGAGTAAAAGGCACGGGAGAAGCCACGCCTTATACGCGCTATGGCGAAAGCGAAGCGCTGGTGCTGGAGCACATCGCGACGGTGATGCCCCAGCTTCAGCAGGGCCTGACCCGCGAGGCACTGCAAACGCTGTTGCCCGCAGGGGCCGCCCGGAACGCCATTGACTGCGCGCTGTGGGATCTGGCCGCCCGGCAGCAGCACCGCACGCTGGAGCAGGTCGTCGGCATTGCACCGATCGCGTCAGTGATCACCGCACAAACGGTCAGCATTGATACACCAGAGGCGATGGCCAGCAGTGCCCAGGCACTGTGGCAGCATGGCGCAACGCTGCTCAAAATTAAAATGGACAACAACTTTATCACCGAGCGCCTGATGGCGATCCGTGCGGCGGTGCCCGACGCCACGTTAATCGTGGATGCGAATGAGTCATGGCACGCTGAAGGCCTGGCGGCACGCTGCCAGCTGCTAGCCGATCTGGAAATCGCTATGCTGGAACAGCCGTTACCGGCTGGAGAAGACGAGGCGCTGGCAAATTTTATTCACCCTTTACCCATCTGTGCCGATGAAAGTTGCCACACGCGGGAAAGCCTGCCCGCGCTGCATGGGCGCTACGACATGGTGAATATCAAGCTTGATAAAGCCGGTGGGCTGACGGAAGCGCTGGCGCTGGCACAGGCTGCGCGCGATCAGGGCTTTACGCTGATGTTGGGCTGCATGATCTGTACGTCCCGGGCGATTCGCGCCGCCTTGCCGCTGGTACCTATGGTGCGCTTTGCCGATTTGGATGGTGCCACCTGGCTGGCTGTCGATGTCGAGCCCGCCCTGAAGGTACAGAACGGAGCATTAATCACGGCTGCCAGCGCAGCAGATTAACCATCACCTCCAGCCACGTTTCCGTCGCCTCATCTACCGCAATGACGGGCATCTCTGCGGTCACGCACGGCAGACTCAGGTCGTGACACCAACTGCCAAAGGAGCCGGGCGTGGCATAGCCCACGCTGCTGACGCGCGGCAAACCCGTCTGCGCGGCCAGCCAGGCACCGACCTCGGCGTGATGCGGATCTTCGATACAGGCCAGCGGCTCATGCCAGGAAACCACCCAGGCCGGTTTTAGCTGATGAATCAGGCTGCATAATGCCTGGGTTTCCGGCTCTGAGGCGGGATGTGCCCCTGTCGAAAGCGTCACATCCCGCGCGTCTGCCGCGCTGTTCCAGCGGTACACCGTTTCACCTGACTGCCAGTTAGCCGCCGGGAAGTTACGGTTCAGGTCAACGCCATTAGCATTCGCCCGCAGCCCCAGCTGGCAGCCATCGGGATTGACCGCCAGAACAACGTGATGACGGCGCAGGCCGTCAGGCAGGGTGCGCAGCGCCGCAGAAAGGGCCGCAATCGCGGCGTTTTCATCACCGTGCGTGCCAGCCAGAATCAGTCCACTGTTGCTGTCAGTCTGATTGGCGGGAAACCAGAGCAGCGGGGCACCCAGAACGGAACGCCCGTATTGCTGCCAGGAAATAGCCAGTTTTCCGCGCTGTGAGCGGGGATGCATTGACGGCATAGTGACATTCTCCAGAGGGTTTCCTTAAAAGTAGCGGAAAAGCCGCCGGGGGAAAATAGCTATTTATCAATCAGCAATTTGCGATAAAGTGGCCGGTAACAGGCTGACTCAGTGAGACGCTGATGCAGCACTTCTTTATCGTAAAGGGGTGAACATGATTATTCGCTTTTCTCCAACGCTAACCGCCCTGAGTCTGCTTAGCGCCACCTTACCCGTTTTTGCCGCAGAGGTGCCCGCAGGCGCGCAGCTCGCCGCAAAACAAGAGATTGTCCGTCACATCAAAGATGAGCCTGCGTCATTTGACCCGGCTAAAGCCGTGGGACTGCCCGAAATCCAGGTGATGCGCGATCTCTACGAAGGGCTCACCAGCCAGGATGCTCACGGGAAAATTGTGCCGGGCGTGGCACAAAGCTGGAGCAGCAGTGATAACAAAGTCTGGATTTTCACCCTGCGCAATAATGCACGCTGGTCTGATGGCGAGCCCGTCACTGCACAGGATTTTGTCTACAGCTGGCAGCGCGTAGTGGATCCTAAAACCAGTTCGTCTCAGGCCTCTTTTGTCGCGCTCAGTGGTTTAAGTGAGGCGGACGCTATCACTAAAGGGACGACAACACCGGACAAACTGGGCGTCACCGCGCTGGATAAACACCGCCTGAAAGTGACGCTCTCGCGCCCGGTGCCCTGGTTTCCGGCCATGGTGTCTAATGTGGCTTTCTATCCCGTCCCGCAACGCGTGATTGAGAAAGAGGGCGATCAGTGGACACAGCCCGGCAAGCTGGTCGGAAACGGCGCTTACCAACTTGACAGCCGAGTGGTTAACGAAAAAATCGTACTGGTGCGTAATCCCCGCTACTGGGATAACGCGCACTCCGTGTTAACTAAAGTGACCTTTTTGCCCATCAACGAAGAATCCAGCGCCACCAAGCGCTACCGCGCGGGCGATGTGGACATTACCGAATCGTTTCCTAAAAACATGTATGCCCTGCTGAAAAAGACGCTGCCGGGGCAGGTTTATACGCCGGATCAACTCGGAACCTACTATTACGCGTTTAATACGCAGCAGGGCCCTACGGCCGATGCGCGCGTTCGCAAAGCGCTGTCATGGAGTATCGATCGCCAGGTTATCGCGGACAAAGTCTTGGGCACGGGTGAAAAACCGGCCTGGCACTTTACACCAGATGTGACCGCCGGATTTAAACCGCTGCCTGCCTTGCAGCAACAGCATAATCAACAAGAGATGGACGCGCAGGCCAGAGCGTTGCTGGCGGCGGCAGGATACGGGCCGGCGAAACCCCTGAAGCTGACGCTGCTGTATAATACGTCTGAAAGCCACCAGAAGATTGCCATTGCGGTTGCATCCATGTGGAAGAAGAATCTTGGCGTGGACGTGAAGCTGGAAAATCAGGAGTGGAAAACCTATATCGACAGCCGAAACTCTGGACGCTTTGACGTCATCCGCGCCTCCTGGGTGGGGGACTACAATGAGCCGTCGACCTTTTTAACTCTGCTGACATCCGGCAACAGCAGTAATATCCCGCGCTTCAAAAATGCCGAATATGATGCCGTGATCGCCAAGGCGAGCATGGAAACCAGTGACCAGGCCCGCAATGCAGATTACAACCGGGCCGAACAAATCATTGCGGAACAGGCCCCCATCGCGCCCATTTACCAGTACACCAATGGTCGCCTGATCAAGCCGTGGGTGAAAGGCTATCCAATCACCAACCCGGAAGACGTCGCCTACAGCCGTGAACTGTGGATTGAGAAACACTGATCTAAGGCGGCCTGCCTTGGGCCGACTTCTGACATCTTTGTACACAGGCTCAGGATTGCAACTCAACACCGCCACGCTAGACTGTATCGTATTGATTTTGATAGCGGGGTAACGGTGTGGACGGTGTGAAAGGAAAATCGCTTCAGGTAACAGATGCCATCATTTCCTGCCAGTTGGATGGAAAGGGCGGCATGATACCGATTGATGAAACCCAGGTGCTGCACGATGAGCATCCCTGCTGGCTGCATCTCAATTATACCCATCCCCGCAGCGCTGAATGGCTGCAATCCACGCCTCAGATCCCGGATGCCGTGCGTGATGCGCTGGCCGGTGAAAGCATGCGGCCTCGCGTGTCCCGGTTGGGGGACGGTTTTATGATTGTCCTGCGCAGCGTGAACCATAACAGCGATGCGCGCCCTGACCAGTTAGTGGCAATGCGGGTGTTTATTAATGATCAGCTCATTGTGTCCACCCGGCGACGTAAAGTGTTTGCCGTGGATGAAGTGCTGACCGATCTCGAAAACGGTAACGGCCCGGTCAACTGTGGCAGCTGGCTGGTCGAGGTCTGCGATGCGTTAACCGGTCACACCAGCGAATTTATCGAAGACCTGCATGACAAAATCATTGAGCTCGAAGATGCCTTACTGGACCAACGCATTCCCCCGCGGGGTGAACTGGGTCTGCTGCGCAAACAGCTGATTGTGATGCGCCGTTACATGGCTCCACAGCGTGATGTTTTTGCCCGGCTCGCCAGTGAGAAACTGCCCTGGATGGACGACAGTGAGCGCCGCCGCATGCAGGAGATTGCCGACCGGCTGGGGCGCGGCCTGGACGATCTGGACGCGGGCGTAGCCAGAACGGCCGTGCTGGCCGATGAAGTCGCCTCGGTAATGGCCGAATCCATGAATCGCCGCACCTATACGATGTCGCTGATGGCGATGATTTTTCTGCCCGCTACCTTTTTAACCGGGCTGTTTGGTGTCAACCTGGGCGGCATTCCCGGCGGCGGATGGCGCTACGGCTTCAGCGTGTTCTGTATTTTACTGGTCATACTGGCGTTAGGCGTGGCGGGGTATTTACGTAAGCGGCGTTGGCTTTGACAGACAAAGCCTGTGAATTGCCTTAGTGACAGAGGGCTTAACAGAAGTAAAGCTGATCGACATCAATACCTGCCGGAGGCAACTGACGCAAACTCTCTCCCGCAGGTGAATGCAACGTCAAGCGATGGGCGTTGCGCTCCATATTGTCTTACTTCCTTTTTTTGAATAACTGCATAGTACAGTTGATTCGACCTACGCCGGCCTTGTTGCCGGCTTTTTTTTTACCTGCTGGCTGAAAGGCCTAATCTTTCCTAAGCTTAATGTTCATTCGCTACAGAGGAGCACGGTATGAAGGCGATACATAACAGCGAGCCGATTCCAACCGATCCGCCCCCCATTCCTCAGCCGCAACCCGATCCGCCACCGGATCCGGAGTTTCCGCCGATAATGGACCCGCCGCCTCACCGCAACGTATAAAAAAAGGGCATGCGTTTACGCGCATGCCCTTTACCTTTAATGTATTCAGCAGCGTTATTTAATTTCTAAAACATCAAGGCGTTCACTGACATCGGGTGCATCGTCTTCATCGCTGCGCCAGCCAACCGGATTCACCGGCAGGGTTTCGCGATCGAAAGCGAGATCGCCGCCATCCACCACCGCATCCCCGTGCTTAATGCCTTTGAAATCAAACAGATTCACGTCGGCCATGTGTGACGGCACGACGTTCTGCATCGCGCTGAACATGGTTTCAATCCGGCCCGGATAGCGTTTATCCCAGTCGCGCAGCATATCTGCCACCACCTGACGCTGCAGGTTAGGCTGCGAACCACACAGGTTACACGGGATAATCGGGAACTGACGCGCTTCGGAGAAACGAATGATATCTTTCTCGCGGCAGTAGGCCAGTGGACGAATGACAATGTGTTTCCCGTCATCGCTCATCAGCTTCGGTGGCATGCCTTTCATCTTGCCGCCGTAGAACATATTTAAAAACAGCGTTTGCAGGATGTCATCGCGATGGTGGCCCAGCGCAATTTTGGTACAGCCCAGCTCTGTGGCTGTGCGGTACAAAATGCCACGACGCAGACGCGAGCACAGCGAGCAGGTGGTTTTGCCCTCTGGAATCTTCTCTTTAACGATAGAGTAGGTGTCTTCCTCGACAATTTTGTACTCAACACCTTGCGCCTCAAGATATTCCGGCAGGATGTGCCCCGGAAAGCCGGGTTGCTTCTGATCAAGATTGACTGCCACCAGACTGAAACTCACCGGCGCGCTCTTCTGCAGGCTACGCAGGATCTCCAGCATGGTATAGCTGTCTTTACCACCAGACAGGCAAACCATGATGCGGTCGCCTTCTTCGATCATATTAAAATCGGCAATGGCCTCGCCTACGTGACGACGCAAACGCTTCTGGAGCTTGTTGAGGTTGTATTGTTCTTTCTTGTTAATTTCTTGATTTTGCAGCATTACGTCGCTTCTCAATAATCAAAGGGGCACATTTGAGCCTGTTGCCGTGCCCCCTGATTTGCTTTTATGACAGGTTATCACCCGCCGAAGATTGTCAGCAGGCAAAGTATGCCGCGTATGGTACGGATTACGCGTGCAATTTCCAATATCAATTATCGTTAAGCATAAACCTGATGGTGACTGACCACGATATTTTGCCTTCCGTCTTATTTTTGCCAACTGCACTGGCAAGAGAGATAAGATGAAAAGCAGAGAATAAACACGGTCAGATAAAGGCGTTATTCACGCCGACAATAAGCCGCAATGAAAGCAGAAATGAAGATCTCATGGTGAGGGTAAGAATATGTCTACTGTCGGGTGGGATTTATCCCGCCCGACAAGAACGTGCATCTACGCTTTTATCGTGCGGAAGCGGCACAACGCAGCATCCATGTCCTACATCATCTCCAGCGACTGCACGCCCTTTACTTCCATGATTTTGTCATACAGATGCGCATCGCTGGATTTCCGGGAGAGGGTAACCTGAACGCTTAATTCACATAAACCGCTTTCCTCGTCCCGGTTAATGACCGAAATATTGCCATAGCGGATGCCTTCGCGTTGCATGACCAACAGCACCAGCGGCACGCTTTTCGCCTTGAGATAAACAATTAACGTATGGTGTTTACCAATCAGTAAATGACTCAAACGGCGGAAAACCTCGAGCACCACCAGAGCCAGCACGGTGCCGTAAATGCCGATTTCATACATGCCGCTCCCGATGACCAGGCCGATTGCGGCGGTAACCCAAAGCCCGGCTGCCGTCGTCAGGCCTTTAACCACCTGTTTCTGGATCAGAATCGTTCCGGCACCCAGAAAACCCATGCCGCTGACAACCTGTGCCGCGACGCGGCTGGGATCGAGTGCAACGTGATCCTTCATCAACATGTCGGCAAAGCCATATTTAGACACCAGCATAAACATCGCACTGCCAATCCCGACCAGAATATGAGTACGTAATCCGGCTTCTTTGGCACGCATCTGACGCTCCAGGCCAATCAGACCGCCCAGAATGCCCGCCAGCGCGATACGAATCAGCATATCCATTAACATTCTTTTTCTCCGCTCGACATCATGGTTAAACTATATTCCGCCACGTGACTATGTGATAACAGGATAATTCTGCTTGTAATAGGTCAGAATATTTTTTGTAAAAAGCTATTTCTTCTCTCGACCGCGTGTCAGGGCTGACATATTCTTGCTTAGCCTTTAACTCACCTTCCCGGAGTCTGATTGATGAAAGCCGCGACTTTTCTGCTGGCTGGTGCCGCGTTGTTATTGTCTGCCTGCAGCAGTAACAGCGATGACAACGAGCCGCCACAACAAGCCACCGCCGCCCACGTTCAGCCACGTGTGGTTATGTCTGCAATGGCGGAGGCCAGTTGTACCAATGCAGGGGGAACGCTGGCGTTTTCAAATCAACTGGACGGCTCGCGCATCGGCATGTGTCAGTTAGTCAACGGACGCCGCTGCAGCGAGCAGGCATTGCTCGGCGGTAACTGCGCCCGCTAAACGCGGAGGCCGGCTGTGACCGGCCTGCGTTATCAGGCCGTCACCCGGTTCGGACAGTCTTCGCCACGATGAAGCCGGCTGAGGTTTTCCAGCGTGGTTTCTGAAATCGCCGTCAGAGCTTCAGCGGTCAAAAAAGCCTGATGGCCTGTGAACAGCACGTTGTGGCAGGCTGACAGGCGGCGGAAAATATCATCCTGAATGACATCATTCGATTTATCTTCAAAGAACAAATCCCGCTCATTCTCATAAACGTCCATGCCTAACGCGCCAATTTTTTGCTGCTTAAGTGCATCAATGGCGGCCTGAGAATCAATTAACCCACCCCGACTGGTATTAATAATCATGACGCCATCGCGCATCTGCGCAAACGCGTTAGCATTAAGCAGATGATGGTTTTCCGGCGTTAACGGGCAATGCAGTGTAATCACATGCGACTCGGCAAACAGGGTTTTCAGATCGACATATTCCGCGCCCAGCGATAACGCCTGTTCCGAAGGATAGGGATCGAAGGCCAGTAAACGCATGCCAAATCCTTTTAAGATGCGCAGGGTGGCTATGCCTATTTTGCCGGTGCCAATAATGCCGGCGGTTTTGTTATGCATATTAAAACCGGTCAGGCCGTCCAGCGAAAAATTCGCATCGCGGGTGCGTTGATAGGCGCGATGAATACGGCGATTCAATGTCATCATCAGGCCGACGGCATGTTCAGCGACGGCTTCCGGGGAATAGGCGGGCACGCGAACCACTTCCAGACCCAGTTCAGCCGCGGCTTTCAGATCGACATTATTAAATCCGGCGCAGCGCAGGGCGATAAATTTCACCCCCAATTCCGCCAGTTCCTCCAGCACCGGGCGGCTACCGTCGTCATTCACAAAAAGGCAAACCGCATCACAGTCTACGGCGGTCTTGGCCGTGCTTTCGCTCAGCAAAAAATCATAAAAGACCAGATCGAAACCATACTGTTTATTGACCTGTTCAAAATATTTCTGGTCGTAGTGTTTAGTACTGTATACGGCGATTTTCATCGTGGTGCTCCTGGAAAAGGGATGCAACAAGGATAACGTTTTCTCTTACTTTTTGCTGACACCTCTTTAACCTTACCGGTCAAACCTTCACCTTCGGCGTGTTACGTGCCATCATTACGCCCAGGATATTGAAAAAAAAGGAGTCTTGTTTTCATGCCACGGAGTTTCCGTCGACGCCTGGCCGCGATTCTGGCGCTGATTTTATTGCTGCTGGGATTACTGCTGACTCTTACACAGTGGCTGCCGCGTCTGGTGGGCCTCTGGCTACCTGCAGGCACGCGCGTCGAACTGAAAAACAGCCCACGCTGGCATGACGGGCAACTCATTTTCCCATCTCTTCATTATTTAGCCGGTGACTGTCGCCTGGCGAGCGTCAAAAACGCGGCGCTGGGCCGGCAACAGTCGCGCTGGACGCTCAACGCACAACAGGTCACGTTGCAAAGCGAATGCCTGCAACAGCTGCCCGAATCACAAACCGCCTCAACCGCACCGAAAACGCTGGCAGAGTGGCAGGCCATGCTGCCGGGCGCAGATATTCACATTGATAAACTGACAATCTCGCCCTGGCAGGACTATGCCGGTGGCCTGGATTTGACCCTCAATAAAGCCAGCCAGCAGCTGCATTACCGGGGCGATAATTTACAGCTTGAGGCCACGCTGGAAGGTCAGCAGCTGATGGTCAGACAACTGACGATCACCCATCCGGCGCTTCCCGAGCCGCTCAGCCTCAAAGGTCATTTTGAACTGCCGCAATACGCTAACGGCCTGCCGGTTAACGGCGAGATCGCGGGCGCGCTGGCCCTGGACGGGTTTCCGCAACCGCTAAAAGCGGCACTGAGCTGGCAGCATGAAAGCGGCCTGCTGAGCATCACCACAGCGGATGCTGCCCGTCCCTTGCTGCGTCTTCCGTGGCAGGCCAGCCGTGACCGCATCACTATTGAGAAGGGTGAATATTACTGGCCACTCACGGCGCAACCCTTGTCGGGCTTTGTGACGCTGACGCTGGATAACTGGCAGGCCGGGCTGGATGCCACAAGGGTCACTGGTCGCCTTAACCTGCTGACGCAGGGACGGGGCGGCAAAGGCAATGTCGTTCTGGGCATAGGTCCCGGTCATCTCAGCCTGACGCAAAGCCAGCTGCCGTTACAACTGACCGGCGACAGTAAATTTGCTGCCATGCAGCTGTTCGGCAGTATTCCTGGGCAACTGACCGGATCATTACTGAATCCCGAACTGATTGTTAAACCCAACGCACTGTTGCGCCTGCGCGGGCGTTTACTTTCAACGCTGAACGTGGATGAAGCGCGCTGGCCGCTGGCGGGGGTGCGCTTATCGTCCCGGGGCATTTCTGGACGCCTGCAGGCCATTCTGCGCGCGCACGATCCCAGCTTTGGCCGCTTCACCCTGCATCTGGACGGCGGGGCCCGTGACTTCTGGCCGGATACGGGTGAATGGCGCTGGCGCTACTGGGGAGAAGGCGAGATGCATCCGTTACAGGCGAAATGGGATGTCAGGGGAACCGGTGGCTGGCGCGGCACGCTTATCCATCTTGATACCTTGTCGACCGGTTTTAACCAGATGCAATACGGCAGCGTGCGGGTGGAAAAGCCGCGTTTAATCCTGACTGCCCCGGTGAACTGGCAGCGAGAGGCGGACAATCCTTCCTTTGGCGGAAAATTTCAGATGCAGGCCGGTCAGACGCACTTCAGCTACGGGGGCTGGCTGGCTCACTCAACGCTGGATTTTGCCGCCCGCGGGCGCGATCCTGGTCATTTTGTCTGGGGCGGCGAACTGAAAGCCGGCAAGGTCGGCCCGGTACGGGTTAACGGGCGCTGGGATGGCGAGCGCCTGCGCGGTCAGGCCTGGTGGCCCACGCAGTCGCTGACGGTTTTTCAGACGTTGCTCAGCCCCGATCTGAAAATGAAAATTCGCGCGGGCGAACTGCGCGCTCAGGTGGCGTTTTCTGCCGCCGCTCAGCAGGGTTTTCACGCGGGCGGACACTGGACGGTGAAAAACGGCAGCGTCTCTACGCCAGACAGCCAGATTAACGGCATCGATTTCTCGCTGCCATTCCGTCTGCAAAACCAACAGTGGCATTTTGGCTTGCGTGGACCAGTTTCATTGCGCATCGCAGAAATCAAGAATCAGTTTGCCATGCAGAATATTCAGGCTGACTTACAAGGTGCCTGGCCATGGCGGGAAAACGATCCGCTCTGGTTGCAGGATGTCAGCATGGATCTGCTGGGCGGGAAAATTACGATGCCGTCTCTGCGGATGCCACAGCACAGCCCGGCGCGTGTGTCGCTTCGGGATATCAGCCTGAGTAAACTCGTCAGCGCGATTAAACCCAGGCAGTTCGCGATGTCGGGCAGGGTGAATGGCGAATTACCGCTGTGGATCACGAATGCGCGCTGGATCATCGAAAATGGCTGGATTGCCAACAGCGGGCCGCTGACCTTCCGGATGGATAAAGACATGGCCGATGCCATCACCCAAAATAATATTGCGGCAGGCGCCGCGATGGACTGGCTGCGCTATATGGAGATTTCGCGTTCCTGGGCCACGCTGAATCTGGATAATCTGGGCGAACTGACCATGGTCGCGCAGGTGCAGGGCACCAGCCGTTTCAGCAACCGCAACCAGACCGTAAATTTAAACTATCGTCATCAGGAAAACCTGTTCCAGTTGTGGCGCAGCCTGCGCTTTGGCGATAATTTGCAATCCTGGGTGGAGGAAAATGCCACTCTGCCGTCGAAAAAGGAACCCTCACCATGAGCCTCAGGGCCTTACTGCTGCTGATAGCCGGACTTCCGCTGACGGGCTGTGTACCGCGCATCGAAGTTGCCGCGCCAAAAGATCCGATTACCATCAACATGAATGTGAAAATCGAGCATGAGATCCACATTAAAGTGGACAAGGATGTGGAAGCGTTACTGAAAAATCAGAGCGACCTGTTTTGAGGAGAGCCCGCATGAAACGCATCGGCATCACATGCTTACTGGCCCTTACGATGAGCCTGCCCGCCTGGGCATTGACGCTGGATGAAGCCCGTCAGTCAGGTCGGGTGGGAGAAACACTGTCAGGATATATTGCGCCGCGCGCAGATGACAGCGACACGCTGGCACTGGTTAAACGCATTAATGACGGTCGTGCTGCACAGTATCAACGTCTGGCAGAGCAGAACAACCTGACAACGGATGAGGTGGCCAGAATCGCCGGACAGAAGCTGGTAAACCGTGCCGCAGCGGGGGAATATGTACGCGGCATCAACGGACAGTGGCTCAGGAAATAGCCGGGCGACAACGTTGTACGGCAGGCATAAAAAAACCGGGCTCAGCCCGGTTTTCCAGATAAGATCGGCGAATCAGGCCGCAACGATGTGTTTGATCGCGTCTTTTGCTTCGGCGGTGGCTTTTGTCGCGACTTCCGGGCCATAGGCAATGCCTTCGGCAAACACAAACTCGACATCAGTGATACCGATAAAGCCCAGGAACAGCTTGACGTAAGGAGTCAGCAGGTCAGAAGCGGTATCTTTGTGAATGCCACCACGGCTGGACAGAATCACTGCGCGCTTGCCTTTGACAAGGCCTTCCGGGCCGGCTTCGGTATAACGGAAGGTCACGCCAGCACGGGCGATCAGGTCGAAATAGTTCTTCAACTGCGTAGGAATGTTGAAGTTGTACATTGGGGCAGCAATCACCACCACATCATGTGCCTGCAGCTCTGCAATCAGCGCATCAGACAGTGACAAGGCTTCCTGCTGACGCGGAGACAGCGGCGCATCGGAAGGACGCAGCGCGCCCACTAACTCACCATCCAGCACCGGTACCGGGTTTTCTGCCAGGTCACGCACGGTCACCTGATCGCCTTTGGCCTTTGCCTGCTCAGCATAGAAGTCAGCCAGCTGACCAGATTGTGAATAGCCTGCAAGAATGCTTGATTTCAGAACTAATACTTTGCTCATCGTAGTTTCCTGTCTGTTACGCGGAAGGCTTCCCGCTCAATGGCTTACACTTTACAAACATTGAACGGAGCGGGAAAGCGCAATATTTCGAGAGCTATATTCGAATTAATTGAACAACCCGTCATGCGCGAGGTCCGCGCGGCAAACGGGAATGTGCTATGATAGGCGCAATTATTATCGTTAATCAGCGGGTTATCTTAGCACTGTACGCTGAGTCCATACCGCCTGAGTAAGGTACGTCATTACTATGTCTTCTCCGGTTTCATCTCCCTTAACGCCGCTTTGGTCGCGGCTTGATGCCCTGATGCTGCGCGACCGGCAGCGGCTGCAACGCCGGTTGCACGGTGCCAGAAAAGTGAAAAATCCTGATGCCCAACACGGTATTGCCGCCGAACTGGAGCAGGATATTCTCGCGGCTGAGCAGCGCGTGGCCCAGCGTATTGCCGCCACACCGCACATCACGTTCCCGGATAATCTTCCGGTCAGTCAGAAACAGCAGGATATCGCGGATGCGATTCGCGCTCATCAGGTCGTGATCGTGGCAGGTGAAACCGGGTCGGGAAAAACCACCCAGTTGCCCAAAATTTGCCTGGCGCTGGGACGCGGTATCACCGGTTTAATTGGCCATACGCAACCTCGTCGTCTTGCGGCGCGCACCGTCGCGAACCGCATTGCCGAAGAGCTGGAAACGTCGCTGGGCGGCTGCGTCGGCTACAAAGTGCGCTTTAATGATCAGGTCGGTGAAACCACGCAGATTAAGCTGATGACCGACGGGATTCTGCTGGCGGAGATCCAGCAGGATCGCCTGTTGATGCAGTATGACACCATCATCATCGATGAAGCGCACGAACGCAGTCTGAATATCGACTTCCTGCTGGGCTATTTGCGTGAGCTGCTGCCGCGCCGTCCGGATCTTAAAGTCATTATCACCTCGGCGACTATCGATCCGCAGCGCTTCTCCCGCCACTTTAACAACGCGCCGGTGATTGAAGTATCGGGCCGGACTTATCCGGTGGAAGTCCGTTATCGTCCGGTCGTCGAAGAGGCGGACGATGTGGAACGCGATCAGCTTCAGGCGATATTTGATGCGGTTGATGAGCTGAGCCAGGAGGGCCGGGGCGATATTCTGATCTTCATGAGCGGCGAGCGGGAGATTCGCGATACCGCCGATGCGCTGATGAAGCGCGATTTGCCGCATACCGAAGTGCTGCCGCTGTATGCGCGTCTGTCGAACAGTGAGCAAAATCGGGTATTTCAGTCACACAGCGGGCGACGTATCGTGCTGGCGACGAACGTTGCCGAAACCTCGCTCACCGTGCCGGGCATCAAGTACGTCATCGATCCGGGCACGGCGCGCATCAGCCGCTACAGCTACCGCACCAAAGTTCAGCGTCTGCCGATAGAGCCCATTTCTCAGGCTTCCGCGAATCAGCGTAAAGGACGTTGCGGCCGCGTATCGGAAGGGATCTGTATCCGGTTGTATTCTGAAGCAGATTTCCTGAGCCGTCCGGCCTTTACCGATCCCGAAATTCTGCGCACCAATCTGGCCTCAGTCATTCTGCAGATGACCGCGCTGGGACTGGGCGATATTGCGGCATTCCCGTTTGTGGAAGCGCCGGATAAACGCCATATTCAGGACGGCGTCAGATTGCTGGAGGAGCTGGGCGCGCTGACCCTGAGCGAAGAAGGCCATTATAAGCTCACCGGCTCCGGCCGCCAGTTGGCGCAACTGCCGGTGGATCCGCGCCTGGCACGCATGGTGCTGGCTGCCCGGCAGTACGGCTGTGTGCGCGAAGTGATGATTATCGCGGCAGGTTTGTCGATACAGGATCCGCGCGAACGCCCGGCAGAAAAGAAGCAGGCCTCCGATGAAAAACACCGGCGTTTTGCTGACAAAGAGTCTGATTTTATGGCCTTTGTTAACCTGTGGAACTACCTGGGCGAGCAGCAAAAAGCGCTGTCCGGCAATGTCTTCCGTCGCCAGTGTAAAGCCGATTTCCTTAACTATCTGCGCGTACGGGAATGGCAGGATATCTATACCCAACTGCGTCAGGTGGTCCGTGAACTTGGTATTCCGGTGAACAGCGAACCGGCGGAGTATCGCGAGATCCACTGCGCGTTACTGACCGGTTTACTGTCGCATATCGGCCAGAAAGATGCGGAAAAGCAGGAGTTTACCGGTGCACGCAATGCGCGCTTTGCCATTTTTCCGGGCTCAGGTTTATTCAAAAAACCGCCCAAGTGGACAATGGTGGCGGAGCTGGTGGAAACCAGCCGACTCTGGGGCCGTATTGCCGCGCGTATCGATCCGGAATGGATAGAACCGCTGGCACAGCATCTGATCAAACGTAGCTACAGTGAACCGCACTGGGAGAAATCGCAGGGCGCCGTCATGGCCAGTGAGAAAGTCACCTTGTACGGCTTGCCGATTGTGGCCGCGCGCAAGGTCAACTATGGCGCGATCGATCCTACGCTGAGTCGCGAATTGTTTATTCGCCACGCGCTGGTGGAAGGCGACTGGCAAACGCGCCACGCATTTTTCCGTGCTAATCAGAAGCTGCGCAGTGAAGTGGAAGACCTGGAACATAAATCGCGTCGCCGCGACATTCTGGTAGATGACGAAACCTTGTTTGCCTTTTACGACCAACGTGTAGGGAAAGAGGTGGTTTCCGCACGCCACTTTGACAGCTGGTGGAAACAGGTCAGCAAAACCACCCCGGAACTGCTCAATTTTGATAAGCAGATGCTGATCAAAGCGGGCGCCGATACGGTCAGCCAGCTCGACTATCCCAATGTCTGGCATCAGGGCAATCTCAAACTCAGGTTGAGTTATCAGTTTGAACCCGGTGCGGATGCCGATGGCGTGACGGTCCATATTCCGCTTCCGCTGCTGAACCAGGTCGATGAAGCCGGCTTTGAGTGGCAGATTCCCGGTGTACGGCGTGAACTGATTATTGCGCTGATTAAATCGTTACCGAAGCCGCTGCGTCGTCATCTGGTGCCCGCGCCAAACTATGCCGAGGCGTTTTTAGGCCGCGTGACCGCAATGGAAATGCCGCTGCTTGATGCCCTGTCGCGCGAGTTCCGCCGGATGACGGGCGTGACGCTGGAGCGGGACGACTGGCAATGGGAACAGGTGCCCGATCATCTGAAAATGACCTTCCGGGTGGTAGACGAACACAACCGTAAGCTGCAGGAAGGTAAAGATCTCGCGGCGCTGAAAGTGCTGCTTAAAGGCAAGGTGCAGGAAACGCTGTCCAACGTGGCGGATGATGGTCTGGAACAGCGCGGTTTACACCTCTGGAGCTTTGGCGATTTGCCTCGCAGCTACGAGCAAAAACGCGGCAACTATCAGGTAAAAGCCTGGCCCGCGCTGGTCGATGAGAAAGACAGTGTGGCCATCCGGTTATTCGACAGTGAGCATGAGCAGCAGAAAATGATGTGGCGCGGTCAGCGTCGGTTGCTGTTGCTGAATATTCCGTCGCCGGTGAAATATCTGCACGAAAAATTGCCGAATAAAGCCAAGCTGGGCCTCTATTTCAATCCCTATGGCAAAGTGATGGAGCTGATCGATGACTGTATTGCCTGCGGTATCGATAAGCTGATTGCCGAGGCGGGTGGACCGGCCTGGGAACAGGCGGCCTTCGATGCGCTGCGCGAGAAGGTCCGCGCCGAGCTGAATGATACCGTGGTGGAGATAGCAACGCAGGTTGAGCAGATTCTGACGGCGGTCTTCAATATCAATAAGCGCCTTAAAGGTCGGGTTGATATGACACTGGCGCTGGCGCTGGCCGATATTAAGGCGCAGATGAATGGGCTGGTGTACCGGGGATTTGTGACCCAAAATGGCTGGCAGCATCTGGCAGATACCTTGCGTTACCTGCACGGTATTGAGCGTCGGCTGGAAAAATTGCCGGTTGATCCCCACAGCGACCGCGCCCGTATGCTCCGGGTTCAGGCCGTTGAACAGGCCTGGCAGGCCTGGCGCAACAAACTGCCGCCGCAGCGTCAGGATGATGAGGATGTGCTGCATATTCGCTGGATGCTGGAAGAACTCCGCATCAGCCTGTTCGCACAGCAGCTTGGCACGCCTTATCCCATTTCAGATAAGCGCATCATGCAGGCGATGGAGCAGATCACCGCCTGACGGCGGCAAACAGGGTCTTGTAAGAATAAAAAAGCCCGCATTTAAGAATGCGGGCTTTTTTGTGTAACGGTGAGAGCTACTGCGCCAGCGCTTCCAGCCGGTCTTTAAATGACGTCACGGCAATCGCGCGGTTGTCAGCCAGATAACGGTCTTTCGCCGCCGGGGCAGAACTCTGCACCGCTATCAGTTGCCAGCCCTTATCGCCTTTCAGCAGGAGCGGAGAACCGCTGTCGCCAGGCAAGGTATCGCACTGATGCGATAAAACCGCCCGTTGCGCCCAGCCGGTAATCAGGCAGTCGCTGTGTGAATACAGGCTGTCGAGATGATCGGCGGGATAACCTGCCTGGGTCACCTTGCGGCCCGCCGCTTTCAGCGCTTCGGTTAAGTCACTACGCGAACCTTCAAACAGCGGAATCGGCGTAATGGCAGAAGGGGGATTGCGCAAAATAATCAAACCGTAATCGAACGGCGCTGCATTGCTGGGGACGATCCAGCCTTCGCCATCCGCTTTCAGCTTATGCACCAGCGACGGCTCAACGCGCGCATCGATGTCATGAATTTCGTAGCGCCAGCCTTTTTTGGTAGACATAAAACGTAGCGCTACGGGTTTATCAAATTTACCTGGAGGTGTCAGTAAACAGTGGCCCGCCGTCAGGGCAAGATGGGGAGAAATTAACGTGGCGGTGCACAGATTACCGCTCTCGGTTTCCAGTTGTCCTATCGCATCCCAGGGGGCCGCGCTGACATCGGTAATGGCCTGGCGATGATCTTTGCCAAAAAACAACATTTTAATTTCGGCGGGTGTCGGTGAATCATCATTATCATCAGCATGAACAAACGCGGTGAAACTGAAAAGTCCAACGATTAACAGGGTAGCCAGGCGCATAGAACTCTCAATAGCGAGAAAAAGAAAACGTTTTTGTTATTACTAAAGTGACATAACTATAGTCAGTGAGGCGTGAAAAAGGGAGTTTTTTCAGTGAATCAGTACGCTACAGCGACTAAATAAAAAAACTGGCCGCGATAACGCCACATAAGATCATCACAATCAGAATAATTTCGAAGCGATAGCGACGGACCATATTAGCCACTCCAGTAAAGAAACACCCGGCAGAACCGGGTGTTTTTAATTATTAACGCTTACTCGGACCCTAAAGGGCGACCTTATTTTTTAGCGGCTTTTTTGTGGTGCTTTTTAGCTGCTTGGGCTTTCTGAGCTGGCTTTTTGGTGTGTTTTTTAGCGGCCTGAGCTTTCTGGGCTGCTTTTTTGTGGTGCTTTTTAGCGGCCTGAGCTTTCTGGGCAGCTTTTTTGTGGTGTTTTTTAGCAGCCTGGGCTTTCTGAGCTGGCTTTTTGGTGTGTTTCTTAGCAGCCTGCGCTTTCTGTGCAGTGTCTTTCTTCGCTACTTTCTTCTTAGCGGCCTGTGCTTTCTGGGCAGCTTTTTTGTGGTGTTTCTTAGCAGCCTGCGCTTTCTGTGCAGCTTTATGATGCTTCTTATGGACAGCAGCTTTGTGCTCAGCTTTAGCAGGTGCAGCGGTGGTGGTCGCAGCCGCTGGAGCAGCAGTTGCAGGAGCGGCAGTTGTCTCAGCAGCGAAAGCAACTGAAGACAGACCCATAGCAGCGGCGATTACCAGTGCAAATAATTTTTTCATTGCAAAATCCTCGGACTATTTTTTCATGTGTAGCCCACTGCGGGGCCGGTGAGAAGACTATATGAAAATAAAACTGGCGCGTCCGTGGGTGATTGGTATCGCTGTGTAACCGATTGTACAAAGGGGATGTACGGGAGGAAAAGGCGGCCCTCAGGCCGCCTGCTACCTTAACTGTTCAGGTAACGTTGCTCAAGATGTTTGCGGAAATAGTCTGGGTTGAGCGCTTCGCCAGTAGCATTGACAATCAACTGTTCGGTGGTGAAACGGCTGCCATGTTGCCAGATATTCTGCTGCAGCCAGTCAAATACCGGCTGCAGGTCGCCATGCTGTATCAGCTCGGCGGATTGCGGAATTGCGTTTTGTAACGCCTGGAACAGCTGCGCAGCGTACATCGCCCCGAGTGTGTATGTCGGGAAATAGCCGAAGGCGCCATCGGTCCAGTGAATATCCTGCATGCAGCCATTGCGGTAGTTGCCGCGCGTATCCAGACCCAGGGATTGTTGCATCTTTTCATCCCACAGCGCCGGAATGTCTTCAACCTCAATCTCGCCTTCAATCAGCGCGCGTTCGATCTCGTAGCGCAGAATGACGTGCGCCGGATAGCTCAGTTCGTCCGCATCCACCCGAATCAGGCCCGGTTTAACCTGCTGCGTCAGCCGGACAAAGTTATCTGCCTGAAGGGCGGGCTGGTCACCGAGCTGACTGATGATTTGCGGCAGGATACGCTGCAGGAAAGGTGCGCTGCGTCCCAGTTGCATTTCCATAAACAGGCTTTGTGACTCATGGATGGCCGTGGATCGCGCCAGCGCAACCGGCTGACCGCGCCATTGCTCAGGCAAATTCTGTTCGTAGCGCGCGTGGCCAGTCTCATGAATGACGCCCATCATGGCGCTCAGAAACTCATCCTGATTGTAGCGGGTGGTAATACGCACATCTTCGGGCACGCCACCGCAGAAAGGGTGCGCGCTAATGTCCAGGCGGCCATGGTTAAAATCAAACCCCAGCTCGGCCATCACGCGTAAACCCAGTTCGCGCTGTGAGGCTATCGGGAACGGTCCCTGGGGCGTGATCACCGGCTGCTGAGCCTGTTTTTCGACGACCTGCTGCAACAAGTGTGGAAGCCAGGTTTTTAACTGCCCGAAGGTATGATCCAGCGTGGCGCTGGTCATGCCCGGTTCAAACACGTCAAGCAGCGCGTCATAGCGGGAGCAGCCGTTCGCTTGCGCACGTAGTTCAGCTTCCTGACGGCTTAAGCGTACGACCTCTTTCAAATTGGTCGCAAAACCCTGCCAGTCGTTTGCCGGACGCTGTGTGCGCCAGGCATGCTCACAGCGCGATCCCGCAATGGATTTGGCTTCGACCAGTTCAGCAGGCAGTAATGTTGCCTGAACATAAGCGCGGCGCATTTCGCCCAGATTGGCGCGTTCAACATCATTCAGCGATTGCTGTTCTGCCTGATCCAGCCAGTCGCCAATGCGTTTATCCGTCAGAATCTGATGTTGCAGCACACTCATTTCCGCCAGCGCTTCGCCCCGTGCGGCGCTGCCGCCGGCGGGCATCATGGTTTGCATGTCCCATCCGGCGATGGCGCTGAGATGACTGAAACGCGACAGGCGCTGGAAGGTCTTACAAAGGTGTTGATAGGCTGAATTCACACAAAGCTCCTGAATGCGTTAACGTCGTGGAAGTTCCCGAAAGGGGAGATCGAGCGGCCAGCTAAAACGCAGGCTGGCACCGCCAAGCGGGCTGGTTTCAACGGAAACCCGGCCGCTGACCGCATGGGCGATAGAGTGAACGATGGCCAGGCCAAGTCCACAGCCGCCCGTTGCGCGGTCGCGACTTGGATCGAGCCGGACAAAGGGTTCAAATACACGTTCACGTTCTTCATGGGGGATCCCCGGACCGTCATCGTCGACCTGCAAATTACCGACTGCGCCGTCAAACCATAAGCTGACCCGCAGGCGCTGGTTTGCATAGCGCAGCGCGTTATTGACAAGATTGTCCAGCACGCGCTCCATAAGCCGGGTGTCTGAAACGCCGTAGTTTTCCCGCTGGGGTAAATCCAGCTCAATCTGCGTATCCGGGTTGATGGCCTGGAAGTCTTCCATGCGTTCACGCAACCAGCTGGCCAGATCCAGCGACTGCAAATTAAGGTCGACGCGTGGACGATCCAGACGGGCATAGGTCAGCAGCTCTTCAATCAGGCTTTCCAGCTGACTCACATCACGATTCAGCGCCGCAGATTCGGCTTCGCTCAGATTATCGCTCATCTCCAGACGATAGCGCAGCCGCACAAGCGGTGTACGCAACTCGTGAGCGATACCATCAATAAGCTGTTTCTTGCTGGCGACGAGCGTATTGATATTCTCAGCCATTTGGTTAAATGCGACGCCAACGCGAAACAGGCTGGAGGTGCTGTCGAAATGAGTACGCACGTCCAGTTGCCCCTGACCAAAACGCTGAGCGGCATGTTCCAGTCGCAGCATCTCTTTCCAGTGCGGACGCAGCCAGATAAATACCGGCAGCCCAAGCGACATGCCAATAAATACGACCAGTGCCATATCCAGCAGGCGCATTTGATGCAGATAAAAAAGGTAAGGTATAGGTCCGACGGTCAGGACATAATGACTGCGCGGAATGTGTTGCAGGAACGTGTATTTGTCGTCCAGCGCAACGATTTCGCCCGCACGCAGACGGCGTAACTCATTTTCATCCAGTTCGAACCGGCTCATGGGCTCAATATGCAGCTCAAATGACAAACCGAGATCCAGACTTTTGATCGTCTTATTCCAGTCGCGCGGCGGGATTTCACGCAGTTCACTGCGAATCAGGTATAGCGAGCTGGCCATCAAGTCGTTCATGGACTGGCGGCCTGCGCGTTCGGCGGTAAATTTATAGACCAGCCCGACCATCAGCGACATCACCAGAAAACAGACAAACAGCAGCAGGTAGAACTGAATAAAAAGTTTTTTCATACCGAACGCGTGTCCCAGGCCTGCGGCGCAAACAAATAGCCTTTGTTGCGGATGGTTTTGATACGGAATGGCTCTGTTGCGCTGTCGTGCAGTTTTTTACGCAAACGCGAGATGGCAACATCAATACTGCGATCCATGCCATCGTAACTGACGCCGCGTAAGGTTTTCAGCAAGGCATCACGGTTAAGAATTTGTCCGGCATGGCTGGCCAGCACCCAAAGCAGATCAAAATCCGCCGTGGACAGGGCGATATTTTCTTCAAACAGCACGACCTGGCGATTCAGGGCATCGATGGTCAGTGAGCCAAAGCGCAACATGCGTGTATTTTTCGTCGGCGCAGGGGCTTCTTCACTTTGCACCTGTTGTGACTGACGCAGGTGCAGACGCAATCGCGCCAGCAGAACGGCTGGGGGAGCCGTTTTCAGAATATAGTCCTGCGCGCCCATCTCCAGCGCGAGGATATGGTTCATATCACTGTCAAGGGAGGTCAGCAGCACGATCGGCCCCTGCCAGTTTGCTCGTAAGTCACGGCAGATTGACATGCCATCTTTGCCGGGCAGCATGATGTCGAGCATGACCAGGTCGGGTTGCTGTTCGGCAATGGTGGCTTCAGCCCGATCGCCGCGCGTCTCAACAATCACCTCAATATCATGACGTCCCAGGTAGGCGGCAATGAGCGAACCGACCTCCGGTTCATCTTCTACGTAAACGATTTTATGCATAGTTCACACTAACGTAAAAAGGAGGGATAAAGCATAACTTTTCCTGGCGCAGAGCTCTATCCAATCACACGAAATATCCTTGAGTAACTGGTATATAATCCGCAAAATATGCAATCATTAACCCTGCGTTTAATATGAGTTCCGGATTCATTGTGATCACCTTGAGGAGCCAAAGTGTTTGATAAAGAGCTGGCATCAGCGGTATACCGTGATCGCATCCGCTTTAACTACAGTGATTTCCTGTCGGCATCCTGCAAAAAACGTTGGAGCTTTGTGGATGCCATCTATGGCGTACTGCCCATATTCGGCATGGTGACACGCAAATCTGCGCACAGTTTACAGGCAAGTGAAGATCACCTGAAAGAATTAGCCTTGCAAATCATATCAACCCAGGTCAGCGACGAAATCAACATCGCCCGCCTGATTACGTTAGCCGAGCAGCAGCACATTGCCCGCGTGGATATCCAGCTTCCGTATCCGCTGTCAGAGAAACAGCTGGAGGCGATTCATGAAGAGTACCGTAAGCCCGTGATGCTGACACAGCAGGATGACCTGCTGTGCGTGGTTCTCGGTCAGTCTCACTAAGTCAGTAGGGCCCACATCGCAGGCAGGGTTGCCACCATGATGCAGACCATGGCAACCCGCTCAACGGGCCGCAGCGCCACCGCATGTCCGCCCCGACGTGCGAACATAAACAGCAAAATGCCCGGCGCATAGAGCACGACAGACATAAACAGATGCAGTGGACCGGAGGCATACAGCAACCAGATGCCGTACACGCTGGCACCGATGCCTGTCACGAGCGCCCAGGGTTTATGTTGTCCTTTGACCACCTTGATCAAATACAATCCCACCAGCAAATAGGGCACCAGAATCATTTCTGAGGCAATGGTCAACAGCATGTTGTAATCCGCACCGGTCAGGGCGATCAGGATCAGGCAAACCTGCACACTACCGTTTGTCAGCCACAGTGAGGCGGCTGGCGCATTACGGACGTTCTGGCGGGCAATACTGCGGGGGAAGGCACCTTGCTGCGCGGCAATAAACGGCACTTCTGCCGCCATAATGGTCCAGCTCAGATAGGCACCGCAGACAGAAATAATCAAGCCCACGACAATGATTGCGTTACCCCAGCTTCCCGTCAGTTGCGTCATCAGGCCCGCCATTGAAGGGTTACGCATTTCGGCCAGCGCCGCGCGCGGCACGATCCCTAACGACAGCAGGGTGACCAGCAGATAAACCAGCAGGGCGGCCAGCACGGCCAGCAGCGTTGCCCGTCCGACATCCTTTTTATGGCGAGCTCGCGACGAGACCACTACAGCACCTTCCACGCCGATAAACACCCACAGCGTGATTAACATGGTCTGTTTGACCTGTTGCCATAACGGAACGCCGAGGCTCAGCCCGGAAAAATCAAAATGGAAGCGGTCATAATTGAAGGCCATGACGGCCAGCACCACAAACAGCAGCAGCGGCACCAGTTTGCCCAGTGTCGCCAGCAGGTTAATGCTGGCGGCGGTCTGAACGCCCCGCAATACCAGCCAGTGAACCAGCCACAGCACTACGGATGCGCCCAGCATCGCCTGCCAGGTATTCCCGTTACCAAAAATAACCCTGTCTGGCGTATCGGTGAAGAAACTCAGGGCAGAGAAAACAATAACCAGATAGGACACGTTGGCGATAACCGCACACAGCCAGTAACCCCAGGCGGAACAAAATCCCGTCAACTCACCGAATCCAGCGCGGGCGTAGGTAAAGATACCGCCATCCAGATCGGGTTTGAGTCGCGTCAGCAGCAGCATCGCCAGCGACAGGAAAATAATCCCTGCGCCGGTGATCAGCCAGCCAGTCAGCAACGCGGCCGGACCTGCGACCGCCGCCATATTTTGTGGCAAGCTGAAAACACCCGCACCCAGCATGGAGCTGAGTACCAGCGCGGTCAGGGCACTGAGGCCTAATTTTTTCTCCAAAACATTCTTCCTGCGAGCATAAGTGGCTGGGTGACCAGCATAAACACCCTATTATATCGGTGTTGTGTTGCGTAAATCGCGTGTAATACGCTGAAAAACAGGCGGAGGATTTTACGGAGTGCGGTGAAGGATGGCAATGCGTGACTATGCAAAATTGCGCAGGGATTATGCAAACAGTTGGGCGGCTTGCGCCGCCCTTAATTGCTTATTTGAACAGATCGGCGGTCACGGTGAGGTTACCCCCGCTCTGGTTCTGCCACTGGCGTGTGATGTGGTAGAACTTCGCACCTTTGCCAGCCGCACGTTTGGCGGCTTCCTGCGAAACTTCGGTTGGTGTGCCGAAATGGCCGCTGAAGGTGACCGTATCAAACGGCTGCATCTGTGCCGCGGTGACTGCGTTCAGCTCCTGGATTTCCCGGCCGTCTGGCAGCGTCACAGAATAGCGTTTACCGGTTGAACTCTGCGTTTCAAAGAAGCGGCCCACGGCATTGCTTGGGGTTTCAGAGGAGGCAACGCCCGGAATCTCGACTTTTTTCGCCTCAGCACCGCCTGCGGCCAGCGCGGCTTTACCTGCCTGAGAATCAGCCGGAATGCTATCCGGGCTCTGCACGGCGCGCTGTTTTGCATCCGCCTTATAGATGTAAGCGGTAATGAACTGGTTGCCACCTGTATTGGCATCAACCTGACGCACAATAAAGAAGGACGCAGCGCCTTTTTCTTTCGCGGCTTTAGAAATTGCCTCGTTCACATCGGGCTGGCTGGGGAAAAAGCCGGTCACCGTCACGGTATCAAAGGGTTCAAGGCGATAGGCTTCCGCTTTCGGCAGCTCTTTCAGGCCATTAAACATCCGGTAGTCGGTTTCCTGACTCGCTTTAGGCGCATTCGCCTTATACAGATCCGCGGTTACGCGCCAGTTACCACTGTTACCGTTGCTGTCGTTAATACCTTGAATGTAATACGAATCTGCATTCAGTTCATCAGCACGTTTGGAGACGGCATCCGCCGCATCGCCAATTGCATTAAAACGACCGGTGATATTAATACGTTCGAATGGCTTCAACGCGGCCGCTTGTTCTGGCGTCAGCTCTTTAGCGGCAAACGCATTTCCCGCCAGCAGAGATAACAATGTAGATGCCAGAATAGTGTTCTTCAGCTTCATAAAAATGATCCTTCGCCTTACGCAAAATGAGTACGAAAACGTGCTGGACTCTTGATGTATAACAGAATAGCTGCTGATTATTACATGTTATAAACACGCTGTCGCAGCCAATTTTTGCGATTTCTCTCTCGTTGTGATCCGGTTTTTTTTATCACGGCGTCACGACTCGGTATTTTACCTTACGCTTAAGACAGGCAGATGAAATAAACGTTCGTAGCTTTATCAAAACCGTTAATGCGTTGTTAAATTTAGGTTTTTCCGAAAGGAATATTCGTATCGAAGGGCGCTTAGTTAGTTAATTATCTGCCAGTGATGCGATCAGACAGTGACGTTATGCGGCATAACGAGGCCAAAACTGGATATTACCGCGAATGTGACATTGGTGCGTCTGTGCAGTAGATCACCTGTAACATTTTCAGTAGGTTTAGACACGATTATGCCCTTGCATTTATTCACACCGCCTGAACGCGGATGACGTCAGAGCAGTCTGTACCACAAGGGGCATCATCCTTTAATCGATGAAAGGGAACACTATGTTAATTGGAATACCCAAAGAGCGGTCAGCCAATGAGTCGCGCGTGGCTGCCACGCCGAAAACCGTTGAACAATTCATCAGGCTGGGTTTTAGCGTCACGATTGAACAGGGTGCGGGTAAGCCTGCCAGTTTTGATGATGACAGCTATGTCAACGCCGGCGCCACGCTGACCGATCGCCAGCAGGTCTGGCAAGCCGATATTGTGCTGAAAGTGAATGCACCCGGTGAAGACGACATTGCACTGATGCGCGAGGGCAGCACGCTGGTCAGTTTTATCTGGCCTGCTCAGCACCCTGAACTGCTGGATAAACTGGCTGCGCGTAAGGTCACCGTTATGGCGATGGACGCCGTGCCCCGTATTTCCCGTGCGCAGTCGCTGGATGCGCTGAGCTCAATGGCCAATATTGCAGGTTATCGGGCCATCGTGGAGGCAGCACACGAATTTGGTCGCTTTTTCACCGGTCAGATCACCGCTGCCGGGAAAGTCCCGCCTGCCAAAGTGATGGTGATTGGTGCGGGCGTGGCGGGTCTGGCGGCAATCGGTGCCGCAGGCAGCCTGGGCGCGGTTGTTCGCGCCTTTGACACGCGTCCGGAAGTGAAGGAACAAGTGCAAAGTATGGGCGCAGAGTTCCTTGAACTGGATTTCAAAGAAGAGGCGGGCAGTGGTGATGGTTACGCCAGAGTCATGTCGGATGCTTTTATTAAAGCAGAAATGGCGCTTTTCGCTCAGCAGGCCCAGGAGGTGGATATTATTGTCACCACGGCGCTGATTCCGGGTAAACCTGCGCCGACGTTGATCACCAGGGAAATGGTGGCCAGCATGAAGCCTGGCAGCGTCATTGTTGACCTGGCGGCACAAACCGGCGGCAACTGTGCGCTTACCGTCGCCGATCGGGTCACTGTAACGGACAACGGCGTAAAAATTATCGGGTATACGGATCTGCCCAGCCGGTTACCGACGCAATCATCTCAGCTCTACGGCAGCAATCTCGTCAACCTGATGAAATTGCTTTGTAAAGAAAAGAATGGCGAGATCGTCATTGACTTTGATGACGTCGTCATCCGCAGTGTCACGGTGATTCGAGACGGCGAGATCACCTGGCCTGCGCCGCCAGTTCAGGTCTCCGCCGCGCCGAAGACCGCGGCTGCCGCTGCACCGGCGCAAACGAAAAGCCCGGCGGCACCCGTTTCCCCCCGGCGTAAATATGGGCTGCTGGCAGGCGCTGTCGTACTCTTCGCCTGCCTCGCGAATGTTGCCCCCAGTGAATTCCTGTCACATTTCACCGTCTTTGCGCTGGCCTGTGTGGTGGGCTACTACGTGGTCTGGAATGTGAGTCATGCGCTGCATACGCCGCTCATGTCAGTCACCAATGCGATTTCGGGCATTATTGTGGTAGGGGCAATATTGCAAATGGGGCACGGCGGCTGGGTGAGTTTTCTTTCTTTTATTGCCGTATTGATCGCCAGCATCAATATCTTCGGTGGCTTCACCGTCACGCAGCGTATGCTGAAAATGTTTCGTAAGGGGTAAGCTATGTCTGGCGGATTAGTGACGGCAGCCTATATCGTTGCTGCAATTCTGTTCATTATGAGTCTGGCGGGTCTTTCAAAACATGAGACCTCAAGACAGGGCAATATATTTGGTATCAGCGGCATGGCGATTGCGCTGATCGCGTCTGTATTTGGTCCCGACAGCAGTCATGTTGTCTGGATTTTACTGGCGATGGTTATTGGCGGTGCCATCGGTATTCGGCTGGCGAAACGGGTAGAAATGACCGAAATGCCCGAGCTGGTGGCGATACTGCACAACTTCGTCGGCCTGGCCGCCGTACTGGTAGGCATTAACAGCTATATCGATCATGCTCCTGGCTTGCCGGCAGTTATTGAAAACATCCATCTCAGCGAAGTCTTTATCGGCATCTTTATCGGTGCGGTCACCTTTACGGGCTCGCTGGTCGCCTTTGGCAAGTTGTGTGGCAAACTCTCGTCGCGGCCCTTAATGCTGCCTCAGCGGCATAAGCTGAATCTGCTGGCGCTGGTCGTCTCGTTTTTACTGCTACTGTGGTTTGTCAACACGCAAAGTCTCGGTGCGCAGGTGTTTGCGCTGGTGATCATGCTTATCATTGCGTTGGCGTTTGGCTGGCACCTGGTGGCCTCCATCGGTGGTGCAGACATGCCGGTCGTTGTTTCGATGCTCAACTCTTATTCCGGTTGGGCGGCCGCAGCGGCAGGGTTTATGCTCAGTAACGATCTGCTTATCGTGACCGGTGCACTAGTTGGTTCCTCGGGGGCAATTCTCTCTTACATAATGTGTAAGGCCATGAATCGCTCGTTTATCAGCGTCATTGCCGGTGGATTTGGCAGCGATGGCACAGCTTCAACGGCAAGTGATGAGACCGGCGAACATCGTGAAATCAGCGCAGAAGAAACGGCAGAGATGCTCCGATCTTCCCGTTCCGTGATCATTACGCCCGGCTACGGCATGGCCGTTGCACAGGCACAGTATCCGGTAGCGGAAATCACGGAAAAACTCCGCGCCCGCGGCATCAACGTGCGTTTTGGTATTCATCCGGTCGCCGGCCGTTTGCCCGGCCATATGAACGTTCTGCTGGCAGAGGCGAAAGTGCCTTATGACGTGGTGCTGGAAATGGACGAAATCAACGATGATTTTAGCGATACCGATACGGTACTGGTTATCGGGGCCAACGACACGGTTAATCCTGCGGCGCAGGATGATCCGGGCAGCCCGATTGCCGGTATGCCGGTGCTGGAAGTGTGGAAAGCGCAAAACGTTATTGTGTTCAAACGCTCAATGAATACGGGCTATGCCGGTGTGCAAAATCCGCTGTTCTTTAAAGAAAATACTCACATGCTATTTGGGGATGCCAAAGCCAGCGTAGAAAGTATTCTGAAAGCGCTGTAAAAGAAAAGGGCGACGATAACCGTCGCCCTTTTTACTGAGGGCCGCGTTAATCGTGCTCGTCTTCGTCGTCAAGCGTAATGGGCGAGACAAAATCATCCGGCTTAATCGCCAGCAGGTCACAGCGCAGGTGATCGATCACCTGCTCAGCCGTATTCCCCAGGAAAGCTGCCGACAGTCCGGTCCGTCCAATCGTCCCTAACACCACAATGCCCGCGCCAAGGTGGGCGGACAATTCCGGGATCACTTCTTCCGGCAGGCCTTTTTCAACGTGGGTAAACTCTTCACTGATGGAGAATTTTTGTCGCAGGGCCTTCATGGCTACCAGATGCTGGCCGCGAATGGCATCGTTGTAGACGCTGGGATCAAAATCGGGCAGTTCGATAGCAATGTTGATTGGCGTAATCGGATAGGCGCCCACCAGATGCACTTCGGTATGATTGACGCTTTCGGCCAGTTTAACGGTTTCGCGAATGAGTTTCTGATTAAGCGCATCGTGGTGCGGTTCTTCGCTGGCCAGATTGACCGCCACCAGCGCTTTGCCGCCTTCGGGCCAGGGTTGATCCTTAACCATCCACACCGGGCAAGGGCACTTACGTAACAGGTGCCAGTCTGTCGGTGTAAAAATAACGGCTTCCAGCCGGTCGTGCTGGTGCGCCATTTTCAGCACTAAATCATGTTGATGCGCCAGCACTTCCTGGATGATTGCTTCATAGGGCCGGTTGTGCCAGATGACTTTAATGTCTATATCCACACCAGCATCCAGATAAGCCTGCGCCTGTTCACGAATCCATTCCGAGCGCTGGCTGATCACACCCTGACGCATCGCGGTGCGTTCATCTGGTGACAGCAAGGTGGTCATTTCGTATGAAAAGTCGTAGATGGGCAGAAATGCTTTGATTTTGCCGCCGATAAGCTGGTTGAGATAGACCGCACGTCGCAGCGCGGGCTGGTCATCCTGCTGAGGATCAATGGCGACCAGAATGTTTTGATACTGGGACATAGGCTACTCTCCTTAGACCGACGCGACTGGTTTAAAGATAGCCTATGTTAAGTGCACTAAGAAAGTGAAAAGATGTAGCCGGATCAACAAAATAAGATTTGTTAACCCGGCCTGAGGATTACGCCGCCTGGTGACTCTGACCGGCCAGCGCTTCCAGCATCGCGTGGTTCTCAATGGTGATATATTTGCCTTTTACGGCCAGCATACCCGATTTCTGGAAACGCCCCAGCAGTCGGCTAATGGTTTCAACGGTTAACCCCAGATAGTTCCCGATATCGCCGCGCGTCATCGTCAAACGGAACTCACGCTGTGAGAAGCCGCGCTGGCCATAGCGGCGGGATAAGTTCCAGACGAAGGCGGCCAGGCGCTCTTCCGCGTTTTTCTTGGACAGCAGCAAAATCATGTCCTGGTCGCCTTTAATTTCACCGCTCATCAGGCGCATCATCTGCTGACGCAGGGCAGGCATTTTGCCGGACAGGTCATCCAGCGTATCGAAAGGAATTTCGCAGACCATCGCCGTTTCCAGCGCCTGGGCGAAGCTGGGATGGCTGGCGTTCATAATGGCGTCAAATCCCACCAGATCGCCGGCCAGGTGAAAACCGGTGATTTGTTCATCTCCCTGCTCGGTGATGGTATAGCTTTTAATGGTGCCGGAACGGATTGCGTAGAGCGACTTCAGCTCATCACCCGCTTTGAACAGCGTATGGCCTTTTTGAATGGGTTTTTTTCGCTCAATAATATTATCAAGCTGATCCAGCTCATGTTCATTAAGGGTGAAAGGGATGCATAGCTGACTGATGCTGCAATCCTGGCAGTGAATCGCACAACCGCCTGACTGAATACGTTTTTCAGGGAACATAGTAGTTTGCTCGACGATAATTGACTGGGGTCAATTTTACCATTTTCTCGGTGTAAGGGAACTCATCCGAGCAGTTTTTAGGCATACAAAAAGTGTGGTTTCCGCAATGCTGCTAAAGGCTGTTATGACAGGGTTTTTTGATGTCATCTTATTAAGATCGGAAACAAATCTTTACGGATTTTTGATCTCATACAGAATTTATCTTAATCTGAAAGGCCAGAAGGGACGATAAAAACGGGATTAGCGCAGGCTTTACCGATTTTGCTACTATTTGGTTTCAAGTCAATTTTGCGTCATATCATTTACCAGGGGCGAGCCATGAACCTTGACGATGACAATCTGTTTCGTGACGCGATGAATGACGTTACGCCACTCAAAGATGCAGAAAATACGCGCTGGAATCACAGCGCTGCCAGCAAAAAAGTGCCGCCTCGGTCACCAGAACCTGAAGACGAAAACTTTTTAACCCGCGGTTACCTGGACATCATTCCTCTTGAGCAGCAACTTGAGTTTAAAGCTGAAGGCATCCAGCAGGGCGTGCTGGATAAATTACGCAAGGGGCAATATGCGCTGGATGCCAGCCTGAATCTGCTACGCCAGCCTGTTGAAACCTGCCGTCAAAATTTGTTTACCTTCATGCAGGATGTCCGTAAAGCCGGCTACAGAAACCTGCTGATTATTCACGGCAAAGGCCGGGACAATGACTCTCATGCCAACATTGTGCGCAGCTATCTTGACCGCTGGTTGCGTGAATTTGACGACGTCCAGACCTTTTGTGTCGCACAGAAGCAGCATGGCGGCTCCGGTGCGCTCTATGTCGGTCTACGCAAAACGGAAAAAGCGCGTCAGGAAAACTGGGAGCGCCATGCTAAACGCAGTCGCTAGCTGTGAAACTTACGAATGGTACTCATCAACACTTCGGCGCTCAGGCTTAAGGTGTTACCGGTGCGCGTGATTATCCCTACGGGTTCACCCGGGCCGGGAGAGGTGATGGGCAACGATATCAGGGCATTGTGGCTGAGATCTTCTTTGACGGCCCCGGAAGGCACAAACCAGATGTAGTCATAGCGCAGCGCCAGCTGACGGGCCAGCGACGTTGAAGACGTTTCGACGCAATGGGGCGGCAGACAGCACCCTTGCTCATCCAGCATCTGCTGTGCCAGGCGGCGCGGCGCGGTGCCTTCCGGGGAAATCACAACAGGCCACTGCATGGCACGTGAAAGCGTGACGTTGTCACTTAAAAGCGGATGCTCCGGTCTGACGACCAGCTTTAATGACTCCAGAAACAGCAGTTCATAGGTCAGGCCGGTCATCATCTCTTTATCCGCCATTCGGCCGATGCCCAGATCAAACTCGCCCGCTCTCAGCCCCGCCAGCAACACATTATTATGTAAGGTGGCAACCTGAATGGTCGTGTTGGGACGCAGTTGGTGAAAACGGTCAAGAATCTGTGGCAACATGCCCATCGCCGCCGTGGTTAAGGCACCAAGACGAATGACTACCGGACGCTCGTTAATCTGTTCATTAAAACTCTGGCCGGCATGATTCAGCGCTTCTAACACTTTTACCGCATGGATAAGAAACTGTTCTCCCATGGTGGTCAGTTGTGCGCCCAGCCGACCGCGTTCGAACAGGCGGACGCCGGTGAGTTCTTCAAGTTCGTTGAGGGTTTTAGAAAGCGCAGGTTGACTGAGACTTAAGGTCTCGGCTGCACGCCCCAGGGTTCCCTGCTGCGCGACGGCAACAAAGGCATGTAAATGGCGCAAGCGAATGCGCTGATTGAAAAGGATATTTTTTTCCATTTACCCAACTTAATGACATTGCCAGGTGACAGGCAACTATTTAAGCTGGATTTTGTTAACTTTGCTGCAAATTTTTATTAACAATGTGTACTTTTTGCAGCGGAGCGTTTTAAGTGGTTGATTATTAATGATGGCGTTGTTTTTTTGCCTGACAGGGCGTTTTTCACGGTTGCTGAAAAAACATCAACTTACCGCATTGCTTCTGCTTCGGCCGAAAATTTCATGCGTTTTATCGTTAACGATCAGCTATCATAAGTGCCGTTTTTTTTACCAAATCTGATAGTTGTTTAAGTCAGCCGTTGAGGAGTTTACCCGTGAGCAGTGTCGAGGCGGTAGATGTTCGCCAGTTAATTAATCAGGGTACTCTGAGTGGTGGCCAAATTCGGTTAATTGTACTCTGTTTTATCGTGGTTGCGCTCGATGGTATGGATATTGCCCTGATGGGCTTTATCGCGCCGACGCTGAAAACCGCCTGGCACGTCAGTACTCATCAGTTGGGTGTCGTGATCAGTGCAGCGCTGATTGGTCTGGCGCTGGGGGCGATGGTCGCCGGGCCGCTGGCCGACCGCTTTGGCCGCCGGTTAATGATCATTTTCAGCGTCCTGTTTTTTGGTCTGTGGACGCTGGTGACCGCATTTTCCCATAGTATCGAACAGATGATCCTGTTCCGTTTTTTGACCGGGCTGGGGCTGGGAGCGGCCATGCCCAACGTTAGTACGCTGGTGGCTGAATATGCGCCGGAGCGGCGCCGTTCATTCATTATCACCGTGGTGTTTTGTGGCTTTACCTTTGGGGCCGCCAGCGGCGGCTTTGCCGCGTCATGGTTGTTACCACGTTACGACTGGCATTCCGTTCTGTTGCTGGGCGGTATTCTTCCTTTGCTGGTCCTGCCGGTTCTGATCCGTCAGCTTCCTGAATCGGTACGTTTCCTGATTAGTCGCGGTGCGCCCGCGCAGCACATTCGCGCCATTCTTGAACGTATTCTTCCCGGCAGTACGAGCCCGGATACGCATTTCCATGCGACCGAAGCGGAAAAATCACCTGCTGAACACAGCGCCATCGCAACGGTCATTTCTCCTCGCTACCGCATCGGCAGCCTGATGCTCTGGGGCGGCTATTTTATGGGGCTGTTCCTGGTGTATCTGATCGGCAGCTGGCTGCCATCCCTGGTCAATACACAGGGAATGTCCGTGACGGAAGCGGCGATAATCACCGCGATGTACCAGGCAGGCGGCACGCTGGGATCGCTGTTTGCCGGCTGGCTGATGGATCGCTTCAATGCCAGTCTGTCGCTGGCTGTGATCTACTTCTGCGGCGGTATCGCTATTGTCGCGCTGGGTTTTTCACCGCCGCAGGTCGTTATCATGAGCGCCATTGCCTTCTGCAGCGGTTTTTGTTTTAACGGAGCGAATACCGGCATGAATGCGCTTTCCGCCAGCTACTATCCTACCCATGCCCGCGCAACCGGTTCCAGCTGGATGCACGGGGTGGGCCGAATCGGTGCCATCCTCAGTGCCTTTGTCGGGGCTGAAATGTTGTCACTCGGCTGGTCGTTCAGCGTTATTTTCTTGCTGCTCGCTATACCGGCACTGCTGACCACCGTGATGCTGGTGGTGAAAAATCGCTACGGTTTTAAGCCGATCACAAATTCATGATATTTTCCGCTGACCGCAGCGCGTTGGATTACAGTAGCTGCAACGCTCATGCTGTCAGGTGGTAAATATGGATAACTTTATCAGTGCGGATACGATTCGCACGGGCTTCTCCCAGGCCATGTCGGACATGTATCAGCAGGAAGTGCCGCTCTACGGGACGCTGATGCAGTTGGTGAAAGCGGTTAATGAGGCAACGCTTGCAGCTGATAGCGTGCTAGAGCAACGGCTGACCGAGGCCGATGAACTCAGCCGCCTCAGTCTGGAGCGCCACGGGGCCATTCGCGTCGGTAGCGCGGACGAGCTTGCCATGCTGCGCCAGATGTTTGCCGTCATGGGCATGTTTCCGGTGGGCTATTATGATCTGTCGCAGGCGGGCGTACCGGTGCACTCCACCGCGTTTCGCCCCATTGATGATGAAGCGCTGCAGCGCAATCCTTTTCGTATTTTTACCTCGCTGTTACGGCTGGAGCTGATTGCCGACCCGGCGCTTCGGGATGAAGCCGCACGGATTTTAGCCTCGCGCGATATTTTCACGCCGGAATGCCGAAACCTCATCGCGCTGCATCAACAGCAGGGCGGACTGACGGCGCCCCAGGCGCAGGCGTTTATCAACGAAGCGCTGGAAACCTTCCGCTGGCATTCACACAGCCTTGTGGAGAGCCGCACCTATCAGGCGCTGAACCAACAACATCGGTTGATCGCGGATGTGGTATGTTTTCCGGCCTGCCATATCAATCATCTTACGCCACGTACGCTGGATATTGATCGTGTCCAGGCGCTGATGCCGACGTATGGCATTGATCCCAAAACGGTGATCGAAGGTCCGCCCCGGCGTAAGGTGCCTGTTTTGTTACGCCAGACCAGCTTCAAGGCACTGGAAGAACCCGTCATTTTCACCGACGGTTTTGAGGGCACGCACACGGCGCGCTTCGGTGAGATCGAACAGCGCGGCGCGGCCTTAACGCCGCAGGGCCGCGCGCTTTACGATCGTCTGCTCAGCGAAGCCGGGAGCGGTGCGGATAATCAGCAGCACCAGCAGCAGCTCACGGCGACCTTTGCGGCTTTCCCGGATGATGAAAACGCATTACGTGAAGCCGGCTTAGCCTGGTTTACTTATCGGCTCAGCGAAAAAGGGCGAGCGGAACCGCCGCAGCGTGGGGAATCACTGGCAAGTCTGATTGAGCAGGGGCGGATTCTGGCGGATCCTGTTATTTATGAAGATTTTCTGCCTGTCAGTGCGGCAGGGATTTTTCAGTCTAATCTCGGGGACAAAACGCCGACACGTTCGGCGGGACAGGCAAGCCGGAGCAGCTTTGAAACCGCACTGGGCTGCCCCGTGCAGGATGAAATGGTGCTGTATGCAGAGAGGCAGCGGGCGTCCTTACAGCGCTGCGGCATTACCTTATAATATGAACGGGGCGGAACCGCCCCGTTTTTCCTTTACTGCAGGCGCGTATCACGGACCAGCGTAAATCTTCCCGCCCCCAGAAACATCACCACCAGAGCGCCGAACAGGTAAAGTGCTTCCGTTTCCAGTGCCCAGGCACCGACATCGGTGCGATGCCACACTGCGCCGGTTTTGACCAGCAGCGTGGCGACAACCATATTCACGGCAATGATAAACGCCGCTGGCCGGGTCATGAAGCCTGCGATCAGCATCAGCGGTGCAATTATTTCCCCTATCCAGGCACCCCAGGCGATAAAGCCCGGCAGACCGTGTTGTCGCAGTAAATGGGCAATCCAGCCCACGCCATGCACGAGCTTAAACTCACCATGAAACAGCAATAATCCCCCCAGAGTCAGACGTAGCAACAGTTTGCCGAGATCGGGATGATCGGTCATGCGCACAAAAACCTGATTGATACCGCTAAACATTGTCAGTTCCTCAAAGGCGTTTTCGTTACGCTCTCCACTAAAAACATTTTCATGACAGGGGTCAATCACGGCGACGCCTTCGGGCGATTTTTCAGCGTATTTACCGTTTTGCTTAACAACGCGTCAGAACTGGACAACATCAGATTGCCTGAAATAATGAAAAGGCACGCTAACAAGGAACACTGCATGAAAAATGACGGCCTGAAAATCGCGCTGACTGACGGAGAACTGCAGGGCACCCTTGATGACGGGATCTTTGTATTCAAGGGCATTCCGTATGCGGCACCGCCTGTCGGCGCGTATCGCTGGCGCGCGCCACAACCGGTTAAGCCCTGGCACGGTGTACGCAATGCACAGCACTTTTCTGCAGCGAGTTGGCAGAATCGTGACTACTGCCTGGCGATTGGCGGAGGCGATCCTGGTGTATTCAGTGAAGACTGCCTGTACCTCAACGTCTGGACGCCAGAGCTGCAGCCAGAGGTTCCACTCCCGGTCATGGTCTGGCTTCACGGCGGTGGCTTTACGATCGGTTCAGGTGGGCTGGCACCCTATAGTGGAAAACCCTTAGCCTCGCGGGGTGCGGTGGTGGTGACCCTTAACTACCGTTTGGGACATCTGGGTTTTTTTGCTCATCCCGCACTGGAAAAAGAGCAGGCTGACACGGGCCATATCAACAATTTCGCGCTGCTTGATCAGATCGCGGCATTACGATGGGTACAGCAGCATATCGCCGCGTTTGGCGGGAATGCCAGCAACGTGACGCTGTTTGGCGAATCGTCGGGCGCCCGCAGTGTGCTTTCGCTTTGCTGCTCACCGCTGTCCCGGGGGTTGTTCCACAAAGGGATCGTGCAAAGTGCCTATAGCCTGCCAGACGTCACCCGCGACGCGGCACGTGAAAAAGGCGTTATGGTGGCGACCGCGCTGGGTTTACCGGCGGATGCCAGCATGGCGCAGCTGCGTGAGCTGCCTGCGGACGCCTTCTGGCCGCTGGACAGCTCGCTGGGCCTCGGTCCGGTGGCCATTGCCGGTGATACGGTGCTGCCCGAGCCGGTCCTGAAAACGTTGATGGCGGGAAAACAGCACCGCCTGCCGCTGATGGCGGGCAGTAACAGCGATGAAGCGAGCGTACTGGTCTGGTTTGGCGTGGAGGCTGCCGCCGTGGTGGGACAGCTACGGCGTAATAACCATTTTCATTATCGGTTACTGCGCTGGATTTACCGTACCGGGGATGATGCGCTGCTGGGGCGGGCTGTCGCGCGGGATATGACGTTTAGCATTGTTCCCTGGCTGATCATGCGTGCGCAGGAGAAAGCGGGCATGCCGGGCTGGCGCTACTGGTTCGACTACGTTTCAGAACGATCGCGCGATCTCTACCCGCACGGCACCTGGCATGGTAATGAAATCCCTTACGTGATGAATACGCTGGCGATGATGCCGCCTGCCGACGACGATCGCACCTTTACCGCCGCAGATCATGCTTTTTCTCAACAGGTTTGCGATTACTGGTTTCGTTTCGCATGTGATGTAACCCCACACACGACGATGATTGAAGGCAAACAACGCTGGCCCGCCTGGCGCAAAAAGCATGACGTGACAATGTCACTAGGATGGCAGGGTCAAGCGGCTCTCAAACTGTTACCGGGTTTTATGCGCCGCCGCCTCGCTTTGTTCCGTTTGATGATGTCCCGCCTGGTGCGACTGTAAAGGGTGAACCAGCGCGGTGCATGCCAGACGTACGCCGGCCTGCACATTTCCACCCGCACATTATCTGTGCGGGTGGATGAAAAAAAATAACAATACCGTTACATTTTCCCGCGAGCTGCCGATAAATCTCCTGTGTCCGGTTTTACGGATTAACGTTCAAGGGATTTCTGTATGGGTATGCTTAAAAATTTCACTATTCGCACGGTTATGTTGACCATTCTGGGACTGTTTAGTCTGTTGTGGAGCGGCATTGGGCTGTTCAGCATTCATTCGCTTAACTCCCTCAGTGATGGCAATGATGTGGATCGCCATATCGTTGAGCAGATGACCGCGTTAAGTCAGGGTAACGACCAGTATTTTCGTATGATTACGCGTTTGTCGCGTGTGATGGAGAAAAAGGCCGCCGGTGTCGCCCAGGATGACACCGCCTTTGCTCCGGTACAGCAGGCGTTAGATAACATGCGTCATCAACTGGCGCTGTTTAAACAGCTGTCACCCGGACCTATGGACGCGGCCGTGACGAATGAGGTCATTGATAAATGGCAGCAACTGCTGGATCAGGGCGTCACCGTGCAGTTGCAGCGTGCCCGTCAGGATTCGCTGGATGCCTATCGTCAACAGGCGAATGACGTCACACCTGCGCTCAGCCGCGCCTTCGGTGCCAGCACCGAAGCGTTTAACAACGTGGCGAACAAGAAACTGGGACAAACCCGTGTTGAAGTGGATCGTCTGACCGCCGTGACTAAAACGATGATTTCAGCCACCGTGGTGATTGGTCTGCTGATTCTGCTGTTTACCGATCGTTATCTGGTCACAATGTTGGTCAAACCGCTGGAGAAGATTCGCGAGCATTTTGCCGTAATCGCCAAAGGGGATCTCAGTAAACCCGTTCAGGATATGGGCCGTAACTGCGTTGGTAAACTGGTTCCGCTGCTCAGTGCGATGCAGGACAGCCTGCGTGATGCGGTCAGTGCCATTCGCAGCGGCACAGAGAATATCTCGCGCGGTGCCGCCGAAATCTCTATTGGTAATAACGATCTGTCCTCCCGTACGGAAGAGCAGGCTGCCGCGCTGGAGCAAACCGCCGCCAGTATGGAACAGCTGACCGCGACCGTGAAATTTAATGCGGAAAATGCCCGTCAGGCCAGTGCACTGACCGAAGCGGCAACGCTGACGGCGAAGCAGGGCGGCAACCTGGTGGATGAAGTTGTGACCACCATGAACGGCATTTCCGACAGCTCGAAGAAAATCGCTGAGATCACCAACGTCATTAACGGCATTGCGTTTCAGACCAACATTCTGGCACTGAATGCGGCCGTAGAAGCCGCGCGTGCCGGTGAACAAGGGCGAGGCTTTGCCGTCGTCGCCAGTGAAGTGCGCAATCTGGCACAGCGCAGCGCCGGTGCGGCGAAAGAAATCGCCGGGCTGATTGCCGATTCTGTGCAGCGCGTGGAAAAGGGCGCGGAACTGGTGGGTACCACCGGCGGCACGATGAGCGGCATTTTAAAATCCGTCCAGGATGTGGATGCAATTATGAAGCAGATCGCCGCCGCCTCGGAAGAGCAGAGCAAGGGCATTTCTCAGGTTGGTACGGCCGTGACGGAAATGGACAGTGTGACGCAGCAAAACGCGGCTCTGGTTGAAGAGGTTTCTGCCGCCGCCAGCGCGCTGGCGCTGCAGACGGAAGCGCTTCAGGCTTCTGTTGCACAGTTCCGGTTATCGAGCGATGCGCCGGTAGCGCTGACACAGGACAGAAGGCCGCCAGCGGCGTCTGCAGGCCCTGCAACAGCACCGTCTCCTGTACTGCGTCCAAAAGCCGCCACGGCAGAGAACGGCGACTGGGTCACCTTCTAATCAATATGACTACCGCCTTCATCATGAAGGCGGTGATGTTTCAACTGCCTGTCTTTGCCGTACTCCCCGATTGCGCCGCCAGATAACACAGTTTCTCCGCGACCTGATACGACTTAACGAACGACTTCACCGGCAGGAATTCGAAACGTGAATGGAAATTGTGCGCGCCTGTGAAAAAGTTAGGGGTGAAAATACCGCGGGCAGATAAGGCCGCGCCATCGGTACCGCCGCGCATGGGAATCACTTTGGGTGTAATGTCCAGATCGCGCATGGCAGCAAAAATCAGATCCAGCGCCCGGCGGTCGTCGCCCATGGCATTGCTGATATTGCTGTAAATATCGTGAATCGTTATCTCGACCTGTCCGGTGGGATAGCGTTCAGCAATCAGGCTGGCAACATGCTGCAATTGTTCTTTGCGCGCGGCAAAGCTCGCCAGATCGAAATCGCGAATTGATGCTTTCAGCGTCGCAACACTGGCATTGGCCTGCATTTCATTGAACCAGATATAGCCTTCACGGCCTTCCGTGTGTTCGGGCGTCGCCTGCCTGTCGAAGTGACTGATAAAGTCATGGGCCATCAGCAGCGGATTGACCAGCACACCTTTACCGGACATCGGATGGGCGGGAACCCCGGTGAAACACAGCTCTGCCGCCGCGCCATTGAAGTTTTCATAGACCACTTCACCCAGTTCACAACAGTCGATGGTCCAGGCAAAGTCCACATTAAAGCGGGTGTTAAGATCCAGCGCTTTGGCACCGCGCAGGCCAATCTCTTCATCGGGGACAAACGCGACGACTACATCACCGTGCTGACCCTGCAGGTTTTCCATTAACGTCATAACAACGCTAACCGCCGCTTTGTTATCGGCGCCCAGCACGCTGGTCCCGTCGCTGAAAATAATGTCCTGGCCCATATAAGGGGCAATTTCAGGATGCGCATCCCGGCGCAGCCAGATGTTCTGTTCGGGATTAAGGCACAGATCTTCGCCCTGCCAGGTCAGGATCTGCGGGTGAATATCAGGTGACAGACCGACGTCAACCGTATCAATGTGCGTAATAAACCCAATGCGTGGCGCGTCAGGGCAGTTGCCCGGTTTAACTGCCGTTACCGTCGCCTGTTCATCAACGACGACCTGTTCAAGCCCCAGTTCGCGCAATTCATCCGCCAGCAGCGCCGCCATCGCATGTTGACTCGGGGTGCTCGGTAAGGTGCTGGACTTTGCATCACTCTGACTGCTCACCGCCAGATAACGGAAAAAACGCGTGATCAACTGCGTCTGAAGTTTGTCGGTCATCACTAATCCTTATTAGTTGACTACATGCGGGGTTCGCTATGGTGAAGATTCATGCTATCAATCCACTGTTTGCACCGTTTATTTAGAGAGTCTGATATATAGAAGTCAACATAAAGCGAGGATAATAATGAGAAACAGGTTTACAACCCTGGGATTGCTGACGGCCGGTATCGCATTGGCAGGAAGTGTTAACGCGACGACGCTGGTCTACTGCTCAGAAGGCTCACCGGAGAACTTTAATCCGCAACTTTACACCTCGGGAACCAGCGTGGATGCCAGTGCCGTGCCGGTGTTTAACCGCCTGGTTGATTTTAAAACCGGCACCACAGAATTAATTCCAGGCCTTGCAGAACGCTGGGAGATCAGTCCCGACGGCAAAGTCTATACGTTCCATCTGCGGCATAACGTTAAATTTCAGAGCAATAAGCTGTTTACGCCCAGTCGTGATTTTAATGCGGATGACGTCATCTTCTCTTTTATGCGCCAGATGGACAGCAACCATCCCTATCACAACGTCTCGGGCGGGCACTATTCCAACTTCGACAGTCTTGAACTGGCCACGTTAATCACCCACATTGACCGCGTTGACGATCACACCGTGCGCTTTACGCTGGCGCACCCGGAAGCGCCATTTCTGGCCGATCTGGCCTGGTATTTCGCCTCCATTCACTCGGCAGAATATGCAGACAAGATGCTGAAAGCCGGCACACCGGAAAAAGTGGATAGCGATCCCATCGGAACCGGGCCTTTCCAGTTGGTTCAGTATCAAAAAGACTCACGCATTCTGTATAAGGCGTTTCCGGACTACTGGCAGGGCAAGGCCAGACTGGATCGGCTGATTTTCAGCATCACGCCAGACGCGGCCGTGCGCTACGCCAAACTGGAAAAAAATGAGTGCCAGGTCATGCCGTTCCCGAATCCTGCCGATCTCGAAAAAATGAAACAAAATCCGGACATCACGCTGAAACAGGCCGCGGGACTGAATACCGGTTTCCTGGCCTTTAACACCACCAAAGCCCCGACCGATAATGTGCAGGTTCGCCAGGCGCTGGCCATGGCGATCAACAAGCCTGCTATTATCGAGGCGATTTTTAAAGGCACTGGCGTGGTGGCGAAAAACATTCTGCCCCCCGGCGTCTGGAGTGCCGACAAGGACCTGAAGGATTACGATTACGATCCGGAAAAAGCGAAAGCGTTATTGCAACAGGCAGGCGTGAAACCAGGGACGGAAATTGCGCTCTGGGCGATGCCGGTACAGCGTCCCTATAATCCCAACGCACGCAGAATGGCGGAGATGATCCAGGCAGACTGGGCAAAAGTGGGCATCAAAGCCAATATTGTCAGTTACGAATGGGGCGAATACCTGAAACGTGTGCGCAGCGGTGAGCATCAGGCGGCCCTGATGGGCTGGACGACGGCAACCGGGGATCCGGATAACTTCTTTGGTCCGCTTTACAGTTGCACGTCGGCGAAAGGGGGATCGAACTCATCAAAATGGTGCTATCAGCCCTTTGAAAAGCTGATTACCGCCGCCCGAGCCGAACCCGATCAAGCCAAACGTACGGTCATGTATCTGCAGGCGCAGCAAATCATGCACGACCAGATGCCGGCCGTAATGATTGCCCATTCCACCATTTTCGAACCGATCCGCAAATCGGTGACCGGTTACGAAGTGGATCCCTTCGGCAAACATATCTTTTATCAGGTCGATATTAAGCCGTAATGTCCGTCACCGGCTTCACAGGGAGGTGAGTCGGTTTGCCTGCAAAATCCCTGATATGTTGTACAGTTAACCTGTACAGGTAATGAAGTGGAGCACAAAAATGGCAAACGGCTGGGCAGCAGAAGGGGCAGTACAGGAGCAAATCGACAGCACCGTTAATGACGGTATCGAACGTGTGCGTCAGTCACTGGGACAGGGGGAAAGTGCCACAGAATGCGAACTGTGCGGCGAGCCGATTCCCGAAGCCCGCCGTCAGGCACTCAAGGGCGTGCGTTATTGCGTTTCCTGTCAGGAAAAGATCGATAAGCAGAAAAAAGAGAGCAGTCTCTACAACCGGCGTGGGAGTAAAGACAGCCAGCTACGCTGATCTCAGGAGCCAGGCATCGCCAGGCCTCTGCCGATGAACCAGGCGAGAAAGCCAATACCTGCCACGATGATAGCGATGGGGAACAGCAGACCAATTCTCATAATTATCCTGTGAGGTTACGCCACGTCAGGCCAGCCGCAAGGCGGCACGGTTGTTCTTCAGCAAAGTAAATAATTCAAACTGCGTGGCGTCCGTGATCTGACGCTGCACTTCACCTTGTGTATACAGCAGCAGATGAATATGCCCCAGTTGACGCCAGACGATGATCGCCGAGGCAATCAAGGCGCAGGTCGTTTCTGCCTGCACGCATTCTACTGTAGCGTAGCGAACGTCGTCTAAATCATTCGTGAAAATTTTCACCGCCTCAGCAGGTAAGATGGCCTGGAGATCCTGCAACATCACCCGGCTGACGCTACGCGACAGGTACAGCGTTAACCACTTTCTCGTCATGAACGTTGATCCTTTTTCGAGGTTAACAGATGTAATGGATGAGTCAGGTAGAAGGGCATCCTCTGACAATATAAGCGGTTATCGGGTGTGTTTAGCACCTTTCTGACGCGCTGCCCCTTCGGGCGCCGGAACAGGTCGTCTGGCCGTTCAGTGCCGCAGTGCCGCAGTGCATGATAGCAGACGAAGACGCATCGGCAGGCTTCTGCGAGGCGCAGAAGCCTGCTTCAGTTAACCATTAGAGCGTAACTGTGGGCAGCGCCGGAAAATATACACGCACCACAGCAGCGCGACCAGGCCGATCATCGCCCCCACGTTACCGACGTCAGACAGGCTCATATATACGCTCACCTGACTGCCCAGTAACGCGCCCGCACCGATGCCGATGTTATAAATGCCGGACATCAGCGACATCGCCACGTCGGTGGCATCGGGTGCCAGTGACAGGACACGGATTTGCATCGCCAGGCCAATCATCATCATCGCCATTCCCCAGACGACGCAGAGGGTGATAATCGCGCCAGGACGCACGGCGGCAAAAATTAACAGCCCCATGCATAAGGTGACCAGGGCGATGGCGCTGATCAGCAACGCTGAGGGAAAGCGTTTACCCAGCGAACTGAACAGCAGACTGCCAATAATGCCGGCAGAACCAAACAGTAACAGCAGCAGGGTGGTAAAACTTTCGCTGGCATTCGCCACCAGTTGCATAAAGGGTTCAATATAGCTGTAAGCCGTATAGTGCGCGGTCACAATGAGTGTAACCAGCAGGTACATGCCTGCCAGGGCCGGGCGGCGGAACAACAGCGGTACGCTGCTTAATGAACCGGTGTGTTCACTGGGCAGACGCGGCAAGACGCGCGCCAGCATAATCATCAGGATCAACGCTGACAGCCCGATCACGCCAAAGGTGGTGCGCCAACCCAGCGCCTGCCCCACAACGCGACCAATGGGCACCCCCAGCACCATGGCCAGTGCCGTACCGGTTGCCAGCATACTGAGCGCCTGCGTTTTTTTACCGGCAGGCGCCACACGAATAGCCAGGGAGGCGGTAATGGACCAGAACACCGCATGTGACAGCGCAATGCCAATGCGGGAAACGATTAACGAACTGAAGCTCCAGGCGAATGTCGAAAGAACATGGCTGGCTACAAAGAGGCTAAACAGTACCGTAAGCAGTAACCGCCGTTCAACATTACGCGTCAGCAGCATTAACGGCAGGGACAGCAGCGCCACCACCCAGGCATAAATCGTCAGCATAATGCCCACTTCAGCGGTTTTCATCGAAAACCCGGCAGCAATATCCGACAGTAAACCCACCGGTACGAACTCAGTGGTATTGAAAACAAAAGCGGCGATGGCCAGCAGCACCACGCGTAGCCAGGCCGTTTTACGGGAAACAGTTGTTAAAGGCATGAGAAGTTAAATCTGTCTGTGCGTCAAAAGAGGATGACAACGATCATCCCACGAAAGTGACCTGCGTCACAATTTAGTGGCTATTGTGTAGGAATCAAGCGCCGGGTGGAACCACCTGGCGCAGATTATGGTGATTTTTTTAGCCCGATGTGCAGCGTCAGGGAATCAGGGCTGGCGCGTCCCGCGTCCCGGCATCATACGCAGCAGCGCATTGTCCTTCAGCGCATAGTGATGGAACAGGGCTGCAGCGACATGTAAGCCGATGAGCCAGTAGCCCAGTGGCGCCAGGGTTTCGTGCCAGTCGACGAGCGTATCAGAGAGATCGAAATCAGGTTCCGCAGCGACCGGCATGGGAATGCCGAATAATAACCACTCGCGGCCCTTCAGGTAACGTGAGGCGATACCCAGCACCGGCAGGCTGATAAATAAGGCATAAATCAACGTGTGCGTCAGGTGTGCCAGGCCCGTTTGCCAGCGCGGTACGGGGGGCGTAATCGCGGGGCTGCGATGGCGAATTTTCAGCAGTAACCGTGAGAGCATCACCACCAGAATGGTTGCGCCCGCGCTAAAGTGTGTCACGGTCATCACAAAGCGCTGCCAGGAGCCCCGTTCCACATAACCGCGCAGCTCCATCGTGGCATAGACAATAATCAGCAGCAGCACGGTCAGCCAGTGAAGGGCAATTTGAGACGCCGCATATTTATCACGCATGTTAAATCCCTGTATGAAGAGTAAGGCCTCTAAGATAACGGAAAAAAGGCAAAATGCTTAACGAATTGGCGACTTAAAGCGGGACGGCTACAGGGGCAGGTCGGCAGCAACTGAACGGCGGGCTGGCAGGGCAGATGGCGGCGATATTCCGCCATCCTCGGGAAAAACGCGGCTGAATGGGATCGCAAAGGCATGCGCTGTGATCAGAAATCAATACCGTGCTTCAGTCCAACGCTGTCATGCAGGGGTGGGGTTTGAGCAGACATAACCGGGCAACAGTCGTCGCAGCCTAATGCGCTGGCATAATATTTTCGGGCTTGCTGTATAGCCGCTGTTGCAGAGTAAAACGTGCCCAGAAACAGTCGGTCTTCCAGACCCGGAAGGTAGCGACAGCCTTTGGCGTGTACCACGTGGTTATCGTTATAACCGGATTGTTTATTGACGTAATAGTAATGCGCCATGAGGTCTCCCCTAACAGTGAATTCAAAGATGGCATTAATCTTTGGGATTAAACCGATTATAGCGGGGAAACACCGGTAGTTAGCAATGATACTGATAATACGGACAATTCTTGTACAGCGGATTTTCCGGGCCGCATTGTGCCCGGAAAATTTGTTAAGTTTTGCTAGAGTTTGCGTTGATGCAGCCGCCACGCGACCGCCAGAGCCAGCAGCAGCAGGGTAGAGATAAACACGGTTATGCCCGGCCAGCCAAACTGATGCCAGAAAAAGCCCCCTGCCGTACCCGCCACGCTGGACCCCACATAATAACTGAACAGATACAGTGAAGACGCCTGGCCTTTTGCGCGACGCGCGCGTGGCCCAATCCAGCCGCTGGCTACGGAGTGTGCGGCAAAAAAGCCAGCACTGAACAGCATCATCCCAATAAAGATCAGAGCCAAGGCATGAAAGGCGGTCAGGAGCAGGCCCGTCAGCATGATAAGCGTTGCGCCCAGCATCACCGGCCCCCGGCCATATCGACTGGTTAACGCGCCGGCTTTGGGCGAACTCCATGAACCGGTCAGGTAAACCACCGACAGCAGTCCCACCACGGCCTGGCTTAAATGCCACGGCGCACCCAGCAGGCGATATCCGATATAGTTAAACAGGGTGACGAACGCCCCCATCAGCAGTAAGCCTTCCGCGAACAGCAAGGGCAGGCCCGCGTCGCGCCAGTGCAGGCGAAAGTTAATGGCCAGATGGCGGGGGCGCAGGGACGTCGGGTGAAAATGCCGCGAGGCGGGCAAAATTTTCCAGAACATCAGGGCGGCCGCCAGGGCAAAACAGCCAATGGCGGCAATGGCGACGCGCCAGGAGAAAAAGTCGGTTAATACGCCGCTGATCAGGCGACCGCTCATCCCGCCAATCGAATTTCCGCTGATATACAGCCCCATCGAAAAGGCGACTACGCTGGGATGGATTTCTTCACTGAGATAAGTCATCCCGACGGCCGCGACGCCGCTGAGCGACAGGCCAATAAGCGCCCGCATCAGCAGAATGCCGTGCCAGCTTGTCATGGTGGCCGAAATCAGCGTGCAGACGGAAGCCAGCATCAGCGCGGTGACCATGACAGATTTGCGACCGACAGCATCGGACAAGGGGCCGGTAATCAGTAAGCCCAGCGCCAGTGTCGCGGTGGAGACCGACAGGGAAATACTGCTGGCGGCCGGTGACACGCCAAACTGTGCAGAGAGGACCGGCAGCAGCGGCTGCACACAATACAGCAGCGCAAAGGTGGCCAGCCCGGCCGAAAACAGCGCCAGTGTCACGCGCATAAAGGGCGGAGTGCCGCGCACGATCCACGCCTGAGAAGGTGATGCAGGCTGCTGCGCCACATTTCTGTCCAGGGCGACAGCCGATGAAGAGCGATTCACAGTAATCCTTATGAGTAAAAACAACGAATAACGTAAGGCTAGGAAAAGCGGATTAGGTTGTCTAATATATTAATAATCTCAAATAATATTTTTAACCTATGAATATCGAGCTGCGTCACCTGCGTTATTTTATTGCCGTTGCAGAAGAGCTGCATTTTGGCCGCGCGGCGCAGCGGCTGCATATTTCTCAGCCGCCGCTCAGTCAGCAAATCATGCACCTTGAGGCAGAAACCGGGGCGCAGCTGTTTAACCGCACCAACCGCAGCGTGCAGCTCACGCCGGCCGGGCAACAATTTTTGCAGGATGCGCGCGCCATTCTGTTGCAGGTTGAGCAGGCGACCCAGCGTGCGGCACGACTACATCGGGGAGAAGAAGGGGAACTGCGCATTGGCTTTACCTCATCTGCCGCTTTTATTGGTGTCGTCTCGGATGCGCTCTACCTGTTTCGCCAGCGCTGGCCTGATGTTCATGTTCAGATGCAGGAAATCAATACCCGGCAGCAGCTGACGCCGCTCCATGAAGGGAAACTCGATTTGGGTGTGATGCGCAACACGCCGCTGCCTGCCGATCTGCATCATCAGCTCCTGTTACAGGAGCCGCTATGCGCGGTGGTGCACAAAGCCCATCCGCTGGCGTCCGCCGGGAAGATTTCTTTACAGGCGCTGGCCAGTGAGCCTTTTGTCTTTTTCGATTCGCAGGTGGGAACGGCGCTTTACAGCGAAATACTCGATTTACTGCAACGCTATCAGATCAAACCCTATATCACTCAGGAAGTGGGCGAGGCGATGACAATTCTCGGTCTGGTCGCGACCGGTTTAGGCGTGTCTATTTTACCGGCATCGTTCAGCCATGCCCGCCTGACGAATGTCGTCTGGCTGCCGCTTGAGGAACCGGATGCACTTTCGGAAATGTGGCTGGTCTGGTCTGCGCAACGGGAAATGAGCGCGCAGATGGCCCATATGATGGCGCTGTTGCGGCGGGAAAACGAACGCTCTCGCTAAAGGCGGAAAAATTATGTGTGATAAATCACATATCTAAGCAAATATTTGCCGCAAAAGGTGAATCTGCCGCACCATAGCGGATATTTATTTAGAAGCGCGAAAATAACCGGAGCAGGGTGTGAGTTCGGACAGCCAACCTGGCCATATTGACCAAATTAAACAAATCAATGCTGGCGTCGTTTACCGATTAATTGATCAGCATGGCCCCGTCTCGCGCATTGAATTGTCCAGGCGCGCCCAGTTAGCCCCAGCCAGTATTACCAAAATTGTCCGGGAAATGCTGGATGCCCATCTGGTTCAGGAAACCGAATTTCAGGATCCGGGCGCGCGTGGTCGTCCCGCTATCGGGTTAATTCTGGACACGGAGGCCTGGCACTACCTGGCCCTTCGCCTGCACCGTGGCACATTAACCCTGACGCTTCGCGATTTGAGCAGCAGGGCGCTGGTTGAAGACCATTTGCCCCTCCCGGATGATCCCACCCAATCCTTACTGACCACACTGACCGACCATGTTGATGCGTTTTTTATCCGCCATCAAAAGCGGCTGGAAAGGCTGACCGCCATTGCTATCACGTTGCCGGGGCTGATCAACGTCGCATCAGGCGTGGTGCACCGGTTACCCGGTTATACCTGCCATGATATGCCACTGGGCAGCACCCTGGCGGCCCGAACCGGCCTGCCGGTGTTTATCCAGCATGATATCTCGGCCTGGACATTGGCAGAATCCCTGTTTGGCGCATCGCGCGGTGCGCAGGATGTCATTCAGATTGTCATTGATGAAACCGTGGGGGCGGGCGTGATCACGGACGGACAGTTACTGCACAAAAGCGGACGTGCGCTGGTCGAAGTGGGCCATACGCAGGTCGATCCCTATGGTCAGCAATGTTACTGCGGGAATCATGGCTGCCTGGAAACGGTGGCCAGTACCGGCAGTCTGCTGGCCCTTGTTGCTCAGCGTCTGCCGGGACAGCCCGACAGCCTGTTACATCATCAAACCTTAACGCTGGAGGCGGTCTGTGAGGCGGCCCAGGCGGGTGACAGGCTGGCCCGCGATGCCATCGCCACGGTAGGGCATCATGTGGGCAGGCTGCTTGGCATGATGGTAAATATCTTCAATCCTCAACATATTCTTATCGGTTCACCGCTAAGTCAGGCGGCGGAAATCCTGTTCCCGGCGGTACAAAACACCATTCATCAGCAGTCGTTACCGGCTTACAGCGCAGGCATTCAGCTTGCACCTACTGAGTTTACTGAGCCTGGCACACTCGGTGCGGCGGCGCTCATTAAAGATTCGCTCTATAGCGGTTACCTGTTAGTGAAGTTACTACAAGGTTAAGCAACACTAACCTTGCGCTAACGCAATCTGCCTGTGCTTTTCCTTCCTTAGAATGTCTGTTCGCACGAAAGACTCATCGCCGATGAGTCGAAACCGCTGGTGAAGGAGACGTCGAGTGAAAACGCTATTTATTGCGGGAACAGATACCGAAGTGGGAAAAACCGTTGTGTCGCGCGCCCTGTTACAGAGTTTTATTCAGGCCGGTTTCAGTGCCGCAGGCTACAAGCCCGTTGCCCGTTGTGGTGTCAAAACGGAAGAGGGCCTGAGAAATAAAGATGCGTTGTTTTTACAAAGCGCCTCGTCCATGACGTTGCCTTATCAGGCTGTGAATCCCGTTATTTTCGAAAAAGAAGAAATCGGGGGTTATCCGCCTTGTGAGGTTAACTATGCGCGAATCAGTCAGGGGTTAAAGAACCTGCATCAACTGGCCGATCGCGTCGTGGTTGAGGGCACAGGAGGCTGGCGCAGCCTGATGAATGATGCCCAGCCGTTATCGGCCTGGGTGGTGGAACAACAGTTGCCGGTGATCCTGGTCGTGGGGATTAAAACGGGCTGCATCAGCCATGCGTTGCTGACGGCTGAGGCTATTCTGGGTGATGGCTTACCGCTGGCAGGCTGGGTGGCAAACCGGATCAATCCGGGGCTGGCGCACTATGCGGAGATCATTTCAGCCCTGCGTGACAAGCTTCCTGCGCCGCTGTTGGGTGAGTTGCCCTATTTGCCGCGTGTTGAGCAGCGTGATGTGTCCCGCTACCTGGATATCTCCCTGCTCAATGCCGACAAGCTGCCGGTTGCAAAGGCGAAAATAGCCTGACGCCCTTCATCTGAAAACACACGCTAATAAGAAAGACAGTGACACAGGATGCGAAACACGAAACCCGCTCGATGGAAAAGGGCCGCAACCGGGGTGCGGCCCTGATTTTTCAGGGATTCAGACGGCGACGCGTACGGCCGGAACTGAGGTAGTCCGCGATATAATCCTGCGAAATTTCCCCGCTGTAACGGCCTTCTTCATCCACAATCGGCATCCACACCGTGTTGTGTTCATACAGCTTTGACAGCACCACGCGCAGGTTCTCCTCGGCTTTGCCGGTTACCCGGAAGGTGTGCAGTATATCCTCACAGCGACCGCTGGCGCTACGCGCCTCGCGACGTTTAACAAACCCGAGCGGTTTACCATCGTCGTCCACGACGGTAATGGAACGCATATCGTTATCGTCCATAGTGCTGAACGCATCCATCAGTGGCGTCGAACGTTTCACCGTGATGGTCGGTTGCTGATCGGTCACATCACCCGCCTGCACCAGCAGCAGACGTTTCAGAGTGCGGTCCTGACCGACAAACGACCCGACAAAATCATTCGCTGGCGTCGCCAGTAATTCGTCCGGGCTGGCGCATTGCACAATTTTGCCCTGGCCAAATACGGCGATGCGATCACCGAGTTTCAGCGCCTCGTCAATATCGTGGCTGACCAGCATGACCGTTTTCTTTAACTGACGCTGCATATCCAGGAACTCATTCTGGATGACTTCACGGTTAATCGGGTCCACCGCACCAAAAGGTTCATCCATCAGCAAAACCGGCGGATCCGCCGCCAGCGCGCGAATAACGCCAATACGCTGCTGTTGCCCGCCCGACATTTCGCGCGGATAGCGATGCAGAAATTTCGTGGGATCCAGTGCCACCATGCTCATTAATTCGGTGGCCCGCTCGCGGCACTGTTTTTTGTCCCAGCCCAGCATGCGCGGCACGACGGTAATGTTTTCCTCAATCGTCATGTTAGGAAACAAACCAATTTGCTGAATAACGTAGCCAATATTGCGGCGCAGCGTGGTCGTGTCCTGGGTGCTGGTGTCCTCACCGTTGATGAGAATACGTCCGCTGGTGGCCGGAATCAGGCGGTTAATCATTTTCAGAGTGGTCGTTTTCCCACAGCCGGAAGGGCCCAGCAGTACGCACATTTCGCCCGCCGGCACCTCAAGACTTACATTGTCCACCGCTTTCATCAGCGTGCCATTTTTCTGGCTGAAGGTTTTCGTCAGATTTTCAAGTTTTATCATTATCGAATTCCCTTAGGAGTCAGCGCCAGCTGCAAACGGTGCAGCAGCCAGTCAAGAACAATCGCCAGCAGGCAAATCATCAGTGCGCCGGCAATCAGCATGCGCACGTCACTTCCGCTGATGCCATCAAGCAGGAGCAGGCCAAGTCCGCCCGCACCGATCACCGCCGCGATGGCCATAACGCCGACATTCATCACGACGGCGGTGCGGATACCGCCAAAAATGACGGGCAGGGCCATGGGGATCTCAACCCAGCGCAGACGCTGCCAGAACGTCATCCCAATGCCCCGACCGGCCTCACGCAAGCCATCCGGCAGGTTTTCCAGCGCGGTATGGGTATTACGTACAATCGGCAGCAGGGAATACAGGAACACCGCCGTGATGGCAGGCACCGCACCGATTCCCTGACCGATCAGCGAAAACAGCGGGATCATCAGACCAAACAGGGCAATGGTCGGAATGGTCAACACGATGGTGGCGATGCCCAGTACCGGCGTGGCCAGCCATTTAATGCGGACAATTAAAATGCCCAGCGGCACGCCGGCCAGAATGGCGCAGCCCACAGCGACCAGCACCAGCCAGGTATGCTGCCAGGTCAGCGTGAGCAGGTTATTCCAGTTATCAATGATGTAATGAAGGGTATCCACGATGCCTCCTTACAGCATGTTTTTGGATTGAAGGAAATCGCGCGCCACCTGTTCCGGTGACTGATGATCGATATCCACGCGCTTGTTCATCTCGGTGATGGCCTCATCCGTAATCAGCGATGAAAGCTGATTCAGCGCCGCCTCAAGGCCGGGATGGCTCTCCAGCACATCTTTGCGTACGACCGGCGTCACGTTGTAGCTGGGGAAGAAGTGCTTATCATCTTGCAGCACCTTGAGATCGAATCCTTTTACGCGCCCATCCGTGGTGTAAATCAAGCCCGCATCAACAAAACCGTCGCGGATCGCGTTGTACACCAGACCCGGGTCCATCTGACGAATTTGCGGTCTGTCCAGCGTGAGGTTGTAGGTCTTCTGCAGCGGCTTCATCCCATCCGAACGGCCATAGAACTCCAGATCCAGCCCCAGTCGCCAGTTATGTTTCGGGTCGGTTTTGCGCACCTGATCAATTTTGGCCACCAGTTGCGACAGGGTAGAAATACCTTCTTTATCCGCCCGCGCCCGCTGCATGGCAAAAGCATAGGTGTTGTTCATCGGGGCTGGATTAAGCCAGATCAGCCCCAGCCTGCCATCCAGATTTTTAACGGTCTGGTAAGCTTCCTGTGAGGACATGGGCTTGTTGATATGGTTGAAAATAATCAGTGAGGTACCGGTATATTCCCACGTCATGTCGATTTGCTTGTTAATCATGGCATTTCGACTGATTGTCGTGGCAATGTTGCGTTTTGGGATAACCTGAAACCCTTTCTTTTGCAGCCACATCACGGTCATGGCAGAAAGGATGTGTTGTTCCGTAAAACTTTTCGTCGCCAGCACCAGCGGGGCGGCAGCCTGAACGCTCTGGCTGAGCGCCAGCGTCGCCGTCAGGGCCAGCGTACAGTGCTTAATCCAACGCGTAAGCATCATCAACTCCTGTTTTATGCCGCAGCGTGCGGACTCAGATAACGGCCTAACGTCGCCAGCAACATATCCAGTATCAGGGCCACTAACGCCGTTGCCACCGCGCCCAGAATCAGGACCGGGAAGTCATTGAGGTAAATCCCCGGAAAAATCAGCTCGCCAAAGCTGCTGGCACCAATCAGGAAGGCAAGCGGGGCGGTGCCAACGTTAATGGCTGTCGCAATGCGCACCCCTGCCAGAATGACCGGCAGCGCATTCGGCAGCTCAACCTGACGCAGGCGTTGCCATTTTGTCATGCCGATACCGTTAGCGGCTTCAATCAGTGAGGGCGGAACGGCGCTCAGTCCGGCATAGGTGTTGCGGACAATGGGGAGCAGCGAGGCCAGGAACAGGGCAAACAGCGCCGGCTTATCGCCAATGCCGATCACCACCATGGCCAGCGCCAGTACGGCCAGCGGCGGCAACGTGTTGCCCACGTTAAAGATTTGCATGACATATTCTGCCCAGCGACGGGCAAAGGGACGGCTTAGCAGGATCCCACTGGGAATACCGACCAGCAGGGCAAACAGCATTGACCAGAACACTAAAAACAGGTGCTGTTGGCCAAGATAGATGAGATCAACGCGGCGGGCGACCAGTGTATCCCAGCCCAGCCCCCAAACCAGTGCGCCCAACACTGCTATCACAGCAAGCAGCGCCAGACCGGCACGTTTGGCCAGCGAAGCGTTATGCATACGGATTCTCCCTGTAGACCAATCTGTTGTTATCAAACCCTGAACCGACATGACAGACGCCACAAAAAGGGCCGCCGCGTCCAAAACCATGCCGATTGTTAAACGTGTAAAACGTTTGCGAATTTCTGCGTAATTTCGTTAATCACAGTCAACGCAGTTTTAAACCTATAGCAACGTCAAGCGAAGCGCGCCAGCTTTTATCGGTAAAATCATGGAGATAGCATGGGGGCAAAATCGCCGCAGCCCTTACTACAACTGGTTTAACAGCGAAACTACCTGATTTACCCCGATTTACGTGACAATGTCACAAAAGCGCTGAATTGATTCCTGGATGTGCAGATTTGCGCTAGCCTTAGGGAACGCAAAAAGGGAGCATCATGATCAACAGCACTTCCGCGCCGCTGCGCCGCAACTGGATTCTTTTCGCCTGCATGCTCGCCATGTTTATGGCCGCCATCGAAGTCACTATTGTGGCCACCGCGATGCCAACAATTGTCGCCGAGCTGGGGGGCTTTGCGCAGTTTGGCTGGGTATTTTCGGTTTACCTGCTGACGCAGGCCATAAGCGTACCGCTTTATGGGCGCCTGGCGGATCTGTGGGGCAGAAAGAGGATGCTGTTTCTGGGCATCACGCTTTTTTTGGCAGGGTCGGTGTTATGCGGTTTTGCGCGCAGCATGTTTTGGCTCATCGTGTTCCGCGCCTTTCAGGGCCTGGGCGCGGGAGCCATCATGCCGCTGACGTCCACGATTGTGGCCGATATCTATTCCCCCCGTGAGCGGGCCAGCGTGCAGGGCTGGCTGTCCAGCGTCTGGGGCGTGGCGGCGATTGTCGGGCCGCTCTCGGGCGCGTGGCTGGTCCAGCACTTCAACTGGTCGGTGATTTTCTGGGTCAATGTCCCGATTGGCATCATCAGTATGCTGTTGCTGGCCATCCTGCTGCCAACACATCCACAGAAACAGCCGGCCCCGTCACTGAATCTGATTGGCAGTGGCTGGCTGACGCTGTGCATCAGCGCCGTACTGATTGCCCTGTTACAGGCAGAACAACTGGGCTACTGGCTCCTGTTGTTTTTACTTGTGGGCGGGCTGGCCGGCTGGCAGTTAACCCGCCATGAACAGCAGGCACAGGCGCCCCTGTTTCCGATGCGTCTCTGGCAGAGTAAGCTGATTATTGCCGGCAATATAGGCAACCTGGTGATTGGGGCGACCATGATGGGCGTCAGCGCGTTTTTACCGACATGGATACAGGGCGTCACGGGCGGTTCGCCACTTCAGGCCGGCACCGCGCTGGCGATGATGTCCATCGGCTGGCCGCTGGCCAGTACGGTGAGTGGCCGCCTGATGCTGTTCACTTCCTATCGTTTTACCGCCCAGTTGGGCGCATTATTGTTAATTGCTGGCAGCGCCTTACTGCTGCTGTTACACAGAGAAAGTTCGCTACTGCAGGCGGGCTTCACCTCATTCCTCATCGGCACCGGCATGGGGATGACCAGCACGACGTTTCTGGTGTCTGTGCAGAATCATGCCGAATATGGCATTCGCGGTATTTGCACGGCGTCGGTAATGTTCAGCCGTATGATTGGCTCCGCGCTGGGAACGGCGGTGATGGGCGCCGTGCTAAACCTCAACCTGCAGTGGCGGTTGCCACATGCAGAGGACCCGGTGCAGCAAATTATGTCGCAGACAACCCGCGACCAGTTGGCCCCGGATGAGCTGCAGCACCTGTTACAGGCGATTGCTGCCTCACTGCACTGGGTGTTTATCGTGGCGTTGGTTATCGCGTTATCGGCGATGTGGGTCGCCGGAAAAATGCCGCGTCAGCAGCCGCAACAGGCCGACTGATACCGGGTCGTTTAGTCGTCAGGGTGCGATTCGGACGGGAACAGGAGAGAAAACGAAAAAGAGAAGGGCGACAATGTCGCCCTGAGCGTTACTGCGTTGAGGTGTCCTGCGAGCTACCCGCGCTGTCAGGGACCGCCGCCCCGTCATCGCGACCCAGCTTTTTATAAACGATTTTCTGTGTGTCGTTATCGCAATGACCGACAACCTGTCCGCCCGCCTGGTCGGCCTGATCGTTGGGCACCACATCCAGACTAAAGCCTGATTCGGGCACACCGTTCTGGATAATTTTCTGGCTGATATCCGCTTTTACGGATTCACAGGAGGCCTGCGCCAGCAGCGGGAATGCCAAAAACGTCACTGTCAGTAATGCATGCTTCATCTTCATAACCTTTTCCTTTTGTCATGCGTCAGTCATTACTATAGCTGAAAATTACGGCAGTACCGGACGACCGGTGCGGCGATCCAGACAGCGCAACGTGTTGGGTTCCCAGTAGGCATTCAGGTTAGCGCTCTGCTCACACTTGTCACGGGTATCAAACGCGCGGTCCGCTTTATCAAACTCTTTTTCCACCCGGCGGTTCACTTTATTGCGCAGCATGTGCGTGTCATTCCACTGCTCTTTACTCTGACGGGCCGCTTCATTATTCAGCGCGCTACTGCCATTTTCAATTATCAGGCGATCGGTGTTAGCACTCACGCCAAATGCCGTGACAGAAAGCAGGGCCACCATCAGAACCGGAAGCAATTTTTTCATCGTAATATCCTTCAGTTAACACGGGCTTACCTGTGGGTAAACTTTTGCAGCCTGTGCGCAATAGTATACCATTGCCGCTCAGATGCTCACCAGCAGTGTGCATGTCGTTTACCTGCCTGAGAGATTAACGTGCTGATCAAGACTGCATTACTGTTTTTTATTACCGCCCTGGCAGAGATCACAGGCTGTTTTTTGCCCTGGCTGTGGCTGAAAAAGGGCGCGTCGGCCTGGCTGTTAGTGCCTGCCGCACTGAGTCTCGCGCTGTTTGTCTGGCTGCTGACGCTCCATCCGGCGGCAAGTGGGCGCGTATACGCGGCTTACGGCGGCGTTTATGTTCTCACGGCGCTGGTCTGGTTGCGCATCGTAGACGGGGTGAAGCTGAGTATCTGGGACTGGAGTGGTGCGCTGATTGCGTTCAGCGGCATGTTGATTATCGTGCTGGGCTGGGGCAAAGCGTAAAAAGCCAGCCCGAGGGCTGGCCTCTTAATCAGGATTTATGCACTTTAAGGCCTGCCAGCGTCTGGCTGACGGGCATCATTTCCAGGGTGTTGATGTTGACGTGTTTGGGCAGGGTTGCCACCCAGTAAACCGCTTCAGTCACATCTTCCGGCGTCAGTGCCGTCGCGCCCTCATAAACCTTATCAGCCTTGTCATCGTCGCCTTTAAAGCGCACGTTAGAGAATTCGGTGCCGCCAACCAGGCCTGGCTCAATATCCGTTACGCGCAGGGCGGTGCCGTGCAAATCGGTGCGCAGGTTCAGGCTGAACTGACGAACAAAGGCTTTGGTGGCCCCATACACGTTACCGCCCGCATAGGGCCAGCTTCCGGCAATCGACCCGATATTAATGATATGACCGACGTTACGCTCAACCATCGCAGGCAAGACGGCGCGCGTCATATACACCAGCCCCTTCGTGTTGGTATCGATCATATTTTCCCAGTCATTCACATCTGCCCGGTGCGCCGGTTCAATGCCTAATGCCAGACCCGCGTTATTGACCAGTACATCAATGTCGCGCCATTCTGCAGGGAGGTGTGCAATTGCCTCTTCAATGGCGGCCCGGTTGCGCACATCCAGTTGCACCGTATACAGGTTGTCGCCCAACGCGTCTTTCAGCGCTTTCAGACGTTCTGCGCGACGGCCGCTTGCGATCACTTTGTGTCCTGTTTCGATGAACCGGCGGGTAATGCTCTGACCAAACCCTGCCGTTGCCCCCGTAACAAAAATAATCATCGTGTTTCCCTTATTCCGTTTCATGGTGTTCCTTTCACCTTAACACGGCATTTTTGGCGATGTCCGCTGAATTTTACGTGCACGGTCGCCCACGGTCTGCGCCGTTTTCGTGCAGCCTGCCCCGTTATTGTGCAAGCGCGTCAGACCGGCAGGACGCATTTTGGCCATCATTATGCAGGCAACCGATTGCGAAAGAATGGCAACCGTTTGCGTCGTGTATTAAGACGTTTTTTCGTTGCGCAACGAATAATTTTGATTAAGTTATTGATATATAGGTTTTAATTTTATAAACAAGGCTGGCATGACTCTTGCAACTGGCATGACTCTTGCAAAATGTTAAGACAGAGACCAGGGTTAAGGCACAGGGCGACATTTACCCCGCCCGGCAGAGGAAACATTATGCTGACATATACGGACGCGGCGATTCGCGCCAGCTTCTTCGATTTTGCCGCAGTGGCACACGATCCCGAATCGATACTGGCGCAGGCACGCTATCTGGACGATGGCGTGCTAACGCTGCGTGAAGGGCGTGTTGTCGATCTGCGCCCCTGGCAGGAGAGCACAGACAGCCTGAATGCAGGCGGCATGATTGACCTGCGCGGTAAGCTGATCATCCCGGGCTTTGTCGATTGCCATATTCATTATCCGCAAACGGAAATGATCGGTGCCTTTGGCGAGCAACTGCTGGAGTGGCTGAATCAGTACACTTTTCCCGTGGAAGCGCAGTATCACTGCCCGGATCATGCCGCGCAGATGTCGGCATTTTTCCTGCAGCAGTTACTGGCGAACGGCACGACCAGCGCGTTGATTTTCGGCACGGTGCACCCGCAGTCGGTAGACGCGCTGTTCAGCGCAGCCGAGGCGCTCAATATGCGTATTATCGCAGGCAAAGTGATGATGGATCGCAATGCGCCGGACTACCTGACAGAAACGCCAGAAGAGAGCTATGCCCAGACGGAGGTGCTGATTGCGCGCTGGCACGAGCGCGGCCGCCTTAATTATGCGCTGACGCCGCGTTTCGCTCCGACCTCTTCTCCGGCGCTGCTGGAGAAAGTTCAGGCGCTTCGCCAGCGTTATCCGGATGTCTGGGTTCATACGCACCTTAGCGAAAACCCCCACGAAGTGGCCTGGGTGAAGCAGCTTTTTCCTGACCAGAACGGTTATCTGGATGTGTATCATCAGTATCAGCTGACCGGGCGCCGCAGCGTATTCGCGCACTGTCTGCATCTGGAAACACAGGAGTGGCAGTGCCTGCATGATACGAACTCCGCCATAGCATTTTGCCCCACCTCAAATCTGTTTCTGGGCAGCGGCCTGTTCAATATCCAGCGGAGCTGGCAGCAGGGCGTTAAGGTGGGCATCGGCACCGACGTAGGCGCCGGCACCACCTTCAATATGCTGCAAACGCTGGGAGAAGCCTACAAAGTGGGGCAACTGCAGCAGTACAAACTGAGCGCCGCAGAAGCGTTTTATCACGCCACACTGGGCGGCGCCCATGCGCTGGATCTCGACAAACACATCGGTAACTTCGCCCCGGGCAAGGAAGCGGACTTTGTGGTGCTGGATCCCGCCGTGTCCGCCTTGCAGAGGTTACGCATGGCAAACAGTAAAGATATCTGGGAAAAACTGTTTGTGCTGATGACGCTCGGCGATGACAGAAATATCGTACAAACCTGGGTTAACGGTCGCCCCGTCTGGCAATCCGCTGCAAAGGAGAACGCCGCATGATTCAGTTCCTGCTTAATGACCGTCCCGTGACAGAAGAGCAGCTCGATCCCAATCTGACGGTCCTGTCGTATTTGCGTACGCATCAGCGTCGCTGCGGCACTAAAGAGGGCTGTGCCTCCGGCGACTGCGGCGCGTGTAGCGTCACATTGGGCAGTGTCGTAGACGGGAAGCTCACCTACCAGACCGTGAACAGCTGCCTGATGCTGGTCAGTGGGTTACAGGGTAAGCAACTCATTACGGTAGAGGATCTACGCCAGGGAAAAAGCCTGCATCCGGTACAGCAGGCGATGGTGGACTGCCATGGCTCGCAGTGTGGATTCTGTACGCCGGGTTTTGTCATGTCGCTGTTCAGTCTGCAAAAAAACCAGCCTGAGTGGAATCGTCAGCAGGCCGAACATGCGCTGGCGGGTAACCTGTGCCGCTGTACCGGCTACCGTTCCATCATGGCGGCTGCCGAGCAAAGCCTGAGCGATGTTCAGCCCGACAGCTTTGATCGTCAGGCACAGCAGGTGACTGAACAGCTGATGAACCTGACACACGAGGCTATCCAGACGCTGGAAAAGAACGGTCGCACCTGTTTTATCCCGAAAACCGTGCAGCAGCTTGCCGAATGCTGTATCGCCCATCCTGATGCCGCATTGCTGGCGGGCGGCACCGATCTCAGCCTGCTGATTACCCAGCGCGACCAGCATCTCCCCAAAATGATTTCCCTGGGGCAGGTTGACGCACTGAAAGCCTGCGGCGAGGACGATAAACACTATCAACTGGGTGCCGCTGCGTCGCTGGAGCACATCGCCGATTTTATGGCGACGCGGATTCCGGGTTTTGCCGGAATGCTGACGCGCTTTGCCTCGCTACAAATTCGTCAACTCGGCACGCTGGGCGGCAACCTTGCGAACGCTTCGCCGATTGGTGATGCCTCGCCTACGCTGCTGGCGCTTAATGCATCGCTACTGCTGCAGCACGGCGACACGCAACGTACCGTGCCGCTAGATGGCTTTTTCACGGGCTACCGACAGACGGTGCTAAAGCCGGGGGAGTTTATTCACACCATTCTGATTCCTAAAGTGACGGTGTCACCGGATTTTGTGGCCTGGAAAGTCTCAAAACGACTGGATGACGACATTTCAGCGGTGTTTGCCGCCTTTAATATTCATACCGATAACGGCATCGTCACGCGTGCGCATATTGCATTCGGCGGTATGGCGGCAACGCCGCTTCGTGCGGTCGCCTGTGAACAGGCGCTGTGTGGTGCCGCCTTATCGCCGGAAACGCTGGCGAGAGCCTGTCAGGCGCTGGAAGCGACGTTTCAGCCGCTGAGCGATTTCCGGGCCAGCGCAGATTACCGTCTGCAGGTCGCCTGTAACCTGTTGCGTCGTTATGTTTACCGTTCAAACGGACTCGCCATCACAGAGGTAAGCCGCTATGTCTCATAATCGTCCGGCATTGCCTGATTCTGCGTTACCCGTCCTGTTCGCCAGCGATATGACCACGGGCGTAGGACGTAGTCAAAAACACGAAAGCGCGGAAAAACACGTCTCCGGTGAAGCGCAATATATTGATGATAAAGCAGAACAGCCGGGCTTACTGCACCTTTGTCCGCGTCTGAGCGACCACGCGCATGCGCGTATTACACGTGTCGATCTGCAACCCTGTTACGCGGTTCCGGGCGTAGTTCGCGTACTGACCTGGCAGGATGTGCCCGGCGTCAATGATATCGGGCCCCTACAGCCAGGCGATCCGCTTCTGGCAAAGGATATCGTCCACTATGTGGGCCAGATTGTGATTGCCGTACTGGCCGAAACGCCCGAAGCGGCGCGTCAGGGCGCTAACGCGGCGATGATTGAGTACGCCATTCTTCCGGCGCTGCTGGATGTCGAAGACGCGCTGAAGCAGGGCAGCTTCGTGCAGGAACCCCATATTCATCAGCGCGGTGACGTTGAGGCGGCACTGGCGCGCGCGCCGCATCGGGTTCAGGGGGCGTTCCACATTGGCGGACAAGAGCATTTCTATCTGGAAACGCAAACCGCCCTGGTGATTCCCGGCGAAGACAACGCATTGCAGGTCTTTTGTTCGACGCAGAACCCCACTGAAATTCAAAAGCTGGTGGCCGAAGTCATGGGCATCACCATGAACAAGGTCACGATTGATATGCGGCGTATGGGCGGCGGATTTGGCGGCAAGGAAACCCAGGCCGCCGGTGTTGCCTGCCTGTGTGCTGTCGCCGCCAGGCTGACCGGGCGCGCCGTGAAAATGCGCCTCGCGCGGCGTGATGACATGCGTATTACCGGCAAACGGCATCCGTTTTTTGTGCGCTACGACGTGGGGGTTGAGGATGACGGCCGCTTGTGTGGCGTGAAAATCGATCTGGCAGGTAACTGTGGTTACTCACTGGATCTCAGCGGATCGATTGTGGATCGGGCAATGTTTCATGCCGATAACGCGTACTACCTCGGCGATGCGCGGATTACCGGTTACCGCTGCCGCACCAATACCGCGTCCAATACTGCGTTTCGCGGGTTTGGCGGCCCGCAGGGCATGGTGGCGATAGAGCAGATTATGGACCATATCGCCCGCGAGCGCGGAATCGATCCGCTGACGCTGCGTAAACGGAACTACTACGGTAAACACGAGCGCAATATCACGCATTACCACCAGCAGGTGAAAGATAATCTGCTGGATGAGATCACGGAACAGCTGGAAATCAGCAGTGATTACCACGCGCGGCGGGAAGCCATCGCGGCCTTTAACGCCAGCAGTCCGCTGCTAAAACGCGGTCTTGCGCTGACGCCGGTGAAGTTTGGGATTTCTTTCACCTCAAGTTTTCTCAACCAGGCCGGTGCGCTGATTCTGATCTACACCGATGGCACAGTACAACTCAACCACGGCGGAACGGAAATGGGCCAGGGGCTCAATACCAAAGTGGCGCAGATTGTCGCGCAGGTGCTGCAAATCGATATCGATAAGATCCAGATCACCGCCACAGACACCGGCAAAGTGCCCAATACATCGCCGACCGCGGCTTCCAGTGGTACGGATCTGAACGGCAAAGCGGCGCAAAATGCGGCGGAAATCCTGCGTGAACGCATGCGCACTATGCTGTGTTCGCTGCATAACTGTCTCCCCGAGGCGGTAAGTTTCAACAACGGCGTGGTGCGCGCAGGCGATCACTATTACACGTTCGCTCAGGTCGCCCAGCTTGCCTGGCTGAATCAGGTGCCGCTCTCCGCGACGGGATATTATCGCGTGCCTGGCATCCACTACGATCGTCAGGCTGGTCGGGGCGAGCCGTTTTACTATTTCGCTTACGGGGCCGCCTGTTGCGAAGTGATTGTGGATACGCTGACGGGCGAATACCGGTTATTACGGGCGGATATTCTGCATGATGTCGGGGCCTCACTGAATCCAGCCATTGACATCGGTCAGGTCGAGGGCGGCTTCGTGCAGGGGCTGGGCTGGCTGACCTGTGAGGAACTGGTCTGGAATGACAAAGGCCAGTTGATGACGAACGGTCCGGCCAGCTACAAAATTCCGGCAATCAGCGATGTGCCCGCCGATATGCGCGTCACACTGGTCGAAAACCGTAAGAATCCGGAGGATACGGTATTCCATTCCAAGGCAGTGGGCGAGCCGCCTTTCATGCTGGGGATCGCCGCCTGGTGCGCATTACAGGATGCGGTCGCCAGTCTCGCGGACTATCGCCAACATCCGGGGCTGGACGCGCCTGCTACGCCGGAGCGGGTATTCTGGGGCGCACAGCGTATGGCCGGGAGGCGCGGATGATTTTCCATGACTGGATAAGCATCCTGCACCATCTCCGTGAAACGCGCCAGCCTTGCGTACTGGTCACTGTGCTGCGCGATCGTGGCTCGGTGCCCCGGGACGGCGGCGCTAAAATGGTGGTGACGGCGAAGGAAACCTTTTTAACAATTGGCGGCGGACATATGGAATTTCAGTGTATCGCGCAGGCCCGCGCACTGCTGGAAAGCGGGCAGGCCAGCCCGCACACAGAGGATTTCAGTCTGGGGGCACGGCTGGGCCAGTGCTGCGGCGGTATGACCACCATGTTATTCGAACCCCTGTTACAGGCACAGCCGGAAATCCTGGTATTTGGCGCGGGCCATGTGGGTCAGGCGCTGGTGAATGTGCTGGCAACGTTACCCTGTCACATTAACTGGATTGACAGCCGGGAAAATATTTTTTTATCCGTGCCGCCCGGGGTGCGCATCCAGCAGCCTGACGATCCGCTGGACGCAGTGGCTGAGGCGCCCGCTGGCAGCTATTATATCGTGATGACGCACCACCATCCGTTGGATCTGGCGCTCTGTGAAGCCATTCTTAAGCGGGGAGATTTCCACTACGCGGGCGTCATTGGCTCGCAGACAAAAAGCCAGCGCTTTCGCTATCGTCTGGCCGGCAAAGGCATCGACGACGTCCGGCTGGCGCGCCTGCGCTGCCCGGTGGGCTTACCCGATGTAAAAGGGAAACTGCCTGCCGAAATCGCCGTGGCGATTGCGGGTGAGATTATTGCGGTGTACCAGCAACAACGCGGATAGGTTGTTCTGCCCGAGGCGACCTGCCACTATGAAACACTGTGTAGACTATCAGGAGCGCCTATGAACGCCCGTCAAAACCCTTTCTTTAGCGTCAGCAGTCTGCCTTATCACACGCCACCGTTTGACCAGATTCAGGAAACGGACTTTTTGCCCGCGCTGCAGGCCGGTATCGAAGAGAAACGTCAGGAAGTCCTGGCCATTGCGACATCCGCTGATGCCCCGACGTTCCAGAATACCTGTGAAGCGCTGGAGAAAAGTGGCCAGCTGCTGACCCGGGTAAGCCTGGTGTTTAATGCCATGACCTCGGCGAATACCAGCCCCTATTTACAACAGATCGATGAAGAGATTACGCCGCAACTGACCGCGCTTAATGATGAGATCATGCTGAATCGTCCGCTGTTTTCACGCATCGATCAGGTCTATGTGCAACGAAACCAGCTGGATGCCGAATCCAGACGTCTGGTAGAAATTCTCTGGCAGCGCTTTCAGCTTGCCGGTGCCAATCTGCCCGAAACGCAGAAACAGCAACTGAAAACCCTGAATCAGGAGGCGGCGCGGCTCAGTACCCAGTTCACGAATAAGCTGCTGGCGGCCACGAAGGCCGGCGGTCTGGTCGTCGAGGATGTGCAACAGTTAGCCGGTCTGAGCGCGTCCGATCTGGCCGTCGCCAGGGCCGCCGCGAAGGCGCGCGGTCTGGAAAACGCGTGGCTGTTGGTGCTGCAAAACACGACGCAACAGCCCGCGCTGCAATCGCTGACGGTGCGCGCAACGCGCCAGGCCCTGTTTCATGCGGCCCTGACGCGCAGTGAGAAAAACGATGATAACGATACCCGACAGTTAGTGCTTCGGCTGTCACAGGTGCGTGCCGAACAGGCGAGGCTGTTAGGATTCGCCAGTTTTGCGACCTGGCAACTGCAGGATCAGATGGCCAAAACGCCCGAGGCCGCTCTGGCGTTTATGCGTAATATTGTGCCTGCCGCCCGGGCAAGGGCCGAACGCGAAGCCGCGGCGATTCAGCAAACGATCGACAAGCAGCAGGGGGATTTTACCCTCAGCGCCTGGGACTGGAATTTCTACGCCGAGCAGGTCAGGCGAGCGCAGTACGATTTAGATGAGAATCAGATCAAGCCCTATTTTGAGCTCAACACGGTCCTGGAACAGGGCGTTTTCTGGGCGGCCACGCAGCTTTATGGTATTACGTTCGCGCAATGTCACGATCTGCCGGTTTACCATCCGGATGTACAGGTGTACGAAATTTTCGATGCTGACGGGAGTGGGCTTGCGCTGTTTTACACGGACTTCTTCAAACGCGACAGTAAAGGCGGTGGCGCCTGGATGAGCAACTTTGTTAATCAGTCCACGCTCCTCGACAGCAAACCCGTGATTTACAACGTCTGCAACTACACGCAACCCGCGGAGGGGGAACCCGCGCTCCTGAGCTGGGATGAGGTGATAACCCTGTTTCATGAGTTCGGGCATACGTTGCACGGCCTGTTTGCCAGCCAGCGTTATCCCAGCCTGTCCGGCACAGCAACGCCACGTGATTTTGTTGAATTCCCTTCACAAATCAACGAGCACTGGGCCAGCGAGCCACAGGTGTTTCGTCATTATGCCCGCCATCACCAGACGGGTGAGCCGATGCCCGCCGAGCTGCATGAAAAAATCATCAGGGCGGGCAAGTTTAATAAAGGCTACGAGATGAGCGAGCTGCTGGCCGCCGCGTTGCTGGACCTACACTGGCACAGCCTGGATGGCAGTCAGCCGGTACAGTCTGTTGACGGATTCGAGCAACAGGCGCTGCGCAGTGATGATCTCGATATGGCGGCCGTCCCGCCGCGCTATCGCTCCAGCTATTTCCAGCACATCTGGGGCGGTGGCTATGCCGCGGGTTATTACGCTTATATCTGGACGCAGATGCTGGCGGATGACGGCTACCAGTGGTTCGTCGAAAACGGCGGGCTGACGCGCAAAAATGGCGATATTTTCCGCCAGCAAATCCTGTCTCGCGGCAACAGCAGTGATCTCAAAGCGTTATATGAAGCCTGGCGCGGGGGCGAACCGAAGCTTGAGCCGATGTTAAAAAATCGCGGCCTGGCCGACTGAACAACAAAGGGCGGAGAATCCGCCCTTTGTTTTTTTACCCCAGCGGACCGCCTTCAATGGTCTCGCACAAGCCCGCCAGTACGCGCTCGCCGGTTTCATTTTTTAATGACTGATACCACTCCGACGTCATCACCGGATCTTTTGCATGCGTGATATCACAACGCTTGCGCGCTTTCAGAACCAGGTCTTTGACACGGTCAACGCGGCGCGCCTGATAACGCAGCAGCGCATCTTCGATGCCAAGCGAATGCGCAGCCAGGGCTGAAGCCAGTACAATGGCATCTTCCATCGCGGCACAGCCGCCCTGACCAATATCCGGCGTGGTGCTGTGCGCGGCATCGCCAAGCAGCACCACCCGGCCTTTCACGAAGCGCTGAAACGGCTCGATATCGTGAATTTCAACCCGGTTGGTGGTGTCCACATCAATGGCCGCAATCAGTTTTTGCACCGGGGCTGCCCAGCCGCTGAAATAGCGGCGCAAATCGTCACGTGCGGTAGTGCGGTCCTGTTCCAGCCCCGCAGGCAGCGGGACATCAAAGAAAAAGTAAAAGCGGTTTCCGCTTACCGGCATTAACGATACGCGCTTGCCATCCCCTACAAAGGTTGTCCACTGGTCCGCAGGCGCGATGGACTCATCAATGTTCACCAGACCGTTCCAGTTCACATAGCCCGCGTAACGGCGGGGCAGCTTTTCCCCCAGCACATAGTCCCGCACAACAGAGTGCGTGCCGTCTGCCGCGACCAGAAAATCGCCTTCAGCCTGGCTGTTGTCTTCGAAGGTGGCGACAACGCCCGTGGCGTGCTGTTCCACCTGCACGATACGTTTACCAAAATGCACTCTGTCGCGGCCGTAGGCATCCAGTAGCATGGCCTGCAACTCGGCGCGGGCAATCGGATAGGGGAATTCACCTACCTGCTGCACCAGCGGCGATAAACTGAACCGTGTCAGGGTTTCACCCGACAATGCATCCTTATAGGCCATAAAGGCCATATTACCCCCCAGCGCGCGGACTTTGTCTTTCAGGCCCAGCGAATTCAGGCATTTCACGCCATTTGGCCAGACCGAAATCGCAGCGCCGACGGGCCGAATGGTTTTTACCGCCTCATAGACTTCCGTCTGGAAACCCTGTTGCTCCAGCGCGAGGGCCGCCGTCATGCCGCCCATTCCGCCACCGATAACGATCGCTTTCATATGTTCTCTCCTTTGCATTGCGTCATATCTTGCAATTTTTGTTCCAGGCAATGAAAAGGCGGCAACCCGCATGAACAGGATGCAACTCGCTGATATTGAGGAATAATCTTTTCAGCCTGCACGCAAACCGTGCAAAAGTCCGCACCGCACCAGTGCAGGAATATTCTGTAAACCACATAAACCACGCGCTTTTAAGATGTTGCCTATGAAACATGCAATTCAGAGCGTGATATAGATCACGCCCTATGACAACGACTTCGGAATCTTTCATGAAAATTGGCATCAGCAATACGCACTATCCGGAGCAGCGCAATATCCTGGTGAATCCGGACAATCACTACATCAACCTGAAAAAGCGCAACCTGTTTTATTTCCTCAATCCGCTGCGTACACGTTTACTCAAGAAGAATAAACGCTTTGTGTTTGTCCCCGTGCCCTTCGCAATGGGGGAGAAGCCCGATATCCTGCATCTGTTTAATGAAGTCGCCATTACGCCCATGAACTGGGTCGCGACCTTCGAGACTGAGCTGCCGCGTGTTCTGCCTGTAGCGGGCGTCGCCAAGCAGGATAATCCTGAACTCAAACAACTGATTCCGTATTTGCTCAAGGATAACTGTTTTGGCCTGATCGCCATTTCCGATGCCACCTTACATATTCAGATGAAGCTGTTTAAACCCGATGTCGCCGCGAAAATTCGCGCAAAAACGTTGGTGATGCATCCACCGCAAACCCTGTTTACGCAACAGAAGCGCCCACGGCAAAGCGATAAACTCCGCCTGGTGTTTGTTGGCAACGAGTTTTACCGTAAAGGCGGCGCAGAAGTCGTGCTGGCCATCAGCGAGCTGATTGAAACGGGACAGATTGATGCTGGCCAACTCGACGTTCAGTTGATTGGTGAGCTGACGAAACGTCATAATGTTGCCCATCGTGCTTTCCAGGATAACGACGCCTTTTATCGGGACATTGAAGATCGCATCAAGCGCCATGCCTGCTTCACGCACCATTCCCGCAAGGATAATCGTGAACTGATGCAGTTGTTCCAGCAAACCGATGTGGGGTTGCTGCCGACCTGGCAGGAAACCTACGGGTTTTCCGTACTGGAAATGCAGGCCAGCGGCTGTCCGGTATTGACCAGTAACGTTCGTGCGTTGCCTGAAATTAATCCGCCCACCGCCGGTTGGCTGATTGATGGCGAACTCAACGATGACCGCGAATATCAGGTCAACAGCGAAGCCGAGAAACACCGGCTACGTCGGGCATTAATAGACGGCATTAAGACAACCCTGCTGGACATTCTTGCGCAGCCACAGCAGTTAACGGAAAAAGGCGAGGGCGCGATTCTGCGCATCAAGCAGCAGCATGATCCGCGTCAGTATTGCGCCAGACTGAACGATATTTATCGCCGTGGCGTGGTCCAGGCCGTGGAACATCCGCCCGCGCTCTCAATTTAGCAAGATTTACCAGACGTTATGCGTCAGAGTCATCATACTTGTCTGACGCATATCTCTGGAGATCGGTTATGAAAAACTTGTATGCTCTGCTGCTGACCTGCTTCATGGGCAGCAGCGCCCTGGCGCAGCCCGCTCACACGTTTCCCCCTCGCACACCGTTGCCGCAACTCACGCCCGTCGCGGCGAAATGTGATCTCTCCAGTTGTCAGACTCGCTGTTATGTTGAGCAATCTCATTGTAATACGCGAAACTCAAGTGACTGCAGTACTCAGGCACAGCTCTGTGTGCAATCCTGTGCGGCACAGTGTCAATAACCTGTCACCTGAATGAGTACTGATGAAATCTTTTCTCACTGCATTACTGATTGCGTTTACCGCCAGCGCCCAGGCGGCTGACTTGTCGTCTCAGACCATCGCCGAACGGGTGAAAAGCGTGATTGATCCGCTGATGGCGCAGCAGGGCATTCCCGGCATGTCGGTCGGCGTGCTGTATAAAGGTCGCCCTCAGTACATTAACTTTGGTGTGGCCGATACCGCGAGCGACCGGCGGGTAACAGAAAATACGCTGTTCGAACTGGGGTCCGTCAGTAAGACATTCACGGGCGTGCTGGCGGGCGTGCTGATTCGTAACGGTGCGCTGCGTCTGAACGATCCGGTCTCCCGCTACTGGCCCGCGTTAAACGGCCCGCAGTGGCAAAGCCGACGGATGGTCCATCTTGCCACCTACAGCGCAGGCGGACTGCCGTTACATCTGCCCGATGAGGTAACCAGTCAGGATGAACTACTGGCTTACGCGCAGCAGTGGCAACCGGACGCCGCGCCGGGTACACAGCGTCACTATTCTCATGTCAGTATTGGTCTGCTGGGCTATTTGATGGTGAAGGGGGAATTTGAGGAGGCGATGCAAAAGGACGTTATCACGCCGTTGCGGCTGACACGCACCTTTTATACGGTGCCCCCGTCGATGATGTTTGATTACGCCTGGGGTTATCAGGACGGTAAACCGGTACGCGTCTCGCCGGGTATGCTGTCAGCAGAGACCAGCGGCGTGAAGTCCACCGCGCGCGACGTGATGGCTTTTATGCAGGCCAATGCGAATCCTAATGGATTGTCGTCCGGGAATACGGCATTGCGCAATGGCATTCTGACCGCGCAGTCTCGTTACCTGCGCGCAGGTGAACTGTATCAGGGGCTGGGGTGGGAAATTTACCCCTGGCCCATTGACAGCCAGACGATTGTTGCCGCCAGTGACAGTCAGGCCGCGCTGTCCACACAGCCCGCGACCATTCTGAGCCCGGCTCAACCCATGGATCGCGCCAGTTGGGTGCACAAAACCGGCTCCACAAAGGGCTTTGGTGCCTATATCGCGTTCGTCCCGCAACAAAACAGCGGGGTAATCCTGCTGGCCAATAAAAACTATCCCAATCCGGAGCGTATCAAAGCGGCGGTTGCCATCATGGCTATGCTGGCATCGGACTGAACTAAAAATGGCCGCACAGGGCGGCCATCATATCGACGGAGATCGATGCGTTACACTGTGCCTGTACCGCCGTCTGAACACCACACCTGGCCGGAGGCAAAACTGCACTCATCGGAAGCCAGAGTGACATAGAGCGGTGCGATTTCAACCGGTTGACCGGGACGGCCCAGAGGCGCATCAGCACCAAACTGTTCCACTTTTTCCTGCGGCTGGCCGCCACTGGGCTGCAGCGGTGTCCAGTACGGACCTGGCGCAACGGCATTCACGCGGATGCCTTCCGGCCCCAGCTGTTTTGCCAGCGCTTTGGTAAAGGCTACATTACAGGCTTTGGTCTGCGCATAATCTAGCAGGATATCGCTGGGTTTAAACGCCTGCACAGATGAGGTATTAATAATCGCTGCACCGCGCGGCAGGTGAGCCAGCGCCGCTTTTGTTAACCAGAAGGGCGCGTAAACATTCGTTTTAAAGGTGGCATCGAAATCTTCGGTGCTCAGCGTACGAATGGATTCATTAAACTGCTGGCGTCCGGCATTATTGACCAGAATATCCAGTCCGCCCAGTTTGTCGGCGGCTTCATTCACCAGTTCCTGGCAAAAGGCTTCAGAACGCAGATCGCCGGGAATGGCGAAGGCTTTACGGCCTTCGGCTTCAATCAGTTTAATCACTTCAGCCGCATCGGACTCTTCTTCTGGCAAATAGTTAATTGCCACATCGGCACCTTCACGTGCATAGGCGATGGCCACAGCGCGACCGATACCGGAATCTCCCCCTGTGATCAGGGCTTTACGGCCAGTCAGACGACCGTGACCACGATAGCTGGTTTCACCGTGGTCGGGTGGCGGGTCCATTTCGCTCGCCAGGCCGGGTGCCTGCTGCGGCTGCTGTCTGAACGGCGGCTTCGGGAAACGATCGGGATCGAGAATAGCCTTATTTGACGTTGTCATGCGTAAGCTCCTTAAACAGTCGTGTCAGAGAACTTAAGCCTGGCACAGATGTGATTTTTGTCACATTCAAATGCTTATTATTTGCGCTCAGGCAGTTAAAAAACGGCAAAAAGACGTTTTTAATCCCCTGAATTTACCGATAAGCGCAGCGGAAACAGTGGAATATAGGGCCAGCGGGGCCGCATTCAGGGGCGCAGACCAGCCTGACAGGAAACAGAGAGGGCGTGCACGAAAGGGGAATAGCGCCTAAGTGGCTGAGAAACTAGCAGTTATTACGGGAGAAAATAAGAGATTGTATTAACAATCATTAAGGGGGAGAATTGCTGCAGATTGAGTAACCGTGAATGTTTGTACAAATGTTTCAAAGATGTTACTATGAGTGTCCCGGCCAGCATCACTTTATATTTTGTGACGTCTGGCCGGACGTTTTCCCTGGTGTTGGCTGTTTTAGCGACCTGGCCGTACAGGTCAGGTTTTTTTTTACCGCTAAACAACTGAAGCCATTGTAACCTCTGAATGATTCATTGTAAGTTACTCTTAAGTATCATCTTACCTGTACTATAGTGCAGGTTAAGTCCACGTTAAGTAAAAGAAGCAGCATGGAGCCTGAATGTTTTCTTTTTTCCTTGAAAATCAAACAATAACGGATACGCTTCAGACTTACATACAGAGAAAGTTATCTCCGCTGGGTAGTCCGGATTACGCTTACACTGTTGTGAGCAAAAAAAATCCTTCAAATGTTCTGATTATTTCCAGTTATCCTGACGAATGGATTAGGTTATACCGCGCTAACAACTTTCAGCTGACCGATCCGGTTATTCTCACGGCCTTTAAACGCACCTCGCCGTTTGCCTGGGATGAGAATATTACGCTGATGTCCGACCTGCGGTTCACCAAAATTTTCTCTTTATCCAAGCAATACAACATCGTTAACGGCTTTACCTATGTCCTGCACGACCACATGAACAACCTTGCTCTGTTGTCCGTGATCATTAAAGGCAACGATCAGGCTGCGCTGGAGCAACGCCTTGCTGCCGAACAGGGCACGATGCAGATGCTGCTGATTGATTTTAACGAGCAGATGTACCGCCTGGCCGGTACCGAAGGCGAGCGAGCCCCGGCGTTAAATCAGAGCGCGGACAAAACGATATTTTCCTCGCGTGAAAATGAGGTATTGTACTGGGCGAGTATGGGCAAAACCTATGCTGAGATTGCCGCTATTACGGGCATTTCTGTGAGTACCGTGAAGTTTCACATCAAGAATGTGGTTGTGAAACTGGGCGTCAGTAACGCCCGACAGGCTATCAGACTGGGTGTAGAACTGGATCTTATCAGACCGGCAGCGTCAGCGGCCAGGTAGTGACTGCGACGGGCGGACAGCCCGTACGTGACACCACATCACCACCGAGTTGCTGCTTGTCATCCTGACCTGCTGGCAGCGTCAGCAAATAGATACGTTCCTTTTCGGTCAGGAAAGCCTCTTTAATCACTTTGATTTGCCAGCCAGAGCGAGTGAGAATTTTCAACATCGCGCGGCTGACAATCGTATAGATATTGCCGTAGGCATTATTTTGCGCCCAGTTCACCATCGCTAAAAACAGGACCTGGCTGATAGGGTAGTGCTCACCTAACAGCGCACGTGCGCGGGCTTTGTCGACAAAAAAACGGCTGGATTCGGTACCATAGGCGGGCAGGGTGACATCACTGAAGCAATGCTGAAAAGTGTGCGTGATCATGTTGGGACGATCGAGGCTGGTAAAACGTACGCTGCACACTAATTGTCCTTCGCAGATTCCCAGAATATAACGTGTACCGGGCCCATCAAATTCATCGGACTCCATTCCCTGACTGCAAATGACTTCCCATCCCAGACGATCGCTAAATGTTTTCTTGCGAAGTTTATAAAGTTCTTCTGAACGGGTGGTTTGCAGTTCTTCGTAACTGACGTCAAACAGTTCAAGCATTCCATTTCCTCTTAAAAGTTACTGCGGCCCTCGCGGTTATCCTGCACTGATTTTACAAGCTTTTCACTATGACGTTCAGTTAATTAACCATTATTCGAGCGAATGGCGTCGTTTTCTGTCTGTCAATGGGCAGGATAAAGCGTCTCAAGCGGTAAAACTGTCCCTGAAGGGATATTATTTGTCATAACGCGGCAGAACACAATACAAATAGTAACTAAACAATACTATTTCAAAAATGCATATTTTCCCAGTCGGTTTGTGCTAAAGGGGCATTTAACAGATTAATGCCAGATGCGCATCGCTATTTTTCATCCCCGGTTCGCGTAAAATTTTATATTAGAGAGTAATCAATATGTCCTGTATCACAAACCACAGAAAAAACTAAAAATCATAATTTGGCTGTTAATTTCGGTAATTGTTGACCTGGCGCAGTTTACTAATACTTGAGCCGGGCCTGCCTGCGCGTGGGCCAGGGATAGCTGATTAAGACAGGTAATTACCGAATTATAAGGCGAATTATAATGACTATATCCTCTGAGCTTAAAACGAAAGAAAAACTGGGTTACGGCATCGGTGATGCCGCCAGTTCGATGGTATGGCAAACCGCCACCTTATTTCTGGCCTATTTTTACACGGATGTGTTCGGCTTACCGGCCGCGATTATGGGCACCATGTTTTTAGTGGTGCGCCTGGCCGATGCGTTTGTCGATCCCTGTATTGGGGCACTGGTCGATCGTACCCGAACCCGTCATGGCCGTTTTCGCCCGTGGCTCATGTGGTTCGCGATTCCGTTCGGCGTCAGTTGCCTGATCACCTTTTACGTGCCGGATGCAGGCCCGACCGCCAAAATTGTCTATGCCTGCGTCACCTATGCAATTCTCAGTTTTATTTATTCTGCTGTCAATGTGCCTTACTGCGCGATGCCCGGAGCCTTGACCCTGGATCCACGCGAGCGCCATTCGCTGCAATCCTGGCGGTTTGCCTGTGCGTTTATCGGCGGACTGGTGGTCACGGTGATCGGCCTGCCGCTGGTCGAATTGCTGGGGCAGGGAGACAAGGCAAAGGGTTACCTTTACGCCATGGGCCTGATGGGATTTCTGGGCGTGGTGTTAATCTACTGCTGCTTCTTTATGACGCGTGAGCGTTATTTACCCCACAACGATACAGCGGGGTCAATGTGGTCGGATCTCAAGCTGCTCGCTAAAAACAATCAGTGGCGCATCATTATTATTTTTAACATCCTGCTTCTGACCGCCGTCGTGACGCGCGGCTCATCGACTCTGTATTACATGAATTATGTCTTACGGCGACCTGACCTGGTCTTTACTTTTATTGTGACGGGCATGATAGCCGCATTATGCGGTGCATTTTTATCAGAACGTATATTAGGAAAATTCGACCGCATTCGTGCTTATCAGGTCTGTCTTGTCAGTTTTGTTTTCTTTCTGACGGTCATTTATTTAATTCCACCGTCCCAGGTCTGGTTAATCATTGGGTTAAATATTGTTTTTGGCTTTGTTCAGAATCTGACCACGCCTGTTCAATGGAATATGTTTTCTGACGTCGTGGATTATGAAGAACATCGCAGCGGCAGACGTCTCGACGGCCTGGTTTTCTCGACCGCCTTATTTGCCATCAAATTTGGCCTGGCCATGGGCGGTGCCGTCGTGGGCTGGATCCTCGGTCTGGTGCACTACCAACCCGGCGTCGCTGCACAGTCACCCCAGGTCATTACCACCATCAACCTGATGCATAACATCATCCCCGGCGTGCTGTTTATCGCCATGCTGCTTCTGCTTTTTTTCTATCAACTTAACAGCCCGCGAGTCAATGCGATTGCCGAAGCGCTGGCGGCAAAACGCGCCGCAGAAGCCCGACACGATGCTGAAAACACAATTTGATCTCAGCGAAAGGAGAGAAACATGACCGAGATGTATAAGGATCCTCATCAGCCCATTGACATACGCGTAGACGATCTGTTGTCGCGCATGACGGCCGAAGAGAAGTTCGCCCAGATGCACGCCTACTGGCTCATCCTGGATGAACAGGGCAATCATCAGCCGCGAAGCGATTTGAGCGATGACTTCACGGGCGTCAGCGAACACACCATCCTGAAGGCGCAGTTAACGCACGGCGTCGGTCAGATTACCCGTCCTTTGGGCACGCACATTGTTGATGCCGTCACTGGCGTGCGTGCCGCGAACCGTTTACAACGCGACCTGGTTGAAGGCTCGCGCCTTGGCATCCCGGCCCTGTTTCATGAGGAGTGCCTCGTGGGTTTACTCTGCAAAGGCGCTACGCTCTTTCCGTCCTCGCTTAACTACGGTTCTACCTGGGATGCCGGGCTGGTGAAACGGGCGGCACAGCATATTGGTGCCGAAGCGCGTTCCGTTGGCTGTAAGCAGGGGCTGGCTCCGGTACTGGATGTGTCACGGGATGTCCGCTGGGGCAGAACGGAAGAAACCTTTGGAGAAGATCCCTGGCTGGTGGGCGTGATGGCAACGGCCTATGTCGAAGGTTTACAGGGCGAACGGCGCGATCTGCTGGCTACGCTCAAACACTATGCAGGCCATTCATTTAGCGAAGGTGCGCGCAATCATGCGCCTGTCCATCTCGGTTTTTGCGAACTGAACGACACGTTCCTGCTGCCGTTCGAAATGGCCGTAAAGCTGGCTAATGCCGGCTCGGTCATGCCCGCTTACCATGACATCGATAATCAACCCAGCCACAGCGATCGTTTTTTACTGACCGACGTGCTTCGGGAGCAGTGGGGATTCGATGGCCTTATCGTGGCGGACTATGGCGGCGTCAGTTTGCTACATCAGCATCACGGCATTTCGCAGGATGCGGCGGAGTCGGCGGCACTGGCGTTTAATGCCGGTCTGGATGTCGAACTGCCTAAGGATGACTGCGCGCGTCATCTGGCCGAGGCGGTATCCCGTCAACTGCTGTCGATGGAAACGATTGACCGTATTGTCAGCCGTATCCTGACAGAAAAATTTCGCCTGGGGTTATTCGACGATCCGTACATCCGTGAAGCGGACATTTGTCTTCAGCACGAGGAAACCCGTCAGGTAGCGCGTACGGTCGCCACACAGTCAATTACGCTGCTGGAAAATAACGGGATTCTGCCGCTGAAAACCGGCGCGCGCGTGGCGGTAGTCGGGCCCTGTGCTGACGATCCGCTGGCTTTGCTGAGCGGCTACAGTTTTCCGGTTCACCTGATCATCAGCGATATGCTGGAAGAAACATCGCAGGTCACCACGCCGCTGGCCGCAATGCAACACTATCTGGGTGAACAGCAGGTCCGCTATGCCAAAGGGTGCCATATCATTGAAACCCGCACCGCCGGTGCGCCGGTTTTCCCGGGGGACAGCGGGGCGAAACCAATGCAGCAGTCGCCGGTGTCTCAGGACACCGGGTTGATTGACGAGGCGGTTGAGGTTGCCCGACAAAGCGATGTCGTGATTGCCTGCGTGGGGGATCTGGCGGGGTTGTTTCAAAGCGGCACCGTAGGCGAAGGATCGGATACCGACAGCCTGACTCTGCCCGGCGTTCAGCAGCCGCTGCTGGAGGCGCTGGCCGCCACAGGTAAGCCCCTGATTGTGGTGATGACGGGTGGGCGACCTTACAACCTGCAAGGACTGGAGGAGCGCGTCGCGGCCTTTATGCTCGCCTGGGCGCCGGGCCAGGAAGGCGGCTGGGCGATTGCCGATGTGCTGACGGGGCGGGCAGAACCGCAGGGGCGACTGGTGGTCAGTATCCCGAAAAACGTCGGCGCGATGCCGTTCTATTACAACCACAAACTGAAAAGCGGTGGAACGCCTATCGCGTTTCATTTTGGCGCACGCTATCCGTTTGGCTTCGGTCTGGGCTGGACGACGTTCGACTGGGGCGCGCCTCAGCCTGAACAGGATCAGGTCGCGATCGATGACGAGATCCGCCTGCGGATCACCGTGACCAATCGGGGTGAACGGCAGGGCAGCGAAGTGGTCCAGCTCTATGTTCGTGACCGAATCGCCAGCCGGGTACGCCCGCTTCAGGAACTGAAAGCGTTTCAGCGCGTCACGCTGGCGCCAGGCGCGTCAGCCGAACTGTGCTTTACGCTTCCTGTCGATATGCTCAACTTTACCCGTGGCGATGGTAAACGTATTGTCGAACCGGGAGAGTTCGAGTTGCAGACAGGTTCCTCGTGCCGTGATATTCATGGCGTCAGCACCGTAACGGTAACGGGAGAAACGCGTGTGCTGCCGACACACTGGCGGATGTTAAGCACCTGCTCGGTCAACGTTGCCGACTGAGGCCTTCGCCTGCCCATTAAGCGGATGGGCAGGCGCGTTTAGGTGTGCTCGCACAACGTTTTCGTCAGGTAATGACGCTGCATACCGGCTTCGGGAAAATCCGGCAGCGACATTTTCAGGACATAGCCCTGTTTCTGGTAAAAGGGCAGGGCCTGAAAGCTAAAGGTATCCACTTGTGCGCTGTGGCAGCCTCTGGCCACAGCCGCCTGTTCCGCAGCACGAATCAGCTCACCGCCCAGGCCCGCACCACGTTGGGCTTCACTGACCCACAGGTAATCAATACACAGCCAGCGGCCTTTAATGCTGCCAGCCAGCCCGCCTTGTAACGGCCCCTGATCGTGACGACACATGACCGACAGCGGTCCCCATAACGCCGTGTCAATAAACTGATGATTCCAGGCACGCAGCCCGGTAAAGAGATCCTGCTTGTCCTGCTCACTCAGCGTGTGAGTCACGGTCAGCGAAAAAGTGGTGTTAACGGGCCTGCTCATTTTTTGTCCTTATATCCCCTGTAAGGGATAATATTGCCGTTATCAAAAGGGGCATCTACGCTATAAATATCCCCTCCAAGGGATAAATTTTGATGAATGATGGAGCGCGCAAGATGATTTACAGTCCCCGGCAGTTAGCTAATCAGCTGAAACGCCTGCGTCAGCAGCAGGGCTGGACCCAAACCGACCTGGCCAAACGCGTGGGCCTGAAACAGGCAACGCTGTCTCATTTTGAAAATTATCCTGAGTCTACCTCACTGGAAACGCTGTTTAAAATTTTGCAGGCGCTGGATATTGCTCTGGCGCTGCAGATCAAAACGCCCCCGACCACGCCAGCGGAGGATGCCTGGTAATGGCAAAACTCATCGCCTGGATGAACGGTGAGCGGGTCGGAACGTTAATGCAGCATCATGACGGGACGCTGAGCTTCCAGTACGCTGCCAGCTGGCTTCAGCATCCGCTCACCCGGCCTCTCTCACTGTCACTGCCGCTGCAACGTGCCGCCCACCACTCAGTCAGGGTGAGCTATTTCTTCGAAAACCTGCTAAGACCTATCCCATTGACAGAAAAGGAAAAGAACCAGGCTTTCCAGACAAAATCCTGTGGGGTTTTCGCCGTATTGCAAAAAGTGGGATACCGGTTACCGGGTGCACTCATCATGCTGCCGGTAAACCAGCAGCCCGTTGAGCTGGATGACGAATCCATAATGTCCGATATGGCCAGCGCACATGCCGACAGCGACAACGCCTTTCTGTGTCTTGCGCTGGCGCGTGAACTGGGCCTGCCTGTACCGGATGCCAGGCCGCTTCGCCAGGAAGGCGGGGGCTGGCAATTGTGCATCACGCGTGACGACCGTCGCTGGAATGCGGACCGGACGCAGTGCTACCGCCTTCCCACCGAAAACCTGTGCCAGGCGCTGGGATTCCCGCCCGCATGCAGTCATGAACAATCGGGCGGTCCGGGCCTTGAGGCACTGATGGGATTACTGATGGGATCGCGCAGCGCGCTTACCGATCGCGAAGCGATAATGCGTTGCCTGGTATTTCAGTGGTTAACAGGCATCACCAGTCTGGATGCCCGACATATCAGATTGTTCATCGAGCGCGAGGGGAGTTTTCGGCTGGCACCGTTTCGGTGTCTGGTCTCCGCCTGGCCCGCGCGCTCTCAGCGCAAAATGGACCGCGATGACATCCAGTTACCCCTTGGTGTCACTGGCCCGGCGGGCAAGCTGCATCGCATCACGTAGATCGCGTCCTCACACTTTCTGGCCAGTGCCCGCAGCGTGCGGTTCAGTGAGGAGCATATGCACGCTATCCTGAATGGCTTTGTGTCTGCTTTACCGGCTGCGATGATCCGGGTACGTGACAGCCTGCCAGAAGAGGTTTCTCTGGTGGTGGCCGATGCGATTTTCAGCCATTCATTGCTGATGCTCGAACAGGTCCGTTCGCTGACCTGAAGGGATCATGACGTTTCCGGCTGGTAAATCAGATGTCCCGCCACGCCGCCTTTGCCCCCATCTTTGGGATGGTTCATGCCATCCGTCACGGGAACGGAGGCGAAATCAAAAGGGGAAACGCCTGTCAGGCACGCCGCGTTAACCCCGAACTGTTCGGGATTAGAGCGGCTCTGGTGGAAGGTGTAAATACCACAAACCGAGCAGAAATAATGCACCGCCTGTCCGGAATTAAAGCGGTATTCACTCAGCGCCGCTTTCCCTTTGTGGATCGTCAGCCCCGAAGCAGGGGCAAACACCACCACGGCACCGCGCATCCGGCAAAATGAACAGTTACAGCGTCGGGCCGTATTCAGTCCATCCAGCAGTTCAACAGTAAACGCAACCGCACCACAGTGGCACTGTCCTGAAGTGATTTCTGTCATCGCTTGCTCCTTTTTCATCCTGTCACGTTTCGCAGCGTGACAGAGGTGAGGGGTTAATGGCATAAAGACGAAAGGGAATTCAGCCAGGATATTGTGAATGCTTAACGTAAAAGACACCAGCATGACGCCGGAAGAGTGCAGACATTTTCTCACGCAGCACACGTTTGGAACGCTGGTGAGCAGCGATCTGCAAATCAGCCATATTCCGTTTTGCTTCAACGGTGAAAACGTTCTTGAAACACATCTGGCACGCAATAATCCGCAACGGGTTGCGCTGGCGCAGCAGCCGTGCCTGCTGAGCGTTCTGGGTCCGCATGCCTTTATCAGTACGGATTACTATCTGGCGTCACCTGCCGTTCCAACCTGGAACTATGCCGCCGTCAGCGTGAAAGGCATCAGCAGGCTGATGACGCAGGCGGAACTGGGCCAGTCGCTGGACAGAATGTTAGCCGCGTTTCAACCGGGCCTGAGGCAGGATAAACAACAGCTTCCCGATGATTATCAACAAAAACTGATGCAGGGCATCACCGGTGTCAGGATAGAGATTAGCCACATCAGCGGCACGCTGAAGCTTGGGCAGCATCGCCGTCCACCCGAACAGCTTAATGTTTTCCAGCAACTGGCTGCCCAGGGCGGTGCGTATGCGGATTATGCGCGCTTTGCTCAGGACTGGCTGAGCCGCTTCCGGCCAGACGTACTGACCCGTCACCACGGTGCGTAAAGACTGAGGAGGGAATAAACCGGGCGGCGTCACATGAAGACGCTGCCCGGGTACGTCAATCAAAACTCTTTTTGCCCACCCAGCTCAATGACGCGGTTTGGCGGGATCATAAACTGTTCATGGGCACGTAACGCATTGCGCTGGAAGAAATGGAAGATGGCACCACGGGCATGTGCCAGACCGCGTCGTTTCTTCATCACCAGCGTGTCGTGAGAGGTGAAAAACGACGCCTCATTTAACGTACAGCCAAATCCTTCCAGCCCGCACAGGTGCAACACATCTTTCATGGAAGGCCGTTCATGCCAGCCGTATTCGGCCGTCACCTGCCAGAAGGACGGCGAAAGCTGACGTAGCGCGATGCGCTTCTGGTTATGAACACGCGGCAGGTCAACCGTTTTGATATGCAGAAGAACCGTCCGCTCATGCAGCACCCGGTTGTGTTTCAGGTTATGCAACAGCGCCTGCGGAATTTCATACTCTTTGCGGGTCAGAAAAATTGCCGTACCGCCAACCCGCATCGGGGGCGAAGCCTCCAGCGAGCTAATCAGGGCTTTTAACCTGACGGGATCGTCAGTCAGACGACGAATGAGCCTTGAACGCTCTCCGCTCCAGATCAGCATCAGCATCAGCATCGTCATCGCCAGCAACACGGGGACCCAGCCGCCCGACAGCAGTTTCATCAGGTTGGAAATAAACAACGGAACGTCGATCGCCAACATACAGAGCAGGAAAACCAGCGCCACGGGCAGCGGCCATTTCCAGTTTTTAAAGGCGACGATACCGGCCAGGCAGGCTGTCAGAACCATGGTGCCGGTCACCACGATGCCGTACGCCGAAGAGAGGGCCGAGGACTGACGGAAGGCCAGGATGACGACGGTCACCGCACCGAAAAGTAACCAGTTCACTACCGGAATGTAGATTTGCCCCGATTCGGTTGCCGAGGTGAAAATGACGCGCATCGGCGGCAAAAATCCCTGACGAATTGCCTGATGTGTCAGGGTATAAACCCCACTAATAATCGCCTGAGCCGCAATAACGGTGGCCAGCGTCGACAGGATGATTAACGGAATCTGCGCCCAGACCGGGGCCAGGATATAAAACGGGTTTTGTATCGCGGCGGGACTGGCCAGCACCAGCGCCCCCTGACCGAAATAGTTCAGTACCAGAGCAGGCAGGGCAATGATCAGCCACGCCAGCCTGATGGGGGTTTTCCCCAAATGCCCCATGTCAGCATACAGGGCCTCCGCACCGGTCACCGCCAGCACCACCATGCCCAAAGCTGCGAAAGACAGGGCTTCATGATTCAGCAGAAATTTCAGCGCAAATGCCGGGTTGAGCGCATGAAGAACATGGGGATTCATCAGAATTCCGTGCACGCCCAGTATCGCCAGGGTGATAAACCACACCAGCATAATCGGCCCAAAGACGCGGCTGACCCGTTCAGTGCCGTGTTTTTGAATCACAAATAACAGAGTCAGAATCACCACAGCCAGCGGCACGATATAGCGATCCAGCGCGGGTGCAACAACCTCGATCCCCTCAACGGCGGACAGCACTGAGATGGCCGGCGTGATAATGCCGTCGCCGTAAAAAAAGGCGCCGCCCGTCAAACCGGCAAGCACAATGATGCGGCTGAGCGTGGCGCCAACATTTTGCCGGGCCAGCGACATTAAGGTCAGTATTCCCCCTTCGCCATCGTGATCGGCGCGCATGATGAACATGACATATTTCACCGTCACAATCAGCATCAGTCCCCAGAAGATCAGCGACAGAAAGCCCATCACGGCTTCTTCGGTGACCGCGCCAGAAGGAAGGATAGAAAGACACTCTTTTAAGGTATAAAGCGGGCTGGTACCGATATCACCAAATACGATCCCTGCTGCTGCCAGCATACCGGCTGGAAGGGATTGCTTTTCAGACTGGGCCATTTAATGTCCTGTTGTATTTCACGTCATCATAAGCTTCAAACCGACAGTTACACCGGTTGACGCTGAGCATGACATTACGCGTTTTGCTGTGAATTAGGGAGTAGCTGGTGATGTTATGTACTGCATTTTTACAGCTTTGCGCTTTATTTTTACGGCATTTTTATACAACTGTCGATTTGTCCGGCAGTGAGGCCTGACGCTGACCCTTTACCGCTACCGTTTCCCCCTGACGCGTGATTCGCCTGCCAGGTCAACACACGCGGATAAGGTCTCATCTCAACGCTGCCTCCCTCGTAACAGCATGCGGACGCGTCCGTGCACGCTCAGAACAGTTCCTCAAAGTGTAATCAGCCCGTACAGGAAACACCACGCAGCCTCTGCCGTTTTAAAAAAATATTTTTTAATAGTCCTTATTTATGATTAATGCTGTCAGCGATTTTTTAAGGCTAATTAATTTCAAAAAATAAAAGACAAATACGGTGTCGTGGACAGGGGGTGAAGACGATTTTGCGCTGTCTTTAGCCAACTTTTACTGATTAATGTCGTGTGTCGTTTTAAATAAGGTTGGATAAACGATGACTGAAAATAAATTTTGTTTATTTTTAATCATTATCACTTCTTCTTTTTAATTTTCCTTTCTGCCTTTAATAGTCAAACTCTCATTCAGCGGGCTAATCTGTTTTTATGAAAATAAACGTTTTGTCCTGATATCTTTGCGACACAGAACCATCTGACATTAATGCTAATGCCTGAAGCGTCGATATATTTATTGCTGGCGTTATTCAGCATTACTTACAGAATTACCGTCTTAATATTCGGGGTTTTAATATGACTATTACACAGCGACTTTTCCTGACGTTTTCTCTACTCTCCGCAGCTATGGTCGCGATGGTAGTGATCGTCATCATGGTGTTAGCAGGCTTTCAGTCGCGTTTTCAGTACGTGCAAGACAACACGCTACCTTCAATTGTAGACCTTGATAAAATGGTCAACGGCAGTAATCGGGTTAACGTATCGCTTTATCGCCACCAGAGTGCCAAAGATTCGGCTAAGCAGGTTGAGTTCGAAAAAGAAATCGCTGCGAAGATGGATACGCTGAAAGGCCTGACCCTGTTCTATTTAAAAAATGAAATTACCAACGATCAGGATAAGCAGTTAAGTGAACATGCGCTGGCACTGATTAAACAGATCCAGACGCGCTTACCTGCCTTCCTTGAATACTCGCGTTCGCATGATGACGCTCATTCTCTTTCCGCGTTGCAAGGCCCGGACGGCGTGGGGCAGTCTATCCGTGATCTCATTGAAAGTTATCAGAAGCAACTGCAGTTTAATGTGCAGGTGGGCGCGGCTTTTCAAAAAGAGAATAACCGCGTTTATCATCAAACCTTATGGGCCTTAATCGCCGGTTCCAGCGTCATTATCCTGATATTGGGCGCGTTATCTGTTCGTACTATATTAAGCATTCGTCGCCATCTGAATGGTATGCGCACAACCATGGAGCACGCCAGCGAGCGGCTTGATTTAACGCTGCGTGCCGATGACGCACGTAAAGATGAAATCGGGTTAACGGCAAAAGCATTTAATGCTTTGGTGGAGAATGTGGCGCAATCTTTGTCTGCCGTCGAACGGTCCGCCCACTCGGTCAGCACGGCCTCGTCGCAAATTTCAGCCGGTAACGAAGATCTCTCCTCACGAACCGAACAGCAGGCCGCGTCGCTTGAAGAAACGGCGGCCAGCATGTCTGAACTGAGCGAAACGGTTCGTCAGACGGCTGAAAATACCCGTCTTGCCAGCCAGTTGTCTAAAAACGCGCGTGAGATATCCAGCGACAGCTCTGACAAAGTGCACACCATGTTAGGCACCATGACCGACATAAAACAGAGTTCGGAGAAAATCACCGCCATCATCGCGCTGATTGAAGGTGTGGCGTTTCAGACCAATATCCTGGCACTCAACGCCGCCGTTGAGGCCGCCCGTGCCGGCGAGCAGGGGCGTGGCTTTGCCGTGGTGGCCGGTGAAGTGCGTAATCTTGCCCAACGCTCGTCGGCCTCCGCACGGGAGATTAAAGATCTGATCGAATCGTCGATGCGTTATGTGGCAACGGGCGTCAGCCAGGCAGAGCAGGTCGGGGAAAATATGGGGCGCATGAATGATGCAATTCGCCAGGTCACCGATCTGGTTGATGAGATTGCCATTGCGTCTCAGGAGCAGTCGCTGGGCATCAGTCAGGTCCATCAGGCTGTGCATCAGATGGATGACGTTACGCAACAGAACGCCGCGCTGGTGCAGGAAGCGTCATCAGCATCGCGCTCGCTGATGGATCAGGCAGGCACCCTGAATGATCTTGTTGCCGCCTTCGTGCTGACCGAGGCTCCCGCTGTACAGGCGCGCACGGTGGCGCCGCTCAAACCCGCCTTCGCGATGGCGAGCGCATCGGCATCAAATCAGGACGCAAACTGGCAACATTTCTGATGTGTCGGTGACACGCAGTGACAGGACTGTCACTGCATGTCGGGCCTATATTTTACCACTGTAGAGTACGGGCCCGGTGGGTTGCCCGGTCGGTGAGCCGCCCCGCGGCTCCCGGCTGATGGCGACCACCGCGTTTTTCAGGGAATCTTGCCGTTTCAGTGCCAGTTGGGTGGCTTGTTCAGCGTTAAGTAACCCCAGCGAAATGGGACGACTGCCTGTTGGAATCAGCCATAACTGCAGGCTGGTGTGGCTGTCAGCCGTTACCGGCTGCAATGGCGTCACCCGTAACTGGGTTAAATCGTGGTCGGCGCTGACCACCCATTGGCTGTGTTGCTGAACGTCACTCATGACGGTAAGCGGGGTAAACTCTGGCACGTAAAACATGCGCCAGGAAAAAAGGGCAAGGACCGCAATGGCCGCCGCTACCATCCAGCCCAGTGCGGCGCGGCGGGCAGGGCGGGCAGAGGGTTTTGCGGGCAGATTCAGGACAATTTTCTTCCAGACCCGATCCGGCGGGATTTCGGGTATCAGTTGACTGTCCAGCCCAGCGAGTAACGTTTGCCATTTGGCAACCTGTTCGGCCAGCTCTGGCTCGGTCAGCAGGCGCGTCTGAAAGCGTAACCGGGCGGGGCCACGCAGCGTACCAATGGCGTACTCGGCAGAGAGTGCATCGTCACGTTGTTGTCTGTTCATAGTCCGACACATTCCCGAAGGTGGGCCATGGCACGGCGGATCCAGCTTTTCACCGAACCTACCGGCTGCTGTAGCCAGTGAGCAATATCGCTGTGTGACATGCCCTGATAATAGGCCAGCGTAACGCTCTGCCGTTGCTCGCTGCTAAGGTTTTCCATACAGCGACGCAGGCGCGCAGCCTGGGCATCATCGGGCCTGCTGTCCGGTTCGTCGGTATCGACGACCAGCAGGGCATCATCATGCGGTTCTTCTGTACTGGCCATGCGCGCCTGTCCGCTACGTAACCAGTCAATACAACGATGACGAACGATCTGCGTCATCCAGGTCATCGGCGCGCTCAGCGCTGGATCATAGGTCTCCGCTTTGCTCCAGATGGTGAGAAAGCAGTCATGCAGCACTTCTTCCGCCCAGGGGCGATGGCGTAACATCCGTAAGGCAATGGCAAAAAGGTGCGGCGAGGTTTGCCGATACAGTTTTTCGAACGCCAGGCGATCGCCTTTCACGATCGCCTGCATCAGGGTTACCTGCTCCACTGCCCGCACCTTGTCCATAATCATCCTGAATGATGTGATTTTCCGTTTGAGTATAGAGAATTACTTCGGCATTAATACGGTATCAATCACATCTATCACGCCGTTTTTCTGGTTGACGTCATACGTACTGATATTGGCCACGTTACCCTGTGCATCTTTCAGCTGAATATTGTGTGGGCCATTATTCATAATCCACAACGGCTGGCCGTTAACGGTTTTCAGTTCAGCATGACCGCCGCCTTGCTTAATCTTGTTCTCCAGCGCTTTCATGTCGTATTTGCCTGCCACAACATGGTAGGTCAGGACGCTGGTCAACTGCGCTTTGTTTTCCGGCTTAAGCAGATTATCGACGGTACCGGCGGGCAGTTTCGCGAACGCGGCATTGGTTGGGGCAAAGACGGTAAACGGCCCTTTACCCTGTAGTGTGTCAACCAGACCGGCCGCCTTCACCGCCGCCACCAGCGTGGTGTGATCTTTCGAATTCACCGCATTCTCAACGATATTTTTCTGAGGGTACATCGCAGCGCCACCGACCATCACGGAGCCCGACTCCATTGCGGCAAATGAGGCGGCAGTAAACAGGAATGCGCTTGAAACTACGGCAACAGCGAAGAACTTTTTCATCGTAAATCCTCATAAGAGAGAGTGGGTAAGTGTCTTGCAAAGAGAGATACGAGAGCAGGGGCGTCACTGGATGCAGAAAAAAATAATTTTTTTTACGAAGATTTATCCGCTGGAGGCGGGCGCACGGGTACGGTCAAGCACGCCTGGACGTTTAAGCACAATTTTCACGGGCTGTCCGGCCAGGCGATACCGTCACTAACACAAAGCGATTCAAGCACACTCAACCCGTTTCCTGTGTGCTTCAGACCTCATGCCGTTCGCAACAGCTGGCGTGAGCGACTGATAAGCCCTGTGGACCGCGAAGCACGCCTGTCCCCCCAACAAGACCTGTGGCTTACTGTTCGTTCTGCATCCACGGCGGCGCGCTAAAGGTGGTTTTCAGTAACGTGATAAAGCCCTGAGTACGGGGCAGGCGTTTGATTTCTGGCATGCTGGTCAGCGCGGCAATGTCGGCGGGCGGCAGCATAAATTCAGGCAGGAGTGGGACCAGTCGCCCCTGTTTAATTTCACTGCTGATGTCCCAGATCGAGCGCACCATAATCCCTTTGCCTTGCAGCGCCCAGCGTTTAATCACCCGACCATCGTTACTTGCCAGACGGGGCGTAATTTTGACGGTGACCGGGTCATGCTGATGCGCAAACACCCAACGAGTCACGTCCTCAGCATTTTCACGGATAACCAGACAGTGGTGCTGCGTGAGTTCAGCGGGATGCGTGGGCACACCGTGGCGCTGCAGATAATCCGGCGAAGCGCACAGCACGCGGCGGTTAGGTGCAATTCGGGTGCTGTACAACGACGAGTCCCGCAGGTTGCCAATATAGATCGCCACGTCCCATTTATCGGCCTGCATCCAGTTCGGGTTATCTGAAAGCATCAGATCCACGCTGAGATCGGGATGCTGGTCAACATAATCGGAGAGCAAGGGCGCGATATATTCCGAGCCAAATCCCAGCGGAGCCAGTACCCGCAACGTGCCGCTTATCCGGTTTCGGGTCTGGTCAATCACATCCTGTAGCTGGTCCAGCTCATGCAAAATCAGCCGCGCGCGTGCTAATAACGCTTCACCTTCGTCGGTCAGAATGATCCGTTTTGCCGGACGCAAAATAAGCTTGATGCCCATTTTTTGTTCAATGTGCTGCAGCCGCTGGGTCACGGACGGTGGTGTGATATCCAGATAGCGGGCGGCGGCGGCCAGGGTCGCGCTGGCGGAGATCACCTGAAAAAACCGCAGATCGTCACTGTTGATCATTAGGTTCAAACCTAATCATTAATTGGGTGTGTCTGCATTTTAAACTAACTGCATTGATGAGAGCATCCAGTAAACCCCTCAGGACAGACAATGATGCTTAACGATCCCTCACTGACAACGCCGTATCTGCTGCTGGACAAAGTGAAGTTCAGGCGGAATATCCGCAGGCTCTACGATCATATTGATAGCCTGCACTGTCAGATTCGCCCCCATCTGAAAACGCTACGCACGGTACAGTCGGCCCCCTGGCTACTGCGTGACCGGGCTTCACCGGCCACGGTGTCCACACTGGCTGAAGCCGAGGCGTTTGCTGCCGCAGGTTACCGCAATATCCTTTATGCCGTGGGGATTGCGCCGGACAAGCTGCCGCGCATCGCGGCCTGTCTTCGTCAGGGTGCCCAGGTGCATCTTCTGCTCGACAGTCTGACACAGGCGCAGGCCGTATCTGCATACGGGCAGCAGCATCAGGTGGCCTTTAGCGTGTTTATCGAGATTGACTGCGACGGTCATCGGGGCGGCATAAAACCGGACGACAGCGCCCTGACCGACATTGGCGCGTATTTGCAGCAGAACGGAATGCATGTCGAAGGGGTGTTAACTCACGCAGGGGAATCGTATCACTGCCGTACGCAGGACGAGATTGCACAGGCGGCACGGGCGGAGTGCCAGGCCGCCATCAAAGCGGCTAAGCGCCTTCGCGCGGCTGGCGTGACCTGTCCGGTGGTGAGCGTGGGATCGACGCCCACGGCCCATGCCGTAAGGGATTTAGACGGGGTAACGGAAGTGCGCGCCGGGGTGTTTTCCACTTTCGATCTGTTTATGACCAACCTCGGCGTCTGCACCGCCGACGATATCGCGCTTTCTGTTGTCACCACGGTAATTGGCCACAACGCTGAAAAAGGCTGGCTGTTTGTCGATGCAGGCTGGATGGCGATGTCGCGCGACCGTGGCACCGCCTCGCAAAAAACCGACTATGGCTACGGCCTGGTATGTGACAGCGAAGGGCGATCCACCGGACTCCTGCTGTCGACCACCAATCAGGAACACGGCATTATCGCCATTCCGCCCGACAGCGGTCACCAGGTCACGGATTTCTCGCTCGGGAAACGGCTGCGGATTTTGCCCAATCACGCCTGCGCCACTGCCGGGATGCACACCCGGTATCAGGTGATGGACAGCCAGAGCGGGGAACACGAAGTCTGGCATCGCGTCACCGGCTGGTGATGTCCCGATCCTTTCTTTTTTTAAGAGGCACGTATGACTGATTTCAATCCCGATGACGTTCACCTGTCCAGCGGACACTTTATCGACGGACAATTTGTATCCGCCAGCGGTCAGGCTATGGGCATTAAACGGCCTTCTGACGGTCAGCATTATGCAGAGATCCATGAGGCGGACGCCCGTACCGTCGACGATGCCGTGACCGTGGCCGAAGCACGGCGCATCAGCAGCGGCTGGTCGGGTTGTTCGCCACGAGAACGGGGTGCAGCCCTCTCGCGCTGGGCAGACTTAATCGAAAAAGACAGTGAATACCTGGCGCAGCTGGAAGCCGTCGGATCGACCCGACCCGTCACCGATGCACGCAATATCGAAGTGCCCTTTACCGCGGCGGCCCTGCGTTTTTATGCCGAATGCGCGGACAAATACAGCGGTGACGTGTTTCCAACGCAGCACAGTAGCCTGGGCATGCTGGTGCCTGAGCCCTATGGGGTGATCGGCGCAATCACGCCGTGGAATTTTCCCCTGTCGATGGCTTCCTGGAAATGCGGCCCGGCTCTGGCGGCAGGTAACGCGGTGGTGCTGAAGCCGTCTGAACTGACGCCGTTTTCAACGGCCCGTCTGGCCGAACTGGCGGTGCAGGCGGGGATCCCATCCGGTGTGCTGAATGTGATCCAGGGCAGCGGCAAGGTCACCGGTAATGCGCTGGTAACGCATCCGCTGGTGCGCAAGGTCTCCTTTACCGGCTCCACTGCCACCGGTGCGGCGATTATGAGCCAGGCGGCCCTGCACGGCACTAAACCGGTCACGCTGGAGCTGGGCGGCAAAAGCCCGCAGCTGGTCTTTGATGACGCCGGCGACGCCGACGAGATTGCCGAGCGCCTCTTTCTGGGATTCACAGTGAATGCCGGTCAGGCCTGCGTGTCCGGAACACGTTTGATTATTCAGAAAGGCATTGCTGAACGTGTTACAGAAAAGCTGATTGCACGCTGTCAGAAACCCGTGCCCGGCATGACCTGGCACGCGTCAACACGGTATTGTCCGCTGATTGACGCACGCCAGGGTGAAAAAGTGGCCACGATTATTGCGCAGTCCGTCGCTCAGGGGGCGCGGGTGCTGGTGGGTGGAAAACGCTACGACAATACGAAAGAAGGCTGGTTCTGGCAGCCCACACTGCTGGAGAACGTCGGCCCGAATAACGTGGCGTTGCACGAAGAGATTTTTGGACCGGTGCTGACCATTCAGACCTTTACCGATGAGGAAGAAGCCCTGGCGCTGGCGCAGCATGCGGTCTTTGGCCTGTGCGCGGGCGTCCACACGTTGAACATGCCACGGGCGATGCGCTTAATGCGCGCGCTGGACAGCGGAACGGTGTGGGTTAACCGCTATCGCCGCACCTGGGATTTCATTATCCCTACCGGCGGTTTTCAGGGATCCGGCTTTGGTAAAGATCTGGGCCGCCAGGCCTTTGAAGCCTGTCAGCGCTATAAAAGTGTATTAATCGATTTTTAATCTTTCGCTGGAGTGCAGATATTATGCCCGCACCGCTCAGGCTGGTTCAGGACAGTACGCATTTTCCCGACTCGGTGGATGTAGTGATTATTGGGGCAGGCATTGTCGGCGCGGCAACCTGCTGGGCGCTCACCCAAAAAGGCTATCGGGTGGCGGTGATCGAAAAGGGCCTGGTCGGGGCTGAACAGTCAAGCCGTAACTGGGGCTGGTGCCGCCAGCTTAACCGGGATGAACGGGAGATCCCGCTGATCCTGCATGCGCTGCAACGCTGGCATGAGCTGAGCAAGGAAATCGGCATGGACGTGGGGTTCCGCGCCTCCGGGCTGGTCTATGCAACGTGCACGGAAAAGGACATCCGCAACTGGGATAACTGGGGGAAAATGGCGAAGCAGTACGGCATTCGTAGCCAGATTCTCAATGCCGCAGAGGCAAAAGCCATGACGCCCGGCAGCCGCACAGCGTGGAAAGGCGGCGTGCATTCACCCGATGACGGTTATGCCGATCCCGCGCTTGCCGCGCCAGGCCTGATGGAGGCAGCGGTGAAAAAGGGCGCCTTTCTGTTTCAGCGCTGTGCGGTGCGCGGGCTGGATATTTCGGCAGGTCAGGTGAGCGGGGTGATCACGGAAAGAGGTCTGATTAAAACCTCGCGCGTGGTCTGCGCCGCAGGTGCCTGGACATCGCTGTTTTGTCGCCGGCACGGCATCGATTTACCTGCGGGTAATGTCATCGGCAGTGCGTTTCGTACTTATCCCGTCGAACAGGTGATTACCCGGCCTTTCTATACGGATGCGTTTGCCTGTCGGCCACGATCGGACGGCGGTTATACCATCGCACTGTCCGGCACGGGTCGTCTTGAGCCCGGCATTCAGGGGCTGAAATATGCCCGTCAGTTCTTCCCGTTATACAAAGCACGTCGGCTCAATCTGGAAACCAAAATCCGCCTGACCTCCTTTCTACAGGGACCGGAGTCGCTGGCGCGCTGGTCAATGGAGCGCCCGTCCCCCTTTGAAAAAATCCGCATTCTGGACCCGACGGTGTCGGACGGCGTGGTGGAAAAGGGGCTGATGGCCATCGGCCGTGAGTATCCTGCGCTGGCCGGGCTGCGAGTCACGCAGGCCTGGGGCGGCGTCATCGACTGTATGCCTGACGATATACCGGTCATCTCCACCGTGCCACAGCTTCCCGGTCTGGTTCTGTCGGCGGGCTACAGTGGGCATGGCTTTGGCATCGGTCCCGGTGCCGGCCGCCTGACGGCCGATCTGGTGACCGGTGATGATCCCATCGTGGACCCCACGGCGTTCCGTTACAGCCGTTTCCGCGATGGCAGCGCCCTGAAACAACCCGGCATGATGTAAGGAGAAAATATGCTTCAGCGATTGCAGGCGCGAGATATCAATGACCAGCCGCATCCCGGTCATTACTCCCACTATTGTCTGGGGGCAGGAATGATGTTTATTTCGGGTCTGTTACCGGCCACGCCCGCAGGGGAGATGCTCAGCGCCGCGCCCTTTGCCGATCAGGTCCTGCAGGTCTTTGCCAGTCTGGATACCTGCCTGCTCCAGGAGAATCTTACCCGATCACAACTGGTGATGGTCAGAGTCTATCTGGCTGACATCGCATTATGGGATGATTTTAATGCGCTTTACGCGCAGTGGCTGGGGAGCTGGAAACCCGCCCGCGCTGTGGTGCCGGTTTCCGGACTGCATTATGGTGTCCTGTTAGAGATTGAAGCGACGGCGGTGCAGACGCGTTGAACGGCGCGCTTTGCCCGCGGCGCGTCGCCGTAAGGGATGGTAAAATGCGCATATGCTCGTCAGGAGAAGGCCGCCAGGCATGAAGCTCACCGCTGAATTCTTCAGGATACAACTCTGTTTCGCGGCCTGGGTGGCGTCAGGCACAGGCATGCCGCTGGCCAACGCGATTATGGATTACACCAACATTTTTATTCGTCTGGGGTGCGGGCGGCGGTTCGATCCTCAGCTTCCCGCCTGGTCAGACTATATTCGCGGCCTGCGGCACAACCCCGATAAAGATGCTGAGTATACGCTGGCTGTCTGGCAATCCCGGCCGCCTGTTGCCCCACCCGATGTGGTGGGGCGTTCGGGCTGTTTCTCATTCAGTCTGGAAACGGATCGGTCCGCACGCATTCATTTTGAGCCCACTGACGGAACGGTTTCGCCCCTGTGTGACAGCGAGGTCGCCGCGCGTCAGCACGAATTGTGCGGTTTACTGGCGCAGATAGTGACTCTCACGCCCGCGGTAAAAACCCTTCGTGGGCTGTCGTGGCTCTACCATCATCACCGCTATCGGCGGCTGTTTCCGCCCGCGTACCTGCGTTCGGCCATGCCGGTCACAGACCGCTACCGTAATATGCCGCTCTGGGGACAGTTTTTGCGCTGGGACGGTAGCCTCAGAGCAGAACGTGCGTCGCACTTGTATCAGCATATTCAGGGCGAGTTTCATCCTTCCCGCCTGGCGACCGGTTTTCCGCTTCAGCCGCTGGCGGTCAGCGCACCGGTGACTGTTTTTCAAGCGTTTTACGCGCGTCGGTAAAGAGGCTGAGTCAGCATGTCCGACATGACGCTTTCAGCGCTGAAGAGGGAACCGGTGACGGGCTAGTGTAACAGGAGGAGAAGACGTCGCTTTTTACGTGACAGCGTCACCTTTATAAGCGACTAGCGCCGTGCCATAAAATCCGGAAAGGCCGGAACAGGCAGTACAGATAACACTTTCAGCCGCTGCAACGTGCGAACCTGCGCGCGCTCCAGATGATCCTTCATGCAGGCGGCCGCCAGTTCCCAGTTCCGTTTCAGCAAAAATTCATAGACCAGGCAGTGTTCATCCAGCATGGCACTGTCGACAGGGATACGCAGCAGGTCATAGAAAATGCGCGTGACGATAAAGGGCGACTGGTGCTGTCGCAGTATCTGCATCATCAGCTTGTTACCGGCAGGCTCCAGGCAGCGAATGTGCAGATCTTCTTCCAGGGTTTCCAGTTCAATGGCCGTTAACTGCTTACCCTGCGATTTTTTCGCGTTATCCAGCCGCGACTTCAGCCAGTCGACGTCCAGCCGTTCGCCTGCTTTACGCAGTGCTGCGGGTTCAAGATTGGCCCGGATTTCAAAATGGTCGCCCAGCTCGCGCGCCGTTAACGGACCGGTAAGCCACTGGGAATAGGGTTCTTTTTCCACCAGGCCTTTATCACGCAGGCGCATTAAGCTCTCACGAATCACGCCCCGGCTGGTGGTGTAATAGTGTGCCGCGTCCTGCTCATCCACCTGATAGCAACCAAAGATCATCGCGGTCGACAGCACACCCTGGAGGTGCTCCAGCACTTTTTCACCCGTACTGCGGGTGTCGACCAGTTCCTCATGATGCGCCAGCCCCAACAGTTCGCGCGTCAGGGCAATGCGCACGGGTTCGACATCCTCATCGTCGCGGGCCACGATAAAGCCCCGGCCTTCAAAGCGGGCAATCCAGCCTTCTTCATGCAGCATACTTAACGCCCGCCTGACCGGTACGCGGCTGGTGCCAAACAGCTGTGCTAACGGACCTTCCAGCAACACCAGGCCTTTAGGAACAGCATTTTGCTGCAGCACGTTAAGTAGCACCTGGCGGATGATTTCATAACGCGCAGAACCGGCGTCATCCATGTCTGCTCCATTCATTATGTTTCGCATTGTCTTTTTCCGCTCCCATCCTGCCCGCCAGATTATCACATCTGAGGAAATAACGACGGCTGCCCACGCACAGCACTGCGTTAGTGCACAGCGCTCTAAAATGGATCATAAATAAATTAGTACATTTAATACAAAGACAGGATTTTACTCAGCCTGCACAAATGTCCGTCACCACTCCCAATTTAAGCTTTTGTTATTGCTGATTTAAATTATTTAATGATCGATAAGATCACAAATATGTAACTTAACAGTCCTTTTCCTGGCATCGTTATTGCTATCTTCGAATGTACATTAAATTGCAATATACATTTAAAGGTAAGCGTGTGCAGCCAGAAACCGTCCGTCAGTTATACATTCAGGGTCAGATCGATGCGCTGGGAATCAGTGCGCTTTATGCACAGCACCGCCTTTCACCCCTGGCGTTTACTGAGGCCTGCCTGACCGCCGCAGAAAATATACCTTCGGTGTTTATTTCGCTCACCCCGGCGCGCGCCCGTGAAGAGGCCGAAGCCTCTATGCAGCGCTGGCGGCAGGGCCAGCCGTTGAGTCCACTGGATGGAATTCCGGTGGCCTGGAAAGACCTGTTCGACCTTCAGGACTGCCAGACCACCGCCGGTTCGGCCACCCGGCAACACGTTTCGCCCGCCCGACAGGATGCACCCGTCGTTGCCCGGTGCGCGGCGGCGGGCATGGTCACGATCGGCAAAACCAATCTCAGCGAATTTGCGTTTTCCGGACTCGGCCTGAATCCCGCGTTTGGTACACCGGTTATCCGGTCATCAGCGGGCAGCCTGCACGCGCCGGGCGGATCGTCCAGCGGGGCAGGCAGGACAGTCGCGGAAGGCCTGGCCTGTATCGCGTTTGGCACCGATACCGGCGGATCCATTCGTATTCCGGCCGCATTCAGCGGCATTACGGGCTACCGCGCCAGCCGTGGCCGTTATGCCATGGACGCCGTTTTTCCGCTGGCCCGCTCGCTGGATACCCTCGGCCCGTTATGCCGCAGCGTCCGGGATGCTATCGCTCTTGATGACATCCTGTGCGGTCCGGGTACCACCGCCTTTCCTGAACCCCGTTTCCGGGTTGACGACGCGCTCCTCATGACATGCCAGCCCGCCGTTCGCGATAACGGCCTGAGAATGCTGGATCGCCTCGACGCGGCCGGCTTTGCCATTGACCGCCAGCCGCTTACCGCGTTTACGCAGGCGCTTGACTGGATCGCTGAAAAAGGCTGGCCGGGTGGGCGCGAAGCCTGGTTGCTGCATCGCCTCTTATTAGCCTCACCTGACGCAGAACGCATGGATGCCAGAGTGCGCGAACGTCTGCTTGCCGCCAGCGAGCAGGACCCGGCCGTGCTCGATACCTTTCTGACCCAACGTCAGCAGTGGCAACAGGCCCTGGCGGCGGAGCTGGCGGGCGCAATACTGATCACCCCCACGGTGGCCCATACCGCACCGGAACTCGGTCCGCTGATGCAGGACAGCGCGCTGTTCGCCCAGACCAACGTGGCCACGCTGCGCCTGACCATGCCGGGCAGCCTGCTGGATATGCCGGGCATCGCCCTGCCGAGCGGTACCGATGACCGTGGGTTGCATACCAGTCTGCTTTTCTCTCTACCGGCTGGCGAAGATCGCCGGCTTCTTCACGCTGCCAGCCGACTGGCAGGTCTTTTTACCGCAGACGATTCGGTCTGCGCTTAACGCTTCAGAGGAAGAAAAGATGGCGAAAGAAATCTTATGTGCATTTGGTGTGGATGTGGATGCTGTTGCCGGCTGGCTTGGCTCTTACGGCGGGGAAGATTCCCCTGACGATATCTCACGCGGGCTGTTCGCCGGAGAAGTGGGCGCACCGCGTTTGCTGAAAATGTTTGCTGAACATAATCTGCGCACCACCTGGTTTATCCCCGGTCACTCAATCGAAACCTTCCCGGCGCAGATGAAAGCGGTGGTTGACGCCGGCCACGAGATTGGCGTGCATGGCTACAGCCATGAAAACCCGATTGCCATGACGCCCGCGCAGGAAGAGGCGGTGCTGGATCGCAGTATTGAACTGGTGACGCAGCTTGCAGGTAAACGTCCAACCGGTTACGTCGCGCCCTGGTGGGAATTCAGCAATGTGACCAATGAGCTGCTGCTGAAAAAAGGCATCAAATACGATCACAGCCTGATGCACAACGACTTTCATCCTTACTACGTTCGCGTAGGCGACAGCTGGACCAAAATTGACTACAGCCAGCATCCGGACACCTGGATGAAGCCGCTGATGCGCGGCGAAGAGACCGACCTGGTAGAGATCCCCGCTAACTGGTATCTGGATGATCTGCCACCCATGATGTTTATCAAGAAGTCACCGAACAGCCACGGTTTTGTCAATCCGCGCCATCTGGAGGAGATCTGGCGCGATCAGTTCGACTGGGTATATCGCGAAAACGACTATGCCGTCTTTACCATGACGATTCATCCCGACGTATCAGGCCGTCCGCAGGTGCTGCTGATGCTGGAGCGCCTGATTAAGTACATCCAGAGTCACCAGGGCGTGCGTTTCGTCACTTTCGACGAAATTGCCGACGACTTCTTAGCACGCCAACCGCGTTAAGCCTTTTTCTCTTGCAGAGTGATCACGACATGAGCATCTACAAAAAAAAATCCGTTAACGGCTGGCAGCCCCAGCAGTTAACCACCAGGGATGTCAAATTCGCTACATGGATCGCCTTCTTCGCCTGGATCTTCGCCGTCTATGACTTCATCCTTTTCGGCACCTTGCTGCCGGAGATCGGCGGTCATTTTGGCTGGAGCGAAGTCGAACAGTCTGAAATTGCTACCTGGGTCGCGTTTGGTGGGGCAGTGATCGCTCTGGCCATTGGCCCGCTGGTGGATCGCCTGGGACGGCGCATGGGCATCGTTATTACCGTGGGAGGCGCGGCCCTGTGTTCGCTGCTGACCGCAATAGGGGGATTATGGGGTAAGGGCGCATTGACCGCCATTCGCTCCGTTGCCGGTCTGGGTTATGCAGAGCAAACGGTTAACGCCACCTATTTATCAGAACTCTATACTGCGCTGGACGATCCCAAACTCAACAAACGGAAGGGATTTGTCTACAGCCTGGTGCAGGGCGGATGGCCGGTCGGTGCGCTGGTGGCCTCGGCGCTGACCGCGATTCTGCTGCCGATTATCGGCTGGCAGGGCAGCTTTATCTTCGCAGCCTTTCCGTCGCTGGTGATCGCGCTACTGGCGCTGAAGCTGAAAGAAACGCCTCAGTTTGAAGTGCAGAAGAAAATCAAAACGCTGCGGGAGCAGGGTAAAGAGAAAGATGCACGCCAGGTCGCAGCCGACTATCAGGTTCCGTATGAAGATCAGCCGAAGTCAGGTTTTGCCTCGGCATTTCGCGGCACGGCGTTGCGCTCAACCTTGGTACTGGGTGTTGCCATTTTGCTGAACTGGTTCGCCATTCAGATCTTCAGCGTGCTGGGCACCACGGTAATTACCAAAACCCACGCGGTCTCGTTCAATAACTCTTTATTGATCCTGATTCTGTCTAACCTGGTGGGCTATTGCGGCTATCTGGCACACGGCTGGCTCGGTGACCGCATCGGTCGTCGCAACACCATCGCGGCCGGCTGGATGCTGGGCGGTATCGCCTTTGCCGCGATGCTGTTCTGCCCGGACAACTTTGCCATCATCGTGGCCCTGTACAGCGTCGGTCTGTTTTTCCTGATTGGCCCGTATGCGGCCGCACTGTTCTTTATCAGTGAAAGTTTCCCGACCGCCATTCGTGCTACTGCGGGCGCATTAATTATGGCGATGGGGCCGGTGGGCGCAATTGTGGCCGGTGTCGGCACCACCTCAGTGCTGAGTCAGGGTGGACACTGGCAGGAGGCGGCACTGTGGTTTGGTGCGGTTCCGTGCTTTGTCTCGGGCATCATTATTCTGTTCGCCCGGCCGGTCACGCAACTGAATACGCACATCGCCGCCGCCTCCACTCAACCTCAGGCCTAAGGAAACCCTATGCAGAATGCAAACACAGCCCCGGTTGCCGCGATCAGCGGAGCCGCAAGTGGGATTGGACTGGCGCTGGCAACGCTGTATGCCCAGAGAGGCGTGCGGGTGATAGCGGGCTATTATCCGCAGGATCCCCACGATCCGGCCGTCGCGGCCGCGCAGATTGAAGCGGCGGGCGGTGACGCGCTCTGGCTACCGCTTAACGTCGGATCCACCGACTCGGTGGACGCGTTTATTGCGCAAGGCGTACAGCACTTTGGACGGCTTGACGCGGTCGTCGCCAATGCGGGCATTCTGCGTCGGGCAGAGATTGAGGAGATGAGCGACGCACGCTGGGATGAGATGCTCAATGTCGATCTGACCGGCGTGATGCGCCTGTTCCGTGCCGCTGCCGCCCACCTTCAGTCGGGGGCCAGCCTGGTTGCGGTGTCGTCGATTGCGGGCGGTGTATATGGCTGGCAGGCGCATGCGCACTATGCCGCCGCGAAGGCGGCGGTGCCCGGCATTTGCCGCTCGCTGGCCGTCGAACTCGCGCCGCGCGGGGTGCGATGTAATGCCATCATCCCCGGGCTGATTGAAACGCCGCAGTCGCTGGATAAGGATAATTCGCTTGGCCCGGAAGGGCTGGCGAAGGCGGAGAAGGCGATTCCGCTGGGCCGCGTCGGACGCGCCGAGGAAGTGGCGAAGGTCATCGCGTTTCTCACCAGCGACGAGAGCAGTTACCTCACCGGACAGAGTCTGATTGTCGACGGTGGACTCACCGTTCGCTGGCCGGATTAAGGAGAACCCATGCAACTCAGGATGAAACGCTGTGTAATCAGCGGCGCGGCCAGCGGCATCGGGGCGGCCATCGCAATGCTGTTCGCCCGCGAAGGTGCCCATCTGATACTCACTGACCGCGACAGCACAAAGCTCAAGACTGTGGTTGATCACTGTCGCCAGTCTGGCGTGCCGTGTTTTGGCATTGTGGCCGATGTCGGCGAGGTGGAAGGTGCCACGGCGGGCGTGGATGCCTGCCTGGCGCAGTTCGACGGAATCGATATTCTGGTGAATAACGCCGGAATGCTGACCCAGGCGCGCTGTACAGATATCACGCTGCCCATGTGGGAAGAGATGATGGCTGTGGATTTACGCAGTGTCTTCCTGGCGACGCAACGGGCGTTGCCGTCCATGCTGGCGCAGCGCTGGGGCAGAGTGATCAACATCGCGTCGCAGCTCGGTATCAAAGGCGGTGCCGAACTCAGCCATTATGCGGCGGCCAAAGCCGGCGTATTAGGCTTTACCCGATCGCTGGGGCTGGAGGTGTCCGCAGATAATGTGCTGGTGAACGCCATCGCGCCCGGTCCGATTGAAACGCCGCTTATCGATGGCATCAATCAGGCATGGAAAACGGCCAAGGCAGCCGAACTGCCGCTGGGACGTTTTGGCCGGGCGGAAGAGGTCGCCCCGGTAGCGTTACTGCTGGCAAGTGAGCCCGGCGGTAACCTGTTTGTTGGCCAGACGCTTGGCCCTAATTCCGGCGATGTCATGCCCTGAGGAGAAGCCGATATGTGCGGCGTTTGTGGTTTACTGGACAGCGGTCCGCAATGGAGCGATGCGCTACAAAACGATCTGCCCCAGCGCCAGTTGCGGTTAAAGCAGCTGGCGCTGCTCAACCGAACGCTTAAACCCTGGCGGCTCACGCTGACTGAGTTTCATGCCAGTTGGGTGCTCTCCAGCCCAACCGGTCAGCAGGTGATGGTGAATTCACTGGACCTGTTGTGGAAAGAGGTCGAGAAGATCACCAAACGCCCGCTTGATCCACTGGATGAAGCCTGGCTGGCGGCGCTGTAAGGCATACAAGAGGAGCGGCTATGCTGCACGATCAAAAACTGCCGCTGCATATTCTGAGCGGTTTCCTGGGAAGCGGCAAAACCACGCTGCTGAAAGGCTGGCTGGCGCAGCAAGATCTGAACGACGTTGCATTGCTGGTTAATGAATTTGGTGAGGTGGGCATCGACCATCATCTGCTGAATGAAGTCGCGCCCGATACGGTGCTGCTGCCCAGCGGCTGCGTCTGTTGCCAGATTCGCGGCGAACTGAAAACGGCGTTACTGGATCTCTATGAACGGCGCGTGCGCGGCATGCTGCCGCCGTTCAGCCAGGTCATTCTGGAAACCACCGGCCTTGCCGATCCTGCGCCCATCCTGTCAACATTGCTGCACGATCCCCAGCTTAAACATCACTTCAGTCAGGGCACGCTGGTGACGCTGGTCGATGCCGAGCATGCCCGGCAGCAGTCGATGCATCAACCGGAATGGATAGCCCAGGTCAGCGCGGCGGATAAGCTGTTGCTCAGCAAATGCGACCGTATCGGACAGACCGAACGTGTGGCGCTTCAGGCCTGGATTGCCGGGCTGAACCCTATGGCGGAACTGAGTGACACCGTGCAGGCGCTGGCCGATCCGGACCCCTTATTTGGCCTGCGCCTGGCAAAAGGCAGCGGGCAACAGCGGTTTCGCTGGCTTGGCGCAGCCGGTGCGTCCGGTTATCGTCTTGCACCTCATGACGAGAATCCGCATCCGCTTACGCAAACCTGCGTGATCACCTTAGAGAACGCCCTGAACTGGCCCGCGTTTGCTATCTGGTTGTCAATGCTGTTACATAGCCATGGTCAGTCTGTATTGAGAATGAAAGGCATCTTACGTTTCAGCGGCAGCAGCTCACCCGTGGTGATTCATGGCGTGCAGCATACGTTACATCCGCCCGTTCACCTGAATGACTGGCCCGGCGATGTCGATACCTCAAAACTGGTGTTTATTCTGCGCGGACTGGATCCCGAGCGACTGAAACAGGGATTCAGCCGTTTTCAGCAGGCGGTAAAGGATAAGTAAAACAATGAACGCTGCGGCGAAAGTCAACGATCAACTGACATTACGTGTACTGGGCACCTCGGTCACGCTGCTTGAAATGTTGCGTGTCCGTGCGGAAAGCGATCTGGGGATTCGCATCGAGTATCTGCTGCACAGCGTGGAAGATGCCCAGCGCATTGCGGTCATGCATCCGGAAAGTTATGACCTTTACGATCAGTGGTTTCACAATATCGATTTTGTCTGGCCTGCCCGGGCAATCCAGCCGCTGGAAATCAAGCGACTGAAATACTGGGACGAGATTACGCCGCTGGCCAAAACCGGCAGGCTAGGTCCCGATCTGCCGTTAGCCGATGGCAGTGTACCTTCGGAGCGACTGTATGTTCAGCGCGATATGCATTTAGGCAGCCACGCGAGTGACCATATCAGCATGTTGCCGCTTACCCATAACGTGGACAGTTTTGCCTATCATGCCGACCGGCTACCTGCGGTGCTGCAACAGCAGGAAGAGAGCTGGAGCTGGCTGGTACATCCTTCGCTGACGGGGCAGGTGGCGCTACAGGAAGATGCGGCTATGGGCGGTATTGATGCGGCGCTGGCCATGCAGGGGGCCGGGCTGGCACGCTTTGCGAATATCGGTAATCTGACGCTTGATGAGATCGACCTGTTAACACAACAGCTGGCGCGCCTTCACCGTAACGGCCATTTTGCGGCCTTCTGGGCATCGCAGGATGAGGCATGCGATCTGATTGCCAATCAGCAGGTTGAAGTACAAAGTCTCTGGGCCCCCATCTATTTTCGTCATCATTTCCATCAGCGCGGCTATAAAATGGCGCGACCACGTGAAGGCTACCGTGCGTGGTACGGCGGCATGTCGCTTTCACGCTGTGCGACCGGCAAAATCAAAGAGGCGGCCTACGACTACCTTAACTGGTGGCAGTCTGGCTGGCCCGGTGCGGTCATGGCGCGGCAGGGTTATTACATTTCTAACGCGGAACGCAGCCGGACGCATCTGTCGGCAGCGGAATGGGATTTCTGGTACGGTGGTCAACCCGCATGCGAAGTGCTGCTGGATGCCTGGGGCGCACCGCTGATTCCCCTGGGGGAAGTGCGCGATGGCGGAAGTTACGAGCAACGGATGAGCCACATTGCCGTCTGGAACGCCGTGATGGATGAACATAACTATCTGACGCGCCGCTGGCAGGATTTTTTGCGGCCCCGTTGAGAAATCTTTATCCGTGAGCACGCCACCAATAAAAGGAAGAGAATATGCGCACGCGTCGCTCGGCCCGGTTACTGATCCTGAATGCTTCCCATGAGGTGTTGCTGTTTCGTTTTGTGCATTCGCAGGATGCGCTGGCCGGCAGCGCATACTGGGCAACGCCCGGCGGCGGCTTAGAGCAGGGCGAATCTTTTGAGCAGGCGGCGGTCAGGGAACTGTATGAAGAAACCGGCATTCACCGTGCCGATGTGGGTCCGTCTGTCGGTGAGCGATGCTTTGCCATGACGCTGCCTTCGGGCGAGATCGTGCAGGCACATGAGCGGTTCTTTATTGTTACTGCCGCAGGGAACGAAATTAACACACTGGGCTGGAGTGAAAATGAGAAATCAGTCATTGCCAGTTCGCGCTGGTGGACCGTCAAAGCACTCAGTGAAACAACCGAAACGGTTTATCCCGCCAATATTATGAGCCTGTTGCCTCTGCAATATACCTGAATGAATGCATTCTGACCGACTCTGATTAAATCGCCCCGTCGGATTTATGTTAAATAGCAGGCTATTATGTGCGCGTGCTTTTGCATCACGGCATAATCTGTTTAATGCTGGTTCTCTTTACGCCTGACCAAAGCGGTGAAAGTGAACTTACTCAAGATCGACCACGTCCATATTTATGTGCATGACCTGAAGAAAGCAGAACACTGGTATAAACGGGTGCTGGGTTTTTCACGCGATGAATCGTTGCTGTTTTGGTTTACGCAGGGCGGTCCACTGGTGCTGAAAAATAATGCTGCCGTAATATCGCTGTTTTTAAGAACCCATCAGCCGCCGGGTAACACCGTGGCATTTAGCCTGGATGCCACGTGTTTCTGTCAGTTATTACGCATCCTGGTCGCGCAATCCATACCTTATACAGTCAGCGATCATCAGGTGTCGATGTCCGTTTATTTTTGCGATCCTGACGGAAATCAGATTGAACTGACGTCTTATCAGTACGCGGAAGCGAAGGAAAACCTGGCGATATTTGAGGACAGCGTGCATCGGCCATAAACAGGCACTTGCCTTGTCCGGTAACGTTAATTGAGACTGACCATCACTCTCTATGCTCATTAAACGCAGAATAAAAAAGAAAAGGGCGGTCTTTTTTCGAGGCACGCCATATTTTGATAACGCGCGTTGTGATTACACCGCGACATCGTTATTTTTTTCAAGAAACGTCTTTAGAAGCCGATATTAGTTAATTCACATCAGCTATTGCGTTAAGGAGAACCTAAAATGACGTATTTGCATATTAAACAGCCATCAGACGACGAAGGATGTGGTATCGCGGTTATGGCCCGATTACATCAAAAAAGTTATGATGAGATGTTGTCAATTGCTATGGAAAATGACTTCTGTGACAAGGATAAATGTGTCAATCTCGCGCAAATGGAAAGATTTCTGCGTTATAAGGGATTAGAAAACGTATCGTATAAAAGACACAACGGGGCCAGCGTACCGACGGATTGTGGTATTTTTCATGGTCGCTGGAATAACGTTAAAACCGGGACACGTCACTGGATTGCTTACCACGATGGTCTGTTTTTTGATCCGCTTTTGCCGCAACCCGTCTCGCAATTATCCGCGCAGTTTTATGTGACGCAAATTTTCAAACATCCTTAAATATTCATTGCCTGGAAGGCCAATGGAGATGTTAATAGTCAACGTGAGCACCTGGCAAACTGCTAAATTCGGGGCCAGGCCCTGGGTTGGCTTTTAATATCCTTCATCAGGCATCATAGATCTGTGGGTACCGATATCAGACAGCGTTTCGTATTAATCGATATGGGTGAATGTTGTGGGGATTTCGGTACCTCAGTACGCTAATTTTTACGTAGCCGCGTCAGTTCGTGGCTGATCAGCCTCAGCGATGAAACCAGGCAAAACATCACGTCGCCGCTTTTCGGTATTCACTGCCTGTAAGATGTTTTCTCAACGTCAGGTGAGTTGTCATCAAGAACGGCTGATGCGCGTTTCGGGTGATAGACATGAGTTGCAGTGGTGACTCGGTTATCTGCTTAAACTGGCAACGCGCACGGCATCAGATTTTGATGTGGCCTGAAGACGAGATATGAGAGCACATAAACAGGCGAAGCGAAGACAAAGCGAAAAAGCAGAGAAAATGGTGCAAAACCGGAAAAGACGCAGAACACCCCATATCGGAGCCTGATGTATAAAAGTACGCATAATGTATATTATGTTAAATAAGATGTCCGGTTACGCACTCAGTCAGCCCGTTTACGCCTTTCCTGCCTCACCGCTTCTTTTTGTCCGCTTCTGTACCCACAAATCACAACAACGCTACGTAAAAAACTGGCGCTTATCCCTGTGCTGGATTGGCAGATTTCACGTAGCGTTGCCTGGCATAATTCACGTTTAGCTGGCTCTGTTCAGTGTCACCTGTGCCCCGTATTCTCGCGTCAGACGACGCGCCTGGTAATAAACCGATTTCCAGTATGGGTTGTTCAGTGATGAGCGAATCACGCCCTTGCTGGCCGACGCGTGAATAAACTGATTATCCGTATCGTAGAAGCCTACGTGCATGCCGCCACCAATGCGGAAAAACACCAGATCGCCTGGTTGCAGATGTTCCGGTGTGACACGAACGCCCATATGCAGCAGATCGGCTGTGGTGACGCGGTCCATTGGCAGATTGAAACGATCGTGCAAGGTTCGCCAGACGTAGCCCGAGCAATCCACGCCAGACAGCTGTGTGCCGCCCCATTGGTACGGCGTATCATGCCAGGTGTGCATTTGGTCATGCAACGCCGCGACGATAGGAATCAAATCCGGGTTTTGCGATGCGTCAGCGGCGGCGGTGTCCTTGGGTTCATCTGAATGATGATGACTGCAACCAGAAAGCAGGAGCATAAGGCCGGAAAGAAAAAAGAATGAGGTTTTACGCTTCATCGAATAATCCGCACAGTAAAGATAACAAGGTGAGCAACGCTAAGGGCTTTTATAACCCATTCAATCGCTTATAGAAATATCTACGCTCTGCTTTACTTAACCTTACACTCAAACGGCAGGCTCTCTTTATATAGCGTAAAAAAGCGCACCTGGAAACGGATTTTCGCGAATAAATAACAACGCTACGCGAAATCTGACGCATAACTCCCCTGCTCTTTTATCAGAATTCACGTAGCGGCGCCTGTTTTTTGTGCTATCCGTTTTCGCTCGCATCCAGACCGCATACCTGCCAGCGCACCGAACTGACCCCTTTCTCCAGGCTAATGCGGCTTACCAGACTTTCCAGCTGTCCGGTCATGCTGGGTTGGCCCATCACTTCGGCATTCACTTCCATGCGATGTGGCGGATCCAAATCTTCACTGTGGAGCGATTGCAGGCGCAGGCCGCTGTTGCCCAGGCTATGCAGCATCAAACTGCGCACCTGAACTTCATCCTGCGCCAGACAAACGATCTGCACTTTGTAATGTTGTACTGCCTCGTCGGCCGACACGATGGACTGGCGATTAATGCCCAGCGCCAGTTCACGCAACAGAATGTTGGCACAGAGAATCACCATGCAACCTATCGCGGCTTCGAGTAACAACCCCATGCTGCACAGGACGCCGACGGCCGCGGTACACCACAAGGTGGCGGCGGTATTCAGGCCGCGAACGTTTAATCCGTCGCGCATAATCACACCGCCACCCAGGAAGCCGATACCGGAAACCACATAGGCGGCAACGCGAGTGGCGTCGGTGGCAATGCCGGGAACACACTGCGTCATCAGAACGAACAAACAGGCGCCGGTGCTGACCAGCGCGTTAGTACGTAAGCCGGTCATGCGTTGACGCAGCTGACGTTCGCTGCCGATGAGCGCACCCAGAATCAGCGCGGCCGATACGCGCAGTAAAAAGATTTTCCAGTCCATGATAAACCTCTCTCCGCCGCGCGGCAGGCGCAGTACGGAAAAACAAAGATGAATAAAATGGATTACAGCGGGCGTTGATGCAAAGCGCATCACGTCAGGGAAGGATGTTGATACAGCCGCCGTCTTAACGTGCAGTTAAGACAGCCAAAACTATCTTACTGCAGAAGCCTGGTGTAATCGTTCGGGACTTGTGTCCAATGTAGGTTGCCTCTTGCGTAAAATTCGCGGCGATTGTATAGCCATCTGAGGGCGGATTTCCACTCAGATGGCGCTTCGTTCAGGATTGGTTTAGCTGGACGGACGTTTAACGGCGCGTTGCGGACGCCTCAACCGGCACGTCGGCGCGGGCCAGCTCCATCCTCACCGGTGTGCTTTTATAGGAGGGAATACCGCTTTTTGTGTCGTAACTGTCTAAGGGAATTAACACGTTAGCTTCAGGATAATAGGCCGCTACCGATCCTTCGGCCATATCATGCACTGCGATAGTCAGATTATCGAGACGGCGATGAGTAGGATTGCCGTCCGGGTCCAGCGCAATGATGTTAACCTGATCGCCCATGCGAACCCCCTTTTTCTCCGCCTCGTTTTCACTGATAAACAGAATGTCGCGGCGGCCTGAAACGCCGCGATAGCGGTCATCCAGCCCGTAGAGCGTGGTGTTGTACTGATCGTGACTGCGCAGTGTCGTCAGAACGAGATCATGACATTTCAACGAGCGCGGATCTTCATTGATGCCCTCCATCACCAGGAATTGTGCTTTGCCCGATGGCGTATGCCAGACACGTTCAGACGCGCCATTCGGTAAACGGAACCCGCCCGGCTGCTGAATACGTTCGTTGAAGTTGTCAAAACCCGGAATCACCGCTTCGATGGCGTCACGAATCAGGCTGTAGTCGCCTGTCAACGTGTCCCAGTCCACGACCGTGTCCGGCAACGTAGCTTTGGCCAGGCCCGCGATGAGCGCGGGTTCGGATTTCAGATGAGGCGACGCCGGATCGAGCGTGCCGCGTGAGGCGTGTACCATCGACATGGAATCTTCAACCGTCACGCTCTGTGCACCAGACTGTTGCTGGTCAATCTCGGTGCGGCCAAGCACCGGGAACAGATAGCTGTGTTTTGCCAGCAACAAATGCGAGCGGTTCAGTTTGGTGGCCATGTGCACCACCATATCCAGCTTGCGCATCGCAGCAAAGGTTTGCTGTGGATCCGACATGGCTTCGGCCAGATTACCGCCCAGGCACAGCAGTGCGTTTATCTCACCATCGCGAATGGCCTGAACGGCCTTAACGGCACTGTGTCCGTGTTTTGTCGGTGGCGTGAAACCAAAGACCGCTTCGATACGCTTCAGCAGGCTTTCGGAGGGAACTTCGGTGATGCCAACGGTACGATCGCCCTGCACATTCGAGTGACCGCGTAACGGACAAATGCCCGCGCCCTTCTTGCCCATATTGCCGCGTAACAGCAGCAGATTCGCAATTTGTTGCACGTTCTGCGTGCCATACTGATGCTGAGTAATTCCCATGCCATAGCAAATGATCGTGCGTTCAGCATTAGCGTAAAGCTGCGCGATATGCTCAATCTGTTCGCGTGACATACCCGAAACGTTAAGAATATGCGCCCAGTCCGTCGCCTCAAGGTCGGCTTTTAAGGCATCCAGGCCCTGCGTATGTTCAGCGATAAACGCGGCGTCAAACACGCCAGGATTGCCGCGGGTTTTGGCCTCTTCATCCATCGCCATCAGGCACTTCATCACGCCTTTAAGCATGGCCGCATCACCGCCAACCCGGATTTTGTAATAGGTTGACGCCAGTTCCGTTGAACTCAGCGTCACCATCTGTACCGGATTTTGCGGGGCGGTAAAACGCTCAAGTCCCCGTTCGCGCAACGGATTGATCGCGACGATTTTCGCACCGCGTTTCGACACCTCCTGCAACGTGGCCAGCATGCGCGGATGGTTTGTACCGGGGTTATGACCGATACAGATCACCAGATCGCAATGGTCAAAATCATCCAGCTCTACCGTGCCTTTGCCGATGCCAATCGATTCAGGTAAGCCGACGCTGGTTGGCTCGTGGCACATATTGGAACAGTCGGGAAAGTTATTGGTGCCAAATTCGCGGGCAAACAGCTGCCACAGAAAGGCGGCCTCGTTGGAAGCACGTCCCGAGGTATAAAATTCCACGCTGTCGGGATTGTGATAACTGCGCAGCCGCTCACCAATTTCATTGAAGGCGGTTTGCCACTCGATGGGCTGATAGGTATCCGTTACCGGATCGTATTTCATTGGATGCGTCAGCCTGCCTTCGCCTTCAAGCTCGTAGGCGCTGCGCTGCCACAATTCGCTGACCGGATGGGCCGCGAAAAACTCAGGTGTTGTGCGTTTACTGGTGGCTTCCCATGACACCGCTTTCGCGCCGTTTTCACAGAACTCAAAGGAGGACGTGTGTTTGGGATCGGGCCAGGCACAGCCGGGACAGTCAAAGCCTTCAGGCTGGTTAACTTTAAATAAGGCAATCACGTCCTGTTTCACGGCCATCTGACCACGAATCGCCCCTGCTACCGCTTTCAGGGCACCCCAGCCGCCCGCTGCGCCATCATAGGGTTTCACACCTTCCGTCCTGTTTTGCTCTTTCATTGCTGCTCCAGACTGACTGTTTTTGTTTTTATTAAGCCTGGTACAGTAATCGCAACGGCGCGTGAGAACAGTCGTGTAAAATTCAGGTTAACTTTTGCTAAATGTTTCACCGAGGCGGCAAAGCCAGGCGAAGCGAGAAAATGTTATTCTCCGTCAGCGGTATTTCGACGCTGTCGCCTGCAACGTTCAGAGCAGTACTGTACCTGATCCCAGCATTTTGCCCACTTTTTACGCCAGGTCATGGGTTTATGGCACTGCCTGCAGTAGCGCACCGGTAGCCCCTGTTTATTTCCTTTAAAAGTGTGCATCGTCTGCCCCCTGTCATCAGGTGATAAGTATAGACAGGCCGGGTTAATTGACTTTACGCCAAATAGGATCAGAATACTGTTCCAGTTAAGGACTACGCGACACGGAGTTTACCATCGCCACTTTTCGCGACGTTTATCGCGCCCGTACGGGACGCCGAGCCGGCCTGTTCGCCGCCTCGGCTTTGTTATTAGCCAGCTGTTCGTCGGAACCGCCAAAATCGCTGGTCACGCCCTTTCCGACCGTCAGTAAACCGCCGGTAACCAGCCAACCGGTGCGGGAGAATGTGCCTGTACGCGGCGTCTGGCTGACGACGGTTTCCCGTCTCGACTGGCCACCGATCGCCTCGGTGAATATCCGCGATGAGGCGCTGCGCGTCAGTCAGCAAAAGCGTGCGCTGACCGATAAACTCGACAAGCTGAAAAGCCTGGGAATCAATACGGTGTTCTTTCAGGTCAAACCGGATGGCACCGCGCTGTGGGCATCGAAGATCCTGCCCTGGTCAGACATGATGACAGGCGAAACAGGTCAGAACCCGGGCTTTGATCCGCTGCAGTTTATGCTGGATGAAGCCCATAAGCGCGGTATGCGCGTGCATGCCTGGTTTAATCCCTACCGCGTTTCCGTGAATACCAAACCCTCAACGGTCGCCGAGCTGAACCGCACCCTGTCACAGCAGCCTGCCAGCGTCTTTGTTCTGCATCGTGACTGGATTCGCACGTCGGGGGATCGTTACGTGCTCGATCCCGGCATTCCGGATGTGCGTGACTGGATAACCAGCATCGTGGCTGAAGTTGTAAAACATTACGATATCGATGGCGTGCAGTTTGATGATTACTTCTACGCCGAGTCGCCCGGCTCGCCCCTGAACGACAGTCAGACGTTTATTCGATACGGTCAGGGCTTTGCCTCGAAGGCAGACTGGCGCAGGCATAATACACAGTTGTTGATCGAGCAGGTTTCTCACACGATCAAGCAGCTCAAGCCGCAGGTGGAGTTTGGCGTCAGCCCGGCGGGCGTCTGGCGTAACCGTTCGCACGATGCTGCCGGCTCGGATACGCGCGGCGCGGCGGCCTACGATGAGTCCTATGCGGATACACGCCGCTGGGTACAGGACGGCTTACTGGATTATATTGCGCCCCAGATTTACTGGCCCTTCTCACGCAGTGCCGCCCGTTACGATGTGCTGGCGAACTGGTGGGCTAACGTTGTTAAGCCGACTAAAACGCGTCTGTATATCGGTATCGCCTTATACAAAGTCGGGGTGCCCGCCAAAAACGAGCCGGAATGGACGATTCAGGGCGGCGTGCCGGAACTGAAACGGCAGCTTGACCTTAACGCTTCCCTGCCGCAGGTCAGCGGCACGATTTTGTTCCGGGAAGACTACCTGAATCAGCCACAAACGCAGCCAGCAGTGAATTACCTGCGCAGCCGCTGGGGGCAACAGCCGTGATAACCGTGGCGGTTGTCGAGGCTGCAACTCCGGCGTTACAGGTCTTAACGGCCCGGCTGTCAGCGGAACTGTCTGCCCTTACTGGCGATGCGGGGACACAGCACTTCAGCGCGCCTGAGGCGGCGACCTGGGTGCTGGCCCGTGACAGCCAGGGCAAGGCAATTGGCTGTGGGGCGCTGGTGCATGTCTCCCCTGAGACAGCCGAGCTGAAGCGCATGTTTTCCACCCGCGATCTCCCCGGTACGGGCGCGGCCGTGCTGGCTGCGCTTGAGCAGATTGCCCGCGCGCGCGGCTATCGCGCGCTGCGGTGCTCAACGCGCCGGGTGAATACCCGCGCAGTGGCGTTTTATCATCGTTGCCATTTTCAGGAAACCGCCCCTTACGGCGCTTATGTCGATAAGCCCGCTTCTGTGTGTCTGATCAAAGCCCTCTGACGCAAATCATTAACAAATATTTTACTATTCAGCCCAAAATAGCACTTTTGTCAGCACCGCATTCGCTGCGTGGCGTAATATACGTCAATAAACGTAAAGTCCTCCCACACGGAAATGCGCATGTCTCAATACTCAAGTGAAGTGAAAACCAGTCAGCCCGGACTGGCCGCCAACGTTGATGACAGTCAGAAAATTGTGATGTCGATACTGGGCGCAGTGGCCTTTTCCCACTGCTGTAATGACTTTATCCAGGCCATGCTGCCGTCCATTTATCCGCTGCTGAAAACCAACTTCGCGCTCAGCTACGCCCAGATTGGGTTGATCACGCTGATTTATCAGATGACCGCCTCGCTGCTGCAGCCGTGGATTGGCCTGTATACCGACAAACATCCCAAACCCTGGCTGCTGCCGTCCGGTATGGTTGCGACGCTCATCGGCATCGGGCTGCTGGCCATCGCGCCGCATTTCTCAGTGGTGTTGATGGCATCGGCGCTTATCGGCGTAGGTTCAGCCACGTTTCATCCGGAAGCGTCGCGTGTGGCACGGATGGCTTCGGGCGGGCAATTTGGGACGGCACAATCAACCTTCCAGGTCGGCGGCTATGTCGGTACCGCTTTTGCGCCGCTGGTCGCCGCGATGCTGATCATCCCGCACGGACAGTTGGCGGTGGGCTGGCTGATGCTGATCGCGCTGTTTGCGGTCATCATTCTGTCAGGTATCAGCCGCTGGACGGTGAAGCACGGTCATGCCCACATGAAAAAGCACAACCAGCGGTCACTACGCGCCCTGTCGTCGCGCGATGTGAAGCTGGCGCTGTCCGTTGTGGGCGTGCTGTTACTGGCTAAATTCACCTATATTGCCTCGATCAGCAACTACTACATTTTTTATCTGGTCGAGCGCTTCCAGTTACCGGTGCCGGAAGCCCAGATTTACCTGTTTACCTTTCTGGCCGCGGTGGCGATTGGGACGCTGGTTGGCGGCCCGGTGGGCGATCGTATCGGACGTAAGGCGGTGGTCTGGATCTCTTTCCTGGGCGTCATTCCCTTCTCGCTCCTGATGCCGCACGCCAACCTGTTCTGGACCGCGGTGTTAACCGTTTGCATTGGCCTGGTGTTTTCATCGGCGTTTGCCGCGCTGGTCGTCTATGCCCAGGAGGTGCTGCCGGGTCGCACGGGCATGGTGGCCGGGATCATGTTTGGCACGATGTTTGGGATTGGCGGTATCGCCGCGGCCGCACTGGGGAAATTTGCGGACTGGTACGGTATTACCACGGTATACAACGCCTGTGGCTTTTTACCGCTGCTTGGCTTTGTGACCTTACTGATGCCTGACACGCGAAACAAAAAAGCGTAAAACGTCCAGGCAGCACCCGGCTGCCTGTTGCTTTTCTTACACGTACCCCATCATTTTCAGCATCGACTGCGCCTGCGTCATCGCTTCCGCCCGATGGGTGATGCCCAGTTTTTGATACAGGTTGCGGATATGGGTTTTGATGGTGGTGGCGGCCACATCCAGCTCGGCCGCGATCTGCTCGTTGCTGTAGCCGGAATAGATTAATCCCAGCACCTGCCATTCACGTTGCGTCAGTGGGCTGGTGCGGATCAGCTCCGGTACGTCCGGATGGTTCAGCAACCGGCTGACAAAGCCTTCATCAAAATGCGCAAACTTGTGGCGGTGATATTTGTTGATCTCGTTCAGGATGCGCCGCGCCCGATGGTGATCCAGCTCATCAAGTGTATTCAGCTGTAACAGCTGACGGAGCTGCTGCGCCATGGTTTCACCCTGCACAACGAAATGGCTGATAAAGCCGGTGCTGCGTGCCAGATTGAACGCACTGAGTAAAGCCTGCTGTGCCTTTGCGCGCTGATCCGTTTCCCAGTAGATCTGATTCAGCAACAGCAAATTGCGGTTGAGATCGCTCATTAGCTGCAACGCCCGGGCGTTGTCATTCAGCTCGTCCAGAATCACCTCGGCCTCAGTGTACTGCCCCAGCAGAATCTGCGCCCGCGCCACGTTACGCCACTGTCCCTGTAAAAAATGGTTACTGGCACTGGCCGGTTTTGGCGTCTGACGCAGCCAGTCACGCGCGCTTTGCAAATCGCCGGTCATTTGCCAGTACAGCACCCGCACTTTATCTGCATTGGCCAGCCAGTCATGATGCCAGCGGCCGTTGTTCAGCAGGTTCTCCAGGCGATTTAATAAGGTGCGCGCGTTATCAAGGTTGCCACGGGCGATGGCGCTCTGCACCAGTAAGCCCAGGCACTGGATCTGCTGCTGCGGCTGAAAACCCTGTAAGACTTTCATGCCGTCGCGCGCGGCCTGCTCCGCCTCATCCAGCCGTCCCCAGGCCCATAACAGTTGGGCGCGGATGCGCAGCAGAAACTCATGCAACGGGAAGTGAGACAAATGCTGTGCCTTTACCAGCGCGAAGGCCCGCTCCTGGGTTTCATACGCGGTTTGCAGAAAGCCCTGGGCAAACAGAATCTCGCTTTGCTGAATCAGGCTCCACAGCACATAGTGCCAGGCATCTTCCCGGCGAGCCATATGCTCCGTCTGGCGCATCAGCGCCAGCGAGTTACTGAGTTCGCCTTTACAATGCAGAATTTCGCCGTGCACCGAGGTCGCGACAATCCGGCTGTAGTGGCGGCTTTCAGGCAGTGCGTCCAGCGCCAGCATCGCCAGACGCTCGGCCTCATCCGCATTACCGTCATTGATCGCCACCTGCGCCAGCAGTGCGTTAAACTCGCCGCGCAGGACCGCATCGATTTCGCAACGGCTCTCCTGCTCAAACCGGGCCAACAGGCTGTTCACCTCTGTGAAGCGGTGCTGGCTCTGCATCAGCCAGGCCTGCAATAACACCAGGTTGGGATGCGCCAGCAGCATACTCCAGGGCAGTGCTTTCAACGACGATTCCAGTAACGGCAGCTCGCTCTGGTTAAACAGAGACCATGCGTGCTCAATGAGCACGTCCCGCAGCATCTCAGCATCGCCTGAGGCGCGCGCATGATGAATGGCTTCACCCGGAAAGCCCTGCGCCATCCAGCTGGTTGCCGCCGCACGATGCAGGGCGGGAAGCTCTGCAGCCAGCTCCCACTGGCAGCGCTGTTGCAGGAAGCTGCCAAATAACGGGTGATAGCTGAACCACTGACCGGAATCATCCATGCGTTGCAGAAACAGCCCCTGGCGCTCAATCTCCTCCAGCCAGCGTTGGCCGTTCTCCTCACCGGTGACTTCGGCGATCAGCGCCGCATTTAGCGAACGTAGCAGCGCGCTTTTTAACAGGAAATGGCGGGTGGGCAACGTCACGTTATCCAGCACTTCCTCGACCAGATAGTCGTTTAAGTGACTGGCATTAATACCCGACAGACGTCGGGCCGAATGCTGCGCCGCGCCTGCGCCCTGCCGGGCCGACAGGGCGATCAGCTGCAGAGCCGTTGCCCAGCCTGCGACGTCATCGCACAGGCGCCCGGTTTCGTCGGACGCCAGCGGTGCGGGCAGCCGGGCAGCAAAAAACGCCTGCGCTTCCTGATGGGTAAAGGCCAGTTGCTGGCTGCTGAGTTCCAGCAGCTGTTCGCGCACGCGCAGATTGGCAATGCCTAACTGCGGCAGATTACGCGAGAGCACGATCAGGGTGACGTTTTCAGGTTGATGGCGTAGAAAGAAGCGCATGGCATCATGAATCGCCGGATTGATGATGTGATGGTAATCATCAATGATCAGCCACAGCGGCTTATGCCATTCCTGCAAATCGTTAAAGAGTTGGGTAAAGAGTGCGTTAAGGTTGACGTACTGCCGCTTCTGCGCCAGCACTTCACTACGACGGCAGCATCCCTGCGTGGCCTGCTGCAGGGCCGCTACCAGATAATCCGCAAAGCGCTCCGTCTGGTTGTCGCTTTCATCCAGGGAATACCAGCCCAGCTCGGCTTTATCGGCTGCCCAGTGGGAGATCAAGGTGGTTTTACCGTAGCCAGCGGGGCTGGTCACCAGCACCAGGCGATAGTTACCGGCGGCGGATAATTTTCGTATCAGTCGCTCGCGTTTCACCGTGGTTTCATGCCGGACAGGACGGCTGAGTTTTGAGGGAATTAACATAGACGCACGCTTCTCCATTTGCTTCGGCGCATCATTTTTTTACGCTTCGTAATTATTCTTCACACGTTCAGCTATCCCTTCGGATAAAGCAAGCAGACGCTTAAGTGAATCTTCACAAAAGCGAATCTAATCACACTTAAGTAAAACTTTCGGACTTCCCTCAGGCTCTCCACCCTGCGGCTCCGCCTGCGCGAAATTCTGCCGGGAGGAGGCGCGCGCCGGAACGCAAAAGCACACTGTGGGTTATTCCCTTTTCTCCTTAAAACAGGATTTTCGGCTATGACACAGCATCCCTTTGATCAATCGCTTTTTAACGCTGCGCTGGCGCGCCAGTGGCAACAGTTTGGCCTGCAAGAGGCACACGAGATGACGCCGCATCAGTGGTGGCACGCACTGAGTGGTGCGCTGGCTGAAATGCTGCGCGCGCTCCCTGCCCGGCCCGCTTCCGGCGATCAACGCCATGTCAATTATCTGTCGATGGAGTTTCTGACCGGACGACTGACCGGCAATAACCTCCTCAACCTGGGCTGGTATAACGCTGTCGCTGCCGCCTTATCGCAATGGGATGTGTCACTCAGTGACGTACTGGAAAACGAGCGCGATCCGGCGCTGGGTAATGGCGGCTTAGGGCGTCTGGCAGCCTGCTTTCTGGACGCGATGGCCACTGTCGGTCAGCCCGCTACCGGCTATGGCCTGAATTACCAGTACGGTCTGTTTCGTCAGCGTTTTGTCGACGGCGCGCAGGATGAACAACCCGACGACTGGCAGCGCGAGCGTTATCCCTGGTTTACGTACAATGCCCGGCGGGATGTCCAGGTGGGCTTAGGCGGCAGAGTCAGCAACGAAAACGGCACAATCCGCTGGCAGCCCGCGTTTTACCTCAAGGGCGAAGCCTGGGATCTGCCGGTTGTGGGCTTTGAAAACGGGGTGACGCAGCCGTTGCGGCTGTGGCAGGCCACACATGCGCAGCCATTTGACCTGCAAACCTTCAACAACGGGGCGTTTATGCGGGCTGAAAAACAGGGCATGGATGCGGCGAAGCTGACGAAAGTCCTTTACCCTAACGACCATCATCAGGCCGGCAAAAAACTCCGCCTGATGCAGCAGTATTTTCAGTGCGCCTGTTCGCTGGCTGATATCCTTCGCCGCCACCTGCAGGCGGGCCGTTCGCTCGACAGCCTGGCCGATTACGAAGTGATTCAGCTAAACGACACGCATCCCACGCTGGCGATCCCCGAACTGATGCGGCTGCTGATCGATGAGTACCAATTCAGCTGGGACAGCGCCTGGACCCTCACCCAGCGCACATTTGCCTATACCAACCATACTTTGTTGCCTGAAGCGCTGGAGTGCTGGGATACCGGCATCGTCCGCGCCCTGCTGCCGCGCCATATGCTGATCATCCACCGCCTCAATGCCCAGCTAAAGGCAGAAGTGGATGCACGCTGGCCGGGCGATGACGCGGTCTGGGCCCGACTGGCTATCGTACATCATAAGCAACTCCGCATGGCTAACCTGTGTGTAATGAGTTGCTTTGCCGTAAACGGCGTCGCCGCGCTGCACTCCCGACTCGTCAAAGAGGAGCTGTTCCCGGAATACGTCGCACTATGGCCTGATAAGTTTCATAACGTCACTAACGGCATTACGCCACGCCGCTGGATCAACCAGTGTAATCCCCGCCTTGCCCGCCTGATAAGCCACACGCTGAAGCGGCCGTGGATCAACGATCTGGACGCGCTCGCCTCTCTGGAAAACTGGGTGGATGACGCCGGTTTTTGTGCCGACTATCAGCAGATCAAGCAGCAAAACAAGCAGGATTTGGCCGCGTGGATTGCTGAGCGGACCGACATTGTCGTTAATCCCGCGGCGATGTTCGATGTGCAAATCAAGCGACTGCATGAATACAAACGGCAGCATCTGACGCTGTTGCATATCATTGCCCTCTGGCAGATGCTGTGTCGCGATCCACAGGCGAACCTGTGTCCGCGCGTGGTGATCTTCGGGGCCAAAGCGGCACCCGGTTATGCGCTGGCCAAAAACATCATTTACGCCATTAATCAGGTTGCTGAGGTCATAAATCACGACCCGCGCGTGGCCGATCGCCTGAAAGTGGTGTTTATTCCGGACTATAACGTTTCTGTTGCTGAACGACTGATCCCTGCCGCGGACCTGTCAGAGCAGATATCAACGGCGGGCAAAGAAGCGTCCGGCACCGGCAATATGAAGCTGGCCCTGAACGGCGCGCTTACGATAGGTACGCTCGATGGTGCCAACGTCGAAATTGCCGAACAGGTCGGTGAAGACAATATCTTTATCTTTGGCCACACCGTGGAGCAGGTGCAGGCGCTGAAGGCCGGGCATTACGATCCTGTTCTGTGGCGCACCAACGACGTCCAACTCGACCAGGCCTTACAAGCGCTGGAAAACGGCACCTTTAGCGCGGGCGATACGCACGCGTTTGACCTGCTGTTAAACAGTCTCGGTCCTGAGAACGGCGATCCCTGGCGGGTGCTGGCTGACTTCCGTCACTATCTGAATGCTCAGCAACGTGCCGAAGCCTTATGGGCCGATAAGCAGGCGTGGACGCGCGCAGCCATCCTGAATACCGCGCGCTGCGGAATGTTCAGCGCGGACCGTGCGATTCGCCATTACCAGCAGCGCATCTGGCAGCGTAAAGGATAATTACAATGACGCCTTTTCACCCTCTTCAGGAGACGGGCCGCATAGCAACGGAATATGTGGATGCGCATGGAACGGTGCAGACGGTTTCTGCCCTCACGCGTCAGCGTTTGCTGACGGCGATGGCGCGCGAGTCGGCCCCATCCACACCATTGCCCCCCGTATGGGTTATCCCGCAGGGTAAACCGATAGTGTTAACGCCTGTGCTGACCGGTCCCATGCGCTGGCAGTTAACAAGCGAATACGGGCAGCACTGGTCGGGGCAATGTGAGCCGGATAAACCGTTGTGCTTACCGGAACTGCCTGATGGCTACCATCAATTGCGCCTGACGCAAGGCATGCAACGGGTTATCTGCCAGATAATTGTGACGCCGTCACGTTGCTATGCGCCGGAGGCGTTGCTTAAGGGGCGCAGGCGCTGGGGAACCTGTGTGCAGCTCTATTCGTTGCGCTCAGCGGGCAACTGGGGCATGGGCGATTTTGCCGATCTGCGGCAACTGGTGAACGAGACCGGTCAGCGAGGCGGCGCCTTTATCGGTCTGAATCCGTTACATGCGCTGTTCCCCGCGCTGCCCGATCAGGCCAGTCCTTACAGTCCCTCTTCCCGGCGCTGGCTGAATGTGTTGTATATTAGCGTGCCCGATGTGGCTGATTTTACGCTGAGCGCCGCCGCACAGGCCTGGTGGCTCGCGGCAGAAACGCAGGACGTTCTCCAGCGCGCCCGCGCGGCACAATGGGTGGATTATCCCGCTGTCGCGTCGCTCAAGCTCACCGCACTGCGGTTTGCATGGGCGCAGTTTTTGCAGCGTGATAACGAGGACAGTGAGGTTGTCGTATTCGAGGCGTTTGTCCTTCAGGGTGGTGAAAGCCTGCTGCATCAGGGCATTTTCGATGCCTTACAGGCCTGGTTTGTGGGTCAGGATCCAACCTGTCACGGCTGGGATACCTGGCCCGCTGCGTATCAACAGCCGGACAGCGCCGCCGTGCACGCCTTTCGCATCGAACACGGCGATGAGATCCGTTTTTATCAGTGGTTACAATGGCTTGCCGCCCGACAGTTTGCGGCCTGCTGGCAGGACAGCCAGCGGCTACAGATGACGCTGGGGCTTTATCGGGATCTCGCCGTCGGCGTGGCCGCTAATGGGGCTGAAACCTGGAGCCAGCGTGCCTTGTATTGCCTGGCGGCCAGCGTGGGCGCGCCGCCGGATATTCTCGGACCGCTTGGCCAGAACTGGGGATTACCGCCGCTGCATCCCGGGGAATTGTATGACCGGGCATACGAACCCTGGATAACCCTGCTGCGTGCGAATATGCGTGACTGTGGCGCACTACGTATTGACCATGTGATGGCGTTACTGCGTCTGTGGTGGATTCCGGCGGGTGAAACGGCAGCGGAAGGTGCCTATGTGACCTATCCTGTCGACGATTTGCTGGCCATTCTGGCGCTGGAAAGCCAGCGTCACCGCTGCATGGTGATCGGAGAAGATCTGGGTACAGTACCGGATACCATCGTGGCGAAACTGCGTGATGCCGGCGTTTACTCCTACAAAGTGCTCTACTTTGAACGAACCGCTGAACGCGCCTTTCGTCCGCCTGCCGCATGGCCTGCGCAGGCCATGGCGGTAGCCACCACCCATGATATGCCAACGCTGCGCGGCTGGTGGCAACACGACGATCTGACGCTCGGCAGCCAGTTGGGACTCTATCCTGACAACGCGGTGCTGGCCGGGCTCCATCGCCAGCGCAGGACAGCCCGCGCGGCGCTGTTGCAGAGCCTGCAGCGCCAGGGTTATCTGAAGAACGGCGCACTGGTGCAGGCCAACAGCCCGCGCATGAGTCTGGTGTTGAATACCGCGCTTCATTACTATCTGGCTGACTGCAACAGCGCCCTGCTGGGCTTGCAGCCCGAAGACTGGCTGGATATGGCTTCTCCGGTCAATGTACCCGGCACGGTGGAGACCTATCCGAACTGGCGACGTAAGCTCAGCCTGCCGCTGGAGGCGATGTTTGCCGATGCGCGGATTAACGGGCTGCTGGCGACCATGACGCAGAAGCGCGGATAAGAAAATAATGCGGTCCATATCAACCAAAATACAATGCCGATATGGACTGTTAAATGAATTTGGGTGTTGGCTACGCTTCATATGTCATTTCTGTGGCCGGGTTCAATTTACCTTTGGACCGAAACTTGCACACTGGCAAAGATATTAATCAGATTTATTAATATATTGAGAGGGTGCGATGATCGGTTGCTGTGCGTGTTGCGGTCTTGCTTTAAACAGGGGGCTTCCCAAAGTCAAAAACAACGTTGAATATAAAAGTTGCCCGAAATGCTCTGTGACACACGGAAGGCAGCATATTTACTTTCAGACGGCTAATCACTTTGGAACCACACCCGCGCGTGAAACGATAAATAATCCTCAAAGTCTTCAAAGTTATTGTGAAAGTTGCAGGCCCGCCTCAGAAAAAGACAACCCATCGAGAGTATTTCAGCATGGCTTAACATGTCATCATTTCGAATAGTCGTTCAATTTTCCGGCCGACATTCGTATTTACTTCTCTGACTGACAAAAAAAGGTGCGCCTCAGCGCACCAGGTGGAGCAAATCAGCACTGTGGAGTGATTACTCCTTGCCTTTAACACTGCTGATAAATGTTTTTCGTGCGGAAGGTGAACCGAGCCGCTCTGCTTCGTCGAGCAGTTTAAGCGCTTTATCAATATTGCCCTGGGCCACTGCCTGCCTGATGCTCTGGTTAAAATAGCTTTCGGTATCGGTGACAAGGGGCTGCGATTTTGTGTCAGGCGCAGCAGTGGGTTGCGCGGCCTGCACGGCAGGTTGTGTTTGTCCGACCGTCACGGGCGTTGAACGGGAAGCGCCAAACAGCGGCCCGACCAGTATCGAGGAGGCGGAACTGGTGCTGACGTTGATTTTTAGCCTGCCCGAGAGGCTATGGCGGGCAACGGGATCGGGAATATCCGGCACCGCGTGGCCGGTTCCCCTGGCATAGGCTTTTGCCGGATCCAACAGCGTAGTGGTTTGTGTCAGATCCTTTTCTGTGGTGAACACTAACAGATAGATTTTCTGCTGCCCCGGCACGGGCGTCAGTTTCATTACGCCTTCAAGCCGGTCAGCGGCCATTACGCCGGGTTGCTGATAGGTAAACCAGCGGCTCGGAAACCAGGCGGCCGGACGGAGATGTTCATCCAGGACAAGCACATTGGGGGCAAATACCTGGTTATTCTGCACCTCGCTGCTCAGGGTAATGGTCAGTTCTCCCAGCGTCGCAGGCAGGCTGTAAGCCGCGACCGGGCCCGTCATCCCCGGGACATTCCATCGTGAATGGCTGCCATCAAGCACTGTCACCTGAGCGCGTGAAGTATCCAGCGGCTGCCAGGTCAGGCTTTGCAGACTGGTTTGTGAAAAGTGTGGTGCGGCAGAGACATCCTGCGGCATCAGATTGATTTCGGCGCGGACTGTAGCGCTGTGCCCTGCCAGCAGCATTGCGCTCAGGCTCAGCGCTAATCCGACTTTATGCATTTTCATTGTGAACCTCGCATAACCGGCAGCGGCACCGCCAGGCAATAGCAGCCGCTACCAGAAAAAAAGAATGCGGTTAGAGAACGTTAACCGGGGATCGCCTTACCACCAGATTTCCATCTGGGCGCCAAAGGTCCACTCGTCATTGTTGCCACGACTGTTGGTGAACAGGCCGTTGCCACTGCTGTCACGTGCGGCCAGCGTAGTGAGATCGCCCGCCGCATCTTTGCTGTAGCCCCACTTCTCGTCCCATTTGGCATAGGTCGCAAACAGACGCAGCGCCGGGCGCGACCAGATGCTGTCACCTGCCTGCCATTGCTGGGCAAGCGTGATTTTGTACTGGCCATTGCGCTCGCCGACCTCCTGAGACTTCACGTTGTCATAGCCGACTTCCAGCAGGGTGCTCATGATCGGTGTCCATTTGTACATTGGCCGCACGCCCACGGTGTACCACTCGTTGCCCCGGTTGTTATCGAGGTCGGTGTTCTGGTACATCGCGACGTACATCATGTCCCAGCGCTCTGCCAGCGAGATCGCGCCGTGATCCAGGATCCGGTACAGCCGGCCGTTGTTATTGATATTGCTGCCCTGCGCTAACCCTTTGCCCTGTGACGTCAGCGCGTCCGTGGCGTACTGGAGCACAAACTTGTTGTAGCCCTTCAGCATGCTCTGGGTATGTTCTGCGGTGAACAGCCAGCCATCTTTTGAGGCGCCCTCGTCCAGGCGATAACCGTCACGGGCATTGGCACGACCATAGTCCACGCCCAGTTCAAGCACGCCATTGGGGTTGGTTTCCAGTCCGGCCAGCCGCACGTCAAAGACATCGTCAGCTGTGCTGGTGGCGTAATTGCGGATTCGATCGCTGGAGAAGGTATACGAACCGCCCGCTTCTGAGGAACGGGTTGCCGCAAAAGAAAGCTTTCCAAATCCCAGATCGACATCTTCCAGGCCCGCCCCCGGCCCCGAAATATCCCAGTAGTAGAAGTCGATCATGTGTACATCGTGGCGTTGATAAAAACGCTTACCGGCCCAGATCGTAGAACCCGGCAGCGCATCAATCAGGTTCTTGCCTTTGACATTGGCCTCACGAAACGCCGGTGAGGTGGATTCCCAGTCATTTTGCTGAGAAACCGAGTACGCCACGTTGGTGTCAAAATAGAAGCTCTTATCGCCCTCTTTCCACACTTCCTGACCCAGCTTCAGTTCCGCGTAGGTTTCGCATTCGTTGCCGAGGCGGTATTTACTTTGTGCACCGGTTGCCTGAAAGCATTGCTGCTCGCCGCCGCTACCGGTCCAGCCGATGCCGGAGCGCGCATAACCGGAAAAATCCACCGCCATAAGCGGCGCAGACAGCGTGCCTGTCGCCACGGCCACGGCGAGGGAAAGCTTGCGCAGAGTTAACATTTTCGATCTCCTGAGGTTATTGCTTTTTGTATTTGGCGGGCTCAACACCGGGTTCCTGATGCAGCCTGCGGCACGCGCTTCCGTCCTCGCGGAACAGGTGACAACGCTCGGGCGGCAAGCCAATACCCATCATGGTGCCCTCTTTTACCAACACCACGTCCTCCTGGCGGTACACCAGGTTTTGACGGATGGCGGGGATTTGGATGTGGATCTGCGTTTCATGTCCCAGTTGCTCGACAACCTGGACTTCACCTTCCAGCGTAACGTCGGCGATCTCGCTGGAGAGAAGGTGTTCGGGACGGATGCCCAGAGACATGTTGCTGCCGACCTGCACACCGGTGCTGTCGACCGGCAGCCATACAAATTGGTTATTGGGCAGGCGCACCTGCACCTGCTCAATGGCGGTCGCCGTGACCTTGACGGGCAGAAAGTTCATTTTGGGCGAGCCGATAAACCCTGCGACAAAGCGGTTGGCCGGATAGTGATACAGCTCCAGCGGTCGGCCAACCTGTGCGACGCGTCCGGCGTCCAGCACGACGATCTTATCGGCCAGCGTCATCGCTTCGATTTGATCGTGGGTGACATAAATCATCGTGCGTCCGAGGCGCTTATGCAGACGGGCGATCTCGATGCGCATCTGCACCCGCAGCGCGGCATCCAGATTAGAGAGCGGTTCATCCAGCAAAAAGACGCGCGGCTCTGCCACCAGAGTGCGGCCAATGGCCACACGTTGACGTTGCCCGCCGGAGAGCGCTTTGGGGCGGCGGTCAAGCAGATGTGCCAGTTGCAGCACTTCGGCGACCTGCGTCACGCGCTGTTCAATGTCCGCTTTCTTCACGCCCGCAAGCTTCAGGCCGAAAGACATGTTTTCAGCGACAGAGAGATGGGGATAAAGCGCATAGGACTGAAACACCATCCCGATCCCGCGTTCAGCGGGTGGGACATCATTCATTCGCCGATCGCCGATCAACAATTCTCCACTGGTGATGGTTTCCAGCCCGGCGATCATGCGTAAGAGTGTGGATTTGCCGCACCCCGACGGCCCGACAAAGACCACGAACTCCCCTTCAGCCATCTCCAGGTTAATGTTCTTCGACACCACCGTGTCGCCCCAGGCTTTGGTGACATTGCGTAATACGACGCTTGCCATAGTGCTTTCCTCTCACTCACGAATGCGGCCTGCACGGCAGCGGAAAATTCTGGCGTTTACTATGCGCAGAGCCTTACCCCGTCACATCCTCCGCAAACGCGCTTTTGCTGGGGGAGGAGCCGGGAGGAGGAGAACATGGCGACCTTGACGGACTGCGTGCCATCGCGCCGTTTTTTGTGATGGATAACGCAGTCTGGTGGGGGCCATTGTGTGAGCTGTACCGTGATAACGCGCTTATTTTGCTACGGCGATCACGGCCCGGCTGGCGCAGGCGTAGACCGCAGGAGGATGAGAAGCCCGACAGAACACCCACAATGTGGCGCAGGCAACAGATGTGTTTCCGCTAACAGGATGGAGTGTTAAAGATGAAAACCGGCGCAAAGATTTTGGCTCTGTCAGCCCTTGCGGCTGTGCTGTTCTCGGCCTCAGCCATGGCAAAAATTGAAGAAGGCAAACTGGTCATCTGGATCAACGGTGACAAAGGCTATAACGGCCTGGCCGAGGTGGGGAAAAAGTTTGAGCAGGAAACCGGTATCCACGTCACCGTCGAACATCCGGATAAGATGGAAGAAAAATTCCCCCAGGTTGCCGCAACGGGTGATGGCCCGGATATTATTTTCTGGGCGCACGATCGCTTTGGCGGCTATGCCCAGTCGGGTTTATTAGCCGAAGTCACGCCGGACGCGACCTTTCAGCAAACGATCTTCCCCTTCACCTGGGATGCGGTTCGCTACAATGGCAAATTGATCGGCTATCCGGTCTCGGTGGAATCACTGTCGCTGATTTATAACAAAGATCTGTTGCCAACGCCGCCGAAAACATGGGAAGAGATGGCCGCGCTGGATAAGCAACTGCGCGCAAAAGGCAAAAGCGCCATCATGTTTAATCTGCAGGAACCCTATTTCACCTGGCCTCTGCTGGCCTCCGGTGGCGCTTATGCCTATCAAGGAAACGCGGGCCATTACGATGTCAACAACACGGGCGTCGACAGTGCCGGGGCGAAAGCCGGTTTGCAGTTTCTGGTCGATCAGGTCAAGGCAAAGGTCCTGAATGCGGATACCGACTATTCCATTGCTGAAGCCGCCTTTAATAAAGGCCAGACGGCCATGACGATTAACGGCCCCTGGGCCTGGAGCAATATTGATAAAAGCGGTATTCACTACGGCGTTGCGGCATTGCCGACGTTAAACGGTAAACCGTCTAAACCTTTCGTTGGCGTGCTGAGCGCCGGCATCAATGCGGCCAGCCCCAATAAAGAGCTGGCAAAAGAATTTCTGGAAAACTACCTGCTGACGGATGCGGGTCTGGAAACCGTCAACAAAGACAAACCCCTGGGCGCGGTGGCGCTGAAGTCTTTCCAGCAAAAACTGGAAAAAGACACCCGTATCGCCGCTACCATGAACAATGCGCAAAACGGCGAGATTATGCCCAATATTCCGCAGATGGCGGCCTTCTGGTACGCCATGCGCACCGCCACGCTTAACGCCCTCAGCGGTCGGCAAACCGTCGATGCCGCGCTGAAGGATGCGCAGTCACGTCTGAATAAATAAACCTTATAAAGCGGGCCGGTAAAACGGGTCCGCCTCTTGCCGTTGAGGAAATCGGGTCATGTCAGAAAAACCGCAAGCGGGACGGCATCGTGCGTTGTTGAAAGGTCTGGTGGTGGGCATGTGCTGCCTGCTGGTCGGCTACCTGTTAGTGCTGATGTACGCCCAGGGGGAATACCTGTTCGCCCTGCTCACGCTGGTGATCAGCGGACTGGGGATCGGGATTTACAGCCAGCGCCGGGCTTACGCCTGGCGCTATGTTTATCCGGGCCTGGCCGGAATGACACTGTTTGTGTTGTTTCCCCTGGCCTGCACGGTGGGCATTGCTTTCACCAACTACAGCAGCACCCATCAGCTGAGTCAGGAACGGGCGGAGCAGGTCTTACTCAGCCGACACTATCAGGACGGCGCAGGTCTGAATTTTTCGCTGTTTGCGATAAACGATCGCTGGCAGCTGGTCCTGACGAACAGCGCAGATAATCAGTCTTGGATTTCCTCGCCCTTTTCCTTTGCGGCGGTCGGAAACCTGAAGATGGTCAGTGGGCCGATTCCAGAAGAAACGCGCGCGTCGCTCCGTGTCATTACGACGCATCGCCAGGCCCTGGGGAAGATCCGCGCTGAAATGCCGGATGGTCGTGAACTGGTGATGAGTTCGCTGCGTCAGTTTTCCGGCACACGTCCGCTGTATCAGGTGGTGGATCGTGACACGCTGAAAAATCAGCAAAGCGGCCTTCGCTATCGGGCAAACCCGGAAACGGGGTTCTACCAGGCGATCACTGCGCAGGGGCAATGGGGAAATGAACAGTTAAGTCCCGGCTTCACCGTAAGCGCGGGCTGGAAAAACTTTGTGCGGGTGTTTACCGATGAGGGGATTCAAAAGCCCTTCCTGGCGATTTTCGGCTGGACGATGATCTTTTCCTTACTGACGGTGGTGTTGACGGTCGCTGTCGGCATGGTGCTGGCCTGTCTGGTGCAATGGGAGGCGCTGAAAGGCAAAGCGATTTATCGCGTCCTGCTGATTCTGCCATATGCCGTGCCCGCGTTTATCTCCATCCTGATTTTCAAAGGGCTGTTTAATCAGAGCTTCGGCGAAATCAATGTGCTGCTCAGTACGCTGTTTGGGATCAAACCGGCATGGTTTAGCGATCCCACGCTGGCCCGCACGATGTTGATCATTGTGAATACCTGGCTGGGTTACCCCTACATGATGATCCTGTGCATGGGACTGCTGAAAGCGATCCCAGAGGATTTGTATGAAGCCTCTGCGATGGACGGTGCGGGCCCGCTGCAAAATTTCTTTTTAATTACGGTGCCGCTGCTGCTGAAGCCGTTAACGCCGCTGATGATTGCCAGTTTTGCCTTTAACTTTAATAACTTTGTACTGGTTCAGTTGCTGACCAATGGCGCACCTGACCGACTCGGCACGACCACACCGGCCGGTTACACCGACCTGCTGGTGAACTACACATGGCGCATCGCGTTTGAAGGCGGCGGCGGGCAGGATTTTGGTCTGGCGGCCGCGATTGCGACGCTGATTTTCCTGTTGGTTGGCGCTCTGGCGGTGCTGAATCTGAAAGCTGTGCGAATGAAATTTGATTAAGGAGACGTTATGGCTATGGTGCAACCCAAATCGCAACGGTTGCGTCTGCTTCTGACGCATCTGCTGCTGCTGACGTTTATCGCGGCAATCGTCTTTCCGCTGCTGATGGTCGTGGCCATCTCGCTGCGCGCCGGTAACTTTGCCACCGGCAGCCTGATCCCCGATCAGATCTCCTGGGAGCACTGGCGGCTGGCGCTGGGGTTCAGCGTCCAGCACGCCGACGGTTCCGTTACGCCGCCGCCCTTTCCGGTGCTGTTGTGGCTCTGGAACTCCGTGAAAATTGCCGCGATCAGCGCACTGGGCATTGTGGCGCTGTCGACCACCTGCGCCTATGCCTTTGCCCGTATGCGCTTTAAAGGCCGCGCCAGCCTGTTGAAAGGCATGCTGATTTTTCAGATGTTCCCGGCGGTACTGTCCCTGGTGGCGCTCTATGCCCTGTTTGATCGCATCGGACAATACGTGCCGTTTATCGGCCTGAATACTCACGGCGGTGTGATTTTCGCCTATCTGGGCGGTATTGCGCTGCATGTCTGGACGATTAAGGGCTATTTCGAAACGATTGACCGATCGCTGGAGGAGGCCGCTGCCCTTGACGGTGCCACGCCGTGGCAGGCATTTCGTCTGGTGCTGCTGCCGCTGTCCGTGCCCATTTTAGCCGTCGTGTTTATTCTGGCTTTTATTGCCGCCGTGACGGAAGTGCCGGTAGCGTCTTTACTGCTGCGCGACGTGAACAGCTATACGCTGGCAGTCGGGATGCAGCAGTACCTCAATCCGCAAAATTATCTGTGGGGGGATTTTGCTGCCGCTGCCGTGCTCTCTGCCATTCCGATTACCCTGGTGTTTTTGCTGGCGCAACGCTGGCTGGTTAATGGCCTGACCGCCGGTGGCGTTAAAGGCTGACAGCTTCATCATTTGCCACTGCTGTGTTCGTGTTGGCGGCCACTGGCCGCCTTTTTTAGTTGTCGTCTGTCAGATCGTCATAAACGGCACGCAGGCGCATACGCAGATACAGCACGGCTTTGTGCTTGCGCGACAACAGAGTCTGAACGCTTACGCCGGTGGCGTGAGACAGTGCTTTGTAACTTATGCCCTGCAGTTCTGTTTTATCGAACACCTCAAACTGCGCTGGCGGCAGTTCAGACAGTGCCGCTTCCAGGGCTTCCCAAAGCAGCCCCCTGAGATAATCGTCTTCGGGCGTTTGCGGCGTGCCAAACAGGGTTTCCGCCAGTTCGACGTCTACCGCCTCCTCCTCCTCATCCTGCTCATAAGAAAAAAGCGGCAGTTCTCGTTTCTTACGCGCCCGGTCGGTCATTTCATTACGCGCCGCCCGAAACAACCACGCCGAGATATTCTCTACAGGTTGTTCTACCCCGATCAGCTGACAGGTCACTTCCTGCAAAATATCCTCAGCCTCATCGCGAACGGCGATGCGACCCCGGATAAAAGCGTGGAGTTTTGTTTTGCAGCGTTCAAGCGCTTTTACCAGTGATGCGGCTTGTAATGCGCTGGCCTTCATCGTCATTACTCTGTCCGGGTGTCAGAGTGAGTGTCCGCAGACGGTGGCTGCTCTTCCCGGCATCTGTCCCGACGGTGGTGAGCACGATGGCCGAACCCTTCACGCCGTTGCTTCATAAATTCATCCCGTTCTTCCGGTGTCATCTGCATCCAGCGCTCATGCATGCGCCGCCGCGCCTTGCCAAACATCCCCGGTCTGATGCCCAGGCCGCCAAACAGAATCCGGCACAGCAGCAGCAGTCCGGCGGCCTGCCAGAAACCAATTGTTTTAACGCCTGTAATGGCAGGCAGTATGGCATTCCATAGTGTCATGACCAGCAGACACAGCACGACAATTAACACGCCCCCGACAATGAACGCCTTTGGCAGGCGGTGCCTGCCCATGCCGCGAGAAGGGTGAAACGGGTGATTATCGACATTTCTCATAGTTGTATGACCTCAGCAGTGATTAACATGATGAGGTAGACGAATGAGCCCGCAAAATATTGCTGGCTCGTTAAAAAAAATTTGTTGAGTGTGAAAGGTGGCGGTCAGTTCTGGCATAAAACCGCGCTGCCGATCAGCACAGGCCGACCGGCAACGGGCAAGAGGTTAAAACCACGGGACAGAAAATCCCGCTCATGGTGACAACGTCACATCATGATTTACTTACTTGGTCAGGCGTCACTTTTTCGACCGCCCTGCCTTCAAGCACCGCCTTCACAACGGTAAAAACGTCGGTGTTATCAATATAGTCGCCCTGGTTGTAGCCTACATGCTTAGCATAGCCCGCATCGATGCCACGCACGCGCTCCGCAAAGGCATCGGCCCCAACGCCTTTTGCCCACAGCGGCACAAGCGCGTTGGAATGGTTGCCGGTTGGACGGAATGAGATGCCGGGCATCATGCCTTTCCCTTTATTAATGACGGCCTGGAAAGGGATGTTCTGCGCATCGGGTCCCATTGGCATGCCGTTGTCGTGATCGGTCGTCACGATCAATAGCGTCTCGTTCCAGTTACTGTTTTTCTCTACCCATTCAATCACGGAGGCCACAGCGTTGTTGAAGTCTGCACTTTCTTCAATCAGGCGACCATATTCCACGCCGACGCAGTTAGGGTTGTAGGAATTCCCCCAGTCGCCTTTTTCGCTACAGGCATTGCTGGTATGCGCGGACCAGTCAGTCGCACCGCCTTCGACCATCATAAAAAAGCCGTCGGGGTTTTTACTCAGGTGCTGAATGGCTCCCCGGGTCATCGTATTCAGGGTCGGTACCGTGGCAATAAACGCATCCCCGGACGGATTCGCCGCATTTTTACCAACAATGGCGGCCTGACGGCCCTGCTGCAACGTGCCGTTGGGGGCAACGTTCGGCGATCCCAGTAACGGGCCGCTATGAACCAGCGCGCCACTGGCGAGGCGGGCAAACGCCTCAGTACTGCGCACCACTTTCCACGGCTGACCACCCGCAGGGGCCAGCTTGCCAGCATTGAGCAATGTCCAGTCAGCTTCAGACAGGTAACGGTGCGCATCTTCTCCGCACCCCACGGTGGTTTCGTTTGAAGCCAGATGCTGACAGTCGGTGCCGTTGGCGTTAAAGCCCGGCAAACCGGTTCCCATAATCAGATCCAGTTTCCCTGACGTCAGCATTTGTTTCGCAATCGCGTGATAATCGTTACGCGACGCGTTTTGTGCGCCAAAGGCGGCGGGCGTGGCGTGAGAGAATGGCACGCTGGTGACGACGCCTGTCGCTTTGCCCATGGCTTTCGCCGTTAGTGTGACAAAATCAACCGGTTGTCCGTTGTTATCGACGTTGATGGCATTGTTATAGGTTTTAATTCCTGACGCCAGCGCTGTGCCGGCGGCGGCGCTGTCCGTTGGATTCACCGCCAGATAGTCGTAACCCCTGAACGGCAGATCCTTATTATCTGTTCGGGTTGTATCCCAGGCTTTCTGCGGATCGTAATTAACCAGAGAGGCATTATTGTGCGTGGCTTTTTTTGAGGCATTCAGGGGATAGGTTGTCATGGCATATTTTGCCGGAAACGCGGCATACGGCGTACTTTCACGGCTGCCATACTGCCAGTAGGCTGTTGCATCCCAGGTGCCCCAGCCTGCCCCGTCATTAATCATGATAATCACATTTTTGGCTTTCACTTCTGCCGCCAGCACGGCGGAGCTGGCGGTCATACCGCCCATTGCCAGCATAAGCAGACTGAGTTTACCCAGAGAAAACGCGGCAGCGGTACGGTAAAGACGTGGTTTGCGTGACATAAAACTCTCCCTATCATTGCGGCAAGCCCCTGACAGACAAGCCAGGTTTCAACCCATGTCAAACAATGTCTGTTTGTAACATTGATGGCTGCGCAGTATTACGGCGACGTGTGACAGTTTTATGAAGAAAATCCCCCTCTGTTTCCCCCCTGTCTGACCATCGCTTGCGGCGTAACGGATAAAAAGCTTTTATATCAATGCATTGAGGCATCACTTTAAAAAACCTGCTGCAGAAAGCGTGCTGTGTAAAGCTCTGTAAGTGAGCACACGGATGACCCAACGTTAATGCCAGGGCGTGCCGACTTTGTTTGTTAATTTGACGTTGGGATTTTGTGTCTTAATTTCACAACCTGTAAGCAGACACAAAAATCCTGCCAAATTTCAGCTCAAGTGTGGCGGAAGCTTTCATAAGCCTCTGATTAGCAAGAAAAGCCAAATTCATTTACTTGAAAAGGTATTTGATAACTTCTGCCGACAGTATTTAACACGGCAATAAAACGTAAGCACATAGCAAACCCGTAACGATCACTGTCGCGTCGTTTGCCCGTGATAGCGATACATTCCGATATTCAGGAGCATTAAAATGAAAGCACTTGTTCAGGATCTTTTGTCTATCTTCTCTCCTCAGACAGTCAGCCCTGTGTTTATCCGTAGCGGCTTATCTCAGGAAGAAAAAAATGCCATCACCCCGATGGGCGTAACGACGGTGACCTGGGCGACCTCAATGCAGGAAGTGACTGATGCGCTGCTGCGCAAAGCCACCGAGGCCGGTGCTGTGGGTTACCACATTACCCAGGTTGATTCTCACAAACCCGGTAATGACCAGCAGCATATTCTGGAAGCGACCGCGACCCTGTATGCGCTGGATGAGAAGGCATTGCAGAGAGCACACTAGTGACATCTCCATCTTCGCAACGCGTTTTTAGCCCTTCCGAACCCTGCTGATTATCCGGATGATAACAGCAGGGTTTTTTGATCCTTTTCCTGCTGCCAACGCCGGCATAGTCTGCATTTTTAAACATTTCTCCGGTGTCTCATCGTGCGGTGTAAATCAGAAACTTAACTGTATGATGTAACTAATATCAGTTAAGGGATAAATTGTTTTGCCGCCTGTCGCCCCTGTTTTGCATTCAGCCACTATAGTTTTTCAACGTATTGATTCTCAGACATGAGGTTTTTATGAGCACGCTGTTTTCCACTTTTTCACTCGGTGAATTAACGCTCGATAACAGAATTGTTATTGCGCCAATGTGTCAGTATTCCGCTGAAGAGGGTTGCGCAACCGCCTGGCATCGTATCCATCTGGGGCAGCTCGCCTTTTCAGGGGCTGGACTGTTAATCATTGAAGCGACCGCGGTAGAAGATATTGGTCGTATCACCTACGGCGACCTGGGGTTATGGAATGATGAAACCGAAGCCGCACTGGCGGCGGTATTAGCGGACATCCGTCGCTATTCCGATATGCCGATTGGTATTCAGTTGGGTCATGCCGGGCGCAAAGCATCCTGCGACGTGCCGTGGGAAGGCGGCGAACACATCTCGCCTCAGAACGGTGGCTGGCAAACCGTGGCCCCTTCCGCCCTGCCGTTCAGTGAAGGCGATCATCCGCCCAGCGCAATGGACGCCAGCGCGCTGGCGCGTGTCAAAGAGGCGTTTGTCGCTACGGCAAAACGGGCCGTTCGTCTTGGCCTTGAACTCATTGAGGTGCATGCCGCGCACGGCTATCTGCTGCACCAGTTTCTGTCGCCGCTTTCCAATACCCGCGATGATGAATACGGCGGCTCACTGGAAAACCGAATGCGTTTTCCGCTTGAGGTCTTTAAAGCAGTACGTGAGGCCGTCCCGGCCGCCATTCCGGTGGGCGTGCGTATTTCTGCCAGCGACTGGGTTGAGGGCGGCTGGGATGTAAGCCAGTCCATTGCCTTTTCGCAACAGCTGGAAGCGCTGAACTGCGCCTATATCCACGTTTCCAGTGGGGGCCTGTCAGAACAGCAGCAGATCAGCGTCGGCCCGAACTATCAGGTCCCTTTTGCGCGGGATATTCGTCAGCAAATCGGTATCCCGGTGATTGCGGTAGGTTTAATTACCGAGCCGCAGCAAGCCGAAGATATTTTGCAGCAGGGGGAAGCGGATCTGGTCGCGCTGGCACGCGGTATGCTCTATAACCCACGCTGGCCATGGCACGCCGCTGCCGCATTCGATGCAACGGTGAAAGCGCCGCCGCAGTATCTGCGCTCTGAACCTCACGGCGCAAAAGGAACACTGACGCCGGACGAGTAAAACGTTGAGGCCGCACGGCGTGCGGCCTTACTGATAGTGTTGAAGACAGCGCTGTAGCGCCAGATGCGGGCCGGTCAGGGGCTGACGTGTTGATGCGAAATGCGCCGCTGCCGGTGCCATTGACGTCTGCGCCAGCACAACCTGCTCCGCGCCCTGCTGCCAGGCCGCTTCAACCGCTTCTGTTACGCAGTCAAGATAGCCTGTCTGATCCCCCGCTTTAAACTTCTGCCACGCCCCCGGAATCAGAACGACCTCTGCCCGCCCGTTGGCACCGTGAAACAGTGCCCGCGTGGCGCCCAGCGTGGATTCAGCCGCACAAAGCACGACCGTTTGCCTGGGATTTTCGCGGACCGCCTCTGCCAGCATGCTGTCTGTGCGCCAGACCACGCACGGCGAAGATGCGTTTGTAAAGCTTTCAGCCACCGGTCCGAGCGTGGAACAGGTCATCAGAATGGCGTCAAAATGGGGTTGCAGACTCGCCAGCAACGCGCCGATCCGTGCATGAAGTTCCGGCGTCAGTCCGCCACTGGCTTCGGCCTCCGCCAGCAGCTGCGGCATCACCAGATGACTCAGTTGCAGATCTCCCGACGGCAACTGGCTCGCTGCATCGTCAAAGATGGGAATATTGCTGGCCGCAGTATGTAAACAGGCAATGGCGATCATGTGTGGGCTCGGCGTAAAAACGGGTTTTCATCATGCCATGGGCGACGCCAGATTCAAACGTCTCATCTGTAAGAGAGAGCCGCACGCCATAAACCCACCAGTCCGTGTGGTAGCGCCTGCTTATTACTTATGCCGTCAGGCCTGCCATGCGGCATGCTGGATAACGATCCGATAGCCGTCCCTGTCCTGAAAGGTTGCGCCGTTTTTTGCCCAGTACGGGTTAAAAGACGTCACTTCAGTAAACCCGGCACGCGTCATTACCTGACAACGTTGCTGCCAGCACGCCGCGTCCGGCAGATACAGCACCAGCAGATCGTCAACCGTTGTCGCGGGCTGGACAGGATGGTGCTGACAAAACGTAAACTCCAGATGCCAGGGCAAGGTCTTATCACCCAGCATAATGCCGCTGAATCCGTCATGGTCCCTGAACTCCCCCAGTTTATGCAATCCAAGGCCAGTGCAGTACAGGTCTGCGCTCGCGGTCAGGTCACTGACCGGGCGCGCAATGCGCAGTTGTTGTATCACCATTGCTTCTCCTGATTCTGTAAAAAGGCTATTAATAGTGGGCGTGGATAACGGCATAACAGTGAGGTTTATAATGTATCTGCAGTCAGCACGTTTGTTGCTCAGAGCTATGCGCCCTTCCGATGACAAGGATCTGTTCCGCATTTATGGCGATCCCGCGACCAACACGTTTAACCCGGCAGGCCCGTATCCGAGCCTGGCGTTCGCGCAGCAGAAGCTGGCCGAGAGGCTGACCGCTTTTGAACGGTACGGGTTTGAAAGCTGGGCGATATCGACGCGAGATGCGCCCGATACGCTGATTGGCTTTGGTGGGTTGAGCGTACGTAAGTTTGCCGGTGAGTTGACCAATAATCTTGGCTATCGCTTTGATACCCAGGCATGGGGTAAAGGTTATGCTACTGAGCTGTCACGTTTTGCCCTGGATTACGGCTTCAACGAGCTGGGGCTGGCGTCCGTGACCGCATCGGTACGACGTCATCATCAGGCTTCAATTCATGTGCTGGAGAAAAGCGGGTTGCGCTACATCAAAGAGATTTATGACGTCGAAAATGCCCCGCCAAGCCTGTGTTATGCGATGACGCGTGAGCAGTGGCAGGCCTCAGCGGAACGTAAATATTAGCAGGGTGAGCTGTTAATTAACCTGCACGCAGCCGGATGTGAACGCACCAGGATGTGTACTTATCGTAACGGTGATCGCCAGAGGATTTGTCAAGACGACTTGCTGAAAGGCGCTCCGCGATGATTGTCGATTCACACGCAGAACCCGTGTAAATGGGATTCTGCATGAGGGTGCATTTGCTGGTTTCTACGTTTTTATTGGACGGGCCGCCTGAGGTGGTGTCCCTGACACAGTAACAGTCGAAGGCATTTACCACTGTCACCGGTATTGCTTTCAGACCACATTTCCGTCCAGGCATGGCGCTGCATCACACAGCACCCCCCGGGCGCGCTGGTTGGAGCGCAGAATGCTATCGCGCACCGGTACGGTGCCGCTCTCAATGCAGGCTGTCCACTGCTGAGTAGTCAGCACGGCCGCAAAGTTTGACTGCAGCACTACACAGCATACCCGATGAATCTCTTCTGCACTCACGCGCCCTGCCTGATTTTGGTAAGGAACTGAACCTGAAGCATCACTGAGGTATTCCACAGCAATGCCGTTATGCCACGCATGATTAATGGTAGAAAGATTGCAGTTGTGAGTCATATAGCCCACTACCGTCAGCGTGTTAATGGCGTGATCGGCTAACCAGTGCGCCAGTCCCGTTCCGGTAAAAGCGCTGGCCCGATTTTTACTCAAAAGAAGCGCTCGGGGACGTGAAGCGACAACGGGATGCAACTGCCAGCCATCGCTGTTAATCGCAAAAAGCGGTGATTCTGCAGGCGCAGTATGCTGTACCACGATTACCGGTATGTTTGCCGCACTCGCCCTGTCCATGGCAATCGCGATGTTTTCCAGTGAATGTTGCGGATGTGGATATTCAATCGGCAACGCGCCGCTGAAATATTCATTCTGTACATCAATGACAATAAGCGCGCGTTGAGGTAAAGCGGAAACGGTCATAGCCAAATTCCTCAGATTAGTGGCTCTACAGAGCGTAAAGCCGTAGACACCATCTTCACCCGACGATAATCTCAGCAACAGCGTCCCGAAAGACAACGCACGAAAGTATTGGGCCATCGTTATGGAGAATGATCATGTCGTGCAAAAATATCGCGGTACTGGCTTTTCATGACATCAGTCCTTTTCATCTTTCAGTGCCCTGTCTGGTTTTTGAAAACCGTACCGAACATGGCCTGCCCGCTTTTAACCTGCGGGTTTGCGCAGCCGAGACCGCCAGCGGTGATTTAATTCGTACCTGTGCGGGTTTTATGCTGAAAAGTGAGTTGACGCTCGAAGATGCAACAGACGCGGATGTCTTAATTGTTCCCTCCTGGCGTAGCCCACAGGAGCGTCCGTCGGACGCTATGCTGCATGCGATACGAATGGCAAGACAGCGCGGTGCTACGGTCGTGGGGTTGTGCCTGGGTGCGTTTGTGTTAGCAGAGGCTGGCGTACTGGACGGATACAAAGCGACTACACACTGGAGCGCAGCACCGTATTTCGCGCAGCATTTTCCCAAAATCAAGCTGATGCCAGATGTGTTGTATCAGGATGCGGATGACGGCAGGCTGGTTACCTCTGCCGGGACAGCCGCCGGTCTTGATTGCTGCCTGCACCTGGTTCGTCGCTGGCACGGCGCCGATATCGCCAATAAGATTGCGCGCCGGTTGGTCACGGCCCCGCATCGCCAGGGAGGACAGGCCCAGTTCATTGAACAGCCTCTCCATAGCCAGCCGGGAGGCGATCGTCTGTCAGACCTGCTGAACTGGATGGTGGCCAATCTTGCAGAGCAGCACTCTCTGGATTCACTGGCGCAGCGGGTTGCAATGAGCCGACGTAATTTCACCCGCCGTTTTCGCGACCTGACAGGTATGACGGTCAGTCAGTGGTTACAGGGACAAAGGCTGGCCTATGCGCAACGCTTACTCGAAAGCACACCCCATTCTGTAGAATATGTGGCGCAGTTATCAGGCTTCGGCAGCGCCGTATCACTACGCCAATATTTTAATAAAGCGTTTAATACCTCACCCTCCGCATGGCGGGCACTGTTTGCTCATTGAGGGTAAACGATATTTATCCTTTGCTTTTGCTGAGGCGGCACTGTGAGAGATCCTCGTCGGCTCTCTTATCTGTCGCTAATGTCCGGCGGGCATGGCACATCCCTGCGCCACGGGCATCCGTGATAATCAGCCAAGCACATCCTGCACGCAGGCTTTAAACACTTTCACCCCAAGCGCCAGCGCGTCACGGTCAAAATGCATCTCCGGATGATGCAGACCGGGCGTCAGGTTGGCCCCCAGTCCCCAGAAGCCGCCTTTAATCTGTGGACGAAGACGCAGATAGTGAAAGAAGTCTTCACTGCCGGGTGTCGACTTCGGCGCAGTGAGGCCGGTTTCGCCAAATACGCTGCGAATACCGCGTGCGATCACCTCTGTGGCCTCGTCATGGATAATGGCGGCGGGCATCTCTTTCAGAATGCGGATCTCTGCGCGTGCGCCATAGGCGGCGGCGCTGCTCTCAATCGCGCGTACCACCTGCGGTTTAAGGGTAGCCATTGCTTCGTTCTCTGCCGCACGCAGATCCCAGCACACCTGCGCTTTATCAGGGATCGAGTTAGTCACGCCCGCATCACAGAGAAACCGTGTCGCTTTTGCGCTCCATGTCAGCGACGGAGCAAGATGAATGCCGTTCACCGCCTGCACCGCGTGCGCAGCGGCATCCAGTGCATTGACGCCCAAATGTGGCCGCGCGGCGTGCGCCGCTTTGCCGTGGAACATCACTTCCACGGTAGCGGATGCTGAGTAGTACATCGCCGGCACGGCCTGGCCCATCGGGCACTCCTCCAACGGGCGCAGGTGGAAGCCGAGCAACATGTCGACATCATCAAGCACGCCGCCTTCGGTCAGGGCAATCGCCCCGGTGCCCAGCTCTTCCGCAGGCTGGAAGATGAATTTTAACCTACCCTTTTTCACCAATCCTTCAGCCATCACCTCCTGGGCGGTGGTCAGTACGACGGTGGAGTGGCCATCGTGCCCACAGGTGTGACGCGCCACATGTTGGCCGTCAATGATATGCCCCAGCGCATCCATATCGGCGCGCAGCGCTAATGTCGGGCCAGGCTTACCGCTGTCCAGAACGGCGACAATACCGGTGGTGTTATTTACCTGGCGAGTGACACGGTAGCCCGCCGCCTCCAGTACGCCCGCGATATAGGCGGAGGTTTTAAACTCTTCGAACCCCAGTTCCGGGATTTGGTGCAGGTAATTAAAGTGCTCAAGTGTACGCGACACGTCTTACTCCTTAGTGCTCAGGCAATAACGCGCATAATCAGCATGGCGATTACGGCATTGAGAATGCTGACCGCCATCAGTAACGGCCAGTACTTCTTCGGCACATCGGCCACGCCCAGCAGGCGCCCCATGTACTGGAGTTGCGAGCCCATCAAAAAGATGGCGGGCGCGAGAATGGTAATCTGGGCCATATCAAGCTGGCCTTTACTCAGCAGGCTGACGGCAACGCCGGTGCCCGCAGAGGAAGAGAGCCAGGCGGTTAACAGTACGGTGATCGCCTCGCCCGGCAGGCCAAAAAGCCCCATCAGCGGGGCGCAAATGTGCCCAATAATCTGCATCACGCCCAGCAAATTAAGCATTTCTGCGATGACATAGGCCATTAATACATTTGGCATCAGATTATTAATGGCGATATTAAACCCTTTGCGCGCACCAATAACGAAAATATCAAACGGATTACCGGAGACTTTTGCCTGATTATTCATTGTCGAAATCTCGCTTATAAACAGTATTTAATGCCAGGCGAACCACGGCGGCACCGACGAATTTAAGGACAAACATTAAAATCAGCGGAATAATAATGGGGAGCGTTAATGAAGCGAACATCGCCGAGCCGATAGAGAAATAGTTATTAATCAACCCGGCACCCGAGTATTGCCACGAGCCCATAATCACCACATCTTTACGGGTGATTTTTTTGCTGTCATAGAGCTCTTTGGTTAATGCCGCGCCGGCATCGGTGCTTTGCAGATCGGTAATCAACGCAAGACCGGTATAACCCGGAATCCCGAGCAGTGGTTTTAACAGCGGAGTAAGTAATTTATGTGCCGCGCGGATCGCGCCGTAATGAGTGAAGATTTCCAGCAGGCCGAGTGCCAGCATTACCGTGGGCACCAGCGAGAGTGCAAAGAGGAAGCCGGCTTTGGCACTCAGGCCGCCGCTGCCGATAAAGGTATTGGTTTCCGGCGTTTTCATGGTGCCGAACGCGCCACCTAACGTGGTAAAATCGAATGCACCCAGCCAGGCCATACCGTCAACTTTAAAAAAGAAGCCGGAAAAGACCAGCAGCACAATGATCAGTGAAATCCACGCGCCCGGCCCCACTTTCCACTCCTCTGTCGCTTCTTTATCTGGCTGCTTCAGTGTTTTTGATTCGCTCATCTCATCTCTCTTTACATCTGTAATGGAAAAGTCCTGATACTAAGCAGGATCCATGCCTGAATAGCCCAGCCGTGAAATAAACCTCTTTTATTAAGATTTTTAGCGCAGTAAAAACCCTTCCCAAAAAAACATGAGAACGTCATATCCCTTTCGGAGAAGTGTATTTTTCTCTGCGTGCCTAAAGGCGCAGGCAAATAATTTCTCACCGTTTTTGGGCGCACTTTTGGTGCAGTACGATGTTGTTCGCTTTTTTTGTTTTCTGACCAGCGAAAACTAACGGTTAATTTGATTATCACTATTTAAACAGCTTGATAAATAGCCGTGGAGTGATGTTATTGTTGCCTTAAGGTCAACAGTAACGAGGAAATGTGGCAGATGTTCCAGGATAAACAGGTGGGCTATCTGTATGAAGTCGGTAACCAGGGCGGCATTCGCCGCGCGGCAGATATCCTCGGGGTTAATGCGTCGGTCGTCAGCCGTCAAATCGCACAACTTGAGCGTGCGCTACAGCTTCCCTTGCTGGAACGGCGTGGGCGTAACGTGGTGTTGACCGAAGCGGGACGCCTGCTGGCAGAGGACTATTTTGTCAGCCGTATGCGGCGCGAAAAGCTGGAGAGCCAGCTTAAAGATCTGCGCCATATGCGCGGCGGAACGCTTTCGGTGCGCATTGGCGGCGGACTGATCACGGCGTTTATCGAAGGGGTTATGCGCGAATTTGCCCAGTCTTACCCGCAGGTGTTTGTCGATATTGTGGTCGGCAGCATGCAGGAGATGATGAACGATATCGTCAGCGGCGAAGCGGATATGGCGCTGGCGTTTGGTCCGATTGGCACCCCGGAACTGAAGCGGCACAGTTTTAAGTGGGGGCCGATTTGTGCCGTCGTCGCGCCGCAGCATCCTGTCGCCAGTCTTGCCAGCATCACCATTGAAGCGTTGACTGCTCACCCGCTTATCGCCCTCACAGAGAACTTTGGCCTGCAGCGGCATATGAACGCGATGTTCAAAAGCCAGGGCCTGCAGTTTCATCCGGCTTACCGGTGTAACCTCTTCTCGACCGCCATGAACCTCAGTCAGGCCGGGCTCGGCGTCTCATTTATGACGGCCCACGCCGCCGCCGACCCGATTCGCCAGGGCACACTTGTCGCCGTGCCAATCGATCATCCGATTGCCAGTAGCGCTCAGTGTCACCTGTTACGGAACTCCGACAGGCGCTTTACCCCGGCAGCCCATCATATGTGGCGACTTCTGCATAATGCGTTTCGCGACAGATAAAGGCAGAGACAGCCGTAAGGACTGGATGTCATGCCAAATGCAGAAACAAATGGACAGCGAAGATGGCTAAAGCCAGCGGTGAGCAAGGAGAAGCGATAAACCGTTGAGTCAGACAGTCAGTACTGAGGCAGTAACAGTCAGAGAGGTATCGTTTAAAAGCCCGGCGTGAAGGCGGAAATACCTTCCCCATGTTGCCGGGCAGATGACTCAGCGAGACGGCGTGAGCAATTCCCGTTCTATCCGCTCCCGGGTCTCAACGGCCTGATATTTCATTTTTTCCGGGTAACCGAACAGCGAAGCGGCCACGATAGGTTCGCCACCCACTTTGAACGTCTGCTCTGCAAACTTCATTTCCCGCAGGGTGCGGAACAGCGTCTCAAAATCCACCTCGCCTTCTCCGATGCCAACATGCTGATGAATGGTCGCATCGACACCGGGTGGATTGACAATGTAGCGGCAATGTTTGGTGTGATTCATCGTATCGGCAATGAGAACATGAGAGAGATCGTGCCCCGCATGACGAAGCATCCTCTCTACGTCCCCTTTTCCTTTATCGTAAAAAAAGGTATGCGGGACGCTGTAAACGTATTTAACGTTATCACTCCTGAATGACCTGACCATATTGACGGTTTCGTCGCTTTCTTCGCAGAAGTCCCATGGATGCGCCTGTATTTCTACACGGATGCCTTCACGTTCGAACAACGGAAGCAGTGTTTCCATCGAGCGGTAAAACATCTCATCGCAGATTTCAGGTTGATTAGGATCGCCCGCCAGTTCGGTATTAATAACCTGAACCCCCATTTCGACGGCGATTTCAACGAGGCGTGTCCAGTTTTTTACCGCCGCCTGTCGGCGCAGTTCATCCGGGCCAGACCACCGGTAAACACAAATAAAAGAGGAAATTTCAACGCCCGTTTCGCGCAGAGCCTTTTTATACTCCGCAATGATTTCGCGGCTTGCGCGGGGATGTTTATAGAACGGATTAATTTCCGGATGCGGAGACTGCTCGATGTACTTGTAGCCCCATTCCGACACCTGACGGACCATTTTGGTGATACCCAGATCTTTGATTACATCTACGTCGAATGCAATTTTCATTGATGCCACCTTTACGTTATCTCATGCTGCCTGAGTCGGGTTTCAGGCAGAGAAAGTCACTTAATCGCAAATCTCATCCTCAACAGAATGATGCGCTCAGACCATTTTTCACGACAGCCAATATCAGCATTCCACCCATGTCGAGCCGGATTCGGCTGAGCGGACACAGTTTTCCACCCATTTGACGCCCGCCAGCCCCGCATGCACATCGGGATACCAGAAATCTTTCAGGAAGGCGTCGTCACCCCGATCGGTGGCATCCATGGCCAGCGCGAAACGTCTGTAGAGGTTTGACCAGGCTTCGAAAAGACCTTCCGGATGTCCCCCTCCGATACGGTCATCTGCACGCGCGGCCGGGTGAAGATAGTCCATGCCCCTTTCCAGGATGCGTACCGGCTCGCCCTGAATTTCAAACCGGAGCTGGTTCGGCTGTTCATCCCACCACTCGATACTGGCTTTAGCGCCGACGATGCGCACTTTTTGCCCATGCATGGAACCGCAGTTAACGGCGGAGGCCCACAGACTGCCGACCGCGCCATTCTCATATTCCATCAGGACAAACGCGTTGTCTTCGAGGGGAGCACGGCTTTTAACAAAGCTCTGACGTGAGCACAGCAGTCGCCTGAGTTTTAAGCCGGGAGCCATAGTTTCAGCGATGCACAACGGATGGGTTGCCAGGTCCCCCAGCACGTAACTGGGTCCGACAAAGCGCGGGTTAACGCGCCAGCTGGTGCTGGCGTTATTTTGTTCAACGGATTCGTTGTGAAAACCATGTGCAAACTGCATGTTAACAATGCGGATGTCGCCAAGAAGCCCCTCCGCAATCATTTCTCTGGCCTGGAGAATGAGCTGATGACCGGTATAACCATATGTCACGCCGATGATCTTGTTTTTCTCCCGGCTCAGTTTCGCCAGATGCTCAGCCTCTTCGACCGTAAAGCACAGCGGCTTCTCACATATCACATGAAGTCTCGCTTCAAGCGCGGCGCAGCAGACAGCAAAATGCGTGTTGTTTGGTGTGGCGATGGAGACGGCCTGAATACCGTCCTCGCGTTGTCCTTCTGTAGCAAACAGAGTTTCGTAGTCGGCATAGCACCGGTCTGGTGAAAGGCCCAGTGCTTCACCAAAGGCGCGCCCACGTGCGGCATCAATATCGAACGCGCCGGCGACTAACGTAAAGGTATGATCACGGAGTGCCGATGAGCGGTGAATGTAGCCAATCTGACTGGTCCCGCCACCGCCGACCATGCCCCACCGAAGTGATTTTTCGAGCGGTTTAATGCCGTTAATCATGATTATTCTCCTCAGAAACCGACGGAATGCAGATAATGCAGACTGGCCGTAACATCACGCAGGCTTGTATCCGCATCACGCGGATCTCTTTCCTGTTCAATGGTTATCCAGCCCTTGTAACGACGCTGGCGCAGAAATGCATGAACGTCCGGATAGTGGATGGCACCACTGCCAAGAGGACACATGACGCCCTGGGCGCAGGCGGTGAAAAAATCCAGCCCTTTTTTAACTGCCTGGCGCCAGACAGCCTCGTTAACATCCTTGAAGTGCAGGTAATCGATTCTGTCCCAGTAACGTTCCAGCGCAGCCACCGGCGCCATGCCAGCGTAATACAGATGGCCGGTATCCAGGCAAAGCCCGGCTACGGTATGGGGAATATCGTGGACCAGCTTTTCCAGTTCATCGGCAAACTCAATGCAGCCACCAGCATGGGGATGAATGACCGGCCTGACACCGTACACTTTCCAGGCAATCTCACTCAGAATGGTGATATGTCTTATCATCGTCTGCCAGTCACTGGGATTGAGCCGCGGGGCCTTTTCTGACTGACCGGCTGTGGCGGCACGTTCAGGATCACCAAAGTCGATGATGACAAGATAAGGTGGCGATGTCCCCTCATTGACAGCGTCAGCCTGCCGGGTAACGGCGCTCAGGTTGTGGCAGATCTTATGGGTCAGATCGATCATTGCCGGGAAGTTTTCTTCACTGACTAAATCGTCGAAAAGGGTGCCGGCAATAACAGACAGCTGATGTTCCTCAAGTGCAGACGTCAGGGCTTCGGGCTCAACAGGCAAGTATCCCCATGGTCCCAGCTCCAGGCTTTTGTATCCCGCGAGCGCGGCCTCTTTTAGCACGCTCTGCCAGGGGGGAAGAAACGGGTTTTTCGGGTCGTCCACTCCCCAGCTACAGGGTGCAGTCGCGATGGAAATGGTCATGGTTTTTCTCCGGATGCGGCAACACAGGTAAGCACTGACATGCAGGCGACAAATGCCTGACTCAGTGCGCGCAGTATTGCGCCGGTTTTTTGATACCAGCAACCCTCCGTCGTGGATTATTTGATAGAGATCATGATTTTTTTAACTCATATTTTTGATAGATTTACATCAAATTTAGACAGCGCAACCCTCTGCGTGATACGTCGTGAGAGTCAGATATTTTCCCGGGTAACCAGATCGAAGGGAACGGTAACAGAGAGAGGATTGCGGTCGGTTTCCTGATATCTGCGGATAAAAACAGAGACGATCGTCTCAGCCACAACATCGATACGGTGGCGCATCATCACATCAACATGCCCCGCGATAAGCGCCATTTCATCGCCGATGAACGGGCCATGGCAGAGAATTTTTATATCATGTCGCGCGCTTTCACAGACCGCCTTGATTACGCCCTCTATGCCACCGCACGGCGCATAAATCATGGTCACACTGGGATGGTTTTTGAGCAGTTGGCTGGCAGCCAGATAGCCCCCACTGATGCTTTCCCTCGTCTGTAACGGCTCAAGCACCACCGCATCTTGTCTGTTCTCGCGCAGGTACGAACGGAAGCTTATTTCACAGCTTTCCTGGCAGTTGAAACGGTGATCGCCGAGCAGCACACCAATAACACTGTCTTTTTCCATCATGCGCTCAGCAAACCATCCCGCTGTGCGCCCTGCTTTCAGATTATCGAGACCGATATAGCCCGCCTGACCACAGGGAGAAAGATCGGAAAACAAAGTGAAAATTTGCACGCCTGAAGCGGATAGTTGCTTAATGGTGTGCCGTATAAGAGGATGATCGAGCGCAACTACTCCAATGATATCGACGCGTTTTGCCAGGGCTTCAAGAGACGACACGACTTTCTCCACATCATGTATATCAGCCCACACAAACGCCGGCTCTGTCGCCAGTTTTCCGTCTGCATACCGGCGGATTTCCTCTGACAGCACCTGGTAAAACGAATAATCACTGGGCAGCAGAATAAACCCGGTGCGCACCGCGCTTTTAACCGCCGTGGCTTCTGGCGTCATCACCTTACGCAGATCTTCCCGGTAACCGAGCGCTTCCGCTGCGCGCAGAACACGGTCCCGGGTTTCCTGCTTCACTGACGCTCTGTTATTTAGAACACGATCAACGGTAGCCACCCCGACACCCGCCGCTCTGGCAACCGCTGACATGGATATTTTTTTCATTACACAGCCCGAGATGATAGATTTCTATCATCTTAAACACAAAAAGTGTGCAGCAGCAAAATACTTCTGCTGCTTTACGGCGTTTTTTACAGGATGACGCATTGGCAGAAAGTGACCGCCGCATGACAGCAGGCAATGAAAAAGTGGATGTAGGTTATTCAGCAGAATGCGTGATTAACATTCCAGTCCGTGCGGTTTCATACACCAGTCCCGGCAGGCAGCATTACCCCAGAAAAACACCCTAAGTTTTCCCCTGTGTATTAGTGGCGGTCCTGTGTTTTAGCCGGGAAATGTGTGAAAAGTTTCAAACACCACAAAGCTCGTGAGCACGTAATTTCCATTCCTCAACCTGAGTGGGGTGGTCAAAAGAGTAATAGACGTTAGCGTTCTCAGGCAGGATATTATGCAGTGCCTGCATGCAGTTGGCCTCACAGGGTCGCAATTCAATATAGGCAGCCGTGATGGGTATGACATCATCGCTGGAAAAGCGCTCAATGCGTTCTATCGCAGCAACGAGTGCAGCCATTTCGCCATGCAGCCTTACCCAGTTATTAGTATAGATTCCTGGTGGCACGCTTACCTGCATCCGACTGTTTCCGAACGCATAACGAATATTACCCCGTAGCCGGTACTCGACTACTGCACAGCAGGACTCAGGACCGAAACCAGGCTGTTTCACTAAATTCTTTTTGTTCTCCAGCGTGCGCCTGACAATCGGATAACCGGATCTAAGGGTGTATTCAGTTTTTATCAGTTGCATCAGCGCTTCCTTTACTTGACCATTGTTAATCAATGATATGGGGTTCCGGCGCAAAACTCCATAAGAACAGGACTCTCAGGGGCTGGAAAATTAAGGTCTGCTTAATCATAACCAGAGGGACTGAGTGATGACAGCCGAGCCCTGCTTTTGCCTTACGGCTTCACCAGCTAGCCGCTGCTCTGCATCTGGTTCATATCTGTGGTTCAGATTCAGCCAGTTCTTTATCGTTCGGCTCTGTAAGTATTACGTCTGTAAGGGAAAACCTAATGATGATTTACCATTATGATCAGGAAAATCCATGGCTGTGTCTGAAGAGGTATGTTTCGGCCTGAAATCCTGCACAGGCCAGTCCGGTTAAATCGTAAGGTCCGGTTTGCGCTGTGAGTTCAACGGGTCGATGAAACGCGCTCCTTTATCAGGGGGGCGTTGTGTAAACATCCGCCTTATAACTGATCGCGCTAAATACCAGGTTCATGAACGACGTAGGGCACAAGGTAAAACTGTTCTATTGCTTTATAAGTCATGCCTGATCTTTGCATCACTCGCTGAGAGGAAGCATTTTCAGGAGCGGCAACAGTCACTAAACACGTTACCTCAGCAGCAAAACACTACCAGTCAGCGTCAACCATTGCCTCAGGAGCGTCCTGTCATACCTGTTTCTGAAAACTGTTCCCTGACCCAGTCCGCAAATAATCGTATACGGGGAGCCAGTTGGCGGTTCTCCGGCCAGGCAATATGAACCGGGAGTTCATCAACCTGCCAGTCATCAAACAGCCTGATGAGGTCCCCCTTTCTCAGCGCGTCTGCCACCAGAAACTCATAGGTCGTTACGATGCCCAGGCCCGCGCGCGCCGCACTGAATGCCGCGTAAGCGTCGTTGACGGATATCTGAAACGGACCGCTAAGCGGAAACGATTCGCTGGCTTTCATCAGTTGATGCTCAAAACGTCTGCCACTCTGTGGGGAACGCACCTGAATATGATGAAAGTGCACTAACTGCGTGGGATGGGAGGGTTTACCCTGTCTTTTAAGGTATGCGGGCGCGGCGCATACCACCATGGGCAGTGCTCCCAGAGAGCGGGCAACAAGCGAGTCATCGTGAAGTCGTCCTATGCGTATCGCGCAATCAAACTGATTTTCAATGAGATCGCTGGTTCGGTTGCCCACGCTCGTGATGATCTGTAAATCCGGGTAGCGGTCCATGAAATCCCCCAACCTCGGAATAATCAGGCAGTATGCCAGCGCGCCCGGCATGTCTACCCTGAGCTGGCCACGCCACGTTCCAGCCGCTCCCGAAACGCTGCTGTCCAGTTTTTCCGCCTGGATAAGTAATGCCTGCGCGCCCTTGTGGTAAACCTCACCCTGTTCCGTGAGGCTTAGCCGTCGTGAAGAACGATGTAAGAGTTTTACACCCAGCTCGTTTTCAAGGGCCTGAATCTGCCGTGTCACCGTTGACTTGGGTAACCCGAGACTTTCCGCAGCACGGGTGAAGGCTCCGGTTTCAACGACCTGTAGAAAGCTGCGTATCGCAGAAAATTTATCCATGCCCCGCCTTATTGTTGCTGTATCTGCAATTTAAGTTTGCCTGGCGCCCGATTGTTCATTACGCCCACAACCCTGAATATAAGGCCATCCAGTCCATTCCCCCAACGGAAAAGCACATGAGCAAGCTGTTAAGCTGGCACGTCGCCGGTGCAAAAATCACAAAGATTCCAGAGCAACAGAGCAACGGCATTCCCGTGTTGTCTCTGTTTCCACAGTGGGATCGTCAGTCAGCCTTGCGTTTTGCTGAACACATTCAACGTCATGATCTGGATTTTACAGACGAGACCGTGTCGCTCAGCACACACAGCTGGCTGATTGAAAAAGACGGTAAGGTCATCATCCTCGACACCGCATCGGGTAACGGCAAAAAACGCCCTGGCAATGCAAAGTTTCATGAAATGAACAGCCACTGGCTGCATGCGCTGCGAGCGGCAGGCGTTGAGCCTGAGCAGGTGGATGCGGTCGTTTTAACGCACCTTCATGTCGATCACGTCGGCTGGAATACTGTCTTGAAGAAAGGTCAGTGGCGCCCCACTTTTCCGAACGCCCGCTACTACTTCTCCGCAGATGAATACCATTTTTATCAGAACCCACTTAATGTCATGCCGGAAAGCACAGGTGCAATGGATGACAGTGTGTATCCAGTCGTCGCTTCAGGGCAGGCCGTGTTTCTGGACAGCGCCGAGACAGAGGTCGTTGCCGGGCTGCAGATTCACAGAACACCGGGGCACAGCGTTGATCACCTGGCATTCAGTTTCTCAGACGGCGGTGAGACGGCCCTGTTCTGGGGTGACGTCGTGCACAGCCCGCTTCAGATATGCCTCCCCGAGTTGAACAGCCGCTACTGCGAATTTCCTGATACGGCAAAAAAATCCCGGACAGTGATGATGAATGTTGCTGCTCAGACCCGGGCGCTGGTTTTTACCTCTCACTTTTCGGACAGCTCGGCAGGACGGGTTCTCAATACAAACGGCCAGTTAACCTGGCAGCACGCCTGACAGGAGAATATCATGACAAACACACCACCGCTGTTCAGCGAAGCTTTCGCCATACCCTCCGATACCAGAGACATTTCATTGTGGCTGCGTCACAGGCGGCGCGCTGATACTACGGACTTTGATGCGGCACAGACGGTTCTGCTGATGCACGGCGCCACTTTCTCATCGGGAAGTCTGTTTGATACACCGCTTGAGGGGGAATCTTTCCTTGATTACCTTGCCGCAGCCGGTCTGGATGTCTGGGCAGTGGATGTGCGTGGATACGGCCGCGCATCGAGACTACCTTCTTTCTCTTTGCCTGTGCGGGAAAATCCGCCGTCAGCGCGTGCTGAAACCGCAGTAAGGGACTTAGGAAGTGCGGTTGATTACGTTCTTGCACATCATGGACTGACGCAGTTGAACCTCATCGGGATGTCATGGGGAGGAACGGTGGCGTCGCTTTACACCACACGGAATAGCGCTAACGTGCGGCGTCTGACGCTTATTGCGCCACAGTGGATTCAGGACGGTAAATACGCGCTCGATCCCGGCGGCGAAATGGGCGCATGGCGCGATATTGACATTGATGCAGTGGAATCACGCTGGCTTCAGGCCGCGCCAGACAATAAAAAGAACAGCCTTATTTGTCCCGGCGGATTTATGCAGTGGGCCCGGCAAACAGTGAATGAGGAACCCGATCCGGTTTTGAGAGCCCAGCGCAAAATCCGGGTTAGCACCGGTCCGATTCAGGATACACGGTGTTACTGGGCAAAAAATAAAGGCGTCTACGATCCCGCCGACATCCGCGTCCCCGTATTGCTCTTACATGGTGAATGGGATCGTGATGTACCTGTGAATGCAATCCAGGACTGGTTCCTGCGAGCAACAGGCACCCCCTGGAAGCGCTGGACAGAAATTGGTGAAGCCACACACATGATGGTGCTGGAGAAAAACCGACGTCAGGTGTTTGAGCTTACCCGCTATTTTATCAGTCAGGTTCTGGATATGTAATGAGGCCTGTATCACTCAAGCCTCATGTTCAGAAAAGTATCGTGCCAGACAACATCCGCTTCAGGCACAAAGCAACCTCTGAAACAGATTAAGGTCCGTCAGGTGCGAAAAGGGGAATTTCGCCCTGCCCGCTGTTGATACAAATAAAAAGCATTTCGGCTAACCTTTCAGCAAGCAGTTGTCAGAAGCTGACCGGCATTTTTCCAGCTGATTCTGAATACCGGGGCATTATCTGATGAAGGCATATCGGATAATGTTCTCTCCACAATGGTGCCCCCGAGGCGCTGATAAAAAGCTGTTGCCTGGGTGTTATCTTCAAACACCCACAAATAGAGCGGTGACTCATCATCCCTGCTCTTGACCCATTCGGCTGCGCGCCAGAGAAGTTGTTTTCCTACACCGTGACCACGTAGTGAAGAGCTTACATGCAGGCTGTCTATATAACAGCCCCATTGCGCATCATAGTGGAGCTTAATACATATGAAGCCTTCAACCTTTCCATCATATTCAGCTACAAACACTGTTTCGCTTTCATTGCTCTGATTCAGTGCTGAGCGCCAGTGTGAAAGACGATCTTCCTGCGCCTGATTTTCAAGGAAATCCGCAGACATCACTTTCGTGTAGGTATCTCTCCATCCGGCGGTGTGCAGATGTGCTATTGCATCGGCATCACTGCGCTGAGCCTGTCTTAAGTGAATCACTGTTACCTCTCACAAACGCAATGGCGTTTCATGTTAGCAAAATCACATTCAGTCGAAAATCAGCTTACCCGGTTCAAACCATACATCACATCTTACGCAAGGATGAAAATGAATCTGGAAAACTCATGGTGACAGAGTGCTTACCTTATACGTAAATGTTCGCTTCTGATACAAAGCGGACATCCACATAAAGCATTGTCAGGAAACGTGGGGCTTCATTAATCAACATTTTCGATGCTGGCCTGTAAAACTGAGCGCGCATCGCAACAGGATTCAACATTACGACTCTTCAGCAAATCTCTTCCGCCTGTCTGGTATCATACATCAACTGAGCCCGTTCCATTTCCGCTCCATGTTTTAGCGCCCATCCATACAGCGCACTGAATGGCTCCTGAAGCGTCTGTGCCAGTGGTGTAAGGCTGTACTCCACGCTCACTGGTGAAGTAGGCAGTACCTTTCGGAGCACCAATCCATTGCGCTCAAGCCGCTTCAGCGCATCAGACAATGCTTTATGCGTAATACCCTCCAGCCGGCGACGGAGTTCGTTGAAGCGCACAGGTTCATTACAAAGCACAGTGAGAATTAAAATTGACCATTTATTGGTTATGTTCTCCAGAACCGGCCGCGTTTTCCCTATTTCTTTCAGGTCATTACAATCAGTTTGAGACATGGCGATATATTCCCCGATACCTGATATAAATAAAGTGCGTAATTGTTATTAAGTTTACAAATTATATTATCTGTTTTCCACCCTGACAGGAGAGAGCAGATGAGTAGATTAGAGAATAAAGTTGCCCTGATACTCGGCGGTGCAAAAGGCATTGGTCTGGCTATCAGCCAGCGATTTGCCAGTGAAGGTGCCACAACCTGGCTGACCTCACGCCGTAATGAGGAGTTAGAAGCAGCCAGTCAGACCATAAAGGGCACTGCCAGGCCAGTCCGTGCTGACGTCAGCCAGATAAGTGAACTGACGCGAATAGTCGATTTAATCAAGACAGAATCCAGCCAGATAGATGTGCTGGTCATCAACGCCGGCATGGCAGAATACTCGACGATTGATGATGTCACGCCGACACATTTTGATTCTGTTTTTGGCCTGAATGTGCGCTCACCGCTTTTTGCTCTGCAGGCAGCCCTTCCTCTGATGAAGGAGGGAGCGAGCGTCGTTTTGATAGGTTCGGTTGCCGATGTGATTGGCACGCCGGGATATGGCGTATATGGTGCCAGTAAAGCAGCACTCCGTTCTTTTGCCCGCACATGGACACGTGAACTCTCCGCCCGTGGCATCCGCGTTAATGTTGTCGCCCCCGGCCCTGTCGATACGGAGATGATGCGTGCAGCCTCTGAAGAGCTAAGAAATGAGATAATCCGCACCATTCCCTTATCAAGAATGGGCAAACCTGAAGAAATTGCCAGTGCCGTCCTGTTCCTTGCAAGTGATGAAAGCAGCTATATAGCCGGAGCAGAAATCTGTGTGGATGGTGGCATGACACAGGTATGAGGCATGGCGTTCAGTTTCACTAAGATCAGAGAAAAGCTGTACGAGAAACGAACCGGGCGACGACCCGGTTTTTCTTTAGCCAGATGGCTGTGCTCAAATTCCCGTTTATTTGTATCGGTGTCCGGCAGGCGGTATGCTGCGGCTTATTGCGGCATTGGCGCGCTCGCCGTTAATGAATCCGACATCATTTCAGCAAGGCCCGCTTCTGGCACAAAGCGGACAGGCTGACTGAGCTGAAGATCCGCTATGCGCAAAAAGTGGTCTTTTGCTAATTTCTCAGAAATAGAATAGGTATGCTTTGACTTTGTTATGTATGAAAGCCCTAACAGCAGGATTGAAAATATGAAACAGGTCAGAATTTATACACTCAAAGACAAACAGTCAGCAGAAATTTATTTTCACCGACACTGGCCCAGACATATGGCCTCTCTCCCAGCCTTTGGTATATATGTAAATCATGTTTATCTCGGAAAAGAATGTCAGGTCATTGCAACCGTTACCTATCAGGAGGATACCGAAATACAAGCTATAAATCAGAAATATATGGCCAGCAAGGAGTTCATGTCAGACATGGAAGGTTTCGATATGTCTTCAATCCTCCGGGTGGATGAAATCATTATTAAGGAAACACTTTTCTGACTTTGCGACTTTCTCAGCCAGCAGGAACATTCCTGTCGCAGTCACTTAAATTGATACACAGCAATTAACCGGCCGTTAAGGCGGGGTCATACAAAGCGCATTTGGCCTGTCCGCTTCTGGCACAAAGCGGACGCTAAAATCTCTTCCTTTGTCCGCTATAAGCGAGAAGCGGACATTTAAACCCCTGTTACCTGGTGCTACCCAGGTCCCGGTCACTTTCCAGACCTTTAAGCATAAGTGTGGCTTCTTCAATACGAACAAATAGCCCTGAATCATCTGTTTCAGCAAACATATAAACTTCCATCTCAACCTCTTCCCCATTGCGCTTAGTACACAATACACGATGTCTGGTAGCATAGAGATTGCCTTCACGAAGTTCGTCATGCACATCAATTTTGCCGAAAGAAATTATTTCGCGAAGTTTACGAGCATGATGAGCAAAGCTATCTAAACTTCCCCACTCATTATCAGTGCGCTGCCGATAACCGGGACTAAAGTGGCGATTAAGTATCTCTTCCAGGGGGATTTCCTGTTGGTTAATAATCTCATCCAATACGTTAGCAATAGAAATCATTTTCATGGTCAGTCCTCATCGTAAGTTATCAGTACTCTACAATCGACCTGATGGCTTCGGTACGGTATAAAAGACAATAAACACCTCAAATAAGCCAATATGACCGACCCGTTAATTCCATTCTCCCGGGCTTTTTCTTCTGATGGACCCACTTTGATTGTCGCGGCCCGCCAGTCGGATGCAATAAGGGAAACACCACGTCACCATCACATTCGTGGACAGTTACTCGGCGCTGAGCATGGGCTGCTTACGATCGATGCGGAAGAGTGTCGCTGGGTCGTACCGGCAACGCATGCCGTGTGGATACCTCCAAATATTCCGCATGGTCTGCGCTCGCACGGCCCATATTCAGGATGGAGTGTTTATATATCTGCTGCGGCCTGTGGCGCATTATCTGATAAGCCTGCTGTGCTCTCAGTTACAAATCTGCTACGCGAAGCGATAACACGAGCAGCCTCCTGGAAGGTTGCAGAGCTTAATGCGCCTCAAAAACGTTTATCTGACGTTATCCTTGATGAAATCGGTTCGCTTCCCAGCGTTAATCTTGGGTTGCCAATGCCGCAGGATATACGGCTCTTAAAAGTTGCTCAGGTGCTGTCTGAGAGTCCAGATGACGGTCGCACACTTGAAGAATGGGCATTCTGGGCGGGAGTATCGTCACGCACACTGACACGGCGTTTCAGATCCGAAACCGGTTTTAGCTTTAATGAATGGCGACAGCGCATACGGTTACTCAAAGCTCTTGAGCTTCTTGCCGCAGGCAAGCAAGTGACGACAGTTGCACTGGAACTTGGATATGACAACGTGAGTGCCTTTATCGCCATGTTTCGCAGGGTATTTGGCACCACTCCTGCACGATTCAGAATTTAAATATGCAGGCCCGCATTAAGCATCGGCTTCTGGCTCAAAGCAGACGGTGCTTCTGATAAAACGCACTAATAAACAGATTCAGGCTTTTATGCTGAAAAAGTTCTCTGCATAAAAAAGTAAAAGGGCCTGAGTCAGCCCTTAATTAAATGAAACCCTGTTAACGTAAAGATCAGAAACTCTGCCAGTTGTTTTCATCTGCTGCTGCAACGGCAGGACCTGAACGAAAAGACGATGGCGCGTGTGAAGAAGGTACCCCCTTGCTGCGGACCACCGCAGGGACGTGTGAAACCGGTTTAAGGGTAAAGTTATTGACCAGCTGATTCAGTGATGTGGCCTGCACCATCAGCGAATTTGAGGCGGCTGAGGCTTGTTCAACCAGCGCGGCGTTCTGCTGAGTGACATCATCCATCTGGTTAACGGCCTGATGCACCTGGCTGATCCCCTGTGACTGCTCACTGGCGGCCACAGAGATTTCATCCACAAGATCGGTAACCTGCCTGACGGCATCATTCATGCGTGACATATTACTGCCAACGCCCTCAGCCTGTTCGGAGCCTGCCTGGACAAAACTCATAGACGATTCGATCAGCTCTTTAATTTCACGGGCTGAAGAGGATGACCGCTGTGCAAGATTACGGACTTCACCTGCCACCACGGCAAATCCGCGCCCCTGCTCCCCTGCCCGAGCCGCTTCAACAGCGGCGTTGAGGGCAAGAATATTGGTCTGGAAGGCAATACCTTCAATCAGCGCAATGATGTCAGTGATTTTTGCGGAACTGTCTTTGATATCGCCCATCGTTGACAGCAGTGTGCGGACACGGCCTGCGCTGTCTTCTGAAATGTCCTGTGCATTTTTGGCCAGCTGGCTGGCAAGCCGTGTGTTTTCTGCGGTCTGACGGACGGTTTCACTGAGTTCAGACATGCTTGCTGCTGTCTGCTCAAGCGACGCGGCCTGCTCCTCCGTGCGCGAAGACAGATCTTCGTTGCCGGCCGAAATCTGCGCCGATGCTGAACTGACAGACTGCGCCGACGCTTCAACCTTGGAAAGTGAGTCTGACACATTCTCAATCAGATGGTTAAAGGCGCTGGCGGTCAGGCCAATTTCATCCCGGCGACTCACATCTGCACGCAGCGTCAGGTCAAGGCGTTCACTGGCGGTTTCCATTACATGACGCATGCCGTTCAACTGACGTTTGATGCCAAAAATGGTTCTGAGGGCGAAGAATGCGAGAATGATAATGGCTATGGCAGAACCGCCGATGAGGCTCCACACTGTTACGTTATAAGTGTGATCATTTTGTTTGCGCAGCGCATTACCAATGTCTACGTTGAGTTTCAGCTGTTTCTGAAAACCGGCATTGAGCTGACGCGCAGCGGCACCAATGCCGTCGTTACCCTGAAGGGAGCCGAGTGAAGCCGCATCATTTTGTGCACGAGAGGCGACCAGAAAAGCCGGTAAAGTATCCTCAACTTTTTTGATAACGGCAAACGAATTTTCCGTTAACTGACGGTCCTCATCGTTTGAAATATCATTCTTCAGATAATACTGGTTGAGTGACTTAATCTGGCTAATCGCCCCCTCGATTTCCTTTTCCAGCACAGCCTGACGGCGCGGGTCTGTCGCACTCTGGTGGCGGTAAAGTGAGATGACAAGCGCATTACTGCTGTCGACCATTTTGCCGATGTCCAGAATGGACGGAACCGTATTTTCCTGAACATAGTTAAAGCGGGACTGAAAGCCGCCCGCCACCAGCACGGCAACGATAACCATCGTCACCAGGGCAGCAGAAAGGAGTGAAAAGGTAAAGAGTAAACGCTGTGTAATGGTCATGTTATTTCCTGCCATAAAGGGATTCTGGTCACTGATGGATATCAGTATTAACTCAAACATTCAGACGATTTATCGGCGGGAGAAAAACATCATTTAATAAAAATGATCAGATAATGACCTATTACTGTAACAGGTGATGAAAACAAAGTTGGGCCAGGGACATAAACAGCCCGTTAAGCGTGGTTCAGATTCCGTGAGTAATCGCCCTGAAACAGCCTGAGGCAGACATGACAAACGGTACTTCTCACACTATGCGAAGTATAAATTATGCGACGCATATGTCTTTATGTTCGCTCCAGTTGTTGCGACAGGTTTAACCTTACAGCGGCAGGATGGCGTCCTTATTTACAGTAGAAACTGTTGTATTTGCATCCACTTCTGGCAGGCAGCGGAACAGCGCGGTAACGGCGCAGTTTTCGGCTGACGCGATCAGCCCTGAACGCGAGATCTGATGCGCAGGGACATGTTTACGTTGCCTGTGTGTCCATGATCGGCCTGTGACGCACCTGCGAGTCACGGCTGTACGTTCATTTCGACTTTCCTGTACGATGCGAGTGGCCTGGTGGGTTCGACAGGCTCTTCCCCCGCTCGACATCGATGCGGGTCCGGTATGTCAGCGCAACACGGCTTTGTTGAGAGGACAGGAATGAAAAGCCCGCACTGTCGCTTCAGGTTTTCAGTTCACACGCTCTGTAGACAGGCTGTTCTCCGCCCTTTATACGGATTGTTCACGATGTTCCTCCTTGCGGTTCTTTGCCTGACGCCCGCGTCATCGCGCGCTGCCGATTTGCCGGACGGCTTTGCCAAAGGCGTGACGGGCGGTAGCGGTGGCGCGGTTGTTCATCCCATCCGCACTGATGATCTGGTGAAGGCGTTGTGCGCCACCTATGACCGACACGGAAACTGTACGGATGATCGTCCCCGGATCATCGCTCTGGATCATATCGTCGATTTTCGTGGAACGGTCATGGTCAACGGCAAAGCCACGACCACGGAAAGGGGTTGCATGGCAAATGCCTGCCCAGGAGGCGGTGGTCAATGGGCGCGCAACGGTGCCAACCAGTTTTGTCAGGGCAAAGCGCCGGTTTGGGTGACCTATGATAATGCCGGTTTAGACCGTCTTAAGGTGGGATCAAATAAGACGCTGATTGGTGTAGGGGCACATGCAGGGATTCAGGGTATCGGGCTTTACGTCGGTGGCGGCGTTCACAACGTGATTATCCGCAATCTGACACTGTCAGATATCAATCCGCAGCTGGTCTGGGGAGGGGATGCCCTTACCGTTGATAATGCCGAGGGTGTGTGGATTGATCACAATACTTTTGCCCGCATTGGCCGACAGATGATTGTCACGGGCTGGGGCTCCGCGTCCCACGTCACGCTTTCCGATAACGAATTTGACGGCAGAACACCCTATTCCGCGACCTGCGACGGCCACCATTACTGGGTCTGGCTGTTTCTGGGACACCATGACACATTAACGGTCGCGCGCAATTATGTTCATGATACCTCCGGGCGTGCCCCGCATGCCGGTGGGATGGGCAATGCCAGTGTCCTGGCGCAGCTGGTTAACAATGTCTTTGTCAATCTGACGTATCAGGGCGCGATAATGTCCAGAACACCCTCTTCGCGTCTGCTGGTGGAAGGTAACGCCTTTGAGAATGTGGCTCATCCGCTGTTTAACGACATCCGGCAGCCCGGTAATGCCTTCGCGCTTTTTGATACGAACGCCGCCGCTGGGGAAAACGCCTGCCTGAAAAATCTGGGCAGGCGCTGTGTCAGTAATCTGCAAACCCAGAGCGGCACCGACTATCGCCCACAAGATATCACGGTCCTGGAGGCTTTCAGATACGATCGCGCCTGGCTCGTCTCGCCTGTTTCCGCAGAGGTGGCCAGCGTCCAGGTGCCCCGTGAAGCTGGCGTGGGCCATATTCACAGTCCGGTGCGGTAAGTTTTTAATGTGAGGGTTTCCCCGATGGCACGTATATTGTTGCGCATTTTTGTCTTCTGTCTGTTCAGCAGGCTGGGCGTTGCCAGTGCCTTCGGCGTGAAACACTCCGGCAACACTCTGGTGGTGGATACCGGTGCCGATCTGGTGTTTAGCATCGATGACCTCAACGGTGATCTGACATCCATGCGGTTTCATGGCAGTGAGCTGGCATCACCAGAGCACAAGGCCTCACAAGTCGCCTCCGGACTGGGGCTCGCGCAGGTTGCAGTGAAAACGGCAGGCGATGTCATTGTCATCAGTGCGCAGGCGGGGGAACTTATCCACTACTACATCGCCAAAAAAGGCCGTAACGCCCTGTATATGGCGACCTACGCGCCCGCGCTTCTGCCGGTCGGGGAACTGCGTTTCGTGACGCGTCTGGATGTCAAAAAATTCCCAAAGGCCGACTGGGGCAACGATTCAAACGTCGGAAAAGCGATTGAAGGCAACGACGTCTTTTTGTTGCCTGACGGACGGACCAGTTCCAAGTTTTACTCCGCCCGTCCCATGATTGATGACGATCTGCACGGCGTCCACGGCCCGGGCGTAGCGGTCTTTATGTTGACGGGCAATCATGAGTTCAGTTCGGGTGGCCCCTTCTTTAAGGACATCGCGACGCAAAAAACGCAGATGACACACGAGCTGTACAACTATATGTATTCCAGTCATACCCAGACAGAACCGTTTCGACCGGGGTTGCATGGTATCTATGGGCTGTTGTTTACGACCGGAGAGAAGCCCTCCGCCACGTTAACCGATGTAGGATTTATTCATGCGTCACTGGGGCTGAAAGGGTTTGTCGATCAGACTGAACGCGGCACGCTGTCAGGTGTGGTGACAGGAATGAGCGATCGCCCTGCCGCCGTTGTCGGCCTGCGAAACGCCAGCGCCGAATACTGGACGCGCGTGGACAGCCAAGGGCGTTTTACGCTGACGGGCGTGCGTCCGGGGCACTATCAGACAACGCTGTACGATGAGGAACGCGAAGTCGCGCAACGTCCAGCGGATATCCAAGCCGGCAGACAAACTCAGATTGCACTAGCCGCCCAGACCTTACCGGGTCAGGTTATTTGGCAGACGGGTTCACCGGATGGCACTCCGTCGGGGTTTCGTAACGCCCGCTTGCTGATGTCCGCTCACCCGTCCGATCGGCGTATGTCGCCCTGGACAGCCGCTGATTACCTTGTGGGAACCGCATCAGAAAGCGACTTTCCTGCCGCGCAGTGGCGGGATATTAACTCGCCAACTCGCATCCGTTTCATGCTGTCCCGTCACGATGTGCATGATTTAACTTTACGGATTTTTATTACTCTGGCGCAGTCTGGAGGACGCCCTCAGGTCAGCGTCAATCAGCGCTGGACCGCGCCGATTCCGCCGGCTTCTGACCAGCCTGCAAGTCGGGGGATCACCCGCGGCACTTTCCGGGGCAATAATGCGCTTTTTACTTTTGTCCTGCCGGCTTCCGCCCTGCAGGCAGGAATTAACACACTGGATATCAATGTGGCCTCGGGGCAAAAAGGCACAGGATTTCTGAGCCCAGGCTTCGTCTATGACAGTATTCAGTTAGTACGATGAGCGGCGCGTTATCAGACCTGAAAAGGCGGAGAAAACGCTGTCTTCATCGCGTGTCAGGTTCCCCAGTGACGGCGCACAACAGCCTTGATGACAGGATGCGTTTCTGCCTCTGCCAGCGAAGCACAGAAAGCGGGTCTGGTGCGGCTGAGATGCGCACGCGCATTGCTCCAGCGGCTCACCACACAGGCCAGCATTTCAAGCGCGCCGGGGTTAGCAGGCTGCCATGCGCGCGTGTCAAAAAAGAGATCGCTGAACATGTCCCACTGCTCATAGAGTTTTTTGACCGCTCCCTCGGCCAGCTGCTTACGCTGAACCGGCGAGCCTGTGTCCAGCCATCTTTCCGGGTAATCAATGATGCCGATGGCGGTATAACAGTTTGCACTTATATACACCAGCCCCCGTAATTGCTGAGCACGCACGTCGGCGTCAGTTGAAAGGATGCCGGCATCAGGACAGGCCATACCAAGATAAATCATGATGGCTGCACTTTCAGTCAGCACGGCCCCGTCAGGCAGGATGAGCGTGGGGATCTGGACCAGCGGATTCAACCGCTTTAAGGTTTCAAACCCACTGTCTTTGTGCCATGAATTCGCCTCAACCGTTGTGTATTCCGCCCCGGCCAATCTGAGCGCCATCTCAATCGCGGCAGCGCCCGAACGTGCGCTTCCATAGAGTGTGTACATATAAGATACCCTGTATGCGTTAATCCCGCGCCCTGAGGCAAGCCTGTATACATATTACCAGCAGTGATGACGTTCATCAGGGTGGCACCAGAAGCAGAATGACTCCCTGCTACAGATGAGAATAAAGGCAGTATTTAGTGATCGCGTAATAAGCGTCGGACAAAATCAGGCACGTTATCGACGCGAAAAGAATTACATCATGTCTTAAACAGGTTTCTTTTTGAAATAACAGCGCGTGTTTTGATGTTGCTCAGCGTCTTCATATACGCCATTGATGACGAAACACGGTCATATTTATCACTCTTGTCGTGGCGTTATCTGTCACTTCCCTAATAAAAAGAAAGTGCCAGCGAATGCCCTGCTCCTCGTTACAGACAGGATCAGGGACTTCCGTGACAGAAATCCCCTTCTGCTTGCGCCATGACGTTGTATCCAGAAGTCGGCATTAATGGGCATATTGTCCAAAAAACTGAATCAGTGCCCTGGCCGTCGCTTCAGATTGCTCCTCCGGCTGAAAATGGCCGCAATCCGCCAGTCGCTGGCTGTGAATATCGTCCCCATACGCTTTCAGGGTGGCGGCCATATCCGCAATAGAGCCCTGATCGGCTGACAGCCCCAGTACCGGCATCGTCAGACGCGTTTGCTGTGCAAGCGCAGCATTCTGTGCCGCTGACTGTGACAGGGCGCGGTAAAACGCCAGTCCTGCGCGCAATCCACCAGGGGCTTTGAGCAGGCGTTCATATTCGTTAATTTCCGTCTCGCCGTAACAACGGTGGTCGGCCGCTTTCTCCCGAAAGAACCATTCCAGATAAATGCGCTCACGCCCCGTCAGTAAGGCTTCGGGAAGATCCGCAACGGCATTGAAGGCGAAGTGCCAGGTCTTCCAGGATTGACGGGAATCTGTGGGCAACGTATCCGGCAGCGATATACCGGGAATACCGGCGTCCATCAGGGTCAGCGCCCGGATCTCCTCGCCGTAAAGCATCGCATAAGTAAAGGCGACCCAGGCACCGACGTCGTGTCCAGCCAGAAAATACCGGCCTAATGCTAACGATACGACGAAGGCGTGCAGTCGGGTGGCAACCGTTTGAGTATCGTAGCCCGCAAGCGGTTTATCGGTATCACCCTGGCCGGGTAAGTCGACGGCCACAATGCGAAAGTGCGCCATCAGACCGGGCATAACCTTTCGCCAGGCAAACCAGCTTTCAGGGAAACCGGCCAGCAATACCAGCGGAAAGCCATCCGGTCGGCCACCGGTGACGTAATGAAAACGCAACCCTTCCACACGTGCAAAGCAGTGACGAAAACCGTCGGGCGCATCAGGAATCACAGAAGCGGACATAACCTTTTCCTCTTGTCATACGATCACTCATCGGCAACCGACAGGTGCGTGAATGAAAATAAATCCGATGGGCGGACTCGTGCGATTTTCTGGTGAACCAACCTGACCGGCAGTCGCCCGCACAATCGAGATCACCGCCCCGTTTTCGTACGCAGCTTCCTGAGCGGCCAGCATTATCGGCCTGTTCATTTCGTGTGACCTGAACCGTTCATTAACCCGGTCAGCAACGGACTCAACGTCGGGAAACGGCTCGGCAGTACGCTGTCAGGTCCGCAGAGTACGGGATCGAAGCCGGCTTCCAGTCGGAAGAACACCTCGTCGCGAGCGTTGGATGTACGCCAGTATTTTCAGCGTCCGGCCGATAGATCGGTATCGTGCGTAAGAATCGATGCTTTACCTACTCCTCGCATTCCCTGGTGAAGCGCCAGAAAGCTCTCTGCCGCAGCGGTTTCATTCGTCGTTGCCGCCACAGAGCCGTCCTGTTCGCCCGCTTCTGTCAGGGTCTATAGTTAGGAAATGATCATTTCCTATATAAATCTGCAGCGGTTATCATGTCAAGCTCAATGCTTCACTTCATAACACGCTAGCTGAGATACCTGGCGACAACGCGAGGCGGGCTGAATACGAGCCGTAACAGGGATGTCAGGATGGCGCATTCAGTCGTTCCAAGGCCATCCCGTTATTCTGCCCCCTTATCTGAGGTCTGTTTAGGAACGGTATAACCAGGAAACATACGAAATTGTCAAGGCGAATTATAATTTAATCGCTTTGACAGGCATCATTAAATGTTGCCGGGGAAAGATACACAGCAAAATTCACTGTTATAACGAGAACAAAATGAAAATTTCAACCCGTCTGACTGCAGGTTTCGGCCTGCTTATCCTTCTGTTTATTATCTGCACAGGCACGGCGCTCAATGCCCTTCATAAAGCCCGGGCAAGCATGGATATCGTCGTGAATATCAAGATGAAAAAATATCAGCTTGCGCAGGATATGCTGGGGGAGTTAAGGGAGATGGCTATTGATGTCAGAACGCTTGGCCTGCTTAGCGATCCGGTTGCTATGAAACCCGTCGCTGCGCAGATGGAAAAAAATAAAGCTGACTTCATTGCCAATCGTCAGACGCTGGGCGATCTGTTGCAGATTGACTCGCTTCCGCCGGGTCGCGCGGCCTTTAAAAGACTGACCGATACCGAGAGCGAGTTCTTCAGCATCTTCGCCAAAGCCAGTCAGCTTGGGCTGGCCAACCGTGATAAAGAATTTTTCGAGTGCCTGACAAAAGAGGTACAACCTGTCCAGGATAAAATGCTGAAAGATCTGCTGGTCGTCACTAACATTCAGCAGAAAACCAGTCTGGCCGAGGTGCAGCAAAACAGCGCGGCTACCGCCCAGGATACCCTTTTTCTTTTGCTGCTCGCCGGGGCTTCGGTGCTGGTGGGCGTGGGTGCCTGCGTCGTGGTGATCCGCATCCTCATGCGTCAACTGGGCGGTGAGCCCGCCCAGGCCCAGGCACTGGCTGCGACCATTGCGGCTGGCGACCTGACCTCGCCTGTCGTGCTTCGTCGTAATGATACCACCAGCCTGCTGGCCTCGCTCGACAGTATGCAGGCGAACCTGCGCGGGCTGGTCTCGCAGATCAAGGATGCCTCGGCTTCCGTTTCTCTGGCGGCTGATGAGATTGACCAGGGTAACACCGAACTCTCATCCCGCACCGAGCAACAGGCCGCCGCCCTGCAGGAAACCGCCGCCAGCATGGAGCAACTCACCGCAACGGTGAAGAGCAACTCGGCGGGTGCGCAGCAGACAGCCGACGCGGCACGGGGGACGGCGCAACTGGCGCGCGAGGGGGAATCTGATATGCAACGCATGACACATACCATGCATGACATTTCGGTCAGCGCCACCAAAGTGCGTGATATTACCTCGGTGATCGAGAGCATCGCCTTTCAAACTAATATCCTGGCCCTCAATGCCGCAGTAGAAGCGGCTCGCGCGGGTGAGGAAGGGCGCGGTTTCGCGGTAGTCGCAGGCGAAGTACGCACGCTGGCGCAGCGCAGCGCCACGGCCGCGCGGGATATTAAAATCCTGATTGAACAGGCCGTAACACAGGTAGAAAGCGGCGTGAACGTGGCCTCTTCCACCGGACAAAGCATTTTGAAAATTGTGGGAATGGTCGGCGAACTCGCGGAGGCGATGGATAACATCTCTCTGGCCTCTTCAGAGCAGATGCAGGGTATTTCGCAGATCAGCGTAGCGGTGAGTCAGATGGACGGTGTGACGCAGAGCAACGCCGCGCTGGTTGAAGAGTCTTCTACGGCCTCGCGTTCACTTTCTGAACAGGCGCATGCCCTGCGCGGCATGGTGGAGGCGTTCCGTGTCTGAGCCCCATCCGCAGCCTGATGCGCCAGAGAACGATCCGCTTAACATCGCGAAGATAAGTGCGCTGAAGGCCGATATTGATGTCATTTTTATTCAGCTCAGGCACGGTGGCTACGCCAGTATGGACACCTTTGCCAATAACTGGGCGCATCTGATACGTCGGGTTCAGGACATAAAGCCCCTGCTGAGTCGGCCCGGCGTCACCGAAACGTTGCTGCGCACGGATGTGCGGCTGACGGCAGATTTGATGGCGATCAGTTATGCCGTAGAAATCATTGAAAATTTCATGGCCTGCGCCGCACAGCAGGCGAAAGACGGGAAAGACCGACAGGGATAAACGATGGCGCGGACGCTCAGGGGGGCCGCGCGATTACCTTCAACATGCATGCAACAGGGCATGGCCCGCCGCGTTTTTCAGGCGGGCTTTTTTTGCCTGAATCAGGTGCTGATTTCGGCTGTGAATCCCCTTTTCAACGGCACTTTCGTGTTGGTCGGGCGAAGAGCCTGTTAACTGAATATTCCTTCACGCCTTATGCTGACCCTCCTCCGCCAAGCAGGCATTGTGATGCAGACGAGCCAGCCAAGCTTTTGGGGCTCTGCTGCCCTGTTTTTTAAGTCTCCCGACCGAGTTTATTAAGCTCAGACATCGCCTGACGAACCAGCCAGAAGCCAGGGGAATAAAACGCCCGACCGAGTTTTTCAGCCACGGCTGGCGTAACGGTCAGCGTGCCGCGCAGGAGGAACCTGGCCTCATGCATCTGCAGCCCGGAACGGCGGCAGAGCTGCTCTACGCTCATATTGTATTCGGCTAACAAAGACGCCAGAAAGCGTCCGACTGAATGCTCGTCCATAAAGCCTCACTTCTTCCATGGTTTCCCCCGAGCATAAAACACTCATCAGCCCTGTTCAATACGCATGCAATATCTTATTGGGATAAGCGAAACGCTAAACGAGGGCGCGTAAACGGGCAGATTCCCCCTGCTCCGCAGGCTTCACACCGCCTGATAAAAAGCGGCAGGATTTAGCCGGATAAAGGCGTTTGCTTTATAAAGACGGGCTCATTGTGGCCCCGCCCCCTCAGCGGCAGAATACAGACCAATACATATGTCGGCGTTATGCTAAATAAAGACGCTGAACGCATCGGCTTCTGTATGGGCCAGCTGCGAAGCCCGACGTTCCGGCCTGGCAGCAAGATAGCTGGCCACCAGATTAAAACCCAGGGTATAGCCCAGCCAGCGCGGCATATCGCCGGCGCCATAAAACCACTTGCTGTGATCGTAATCGGTGCACAGCCAGTCCTGATGCAGTTGTGGCAGATAAGCGTGAATCAGTTCGGCGTTGATGCATTCCCACAGTTCAGGTTCTCCGCCAAAAAGCTCAAGCACGAAATGCCCGGCCAGCCCTTCAGAAACACACGCTTCGCCCAAGGTGGTGCCATAGCCGGGACCTGCCCACCGCGCGGCATGATGAAGTTCATGCGCGAACATCCGTTCAAGCGATTGTGCCGCATTTTGGCAGAATGCAGGATTGTCAGGATCAACCGTCACATACACGATCCCGGGTTCGGGGCAAAATCCGCTATGCCCTTTTTCCGGAACAACTCTGTTTCCCGTTTTAACCACCACATCCAGTGCCGGGAGAGACATAAGGCTATCCGCACGTCTGTGCGTCGCCGTCAGGCAGTCCTTAACCCAGTCACTGTGTGCGGTGAGTGTCTTTTGCGCATCCAGAAAGTGCAGCATCATATAAGACATCGTCTTACCCCCCAGCCCGTCAGGAAATGACACTATTCTGTCAGATCTTATTGTGCTGAAAAAACTGTCGCCCCGCGCCTGCATCGCGCACAGGGTGGGTTTTCATTTGTGTGCCTGCCGCTGGCTTAATGGGCCCCGCTCACACCGGGTTTACGGTCACAACCAGAGGCGGGATTTGATTCTATTCTCCCCATGCGGGAACGTGTTTTTGACGTTGATAAGCTGCTGACCGGCTTTACATGCATCCTGAGTCTGGAGGACAGCAGCCTGTGCCCTTCCCGTAGAAAGGTGCTGACTTTATCGCCTCTTTCCTTTACGGGGTCAACGCGAAAACAGGCTGACTCCTGGGGGTTTTCCGTTTCCCGTTAAGAACGGGCAGCACACAATCAGCATCACGTCCCGCTTACCGCGCTGCCGCGTTTAACGCTTTATGGCAAAAATGCAGCCGGCGAGAAAAGATCACTGGGGGGTTTCTCAGCCAAAACTTTAATTAAATTTATGTTATAAACTTCACCTTCCAGGCCGCCCGGATGTCGCCATGCTGTATAAAGGCGGCTTAACCCAACGCCTCGCTTGGCTTAAATACACAACAAAAAGAAAAAAGATATCAGCTCCGCTTCTCTGCAACCGCCTAAAACATAAAAAAAATTGCTGGATAAATCCGAAACTCCACTATACTGACCAGTGCACTTGTTATCTCCCTACATGGCTGCACACAGAAAATTCCCTGTCGTCAGCCTCCCTGTAAGCTTCAGGAGAACGAAATGAAAAAGAGTAAGATGTTAACAGGCCTGCTGGCCGTTTCAGCTGCTGTCGCGATGTTCAGCAGCGTGAGCGTGCAGGCGCAGACGCCAACGAGCGCGGCGCAGAGCACCACAGCTGGACAAACAGGGACAAAGCTTAGTTCCGGTGACGAAAAAGCAATCAAAGACATGGCGCAGGCAAATATCAATGAAATCGCTGCCGCTAAAATCGCGCTAAGTAAGGCTGAAAGCAGCGAGACCAAAGCCTTCGCGCAGAAGATGATCGATGATCACACCAGTGCCTTGACCAAAGTGCAGACCGTCGCCCAGCAAAAAGGGGTGACGCTGCCGACCGCGCCTGATGCTAAACATAAAGCCATGGCCACTAAACTGGAAAAACAGAGCGGCAAGGCTTTTGACAAGATGTATATGGAAAATGCCGGCGTCAAAGACCACAAGATGGTGTTGTCGACGCTGGAAAGTGACGCGAAAAAGATAAAGGATCCCGATGTGAAGGCGCTGGCAGACGCCCATACTCCGGTTGTTGAGCAGCACCTGAAGTCCGCCCAGGACGCGTCAATGTAAGGCTCTGTGCCAGCCATCAACTAAACAGGTTGTCCGGTGAACCTTTGTCATGCCGTCCGGGCAACCTCTTATTCAGGTTTTCAGGACGGTAATGCGTTTACGTCTGGATCCAGTACGGTCCCGGCCTGCCAAAAAGATACCCTTGCATTAAAGGACATTCATATGTCCTGAGCCAGGCCGCCTGAGCCAACGTTTCCACGCCCTCTGCAGTGACTTCCACGTTCAGTTGACGGCACAGTGAAAGGACAGCACTGACGATGGCTGCCGCGCCGGCATCCTGGTGCAGATCGCTGATGAATGACCTGTCTATCTTAATTCTGCTGAAAAGCCCGGAACTGAGGTGGCTCAGTGAAGAAAACCCCGTGCCAAAATCATCCAGAACGACATTAATGCCTGTCTCCCGAAACTTCCGTATCACTTCGTAACTGAAATCCGGGTTGTCGAACAAGGCCGATTCGGTAATTTCCAGTTCGAGCCTGTTGGGATGTAGCCCGCTATGGATGAGAACGTTTTTCACTCTGTCAGACAGTTGCGGGTCCCTGAACTGTCGGGGGGAAATGTTTACGGCTATCCGCTCCTGTCCTGACCAGCCCGCCATATCCGTACAGGCGCGCGCAAGCGCAAAGGCACCGATATCATGGATAAGTCCGGTTTTTTCAGCAAGAGGAATAAAAATATCTGGCGGCACACTTCCTCTCACAGGATGATGCCAGCGCAGCAGGGCTTCATAAGCCACAATCTCTTCACTGACGCTGCAGACAACAGGCTGATAAAATAGCTGTAGCTCACCGTTTTCCAGTGCCCCACGCAGGTCGTTTTCCAGGCTGAAGCGCTCTGCCGCAGAGCGGGCAAGCTCATCGGTAAAGATGACCCAGCCGTTACGTCCGGCTGACTTGGCCGCATACAGGGCAATATCCGCCGCCGATAACATACTTTCAGCATCCCGCGCATAGCCGGGAAAGAGGCAGACGCCGAAGCTGCAACCCGACGTGACTTTCCGGCCCTTCAGCATGAACGGCTCCTGCAATACGGCCGTAAGGCGTGATGCCGTTTCGCTGGCTTCAGAGGCTGAGCTGATACCTGGCAGGACGGCAACAAACTCGTCGCCGCCTGTACGGGCCAGTATATCTTCAGGGCGCAGGACGGATTGCAGCCGCGCGGAAACCTCAATAAGCAGTGCATCTCCGGTAGGATGTCCCAGCACGTCATTGATACTTTTGAAACGATCGATGTCGGACACCATGACGGCAAAGGGGCTGTCACCGCTAAGAAGCGTCTCCAGTTCGGGCATCAGGCCCCGCCGGTTGAGGAGCCCTGTCAGTGGGTCATGAAGGGCGAGGTGATTCGCCCTTGCCGCAGCCTGAAACTCCGCGGTGACGTCCAGGATGGTATACAGAAGATAGTCTTCTCCCCCGCCCGAATTAAGCCTTTCAGCCGTGATGCGGAGTGAAAAGGCCGACTCTGTCGCCGTCGACGAGACCGTTTCGCTGAAACCTTCATCGGGAAGAAGCGTAAAGGCTTGCCTGAACACACCCGCCAGATCGTCTGGCAGATCCGCGTGAAGCGAGGTTTGCGTGTTACCGCTCAGCACCAGTTCCTGCAAACAGGGCAAATTTCTGGCAGTCGGGTTCGCACGTATAATGTCGCCGGATTTTGCGTCACACAGGATAAGCGCACAGGGCGTGTGACAGAAAACCGCGTCAAGCACCTTATTGGTGTCTGACAACTCCGTTTCTCTTTTCAGGATAACCTGTTGAGCGATGCGTAATGCCGCCCTTTCCTGATAATCATGCGTGACGTCGCGCACGATTTTAATAAATGCCGCATGTTCCTGATCGGAGGGATTAAGGAATTCAATTTCTACGGATGCACGAAATGCGCTGCCGTTTTTCCGCAGCCGCCAGCCTTCGCCTGTAAACTTGCCATGCTCGCGGGCCTCTCTCAGGTTTGCCTCAGGTATGTTCCTGGCCTGTTCATCTTCATCATAAAAAACCGAAATATGTTGCCCTCTGATATCACGGCTGTCCCAGCCCTTAATCTCGCGGCACCCCAGATTCCAGCTCATGACTTCTCCGGTTGAAGACAGCAGGTATATTGCGCAAAGAGACGTTCTGGCCACGGCGGCCCCCAGTTGGTCATTGGTTACGGATTTCATGCGGCTGTCCTTGAAAAGTTCACCGACCTGTTCGGAGATGATCCTGCTTTACAGATGAGTATCGGCGCCGGTGGCCTAAAACAGTGACACAATTTTGTAAAAATTTAGTCAGAGAAAAAAGAGCGACAGGTATTTCTACCTGTCACAAAATAATGCATGCAAGACGGTCGCAATGTTATCCGCTTCTGGCTCAAATCAGCCCCCTCAAATCCGGGGGATGGTTTCAGAATGTTGTCCAGTTTTCTTCCGCATCTTTCCCGGCTGGTCGGCTGGAGTGAGGCGTTGTCGTTGAGGCGGAAACCGTGACCGGCGCTTCAACCAGTGCGGTTTGAGCGACGGGCGATAACGGCTCTGACAGCGTAAAAACAGAGACGGACTGCAGCAATATATCGGCCTGTTCGCGCAGACTTGCTGCCGCTGAAGCGGACTCTTCCACCAGGGAAGCATTCTGCTGCGTCACATCATCAATTTCCGTCACGGCAATGCTGACCTGTTCAATTCCACGAGCCTGTTCTGCGGTGGCGGCGGTGATTTCCTCCACCCTGTCAGTCAGTTGACCGACCGACGAAACCACGGCAGACATGGTGTCAGCAGAACGCGCCACCAGTGAAGTCCCTTCGCTGACGCGCTGTGCGTTGGCTTCGATGAGCTGACGAATCTCCCCTGCCGCTGTTGCACTGCGTTGCGCCAGCGAACGGACCTCACCAGCCACCACGGCAAAGCCACGCCCCTGCTCGCCTGCCCGCGCGGCTTCGACAGCGGCATTAAGCGCCAGAATATTGGTCTGGAAAGCAATGCTGTCAATCACTGACGTGATATCCGCAATGCGTCCTGAGCTCTCACCAATTCCCTTCATGGTACCGGTGATATCTGTGGTGATGTCATTACCCTGGCGGGCAACGTCACGCACCGTTACCGCCAGCATCGCGGCCTGGCTGGCATTGTCTGCGTTATTCCTGACCGTGACGCCCAGTTCACCCATTGTGGCGGCGGTCTGTTCCAGCGCGCTGGCCTGTTCTTCAGTGCGCTGTGACAGATCGGTGTTTCCCTGAGCTATCTGCAGGCTCGCGGCGGCAACACTCTCCGCGTTCACCCGGACAGCGCTGACGGTTTGTACCAGTGAATGCTGCATCCCACGAATCGCTATAAGGAGTTTTCCGGTTTCGTCACGTCCTTTGACCGGCACTTCTGCAGTCAGGTCGCCGTCAGCAATGCGCTCTGCGGCCTGCAGCGCGATGTTTACGGGCCTGACAATGCTGCGGGTAATAAACCAGGCCAGGGTTGCTGCCAGCACAATAGCCGCCACGCTGAGGGAGACAAGAACAACCTGAGCGCTGCGCTGCTCTGCCGCTGCTTTGGCACCGGCGGTCTTCATCTGCTGGCCCTGAAAGGTCGCAAGGTCTGTGATAGCCTTTGTGTATTCGTCCTGCGCCTCATAAGCGGGTCCGGTGAGCAGCCGCGTTACCTCATCCCGCTTACCTTCCATGCCCAGTTTTACCGCCTGTTCAGAGTAGGCAAGATACTGCGTACCGGCCCGTTTCATCACGGCGATGAGCTCACGGCTTCTGGGCGCATGAAGTATCTGATCGACTTTATTAAAAGCCGTTTCAAGCCGTGCGCGGGACTGCTCATAGTTTTGTTTCAGTCTTTCTTTTTGAGCCGGGTCATCGACCAGTGCGATACTGCGGACCATACGACTCATATCCGTAACGTAAAAGCGCAGGTTACTGGCAGCGGTCGCTTTATCAAAACGATCGCCAGCCAGTTTATCCACGGTGTCGCCCAGGGAGTCGATACGAATTAAACCGGCCAGCGCAATACCGATAAGAAGAAGCAGAATAAAGCCAAAAGCGGCACCCAGTCGAATGCCGATGCGTATGTTGTTCATTACCTTTCCTCGGTTAAAATATGAAAATAAAATTATTCAGAGCCAGGGTTCAGACCTGACGAGCCTAATCCCGCGCGCGTTTTACCGCTCTCTTTCAGCAAACAGCGATCAGGATGATTAAGCTGTTCGGGAACAAGCTGCGCGCAATTTATAATCAGGTGCCGTTTTAACACCCTGTTTAACGGGACTGGCCGCACAGAGAAATACGTGTTTGTGGCTTCCTCATGACGTAAGTACGTGAGGAACGGCATCGCAGGCAGTCCCTCCGCATTGATTAACGCAGTAGTGACAGCATGGTCTGCGCCAGCACAGAAGACAGGCGCACAATCGCCCTGCGCAGTGAAGACGGTGAAAGCGTGAGGTTAGTCTGGGTAACCCATGACAGCCTGGTTATGTGGCTAACGGTCATGTTAAATCCTTCTGGTAAAAGCGCGTTTATCCCGTTTTAAAGTTATCGTCACTGTAGTTACTTTCTTTAACTGTGACATACATCAATTATTTTAAAGCGTTATTACACACATCTTAATTCGCTCTTAATGTACGGCGATGGAGAGAAACACAGCCAGGCCGAGCGCGTAACGGTTCCGCTACGCGCAAAAAGCGGCCGTTCGCGCCAGCCTCCGTCAGGCGCAGAGTTCTGACCATGACATAAAGCCGAACCATTCGGACACTGACGGATAACAAAAGCGTGATGACCGGGGGCAGGATGGAATATCAATGCGGAAGTTTTTTGCCGTTTACGCTTGCAGGGAAGTGCCTGCAGGACCAGGCTGATTGAGGCTATCCCTCTAAGGAAAGATCTTGTTGCATGGAAGATGACTTAACCGCCTACGGGCGGTTTTTTTTATCCCGATAAAACAGAGAAGAATCAACATTATCAGGGATGATGAGCCGTTCAGGCGCTTTTCGCGTATCCTCACTGAAAATCATGAGCCCGCCCTGAAGAACAGGGCCAACAGCGTATAAAACTTGTTAACGAGACGGCCCGGCAGGCTTACCGGGCCACTGATTTACAGCCCTTTCGTCTTGTTAATCCAGTACTGCTAAGGTCCTCTTTAAAACAGGCGGGGAAAGCCGCAAGCCCGCAAGTCGCAAAGGCGGCCCCTCAACCAGTCCGGGAAGCGGTTTCCTGTGCGCTGCCCCGGCGGCTTGCCTTACCCCCTTTTCGTCCGGCCTCAACCGCTCTTTCCGGGTTATTTTTAAAATTACCGCTACTGGCGGCTCCGCCTTTCCTTCCGGCTTCCGCCGCGCGCTGGGGATTTTCCGCGAAATTTCCCGCGCCACCACGTCTGTTGCTCATATCTGTTACCTTTTGATTGTGTAAAATGTTTATGAGGATATAAGCATGGCTGTAATTTTGAATAAAAACAGGAATAAACATAGATTTACGTCGGAAGAATAAAGGGTTTTAGATTCACCGCTTCGCTTTCTACAGATTTTTTATCTATTTAAAACAGCGTTAACAAAATAAAATTTGTACACCATGATTGGGTCGTGTACAGTTTCCACACCCGGTCTTTTAAGAAGATTCTTACCACCATCCCGAACAGGTTTGCTGCTTGTCTTCTTCTTTACGAGACAGCGCTTGCAGGAGTCAGCCTGCGGGACCTGACGCAGCGTATGCTTATTAACGATGCTGGCTCCCGGGCGGACAAGGCATGTTCTGATTTTACAGTTTCGGGTGGCCGGGACTACACTCGAAAAACATACAAAAATGATGCTTTAGCGCAATACCGCTTGTCCGCCGCAACGGACTTTTACTGCCAGCAACAAGAAGGTTGATATGTTCAGGAGTGAAGAAGAAAAGGTAAACATTGTTATCGGCGAAGCCCTGCTGACGCTGCTTGAAGATGATGCAGACATAAGTTCTGAGGCGCTGCGCGTGCAGCTGAACAGGATGCTCGAAACGGAAACTGATGATGCCCGGCGTCAGCTTATCGATCACGCTTTGCGCCAGACCCGCAGACTTTTAAGCGGCGCAGCCAGTGAAGACAGCAATTTTTTCGGAGAAAGACATCTCCAGTTATGGGCGGGAAACGGCCACTAACTTCCTGACAGCATCGGCTGATACACGTGGCAGAGCGTGTCGCAGAGGTCAGTGAACTCTGCGTTTCATCATCAGCACGGCCTTCTCACAGCCTGCCCGCACCCGCCAGTCTCCGGTTTCCTGCCCCAGGCGGTGTAGCGCGCAGATAATCTCTTCTTTCTTTACACTGGCTTTTTCGCTAAGCAACTGCGAGATAACTTTACCCGCCAGTTCAAGCGCTTTTTCTTCGGTATCTTCTCTGGACCCCATGAAGCCTCCGTAAAGCAAACGTTCTTACAGTATAGCATCCTGACCGAAGCGGCCCGGCAGCGCCTGCTGGACCGCTTCCTGCAGGACGCAAAAAACGGCCCGGTTAACAGGATGATTTCCGTTTTCGATGGCCGTCCGGCCCCTTCCCGCCGGCAGCGTATTCATCACCGCAACCGAACCCAGCGGCAAGCAAAACGTCCCCATGGAGAAGGCGATCTGTCGCGCCTGAACAGGCTCTGAGGCGGGGTTCAGATGAAGCAGATAATAAGAAACGTTGAAGTCGTGATTGACGGGAAGCTGCCCAATCACGTTATGGCCTGTCATACAGCATAAAATATTGTTCACCCTCGCAGTCGCACATCCTGACCGCAGGCAGCCCCTCTGCCCGGCGCCGCTCGTTAACACAGCACTGGGATGGGCCGGGCTTAACGCCCGGCCCATATGACGCAGTTTGCTGGCGAAAGCGGAAGTGAATGGGTTATTCCCCACCTCCGCTGATTCTCCCTGACCTCCCACGCCGTCATTCAGAGGGATACATCTGAGCCGTTACGCGGCGTCTGATTTACCGGGTGTCATACCTTAAAGGTTTCTACCATCGTGCGCAGGGCATGCGCCTGCTCAGAAAGCGACTGTGAGGCGGAGGAGGATTCCTCCACCAGCGCCGCGTTGTTTTGCGTCACACCGTCCATCTGGCTGACGGCGATACTTACCTGCGAGATGCCCTGCATCTGTTCAGATGATGCCAGGGAAAGCTCGTCCATGGATTCAGCCAGTTCGCCGACCATGCCGACGATTTTCAGGATGCTTTGACCGGTTGAGGAGGCCACCGTGACGCCGCTCTCCACCTGCGTAACGGCCTGCTCGATCAGCGTTTTAATGTCTTTTGCGGCCGTGGCGCTGCGCTGTGCGAGCGTTCTGACTTCACCCGCCACCACGGCGAACCCGCGTCCGTCCTCGCCTGCCCGCGCCGCTTCGACAGCGGCGTTCAGGGCAAGGATGTTGGTCTGGAACGCGATGCTCTCAATGACGGAGGTGATGTCACGCACTTTGGTGGCGCTGACGGAAATGTCGTGCATCGTGTCTGACATACGCTTCACATCCGTTTCGCCGCTGCGGGCCAGCTGCGCGGTCTCACGGGCGGACTCGGCTGTCTGCCGGGCACCCGCCGCGTTACTTTTCACAGTGGCGGAAAGCTGCTCCATGCTGGCCGCGGTTTCCTGCAGCGCCGCGGCCTGTTGCTCGGTGCGGGATGACAGTTCCGTATTGCCTTGTGAAATCTCATCGGCGGCCAGCGCAACGGAGGCGGACGAATCCTTAATTTTTGACACCAGGCCACGCAGGTTCGCCTGCATCCCATCCAGTGAGGCCAGCAGGCTGGTTGTGTCATTGCGGCGCAGCACGACCGGTCCCGTCAGGTCTCCGGCGGCGATGGCGGCGGCGAGCGCCTGAGCCTGAGCTGGTTCGCCACCCAGCTGGCGCATCAGGCTGCGGCTGACAATCATGCAGCCCGCTACGGCAGTCAGCACTGACAGCAGGGTCAGCACGATCAGCATTGCTCTTGTGCGGGAAACGGTCTCGCTGGTCTCGCCAACCGTAAGAACGGTCTGCGCCTTCTGAATCTCTGTCAGTTGGTTGAGCAGTTTCAGAAGCTTTTGCTGAGCCGGTCGCGCAGTCTTCATCAGGTAGACAGTCGCGTCCTGCTGACGGTTTTCCAGCCCCATTTTGGCCGCGGTCATCAGGGTTTGCATGGCGTCATCTTCAGCTGCCAGTATTTCATCCAGCACGGTTTTACCCTGTGCACTGACGCTGTGTGTCATGCTTTCAACCAGTTGCTCCCGCTCGTGGATATATTTTTCCCGCTGTGTCGTCATACGGTCCCATTCGGGCCTGGATTCCTTCTCATCCGTCAGCAACGCCAGATTGCGTGCGGCGATGGCCATATCGCGGATATCACCACGCATATCCAGAACGATCGCAAACCGTTTCATTTTGTTGTTTATCGCGTCATTCATGCCGCGCTGTGCATCGGTCAGCGCATGTAACGCAGTGCCCGTACAGATAATTAAAAGCAGAACAAGTAAACCAAAGCCTGTAGCAAGACGCGTCGAAACCTTCATTATATTTTCCCGAATGTTATGTCACTGTCAGGTTCTATCGGCCGCAGACGCGTCAACTGCACAGACTTTACAAAATAAATTGAACACAACTTAATTGACGTCGATATGATTGCGGTCACGTTCAGTTTGGCCGCGGTTTAAAGCATCCATGACGTGTCCGTGATATCTTGTGTTTCCGGCTTCCTGACGTCTGTCGCATCACACGATTCACCGAACGCTTGCCGGCTTCCCCCTTATCTGGAGCCCCGGCATGAAAGAGATTAATGACGCCAGCGCGAGTAAAGACACCCAACCTCAGTGTCTGGAGGAGTTTCTCTGCTTTGCGCTTTACTCGGCCTCGCTGGCTATGACAAAGCTTTATCAGCCTCACCTGAAACCGCTGGGGCTGACCTATCCACAGTATCTGGCGCTGCTGGTCTTGTGGGAAAAGGATGGCATCACGGTCTCTGAGGTAGGTCAGCGCGTGCAACTGGACTCCGGCACGCTCAGCCATCTCCTCAAGCGACTTGAGCAGGCAGGCTTTATCAGTCGCCTGCGCGATACCGGTCATGATGAACGCAGAGTGATTATTCGCCTGACTGAAGCAGGCCGTGAACTTGAAAGGCGGGCCACAGGCGTACCTGCAGCGATGATTTGTGAAATGGGCATCCCGTTTGAAACCCTGGCCAGCCTGCGCGACGGGATAAGACAGGTTCAGGAAAAAATTATCCAGGCATTGCCGGAACAGCGGAACCCTGACGCCTGATGTTTTGTCATTATCTCAGACGGGATGACAGGCTGGGGCTGGCGGCAGAGTGCCCCATCTTATCCACAGAAGCACAATGGCACTGATTATGGCCAACCGGACAGACCGGTTTTAATTTGAGAGCAACTTGCTGACCGATTCCGTTTGAAAGTTTAAGAGGGACGATAATGAAAAACGTTGTACTTAGCATGCTGGCTAAAATATCGCATATCGACGCAGGGATGAAGCAGTTAACAGCCCGTGTTGAGGCGCAGTCTCTGCTCATCAGCGCACTTGTGCTGGCGGTGAGTAAAGAAGGCGGCGTGACTGAAATGATTGAAAGTGCTAACAAAGCCATTAACACCGTCATCGACTCTGCTGAATGCGATGATCTGCTGAAGTCTGACGCCGCGCTCCTGCTCAGTGAATTTCAGAGCCTGCTCACCATTTCGAGGGCTGTCGATGGCGCGGATGACGAAATTAATCATGAAGGAATGACTAAACTTAAAGGATTATCCCCCTCTGTGGAATAAGCCGGCTTGGTTAAGCGCCAGGCCACACCTTACCGCCCGTCATCCTTTATCCAACGGGCCAGCAACCGGACGTTATTTACGTTGCGTGGCCCAGCTGACCGTATTTAAAGGTGGAGAGCCAGCTTTTTAGTGCCTGCGGAAGCAAGGGATGAGAAATGTAAAAACCCTGTGCCTGATCGCATCCCCATGAAGCGAGCATATCCAGAGCCTCTGGTATTTCAACGCCTTCAGCCACAACAACATAGTTCAGAGATTTCAGCATACCTATCACGCTCGATGCGATAATGCGGCTTGCTTCATTCGAGGTCAAATCGGCTATCAGCGCCCTGTCAAGCTTGATAACGTCCACCGGCATCCTGCGCAGATAACCAATATTACTGTAACCGGCACCAAAATCGTCCAGCGAAAGACGATATCCTCGTTGTCTTAACTGCGCCATCATTGCCAGGGCGGCAGGATTTTCCGTGGCCAGCTCCGTTTCAAGACATTCGAACTCCAGCAGAGCGGGTGGCAGTTGGGCCTGCGCCATCTTCGCGTCAAGGTGGTCAATAAAGCCACTTCGTGCAAGGTCGCTGACACTGACGTTAACGGATACCGGCAGACCGATGCCCTCGGATAACCAGACGCGCAGCTGACGGATCACCTCCGTAATCACCCAGTCAGTGATATCGCTCATCAGGCTGGTTAACTGCGCTGCGGGCAGAAATTCGGCGGGCGAAAGCTCGCCCCGCTCGGGATGACACCAGCGTATCAGCGCCTCAAATCCCGTCGGTTGCACATCAGATAAGGAAAGCCGGGGCTGATAAACCAGATACAGCCCGCCTGTACCGGTTTTAAGGGCTGCCGACAGATCGTTCATCAACATGAAATCGCCATTGCGCCTGCTGTCACTCACCTCACTAAACGAACGAGCGCCACCATTGATGCTGATGGCTTCGTGAAGTGCGCTGACCGCGCGCCGCAGGGCTTCCTGGGCCGGTAGCGCCGCTGGCGTAAAGCAGACATCGCCCGCGTACAATGTCAGGTCCATAGCAAGACCTTCGGGCGCGAGAGGCCGCACGTCGCGCATTGCTTCAAGAACAGCATCGGCCGAAAACGGCTCATCTGAGCGGGACAGGAAGGCAAAGCGCCCAGTGGCTACCGTGTAAAAAATTTTTTCAGGCCCCAGCGCCAGCTTGTTTTGCAACAGACGCCCGCTGTCCCGCAGGAGCGCTTCCACTGGCGGCATGCCCAGTGCCCGGGCCAGTTCATAGGCTCGGGGCATATCAATGCAGTCGATAACGGTGAGCCTGAGGACGTCGGAATGCCCCGCCTCAGACAGTTGATCCAGATGGCGGATGAGTTGCTGACGGTTAGGCAAGCCTGTTACCGCATCCGTTAATCCCGCGACCTGCCAGGCCTTCAGAAAGACCGTCACCATCGCGGCAAGTCGGCTGAGCAACCTGACCTTTTCAGCCGGAAAGGCGTGTGGCTGACTGTCTGTGACGCATAGCGTCCCCATAACCTTTCCTTGCGCGTTGATCAACGGCACGCCCGCGTAGAAGCGGAGGTAAGGCTCCCCCGTGACAAGCGGATTCGTGGCGAAACGTGCGTCCAGCAAGGTATCTGGCACAATGACCGGAATCGCGCTCTCCACGACGAAGCGGCAGAATGCATCCTTGCGATCAGTCTGACACAGCGTCGTGTTGTACTTTGCGCGAAACGTCTGATGCTGCTCATCAAGAACGGATATAAAGCTGGTCGGTATGCCCAGCAACGTGCTGGTCAGGGCGGCGAAGTGGTTGAGTACCTCATCACGCTCCTGATCGGGCAATCGCAGAATGTCTGCGGAGCGTGGCGAAGACTGCGCTCCGTGACGAATGTTTATCAACATGGCGTATCCTTTCCCTGAAAGGCAAAAGTTAAAAAAGCAAGGCGCTGCACTGAAGGACATCCCTGTGCTCAGAAAGCAGGATAATGCTGAATGATAAAACGGCTAAAGCGGATTCGTTACTCAGTTTCAACCGTATGCGTAAACTCCCTGACCGCCCCTTCCACGCGTTCCGAGTTTTTCTTAATGATGGCGATGACCTCGCCGGCCTCGCGCATCAGTATGACGCCCTGCTCCGTATTTTTCTGGTTGAGTTCCATACCTTTCAGCACTTCCCGGGCCAGCTGATTATTATTTGATACCACCTGTTCTATTTCTTCTGTGGCCCCGCTGACGCTTGCCGCCAGCGCGCGCACTTCGGCGGCCACAACCGCAAAGCTCCTGCCGGACGCCCCTGCTCTGGCAGCTTCAATCGCGGCGTTAAGGGCAATAAGCCGTGTTTGTGTCGCAAACCGTCTGATGGTCTCTACCATGCCGTCAATGCTTCCTGACTGGCTGTTGAGGCGCGCGATGTCAGCGGAGATCGCGTTCATGTCCTGCGCGATCCGGTCCACAACTTCAATACTACTCTCAATTACATTCGCCCCATTCTGCGCATTTCCCAGCGTCTGTACAGCCATTTCCCAGGCCTGTACGGCGGCATCGTGCTCTTTTTGGTTATTCAAAACCTGTTCGGTCACATCCGTGGCAAACTTGACGATTTTATATAATTCGCCATTGCTGTTAAAAACAGGATTATACGTCGCGCGCAGCCAGAGTGGCTTCCCGTGATGATTGAGTCTGGGAAACTGCCCCGAAAAAAATTCGCCCTGATTAAGCCTTTTCCAGAACTGCCGGTATTCGTCGCTTGCAGAAAGCTGTTCTGAACAGAACATCCGATGGTGTTGACCCACAACCTGCTCACGTTTGTAACCGGTCGTTTTCAGGAAATTGTCATTAGCATCCAGGACACGACCGTCAGGACTGAACTCAATCACAGCCATTGACCGGTTGATGGCGTTGATCACAGATTCCTGTTCCAGCCCTGCCTCTATGCGTTCTGAGATGTCCGCCGCTATCTTAATGATTTTGCACACCCTGCCACGGCGGTTCCTGACCGGGATATAACTGGCTTCCAGCCAGACAGGACGGTTTCCTTTAGCCAGCCGCAGATGTTTACCACTGCGAACGTCACCGGCGGCAAGGCGCTGCCAGAAATGGCGGTATTCAGGTGAATCCGTCAGGGAAGACGGGCAGAACATGCTGTGATGTTGCCCAATTATTTCGTGCGCCTCGTAGCCCATTGCGGTCAGGAAAAGCGGGCTGGCTTTCTGAATCGTTCCGTCAGGACTGAATTCAATAACCGGCATCGCGCTGTCAAGCGCCCTGAACGGCGCCGATCTACGCCCGCTGCGAAGATCGTTAAGAAAGGAAAAGACATTTTTTAATACATTAAAGCGCATAACCACGACCGTAATCTGAGTTGACTAATCTGGTTATCGGCTGTTAAGACCCTGGCATTATGTATTGTTGTGATAGTTTCCGTTGATTATTACCGGGTGAAATTAATTCACTAATAAAAATAAATTTTTTGTATGACCTTCAACAGGATGCGTAAACGACTCCGCTGCAAAAGGCATGCTGCTGCGCAAATTGCGTCATGCAGGCAACCTCGGCAGCCTGACTGACCGCTCGGGCCTGCTCGTCTGAGGATAATGACGGGACACGGCAGTAAGACCGCTGTAAGAACAATCCCCTATTTGCTCAGCGCCCAGGCGGCTGGAACCGGCTTTCCTCCTGCCCGCACTGGCCCGACCGATCCCCGCACCACCATCCAGCTGTCGAATGCCGGTAACGCGCCGGCGGGCTGCTGCCGGATATGGCAGATTAACCGGCGCGCGGCTTCGCGGCCCATCTCATAAACCGGCTGGGCCACAACCGTAAGTGCGGGTGTCATCAGTTCGGTCCAGGGAAAATCATCGTACATCACAAACGAAATATCGTCGGGCACACGCAACCCACGTCTGGCCAGTCCGCGTAAAATCCCCATTGCAATCAGGTTGTCGGACGCAATGAGCGCACTGGGCGGTTCGGGAAGCGAGAGAAGTTCCGTCAGAATCTGTTCAATACACTCTTCGTTAAGGGCATTCAGCCGCACCAGCTTCGGGTCAAGTGCCCTACCGGCATCCTGATGGGCGTCGATCATCCCTTTTACCCGCTGTGCCACCGGCGTGGGCCCTAAGCTCATCGCGTGAGTGTAAGACGCGGCTGTGCGCATACTGGAAAGGTATGCAATGCGGTGATGTCCGGCGTTAAGCAACAGTTGCGTCGCCTCTTTCGCCACCTTCAGAAAGTCTGCCTGAATGGTTTCCACGTCCAGTCCTTCGACAGAACGATCAAACGTCATCAGCGCGCGGCCTTCCGTCAGCACCTGTTTAAGATGGTCGTTATCACACGCCAGCGAGCTGCAGGGGGCCACGATGATGCCATCAACGCGCTTGTCCAGCATGACGCGCACGGCTTCCCGTTCCTCTTCCACGGTTTCATCGCTGTTGCTGAGCAGCAAATGAAACCCCGCCTGGCGCGCCACATCCGCCATGCCACGCAGCGCAAGGCCGAAATGCGGGTTTTCAATATCGCCAACGATCACGCCAATCGTGTTCGAACGCCCGGTATTCATGCTGCGCGCCAGCTCATTGGGCCGGTAACCCAGGGTTTCTGCCGCCTGGGTGACGCGGATTTGTACCTCTTCACTTACGGCGCCATAGCCGCCCAATGCTCTGGCCGCCTGGGCTTTTGACACGCCCGCCTGACGTGCCACATCGGCTACTGTGGGTCCGCGTACTTGCTGTTTTTTGCTGGTCATAATTATTTTGAATCACAAGTTGATAACATCGTAATTGACGCTGCTGAAAGCGTGTGCTTAATATCATTGTATCCACTTGAGACCGGTCTCACAACAACTACCGGTTTCATTTTGACCCGCATTGAGACCGGTCTCAATCAGACAGTACTGGCTCAGTGACCTTCGACGTTTCACCTGCAAAATGGAAGAGCTTTATGACATCGCATAAACGTTTAACCAAAATAACCGCCTTTGTCTTCGGCCTCGCGGTAATGCTCTCAACCAGCGTCAGTGCACGGGCAGCCAGCGACAACAATCCCTATGGGCTGATTGAACCGGGCCATCTGCGTGTCGCCAGCCTGGGCGACGCGAAACCCTATACCTTTACGGACAAAGACGGAAATTTCACCGGCTTTGACGTCGAATTTTTCAAAAATGTCGCCCATCGCATGGGCATTGATAAGGTGGATTTTGTCGGACAGGATTTTTCCGCCATCCTGCCCGCCGTCGCCAACGGACAATATGATGCAGGCGTGGCCGCGATCGGAATCACACCGGCCCGTGAAAAAACCGTTGATTTCTCCACGGGCTATCTGGCGGGTTACCTGACGGTGCTCACCCGCAGCGATTCCGGCGTGAAAAACGTGGCAACGCTGGCGCACAAGCGACTGGGCGTCATTCAGGGCACGCTGCAGGAAAGCTATGCGCTGGCCAACTTCAAACAGACCGATCTGGTGCGCTTTCCCGATAACAACGCGGCCGTTTCCGCGCTGAACAACGGCACTATTGATGCCATGTTCCTTGATTACGAAGCCGCCAAAGATTATGCCACCCGCTTCAAACTGGTGACGGCAGCCAACATCCCCTCTTTCGACGCCCCGGCGGGCGTGGCGATAGCGAAAAACAAACCGGCCTTTAAAGCGGCGCTGGACAAAGCCATCAAAGCGGCGATGCAGGATGGGACGTGGAAACAGCTTTATGAGAAGTGGTTTCCGGGCTCGCCTATGCCTGAACAGTATCTGCCTCAGCACAATTAGTCCCCGCGCAACCGGTGTGCGAGTGAATACATTCGGTGACGGGCGTTGTCCGTCACCCGCAACAGAGAATCGGCTATGGATCTGATCACTATTCTTTCCCGTACCTTCTTTGATTTTTCTGCAATGAAGGACGTCCTGCCGCAGCTGCTGGCAACGGGCCTGGTCAACACGTTGATCATCTCGTTGGCCGCCACGCTGCTGGGCACCTTTTTCGGCCTGATTCTGGCGCTGATGGGGATTTCGCCTTCGCGCTGGCTGCGTGTACCGGCCCGGCTGTATACCGATCTGTTTCGCGGCCTGCCCTCTATCCTGACCATTTTGCTGATTGGTCAGGGGCTGGCGCGCTTCAGCTATCAGCTGTTTGGCCCCTCACCTTATCCGCTGGGCATTTTTGCCCTGAGTCTGATTGCCAGCGCCTATATGGGCGAAATCTTTCGCTCAGGGATCCAGAGCATTGAGCAAGGCCAGATGGAAGCCTGCCGGGCGCTGGGCATGAGCTATGGTCGGGCGATGCGGCTGGTGATCATTCCTCAGGGCATCCGCCGCGTCTTGCCTGCCATCGTGAATCAGTTCATCGCGATTATTAAAGACTCTTCGCTGGTTTATCTGCTGGGGCTGATGTCCAGCCAGCGCGAACTGTTCCGGGTTGGCCAGGATGCCGCGGTGCTGAGCGGCAATCTGTCACCGCTGATGCTGGCGGGGCTGTTCTACCTGATGATTACCGTGCCCTTAACCCATGCGGTGAACCATATTGACATCCGTTACCGCACCGGACGCCGCCGGGCAACGGCGCCGCAGAGCGGACTGAAAGAAATTGATGAGGTGGCGGTAAAACGCGCCGTCACGCCCACGGCCTCCCTGACCAGCGAACGAGGACACTGAGATGGCAACGTCCACTGCATTTCACGGCGCAAGCCTGGAGCTGCGTAATCTGACCCTGGCGTACGGCCCGATTGAGGTGCTGCGCAATGTGTCACTGACCATCGCGCCCGGCACCACCACCTGCATCATCGGCCCTTCCGGATCGGGAAAATCGACCCTGCTGCGCGGTATCAATCGCCTGCATGAACCCAAAAGCGGCGACGTCTTGCTGGCCGGGCGTTCGGTACTGAAGGACAAACCCGATGCGCTGCGGTTGCGCATTGGCATGGTCTTTCAGCACTTCAATCTGTTCCCCGATCACAGTGCGCTGGAAAACGTCGCGCTGGCTCCCTGGAAAGTCAAAGGCCGCTCGAAAACGGAGGCAGAGACAATTGCCCGGCAACGTCTGGCTGAGGTCGGCTTAGCACAGCGCGCCGACCATCGTCCGCGCGATCTCTCCGGCGGGCAGCAACAACGTGTCGCGATCGCCCGGGCGCTGGCGATGGAGCCCGAGGTGATGCTGTTTGACGAGGCCACGTCGGCGCTCGATCCCGAACTGGTGAAAGGCGTGCTGACGCTGATGGCTGAACTCTGTGAGTGCGGCATGACGATGGTGGTGGTCACGCATGAGATGGGATTTGCCCGCCGCGTGGCCGACCAGGTGGTGTTTATGGATGAGGGCGAGATTGTCGAAGCAGGGCCACCCGATCAGTTATTTGAACGTCCACAATCTGCCCGTTTACAACGTTTTTTATCGGAGGTGCTCTGATGGCACAGCATAAGGTGACAGGTCCCATCCGCACGGCGCTGGTGGGATTTGGCATTGCCGGCAAGGTCTTTCATGCCCCACTGATTTCACACGATGCCGCTTACCGTCTTGAGGTGATCGTGACCGGTAATGCGCAACGCGTCGCCGCGGCAAAAACGCATTATCCCCAGGCGCGAATTGTGCCGGACTGGCCGTCACTGCTGCAGTTGATCGACAACGGCGACATCGCGGTGGATCTTATTGTGCTGGCGACGCCGCCCGCTCAGCACCGTGAGCAGGCTGTCCAGGCCAGCCTGCGCGGTATTCATCTGGTGGTGGATAAACCTTTTGCGCCTGACGTCAGCGCGGCGGAAGCGATGATTGACGCCGCCCGAGAGGCTGGCACCCTGTTAACGGTCTTTCACAATCGCCGCTGGGACGGCGATTTTCTGACGCTGCAACGCCTGGTGCAGGACGAGGCATTTGGCACCGTCAGAAGCTTTGAGTCGCGCTTTGAGTGGTGGCGACCTGACGGATTTGGTAACTGGCGCGACAGCGTTTCGCTTGTGCAAGGGGGCGGCCTGCTGCTGGATCTGGGCAGCCACCTGATCGATCAGGCGATACAGCTGTTTGGTCCCGTGCAGGAGGCCAGCGCCGAGCTGGCACGCTATTCCGGCAGTCAGTCCGACAGCGATGAAGATTGCTTTGTTTCTTTACTGCATACCTGTGGCGTCCGTTCACGGCTGTGGATGAATGGCCAGGCCGCGCTTAATGCTCCCCGCTTCCATCTGCTGGGCAGCCAGCGAGCCTTTACGCACTGGGGCCTGGATAACCAGGAGCCGCAGCTGGCCGCGGGCATGTCCCCGGCAGACAGCGCCTACGGCGTGACGCCGCCCGAACGTGCAGCCCGGCTGGGCACCGTGGAACAAAGTGAGGCGGTGGCGCTGCAGCGCGGTAATTACCCTGCGTTTTATCACCGTCTTGCCCGTGCCCTGGTACACGGCGGTCCGCCGCCCGTGGACGCCAGCGAGGCGCTGGGCGTGCTGAAACTGATTGAGCAACTCCATCGGCAAAGTCGCGTACGCCTTGCCTGAATGGGGTATTTTCTGACAGAAGGAATCCATGATGACTGACAACTCTGTGGCCAAAACCGTTGTTGTACTGGGTGGCGGCATTTTAGGCGTTTCCACGGCATGCCAGCTGGCACAGGCTGGCGCGAAAGTGACGCTGGTCACCGAAGCCGAACTCTGCTCTGGCGCATCAGGACGTTCACTTTCCTGGCTTAACTCTGCCGGGGAGCGTTCTGCGCCTTACCATGCGCTGAGAATGGCGGGCATTGACCGCTACCGCACCCTGTTTGCCCGCCATCCCGATCTCAGCTGGCTGCGCTTTGATGGCGCGCTGTTCTGGGCGGCGGATGACGAGGCGGGCACCAAAGCGCGCCATGATTATGAAAACGCCCTTAGCTATGCTTCCCGGCTGGTTAATCCGCGCACGGTGCATGAGGTGGATCCGCAGGTTAACCCCAGCGCGCTGGCCAGCGTCGCCATTGTCAACCCTGGTGAGGGCTGGGTAAGCCTGCCGCATCTGGCCGCAAAACTGGTTGAGGATTTCAAAGCCGCAGGCGGCGAAGTGATTGAACAGGCAGGCAAAGCCAGTGTGCTGACCGCAGGTGGGCGGGCCACAGGCATTCGCAGCGCGAAACGGGGCGATATCATGGCCGATCGGGTGCTTGTCGCCTGTGGTCCCTGGACGCCCGATGTCGTTGCGCCGCTTGGTGTGCGCATTCCCAACGGCTCGCCGGTGTCCATGCTGGTTACCACTACCGCACAGGCACGCGATCTTAACGTGGTGTTAAATACGCCCCGCGCGGCGATACGTCCCAACCCTGGCCGTACGCTGGCGGTCGATCATGACTGGTATGAAGAGGATATCGTTGCGCATGCTGATGGTCAGTACAGCATCGATCATGCCGTTATTCGCCAGTTAATGGCGGATGCGGGTCACCTGCTTGGCGACGGCGCACCACTGGAAGCAGACAGCTGGAAAATTGGCCTGAAACCCGTGCCGGGTGATGGCGAGCCGGTCGTCGGGGAACTGAAAAACGTCCCCGGTTGCTTTGTGGCTTTTACCCATTCGGGCGCGACGCTGGCACTGATTCTGGGCGAGTTGCTGACGGAGGAGATCCTTAACGGCGTCCGGCATCCCATGCTCGCGACCTTCCGGCCGGAACGATTTAACTAAGCCCGCCCCCGCGCCGTCGCCCGACGGCGCGGGAACCGTCTGCGACATGGTTATGCGCTGGGGCATCTTCGCCCCCTTTTTCCCCGCCACCTGACGCGACTTTCAGCGTCACCGCCCCCTTCAGACTCCGTGAAGACCGGTATAACGTTGTGCCCCCCTGTTCTCCGTGTGACACCGTCACGACGCGCTGGATTCGGAGCAATCTGAACGGGCCACGTGGCGCGCGCTGTGCTTAGCGGTACGCCGGGCGAGGCCTGTTTGCCCTGCCCGTTGACCGCCAGCACGGTTAAGCATGCTTTGTTCTGTCATCTACACTTAGCCATTCATTCCCGGCAACCCTGAGCGGCTTGCCCATGCAAAGGACGACTTTATGACTGAACAATCGACAACAAATCACGCCTGGCTTTTGGCTTCACGCCCCAAGGGTGAACCAACGGAAGACAACTTCCGTTATGTTGCGCAGCCGACACCTGAAATCAAAGATGGCGAGATCTTACTGCGTACGATTTATCTGTCACTCGACCCTTATATGCGCGGACGTATGGATGAAGGGAAATCTTACGCGCCACCGGCAGAGCTGGATAAGCCGATGGTTGGCGGCACGGTTTGTCAGGTCGCCGAATCCAAAAACAGTGACTTTAAAGCGGGCGACTGGGTGCTTTGCCAGAGCGGCTGGCAGGAATATGCCGTGTCTGACGGTAAAGACGTTGCCCGTCTGAACAGCGACCTGCCGCATCCCTCCTGGGCGCTGGGAATTCTCGGCATGCCCGGATTTACGGCCTATATGGGATTAATGGATATCGGTCAGCCGAAAGAAGGCGAAACTCTGGTTGTTGCGGCGGCAACCGGTCCGGTGGGCGCGACCGTGGGCCAGTTAGGAAAAATGAAAGGCTGTCGCGTGGTAGGTGTCGCGGGTGGCGAAGAAAAATGCCGTCATGCGGTGGAAAATCTGGGCTTTGATGCCTGTCTCGATCACCACAGCCAGGACTTTGAAGAGCAGCTCAAAAATGCCTGCCCGGATGGCATTGATATCTATTTTGAAAATGTGGGCGGTAAGGTGTTCGATGCGGTCTTCCCGCTGCTTAACCCGGCGGCGCGCGTGCCGGTTTGCGGACTGGTTTCTGCCTACAGCCAAAAAGCGCTGCCGCCAGGCCCTGACCGTACCTCCCGCATCATGGCCGGTATTCTGACCCGTCGCATTCGCATGCAGGGCTTTATCATTTTCCAGGATTATGGCCACCGCTATCCTGAGTTTTTGAAAGCCATGACGCCGCTGGTGGAAAGCAAGAAAATTCAGTATCGCGAGCACGTGATTGACGGGCTGGAAAATGCGCCTAAGGCATTTATTGATATGCTGAACGGTAAAAACTTCGGTAAGACTGTGGTGAAAGTAGCCTCGTAATCCCACGCATCACGTAATAATGCAACGTCACTGACGTTGCATTTTTTTTATTTTTAGCGGATGGGCTGCGAAACATGCGTAGCGGCTGCATCATTGGCCTTCGCGACGGCCAGCGCCAGCGCCTCACCGTCTGCCAGCGCCTGACACAATACGCCCATGAAACAGTCACCCGCGCCATGCGTACTGACCAGCGTCACCTTTCGGGCTGGCAACGTTTGCGTATTCCCGGCTTCGCTGAACGCCACACCGTGTTCACCGGCGGTCACCACTACGCACGGAAAGCGAGCAGCCAGTTGGGTTGCCGCCTGCTGTGCCGACGACAGATCGGTGACCACAATGCCACTCATGTCTCGCGCTTCAACCGCATTGACCACCAGCACATCAATGCTGCGTTCAAATTCAGCAGAGAGCGGGCGCGCCGGTGCCGCATTGATGCAGACCGGAATATGCTGCTGCCGTGCTGCCTGCGCCGCCGCCAGATTCACCGCTTCCGGCACCTCATTTTGCAGTACCAGCATCGAAACGCCCTGCCAGAAATCTGCCTGCGCAAACGGCAGGCAGGAAATATGCTGGTTGGCATTGGAGACGACCACTGCGCCGTAATCCCCTTCCGCATCGGTAATCGCCACGCTCATACCAGAGGGCATGTCGTTAAGCACCGCAACGTGTTGTGTTTCTACACCCGCCTGTTGCAGGCGATTCAGTAAGAACCGGCCCTGTTCATCCGCGCCTACGGCCCCGATAAAACACACCGCCGCGCCCGCACTGGCCGCTGCGATTGCCTGGTTGCCGCCTTTGCCACCAAACTTATAGCGGCACGCGGTACCCATGACCGTTTCGCCTTTTTCAGGGCGATGGTGGGCATCCAGCATAATGTCGTAATGAAGACTGCCGGTGACTGCAATTTTGCTCATGCTCAGAATTCCCGCAGATCCTGAACCGCATGCTGGGTTTTCATCAGGTTTTTCTCCGCCCGCTTCAAATCCTTTTTCGCGATAGCCACAAAAAGCGCATCCAGTATATTCAGTTGGGCGATTCGTGACGCGGCGTTTTCCCCTAACAGATGCGATCCCTGAGAAGTTGAATTAAGAACCACATGCGCATGACGCGCAATAGGCGACTCCGCGTAATTAGTAATGACAATCACTCTGGCGCCGTTGCGACCGGCTAATTTCACCGGATCGTTCACGGCACGCGTTGCGCCTGAGTGACTAATGGCAATCACCACATCGTCATCAGATAATACGGCGGCAGACATTAGCATAATATGGGCATCATCATAGGCGCTGGATTTAATCCCTATTTTTAGCATCTTGTGGGATAAATCACGGGCGACCGTTGCCGAACCGCCGACAGCATAAAGATCAATATGACGTGCTTTAAAAATAATATCTGCCGCGCGATTAAATTCGGACACATCTAAAACCGACAGGGTTTCTTCAATAGCCTGAATAGACGTGCGGAAAACTTTTGCCAGTAATTGTTCCGAAGAATCATCAGGCTCAATTTCTGCATGCAAACCGGCCACTTCAGACGCGTTATAATAAATTAAACTGCTCCTGAAATTTCTGAATCCCGTGAAGTTAAGCTTTTTTGTTATCTTCACTATCATCGCTTCCGATACACCGTTCTCCTGCGCAATCTCTTTTAATGAGGTTTGTTCAGTGATGTCGGTTCGGGCCGTGATCGCCTCAACCACGCGCCGTTCTAACGGGGTCAGTTGGGGTAATCGCATACGAATTTGAGCGCCAATGGCTCGCGGATCTTGCTTCATTACTTGCCTCGGGTCGCTCGGTCAATCAACATCGCTATGATAATAATAAGACCGGTAGCGAGCAATTGATAAAACGCCTGAATATTAAGCAGTGTCAATCCATTACGCAGCGCCCCCAGAATAATGACGCCGATCAGGGTGCCAAAAATACTGCCTTTCCCTCCCATCAGTGACGCCCCGCCGATGGCGGCGGCGGCAATCGCATCCAGCTCCCACAGATTGCCAATGGTGGGTTCCGCCGCGCCCAGGCGACCAATCAGAATCAACGAGGCCAGTGACGCCAGCATGCCGGAGATCACGTACACCGTCACCTTGGTGCGCTTCACCGGCACACCCGCTACCCGGGCAGCCTCTTCATTACCGCCAATCGCCAGAATGTATTCGCCCAGCGGCGTCTTATTCATAACGACCCATAAGCACAAAGCAATGACCGCCACCACCACGATGGGCGTGGGCACGCCAAATAGCGTGCTGTTAATCAGGCTACGGAACGACATCGGAATGCCAAAGACCGGATTGCCACCGGTATAAATCAGGGCAACGGCGCGAAACAGCGACAGACCGCCCAGCGTCACAATAAACGGTTGTAGCCCGGCATAAGCAATCAGTGAACCGCTAAACATGCCGCTAATGACCCCGATGCCCAGCGTCGCCATGATTGCCAGGGGGACCGGTACGCCAGAAACCATCAGCGTAGCCCCTAATACGGCGGACAGCGCCGCCGTGGGCCCGACCGATAAGTCAATGCCGCCCGAAATGATTACCAGGGTCATGCCCAGCGCAATTAAGGCATTTATTGACGACTGCTGCATAATATTCAGCAGATTGGGAACGGTTAAAAAGACCGGTGACAAAAATGAGAATGTCACCACAATAATGACCAAACCGATTAAGGTTCCGGCATCGCGCAGGTTGAATTTAAGCAGCGACGAAGAACGCCCTGGCTGCTGCATATTAGTTTGCGTTGTCATGTTTATCGCCTTTATCTTTAAAGGTGTTCGATCAGGCCATTTCTGTTTCTTTAATGGCAAAGCGGGCTATATTCTCTTCGGTAATCGCATCACCGGTTAATGTCTGGGTAATCTTCCCTTCCCGCATGACCAGAACACGATCGCAAATACGAATAATTTCTGTCATCTCTGACGAGACAACAATAATCGCTTTACCTGCCTGTGCCAGGCGCTCAATAAGATTGTAAATTTCGGACTTGGCACCAATATCAATTCCCCGGGTTGGCTCATCAAATAAGAAAACTTTGGTATCAGCTGCTACCCAGCGACCAATAATCACTTTCTGTTGATTACCGCCGCTAAGCGTGCCGATGGTTTTTTCGATATCCAGCGGGCGAAGTTTCAGGTCGCTCATCACATCGTGCGCCACGCGATTTAACCGGAGTTTATTGATTACCCCGGCCAGGGTGAACTGGCGCATAGACGACAGCGCCATATTCATCTTCACGGCGCGCGCTTTGATGATGCCCTCTTTTTTACGATCTTCCGGTACCAGGCCGATGCCTGCCCGGATCGCCGCGCTGATATTGTGGTTGGGGACCAACCGGCCATTGACCTGCACCGTGCCGCTGGTGCGCCTGTCAATACCGGCGATCAGTTTGAGAAGTTCGGTACGTCCTGCACCCACCAGTCCTGCAATGCCCAACACTTCCCCGGCGTTGACGCTAAAATTTGCAGGCGATATGACGTTGCTCCGTCCCAGGTTCTCTACCCGTAATACTTCCTGCGACGTCACGAAGGCATTGTGGTCGAGCTTTTCGATCTTGCGGCCCACCATTTTGGCCACAATGCTCTCTTCAGTTTCATCACAGATATTAACGACCCCGACCTGTTTGCCATCACGCATGATGGTTGCCCGGTCGCACACGCTGAAGATCTCGTTCATCTTATGTGACACGTAGATCAGTGAAACGCCCAGAGACTTCAGGTCGGCAATCAGTTCAGCCAGACGGTCAAACTCTTGCGGTGTCAGGCTGGACGTCGGCTCATCCATGGCGATGATTTTTGCGTCATCCAGTAAGGCACGCGCAATTTCCACCACCTGCTGTTGCGAAACCTTTAGCGCCTTAATCGGCATATCAGGATCGATCGTCGGATCCAGGCGCTTCAGGATTAACGTGGCACGCGCTAACTGTGCCGCTTTATCGACCCACAACCCCTTCGCTTTGGTTAACGGGCGGCCCAGAAACATGTTCTGCGCAACGGAGAGTTCGGGAACATGCTGCAGCTCCTGATGGATCATCGCAATGCCTGCATGACGCGCACTGAGCGGGTTTTTCATGTGTACCGTCTGGCCGTTCACGCTGATTTCACCGCTGTCCGCATCGCGCACGCCGGAAAGAATGTTTAACAGGGTGGATTTTCCCGCACCATTCTCGCCAATCAGGGCATGCACTTCACCCGGCTTCACAAAAAAGTCGACATTTTGTAAAGCTGCAGCGCTGCCGTAGGTTTTGCTGATGCCGCGCATCATTAAGCGATACTGTTCCATACACTCTCCGCCTGGCTTACTGCTGCGCTAACAGCTGACGCAGCTTATCCATGTCTTTGGTAGAAAAGGCATCGGCATTCTCTTTGGTGATGAGCGCCTGCGGTGTTGAGACGACACGTGAAATTTTCTGGCCGTCGATGAGACGCAGCATCACATCCATCGCCACTTCGCCAGTCAGCATCGGGAAGCTGTCTACTGTGCCGGTCAACTCACCGCGCTTGATCGAGGCATAGGCATCTGAAATACCGTCAGTCCCAAATACCGCAACCTGTTTTGCCTTGTCCATTGCGCGCACCGCTTCCACCACGCCAAGGGCCATGGTGTCATTGTTGGCGTAGAAACCAATCAGATCGGGATGCTGTTGCAGAATGGTGCTGGCCGCATTGTAAGCCTGCTCACGGCTCCAGTTCGCTGGCACGCTGGCCACCACATTGAACTTGCCGTTCGCTTTCAGCGTTTCTTTAAAACCACTGGTGCGCTGGCCAGCCGCGTAAACGCCAGGTTGCCCTTCAATGACCGCAACCTTGCCGCCCTGGGGATGGTGCTCAATAAACCACTTCGCCACCCGAACCCCGTTGTCTTTCTGGACGTTGCCAACGTAGTGTTCCGCGTTTGGCATGACGGCATCGTTGACGTTCACGACCGGAATTTTTTTGCTGTTGGCGCTTTCCAGTGCGGGTTCGAGGTTGATATCGGTTTGAGGTGAAACCAACAGGCCGTTAAACCCTTGAGAGATTAGCGTTTCGGCAATCGAGAGTTGTCCCAGCTGGTCGTCTTCATTTGCCGCGGCCTGATAAGCCACGGTGATACCATATTTTTTGGCCGCGTTCTGGTAGCCTTCACCAAGTAAACGCCAGTATTCGTTGGTCAGCGTTTTGGATACGCCGCCAATTTTCAGCGACTTATCGACCTTGGGCATCGCACCGTATTGACTGTCAAGCTGTGACCAGTCAGTACGGTCCGTTTCGGTATCGGATTTGAGGGGTGCCAGATCGGCTGCGTAAACGCTGGAACCGAGCAGCAACGAGGCCAGCACAGCGAGGAGACGTTTTTTCATATTGTTAGCCTTCTAATTATGCATTTGTAAGGTACATCTGGATGGTTTCACACCGACGCGATGACTAACGCGCCAGCATAATGTCGTTGACGATCTGCTGCGACGCCACGGCATCCTGATGACGGATAGCCTCGGCCAGCGCCGCGTTATCATTAAATTGCTCGCACAGTTTCAGGAGGCGTTTCACGGTGGCGATGTTGGTTTCGGCTTCACGCACTGGATCCAGCCCGCTGGCGTCCGGGAACGTGTCGAAGTAATATGCGCCCTGATAGCCATCGCGCTGCATCTGCCACAGGAATTCCAGCGTGGCACGCGGATTCACCGCTCCGACCATTAACCCGTCATCACGTTTACCCCAGCCATCATTCAGATCCAGCCCCAGCAGCCGGGAGCGGCGTGCGACCATGGCGGCAGCCCAGGCCGGAATTTCATTGGCGAACAGGACGTGAGCGAAATCCAGGGTGATCCCCAGGTTCGGGCAGCCCGCTTCTTCCACCGCCAGCAGGCAGGTTGTGACGTTAGGAAAGATGCTGTAGGCGCGGGGTTCGTTAGGTTTGTACTCAATACTCACGTCGACATCCGGGGCATATTCTGCAATTTCGCGCACTGCGCTGACCGCGTCTTCCCAGATTTTTTTGTAATTGACCTGAAAACAGTAATCAAAGCCATCCTGCCCCATCCACAACGTCATCAGTGTTGAGCCGAATTCCCGTCCGGCATCAATGCCGCGCTTGGTGAGCTCGATAGCTTCGCGACGAATGTTGGCATCAGGATGGGTAAAGGCGCCAATCTTGAACTGCGGTGCATCCCAACGCATCTGCATGCCGTTCACTGCCAGTCCCGCGTCCTCAATGGCCTGACGCAGCGTTTTGATATCTGCCGTAAGGTGTTGGGGATAGTTGAGATCCAGGTGGGTCAGGCCATTAACGGTACCCGCACGCGCCACCATTTGCATAACGGAGGGCTTCCCCTGTAACGCTGGCCAGTAGCGATGTGCCCCCGATGCAAACGAGTTAAGACGTGTGGCAAATTTTAAATCAGACATGTGGCGCAATCCTTCATCACAGGGTTGTAATGTACTTTTCTTTTTCACACTTAATTGTGAAGTTATAAGATAATTTACGCCTTGCCGCGCCACACGCAAGCACCAAAACAGACAGGATCGTTGAAATGCGATAACCGTCACGGATAGCTCGTCAGTGGAAAGCCGGGTTCAGAGTGCGAAAAGTCCCAACGGGATGGGCCTGGCGCGATAAAGGTCACGTGTGTGTGAGAGAAAACGGCTATTGGGATGCAATCTGCCGTTGCGCTTCTGCGTTTTACGCTACGCTTATTCCATGCAATACCCGTATAAACATGGAGACTAATTGAATGAGTCACGATGCGCGTAAACCCACCACCACAGATGCAGGCATTCCGGTTGCCAGCGATGAACACTCTTTGTCGGTAGGACCGGACGGCCCACTGGTACTGCACGATCACTATCTGATTGAGCAGATGGCGAATTTTAACCGTGAACGTATTCCTGAACGGCAGCCACATGCAAAAGGGAGCGGCGCCTTTGGCTTTTTTGAGGTGACTGAAGATGTCAGTCGCTACACCAAAGCCAACGTTTTTCAGCCCGGCACGAAAACGGATGTGCTGATGCGCTTCTCAACCGTGGCTGGCGAGCGCGGCAGCCCAGATACCTGGCGCGATCCACGCGGTTTTTCCATAAAGTTTTATACCCGCGAAGGCAATTACGACCTGGTGGGCAACAATACGCCGGTGTTTTTTATTCGCGACCCGATGAAGTTTCAGCATTTTATTCGCTCGCAAAAACGCCGTGCGGACAACAATCTGCGTGACAACGATATGCAGTGGGATTTCTGGACGCTGTCACCGGAATCGTCGCACCAGGTCACGTGGCTGATGGGCGATCGCGGTATTCCCAAAAGCTGGCGTCATATGAACGGCTACTCCAGTCACACCTATATGTGGGTAAACGCACAGGGCGAGAAGTTCTGGGTGAAATACCATTTCCATACCGATCAGGGCATTGAAAACCTGACGCAGCAGGAAGCCGATAAGCTGGCAGGCGAAGACGGCGATTACCATACGCGCGACCTGTTCATGTCCATCAAAAACGGTCACTTCCCGAGCTGGACGCTCTATATGCAGATCATGCCTTTTGCGGAGGCAGACGATTACCGCTACAACCCGTTCGACCTGACCAAGGTCTGGCCACACAGCGATTACCCGTTAATCAAAGTTGGAAAACTTACGCTGAACCGCAATCCTGCCGATAACCATGCGCAGATTGAACAGGCTGCCTTCGAGCCCAACAATCTGGTACCCGGTATTGGCCTGAGCCCGGATAAGATGCTGCTCGGGCGCGTCTTTGCCTATGCGGATGCCCACCGCGCCCGACTCGGGGTGAACTATAAGCAGATTCCGGTCAACGCGCCGCAGTCGCCGGTCAACAGCTACAGCAAAGATGGGGCCATGCGCATGAATCCGGTATCCGACCCGGTTTATGCGCCCAACAGCAAAGGCGGCCCGGTTGCCGATGGTGAACGTTATCCGACCGACTCGGTCTGGTCTGCCAGCGGCGATATGGTACGGGCACCCTATTCACTGCGTCGGGACGACGATGACGTAGGCCAGGCGAATACGTTGATCAATAAGGTGATGGATGACGCCGCGCGTGACCGGCTGGTCAACAACGTCACGGGCCATCTGTTGAACGGCGTGGAAGAGCCGGTGCTGTCGCGGGCTTTTGAATACTGGCGCAATATCGACAAAACCATTGGCGACCGCATCGCCACGGCCGTGCTGGACGCGCGGGCTAAACGCTAAACCGCCCTGTCAGACGGTGGCATCCGCCACCGTTTATTTCCCCGTCGCATTCAGCCATGCTTTGCACAAAACTGCTCAATATCCTCTGACTGAAAATCGGCAAGGTTCGCCATGATCTTTTCCAGCGGCCAGTTCCACCAGGCGATGTGCTGTAAGCGCGTGGCAATCGCCGGATGGAAGCGAACCCGAATCGGTTTGGCGGGCACGCCGCCGACCACGGTATAGGCTGCCACATCTTTCGTCACCACCGCGCCCGCCGCCAGCACCGCCCCGTCGCCCACCGTGACGCCGGGCAATACGATCACGCCATGACCGATCCAGACGTCATTGCCAATGATCACTCTGTCTTCTCGCCGGGCGGTGAAAAAACCGTGGTCGCGCGTGGCGGTCGCGTCGTAATACTCCGGACAATAGGTAAAGCGGTGTTGTGACGCGCGATTCATCGGGTGATTCGGCGCGCCAATCCGGACCTGATTAGCGATCGCGGTGAAACGGCCAATCTCACTGTCGGCAATGCAACAATGTTCACCTACATAGGAGAAATCGCCCAGGGTGCTGTATTCCAGATAGCTGTGAGCCAGAATTTCACACTGCGCGCCAATCTGCGTTTCACGCATGCGTACGCTGGCATCGATTTCGGTTTGCTGAAGTTTGGCGGGTTTTACCGCGGCAAGTGACATGGAAACGCTCCCGGCTCTGGTCTGAGGTCTGGATAAGTGATGCCCGTAAGGCGCCTGACTGCCGCGCCACTGTAGCCGGATAACATGACAGACAATTGACAACGAAAAAGGCGGAGTGGTTAGCTCCGCCTTGGTCAAAGTTCCGGTTATTTTGCATGACCGGTCAGTTGCAAAAGGGCAACGATGATCTGCAAGATGACCCGGATAATCTCCAGAATCAGCTTAGTCAGTTCCATCACTTTCCTTCTCCTGCTTAGGGAGCGCGCTGTTCAGCAGCCAGGACTCTGACATTACCCGCCGACTGCCTGAGCACAACGTTGTGGAGAGGGCTGAGCGGCACTCATGGTTTAAGCCACAGGCCAGCACCACCTGGGACCTGCCGGGATTTACATAACCGTGCTCCCCTGGAAGCAATCAGTTAACCACGGTGCGATGCCCGACGCTCAACACATGTATAAATATACAGTATTTTGGCCAAACTTGAAGTCTTCGCTGTCACTCTTTACACTCAACCTGTGGAGAGTGCTGAGCACCTCGTTTATCCTCCGGTTACCCGCCGCAGGACGAACAAAAGAAAAAAGGATTTGGCGTTGTGCCAAATCCTTTTTTTATGCCTGCGCAGTCGCAATTACTTCGCTGAACTGACGCGCCAGATCGTATCACCTGCATCATCGGCGATAATTAACCCGCCCTGCTTATCGCTGGCCAGGCCCACCGGTAAGCCGTGCACTTCTTTTTCATCCTCAGTCAAAAAGCCGGACACCACGGTTTGCGGTTGCCCCACCGGTTTCCCGTTTTCGAATTTCACCCAGATGACCTTGTAGCCGTTCAGTGGCTTACGGTTCCAGCTCCCGTGTTCGCTGATAAAGGCACCGCCCCGGTACTGCGGCATATTCTCTGCACCATAAAACAACAGGCCCAGTGGGGCGACATGCGAGCTCAGAGCGTAATCAGGCTTGATGGCTGTTTTGACCAGATCCGGTCGCTGCGGCTGAGCGCGTACATCAACGTGTTGACCAAAATAGCTGTAGGGCCAGCCATAGAAGCCCTTCTCTTTAACAGACGTCAGGTAGTCAGGCACCAGATCCGAGCCAATTTCGTCACGCTCGTTGACAACCGCCCACAGCTGCTTCGTCTGCGGCTCCCAGTCGAGCCCCGTCGGGTTACGCAAGCCGCTGGCATAAATACGGCTGGCACCGCTGGCGGCATCGACCTCCAGCACGGCGGCACGGCGGTATTCCGCACCAATACCGTTTTCGGTGATGTTGCTGTTCGACCCGACGCCGACGTACAGTTTGCTGCCATCAGGACTGGCTAACAGCGCTTTTGTCCAGTGGTGGTTAATGGGCCCGCCGGGTAATTCGGTCACCTCTTCCGGCGCGGTGCGAATCTCGGTTTGTCCTTCGCTGTAGGGAAATTTCACCAGACTGTCTGCATTTGCCACATACAGAGTATTCCCGACCAGTTGCATGCCAAACGGCGCGGTCAGATTCTCGATAAAGCGGTGTTGCTCCCACTTGCCATTCACATTACGCAACAGGGTGATGCGGTTACCGCCTTTGCCCCCTTTGCCTGAGGCATTTTTTACCAGACCCGTAATCAACTCTTTCGGCTTGGTCGTGGGTTTGGGTGTGCCGTTGGATTCCGCGACCAAAATATCGTTGTTCGGCAGCACGTAGACCTGACGTGGATGCTGAAGCTTATCGGCAATCTTCTCTATCTTCAGCCCCTCGGCGACCTTAGGCATTTCGCCGTTCTTCCACGGAACACCTTTGGGCACCTGCATCGGCGGTACCATAAAATTTTTGGCTTCCGGCAGCTCAGGATTCGCACCAATCTGTTTTTCAGGCGCGACCGACGCACCGTTATCACACCCGGCTAACAGGGCCGTCAGCGCCAACGCTATCAGGGAATATTGTGGTATTTTCATTGGGGCTTCTCCTTAAGCGATGCGTTGACGAAGGGCAAGTTGCACATTCGCCAGCAGTAGCAGTATCACCACCAGCGTTGAGAGAATCACCGCCGTGGGCACCACGGCGTACGCATCACGGCTGTGAATAAAGGCGTTAGCGATAGCCAGCAGGATAGCCACCAGCGAGATCCAGAAATGGGTTTTCTCTGGCGCGCTGCTGCCGCGGAACAGATAAATAAGACTAATTACTCGTGGCAGAACAGCAATGACCAGACCTATTGCGATTAACCAACTGGCACTGACAGACCAGAAGATGACAGTCGTCTTCATATAGACGATATCGAACAGCCAGGCCGCTACAAAAAAGCCCACCGGTAGAGGTTCGAGGAGAGCGTAAAGCGTCACGGCGATGGCCGATCGTCCAGAGGTGTTGCGCATGATTTTCTCCATTTTCAATAGTTATACAGCCCAGGCACAACGTATTACCTTCCCATTACGTTGTTAACCTGCCTGTAAAATATTAGTAAACCTGAAGAAAAATGATGGTTTTAATTCACCTTTGCAGGCGATGACGGGTAAAGCGGTGTCGTCAGGCCTGATGCGACAGGAACCGGCCTGGATAATCGGCGCGAATGGGCTGTTGCGTCGCATAGCGGCCAACCAGCCTGTAGCGGTTCAGCGCAATGGCGTCGTAAAAAAGGTTACTGAGGCGTTTCGGCAACCAGCGCAGCACGCTCATAATGCGCCACGGCAGCGGCAACTGCTGAAAAACGCGAAAAATAGCCTGCGCCCGAAGCCAGTGCTGTTCATCCCGAATGTAGACGATCGTGCTGATATTGTCGTCAGGCAGGCCGGCCCATCTCAGTAGTGCTTTGCCCTCCTCACTCTGGACGGAAGCAAAACGGACCTGCCGCGCCAGCCGGTGGCGCAACAGGAAACGCACCCATCCTGTACAAAGTTTGCATACACCATCATAAAGCACGACGCTCTCGCCCGTTTGCAGATAAGGGGGCTGTGGCATGGGGCGGCTCCTCTGTTTCATCCTCAACAGACGCAGTATAGTCCTTCTTTCCCGTATGCTGAGCCAGCCACTGACAAACCGCCGCTTCATCGATGGCCCTGGCATTAACCCGCAGCAGCGGCCCCAGTGCCATGGGTTGTGCTTCTTCCGCCAGACGACGCAGTTCCGGAAGATACTCCACGCCGGGGTGACCCGGCATGCGTTGCGCCAGGCGAGCCTGGTAACGCGCCACCGCCTCATCGGGTGAGATCTGCATCCAGATCTCCAGCACCTCATCCACGCCCGCTCGCTGCAAACCCTGCTCCAGCACGCTTTTCGACTGAAACCCAAACCAGGCATCAATCAGAAAAACCGTGTTCACCGGTGACTGGCCCACAATATTCCAGATCGCCTGGTAAGCCGCACAGCCGAGCTGTCGGTTACGCTGACGATCGACCGGGGCGAAGCTGGACATGAAGGGCTCCTTAATGCTGTCCAGCGTTAATACCGGTAAGGTGAAACGCCCGGACAGCATCCGGGTCAGCGTACTTTTGCCCGAGGCGGGAATTCCGTTGACCAGTACTACTCGCTTACTTTCCGCCTGTCTGGTCATAAGATCTCCATGACGTCCGCCATGCTACTGGCCTGGCGTAGTTTGACCAGCGTCGCGTCATCGTCAAGCAGCGAGACAATCGCGCGAATGCCCTCTTCAATGTGGGCATTACTGTCACGGGCACCGAACATGATGACGATATCGGCCTTTTCACTGCCCCCAAACGAGATCGGTTCTGCCAGCACAATCAGACTAAAACAGTCGCGAATAACGCCCGTTTCCGGGCGGGCATGAGGAATGGCGATACCTTCTTCAAACACATAATAGGCACCGTGCGTGAGCGTGTTATCAATGACAGCCTGAGGATACGAGGCCCGAATATAGCCGCCCGCCACCAGCGGTTTGGCCGCCATGGCGATCACCTGTTGCCAGTCGCTGGCCGCAACCCCGACCTGAATGGCACTGGCTTCCTGTAATAACTGTTTAATGGTCATTACTGCTCCTTAAACTGATTTTCGCACCAGATTGCGTAATTCATCAATTTTCACAAACAGAGGATCGATGTGATCCCGGTAACGACGGCTTTTTGCATAGAGTGATAATGCCCGGTTATATTCCAGCATTAATTGTTTTTGCGTGTCGGTATCGGCGGTATTACTGGCCAGCTTCGCTTCCAGCTGCCTTATTTTCTCGCTGACGGATTCTGCCAGGCGATCCTGTTCGGCCGCATCCTGCGGTTGATTTTCCACTTTCTTTTTCATGAATCCAAACATAGCGACTCCTGCCCCGAAAAGCGCGCGGGCACTTCAGGTTTATTTACGTCGGGATAAATGGGGTTAGCGGAATAACTGCATTTTTTCCACTAATACATTGGTTACCGCATTATTAGCGGGCACCAGGAAATTACGCACGCTGTCGTTTACTTTGCCTTTTTCGAACGTGGTTTTGCACTGCGCCACCCACTGGACATTCATCTCGGTGCCCACGTTCACTTTGTCGATACCGCTGCTGACAGCCAGGCGCATATCTTCATCACTCACGCCCGTTCCGCCGTGCAGGACCAGCGGCGTCGCGGTGGCGTCGGTGATTGCGGCCAGGCGCTGGTGCTGAATATGGGCTTTCCCGGTATACAGGCCGTGCACGGTGCCGATGGAAATCGCCAGCATGTCGACGCCCGTTTCGTGCACAAAGCGCTTGGCATCCTCTACAGGGGTAAACGCAATTTCATCCATCTCCACGCATTTACCATCTTCCGATCCGCCGATTGCGCCCAGCTCAGCTTCCACGGAGACATTTAGCGGGCGCGCCATATCAATAACCCGTCGGGTATTAGCAATATTTTCCTCAAGCGGTAAATGTGAGCCATCGTACATGACCGAACTGAATCCGGCGTTAATCGCTGTCTGAATCGCCTCTAAATCAGAACAGTGATCCAGATGCAGACAGGTTGGAATATTTTTACTTTTCGCTAAAGATTTAACGGCATCGACCAGTAATTCGTGTCCGAGATATTTTGCCGTACCGGTAGATATCTGAATCATTAACGGGCTGTGGGTTTGTTCTGCCGCCTTAAAAAAGGCGGGCAGCATTTCCAGACAATGTAAATTAAACGAGCCCACTGCTTTAAAATCACGTTCTTTGGCAATCTTGAGCAGGTCAGTAAAATTATAAAGTTTCATGCACGTTTTCCTCACGGGATGAAGTGGATTTTCCGTTAACAAACCAGGCGATAGCGGTAACAAAGGCGACGAATACGGCGACGAACAACCAGTTATTCTGGAAAGCATGTCCCAAAACCAGGCCGGTACTGATGACGTCGGAATCGCTGAAGGTCACGCCGGTAAAGCCATAACTTTCCAGCATCGGCACCAGAATGGCCGGCAGGAAGGTAATGAATAAGCCGTGCACGAAGCCCCCGATCATCGCTCCGCGCCGGCCCCCCAACGCATTACCAAACACGCCTGCCGTGCCGCCTGCAAAGAAGTTGGTGAGCAGACCCGGCAGAATCATTGCCAGACCAAACATCGGGAACACCAGCATGCCGACCACGGAGCCGAGCGTGGTCGCCAGGAAACCGACAATGACTGCGTTAGGCGCATAAGGAAACATGACCGGGCAGTCGAGTGCAGGCTTCGCATCCGGCACCAGCCGCATGGCAATGCCACGGAATGCCGGAACCAGTTCATTCAGCAGCAGTCGCACACCGCTGTAGAGGACAAACACGCCCGCGACAAACTGAATGGACTGCATAAAGGCATACATCAGGTAGTTGGTGCCGCTGCTGTACTGCGCAATAAAGGCGGGACCGGCTGCCAGCGCAGGGATCAGGTACATTGGCACCATCACCACCGCCATTGACAGGTAGGTGTCCTGTAAAAATTTGAAGTTGTCCGGTAACTTCAGATCCTCCGTCGAACGTGACCCTTTACCGACCACCTTCGCCACGGCCGCCGTCAGCAGATAGCCGATGGTACAGAAGTGGCCCAGGGCAACATCGTCCGAATCGGTAATACGCCGTACCACCGGCTGGGCCAGCGCGGGCATCACGACAGCCATAACGCCACCAAAAATCCCGCCGGTCAGAATCAGCGGTAAGCCGGTTAAGCCTGCTTTATAGCCGATGACCGCACCAATCGTGGCCATCCATAACAACGCCTGTCCGGTCAGGAAGATGTATTTAAACGGCGTCAGGCGGGCAATGATGATATTGACGATAAAGATCACCAGCAGCGTCATGGCCACTTCGGAGCCCAGTTCACGGTTGGCCAGCCCGGCGATGGCAGCCACATCGGTGATGTAGCCCTGCATGCCAAAGCCGTGGGTGAAGATACTGTTCAGGAAGGTCAGTGCGCCGACAATAATATTGATGCCCGCCATCATAATTAAGAAGCCGAGCAGGGTTTTAAATGTCCCTTCTACCACTTTTCCCGCAGATTTCTTTTGCAGCACCAGCCCAATCAGCGCAATAAAAGCGATAAGAATGGATGCCTGTCCCAGTAAATCTTTAACCAGAAAATTGATTACACTATTCATGATTAGCAACCTTCATATTACGTTCTTTTAAGAAAGCCACGATCTTTTGCTCAATTTCGGCTTTATCGGTAAGTTTATTTAATATAATGACCCGTTTAATCTGTTCTGGTGTGGCGTCAGCATTTAAAACATCCGCAAACGCTTTTTGCGTCAGAATCATGTCGGATTTAAATGCATTAGCTTCTGAAATTGTGGTGTGATCGATATCGGCTTCAATTTCCAGTTTTTTTAAAACGGCTTTCGCACTCATTTCGATGGCGAAACTTGAACCCAGACCACAACCACAAACACATAAAATTTTCAGCATGTTTTCTCCTCACACTATTTGCAGTTGTTTAGCGAGTTTATAATGGTGCCCTTCTGTATCGACCAGGCGTTTCTTCATGCTTATTAAGTCAATCGGAATAGGCTTATTGCTGCCGTTAATAATGACGGCTTTATTGCGCATTCCGGATTGAATACAACGAACCACTTCACTTGCCATAATGGTACCCTGATAAATTTCTTCACAGGTGGGATCGCCATTACGCAGTCCATAACCGACAATCGTTTTGCGAATGCGCACACCGATCAACGGTTCAAGTTGCTTAATTAAGGTATCGATTGCGCCCTGAAAGCCCGGTGAATATTCACGTGTATAGCCCTCAGAGCACAGGATAATGACGCTGTTCTGTTCACTGAGGCGCTGAGTGATGCGCCCGGCCAGCGTCGCCGTCGGAATCTGACACTCGGGGATTAACGCAAAATCCGCATTCGATTTTATTGCCGATTGCAGCGTCAGTTCACCGCAGTAACCGCCGAGCAACTCGACCATAAATACCCGGCCGGTTAATGCGCGGCCCGTATTCCGCAGTTTTGCCACCTCTTTAAGTACCTGCTCACAGGCAGTTGAAAAGCCCACGGTGTAATCACTGCCGAAGACATCGTTATCAATCGTCATACCGATGCCAAAACAGTTCACACCGAATTCGCTCAGCGTATGTAAAAATTGCAGTGAGCCATCTCCGCCGGCCATAATTAATACATCAATACGCAATGCCTTAAGCTGTCGGGTGATGGTTTCGTATTCGCTGCGAATTAATTTTCGCGTGGTCCTTCCCGACTGCATAACCGGAATCGAGGTAACAGAGAAATCCACTAAATCGCGTTGCGCAATTTCCTGACAGACATTATCGAGAAGTCCCGGAATACCGCCATTAAATAACAGCATTTCCGCCTGCGTCATTCTCGCAATCTGAAAAATAAAATTATTTATGCCGGTAACATCGCCGCCGCTGATTACCATCCCGATTCTCATTCTCCATTCCTCTCTGGCTCAATGCGTCTGCGGGCTATTGTTTCGGGATACAAGCCTTATATTTGCAAGTGAGATCACAAAAACGAGAGTATTTTGCCGGGTGGATAGATTGACAGCGGGGTTAAAACAGGTGTTTATGTGAATTAAATCACAATTAATAAGCGCGCCCGGTCTGTGAGCTTCGGTTGATAAAACAACGGGTTAAATATCATCAGGCGAAGAGAAACCGTTATTTCTGGCGCGTGTCCGGATAACAAAAAAACCGCGATGCAGATTTGTGATTTTCGCCTCACTTTTCACTGTGATGCTGACGGGTTATTTTGGCGGTCAGCATAGATACCGGTTATTTCGGCAGCGAAAAAGGATTCATCTTGTCCGGTTAACCGTTCACCGGGTTTTCTTACACGCGCGGCACGATGATGAACGTTTGCGCAAAGCGAGCTGTGCTGTACCGGTGACGTTGGGTGAAGCGGGCATAAAAAAACCCGGCAACGGATGTGCCGGGCTGGAAAACATGCTGAAAGCGTTATTTTGCGTACGCTTCGGTGGAGATGGTCAGTTTGACATCGTCGCTGACCGCAGGCACGTATTTATCCAGTTTGAAGTCAGAACGCTTGATGGTGCCGGTCGCATCAAAACCAATCGCCTGCTTTTTCACCATCGGATGCTCACCCTGCTTGTTCAGCGTGGCGTGCAGCGTAACCGGTTTGGTGATGCCTTTCAGCGTCAAATTACCTTCTACGTCAAATTTGTTATCGCCTTTAGCAATGACTTTGGTGCTGCGGAAGGTCGCGCTCGGGTATTTGGCGACGTCAAAATAGTCGGCGCCTTTAAATTCTTTCGTCAGTGCAGGCACATGGCTGTCAATTTTGGTGACAGGCAAGGTCACGTCAACACGCGACTGCTCGGGTTTGCTGCTGTCGAACACCAGTGACCCCGTGGCATCCGGAATATCGGCGGTAGGATGCGAGAAGCCGAAGTGTTCCCAGCTCATAACGACCGACGTATGCTGTGGATCCAGCTGGTAGTGCATTGTCTCAGCCTGAGAAACCGGGATATACAGCGCGGCAACTGCGATCAGTGGCAGTGTAAAACGTTTAACATCTTTCACTTTTCATTCCTTTTTTTATGGCGTCACATTGAGTCTGGTGCAAAGCGGCAGGAATAAAAAGTGAAGAGATTTGGCGTAAACAATCAAAATCATTCAACAATATCGACGAGTAATTATTCTACTGCTTATCGTCTGTACGTAAGATGCGCCACGCTGATTTCTGGCTGCATAACTGGTGATGCAGCTGCGTTAACTGCTGAGTGCTGAGGGCAGCAATATCCTGTGACGTCAGTGTGGGCAGTCCGTTAGCCTGACGCAGCGCCTCGACGGTGGGTTCTTCCTGCGCTGCGGCTAACTGTGTTTTCACCCCGTCGAGATCGGCCGCGTCTTTCACGGACGTCATCTGCTGCAGGAAATCGTCGCAATACTGAATCAGCGTTGTGGCAGACAGGGTCGGTGACTGAAGCGCAAAAAGAATACCGTCGATATCCACACAACGCTGGTAACGGCAGCTGACGACATAACCGATGGGGTGTTCAACACGGTAGCGCTGATAAAATCGCGGCGCGTATAGCAGCGCCAGCGCGCGCAGGGCGGCCAGCTGTTGAGGATCGGCCAGTGGTATGAACAGCAGAATGGCGCTGTCGTCCGAGGGGTGCGGTATCCTGCTTTCGCCGCTCACCCATGCCCGCGCGGGTAATGTAGCAGAATTGACCTTCAGCACGCTGAGCTGTTGCGCAAGTTGTTGATGTCGACGGGCATTACCGCCCAGAAGGATGGCCCGCCAGCGCTGCGGCTGCACGGACGACGCCAGGCAGTAAGGCAATTGTCGTAGCAGTTCGCGTATTGCAATACCGGGAATGGCAGAGCTGGCCTCTTCCGTTGTCGGCATCAGGCAGGATAACAGTTGCGCCAGCGCCGCGCTGAGCAACGCCTCGTCGGCGGGTAAGTCCAGCGTCAGTTGCCAGACGCCCTGCCTTTCACACCATTCCCCACCGCCGCCAAAGTGACGCAGTACTGCAAACACCGGCCGCAAGGCGCTTTCGCAGGCCTGACCTGCCGCCAGCGTGCTGTACAGTTCGGGACGAAGTATCAGCGTGCCGGAGGTTTCATCCGGGTGAATGTGTGGCAACGTCACCGCGGTGGTGGGCAGCCTGGCGGGCGGGAAAGGATTAGGGCCGGGATAATAAAACCACTCAACAGGGGGAACACTGACGTCGGGCACCTGCCAGCGCGCCAGGGTGAGCGCATAACCCTGTACGCTGCGTGATTCGCCAGCCACGTCAGCGGCACAAACCAGGGTGGTTGCTGGCACGCCGGCCAGCGTCTGTAATAAGGGCGAGAGTTCGGGGCAGTCGCCCGTGGCGGCAAACCCTAAAGCCCGCGCCTGAAGCTGCATTAAGGGCGACAATGCAGCCAGCCGCCGCTGCGCCAGGTGCCAGTAGTGTTGCCGCTGCGTCGCTGTGGTATGACTCAAGGCGGCGAAAAATGACATCAGCAATGCCTGTACCACGGCGGGTTGCTCACCCGTCACTGTCATCATCAACCACTGCGTTTTTGCGGACTGATACAGCCATTTTATCTGTAGCTGACTGGCGAGCCCGCGCGCGTAGAAGGCGGCCAGCAAGCCGCCGGGGGCTTCATCCAGCAAAAACTCGCGCAACAGCGTGACACTGTCACTTAACGCCGTTGGTAACAGCCAGCTCAGCGTCACTTCGGACGGGCCGTCCTGCTGCAACATCAGCCTCCTGTCGGCCGATAATTCAACGTCTGGTGCCGGAAGACTGCCCGCATCCCGAAGGGCAAAAGGAGCAGCAAAAATCTCAGCCAGCGTTGCCAGTTCGTCCAGCGGCTGCGGCCCCTGAAGCCACAGCGTCATCGTGCCGGCGTGATAGAAACGCTGATGAAACGCCCGCAGCGCAGCCTGCAATTCAGTGACGTTGTCACCAAAAACCGCCCTGTTGCCGGTCTGAAAGCGCTGGAAACTGGCCGGTGCGATGACCGTTGAGAATATAGCCGCCTCTGCTCTGGCCGCAGCGTGATGCTGCAGCAGCCGATGCTCGGCATCAATCACAGCAATTTCCTGAGTAATGGCCTCCGGCGTTAACCGCGGTGCGCTCAGCATATCCTGCAGGCGCAGCAGGCCATCAGTCAAACTGTCCGGGGCGACTTCAAAAAAAAAGGCGCTCTGGCGCGCCAGGGTGGTGGCATTCACCTGCCCGCCCTGCGCCTGCACCCAGCTCATCAGCCGCCCTTCGTCGGGCCAGCGCTGGCCACCGCTGAACAGCATATGCTCAAGCAGATGCGCCAGGCCGGGCCAGTTATCAGGTTCATCGTGACTGCCCGCCGCCACCTTCACCAGCGCCGCCGCCTGCGTTGCGTCCGGCTGGTGGACGAGCGTCACGCGGAGTCCGTTCAGGGTCAGGCTGCGTGTGTGCATTACAGATTCCGCGTTTTATAGATCAACTGAGAATTGGTGCGGTTGCGGAACTGTAGCTGACCGATTTTGATATCACTGCAGTCTGCCTGACGGCGCGCCTCAAGGATTGTGCTGTGATGCGGTGACTTACTGCAGACCGGATCGGTATTATCGGCATCGCCGGTCAGCATAAAGGCCTGGCAGCGGCAGCCACCAAAGTCTTTCTCTTTTTCATCACAGGAGCGGCAGGGTTCCGGCATCCAGTCGAACCCCCGGTAGCGGTTAAAACCAAACGAGTGATACCAGATGTCTTCCAGCGACTGCTCCAGGACCGAGGGAAAGGCCACCGGCAACTGTCGCGCGCTGTGGCACGGCAGCGCCGTGCCTTCTGGCGTGACGCTCAGGAAAATCGCGCCCCAACCGCCCATGCACGGCTTTGGTCGTTCTTCATAGTAATCTGGCGTAACGAACAGCAGATTAGTGAGACTGCCCCGCTCGTTCATCTGCGTGCGGTAGCGGTTAACGACCGCCTCCGCCCGGGCAATCTGCTCGCGCGTCGGCAATAACCCTTCGCGGTTCAGTTGTGCCCAACCGTAAAACTGGCAGGTCGCCAGTTCAACATCATCTGCCTCCAGCTCAATGCACAGATCGATAATCTTATCGATCTGGTCGATGTTATGGCGATGCAGTACGAAATTCAGCACCATCGGATAGCCGTGGGCTTTCACTGCGCGCGCCATCTCCAGCTTCTGCTGAAAGGCTTTTTTCGAGCCGGCCAGCGCCGCGTTGAGGGTTTCATCACTGGCCTGAAAACTGATCTGAATATGATCCAGACCGGCCTCGCTGAATGCGTCGAGTTTTTTCTCCGTCAGACCAATGCCGGAGGTGATCAGGTTGGTATAAAACCCTAAATCACGCGCCGCTTTGATGAGTTCGGGCAGATCCTTACGCGTCAGCGGTTCACCGCCCGAAAAGCCCAGCTGCACGCTGCCCATGGCACGGGCCTGGCGAAAGACCTCGATCCACTGTGCGGTGGTAAGCTCGCGCGCCTGCTGGGCAAAATCCAGGGGATTCGAACAGTACGGACACTGCAGCGGACAGCGATAGGTTAACTCTGCCAGCAGCCAGAGCGGTGGGTTGACGCCGGGTTTAGGTTGGGTCACGGAACTGTATCCACTTCTGTTCATAAGCTGACTGCAGGAATTCTTTCACATCTTCGCCCACGCCGCCCGCGTCCGGGAACTGAGCATCCAGCGTGGCAATAATGGAAGCGATATCCTGTTTGCCGTCCACCAGCGCCAGAATGGCCGCTGCGGTTTCATTTAACTTCGCCATGCCTTCGGGATAAAGCACCACATGGCTGTCCTGTGCCGCTTCCCATTGCATACGGTAGCCACGGCGAAAGGCGACAATTGTGTGTTCGTTCATCATTATACCAGTCGGGTTGTGTGCCAGACGGCCTTATCGGTCACGCTGTGATAAGGCGGGCGGTGAAGTTCGTAAGCCATGGTCATGGCATCCAGCAGCGTCCAGAGAATGTCCAGCTTGAACTGCAGAATCTCCAGCATCCTGTTCTGTTTTTCCGCCGTATTACAGAACTCAAGCGCCAGGGCAAGACCGTGTTCCACGTCGCGGTTAGCCTGACTCAGACGGCTGCGGAAGTAAAAATAGCCTTCTTCTTTAATCCACGGATAGTGCTGAGGCCAGCTGTCGAGCCGTGACTGATGAATCTGTGGCGCGAACAACTCCGTCAGCGAACTGCAGGCCGCCTCCTGCCAGTTAGCGCGGCGGGCAAAGTTGACATAGGCATCTACCGCAAAACGCACGCCCGGCAGGACATGCTGTTCAGAAAGCAATGCCTCACGCGTCAGCCCGACCGCCTCGCCCAGCCGCAGCCAGGCCTCAATGCCGCCATCAGCGCCCTGGCTGCCATCGTGATCCAGAATACGTTGTACCCATTTACGCCGGGTGGCCGGGTCCGGGCAGTTGGCCATGATGGCCGCATCCTTCAACGGGATACTGGTTTGATAATAGAAGCGGTTCGCCACCCAGCCCTGAATCTGCTCGCGTGTGGCCTGGCCATTGTGCATCGCGATGTGATAAGGGTGATGGATATGGTAGTACGCGCCTTTATCACGCAGCGCCTGTTCGAAGGCCTGAGGCGACAGGGTTTCCGTAATCAGCATCTTTCGTCCTGCAACTGTATCGCCATTCCGTCCTGACTCACCTCAATGCCTTGTTCAGTCAGGTACTGACGCTGAGGCGACTGTTCGTCAAGGATGGGATTGGTGTTGTTAATATGAATAAGGATTTTGCGTTTTGCGGGCAGACGGGCGAGTAACGCCATCAGCCCCTGCTCTTCGGCCAGCGCCAGATGGCCCATGGCCTTGCCGGTATTTTTACCCACGCCCGCGGAGAGTAATTCATCGTCCTGCCAGACCGTGCCGTCAATCAGCAGGCAGTCCGCCTGTTCGAGCCACGGCAGAATCACCGCATCCGGCTCGCCCAGTCCGGGCGCATACAGCAGTTTCTGGCCGTTTGCGCGGTTTTCAATAAACAGCGCCACGTTATGGCCCGGTAACGGCCGATCGCGATAAGACGAGTACGGTGGTGCGTTACTGAGGATTGGAATCGCAGTGAACTGGAGATCCGGACAGACGTCCACGCTAAACGGCGCTAACGGGCGAATGGGGCGATGCTGTAAGCCGCCGTTCCAGTGTTTCAGCATGGTGAACACCGGGAAACCCGTGGTGAGATCGTCATAGACTTCCGGCGTGCACCATACCTGATGCGGACAACCTTCACGCAGACTGAGCAGACCGGTAGTATGGTCGATCTGGCTGTCAGTCAGGATAATGCCGCCGATCGCCGTACCGCGCAGCACACCTTTTTTGATGAGTTCTGGCGTGTGCAAAATCTGCTGACTGATATCGGGGGAGGCATTGCACAGCACCCAGTCCTCGCCATTATCGCTGACAATAATGGAGGACTGCGTACGCGGCGTCGCCTGAACGGTGCCGTTACGGACACCCTGACAGTTGGGACAGTTGCAGTTCCATTGCGGGAATCCGCCGCCTGCCGCCGAACCAAGGACTTTAATAAACATGAAAGGGACCAGGTGTTGAAACAAAATGCCCGCACAAGCGGCGGGCAAAGGATTAACGGTTGGAAATGTACAGTGTTACTTCCAGACCGAGGCGCAGATCAACAAATGTTGGTTTTTTCCACATAATTTTCTTCCTTATAAATAAACAGACAAAGAACGTACTGCAAGACAGCATCGTAACAGGGATTAAAATGCGAACCTTGTCACGCTATTTTCTCGCAGACCCTGGGGTGAAATCAACGAAAAGCCCGTAAGAAAACGTGTTAACGGATGCCGGTAAGATGTAAAACCCGCAGCCAGTTTCCCCACGTCAATTTCTCCAGCACGCTTTCATCATAGCCTTTGTCGCGAAAAACAGCGAGCAACCGGGGCAACCCACTGACATCGCCGAGCGCATCGGGCACCGAAATGCCGTCAAAGTCTGACCCGAAGGCCACATGATCGCTGCCCATTATGTTAATAAGGTGATCGCAATGTTTGACGATTTCTGTCAAATCGGTGTCGCTGTCACGTTTTCCGTCAGCACGCAGAAAAGCGTTGCCAAAGTTAATCCCGACCACACCGCCGCTGTCGCGAATCGCCCGAAGCTGATCATCCGTCAGGTTACGGGGTTGCGGACAGAGAGCATGCGCATTGGAATGACTGGCGACCAGTGGGGAAAGGCCGAGCCGCGCGGTATCCCAGAATGCCTTCTCGTTCATATGGGACACATCAATCATCATATTCAGCGCGGCCGCCTGCCTGATAAGCGCTTCCCCTTCTGCCGTCAGGCCGGGACCGGTGTCGGGTGATCCCGGAAAGCTGCCGCTAACCCCTTCGCCGAAGCGGTTTTTCAGATTCCAGAAAGGCCCAATCGAGCGCACCCCGGCATGATAAAACGCCGTCAACGCCTCGCCGTCGGGATCCAGCGCATCCGCGCCTTCGATATGGGCGACTAACGCCAAAACGCCCTCTGCGCGACAGGCGTCGATTTCTGCCGCGCTGCGGCACAGTTTTACCCGCCCCTCCGCGTGCGCCACGATACGCTGCAGCAGGTCAAGCTGCTGCCACATTATCGTCAGGGGATCATAAGGTTCTTCTGCAGCACGCGTGGACGCGACCTGCGCTAGGTAATCCTTCGGCAGAACAAAAATCGCGCACAGCCCACCTGCGAATCCGCCCTGCTGGATGCGAGGGTAATCCAGATGGCCCTCAGGCACGCCGGCAAAGAACGCCTCAGCAGGCGCATCACGATGGTGCAGCCACAAATTCAGTAACAGATCGTTGTGCCCGTCGAAAACCTGCATAGAAAACCCCCTCAAGAACATCGGGTTATGCTAACGCTGTCGCCCCGCTTCGGCAAATGGCAGCGCACGCCGTGCCACAGCCCATGAATCACGGTTGTCACTTTTGCGTATCAGGTTGTCAGTTTTGCGCGCGCCGCATGGCTGCGCTTTCGCCACACTGAGCTGACACCGAAAAGGAGAACGCAATGTTAACGAATCCCGCCGAGAAATACCGCCCTTTCCCCCTGGTTGACCTGCCTGACCGTCAGTGGCCTTCGCGGTCAATCAGCCGTGCGCCGCGCTGGCTGTCTACCGACCTGCGGGATGGCAATCAGGCGCTGGCTGAACCGATGAGTCGCGCCCAAAAGCTGCAGTTCTGGCAATTATTGCTGGACTGCGGGGCCAAAGAAATCGAAGTCGCCTTCCCGTCAGCCTCACAAACCGACTTTGACTTCGTACGGGATTTGATTGAACAGCAGCGCATTCCTGAAGACGTGACGGTGCAGGTTTTAACCCCCGCGCGCCACGATCTGATTGAGACGACCTTCTGCGCCCTGAAAGGCGCACCGCGCGCCATTATCCATTTGTACAATGCCACCGCACCGCTGTTCCGGGAACGTGTATTTAACCAGAGTAAAGCGCAGATTGTGGCGCTGGCTACCGACAGCGCGCGACAAATCCGGGCCGCCTGCGAGGCCGCACCCGAGACACTGTGGACCTTTGAATACTCGCCGGAAACCTTCTGCTTTACCGAGCCAGCGTTTGCCCTCGACATTTGTGAGGCGGTGGCCGCCGTCTGGGAACCCGGGCCTGAGCGCCCCATGATCATCAACTTACCCGCCACGGTTGAAGTTAACACGCCCAATGTGTATGCCGATCAGATTGAATTTTTCTGCCGTCACTTTAGTCGTCGACAGGCAGTGTGCATTAGCGTTCATCCGCATAACGATCGCGGCACGGGCGTTGCCTGCGCGGAACTGGCGCTGTTAGCCGGTGCGGACCGCATTGAAGGCTGCCTGTTGGGTAACGGAGAGCGCACGGGGAATGTGGATCTGGTGACGCTGGCGTTAAATCTTTATACCCAGGGCGTTGCCCCCGGACTGGATTTCAGTGACATGGCCCGCGTGATTGAGGTCGTCACCGCCTGCAATAAACTGCCCGTCCATCCGCGTCATCCCTATGCCGGCGAACTGGTGTTTACCGCGTTTTCCGGTTCGCATCAGGATGCGATCAAAAAGGGGTTTACCTGGCGCGCACAGCAGCAGGAAACCGTGTGGCAGATGCCCTATTTGCCCCTCGACCCGGCGGATATCGGCAGCAGTTATGAAGCGGTGATTCGGGTTAACAGCCAGTCGGGGAAAAGTGGGGCGGCCTGGCTGCTGGAGCAGAACCACGGTCTGCAACTGCCGCGCGCCCTTCAGCAGGATTTCAGTCGGTGTGTACAACAGGAAACCGATACCCACGGAAAAGAAATGACGCAGCACGCGGTCTGGCAACTGTTCTGTCGTCACTACCAGATTGATCGGCCCGCGCTGCGTCTGATGGATGCCCAGAGTGAAAGCGAACAAGGCGAGCAAACGCGCCTGCGGGCCCACGTCCGCCATCACGACCACCTTCTCCTGCTGACAGGCTGCGGTAACGGGCTGTTGTCCGCCGCCGTCAACGCGCTGCGTCACGCCTGCGATCTGACGTTAACGATCGAACATTACCATGAACACACGCTGGGAAAACGCAGCGACAGCCGATCGGTTGCCTATGTCAGCTGTATCAATCTTCAGGGAGAGCGCGCATGGGGCGTCAGCATCGACAGCGATACGTCACGTGCCGCCCTGCAGGCCCTCCTCAACGCGGCAGGTCACTTTCTGCCGCCGGGAAGTAGTCCGTTGGTGCCACACCGAGCACACGACGAAACATCGCACTAAACGCACCGGGGCTCTCATAGCCCAGATCGAGGGCGACCTGTAGAACCGGGTCGCCCTGTGCCAGCCGGGTCAGGGCAATGGCCACGCGCGCACGGCGCACCCACTCGCTGAAATAAAGCCCGGTTTCACGTTCGAAGTGACGAGCCAGCGTCCTGCCAGACACATTAAGCCATTCGCTGGCGCGGGCCAGCGTCCAGTCACCGGCGGGCTCCGCCTGAATCTGCATGCATAATGCCTGTAAACGCGGGCTGTCCGGCACGGGCAAGGCAAAGGGCAGCACATCCATGCCGCGAATTTCATCCAGGATCAGCTCGTAAATCCGTTCCGCCCGACTGGCTGGCGCATAGGAAACCGGTAAATCCATGGCGCTGACGATCAGCGCCCGCAGCAGGGCCGAAATTTGTACGACCTGGCAACTGGCAGGCAGATCGGCCCTGGCCAGCGGGTCCACAAACAGCACCCGGGCCGCGACCGCGCCGGTAATCTGTAAGCTATGGCGCGTCATGGCTGGCAGCCACACGCCGCGGCTGGGCGGTACCACCCAACTGCCCTGTTCGGTTTCAACCCGCACCACGCCGCTTAAGGTATGAATCAACTGCGCACAACGATGAAAATGCCAGGGCTCCGTTGCCCCGTGCGGATAATCGTGCGCCAGCGGCACCAGCGGACGCGTGCTGAAATCGAAACTGATCGTTGCACTCATTGCGACTTAAGGTACTTATAGATCACCGCTAAATCCTCTTCGCCGTGCCCGGCCTCCACGGCCTGCTGCCAGACGCGGGCGATATTTTCCAGCGCGGGCAGTGTGCTGTCCGACGCCTCAAGCGCCAGCCGGGCATCTTTAAGCGCCCACTGCAGATGCATCTGCGGCGTGTAATCTTCGCTTTCCATCATGGCGAGCTTCATTTTGGCATACGGCGCGGCCAGCGGACCGCCGTCCAGCACCTGCCACAGATCGTGGGTTGAAAAACCAAACTGTTCAGCGAGTCGGTTGCTCTCCGCCAGACTTTGCATCAGGCCGATTAACCAGCTGTTGATCACCAGTTTCATACGCGAACTTTTGCCCGCCTCGCCCAGCCACTGCGTGCCTTTACCTATCGCGGCAAACACCGCTTCAGCAGCCTGGGCACGCGAACGGTCGCCGCTGGCCAGCACCAGAATCTGGGCGTTTTCCGCAGGCGCTTTGGTGCCGGAAACCGGTGCATCGATAAACACCACATCCGGGCGCGTTTGGGCAAAGAAAGCGATCAGCGCATCGGTTTTTTCAACGCCAATAGTCCCCATCTGACACAGCGTGGCGCCCTGCTTCAGAGCTGCGCTCACCTCATGCAGCACCTGCGCTGTCGTTTCGCCATCGGATAACATCGCAATCACGACATCAGCCTCGCTTACCGCTTCAGATGCCGAATCCGCAAGGTTCAGCCCGGCGTCAACCAGGTCTTCGCCCCGTGCGCGCGTGCGGTTCCAGCCGTGAACCTCAAACCCTTTTTTCAGTAAATTCGCTGCAAAGGCGTGCCCCATGGCACCCAATCCTAAAACCGCTACGTTCATGCTGATTTCCTTGTAGTAAATAGTCAGGCCCGTGTTGCTCATACGGGTTGGCGTAAGATAAAAGGTAGCATCGGTTACCTCGTCCTTCCGTTAACGTCCGCTGTGGCTTCCCAAACCGGTTACTGACAACGCTGCCTGTCGTTCGTCCCGCACCGGGCCAAACGCGGGAGAGATCTACCCAGGATGCCCGTCTCACGGTTACATCCATCGGCTGAACATTTACGTTTTTCCAGACAACAGACAAAACGATTAACATAAGGGCGATTGTGCCCGTGGGTTCGTTTATCTCCCTATACTGCGACCTGCCGCCAGTCGTCGTGGCGTTCGCCCCGCATCGGGCTGGCGACATCCCCGGGGATAGCCGCTTTCAGGCCAAATACAGAGGGATATTAAGCGATTACGCCGGTAAAGCCTGCCGTTTTTTGTGCTGCCTGCCATCTTTTCTCTGCCGCTGACTGCGACGGCAAGCGGATGCCCGGTATCGTGCGCAACCGGATCGATACCGGCTTAGAATCAGCCCCTGAACAGGGCTTTTATGCGGTCGCGGAATGGCGTTATATGAGCAATATTGCCGCAGATGACAGCAACACAGTGCGTGCACCTTCGTATGCCGTAACGGTGGTAAACAGCGGCTAAAAATGGCTGGTTGATGCATAAACACAGGATCTGGTTGGCCGGGTCGATAATCTGGTTGACTATATGGGCTCAGTCATCGTCAACGAAAGCAATGGCCGTTATTACGAATCGGTACCGGGACGCAACTACAGCGTTGGCCTGACAGTTCCAGTAAACGCAGGCGGCTGCGCAGGTGCTTCGTGACCGCTGACTCGCTCTTTACCTTATTTTTCAGGCATGACGTTGTTACATGCCGGGATAATTTTGCTGGACGCCGCGAATGGATCCCTGCGTTCTCGCGGGGGCCGGTGGTGCTGAGGCTGACAGGACCTTTATTTCGGCCGTGACATGGCTGGAAACCAGACGCGGCATCGCGCGCCTGGCGAGGCGGGACAGTGAACAGGCGCAGCGCTTACGCCACGCGTACCAGACCCAGGTGCTGGCGGTGTATCATGAGCGGACGCTGGCAGGATTGCATACAACTGCGCACGGCTGTATGTGCCCGTTCGACGTGCTGACACCCATGCGTTGATTGCAGCGACGGCGATGCAGCCTGATCTGATTCTGGCGACGCGTCAGCCGAAAGACGTCCAGGGAATGCGCGTGATGCTGCTCATCCCCTGGCAAGTCGCTTAACCCTTACAGGGCGTTAAGTTTTGCATGCACATCGTCACAACTGCCGGTTTCCCCCAGGCGAGGAAAAATGCGTTTAATGCTGTTTTCGTGCGTATCGCTATTTAAATCCGTCATCGCATCGACCGCTAACGTGACGTTGTAACCTAATTCGTAAGCCTGACGTGCCGTCGACTCCACGCCGATACTGGTGGCAATACCGCAGATCACCACCTGCGTAATACCGCGTTTTTGTAGCTGATCATGAAGCGTGGTTTGGTTAAACGCGCCCCAGGAGTGCTTAGTGACGGTGATATCGTTATGTTGCGGTGTCATCGCCGGTACCAGTGTGGCCCAGTTTGCCGGTAATTCGCCCTGATGCCGGGGGGATTCGGTTCGGCCCGGTGCGCCGCCCGCGACATTCACAATCACGACAGGCAGGTCTTTTTCACGAAAGGCGGCCGCCAGGGCTGCGCAGCGTTCAATAACCGGCTGTGGCTCATGCACAACCGGCAGCGCAACAATCCCCTCTTGCAGATCGATAACAATCAGAGCGGTTTTCGCATCAAGTGTGGTTAAAGCCATGGTGAGTCCTCTGGAAACAGTATAAGAAGTATGGCGCAGGCTGATGCCGCTACGCACCGCCGGTTCGCCGCCAGTGCCCGAACAGGCGCGCCATACAGGGGGAGGCAATTATAGCGTGCCGGGCAGCGCTGAACAGGCGCGGGTCGTTTCAATTTGTAAGTCAGGCTGATTAATGGGCAAACCCGATCCGGTGCTCAGCGTCGCTCGACATAGTGAATCAGGCTGTGAAAACGCAGGCGCGTATCCAGCGGATTGCGATAACTGTGGGCCACGTCCGCGCGGAACTGAAAGGCCTCGTCCCGCTTCAGCCGCCGCCAGGTATCAGCAATGCCCAGCAACAGCTCGCCTTCCAGCACCACCACCTGCTCGATCACGCCTTTTTCATGCGCGGCAGAATCACTCTGCGCGCCCGGTGCCAGCTCAACGGCAAGCAAATCAAAGCGTAGCCGATCGTCATAAGGTAACAGCGGCCTCACCGCCATCTGCGCATTGTGCTGGCGATAACGGGCCACTTCCCCTTCCGCGATGGGCAACTGATGAACAAAAAACGAGAACGGGACATTAAAGCCGGTGGCGATTTTCCACAGGGTGGCAATCGTCGGGCTGGACTCGCCGCGTTCAATCTGCCCCAGCATCGCCTTACTGACGCCTGTTTTCTCGGCGGTTAACGTAAGGCTCCAGCCATTGACTTGCCTCAGTTGTTTCAGCGCCTCGCCAAGATAGTGATGCAAATTTTCCATATTGTCTCCTGCATAAGCGCATCAGTGTAGCACTTGTGCGTTATAGCGCACTATGCGACGATGTGCGCTATAACGCACAAGAGGAAGAGACCATGTCACTGCGCCATCCGCCGTTTCCCGTTACCCTGCCTATGGTGGTGTCAGGCTTTGTCGCCGTGCTGGTCGGCTACAGCAGCACAGGTGCGATTATTTATCAGGCCGCCCAGGCGGCTGGCGCGCCGCCTGCGCTGATCGCAGGCTGGTTCTCCGTCATTGGCATCGCAATGGGAATCGCCTCAACGGGGCTTTCCCTGGCTTACCGCATGCCGGTGCTGGCCGCCTGGTCCACGCCGGGGGCGGCCTTGCTGGCCACCAGCCTGCCGGGCACGTCTCTCAATGAGGCTGTGGGCGTATTTGTTTTTGCCAATGTCCTGATTGTGTTATGCGGGGTCACGGGCCTGTTTGCCCGCCTGATGAATCACATCCCGGCGTCGCTGGCGGCTGCTATGCTGGCGGGCATTTTACTGCGCTTTGGCTTGCAGACGTTTAGCGACTTCGCCGTGAACTTTCCCCTCGCCGCCACGATGTGTATGAGCTGGTTACTGGCGCGCCGCTGGTTTGCCCGTTATGCCATTCTGATTACGCTTCTGGTCGGTGTTACCCTGGCGGTAGCCCAGAACAGTCTTCATTTTCCGGCACAGGCTGCCCATTTCAGCCTTCCTGCGCCTGTCTGGCCGTCGTTTTCGCTGCACACGCTTATCGGTATTGGTCTACCCTATTTTTTAGTCACCATGGCGTCACAAAATGCGCCCGGCATCGCCACCCTTCAGGCACACGGCTATCGTCCGTCGGTGTCCGGGCTCATGAGCTGGACCGGATTACTGGCGTTGGTTCTGTCGCCGTTCGGCGGATTTTCGGTGTGTGTGGCGGCCATTACGGCAGCGATTTGTATGGGCGAAGAGGTCGATCCCGATCCCCGTCGTCGCTGGATTGCCGCGGCAGTGGCCGGCGGATGTTATCTGTTGGCTGGCGTGTCCGGTGCGCTGATTGCGGTGCTGTTCAGCGCACTGCCGGCTGTAATGGTGCACGTAGTGGCAGGCCTGGCGCTGGTGACGACCCTGGGCGGCAGTCTGCAACGGGCACTGGCAGAGCCTGCTGACCGCGACAGCGCGCTGTTGGCTTTTTTAATCACGGCGTCGGGCGTGACGCTTTTAGGGATCGGGTCGGCGTTTTGGGGATTAGTGGGTGGCGTTATCGCGCATCTGTTATTAAAACGTAAAACAGCGTAACATCATCTGGGCATTGGTTATTTTCCCGGCAGCGGGCGAAAAAACCACGCATTTGACCTCTTTTTCTGCGGTTTGATTTGCCATTGCCCCACGTAAAATCACCGTAATTGACGATAACACGCGATCTTCTGCCTCAGACAACGACCGATAAGGGCCTAACAGGTGGCAAAAACTTTTCTGCGCAGCGGCAATCTGGATGCGGTTCTGGCTTTAGGTGAGAACGGCCAGCCGGTATTTACTTCCGCCCTGCAAATCCGTGAGACCCTGCGTTTGCGCCGCCAAAGCGCACTGGCAGACTGCCTGGCGATTCCGCAAACCAATGAACGTGGCGACCGGCTTGACTGGTACGCCCCTTTTTCCGGCAAAGTCAAATCCTGGATGGCCGCGAGCGATTATGAACGCCGTCAGGCGTTGCAACATCTCACCGCCTGCCAGCAGGATCTGCAAGCCATTAGCGCCCGCGCCCGCGAGGCTGCCAATCCGGCGATGCGCCTGTTTGGCGCGCTACTCGGCAAGAGCCTGCAATTCCCCAATCAGCAATATGTTTATCTGGTGAACGGTAAACCTGTCATCACCTTTTGGGGATTTGTGGATGCGCAGGAGCGCAACCGTGATGATGCACTCGCCTGCCTGCGTGAAAGCCTGGAGGAGTCGCTGCCTGCTTCGCTGGTCGAACTGCCACCCGAGCCTGTTGTGCCGCCTGCGCCCGAACCGGTGGTGGTGCCCGAAACCGCCGCGGTGGTACCGCCGGTCGCAGAGGTGCCCGCGCCTGAGCCGGAACCTGTACCAGAGCCTGTGCCCGCTCAGGCCGCGCGTCGTCCGGCTTTCCGTCTGTGGTATCTGATTCCGACGCTGGCCGTTGCCGCAGCGGCCGCGACGGCGGTTATCCTGCATATGCCGCAATCGGAGCCCGTCACGCCGTCCGCCCCGGTCGCCCAAAATACCGCCCCTGTTGCCGCTATCAGGCCGGCAGCCATGGTGCCGGCTGAAAAACTGGCTGACACTTTGCCGCAGAAACCGGCCGCCGTGGTAGCGGGTGCGCAAACCGCCGCCAGCGCTGCGCCTGTGCCTGCAGCGGCACCGTCTGCGACGCTTTCCAACGTGGTTGCGCCTGCGGTGCCCGCGAAACCCGACGATCTGGTGGTGACACCGGATGCCGTCCGTGATGGTCAGGTTCAGGTGATTGACGGACGCTGGCGCGTGGAGATCGAAAACATCAAAACGCCGACCGGTAAACCCCCTGTCATGCACTTCCAGTTTAACAATGGCAAGGGCAGCGTACAGATCAACCAGGGGAACACCACCTGTAAGGCCGATGTCACGGCGGCGATGACCAGCGCGGGTAACATGGTGATAGAAAGCCGCTTTACCGCCCGGTGCGCGGACAAATCGCGTTACCGTATGCCGATGTTAGTGTGTCATTCCAGCATTGGCGCCGCCGCCTGCGAAGCGCAATACACCGGGGATCGTGTGTATCCCATTACGATTAAGCGTGAGAGTAAGTAACTATGTTGGCTCCCCTGATCGATGATAAGCAAAAAATTTCTCTGATTGAGAACAGCGGCGTGCAGTTCCTGGATTTTGGTCTGCAACTCTCCGCAACCCAGTCGCGCCGTCAGTTTGTGCGCCAGACCGCAAATGGCCCGTTACTGCGTCTGAATATGGACGGTAACAGCGGTAAATTTTTACTTTACCCGCAGGACGGTGGCGCACCGGAAGTCGTGCGTCCCGAAACCGATATCGCGCTGTCCGACTCCCTGACCTTACTGGAAGCCTGCTGGCTGCCGCTGCCAATGCTGCGTTGCGCCTCAGGTCGTCGCTTTATCGGCGGCCCGGAAAACTGGGCGCGCATGCGGTTAGTGGCGCTGGAGAAACCTGACAGCGCAGGCAACACGCACCGCGTTACGCTGGCGTTTGATACGCGCTGCGTGGCGGAAGAAGATGGCGGCGAACAGTTGGGACTGACGCCATCCGACGCACAGAACGGCGTTACCTTTGCCCTGGCCTGGCACAACTACGAGCTGGGGGAATTTCTTGATCACACCTGGGTAGATGGCTGGCTGCGCGAATCCTTCACCGACCGCGTGTCCGATCGCCGTGAACAGGCCATCAGCCAGGCGCTACGTGAGTTTGAATATCAGGCGCACTACCTCAACCTGCTGGAATTGCTGGGCGAACAGCTTAACCTCACGGAGATTCACATCCAGGCCGCCACGCTGCAAACGCCAGCCGTCAACGTGGATATCATTCTTGACGTCGGCAACTCGCACACCTGCGGTATTCTGGTGGAAGACCATCCGGAAGAGAGCAACGGCCTGAAGCAGACCTACGAGCTGCAGATGCGCGATCTGTCTCAACCACATCGCGTGTATAACGAGCTGTTCGACAGTCGGCTGGAATTTGCCGAAGCGCGTTTTGGTAAAGCCAACTTTTCGCTGGAAAGCGGCCGTGAGCAGGCCTTTATGTGGCCTTCACTGACCCGCGTCGGACGCGAAGCCAGCCGCCTGGCCTTGCAGCGTGCCGGCCTGGAAGGCAGCACCGGGCTGTCCAGCCCGCGGCGTTACCTGTGGGACGAAGCGCGCTATCAGCCGGGCTGGCGGTTTAATCAGCAGAGCCCACAAGGTGAACCGCAGGCCTGCGCCGCCCCTTTCACCTCACTGATGAATGACGAAGGTCAGCCGCTGTATGCGCTGCCGCTGGATGAACGCCTGCCGGTGTTCTCCGCTCACTACAGCCGCAGTTCACTCATGACGTTTATGCTGTGTGAGCTGCTGGCCCAGGCACTGATGCAAATGAACAGCGCGGCACAGCGTCAGCGCATGCCGCAAAGTCATGCACCGCGCCAGCTGCGTCATGTGATTCTGACGCTTCCGTCCGCCATGCCAAAACCTGAACGTGAAATCTTTCGTCGTCGCATGCAGGAAGCGATTGCGCTGGTGTGGAAAGCTGAAGGCTGGCATCCGGCCGACGAGGAATTTACGGCGGAGACGCAGGCGCAAAGCAGTAAACCCGTGCCGGACGTACAGATGGAGTGGGATGAAGCCACCTGCGGTCAGATGGTGTGGCTGTTTAACGAAACCCAGGTGAACTTTGCCGGCCGCGCAGAAGACTTCTTCAGCAGCATGGCGCGTCCGGATCGTCCGCGTGAAGCCGATGAGCAGCCCGGCAAGAGCCTGCGCATTGCCTCTATCGACATTGGCGGCGGCACTACCGACCTGGCGATTACCCAGTACCGTCTCGATGACGGCCAGGGCAATAACGTCAAAATTACGCCGCGTCTGCTGTTCCGTGAAGGCTTTAAGGTGGCCGGCGACGATATATTACTGGATGTGATTCAGCTGTGGGTTTTGCCGGCCCTGCAACAGAGCCTGCAGAAAGCCGGCCTGACGCTGGCCGAACCGCTGATCAACAAACTGTTCGGCCACGACAGCCGGATGGACGGTCAGGCGACGCTGCGGCAGCAAGCCACGTTGCAGGTGTTTATTCCCCTGGCGCAGGCGGTGCTTGAACGTTACGAAAACTGGGATCCGCTGGAAAGCCATGCCGAAATTAATGCGCTGTTTGGTGAGCTGGTCGATCAGCGTCCGGCAGACGCGGTGCTGGCGTTTGTTAATGGCGAAATCCAGCGTGAATTAGGCGGCAACAGCCGCTTTGACCTGCTTGAGGTGCCGCTGGTGGTCAGCATGGCGCAGCTTCACGGCGAGTTTATGCAGCATCGCATGGCGATCATTCCGGCACTGCGATCTATGTGTGAAGTGGTCTCACTGTATCAGTGTGACGTCCTGCTGCTGACCGGACGGCCCTCACGCTTCCCCGGCATTCAGGCGCTGGTGCGTCATCTGCAACCGCTGCCGGGCAGCCGCATTTTGTCGCTGGAAGGCTATCACACCAGTGACTGGTATCCGTTTAACAAACATGGTCGTATCGATAACCCGAAATCCACGGCCGCCGTGGGCGCGATGTTATGCCTGCTGGCCCTGGATTTGCGCCTGAGCAGCTTCTGGTTCCGCGCGGGCGATTTCGAGCCCTATTCCACGATCCGTTATCTCGGCATGCTGGACGAAAACCAGGCCCTGACCGATGAGAACCTGTGCTACAGCGACATCGACCTGGACGATCCCGCTTTCTCGCTGGATCGCAAAAGCAGCTTCCGGATTCGTGGCAATGTCTGTCTGGGCTTCCGCCAACTGGATAATGAACGCTGGCCCGCGTCGCCGTTGTACAGCCTGACGCTCAATGATGCCGCGCTGGCGCGCAAGGTTGCAGGTGAAAGCGTGCTTCGCGTGAAGCTGGCGGTGAAAGCCGGTCCGGATGCGCCTGGCCCCGAGACGTTGGTGTTAAGCGAAGCCCGACTGGACGATGGTACGCGCGTTCCGCTTGAACATCTGAGCCTCAAACTGAATACTCTCTCCGCCACTGGCAATGCCAATGCGCAATACTGGATTGACAGCGGGAGTGTATGTAAACGATGAGATCGGTTAAACCCCGCCAGCCGCAAACGCTGGCAAAACGCCTGAGTTTATTGCAGGACGCCCTGAATGGCAGCCTGGCATGGATTGAAAACACCCGCGAACAGTCGCCCCGTCTGGCACTGGAAGCCGAAACCCTGACCCTGCAGTTACGTCAGGCCCGTGTGCAAACGCAGGCGCTGGCGCAGCAGGTGGCCCGCCCCGTCACTTTAGCCCTGTTTGGGCAGTCTCAGGCAGGCAAAGCCTGGTTGTTAACGGAGATGGTCGCCGATGCCCAGGGACAGTTAATCACCGCGCTAAGCGACAAGCCGGTTAACTATTTTCAGCATATCAACCCGGGTAATCTTGATTTCGCCACGGCGACGCGGTTTACCCATCAGCGCGAGCCGCTGTCGTCGGAGTGGCCGGTAGAGCTGGCCCTGATGAGCGAAGCCGAGGTGCTACGCCTGGCGATTTCGTGTGGCGAAGGCGTCAGCCAGCCCGATACCGCAAACATCGACAGCGTGATACAACGTCTGCAGCGTCACCGCTTAACGACGCCACTGCCTGGCCTGGAGAGCGATGCGCTGGTTACGCTCTGGTCATGGTGCCGCCGCCATCATTTGTATGATGCACAACTGGATCGGCACTTCTGGCCTCAGGCGGTTGAACTGGCCCCGTGGCTGAGCGTTGACGATCGGGTCCAGCTGTTCTCTCTGCTCTGGCCCGCCGAACCGGCCCTGAATGAGCTGGTGCGGAGCTTGCTGCATCTGCGCCACCAACTGCGCAACAGCACACGCGTGCTGGGGCCGCTTAGCCTGTTAACCGATTCGTCTCTGCTGCCTGCCGAACAGCTTATCGTCCCGGCCAGCGAACAGGATCTCTCGCTGCACATTGAGATCTGCCCGTTAAACGGAAACCGCCTGGCCAAGCCGCAACATGTGGCGCTGGGATTACTGGCGCTGCTGACGCTGGAGGTGACGATTCCGCTCAGCTCCACGCCGCGCACCGCGATCTATGACGAAGCGGACATGCTGGAGCTGCCTGCACCCGGTACGCCGAGTGATGCGGCGCTGCGGGAAGAACGCCAGCGCCTGCAGCAGCAGGATGCGCTGCGCGCACGGCTGCTGGAGCACAAACGTACACTGCTCCCCGGCATCTATGCCGCCCGCCAGGGCATCGATTTGCTGCTGATCTGCACCGCCGCCAGCCAGCGTCAGGATGTGGATATCGCCAGCCGCGCCCTGCGCGAATGGCAACGCCTTCAGCCCAAAAACGACGTGGGTGAAAAACCGCGTCTGATTTGGGCGATCACGCCTTATGATGCGCGCCATCAGCAGGTGAATGTGGATGAGGCGGTACAGCGTCAGGTCGGCCAACCGGGTCAGCAATGGGGTTCCATGCTGGCACTGGATCGCGCCGGTGTGGATCGCATGTCCGAATGGTTACAGGATGAGATGCAGCCAGAGGCCCGCCGCGATCAGCTTATCGCGCAACTGGCGCAGATTCAGCACATGGTCGTTGAACGTCGGCTACAGCCCTGGACCGAAGCCGGTGCGTCGCCCGATCAGGCGGCGCGCAAGCAGAACATCGCGGATACCTTGTTGAAATGCCTGCAACATCGCACCGGTTTGCATGGAGAACTGCTGGAGCGGCTGCAGCCTTCCCGCGAAGCCCTGCGTCAGCTGTGGCTGAATCAGTCAGGCTCATCCGTTCCTGCCGCCACCACCAGTATTCAGGCACCGGAGAACCAGTTTGGTATCGGTTTTGAGTTCGACCTGTTCAGCGATGCTGAAATTGAACAGCCCGCGCCTCAGCAGTCCAGCTTTGGCCAGGGCCTGACTCAGTTCCCGCGCCAGGTCTTCAGCCTGTGGCTGAACCATCTGCGCCAGTTGCCGGAAAATCAGAGCCTGCTCACGCTGCTGAATATCGACAAAGCCACGATGGAATGGTTAATAGAAGAACTGATCACCGCCAGTTTCCGCACCGGTATCCTGCAGTCGCTGCAAACCGCCCTGCATGAACCGGACGCGCAGAGCATGTCGCATGAGTCGCGCGCCGATCGTCAGGTGACGCGTGCCATGACGGTATTGGGGGATTTCGTCGCGTGGCTGGGCTTCCTGCAGCGTCCGGAAGCGGAACGTCCGGCCAGCCGGGTTAACCGTGGCCAGTCGATCTTCTCACGTCCGCCTGCGCCGAGTGTGAATTTCAGCGCCGGTCAGCGACTGACAAAACTGTCGGCTACGCCAGCAAACCACACGGCGTACTACATATATGACTGGCTGGTGGGCCTGAACACGGTCATTATCGAAAACAACGGCTATACCGGTGGGGGCGATCTGCCGGTCAGCGCGCGCGAAGCGCTAGCCGACCTGCTCAAACCGCTGCGTAACTAAGCGTATATCAGGCGCAGTTCGCCACTCAGCGACTGCGCCGCCTCTTCCAGCAACGCCAGAACCGGGGCCAGATCCGCGTCGTGCCGATCGGCATTCAGCAGATAAATCTCCGCCGGCAGGGCCATGCCACCTGTCAGCCAGTCCCAGAGCGCGTCCAGGTTATTGCCGAAGTCGCCGGAACAGTCGCTTTGCGCGGCAAACTGCCGGTAAAAGGCATCGCGATCCGCCAGCTCACCGAGATCAAACCGTAGGCGCAACATCGTTACTGCACCGGCTTAAAACTGCGATAGTGGTCAGTGGAAAGAAACACCAGCCCGTCTGACGAATATACCAGGCGATCCGCCTCACGATGGCCACAGCGGTAGTTCACATCCGCCTCATACCACTGCCGATCGGAACGTTCAGGTAGCTTTCTTTCGCGGTTGGAAAAGCGATCGCCGCCAATCGCCCGACCCGGCAGCACGTCACACAGATTGCCCTTCGCAGGATTCCAGCCCAGACGGCGGGCCTGCTTCTTTGTGATGTAGTAATCGGGCAACTGCTGATGCTGTAGCACCCAGCGGGCGACGGTTCGCACATCCGTTAAGGCGGCGATGTCTGCGGCAGAGGTTTTGGCAGGTGCAGACGTCAGATAGGGTCGCAGACCTATCCAGGAGAGGATAAGGATAAGGACTAATCCTAACCACAGTTTTTTTGACATGATGACATCCCTGGAAAACAGGATGCAGATAATAGCAGTTTTCTCAGCGGATAAAACAGCGCGGGCCAGATGACCTGGCCCTGGCGGGGTTTACTGCATTGCAGCCTGCGACGGCACACTGTGACGGCGCCACGCACCCGGAGCAACACCATACTGACGCTTGAAGCTGCGGTTGAACGACTGCTGCGAGTCAAAGCCCAGCGAAATGGCTACGTTCAGGATAGGTTCGTTGGTGCTGGTCAGGCGATCCGCTGATTTTTTTAATTTTTTCATACGGATATATTCACCCAGTGGATAGCCTGTGTGCTCTTTAAACATCCGTTGCAGGTGCCATTTTGAGTAGCCCGCGCGCTCAGAAACCGTATCGAGATCGAGGCGTGCTTCAATATTGTTGTCAATCCAGTTAATCAGATCGTGAATAAAAGCGTTACTCATCATTTGTCTTCTCCGGTCGCGACAGCGAACAGTATTAGTATCAGTTGCAGTTACACTTAAAGCGTGACTGACAATGCCATTTAATGCAAGTTTAATTAATACATTAAATGCCGCACATTTTATGGGGACTTACCTCATGCCCTGTCAGGCTGGATTCTGGCCGATAAATCATCGCTCATCAGACCGCACATAAAGTGTATCAGTTATTCTTGCAGTTCTCAGACACACAAGCCTACACTCCTCGCGATAAATTGCAACCATAGAAGTTGCAAATATTGGCCTGCGGGCTTTACTTCACTGTTCATCGCGGAATCACAACAATGATAAGCAACTGGGTTCGTCAGGGAGTTACCCTGCTGGGGATGGGACTGGTCATCAGTCAGTTAAGTGGATGTGACACGGGTCAGGCGAACAGCGCCCCGCCGCCGCCGCCCGAGGTGAGTGCGGCTGTGGTGGTGACAAAACCGGTCAGTCAGTGGGACAGCTTTAATGGCCGCATAGAAACGGTTGAAAGCGTCCAACTGCGTCCACGGGTTTCAGGCTACATCACCACGGTTAATTACCATGAAGGGGATGAGGTGAAAAAGGGTCAGGTCCTGTTCACCATTGACGACCGTAGCTACCGCACCGCACTGGATCAGGCGAGAGCCTCGCTGGCGCGTGCGCGGAGTCAGGCCAGCCTGACCCGCAGTGAATCGGCGCGCACAGAAAAACTGCTCGGTACTCAGGCGGTATCACGTGAGATGTGGGAGCAGCGACGCGCCAGCGCCAGCCAGGCGCAGGCCGATGTGCAGGCCGCCGAGTCGGCTGTGGCCATGGCCCAACTGAATCTGGATTTTACCCGCGTCACGGCGCCCATTGACGGCCGCGCTAGCCGGGCCATGATCACCGCAGGAAACCTGGTAACCGCCGGGGACAGCGCCAGCGTTCTGACGACGCTGGTCTCGCAAGACAAGATGGTGGTCTATTTCGACGTCGATGAAACTACCTTCCTGCACTACCAGGCCATGGCGCGTCAGGGCCAGCAACGTCATGCCCTGCCCGTCGAGGTTGCGCTGGCAGGCGAACAGGGTTACCCGCACCGGGGTAACGTCGACTTCCTGGATAACCAACTCAACGCCAGCACCGGCACCATTCGCATGCGTGCGCAGCTGGATAACCATCAGCGTATCTTTACGCCTGGCCTCTTTGCGCGCGTTCGCCTGCCGGGTCGTGCAACCTTCAACGCCCTGTTAATTGACGATAAAGCCGTGCTGACCGACCAGGATCGCAAATATGTTTATATCGTTGATGCTCAGGGGAAAGCGCAGCGCCGCAACATTAAGCCTGGTGCCATGGCTGACGGACTGCGTATCGTCGAGGCCGGTTTGCAGGCGGGCGACCGGGTCATCGTTGCCGGACTGCAAAAAGTGTTTATGCCCGGAATGCCGGTGACGGCCAAAACTGTCGATATGGCCGCTACCGCCGCTCAATAACCCGAGGTTGATATGGATTTTTCCCGCTTTTTTATTGATCGGCCAATCTTTGCCGCCGTGCTGTCGGTATTGATTTTCATGACCGGCCTGATCGCCATACCGTTATTGCCCATCAGTGAGTATCCCGACGTGGTGCCGCCGAGCGTGCAGGTGCGCGCCGAATACCCCGGCGCGAACCCAAAGGTCATTGCCGATTCCGTGGCGACCCCGCTGGAAGAAGCGATTAACGGCGTCGAAAACATGATGTATATGAAGTCCGTCGCCGGTTCGGATGGCGTGCTGGTGACCACCGTGACGTTTCGTCCCGGCACCGATCCGGACCAGGCGCAGGTTCAGGTACAAAACCGTGTCGCTCAGGCGGAAGCGCGACTGCCTGAAGACGTGCGCCGGCTGGGCATTACGACGCAAAAAATGTCCCCTACGCTGACCTTAGTGGTACATCTGTTTTCGCCGGGCAGTACCTATGATTCTCTTTACCTGCGTAATTACGCCACGCTGAAAGTGAAAGACGAACTGGCCCGCCTGCCAGGCGTCGGGCAGATCCAGATCTTTGGTGCAGGCGAATATGCCATGCGCGTCTGGCTGGATCCCAACAAGGTGGCCGCACGCGGCCTGACCGCCGCCGAAGTCGTCAGCGCAATGCAGGAGCAGAACGTGCAGGTTTCTGCCGGGCAGCTTGGTGCGGAACCGCTGAAAAAGCAGAGCGATTTTCTGCTGTCGATCAACATGCAGGGCCGGCTCGAAAATGAGCAGCAGTTCGGCGATATCATTTTAAAAACCGCTGAGGACGGCTCGCTGGTGCGGCTGCGCGATGTGGCACGCATCGAAATGGGTGCGGGCAGCTATGCGTTGCGTTCGCAGCTGAACAATAAAGATGCCGTCGGCATTGGTATTTTTCAGGCCCCCGGGGCCAACGCGATCGATCTTTCCAATGCGGTGCGAGCCAAAATGGATGAGCTGGCCACCCGCTTTCCTGACGATGTGAAATGGGCAGCGCCCTACGATCCCACTGTGTTTGTGCGCGACTCCATCAAGGCCGTGGTCCAGACTCTGCTGGAGGCAGTCTTTCTGGTCGTGCTGGTGGTGATTCTGTTCCTGCAAACCTGGCGGGCCTCGATCATTCCCCTGCTGGCGGTCCCTGTTTCCGTGGTGGGCACGTTCAGCGTGCTTTACCTGCTCGGTTTCTCGCTTAACACCCTGAGCCTGTTCGGTCTGGTGCTGGCCATCGGTATCGTGGTGGATGATGCCATCGTGGTGGTGGAAAACGTTGAGCGCAATATTGAAATGGGTCTGTCACCCAAAGCGGCGGCGCATCAGGCCATGCGCGAAGTATCGGGGCCGATTATCGCTATCGCGCTCGTGCTCTGTGCCGTGTTTGTGCCGATGGCGTTTCTGTCGGGCGTCACCGGTCAGTTTTACAAGCAGTTTGCCACCACCATTGCCATTTCGACCGTCATCTCTGCCATCAACTCGCTGACCTTATCGCCTGCGCTGGCAGCAATGTTGCTGAAGGATCACCAGGCCGCCAAAGACAGGCCCACGCGCCTGATCGACTGGCTGTTTGGCTGGATTTTCCGCCCGTTCAACCGTTTCTTTCACCGCACGGCCCATGGCTACGAGTCGATGGTAGCGAAAACCCTGCGGCGGCGCGGCGCGGTGTTTGGCGTGTATCTGGTGTTACTGGCGGGCGCCGGCTGGATGTTCCATGCCGTACCGGGCGGATTTATCCCCACGCAGGATAAGCTTTACCTGATTGGCGGCGTGAAAATGCCAGAAGGATCGTCGCTGGCGCGCACGGATGAGGTCATCCGGCAGATGAGTGAAATCGGTCTGCAAACGGAAGGCGTGGCCTATGCGGTTGCCTTTCCGGGCCTGAATGCGCTGCAGTTTACCAATACGCCGAACAGCGGCACGGTGTTTTTCGGTCTGAAACCTTTCAGTGAACGTAAGCGCACGGCGGCGGAGATTAACGCGGACATTAATGCAAAAATCGCCCGTATCCAGCAGGGGTTTGGCTTCTCCATTATGCCGCCACCGATTCTGGGTCTGGGCCAGGGTTCGGGCTATTCGCTTTATGTACAGGATCGGGCCGGATTGGGCTATGGCGCACTGCAAACCGCGATTAATACACTCTCCGGCGCGGTAATGCAGACGCCGGGCATGCACTTCCCCATCTCGTCTTATCAGGCCAACGTACCGCAACTGGATGTGCAGGTTGACCGTGATAAGGCCAAGGCACAGGGTGTGGCGCTGACGGATTTGTTCAGTACGCTGCAAACTTATCTGGGGTCATCCTATGTTAATGACTTTAACCGCTTTGGCCGGACCTGGCGGGTGATGGCACAGGCAGATGGCGAATTTCGTGACAGCGTGGAGGACATTGCCAACCTGCGTACCCGCAACGATCGTGGCGAGATGGTGCCCATCGGCAGCATGGTGCATATCACCACCACTTACGGGCCCGATCCGGTTATTCGTTACAACGGCTATCCGGCGGCGGACCTGATCGGTGATGCGGACCCCCGGGTACTGTCCTCCGCCCAGGCGATGCGCCAGCTTGAGGCGATGTCCGGCCAGCTGTTGCCGAACGGCATGAACATCGAATGGACCGACCTCAGCTACCAGCAGGCGACGCAGGGCAATACCGCGCTGATTGTTTTCCCGGTGGCGGTGTTACTGGCCTTCCTGGTGCTGGCCGCGCTGTATGAGAGCTGGACGTTACCGCTGGCGGTGATTCTGATTGTGCCGGTTACCATGCTGTCGGCCCTGCTGGGCGTGTGGTTAACAGGCGGAGACAACAACGTCTTTGTGCAGGTCGGTCTGGTGGTGCTGATGGGCCTGGCCTGTAAGAACGCCATTCTGATTGTGGAGTTTGCGCGCGAACTGGAGATGCAGGGTAAAGGGATTGTCGACGCCGCGCTTGAGGCCTGTCGGTTACGTCTGCGCCCTATCGTGATGACCTCTATCGCCTTTATCGCCGGAACTATTCCGTTGATTCTGGGGGAAGGCGCAGGCGCGGAAGTCCGCGGCGTGACGGGCGTCACGGTGTTCTCCGGTATGTTAGGGGTGACGCTGTTTGGCCTGTTTTTAACGCCGGTGTTTTATGTGGCGCTGCGTAAGCTGGTGACGCGTAACGCCGCGCGCCCGGTTACGGAACACACGCAGTAATGCGTGTGCCCCGACGATCCTGCGGACGTCGGGGCACTGCCTCTCAACGTCAGTATATACAACGCCCGACCCGTGCCCTGGCGGAGCCGGTTAGCGTTTATTTTATTTAAAAGGCGTTGTGCGCGCGCGGACGGAATTACTGAGTACGGGCGTTCGTCAGAGACAGGCAGAGAGGACGTGACGGTGAAAGCTGCCGATGATGAATGCAACACCCTTGCACGTGATGGTCGTCAGTTTACATAAGACGTAAAAAAAGCCGCATCAGCGGCTTTTTTTGCAGTCGGTATCCGGTTCCGTCACCTCAGGCTCAGGCACGGCGGTGCAGTTGCTGGTGTCGTGGGTTTTCAGCTCATTTAACGCGTCGGCGACGGTGCGCTTCGCGAGTACCGCCAGTGATGCCTGCTCGGCTTCCTCGGCAATCGATTTAAAATACCAGCACAGGTTGGCGCTGACCAGGCAACGCGGTGCCACATCCGGGCGAGCCGCCCAGAGTTTTTTATCATCTGTCACAGAGACATAAATATCACGCAGCGTGATTTCGGCTGCGGGTCTGCCCAAATGAATGGAACCCGTACGACCCAGAGTGGACACGATAATGCCATCACGGGTTAATGGCACCATTAACTTACGTATAAAGCTCGGGTTTGCTTCAAGCCCGTAAGCGAGAATCGCGCTGGTAGAGCGTTTTCCCATTTGCTCCGCCACCGCCACACTCAGAACCATTTGCAAAGCTGTCGGGAAGCGATAATCAAGCATCTTTGTATCCTGAATTGCGGTGCATTCTTGTTGTTATATAGCCGCCTAAGTGAACCAACAAACAGGGATGAATATAACAAACACTGTCACTTTTTAGAAGCAACCCACCCGCCACAAGGCACATATTCCCCACCCGGAAGCCCGCGACCGCACAAGGTGCTTATTTGCCCAGCGGTAGCGGACAGCATTAGCGCACAGATGGCGCTGGCGCTGGAAGCCGCTTTTTCAGTGCCACCACCAGCAGCAAGTTAATTACTGCCAGTGTGCACAGTAACCACAGCGTGGCTTTGGGCCCCAACGTCGCAAACACATAGCCCACGCCTAACGGCGTTACCGCCTGCCCCATTAACGCCGGACGCGCCATCCGGCCTGCCAGTACCGCGTACGCTTCAGGTTTTACCATCATCAGCGGCAAAGTGCCGCGCACAATGGCGCGTAAGCCGTTTCCCGCACCGTAAAAGATCATACTTAACAGGGCCAGTTGCGGAAACAGCGCCAGCAACAACAACCCCAGCGCCACCAGCCCCACCGAAAAAAAAGTGGTCCAGATGGGATGGCCCCCTTTAAAAGCCATATCAATGAGACGGGATGCCACCTGGCACGGCCCCAGCAGCGTACTGATTGCCAGCGCCGCCGCCATGCTGTAACCACTGGCCTGCAACAGGGTGATAAGCTGCACCGAAATGGCCGTCATAATCACCGAGGCCAGCGTGAAAATGGCGCACAACAGGTAAAACAAGACTGCGGGCAAATCCGGCGCTGTGCCGGGTGCGCTTTTACGTTTGACGGGTGAGATAAGATGGCCTTTGGGCAAAGCATAAAAATAGGCCGGTAAGACGCTGACCAGCAACAGCGCGGCGATGGCGAAACACGCGCCCCGCCAGTTCAGCCAGTGAATAAGCAGCGCGGTGGCAGGCCAGACCACGCTGGTACAAAAACCGGAAATCAGGGTTATGCCGGTAATGGCGCTGCGTGCCTGCCCACCATAGCGGGTGCCCAGCGTCGCAAACAGCGCATCATACAGCCCCATCGCCATGCCGATGCCGATGATGACCCAGGCCAGTAAAAACACCGGTAAGTGATGGCTGAATCCCATAAGGGTAAGCCCTGCCGCCATCACGATGCCATTGAGTGCCAGCATCAGGCGACCGCCCGTGCGTGCAATAAGGTGGCCACAGCGCGGAGCGAGCAACCCAGACACTAAAATGCCCAGCGATAACGCGCCGTAAACCCACTGTTGCGACCATCCGGTTTCTGCTACAACAGGCGCGGCCATGACCGCCATCAGATAAAACGAACCGCCCCAGGAGAGGATCTGAACCAGGCCCAGCGTGACAATTTGCGTGACACCCGGCTTTTTAATCACGTCCATGTTGAGGATCCGTTAGCAAACAAAGTGTTTTTATAACATGTTCAGCTAAAAGGAAAAATGCCGCCGTTGGCTTTACCGCTTTTTTACGCCCCCCAACGGTCCGGTTACCAACGCGCCCCAGCGGGATTTCTTCTCCCTGTGGTGGTAGAGCACACGCAGCTAAGGCGATAAGGACATTCAAAATGTGCTGTTGCCCTGCCGCACAGTTAATCGCCCGGCAGGATGTGAAAAAATCAGCAACCAAAATGAAAAAGGCATGTCCCGCTCAGGCCTGAGCCGAAGCGGGACGCGCGGCGTGATGTCGTTGCCCGTCTGAACCGGCTTATGCGTTCCGTTAGCACCGGTGGTGAATTCGGCTATTCTGACTCATGACCTGACAGGACACGGCATAAACAGGAAGATGCCAGGCCGGGCTGGAAAGCCACGCAAGGAGTAAAAGGCTGAATGCACCGCCTTTTTTCAGATATCGACGAACCGGACTTATTAACCCCTATCCAGGAAGCAACGATGACCCCTTCTCTGCCCCTGCTCGATGCGCAGGATGTCACCTTTTCACACGGCGGCAGACAGCTATTGCAGCCGGTCTCTTTACAGCTGTCGCCGGGCGACGTTGTCGTGCTCACCGGTGCCTCCGGCAGTGGCAAAAGTACCTTCCTGAAGATCCTTGCCTCTCTGTTAACGCCAACGACCGGAGAGATCCGCTTTCAGGGCCGCGATATCGCCACGCTCAGGGCCGAGGAATACCGTCAGCAGGTATCGTACTGTTTTCAGACGCCACAGCTTTTCGGTCAGACGGTTTATGACAACCTTGCCCTGCCCTGGCAACTTCGCCGCCAGACGCCGCCACAGGCAAAACTTAAGGCGGCGCTGGAGAGCGTTAATCTCTCGCCGGATATGCTGAATGCTGCGATTGAGCCCCTCTCTGGCGGCGAAAAGCAGCGTATTGGGCTGCTGCGCCATCTGCAGTTTGTGCCGGCCGTGCTGTTACTTGACGAAGTGACCAGCGCGCTTGATGAAGAAAACAGCCTGACGGTACAGTCGCTGATCAGGCGGCTTGTCGCAGAACACCCGATGGCCGTCGTCTGGATAAGTCACGATGTTAACGACATACAGCAGGCAGAGCATGTGCTTCGCCTCACGTCACCTGATAGGGAGAAGATGAATGCATCAGACAACAATAAGTGACAACTCGCTACTGCTGTCGCTGGTTCTGGTCCTGATGGCGTTGCTTATCAGCCAGAAAGAGAAGCTTGGCATGAGCAAAGATATTTTGTGGAGCGTCAGCCGCGCGATCGTTCAACTGGCCATCGTAGGCTATGTCCTCAAGTCGGTCTTCGATGTGAATAACGGCGGGCTGACCGTGCTGATGGTGCTGTTTATCTGCGTCAATGCGGCGCTTAATGCCCGTAAGCGCAGCCGTAACATTGATAATGCCTTTGTGATTTCGTTCGTTGCGATCGCGAGTGGCACCGCCATTACGCTGACCATTCTGGTCATGAGCGGTGCAATCGCCTTTCTGCCTATGCAGGTCATTCCGGTTTCCGGCATGATTGCCGGCAATGCCATGGTTGCTGTGGGGCTGTGTTACAGCAACCTGAACCAGCGCTTCAGCGACAATGCCCAAAAAATTCAGGAGATGCTGAGCCTTGGCGCGCCGGTCAAACTGGCCTCGCAGCGAATCCTTGCCGACAGCATTCGCGCCGCGATGATCCCCACCGTTGATGCCGCCAAAACTGTTGGTCTGGTGAGTTTACCCGGCATGATGTCCGGGCTGATCTTTGCGGGTGTTGACCCGTTTAAGGCGATTAAATACCAGATTATGGTTACGTTTATGCTGCTTGGCACAGCCAGTTTATCGACCATCATCGCCGTCTATTTGTCGTATCGTCGTTTTTTCACGGCCCGATCGCAGTTGAAAGTCTTAGCGAAGTGATGTTTCAGGCACCACGTCACGTTACCGATGCGGTGTGTTCTTCATTCATGGGTGGGGTTAACGGTCAGGCACTGACTGAACGAGATCCCCCCTGTTTGTGAGGGAGAAAATGCGCGTTGCCGCTGACATATCATGCCCGCCTGAGGATACCCTGCGCTTACCGCTGTGGTGTTTATGGCAGCCGCAAGGCGGGCCTCTTTCTTGAGAACGTGTTTCCACTCATTCAGCCGGCTGAACAGATGAACGCGGCGAATGACGATTAAGGTTTTATTAATCTTGCGCGGGGAAAATGGCCCTTGTCCTCTCTTACCACAGAGCCCACGCGCTGATGAATACTTTGCTGGAAACCTATAATCAGGATCTGTTCCTTACCATTAATGCCCTTCCCGGCACGCCCGGCTGGCTCATCGATTTTGCGACATTCAGCGCAGAGTATCTGATCTTTCTGCTGCCGCTTATGCTGCTGATTTACTGGTTTACAGGTGGGCGCGCAGAACGCGAAACCGCCCTGTTTGCCATCGTAACGGCCATCACAGGGCTGACACTGAATTTTCTCTGTTCAGCATTCTATTTTCATCCGCGCCCTTTTATGATTCGGCTGGGTCATCTGTGGATCGATCACGCTGCGGATACGTCATTTCCCAGCGACCACGGCACGCTGTTTTTCAGTATCACGCTGGCATTATGGGCCAGGGGTAACTGGGGCTCCGGTGGCATTCTCACGCTCGTCTCACTGCTGGTTGCCTGGTCACGCATCTTTCTCGGGGTTCACTTCCCACTGGATATGGCAGGCGCGCTCGGTGTAGCGGCCGTAGCCGTGATCATCGTAACCCTGTTCTGGCGCAAAAAAGGCGAAACGCTGCTGTCATGTTGCGAAGCCGTATCAATATGTTTATTCAGCCTGCTCCCGGAACGGATTTATCAGTTGTTCAGCCGACATTCGTAATCCTGCGCCGCTTAACCCCGGTGCCTGAAGGCGGCGAGAGCGCCCGCCAGGCACCGAATAACCTTTTTTGGTTTTGTCACCGTCGGTGACCAGCCGCTTCCCGCCGATTCTGTCTACGCTGGTGACGATGGTAATGCACCCTGTCCCGCGTGGAGCTGTCACTCGCTTTTTTCTGGTGGGCCTCATCGCACCCTGTGCTATCTTCGCCCTGCTTATGACACAGACCGCACCGTTTCAGAAAGCCTGTTTAGTATGTTGTAACTATAAAGACGTTTGCAGCAGCGCGATCTTTCTGCCACATTGCGCATGTTGTAACTACAGGAGAGACTGCGGTGCGTTATGATTTAGTCACAGATATGCAGCAGTGCGTCAAGGATCTCGAAGAAGCCCTGGGAGCATTACGGCAGCAGATTGAGGCGCAGCCGCTGTTAATCGCCCGGGTCTTCAGTCTGCCCCCGATTGAAAAAGGGCATGAACACGATGCGATTACTCAGATTGCCGTGGAGCAGCACCTGGGCACAGAGGCGCGGGAGCGGGCGCTCAACCACTATTGCCGTCTGTTCATACAGCACCAGTCAGAAAAGCTCAGTACTAAAGCCGCCGTGCGCCTGCCGGGTGCGCTCTGCATCGAATGCAGCGAGCAGGACGCGCAGCAGCTTACCGCGTTTATCAACAGCATCAACCAGCTGAAAGCCCGTCTTGAGCACATGATCACCGTGGAGTCCGGTCTGCCTTCCGAAGCCCGGTTCGAATTTGTGCATCAGCATTTGCGCGGCTTAATTACCCTGAATGCTTACCGGACCATCACCGCCCTTCCCGCGCCAGAGAGTGTGCGCTTTGGCTGGGCAAACAAGCAGGTCATTAAGAACGTTAAACGGGACGAGATCATCGCCCAACTGGAAAAGAGTCTGAAGGCTGGCCGTGCCCAGGCTCCCTGGACACGCGAGCAGTGGGCGGAAAAAGTGCAGCAGGAACTGGCGGATGTACGCGCCCTGCCCGCATCCGCGCGCCTGAAGATTAAACGTCCGGTGAAAGTGCAGCCGGTTGCGCGCATCTGGCGTGCGGAAGAGAAAAAGCAAACGCAGCTTGCCTGCCCGTCACCGATTCTTGTGCTGTGCCGGGATCGCACCCAGGTGCCAAAGTTAGGTGAGCTGCTGAATTACGATGCGGAGGCAATTACGCATCGCTATAAACCCGCCGCAGAACCCCTGCATTTGCTGATCCCACGGCTGCATCTCTGGGTGGACTGCCCGGTGTGATATCAGGGCCTGTGCAGGCCCTGACAGACCTCACTTACGACTTCATGCTGCCTACCATGTCTTCCGGACGCACCCAGGCATCAAACTCCGCTTCCGTCAGATAGCCCAGCTTCAGCGCCGAAGCTTTCAGCGTTAAGCCTTGTTTATGGGCCTGTTTGGCAATTTCAGCGGCCTTGTCATAACCGATGTGCGTATTCAGCGCGGTGACCAGCATCAGCGACTCGTTGAGCAACTGATCAATACGCTCACGCACCGGTTCGATACCGACAGCGCAGTGGTGATTGAAACTGTCCATCCCATCCGCCAGTAAACGAACGGACTGCAGGAAGTTATGGATAATCATCGGACGATAAACGTTCAGTTCGAAGTTGCCTGATGCGCCCCCCATGTTAATCGCCACGTCATTACCCATGACCTGACAGCACAACATTGTCATCGCTTCACACTGGGTGGGGTTAACCTTGCCCGGCATGATGGAGCTGCCGGGTTCGTTTTCCGGGATAGCAATTTCGCCGATACCACAGCGCGGACCGGATGACAGCCAGCGGACATCATTAGCAATCTTCATCAGTGAAGCCGCCAGGCCTTTCAGCGCACCGTGTGCATGCACCAGCGCGTCGCAGGTGGCCAGGGCTTCAAACTTATTAGGGGCGGTCACAAACGGCTGCTCTGTCAGTTCCGCCAGGGCTTTGGCCACACGTACAGCATATTCAGGATGGGTATTCAGGCCAGTTCCCACCGCGGTGCCGCCCAGCGCCAGCTCGGCCAGATGCGGAATGCTCTGCTCAATATGTTTAAGGTTGTGCTCCAGCATGGCGACCCAGCCGGAGATCTCCTGACCAAGCGTGAGCGGCGTGGCGTCCTGCAGATGGGTACGGCCAATTTTAACGATGTCTTTAAAGGCGTCAGATTTGGCACGCAGGGTTTGCTTCAGGACGTTCAGTTGGGGAATCAGGTGCTCACGTACCGCAATGACCGCCGCAACGTGCATCGCCGTCGGGAAGACATCGTTTGAACTCTGGCTTTTATTAACGTCATCGTTGGGATGCACCAGGCGGGACATGCCGCGCTCACCGCCTAACAGCTCACTCGCACGGTTGGCCAACACTTCATTCATGTTCATGTTGGTCTGGGTGCCGGAGCCGGTCTGCCAGATCGCCAGCGGGAATTCATCACTGTGTTTATCCGCCAGCACTTCATCAGCGGCCTGAATAATCGCCTCCGCCCGCTCCGCAGGCAGTAAGCCTAAATCCCGGTTAACGCTGGCGGCCGCGCGTTTGGTCATCGCCAGCGCGTGCACCAGCGCCACCGGCATCTTCTCTGTTGAGATACGGAAATGCTCCAGGGAGCGCTGTGTCTGTGCGCCCCAAAGTTTATCAGCCGGTACATCAATTGGCCCCATTGAATCTTTTTCAACGCGATTGGCTGCCATGACTTTCTCCTTTCACCGTTTTAAATAAACCCTTCGTTCACGCGCGGGTGTTCGGTACGCATGAAGCAGATAAACTCATACAAATTTTTAACATCATCCGAGCTTAGCATCCTTCTTGCGCTGGATATGTATTTTCCATGTCAGTTTCTGCTTTAATAAGCGCAATATTCCCATGCCAGAAAGGCAGTGAAATGAAAAAGATGAGTAATGCGGTGCAATATTATGCCTGGGGGAGCAAGACGGCATTAACCTCCCTGTATGGCATCGCCAATCCTGAAGACTTACCGATGGCGGAACTGTGGATGGGGGCACATCCCAAAAGCCCGTCCGCCGTTGACGTTGAGGGGCAATCCCGCTCGTTACGCGATGTCATCGCGGCCCATCCGTCGCAGATGCTGGGCGACGCCGTGGCGAAACGCTTTGGCGAACTGCCCTTTTTATTTAAAGTGCTGTGTGCCGATCAGCCGCTCTCAATTCAGGTGCACCCCAGCAAATCCGCCGCCGAAGAGGGGTTTGCGCGTGAAAATGCCGCCTCTGTACCGCTCAGTTCGCCTGAGCGTAACTATAAAGATGCCAACCATAAACCGGAGCTGGTGTACGCCTTAACGCCGTTTAAAGCCATCAATGGGTTTCGCGAGCGCAACGAGATGGTGACACTGCTCACCCCAGTGGCGGACGCGCATCCAGAGATCGCGCATTTCCTGCGCCAGCCCAGCCCCGACAACCTGGCGCAACTGTTTTCAACCCTGCTGTCGCTTCAACAGGACGAAAAAGCGCAGGCGTTAACCGTACTGAAAAACGTCGTCAGTCAGCAGACAGGCGAACCCTGGCAAACCATTCATGAGATTGCGGAATACTATCCGGATGACAGCGGGTTATTCTCGCCGCTGCTGCTCAATGTGATTACTCTGCAGCCCGGACAGGCGATGTTCCTGTTTGCGGAAACGCCGCATGCTTATCTGCATGGCGTGGCGCTGGAGGTCATGGCCAACTCCGATAACGTTTTGCGCGCTGGCCTGACGCCAAAATATATTGATATTCCGGAACTGATGGCCAACCTCAAATTTGACGAAAAGCCGGCCAGCCAGCTTCTTACACAACCGGAGATACAGCAGGATGGCGAGTATTTTCCCATTCCGGTAGACGACTTTGCTTTCTCCATTCATACGGTGAATGCGCAGCCGCTTACCCTGCATCAGGAAAGCGCGGCACTGCTGTTTTGTATTGAAGGTGAGGCCACCGTCACCAATCGCCAGCAGCAACTGGTGCTAAAACCCGGCGAGTCCTGTTTCGTGGCCGCCGCCGATGCGCCAGTGTCACTCACCGGCCAGGGTCGGGTGGCGCGCGTGTATAACACGTTTAACTGAGACGGCTGACGCCATTGCGCTTAACTGCTATTATTTCAAACTATTAGCTAAAATGCCTGCGGGCGCTTCTTCACCCGCTGTCTGTGACACGGGTGAAATCAAGGATAAGGACGATTCAGCAATGAAAAAGACTCAAGTTGCCGTTGGTGTGGTAGTCGCTCTGGGCGTAGTCTGGACAGGCGCGGCGTGGTTTACCGGCAAAAAGCTGGAAAGCAATATGGATCAAATGATTCAAAATGCTAACGCTCAGTTAACCACCCTGGCGCCCAACAGTCGTCTGAAAGTCAGCTATCAGGATTATCAACGCGGCATTTTCAGCAGTAAAATGAATGTGGTTATCCAGGCCAGCTCTCAGACCGAAGATAATCCTCTGCTCAAGCCCGGCCAGAGCATCATCCTGAACGAGCAGATCGACCACGGCCCGTTCCCCTTCGCACAGCTGAAAAAAGCCAACCTGATCCCCAGCATGGCGTCCGTGCATACCACGCTGACCAATACCGATGCGGTCAAAAAGCTGTTTGAACTGACCAACAACCAGTCGTTTATCAACGCCGAAACGCGTGTGGGTTACAGCGGCAGCACCGACACCGCAATAAAAATTCTGCCCATCGATTATCAAAATGCGCAAACAGCGCAACGCTTAGCCACCAGCGGCGGCACGCTGAATATCAGCGCAGACAACAAAGGCGATAAAGTGGGCCTGGACAGTGACATCGACAGCATTGCCATCACCACCAAAAATCAGGTCGATCAGCCGGTGATGTTTACGCTGAACGGCCTGAAGCTGAAAGCAGATACGCATCTCACCAACGAAGGCGTACGCATTGGCGATCAGTCCATCAGCGTGGATAAAGTGGCCGCCGCAGTCAGCGGTCAGGACGCGGTTATTCTTAACAAGATGGTCGGTGATTCCTCTTTTGATAATCAGTCCGGCAAAATCAATGGCGACATTAATTACAAAATTGACGGCGTTGAGGTGCAGAAGCAGAACCTGGGTCAGTTCGCATTAAAAATGAAGCTGTCACAGTTTGATGCGCAAAGCGTCAAAGCCTTCTCGGATAACTACAACGCTCAGCTGACCACCCTGATGAACCAGCCTGGCGTGGAAGACGATCCGGTGCGTTTCCAGAACGGTGTGCGCGCGATCCTGCTGAACAATTTGCCGACCCTGCTGAAAGGGGCCCCGTCCATCAGCATCGCACCACTGAGCTGGAAGAACGATAAAGGCGAGAGTACTTTCAACCTGAATGCCCACTTTAACGATCCGTCCACGGTGACAGGCGAACCGCAGACGCTGGCGGCATCCGTTGATCGCGTGCTGAAAACGCTGGATCTGAAGCTGTCTGTCAACATGCCGATGGCGACGGAAACCATGCGCCATATTGGCCTGGCTGAAGGTTATCAGGCTGACGACGCGCAGAAACTGGCCGATCAGCAGGTTAAAGGGCTGGCAGCGATGGGCCAGATGTTCCGTCTGACACAAACGCAGGACAACAACATCGTTACCAGCCTGCAGTATGCCAACGGTCAGGTGAACATGAACGGCGATAAGATGTCGCTGGAGCAGTTCATGTCACGCTATATGCTTGGCGTCCCGACAAACGAAGGCATGCCGCAATAAGGCCAACCTTTTCGATCAAGGCGGCCCTGGCCGCCTTTTTTACGTCACTGCATCGCCCGCTTTTCTCTCCCGATTCGCTCTTATCAGGCGGCCTGCGCGGCGTTCCCGTTTATAAAGTGAACAGTTAACCCCTGCCTTTCACACTTGTTGCGCAAATCACTGGCGTTGTTGCGCAAGATATTTTTATAATGCTCTGCACTTTACAGATATCCAGACGAGTGCACTCCATGATTGATTCAACGCTTCCCCTTACCGACATTCACCGCCACCTTGATGGCAACATCCGTGCACAAACCATCCTTGATTTAGGCCGCCAGTTTAACCTGACCTTACCGGCGGATACGCTGGACACCCTGCGTCCGCATGTTCAGGTCACCGAAACGCAACCGGATCTGGTCAGCTTTCTGCAAAAGCTGGACTGGGGCGTGAAAGTGCTGGGCGATCTTGACGCCTGTCAGCGAATCGCGCGTGAGAACGTCGAGGATGCCGCCCGCGCCGGGATTCACTATGCCGAGCTGCGCTTTTCACCCGGCTATATGGCGATGACCCACCATCTGCCGATTGCCGGTGTGGTTGAGGCGGTGATTGATGGCGTAAAGGCCGGCTGCCAGCAGCATGATATCACCGTGCGCTTAACGGGCATCATGAGCCGGACTTTTGGCGAACAGGCCTGTCTGGATGAACTGAACGGCTTCCTCGCCCATCGCGACCATATTACCGCCGTGGATTTGGCCGGGGATGAACTCGGTGCGCCGGGCCACCGTTTTCTGAGCCACTTCCGTCGCGCCCGGGATGCCGGTTTTCATATTACCGTGCATGCCGGTGAAGCCGCAGGCCCGGAAAGTATCTGGCAGGCGATTCGTGATCTGGGCGCTGAACGCATCGGTCATGGTGTGAAGGCTATTGAAGATCGCGCGCTGATGGACTATCTGGCGGAAAACGGTATTGGTATCGAATCCTGCCTGACCTCCAATATCCAGACCAGCACCGTCGCCTCGCTGGCGCAGCATCCGCTGAAAACGTTCCTGGAGCATGGCGTGCTGGCGACCATCAACACCGACGATCCCGCCGTACAGGGCATTGAGCTGGCCCATGAGTACCTGCATGCCGCCCCGGCTGCGGGACTGAGCCAGGCGCAAATGCGTCAGGCACAGGACAACGGCCTGACTATCGCGTTTTTAAGCGCGGCAGAAAAAGCCGCCATCCGGGCGAAAGTGCAGTAAGCATAAAAAAGGCCGCGTTATTCGCGGCCTTTTTAGCGCTGAAAGCGCTTATTTCAGCGACATGGTCTGGCGTTTTTCCGCCGACTGCAGCCCCAGCTCAATCAGTTCCATGACCTGAATGGCTTCTTCCGCCGTCACCGGATTCGCCCCGCGCCCGGTAATGGCATCACGAATCGCAGCGTAATAGGCGGGATAGTTGCCCGGCTGTGTCAGGACGGTTTTTTCATTCAGCGCGTCGCCCTCCACCTGGGTCAGCGTACCGTCACGCATGTCGTAACCCCAGTTCTCGCCCGGCGGGAAATCCCCCGCTTTCAGCCGATCTTCCTGCGGGTCCAGACCGTATTTGACGTAACTGCCGCGCGTACCGTGCACGGTATAGCGTGCGGATTCGGCCGCCACCAGCATGCTGGCGTGCAGCACCACCCGGCGCTGTGGATAGGTCAGCGTCGCATGAAAATAGTCGGTGGTCTGGGCACCCGGCCGCATTTCCGCCAGATCAACGTTAATCGCCACCGGCGGGCCAAACAGCTGTAGCGCCTGATCCAGCAGGTGCGGTCCCAGATCGTACCAGATGCCGCTGCCCGCCCCTTTCATCTCGCGCCAGCGCTGCCGTACTTCCAGACGGAAACGGTCAAAGTGCGATTCAAAATAACGCACCTCACCCAGCTCACCCGCTGCCAGTAAGCCTTTCAGCGTCAGGAAATCACTGTCCCAACGGCGGTTATGGAATACGGATAACAGCAGCCCTTTGGCTTTAGCTAAGGCATCCAGCTCGCGCGCCTGTGACAACGTCACGGTGAACGGTTTGTCCACCACGACGTGCTTGCCTGCGTTGAGTGCGGCTTTAGCCAGAGGGAAGTGCGTATCATTCGGTGTAGGGGTAACAATCAGATCTAACGTAGGATCGTCGAACAGGGCCTGGGGCTCGGCGACGACCTGCACGGCGGGCCAGTCGGCATGGACTTTGCTGGCATCGCTGCTGGAGATGGCAGCCAGTTCAACCTCCGGCGTGCCCGCGATCAGGGGCGCGTGGAAGGTTTTGCTGGCAAAGCCATAGCCGATGAGTCCTACTCGCAGTTTCTCGCTCATTCCTTTTCCTCATTAATCGCTTACCAGACTGATTTAAGACTAATAGTCGGGTCAGGACAAGGAGGATTCCCCTTAAAATCAGGAGACTGAGCGCCGTGCACCGTTCCAGGCGCTCTGACTGGCCAGATTATCGTGTACGTCCTGATTGCGGCGGCGGAAATCACTCGGGCTGACGCCGACGCGCTTACGGAAGACGCGCGAAAAATAAAGCTGATCGTCGTAGCCCACTTCACGCCCAATGCTGGCGATGGGTTCCTGCGTGGTTTGCAGTAGCAACTTAGCGCGAATGACGCGCTGATCTTCCCGCCAGCGAAGCAGGTTCACGCCCATTTGCTCGCGGAACAGGTGCGCCAGCCGCGAAGGTGACAGACACACATGGCGCGCCACTTCCTCGATTTTGACCTCGCTGGCAAGATGATTATTCACATACTGGCAGGCTTCGATGATACGGGGATCGCGGATTTGCTGATGGTTACGTGGATCTTCTTCCACCGCCCGTAACAACAGCCGTTCCAGCAAATTCATTGCCAGTTCTTCGGCAAAACGACGCGATGAGTTGTGGGTTTGTTCAATAGTGGCAAACAGGCGATCAAATTCGCCCCGCAGTGACTCCGGTAAGCGCAGCCGCCCGACGCCTTCCTGTTCATCCTGCCAGCGCAGCCAGTCATGCCAGTACGCGCGCGGACGAAAATAGACCCAGCGGTGAAACCACTGCGGACTGTCGGGCGCCCGACCATAATAGTGAGCCGTTTTTGGCTGGAACAGCAGCATTTCACCCGGTTCACAGTCAAAGGCCTTTTCGCCGTCGAACACCCGCCCTTTGCCTTTAATGGTCAGGTTGAGAATATAGCCCTTCATGCCGTGTGGGCGATCAATAAAGAAATCCAGCGGACCATCCGCGGTGATCGGGGTTAATCCCGCCACCAGCCAGGCATTAAACGCGTATCCGGGCAGCAAAGGGTTCTGCTGCTCTGCCGGTAATTCACGGTGATACATACTGTCCTCACTTCGTCGTTGATTGATCACGCGCGGACACCTTTCGCGTCCGCGGGAAGGTTTCACGCCAAATCAGACTTTATTCTTTTGTTTGTAGCGGTCGAATATCACCGCTGCCAACAGTATCAAACCCCGCACAACATACTGTGAGAATGGCGAGATATTTAATAAATTCATCGCATTCTCAACGGTGCCCAGAATCAGTACCCCGGCGATCACATAGGAGATTTTGCCGATGCCGCCCTTCAGTGACACGCCGCCCAGTACGCAGGCCGAGATGACCACCAGTTCATAACCAATTGAGGTCATGGGCTGACCGCTGGTCATACGTGACGCCAGGATGATGCCCGCCGCCGCAGAAACCAGGCCAGAGAGAATAAAGATAATGATGCGGGTACGCACAACCGGCACGCCCGCCAGCCGTGCAGCCTCTTCATTCCCGCCAATCGCCAGCGTGTTGCGGCCAAAGGTGGTTTTGTTCAATAGGAAGGCGAAGATCACCATGGTACCCAGCGTGATCCAGATGGGCGCAGGCACGCCCAGCCAGTTGGCGAAGCCCAGTACGAAGAAGCGCTCGTCTTCGATGCCTACCGCTTTACCGTCCGAGAAGATATAGGCCAGACCGCGCACAATCTGCATGGTCGCCAGCGTGGTAATCAGGGCGTTGATTTTCAGTCGGGCGATAACAAACCCATTGATAAATCCGGTGATGACACCGAGTAACAGCCCGGCCGCCACCCCCAGCCAGAGGCTCTCGCTCATATTGATAACCACGGCGGTGACCACGCCCGCGCAGGCAATCACCGAGGCCACCGACAGGTCAAAATCGCCGGAGGCCAGGCAGAACAGCATACCGCAGGCCACCATGCCGGACATCGACATGGCCAGCCCCAGGCCTTTCATGTTGATAAAGGAGCCAAAGTTAGGGACAAAAACCGCACAGGCGATGAACAGCAGGGCAAACACCACCAGCATGCCAAAGTTGTCCCAGACGCGCCCAAAATGCACACCCCGGCGAGGGGCGGCTGGCGGCGTATTTGATGTCGTGGAAGAAGTCACGGTACTCTCCTGTCAGGCCACGGCGGCCGCATGTGTCGTTTTAGGCATGGCCAGGCTCAGCGTCAGCTGCTCTGTGGCCTCGTCATGCAGTAATTCCCCGGCGACCGCCCCTTCGCGCATCACGATAATGCGGTCGGCCAGGCCCATCACTTCCGGGAGATCGCTGGAGGCAAACAGCACCGCAATGCCGTTGTTCGCCAGCTGGTAAATCAGGTTATAAATTTCGTGTTTAGCCCCGACATCAATGCCGCGGGTAGGCTCGTCCAGCAAAATCACCTTGATCTCCTCGGACAACCAGCGGCCAAGAATGGCTTTTTGCTGGTTACCGCCGGACAGGTTCATGATCAACTGGTCAGCGCTGGGCGTTTTGATTTTGAGGGAACGGATATGGCTGTCGGCATTCTTCACCTCCCAGCCGTTTTTGATCAGGCAACCGGCGGTGAGGTTATGACGTCGGGCGCTGATGTTGATGTTGTCGCGCACCGAATGCACCGGAATAATGCCTTCGGCTTTGCGATCTTCAGGGCACAGCATCACGCCCGCCCGAATCGCATCAATTGGCGCCGTCACGTTAAGGGGTTCCCCGTCCAGCAGAATGCGGCCACCGCGCAGGCGCGTGGCGCCAAACAGCCCTTTCAGCAGTTCGGTGCGTCCCGCGCCCACCAGACCAAACAGGCCGACAATTTCCCCGGCATGCACATTCAGCGAGATTGGCGCTCTGACGCCCTTCGCCTCTACGTCCTGTAGCGCCAGCCGTACCGGGCCTTTTTCCCGCGGCGCGTAGCCGTAGATATCACCCAGATTACGTCCGACCATCGCCTGCACCAGATCGTCGTGATGCGTATTGGCCATGTCCGTAAAGGTGCGCACATAGCGCCCGTCTTTAAACACGGTGATGGCGTCACTGAGGGCAAAAATCTCTTCCATACGGTGCGAGACATACAGCACCACGCGCCCTTCCGCGCGCAACTGGCGGATCACCCGAAACAGATTGTCGATTTCGCGTGCGGACAGCGAGCTGGTTGGCTCATCAAAGGCAATGATGCGCGCGTTACGGGCCAGCGCTTTGGCAATCTCAACCATCTGCCACTGGCCCAGCGACAGGTATTTCAGCGGCATGTCCGGATCGATATCCATACCTAAATTTTTCAGTTGCAGCCCGGCTTCGTAACGCAGCAGCTTGCGGTTTACCAGGCCATGCTTATGCGGCAACTGGCCCAGATAGATATTCTCCGCCACGCTCATTTCGGGCACTAAATGCAGTTCCTGGTAGATAATGGCGACACCCGCATCCAGCGCATCCGTGGTGTGCTGGAAATTCATCGGCTTGCCTTTGATGCGAATCTCGCCGCCACTGGGCAGATAGCTGCCGCTGAGGATTTTAAGCAGTGTCGATTTACCGGCACCGTTTTCCCCCATCAGCGCGTGCACCTGACCGCCATGGCATTCAAATGAAATATCCTGCAGCGCTTTCACGCCGGGAAAAGTTTTACTGATGCCATGAAACGACAGAAAGGCTGAATCAGTGTTCATGGTGTCTCCAATAGATTGCTGTGAGGAATCGGGGCACCTGACGCTCAGGCTGAATACCGTCGCGGTGTTCAGCCCTGCTTTCCTGATGACCCGATGGTGTTATCCGTACTGCCTGTTATTACATCAACCCTTTCTTCGCCAGCTCGGTTTTGAAGTTGTCACGTGTAATCAACACGACGTCTGTCACTTCGGTGAATTTCGGTGGCTCCTGTCCTTTGCTTACCCAGTTGTAGAGCATCTGGCTGCTCTTATAGCCATGGATATCCGGACTTGGCAGCAGTGAGCCATAGAAGCCGGTCGCGTTGGCTTTTGACAGTTCGCTGACGGCGTCGACGCCGTTGATACCGATACCGATCACGTCAGCGGCTTTAAAGCCCTGACCTTCGGTTGCACGCACGCCGCCCAGCACGGTGTTGTCGTTCATGCCGACAATCAGCCAGTGCTTCACTTCAGGGTGCTGAACCAGCAGGGAGTTACCGGCATCAAATGCGCCGGGGATGTCATTCGATTTGGTCGGGACCTGATAGATCTGTTTTTCCGGGAAGCCAGCCGCTTTCAGGGCATCCATCGAACCACCGGTACGACGACGCGCGGTATCCAGTTCGTTAGCGGTGATCGCCATCACGGCGGTGTCTTTGACATCCCAGCCGCGTTTCTGCATTTCTTTATACAGTTCCTGTCCCTGACGTTCGCCAATTTTGGTCGCGGCCATCATGACCAGCGGTACGCTGTCCATCGGCTTGCCTTTGGCGTTCACAAACTGATCGTCCACGGCGATCACCTTCAGGCCATAACCGCGCGCCTTTGCCATGATGGCGGAGCCGAGTTTGGGATCCGGTGTGCAGATCACGAAGCCTTTTGCGCCATTCGCGGCCAGGCTGTCGATAGCGTTAAGGGTTTTTTCGCCGTCCGGAACGGCAATTTTAATCACCTCAAAGCCCAGGTCTTTACCGGCTTTATCCGCAAATTTCCATTCGGTCTGGAACCAGGGTTCTTCCGGCTGCTTCACCAGAAAACCCAGCTTCATGGTCTCGGCGATAGCTGATTGTGACATAACCGCTGCCAGCCCGATGGCTGCCAGCGCTTTAGTGAATTTATGCATGATGCTCTCCGGCGCTAGTGGTTTTATCGCTGTTAAATACGAATCGGTGTAAACGCTACCAGTTAACTCTCTTTTGTAGGTACAGATGTAAATCAGCACGTTAGCGGGAGCCATGAGGGTAGCCTGCTTAAACGCTGGCCTAGTTTTAGCGGGAATGAAGAAGAAAAATGTAGAGCGGTATCACATCTTAAAATCACGACAGAATGATCCATATATTCAGCAAATTTAACCGTCTGTTAACTTTTGCAATGGATCACAAATTCACTGCGTGTGGCAGAAAAGTGCATATTCTCAGCCAGCCGTGACTAACCCTTCTTTTTTACACAACTCAGGATAAGGAGGTTTATTCACAACAGGAGAGTCAAATGCGTACTGAAGCCATCACCCTGGGGCTGGACTTTGGTAGTGATTCGGTGCGTGCGCTGGCGGTGGATTGTCACACTGGTCAGGAGCTGCACAGTGCCGTGGCCAACTATGCACGCTGGCAGCAGGGACTTTACAGCGATCCTCACAGCAACCGCTTTCGTCACCATCCTCAGGACTATATTGATGCTATGGAGCAGGCCATGCTGGGTGTGCTCGCGGCGCTGAGCGACACGCAACGGGCCGCCGTCGTCGGCATCGGTGTCGACAGCACCGGCTCCACCCCCGCTCCGATCGATCGTGACGGCAAGGTACTTGCCCTGCGACCGGAGTTTGCGGAAAACCCCAATGCGATGTTTGTGCTGTGGAAAGACCATACGGCCATTGAAGAAGCGGAAGAGATTAATCGCCTGTGTCGCAGCGGCCGCTTTACCGATTACAGCCGCTATATCGGCGGGATCTACTCGTCGGAATGGTTCTGGGCCAAGATTCTTCATATTACCCGCCAGGATGCTGCCGTGCGCGATGCGGCCGTGTCCTGGGTTGAACTCTGTGACTGGGTGCCCGCCTTACTCAGCGATACCGTCGCCCCGGACAAACTCCGTCGTGGGCGTTGTGCCGCTGGTCACAAAGCGCTGTTTCATGCTGACTGGAACGGCTTACCCGACGCCGACTTCCTTAACGCGCTGGACCCGGCGCTGACTCAACAGCTGGATTCTCCCCTGTTCAGCGAGACCTGGACCGCGGATATCCCGGTGGGCACGCTGAGCCCGGAATGGTCGCAACGCCTGGGTTTATCGCAGCAGGTTACGATTTCGGGCGGCGCATTTGACTGCCATATGGGCGCGGTCGGCGCCGGTGCGCGACCCTATACCTTAGTGAAAGTGATTGGCACGTCGACCTGCGACATCCTGATTGCTGACACCGGGAAAGTCGGCGACCGCGCCATCAAAGGCATCTGTGGTCAGGTTGATGGCAGCGTCGTGCCGGGCGCGATTGGTCTGGAAGCAGGCCAGTCGGCGTTTGGCGATATTTATGCCTGGTACAGCCGCCTGCTGGGCTGGCCGTTGCAGCTGGCAGCGCAGCACCATCCCGAACTTAAACCGCAGTTGGCGGAGATGCAAACGTCACTGATCACCCGTCTGACCGAGGCCTGGGTCGCCAGTCCGCAGTTGGATCACCTGCCCGTAGTGCTGGACTGGTTCAACGGCCGCCGTACACCCAATGCCAACCAGCGCCTGAAAGGGGTTATTACCGACCTGAATCTCGGCACGGATGCTCCGGCCCTGTTTGGCGGCCTGATTGCGGCCACCGCCTTTGGTGCCCGCGCCATCATGGAGTGCTTCGAGCAGCAGGCAATTCCGGTGGAAAACATTCTTACCCTCGGCGGCATTGCCCGTAAATCCCCCGCCATTATGCAGGCCTGCTGCGACGTGATGAACCGGCCGCTGGATATCGTCGCCTCCGATGAGTGCTGTGCGCTGGGCGCAGCCATCTTCGCTGCCGTCGCCGCGGGCGTTCACCGCGATGTGGAGCAGGCGCAGGACGTCATGGCCAGCCCGATTGACGTGACGCTGCAGCCCGATCCGCAGCGCGTCGCGCGCTATCAGGCACTTTATCAACGCTATCAACAATGGTGCGAGACGGCAGAACCCCATTATGCCGCCCGTTCCGCTTCCGCTAAGTAAAGGAGTGGTTTTATGCAACAGTTCAACGTGTGGTTTGTCATTGGTACACAGCACCTCTACGGCGCGGAAACGTTACGTCAGGTTGAACACAATGCCCGGCAGGTGGTGGACGGATTAAATCAGGCGGGTTTGCCTGTACGTCTGACGCTGAAACCGCTGGTCAAATCGCCTGATGAAGCGCTGTCGCTGTGCCGTGACGCCAGTCACGATCAAAACTGTATCGGTATCATTACGTGGTTGCATACCTTTTCGCCGGCCAAAATGTGGATCGGCGGATTGAATGTCTTAACGAAGCCCCTGCTACAGTTTCATACCCAGTTCAATGCCGAGATCCCCTGGGACAGCATGGACATGGACTTTATGAACCTGAATCAAACGGCGCACGGTGGCCGTGAGTTTGGCTTTATTGGTGCGCGCATGGGCCTGCAGCACAGCGTGGTGACCGGCCACTGGCAGGATAAACACAGCCAGCAGCGCGTCGCCAACTGGATGCGTGCGGCGCTGGCCAAACAGGCCAGTCAGCATCTGAAAGTCGCGCGTTTTGGTGACAACATGCGTGAAGTCGCGGTCACCGAAGGCGATAAAGTGGCGGCGCAAATCCAGTTCGGCTATGCGGTTAATGGCTGGGGCGTGGGGGATTTGGTGGAGGTGATCAACAGCGTCAGCGAGGGAGATGTCAATGCGCTGGTTGACGAATATGAAAGCCAGTATCGTTTCTCCGACGTGGCCGCCGCAGGCGGTGAAAAACGGCAAAACGTACTGGACGCCGCACGCATCGAGCTGGGCCTGAAGCGTTTTCTGGACGATGAAGGCTGCAAGGCGTTTACCACCAACTTCCAGACGCTGCACGGCATGACGCAGTTGCCCGGCCTGGCGGTACAGCGCCTGATGGGCCAGGGTTATGGCTTTGCGGGCGAAGGAGACTGGAAGACCGCCGCCCTGCTGCGCATCTTTAAAGTGCTGGCGGGTGACCGTCCCGGCGGCACCTCCTTTATGGAGGATTACACTTACCACTTCTCGCCGGGCAACGATTTAGTGCTGGGTTCTCATATGCTGGAAGTGTGCCCGTCTATCGCGCGGGAAGAGAAGCCGCTGATCGACGTGCAGTTCCTCGGCATCGGCAACAAAGCCGATCCGGCGCGTCTGATTTTCTCCACGCCGGCCGGTCGTGCCATTAACGCCAGCGTGATCGATATGGGCGATCGTTTCCGCCTGCTGGTTAACGTTGTGGACGCGATTGAACAGCCTAAACCACTGCCAAAACTGCCGGTAGCCCGCGCGTTGTGGAAAGCGCAGCCGTCTCTGGCGACCGCCTCTGAAGCCTGGATTCTGGCAGGCGGTGCGCACCATACGGTGTTCAGTCAGGCCCTGACGCTGGACGATATGTATTTGTACGGCGAGATGCACGGCATTGAAGTGCTGGTGATTGATGAGCACACCCGGCTTCCGGCCTTTAAAGATGCGCTGCGCTGGAATGACGCCTATTACCATATGAAGCGTTAAGCACCGCTAGCGAACGCATTAACAAAGCGGCGGGCCAGCCCGTTGGCGGCCCGCTTTTTTATGCGTCGCGCTCAACCTGAGGCACAGCGTTACTGCCCTGATATCGGGCAATAATCCCCCCTGACCGCTGTCTGTTTCCTTTGCCAGTCGATCGGCAAAAGCCGCTGCCGGCCTGGCGATATGACCGCCCGATAACGGGACAGGTTATCTTCGTTAACCTTCCCCTCCGCGAGGCACCGTTACATGGCTGTCATGCGGCTCAGACGTTGTGCGTGAGGGCAGTGTGACGCGGCGTCACGCTATGACTGCCCGTCTGATCGTTAATGTTTTGATAGTGAACGTCGCTGTGGCTGACGCGCGCGGGCCTGTCAGACAGGAAGCGGCTGTCTTGCTCTGTCTGTTGCGTGGGCGTCCCGGCGGCCTTGCCTGCCTTGACCAGAAGCGGCTTCACGGGCGCTGCCGAAGGCTGCCAGGCTATCCGCGCCTCGGTCAGCGTATTTTGGGCCAGATTCTCATTCACCTGCGCCAGCTGCCGCCGCAGCACATTGAGTTTCACTGCGGTCGCCAGCGGAATCTGACGTTCCTGATCCTCCAGCACGCTAATCTGCTGACGGGTCGCATACTGTTGTTGCAGCAACGCGCGGTACTGGCTTTCATAGCCCCAGACCACCGACTGCTCCTGTGCAAACTGCAACGCCGAAATATAGCCTTTGTTCAGCAGCGGTCGCCATTTGTTGACCAGGTTTTGCGCCATGCCAACCTGCGCGGACTCGATTTTGATTTGCTGATCAAGTTGCGCCAGTTGTCCGTTCAGCATAGCGGCCTGGAAGTGGTTATCACTGACCTGTTGCAGTGCCAGCTGCTGCGTGTGGGCCATGTCCTGCAGCAGGCTGCCCTGCTCCAGCTTCAACTGATCGCTGACGAGTTGCATGCCTTTGAGTGCCTGACGGTTTGCCTCGGCGATCATAACGACTGAAGGCACGGAGGCATGCGGCAAATGTTCACTGACGGCAGCGATTTGTCCGGTTGGGTTGGGTGCAGTAGCGGCGCTGAGCGGGCGCGCGGACGCGTGCCGGCTGGACAGGACCTGGCGCAGAGCGGACGTATGATTGTCGACAAAACAGATCAGGCTCACCGTCCCCACCACCAGCGAGAACAGATTACGCCGCACAAACAGTGAGGCAGAGGAAACGCCGCCAGCCGCGGCCACGCGGGACGACTCAGGTGATGGCTGTTGTAAAAATGGTTTTTCCATTTTTTACCCTTAACTCAGTGCGCGTTGGTGGTCTGTTTACGGGATGTCGCGGAAACGTTTTGCTCCCTGGCGGGCAAAAGGCCTCACCGCACACCTAACATCACATGCCCCGGAGCAGAGATAAAACAGAAGTTCATTTCCAGTCGTTACGCTTTGAAAGGGAATCTCACGATGTTTCACCAGCGGTTCAGGGATGTAAATGCCGATGTCTGGCTAACAGCACTCCTTCTCACCTACATTTTACGCAAGCGAGCGAATTAAATAGAGCGCCAGAAAACACTCAACGTCATTTCTCGCCACCCCCAGCGTCACGCCGATGCCCGCTTGCTTTAAGATCGCAATCCCTTCTCCGCGATTACGCGGATGCGGATCTTCAATGGCGATGTAAATATGTCTGGGCCTGAGCCGGGCCAGTGTTAGTGCGCAGGACGGGGTTCTGCCCTGAAAGGCACAGGGCTCTAGCGTGACATAGATTTCGCACTCTTCTACAGGTAACGTAAGTGTGGAAAGTGCATCAGCCTCAGCATGGTACTAACCCGGTGAACGGGTAAATCCGGTCGAGACAACCCGACCATTGTGAACAATTACGCACCCTACCGGTGGGTTAGGTCTGCAATGCGGCAGCGCATGGCGGGACTACGCCAGCGCTAACAGCATAAATTGTTGTGATTTTTGCATCATTAACAGGACTCGTCTCATTACCGTTTTACGTCCGTGAGCTTAGCTACAGAACGTAAAACTCAGATAAACTGCCATTCAAATCCCGCAGAGGTCTGGCTGACATAACCTGCCGACGAGCCCGGAAAATGCGAACTAAACCAGCGTGCCTGATGCTCACTCGCCCACGTCATTGCCCAGCGCCGCTGGGCTTCGGCCTGCGCGGCATCAGCACAAAAGCGCGAGGCAAGCTGGGGCTGACTGACCTGCAAATCGTTATGCATCAGGTCACCGGAAAACAGCGCATAATCGCCCGCACTGTGCAGAATAATCGACGCGTGGTCATGACTGTGGCCGGGCGTGGGCACATAGCGCAGCACATCAGCAAACACCGGCTCTTGCGTCACATCGAACGTCTCCAGCAAACCCGCCGCGATAACCGGATTAATGCTGTCCTCTAACAGCGTTTTGCGTGCCGGATCGTGTTGCCAGCCTTTCAACCCGCTATCAGAACAGTAGTAGCGGGCATGTTTGAAAAACGGTGTCCATTTACCGTCCATCCAGTGCGTATTCCAGCCCACATGATCGCCATGCAGATGGGTGATCAGCACGATATCCACCGCGTCAGGATCGACGCCCGCGTCACGTAAGCGCTGCGCATACGGCGTATTCAGCTGATGGGAGAGCGGAGAGCCTGCCCGCTCGCGACCATTGCCGCTGCCCGTATCGATCACAATAAGGTTGTCAGGCGTGCGGACCACCCAACTGTGAACAGAGAGCGTGATCGTTTCCGGCGTTCCGCTCGCTAACGCCTGCGCGGGAAACAGCCATTCCGTGGACAGAGACGCGTCCAGTTCAGGAATTTTAAAGACCTCGCACTCACCTACGCGGTAAACCGACGTCACAGACATATGACCTCTCAAATCAAGGAAAAATGATACTGACTCGTCGCATCTTGCCATCTTCCCGGCAGCTAAGCACGCTTAGCCCGGCATGCGTTCAAGATCGGCAATCAATCCCGGTCCTGTGGGCTGCCATCCCAGTTGCGCCCGAGTAAGCCTGCCTGAGGCGGACATATCCTGCGCAACGAAATGACTCAGCCAGCCAAAATGACCGGTAGCTTCAGCGGCTGAAAGGGATATGACCGGCAGGTTGAGGATCCGCCCGAGGGCGTCGGCAAGCACGCGCAGCGTAATGCCTTCTTCGGCGACCGCATGATAACGGCTTCCTGGCCTGTTCTTTTCCAGCGCCAGCCTGTAGAGGCAAACCGCATCGTCAAGATGCACTGCTGACCAGCGGTTTTGGCCTTCATCAATAAAAGCGGAAACGCCTGTCTGTCTCGCCACTTCAATCAGCGACGTAACCAGGCCCTGTTTCAACGGATTATGTACCTGAGATAACCGCACAACGGAAACGTTGACCCCTTTTTCCAGTGCCGCCATCGCGGCCAGCTCGGATGCCCGGCGCGGATTAGGATGAAGCGGGTTGAAATAGTCTTCTACGGCAGGTCTTCCCTGCCCCGGCGAGCCCAGTCCCACCGCCGAGGTGATGATTAAGGGCCGTGCGCTTCCTGCCAGTGCCGTGGCCATCGCGGCGATGGCCTGCCGATCGGCTTCACAGTTTGTCAGAAACGTCGAAAAATCATGGTTAAAGGCGGTATGAATCACTCCCTCGCAGCTTGCCGCGCCTCGTTGCAAACTATCGTGATCGTTAATATCCCCCCAAAAGGGCTCGACGCCTGCTTTGCTGAGCATGTCAGCACCCTGCTGATGTCGGGTCAGTCCGACCACCTTATGCCCTGCCGTGATCAGATCGGCCGCAATCGCCGACCCGATAAAACCCGTTGCTCCTGTAAGAAATAACCGCATGTCTGTTCGTCCTCTTGTCAGCCTTCGCAACCGTGGTTGTCTACTTTACGATGGAGAAGGAATGCGCTCTATGTGATAACGTCGCTTTTTTATGTCTGACCGTCTGGGATGATCATGGACCCGCTTTCACAGCTCTTAGCCCTGCTTGAACCACAACGCTACGTTTCCGGTGGTGTGATACTGACGCCGGAGATGTCGGTACAATGGCCCGCTCATGATGGCGTGAAGTGCTATGCCGTCGTAGCGGGTGCCTGCTGGCTGACCGTTGACGGTGTTGCGGAACCCTTGCGCCTTAACGCCGGCGAGTGCTATCTGCTCCCGCCAGGCGCACCTTTCAGGCTGGCCACAAACCCGGACGCGCAGACTGTCGATTTCCAGACGGTGCGGTCTGAGATGGTTGCCGTGACAGCGGCAAAGCTTGATGAAACCTCCGCCTGTTTACTGGTAGGCGGGCATTTCCTGCTGACCGGACGGCCCGCACAGATGCTGTTAGGTACGCTGCCGCCAGTGGTGCATATCCGGCGCAGCGCAGACAGAGCCGCCATGCAATGGGCGCTGGAAAGAATGTCACAGGAAGTCCGTGAAGCGCAGCCCGGCAGCGTCCTCATCGTGCAACAGCTGGCATTTATGCTGCTCATTCAGGCGTTACGGCTGTATGCAAATGACCCGCAGCAGTCGGGCTGGCTTGCGGCCCTGAAGGATAAAAAGCTGGGCGCGGCGCTGGCCTGCATGCACCAGCACCCCGAACACAAGTGGACGCTGGCGGAACTGGCAGCCAGGGTGGGAATGTCACGCGCGGTTTTTGCTGAACGATTTAAGCAAACGGTGGGCATCGCGCCCGTCGACTATCTCACGCAATGGCGCATGCATCTTGCCTGCGACCAGTTAAAAAAAGGGAATGGCGGGCTTACCGCGATTGCTGCCGGGCTGGGCTATGAATCTGAGAGCGCCTTTGCAAAAGCCTTCAAGCGTGTCATCGGTGTTTCACCAGGCAAGTTCAGTAAAGAAAACGCCTGATCGGGCGGCCCGAAACCAGGGATGATGGCGGGCTTCAGGGGAATATGGCTGCGCGGCGCTGAAAATCCCTGCGTGAGTACGGCAGCGCTTGCTGCGGGCCTGTACAACGCTCATGAAAGAGGCTCATTAACCTGAATAAATATCACCGCTTTTTCCGCAACATGAGAAACCTTCACATGAGCCGTTTTCATGAGGAGACGGAAACCGGGATATCGGCAGGCCTTACGCCACAAGGGTTCAGGGCGCATTGCATCACGGCACACTCTGTCCCTTTGTCTCCATTACGCGTATGGCAGAGGCTTTACCTCTGTCGACCATGAAGATGGCTCATGTTGTGTTGAAATTAAGTCGCTTTCCCTTCCTCCGCGGCTCTGGCATAAAATATGCTTTATTGACAAACACACAACGTGAAAGCGGTTAAACGAAAAACCAGAATGCAGGCCCGTCTGGATAACTAACAGCCACAGACCGTTTTTCACATCAGAACGCAGGGTGCATCACGATGAAAAAAGAATTCACATTTACGATTAAGAGCAGTGTTTTCGATGAGAATTACAACCCGTCTGAAAATACGCGCATCACCACCAATTTTGCTAACCTGGCGCGCGGGACAAACCGTCAGGAAAACCTGCGCAATGCCTTAACGATGATTGATAATCGCTTCAACTCGCTGGCGCACTGGGATAATCCAAAGGCCGATCGTTATGGTGTGGAACTTGAAATTATCTCGGTTGAGTTAAATATCGAAAACGAGACGCAACGCGGCGCGTTTCCTGTAATTGAAATTCTGAAAACCCATATCGTCGATAAAAAAACTCAGCAGCGTATTGAAGGTATTGTTGGCAATAACTTCTCCTCTTACGTGCGCGATTATGATTTCAGCGTGCTGCTGTCTGAGCACAATAAAAACAACACCGGCTTCAGCGCACCTGCTAACTTTGGCGATTTGCACGGCAATATTTTCAAGTGCTTCGTGAACTCTTCGGCCTTTAAAGAGAACTTTAAAAAACAGCCGGTCATTTGCCTGAGCGTGTCCAGCAAAAACGTTTATACCCGCACAGGAAACCGTCATCCGGTACTGGGTATTGAATACCAGCAGGATGCCTATTCCCTGACTGACCAGTATTTCCACAAGATGGGCCTGACGGCGCGCTATTTCATGCCGGAAAACAGTGTTGCCCCGTTGGCGTTTTATTTCTCGGGTGACCTGTTGAGTGATTACACCAATCTTGAGCTGATCAGCACCATTAGTACGATGGAGACGTTCCAGAAAATTTATCGTCCTGAGATTTACAATGCTAATTCACCGGCGGGCCAGTGTTATCAGCCAAGCCTGAACCATCTGGACTATTCATTAACGCGCATTGTTTACGATCGCGAAGAGCGTAGCCTGTTAGCGGTAGAACAAGGGAAATTTACCGAAGAGAAATTCATTAAACCTTACAAAGCCGTTCTTGAAGAGTGGTCTGCCAGTTACGCGCTTTGATTAACCGAAATACAAGGTCACCTATTATGAAAATGTTGTTACCTACCTCAACCGCAGGCAGTTTACCGAAGCCATCCTGGCTGGCTCAGCCTGAAACGCTGTGGTCGCCCTGGAAGCTGCAAGGCTCAGAACTGGCTGAAGGGAAAAAAGATGCGCTGCGTTTAATTCTGGACGATCAAATCCAGGCCGGTATTGATATCGTCAGCGACGGTGAACAAACGCGCCAGCACTTTGTGACGACATTTATTGAGCACCTGAATGGTGTTGATTTCGAGAAGCGCGAAATTGTCCGTATCCGTAATCGTTATGATGCCAGCGTACCGACGGTGATCAGCGCGGTTAGCCGTCAGAAACCCGTCTTTATTGACGATGCGAAATTTTTGCGTCAGCAGACTAAGCAACCGATCAAATGGGCGCTGCCGGGTCCGATGACCATGATTGATACGCTGTATGACGGCCATTACAAGAGTCGTGAAAAGCTGGCCTGGGAATTTGCCAAAATTCTGAATCAGGAAGCCAAAGAGTTAGAAGCGATTGGCATCGACATTATTCAGTTTGATGAGCCCGCTTTTAACGTGTTCTTTGATGAAGTCAACGACTGGGGCATCGCCGCGCTGGAACGCGCTGTGGAAGGCCTGAAGTGCGAAACCGCTGTGCATATTTGCTACGGCTACGGTATCAAAGCCAATACCGACTGGAAGAAGACGCTGGGGACGGAATGGCGTCAATATGAAGAAGTCTTCCCGAAACTGCAAAAATCAAAAATCGATATCGTTTCGCTGGAATGTCAGAATTCGCGCGTGCCGATGGAGCTGATTGAGCTGATTCGGGGTAAAAAAGTCATGGTGGGTGCCATTGATGTAGCAACCAATACCATTGAAACGCCGGAAGAAGTGGCCGCGACGCTGCGTAAGGCGTTGCAGTTTGTGGATGCCGACAAACTCTATCCGTCAACCAACTGCGGTATGACGCCATTATCCCGTGAGGTGGCGCGTGGCAAGCTCCATGCCTTAAGCGCGGGCGCGGCTATTGTCCGTCAGGAGCTTTCAGCGTAGTTCACGCGGGTAATCTGTAGCAGGTGAGCGCGCTGACGTGACTCGCCTGCCATCCCTGCCTTGTCGTTATCATCCCTTTGTGTAAGAACAGCCTGGCACTGACCGGGCTTTTTCGTGCGTGGATCGATGCCGTCTCTGATGAATTAGCCTGGGCATTGATCATGCCTGCGGAAACGGTGGGACATAATGCAATCATGGAGCAGTCCCTGCTCCGCTGTTCAGTCCCTTATAAGCCGGTATCAGGAGCCACGATGGCTGTTCTGGCCCCCTTTCTTACCGGCTTCTGAGGCTTTTTCACGATCGTTTTTGAAATTGCCGCCGCTGTTCTGGCCGCCTTTTTTACCGGCTTCAGAAGCTTTCTCTTTATCTTCCGCGAAATTACCTGATCCGCCACGATGTTCAGTCATAATATTTCCTCTTCAGGTTAAAGTTGTCTGCTTCTTTGCTTCACCATTTGCATGGCACTGTTAAGGTTATAACGCGCCTGTTAATCTGCAAGCGTGGCGGATAAAACATTCGCCGCTTTGTTTAGCGCTTTTAATACTGCCGCGCAACCGCAACGGAGGGCGGAAAATAAAAGCGAAAAACAACAAGATAATCACCATAAAACTCGCTTCTCTTGTTTAAATGCGACTGCTTTCATTCGTCAAAAAATTAACAAGAGGTTACATTTAGGCGTGTAGAACGGCAATTTTCAGGCAAAATAAATACTCAGCCTTAGGCTGACATCCCTTCACGGTTAAAAGACAATCTGTTTACGCACCACCACGTGCTCCCGCAGCATCCCACTCAACCTTTTGCCAGCCTCAGAAAACGACGCTACCACGTCTGACGCCTGCCCTGTAATACCGTGCTCTGCCATTAAGCTTTACCTGTGGGCGTCGGCCACGTGTTAACGGCCTTATTGATCAGGGGCACACTAACGCTGCCTGGAAATAAAAGAGAGTGGTCTGTCGTCAGGAGCAGGTAATGTATTTCAGTCATCCGTCAGCGGCAACAGCGCGCGCTCAGGAAAAGCCACGGCGATTGTGAATATTCATTACTCATCGCGCTCTAAATAAAACCCTGCGCCTAAAAAAGGCTCCCCGTGCCTGTCGCGCGAGTGAATATACCGCTTTATTTTCTCGCCTGGCTGTTTAAAAAGACGACCTCCCGTTTCGTCGGTTAAAACATAACAGGACGCCCCCAACGCCAGCTATGAAAATAGTGGCATTCACTGACATCAAAAAATGCTATCGCGCCCTGTGTGTTGATAAGCGGATTGAGCGTTTCTGTTGGGTAAAAAAAGAAAATGGGATCGTTGCGTGGCAGCATGAATATGTCGCCGTCAGGCCGACAGGCTATAAAAAAGTTAAGATTCGTCTTAAAAAAATCGGGCAGTAAAGCTGTACATGGAATGAAACTTTCGTACAAATTTAATGCTAATAATCCTCACTTTCAAAGAATAAAAAACCTTTCAAGACGAAGCGGTATTAAAAAAACAGTTTTTTATTTTTTCCATTGTATTGTTTCGCATTGGAATTATCAGAAACCATCGACCAAAATGAGGCTTTCCACTGTTAATGATGAAATGAGAGAGGACAGACCCATGGTCAAATATCGTGGCGGCGCAGGAAATTTTGCAGCAAACCCCGAGAGAGCCTCTGAAGCGGGTCGGAAAGGCGGCAAAAACAGTAGCGGAAACTTCAGGAACAACCCCGAGCGTGCAGTAGAGGCGGGCCGTAAAGGGGGAAAAGTCAGCCGTCGTACGGGCTAGTTCCCTTTGCGATTTCGCCCGTCTGCCTTTGCCGCGCTGGCGAGCATCTCTTTATACCTCCATCGAAACGCGCAACGCCAGAAAGGCCGCTTATCTTCCTGGCGCTGGCGCACATCTGATTTTTATAAACAGGAGTTTTTATGTTGTCATCCGACACGCTTTGTGCGCTCACAGGCGCCTCCCTGACCAATGTACGACGCTGGCAACGGTATGGACTTGTTGCTGTAGATCCCGTGACAGACTACTGGACAGAAGCCCAGCTCGAAGAAATCCGCGAAGTCATGTCAGCCAATGCCCACGGCGCAACGGCGCAGGAAATACACGATGGCCGCAGGCAATCAGAGGGCGTAATGACGTATGGCTGGCCCGCCCGCCGTGGCGAAATCCTGACCAGCCTGGAGTTTGGTTCAGACAGGCAGTTGATCCGGGTTATCCGTAGCCTGAGTCGTGACTTTGCCGGTGACGATTTTGTCCGGTCTTTAATGCGTCCACTCTGCAGTTGGCTGCGCGAGGACCAGCGTCGTGGCGCTGCGCGCAGGCTTGCCCGCTTTGAACATGTCACGGAGCATCATCACGCCTGTGTGACCCGCGCTGCCTCTCGCTCGGCCAGCGTACCGCTGTTGCTTGAGATTGCAGGTGAAGTACAGAACACGGATGTGCTGCTTGAGGCCATCCGGTTAACGGCACAGGGCTTTAGTGTGGATGTCTGCGTGGACACCTCTGTGCCGCTGCCAGCTCATCAGCGTAAGTCTTACGATCACCATCTGATCTGGCAGGCCAGCCAAATCAGCGTTCAGTAGCCGGTTCGCGTTAATGCTGCCCTTCCCCTCTTCATTCCGCAAACAGGTTAGCGTTTTCCCTTCACTCCGCGTGGCTGCGGTATGTTCTCCGGCGCTTTCCCTTGCGTTCTGACACTCCCCTTGCGTGCTGTTCTGGTGTGGATATGCGTGACCCCAGCCTTACAGTAAACGCACTCATTTGTCCTTCAATCCTGACGTTTTATGAAAGACCGTGGACTAACGCGGGCCATAGCATGGCGGTGATTGCGCCGGACAGGTTAGTTCCGGGCCGCCTTTTCCGGTTACGCATCCCCGGCGGTGCACGCCCCCAGTGATGCGCCCCATACAACTCAATGCCACTGGCGGCGCACAATGCGGTGGCGACGCGATTCTGCGCCCGCTGCGTACCGCTTCTCTCAGAGGGCGCACACGTTCTGTGAATACCGGGCTAACGACGTGTGGCAGAGCCGGCCAGTGCGCTTTCAGGCTGAACGCGTTCGAGCCTGACAGGGGTGCTTTTATAGGCCGGTATACCACTTTTGGTATCATGGCTGTCCAGCGGTACCAGTACGTTCGCTTCCGGATAATAGGCTGCGACCGAACCATAGGCCATATCGTGCACCACGATGGTCAGCTTATCCATGCGCCTTGAAGTCGGGTTGCCGTCCGGGTCCAGGGCGATGACGTTGACCTGCTCGCCGACGCGTAACTGCCGTTTTTCGGCCTCATCCGAGTTGATAAACAGCACATCCCGGCGTCCTGTTACGCCCCGGTAGCGATCGTTCAGACCATAGAGCGTTGTATTGTATTGGTCGTGGCTGCGCAATGTCGTCAGCACCAGATCGTGGCAGGTCAGTGAGCGTGGATCTTCATTGATGCCCGCCATCACCAGGAACTGCGCTTTTCCTGACGGCGTGTGCCAGATGCGCTCGGATGCGCCATTGGGCAGGCGAAAACCACCCGGTTGTTGAATGCGTTGATTATAATTTTCGAAGCCCGGAAACACCGCTTCAATGGCCTGGCGGATATTACTGTAATCACGCGTCATCTTGTCCCAGTCGACAACCGTATCAGGCAATGTGGCTTTCGCCAGGCTGGCCACCAGCAGCGGCTCTGACTTCAGGTGCGGCGAGGCGGGATCGAGCGTGCCTCGTGAAGCATGTACCATCGACATGGAATCCTCAACCGTGACACTTTGCGCACCCGAGGGTTGCTCATCCACCTCCGTGCGTCCCAGTACCGGAAAAAGATAACTGTGCTTTGCCATCAACAGATGTGAACGGTTCAACTTCGTCGCCATATGCACCACCAAATCCAGATTGCGCATGGCAGGAAAGGTGACCTGTGGGTCAGACATGGCTTCAGCCAGGTTGCCGCCAAGGCACAGCAGCGCTTTAGCACTGCCGTCACGGATGGCGCGAATTGCCTCAACCGCGCCGTGACCGTGTTGTCTGGGCGGCGTAAAGCCAAACACTTTTTCCAGACTGTTCAGCAGACTGTCAGACGGGATTTCGGTAATCCCAACCGTGCGATCACCCTGAACATTGGAGTGGCCGCGCAGCGGACAAATGCCAGCCCCCTTTTTGCCCATGTTGCCGCGCATCAGCAACAGATTCGCGATTTGCTGTACATTTTGTGTTCCGTACTGATGTTGTGTAATGCCCATGCCGTAGCAAATAATGGTGCGATCCGCCTCCGCATACAGCCGGGCAAGATGCTGAATCTCTTCACGCTCCATCCCTGAAACTTTCAGAATGTGCGCCCAACTGGTCGCCTCCAGATCGGCCTTCAGCGCCTCGAAGCCCTCAGTGTGTTCATGAATAAAGGCCTCATCCAGCACACCCGGTTCGCCCTGTTCTCTGGCCGTCGCATCCATGGCGAGCAGGAATTTCATCATCCCTTTCAACATGGCCGCGTCACCGCCTACGCGCACTTTATAATAGGTTGACGCCAGCTTGGTTGAGCCCATCGACAGCATCTCAATCGGGCTTTGCGGTGAGGTAAACCGCTCCAGCCCGCGTTCGCGTAACGGATTAATCGCAACAATCGTCGCACCACGTTTTGACACCTCTCTGAGCGTGCCCAACATGCGCGGATGGTTGGTGCCCGGGTTATGACCAATACATAAGACAAGGTCGCAATGGTCAAAGTCATCCAGCTCGACGGTGCCCTTTCCTACGCCGATGGATTCCGGCAACCCCACACTGGTCGGTTCGTGGCACATGTTGGAACAGTCTGGGAAGTTATTGGTACCGTATTCGCGGGCAAACAACTGCCAGAGAAAAGCGGCTTCATTCGATGCGCGGCCAGAGGTATAAAACTCAACCATGTTCGGATCGCTATAGCTGCGCAGCCGCTCACCTATTTCACGAAAGGCCGTTTCCCATGCGATGGGCTGATAGGTATCGCTGGCCGCATCATATTTCATCGGATGGGTCAGCCTCCCTTCGCCTTCCAGATCCAACGCGCTGCGCGCCCACAAATCGCTGACCTTGTTAGCCGCGAAAAAATCGGGCGTGGCACGCTTACTGGTGGCTTCCCACGACACCGCTTTGGCCCCGTTTTCGCAAAACTCAAAAGAAGACGTATGCTGCGGATCAGGCCAGGCGCAGCCGGGGCAATCAAAGCCCTGGGGCTGGTTCACCCTGAACAGGGCAATGACGTCCTGTTTCACCGCCATTTGTCCCCGAATCGCATCCGCTACAGCTTTTAATGCGCCCCAGCCACCCGCTGAGCCGCCATACGGTTTGACCCCAAAAGTACGATTCGTTTCTTTCATTTTTATCCCAACCTGTATCAATGACTTTTGCTTAAGCCTGGTACAGGATTGGGAACACGCCTGTTAAGCAGGGCGCAAAGCCTGATTTAATTTTTGCAAAATGTTACCTCGCTGCGGTTAATTGCAGCCCATGCGCTTTTTGTGTCCCAACGGCGTTACCCACCGTGTTTCGCTTAAAAGGCAGAATTTTAAATTACGCGTAAATAGCGAGCCGGCGTCACCTTTCATTTGCATAATCATGGGCAGGCAGCGCCCGCCAAATAGCGGGAAAATGACGACGAAAAATCATATCCACTCGCGTCGCGTGATATTCATTTATCCGTTCTGCTTATTTCTGGCTGGCCATTGACGCTTCTGGCGGTTTATATTTCTCCGGTGAGTCACGCTAACGGCCTGTTCGCTTACCCTTTCAGTTCTGACTTTACAGCAGCATCCTGTAGAGGTTCTTTTTTTACTGGCGCCCCAGACATCATCATAGGCATAGCCGGTCAGCGCTTTGATCACCTCACGGGTTTCGGCATCACAGTCTTTAGGTGAACCGCCCAGCTTACGGCGTGCGACTTCTTTAATCAGCAATTTGTGGCTGCGCTGGGTCAGTTTGAACTGGAACGTCAGCCAGAAACTCACGGCCAGAAGCGCGCATGTCACGCCTGCCATCAGCAGGACAATGGCGGTGATTGCGCTATCAGGCTGAGCGCCGTTCCCCTTGGCAAACCCGCTTTCCTGGAGCACCACGCCAATAATAAAGATGGCAATCGCGACCGAACTTTTGCGCGTAAGCACCATGACGCCCGCGAAGATGCCTTCCCGGCGCTGACGGGTTACCATTTCATCAATATCGGGAATGAAGCTGTAAATATTCCACGGAATATAATACAGCCCCGCGCGCGCTATCCCCATAAACAGGAAGGCGGCGCTAAATAACAGCACGGGTACATGCCACTGCCAGAGATAAACGGCATACAGAAAAAGCAGCACGACGGCAATAGATATATAAGAGAGTCTCAAGGCGTTAGAGGGCGTCATAGAAAATCTGCCCAGCAACAGCATAAATAAAAAGGTGCCGGGGATAGACATAAACATCATATTACTCAGAAGCAGCGAGGCTAATGAGGCATCCTGTTTTAACCCATAAATAACGAAATAGGTAAAAACGGCAAGAAACACATCCATCGCTGTGAACGAGCAGATATAAATGAGCAGATGCTGACGAAACGCCCGAATTTTAAATGACGAGGCGAGATCCACAAACATGTGTTTCACATGCGAAAGAAAATGACGCGCGGGTGCCGGTGGCTTTTGAACCTCGTCTGCATCCTGAATATCTTTCGCTTCCCAGGTGGTATACCAGGTAATAAATACCGCGACGCAGTAAATCACTGAGAAAATCACGCCCGTGAGTGTATAGGTGATGGCGTTGTCTTTGCCCGTGTACGTCATGATGACGCCCGGTACCGAGACCGCGAGAAAACTTCCCAGCGAGGAAAACATCATCCGCACGCCGGAAAGGCGAGTGCGTTCACTGAAACGGTTGGTCATTTCTGACGACAGGGTTTCCCACGGCACCAGCACCATGGCAGATAACAATTCGATGGTGAGATAGGTGCCAAGATAATACCAGTAGTTCATATCCGTGACCCATAATGCGCCGTACAGCAGCATCAGAGGCGAGGAAATTAACAAGAAGAAACGACGACGGCCGAATTTGCGCCCGGCCCAGGTATGGCCGAAATTATCCGTGATGTAACCCATGATCGGACTCAGTACGGAATCAATCACCCTGGCGATGGCGAAGATGGATCCGGCTTCCAGCACCGATAACCCGCAGTAGGTGGTATAAAAAAACAGTAACCAGGCACCTATCACTGCAAAGGCACCGCCCCCAAATAAGTCGGTAATGCCGTAGCCTGTTGCTACGCCATACCCGACGCGACGTTCAGTCGGTTTAACCATTTATCTGCTTCCTGTTCTGGTCGGTGTTTTATAACGGCAAGCCAGTGCCTGCCGTCGCTGTTATCAACAGAATTGGAAAAGAATGGGCGTGCGGGCTGACTACACCGCGTTAGCTAACATTTGGGCTTTGATACACAGTTCAGCCGCTTTAAACGCATGTTCCTGCGTCATGGCGTGCTCGGTGCGATGCAGACAGTCGGTGATCAACTGGCCAAAGAACGGGAAACCCACCGTGCCCGCCACGCTGTAGCGAAACTCACCGTCCTGATTCACCAGGTAAACCACATCCTGCTCGTCACGCGTGAGATCGGTATACTTGCGAATTTCGATGTAACCGTCGGTTCCGAGCAGCGTCATTCGCCCGTCGCCCCAGGTCGATAAGCCTTCCGGGGTGAACCAGTCACAGCGAAAATAGCCGGTTGCGCCATTTTCCCCTGCCAGCATCGCCTCGCCGAAATCTTCAAACTGCGGATGGTGCGGATGGTGAAAATTGCGCACCTGACTGGCAACCACACGGGCCTGACTATTGCCGGTGTAATAGAGAAACTGCTCGATCTGGTGGCTGCCGATATCGCACAAAATGCCGCCAAAGTAGCGACGTTGATAGAACCAGTCCGGACGGCCGGTTCCTTCGCGATGCGGGCCCGTGCCCAGCGTTTGCACCACCCGTCCAATCGCGCCCTGTTCCACCAGCTGTCCCGCGAAAACCGCGCTCTCAACGTGCAGACGCTCGCTGTAGTACACCGCATATTTGCGGCCGGTTCTGGCGCACATGGCTTTGGCATCGTCCAGCTGTTCCAGGCTGGTGAGTGGAGCTTTATCGGTGAAGTAATCTTTCCCGGCCGCCATGACTTTCAGTCCCAGCGCACAGCGTTCCGAGGGAATGGCCGCCCCTGCCACCAGCCGCACCTGTGTGTCAGCGAGGATCGTGTCCAGGGAATCCGCCGCCTGAGCCTGCGGAAACTGTTGCAGGAACCTGTCGACTTTGGTCGCGTCCGGGTCATAAACCCATTTCAGCGTCGCCCCGGCTTCAGTCAGGCCATTGCACATCGCATAGATATGCCCATGATCCAGCCCGGCGGCAGCGATAATAAACTCGCCTGGGTTCAAAACCGGCTGGGGTTTGCCTTTCGGCGCGTAGTTCATGCCATCCTTTTGATTCATGGTGTTGTCCTCACGCAAAGTTTTTGCCTAACGGGATCGCATCCTCATCCGCGAAATTTTCCACGGAGGCCTGTTTTTCATAAAAGTGCGGTGCGCTGGCAATCAGGCCACCGGTACGGTAGAAGGTGTCGTTGCTGGCAATCGGCAGCGTGACGGTGGTATGGGTTATAGCCGACTTGTAGATGGCGGTGATTAACGCCAGGGATTGCTTGCCCTGCTCACCGTCTACCAGCGGCGCACGCTGCTGCTCAATGGCCGAGAAAAAGTCATCCACCTGACCGGCATGCAGTGTCCATGTCAAGGACGGGATCTGCGCATACAGCTGGTCCAGTTCGTTTTCCAGCGCGATGTGATGATCCTGTTCCGGAAAGCCGTTTTCCGCCGCCTGATAAGCAACGGGTTGCCAGGGCGCAGAGAGCCGCGCTTTCTCGCCCTGTAAAATGATTTTTTGATCTTCACCGTGATGCACCACCGAGGCCGTCAGCTGTGCCAGCGTGCCGTTCGGGTAACGGAAAATAGCGGCACTGAGATCTTCGACCTCCGCATTGTCATGGGCGACATTGCTCATCATGGCGACCACGTCCGTCGGTGCGCCGAGCATCCATTGCAGCGCATCGATGTGGTGCACAGCATGATTGAGCGTGCAGCCCCCACCTTCTTTTTCCCATGTCCCGCGCCACCACAAGTCGTAGTAGGCATGACCGCGCCACCACAATGAATCAACCTGGGCGTGACAAATCTTTCCTGCCAGGCCGGAATCCACGGCCGCTTTTAACCGCCAGAAGGCATCGGTAAAGCGGTTCTGCGCCACCACGGAGAGCACTTTGCCGCTGGCCTTTTGCGCCGCGATCATGGCATCGCACTCTTCAAGCGATGCCGCCATCGGCTTCTCGCACAGCACATGTTTGCCTGCCTGTAGCGCCGCTATCGTATTCTCGGCGTGCACATAAGGCGGCGTGCAGACATCCACCACATCGATATCTGCGCCATCCGCCAGCATGGCGAGATGATCGCTGTACACGCGTACATCCTTCAGGCCGTAACGCTGCAATTTATCGCGGGCTTTGTCCGGGTACACATCCACCACCGCCACAATTTTGCCGCGTTCGGGAAACTGCAAAAACGCCTGAATATGTAAATTGGCAATATTACCCATACCTACTATCGCAATTTTTAACATGCCACTTCTCCGTCTTTGACCGTCGCTGTTGTCTTTGCGAGGAACATAGAAAAGCGGCTGTCGTGGGACAAACTGTTTTTGTGAGAATGTTCGCAGAGCGGCAAGGTAGTTTGTGAACAGCATGTAAAACCGCATTACTATCAAGCCACTACGGCTGCAAAAAATTGCAAAAATTGATTGGGACGGGGATCACACTATGGCGGGCAAGCTCAGGATGGACGAAATTTCGGCAAAAACCGGGTACTCTGTCAGTACCGTTTCGCGCGTACTGAGCGGCAAGGCTTATACCAGTGAAAAAGCCCGTAATGCGATTGTGCGCTGTGCACGTCAACTGGGTGTGTTGCACGACATGGTCAGCAGCCGCCTGTTAATTAACGGTCTGGTGGTCTTTGCGCCCGCCCGGACCTTTGCGCCGCGCGGCGATCACTTCTATCTGGAAGTGACGCGCGGGATTGCCGAAGCCTGTGCCAGCCATGATGTGCACATCAGTTACTGCCCACTGGAGGAACAGCGTGCCGATGTGAAACTGTTTCTGGAGAAGGCGGGCGCAAAAAGCAACGATGCGATCATCATCATCGGCACCGACGATCAGGCGATATTCAGCCTGGCAGCCTCGCTGAATAAACCCTGCGTCCTGATAAATTCCCGCGATAAAGACATGAAACTGGATGCGGTCTCCCCCGATCACCATGCGATTGGGTTCAGCGCCATGCAGCACCTGTTTGAGCAAGGGCACCGCCGGGTTTTGACCGTCACCTGTCTGCGCCGTGAAACGCTGTTTCTGCGGCTGGAGGGAATTAAAGACGCGTACCGCCATTTTCACCTGCCTTTTAGCGCGCAGAAGGACCTGATTGTGGTTGAAGCCTATTCTGAGCATGAAACCGAAGCCGCCCTGAATGGCTGGCTGGACGAACATCCGCGTGAGGAGTGGCCCGATGTGATAGTGCCGGTGGGCAAAGGGATTATTACCGGCGTTCAGACTGTGCTGGCGGCACGTTCCTTGCGTATTCCCGAAGATATCTCACTGATGACGACCGATCTGGCAAGTCAGCTGGCGGGCGCGGCCGGCAGGCCGGTGACAGGCTTTGCCGTCCCGTGTCGGGAGCTGGGCTACGAAGCCATCCAGCTTCTGCAGAACCGTCTGAACCGGCCCCATGCGCCCGTGTATAATCTGCTGTTGCAGGCAAAACTGATCGACCACGGCACGGTCGCCAATGCCACTCGCCATGCGGCGCGGGAGGAAATACGGGACGATCAGACACCGGCCTGAACAGAGGGATGCGGGTTTGCAGCAGGCAAGTCATCTGTTGCAGGCCCCGCTCAACGCTAGCATTTGTGATTAGCCGGCTGACACGGGCACAATAGGCGTGAATTCTCACCGAGCCCACAAGGCAAGCTGTGCAAAACAGCCTGCCTTTCCTGCCCACATAGCTGAATACAGGCTTCCCTCTTCACCTCATCGTGCTTTGTAAACCGGTTTGCATCGTAGACCTGCCCTGCCGACGCTCTTGCCGGTTCGGCATCCTGACCTCCCCGCCGGACAGTTATCACGCCTGACCCGATCTTCTGGTTCGTTGCTGCGCATGTCAGTTGCCGTGACCGCCTCCCGTTTGCGCTATACAGGTGCCTTCACGATTTCGCCTGCAAACGTGCCAGCATACGTTGCCTGTTGACATAAATAATGGCGCAGAGCAGGAGGCTCAGCATGGCCGTGCTTATAAATACGCCCGGCCCGGTCATGGCCAGCATCACACCACCCAGTAGCGGCCCGGCAGCAATACCGAGCGTTGACAATGTTGAGGCGCCCAGGTAGGCACCTCGATGTTCTGCGGGTGCCAACTGGTCGAGTAAAATATTCAGGTTCGGCATCAGAATCGCTTCGCCTGCACTAAACAACACGGTGACAGACAGCCAAAGCCAACTATCCGCTGTTCGCAGGGAGAAAAAACACAGCTGTGAGAAAAAGAAAATCACTGCACCCAACAGAATTCGCTGAGGTAAATGCATCCTCGCCATAATGCGGACCAGAAAGGTTTGAAATACCAGCACGGTCGAGGCATTCGTGACCAGTATTAACGTCACCAGCTTTACAGCCGCGTCGCTGTTCAGTAACAGAAGGTACTGGGGCAGTACCGCTTCAAAATGAATAAAAACGATACTGCACAATGTGCTGCACAAAAGCCCGGCCACAAAAATTTTATCTCTGATAATAATTCCCATAACCTGGTGAAGTCTAACAGCGAAAACCTTGTCGGCCGGCGGCGTGTTCACCGGTTTACCCGCCGGGATAAACAGGAGCACGTAGATAAAAAAAGGGAAATAGCTCAGGCCGGTTATCAGAAATGTGCCTTTCTGAGACGTCAGGCCAAAAGCAATGCCCACCAGGGGGCCCAACACCGCAGCGACGTTGACCAGGTAGTAGCGCACTTGCAAAGCCAGTGCGCGGCGGCGACGATCGCCCAGTAAATCACTCATTAACGCACGCAAAGGCGGATCGACCCACGCAAAGCAAACGCCGATAATCATCAGGCCGGTAATAAACAGACCGACTCCCGTCGCCTGCGCCAGAAGGATATAGCCGACTGCCGAAAATCCACAGCCCATCAGCAGAATAATCCGTCGTCCTAACCTGTCCGAAATCTGGCCGCCATACATGCCCAGCCCCACGGATACCAGCGCACTACTGGTCATCGCGCAACCGATGGCAACAGGCGACATGTGGTAGTTCTGTGTCATGATCATTGCGATAAATGGCCAGGCCATAAAATAGCTGAACCGAATAATCAGGGTAAAAATGAGCAGCGCGTGAACTGTCGCCGGAAAGGTTTTTAACGTCTTAAATACACCGGGCTCTACCCTGATTTCAGCGGCGGGCTTTGTTGTCATACGTCACCTTATGATGGGTCTGTTGCACACTGAAGCGTCAGAGAAGCGCACGGCTTGTCAATTAGTAATATAAGTATTCCTCACACGATGCAATATAAAATCACGCTAACTCTTTGATTCACAGGCTTATGACGTATTCAACCCTCGCCACAGGATAATGTAATGAAAAGCCTGTTAATGATTTATAACGTCAGGCGTTAATCCTGAAACAAACACCAAGACCGCCAGGGGCGCAGGCGAGAAACAAGGCGATATTGCGCATCGTTGGAAAATTACGCCTGATTCTCACGTCAGCCTGAATGCGCAGGATGGGTTTTACCCACTCTTTAAAGTTCGCCATCCCATCAATGTAAGGCGGCCATTTTTTCTCCTAACGCAGCGGTTTTTAACTGTTTCCTTACTAAAAGGGACGCCGCGCAGAGATAGCCGTTTTTTTATCCGTACATCATGCAGGCCCGGACGCTGCCTGAAATCAGACACTGTCTCGTCAGTGGTTACCCGACAAAGACCCACTCGATTGTGAATAGCAGGGATTATGTGCTCCGGGAAGAAGCCGGGATCGCCGTCGTTCAGCTGATAAGACCGGTTACACCGGATAACAGGGAACGGCTTACAGGTCGTCATACAGCGGGTCGGTTTCAGAGGAAATGGAGACAGGTCTGCCCGCACCAGGTGTTGCTGCCAGCAGAAAGCTTTAACAGGTTGCATGAAGCGAACAGCGCTACAGGCTGGCTGTTTCACCATGTGCTTGTGTTTTCAGACCGGAAATAACGGACCCTGTTTAGCATAATATGGCACCCCTCAGGCTGGTGATAACAAGGCGCTAAGCGCGCCCCGAATACCCTTATTGCGGTAGTGCATGTGCAAAGAATTTAACCCCATCAGGCCAGGCGCCCCGATGGCCTGAAAAGGCGGCAGCGGCGTGACCGATCGTCATATTTCGGCTGCCTGCCTGGGTGATATCCGGACCGTCAGCGCGTAATCTTGCCAGCGAGATACGTGACGGCCTGACAACCGCGATATGACCCGGTCTGTGCTGATCGGGGCTTTCATAGGCGACCACCACCAGCATGCCTTTATTCGCCAGCTGCTGAGCGTGCCACGCATCGCTGACCCTGATCCAGCCTGACTGACGCCCTTCACTACTGTCAAACCAGCGCGTTTGTGCGCTCGCCAGGAAAATCTGGCTGTGCTGAGGCGGCCTGAGCATATAGACGCCCAGGCGTGCGCCTACCGCCGCCGCAAACGCGCTACAGTGCGTATGATTACCGGGACCAGAATAGGTATCCGGTCTGTCAGGCTTGCCCGTTTCCCAGTTGACGTGATGATGATTCAGCCATAAATGCTCCACGTCCGCATGGTCAAGCACGGCAAGAATCTTTTGCGCGTTGGGCGTGAGCGCGCCGCAACAGGGCGCATCCTGCGGCGGCACGGACTGGACGTTGCCAGCCGGAACCGGGCTGGCGACAACCGACAGGGACGGGAAGAGAAAAGCCGCACTCGCAAAGACGGCCAACGCATATCTGCTCAGTGATGGTTTCATAGTGACCTGACTGTATAGAATTAAGGTTCGTCATTGAAAGGGCTTCTTCAGGAAGCGCACGCGCGCGACCCTTCGCCCGCCATTCCGTGCGGTGAAGCGCCGGAACCCATCGCGCCTGCCTGCACCTTCACTTTACGCCTCTGCCACATCTTCAGGGTTGGGTTTCTGCATGACGAATTGAGCTCTGCCTTCCGGGTTTCCCGCCTGAAGCGGCGAACAGCCTGCGTGTTTATGTCATCGCACGCCCGGTCGTGGCGTGCCTCGGTGACGTGACACGTCAGGCGGATTTCAACTTACTCCGGCAGGGGGTTTTTTTGCAAGGATCACGTTCTGTAAGAACCGCAAGATCACCACGGAGAATCTGTGGTGACCCCTGCCCGTTCAGAGCCTGCGCCCGTTTTCAGCAGCACAGGCGTTTGTGTTGATTTTCAAAAACTCTGCCAGTTGGTCTCCGCTGCAGCGAGAACAATATTGCTGACAGGGCGCGTCATGGCGCGCGGAGCTATCGCGCTTTTCACTTCCTTAAGCGCGTCAGGTCCTGCACGCTGGATAACAAACGTGGCAACCAGGCGGTTTAATGCTGAGGCCTGCTCCATTAATGAACGCGACGCAGAGGATGCTTCTTCCACCAGGGCCGCATTTTGCTGCGTCACATCATCCATTTGATTGACGGCCAGATGGACCTGGCTAATTCCCTGAGACTGTTCCTGGGCGGCGACAGAGATTTCATCGACCAAATCGGTAACCTGCCGGACGGCATCGTTCATTTTGTGCATATTTGTACCCACCCCTTCAGCCTGTACCGCACCGGCTTCCACAAAGCCCATTGACGATTCAATCAGCGCTTTAATCTCGCGGGCTGATGATGACGAACGCTGCGCCAGGTTGCGCACCTCGCCAGCCACGACCGCAAAACCACGGCCCTGCTCGCCTGCCCGTGCGGCTTCGACCGCCGCATTCAGGGCAAGGATATTGGTCTGAAAGGCAATCCCCTCAATGAGAGAAATAATGTCGGTAATTTTGGCCGAGCTTTCGCGTATATCGCCCATCGTCGTCAGCATTGTTTTCACCCGATCTGCGCTGTCTTCTGAAATCTCACGCGCATTTTTCGCTAACTGGCTGGCCAGTCGGGTATTTTCTGCCGTCTGACGCACCGTTTCACTCAGCTCTGACATACTGGCAGCCGTTTGCTCAAGTGATGCCGCCTGCTCTTCAGTCCTTGCCGATAAATCCTCGTTACCCGCTGACATTTGCGATGACGCTGTACTGACAGACTGCGCGGCACTTTCTACTGCGTTCAGTGACAGCGACACAGTCTGAATCAGATGGTTAAACGCTTTTGCCGTCAGGCCGATTTCATCAGAGCGTGTGTCATCTGCTTTGAGAGTGAGATCGAGGTTTTCGCTGGCCTGCTCCATCGTCAGGCGCATGGCATTCAGCTGGCGGCGAATGGCTAAAATTGTCTTAACGGTAAAGAACCCCAGCAGCAAAATAGCGGCGGCTGAGCCGGTTATCAGGGTTAACAGCGTATGATGATAGGTTCTGTCGTTTTCTCTGCTGAGCGCATTGGCGAGATCGGTATTGAGCTGAAGTTGCTGCTGATAATTCGCAATGAGCTGTCGGGCTTCGGCGCCAATCCCTGTTGTCCCCTGCAACATTCCCAGAGACACAGCATCATTCTGAGCACGTGAGGCGGCCAGAAAGGCCGGCAGGTCGCGTTCTATTTTATTAATCATAGTAAACGCCTTTTCCGTCATTTGCCTGTCTTGCTCGTTGGACGTGTCCTCTGCAAGGTAGTGCTGATTAAGCGCACGAATATGTTTGATTGTGTCGTTGACTTCTTTTTCGATGACAGCCTGCCTGGCCAGGTCAGTCACGCTCTGATGATAAAGGGCGATGATGACGGCATTACTGCCTTCAATCATCTTTGAAATACCGGTGATTGACGGGACCGTATTTTCGTTAACGTATTTGAAGCGGGTCTGAAACCCTTGCGACACGCTGACAGATACGACAACCATAGCGACCAGCGCTGCGGAAAGCAGCGAAAACGTGAACAAAAGACGCTGAGTTATAGTCATTGTTTTTACCTGGTAAAAGAGAAAAGAAATACGTCTGATATGATTCAGAAAAGAGGCGACATACAGACAGTCAAATAAAATATCGGCGCCATAAAAAAATAATCAAACGGAGTTCCCGCTCTGTTTACACGCCATTTATACATACCTCCCTCCTGAAAAAACAACTCACTTAAAGGCCTCAGTTATTTTTGCAACGCTGTTTTCTAAAAATTTAATGCCGCGCATTTAAAACGTAATAACACCCCTTTTTCTGTGCCTGACGTTAAGCCCCCGCCTTTATCATTCACTTTTCCTGTTAAAAGGGAAAACCATCAAGAAAATTAAAGCAGTATTTTAAATGACATATTTAAATATTTTTTCTTTACGCTGGAGTGCTGTTCTGTAAGGGGGGGAATCCTGCATCGCGTCCTCACAATGCAGAGCGGCGTCCTGCTGCTTTCTGATGCGACAGCCAGCCTCACTACACGAAAACGCCATAAAAACAATTTTAAAACAAAAAATTATGGCAAAATCGCGTGGCGACACGTGCCATTAAACCGTTACCCTGTCGTTTTCAATACGGGAACATTTCACGTCATCAGCCACGCTGAATGCCTGTACAGTGATGAACCGGCAACGCATAAAACCCTATTTTTAATTTATCCTTAAGCGATAACTCATTACTTGTAGCCATAAAAAAAGCCCGGCATGCCGGGCTAACACCAATCAATAAACTGCCACCTTTAGGCCGACACTGTATAGCGCAGCGCAGGAAGTGTAGTTGAGCGCCGCATTATTACTGTAGGGAATACCATAAGAGATGTAATCAGATGTTATTTTTTTCGCAAAACTAAATAAGCGCCACACTATTTTAATAGCCTTATATCATTTTTCTCTTTTCTGCAATGCTGTGTCATTGCAGCCATATAAACGCTTTGCTGCTGTCTGCTTTTTTAAACGGCATCGTGAACATGAGGTTATTTTTTTACGACGCAGGCGCGGGACATATTTACGTTAACAGAAAAGTGTCTCACAGGCGGCTTTCGCCATCAGCCGGTCAGCGCGCATCAGAAAGCCCTGACAGGGGCTGCGCCTCACCGGGCGTTGATTTTCGCAGCCAGGCGCATCCTGTTAGTCACCCGTGTCATGCTGATAGTGACTCGCTGTAAGCTGAGACAGTGAGAATATCCCCCTCAACATTCATGACGTTGCGTCAGATAACAGGGTTCATCCGGTTACTGCACCGCGCGCCCGGATAGCCCGGCGGGCGGTGATCTGTCAGACCTGAAATGCCTCCACCATGTTACGCAGCGCATGCGCCTGTTCTGACAACGAATGGGAGGCAGATGATGACTCCTCGACCAGGGCTGCATTGTTCTGCGTTACGCCATCCATCTGGCTCACCGCGATGCTGACCTGCGAAATGCCCTGCATTTGCTCAGAGGAAGCCAGAGAAATATTATCCATAGCCTCAGCCAGCTCGTTCACCCTCCCCACAATGTTGACAATGCTCTGTCCGGTCGTAGACGCCACCGTGGTGCCGTTTTCTACCTGACCTACCGCCTCTTCAATCAGCAGTTTGATATCGCGCGCAGCCGTAGCGCTGCGCTGCGCAAGCGTTCTGACTTCACCGGCCACTACCGCAAATCCCCGGCCCTCTTCGCCTGCGCGTGCCGCTTCAACCGCAGCATTGAGCGCCAGAATATTGGTCTGGAAAGCGATGCCTTCAATGACGGTCGTAATATCACGCACTTTCGTTGCGCTCATGGATATGTCCTGCATGGTATCGACCATCCGCTGCACATCCTCTTCGCCGCCTCGGGCAAGACGGGCGGTTTCGCGGGCAGATTCGGCGGTCTGCCGTGCGCCGCTGGTGTTGCTTTTCACCGTGGCCGTCAGCTGCTCCATGCTGGCGGCCGTTTCCTGTAAAGCTGCCGCCTGCTGTTCGGTGCGGGAAGAAAGCTCGGCATTCCCCTTAGAAATTTCATCGGCGGCTAACGCGACAGCGTTCGACGTATCCCGGATATTCGCGACCATGTTGCGCAGGTTGGCCTGCATGACATGAAGGGAAGCCAGCAGGCTGGTCGTGTCGTTGCGACGAAGTGTGACAGGTGACGTTAAATTTCCGGACGCAATCGATGCTGCCAGCGCCTGTGCCTGCGCCGGTTCGCCGCCCAGCTGGCGCATCAGCGTACGGATAATGATAACGCAGGCCATCACAGCAACAACCAGAGACAAAAAGACCATTATCGCCATCAGACTGGCCGTACGTGACGCTGACTCTCTGGCATCAGAAACCGTTTTTTGACTCACCTCCATCTGAATCTCGGAAAGCCGATCCAGGGCGTCCAGCATTTTCCGCTGTACCGGCCGTACCGTTTTCAGCAGGTAATCAATTGTGGCCGCCTGGTCGCTTTGCATCGCCTTCTGGCCTGCCATGGTGATCAGGTTCAGCGCCTGGTCATCTTTAGCGAGCAGGTTCTCCAGGGCATTTTTCCCTTCGGCTGATACATTCTGCGACATGCTGCTGACCAGTTTTTCGCGTTTCGCCAGGTAGTTCGCTTTCTGGTTCTGCACCCGCTCCCACTCGGTTTGCTTCTCTTTTGCATCGCTCAGTAAGGCAATATTTCTTACCGCAACGGACATATCCCGGGCAGCACTGCGCATATCCTGGATCAGATTGTACCGATACATTTTATTGTTGACGGCATTATCCATGTCGTCCCGTGCCTGCCAGAGTGCGTGAAGCGCAATGCCTGTGCAGAGCACAAAAAGCAGGATGAGCAGACTGAAGCCTGCAGCGAGACGTGTGGCAATTTTCATGGTGTTTTCCCCGATAATGTTGCTACTGCTGTGTGTAGTCCGGTTTTGCTGAATACATTTGCCGGAAAGATCTCTGCAAATGAAAATGTGTGTTTCCTTCACCTGTCAGTAACGGCTGACAGGGAAATCTATATAGATGACAAAATGGAATTCGGGTGGGACAGAGGGGACAGAAAGCAAAGCCAATACGGCAAAGTCGCGCATGGCGCGGCTGGGAGGGCGAAAACTCTTTTTTCAGAATATTGTTAGTAAACATGTCACGATAAAATGCGGCGTATCAGACACCTCCCGACACAGGGGGATCATGCTGTTCGTATGCGATCTCCCGCTTCTGTGAACAGCAGTGTGTTACGTTGACGGCAACGCCCGCAGGCCAGGCGTAACCTCATGAATTCTGTACGGGCGGAGGCGGTTCTGTGCCCGGTTTGCGATGAACATCGACACGGTCAGGATGATTCATCGGGTCCCTTTCGGAAATGCCTGTGACGCGATGTTGTCCGTTGTTGAGACGGGGAAGATGCCGTAAACCGCTGTTCCATTCCCCCGTTAACCCGTCTTACCTGCCGCCAGAAAGCATGGCAACGGCTATTCTGCCGGGGAGACTGAATGGACGGGTGTGCCCCGGCGATCCCAGCGGCGGGCCATCCACCACAGCAGTGCCGTGATACACCAGCCAATACACCACGACACATCGTTACCGGCAAACAGCCAGGTGAGTGAACCATGGTGAAGTGGATTGTCGATAAACGGCAGTTGTACCAGCACACCCAGGACATAAACGGTAATCCCCACCCTGTTCCAGCGGCCATAACGTCCGTCTGGCTGTGACAGCGCAGGAATATCCACTTTGCCCTGGGTGATCACATAAAAATCGATCAGGCTAATCGCGCTCCATGGCACGAAAAACGCCAGTAAAAACAGCAGAAAATGGGTGAACGTTTTCAGAAAAGCAGGTTCACTCAGCAATGCAATCACACAGGCCACACTGACCATCAGGACCACAAACAGAATGCGTGCACCCCGACCCATTGCGGATTGCTGGCGGAAACCCGAGACAATAGTGGTCAGTGCCATAAAACTGCCGTAAGCGTTCAGGGTGGTGAACGTGATTTTGCCGAAGCAGATAGCGAAATAGATCACCATCGCCATCGTGGGCGTACTGCCCAGGCTGACAATATAGCCAACCTCATTGCCCGCAAACGCCTTTCCGGCCAGCGCCGCGACAATCACACCCAGCGTCATGGACGCCTGCGTCCCCGTTACGGTGCCGAAAAACACTGACCAGAACAACGTTTTCGCGGAGACATTCGCAGGCAAATAGCGCGAATAGTCGGAGACATAAGGGCAAAATGCGATCTGCCATGAGGAGGAGAGCGACACCGCCAACAGGAAATGAGCCAGCGTGAAGTGCTGATTCTGCCAGACAGGCGTTAAGTCATGCGTTACCACCAATGTGATAAACAGATAAGCAAAAGCCAGTACACCAACAAGGCTGGCCAGTTTGCCAAGCTGATGGATCACCCGGTAACCCAGCACCGCAATGACGATGATTATCGCGCTAAACAGGATCATCCCCGTCGCATTGCTGACATGCACCAGCTTAGCCAGCGCCTGACCGGCCAGCACGGTACCGCTGGCCGAAAAACCGACGTACATCATGCATACCAGCAGCAGCGGAATGACCGCCCCATAGACGCCGAACTGCATGCGGCTGGTGATCATTTGCGGTAAACCCAGGCGCGGCCCCTGAACCGCATGTAATGACATAATGCCTGCGCCCAGGATCTGTCCGACCAGTAATCCCACCAGTGACCAGACCACATCGCCCCCCAACACCACCGCCAGCGCACCCGTAACTATCGCGGTGATTTGCAGATTTCCGCCAAACCACAGTGTGAACTGGCTAAAAGGATGACCATGTCGCTCCCGCAGTGGGATGTAATCAATGGAACGGCTTTCAGAGAGGCGCGGTTTCTCAACGCCTGAATAACCTGCTGCAGATGTTTCGGCTGGCATCATTTCCTCACTGGGCAGTGTATGGGGTGCGTTGCTGTTTACGTCCGGCGGACGCCAACGCAGGGTGACAGTACATGTATAGACAGGCAAGGATAGTGTCATGCTCACGCTGAAGTGACAAGGCCATGCGTCATTGGAAAATGTGATGAGGCCTGTTCGGCAAAATGTGCGCACGAAAAAGCAAAACTGCTTATTTCTGATACGATTTAAACGTAGCCGTAAAAAGTAATGTCCTTTTTGCTACGAACGCAAACACAGCAAATTTAACCTACATAATGAGACAATAATGAAAATATCCACACGCCTTATTGCAGGTTTTGGCCTGCTTATTCTTTTGTTCATCCTGTGCACCGGGATCGCCCAACAGGCCCTGCATCATGCCCGTGAAGGCATGGACGATACCGTCAACATCAAGATGAAAAAGTATCAGTTAGCGCAATCCATGTACGGTGAAGTCAGAGATATGGGCATTGCCGTCAGGAATATCGCGCTGCTCAGCGACACCCAGGCGATGCAGCCTGAAGTCACGCGGATTCAGAAACAGAAAGCGCTCTTTATTGCTAACCGTCAGGCGCTCGGCGCTATCCTGGCAACCGACTCTACGCCGGCGGGTCGTGAGGCTTTCAAAAGAATTACCGACAGCGAAGGACCAACGTTTGCCGCCCTGGATCAGGCAACCAGGCTCGGGCTGGCCAATCTTGATAAAGAAACCACGGACTATCTGTTAAAGGACGTGCGTCCTGTTCAGACTAAGTTACTGAATGCTCTGCGCGATATGACAGAGATTCAGGAGAAAAACAGCCAGGCTGCTGTGCAACAAAACAGCCATTCTACTGCCCGCGCCTCGCTGATTCTGATGCTACTGGCCACCGCTTCTGTGATTGTCGCGGTCGGTGCCTGTGCGGTCACTATAAGCGTGCTGATGCGCCAACTGGGCGGTGAACCGGCACAGGCGCAGGCGCTGGCCGCCTCCATCGCAGCCGGCGATCTGACCGCCACCGTGTCACTGCGCCGCAAGGACACCACCAGCCTGCTGGCCTCCCTTGACGTCATGCAAGCCAGGCTCCGTGCGCTGGTTTCCCAGATTAAAGAGGCTTCGGCCTCCGTTGCGCTGGCTGCCGATGAAATCGCGCAGGGCAATACCGAACTGTCCTCACGTACCGAACAGCAGGCGGCGGCTTTGCAGGAGACGGCTGCCAGCATGGAGCAGCTGACGGCCACGGTGAAAAGCAATACGGCCGGTGCACAGCAGACGGCCGATTCGGCACGTGAAACCGCACAGCTTGCCCGCACGGGCGAATCTGACGTGCAGCGCATGACGCACACCATGCATGACATTTCGGTCAGCGCCACTAAAGTGCGCGACATCACCGCCGTGATCGAAAGCATTGCCTTTCAGACCAACATCCTGGCCCTGAACGCGGCTGTTGAGGCGGCCCGTGCCGGCGAGGAAGGACGCGGTTTCGCCGTGGTCGCAGGCGAAGTGCGCACGCTGGCCCAGCGCAGCGCTACGGCAGCACGTGACATTAAAACGCTGATAGAACAGGCCGTTGAACAGGTGGAAAGCGGCGTGACGGTTGCCTCCTCAACCGGTCAGAGCATCCTGAAAATCGTTGGAATGGTCGGCGAACTGGCTGACGCCATGGATAATATCTCTCTGGCCTCCTCCGAACAGATGCAGGGCATTTCGCAGGTCAGTATCGCGGTGAGCCAGATGGATGGCGTGACGCAGAACAATGCCGCACTGGTTGAAGAATCGTCTTCGGCGTCACGCTCACTGTCGGAACAGGCGCATGCGCTGCGCGGCATGGTCGCGGCATTCCAGGTGTAAAAAAGGCGGCAACCGCCGCCAGAGAGCAATAAATTCGGTACACACCGCCAGGAACAGGTGGGCGTCGTCACGACAAAGCCTGTCCCTGGCGGACTGTCGACAGCGGCAGTTATCTTGCTCAATCACGCTGTCCGCCAGGAACGCCACCGCCCCGCACGCAGCGGTGCCTCTGACCGTCCCTGAGACCGGCGTGTCAATGCAGTCCAGACGTCGCGCCCGCCTGTGGCTTAACGCCACACTTTCCTTGCCCCACGCCCGTTTGCCCCACACGGGTGAGCCAGCCTCCTGCCTCAATACAGACGTGAGAACCCCTGGCGTCAGCGCGAGTCCGTCTCAGTCAGCGTTGCCCTGACATGCGGCAGGCTCTGCGGGTAGTTCTGCTGAATAAATTCGATCATTTTTTCCCGCACGTAGCAGCGCAAATCCCAGGCGGTGGGCGAATTTTGTGCCGTCATTAATAATCTGATTGTCATGGTTTTTTCAGAGGTGTCGGTGACCTGAAGCACCTGGGTTTGCTGATCCCAGAGTTTGGTTTCACTGAGCACTTTCTCGAAATGCTGGCGCAGCGGCTCAAGCGGCAGGGAGTAATCCACATACAGAAACACCGAGCCCAGGATTTGCGCGTTGTTGCGCGTCCAGTTCTGGAAGGCGTTTTCCGTGAAATAGGTAATCGGCAGCACCAGCCGACGGAGATCCCAGATACGCACGACCACATACGTCAGATTGATCTCCTCTATCCAGCCCCACTCTTTTTCCACCACAACAGCGTCATCAATTTTGATCGGCTGGGTAAAGGCAATCTGAATACCGGCAAACAGGTTAACCAGCGACTTTTGCAGCGCAAAACCGATGATGATGCCTGCGACGCCCGCACCGGCCAGGATGGTCGTGCCGAATTTACGCACGCCGGGAAAGCTGAGCAAAATCATCGACAGACTCAGCGAGACCAGGATCACGATGGCCACTTTTTTCACATAAATTAACTGCGTGCGAATCTTACGGGCACGCAGATTGTTCGACAGATTGATATCGTAGCGAATGAAAAGCATATCCTGCGCCACATTGGTCAACCGAATCAAAATGGAACAAATCGATAAAATGATAAAGATATTGGCGGTGGAGGTGATAAACGCCACGGTTTCAGGACGCAGATCGATGTAGTTAATGCCGATATTGATCAACACCAAGGGGATAAACAGAAACAGCGAACCGCGCAGGTGCTTTTCCAGTGATTTGAACAGTTTTCGGTCCCGGTTCTGCCAGAAGCGGATGAACCTGAGAAAAATAAACCGGGCCAGAAAGCCCACGATAAATGAAAGCGTGACGAGCAATACAGCAGGTATCCATGTTGGCGCACCCGATAACTCCCCAATAAGTAATGGCATCATTTCCCCTTATAGTCCGTCAGCAACCTGAGTTGTCGGATAAGTCACTAAAATCAGTAACCGTTGTGTTCCCGGTTATCTACGAATGAAGTCATTGCGCACATTAGTTTATGAAATTTTTTAACAATTGACTGACCTGTCGCTAAAAAAGCCCTGCCAGCATGCATACGGCCTGAGACAGGCCGAATGCAATTTACTGTTATTTATAGCATTTTTATTCTTTCGTGAAGCAGCGGATCGCCGTTCTGTGTGGGGATGTTTATGTCAGCGCAAGCCCTGACAGCCGACGGCCAGGCAGGCATACGCGACTGCCGCCGTTGACAGTACCGCGCCAGGATGCGCGGTGCGGCTGGCAAAACGGGAGAAGAAATCTGTCCCGCTGTGCCGTCGGTGTTGCGGAAAAGGCACCGGTGGGCGGTATCGCTGAGAGGTCGTCCCCCTGCCTGACGAATGGCGCAGCCAACCCTTTAGTATGCCGGAAGAGATCGGTCTTAAAGAGAGCGAGTCCAGCCTTAGAGTCCCAGGCTGGCGAGCAAATCGTCCACGTCATCCTGCGAGGCTGACGGGCTCTCTGATGGCTGTGCAGCAGCCGGTGGACTGGCCACTTTGGCCACAGGCTGTGCGGGCACGTTATCCCTCAGCACCTGAACCAGGTGGACTTCCAGCTCGTTCAGCATTTTCGTCATGCGCTGGATAATCTGGCCCGTCAGGTCCTGGAAACCCTGAGCCATCATCACCGCCTGAAGTTGCTGACGGGTGAAACCGGTTAACTGCGGCACTGTGCCAAGCCATGTGCGCGTTTCTTCCGCCAGCGCCCGTGCCGCGCCCTCGTTTTCCGGTGTGATAGCCGTGCTGTTCCAGCGCGCCAGCAGACTTTCCGCCGTATCCTGTAGCGTTGTCTGCGCAGGCTGTGTCAGCTCCACGCAGCCCAGTACCTCACTGGCCGCATTTTCGGTCATGGTCACCACATAGCCCAGACGCGCGCGGGCATCCGGGATCCCGCCCGCGACCTCGGACAGGGTTTGATCGTAGCCCAGTTCACGTAGGCTGTTACGTAAATTACGCAGCATAAAACCTGCACGAATGATCAGTGTGCGCGTATCATCCGCAGATAAAGACAGTTTAAGTTCAGACATCGAAACGCCCTCCGTTCAGAGTTGTGATTAGATTATCGGCAGGCGCGGCCTGAAAATTAATTGCTGTGGTCATTATCTTTATGGCGCAGCGGATAAAGGACGTTGGGAGGCGGATTTACAGCGGAGACTGAGGCGCTTGTTGCACGGCCTGCCGGTTAAAACAGGCCGTACTGCTCACTATTTTTTCAGTAAGCGTGGCAGTTGATTATCCAGCTCCAGCAGGCAGGCATCCATCATCTTTTGCGTCACCTGCGTGACTTTGGCGTAATGGTTGGCCGTCCAGTCATTCAGCGGTGCGGTGACATGCGCGGGTTCACATTCCGCAACCACATAGGGACTCAGGATCGTGCCGCCTTCCGGACGTTTATAAAACAGGACCCGATACGTTAAATCGTAGTTACTGTTGCCGGACGACATATCGGTGTACACCAGCGACCATTTTGAGGCAGCAATGAACAAGGGTTGTGTGTAAGCATAACCCCCGCCATTTTTATTCAGCCATTGCTGGATTTTGACGTCGGCTTTGGGCGTGAAATACGCGGCGGTGGGTTCCGGCATGCTGTCAATATCACTGCCCTTGTAGTTATTCTTATCAAATGAACCCGTGCTGATGCCGCTCCCCAGCACGGCACTCAGTACCGCTATTCCCATTCCTGTCCCGGCTCGGGCCGGCGTGACCTGGCGCAGTTTAACATCCGCGTAGGTATTATTATTCATATCGGTAGGTGCGAAAATCGTGTTGACGGTTAGTGAACTGCCGTTCTCCGCCTTGATCAAATGCGTATTTTTATTCTCCGCACATCCCGTCAGAAAGAGTAAAGCCAGCGTGCCCGTAACGAAAATTTTGTTCATCATGAATGCCATTCCCTTTATTCAGTCGCCCTAAATCGTTATTTTTTATGCAGTTATAATGATCACACTGCATTTATCTATAACGGGTATTCATGAAAAACCTTTAGGTATTTTTTATTACCTTTTTTGACGCCCCGTAACCGGCTGTGTCGCTGCCAGCGCCAGGGAAAGACGGAAAGATAATGCAGCCTGTTGTGGCGCGGGCCCGGTTATCTGGCAGGATGCGCCTGGTCTGTCGCGCCCTGTCGTGATGTCTGTTCCCGCCTGCAACAAGGCGGTGAACAGCGTGTCACGCCCGGAGCTTACTGGCGCGGTGCCCGCAACCGTGCTGATCTGGTCAGATCCCCGCAGTGAACTGATGACGTTCGGCCTGCCGGTAAGCACGCCAGCGATCACCGCGCTGGCTATTAGCCGTTAGCCGCTGTGACCGGCATTAACTAACGCAGCGTGCGCGGGCTTGTCCTGCGCCTGGCGTGATTCGCCTACGGGTGGAAAATGGGTTACTATCCGCGCCCGCTTCCCTTTGAGGCTGCCTGATGTCTGCCCTGTTCGACGATTTTATTGCGCCGCCCTGCCATGAGGCGATCGCGATCCTCTATGAGGACGCGCACCTGCTGCTGATTAACAAACCCAGCGGGCTGCTGAGCCTGTCCGGCAGGCACCCGAAAAATCAGGACTCGGTCCATTTCCGGCTGGCAGCGCGCTTTCCCGGTTGTACCCTGGTTCACCGGCTGGATTTCGGCACCTCCGGGCTGATGGTCATTGCCCGTAATAAGGCGATCAATGCCGCCCTGTGCGCGCAGTTCAGTCAGCGAAGCGTCAGCAAAGTTTATACCGCGCTACTTTGCGGCCACGTTGAACATGATGAGGGAAGAGTGGATGCGCCGATTGCGAAGCAGTTTCCGTTGATGGCGATTTGCGCACGCACCGGCAAACCAGCGCGCTCGCGCTATCAGGTGTTGGCGCGTTTTACGTATGTCCCAGATGACGGGCCGTCTCTGCCGGTCACGCGAGTGCAGTTACGTCCTGAAACCGGCCGCACTCACCAGCTGCGTATTCACTGTAAGCACCTGGGGCACCCTATTTTAGGCTGTGAGTGGTATGGCGGTCTGCCGCCGCACAGCGCACGACCACCCAGACTGATGCTGCATGCCAGCGAGCTGCATTTTACCCATCCTGTCAGCGGAGACGCGATTCAGGCTCGTCATGACAGTCCGTTTTAGGGGGAAAACGCCACGCGGTTATTCTGCGCCCCCGCGACCAGGCGGAGGCGCTCTGAAGCGGCTGATGTCGCGTGGATTACCACATCAAATCGTCTGGCACTTTGAAATCGGCATAAGGATCGTCCTCTTCCTGCGCGTCCTGACTGAGTGCGCTGTTTAAGACAATGCTGTCGGGATCGCGCTGCGCGATCTTATCCGCGACGCTGGCCGGAATAATCGCGTAGTGCGGCTCGTCGCTGTTTTCTGCCATCAGACGGGCAATGGCCAGGCGACCGTTAATCAGTTGGGTCTGCACAGATTTATCGACCATGATTTTTTTAATCAGGTTGTTATCCGTGAAGTTAAAACCGATCTCACCTTTTGCCACGACGATTCTGTTCATTTCAATTAACTGCTTCACCTGCGCTTTATACTCTTTCGCCAGCACCGCTTGTTTACGCTTTTCGCTGAGCTGCCTGTCCCGCTCGATCTGCGCTTTTTTGTTTTCTTCTACGGCTTCTCGCGCTTCGCGCGCCTGCACGCGTGATTTTTTCGCGGTTCTCTGGACCTTGTCCATTTTTTTACTGGTTACCAGTCCCGCTTTTAATAACTGCTCCTGAAGAGTGAGTTTTGTCATTGTCGTCTCTGCATCGGTGAAATTAGGGTGTAGAAGTGAGCCTGAAGCGTTACCGCCCCGCCTTTTTGCGTCGGCAGACAGGCGGAAAGCGCGAGGTCAGGTGCGGATCTGCGGCGCGTGGCAGGCGGCGCGTCGTCATAACGGCGCTGCTGGCGGCGCATGACATCGCTCCGTGGGCATCGCCTTGTCGGCCAGGCCGTCGTCCCAGCGGCGTTATCAGGCATCAGACTTTGAGCATTTTGACGGTAGCGTCAATATCAATCTCATCTTCCGTGAAGATTAAGGTTGCGCCCTGAAAGGTCGTGATCGCCAGTTTTTTCAGGGTGCGCATCGCTTTCGTCTTTTGCGCTGATTTGGGTCGGATATTATTCATCAGTATTCCCACCGACAGCACCGTGTTTTCTTTATCAATCCCTGCATCTGCCGGAACGTCTTCACTGAAAACAACGTAAGATTTAATCGCGGTAAGTTTGATGCGCTCACCCGCAATATAAATGTATTTACTCTCCGGCAGGACTTTCACCGCAAACGCTGACAGCCCTTTATTATTCGTCGTAGGTTCGAACGTGACCGAGGCATCTTTTTTAATCAGGTCAGGATTGGCAACTTTGATGACATGAAAATAACGGTTATCGCCGTTTTCATCTTTAATAAAACCAAAGCCTTTATCCTGAAACCAAGTAGTAATTGTACCGTTCATCGCCATTGTCGCCTGTTTAATCGTTTATCACCTTAATTTTTGCAGCGCGCAGTGTAAAACACAATGCCCGTACGCACTACGTTTTTGGGCATCATTACGTCCGATCCCGCCGTTTCAGCCTGCCCCGTCAGTGAGGATCTTCCCCACCACCCGGGCCGATGCCGTAAAGCGGCCGCAATTGAGCAAAAACCCCTTCTTTGTCGCGGTAATAAGAAATTATGTGTTTGCGTCGCGCGATATACTTCTTTCATCCACATGAAAGAGGTTAAGCAAATGATTTTCAGGCCAAAATTTATCAGCTTTGATTGCTATGGCACGCTAATCAATTTCGAAATGGGCCCGACGGCAAAGGGCATTTATGCCGATCGGGTCAGCGAAGCGCACATGGCGACTTTCCTGGCGCATTTTCGTTTCTACCGGCTTGATGAGGTGCTGGGTGCCTGGAAACCATTTTACCAGGTGATTGAAAATGCGCTTCAGCGCGCCTGTCATGCCCATGGCGTCGTCTATCGGGAAAGCGATGCGCAGACGCTTTATGCTGCCGTGGCCAGCTGGCAACCTCATCCGCATGTGGTTGAGACGCTGACGACGATAGCACAGCATATTCCGTTAGTTATTTTATCCAATTCCATGATCGACCTGATTCCGCACAGCGTTACCCGTCTCGGCGCGCCCTTTCATGCGGTGTATACCGCCGAAGAAGCCCAGGCCTACAAGCCGCGTGCCCGAATTTTTGAGTATATGTTCGACCAACTGGGCTGCGGCCCCGAACAGATGATGCACTGCTCATCCAGTTTTCGTTATGACCTGATGACAGCGTGCGATCTGGGCTTTATGGCCAGGGCGTTTATCGATCGCGGTCATGAGCCGGCCATTGACGGTTACGGTGTGAACCGCCTGACCGACTTCCGCCAGCTTCCCGGCCTGCTGGGCCTGTGATCTCCTCAACGGCAGGGAAACATCATGTCTGAAACTGAGACACATCAGGCTGTCGCCCTGAATACCGCCGCGCCTGCGCTGTCGTTATCTGCCGTACAGGCGTTAGTGGCAGAGCGGTACGGTATGACGGATACCGTTGTGCAGCCCCTGGCAAGCGAACGCGACCAGAACTGCTGCATTGAAACCCCGACCGGTACGCGTTTTGTCCTGAAAATCAGTAATCCCGCCGAAGCGAAGGCGATTGTCGATTTCCAGATCGCCGCGCTTGAGCATATCGCCGAGGTGGCACCGGCTCTGCCCATACCGCGCGTCGTGCGCACATCAGCGGGCAAGAAATGTGACATTGTCACGTTACCAGCAGGGAGCACCACGCTGGTTCGTATGCTGAGCTGGCTGGAGGGCACTCAGGTCAGGGATACCCAACCTACCCCCGCACAGCGTCGGGCCATGGCGTGCTGTCTGGGCCGGCTGGATTTGGCGTTGCAGGATTTTTCACATCCGGCCGCCCGCCACGATCTGCTGTGGAATGTTTCCGCCGCGCATCGCCTGATGGACAAACTGGAGGCAGTCATCGATCCGGCACGGCGTCGCCTCGCAGAAAAATTTATGATGCGCTTCACCACCCAGGTATTGCCGCGTCTTGGCTCGCTGCGGGCGCAGGTGATCCATAACGATTATCACCTGTATAACGTGCTGGTTGCGCCAGACGCACAGGCTCGTCTCACCGGCATCATTGACTTTGGCGACATGATCTATGCACCGCTGGTAGGCGAAGTGGCCACTGCCGCGGCCTTTCAGATGACCGGCTGTGACGATCCCTTCGCAGGGGCTGCACAGTTCGTCGGTGCCTACCACAAAACCCTGCCGCTCACCGATCTGGAACAGGCTATTGTCACCGACCTGATGGCGACGCGTCATCTGATTACTGTCCTGATTACCGAATGGCGCGCGGCCCGCTATCCACATAACCGCGCTTACATCATGCGTCACAATCCTGCCGCCTGGGAGGCGCTGTCGATGCTGGCAGACCTGTCCCGCGACACGGCACGTGATCGCCTGCTGGCCGAACTCTGATACGGGAGACTTCCATGAAAAGCACCACCGACCTGAATATGGTTAATGCCTATATCCCCGGGCAGGCCGATGTTGACCCGGTGACCGCGGCGATGATTGACCGCCGCGATGCGTTGCTGGGCCCGGCCTATCGCCTGATGTATGAACATCCTCTGCACATCGTGCGCGGTGAGGGTGCCTGGCTGTTCGATCCCGAAGGGCGCCGCTATCTGGATGTGTATAACAACGTGACCTCGCTGGGGCACTGCCATCCGGCGGTGACGGACGCCATCTGCAATCAGGTCAAAACGCTGGCCACCAACACGCGCTATTTGCATGACACGATTCTGACCCTGGCTGAGCGCCTGCTGGCGACGGTACCTGAAACCCACCTGGCTCACCTGATGCTGACCTGCACGGGCAGTGAAGCCAACGATCTGGCCTTTCGTATTGCCAAAATCCGGACCGGTGGCACCGGAATTATTGTGACCGAAACCGCTTATCATGGCATTACGGACGCCGTCTCACAGTTCTCACCCTCGCTGGGCAAAAGCGTCGATCTGGGGCCGCATGTTCGGCTGGTCCCTGCCCCGCGCGCCTATCACGCCGACGGTGTCGATCTGAGCGAACGTTTTACCCAGGATGTGGAAATGGCCATTGCCGATCTGCAACGTCACGGCATTCAGCCTGCCGCGTTGATCGTGGATTCACTCTTTACCAGCGACGGGATCCTGCCCGGACCGACCGGCTTCCTGCACGGCGCGGTGAACGCCATCCGGCAGGCTGGCGGCCTGTTTATCGCCGATGAAGTCCAGCCCGGCTTTGGCCGCACGGGCGAAAACATGTGGGGTTTTCAACGTCACGGACTCAGACCGGATATCGTGACGCTGGGCAAACCCATGGGCAACGGTCAGCCTGTTGCCGGTTTACTGGCCACAGCCGACGTGCTGGCGGAGTTTGGGCAGCGCTCCCGCTACTTCAATACCTTTGCCGGTAATACTGTTTCCTGCGCGGCGGCCCTGGCGGTGCTGGATACCATTGAGCAAGAGGGACTGATTGCGCATGCGCGTGAAACCGGGAACAGGCTGCTGGAAGGCATTCGCGGCCTGAGCCACCGGCACGAAGCCATCGGCGATGTCCGGGGGGCGGGCCTGTTTGTCGGCGTGGAACTGGTTTCTGATCGGCAGAGCCGCGCAGCCGACCGCTGGCTGACCAGTCAGGTGGTGAACCGGATGCGGCAAAAAGGCGTATTGCTGAGTGCCTGCGCCATGGGCCATAACGTATTGAAGATCCGTCCTCCTCTGGTGTTGACGGCCGAACAGGCGGAAATAATAATCGACGTGCTCGACCAGGCGTTGACGGACGCCACCGCAGCACGCATGGGCCATTCAACCTGAGAGAATACGCCATCTATGTCACATGCCAGGCTCCCTGACCGCACCGATATCCGGATACTTGAGCATCTGCAACGCGAGGGGCGCTGTTCGATTGTCGAACTGGCTGAGGCAATAAACCTCAGCCCCAGTCCCTGTCTGGCGCGAACCCGCCGTCTGGAGCAGAGCGGCATTATTGCCGGTTATGCCGCCCGGATTTCACTGAATAAACTGGGCTGCAATCTGGTGGTGTTCTCCGAGATCACCCTGGCGAGTCATTACCCTGCTGATTTCCTGCGGTTTGAAACCGGTGCCCGTCAGTATCGGGAGATTGTCGAGTGCTACAACATTAGCGGCGGCTACGATTATCTGTTGAAAATCATCGCCCCCAACCTTTACCGGTTTCAGGATTTAATGGCGCGGCTGCTGGACGACGAAATCGGCATTGCCAAATTCGCCAGCCGCGTGGTGCTCAGGCACCCCTGGCCGTGGCGGGAAGAACCGTTGAGCGAAATTGCCAACGGAAACTGCAGCTGGGAATAGGCAAGTAACGGGCCTGTGCACGGGGACGGGCGTTACCTGAGACATCAACCGTTGAACCGCCTTTCCGTCTGTTTCGTTGCGGTGTGGGTCCGCGCCCTGTCCGGCCGTTTTGCGCCCGCTACCGCTGCTGTCTGGCGGCCATATCGACACAGATACGTTTTTTCCTCACCCGACGGGTTACGCCCTTTCTGAACCTGGCAGTTTACGCCTGTCACGGCTTTTAGCGGTCTCGTTCTGACGATGTGCCGCACGAGGCCATAAGACAACCACTCAGCCGTGCTTTATTTAACAAATTATTCACATGGGTAAATGTTACTCAACGTGAATATTTCACCTAAAGCCTTTGTCGCATAATGCCGATACCACGACTGGCGATAGTTAACCTTACAAAATTTTATACCGATCACCTTCCGACCTTTACGTAAAACATTTTCGCATCAGCTCGCCCATCGGGCTCGTTCATGCCGGGGCCTGACACTATGGAATGCATATGAACAACATCAGAATTGGAATACGGCTTGGGGCCGCCTTCGGCTTTATGGCGCTGCTGGTTATTTTTATGGTCCTGATCGGCGTGATAAAAATTAACTCACTCGGCAACGCCAATGATGAGATCTCGGGCGCGCTCTACAGCAAATCCTCCTCGTCTGCTGCGTTGCGCTATTACACCTCTGATATGAGCCGTCTGGCACGAAATGCCATTCTTCTTAAAGACGTGACGAAAAGAGAGAAAGCCATAAGTGATTACCGTGGGGAACGTCATGAAGTGGATACGCTGATCGCGCAGATGGGCAATCAGGTCAGCACGTCTCAGGGCAAAGCGATTTTTGACCAACTGAACGCCCGCTCAGCCCTGTTCCTGCCTTTTATCGATGAGGTTGTCGCGCTGGCTCAGCAGGGAAAAAGTGATGAGGCGACGCAGCTGCTTTTTGGCCCCCGTTACCAGACGCAGGGTGACTTCATGGCGTCGCTGAAAGAGATGCAGACGTTTCAGGAAGCGCGCATGAAATACGCGGCCGACAAATCGGGGGAAGATCGCGCCGATGCGCTGATGATACTCATTATTGCCGGGATTGTTGCGCTGCTGTTGGCCGCCATATCCGCCGCGATTATCACCCGCAGTATTACACGTCCACTGAAAGAAGCGGTTGAGGCCGCCTATCGCGTGTCCCACGGCGATCTGAGTGGTGTGGTCGTAGCCACGGGTAAAGATGAAACGGGCAAACTGTTGTCCGCCATCCGCGAAATGCAGGATTCGCTAATCAATACGGTCAGCCTGGTCAGGAAAAACGCGGAGAGTGTTGCCTCGGCCAGCACACAGATTGCTCAGGGTAATGCAGAGCTTTCACAACGTACCGAAGAACAGGCCAGCTCGCTGGAACAGACCGCCGCAACGATGACGCAGTTGGGTATGACGGTCAAAAATAACGTCGACAATGCCCGTCAGGCGGGGCAACTGGCGGTCAGTGTGCGGGAAGTGGCCAATAAAGGCAGTGACGCGACAGAGGCGATCACCGGCACCATGAAATCCATCAGCGACAGCTCCGGCCGTATCGCTGAAATTACCGCCGTTATCGACGGGATCGCTTTCCAGACCAATATCCTTGCGCTTAATGCCGCGGTGGAAGCCGCCCGTGCAGGCGAGCACGGCAAAGGCTTTGCGGTCGTCGCCAGTGAAGTGCGATCGCTGGCACAGCGCAGCGCCACCGCAGCCGGTGAAATTCGCCAGCTGATCGCGGCAAACGCCCAAAGCGTAGGCCAGGGAAATGAACTGGTCGTTCACGCGTCTGAAACCATGTCAGGCATTCTGTCTGCTGTGGGCAAACTGACAGATACGGTAGAAGAGATTACCACTGCCAGTGCCGAACAGGCGCGTGGCATTGAGCAAGTGGGCACCGCCGTGACGGAAATGGACAGCACCACACAGCAGAATGCGTCACTGGTGGAAGAATCCGCATCTGCCGCATCCAGTCTGAAAGAACAGGCCGACATGCTGTTACAGGCCGTTTCCGTGTTCAGCCTGGGTTCTCCGGCGACCACGGTGGCGACGGCCGGTGTCGCGCCCACGGTCATGTCTCCACGCCAGACGAAGGCGGTTACCACGAAGGCGGACAATGCCGACGACGGCTGGACGAGCTTTTAATAACCTTACCGCGTCGGGTACCGGCGCGGCGGTTTCAAAGACAGAGCCCGGCGGCCGTGCGGGCTTATTCCCCCTGTGCCCGAGCCCTCATCGTTGATGCTCGCGTCTGAGATGACGGTAAGGTTGCCGCAGGTTCGTCGCGTCCGTCTTCCCTGCCCGACACCGACAAAAGCGGCGCCGCAGCGCCGCTTTCTCATGCACCTGCCTGACGTCAACTCAGCCGCTTCACCGGTGCATTCTGCTGCCTGTCCCACATTACGGTGAGTAACCGTTGCAGGGCGATAAAGGCAAACAGCAGGATGCCAATGGCGATTTTGGTCCACCAGGAACTGAGCGTGCCGTCGAAGTTAATCCAGGTCTGAATCAGCCCCTGAATCAGGACGCCAAATAACGTGCCGAGAAGGGTCCCTACACCACCGGACAGCAGGGTTCCCCCGATGACGACAGAGGCGATGGCATCCAGCTCAACGCCCAGCCCGGCCAGCGCATAACCCGCAGAGGTGTAGATGGAAAACACAATGCCCGCCAGCGTGGCTAAGGTAGTCGACAACATGTAGATTTTGACGGTTGTGGCGCGGGTTGAAATGCCCATCAGCTGCGCCGAGGTCACATTGCCCCCGATGGCGTACACCTGATTGCCAAACCGGGTGCGGTGCGCCAGAATCATTCCGCCTACAACCACCAGCAACATGATCAGCGCCAGCAAACTGAGCCGCCCGCCGCCCGGCACTTTCCAGGCCAGGCCGGAAAGCGTGGCGTACAGCGGATGATCAATCGGAATGGAGTTTTCGGAGACCAGATAGCTGCATCCACGCAGGAAAAACATGCCCGCCAACGTAATAATAAACGCAGGGATTTTGAGTGCGTCGATTAGCCAGCCCATCATCGCACCAAACAGCGCCCCCATGCAGAGGACCAGGGCAAAGGCCACCAGCGGATTAAGGTGATAATCGCCGATGACTTTGGCCAGGAATACGCCAGAAAACGCGATGACGGCCCCCACAGACAGATCGATGCCGCCCGACAGAATCACAAAGGTCATGCCCACCGCGATAATGCCCAGAAACGCGTTATCCGTCAGAATATTACAGATGACCCGCGTCGAGGCAAAACCGGGAAACTGGCTCAGGCAAAACAGATAGCCGAGTACAAACACCAGCAGCGTAATCATTAAAGGCAGATGACGTTTAATCATGATGCACGTCTCCGTTTAAACATCGCAATAAAGCGCGGGGATTGCAGCAGCAGTACACACATCACCACCACCGCCTTCACCACCTGATTAAGTTCCGGCGGAAAGCCCGACAGTAAAATACCGGTATTCATCGCCTGAATAATCAGTGCCCCTATCAGCGACAGCAGAATGTTAAATCGCCCGCCCATCAGCGAGGCACCGCCAATCACCACAGCCAGAATGGCGTCCAGCTCCAGCCACAGCCCCGCGTTGTTCGCATCGGCCCCGCGAATATCGGCCGCCACAATCAGCCCCGCCACCGCTGCGCAGATTCCGCTGATGGCATAGGTGGACATCACAACCAGCCAGCCATTCACGCCCGCATTACGCGCAGCGCGCAGGTTGATCCCGACGGCTTCGATAAACAACCCAAGGGCCGTTTTACGCACCAGCAGCCAGACCAGCAGCGCGACCGCAATCGTGATCCAGACAGGCACCGGCAACAGCCAGAGCGCGCCGTTGCCGAACCAGCCCAGGCTGTCGTTGTTAAACGTCACGATCTGTCCCTGCGTAATTAACTGGGCGATGCCGCGCCCGGCCACCATCAAAATCAGCGTCGCCACAAATGGCTGTATGCGTAACAACGCAACCAGAATGCCGTTCCACAGCCCGCAGGCCAGCCCGCTGGCCACCGTGACCAGAATAATAAACGGCACGCTGTGGCCCGCCACGGTCAGCGTGGCGGCCGTCGCGCCGGCAATCGCCATAACGGCACCGACCGATAAATCGATCCCACCTGTGGCAATCACTAAGGTCATGCCGACGGCCAGTAAGGCTACCGGCGCAGCCCGGTTGAGGATATCAATCGGGCTGCCAAACAGCCGGCCATCCTGTAAATGGATGGCGAAGAAATTCGTTGCAACCAGGCTGTCGACCAACAGCACCAGCAACAGCGCGATAAGTTGCGGCATGCCTGGCGGCAGCCTGAACGTGCGACGTGTCGCCCGGGTCGGGGTAACCGGTGATTCAAGCATGCTGCGTACCTCCATCAGCAATGGCGTTAACGATTGCCGCCACAGAAAGTGCCTCGAGGGGGATTTCTGCTACCTGTTTCAGATCGCGCATAATGATGACGCGATCGGCATAGCCCACCAGTTCTTCCAGCTCCGAGGAAATGACCAGTAGCGCCAGCCCATCGGCACATAACGATTCAATTAAGCGGATAATTTCGGCATGTGCGCCCACGTCAATGCCGCGCGTGGGTTCATCCAGAATCAGGAACTGCGGTTTTGTCACCAGCCAGCGAGACAACAGCACCTTTTGCTGGTTTCCGCCCGACAACAGCTCGACGGGCTGCTCCGCATGCGGTGTGCGAATGCCCAGGCTTTTGATAAAACGCTCGGCAATCGCCTGCTGCTCGCGTTTCTTGATCGGACGCAGCCAGCCGCGCTGCGCCTGTAACGCCAGAATGATGTTCTCGCGGACAGAAGCCGCCCCGATAATTCCGTCGGTTTTTCGGTCTTCCGGACAAAAGCCCATCCCGAGACGGGAAGCCTGCGCGGGCGTTCGGATCGATTCAACCCTGCCTTTGATTTTTGCCGTGCCGCGATCGGCGCGGCGAATGCCAAACAGCACCTCTGCGGTTTCGGTCCGCCCCGAACCCAGCAAGCCTGCCAGCCCGACCACTTCACCGGGCCGGACCTGAAGCGTGAAGGGTTCGATCGTGCCCTTCTTACCATAATCTTCGAATGACACGACCGGCTGGTTGCTCTTCAGCGTACTGCCCTGACGCTGCAGCGCGGTCGCCATCAGTTCCCGGCCAATCATCAGTTTGACCAGCTCAATTTGCGGCAGCGTAGCGGTGTCGTGCGTGGCAATAAACTTGCCGTTGCGCAGAACGGTAATGCGATCGGTAATGCGGTAAACCTGGTCCAGAAAATGGGTGACGAAGATCAGGCTCATCCCGCGATGTTTTAACTCTGTCATCAGGGTGAACAGCATTTCCACTTCGCTCGCATCCAGACTGGCGGTGGGTTCATCGAGGATTAATACCTGGGCGGAGAGATCCACCGCCCGGCAGATCGAAATAATCTGCTGCATCGCGACGGAGTAATGACCAAGCGGCCGCGTGACGTCCAGTGCAAAACCGTATTTGCGCATCAGGGCATCCGCCTCGCGCACCATGCGCTTACGATCAATCATGCCGAACCGACGCGGCTCGCGCCCAATGTACAGATTATCGGCCACCGACATATTCGGCAGCATATTCACTTCCTGGTAGACCGTGCCGATACCGATTTTCTGTGCTTCAGCAGTACTGCGCGGCGAAATGGCCTGACCGTTTAACGTAATCGTGCCGCTGTCGCGGGTGTACACGCCGGTCAGCACTTTGATCAGGGTTGATTTGCCTGCGCCGTTCTCACCTAACAGCGCCATGATTTCGCCTTTGCGCAGGCTGAAAGAGACATCGTCCAGCGCTTTCACGCCGGGAAAACCTTTACTGACGCCGTTGATGGCTAAAAGAGGTGATTCATTGTGTGTCGTCATGCTGTCAACTCCGCCCTACATCAAAGAAGACCGCCCCGAAGGGCGGCCTGCGGCTTAGTAACCCATGTTCTTTTTCTTGTCTAACTCGGCCTGCGCGTCAGCAGGTAAAAAGAGTTTTGATTCGGTTCTGATAATTTTGGGTGGCAGGGTGCCGTCTTTTTTGAATTTTTCCAGCGCGTCAAAGGCCGGGCCGGCCATATCTGGCGTCAGCTCGACGTTAGCGTTGGCTTCCCCGGCCAGCATCGCTTTGTAGATATCCGGCACACCATCGATCGATCCGGTCAGAATATCTTTGCCCGGTTTCAGACCGGCTTCTTTGATCGCCTGAATGGCCCCGATGGCCATATCGTCGTTATGGGCATAAACCATGCAGATATTTTTGCCGTTGTTCTCGGCCTTGATGAAACTTTCCATGACTTCTTTCCCTTTACTGCGGGTAAAGTCGCCAGACTGAGAGCGAATCACTTTAATATTCGGGTGACCACTGATCGCTTCAGCAAAGCCTTTTTTACGATCGATGGCGACGCTCGCGCCGACCGTGCCTTGCAGCTCTACGACATTACATTTTTTATCGCCGACGGTTTTTACCAGCCAGTCACCAATCAGCTTGCCTTCCAGAACGTTATCGGCGGTGACAACGGCCTGATACAGCGAGTTATCTTTTACGACGATGGCGCGGTCCAGCAGGTATACCGGGATTTTGGCATCCTTGGCTTCTTCTAATACCGGCTCCCAGCCCGTCTGCACAACAGGCGCAATAAAAATGGCGTCCACGCCCTGCGCGATAAAGGAGCGCACGGCTTTAATCTGATTCTCTTGTTTCTGTTGACCATCGGCGATCTTTAAATTAATGCCGCGTTTTTTGGCTTCGCTTTTTGCGACATTGGTTTCAGCCGAACGCCAGCCGGATTCTGAGCCTACCTGTGAGAATCCCACTGTCATTTCCGCCGCTAACACTGAGCCACTTAATGCGGCGCTGGCCATTGTCGTCAGGAGTAAACGTTTCCACATAGTTTTTCTTCCTCTGAAGGGCGTTTGCTGTACAGGGTAAAGTGCCTGTGTAGCCTGACGTAAAAAAGGGCAGATTAGGGCGACACGCCTCACAAAACTGAGCGATTTAAAGGGGTTACGTTGATTAACGGAATACTCTCAGCGCGGGCTTATGGACAAAACGCCTGTGTCTTTTTTCAACTTACGTTAAATAAATGTAATAAACAGAATCGCTTAAGTGTGACACTGCTGAAAACGATTACAGCCAGGCGTACAGAATGAGCCATCCCGTTTTCAGCCCCGGGAAAAGTCTGTTTTGTGATTTCCAGCACACACAGAAATCCCCTGTCTCCGGCATGAAACGATTCCGCTGACCGCACTGGCCTGAGGTTTATCCTGGTTATTTTGTTATCCGGCCCTGAATCGCAGTTATACACAATCGATTCGTACATAAAAGCAGATAAAAAGTGACTTGTGACTGAGAAATGATTCTTTTAGGTTGGAACTGGATGCACCGCTTTACAGCAACAGGATTATGGCGACGATCCAAAACCTGATAAAATTCACCTTTAGCGAGCTATGCCCCACGTTTGTCTGATTTTTGCTTTTTTTCATCCGCGGAACTGGACAGCGTTAAGCGGCTCCCTATACTTGGCCTTCTTTCTTATTGATTCGTTATGACAAAAATGACTGCGCACGATTACCTGTTAAAATTTCGCAAAGTGAATAACCTTGAAAGTCTTGAAAAACTGTATGACCATCTGAATTATTCGCTGTCGGACGACAAAGACATTATCAATATGTACCGGGCAGCCGACCATCGTCGTGCTGAACTCGCATCGGGTGGCCGCTTGTTCGACCTGGGCTGCATACCAAAGTCAGTCTGGCGCTACGTGGTGTAATCCCGCGCATCTCCCCTGTTCCCGCCCTCCTGTTTTCACTGTTGGTTTGCGTCTGTCTTAACATGCTATTCTGACCCGCTGACGACGTTGAAACAGGATGAACCGCAATGACGACCCCGATGACAGCCCCACGTATTGGCGGCTGGCTTTTACTGCCACTGGCATGGTTGCTGATGACGCTGCTGACCACCGCGCTGGTGATGGCCATGTATCTGACGCCACTGTTTGATGCGCAATGGCGCGAAACCTTGTTTAACCACCGTTCGCTGGTGACGGGCTATTGGGCCATTTCATTATTGACCGCCACCGCATTGTGGGCTTACAGCATGTGGGTTGTGTGGATGTTCTTTAAACGTTCGCACCGTCTGCCGCGTCACTATATCGTGTGGTTGCTGATCACCGTTTTGCTGGCGCTGAAAACCTTTGCCTTTACGCCGGTGTCTGATGCACGCGCGTTGCAGACTTTGCTACTCTCACTGGCCGCCGCCGCCGTTTTTGTTCCCTATTTCAAACGTTCCGCGCGGGTAAAAGCGACATTTACTCAGCGATAACGCTGCTGTTTTCGTCAAGAGTTTAATTCTGAGTGCGGTTGGCGGCTGACAATAATGCGATGGAGTTGTGATGCAGCGCTTTATCAATGATAATAAGCCGCTTTCTGGTATTCAGGCGAAAAAATGACCGATTATCTTCTCCTTTTTGTTGGCACAGTGCTGGTGAACAACTTCGTGTTGGTGAAGTTTCTCGGCCTTTGCCCGTTTATGGGCGTTTCCAAAAAGCTGGAAACGGCCATTGGCATGGGCCTCGCCACCACGTTTGTGATTACGCTGGCCTCTATTTGCGCGTGGCTGGTGAATCACCTCATTCTGGTTCCGCTGGACTTAGTGTATCTGCGGACCATGGCTTATATCCTGGTGATCGCGGTTGTCGTTCAGTTCACCGAAATGGTGGTGCGCAAAACCAGCCCATCGCTGTATCGCCTGCTGGGTATTTTCCTGCCGTTGATCACGACAAACTGTGCGGTACTGGGCGTCCCCCTGTTGAGCGTTAACCTCAATCACACCTTTCTTCAGGCGGCGCTGTATGGATTCAGCGCCTCGCTGGGCTTCTCGCTGGTGATGGTGTTATTTGCCGGGATGCGTGAGCGTCTGGTTCTGGCGAATGTCCCGGCCCCCTTCAAAGGGAATTCTATTGCGTTGATCACCGCGGGGCTGATGGCACTGGCCTTTATGGGCTTTACAGGTCTGGTGAAATTCTGATGAGTGCAATTTGGATAGCGGTGGCGGTACTGAGCGCCCTGAGCCTGGTCTTTGGTGCCCTGCTGGGTTACGCGTCACGCCGCTTTGAAGTCGAAGAAGATCCCATTGTTGAGCAGATTGACGCCGTGCTGCCGCAGAGCCAGTGCGGTCAGTGTGGTTACCCCGGCTGTCGCCCCTATGCTGACGCCGTGGGCAACAATGGCGAAGCCATTAACAAATGCGCGCCCGGTGGTGAGCAGACCATGCTTAAACTGGCCGCCCTGCTCAATGTTGAGCCACAACCGATCGATGGCGATGACGAGGCCAAAGCGCCCGTGCGTACCGTCGCGTGGATTGACGAAGAAAACTGTATTGGCTGCACAAAGTGCATTCAGGCCTGCCCGGTTGATGCCATCGTCGGTGCCACGCGCGCCATGCATACCGTGCTGAGCGATGTCTGCACCGGCTGCGATCTGTGTGTTGCCCCCTGTCCTACCGACTGCATTGAAATGCGTCCGGTTGCCACCACCACGGCCAACTGGAAGTGGGATCTGAATACCATTCCTGTTCGGGTGATCCCGGTAGAGAGTCATGCTTAATCTGCTTAATTTCTTTAAAAAAGAGAAGATCTGGGATTTTCAGGGCGGGATTCATCCGCCTGAAATGAAAACCCAGTCCAACGGCACGCCGCTCGCTGAATTGCCGCTGCCGCACCGGTTTATCATTCCCCTGAAGCAACATATTGGCCACGAAGGCGAAATTTGCGTTTCCCCTGGCGATAAGGTGCTGCGCGGCCAGCCGCTTACGTTTGGACAGGGCAGAATGCTGCCTGTACATGCGCCCACCTCGGGCGTCATTGACGCTATCGCTCAGCACATGACAGCGCACCCGTCTGGCCTGTCAGAGCTGTGTATTTTTCTGACGCCTGACGGTGACGATCGCTGGATGCCGCTCTCCCCGCTTCCGGACTACCGTCAGCATGAACGCAGCGCCATTCTTAAACGCATACATGATGCCGGCATCGCCGGTCTGGGCGGCGCGGGCTTCCCGACGGCCACCAAACTGAAAGGCGGCCTGCAGGGCGTCAACACGCTGATCATTAACGCGGCTGAGTGCGAACCTTACATCACCGCTGACGATCGTCTGATGCAGGACTGCGCCGCCGAGGTGCTGGAAGGATGCCGCATTCTGGCCTGGGTGCTTCAGGCGGAGCGCGTGCTGATTGGTATCGAAGATAACAAACCCGAGGCTATCGCCGCCCTGAAGCAGGCATTGGGTGGTGAGCGGGATTTACAGATCCGCGTTATCCCGACGAAATATCCGTCCGGCGGCGCTAAGCAGCTGACCAAAATACTCACCGGCATGGAAGTGCCGCATGGTGGTCGTTCTACGGATATTGGCGTGCTGATGCAAAACGTCGGTACGGCATGGGCCGTGAAGCGCGCCATTATCAATGGCGAACCGATCACCGAGCGCGTGGTGACACTCACCGGTGAAGCCATCGCGCAACCCCGGAACGTGTGGAGCCGCTTAGGGACGCCAATCAGCCACCTGTTGCACCAGGTCGGTTTTCACCCTTCACCAGGACAAATGGTCATTATGGGCGGCCCGCTGATGGGCTTTACCCTGCCGTCGCTGGATGTGCCGGTCGTGAAGATCACCAACTGTATTCTGGCCCCGTCCGGCACTGAGATGGGCAACACGCAACAGGAACAGTCCTGCATTCGTTGCTCTGCCTGTGCTGACGCCTGTCCGGCCAATCTGCTGCCACAGCAGCTGTACTGGTATAGCCAGGGGGGCGATCACGATAAAGCCCGTGCCCATCACATTGATGACTGCATTGAATGTGGTGCGTGCGCCTACGTCTGCCCGAGTAACATTCCGCTGGTGCAGTACTATCGCCAGGAAAAAGCTGAGCTGCGCGCCATCGACCTGGAAGCCAAACGCACGCTGGAAGCGAAAGCGCGTTTTGAGGCACGCCAGGCACGACTGGAGCGGGAAAAGCAGGCGCGTGAAGCACGTCATGCTGAAGCCAAACAGCGCGTAGCCCGCAGCGAAAGCGGAGAACTGGCTGCGGCAAAAGCCCGCGCCAGAGCGAAACAATCTGCTGAGAATGAAGATGCCGCTGCCGAAGCACGTCATGCGCAGGCCCGGTTACGACAGGCTGAGGTACAGGCGGAAACCCAGGCGCTGAGTCGTCAGACGACCGATCCACGCAAGGCTGCGGTTGAAGCGGCGATTGCGCGTGCCAGAGCGAAGAAACCGGTGACGCCTGACAGTGCGGACACGACTGAAACGGCGGTGGCGGATCCACGCAAAGCCGCGGTGACCGCCGCCATCGAACGTGCCAAAGCGAAGAAAGCCGCCCAGGCGGCTGACGCTGAGACGGCCGACACCGCATCCGACGATCCGCGTAAAGCCGCGGTGACCGCCGCCGTCGAACGTGCCAAAGCGAAGAAAGCCGCCCAGGCGGCGGCTGAGGCTGCCGACACCGCATCCGACGATCCGCGCAAAGCCGCGGTAGCCGCTGCCGTCGAACGTGCCAAAGCGAAGAAAGCCGCCCAGGCGGCTGACGCTGAGACTGCCGACACCGCATCTGAAGATCCGCGCAAAGCCGCGGTGGCCGCTGCCGTCGAACGTGCCAAAGCGAAGAAAGCCGCCCAGGCGGTGGCTGAGGCTGCCGACACCGCATCCGACGATCCGCGTAAAGCCGCGGTGGCCGCTGCCGTCGAACGTGCCAAAGCGAAGAAAGCCGCCCAGGCGGTGGCTGACGCTGAGGCTGCCGACACCGCATCCGACGATCCGCGTAAAGCCGCGGTGGCCGCTGCCGTCGAACGTGCCAAAGCGAAGAAAGCCGCTCAGGCGGCGGCTGACGCTGAGGCTGCCGACACCGCATCTGAAGATCCACGTAAAGCTGCGGTAGCCGCCGCCATTGAACGTGCCAAAGCGGAGAAAGCCGCCCAGGCGGCGGCTGACGCTGAGGCTGCCGACACCGCATCTGAAGATCCACGTAAAGCTGCGGTAGCCGCCGCCATTGAACGTGCCAAAGCGAAAAAGCGCGCTGCCGCGCAGGCGCAGGCAGAAGACGCGTCCCGTGAGGCGGCTGTCGCGGCGGCCGAAGCGCACAGGGACGTTGAGCAGGCAGAGAGGGCGCAGGAGCAGGCTAATCATGCCAATGCCGAAGCCGAAGAGGCACCTGAACTCGATCACCCCGCCGATGCGCGTAAAGCCGCGATTGCGGCGGCTGTCGCCCGTGCCAAAGCGCGTAAAGCGCAATCGACATTGACACCTGAGGATTAAATGGCGTTCCGTATCGCAAGTTCACCTTATACTCATAACCGCCGCAGTACCGGCAACATCATGATGCTGGTTATCCTGGCGGCGCTGCCTGGTTTTGCCGCGCAGTGCTACTTTTTTGGCGTGGGAACCTTATTGCAGGTTGTGTTGGCCTCGCTGACAGCGTTGCTGACAGAAGCGGCTATCCTGCGCCTGCGTAACACACCGGTCGCCCCTCAGCTGGCCGACAACTCCGCCCTGCTGACGGCAATTCTGCTGGGGATCAGCATCCCGTCTCTGGCCCCCTGGTGGTTAGTGGTGGTCGGTACGGTATTTGCGATTGTTATTGCCAAACAGTTGTACGGTGGCCTGGGACAAAACCCCTTCAACCCGGCCATGGTCGGCTATGTCGTTCTTCTGATCTCATTTCCGGTTCAGATGACCAGCTGGATGCCGCCAGAAGCCTTACAGGTGATTAAACCCGGCGTGCTGGACTCGCTGAGCATGATCTTTACGGGTCATACCCTGGCGGGCGATACGTTACAGCAACTGCAGTTGGGCGTAGACGGTGTCAGCCAGGCCACACCGCTGGATACCTTTAAAACCGGCTTGCGCGCAGGCCACAGTGCAGAGCAACTGTTAGCCCAGCCCATTTACAGCGGCGTTCTGGCCGGTCTGGGCTGGCAATGGGTCAACGTGGGTTACCTGCTTGGCGGGGTATTCCTGCTGTGGAAAAACACCATTCGCTGGCATATTCCGGCCGCGATGTTGCTGTCGCTGACCGTCTGCGCCACGCTTGGTTGGTTACTGGCTCCCGCCTCGCTGAACAGTCCGCTGCTTCATCTGTTTTCCGGGGCGACGATGCTGGGCGCATTTTTTATCGCCACCGATCCGGTTACCGCCTCCACCACTGACCGTGGCCGTCTGATTTATGGTGCCCTGATTGGTCTGCTGGTATGGCTCATTCGGAGTTTTGGCGGTTATCCGGACGGCGTTGCTTTCGCCGTTCTGCTGGCTAATATATGCGTACCGCTGATTGACTATTACACGCAGCCGCGCGTTTACGGTCATCAAAAGGATTAAATGATGCTGGACACCATACGCAAGAATGGCGTGACCCTGGCTCTCTTTGCCGCGATCACCACCGGCGTCACTGCTGTTGTAAATACCGTGACCAAACCCACCGTCGAGCACCAGACGCAGTTACAGCAAAAAAATCTGCTGGATCAGGTGGTGCCGACCGATATGTACGATAACCACATTCAGCAGGAATGTTACGTTGTCACTGATGCGGCACTGGGTAATGCCAGCCCTCATCATCTTTATCTGGCGCGAAAAGGCAACGAACCTGTGGCCGCCGCCCTGGAAACCACCGCACCGGATGGCTATTCTGGCGCGATTCAGATGCTGGTCGGCGCGGATTTTCACGGTAAGGTACTCGGCGTGCGGGTGATTGAGCACCATGAAACGCCGGGCCTGGGGGACAAAATCGAGTTACGGATTTCTGACTGGATAAACAGTTTTAATGGCAAAGTGGTAACCGGGCCAGATGACAAAGCGTTTGCCGTCAAAAAAGATGGCGGCGAATTCGACCAGTTTACCGGTGCCACCATTACCCCGCGCGCCGTCGTGAATGCCACCAAACGTACGGCATTGTTAATTGAATCCCTGAAAGGGAAACTCTCTTCGTTACCCGAATGTGGAGACGCCAATGAGTGAAGCGAAAAACCTGCTGGTCGGCGGGCTGTGGAAAAATAACTCGGCGCTGGTGCAGCTGCTGGGCCTGTGCCCTTTGCTGGCGGTGACCGCCACGGCCACCAATGCTCTGGGGCTGGGGCTTGCCACGACGCTGGTGCTGACCCTGACAAACAGTTTTATTTCGGCCTCACGTCGTTGGGTGCCTTCTGAGATCCGTATTCCTATCTACGTGATGATCATCGCCTCTGTCGTAAGCTGCGTGCAGATGCTGATTAACGCTTACGCCTACGGTCTGTATCAGTCACTCGGTATTTTTATTCCGCTGATCGTGACCAACTGCATCGTAGTGGGTCGGGCTGAAGCCGTGGCCTCGAAAAGCAGTATTCCCCTTGCCGCACTGGATGGCTTTGCTATCGGTATGGGCGCCACCTGTGCAATGGTGGTACTGGGATCGATCCGTGAAATCATCGGCAGCGGCACATTGTTTAACGGTGCGGATCAGTTACTGGGTCCCTGGGCTAAAGTGTTGCGTATTGACGTGATTCATTTTAACTCGCCAATGCTGCTGGCAATGCTCCCGCCGGGTGCCTTTATCGGTCTGGGCATGATGCTGGCGGGGAAATATGTGATCGATCAGAAAATGAAGCAGCGCGCAGCGCGTCGCGCAGAAGACGCGGCGCTTGATGCGCCGCAGGGCAACACGGGAAAAGCCGTGTGAACCAGACGAAACGCATTGAAATTCTCAGTCGTCTGCAGCAGGCCAACCCTCACCCTACGACCGAGCTGCAGTTCACCTCGCCGTTTGAACTGCTGATTGCGGTTCTGCTGTCGGCTCAGGCGACGGACGTGAGCGTTAACAAGGCTACTGCAAGGCTGTACCCGGTGGCGAATACACCTGCTGCGATGCTGGCGCTGGGCGTGGACGGCGTGAAGGAGTACATCAAAACGATCGGCCTGTTCAACAGTAAAGCCGAGAACGTGATTAAGACCTGCCGTATTTTACTGGACCAGCACGGCGGTCAGGTGCCTGAAGATCGCGCCGCGCTCGAAGCCTTACCTGGCGTCGGTCGTAAAACGGCTAACGTAGTACTGAATACGGCTTTTGGCTGGCCGACGATTGCGGTGGATACGCACATTTTCCGCGTCTGCAACCGGACGAATTTTGCGCCGGGTAAGAACGTCGAGCAGGTCGAAGAGAAACTGTTAAAAGTCGTGCCGAAGGCGTTTAAAGTCGACTGCCATCACTGGCTGATTCTGCACGGGCGTTACACCTGCGTGGCGCGCAAACCGCGCTGCGGGTCCTGCCTGATTGAAGACCTGTGTGAATATCCCGATAAGGTCGAGTAAGCCCGGATAACAGCCTGTGACCGGTCACAGGCTGTTTTACTGTTCAGCGCTGACGCTGCGCCAGCGCCGCCCGCATCCAGGCCATCACCAGCGGCGAATCCTTATCCTGTAATGCCGCCCGTTCGGACTGGAATAAGGTGGCGACATAGAAAGGATGATCGGTCAGTTCAATGCCGCGCACATCGCCGTTCAGATCCCAGGACGTGATCCGCATGTTTTTACCCTGCAGCGCCGCACTGAAAGCCGGGTTCACGCCAAAATTGCAATGATAACCTTCATCGCTGGTCAGCGCACCGTAGGCGCTGGCCATACGCGAGCCGGGTGCAAACGTGACCTCCCCTCGCTGTTCGACCAGTGAGCAGCTTAGCGGCGCAATCACCATCCGACCGGTCTCGCTGGTTTCGGCATGACTGGCATCTTCCCAGCCCAATACGTGGCGGGCATAGTCGATAACCGCATACTGAAACCCGCCACAGGAGCCGAGAAAGGGCTTACCGTTTTCCCGTACCCAACGCAGCATGCTAAACACGCCGTCATCGTTTTTATAGGGGCTGCCGGGCACCAGCCAGACGGCATCATGCTGCGTAACGGCGGACAGATCATCTAAATCCGGGGTGGGAATCCAGTCAGGCTCAATCGGGATGGCAAGGTGCGCCGCGGCGCGCGCCAGCGCCAGGGGAATGGATTGATGCGAAACAGCGTCCGGGCGGTAGTCACCCACTAAGGCGAGACGTAAAGATAACGACATAGCAACATCCTTTTTGGGAAATAAAGAGGCTACGTGAGTGCGCGTGCGCTGTCGAGCAGGTGAGCGCATTTTTGCTGGTTTTTTACGCCTGTTAATTAAGGGCCGGACGCATTATTTCCTGATGAAACCATTTTTCTTCTGCTGAAATAACGGCGAATAATGTGAGTTTAATCAACTTTATTGCGCACCCGGCGTCGTTTTGCACCATAGTATGCAGATTATTTCAGCGAAACGACGTCAAAAGCCGCATTTCCGGCGCTTTATTCTGATGAAAGATCACTTTCCAAAGCAAAGCTCTACGCAACCACCGTTTAGTGGTTAATGTCATTATTGACGATCTGAAAAGCCCCACGCAGGTATTTTGAACCAATAAAAAACCTGAAAACATGACAAAATTTCAATCAGTAATATTTATTTAGGTTTTAACACCATATTGACCCTGTCTGGCAGAAGGTAGAAAACGCTTGCCCTGCCGCCTTTATTCAGCCAAATTAGTCGCCGTTTTTCCCATCTAATAAAAATCTGGCCCATGGTGTGATCACATGGCGCGGACGGAATGCCTGTCACGACGCAGGATATGAAATAACAGAGGTACAAGTGTCAACTGCAAACAAACACACCGACGAGGCCGTCAGCCTTAATGCTTTTAAACAGCCCAAAGCGTTTTACCTGATCTTTTCAATCGAATTATGGGAACGTTTTGGCTACTACGGCCTGCAGGCCATTATGGCCGTTTATCTGGTTCGACAGCTCGGCATGTCGGAGTCCGACTCCATTACCCTGTTCTCGTCCTTTAGCGCACTGGTTTATGGTCTGGTCGCTATCGGCGGCTGGCTGGGCGATAAAGTGTTGGGCACCAAACGCGTTATCGTGCTGGGTGTACTGGTGCTGGCCATCGGCTACGCGCTTGTCGCCTTCTCCGGTCATAACGTCAGCGTCGTCTATATCGGTATGGCGACTATTGCGGTGGGCAGCGGCTTGTTTAAAGCGAACCCCTCTTCCCTGCTTTCCACCTGCTACGAGAAAGACGATCCGCGCATTGATGGCGCCTTTACCATGTTCTACATGTCCATCAACATCGGCTCACTGTTTTCAATGATGCTGACGCCGTGGTTAGCCGAAAAATATGGCTATAACGTGGCGTTTTCGCTGTCGGTGATCGGCCTGGTCATCACGCTGCTTAACTTCCTGTTCTGTAAGCGCCTGGTGAAAGACTTTGGTTCCAAACCGGACTTTGCCCCACTCCAGTTCGGAAAACTGCTGATGACGCTGGCAGGTATTGTGGTGTTGATCGCCCTGGCTAACTGGATGCTGCACCATCAGGCCATTGCCCGTATTCTGCTGGGCCTGATTGCGCTGGGCATTATGGTGATCTTTGCCAAAGAAGCCTTCGCACTGAAGGGCGCGGCACGTCGCCGTATGATTGTCGCTTTCCTGCTGATGGTCGAAGCCATCGTCTTCTTCGTGCTTTACATGCAGATGCCTACGTCGCTGAACTTCTTTGCGATTCGTAACGTTGAGCACACCCTTTTTGGCATTACCTTTGCGCCAGAGCAGTTCCAGGCGCTGAACCCGTTCTGGATTATGCTGGCCAGCCCCATTCTGGCAGCCGTGTATAACAAGCTGGGCGACAAGCTGCCGATGCCGCACAAGTTCGCTATCGGCATGGTGCTGTGTTCTGCCGCGTTCCTGGTATTGCCTGTCGGCGCGAAATTTGCCAGCGATGCCGGTATCGTGTCCCTGAACTGGCTCATTCTCAGCTATGGCCTGCAAAGTATCGGCGAACTGATGATTTCGGGACTGGGCCTGGCGATGGTGGCACAGCTGGTTCCACAGCGCCTGATGGGCTTTATCATGGGCTCATGGTTCCTGACCACCGCGGGTGCTGCCGTCATTGCCGGTAAAGTGGCCAACCTGATGGCGGTGCCTGAAAACGTTACCGATCCGCTGATTTCGCTGGTCACGTACGGCAAAGTGTTCCAGCAGATCGGGATTGCCACCGCCGTCATCGCTGTGCTGATGCTGGTGACGGCCCCGCTGCTGAACCGTATGACGCAGACGACGGAAGCGGAAAAAGCCTGAGTGCGATTTTGACACGCAGCAAAAACCGGGCCTTGCCCGGTTTTTTTGTTTTTGTCGCCGATCGGTTCCTGGTAGATTACTCATGCTAATAACTGGTAATTCTGCCACAGGGGATTACTATGCAAACACGACTCGCAACATGGTGGCTTCATGATGAAACTGTTTTGTAAAGCTGGTGCCTGTTCTCTTTCACCCCATATTGTTCTGCGTGAATGTGGTCTGGATTTCACTCAGGTCAATGTCGACCTGCAAACCAAGCTCACCGAGCGCGGGGATGATTTTCGTCAAATCAACCCCAAGGGTCAGGTACCGGCGCTGCAATTGAGTGAGGGTAATGTCCTGACTGAAGGCGCGGCGATTGTGCAGTACCTGGCCGATCTCAAGCCCGATCGTCATCTTCTGGCCCCCGTCGGCAGCCTGACGCGTTATCACACTATTGAGTGGCTCGGCTACATCAGCAGTGAGTTACATAAGAGTTTTTCACCGCTGTTCCGCAACGATGCGCCCGACGAGTACAAAGCGCTGGTGCGCCGTCAGTTGGAGGCAAAATTTGCCTGGGTAAACGGTGAACTGCAGGACAAGCCCTGGCTGATGGGCGTGCATTTCAGCGTCGCGGATGCTTATCTGTATGTGGTGACGCGCTGGGCGAAAGCGCTGAACCTGGATGTCAGCGCGTTGAACCACCTGCAACAGTGGTTTGCGCGCGTTGAAGAACGGCCATCGGTTCAGGCCGCGCTAAAAGCGGAAGGCCTTATCTGACACGATCAGGGCCGTTACCGGCCCTTTTTTTACAGCTTCTCTGCCGGAAAATAGTGCGTTGGCCGGGCAATAGCGTCCTGCGCGGCAACCAACTGCAGCTCATATTCCCCCATCTCATGCGTTTTCAGCATCACTTCATAGACGGCGGCCGTGACGTGCTCCAGCGCCGCCTGCAGCGACTGTCCGTGCAGCAGATCGACCAGCAATAAGCCGCTGGTTAAATCGCCCACGCCTACAGGCTGGCGAACTCCAAAGTCCACCAGCGGACGGCTGATGTGCCAGGCTTCGTCGGCGGTGACCAGCAGCATTTCAAAGCGATCGCTGCGGCGTCCTGCCCGTGCCAGATGCTTAATCAGCACCACTTTTGGCCCCTGCGTGATCAGCAGGCGGGCAGCCTCAACGGCGGATTCGACACTGGTTACCGTGCGTTCGCTGAGCATTTCCAGCTCCAGCAGGTTTGGCGCGATGATATCGCTGGCCGGTAGCGCCATTTTGCAGTGAAACTCCGCCACGCCCGGTGCCACAATGCAGCCCTTTTCCGGATGCCCCATGACCGGATCGCAAAAATACCAGGCCTCAGGGTTGGCGGCTTTTACCTGATGCACGATGTCCAGAATCTTTTCGCCCTGTTCGGCCGATCCCAGATAGCCGCTTAACACCGCATCACAGGTTTTCAGGCGGTCGATATCGGCGATGCCTTTGACAATGTCGGTGAGATGCGACGCCGGCATGACGGTGCCGGTCCAGTGCCCGTACTGCGTATGATTGGAAAACTGCACGGTATTCAGCGGCCAGACGTTCACGCCCATACGGCGCATCGGGAACTCTGCCGCCGCATTGCCTGCATGACCAAACACCACGTGCGACTGAATTGCTAAAACGTTTTTCACTTTTTTACCCTGTCGTGCCTTGCCATAAAAAAGGGCCGGAAACCGGCCCTGAAAAGCTACTGCCAGTTGATCAGGCAGTAATGTTTTTTACCGCGGCGTAATAACGTGAAGCGGTTAAACAGCTTGTCGCTGTCGCGGAAGCGGTATTCCGCATCCGACTGCTTCTCACCGTTCAGCGATACGGCATTTGAGCCAATCATGGTGCGCGCCTGGCCGCGTGACGGTACCAGCTCCGCTTTAACCAGTGCCTGCTGCAGATCGTCCTCAGCAGACAGCGTAATGGTGGGCATGCCGTCCTGCGCCAGCTGTTCGAAATCGGCCTCGGTCATGTCACTGAGCGCACCGGAGAACAGACTTTCCGTGATGCGTTTCGCGGCTGCCAGACCCTCTTCGCCATGAACCAGGCGCGTAACCTGCTCGGCCAGGACATACTGTGCACGCGGCGCGGTTCCGCTGTTTTTATCTTCTTCTTCCAGGGCAGTAATCTCTTCAATGCTCAGGAACGTGAAGAATTTAAGGAAACGGTAAACATCCGCATCGGAGGTGTTGATCCAGAACTGGTAGAACTTGTACGGGCTGGTTTTCTTAGCATCCAGCCAGACCGCGCCGCCTTCGGTCTTACCGAACTTGGTGCCGTCCGATTTGGTGATCAGAGGAACCGTCAGACCAAACACCTGGTTCTGATGCAGACGACGTGTCAGATCGATACCGGAAGTGATGTTGCCCCACTGGTCCGAGCCGCCGATCTGCAGCGTTACGCCGTGCAGTTCGTTCAGGCAGGCAAAATCATAGCCCTGCAACAGGTTGTAGGAGAATTCGGTAAACGAGATCCCCTGGTCGTCACGGTTCAGACGCTGTTTGACCGCTTCCTTGTTGATCATCTGGTTAACCGAGAAGTGTTTACCAATGTCACGCAGGAAGGTCAGCACGTTCATATTGCCAAACCAGTCATAGTTGTTGGCCGCAATCGCACTGTTCGCACCACAGTCAAAATCCAGGAATGGCGCAACCTGTTTACGGATTTTTTCGACCCATTCACCGACGGTTTCGCTGGTGTTGAGCTTACGCTCTGCCGCTTTAAAACTGGGATCGCCAATCAGACCGGTTGCGCCGCCCACCAGCGCCACCGGCTTGTGTCCGGCGTCCTGAAAACGTTTCAGGCAGAGCAGCGGTACCAGATGGCCCAAGTGCAAGCTGTCAGCAGTGGGGTCAAAGCCGCAATAGAGCGAAATTGGCCCTTGCGCCAGTTTCTCGACTAACGCGTCTTCATCCGTCACCTGGGCGATCAGGCCCCGTTCTTGCAATTGTTGTATCAGGTTACTGCTGGTCATCACTGACTCCAAATTGATCAGACTGCACCTAGGCTGGTACACAGCTTTCCGCTGAGTTGCGGAAGAAAAAAATGAGGGCTATAGCATAAAGCGCTGACGGCTTCTGTGCCAGCGCTGATAAGGGGAAAGCGCAGTTTTACGGGGCGAGTCGGTCAATTTTCCAGCCGTCGTTATCCCGTTGGTAGAGGAAACGATCGTGAAGGCGATGTTCGCCCCCTTGCCAGAACTCCATGGTGTTAAATTTTACCCGATAGCCGCCCCAAAAACTGGGCAGCGGCACGTCGCCCTGCTGGAATTTCTGCTTCAGTTCCAGAAACTTCGCTTCCAGCACACCGCGGGCAGAAATCCGGCTGGACTGACGCGAAACCCAGGCACCGATCTGGCTGTCACGCGGGCGGCTGCTGAAATATTTCAGGACGTCCAGCGGCGACAGTTTTTCGACTTCGCCCAGCACCATGACCTGGCGCTCCAGAAAATGCCACGGGAAATGCAGCGAAATACGCGGATTGTTGGCCAGATGTTGTGCTTTACGGCTGCCGAGGTTGGTATAGAACACCATGCCCTGTTCATCATAATGCTTCAACAGCACGATACGCTGATAAGGCTGGCCTTGCTCATCGACCGTGGCTACCGTCATGGCTGTAGGATCGGGCAATTGTGCCTCGCAGGCCTGCTTTAACCAGCTTTCGAACAGCGCCAGCGGATTATCCGGCAAATCGTTACGACGCAGACCACCGCGCGTGTATTCACGACGCAGGTGGGCAATGTTTTGCAGCATTTCATTGTCACTCATCATGCACACTCACTCAGATAACGTTAACCAGCCGGTTGCAGCTCGCAGTCATTCACGACGATTTTATCGTTGCGCTCAATAAAAGCACCGTTTCCTTTAGACCAGAAAACATACTGTCCGTCGCTGTAGCGGGCCCCCGAGGCAGAAACGGTTTGCGTCAGCGTCAGCGGTTTGCCATCCATGATAAAGCTGACCTGATCTTTAGCGTTATCCAGGGTGACGGTGAGCGGCAAGGTGCCACAGCGATAGTGTAACGTTTCTGGCGCGGGCGACGATTTGTGCATCAGGCTGCAGCCTGACAGCATGACCATGGCAACCACAGTTAATCCTTTTCGCATCAGCGATTCTCCTGTACGTAAAGCAGGCACAGCGCGCCCTGCTTTGTTCGGTATGAAGGTTCCGGCACCGGCAGGTTAACCGTTCCGGCACAGAGGGGCAATTTAACCGATGATCGCACCCGTAGCAGCAAAAGTTTTTTTGTCCGGACGTGGCAAGGTGAAGACTGCAAAGCCAGGGTTTGGTCGGGAAAACGCGACATCGCGCGGCGATGACCAGGGCGGAGGGGGCGAAAGAGACCGGCAACACCCGGGTATTCAGGCGTTGCCGGTGAGGATTAATTACCGCGATAGGTAGAATAGCCGTACGGGCTCAGCAGCAATGGAATATGGTAATGCGATTCACTTTTGTCCATGTGAAATATCACCGGAATTTCCGGGAAAAAGGACGCGTGCTGAACCTTCTGATAATAATCTCCCGTTTTAAATACAACTTTATAATCGCCCGTTTCATATTGTTTATCTGTCGGGAATAGTGCACTAATTCTGCCGTTTTTATCGGTTACCCCTGAGGAAAGCTTAACCCACTTGCCCTGTTCTTTATGTTCGAGGTCAACAGAAATACCGGGAGTCGGCGTGCCGGTCTCCAGATTTAATACGTGTACACTCAGCGGATTCTTCATCGCGGTTGTTTCTGCCGCACAAGCAACGGAACCCATTAATAACGCTGCAACTGCACCCATTTGCCATTTCATTCTCGATTCCTTTTTTCGTTAACCTGTCAACGAGCGTAAAGGGCCGCAGACTAAATACCAAACCGCAGGCGCTAAATGTGAAATTTCTGAGAGGCATAAATACGCTTTAGCTATTCGCGCTTTTTCTGCGCAAGTGCGTTTATTGTTTCGCTCACCGCCCTGCAAAATTCTCAAAAGCGACTATGCTGTTTAATTCAAGGTCCACTTCAAGGAGATGAAATGCATACTAAATCCCTGTCAGCTGCCGTTTTGCTTGCCCTCTCTCTGGCAACGTTAGCCGGTTGTTCTTCCAACCAGTCCATTAAAACGTCAGACGGCCGTACAATAGTGACCGATGGTAAGCCTCAAATTGACAGCGATACGGGGCTGGTGTCCTATCGTGACGCCCAGACAGGCAAAACCGAACAAATTAATCGCGATCAGATCAGCAATATGAGTGAACTTGATAACTAACGGACTCAATCACAGAAATAAGGTGGATAATATGAAGAATACTCTGATTTTACCGCTGGCAGTTTTGATCGGCATGACCGCATTAACAGGCTGTACCCGCACAAGCTACGCTATTCATACCAACGATGGCCGCACTATTATCAGCGACGGTAAGCCGTCTGAATCTGATGCCGGTTTACTGGGTTATACCGATGCCAATGGTGTGAAACAGCAGATCAATAAAGCGGACGTTAAAGCCGTTTCCGAAGTGCCAAAATAACAGCGTTGCCGCCTGATCAGGGCGGCTTTTTTATTTCCTGCCGCCTCTTCATTGCTTCACCCTCTCAATATCTTTTTATCCGGAAATAACGATCGTCGTAAACAGTGTAATAACGATTTACACGGCATGATCATGGCTCATATATCCTTTTGTCTTTCTGACACAGGCGCTCGCCTGTTATGGCCTTTTTCATTCCCTCTCACTTTGCTTTGCGACAACACAAACACATTAGCATCTCTTTCTTATGGACATTTTATTTACAGCGTCAGGTTGCGTTCCGGAATGCCGCTGACGGCCAGGTCACCGTGTCAGGGACCTATCGTAATTTCAGGCCAGTTCGCCACTATCTAGTGGTTTAATCACTTCAATTCTGGCGGATAAAACGGGTCTTTATAAATTTTCGCTCGCTTATTAAGGTGTTAGCCTGCGGTATGAAAGTTCACTGTTTTTAATGTTTTCTTTGATAGGTATCACCGAATGAAATCACACTACCGCTATTCATTCCTTTTACTAAACTAATCACTGGGTCGACGACATTCTCACTCACTCTCAGGAGGTGCATATGAATTTTCACGATGAGGCTACCGGTCATAAGATTATTGGTGAAGCTGCGGTGAACCTGGCACTACAGAATGAGGAGATCACGGTGGTTTCACTGATTCGCCAGCTCAGCACGATGGCGGACCATGAAAGCGACGATGAGCGCGTGCTCCTGATCGCCGATGCGCGTAAATGGCTGAAAAGCTTTATTAACGTGGCTACGCGCGAGCGGGCCGAACTCAACTGGATGGTAGTAACGGGCCAGGTTCCCGCCAATGTGACCGAGCATTAACGCTGACAGGTTAATGCGATACCACGCTTCGCGGACGCCGGATGCGTCCGCGTTTACTGCGTGCCAGCTGTCTGTATTCTCTCTGTGTCCGCTTTCTGCCCTTCTCTCTGTCCCCGCCTGAATCGCGCCGCACGCTTTTTCTGCAAAAATAGCTGTACAAGTTTTATTTTATTGTATAACTTTACGCTACTTTCAACTGACTACTTTTGAACCACCCGAGAACCTCTATGCAACGCAATCATCGCTTACCGCAGAGCGCCGACGATATCTCCCGCTATTTTTCTGCGGCGGGTCTCCCTTCACAGCAGGAAATGCTGGGGCAAATCGTGGTAGATATTTTACGCGCCGGCCAGAACGTGAACCGTAAGTCTATCTGCACTAAACTGCTGCGCCGTCTTGAGCTGTCAGCCAGTCAGGAAGAAGAGCGCCTTTGCCGTGAACTGATTGGGTTGCTGTTTGGTCGTTAAGACGGCCAGTGACTGCCGTGACGGGACGGGGCATCGTTGCGAAGCCGTTGCGGCCTTTTCGCTGCTGCTGCTGGCATTATTGTTGCTGCTGTCGTTACTGTGACGTGACGGCCATACAGGCTTCCTTGCTTCAGCCCGTCGTCATTAATGGAGTTTATGCGCGAGGATACGGATAGCCTCTTCGCAGGTCTGTCGGGTCTTTTTACAGCTTGTCTGGAGACTTTGCTGGTGCAACGCACCAATAATTTCCTGCAGTGTGAGCGTTTTACCCGGCTGCAGGATGCCTGACACAACGCGCCCTAAAAGCGCGTGAATCTCTTCACCGATGTTTGCCCTGTCATGTTTCACGCATAATCCTCAAATTTTACTTTTTCTGTAACAGCAAAGTGTTTTAGAGAAGGCACACTGTGCCTGTGTCTGGCAGCCCGTGGGTGACCGGCCGCCCTGCATGGATGACATAAGGGAATATTTACTTCCTAAATGAGCAAAGATTAATCCAGGATTTTCAGGGCCAGCGCAATCGTAGCCTGTTCATCGTGTACATCCGCCACCTTGCCGGTAACACGCATACCAAAGGCAATACGCAAAATCAGTCCTGCAGCCGTCTCCACATCCAGGTCGCGCCTGATGGAGCCATCATGCTGCCCTTCCTGCAAAAGTGACATCAGAAAGGCCTTATTGCGGAAGATAACCTGTGTAACCTGTTGTGACAGCTCCGCATCCAGCACCTGTAATTCAATAGCACTGCCTACGACCAGACAGCCGGTGCGCCCTTCCGTTGACCGGGAAGAATCCAGATAAAACTGGAGTAGTTCACTTAACTTTGCGCGGCCGGTCGAAAAGCGGGCCAGGCGTCCGCGCAGATCCTCGTTGCGGACCGTGATGTAACGCTGAAAAACCAGCAGGAACAACGATCGCTTGTCCTGAAACGCTTTGTAGATACTACCGACAGAAAGCTGCATTGCCTCACTCAAATCGTTAAGCGAGGCGGCATGATATCCTTTCTGCCGGAACACGATCATCGCCTGGTCCAGAGCCTGTTCGATATCAAATTCTCTGGGCCTGCCGCGTTCTTTTTGTTTATTCGCTGTGGATTGTTGGCTGCTCATGACGACCAGTTTGAGAGGCTGCATTTCCGACATTACCCGGAAACGATAGGCAGGACGATTGTATCTCAGGCACCGGGTGCAAGTACACCCGAATCCCACCCCGGCGCATCGTCTGCACAAAGTGCGGTGCAGGCGATGCCGTGGTGGGATAAAAAGCAGGCCGATCAGGCGTTGGCTTTAAGCAGCTCGTCTGCCGCCAGTTTACCGAGCGCGTTCGCCGCAAAGGGACTGTCGCCCGTCAGTACCCGGCGATCTTTATGCACGGTCCCTTTAATATCGCTGTTAACCAGCGTCAGTCCCATGGCCTGAAGTTTCTCCCCAAAGAACCAGGTTAACTGTCCCGGCATGTAGCCGATATCCGGTGTTTGTTTGTCGGTCGCATCGGGGAAGGCGCAAATTTTATAGCCATTAAGCGGATTGTCGCCTTTGTCCAGAGCAAGAAAGGCAGCCGGGCCATGGCACAGCGAAATCAGGTGACGATCGTTGGCCAGCGTCCAGCGGATCACCTCAGCGACGGCTTCACTTTCGGGCAGCCCTATCAGCGCGCCGTGACCGCCCGGAATAAAGACGCCTGCGTACTCTGACCGGGGCGTCAGTGACTGAACGACAGCGTTCAGCGTCAGCGGGGAACGAAACAGCGACAGGCAGTGATTGTAAAAGCCAATGACCACCTCATCCTGCTGGGGCATCGCCCAGTGTTCAAACTTCACCATCTGCCCGGACAACGTCGCCACATCAAACTGGAAACCGGCCTGATACAGGTGATACATCGGAAGCAGCGTCTCAATCGGATGGTTACCGGTGGAAAACAGGGTGTCGTTATCAAGCGGCAGATAGCGCTCGTCGGTGCAGATCACCAGGACCTTTTTATTCCCTGAATACGGCTGGGGATAGTCGGCATCACCGAGATCAGATGTGGGGCGGGTGAACTGGTCAAGTGAGTAGGCAGAAGGAAAAAAGGCGTTATGTTCGGCCCGATCTGCCACCGGCGATTTACTGAGTTCTGACATGACAAAGCTCTCCTTAAGGGGATGGATACCTGTTTTAGCCTAGACCACAACGCCAGATTTAAACCGCGCGGCAGCCCAAACGGCCCCCTTATAAGAGCATTCTGTTGCTGTCATCCCTGCCCACGCCTTACTTCACCACCGGCAGATCGCTGATGCGCGTGGTATAAGCCGGCGACAGCATTTCGCGCTTCATCGCCCAGCGCTTCTCTGTCCCCTGTCCGGCGAACCACATTTTCCCCTTGCCCGCTTTGTGGATCTGATCGATAACCTGCATCAGATCGTTACGGCCCGGGTTGACCGGTCGCTCATCAAACAAATCCAACTGAGTCACGCCGTGGTCAAAGAAGTCGCTCAGGACAACGCCCGCTTTGATATAGCGGTGGCCCGCGATCCAGATGTAGTCCAGCATGTCGGTCGCCACCCGGATAATGTCGCGCGTATCGTGCGACGGCGTCAGTAACTGACCAGTGGCCTGATTGCCGTAAAAGTTTTCACCAACGGCATGGGGGCTGGTGCGCAGAAACACCCCGATTTGTCGGCAGTACTGTTTTTCTTTCCGCAGTTTTTCGGCGGCACGTTCGGCATAGGTACAGACTGCCTCACGCACCTGTGCATAGTCTGAAAGACGGCTACTGAAAGAACGTGAGCACATGATCTGCTGTTTGGTGGGTTCGAGGGCTTCTAAATCCTGACAGGGTTCACCGCATAATTCTCTGACCGTGCGTTCCAGCACCACGCTGAAATTCTTACGAATCAGGCTGGGACGCTGACGCGCTAGGTCTGCGGCCGAGGTTATCCCCATCTCCTCAAGCCGCTGGCTGAGACGGCGGCCAACGCCCCAGATATCCTTGACCGACACCTTCGCCAGCAGTTTTTGCTGGCGCACCGGATCGGACAGATCGACCACACCGTTGGTGTAGCCCGCCCATTTTTTGGCCGCAAAATTCGCCAGCTTCGCCAGCGTCTTGGTAGGGGCAATCCCGACACAGACGTTAAGATGAATTTCTTTTTTGATGCGTTTTTTAATCTGGTGCCCCAGGGTATCAAGCGACATGCAGTGGCTGACGCCGGTTAAATCCAGAAAGGCCTCATCAATCGAATAAATTTCTACCGACGGGGCCATTTCCTCCAGTAGCGTCATGACCCGGGTGCTCATATCCGCATACAGCGCATAGTTAGAGCTAAAGACCTGCACGTTATGGCGGGCAATGATTTCTCGCATTTTAAAAAACGGCACGGCCATGGTGACGCCAAGGGCTTTGGCTTCGGCATTACGCGCAATCACACAGCCATCGTTGTTTGAGAGCACAATAATGGGCTTGCCCTTGAGATCCGGTCGAAACACCGTTTCACAGGAGGCATAAAAATTGTTCACATCGACCAGCGCAAACATGATTAATAAACCGACTTGATCACATAGGTCACAACGCCAAACACTTCGAGCGCGTCTTCTGTGCTAATCACAATGGGTTTGAACTGACGGTTCATTGGCATCAGTTGCAGGCAGGGCTGAAGCTGAAGCCGCTTGACGGTAAATTCGCCCTCAATCGCGGCCACCACAATATCGCCATGAGAAGCCACCAGTGCGCTGTCCACCACCAGCATATCGCCGTCGTTAATGCCCGCTCCGGACATCGATTCTCCACTGACGCGCACAAAGTATGTCGAACTGGGATGCTGAACGATGAGCTTGTTCAAATCAATCCGCTGCTCAACGTAGTCCTGCGCCGGAGACGGAAAACCGCACGGCACCCGCTCGACAAACAGCGGTAATTGCAAAGGCGTGCTCACTTTTGCTGGCCTGATAAATTCCATATTCACCTCTCACGCCAAATTACTGTATATAATTACAGTAATCGCGATCTGCCAGTGCGATCAAGCGAAACCGGAGAGGTTTATGTAAACCAGTTGATGTGGATGGATATTTTTTTCTGCCCTTTTCATCGCCTTATGACAGGCCTGTGCAGCCATTAACCGTACCGGTTGTTTTTTCGCCGGCGCATGCAAAATTCTTCTCTTCGCTGAACAGATGTTTAAAAAGCACGGAACGCTGCCCGTTAGCGGCGCGTATTTATTCGCCGCACAACCCGGGCGGAAATAATGCTGACAGCGTTAGCAACATCAATCGGCTAAGCGTACAAGCGGCGCGCAGACGATAACGGAAATAAACAACCGCCTGGCCGTGCATAGTGATAAAAATAGCCCTAAGCAAGTCCGAAAAAAGGCGTCAAAATAGCAGGCGATAAACGGGGTCTGATTCGCCAGCGCTGTTTCACGCTGCTTTTATGACGGGAAAATCACCACAGCCGATCTTTTTTGCAAAAATGAAGACAGGATCGCCGGATACAACGTTCATCTTTTGTGATGTGAACGTGTCTCATTCGGATTAAAAATGATAATAATCATATAGTTAAAAAAATAAGATAACGTGAAATGATTTATACTGTGATATCCAACACGTTTGCCTATCATGCCTGCATTACCGCCGAACACGGCTATCACCGTGGCATTGAAAAAAAGCATTGAGAGGCAGAATAAAAATGGAATTGAAAAGTACACAGGGAAAAAAGGTCTATTTAACCGAGCAGGAACTTTCTTTAAGCTGGCTTTTTATGACCGGTATGACGGTTAACCAGATCGCGTACCAGATGGCTTCACCTGCACACGTCATCTATTATCTTAAGCAAAAAATCATGCAGAAAGTAGGCGTGAGAAATAACAGTGAGTTTATCCTCTGGCTGATTCATCTCAGAAAATAAAAAACGTCGCGCTGTGTTGCCCGCATGGCAGGATAATACGTTGCCTCCGCCCGCGTGATGAATACGCACAATGTCCGCGCAGGCATCATCGGTTAACCCTGCGCCGTCATCATGCCGGGATAACGTCACCGCGCGCCTGACTCGCCCTGCGCTTTCCGCCGGCAACCGTAACCTGATCGGCGTGTGAGGCGCATGGGCTTGTGACCGATCCGGTCAGCCATTTACCTGCTGCCTTATCCATTCGCGAAATATCTCCATCGATGGCGTCAGCGTCTTTGACCGCAGCCAGGTTAACCAGTAGCCACCGACATCAATCTCAATGTCAAAAGGCCGCACCAGGATGCCCGCCTCCAGCTCCCGCTGAAACATGCAGACCGGCACCAGCGCGACACCGCCCGTCTGAACCGCTGCCTCGACCATCAGCCGCGAGGAGTCGAAAACCGGACCAGTCATTCTGGGGGGCGTGATATTTGCCGCAGTGAACCAGTTACCCCACTCATCCGCGCGATAAGAACGCAGCAGCGTTTCCCGTAACAGATCGCCGGGCTGCTGCAGCCGACGGGCGATATCCGGCCGGCAAAGCGCAGTCAGCGGTGCGGTAAACAGCGGTTCGTTGTGCGTTGCAGGCCAGGCCCCCGTCCCAAAGCGAATAGCATAATCGATGCCTTCGCCCGCCAGATTCACGACGTTATTATGGGTGCGCACGTTCACTTCCAGCGCAGGATGCTGCTGATGAAAGGCATCCAGACGCGGCAGCAGCCAGCCCAGCGCAAAGGTCCCGACACAGGCGAGGGTCATCACTTCGCGGTATTCACCCCCTTCAAACCGGCGCCAGGCTTTTTCAAGCTGGGTGAACGCCTCGGACACCTCGGCAAACAGCAGCCGGGACTCGTCCGTCATCTCCAGTCCACGCGGTAAGCGCCGGAATAACGTCACGCCCAGCCGCTCTTCAAGTAGCCTGACCTGCTGGCTCACGGCCGCCTGCGAGACGAAAAGTGCCATACCTGCGTGAGTAAAATTCAGGTACCGGGCCGAAGCATAAAAGGCCCGGAGTGCATTAAGCGGAACATCATTTTTCATTGTTAACCCCAGAAATTCTTTTGGCTCCTCTCAAATTATCTCGCTTGTCGATAATTTGAAATCCCTTACTCTCTCCCTCGTCACACTTTTGACAGGCGATATGTCCCGCAATAACGCGACCTTCGTGTCATAACGGGGGCATCAGGTGGCAGAAACTGACATAAGTTTCACGAGGGGCGCATTTTACACGTTTCGCTCAGCACGCCCCGCTTCCTGAGGCGGTGAGGTGCCGGGCATGTCTGAATGCAGATACACATTAACGGAGGTTTATATGGCTACGGCTCCCCGGCTGCGCATCTGTGCAGCGGCAACCCTACTGGCGCTGGCGGTCCCTTTTGTCGCCGAGGCCCATTTCAATGACGCATTGTTAGCGCAACCTGTCCGGCAGCTGGAACATGCCGCAGGCGGACGCTTAGGCGTGGCGGCGATCGACACCGGTGATGGTTCTGTTTTTACTTATCGTGGTAACGAACGTTTTCCCCTTTGCAGCACCAGTAAAGTCTTTACGGTGGCGGCCATTCTGAAGAAAGCGGAAACCGCACAAGGCCTGCTGAATGAAAACATCGCGATTCGTCACGCCGACCTGGTGAATTACAACCCCGTGACCGAAAAACAGGTGGGCGGCACGATGACCGTGGCAGAACTCAGTGCGGCGGCCTTGCAGTACAGCGACAACGCGGCGATGAATAAACTGCTGACGCACCTTGGCGGGCCGCATGCCGTGACCGCCTTCGCCCGCAGCATCGGCGATAACACGTTTCGTCTCGATCGAACCGAGCCCACGCTTAATACCGCTATTCCGGGTGATACACGTGATACAACGTCACCGACAGCGATGGCGCAGAGCCTGCAAAAACTGGTTTTAGGCACGGCGCTGGCACCTGCTCAACGCCAGCAGTTAGCCGACTGGATGAAGGGCAATACAACCGGCACCTACAGCATACGTGCGGGTCTGCCTGCTGACTGGGTGGTCGCGGATAAAACCGGCAGCGGTGATTACGGCACCACCAACGACATCGCCGTGATCTGGCCACCGCATCATGCCCCGCTGGTGCTGGTGACCTACTACACGCAGACCGACAAACACGCGGCCTCGCGTAAGGATGTGCTGGCCAGCGCCGCAAAAATTATCGCCTCAGGTTATGAAAACTAAGCGACCGTAACGGCGTTAACACGTGATATGGCCTGTCTGTACGGGCTGTATCACGCCGCTGAAAAGGTTTGTCAGGTCAATAAACCCGTTGACAGGCATCCGTCACTTCCCTAAATTGAGCGCTTGCTCAAGTCGCCGGTTTACCGCCAGTACGCCTGCCTGAGCACAGGCGACTGGCCGGGATTACGCCGTGCATACCCACGTTATTTAACCGACAGGAAATAACCTATGAGGCTGGCTTATCATGCAATCCTTCGCCCCCGTAACGGAAGACTGACCGCCCTGCTGCTTGCCTTAAGCCTGGTGCCCGGCGCGGTGCTGGCTGTCCCGCCGCCGCTGAACATCGCCGTTTATCGCGGCGCGGCAGGATGTGACGGCTGTTCGGAAATGGTGGTGAAATCGCTCCACGGCCTCACCCGGCCGGTTCGCACAACGTACATCGGCGAGCATGAAACGCTCAGGCTGACGGCACAGAACCTGCGTCAGTTTGATCTCTATATTCAGCCTGGCGGCGGTCAGGATATTCCCGCGGCTTATGCCGCACTGGGAGAGGAAGGCGTCCGGGCTATTCGACAGTTTGTTCGCAGCGGCAAGGGGTTTCTGGGCCTTTGCATGGGGGCCTACCTGGCAGACAGTCAGTGGCTGGGGCTGATTAGCTCACCGCTGGAATCGGAAGTGGGCCGTCCAGGCTCGGGCATTGCTGATGAGGGCGATTACACGATTCGCGTTGACTGGCAGCGTCAGCCAACGCGGTTCTATTATCAGGACGGTCCGTACCTTGAGGGCAATCAAGCCCGGGATGGTTTTACCCCTCTGGCCTTTTACCGGAATGGTGACGTCGCTATCGCCCACTATACGTATGGAAAAGGCACGGTTGTGTTAACCGGACCGCATCCGGAAGCCGACGAGAGCTGGATGGACCAGGCAGACGGCGGTAAAGACGGCGTTGACACCACGCCCCAGGCAAAAATGTCTCGCCTGTTGGCCGGGTTTGATAACACCGTGCCTTAAGCCCGCACTGCGTGAGTGTCCGTGGCCGGGCGGCGTGGTCCTGTCGTGACGGTGCCGCTTTTCCTGTACGCGATGTGAGCGGCAACCGGATCGCTGCGTAGCTGTCTGTCGTGAATATAACCGGGAGATCCGGCTGGCGGACAGCTGACGCTCACATTCCTCAATCCGCCCTGCGCCCGCCAGGTCGCCGTGCCTGACGGCTGGCACGTGAAGGCAATCAGCGTCGCGCATCCCGTCAGGCAGGAAGATTACACGGTGCTGTCGGCCTCCAGCGCATCCTGAATCGCATCCGCCAGATTGGCAATTTCGTTTGCCACGGCCTGCAAATCCCAGGCGGCTTTAGAGCCATTCGCTGACGTCGAGGCGCTGACGGATGCTTTTGCCACTGCCAGCGCCGCCGCAACGGCGACCGTACGTTTGTGTTGTTCCTGCGTCATGCCCGCGGACGGCAGTGAAAAATAGTCGTTAACCATTATCATGTCCTTGTGATTCAAGAGGCGTAAACCTTAACGCCCTGCGCGTTCATAAGAAAGTAAATTATGACCACGGCTCCCGACAGATTCACACGGCACTTCCGGGCAACGCGCCCGCCCCGGCCTGTTTGCAGAGTTCACCTGCCAGACGCGGTTCCCCGTCTGAGCTCAGGGGTTATTGGCCTGCCATGTCGACGTTGCCGCCAGGGAGGACGCTGCCGCACACAGCACGCGTGACAGTGATCCGTTCCCGCGTCGCCTGTACAACCCGGCCCGCTCAGAAAAGTCATCTTGTACAAGGTTGTACAACTTTCCAAAAAGGCGCCGCGCAGAGGGTACCCTCAATAATCCCTTAAAAATCAACAGAAAATGTTAATATTTTTAGATTTTATGTTGCAATAAGCGCCGAAAAGTCATCCGACCACTTAAAATTTTATACAAAAAAATTGTACAAACTTGGTTTTTTTGTATAACTTTACGGCGTGATGTTAAGTCACTTGTAACGAAAGGTGCTTTGCACCGCATCTGAAGGTGAGTGGATTTCCACCTTCAGATGCAAAATTTTTCCTTCTAACGATTTTGAGGCCATGATGCAAACGACAACGAATACTGAGTCTCAGATTTCAGACTATTTCATGAACGCGGGTGCCCATTTCACCAGCGAAAAAGATGTGATTGCCGAAACCTGGTCAGAGCTTGCTGCCTATAAGGCTCACGTTTCTGAAAAAGACATCGTGCTGGGTTTGATCCACAAACTCGAATGTGAAACCGATGTGACCATGCAGGATATCTATCGTCAGGCCCTGGAGATTGTGCTTCAGCGTACGCCGGGCGATGTCCGTTTTTGATAAGTTGTGATGAAACGCTAATTAGCATGGATGCTTTGCCTTCCCTAAAAATTCGCCCCTGATTCAGGGGCTTTTTTTTTATTTTTTTCAGCTTACCTCGCCTCTCCTTTCGCGGTAAATCAAAAGGTTAAACGCAGCGGCGATGAAGAAAACCTACCTCGCTGCGCTTTATTTCTCTGGCATTCATGACCAGGCTTTTGGCTGTTGATCGATTCCTCACTAACCAGGAGATAACCATGTTTCATCACTCATCAAAGCTGCAGTACCCCGTGCGAGTAGAGAAACCCGATCCTGAATTCGCCATGTTACTCCAGCAAGCCATTGGCGGCGTGGAAGGCGAAATACGTGTGGCAATGCAGTACTTCTTCCAGGCCATGGGCGCACGCGGCGATGCGCGGATCAAAGATCTTCTTATCTCTACGGCAACTGAAGAACTGAGCCATATTGAGATGCTGGGCCATGCGGTGGCCCTCAACCTGGAGGGCGCGCCCCTTTCTTATCAGGAAGCCTCGGCAAAAGATCCCGTGGTGAATGCGATTCTCGGCGGAATGAATCCCCGTCATATCCTGTCATCAGGACTGGCTGCCCTGCCGGTGAATGCGAACGGCATGCCTTTTGACATGAGCCATATTTACGCGTCCGGCAATGTGGCGGCCGATATGCTGGCAAACGTGACGGCTGAAGCCACAGGCCGGGTACTGGCGACGCGCCTGTACAATCTGACTGAGGATAAAGGCATGAAGGATTTCCTGTCTTTCCTGATTGCCCGCGACACGATGCACCAGCAGCAGTGGCTGGCGGTAATCGAAGATTTAGGCGGCCTGGATGCGTCGCTGCCCATCCCGGACAGTTTCCCACAGGAAGGGGAAGCGCAGGAACACGCTTACTACTGCCTGAATACCTCACTGGATAAACCGTTGCCGAAAGGCCGCTGGAGTGAAGGCCCCTCCTTCGACGGTCGCGGTGAGTTTAGCGCGAAAGAGCAGCCGGATATTTTAGGAGAAGAGCCGCTGCTGGGGAATGCCCGCCCCGGTTCCGGTGCTCAGCAGGCACAAATCGAAGGTGGCGTTCCGCCACTGAAAAAGGGATTGTGATGATCTGAAGGGCCACCGGCCCTTCTTTTTTTGCCCGCCGGTCCTGTCAGGCCACCAGCCTGTGACTTTTTGCCTGCGTGTAAAGCGTTTCTCTGGCCAGGTTCTTCATTTTCACTTCGCACATAATGTCGAAATCGCTAAACGACAATGCCCAGTCATTGAGCGTCGCGTTGAAATAATAATCGGAGTGCGCCCGCAGTTTGGTTTTTGGCACTGCCAGTTGCTGCTGATCGGGGAACCCCTTCTCAGGGATAAGGCCCTCCTGCGAAATGGAATAGTGCAATACTGGCCGTACCCCACGCCAGGACTCTGTAATTTGGGCAATACGAACATCATCGGCCTGAATAAACTGATTCTCTTTCACCCAGTGATGATGAATGTCTAACACGACGGGACACAATGCACGGGCCTGAAGCACGTCGTCCAGCGAACAGGATATCTCATCATTTTCTACCGTCAGCATCAGGCGGGCTTCGGGACTGAGACGGTGAAAGGCCTGTTTAAACCCGTCAAAACCCCGTTTGCCATTCATATGGATGTTGATTTTAAAATCCTGAAAGGTTTTGCCGTAGCCCATCAGGCAGGCGCACAGGGCATGGTATTCCACATCTTCCAGCGCGCGGGTTACTACATCAGGATTGTCTGACGCCAGCACGCTGTACTGTCCCGGATGGAATGACAGACGAATGTTATGCTGTCTGGCCAGTTCACCGCAGCGGGCAAAAAGCGGATACAGTTCCGGCAAAAAACGGGCAAACAGGGGTTTTGCTTCTGGCACGGTGTACAGCGGCAGTAAATCGCTGCCAATGCGCATCATTCTTAACGCATCAGGCTGTGTCGCTATCGCCTCCAGCGTTAAATACAGATTCTGCAAATTGGTTTGCGCGATCTCATAAAGCAGTGCGCTGCCCTGCGCCTTATCCAGGCGGAGAAAACGTGTCCGGGTGGTGGCGCGAAAGGGAAAGAACTGCTTGCCGTCCGCATTTAAGTACTTGCATGCAAAGCCTAATTTCATAGTCACTCCTGAAAGGTATTCAGAAAGTGTAACAGTTAATTTTTAACTCGCCATTTTGGGCAATTTTATCAATAGGTTAATGACCATCTTTCCAGGTAATGCTTCATTAAACCCATTCTGACAGTGGGTGAACGATAAGCGTCACTCATCCCGTCACAGCCGCTCACCCGTAACAGAATATTACTTACTGATTTTTTGGGAAATAACTTACGAAAGCCGCAAAAAGTCTGCGCGTGCAGAGTGGCATAATTTCCTGTAACAACTAAAATGACAGTGTGACTAGCTAGTCCTTTTTATCTTACGGAACACTGATATGAGGTCTGACTATGACACAACAGAAATACAGAGGTGGAGCCGGAAATTTTGCTAACGATCCTGATCGCGCCAGTGAAGCTGGCAGTGCAGGAGGCAAAGCCAGCGGAGGTAATTTCAGGAACGATCCTGAAAGAGCCAGGGAGGCCGGTCGGAAAGGCGGCAAAACCAGCCGACGCACGTCTAAGTAGTTCTGAGTAAGGCGCCTTAAGGAAGGACGACGCCATGGACTGGCACTTTTCCTCTGTCAGTTCCCCTTTTATCCGCTCTGCACACTATCACCGGCTCTGCTTTGTCTTTTGTCTGACTCAATCACATCGCCCTTTACCTTAATAAGCGCAGCGGTATTACGCTATGCGTAAAATACCGTATCGCCAGCAAAGTGCGTTAATCACGAGAGGCGACCTGTTTCAGAAAATACCGCATGAAAAATAAACGTGCGACGATTGCCCGGCCCTTCCCCGTCTTTACAGAAAACAATCAAACAAATGAAAAACAACGAAAAAATATCCAAAATTTGCTATTTAATTTCGCTAATGAATTATTTCCGCCTGTGCTTTGCTGAAAATAAAAAAACAGGCATCACACACCGTGCGATATTTAAGCGCACCGGTTAAACAGAATATTTTCAGGCGTAATCGGTGAGGTGTTCTATATTTACAGCCACCTCACGTCGTATAAAAAAAGCTGGAGCAATGTGTCATGTCGAATGAGAAATCTACTACGCCCCTGAATCACCGTGCCCCAACCACCGGCCCCGAATCCTCACAGCCCGGCCTGGGATCATTAGCCCCCAAAGACGGTTCACATCAGCCTCCTGCCGAACCCACACCACCGGGGAAACAACCAACGGCGCCCGGCAGCCTTAAAGCCCCTGAGACGCGTAATGCAAAGCTGGATCAGCTGGAGGTGAACCGCAAAGGCGGCACAGGCAGCGCGCTGACCACCAACCAGGGCACCCGTATTGCAGACGACCAGAACTCATTGCGCGCCGGATCACGCGGTCCGACGCTGCTTGAAGATTTTATTATGCGGGAGAAGATCACCCATTTTGATCATGAACGCATCCCTGAGCGCATCGTCCATGCGCGCGGCTCGGCCGCCCATGGTTACTTCCAGCCTTACTGCTCGCTGAAGGACGTGACCAAAGCCCATTTTCTGAGCGAGCCTGAGCAGATCACGCCGGTTTTTGTGCGCTTCTCTACTGTTCAGGGCGGTGCCGGTTCGGCGGATACCGTGCGGGATATTCGTGGCTTTGCCACCAAGTTCTATACCGAGGAAGGCGTTTTTGATTTAGTGGGCAACAATACGCCCGTCTTTTTTATCCAGGATGCGCATAAGTTCCCGGACTTCGTGCATGCGGTGAAACCCGAACCGCACAATGAGATCCCTCAGGGCCAGAGTGCGCACGACACGTTCTGGGATTATGTCTCGCTGCAGCCCGAAACCCTGCACAACGTTATGTGGGCGATGTCCGACCGCGGTATCCCACGCAGCTACCGCACGATGGAAGGCTTCGGCATTCATACGTTCCGCCTGATCAACGACGAAGGTAAAGCCACATTTGTTCGTTTCCACTGGAAACCGCTGGCCGGTAAAGCCTCACTGCTGTGGGACGAATCTCAGAAGCTGACAGGCCGCGATCCTGACTTCCACCGTCGCGATCTGTGGGAAGCGATCGAAGCGGGTGATTTCCCTGAGTTCGAGCTTGGCCTGCAGATGATTCCGGAAGAGGATGAGTTTAAGTTTGACTTTGATATTCTGGACGCCACCAAACTGATTCCTGAAGCGCTGGTGCCTGTGGTGCGCGTCGGCAAAATGGTGCTGAACCGCAATCCGGACAACTTCTTCGCCGAAACCGAGCAGGTCGCCTTCCATCCCGGTCACATCGTTCCCGGCCTGGATTTCACCAACGATCCCCTGCTTCAGGGCCGTCTGTTCTCCTACACCGATACGCAAATCAGCCGTCTTGGCGGGCCTAACTTCCATGAAATTCCGATTAACCGCCCGGTTTGCCCTTACCACAATTTTCAGCGTCAGGGCATGCACCGAATGGACATTGATACCAATCCGGCCAACTACGAGCCGAACTCGATCAATGACAACTGGCCACGGGAAACCCCACCGGCGGCAAAAGGAGGCGGCTTTGAAAGCTATCAGGAGCGCATTGAAGGACATAAAGTGCGCGAACGCAGCCCTTCATTCGGCGAATACTATTCACAGCCGCGACTGTTCTGGAACAGCCAGACTGCCATCGAACAGCAACATATTATTGGCGCGTATTCGTTTGAACTGAGTAAAGTGGCTCGCCCTTACATTCGTGAGCGCGTGCTCGATCATCTGCTGCGCATTGACGTCACGCTGGCGCAGGGTGTTGCCGCCAATCTGGGGATTGCGCTCAGCGACGACCAGTTGAATACCGCCGCGCCAAAAGAGGTTAACGGCCTGCAAAAAGATGACAGCCTGAGCCTGTACGCGATCCCGGATGGGGATATCAAAGGCCGCCAGGTGGCGCTGTTAGTCAGCGAGGGCGTTAACGCCGATGATGTGCTGCATATCCTGCAACACCTGAAAACGGCCGGCGTGCATACGAAACTGCTGGCGGCGCACATGGGCCAGGTCAGTGCCGACGATGGATCACAGTTACCTATCGATGCCACCTTTAACGGCCTGCCTTCCCTTACGTTCGACGCCGTGATCGTCCCCAATGGCAACATGGATGCGCTGCTGAAAAGCGGTGATGCGCGCTACTTCCTGCTGGAAGCGTACAAGCACCTGAAAGTCATTGGTCTGAGTGGGGAAGCGCGTCGCTTTAAAGCGCAGTTTGACCTGGATGAGAATCAGCAGGAAGACGGCATCGTGGAAGCCGACAATGCTGAAATCGCGCTGATGAATGATTTCACGGCGGCTATGGCCGAACACCGCGTCTGGTCACGTAGCCAAAAGGCGGAAACCATTCCGGCCTGATGGCGCGTCAGCCAGGCTCTCGGCTCTGGCTGACGATATCGTGACAACGTCACATAAATTCACCTGTTTGACTGCGAAACCGCTGTTTACGGCGGTTTTTTTGTGCATAACGGCACAGGGTTTTATCTGATTTTCCATAAAGTTCAGCGAAAACCAGGGCGGGCCCGATGGCGGTGCGTATCAGCCTCGCTGAGGAATAAATCGTGTACAAAGGCGGGCACGCGCAGTAAATACGGCAACGTAGTCTATGATTAGGGCTTAAGCATGGTGTGAATCAGACGCTGCCTGGCGTCTGAAGCGGTATGACACATAACACTTTCTGAATAGTAACGCAGGAAGAGGTGATGAAGGCGTTCCCCTCTCCTGGGTGCCTGATCTCGTTAACAACATTTTCAACCCGTACCCTCGGCTGACCGATAGCGTGAGGGTGCTTATTGCGTACTTTCTGATTAAAGAGGCAACGGAATGGGATCGACAGCATTTTGTAAGAGTTGGGGGGCGGAGTTTCTGGCCGACGGGAGCGTGCGTTTCCGCGTTTGGGCGACCGGCCAGCAGCAGGTCACGCTGCGACTGGGCGGTCAGGATAGTGCCATGACACCCGCCGAAGACGGCTGGTTTGAATATCATGCCAGCGGCATTCAGGCGGGCACAGCGTATAACTTTGTGCTGAACGATGGCACCGTTATCCCCGATCCCGCCTCACGCGCGCAGCAGGATGATGTCAGTGGACCGTCGCTGGTTATCGATCCGACACACTATCGCTGGCAGAACACCGACTGGCGTGGTCGTCCGTGGCAGGAAAGCGTGGTCTATGAAATGCATATCGGCACGTTTACGGAAGAAGGTACTTTCCAGGCCGCAATTAAAAAACTGCCTTATCTGGCTGAGACCGGCATCACCATGATTGAGGTGTTGCCGGTCTCGCAGTTTGGCGGCCAGCGCGGATGGGGCTACGATGGCGTGCTGCTTTACGCACCGCATGCCGCCTACGGTTCGCCCGACGATTTCAAAGCGTTTATTGATGCCGCGCATGGCTATGGCATTGCAGTTGTACTCGATATCGTGCTTAACCACTTTGGTCCGGACGGAAATTATCTGCCGCTGCTGTCACCCGACTTCTTTCACAAAGATCGCATGACGCCGTGGGGCGCGGGTATTGCCTATGATGTTGACGCCGTTCGCCGCTATATCGCGGAAGCGCCCCTTTTCTGGCTGCAGGAGTATTGTCTGGATGGCCTGCGTTTTGATGCCATCGATCAGATTGAGGATATCGCTGACAAGCACGTGCTGACGGAGATTGCTGAGCGGATCCGGGTGGACATTCCTGACCGCCAGATTCACCTCACCACCGAAGATTGCCGTAACGTCATTTTCCTGCACCCCAGGACGGAAGACGGCGGCGTGCCGCTGTTTACGGCGGAGTGGAATGACGACTTCCATAATGCCGTGCATGTCTTCGCCACCGGTGAAACGCACGCTTACTACAAAGACTTTGCCGATCAGCCTGAAAAACGCGTGGCGCGCGCGCTGGCCGAGGGCTTTGTCTATCAGGGTGAGGTGTCCGTTCAGTCCGGTGAGAAACGCGGTGTAGACAGCACGGGACAGCCGCCTGTGGCCTTTGTTGATTTTATTCAGAACCACGACCAGGTGGGCAACCGTGCGCAGGGCGAAAGGCTGATTTCGCTGGCCGGCGCTGAACGCACACAGGTGCTACTGGCGACATTACTGTTATCACCGCATATCCCGCTGCTGTTTATGGGGGAAGAGTATGGCGAAACCCACCCTTTCCTGTTCTTTACCGATTTTCATGGCGATCTGGCTAAAGCCGTGCGTGAAGGCCGGGCAAGAGAGTTTGAAGGCCATGCCGGTCATGAGGGCGAAAGCGTGCCCGATCCAAACGACGAAGCGACGTTTGTGCGTTCAAAGCTGGACTGGCGCAAGCTGGAAAGTGAGGAAGGCCAACGCTGGCTGACGCTGACCCGGTCACTGCTGGCAATCCGACAGCAGTCCATTGTCCCGCTGCTGGCCACCGCAGGCGGTCACAGCGGTCAGGTGCTGGCGACCGCCGAGGGCTTTGTTGCCGTGAGCTGGACCTTCCCTGCGGGGACACTGTCCATGGCGCTGAACATAGGTGAGCAGGCCCAGCCGCTGCCTGAAATGCCCGGTGAAACCCTCTTTGCCTGGCCGAAAGCGGCCGATCGGTTGCCCCAACATTCCATCGTGGTTCGTCTGGCTGCGGGAGACAGCAAATGAGTATTCCAACCGCTACCTACCGTATTCAGTTTCGTAACGGCATGACGTTTGATCGTGCTGCGGCGCTGGTGCCCTATCTGAAAGACCTGGGCATCAGCCATCTTTATGCCTCGCCCATTTTTACCGCTACAAAGGGATCCACCCACGGCTACGATGTCACCGACGTCAACGCGATCGATCCGGCCATTGGCGGTCGTGCGGGCTTTGATCGTCTGGTCAGCGCCCTGAAAGCCGCCGGACTGGGGTTGATTATTGATATCGTACCCAACCACATGGCGGCCTCGCTGGAAAATGGCTGGTGGCGCGACATCCTTGAGCATGGTCAGGACAGCCGCTATGCACGTTACTTTGATATTGACTGGTCACGGCGCTTAACGCTGCCGTTCCTGGGCGACGATATCGATACCGTGCTGGAAAATGGCGAGATTAGCGTAAAGCGCGATCCCGATACAGGCAAGCCCGCGCTGGCCTATTTCGAAAGCTATTATCCGCTGACCCCGGCAAGCTGGGAGGGTCGTGAAGCGGCGGTGCTCCAGCTCAGCGGCAAAGGCGACCTGGCGGCACTGCATGAGCAGCAGCCCTGGCGGCTGATGTCATGGCGCGATGCTGCACACGACCTCTCCTATCGTCGCTTTTTCGAGGTCACCGGTTTAGTGGGCGTGCGGGTGGAAGCTCCGGCGGTGTTCGAAGATGCGCACCGGCTTATTCTGAGCCTCGTACACAGCGGTGCGGTTGACGGACTGCGCGTTGACCACGTTGATGGGCTGGCCGATCCCAAAGGCTATCTGGAGCAGCTCCGCCAGGCCGTCGGGCCAGATTGTTATCTCACCGTTGAGAAAATCCTGGGCGCCGGAGAACACCTTCCGGCCGACTGGCCCATCTCGGGCACCACGGGCTATGAATTTATCAGCGCGTTGTCTCATGTGCTGGTGGATAATAAAACGCTTGGGTCACTGCGTCAGGCCTGGGAAGACGTCAGCGGCGCTGACGTGCAGATGGAAGAGGAACTGCGTAAAGCGAAATGCCTGATGGCAGACCGTAACTTTGCCGGCGAGTTTTCACGTCTGCTGCAGCTGGCCACGGCTATTGCCGAAGATGAACACGTCGCCGTGCGCCCGGACGATCTGCGCAACGCGCTGCGTGAGCTGCTGGTGGCGTTTCCGGTTTATCGTACCTATGGCAATACGCAGGGCCTGACCGCCGATGATCAGCAACGGTTACAGGCGGTCGCCGCAGACGTCAAGGCATCAGCCCATGCACCGGACAGCCACGCGCTGGATTTCCTGCTGCGCATTATGCAGGGTGATGTGGCGCATGCGGTGACCGGGCAGGCAGACAGCTTCCGTACACGTTTCCAGCAACTGACCGGCCCGCTGATGGCGAAATCCATCGAAGACACGCTGTTTTATCGTCAAAACATGGCGCTGGCGTTGAATGAAGTGGGCGCAGAACCGCTGCAGGCGCAGTTTTCACCGGCGCAGTTTCATGAGGAAATGCAGGACCGCCTTGCGCGCCAGCCCGATGCTCTTTCCGCCAGTTCAACCCATGATACCAAGCGTGGCGAAGATGCCCGTGCCCGTCTCTATACCCTGACAGAATCACCGCAGCAGTGGGCAGCCTGCGTCGCGCGCTGGCGTGAGCTGAATCGCCCGGCGGTCCGCTCGCTTGCGGAGGGTCCGGCACCCGAAGCCACCGTGGAATGGCTACTCTTTCAGGCACTGGCGGGCGTCTGGCCGCCGACGTTGCAACCGGACGATCGGGCCGGACTGGCCGCCCTGGCCGAGCGCTTTGCCGGCTACGTTGAAAAAGCCCTGCGTGAAGCCAAGCTGCGTACCGACTGGACGGAAAACAATACGGATTACGAACAGGCGGTACTGGATTACGCTCATCATCTGCTCTCCCCTGATAATCAGGCTTTTCTGCAGGATTTTGTCGCCGCATTACAGCCGTTTATTCAGGCCGGGCTGATAAACAGTCTGAGCCAGCGAATCATCAAACTTACCGCACCCGGCGTGCCGGATATTTATCAGGGAAGTGAAGCGCTGGACTTCAGCCTGGTCGATCCGGACAACCGGCGTGAGCCCGATTACGCGGCGCTGGACAAGATGCTGCATGCTGGCATCACCGCGCTGCCCGATACGCCTGAGGGCTGGCTCAGTGGTCACGTGAACCAGTATGCCACGCAGGCCTTGCTGAACGCCCGGCAGTCGCACCCCGCGCTGTTTGCCCGGGGCGCGTACCTGCCGCTGACGGCACAGGGCGCCCATGAGGACGCGCTGCTGGCGTTTGCCCGCACGCAGGGTGACGAGGCGATTATCGTGATTACGCCGCGATTGATTTTTAACACGCTACAGACGCTGACGTCCCCGCCTGCCGGACGCTGGGATGACACCGCGATCCCGCTGCCTGAGGCGCTGGCGCATCGACGCTACCGCGATCTGCTGAGCGGCGAGGAAATCACCCTGACCGACCATATTGCGCTGGACAGATTAAATAACTTTTGGGCACTGGCACTGTTAGCTTGCTAGAAACAGGCTGGTACAAGGACTAAAACGCCGTTACTGGGTTCGTTAATTGAGAGGGACAGATGTCAAATCATCGTTTTGAAATTACGTCGGGATCGGCCCATCAGCTTGGGGCAAATTATGATGGGCAAGGCGTCAACTTTGCGCTGTTTTCTGCGCATGCAGAACGCGTAGAGCTGTGTCTTTATGATCCCAGCGGCAAGCAGGAGATCGCCCGTCTGGAGCTGCCAGAGTTTACGCATGAGATCTGGCACGGTTACGTGCCGGGTTTACAGCCAGGTGCGCTTTATGGCTACCGGGTGTATGGCCCTTACGACCCGGAAAACGGTCACCGCTTCAACCCTAACAAATTACTCGTCGATCCGTATGCGCGCGAACTGGCCGGAGATATCGCCTGGAATGAGGCGCACTTCGCATATGATTTGTATCACGACGATAAAGATTTGACGTTTGACGATCGCGACAGTGCGCCTTTTACGCCGAAATGTCGCGTCATCGATCCGAACGAATTTGACTGGCAGGATCAGAACCGGCCGCAGATTCCCTGGTCAGAAACCATCGTTTATGAAACCCATGTGAAAGGCTTCACCCAACTGAACATGGCGTTACCTCCGGAGATGCGCGGCACCTACGATGGCATGAGCCATCAGTCGACGGTGGGCTATATCAAAAGTCTGGGCATTACGTCAGTAGAGTTGCTGCCGGTGCACTGGTTTCCCGACGATCAACACCTGCTGGATAAAGGGCTGAAAAACTTCTGGGGCTATAACTCACTGAACTTTTTTGCCCCGGCCACACGCTATTTCGGCCCGCGTGGAATTCAGGGATTCCGCGATATGGTGCGCGCCTTCCATGATGCCGGTATCGAAGTGATTCTGGACGTGGTTTATAACCACACGGCTGAGGGCAATGAGCTCGGTCCAACCCTGTCGTTTAAAGGCATCGATAACTTCTCCTACTACCGCACATTACCGGACCAGCATCGTTACTACATTAACGACACCGGAACCGGTAACACGGTCAACACCTCGCATCCACGTGTGTTGCAGATGGTCACGGACTCCTTGCGCTACTGGGCAGAATCCATGCATATCGACGGCTTCCGCTTCGATCTGGGTACAATTCTGGGACGTGAACCGGAAGGCTTCGATCCACGCGGCGGCTTCTTCGACGCCATTACTCAGGATCCGCTGCTTTCCCGATTAAAACTGATCGGGGAACCGTGGGACATTGGTCCGGGTGGTTATCAGGTCGGTGGTTTCCCGCCGGGCTGGGCGGAATGGAACGATCAGTATCGCGATACGGTGCGTGATTACTGGAAAGGCAATAATGTCTCTACCGACTTTGCGGCGCGGTTGCTTGGCTCCGGCGATCTGTATGACCAGCGCGGTCGCCGCCCCTGGGCCAGCGTCAATTTTATCACGGCGCATGATGGCTTCACGCTGAACGACCTGGTGTCGTACAATGAGAAGCATAATGCCGATAATGGTGAAGACAATAACGACGGGCATAACGATAACCGTTCGTACAATTATGGCGTTGAGGGGCCGACGGATGACGAAGGCATCAATGCCGTCCGTGAGCGTCAGAAGCGTAACTTCCTGGCCACCCTGTTTTTCTCGCACGGTACGCCCATGCTGCTGGCAGGCGATGAGTTTGGCCGTAGCCAGATGGGCAACAATAACGGCTATTGTCAGGACAGTGAAATTTCCTGGGTTCACTGGGACAATCTGCCTCCTTCCGCCGAAGCGTTACGCGAATTTACCCGTCACATTATCGCCCTACGTAAAACCCAGCCGTTATTGCGGCGCGAAAGCTGGCGCGATGGCATGGAAATTAAATGGTTCAATGCGGGCGGCGGTCTGCAACAGGCTGAACAGTGGGATGAAGGCTCAACCCTTGGCGTTTATATCGGTCGGCCCGACCTGCAGAATCAGGAAGGAATCTGGTATGACGTGCTGATGTTAATTAATCCTTTCGAGGGTAATGTGCCCTTCCGTATTCCGCAGTTCGGTGACGGCGGCTGGGTGCTGGAACTGACCACCAGCGATGTGGATAAACGCGGTCTGGTGATTACCAAGGAAAAGGACTTCGAACTGGAAGGCCGCAGTATGGCGCTGTTCAGAAGGCCGTAGGCCGGCGTTAGCGCAACGCGTACCGCGATTGCTCAGGTTAAACTCTGCGCATCCGGACGCGCTGCGCTTGACCTGAGCCTGGTGGCTGCCAGGCTTAAACGCGTATCAACAGAAAAGCAACGCCATTAAGGAGGCAACATGTCCAGATTTACAGGAAAAATCGTTGTAGTGACAGGCGCCGGATCAGGAATTGGCGCAGCGAGTGCAAAACGCTTTGCGGAGGAAGGCGCGTCTGTTGTGCTGGTGGGACGTACCCGGGATAAACTGGAAAAGGTCGCGGCACAACTGTCGGGTCAGGACCATATGGTTGCCGATTGTGATGTCGCTGAAGCCGACCAGGTTCAGGCCCTGGCAAGCCGCGTTGAAGAAAAATATGGCCGCGTTGATGTGCTGGTGAATAACGCCGGAATCATCGTGCAGGGCCGCATTCACGAGATTGAACTCGCTGACTGGAAAAAGCTAATGAGCGTTGATCTCGATGGCGTCTTCCACTGCGTGCACTATTTTATGCCTGCCCTGCTGAAAACCCGGGGCAATGTCGTGAACATTTCGTCAGTATCAGGCCTGGGCGGCGACTGGGGCATGAGTGTGTATAACGCGGCGAAAGGCGCAATCACCAATTTTACCCGCTCACTGGCGATGGACTACGGCACCGACGGCGTGCGGGTCAACGCCATTTGTCCTGGCTTTACGTTTACCGACCTGACCGAAGGCGTTAAGAACGATCAGGCACTGCTTGAACGCTTCTATGACCGTATTCCGCTGCGTCGCGCCGGAGAGCCGGAAGATATCGCTGATGCGATTGCGTTTATTGCCAGCGACGACGCCCGCTACATTACCGGGGCGAATCTGCCTGTCGATGGCGGCCTGACCGCCTCAAACGGTCAGCCTAAACAGGCTTAACCGTCTTAAGCAGCTGTTCGCAGCTGCTTTTTTATTGACTGCACGACAGCGTCGCTGCCCGTTATTTCACGGGCTCAGCAACCGCCATTTCAACTTCTGGCACGTCGGGCTGACCGGCGCCCTCCGCCTTCTGACATCATAGTCCCCTGCTTTATCACTCAGCCTTATTCAGGATGATTTTGGCGTATGTCGTGTCGGCAGCGGACGGCCACGGGAAGTGAGACGGTTGCCGGCTGTGGGACAGACATAATGGCTCAGGCAGACCGTACACAGAATCGCTTCGGGATGATGGATTTTTGCCACTGTCAGCGCCTGCTGACGGCTATACAGTGAACCAATAAATTCCCGGCCACGGCTGTTATAAAGATGAACACAGCCTTCTTTATGAATGATCCATCCGCTTCTGTTGTATGGACACACATAATAGTAGCTTGATTTAAGCATGGTACTGCCCCCGGTGGTTGCTGTATCAATCAGGTGAGAAAAAGCAAAGTATGATTTTATTTAATAATGTAGCGTCATTAACACTAGCTGAGAATTATGCCTAAAACTACGCAGGCAATTATAAAACGGTGGTTTTGAGATTTATTCGCAACCCATCTTCGCCCTTCCGTAAAGGTTGTATCAGCATCCTGTTTTACAAAACGGTTTATACGAAAAGTTCGGTTCGCCGTCTTAATCATTACGTTCGGCCTTATCGGCTGGCCTCCCGCTGAGAAAATCATACCAAATCAAGGCACTACCCTTTTTAAATCCCGTGCAGGAAAAGATGAAAGAAAAAATTTGATTACCACGCGTAACCTGACTGCTGAGGCGGAGAAACCGCTTTATTAACCGTTCATAAACTGCAAAAAAGACACCAGGATTTCCTCGCCGGACGTCGAAGTGCTGATATAATGGAAACGATGCGATACCACGCTGGTAAAGAAAAAAACCAGAGCAAATCGGTTGATGCCCGACAGCGTGATCTGAACGCTATTAACCCGTCTGTGACAACGGAACCTCACAGGTAAGCACCCTCCTTGCGCCATGCTGGAAACGCCTGGCTCAAACACATTTTGCAACGGCATTCACGCAGGCTCGGGGCCGCCCGGTCTGGGTTTTGGCAATGTGTGCGGTAAAAAGAACAAGAATCTGGAAGACGTTATGTTGTCGACAATTATCTATCGCAGTCACATCGCTGATCATGTTCCACTGAAAATGCTGGAAGGCCTGGTCGCTAAAGCCAATAAAATTAATGAGTCATCAAGCGTTACCGGCATCTTATTATTTAATGGCACCCATTTTTTTCAGGTTCTTGAAGGTCCAGAGAATGATGTACTGGCGGTTTACGAACGTATCTGCCGTGATACCAGCCATCATAATATTGTGGAATTAATGCGGGATTATGCGCCTTCCCGCCGTTTTGGTAACGTGGGCATGGAGCTGTTTGATCTGCGTGAATACGATAAAACCACGGTGCTTAATGCCGTGCTTGAAAAAGGCACAACCAAATATCAGCTGACCTATGAAGACAGAGCGCTTAAATTTTTGCGCACCTTTGTCGAAGCACGGGAAAAAGAGAATTATTTTGAAATTCCCTCAGCGGAAAGCTGGGATTTTATCAGTGATGATGAGGAAGTGCGCGAAGGTGACGACGCGCTGATTAATCACGAAGGCGTCAATTTTGCCTTTCAGGCGATTATCGATCCCCTTGCACGTAAAATCGTCTCGCTGGAAGCCCTGCTTCGGGGCTCGCAGGGCGAAACACAACAGGATTACTTTTCACGCCTCCCGCCGGAGAACATCTACCGCGACGATCTGCAGTCCAAACGCATCGCTTTTGCACAGGCGAAGGCGCTGGGGATAGACGGCATTATGCTGTCAGTCAACCTGTTGCCCATGTCGCTGGTGCTGGTACCGGATGCCGTAACGTTTCTGCTTACTGAAATCTACGCCCACGATCTGGTCCCTGAGCAGATCGTGGTCGAGTTTACCGAAAATGAAATCATTTCCCGTCCTGACGACTTTGCAGCGGCGCTGAAACAGCTCAAAGCGGCGGGCATCAGCGTGGCACTGGATGATTTTGGCGCGGGCTATGCCGGGCTATCCTTACTGACGCAGATTCAGCCCGACAAAATAAAAATTGATCGCAGCATTATCAGCAATGTGCATAAAAGCGGCCCGAAGCAGGCTATTGTGCACGCTATTTTAGCCTGTTGTTCGTCACTGGAAATTACCGTGATTGCAGAGGGCATTGAACAGCCCGAAGAATGGATGTGGCTGGAAGCGGCCGGCGTTTCACAATTCCAGGGGTTTCTGTTCTCCTGGCCGAAAGTCAACGGCGTCTCCTCTGTTACCTGGCCTGAGTTAAAATAAGACGGTTATCCGCAGGAAAGTGAATTTTTCGTTCTTCCTTGCCGGACTGAAAACGCGCTGCTAAATATTAGAAGCGCGTTTCAGATTGTGTCATCGCATTGCAATAGTCGACGTGCACGCTGTTTTTAAATTATCAAAGATGTTAAGCAGTCAGATGTTCAGTGTTAAAGGCCGAAGTCACGCGCCGTCTTCAGGCGCGCCCCACAGGTACAGCATTTGAGGAACTGAATGAAGCAAATCATCCGCGGTGATAAAGAACCCGTCCATATCGTAGCCGCCTCGCGCGCGCTTGAAGCCCATATGTCCCGCTATGGTGAGGGAAACAAATACCATCCGGTTATCTATTCAATTGCCTATCGCAGCAAATACTACCAGGTTGAAGTCATTACACGACGTGAAACGATCGTCGCCACCGTCATTACCGGCGTGCGTAAACTGACGCACCTGCCCGGCGTGGCCTGATGCTGTTTTACGCGCCTTCTGCTCAGGGGACAAACCTGTCCCCTTTCTCTCAGCGGTAAAAGCGCGGATTCGCCGGATAAATCGCCCCGATGATGCTTTTCTCCCGCGCCCCGGTCACCGCAGGTAAATTGCCCGGCAAACCAGACAGTGTGCGGTAAGCCAGCCAGGCAAATGCCAGCGCTTCCATGTCGTGACCATTAATCCCGACGGTATCGGTTGTCGTGACTTCTGTTCCGGCCAGATGCGCCGCCAGGCGGGCCATCAGCAACGGATTCCGGCTGCCGCCTCCGCATACCAGCAACCGATCGCAGCCATCGTTGAGTTGTACCTGTTGCGCAATGGTCACGGCGGTAAACTCGTTTAGCGTGGCCTGCACATCCTGAGCAGCGATGCCGGGAAAGTGGCGCAAATGCTGTTCAAGCCAGCCCAGATTAAACAGTTCACGTCCGGTACTTTTGGGCGGCACCCGCGCCAGCCAGGGTTCACGCAGTAGCGCTTCCAGTAACGCAGGACTGACCTTACCGCTTCGCGCCCAGTTCGCGTCCTTATCATAGGCTTTCCCCTGATTACGCCATATCCATGCGTCCAGCAGCATATTGCCCGGCCCGGTATCAAAGCCGCGCACGGGCTGTCCCGGAATCAGCAGGGAGAGATTGGCAATACCGCCGATATTCAGCACCATGCGCCGTTCCGTGGCATCCATTAACAGGGCCTGATGAAAGGCAGGCACCAGCGGCGCGCCTTGCCCACCCAGCGCCATATCGCGCCGACGGAAATCCCCGACCACCGTCACGCCTGTTGCCGCCACTATCTGGTTGTTATCGCCAATTTGTAAGGTATTGGGTGCCGCGCTGTGCGGCTCATGCCATACCGTTTGACCGTGACAGCCAATCGCCACCACATCGCTCATCTCCAGCGCCTCGCGCTGCATAAGCGTCAGTACTGCGTCAGCGAATAGCTGGCCCAGTCGCGTGTCCAGTTGCCCCAGTTGCGACAACGTCACTGCCTGGCCCTGACAAATCGCCAGAATGCTCTGGCGCAGATCGGGCGGCATGGGATGGCAATAGCTCGCCTGCTGCGCCACCATATTTTCGTCGATGGCGGCCAGCACGACATCGACCCCATCCAGGCTTGTACCCGACATCACGCCAATGTAGCGTCCTGATTTCATAGCCGTTCCTTTCATCGGGGTGAAAAAGTGAATACGCTGCCTGTAGCCTGACAAAATATCGGCCCTGAATCCATGATTACTTTGTTTTAAATCAACAAACTGTCTGGTGGTTAACGTCCCGGATATTTTTATGATTGATTGAATCATTGTTAAAAATTTGCGGTCTATGCTGTCGACAGCCATGTTTTATTCCGCAGAAGGTTAATTCGCCAGGTTTCTGTCTTATACTGTTTACAGGATTTCGCGATAGAGATGGCGCATTCTTGAATAAAGGAGTTTCAAATGATTAAGCGTTTAATTGTGGTCGCTTTGACTGGTGCGATGCTGGCGGGCTGTAGCAATACCGATACGTTATCGGGCGATACCTACAGTGCCAGTGAGGCCAAGCAGGTACAAAGTGTTTCTTACGGTACCTTAGTCTCAGTTCGCCCGGTTAAAATCCAGGGTGGAGACGACAGCAACATCATTGGGGCCATTGGCGGTGCCGTACTGGGTGGATTCCTGGGTAATACCATCGGCGGTGGTGCAGGACGTAGCCTGGCAACAGCGGGGGGCGCGGTGCTGGGTGGCGTTGCAGGTCAGGGCGTACAAGGCGCAATGAACAAAACTGACGGCGTTGAGCTGGAAATCCGTAAGGATGACGGCAACACCATTATGGTGGTGCAGAAACAGGCAGCCAGCCGTTATTCAGTCGGACAACGTGTTGCGTTGGCCACCGACGGTAGTCAGGTTACCGTTTCTCCGCGTTAACGCAGTGACCAACCGACGCCGGTGCCGGTCGCACTGCGCGTCGGTCTTATTTCTCTTTGTTTTGCAGTTCGAGAATATTCTTTTCAAGACGCGCAATCAGCGTCACCATTTGGTTGATTTCGTCGCGGCTGATACCGGAGAGAATGTCATCCCGGGTAATATCAATCACGTGTTCAACCTGCTGAATGACTGGCTCTGCCTGTTGTGTCAGCTTAATGCGTTTGGCCCGACGATCGTGGGCGCAAGTGGTCCGGGTAATCAGCCCTTTCTCCTCAAGTTGATCCAGGGTTCTGACCAGAGAAGGCTGCTCGATACCAATGGCTTTCGCTAACTGGATTTGCGACTGCTCAGGCGGCAGTTGATGGATATTGTGCAGTGTTACCCAGTGCGTTTGAGTCAGCTCTAACGGCTTCAAACGTTGATCAATCAGTGCTCGCCAGATTCGCACCAGCCTGGACAGATCCGTGCCGAGAGGGGTATCCATGCTATCTCCTTATAATGTATGTACGCAGCTATCAAGCTGCATTGTATAGCATTTTGCAAGCCCGAAGTTTAAATTACAAATAACCAAGTGAACAGTTTCGGCTGAAATTGTTTCACGCACAGGTTCCAGGATACTGCACTGCAATGGATATCATTCGCCAAGGATTTTTCAGCATCAGCCCGCTTTCCGAATTGATTTTCGGCGCCTCACTCTATTTCCCTCCCCTGTTTAAAGCGGTGCTGGCCGGTTTTGTTCTCTGGTTATTTATCCACCCGCTTCTGCGCGGCTGGCTTGCGTCGGGTGAGGTCTGGCATCCCACCTTGTTTGATCTCTCGCTATTTGTGTTGTGTGTAACAGGCGCACTCTGGTTAATGGCGCACGGATGAAAAAGATGAACCTTTCAGGATTAAAGTACTTTTCTACGTTGATTGTTTTCACGCTGGCGCTTCTCAGCGCCTGGTGGGCCTGGAACTACTACATGCAGTCACCGTGGACGCGCGACGGCAAAGTACGTGCCGAACTGGTCACGATCACCCCGCAAATTTCGGGACGGATCACGGCACTGAACGTGGTCGATAATCAGTTTGTACATAAAGGGGATCGGTTACTGACGCTGGATCCTGTGCCCTGGCAAATCGCTCTGCATAAAGCCGACGCACAGCTGAGCCAGGCACAGGCCGATATGGCGAAAGCCCAAAATGAATTCAACCGGCGCAGTAAACTGCCGCGCAATACCATCTCGGGCGAAGATCTGGATGTCGCCCGACTGAATGCAGCGGCGGCGCAGGCCAACGTCAAGGCCGCGCAGGCCGCGCGTGAACAGGCCGCATGGAATTTACAGCAAACCACCGTGAACGCCCCCACGGACGGTTGGGTCAGCAATCTGACCCTACGTCCCGGCAATTTCGCCACGGCTGGCACTCCGCTTTTTGCGCTGGTGGACAGTCACGCTTTTTATGTCGTGGGCTACTTTGAAGAGACCAAATTGCGCCATATTCGTCCGGGTGCGGCCGCTCAGGTGACGCTCTACAGTACGGGCCGGCAGTTATCCGGTCAGGTTGAGAGCATAGGGCGCGCGATTTACGATCAGAGTCTGGACGCCGACAGTGGGCTGCTGCCCGATATCAAGCCGAACGTGCCCTGGGTGCGCCTTGCTCAACGTGTTCCTGTACGCATTCGTCTCGCTGCTCTCCCGGATAACGCTCTGTTAATCGCCGGTACGACCTGCACGATTACGATACAGCCATGAACCTCAACGGACTGGCCTGGCAAAACCTGCCCTGGCTGAAAGCGGACAGCAATCAGTGGCGTTATGCTCTGCGTAACGCGGCTGCCATGTGCCTGGCCCTGAGCATTGCCTATGGACTGGATCTTAACGAACCCTACTGGGCCATGACCTCCGCTGCGGTGGTAAGCTTCCCGACAATCGGCGGTGTGATCAGTAAGAGTCTGGGACGTATTGTTGGAAGCCTGCTGGGGGCAACGGCCGCCTTGCTGATTGCGGGCCATACGCTTAATGAACCCTGGCTGTTCGCCTTTTTTATCGCAGGCTGGCTGGCGCTGTGTACCTGGGTGGCCAACCACTATCAAAATAATGTCGCCTATGGGTTTTCGCTGGCCGGGTACACTGCGGCGATCATTGCCTTCAGCTGTGTCAATCTGACCGATATCAGTGGCCTGTGGGACATTGCCCAGGCGCGCGTCTGTGAGGTGATTTCCGGGCTGCTCTGTGCGGGTTTAATGATGATGATCCTGCCCAGTACGTCAGACGGTGAAGCCCTGATCTCCGCCCTGAAGCAGATGCACACGCGTCTGCTGGATCACGCCACGCTGCTCTTGCAGGACACCCGGAACGACGAGATCCGTCACGCTCACGAAGCGGTGATTGGCCAGATCCTGACCATGAATTTATTGCGTATCCAGGCATTCTGGAGCCATTACCGCTTTCGTCGCCAAAATAACGTCCTGAACTATATCCTGCATCAGCAGCTTCGTCTGACCAGCGTCCTGTCCAGCCTGCGGCGCATGCTGCTGAACTGGCCAGACGCGCCGGAAGCGCTGTATCAGGCTTTAACACGCATTACGCAGGAGCTGGCAAAACCGGACTGTGATAAGTACCGGCTGGCAGCCTTGTTACGCAGCATCACCCCTGCCAGCGATGGTGATTACCGGCAACGGGCGTTTTGTCAGCGGCTGCGCTACTTCTGCTGGATGTACCTCAATGTGTTGCGCTGGATAAGGCAGCTGGAACAGGCTGATGCCGATACCCGCTTTCAGCCGCCCGCAGTGTCTGCGCTGGCCAGCGAAAGTGACAGCGCCGAAGCCGGCTGGAGTGCGCTACGAACATTCAGCATCATCGTGGCAGGCTGCGCATTCTGGATCGCGACACAATGGACCTCGGGTGCCTCGGCCCTGACGTTTACGGCGATTGCCTGTGTCCTTTACGCGTCGGCCCCTTCGCCCACAGGCAGCATTACGCTGTTACTGAAAACGTTGCTCTGGCTGTTTGCTTTTAGCGTGCTGTTTAAATTTGGTGTGATGGTGCAGTTTAATCAGCTGTGGCAACTGCTGGCCATCCTGTTTCCGCTGCTGCTGACGCTACAACTGTTCCGGGTACAGCAAAAACAGCGGGCGGCGATGTGGGGCCAGTTTATTGTTTTTCTGGGGTCGTTTCTGGCCGTCACCAATCCGCCCGACTGGGATTATCAGGGGTTCGTGAACGATAACATAGCGAAAGTCTGCGGTGTGCTGCTGGCCTGGCTGGCTTTCCAGATCCTGCGGCCCAGCTCCGATTCACGCCGCAGCCGTCGTCATATCCAGGCGTTGAGGCTGGCGTTTCTGGATCAGCTTCGTCAGCATCCCCATCGGGATCAGAACCGTTTTGAATCGCTGATTTATCATAAAATTGGTCAACTCAGTAACAGTAAAGATGAAACGGCGCGCGTCTGGCTACTGCGTTGGGGCGTCGTTCTGCTTAACTGTTCCCATCTCGTCTGGCAACTGCGTGACTGGCAAACAGACACAACGCTACTGAACCAGTACCGGAGCGAAGCATTGCACAATCTGCAGAATATTATGAGCTTACACGGTGTGCAGCATCGCCACCTGGACACCGCGCTGGACGCGCTTCAGGGCCTCACAGAAGAGGCGCTTAGTGTCAACAGTGCCGACGCCAGCACCCTGGCCGGCCTGCTGTGGCGGTTGCGCTGTTCACTGGCGCAGCTGAAACAGGCGATTCCCGACTGATTACTGGCAATACTGCTGGTGCTGCCGGTTAAAATCATCCTGAAGTTGCTGAACGGTTTTTTGCCCTTCGAACCGGGTTTTATCGGCTTCGGAAACAGGCTCAATCACCAGGGCTTTTTCGTCGGGTGAATAGATAAAACGCCGGTAAATCATCGACCCCGTAAAACTTTTGCCCAGGATGCCACCACAAATCATTGTCGTGTTATGCCGGTAAATGGTGGTATCCGTGAAATTGGTTTCCGTGGCGCTGCGCAGAACATTCTGGCAATGCTGCGCTTCAAGCTTTTGCCGCACATCCCGACTGAGCCGTTCACGGCCCTTCGCAATCTCTTCGCAGCGAAGGCGTGCTGAACTGGTATCAATGGTGCGCTGCAGTTCACGTCCTGTTTCTGTGATCAGTTGCGTATCATTGGGTTTATCGCATCCTGCCAGCAACAGACACAGTAGCCAGGCGCCCTTCCATTTCATTTGCACTGCTCCTCAGTTTGTCAGGCTTTGTAACGGGAATCAGTATCATAGGGGGGAATAAGACGATGTTGCTACAACAAATTGTCAACAAGCGAAAAGCCGTGATGGCGGCAAAATCTGCCGCCATCAGCGACACACAGCGTCAGATAACACCGCAGGCAAACCGTGCCCCGCCACCGCCCAAAGGTTGTGGGTGATCCGCATGGTTATCCCCGCCCACATGCACCATCAACGCTTTGCCTTTCACCTCGCTCAGCGTTTTAATGCGCGGTGCCAGCACCGGATAGGTGGCTTTACCCTGCGCATCGACATAGAGCGCAGGCAGGTCGCCTAAATGGCCCTCAGCATAGGGCCCCAGGTGCTTGCCGGTGTTCGCCGGATCAAGATGCCCCCCTGCCGCCCCCGCGGCCACCCTTTTTCCTTCCGATTCGCCGGGTTCACAGCTGCCTTTCGCATGGACATGAAAACCGTGAATGCCCGGCTTCAGTCCTTCCAGCATGGGCGTCAGTTGCAAACCGTATTGCGTCTCTTCAATATTTACCGTGCCGATGGCATTGCCGATTCCCTGCGCCGAAACGGCATGAATTGTCACCTGTTCGCTGGCCGCCTGCGCGGCACCGCAGGCTAACAGCGTCGCTATCGCAATTGCGTTCACTTTCATTGTGGCTCCTTTTTGCTCTGGGGTTCAGCTTAAGCCTGGCCCCGTAGCGCAAAGATTGCCGCAAATTGACGAATGTTTACGCTCAGGGCACGTCATAGCCCAGTGCGGCTTTGCGGATGCGGAACCACTGCTGCCGACTGAGCGTCAGCCCGGCCGCCCCTGCCGCTTCTGTAATGCGATGGGTTTTGCCTGACCCGATGATGGGCAAGGGTTTACTCGGCAGACGCATCACCCAGGCATAGACGACCTGCTCAAGGCTTGATGCCCCGATCTCCTGACGAATGGCTTCCAGCTCGTCGCGCAGCGGCTGAAAATGCGGATCGCTGAACAGACGTCCGCCCCCCAGGCACGACCAGGCCATTGGGCGCAAACGCTGCTGCTGGCAGTGATCCAGCGATCCATCAAGCAGAACATGTTGCTGAACGGGTGAGATCTCAAGCTGGTTGGTCACGAGGCTAAACGGCAAACGAGACTGCAGCAGGGCAAACTGCGAGGGGGTAAAATTGGACACGCCAAAATGCAACACTTTGCCTGCCTGATGCAGGTGCAGAAAGGCTTCGGCAACCTCATCGGCCGCCATGAGCGGGTCGGGGCGATGAATCAACAGCAGATCAAGGCGATCGGTATTGAAATGTCCCAGCGAGCGTTCGGCACTGGCCACAATATGCGCTTTTTCCGTAATGTAATGGCCAATCTGGTGTTCAGGTTTTGCGCGGGTCGCGATACCGCACTTGGTGACGATCTGCAGCCGATCACGTAATCCCGGGGCCTGTCTGAGCGCCTCACCAAATGCGGCCTCACAGCGGTAATCACCATAAATGTCGGCATGATCGACCGTCGAAATGCCCAGTGAAAGATGGTGCTCAATAAACCCCACCAGCTGCTGTGGTGTCATGCCCCATTCCATCAAACGCCAATAGCCCATAATCAGCGGTGAAAAGTCGGGGCCCTGTGGCGCGATGGCTTGCGGTTGTAGCATGGTGTTCTCCCTGTGGCCTTGAGGCTGGATGTGTATCAGGGAGTATAACGGAAATCACCATGCGGTCAGAATAAGGTGGGTTGTTGCGGTTCCTGTGGTTCTTCTTTGTGCTGCTGACGTAACAGGCGCAAACGGCGCTGGTGGCAGAGACGGAGCACCTCACGCTTTTGACTGTCGCTGTATTGCAGCCAGTTAAAACGTTCCTCACGGCTACGCAGGCAGCCTTTGCAGTAGCCACGTGAATCGGTTTCGCAAATACGCCGGCAGGGACTGGGTACCGGAAAAAACTCAAGCTGCTCTGCCACAACGGCCTCTACTGAAACGGTGATACGTCTATTGAAGCCAGAGTCCGGCATTTGTGCAAGAAATAATCATAACTTGAACAATTTATTCACTCTATATCGCCTTCAATTTAACACTGCGTGCCTGGCGCGCGATAAAAGTTTGCATTAGACCGATTGGTCTACCAGGATGAACCCCATGAATAAGATGCCGCAACGTAATGAAACCCGGGAACACCTGCTGACGACAGGCGAATCGCTTTGTCTGCAACGGGGCTTTACCGGCATGGGCCTGAGCCAGCTACTGAACCAGGCGCAGATCCCTAAGGGATCGTTTTATTACTATTTTCCCTCTAAAGAAGCTTTTGGCGTGGCGTTGCTTGAGCGGTACTTCGTCCGTTACCTGCAGAACCTTGAGCAGCAGCTCTTCCAGCCTGCGGGATCGGCGGGTGAGCGATTACTGGCCCATTTTCGCCATGCGCTCGATCTGTTTGAACGGCAGGGCAATATTGTGGGCTGCCTGAGCGTAAAATTATCAGCCGAAGTCTGCGACCTGTCAGAGCCTATGCGCATAGCCTTGCAGCAGGGAGCCAGCCACGTTATCGCCGCCTATGTTAAGGCGCTGACGCAGGCACAGCACGAAGAGGATTTATCTCTGCCCTCGCCTCCGGGGCAGCTGGCTGAACTGCTGTATGTTCTCTGGCTGGGTGCGAGTTTACAGAGCAAGCTATCCCGTAATGCACAGCCTATGCGGCTGGCCTTAATTACCATCGAACAGTGGCTAACAAAACCGCTGGTTTAAAAAACCACCATTTGTAGACGACCGGTCTACTTAAAAGGAGTTGTTATGGCGAGTACTCAGTTGTTTCGTCCGTTAAAAGTGGGCGCAATTACCGTTCCTCATCGTGTCTTTATGGCCCCACTGACACGTTTACGTAGCATCGAACCGGGCGATATCCCGACGCCGTTGATGGCCGAATACTATCGCCAACGTGCGGGTGCGGGGTTAATTATCACTGAAGCGACTCAGGTCTCCTTCCAGGCGAAAGGTTATGCGGGCGCGCCAGGCCTGCACACGCAGGAACAAATTGCCGCGTGGAAAGTTATCAATGAGGGCATTCATCAGGCAGGCGGCCACAGCGCAGTCCAGCTTTGGCACACCGGCCGCATTTCACATAACAGCGTTCAGCCTGAAGGTAAGGCACCGGTTGCACCGTCCGCCATTCCGGCAGGCACCCGCACCTCATTGCGTGCTGAAGACGGCAGCGTGTATCGCGAAGATACCTCGATGCCGCGCGAGCTGAGCGTCAGTGAAATCCAGCAGATTGTGGCGGATTTTGGTCAGGCAGCCGCCAATGCGCGTGAAGCTGATTTCGACCTGCTGGAACTGCACTCTGCTCATGGTTATCTGATGCATCAGTTCCTGTCGCCGTCGTCTAACCATCGTACCGATGCCTACGGCGGCAGCGTGGAAAACCGTGGCCGTTTTGCGCTGGAGGTTGTCGATGCCGCCATTGCTAACTGGTCCGCAGACCGCGTAGGTATTCGCGTGTCGCCTGTTGGCAGTTTCCAGAACCTGGATAACGGTCCGAACGAAGAAGAAGATGCGCTGTGGTTTATCGCTGAGCTGGCGAAACGCAACATCGCTTATCTGCACATGTCCGAACCGGACTGGGCTGGCGGCACGCCTTACAGCGATGCGTTCCGCCAGAAAGTGCGGGATACCTTCCCGGGCGTCATCATTGGTGCCGGCGCCTACACCGTCGAAAAAGCCGATGACCTGATCAGCCGTGGCCTGATCGATGCCGTTGCGTTTGGTCGTGACTACATCGCCAACCCGGATCTGGCACAGCGTTTACAAAAAGATGCTCCGCTTAACCCACAACGTCCGGAATCGTTCTACGGCGGTGGCGCAGAGGGCTATACTGATTATCCTGCGCTGTAAAACAGCAGGCAGCCGTGAGAAGGTGTCACGGCTGCGGTTATTGTTTGGCGATGATCGTCGCTATACTGCGTATTTATGTCATCCGGGGATGACGTTTTTTTAAAGAGGAAACTATGCGTTTACTTCATACCATGCTGCGCGTTGGCGATTTACAACGCTCAATCGATTTTTACACCCGTGTGCTGGGCATGCGCCTGCTGCGTCAAAGCGAAAATGCTGAATATAAATATACACTTGCGTTCGTCGGCTACACCGAAGAGAGCGAAGGCGCGGTGATTGAACTGACCTATAACTGGGGCGTAGACAGCTACGACCTGGGGAATGCTTATGGCCACATTGCGCTGGGCGTTGATGATGTCGCGGCGACCTGTGAACGTATCCGTAACGACGGCGGCAACGTGACCCGTGAAGCGGGCCCGGTGAAAGGCGGCTCCACCATCATCGCCTTCGTTGAAGATCCTGACGGTTACAAGATCGAGCTGATCGAAAACAAACATGCCGGTCACGGCCTCGGTAACTAACCGTTACCGCCCATCAGCCTGCCTCCTGCAGGCTGATTCTTACTTCCCTCGCCCACATCTGCTGCAGAGAGTGCGCTTTTTTGGCATACTACGCGCTGCCCTTTTTCTGCAATGAGATCCTGATGTCTGAATCGTCTTCCCCCAACGCACTCAATCAACGCTTTCGTGGTTTTTATCCTGTCGTGATCGATGTTGAAACGGCGGGCTTTAATGCGCAAACCGATGCGCTGCTGGAAGTCGCTGCCATCACCCTGAAAATGGATGATGAGGGTTGGCTTCATCACGACGAGACGCTGCATTTTCATGTGGAACCCTTTGTCGGTTCGCTCCTGCACCCGGAAGCGCTGGCGTTTACGGGCATCGATCCCACGAATCCTTTGCGCGGCGCAGTCAGCGAATATGAGGCCCTGCATGCCATTTTTAAAATGGTGCGAAAAGGCATCAAAGAGACCGGATGCAACCGCGCCATCATGGTCGCTCACAACGCCACGTTTGATCTGAACTTTATGAATGCGGCGGCGGAACGTGCGGGCCTGAAACGCAATCCCTTTCATCCCTTTGCGACCTTCGACACGGCCGCGCTGAGCGGACTGGTGCTGGGCCAGACCGTGTTGGCGAAAGCCTGCAAAGCCGCAGGAATGGCGTTCGACAGCAGTCAGGCGCACTCCGCGCTCTATGATACACAGCAAACGGCGACCTTATTTTGCGAGCTGGTTAACCGCTGGAAACGGCTGGGAGGCTGGCCGTTAGCTGTAACGGAAGCGTCGGCGACGGGTGGAGAAACAACCGAGTAACGCGCGTAAAAAAGGCCGACGAGGTCGGCCTTTTTCAGTTATTCCGCTTCTTTAAACTTCTCAGCGGTTTCTTTGATTAACGGCTGCAACTCGCCGCGCTGGAACATTTCAACAATAATGTCGCAGCCGCCGACCAGTTCGCCATCAACCCATAACTGCGGGAACGTGGGCCAGTTGGCGTATTTTGGCAGCTCTGCGCGAATATCCGGGTTCTGCAGAATATCCACGTAAGCAAAGCGCTCACCACAGGCAGACAACGCCTGGACCGCCTGCGCAGAGAAACCGCAGCTTGGCAGTTTCGGCGAACCTTTCATGTACAGCAGGATCGGGTTTTCTGCGATCTGGCGCTGAATTTTTTCTACAGTACTCATTATTGCCTTCCTTAATTCGTCACTTCGTGTTTCTTTATTGTAGCGACTTCACGCCAGGACTGAAAACGAGATTTTGGCTCGTCCGACGTTAAATCGCCATGTTTGCTAAGTAGGCTGGTCAGGCATTCGCAGGAAACTGTGACAAAGACTATGAATGTATTCATAATTTGCAATGAATTTGCTGCTATAAGAGACTGAAATTCCTGATTTATGCCTGATTTTTATCCAGGCCATCAATTAATAAAAAAAGGACTTACTCTTTTAAAAAAAACTGGACTAGAATGACTTCGGCGCTGATCGGTGATCAGATTTTTCTTAACTTTGTCAGAGACCTGTTTGATCTGACAGCTTAACCAGTAAACGGACTATGCGTTCAATCATTACGCTTCTTATTCTGGCTTTTGCGCAACTCTTCTTTAACATCGCTGCTGCATCCCCGCATGCGACGGTTAAGGCCAGCTTGCATAAGGTAGAGAAAAAAAGTGCGCGCGACGATGATCGGCGCAAACGACGCGCGGTTAAAGCCTCATCTAAAAAAAGTCGCACCTCCGCTGTTCAGAAAGTCAGTAAGACCACGAAAACCAGCAAAACGACCTCCCACACCACCACGCACAAAACGCTCGCTAAAACGACTGCCTCGCACAAGACGCTGAGCAAAAAAGTCGCCGCCAATACCGCCAGCAAAAAACGGTATGGTCATCAACGTGCTGCGAAGGCGTTAACGGCAGACAATACCGAAACCGGCACCATTAAAATGAGTAAAGCGCATCGCCAGCGTTACCAGAAAGCGCGTGAAACGGCGATGGCAAAACTGATGGGGCAACTTGGCAAGCGTTATCAGTGGGGAGGCAAATCGCCCCATACGGGTTTTGATTGCAGTGGCCTCGTATGGTACGCCTACAAAGACGTCGTGAAGTTTAAGATCCCCCGTACCGCTAACGAAATGTACCATCTGCGGGATGCAGCACCGGTCAACCGCGAATCCCTTGAAAAAGGCGATCTGGTTTTCTTCCGCATCAACGGGCGTGGAACCGCAGATCATGTCGGGGTTTACCTGGGCAACGGTAAATTCATTCAGTCACCGCGTACCGGTAAAGATATTCAAATCAGTGCGTTGAGCGAAGATTACTGGCAGCGCCATTATATTGGTGCGCGTCGCGTTATGACGCCAAAGACCGTTCGCTAAACGTCCTTCATACAAAAAAGCCGGGAAAGGCAACTTCCCGGCTTTTTTATTGCCCACCTCACCCCGATTGTGCAGCCGGGTGTTGCGGGCGAAAATGCCGCACCTGCCGGTGATACGGTCTGACAGACAGGACGTATCACCGGCAAGGCTGGACGCGCAGTCAGCGAGTCAGTCAGCCAGTCAGCCAGTCAGCCAGTCAGCCAGTCAGCCAGTCAGCCAGTCAGCCAGTCAGCCAGTCAGCCAGTCAGCCAGTATAGCCTCGCTGCAAACGAATGCGACTAGTGCAGAATAGCGGTGAAGCTAAACGCGATGATCATTAACAGTGCGGCTGCCGTCGTCATTAATGACAGTTTCAAATCGGTACTCATCCCCTCTCCTTTAACCCTGACGTTTGTAAGGTGAAAGCATTTTCACATACGCGTGGGTAAAAATCTCGTTTTATCCGCACAGCCTTGTTAGAATCCCCCCTTTGTTGCGCAACAGCGCGCAATATCGGTTGCGTCCGCGCCCTTTTCAGACGTTATTTCCTGCCCTGATGACTCAATACCGGACAGAAAAGCGATGTTTTTCGCAGAAATAACCGTCCGCTGACGCAAACGTTTAACAATATGCTTATCAATAATTTAGATAGGCCCGGGAGTTCGATTTACATGGCAACAATTAAAGATGTGGCGAAGCGTGCGGGCGTGTCCACCACGACCGTCTCACACGTCATCAATAAAACGCGCTTTGTCGCAGAAAATACCTGCGAAGCGGTGTGGGAAGCGATTCGGGAACTGCATTATTCTCCCAGCGCAGTCGCGCGTAGCCTGAAGGTGAATCACACCAAAACGCTGGGCCTGCTCGCCACGTCCAGTGAAGCGCCCTACTTTGCTGAAATTATCGAAGCCATTGAGAATCACTGCTTCGATAAAGGCTATACCCTGATTTTGGGCAACGCACATAATGACCTGCAAAAACAGCGCGCCTATCTGTCGATGATGGCGCAAAAGCGCGTTGACGGGCTTCTGGTGATGTGTTCAGAGTATCCGGATGATCTGCTGCAAATGCTGGAAGCGAACCGCAATATTCCGATGGTGGTGATGGACTGGGGCGAATCCCGTGCCGACTTTACCGATACCGTACTGGACAATGCTTTCCAGGGCGGTTATCTGGCAGGACGTTATTTGATTGAGCGTGGTCATCGCGATATTGGTGCCATTCCCGGCCAGATGGAGCGTAACACGGGAGGCGGTCGCCATGCCGGTTTCCTTAAGGCGCTGGAAGAAGCGGGTATTCAGCCACGTGCCGAATGGATTGTGCAGGGTGACTTTGAACCCGAATCTGGCTATCAGGCCATGCAGCAGATTCTGTCACAGAAGCAGCGCCCAAGCGCCGTATTCTGTGGGGGCGACATCATGGCGATGGGCGCAATCTGCGCGGCCGACGAAATGGGCCTGCGCGTGCCGCAGGATATCTCCGTCATTGGTTACGACAATGTGCGCAATGCGCGCTATTTCACTCCGGCACTGACCACGGTGCATCAACCTAAAGCCCAGTTGGGTGAGAAGGCGCTGGAGATGTTGTTAGATCGCATCACCAGTAAGCGGGAAGAGTCGCAGACGATTGAAGTCCACCCGACGCTTATTGAGCGACGCTCGGTGGGCTATGGTCCTTATCGCGATTATCGCCGTTAATCCTCGCTCAACCACTCCTGATTTAGCGTTTGCGCATCGCCCAGGTACTGGAGTAACCACCCCAGCGCCGGTGATGCGCGATCTTCCGCCCAGCTGACGCAGCAGGGACTTTCCGGAAACGCCTGCGGTAAGTTCAGCTCTGCCATCTCGCCGCTGTCCAGTAAGGGCCGCGCTAAATGGCCCGGTATCATCGCGACACACAAACCGGCGCGCACACAGTCCAGACCGGTTTGCCAGTCCGGGACCACCAGCCGGCGTTGGTTATCCAGCGCCCAGGTCATACGACGCGGTAACGCGCGCGACGTATCTTCCAGCACCAGTGAAGGCCAGTTGCGCAACGCCTCATCACCCAGCGTAGCAACCTGCGTCAGAGGGTGCTGACGCGCCACCACGCAACGCCAGTTCAGGGTGCCCATATCGCGAAAGGCGAAACGCCCCCCCACCGGAATCGCCTGTGTCGCACCTATCGCCACATCCACTCGCCCGTCTGCCAGCGCATCCCAGACGCCGTTAAAGACCTCATAGCTGATGTGCAACTCCATGTCGGGAAAATGGCGGTAAAAATCCCTGACAAACTGCCGGGTCCGCTGCGGTTTGACGATGCAGTCGACGGCAATACCAATCTGACCGCGCCAGCCGTTGGCGAGCTGTTGACACTGACGTCGTGTGGCATCCATTTTTTTGATAACGCTGCGCCCTTCCCGCACAAAATGCTCGCCCGCCGGGGTGAGAATCACCTCCCGGTGCTGGCGTTCAAACAGCGGCACAGCCAGCCAGGTTTCCAGCTGGCGAACGGTATAGCTGATGGCAGAAGGCACACGGTGCAGTTCCTGGGCGGCCGCGCTAAAGCTGCCACCGCGTGCGACCGCATCCACCACTTCCAGCGCATATTCAGACCACATAATTTGCCTTCAAAATTTTTAACAGCAACAGGCAAATTTTACCGTTTCACAGCGTGAAGTACAGCTTTTACACTGCCCCGCGTTTATTCTGCAACTGATGAGAACCCGATGTCCGCTTCAAAAGGCTTTATTCCCTATCTTGCCGTGCTCAGTATGCTGGGCTTTCTGGCAACCGATATGTACCTGCCCGCCTTCGGCGCTATGCAGCAAAGTTTTAGCACGTCAGCCGGGATGATCAGCGCCAGCATGAGCCTGTTTCTGGCCGGTTTTGCCTGTGGTCAACTGGTCTGGGGTCCCTTATCTGATCGGTTGGGGCGTAAGCCGGTGCTGCTGGCAGGCCTCGTCCTGTTTGCTCTGGGCTGTGCGGGTATGTTGTGGGTAGATAATGTGATCCTGATGCTGGTACTGCGTTTTGTACAGGCTATCGGCGTGTGCGCGGCGGCCGTCAGCTGGCAGGCGCTGGTCGTCGATCGCTATCCTCAGTCACAGGCCAATAAAGTCTTTGCTACCATTATGCCGCTCGTCGCGCTGTCTCCCGCCCTGGCGCCGTTACTGGGCGCCTGGCTGATCGGCCATTTTCACTGGCGCGCCATTTTTGCGGTGCTGACAGGAATTGCTGTGGCGCTCATCCTGGTCACGCTGCGCCTGCCTTCGCCGCAAAAAAAGCAACGTTCCCCTGCTCCGCAGCCTGGGTTTCTGACGCTGCTGCGCGCACGTGCCTACAGCGGTAACGTACTGATGTATTCCGCCTGCTCAGCCAGTTTTTTTGCATGGCTGACGGGTTCGCCGTTTATCCTGGCTGATATTGGTCTGTCTCCTGCGGATATCGGGCTCAGTTATATTCCCCAAACCATCGCCTTTTTAATCGGCGGGTTTGGCTGCCGTGCGCTGCTCAACCGGTTTTCTGGCGCAACGCTGCTGCCGTGGCTGCTCGGCGTCTATAGCCTGAGTGTCGGGGCGCTGTTTGCCGTCGCGCTTTCGGGAAGCCCGTCACTCACGGCGTTACTGGTGCCGTTCTGCGGCATGGCGCTGGCAAATGGCGCGATTTATCCGATTGTGGTGTCCAGTGCGCTGCTGCCCTTCCCAAATGCCACCGGGAAAGCGGCGGCATTGCAGAACACGCTTCAGCTCGGACTCTGTTTTGCCGCCAGCCTTGCGGTGTCCGCAGGCTTGATCCAGGCTCTGTTTACGACCACGCTAATTATGATGGTGACGATTGGTCTGGCATGGATGGGCTATCAGTTACAGCGCCGCGCCGGCGCACAAACTGATATTGCCTCATCTGCACATCCCTGCCAGGATAATCACTGAGGCAACGATTTGCGTGTTACCCGTTTTCACTGACTGAATCAGGGTCTGCCAGTGTGCCTCCTCTGCCAGACCCACTCGCACTGTCATCATAATAAAAATGTTTCACACAGCCTTCAGGCTGTGACGGCATCTGTGTGAGCAACGCTGCATGGATACCGACGTTTTCTCTTCTCTGTACCCTTTTTGTTGTCTGGCGCAAGGCGTCATCTGTGACTTTTCTCATAATCCTGAGAAACAGCTCCTGCTTTTTCTCAGGTTCTGACGGTTCTGGTGATGGAGTGGCTATGAGTTCATCATGTGTAGAAGAAGTAGGCATCGAACGTAACCATTGGTATCGCATCGTTCAGGAGTTACTGCAAAAAGCCGATATTGAAATTAACGGTTCGCGGCCCTGGGATATTCAGGTCAAACACCCCGATTTTTTCAAACGCGTTCTGCAGAAAGGATCCCTGGGCCTGGGCGAGAGTTATATGGATGGCTGGTGGGAATGCGAGCGGCTGGATATGTTTTTTCATCGGGCGCTGAAGCATAAACTCGACGAGCAACTGCCGCATCATATTCAGGACATCCTGCGTATTGCGCTGGCGCGTCTGGTGAACCTGCAATCCAAAAAGCGGGCCTGGCAGGTGGGTAAAGCCCACTACGATTTAGGCAACGATCTCTTCAGCCTGATGCTGGATCCTTACATGCAGTATTCCTGCGCGTACTGGAAAGACGCCACCACGCTTGAGGCGGCGCAGGAAGCCAAACTCGATATGATTTGCCGCAAGCTGCAACTCAAACCGGGAATGCGCCTGCTGGATATCGGCTGCGGCTGGGGCGGCCTGGCGGCCTTTGCCGCCAGAAATTATGGCGTGAGCGTTCAGGGCGTAACCATCTCGGCAGAGCAACAAAAACTGGCTCAACAGCGCTGTGAGGGGCTGGATGTCCAAATCCTGTTGCAGGACTACCGCGATCTCGATCAGCAGTTTGATCGCATTGTGTCCGTGGGCATGTTTGAACATGTCGGGCCTAAAAATTATCCCACCTATTTTGCTACGGTCGATCGCAACCTGAAGCCTGACGGGATTTTCCTGCTTCACACAATAGGCGCGATCAAAACGGATATGCACGTCGATCCCTGGATTGGCAAATATATCTTTCCGAACGGCTGCCTGCCCTCTTTGCGCCATATCGCCGACGTCAGCGAACCCCATTTTATTATGGAAGACTGGCATAACTTTGGCGCGGACTATGACACGACATTGATGGCCTGGCACGAACGCTTCTTACATGCCTGGCCGCAGCTTGCCGGGCGCTATGACGAACGCTTTCGCCGCATGTTCACGTACTATCTGAATGCCTGCGCGGGTGCGTTTCGCGCCCGCGAGATTCAGTTATGGCAGGTGGTGTTTAGCCGTGGCATAGAGGGGGGATTGCGCGTAGCACGGTAACAGGACGCGCTGCGGTTTGGCGCCGCGCATTGCCCGAACCGGCTCAGGTCGGTTGGCTGAGATGCCCGGGCGACGGCGCGTCAGCGGTTTCCCGATAAAAAAGCAGCCCTGTCATCAGGGCTGCTTTTTTTGCAATACCCGCATGCGGATGACAACAAGATTGTTGCCAGGCGGGCCTTATTCGTGATCGGCTTCCGGCTGATCGGCCTGCTCCGCAAGCGCCTTCACGGCAGCGGCTTCACGCTGCGCCAGCACGCGCTCTACCGTATCCACAATGGCCTGTGTATGGGGATCGATTTCAATGTTGACCCGATCGCCAAAGGTTTTGGCACCCAGGGTGGTGCGCTCCAGCGTTTCAGGAATCAAATGGACGCAGAACTTCGTTTTTGTCACATCACCCACAGTCAGACTGATGCCATCAATGCCGACAAATCCTTTGTGCAGGATGTATTTCATCTGCAGAGGATCCTGAATCCTGAACCACACTTCGCGGTTGTTTTCAGAGCGGATAATTTTGCAAATTTCTGCCGTGGTCATGATATGGCCCGACATCAGGTGTCCGCCAATCTCATCACTGAATTTGGCCGCGCGTTCAATATTCACCACGTCGCCCTGGCGCAAGTCGCCCAGATTGGTCACGCGTAAGGTTTCTTTGATCAGGTCAAAACTCACCAAATCACCGTTAATCTCGGTAACGGTCAGGCAACAGCCGTTATGGGCCACGGATGCGCCAAGTGCCAGTCCTGGCACCAGTTCAGCGGGAAGCCGGACAACATGAGTACGGAATAAACCTTTATCTTCAATGGACACGATTTCTGCGGTGCCCTGCACAATACCGGTAAACATAATCTTTGCCTCTGTGAAGTTTGCCTCCAGTTTATCACAGGCGCGCTTAACTTTTAGATTTCAACGTGCTGAGAGATGCGCAACCGCAAAGCGTGACAAAGATTGGAGAAATCGGCTGCGGCAGTTACACTAGTGCCGACTTCGCCTGAAGTCGTCCTCATTTCCTTATTAATCACACAAGTCAGGTGTTTACGTGCAGAAGTATTTAACAGAAGCGCGTCAATTGCTGGCCCTCGCGATTCCCGTTATCCTGGCTCAGGTGGCGCAAACCGCGATGGGATTTGTAGATACCATTATGGCCGGCGCCGTCAGCGCCACGGATATGGCCGCCGTCGCTGTTGGCACGTCCATTTGGCTTCCCGCCATCCTGTTTGGTCATGGTGTTTTACTGGCATTGACGCCGACCATTGCGCAACTTAATGGTTCAGGTCGCCGCGAGCGCATCGCTGAACAGATTCGTCAGGGGTTTTGGCTGGCGTTTTTTCTCTCATTGCTCATTATGCTGGTCCTCTGGAACGCGGGCTATTTTATTCGCTCGATGCACGATATCGATCCGCTGCTGGCTGAAAAAGCGGAAGGTTATCTGCATGCCCTGCTGTTTGGCGCGCCGGGTTACCTGTTTTTTCAGGTGATGCGTAACCAGTGCGAAGGGCTGTCTAAAACCAAGCCCGGCATGGTGCTGGGCTTTCTGGGATTGATGCTCAACATTCCGCTCAACTATGTCTTTATCTATGGGCATTTTGGTATGCCCGCGTTGGGCGGTGTGGGCTGTGGCGTCGCCACCGCCTCCGTTTACTGGGCGATGTTTATCTGTATGCGCTTTTGGGTGCGGCGCATGCGCAGCATGCAGGATATCCGGCCTGAACAGCGCTGGTCATCGCCCTCGGCCGCCATTCTGAAACGTCTGGCCGGTCTGGGCCTGCCTGTCGCCCTGGCGCTGTTTTTTGAAGTGACCCTGTTTGCCGTGGTGGCGCTGTTAGTCTCCCCGCTGGGCATTGTGAATGTGGCTGGTCACCAGATTGCCCTGAACTTCAGCTCGCTGATGTTCGTGCTGCCGCTGTCACTGGGCGTCGCGACAACCATTCGCGTGGGCTATCGCCTGGGTCAGGGATCAACCGAACAGGCGCGCGTGTCCGCCTGGACCGCGCAGGGCGTGGGCGTGAGTATGGCCGTGCTTACGGCGATCTTTACGGTGACCTTCCGCCATCACATTGCGCAGCTCTATAACGATAACCCCGACGTAGTGACGCTGGCTGCTCAACTGATGATGCTGGCCGCCATTTACCAGATTTCGGATTCCATTCAGGTGATTGGCAGCGGTATCCTGCGCGGTTACAAAGACACAAGGTCTATTTTCTTTATAACCTTTATCGCCTACTGGCTACTGGGGCTGCCTTCAGGGTATATCCTGGCGTTGACCGACTGGGTGGTGCCGCGCATGGGCCCGGCAGGATTCTGGTGTGGGTTTATTGTCGGCCTGACCTCAGCCGCCGTCATGATGCTGTGGCGGGTTCGGCGTTTGCAGCAACTCCCGGCCGCGTTAATCCTTTCGCGCGCATCGCGTTAAAAGCAGAACGGGCCGTAACAGGCCCGTTACGTTCAAAAAAACGACGCTTCGCACAGATGATGTTCATTCATTTGCAATTTTGCGTTTTTCCCCTTGCCAGCCTTCTGCGCTGTCGTTAATATTCGTCCCCGCTGTCGCCCTGACAGCATGTTGCGCTCTTAGCTCAGTTGGTTAGAGCACCACCTTGACATGGTGGGGGTCGATGGTTCGAGTCCATTAGAGCGCACCAAGTGCGTCCGTAGCTCAGTTGGTTAGAGCACCACCTTGACATGGTGGGGGTCGGTGGTTCGAGTCCACTCGGACGCACCAAATTTATTTTGCGCTCTTAGCTCAGTTGGTTAGAGCACCACCTTGACATGGTGGGGGTCGATGGTTCGAGTCCATTAGAGCGCACCACTCTTTTACTTCCTTTCTTCACTTGCGCAACAACCCATTTCTTGATTTACATTGCCTTTACGTACTGTTTTTCGATTGGTTTTCGCATACTTAGTGATTATACTGGCCGCGTTGTTTACTTGAAAGGTTTCAGCGACTACGTGCTTATGACGATAATTAAGATTGTTTGCGCAACAACGTCCCGGTGGTTAAGCCAACTAACCACGCAACTTCTCTGCACGCCTGGCCTTCGTCACCTATTCTTATCCTGTATCACCCTTTTCTCTTTCAACCAGCGTTTTCATTTCGGTGCGCTGTCATCGAAACCCTATTTATCATCCATCACAACTTACAGATAACCCGTCATGAAAAAGACTAAGATCGTTTGTACTATCGGCCCAAAAACCGAATCCGAAGAGATGTTGACCCAGCTGCTTGAAGCAGGCATGAACGTGATGCGTCTGAACTTCTCGCACGGCGACTATGCAGAACACGGTCAGCGCATCACCAATATGCGTGCTGTCACCCAAAAAACTGGCATTCCTGCCGCTATTCTGCTGGATACCAAAGGTCCGGAAATCCGCACCATGAAGCTGGAAGGTGGCAATGATGTGTCACTGAGAGCTGGCCAGACCTTTACTTTTACCACTGACCAGAGCGTGATTGGCAACAGCGAACGTGTTGCGGTGACGTATTCTGGCTTTGCCAACGATTTGAAAATCGGCAATACCGTTCTGGTTGACGATGGTCTGATCGGCATGAAAGTGACTGAAGTCACCGAAAACAGCGTCATCTGTGAAGTCCTGAACAACGGTGATTTAGGTGAGAATAAAGGTGTTAACCTGCCAGGCGTTTCTATCCAGTTGCCTGCGCTGGCCGAGAAAGACAAACGCGACCTGATTTTTGGTTGTGAACAAGGCGTTGATTTCGTTGCCGCGTCCTTTATCCGTAAGCGCTCTGACGTGCTGGAAATCCGTGAGCACCTGAAGCAGCACGGCGGCGAAAATATTCAGATCATCTCTAAAATTGAAAACCAGGAAGGCCTGAACAACTTCGACGAGATCCTGGATGCGTCTGACGGCATCATGGTCGCCCGTGGCGATTTGGGCGTTGAAATCCCGGTTGAAGAAGTGATCTTCGCGCAGAAGATGATGATCAAAAAATGTAATAAGGCGCGTAAGGTTGTTATCACCGCCACCCAGATGCTGGATTCCATGATCAAGAATCCACGCCCTACTCGCGCAGAAGCCGGCGACGTAGCGAACGCCATCCTGGACGGGACGGACGCCGTCATGCTGTCGGGCGAAAGTGCGAAAGGCCGTTATCCGCTGGAGTCGGTCACCATCATGGCGACCATCTGTGAGCGTACCGACCGCGTGATGAAGCCGCGCATTGATGAGCAGAATGACAACCGCAAACTGCGTATCACCGAAGCGGTGTGTCGTGGTGCCGTTGAAACCGCCGAGAAGCTGGAAGCGCCACTTATCGTTGTCGCAACAGAAGGCGGTAAATCAGCGAAGGCCGTGCGTAAGTACTTCCCTAACGCCACCATCCTGGCCTTAACCACCAATGCCACCACAGCGCGTCAGTTGATTCTGAGCAAAGGTATTGAGACGCGTATGGTCAGCGAAATTGCCTCAACCGACGATTTCTATCGTCTGGGTAAAGAAGCGGCGCTGGAAAGCGGTTTTGCTCAAAAAGGCGATGTTGTTGTGCTGGTTTCTGGCGCGCTGGTGCCAAGTGGAACCACGAATACCGCATCGGTACACGTGCTGTAATACGGGGTTTATGGCTTTATTATCGAAAGCGCCTTAAAAGGCGCTTTTTTTATGGGCTTTGTAATACAGATTCCTGAAAACGCCAGCCCAAAACAACAATAAAAACGCCCCTGAAATTAAGGTTAATCCGATTAAATCTCTCTGTTTTAGCTAAATTTTTTTATGTTCTTCTTTGATCCGCTGTTTCTTTGAGCGAACGATCATGTTTAAGCATGTTCTTATCAAAAAATTATTCTCAAGTTAAAAAGCTTTGTGTAATACTTGTAACGCTACATGGAGATTAACTCAATCTAGAGGGTATAAATAATGAATCGTACTAAACTGGTACTGGGCGCGGTAATCCTGGGTTCAACTCTGCTGGCTGGTTGCTCAAGCAACGCTAAAATCGACCAGCTGTCTTCAGACGTTCAGACTCTGAACGCTAAAGTTGACCAGCTGAGCAACGACGTGAACGCAGTGCGTTCTGACGTTCAGGCTGCTAAAGATGACGCAGCTCGCGCTAACCAGCGTCTGGACAACCAGGCTCACTCTTACCGTAAGTAAGAGTTCTGGTTTTAAAAATGGTGCCCTTGTGGCACCATTTTTTTTGTCTGCTGATCCGCAACTAACGCCTTCTCTTTCACTGATGCCGCGTCGTTCGTCGACAGCACTTTGCCCTGTCCTGCCTCGTTTACTGTCGCGACTGTCCGATGGCCCCATTCCGCATCGGTTATGTCCAGGCAGGCCTGTCGCCTCAATCTGCTTCGGTTAGTACACTGACAGGACTCGCGCCCTGTCCCGCATTAATTAGTGTGCCGACAGGACGCTCGCCTCATCCTGCACCGGCTCACCGGCACTGACCAGCACCGGCATGCCCGAACGGCGCGTCAGCGTAGCGTTAATTAAGGCCTGGTCACTTTTCTCGCTCTTCATAAACGTCCTGAAGCCCGCACTTAAGGCCAGAGGCGCGGTTTGCGGATCGTCTTTCTCGCTGCGCGACAAGGGCTGATGGACTTCAACGTAACGTTTGCCATCGGGCTCAACGGTATATTTCACCGGTTGGTTAATCACCTGCACACGCGTTCCCACCGGCACCGCATTAAACAGCGCTTCAATATCGTCCGTGCGCAGGCGAATACAACCCGAACTCACGCGCATGCCGATACCAAAATTGGCATTAGTACCATGGATAAGATATTGCCCGGTTCCCCGCGCCATACGCAACGCATGCAGCCCCATAGGGTTATCCGGGCCTGCGGGCACCACTGCAGGCAGGGTAATGCCCTCTTTCGCGTAGCGCTTACGAATATTCGCGGTAGGCGTCCAGGTGGGATTAGGGATTTTCTGGCTGATGCTGGTCACCATCACGGGCGTCATGATCCCCATCTGACCGATACCAATCGGATACACGATGACCTTGTTTTCACCTTTTGGGTAATAGTACAACCGCAGTTCCGCCAGGTTTACCACAATGCCTTCGCGTGGCGTATCCGGCAGAATCATCTGTAGCGGAATGGTCAGCTGCGTACCCGGCTTGGGCAACCACGGATCGGTGCCTGGGTTCGCTTCCAGCATGCCCAGCAGGCCAACCTGATAACGCGCAGCGATATCTTCCAGCGGGCGTTTATTATCTGGCACCTGGGTAACAAGATTTTCACCTGTCAGGCGGCTGCCAGGCGGCGGCAAGGGATATTCGGTAGCAAAACCGGGTGCAGAGAGCCCAAAACAGGTCAGCAGCAATGCACCGGCTATATAAAAAGCAGGTTTCATGCGATGTTCTCATCAGACAGTAAAAAGACGCCGGATGGCGTCTTTGGAGTGTATCTTAGCTGAGGTTCTGAGCGGTATGGCGAATTGACTTAATCATCGCCTCCAGCCCCTGCGAGCGCGTCGGCGTGAGGTGCTGAACGAGGGCCAGTTCGCTGAACCAGTGGCGAACATCCAGTGCCACGATTTCAGCGGGTTGCAGGTTCTGATAAAGGCTAAATACGATAGCAATCAGTCCCTTAACGATAGCTGCATCACTGTCACCTTCAAAAGCGATCGTACCGTCTGCCTGCGGGGTCATCTTGATCCACACCTGACTCTGACAGCCGGTAATGGCATTTTCAGGCTGGTGCAGTGTTTCAGACGATTCCGGGAGTTTGGCACCTAATTCAATGATGTACAGATACTTCTCTTCCCAGTTAGCGCAACGATTAAAGTTGCGCACCAGTTTCTCTTTTTCTGGCAACGTGGCCATGAATCACTCCGTTTACGTTGTTCAGCCGCCCAGCAGGCGATGAATACGCGTCAGACCTGCCGCCAGCCGATCCACTTCGTCTTCACTATTGTAGAACGTGAAAGAAGCGCGACACATCGCGGGGACCTGATAATGGCGCAGCAGCGGCATAGCGCAATGGTGGCCGGTACGAATCGCGATACCGTACTGATCAAGGAAGCTGCCGACATCAAAGGCGTGATGTTTGCCCAGGTTAAAGGCAATCACACCGGTACGCTGCTGCGAACCGTAGATCTGGATATCCGGCACGGAGGCGAGCTTATCAAGCGCATAATTCATCAGGATTGTTTCCCGCTGATGAATCGTATCCAGTCCCAGCGCCTCAACATACTCCAGCGCGGCGCCAAGACCAATGATGCCACCGGTATTCGGCGTTCCGGCTTCAAAACGCCACGGTGCCGTATTCCAGGTGGTGCCGGTGGGCAGCAGGACTTCACCAATCATCGATCCGCCCCCTTCCCAGGGCGGCATGATGTCCAGCAGCGCCTTGCGGCCATACAGCACGCCAATGCCCGTTGGGCCATAGAGCTTATGGCCGGAGAACACATAGAAGTCGCAGCCGATATCCTGTACATCGACGGCGCTGTGCATCACGGCCTGCGCCCCGTCGATCAGGGTAACCACACCTGCTGCCCTGGCCTGCGCGACGATGGCTTTGACCGGATTCACCGTACCAAGCACATTGGACACATGGGTGACCGCCAGCAGGCGCGTGCGGCTGTCAATCAGCCCCGCCAGTTGATCCAGCGCCAGCTCACCGTTGTCGGTCAGGGGCAGTACCCGAATTTCCGCACCACAGCGTTCAGCCACCATCTGCCAGGGCACGATATTCGCATGGTGCTCCATCTGCGTGATAATCAGGTTATCACCGGGTTGCAGTTGACTGCCCGCCCAGCTGTTGGCAACCAGGTTGATGCCTTCCGTCGTACCTTTAACAAAAACGATTTCTTCCGCAGAAGTCGCATTCAGAAAACGTGCCGCCTGTTCGCGAACGTTTTCCATATCGCTGGTTGCCTGCTGGCTGAGCGTGTGAATACCGCGGTGCACGGCGGCATAGCCGTGCTGGTAGAAATGGCTTTCGGCATTGATGACCGACAAAGGACGCTGTGCGCTGGCCGCGCTGTCAAGGTAAGCCAGCGGATGACCGTTGACCTCACGCTTCAGAACCGGAAAATCCGCTCTGATACGCTCGAGATCGAAGTTCATCATGAGTTGTCTCCTGGAAAACGCTGAGCAATGCGCTGGAGCACCGCCTGGCGAAGAACGGGGTTCTCCAGCGTTTCGGTTAACTCAGCCGCAAAGGCGTGAATGATCATGGTCTGCGCGGCATCCTGCTCAATACCGCGCGAACGCAGGTAGAACATCTGCTCGTCATCAATACGGCCTACGGTCGCACCGTGGCTGCATTTAACGTCATCGGCATAAATTTCCAGCTGCGGCTTGGTATCCACTTCGGCCAGGCGGCCTAACAGCAGATTGTTGTTGGTCATCTGACCATCTGTCTTTAACGCATGCTGCGCCACTTTGATGTGGCCGTTAAAGACCGCACGCCCTTTGTCACGCACGATGGTTTTGTGCATCTGACGGCTCAGGCAGTGGCCTTTGTTGTGCTCAAGATAGGTGCGGGTATCCGCCACTTCCTGATTCACGGGCAGCACCAGACTGTTCAAAGAAAGCTGGGTGTTTTCGCCATTGAGCTGCGTACTGGTGTTATGACGGCTTAAACCCGCACCCAGTAAGAAGCTGGTGCTGGTCACCTGCGCATCACGGTTAATCACGATGTCATTATGGGCAAAGTGATAACTTTTAGTGCTTTCAAAGGCCAGCTTGGTGTGCTTCAGCGTAGCATTATCAGCGACAGCAAAGGTAAAGCGACCGCCGGTGAAGTGCGCGCTGTCGTTCAGCGTGACATAGTGCTCGATGACTTCCGCTTCTGCACTCTCTTCCAGTTGCAGATGATGACGGTAATGAACGGTGTTCATGCCATCATCTTTGCCGCTGGTGATGTGCAGCAGGTAAAGCGGACGTGAAGCCGCCTTACCGCGCGGCAGACGAACATGGGTCACTTCTTCAGCCAGGCTTTCCGTCAGATGCAGAAAGACTTCTGGCTGAACGGGCGCAGGCAGATCGCGACGCTCAGCGGCAACGCTGTGCTGAATCTCGAAAAAATCAGTCCCGGTCGCGCTCAGCGCAGACTGGAATTTGCCGTCGATAAACACCAGACGAATGGCATCCAGCGGCAGAGCGAGCGCTTCAACCTGTGAAGCACTCACGTCCTGCGACTCAGGCAACACAAAGTGCTGTGCCAGCAGGCCATCCAGCGGCGTGTATTTCCAGTTTTCATGCTTGCGCGTGGGCAAGCCCAGACGCATTAACTGCTGCCAGTGCTGCTGTGCCTGCATGGAGCGCAGTTCACCGCGCGATTCAAACAGGTGGTGCCACTGTTGCAGCGCAGTATCACTCTTCGTCGGTAAGCCAGCCATAACCCTGCTCCTCCAACTGTTTCACCAGCGAGAAGTCGCCAGATTTCACGATCTTGCCCTGATACAGCACATGCACAAAATCAGGTTTGATATAGTCCAGGATACGCTGATAGTGCGTGACGATGATGAACGCACGCTTCTCATCGCGCAGGCTGTTTACGCCGTTAGCCACGATTTTCAGGGCATCGATGTCGAGACCGGAGTCCGTTTCGTCCAGAATGCACAGATCGGGCTCAAGCGCGGCCATCTGCAGAATATCGTTACGCTTCTTCTCACCGCCGGAGAAACCGACGTTGACAGAACGGGTCAGCAGATCTTCAGGCATCTTGAGCAGATTAATTTTCTCTTCGATGAAATCCTGGAAATCAAAACGATCGAGCTCATCCTGCTGACGGTATTTGCGCACTGCGTTCACAGAGGTCTGCAGGAAAAACTGGTTGCTGACGCCAGGAATTTCAACCGGATACTGGAACGCCATGAAGATCCCTTCACCCGCGCGCTCTTCCGGCTCCAGCTCCAGCAGGTCTTTGCCTTTAAAGGTCACTGAACCGCCGGTGATTTCATAGTCTTCACGGCCAGCTAAGGTTGCAGACAGCGTACTTTTACCTGAACCATTCGGTCCCATGATGGCATGAACTTCGCCCGGTTTAATTTCAAGGTTCAGACCACGTAAGATCGCTTTGTCTTCAACGCTAACCTGTAAATCTTTAATACTTAACATACTTATTCCTTCACATTGCTTCCGGCAACGCGTGTGACGGCGTCAATCAGCCCACACTGTGCTCAAGGCTGATGGCTAACAGTTTTTGTGCTTCCACTGCAAATTCCAGCGGCAGCTCAGAGAATACGTCTTTACAGAAGCCGTTCACGATCATCGAGATAGCATCTTCTTCACTGATGCCACGTTGCAGACAGTAGAACATCTGATCTTCGCCGATACGTGAAGTGGTCGCTTCATGCTCCAGCTGGGCGGTGTTGTTGCGGGTTTCAACATACGGGAACGTATGTGCTCCACAATCTGGCCCAATCAGCATGGAATCACACTGGGTAAAGTTACGTGCGTTGGTGGCCGTCGGCATGATTTTCACCAGGCCACGGTAAGTGTTCTGGCTTTTACCGGCAGAGATACCTTTGGAGATAATGGTCGACCGGGTGTTTTTACCAATGTGAATCATCTTGGTACCGGTGTCCGCCTGCTGGCGTCCGCTGGTTAAGGCGACGGAGTAGAACTCGCCCACGGAGTGATCGCCACGCAGGATACAGCTCGGGTATTTCCAGGTAATGGCCGACCCGGTTTCCGACTGCGTCCATGACATTTTACTGTGGTCGCCTTCACACAGCGCACGCTTGGTCACGAAGTTAAGGATACCACCCTCGCCTTCACCGCCCGGGAACCAGTTCTGCACGGTGGAGTATTTCACTTCCGCATTCTTGTGGATGATCACCTCGACCACCGCTGCGTGCAGCTGATAGCTGTCACGGACCGGTGCAGAACAGCCTTCAATGTAGCTGACATAGCTGTCTTCATCAGCAATCAGGATGGTGCGTTCAAACTGACCGGTTTTCGCCGCGTTAATACGGAAGTAGGTTGACAGCTCCATCGGACAACGCACCCCTTTCGGGATGTAAACAAAGGTACCGTCTGACGCAACCGCTGAATTCAGGGCAGCGAAGAAGTTGTCGTTGGGTGGCACTACTGTGCCCAGATATTTCTTCACCAGCTCCGGATGATCGTGAATGGCTTCACCGAACGAGCAGAAGATAATGCCCTGTTCCGCCAGCTTGCTACGATAGGTGGTGGACACCGACACCGAGTCAAAAATGGCGTCAACCGCCACTTCTTTGCCTTCACGCACCGGTACACCCAGTTGGTTGAAGGCGTTTTCCACTTCCTGCGTCAGGTAATCGTTGGCAGGCGCCGCGCCTGAAGCCTGCGTGGCTCCCGGCTCCGACGCACAGGTATCGTCACAATTGCCGCACGACGGCGCGGAATAGTAACTGTAATCCTGATAGTCGAGCTTTTCGTAATGCGCTTTCAGCCAGTGTGGCTCTTCCATTTCCAGCCAGGCACGAAAAGCTTTAAGCCGAAACTCCAGCATCCACTCTGGCTCGTTACGCTTAGCCGAAATTGCGCGCACGACATCTTCATTGATGCCGTTGGCAAATTCTTCGGTTTGCAACTGGGTAAAGAAGCCCTCTTTATAATTGAGCTTGCCTTCCCACATTTGTACATCGTCAGATGTTTCGCTGTGTCGTGACATATTTCACTTACTCGACGCCAAAGCTTTCACCGCACCCGCAGGCGTGTTGAGCTTTAGGGTTATTGAATTTAAAAATTTGATTCAGGCCTTCACGGACGTAATCCACTTCAGTGCCATCGATAAATGGCATCGCCTGAAGCGGTACAAACAATGTTGCGCCGTAGTAGGTAAACTGCAGGTCGTCATCTTCTGGTTGCTTCACCAGATCCATGACATAACCAAAGCCGGCACAACCGGATTGTTTAATCGCTAAACGCAGGCCCTTGACTTCTGGGTTTTCTGCGGCCAGATTTAGAATTTGTTTCGCTGCGGTTTCGGTCAGCGTTAACCCTTTCCACACATATTCGTCAGGTGAGAAAGAGTCTGCATTCACGGATGACATGTTGCTACCTCTTGTGAGTCCGGACCTTTTCAGGCTATCCCCCTATGGTAGTGATCTCACTGATCACTTCAACCTCTTGTTTTGCAGGGATAATCATTAGGTGCTGTTTTTAACAGCGCATTTATTAAGCATAGCGTCTTCAGCCAGGCTTGCATTCGCAAAACAGGCAGGAAGTATGACCTCGTAACCTGTTAATAACTGGTGAATTTTAAAATCATCACTTTATGATAAACCCTTTATTGATAGGTTACGCCTTTCTGTGTTGTAAACAGATTGTTATTTCCGATTATACCGACAGGTGAAATAAATCGGAAAAAAATTCTCATTTGCCAATTGCAATCGCTGTTCAGTTGAATATGATAATTATTATCATTCAGCATCAGGATGCGTTATGTCGTTATCGGTTTCCGCCTGGCTTCAGCACAAACTTGATGAATACCGTTTTTCGGTTCGCGATCTCACTGTCGATTTTTACCTGGCGCAGGCCAGACTTGACCGGGCTGAGTGTACCGTTCAGCAGTTACGTCAGTTCAATGATACCTGTCTGGATATGGCAGAACTTTGCCAACTGAACGGTGACGACCAGAGTTATTTGCATGCCATGGGTAAGCTTCATCACCGACTGGTCGTAGAAATGCAAAATCCCGACCGGGATCGGCTGTTTCGCATTCAGGCTTACCAGCTGGCAAGACTGTCACTGACCCGGCTATGCCACCAGCTGGCCATTACAGGTGAATGGGAACAGGCAACGGTGCTCCAGAGTAACTTTGTCAAACATGCAGGCTGGATATTCTAATCCAGCCTGCGGTTGACGTCTCCTGCCTTTTTACACCAGCTCAAGCAGAGCCTGAAGCGGATGGCGCATACCATTGCCTTCAACACGTTTAACCTGGCTCCGGCAGGAAAAACCGGTTGCCAGACAGCGTTGACGCGGCAGCTTTTGCAACTGCGGATGCCATGAGAGCGCGTAAATGCCCAGCGAATTGTCCAGATTTTTGCTCTCGTGTCCGTAAGTGCCCGCCATGCCACAGCAGCCCACGTTGATGTTTTCCAGCTTTGCACCAAACCGTAAAAAAATCGCCTGCCACTGACCGGGCGTTGCAGGCAAGGCGGTGACTTCGGTGCAGTGCGCAAACAGGTACCAGGCTTCGCCGCTGGCAATCTGGACGTCACGTTCCTGCACCGCATTCTGCAACCATTCATGCACCAACAGCACATTGAAATCGCCCCGCGCCTCCCCCAGCGTCTGGCGATATTCATCGCGATAACACAGGACCGTTGCGGGATCGATGCCGACCATTGGCATGCCCAGCCGGGCGACGCGATTGAGAAAATCGGCGGTTTTACTGGCCGTGCGGGCAAAGCGTTGTAAAAAGCCTTTAACGTGCTGTGCCTTACCGTTTGGCGAGAAGGGCAACAGAACAGGTTGATAGCCGAGTTTCTCAATCAGCCTGATAAAGTCGCTGACCAGCCGGGCCTCATAGAAGCTGGTAAAGGGATCCTGCACCACCAGCACCGTTTTCGCCCGCTGCGCCTCCGTCAGCCCTTCAAGCTGTTCCAGCGTCATCTGCATTGCCGGATGGCCGCTCAGCTGCTGTTTGAGAGTGGGTGAGGAAAGCAAGGGCAAATCCACCATGCCAATGTGCGTTTTGCTGAACGATGCGGCCCAGGGCTGTTTAAGGAAGAAGTTAAAGACCGTAGGCGCTTTTGCCATCACGGGCGCATAGCTTTCCACCGCGGCCACCAGATGATCGCTCAGGGGACGAAGATAGCGCGTATGATAAAGCTGCAAAAAACGCGAGCGGAAAGCCGGCACGTCAATTTTAATCGGGCACTGGGTTGAACAGGCCTTACAGGCCAGGCAGCCTGACATGGCGTCCTTCACTTCATGCGAAAAATCATATTCCCCTTTATTCGCATACCAGGTGTTCCGCATGCGGCCAACCAGCCCCCGCAACGACAGTGTCTTCTCCGGCAGTTTTTTCTCCAGCATCACCGGATCCACGCCCTGCTCTGCCAGCAAGCGCAGCCATTCGCGTGTTAAGGTGGCGCGCCCTTTAGGTGAATGAATGCGGTTGCGCGTGATTTTCATCGAGGGGCACATTGGGCTGCGCACGTCGAAATTGAAGCACAAGCCATTACCGTTACATTCCATCGCGCCACGCCAGGTGTCACGCACCTGTACAGGAATCTGGCGGTCATAGCTGCCGCGTTTGGTGGCATCCACCTGCATCATCGCCGCATCGCTGTTATAAGGCGTACAGATCTTGCCGGGGTTCAGCCGGTTATCGGGATCGAACGCCGCTTTGATACGGCGCAGTTCGTTGAACAGGGTGTCCCCGAAGAAGGCCGGACTGTATTGCGCGCGAAAGCCCTTGCCATGTTCGCCCCACAGCAGACCGCCATAGCGCGCGGTCAGTTCGACCACCTCATCAGAAATCTGCTTCATCATCATTTCCTGATGCGGATCGCACATATCCAGCGCCGGCCGGACATGGAGCACGCCCGCGTCCACATGGCCAAACATGCCGTAACTCAGTCCATGGCTGTCAAGAAGCGCCCGGAACTCGACGATGTAGTCGGCAAGGTGTTCCGGCGGCACGGCCGTATCTTCGACAAACGGAATCGGCTTCGCCCGCCCTTTCGCATTGCCCAATAATCCCACCGCTTTTTTACGCATGTTATAAATGCGTTCGATGCTGTCCAGGTCGTTACAGCGTTGATAGCCAATGACGCCGCCTTCCTGCTGCGCGATCAGCGCATCAAGTCGGCTGCAGAGTTGCGTCAGTTGCTGCTCAATTTTCGCTTCGTCATCCCCGGCAAACTCCACAATATTCAGCCCTGACATCGTTTTGTCGGGAACATCGGTGATCAGCGCTTTCACCGAGTGCCAGACGATGTCCTCCCGTGCCAGATTGAGCACTTTCGAGTCCACCGTTTCGACGGACAGAGCCTGCGCCTGTACCATCAGAGGCGCATTGCGCAAAGCAGAATCAAAGGAGTCGTATTTGATATTCACCACGCGCCGCACTTTAGGCAGGGGCGTAATGTCCAGCCGGGCTTCACTGATAAAGGCCAGCGTGCCTTCTGCGCCGCACAGCAGGCGCGTCAGGTCAAACGTTTGCATATCGTCACTAAAGACATGACGCAAATCGTAGCCGGTCAGGAAGCGGTTCAGTTTGGGAAATTTTTCCAGAATCAGGTCACGCTGTTCGCGACATCGCGTCAGGACCTGCTGATAGATGCGGCCCTCTGGCGTGGGCGTTTGCGCCAGGCTTTCGGCCAGCGCCGTGGGCATGGGCCGGGTATCCAGAATATCGCCACCCAGCAGGACCGCCCGCAACCCAAGAACATGATCAGAGGTTTTACCATACACCAGCGATCCCTGGCCGGAGGCATCGGTATTGATCATGCCGCCCAGCGTAGCACGGTTACTGGTCGACAACTCTGGCGAGAAAAAGTAACCAAACGGTTTCAGATACGCGTTAAGTTGATCTTTAACCACGCCCGCTTCTACACGCACCCATCCCTGCTCGGTGTTAACCTCCAGGATACGGTTCATGTAGCGGGACATATCCACAATAATGCCCTGATTCAGTGACTGGCCGTTAGTGCCGGTCCCGCCACCGCGCGGGGTGAAAACCAGACTCGAGAACGCCGGGTCCCCCGCTACGCGGGCAATCAACGCGACATCAGCCGTCGAGCGCGGAAACAGCACCGCATCGGGCAGCAGCTGATAGATGCTGTTGTCGGTTGAGAGAGAAAGCCTGTCGGCATAACTGGTGGCGGTGTCGCCGGTGAAGCCCTGTTCTTTGAGGGTTTCAAGGAATGTCAGCACCCGCTGGATAAGACCCGGTGCCTGAGAAATCTGTGGGATCATGATTCTGTGACCAAAGATGTTGTGTAGGTTTGCGTCTGTCGTGTGCGTTAATCTCCTGTTTTATCACATTTCTGTCAGCCCTGTCGTTTTTTCAGGAAAGGCTGAAACCATTTCTTTACAAGCCTGTTTAAACGCCCTCAAATAGCTCATGATGACGGGTCACTGTCATCCCCTGCGTTGACGGATCTCAAAGAGGTAATGCTTAAGATGAAAAGCCTGGAACGGCAGATAGACCTTCCCCAAATGTTGTTCACTCTGATATTCATTTTGCTGTTGATTGCCGCCTGCTTATGGGTGGTGCAACCTTTTATCCTCGGCTTCGCCTGGGCCAGCATGGTAGTGATTGCGACCTGGCCGTTGATGCTGAGAATTCAGCGACTGCTCTGGGGCCGGCGTTCTCTGGCCGTCATTGTGATGACCATTCTGCTTCTGCTGCTGTTTATTATTCCGGTTGCCCTGCTGGTGAACAGCCTGATTGATAACAGTGCTCCGGTAATTGCCTGGGCGACGCAGGGCCATATGCTGCCGACGCTGAGCTGGCTGAATGACATTCCTGTGGTCGGGGAAAAACTGTATGCCAGCTACCAGAAACTGGTGGCCGGCGGCGGTGCGGCCATCATGGCCAAGCTTCAGCCTTACGTCGGTCGTACAACAGGCTTCTTTGTTGCGCAGGCCGGACACTTTGGCCGGTTTATGATTCATCTGGCCGTGATGCTGCTGTTTAGCGTGCTGCTCTACTGGCGCGGTGAACAGGCGGCGCTGGGAATTCGCCATTTCGCTGTGCGCATGGCGGGCCGTCGCGGTGATGCCGCCGTTTTGCTGGCCGGGCAAGCCGTACGCGCGGTGGCGCTGGGCGTGGTGGTGACTGCGCTGGTACAGGGCGTGCTGGGCGGTATCGGGCTGGCCATCTCCGGCATTCCTTATGCGACCTTGCTGACCGTCCTGATGATCCTCTGCTGTCTGGTCCAGATTGGTCCCCTGCTGGTGCTGGTGCCCGCCATCGTTTATCTCTACTGGAGCGGCGATACGACCTGGGGCACAGTGCTGCTGGTGTGGAGCTGCGTCGTCGGAACACTGGACAATATTTTGCGTCCCGTGCTGATTCGTATGGGTGCCGACCTGCCGCTGATTCTGATTTTATCCGGTGTCATTGGCGGACTCATCGCGTTTGGCATGATCGGACTGTTTATCGGCCCCGTCGTGCTGGCCGTCTCCTATCGCCTGGTGTCCGTCTGGATGAATGAAGTGCCCAGACCACCGGTCGATCCGCTCAAAGCCCTGGACGAAAAGACGGATCAATAGGCCCTGTTCTGCATTTCATATGATTAGTAGTGGTTAAGTAGGCTGGCTGATTAAGATATCACCAGCCTTTTTTTCATTAGTAGTTTTTAAGATAAAACGCATATTTAGCGCTTTAAGCCCATTTTTCGGCCTGAAATGATTATTTTTCATACATAACAACTCTCCTCAACGCTCTTAATGATGGTCAAAATATTATTTCCTTTAAACTAATAAGAGGATTCTTAAAGACGCCAGCAAGCGGTATGAATAACATATTTAACAAGTTTGAAATCAACTCACTGATTTCTAAACACCCTTATTTCCCCTGAGTAGCGTAAAGAATTGCTGTGTGTAGTCTTTGCCCATCCCCTGTGATGGGCTTTTTTTTTGCCTGTCGAAAAGGGGTTGCGCCCTCTTTTTACCGGTCAGGTTGTATGAACAGGCCGAAGAGCAACCTCGTCCCTTATACGCTTTCCGCGCAAGTGATATCTCGACAACCGGATCGGGTCAGCACTGATCAACCCCGTCTGTTTTTCCGCCGGGAATAAAAAAGCCAGCTTGCGCTGGCCTTAAAGTAACAGTGTAAACGTCGCGTCAGGCAGACTTATTCAGGGCCGCCAAGCTCAGCCACGTTTCCACGACGGTATCCGGGTTAAGTGACAAACTGTCGATGCCCTGCTCCATCAACCAGGCCGCAAAATCCTGATGATCCGAAGGCCCTTGTCCACAGATACCGACGTATTTACCCTGTTTTTTCGCCGCCTTGATCGCCATGGACAGTAAGGCTTTCACCGCCTCATTGCGTTCATCAAACAGGGCAGACACGACGCCGGAATCACGATCGAGCCCCAGCGCCAGCTGCGTCATGTCGTTCGAGCCAATGGAGAAGCCGTCAAAGTGCTGTAAAAACTGCTCCGCCAGCAGAGCATTTGACGGGATTTCACACATCATAATGACCTTCAGTCCGTTCTCACCCCGTTTCAGGCCCTGGCGACCTAACTCTTCGACCACCGCCTGCGCCTGGTCCACCGTACGTACAAACGGCACCATGATCTCGACATTGGTCAGTCCCATGTCATTTCGCACCCGCTTCACCGCTTCACACTCAAGCGCAAAACAGTCGCGGAAGCTTTCTGACACGTAACGGCCAGCGCCGCGGAAGCCCAGCATGGGGTTCTCTTCTTCCGGTTCGTACCGTTCCCCGCCGACCAGATTGGCGTATTCATTGGTTTTGAAGTCGGACAATCGCACAATCACCCGTTTGGGTGCGAATGCCGCGCCCAGGGTCGCGATACCTTCAGTCAGGCGCGCAATATAGAACTCGACGGGATCGTCAAAGCCTTTCATCAGCTGACGGATGTGTTGCTGCAACGCCGGCGGTTGTTGGTCAAACTCAAGCAGCGCTTTAGGATGCACACCGATCATGCGGTTGATGATGAACTCCAGGCGCGCCAGCCCAACCCCTTCATTGGGTAAGCAGGCAAAATCAAAGGCGCGATCCGGGTTACCCACGTTCATCATCACCTTCAGCGGCAGGTCCGGCATGGTATCGACCTGCGAACTGGTCACGTCAAAATCGAGCAGTTCGTCGTAAACATAGCCGGTATCGCCTTCCGCACAGGACACGGTCACGGTATGACCTTCTTTCAGGCGCTCGGTGGCATCGCCGCACCCGACCACCGCCGGAATCCCCAATTCACGCGCTATAATCGCGGCATGACAGGTACGCCCCCCGCGATTGGTGACAATGGCAGAGGCCTTTTTCATGATCGGTTCCCAGTCAGGATCGGTCATATCAGTCACCAGCACGTCACCTTTTTCGATACGGTTCATTTCGCTGATGTCATGAATCACCTTAACCGGCCCGGCACCAATACGATGGCCAATTGCACGGCCTTCAATGACCACATTTCCCTGGCCTTGCAGAGTGTAACGCTCCATCACCTGACCATTTGAGCGCACGGTTTCCGGTCGCGCCTGCACGATGAACAGCTTGCCGGTATGCCCGTCTTTTGCCCATTCAATATCCATCGGGCGCTTATAGTGCTGCTCGATCAGTACCGCCTGCTGTGCCAGTGCCTGAACTTCGCTGTCGTTCAGGCAGAAGCGGTCGCGTTCCGTTTCCGGCACATCCTCGATTCGCACCTGCTCGCCGTGCTCACGTGAATCGGCATACACCATCCGCACTTTTTTCGAGCCCATGTTGCGGCGCACGATTGCCGGACGCTTCGCGGCCAGTGTGGGTTTATGCACGTAAAACTCATCCGGGTTGACAGCGCCCTGCACCACCATTTCGCCCAGACCCAGCGCCGCCGTGATAAACACCACCTGATCGAAGCCAGATTCCGTATCAATGGTAAACATCACGCCTGATGCGGCCAGATCGGAACGGACCATACGCTGTATGCCTGCCGACAGGGCAACACCCCGGTGATCGTAGCCCTGATGAACACGGTAAGAGATGGCACGATCGTTAAACAGGGATGCGTAAACATGTTTCACCGCTACCATCACAGCTTCGATGCCCTGCACGTTCAGAAAGGTTTCCTGTTGTCCGGCAAAGGAAGCATCGGGCATATCTTCTGCGGTGGCCGAGGAGCGTACGGCAAAAGAGGCCTCGGCATCGTCTGCTGAGAGCTGTTCGTAGGCCGACAAAATGGCGGCTTCAAGTTCAGGCTGGAAGGGCGTTTCGACGACCCACTGACGAATCTGCTTACCTGCTTTCGCCAGTTGATCAACATCATCAATATTGGTGTCATCCAGCAATGCATAAATACGCTGGTTCAGACCGCTCTGCTCAAGAAACTGATTAAAGGCCCAGGAGGTGGTCGCGAAACCATTGGGTACCGAAACCCCCAGAGAGGACAAATTGGTAATCATCTCACCCAGAGACGCATTTTTGCCTCCTACCCGATCAACATCATGCATGCCAAGCTGGTTGTACCAGAGTACTAACGGCTGTTCGCCTTTATTGGACATTGAACTGATCCTTTATTAATGAATGGGCACATGGAAAATCCTGCTATTAACACAATCAGCCTGGCATAAGGTTTTGGCAAACACGATCTGTTGAATCGTTAAAGCAGATTCTGCGCGGCAGTTTCAGACTATAACCCGCTTTTTTAAGACGTTGCGCAAAGGATTGTTTTTATCACAACCCACTAATTTAAAAGTATTTTTCATTTCAGGGCCCTCTAAAGCGTCGTTTTTGTTGCGCAACAAGGCGGGTGGAAAAGGCAGCTTCAGGCGCGATTTTCATGGCAAATCTGTGGCGGAGAAAAGGAATACTTTCTGTCGGTTATGCTAAAACTGTACGACAAATGGTTAAGCCAGACTTCACATGCCCCCGCTGGGATTCGCGCGCCTGAACTTAACCCTGCTCCGTCTTTTCACGACTTCCTTGCACGAGGCATGCTCCATGACCACCGACAGAAGCGTTTTTTATATCTCCGACGGCACTGCGATTACCGCCGAAGTATTAGGCCACGCGGTGCTATCGCAGTTTCCCGTTAACACCAACAGTGTCACCCTGCCGTTTGTTGAGAATGTTCAGCGCGCGCAGGCGGTTAAAGCGCAGATCAATGCCCTTTTTCAGCAAAGCGGCGTGCGTCCACTGGTCTTTTTTTCTATCGTCACGCCGGAAGTGCGCGACATCATTCTGCAAAGTGACGGGTTTTGTCAGGACATTGTTCAGGCGCTGGTCGCTCCGCTTCAGCAGGAGCTTGGTCTCGCACCGGCTCCGGTCGCACACCGAACGCACGGACTGGATGCCAGCAATCTGGGCAAATACGATGCGCGTATTGCGGCGATCGATTACACCCTGGCACATGATGACGGCATTTCACTGCGCGGCCTGGAAGACGCGCAGGTCATTCTGTTAGGCGTTTCCCGTTGTGGTAAAACCCCCACCAGCCTCTATCTGGCGATGCAGTTTGGTATTCGTGCCGCGAACTATCCGTTTATTGCCGATGATATGGATAACCTGAAACTGCCGCCCGCTCTTCGCCAGCATCAGCATAAACTGTTTGGTCTGACAATTGACCCGGAACGCCTGGCAGCCATACGTCAGGAACGCGCGGAAAATACCCGCTATGCTTCCCTGCGTCAGTGTCGACTGGAGGTGGGCGAAGTGGAAGCGCTGTTCCGTACCCACCAGATTCGCTATCTCAACAGTACCAACTATTCCGTGGAAGAGATCGCTACCAAGATCCTCGATATTATGGGCCTGACGCGCCGCATGTACTGATTCGCCGCCGGCAGCGCCCTGTAACGTGGCGCTGCCGTAATTTTGCCTGCCATTGTCACGTTGGTGCTTGAATTCACAAGCTAATGGTTTATTGTGACCCTCATCACTTCCCGGTATTCCACCGCTGCGAAGAACACATTTAGAGAACACCATGAATAAAACTGACGAACTGCGCACGGCGCGCATTGGCAGCCTGATCTCTCCTGCCAGTCTGGCAGCTGAATATCCGCTTTCCTCCGCCATGGCCGATAATATCACCGCAGCACGCAAGCGCATTGCGCGCATCCTCACGGGCGACGATCCCCGTCTGCTGGTCGTGATTGGTCCCTGCTCCCTGCATGACCCGGTGGCGGCTTTAGACTATGCCCGGCGTTTAAATGCGCTGCGCGAGCAGTATCAGGACCGGCTGGAAATCGTGATGCGGGCCTATTTTGAAAAGCCACGTACGGTGGTCGGCTGGAAAGGCCTGATCTCCGATCCGGATCTGGACGGTAGCTTTGATGTGAACCGCGGCATCGGCATTGCCCGTAAGCTACTGATTGATATCAACGCCCTCGGCTTACCCACAGCAACGGAGTTTCTGGATATGGTGATCGGGCAGTTTATTGCCGATCTGATCAGCTGGGGGGCCATTGGAGCCCGCACCACTGAAAGCCAGATCCATCGTGAAATGGCCTCTGCGCTCTCCTGTCCTGTCGGCTTCAAAAACGGCACCGATGGCAATGTGCGTATTGCTGTGGATGCTATTCGCGCTGCCCGAACCAGCCATATGTTCCTGTCGCCGGATAAACAGGGGCAGATGACCATTTACCAGACCAGCGGCAACCCGCACGGCCATGTGATTTTACGTGGCGGTAAACAGCCCAATTATCATGCCGCCGATGTCGCCGAGGCGACTGCCTGCCTGAATGAATTCGGCTTAGCGCCACAGTTGGTGATTGATTTCAGCCACGGCAACTGCCTGAAACAGCATCGTCGTCAGCGCGACGTTGCTGCTGAGGTGGCTGAACAGATCAAAGGAGGTTCACGCGCGGTAGCGGGCGTGATGATCGAAAGTTTTATCGAAGAAGGCAATCAGAAAGTGGTGAGCGGTGAGCCCCTGACGTACGGTCAGTCCATCACCGATCCCTGCCTCAACTGGCAAGACAGCGAAGCTGTACTGGCCCTGTTAGCTGAGGCAGTTTCTCACCGTTTATAACTTAGCTGGAACAACTGACTTCCAGTGATTTGCCCCAGTCCGGCGGCCGTTGACGATACTCAGCGGCCGTCGCGTCACTGAAGGGCTGCTGAAGCGCCTGATGTAAACGGGCCAGCGCCCCGCTCTCACCCTGCTCCGCCGCCTCGATCGCCTGCTGTGCCAGATAATTTCGCAATACCAGCGCCGGATTGGCCGCTTTCATCACCTGTTGGCGCGTCGCATCGCTGACCTGCTCCTGCAACAAACGGGTGCGGTAATCCTGATACCAGCGATCAAAGGCAGCGCGATCGATAAATTCATCCCGTAACGGCGATCGCTGTTCTGACTGCTGCGTTTCACTGAGCAGGCGGAACGTCAGCGTATAATCGCGCCGTTCCTGACTCATTAAGCTGAGCAGACCGGTCAGAATCGCGTTATCCCCTGCCTCTTCGGTCAGAAAGCCCAGTTTCGCCCGCATCCGCTGGCCCCAGACGCGCATCAGTTCGTTTTCATAACCGCTCAGCGCCTGCTTTAGCTGCTCTGTACTGAGTAATCCTGACAGGGCATGCGCCAGACGATTAAGGTTCCACAGACCGATCATCGGCTGATTCTCGAAGCTGTAGCGCCCCTGGTAATCACTGTGATTACAGATAAAGTCCGGCTGATAGTCATCCAGAAAACCGTAAGGGCCGTAATCCAGCGTCAGGCCAAGGATCGACATGTTGTCGGTATTCATCACACCATGCGCAAAGCCCACGCTCTGCCACTGCGCAATCAGGCGTGCTGTGCGCAGGACGATATCGGCGAACCACAGATAATAACGTTCGGCGTCCTCCGTCAGATGCGGCCAGTGATGACGAATGGCATACTCCGCCAGCTGTTTGACCTTGTCAGGCTGCTGGCTGTAAAAGAAGTGTTCGAAATGGCCAAAGCGCAGATGACTCGGCGCGATCCGCATCAGCATTGCACCGCGCTCAGCGGTTTCACGGTAAACCGGCTCATCGCTGATGGCTATCGTTAACGCGCGCGTGGTCGGGATCCCCAGATGGTGCAGCGCCTCCGAGGCCAGAAACTCACGCACCGTCGAGCGCACCACAGCACGACCATCGCCCATGCGAGAATACGGCGTCAGCCCTGCGCCTTTTAAATGCCAGTCGAGACGGCTGCCATCTTGCTGGCGCTGCTCACCCAGCAGAATGCCGCGCCCGTCACCCAGCTGACCTGCCCAGACGCCGAACTGGTGGCCACTGTATACCTGCGCCAGCGGTTGCATACCCGGCAACAGTGACGCACCGTACCAGACACCGTGCCCCTGCCCGGTAAACAGATCGCTCTCCAGCGCCATTTCGTGCGCCAGCGGACCGTTGTGATATAACAGTCTGCCACCGGCAAGCGGGGTGGGATGTAAGGCGGTATAAGTACCCGAAAGCTCTCGAAACCAGCTGTTGTCAAAGACCATGTCTACTCCCAAACGACACCGGGTATCGTATGATAAAACCCACAGTGTAGCGTTGATAGCCGGGATTAAACAGGCGACAGTCGTGCAAATATCAGGGAGAGTGCAGGAATTGCTCGGAGTAGATCAAGGACTCAAATGCATCAGATTTCACCACCGGGAACAAGGCACCCTGCAGATGCACATTACTTAGATGGCTAACTTTATCCAGTAAAATTTCGTCATCTACGCCACAAATAATCATCCGATCGCAATGGCTACGGAAATTATCAATGATGCTTTGCATAAATGGTAAAAAAGAAGCACGTTTAGCAAGCGACTGAATAAAGTGTTTGTCCAGCCTGATACAGCTAAACAGATTATCGTAAACGGCAGTCGTCGACGATTTCCCCGCGCCAAAATGCGACAGAGACAATTTAAACTCACCATATAACGCCGCGAGAAGCGGATTATTTTTTCCCAAATGGAGCGAGAGAAACGTTTCGCTGATATCCAACCTTAAAAAGGGCAGTTGTTTTATTTTACGCGTCAGAAACTCACTTTCGAGCAGGGTGCTTGCCATGCCCTCGTCTGTGGGCATAAAGGCCAGCAGATTGTGCGTTTCGAAAAAGGTCTGATGCTTTTCCAGTAACGAAACCTGCCGCTGCAGCAGGCGCAGGCGCTGTGTCTCATCAAGCTGCGGCAACAGAACATCCTGCGGCAACGTGATAGGCGCACTTTCGTGGACGAACTGGGTAGCCAGCTCAATAGCGGTTAAGTGCCCTTCCTGGGAACAGGCGGCATAAAACCAAATTTCCGACTCATAGTCGGCCGACAGATGAATTTTCATTTTACAGCCAGTATATGTGGCGATAGTGCATCGTATATGATTAAAAACTTACTGGCAATAGTAGCAAAGGACTGATGAGATAGATATTTTTAGGCCATTACTGGCTTTAGTTTTAAGAAAATAAACTTTAAGCCAAATAATTTTTGGGACAATTCTGTAAAGTATGAAAAAGATTCCCGCTCCCAATGTTATAAATAAAATGAGTTGGTTAAAGCCAAATTAGGAATATTTTTTAGATCCGGTCATTTTCTGAATTAATCCGCACTAACCGGGCGGGCTTAGGTTGACAAATTATATGCGTCGCGCCTGCCAAAACACTTTCCGCCAGTAGACATTATCCAGCGAGGACCGAATGACGCCCTGACTGGTTGAAGCATGGATGAAGGCGTTATCCGTGTCGTAAATGCCCACATGTAAGCCATTTTCGCCACTGCCGGTCCTGAAGAACACCAGGTCGCCGGGCAGAAGGTCCTCTTTGCTGATGCGCGTGCCGATATCACTCTGGGCGACGGTACTGCGTGGGAGCTGCAAATCAAACTTATCCCGAAATGTCAGATAGACAAAACCCGAGCAGTCAACGCCCTTGCGGCTCATGCCACCATAGCGATACGGTGTTCCCCGCCAGCTCCCCAGTTGATCGTTGAGCTGCGCGATAACGGTAATGGAGTCAGAGAGGCGACCATTGACGGGCGGTGCACGATGGCTACAGCCCACCAACAGTAACACCACGAACAGCAACCCCATGCGCATCACAGCTCATCCTTAATCAGTTATAACGGGGTAAATGTAGCGGCAAAGCCCGCTGCGTGGCAAGTCTCAGGGTAAAACCGTTAGCAGCGGACGGCCTTCCAGGGTGAGTTGTCGGAAAGGGATACCGTAGAGTGGCGTGAGCTGTTCCGGACGCAGGATTTCACAGGGTTTGCCCTGTGCCACAACAGCGCCCTGATGCAACAGCCAGACCCGATCGGCATGCCACAGGCTGTGGTTAAGGTCATGGCTGCTGGCAATCACACAAACCCCTGCACGACAGAGTTCCTGAATCAGATTATCGACAGCGTGTTGCTGCGCCACATCCAGCGCCGTCATGGGTTCGTCAAGAATCAGCAGTTTACCGTCCGCATTAATCTGCGGATCGATTTGTGCCATGACCGCACAGAGCCGGACGCGCTGCCATTCGCCCCCGGAAAGCTGATTCAGCGGTCGGGAGAGTTTTTCTGTCAACTGCAGCCGGGCGAGTAAGCTCATTAACCGCGCATCATTGTGTGGCCCTGAAGACGCCAGATGCAAACGAAGATAGTGATAAACCGGCATCATGCCAGGTGGCAGCTGCTGTTGAGGCAGCCAGCCGCGTACCCGGGCCAGCGCCGGTCCGGGCCAGTCAGCCAGCGCTTTATCCTGTAAAGTCATCTGACCGGTTATCGGCTCCAGACCGGCCAGCGCGGACAACAAGGTGCTTTTGCCCGCGCCATTCGGCCCCACCAGATGGATCAGATGCCCGGCATGAAGCGCACCGCTTACCGGTTGCAGCCGTCCGGCAACGGCGACCGCTTGCAGGCTGAGTAACACCTACTTCGCCAGCGCGACCTTAATCGTTTCCAGAATAATCGGGTCTTCTGGCGACATATCGGGCGAGAAACGCTGGATCACGCTGCCGTCACGTCCAATCAGGAATTTTTCAAAATTCCACAAAATATCCCCTGGCGCTTTTGGTGCCCGGCCTTTACTGACCATACGCTCATAAAAGCCACTTTCTTCCGGCCGAACGGCATCCGGTTTTGCGGCCACCAGCTGCGCATAAAGCGGATGACGATGTTCACCATTCACCTCACATTTTTCGAACAGAGGGAAGGTCACACCGTAGGTGGTGCTGCAAAACGTCTTGATTTCTTCGCTGGTGCCGGGTTCCTGCTCCAGGAACTGATTGCACGGAAAACCCAGTACACTGAAGCCCTGGTCATGCCAGGCTTCATGGATATTTTCCAGGGCTTCGTATTGCGGCGTTAAACCACATTTCGAGGCCACGTTCACCACCAGCAGGACGTTGCCCTGCCAGGCAGACAGCGTGGTTTTCTCACCATCCAGCGTAACCAGTTCAGTTTGATAAATGCTCATACGGGGTTCCTGTGGTTAAGACTTGTTTGTCAGCGCAGGCTGACGTGTCGATTTGACTAACAGAACGATAAACAATGGCGCACCCAGCGTGGCCGTGACCACGCCAACAGGCAACTCAGCCGAGGCCAGTGCCAGACGGGCAATAATATCTGCCCCCAGCAGTACGCTGGCCCCTGCCAGCGCGGAGGCCGGCAGCAACGCACGATGATCGTGCAATCCCACCAGGCGTAACAGATGAGGAATGACCAGCCCGACAAATCCTATCGCCCCGGCCAGCGCAACGCTTACCCCGACCAGCCAGCCCATGGCCAGCACCAGCAGATTACGCCAGCAGACCAGAGACAGTCCCAACTGGCGCGCGGAGGTCTCACCGAGGGCCAACAGATTGAGCGCGCGGGCCGCCGTCATGCTGGCCAGAATCACCGGCAATAACGCCAGCATCATCCAGCCATAACGCCAGTCGATGCCGCTGAATCCGCCCATCATCCAGTACATCAGTTGGCGCAAATCGAGACTGCTGCTGAAATACACCGCCCAGGTCATCATCGCGCTGCAAATCATGCCCAACGCTACGCCGGTGAGCAACAAACGGCTGACGGATAAATGGCGGTGGGCAAAGTGCAGCAGAATCAGCGTAATCACCAACGCGCCCGCTATCGCCGAAAGCGAGAGGCTCCATAATGCGCCGCCGCTGAACAGCACGCCCGCCACCAGGCCAATGCCTGCCCCGCTGGACACCCCCAGCAGGCCGGGCTCGGCCAGCGGATTGGTAAACAGCGCCTGCATCATCACCCCGCTCAACGCCAGCGCCGCCCCCACCAGCATCACCGCGACGGTACGGGGTAAACGTAACTGGCCGACAAACAGCCTGCCGCTCTCACTCCACCAGGCGGCAGGCCCTATCCAGCGCTCGCCTGCACACAGGCTGACCGTAAAAAGCGCCAGCAGCAGCAGACTCAGGCCCACCAGCCATTTTTGATTTTGCCGTGTGCTGTGCCGTGCAAGTTGTTCAAGCTGGGACATAAGCGGAATTGATCTGGGTAACAGGGAATTGATTGTAAAAGGATTGCGAAAAAAAGAAATGAAAAAGGCCGCTTGCGCGGCCTTTTTAAAACACTGGGATCAGTCACTGTCTTTGGGTGTGGCGTTCTCAACGCGACTTTTAAGCTTCTGCCCTGGACGGAAGGTGACTACGCGACGTGCAGTAATCGGAATATCCTCTCCCGTTTTTGGGTTTCTGCCCGGACGTTGGTTTTTGTCACGCAGATCAAAATTACCAAACCCCGACAGTTTAACCTGTTCTCCATTTTCCAAAGCGCGGCGAACCTCTTCGAAAAACAGCTCCACTAACTCTTTTGCATCACGTTTGCTCAGCCCGAGTTTCTCAAACAGGTATTCTGACATCTCAGCTTTTGTAAGCGCCATAGGTTCAATCCCTCAAGGTTGCCTGGAATCGCTCTTTTAATGCCGCAACGCATTTGGCAACCGTCGCGGCAATCTCCTCTTCTTCGAGTGTCCGGCTGGTATCCTGCAAAATCAGGCTGATTGCGAGGCTCTTATAGCCCTCGGAAACACCCTTACCTCGGTACACGTCAAACAAGTTTACGCCAACTACCTGATTTACGCCAACTTTCTTACACTCTGCGATGATATCTGCTGCGGGCACGTTTTCCGCCACAACAACGGCGATATCTCGGCGGTTTGCCGGGAAGCGCGAAATCTCTTGCGCATCAGGCAGGACGCGGTCTGCGACCTTATTCCAAAGCAGTTCAAAGACTAAGGTGCGACCGTTGAGATCCAGCTTACGTTCAAGTTCGGGATGAACCACTCCGATAAATCCGATTCGTTCATCATGCAAATAAATTGCCGCACTTTGTCCCGGATGTAACGCCGGATTCGCTTCTGCACGGAAAGTGATGGCGTCGAGCTTACCGGTTAAATCCAGTAATGACTCTAAATCGCCTTTCAAATCATAGAAGTCAACCGCCTGGCGCGCCAGATCCCAGTGCTCTTCGAAGCGATTGCCACTCAGTACGCCGGCCAGCATCAAATCCTGACGGATACCTAAATCTGCCTGTGTATCAGGCACAAAACGCAGGCCGCTCTCAAACAGGCGCACGCGGCTCTGCTGACGATTCTGGTTATAGACCACGGCGCTCAGCAAACCGGTCCACAGCGACAGACGCATGGTGGACATATCGCTGGAAATCGGGCTTGGCAGCAGCAATGCCTCTTCGCCGGGATGCAGCAACTGCTGGACTTTTGGATCCACGAAGCTGTAGGTAATGGCCTCCTGATAGCCTTTATCCACCAGCAGCATCTTCGCGCGTTTCAGCGACAGGTTGGCTTCACGGTGCTTCGTCATCACCAGCCCGGCCTGCACCGGCACGTTCGGGATATTGTTGTAACCGTAGATGCGCGCAATCTCTTCCACCAGGTCTTCTTCGATAGCCATATCGAAGCGCCAGGTCGGTGCGACCGCCTGCCATTCCTGATTGCCTACGTTCACCTGACAACCGAGGCGGGTCAGAATGTCGGTCACCTGGGCATCGCTGACCACATGACCGATTAAGCGATCCAGCTTCTCACGACGTAAGGTGATGGTGGCTGGCACAGGCAACGCGGCCTCTACCGTCTGATCGATAACCGGACCGGCTTCGCCGCCACAGATGCTCAGCAGCAGCTGCGTCGCCCGCGCCATCGCCTTGTGCTGCAGCGCCGAATCCACACCACGCTCGTAACGATGTGAAGCATCCGTATGCAAACCATGACGACGCGCACGGCCGGTAATCGCCAGCGGCTCAAACCAGGCGCATTCCAGTAAAATATTTTGCGTTTCGGTGTTTACGCCGGAATGCTCACCGCCAAAAATGCCGCCCATCGCCAGCGCTTTCTGGTGGTCAGCAATGACCAGCGTATCGCTGCTGAGTCTGGCTTCTGTACCGTCCAGCAGCGTGAGTGCTTCGCCCTCTTCTGCCATGCGCACCACGATCCCGCCGTCAAGACGATCCAGATCGAAGGCGTGCATCGGCTGACCCAGTTCCAGCAGCACGTAGTTGGTGATATCCACGACCGGATCGATAGAGCGAATACCGCAGCGGCGCAGTTTCTCTCTCATCCACAGCGGCGTTGCTGCGGCAACGTTCACGCCTTTGACCACCCGGCCTAAATAGCGAGGACAGGCATCGGTCGCGTCAACGCGAATCGGGAAGGTATCGGGAATCGTGGCAGTGACCGGCTCGATGGCGGGCGCATTTAGCGGCAGGCCGTTCAGGACCGCAACATCCCGAGCGATGCCCATGATGCCCAGACAGTCAGCGCGGTTAGGCGTCACGCTGATTTCGATGGTGTTGTCATCTAACTGCAGATAGTCACGGATATCGGTGCCCACAGGCGCATCGGCAGGCAGTTCAATAATGCCATTGTGATCATCGGAAATACCCAGCTCCGAGAACGAGCACAGCATGCCTTCCGAGGGTTCACCGCGCAGCTTTGCGGCTTTGATTTTGAAATCGCCCGGCAGAACGGCACCCACGGTGGCGACGGCTACTTTCAGGCCCTGACGACAGTTCGGCGCACCGCACACGATGTCCAGCAGACGATCGCCCCCGGTGTTGATTTTGGTCACACGCAGCTTGTCGGCATTCGGGTGTTGACCGCACTCTACGACCTCACCGACCACCACGCCATGAAACGCGCCAGCCACTGGCTCAACGCCATCCACTTCCAGACCCGCCATGGTGATTTGTTCTGACAGCGCTGCGCTGTCAAGGGCTGGATTTACCCATTCGCGTAACCAGAGTTCACTGAATTTCATTGGATAACCTGCCCTTACTTAAATTGTTTGAGGAAACGTAAATCATTTTCGAAGAATGCGCGTAAATCGGTCACGCCGTAACGCAGCATGGTCAGACGCTCCATGCCCATACCAAAGGCGAAGCCCGAGTAGACTTCCGGATCGATACCGACGTTGCGCAGCACGTTAGGATGCACCATGCCGCAGCCCAGCACTTCCAGCCACTTGCCGTTTTTCCCCATCACATCCACTTCCGCAGACGGTTCGGTGAACGGGAAGTAAGACGGACGGAAACGGATCTGCAAATCTTCCTCAAAGAAGTTGTTCAGGAAATCGTGCAGCGTGCCTTTCAGGTTGGTGAAGTTGATGTTCTTATCGACGATCAGGCCTTCCATCTGGTGGAACATCGGCGTGTGCGTCTGATCGTAGTCGTTACGGTACACGCGGCCCGGGGCGATAATGCGCAGCGGCGGCTGCTGGTTTTTCATCGTGCGAATCTGTACGCCGGATGTCTGCGTACGCAGCAGGCGAGTGGCATCGAACCAGAAGGTGTCGTGATCGGCACGTGCCGGGTGATGGCCGGGGATATTCAGCGCGTCAAAGTTATGGTAATCGTCTTCAATTTCCGGGCCGGTCACCACCGCAAAGCCCAGTTCACCAAAGAAGGTTTCGATGCGATCGATAGTACGGGTAACCGGATGCAGTCCACCGTTTTCGATACGGCGTCCCGGCAGCGAGACATCGATGGTTTCCGCCGCCAGACGGGCGTTGAGCGCCGCCGACTCCATCGCTTCTTTGCGGGCATTCAGACGATCTGTCACCTGCTGTTTGGCTTCGTTAATCACGGCACCGGCTGCTGGACGCTCTTCTGCTGGCAGCTCACGCAACGTGGTCATCTGCAAAGTCAGATGCCCTTTTTTCCCCAGATATTCGACGCGCACCGCGTCAAGGGCGGCGATATCGGTCGCCCCGTCGATGGCCGCCGTGGCGTTCGCCACCAGTTCTGCTAGTTGGGACATGTTTTCCTCTTTTTCCAGTCAGGCTGGTTAGTACTTGTTGGGACCTGCCGGTCCAATATGCCAGCGCCAAAAATAAAAAAGCCTCCACGTGGGAGGCTTTCAGCGCGATTTTTCGTTTCTTTTCTTATGCGCAAAAGCCCCTGATTGTCAGGCGCTAAAGTAAAAAAAGAAACGGAAAATAGCAGCATTCATGCTTGCGTTACCTTGTCGTGATACTCAACGGCACTATTGAAAAGCGCAGAGGCGAAAAAGTCAATCTTTTGCTCAGGTTACAGGTAATAAAAAAGGGAGCAAGCTCCCTTTTTCAACTGACTTACGCCAGAGCTGATTTCGCTTTTTCTACCAGTGCAGTGAATGCCACTTTGTCGAATACAGCGATGTCGGCCAGGATTTTACGGTCAATTTCAATGGCTGCTTTTTTCAGACCATTGATGAAACGGCTGTAAGACATACCGTTCTGACGCGCCGCTGCGTTGATACGCGCGATCCACAGCTGACGGAACTGACGCTTACGTTGACGACGGTCGCGGTAAGCATACTGACCAGCTTTGATAACAGCCTGGAAGGCAACGCGGTAAACACGTGAACGTGCACCGTAGTAACCTTTAGCTTGTTTTAAGATTTTTTTGTGACGTGCGCGAGCAACTACACCACGTTTTACACGAGCCATTTAGCTCTCCTGTTTAATATTCTGAATTAATTAAAAAAATTTACTTATGCGTACGGCAGGCAGGCAACAACCAGACCCAGATCGCCTTTAGACACCATGCCTTTCGGACGCAGGTGACGTTTACGCTTGGTAGACTTCTTAGTCAGAATATGACGCAGGTTCGCGTGTTTACGCTTGAAGCCGCCAGAAGCGGTCTTCTTGAAGCGCTTAGCCGCGCCACGTACAGTTTTAATCTTTGGCATTTTAAAAAATATCCACTTCGCATTGTTGATAACATGACCCAGACAGGCGAACAACAAACCGCACAACGCAAGCGCTGCGCGGTCATTGCTACTTGAATGCCTACTGTTTCTTCTTAGGTGCGAGCACCATGATCATCTGGCGGCCTTCGATCTTCGAAGGGAAGGATTCGACAATAGCCAAATCCAGATCATCACACAGGTCTTTACGGACGCGGTTAAGCACTTCCATACCGATCTGCTGGTGCGCCATCTCACGACCGCGGAAACGCAGCGTGATTTTGGCTTTATCGCCTTCTTCCAGAAAGCGAATCAGGTTGCGTAGTTTGACCTGATAGTCGCCATCATCGGTTCCAGGACGGAATTTAATTTCCTTAACCTGAATAACTTTTTGCTTCTTCTTCTGTTCCTTAGAAGATTTGCTTTTTTCATAGAGGAACTTGCCGTAATCCATAATGCGGCAAACCGGCGGTTCGGCGTTCGGGCTGATTTCAACTAAATCTACACCCGCTTCCTCAGCTTTTTCCAAAGCTTCGCGTAGACTGACAATACCAAGTTGCTCGCCTTCAACGCCTGTTAAGCGCACTTCTGTTGCGCGAATTTCACTGTTGATGCGATTCGGACGCGTAGGTTGTACTCGTTTTCCGCCTTTAATACCTTATTCCTCCAATTGGTGAAGATTGCGGCTGCGAATCTCTTGCTGCAGCTTCTCAACAAACACATCGACATCCATCGACCCAAGGTCTTTACCACGGCGGGTGCGAACGGCCACTTTGCCAGCTTCCACCTCTTTATCACCACAGACCAACATATAAGGGACGCGACGTAATGTGTGCTCGCGGATTTTAAAGCCTATCTTCTCGTTTCTCAAGTCCGCTTTCACACGAATGCCAGCATTCTGCAATTTACGTGTCAAAGTCTCAACATATTCTGCCTGACCGTCGGTAATATTCATGACGACAGCCTGCACTGGTGCCAGCCAGCTAGGGAAGAAACCGGCAAACTCTTCGGTCAAAATACCGATAAAGCGTTCCATCGACCCCAGAATCGCACGGTGAATCATCACGGGCGTCTGACGATCGTTGTTTTCACCCACGTAGGTGGCATCCAGACGTTTAGGCAGGGAAAAGTCTAGCTGAACTGTTCCGCACTGCCAGGCACGGTCAAGGCAATCGTATAAAGTAAATTCAATTTTCGGGCCGTAGAAGGCGCCCTCACCCGGCTGGTATTCAAACGCAATGTTGTTTTCATTGAGCGCCGCAGCCAGATCCTCTTCTGCACGATCCCAGGTTTCATCAGAACCGATGCGCTTTTCAGGACGGGTAGACAGTTTCACCACGATCTTTTCAAAGCCAAAGGTGCTGTACATGTCGTAAACCATGCGGATACAGCTGTTCACTTCGGCGCGCAGTTGATCTTCCGTACAGAAAATGTGGGCATCATCCTGAGTAAAGCCACGAACGCGCATCAGACCATGTAACGCACCTGAGGGTTCATTACGGTGGCAGCTCCCGAACTCGGCCATACGCAGTGGCAAATCGCGATAGGATTTCAGCCCCTGATTAAAGATTTGCACATGACCCGGGCAGTTCATCGGCTTGATGCAGTACTCACGGTTCTCCGAAGAGGTCGTAAACATCGCATCTTTGTAGTTTTCCCAGTGACCGGTTTTTTCCCACAGCACGCGGTCCATCATGAACGGACCTTTTACTTCCTGGTACTGGTACTCTTTCAGCTTACTGCGGACGAACACTTCCAGTTCACGGAAAATTGTCCAGCCGTCATTATGCCAGAAAACCATACCCGGCGCTTCTTCCTGCATATGGTAGAGGTCGAGCTGTTTACCGATCTTACGGTGGTCGCGCTTCGCCGCTTCTTCCAGACGCTGCAGATAGGCAGACAGCTGCTTTTTATCGGCCCAGGCGGTGCCGTAGATGCGCTGCAACATTTTGTTGTCGCTGTCGCCACGCCAGTAGGCGCCTGAAATTTTCTGCAGTTTGAAATGGTGACAAAAACGCATATTCGGTACGTGCGGACCGCGGCACATATCGACGTATTCTTCATGATGATACAGCCCAGGGCGATCATCATGGCTGATATTCTCGTCCAGGATAGTGGTCTTATAGACTTCACCCCGCGCCGCGAAGACATCGCGCGCTTCCTGCCAGCTGACCTTCTTCTTCACGACATCGTAGTTGGTCTCAGCCAACTGATGCATGCGTTTTTCCAGCAGCTCAATATCTTCCTGGGTCAGCGTGCGATCGATGTCGACATCATAGTAGAAACCGTTGTCGATAACCGGACCAATAGCCATTTTCGTGTCGGGCCACAGCTGCTTAATGGCATGGCCTAACAGGTGCGCGCAAGAGTGACGGATGATTTCAAGACCCGCTTCGTCTTTTGCAGTAATAATGGCGACAGACGCGTCGTCGGTGATGGGATCAACCGCATCGACCAGTTCACCGTTCACTCGTCCGGCGATACAGGCTTTGGCCAGACCGGGGCCGATATCAAGCGCGATGTCCATCACGCTGACAGGGCGATCATAAGTGCGCTGGCTGCCATCAGGAAGCGTAATTACAGGCATAGAATGTCCTTAGTTGCAGTGGTAAGCCACACGAAAGCCTACATACAAAATTGAGTAGTTTGATTCACCTGGCGTGAAATCAGACCCACATTGTCGGAATGTCGCCAGGAAGTTGATGCGGCACGGATAATAGCAGTTTTCAGACGTGAGCAAAACCCATGCCTTTCCGCTAACTCTCAGACAGATCAAAAAAAAGCGGCCGGGCACCAGGCCAGACCGCTTCTCCGTCAGACAGACTTAACGCGGATTACATCGCGTACGTCAGCATGACCGTGGTTTTGGTATCCGTATGGTCGGGCGCAGACTCAGGTGGATTGTTGTTCCAGGTGACGTTATACGCCAGTTTCAGGGCGAAATGGTCGTTAATCGCTACCTGTAATCCCGTTTCAGAGTTCACTGTCGTATCGTCACCCAGTGAGCTCAGTACGGAAACGCCCTGAATGAATTTGGTGGTATCTGTCAGCTGCCACTGGTAGCTCACCGCACCGTAAGCCAGCGCCTGCGTTTTATGGCCACCTTCGCGGTAATCGTCGTAACGGACACCAGGACCGAATTCCGCACGCAGTGAATGCACCGGGCCATTCAGGATCTGACGACCATAACCGGCGGTCAGGACATCGCGTCCGTCATAACCATTGTAACGGTCACTTAACCAGCTTGCCTGACCAAACAGGTAGTCATAGGCGCTCATGTTGTAACGCGAACGCGCACCTACGTTATAGGTTTCGGACGAGCGCTCATCGTTTGCAGAGGTATTCGCGGCATTGCCCCACAAGCTGTAGGCCATTGATTCTGTATACCAGGTCATGTTGGTCTGTGCGGTCAACGATGAGCTGGTGGTGTTACCGGTTTGCGCCAGGTAACCTGCAGAGGCCGATCCTTCAAAAGGCTTTTTCGCCGTTGAAGGGTCATCCATCGCGGTGAAGACCGCGTTATCGGCCAGCGCCTGGTGACAAAACGCTCCGGCAGAGAGCAATAGAACAGCAGACAGCTTGTTAAAGGCGTTCATTAAGTGTGATCCGTGCAACAGTTTTGAAAACGAAGATTCTGAAGGGTTTCCCGGTGCGATCAATCCCCTTTACCGTAACTTTTGTAAAGAGATATGAATTCGCTCAGAACATCATGCATTAGCGTAACGTCCCGTATTTGCTGGACGTTAACCTGAGTTCGGCGCGCATTATAGAGTTGTTTTTGCCAAATAACATCTGTTCGTTTACAAGATTTACATACGTTCGGGTTGCCAGCATCCGCACAAACGGTAAACAGTTTAGTCCGAATTGTTGGCTCATCCCCTTCATTATTCGCCTGTTTTTTCACCCTGTACTACGCTGTGTGATATTTAACCCTTTCGAGGTGCAAAATGAGCAGTGGAGATCTACATCGCTATGTCGTGACCTTTCATTATCAGGAAGCCGGACTCGGTGACGTTCTGAACCTGACCGGTGCTCTGACATCAGGGGGCTTCTCTACCACGTTAATGGATGACAGTGGCACCGCCCATGAGCTTGGCACCAACAGTTTTGGCATTGTCACCACACTGGATGAGGCCGCGCTAAAACAGCAGGCTCTTGCCGCGGGCGAAAGCGCGCTGGGCCAGAAACCCGACGTGACGTTGACCACGCTTGACGACTTTCTGCGCCAAGCAACAGGTGCCGCAGACTAGTCTGTGCACACACGCAGGTTTTTATCGCGTGCGTCCGCGTTACAATTGAACTCAGGCAGCGAATAAAGAGGATAACCCGATGTGGTCAGCCATTAGTCGTCTGTTAAACGAGCAATTTGGCAACGCCGAAATTACCCAACGTCATGAACTCCCCGGGGGGGATGTTCATCCCGCCTGGCTCATCCGCTATGGTGAGCAGGATGTGTTTGTAAAGTGCAACAGCCGCGATAAAGTGTCCCTGTTTAGCTGGGAAGCCGATCAACTCGCCCTGCTGCGCCGTACCCAGACGGTCCGCGTTCCGGACGTTTATGGCGTTGGCAGCGATCGTGACTACAGTTTCCTGCTGCTGGAATATATCAAACCTCAGCCCCTGGATCCGCAGAGCGCCTACCAGTTAGGCCAGCAGTTGGCGCGTCTGCATCAGTGGAGCGAGCAACCTCAGTTCGGGCTTGATTTCGATAATAATCTGACCTCTACACCACAGCCCAACAGCTGGTTGCGGCGCTGGTCAGTTTTCTTTGCGGAGCAACGAATCGGCTGGCAACTGCAGATTGCCGCTGAGAAAGGCATTCTGTACGGCGATGCCGAACGGATTATTGATTGTGTGCAACGGACCCTGGCGTCCCATCACCCTCAACCTTCCCTGCTCCACGGCGATCTGTGGCCAGCTAACTGTGCGGGCAGCGAGACTGGCCCCTGGATTTTCGATCCTGCCTGTTACTGGGGCGACCGGGAATGCGACCTGGCGATGCTGAGCTGGTTTACCGATCTGCCGAAGGCGATCTTTGACGGTTATCACCAGAGCTGGCCATTACCCGATGGCTTTTCGCAGCGTCAGCCGGTTTATCAGCTTTACTATCTCCTGAACCGGGCCAACGTGTTTGGCGGCAACTGGCTGGGCGCGGCGCAGTTTGCCGTGGGCCAGTTGCTGGATGACGATGCACGGGCAGCCGGTCAGGTGAAACCGGCCTGATCGTTTAGAGAAAACCGAGCAGAGAAAGCAGAAAGTAACCGGCGATGGCAATCACCAGCGGCAGGATGTAGAGCGGGAAAATCTGTAGAAAAATGGTGTGGCGCGGGACCCGTACCTTTTCTTCCAGCTGCTGCCGGGTCCGGCCATCGCTGCCTTTTGCCTGCTCAAGAATCATCTGATCTTCAATCCCTTCCCGCACATGGCGCACCTGACGTCCCATGCGCGCACCGGACGCTTCCAGCGCCAGCCCGACAAAAATCAAAATATAGATAAACCAGAAGCCCAGATTCATCTGTCCATTGAACTCGGGCACCGGTGAGTTTTGCCAGAACACATTCAGAAACGGCGTATTAAAGCGAATCATATCCACCATGACATGAATGAAATCCAGCATCACGGCATCAATACCGGGTTTCTTTTCACTGTGCTTAAACAAAAAGCTCAGCAGTGAAATGATGGTAGACAGCAACGCGAGTAAAAAAATCACCCAGCCAGCGACACGCTTAAGGATGGCAATGCGGCCAGCCTGTTGATAGGTCATGATATCTCCTGAACCCAAAATCCCATTTGCTTCAGTCTACCTGCCCTTGCAGAATTTTCCCAAAAAAAAGAGCGGTCTGCGCCCGTTTCGCCTCATCTGCGCACCAACCCTGTGTTCATGCTAAGGTAGCCTGAACTTTTTAAGGAGCGAAACATGTCTTACCACCGCCCTGTTTTTGCAGCTTTATTTGATATGGATGGCTTGTTGATTGATTCTGAACCTCTCTGGGATCAGGCTGAAATGGACATCTTTTCAACCCTGAATATCGATTTGACCCGACGCCACGAATTACCCGATACGCTCGGATTACGTATCGATCAGACGGTGCGCATGTGGTACGAAACGTTGCCCTGGTCGGGACCGAGTCAGGAAGCGGTCACACAGCGTATCATCGCCCGTGCAATGGAACTGATTGCGATAAACCGCCCGCTTCTGCCCGGCGTCGAGTCCGCCCTCTCATTGTGCAAACAGCACGGCCTGAAGACCGGCCTGGTTTCCGCATCGCCCCGCTTCATGCTGGAACAGGTACTGACGATGTTTAACCTGAATCACTATTTTGATGTGCTGTCTTCCGCCGAACATCTGCCCTACAGCAAGCCGCATCCGCAGGTCTACCTCAACGCCGCCGAGGCGCTGGGCATTGATCCGCTTCACTGCGTCGCGCTGGAAGATTCGGTGAACGGCATGGTAGCAAGCAAAGCCGCACGAATGCGATCGATTGTGATTCCGGCAGCCAGCCATCAGGATGATGCCCGCTGGGCGCTTGCCGACGTGAAGCTGAGCAGCCTGACACAGTTAACGCGGGAGCATTTGCAGGCTTGACGGCAAAGGCGCTGTAACCTGTTGCATCCCCTTAAAAAATTAACGCTTCGTTACAGCGTCACAGGTTCTCATTTACTGGATAAATCCCTATACTGGATGCATTGACAGTTTCTTTTGCAGCCAGGTTTATCATGACGGCCGAAGGCCATATCTTTTTTGCTGTTGCCAGCGCCATTTTTGCGAAACGGGCCGAGCTCACCCCGGTGATGGCTCAGGCGGACTGGTGGCATTTAATTCCCGCCAGCCTGCTGACCTGCCTGCTGCCTGACATCGATCATCCTAAGTCCTTGCTGGGCCAGCGCCTGCGCTGGTTGTCGCATCCCATTGCCCGGGCATTTGGTCATCGCGGGTTCACCCACAGCCTGCTTGCCGTCGCGGCTGGCCTGTGGCTGTTTCAGATTAACGTGCCGAAAAGCTGGCCGGTGCCCGCCGATGTTCTGCAGGGCATGACGCTGGGTTACCTGAGCCACATTGTGGCCGATATGCTCACTCCGGCCGGCGTTCCTCTGCTCTGGCCCTGTCGCTGGCGTTTTCGTCTGCCCATTCTGAACAGCCAAAAAGGCAATCAGCTGGAGCGCGCTCTGTGCCTGTGCGTGATGGCTTACGCGCTGTGGTTCCCGCCAGGGATGCCTGCGTTTGGCGAAAATGGCTGGCCCACTCAGGTATTTGATACCTTGCAAAACGGCGTCAGCCGCCTCCTGTCGGGGCATTCCGGCTCCTGAGCCACTGGCCGCTCAGGCAACGTTATAAGCTATTCCATTTGGATATAAGATCGCACTAAATTCACCTGATACCATTTCCGGACACCTGTATGAACAATAACTACTTTTGCTTTCCTTACCAGGGGAATGCTGCATGATTCGGAGTTTCTATGGATATCCCTTTAACGCTTAATATCATTGCCTTTGTGGTGCTGCTGCTTCTGCTGTCACGCCTGAGCCGCGCCAACTGGAGTCTGTCAAAAAAAGTGCTGGTCGGGTTAGTGTTTGGCGTCGCGTTTGGCCTGGCGCTGCAGTTTATTTACGGCAGTAACAGCGATACGGTCAAAGCGTCAATTGGCTGGTTTAACGTGGTCGGTAACGGCTATGTCCAGCTGTTGCAGATGATCGTAATGCCGCTGGTCTTTGTCTCAATTCTGAGCGCGGTGGCGCGCCTGCATAACGCCTCTTCGCTGGGCAAAATCAGTTTCCTGACCATTGGCGTGCTGCTGTTTACGACCGCGATTGCGGCGCTGGTCGGGGTTTTCGTGACCGGGCTGTTCCATCTTAATGCAACCGGCCTGGTACAGGGTGCCCAGGAAACGGCGCGTCTGAGTGCCATCCAGAATAACTATGTAGGCAAAGTGGCCGATCTGACGGCGCCGCAGCTTATCCTGTCCTTTATCCCGAAAAACCCCTTTGCCGATTTAACCGGTGCCAGCCCCACCTCGATTATCAGTGTCGTCATCTTCGCAGCCTTTTTAGGCGTGGCGGCCCTGCACCTGCTTAAAGATGACGAAGTGAAAGGCCAGCGTGTCCTGACGGCGATCGATACGCTGCAGTCATGGGTGATGAAGCTGGTGCGCCTGATCATGAAACTGACGCCTTACGGCGTGCTGGCGCTGATGACTAAAGTAGTTGCCGGATCGAACCTGCAGGACATCATTAAGCTGGGTAGCTTCGTGGTCGCATCCTATCTGGGCCTGGGCATTATGTTTGTGGTACACGGTCTGCTGCTGTCCGTAAATGGCATCAACCCTATGCGCTTTTTCCGCAAAGTCTGGCCCGTGCTGACCTTTGCCTTTACCAGCCGCTCCAGTGCCGCCAGCATTCCGCTGAACGTGGAAGCGCAAACCCGTCGTCTGGGCGTGCCGGAATCTATTGCCAGTTTCTCGGCGTCGTTTGGCGCTACGATCGGGCAGAACGGTTGTGCCGGTCTTTATCCGACCATGCTGGCCGTGATGGTGGCGCCGACAGTGGGCATTAACCCGTTTGATCCGCTGTGGATTGCCACCCTGGTGGGCATTGTGACGTTGAGCTCAGCAGGCGTTGCCGGTGTCGGCGGTGGCGCGACTTTCGCGGCGTTAATCGTGCTGCCCGCGATGGGCCTGCCCGTCACGCTGGTCGCGCTGCTGATTTCGATCGAGCCGTTGATCGATATGGGCAGAACCGCGTTGAACGTGAATGGTGCAATGACCGCAGGTTCCCTGACCAGTCGCTGGCTGGGCCTGACAGACCGACGCGTTCTTGAGCAAGACGAACACCGTGAATTAGAGCACAGCTAATCACATCTGACCTGGCACCCGGTGCCAGGTCTTCTCCCTTTTCCCTGCCTGTTTCTCCTTATTTCCCCTCTGTCTTTACATTCACGTTAAGGAAACGTTAAGCGTGGTAAATGGGCAATAATACGTGCGCTTTCTGCTTGTTTTTGGATGCTAAAAGGAGAATTCTGCAGCGAGTCACAGCAGGAGAATGCACATGAAAACGGTTATCGCTTCATTCCTCGCGTTAGCGATGATTACGCCCAGCGCAGTGTTTGCTCGCCCCGGCGACTGGGGGCCCGGCCCTCACTGGTACCGGCCCGGCCCGGGCTGGCATGGTCCTGCGCCGCGCTGGCATGGTCCTGACCATTTCCACGTTCTGCCACTGGCGGCAACGGCGGTTCTGATTGGGGGATTAACCTACTATTTGCTGAATGGCAGTTATTATCAGCGACACGGTGATGAGTACGTGGTTGTTGAGCCGCCTGCTCCGACCTATGTCAGCAGCGTCGGCGGTATGCGGGTGCTGGATTTTAATGGCCGACGTTTCTACGTGCAGGACGGGCATTACTATCAGCGGGAGATTAACGGCAGCTACGTTGAAGTGCCGCGTCCGGCTGGACTGTAGAGATAAAAAAACGGCTCGCCATAAGCGAGCCGTTTTTTCAGGTCAGCGAAAATTTACTGCTTAACCTGCGGATCGGTATCGTATTCAGCACAGCTCTGGAAGCCGTAGTTCATCACGCGACCCATATCGTTATAGCTCACGAAGTAAGTTTGTGCTTTACCGTCACGCTCGCCAATCACATAGGTCTGACAGGTACCGCGCGCATGCACCATGGTGATTTCAGTTGAAGCAGGGCCAGCAATCTGACGGACCTGCTGGCGGGTCATGCCTTTTTTGACGTCCTTAACCACTGGCTTAGTCACGTAGCTTTCCGCACGATCGTAAGTCGTACAACCAGAGAGCGCAGCCAGCGTCAGCGCTGCAGCGATACATCCCATCACTTTATTCATCTTGTTGTTCCTCATTTTTTGTCCATGTGATGAAAAGCCTGGAACATAAAACGGTTTTTATCAAGTTAATGACAGACTTAAACTCAATCTGTCTCGCGGGATTTGTTAAAATGCGCCAGAACAGACCAGGCATGCTGGCTCACTGCACCATTGCGTGTTGGCCAGTGCCGTTTTTACAGGCACAAAAGACGCGCTGAATGCACTTTTGTGACAACGTAACTTAAACATTATCATCAGAGGCCAAATGACGCTTTCCTCACCCAACCGGCTGGTTTACGCCATCACCCTGGGATTACTGGCTGCGCTGGGACCGTTGTGCATCGATCTGTATCTGCCCGCCCTGCCGCAGTTAGCCAGTGACCTGGCTACGCCAACGTCTACGGCACAGCTCAGCCTTACCGCTGGCCTGCTGGGACTGGGCGCCGGTCAGCTTCTGTTTGGTCCCATGAGCGACAAATTTGGTCGTCTGCGCCCTCTGACCCTGTCACTGACGTTGTTGTTTATCGCGTCGCTGGGCTGCGCCCTTGCCCAGACTATCGATCAACTGTTACTGGCTCGTCTGTTTCAGGGATTAGCGGGAGCGGGCGGTGCGGTGCTGTCACGGGCGGTTGCGCGCGATATGTATAATGGCCATGAACTGACGCGCTTTTTTGCGCTGCTGATGCTGGTTAACGGCCTTGCCCCTATTGGCGCCCCCGTACTGGGCGGTGCCCTGATGACCGTGCTGGACTGGCGCGGTATTTTTGTTGTGCTGAGCGGCATCGCCATTTTGCTCATCCTGCTGGCGCGCGGGAAACTGCATGAAAGTCTGCCCGTTGATCGGCGGAGTCAGGGCTCGGTTTTTGCTGCTTATGCTGCGCTGGGGCAGGTCATCACCCACCGTGCCTTTATGGGTTTCTGCCTGACGCAAGGGTTTATGATGTCGGGCATGTTCGCCTATATCGGCGCATCGCCGTTCGTGCTGCAGGAAATCTATGGTCTGTCACCCCAGGCGTTCAGCTTTTGCTTTGCCGCCAACGGTATCGGTTTAGTGATTGCCTCGCAGACCAGCGCCCGCCTCTGCCCGCTGTGGGGTGAATATCGCGTCCTGAAAGGCGGCCTGATGCTGGCATTCGTGGCCTCCAGCGCGCTGCTGGCCGCCGGGTTAACGCACGCCCCGCTCCCGCTGCTGCTGGTTGCGCTGTTCTTTTCGATTGCCAGCAATGGTGTCATTGCCACCACCGCCGCCTCACTGGCGATGCAAAGTCAGGGGCAACGTGCCGGTAGCGCATCGGCTGTCATTGGCGTGACGATGTTCACTCTGGGCGCACTCGCCGTGCCGGTAACCGGGATGGGCGGCACATCAGTAATCAGTATGACGTTGACGATATTTGGTTGCTTCATGCTGGCTATACTGACCTTTATCGTTTTGGCAAAAAAACCTCCGCTGAGGTAAAAATTGTCGGATTCAGACCAGCAAAAAGAAAACATCACCCGCTTTGGCTTGTTGTTTTCGGGGATGCGCGTTAGCTTTAAGACAGGCTTTATATTGTGCCGGCTGGCTAAAGACTTAAGGAGATGTTGATGTCACTGCAGCAGGAAATCATTACCGCACTGGGTGTGAAACCCACTATCGATCCGCAGCAGGAAATTCGTACCAGCGTGGATTTCCTCAAAGCGTATTTAACGCGCCACAGCGGCCTGAAGGCGTTAATACTCGGTATCAGCGGCGGACAAGATTCTACCCTGACGGGCAAGCTGGCCCAGATGGCGATCACGGAGCTTCGCCAGGAAACAGGCGATAACGACTACACCTTTATCGCGGTGCGTCTGCCTTACGGCGTGCAGGCTGATGAGCAGGACTGCCAGGATGCGCTGGCCTTCATCCAGCCAGACCGCTCGCTGGTGGTCAATATTAAAGAAGCGGTGCTGGCCAGTGAGCGCGCGCTGAAAGACGCCGGCATTGTGCTGTCGGATTTCGTCCGCGGCAATGAGAAAGCCCGTGAGCGTATGAAAGCGCAGTACAGCATTGCCGGTATGACCAAAGGCGTGGTGGTGGGCACCGACCATGGCGCTGAAGCCGTCACGGGCTTCTTTACTAAGTACGGCGATGGCGGCAGCGATATTAACCCTATCTTCCGCCTCAATAAGCGCCAGGGCAAACTGCTGCTGAAAACGCTGGGTTGCCCGGAACATCTGTATCTGAAAAAACCGACCGCCGATTTAGAAGACGATCGCCCCGGTCTGCAGGATGAAGTCGCACTGGGCGTCACCTACGACATGATCGATGACTACCTTGAAGGGAAAACGATCGATCCGGACAGCGCGAAAATCATTGAAGGCTGGTATCTGAAAACCGAGCACAAACGTCGACCGCCTATCACTGTTTTCGACGATTTCTGGAAATAACGCCGCCGACCCTTGCCGCCCGGCAAGGGTTGCCTTAACTGCTGAAACTCCATGTCCGTAACGTTACACGAACGCCACCCTGACCGGGCTGAGCGCAATTTTACTCTGGAGCACCACCCTGGGTCTGCTGCGTAGCGTCAGTGAGGCTTTTGGCCCCACCGGCGGTGCCGCCCTGATCTATTCCATCACCGCCCTGCTGTTGTGCCTGACAAGAGGCCTGCCCGATCCGCGTGTCCTGCCCCGTCGCTATCTGCTGGTGGGCGGCAGCCCTGGCCTGGGCGCTTTATAACAATGTGACACGCCGTTATGCATGCGGTAGCAACGGTGTTTCACTGTTTTTTATCGTCACCGCGCTGGCGCGCTGGCTTAAATTTGCGTTCGGCACACAGCAGGAAGCGATGCACGTCAGCGCAGCCGCGCTGGCGCAAGTGCTGTTCGTAGGTGCCTCTACCGCCGTGGCCTACTCTGCCTGGAACGACGGCATTCAGCAGGGAAATTTGCCCCTGCTGGCGACCGCCTCCTGTTTTACGCCCGTGCTGTCCGCCTTGCTGGCCAGCTTATGGCTGGGCCTGACACCGCCCGCCAGCTTCTGGCAAGGTGTTGCCCTGATCACCACAGGCTCGCTGATCGGCTGGCGGGCAACATACCGGTTATGAATCTGAGGCTGGCGATCATTTAACCTGCCTGTTATGCTGTATGGACAACCAGTATAGGGAGTTCGTTTTGGCAAGACGTGCAGCAACCCACCGCCTCGAATTTGATGCGGCAGCGATTTATGAATACCCGGAACATTTGCGTGAATGGCTGGAAGGCTTGCCCAACCTGCCCGGCGTGTATACCTTTCATGGCGAAAGCGACACGCTGCCGTTATACATTGGCAAAAGCGTTAACCTGCGTTCGCGCGTCATGTCTCATTTCCGAACACCTGATGAAGCCAAAATGTTGCGCCAGTCGCGACGCGTTAGCTGGATCCCCACGGCGGGCGATCTCGGCGCGTTGCTACTGGAAGCGCAGATGATTAAAACTCAGCAGCCGCTCTTCAATAAACGCCTGCGCAAAAATCGCCAGCTCTGCTCGCTGCAAATTACGCCCGAAGGGAAACCACAGGTCGTGTATGCGCGCGATGTCGATTTCAGTCAGTCGCCCAACCTGTTTGGTTTATACCGCAGTCGCTTTGCTGCCCTGGAACGGCTGAAACAACTGGCCGATGAGTATCAGCTTTGCCACGGCTTATTAGGTCTGGAAGCACTGAGCCCCAGCCGGGGCTGTTTCCGCTCAGCGTTACGCCGCTGTGCGGGTGCCTGCTGTGGCAAAGAGTCCGTGAGCGATCATCAGGACCGACTGTTGGCGGCGCTGGAAAACGTCCGCGTCTTCTGCTGGCCCTGGCAGGGGGCGGTGGCGCTGGTGGAAGAAGGGAAACAGATGACGCAGATTCATGTCATTGACCACTGGTTCTATCTGGGCTCAGTTGACTCGCTTGAAGAAGCCAGACGGCTGAAACGGGGTAAAGGCGGGTTCGACCACGATGGTTATAAGATCCTGTGCCGTCCGGTGCTGTCCGGCCAGTATCCGATCATTCCGCTCTGAACCGCCTGCTGACGGCACAAAAGGCGGACAGATGGCGACCTGCAACGCAACACTGAGTTGACCGCATGACGCGACAGAACCGCCCTTTCCCTTAGCCGCCTTCCCGCTGGCGCGCGTGCATAAAAAAACCGCCGGCACTGCCCACGCAACGTGGACAAGGCCGGCGGTCTCAGACCGACTTTAGTGATTAACCCGAGGCTTATTCAGCAGGTGCAGGGGCCGGAGCCGCTTTGTCATGCATCGGGCGTTTTTCAGTCAGATGCTTTTCAAAATTCGCGTTGTACTGCTTTTTCTGCTCTGGCGTCAGTACGTTGTACAGTTTGTTCTGGGTTTCCATCATTGCCACCGCGTTCGCTTTGGCGTTGGCGGTCATTTTCTCCGCCTGGGCTTCGGCCTTCGCTTTGTCGAAGCTGTCAGAGGCGATAATCGCATGGTTAGCGCGACGCTCTTCGATTGACGGGCGCTGCATCTCGCCACGGCCCGCTTTCATAATTTCATGCATTTTTGTTTTTTGTTCTGGCGTCAGATTCAGTCCGCCAAACATCATGTCCATCCCACCCCGGTGCATCGGCTTGTGCATCGGTTTCTCACTGCCTGCTGGCGGTGGCGTCAGGTTATCCGCTTCGGCATGCACTACAGATGCCGCACCAAATGCCAGGGTAGAAGCCAGTAACAGAGAAGTCAGTTTACGCATAACAGTGTCCTTTTTTACTTGTTCACTTTCGTTACGACAGCGCGCTGTCGCGTCTTCGGAAACAAGCATACGACGTTGAACGTCAACTACTGCGAGTGAGCGTAAAAGCGTGAAAGCACAAAAGTCATATTTCAGGCGATCATGGAGGGAATAAGAAGAATGGCGTCAGGAATTGCAAAAGAGTATGAATAATCAGGAAATTTCGGATAAATCGTGGAGAATTGTAATGCCTTTAGCAGTAAAGCGGAAGGTCTCTTCCGCTCTTTTTTTATACTGCGCGGTGAGACCGTTCAGAGAGGTAACGCCTGAGTCTGCTCGCTCTCTTCAATCAGCATTAAACCCGCCCGCAATCCCAGCGCGACATGGGGATTGGGAAAGAGCACGTATTCCCGCGCCTGCTGGACAAAGTAGCGCGTCTCGCCATCCTCAGCTAATAACGCCCCCTGCGGAAACGCGGTAAAATTTTTCGTGTCATCCGGCATATGCAACTGAAACGCCTCACTTAAGCGCGTGATCTGCTGGCAGACCCGATAACGGCGCGGGCGACCGGCGGGCTCAGGCAATGTTTCACCATACAGCAGAGCAGCCAGGGCCTGAGACGCGGCGCTGAACTGCGACAGATCGTTTTCGCCAAACGGCCGCGCCTGCCCCAACTCAAGAGTACAGCTGGCTGCGCCAAAATGTTCGCAGCTGAAATGGGTAAATGTGCCCCCCGGCGAACGATGAAATACCAGCGCCTCCAGGCCGGCTGCGCCCAGCCAGTGTAAAAACGCGTCCGGCCAGGGACGCGAATTATGCGGCAGTACGCCAAAGCGGGGATGGTAAGAGCCGCGCAGTGCCGTATGCATATCCAGGTGCCAGCGGGTTTCGTCACATGCCCCCCGCTGCCAGAAGTTTTCCAGCGTTTGTTCCAGCCGCAGCACCCGCCGCGCTTCATCGCCATCATCAATCTGCTGCCAGCGGCCACCAAACAGTCGGTTAATGTCACAGGTCACATAACGCTTCCCCGCGCGCAGCGCCGAAGGATTACCTAACACCACCAGCATACGCTGCTGAAGTGGTTTTTCGCCCCGGAGTAAAGGCGTGATGAGCTGATTAAGGATTTCAACCGGGGCGGTTTCATTTCCGTGAACGCCCGCAGAGAGTACCAGCGCCTGGTTAACCGGTGCCTTTGGCTCCATAAGCAAAAGACCATGGTATAACCACTGCCAGCGAAGATGCGCCGTCTCACCGCTACGCAAACGTGGCGCTTCACCCGACAGCGTTTGCTGCAAAAAGTCCTGCATCGTTTCTCCTTAAAAGCGGAAGCGGGCAACCCTGACGGCACCACCTGCTTCACTGCTGAAATGTATACACATTTCCTAAGTCTAGCAGCCTGGTCAATTCATCAAGGGCAACCCGTCCTTCTTCCAGTAATTGCGGATCGCCTAAATCGCTTTGCGTCAGCCTGTCGCGATAGTGCTTATCGACCCACCGGTTCAGCGTGGCGAACACGTGATCGTTCATCAGCACCGCCGGGTTAACGGCCTGGCGCTCCTCGGGGGTTAATACCACGCGCAACCGCAGGCACGCGGGGCCGCCACCGTTGTGCATACTTTCCCGCAGGTCAAACACCTGCAGGGACTGTAACGGACCGCCGCCTTCCACCTGTTCACGCAGGTATTCCCAGACGCCGGGATGCTGGCGCGACTCTTCCGGCAGCACCAGCATCATGCTGCCATCCGGGCGCGTCAGCAGCTGGCTGTTAAACAGGTAGGTACTGACGGCATCCTGCACGGAGACCCGGGCTGTTGGCACCTCCAGGGCGACAAAACCCGGCACACGGTCGCGCAGTTGCGCCAGTAAACCGGGCTGATCAACAAAAGCCTGCTGATGGCAAAACAGCAGCTGCTGATTGCTCACGGCAATGACATCGTTATGGAAAACGCCCTGATCGATGACCGCCGGATTTTGCTGCGCAAAAATGACTTTTTCAGGCGAGAGCTGATGCAGGCGGGCGACCGCTTCACTGGCTTCACGGGTTTGCCGGGCCGGGTAGCGTCGGGGGGCCGTATCAGACTGGCCGTCGCGACCATAGATAAACAGTTGTACACCCGCGTCACCATAGTCGCCGCCCAAACGGTTATGGTTGGCCGCACCTTCATCACCAAACCTGGCCACCTGCGGTAGCGCATCATGCACAACAAAATGTCGCGGATCGCGAAACAGCGCTCGCAGCAGAGCGGCCGTTTGCGGGGCTTCAATGGAACGGTGAAATTTGTTGTTGAGATTCGCGACGGTGAAATGCACCCGACGGTCAGCGCTGTCGGCTGAGGGTGATACCGTTGCCGCATTGGCCACCCACATCGCCGAGGCCGAGCTGGCGGCTGACAGTAACGCGGGGGCCGTTTTATAGGCTTTTTCCAGGACCTGCGCATCGCTGCCGCTGAAACCCAGCTGACGCAGCACGGCAATGCCGGGCCGCTCATGCGGCGGGATCACGCCCTGAACAAATCCCATGTCGGCCAGCGCTTTCATTTTCAGTAAGCCCTGCTTTGCCGCCAGCCGCGGATTCGACGGCTGGTGTTGATGGCGCGTCGAGGCTTCGTTACCGAATGACAACCCCGCGTAATGATGCGTCAGTCCGACCAGCCCATCAAAGTTGGCTTCTGTGGCTTTCATGGGCGACCTCCTTGCGGTGAAAAATCCAGGCCCGGTGACAGTGTTGACGGAAGCGTAAGCTGCGGCGATTCCAGCGAGGCCATCGGCCAGGCACAATAGTCTGCGGCATACCAGGCGCTGGCGCGATGGTTACCCGAGGCGCCAATCCCGCCAAACGGTGCCGTACTGGCAGCGCCAGTCAGCGGCTTATTCCAGTTCACAATACCGGCACGCGCTTCCAGCAACAGCTGGTCAAACTGCTCGCGGGACGGTGAAATTAACCCGCACGACAGGCCGTAGCGCGTCTGGTTAGCCAGTTGAATCGCCTGCGGATAATCGTCGTAACGCATCACCGCAAGCAGCGGGCCAAATACTTCTTCATCCGGCAAATTGTCTACCGCGGTCACGTCAATAATGCCGGGCGTTAACAGCGCCTGTTGCCGGTTGGGCCAGCGCATTGCCAGCAGTATCTTGCCGCCCGCCGCGACGCGCTGCTGCCATTCGGCATAAATTTTTTCGGCAGCGGCGCAGGAGATCACGCTGCCCATAAAAGGTTGCGGATCGGCGTTCCAGGCGCCAGGTTGCAACCGCCCGGCCACCTCAACCAACCGTGTCAGGAAGGCATCACCGGCCGCGCCCCGTTTGACCAGTAAGCGGCGCGCGCAGGTACAACGCTGGCCTGCCGTGATAAAGGCTGACTGAATGGCGATATGCACCGCCCCGTCGATATCCGCGGGATCGTCCACGATCAGTGCATTGTTACCGCCCATTTCCAGCGCCAGCATTTTTTCAGGCTGCCCGGCAAACTGGCGATGAAGCTGATAACCGGTATGTGCGCTACCGGTAAACAGCAGGCCGTCAATGCCCTGCTCAGCCGCCAGCGCCTGGCCGGTTTCACGTCCGCCCTGCAGCAGTCCCATGACGCCATCTGGCAGGCCCGCCTCCCGCCACAGCTGTACCGTTCTCTCAGCGGTGGCTGGCGTCAGCTCGCTGGGTTTGAACACCACACAGTTACCGGCGAGCAAGGCGGGCACAATGTGACCATTCGGTAAATGGCCCGGGAAATTATACGGGCCGAATACCGCCAGCACGCCATGAGGACGATGACGCAGGGCATTTTCGCCCTGTTGCTGCTCCCCGGTGCGAGCGTGATAGGCTTTAACGGAAATCGCAATTTTGTTGATCATCGCAGTCACTTCCGTCAGCGCTTCCCAGCGCGGTTTCCCCGTTTCCTGCGCAATGCAGTCGGCCAGGGCGGTTTTATGGTTCTCGAGCTGTACCGCGAAACGTTCAACGATGGCCTGACGGGCGGCAAAAGGCTGTCTTGCCCACGCCGGAAAGGCCGGCCGGGCCGCCTGGCAGGCCGCTGTAACCTGCTCCGATGAAGCCGCGCACCCCTGCCACAGCGTGTCGCCGCTGACCGGGTCCTGTTTGGAAAAGTGATCTGACTCGCCAGCGAGCCACTGTCCGTTAATCAGGTGCGTCATGCCTTTTTCTCCTCACTACACAGCGTCACTACGCGCAGGCTGTCACCCGGCTGGCACTGCAACGCCTGTAACTGTTCGTCATTAAGCTGAATATGTTCAGCGCTCGGATCGACCGGTATGAGTGCGACACGAAACCGGTGATAATCGGTGTTGGCGACCAGACAAAGTGGCGCATCCTGCCGGGCCTCGCCTTTTCGTGCCGTCAGTAACCGGCTGTCCCGCACGGCGCGGATGTCATCAATGTCACATTCCAGCGTCGGCCCGCCATCAAAGATGTCAATATACTGGCGGTAGCGGAAACCCTCCGCCTCCAGTACCGCACGTGCGGGCGCGGTTTTAGGATGGACCTGACCAATGACGGCCTGCGCTTCCGGGGTTAAATAGTGCAGATAAAGCGGGTGCTTGGGCATGAGTTCCGCAATAAACGTTTTCTGCCCGGTACCGCTCAGAAAATCGGCTTTGCGAAATTCCATCGAGAAAAAGTGAATGCCCACGCTGTCCCAAAACGGGGAATGCCCCTGTTCATCGCTGACGCCGCGCATTTCGGCAACCACCCGCGCCATAAAGCAGTCGCGAAAGTTCGCCATAAACAGAAAACGGGACTTCGATAACAGATAACCGTTTTTACCGTCACGATAGTCGGGATCCAGAAACAGCGTGCAGAGTTCGCTACTGCCTGTGTGGTCATTGCTTAATGACAGTGTCGGCAACGTGGCGTACACGTTCAGCTCTTTTGAGGCATGCACCTGTGTGCCGACCCGAAAGTTGTACCAGGGTTCCTGTAGACCTACAGCCACCTCAATGGCGCAGATCCCCACCGCGCGATTGTCCTGGCTGTCAGCCAGCACAAACACATAGCCCTGTTCAGCACGCGGCAGCATGCCCTGCCAGGTATGCAGCGAGCGTTCGATTCGGGCCTGTAGCGTGGCGCTGTCAACCGGCAAGGAGGTCAGTCCGCCGCCTGTTTTTGCCGCCAGTGCCATCAGCTGACTCAGATCATCCCGCTCGACCGGACGAATCACCATCATGATGCCTGGCCCTTAAACAGCTGTTCACAGGCCTGGGCAAAGCGCGCCATACCGGTCTTTACTTCCTGTTCGCTGATATTCAGCGCCGGCGCGAAACGCACCACGTTAGCCCCGGCGATCAGTACCATAACGCCCTGTTCAGCGGCGGCGAGGTTGATCTGTTTGGCTTTCCCCGCAAAGTCGTCGTTCAGTACGGCCCCAATCAATAACCCTAACCCGCGCACCGTTTTAAACAGATGCAGACGTTGATTGAGGTCATTCAGCGCCGCCACAATCCAGTCATGGCGCATCTTCACGCCGTCCATCACTTCAGGCCGGTTAATCAGTTCCATGACTTTCCCTGCCACCGCACCCGCCAGGGGATTACCGCCATAGGTTGTGCCATGTGTGCCCACGCCCATCACCTGCGCCAGGTCTTCACGCGTTAACATGGCACCAATGGGAAACCCACCGCCCAGCGCCTTGGCACTGGTCAGGACATCCGGCGTCACACCATAGTGCATATAGGCATACAGCGAGCCGGTCCGGCCAACGCCGCTCTGCACTTCATCGAAAATCAGCAAGGCCTGATGTTTATCGCACAGTTCACGCAGGCCGCGCAGAAACGCGGGCTCTGCCGGAACAACACCGCCTTCGCCCTGAACAGGTTCGACAATGACGGCACAGGTCTGATCGGAAATCAGTGCGGCAGCAGACGCAAGATCGTTAAATTCCGCGTGCTGAATATCTGCCGGAAGTGGCGCAAAATCTTTTGAATAGGCAGGCTGCCCTCCCGTAGAAACGGTAAACAGCGTGCGGCCATGAAAGGCATTTTTAAATGCGACGATGCCGCTTTTATGGTTACCAAACCGGTCATGTGCCACTTTTCGGGCCAGCTTCAGCGCCGCTTCGTTTGCCTCTGCCCCGGAGTTGCAAAAGAACACACGGTCAGCAAAGGTGGCATCGATCAGGTGTTTCGCCAGACGTAAAACGGGTTCATTGGTATATCCATTGCCTGTATGCCACAGACGTGAAGCCTGCTCCTGAAGCGCCTGCTGAAGCGCGGGATGCGCATGGCCCAGCGCATTAACGGCGATACCGCCGGCGAAATCGATATAGTCTTTTCCCTGCTGATCCCAGACGGTTGAGCCCTCTGCGCGGACCGGTACAAAACTGGCGGGTGCATAAACCGGCATCATCCAGTGATCAAAATCATGACGCGAAACCTGCAGTGGCATAGTCCTTCTCCTGTACCCCAGGGGTAATCTGTTTGTTTGTTAAATGTTAAGAATGTAAAGACTCGTCCTACGATAGATTGCAGATAGCGTGCCAGCCAAGGACTAAAATGCATAAAATGGAGCGCACAACCAATTATCAATAACTTACGAGTGGCGCTTATTCATTTAAAATGCATAAATAGTGAATAATAGTCTGAGGGATACGGGATAGTAGCGTTTTTTATAGCGGAATTATGCAACGGCGATATGAAATATTGCTTTTGTGATCGCTGATAAATTATTTGTTTAAAAGCGTGCAAAGTGCGCCTCACAATGGGGCGCTTGCATGGTTGTTGTGCAAAACAAAAGAAAACTATTATGACCGGGATGAATTAACTCAAATAAAAGACAAAAGAATGAACTGGAATAAATCACTCCTGATTTCATAATTTATAATTATTCATCTGTTTTTTTATTTTATTTCCAGGGTGACTATCAGGAATTTAATAACCTGTACCAGGCCAGAATTACAATTACTACGCAGACTAATGATATGAAACCTGTCCTTTTTAGATTATTTTTTAGTCATAAAAGGTTGATTATTTCACCACGGTCGCTAGCGCTTTCGTTTTTTTACTGGTCTGAACAGGGCACGTTAATGATATAAATCAAATGACTGTTATATATGATATTTTCTTCTTTTTATTGCCAGATAATTCATAAGAAAAAACAATGATACCGGCCACAAGCCAGTCAGCAAAGGCGTTTTTATCGTTTAGTTCCCTGAAATACACATTTGGTTACACTTATTGCGCTAGGCTGGATTAACAATTTGTGTCATTTTCTTTTCACCCCACCAGAGGGGCAAATAATAAGACAACCACAGGGTAAATAATAAATGATGAAGCGCACTTTAGTGGCGGCATTAATGCCGTTACTGATCGGCCTGCCGACTGCTCAGGCCGCACAAATTTATAATAAAGACGGAAATAAGCTGGATTTACAAGGCAAGGTTAACGTTTCGCATTATTTTTCAGATGATCCGTCAAATAATGGCGATCTCACTTCCTATGCCCGCATCGGTTTTAAAGGCGAAACCGCCATCACCGATCAACTCACTGGCTATGGTTTCTGGCAGTACCAGTTCAGCGTCAAAAACTCTGAAGGTGCAGATGCCAACACCGGTAACAAAACCCGCCTGGGTTATGCCGGGCTGAAATATGGCGAACTGGGTTCACTGGACTACGGCCGTAACTACGGTCTGGTTTATGACGCATTAAGCTACACCGATATGTTGCCGGTATGGGGTGGAGACTCTGCCTATAACGACGCCTTCCTGACTGCTCGCTCAGGTGGTGTACTGACCTGGCGCAATAAAGACTTCTTTGGTCTGGTGAAGGGCTGGAACATTGCGGCACAGTACGAAGGTAAGAACGATCGTACCTCGACCAACAATGCCGGTCTGCAGGTGAGCCGTGCGAATGGCGATGGCTTTGCTTTATCTACCTCATATGACTTTGATTTTGGTTTGAGTTTTGCTGGCGCTTACTCAAGCCTGCAACGTACTCAGGCACAAAACGCAGCGACTTTTGGTCGCGGTGACAAAGGACAGGTATGGGCAACATCTGTTAAGTATGATGCTAACCAGATTTACCTGGCAGCAATGTACGGTGAAACGCTTAACGCCACACCGATGCCTTCCAGTGCGACCGGTTTCGCTAACAAAGCACAGAACATGGAATTTGTTGCGCAATACCAGTTCCTGAATGGCTTACGCCCTTCATTAAGCTACGTCACCTCAAAAGGCAAAGACATTGAAGGTATCGGTGATGCCGATCTGTATAAATACTCTTCTGTGGGTGCAACTTACTACTTCAATAAAAACATGTCGGTGTACGGCGAATACCGTATTAACCTGCTGAAGAAAAATAATCCGCTGGGTCTGGCAACAGATGACATTACAGCGGTAGGTCTGGTCTACCAGTTCTAAGCGTTACCCCCTCATTGTTAAACGGCCCGGCCTGTGTCTGACGGGCCGTTTCTCTTTACCCCGTCCTCTCAGCTCAGGCGATAGTGACAGTCCGGCTGCATCGGTTGGGGCAGATCCTTCTCTCCCGACATTTCCCGCAAATTGATTTCTATGTTGATGCAGATAGCATCCATCGGCAGATGGTTATTCTTATAGCCAAACGGCATTTCCAGCTCTTCCGCCAGCGTATCGAGTGACAAAAAGGTGTAGGAAATAAACATCGACACCAGCGGCGTCATCGCATGCAGGTCCGGCGCCAGCGCAAACGGCAGCAACGCACAAAACAGATAAACGGTACGCCGTAGCAGCAAGCCATAGGCAAACGGCACCGGCATGCTGGCCAGCCGTTCACATCCTCCCAGCACTGCCGCAATCTGGTTGAGGTTGTTGTCAATCGTGCTCCAGACAATATCGCTGATTACCCCTATTTGTCGCTGCTTTGCCAGCCACTGCGACAATTGCAGATGCAGCATATTTGCCGCCGAGTGCTGGCCCAGCAGCACCTCGGCCTCGCTGCCCAGCAGGCGCGTCAGGTCGTCACGTGCATCCGTATGACGGAGTTGATGTTTCAGACTGGCACAGAATGCCAGCAGCATGGCCTGCACCCGCTCCGTATCTGCCGGACAGAAGGCAATAACCTGACGCAAAATATTACGGCAGGCAATCAGCAACGCCCCCAGTAACAGGCGGGCCTCGCTGAATCGCGCATAGCAAACGCTGTTACGGAAACCCAGAAAGATAGCGATGGAGACGCCCAACAGGCTGAACGGCGCCAGCGTGAGCTTAATGCCCAGGGTTTCATACCAGTCCAGCAACGCCAGGGCGAGCAGCGACATTAACAGGTTAAGAAACAGGCGGAACAGGATATCGGGCAGAACAGAGCCATGCCAGGCAAACAGGCGGATAAACCAATGGTTGGGGGGTCGAAGAATCATGGTGTGCAGATAAATGGATATTTTTGCCGATTCTGCGAGTGTGCGTGTGCTTTTACCAGTGAAAAAGTGTGACAAAAATCACACTTTATTGTGACGTTAGTCGCTGAAGCTCAGCGGATCGGTAACCGGCGAGCGCGCCTCCGCCTGTTCCGCGGGCGGCTCATCCAGCGACAACGGCGGCTGGACCCTGAGGGTGATCCAGTTGGACGTGACGCGCTGTTGTTTACTGTCTTCGACCGTAACCGACAGATGGTAAGTATTGCTGGCCCCCGGAGTGCTGTCCCACGGCGGCACAATCACGCTCCAGCCGTCCGTTGCACTGTTGTTCGGAGGAGCAGTCAGACTCAGCGCCGCCGTGTCGCCCTGCCAGCTCAGCCCCTTAATCGCATGACTGGCGCGTACCTGCAGCTTAAGTGGAACGCTCTCGCCCGGATTAAGCTGCCATGGCGGTGTCGCCAGAAACACGGAGAGGGTTTTGCGCTGCCGGTAAGCCATTACCGGCGTTTGGCTGCGCGTGACGGTATCGTAGCGACTGCCACGCAACGAACGCATCTCGGCGACGTTACTGGCATCCAGCTGGCGGCTTAAAGCCACGCCAAAACGATAATTCAGTTTCAGCCCAACCTGATCCTGGGTCTCGCCGGCACTGCTGGTTTTGTGGCTGGCCGTGAAGGTCACCAGCGGCACGGGCGTGTAAGACAGCCCGAGCGAGAGTGCCGCCGGATTGTGGTAGCGATTACCGCTGTTAAACAGATCAACCTTTTCACCCAGATACTGCTGATAACTGAATGACACGCCCAGTTGACGGTAAAAAGGCAGATAGCTTTGAGTGGTGATGTCGTAACCTTCGGCCATGCGGTATTGCTGGCTGCTGTCACGATTGCGCCATCCTGAAAGCGGATGATAGTAATTAGCGGAGAGCCGCAGGTTGTTGCTCCAGGCTTCCGTTCCCACCGATGCGCGCTGGAGGCCGCTGCGAAAACTGCGATCGATAAAACTGTTGTAGCCTAACAGCCAGTTGCCCAGATCCCAGCGCTGGCCCAGTCCCGCATTACCGACCACCCCTTCCACCGTATCGTGCAGACCAAGCTGACTAAACGTCAGATAGCGGTTTTCATCGGCCAGCGGACTAAACAGATTACCGCCGGTCCCGTCAAAATTGCCGTCCATGTCGACTTTCAGGTCGAATTCTGCATTGCCGTAGGGAGAGAGCAGCGACTGCCCTTCCGTTTCCACCCGCGTCGCAACTTCGTCACGCAGATGATTAAACGCCCACTGCCCGGCCTGCTGACCAAAGGTCACATCGCTGCTGCTTTCACTGGCTTCTGCAATGCTTTTCGCCGCCTTCGCCAGTTTTTCACTCCACTGATGATCCTCTTCGACATGCCCCAGCGACGGAAGATCGTCAAGCGACTGCCGGAAACGAGCGGGATCGCCAAACGGGGTAGCAGGAATCTGACTGTCGGCTTGCAGCGCACGAACAGGGGCGGCGGCGATGGCCGTCATGACAGTCAACGCGAGGAGAACAGGTCTGTAAATCACATCATCAGGTCCGGGCATAAACATTATCAGGTGGTTTCTCAACGAGAATGACAAAACCAGCGCAGACTATTTTAGCATAATGTGACACAGATTAATGATTTGAAGCGATATTTGTGCTCAGCGAAGCGGCAAACCCCGCATGAAACGGGGTTAAGATAACCCTTCACCGACGTAACGCGCCGGGGAAAAGATCAGGAGAAAATCAATCCGCCGTCCACATTGATCGTTTGCCCGGTAATATAGCGCGCATCATCCGAGGCCAAAAACGCCACCAGCCCGGCCACATCCTGCGGCTGTCCGGCGCGCTTCAACGGAATTGTGTCGACCCACTCCGCCATCAGTTCGCCTTTGCCATAGGTTTTCTTATCGCTGCTGAGAATGGCCCCCCAGGCCCGATCGTTGTAATCCCACATTTCACTTTCAATAATGCCCGGGCAAAACGCATTCACGGTAATGTTCCAGCGCGCCAGTTCCAGTGCCAGACTTTGTGTAATACCGATTACCCCCATTTTACTGGCGGCGTAATGCGGCGTGTAGATAAAGCCTTTGCGTCCCTGGCCGGAGGACGTATTGATCAGGCTGCCGCCGTTTTGCTGCACCATGTATTTGGCCGCCTCACGACAGCACAGCCAGACACCGGTGGTATTGACGGCGAGCACGCGCTCGAAATCGCTTTTCGGCAGCGCATCAAACGCATCAATGGTGATAATCCCTGCGTTTTGAATCGACACGTCAATGCCGCCAAAACGTTCTGCGGCCTGCCGATACAGGCGTTGTACCTGCGCTTCATCCGTGACATCCGCCTGCAGGGCCAGGATAGCGGCCCCGGTGGCGCGAAGACTGTCGGCCGTGGCAAATACCCGATCAGCATTGGAGACCATCACAAGGTTTGCGCCGTCCTGGGCAAAGCGGGCGGCGATGCCGGCACCAATCCCGCGGCAGGCGCCGGTGATCACCACGGTTTTTCCACTAAAATTGCGGTTCATGCTGCTCCCCTGTTATCCATGACTGATATCAGCCCGTGGCGTGACCGGCTGCTTTTTTTCATGACGACGCAGCAGTATCACTTTGCTCTGCAGGCGCTGCTGGAACTGGTCAATCACCACGGCGGTCACTATCACCACGCCCTTGATCACCATTTGCCAGAAATCACTGACGCCCATCATGACCATGCCGTCAGCCAGAAAGACGATAACAAAGGCCCCGATGATTGAGCCGGAGAGACGACCGCGCCCCCCCGCCAGCGCGGTACCGCCCAGCACCGTGGCACCGATAGCATCCATTTCAAACATATTGCCGGTCATCGGATGCGCAGTCTGTAACTGGGAGGCAACGATCAGGCCGACCAGTGCGGCACACAGGCCCGAAAAGGCATAGACGAATACTTTCACTTTGATAATCGGCACACCGGCCAGCCTTGCGGCCGGTTCATTGCCGCCCGTCGCATAGATGTAGCGACCAAGCGGCGTTTTACGGGTGAGATAAAGGCCAAGCAGCAGGAAGCCGATCATCAGCCAGATCGGAATGTACACGCCCAGGAAGGTGCCCGATCCTAACCACGCGAAGCCGGTGTTGCCTAACGCAGGCAGGCCCACCAGGTTGGCATAGGTCGCGCCATCGTTAAACAGCAGCGCCGCGCCGCGGGCGACATACATCACGCCCAGGGTACAGATGAAGGGGGCGACGCCCAACCGGGTAATTATCATCCCGTTAAGCATGCCCACCAGCACACCAAACAGCGCTACCACCAGCATCACCTCCGGCACGTTCAGGAAGAGCCGGTTCCCGTCCCATAACGGGATGCCTGCGGTCAGCAACGCCCCCGCGACCATACCGCAGATACCGGCAACCGCGCCCACCGAGAGATCAATGCCGCCGGTCAGGATCACCAGCGTCATGCCAATCGCCAGCAGGCCGGTAATCGCCACATGCTGCGTCATGATCAGTACGTTAGAGGGCGTCAGAAAATTCGGTACCATGACGCTAAAGAAACCGACGACGATCAGTAAGGCAATAAAGGTACGCGCCTTGAGCATATACATATAAAGCAGATATTTTTGGTTCATGGAGTTCTCCGGCACCTCAGGCTTGCGGGGTTGACGCGCTAATCAGTTTTTCGCGCGTGGCATCCGCGCGGGGAAGATCGGCAGTAATACGGCCGTCGGCCATCACCAGGATGCGATCGGCCAGCGCCATGACCTCATCCAGTTCAGACGACGAAAACATGACCGCCAGCCCCTGTTGCGCCAGCTGACCAATCAGGTGGTACACATCGGTTTTGGCGCCCACATCAATGCCGCGCGTGGGTTCATCAAGCAGAACGACCTGAGGACCGGTCATCAGCGCTTTGCCCAGCACCACTTTCTGTTGGTTGCCACCGCTCAGCGAGGTGATGGGCAGTTCGCTGTCGCTGACTTTAATGGCCAGCTGCCGAATCATCTCATTCACCCGCTGCTGCTCCCGTTCAGGGTTTACGAGGCCCAGCGCGCGTCGAAACCCGCGCAGGCTGAGATCGGACAACGTCATGTTGGCGGTGATCGACATCAATCCCACGATGCCTTCGCCCTTGCGATCCTCCGGCACCAGCGCAATCCCACGCCTGAGCCGCTGCTGAAAATTGCAGGTATCCAGTCGCTGCTCACCCAGACAGATATGCCCGTCCTGACAGGGCTGTAGCCCGATCAGACCTTTAAACAGCTCCGTTCGCCCGGCACCCAGCAGACCATAAATCCCAATCACCTCGCCTTTGCGCAGGCTAAAACTGACTGCATTCAGGCGGTAACCGCCGTTCTGATGCAGCGCCGTCAGCCCGTCGACTTTCAGTACCGTTTCGCCCTGTACGGCAGGCTGATAGTCGAAATGTTTTGTCTTGTCGCCCACCATTTGCGCAATGATCCAGGGCACGCTGGCCTCGCGCACCTCCCGTTCCGCAATAAAGCGCCCGTCCCGGAAAATGGTGATGTGGTCGCCAATTTCCATCAGTTCTTCCAGCCGATGGGAGATATAAATGATGGTGACGCCACGTCGCTTGAGTTGCTCAATCACGTTGAACAGCACTTTGACTTCCGACTGACTCAGGGCGCTGGTGGGTTCGTCCATGATCAGCACGCGCGTGTCCTTTGACAGCGCCCGGGCGATCTCTACCAGTTGTTGATGACCAATGCCCAACTCATCCAGCGGCGCACAGGGATCGACGTCCAGCTCCAGCCGCTCCAGCAGCGCCTGGGCCAGCTGATACTGGTACTTTTCATTGATGACGCCGCGCTGAAAGAATTCGTTGGCGATAAAGATGTTGTCCATCACGTTCATATTGGGGAACAGGTTCAGTTCCTGAAAAATAATGCTGATGCCCAACTTCTCAGCCTGATGAGTGGAACTGAGCGCAACCGGCTTGCCATCCAGCCAGATTTCACCTGATGAGGGCGTTTCAACCCCCGCCAGCATCTTCATCATGGTGGATTTGCCTGCGCCGTTCTCCCCGATCAGCACATTTACTTTGTTGCGATAGACCCGATAATTGACCTGATCCAGCGCGGTCACACCGGGATACACCCGTGACAGGCCACGCGTTTCAATAATGACGTCGTCTTGCGGTTGCGCTTCAGGCATGATCACCTCCTCACTGACGCGTAATCTGGGCTGGCGTGATAGCAGGAAGGGCGCGCGGAATATCCCAGCTACTGAACACACCTACCACCTGGACGTGATCACCGGTTTTGATATGGCTGTCCTTCATCATGTTGACGGCCTGCTGATTAATGGCTTTGCCAAAATCACTGAACAGATCCTGATTGTTGAAGTCCTGATAGCTGGTGCCTTTATACGCATCCCGCAGCGCCGTACCACGAATGATCGGGCCCGTCTGAATAGTGACAGTGTCACCTGATGCATCTTTGACTTTCATTTTGCCGTTGCGCGAGGTGGTCTCCAGCGCCGTGACATCGCCGCTGACACTGACGCTAAAGACACAGGGGTTTTCGCTTTGTGAGCGATAGCCGAGCGCCTTACAGGCGCTGTCCAGATCCTTCTCTGCCTGCAGCCGCTGCATCAACTCGCCCAGCGGTCTGGCCTGAGCGACGATCTGCGGAACCAGCTTCTGCTGCCAGAGGGCGTGGATGTTGGCCATGTGCGGATTGGGGGGATTCTTGAGATCGGCCAGTTCCTGCTGCGAGACAATACGGCAGCCACTCAGCGCGGCAACCACCAGTATCAGACAGAGTCGGTTGTACATACATTCTCCCTGGCGCCCGTAAAGACGGGCGCAATACGCGTGAATTACGACTTGTAGTTAAAATCTTGTACGTTTTTGGCATTGTCTGGCGTGATCAGAATGCCGCGGAACATCACACGTTGTTTCTCCGGCTTGACGCCCTTCTGGATGTAGTTATCCAGGTCAGTCATGCCCTGCGCGGCAATCGCCTGGGCCTGCAGCATGACGGTGGCTTTTAAGGTCCCGGCTTTCACCGCATCACGCTCGTCATTGCTGCCGTCAATCCCGACCACGACCACATCGTTGCGGCCTGCCGCTTTCAGTGCGGCAATCGCGCCCAGCGCAACCGGACCATTACCGCAAATCACCCCTTTTACGTCCGGGTGGGCCTGTAAAATGCTGTCCATGATGCGTTTGCCGTCGATAAGCGTGCCTTTGGCATCCTGACGGGCGATGCTTTGCATATCGGGATACTGTTCCAGTACCTGGTGGAAGGATTTTGAACGGGTGACGCAGTTGTTGTCTGCGAGATTACAGGTCAGCTCGGCATACTTGCCTTTCTCACCCATTTTCTCGACAAACACGTTGGCCACATCCGAACCGGCCTGAAAATTGTTATGGGTGATTTGTTCCAGCGCCACATCGTCTACCGGGATTTCGCGATTGATTAACACCACCGGTATCCCGGCGTCTTTCGCTTTCTTAATGGCCGCGACGCTGGCTGTCGAGTCCGCGTTATCCAGAATGATGCCCTGCACTTTTTTGCCGATGGCCGCATCGATCAGCTCATTTTGTTTTTTGACATCCTCACCATGAGACAGCACCGAGGTTTTGTAGCCCAGTTCCTGCGCTTTCAGATTGGCCCCCTTCGCTTCTGAGGCGTAATAGGGATTATCCAGGGAGTTAACCAAAATCATGATGGTGCCCTTTTCCACGGCAAGCGCCGCGTGGGAAAACAGGCAGGCGGCAATCGAAGTACAGAGCAACGTCGTTTTTTTCATGGTAATGTCTCGCTATTATCGTTGTGGCAGGGAAAAGATGACGGGGCTGGTCGCCTTACCAGATGGTGAATCCACCGTCGATCATCAGGTCAGCACCGGTGATCATGTCGCTGCCATTGCTGGCAAAGAACAGGACGGCGGCGGCAATTTCGTCGGTATAGGCAAAGCGGCCCAAGGGGATGAGTTTTTTCATTTCTGTGCCCTTCTCACCGCGCCAGGCTTTTTCGCCCATGGGCGTCAGTACCACCGTCGGTGATAAGGTATTGACGTTAATGCGGTGCGGGGCGAACTCTTTCGCCATCACCTTTGTCATACCCAGCAGGCCAGCTTTCGCCGAGGTATAGGCCACATGGTTGTCGATAGCGATGGACGCCGCCTGAGAGGCGATATTAATAATCTTGCCGCCGTTGCCAGCCCGGACCATGCGTTTCGCCACTGCCTGCGAGCACAGAAAAGGCCCGGTCAGATTGACGGCGATCTGCTTTTGCCATTCCGCAAATTCGGTGTCCAGCACCGGCTGGAGCATCACATAGCCCGCGCAGTTCACCAGAATGTCGATATGTCCGTAGTGGTTTTCCACCGCCCCGAACGCCCGTTCAACGTCGCCAGGTTCCGTCACATCACAGCACACCAGCTGCACCGGCTGACCCGCGAACGTCTCACGCAGGTGTTCCGCTTTTTCGGCTTCAAAAGGCGGATAAAGCAGCGCCAGGCGAGCCCCTTTCTTCAACAACATCTCGTTACTAGCCATGGCAATGCCGCCCAGGCCGCCCGTCACCACGGCTACTTTGCCGCTGAGATCCATGTTGTTGTCTACGCCATAACGCAGGTTAACGTCATATTCACTGCTCATCCGACTGTCCTCTCAGGTTTTTAATTCCCCACAATCATTTTCGAACAAAAATATATGCTATCGAATTGATGGTTAATGTGGTTAAGATCAAATTTCGCGAAAATGCCCTTCAGGCAGCTACGGCCCGTTAAAATGCCGTGATCCAGATTACAGATCCCGTGAAACAGGCGGTGCAAACGGTGACAGGGTGAGAGACAGGAGGCGACAATAAGTCACATTCATTTTCGTTCGAAAACAAACAGAGAACCGGCGCTCACTCGCCAACGCGAAACCGGCAAGGTAAACTCTTTCACAGCGCGTGAATGCACGAAGCCCGATGCAAGTAAAAGAGGGAGCATTTCGATTGAAAAGCAAAACTGAGCAGTTAGCTGAAATGCAGCAGCGGCGTGAAAAGATTTTAGAGATGATTCGGGAAGACGGCACGGTAACGGTTAAAGCGTTAACCCAAACCTTTGGGCTTACCGAGGCCACGCTGCGGACCGACCTGCGCATGCTGCAAAAACAGGGATTTGTACAACGCTATCATGGTGGCGCAACGCTGATGACAGGCAAGCAGAACACCGGCCTGTTGCAGCTTGAACGTCAGACGCATCTGGAAGAGAAAGACGCCATTGGTCGTCTGGCCGCACAGCACATCGAAAATGGCGATACGGTGATTTTCGATTCCGGTACGACAACGACGGCAATTGCCGATGCCATCAGCCACATTCGCCGTCTGTCTGTGGTCACCACCGCCGTCAACATCGCCCTGAAACTGGGCGGTGAGCCCGGCATTAATGTGTTGCTGACAGGCGGCACCTTTAAGTTTCCGACGCTGTCAACGTCGGGCGAGAAAGCGGCCAGCTTTTTTGAAAATGTGCTGGCGGAAAAGCTGTTTCTCGCCACCGCCTGTATTTCGCCGCGGCTGGGCCTGAGCTTTCCCAGTGAAACCGATATTAAAGTGAAAATGGCGATGATTAACTCCGCCAGTACCGTTTATGTCGTGGCGGACTCCAGCAAAATCGACAAGGTCTCGATGTTTGCCCTGCCCTGCGACTGGAGCCACATCCACTATCTGATCACCGACAGTGGGATCAGCCCGTCGCATATTGCGGCCTTTGAAGCGCTGGGCGTCAGGGTGCTGGTTGCGCCTACTCCGACCCGCCGGTCAGGATAGTCTGTCCCTGATTTTTCCCCCGACGCCGTCATCGTCAGTGCGATGCCGTCACGCTCATCGCCGCCCCGCGCGGTTGGGCAGCCATAAGATCGGCACGGTAATAGCGCACCACGTCGCCTACAATCAGTAACGACGGCGACACCGGTTTTTGCTGTTCGACCGTATCAGGCAACCCGGCCAGCGTGGTGATCAGCACCCGCTGGTCTCGGCGCGTACCGTTTTCAATGATTGCCACCGGCGTCGCCTCACTGCGGCCATATTCCCGTAACCGGGCGCTAATCACGCTGCTCCAGCTTAACCCCATGTAAAACACCAGCGTCTGATTGGTGGCGGTCAGCGCCGCCGCATCCAGCTGCGGTTCGCCGCTGCGCCCGTGCCCGGTGATAAAGCGCAATGACTGGGCGCAGTCACGGTGCGTCAGCGGAATGCCGCTGGCAGCCGCACAGCCCACGGCGGCGGTAATGCCGGGTACCACCTCGCAGACAATATTCGCCTGCTGCAGGCTGACCATCTCTTCGCCGCCACGGCCAAAGATAAAGGGATCGCCGCCTTTTAACCGCACGACATTGCGCCCGCTGGCGGCCAGATCCACCAGCAGTTGATTGATCTGTGCCTGCTTCAGGCCGTGATGACCCGGCTGTTTACCAACGTCGATACAGAGCGCGCTGCTGGCGACTTCCGCCATCACCGCTTCGCTGACCAGGCGATCATAAACCACGACGTCCGCGCATTGCAGCAGACGCAGCGCCTTGACTGTCAGTAGCTCCACATCCCCCGGCCCGGCCCCGACCAGCCAGACCTTGCCCGGGCTGGACGCGTTTTCCGGCGCCAGCAGTTTATCTAAAGCGTTGATCGCGATCGTCATTCTTCCTCCGGTACAGCAACGGAAAGCAAAAGGTGTTTTAGCTCCGGCAGACAGGAGCCGCAGTTAGTACCACAGTTGAGTGCGTTACCCAGTGCCTGGGTGCTGTGACAGCCCTGTTTAATCGCCTGTAAGATCGTGTTTTCTCCGACGCCAAAGCAGCTACAGATCGTCCGGCCAGCCACGGCACGTTGTGCCGATTGTCCCGCCAGCAGAGCATGCCGTTCCGCCGCATTCGCCGGCGCCTGGCGAAAAGCCTGCGCAACCCAGTCATGATCGATCGCGGGTAACGACGCGCCGGTATAAAAGGCCAGCTGCAGCTCACCGTTGCGCCAGGCCAGCAGGCGGTAATGCGGTTCCGCCGCGTGGGCGGTTTGCCGTTGCAGCCCGTCCAGCGGGATCGTTGCCGTGAGCCACTGTTCTGGGGAACCGTCTCCGGCCAGGCTAAAACGTTGCGCGCCCTCATAGGGTGTACGCGCCCAGTAGCGCAGTCCGTCAGGCGGGCTTACGTCGCGCTGCCAGAGCCAGCCCTGCCAGCGGGTGTGGAGCGGCTGGATACGCACGGCGGTTTGTTTAAAGGCAGGCTGTGCCGAGGCCGGACAGCGGGTTGAGGCCACCAGCCCGCCGACCGTGCCCTGCAGACTGAACTGTCGGTTCCAGTGCATAGGGACAAAGATCTCACCGCGTCGCAGACCGCTGTCCAGCGTCACGCGCACCGTCATCCAGCCCGCGTCGGACTGCACCCGTGCCAGTGCCCCCGCGCACAGGCCATAGCGTTGTGCGTCCTGCGGATGCAGTGCTGCAAACGGCTCATCACAATGCTGCATGAGCCGGGGAACCAGACCGGTGCGTGTCATGGTGTGCCACTGATCGCGGATCCGTCCGCTGTTCATCAATAACGGATACGCCGCCCTGCACGCGAAGGGCTGCGGCGTGGCCGGTGGCAACAGGCGGGCTTTACCATCAGGATGGTAAAAGTGCCGGTCGCTAAACAGCCGCGCGCAACCCTGGGGATAGCGGGCGTTGACCGGCCACTGCACGGGCGTCAGTGCATCCCACTGTGCGTCGCTCATCCCGGCCAGACCGCTGATATCAAACGCGCGCTGGCCGTTGTTCTCAAACCCCGACAACGCCGCGTGTTCGCGGAAGATGGCTGCCGGGTGCGTCCAGGCAAAGCCTTCATGAAAGCCCAGACGCTGGGCGACCTGGGCGAGTAACCACCAGTCCGGTTTCGCTTCTCCGGCCGGGGGCATAAACGCGCGCTGGCGGGAAATCCGACGTTCAGAATTGGTCACGGTGCCGTTCTTTTCCCCCCAGCCCTGCGCGGGTAGCAAAATATGCGCAAAGGCGGTGGTATCCGTTTGCGCCAGTACGTCTGACACTATCACCAGCGGACAGGCAGCCAGCGCCCGGGCAATGCGATTGCCTTCTGGCATCGAAACCGCCGGATTGGTGCCCATAATCCATACGGCTTTGATCGCCCCGCGATCAATGGCGTCGAACAGATCGACCGCCGTCAGGCCGGGCTGACGCGCCATACGCGGACTGCGCCAGAAACGCTGTAAACGGTCGCAGTCTTCCGCAGTGAAACTCATATGAGCCGCCAGTTGGTTGGCCAGTCCGCCAACCTCCCGCCCGCCCATCGCATTCGGCTGTCCGGTCAGCGAAAACGGGCCGCAGCCGGGTCGGCCTATCTTGCCGCTGAGCAGATGCGCATTGAGAATGGCATTGTTGTTGTCACTGCCGCTTTGTGACTGGTTGATGCCCATACACCATAAGGTCAGTACGCGCTCATGCCGGGTAAACAACCGGTAGAACGCGGCGATCATGTCGTGGCTGATATCACAATGGGCTGCCACCGTCGCACAATCCCACTGCCGCGCGGCCTGTATGGTTGTGTCTACACCGTCCAGATGCGGCAGCATCGTGGCGTCAATGCCGCCATGCTGTTCCAGCCAGTGCAACAGGCCCGAAAACAGGGCCGGATCGCTGCCCGGCCGGAGCGGTAAATGCAGATCGGCGAATTCACAACTGGCCGTGCGGCGCGGATCGATCACCACAACCTGCATCTCAGGGCGCTGCGTTTTTGCCTGCTTCAGGCGCTGAAACAGCACCGGATGAGCCCAGGCGGCGTTCGAGCCGACCAGGATAACCACCTCGGCCTGATCCAGATCCTCGTAACAGCACGGCACGGCATCCGCGCCGAACGCCCGTTTATAGCCCGTCACCGCTGAGGCCATGCACAGGCGTGAATTGGTATCGATATTGGCGACGCCGAGAAAACCTTTCATCAGCTTGTTCGCCACATAGTAATCCTCGGTCAGCAACTGGCCGGAACCGTAAAAAGCCACCGCCTCCGGGCCGTACGTATCGATAATCCTGCGCAGTCCGTCAGCCGCGGCATCCAGCGCCGCCTCCATGCTGACGCGCTGGTGATGAAGCTGAGGATGCAGCAACCGTCCGGCCTGTGTCAGGGTTTCGCCCAGCGCCGCGCCCTTCACGCACAGCCGCCCGGCATTCGCCGGATGACTGGCATCGCCCCGGACCTGAGCCGACGCGCTCTGCGACTGCGTGACCTCGACGCCGCAGCCCACACCGCAATAAGCGCAGGTGGTTTTCATGATGCCTGCGCCATCAGGTTAAGCGGACGGTTGGCGACCCACACCTGGCCGTCCTCCAGTTTGACCGGCCAGCAGCGCAGTTGATGCTGAGGGTTATCCAGGCTCTGTCCGTCCCGCAGGCGCACCCGCTGTTTGTAAAGCGGAGAGATCACCACCGGCTCCCCGGCAACATCGCCAAGGATGCCGCGTGACAGCACGCTGGCTTCGCTGCCTGGCTCACGATCCTCCAGCGCATAACAGTCATCACCCAGACGGAATAAAGCAATACGGACGCTGCCAAGACGGGCCCCAATGCCGGCCTCTGGCGGGATGGCCTCCAGTGGACAGATTTCGCTCCAGGGTTCGGCGGGCAGATGCATCAGGGGAATACCGCTGGCCTTGTGGGGCTGGCGTTGTCCGCGCACGCGCGCATAGTGCAGCGTTTCATCCGGGTGATCGCTGTTCACTGTGGCGGTAAACAGCGCACGTCGCGAAGGATCGGCCAGCGTGGTCTGCCATTCGCACTGCCAGGTGTCTACCACCTGTTGCATGTCCTGTTCCAGCGTGGCGGCGATCCCCAGGCTGTCATGAATCACCACCTCACGCAGGTAGTCCAGCCCGCCCTCCATGTTATCCATCCAGACGCTGGTACGCTGCAGGCGATCCGCCGTGCGCACGTAGAACATCAGAATCCGGTCGACGTACCGGATCAACGTGTCATCGTCCAGATCGCTGGCAAACAGTTCCGCATGGCGTGGCTTCATGCCGCCATTGCCGCAGACATACAGGTTCCAGCCGTTTTCCGTGGCGATGACCCCGATATCTTTACTTTGCGCTTCCGCACATTCGCGGGTACAGCCGGACACGGCCATCTTGATCTTATGTGGTGCGCGCAGGCCCTTATACCGGTTCTCCAGCGCGATGGCGAAGGCGGTAGAATCCTGCACGCCATAACGACACCAGGTCGAGCCAACGCAGGATTTCACTGTACGCAGGGATTTTCCGTAGGCATGACCGGTTTCAAAGCCGGCTTCCAGCAGGGTTTCCCAGATAGCAGGCAACTGGTCCAGTCGCGCACCAAACAGATCGATACGCTGGCCGCCGGTGATTTTGGTATAGAGATCGTAACGCGCGGCCACTTCGCCGATGGCGATCAGGCCCTGTGGCGTGATCTCGCCCCCTGGCACGCGCGGCACTACCGAATAGGTGCCATCTTTCTGGATATTGGCAAAGTAACGGTCGTTCGTGTCCTGTAAGGGTAAATGGGCCGGTTTCAGCAGGTAATCGTTCCAGCACGAGGCCAGCAGCGAACCCACCAGCGGTTTACATACCTCGCAACCACAGCCCCGTCCGTGGCTGGCCAGCAGCTCGTCAAAGGTTTTGATGCCATTGATACGGATCAGGTCATACAGCGCCTGGCGGGAATAGGCGAAGTGCTCACAGATGTCTTTTTTAACGGCGACGCCCTGGTTTTCCAGCTGAAACTCCATTACCTGTTTTACCAGCGCAGCGCAGCCGCCACAGCCGGTTGCCGCTTTGGTGCAGCTTTTAATACTGGCCATCTCGCCACAGCCGCTCTGCACCGCCTGGCAGATATCGCCTTTACTGACGTTATGACAGGAGCACACCTGGGCGCTGTCCGGCAGCGCAGCGACGCCCAACCCTTTGGCCGGCGCGCCATTTAATACAGGCAAAATCAGCGCTTCCGGTGCTGCCGGCAGCGGCATGTCATTTAACATCGTTTGCAGGAGGGTGGCATAGTCGCTGCTGTCTCCCACCAGCACGCCGCCCAGCAGTCGTGTATTGTCGGCGCTCACGACGATCTTCTTGTAAATGCCTTTTGGTCCATTGGCCCAGTGGTAGCTCAGGCTGCCCGGCGTTTTGCCGTGCGCATCGCCAAAGGAGGCGACTTCTACGCCCAGCAGCTTCAGTTTGGTGCTCATGTCGGCACCAGTGAACTGCGCGGGTTCGGCCGCCAGATGCCCGGCCAGCACTCGCGCCATCTGGTAGCCCGGCGCTACCAGGCCAAAAATCTGCCCGTTCCACAGCGCGCATTCGCCGATGGCATAAATGTCGCTGTCACTGGTCTGGCAATGGTCATTGATGGTAATGCCGCCGCGCGGCCCCACGCTGATGTCGGCACTGCGGGCCAGCTCATCACGCGGACGGATACCGGCAGAGAACAGCACCAGATCGGTGGCCAGCTCGCCGCCATCGGCAAAGTGCAGCACCAGACTGCCGTCAGGCTGGCTGGCAATTTGTTCGGTCTGCTTCGCGGTATGTACCGTCACGCCCAGCGCGTCGATTTTTTGCCGCAGCATCAGCGCCCCACCTTCGTCCAGTTGCACAGCCATCAGGCGCGGCGCAAACTCAACCACGTGGGTCTCCAGCCCAAGCTGCTTCAGCGCGTTGGCGGCCTCCAGGCCCAGCAGCCCGCCGCCGATCACCACGCCGCGCTGACTCTGGCGGGCACAGGCTGCGATGGCATCCAGATCGTCCAGCGTGCGGTAGACAAAGCAGCGCTCGCCGTCATGGCCGGGGACCGGGGGGACAAAGGCGCGCGAGCCGGTGGCCAGCACCAGCTTATCCCAGGCCAGCTCACGGCCCGTGCTGTCGCGCAGGCTGCGCTGCTGGCGATCGATCGCCTCTACCCGGCAACCGCTACGCAGTTCAATCGCGTTTTGGGCAAAAAATTCCTCGCTTACCAGCGACAACTGCGTGGCCGTTTTACCGGTGAAATACTCGGAAAGGTGAACCCGGTCGTAAGCCTGATAGCGTTCTTCGCCGTAAACCACCACGTGATAATGTTGATGCAGGTTACGATCGACCAGTTGCTCCAGAAAATGGTGGCTGACCATGCCGTGACCCACCACGGCTAATACAGGTTTCGTTTGGCTCATCACAGGGTTTCCTGCAGCCAGCGGCTGCGTTTCAGGTTCATCAAGGCCGAACAGCGTATTCACAGAAACCGGTCCGGCATTATGGAGTTGGTTCAGCAGCGCACCACTTTGCTGGCAGTCGCCATACAGCAGCACGCCGTTCAGCCGGCCGTCTTTGAGGAACAGGCGGCGATAGTGCCCGGCGATCGGGTCAAAACTAGTGACAGACGGTGCTTCGCGAACGTCACCGGCGCTAAACAGGGAAATGCCGCTGACTTTGAGACGGGTGCACGTGGCCGCGCTGTAGAAATCCGCCTGAGGCCGATCGGCCAGTTGCGCCGCCAGAATCTTCGCCTGGGCCAGACAGGGCTCGACCAGACCGAAGGTCTCGCCGCTGATTTCACAACATTCGCCTACGGCATAAATTCCCGCGTGCGCACTGCGCAACTGGCGATCTACCAGAATGCCGCGCTGGCAGGGAATCCCGGCGGCCTGCGCCAGGGCGATTGCCGGCTGGACACCAATGGCCATCACCACCTGCCGCGCCGCCAGCACCCGGCCATCGTGGAGGATCACGCTATCCGTCCGGATCGCCGCAAGGCTGGTATTCAGTTCACAGCGAATGCCGCGCGCACGGAGCTGAGCCAGCAGTAATTCCCCTGCCCTGGCGTCCAGTTGTTTGTCCAGCAAACACGACTGACGATGAAGCAGCGTAACCTGACGCCCCTGTGCCTGAAGGCCGGCGGCCGCTTCAATACCCAGAAAGCCGCCGCCGACCACCACGACCGGACCCTGCCCCGCCAGCAAAGTGTCTACATCCTGCAGCGTGCGAAAGGTGCTGACATGCGGCAGGTCGCTGCCTGGGACAGACGGCCGGCAGGGCTGCGATCCGGTCGCCAGTACCAGGCGGTCCCAGTGCAGCAGGCGCTGGTCGGTGCGTAAGGTCCGCTCAGCGACATTCACCTGTTCCACCGTCTCTCCCGCCAGCAAGGTCACGCCGTGACGGTGATACCAGTCACGATCGTGGATCAGCGTTTGCGCAACGGTGGTTTCCCCGGCCAGCAGTGGCGACAACAGCACACGGTTATAGTTGCCGTGCGGCTCACGGCCAATCACGGTGATGTCGTAACGCGTCGGCGCCAGCTGCAACAGGGTTTCCACCATGTGCATACCCGCCATCCCGTTACCCACAACCAGCAACCGTTGTCTCATGGTGTCGTCCTTATGCCGCCGAGGTCTGTTTTTCGTAGAGAAAATGCAGCACTTTCTGACGCAGCTGGTGATAACGCACGTCATCCGCCAGCGCCACGCGTGAACGCGGCCGGGCCAGGTCAATCGTCAGGATGTCGCCCACCTGCGCCGCCGGGCCATTGGTCATCATCAGCACCCGATCGGACAGCAACACGGCTTCATCCACATCATGGGTAATCAGGACGATGGTGGTGTTCAGCGCCTGCTGGATGCGCATGACGCTGTCCTGCAGATGCGCGCGCGTTAAGGCATCCAGCGCACCGAAGGGTTCGTCCAGCAGCAGCACGCGAGGTTTCATTGCCAGCGCGCGGGCGATGCCGACGCGCTGCTTCATGCCGCCGGAGATCTCGCCGGGGCGCTTATGCATGGCATGACTCATTTGCACCTGGTTGAGGTTGTGCTCGATCCAGTCACGTCTTTCGGCTTTGTTCATCTTGCTTTTGAACACCTGCTCGACCGCCAGCTCAACGTTTTGATACGCCGTCAGCCAGGGCAACAGAGAGTGGTTTTGAAACACAACGGCGCGCTCAGGGCCGGGGCCGGTGACTTCGCGGTTATCGCATAACAGGACGCCGCTGGTAGGCCGGGTTAAACCGGCGATCAGGTTGAGCAGCGTGGATTTGCCACAGCCAGAGTGACCGATCAGGCTCAGCGTTTCCCCCTGATGAAGATCAAAGCTGACATTATCGAGCGCCAGAAAATCGCCGCCGGAGGTGGTAAAACGCTGGCTGACCTGCTGTACACGAATGATAGGTTGCATAGTGTTCCCCTTATTTATCCCAGCTAAAACGACGCGCCAGCAGCATCAGTCCCTGCTCCAGTAGCAGGCCAACGACGCCAATCAGCAAAATGGCAATCAGGATGTTTTCAACATTGAGGTTGTTCCACTCGTTCCAGATCCAGAAGCCGATCCCCAGGCCGCCTGTCAGCATTTCGGCGGCCACGATCACCAGCCAGGCGATGCCAATCGACAGGCGGACCCCGGTCAGCACCGCTGGCAGAACGGCGGGAAACAGGATGCGGCGCAGGATGGTCCATTCCGACAGTTGCAGCACGCGCGCCACGTTGAGGTAATCCTGGGGAATGCGCTGTACGCCTTCTGCGGTATTGATAATCATCGGCCAGATGGAACAGATAAAAATGGTCCAGCTGGAGGCCGGTTCGGCCCGCTGAAACAGCAGCAGGCCGATAGGCAGCCAGGCCAGCGGGCTGACCGGGCGCAGTAGCGCGATAACCGGATTGAACATGCGTGCTACAAAGGTAAAACGCCCCAGCAGAAAGCCTGCGGGAATCCCCACCAGCGCGGCCAGACCAAAGCCGACAGCCACGCGCTGCAGCGAGGCCAGCACATTCCAGCCGATGCCCTGATCGTTAGGACCGTTGTTATAGAACGGATCGGCGAACAGGACTTTCGCCGCCTCCCAGGTGGCGTACGGGCCGGGAAAGCCTTTGCTGGAAAGCGCCGCGATCTGCCAGATCAGGAGCAGAAGCAGCACACCGCACAGCGCGGGAATGGCACGCTGCAAAAACGGACGCAGGCGCGCAGGTGAACGCATCTTTTTCGGCGTCACCTGAAGAGGCACCACGGTGGCGTGGGTGGGCAGCGTCTCAGGCTGCGCCAGCGAGCGAGTCTGGGTTTTCATCACGACCTCTCTTTATGGTTAATGGCAAAGCTGGCGGCGTAAGCGGCAGGATTCGTGCCATCCCATACCTTGCCGTCCATCAGGGTGCTGCTGCGCATCTCATTGCCGGGCAACGTGACGTTGCCGACAGCGCTGGCAGCCTGTTTGTAGATATCGATCTGGTTGATCTGCTTTGCGACAGCCAGGTAGTCCGGATCCTGGGTCAGCATTCCCCAGCGCTTAAGCTGGGTAAGGAACCACATACCATCGGACAGATACGGGAAACTGACGCTGCCGTCATGGAAGAAGCGCATCGCATGCGGATCCTGCCATTTCTGTCCCAGCCCGTTTTCGTACTGGCCGAGCATGCGGCCTTGCAGAATCTCAGGTTTGGTGTTGATCCAGGCGCGCCCGGCCAGCACCTGCGCCGTTTCGCGGCGGTTATCATCGGAGGCATCGATCCAGCGTGCCGTCTCAAGGACAGCCGCCGTCAGCGCGCGCGCCGTATTGGGGTTCTCTTTCACCCACGCGGCGCGGGTGCCGAGAATTTTTTCGGGATGATCGGGCCAAATCTGCTGACTGGTGACGACGGTAAAACCAATATCGTCGCTGATGGCGCGCTGGTTCCACGGCTCGCCCACACAGAAGCCGCTCATATTGCCAATCTTCATATTCATCACCATCTGCGGCGGCGGCACGACGACGGTGCGCACGTCATCAAACGGATTGATACCGGCATTCGCCAGCCAGTAGTACAGCCACATCGCGTGGGTGCTGGTCGGAAAGGTATGGGCAAAGGTGAGACTGCCTTTGGCCTGGCTGTCGATGGTCTTTTTCAGGCTGGCGGCATCGGTAACCTTCTGCGCTTTCAGCTGGTTCGACAGGGAGATCGCCTGGCCATTGTTATTGAGCGTCATCAGGTTCGCCATCGCATGCTGCGGGCCGGCAACGCCCAGTTGCAGGCCATAGATCAGGCTGTACAAAACGTGTGCCGCATCAAGCTCACCGGAGATCAGCTTGTCGCGGACGGCTGCCCAACTGGCTTCTTTACTGGGCTGTAGCGTCAGACCATATTTTTTGTCAAAGCCTTTCACCGACGCCATGACGACCGGCGCACAGTCGGTCAGCGGAATAAATCCCACCCGCACGGTGGCTTTTTCTGGCGCATCGGAACCCGCCGCCCATACGGCGTTGCGCAATCCCGGCAACAGCCACAGCCCGCCAACGGCGGCGCTGGATAACAGCAGTTGACGACGAGACAGTGAAACTGGCGATTTGCTCATTTTTTGCCACCCTCAGGAAATAAAAAAAGGCGTCCTCTCCACTGCTTTCACAGGGAGATGGACGCCTTTATCCAAAGCACTCGCTTTACCGCCGTTGGCAAAGCAAATGCACACACTCAGTAAGGTAAAGCAAACCGCGTGCCAGCTTTGAAACGGTCCTGCGCGTGGCGCTTCAGGGTTTCCTCTGGCGAGTTTTTAACCGATTTTGCACATTGGTGACGCAGATCACGCACAAGCATTGTGCAGCTAACGCTTTCGAGTTACCTCTTCATCGTGGCGGCCACCGTGACGATCGCCTGAGCGATTTCCGGCAGCCGTTTGTTCTGATCCATCGCGCTTTTACGCAGCCGTTGCCAGGCGTGCTCTTCACTCAACCCATGCTGCTGCATCAGCCAGTTTTTAGCCTGGTCGAGCAGTTTGCGCTCTTCCAGCGTGGCGCGCAGAGTGGCCAGCTCATTGGCCTGATGCTGCAAACGCTGGGACTGCTCCGCGATCAACGACAGCAGCGAGCGACCGAGCTGGGGCGCCAGCCCGTCGCTGTTCAGCGCACCGGACTCGGCAGCCAGCCAGTCCGCCCCGGAGACATATAACGTAAAATTGCAGCCCGACTGTGCCACATGCAGGGGTTCAGCGGCCTGATGCTGTGCCAGTGCGATCGCCTCGCGGCAGCGCGACATCAGCTTGGCTGACAGCTGATCCTCCAGCAGTTTCATTTGATCGATACGCTGTGACAGCAGTGAAAACCAGTGCGGTGCGCCGCTGTCATCCCGCCGCCCGTCGGTACAGGCAATGCGCCGCAGTCGTTCAATCTCGCGACTGGCCTGCGCCAGCGGCTGCCAGTGATGCAAAACCGCCTCATCGGCAAACTGCTGGAACGTCGAAAAACTTTGCTCCTGTGCTTCAATTAAGGCCACCATGGCGCTGCGCTGCTCTGCGCTGAACTGGCCGGCGGCAAAGCCGGCCGCTCCCAGAGCGCGTTCCTGTCCCGCCAGCTCTTTGCCCTGCATAAAGCTGAACAGCGCAATGAGCGCGCGGGTAATGTCAGGATGGCTGGCGGTGTCGGCGGCTTCAAAGACCAGGTTCAGTAAGCTACGGATAATTGTGTTGAATGCCGCAACGGCCTGCGCGTGCGCAATCTGTTGTTGCGTAATCTGCTGGCGCAACGCCGGTAACCCGGCCAGGGCCTGCAGCGCGGCGGCGATCAGGTTACAGAACCGGCTGTATCCCGGCTGGGCTTCGGCTTTGGGTAAGGCCTGGCAAAAATCCCGTTGGCAGCGCGCCACATCCTGCTCACTGGCGAGCCGCTGCTCACCGTAAAGCCGGCCTTCAGAACAAATCCACAGAGTGCTCGCCCCCCGCTCACGCTGAAGCTGATGCACCAGTTCGCTGACGGTGGTAATGAGTTTACCGGTCTGGCGAAGGCGTTGCAGGCTGGCAATATCGCTTTGCCGTGAGGCCTGCACCCAGCTCAGTGCGTCATCCATTGCTCACCCCCTTTTCGTACAAAAAAGGAGTCAAGCAAAAGCCGTGCCGTCTTTTCTTAGCCTGACGGCTTGTGCCGCACGTTCCGCCCTTTCCGTTTCTCACTGCGGTGTAAAGTGGTTAACGCGGCTTATTCTTTTACCCAGGCCGCCGGGCCGTGGCAGGGATCGGATCACCCGCTTTTTTGAGGCGAAATGTCGCGAGTAATGCGCCCGATACTGCCCCGGAGGCGCCATCCCTGAAGCCCCTGCACAAGGAACGGGCTAAACGGCCATTACCATGCTATATCATTGGGTGCAATGGTTTGAATTCTCAAAAGTCTTAGGTAGACTGAGCGCTGTAAAGAGTGACCATGAGCGGCCTTGTCTCTGAACAGATCACCTGCCCGGCTGTGCGCCTCCCGATGAGGAGGCGCGATACGTGTGATAAACATCGTGCAGGCAGAGACACTGACGTGAGGAAAAGGGTGAAAAATCATTTAGCGTTTTGCCCGTTAGCTGCACATTTTTTGTCCGGCAGCAAAACGCCCCCTCCTCGGTCAATGCCGATTCGCCGGTGACGTGCAGTGGAACGCGCGCGCCCTGTTCGGGACATGCCCACCGCCCTTGCCTGAGTCAGGCCGCGCGGGCAAAGGCTCAACACAGCCCCGGTCCACCCTGACGTTGCCGATACGGATATGCCATTGCGGTGATGTCCGCGGGCAGGCTCCCGGCGAGGTTGAGCTGACCACCGGTGTGAACCATCGTCCTGACGGTGACACGCGAGGCAGCACGCATTTGCATGGCCAGATAACTTAACCCCTGTGCGTTGACGTGGGTGGCGACAGCAGACACTGCGGTCCTGTCACGACGGCAACCTGGATCATGAACTGATGAAATTTAACCCCTGCCGTCCTGCGCATGCTGCCGGACGCGCAACGCAACGCGGGAAGTACACACAGCCATGAGCGTGGAATCTTCACCGCGTGAGGTGACGACCTCTGGTCGCGAAAATTTGTTACTTAAAGCGGCCGCGCCTCTGCTGAATGCGGTGGTGCAAATTCGTCAGGCTGCTACCCACGATGACCCGGCAGGTTTACGTCAGTCTCTGATTGATGAAATCCGCCTGTTTGAACAACGCTGCAAGCAGGCAGGCCTGCCGTTTGAGATGATCATCGGTGCACGGTACTGTGTGTGCAGTGCCCTGGATGAAGCCGCCGCGCAAACGCCATGGGGCACGCGCGGCGTCTGGTCCGGCAACGGCATGCTGGTGACCTTCCATAATGAAAGCTGGGGCGGCGAAAAGTTCTTCCAGCTGCTTTCACGCATTTCACAAAGCCCTCAGCAGCACCTTTGGCTGCTGGAAATTATTCATTACTGCCTGCTGCTGGGTTATGAAGGGCGTTACCGGGGCAGTGAAAAAGGCCGGGCGCAGTGCGACAGCCTGCGGGCAAGGTTAAAAGCGCTGATCGACGAAACCCGTGCGCAGCAAACCACGGAGTCCACGCCGCTGGTGCAGGTACATCCGCTGGTTAATACGCTGGCCCGTCCGATGGTGCCACTCTGGGCCTGTGCCATGCTGGTCGCCCTGATCGGCTGCCTGATTTACAGCGGACTCAACTGGCGGCTCGGCAACGCGGCTGAGCCTCTGCTGCGCAGTCTGTATAATATGCCGTTGCCACAAATCATGATGAATCGTCGCCCTTCTTCGCCACAGGCGCTGCTCGACTTACGTCAGCGGTTAAATGACGTGATCGCCGCCGGCCAGCTCGAAGTCAGCGACGGTGCGTTTGGCAGCAAAGTGATTATCCCGGCAGACAAGCTGTTTGCCGAACAGGGCACGGTGATTAATCCGGTGGGCCGGGCGCTTCTGGCGCGCGTCTCCGCAGCGATGAAAGACGTCAAAGGCACCATTCTGGTGTCGGTGTTTACCGACGATCAGCCTGTTGACGGCAGTCGGTTTGCCTCAAACTATGAATTCTCTTTCGCCCGTGCCCGTGCGATTAGCCAGTTACTGCAGGTGCAACTGGCCGATTCACACGTGCTCCGGTCAGAAGGCCGCGGCGACAGCGATCCGCTGCTGCCCAACGACAGCAGCGAGAACCGTACCCGTAATCGCCGTGTTGAAATTACGCTGTTTGCCGCACCTGAAACACTGAGTACTCACCAAGGAACACCCTGATGCGCGCTTCTTTCCGCTTATTCTTAACGCATCGGCTGCTGTGGAGCTTTATTGGCGTCACGGCACTGAGTTGCCTGCTGTGGATGCTGGGACCGCTTATCGCGTGGAATGAAACCCGCCCGCTTGAACCCGCGCTACACCGCAAGATTGTGGTCAGTCTGCTTTATCTTCTCTGGATTGGTTTCCAGCTGATTCCTGCGCTGTACCGTGCCTGGTTCAACAGTCGCCTGCTTGACCGGTTGCAGGTCGCAGAGAGCGACGATCCGGCGGAACGGCAGGCCACTGAGGCGCTGCTCAGCCAGCGCTTTAGTGAGGCGGCCATGCGCCTCAAGCGCACCCATTTTGGCCGACGCCAGGGCAGCCTGTGGGCACGGATTAACGCCAATTACCTCTATCAGCTTCCCTGGTATCTGATGATTGGTGCGCCGGGTGCCGGTAAAACCACCGCTCTGCTCAATGCCGGCCTGAAATTTCCCCTGACCGATACGTTCGGCAACGAGGCCGTTCGCGGCGTCGGCGGTACCCGGCACTGCGACTGGTGGTTCACCGACAGCGCCGTGCTGATCGATACCGCCGGGCGCTATGCGTTACAGGAAAGCCAGCGGGCACGCGATGCCAGCGAGTGGCAGAGTTTTATCAATCTGCTGAAGCGCTATCGGGCGCGGCAGCCGATCAACGGCGTCATCCTGACCATCAGCGTCGCGGATTTACTCAGCGATTCGGCTGAGGCGCGTTACGAACAGGCGAACGCCCTGCGCGAACGGCTGAACGAACTGCATCAGCACACCGGTATTCATTTTCCCGTCTATGTCATGGTGACCAAAACCGACCTGCTGAAAGGCTTTATGAGTTATTTCGGCAGCATGGAGAAGGCCCGCCGCGATGCTATCTGGGGCTTCACGTTTCCCTGGGAAGCCGGTAAGCCACACAAGCAGGACTGGCATCTTCACTTCGAGGGGCAGTTTACGCAGTTAGAACAGCAACTGCAGCAGCAACTGGCCGGGCAAATGACCCATGAGCGCGACCTCAATGAGCGGGCAGAATGTTTTCTGTTTCCGCAGGAGTTTGCTTCGCTGCGTCCCCTGCTCAGCGAATACCTGGACAGCATTTTTTCCCCGCGTTCTGAGACCGTGGCCTGGAATCCTCGTGGGCTGTTCTTTACCAGCGGTACACAGGAAGGTTTGCCTTTTGACCGCGTGATGGGCGAGCTGAGCCGCAAACTGCAACTGCGTCAGGCGGGGGCTCACTCGATTGCCGCCTGGGATCGGGTCAACCGCAACAGCCCTATTCCCGGCAATAAAGGCCAGAGCTTTTTTATTCGTGATTTGCTGAGCAATCTGGTGTTTAAAGAAAGTGGCCTGGCGGGCAGCAATCGTCGCTGGGAATACCGTAATCAGCTCCTGCACTGGATTGGCTACGGTATGCTGGCCGGGGCGCTGGTGATCATGAGCGGACTGTGGTTGATCAGCTACTATCAGAACCAGCATTATCTGCAGCAGGTTACCGCGCGCGTACCGGCAATTTCTGCACAAAGTCAGCAAGTGATACATCAGCCCGCTGATAATATTTTTGATCTGCTACCCTTTCTGAATAACCTGGTGAAGTTACCGGTGTCCGACCAGTTTTCTCTCGATAATCCGCCGCTTACTATGCGGGCAGGCTTATATCGTGGCAATCAGGTCAGCGATGCCGCCTGGGCGCTTTATCAAAATGCGCTTAAGTCTTTACTGCTGCCCCGGGTCGCTCAGCAGATCACCAACCTGCTGCGTAACGATCCCGGTGATGACAATGAATACAGTCGTAATGCGCTCCGCGCTTATCAGATGCTGTATCAGCCCAGAAACTACGATGGGGAATTTCTACGGGCCTGGCTACTGCAAAATCTGCAGCGTTCGTTACCTGAAAAGGTCAGCGCGCGGGATCTGCAGCAGCTTGACTGGCACTTAAGCCAGCTACTCGATCAGCAAATTCAGTCTTCACCTTATGCGCGTGACAATGCGCTGATGATGCGCAAGCTGGCTGATAATTTGAACAATGCGGGGCGCGGCGGCGCGGTACTGGCGATTGCCCCCGCGAAGGCACAGCGCCCGACAACGCATAATCCATAATGGCGAGGTGAACATGTCTGTATCTCTGGCCCCTGGCTGGTTTGGCAAACTGCCCTCAACAGGGGACTTTATACATCATCGGCTCACTGAACAGGTCATCACGCCGTGGAATCACTGGTTTCAGCAGGGCCTCATTCACTGGCATCAGCAGGACGCGGCCGTGAGCGCCGATTTTCTGCGCGCGCCGGTGTGGAATTTTGTGTTACCGATCACGCCAACGCGTCAGCAGGTACAGATGGGCTGCCTGTTACCGTCATGCGATCGTGTGGGGCGCGCCTGGCCGCTGCTGGCCTTGCTGAGCTTTCCGCTCAGTCAGTGGCATCCGGCACAGTTAACGATCTCGGGAGACTGGTATCAGGATTTGGGGGCCACGCTGCTGAATGCCGTGACTCACGGCCTGAGCCCGGACCAGCTCGATCAGCACATCCAGGCCCTGGCTCCGCTGATGGTCCCGGTCCAGCAGCCGTCAGATATTATGGATGTAATCGGTTTCGCGGACCTGCCCTGCACGCTGAGCTGGCAGGACGTCGCCGAACATTTCGACCCGCAGCAACACATAAGTTACTGGTGGAGCAACCGCAGTGACGGTTTCGTACATGCGACACACAAGCATAGCGGTACCCTCACGGCAGAACTGTTCTCATTACTGTTTAATCCGGCAGCAGGTGCACAGCCGGGACGCAACGGCCTCTATCCACCGATGTTCGAGTGAGACGTTGCCTTTGTCCTTCATAACGGGATAGCTCATGCAATTTACCATCGTTCAATGCACGTCTGATGTGCCGGTGAAAACCGTCACGTTTCATCCGCCGGGCGGCACGATCGGCCGCAGTCAGGATAACGATTTGGTGTTACCGGATGAAGCCCGTTCTATTTCTCGTCTGCAGGCGCTGGTGCACCTGTCCTGTAACGGGGAGTGCCGCCTGACTAATCAGGGCAGCGTGACACCGGTCGAACACAACGGTGTGCCGCTCAGCCGGGGGATGCAGGTGAGCCTGAAACACGGGGATGCTCTGCGCATTGGCGACTATGCCATCGACGTACGTGACCCCGCGGTACAGGGCATCAACAGCGATCCGTTGGCGTTTTTTAGCCATGCGGGCCCGCAGACGAATCCGCTGGATATCCCCGAATTTACTGAAGTCGAAGAGGTCGCTCAGGAACCTGTCGCCAGACGCCACGACCACCGGGGCGATGCCAGACTGGCCATTGAGCCCCAGGCCGGTGAGCCCCGATATGCGCCCTCGCCCGCCGCACACGATCACGACAACCTGGTCGCGGCGCTGCTTGACGGTATGGGACTAAGCAACGGCCACAATACGGTGATTAACGAAGAACAGATGCGGACCACTGGCCGCATGTTAAGTCTGTTTTCGCAGGGCACGGTGGCATTGCTGTCGTCGCGCTCTATCCTTAAACGGGGCGTCAAAGCGGAAATGACGATGATCCTGAACGAAGCAAATAACCCGTTCAAGATTCTGCCCTCGGGCAAAACCGTATTGATGCAGATGTACCAGAGCCAGATGCCGGGCTTTATGCAGCCTGAACAGGCGGTACGGGATGCGCTGGTGGATCTGCAGGCACATCAGTTGGGCATGATCGCCGGGATCCGCGCCATCATCGCCGCCATGTTGCAGTCGTTTAATCCGCAGGGGCTGGAGGAGCAGGCGAAGTCAGACGGTGCCGTGTCAAAAGTCCCGTTTACGCCTTATCAAAAAGCCGCACTGTGGGACTATTTCACTCGCCGCTATCAGCGCACTGCGGGTGAAATCGAAGACGATTTCCATACGCTGTTTGGTGAAGCTTTCCTTCATGCTTACGACATGGAGGTGAATCAGTACAAAGATTCCCAGACGCGTACGGATGATGCATGAATATCGCGTTTGCCCAGCGAAGTCAGCAAGGTCAGCGTGATGAACATGCAGATCGCACCGGTGTGGTACTGGATGCCCATCAGGCCAGCTTCGTGGTATGCGACGGCGTAGCGGGACTGCCCGGTGGGGAACAGGCGGCACAACTGGTATGCGACAGCCTGCTGACTCAGTTGCACACCTGTCCGCACCTTACTCTCGCCTTCACACAGCAGGCGATAGAAACGTGCCGCTCTGTGCTTGAAATCGCACAGGGTAATAATCCGAATTTTGCCACGATGTGCACCACGCTGGCGGGCCTGTTTATCGACCGCACCCGACAGCGCGCATGGTGGGCGCACGCGGGCGACAGCCGGGTTTACCACTTTCGGCATGGCGTGCTCAATGCGGTCACCCGCGACCACAGCCTTGTGCAAAAACTGAGCGAGGCAGGCTATGAAAATACCGGAATTAACAGTAATTTACTTTATAATGCGCTCGGCACAGAACCTGCCCATCCTGTGAGCTTTTCTGACGAAATACTGCTGGAAGACGGCGATGCGTTTTTAGTCTGTAGCGACGGGTTTTGGCTCAATCTGACCACCCGGGAAATGGAGCAGACCTTGCGCATGGTGAATGCCTGTGAAGAGTGGCTGACGTTGATGGAACATGCCGTGAGCCGTGAAGTAAAGAAAGATAATCTGAGTGCGCTGGCCGTGTGGATCGGCGAACCGCAGGAGGCCACGCTGCTTTATTCGCTGGCTGACTCAACCCGTTTTCTGCCCTCTCGTGATGGATGAAAGAAACGCTATGAAAGTGTGGTTGCCCGCTCTGGCTACCTTGTTGATGGCCTTTACTGCGCAGGCAGAAAATTATCGCGTGGTGTACTCACCCAGCCTCGAACTGGAAGTGTATATCGACAACGTTGAAGGCAAAACGCCCGACGACTGGTGCCAGGAGACACTGCCACTGCGTATTGTCTCGGGTAAGAGCCAGAATGCAGAGATCCTTAAATCGTTCCTGCCGCGCGTCGGGACACTGTTAGCGAATCAGTGCAATGAACTGGACGTTCTGCCCTGGCAAATGACCAACAGCCAGGGCAGCGTGCTGGCTTCCGGCAGCGCCAGTAAATTGCAGAACTGGCGTCTGATTGTGAACGCTGATGCCGCCACAAGCAGTAACGTTCCGGTTGTCGCGTCGCGGCCAGCAGACAGCACCCCGTTACAGCATTTTGCGTTACCTGATGGCTGCCGCTTTCGCACCGCATGGGACGAAAACGGATTGTCGATCTTTGTCCCGCAAGGCGGTCGGTTGCGCTGCTCGTCGGAAGGCTGGCTCGAAGGCAACAGTGATATTACCGTCAGTGGACACGGCCAACCGCAGACGCTTGCCGTCACGTTTTACCAGGGTTACCCGATCGCCAGTCTGGCCATTGCCGGTAACGCCCTGCAAATCGTTAGCGTCAATAAACAGCGCATGATTGTGACCCGTGCTGATGCGCCTGACAGCTGGCTGGTGCTGCCTTTCGACGATACGCAACATCTGTGGCGCTTTGAGGGCACCCTTCTGGTCAGAGCGGATAAAGCCACTGCGCAGCAGAATGCCAGCGCCCTGTCTGCACGGCTCGACACGCTGCGTAGCCGGTGGGCAGGCAGTTTACCGTCACAACAGAAAGTGAATGTGTTACTTGTGGACACCTTGCGCGCGGATCAGGTTGATCCCGGCGCAGGTGCCTGGCGTAACATCCATTAATTATCGCGTTGCCTGGCAAGCAGGCCCAGTTCAGAGAGTCCACTATGTCGGCTAATGACAATCAGAAAGCAGTACCGAATGCCTTGCCTGACGGATATCGCTTTAACGAGTTCGAAATCAAAGAAGTGATTGGCGGCGGCGGTTTCGGCATTGTCTATCGCGCATGGGACCATCAACTTGAACGCACCATTGCCATTAAAGAATACATGCCTGTTTCGCTGGCGGTCAGGACGGCGGATATGTCGCTGGAATTGCGCGGTGAACGTTTTCAGAAGCTGTTTAATGCCGGTCTGAACAGCTTTATTCAGGAAGCCCGACTGCTGGCACGCTTCAATCATCCGGGCCTGTTGCATGTCCTGCGCTTCTGGGAACAAAACGGCACCGCCTATATGGGCACACTTTACTACAACGGCATGACGTTGAAAGAGTGGCAGTTAACCAGCCATGAGTCTATCACCGAAGACTGGATTCGCCGCTTACTGCCGCCCTTGCTGGGGGCTATCAATACCATTCATCAGGCTGGCTATCTGCATCGTGATATTTCGCTGGATAATATTCAGATTCAGGAAAATCAACTGCCGGTGCTGCTCGACTTTGGCTCTGCCCGCAAAGAGATAGGCAATCTCTCTGATGAAACCGAAATCATGCTGAAACCGGGTTTTGCCCCCATTGAGCAGTACAGCGAAGAAGGCGAAGGTGAACAAGGCCCGTGGACAGATATCTATGCGCTGGGCGCGGTACTGCACACGCTGATTACCGGCTCCCCGCCGCCGGTCAGCGTGGTGCGCTGCATTGAAGACAACTATCAACCGCTGGTGGTGCGTAAGCCTTCAGGCTATTCGCTGCCGCTGCTGCATGCTATTGACTGTGCGCTATTGATGAAACCGCACGATCGTCCGCAGAGCATCGACATGTTTGCTGCCCTCATTGCCTTACCGGTCAGCGATGTGGAGGCGGTCGTTAACAGTCTGCAACAGCGCAATGACGCGCAAAACCAACTGGACGCAGCCGCGGCCGACACGGTCCCACCGGTGGTCCTGGCGATGAATCACGGGGCGACGATGGCGGAACCGCTGATCGGACGCACGGTGCGTCGTCCGTCACCGGGGCTTCTGGCGCTGGCCGCCGTTGCCGTTATTGCCGTCGGCGCGGTGGTGTGGGTTGAAAACTCGCAAACCGCTTCGGTGCCACAGGTGGCGAAACGCAGTGCTGCACCAGCGACCGGCACAGTGCCCGCGGGCCTTGCGATGGTTTACCTGAAACTGGCCGGTGATGAACAGGTGGTCCTGAACGGTCAGCCCGTGGCCTTGCACGCCAGCAGCAACGGTTTTGCCGTGCTGAACCTGGCGGCAGGCCAGTACCGCATTGATGTGCATGCCGGGAATACGACGCGCAGTCAGTCCGTGGTGATTGACAGACCGGGCACCTGGCTGATTAACCCAACCCAGTGACCGGATGCTGCTGGCCTGGCGGGCGCGGATTACGCCTGTCTTGGCCAGTGCTGCTGCAGTTCACGCACCTGGTGCGCCAGGCGGATCAGATCGTCCTCCTGCATCCCGCGCTTAGTCAGTTCTTCTTCCAGCGAAAACAGGTACTGGGCGTTCGAGCCTAACGGTCCACTGGCCGCGGCGATCAGGGGCGCAACCGCCTGAGGACAGGTATCCGGTTCATAAAGCGGATGACGCGGATCCATAATAAAAACCAGCGCCGTCACGCGGCGTTGATCGTCCAGCACCAGCTCACACCAGGTCGGCAAATAGCAGCCGGTGATCATTTCACGCTTCCACAGTAATGCCAGTTCGTCGTGCAGCCGTGATTCCGGCAGGCGAAATGCCAGTCCCTGCGTGATGCCGCCCTCTTTCAGCGCCAGCATGCGCCCCGGATGGGAAGCCGTGCCGCGCCCGGCTGTGAGGCGTAAGCAAAAGGCTCGGTGCCAGCCGTGCAGCGAGGCCGATGCCACTTCATCGGCTTCAAATACCGGGTTCCACATCAGAGAACCGTAGCCGAAGATCCATACCGGGCTGTGATCGGGCCGACATGCCAGGGTTGCCGCCAGCGACGCCGCGCGCTGTTCACAACTCCACAGTAATGTCTCCTCAATATCACCAAATGATGTTTTACAATCCGCTTTTAATAAAAATTCCCGGGTAAGCAATGCGACCTCCTCGACTTTCACCACGTCCTGTGTAAGACACTCCTCGGTTCTGTTGCGTGAACATTCACAAATTTACGCTGTATTCATTAAACTGACATTAATTATTAACAAAATCAGTTTCAAGTAAGAGTGGGAATATCCGCTAAAAAATAGCCTTTATTTAACTATTAAAAGCGGCAGCTATAACACCTAAAAAAAGTGTTTTACAGCGCGTAAAACGGTAAGGGCTGATGAGTTTCTTCACGGCATTTTGGCATTCAGGATAACCCCTGCTCGCGCAACGTGAAGTAAACATGCGTAACGTGGGCGCGAAAAGAAGCCTGAAACGTGGGCGATCAGAGGGAAGAAATGCGCGTGAGAACGGACATGACGCTGGCAGGACGGGACATATAAACGGGCCTGCTGTTCAGGCCCACAACGCAACACACTATTTTTTGGGATGCCATTTATCGTCATCCCCTTTTTCATAGTCATGTTTCACCGCTGACCAGGCCACTTTATGGGCCACTTCCTCGCGTGATTCATTGCCTCGTCGGTCATCGGGATCCTTATATTGTGACCAGGCATTGTTAAAGGCCTGCTGATAGATATCCTGGGCATGCGCTGGCAGGACGTGCTTAACGCTTTCTGGCAGGTCGCTTCGCTTAGCATAAGGCATCGTTTATCCTCCTCTAACATGATGGTTTATAAGTCTGGCGCAGATAAGCCAAAATGCAAACTGTGGTTTCTGCGCCTCTCCGCTTGTTATTTCTCTGTTCCGGCATTAACGATCACCTTATTGGGATGTATTTTGCAATAATGCGGAAGATTATCGCGAAAGAGGATTTACTTGATGACTGATTTATCTGACAAAAGCGGGAATAAATTTTTATAAACCCCTTTTCAGGCTGAATGTGTGTGAAAGTAAAAAGCGGTAAATTTTCACCTGCTGTTCGATTGAAAAGTTACACTGCCTGACTTATATATTTCCCTGTCAGGGTGGGTAAATGAATTGCCCCTTTTATTCAGCAGCGAGGAGAGTGAATGCCTTTACATGAAAAAACACGTCACAAAGAGTTTTCACTGATACTTCCCCTTATTGCCCTGGGTGTACTCTATTTTTTTGGTGCACAAACCTCACTCCCGCTCGTCGTCGGCATTAATTTACTGGCGCTGGTTGCTATTCTCAGCAGCGCGTTCAGCGTGGTGCGTCATGCGGATGTGCTGGCTCACCGCCTGGGCGAACCCTATGGTTCCCTGATCCTCAGCCTGTCTGTCGTGATTCTGGAAGTCAGCCTGATTTCGGCACTGATGGCCACCGGCGATGCGGCGCCTGCGCTGATGCGCGATACGCTCTACTCAATCATTATGATCGTGACCGGCGGGCTGGTGGGCTTTGCCTTACTGCTGGGCGGCAGAAAGTTTGCGACGCAATACGTGAATCTGGCCGGGGTAAAGCAATACCTGATCGCTATTTTTCCGTTAGCCATCCTGGTGCTGGTGTTTCCGAATGCCTTGCCGGGCGGAAATTTCACCGCTGCGCAAAGTTTACTGATTGCCGCTATTTCTGCCGCGATGTATGGCGTTTTCCTGTTGATTCAGACCAAAACGCACCAGAGCCTGTTTGTCTATGAGCACGAAGATGACAGTGATGATGGCGATCCTCACCACGGTAAACCCTCTGCGCACAGTAGCCTCTGGCACGCCATCTGGCTGATCGTGCATCTGATTGCGGTGATTGCCGTCACCAAGATGAATGCTAACCCGCTGGAGCATCTGCTGACCGACCTCAACGCACCGAAGCAGTTCACCGGCTTCCTGGTGGCGTTACTGATCCTCTCACCGGAAGGTCTGGGTGCCATCCGGGCCGTCCTGATGAACCAGGTACAGCGCGCGATGAACCTGTTCTTTGGCTCAGTGCTGGCCACGATTTCGCTGACCGTACCGGCGGTCTCTATTATTGCGACGCTGACAGGCCAGGAATTGATATTCGGCCTGGAACCGCCGCAGATGGTCATTATGATTGCCTCTCTGATCCTGTGTCAGATTAGCTTCTCAACCGGCAGAACGAATGTGCTGAATGGTGCCGCGCACCTGGCCTTATTTGTCGGCTATCTGATGACCATCATGCTGTAATCTCACAAAACTGAGACGAAAAAAAAGAGCGAGAATTCGCTCTTTTTTCGTCTGCACTGCGGCTTATTTGCTGGTGTCCAGTTCCGGGAAGCTTTTCACCAGATCGTCAATCGCCTTCATCTGCACCAGTAACGGTTCCAGTTTATCCAGCGGTAACGCCGACGGACCGTCGCATTTGGCGTTGTCCGGCTCCGGATGGGCTTCAATAAACAGGCCCGCAATGCCCACCGCCATACCGGCACGCGCCAGTTCGGCCACCTGAGCACGGCGTCCGCCTGATGCGGCACCGAACGGATCGCGCGTTTGCAGCGCGTGCGTCACGTCGAAAATCACCGGCGAGTTATTCGTCACCTTTTTCATGACGTTGAAACCCAGCATATCCACTACCAGGTTGTCGTAGCCAAAGTTACTGCCGCGGTCGCAAAGAATAACCTTGTCGTTTCCGCCTTCGGCAAACTTGTCCACGATGTTGCCCATCTGGCCGGGGCTGACAAACTGGGGCTTCTTGACGTTAATCACCGCGCCCGTTTTCGCCATCGCCTCAACCAGGTCGGTCTGACGCGCCAGGAAGGCCGGCAGCTGAATCACATCAACAACATCCGCCACAGGCTGAGCCTGCGCCGCTTCGTGCACATCGGTAATGATTTTCACGCCAAAGGCCTGCTTCAGGGCCTGGAAAATCTTCATGCCCTCTTCCAGGCCGGGGCCACGGTAAGAGTGGATGGAGGAGCGGTTGGCTTTGTCAAAAGACGCTTTGAAAACGTAAGGAATGCCGAGTTTGTCGGTCACGTTTACATAGTGCTCGCAGATGCGCATCGCGAGGTCGTAGGATTCCAGCACGTTCATGCCGCCGAAGAGAACAAATGGCAGATCGTTTGCGACCCTGATATCACCAATACTGACAACTTTCTGTGTCATGCCCTTTCCTTATCTGGGGTGACGCTTAATGCAGCGTCACGCGTTTTTGTTCGATTGCGTGAATCTGGACTTTAATCATTTCGCTGACCGGATCCTCAGGACACTGTTCAACGAAGTAGGTTAAGTCCGTTAACGCGATATGATCGCACTCAAGCTGTGCATAGATTAATCCCCGATCGCGAATTTCATAGGGATCGTCCGGGTCAATGCGCAACAACACCTGGCTGACGTTCAGGGCCAGCTCCATCTGCTTCTCTTCCATCAGCGCCGCTTTCAGCGTATCCAGCATTTTGCGCATTACGCTGACGGTTTTGGCTTCGTCGAGATCGTCATCATACAGACGCGCCAGCGGGCTGATATTGCCTTTCAGCCATACTTCGAGCGTGTGCGTATCCAGGGTTTCCCCGTTGAACGGATTAATCAGCCACTTGTCGCCATCCAGCCAGTCGGCGCGCAGAATCAACTGCGTCGGGAAAATCACCGGCATCAGGGGCAGTTCCAGTTCCGCCGCAATATGCAGCAGAATCACGCCCAGTGACACGGCGGTTCCCTGACGGGTTTTCAGCACTTTATCCAGCCAGAGTGCATCAGACAGATTATACACGCCGCTGGCACCGCCAAATTTCCACTGCTTGTAAAACAGCTCCAGCAGCTTTTCGAGCTTTAAATCCGCATCCTGTTGGTCGCTGACGTAATCCCGGGCTTCAGCCACTAACGCCGCTAACTGTTGTTCGACCGACAGGGTCGGAAAATCGGTGCGAATGGCTTTGGTTGCACCCATCACCGCCTCACAGAGCGGTGTTTCACTGTAATCGAGTTGTTCGGTGGAGCTCATACTATCCCCAATAACGGCATTTTACTCAGTGCCAGCTTAATGATCGTCACCAGCGCGATTAAGGCGACCACAAAGGCCATCCAGCGGGTGCGATCAGAACGAGGGCGGCGGCTCAGCGCCACGGACCCAAGGGCAATATAGATAATAACGCCTAACAGCTTCTCCGTCAGCCAGCTTCCCTGAGGTGAAAACGGATAGAAGTGGGTCAGCATTACCAGCGCTGCGCCGCTCAGCAGCAGCAACGTGTCGTTGACATGTGGAAGGATGCGGACCCAGCGGCGTTGCAGTATGGCTGCGCCAACGCGCTGCCAGTAGAAGCGCAGCAGAAACAGCGAAACCGTGATCGCCACGGTCAGCAGATGCAGATTTTTTAGCAGTGGGTAATAAGTAAACATCATTCATCCCTGTGATTTTACGTTGCGGCACTATACCGGTATCGGCGCGGTCTGCCCAAATGTGACCCGGGGATTGCCACCGTAATCCTTCACCGTGTCCACCGCCTGATAGTGGTGCTGGCACATCAGTTGACGCACCGCCTCATCCTGCTGCCAGCCATGTTCCAGTAGCAGCCAGCCACCCGGCTGTAACCAGGCGGGTGACTGTGCGATCAGCCACCGGAGATCGGCCATGCCCCCCTCATCTGCCACCAGTGCGCTGCGCGGTTCAAAACGCACATCGCCCTCCTCCAGATGGTGATCGCTGGCATCAATGTAAGGCGGATTACTCACGATAAGATCAAATCGGGTCGGGGTGAGCTGTGCAAACCAGTGGCTGTGCACAAACGTCGCGTTAGCTATCGCCAGATGCGCAGCGTTATCCTGCGCCAGCGCAACGGCAGCAGGGACACGATCAACGCCGACCACGGTGCAATCGGGCCGTTCGCTGGCAATCGCCAGGGCAATGGCACCGGTGCCCGTGCCGAGATCCAGCACGCGCGCAGGTGCGGCAGGCAATCGGGCCAGCGCCTGTTCAACCAGGATCTCGGTATCCGGCCGCGGGATAAGTGTGGCGTCGCTAACCCTCAGCGGGAGCGACCAGAATTCGCGCTCGCCAACTAAATGGGCGATCGGTTCTCCCCGGGCGCGCCGTGCCAGCAACGCCGTCAACTGTTGTAACTGCGCGTCACTGAGCAGGGTTTCATCAAAAGCCACCAGCCAGCTGCGGGGTTTGCCTGTGACATAACCCAGCAGGATTTCCGCATCACGCTTCGGGCTGTCGCCCCCACACAGCGTGGCAACCGCCTGTTTGAGCCAATGGCGAATATCCATTAATCCTGACCGGCCAGCGCCGCCAGTTGGTCAGCCTGGTATTCCTGAACGATGGGTTCGATCAGGCTGTCCAGTTTACCTTCCATGGTTTCATCCAGACGATAAAGCGTCAGGTTGATGCGGTGGTCGGTCACACGGCCCTGCGGGAAGTTATAGGTGCGGATACGATCGGAACGGTCACCGCTGCCCAGCAGGTTACGGCGGGTGCTGGCTTCAGCTTCGTGACGTTTTGCCATTTCGGCCGCATGGATACGCGCGCCCAACACCGATAAGGCTTTTGCCTTGTTCTTGTGCTGAGAGCGTTCATCCTGACATTCCACCACAATACCGGTCGGCAAGTGGGTAATACGGATCGCGGAGTCGGTGGTGTTAACGTGCTGCCCACCGGCACCGGAGGAGCGGAAAGTATCGATTTTTAAATCTGACGGGTTGATCTCGGGCAGCTCCGCTTCCGGCAGTTCAGGCATCACCGCCACCGTACAGGCAGAGGTATGAATACGGCCCTGGGATTCCGTCTCGGGTACGCGTTGTACGCGATGGCCGCCGGATTCAAATTTCAGTCGGCCATAGGCACCGTCACCCATAATACGGGCAATCACCTCTTTATAGCCACCGTGCTCACCGTCGTTAGCGCTGACGATTTCCACCCGCCAGCGACGTGACTCGGCGTAACGGCTGTACATACGGAACAGGTCACCTGCAAAAATGGCCGCTTCGTCGCCGCCGGTACCGGCACGGACTTCGACAAAACAGTCGCGCTCATCGTCCGGATCTTTCGGCAACAGTAACAGCTGCAACTGTTGCTCCAGCGCGTCGGTTTTCTCACGCGCCGCCTGCAGCTCTTCCTGCGCCATATCGCGCATTTCAGGATCGTCGAGTAACATTTTAGCCGTCTCGATATCATCCTGGTTCTGCTGCCAGTCGCGGAAGCAGCGCGTGACATCGGTCAACTGAGCATATTCACGCGACAAAGCACGAAAGCGTTCCTGATCGGCAATGACGCCTGCATCGCCCAGCATCGCTTCCACTTCTTCGTGGCGCTCCTGCAGCGCTTCCAGTTTCGCAACAATAGAGGTTTTCATTTAACTGTGGGATTCCCGTAACAGAAGACGACAGCAGTGTGCCTAATCGAGACCCAGGCTGTCGCGTAAAATCTGCAGGCGTTCGCTGTCGCCGTCGCGCGCGGCCTGCTGAAGAGATTTGGTCGGTGCATGAATCAAACGGTTGGTCAGCTTGTGGGCCAGTTCCTGCATCACTTTTTGCGGATCGGCACCCTGCTGCAGCGCCTGCAGCGCACGGCCTTCCAGTTCAGCGCGGATATCATCCGCCTGAGCACGGTATTCACGAATAGAGTTGACCGCGCCCTGGGAACGCAGCCAGGCCATGAAATCGCTGCATTCCTGCACCACGATACTTTCGGCCTGCACCGCAGCGGCTTTGCGCTGGGCAAGGTTCTGCTCAATGATGGCCTGCAGATCGTCAACGCTGTAGAGATAGGCATTCGCTAACTTGCCCACTTCCGGCTCTACGTCGCGCGGCACCGCAATATCCACCAGCAGCATTGGCTGGTTACGGCGCGCTTTGAGCGCCCGTTCCATCATGCCTTTACCAATGATGGGCAAGGGACTGGAGGTGGAAGTAATGACGATGTCGGCATCGGCCAGGCGCGCGTCGATGTCCGCAAGGCCAATCACTTCCGCGCCCACTTCTTTCGCCAGAGCGTCCGCGCGTTCGCGGGTACGGTTGGCAATAATCAGTTTTTTGACCTGATGTTCGCTCAGATGACGCGCCACCAGCTCGATGGTTTCCCCCGCGCCAACCAGTAACACGTTGACGGTGGAGAGGGACTCAAAGATCTGCCGCGCCAGCGTACAGGCGGCAAAGGCAACGGAAACGGCGTTCGCGCCGATCTCCGTTTCCGTACGCACGCGCTTGGCAACCGAGAAGGTTTTCTGGAACATACGTTCCAGTTCACTGCTCAGTGCATGACCGCGCTGCGAATCGGCAAAGGCTTTTTTCACCTGACCTAAAATCTGCGGCTCGCCCAGCACCAGCGAATCCAGCCCGCTGGCGACGCGCATAAGATGACTGACGGCCTCATTGTCCTGATGCCAGTAGAGGCTGTTACGTACATCCTCTTCATCAAGCTGGTGATAGTCACACAGCCAGCGCACCAGACGTTCCTGCAGATCGACCTGTTGCTCTACACTCAGGTAGAGTTCGGTTCGGTTACAGGTGGAGAGCACGACGCCACTCTGCACCATGGGCTGGGATAACAGGCTGTCTAAGGCCTGTTCCAGCGACTCCGGCCCGAACGCAACGCGTTCGCGCAGAGCAATGGGTGCAGTTTTGTGATTGATTCCGAGAGCGAGCAGCGTCATGGCGATTTAGGTTGGGTTGTCCCAATAATGTCAGGGTTTTGTGAAGCGCATTCTACAAGATGCAGCAGATCAAGAAAAGCCATACAAAGGCTATGACTGTAATAAGATTAAGCCGATCATAGCGATTTTGCCGTATAACAGCATTGACGGTTAAAATGCGGATGGTTAGCGTTACCTGTTACCAATGAAAAATGAGTCCGAGGAGATGACCACTTGATGCTTACTTCCCCACGCAATCTGTTGCGCCTTTTACCCCTGGCCGGTGCTGTTCTGCTGGCTGCCTGTAGCATCAATAAACCACAAGGTCCCGGCCCGAGCGCCACTGCACCCCAATGGCAACATCATCAGCAAGCGGTCAGTAAAGTGACGCAGTACCAGACGCGCGGCGCGTTCGCCTATCTGTCGGACAAACAAAAAGTCTATGCCCGCTTCAACTGGCAGCAGACCGCACCTGACCGTTATCGTCTGCTGTTAACCAACCCGTTAGGCAGCACAGAACTGCAGCTTGATGCGCAGGGTTCTGTGGTGCAGATCGTGGATAGCCAGGGCAAACGCTATGTCAGCAACGATGCGCAGAAGATGATCTCGCAGCTGACCGGCATGGATATTCCGCTGACCAACCTGCGCCAGTGGATGATGGGCCTGCCGGGCGATGCGACCGACTACCAGCTTAACGATCAGTATCAGTTGCGCAGCCTGAACTATCAGCATGATGGCCAGACCTGGCAGGTGACCATCGCCGGCTACGACAGCAACGTCACCCCTGCGCTGCCCGCCAGCCTGGAGCTGAAAGAAGGCGATCAGCGCATCAAGTTACGTATGGATAGCTGGACGCTGAAATGATCACCACCTGGCCTGCTCCGGCAAAACTGAACCTTTTTTTGTACATCACCGGGCGCCGGGCGGACGGTTACCATAACCTGCAAACCCTGTTTCAGTTTCTGGATTATGGCGACAGTCTGGAGATTGTTCCCGATCAGAGCGATGCCATTACCCTTCTCACGCCCGTGTCCGGCGTGCCGGATGCTGAAAACCTGATCGTGCGTGCCGCCGACATGCTTAAGGCGGCTGCCCGCGAGAAGGGAACGCTGCCGGCGCAGGCGGGTGCGCGGATCGCCATTGAAAAGCGTTTGCCAATGGGTGGTGGACTGGGTGGCGGTTCTTCTGACGCCGCTACGGTTCTGGTGGCGCTTAATCATCTCTGGCAAACCGGTTTTACGCCGACGGAACTGGCACAGATGGGCGTGAAACTGGGTGCGGATGTCCCGGTGTTCGTAAAAGGGCACGCCGCCTTCGCCGAAGGGGTCGGCGAGGTGCTTTCTCCCGCATCGCCTGCCGAAAAATGGTATCTTGTTGCCCATCCCGGCGTCAGCGTGGCCACGCCAGTGGTCTTTAACGATCCGGCACTTCCCCGTGACACGCCCGTGCGCACTTTATCAGCACTTTTACAGGCCCCCTTTCTTAACGATTGCGAATCAGTAGTAAGAAAACGTTTTCGTGAGGTTGATGAGCTTGTTTCATGGCTGCTAGAATACGCGCCGTCGCGCCTGACAGGGACAGGTGCTTGTGTGTTTGCTGAATTTGACACCGAGTACGCTGCTCGCCAGGTGCTGGAACTTGCCCCGTCATGGGTGCGCGGTTTTGTAGCCCGAGGCGTTAACGTCTCGCCGTTACAGCGCACTCTGCAAGGCGATTAGCGATAGCGTGACTGTGTCACCCTGTTCCAGATACAGCACGTTTCGCACTCACATACCCGTGTGAACGATCACGACAGTATTCGCCGGTTACTGTCATGACGTTCATTCTCTGGACGCAAAGCCTGAGGTTCTTCTCGTGCCTGATATGAAGCTTTTTGCTGGTAACGCCACCCCGGAACTAGCACAACGTATTGCCAACCGCCTTTACACCAGCCTGGGCGACGCCGCTGTCGGTCGTTTCAGTGATGGCGAAGTAAGCGTACAAATTAATGAAAATGTACGCGGTGGTGATATTTTCATCATCCAGTCCACCTGTGCTCCCACCAATGATAATTTGATGGAACTGGTCGTGATGGTCGACGCGCTGCGTCGTGCTTCAGCTGGTCGTATTACCGCTGTTATCCCCTACTTTGGTTATGCCCGTCAGGACCGCCGCGTGCGTTCTGCGCGTGTGCCTATTACCGCCAAAGTCGTGGCTGACTTTCTTTCCAGCGTCGGCGTTGACCGTGTTTTAACGGTTGACCTGCACGCTGAGCAGATCCAGGGCTTCTTCGACGTCCCGGTTGATAACGTCTTCGGCAGTCCCATTCTGCTGGAGGATATGTTACAGATTGGCCTGGAAAACCCGATTGTTGTTTCGCCTGACATTGGCGGCGTGGTTCGTGCCCGTGCTATTGCGAAACTGCTGAACGACACCGATATGGCCATCATTGACAAACGTCGCCCGCGTGCGAACGTTTCTCAGGTCATGCATATCATTGGTGACGTAGCGGGCCGTGACTGTGTGCTGGTCGATGACATGATCGACACCGGCGGCACACTGTGCAAAGCCGCGGAAGCGCTGAAAGAGCGCGGTGCCAAGCGCGTCTTCGCGTACGCGACGCACCCTATCTTCTCCGGTAACGCGGTGGAAAACTTACGTAAATCTGTCATCGATCAGGTTATCGTGTGTGACACCATTCCGTTATCCGAAGAGATGAAGTCGCTGCCAAACGTCCGTACCCTGACGCTGTCAGGCATGCTGGCAGAAGCCATTCGCCGCATCAGTAACGAAGAGTCCATTTCGGCAATGTTCGAACACTAATCTTCGCAGGCCGGACACGCTGTCCGGCCTTTTCTTTTGTCTGTACCTCTCCCCTTCCGACAAAGCTGCTTGATTCACAGAAATTTTCGTTATGAGTCACCGCCGTTATTGTCACGCTTACTACGAAAAACTCTTTCGCTGAAATTATCTTATCTGCTCTTTTGCCATTCTGCGTTGAGTGGTACTTTGCCCGCACTTTTTATTGCGATCGTTTTCCACTATGAACCTCGACGTCTATACGTTATTTATTTGCGAACTCTACGTACTGGGGTTTATGAGTCTGATCCTGGCATTTGCCTGGGTCGGTTCGCATTACGATCGCACGCTGGGCTATGTTTGCGTGGCCATTTTACTGACGCTGGTCGCCTTTATTCTCAGTAGCCTGCGCAGCCAGGGCTATCAGTTTTTACCGGTGGCCATGAGCAACGTGTTGCTTATGCTGGCTTACGGGGGATTGTTCAGCGCGTTTCGCACCTTTTGCGGTAAGCAGCCGGGGATGAGTGGTCTGGTCGGGGCGCTGATCTGGTCACTGCTCTGCCTGATTCCGGGATTTTATTACAGCTTATCGCTGCGCGTACTGGTGCTCTGCCTGCTCTGCATCGGGTATACCGGAGCGCTTATCTATTTTCTCTGGCTGGCGCGGCGCAATATGGATGCAACGTTCTGGCCTGCCCAGCTCCTGCTCTGGATTCACCTGATATTCCATGTGGCTCGCATATTTCTGGATAATTCCCGCCCGGTCGGCGTTCAGGGCGCGATAAGCGGATCGAATTTCTCCGTCTATGTGATTATGGAATCCATGCTGTTTGTCATTGGGTTTACCGTGACGATTCTGGCGATGGTCAATGAGCGGACGCGCAATGCGCTGAAAGCGGCTTCACTGCACGATCCTCTGACCAATATCTGGAACCGTCGTGCGCTGTTTACCGGGGCCGAGGTGATGATTAAAGCCTGTCAGAAGCAGAATAAAGCGCTGACGGTGGTGTTATTCGATCTGGACCATTTTAAAGGCATTAATGACCGCTACGGGCATCATCAGGGCGACCAGGTTCTGATTGATTTCAGTCACCGTGTGTCCGGCATGCTGCCTGAAGGGGCGCGCTTTGCGCGACTGGGCGGCGAAGAATTTGCCGCCCTTCTGCCGATGATGTCAGCACAGGCTAACGTCTGGTGCGAGCAGGTGCGCCAGGCGATCCACCTTTCCCGACCGGGGCAGATTCCCTATTCCGTCAGCATTGGCTTCTCTACCGCCGACAATCGCCACATTGATTTTGGCGAACTGATGGCGCTGGCTGACAAAGCGCTCTATCAGGCAAAAGCCAAAGGCAGAAACCGAACCCAATCCTGCCTGACGTTGCCGGGAACGTGATTATGACGAGTGATGGCTGCGGCGGCAGCGTTTATCGCCATAATGCCGCTCCCAGTAATAGCGATCTTCGACTTTCTCACGACCGCTAATGCAGGCACCGGCCAGCCATAACAGTGCGCCAAAGAAAATCCCAAACATCGCGCCCTGCGCCAGTATCTGCGGCAGATTTAAAGAGGGAAGTTGGTTGATAATCGAAAAACCAACGCCGAGTACCATGGTCACTAAGCCCAGTGCCATTAAGGCATTTCCTGCCATACGTGAGTGATGACGTTTCATCTTTCACCTCCTGACGGTGCGGTCCGATGAGCGCACACAATGTTAACCTGTCAGTAGTTTAGGCAATGACAGCAGGCTAATTTGTGCACTTCGTCACACTCAGAGCAGGATAAGTGTGACCAAAGCATAATTACAGCTTATTGATTTAGATGGAAAACAATTAATCACCGACACTAATAATTCGTGGCTCACACTTTGTGATCCGCAGCCTGGCACAGTAAACTACTGCCCTTTGGTGATAACAGCAGGATATCCCTTGTGAGCAGCATTAAACTGATTGTCGGCCTGGCGAATCCCGGTGCGGAATATGCCGCCACGCGCCATAACGCGGGTGCGTGGTATCTGGATTTGCTGGCTGAGCGGCACAATCAGTCGTTAAAAGAAGAAGCCAAATTTTTCGGTTATACGGCGCGACTGGCGCTGGCGGGCGAAGATGTCCGACTGCTGGTGCCCACCACCTTTATGAACCTCAGCGGCAAAGCGGTCGCGGCGATGGCGACCTTCTACCGTATTGCGCCCGAAGAAATTTTAGTGGCGCACGATGAACTCGATCTGCCACCGGGCATTGCGAAATTCAAACAAGGCGGCGGTCACGGCGGTCATAACGGCCTGAAAGACATCATCAGCAAGCTGGGCAATAATAATAACTTTCATCGTCTGCGCATCGGTATCGGCCATCCCGGTGACCGCAACAAAGTGACCGGATTTGTGTTAGGCAAACCGCCCGCCAGCGAGCAAAAGCTGATCGATGACGCCATTGATGAAGCAGCGCGCTGCACCGAACTGTGGTTGAAGGAAGATCGCATTAAGGCAATGAACCGCCTGCATGCCTTTAAGCCTGTCTAATCGCCCCGATTGTCGCGAATCTGTGTATAATGCGCGAAAATTATCTTACGTTTCCGGCGGCGCCTGCGTTCAGGCGTTGCCCATCCAGCTATAAAGGGTATTAAACCATGGGATTCAAATGCGGTATCGTGGGCCTGCCAAATGTCGGTAAATCCACTCTGTTTAACGCGCTGACAAAAGCGGGTATTGAAGCGGCGAACTTCCCCTTCTGCACCATTGAACCCAACACGGGCGTTGTACCTATGCCTGACCTGCGTCTGGATCAGCTGTCCGAGATCGTCAAGCCACAGCGCGTGGTTCCGACTACCATGGAATTCGTCGATATCGCCGGTCTGGTAAAAGGTGCATCAAAAGGTGAAGGCCTGGGCAACCAGTTCCTGACCAATATCCGTGAAACCGAAGCGATCGGCCACGTGGTTCGCTGCTTTGAAAACGACAATATTATCCACGTGAATAATAAAGTCGATCCGGCTGATGATATCGAAACCATCAACACCGAGCTGGCGCTGGCGGATCTGGACACCTGTGAACGTGCACTGCAGCGCGTGCAGAAAAAAGCCAAAGGCGGCGATAAAGACGCGAAAGCGGAACAGGCGGCGCTGGAGAAATGTCTGCCTCATCTGGAAAACGCGGGCATGCTGCGCGCGCTGGATCTGACCGATGAGGACAAAGCCGCTCTGCGCTATCTGAGCTTCCTGACGCTCAAGCCCACGATGTACATCGCCAATGTCAACGAAGATGGCTTTGAAAACAACCCGTACCTGGATAAAGTGCGCGAAATCGCCGCCAAAGAAGGTTCTGTCGTTGTGCCAGTCTGCGCCTCTGTCGAATCTGATATCGCCGAACTGGAAGACGAAGATCGTGACGAGTTTATGGCCGAGCTGGGTATCGAAGAGCCAGGCCTGAACCGCGTGATTCGTGCCGGTTACGCACTGCTGAATCTGCAGACCTATTTCACCGCCGGCGTCAAAGAAGTACGCGCATGGACTATCCCTGTTGGCGCCACCGCCCCACAGGCCGCCGGTAAAATCCATACCGACTTCGAGAAAGGCTTCATTCGCGCACAAACGATCGCGTTTGAAGACTTTATTACCTATAAGGGTGAGCAAGGCGCGAAAGAAGCGGGCAAGATGCGTTCAGAAGGCAAAGAGTACATCGTTAAAGATGGCGATGTGATGAATTTCTTGTTTAACGTCTAAGTTAAATGTGTTGTCTCATGAGGTTTCATTGAATGTCATGAGCTTCACAAAAACTCATTAAATCCAAGCAGTTGCTTGGATTTTTCATTTCATAACGTCTCAAATGATTTCGTAGAAGCGCAGTCAAAAATGAGTACGTAGGTGAGTACATCAAACTTTCATCTTTATTTTTAGTGAGTACAATAACGGTATAATAAATATACAAGGAATCGTTATGCTCACTGATACTCAATGCCGCACAGCAAAAGCGAAAGAAAAGCTCTATCGTCTCAACGATTTCAATGGTTTATACCTTGAAGTTAAACCTAATGGCAAAAAGGCATGGCGCTATCGGTTTAAACTTAACGGTAATTCCAGCATGTTTGCGCTGGGTGAGTACCCGGCGGTTAAACTTGCCGAAGCTCGCGAGAAATGCGAGCAAGCGCGTAAACAAGTCGCAAATGGAGTTAGTCCTACCCAGGCTCGACAGTTAGATAAGATCCGCAAGTTCAATGACGCATCCAACACCTTTGAGCTAGTCGCTAAAGAGTGGTTGCAGATGAAAGACTGGGCCGAAATCACCAAAACGCGGCGACTAGATATGCTTAAACGTGTGGTTTTCCCTGCAATCGGTAAGCTCCCAGTCAGAGAAATCACTCCACATCACATTCTGAAAATTCTTCAGGAAACGGCTAAGCGCGGCGCTCCGACCGTTGCCGCTGAAGCCCGCCGCACCATTTCATCCGTTTTTGAGCTAGCAGTAGCGACGCTCAGAGCAGATAGCGATCCTGTCTGGCCAGTACGCAAGGCGATTCCAGCAAACAAAACTCAGCACAAACAGGCATTGGATCCACAGCAAATCGGGAAGCTATTAAGCTGTTTTGATAACAGTCGCGGCTCATACCAGGTTAATTATTGCATGTGGCTAATGTGGTGGACGCTGGCGCGACCAGCTGAAGCCACCGAGGCTGAATGGTCAGAATTCGATCTTGGTAACGCCCTGTGGACCATTCCGGCAGCGCGAATGAAAGCCCGCAGAGAACACGTTATTCCCCTGCCCTTCCAGGCTGTCAAAATGCTCAGAACACTACAGGGATTAACCGGGCATCGGCAGCACCTTTTTCCGGGCCGAGATAACCCACGTGGCCCGATGACATCACACTCGCTGCGTCAGCTACTTAAAAGCCTCGGCTGGAGCGGAACTTACAGCCCACATGCAACCCGAACCACAGGCAGCACGCGGTTAAACGAGCTGGGCTATCGACCTGATGCTATCGAAGCTCAGCTTGCGCACGCTGATACCAACAACGTTCGCCGCACATACAACCATGCGACGTATCTTGATGAGCGTATAGTGATGATGCAGGAATGGGCTAATAAGCTTGATGGATGGGTAAGCTGCGCTGAAGTTAAGTAAACGGTGATGCATTGGTGTGTTAATGCTGATTGTTAAAGATTATTTCCCACCAGAGAATAAAAACTACGCTTTAACCTACATTTTTACAACCATCTGATTTTACTAATATTGTTTGCCATCCTCATCAAGCGTTATAATTCTTCTGTTTTTCCATCCCGCTAATAACACAGGGCATTTCGACGAGCCGATACCATGTTTCCAGCAGTGAAGGCCAGTATTAGAAAGACTCTGGCGAGCAGGTTTTGGCTAATAAGCTGGGGATCGCTACTTCCGATGAGATGGATGAGGCAGGACTGGTCCTGTTAGACTGACATGCCCCCAGTATTAGATACAACCTTCAGTTAGTAATGTCGGTGGGTTTTTCTTCATGTTTCCCGTTTCGCCAGCCTGCTGCAAATTCAGATGGCGTCTGATAATTAAGCGATGAATGAGGTCTGGACTCGTTATAGTCCTGCCGCCAGTCATTAATGATTTTCCGGGCATGAAGAACATCGCTGAACCAGTGCTCATTCAGGCATTCATCCCGGAAGCGACCGTTAAAACTCTCAATAAATCCGTTTTGAGTTGGCTTGCCTGGCTGGATTAAACGCAGCTCAACACTATGTTCAAAGGCCCATTGATCCAGCGCGTGGCAGGTAAATTCCGGGCCATGATCGGTTCTTATCGTCGCAGGATATCCACGAAACAGCGCAATGCTGTCCAGAATAAGCGCGACCTGAACGCCTGAAATCCCGAAAGCGGCGGTGATCGTCAGACACTCTTTCGTGAAATCATCCACACAGGTCAGGCACTTAATCCGGCGGCCGCTGGCAAGTGCATCCATGACAAAATCCATTGACCATGTCATGTTCGGCGCCTCCGGGCGGAGAAGCGGAAGCCGTTCAGTCGCCAGACCCTTACGTCGGCGCCTGCGTTTTACACACAGACCGTTAAGGTGACAGATGCGGTAAACCCGCTTGTGGTTGATGTGAAGGCCCTCCCGGCGCAATAACTGCCAGATCCGTCGGTAACCAAATCGCCGGCGTTCAAGTGCCAGCTCTGTGATGCGTAGAGACAGTTGCGCGTCAGCAGCCGGACGCTGGGCCGAATAACGGCAGGTTGAAAGTGACAGACCGGCCAGACTGCAGGCACGGCGTTGCGACAGACCCATTGCCTCACACATGACCTCCACGGCTTCCCGCTTCTGGTCTGTCGTCAGTACTTTCGCCCAGAGCCACCTGAAGTGCCTCCTTACTAACATCACGGTGTATTAATCAACGGGGAGCAGGTCAATGTTGACCGACGACACGGCGTACCCGTCATCCAGCAGTGCCGCACGCACTTTTGCAACGGCGGCGAAGTTAAGTTGCTCCCACGGGTAGTGCTCTGCATTCGCACCGCGTTTAAGTATGCTGGCGCTGCGGTTTAACAGGCTGGTAATACCCCGTCGCCCCGATGGAGCCAGACCGTTGATATACGCGTCAAACACGGTGGTTTGCACCTCCGGCATGACCTGGCGTAACGTGGCCCCGCTCATGCGCAAAACCCGTGATAACGTACATTAAACCAAGTAACTGTTCGCATCAGACCAGTCCTCGTTCCGCCATCGAGACCGTTTCAGTGCCAGCAACGATAAAGTGATCAAGCAACCGCACGTCCAGCATTTCCAGCAACTCCTGTAGTTTTTTAGTCAACTTGATATCGCAACGGCTGGGTTCAGGCTCGCCGCTGGGGTGGTTGTGGACAAGGATGGCTGCGGCGGCGTTGTGTTTCAGTACGCGTTTGATAACTTCGCGGGGGTGAACGCTGACCGAGTTTAACGTCCTCCTGAAGAGGATTTCGCGGTGCAGCAGCTGATTCTGATTATCGAGCAGGATGATGCCAAACTCTTCATGTTCAAGCGGTGCCAGCTCAACCATTACGCACCGTCGAACATCATCAGGGGAACAGAGTTGAACGCCACGCTGGTAATACCGGCTGATGATGTCACGCGCCTGGTCAAGGATACGGTTTTGACGCTGGGTAAACATGGTCATGTCAGAATTTCCGTTAAATGAAGTAAATGGCTTCATGGAACAGCTGGCGGCGGGTTACTCCAGCACGCAGGGAAAGGCATTACGGGGCATGGTGGTTCTCCCGTTGCTTTCGAAGAAGCAGAGCATTTCTTCATCTATTTTGATCAGAAGGGACAAGTGAAACTGGTCGCTGAGAATAATCAGGTGTGAGTAGTCTGTTAACGCCAGAAACCGCCTCACCTCACTGAAAATCCGCCCCTCCACAAGACCATGACTTCTGTCAAAAGGTTTGCTGATTTAGACAGGAAACTGGCGGTGATAATTGCCTTTCTGCAACGTCTTAGGCATCAGCTAATCTAAACAGTTTTCTTCAATCCCTTCGCTCAGCCATTCATGCAAAGGCCAGCGCTGCTGATAAGTCTGAATAAGACGGTTCATGAGTAGTTGGACTGTCCCTGCCACGGTAGACAATCCTGCCCTATATTCTGAGCATAGGAGGATAGTATGGGCACACCACGATTTACATCTGAATTTAAGGAAGAAGCTGTCGTCAGATAACGGAACGCGGTTATTCCATCGCTGAAGTTTCAAACGTCTGGGCGTTTCTGCACACATTCTCTATAAATGGTTAGGGCCGATTAAATTCGATAACAGCAAACAATATGCACATGACGTTTTGGAGGCGAAAAGTGAGATCCTTAAGTTCAGGGCGTAACTGAAGAATATTAAAGAAGAAAGGGATATTCTGGAAAGGGTCGCGCGGTACTTTGCAAGGGATCCGACTCAAGTACTGCTTTATCAATGAACACAGAACTGTATTGGGATTCATGACGATGTGTCGGGTGTTGTGTGTCGCCCGGGCGGGATTCTATGCGTGGCTGCATAACCCGGTTTCTGAGCGAGAAAATGATAACCAGCGCTTGCTGGCACTCATCAGTGACTCCTTTTCAATGAGCTGAGGCATATATGGTTACTGCCGGGTTCATGGTGATCTGAGCGAAATCGGGAAGTCTCACGGTAAAAACCGGGTAAGACGCATTATGCAGCTGAACCAGATCAAAGCGGTACTTGGCTAAAAAGCCCCATGCCGTATTGCTTGCAGACCTTCAGCCATTGCTTGAGTTGCGTACAACGACAGTTTACCGTCGTCCGGGCAAATCAGGTCTGGGTAACCGATATTAACTATATCCGTACCTAGCAGGGCTGGCTGTCTCTGGCGGTGGTCATCGATCTTTTCGCCCATAATGTGGTAGGCCGGTAGATGAAACCGTCGCTTTCACGCGAATTCACGCTTAATGTGTTAATAATGGCTGTGTGGCTGAGAAAACGGAAAGCGAAAACATTGTACATTCGGATTTGGGAAGTCAGTACGGCAGCGATGACTGGCAATGCTTCTGCCTGGAAAATGCGATGGCCAGGTCGTTATTCAGTTACTGAAAACCAGGTCGTTATTCAGTTACTGAAAAAAGAACGTATCAGAAAACGCATATACAAAACCCAGGGTTTGGCCCGAGCTGATATCTTCTCTTAGTTGAAGTGTTCTGCAACCGCGAACGACGCCACAGCGACCTCGGCGGTGTCAGTCCCGAAGCTTTCGAATAGGCCATGTTGTGAGTACAGAATTTGTCTATGGTTGCAGGAGTCAGCCAAAACTGCTCTTTTATGCGCCTATGCAATGACAACAAACTCCTGCGTTTAGCGCAGTTATAACAGCTGATTTCATTAATGGGATTCATAAATGGGATTTCTTTCTTATAAAGCAATTTCAGGCAAAAACCTCGTCTCTTATCTGGGATGATGATGCTGACAAATACGAATCATTTCTTTCCAGAAGAGACAATGATGCTTCCTCTTAACTATTTATGCTGGTTGCATGAACGTGTTGCGTTAGTTCCTCTTGCTGATTTAGCCGACTTACATGATTTAGGGCCAGGCCAGATAAAAGTTTTACAACGATTTTATTCAATTATCTCTGTCGCCAAACATCCATGCTCACATACAGAGATGTTCAGCGAAGTAATACAAAGGGTTATTGAAGAAAATAATCACCTGATACATAAGGAAGGATTACTGATTTATGCAAAAACTCAGACACATAATACTTTCTATGATGATAACTGGCTATCAGAATTGGCCCGACGGCACAGTATAGGTCACTGGGATTCAGCTACGCTTAGTCTTAATCACTGTGCAACGGCGTTATCCGCCATTCACTTTCTAAAAGGAAAAGCAAAGAAGGAAAACAAGCCCATTATTTTGCTGACCGGCGAAAAAGCTTTCCATAAGGATATTAATAAACTGGACAATAGCCTTCTGTCTGAAATTCCGGTTGCAATGCTTCTGAACTCTGATCAAAAAGCAGAATGGTCCATTTCAGATAGTTGTGTCATACATTTATCTGATTTTCACAATAATCATCGGGATAAGCCGCAGCAGCAGCGGAGAGAGCTTTTCTCTACTCTGGATAATCACTTTATTGAATTTTATATGACTCTGTTAAAGAAATTTAAACTGAAACTGGATGATATTGATGCAATTGTACCCGGTAATTTAGATCTACCCCAGCTCAGAAGAGTGTTCTCAGCACTCAACTATCAGGGGGAGATATTTCTAGACACGCTGTCACACTATGGTCATGCCTATTGTTCAGATATCCCATTTAATCTTTGCATGTTACTGAAAAAATTTCGCGGAAAAAGAGTACTGTGCGTCACGATGGGAATGGGAATTACTTTATCAGGCATTTTAATTGAAAGGGATAAAAGCAATGAAAACTCTGTTACTGGCTATTAATGATGCGTTAAACGATGTACTGCCATCGAAAATTACCGTTACTGAAAACACTGACTTTAATGATGACTTGGACCTGGACTCTGTATTATTTGTTCAATTTTTACTGCTTCTTGAAGATAAAGTCCCGGGTTTGATCTTCGAACCCGACCAGATCAATCAGGATGCCTTTACAACCGTGGGTAAACTGATGATGTGGATAAGCGAACATCAGGATATGGAGAGCGCAGATGCCTGATGCATTATTTAATGACATCTATGCGTTATTTAAAAATCAGCTTCCTGCTCAGGCCATTCAGGCATTCCGCCTGAGGCTGGCAGAGGAAGGTGCGCTGAACACTCAGTTTCAGCTTGCCGTCATCTCCTCTTCTGAGCAAATAGAGGAGAATGACCCGGTTTTGCAGGAGCTGGGCCTGTATCTCGCGTCAGCCGTGGCTCAACCGAACAACCGCGTTGACCACTATCAGACCTTAAGCGCTGTCGCCGCGCGGCTGGGTTTACTTGCCCGGATGCTGGCTGTCAGCTGGCAGCATTTATCCAGCAGAAAAAGCTTTGGGGTAAAAACCACGAAGCATCAGCTTGTTAAGGCCGAGTTTGCTGATGTCAGCAATCACATTGACGCCATGCTTATGCAATGGCAACTGCGAATTGCTCAGGAAGATTTTGCCGGGGTAGAGGAAGACCACTGGCAGATTAGCGTATTGTCCAATCGGGCAGAAAAGCTGATGGGCGGGCATGGTTATCTGCTTGGTAATACCCACTCGCTTTCTTATCTCTCAATGATGATCTACAGCCTCTACGGCAAATCCTGCTGCAATGAACATCTGCCTCAGGTCGAAAACATGGAGCAACAGGTATGAATATGGCACCTGACATTGCGCTACCCCGTCCGGCGTCTGCCGGCAGAGATCTCAACGACCTTATAAGACTTGCATGGCCTATGGTAGTGGTGGCCTTTGCCGTCTCTCTTGCACAGAATCTGCAGACAGCAATACTGGGTCATGGGAATGAATCAGCCTCACTTTATGTTTTGTCCCTCACCCAACCATTTAGTTTTTTGTTTTTGTCGATCCTGGAGTGTCTCGCCATCACCAATCAGGTGTTCAGCGCACGTTCAGTGAACCAGTGGTCCAGACAAAAGCTGTTGCCAGCGACATCGCTTCTGGCTACAGCTGGCATCGTTATAACGGGTTGCGTCGGGGGCCTGATCTCATTGAGTGCGCCGCTCCTGATGAAGTTCCTGCCAGTGGCTGACACCCAATTCTACTCACTCAAACTGCCCCTGTTCTTCCTTTCAATGCTGCCCTTTGTGATGCTTGAAATGTGTAATAGTGCTCTCAGAGGACAAAGCAAAAGTGCGGCGAGCATGGTGCTGGTGTTAGCGAATATCTGCCTTAACGCGTCTCTCTGCTATTTTTGCTACCATGTGAAAAATCTTGGTTTCTGGTCAGTGATTATCGCTAACGCGCTTTCATCGAGCGTGCTGATTCCTGTGGCTCTGGCTCTGGTCTGGCAGGCGGGTAAAGGTGAGACAGACCAGAAACCTGGCGCATTTATTCCACGCCTGACCGGATTGATGCTGAATGTGGGTCTGCCGGTATTCGCGTCACTGGTGATACTCTTTTTCGGTTCGGTCCTGATTATTCCGTTACTGGGCCAGTTGGGCGAGCAGTATGTTTCTGCATTCCTTATCGTCAGCCGGATCAGGATGCTCATTGTGATCCCTGCGGTGGCCTGTGGTTCGGCACTGGCCATCATGCTGAATCAAAGAATGTCGACACATTCAGCAGTTGCGCTTAAACGACTGCTTCTCCGTGGCATGGGCTTTATCGGTGCGCTCTATTTACTTCTCACGGTCGGGGTTTATCTGCTGGAGTCTCAGCTCGTCAGTATGCTTTCCGTTGATACGCGTATACAGCACATCAGTACAGCAATGATGATGATGTTACTGCCCGCTTTTTTCATCACGCCTTTTGTTGCCTCACTGCAGGCTTTACTGGAGCAACTGAACCAGGCAAAACGTGTTCTTATCCTGACGGTGGCGATTGAACTGGCCACCGTGGCCGTTATTTTAACGGGCTGGAAAGCATTTGATCAGCTTAATGCTGTCTTATACCTGATTCTTGCTTTCAATGTTATTTATTTCATTGCTTTTGGCAGGGAGTTTTTCCGTCTTTCAGATAAAATAGGTGATAAAAATGTTTTATAGTTTTTTATATCCTATTCTTTTACTTCTTTGCCTTTGCCACCAGAACTATCTCCGCCTGTTGGTTATTATGCGGCTGCGCCCGTCGCTGCTGTTAAAGGCAAAGATAAGACCCGCCACACATTATTCCAGAGCGTGTCATCTCATCAGCCTCATTGATATGTACTCGCTGCATGTCATGTCATCCTACTTATCGGCACTTTACGCATTGCATCTGTTTGAGAAAACACGGGCGCTTCCCTATAAGCAGGGGGAGTTAAAACTGTTAAGCAGTTGCACACAGAACACGTTGCAATGGCGTAACCGGGCGGTGAAAATTTTTATTTATCCTCAGGCATCCTCGACTGTTGAGAAAGTTCTTTTACTGCATGGCTGGGACGGCCGCAGTATTATGTTCCGTCATTTAGCTAAGCATCTTCAGCAACAGGGCTATGCTGTCATCGCACCTGATTTGCCTGCACACGGTGTATCTAAGGGCAGTAAAGTCTCATTCTATGACTTGGCCAGTTTTGTCCTTCACCTGGAGGCTTATTACGGCAAATTTTCTATTGTCATCGGCCATTCAACTGGCGGACTGATCAGCTGTATGGCTGCGCTACAGGGGTTGTCATTTAAAGGTCTTGTCCTGATGAGCAGCCCTGGCAGCTATGGCGACATGGTCGACAAATATGTTTCGGCCAACCGTCTGCCTGCCCGCATTGCCAGCTCAATGAAAAGGATCTATCAGCTACGCTATGGTCTTCATCCTGACCAGATTTGCCCAGCACTCTATCAGGATATCGAAAAACCCGTTTTAATTTTGCATGACATGCAGGACCTGAGTATTAGCCTTGACAGTGCTAAAGCGTTACATAAGGCCTTTAGCCGCAGTAAACTCATTACCACACAGAATAAAGGTCACAATGGTGCATTAAGGGACGCGGCAACACTGGAGAATATATCAAATTTTATTTCAGGTGCGATAAGCGAAGAATTTTTTGCATTTGATAAGCATGTTTTCAGAAAAAAAACCTACAGCGGCAGATCACGAAATAGCCGTACACACTGAATTAACCGACCCACCTCAACATTATTAATAAAATCCACAAACAAAACTGCAATCCCAGATAAATTACTTACGTTAAATTTGTTAAATTTAAAAAAAACAAACAGGACGCTAAAACATGAGCAAATTACATTCCGCCATTGAAATTTTTATATTACGCTCACTGCAAAATATGGGCGTCGGGCCTCAAACATTAAATGATATTGTCAGGGGAGCCGATATGTATGGCCCGGCTGGCGTTCTTGATTCTGTTCACCTGGTCGGGTTAATTTCTGATATTGGGGATGCTGTTGATCGCGCCGATATGTGTTCAGACACACTATTCGACATTCTGGATGGCGATCTCTTTTTGCAGTTTAAAAACATAGAAAGCACCCGATTATTTTTGAGTGAGAGGTTTGGCAATGTCAACTTTTCCGCCTGACAGTAAGTTTATTAATCGTTCTCATATTGAAAATCTGACATATCAACAACTTGCCGAGTCAGTTTCAACCCCATTTTATGCTTACAGTGCCTCACAGATCAGGAAAGACTTTTGCGATCTTAAAATCGCGCTTCCCCAGGGGCTCATTTTTTATTACTCGCTAAAGGCCAATCCTAATAAAGCACTGGTCGCATTACTCCATCAGGCGGGTGCGGGCTGCGAAGTCTGCTCACTGGCTGAACTGAAAACCGCTCTTTCTCTGGGTATCAGTGCAGAGGAGATCATTTTTGTCGGCCCGGGAAAACATATACCTGAGCTGACAGCCTGCTGTGAAGCAGGGATCAAAGCCGTCGTTGTAGAATCGCTTCAGGAGTTAAATTTGCTGAATGATATTGCGGCAACCCTGAATAAAACGCAAAACATCGCGCTGCGTATAAACCCAGCATTCAGCGGTGAAAAAGCCCGACTGGTCATGAGTGGTAAACCCCGTCAGTTTGGTATTGATGAGGAGCAACTGCCCTTAGTTATTGAGGAACTTCAGAACCAGACCAGCTTGCGACTCACCGGTATTCATGTCTATCTTGGCACCCGCATTCTTGAATGGCAGGCGATCGTCCGTAATACGCAAAATATTCTCAATCTTGCTGAGAAAATTCAGCAAACTTATGGTCTGACGTTCGATTTTGTTGATGTGGGTGGCGGTTTTGGTGTGCGCTACTTCGACCATGAAAAGAAGCTGGATCTCGACGCACTGGGTCACGCTTTACTCCCTGTGATTCAGGCCTATCAGCAGGCCTTTCCGCAGTCCCACATTGTGTTTGAGCTGGGAAGGTATCTTATTGCGCGTGCGGGTATTTTTGTCACCCGGGTTAACTGCCTGAAACAGTCTCGCGATGAATGGTTTGCCATCTGTGACGGAGGCGCAAACTGTCACGGCAGCGCAGCAGGAATTAACGCGATGATACGGCGAAACTTCCCTATGGCGCGTCTTGGCAACGCAGAGTCAGGCGAACAATCACGTTATCAGGTCACTGGGCCGTTATGTACGCCAACAGATATGCTGGGTGAAAATATCCTGCTGGATACCCTGCAGGCTGGCGATCTTATTGGTATTGGACACTCCGGCGCTTATGGGGCCAGTGCATCGCCGGTTAATTTTCTAAGTTTTGGCCATCCTGCAGAGTTGCTGATTGAACATGACAAAGCGGTGCTGATTCGAAAACCGGATGATGTAGACACAATTCTTGCCCCACAGGTTTATCAATCATTAGCGCTGTCCGGTGCTCAGAAATGTCAATGACACTGGCCTTTACGGCATCAGAGCTTTGCTGGCAACGGTATGATTGCCCGGCCACTCTGCGGGTCTCAGATAAAAATCAGAATGAGGGTGAAGGTGAAGCTCTGACGTCATTCGTAAATGCCCTGTATAAGTCTCATGGCGTAAATGAACAGGCTTCAGATGACACAATAAGCAGCTGGCTCACCGCACGCAAAAACACCTTCTTTATGATGGTGAAGCCATTGCTGGCAAGGTTGAATGATAGCCACGGTTTGTCATCAGTGGATTTGGTCGTGCTGGCGCACTGGACGCATGACACGATAATAGGTCATTCGGTGACGAATGCCGTTATCCATGAGATAAATGCTCAGCATGCCTTTGGCATTGCGCTCAGCGATCACGGAATAAGCTGCTCGTGGTTCGCGCTCTCATTGATTAACGATTATCTGGACGCTGATGAGGGTAAAGCGGGTGAACGAACGGCTTTACTGCTGATTGCCGATCAAAGCACCGCTCTGCATAACAGTCAGCATCTGAAAGATATCTCTGCAGTGCCCTGCGCAGGTGCGGTGCTGCTCAGAAGTCGCGAAGCGGATTCAGGATCTGCTTCAGACGGTAGTTTTACCTTCAGGGGTTATCAAAAAGTACAGAAGTCCGACTCCAGGACGCTTTTTGAGATTTGCGCGATGCCCGAAAGATTTTTTACAGCGGCGGAAAGCAGTTTTCCGCTGACAATCCTGACAGAGAGCAGACTGGAGAGGCAAATGACAGCTTCCTCGATGTTTGATAACGTCTGCGTACAAATCTGGGACAAAACACTGATGTCAGTGGCGCCCTGGGCGCAACTGAAACACTGTGCCTCACCGCAAAGGCGTTATCTGTTTATTCAGGAAGAGCCTGACGCATACCGGGTTGCTGCGTTTTTTTCAGGGCAAAGCGCATGTATATAAATCACATTACCCGCCTGATCTCGCCGGCCCTGACACCGCTCAGCGTAATGAGTGAAAAATATCGCTGGGGAAAACGTAACGATAAGATTTTTAGTCGCTTTCACAATTTTGTTTCGGCAAGTTTATTCCCTGAGACGGCTTTGCTGGTATTGATAGAGAATCTTTTCAGCCAGCTCAGGCAGGAGTGCAATCCAGCGTTATTTGAAAAAGTAGACTTCATTGTCTGGGCGCATTCGCTTCACGCTGTTCTGCCTTTTGATATTAACCGTGTGCTTCAGAACCAGTTTAGCCGCATATTTAATAATCCGAATATTGAATGCTTCTCTGTTACTCAGGGATCCTGCGCCAGTGGCATACTCACGCTGAAATATATTCAGAATAAACTTGCCAATCAGAAGTGGCGCTCCGGATTAATGATTACCGGGGAGAAATGCTTTCATCAGACCGTGCAGTTTGTCGATCAGAACGGATATTTTGGTGAGGGATTGAGCGCCACGCTTATAGGCGTAACGCCAGCGGCGTCAGCTTTAAAGATTAAAGCCATCCGCCTTACCCAACTGGGCGCCTTCGGGAAACGAATGCGGGAAACCACGCGAGATCATGAGAATCATTATGATCGTGAATTTCTGCCGACGATGCAAAAAACAATTGAGCTCACTCTATCGGATGCCGGGTGCCGGGGCAGCGAGCTGAGTATTTTATTACCTTACCATATCAGCCCGGTCACCTTTGACCGCCTCGCTGACCGCACAGGTTTCAGCCGCGACATCATTTACAAAAAGAATATGTATACGCTTGGACACTGCTTCTGTAGTGACGCTTTTATCAACCTGCATGACCTGGTGTTGCAAAGCGGCGCAGAACTGAAGGGTAAATCCATTCTCAGTCTGGCATCGGGCGTAGCGGGAACATTCGCTGCGATGATTATTGAATCAGAGGCAGGAGTTAAAGAATGAGTGTTAATCATCTGACACACTGGTTATCAGCTACCAGTACCGCTTATCCAGACAATATTGCCATCATCACCGCCAGCGACGAAATCTCATGGCTGGCGTTAAAACAGCGCTCGCTCAGTGCGGCTCACTATCTGAAAAGTTGTGGCGTCAGACGTGGTGACCGGATCCTCGTCTGGCTTCCTAATGGCATCGATTTCGTTGTCAGTTTTTGGGCAACTCAGTATCTTCAGGCGGTTTTTGTACCCGTTAATCCTGAAACGCCACCAGAACGGGTGACATGGCTACTGAATGATGCAGAGGCGCAGGCCATTATTGCTGATGGGTGCCGCGCCGGGTTGCTCGATGCGCTGCAGAGTGATGATGCATCGTCGCATATCACTACTCTGATTCGAATTTATGATCGCCTGGACCCGCAGCAACATTGCAGCGCGTCATTGCTTACGCTGGAACAACTAGCAGCATTGACGCCTTCTGAAACATTTCCGTGTACCCCAACCCTGGACGTCGATCTGGCGTGTCTGATTTATACATCGGGTTCAACCGGGAATCCTAAAGGCGTGATGCTGACACAGCGTAACATGCTCAGTGCAGCCACATCTGTCAGCACTTACCTTGAACTTGCTCACAGTGATCGAATCTACTGCACCATCCCGATGAGTTTTGATTACGGACTTTATCAGGCGATTATGGCGACCAGGGTGGGTGCCTCACTGGTGATTGAACGCGATTTTACCCGGCCCATTTTTGCGCTTTCACAGATTGCGAAATATCGGGCGACTGTGTTTCCCATTGTGCCGTCACTGCTGGCTCTGATTGCACCACTGGCCAGCCGTTATGATTTCTCATCAATCCGTAAAATCACTAACACGGCTGCTGCCCTGCACCCTACCGATATTGACAAATTATTGCACATTTTTCCTCAGGCAGACATTTATTCCATGTACGGCCTGACTGAATGCCATCGATGCACCTGGCTCCCGCCGGCCATGCTAAAAGAAAATAAGGAAAGCGTGGGCTATGCCATCCCGAATACTGAGCTGTGGGTAGTGGATGATCAGGGGCATGCCCATACCGCCGATGCCACTGGCGAGCTGGTTATCAGAGGGGCAACCGTCATGAGCGGCTACTGGCGGAATGAAGCACAAACGAAGAAGAAACTTCGACCCGGACCAATTCCGGGTGAGCAGGTTCTCTACACCGGAGATATCTGTCATCTGGACAAGAAGGGATTGCTCTATTTTGTCGCCCGACTGGACGATATGCTTAAATCGTGTGGCGAAAAAGTCGCACCTAAAGAAGTCGAAGGCGTGATCAAACGTTTTCCTGGCGTATCGCAGGTGGCGGTTATCGGGGTGCCCCATGCAATTTATGGCGATGAGATCGTAGCCTGTGTTGAAGCAGACAATAATCTGGACCTGACCCAGTTGAAAGCGTTCTGCAAATTACATCTGGAGGCCTATAAATGTCCTCATCGTTATTTTATGGACACGCTGCTCCCCCGTAACCCAAATGGAAAAATCGACAAGAACCGACTGATGACATCGTTATTCAGGCAGTCTCAGCAGGAAACGCTTTAATTCTCAGCCAAGGAAAAAAATATGTATACCAACCTTATTATTGAAGCTATCGGACTGGTTCTTGAAACAACAAATGTGAGTGAGCTTAATCCGTCCACTCATCTTGAGCGCGATTTAGGCTTTGAAAGCGGCCTTTATATCGAACTGATTATGTATCTCGAAGAGAAAATTGATGCTCTGATTCTGGACCCGGCGACGTTAGAGTTTAAAAATTTCGAGACGGTCGGAGCGTTGTCCTACTACATTGAACGCCAACTCGCAAATCAGGTGGCATAATGAATGCTTCCTGGTATGAACTTATCACCCTGTTTCTGCGGTTCAGACATAATTCCGGGCTGGCCTGGCAATCTGGCGACAGACAATTTAACTACCATGCGCTTTATAATCGCGCCTGTAATATTGCTCACTCAGTCAAAATGCAACAGCAGGAATGTCAGAGTGAGTTCACGCCGGTTATAATTTATGGTCACAAAGCCTTTGATTTTCTGGCCGCCTGGTGGGCCTGCCTGCTCTGCGGCAGTCCGGTTATCCCCGTTGAAGCCGATAATACGCCCGCGCGGCTGAGCCGTATTGCGCAAACAACAGGTGCTGGGTTGTTAATCAATACGCAGCCTGCTATGTTGCCACTGGATCAGGTGCCGGTCTTGTCTACAGCGAACCTGGTAATAGAGAGGCATCCGGATAATCCTGACAGCATCATTCAATGCACCTTACACGCTCAGACCCGGCCAGACTGGCATGGGCTGGCTTACATAATGTTTTCATCCGGGACCACAGGCGAACCTAAAGGTATCAAAATTACCCTCGACAATCTGGCCGACTTTGTCCGGTGGATTCGCACTGATTTTCCGCTTGATGGACCGATCACTGGAAACGTTCGCTACTGTTTTGACGTTTCACTGTTTGAGCTGTGGGGGGCATGGAGCTGCCTGCAGCCGATATCGGTACTCGACCATGCTGAGTTGATCAATACACGCAAATTGATTGCCCAGCATGCAGCAATTGGCCTGAGTTTTTGGGTGTCCACGCCTTCGATTATCAGGCTCTACCTGCTGGATAAAACCTTCAATTACCAAGCCCTTCCTCATCTCAAACGATTTCTCTTCTGCGGAGAAACGCTGACTAAAGATATTGTCTCATTGCTCTGGGCGCGTTTTCCAGGGGCTGACATCATTAATACCTACGGACCGACAGAGTGCACCGTTGCCGTCACCTCGGTACACATTACATCGGAAATGATGAGTGCCGGAGCACCGCTTCCGATTGGTGAAACTCGCGCGGGTACTACCCTTCATCTTGAGATAAACGATGCCGCCTGCGACAGCGGCGTGTTGTTAATACGCGGCGCCAGTGTGGGTGCCGGATATCTTAATGCGCCGGCAGACCGTGAAGCCAGCTTCACCAATCTGGCAGGAGGCCGCTGCTACAACACCGGTGATACGGGCACCTTTGATGGACGTTTTTTTTATTTTCTCGGAAGAAGTGATCGGGAGGTAAAAATCCAAGGCTATCGTATTGATCTCCATACCATTGAACACTATCTGCTGAGCTGCCCTGGCATTTCTGGCGTTATCGTTGAACCCTTTTTCCGTAAAGGCAGGGCTGAAGCGCTTCAGATATTTATCGTAACAGCGACCGACACAAATTTTGCGCTGCTGGCCCAGGAGATGTTGGAATATTTTCCAGCCTGGTCTGTCCCTCGTTACTGGTATCGGATTGCTGACATTCAGCTAAACCACAACGGAAAACTCGATCAACAGACGGTTAAACAAATCGCATTAACGGATGGGTGCCACTATGTTTTTATCTCAGGTCAGTCCCCTTTTTGAAAAAATGATCCGTCAGGACAGAGCCACTGCGATTGTTAACCAGCAGGGTGATTACAGTTTTGCTGCGTTGGGACAACGTGTTGCTGACATCGCGGAGTACCTTGCCCCCTGGTCGGGAAAGAATGTTCTGATTTATGGTCATAAGCAGATTGATGCCGTCGCAGCCATTCTGGCCTGCATACGCAGTAGCTGTTGCTTTACGTTTGTGGATGAAGCCAATCCGGTTTCACGACTGCAAAAAATCGCCTTAATGAGTGGCACTCAGCTGATCATAAATACCAGCAATAGCGCGCTTGAGGGGGTCAATATCTATGCGCAGGTTATGACGGCAGAGCTGTCAGCAAGAGATATCGCTCTGCTGGAACTGCCCCGCACGCTAAGTCAGCCGCTGTTTTATATCCTTCCTACCTCTGGTAGTACAGGTGAACCTAAAGGGGTTCGCATCACGTATGCCAATTTTGCTGCTTTTAACGCGTGGTTTGCTGATGAGGTGACGCAGAATCCCGAGGGCTGTCATGTTAACCATGCCTGCCTTTCATTTGATATGGGTATTCTGGATTTGATCCCACCTTTGTGTCGGGGGAAAACCGTTCTAATGCTGGATCATAAAAATAATATGTTACCCAGACAGAATATCCGGCTCATGTTACGCAATAGCCAACTGCCTGTTACAAGCTGGTTTTCAACGCCCGGCTTTGCTGAGCTGATGCTGAAAGATCCCCTGTTCTGCGCCCGCGACTTCCCACATTTCGACCGTATATACCTGGGCGGTGATCGGGTATCGCTTAAACTTGTACAGGAACTTCAGCGCCGATTCCCGGTTGCCACGATTTTGCACGGATATGGGCCGACAGAGACAACCTGCCTGACACATACCCATGTTGTTACCTCTCCTGTGGAGCATGAATCAGGCCGGCTTCCGCTAGGCGACGTACGCGGTTTAAATCAGATAGTTATTGTTGATGCGCAGGGTTTTCCGCTGCCGTCGGGTACCACAGGCGAAGTCAGGCTGTATGGACCCCAGGTATCGCCCGGTTATTTACCGGATGAACATCCCTGTAACGTGGCATTTGGATGTGATGCAAAAGGCCACTATTATTCAACCGGCGATAAGGGTTTTATCAATGCAGCGGGATCGCTTTTCATTTGTGGCCGGGAAGATGGACAGTTCAAGCTGAATGGTAATCGCATTGAGGTTGCGGAAATCGAGAGCGCAGCCTACGCGCATCAAAATGTTATGCAATGCTGCCTTGCCATTAGTGAAAAACAACCTGCTGGTAAGACACTGCATCTTTTTGTTCAGCTGCATGATGACGGCCCGGCATATCATGATGATTTCCGTCATCATCTTGCTCAGTGTTTACCCGCAAACATGATCCCACGCTCGGTCATTTTTCGCACTGATTTCCCCATGACTCTTCATGCCAAAATCGATAAAAAAGCGCTGATAAAGGCGGTTGAAGACCAACTATAGAAACAAACTGCAAGCCCAGGTAAAAACAAAAAATAAGCAGAATTACACTCATCAGATAACTCATCTGTTCATTCCGGCGAGATAGCCGTCGGTTTAATGAGGAGCATACAATGCATTTTGATCATTCAGGCTATGTGGTTGCTGACAGCGACGAAACGATTGCTGCCATGAAACCTTTTTATCCTATCGTAGTGCGATATAAAGAAGAAATTCCCTCACAGAAAGCCCGGATTAGTTTGCTTTCAACACAGGATCATTTATATCGCATCGAACTGGTTGAACCTCTGAATGACAATATATTACTCAATCAGATGTTGAAAAATTCTGACCGGAAATTCATTCCTTATCATATCTGTTTTGTGACAACCGATTTTGACAAACAATATCAGTCAATGAAGCAAGCCGGCTGGGCGACGTTAACCCGGCCCTTTAATGGCATGGTAAATGAACAGCGCGCCAGCCATCTTTACCATCCTGCTGCGGGTATTGTTGAAATAATGACGCATCCATTATGAAAAAAATATATCAACAAATTCAACTGCGGAATCTGCTGCAAATAGGTGATGATGCCGAATTGATAGCAGAGAGAATCAGGAAGGCGAATGATCCTGATTGCTCACGTTCCATCATTGCAGAGTGGTCATTTGCGTCGGCGCTTAACCAACTGGGCCTGCCCGCCGATCCCAGCGAAAATAGCCAGAGTCAGCAACTGGCAGATATTTCATTAACACAACGCCTGAAGTTATATGAAAATATTGGCTATGTCTCTCCTGCGTTGATCTTTCTGGCCCCCGGGCCTGGCATGGCGGCTTTCGTTATTGCCGGGCTGGGTACGGCAGAGCAGCAACGTCAATTTTTCGCACCGTTCCGGCAGGGTCTTCACTGGTCATGCTTTGCTATGACAGAACCCGGTACAGGCAGTGATGCCCGTGCTATGCGCTGTCAGGCTGAACGCGTAAAGGGGGGATTTCGTCTGTCAGGCGAAAAAATGTTGATCGGTAATGGCACACTTGCTGATATCGGTGTGGTTTTCGCCCGCACCGCCGAAGGGTCCCTGGGTGTAGATGCCTTTATCTTTCATCCCCAGTCCGAGGGTGTCAGACGCCGCCGGTTACATCTTAACGGACTCGACGGTATCAGCCTGGCCCGGCTGACCTTCGACAATCTGTTTATTCCGGATGAGCAAGCGCTGGGACAACACCTGAAACCAACGGAGCGATTTGCCCGTTCAGCAATGGCCACCTTTGATGCACTTCGTCCTTGTGTCGGTGCGATTGCTCTGGGCGTAGCCAGACGGGCTCTGGACGACTGGCAATATCATGCACTGGCAGCATGCCCTGGTCTTTCTGGCATGTTCTGTCACGCCGGTCGTGAACTCGATGCCGCTTATCTGCGCGCAAGCCGTCTTTGCCAGCAACTCGATGAACATCTGACTCCCGACTGCACACCCGGTATGTCTAAAACACACAGTGTGAAAGTGGCAGAATCTATCATTACGCGGCTTATTCACGCTCTGCCTGCTGAGATAACGACACTGCATCATCGACTCTGGCAGGCTTATCGCGACGTGAAAGCGTTTGAATATACGGAAGGTACAAGGCAGATTCATCTGCTCAACCACACCGTCATGCCACTCAGCGAGGCGTACTGATGGCCTCGGTAATCGAACTGATTGACCATCAGACCTTACCTGTTCGCAGCCTGTGCCAGCCGGTAGTGCCTGACAGCCGTCATTTTATTTCCTCTCAGGCCGCTGAGCAGACTTCATCCTGGTTTCATCACTGGCCGGAAAACCCTTGCAAGCATCGTTTGCATGACGCTGAAACGCTCTCAATTTGTCAGACTCACCTAATAACAGCGCATCCTGCCATGCTGATCTATGACGCTCTGTTTCCAGCAGCCAGAGGGGCCACGCCGCTTTTGCAAAGCCTGCTGAATCATTGTCCTGGCTATCGTGAAGCCTGGGGAGTACACAGTGGGCCTTTTTCACTTCAGGCCATTACCCAACTGAGTTCGCATTATATTCTGCCTGGCTTTCGCCTGGTGTATGTTCATGATCCACTGCGCAGATTGTCACCTTCATCGATTCAGCAGGACGTTACGCTGAATATTCTTATTTACCATCTTCGGGATAACGTCTGACAATGGATGAGCAGCTAAGTGCGATTATTCGTTCACTGAGACAACCTAATCTTTTTCCTTTGCGCAAAAGTGAACACAATGAAATGAGTCAGATGGAGAGCTATGTCATTGAGGCGGGCGGATGTCTCAGCCGGGTTTTTGTCTTGCTGAGTAAAAGGAAAGCTGCGCCTAAAGCACTGCTTATTCACGGCTGGGGCGGAAATCCTTTTATGCTGACACCGCAGAAGGCTATCCTTCAGCAGCTTGGGTTTGATATTTATCTACCCTTTTTATCAGGACACGATCTGGACTACCCCACGCCCTGTTCTGTCCCTGATCAGATTCAGTTGTTACTGAAACTTCAACAGCAGATGGGTGAATTTGATGTGGTTATTGCACACTCTGCGGGTGGCGTCATCGCTGCTCTGGCCGCGACTCAGGGATTCAGGCTTCATCAGCTTATTTTACTGGCCTCGCCCCGCTCATTTCCTGCACTTCTGGATTATAAACTTAATGAGATAATGCCATTTCCAGGCCTGCGTGCCGCACTGCATGACACTTTTTTCCGCCACTACGAGGCGATTCCGGCACTGATGTCTGAAACCCTGTTTTCAGCACTGGATGCACATGTCCTCATTCTTCATGGAACCGCCGACTGCAAAATCCCCTGCCAGGATGCCAATTCCATAAACCTGCAGGTGCCGCGAAGCAGAATGTTACTGGTGGACGGTACGGGGCATCTTGGCCTGCTCCAGCACCAGGCTACCCGGCAGGCTGTCTCTGACTATTTACGCCCCTGGGCCTTGCCAATACAGGGAGCAACAGACGATGCCTGCTCACATTGAGTCTATTACGCTCTACATGCCGGATGAGTATCAGTCTCTAGATGAGCTGGCACCTTCGCTTGAACTTACGCCGCTAGATGTCCGGATGTATTCCCGCTTTTATGGCCTGTCGCGTTTTCCCCGCGCACCAGGCTCACTCGATGATCTGTTTCGTCCACTCCTGAGCCAGTTTGCCGCCCGTTACCAGCCCCTGCTCCCGGACATCAGATATGTTGTACATACTCACACACTGCCCGCCGTTAAGCCCTTTCCTGACAGCATCAGTGCGCTGCTCCCGGAGTATGGCTTTCGCCATGACATCGAGTTTTGCTCACTCACTATGGGGCATTGTTCTTCCTCTCTGACAGCAGTGGATTGGCTGTCCCGAAAATTACAAGCGGGTGAATATGCTTTATTGATCATTGGCGAAAAAGCGTTTCATCCCAGGATAGAGCTGATCGCTGATACGACCATTATGGGTGAATGCGCCTGTGCCGTACTGATTTCGAACCCGGAGGGCAGAGGCAATGTTCTTGGCCGATTTACTACGCAGGCAGGTGAATTTAACCGTCAGTCTGGTCACGCCTCTGATTGTGTTCCCCACTTCAGCGACCATTATTTCCCTTTTATATTACGTGCGCTTCACGCTGCGCTGAATCATTTTGGCGTGACGCCAGAAACACTCTCCTGGCTGGCGCCGCATAATGTCAACATTTCTTCCTGGAATAAAATCCTGGGAGAAATCGACCTCCCCAAAAATAAAGTATTACTTGAGAATATCAGCAAATATGGACACTGTTTTGGTGCTGACCCTTTTATTAATCTTTCAACTTTGCTGCAACAGAAATGCGTCCAGTCCGGCGATAGAATATTGCTGGCCAGTGTGGGAATGGGGGCAACATTCTCCTCCCTTTTAATTCAGGCAGATTCCAGCCATCCGATAGACGTTATTGCAATCTGAAGCAATATAGTCCGCACCATCTGGATTAGTTTATTCGTTACTTTCTCCAGATGGAATTGATTGTCTTATGGCAACTGATATCACGCGAGTCTATCCCCAGCTTAAAACACTCGGCAAATACCTGCTGGAGGCGGGTTCCCTAGCTGAACATCAACGGCCGGACGCCTTAGCATTGCTGACGCATCCGGAGCTGATGAGTATTGCCTGCATTGGGATTCCCCGGCAATTCAATCCCTGCCCGGCAGCGTCCTGTTCTGATATCAACTATGTGCACCATTTGCAGATCATTGAATATCTGAGTCGTTCTGATGCCAGCGCCATGATGATGTTACCGGGCGCATCTCTCAGCACCCGTGCCATTCTCACCCTGGGAACACCGTCACAGCAGGCACGATTTTTCTCCTGTTTCGCTCAGCGTCCCGCCTGGACTTTTTTTGCCGTTACTGAACCTGAAAAAGGTTCAGATGCCACCGCTATTCATTGTGAACTTACCCTGCAGCAGGAAAGTGGATGGATTAACGGCACAAAAATGTTTATCGGTGGTGCATCCGACGCCAGTGCTGGCATTGTGTTTACCCGTTATGCACAAAGTCAGCGTCTGGTTATGGTCTTTCCTGAACAGGCTGGGGAGAAAATGTTGCGTGAACGGCTGACAACCTTTGGTCTCAACGGTGCCGGACTGACGCGAATCACCTTCAATCACTGTCCGGTGCAGAAAGACGATATTTTGGGACACGATCACCGGGGATTACAACAGGGACTGAATGCATTAAGTCTGGTTTTTGAACGTCACCGCCCGATGGTGGCAGCGATGGCGCTGGGCACGACCTATGGGTTGCTGACGAGCCTGGAGAATTACACGCTTTCTGCATCGGCTACGCAGTGGAAAACACGACAATGGCGTAAGTATCATTCGGTGTACCAGAGTATGCTCTGCATCGCCAGTGGGTTTGCATCCGGCAGGCACCAGTATACTCAGACCAGTCAGCTTAAATTGATTGCCACGCAGCTGGTGGAAGAAACCGCCCGTCATCTTCCGCACTGGCTTCACAGTAAAACGTGGTCAGCAGACCACGCTTTACGCAGAAAATATCGTGACAGCTTCGCATTTGAATACATGGAAGGAACATCCAATATTCATCTGCTTACCAGCCTCCGTCCTCCCCAGCCAGTATGAAACGTGCCGCCATGATATACCTCGACCCCAATGATATCTTTTGCCGCTCATTTTTTTGCACCGAAACAAGCCAGCCTGAATGGGAAGAGGAAATTCCTCACTGGCAATCCTATGTCGAATGCTTTTTTGCTTCAAATGGTCTTATGCTAACGGATAAGCAGAATCGGGTAAGCGAATGGATTAACAGCCCGGAACGGGCCGCTTTCAGTGACATGGTGCTGGCAATTCTGCCAGAGGCGCAAGCCGCCATCTCCCCTGCCCGTATCAGCACAGTGCTAATGGCACACTGGACGCCCGATCTGCATATGGGCACTTCTGTGGTCAATGCCGCGATACACGCGTTAGGCCTTGCCGATTGTCTGGCGCTGGCGATCAGCGACAGAGGCCCCGATGCCGGTCTGTTTGCGCTGGACGGTTTGCAGGACTGCCTGGCCGGCAAAAATGAAGATGGCCTTCTGCTTATCGCTGAACAAAAAAATCTGATGTATCACTCCCCGCTTATGACAAAGCTTCAGCCAGAAAACACCGCCTGCGTCTGTGTTGTGAACACACAACAGCGGGGTTTGAGCTACAGGGGGTATAAAAAGGTCCCGCATTCCACTCTCTCACCTGCATGGCTTGAAGATCATCTCATCCGCGCCGGATTAGACGGAAATCACACGACGATCATCGGTCCGGCACACGTGCTTGAGGCGATAAAAACAGATTTCTACACGCAGGCTCACAAAGAAACGTTGCTTTGCGCTGCCCCTTTTGCAGCGCTCAAACAACACTGGCAACCTGCACGTCACTATTTGCTGATCAGTGAATATCAGGGCGAATGCAGCCTCAGTACTTTTGCAGCCGCAGAGCCATGCTTATGAATGTTGTCAGCCTTGAGACCTTTGTGCCGGAAACGCACATTTCACTAGAGTCAGTGGTTGAGGCGCGGGGAGGCACCCCCTCTGAAGCAAAAACATTTCGTCAGTTGTTTGGCCTGACGGGCGTATTTTCACTGGCAGGCGAAGAGTCTGCTCAGACCTGCTTCCAAGATTTGATCCGGCAGGCCTGCCTGTCACTTAACGACGATATTCACATCGACGCCATCATTCTGGTTCAGGGGCTTCCCGCGTGCTCTCCGCGTCAGGATGTAAATCTTGACGCTATCCGGGCATCCTCCAGGTTCATCTCTGACCAGGCCGTACTGTTTACGATTAATCAGCACAACTGTGCCACCCTGTTCTGGGGACTGAAACTCGCAGACAGATTGCTGCACAGTGGTGATGTAAAGCGGGTTGCCTTACTGGCCGGGGATACCCTGGCCGATTTCACCTTAGCAGAACGGTACGTGCCTGGCTGCACACTGATCGGTGATGCTTTTGCCTGCCTCATTCTTGAGGCGGGTGCCGGGGCGTGCCAGATATCTGACATCCATTGCTATCATCGACCTGAATTCTGGCCCGGGCTGGATGGAAGCCAGGAGGACACCAAACGGTTTTACCGCGCTCATGACGAACTGATTAGCCTGGCCCTCGATCACTACCCGACCGAATTGCGCGATCAGGCCTGGTTGCTTCCTCACAATATTAATAAACTGGCCTGGCAGACGTGGCGACGCTATCCCATGAATGCCCGACAGCGTGTCGCTACCGATCTGACTGGCCTAACAGGTCACTGTTACACCACTGATCCCCTGCTCCTGCTTAAAACTTATGCCCCTGCCATTACAGGCCGTCCGGCCATTATGCTCTCCGTTGGATTGGGGGGATGGGTAGGATCCGCCAGAATCACTGGTCATCGTCGTGAGGAGAACAGCCATGCCAGGGTCTGACACTATTCCGCATTATATTCCTTCCTCAGACCGCGCCCGCCAGAATGGGTTTCTTCACCAGGCCGAAACGGCCCACCGTTTGCACGGCGATCTGGTATGGATCGGTGAAGCGTCGAGTCCTTTACTACTGCTCGCAGGCGGTCGGCATGTCCGCCTGATGATTGAGCAGGAGTCGCTGTTTCTGAAAGATTTTGAATCGGTAACCTCCGCCTCTGCCGTGGGACGAATCATCATGGGGCCGGCGTTGACCACCTCCCTGGATGGCGAGGAATGGCGAATAGCCAGAAAGCTGACTACGCCAGCAGTTAACCCCAGATCGCCACGCTTGAAAGAGGGGACCGAACGGTCGGCACACTGGCTTGCAGCCACGCTGTCAGAGGGAAAACCTCCATCACTGCGTTCACTCTGTCTCAACTGGGCGCTCATGTGTGTTGCAGACGGCTTTTTTGGGTCAGCAATTAGTATGGTGCAGCTGGATCGCATGATTGACCACTTCAGACGCATCTATCTCCAGCTCATCATCGGCGCGCCAGCGATGAGCTATGAACAGATGTGCCACCATCCAGCCCTGGCATTGTTCCGCAAAGAGGTGAGATTACTGATCTCTCCACACATTGGCTGCAGCGCGTCTGATCAACACCAGACCACCATGCTTCAGCGTCTTTGCCAGGCTCTGGATGTTAAGGCCAGCCACGACGAACGGGAGCGCGTTATCAGCCTTTTACTGGGAAATCTGGCAGCCAGCGTCGATAACACTGGGATTGCGCTGCTCTGGACCCTGACCCACCTTTCGCAGCATCAGGCCTTCCAGCACCGCATTCGTGAAGAGCATGCCCAGGGAAAACAGACCACTGCGCTTGCCGTGGTAAAGGAGTCGCTGAGGCTGACTCCCGTAACAGCATTTTTCGAGCGCAGGACTGCGGGCGAACTGGTGATCGATGGCGTAACCCTTGCTCAGGGAACGCGCGTCGTGTTCTCCCCGTGGCTCGTCCAGCGTAACAGGCAATATTGGGCCGACCCGTTAATCTTTCAGCCCGAACGGTTTCTGACCGGGACGAAAATACCCAACGAACACTATTTTCCTTTTGGTGTGGGAAAACGCCACTGCGTGGGAATGACACTCGCACTCGATCAGCTGACAACCGCGATTGTGACTTTCTGCGAACATTTCGCCTTTTCTCTGGCACCGGACATCCTGCCGGCCGCGCTTAAGCCTCTATTTGAACTGAATGTTATGCCAAGAGGCGATATCCGCTTTAACCTGCACCCTCACAGCAAGGTTGTTTCCAATGTGTGCTGACATGACCCCGATAACGTCCGCTATACCTGATTTGAGTCTGTTTTTCTTTTCAAACGTGACGAAAGGAACATCAGCATCGCAGTATCAGCAGCTTATCAGTATGGCGCAGCAGGCTGACGAACTGAATTTTCATGCCATCTGGACGCCTGAGCGACACTTCAACGCCTTTGGTGGCATGTTTCCCAGCCCGTCAGTACTGAGTTCGGCGCTGGCTGTTTTAACCCGCCGCATTGCAATACGTGCAGGTAGCGTCGTCCTGCCCCTTCACGACCCACTGCGTGTGGCTGAAGAGTGGGCGCTGGTGGACAATCTTTCTGAAGGCAGAGTCGGTGTTGCTTTTGCCGCTGGCTGGCAGAGGAATGATTTTGTGTTGAATGCAGCGAATTATAAAAACCGCCATCAGAGTTTGTTCCGTTCGCTGGAGCAGGTGAAGTCACTCTGGCGCGGTGATCACCTCTTGCGGCATGAATTATCTCTTCCGGGCAGCCCGGAGCCGGTTGAAGTTCACTCATGGCCAGCACCGCTTCAGGCGAACATCCCCGTATGGATCACCGCTGGCAGCAACCCTGATATGTTCGACGAAGCAGGAAAACGGGGCTGCCATGTGCTGACACACCTGATCAATCAGACATGGGAGCAGTTGGATATCAACTGCACCCGTTATCGCCAGGCACGTATCGATGCGGGCTTCGCGCCCAAAACCGGAAAAGTTACGCTGATGATGCATACCCAGGCGGGTCCTGAGAAAGCAGCGATGCTGGATGAACTACGACCAGCTCTGCATCAGTATTTATCTGCATTTATGCAGCTTTCCAACAATCTCAGTCAACCTTCCTCCCCGCAGACAGGCGAAACTCATAAACGGCAGGTGTACACACTGAAATGGGGTGTTGAAAAATATCTTACTCAGTATGGCCTGTTTGGTTCGGCAGCCGAGTGCCGACAGCAACTTATCGCGCTGAAGCAAAGAGGCATTGATGAGATCGCCTGCCTGGTTGATTTCGGCATGACTGAAGAGAGTGTCAGAACAACGATTGCCACTCTGGCATCACTGATAAATAAGGAAATATCATGAAAAACACGACTGCCGGAATGACATTCCTGGCCCTGATTTTCTGCGGAACCGCTCAGGCCGCAGAAAAAAACATCCCGGTTGAAGCATTCACTGCGGTAAGCGCGCAGCAAGGGATAAACCTGACGATAAAATGTGCCTCTGCTCCCGCGCTGGTTGTCTCGGGTTCTCAGGATACGCTGAGTAAATTCCAGGTCACTAACCAGAGCGGTAATCTGCTGTTAAATAACAGAGCGGCCGAGGACGATCGTTTTGTGTCAAATACGCTGAATATTACTCTCTATACCAGCCAGCCGCTGACGGCCTTGTCCGGAAAAGCTGGCGTGAAAATCGATGCAGAGGCATGCTCAGTCAGCCCTGCACAGCTCAGTGTCAAAGGAAGTATGGGCACAGACATTCGCGCTGCAGGCAAAACAGATGAATTGCAACTTGAGCTGGCGATGGGCGGCAGTTTTAACCGCAAGCCCGCAGACTTTTCCGCAAAATCGGCTACGGTGCGGTTGAGTATGGGTGCCGAAACAGCACTGTGTCATATCCCACGCATTACCGGCACGCTTGCAGCCGGAGCGCGGATGTCGGTCAGTCCCTCTGCGAATGTAGATACCGGTTCAGTTGGCACGTTTGCCAGTGAGGTCTCCACCTCTGATTGTGCTTAATGATGGGCACCGGCCTCACATCTCACCGCTGAAAAATAATCCGCCAGCGTAACGGCGGGTTTTTCAGCGCGCTGCCTGCAACGCAGGCAAGAGAGTAACAACGATCGTCCTGCAGAGTCTGATAGTGTGCCACTCCAATCGCCGCGCCTTCACGCCCACAGATTCTTGCCCTCCCTTCCTCACCGGGTAACACGTAAAAAGATGAGAGGGGTTGAGCCAGACCCGCTCCGGACATTTTGATCCAGGCCTCTTTAAGGCTCCAGAGAGTAGTGAAGTGCATCAGATGATCATCCGTCTGCGCCTCCAGCCATGCGCGTTCAGCAGGATGAAAAAAACGGTCTGCTACTCTTCGTTTAATCTCAGCGTTCCCCGTGACATGCTCAATATCCACGCCGACCGGATACTGGCTGCTCATCGCTACCGCAGCCAGCGTGCTACTGTGAGATAAATTAAAATGCAGCCATGCATGAGTTGGCAGCCAGGGCTTACCGGTCGGGGTTCTGGCAAGCTGTAACTCTTCATGCGGGATCTGCAGCGTGTCAGCAAGGGTAGCGCGTAGCCAGCCCTGTATCGCATCACGCCTTAACGGGCCGTCCGGCGTGTGTTCAAACGAACGAACTAGACAATACGCCTGTCCGGATTCGGGTCCGGGCAATACTTTATCGTTGCAGGCTAATGGTGGCATGGCATCCCGGCATCCCGTCGCGATTTTTTAACGTTAAGTAGCCATCGTGCTGTTCAGCAATCTGGCGGCACAATATCAATCCTATTCCACTGCCTGCTGACTTGGTTGTATAGAAAGGAACAAAGAGATTGTCCGGATTGCTCAACCCGACCCCGCTGTCCAGGAGAGAGATCAGAACCCGGTCATTTTGCGCCTGCCAGGTCAGGGTAATCGCGCCCGGATTCTCCCCCATCGCCTCATCGGCATTTTTGACCAGATTAATCAGCAGTTGATAAATTTGCCCCCGATCGATTCTGGCCATCAGGGATTCTGGCCCATCGAGCTCAAACTTACGGTGCATAAAGAGTAAAGGCAGTTCTTTAATCAGCCCGGCCAGATCCTCTTCCACCCGGTTAGACGGGGCCAGTTTGTTCAGCTGCTGATAACTGTTGATGAAGGTAATTAGCTCTTTTGCTCTGCGGTTAATCAAATCGACGCCCTCCACAAAGCCCTCGGGGGCCTGCGCGGCATGGGTGCGGTAATGCTGTTGCAGCATCTGGCTTATGGAGGCGATAGGACTCAGCGAGTTATTGATTTCATGACTGATTACGCGCAGCAGATTCTGCCAAGCCTTTTTTTCCTCATGTCGCAGTAACTCATCCACGTCATTGATGAATAAAAGCACGTTTTTTTTGCCATCCACGATATAGGTATCGCTGTTCACCTTATAACGACCGGGCCGGCCATTACGACTGAACTCAACAGGATGGCCGGTATTGGCATTTTTCAACAGCCAGCCTGACTGCCACTGCTCGCCGTCCTCACCGATCAGCGATTCGATGGGACGCTCCAGCATTCGTGCGGCGGCATCATTACACCAGATGACCCGATGCTGACTGTCGAGAGCGAAAATGGAAATGCTGATATTAGAGAGCACTTTCTGTAACAGGAAATCCATTTCACGCTGCTGCTGACGATGACGTGATAGCTGCATGGCAATAGCGTTGATCTGACTGATTACGCCGTCAAAGATGTCCCGTCCCTGGGTGCTTCCCCGCAGGCTGAAATCTTCCTGTTCCACCGCCTCGAGCAGATTTGAGATCACATTGACTTTATTATTCAGTTGCAGAAAAAAGTGGTAGCCAAAATAGAGTGACGTTACCGCTAAAATCAGAACAGTTAATATTTTGAGGTAAGTAGACTGCGACGGAAATCCCCAGAGAAGCAGGTAGGCCAGTATTCCCCCCAGCGGAGAGAGGCTGCACAGAATGAAATACCGTAACCTGAAGGTGTCGAAAAGTTTACTCATGACTTATTTTTAGCTTGTCCAGTCTGCGATAAAAAGCACTGCGGCTCAGGCCAAGCGAGTCTGCGGCTTTAATCGCATTTCCCTCATATTGATGCAGGCGTTTCAGCAACAGTGATTTTTCTACTTCCGCCAGGGTCATTGAGTCAGCGGACTCGCCTTCAGTCACGGGTTCAACGCGCCGCGGCTCCATCCCCACATTTCCAGGCAGACAGAGATCCTCAATGTCGATCCGGTTATTCCTGCAGAGAAGGACGGCCCGTTCAATGAGGTGGCTTAGTTCACGAATATTACCCGGCCAGGTGTAGTCATGCAGCCCCTGAATGGCCGGGCGGGATAACTGCGTCACGGGTTTATTGTACTTTCGTGCAAAGCGCATCAGAAAGCGCTCTGCCAGAATCTCAATGTCCTCCTGCCTGTCCCGCAGTGCTGGCAGATGTAACTGAATAACATTAAGTCGGTACAGTAAATCCTGGCGGAAAGCGCCGTTAGCCACCGCTTTTTCCAGATCGGCATTGGTTGCTGCAATTATCCTGCAATTCGTTTTTTGCGTACGGGAGGAGCCGACACGCTCAAACTGCCGCTCTTCGAGAACACGCAGCAATTTCACCTGCTGTGACAACGGCAGGTTGCCAATCTCATCCAGAAACAGGGTGCCTTTGTCTGCCAGCTCAAAACGTCCGATGCGGTTTTCGCGCGCATCGGTGAACGCGCCTTTCACGTGGCCAAACATTTCACTCTCAAACAGATGTTCGTTAATGCAGCCGGTATTGACCTCAACCAAGCTATTGTCTTTGCGGGACGAGAGATGGTGAATATGGCGCGCAAGCAAACTTTTGCCCGTGCCATTTTCGCCCAGAATAAGAATGCTGGTATCCGTTCCCGAGACAGCCTGAACCATGTTCAGCAGCTGTTGCATGGAACGGGACTGAACCACCCACTCACTGTCCATGTCATCATCGCGAGCACGTTTCAGGAGTTTATTCTCTTCCCGTAAACAGTTTCCTGAACGTCTTGCACGACTGAGTTCGATTTGCTGCTGAACAATGCTCAGCAAACGTTCATTATCCCAGGGTTTTTGAATGAAGTCTGCTGCGCCGGCACGCATCGCGTTGACGATAATATCCACACTGCCCCACCCGGTCATGGCCACAGCAGGCAGACAGTCGTCAAACTTTTTCAGCTCATCAAGGAGCTGCAGCCCCTCTTTGCCTGAAGTCGTATCATTCTGGAAGTTCATATCCATCAGCACCAGGTCAAACGGCTTGCTGGTGAGATGCCGCATCAGCTGGCTGGCCTGCGTTTCAAGGGTCACATCATAGCCTTCCATACGCAGCAATAATTCAAGGCTGCTTAAAATTCCGGTATCGTCATCAATGATGAGGATTCGTTTTTTTTCATCCATAAAAAGACTCAGCTCAGCAAACCATGCCGGAACGGCATGGAGAAGATTTATTCATGTCTGATCGCTTCTGACGGTGACAAACGTGTCGCCCGACGAGAGGGAAACCAGACCGCGACCGCAACCACCAGCGAGATGGTTAATGCTACACCTGCAAACAGCAACATAAAACCTGTGCTGCCATCACCCAGAATACGGATCAGTTTCGGTGCGGTAAACAGTGCCAGTGGCAGACCAATGATCAGTCCGGCCAGTAGCTGTTTTCCGCCCTGAAGCATCAGCATTTTCATGAGCATACTCTCTGTCGCTCCCATCGCCATGCGGACACCAATTTCCTGCACGCGCTGGTTGATAACATTACGCATCACCGCGTAAATGCCCGTTGCGGCGAGTATCGTTGCGATCAGGCCAAACAGCATGAACAGGCTGGCAATGAAATGCAGTCCGGCTGTGTTCCGCGCCAGGCGCTGGTCCAGGGTCTGAATCTGGCTGACGGAAAGATTACTGTCAATCTGTCTGACGGCGTTGATCAGCGCAGGCCCCGACAACGCCGGATTTCTGGCGTGCAGCAGGACATTCACTGATGGTGCTGTCTGCTGTTGCAGGGAGCGATAAACGGTAGCGCGATGCCGGAAGGTGCTGAAAGGACGACCATGGATAACGTCAGGAACGACCCCTATCACACTGTACCAGCGCGGATCCTCCGCATTGCGAAGACGCAGTCGCTTGCCGATCACATCTTTTTCACCCGGCCAGTACTGACTTACAAAAGACTGACTGACAACAACGACCGGCTGTGAATCGCTGTCATCACTGAACGCAAACTCGCGTCCTGTCACCGCTTTGATCCCCATACCAGAAAGACTGCCCGGCATCACCTGAACATCATTAACCAGCGGATAGGCCCACTTATCGCGGCTGTTAACAGTTGAACTATCCACATCCACCTGCTGTGGAACAGTAAACTGCCCGACGGTACTGGTTGTGATTGCCGAGCGATCGCTTCCCGGAATCGTATTCAGGACATTCTGCAGTTTCTGGTAAAACAGGACTTGGCTTTTTTCATCAGGATACTGGTTGGCGTTAAGGTGAATCTGCCCCGTCAGGTAATCCTGCGTATTTACACCGTAATCCGCACGCGTAGCCTGATAAACCAGCACACCTAACAGGGCACTGATACAAAGTATCGAACAGGATAAGCCCACTTCGAATGTCACCAAGATGCGGGAAATCCGACCCGCACTGCGGCTTTGCGCACCACGGGTTCCGTCACGCAGCACATCGTTGAAGTTGCCATGAGTAATTTTCCAGGCTGGCAGTGCACTTGTCGTCACCACTGTCAGGATGACCAGAGCCAGCGCCTGAAGGATCATTCCGCTGTCCAGACTCAGATGCCACCAGAAAGGGATCTTGTTAGGGACGAAGCCGGGCAGGAGGCGATTAGTCATTTCCAGTCCCCAGGCGGCCAGCAGAACAGCAATAACCCCGGAAAGAAGACAGATGAACAGACTTTCCCACATCATCTGCATCACCAATCTGGCTGCCGGCGAACCAAGCGCCACCCGAATGGCAATTTCTTTGGCGCGCTCCGTGGTACGGGCAAGCAGGAGATTGCCGACATTACAACAGGCTAGAACAAGCACGAATCCCACAGCGACCAGCATGACGACGAAAATTGTCACCGTCTCTTCGCCCATGAAGTTTTCCTGGAAAGTCAGTACCTGTGCTGACAGCCCCTTATTGGTTTCAGGATAGCGGTTCGCCAGACTTTGCATCACTGCATTCAGATCCGCATTTGCGGCACTGGCCGAAACGCCAGGTTTCAGACGGGCATAGACGGAAATCTCCGGGGCATCCTTACGGGTCAAAAACTGTGACGGATTCAGCTGCGAGGGAAGCCAGAGATCCTGAAAAAATGGAAAGGCAAATTCTTTCGGCATGATACCGACGATGCGTGTCCTGACACTGTTAATCAGTATGCTGCGGTTAATCACTGACGGGCTTCCGGCAAAATAATTTTGCCACAGTGCGTAACTGATCACCGCGACCGGTTCAGCACCGGGCTCGGTATCGCCCTGGCTGAACGCCCTGCCCTGGAGAGGCTGCACGCCCGTATAGGAGAACATATCGTCAGTACTGCGCGTCGCCATGTATGAAACGGCTTTATTGCCATCGCTGATATCTGCACGCTCACCGTAAAAGTAGCTCACATTCTCCAGCGCGGTGCTGTGCGCTTTGATTTCGGCGTAATCAAGATAATTAAGCCCGGAGTCGCTCAGGCTTGCGCCATTTACAACGGGGTTGAGTAACACCATATTCTCGCCATGCGTATACGGCAGAGGTGAAAACATAAACGTATTGATCACCGACACCATATACAGCGTCAGCGCAAGACCGCACGACATAATTAACACGGTCATGGCAGAAAAAGCGGGGCTTTTTAGTAACAGTCGCAAAGCATATCGGATATCAAATAGCATCTTATGCTTCCCTGATCAGCGTGAGTTCATGGTTATGTAAACCATCGGCGACAACCTGACCATCAGAAAGAATGATACTGCGCTGAGCGCGTTCAGCAGAGCGCGGGTCATGCGTCACTATACAGATGGTTGCGCCCTCTCTGTGCAGATTGTCCAGAATATCCATTACCGCTTCGGCATTTTTTGAATCTAGGTTACCTGTCGGTTCGTCCGCCAGCAGGACGGAGGGAGAGCCGACAATTGCCCGCGCGACTGCAACGCGCTGCTGCTGACCGCCTGACAGCTGCGAAGGATAATGGCGCGCCCGGTGCGACATATGAACCTTCGCCAGCGCATCACTTACCCGGCTTTGTCTTTCTGCTTTACTCATCTCTTTACGGTAGGTCAGCGGCAGCGCCACATTTTCTTCAATGGTCAGATCGCTAATCAGATTAAATGACTGGAAAATAAAGCCAATGTCGCGATTACGCAAAGAGGCACGCTGCTGCTTAGTCATATTTTCGACATTATGTCCGGCCAGGGTATAGGTGCCGGAAGATGCGACGTCCAGTAAACCAAGAATGGAAAGAAGCGTTGATTTTCCGCATCCTGAAGGACCGGAAATGGCCACATATTCACCTTTAGACAGGGTAAAGCTGATTTTGCTTAACGCATGCGTTTCAATTTCATCCGTCAGAAAAATCTTGTTGATATTGTTGAGTTCTACCAAATTTTCCATTGTTTCGGTGTCCATAAATTGTCCTTTTATCGTTGCTGTCGGGTGTTGTGCATTCAGGGCGTGATTGCGATCTGATCAGCATCCTGCCAGGCAGAACTGTCGCTCAGAATAATTTTGTCGCCAGCGCGCAAGCCACTGGTGATCTGGATGAAATCAACTGAACCCTGACCAAAATCCACCTTCATTTTGGTGGCTGACTGCTCTTTTTCATCAAGCCTGTAGAGTGTGGAAGGCAGATTGTTTTGCGCATAAGGGGGTCTTTCCACAAACAGCGTTTGCGAAATTTTTGCCACGGCAATCAAGCCATCAACACTTAAATCGGGTCGGGCTTCCTGCGGCAGAGGCCCCTCAAACGTCACATCAACTTTGACCGTACCATTAACCACCGCCGGATCAACCCTCGATACCCGCCCCTGAAACGTGCTTCTTCCTGTGTTGATCATCACTGGCTGCCCCACCGCTAAATCCCGCGACTGCAACTCAGGGACTTTCAGTTCAGCGTAAAGGTCTTTTTCTTTGGCCAGCCGGGCAATGTTACTTCCCGTTATAATGCGCTGCCCGGCCTGCACGGCAACATCCTGCAATACACCATCAATCGGGGAGGTCACATTCAGGGACTGCATTTGCTCTTCGCTCAGGACGACCAAGGAGGCAGATTTCCTCAGGCGCATCAGATTGGCTTTGGTGTCAGCGTCAACACTCTGCTTTAGGGTAGCTAAACGTTTTTCTTCAAAATCAACCTGATGACGATTGAGCTCAGTCGCAATACGGGTCGTCTCATAATCCAGCATGGGTACGGCAGCGATGTACTTTTTCTGCGCTTTAAGCTTCATTTCAGAACCCGATAAACGAGACTTTGCATCCAGTAGCACAGCTTCCTGATTAAGAATTTTATTTTTTAGCTCCGCATTTCTGGCGTCAGTCTCTGCCTGAAGGGCATCATATTCCAGTTTGTTTTCCTGGTAATGTTGTTCAACCGTAGGATTACTCATCTTAACCAGCAACTGGCCTTTTTTAACCCGCGTGCCCGCTTTGTAGATGACCGCCTCGACCCGGGCATCAACGCTGGCTGAAACCCAATTAATGTCCTGTGGAAGCAATACACCATTCCCTCTGACATCCACCGAAAAATTGCCAAATTTCACCTCTGCTACGGAGAGGCTACTGAGCGGGACCTTATAAGGAGAAAACTTTACGTTATAAATCACAATTAACGTGGCGAAAACCAGCCCTCCGGAGATCCATTTAATCCCGTGCTTTCTGAACCACTGTTTATGACCTGGCTGTGTGATTGAAATATCCATTGTCTTACCCTGTGAAAATGCTGGTAAGACTCAAGCAAAGAGTGTGCCACAAAAAAAATTTAATTTTCTTTTTTTAAATCATCAGCTTGAAATAAGAGGGTTATTATCCTCCCACTCTGATTTCCTGTCCGTCTCATTAACGGAACGTCCCTTTCTGACAAAACAGCCGTTTAGCAGAACAGTTACACGCCTGAGACGTGCCAGACGGGCATTCCCACTAATGGGATTAATGACCAGCCCGCACGCTTCCTTCTTCCCACTTCCGGGAAACCCGCCTTCCCGAAACAGGGAAAGTTAATAAAAACCATAATAAACAGCATGTTATTTAGTTAACTTTTTTGGCACGTTGATTGCTAATTGAAACTATAAGCAGCACCCGAATAAATTCACGGTTCAACTTATCATCGGTAACATAAGGAGTGTGTATGTTAGAACACAGACTGACAGAAGCAGAAAAAGAGGGATTTAGCCGGAAAATAGTGGATGATCTTGAAAATCGGCATCTGGTCATTTATGGCAAACAAGCGAAAGCAGAAAAGGCACACTGCATCGTCAAAGTTATTGACTACATCATTGAAAATATCTCTGAAGACATTTTATTAGAAGATCTCGAACGCATCAGCGGCAAGACCCGCTTTGATATCTGCCGCGTCTTCAACCTGTTCTATGGCATCACGCCAATAAAATGGATGTGGAAGGTCAGACTCACCTTGGCAAAAGAATTTATCGATCTGGCACCCGACTGGTCTTTAACTGACATCAGCTGTGCCTGTGGCTTTACCTCGCTACCTCACTTTTCACGGAGCTTTAGTCTTGCCTATAAGCAGTCTCCCATGAAGTTTAAAAAAACAGCACGCGCAAGACTGAAAATGGATTATAAAAAAGATCATATGGAGTTTGACAGGATGTTTGGCGTTGACCGCAACAGTTTCTCGAAAAATGTACTGATTAATAATCTTCACCTGATATAAGCAAAAGGTACATCCCGATTGGATACCAGAGTGTCTATCGGGTTGTACTTTCAGGCGACGTCTACAGCAGATTAATCGTCATAAGTTAGTCTAAATTAAAATATATTCTACTACACAATAAGTTTCGTAAAATAGCATAGCTGGATTATTTTAACGTACATTAAACCAAGTAATTGCTTGCATCAGACCAGCCCTCGTTCAGCCATCGATACTGTTTCAGTGCCAGCAACGATAAAGTGATCTAACAACCGCACGTCCAGCATCTCCAGCAGCCCCTTTAGCTTTTTAGTCAAATTGATATCACTTCGGCTGGGTTCTGGCTCGCCGCTGGGGTGGTTGTGAACGAGAATAGCGGCGGCGGCGTTGTGTTTCAGCACAAGCTTGATCACTTCGCGGGGGTGAACGCTGACCGTATTCAATGTGCCCCTGAACAAAGTTTCCCGATGTAATAGCTGATTCTGGTTATTGAGTAGGATGATGCCAAACTCTTCATGTTCAAGCGGTGCCAACTCGACCATTACGCACCGTCTGACATCATCAGGACACGATAGCTTCTCTTAGTGATGAGGATGCTAATAATAGCGATATTTCTAAGTTGGCCCAAACAAAGGCAAAAAACGAGTTTGCAATCGAACTCAAAAAGAGGCTTCCAAACTATCTAATTGAGGCTATTCAATATGTAACAGAGCTAATTGAAGAAGATACTGAAGAGGTGCAGAATGCCGCAGTCGTTTGAAGGCTTCATTACGCATGACGACATTACCGAGATAGCCGAATCTGAAAAACTTATTCTACAGGATGATATTCGTATTTCAATTCTGAAAGCTATGCACTCTATTGATGTACAAGCGTGCCCAGGAAGTGGAAAAACAACATTAATTGCCACTAAGCTCATTCTTCTTGCTAAAAAGTGGAACTCTCCACACCGAGGGATATGCGTCCTATCTCATACCAATGTGGCTAAAGATGAGATCATTAGCCGCCTTGAATGCTCAACTTCAAAAGCTGCACAGCGTTTACTGAAATATCCTCATTTTATTGGGACCATTCAGGAGTTTGTACACCGCTTTTTAGCATTACCCTATATCAGATCTCGTGGTATTCAAGATATCACAGTAGACAATGACATATACGCTAAGCAAGCTATTAAACTGCTCGAATTAGCTCAATTTTCTTGGTTTAAAGGGACATTAAATGGATTAGGTAATACTATAGAACAAGAGGCTTTCTTCAGAGGTACATTTCGATATATTTCTCAGAATGGTGAAGAAATTAATCTTGATAAAAAACCCAGAAGCTGGAATCAAGATAATAATCTTCAGAGGGCTATACGCGACCTTGGCCGATTAAAAAATTATCTGGATGAACGAGGCGTTTTTCTTTTTCGTGATATGTATACGCACTCCGATAAAGCATGCACAAACAATCCTGAATTAGCTGAGGTCATTCGGGCAAGGTTTCCGTTTGTTTTAATTGATGAAATGCAGGATACACAAAAATTCCAAGATGAGCTTTTAAGTAAAGTCTTCCTGCATAATTCATCACTCATTGTTCAGCGTTTTGGCGATCCAGATCAATCTATTTTTAATAACATTGGAACAGAAGAGCCTAATCAAAGCTTTAACGGTAAGTTGCGAGACCAGATGGATTATGTAATTCATACATCTCATCGCTTTGATGGAGTTCAATCTAACAAAATCTGTAAGTTAAGTTTCAATGAAATCCCATTGGAAACGGAGTTAACAGAAGCAAATTTGTTAGATAGAGCACAAGCCCATACTACTCGAGATAGATTTTCCGATACTGTTATCATTTTCAATGACGATACTTGCGAAGAAGTCATTGAGCATTTTGCTCAAATTGTTTCAAATCAGTTTTCTGTAGAATATAAAAAAAATAAAAAATTCACGGTGAAAGTTGTTGGTGCAGTCGGAGCTAAAATAACATCCAATGAAGCACAGTTTAGAATAGGCCATTATTGGCCTGATTTTGATAAAACCAAAACAAAAAATCATTTCAAAGAAAATTTTTTTATAGAAGTTGTTCGCCGGTGCCAAGAAAATTCAACTATCGATTTGGCAGATAATTATAAACTCCTACTAACGTGTATTCTTAAGCTTATGCGAATGAGCAATAAGATGGATGACAATGAGAAATATTTTTCCAGTACAACATTACGAGAACATTTAATCAAAATAGGAAACTGGACTCGCTTTCGTAAAGGGTTATTTTATTTACTCACCGAGACTAAAGTGACAAAACAACAACATTGGGAAATTGCCTGCCGTACATTAATTTCCTTGCTAAGGTTAGAAAACATCCCCGCCGAGGCAACAGATTATATGGCATTTCATGAAGATACAAATCCAGATGAAGCCAGGCAGGCTGAACGCGCAAGCTCACTTACTCCCTTGAGAGTTAACACTCTAATCCATGAGGATGGCTTTCATATTGAGCTATCAACAATACATGCTGTTAAAGGCGAGACCCATGATGCAACGCTAGTCATTGAGACAAAAAATCACACATTCGATCTACAAACTATGTTGCCATATTTGACTGGAGAGCTACCCAACGTAGAGCATTCCAATGCCAGCCTACCAGATAAACCAAATTCACTTAGAGCATTCAAACCCAATAAAGTTTTTATGCGGCAGTTTTATGTCGCAATGAGTCGTCCGAAACATTTACTATGTCTAGCCCTTCACTCTGACCGAATATCTAGTGAACAAATTCAGTTGCTTCTGCAGCGTGGTTGGCAAGTAGACATCATCTAATCTATTGAAAATATACACATGGTTGAGTAGATGATTATGAAGTCAATATTCACAAAACTCAAAGTGAATACATGCATGAGTACAGGAATCTGCACTAAAAATAAAACACATATAAATCAATGTGATGATTAAAAAAACACGATTTAACGTCTAATCCCTGTAATTAAAACAAACTGCACGTGAATGAATAAGGTTGTAAAAGCCACGCGAATGCGTGGCTTTTTTGTTTAAAGCTTCACAGAACAGGTTTGAAAAAAGCCGCTAAAACATTGAGGATCAAACGCAACCCATGCTGAATTTTCCGTCTTGAAAATAAGGCGGTAAATAAGCAATCTGACGAGGTATGATAAATAACAACAAGAAAGCCCGGGTTCACTTTGCCATTACCTTAGTTGTTATCCCTGTTTAACAGAGACTGGCGCAGGGCCTTCCTGGTCGCGGCGCCAGCAGTGACTTACCGTGACGAGGAAAGTGTCTGCAGCACTTTCAGCTCGGCGACCGCTTCCTGCATGGCATCCATACCTGCCGTTAAGGTGCGCAGATTATCCAGCTGTTTCGCCATCCCTGCCCGTTCATGACGGCTTCGATCGCTCATGGCGGCAATCGCATCGGCAGCCTGGATACTGCGGTCTGCCATGTCCGTCGCGGTTTGTACCGTGTTTGTCGCGACATCGCGGATACGCGAGATCGTGTCGACCGCATCATTAATGTTGCTTGCGGTCGCTTCAGCCTGCTCTTTCGAGGATTGCGCCAGACGGCGAACTTCCCCTGCCACAACGGCAAATCCTCTGCCAGCTTCCCCCGCGCGTGCAGCCTCGACAGCGGCATTGAGCGCCAGAATATTGGTCTGGAAAGCGATATTGCTGATGCCGTGCGTAATAACGTTGATACCGTTAGATATCGCTTCCAGATCGTCCAGCCCGTCCCCCAGGCGCCCTTGTGCCTGCTGGCTTTCTTTGGCAAGAGTGCTGATAGCGCGAATGCTGCTTTCGGCCATCGACAACGCTTCGCTCTGGCTCTGGGTTGCCGCCTCAAGCACCGGCAGCGCCTGAACGATAGGTGCCAACTCCTGCTGATAATTCACCACGCGAGCCAGCACGCCCGACTGGACGCGGTTTAGCGCTTCCCAGCGACGTAACGCGCGCTGCGCATAGTGCGCGGCATAGCTGGCATATTCCACCGGAAATTGCGCCATGGCGTTTACGTTATGATTGAAGAATACCAGTGCAGACAAGGTCTGATTGATCGGTACGCCCAGAATTTCACCAAAGCTGGAGAACCCGGCAGCCGGGATGCCTTTAAAGAAATGCGCATCGTGCAGCTTATCGGGATTGCCCTGTCGGCGCAGTATGCAGTCATTCATCAGGACCGCCGCCGGTTTGCCGTGACGTTGCGTAAAGGCCTGCCAGTCCCGCAGCGTAGCCTGCTTAAAATCGGTTTCACGCATTAAGTAAAGCCGATCGCCAAATTCCAGATCGCAAAAAAACTGTACACTGTGGCTGTCCATCTTCGCTACAGAACGAATGAAATACGCGTCACCTACCTTCACCGCAAATGTTAAACCTTTCAGACGCTCCGTCAGCTGCTGTTCATTGCAGCCCAGATGTTCAGCCAGTGCCTGGGTGAAGGGCTGTTGCTGCCCCTGTGGGTTGAACACGGAAGACAGGGTACGCTTAACCGGATCCGCCTCGGCAATCAGCCAGCTCTTGTTCAGTGGCTCGAAGTTCTGACTCTTAAAGGGTGAAAAGGACTTACCCGCCGCCATTTTGCAGAAAACAATAACGGCTTTCCCCTGCAGTACACGCCCGCCAGCGCCAATCCATGTCCCGTCAAAGGTGACGCGTCCACCGGCGGATCCGCCGATTGCCAGGCAGGGAAAGCGGCCCGTATTATACCAGGCCTGCATTAAAAACCCTTCCGATGCAGACAGGCCGTCACAGTAAATCATGGCAAAGGTACGGTCAGCAGAGAGCGGCATGCTCAGCCTCAACGCAGCCAGCTCATCCTGGATGGCACGAATGCGGTCCGTCGCCGTGTGGGTATCATGAAGGTGCAGATCGACCACATGTGTTTCATGCTCTGCAATCAGGTTACGGGGTAACCAGAGCCAGCTGCCTTCCTGCCCGTCGCCTTTGCAGTACGTTGTTTGCTTGCCGCTGGCGCTGAGCGCTCCGTTAGAGGAGAGCGTAATGACGGTCAAATCTGTTGATGTAAAGCGTTGCCATGCCTGACTGACCTTATGAAAATCGGCCTCTGGCGGCACAAACGTCAGCAAAATACCCGCAGCACGACTGCTGAGGCCTGCTGCAGAGAGCGAAGTGGGTAAGCTTTCACAGTTAAAGATCCCGTTGGCGGGCTGAGATCCCCCCGCAAAACGTGAACCGGTTAAGCTTCTGGTCATTGTCTTGATGACAGACATATTGTTGTTTCCACTGTAATTAAAAGGAATGCACGTACTGGTGTCGTAAAAAAGCACACAAATGACTGAGTAATAATCAGCTTTGACGCTTCAGGCTCAGCCCCAACATTGAGCTGAGCATGCGTTATCGACACAGGAGGCAATTGCTTCAACGATTACTGCGATTATTGTTATTGATGGGTCAGCGCTGGACAGGGCGACAGTTGCGGCAGGCTGGTTCTCTGCATTTTCATTGGGATGCCCGCCCGCGGTTAAGATGCGCACAGAACTGACGCGCCCTTTCCGCCCGGACGCCTTCATGGCCAGCGCAGTGATCTGTCCTTCTGTTAAGTCATGCTGAAACCCGTCACGCCGTACGACAGAGGGGAAGACATGACTTTTTTACTGCGATTTACCGATGGTTTGATGACGGGAGGGATATAAGAAAAACCTATGAATAATGCGTCTTAACTCATTGACAAAATTTAATTTTTCCAGAAATTACCATAACGTGTTTTCTTACATTTAATTGTCCTGGTTTCGATAAAGGTTGGTCTGTCTGTGCCGAAAGATCACCGTCCCCCTCTCCCTTTATCAGGATAGATTTATGAAGATCGCAACACGGCTCGGTTTGGGTTTTGGCACGTTAATCATTTTTTTCTCCCTGTGCATAGTGGTAGCCATTCATTCTTTATACCAGTCTAAAAACACCCTTGAAGCCATTGTTCAGGGTGATATGAAGAAAACAAAATTAATCACAGACCTGACACTTATTCAGCGTGATATGGCAATCACGGTAAGGAATCTGTCCTTATTTACAGATGAAAAAGGTCTTGAAGAGCAATCCGCTCGTCTTGAAAAATTAAAAGCCCGGTTTGTTGACAGCAGTTCTCAACTGGGCCAGATGATTGACCAGTCGGGCAGTAACGAGGAAAAAAAAGCGTTTGAGGCAATCGAAAAGAGTCAAAAAAATGCCCTGGATTCCTTCAGTAATACTGTTCCTCTGGCATTGGGGAAAAATAACGCAGCAACAGTGAAATTTCTTCTTGATACCGTCAGACCAGCCCAGAACCCCCTGATTGACGGACTCACCTCAATGGGCGAAGTGCTCACTCAGCGCTCTGATAATGCCGTCAGTCAGAACAGTAAGACAACGGAGCAGGCCTATATTATTTTGCTGGTTCTGCTGGGCATTGCGGTCATTTTGGGCTTGCTGACGGGAAGTTACCTGATTCGCAAGATTATGCGTGAACTCGGCGGTGAGCCGGTTACAGCGCAACGGCTCGCTTACGCTATTTCACAAGGGAATCTGACCTCAACGGTTCAACTGCGAAAAAATGATGACCGCAGCCTCATGGCGTCTCTCGACGCGATGCAAGCCAGACTGCGCGGGATCGTGTTGCAGATTAAAGACGCCTCCGCGTCCGTTGCGCTGGCGGCCGATGAAATCGACCGGGGAAATACAGAACTCTCATCACGAACCGAGCAGCAGGCTGCCGCGCTGCAGCAGACCGCCGCCAGCATGGAGCAGCTCACCAGCACGGTGAAGAGCAACACAGCCGGTGCGCAGCAGACCGCTGAATCTGCCCGGGCAACAGCAGAGACCGTTAACGCCGACAAGTCCAAGGTCAGCCACATGACCGATACCATGCACAACATCCATGAGAGCGCAGTCAAGGTCCGTGATATTACGTCCGTGATTGAAAGCATCGCTTTTCAGACCAACATCCTGGCGTTGAATGCCGCCGTGGAAGCCGCGCGTGCAGGTGAAGATGGTCGCGGATTCGCCGTCGTGGCTGGTGAGGTGCGGACACTTGCCCAGCGTAGTGCCACAGCCGCGAAAGACATCAAGCGTCTGATTGAACAGGCCGTCGCACACGTTGACAGCGGCGTAGAAATTGCCGCGCTAACCGGGCAGAGCGTCCTGAAGGTCATGAGTATGGTCAGCGACCTGGCTGAAGGGATGGACTCGATTGCCCGGGCCTCTTCTGAGCAGCTGCAGGGAATTTCAGAAGTCAGCGTGGCAGTGAATCAGATGGACGGCGTCACACAGAATAACGCGGCGCTGGTCCAGGAATCGTCAATGGCCTCCCGTTCGCTGTCTGAACAGGCCCAAACATTACGACAGATTGTTGGATCGTTTAGCGTCTGAACATTCAGGTAACGCCGGCATTCCAGGCTTCATCAGGAAGGTACAGGGGCAATCACATCCGCTTGGCGCAGGTTCACAGGCTGTGGTATCTGCGACAGATTCCGGCGCGTGTTGCGAAGGGATGGCGCTTTGTATCGTGACTTATTCAGGCTGCCCTAAACGTCGCAACGGTAAAAGAGAGTGGCGCTCATGCGCCCTCTCTTCCTCGCCAGCGAAATGCGTGAGCCTGGCGCTGATTTTCATGCATGTCCTGATGTGCCACAACGCAGCGTTACCGGACGTCCGTATGACTGTCGTTGACAAGCCGCCTACAGATCCTGCAGGGCCTGGATAATTGACATATTCATCTCGTGAACCGCCTCTTCACGCCGGCGATAGTATGTCCATTTACCGACCTTGCTTGCCTCAAGCAGGCCGGCATCATGCAGCGCTTTCAGACATAACGAGGTGGCGGGCTGTGAGAGGCCCGCTTTGTCCTGAATAAGACTGGCACAGACACCGTACTGATCGAAGGGATACAGCTGAGAATAGTCAGCAAAGGCTTCGTCAGGGCGTTTAAGCCATTTGAGCACCGCAACCCGTGTCGGGTTAGCCAGTAATTTAATGGCATTTTCAGGTGTCATGCCGTCTCAGAACCTCAAGCAGAATAGAAAGGGTAGTCAGTATAGCCTTTCTCACTTCCACCATACAGTGAGGCAGGATCCGCGTTGTTCAGCGGGTAGCCCATTTTGAAACGCGCCGGTAAATCCGGGTTAGCGATAAACGTGCGCCCGAAGCCAAACAGATCGCCCCATCCCTTTTCCAGCATACGTTCGGCCTTTTCCCTGGTATAACGTCCGGAATACATGATGGGGGAACGGAAGGTTTCACGCAGCGCAATACGGAAGCTTTCGGGCATCTCCGGACTGTTGTCCCAGTCCGCTTCGGCGATAGACAGATAGCCAGTTTCAAGCTCGTTTAGCATCTGCGCAGCACGAATGTAGGTAGCATGCGGATCGCGTTCAACCAGCCCCAGATAAACGCGTTCTTCCTCTGTGCTTGAGAACAATGGCGCGAAACGTACGCCGACACGGTGACTGCCAAATACCGCACTCACCGCTTCGGTGACTTCACGCAGAAAGCGCAGGCGGTTATCAAGGGAGCCGCCATATTCATCGGTACGGAAATTGGTGTGTTCAGAAATAAACTGATTGATCAGATAACCGTTGGCGGCATGCAGCTCGACACCGTCAAAACCGGCTTTTTTCGCGTTCTCTGCTGCCGTGCGGTACATCGCCACAATCGCTTTGACTTCCGATGTGGTCAGTTCGCGCGGCATGCTGGGTTCCGTCAGCATACCGGCACCTGGTCCGGTTTCAATAAAGACCCGTACGCCGCTGGCGGCAACGGCGGAAGGAGCAACAGGCGGCTGTTTACCGGGCTGCAACGCATTGTGCGATACGCGGCCCACGTGCCAGAGCTGGCAAAAGAGCGTTCCGCCTTCTGCATGCACAGCGTCGGTGACGTTTCGCCATCCCGCAATTTGTGCGTCGCTGTGAATGCCAGGCGTCCAGGCATAGCCCTGCCCGCGCGGTTCAATTTGCGTACCTTCGGTGATCATGAAGCCCGCGCTGGCACGCTGGCGATAGTACTCCACCATCATCCTGCCGGGAATGTTGCCCGGCTGCTCGCTACGGCAACGGGTCAGGGGTGGAAGCGCAATGCGGTTACGCAACGTGAGATCACCCAGCGTCAGGGGCGTGAAAAGAGACGGCATAATTAACATCCTTAAAAAGAAACAGGGCTGGCATTATATTTACACATTTAAATTTGTAAATATGTAATGTGTGCGGTTATCTCCCGTTGTCATGATGACTCTGCCAGATTGCCTTCACCGCGCCCTTCACCTAAGCGTTACCGTTATCCTCACGGCGGAACGACCGGGCTGATGGTGGCTGTTTCGGCTTTTTTGCGGCAAAAATCAGCATCACTCCGCCGGTAGGAAAATCCCTCACTGCCCTTTATCAGCGCAGTATGAACGCGTGCAGCAGCCTGGATGATGAACGCAGCAAAACAATGGCAGATCGGCGCATAAAGCAGAAGATAGCCGCTTTATACCCTGTTAAATCGTCAGAACCGGTCACCTGAAACGCGACCTGCGGTACAGCTCGGGCAGAGACGAAGGCGAGTCGCCTTCACATAACATTGCTTGTCTGTCCCGTCCTCAGCGTATGCATGCCGCCCTTTTCAGGAGAGAAGACAGGGATATATCAGGCTGGGGATACGACGGCACGTAATCTTTGCGCCACGGGGGCTTCTTCACTGGCACAGGCCCCATGTCTTCACCCTTTCCTTTGCACCCTTTTTACACCGCACCCGATCTTTTTTACGCCACTTTTACACGCCGGGCGCTTAAATCAACGGCACCGGGCGCTGAGGCGTCCATGTAAAAGGAAACCGTTGATGAAATGTGTGAATGCGGCCTCTTTCCTGCCGGTTTGTGGTGATGCCGTGATTGCGGATCTTGCCGAGCAGCAGCGGCTGCGCCTGCTTTCTCCCCGTAAATGGTTCAGAGAGACGATGGAGGTCAACACCGATCCGTCCATGCTCAATCCGCGGCTGATTGCCCAGTGGCTGGGTTCGGCTATTCCCGATGCACGTCTGCTGACGCTGGCGTTGAACAGCAGTCTTTGCTTTGGCCTCTATCGTCATACCCGGCAGATCGGTTTTGCGCGGGTCGTTACCGATATGGCCGAAACCTGGGTTATACAGGACCTGTTTATCTCGCCAGAGTATCGCTATATCGGGCTGGGATCCTGGCTGCTCCACTGCTGTCTGACCCACCCTGGCGCCAGTGGCTGTCATCGCATTATTGCACTGAGCGACAGCGCCCAGGACTTTCTTGAACGCAACGGATTCATTTGCCATGCCTCTCTGCCGGGTCTTTATCTCAGGGCGGTTGCGCCTTACGGCCTGAGCGACTCGTTGAGCGCTGACCGCGCCCACCACCATTAAGCGGACAGGACGCTTTGCCATGTGTGGCCTGCTGCAGTTTTTCATCCGACCTCAACCCGATCACGGCTGGACGCCGGGCACGGCAACTGATGCCCTGCCCGCCCATAAGGAAAACACCATGTCAGGTTTTATCCTGGTATCACATAATCATTCACAACGTTCCACGCTGTCTGCAATTTATGAAGGCCTGCTTTCCCGCCACGGCGGACTCTGGATAAGCTGGGATGGTGAGACGACGATGCTGCCTTCTGATGCACCAAGGCCGCTGAGCATTCAGCAGAAAGGCCCTTATGAAACGCTGACCTTTCCTCTGTCTTCCGCCGAAGTGAAAGAGGGTTATCACCATTATATTCATCAGGGATTGTGGCCGGTTTTCCACCAGCGTCCGGATTTGGCCCGCTTTTCTGCTGACGGCTATCGGGAATACAAAAAGATTAACGAAGCCTATGCGCGGGTCATCTGTGATAACGCTATGCCCGAAGACACCATCTGGATACAGGATTACCATCTGCTGGGCTGCGCCCATTACCTTCGTGAGGCCGGACTGACTACTCCTGTGGGCTTTTTCCTGCACCAGCCCTTTCCCTCAGGCACGATGTTTGAGGCGATTCCCGACTGGCGCTGGCTCACACAGTCGCTGCTGTGCTGTGATTTGCTCGGCTTTCAGACCGTTCAGGACCTGAACAACTTTATCGTCTGGCTGGAAAGCGAATTCCGCACCGAGCGCCTGAGCGTAGACAGCGTTCGCGTGCAGGGGCGGATTGTAAAGCTCGGCGTCTTTCCTGTCGGGATCGATCTGGACGATGTGCGCTGCCTGCGTGACAGCAACAGCTGTGCGTTTATGGAAATGCAGTGTCGTGAAAGCTTACCGGAAAACACCGTTCTGAGCGGCGGTCATCTTGATGAAAGCGCCGGACTGCCTTACCGCATCAGCGCGATAGAAGTGTTACTGCGCAAACATGCCGTCTATCAAAAAAATATTACCCTGCTGCAACTGGCCCCGCCTTCTGCGGGCTACGCGGACCGGGCAGCGGCTGTCACGCACACGTTAGAAACTCTGTGCGGAGAATGTAATGGCGTGCATGGCATGATGAACTGGTATCCCGTGAATTGCCTGACGCATGCCTACAGCCGTGAGGAGCAGGCGGGTATTTATCGTGCCTCACGCGTCGCGCTGGCCACGCCCCTGATGTCAGGCATGAGTCTGATGGCGAAGATGTATGTGGCCCTGCAGGATCCGGAAAACCCGGGTGTGTTGATCCTGTCACAGTTCGCGGGCGCGGCGGAGCAGATGGACGGCGCGCTTATCGTCAATCCCTACGATCCGGATGCCATGGCCGATGCCATTCACAGTGCCCTGCTGATGCCGCTGCGTGAACGGCGACACCTGCACGCGCGCCTGATGAAGGGGTTACATCTGCATGACAGCCATCACTGGGCAGAGGCATTTCTGTCTGTGCTGGGTGGCATGCCGGTCATTCCGGGCCCGGTTATGGCAGCCGCGCCCGCGTTGCGTCTGAGCAGCAGCCGGGTGCGCTACTGAGGTGACAGGCAAACGCTGCGCCAGTCAGCCTCCTGGCGCCGGTTGCGGCACGGCAGACAACCTGACCGGGTCGCTGTCCTTTGCTGGCACGCCAGATCAACGCTTCAAATCACAGCCGCTGTGCTTTCCAGCGCGGCAACAATCGCGGCTTCCATTTTTTCAGGAGAAGTGATGGGGACAAATCGTCTGAGCGGTTTACCATCACGCGCGATCAGAAACTTAGTGAAATTCCACTTAATCCGCCCACCCAACACACCAGGCAATGCCTGTTTCAGGAAACGAAACACCGGGTGCGCTGCGGCGCCGTTGACCTCGACTTTCTCGAACATCGGGAAGCTCACGCCATAGTTGATATGGCAGGTCTGTGCGATATCGTCGGCATTACCGGGTTCCTGCCTGCCGAACTGGTTGCAGGGAAAGCCCAGTACCACCAGCCCCTGATCGGCATACTTTTTGTAAAGCGCTTCCAGGCCTGCATATTGGGGCGTGAAGCCACAATGACTGGCGGTATTCACCACCAACACCACCTTGCCAGCGTAGTCGGCCATCGTAATGCGCTCGCCATGTAAACGCGTAGCACTGAGTTGATAAAAGGCCGTCATAGTGTAATCCTCAGAGAAAAAACATTTACCGCCAGGACTGGCGCGCCGTACATAACAACACAGGGGCCCGGCAAGCCGACTTTTGATCGGCGGCGAAGGCGCTGGCAACAGGATGTGACCCGGCCCACCCGTTTTATGGCACACCCTCTTCGCGCTTAGCCAGGGATAACACTGGCCAGGGTATTTATAAAGACGTGGCCAAAGCATAACAGAGAAATACGCCTGTCATTAAACCAGCGATGTACAGCGGAACGATGTCGCGTTAAGAAGAAAAAAGGCCCGGCCCCCATGTTTACAGGCGTTTGTTGACTGTCCCATCAGAGCGGCTGTCTGGCTCATCCTGTCCGTTTCTCCCAACGTCATTGGGCGATCAGTTACTTTGAAACCTGATGATTTGACCTCTAAAAATCAGAACCCAAAATAAACCTGTACAATGACTGATTTGTTGTATAACTTAGATATATACACTCAGCATAATAACTGTACAATGGAGAAACTTATGCAACACAGACTGCCCGTAACTGGCGTAAGTAAAGATGTTTCATCCTTCTTCAGCCGCGCATCACTGCCCTCTCAGCAGGAAACGTTGGGCGTTGTTGTGGTTGAAATACTCAGAGCAGGTCGTACGCTGAACCGCAAAGCGCTTTGCAAGTCGCTCATTGAACGTATGAGCCATGTTTCTTCTCCTCAGGAAGAAGAACACCTGCAGGAACTGTTGCGCCTTCTGTTCTGATACTGGCTGGAACCTTCTGAAAGGGACTTTGCGGCACAGTGGCTGATATACACGACAGCCGGGCAGGCAAAACTTATTCAGAGAGTAATAATGACATACAGTAAAGATGAAAAACTCCGTGACACACTCATTGGAGAGGCTGCCCTGGCATCCCTTGAGGATCAGGGCAGCGTCACATTCAAGAGCGTGCTGGAAAATCTTGATGCCATCATGCGTTCTTCTGACAGCGAAGAGAAAAGCCGCGCAGTAAGCATGGCCATCAGTGAAATTAAAGCCGATATGGCCGCTCGTCGCTCTCCTGATGACAGGGACGATGACCATGCCGCCCATCTGTCACAAGATGCCGATGAAACCTCACGGAACTGACCGTGTCTCAGCGTTATACACGTCTGTCAAAGCAAGTCATTTACGATTAACGACACAAGCAGGCTGTCTGTTTGGGGGTGAAAACAGCGTCGAAGCGCTATCCCTGCCAGGCAAGGCTTTCTGGAAGACAAAACGTTTCGTATTACCGTGACCGGAACGACACCAGAGAGAGTAAGGCCCGATATTCTGCGCACGTAGCTTACGGCGACAGGCCCGACTGCGACGCAGATAAGAAGATGCCTGACGTGAAGCGGATATTAATGCATCTTTTTCATAAGCCGGATAATGAGTTCACCGCAGTCCGCGCGCGTTTTTGCCTCTACGCTATGTTCACTCATCGTCTGCAAGGCCCTCGTCAGGTCTTCAGGCATGACAGTGCCCTCCCGTCTCAGGAGCTGGCTGACGGTTCTGCCTACCAGAGCAAGCACCTCTTGTGAAATATCGTGCTCATTGTTTTTCAATCGTCCTCCCGGCAGGTGTATAAACATACAGTTTATCACTTTTCATCCCACCACCCAACCCTGGCTCTTTCTTGCGCTTTCAGGTTAAGACAGTGCAAATGAAACTGAACACCCGAAGAGATTACGCTAACGGTAATAACTTTAAATGAAAAAGATTTTCTCCCTTCCGGTCGCAGTGCCATTATGTTCCCTTTAACGCACGAATAACAGACCTGGTCTGGGTTACGCGTACCTGTTTCTGAGCGCATCACGACAGAACAGGGTAAGTGCTGAATATTTTAAGCAGGCATTATCTGCGGGGACGACTACAGTCAGTGGTGAGGTTGTCATAAATCGTGCTTATGGAGGATTGACCGTGTTACTTCAAGACGACGAGAAAGGCCACGTCATTATTGGCGAAGCAGCATTGCACCTGGCGCTGGCTGACAGGGAAATAAACATTACTTCTCTGATGAATGAACTGAGACGCATGGCAACAGACAATTGCAGCGACGATCGCCTGAGTAAAATCCTGGAAGCCAGAACATGGCTAAGAGCATTTTTAACGCCCGGTCTCGTAAAGCAGCCAGTGCCCTACCTGCAGACACTTGCAGGCCTGAACGAAGAAAAGAAATAACGCCAATGGACGTAGTCCGGCCCCGGCCGGAAGACGACGATACGAGATAACCTCATCGGTCTCGCGCGAGCGTGTACCGGCCGGAGATACTGTCAGGGACGACACTTCACGGCATGTTGTGAATAACCACGGTGTTGTCTTTTGCTCCTCGTGCGGTCAAAACACGTTCTGTAAACGAAACGATCGCGTCAAACACGCGGATACAGCTGGCTCACGACGCGTGGCGCTTTCTTTCAAGTACGGCCGCCCCCCTTCCTCACTGTGTTCCCCTGACACTCACTTTCGGGTTGACTTTGCAGCCTGTCAGGAATACGCAGGACGATTTAATGTTGACCTGCGTGTCGTTTTGTTTATAGTGAGTCGCTGTTCTGCTCAGGAAAGCACCATTTCGTCACCTGACAGGCATCGCCGTCTGCCCCGGATATCGCGTCCGGGCAGGAATGTCCTTCCTGAAAGCCCCTTATGGCCGTAAAGGAGAATTACCATCATGCGTCTTACGCCACCCTGAGTTTTCCCCCTTCCCTGGCGCACCGGCTTAACCGATCGCGCACGCAATAACATCCCGACTGCGGATGTGCTTTTGCATCACTAAATTTTGCCCGCATGGGCTTACTTTCATCTAAAAAACTGAGAAATCAATATGTTGCTGTCCTCGACGCGTAAGGACTGGCTGGGTAACGTCCGGGGTGACGTCCTTGCCGGTATTGTGGTCGCGCTCGCCCTTATTCCAGAAGCGATCGCCTTTTCGATTATCGCTGGCGTAGATCCCCAGGTCGGACTCTACTCCGCGTTCTGTATTCCCTTCGTTATGGCCTTTCTCGGTGGCCGACCGGCGATGATTTCGTCCGCCACCGGCGCGATGGCGCTGCTGATGGTCACGCTGGTTAAAGAGCACGGCTTGCAGTATCTGCTGGCGACCTCCGTGCTGACCGGCCTTCTGCAGTTGCTGGCAGGCTATCTCAGGTTAGGCAGTCTGATGCGCTACGTCTCCCGCTCGGTGGTGACCGGCTTCGTCAACGCGCTGGCCATCCTGATATTTATGGCCCAGTTGCCGGAACTGACTCATGTGAGCTGGCAGGTTTATGCCCTGACCGCTGCCGGGCTCGGCATCATTTATCTTTTCCCCCGGATCACCAAAGCCATCCCTTCCCCCCTGGTCTGCATTATTGTTCTGACTGCAATCTCTGTATGGCTCCATCTGGATGTGCGCACCGTCGGCGATATGGGCAGGCTGCCCGACAGCCTGCCCGTGTTTCTGATCCCGGACATTCCGCTGAATCTGCACACCCTGCTGATCATCCTGCCTTACGCCGCAGGCCTGGCTGTGGTGGGATTGCTGGAGTCGATGATGACCGCCACCATCGTGGATGACATGACCGATACAGGCAGCGATAAAAACCGCGAGTGCAAAGCGCAAGGGATCGCCAACATCTGTACCGCCTTTATTGGCGGTATGGCGGGCTGCGCCATGATTGGTCAGTCGGTGATTAACGTGAAGTCGGGCGGCCGGGGACGGTTGTCTACCCTGACAGCGGGCGTGGTGTTACTGCTGATGGTGGTCTTTCTGCGCCAGTGGGTGTCTCAGATCCCGATGGCAGCCCTGGTCGCCGTGATGATTATGGTATCTGTAGGAACCTTCTCCTGGCAGTCGATTGCCAACCTGCGCACCCATCCCATGTCCACCAGCGTGGTGATGCTGGCCACCGTCGTCGTTGTGGTCGCCACTCACAACCTGGCGCTGGGTGTGCTGATCGGCGTACTGATTGCCTCGCTGAACTTTGCCACTAAAGTGGCGCGCTTTATGGCGGTGTCCTCTGAGCGGCAAGGCAACACACGTATTTATACCGTGACGGGCCAGGTCTTTTTTGCCTCGTCCGATCGCTTCACCCGCCATTTTGACGTCAGCGAGGAGGTGGAACGCGTCATTATTGATGTCACCCATGCACATTTCTGGGACATCACGTCAGTGAGCGCGCTGGACCGCATCGTGATCAAGTTCCGGCGGGAAGGCACGGAGGTCGGGCTGCGGGGAATGAATGCGGCAACGCAAACTTTGGTTGACCGCTTCGGCGTGCATGACAAACCTGACGAGGTCGAAAGACTGATGAACGGTCACTGAGAAACAGGGCTGGGGCTGTTTGTCCCAGCCACTGGAGGCGTGGCCAGACGCGCCACGCTTTCCCGCAGTTGAGTGTTTCGGATGGGCCTTCTACGCTTAAGCCTGACCAGATGGGCGTTACTGTACCGTCTGTTTATATTCAACGGTTAACGGAGGTCAAATGACAGACACGACTGTCACCCGTAAAGATACCCACACGCTTTTTTTTGATGTCAATGAAACCCTCCTGGATACCGCGCCGTTAAAAGCCTGTGTGGTGCGTCGCCTGGGCAATAAACCCGAACGCGCAGAAGCCTGGTTCACTTCGCTGCTGCATTACTCGCTGGTGGAATCCGTCACAGGCAGCTGGCACAGCTTTGGTGATATTGCAGAAGCCGTGCTGCAGATGACCGCCGAACGCTATGGGATCACGCCTTTACCTGACGCTACTTCGCTGGCTGACGCCTTATCGGCCATGCCGGCTTTTCCTGACGTTGCTGAGGGTTTATCCGCATTAAAATCGCACGGCCTGACGCTGGTGGCGTTGACGAACTCGTCACAGGCACTGGCTGAAAAACAACTCAGTCAGGCGGGGCTAAGCTCTTTTTTCAGCCGGGTGCTCAGCGTCGAGTCATTACAGGTCTATAAGCCGGATTTGCGCGTTTATCGCTGGGCAATGGATGAAATGAAACAGCCAGCCACATCATGCATGATGGTAGCCGCGCACGGCTGGGATGTCGGCGGTGCGAAGCGCGCGGGGATGAAAACCGCCTTTATCGCGCGGCCGGGACAAACGCCTTTCCCGTTGGCGCCTGAACCCGATGTGATCGTCAGGGATATTGGCGCGCTTGCCGCTGTGTTCACTCACCGGTGAAACAGAACCTGCCCCGCGGTAACGACAGCCCGCAGGGCAGAAAAACCCACGCAACCCTGCTATGATCGCCGCCTGAAAAGCAGTAAGCACTTTCCCTGAGGACCTGATATGACCCCTGATGTTCCACTCAAGTATTATGACATTGCTGAAGAATACGCGGCAGAGACAGCAACGCCGGTCAGCGAGTCAGAACATGATGCGCTGGCGCACTACTTCCAGTTACTGATTACCCGGCTGATGAATAACGAAGTGATCAGCGAAGACGCGCAGCAGGAGATGGCCGCCGAGGCAGGCATTGATGCGGCGCGTATTGACGAGATCGCCACCTTTCTGAATCAATGGGGCAATGAGGACTAATGTCGATAATTGATGCACGTCCGTGCATCAGTTTTATGGGCTGCCTGTCCGCTTTCTATTTCTTTTTATATATGGGCTCAAAAAAAAGGATTTTTCACACTCAGCAGGAGCAAGAAGAACGGCACAATGCCTGATGTGGGCGGGATTGGGCGGTCAAAAAAGTGAATGTCACAACTGAGCGCCGTCATGAGAAACTGCACCTGTGCCGGGCACAGGCGCAGACGATAAACGCTAGGACGCGTGTTTGCCGAAGGATACCGACTCCTCCTCCTCATTGGTAATATTAGGTTTCGCCAGGCTGGCGCTTACGCCCCAAAAGTAGCAGACGAGGGATGCGACAATGATAAGAATCATGTCGAATGGCGTGCTAATCACGCCGCTCCCGCCGTAGGTACCGAGCATGGAAATCACCATCACCACAATGTAGTAAGCCAGCAGCCACCAGGCGCAACGCAGATCCTGACTGAATTCGCTGTTCTTCTTACCAAAGACGGCGTAAGCGACCCAGGCAATAATCAGGATCGGGATAAGAATCTCATTGACCGACCAGCCGCTCCAGTAAATCAGGAGCGTACTGGCTACAAACGCCAGCGGACTGAGCAGCCCGGCTATCGGCAGGCGAAACGGGCGCTGCATGTCCGGCAGGTGACGACGAAATGCGCCCAGCGTGATCGGGCCCGGCATATAGGTAAAGACGGTGGCCGAGGTGACCGCACCGATTAATCCGCCCCAGACCTGAAACTCAGAAGGCAGCGTCCAGGCGATGGCCAGCAGCAGCGATAACCACAATGCGCCGCGTGGTACGCCCGATTTTGCATCCACTTCACCAAACACTTTAAACAGATGACCGTTACGCGCCCAGGCAAACAGCACGCGCGCAGCCCCCGCCAGATAGATGTTGCCGGTTCCGGCCGGAGAAATCACGGCGTCGATAAGAATCAGGTTAATCAGCCAGGTCAGTCCCAGGCTGCGCGCTAAATCGGCATAGGGCGACTGGAACACCTGCTTCAGCCCGGCCCAGCCATGTTGTGACAGTAAATCGGCCGGCACCGCGCCCATAAAGGCATACTGCAGGGCCAGGTAAATCACGAAGCTGACAGCAATGGCAATACCAATCGCCAGCGGTACGTTGCGCTGTGGGTTTTTGGCTTCACTCGCAAAATCCACGGCCTGGCGAAAACCAAGGTAGGCAAAGACAATCCCTGCCCCCGTCAGTGAGCTAAAAACACCATGCGCCCCGCCCGGCGGTGCTGGCGGAACGTCAAGATTCGGCGCATGAAAGTAAAGCAGGAGCGTAATGATGGTCAGTACCGGCACGATAAATTTGAAGGTGGTAACAATGGTATTCACACGACCAAAGAAACTCACGCTCCAGTAGTTAAGCAGGAAAAATACCACCAGCAGCCCAATCTGCACCACAAACCCCAATCCCGTTGGGCTGCCGTCCGTATGCCCCAGGGCAGGCCACCAGTAAATCGCGTACTGACGAACAGCCTCCACTTCCACTCCGGCGGTGCTGGTATACGCCAGCAGAGAACTGACACCAATGACAAAGCCGACGATATTGCCGTGCGAATAGTTGGGATAGCGCACAAAACCGCCTGCGCGCGGCAACGCCGAGGAGAGCTCGGCGTAAACCAGGCCAATCATCAGCACAATCACCGCACCCAGCACCCAGGCCCAGCCGGTATGGCTGCCTGCATAACCGGAGCTGTTAAGGGCGGCATACAGCCAGCCCGACCCGATCATGGAGCCGATGCCCAGTAACGACAGATCGACCAATCCTAATTTCTTTTTAAGTCCCGTGGACGCCATAATATGCCCCTGTATGATTTTGATTATTAGATGTTGTGCGTGGGAATAAAGCATATTGTGTGCCAGCACTATTTTACTGTCGTGATGGTTTATGTAAGAAACATTCTGGTTCACATAAGCAGGCGATAAAGGGTTTCAGGCGAGGCTTTCTACGGAAATAAACAGATCTGTCGACAATCAGGGCAAAATTAAGCAGGAGATCACGGTGCAAGGCGCACTGCAATGATCCGAAAAATATATTGTGAAGGTAATTGAAACATTCCGTCACCGGTAAAAAAGTCATGACACAGTTTTGGACGTCTCTGAGCCTGAAAGCCGGTGAAACAGCCCCCTGAGAAACTGACGCGCCTACCTTCTGCCCTGCCTTAGTCAGGCTTTGTACGCCCGCCGTTCGCATTTTGCCGGGCCATCCGATCCGGGAACGTCAGACGCAAAAACAGGCTTTCCTCATCCTCATTAATATGATCAATAAGAGCGGGCAGTCACAGACGGCGTTTTTTTGCACCAGGCCGACACGTAAAGATGTGTTCTGGCCTGCCGGGAATAAAAACAGATTGGTCAGGCGGCACGGAACTTTTTTATCTGGCCCGCTGATGGTGTGTTAATACCCTGTCCGCAACATGAAGGGAGAATAAGTGAGAAAATGGCGCAGTGCGGTGCCCTTATTTAAACAGCGGATGTCAGTGAATCATCTTTATTAAACGGGCACATTTTGCGCCTGTTGCCAGCGTCCTGAACGGATCCGGTAATCCAGCCCGGACGGGCTGGATTACCGGCACAACAGGCTCCCGGGAAAACCACCGTTACCCGATACTCAACTTTGGGTAGGCTTCCCACTATACCGGCTGATCGGTTTTTCAGACGGCTGTTTCATCTCACGTCCAAACGCGCGGACGCCTGCCAGAGCCGGTTTAATCCCGCGCCATAACTCTTCATCTTTCAGTAATCGGATGATGCCGCGGATGCCGGGTGCGCTTTTGTCTTCCCCGGCCAGTCCGGCCCCCCGCATCGCTTTTGCGGCATTAACGATCCCCAACAGCACAGGATTGAACTCTTCGGGGGGAATCGTTGCCAGCGCCTTAAAGACCAGGGACAGATTCTGCATGGCATTAAGCGCTCCAGGCTGGTTCAGGCCGTCAACCAGCACTCCGGCAATCTGGGTATTGGCATTGACGATATCTGTAGCCAGACGCAGGAAGCCATGTTGATGAAGGCTTTCCAGGAGCGTGGCAAGGGCTTCGTTTGCTGTGGGCTCGGTGCGCGTGGGCGGCACGTCATACTTTAGCGGTTCAGCCATTAAAACTTCTCCGGATGGGCGGTGTGTTCAGGCGGCAGCGTATAACCTGGCTGACGCCATTTATCCTCAACGGGCAGATGATCGCGCGGCGTGCGGTGCCCATGGCGAAAATTGTGCGACGGCAGCGGTGAAGCGTGAGGAGGACGCGCCAGCTTCTCCAGGCGAATGGCAATTTCTTTATAGGCTGGCGTCTGCACGTCTGGATCGTGATGATCCCCCGTGAGTCCGTTTACGCCCGGCTTACCATGGTGTATCGGGATAAAAAGGATATTACCTGCCACGCGTTCAGTAATGATCACCGGCACCTCAAGCGCACCGCGCCGTGACGTCAGTCTGACCCAGTCGCCTTCCTGCAAGTGACGCTCCTGCGCCAGTGCGGGGCTGATTTCAACGTACCAGTGAGGCGACAGCGAGGTGATTCGTCCCCCCGCCCCCGTCTGGTTGGTGGCCTGAAAATGCTCCAGCATGCGGCCGTTGTTAAGCAGCAGATCATAATGGGCATCGCTCTCCTCGGCAGGCGCTTCCCACTGCAACGGATAGAGCCGCGCTTTGCCATCGGGGAAGTGAAAACCGTCGGTATAGAGCAACGGCGTGCTACTGCCGTCGGCGCTGACAGGCCAGAGCTGTGACTGCCAGCCCGCCAGCCGGTCATAGCTGACGCCGGCAAAGATACCGGCGATGCGCGCCGCTTCCGCCATAATGTCGGCGGGATGCTGATAATACCAGGGATGGCCCAGACGGCTGGCGAGTTCGGTCAGTATCCGCCAGTCGGGACGACTGTCGCCTAAGGGCGGTAGCACCTCGTAAAAGCGCTGAATACGCCGTTCGGTGTTCACAAACGTCCCCTCTTTTTCGACGCTCGGGCAGGCAGGCAACACGACATCCGCAAATTCTGCCGTCCGGCTCATAAAGATATCCTGCACCACCATAAAATCGAGCCGACTGAACGCCTCATGGACTTTTGTGGAATGCGCATCCGCAAATGCCGTTTCTTCACCAATGATGTACATCGCTTTCAGCGTGCCCTGATGCGCCTGCTCGATCATCCGGTAATTATCTGCGCCCTCTTCCGCCGAAAGCGCTTCCGGATCGACGCCCCAGGCCGCCGCCCATTTTTGCCGCACGGCCGGATCCGTGACGCTTTCATAGCCGGGATAGACATTACTCAGGCAGCCAAAATCACTGGCCCCCTGCACATTATTGTGGCCGCGCATGGGATACCCGCCGGTGCCTGGCTTACCATAGTTGCCGGTCACCAGCAGCAGATTCGAGAGTGCGGTGCTGGTATCCGAACCGTGACTGTGCTGCGTAATGCCCATCGCCCACAACAGACAGGCGCTTTTGGCCTGGCCTATCATTTCTGCCGCGTTCGTCAGTTCCTGCACGCTCAGACCGGTTAACTGACTGGCATAGTCGAGCGTGAAAGGTGCCAGCGACGCCCGAAACTCGGCGACGTTATTGACCTTTTCGGCAAGAAAGGCCTCATCGGCATAGCCGTGATCGAACATGTAACGCGCCATCGCCGATGCCCACACCATGTCATAACCCGGCTTAATCCGCAGGTACAGATCCGCGCGCTCAGCCATTTCATGGCGACGGGGATCCACAACGAGAAGCTGCTGCCCGTGATGTTTATGGGACTGTTTGATATGGGAGGCAATGACCGGGTGATTTTCTGCAATGTTGCTGCCGACGATAATGATCAGCGACGCCTGCTGCATATCCTTGATGGTTCCCGCGTCGCCCCCATGCCCGACGGTCCGGAACAATCCCTGGGTGGCAGGGTTTTGACAATAACGGGAGGAGTTATCGACATTGTTGGTGCCAAAGATTAAACGGGCGATTTTTTGTGTCAGATAGGCTTCTTCATTACTGGCTTTACTGGAACCGATAAAGCCGATGCTGTTGCCGCCCGACTGTCGATGAATCTGCGTCAGGCGCTGGACGATAACCGCCAGCGCTTCATCCCAGCTGGCGGGACGAAAGCGCCCCTGCTCACGGATAAGCGGGGTAGTCAGGCGGTGCGGATCATTCACAAAATCCCAGCCAAACTTGCCTTTTACACAGGTTGAAATGCCGTTTGCGGGTGCATCTGCAACCGGCTGCACTTTTAAGATGTGGCGATCACGCGTCCACATTTCAAAACTGCAGCCTACGCCACAATAAGTGCAGACCGTTTTCGTTTTTTTAATTTCAGACTGGCGCATCGCCATATCGATCAGTGAAACACCGGTAACGGGTCCCGCGCCGATGCTGTTTTCCAGTTTTTTAACCACGTCAATCAGCGGACGCTTCACGGTTTCCGGCATATTGGTGAAGGGACCGGCATTGGGCTGCATCGTTTTTTCCAGCAGCGCATTGCAGGGGCAAACGGTAACGCAATGGCCGCAGCTCACACAGCTTGATCCGGCTATGCGCTCGCCACCGTCCCACAATACGCGCGGATGGTCGGCGGTGTAATCGATAGACAGCGTTTCGTTTACCTCGACGTTCTGGCACGCCTCTACACAGCGACCACAGAGGATACACTGGTCAGGATCGTAAGTATAAAAGGGGTTGGTATGGTCTTTTTCCGCAGGTTTACGTTCATAGGGATAATACTGGATCGGTATCGCCATATCGCTGACCGCGTTGTGTAAGGTGCAGTCGCCGGTATTGTGTTCGCATACCGTACAGTAAAGTTCATGGCGCGCCAAAACGCGGTCCATGCCCTCTTCCTGCGCCGCCTGCGCCTGCGGATCTACGCTGCTGACCACCATGTCGTGCACGGTTTCTAGCGTACATCCCCGCACCAGTTTGCCCGCATGCTCTACCCAACAGACATCACAGGTTTCCAGTGGCTTCAGAGCGGGGTGATAACAGACATGCGGCAGTTTTTTGCCGTGCAGTTCGAGAAAATCAATCAGGGGCAAACCTGCCTGACCTGACAGCCGTTCCCCGTTGTAGACAATGGTGCATGTTTCCATGATTTTACCTTTTTTCTTTTCGCGGATGGGATAAGCGGTCATCGGCTTTCTGCCTGTATAAAGGCCAGGTAATTTTTATTTCCTGTTAAAACTAGTTGTGCACAGTCGATAAATCAGGCGAGACGGCAGGAGAATTTGAGGGAAAAGGGGTAACAAAGTGTAAGCGCAATATCGGAAACAGGATTCTTATACCAACGGAATATGAAACAGGCAGCCAGCCACCAGGAAAACTCTTAAATTCTTTTTTTTGCTCCCTTCCTAATAGTTTTTGGTTGCCGCTTACGCTTGCGAAAAAATATTTTGTGAAATTAACTTAGCGACAGGTTTCCCCAAACCGAATTTCACTGTTTCACTTCACCGCCGCGCCGGCGGTTTTTTTTCGCTAAAATAAAGCCAGTAAAATGACGTAGCGCCATCATATAACAGACCCGCGTTTTTTCGGTGCACACTTTCGGATGCCAAACGATTATATTCACGTTTCTCTCGCGTTATAAACGCCGCTCTGTACCAGACCTTTCCACAGCAGGTATGGGCTGTGACTTACGCTGGCACGGTGAAGGCGAGGCGGCCTCGTCCTTTGCCAGCCATGCTGTTGAGATAAAACGTCATCGGTCAGTCAGCTAACCACAGGGGCCGTCTTTAACCGCCAACAGTCCGGTCCCCGGTACTCAGACGAGATCCCAGACTGCGGCGGCCCGGTTAACTGCAACTTATTCAGGGTTTTAAAATCACTTTTGTCCACCCGCTGTCGCGGTTGTCAAAATGTTTATAGCCCTCTGCGGCTTCTGTCAGCTGTAGTCGGTGGGAAATGATTTGTCCCGGCTTCGCTTTGTCCTGCGCGATCAGACGCGCCAGCTGGCGGTTATAGGCTTTGACGTTTGCCTGGCCAGTGCGGACAGACTGGCCTTTAAACCAGAAGCTGCCGAAGTCGAAAGGCATTTTACCTTCTTTCGCCAGATCGGTGGCAGCACCGGGATCCTGTGGCACAAACACGCCCACCACGCCAATGCCGCCCGTCGCTTTGGTGGAGGCCACCAGGCTGTTCATGGTGTCGGCGTTATCTTCAACCCCATGTTTGTTACAGCACTGATATCCCACACATTCGCAGCCACAATCGGTGCCCCGGCCATCCGTCAGGTCGAGAATTTTATTTACCGCATCGGTCCCGGTGGCATTAATGGCAATGGCACCGAGTTTTTCAGCCAGCGCCAGCCTGTCGGCATGCGTGTCCACAACGTACACTTCGGAGGCACCCTTGATAATCGCCGAATGCGCCGCCATCAGTCCTACCGGCCCTGCACCATAGATAGCCACACTTTCGCCGGGTTTGAGCCCCGCCAGTTCAGTGGCATGCCAGCCGGTGGGAAAAATATCAGACAGCATGACGTAATCGTCTTCCTTTTCAACCGCATCGGGTGGCAGCACCAGGCAGTTAAAATCGGCAAAGGGTACGCGCAATAATTCTGCCTGACCACCAGACCAGGGCCCCATTTCGGCAAAGCCGTACGCCGCCCCTGCCGTGCCTGGATTGGTCGTCAGGCAGAAGCCTGTCAGCCCTTTTTCACAGTTTTCGCAGAATCCGCAGCCGACGTTGAAAGGCAGGCAGACATAATCTCCGACTTTCACGCGCTCCACACCGCTGCCGATCTCTACCACCTGCCCCAGATTTTCATGGCCCAGGATACGGCCCTGTTCGAAGCTGGTACGCCCTTCGTACATATGAAGATCAGATCCGCAAATATTGGTGGTGGTGATACGAACCAGAACATCCGTGGGACGCTCAATTTTGGCATCGGGCACGTCTTTTACTGACACATCGTATGGTCCGTTATAAACGACTGCTTTCATATTTTTCCCCTCGGGTCATGGATGATTTGGCGCCCACCGGCCCTGACCGGGACGGCGAGCGGCATCGGATTTTCTGGGCTGGTTAATCAGCCTGACGCTAATCGTGCGTTCGCTGTGGAAAGAGGCCGTTCGCTTAAAATACGCGTGACTAAAAAGCGTGATTGCCTGCCCTGTTTTTAAAATAATTAGGGTTGCGCAATATTTTCGGATATTTCCGACAAATTTAACTACGGCGGAATAATGACAGATTCCCTCTGGAATGACCTGCGATACATTTCTCCTTCGTGGTTAAGATTTGCCTTCATGTTCTTTTTAAATCAGTCTTAAAAGCGTAACTGAGATAAATAAAATTGCTGCTCATCGTGAAAATTAATTCAAATAAAAATAACTTAGACTTTTTTTACAATGACTTATCTGAGAAGATGATTATGTGAACGGAAGTTACAAAGGAGAAAAGCGAAGCCGCCTGCTGATTTAATGCACAGCAAGGCCGTAAACCTGAACAGATTAATTACAGACGGTATCCGAAAACATGAATTCCTTCTGTCTGACAGAAAATCGTGTTTATTTTTCACAGGTTGCGCATTATGCCCGGCAGGGGATTATCACGGCCTGGCTTATATTACCTTTCTGCGTGTTAATTTATCATGGCAGTATTCGCGCTTGTGGCCCGTTCACGCCGGGCTTTAATTACAGGCTGCCGGATGCTTACTCTGTCAATACAGATTCAGGCAATACGCTGATCCTGCCTGTGTGCTAACGGTTCTTTCCTTCGGTGCTGAGCCGGTCTGGCGGGTCAGACCGGTGTGGAGACATAAACGTGCACAACGCTATCAGGCAGGGAGATGGCAGCAGGTAAGTGATCTCCGGCCTGCCCCGTCCGATGAGGTGCCTGCGAGGGCGCAGGTTTTTACGATGCGGCAGCGTGCCCATTCAGCTTGGTTTTGAACGTCCCGGTAATATCTTACTTTCCGCGCCCTGCTGTTTAGCGGAAAAATCCTGTTCCACAGGGTGTTCTGTGCCCATCCGGCTACTGATGTCGATACCGAACACACAGAAGCCCAGCAAGTCTTTGGCTTCATCCTCCACCCGGGTAATGATAACCAGATCAATTCGACCGCCCGGCAGCGTCACTTCATAAGGCGGGTAAGGCAGCCCTTTTTCGCGGAAGTCCTGAAGCCATAACAGTTTATCCGCCTCCGAAGGGATGACTTCATAGATATAACGGTCGATGAGATCGTCCAGCTCCCAGCAGACGCGTTCGGCGAAGGTCTCACTGGCATCCACGATCCGGAGATCCGTGTTGAGGAAACAGATGGAGGTCCCGGGCGCAGCGTACATGGACGAGATCTGATGCGCGCGCTGATCGAGAGACATGCGTTGTACCCTGCGATGAAATTTTTTACCCGGTCGGGTGAGTAGCAACGCGTGCGTCTCATCTGCGGTCAGCGGCTTGCCGAATAAATAGCCCTGCGCATAGGTGCAGCCTATTTTCCGCAGCATTTCCGCCTCTTCCTCTGTTTCAACCCCTTCGGCGATCACGTCCATATCCAGGCTGCGTCCCAGGCCGACAACGCTGGAAACAATCTTGCGACTGTCCTTTTGGTGCAGCATTGAGCGAATGAAACTGCTGTCGATTTTGATTGTGGTGGCAGGAAGCTGAATGAGCCAGGCCAGGCTTGAGAATCCGGTGCCAAAGTCATCCATTGCTATCATGCAGCCCATATCTGAAAGGTAATCAATCTGCGCACGTGCTGAATCCACATCATCTATCAGAGCCGTTTCGGTGATTTCTATCTTGAGCCTGGGCAAACTGAAGGCGTACTGATTTGCCACGTGCTTGATGATGTCAGGCAGATGGCGGCCCTTCAGTTGGGAAGGCGAAACATTAACCGATAAAAACTGCTGTTCGGGCCAGGTGCCTGCGGTCAGAATGCCCTGGGTTAACAGGACGGCGGTCAGTTCATTCAGCAGGCCCTGACGTTCCATTTCGGGAATGAATTGATCGGGCGGGATAATAAGCCCGTCCGGTAAAACGCGGCGGGCCAGCATTTCAAAGCCGACTACCCGCTCATCCTCGAGCGACACAATCGGCTGAAAATAAGGCGTAAATTCACCGGCCTGAAGCCGTTTCTTAAAGCAGGTATGCAATGTCGCATTTTTTCTTTTCGTGTTCATTCAGGTGCCTGCAACCTGCCGCGTGTTTTCATCCGGCCGTTATGGGTGATCGGTTAGTCGTTAAGTCCTCATAAAATGACGAGGTTTCATATCTGAAAAAGGCGCGCTGGCGGAATGTCTGCCGTCACCCTCTCTTTCAGTCAGTCATGAAAGGTTGAGCCGCCGTGAGACGGCCGCATCATATTGCTGCACGTCGGGAAACGCCGGGCGTTTTGCCTTTCATTCTTCTGCCAGCACTTGCGCTGTGATCGTGTTATCGGCATTAAACAAGCGAACCGTAGTGATTTATGCTTTTCAGTTGCGAATCACCTCGCATGATCCCCGCCAAGCCCCTGCCCTGTCTTGCTGACAGGCTGCTGAAGAGCCGCAGCCAGGCGTCGCATTGACCGTGATGATCGGGCTGGGGCGAAATTTTTTCGTCCTGCGTGGCGCGTCACTGACAAACGCCCCGGGAAGACGAGGGACACCGTCACGGCAGACTGGCTTGTCCCCGCAGCAAAAACGCGGTGCTACCGCTGCCTTGCTTCATCCTGAACAAGCCGCCACGTGGGAGGTTATGTAAAGACAGAGACTGACTATGTAAATTATTCCTTGTCTGGCCGGGCCTGCCGATAACCTTTTTGCAGCATTAGCGGAAACAATTCTTATGGAGAACCTTATGTTCAGACCAGGAAAAATGTCACTCAACATGATGCTCAACGCGGCTTTCCTGACCGTCATCATGCTCGGCGTGTGTATTACCCTTTTTGCCGGTATCAAGCTCAGTACGGTCAGAGATCAGCAGAAGCTGACGGTGGCCCGACTCAATGATTTACGCACCTTACAGACCATTAAGGACAACGTTGCACAGCAAACTACGCTGCTTCTGGCGGCATCCTCGGGTGACAGGCACGCATCCACACAGGATATCGCTGCAAAATTTGCGGCATTACAACAAAACAGTGATGACACCACCGCCCACTTCCGCACGCTGATTAACGGAGCGCGTACTATTCCGGGTATTAACCTCAGCGAAGTGGATGAAGCCTCTGACTTTTTGAAAAAAATCGAAACGTCATCGCCGCCTTTCAAGGCCAGTGCGACGCGAGTCCTGCAACAGGACGGCAATGCCGTCCGTGAACATATCGACAACGCGCTACTGACGGACCTGGCGAACTACCGCTCAGCCGTCAGCGATATGGTGGCTTATCAGGATCGTGTGACCGGCGGTACGGCAGTGAAGACCGAAACGGGGCTGGCAGGCGTGTTCCTGTCGCTGAGCGTGCTCACCGTGGTGTTTATCGCTCTGGGCTTTGTCATGAGCTGGCTGATTACGCGCCGTATCAAGAAACAGTTGGGCGCAGAACCCGCCCAGGCACAGGCGCTGGCCGCCGCTATTGCCGCCGGCGATCTGAGTACGCCGGTTAAACTTCGCCGCGATGATGCTTTCAGCCTGATGGCCTCACTGGCAGGCATGCAGGACAACCTGCGTGACCTGGTATCGCAGATTAAAGCCTCATCCGCTTCCGTCTCGCTGGCGGCCGATGAAATCTCACGAGGTAACACCGAGCTGTCTTCCCGAACCGAACAGCAGGCCGCCGCGTTACAGGAAACGGCCGCCAGTATGGAGGAGCTGACGACAACGGTGAAAAACAATGCCGCCAGTGCGCAGAAGACCGCCGAGTCTGCCCGTGAGACCGCATTGCTGGCACGTAAGGGGGAAACTGACGTGCAGAAAATGTCGGATACCATGCACACGATTTCGGCCAGTGCGCTTAAAGTTCGCGACATCATCGCCGTGATTGAAAGCATCGCCTTCCAGACTAATATTCTGGCGCTCAATGCCGCCGTAGAAGCCGCGCGCGCCGGTGAAGATGGCCGGGGTTTTGCGGTCGTTGCGGGGGAGGTCAGAACACTGGCGCAGCGCAGTGCGACGGCAGCCCGTGACATCAAGCAGCTCATTGAGCAGGCGGTTACGCAGGTGGAAAGCGGCGTGGGCGTCGCACAGGGAACGGGGGAAAGTATTCTGAAGATTGTCGGTATGGTCGGCTCACTGGCGTCCGCCATGGATGAGATTTCACTGGCATCGACTGAGCAGATGCAGGGTATTTCGCAGGTCAGCATCGCCGTCAGTCAGATGGATGGCGTCACGCAAAATAACGCGGCCCTGGTTGAGGAATCTTCCACCGCGTCTCACGGTCTGTCTGATCAGGCGCATGCGCTCCAGGCGATTGTGGAAACGTTCAGGGTCTGACCCCGACAGAGGCCAGATGCAGATGCTGGCCTCTTTCATGCTCAACGCGCCGCTCTCAGCTCTCCCCTTTCCCGTTTCTCAGCCATCAGGCATCGCTGTCTTTTAGCGGCTTCGTTACAGGCTTTCATGTCAAACCACCTGCGCATTCATTTCTACCGGTCAGGACAGTCAGATGAAACGCCATTCAGTCCCTCGGCATCCTGTTTAAAGGATTTAAAATGCTGATTGTCGTCAATTTTCACCACATAGACAGAATCGAAATCGGTTGCTGACCAGTCCGGCACCTGCCCGGCATCCCCACCCGTTTTTTCAACCAGCCTGCGCGCAGCGGTCACCAGATTTTTGTGTTCCCAGGAGATAAACGTCAGAGGCACCGCTTTTTCTGCCAGCAGATCCGCGACCAGCTTATTGGGCTTGTCGGCGTGAAAGCGCAGTATGACGGGTTGAGAAACCTGTACCGCCAGAGGAATAAGGGTTGAAAGCGGGCGCAGTGAACTGCCGGTTTTATCCTCTTTCGGTGCCGAGGCATAAAGCGCATCGGGATTGCCGTAACGGCTGAGCAATACCCTCGGCAGTTTCAGGGCGCGATTCAGCCCTTTGCAGGTCAGTTGCCCGCTGGCGTTGTCGGGCTTTTCGCCATGACGGAAAAACACAAATGTACTGTCAGCCGAAGCCTGCAACGGGATAAGTGTTGCAAGACCAAACAACAGCGCGAAAACGTTTTTCATCCGGGTTTCCTGTTGGCGATGATGGCGGAGTGGATAACCTACTTCACGTGGGCCTGTAATAACCAGGGGTAAATGATGGGTAAGACGGCAAAAGCAAAAGACTGGCGAAAATATCGCGGTTGATGTGGTCAGATTTATCGGCTGTACTGCGTCTGCCAGGCGCGAATATTTTTTGGCGGCGGTCTGTGATTATAAGGCCTGCCCCGTTTCCTTTCTCTGCGTTGTAAGAGACCGGCCCGCGAAAAAAAGCCCCATTCGGGCATTACCCTACATGATCTGCAGACAAAGCTGCCCGGCTAAACAGTAGAAAATTTCATCATTTAGCTGACTTATGCATCCTGCAACATGGCCGATAACCAGTCTGTAATTAATTTTAATCACAGGGAGCAGTTATGTTAGGCAAATTATTCAGGAAATCCCCGCCCGCGCCAGAAGTCATTTTACCGCCACGCCAGGAGGTGCCCGTCGAAGAAGTGCCGCCATGCGGGGCGTTATCCGATCGTCTGGACAGTTTTTTGGCTCTGCTGCCAGAATTCTTGTGGGTCTGTGAGGGGAAAGACATCACCGACAGCACTCCGCTCTGGATTTCATCTGCCGCGCCGTTTAATTTTCCGCAAGGGGGCAACAATATTCTGACTCTCTCGGCGCTTTGCTCGCTTGTTCATGATGAAGACAAAAGTCATTTCAGACAGCTTTTACGAACCGTTCAGCCCTCTGCCGCTTCCGGTGTGACCCATAAATGCCGTTTTATGACGGCAGGCGGCAGCTACGAATGGTTTCAGGTAGCCGTTAAACGTGAGCGCGGCGCTGACGGCCATAACCAGAGGCTGACAGGTACGTTGCTGAACATCAGTGAGGACGTGGCGCACGAAAGCGAATATGACATTGTCATGACCCGCTTCAACCTGTCGCGTGAAATGCTGAATGACGGGCTCTGGGACCTGCAGATCATCAATGGTGACCCTTTACATCCGAATAACGTTTTCTGGTGGTCCCCACAGTTCAGAAAACTGCTTGGATTCGAAACCGTTGAAGAGTTTCCTGATGTGATTGACAGCTGGGCTTCCCGTCTCCATCCCGACGACAGTCAGCACACGCTGGATGCCTTTATCAAACACCTTAACGACCATTCGGGCGCAACAGGTTATGACGTTGAATACCGCGTTAAACTCAAAAACGGCAATTACCGGTGGTTCCGTGCACGTGGGCAGACCCGACGGGACAAAGAGGGTATACCTTTGCGGGCGGTCGGGGCGCTGATCGATATACAGACGCTGAAAGACCAGGAAGTTCAGGCTGAGCATGAACGCCAGCGAAGAGATGAGGCATCAGCCTCTGTCAGTGAGATCGCTGATTTAGTCTCTGAAAATGCCAATATTGCCGCTCAGATCAAACTCATCTCACTGAATGCCAGCATTGAGGCCGCCAGAGCCGGCGTGCAGGGACGAGGGTTTTCTGTTATTGCCAGCGAAATCCGCGAACTGGCCGACAGAACCGCGGAGATAACCGAAAACATAAGCCGTCTGCAAATCCGGCTGGATGCCTCTTCGCGCCTTTAAAATCATCACTGCACCCTTCAGTTTCATCGCACACTTTCTGGTTGGCTTCCGGGGAGTGTGCCCACTACTCAACACAACATCCCATTTTGCCGGGCTCGGACTGAATTGCGCATCATACCCTTTACTGCCCCTGCTACGGGTCCAAAACCGGGCCTGGTCATCGGTGAATATGCGTTAACGCGCGATGAGACAAAATATGGACTGGATTTTGCTTGTTTTATGGACTGTATCACAGGGTGTGCAGGCAGGAAGAGCGCTTACGCTTCACGGCGCTGAATGCTGATGAGCTGCATTACGGAATGCAGCTCACCGGCGTCTGTTAACGAAGCAGAGACAGCATGGTCTGTGGCACCTGGTTGGCCTGTGCCAGTACAGAAGAACCGGCCTGCTGCAGGATCTGCGCGCGGGACATGTTTGACACTTCCGTCGCGTAGTCCGCATCCTGAATACGGCTGCGGGCAGCGGTCAGGTTGGTCACGGTGTTGTTCAGGTTGCTGATGGTGGACTCAAAACGGTTCTGAGACGCACCCAGCAGGCTGCGCTGGTTGTCGACCGCCTTAATCGCTTTATCAATGTCGGCCAGCGGCGTATTGCTGGACCCCGTCCCGCCAGTGCCGCCGGTGACCGCGCCCTTCAGAACGTCGAAGCCGATAGCAGAGGTGCTGCGGGCATTGCCGTTTACGGTCTGGCCCGTGGTTGTCTCGGTATTCTGGGTGGTGCCAGACTGCCCCGCTGCCGCCAGGTCGAAGCCGTCACTTGCGCTCAGCGTAATGCCGATTGTCTGACCGTCTTTTGCGCCTACCTGGAAGTTGTAGGTGGTGCTGCCGGAACCGGTGTTCAGGACTTTAATGCCGTTGAAGTCGGTTTGTTTGGTGACGCGGTCGATTTCCTGCATACGCTGGTTAACTTCCGCCTGGATTGAGTCAATGTCAGACGCTGAGTTAGAGCTGTTCTGCGCCTGAACGGTCAGGTCGCGTACGCGTTGCAGGTTATTGTTGATTTCGGTCAGGGCGCCTTCAGCCGTCTGCGACAGAGAGATACCGTCGTTGGCGTTACGGGCTGCAACGGTCATACCGTTGATGTTAGAGGTAAAGCGGTTAGCGATGGCTTCGCCGGCTGCGTCGTCTTTAGCGCTGTTGATGCGCAGACCGGAAGAGAGACGCTCAATTGCCGTGCCCAGAGCAGACTGTGATTTGGTCAGGTTATTCTGCGTAACCAGTGAAAGCGTATTGGTGTTAATGACGGCCATGTTAAGTCCTTGTAGTTAAAGCGTGTATATCACGCTATACCGTTATCGCCACAATAGTTACTTTCTTTAACTGTGTCACAGAGAAATCATTTAACTGTCATAGACTGCTGCTTTTTTAACCCGGTCTCGTTGCTGATAATGCCCGCGTTGAGCGAGAAATGGAGATATATATTCTCAACGAGAGATATTTCTTTTTTTATGATTACTCAGAAAGTTTTTTAGGCCATCAATAAAAATGCGCACCCTCAGGGAGAGATGTAAGCGAGTGGGGTAAATAGCATGGATAGCAACCTCCTCGCCTCGGGTATCAGCCAATACCTGTACCAGGTGCCCTGCTAAAATATCCTTTTCAATCATGAATGAAGGTAAATAACCGATACCCAATCCGGCTATGGCAGCTAAGCGTATGGCATCGCCGCTGTCGAACCTGACATGGTTCCTGCCGTTCAGCGTTATTTGCCCATGCTCCTCGTCAAAGAGTGTCCATGCGCCTGAAGCCGCTCCTAACCCATAAACAAGACGACGATGTTCTTTGAGGTCAGCGGGTGATTCCGGTTTACCCCATTGCTTAAGATAGTCCGGTGATACGAATAGCTGTGACCTTGCTCTGTCGATCACCTGTGTGATGTATTGATGGCTTGTGGCTGCACTGCCTACCCGAACGGCAAGGTCAAATCCTTCTTCCACCAGATCGACAACCCGATCGCTAAAGCTGACTTCAATGTTTATATTTGGTGAGTTCTGTAAAAACGTCTGGAGAAAAGGAAGGATAACCATTTTGCCATAACCCTCTGACACGGTCAGTCTCAGAATGCCTTTTGGCACTGGTGAATTATGCCGGATACTGGCTTCGGCTTCTTCTATGTCTTCCAGTAATCTGCAGCAGCGGTGATAGAATTCATGCCCCTCTGTGGTCAGAGATAACCGCCGCGTGGTGCGTTGAAAAAGCCTTGTCTGCAGGTGCTCTTCTAACCGGGTTATCGCTTTACCCGCCGCAGAGCGCGTTAACCCCATCGCCTTGCCGCCAGCAACAAAACTCCCTGCCTCTGCAACAGCGACAAAGATCCGCATTGCCCTGATGTCCAGAGCGGAGCCTGTAGACATTGTCGAAGCGATTTTCCTGCCCGTCATTAGGGAACCTTTTTCGTCAATAATTATTTTAAAGTGAAATTGTAGAATTTCACTTATTAAGGTCACAACAATGCTGTCGAAAAATGCACAAAAGCTCTTGAATGGATGGATAGCTGCCGCTGGCCCGGTTGTACAGAAGCTGTATGGTCAGTCTGAAGACAGCTGGACTGATATCCGTAAACACTATATGCAAGACCTTGAAAAAATTTTTCCTGCTATCGAAGGGGTTTCCTGTCACACCACCACATTGGGCAACGTGCCGGTAATGATCAGCGAAAATCAAGAACATGCCGGAAGCCGGGTAGCGCTGTACATTCATGGCGGCGGCTATGTGCATGGCGGTGTCGAAGCGTATCGGGGATTAACGGGCAGGATAGCCACATCGTTAAAAGCCAGCGTCTATACCCCAGACTATCGACAGGCTCCCGACTTCCCTTTCCCAACGACTGTAGATGATGTTTTTTCAGCTTATCGGTCATTACTCGACAGTGGTATCGATGCCAAGAATCTGGTTCTGGCAGGCGATTCAGCGGGAGGTGCAATGGTAATTACAGTGATGCGCAAGGCGCGTGACGCGGGTATTCCGCTCCCCGCTGCGGCAGTGGCTATTTCACCCTGGGCAGATCTCACTCATAGCGGTTTGTCAGCCACGACCCGTGAGGGAATTGATCCTGTTTGTAGCGTTGGTTTTCTCAACCGATTAGCAAGAGAGTTTCTTGCAGGTGAGCTTCCGACGCATCCTGATGCCTCTCCGGTTTATGCGAATGTTCAGGGGCTTGCACCCACACTAATACAGGTGGGTGAGAATGAAGTTATGTTAAGTGGGGCGATTCAACTCGCTTCGAACTTAGGGGAAGCACGTGTGCGCACGTCGCTTGAAGTCTGGCCCGGCATGTTCCATGTATGGCACTTACTGGCCGGTACCCTGCCAGAGGCCGACCAGGCGCTGCGCAATGCGATTCGTTTCCTGGATGATGCTTTAACAGAGGGTTAACCTGCTAACAATAAATCAGCACGGCATTTTAAAACCAACGTCCGCTTCTGGCACGGAGCGGACGCTAAGATCTCTTCCTTTGTCCGCTATGAGCGAAAAGCGGACGTTCGTCGTTTTTCTACATCAGGTAAAGACTTGTAACGCAGCCTCTTATCAGTCAACCGGGAGCAGCTAACCTGTACAGCTGTCGCTATGGAGGAATCGAAAAATACATTATTCAGACACACGGTTGTGATTTTTTTCCTGAAAAAAATCCCCTCACACTTATCGTGAAGAAATAAAACAGGCATTTAAGATAGTTGTATGCTCAATTTTCAAAAACAGCAGGTAATCTCATGATTTTAAGTGCTGATCACGTCGGTTTTTCAGTTAAAAATATTGAAGACTCATTATTCTTTTGGACCCATATCCTTGGAGGGAAGTTATTACGCGAAGGGAAAATGTCTGGACCTGTTATTGATGAAGTAACAGGCGCAAGGGGAGCGGATGTCCGAATGGCTTTGCTTGAACTGGCTGGCATTAAAATTGAATTATTACAATACAATAACATTGAACAGCCACAGGAGCCTTCAGCACCCTATATCCCAGGCTACGCGCATCTTGCGTTTATAGTGCAGGATCTTGATGTGCTCTTGAGCAAAGTATCGGACTATGGCTGGAAGACGCCAGGGAAACCGCAGACAGTTTTGTCAGGACCCATGCAGGGAACCAGAGTAATATATTTACAAAGCCCCGATGGTCAGACGCTTGAGTTGATGGAACGCAGTCAATGAAGCCCACATGTTATGACTTATTAAAACAGTAATATTTGCAATGTTTGCTTCTGGCACAAAGCAGACTCCCGGTTATCTCATTTAAGATGAGCCATCAGTATATCACTACCAAATAACCCCTTAATTTCTAAAAAAATAAACACTGGTTAAGCTGTGCCGGCAGTGTTGCGAGGCTGTCGGCACTGCTTTTCCCTGTAACAGCTGACTTAGATGAGTCTGTTAACGTTGGCCCGATCCTTCCTTTTCATAAAGTTCAGGCTATCCACACAAATCCTGATCGCAGGGCGGATGCATATTACTGAATAAACAGGAAAGTATTTATCCACCGTGACAACCCGGCACTTAAACGGAACACGCTCCTGGAATGTCTGCCAGTTATTATCAGAACGACCCGCTTCGCCTGGGGAAGGATAAACATGCTCCTGCCCTGACGTTTCCGGGCTGATTACCGGCTTCTTATTTTCTGAGGTTTTGCGGGGCGATATAATAAAAGCAGAAACCAGTTTGCTCAGTGACATGGCCTGTTCCTTAAGGGACAGCGCAGCCGCAGAAGCTTCTTCGACAAGTGCAGCATTTTGTTGTGTAACGTCATCCATCTGATTGACCGCCTGATGAACCTGGCTGATACCCTGCGACTGTTCTCTGGCCGCCACTGATATTTCATTAATAAGGTCGTTCACCTGATTCACCGCATCGTTCATGCGGTCAAGATTATATCTGACCCCCTCAGTCTGTTCCGAACCTTTATGGATAAACTGCATCGACGAATCAATCAGCTCTCTGATTTCCTTTGCCGAGGAGGAGGTTCGTTGCGCAAGATTACGCACCTCGCCAGCCACCACGGCAAAACCACGGCCTTCTTCAACGCGCGACGGACGTATTGATTATGATGCCATTCAGCGCCTGGGGAGCTGGCTGGGCAGCATCAATGGTGTTAAAGGATGTGTTGTCCTGGGGCGTGCGGGTGAAGGCACATTTTTGACCCAGGAAGAACAGGCCTCGGTAATACGTGCTTTCGTTACGTCTGTTGAAGGAAAAATTCCTGTGATTGCAGGTATCACCGGTGAGGGGACGGAAGTGGCAGCGCTTGAAGCTATGGGGCTGTTGATGCGGGGGCTTCAGCTGGCCTTCTTTATCCTTCACATGGCTGGCTCCGGTTCGGTTATCAGGATGGTGCTCCTCAGGACCGCTATCGCGTTGTTTATGAGGAAAGCGGGCTACCGTTGATTCTGTTCCAGTACCCGGATGTGACCAAAGCGACTTATAACCTGAAAACCTTACTTGATATCTCAGCGCAGCCCGGGGTTTTTGCCATGAAGAACGGTGTCAGAAACATGCGTCGCTGGGATACAGAAATCCCCTTGATTCGCCGGGAGCGTCCTGATCTTCAGGTGCTGACCTGCCACGATGAATATTTGTTGCACACCGTTTTTGATGTGGATGGCATGCTAGTGGGCTACGGTAATATCGCCCCGGAACCTCGGATTGAAATGATTAAGGCGGGCAAGGATCAGGATTACAGTAAGGCCCGTAAAATCCATGACCGCCTGCTGCCTGTAACGAAAGCGGTTTACCATCGCGGATCGCACATGGAAGGCACGGTGGCACTGAAACATGCACTGGTTGCACGTGGCATTCTTGACCATGCGACAGTGCGTTCTCCCCTGCTTCCTTTAGGCGATGGCGCAGCAGCAGAAATCCATGCGGCGATGCGTTCTGCTGAACCTGGGCTTGTAAATTAGTGTTCCTTGTCTGAGGCTTGATTAGCCGGCCAGACGTTTAGGGCCGGTTAATGTTTTATCAAAAAGACTGTCAGTGAATACGATTACCGACTTCTGTTGCGATCGTGGCTGGCGAAGTCAGAAATCTTGCACAGCGATCCTCCGCCTCGACGCGTGAAATCAAAGAGCTGATTGAATCATCCATCGCGTTTGTCGAGGCCGGAGCGTCTCAGGCCAGTGACGTTGGTGAGAACATGGCGCGAATGGATGATGCAGTCCGTCAGCTCACCGATCTGATTGAAGACATTTCGGTTGCAGCGCAGGAGCAGTCGCTGGGAATAAGCCAGGTGCATCAGGCGGTGAATCAGATGGACGACGTGACGCGGCAGAACGCCGCGTTGGTTGAAGAAGCGTCCTCCGCTGCCCGCTCTCTGACCGAACAGGCAGAAGCACTGAACGGCCTGGTCGCCGCGTTTACGCCTGGTGCAGACGGGAACGTCAGAAAGCCCGATATCAAGCCACATCCGGGCAGATCTGCCGCGCAACCAGTAACATTAACGCCGCTGGCGGGAACATACCAGAGTAGCGAGAATAACTGGACGCAGTTCTGACACACAGGATATACCGCCGGCCAGCCCCGGCGGTATATCCGCCATCTAAGGGCAATCGGCTCACCGAAGGCAAATCAGAATGCACAGCAATATATTACAGGCAGTAAAACAGCTGTATTAAGCGCATTATTGAGGATGCGAACAGCACGTTGATTAACTATGTTGACGCAGGCCTGGATTACATCAGAATCCAGGTCCTGGCGGATACCATTTCGCATTATGTCTTGTCTGTCACCCGGCGCTTTATACATTCTATAAAGAACTGGTCCATTATGGTTTGGCAACGCAAATCATCAGCAAAATATACTATTACTTGAGATATTCGGACTAATATATAAATTATATTTCAACATAATCATAAACTTGCAATTTACATTTACTTTGCCGATTATCATTAAGCGAACCGGCTAACCGGTGAGTAACACTCTATAATCGATAGCAAGTTAATGCAGTCATTTGGGGCTCACGTCCGGGCCCCTTTTTTCTGTGGTTTTAAGGCATGAATACGCGCCTGACGTCAACCCGCATAAGGACGAAAGCGAAAAGCATTACACTTAATATTCGTCTTGTGATCGCGACAAGGGATTGGCTTTTAGCGCTGAGCAGAGGCGTTGAATACTTCATATTTCAGCGTTTAATACCCGACGGGCAAAGATTGCACCTTTCCCCTTTCACTTTATCCCGATGACGGAGTGTTCTCACTTTATGGCAGACCGCGTTTCTGTAACAGGGGTTTTACACTAGGGTAGTTATGAAACGATTAATTTATTTTTTCTTATTGATGACAAGCAATGCTCTCGCCGCTCAGACGCCAGACCTTAAAACAGTACAGGAATACTGCCACATCACGTCCATTCCGTTAATTCAGGCCGCCTCTGATGCCGTTATTTTTGACGCGTTTGGACACCCTGAAAAAATGAAAGCGCTGTCTGATAGCGTTTTTTCAAGCCAGATTTTTAAAGCTGCGCCTGACGATGTCCGGAAAGCGATGAAAGACACGCTTGAAGAGGTAATTCTGTCCAAAGACAAGAAAGATAAACTGTTAAAAGCCTACTCAGGTGACAGCCAGCATGACCGGAATGTCCTGTCGTCAGTCTGGGCATATTATTCAGTCGAACCTTACCTGATCAGGTGTGCATATATGAAATTTGCGGGCTAAATCCCCCAATCTTTTCTGCCTGCGCCTGGACAAATGACGGAGCGACGTCACCGACCATCAGCGTCAGCTCCTTACTCCTGTTTTCCGTCTGGTTGGCCATACGCAACCTGTTAGCAGCGGTTCGGCATGTTTGCGCGGTCTTACCTTTGCCGTACGTTTACAGCATGCGCAAGTCGCAGATGGCGGGGAGCGAGTGTATCTGATGCCAGCCAGGACGTTTAATAAATGCGCCGTGCGTACAGAGGATAAACGTCAGCGATACGCAGCCATTCTGCGCACGACACCTTACACTTTTTTGCAGGTAAGCTGGTTTTCCGCAGCAGAAAAGCAATGTGCCCGGGATGCACGCCGAAAGTCGCTTACATTGTCTGTGTGATGATTGATCACCTGCTCTGCGCCCGTTAGCAGAGCAGGTTTAATGATAATGAAACTCGACTATCGGACGTAAAGCGGCCTGGGTTGCGTCGTTTTAAACCGCCTTTTACTCTGTAAACCCACCTTCCGGGTCAGATTCATAAACGATCGCGTTTGCATCAGCCAATCACACGGATCAATGCTCCGCGAATACGCATCATCACTCCTTCATAACGGTGACTACCCCACACTGCCGCGTTTTGCGCAGACATAGGTGGCGAAAGTTTGCAGTCTGCTGAGCGTCAGTAAAGATGTTAATCAGGCGACGCGCCTGCTGATAGCATTGCCAGCCGCTTCTGCCGAATTTATGCACTGCGCCCTCCTCTCGTCTGTCCATGAGCTCCAGCCAGGCTGCCGCCCGCTTCGGACGCACGCTTAACCTTCCGGTGTCCGGCCAGACAGCCTGTCAGATGCTGGCGGGGAGCAGGACAGCGCTCAGCCTACAGTGCGCCAACATTTTCGACGCGCCAAATGTGGCACAGGCATTAACGTACAGAGAGGGTTCAGTCCCCGGAAAACGAACGCAGAAGGGTTAAAGAGCACAGCATCAGGCGAAGGCGTGATCCGCTAAAGCACGCCGCCCAGCGACGTCCGCTCAGTCCTGTGTCGGACGGCTGCGGATGGAAAGTGAAATATTAATTTAACAAAACAAGTGTGGAGCAAGCGGAGCGGTGTGCCGATAGTAAATTGTAGTTAGTAACTAAAAACACAGCAAAATAACAACTTAAAAGAGAGAGCGCATGAAAATTTCCACCCGCCTTGCCGCCGGTTTCGGCCTTCTTATCCTCCTGTCTGCCATATGTACTGGCACTGCGCTTCATGCCCTCATTAAAGCGCGTGAAAGCCTGGATGATGTTGTTCGTTACAAAATGAAAAAAAGCCAGCTTGCCACCCTCATGCTCAGTGAACTGAAAGACATGGCCATCTCGGTGAGGACACTCGGCCTGCTCAGCACTCCTGAAGACATGAAACCTGCTGATGTACTTATGCAGAAGAGTAAAGCCGACTTTCTGACCAGCCTTGCAGAAATGCATCAGATCATGGAAGCAGACTCAACGCCAGCGGGTCAGGAAGCGCTGAAAAGACTGAACGACGCTCAGAACGCTTTTTTTACCGTTTTTGAAAATGCCAGACAGCTCGGACTCGCCAATCAGGACAAGGCCTTTATTGCCTATCTTGCAAAAGAGGTCAATCCGGTTCAGGACAGGATGCTCAGCGCCCTTACTGACCTGGTAAAAATACAGAAGAAGGTTAGCGTCACATCCGGAGAACAAAACAGTGCCGCCATCGCACATGCCTCATTCATCCTGATGTTGCTCGCTGTCGCATCCGTGCTTGTTGCGGCAGGCACCGGTGTTTTCATTACCCGGCTGCTGATGCGTCAGCTCGGCGGTGAGCCCGCTCAGGCGCAGACGCTGGCTGCCAGCATCGCCGCAGGTGACCTGACCACCCCTGTCGTCCTTCGCCGCAACGACACAACCAGCATGCTGGCCTCGCTGGACAGCATGCAGGCCAACCTGCGCGGCCTGGTGTCGCAGATCAAGGATGCCGCCGCCTCCGTGGCCCTGGCCGCCGACGAAATTGCTCAGGGGAACACCGAACTCTCTTCCCGCACCGAAGAACAGGCCGCCGCGCTGCAGGAAACCGCCGCCAGCATGGAGCAGCTGACCGCCACAGTGAAGAGCAACACTGCCGGTGCGCAGCAGACTGCGGAGTCCGCCCGCGAAACCGCGCGCACGGTCGACGCCGACAAGGCAAAGGTCACTGACATGACGGAGACGATGCATAACATTCAGGCAAGTGCACTGAAGGTCCGGGATATTACATCGGTGATTGAGAGCATTGCGTTCCAGACCAATATCCTGGCGCTGAACGCCGCCGTTGAAGCGGCGCGCGCCGGGGAGGAAGGTCGCGGCTTCGCCGTGGTGGCCGGTGAGGTCCGTACGCTGGCGCAGCGCAGCGCCACGGCAGCGAAGGACATCAGGGCCCTGATTGAACAGGCCGTGAGCCAGGTGGAAAGCGGCGTGGAGGTTGCCACTGGCACCGGGCAGAGCATCCTGAAAATCGTGGATATGGTCGGTGAACTGGCCGAATCCATGGACACGATTGCGCTGGCCTCGTCGGAGCAGATGCAGGGGATTTCGCAGGTCAGCGTGGCGGTGAGCCAGATGGACGGCGTGACGCAGAACAACGCGGCGCTGGTCGAGGAGTCATCGTCGGCATCCCGCTCCCTCTCTGAGCAGGCGCATGCCCTGCGCGGCATGGTGGAGGCATTCCGTGTCTGAAAAGGGTGACATCGAGTACATGACTCTCGTCCTGAGACTAAAAGCAGATGTTGATGTACTTTTTACGCAACTGAAAAGCGGTGACTACAGCAGCCCGGATACCTTTGCCAACAATCTCCATCATCTGCTGCGAATGGTTAAGGATATTGAGCCCTTTCTGGCACAGTCCGGTCTTATTGATCGCCTGGCGCGAACTGATTTGCTGCTCACGGCAGATCTGCTGGGTATCGTCAGTTCGGTCGCCATACTGGGAAACTTTATTCACTGCCTTTCCCGTCAGGCCGCAAAAGAAACAACGGAGAAGCCGAAACCTGACGTGGGCTGAAATATGCCTGTCATGAAGTGCGAGTTAACTCTGATGGATGTGGTTGTTGTCAGAAAGATACTTATCGCCTTCGGGCTGGCCCGTCGCGTTTATGCCGACGGGCTTTTTTTACAGGCATAATGTCTGCCAGACAGCCCCCGCACCTGACTTCCCCTGCTCTTCCCTGCCTCCGGCCTGTCCGATCCTGTAGCGTGTTTCTTCACGGTCAGAAGACGCCCTGGACCGAACTGAATAAACAGACATTACCGGCTCACCGGGCCGACTATTACCCTTATGATTTGCGTTAGTCGCCATTTCCAGACCGGCAGCATTCGCTGACAGTCGGGTAAACCGAAGCCTGCCGTGGCTGACGATGACACGGCATTGTCTCTGCTTGCGCCAGGCGCCTGCCCCCGAGCAGCAGCATGTGGATCATCCCTCCCTGTGGGCGCATTACGCTTCCAGATTTGACTACATCAAGACTCCGTGCGGCATCGTCATCAATAGCGGTATGAGCACCTTGACTCCCGTGCTGGCCGGGCATTTTTCAAACATAAAGCGCGCGCATTGCTGCTCATCTTCCTTACACTGTGACTTCCCGCTCCTGTCTGCACCCCACATGAACCCCAGTGAAATTCCCCCTGAAGCGCAACGAAACACGTCATCGTCATAACGGTTGCGCCACGCTTATCGGCACCCCGGATACCGACAAGGCAGGATTAAACAAACGACGGCTTTAAGCGTCTGAGCGGACGCCGCTTAGTGCATCAGGACGACTGATGTATCAGATGGCAGGTCAGATGTTTCGTGTGCGCTGTTTTGCTTTTTTGCCGCGCCAGTACTCTTCAAGGTAAGGCAGCAATTCAAGCACCACTATTCCTGTAAGCACAGCCACGATATAGTGGCCTGGCAACGGGTCTGTTCTGAGTTTAAGTTCAAATCGTGCAGATTCTTCACCGAAACCAAACAGTGCCAAAAACTGCGGCCAGTGACGGGAAACCACCAGCAGAAGCGCCACTAAAGGTAGCATTTCCAAAAAACTGTGCACATGCTGCTCAACCGGTGAGACCCGCCTTGCGGTCACAGCATAAGTCACATCCCACAGCGCTGTTGCCTCATGGCAGAAAAACAGCACTATCATAAACGCAATGACTAACGCGTTTACCTCTAAAAAGAGGGCCGCGAGTAAGGGCAGGCCCATCTCCAGAAACATCAGAATATGAATATAGGTTTCTTTCAGACCGGTGGTGGTTTCGATATCAGTGGCTCTGTGACAAAGCCAGTCCGCAAACCCAGCAATAAGCCAGACAGGCAAAACAAAGTAGAGCAGCAGCAACATCTGAGGATCGGAAGAAGGAAGCATTTTACTTTACCTGTAAAGCTTAAATGAAAAAGCATAGACGCAGAGCGAGGGTGAGCAAGGCAACCGGGACAGGGTGAGCAGGACTGCGCGCCCCAAACAACTACATAAGCAGGTCAGAAACGTCCGCTTCTGCCACCGCACAAACATTTATGCGTCAGACAAGCGACACCTTCCTCGCGAACCTTGTATTAGATACAGTGCCAGAGCAGCAGATATTACCCCGGCAGAGGGGAACGACCACCTTTACAGGCAAACATGGCGGGGTTACAAACCGGTTACTGCACCGTCTTCCCTGAATTATTTACCCTCAGTTGCAACGCCGTTCCCTCGACAAACGCTCAAGATGTCACCGCGCGTTATAAAAGCGGAGAGATGAAGTGTAAGCCGTACTTCTACAGGTCCTTGCACATATACACGCTTAAAGGATCGCTGATATAGGGAGGGAAAGCCTCACAAAGCCTGTAGCCGCATCGACGATACAGCGCTATAGCGGGCTGTTGATGAATGCCGGTTTCAAGGCGTAGCTGATAACAGCTGTTCTCTGACGCGAATTTTTCAAGTGAGGCCAGAATTTGCTCGCCGAGTTGGCGCCCCCGATATTCTGGACGAATGTAAACCCGTTTAATTTCGCCTACGTTGCCGTCCTGAAGAAGTAAAGTGCCACAACCAGCGGGCAGCCCATTAGCATCACGCGCAATGACGCAGCGCAGTTTCTTATTACTGACGGTGGAAAGGTCCAGGCAATGATGACTTTCTGCAGGATAAAGCGCGCGTTGAAACGCATCAAGTTCACTTACCAGGCAGGCTAACGCAGCGTCATCTTTATTTATTTCTGACAGGTAGAACATGATAGTCCTTTTCATTTTCGTCTGATGAAATCATCACGATATTTCAGACCTGTTTATATTGTTTGTCTGACTCAGCACATGATTAATGACGCAGGCCATCACCTGTCGTGCTCCATGCCGGGTTCTGGCGCATTATTTCAACAACCGGTCTCACGTTTAAAAAACGCGCTTCCCCCTTTACTGGCGTACAACAAGAAAATCACCCTACCTCCCTTCAATCAACGATAAACAGCGTTGCGCCCTGCGTTGTCGTCGAGCGATGCGCTTCGGCATTGTCCGCCACCTGATAGCTCATGCCAGGCGTCAGGACAAACACTCGTCCATCGTCCAGTTCCGTGGTCATTTCGCCTTTCAGGCACAGAAGAATGTGACCTTTTAAACACCAGTGATCGGCGACATAACCCGGAGAGTACTCAACCATTCTCACCCGGATAGCGCCAAACTTTGCCACACGCCAGAGCGCGAAGCCGCATTCACCTTCATGGCGTTCTTCCTCGATCTGTGACCAGTCGGTTGTGCCAAAAGGGATATTTTCCATCTTCATTTTTTTATGCCTTATTCGCGAGGGTGAGTGACGTCACCCGGGGTATTTAAAGCGGAGCAGGCAGATAACGGCTCGCTCAGTAAACGCGACGCTTCTGCTTCAGGCCATTAAAACATTTCCTACCCTCTGCGCTCGGGTATGTGAGCCGTGAATACGAGTGGACTCGATGACAAACCTGGCGATAGTTAAACGGATCAGCGGATGGCTTTATCACTTTCCGGCTTTCTGTTTAGCTTTCTTAAACGTGTTATCTTTTCCCTGAACACCCGTACGTATTGACACTGCGTCCACTTAGCGGTTTAGCGCAGCAAATTGCGTTTAACCCAGCGCCTCAGGGTTGATCACGTGGCTTGTGTCACCCTGGAAAAAACGCACCACATTGTCAAACGCGGTGCTGAAATAAAGCGTGTAACTGTCCTTTTCAACATAGCCGATGTGGGGCGTGCAAAGTACGTTGGGCATCGATAACACTGGATGCGCCGGATCGTAAAGGGGCTCTGTCTCAAAGACATCCAGCGCGGCAAATCCCGGACGGCCCTGCCGGAGCGCGCTCAGCAAGGCGCCCTCTGCCACCAGCTCTGCCCGGCTGGTGTTCACAAACAACGCATCGGGCTTCATCTGCACCAGGTCGCTCAGCGTGATGTTGCCCTCGGTGGCGGCCACCAGGCGCTGATGAACAGTTATCACATCGCTGGTCGCAAAAAACGCCTCACGGCTGGCTGGCACGATTAAGCCTTCTTGCTGCGCTTCCTGTCGGGCGCGATCGCTGCCCCAAATCTGCACCTGCATGCCAAACGCGCGGGCGTAAGCCGCAATGCGCTTGCCGATTTTACCGTAGCCCAGAATCCCTAACGTCTGTTTGTGTACACCCTGCCCCAGTACTGCCTGCCAGTGTCCGGCACGCATGGCGTTAACGGCCTGTACGAACTTCCTGCGGGCCGCCATGATTAACAGCCATGTCAGCTCTGCCGGCGCAACGGGCGAACCCATGCCTTCCACCACCGCCACGCCAGCCCGGGAACAGGCTGCAAGATCGATATTGCGGGCGATCTTGCCGGTCTGGCTGATCAGCTTCAGTTGGGGCGTACGCTGTAAAAACGCCTCGTCAATGGTGGTGCGCTCGCGAATCAGGATCAGGGCCTGAGCACTTGCCAGCGCTTCAGCGGCGGCGGGATCGCAATGGATATCCCCAACAGCGGTACAGTGAAAGGCCGGATGGCGTTTCAGGCAGTCCAGTCCTGCCGTAGCCAGTTGATAATCGTCGGGAATACATACCGGTATCGTCATCGTTACGCGCGCCTCAAAAGTCGGATTCGCTTTTCACTGCCGCCTGTAAACAGTCTTACATCATTAAAACACCAACAGGGTTTCGTCAATCGACTTCGCCGCATTCTGTCCACGCTTTTGAGCAAGGCGGACCCTGCCAACGGGTTGCGAAAAAAAGAGTGAATAGAAATCGCAGGACGCACGTTTACTCAGCAGAAACCTGAACGAGAGAACCCATGTCATGATTCATGCTCAACCCGTAAAACCCCGACAGCACGATGACCGGCTGACTCTGGCGCTGCACTGGATCACCGCCGCCAGCCTCCTCTTTTTATTCGCCAGCGCCCACATCTGGCAATGGCTGGAGCGCGGCACGCCGCTCAGGAAAGGCTTACAGTCAGTGCACATGTCCTGCGGTATTTTGCTGGCGCTGGTGATGGTGATGGTGGTTCGTCCGGTCTGGCGGGTGATGAGTCAATGCTCGCTGCGTTATGCCCTGCCTGCGGCGTCGATATCCCGTACGGCATCCATTCTGTCTCACTGCGTGCACGGCGCGCGCTGTCTGTTGCTGTTCACACAGGTTGTATTGGGCTTTCTGTTCCGCTGGGCACAGCAGGAGCCGTTTCACTTTTTCGGTCTCTTCGGGCTGAGCGGGCGGGTCCATGTCGATCCCCTGTTTAAACATTCATTGAGGGAATGGCATAACACCATCGCCTGGGCGCTGATCGTTCTGGCCGCGTTTCATGCCCTGGCCGACCTGCTTCATCACTTTGTTTTCCGCGATAACGTGCTGCGTCGCATGCTGCCCGTTCGCCCCTTCCGTTAACTGGAGCTCTGCCATGAAAAACATTGCATCGATACTGCATAATACAGGCCGTAAACTATGGATTCCGGCGCTGCTGCTGCTGGTTATCCACACCGCACCCGCGCTGGCCGCAGGGGATGACAGCACCAACAGTACGATCCCGGACTGTCCGCATGGGCAGGTTTATGACAGCAAGCGTAAACAGTGCGTCCCCGATAAATCGGCGCGTCTGACTGACGAAGACAAAACCCGTTATGCCTATCATCTGGCGAAAAAAGGCGAGTACCAGGCCGCGCTGACGCTGCTGGATAAGCTGAAACAGCCTGACACCGCCGAAGCCTGGAATTACCGCGGCTATGCCACCCGAAAACTCGGGCGAACCGATGAAGGTATCGGGTATTATCAGCGTTCGCTGGCGCTCAATCCACGCTATGCCAAAGTACGTGAATATCTCGGCGAAGCGTGGCTGATTAAAGGTCGTCCCGACCTGGCGAAAGCGCAGTTAAATACTCTCGCCCGCCTGTGCGGAACGGGCTGCGAGGAGTATCGTGATTTGCAGGCCGCCATTGCTGGCCATCCGGAATCCTGATACGCAATGCGAGGACAGTGATATTACGACCAGCGAAGTTCGTCAACAGCTTGCTGCCCATCTGACGCGCCTGTGGCGCTACGGCCTGGTGCTGTCCCGAAACCACGACGTTGCCGAAGAACTGGTACAGTCGACCTGCGTTCGCGCGCTCGAAAAGAGCGCGCAGTATACGCCCGGCACGCGCATCGATCGCTGGCTGTTCACGATCCTTCACTCCATCTGGATTTCTGATCTGCGCGCCCGCCGCGTGCGGCTGGGACAGGGCTTTGTTGACAGTGACGAACTGCTGGCCCCGGACGCGCAGGAACGTGATGAAAAACGCCTGCATTTTCAGAAAATCATGCAGCGCGTCAGTGCGCTACCGGAAGCCCAGCGTAATACCGTGTTTCTGGTCTATGTAGAAGGCTTTACCTATCAGGAAGCCGCAGAGACGCTGGTCGTGCCTGTCGGCACCATCATGAGCAGGCTGGCCACCGCGCGTTCGGCGCTGGCCAGGTCGTTTGATGATAGGGATGCCGCAAAGGAGAAACGCTCATGAACACGTCGCAATTTACGCCTCCGTACAGCGACGAAGCCCTGGTCGCCTGGCTGGATGGCGAGATGGATCCGGCTGACGCGCGCAGGCTCGAAGCGCTGCTGGAGACGGATTCTGATCTGGCTGAGCGCATTGATGAACTGATGAAAAGCCAGCTCGACTTTGAGGCGGCCTTTGCGCCGCTACTGGACAAAGCCCCGGAAGCCAACATGCGGCGCCAGCTGGATGCGCTCTCAGCTCCCCCCACGCCTGAACCCAAAATGACGTCCACTACGGGCGTCAGTCGTCGTTCACTGATCGCCGCCTCGCTGAGTTTTCTGCTGATCGGCTCGGGACTGGGTTATCTGGCGCGCCCCGGCAAAACCGCGCTGAGTGAGAGTGAGAAGATTCGCGATCTTGAAGCGCAGTACATGTCGCTCTACAGCGCAGAAACCCTGCTGGATGCCGATAACTCCCCTGCCGCCTTGCAGCATGGCCTGGCCCGCACGGCACAGGATATCGGTCTGCATCTGAATACGCAGCAGCTCACGCTGCCCGACGCAGAGTTAAAAATGGTGCGCATGCTACGCTATGACAGTACGTCAATTGCGCAGATTGCCTGGATCCATGCGGAATATGGCCCGATGGCGCTGTGCATTTCCCCCGATGCGCATCCGACCTCAACCGGGCTTGAGCGCGAACAGCGCCATGATATGCGCCTGGTGTGGTGGCATCATCGCGGCTACCAGTTTGTTCTGATTGGCCGCAATCCGGCCGGGGAGTTATCCGCCAGCGCCAGTGCCCTGAAAACCGCGCTTAACGCCTGACCACCACGCGGCAGTTAGGCCAGGCGCGTTCAGGGAACATGGCTGGCCTCTGCCTGAATATCGATAGTAATGGTCACCCTGTCATCCACCAGCGAGGTAAAGCGATCCATATGGTAGGCCGAGCGCGAGATCGTGGTCATCGCATGCAGCGAGATCCTGTCGCCAGTCTCTGCGGTGCGATCATGCTCTTCCATCGTCGCGTCAAGGATCACCGGTCGCTGGACGTCCTTCACCGCTAACGCACCAAAAAGCCGGTATTTACCGTTGCCGCGCGCCACGATGCGGGTGCTGGTAAAGACGATGTTGGGATAGCGCGGCGCATCAAAAAACATGCTGCTTTTAAGCTGATAGGTCAGCAGATTGTTTGAGGCGATTAGCGTGGAAACCGGAATGGTGACCCGGACATGATTATCCAGCTCATTCTCCGGGTTCAGCGTCACCTCGCCGGTCACGCCCGTCAGTTTCGCATGCGACATCCCGCCAAAGGCACGCCATGACAGCCCTATTGCCGTGTCAGGCGTGGAAATCGTGTAGTAAAGCAGGGCCGCATGGGCGAACGGACTCAGCAGCACTCCAGCAACCAAAAAAGAAACAGCGCGCGTCATAGCAGGCTTCTCCAGTAAACAGACAACGCGTTAACGCGCCAGGTGACAACGTTATTCGATTGATACTTACAGTTATATAACATTCGTGAGGCCGGAGATCGCATTTGGATGGGGAAGCGGCACGGTTATATGAGGTGGATGCAGGATAGTGCGGTGGTTTTTGGCGATGCGCGAGCGTCTTTCCGCTGTGAGTGGGTTGTTGGCGCGGCGTCCGGCGTGGAGGTTGCCCAACCTGTTATCTGAAGCGGATGCAGATTTTCATCGCTTGTGATAAGAAAGAAAATTAATCGGAGTTCAGGAGATGAGTTATGTACCTGGATGATATTCCCCTTAATTTTCGGCAGCATGAAACCTTTTATCTGATCGCCCCGGACATGAGTCGTACGGAAGAAATGCAGCAAAAACTGAATGCATTTAGTTCCCTTCATCATGAATTCCTGCTCTGGTCTCCCGGTTTTCACTCTCTGAATGCTGTTGAGAAAAATATGGCGGAGGCGGCCGGGAATTTCCTGAATGACAACGTTGAATATAAGTTTTTGATCATTGATCGTCAGTCAGATGACCTCTCAGGCTGTATTAGCTTATTTATCAGGAATCGCGCGATTCCTTATTATGAAATCGGCTACTGGCTCGCCACTGATATGTGGGGTAAAGGCATTATGTCTGAAGCTTGTAAGCTGGTCACAAACATGGCCGCCGATTTTTTTCAGGCAAAGCGAATCGAAATTCGTACGGCAGGACGTAACGTACGCAGTCAGTCTGTTGCGTTAAAGTGCGGTTTCAAACCCGAAGCCAGACTGGTTAACGAACGCCTCGATAGTCTGGGGCGGATTGATGATACGGTTATCTACCGGTATTAGCACGGCTTAAATGTGACTGATAAATCAGAAAAAGAGCGGTTTTCTACCTGCTCATTTTGCATCTCGTCAGCGATGCCATCACAGCTTCAGTGCGATGACACAAATGCAGAGTTTTGCTGCAAAGGCGGAAAGGCGAAATTACGTTGCATACGCTTTATCTCTTCTGCCGGTGGCAGGCCAAACAGCCGTTTGAACTCGCGATTAAACTGCGACGGGCTCTCGTAGCCAACGGCGTAGCTCGCGGCGGCGGCAGTGAGCTGCTGACGGACCATCAGCATTCGCGCCTGATGCAGGCGAACTGATTTTACATACTGCATCGGCGGCAGCTGGGTTATGGCTTTAAAGTGGTGATGAAAGGTCGGCACGCTCATACCGCTTTCCGCCGCCAGTTGCGTGAGCGTTAAAGGATCAGCATAAGTAGCATGGATACGCCGTAAGGCTTTGCCGATTTTGCCGAACTGACCTTGTAAAGCCAGCGCCGCGCGCATTGCGTTGCCCTGCGCGCCGGTTAATACACGAAAATAGAGTTCGCGCATCCTCCCGTGCCCCAGAATGGCGGCTTCTGCGGGATTCTCCAGCACGTCAAGCACACGTAACACAGCCGTTTTTATCGTGTCATCCATCGGGCTCGATATCATGCTCTCAGGCGCGGCGGAAAGTTGCGGTGCACCATGCTGCTCAATCTGCAGCATCAGTTCCGCAGCAAGCTGAAAATCCAGATGAATATATATAGCCAGTAGCGGATGGTCTGCCGATGCGTCAGTTTCCATGGTAAAGGGCACGGGGACTGAGACGGCAAGATAGTGCTGTTCATCGTACAGATAGGTCTTTTGACCGAAATAACCGCGTTTACGGCCCTGGCAGACAATGACAAGGCCGGGATCATAGAGCACAGGGGTTCTGGCAAGCGGGCGGTTGGCGCGCAAAATTCTCACATCGGGCAGCGCAGTAAGGTTGTACCCTTCCTGAACGGCCAGTGTTTTTACCCGTGTAATCATGTCGGACATTATCGCACCCTCATAAAATCAGGCAATAAAACCAGAAGATATGGCCTGAAAATCTATCGGTGCAGAGAATATCATGCAGCTTTTACTGCATGGGAATAAATTATGACATCTGCAAAAACGATTTTTATCACCGGTGTAAGTAGTGGCTTTGGTCTTGCCCTGGCGAAGGAAGCCCTGCTCGCGGGCCATCGGGTCATAGGAACCGTGCGCAACCCTGACGCATTACAGGCATTTGAAGCGCTTGATGCGCAGCGGGCATTTGGTCGCCTGCTTGACGTGACAGACGTTGAGCGAATTGCTGAGACCGTTAAGGAGATAGTCGCTACCGTTGGTCCTGTTGATGTTCTGGTGAACAATGCTGGTTATGGTCATGAAGGCATTCTGGAAGAATCCTCGCTGGAAGAAATGCGCCGCCAGTTTGACGTAAATGTGTTTGGCGCAGTGGCGATGATAAAAGCCGTCCTGCCAGAGATGCGTCAGCGACGCTGCGGTCACATCATCAATATCACGTCAATGGGTGGTTTTATCACCCTGCCCGGTATCAGCTATTACTGCGGCAGCAAATTTGCGCTGGAAGGCATATCAGAAACCTTAGGTAAGGAACTGGCCCCGCTTAATGTAAAAGTCACCGCGGTCGCACCCGGCTCGTTTCGCACCGACTGGGCCGGTCGCTCAATGTCACGCAGTGCCCGCACCCTCCCGGACTATGACGCGTTATTTGACCCCATTCGCCAGGCGCGCCAGGAAAAAAGCGGAAATCAGCCCGGCGATCCCGTAAAAGCAGCGCAGGCGATTCTGACGTTGATTGAAAGCCAGAGCCCACCCGCGCACTTGTTGTTAGGCAGTGATGCATTAACGTTGGTGCGGCAAAAGCTCGCCGCTTTACATCATGAAATCGAACAGTGGGAATCTCTGACACTTTCAACAGATGGCTAATTCGTTGCTGAAACACATCCCTGTGGTGGCTGTTGAGACGGTCAGCCATCACAGATGGATGGTGCGTATGATAAAGGGGTTACCCGGGAGTGAAGATAATTTCCATTATTCCCGGGCGTTGAAATTGTTCTATAGCTTTGTGCCAGAATCAGACCTGGAATCCAAAATGAGGCGCTGTTAAATACGAAAACGATTAGTTTTTCGAAGCTGCTCTTGTCTTCAGGTAATACTCACCTGCAAGGTAACCCGTTACCGCAATGAAGGTTATTGCCCCGCCCAGTAATGTATTGCTGGGCGGTAATTCACTGAAGAAGAGCCAGACCCATAAAGGCCCCAGCACAATATCAGTTTGCGCAATAAGGCTGGCTTCAGCGGGGTTAATATACCGACTACCTGCCATGAAAAGGAGATAACTCAGACTCTGCGTGGCCAGCGCAAAAGCACATAACCATACCATGTCATGTAAACCGGGAAGTGGAAGGCCCTGCGGCATCATTATAAAACAGAATGCACCGCAGAGTGCGCACGCCAGTGCCGTAACTGCCGGCAGATTCATATCCGGCCATGTCCCGGACATCACGATGCTGGCGGCAAAACCGGCCGTCATCATGAGTGCCAGTGCGTTACCCGCCATATCGCCCGTACCTGAGGCAGAGGTCGCCATAACAATAACCCCCACGAGACTCAGTGCCGCCGAGATAAGCGCGCGCTTTGTTATTTTTTTCTTCTGTATCAGCCAGCCCAGCCCCATGGCAAAAAAGGGAATGGTGGCATAAACCGTCATCACACCAGCAACACTGGTGAGTTTCAATGCCGCTACGTAACAAAACATAGAAACCGCCATGACGGCAGCCGTGATCAGACCTTTTATACCCATATCATGACGAAATGCAAAACGGCGCAAATACCCACCCAGCGCCAGCAGAAGAACCAGTGACAGAAAAGCAAACAGTGACCGCCATGCGACCATTGCCCACGTGTTCATATCGAGCATTCTCACGAAGAAACCTGCTGAACTCCACATGACGGCTGAAAGGCACACCATGCTTATCCCCAGACTGTGCCTGCTGGCGGTTTTAAACAGTGGCATCTCTTATCCTTGTTCGCTATAGTTTTAAAAAAAGTAGAACGGTCTAATTATTATGGCAAAGAGTGATACGCGCAAACGTCTTTTAAATGCCGGTGTAAGGGTTTTCATGAGGGAAGGATATGAAGGTAGTGGTATTACCACTATTCTTGGTGAAGCAGGAATGCCTAAAGGATCATTTTATAATCTCTTCTCCAGCAAAGAAGAATTTGCCTGTGCCGCCCTTGACGTCTATATCAAGACGTTTGACGCACTCCGGGAAAATACACTGCTGAATACAGCGCTTGTTCCCCGCCAGCGTCTGATAAACTGGCTGAGCGGACACAGGGAATATATTGAGCGTGAACCCGAAGCAGGCGGCTGTCTGGCAGGAATTATAGGGCAGACGGGCGCTGTACACAGTGAAAAAATGCGTCAGAAGCTGCTGGCAATTTTTAGCGCCTGGGAGCGCGATCTGATTAACATCTTTACTGACGCTCAGCAGTCTCAGACATTATCGCCACGCATGTCTCCGGAAAGCGCGGCAAGGCTGGTTATTCACAGTTATGAAGGCGTAATGATCCGTATTCGCATAGAACGTAGCCTTTCTCCTTATGCTTTCTTGATGCAAACGCTACCAGACCTTCTTTTTGCTGAACCTGACGCTGTTTAAAGCATTACAGTCCGTCAAAACGGCTGACGGGATAGTATGGCTAACCGCATCGCCGGGCCTGATACAGGGCGGACTCTCACAAAAGGCACCTTGCGGTAAAAGCCAGTTTACGCCGCCAGGCACTTTGTACGGCATTGCAGAAATATTCCCGTTATGAGGTCTGCCTCTTTCTGCCCGAATACGCCACCATCCAGACCGCAATGCCGATGAGGCAGGCGCCTGCAATAAATTTCTCTCCAATTTTCTCGTCAAGCGCAAGATAGCCCCACAAGCAGGCAAAGGGAGGGATAATAAATGTGACCGTAAGAGATTTCAGAGGCCCCGTATCTGCAATAAGCCTGAAATACAAAATGTACGCCAGCGCAGTACAGATTAAGCCCAGCGCGACTACGCTGCTCCATACCCAGGGCTGAAACCCGTTAACGGTACCTGCTGAAAACAGGTTCCAGCCAAAAAAGGGGAACAGAAAAACGGATGCCCCAGCCTGACTTCCAGGTGCGACCAGAAGCGGATCGAGCCCTCCCCGCTCGATAATCCATCGTCTGGTAAGATAACCCGCAAGTCCGTAACAGGTTGTCGCCACCAGACAGGCCAGCGCGCCTGCTATAAACATTCCGCCTAAACCAGAGAAAGCAGGACTGCTTATAAGCATTATTCCCGCCAGACCCGTTAATATTCCCATCAATTTTCTTACGGTGATGACTTCCCCAAAAAAGCAGTACCCGATAAGTGCTCCCATCATCGGCGCTGTCGCGTTAAACAGTGCGGAGTAGCCCGTCGGGAGCCATCTCGCCGCAATACAGTACATCAGAAAAGGAAGACCGGAATTGATGATGCCGAGCACCAGCGTTGCCCTCAGTTTCCCATTGAACGTCTGTAATTGCATGTTGAACAGGACGACGGCGGCAAGCCCCGTAAATCCTAATAGTACGCGTAAAAAAGCCACGTTAATGGACCCAAAGGCGGGCACAGCTATTCTCATAAACAGAAAACTTGAACCCCACACCGCGGCCAGTAAAACAAGCCTGACAACATCAGAAATCTTCATCTGGTTTTTCCTGACCGATCCCAAACGGCATGCTCATTTACAGAACACGTTCGGCAAGACAGGCGAAACATCCCCGTTTTGCGTAGTGGAAATGAATATAACTTACGGCAGGATCGTCGAAAAAATGATTCAGCCATTGTTCCGCTGCATCGCCCTGACAGATTTCAGCTTTTACCATGAGATGGTTTTCACTATAGGCTCTGAGGGAAAGAAGTCTGTGGCTCATCACTTCCGGTATGTTATTGAGATATATGCCCTGCTCCGTACATCCCTCCCACAAATAGATGGCATGAGAGCCATGGTAAGGTGTATTTGCGAGCTGATAGGTATGGTTGATCAGAATCGCTGTTTCACCGGCAGGAATATCGCGCAGCGAGATTCTGTCGGGATACCCCGGGCAACTCTCGACCTTGACTCTTACAGCACCGTGGAAAGTTAAATAGTGTTCGTCCTGGCCAAAAAGATGGACGAACTGTCCCGCATCAAGCCCCGAAATTTTGTAGTTCATTTTCGCCTCCCGTGTTGGTCAGAATGACAGTACCTTTTTATTGACGGGAACTGCTCGCTGTTTTCGGACAGGGAAATACTGCATACAGGATTGAGAAAGGGTTACGTTAAAGCCGTGGTAAAAGGCGAAGGAATCAGAGGGAATGCTGGCATTCAAACGCATGTGTCTGCTACAAACCACTCACAGGTCGGCCCGGTCAGCCGGTAGGTAACCTGACGCATCACAAGCGACATCATCAAGTGCAGGCAGCCGCCTTGCAGGCTCACAGTGATTGCTACTGTCCGCCAGGTCGAAAGCGTGGTAATGCCCCCCGGAGTATGAAAACGCATTGTCGGTACGGTCAGCTGACATCCTGAATTTGTTTGAACACGCAAAAATCCTCCATGAACTGACAAAGGCGCAGTTGATGCGATGAGGCTTTGTGCTTTCGATAAGGTGAGTTCTTCTCTGTAAGGTGACTCACTATCCCCTTTGAATCGGGTAAAATTCAGATAAGTCCTGCCCTTTGTGCATTCACCTGTGTGGTCCGCACGGCGTCAGAAGCGAACGTTTAAAATGTATTTTGCTTCGTCGGGCAACAACCCCGTATCAGATCTGAAGCCTGTTCCCTCAGTTACTCCTTAAAAAAGAAAGGATTATGTCTCTATTGCAGAATCACCGTGACCTGCTTCCTGTAAATGAATACGCGGCTTCATTCACAAATTCTTCAGCTACTCTCGGCTAACTGCGCGTGTCCGCTATTCGCTCACAGCGGACCTTAGTCTGTCATAAGTCAGATTTGTGCCAGGAACGGACATTGCTGACATTCGGGTTAAGTGTGCGCCCTGATAATCAGACTGACGCGTAACCGCAACGTGCAGAGAGCACTGTAGCAGCATGGCAAATCTTCTGGCCCAGACTTTCCAGCAAGCCATCTTCCGCCTCGTTGCTCAGGAAGCTTGTGGCGATACCCGCAATAGCACGTCCTGAATGATCGTATATGGCTGCGCCAACGCAGGTCATGGCGGCATGAACCTGGCCGTTATCGATTGAAAAACCACGTTTGCGGATAACAGCCAGTTCCTCCTTCAGCGCTTCGAGGCTGTCCACGCTGTTCACTGTCATGGGTACAGGGAAGTGCGCGGTAAAAAGTGCATCGAGCTCATCATCAGAAAGCCGTGAAAGCATCATTTTACCTGTCGCGGTGAAAGGCGCGGGCAGACGCATGCCGATGCGAAAGGTATGACCGAGTGCTTTCTCTGCATCGCGGCAGCCGACATAAACCACTTCGTAGAGGTCCAGCACCGTAAGGGTGATGGTGTAACCCGCCAGCAGAGTGTCCGCAGCAAAATAATCGCGAAACAACGAAATGATATCCATCTGTGAAAGAAACCCTTCCGCCCAGCGCATCAGATGAGGGCCGAGGCGGTAAGTGCCTTCTGCTGTCTTTACCAGCAAACCCAAACCTGTCAGGGCATGCAGTTGCCCGTGGACGGTGCTTTTGGGCAGAGACAATGTGCGCGTGATGTCGGTGGCCGACATCACGCCACCTGACGCAGCGACCAAATCAAGGATATTAACCGCACGACGCAAAGCAGGAACTGTGTCAATTTTTTTGTGTGGTTGATCGCTTTTTGTTAAAGAATCCCCTGACATAATTCCTCGTAGAAAGTTCAGTATCAAGATATCAGTTCAATATATTGAACCAGATAAAGGGGAGTGTAAATGATTCAACTGAAAAATCCAGACCTGCTTCAGACACGTTGTCTGATCAATGGCGAATGGGTTCAGGCTCAGGATCGTGGCGTAATTGAAGTCAATAATCCGGCTACGGGTGACATTATTGCTTCCGTGCCCGCGATGTCGGCGCTGGATACCACCAACGCTATTAAGTCTGCACAGACGGCATTCATCGGCTGGCGTCAACTTGCGGCCAAAGAACGCACTGCACTTTTGCGCCGCTGGTTTGATCTCATCGTTTCCCATGTAGACGATCTTGCGTTGCTGATGACGGCTGAACAGGGCAAACCGCTGGCGGAAGCCCGTGGCGAAGCGCTGTATGCCGCCTCCTTTGTTGAGTGGTTTGCCGAAGAAGCCAAACGTGTTTACGGCGAAACCATTCCTGCTCCAGCAACCAACAAACGCATTGTGGTGATCAAGCAGCCTGTCGGCGTATGTGCAGCGATTACACCCTGGAATTTCCCTGCCGCGATGATCACCCGTAAAGCCGCACCGGCGCTGGCTGCTGGCTGCACCATGATTGTCAAACCGGCAGAACAGACGCCGCTCACTGCGCTGGCACTTGGCTGGCTGGCGATGCAGGCGGGCATTCCGCCAGGGGTCTTTCAGGTGATTACCGGCGATGCGCACGAGATTGGCGGTGTACTTACCGGCAGTCATGTTGTTAGTAAGCTCTCCTTTACCGGTTCAACAGAAGTCGGACGTATTTTGATGGCGCAGTCGGCTCCGACCATTAAAAAACTTTCGCTCGAACTGGGCGGTAATGCCCCGTTTATCGTTTTTGATGACGCCGATATCAATGCCGCCGTTGAGGGGGCTCTGGCCTCAAAATACCGCAACGCCGGACAGACCTGTGTCTGTTCCAATCGTATCTACGTTCAGTCTGGAATCTATGAGGCGTTTACCAGCCGATTTGCAGAACGGGTGGCGGCCCTGAAAGTGGGCGACGGACAACAGCCTGATGTGACGATCGGCCCGCTTATCGATGACACTGCGGTGAGTAAGGTGGAGGAGCATATCGCCGATGCGCTGAAAAAAGGGGCAACGCTGCTTACGGGCGGAAAACGACACGCGCTGGGCGGTACGTTTTTTGAACCCACGATACTGACTGGTGCCACTCAGCAGATGAAAGTCGCCCGTGAAGAGACTTTTGGCCCGGTGGCACCGCTTTTTCGCTTCACCACGGAAGATGAGGTGATTGCGATGGCGAACGATACAGAATTTGGCCTGGCAGCCTATTTTTACACCGAAAATGTGCGCCGTACCTGGCGAGTTACTGAAGCGCTGGAATACGGCATGGTAGGTCATAACACGGGACTGATTTCTAACGAAGTCGCGCCTTTTGGCGGCGTTAAACAATCCGGTCTTGGCCGGGAAGGATCGCATCACGGCATTGATGAGTATCTGGAAATTAAATATCTGTGCTCAGAGATTGCCTGATAACCACACGTGACTGACAGGAGGCGATATGACGATCAATACATTTGAGTTTCGTACGGTGTCTTCCATTGAAATGAAATGGGGAGGAGCACAGCAACTGGGCACCAATCTGACGGCACGGTTCACTCAGCGTAACGCATTGCTGATTACCGATGCCGGATTAATCAAAGCGGGACTGATTGCACCCATCACAAAAAATCTTGAAGAGGCGGGCTTTAGCGTCACCGTTTTTGATGAGGTTGTGGCCGATCCGCCTGAAGCCGTCGTGTACCGTTGTGTCGAGGTCGTTAAACAGGTCGGGGCCGATATTATTATCGGGCTGGGAGGGGGATCTTCGCTTGATATTGCTAAAGTCACCGCGGTGCTGGCGCACAGCGATCAGCCGCTGGCGGAGATGTACGGCATCGGCAAGGTCACCGGGTCGCGTCTGCCAATGGTGCTGATACCAACCACAGCCGGGACCGGCTCTGAAGTCACCAATATTGCCATTATCACTACTGGCGAAACCACCAAGATGGGCGTTGTTTCACCTCAGCTTTACGCAGATTTTGTGCTGCTTGATGCGGGACTGACGCTAGGACTGCCGCAAATTCACACCGCCGCAACCGGTATTGATGCAATGGTTCACGCCATTGAAGCCTACACCAGTAAGCACAAGAAAAACCCGCTTTCTGATGCGCTGGCCCGTGAGGCATTACGCCTGCTGGGCGCGAATCTGCTTCACGCCTGTCAGAATGGGAGCCATCGCGCCGCACGAGAAGGGATGTTACTGGGTGCTACACTGGCCGGGCAGGCGTTTTCCAACTCGCCGGTCGCTGCCGTCCATGCTCTGGCCTATCCGTTGGGTGGGCATTATCACATCGCGCATGGTCTTTCTAACGCGCTGATGCTCGGCCCGGTGCTTCGTTTTAATGCCACTGCGGCCGCGCCGCTGTATGCCGAACTGGCTGACGTGCTCAACGTACCCGGTAGCGGTGATGCAGCAACTCGCTCAACCGCATTTGTCGACTTTATGCTGCATCTGATGGAGCAAAGTGGCGCGCCTCGCCGGTTACGGGATGTCGGGGTAACGGAAGCGAGTCTACCACGTCTGGCTGCGGATGCCATGCTGCAGACGCGTTTACTGACCAACAATCCTGTCGAGGTTCATGAGCACGACGCGCTAAATCTGTATCGCGAAGCATTCTGATTTCAATAATTAAAAATAACGCATCACTTTAACCACGCTAACGACCAGAGGAATATTCAGTATGAAAGATATCCGTCTCTACATGCTCCAGTCCGGTACGCTGAAGTGTAAGGTGCATAACATTAAGATGAATCAGGGCGCGGGAGCAGACTATGAAATCCCGGTTCCCTTTTTCCTGATCACCCATCCTGACGGACATACCATTATTGATGGTGGCAATGCCGTTGAAGTGGCAACCGATCCCAGAGCCTACTGGGGAGGCATCTGTGATGTTTACTGGCCGGTACTCGGTAAAGATCAGGGCTGTGTCGATCAGGTCAAAGCACTGGGCATTGACCCGGCCGATGTTAAATACGTGGTGCAGTCTCACCTGCATCTTGACCACACTGGTGCGATTGGTCGCTTCCCAAATGCACGCCATATTGTCCAGCGCATCGAATATGAATATGCCTTTACCCCGGACTGGTTCGCGGCCGGCGGCTACATCCGCAAAGATTACGATCGCCCCGGATTGGAGTGGCAGTTTTTGAACGGCACCGACGATGACTTTTATGACATCTATGATGACGGCACGCTGACAACGGTATTTTCACCAGGTCACTCGCCCGGCCATCAGTCTTTTCTGGTGCGGTTACCCAACAGCCAGCCGCTGTTACTGACTATCGATGCGGCCTATACCCGCGATCACTGGGAACAAAAAGCGCTGCCGGGTTTTCTGGCCTCAGCGGTGGATTCCGTGCGTTCCGTGCAGAAACTGCGTGCCGTGGCCGAACGTGCCGGTGCGCTGGTGGTGACCGGTCACGATCCTGACGCCTGGTCTGAATTCAAAAAAGCCCCTGAATACTATTCCTGAATAATGCCGTCCGGTTGGGGCAGTAACCACGTGGGTTAAGCCACTCTCAAAAATCGAGGCGGGTTTATACTGCTTCGATTTTTATTCTATGGCCCTGATGACAAGGTTGCCGGGGGGGTGAGTCACCTCACAGCGCTGATAACTGAGAGTAATGCGTCGTTCCTTTGGAAAAAGCCTGCAGATTAAAGATCATATAGAAATTCAGGATGGGTACGGCAAGAGCAACGAGTAGTTGCTGGTGAATTGGTAACAGTTATGGTCCGGAGACTGACGTGCCAATGACTCATTTCATCGTATGACCCGTGAAGTTAAGTCCCCCCTTCTTGAGGTTGCTGCCTTATGCGAAGGGCATGAAATGAGCAACTTCAGCTCAATCAATTTTCAACTACCTCAGCAAAATCGCTATCTGCTGCAGAAATTGTAAAGGTCCGCTCCTCGCTCATAGCGGACGTTCATCATCTGCAAACACTACACCTCGTTGAAACACCCTCTTTGGTTGACATCAAACACAACTGCTCTTCCGTGCGGTTGCCTGCGGCGTCCCAGAAGAAGCGCTCTTCCTTCTGCGGTTCGACGGCCTTTGTGACCTGACCGGCGGCGTCGTAGTCCCACAGATACTGGCTGTATTTTTCACCGGGAGTTGTCGGTGTCGCGTCGGTGTGTATCTGCTGGACTATCTGGTCGGTACGGTCCCAGCGGTAGCGGCGTTCGAACACCAGCTCCCGGCGCGCATCCAGCACCGTACGCTGGGTGATGCGTCCCACGGTATCGTAGTGAGTCTCCTGCGAGAGCACCCCTGGCTGCGGGAGATTTCCCGGTGCAGGCGGTCGCGGCCGTATGCCGCCAGCGTGTGCGTGGCCCCGCCGTGGCGTACAGCCGGAGGCTCCGGTTGCCGTGCTCGTCGTAGCCGTATTACCAGTTGCTGCCGTCAGCAAAATATTTAAGGGTCTGGTTTACTCTTGATTTTTACCAGAATACAGCCCGAAGTATCAATGTGGGACATGGTATTATCACTGGATATTGCTTATAATAAATAATGATATCTACAATCTATAATTGAAAATCATGAATAAAATAACCACTTCTTTAACTCCAACAAATGAAATTAGAGCATATTATACTGATGATTTCATTCGAGTCTATCAGGCGTTTTCTGATGAAATAGCAGAAAGCGCTCTTGAGAACAAAACCTTCGTATCTCCACCGTTCAGTATGAGCAGAATGACATGGATTAAGCCTTCTTTTTTATGGATGATGTACCGTTCAGGATGGGCAAAAAAAGACTCAAGACAAAAAAGAATTCTGGCAATAGATATAAGCCACACAGGATTCCGTGAAATACTAAAAAACGGCGTACTTAGCAGTCATGGCGAGTCTCTTCATAATAGCTTAGACAGTTGGCGCACCGATATAAAAAAATCAGATGTAATAATACAATGGGATCCAGAAAGGGACTTATATCTAAATAAACTAAACTATCGCACCATACAAATAGGATTACGTAATCAAGCCGTTGAAAATTATTGCAAAAAATGGATTGTCAATATTTCAGATGTAACCAGCCTTGTCGAAAAAATAAAAGGGTGTATAGATGCTGGGGACATACATTTAGCAATTTCCCTTCTCCCTCTAGAACGGCCTTATAAAATTTAAGCCGGAAACCGGCTTAAATATAAATTTATTTTTTAATCTAAAATACCGTAAGATTTCCCAACCTGTACTGCTTTGTTTTTTATTTCAGGAATGGAGTTTCTTGATAATGCTTTTAATTTCTCAACAGCGTGTTTTGAACCTATTTTCGCTAAAGCGTATATACAGTTCCATGCCAACATGTAATTATCATCCTCTCTTTCATCAGCCAAATAATCATATTCAGACAAAGCACAGTTATATAGGGCATTTACTGCATCGTCGCTTTTAGCCTTTATTTTAACTAAAGCCCTCACAACATCATCATGTTTATAATGAAAATCATCACCCAAAATATGTATCAAGATATCTTCATGCTTGCTTGTAAATCCAAAATGAAATCCAATATATAAAGCGTATTCAACTTCTTTCAGGTCTTTAGAAGAATGCGCATTTTTTAAAATGTCATCTATAAAATCCTCAACATTTTCCTGAGTACATGGAAAAAGTTTTAGAAATTCTTCATCTGTTATTTTTCCGGCTCGAAGTGGCTGATTATTAACCACAGAAAGCACTAAGTTCTTTTGCTCTGAATTCATTATTGCCTCAACACATTAAAAGAATCGATACCATCGTTAAAGATTTTTAAAGCAGCGCCCCCTTCCCTACCAAGACCAATATTTATCTGGTCATTTTCGCCTTTAAATCGAGCATTTATCAATCCCCAACCTTTTGATTTTATTGGGCTTGGCATATCAGGATGGGTTACAGCAGCCAGATCAGACTTATCTCTAATGCCAATACCTTCTAACTGTGCTCGTGTACCTGGTTTTAGATTGAATTGTACCAATATCCCGTCATAGTCTTCTGAAAACTCACGGGTAGGAGATATTGTTGTTTCGGTTGTACCTGGCATCCGTCCTGTTTTTTGTAAAACAGCAAAATCTTCTTTTGACATGGTCCTGTAAAAAACATTCTCATGCGGTGGCTTATAACATGCAACCAACCCCAACGGATCCACCCACACCAGTGGATCACGCACATAGCTGTAGGTATTCATACCGCCCGTTAAACCAATCGGGTCCATCTGCGTGTAACGCCCGGCGACCGGGTCGTAGTAGCGGAACAGGTTGTAGTGCAGCCCGCTTTCGCGGTCGAGATACTGCCCCTGGAAACGCAGGTTCTGCGGCACCTGCCACTGCGGTACGCTGAGTTCGCGCTCCGTTTTGCCCCAGGTGCTGAACTGTCCGCGCCAGACGGTATGGCCGTCAGCGTCCGTTACCCGCTCCGGCAGGCCGTTAAGTTCGGTGTGGTACCAGTAAATTTCGCAGTCGTCGAAGACGCTGTCGACGCGCGCCAGCGGCTCGTAGCTGCCCTCGGTATAGACGTACTGGACGTAGTGGTCCGGCTCGCGGTCGCTCTGTTCACCGGCGAGCTGTAACCCCTGCCAGTCGAAGCGGATGGTTTCCGGGTCTTTTTCACCGTAGCGCCAGAGAATCTTGTGCGTCCTGCGCCCCAGCGGGTCGTAGCGGTATTCCACCTTTATGAATTCGGCATGACCGGTGAAGGTGATTTCTTTTACACGCTGCTCATCGTCATACGCAAAATGCTGGATAACGCCAGACCTGTCCCGCCGCTTAACAAGCCGCCCGAACCCGTCATAATCGAGCTTCAGCCCGTCGAGGCGCAGCAGCAGGTTGTGCCACACCGGGTTACGGTGTTCTTCGGTGCGGTTGCCCGCCGGGTCCCAGAAGAAGCGCTCTTCCTTCTGCGGTTCGACGGCCTTTGTGACCTGGCCGGCGGCGTCGTAGCCCCACAGATACTGGCTGTATTTTTCACCGGGAGTTGTCGGTGTCGCGTCGGTGTGTATCTGCTGGACTATCTGGTCGGTACGGTCCCAGCGGTAGCGGCGTTCGAACACCAGCTCCCGGCGCGCATCCAGCACCGTACGCTGGGTGATGCGTCCCACGGTATCGTAGTGAGTCTCCTGCGAGAGCACCCCCTGGCTGCGGGAGATTTCCCGGTGCAGGCGGTCGCGGCCGTATGCCGCCAGCGTGTGCGTCGCCCCGCCATGACGCAGCTGCATCTCCAGCAGGTGCCCGGTGCCGTAGCGAAGGCTGGCCAGCTCGCGCCCGTCCGGGTATCGCGTGCTGCTGAGGTTGCCCAGCGCGTCGTACTCATACTCAAACGTCCCGCCGTGGTTTTCCTCGCTCACCAGCTCGCCCGCGGCATTGCGGGTGAAGATGAGCACCGCGTCCCACTCGGGCTCTCGCTCTTCCAGCAGCGCGCGACGCCACTCGGCGCGGGTGGCCCGGCGGATTTCCAGCGACAGCGTGTCGTGGCGGTATTCGGTGCGGTGGTCAGCGGTTTCCCGCGCCGTCAGACGCCCCAGCACGTCATACTCAAACGCGGTGACCAGCGGCGCCTCCTGGCTGCCCGGCAGCGGATGGCGAATCACCTCCGTCACCTGGCCCAGCGCGTCGTGGCGGTACTCCGTCAGACGACCCGCGTAGTCGCGCTGGCCCGTCAGCCGCCCCGTGGCGTCATACTCAAAGCGCCAGCTCTCGCGGTTCGGGTTAATCAGCGTCGTCAGGCGGCCCAGGCGGTCATAATGCAGGCGCGTCAGGTGGCCCGCCGGGTCGGCGGCGCTCACCACCTGCCCGCGCGCGTTGCGCGTGACTTTGCGCTCGCGCAGCCCGTCTTCGTCCTGCCCACACAGCAGCCCGGCGTTGTCATATTCGTAGTGCGTCTCGCGGCCATCGGCCCGTCGCCAGGTCTGCAGACGCCCCGCCGCGCTCAGCGTCCAGCGGTCGGTGTTGCCTTCGGCATCCCCGGCGCTCAGCGGCCGCCCTGCGGCATCGTACAGCCGGTGGCTCTGGTTGCCGGAGCAGTCCTCATCGCGCACCAGCTGTCCGCGCTCGTTCCACCAGAAACGGTGCGTGTTCTCCAGCGCGTCCGTCTGCTTCACCAGATCACCCTGTTCGTTCCACTCAAAGCGCGTCAAGCCGCCTTTCGGGTCAGTGAGCGAAACCACGTCGCCGCGCGCGTTATACTCATACTGCCAGGTGCCGCCGTCCGGCAGCACTTCCTTCAGCGGGAACGCGAAAACCGGGTGCCAGGTGGTGAACGTGCTGTTGCCGAGCGGGTCGCGCACTTCCGTCAGGTTGCCGTGCTCGTCGTAGCCGTATTCCCAGCGGCTGCCGTCCGGCGTGGTGGCCGCCTTCAGCAGTTCGGCGTAGTCCGCCCACTCGTAGCGCCATACGCCGCCGTTGCGGTCGGTGAATTCGGTGATGCGGTAGAGGAAATCCCAGCAGTGGCGCGTCGAGAAGCCCGCGTCGCAGCTCACCGTCGCGGAGCGTTTCGCCTCGTCAGCGTCGATGCGCCAGCGCTCCAGCACGTTATCCTGGTCATCCAGCACCTGATAACTGCACACGCGCCAGTTGGGCGCATCGGCGGCGGGCTGCCACTGATAATGCACGCTGAGGTTGGTGGAGTAGCTGTGCCAGCCCATCATGTCGCTGGCGCGGTCCCAGCCGAAACGGCGCGTGACGATGCCGTCGGCGTCGGTCACGTCGGTTAGCTGGCCGTGTTCGTTATAGCCGTAAGTCACCAGCAGGCGGCGCTCGCCTGCGTAAACCTGATGCACGCTGGCGAGACGGTCATGCTGTTTCTCATAGGTAAGCTCGACATCCAGCGATTCGTTGTCACCGGAAATCCGTACCAGTTTGCCGTGCTCGTCCCAGGCGTAGTGCTGACAGTTCTCGTGACGATCGTAGATGCGGAACAGGCGCCATTCGCCGGGGTTCGTCGGGTCCGGCTCATAGACATGGTATTCACCGTTCGCCATCTGGAGCATCAGCGTACCGGTCACGGTGTAATAGAGCGTGATACCATCTTCGAGATAATCCACCACGTCGCCGGGGTTTAGCTCCCCAAAGCCCAGATCGCGGCCTGACATATCGCGCCAGATAAACGTATTGTCCTCAAGGCGGAAGAAGCGGGTCTCGAACGGCAGCAGCCAGCCAGTGCCAAGCATACCGGTCGCCAGATTGCGGCTGTTGTAGATGCGCTGCCAGATGAGCGGAATACGATCTTCGAGCGTGAAATCGCGGTCTTCCTTGCCCGCGAGAATTTTCGCACCGCTGGCAATATCCACCGGGTGCTGCGTGTGGCGCGCTTCGCTGCCAACCTTCCCGGCCTGGATCAGCCCGAGCGTGGCTAGCCCCATTCCGAGATCGCCGGCGAGCTGACAGCAAAATGCCTTGAGTATCTGGCGGCTGAAAATCGTCTTCAGCAGGCCTTTACTGAGGTTGCGAATAATTCCCGGACCGAGGCTGCCGATGGCGTTACCAATAAGCCGCGCCCAGAAATTTTTACCGCTGCGGATATCGCGCACGACAATGCTCTCACCGCCGATGCGCACGCGCGTGTTCTCTTTAACTTTTATCTTTGCTTCGCAGGTGCTGCGATCGCCGTCACGACAAGCAGGCTGACCATTGATCAGCACCTTTTTTGAGCCTTCCGCCAGGAAGTTACCGCCAGTAACCGTATGGCCTTTGGTACACTCAACGGTATCCAGCGGCGCTTCTTTAGCAAAAGGGCTCGCCCCCGCCACGACCGGCTGGGTTAAGTTATCCCAGACGCTGCCCGCAAAATTTTTCACACCCTGCCAGCCACTGCTGGCAATCGCGTTTGCTCCCGCTGCCAGATTATCAACCGGGTGCAGCGTAAACTGCGCCACTTCGAGAATGGTAACGGCCGTGTTTATCGCGAACGCTTTCGCCTTATCGGAAAAGCTCTCTTCCGGGATAGGCGTATTGAGATAATCATGATCGACCGTGCCCGCCGCACGGGCGGCAGGGAGATCCATGATATGAACGTTGTGCGAACCGCTGGTAATAAGGGCATCCGGCGGTCCACGCCAGCCGAAGAAATCCAGCACGGCATCGGCACCCTGGCCGACCATATCGCCTGCTTCCTCCGCGATGCCGCTGGTGAAGACAACGGCAATCAATGCAACGCCCGCGACCGTGCCAAGCCCCGTCGTCATCATTGCCGTACCCGCGGTAAACGCGGCAAGACAGATGGCTCCTTCGACCACACCGCTGACAACGTCGGCGAGCAGAGAGCTATGGATGAGCGGATCCTGATAACGGGCAGCTAACGGTTCGGACACGCTTATGCTCCTTCCCCGGGCGTAAACTCCAGACCCGCTTTAATGGATTCCCATAACGCCAGCTCGTCTTCATCAAACGGCGCGGTGCGGCTCATGGCCATCACCAGTAGATGATCGTCAAGCATCGTGGTCGCCAGCTGTTCATGAACCGTCACACCGTGGTTTTCAAAACGCAGGGCGACTTCCTGTGCGGGCCGGCCACCGACCTGGGTGTCCTGCACCTCACCGCCGGTAAACTTCTTCATGTCGCGTTTGATTTTAGCGACCTGGCTTTTCAGGTACGCCTCTTCCTCGCCAGGCTTCACGTCCCATGCGCGGGTCAGCACCAGCGACGCGCCCGCTTTCGGCAGTGACAATATTGTCATGCTGCGATCCTGCACCGCTTCCGGCAGCGTCAGCGTCCCTTCTGATAGCGTATATTTCACGTTGCTCATGCCTGCCCTTCTCCGTCAGGGGTAAAAGTTTTTGCCACTTCGTTCTGAATATCTGCGGGTGTCGGCGCCACGTTTGTCGCTTTGTCCGGCTCCTTGAGATTCAGATCGAGCGTACCGCCGGTGTTAATTTGCCCCGTACCGCTGGCATTGATCGCAAACCTGGTACAGTAAAGGTTGACCTGGCCATTCGAGCCCATCTCCAGCACAGAATCGCCCGTCACCAGACGGATGCCTGTTGCGGAAGAGATAGTTACCATCCCCTGGCCTTTGATGTCGTACTGGCCGCCGACCAGCTCGTTGCGGGTCATCTGAATCGCGTGCTCGTGTTTGCCTTCCACTTTGCCGGTGTAGTCCTGCTTAATGGAAAGCAACTGCGAACCGCCGACGCTGTGGGTCTCGTCTTTCTTGATGCTCGTATCAAGGTTGCGCTCGGCCTGCAGCCACACCTGCTCGGCACCGGCTTTATCCTCGAAGCGCAGGGCGTTGGCGTTGTCCGGCGAGCCGTCCTTCGAGCGGCTTAAAAAACCCATCTGCGTCGCCGCCGCCGGCAGCGACCATGGCGGCATGCTCGCCTCGTTGTATACGCGCCCCGTAATCAGCGGGCGGTCCGGGTCGCCGTTGATGAAGTCCACAACCACTTCGTCACCCACGCGCGGTATCTGCACGCCACCGAAGCCCTGGCCCGCCCATGCGCTCGACACGCGCACCCAGCTCGAGCTGGTGTCGTCGCCCTTCGACAGCCGGTCCCAGTGGAATTTCACCTTCACCCGGCCATATTTGTCCGTCCAGATGCTCTCGCCCTGCGGGCCCACGACCTTCGCCGTCTGCGGCCCGTAGGTACGCGGCCACGGCGTCTTCTGCGCCGGGCGGTACGGCACGTCCGCCGGTATCACCTCAAAGCGCGTTTCGTGGATGGTGTTACTGTCTGCGCCACTGGCGTAGCGGTTTTCCTCAAAGTGGTAATGGGCAACGGTGGTCAGGTACTCGCCGTTGTCACCAAAGAACGGGGCGTTGCGCAGCACAAAGGTGTGCCCCGGCGCGATACCCAGCGCCGTCCCGCTGCCCTGCGTCTGGCGGTGCTCCACCTGCCAGCGCTCCTGGCGGATGCGCGCGTAAAACTCCCCGTGATCGTGCTCCACAAAGCGGCCCGGCCAGTCATAGACGTCAATGCTCCCTGGCTGTGGCGATTTTGGGTTCTGCCGCGCCTGGAACAGCCACGCGTTCGGCTTGCGGAAGTCGTAGTCGTCGAGGCTGTAGATGCCCGGTGTCACGTTATCCTGCAGCGCCCACTGGCTGATACCCTCTTCATCGGTTGTACCGCCTGATGGCGTCACGTGGTACGGAATAGTCTCGTAGCCGGGAAAAGGCTTGTACTGGCCGGGGGCATCAGTAAGCACCAGCGTGTGGCGTTCCTGCTCGTGGCGGAAGTGATAGGTGATGCCCTCCAGCTCCAGCAGGCGGCTCATGAAGTCGAGGCTGCTCTCCTGATACTGCACGCAGTATTCCCACACCCGGTAACTGCCGGAGAGCCGCTCCTCGACGTTCACCTGACTCTCGCCCAGCAGCGTTTTCACTATCTGCGGCACCGTCTGGCCCTGGAAGATACGCAGGTTGCGGTCGCGCTGCATCGGCCATACGTCCGGCTCAACCGTCAGCTCATACGCCGCGTAGCGGATGCCGGACATCTCCACAGCGGTCACCGCCACCCGTGTCACCTTGCCGTTGAGGTAGCGCGGCGTCATCAGGGCCTGAGTCGGGATGGTCACCGTCACCGGCTGGCCCAGAAGCGCGCTGCGGTCGGTACGCGCGTCAGTCCCAAGCAGCGTCAGGGTAAACATGAACGGCTCCGACAGCGACTCGCGCCCGGAAAGCTTCCAGAAAAGTAGCCCCTCGACCGGGAGCTGAACGGTGATTCGGTTAAGCATAACTTACATCCCTATGTGTATATGCGCTGCAAACCAGAGCCCGAGACATCCATCTGGCTATGCCCCGTAGATCACAGCACATCAGTAAATGACGCATACTTTCACGCTTCCGGCAGCACAGCAGAAACTCATTGCATTTTTAGATGATTCGATATTGCAGAACTGAAATTTCATAATATGGCTACCGCCGGCGAAGCCTCAGCAGAGGTTAAGCCTATCAGGAAATGTCAGGTTGCGAAGCGGCAATAAAGGCCATATACAAACGACGTGCGTGCGAGGGGCAAATATACCAATAAGAGACTCTTCGGAAAACTACCATTATTCTGAATATACAGATCATTCTGATTCCAGTACGGATAAGTATTGATAGCTGGCATAAATTCCGGATAACAGCAGACTGTTTTTATGGAAGACGTCACTAATAACGCACTGAAATATTCATGAAAGAAAGAGAATTTTCTTTTACTGGCCGAGCTGAGAAAGCGCTTTTATATGAAAGGATAATATTTAGCTTAAGGGTGGCCTGCTACCGGTATTAGATACAACGCTCAGTTATAAATGCCGGTTTGTTTATCTTCTAATTTTCCATTTCTCCAGCTTGTTGCAAATTCAGCCGACGTCTGGTAATTCAGCGATGAATGAGGTCTGGACTCGTTATAGTCCTGCCGCCAGTCATTAATGATTTTCCGGGTATGAGGAATATCGCTGAACCAGTATTCATTCAGGCATTCATCCCGAAAGCGACCGTTAAAGCTCTCTATAAATCCGTTCTGCGTTGGCTTACCTGGCTGGATAAGGCGCAACTCCACACCATGCTCAAAGACCCATTGTTCGAGCGCGTGGCAGGTAAATTCCGGGCCCTAATCAGTTCTATTGGCGCCGGCCAGCAGCGAAAGAGCGCGATACTGTCCAGAATACGCGTGACCTGAACGCCTGAAATCCCGAAAGCAGCGCTGATCGTCAGACACGCCTTCGTGAAGTCGTCCACACAGGTCAGGCACTTGTTCCTGCGACCGTTGGCCCGTGCATCCATGACAAAATCCATCGACCAGGTCAGGTCCGGCGCATCCGGGCTAAGAAGCGGAAGCCGCACAGCCGCCAGCCCCTTATGATGTCGTCTGCACTTCACACTCAGGCCGTTAAGGTGGTAAATGCGGTATACCCGCTTGTGGTTGACGGGAAGATCCTCCCGACGTAATCACTGCCAGATGCGCCGGTACCCAGAACGCCTTCGTTCGGGCGCCAGTTCTGTGATACGGCCTGATAAATGTGCATCAGCCGCCAGACGCTGAGCTTCATAGAGGCGGTCGACAGGGACAAACCTGTAAGCCTGCTGGCAGGACGTTGAGACAGACTGGTCGCATCACACATAGACTCAACGATTTCCCGCTTCTGGTCTGTCGTCAGTACTTTCGCCGAGAGCCACCTGAAGTGCTTCCTTATCCAGCATAGCTTCGGCAGACAGCTTCTTGAGTCTGGCGTTCTCTTCCTCAAGCGAATTCAGTCGCTTAACCTCGGGCACCTCCATACCGCCATACTTCTTACGCCAGGTATAAAAGGTGGCGTCGGAAATGGCGTGCTTGCGGCAGAGCTCATGGGCAGAAACCCCGGCTTTAGCCTTGCGGAGAATACTGATGATCTGTTCGTCGGAAAAACGCTTCTTCATGGGGGTGTCATCAAGTGGCTTATGAAGACATTACTGACATCGCGGTGTATTAATCAACGGGGAGCAGGTCACATAAAAGCTCACTAGAAATCCTGGTGAATACAAGCTGAAAGAAACTAGTTAGACACAAATCCATTAGCGATCTAATTTATTGCCACCTAATTAATGGTTAAATTATTTTATATTTTCATGTTTTATAAAAGTAAAACCCATAATAAAAATGTTTAAGTTTTGTTTAGGTTTAAAAATCAACTGATTGATTTTTATGTTAAAAAAATTATAATTCAAATTATTGACATTAAATTACAGTTATGTAAATTTACGTAAGCCGTCCACAGTGGTTAGCTAACCTAATGCTTAAGCAGTTTTTTATTTTGATCGGCACAAATATTTCTGTCCATTTCAACAGATAGGAGTAATAAGATGCAATCAACCGCAGAAAAGCTTTATCAGCCTGTTTTCGCGAGAAAACCTGAGCCTATAAAGTTATATAAATCAGAACCTAAAGACATCTGCTTTAGCGCAATAAGCACTATGGTGCAGGGTCGAATCAAACGTGACGCCAACCTACTGATGAGCATTTCGGATTTCATCGCTCATATTTAATTTTAACTAATTTTAGGCCTGCTGTAATACAGCAGGCCTATGATGAGGAAATTACTATGAATAGTGTGAAAATAATTTTAAAAGACAGACTTGATAAGGTTCACATTCTAAAAGCACATGAAGAAGAGCCGTTGCGTGTTTTTTTGAAGAGAAATTATATACCTAGAGACTCAGTCATTTGTTATGTGAATGAAAAAATAATTGATGATCATACCTACACGATTAATAGCAATGACAAAATTGTCTTAGACATGGTTCGGGCTTATCAGCTACCTGAATACTGCAGAACGTTGAGGCTGTGGGAAGATGAAGGGGTCGAATCTACTAAAACATATACTGAATCAGTTTACACAAAAAATGTTTTGTGGTTCAACGATAATGGCATTTGTGAGATGAAGGAGACTCAGTTCGACCCTGATAGCTTTGTCAAATATGTAGATGATATGTTCGTCCAAGGTATCATGGAAAAAAAACTCATAATCGAGAATCAAAAAATTGTTTTAGCGTTGTCTGGCGGCAGAGACAGCCTTGCTTTGCTTTATTTGCTTAGAAGGAACAAAGATAAGCTCCCTCCTCATGAACTCGTTGGAGTGACAGTGGCAGATACAGCAGCTTCTACAAAGGACATTACAGTGGCTATGGAAGCCATTCAAAATCTTGGAGTAAAAGATTACACTGTTCTACCATTAGAATATGTAAATGAAACAATGAATTTTAAATATGGATTTGAAAATGCAATTGAAAAAATTCTTGTAACAGAAGGTCGTGGCCACTCAATCACGCTGTGGCATCACGTTATGCGTGCATGTGTAGAACGCTTTGCCCGTCAAAGAGGAATCTCCACAATTTCATTTGGATATCATTTCGAAGATTTGTTTGCTAGCGTATTTAGGACATACACACTCGGAACTTTGTTAGGTGAATCAGCACCATTGAAAACATGGGGAGAATTCACTCATACATCTCCCCTATGGACAATTACAAAGAAAGAGCTGACGCTTTATCTAAAATTTGTTGCACCTGAGACTCACTCAAAACAAGGTTCTCCGACAGATTATGACAGGGGAGATCATAATAGGGATATAAACTATTTCATGATTGATTTGCTTTCAGGTCTCTGGCCCGGATTAGGGTTTAACTTCTTTGAGTCACTGGAACGACTCAACAAAAATTACAACATTAAAAAAGCAGAATATGAAACCTGTTCCAATTGTGGAATAACTTATACTCATGCTTATGGAAAAGATATTGACCAAAGGAAATTTATTCACGTATGTAATCATTGCTCACACTTAATGAGCTTGGGAGAGATACCATTTTTGAATAAAGTAAAATAAACGCAGAGGTGGAAAATGGAAAATAAAAACAAGCTGCTTTTGACCGATATCATTTCCTCATTTGGCACAGGCATTAGTGATGTGGCAATTATTACAATGGCCTACATGATTACTAAATCCCCCGAAAAAACGGCCTACATTATATCTTTGAGACTGATCTCAAGTATGCTTGTTTTTTTTCTCATTCCTTATTTGCTAAAAATTTTATCAATGAGAGTACTAAGCATATTGACTGACTTCGCCAGATCTGTAACCTGCCTAACTATAGTTTTCACCTGGAATATCTATGTACTTGCAATTTCATCAACTCTGATAACTCTTTGCGCAGGATTAAATACGACACTGAAAAACGTTGCATTTCAGAAATTTGTTGATAGTAATGAAAGAGTAAGTTTTGTTTCAAAACAACAGTTTTATTATAATTTTTTTGGTTTAATGGCACCTATTATATCCTCACTGGCAATAGGAATCTTTGGAATAAAATTTATTTTTTATGTCGAAAGCTTTCTTTTCCTGATGTCTACATATTTAGTTTCTTCCCTTGAAGAATGGACACCTGAAAACCCATCTCAAAAGAAAAGTATTTTTTCAGGATTTACTTATATTTTCAATGATAAAGTTCAAAAAAACATTCTCTTTTTTAGATTATCCATAATTACATCTATGGTTGCTTATGAGATTATATCGACTTACATTCTAACTGATAACTACAAAGAACTCATCAATCATATAAATATTACTTATGTATCTTCGTACTCTGCTGTTGTTGCTTTATTTTCAAGCATGAGTACATTTTCTTTGTTAGTTGGAAGCTTGATAGCAGGGAAAATATTTAAAATTGAAAGCATTAATAAATCGTTTATTTTAGGAGCCGTTCTAATATCTGTAGGCTGTCTGATATGGTCCGTTCCATTGACTAAGTTTCTGGTTTTAAGTTATTTATCAGGCACATTCATCATATATTTAGGGTTGTCGCTACTTAAAATTTCATTATATAGCTCAGGACAGGAGCTTACTGACAAAGGTAAGTTCTCAGAAATAATAGCTACTTCCGATATGCTATCAAGAAGCTACCAGTCTTTATTAGGATTTGTGATTGTTGTTGGTATAGACCACTTCACGGCAGAAAAGTGTTTTCTTTTTCTAGCTTTCGCTGCACTTGGATCCCTCTTCTTTAGTTCATCAATATATAAACCTTTGATTTTGAGGAAAGTAAAAGATGGCTAAGTGTTCCTTTTAGACTTAACTCATGGGTTCATTGAATGCTCATGGCGCCCTGAAGCCTCCATCAATACCCATTAGCACTTAAAGCTGTCGAGGATAGCGAATGTTCAGCATTTCAGAAGTGGATAAAAGTGATCCTGACATGGTGGGCGGGTAAGCGAGCTCAATGCCTTTTAGCGCGAACTGTATTCTGCTGAAAGTAATCACTGACTAGATCTTTCAACCCTCATTGACGAGCAGCTCCGCAGCGTTACCCTTCGTGATGAAGCTGGTGCACCTGCGGGTTGTGTTGCTTTACTATTTCAGGAAAATGACTCAGCTGAAATTAAGCGGGTTTATATTCGACCAGAATACAGGGGCAGGACGCTCAGAGAGCGGATAGTCAGCGCAATCGAGACGATGAATCTAGAGAAGGCTCCGTGCTTATTACGGCTTGAAATGAGGACTAACCAGCAACCTGCCATCGCACTTTATCTTAATTATGGGTACAAAATATGCGGTGCATTCCCCCGTATGCTGTAGATCCATTAAGTGTTTATGTGCAAAGACCTTTTTTAACTTTACTTTTTTTATGCTACTTAGGAAAGTTATGCTCAAGGTATTGGATACATAAGTGAAACGTCCGCTTTTCGCTCAAAGCGGACCCTCATCTCAGTCTGCCTGTCCGCTTTGTGTCAGAAGCAGACGTTGTCACTTCAGGAATTAATGGATGTGCACCGGACTTTCTGGAAAACGAAAGATTTTCATACTTTCTTTAGCGAAGTCTGGGCTGCGCTGTGTGGAAACAGGTTTGTAACCCAGTGGATTTCTGGTCGCTGCCGGATTGAAATAACCCGTATATGTCTTTGCGTGGCTCCGGCAGACGATCGACGCTGAACAACTTAAACCCCATACTCTCAGGACTGACTGTTTCCACTGACGGCGCGGTTTCTTCCGTTTCGCTTGGCTTGATAAAGCGCGTTATCAGCCTGCTCTTTTAGTCTTTCTGCCTCACTGGCGTCTCCCCTGGCGATTATCGTCCCGCACCCGGCGCTGACAGTTACGGTCCCGCCCTCTACAGCGGTTGCTTTATGCACCAGTCCGGCATCGGACACGGCCTGCACCGCCCGTTGCGCCACTTTCAGTGCATCAGCCTGACTGGTATTTGGCAAGATGACAGCAAACTCCTCTCCACCGTAACGGGCCACGATATCGTCACTGCGATGGATAACGCTCTTAAGGGCAAAACCTACTTTTTTCAGACACTCATCGCCCGTCACGTGCCCGTACGTATCGTTGTAGCGCTTGAAGTAGTCAATATCCACCATAATCAGCGACAGCGGTTCACCTGACTCAGCCGAGCGTTTCAGATTCCTTTCCAGCAGCACATCAAACTGCCTGCGGTTAGCCAGTCCCGTCAGGCCATCCACCAGTGCCAGTGACTGGAGCGTATGGTTAATGCCGGTAAGTTCATCCCTGACCAGCGTCAGCTCCAGCTGGTTTTTTACGTTGACTCTGACCTGTCTCAGCATAAATAACCCCATCCCGGTGATGACAAACAGCAGCACGACATTGAGTGCTAAATCGATCAGGTTTTCAGATATCCACTCAGCCCGGGCTTCGTCCCGGTCATATCCTGCCGTCACAATCAGTGGATACCGCTCCAGCCGGGCATAACCAAATATCCGCTCCACACCGTCAAGCGCAGAGCGCCATGACGCACTGCCGCTGTCAGAATTTTTAAGCACGCTCCTGAACAGCGGGCTTGAGGAAAGGCTGCGGTTAATATAGGAATCGGGTAAAGGACGAATGTAAAGCACGGACGTGTCGGCAAGGATAAGCGCCAGCATATCCCGCTTGCCCAGGCTGTAGTAACTGTAGAACTGCCGAAAATAGTCCACCTTCACGGTCGCCAGCGCAACCCCTGCAAAATTGCCGGCGGCGTCATTCAGCCGGACCGATACCGGTATGACCAAATCGCCCGTTGAGCGGCTTCGGATTACGTGACTGATATGAATCCCTGTATCAGCATGCGTGCGGTGCCAGATAAAATAGTCCCGGTCAGCATTAGTTGCCTTTACCGGCACGAAGCTGCCTGACGTCGCGACCCAGTTACCTTGTTTGTCATAGATAAACAAACCGTGCAGTTGGGGAAGCTTTCCCTGCTGCTCGTGGATTTGCGCTTTAAATGCTGACGTGGAAGCATACTCCGGTCCGTTCAGCGTAAGTTGCCTCACTGCGTCGCTAAGAGTGATGTCCACCTGAAGAAACGCGTCTTCGGCCTGCCTGGCAAGTGAGACGGAAAGATTACGCGCGCCTTCCTCCCGCTCACAAAGTTTGAGGCGCCAGTCATTCCAGAGAGACCACGCGTTAATACCGACATTGCCCAGCGAGATAGCCACGGGCAAATCTTCGCCACGTTCTTCTGCCTTGTGAAGATGAAGTGCAATATCGTGCATCGGCACGGGCTGCAGTCCGAGTTTGCGTTTACCTTTCACCTCCATCCGGTAAATGCCAACGTTTTGCTTCCCGAAATGTTCCGGGTCAAGTGGGTCACGTGAAACTACGCAGGCCTTATCAAGATAGAAACCGCCATCGCCATCGTTTAAGCGGAACAGTGGAAGGGTGTCGAAGAGGTTGATCTCTTCACCCTCAACGGTATTTTCTGACCAGGGCGCATTGGCGCGCCTTTCTGGAGCCACAGGAAACGTTTCCCAGCGGCGAATGAATTCGTCTATCTGCTGTTTCACTGGTGTATTCAGTGGGAGGCCCAGCGAAATGGCATGGTTTTGCCAGGAACCGATGGTGTTCATCACGACATGAGCATGATGGTAACCCTTAATTTTTTTAAACGAGAGGGCCGGTGCGCCTTCACCCATTCGCCCTGTCGCATTTGCCGCGGCGGCGATATCCGGTTCGGGCAACACCTCTTCATCAATTTCAAGAAGCTGGCCCTGTTCGTCCAGCGCCTTCAGGAAACTACGTAGGTCATCAAACGCCATTATTCACTCTCCATACTCAGAAATTTCTAAAGACTAGTTGAGGCCTTTCCAGCGATTTGCCTTTGGCGAGTCAATTCCAAACTGGTCGAGAACGCGGGCGACGACATGATCGATCACATCATCAATAGTTTTGGGGTGGTTATAAAAAGCGGGCATTGGCGGAACCATAGCGACGCCAAGACGGGAGAGGGCCAGCATATTTTCAAGATGAAGAGGACTGAGAGGCGTCTCTCTGGGAACCAGGACAAGTTTTCTGCCTTCTTTAATGATGACGTCAGCAGCCCGTCCAATAAGCCCTTCCGCGTATCCGATGCGAATGCCAGCTAACGTTTTCATACTGCAGGGAATAATCACCATCCCATCGGTGTGAAAAGAGCCTGACGAGAGGGTAGCGGCCTGGTCGGCAGGACCGTGCACGACATCAGCCATATTCATCACCTCACGCGATGAAAAAGGCGTTTCAAGTTCAATTGTGGTTTTAGCCCACTTGCTCAAAATCAGATGCGTTTCAACCTCGCTGATTTCCTGTAAAACCCTGAGCAGCGCAACCCCTAAAGGCGCGCCTGTGGCTCCCGTCATACCGATGACAATTCTCATCTGACTGCCTCATTAAAATAATGTTCGTGTACGAATGAAATTGACGGTACGCCAGGCACGCCCTGAAAGTCAATTGATTTCTATAGTTACTATTATCAGCGTTATCTTTTATGTCTGCCGACAAAGAATGTTGAACGGAGGGAATAATGATTTAACATTAGCGGGACACAGCGGGTAAAAAATCAGGAATAAACCTTAATGCACAAAGACTTGAGCAACCTTTTCTTTCATCTGACACGGAAACTTCTTCAGGAACATACCGCCTTATGGCAGGAAAAGATGCCCTTTCTGACAAAGCAGCAGTTCGCTGTTCTGTCAGCCGTTCATGCTCAACCAGGAATCGAACAACTGGACTTAATGGAGGCGGCATTGAGTTCAAAGGCTACGCTGGCAGAACTGCTTGTTCGAATGGAACGTAAGGGACTGATCAATCGTGCAGAGGGAAAAAAAGACAAACGTCGTAGATTTATCACGCTGACGGTTCAGGGCGAAGAGATGCTTAAAACTGCGGCACCGATAGCTGAACGCGTTGATTCCCATTTTCTGAACAGGTTAGAAAAAAATGAACAAAACGACGTCATCAGCCTTCTGAAGATCATGTTAAAAAATCCTGTTTCCTGAAAGCATCCTTTCCTTTTCAGAAACAGGTTTAACCGCCGGGTCGTACCCGCAGCGGAATGACAAACCACCAGGGCCATCTTCGCCGCCTGGGAATATTTACTGCGCGGTTAGCGGATTTTGCGGGTAAATTGCTGTTCCGTAATCGTGCTGCCCCATTGATCCCCTTCCCACTCTTTCGATAATTCAAACCCGAATGACTCGTATAAGCGCCTTGCCGCCGTTAGCTTATTAAAGGTCAATAGCTGCACCGCAGAGAACTTCTGCTCATCGCAAAACGCCATCGCCATTGCCATCAGTTTTCGACCGAGACCGCTGCCCCGGCAGTCATCGTCAAGAATGAACCAGCGCAGATGCGCCTCATTGTTCCCGAGATCTTCACCATCAATGGCCACAGAGCCAACGATACGATCGTTCATGACTCCCAGCCAGATCTGGTTGCCTTCATTACCGAGACGTCCCGTAAAATCGGCAAGGCCCGCTGCGACCTTTGCTTCGAAAAAGGCACCGAAATTGTGCTCTCTGGCATAGTAACGGCCATGCATCTCCGTAATGCGGCCTGCCATGCCCGGCTGGTAGCCAGTGACGATGCTCACATGGCTGTGTTCATCAAGCTCTGTGTTTTCACGACAGGCTTTGAGTGCGCGGGCGTAGGATGACAGCCCCAGTGAGACAGTGTGCTGTCGCGCAGGGTCAAGCTTTCTCAGCGCAGCGGCGACCCGCTCATCAGCATACTGATTAATCGCCCCCACGGTCTTTATCCCCTTGTCTGTGAGCCGCAGGTATTTCGTTCTGCCATCATACGCGGACGGGGCTTCATCCAGCTCACCGGCCTCGACGAGTTTAGTGAGCAGGCGACTCACGCTGGATTTCTCAAGCCCCAGCGTCTCTACCAACTGGGACGCGGTCACGCACCCTTTTGCTTCTGCTTCGAGTAAGGTATGAACGGCAGACGCTGAATAATCGGTTGCCGCCAGGGTCTGATTCATAAAGCCCAGTTCGCGCACCATCAGACGTGATGCAACGCGGATAGTGTTAATGGTGTTTGAGGCTGTGTTCATCAGCGTAGACCCTTTACGATATAGTTGTATTATACAACCATATGACGGGAGATCCTGTTAATCTTGCCAGGCCGCTGTGCGGCTGGCGCAGACTAAAACGCTTTCTGACCCGCTCAGTGCCCGTCTGAACGGACCAGGCTTAACTGTGAATACCCACCAGTTGAGGAAGTAACTGCGCGATCACATCCACAACGCCCCTGACGCTCGGGGGAATAAAACGAGCATCAGGAAAAATCGCATAAAGAAACCTATCCGGGAGTCGCCATGTCGGCAGGACAGGAACCAGTAACCCCGACGCCAGCCCTTCCGTTGCCAGCGGATGCTGAATGCCCCCGATCCCGATACCTGCCTGAATAGCAGCGATGAGCCCTTCGCTGGTGTTGGCCCGAAAAACGGTGTTCACCTCTAATTCGATTGCCTCCTCTCCTGAAACTAACTGCAGAGGCCTGTCCAGCGCGAGACCGCTGAACCGGATATGAGGCAACTGCGTCAGCTCATCAACTGAATGAATTTGTTTAAATCCCGGCGCCGCATAAAGCCCGGATGTCACGCGGCCCAGCATGCGTACCGCATGTAAGTCTGGCGGTTTGCCCGCCAGCCGCACCGCAACATCTACCCCTTCACTGACCAGGTCGGCAATACGATCATCAAGTGAAAGCTCAAGATGTAATCCGGCGTGCGATTTCTGGAGCGCCAGAAGATGGGGAAGAAAAAGGCGCCCTAAGCCGCTGGGCAACTGCACGCGCACCGTGCCCTGCCACTGCTGATCCCCGGGATTGAGCGCCCTCTCTGCTTCCCGTATTGCATCCAGCAAAGGTTTGATGTCGCGTCTGTACCTCTCTCCCTGCTCAGTGAGCATCATAACGCGCGTTGTCCGGCGAAATAACACCACCCCCAGTTCTGCTTCCAGTGCGGCAATCTGCTGACTCACGGCAGACTGTTTCATGCCGATCAGGCGCGCAGCGGCGGAAAAGGAGCCTGCCTCAGCGACCCGCAGGAACGTCGCCATCGCGTTAAGCTTGTTGTTCATTTAATGATTTCACTTATAAGTGCCATCAGTTAAGGGGGATATGCGCAAAAAAATGAATATATCACACTCTCTCCCGTCACCTTATCTGGAGAAGATGCATGAATACGCTGCAAACGAAAAACGTCGCGCTGGTCGCGGGAGCCAGTGGCATTGTCGGGCGTCAGCTCGTTAACACGCTGCTGCAAAATGACTGGGAGGTGATTGGCCTGAGCCGTAACCCATCGCCGCATCTCCAAAACCTACCCGTTGTCACCGTAGATTTACGGGATGCCGGGCAGGCCGCACGTGCGCTGCAGCCGTTAACGCATGTCACGCATATTTTTTACAGTGCCTGGCTTAACGCGGCCAACTGGGCCGAAATGGTGGAACCCAACGTCACCATGCTGCGTAATCTGGTGTCCAACATTGATACCGTGGCATCGTTAAAAACGGTAAGCCTGATGCAGGGTTATAAAGTGTATGGCGCACATCTTGGTCCCTTTAAAACGCCTGCGCGTGAAAGCGATCCTGGCGTTGCTGGCGCTGAATTCAATGCGGCTCAACTGACGTGGCTCAGCGATTATCAACGCGGACGGTTATGGCGATGGAATGCTGTCAGGCCGGGCGTAGTAGGCAGTAACGTGCCCGGTAATACCATGAATCTTGCGCTGAGCATCGCGCTGTATGCTTCACTTTGTCAGTCGCTGAATCTCCCGCTCCGTTTTCCGGGATCACCGCAGACCTGGGGCAGCATCGTTGATTTTACGGATGCAGGTTTACTCGCTGATGCAACGCTCTGGGCAGCCACCTCACCCGCTGCCTCAAACCAGGCGTTCAACGTCAACAACGGCGATGTCTGGCGCTGGGCTGAACTCTGGCCGTTGATTGCGCGTTGGTTTGAGATTGAATGCGCACCGCCCGTGAGAGTGTCGTTTGAGCGTATGTTCAAAGATTACCGCGCAGTCTGGCGTGAACTTGCGCTGAGCAAGCGTCTGGCAGAATCTGACATTCTGAAGCTGAACGACGGGCAGTTCGCAGACTTTGTTTTTCGCTGGGATTACGACATGTTCGGCGATGGCAGTAAGCTGCGCCGTGCAGGATTTCGGGGCATGCAGGCAACAGATGAGATGTTCTTCCGTCTGTTCAGACGGTTCAGAGCTGCCCGCATAATTCCTTAATCGCTGACCGCCGCGGGTTCCGGCCGGCGTAAACAAAAGTGGGCAGTCGGGACGCCCTTGCGCGGGAACAGATCCGTCGTATAAAAAATGCGGGCTTAGCAAACCGCTGATGATGCCTGTGCGTTGATTATGACGCACGGGCGTTATCCCCTCTTTGACGTTAATCGTCGTTTTATGTCCGTCGCGGCATAACGGAATTAAGCACCCATGAATAATTCACCGGAAGTCAACCATGTAGCCTGTATAACCGGTTATTGCGTCATTTCAGCCTTGAATAAACAGCCATCTTCTTCATGCTTATTAATCCACCTTAACTAAGGAGATATTATGCGTGATGAATACAAAAGCTGTATTGAGGCTTGTTATTTGTGTGCAGCCGCATGCGACCATTGTGCCGCCTCATGCCTTGAAGAAGAAAATGTCGATATGATGCGCACGTGCATAAAACTGGATATGCAATGTGCCAATATTTGTCGTCTTGCCGCGCAGTTTATGACGCTTAATAGCGAATTTACGTCAGCGCTTTGTCAGCTCTGTGCGGAGGTCTGTCAGCGGTGCAGCGATGAATGTGGTCAGCACAAACATGACCATTGCCAGGACTGCGCCAGAGCCTGTCACCAGTGTGCTGAACACTGCAGGAAGATGGCCGCATGAGGACAGATTATCAGGCCCGCTTTGGCGGGTTTTTATAAAGGTAAAGGATCAGAGTGAATATTCAGCCTGAAGCTGATGTCACCTCGATCCAGTCGCGCCAAAGCTATCCTGCGTGACTCGCCGACTCAGTTTACCGGTTGCCAGGCCCTGTCTGATACGTTCTGCACGGTGACAGGTTTAATGCGTGCATAAAATCATTTTAAAAGGACTGTCACAGGATACAGGAGTTGTAAGCTGTAGCGTTGAAATTCTGTCATTACCTGACTTTCTACAGCACATGTATTCTTTTATGAATCAAAATCCATTTGGAATAACCATTCAGAGCGCAGCGGCAAACGAATAGATCAGCGTCTGCGCTTCGTTTATTGCAGCCTGTTATTTCAGGGGTAAGCGGTAACGTGATCATCCCACTCATGGATAAAATTAAGATTATTCCCGAGCGTCTATCCAGCTGCGCTAACTGACTGTTTACAGTTATTAAAATTTTCTGACTGTTATCTTTGACGGCGGCTTTTCATTTATTCAGTCTGCCGGTTCGCCTGTTTTATTCCCGTCTGACAGCTAATTTAAAAACAACGTTGAGTAAATTACCCGGTCCGTTGATGCGCAACAGCGAGTCACCCTTTCAGCGCACGGGCCTGCTGGTCAGAAAGGCGAATACGATGGAAACATACTCCTCTGTCTGCGATGCGGAACAGCCGTCAGGCGTCAGCCGTGTTACCCCCTGCTCCCTGAACAGGCGGCCTGTCCAGCGACATTCTTATCGCCGAACCGCCAGACCTGGCGCGCAATTTGTCCGCACCGGGCATACGGCAAGCAGATGCTCTGTCTGGTTGCGGGAAAGCAGACATCGACAGGGTTTCCTGCGTCCTGTCACGGACAAGGCCGATAGCCACACATCGATTTATGCGCAGCCAGTCAACGACCCGCATCCGCCTGGTGTGCGCAATGCCGTGCAGAAGCGGTTACGGCGCTTTGAGCCGCAGGTAACGATTCCGTCCGGGGCGTTTAATCCGGTGGCGTTAGTCATCGTTCATGCTGCAAAAACGACGCAGATGGCAGGACGGGCTGATGAGCACATCATCAGGTTAATGAAAGACGATACGTTACGGCGGGAGATAAAACCGGCCCGGCAAGACATGTGCGCGTCGGGCCAGGAGAGACGACAATCGTCTGGAAACGGTGTCAGCCGTTACCGTGGTCAGCCAAGCTGATGCCTGAATCCGAAATCGTACTCTTGCTGTCGCGCGCGCAGTTTGCGTTGACGATAGGCATGCACATTGTGCTGGCGGCGTTTACCCTGGGGCTTGGCCTGCTCATTGTTTTGCTGGAAGGAGCCTGGTTACGCTACCGCCGTTCACACCACTGGCAGGCGCTTCAGTTCTGGATGCGTGTCTTTTCGCTCACGGTTGCAGTGGGTGCCGTCTCGGGTGTGGTCATGGAATTCCAGTTTGGTACCAACTGGAGCCCCTTTGCTCATAAAGTGGGTGGCGTCATGGGCCCGCTGATGTTTTATGAAATCCTGGTGGCGTTTTTCCTGGAGTCAGGCCTGACCGGCGTGATGTTATTTGGTATGGGTAAAATAAACCCAAAACTGCACTTCGTTGTAACCTGCCTGGTGGCGTTAGGGGCTTTCCTCAGCGCATTCTGGATCCTTGCCGCCAACTCCTGGATGCAAACGCCTGTTGGCTATCTCCGCGATGAGCATGGCATTTTCCATGCCAGGAGCTGGATAAGCATCGTCTTCTCTCCCTCGTTTCCACTGCGGTTTACGCATATGGTGCTGGCTTCTCTTATTGCGAGTTTTTGCGTGACTGCCGGGGCCAGTGCATGGCGGTTACTCAAGCAGCCCGCCGACCGTGCCGCGAAATGTGTGATGTCATGGTCCCTCTGGCTGCTGCTGATTGCTATGCCGCTGCAAATCGTAACGGGCGATCTGCAGGGTGAAAAAACCCGTGACTACCAGCCTGCTAAACTGGCTGCAATTGAAGGCAGCTGGCGCAGGCCGCCTCAGGGTGAGGGGGAGCCTTTACGCCTTTTCGCCCTGCCCGATCAAAAAGCGCAGGTTAACCACGCAGAAGTGGCGATCCCGACAGTGGCCTCACTTTATTTGCGCCATAACCTCACCGGGCACATTAAAAGCCTGAGCGAATTCCAGCCAGATCAACAGCCGCCGGTCTGGCCGGTCTTTTTTGCTTTCCGCGTGATGGTAGGCATGGGGCTCATTATTTTTGTGACCAGCCTGGCCGCGCTCTGGCTGCGTTACCGGCGCGCGCTGTGGCCGCGCCGGTTGATGAAGTGGGTTGTGGGCCTGACGCCCGCTGGCTTTATTGCCCTGCTCGCAGGCTGGATCGTGACTGAGGTGGGCCGTCAGCCTTGGACGATCTACGGGTTATTACGTACCGACCAAAGTATTGCTCCCCTTTCCTTATCGACCGTCATCTTCTCTTTCACCGGCATCATCGGGGTGTATTCTCTGGTCTTTGGCCTGGGAATCTACTATTTCTTACGCCTCGTTAATTCGTTCGACAGTCATGCGCTCAGCGACGAAATCAGCACGGAGGCCTCTTCATGAGTCTCGATGATCTGTCCGCCGCCACGGTAGCCTTTTCGTTACTCATCTACCTCTTGCTGGACGGAACCGATCTGGGCGTCGGTTCCGTTATTCTTTTTTTTGATAATGAGCAGGATCGCCGCCGCCTGGTCCAGTCCATCCTGCCTGTGTGGGATGCTAATGAAACCTGGCTTGTCCTGACTGCGGGTGCGCTTTTAGCGTTATTTCCCGCGGCCTACAGTCGGATCTTTAATGCTATCTATATTCCGCTGTTTCTGATGTTTTTCTCCCTCTTTGGCCGTGCGCTGGCGCTGGAATACCGCGGGCAGGCTTCATCTCGCGTTAAGCGCTGGCTTGATTTCGTCCTTTTTATCGCATCGTTTGCGGCCGGTTTCTTGCAGGGCTATATGGCCGGCTTACTGGTGAGCGGTTTACCGGGTCAAACCGAATTTAGCTGGCTGTCGGGATATGCATTAATCAGTGGCCTGGGCATGGTATGGATTAACAGCCTGCTGGCCTGTTGCTGGATACGCTGGCGCGTGGGCGATCAGGCAAACATACGTGCGAGGCAACTGAGTGGGTGGTTACTGGGGCTGACTTTCCTGTTTTTCATTTTTAACATAGCGTATTTACCTGCCCCCTGGCAGAAAGCCCTCTCAACGCTTCCCGGAAAAATAAGCCTCGCGCTTGTCGCACTCTGTTGGGCAGGGCTGGTCGTGAAGTTGAAAAGTAACGCCGCTTTATCGCCGTTAATTTTTGCGCTGCTGATGGTGACGTTCACGTTTATCACCTTGATGACCGGCATGTATCCATGGCTGATTCCTGGTACGTTAACGCTGCATGACGCCTCTTCAGGTGCCTCCGGCCAGTATTTCTTGTTGGCAGGCATCGCCATCATTATGCCCCTGACACTGGCCTACAATAGCTGGGCTTTCTGGGTTTTTCGGGGGCGGGTCAAATGATCCCACGGATAACCTGACAGACACGATCTGGCGCACGAACGTCTGAGCGATCAGTTTTGAACGCTGCAGCAGCCTTAACACATTCGCTGCGTTGCGCGATGAGGTTAACCGGTGCACTATCGATTTCATCGATTCGCTTTTTTAACGTTTCAATTGACGAAAAAGCATACTTTGGATTTAGTTACAGATAGTTATCGGAAAGTTTCATCAAATTTTTAATTAAGGCTCTTTACATTTTAAATCCTGCACTATCCTGAAAAACACTGAAAACAAGTTTATAGATTTTTGGAAAACTCAGAGCATCAGGTAATCAGTTTTTACTACGCAGAACCTGTTAGAAAAGGTATTATCTCACCAGACTATCTACGCAATATGTCCAATTCGCTTTGATAGTAATCGAATTACCTTTAAGTCGACAGGCGCCTTATCGGAAGAGATTATAAAATTTTCGCCAGTTTTTTTCGTTCTAAGGCTAAACGTCGATACGTGCCACATGAGGGCTTTATTACGTTGAAACCGTGTTTAAGTATTGAGTGAAAGGGCCATCAAATGTACGGGTTTTCGTCTTATACTAACATTATGCCTAAATCAACAGAATGGATAACAACCTTAGTCACTTGCAGGAGTAGGTTACTGTAAATTGGTGTATCATACTGACGAAAAAGAAACAAACTATATAATTTATTTTATCGAAGAGCAATTAATTAATACTGAGGTGTAAAATGGGATTTTCATCTGTTGCTATAGTTGCTGGTGTTGCTGCATTAACAACATCTCTTTTTAAAGATGAAGAGTTGAGAGTTAAAGATGTCATTGAATTTTCAAAAATAGATAAAAAAAGCATTGAAAATCATCCTCAACTTAAAATTGTAAAGAATGATATCAATACTCATATTACAGGCATTAAAGACCCGACTTATCACGAAATTCTAATTGAAATTATGTCCACATATAACAAACCCGTTGGTTACTTTAATAAGCTTGATGGTAGGCTTCAGTATTCTGAGCCTTATCAGATTTCCATAGTCAGCCCAGGCCTTCTGGCTCGCTTTAAAAATGCAATGACAGATATAAACTCTGGCCTTGCAACTTTTATTTATCTGTCATTTTTATTGATCTCACTGACATTAGCAATTGAACTAGATGCTTCATCCGTAACATCAATGCAAGCAGCAGCGATTATACTCGCTGGCTTGAATGGTGTAATTTTTAGTCATCTACTTATAGGATTATCAGTCCAATGGAGGAAAAGCGCTCATAAAGTGAAAGAGGCTGAATATGAAAATCTTTTTAATGAATATAAAAATAAAAAAATTAAGTTGATGGAATTATCTACGGATAAGCTCATGGAAGAGGAGTGAATACCTGCAAGATTTTTGGCTTATCATTTCCCGGTGTTCAATAGTCAAATTTGTGGGTAACGTCTGTTTATTGCTTAAAGCGAGGGTCTGCATAACCAGCAGCTGATTATGCTACATACCCAATCTTCTGCTGGTTGACACGTACAGGTTGCAACATGATGGCCCCTCTAAAAACGCGTCTTTGACGTTAAGACCGGCTATTTGTGATTAACATCTTATTTACACAATTAACATCCTCTTTTTGCTGGCTTGCCGCTGGGCGATGACTCTATAGTCAATTTATTCTGTAAAACACAGTTTTACTCTGTAAACCTCGCATTGCGTGCAGACTGGCTCCCGAGCCCTGTCAGCAACGTCAGATTGGGTTCGGTTACAAAGCATAAGGGGAAGCGATGGAGACAGTTAACGCACCGCATTTGCCTGTCAGAGAAAACTGGCTGGCACGGCATCACGAAAACGCGTTGATGCCCGATCTAACGATAGTGGATGCTCATCACCACTTATGGGATCGCCAGTCAGGACGTTATCTGGTTCCTGAGTTCAGCCACGATATTGAGCAGTCCGGACACCGGGTTCTGTCGACGGTTTATGTGCAGTGCCGTTCCATGCTGCGCTGTAACGGACCTGAAGCTTTCAGGCCCGTGGGTGAGGTTGAGTTCGCGAGCGGCGCCGCCGCTATGTTTGACAGTGGCCATTATGGTAAGGCAGCAGGCTGCGAAGCGATTGTAGGTGGTGCCAGTCTGCTGACAGGAGATGACCTGCAACCCGTCATTGAATTCATGATGGCGCGCTCAGGTGGACGTTTACGAGGAATGCGTAATCCGCTTGCCTGGCACAGTGATCCCCGCGTCGTATCAAGCCCTGTCACACCGCCTGCTGGCCTTGCCACCACTACCGCATTTCGCAAAGGCGCAGCCTGCCTTGTCCGGAACGGACTCTCGCTGGATGTCTGGGTTTACCACACCCAGCTTGATGACATTATTGCGCTGGCAGATGCGCTACCCGATCTTCATATCATTGTGGACCACTGCGGCGGGCCGATCGGCACGGGGCCTTATGCTGGCAAAAGGGATACCACCTTTCAGACGTGGCAAAACGCCATTACCGCTCTGGCTGAACGACCAAACGTCAGCATGAAGATCAGCGGCTTTGGCATGACTGTCATGGGCTTTCCCTTCGCACAAAACGCCACACCACCGGACTCGCTGACGCTCTCTCTCGCCTGTCGGCCACTGTTTGAAACGCTGGTCGAAACGTTCGGCGTCACACGCTGTATGTTTGCCAGCAATTTCCCGGTCGACAAAGGCATGTTCAGCTATGGCGTGTTCTGGAACGCCTGCAAACGGCTGGCTGAACACGTGTCTGCCGACGAAAAAGCACACCTTTTCTGGCGCACCGCAGCGTTGAGTTATCGCTTATCTTCCCTGGAGAATGCTGATGAATATCAAATCAAGACCGCATGAGGCTCATTCACTGGAACAGAATGAAGCCAGCCTGACGCTCTCTCAAACATCGGCAGAAAAACGAACGCTCGCGCTGGGTGGGCTCGGGTGGGCTTTTGAAAGCTATGACTCATTTTTGCTCTCGCTTTTATTGCCTGTGCTTGGCGTGGTATTTGCTGTCAGCAAAACTGAACTGGGTCTGTTTATCAGCACCACGGCTGGCGGACAAATCATTGGCGGCATTCTATTCGGGATGGTCGCCGACAAAATCGGACGAGTCAGAACCGCTTTCATTTGTATTACGATCTATTCGCTTTTCTCAGGACTGCTGGCCTTTTCCCATCATCAACAAACCTTTGCTTTGCTGCGATTTTGCGGGGCACTGGGAATGGGTGGGATGTGGACCTCAGGGGCAGCGCTCATCGCCGAAACGTGGCGCCCTGAACGCCGTGCCCGGGGTGGTGCACTGATGCAAATGGGTTTGCCGGTGGGGGCCATTTTAGCGATTGGGCTGACGGCACTGGTCACGGCGATGACAGGCAAACTGGAAAACGGCGGATGGCGATACCTTTTCATGATTGGCGCCTTGCCGGTTTTTATCATGATGGTCATTGCCTATATCACGCCTGAATCGCCAGTGTGGCTGGCACGCCAGCGGGAACGGGCTCACAGACCGACCCAGACGGCGCGGTCGGGCAAAACGAATCTAAAAGGACTGTTGCTGGCCTTTACCTTTATTTTTTTCATTCAGTACCTGTTCTGGGGTGTTTTTACCTGGACGCCCACCTATCTACGTGAAGTGAAGCACCTTGATTTCCTGCACAGCCTGAAATTTGTGCTGGCCTTGCAAACAGGTGCGATTGCCGGCTTCCTTGTGTTTTCACTCCTGGCAGATAAATGGGGGCGCAGGCCCATGTTTTTGCTCTACCTGTTTATCGGCGCTGTGGCAGTCGGCCTGTATCTGGCGACAAGCCAGCCACTGGTTCTGATGGCAGCCATCTTTATGGCGGGGTTTGGTGTAAACGGTATTTTTGCCGGCTCCGGGCCCTTTCTTGCCGAGATTATTGGCGACACACAGTCACGCGGCTTTTTAATGGGCCTGGCTTATAACGGTGGTCGCTTAGGTGGGTTTATTGCACCGCTACTTATTGGCTATGTTGCCAGCATAGGGGGATTTACCGCAGGGCTGGCGACCACGGTTCTGGCCTTTATCGCCGCAATGGTTGTGGTGTGGATGGCACCCGAAACGAAAGGCATTAAGCTGCAATAGCCCTTTTCTTTAAGCCTGATAAGGCACGACTGTTTTGGTCGTGCTTTTTTAGTATGTAATGGGCTCTCCTCGCTCTTTAAAGACTTTTTTAAACAACTGAGAAAGAGCCACAATCGACACATCGGGACAATCAAGAGAGAAACGGGCGGGCCTTTCTGAATGACAAAGCCGCCCCTGCAAATCTGCCAGCCAGCCTGAAGTTCTGGTAATAATGCAGATTGATGCGCGAAAATGTCCCCTGGCGACCACGATACTGAATTAACGAAAGGGAATAAACATGGAAGTAAAGGTAGCATTATGTCCACCTGAGGAATGGGAATCCATGGTAACCATTTTTACTGAAATGGAAGAACATTATTATGGCAAGGGAACAATTCATGAATCGCTGATGAAGGATTATCTCCGTAATTTTTTGTTTAACCCGCTTTCCGGAACCATGGTAATCAAGGCTCACAGCGACAATAGCATTACTGGACTGGCCTGTTGCAGCCTGCTTTTCCCTTCTCCCCGATACAGCAGTCAGTTGCACATCAAAGAGCTCTATGTTTCCAGGGAAGCTCGAAGTAAAGGTATCGGTAAATCGATGATGCGCTTTATAGCCATGCTTGCGCTTAAACACGAATGCCATAGCCTCAGTTGGAACGCTGAGAAATCTAATTCTGACGCTAACCGTTTTTATCAGTCTCTGGGCGGCAGAATAAATGACAAGATCGTAAATTACTATCTGCATGGGGCGAGCCTGAGCCAGCTGGCATTAAGCGATACAGCATAACCAGATCGCTCCCTTAGTTGATACACTTGCCATCAATTGAACAACGCTCACTGTCACCTGAAAGAGCAACTGCGAACGTCACATTTCCGCTCATAGCAGTCGATGAAGGATGCAGATGTCCGCGCTGTACCAAAAGCAGACTAAAACAACCTCACGCCCTCACTCATTAACATGCTGCAAACGACTGGCGTCCCAGGCCTTCATCGCGAAGGTTACTGCGGCATTCAGTTCCTCGCCTGTTGCACCATCACGCGCTTCGGTTGACAGACCTGTTTCAACGCTGTGCAGATACCTGGCCAGTGCCTGTGCATTCGTGTCTGCAGCCAGTTCGCCCGAGTCTGTTGCTTTGAGAACGCATTTCAGGAACCCTTCGCGGATACGGTTGCGGCGTGCTTCAAGAAGCTTACGGATATGCTCATGCCCGGGCGAACAGGTATTGACGGATAACGCGATAAGGCAACCGCTTGGGTGCCCCTGCTCTGTCTGCATAGTTACCGAACGGCGCAACGCCAGTTCAATGGCTTCGCGCGGAGCGAGGTTGTCGTCCCAGAAACAGTCGTTCATCTGACCAGAGGCAAAAAAACCGTTTAACAGCGCTGTTTTTTACGCTTTTTCCGGCTACCTTTCAGTTGCAGGAGCCGTCTGATGCACCGTTACGATGCCTGGCCTTGCAGCAAAGGCATGCCGCAAGTTATCGCTTTTTACCCTTAGTTTGATTTACCGGTATTGAGAGGCCTTATGTTTGACTGGGAAGATCTGCGCTATTTTTCAACCTTTGCCCAGACTGGCTCACTTGCCTCTGCGGCAAAAAAACTGGGCGTCGATCATGCAACCATTGCCCGAAGGATAGCCTCACTTGAAGCGTCGGTTAATCTCAGGCTGGTTGACCGTCGGCCGCGGGCCTATGTTCTGACGGAAGACGGGCATCAGATAGCACGTTACGGAGAACAGATGAATGCGGCAGCCTACTCACTGGAACGTTACTCCAGTGCTGAACAGGATGTTGCAGAAGGTGACGTAGTGGTTGCTGCTCCTCCGGCTTTCATTGGTGCTTTTATAGCCCCTTACGTTGGAAGTCTCCGTCAGGATCACCCGGGTCTTCGCCTGAGTCTCCTGGTGACCAAAGAACGTCTTTCACTTACCCGTCGTGAGGCAGACATAACCATCAGTATGGTCCGCCCCATTGAGTCTGCCGTTCGTACGCAGCGCGTTGGCCAGGTTAAGTTCAGGCTTTACGGCAGTGCAGAATATCTCGCCACACCAGGAGAACGGAGCGTCATCGCTTACGATGAGGACGTGACAGAGACGCCACAGCAGGCCTGGCTGAAAGCGCAGTGCGCGGGGCTGAAAGTTGTGTTCTTCAGTAATGATTTACGTATACAGGCTATTACGGCGGCTGGCCATGCCGGTATAGCGCTGTTACCCGAATACCTGGCGAAGGAATATCACCTTGTGCCGACAGATCCCGATGGCCCGGTTCTCATTCAGGACATCTGGTTGAGCGTTCATGAAGATGTCCGGTATGCGAGACGCATCAGTACTGTCCTGGACTTCCTTAAAGGCTGCCTTGAGCCTGCCTGTAGCTTGTGAATTTTTGCATACTGAGCTGGTGATAATCTGGAATATCACACAGCGTTGCGGCCTCCTATACTCTCCCTGACTCTGAAGACGGGTAATAAACCCGGTGTTTATTACCCGACCCGTTCAGGTTCTCTCGTCATTTCCGGTAACCCAGTAAAGGTAATCTTCTATGAACAGTAATATGAGTGGAAAAGTCATTGTTATCACCGGTACCAGCAGCGGTATTGGTGAAGCCACTGCCCGGCTTTTAAGCGCCGCAGGTGCGAGTGTCGTGCTGGGTGCCCGTCGTCTTGAAAAGCTGACTGCTCTGGCGGATGAACTGACTCGGGCGGGCGGAAAAGCAGAAGTCGTGCAGATGGACGTGTCAAACCGTCAGGATGCCGAAAAACTGATTAAGACAGCTGTAAACACGTTCGGCAGGATTGATGTGCTGATTAACAACGCGGGTATTATGCCCAATTCACGACTGGACCAGTTGCGGGTAGAGGACTGGGAAAAGGCTATTGATATCAATCTTAAAGGCACGCTGTATGGCATTGCCGCAGCCCTGCCCTTTATGAAAGACCAGAAAAGCGGCCATATCATTAACGTGTCTTCTGTAGCTGGCCTGCGTGTTCGCCCTACCACGGCTGTTTATTCAGCGACTAAATTTGCGGTACGGGCTATATCAGAGGGCCTGCGTATGGAAATGACGCCATACAATATTCGCAGCACGATTATTTCGCCCGGACCGGTTGATACGGATTTACCGGGAAGCGTGACAGATGCTGCCGTAGCAGAGCAGGTCAGAAAGATACACGAAACGGCTATCCCGGCAGAAAAACTGGCTGAAACCATCGCGTTTGCAATCAGCCAGCCAGAAGCCATCGACATCAACGAAATCGTTATACGTCCCACCGCAATAGACTTTTGACCCTTGCCCTGAGACAAGCTGGAATGTCGGCAGGGGCACAAGAAACATGCCATCTTCTCCATTGCTTCCCTGACGGAAGCCGTGGGCCCATGAAAGATGCGCACCCTTCACCGTAAAGGTAGAAGCCCCGCGAATGCTGCGGGGCGCTTTTGCGTCCGGTCTCACCCGTATTGCGCCTGCTGGTCGTGCCGCCTCTCTCTCCTCGTACCGGATGAGGCTTCTCACTCACGACAGGCTTCCGACACGGCGTAGCTGTCCTCAAACATACGGAAACGCGTAATGAGCCCCTGTTCGATGTACATATCGAGTACAAATTCGGTCTCAATTAACTTACCGGTTTTTTTAACGCGCGTGGCAAGCTCGCCCGTGGCGACGACGTGGTTGCCGTTGATAAGAATGTCGTTGATGTCGAACTTTTCTGACGTCGTCTGCTCCCGGATTTGCGCATAGAATTCGGCCACACCTGTTCTGCCTTTTTTACGCCCAATCCAGGGAACCACTTGTGTATTACCGGCGATAAGCCAGTCCACCTTTTCACTGACCAGTTCAGCGATCTCGCTCACCGCCTCTGAGGTGGCGATACGATGAAAGAAGGTTTCGACTACAGCCTGAGGTGTTGGCGTCGTCATAAAGTGTCACTCCCGTTAACTGAAGCCCAGGCCCTCAAGATTAATTTAGTGTTCCGGCAAGCGGCTTATCTGCAGATGCGGTTATATGGTGCAGGTCAAAACTCGGGTCACTGACGTGATCGTGTTTCGAAGAGCATGTTGCATAACGCGGGCGCTTTCCCCTTTACCTCGTCACTTGAGATAATGCCGCGATCATTAACGCGGTTTTAATCAGGCAAAATGAAGACGAACCGCTTTCCAGACCTGTTCGCTTTGTTCTGAAAAAACATTTAGTCATGCCGGGCGAGTTATTCTGGATAATCCCTCCACAGGGTAACGCCGCATAATCGCTTTTACTGCTCTCTCTGAGATGAAATGCAGCTTATTGTAATAGTGAGCTGACTGACTTAACAGCAATGTAATGCCAGCGTATTCCGTCACAGAGAAAGGGGATTGCGTCAGCCATATAGTCACTAACAGTGATTATACGAGAAGCTCTTTAATAGCGGCAGGTTAACGCCCTCTGAAAATCTTATCCCGCGCTTAGTACACCATTTTATTTTCTCTAGCGAAAAATATAATTCTGTTCCTTTCGGGTTATTTATTCTCCTTTTCCACAAAATCACCATTTACAAATAAACCATTAATAATAAAGGCAAAAAATACCTGACAATCTTTTATTGATGGACGAAAACTGTTAAAAGTGAAAACCGGTGAAACAGCTCTTTACATTTCTCGCCTGGCCAGTGCCGAATATAAAAGCATTTATTCAACCTGTTTCTCCAGCCGTTTTTGAAATACGCTTCAGTCACTCGCGCTTTGAACAGGTTGCCATATACTTCAGGCATATTCTCATTCGGAATATAACGACTCATTTCAATTTATGGCAGCACAAACGGTTATGTAAAGGCGTCTGTGCAAGGAGACAGTATTATGGATCAAACCGCATTTTTGATCGGGTTTTCGGTCATGGCAATTGCGTCACTGGTAATTTATGCCACAGGCAAAAAAACCTTTCCCTTTCGACATCACACGTTAATGCATGCCTCAGTGCCTTTTATTGCCGCCACCGCTTATCTGGCCATGGCCTTTGGTTTCGGAAATCTGGCCACAGAGAGTGGCAGCATCGTTTATCTCGCCCGCTATGCTGACTGGTCTGTCACCACGCCTGTTTTACTGGCAGGGCTTGTTATGGTTGCCTTTCATGAGCAGAGTAAACCGGGTGAAATGGGCGGGTTTTTAACAGCCATCATCATTCTGGATGTGATGATGATTATCACCGGTCTCGTCTCTTCGCTGGCGGAAACGTTCGCCGCAAAATGGGTATGGTATCTCTGGTCATGTGCTGCGTTTCTTGGCGTGGTTTACCTTCTTTGGGGACCGTTACGTACGATTGCCGCTGAGCGCGGCAGGGCGATGGCAGAGGCTTACAACAAAAACGTCGCATTGCTGACGGTGGTCTGGTTCATCTACCCCATCGTTTTCCTTGTCGGTCCGGAAGGATTAAAAATCATCACCGATCCTGCGTCCGTATGGGCATTCCTGGTTCTTGATATCATCGCCAAGGTGTTTTACGCCTTTTACGCGGCGTCCAGTCTTGAAAAAGCGCTGCGCCATACCACCTTTGATGGTGCTGTGCGGGTATGACTCTGCGGCAGATTGCCGGCTGGACAGGACTTTGGGGGGCAGCGCTGGCTGCCTCTTTCAGTCCGATGCCCGTGCAGTTGATTTTTGCCATTGTCGCAATAGGTGTTATTGGCATGGCTCACGGTGCCAGCGATCTGGCAGTAGTAAAACGCGGACGTAAGGTGCCCTTTCTGGCTGCTTATGGCGTGATCATTCTGCTTTGCCTGTTCTGGTGGCACTGGTCTACGGCACTGGCATTACCCGGTTTCTTGCTGGCATCTGCGCTGCATTTTGCCCTTGAGGATGCCCCAAAGGGAGCGATAACCGAACGTCTGGCCAGAGGCGTCAGCATGATAGCGACGCCGGCCCTCTTTCACCCGCGAGAATACAACATCATTCTTCACCAGGCAGGGCTGGCACCCACTCTGCCCGGCTCCGTGACGTTATGCATGGCGATTGCCGGCGCACTTTGTGCCATTAGCCTGCTCATTACCGGCGTGAGTCGTCACGATGTGCGGCTCATGACCGGGACGCTGGCGCTGCTGCTCCTTCCGCCTTTTGTCGGCTTTTCTATGGGATTTTTGATTCTGCATGCCCTGCCACAAACCCGGTTACGCCGTCTTCAGCTGGGCTATGCGCATTACACAGGCTACCTTTATGCAACCTGGCCGGTGTTTGCAGGAGCGATCCTGCTGGCGGCAGTGACAACCTGTATGATGTACCCGTCCAGTGACGCAGACATTAAATCGCTGTTTGCTGCGCTCGCTTCGCTCGCTATTCCCCATATGCTGGTTACGCCCTACTTCGAGCCAGGTAGCCATGAATAGTGAACTTAATGTGCGCAGTCCCCGCCGGAAACACGCAGAAGCGTCCCTCCTCTTGCAGGATGCCCCCGCGAAAGACAGTTACTGTGGCTTCCCAACAAACCGGTTTGAGGCTCCGCTGAAAATCGCTGCATAGCTGCACGCACGCAATACCGCTATCACGCGAGGATCACTGTTCGCTTTCCGGGAGAGCCGCATGTGAAGCGGTGCGCTTCAGTCAGAATGACGCCAATGCCGCCAGGGGTTTACAGCGGCACAGGCAGTGAAGGTGATACAAGGCATCAGCAGGCAAGGACAGATATTCAGGTTTGGCCTGGCAACCTTAACGGATCAGTTACCTGATTTACGACCGAACAAGAGACCCAGCAGTTCACGGTAGTGCTGTTCTTCTTCTGCACTTCCTGCCAGCTCCAGGCGTCGGACGAGTTTGCTGCAAATAGCCGTGCGGTTCAGGCTTTTTCCTGCTCGAAGTATTTCGGATGCAATGCTGCCCAGCGTTTCTTGCTGCGTAGGCAGTGACGCGCTTTCAAAGTAGCGGGCAATGGCGCTCATGGCGTCGGGTCTGGACGAGTTTTTATACAATGTCGGCTCTGGGGAAATATTTAATGAGTTAACTATTACGTGTCGGTAAAGTTATAGACTTGATGGTCCGCTGTACAGGTGTATTTTTGGAAACGCTTGTTTTCTTTTGCAAAACGTGCTTTTTCCTCCATCCTGGCTGATCTCACGAGAATCTGACAGGCTTTTCAGTCCTGATCCCGGGTGGGTTCACCACCGACGCCACAGCATTCCTGAACTGGTTCTGAATTCTGCGAGATGAGAGAAAGAATGATGTTACCGACACGCTAATCGCAGCGACATTTTCTCTTTCACATCGAAAATGCCCTGCTTAACACGTTAAAGGTGATCGGGAATGATCACTCTTTTTCCGCCCCGGGATTCAGGGCATTGAGTTGTTTCGCATCATGGCTGCAAAAGAAGGTGATATCCTGATGATGCTGACTCAACAACGCACGAAGCTGCTGTTGTGTACGCTTTCTGGCTTCGTTATCCATGGCCATCATCCACTGATAGAAACGTAGCCCTGGCGTACAATGAGGATCCTGCAGCGCCATCTCGCCCTGATAGAACCAGGCGTCGCCGCCGTGAAGCAACCACCCTTCCGACCGACTGACTGCAATACCGGCATGGCCTTGCGTATGGCCGGGCAGTGGCACAAGCAGAATTTCAGCGGGAAGACCTTTGAGTGCGGTTACGGCATCAAAGCCGTACCATTGCTCTCCCTGAACCTGATAGCCTGTCCAGCCAGAAAGGCCGGTCCACTGACCGGGCCGATAGCGTTCGCGGGCCAGCCAACTGTGCCGCTGTTGTGATGTATCAATCTCGGTTTGTAGCAGATGTACCTGCGCGCCAGGGAAATCAGTGAGCCCCCCGGCATGGTCAAAATCAAGATGAGTAAGAACGATGTGACGCACATCGTTAGCATTGAATCCCAGCGCCTCAATGCGGGAGCGTGCAGTGAGGGCTTCCCGCCTTTGAATATTGTTCAGCAACCGAAAAAAGCCAGAAAGACGTTTTTCTGGGTGGCGCATATCATCCCGTCCAAAACCGGTATCGACCAGGACCAGACCGTGTCGATCTGTTTCTATCAGCAGGCAATGGCACACCAGATGGGCATAAAGGCCTTTACTGAAACCATCAAACAGCGCTCCGCCCACCGGGCACATACATCCACAATTAAGATGATGAATTTTCATAATTTACCCAGCTTTAAAATGTTGTAAACGTTCAGACAGGCGGTATCTGGAAACCTGTATGACTGAAGGCTCTGAGAGCATGAGGTGAATGGCTGTACTGCATGGCTGTTCCTGATAACGCACGTGTTTGAAACAAAAGAAGCACAGGCAGACAGCCGTCGGAATGCACGATGCCTGGCGTTCAGAACGTACATGAGTAATAAGCAGTGCATGGGGAACGAAGCGCCTCCGGCCTGGCTATCGTTAGTATTGCTCAGCTGAGTTTTACATCGGTGGATTTTTCCTCTTCAAGCCTCTTCGCACGCCGTTGTGATGCTTCTTTCAGGCCGAGTGGAGAGGCAAGCGCAATGCGCGTCTGCAACCAGTCCCTCCAGAGCATGGCATTTCAGATGAACAATGCGACGTTTATCGCGGGCATCAATAATCTGATCAAGGCGCGAAATTTGCTTTTCAGCACTGTAAACGTCAGAAAGGTCATGAATAAACAGATCAAGTAACGTTTTTACTTTCACAGATTAACCACCCTTCCGGCCAGTGATAAACATAAAAGAAGGATCTCTACGAATAACAGCAGCGTTCAACGGGCGTTGTTCATGGAGCGCTCCCTGCTCCGCAGTCTGTCCTTTAATTAAAGTGAATCAGGAGCCACGATGGCTGTTTTGTCCACCTTTCTTACCTGCTTCAGAGGCTTTTTCGCGGTCGTTCTTGAAGTTACCACCGCTATGCTGGCCGCCTTTTTTGCCGGCTTCAGAAGCTTTCTCTTTATCTTCAGCGAAATTACCGGAACCGCCACGATGTTCAGTCATGATATTTCCTCCTAAAAGTAAAAGTTACATGCTTCATTTCCATGCTAAGCATGGCATTGTAAGGCTATAAAACTTTTTTAATACTGCAAGCGTGACGGAAATTCTTTCTGGGGATTTTACGGGGCAACCTTATACAAATCTCGCATCCGGCTTAACGCTTCCTCTCCGTTTCTTACCCTCACTTCGTCCCACGGTTAAAGAAAAAACAAACAGAACAGCGGGTTGTGAATCATTGATTATTACCCACCTTCCTGAATTATTTCTTAAGGAAATTTTCCCGCCTGAAAAAATCCAGACAATTATTTGCTAACCCTTTTTCCATCTCACTTATACTCATTGTAATACACGCATGACACGCCCGATGTTTTATGGTGCTTTACCGTTGCGTTTTGGCTTTCCGCCGGATGCTTAACACATTTATAAGATTACTCTCAAAAGCCGCCGCCATTAATTTTTACAGGAATCAGGATTATTGTACAAATTTGCCCATTAACCGTCTTCAATAAAAGAATTATTACCGGGTAAAGTTAAAGCGCTATCCGATGCGAATAAAAGTAGCGGTCATGAAAAATAGTTCTCACTGGTACTTTAAAAAACCTTATACGCTATTCTTAGCCGGCAAGGACTGGCGGAGAGGGGTTAAGAAAATAGGGATAAGCGCCGTGGCGGTGGCGGACATTCAGCTACACATCCTAAAAAGACGTTCGGGGCTCGACAAAAAGAGAGTGGCATTTAACGTTAACATCCTTTTACAGAACGATTGACGCTGGCCGCCCTGTATCAGGCGTAATCGGGGGTTAACGCTTTACCCGTCCGAAACGAAACCTGCCATGTCTGAGTCACGGGCTCACGCCCAGACGATGCTATTGCCACATATCGGCAGTTTCGGGTTAAGCCCACTGAGGCTGGCTTGTAATTTCACTGAGAATCGCCCATGTCTGGTGGAAAACTGCGATTTTTATTTATAGGTAACATCATAAGCCTCCCTGTGAGATTCCTGCTTCAGCGTATTTAATCAGATATTCCTGCGGATATTATTCATCCTGCGCGTCAGCTTCTTCATCGCAAAGATAATACAGATGCTGCGCCAGCCCTGGGCCGAAGTAAAAAAACGCCCCCACTCAATAGCGGGGGTGAACCAACTAAACAGTTCCAGGCTACTTTAGCTGTAGGCGCCAGCAGGCACCCACGTTAAATTATTATTGTACTGATGCCTGAGCGTTGCAAACGAGGCGGTAATACCACTCAGGATTATCAGCCGGACTTTTTACAGGTCTACTGCGATATTAAATTGTCCTGAAAAGTAACCGGGCAATTGCTTTGTTTAAAAAGAGCTGACATGAGAATGATTAAGCGAGTCAGGATGTTTTTGAAATTTATTTAACAGAAATAACCGTACACACACTTAGCCTGTCTTTACTACGCCTTTTCCGGCACCACTGACACCTTCTCTACTCTGTTTCGTGTGAAAAGGCTTAGCCTGTATTTCAACCTCAAAAAGCACACTGCCCTTTTTACCTGTCAAGGTAGTACGTGCCCCAGCGATATCCCGACTCGTTTAAAAAACACAGTTAGAATACAGATGGTAACGCGAGCAATAGTTAACGCCATGATTTTCAACCTGTGGAGAAAGAACAATAAAATTGATCAAAATCAAAGAAAGTTAAAAACGGCAGATAAAAAAACAAAAGAAGCATAAGGAATGTATCTTTTGTGCCGATACACGATTACCGCCTGAGAAAACCTAAGGCTCGGGGTAACGTTCAACACAGGGTTAATTAAATGAAAATTATAAAAAGCTTTTACAATTTAAAGATAGGCGGGAAACTGGTTCTGGGTTTTCTGTTAGTTATTCTTGCCTCACTGATTATCTCTTCGCTGGCGCTCAAATGTTTTTTAAATATCAAAGAGAACTCTGCCAAACGTGACATTACCGTACAAATGCTGGATTCACTGGCTAAAGCCCGGCTTAACCGCACACTTTTTCAGTATACTCGTGAGACGAAGTTTATCGAAATCAATGGCGAGGCAATGAACCAGCTTTCGGGTTTACGGCAAAGCCTGGAGCACTACTCCTGGTCCACGGCCGGGCGTGAAAAGCTTTCTGTTCTCAGCGTTGCCCTGAATCAGTATCGGGAGAAACGGCAGACTTTTCTTGCGAGTACAGACAAAACCGTCCTCTCCTTGAATGAACTGAACCGCCTGGAACTGGCCGCGCTGTCAGAAAAACTGGCTGCCCGACAGACGTCCGTTCCTGCTGACGCTGCTGCTCAACTGCTCACGCTGAGCCTGAAGATCGAACAGGCCGCGTTTTATGTGCAGGCATTTATTAAAACGCCAGACTCGTCATCGCTGGATAAATTTGCTGGCATCAGGGATACCCTCTCATCGCTTAAGACCCAGCTGTCCGGTCCGTCCGCTTCAGAATTCACTACCTTGTTAGCCGAAGTGGAGCAAAAAACAACGTCCGGCCCTGTGCTGTTGAACAACTATCTTCTTGCCGTTAACGCAGAGAAACACGCCTCAGACGACATGACGGCCGCCGCAGGCAAACTCAATCAGTCCATGACAGATTTGGCTTTCTTCCAGTCTCAGATGGCTGAAGAGTACATACATACCGCCCTCTGGCAGATAGGTTTCACTACGATTACCTGTATTATTCTTAGCCTTGTTGTCGCCTGGAGAATGACCCGTAGCATTACCGTTCCCCTGAAAGAGACGCTTTCTTCAGCAAAACGCATTTCAGCAGGCGACCTGACGTCAGAAATAACCAGTTCGCGTACTGATGAACTGGGCGAACTGATGACCACCGTCGGTGCCATGAATCACAGTCTGCGCACTATCATTTCGAAAGTCCGTGACGGTGTGAACAGCGTAGCTCGCGCCTCCTCTGAAATTGCAGCAGGTAATACTGACCTTTCCTCACGAACAGAACAGCAGTCCGCAGCCGTTGTAGAGACCGCTGCCAGTATGGAAGAGCTGACCTCAACCGTAAAACAGAATGCTGAGAACGCCCATCATGCCAGCCAGTTGGCTACCGAAGCATCACATAACGCCAGCCGTGGCGGGGAAATTATCAGCGACGTGATCGCCACGATGGGTGGGATAAGTCAGAGCTCGGGCAAAATTGGAGAAATCATCACTGTCATTAACGGTATTGCTTTCCAGACGAACATTCTGGCGTTGAATGCCGCGGTCGAGGCGGCACGGGCAGGCGAACAGGGACGCGGCTTTGCTGTGGTAGCAGGTGAAGTACGTAGCCTGGCACAGCGCAGTTCTGTTGCGGCAAAAGAAATTGAGGCACTCATTCGCGAATCCCTGGAGCGCGTAAACAACGGTACCGAACTGGTTAACCGTGCCGGTAATACCATGGGAGATATCGTCAAATCCGTCACTCAGGTCAGAGATATTATGGGCGAAATCGCTGCCGCGTCTGACGAGCAGAACCGGGGCATTACCCAGATAGCGCAGGCGATGACGGAAATGGATACCACGACGCAACAGAATGCTGCGCTGGTTGAGGAGTCATCTGCGGCGGCCAGCAGCCTGGAGGATCAGGCGCTGGAACTTGAAAAAACCGTGGCCGTATTTCGGTTACCGGCGCCCTCTTCAATGACCGTGACCAGCGCTCCGGTGATCGCGCGCAGTCGGCACATTCCGGCTTCAGTGAAAACCTCAGACGCCAACTGGGAGACATTTTAAGGCATAACGCAAGGCCGTGCTGGGGCGCTGTGTGTGACGCGCCTCAGCCAGAATTTATGCGCCTGGCCATTGGGAGAATATGGAAAAGCGATCTGCTCAGGTTGAGGTTGGCGAAGACCCAGAAGCCTTTATTATGAAGTCGTTTACTGGGGATCACGTATCGTTCATCCTGAACGATACGACTGTTTTATACCACATTCTGCGGGTCTTAAATGCCATTTATTCCGGGGATGCAAGACGGAGCTGCAGAAACGTCAGGTCCAGCCAGCGGCCGAATTTCGTGCCCACTTCAGCCATTCTTCCCGCCTCTGAAAATCCCAGTTTTTTATGCAATGCCAGTGATGCTACGTTTTCAGATTCAACGCCTGCGACCATAACATGCTTACCTTGTTGTGTAGCCAGCCTGATAAGCTCGCGCATAAGTGCATAACCCGAACCGGCCCCGCGCGCATCTTTATGGATGTACACAGAGTGTTCAACGGTAAATCGGTAACCATCCCACGGTCGCCAGTCGCCATAGGACGCATAGCCCGTTACCTCGTCCTTCTCATCTGCCGCCACAATGACGGGAAAACCCGCGGCCTGACGTTCTCTTATCCATTTGATGCGATTCAGGAAATCCACCGTTTTTTCATTCCAGATAGCCGTCGTATTAAGCACGGCATCGTTATAAATTTCCGCGATGGTTTCAGCATCGCTTTCCGTTGCAGCACGAATATGCATGATAGACACCCCGTTATTAATTCACTAAAGTAGACAAATCGTACAACATCTTACTTATCCACTATATTAAACAAAATGTCCAACAAAGAAGATGAACTTAATTCCCGTATCGGACACAAAGTACGGCAGGAAAGAGAAAAAAGAGGGTGGTCTCTGACCGAGCTGGCGGACAACTCCGGCGTATCACGGGCGATGATACATAAAATCGAACGCGGCGAGAGCAGTCCGACAGCAACGCTTCTGGCCCGCCTGTCGGGTGCGTTTGACATGTCGATGTCGCAGTTGCTTGCCCTCACTGAGGCCCGTAGTGGCTCACTTCTGAGGCATGAAAATCAGCCCCTGTGGCAGGATCCGGAAACCGGTTATATTCGCCGACACGTTTCTCCGGGACGTATCCCGATTGATTTGGTCAGCGTTGAGCTTCCCGCCAATACTGCGGTACCCATGCCGTCGGTTTCATATCTTTCACGACGGCAGCTCATCTGGGTACTTGAAGGCAGGCTGACGTTTGTAGAAGGTGCACAGACATTTGACATGATGACGGGCGACTGCCTTGAGCTTGGTGACCCTGCAGACTGCGTATTCAGAAATGATACAAATCAGGTATGCCGTTATGCCGTCGTTGTGCTCAATCCCAGCTAAGTCCGCTTCTGTTGGGTACATGACGCCAGCCTTCTAAACCACTTGTCCGTTTTTGCTCACGACAGACTCTCTGCTCACCATGCCGCGCTGTGTCAGGACTGGCCTCCGCGTGTTAAGGGGCAACGTACTCTGCCCGTTGTCCCCTCGTCATCGTCGTTCTACCTGTCTGCACTGTATGCCACAACTTTCATTGCCCGCAGGGCGTCCAGTCGCAGGCTTAGTGCCGATTCAATATTGTGATAGGCCGTGCTCCCCAGCGGTAAGCGCAGTGGCGGATTGTCAGCATCGGCAGCGGCGATCATCGCCGTCACGCATTTTTGTGCATCACCTTTAATCGCAAACTCACCGTTGATTATCGCTGTCCGCAGGCTACCTGCCGCAGTATCGCGGTAAACGGGCAAGGCATCCGCAATATCCAGGCCTGCGCCAAATCCCGTCGCCGTTGGCCCCGGTTCCACCAGCAAAAAGTCGATGCCGAACGCCGCCACTTCCTTGCGAACCGCTTCAACAAAGCCTTCGATTCCCCATTTCGTGGCGTGGTACACACTGAAGTTGGGTAAAGCAATCTGCCCGCCTTCAGATGAGACCTGTACAATGCGCCCGCCGCCCTGCTCGCGTAAAAATGGAATCACAGCGCGAATCAGCTGAATGGAGCCCGTAAGATTGGTCGCAATCTGACGTTCAATCTGCGCATCGCCCAGCTCTTCCGCTGCGCCAAACAGCCCGTAAGCCGCATTGCTGACTACAACATCGATTCGTCCCACCTGCGCGAATACCGCCTCAATGACGGGTTTAATCATTGCCGTCTCGCTGAGATCCAGCACGATGGGCTGTAGCGTCTTCCCGTACGCCACGCGTAAATCATTCAGCGCCGTTTCATGTCGTACGCTGGCGACAACCCGATCGCCTCGGGCCAGCAGACTTTCACACATCAGGCGACCCAGACCACTGGATGCGCCGGTAATGAGCCAGGTTTTCATGCGTTTTATCTCCGTTGAGTGAACCGGCATTCATCATAAAACACCTGACTGATGGCATAATCTCCCCAAACTGGCATGAGATGGTGGGAAATTTTAAACAATGAAGCGCCCGTCCTGGAACGAATTACTGGCCGTAAAAACGGTGGCTGACCAGCGCAGCTTTCGCCGTGCGGCGGATGTGCTCGGCCTTAAACGTTCAACGCTCAGCCACACCATAAAAGGTCTGGAGACGGCACTTGGCGTGCGGCTTTTCCATCGGACGACGCGAAGTGTGGCGTTAACCGAAACCGGTGAAATGCTGATTGCGCGTATGACGCCGCTGCTGACTCAAATGGACGAGTTGCTGAATGACGTCACTGCCAGCCACCATCAACCCTATGGAACACTGCGCATCAATGCCAGTGATGCCGCGATTGGCCTTCTGCTGGAGACAGTATTGCCAACGTTCCTTCAAACCTTTCCCGGCATTGAAACGGATTTAGTCGCACAGGGTCAGTTGGTCGATATTGTTGAACAGGGATTCGATGCAGGTATAAGGCTGTTTGAAGACGTGCCGAAAGATATGGTGGCTGTTTTCCTGAGCGGTCCGCTGCGTTTTGTGACGGTGGCATCGCCTGATTATCTGGCATCACGGCCCGCCATTCAGCATCCACAGGATCTTATGCAGCACATTTGCTTACGGCAGCGACTGCCCAGCGGCAAACGTTATCACTGGGAATATCAGCAAGGTAAGCAGCAATATGCACTGGATGTCCCCGGTAGCCTGACGCTTAACAGCGCTGCGTTAATTACAGATGCTGCCATCGCCGGATTAGGCATGGCTTATGTACCGGAGCGCTATGCACAGCACGGGCTGGATACACAGCGCCTGGTAACCGTGCTGGACGACTGGACAATCACCTCGCAAGGTATCGCACTCTATTTTCCACAAAACCGGCACATGCCCGTCGCGTTACGGCTGTTTGTCGACACCGTGAAAGCCACAACGCGCATCTGAAAAGCCCGACCAGGGCCGTTCAGGCGCGGCGAAAGGCCTGAACGCACCTCGTACCACCGTTTATTTGCTCAGTCACAAATAAACTGCGCTTCGCACTGGCGGGCGATTTCCCACAGCCTGTTGCGAATGACCTGCTTAAGTTGCAGCGTGGACTGGGACTGGGGTTGATCACGACGGCTGATCAGCATCACTTCAAACGGCAACGGTTGTGCGACGGGGAGTAATTTTAGCTGTTCGGCATAGCGGCAAGCCGTGAACAGATCCACCACGCCCACACCGCCGCCTGCCAGTACCATATCCGCAATTACCGAGTAGGTTTTAATCGATAGCGACACCGCCGGATTCAGCTTTTTATCGCGTAGCGCGCGGTGCAGGACGCGCCCAAGCGGATCCTGGGTCTGCATCATCAGCAGGTTATTCGCGCATAACCATGCCAGCGTAACGGGCTCATGCTGGGGATGATTTGGCGGCAGTAGCGCCACCATTGACGACTGAAACAGCGGTTCCGCCAGCAGCGCTGCATCCACCTGCTGACCAAAGACCAGGGCGAAATCAAGCTGATTCTCCAGGATCATTTGGCATAAGGTACTAAAGTGTTCCGTGACCAGCTCAACGCTGACCGAGGGCACCTGTTGTCGCCAGGTGACCAATGCCGGTGCCAACACCATTTGACCGAAAGCGTGAGCCGCACCAACACGGACGATCTGTCCTTCGCCGCGTCGCAGTTGTTCAGTGAGCTGGGTGATGGATTGTAAGCGTTGGTAGAGATCTTCCACCTCTGGCAGCAGCCGTCGCCCTTCTGCCGTGACGCTCATGCCCTGGATACGCCGCTCAAACAGCGCAAAGCCCAGTTGCTGTTCTGCATGATTCAGCACGCGGCTGATATTGGGCTGCGATACGTTGAGCAGGCGCGCGGCTGCGCTGATGCTGCCGGTCTGTACGATGGCCTGAAAGACTTCTATGTGACGGAGCCGCATCATTATTTACCCTGTGTGGATTCAGCTACCCGCAGGCCGCTGTGATGCACCCTTTTCAGCGCTTCACTTACAGCACCGCCAACGCCTGAATCAAAATGGAAAACCTGAACCATCTGTCATCTCACCCGCGGTACGGGCAAAGAAACGACCAGCGCCTGAATCTGTCCTGCCTCTGTCGTTATTCCTTACTGCCGATACGATCCGGGCGGGTAAAGACAGGACAATCCCTGCTGCAAAAATTGTACCGTAAAACAGAGGGAGGCGAAGCGACCCGCTACCGCCTTGCGCTGAAATAAGGCGGCGCCGGGCTTAAGCAAGGGGAAACAGGTGTAAATCGCGCCGGTATCGGCCCATTTCCCCTCACTGGCTGAATTATTGAAAAGGGTAAAGCCAGGCGTTCGCCCTGCCATGGTGCAGCGGGGAGACGGCCGGGTTATCTCATGTGGATCGACGGTGCCTGGTGGCGGATTGTCGGTCAGTGCGCACGATCGCGCCCGGCGGCGATGTTTCTGAAAAAAGGAAGCTGCAGGGGCGAAGGTTACCCGCCCCTGAACTCATGGCTGTCCCTGTGCTACGCCTGGGTACTCGCCAGGTAAGAAAATGCACTGAGCAAGCTGATCAACGTCTCCATCCGCTCTGCCTGATATCCCACGGTAACCGCATCGATGCGCGTGACGTCGGGGATCAGGCAGAACAGATCGGCCAACACGGGTTTGCTGGCCTGAAGCTGCATATGATAAGGCGCGGTCAACCGGGTCGTGCGCGTATCGCGCTGATGCTCAAGCGCGGCGCGTGCAGCACTGCCTATGGCACGTTGTGCCGCTTTGGGACTAATGGATTCTGCGCAGGTATGAGAAATGGCGCGTTTGACACAAACGTAGTCAACCGTTGGGTAATACTCTGCTATCCAGCTCTGCAGCTGATCGTCGCCCGTGACCAGCCACAGTGGCGTGCCCTGCTCAGCGGCGGCAGCGGCGTAAATATCGGTTTCGCCCATCACCAGGCCATTGATATGGATACGCCAGAATGCACGGCCATTAATGGTGTGCGCCAGTACGCCGGGTTCGCCTGCTGCGCTGTGATAGCCCACCAGAAATAATCCGTCGAACGTCTGCTGTTCTATGCCTTCAACCATCGACAAGCCGCGCGGTTTGCCCTGCACCAGCCGGGCGCGGGGATCAAGATTTTCCGCCCGCAGGTTGGTCATTTGCGCATGGCTGTCTGCAACGACCACCTCCGTTGCGCCTCCCGCGAACGCCCCCTCAATCGCGGCATTCACTTCCTGTTCCATCAGACCACGGGCCAACTGATATTCCGGGTTGCCGGGTGTGCATTGCTCCGGGCGCATAACGCCCGCGATACCTTCAATATCGGCAGAAATAAAAATTTTCATGTGGTTAACCTGTCCAGAATCTGAGTCAGTGAGGGGCGATGGTGACCCCGAAAGCCGGTAACAGGCTCTGCGCTCAACAAGGCATCGAGTACAGCCTGTTCGGTGGCATCTGCTGCGGCGGCAAGCAGCGGCTCCAGCATGGCGTCCTGCGGCGGTTGCGGCAGCGGTTGCGTTGAAAACGCTACGGCGATATCGCCCGAGCCGTGGCCCCAGTAGCTGCCCAGCCGCCCGAGGCCGGCACCGGCACGCTTCGCGATACGCTTCAACTGACGCGCATCCAGCGGCGCATCCGTCGCCATCACGATGATGACAGAACCGGCATCACGCTGCGGTGCCTCTCCTGCCAGCAGTGGTGCAATCACTTCACCGAGTCGCACACCGTCAAGCGTGAGCGCGCTGAGCGAGCCAAAATTCGCCAGCACCAGCACTCCCAGCGTGGCATTGAGCGACGGAATAACACGCGAGGCCGTGCCGATCCCGCCCTTCAGATTAAAACAGCTCATCCCGCGTCCTGCGCCAACGCTGCCGCGGGAAAAGTCCGCTGCGGCTGTATGCAATGCTTCCTGCGCCATCGCCTCACTGATGGCCAGCGCCTGAATATCATTGAGCCAGCCGTCGTTGCACTCCAGGGCCAGCGGGTTCACCGTCGGCAGCGTCCGCCCGAGTTCCGGGTTACGACTGATGGCATCCCTTACCAGCGCGGTAAACAGCGTGCCCACCGCCAGCGTGTTACTGAGCAGAATCGGCGTGTGTAACACACCCAGCTCCTCGACCTGTGTCAGTCCGACCGGTTTCGCAAAGCCATTCAGAACTTCAGCTCCGCACGGCAGCGGCGTGAGAAACAGGTTATCACCCGGCGGAACGATAGCGGTGACGCCAGTCTGCCGCTCTCCCTCAGCCAGCGTGACGTGGCCGACGCGCACACCAGCCACATCGCTGATGCGATTAGTGGGGCCGCATGCGCTACGCGGCTGCCCCAACTGACGCTCGTTACGCCAGCGATCCAGCAGCAGTTCGCACTGCCATTGTTGAAAGTCCATCGTCAGCCCTTGAGTTTCGGGTCGAGCGTGTCACGCAGCGCGTCGCCGAGCAGGTTAAACGCCAGCACCGTGATAAAAATCGCCAGCCCCGGAAACACGCTCATGTGCCACGCGCCCGCCATCATCATGCTCCGGCTCATGGCCAGAATATTGCCCCATTCAGGCACATCCGGCTCCGGTCCGAGGCCAATAAAGCTTAAGCCTGCCGCTGTGAGGATACTGGTGCCAATGCGCATCGTAAAATAAACAATGACGCTGGAAAGCGTGCCCGGCAGTATATGGCGCAGGATAATGATTCGGTCGGGTGCACCGGCACAGCGCACGGCTTCCACATAGGCAGCCTGTCTCAATGACAGCGTGGAGGCGCGCACAATCCGGGCAAAGACGGGCACGCTGAACACCGCGACGGCGATGATGACATTGTTCAGGCCCGTTCCCAGAAGCGCCACCACCGCAATGGCCAGCAGCATGCCGGGAAACGCGAATAACACATCGGCACCGCGCATGATCAGCATATCGACCCAGCCACCGTAATAGCCCGCCAGCAATCCCAGCACGACGCCGACAATCATGCCCAGCGTCACGGACAGCACGCCGACATATAGCGAAATACGCGCCCCATAGATAATACGACTGAGCAGGTCGCGCCCCAGTTCGTCGGTGCCCATCCAGTGTGCTGCCGAAGGGGGCGAGGATAACGCCATCCAGTCGGGCGCCATCGGATCCCAGGGAGCCAGCCAGGGCGCAAAGATCGCCACCAGAATCAGCAGCAGGACAAATCCGCCTGAAACCAGCGCCAGAGGATTGCGCACAAAAGCATGCAGGAAATCGCGCCACGGCGAGCGAATAACCTGAGGCGGGTTATCAGTCAGCGATTGATGACTCATCTCGGCTCCTGTCGCAGACGAATTGCCGGATTGACGACCGCGTAAAGCAGATCCACCAGCAGATTAATGACGATAAATTCAAATACAAACAGCATCACCAGCGCCTGAATGACCGGCTGATCCTGCGCTTTGATAGACTCAATTAACAGCCAGCCTAACCCTGGCCAGTTGAAGACGCTTTCCACGACAATCGAACCGCCCAGCAGAAAACCAAACTGCAACCCCAGCATGGTGATCACCGGGATGAGCGCGTTACGCATCACGTGTTTCCACGTCACCAGACGGTTACGCAGCCCTTTCGCTTTCGCGGTGCGCACGTAATCTTCCTGTGCCACTTCAAGGAAGGCCGAGCGGGTAAAGCGTGCCATGACCGCCGCAACGGACGATCCCAGCGTGATGGCGGGCAGGACAATATCGCTGGCCTTGTTAAAGCCGCTGACCGAGAACAGGCCAAAAGGCATCGCAACGAACTGGATTAGCAGCAGCCCCAGCCAGAACGCCGGCATCGAGATCCCCCCCACCGCCACGCTCATTAGCGTCCAGTCTTGCCATTTCCCTCGTTTCAGGGCCGCGAGTACGCCAAGCATCAGGCCGAGAAGCACAGACCAGGCGAAACCGGCTAAGGCGAGCCACAGTGTGGGCAGGAAGCCCTGCTTAATCACCTGCAGCACCGGTTGCTGGGTGCGGTACGTGGTGCCAAGATCGCCATGTAACAGGCTGTCTATCCAGTTAACATACTGCTGCGGCAACGAGTCGTTGAGCCCGAGGTGCTGACGTGCCGCTTCGACCGCTTCAATCGGTGCATCCGGTCCGGCATAAATGCGCGCCGGATCGCCCGGCAGCAGCTTGATGAAACCGAAAACCAGCAGCGAGACCACCAGCAAAACCGGTATCATCTCCAGCAATCGGCGAATGATGTATGCAAACATGCCATTCCCTGAAATAAAGGTGAGACGGGGAGCCTCACGTGCCGCCGCAACCGGCAAAGGCACGTGAGGGACATCCGCGACTTATTTAAACGACGCCTGAGTAAACAACAGATTGCCATCAGGCAGCATCGAAACGCCGCTCAGGGTGCTGCGTTTGCCTACCAGATTGTCTGGCGTGCCAAGGAACGCCACGGGGGCCTCTTTCCACAACAGCTTTTGCGCTTGAGCATAGGCGATACCACGTTTTGCCGGATCGGCCGTCGCCAGCCCGGCAGCAATCGCCTTGTCGACGTCAGGATTGCTGAAATAGGAGACATTGTACGAGGTAGGTACCCATGATTCGGTGGCGAACAGCGGACGCAGAGCCCAGTCGGCATCGCCTGTAGACGTCGACCAGCCGCCATAATAGAGGTCAAATTCGGCTTTTTTCGGGTCCTGAACGCCCCACAGCTTCGCGTTGCGCGTTCCGGAATCCATCGGTGTCACCGTGGCGCGAATACCCACCGTGGCCAGTTGCGCCTTCAGCACCTGGGCGGCGCGCACGCTGGCGGTCGCATTGGTGACCCAGAGCTTGAGATCCAGCCCATTCGGGTAGCCCGCCGCTTTCAGCAACGCTTTGGCCTTATCCGGCGCATAGTGGTAATCAGGATCGCTCTGCTTCTCATAGAACTGCACCCCTTCCGGCATCGCGGAGGTGGCCGCTTTACCCAAACCGGCAAAGGCCACCTTCAACCACAGATGACGGTCAATCGCATAGTTGATTGCCTGGCGCACGCGGACATCGGCCAGTGGCTTATGCTGCGTATTGATCGCCATGTAATAGAGATAGATGCTCGGATCGCGCTGAATCGCGAGGTTGCTGTCCTGCTTCACCGCCGCGATCAGATCCGAAGGCAAAGGCCAAATGGCATCCACCTGACCCGATTTCAACGCGGCAACCCGTGTCGCATCTTCCGGGCTGGGTGAGAAAATCACCTGATCGACTTTGGGCCAGCCCTGCCGCCAGTAACCGTCATACTTCGCCAGCGTGACCGCTTTGCCCGGAGTCCAGTTTACGAATTTAAATGGCCCGGTCCCCACCGGATGCAGCCGCAACTGGGCCTCGTCCGGATACTGTTTCAGAACCGACGGGCTCCACATCACCGCCGAAGGGTGCGCCAGCGTGTTAATAAAAGCACCAAATGACTGATTGAGTGAGATTTTCACCTGATCGGGAGCCAACACCGTCACCTTATCGATCATTTTGTACAGGCTGTTGCGCTTCAGCCCTTTTTTCTGGTCTGCCAGACGATCAAGGTTCGCTTTGACCGCTTCCGCATCAAAAGGCGTACCATCCTGAAAGGTAACGCCTTTACGCAGCGTCAGCGTAAATTCCGTCGCACTGTCGTTGGAGGTGTAACCGGTCGCCAGCCAGGGCTCCAGCTTCATCTGGGGATCAAACTGAAACAGGCGCTCAAAGATACCGCTCTGCACCGAGTAGCTGACATTATCCGAGGTATCGTGCGGATCGAGCCCCGTAATATCGGCATACATTGAAATGCGCAGATCCTGTGCCTGCGCGGTCATGACCAGTGTCGTCGTTAAGGCGAGGGCGAGTGAAGTACGGCGGAACAGCGTTTTCATAAAATCTCCTGGTCGTTAAGGATTATCGCAATGCAATGCCGTCAGCGACCCAGTGTTGCGGTGCAACCTGCCGATAACGGGGTTTCGTGACCGTTTCGCCCACCTTTCGCAACGGCGAAGGGATTTCGCTGTCATCAAAACGGCGAGGCTGACGGTTCTCGGGATCTGCCACCGGCACGGAGGCCAGCAGACGTTGGGTATAAGGATGTTGCGGTTGATTAAAGACCGACTGGCGCGGTCCGAGCTCGACAATCTGGCCGAGGTACATCACCGCCACGCGGTTGGCAATGCGCTCGACGACCGCCATATCATGAGAGATGAATATCCAGGCTACGCCCGTTTGCTGCTGGAGATCCATCATCAGATTCACCACCTGCGCCTGAATTGAAACGTCAAGGGCCGATACGGCTTCATCAGCAATAATCACTTTCGGTTTCAGGGCCATCGCGCGGGCAATGGCAATACGCTGGCGCTGACCGCCCGAAAATTCGTGCGGATAACGACGCGCGTGCTCCGGCAACAGCCCAACGCTTTTCAGCAGCGCATCGATGTGTGGAGAAGCCTGTTCCAGTGAGTCCACCATGCCATGCAACAGCAACGGCTCGGCAATGGTAAACCCCACCGTCAGACGTGGATTCAGTGACGCATAGGGGTCCTGAAACACCATCTGAATTTCACGGCGCAGCGGCTGGAATGCCGTCTCTTTCAGATGAGAGATTTCCTTTCCTTCAAAGTGGATGCTTTCCGCCTCACTGGCGATCAGGCGCATCAGCGCACGCCCGGTGGTCGATTTACCGCAGCCGCTTTCACCCACGATGGCCAGGGTTTCACCCGGCCACAGACTGAAATCAATCTGCTCAACCGCATGCACATGATGCGTATGGGTCGAGAAGATGCCGCTGCGGATGGGGTAATACACTTTTAGCCCACGTACATCGAGTAGCGGTTCGCTGTCGTAGCGCGCCGTCAGCTGTTCGTGTTGCGCCGCCTGTTGTGCACCCAACAGGGGAAAGCGTTGCGGCCACGCGTATTCGCGCATATCGCCCAGTTTTGGCACGGCTGCCAGCAACGCTTTGGTATACGCATGCTGCGGGGCGGCAAAAATCTCTGACACGGTGCCCTGCTCGACCACTTCGCCACGCAGCATGACCACAACACGATCCGCAATTTCCGCCACAACGCCCATATCATGGGTGATAAACAACACCGCCATGTTCTTCTCGCGTTGCAGCTCACGCAGGATATGTAAAATGCGCGCCTGTACGGTGACGTCCAGCGCCGTCGTGGGTTCGTCGGCAATCAGGAGTTGCGGATCACAGGCCAGCGCCTGAGCAATCATTACGCGCTGGCGCATCCCGCCGGACAGCGCGTGCGGATAGCTTTTCATGACGCGATCGACATCGGCAATACGTACCTGTCGCAGCAGTTCACGTACGCGCGCATGAGCCTGTTTCTTGTCGCACTGATGATGGTCGCGTAACGCTTCGGTGAGTTGATCATCGATACGCAGCACCGGATTCAGTGAGGTCATCGGCTCCTGAAAGATCATCGCCATTTCACGGCCACGCAACGTGCGGCGCTGACTGTCATCCAGCGTTTCTAACGCATGAACTTCTCCGCGGCGATCGCGAAACTGCATGCTGCCGCGATCGATACGGCCGCTGCTCGCCAGCAAGCCCATCACGGCCAGCGACGTGACTGATTTACCTGAGCCGCTCTCGCCCACCACGGCGACAATTTCGCCTGGATAAATGGCGAAACTGATGCCTTTCAGCGCCTGATTCTCACCACTGCGTCCACGAAATGAGACGCTAAGGTCCTGAACAGCAAGCACCGGTGATGCACCGTCAGCACGTGTGGCAGAAGAAGTGAGTCGTGTGTCCGTCATCAATGCCTCGTCGCGTTACAGCCAGATACGGCCATCGGAGTAATTCAAAAAAGGAGAGCTGTCGGCCGCCAGCCAGATCGGGCCATCTAAATCGACGTGCTCTGCGTGCACCGCCACGGGCAATGCCGCTTCCATCGCCAGGGATGAACCCAGCATGCAGCCGACCATGATGCGCATGTTCTGCTTATGCGCTTCATCGACCATCGCCAGCGCTTCCGTCAGACCTCCGCACTTATCCAGCTTGATGTTGATCATCTCGTAGCGATGACGCAGGCTGGCAATGTCCTCTCGCGTGTGGCAACTCTCGTCCGCACAGACGGGAACAGGATGACGGAAGCGTTGCAGGTCATGATCCTGACCTGCGGGAAGCGGTTGCTCGACCATCGCAATGTTAAAGGCCTGAAGCGCCACCAGCAGGCTTTCCAGATCCATTCCCGACCAGGCTTCATTGGCATCGATAATGAGCGTCGCACGCGGGGCCGCGGCACGAATCGCCGCCACTTTTTCCAGAACCGCATCGCGGTCGAGCTTGATTTTGAGCAGGATGGCACCCCGCGAGACGGCATCCGCCGCCGCCAGCGCCATGTTTTCCAGCGTATCGAGGCTGAGGGTTTCCGCCGTCACGACCGAGCGTGGCGGCGGGCATGCACTCTGTTGCCAGAGCGTTTGACTGGCCCGTGCGGCGTCAAGTCGCCACAGTGCGCAGTCCAGCACATTGCGCGCGGAACCGGCGGGCAAACGGTGTTGCAGATCATCGCGGCTCAGGCCTGCTTCCACGTCAGCACGTATCGCCTCAAGCTGGGCCTGAACGCTGTCTGGCGTTTCATCGTAGCGCGCCGTTGGTGTACATTCGCCCTGCCCAATAAAGCCGTTTTGCTCAAGCGTGACGCGGATAACCGTCACGGCGGTACGCACACCGCGCGAGATAGCAAACGGTCGCGCCAGCGGCAGTTCCACCACGTTGATCTGCACCTGTCTCATCTCAGCCCCGCTCCTGAAGCAGCGCGGCGATGTCATCGATACCAAAACGCACCGGATCGGTTGCCGGTAAACCGAATTCGGCACGGATTTCAGCACAATAGGCGCGCGCGTCTTCTTCCGTGTAGTTTGAGGTGTTAATCGCAAAGCCAGCCAGTTGAACGGACTCACTGGTCACCTGGGCGGCGCGCAGATTGGCTTCCACGCAGTCTTTCAGGCTGACCATCGGTTGATGCGGCAAATGGCGCATATGCGGACGGCCCATTTCATGGCACATCACCAGCCAGTGCGGTTGCGCACCGTGCATAAGCCCCATACTGACGCCCGCGTAAGAGGGATGGAACAACGATCCCTGCCCTTCCACGATATCCCAGTGATCATCATCGTTGGCAGGAGACAGGGCTTCCGCCGCACCGGCAATAAAGTCCGCGATTACCGCATCCACAGCAATGCCTTCCCCTGCAACCAGAATCCCGGTCTGTCCCGTGGCACGAAAATCCGCTTTCATTCCGCGCGCACGCATTGCCGCTTCCAGCGCCAGTGAGGTGTACATCTTGCCCACTGAGCAGTCAGTCCCCACCGTGAGTATCCGCTTACCTGAACGCTTCTTACCGCTACCGACACTCAGCTTCGGACGCATATGACGCAAATCGAAAAGCGCAACACCAAACGTCTCTGCCAGCGTGACCAGCTCGGGCTCATCCACCAGACGATGATGTAATCCACTGGCCACGTTCATGCCGGCTTTGATGGCACTTTTCACCGTATCCAGCCAGTGTTCGGGCAGATACCCCCCTGCGTTGGCGGTGCCCAGCACCAGCGTTTTCGCGCCGCGCGCTTTGGCGCTGGCGATATCAAGTTCATCCAGCCCCAGGCTGACCGTACAGCCCGGCAGTTTAATTTCGCCAACGCACTGTTCCGGTCGCCAGATATGAATACCGCGCGCCGTTTTTGCCGCGAGGGGATCGGTAACATCGCCAAGAAAAAGTAAATAGGGTTGTGGGATTAGCATGAGAGTTCTCGTTTCAGACAAAGGTAAGGTTCTGAAACCACTATTTCATGCGTGTTGAAAGGTGACGAATGCTTGTTTGGTGGCGGGGTATAACGGCAGGCTATAGTCAGATAAAAAAGTAATGGCAACCGCGTTATTTCAACGAATCCGGGTGAAATCGGCCCCGGTGCCGGGGTGAGTCATAGGAAAAGACTAATATCCGCCGGGGAATTAATGGAGAGATATCGTTTAATGTCAGTCAACGGGAAGCAAGGCCGTTTACTTCGACGCTGTCTTTCATAATGCCCCGGCGTGGTATCGGGTGCCACGGATAACATGCTTTGGGGCGTGGTGAGAATGTTATCTTTCCTCTCAAAACGCTGTGACTGACAACCGAGAGGAAACGCGGTAATTACAGCTTTCCGGTCAGATACTGTGCTTCACCATCCGCAAAGCTCCAGTCACCCGGCGCATTGGTAATAAAGCTGATCATCAGATCTTTCCCATCCACCCCACAGTGTTCTGCCAACTCCCGTGCCAGTTCCGCCATGAAACGCGTTTTTTGCTCTTCACTTCTCGGGCTGGTAAACACCCGGACCATCACCAGACGGTCGCTGCGTTCAAACCCCAGCCCGGTATCCTGGAACACCATCTGATAATTTTTATTTTCGTGAACAATCTGATAACGGTCACGTTCGGGAACGTTAAACGCGGTGAGCACAGCCCGATGTGCAGCGTCCAGCATTGTTCTGATTTCCGTAGCAGAACGTCCCTCAATGATGTCGAATGTCAGCAATGGCATAAATAAACCCTCGGTTGGTCTAAATCGTAAGTGTATGATGTCGCGCTATGTTGACGACTACTGTTGAAAAGAAAAAGAGACAGGGCTGAAATGATTATTCGCTATTTTGAACAATCCCTATGAAAGCATTCCGCACGGATGAACTGTGGGTACATTTGTACTGGCTGACGGTACTCGCTGAATCGGGAAGTTTTACCCGCGCGGCTGATCGGCTGGAGGTCAGCAAGGCAGCCATGAGCCAGAAAATCAAAGAGCTGGAGAATATGGCCGGCACAGCACTGGTGCAGCGCACTACCCGCAGCGTCCGTCTGACCTCGGCGGGCGAAAAACTGGTGGATAACTTACGCGATCCTTTTGCGCAAATTGAGCAATCCTTTTTACGCATTCGTGATGAAACCGGCCCGGTGAGAGGCCTGGTGCGTGTCAGTGCGCCGGTAGCCTTTGCGCGCCAGCAGCTCGTCCCGGTTATTGGCGATTTTGTCCGGGAGTACCCGCAGGTCACTATTCAGCTGGATGTCAACGACCGTCTGGTATCACTGACCCGTGAAGGTTTTGATTTGGCCATCCGTCACAGCCAGACACTTCCGGAAACCCACATTGCGCAGAAGTTGTGTGACACGCATGCGGTTCTGGTTGCCTCCCCCGCTTACCTGGCGCAACACGGCACCCCGCAAAAGCCCGACGACCTTGAGCGGCATAACTGTCTGTACTATCTGCGCGGACAGGAACCGCCGCGATGGCATTTCCATAAAGTGACGGGCGGAGAGGAAACCGTAATGGTGAAGGGACAGGGAAACTTTGCCACTAACAACAGCGAATCCGTCCGCGATGCGGCATTACAGGGACTCGGTATCGCCCTGCTTCCTGATTTTAGTGCGCGAGCCGCGCTGGCTGCAGGGACACTAACGCAGGTTCTGCCCGCATGGCGAACAGTAGACGCATTTGCCGAAAGCTTATGGGTAGTACGTCCGCATACTGCGCAGGTTCCTAAGGCTGTGACTACGTTTATTCGGTGGCTGCGGGCGAGGTTTGCCGAGTAGAGTTGAGTAGAATGGTGATGGTTATGGTGATGTGCGGATGGGTTGAATTGTGCCAGTAGCGGACGTTGCTGACATAAATCAAAGGTGGGTTGCCCCACCTTCGGTAACCAAATAGTATATTTTAGTCTTTTATGATAAATACTAACGCTTACTCTAAATGTTTTACTTTAGTAATTGAACCAAGCGGATGAAAGGCTGGTAAATATGTTTTAATTTGCCCATCAGCTAATAAATAATGATTCGCGGCATCTTGAAATACATTCCTAGATAGAGGATGTAAAGCGTTAGGGTTATGGTAAACCTCTAGACCTTCACTCCATTGCTCATGGTAGGAAGGAGAGCCGACTTCCATGCTAAATGATAGAGGTCTTATTGCATTGACATCATGATTAATTCTAAGTCCCGATCTAATCATCTCTGAACCTTCAGGTGCGAATTCATTTAGAAGTCCCATACGATTGAACTTTCCAAATGATGCATCATTAGAGAAAATTACAGCGCTAATATTTTCCGCTTCTGGAAGATAAAAAAAACCTGAAGGGATTACTTTTTTTCCCCAGCTATGCTCTTCGATTTTAACAGGAACTATTGTCACACTCCCACTATCGTCTACTTTGGCTTCATGTCTGTACCCATAAAGATAATATGGTAACGACGCCCTGGAATCCTTACCGGAAGCAGGGCTGAGACAGTCTGTGATAGCAAAAACTAAAGGTTTGTCTTTACAAACTGGCTTTTCCCAATACTTTTTTTTAAGTTTTGAAAAAAGAGCACTTCCATATTTTATAGGATAATAGTTATTCTTTATATCTTCGAAATCTTTTAAATTGTAATATTGTGGCAGCTCTTCATCTTTACCCTCTATTATTGAAGGATTGACAGTTGTAGCTTCTATGCAAAATTCACCTTGAAAGCTGTCACAAATAAAGTCAGGAATAGCTTCTTTCTGATTGAATGTTATATCATTCTCAGTCAATAGAGCGAATAGGTACAACTCCCATATTCGTTGATTAAAACCTGTTGTCTGAAATTGCTCTACAAAATTACCATCTGCATCTTCATACCAACGCATCATTGGTTCAATAATATTCTTTGCAGAAGCAAATAAAGAATCACATACCAACTCCTTGAAAAGAGGAGATAGTTTATTTTTTGTTTTTATTAGGGGGGTAAAAAAATCAACCGGGGCTCTATGTGTCCCCCCTTGCAATCTTTCCTTATCAATATTCTCATGTATTTCTAGCATTTTGATCAACAAGGCGGATTCAGAAACAGAAAAATTTTCATTCCATTCGGAATTATCAATAAAACGGTATCGTTCAGATTCATCACGAGCCATTAACATCCCGAAAAAATCTTTATCGGTGTAATCTTGTATGATGCATGAAACAATACTTTTGTCTTCAGTTTCATACCAAGCGATCTCCCTACCAAAGGTTTTTGCCCGGGGGTCCCTCGCATACGCCGCCAGAGAATCAAATCTGGACTGCTTTATTTTTCTAATATTCATTTTGGATTGATGATTTCTATGAAAAAAGCAATACTACTATTTATTAAAAAAGTTACAAGCGCTGTTTTTTCATCATGGATTTTTTTGATAAAAATATGGGCATGTGACTTATTCTTCTTGAATTACTGTGGCTAATCTAGGCACTTTTGTAGTGCTACCACGAATCATTTGTTAAGAAGGTTATATGTCTCTTTCTCGCTCACAGTGGAACTAACGATCTTGTTTTCATACCGCTATGTGCCAATAGCTGACATCAGTCTGCCGTCAGTCCGCTTTGTGCCAGGAGCGGACATTCCTAACCAAGTTATGTTAATCTGCCTGTAGAAAGCCTTGGTTAACTGCTCTACGTTTTTCCTACTTGCTTCCAACGCTTAAATATTCGGAAAGCAAAAAACATGTAACATGAGGCTTTGTAAACAACCCACTCGGTTCATCATTAGATAAAATTAACAGCAATATAGGTGAGCAAATGTTTGAAGAGCATAATGAAGATAAAACAGTTCAGGATAGCGTAAGAAAAATGTTTTTAGCCTCTATTCCAGAGCGTCAGAATGAACTGAATGAGTTTTGGTCTAAATTTAACATGACCTTCCAAAATCATAGCGATAATCATACAGACGGTAAATTTATTTTTGATGCGGGTATGTATCGATTTATCCGCTTCAATCATCGTGTTTTGCGCACGTTCTGGATAGGAACATTTGCTGCAATGGCGGGCTACGAAGCAATAAACACTGAGCAAAATAAAAAAATTAAAGACTTTATCGATAAAAGGGATTGTATTTTAGAACTTTTTGACTCGAATAAAATATCATTAGTCTCAACCGAATCAGAATTACATGTTTTACTCAAGGAGCTACAGGAAGAACTTGCTGATTTCAGTTCGGCAGACTTCGTGAACTTTGAACAGTTAATCTGTGCTTTCGAAAACACGGCTAAAGATGAGGTACCGGATGAAAAACCACTACCAATTGGAATTCCTGAACCTGGCACCATGCCTGACAGTAAAATCGAACCAGTTAAAAGAGCAACAGCTGAATTAGCAATTATTGCTGCTGCTTGGGCATTTTTGCATGAAGTCCGACATATAATTCATCAGCAGGAAGGTACCAGTTATGATATGAATGAATTCACACAAGAACAAGCTCATAATGAAGAGTTCTCATGTGATGAGTTTGCAACTAAATTTATCCTTGACCATATAGATAATTACTGTGAAGAGTCTATATATGACCGTGTGTTGGTGAGCAGGAAAAGAAGACTTTCTATATACTGTGCATTATTTAGCGTAACTATGTTAGGCAAAAACAATTGGGGTTTTTCAAAATCTCACCCTTCACTCCAGGATAGAATAAATAAAGTAAAATCATTAATGAAAGAGCCTGATGATGAAATACTCGAATATATTGTGGAAACTATGTTTAAGTCTATTGCTAGAATCTGGCCAACCGTTCCTACTGTCAAATTCTGACGCAGGGTTTTCGCTCTTTAAAAAGTTTAAAGTGATGTCTGCGCATCACTTTTTAGAATATGAAATTAAGTTCTCCGGCCCTGTTCTATGAAAAATATTCTTAATAAATAAGTGATGTTTACTAATAAAGCTCGTGATGTTAAAACTCACTTCCCGTAAAACAGATGTGCTATTGGGCAGAGTGAGATATCGTCCGTTCATTAACTGAACTTGACCAACTCAACGTTGAATAATGCACCTTGCTACAAGTTATAAACAACTTTTGGGTGATGATAATTGCGAACTTCTGATTATAGCTCGAAGCTGTCTCTCGATGTCTACTGTGTGCCAGGAGCGGACGTAATGAATAACTTTTTGTGTGGAGCAATGGGGAGCAGGCCACTAGCCCAAATGGCCTTGCTGAAGAAACACGAACCTGGCTACAACGTATGAGCATTACAATGAAATCCTCCGCACAGGGCCCTAAGATACCACTCGCTGAGGAAATACCGGAACCAAATATAGCGGTTCAAGAACTTCAATTTTATTCATCGTATTTAGGTAAGAAAACACTTATTTCTTTGGACCAGATGCCGAAACCTTCAATATCAAGGGTGAACTCAATAGGTAATTTGCTATCTTTATATTCAGTTGATATCACCCGAATATTTTTGACATTTTTTACACAATGTAATGGAGTGTATTTTTTTTTTGTGATTGAATCAAAAATTGGTATGCAAGATAAGCGTATAACTTCTAATTTAACTAATTTGTCTAGCCACATTGTTCCTTCAAAGTCATGGAAGAACTGTCTTATTCTGGAACCCAATGTTGGGTGGGAATAAATCTCACCTCTAATGGTGGAAAGGGAAGTATATATTTTTTGTGGTAAAGCTTCAAACCCCGATATCGTAGCTATATCACCAGAACTATTTACAAATAAATCGCCTGTCGTGAAAATATCTAAATCCATTGGGAGGCTATTGCAATTGATGCGCGGAGTGTCTATTTCAACAGGGACGATTACTTCATAGCTATCTGGTAATTTATTTAATTTTATTGGTGCTGATAACAAACGCCCCTCACCAAGCTGATTAACTAGAATAAATTTTTCTTCGGTTGGGATGGAGTGGAATCTTTCGTTGAAAGATATTAGCTTAGATAAATCGCCAGTAAAGAAGTTTGAAAATTTTATAGTCCACTCACTGGTTGAGATTCCGGTGAGCTCTCCGAAAACGATAATGTCTATACCTATTGCAATGAAATCATTATGTTTGGTTGATGAAGAACCATTACTCACCTCTTTTTTAATCTCTTCTTCGTGGGCTTTCTTCATTTCTTTAAGAATTTCTGCTGTATATCTAATTTCATCTCTATCAATTTCAACGCTGTGATTAACACACATCCAGATGCCATTATTTATATCTTTCCTTTCATCTGGTGTTTGACTTGGATCATATCGTCTTGCTAATGGCCCAGGAGCTGCGGCATGAATGTGCGCAGCTACCCCAATATTTGTGATAGATGTTAAGGATTCATCACTGGGGCCAACTGTAAGCTGATTACAACCGGGGAATGAGCACCTATAACCTGCCCGTAGTGCTAGAGCTCTTACAGTTTTTGAGCTGAAATCATCGCGTGTTTTAGACATGTTTAAAGCCTTTAAAAATAAAAAAGACACCTAACAGTATAATTATGCCTACCTTTCAGCAGCATCTTACAATGGTAAATCCATGTTCCTTTATATACTGCATATTAGCAGTTAAAAATGAACCTGAACAAGAGGAAGTTAGATGAAAGTGGACAAGAGTTACATTAAATCGGGGTTGTATTAGCAATACGCCAAGAATCCCTATTTCATATAGATCATGTTAGATAATAAACCGCCCCTTAACTTCTGCTCCTCGCTCAAAGCAGACGTTCATTTTTTAACAGCCATCACGTCCCTGCTTATTCCCGATCTGCCTGCTACCCAACACCCTACCCCTCACCTGCCAGCGCACTAACCCGCCGGCATCGCCCATTCCCCCCGATCACGTAACGGCTTTATCTATTACTTTTCGTAAAGCGGATCACAAATCAGCGCGCCAGATGACTCACTGCACAATTTCATATTGAATATCAATTTTCCAGGTGCCAGGATTAACCGGCATCACGCTTGTTACCGATTATCGGGCAAAACCTGAATGCAGGCTGAGGGATAATCCCTTCAACGCTGTATTTATGTTTTGCCCGATTGTGTTTCAGGAGTGAGCGATGCTGGTCAGACAAATACTGAATAATAATGTGGTCAGTGCCGTAGATGATAACGGCCTTGAAGTGATTTTAACCGGTCGGGGGCTGGGATTTAATACACGCAACGGGGCCCGTATTCATCTGCACGAAGCAGAAAAGATATTTCGGCTGCAAGATTCAGGCCTCTCTGCACGCTTTAAAGATCTGGTCAGTGAAGTTCCCATCGATATTCTCCAGTTGACCGCCGATATCGTCAGCCTGGCGCATGAAACGCTGAAGCATAAACTAAGCGAAGGGCTGTATGTTACGCTGGCCGATCACCTCTACTTTGCGCTGGAGCGGCATAAAAATAACGCGCTGCTCGCCAACCCACTGGAATGGGAAGTCCGTCATTTTTACACCGCAGAATATGCGATTGGCCGCCAGGCACTGGGCATGGTAGTGGCCCGCACCGGCACCGTGTTACCAGACAGCGAAGCCTGCAGTATTGCGCTGCATATCGTGAATGCCGGGCTCAATGATAACTTAGGCAAAACCACTAAAATCACCCAACTCCTCTGTCAGTTACAACAAATCGTAAAATACTTTTTTACGCTGACCCGCGATGAACACAGTCTGAATTACCAGCGCTTCATTACCCATTTAAAATTCTTTGCGCAGCGGGTCATTGATGGCGAAGTATTAAATAACGACGACGAGGAATTATTCACGCTGGCACAACAGCGATATGCCCGAACGTTTGAGTGCGTAGAAGCCATCAGCACCTTCGTAAAAAAACATTATCACCACAGTATGAGTCACTCAGAAAAACTCTATCTAACGGTACACATTGAAAACATCGTGCAGCGCAGTGCGCATGATGTTGACACCCCATAATGCATTACTGAATTGCTTTACCGGCTTGTGACTGTTTAATCAGGCAAACCCCAGAAAATATGCCACCCGGTTTATGCCGGTCATTGTGGATGACGTCATATCGACTTCAGTCTGGAGGGATTTATGAATTATCAGGACACCGCACAGCAAATTATTCCCCTGATAGGCGGAAAAGATAACGTACAGTCTTTATTTCACTGCATTACCCGCCTGCGTTTTTTACTAAGAGATAACAGTAAAGCCGACCGTCACGCGCTTGAAGCACTGGATGGCGTGATCGGGGTTAATATTTCTGGCGACCAGTTTCAACTCATCATCGGTAATGATGTCAAACCACTGTGCGATGCGCTGCTCAGTCAGCTTCCGCTTCAGGAAGCTTCTGTCCGCCCTGCTTCGCGCTGTAACCCTGTTTCCGCAGTGCTTGAAGGGTTGTCCGGCATCTTCTCACCGATTATTCCGGCCATAGCGGGTGCAGGGATTCTCAAGGGCATTCTGGCGCTAATGGTGGAGTTTCACTGGCTGGAGACACAAAACCAGAGCTACCAGATCCTGCTGGCGATCAGTGATGGCGTGTTCTATTTTTTGCCGCTGGCGCTGGCGTTCAGTGCGGCAAAACGCTTTGGTGCCAATCCTTATGTCGCTGTTGCGCTGGCGGCATCACTCTTTCACCCTGCCCTGCAAACCCTCTTTACCGCAGGTGAGCCGATACGTTTTCTGGGTTTACCCGTTCCCACGGTGAACTATGCTTCGACAGTCATTCCGGTCCTGCTATCAATCTGGCTGTTGAGTTACGTGGAGCGCCTGATTGACCGCGTTATCCCTGCCGCCCTCAAAACCATGTTTGTTCCGCTTTTAAGCCTGCTTATCGTCACGCCGGTGACGCTGATCGCTATCGGGCCATTAGGGATTTTTGCCGGTAACGCGCTGACCGGGGGCATTATCTGGCTGGTCGAAAACATGGGCATTATCGCGGGCGTGGTGGTCGGCGGGACGTTGTCGCTGATTATTATTACCGGCATGCACTATGTGCTGGTGCCGGTCATGATCCATAACATCAGCCATATGGGATTCGACCCGTTTAAAATTCTTTTCTATGTGGCCAACCTTGGTCAGGCCGGTGCGGCGTTTGGCGTCTTTCTGCGGGCCCGGGATAAAAAGCTTAAATCGCTGGCGCTTACCACCAGCTTCAGTGCTGCCATGGGCATCACCGAGCCTGCGATGTACGGCATCAACATTCGCTACAAACGTCCCTTTGCCGCCGCTCTGCTTGGCGGTGCCTGTGGTGGCGCGTTTGCGATGGCGATGGGCGTAAAAACCTATGCGTTTGCACTCAGCGGCCTGCCCGGCATTCCCGCCCTGGTTGGTCCCACCTTCTTATCAGCACTGCTGAGTCTGGTCATTGCCTTTTCCAGTGCGGCCCTGCTGACCGTCATACTGGGTTTTGAGGAAGCGCCCCGGAAGAACGTGGACAATACAGCCTCCTCACACTGTCATCATACGCAGGACCACGTAAGGCTTTTTGCGCCGGTCAGCGGTGAGATCACTCCGTTAAGCGCCTTAGCCGATCCGGTTTTTGCCGATGAAATTTTTGGCAAAGGGCTGGCGATTTACCCGACCGGCGGCAAGTTACGCTCCCCCATTGATGGCCGCGTCGAGTCGCTCTTTGAAACCCACCACGCGCTGGGGCTGAAAAGTGACACTGGCGCGGAAATCCTGATCCACATTGGCATCGATACCGTGAAACTCGGCGGCCGCCATTTCACCAGCCATATTCAGCCGGGCCAGTTTATCCGCACCGGCGATCTGCTGATCACATTCGATCTGAACGCGCTTGAGGCCGAAGGCATCGATCCGAGCGTGATTGTAATCGTGACCAACTGCGAACGCTATGGCGAGGTTCGCCCGGTAAAAGCCGGGGGACATATCGCCTGCCGTGACGCTTTTCTGACACTCACCGCTGCGGCGGTTTAAGGAGCAAAGCATGACGTATTCACCCTCTTTTCCCGAAGGTTTTCTGTGGGGCGGTGCCACGGCCGCGAATCAGCTTGAGGGCGCCTGGCATGTCGGCGGTAAAGGGCTGTCCGTATCGGATGTGTACACCTTTGACGCATCCACACCACAAGACCAGTGGCTGGATCAGTGGTTAAGCATGACCCATGCGCAGGTAGCGGAAGCACAGAATCCGGAGAGCAAAAAATATTATCCCAAACGTAAAGGCAACGGGTTTTACACCCACTTTAAAGAGGATATCGCGCTGTTCGCCGGGATGGGATTCAGGTGCTTCAGGATGTCGATTGCCTGGACGCGCATCTTTCCACGCGGCGATGAAGCAGAACCCAACGAGGCGGGCCTGCAGTTTTATGATGCAGTGCTGGATGCTCTGCTCGCTCACGGGATCGAACCGATTGTGTCATTGTCACATTACGAAATGCCGCTTGCGCTGGTGACGGATTACGGCGGCTGGCCCAATCGCCAGTTGGTAGATTTCTATGTGCGTTTTGCCACCACAGTTTTCATGCGCTATCGCAAAAAAGTGAAATACTGGATGACGTTCAACGAGATCAACTGTGTTAAGCATCACCCTTACGTGAGCATTGGCGTAATTGAAGAAGGTCACCCGCATATTGAACAGGATAAATACCAGGGTGCCCATCATCAGTTTGTCGCCAGCGCGCTGGCGACAAAGGCTTGCCACGCCATTATTCCCGGTGCGCAGGTGGGCTGTATGATCAGCTATCAAATCCTGTATCCGCACACCTGCCATCCGGATGATGTGCAGGCGTGCGAAGAGATGCAGCGCGTGTCGTTGTTTTTTAGCGATGTGCAGGCACGCGGCTACTATCCGGCTTATGCAGAAAGAATGCTGGCGGAAAAAGGCGTACAGCTGATTAAAGCCGTGGGCGACGATGAAATCCTGCGGCAACATCCGGTGGACTTTGTTTCCTTTAGCTATTACATGTCCAGCACGGTCAGCGCCCATCCTGAAAAACTCACCGGCGCGCAGGGCAATCTGATCACCGGCGGCATCAGAAATCCACACCTGGAAACCAGTGAATGGGGTTGGCAAATCGATCCCAAAGGCCTGCGACTGGCACTGAATCAGCTGTATGATCGCTATCAAAAGCCGCTCTTTATTGCCGAAAACGGCCTGGGCGCAGTGGATACCGTCAAGGCCGATGGCAGTATTGATGACGATTACCGCATTGACTACCTGCGCCAGCACGTCGCGCAAATGAAAGAGGCCATTGCGGATGGCGTTCCCCTGTTTGGCTACACCTGGTGGGGACCGATTGACGTGGTGAGCGCAGGTACGGCGCAGATGTCTAAACGTTATGGGTTTATCTACGTGGATCAGGACGATATGGGCAATGGCACGCAGAAACGTACCTTAAAAAAGAGCTATCACTGGTATAAAAAACTGATAGCCTCTAATGGCGAAGACACGGGTCATTAAGCCGGTTGAACGCCATTGCTGTGACCTGCTGGCAGTCGCTGTCAGCAGGTCATTTTGATCTCAGCCGCTACCATGCATATCTGGCAGAAACACGTTGCTGTCACATCAACCTGAAGAGAGGGTTAAGTTGAACACGCTGCATCTCGTCGATCCCGAGCTACGTCCCCTGCTCGCTAACAGCGCGCCGCTGGAACTCACGCCTGACGCAATCATTACGCTACGCCAGCAGCGCCAGGATGCTGCGCTTAAGCAGGTCCAGTCGTACCGCGACCAGGGGCTGAACATTGATGAACACCTGATCGCGTTTCCCGGCCATCCGTCGGTCAGAGTCTGTGTGATCACGCCCGTTGCGGCCGCCGGTAAACGCATGGGCATATTACATCTTCATGGCGGCGGTCATCTGTTTGGCAGCCCGGAGCAGTCTCTGTCGCTGACCAGCGCGACGGCACGGCGACATAACTGTGTGGTGGTCTCGGTGGACTATCGGCTGTCACCGGAAACCGTATTTCCGGGATCGCTGGAAGACAGCTATCAGGTGCTGAACTGGATGGTGAATGAAGCCGCGATGCTGGGCATTGATCCGGCACGTATCGGTGTTATGGGCGACAGCGCCGGTGCCGGGCTGGCAGCCTCACTGGCGCTGTTCACCCGCGATCGGAATGGCCCCACGCTGGCCTTTCAGAATCTGATGTTCCCGATGCTGGATGACCGCACGGTCACCGAAACCCACCCCAATCCCGTGACCGGCGAGTTTGTCTGGACGCGGGAATACAACCGCATCGGCTGGTCGGCGCTGCTGGGCGAAGCGCCCGGTGGCGAAGCCGTTTCGCCTTATGCGGCCCCCGCTCGCGCCACAGACCTGCGCGGGCTTCCCCCGGCCTGGATTGGCGTGGGTACGCTGGATCTGTTTCTGGATGAGAACCTCGACTATGCACAGCGGTTAATCCGCGCCGGGGTTGCCGTGGAGTTGCACGTCTGGCCGGGCGCGTTTCATGGTTTTCACGGCAGTGAGACGGCGGCAGTATCGTTGCAGGCCCGGGAACTGCGCCAAATCTGGCTGTCGCGCTTTGCGCCCTGAGACTCAGCCAGGCCAGGGTTAACGTCCATCCAGGGCTCACGGAGTGAAGTGATGCAAATGCTGCACATTGTGCCTCGCCTGATGACAGCGGTGCGGGCGGGCAACAAACGGCATACGATACGCTGGCAGGAACAGGCCATTACGCCCGGTCCACTGCGTTATATCAACCACGAAGATCCTGCTGACAGCGTCATAGTGACTGTTGAACGGGTTGTCATGATGCCGCTGTCATCCGTCGCGCAGCATCTGGGCAAAGATGAGGAATGGCCCGATGCGGAACTGCTGGCGGGCATGCAGGAGCACTATCCCGCGATTCAGCTCGATTCTCAGGTGGCAGTGATACATCACTCCGCCCCCTTTGAGACGGAGACAGGACGCTATCAGACACTGCTTGCCGCGTTGACGGCGCTGGAATGCAGTCTGCATCAGGAAAAACGTTACGATGCAGCCTGGCTGGCGCAGCGACTGCATCCTGAATTTCAGGAAATTACCCGCTCGGGCGTGCGGGTGAATCGCGCGCAGACGATTGCGGCCTTACAAGCTGAAGCGCATGCGCCGGCAATCGTCAGCCGCGATTTTCAGCTGATACAGACAGGAACACATCACGCCCTGTTGCTTTACCGTACCGCAAGACCCGATGGCCGCCATGCCGCATGGCGGTCGTCCCATTGGGTGTACCACGCAACGCAAGGCTGGCAGATGATTTTTCATCAGGCCAGCCCCGCAGCAGAACCGGATTTTTAGTGCGGATACCGGCGCATCCTGAAGACGGATGCGCCCGCCTGGCTATTTCACTACCGGGTTTTTCTGCAACGACAACGCATCCATAAACGCATCGTCCAGTTGCAGGTGTTGTTTCACCAGGTCGCGTGGCGTACCGGCCAGCCATTGATTCAGTGAAATGTCAGCGTAATAATCGCTTTTGAACAGCTCCAGGAACCGCAGCGGCCCCTTGCCGGTGTTTTCCACATAGTGCCCCATGGCGAACGGCACATAGCCGACATCTCCGGCCCGGTAATCAAAGGTTCTGGCCTGGCCGGATGAACCAAACACGCCCATGCGTCCTTCGCCTTCCAGATAGTATTGCCACTCATCGTTGTTTGGATGCCAGTGCAGCTCACGCAAGCCACCGGGTTCGATCTCGACCAGTGCCGCCGCAATGGTTTTGGAGACCTTAAAGGTGGAAGAGTCGGTGATGCGGACCGTGCCGCCTGGCGCTTTGATCGGGTCCTGCGCCAGCATACGGTGAGTAAAGGTGCGTTTGGCTTTGGTTGCCCCTTGCACCTGCACCGATGACAGGCTGCCGGGCACCGGTGCGGCAAAGATATATTCGTCCTGCGGCGACGGTAGTTTCGCAAAGGTTGAGACAGGGACCTTAAAGTTTTTCGCCAGGATCTCGGGCGGAATATGTTTAAACCAGTCGGACAGCAGGAAGGTGCTGTCTTCATCGAATCCACCGTTGTCAAAGGCCAGCAGGAACTCACAGCCGTCCGGCCCCAGGCCCTGAATAGAGTGCGGAATGCCCGGCGGGAAATACCACAAATCACCCACGCCAATATCGTCCACGAACCAGGTGCCGTCGGTATCAAACGCCGTGACGCGGGCGTTGCCATAGGTCATGTAGGCCCATTCGCCCTCTTTATGCCAGTGCAGCTCACGAATGCCCCCTGCATTGAGGCGCATATCCACGCCCGCAATCGTGGTGGAGACGCCGAGCTCACGTTGAGTGACCTGGCGGGTCCATCCACCGCTGCTTTTACGTACGTGCGCGTCACTGAAGGAAAAGCGCAGATTCGGTAACGTGCCGCTGTCCGTCGCCGGTGGATTCACGATATCCGGGTTTTCGGCTTCGCGGATCGGATCGTGCGGGCCGGGATCGCGGCCCCCGCCGGAAAAAGACTGGATGCTGTCATGCGCGTGCACCTGTCCGGCCGCCAGCGCGACGGTGCCGCCCGCCGCAAAAGCCATAAAACTTCTTCGGGTTAATTTACTCATAAATACACTACCTCGTTCCTTGCTGATAAAGTCGCCGACATGCACTGTCCTAAGGAATGTATAGCGGGGAAAGTTAAATTTTATTTATGTGATATGTAAATTTTGATGACAACCACAAGACAGGTATGGCGCAGAAGTTATCAACGCGTGCGAACTCTTTGCCGCTGGTTTAGGAATGGTTAAGTTTTCTTATTGATACTGCCCCAGAACTGGCACGAAAAGATAATTTTCGCGTCCGGCCTTCGTATCGTTTTTGGTCACACTTTGTTACAGGTGCAGAGCAGTGAGTGCACCGGCGCAGGCGGGTGACTGAGCAGGCATAAGGGAAATTGACTGTGTAACGGGCGATCAGGTTATGCGGCCAGCATGACGGTGGTGTCCTGACCGCCTGACCAGGGCGCAGATAAGTCGGACGAGTGCGGCGTCTGGCCGACATAACCTGCGTGACCCGACGTGAACGTCCTGTCAGAACACGCCGTCCCGACGCGGTCTGGCGGCCTGTTGGGGTGCGCGTGCGGAGAAAGGCGCATCAGGTTGTTGCGCACAAGACGGGTAAGCGCTGTGCCGTTCAGGCAGATTAACGATGATGATGCTCTCTTCCGGTCCGTCGAGCACCTCATCCATCAGGTTCAGATAGTCGTAAGCATTTTGCATAAATCGTCTCTGTTCAGTTATCCATAGTGAAGCAGGTAATCCAGTCAACACAGGCACGAAATGATCACTGCGAAGGATCGATAATAGCCGCTAATCACCCTGTCACAAGCAGATTACGCTTATATGACAACAATCAGAGGAAAATGCGGCGTGCACAGGGCACGCCGCACCAGGTCAGAAGAAGCCAAGTGGCTGAATGCTGTAACTCACTAGCAGGTTTTTAGTCTGCTGATAGTGATCAAGCATCATCTTGTGGGTTTCACGACCAATGCCCGATTTCTTGTACCCGCCAAAGGCGGCATGGGCAGGATAGAGATGGTAACAGTTAGTCCAGACGCGACCGGCTTTGATCGCACGGCCCACCCGATAGGCGCGGTTGATATCCCGCGTCCAGACGCCCGCGCCCAGCCCATAGATGGAATCATTGGCGATGGCGATAGCTTCTGCCTCGTCTTTAAAGGTAGTGATGCCGACAACCGGCCCAAAGATCTCCTCCTGGAAGACGCGCATGCTGTTGTTGCCTTTCAGCAGCGTCGGCTGGATGTAGTAGCCGCTGGCAAGTGCATCGTCGAGCTTTTCAACGCCGCCGCCGGTGAGGATTTCGGCCCCTTCCTGACGGGCAATCTCCAGATACGAGAGTATTTTGTCGAACTGCTGCTGTGACGCCTGAGCACCGACCATGGTCTCCGTATCCAGCGGATCGCCGCGTCTGATGGTTTTGATACGTTTAAGCACCGCCGCCATAAAGGGCTCATAGATGGATTCCTGCACCAGCGCGCGCGACGGGCAGGTACAGACTTCGCCCTGATTCAGGAAGCCCAGTACTACGCCCTCTGCCGCTTTTTCAATGAAGCTCTCTTCGGCCTGCATAATGTCTTCGAAGAAGATGTTAGGTGATTTACCGCCCAGCTCAACGGTGGACGGGATCAGGCTTTTCGCCGCCAGCTCCAGAATGTGTCCGCCCGTCGCCGTCGATCCGGTAAAGGCCACCTTGGCAATACCGGGATGCGAGGCCAGCGCCTCACCGGCTTCTTTTCCGTAGCCGTGAACCACGTTCACCACACCGGGCGGCAGCAGATCTTGAATCAGTTCAACAAACAGCGTGATCGACAGCGGCGTTTGTTCTGCCGGTTTAAGCACCACGCAGTTGCCCGCACCCAGTGCCGGTGCCAGCTTCCAGGCCGCCATCAGCAGCGGGAAGTTCCACGGAATAATCTGCGCCACCACGCCCAGTGGCTCGTGGAAGTGATAGGCGGCGGTAAACTCGTCGATTTCAGCTGCGCTGCCCTCCTGCGCCCTGACGCAACCGGCGAAATAACGGAAATGATCCACCGCCAGCGGCATATCCGCAGCCAGCGTTTCCCGCACCGGCTTACCGTTATCCCAGGTTTCATTGACCGCCATGTATTCCAGATTTTCTTCCAGGCGGTCAGCAATTTTTAACAGTACCAGCGCACGTTGCTGAGGTGAGGTTTTGCCCCATGCGTCAGCGGCGGCGGCCGCCGCCGCCACGGCCTTATCGACATCGGCCTTGTCCGATCGGGGAAACTCGCCCGCGGCTGAGCCGTTAACGGGGGACGTATTGGTAAAATAGTTACCGTTTACCGGGGCGACAAACTCGCCGTTGATGAAATTGCCGTAGTGCTTCTGCAAAGTGATGAGAGAACCCTGTTCTCCTGGAGCGGCATAACGCATGCTGGATCTCCTTACGCTGTGTGATGTGAAACAACTATGAAACTTGTTGTTAACATATTCGATCAGCGCCAGCCTGACAGGTTTGTTGTCCCTAAACTGTGACCGCGGCGAAGGAAATACCCGCCAGAGCCACTACAGATAATTCCGACTTTTTACCGCTTCGCCTGTTAACTGGAAACTTTCGGCGCGAATGAGGTCAATATGAGGATATGTTCACTCTGGAGGTAGGTCAGCATGTTGGCTTCGGCTTTCACGTTAATGCGCGCAAAAGCAGATTTCGTCCACCAGTTCATCCGCAATCCGCGCAAGATGGGCAGCATCACCCCGTCTTCCGAAGCGCTGTGTCGCACCATGGTGGAAGCGGTCGACTGGCGTCATCAATTCCGGATCGCTGAGTTAGGCGCAGGTGATGGTGTGCTGACGCGTCGCCTGCTGGCAAAGATGGCACCTGAGGCCACACTGGACGTATTCGAAATCAGCAGCGCGCTGGCACAAAAGCTTAACGCGCTGGATGATGAACGCATGACGGTACGCACCTGTTCGGCGGAGTACCTGAACGGCAGCTATGACGCTATTTTTTCTGGCCTTCCGCTTCTGTCGCTGTCGCCGGAACTGCGCGAGGCGATTTTACAGGCGGTTTTCCACGCGCTGGGCCCCAACGGCGTCTTTGTACAGTTTCAGTACACATCCCTGACCCAGCCCGATTTGTCCCGTTACTTTACCTGGGAACGTCAGCGGGTTTTAAAAAACGTGCCGCCCGCCTGGGTTTACCGCTGCACCCGTCACTATGCGCCCTGAGCGCTGTCGACTGCCGGGCGCGTTTGCAGCCAGAAATGGGTTAAAATGCTGCGTGACCAGTCCGCCCCCTGCAGTTCGGCGCCATCGCTGTCTACATCGTCGGGCAGACAGGCATCCATAATCTGGCGATCAAATTCGGGATGGAACTGCATGGACAGCGCATTCGGCGAATAGCGCAATACCTGGCAGGGATCTTTTTCTGACTGTGCCAGAATCGTCGACTGCGGCGGCGGTATCACCACCGACTGACGATGAGAAAGCCAGGCCTCGAAGTGTTCCGGCAGGGTTGCAAGCAGGGGATCGTGCTTCGCCGCGGTCGTCGTGTTCAGCGCCAGTAATCCCCGTTCCCAGCCATGAGGGTTGTCCGCGACTTTACCTCCCAGCGCATACGCCATGAGCTGATGGCCGTAGCACACGCCCAGTAGTGGCAACTGCGCGTCCATCCCCGCGCGAACCCAGGCGGCGGTGCGTTCGCTCCACTCCTCATGGTCAGTCACCATTGCCCACGAACCGCTTAATACCGCGCCGGAGATTTCAGTAAACTGTGGCAACGGCTCACCCAGATGCGGACGGACGATAAGGTAATCTTCAGGCTGTAAATTCAGAGCATCAATAAACCAGACCGGTTGTTCACCGATTTTTTCGACCACACTGGCAGGAGGAACATCTAACTGAATCAGGGCAAGCGGCAAGGCAGGTGCATAAGTCATACCGAATCGGATCCTCACAGGCGTTAACGTTTCGGAAAATCAGTCTGACAGCAACTGTTGTAAAAGTCTTATGAATTTTTAGAGTTAACTAAATAAAAAAAACGTTAATCATTGTCTTAACCGCGCGGGTTCATGCCATGATTATCGGGTAACGTGTTTTTTCAAAGGATGACATTGTGGCAGTGCGGCATTTCTTTACGGTTCTGATGGTTGTGTCCATCTGGGCCTTTAATAACGTGGCGGTGAAATGGGGCTTAGTGGATTTACCGCCCCTGTTCCTGACCTGGATGCGGTTTTTCGTCGTGGCGATTGTCCTGGTACCGTTTTGCCGGATTAACCGTCAACAGTTTCCCTGGCTGTTACTGCTGGCCTTTACGTTTGGCTTTATGCACTTCTCGCTGCTGTTTCTCGGCATGCGTTACACCGATGCCGGAACAGGAGCGATTGTGGTGCAACTGGGCACGCCGATTGCGATGCTGCTGGCGATGGTATTCCTGAAAGAGAAGCTGCGGCTTATCCAGCTTATCGGCATTATGATTTCGCTGAGCGGTGTAGTGGTGCTGTCCGGCAGCCCGACGATCCCCGCCTGGTGGGTGCTCTGTATCCTGCTGTGCAGCGCCACGGGCTGGGCGGTGAGCAATCTGATTGTGAAAAAATCGCCCCCGATTAAGCCGCTGACCATGACGGGCTGGATCGCGTTTCTGGCGTTGCCCATTGTCGGCGCGGCCAGCTATATGTCCGAATCACACCAGCTTTATGCCCTGCAACATGCGGGCTGGCGCGGCTGGTTTGCCATTCTCTACAGTGCGATTGCCTCTTCGGTAGTCGCCTATACCTTGTGGTATTCACTGCTGAAGAAATACAACGTTAACCTGATTATGCCCTACTCCCTGCTGACACCGGTGCTGGCAGTGATCATGGGCATTGTGGTGCTGGGCGACAGCCTGAACAGTTTCAAAATTATTGGTGCCTCGCTGGTGATCCTCGGCACTACCATTGCGGTAATCAACCTGCGTAATCTGCGCATGCACGCCCGGTTTCCGCGCTTACGACGTCGTTAAAGGCACATGCTATGCTTCAGGAATCGTCCGCTTCAGGAGCCTGTAGCATGAATCATCTGGCCAACGCACTCTGGCAGCAGATGTGGCAAGGATTGCATGGCAACCCTGCGCCACACGCGCTGCCCGTTTTCACCGATCACGCGGCCTTTTCCTCCGCCTATGCCGTCAGTGAACTGGCGGCCACCAGTCTGGGATTAGCGACGCAGGGCATCGCTGAATTACTCAATCGTCCTGTCCGTGCACAGATCAATGTCCGCCTTGCCTCACGCTGGTTCCAGCACAGTTTTATGCCGCTTAACCGCCCTGCACCCGCACTGTGGGATGCCTTCGCGGGCGATTACGCCTGCCGCAACGGCTGGATCCGTCTGCATACCAATGCGCCCCACCATCGCCTGGCGATGGAGAGCGTGCTGGGTCAGCATCCGGATCGGGATGCGCTGGCGCGGGAAGTGGCGCAGTGGCAGGCTACCGAGCTGGAGCAGGCCGTGATTGACGCTGGCGGTTGCGCTGCCGAAATGCGCAGTGCTGAAGCCTGGCGACAGCACCCGCAGGGACTGGCCGTCATACATGAACCGTTGTTTGCCCGGCAGACCATGACCGAAGGCCCTGCGGTCGACTGGGCGTTGCCCGACGCGCGTCCGTTACTGGGCATCAGGGTGCTGGATCTGACGCGCATCATCGCGGGCCCGGTGGCCACGCGCTTTCTCGCCAGCCTGGGGGCAAATGTGTTGCGTATCGATCCACCCGGCTGGCAGGAGCCGGGCGCGGATGAGGAGCTCGCCTGCGGCAAGCGCCGCGCCGTGCTGGACCTGAAACAGCCCGCTGACCGTGCGCAGTTTATCTGGTTGCTGAAACAGGCCGATGTGCTTGTGCACGGTTACCGTGCCGATGCGCTGGAAAAGCTGGGATTTGATGCGGAATCGCTGCAAAGCCTGTGTCCCGGCCTGGTGGACGTGGGCCTGAATGCCTGGGGCTGGCAGGGCCCCTGGCGCAACCGGCGCGGTTTCGACAGTCTGGTGCAGATGGGTTGCGGTATTGCCGAACAGGGCATGCGCTGGAAGCAACATACTGCACCGGTGCCTCTGCCGGTTCAGGCGCTGGATCATGCCACGGGTTACCTGATAGCGGCGGCCGTGCTGGCCGGTCTGCGTCAGCGCCTTCATGAAGGCAGCGGCAGTCAGACGCGCCTCTCGCTGGCGCGCACCGCCTGGCTGCTGGAGCAGCACCGTTACGCCAGCGACATGGCCCATTCGGGGATCATCCCGCAGCACAGCGACAATCAGCCCAGCCTGGAACTTACACCGTGGGGAATCGGCGTACGTCTGCACTCCGCCGCATGGCTGCCCGGCACCGCCCTGAAGTGTGCCACGCCCGGCTGCCCACCCGGCAGCCATCCGGCGGCGTGGTAAATCAGGCGTCGTCGCCCTGCTCGCTGGCGCTTTCCACCAGCTCATCGTACATGGCCTGAATCGCTTCACGGCTCAGCTCGGCCAGGGTGCGGTAAAAGGCGGTAGTGGCATGCGCCTCGACTTTGCCCAGGAACGCGCCGCACCACGGCATCAGAAACGTATCAAACAGCGCCAGTTGAGCGGCGCTTTCGTCTGCCGCAGACTGATCTTCCAGCCATGACGCCGCCAGCAACAGCGCGCCAAAATGGTCCGTCGGTGCTTCACCCAGCGGCATACCGCGCGAGGTTAAAAAGGCGCGGATCTCGGACTCCGGCTTTCCTTCCGGCCAGTGTGAGGCAAAGGGCGAAACGTTACATGATTCGCCAACAAACAGCGCCTCATAGTCGGCAGTCAGTGCCTGCGGATCGCTGCTCTGCTGTAACCGTTTCAACAGCGCATCCTGCTCCAGCGGCCACTGCGCCGCCAGTTTGCCTTCGCGAATCAGCGTAAACAGCGGTGCCAGCAGGGGATCCTGCGGATGGCGGTTAAACAGCGAGCCGATAATGCGGCACAGAATGGAAAACTCATTCATGAGTCAGAATTCCTTGAAGGAGAAAAATTAAAAGTCCGCCAGCTCGGGGATCGTCTTGCCCGTGCGCAGTGCCAGAAAATCGAGCAGGCGACGCGGCGTGACATTTAACACGCGATCCTCCGGAAAATCCACTTCTCTGGCGATACGCAGGCAGTGCTCAAAATTGCCCAGGGTAAATGCCGTATGGGAATCAGAGCCGAAGGCCAGGCGTCCACCCGCCTTGCCGACGGCTTCGGCAATCGCCCGGCAGTTCGGTTCGCTGCCCGGACGCGAATGGGTAAAGGAGGAATTGTTCAGCTCCAGCGCCACATCGTAGTGTGCGGCCGCTTCGGTAATCGCCGGGATATCAACGGGATATTTCGGGTTACCGGGATGGCTGATGATATGCACTAACCCTCCCGCCATGGCGGCAATCATCGCCTCGGTATTCTGAGTAAGGTCGCGCGGTGCATAGACGGGTTCGTGGAAGCCCGCCACAATCAGATCCAGCGATTCCAGCATCGGGCCGGAACAGTCGATTTCGCCCTGCTGGTTTTTGATGTTGGCCTCGATGCCGCGCAGGATCGCCACGCCGTCAATGATACGGGGCCAGATGCGCATATTCACAAAGTGCCAGTAGTGCGGTGCATCGGCCATATCCGGGCCGTGATCGGTGATGGCAAACAGTTTCAGGCCGTTCAGTTTAGCCTGCGCGACATAATCATGTAGCGTGCTGTAGGCGTGGGTGCTGGCAACCGTGTGCATGTGAAGATCGACGGGATACATTGTCTGCTCCTGTAGGGGCCGGTTACGGCCCGAATCGTTAATAGCCACGTTGGCGATCGACGTAGCCCTGTGGGTTTTCACCTGCTTCAAGTTGAGTAATCGCGCGGGCAATGTAGTCCATCGCTTCCTCTTTCAGGGTGACCGCCGCATTATGCGGAGTAATTGTGACGCGCGGATGGAACCACAACGGATGATCGGCAGGCAGTGGCTCGACCTGGAAAACATCCAGTGCGGCGCCCTTTATTTGCCCGCTATCCAGGGCGGTGAGCAAATCGGCTTCCACAACCTGATCCCCACGAGCGAGGTTAAGGAAAAACGCGCCCTGCGGCAACCGGGCTAACAGTTTCTGATCAATCAGATTGCGCGTTTCTGCGGTGCTGGGCAGCAGATTGATCAGCACCTGAGTGTCACGCAGGAAATCGTCCAGCGCGTCGCGCCCGGCGAAGCTGGTCACACCGGCAATCTGCTTGGCTGAACGGCTCCAGACGCGCACCGGGAATCCCCAGGCCGTCAGGCTTTTCGCCACCTGTTGTCCCAGCACGCCCGCGCCTAAAATCCCGATATGAAACTGGTCACGCGAATACGACGGCAGCGGTTGCCACTGGGCCGACTGCTGCTGCTGTTGGTAATCATCAAAGCGCCGAAACCAGCCCAGCACCCGACAGACCGCGTACTCCTGCATCTGTTGCGCCATGCCCGTGTCTTCCAGACGATAAAGGGGAACACTGTCTGCCAGCATGTCCGGGTTTTGCTGCAGCTGACGCAAAATTTCGTCGACGCCCGCCCCCAGCGCAAATACCCCTTTCAGATCGTTGCGGCCCCGCAGCATGGCCGGCGGCGGCGAACGGACCAGCGCATAATCTGCCGGGGACGTATCGTCGGTCGTCCAGTGACGGACACGTGCATGGGCTAAGCGCTGCTGTAACCCGCTGATCCAGTCGTCAGCAGGTTGCGATGGATGAAACCAGATGATGTCCATAGTGATCCTCTTTTTTTCTCAGCCTCGGGGAAAAGTGGTCTCAGGGCAAGCGGAGCCTGAAAAAAAAGCACAAAATTTCGCAGGCTATGATCATCAATAAGTTACGCGGCTTCACATTTCCGCCGGACGAAAGGGTGAAAATTGCGGTTAAGGTCTAAAGTTGGAGAGTGGTCAATGCGTGACACATGATCACATTTCGGACAAGGAGAAACACCGATGAGAAACACTGAGGTAACAACGACTAAACGGTCTCAACGTCATGCGCCCGTTTTGCTTGGCGTGTTGTTAAGTGCGACCGTTTTCAGCACCTGGGCAGCCGAGGATTCCCGATTACTGACCAGTCAACCCCAGCCGCCCGATGTCCGTTTAGGACCGTTGTTCAATGCCGTACAACAGGCAAAATTTTACCCTGACCAAAAGACGTTTGCAGATGCCGTGCCTAAATATGATCCGTCCTCCATTCTGGCCGACTGGCAGATGCAGAAGAATCAGCGCGGTTTTGATTTAAAGCGCTTCGTCGCCGCGAATTTCACCCTGCCCACCGACAGTGACAAATATGTGCCGCCTGCGGGCCAGAACCTTCGTGACCATATTAACGGCCTGTGGCCGGTGTTAACGCGGACGACAAGTAACACAGGAAAATATGACTCGTTGCTGCCGTTGCCCAAACCCTATGTGGTGCCAGGCGGGCGTTTCCGTGAGGTTTACTACTGGGACAGCTACTTTACCATGCTCGGCCTGGCGGAAAGCGGCCACTGGGATAAAGTGCAGGATATGGTGGACAACTTCGCCTCGCTGCTGGATCGCTATGGCCACATTCCCAACGGCAACCGCACTTACTATCTGAGTCGCTCACAGCCGCCATTCTTTAGCCTGATGGTAGATCTGCTGGCGACGCATGAAGGCGATAACGTCTATGTGCGTTATTTGCCGCAGTTACAAAAAGAGTACGATTACTGGATGGCGGACAGCGACAGCGTCGCCGCAGGTAATGCCAGCAAGCGGGTGGTCAAACTGGCCGACGGGACAGTGCTGAACCGCTACTGGGACGCACGCGACGTGCCGCGTACCGAATCATGGATGGACGACATTGCAACGGCAAACAAAGCGCCACAGCGCAACAAAGCAGAGATATATCGCGATCTGCGCGCCGGTGCGGCATCGGGCTGGGATTTCAGCTCACGCTGGTTTACCGATGCGCATAACCTTTCGACCATCCGCACCACGCAACTGGCCCCGGTCGATCTCAACAGCCTGATGTTCCATCTGGAAAAAACGCTCTCGACGGCGTATCGCCTGAATAAACAGGATGCGCAGGCTAAAGCCTTTGCCGATCGGGCTGAAAAACGTCAGGCGGCGATTAACCGCTATCTGTGGGACAGCAAACAGGGCTGGTACGCCGACTACGACTGGAAAACGCGTAAGATTCATCCGCAGCTAACGGCTGCTACGCTGTTTCCGCTCTATATGCAGATTGCCAGTGACAAACAGGCTGACAGCACCGCCAGCGCGGTGGAAAAACAGCTGCTGAAACCGGGCGGTCTGGTGACCACCACAGTGAACAACGGCCAGCAATGGGACGCTCCCAACGGCTGGGCACCGCTGCAGTGGGTGGCCGTTGAAGGGCTGGAGCACTATAAAAAGCCGCAACTGGCGCAGCAGGTGGGCCTGCGTTTCCTGCGTAACGTTCAGCTGACGTACGATAAAGAGCATAAGCTGGTCGAAAAATACGTGGTCGAAGGCAACAATCTTGGCGGCGGCGGCGGTGGTGAATATCCGCTTCAGGACGGTTTTGGCTGGACGAACGGGGTCACGTTAAAATTGCTGGATAAATATTGTCCGAAAGATAAAACCTGTAACAGCGCCCACGATATTCCCGAGGCGCAAAGCAGCGCGAAATAAAGCGAGCAGGCGAAAGATCGCGTTAACATAAAAAAGGCCCGCTGCGAGGCGGGCCTTTTTTGGTTATCTGCGTACGTTAACTGCGTACGTTAACTGCGTACTTTGCGGTAGATAAACAGCACAATAAGCGCGCCGATAACCGCGATAACGAAGCTACCGAAGTTGAATCCATCCACAGTTCCATAACCTAAGCGGGTACTGATCCATCCACCGACAACGGCACCCACGATACCCAGAATAATAGTAATGATGAATCCACCACCATCTTTGCCTGGCATGATCCACTTCGCCAGGATACCAGCGATTAAACCAAAGATGATCCATGAAATAATACCCATCTGTTACTCCTTCCTTTTGGTTAGTCAATGGCGATCGCCTGATTAATCAAGCGGTTCACGCGCTTAGTATAGTCGCAATTTTTAAAAATGCTGCGCGTGAAGGTTATGATAGTGATTATTGTGTTAAAGCTTTATTATTGTCAGCCGATAACGAACGGGTAGTAACAGGATAAATATAAATGATAAAGCGTTGCTCATCGGGGGCCAGCAAGTGAAAGAAGCCGATAAAGAACATTATCTCAAACGTGGCACGCTGGCGGTTCTGGGCGTCATGAAAGACCTGCTTCAGGCGCAAACACCTTTGCTGGTGAATTTCTCACGTGGGCAGTTTATCAGCCGTATGCTGGCGGCGGATGAAAACCGCATTGTTTTTGATCTGGGCAGTAATAATCTGGATAACGACTACGCACTGCAGTGCAACGATATTACCGTGTTTGCCGAAACCCAGGGCGCGAAGGTTGAATTTGCCTTACCTGGGCTGGAGAAAACGGAATTCGACGGCCTGCCTGCATTTCAGGCAACGTTACCGGAGGTGCTGTGGCAAATTCAGCGGCGTGAATTCTTCCGCATCAGCGCACCGATGGACCCGCAGTTCTGGTGTCACTGCACATGGCCTGACGGCTCGGCTGCCCGACTGCGATTACAGGATTTATCGTTAGGCGGTATCGGCGTGCTGGTGGACGACGCGATGCCGGACGGCCTGAAAAGCGGCGACGATTTTAAAAATCTGCAGGTGGAACTGGGTGAATACGGTCAGTTCAACGTCAATGCGACGTTAATGCATATTGGTGAACGCAGCATGATTACCAGTAAAAATGAAACCAAAGTTACGCCGCGGCTGAGCTTCCGTTTTACGGCACTCGAACCCCATCAGGAACGGCAGTTGCAGCAGGTGATTTTTAGCCTGGAGCGGCTGGCGCGCGACAAAGCGCAACGCTTCCAGTAACCTCCGCTCTTTTCCGCGCCGCACATCCGCGGCGCATCCAGGCTATGCTTTCCTTGCTTTCTCGTTTAACCGGAACCAGCAAGGAGACACTCCCCAATGGAAAACTGGCTCAGTTTGCGTCATTTTCAGTCCATTCTTTTTAATCAAACGCTGTGGATCAACAGCGCCATCGTCATCATTGCCACCCTCGTTATTTACTGGTTGCTGCGCAGCCTGATCAGTTTCGTGTCCAACCGCATTGCGCACTTCAGCGAAGACCGCCACGTCCGATTTACCGGCATCCTGGTGGAAATACTGCGCAGCACCAGCCACCTGCTGTTGCTGATTTTTTCGCTGCTGATTGCCCTGCGTTTCATCGATTTGCCCGACTCGTGGCGCTCGACAGTTTCTCACAGCTGGTTCCTGGCGCTGATTGTGCAACTGGCGTTGTGGATCGACTGCGGCATTCGCCTGTGGTTAAAAAGCCTGCTGCGCGATCCGCTTCACGTGCGCAATCCGGTGACCACCGTCATTCTGGGGATTCTGTTGCGGGTCGTGGTGTGGGTCATGATGCTGCTGGCGATTCTGTCGAATATGGGCATCGATATCACGGCGCTGGTAGCCAGTCTGGGCGTGGGCGGTATTGCCATCGCCCTGGCGATTCAGACCGTCCTGAGTGATGTGTTTGCTTCCCTGGCGATTGGCTTTGATAAGCCTTTTGAGCACGGCGATTTTATCGTATTTGGCGATATTGCCGGCACTATTGAGCATATTGGCCTGAAAACCACGCGACTGCGTAGCCTGAGCGGTGAGCAGATCGTCTGTTCCAATACCATTTTGTTGCAGCAGACGATTCATAACTACAAGCGGATGCAGCAACGTCGTCTAGTATTTACATTCGGTATCAGCTACGCCACGCCGTCTGAGCAGGTGCGAGAAATCAGCGAACTGGTGAAAACCATCATTCAGGGCATTGAAATGACGCGCTTTGACCGCGCCCATTTTCTGGCCTTCGATGACTCGAAGCTGACCTTTGAAGTGGTCTACTTTGTGCTGAGCGCCGACTACAACGTCTATATGGATATTCAGCAGGAGATTAACCTGCAACTGATGGCGGCGCTGGAAGAACGCAATATTCGCTTTGCCTTTCCGATCCGTCAGGTCGAATTCAGCGGCGGAAGTTTACCGCCGGTCGATCTTAAACCGGTGCCGGACGATGAAGAGACTGTCCCGCAACGCGTCAGTCGTTAACCTCGCTGTACTGAGGGCTGGCTGTTACAGTCTGGCCCTCATTTTCCGTTCATTGTGGCTGATAGCGACAGCGGGTCACCGCGTTTTTCCAGCCCTGATAGTTATCCTGCATGTGCTGCGCCAGATGGGTGCGCGGCATGATGATCGGCCCGCCCTGCAAGGCCAGCATATCGTCGCCCTGCTGCCACCATCCCAGCCCTTTTCCTGCCAGCAGTGCCGCCCCCAGCGCAGAGGCTTCGGCGGTCGGCGCGCAGTGCAGCGGACGTTGCAATACGTCGGCCTGAAACTGCATCAGCCAGGGGTTTTGCGTGGCGCTGCCGTCAACGCACAAGGCCGGAAGCGCTGTGCCGCAGGCCTCTTCCATGGCAAAAAACACGTCAGCAATCTGCCAGCAGATGGATTCCAGCGCCACCCGCGCCAGTACGGCGGGCGTGGCCGCATCGGTCAGGCCGCAGATCAGGCCTCTGGCCTTGAGATCCCACCACGGCGCCCCCAGCCCCGACAGCGCCGGAACAAAATAGCAGCCCTGATTATCATCACAGCCTTCAGCCAGTGCCGTAAGTTGCCGGGGATCGTGAATGCCCAGCATCGTCCCCAGCCAGGCGGCCCCGGACCCGGTGTGCGTGATATTACCTTCAAAGGCAAAGCGCGCCTGGCCGTCGTGCCAGGCAACGGTGGTGCTGAGCCCGTTATCGGTCAGCAGCGGCGTGGCCATCGACATCATCAGCGATGATCCAGTGCCGTAAGTGGCTTTGACCACTTCCGCCGTGCCGCGTCGCTGAGCATAAAGCGCGGCATGAGAATCGCCGATGCGCGCCAGAATCGGTGTGCCGGGTGCGAGTCCCGGTATATCGCTCACGCGTATCATGCCTGCCACGCTCGCCGACGCGGTAATCTGTGGCAGCGCCGCACGCGGCAGGCTGAACAATGACAGCAGTTCATCGTCCCAGTCATTGCGGTGCAGGCTGTAAAGCTGCGTGCGCGCGGCATTGGCATGATCGGTCACAAATGTCGTGCCCGCCGTCAGTTGCCAGGTCAGCCAGCTGTCCACGGTGCCGATGCACAGTTCCCCCGCCGCTGCACGGGCGAAACCGTCCGGTATGGCTGCCAGCATACCGGTCAGTTTGGCGGCCGGGAACATCGGATCGACCGCCAGGCCCGTCAGAGCGCTGATGCGCGCGGCGCTGCCCGACTGCTGTAAATCCCGGCAAAACGATTCTGACCGACGATCCTGCCAGCTCACCAGCGGCGTTAACGGCACGCCATCACGGCGCTGCCAGATCAGTACGGATTCGCGCTGGTTACTGATAGCCACCCCTGCCACGCTTGCTCCGTCGCACTGCGCCAGGCAGTCGGTGATGGCCTGCCTGACGGCTGACCATATCGCCTGGGGATCCTGTTCTGCCAGGCCGGGTTGCGGATGTTGTAACGTTAAACCCTGACTGCCGCGCGCCACCATGCGTCCCTTTCGATCGACAGCGACCGCTTTGGCATTGGTGGTGCCTTCATCAATGGCCAGAATCACCGACTCCCGCATCGTCAGCCTCCTGCACAGAGGCGTAACGCCTGCGCGGCGATGCTGCTGGCATCAATGCCATGGTGCGCGCGCGTGGCGGCCCGATCGCCGGCTATAGCATATTCGCCGTTGGCAATCCCCAGCCGCAGAAGCTTAACCGGCAAGCCGTATTCCGCCAGCACCTCCGCCACCAGGCTGCCTACGCCGCCATTAATGTTATGCTCTTCCACCGTAATCACGGCGCGGAAGTGGCTGAGCAGATTGTGCAGCTGCTGCGTATTACAGGGGCGAATGGACGGAACCGAAATCACGGCGGCAGAAACGCCCTGCTTTTCCAGTTGCTCTGCGGCGGTCACGGCTTCATGTACCGTCGAGCCCATGGCAACAAGCGCAATATCGTGGCCTTCTCGCAGCCGGTCAATCTGACCGGGCCGGAAGCGGTAATTTTCGTCGTGCAACGACGGCAGCGCTTTGCCGTCCAGCCGGATATAAACCGGCCCCCTGTGGTCAAGCGCATAATCGATAATTTGGCGGCACTCGACTGGACAGGCGGGCGCATAAATTTCGATATTGCCGAATCCACGCATGACGGCGATGTCATCGATGCTGTGATGGGTGCTGGCAAGCGGACCATAGCTGGCTCCGGCATTCAGTCCAAACAGCTTTACGTTAGTATTGTTGTAGCAGACATCGATTTTGATCTGCTCATTGGCGCGCGAAATCAGAAAGGGCGCGGCGTTACAGGTCACAGCGATTTTGCCGCCCAGCGCCAGGCCAGCGGCTGTGCTGACCAGCGCCTGTTCTGCAATACCGACGTTAACCAGACGACCGGGAAAGGCGTCAATAAAGGGCGCAATCTTCGCGGTGGAGGTCGAATCCGCCACGACCGGCACCACATCGATGCCGCGATGTACGGCATCTGTTAACGCGTCGACCATGACGTTGGCCAGGTGTTGTGCATTACTCATCGTTTAATTCCTCCAGTGCCCGCGCAATCTCGTCCCCTTTCGGCACCCGATGGTGCCATTCGGCTTGTCCCTGAATAAACGAGATGCCAAAGCCCTTTTCGGTGTGCGCGATAATGACCTGTGGCTTACCGTTCACAGGCAGGTTTTCCAGCGTATTCACCACTGCGGCCATGTCATTGCCGTTGCATTCCCTGACCTCCAGACCAAAGGCGCGCCATTTTTCTGCCAGTGGATCGGTATTGAGAATGTCACGCGTTGCACCCGCCAGTTGCAGCTTGTTCTTGTCGTTTATGATGATGAGGTTATCCAGGCCATAGTGCGCGGCTACCAGCGCGGCTTCCCAGTTGCTGCCTTCTGCCAGCTCACCGTCGCCGGTCACCACAAACACACGGCGCGGGCTGTGGCTCTTTTTCGCCGCCAGCGCAATGCCCACCGCCACGGGCAATCCGTGACCCAGCGCACCGGTGTTGAGTTCAACGCCCGGAGTTTTCTGCCGTACCGGATGGCCCGGCAACGCAGAATCGGCATGTTGATAAGTAGGCAGCCAGTCCAGCGGGAAATAGCCGGCTTCCGCCAGCACGCAATAGTATCCTCCCACAGCATGACCTTTTGACTGGATATAGATATCACGTTGATCGTCTTCCGTTCGATCCGGTGCACAATTCAGAATGCGAAAATAGAGCGCGGTCAGAATCTCAACCTGTGACAGATCGGCACCGGTATGCCCGCCTGCCGGACTGCCCGCGTTAAGCTGGATGATGCGGCGGCGTACGGCCCGGGCCTTTTTTTCGAGCGCATCCACAGAAAGCGTAAATGGATTCATATTTCACCTTTGAATTTTAAGTCGAACTTGAATATATATTCAGAGAGAGTACAACTCTCCCTTCTTTCGCCGTGATGACAGCAATAACCTACCCTTTCATCGCCTGCTATTACGCGCAGAAACACAACAGCCTTAACAGTTATGAATATATATTCAATAATGATTTTATATTCACAAGTACTATGCGCCCGACGAACGACGGCGTCTATGCACGAAGTGATAAAAAGCGAAAACGATCACAAATTGCCCTGGATTGTGCTTTTCACGTCAGTGGTTAACAATGGCGGGCAGAACACGAGAGGAAAAACAGATGGCGAAGCAGGACGAACAGCGGCTCATGGTGAAAATTGCCACGCTCTACTATGTCGAAGGCAGGAAGCAATCCGATATTGCGCAGTTACTTAAGCTGTCCCAGTCGTTTGTTTCACGCATCCTGACCCGCAGTGTGAAAGAAGGCGTGGTGAAAATTAGCGTGGTTCCCCCCGCCAACGTTTTTCCTGAACTGGAAAAAGCGATCGAGCAAACCTATCAGTTACCTCAGGCCATCGTAGTGGATGTGGCAGAACAGGCTTCTGTCAGCGAAATTAAACAGGCGATTGGATCGGCGGCGGCTCACTATCTGGAGACGCGACTGCGCCCCGATGAGCTGATCGGCATCTCTTCCTGGAGCGGCACCATTCGCTGTATGGTCGATGCGTTGCATCCGCTGAATGCCTCATGCAAAGGGGTGATTCAGCTCCTGGGCGGCGTGGGGGCGAACGGCAACGTGCAGGCGACTATCCTGACGCAAAACCTGGCCGCGCTGCTGAACTGTCCGGCCTGGCTGCTGCCTTCGCAGTCGATTGAACATTCGGTGAGCGACCGTCAGCGGCTGGCGGCCAATCCGGAGGTGGCCGAGGTGCTGAATAAGTTCGGCGAAGTAGACCTGGCGATTGTCGGCATCGGCGACCTGGAGCCGTCCGCCCTGTTGCGCAACTCCGGTAACTATTACGATGCAACCATGTTGCGCACGCTGGCAGCGCGCGGCGCGGTCGGCGATATCTGTCTGCATTATTTTGACGAACAGGGCCAGCCCGTGCTGCAGGCCGACGAAGATCCGGTGATTGGTATGGAACTGGAACAGGTCAGACAGTGTCAGCAGGTGGTGGCGCTGGCGGGTGGCAAAGAGAAGGCCCAGGCGATTCGCGGAGCCCTGCGCGGCGGTTATGTCAATGTGCTGATCGTCGATTATCCGACGGCCCGGCTGCTGGTGGGTTAAGTGTTTTCTCCTCACCTTCTGTCAGGTGAGGAGAAAAAACGCGACTCAGCTGATAGCCCGGTAGGCCGTGGTGACTTTCCATAAGTAACGCGGTGCCTGAGCAGCCGGATGCTTGTTCTGCACGTGCTGGTAGAATTCGTCCGGCGTCATGGCGTTAATCATGGCAATCGCGCGGTCACGATCGCGCGAGAACGTGCGAAGCAATGCCCCGGCACCGTTAGCGTAAGAAACAATCGTGGCATAACGCAGCGTGAGTGGATCGCGGATGCCGGACAGCGCAGACTGCTGGAGGATTTTGATATAGGCGGTGCCGATCTCAATATTCCTGGCGGGATCGCGTAACTCAGCGGTGGTCGGTTGACCCCGGCGCCCCTGGGTACGGTACACTTCACGTCCGGCCGTTGCCGCTTTGATTTGCATCAACCCGACAGCATTCGAACGGCTGACCACGCCCGGATTTCCTCCGGATTCCACATTAATAATCGCGCTAATCAGTTTCTCATCCACCCCGTACTGGCTGGCCGCGCTTTCGGTAAAGAGTGACCATGTGCCCGAAATACGCGACGGCGGTGCCTGCGTCAGCGGTGTATTCTTCTCTTTAACATACGTATGCGGCGGTTCACTGGCACAGCCTGTCAGCAATAATGCTGAAATGACAAAGTAGCGAATTTTAAGCAATTTTTTATCTCGTCGCAGAAGTGGCGGAAGCTATCATACCTGGCAGGGTAAATTGCAAAATTACCGTTTATCCTAATTACAGTAGTCGGATGACTTATTGGCACTTTTTCGTCATTATCGTGACGTCTGTCACTGACTAATTTCAGGAATTTACTATGACGTCACGTTCAATCCGTCTTATCGCCCCTTCAGGTTATTGCCACAATCAGCCTGCAGCCCATCTGGGGGTTGAACGCCTGCACGCAGCGGGGCACCAGGTTGAAAATACGGGGGCAATCGCACGGCGCTTTCAACGTTTTGCCGGTACGGATTCGGAACGCTTAGACGATATCAATGCGCTGGCCGATCTGGCGACCTTACCTGATATTGTGCTGGCAGTGCGCGGCGGCTACGGTGCCACGCGCCTGCTGCCCTCAATCAACTATGCCGCGTTACAGCGCCGCTTAGCGGACCAGCCGCTGGCACTATGTGGCCACAGCGACTTCACCGTGATTCAACTGGCCTTACTGCAACACGCCGGAATAATCAGCTTCAGTGGGCCGATGCTGGCGGGCAACTTTGGCGCTGCGGTTTTATCCGAATTTACCCTGCAGCACTTTTGGCAGGCGCTGACATCACCTACAGTCAGTGTGAACTGGAAAAGTGACACGCCCGATAACGGCACCTGGCACGGTACGTTATGGGGAGGAAACCTGGCGATGATCAGCTCGCTTATCGGTACGCCGTGGATGCCGGCCATCACAGACGGCATTCTGGTGATTGAGGATGTGAATGAGCATCCGTTCCGGATTGAACGTATGCTGCTGCAGCTCCACCAGTGTGGGATTCTGGCGCAGCAACGGGCGATTATCACCGGCAGTTTCACCAGCACCGCCTTGTCCGACTACGATAACGGGTTTGACTTCGCCACGGTCTGGCAGTACCTCCGCGATCTGAGCGGTCTGCCCGTTATCAGCGATCTGGATTTCGGTCACGGCCCTGACACCGTGACCCTGCCGTTGGGTGCCAGGGCGACCTTAGCGGTACATCAGGGACAGGTCAGTTTACAGGCAAGCGGGCATCCCGTATTGCGCACATAACTGGAGTTGCAGGAGATCGACATTGAAGCCGCTGTATGACGATTTGTGGATCTCTACGCCGGAGTTTCCGGAAGACGATGCCGTCGATATCATGATGCATGGGTTTTTACTGCGCCATCCGCGCGGTAATTTACTGATTGGCCGGGTGGAAAATCCGCTCGATCATGAAGTGCTGGCCGATGAGAACGGCGTGATTCGCCATTATCTGACTCACTGGCATGAGTCTGCACCGGGCGCAGCGGTAATCCAGAAGCGTTTTAGCAGCGCGCTGTACTGTCACAGCCGCTCGCTCGGGCAAATCAGCCGCTTTGTGGAGCCGGACGATACTTTTACCCAGCAGGAAACCCATTTCGGTGATTTTCATCTGTTGCCCACGCCCGGCCATACACCCGGCAGCTGCAGCTACCTCTACCATTCGCCGCAGGGGCCGACCTATTTATTTGTCGGGGATACGCTGACGCGTGATCATGACCGCTGGGTAACCGTGTTGGTACCCGACAGCAATCCTGCCGAACTGGCGGCGTCGCTGGAGCTTTACCGTAGCCTGCGTCCCGATGTGGTGCTGATGAGCACCACGCGTGGTCATCTGTCCTGGCAAAAGGTTACACTGCCCTGCTGGCTGGCCGCGATTGATGAGGCTGAGCAGCACCCGCTGGATTTGCGGCAGCAGGCGCTGCCCTCAGCATAGCGTTTTCGTCAGATAGTGACGCTGATGATGCATAATGTACTCGCCCAGCGTCAGCCGGACACGGTAACCCAGCTTTTCGTAAAACGGCTTTGCCTGAAAGCTGCCGGTATCCACCTGTGCAAAACGGCAGCCGCGCTGGCGGGCTTCCTGCTCAGCCGCCAGCACCAACTGGCGACCGGTGCCTTGCCCACGCAGCGCCTGTGCGACCCAGAGTAAATCAATGCGTAGCCAGTTGCCGGTGGTCGTGCCGGTCAATCCGGCCAGTTTCCTGCCCTGCGCATCGCAGATGAACAGCCCAAGGGGTTTAATCAGGTCAGCATCGTAAAACTGATTGTTCCAGGCATTCAGGCCCAGCCGGATTTCATCCAGATCCTTACTGCTCACCGTGTCAGTCAGGGTAATCTGCATTTATCTTCCTTATCGCTGCGGGTCAGGAGTCGTTGCGCTGGCGATCATCATAGCGCTCAAGGCTCAGCGCATCGACCTCACGCGTCGTGGTACGGCGGCACGGGATCAGATCGTCGCTGTCATGGTAGACAAAGAAGGTGTCGAGATTGCTTTTGTTCACAATCAACTGATCGCCGTTGCGAAAGCGTGTAATCGCGACCTTGTCGCCGTTATCCGTGCGGGTTTGCAGCTGGCCTGCGGCAATCTGGAAATGCTGTTTCGGCCAGTAGAGCGTGCTGAGCCCATATTGCGCCCGCGAGACGGTCATAACGGGACGTCCGGGACACTGGATCTGAAACTCACTTTCGCTCCATGCGGATGCGCTGAAACCGGCGATCAGGCACAGGGCAAGACGGGCTGCTTTCATCTGATTCCTCCACTGAAAATAAGGGCGGCCACATGTCAGGTGGCGCTAAGACGCTGTAAGCAGGGGTAAAGCATCGCGCGGTGAGCGCGACCGCGCAATAAAAAACGGCACATCAGGCCGTAAGAGACGCGTGACTGGCTGCCGCCAGCGGGATGACACTCGCGCATGCGGATACCAGGCGCGACGGATGAAACTTACTCTGCCGCAACCTCCGCCGCGACCAGCATCAAGGCCAGACCGGCAGGTTCGTTGTCGAAACTGCTCATGACATCGCGGATTTCTGCCGCACAGGCAATCACCTGCTGCCTTTTCTCTGCGTCCAGCGCATCGATGGCATGGCGAATAATCATTAGACTGGCTTCTTCTTCTTTCATCTTTTATCCCTGAATTTGCTTAAGCGACGCGCAAAGATGGCAAGAATAACGTTTATTTGCACCGAAAGTCATCTTTTACATTCCCACTGCTTAACGATTGAACAAACGGCAAATCAACCCGGCGCGCGTAAACGCTATGATCATGTTATTTGTCGCGTTTCAGGCTAAAATCGATCATTCATTCTATGGACCGGGGCAGGAGCAGGCTATGTTGCGACCAGGATTTTTCATTTTTATGGCACTGCTCTCAGGCTGTTCCTCTTCGCCGAAAGGTGTGGAGTGTCCGGGCGACGTCAGCACAATTTACGGTCAGTCACTGGGGCAAACGCAGGGAACGGTATTCGATCTGGTCACCGCGTTCAGCGTCAGTCGGGATGGCGTAAACGTGCAGAGCGGGCCGCTTCAGTCGCTGGATCGCTTTCAGTATGTCCCCTCTGCGGTGACGTCTGAAGGTTACTACGCGCAACGCCTGTCCGATAAACAGTTTCGTCTGATCAACCCTTATCAGGACACCATGATTACCTGGACCTGTCCGTAAAGCAGGCAATCCTGACACTGCGTGATATAGTGTCAGGAAACGTCAAGCGACAGGTCAGGCTCATCATGGAAAAACGGCTGGATAACAACGGTTATATTGATTTCCCGTTCCCTGCTACCCGCAATGCAGATGGCTCTGTTAATCCCTGCGGTATCGACCTGACCCTGGAGACAGAACGGCTGGACGAGATCGCCGTGATTCGTCACTCCCCTAACCTGCAACGTTTACTGGAAGAGGTGAATCTGCAGGAAGGCCTGTTTATGACCCTGGCCTGCGACTGGCAGCAGCAGGAAAACGCGGTATGCGGATTCATTGATATCGCCTTTCGGCCCGAACTCCTTCACTGTTCTCACAAGGAGGCACTCCAGCTAGAAGCCGCCTTTTATGACTATCTGAAGGAACAAGAGCAGCAGCACGCGCTGGCAGCCGACACGCTGGTGAACTTTGCCCGTTGTGTACTCGACTGGGGCTGGTCACCGCTACAGCAGCGCCAGCGCCATTATGAAAAAATCACGATTCAGTATTACTGCCAGCAGGCCGGGGATGCCGAGTGGTGCTTTGACCATCTGCGGCATTTTCTGGTGAGCTGGTATCCCAACACGCGATCCCATCCACGTCATCCCGTCAGGTGAAACAGCTGGTAATAATTTTCCTCGCCCGGCCCTTCGCGTGGTGGCGTTAACGCACGCTGCCCGCTTCATGCCCGTCTCTCCGCGCCTTCCGCCAGTCCGATGGCCATCACCAGGCGGAGTTTTCATCTGGTCAATTCCTCCCTGACAGACGATTAATGCGTCTAAACGCAGCACAGTGGCGAAGGTTTGCTACGCTTTAAATGACTGTGATAACCAAGGAGATGAAGCATGTCAGGAAAAATTGAAGATGCCGTAAAAGAAGTCGCCGGTGCCGCAGAGCAACAATGGGGTGAAGTCACCGATTCGCCGCGTCACCGCGCCCGTGGTGCAGCCCGCCGCTACACCAATCAGGCATCCTATGCCGCACGCGATGCCGCCGACTGCATCAAAGATCAGATGCAGTCTAACCCGTTTGCGGGTCTGGCGGTCGCGGCCGGTGTGGGCGTCGTACTGGGCTTCCTGCTCGGTCGTAAGTAAGTTCAAAACGGGGGCGTTTGCTCCCGTTTTTCCTTTATGTCAGCTCCCGCGTGTGGTCGTCTTTATTGAGTGTCATCAGGGCCGGGATGGAAACCAGTGCCGTTGCCATCATATACCAGGCCGGAATATCCAGATTGCCCGTCTGCTTAATCAACCCTGTAATAATTAAACCCGCACAGCCGGAAAACACCGCATTGGATAACGCATAGGCGACACCCAGCCCGGTATAACGTACCGTTGTTGGAAACATTTCCGCCAGCATTGCAGGCCCCGGCCCGGCGAGCAAACCAACCAGTCCCCCCGCTATCAGCACCACCAGCGCTTTTAGCAGCAAACTCACGCCATCCGCCTGCACTATTTTCAATAGCGGCATCGCCATAAGCAGCAGGAGTACGCTGGCGCTAACCAAGACACGACGCCGACCAACGCGATCACTGACGATGCCCGCCGGGATAATTGTCAATGCGAAGCCCACATTAGCGATCACGGCAATCAGCAGCGCCTGATTCATACCGGTATGTAGCGCCGACTGCAAATAGCCGGGCATGATCACCAGACAGGTATAGCCTGCGGAGGACCACAGCATGACGCGCGCGATCGCCAGGAAAATAATTTTTATCGTCTGGCGCGGTGCAGCCCTGACGCGCTGCTGTTGCTGGCGTACAAAGTCCGGCGTTTCTGTGATTGCCAGACGCAACCATAGCGCAACCAGGCCCAGCGGTAACGCCAGCCAAAACGGAATGCGCCAGCCCCATGCCAGCATCGCCTGCGGGCTGAGCAGCCAGGACAGCAGCGCCACCAGCCCCACGCCGGCCAACAGGCCAAACGCCACGGTCAGCGACTGCCAGGCACCATAGCGTCCACGTTGACCGCGCGGCGCAAATTCGGTCATCAGCGCCACCGCCCCGCCATATTCGCCGCCGGCAAATAACCCTTGCAGGATACGCAGTGCCGTAAGCAGCACGGGCGCGAGAATGCCCGCCGTCGCATAGGTAGGAATTAACCCGATAGCGGTGGTCGCCAGCGTCATCAATATCAGGACGGTAATCAGGACAGGCTTGCGGCCCAGGCGGTCGCCCAGTCGGCCAAACACCAGGGCGCCAAGGGGGCGAAAAAAGAACGCAATGGCAAAGGACGCCCAGGTCAGGATCAGGCCACTCAGCGCTGACTCGCCCTGAAGCTGAAAAAAATTGTGCGCAACAATTGTGGCGAGGAAACCGTAGATGGCAAATTCATACCATTCGATAAAGTTGCCTACCGCACCCGCAATCAATGCGCGTTTTGAGTGTTTTACGGGTGAAAGAGGCGTTTCCATTCAGGGTTCCTCCGGGATTTATGCAAAATCAGTACGGCGTTGACAGTGAGAGTATAGAATTTCAGCCGATACGATTTTGTCTCCCGGACGAAAATAATCACATCACACCCTGGCGCCCTGCCCTGCGTGCAGTGCCGACAGCAATATACCGCTGGACACTGTATGTAAAGAGTTGCTGCGTCATCAGGACATTCGGCCAGCCGGGCGTGAAGTTTCTTACCCGTTGAATATTTTACGCATCACAGTACGTAAAGCGATGAATGCCTGACAGGACGGGAGCACTCACGCGGCTAAGGCACGTACACTGGAATAGTCGCTAAACGCGCCGCAGGGCTTTACGCAGCAGGTCGTGTCAGGGGGAAAAACCGGATACCGCGTGGCAGCAAAACGCCGGATGCAAAAACCCACCAGACAGCAGACACAGCCTGGCTGTCTTTTATAGCCTGGGGCTATGGCTCGCGGGTATAACGTTGCGCATCTTCCGCCATGCGGCCCGAGGGCTCAGCCTTTAGCGCCGACTGTTCACTGTCAGGCAGACAGCGAGCTGTCAACGGTATTCCCTCGGCCTTTCCGTTCTGAATCCTAAACCAATAAGCCGGCCAAATACGAAGCGCAGAAACGGGAATTTACGCATCATGGCGGGCATCTTGCTTTGCCCACTGGCACGTGGCTTGTTGCTGCTCATTTTAATTTGCAGGAACTGGGTCGCCACGGTAGGAAACTGACGGCGTTTCTGGACCTTATGGAGATCGCTTAACTTCAGCGTTCCCCTGCGCAGTGGTCGCGTTAACAGGTTCGCCGCCGCCACCGCATCCTGAATCGCCAGGTTAACCCCAACCCCGCCGATCGGTGACATAGCATGCGCCGCATCGCCAATGCACAGCACGCCCGGTTTTGCCCATTGATCCAGACGGTCTATCCGGATAGACAACAGTTTGAGTTTTTCCCAACTGTCGACCTCCGCCAGACGTGAAGCGGCAAAGGGCGAAACCGCCGCAATAGTGTCTTTAAGCGCATCCAGCCCCTGCGCCTGTAAGGCCTCAAACTGGCCTTTGGGAATGGTAAGACCACACTGCCAGTAATCCCCCCGATCAATGACGATAAAATTGTTGCGCGGGCCGGTATGGCCCATGCCGGTCAGCGGATCGTCGGGCTGTTTATTGAGGTGGAACCAGAGAACGTCGCGCGGCGCGCCGAAATGCTGGCTGCTGAGCCCGGCCTGGGCACGAATAACGGAATCCCGTCCGTCCGCTCCCACCACCAGACGGGCGCGAATTTCCATTGGCTGGCCTGCCTGCTCCGCCAGTACGCCGCACACCTGACCATTCTCGGTGATCAACTCACGACAAACGGTCGATTTAAGCAGTGTAAAACCTGAAAACTGCGCGCTTTTCTCCGCCAGAAAATTCAGAAAGTCCCACTGCGGCATAAAGGCAATAAAGCGGCAACGCACCGGCAGGCGGGAGAAGTCGGCCATCGTGACCTCTTCACCGCCCATTTCTGCCTGCAGTTTTTCGACGCGCTGATGCGGCAGCGTGAGCAGCGCATCAAGTAAGCCCAGATGGTGCATGATTTGAAGGGTGGAGGGATGAATGGTATCGCCACGAAAGTCGCGCAGAAAATCAGCGTGCTTTTCCAGCACCACCACCTGCAAACCGGCACGTGACAATAAATATCCCAGCATCAGACCTGCCGGGCCACCACCGACAATACAGCAATCGGAGGTTATGTGTTTGATGGATGGCATCGCTTAGCCCTCGTTGTATACGTGGTCAGTGTATGCCAGCCGGGAAAATTTGAATACCGAGGAAGTACAGGGATACTGCGACCTGTCCCGGACAGGCTTTATGTATAGCGCCTGTCATCCGGCGCTATCTTCTTTTACCTCCACCAGCACCAGCGGACATTTTCGGACCTGGCAGGCGTGATGATAAGCCAGGGAACACACTGAACAATAATCGGCAGAATCAGACTGGTACTCATATTCCTGGAAATAGCGAAACCCGCCATTATCAGCATCGGTACGCGCGCTGTAAAAAGCGTGATCAGCAAGCTGCTCATCCAGTTGCATGAATGTAAGTGGAGAGGGATTGTGGTAACCCACTTTAATACGATATGTCTTCATATCCCCATAGTCACGCTGAAGGGCAGATGCGGCAAATTGTTATTATTGTTTAGTGTGATAGCCCGCGGTTATCAGAACTTTGCCTTATAATTCAGAACACACCATTACAGGCAATTTACATAAGCGCAACATAGCTTCTTATCGAGGCCTTAAAACGGCAATGCTGTCTTCTCATTATCATTGATCTGACAGGCCAAATATTGTGATAGCTTTTCATCAAGTTTGCATTTATGGTCTCATACCTTACAAACGAAGGCGAAACATTACAGCAGTGTCAAAAAGTTTAAGAAAAGTTCTCCAATTGTAAATGAACACGTATGGATCAAACCCCCATCGCGTATCTCGTGCATTATTGCGCAAAAATTAATCAAGATAACATTTAAGCATAAATTATAAATATAACATCAAAATTTCGGCATTATTAATTACCAACACTAGGGATTTTAACATCACACCATGATTTATTATCATTTAAATATAACCATAACAGGAAATTAACTAGAAAAGTGATTTTATCTTAAAGTGCGATAATTTTATTGATCGTTTAAAAAGAATTAATTGAAAAATCCTGGAAAGCGCGGAATTATCTTACTTTCGAAAAAAAGTGCCATCTTTGACAGTTCGTATGAAATTGCCCTGTTGTGAGAAAAATCTCTTTTCGACACCGCTCAAAAATGAAACATAACTCTTTCGGATTATTCCGCACATATTATACACTGCGCCTTTCCAACGCGTTGAGTTATAAAGCTTAATGATGCTATGTTTACCTCACCTTTCTTAAAGAGCATCAGAATCAGCTTATGAGAAGGATTACACGAGAAAGGATTTCCTGTTTTAGCTGCCGCTATCGATGCGAATTAGTGAATGAACTTACAGCAGAAATCAAACGCTGTCCGATACAGAAAGTAGCCATCTGGCCAGCAAGGAATTCTTTTTTAGTTAAAGGAATTTTGTCAGTAGTCACTGGCCGTTATGAAAGCTTATATATGAAAGGTTGCATTTTTGTAGACTTTTCCGCACACAACATTCGCTACTTTACTAATCACAACTGGCTCGACTACCTGAAGTCTCCAGGTTTAATTATTATTCTGATTTGCGATCGCCGCCTGGCATCCTTAGCAGCCTTCTGGAAACAGCAGGACAAAAGCATCAATACGGTGATCTATCCGGGAACGGGGATTACCGAGATGAAAAAATCAATAAACGCATGTTATTACGGTTTAAAAGGAGGTGAAAAAAAAGGTGTTAATCCGTTAACCAGCGATGAGGTTAATTTTCTGGAACTGGTGAGTCATGGATTATCTCTGGGTGAAATTTCAGAAAAAATGCGCCTTGGCGTAAAAAAGATTTATTGCATAAAAGATTCAGTGCGCCGCAAGACGGGAACCAGCCTGAATCAGTTGTTCTCCAGTTAATAATGTAAAAGGAAAATACAATCATGTTAAATACTAAGGCTATGATCTTACCTCTGTTAATCAGCACGGCTCTGGTATCAGGACAGGCACTGGCAAATTCTGCTAACACTATTAACTTTCAGGGCGAAGTGAGCGATGAAACCTGTTCAGTAAGTGTGAATGGTAATGAAAGCGCCCCGCTTGTACTCATGCCAACCGTGGCCGTGAATGAATTAGATACGAGCGGAAAAGTTGCCGGTAAGACGGACTTCTCCGTGTCGATCAGCGGCTGTACCGGGTCCACAAATTCCACCCGTGTATCCACCGTGTTTGTGGGTAACAATGTGAGTGCTGCCGGTAACCTGAAAAACAGTGGTAATGCCGAAAACGTCGAAATCCAGTTGCTGGATCCGGCAGGTAAAGAAATTAATTTAACCAGCACCTATACCGGTGACGGTGATTTGACCCTGAGCTCAGGCGAAACCGAAAAATCAGCGACCTATTCTGCCCAGTATCTGGCTACTGATGTGGCCACTGCGGGTACCATCAGCGCTTCACTTCAGTATGCCGTGACTTATCAGTAATCCTTACCCGGTGCACTCCCATAAAGCGGAGTGCACAATAAATGATTGAGAACCTGTCTATGTTTATTCGCCAACACTTATTTGCTTTAAAAGTTTCGCTGGCATTAGTTCCGGCATTATTACTTCCCATTTGTGCTAATGCCAGCGTGACGATTATGGGCAGTAGGATTATTTATCCTGAACAGGCGCGCTCAGTAGATGTGCAGTTTAAAAATAATGATGCTATTCCTTATGTTATTCAGAGCTGGTTTGATAACGGCAATAAAGATTCTCAGCCGGATGGCCAGGTAAACACGCCTTTTATCATAACGCCGCCGGTATTTCGCATTCAGCCTAAAGCCGGACAAATTGCCAAGATAATATTAAAAAATGCCGTCTCACAAGCCCAGGATCGTGAATCCGTTTACTGGTTCAATACACTTCAGATTCCGCCTTCTAATATCGCCAAAGATAACGCGCAAAATGCAATGTTGGTGGTATTACGTAACCGCATGAAGGTGTTTTATCGCCCTAAAAGCATTGGCGCGCCTAAAAATATCCTTAAAGGTATAAAGGTCACATCCTTCTATCAGGCGAATAAGGGTATGGGTATTGAAATTGATAACCCCCAACCCTGGCACGCTTCATTAGTAGACGTTGTATTAAAAGTGGGTAATCAGTCTTTAAAGCGAGATGCGGATATGGTTTCGCCCTTTTCCCGGCAAACTTACTGGTTCAATAACAGTAAACGCCTTAAGGGCTCAGGGGTGATTACAGTCTCGGCAGTTAATGATCAGGGAGCTAAAATCAGTGAAAACTTTACGGTTGAAGTTAATTAGTCCGAAACTCATAGCTTTTACCGTGTCGGCCTGTTTCTCTTACGGTGTATGCAGCGAAGAATATTATTTTGACACCTCGCTTTTTCAAGGGGCGACATTTGGGAAAAACCTCGAACAATTCAATCAAAATGAAATTGCGCAGGGAAATTACCTGGTTGATATTTACCTCAATAGTAAAATGATTAAATCTGGGGTAAAAATAAACTTCAGGAAATTTAACGACCAGGGCGGAGTAGAACCTTGTCTGTCTGAAGAAATCGTAACGCTATTGCAAATAAAAACCCTGCGCACCGGACAACCGACAGCATCTTGTCGGCCTTTATCCGGCTGGACAGAAGCGGGCAGCTGGCGTTTCGATCAGGCATCGCTTCGTTTGCACTTTACATTACCTATGGCAAGCCTGAACCGGACTCCGCGTGGCTACATCCCCGTATCGGAATGGGATGAGGGCGTTACGGCATTATTTTTGCGCCACAACACCAATTTCACCTGGTCAGAAAATCGCTCGTCAAATTACCGATATGAATATTTGTGGAGCGGAATAACGGCAGGCACCAATCTGGAAAAATGGCAGTTCCGTCATCAGGGCAATATGCGCTATTTGCGTAACAGCAGAACCGGAAGCCGTTACCAGTACAACCAGGTCAGAAGCTGGGTCCAGCGGCCTTTAGAGGGGATAAACAGTCAGCTTGCTTTAGGTGATAACTACACCAGTAACTCCCTCTTCGGTAGCCTTGCATTCAACGGTATCAAACTCGCCTCTGATGAACGCATGTGGCCACAGGGCAAACGGGGTTATGCACCAGAAGTTCAGGGTGTTGCCACTTCCGATGCCCGCGTTATCGTGCGTCAGCTTAATAACGTGATCTATGAGACAAGCGTTCCCCCCGGCCCTTTTGTCATCGACGACCTGTATAACACCAGCGGTCAGGGAGACCTTGAGGTTGAGGTCATCGAAGCTAACGGTAAGCGTTCCACCTTTACGGTGCCCTACTCTTCTGTACCGGATTCTGTTCGTCCAGGAAACTGGACATACGGTCTGGCGCTGGGACGTGTACGTCAGTATTACAGCGTAGAAAACACGTTTTTTGAAGGGGTTTTACAGCGCGGCATCAGTAACCGCTTCACGGCGACGGCCGGTTCACGCCTCGCAAAAGATTATCAGGCATGGCTGGCAGGCGGTGTATGGGGTTCACCGGTCGGTGCTGTAGGTATGAACACCATTTTTTCACAAGCACGCGTTGAGCAAAACAAAAAAACGACCGGCTGGCGTGCCGAACTGAGCTACAGCAAAACCTTTGAAACCGGGACAAATCTGGTTTTAGCCGCTTACCGTTATTCCACCAGCGGTTTTCGCGATCTGCAGGACGTTTTGGGCGTCAGAAGGCAGAATGACACAGGTATCAGCTACTACTCCGATTCGATGAACCAGCGTAACCGGTTATCCGCAACCCTGGGGCAGTCATTTGATGACGTCGGTATGTTTACCCTGAGCGCCAGCACAGCCGATTACTACAACAATAAATCCCGCATCACTCAGTTGCAGCTTGGCTATAACAACAACTGGAAAAAGATCAGTTACGGCTTCAACGTCGCACGTCAGCGCACGACCTGGGATACAACGCGATCCGATCTGGATCTCTTCAATCGCCAGGACGACACTCGCGCGCAACGTTATACCGAAAACACCTTTTCCTTTAATATCTCAATGCCTCTTGCCTGGAACAACACCTCTTCTGTTTCCTATTACTATAACCAGTCAAAACAAACACGTAGCTCATCGCTGTCCCTGTCAGGATCGGCGGGTGACAACAATGATATTTCTTATTCTGTCTATGGCGGCAGTGAACATTATCGCAATGGCAATAGTGGACAGGCACTGAACTTCGGCGGAAACGTTCAGCAAAATACGCGTCTGGGCGCTGTTCGCGCCAACTATGGTCAGGGCGAAAACTATCGTCAGGCTGGGCTGGGGGCATCCGGCACCGTGGTGCTTCACCGGGGCGGCATTACACTTGGCCCATACAGCAGTGAGACATTCGCCCTGGTTCAGGCCGATGGCGCACAGGGCGCGCTGGTACGAAATGGTCAGGGAGCTGTCATCGATCGCTTTGGCTATGCCATTTTGCCCTCACTCAGTGCCTATCGCGAAAATAACATCAGTCTGGACACGCTGGACATGAATGCCGATGCCGAACTGAGCGGCGGTAGTCAACGTGTGGTCCCCTATGCGGGGGCTGTTGTACGGATAAATTTCGCCACCATCAAAGGCAAAGCTGTCTTGATCTCGCTCACCAGTAATGCGGGGGAAACGCCCCCTATGGGCGCTGAAGTTCGTGATGCCAACAACACGGTTATTGGTGTCGTCGGTCAGGGTGGTCAGCTTTATGCACGTGTCCCCCACGACTCCGGCACACTTAAAGTCAGTTGGGATAACGATGGTCAACAAACCTGCCTGGTGAATTATCAAATTACCGGAAAGCAAGACGATCACCTGATCCAGCTTACCGGCTTATGTAATAAGGAGTAGCGCGTGTTCACAAGAATCCTGCTTTTGTTAATCACTACCCTACTGGTACCGCTTCCACTTCTGGCGAATTGCACAAAGGTCACGAGTCAGGGCCAGCTTTCCCAGGCCGCTAAAGATGCCGGCTATACCGCAAAGGGATGGGAAGGTGCCTGTGATGAGTGCACAGGGCGGCTGGCATTGCCTGCAATCATCAATATCAATTCGGGCAAGCTGTTTCAGCCCTCGGGGACGTTGCTGGCCAGTGCGGTCGGCCATCCGCTCAACAACCCGATGAGGGATGCGTTTACGCCGAATCAGATTCTGTACCGCTGCGACATGGGTGATGCGGATAAACTCTTTGAAATGTATTCCACGAATGGCGACAGAGAAGAAGCCGGTAAATATGCCACCAGCGAGGTTGAAGGCGCTTATTTTGATAAGTTCAAAAATGTGGCGGTCAGACTGACCAACCTTACCACGGGTGAATATTACAGCCGCTACTGGAAAGCACGGCAGCTTAGTGCCAGCGACTGGTATACCGATGGGCAAAAAATATACATCCCGGCCAGTATATTTAGCAGTGTGCTCTACGAAATATTTAAAATCGATGAAGGTAAACATTACGTCAATAGTGACAACTATTATTTTGAGACAAACAATCAACCCCGCGGATATATTGCATTTAAAGGTCCTGGACTGGAAAGTAATAATCTTTATCCCGGTGCGGATCATTCCACGGTGTGGAATGGCTGGCACTATGACTGGCCTGTTGGCTGGAGTTCGTGGAAGACAGTCACCTATGTTCGCGGCGCAGCCTGCGAGGTGTACGATTACCCCGCGGTCGTCTCTCTGCCATTAACCAGCGTGGGTGTTTTAGCCGCTGGAGGCAACAGCCAGGCGCCTTTTTCCATTACCCTCCGCTGCGAGACCGGGGCAACGTCCGGGATCAAGAATTCCACTGTGACATCAGCCAACGTCGCAATGGGTTTTCTGGTAAATCAGCCTCAGGCTGTGGCCATGGCTCAGACGCTGGGTCTCACCACCAGTAGCGGTGGATTAACCTGGCTGCTTGACACAAATTATGGGGAAAGCAACGGCAGTTCAGCCTCTGGCGTAGGGATAAAAATCTACAATAGTGCCGGTACTCCTCTCAACCTGTTGCCCGATATAAGCAGTACCGGCACAGGCAATACGCGTGGATGGTATGCCTATAAAGATTTAACCACACTTACGTCATCAGACAACGGTGAGATCTACAGCGGCGATTTTACTGCCTCCCTTGAGGCTATTCCCGGACAAGTTATCACTTCAGGAACCGTTAATGCACAGTTACAAGTGGTGGTCAGTTTTCAGTAGCAGCCTGTATTTACTCACGGCGTTATTGTCAACGCAGGCAGTTGCCGTTGTAAACATTGATAAAACCCGCATTATTTTCAACGCCAACGAGATTGCGCAATCCGTCAATCTGGTCAACAGTGAAAACAGCCCTGCCGTTTTACAAATCTGGACAGATGACGGCGATCTCTATGCCCCGCCAGAGAAGAGCAAAACACCAGTCATGGCTATGCCGCCGGTCTTGAAAATGCAGCCCGGCGAATTACGCTCTATAAAGCTGATGCTCACCTCACGCGCTGGTTTGCCCCCCGGGAAAGAAACCCTGTACTGGCTGAATATCTACCAGATACCGGCGCTCAAAAAATCTGACAACCAGCGCGATAAAAAAGTCGTTCTGCCGCTGCGTCTTCGCCTGAAGGTTTTTGTACGTCCGACAGGGCTGGGTGCACCCCGGCCGGAAGATGCACAAAAACTACGCTTTACCCGACAAAACCAGCAAATCATGATTTCTAACCCTACGCCCTGGTATATGAGCCTGAACGCGAAAGTGGAAAAAGCGGTATTGAGAAATATTATGGTCGCACCGCTGTCTGATATTGTGGTTCCCGTCACCACTTCCGTTAATCCCGGCGCAAACGTCGAATATGAAGTGATTGATCAGAACGGTAACGTTGAGAAACATCGCAGCACGCTTCGCGCGACAGTTGGGAAGTAGCTGAATTACCTATTTTTGGCACAAAGAGAGATGATATGGAACGCTGATGAGGCACTGAAACGCAGTGCCTCTGACAAGGTTCTTTCTTCAATGAAGCGCAGTTTTTATCTTTTTAATTTTTCGTAAGCGGGCAAAACACGGCATTCAACTGGAAACTTCCATATTCGATATTATCTCTCTCATCTTCTTCGTTTTCATACACCATAATTTCCATAATTGCCTCGGTAAACAGATAGCCATTAATGGGCAAAATAAACATGTTTTCATTAATTATACCGTCCTCGACAAGATTATGGTAAATTTTAACATTCTCCTTTTGATACTCCAGGAAGTCGCCGACAGTGTCGAACCTGTCAGCCGTAGTTCCATAAGGAAAAATATTTCGCGTACCGTTGTAGTTAATGAATACGTATCCAGGGCTGACAAATGGACCACCGGACCAGTGTATTATGCCGGTATCGCATCCGACCCGATAAAGGCGCATCGCTACCTTGTATTTTTTTTGCGCCTCCGTAACGTCCGGATTGATTTCTACTGCCCCCATAGAAAGAACATCTCCGGGCTGATGACCGTTCAGACTCCATGGGATCATTTTTGCATTTCTGAAAAACCACATATATCGCTCCTTTATGTTATTTTAAATTCACTCTGAAAAATTTAACGGCCATAACTGTGAATGTCTTTTGATTTGCTAATCATGATTAAAATCAGACAGCGCACAAGCAATACTCCACGGTCAAACCGTTGAGTTATCAATTCTTAATTTAAAAGTGGCACCTGCTGTGACATATCAGCCATTCACTTTGAATGCCATTAATCCATGTATATCATCGCTGATTAAGTTTCTCTGTCGTTGAATAAGTTTGGGAAAGGGGTAAAAACTTCACCCAATCAATCTACATCATCATCTTATGCGTTTATTGTTCAAAATCAGTAAAACTGTCGGCCAGTCGAAATTAAACCTTAATATTTCAATGAAAAACCCATGAAGCAAAACCATTATAAGTCAGTTACCCATCTAAGCATTTATTTAGAAAATGGCTTTACTAAAAATAGCAAAATAGCCATATCGGATAGCTTACAGCCCATGCATGAAGTGCAGTTTTATTTAAATATATATCCGTTTAAATTTCCGAAAAAAATAACAGCGACCTATTTAAACTGAGGATGAACTGACATTACAGCAGCCTTGAAATGCAATACAAGGTCAATATGAAAGAGGTAAAGATGACAGAGAAGAGATGAGGATTTTATGCCTGCCCGATTACAGTATGACCGGCGCATCACGTTATTGCCCTCGAGGGGACTATTTCGTAAAAAATGGATGAAAAAATTAATCGCCACGCGTCATTAGTTGCAATCGCTAAATGGATAGATGAGACGGAGCGTCGAAATAGGCGATGAAGATCTAATGGTCGTATCGCGAGCGTTCATGTCTGTTTCATTCCCGTTATTTCTTCCGGCGATACGCTGCGTAGAACGCGATTCATATCTACGGTAATGCGGACGCGATAGAGACTCACACAGCGTTGTAACACTGTGTGGTCCGGCTACGGCGATAAACGTACAGACCGTGCCGGGCCCCCGAGACAGGATGACTACGCTGAAAGATTACGTTCAACAGCGGCTAAAACGTCATCACAACGAATCGCACGTAGCCCCGCATGTGATTCTGCAGGGCGCAATACCTGATGCATTGTGCTGTCCTGAACAGGCGCAGCGCCATCAATCGCATTCTGATCACTGAACAACGCCACGGTCGGCGTTTGCACGGCTACAGCCAGATGTAAGGGGCCGGTATCGCCCACCACCAGCGTTTTAAAGCCGCTGATCTTTTCCGCCAGTTGAATGAGGTTTGTGGTGCCCGCCACATTTTTGACCCGCTCACTGGGCACTTTCATGCCGTCAATGATGCGTTTGTTCAGGGCCTTTTCGCCCGGAGCACCTACAAGTTCAATGGTCAGATCATCATGTCGGGAAATTAAGGTATCGATGAGCTGTGAATAATAGTTGTCAGGCCAGCATCGCTCCATACTGGATGCGCCAGCATGAATACCAATGACCGGCGCGTGATTAACCTGACGCTTGAAAGGCGCCGGAATAAACATGGCTTCTGAGGGCATCGGAATACCGACAGCACTCAACAGGTCTTTTTTCTGACGGATAAGATGAATATTGCCGTGCTTTCGGTTGTCATGAAACGCGGACAAACAATTTTCCAGAATAAATTTTTCTTTGCCCTGGTAGTCCGCGTAATAAACGTCTTTCAGTATGTAGTCAGACCCGGCCAGCGAGGCGGCAACAATGTCATAGGGTGCGCGCGAATGCAGGATAAAGGTCGCTTCAACCTGCTCTTTACGCAGCGATTTGACCAGTTGCATCATACCGCCGATTTTTCCGTCCCAGTATAATATCTTGTCAATCAGGGGGCTTCCTTCCACCAGCGCAAGATTACGTGGCTGAATCACCATGATGATTTTGGCATCGGGCCAGCGATCTTTTATCGCGCCAATAGCGGGCGTGTTAAACATGAAATCGCCAAGTGCCGTGTTCGAAATAATTGCGATGCTTTTGAGATCATGGTGCTCAGAAAAGCGGTCAATTTTTTTGACGCGATAACCAGTCAACCTCCATAGCGACAGGAACAATCTGGCGGCTTTTTGCTTTGCGATTTTACTCATAAGTGGTCCTGACTGACGCCTCATTATCCTTACTGTGCCCCCGGCCCCTTTTCCGTGTGGTCAAGGCAAGAAGCGCATGCTTCTTAGTCACGCAGACTGGCGGAAAACTGCGGGCGCAGTATATAGCATAAAACGTGAAGGGCGAAGCCAGCGTTCCCCTCGGACGGCGTTTTATCGGCAACGCCACATGCAGCCGTTCATCCAACCTCGCTTTCAATAAAAAACGGGAACCAACCGGCTCCCGTTCTCGTTTAACCCAAATTCTGGATTACATATTCGCGATAATCGCGTCACCAAACTCTGAACATTTCAGCAGTTTAGCGCCATCCATCAGACGTTCGAAGTCATAGGTCACGGTCTTGGCAGCGATTGCGCCTTCCATGCCTTTAACAATCAGGTCTGCGGCTTCGAACCATTCCATATGACGCAACATCATTTCAGCGGACAGAATCACGGAACCTGGGTTCACTTTATCCTGACCTGCGTACTTCGGTGCCGTACCGTGGGTGGCTTCGAACAGCGCACATTCGTCACCGATGTTTGCGCCTGGTGCAATACCGATACCGCCCACCTGCGCCGCCAGGGCGTCAGAGATGTAGTCACCGTTCAGGTTCATACAGGCGATAACGTCATATTCTGCCGGACGCAGCAGGATTTGCTGCAGGAAGGCATCGGCGATCACGTCTTTTACGATGATCTCTTTACCGGTGTTTGGATTTTTGAATTTCATCCATGGGCCGCCATCGATCAGCTCACCGCCGAACTCGTCTTTCACTAACTGGTAACCCCAGTCTTTGAAGGAGCCTTCGGTGAACTTCATGATGTTGCCTTTGTGTACCAGCGTCAGTGAATCACGATCGTTAGTGATGGTGTATTCCACTGCTGCACGGACCAGGCGCTTGGTGCCCTCTTCCGAACACGGTTTAACACCGATACCGCAGTTTTCTGGGAAGCGAATTTTCTTCACGCCCATTTCTTCACGCAGGAATTTGATGACTTTATCCGCTTCTGGCGTGCCCGCTTTCCATTCGATACCGGCATAGATATCTTCGGAGTTTTCGCGGAAGATCACCATATCCGTGTCTTCAGGGCGTTTTACCGGGCTTGGTGTACCGGTGTAGTAGCGCACCGGACGCAGGCAAACGTACAGATCCAGTTCCTGACGCAGCGCAACGTTCAGAGAACGGATGCCACCGCCAACTGGCGTGGTCAGTGGGCCTTTGATCGCTACGCGGTATTCTTTGATTAAATCGAGGGTTTCTTGCGGCAGCCAGACATCCTGACCGTAGAGTTCAACCGATTTTTCACCGGTATAAATCTCCATCCAGGAGATTTTACGCTCGCCGTTGTAGGCTTTTTTCACAGCGGCATCAACCACTTTCAGCATCACTGGTGACACATCAACGCCGATACCATCCCCTTCGATGTAAGGGATAACCGGGTTATTTGGGACAACCAGTTTACCTTGATTCAGGGTGATTTTCTGACCTTCCGCCGGAACAACTACTTTGCTTTCCATTAACCTCTCCTTCGAGCGATTTTTTGTTAATGATTTGTAAGATGCGCGTCAATACTACTTGAATATTCACGCCACGCCAATCACCGCAATTTCGCGTTATAATGCGCTGAATGTTCCAGACTGCAAAGCGTATGCGAAAAACTAATCAGACTTCTCATCCAAATAAACGATTCAGCCGACAAACACGTCCTGTGCATCGCAAGCCGTCATCGCCGCCTGCCGTCCGCCGCGTGCTTCTGTTCAACAAACCCTTTGATGTTCTGCCGCAATTTACCGATGAAGCTGGCCGCCGCACCCTCAAAGATTTTATCGACGTGAGTGACGTTTACGCGGCGGGCCGACTCGATCGCGACAGCGAAGGACTGATGGTCCTGACTAACGATGGCCCGCTACAGGCGGCGCTGACGCAGCCCGGCAAGCGCACCGGCAAGATTTACTATGTGCAGGTGGAAGGCGCGCCTGAGGAAAGCGATCTACAACCTTTGCGCGATGGCGTTAATCTGAAAGATGGCCCGACGTTACCGGCTGGCGTCGAAAAAGTGGCTGAGCCCGACTGGTTGTGGCCGCGCCAGCCGCCGATTCGCGAGCGCAAAGCCATTCCAACACAGTGGCTGAAAATAACGCTTTTTGAAGGTCGTAACCGTCAGGTCAGACGTATGACGGCCCATATTGGCTTTCCAACCCTGCGTCTGGTGCGCTATGCCATGGGCGAGTTTACTCTGGGCAATTTGGCTCCGGGTGCCTGGCGCGATATCAGCGCACAAGACTGACTGCCATTATCATTTCCATAACTTTAAGTTAACAATTCAGGAGGATCGATGTTTAAACCGCATGTCACCGTCGCGTGCCTGGTTCAGGCTCGGGGTGCATTACTGGTCGTTGAAGAACGCGTCAACGGCATCGCCACCTGGAATCAGCCTGCCGGTCATCTTGAAGCCGATGAAACGCTGCATGAAGCCGCATCACGGGAATTGTTTGAAGAGACCGGCATTCGGGCCGAAATGCAGTATTTTATCGGCATAAACCAGTGGATCGCCCCGGATAATACGCCTTTTGTGCGGTTTCTGTTTGGCGTGGATCTGGACGATATCCAGCCAACGGCTCCGCAGGACAGCGACATTGATTGCTGCTGGTGGGTCGCGCCAGAGCAGATTCTGTCGGCCTCTAACCTGCGTTCGCCCCTGGTTGCCGAAAGCGTACGCCGCTGGCAACAGGGCGTACGCTATCCGCTCGACCTGATCAGCCCGTTCAACTGGCCGTTTCATGAAGGTGCGCACCCGCGTTCAGCGTGATAGAATGCGCCGCCTGTTTTACTGTTTTGCGAGCTTGTGATGTCTGATAACTGCCAGAAAAAAGTGATCGTCGGAATGTCCGGCGGCGTCGATTCTTCCGTTTCCGCCTGGTTACTGCAACAGCAGGGCTATCAGGTTGAAGGCCTGTTCATGAAGAACTGGGAGGAAGACGATGGCGAGGAATACTGTACCGCCGCTGACGATCTGGCGGATGCGCAAGCCGTGTGCGACAAGTTAGGTATTAAACTGCACAAAGTGAACTTTGCGGCAGAGTACTGGGACAATGTCTTTGAACACTTCCTGGAAGAGTACAAAGCGGGCCGCACTCCCAATCCCGATATCCTGTGTAATAAAGAAATCAAATTCAAGGCGTTTCTGGAGTTTGCCGCAGAGGATCTGGGTGCAGACTTCATCGCCACCGGGCACTATGTCCGCCGTCAGGATATCGATGGCCGCAGCCACCTGCTGCGCGGTCTGGATGGTAACAAAGACCAGAGTTATTTCCTTTACACACTCAGCCACCAGCAAATCGCGCAGAGCCTGTTCCCGGTCGGCGAGCTGGAAAAGCCTGAAGTGCGTCGCATCGCTGAACAACTTGAGCTGGTGACGGCGAAGAAAAAAGACTCCACCGGCATTTGCTTCATCGGTGAACGCAAGTTTACCGAATTCCTCGCGCGCTACCTCCCTGCCCAGCCGGGTGAAATTGAAACCGTCGACGGACAGGTTGTGGGTGAGCACCAGGGCCTGATGTATCACACGCTCGGCCAGCGTAAAGGGCTGGGCATTGGCGGTCTTAAAGAAAGCAAAGACGATCCCTGGTACGTCGTTGATAAAGATGTGGCGCGCAACCGCCTGATCGTGGCGCAGGGCGGCGACCATCCCCGACTGATGTCAGTGGGTCTGATTGCCCAGCAGTTACACTGGGTTGATCGTCAGCCGCTAACCGCACCGCTGCGTTGTACGGTGAAAACCCGCTACCGTCAGACCGATATCCCCTGCGAAATTATCCCGCACGGCGAGGATAAAATTGAAGTCCGGTTTGATGAGCCCGTTGCTGCGGTCACGCCGGGTCAGTCTGCGGTGTTCTACCTTGATGAAGTCTGCCTGGGTGGCGGTATCATCGAAGAACGTTTGCCTTGGGTTGCCGCATAATACCGGTGGGAATAACGCGTAAACAGGAGTAACCGTGGCAAAAAACTATCAGGACATTACCTTTGCACTGGCGGGCATTTGCCAGGCGGCCCATCTGGTGCAGCAGTTAGCCAATCAGGGACATTGTCAGCCGGAGGCGCTGGCGGTGTCACTGCGCAGCGTACTGGACCTGAATCCTCCCTCGACCCTGGCGGTATTTGGTAACAACGAAGCCAACCTGCGCCTGGGGCTGGAAACCCTGATGGCCGTGCTGAACAGCACGCAACGTCAGGGCGCTGGTGCCGAACTGACCCGTTACACGTTGAGCCTGATGGTACTGGAGCGCAAGCTCAATGCGAACAAGCAGGCTATGAACACCCTGGCCCAGCGTATCAGCCAGCTCGATCGTCAGCTGGCGCATTACACGTTGGAATCCGACACTATTCTGAGCGCCATGGCGGGCATTTATGTCGATGTGATTAGCCCGCTCGGCCCACGTATTCAGGTAACCGGATCGCCGGCAGTGCTACAGAATTCCCTGCTACAGAGTAAAGTTCGCGCCACGCTGCTGGCCGGCATTCGTGCCGCCGTGTTGTGGCAACAGGTTGGCGGAGGCCGACTGCAGCTGATGTTTTCGCGCCAGCGTTTACTGCGCGAAGCCAAATCGATTTTATCCCGCCTGCCACTGACTTACTGAGTCAGTGAGGCAAACACCGTTAAATGAATCAGGAGTTGCACTGATGGAATTATCCTCTCTGACCGCCGTCTCACCTGTCGATGGTCGTTACGGCGATAAAGTCAGCCCGCTGCGCGCAATTTTCAGCGAATTTGGTTTGCTGAAGTTCCGCGTTGAGGTTGAAGTTCGCTGGTTACAAAAACTGGCTGCGACCGCAGAGATCAAGGAAGTTCCTGCATTTGATGCTGACGCAAACGCTTTCCTTGACGAGATCGTCGCCCGTTTCAGCGAAGCAGACGCCGCACGCATCAAAACCATTGAGCGCACCACCAACCATGACGTGAAAGCGGTTGAGTATTTCCTGAAAGAAAAAGTGGCGGATGTGCCCGCCCTGCATGCAGTGTCGGAATTTATTCATTTTGCCTGCACCTCTGAAGACATTAATAACCTGTCCCATGCGTTGATGCTGGAAACAGCACGCCGCGATGTCATTCTGCCTTACTGGCAGCAGCTGATCGCCGCCATAAAAGGCCTGGCGCAGGAATACCGTGATATTCCCCTGCTGTCTCGCACGCACGGCCAGCCCGCTACGCCATCGACTATGGGTAAAGAGATGGCCAACGTCGCCTACCGCATGGAACGTCAACTGCGTCAGCTGTCGCAGATTGAAGTGCTGGGCAAAATCAACGGCGCCGTGGGCAACTACAACGCGCACATTGCGGCGTACCCGGAAGCCGACTGGCACCAGCTGAGTGAAGAGTTTGTTACCTCGCTGGGCATCACCTGGAATCCCTATACGACGCAAATCGAGCCGCACGACTACATTGCCGAGCTGTTTGACTGTATCGCCCGCTTTAACACCATCCTGATCGACTTTGATCGCGATATCTGGGGCTATGTGGCACTCAACCACTTCAAACAGAAAACCGTTGCGGGCGAAATCGGCTCGTCGACCATGCCGCATAAAGTAAACCCTATCGATTTTGAAAACTCGGAAGGCAATCTGGGCCTGGCCAACGCGGTCATGCAGCATCTGGCCAGCAAACTGCCGGTTTCCCGCTGGCAGCGTGATCTGACCGATTCTACCGTGCTGCGTAACCTGGGTGTCGGCGTAGGCTATGCGCTGATCGCCTATCAGGCCACCTTAAAAGGTATTTCAAAACTGGAAGTGAACCGCGAGCGCCTGCTGGATGAACTGGATCACAACTGGGAAGTGCTGGCCGAGCCGATTCAGACCGTGATGCGCCGTTACGGCATCGAAAAACCGTACGAGAAGCTGAAAGAGCTAACCCGCGGTAAACGTGTTGACGCCGCAGGTATGCAGGCCTTTATCGACAGCCTGGCGCTGCCTGAAGAAGAAAAAACCCGTTTAAAACAGATGACCCCGGCAAATTATCTTGGCCGTGCGATTCAAATGGTTGATGATCTGAAATAATATCCCTTCTGCAGACCGGTTCCCGCCGGTCTGCGTTAACCTGCTGTTTAATTCATTTCGCTTATACTTATTTAAATTCGTTTCGATCTGATGCTAAGGAAATCCTATGCGTGTTCTGGTTGTGGAAGATAATGCCCTGCTGCGCCACCATCTTTCAGTACAACTGCGAGAAATGGGTCATCAGGTTGATGCTGCTGAAGATGCCAAAGAAGCCGATTATTTTCTCCAGGAACATTTACCTGATATCGCGTTGGTCGATCTGGGCTTACCCGGTGAAGACGGCATGTCGTTAATTCGTCGCTGGCGCAATGATGCCGTGCGTCAGCCTATTCTGGTGCTGACCGCCCGTGAAGGCTGGCAGGCGAAAGTCGAAGCGCTGGAAGCCGGTGCGGATGATTACGTCACAAAACCGTTTCATATTGAAGAAGTTGCCGCACGCCTCCAGGCATTAATGCGCCGCAACAGTGGTCATGCGTCGCAAATTATTGCCATGCCGCCGTTTCAGGTCGATTTATCGCGTCGCGAACTGACGGTGAATGAAAGCCCGGTTAAGCTGACCGCCTTTGAATATACCATCGTGGAAACCTTAATTCGTAATGCGGGCAAAGTGGTGAGTAAAGATTCATTAATGTTGCAGCTGTATCCCGATGCCGAATTGCGTGAAAGCCACACGATCGATGTATTAATGGGCCGCCTGCGCAAAAAAATCCTCGCGCTGCATTCTGACGAAGTTATCGCTACCGTTCGCGGCCAGGGTTACCGCTTTGATCTCTGATGATGTCCTGGCTTAAACGTTATCGCCCTATTTCGCTGCGGACACGCTTTTTACTGGCCTCCGCAGCCATCGTTCTCATTCTCTCGCTTTCTTATGGCATGGTCGCCGTGATTGGCTATGTGGTGAGTTTTGATAAAAACACCTATCGTGTGATGCGAGGCGAGAGCAATTTATTTTTTACCCTGGCACAGTGGAAAGATAATAAGCTGACAATTGCGCAGCCCGAGCGCACCATGCTTAATTTCCCCACCCTGGTATTTATTTATGATGAACACGGCAAGCTGCTCTGGCAGCAGCGTGATGTGCCGGAAATTCGTGAGAAGATTCAACCCGAATGGCTGTTAAAACCTGATTTCTACGAGATTGATACGAACAACAGCACCAGCCGGGCCGCCATGGGCGACAATCTGACGGCACAGCAGCAGCTTCATGCGTGGGATGATAACGACGATGACGATCAGGATACGTTTACCCATTCGGTTGCCGTCAACCGCTACGATGCCACCACCAACCTGCCCGCCCTGACCATTGTGGTGGTCGATACCATTCCACAAGAGCTACAGCATTCCGATGTGGTCTGGTCATGGTTCAGCTATGTTCTGGCCGCTAACCTGATTTTAATTGTCCCGCTGCTCTGGCTGGCGGCGCACTGGAGTTTACGGCCGATTGGGCATCTGACGCTTCAGGTACGCGAACTGGAAACCGGACAGCGTGAAAATCTGGACGATAAGCCCCCGCAGGAGCTGCGTTCGCTGGTGCGTAACCTCAATCTGTTGCTGACCAACGAGCGTCAACGTTACACGCGTTACCGCACGACGCTGGCCGACCTGACCCACAGCCTGAAAACACCGCTGGCGGTCCTGCAAAGTACCCTGCGTTCGCTGCGCGGCGGAAAAGAGTTAACCATCGAACAGGCCGAGCCGGTGATGCTGGAGCAGATCAGCCGCATTTCTCAGCAGGTCGGTTATTACCTGCACCGTGCCAGCATGCAGGCCGATCATAATCCCCTGCAGCGTGATCTGCATTCGGTATCGGGTTTACTGGACAGCCTGTGCTCGGCACTGAATAAAGTGTATCAGCGTAAAGGGGTGGAAATTACCCTGGATATTTCCCCGGAAATCACCTTCTTTGGCGATCAGAACGACTTTATGGAAGTGATGGGCAATGTGCTGGATAACGCCTGCAAATACTGTCTGGAATTTATTGAGGTCAGTGCTCATCAGACCGAAGATGCGCTGCACATCTATATTGATGATGACGGTCCGGGCATTCCGGAAAGTAAGCGCGACCTGATTTTCGTGCGGGGACAGCGCGTCGACACCATGCGACCAGGCCAGGGGCTCGGGCTGGCCGTGGTGCGAGATATCCTTGAGCAGTACGCCGGTAATGTCATCGCCTCCAGCAGCCCGTTAGGCGGTGCGCGCATGGAAGTCGTATTTCAGCGTCAGGAAATGGAACATCGCCGCGAGTAGTTCAGGCTGCGGGCTGTTATACTTGCAGGTATTTTCAGCCCTTAGCGGACTTTCTTTATGGATTATCAGCTCGATCTCAACTGGCCCGATTTTATTCAGCGTTACTGGCAAAAGCGCCCGGTAGTGCTGAAGCGTGGCTTTAAAAATTTTATCGATCCCATTTCGCCGGATGAACTGGCGGGCTTAGCCATGGAAAATGAGGTCGACAGTCGGCTGGTCAGCCAGCCAAACGGAAAGTGGCAGGTCAGCCATGGTCCATTTGAAAGCTACGATCACCTGGGCGAAAACAACTGGTCACTGCTGGTTCAGGCGGTCAATCACTGGCATGAGCCCTCTGCCGCACTGATGCGCCCTTTCCGCTTTCTGCCGGACTGGCGCATTGACGATCTGATGATCTCGTTCTCCGTGCCCGGCGGCGGCGTGGGTCCGCATTTCGATCAGTACGATGTGTTTATTATTCAGGGCACCGGCCGCCGCCGCTGGCGCGTCGGCGAAAAAGTGCCGATGAAACAGCACTGCCCGCATCCTGACCTGCTGCAGGTCGAGCCGTTTGACGCCATTATCGATGAAGAAATGGAACCGGGCGATATTCTCTATATTCCGCCGGGTTTCCCGCATGAAGGCTACTCCCTCGAAAATGCGCTGAACTACTCTGTAGGGTTCCGCGCGCCCAGCGGACGTGAACTCATCAGCGGCTTCGCCGATTATGCGCTGGCCAACGAGCTGGGCAGCCTGCGTTATACCGATCCCGATGTGCCTTCGCGCGACTGCCCGTCGCTGATTTTGCCTGAAGAAGTGGAAGGCTTACGCAAGGTGATGCTGGATGTGGTGAATCAGCCTGCGCATTTTGAGCAGTGGCTGGGCGAATTTATTTCACAATCACGCCACGAACTTGACGTTGCGCCACCGGAACCGCCTTATCAGCCCGATGAAATCTATGATGCGCTGCAACAGGGCGATGTATTGTCCCGTCTGGGTGGATTACGCGTCCTGACGCTGGGCGATGCGATTTATATCAACGGCGAGCGCGTCGAATGCGCCGATCCGCGCGTGATGTCAGTGCTGGCACATCGCGATGAAATTACCCTGGATGATCTGGGGGAGGCTCTTGACGATCCGGCCGTGCTGGCGCAGATTGCCGGGCTGATTAACGCGGGTTACTGGTATTTCGGCGCTGAATAAACCGCTGGAGAAGTGGTGTTCCCATCCGTTTACGCCGTCTCCTCGCCCTGCCCGGACGAGGAGACGTTGTTTTAACCTTTCTTCTGACCGGCCAGTTCTGCCAGGCGAACGATGACGTCGACAGACTGCGCCATGATGTTCAGCGAGGCAAACTCGTGCTTGCCGTGGTAGTTATAGCCCCCGGTAAACAGGTTTGGACAGGGCAATCCTTTCCATGACAGGGACGAACCGTCCGTACCGCCGCGAATCGGTTTCACCACCGGCTCGATGCCGCAGTCGCGCATCGCCTGCAAGGCCAGATCGATAATGTGCGGGAAAGGTTCGACTTTTTCGCGCATATTGCGGTAGCTGTTGCTGATCTCTACCGTAATACCACAGCCGGGATGCAGGTCTTTATTGATCTCATCCGCAATTTGCTGCAGTGTGCGTTTGCGTTGTTCAAACGCCTCGGTATCAAAATCACGAATGATGTAGTGCAGCTCAGCGTGCTCAACCGTGCCTTTCATCTGGTGCAGATGAAAGAAGCCCTCATAACCGTCTGTCCATTCCGGCTTCTCTTTCGCAGGCAACGCTGCACTGAAACGCGTCGCCAGCTCCAGCGCATTGACCATGACATTTTTCGCAGACCCGGGATGAACATTGTTGCCCACGACTTTCACCAGCGCCGAGGCCGCATTGAAGTTTTCGTATTCAAATTCGCCCAGATCGCTGCCGTCGACGGTATAGGCCCAGTCAGCCGCAAAGCCTTCAACATCGAAATGCGACGTGCCCCGCCCAATCTCTTCGTCTGGGGTAAAGGCAACGCGAATGGCACCGTGCGGAATATCGCCTTCCGCCAGTCTGGCCATGGCCGTCATGATCTCGGCAATGCCCGCTTTATCATCCGCGCCCAGCAGGGTTTTGCCATCGGTGGTGATCAGGGTGTGACCGATAAGCTTATGCAACACGGGGAACATGACCGGTGACAGCACTTCATCACCATTGCCCAACGCGATATCGCCGCCCCGGTAGTTTTCGATGATTTGCGGATTAACATGTTTCGCGGTGAAATCCGGTGAGGTATCCATATGCGAAATAAAGCCCACCACCGGCGTTGGCCAGTCCACATTGGCCGGTAGTGTGCCCATCACACAACAGTGATCGCTCAGGCTGACATCCACAAAACCCAGGGCCAGCAGTTCTTCCTGCAACTGGCGGGCCAGTACCCACTGACCTTCGCTGCTGGGCACCTGACGTGCCTGCGGTTTTGCCTGCGTCTCTACTGCCACATAACGCAAAAAGCGTTCTAATAGTTGCTTCATATGCCATCCTTAAAATTTACCGCCGGTCATTATTGATAAACCGGCAAGACATCGTGTTGCGTCAAATCATTATCGTTCAGGTTAAGGCTGCCGGGGCATATTCCGCACGCCAGACAGCATAAAAAAACGGGCAATCGCTGGTTTTTGCGGCGGTTAACGCAACCCTGCCCTGCATCAGCCAGATTCAGAGTCAAAACCGGGGCGCGTTTTTTTCCGCTATCGCGGCCCTTTTCTTTGCTGACAGGCTCTTGTGTCAGCAGACAGAAATATTAATAAGGCAAACACGCACAGCCGTTTCGGGCACCTGTAACCTTTGTGATGCCGATGTGATGCGCCCCAGGAAGCATCCGGCTGCGCTTAATCATACGGCGGCGGAGTTTAACGCGACTGAGGATGAGAGGAGGCAGGCAACAGCCGCATGCCGTTCGGAAACCGCACGCAGGCCGTTAACCCGTGCATCAACAGGCGGCCTGACTCCCTGCCGCAGCTGGGCTGCCGTAAACCCTGAGGCCGGCGTGTGGCGCGACCGTCTTACTGCTGAAAGTGTTTTCTTTCAGGTGTGCGGTGGCATCACACACAAGATTATTTGTGCAGCCCGTGCAACAGCTTATGTACGAAGGCGGGAACCACTTCACTTGCGAGCCCGTAGTGACTTTCGGCAAACTCATTGCCCACCTGGCTGGGCTCCAGATTCAGTTCCACCGTATGCGCGCCTTGCAGCTTTGCCTCATGAACAAAGCCCGCCGCGGGATACACGTGGCCTGAGGTGCCGATGGCGATAAACAGATCGGCCTGTTCCAGCGCCTGGTAGATGTCTTCCATACCCAGCGGCATTTCGCCAAACCAGACGACATGGGGGCGCAGGACAGAGGGAAACTGACAGCAGGTACACCGGTCGTTCTCCGTGACGTCTTCCTGCCAGTCGATCACCTGTCCGCTACTGGCACAGCGCACTTTTAACAATTCGCCGTGCATATGCAGCACACGGCTGTTGCCCGCGCGCTCGTGCAAGTTATCGATATTTTGCGTGACAAGGAAAAAGTTGTCGCCCAGCACCTGTTCCAGTTCTGCCAGCGCCAGATGCGCGGCATTCGGCTGGATCTCGGGCTGCTGAAGCTGCTGACGCCGCGCGTTATAAAAGCGCTGCACCAGCGCCGGATCGCGTCGGAAACCTTCTGGCGTGGCGACATCTTCAACCCGATGCTCTTCCCATAATCCGTCCGCGGCACGAAAGGTCCTGATACCGGATTCGGCGGATATCCCTGCCCCCGTTAACACGACGATGCGCGGCAACGGGTGCGCCGCCAGTTCGGCCTGACGATCGCGTTCGAAAATACGCTGGCGAAAGCGCTGATGCACTTTCCTGCGTGTTTTCTTCAGGCGGGCAAGTCGTATACGGCGACGAGGTGTACGCATAAAGTCTCCTGGTGCGGTGAGTAAAACGTCCGCAGGTCAATCAACAAAGTTTGGGCCAGTTGGCCCGACAATCTAAAGAACAGGGCCGACAGCGCAGCATGAACGGCGCTGTCTGGTACGACTACTGTCCACTCAGGACACGCGCCGGATCGATGCGGCTGGCGCGCCGTGCGGGATACCAACTTGCCAGCAGGCTTAGCACAATAGCGGTAATCAGTACTGAAAACACGTCCAGCCAGTGCAATTCAGACGGCAGGAAGTCGATGAAGTAGATATCGCCGGCTAACAAATGGTGACCGGTCAGCGTTTCAAGACCTTTCATCAGCGATGTCAGATTCAGCGCCACCAGTACACCGACCACCACGCCGCTCACGCTGCCCAGCAGGCCTGCCAGCAGGCCGTACCAGATAAAAATTGCCCGAATCAGGCCATCTTTTGCGCCCAGCGTCCGCAGAACGGCGATATCACTGCTCTTGTCTTTAACGGCCATCACCAGTGTCGACACAATGTTGAAACAGGCGACGCCGATCACCAGCACCATGGCCAGGTACATGATGGCGCGAATCATCTGGATATCGCGGTACATATAACCGTAGGTGCCAATCCAGCTTTTGATATACACGTAAGCGTGCGTTACTTCACCCGCCGCGCGCACCAGTTTGGCCGCCTGGAAGGGATCGTTCATCTTCAGCGCGATGCCGGTCACGCTGTCACCCATATCCAGATACTGCTGCGCGTCCGCCAGCGGCACCAGAGCCAGGCTGTGATCCAGCATTCCGCTCAGCTGCAAAATACCGCTCACCTGCAGGCGAATACGTTTGGGTTGCAGGAGCTTATTCTCACCGTCGTTGTTCGGGATCATGATGGTGATCCAGTCGCCCTGCTTCACGTTGAGCGCCTTTGCGATACCACCACCGAGGATGATTTGTTGTTTCCCTGCCGCAAAGGATGACCAGGCATTGTCGGTGACAAAAGAAGGTAAGGCACTCAGCCGTGGCTCCTGTGCCGGATCCACGCCTTTCACCTGCAACGCTTCCATCTTCGCGCCACTTTCAATCAGGCCGGTAAAGTTGACATAGGGCGCGGCAGCCGCGATGCCAGGCACCTGCTCAATCGGCGCGATCAATGACTGCCAGCGCTGAAAAGGCTGATTAACGGCTTCGATTTCACCGTGCGGGACCACGGCAAGAATGCGTTTATTCAGCTCACGCTCGAAGCCGTTCATGGCGCTCAGGCCAATGATCAGCACCGCAACGCCGAGTGCAATGCCCACGGTGGAAATCACCGAGATCAGCGACACCATGCCGCCGCGACGACGGCCACGGCTAAAACGCAGCCCCAGTAACAGTGATAGCGACGATCCCATCAGACCGCTCCCGCCAGGATAATCTGATCGCTGAGCTGGCCGTCGCGCATTTCCATCTGACGCGTCATGCGTTTTGCCAGATGCAGATCGTGGGTGACCACCAGAAACGCCGTGCCCTGACGCACATTCAGCTCCCCCAGCAGTTCAAAAATGGCATCCGCATTGCGGGCATCCAGGTTACCGGTGGGCTCATCAGCCATGACCAGGCGGGGACGATTCACCAGCGCACGGGCAATCGCCACGCGCTGACGCTCACCACCAGACAGTTCAGACGGACGATGGGCGGCGCGGTGTTCCAGCCCGACGGCGGCCAGAATTTCCCGCGCGCGTGCCTGGGCTTCGCCTTTAGCGGTTTTGCCAATCAGCAGCGGCATCGCGACGTTTTCCAGCGCGCTAAAGTCGGGCAGCAGGTGGTGAAACTGGTAGATAAAGCCCAGTTCGCGGTTACGCAGTTCGGCCTTATCAGAAGAAGACATGCTGTTCAGCGAACGTCCGTCAAACACCACATCGCCCGCAGTGGGCGTATCCAGCCCGCCCAGCAGGTGCAGCAGGGTACTTTTTCCTGATCCTGAACTGCCGACAATCGCCATCAGTTCACCAGGTTGCACATCAAAATTCACGTTGCGCAGTACGTCGGTCTGTACGCTTCCTTCCTGATAGCGTTTGCACAGGTCGCGGCACTGCAACAAAGGAGAGTTACTCATAGCGTAAAGCCTCAGCGGGTTGTACGGCGGCAGCGCGCCATGAAGGGTAAAGCGTAGAAAGCAGCGCAATCACCATTGCGCTGAAGGCGATAGTCACCACCTGCCACAGATTAATATCCACAGGCAGCGCGGCACCGTCCAAAAACAGGCCAATGACCGGCATCAGGTTATTAAGCTGGCTGGCTAACAGGACGCCAAGCAGCGCCCCGAGCAACGTGCCAATAATCCCGGCACTGGCACCCTGCACCATAAAAACGGCGACAATCTGACGGCGGGTTAATCCCTGGGTTTGCAGAATGGCCACTTCACCCTGCTTCTCCATGATCAGCAGGCCCAGCGAGGTGATGATATTGAAGGCCGCAACGGCAATGATCAGGCTCAGCAGCAGCCCCATCATGTTTTTCTCCATACGCACGGCCTGGAATAAATCCCCTTTGCGTTCGCGCCAGTCTTTCCAGACCATGCCCGCGGGCAGAGCCTGTTGGCTCACGCTGTCAACCTCAAGCGGCTTATCCAGCCACAGACGCCAGCCGGTGATGTTGCCCGCGGGATAGCGCATAATGCGCGACGCATCCTGCTGGTTAACCAGAATCTGATAGCCATCAACTTCGCTGTTAGCCGCATACGTGCCCGCCACGGTAAACAGGCGCTGGCTCGGCACGCGCCCCATGGGCGTGAACTGGCTGACGGACGGCACCATCAGGCGGATCTGATCACCCCGTTTCACGCCCAGCTGCGAGGCCAGTTGTTCGCCCAGGATGACGTTATACTGACCGGGCTGTAACACGCTTTGCGGCGTGTTAACGAGAAAAGGCGTCAGGGGATCCTTTTCGTCCGGCTGGATCCCCAGCATCACCCCGACTGAGACGTTGTGTGCACTTTGCAGCACCACATTACCGGTGGTCAGCGGCGCGATGCGGTCAACGCCGTTGAGCTTGAGTGCAGAGGCAGGGAATTGCTGCGGATTGATGCTGCCCGTGTTGCTGGTGATCAGCGCCTGTGGCATCAGGCCCAGGATGTTGCCCTCAAGCTCGCGCTCGAAACCGTTCATCACAGACAGCACAGTAATCATGGCCAGCACGCCAAGCGTGATACCAATGGTGGAGAGCCAGGAGACAAAGCGACCGAAACGATCCGCTGCTCTTCCGCGCATGTAGCGCAGACCGATAAATAGCGCGACAGGTTGATACATGGTATCCAATGTGCAGTTGCTGGAAAATAAGTAGAGAGGATGATAAAGGAGCTGTGCACTTTATGAAACCTCTAACCCTCTGAGTCTGCTGCAAAGTTGTATCAGAATAGGTTAGCAGACGGTTTGATGCACAGGATTAAGCCACAAAGATGATGTTTATCGTACGATCATCCACGCCCCACATCGGTATACTTATTCGGGTAAAGCGGTGACGGCTATGACCGTGACTCTGATGTACCCGATTCACTTTCCTGCGAGCCCTGTTCGCAAAAAAGATTTACACACAGCAACCCTTCTGCATCGCCTGCATCAGGCGAAGCGGCAGAAAAAATCTGCCGCAGAGGTGATCCCCATGGCGTATTATGGAATGATGACGCCCTGGTAAAAATGGAGCAACCTCGAGATCACATGTCCGAACCGACTCGCTATACCCTGCCCGTGAAATCAGGCGACCAACGCCTGCTCGGTCAGCTGACTGGCGCTGCGCACGCGGTTGAGTGTGCCAGCATCACTGAGCGCCATGCAGGTCCGGTGTTAATGATTACACCCGATACGCAAACCGCCCTGCGTCTGCTGGACGAGATTCGTCAGTTTACCGATTTACCTGTTACCCACCTTGCGGACTGGGAAACGCTGCCTTATGACAGCTTCTCACCCCACCAGGATATTATCTCGGCACGTCTGTCCACCCTGTATCAGTTGCCCACGCTGCAACGCGGCATGCTGATTATGCCGGTCAACACGCTGATGCAGCGTGTTTGTCCTCACAGCTACCTGCACGGTCATGCGCTGGTGATGCAGCAGGGCCAGAAACTGTCACGCGACCGCCTGCGCGACCAGCTTGAACAGGCCGGCTATCGCCATGTCGATCAGGTGATGGAGCACGGCGAGTACGCCACACGCGGCGCCCTGCTCGATCTGTTCCCGATGGGCAGTGATCAGCCCTACCGTATCGATTTTTTTGATGACGAGATCGACAGCCTGCGCCTGTTTGATGTCGACAGCCAGCGAACGCTGGAAGCCGTTCCCGCCATTAATTTGCTGCCGGCCCATGAATTTCCCAGCGATAAAACAGCCATTGAACTGTTCCGTAGCCGCTGGCGTGAAAACTTTGATGTGCGCCGTGAGGCAGAGCATATTTATCAGCAGGTGAGCAAAGGCACCCTGCCGGCCGGTATTGAATACTGGCAACCGCTGTTCTTCGACCAGCCGTTACCGTCGCTGTTTAGCTATCTGCCTGACAACACGTTGATCGTGAACTGTGGCGATCTGGAAGGCAGTGCCGAGCGCTTCTGGCAGGATGCGAATGCGCGTTACGAAAACCGCCGTGTCGATCCCATGCGCCCGCTGCTGGAGCCGACCACGCTGTGGCTGCGCCCGGATGCCTTAATGGGGGAACTCAAAGCCTGGCCGCGTATCCGTATGACCCATGAGGTGCTGCCGGCCCGGGCCGCCAATACCAACCTGGGCTATGAATCCCTGCCCGATCTGTCCGTTCAGGCGCAGGCGAAAGCGCCGCTGGATCATTTACGTCAGTTCCTGGAACAGTTTACCGGTGACGTGGTGTTTTCCGTTGAAAGCGAAGGCCGCCGTGAAAGCCTGCAGGAGTTGCTGGCGCGCATTAAAGTACGGCCGAAACCCATTCGTCATCTGCGCGAGGCCCGGGAGGCACAGTATGGTCTGATGCTCGGTGCCAGCGAGCGGGGCTTTGTGGATACACAGGGGAAGCTGGCTTTCATCTGTGAAAGCGATTTGCTGGGCGAACGCATCAGCCGCCGCCGCCAGGATACGCGCCGCACCATTAATCCGGACATCCTGATTCGCAACCTGGCGGAACTGCATCCGGGCCAGCCTGTGGTGCACCTTGAACACGGCGTCGGGCGCTACATCGGCCTGACCACGCTGGAAGCCGGCGGCATTCAGGCAGAGTATTTGATGCTCTCCTATGCCAATGACGCCAAGTTGTACGTCCCGGTTTCCTCCCTGCATCTTATCAGTCGTTATGCCGGCGGTGCCGACGAAAATGCACCGCTGCATAAACTGGGCAGCGATGCCTGGTCGCGCGCGCGGCAGAAAGCGGCGGAGAAAGTGCGCGACGTGGCCGCTGAACTGCTGGATATCTATGCTCAGCGTGCCGCCAAGGCCGGGTTTGCCTTCAAACATGACCGTGAGCAGTATCAACTGTTCTGCGAAAGTTTTCCGTTTGAAACCACACCCGATCAAACCCAGGCCATCAATGCCGTGTTAAGTGACATGTGCCAGCCGCTGGCCATGGATCGTCTGGTGTGCGGTGATGTGGGCTTTGGTAAAACCGAAGTTGCCATGCGCGCGGCCTTCCTGGCGGTGGAGAACAACAAGCAGGTGGCGGTGCTGGTTCCCACCACCCTGCTGGCTCAGCAGCATTACGATAATTTCCGTGACCGCTTCGCTAACTGGCCGGTGCGCATCGAAATGCTGTCACGCTTCCGTAGCGCCAAAGAGCAGAATCAGATTTTGCAGGAGGCCAGCGAAGGCAAAATTGATGTGCTGATTGGCACTCACAAGCTGTTGATGAGCGACATTAAGTGGCACGATCTGGGCTTACTGATCGTCGATGAAGAACACCGCTTTGGCGTGCGTCATAAAGAGCGCATCAAGGCGATGCGCGCCGATGTGGATATCCTTACGCTGACCGCCACGCCGATTCCCCGTACGCTGAATATGGCCATGAGCGGGATGCGCGACCTGTCCATCATCGCCACGCCACCCGCGCGTCGTCTGGCGGTAAAAACCTTTGTACGGGAATACGACGACTTAGTGATTCGCGAAGCCATTTTGCGTGAAATTTTGCGCGGTGGTCAGGTCTATTACCTGTATAACGATGTCGAAAATATCGAGAAAGCCTCGCAGCGGCTGGCGGAACTGGTGCCGGAAGCGCGCATTGCCATTGGTCACGGACAGATGCGCGAACGTGATCTGGAACGGGTGATGAATGACTTCCATCATCAGCGTTTCAATGTTCTGGTATGTACCACCATCATCGAAACCGGCATTGATATTCCGACGGCGAATACCATCATTATTGAACGGGCCGATCACTTCGGGCTGGCACAGCTACATCAGTTGCGTGGTCGCGTGGGCCGGTCGCACCATCAGGCTTATGCCTGGCTGCTGACCCCACATCCCAAAGCCATGACGACCGACGCGCAAAAACGTCTGGAAGCCATCGCCTCCCTGGAAGATCTGGGGGCAGGCTTTGCGCTGGCTACGCACGATCTCGAAATTCGGGGTGCCGGTGAACTGCTGGGTGAAGAGCAAAGTGGTCAGATGGAAACCCTGGGCTTCTCGCTGTACATGGAACTGCTGGAAAATGCGGTCGATGCATTGAAAGCCGGTCGCGAGCCTTCGCTGGAAGATCTCACCCGTAATCAGACCGAAGTAGAACTGCGCATGCCTGCCCTGCTGCCGGAAGACTTTATTCCGGACGTGAATACCCGTTTATCGCTGTATAAACGCGTAGCCAGTGCCGAAACGGAAGAGGAGTTGCAGGAGCTGAAGGTGGAAATGATCGATCGCTTCGGTCTGTTACCCGATCCGGCGCGTAATCTGCTGGACATCGCCGTGCTGCGCATGAAAGCGCGAGCGGTGGGCGTGCGCAAAATTGAAGCCAGCGACAAAGGCGGTTATTTTGATTTTGCTCCGCAGAACAGTGTCGATCCGGCCTGGCTGATTGGTCTGCTGCAGAAAGATGCAAAGCAGTGGAAACTGGAAGGTCCGACACGGTTACGCTTTACCCGTGAGCTGACGGAACGAAAGGTGCGCATGGACTGGGTGCAGTCATTTATGAACCAGTTACTGGAAAATCAGGTCGCGTCTTAAACTCGCTCATCGTTTTGCATTCATGCAGCTGACAAGCCGCCTTACGGCGGCTTTTTTTATGGTTGGCTGAGAAGTGCGTATCATGCGCCTGTTTCCGCCGCCACGCTTTTCATCAGGAGCGTGTATTCATGCCGTGGTGTCAGACAGGCTTTTTATGCGGATCACGCGGTGACTGACGTCGGCCAATCAACAGCGCGCCAAGGCAGGCACAGGACGTGACCAGCATCAGGGGCGTCAGCGCGTAGGTAAAACTCCCCGTGCTGGTGCGAATTAAGCCAATTAGCCAGGTACCCACAAACACGCCCAGATTATTAAGGGCATTGATTTGCCCGATGACCACAGCCGCCGCGCTGGCGGGAATCATCTCGGTTGCCATCGCCCAGAACGGGCCCTTAATCATCGACGCTGCGGTAATGGTCAGGCAAAGCACCATCAGCATCGGCCAGAGATGGGTAACATACATGCTGGCCGCAAGACCGGTCGCTCCCAGCAATAACGGAAAAGCGGTGTGCAGACGACGCTCGCCTGTCTGGTCAGAGTGACGTCCCCACAGATACATCGCCAGGCTCGCCACCGCGAACGGAATGGCATTGACTAAGCCAATCTGAATAACGCTCAGGTTAAAGGTTTTAATGATTTGAGGTTGCCATAATGCCAGACCATTGGTAACGGCGGTTCCGCCCAGATAAATAAGCGTCAGCAGCAGCACGCGCGGACTGAACAACGTGGCGAACAGGCTGACGCGCGGGGTTGTCGGGGCGGTACTTTTCTGCTCTTCCGCCATCGTATGACGTAACCAGCTGCTTTCCTGCGGGCTCAGCCATTTAGCCTCCAGAGGCTGCCTCGGCAACATCAGAAAAGTCAGGAAGCCCAGCGCGACAGCCGGCGTACCTTCAAGGATAAATAACCAATGCCAGCCACGCAGGTTCATCAGGCCATCGAAATTAAGCAGTGCGGCGGACAGCGGTGAACCCAGCACGCTGGACACCGGCAGCGCCATCATCAGGATGGCCACCATTTGTCCACGATAACGTTTGGGAAAACAAAGCGTAAAGTAATAAATGACGCCCGGGAAAAAGCCGGCTTCCGCGATCCCCAGTAAAAACCGGAGAAGATAAAAAGATACCGGGCCCTGCGCCATTGACATGCCCGCCGCCAGCAATCCCCATGCAATCATGACGGCAGACAGCCAGCGGGTTGCGCCCACTTTTGTCATTACCATATTGCAGGGCACGGCGAAAAGGCAGTAGGCAAAGAAAAACAGCCCTGCACCCAGGCCGTATGCGGCAGCGGATAAGCCGATGTCGCCATTCATTTGTAATGCCGCAAAGCCGACGTTGACGCGGTCAAGGGACGCCAGAAAATAGCCTACCGTAAACAGCGGCATCAGCCGCCATGCCATCTTGCGCACCGTGCTGTGCTCGACTGAGGTGTTATCACGCATTGAACTGCTCCCTTTTACTTTTGCACCGAAGCAAACCGGTTTTGTTATCAACGGTTAGCCTGCTTTCTCAATGCATTTGATAAGAAAGAGTAATTAAGCGTAATGCTCTTTCCCTGACTGTGCACTTTGTTCTAAATATGTAAAAATCCAGCAAGTAATGTGTTACAAAAACCGTCCTGACGTGACTGTCTGTGAATCGCGTGAATGAAAATGTCAGCCTGACGCCGCCGCTTTAACGCAGCCATATTTACCGTGCAGCGGGGATCTGATGCATAAGGTCAGCCACGCACGGCGAGCAGCCTGGAAGAGGCTATCGTTCGGTTGCGCGCTTTAGCGTTCGGATAAGCAAAAAAAAGCGCATCCGGAGATGCGCTTATCATTTTTGTTATGTGTGCTGTGTGACCGCAATGCGGCAAGCTTTGCCCTTAAGCCTTGTCGCCGTTCAGGATCAATTGTCCGTTACGGTCAACCGGAATACGCGTACCCGGATCGTTTTCCATACGGATTTTACCCTGCTGGTCGCCGATCTTGTAGGTTACGTCATAACCCAGCATCTTTTCTTGTTTGTCGTATACGGTTCTGCAACGCTGTTCAGACGTCGTGTAGGTATCACGATCCTGCAGGCCGCCCTGAACCTGGTTACCGGCATAACCGCCTGCCAGTGCACCGGCTACCGTTGCGACATCGCGTCCGCGACCACCGCCAAACTGATGACCCAGCACACCGCCCGCTACCGCACCCAGTACTGAACCGGCGATACGGTTTTCATCCTGAACCGGACGACGATGCGTCAGCGTCACGTTACGACATTCCTGACGCGGTTGTTTGATAGATTCTTTTATTGGTGTTGCTGACAGCACCTGTGCGTATTGAGGACCGCGGTCAAACACGTTAATGCTTGCTACGGCGGCAACACCCAGTGCCGCTGCCACGCCAATACCGATACCCGCTAACATTGATTTATTCACAGGAAGTTCCTCCTGAAAGTGTTACCGCGCATTCCTGCCGCTGGATATCCCTCACAGCACTGGCAGAACCGGCGTGCGCGACTCGCCGTTTGGTTGAGATAAGTTTTACAGATGTAAAGCTTTTGCAATATCGGAATTTGGGAAGAAAATCGCGCCAACAGTGGTACTACCACGTTTTCGGAGAGTTCTGAACAGGAATGACAGCGTAAAATCGTGCGCGGGTTTCGCCACCGGAACAGCACCGGTGGCGAAGTCAGGCGAATCCGCCCCGTACTCTTAGTGCAGTTTCAGCCGGGGGCGAATCACCCGGTTCAGGCTCCCCACCACCATCATCAGGCCAGTTTTGATATAGCCATGCAGGGCGACCTGATGCATGCGGTACAGGGAGATATAGACAACACGGGCGATGCGCCCTTCAATCATCATAGAGCCGCGCATCAGGTTGCCCATCAGGCTTCCCACCGTACTAAAGCGCGACAGCGACACCAGCGAGCCGTGGTCTTTATAGACGTAGGCTTTCAACGGCTTGCCCCGGTACTGCAGCAGGATGTTATCCAGCGCACAGGACGCCATCTGATGAGCTGACTGCGCACGCGGTGGCACGAATCCGCCACCCGGCAAGGCACAGGAGGCACAGTCGCCGATAGCGTAGATATCCTCATCCAACGTGGTTTGCAGCGTGTCTTTGACCACCAGCTGATTAATGCGATTCGTTTCCAGTCCACCGATGCCTTTCATAAAATCAGGCGCTTTGATGCCCGCTGCCCAGACCATTAAATCGGCTTCGATAAATTCGCCGCTCTTCGTGTGCAGGCCCTGCTTATCTGCGCTGGTGACCATCGTTTGTGTCAGCACGCGAACACCCAGCTTTGACAGTTCCTGATGGGCCGCAGCCGAAATACGCGGTGGTAAGGCTGGCAGGATACGTTCGCCCGCTTCCACCAGCGTTACGTTCAGCGCTTCACTGTCGAGCGCCTTATAGCCATAGCTGTGCAGTTGCTTCACGGCATTATGCAGCTCCGCCGACAGCTCAACGCCTGTTGCTCCGCCCCCGACGATGGCGATATTGACCTTCTCCAGCGCCCCTTCACTGGCCGAGAATTTCAGGAACAGGTTGAGCATTTCGTTATGGAAACGGCGAGCCTGTTGCGGGTTATCGAGAAAAATGCAGTGATCTTTGACGCCCGGCGTCCCAAAGTCGTTTGAGGTACTGCCCAGCGCCATCACCAGCGTGTCGTAGGCCAGTTCGCGCTCGGGCACTAACACGTCCCCCTGCGCATTGACCACTTCGGCCAGCTGAATCACTTTCTTTTCGCGGTTGATGTTAGTGAGCGAACCCAGCTGGAACTGGAAACCGTGATTACGGGCATGCGCCAGATAACTCAGCGCATCAATCCCTTCATCCATCGATCCGGTAGCGACTTCATGCAGCAGCGGCTTCCACAAGTGACTGTGGTTGCGATCGACCAGAATAATCTCGGCTTTCTTTTTACGCCCCAGCTTGTGGCCCAGTTGCGTGGCCATTTCCAGCCCGCCGGCACCGCCGCCAACAATAACAATTTTCTTAACAGATGCAGTCAACAAGGACCCCCTCAAATTGTGAACCAAAAGTTAATCAATGGTTAAATTAAACCTTAATAAACATAGGGTTGGCGACATAACATCGCTATCTGAAGGCAGAATACCATGACGGCCCCGGATGGGCCTCAGAAAATTGATGTACATCAAATTTAGCAGACTGTTCCTGGCATAGAGCCCGGCATCGTGCGGTTGCCGCGTTGTGTTACACGGTGGTTTTGAAGGCGTTGATTCGCTGGAGATGGGGCGAGAGATTCCGGAACTTATGGCTTTCGCTTTCGTCCCAGATAAGGGGGTAATAAGGCTGGAGCAGCGTCGCGGTGCGCTGGCTGTCAAGCGCCTCATCATGACGCGCTAAAATGGTCAGGCAGCGGTCACGATTACGCTCGCGAAAATCGCTGACGCACTTGGTGGCTATATCCAGGTACTCTTCAGGACGATCAATCCTGCCTTCCATGGTCTCGAAGGGAAAGAGGTTGGGGTTAAACAGGACCTGACGGATACCGCATAAAAAACCAATACGCTCGGACCAGTAGCCTCCTAAGCCGACCCCGCAGATCAGCGGACGGGGATCATCACTGAGGCCCAGCATCTTATCCGTTTCTTTCAGCAGAAATTGCATGTCATGTTTAGGATGACGGGTGCTGTAACTGATGAGTCTGACATCAGGATCGATAAACTGCAGTTGCAACACTTTTTCGTGGTTGCCCGGGCTCGTCGCGTCAAAACCGTGCAGATAAATAATCATGTTTATCCTCTATGGCTGTCGCGCCGGGCAACCTGATGGCTATAACGCGGCTTTATGTGCCAGCCAGCGCGCCTGTAGCGCACTGAGCTGCTGCGCATTGTCTTTCCAGCGGCGACTCGCTTTCAGGCTCTCCCGGCTCAGGGTTCCACGATGATACAACTGCATGACAGGCTCCGCTTCGATCAGGGTCAAATTATCTATGACACTGACGGCGCCCTTGCGATCGTTACAAACCAGAACCATGTCACAACCGGCAGACAGTGACTGCTGCGCACGCTCCGCATAGCTGCCCATCACGGCGGCACCTTCCATGGAGAGATCGTCAGAGAAAATCACGCCCTTAAAGCCCAGTTCCTGGCGTAACACCGTTTTCAGCCAGTAGGGTGATCCGCTGGCAGGAAGCGGGTCCGCTTCGCTGTAGATCACATGGGCAGGCATAATGGCATCCAGCGCCTGTTCATGAATCAGCGTACGAAAAATGGCCATATCGTGCTCGCGCACCTCGGCTTCACGGCGATTGTCGCGCGGGGTTTCTTTATGGGAATCTGCGCTGACCGCACCATGACCGGGGAAATGCTTACCGGTCGTCTTCATTCCCGCCTCATGCATACCGGCAATAAAGCGGCGCGCTATCGCGAGGGCGATCTGCGGATCCGCGTGAAATGACCGGTCGCCAATGGCCGCACTGATGTGGCCGATATCCAGCACCGGCGCAAAGCTGATGTCGATATCCATCACTATCATTTCGGCGGCCATCTGCCAGCCTGCCTGCTGGGCCAACTCCCCTGCCGTGCTCATATCGTGGAGCGCAGCAAATGACTGCATCGCCGGTAGTGTGGTGAAGCCGTCACGAAAACGCTGTACCCGACCACCTTCCTGATCGACGGCCACAACCAGACGAGTGTGCGACGCGGCGCGGATCTGACGGACCAGCTCGGCCAGTTGCGCCGGATCGTGGTAATTGCGGGCAAAAAGAATCACGCCACCCACCAGCGGATGGCGCAGTATGTCGCGCTCTTCGGCATCCAGCTCGAAACGTTCAACGTCCAGCATGAGTGGGCCGGGAAAACGTGTTGTCATAACCTGTATCCTGTCTCTCTGCGCCTCTGCGCAAAGCCGTTAAATCTGTGACCAGCTCTGTTGAGCCAGCTGTTGTAATTGGGCATCGCCACTCTGTTCTGCGCGCAGTTGATACCAACTGGCCACTAGCAGGTGCAGCCATGGTTGCCAGCGACGAACCTGACGCTGAAGTGAAGCCAGCGGTAACTGCATCCGCTCAGCATAGTCGGTTAGCCAACCGGTTTGCTGATCCGGCACGGCAAAACAGACGGCGGCCAGCTCCAGCGCCACATCCCCGTCCGCGGCATATTCCCAGTCGATAAGATGCAGCCCCTGCGATGACTGGATCAGGTTGGCAGGATGAACATCCATATGCAGCGGGGCAAGGCGCAACGGACGCGGCTCCCCCTGCTCTGTCAGCCGTTTTAGCTGGCGCAGCCAGCAATACTGACGCTGCTGGCACTGCTGCCAGTATTGCCACAGCAGGGGTAACAGCACGACACGATAACCGGTCAGCGGCTGGTGATGAAGCCGCTGGAGGAGCGTAATCACCTCGTACCGCTGTGCACGAAAACCCGCCTCATCCAGCACCTCACCTTCCTGCCAGGGCATAATAAGGCCATGGCGGTTACCCGCCAGCGGCGCGTTCACCAGCCCGCTGGGCTGCAACTTGCGCAACACACGGTGCTCGCGCTGGCGATTAACGAACGGTATCGCGGGATGCGGTGTCGGGCGGAGAAGATAGCGTCCCTGTGCGGTCAGGATGCGACAACTCTGCCCGGTTAAGCCCGCGAGTGAGGTCAGGTTGACCGGCTGCTCACCCGTTGTAGCCTGAATCAGCTGTAAAAAAGCGGCATTAATTCTGGGCGACACCGTTGCCCGACCAGATAATTTCGCCCGTCTGCACCAGCATGAGCTGCATCTGGATGGTCGGCGTTTTGACGTCACCCTTCGCCGTGCTGTAAAGCACATACTGGGCGTTAACGTTACGCGCCAGGCCAATCGCTTTACTGCGTGAGTTAAGACTGTCGTCCGGCGAAAGCCCCAGCGCCTGTTTGGCCTGCGCCAGCTGCTCCGGCGACACCAGGCTGAACTTACCATTGTTGTTCAGCGCCGTCTGAATGGCACTGGTTGCCTTCTCCGACTGGAGTGAACCGTTGGTGTTGTTTTTGATACGATCCACCAACAGCACGCTGCCCGGCTGCACAGTTGCGGCACGCACCATTTGGGCGACCAGCGGCTGTACGGTGGCATCCCAGTTAATTGTCACCAGCTTTGGCGGCTGCGGAACGGGTTGAGGCTGAGGAACCGGCTGCGGCTCAGGCTGAGGAACGGGCTGAGTCTGCTCCTCGGGCTGAGTTTGCTGTTCCACGGGGGCAGGCTGCTGCTGTTTCAACACACAGCCCGAAAGAATAAGCGCCATCATCAGTGCGCCAGTACGATTAACACTGCGAATCACGTAACAGTCCTCAGAGATAGATATAGAGACGAACCTTGCTGGCCGTCAGGTTACCCAGTTGCGACACCGCAGCGACGCTGCCGTCAGGCGGCACCGTGACAATCTGCGCGGGTTCACGCGGCGTTATTTCCAGCCCTTTATCGTCGTACCAGTAATAACGATAGTGCACCACAACCGGCGTTTCACGCTGATTGTAGAGTATGCTGCTGGCACGTTTCTGACCGTCGTGGTCATCCAGCGTGGGCTCATCGGTAATAATGCCCGCTGAAAGCACGGATGATTCCATCACCAGCGACTGAGACGTATTGATCATCGGTTTATCACTACTGCAACCGGTCAGACTCAGCAAAACGGCCAGTCCTGTCAGCCATGAACGCATAGCAAGGTCCCCTTCAGGGATCAATGTGACAGCATCGGACCAAGCGGTTTACCGCCTACCAGATGCATATGAATATGGTAAACTTCCTGACCACCGTGCTGATTGCAGTTGACGATCAGGCGATAACCCTCTTTATCAATCCCTTCTTCACGCGCAATCTTCGCCGCCGCCGTGAACATTCGGCCAAGCGCCTGCTCATGTGCCGCCTCAACATCGTTGGCGGTCGGGATAAGAATGTTAGGGACAATCAGGATGTGCGTGGGGGCTTTAGGCGAGATATCGCGAAACGCCGTGACGAGTTCATCCTGATAAACCACGTCGGCGGGAATTTCGCGACGGATGATTTTACTGAAAATCGTTTCTTCAGCCATAGAGAGCAGTTCCTTTAGCCTGGGTAGATAATCTCTCAGTATGCGGGAGAAATTCGTTTTCTTTCAACCTCGCGCCGCTCTTTCTTACATTAAGTGGCGGTGTTTAACGCATTTCCGCCCTTGTAAGGACACGAAACGGGCCTTTCCATTTTTATCATCCCACAGTCAGTGTCGTCTCCTTTCCTGCAGCCTGCCGGGTAATGAAACGATCACGTATCTCTGGTTTTCACGCGCAGCAGCCCTGCAAACGTTGGGTCGTTGCCACAGTCTCCGCTCCCCTGCTGTCCTGGCCGGGTTGACGGATATCACCCGCTGTCTTTCCGAGAAACAACAGCCCTTTCTGCTCTACGCACTGTTGACCCCAACAGTCGGCTCATCCACAGCGTGACGGGCGTTGCTTAAGTCCCTGCATTACTGAGCGGGGGTGACAGCAAAAGGTTGCAACATTTGATCATTAAAGCCCTATCATTTCTTGCCGAAACTATAAATAACGTGTCGGATTAGTTTGATCCCGAGCCCGTCGCGTTTTACACCGCTTCAGGCCGTTAAATCTTGATGCGCAATAACGTGCCTGAATGAAAACGATTACAATTAACCGTTAAACAGGATGTTAATTATGCGATTCTTACAACGCGTTAAACTGTCACACCGACTGATTTTTCTCACCGCTTTTTTCCTCATCGCCATGGTCATTATTGCCGTTATCTGTCTTCATTCTCTCAGAACACTGGCGACGTCAGAACAGCGGTTATACACATCGCGGCTTGAGCCGGTTCAGATGATGAACGTGGCGGCCCGCGAAATGGCGACCCACTTTCGTCGGGGCTATGCGTATGTTTTTCCGGGTGGCAACGTCACCGCGGCCGAATCCCGTCAAAATACGATAAAATTTAACCAAAAATCACAGCAGTCGGTCCAGACCGCAGTGGATTTTCTGAAACAGTCCCAGGATCCCGCGTTGGTCGCGATTACGCAAAAAGTGTTGCAGGCCTGGCCGGACTATCTGGCCTCTATGCAGCGGGTTTATGCGCTGGCGAACAATAACGACATTCCGGGCGCCCTGAAGGAAATTGCCACGCACACCGACCGCCTGCACGTCGCTGTCAGAGATCCGCTGCTGGAGGCCGTGAAGATTTACAACGCCTCTGTGCATCAGGTCATTGATGACAATGTTTCCCACATAGACAGTACCTCGTTCACGCTCATTCTGTTAATCGGTCTGACCTTCCTCGCCGGCGGCGTACTCGGTACGCTGATTTTTATCTCTGTCATGAAGCAACTGGGGGCGGAACCGGAAGTGGCGGTCCACATGGCGGGACTGATTGCGCGCGGTGACCTTCACGGGCACAACGAAACAAAACCCGGTGATACCTCCAGCCTGATTTTTCAGTTGTCTGTGATGCGTCAGCACATCCGCGATCTGATCAGTGAAGTCCAGGATGCCGCTGAGCAGGTGGCAAAATCCTCCGCAGAAATCGCCAACGGCACGCAGGATTTGTCACGCCGTACCGAGCCTCAGGCATCTGCACTGGAAGAAACCAGCGCCTCAATGGAACAGCTCTCTTCGGCAGTACAGAGCAATGCAGATAATGCGCGGGTGGCCAATGATGTCGTCAAACACGCGTTTCAGATTGTGGCCAGCGGCGGCCAGTCCGTCTCGGATGTAGAAGAGACCATGCACGCTATCCAGGACAGCAGCAGCCGGATAGGTGAAATCATTAGCGTGATTGACGGAATTGCTTTTCAGACCAATATCCTGGCGCTTAACGCGGCGGTCGAAGCGGCCCGGGCGGGCGATCAGGGACGGGGTTTTGCTGTGGTAGCCGGTGAGGTTCGCAGTCTGGCACAACGCAGCGCCGTGGCGGCTCAGGAAATCAAAGCGTTGATTACGGAGAGCCACTCGCGGGTAGCAACCGGGGTGAATAATGTCAGCGTGGCGGGCGAGACCATGAAGGCGGTGGTGAAAGAGATTCATCGCGTTAACGATCTGGTTGCCGAAATCAGCACCGGAAGCCATGAGCAGAGCACCGGCGTGAAACAGGTCGGCATTGCCGTGGCGCAGATGGACAGCGATACGCAGCAGAATGCGGCACTGGTTGAAGAAACGGCGGCGGCCACAGCTCAGCTGCAACGGTTGTCCGATCTGCTGTTGCAGACGACCTCTAAATTTGTGACGCGTCAGGCCAGCTAAAGCCAGCCCAAAACAGGTTATCGCCGTCATGCCGTTATGTCATGCCATAAAAAAACAGCGTTGAGTCGGAACTCAACGCTGTTTATGAAAGGCAAAAACGTACGCTACGGCCTGTTACATTTTACGGATATAGTCATCCATATCGGTTTTCAGGTTATCAGATTTAGTGCCGAAAATGGCCTGAACTCCTGAACCTGCCACGACCACACCGCGTGCACCCAGGTTTTTCAGTTCTGTTTGATCGACCTTGCTGACATCCTCCACGCTGACGCGCAGACGGGTAATACAGGCATCCAGGTTGGTAATGTTATCTTTACCGCCAAACGCCGTAACCAGTTTGCCCGCCATTTCGGTGCCGGTTGCTGATGACGACTGCTCGCTGGCGCTGTCTTCACGGCCTGGCGTTTTCAGATCCAGCTTAACGATCAGCACACGGAACAAGGTGTAGTAAACCGCCGCATAAATCATCCCGATGATCGGGAACAGCCAGATTTTGCTGCTGTTACCACTCAGAACGATAAAGTCGATCAGTCCGTGAGAGAAGCTGGTGCCATCACGCATGCCGAGCAGAATACAAATCGGGAACGCCAGACCGGCCAGGATCGCATGGATGACATACAGGACAGGCGCAACGAACATGAACGAGAATTCGATCGGTTCGGTAATCCCGGTCAGGAACGAGGTCAGTGCAGCCGAAATCATGATGCCGCCCACTTTCGCCCGGTTTTCTGGTTTTGCCGAATGCCAAATCGCAATGGCGGCCGCAGGCAAGCCATACATCTTAAACAGGAAGCCACCCGACAGTTTACCTGCGGTTGGGTCACCCGCCATATAGCGCGGAATATCGCCGTGGAAGACCTGACCTGCCGCATTGGTATATTCACCAATCTGCATCTGGAAAGGGACGTTCCAGATGTGGTGCAGACCAAATGGCACCAGCGCACGTTCAACCACGCCGTAAATACCAAAAGCGACCACAGGGTTCTGATAGGCTGCCCACTGTGAGAAATCCTGAATCGCTGAACCGACCGGCGGCCAGATAAATGACAGTACCAGGCCCATCGCGATAGCCGCCAGACCGGAAATAATCGGCACAAAGCGCTTGCCCGCAAAAAAGCCCAGATACTCAGGCAGCTTGATGCGATAGAAGCGGTTGAACATGTAAGCCGCGATGGAGCCGGCAATAATACCGCCCAGCACACCGGTGTCCGCCAGGTGTTTGGCCTCAATTTCTGCCGCAGGCAGATGCAGCACTAACGGTGCCACCACGGCCATGGTTTTCACCATGATGCCATAAGCCACTACCGCCGCCAGGGCCGAAACGCCATCGTTATTGGTAAAGCCCAGCGCAACACCGATGGCAAAAATCAACGGCATATTCGCAAAGACCGAGCCGCCCGCTTCCGCCATAACATGTGAGACGACCACAGGTAACCAGCTAAAATTGGCGGAACCTACTCCTAATAAAATACCGGCGATAGGCAGAACCGACACCGGCAGCATGAGCGATTTACCAACCTTTTGTAAGTTGGCAAAAGCGTTTTTGAACATAACGTGAAACTCCTGAGTATGAGTGCGTTTTTCGCGCAGTGCGCGTGGTAAAGAGGGAGGTTCTTTACCGGTTGGCGTTATCCGCCATTTTGATTTATTACGAAGGGTAAAATAAATTACGCCTCGTTACTTTGACGGCTATCACGTTTCGCAAACCAGAGCGCTCAGATGGGTAAACATACGTGCATAACCGCCTATTTTTTCAGCGAAATCCTCTGACTCTGTTGGACAAAAACAGAGTCAGCAGCGGATATTTCGTATTTATTACAAAGCCTGAAATAAACTAACTGTCAGGCGCCGAGGCGGCTCATGGGGATATGGAAAAGCGTGGAGAAATTCTGCGTGGTGGTTGCCGCCAGCGTCTCGATATCCACGCCTTTCAGTACCGCCAGATAGTCCGCTACATCGCGTGTATAGGCCGGTTGATTCTCCTTGCCGCGATAAGGTACAGGTGCCAGATAGGGCGAATCGGTTTCAACCAGAATACGATCAAGGGGAACATAGCGTGCCGCCTCGCGTATCTGCTCAGCATTACGGAACGTCACGATCCCTGAGAAAGAAATGTAGAACCCCATATCCAGCAGCTTCGCCGCTGTCGCCTGATCTTCCGTAAAACAGTGTAGTACACCGCCGCAGCGTTCAACCTGTTCTTCACGCAGAATCGCCAGGGTATCTTCACGCGCATCACGCGTGTGCACGATGATCGGCTTGTTCAGCGCGATCCCGGTACGGATATGCTCGCGAAACGAGTGCTGCTGCTGCGCTTTGGTTTCCTGCTGGTAATAATAATCCAGTCCGGTTTCACCCAAGGCCACCACCTGTGGATCGGCGGCCAGCCGACGGAATTCGTCGACATCGTAAGGTTCCTCCTGGTTCAGCGGATGTACACCGCAGGAGAGTGCGATATTTTCGCGACCGCCTACCAGCGCCTTTAACGTGCTAAAGCCAGGTAACGTTGTGGCAATCGCCAGCATAAACCTGACGTCGCGCGCTGCCGCTTTCGCGATCACGTCATCAAGATCCTGATGGTTTTTTTCATAGTCAAGGCCATCAAGATGGCAGTGGGAATCAACAATAAACATAGTTTTCTCAGTCAGCCGGGTACTGCGGGCTTCAGGTTGTCCGCCCAGCTCAGTAGCCTGTCAGTTAACAAAAGTTCACGATTCACTGCCGCAACCTCTGACAGCGTTTCGCGGCAGCGCATCCAGTCCTGAGCGCTGTTGTTCAGCGCCGTTTGCGAGAAATGCTGCGCCAGCATCGCCACTACATCCTGACGATCCACATTGGTCAGCCACTGTGTCGCACCCTGCTGCCACTTGATGGCATCCAGTATCAACGCCAGCAGCCAGCCTATGCGCGTGCCTGGGTTATCAGTATTCAGTACTGGAAGCAGTTGCAGGATGTCCTGTTGCAGGGCGCTGACAAGGGCATCACAGAGTGCCTGCCTTGCCTGCCATGCTCGCTCATCCAGCAGCGCCAGGGCGGCACCGGGCGCGCCCGCACTCAGGCGCAGCGCAGCCAGTAAGTGTGACTCGTCATACGCTCCCTGCTTTCTGAGCCATGCCAGACTGTGGGCTTCGTCTGGCGGTGCCAGCGTTAACACCATACAGCGGCTGCGCAGCGTCGCCAGCAAACGCGAAGGTTCACGACTGCTCAGAAAGAACCAGCTGTTTGCCGGCGGTTCTTCAAGGGTTTTCAGCAAGGCGTTCGCTGCCGCATCACTGAGCTGCGACGCATCGGGTAGCCAGACGACTTTAGCCCCGCCCTGCTGTGCATGGTGGTACATTTTTTCCGTCACCTGGCGCACGGCATCAATGCCGAGCGTGGCTTTGCCTTTTTCGGCTTCCAGCCGGTACCAGTCAGGATGCGTGTTTGCCTGCATCAGTTGACAGCCATGACAGTGACCGCAGCTTTTCAGTCCGTCGCGGCGCTGACACATCAGCCAGCGGCTCATTCCCCACACCAGGGCATCATCGCCCATGCCTTCCATGGCATTCACCAGCAGCGCGTGATGCGCGCGATCCGCCTGGTGCTGTGCAATCACCTGCCGGTAAGGCTGGTTTAGCCAGGGATACCAGTTCATGCCCGCTGTTCCGCCAGCCAGGCAGACAATGTGGATTGCAGCGCGGTGGTCACCTGTTCCAGAGGCTGCGTCGCATCGATTGTCCGAATCGTCGCATCTTCTGCCGCCAGGGCCAGATAGCGGTTACGTGTGCGTTCGAAAAAGCGCAGTGACTCCTGCTCGATGCGATCCAGCGCACCACGAGCGCGGGCACGTTGTAATCCTGTTTCCGGTGTGACATCCAGATACAACGTCAGGTCAGGACGAAAATCCCCCAGCACCGTATCACGCAATGTACGCATCAGTTCGGCATCAACCCCACGGCCGCCGCCCTGGTAAGCCTGAGAGGAGAGATCATGCCGATCGCCCACCACCCAGGCGCCGCGCGCAAGGGCCGGTTTAATCACGGTTTCGACCAGCTGGACACGGGCGGCGTACAGCATTAACAGTTCCGCTTTATCGGTCACCTGCTCGCCCTCAATGCCCTGCTTCACCAGAATACGGAGCTGTTCAGCCAGCGGCGTACCGCCGGGTTCACGGGTAAAGACGATGTCTTCAATCCCGTGTGCCTGTAACGTTGCCACAATGGCCTCACGGGCCGTGGTTTTTCCCGCGCCTTCCAGGCCCTCGATCACAATAAACTTACTGTCCATTTTTTTCCTTTAACGCAAGCCGGTAAGCCTGGACGGCCTTGTTGTGGCTGGCAAGATTGGTCGTGAACGTATGTCCACCTTTGCCATCCGCCACAAAATAGAGGTAGTTGGTCTTTTCCGGATGGGCGGCGGCAATCAATGAGGCCTTACTCGGCATCGCTATCGGGCCTGGCGGCAAACCACTGATGATATAGGTATTGTACGGCGTCGCTGTTTCCAGATCTTTGCGCGTCAGCGTGCCATTGTAGGCTGCGCCCATACCGTAAATCACGGTCGGATCGGTCTGCAGGCGCATGCCCGTCCGCAGTCGGTTAATAAACACAGAGGCCACTTTCGCCCGCTCTTCACTGACGCCCGTCTCTTTTTCAATGATCGACGCCATCGTCACCATCTCCTGCTCATTCTTGTAAGGCAGGTTGTCCATGCGGCCTTGCCAGACTTCATCAACCATCTTTTGCATTCGCTGATGCGCACGCGTCAGCAACGCAATATCCGTTGTATTGGCGGTATACAGATAGGTATCCGGGCAGAAGCCCCCTTCCAGCTGATTTTCATCCAGCCTGAGCGCTTTTGCCACGGTGGCATACTTATCATCAGGCAACGTATGTTTTACATAGGGTGCCTGGCGTAATTCACTCAGCCACTCCTGCAGGCGTTGTCCTTCTACAAAGCGCAGCGGGAACTGGGCCTCTTTGCCGCTGGCCAGCAACGCCAGTAGCTCGCGCACCGTCATTGACGGTTCCAGACGATAGGTCCCGGCTTTGAATTTTGCCAGTTCAGGCTCAAACTTCAGCAACGCGCCAAACCAGATGCTGTGGGGAATAATATGCTGACTTTCCAGCTGGGCTTCTAACGCCACACGGCCCGTCCCGGCGGGCAGCGTGTAAATCGTTTCCTGGGAAAGGGTCAGACGGCTGGCAGCAAGTTGCTTCACCTGCCAGTAGCTGACGCCTGCGGCCGCCAGCAGCACTGCCAGCACACCCGCAATAATTTTTTTGCTTCGACTCATTCTGCTTCCATTATCGTTTTACAGCTTGCCTGTAGCTGGTTAAACAATGTGCGTTGATGAAAGGTCACCGCATCAAGTTGTCGAACGGGCAAGACAGGCATGAGCGTATTACAGATGACAATTTCGTCTGCGGCTAACAGCGCCGCCAGCGTCGCCTGCACCACCTGACAACTCTGTCCCGCTGCATGTATTTGCGCTATCAGATTCTGCCGCATAATGCCGTCAACGCCAGCCTGATCCAGCCGGGGCGTAAAGATCGTGTTGCCGCTCCGCCAGAATAAATTGGCCGCACAGCATTCCACCACCCAACCTTCGGTGTCAAGCACCAGCGCTTCATCCGCGTCTGTCTGCTCAAGATGGGCACGAATCATCACCTGTTCAAGCCGGTTGAGATGTTTTAGCCCGGCAAACTGGGGGTTGCGTGCCAGCCGGACCGGACTGACCACCAGCCTGACACCGGTATTTTCTAACGCAGCATAGTGTCCGGGCCAGTCAGAGACCGAGACAATGCGCGTCGGCCCGCTACAGCCCGCACGACTGTAACCGCGTCCCCCACTGCCTGCGCTGATAATGACTTTAAGCACCGCGCTGTCATGGCCCGAGGCCGCCTGCAGCATTTCCCCCGCCAGAGCCTGCCAGTCAACATTCTGTAACCACAGGCGTTCGCAGCTTTGCTGTAGCCGCTGAATATGCCAGTCAAACAGCGCGATATTGCCCTTGATGATAGCGGCCGTGGTAAAGCAGCCATCGCCAAATTGTACGGCGCGATCGCGGGCCGTGAGATGAGATTGTTCGATGCCGTTAATCCACATTACCGCGTCTCCCGTATCGATATCGTGGTTGTCATGACGGTGATTTTATCGGTTTCTCTTCGTCGCTGGACAGAAAAAAGGCCCGCATAGCGGGCCTTTTAAGCAATCATAAACGCCAGGTTTAGATTTTACGGAAAATCAGTGAACCATTAGTGCCACCGAAACCGAAAGAGTTACACAGCGTATATTCCAGTCCAGACACCTGACGTGCAGTGTGAGGAACGAAATCAAGATCGCAACCTTCGTCCGGGTTATCCAGGTTCAGGGTCGGTGGAACCGCCTGATCGCGCAGCGCCAGAATCGAATAGATCGATTCAACCGCGCCTGCCGCACCCAGTAAATGGCCGGTCATCGACTTAGTTGAGCTGACCATAACCTTGCTGGCAGCCTCACCAAACACTGATTTCACCGCCTGCGCTTCGGCTTTATCGCCTGCTGGCGTTGACGTGCCATGCGCGTTGACGTAACCGATCCTGTCAGGCGTTATCTGTGCATCACGCAGCGCATTGATCATCGCTGCGGCTGCGCCAGAGCCGTCTTCCGGTGGCGAGGTCATGTGATAGGCATCGCTGCTCATCCCAAAGCCCACGATTTCCGCGTAGATTTTAGCGCCACGCTTCTTAGCATGCTCGTACTCTTCCAGTACGATAATGCCCGCGCCGTCGCCCAGTACAAAACCATCACGGTCTTTATCCCATGGGCGGCTTGCCGCCTGCGGGTTGTCGTTACGTGTAGACAGTGCACGCGCCGCGCCAAACCCACCTACACCCAATGGTGTACTGGCTTTTTCCGCGCCACCTGCCAGCATCACGTCAGCATCGTTATAAGCGATGATACGTGCCGCATGACCAATGTTGTGAACGCCAGAAGTACAGGCGGTCGCAATGGAAATGCTGGGGCCTTTCAGGCCATACATGATGGTGAGATGTCCCGCCACCATATTGACGATTGTGGAAGGCACGAAGAAAGGGCTGATTTTACGCGGACCGCCGTTCACCAGCGAGGTATGGTTTTCTTCAATCAGACCCAAACCACCAATGCCCGAACCAATTGCCGCGCCAATCCGGCCTGCATTTTCCTCGGTCACTTCAAGACCGCTGTCCTGCATGGCCTGAATGCCTGCCACGATGCCGTACTGAATGAAGTCATCCATCTTGCGTTGATCTTTACGGGAAATAAAGTCATCGCAATTGAAATCTCTTACCAGACCTGCAAAGCGTGTTGCATAGGCGCTGGTATCAAAATGGTCGATCAGGTTAATGCCGCTCTGACCGGCAAGGAGAGCACTCCAGGTAGACTCTACGGTATTGCCGACAGGAGACAACATGCCAAGACCAGTCACAACTACACGACGCTTAGACACGTTCGTCCTCCAGGGAGGGAAAAAAATGACTATTGTGGGGCAAACATAAAACTCAGGCGGTCAATTGACCGCCTGAAGATATTCATTAGCCTTTGTGGCTATTGATATAGTCGATCGCTGCCTGAACGGTAGTGATTTTCTCAGCTTCTTCGTCTGGAATTTCAGTATCAAACTCTTCTTCCAGAGCCATTACCAGCTCAACGGTATCAAGAGAATCGGCACCCAGGTCTTCTACGAAAGATGCAGAGTTGGTCACTTCTTCCTCTTTCACACCCAGCTGCTCACTGATGATTTTCTTAACGCGTTGTTCGATATCGCTCATACTATTTAATTTCCTATCAAAACTCGCTTTCGCGATGGTTTTCGTAGTGTATAAAATGTTGAAAAAGATGCAACAAAATCCCGGCTGGTCTAACCACGATTTACGCTATTGTGCGGTTTTATACGCAAATAATGCAAATGATTTCGTGATTATCAGACCATATACATGCCGCCATTGACGTGCAGCGTCTCACCCGTGATGTAGGCTGCTTCGTCAGAGGCTAAGAATGCAACAGCATTAGCAATTTCCTGCGCTTCGCCTAAGCGACCCGCAGGCACTTCTGCCAGAATACCGGAACGTTGATCTTCGTTCAGTGCCCGCGTCATGTCGGTCTCTATGAAGCCCGGAGCCACGACGTTGACGGTAATGCCACGTGACGCGATTTCCCGCGCCAGTGATTTGCTAAAGCCAATCAAACCCGCTTTTGCTGCAGCATAGTTTGCCTGACCCGCATTACCCATGGTTCCGACAACGGAACCAATGGTGATGATACGTCCCATGCGCTTTTTCATCATGGCACGCATCACCGCCTTAGAAAGACGGAAAACTGATGTGAGGTTGGTATCAAGGATATCCTGCCACTCATCGTCTTTCATACGCATCAGTAAATTATCACGCGTAATGCCTGCATTATTGACCAAAATGTCCACTTCGCCAAATTCAGCGCGAATTTTCTCTAAAACGCTGTCGATGGAAGCGGCATCTGTCACATTTAACAGCAGGCCCAGTCCCTTATCGCCAAGGTAAGCACTGATCGCATCGGCACCACTTTGGCTGGTTGCAGTTCCCACCACTTTTGCACCACGTGCAGCCAGGGTTTCTGCAATCGCACGGCCAATGCCGCGGCTCGCGCCCGTTACCAGCGCTACTTTACCTTCAAAGCTCATGATTTTCCTCTTATTCCTGTGCAAGTGCCGCAGTCAATGACGCAGTATCGTTCACCGCTGCCGCAGACAGGCCATCTACGATACGTTTGGTCAGGCCAGTGAGCACTTTACCCGGACCCATTTCAATCAGTTGCGTCACGCCCTGCGCAGCCATCGCCTCTACGCTTTCTGTCCAGCGTACCGGGCTGTAAAGCTGGCGAATCAGCGCCTGACGAATCGCGTCGGCATCCGTTTCGGCTTTCACGTCGACGTTGTTAATCACCGGCACCTGGGGTGCTTTAAAGGTGAGCGTTTCCAGCGTCAGTGCCAGTTTTTCCGCCGCAGGCTTCATCAGTGCACAATGCGAAGGTACGCTGACCGGCAGCGGCAACGCGCGCTTGGCGCCCGCCGCTTTGCAGGCCGCGCCTGCACGTTCTACCGCATCTTTGTTACCCGCGATAACGACCTGGCCTGGCGAATTGAAGTTCACCGGCGAAACGACTTCACCCTGCGCACTTTCTTCACAGGCTTTCGCAATGGCCGCATCATCAAGACCGATGATCGCCTGCATGGCACCGGTGCCTTCTGGCACGGCTTCCTGCATCAGTTTACCGCGCAGTTCAACCAGTTTGATTGCGTCCGCGAAATCCAGTACGCCCGCACAGACCAGCGCAGAATATTCGCCCAGGCTGTGGCCCGCCATCAGCACAGGCTGTTTGCCCCCCTGCTGCTGCCAGACACGGTAAATCGCCACAGAAGCGGCCAGCAGCGCAGGCTGCGTCTGCCAGGTTTTGTTCAACTCTTCCGCGGGCCCCTGGCTCACTAACTGCCACAGATCATAACCGAGGGCCTCAGAGGCTTCACGGAACGTCTCTTCAACCACCGGATAAGCGGCAGCGAGTTCTGTCAACATGCCCACAGACTGTGAGCCCTGACCTGGGAAAACAAAAGCAAGTTGCGTCATTTTCAGTTCCTGTCAATCAAAAGCGAACCAGCGCAGAACCCCAGGTGAATCCGCCACCAAAGGCTTCCAGCAAAATAAGTTGTCCGGGTTTGATGCGGCCATCGCGCACGGCTTCATCCAGTGCGCTGGGCACCGATGCGGCTGAGGTATTTCCATGACGATCCAGCGTGACCACCACTTTTTCCATGGTCATGCCCAGTTTTTTCGCCGTGGCGCTGATAATGCGAAGGTTTGCCTGATGCGGCACCAGCCAGTCCAGCTCTTCACGCGCAATGTTGTTCGCCTGCAAGGTCTCATCAACGATGTGCGCCAGTTCTGTCACGGCCACTTTGAAGACTTCATTACCTGCCATTGTCAGGTAAGCGGGTTGATCCTGATGCGCGCGATCCTGATAAGGCAGCGTCAGCAATTTGGCGTAACGGCCATCAGCATGCAGATGGGTAGAAATGATGCCCTGCTCTTCACTTTGACCCAGTACCACTGCGCCCGCACCGTCACCGAACAGAATGATCGTGCCACGATCTTCAGGATCGAGCGTACGCGCCAGGACATCAGAACCGATGACCAGCGCATGTTTCACTGCACCATTTTTGATGTATTGATCGGCAACGCTTAACGCATAAGTAAAGCCTGCACAGGCCGCAGCCAGGTCAAACGCGGCACAATCTTTGATTTCAAGCATCTGCTGAATCAGGCAGGCAGAGCTGGGGAAGGCATGACTGGAAGACGTGGTCGCCACAATGATCAGGCCCACGTCATTGGCATCGACGCCCGCCATCTCCAGGGCACGTTGTGCTGCCTGGTGGCCCATACTTGCAACAGTCTCATCCGGCGCAGCAATACGGCGCTCACGGATGCCGGTACGGGTAACAATCCACTCGTCCGAGGTCTCCACCATTTTTTCCAGGTCGGCATTGGTGCGGACCTGGCTGGGCAAATAACTGCCCGTACCGATAATTTTGGTAAACATCTAGGCTTTGTCACTCCTGGCTAATACAGCGTCCAGACGGGCGGCAATGTGTTCAGGAACCTGCCGCCTCACCGCCTGCTCGGCCTGATTGATCGCCATGGCAAAGGCATGTTGATTTGCTGCGCCATGACTCTTGATCACTGTCCCGCGCAATCCTAACAGACAAGCGCCATTATACTGGTCGGGGTTGAGATGGCCGAAACGCCTGACCAAACGCTTTTTAACCCAGCGCCCCAGCAACGTCAGCCACCACGACCGCTTTTCACCTTCTCCCGATGATTTCAGCAGAGAAAGGAACATTCTTACCACGCCTTCCATTGTCTTCAGTGTGATGTTTCCAGCGAAACCATCACAAACCAGCACGTCCGTTTTGCCGGTCAGCAAATCATTACCTTCAAGGTAACCAATGTAATTAATTTGCGGTAATGCCTTCAGACTTAACGCCGCATCGCGAATGCTTTCAAGCCCTTTATGCTCTTCATGGCCAATATTGAGAAGTGCCACGCGGGGATGCGCTATGCCCAACACTTCTTCGGCCATGACCGCGCCCATTACCGCAAACTGCACCAGCATCGCACTGTCAGAATCGACGTTGGCACCTAAATCCAGAATGACCGTCTTTCCCTGATGTTGGTGGGGTAAAACGGTCATCAACGCCGGACGCTTAATGCCGTCCAGCGGCTTCAGTAATAATGTCGCCAGCCCCATCAGCGCGCCGGTATTGCCGCTGCTGACGCAGGCCTCTGCCCGCCCTTCTTTCACCAACTCTAACGCCACTCGCATTGAACTGCCGCGGCTGTTACGTATGGCTTGTGCGGGTCGCGCATCACTTGCAATAACGGATTCTGCAGGGACAACCTGCAAACGCGCCAGCAGGGCGGAATCGGCTTTGGCAAGCAATGGCGTGAGAATGTCGGGGTCTCCGACCAGAAGAAGGATAAGTTCCGAATGAGAGGCCAGTGCCTGCAATGCTGCAGGCACCGTCACGCAGGGACCGAAATCCCCGCCCATGGCATCGATAGCCAGGGTCAAACGTGTCAAGGTATCGCCTTGCTAAGCAAAGATCTTACTTAACGATAACCTTGCGACCGCGGTAGTAACCATCCGCAGTGATGTGGTGACGCAGATGAGTTTCACCAGAAACTTTATCTACTGACAGAGCAGCAGTGGTCAGCGCATCGTGCGAACGACGCATACCACGCTTAGAACGGGTGGGTTTATTCTGTTGTACGGCCATGGACCTTACTCCTATTACTTACGCTTTAAACTGGCTAATACGGCAAATGGGTTTGGTTTTTCTGCCTCTGCAGGCAATTGGCCAAAGACCATGTCCGCCTCGGACACTTCACAGTGTTCAGAATCGTGCACCGGAACCACAGGCAGCGCGAGAATAACTTCATCCTCGATAACCGCCAGCAAGTCGATCTCACCGAATTCGTTGACATCAACCGGCTCGTACGCTTCCGGCAACGCCTCGGCCTGCTCATCAGATGAAACAGGACTGAAGCAATAGCTTACGTGAACATGATGTGGAAAAACCTGGTTGCAGCGCTGACAACGAAGCGTAACCTCAACATCAGCAGTACCCGTCAGTACTGCCAGACGCTGGTTATCAACCGCGAACGACATGGCACATTCAACATCACTGTCCACACTGACGACCGACTCAGCCACACGCTCTACCTGTTGCGAGGTATAAACACCCTGGTAATCAAGGCGTTTTTGAGCGGTGCGGACGGGGTCCAGCGTCAGGGGTAATTTTACCTTTTGCATAGGGCGCGCATATTAACTTTGTAATCACATAGAGTCAAAGAAAAAGGCCGTTGGACAGCATCTTTCAACCACTATTCGCATCCAGTGCGGCGCACAGTTTAAAATGACTGCCACCAATTCGCTATCAATATTGAAAAAAAATGACAGCATCGATTCTTTTAGCATCAACCTCACCGTTTCGTCAGGCGCTGCTGAGCAAGCTTGGCCTGCCTTTTACAGTAGATTCACCCCAGACAGATGAAACGCCGTTAGAAAATGAACGCGCAGAGGATCTGGTTACGCGCCTGGCCATAGCCAAAGCTCAGGCGCTGGCTGAACGTTATCCACATCACTGGATCATTGGTTCCGATCAGGTCTGCGTCCTTAACGGCAGGATTACCGGAAAACCCCATACGGCGCAGAACGCAGAAGCACAGCTACGCGCTGCCAGTGGCAACCGCGTAACCTTTTATACCGGCCTCGCCCTCTACCACCCTGCCAGCCAGCGACTGATGCATTGCTGTGAACCTTTTACCGTGCATTTCCGCACGCTGAGTCAGGCCGACATCACCAACTATATAAAGAAAGAGCAACCGCTACAGTGCGCCGGCAGTTTCAAAAGTGAAGGACTGGGCATCTGCTTATTTGACCGGCTTGAAGGGCGCGATCCGAATGCGTTGGTGGGACTACCGCTTATCGCGCTCAGCGCGATGCTGCGTGAAGCGGGCATCAATCCCCTGGGAGCGTGATGCCGCCCTGCGTCAGTTTTTTTGCTGGCGCAGCTTCGTCAGGCACTGCTGTAACGTGTCATCCAGCGGCGCTTCCATACGCAGGGTTTCCCCTGTATTCGGGTGCGTAAATGTCAACGCAGCCGCGTGCAGGAAGAGCCGATCCAGCCCCGTAGAGGCCAGTTTGCTGTCAAAGTCGCGCTCGCCGTAACGATCGTCAAAGGCGATGGGATGACCGGCGTGCAAGGTGTGTACACGAATCTGGTGCGTACGCCCGGTTACCGGACTGGCTTTGACCAGCGTGGCAAACGCAAAACGTTCTTCCACTTTAAAGCGGGTTTCCGACGGTTTGCCGTCACTGCTGACACGCACCATACGTTCACCGCTTTGCAGAATATTTTTCAGCAGCGGCGCCTGAACCACTTTGATATGCGAGGGCCAGTTGCCCTGCACCAGCGCAAGATAATCTTTCTGCATGCCCTTCTCACGCAGCTGTTCATGCAGCGAACGCAATGCTGAGCGCTTTTTGGCCACCAGTAAAATGCCGGACGTATCGCGGTCAAGGCGATGTACCAGCTCCAGAAAGCGCGCTTCCGGACGCAGGGCGCGCAGTCCTTCAATCACACCAAAGCTTAAGCCGCTGCCGCCGTGTACGGCTGTACCGGACGGTTTGTTCATGACCAGCAAATGATCGTCTTCAAAGAGGATGGCGTTAGCCAGTGAGGCAACTTTGGCCAGTTTGGGCGAGACAGCGTCCTCATCACGCTCCGCCACACGTACTGGCGGAATGCGCACCTCATCGCCCTCTTCGAGTTTATATTCAGGCTTGATGCGTTTTTTATTCACGCGCACTTCACCTTTTCGCACGATGCGATAAATCATGCTCTTCGGCACGCCCTTTAACTGGGTGCGCAAAAAGTTATCAATACGTTGTCCGGCGTTTTCAGCCGTGATGGCGACAAACTGTACGCCGGGATTCTCTGTTTTCATGGCGGCGATTCTAAATAGTGTCCCCTGATAGCGCCACCCCTTTTTATGTGCTTAACTCTCTGCGTAGCGTCGGGATGAGCAATCAGATTGCTGGCATTTTCAACAGCCTGAATGCGCTTTCTGTCGCAGGGTTCTTAAAATGTAAAGAAAATTGATCAGTCAGTTAAAGTCACCTTGCTATATGAAGGTTAGCAGTGGAATAATGCTTAGGTTTCTTAGCTGAGGATTCAGATAAGAAAAAAAGCGAAATTAGTTATTTTGTCGGATTGAGCAGACACGCAGCAATGGCGTAAGACGTAATGCGAAATCAGGCACTTAGCGGGCTGCGGGTTGCGGCCTGGACATGAGATGGAGTGCACGGGTTTACAGAATTATCTCTCGCATTTCCACTATCTGGTGCTGTTGTTCCTTATGAAAAACAGGCCACCGACGTTATTTGCGCCCCTCGCGCGGTCGATAACCGTGAGGTTGACGACATTGCACTAAGTCACGGGGCCATCGGTTGATACTCGTCCAGGGTAACTATGCCCGCAGCTTTAATCACTCATGAAAGAATAACGAGTACGTTACGATGAAAAGAATGTTAATTAACGCAACTCAGCAGGAGGAGTTGCGCGTTGCCCTGGTTGATGGTCAACGTCTGTACGATCTGGATATCGAAAGTCCCGGACACGAACAGAAAAAAGCCAATATCTACAAAGGTAAAATCACCCGTATCGAACCCAGCCTTGAAGCGGCTTTCGTCGACTACGGTGCAGAACGTCACGGTTTCCTCCCTCTCAAAGAAATTTCTCGCGAATACTTCCCTGCTTCCTACAACGCTCACGGTCGTCCAAACATTAAGGATGTGCTGCGTGAAGGCCAGGAAGTTATTGTTCAGATCGATAAAGAAGAACGGGGTAATAAAGGCGCCGCGCTGACCACCTTTATCTCGCTGGCAGGAAGTTATCTGGTATTGATGCCGAACAACCCGCGCGCGGGCGGCATTTCTCGTCGAATTGAAGGTGACGACCGTACCGAACTGAAAGAAGCGCTTTCGGCACTGGAACTGCCTGATGGTATGGGGCTGATTGTCCGTACCGCAGGTGTAGGCAAATCAGCCGAATCGCTGCAGTGGGATCTCAGCTTCCGTCTGAAACACTGGGAAGCGATTAAGAAAGCCGCTGACAGCCGTCCTGCGCCCTTCCTGATTCATCAGGAAAGTAACGTAATCGTGCGCGCATTCCGCGATTACCTGCGCCAGGACATCGGCGAAATTCTTATCGATAACCCGAAGGTCCTGGAACTGGCGCGTCAGCATATTGCGGCTCTGGGCCGTCCGGACTTTACCAGCAAGATCAAGCTCTACACCGGCGAAATCCCGTTGTTCAGCCACTATCAAATCGAGTCGCAAATCGAGTCCGCTTTCCAGCGTGAAGTGCGCCTGCCTTCCGGTGGCTCGATTGTTATCGACAGCACCGAAGCACTGACCGCCATCGATATCAACTCGGCACGCGCTACGCGTGGTGGCGATATCGAAGAAACCGCGTTTAACACGAACCTCGAAGCAGCAGATGAAATCGCCCGCCAGTTACGCCTGCGCGACCTCGGCGGTTTGATCGTTATCGACTTTATCGATATGACGCCGGTTCGCCATCAGCGCGCGGTAGAAAACCGTCTGCGTGAGGCGGTCCGTCAGGATCGCGCCCGTATTCAGATCAGCCATATTTCACGTTTTGGCCTGCTGGAAATGTCCCGCCAGCGTCTCAGCCCGTCACTGGGCGAGTCGAGCCATCATGTCTGCCCGCGCTGTAGCGGTACCGGCACCATTCGTGATAACGAGTCGCTGTCACTGTCTATTCTGCGCCTGATCGAAGAAGAAGCCCTGAAGGACAACACCAAAGAAGTGCATGCTATTGTCCCGGTGCCTGTGGCCTCTTACCTGCTGAATGAAAAACGTGAAGCGGTCAATGCTATCGAAAAACGCCAGGGCGGCGTGCGTGCGGTTATCGTACCGGACGACCGGATGGAAACGCCGCACTACTCCGTGTTGCGCGTGCGGAAAGGTGAAGAAACGCAGACGCTGAGCTATCACCTGCCTAAGCTGCACGAAGCCGAAATGGCGATGCCTTCGGAAGAAGAACATGCCGAACGTCGTCGTCCAGAACAACCGGCCCTGGCGGCATTTGTGATGCCTGATGCGCCACCGGCACCGACGGAAGCAGCGCCGGAAGCGACCAAAGCGCGAACTGCGCCGGTTGCTGAAACCGCCCCTGCAACGCCATCCAACGGAACAGGCTTTGTTGGTCGCCTGCTGGCGGGCCTGAAAAAAATGTTCGCCGGTGAGCCTGCGCCTGCCACGGCAGAGCCCGTTGCTGAAGTGACCGAACCGCAGAAAACCAGCGGTGAGGAGAACGGCAATCAGCGTGGCGATCGTCGTAACAACCGCCGTAACAATAACCGCCGTGAGCGCACGCCACGTAATGGTGACACCACTCAGCAGCGTGAATCTCGGGACAACCGCGAAACCCGTGACAATCGTGAACCGCGTGAAGACAACCGTCGTAATAAGCGTCAGGGGCAGTCTAATGAGGCGCGTGATGAACGTCCGGCGCTGAGCGATGAAGCTCGCCAGCAACGCGATGAGCAACAGCAGCAGCGTCGTGAACAGCGTGCTGAACGTCAGCGTCGTCGTCAGGAAGAGAAACGTGCCCAGCAGGAAGCGAACAGCGCGGTTGAACAGGCCGTTGAAACCGCTGAGCCCGTTGCGGCTGAAGCACAGGACGATGAGCGCGTTCAGGCTATGCCACGCCGCAAACCGCGTCAGCTGACGCAAAAAGTGCGTGTTGGCGACAACAATGATCAGCCTCAGCATGCTGCCGTCGAGTCAGCAGAATCTGTTGAAGCCCGCAAGATTCAGCCGGTTGCAGAAGCCTCACAGGTCGACGACGCGGACGAAACCGAAGCGCGTGATAACGCCAACATGCCGCGTCGCTCTCGTCGTTCACCGCGCCATCTGCGCGTCAGTGGTCAGCGTCGCCGTCGTTACCGCGATGAGCGCTACCCAACACAGTCTGCTATGCCATTAGAAGCCGCTTCGGCCTCACCTGAGATGGCGTCAGGCAAAGTCTGGGTGCGCTATCCGGTCGCACAGACGAACGAAGAGCAGACCACACAGGATGCCGTGAAAACCGCACAGGACGACAGCCATGCAGACACAGCACCTGCTATCGCCCTGCCTGTGGCAGCGGCCGTAGACGAGGCGCCGGTTTCACAGCCCGATCCAGTACAGGTTGCTGAACCCCAGACAGACACGCCGGTTACTGTGGTGAATACGGATGACACGCAGGCGATTGATGCTCCTGTGCATCAGGAACCCTCTGTGATTCCTGCGGCTGCAGAAGCCCGCGCCGACGCCGTCGCGCAGCAGGCACAACCTGCCGATGTCACGGCTGAAGACGCGCATAAGTCCGACGTGACCGCCGCGCCCGAGGTCGCCCAACACGAGCACGTTGGGCCCGCAGAGCAGGCCGGTACGGCGGTGAGCCCGACAACCGAAGCTCAGGTTGACGCGGTGTTAAATGCACCGGTTGCTGCAGAGGAAACCGGTGCACCCATCACCGAACCGCATGCGCCTGTGGCTGCGCGCGACGTTGCTGTAGAAGCCCTCCAGGCCAATGCGGAAACGCGCTGGAAGCACTTTGCGTCAGCCCCAATGACCAAAGCGCCTGCGCCAGCATGGCAACCAGAGCCTGCGCGTCACAGCGACTGGCAGCGTCCTTCCTTCAATTTTGAAGGCAAAGGTTCTGCGGGCGGCCATAGTGCTACCCACCAGGCAACGGCCCCTGCGACCAAGCCATAAGCACGGTTCGCAGACGTGATAAACCCGGCTCCGGCCGGGTTTTTTATTGTCTGTTACGGACATTTCGGGTGAGGTATGCGGGCAGAAACACCACGGAGGGATCATCCTGAGGTATGTAATCAGGGCTACATTAGCCTGATCCGTGCAGCACAGCGTCAATCATGCAGCAAAGGTTCTCCGCACAGGTCGCCATGTTAATTGAGCAGCGAAAGAGGCATTACGCAGACAAAAAAAATCCCACCGTCCCTGTAGGACGATGGGAAAAACTAAGCGCACCCGGTTAAAGTACGCCTAAAATTTTTATGAATTTAACTGGAACAATGACATCTGAGACATATCAGTGAAGGTCTTATAAGAAGCCTGCAGCGCCTGTTGTTGCATGGTGTAGCTGGAAATCGCCTGGGTGTAATCCACATCCACCAGGCTACTCATCTGCGAGTCATAAATCACTTTGCGATCGTCACCCTGCGCATTCAACGTATCCAGCTCTTTCAGCTGTGTTCCGATCTCGGAACGCACGCTGAGCACGTTGTTAAGCGAGTTGCTCAGACCACGGTTGGTTTTATCCATTGCCGCTGAAAAGGTCGCTTTGGTGGCATCATCCGCGCCATTCTGGGGCACTTTTAGCGCACTGATAGCACTGTCCAGCATATTGAATAAATTCGTTTCACTGGTGCCACCGTTCGGTTCTTTCACCGCGTTGCTGGTGATCGACATTACGATGCTGTTACCGGTATGACCGATCGTCATCGTACGGTCCGTATCGACTTTTTGCGTAATCGCGTCGGTTCCGCCCTGATAGGTCACACCGCCGGCACCATCCACAAACGGTGGTGTATCAGTTTTATAGCCGGCAAAGATATAACGCCCGTTTGCGTCTTTGCTGTTGACCTGGTTCAGTAACTGCGCACGCACCCCTTCCAGCTGCGTCGCATACGAGGCGCGGTCATCGTCGCTCAATGAGCCGTTTGAGGCGGCCACAATCATCGACTGCGCGCTCATAATGCTGTTTGTCACACCGTCCAGCGTGTTTTCTTCCAGGGATAAGCCCTGGTCGGCGAAGGTACGGGCAACCGCATACTGGCTTGCCTGCGCCTGAGTTTGCGATAACACCACGGCACGGGAAGCGGCGATCGGATCGTCAGACGGGTTAGACACTCTGTATCCGGTAGACAGCTGTTTGCCCGCACTCAACCAGGAGGATTGCGCATCACTTACGCCGCGAACCTGCTGGTCAAAAATCATATTTGTACTGAGTCGCATGATGTCCTCTGCTCTTAGTTAATGCTAAGCAGGGCGTCAAAAACGGTGCTGGCCGCTTTTAAAACCTGCGCATTCGCCATGTAATATTGCTGGTATTTGGTCAGGTTCGCATACTCTTCGTCCAGGTTAACGCCGGAGACAGACTGCTGACGGTTTGTTAACTGCGTCACTACGTTCTGCTGCGTTGTACTGGCCGTTTTCAGGGCCTGTGTTTTGTTACCAACGGTACTCACCATCGCGCCATAGGCCTGGGACAACGTAGAATTACCGTTGACGATTTTGGCATCCTGTAGCGCCAGTAAATTTTGGGCATTGCGGTTATCACTTTCACCGCCTGGTGCCGCCGCCGCCGCAATCTGCGAGCCGCTGGTAATCGCCACTGACATGTTAGTAATAGCGTTCTGAACCGGCTTCACCAGGAAGCTGTCTTTGGCATTCGGCGTACCGTTGACCGTCAGACTCATCCCGTCCAGGCTGAGCGTCGTCACGCCGCCCGAGGTGGTGGGCGTCAGGGTCGTTTTGGCATTGTCTGACAAACGCGTAGCTGACCAGTTTGTTCCGTCATAACTGACGGTGTAATTCGATGCCTGCAGAGCACTGGCATTGCTCCATGCTGCGGTCATCGTTGCAGATGAGGTGTTTTTACTGTTGCCCTGAACAGTTGGGCCGCCAATAGTAAAGAAGTCGACGCCCTGATCACCATTGCTATCGAATCCCTGCTTGTGCACGGTGTTAAAACTGGTCGTAAAAGCGGCCGCAAGCTGTCCCAATTGGTTTTGAGCAAGGTCTAAATCCTGAGAGCGGAAGCTAAGAAGGCCGCCCAGAGAACCCGTTGTTACAGAGGATTCCGGAATCTGTACATTACCGGCCTGTGCATCCACATAACCAATTGTTGTACGGGTAATATCACTGTTTGATGGCATGGCAACCATTTTGGTTGTCTGATAGCCGTTAACTAATGAGGTGCCGTTAGCCATCGAAACGGTATAACTACCATCCTGTTGTGACACCGTCACACCGACAATATTATTTAGTCCGTTGACGAGCTGGTCGCGTTGGTCCAGTAAGTCATTCGGCACCGCACCGTTACCCGTAGTGAGTTTCGCGATTTGCTGATTGAGGTTCGCAATCTGACTGGTAAACGTGTTGATCTGATCCACATTGGCCGCAACGTCCGTATTGACGCTGTTTTGCAGGTTGGTCAGATATTGCGCCTGGGTCTGAAACTGATTGACCAGCCCCTGGGAGTTGCTGAGCATAGACTGACGCGCTGCGGGATCGTTAGCATTACTGACCACGTTCTGCATGTTGCTAAAGAAGCCCTGAATCGCACTCGACAGACTCGTTGTCGAGGTTGACATCAGATCGTCGATATTGGAGACCTGCGAATACTGCGTATTTGCCGCATTGTAGGTGGCTGAAGACCCACGCAGCTGCGCTGCGATAAAACTGTCGTATTCACGCTGAACACCGGTTACGTTAACCCCGTTACCGTAATAACTTTTTCCCTGCAGGGTACTGTTGGCTTCTGCCAGAATCGTCGTCTGACGTGAATAGCCGGCAACGGTGTAATTGCTGATGTTATTACTGGTGGTGCTTAAGGCGGCCTGTGCGGCACTGAGCCCGCTCATTGCGGAGTTAATTATGCTGGACATCTCGGTTCCTTACATTCCCCGCTACACGGGTCGCTGTCATCAGTGTGGTCGCCAGCGTGCGCTGGCGCGCCTGGCTCTTGCTGCTATTATCGGCATGCTTAAGTGAAACTTGAGGCACAATTCTCAGAACAATGTGCTTAAATCCTGGCTATAAGCTTTCACCACTTTTTCACCCATGCTCTTGAATTGCTGAATCATTCCCATCAGTTTTTGCGCATATTTCGGATCGGTGGCATAGCCCGCAGCCTGCAATGCCTGGGCGCCCTGCTCCGCGCTCTGTGCATTGGTGACAGCCGCATAACGTGGGTTATTTGAAAGCAGTTTGACGTAGTCGTTTAACGCTTCGAAATAAGAACTGTAAACCCGGAATGTCGCACGCACCTTTTTAGCTTCACCGTGCTCATATTCTGTGGTCATGATATCGGTCGTTTCGCCTTTCCAGTTCCCGCTGGCTTTGATGCCAAAGACGTTATAACTCGGCTTTCCATCACGGGTCAGGATTTGACGTTGCCCCCAGCCTGACTCCAGTGCAGCCTGCGCCAGAATCAGGTGATGAGGGATACCACTCTGCTGACTGGCGGCCTGAGCGGGCTGAGTCAGTTGGGCAATAAAGTCACGACTGTCGCTCGGCAGGCCGGTGGGCGAAGGCGCGGGCAGGCGCGGCATAGCTTTGCGCACCATTTGCTCCAGCGGCGTGGCGCCAATGGTGCTCATGATGAAACTGTTATCCAGCTTCATCGGCACCGTACCGGCGCGCTCGTCCGGGGCTTTGGCGGGTTCCATCTGTTTAACGATGATATCCGCCAGGCCCAGGCCACGTTTACCGATGTCCTGCGCAATCTGCTGATCGTACATTGATGTGAAAAGCTTGGTCTGTTCATTGCTGAGAATGCCGTCCTGCGGTAACGCTTCACGCATACTCTTCAGCATCATCTGAACAAACATCCCTTCAACCTGCTGCGCGACCTGCAGTGCTTTCCCTTTGGGATCGGCAGTGACATCGCGTTTCAGGTCGTTCAACGAGCGGCTGTCAAAAGCCGCATTCATCAGCGATTGCGTATCGTTCATCAGATAATTTCCAGTTTTGCGCGCAGGCAACCCGCGCTCTGCATTGACTGCAAAATAGACATCAGTTCGATAGGCGATGCACCCAGCGCATTCAGCGCACGCACCACGCTGTTCAGGTTGGCGCTGGAGTTAACCCGTTGCAACGCACCGCCGCTCTGACGCAGATCGATCTGCGTATTGGTAGTAGCGACAGTCTGTCCACCCGCCAGCGGCGTGTTCGGCTGACTCACGTTTTGCTGCTGATTGACCGTGACAGACAGGTTGCCCTGAGCGACCGCACAGGTGTTCAGTTTCACTTCACGATTCATCACAACAGAGCCGGTGCGTGAGTTAATGATGACTTTGGCATCCTCAACCGGCACGGAGACATCAATGTTCTGAATCTCTGCCAGTAAACGAACCTGCGCACCATTATTCGGAGACACGCGGACCTGGACCGTACGGGCGTCCAGCGGCTGGGCCGAACCGTATCCGCCACGGGCGTTGATCGCATCAGCAATTCGTTGCGCCATGGAGAAATCTTCGGTGTTCAGCTGCAGGTTAATCGTATTCTGCGAACCAAAGTTGCTCTGCAGTTCACGTTCAACCGTTGCCCCATCGGTAATCCGTCCACCGTTAAGCTGGTTGACCTGAACGCTGCTGCCGCCTGCTGCGGCACCCGCGCCGCCGACCAGAATGTTACCCTGGGCCAGCGCATAAACCTGGTTATCCACGCCTTTCAGTGGCGTCATTAACAGCGTGCCGCCGCGCAGGCTTTTCGCGTTACCCATGGACGACACCACGACATCCAGCGTCTGGCCCTGGCGGGCAAACGAAGGCAGCCTGGCGGTAACCATCACGGCGGCGACGTTTTTGAGCTGCATGTTGGTGCCCGGCGGCACGGTAATGCCCAGTTGCGACAGCATGTTGCTGACGGTTTGGGTCGTGAACGGCGTCTGCGTTGTCTGATCGCCTGTTCCGTCCAGGCCCACGACAAGGCCATAACCCAGCAGTTGGTTATCACGCACACCCTGTACGGTGGTTAAGTCGCGGATCAGATCGGCACGCGCCATCAGGCTTACGCCTAACAGTAATCCCAGACCGACACGCCATAATGTTAGCTTTTTCATTACAACCTCTTAGAACGGCGAGATATTCAGGAAGAAGCGCTGCAACCAGCCCATATTTTGCGCTTCATTGATATAACCATTTCCGACGTACTCAATACGTGCATCGGCCACGGCTGTAGACAACACGGCGTTACTCGCACTGATGGTGCGTGGGTTAACCACGCCCGAGAAACGAATAAACTCGGTGCCCTGGTTGATCTCAATTTGTTTTTCTCCGACCACGTGCAGGTTGCCGTTCGACAGAACCTGATCCACCGTGACGGTGATGGTGCCGGTAAAGGTGTTGTTAGCAGATGCCCCACCTTTGCCTGCGAAATCATTTTTGCCACCCGCCGCAAAGTTGGCTTTTTCGCCCGTTGCGCCGGCTAAACCTTCTAAACCGGTAGGCACTGCAGTGATACCCAGACTGCCGCTGCCGTTACGGCTGGCATTCGAGGTCGAACTTTTGCTGGCACTGACGTTTTCCTGCAAGGTGATAGTCAGCGTATCGCCGATATTACGTGGGCGGCGATCTTCAAACAGCGGCTGATAGCCGTAGTTGAGCGGCGCAACACCCTGAAAAATGGACCCATTTACCACAGGTGGCGCAGAGGGCAACGGCTGAGCCGTGGTCGCTCCTTGCACCAGTGGCGTGCGTGGCACCAACGCACAACCGTTAAGCGTCAGCAGTGCGGTGACTACTAACCAATGTCCAGGCTTAAGAATATGTTGCATCGCCACGGAGTTACGACCTTATTCATGACTAGTCTTCAGGCCAGCCTTAGCTGGCCCTGTTCGTGTTACAGCTGTGTCAACTTCGCCAGCATTTGATCGGAGGTGCTGATCGCTTTGCTGTTAATTTCGTAAGCACGCTGCGTCTGGATCATCGTAACCAGTTCTTCCGCGACGTTTACGTTAGAGGTTTCGGTATAACCCTGATACAACAAACCGGCACCGTTCTGCCCAGGCGTACTGTCCGTCGGCGCACCCGATGCCTGCGTTTCCTTGTAGAGGTTTTCACCCACGCTATCGAGACCCGCATTGTTCATGAAGGTGCTCAGCGTTAACTGTCCGACCTGGGCGGCCTGCGTCTGCCCCTGCTGGGTTACGCTCACCACACCATCACGCGACACGGTGATACTTGTGGCGTTGGCTGGAATGGTAATACCAGGCTGCACAGGGAAACCCGCGTTGGTCACCAGTTGGCCGTTCTGGTCAACCTGAAATGAACCATCACGTGTATACGCAGAAGTTCCATCTGGCATCTGGATTTGGAAAAAACCCTGGCCGTTGATGGCGATATCTTTTGAGTTGTTGGTTTGCGACAGGTTGCCCTGCGTATGCAAACGCTCGGTCGTCACCGGACGTACACCAGTACCGATTTGCAAACCTGACGGCAGCGTCGTCTGCTCAGATGACTGCGTGCCCGGCTGACGCATGGTCTGGTACATCAGATCTTCAAACACGGCACGTGAGCGCTTAAACCCGTTAGTACTGACGTTGGCCAGGTTGTTGGCGATCACGTCCATGTTCATCTGCTGTGCATCAAGACCGGTTTTGGCGATCCATAAAGAACGAATCATGTATTTATCCTCGCGCCTTAGCTGCCGATGCTGAGCAACTGGTTGGCTTTCTGTTCGTTTTGGTCAACGTTGTTAATGACCTTCATCTGCATCTCGAAACGGCGGGCATTGGCGATCATATCGACCATCGTTTCCACCGGCTTCACGTTACTGCCCTCAAGCACACCCGGCATGACCTGCATAGTCGGATCGGCCTGCAGGGCTGCGCCACGTGTCGCCTGCATCGCGGCGGTGGGACGGAACATGCCATCGTCCCCACGCTCTAACTCTTTACCGGTTGCCTGGACGAGCTTCAGACGGCCCAGTTGTACAGTCGCATTAGGTGAGTCGCCAGCGTTCAGCCCGGTAATAGAGCCATCAGCCGCGATGGTGATCTCAGAACCTTGAGGGATCACAATCGGACCACCTTCGCCCATTACGGGATTGCCCTGCACCGTCAGCGTACCGTCCGAACGAATTTGCATGTTGCCGTTGCGGGTATAGGCTTCGCTGCCGTCGGCGGTGCGTACTGCCAGCCAGCCATCCTGCTGCATTGCCACGTCCAGTGGGCGCTGGGTGTAATCCATGGCCCCCTGACTCATGTCGGCACCCGGCGTGGACGCCGTGACCAACGTGCGCGTGGGCAGTGACCAACCAGTGACCGGTACAGCACGCAACGCGTTCAGCTGCGCCCGGAAACCGGGCGTTGAGGCGTTGGCGAGGTTGCTGGCGGTAACCGCCTGCTGATCCAGTGTCTGACTGGCCGCGCCCATCGCGGTATATATCGCGTGATCCATAGAGCAATCCCGTTAGCGAATTAACGTAAGTTGACCAGAGTGTTAAGGATCTGATCCTGCGTTTTGATGGTCTGCGCGTTCGCCTGGTAGTTGCGTTGCGCGACGATCATATTGACCAGCTCTTTACTCATATCGACGTTCGAAGCTTCCAGTGCGCCTGCGGTCAGTGAACCGAAGGTGCCGGTATTAGCTACGCCGATAGCGGGCTGTCCGGACGCGCTGGTTGCCGACCAAACGTTGTCACCTTTTGACTGCAGACCTTCAGGGTTAGCAAAGCTGGACAGAACGATTTGTCCCAGAAGCTGAGTTTGTCCGTTGGAATAAGCGCCAGTGATGGTGCCGTCATTGTTGATGGCATAGCTGGTCAGATCGCCCGGCGCATAGCCGTTTTGAGTTGGGCTACCAAAAGTTGATGCACCGGTATTTTGCTGCTGGCTACCAACGAAATTCAGTGCAACCGTCGTGCCGTTAGCACCGTTTGCGCCGGTGAGTGGCAACGTTGCAGTACTGTCAGTTGTCGTTCCCGGAACGATGGCACCCGCTGCAGTAATTTGGGAAACGCTGGTCAACTTGCCGTTAGCGTCGAACGACATCTGGTAATTACCTACTGCAGAGCCTACAGTCGAATCCACAGCATGGACGTTCCAGGTATTGTTAGCTGTTTTGACGTAGTACAGGTCGACGTTATGGCTGTTACCCTGCGTGTCGAACATCGAAATTGTGCTCTTCGCGCTACGTGTGGTCTCATCAGAAACGTTGAATTTGGTGTCATCCAGAATCGGTGACGTTGAATTCAGGTTTGCGACTAAATTACTGGTCGTGGTCGCTCTGGCAGCCATTTGTGTCGTAGGAATAGACAGCGACACGGCGTTAGCACCTGCCTGAATGGTCGGAGGAACCCCTGACGCAGGATAACCTGTAACGTTCAGGCCCTGGGCATTGACCAGGTTACGGTTTTCGTCCAGTTTGAACTGCCCGTTACGTGAATAAAACACGGCGCCCGCCGAGTCAGTCAAACGGAAAAAGCCGTTACCGCTCAGCGCTACATCCAGTCCTCGACTGGTCGTTGTCGTTGCACCATCGTTGAAGTTCTGGATCACGGCAGCGACTTTAGTCCCCAGACCCACGTTTGAACCGGCAAACATGTCGGCAAACGCGATGGTGCTGGACTTAAAGCCCGCTGTGGCGGAGTTAGCGATGTTGTTACCGATAACGTCCAGGTTACTTGAGGCAGCGCCGAGACCGCTGACCGCTTGTGAAAATGACATTTAAATCTCTCCTGTCTACAGGTGAATCAGAGAATCTGACGTACGTCGTCAAGGGTGGCGGAGCCCATGGTGCCGAGATCCAGTTTTGCGGTATTACCCGCTGTGCTTACGCCATTGACGTAGGCATAGTTAAGTGGCTGAGCCACCTGTTGACCGCTGCTGTTACTGGCAGCAATCGCAACTTTGTATTTTCCATCTGGCGCGACGCTGCCATCCGGTAATTTGCCGTCCCACGAGAACGTGTGAACGCCGGCGGTCAGTGCGCCCAGGTCCTGGGTGCTGACCACATTGCCCTGTGCATCGGTAATTGTCGCCGTGGCGGTGGTGGCTGCGTTAGTCAGCTCCACGCCAAACGGCGTTGTCGTGCCTTTACCGACCAGAATCTGTGAACCATTCACCATCACGCCATGACCAATCAGCGTCGAACTTTGCAGTGACTGGCTGGTGCTGATCTGACCCGAAATCGATCCCAGTGTGGTGTTCAGTTTTTCAATACCGCTCAGGGTGTTGATCTGTGCCAGCTGTGTTGTCAGCTGACTGTTATCCATCGGATTGGTGGGATCCTGGTTTTGCAGCTGCGTCACCAGCATGGTCAGGAACTGGTTTTGCAGATCCTGGGCGCTGTTACTTGTGCCGGTGCTGGATGAGCTAAGGACCGTGGGGTCCAGCTTTTCATTAACGCCTACCGCGATAGTCATTATTTTTCTCCGTTACTGACCCAGGGTCAGCGTTTTCATCATCATCGACTTCACGGTATTCAGCACCTCGACGTTCGCCTGGTAGCTGCGTGATGCCGACATGGTGTTGACCGTTTCCGCTACCACATCCACGTTAGGCATCTTCACGTAGCCTTTGGCATCCGCCATCGGGTTACCCGGGTCATACACCAGTTTCGCGGGCGTAGGATCATCAACAACCTGCGCCACTTTTACGCCACCGGTGGCCGCACCCGGCGCAGCGTCGGTCTGAAAAACGACCTGCTTTGCCACATAAGGCTGCCCGTCCGGGCCGGTCACGCTGTCGGCGTTTGCCAGGTTACTGGCACTGACGTTTAATCGCTGTGATTGCGCGGTCATCGCTGAGCCGGCAATGTCAAAAATATTCAGCAATGCCATGATTATTGCCCTTGTAACACGCTCATCATGCCTTTGATTTGGCTACTGATAAGTGTGAGATCGGTTTGATATTTCAGGCTGTTATCCGCGAACTGAGTACGTTCGCGGTCCATATCGACGGTGTTACCGTCCGCAGATGGCTGATCCGGAATGCGATACAGCAAATCCATCGACGGTGCCGTGTTCGTCTGCGCTTCGATGTGACGCGACGAAGTAACTTTGAGCGCCAGGCTACTGCCTTCAGCACGTCCATTCGCCATTGCCCGATTCAGCTCGCTGGCAAAGTCGATATCCCTGGCCTGATAGCCTGGGGTGTCGGCGTTGGCAATGTTGGATGCCAGAATCTCCTGACGTTGAGCTCGCAGGTTGAGGGCTTCGGTACCGAAATGTAGCGCCGCATCGAGTTTGTCGAGCATGCTTCCTCCGCAAATGAGAATTTCGAGCTGGCAGCATAATTGGGAAAAAGCAAGAGCCATCGTCTGAATAACGCCTCAAATCGTCGCTATTTTAACTCTTGAGTTTTTTTTCAAACGCGTACACTCATTGCCATCATCAGTGAGGAAAAGCACATGCGTGGATATCCAGCCCTGTTAGCCAGCCTGCTGGCCCTGTTTGCCTTACCCGTTATGGCAGGCGATTTCAGCGCCCAACTGAACCAGTTTTTTAAAGCCCGTGATCCTGAGCATGCCACGGGCATGAACGTCGTCATTCGCACGCCACAGGCACAGTGGCCCTTATGTGATACGCCGCAATTTACGTTGCCCGGCAACAGCCGCCCGTGGGGCAATATGAGCGTGGCAGCCAACTGCGGAGAAAATCGACGTTATATTCAGGTCCAGGTTCAGGTCACTGGCCGTTATCTGGTGGCGAAAAATTTAATCGCCCGCGGCGCAACCGTGAGCAAAGACGATTTCCGTATCGAAGAGGGACGTCTGGATACGCTGCCGCCGCGCACCCTGCTTAACGATGAGACCGTCGCCGATTCTGTGGTGCTGCGAGACATTCAGCCGGGACAGCCGGTGAGTCAGTCGATGCTGCGCCAGCCGTGGCGTGTAAAAGCAGGTCAGGATGTCATGGTGGTTGCCAGTGGCGACGGATTTGATGCCAGCGGCGAGGGGAAAGCCTTAAGCAATGGCACTATTGCGCAATGGGTTCGTGTACGTATGGGGAACGGTCAGGTTGTGAGCGGTCGGGTCAGTGATGATGGGAAAATTCTTATAACACTATAAAACATTAAAGAAGCCTGTTTATTTGCCGATAGAAGAATCAGCAAAGCGATTACGCTATTATGATTCAGGTGGCAGACCCCCTGACCTTACAGGAGCCCGAATATGAGCATCGAAAGAACACAACCGTTAAAGCCCGCCAGCACCGTGCAAACACGTGACAGCAGCGAGCCGCAAACTGCGCGTGTGCGCCAGAGTGACAGCGCAACAGCGACCACGCCAGCCGCCGCTCAGGTGAGCCTGAGCAGCGCCCAGGCGCAGTTGATGAAGCCAGGCAGCCAGGACATTAACGTCCAACGCGTTGAACAATTGAAAACCGCTATTCGTAATGGCGAGTTGAAGATGGATACCGGCAAGATCGCCGATGCGCTGATTGCCGACACTAAGGCGTATTTAGAGGGTAAATAATCCCCATGAGTAATTTGCTGACCACATTAGATAAGATGCAGGAAGTGCTGGTGTCTCTGGCGACCGTTCTGGATGAAGAAGAACAACAGTTGTCGTCCGGAATGATTGACAGCAACAATTTGCAGCGCATTACCGAAGATAAAAGCGCGCTGCTGACGACGCTGAACTATCTGGATGAGATGCGCCGTAGCAACGAGAAAAGTCTGGGGACATCTGCACCTTATCGTGGTCAGAGTGACATGGCGCGCCGCTGGGAAGGTATTCAGCAGCATACACGCCGGTTACACCGTGCCAACACGCACAACGGCATCCTGTTACAGCACCAGATTACCTTCACGCATGATGCGTTAGACGTGCTTAAGCCGCATCAGACGCAAGCGTTCTACGGACCGGATGGAAAAGGTCAGGGCCAGGCGACGCTGAGCCGTAAAATCTGATAACGTCAGTCTGCTGATCACGCTGTCCATTTTTGAAGAATCCGTCATCACGCGTGGATGACGGATTTTTTCATGCTGTCCTCACAGGGCGGCGGGTCTGTTATGCAGAATATCTGCCCCCTTCGCCCAACAGATGCAGTGTCCAACGCGCTATACATCCTGCACCTCCGGCATCCCGGATAACGTTTCTGCTCCAGCGCATCCCTGCGCACACTGCCTGTTCTGATCAGAAGCGGACGCTGATTTAGCCTGCCACGATCTGGCAGGCATTCGTCTTAAAACGCTTCCCAGTTGTCATGACCTTTCTTCGGTGCCGCTGCTGCAAAAGCAGGAACGGCGGGAGCAACGACTATAGTGGGGGCGTCAGACGGTGTTAACGGGGCTCGTTCAAGTTTAAAGACGGCCACGGCTTTCGTCAGTTTATCCGCCTGATCCTCAAGGGAGGCCGCAGCGGCTGAAGCCTCTTCAACCAGTGACGCATTTTGCTGGGTTACTGCATCCATTTCTGTGATCGCGTGGCTGACCTGCTGAATGCCTCGGTTCTGCTCGTCTGAAGAGACGGCAATTTCAGAAATGATGTCATTCACACGCTGGAATGCGTCTACCGTTTTCATCATGGTGGTACCGGCATCGCTGACCAGTTCCGTGCCGTTGTTAACCAGTCCGACAGAAGTGGCGATAAGCCCTTCGATTTCTTTTGCAGCCTGCGCGCTGCGCTGAGCAAGGCTGCGCACTTCGCTGGCGACCACCGCAAATCCGCGTCCCTGCTCCCCTGCCCGCGCGGCTTCGACCGCGGCATTCAATGCCAGAATATTCGTCTGAAAGGCGATGCTGTTAATGACGCTGGTAATTTCAGCGATCTTTTTCGAACTGCCGGAGATATCGTCCATGGTTTTGACGACGCGATTAACAATCTCTCCACCCGACTGGGCTTTTTCGGACGCATCGGACGCCAGCTGGCAGGCGTGATGCGCATTGTCGGCATTCTGTTTCACCGTCGCGGTCAGTTGTTCCATACTGGCAGCCGTCTGTTCCAGCGACGCGGCCTGCTGTTCCGTTCGGGAGGAAAGATCGGTATTGCCGGAGGCAATTTCCCCCGCGCTCTGAAAGATAGCAATGGCCCCATCGCGGACAGCGCCGACAGTTTGGGCAAGCGATGACTGCATACGTTGCAGGTTTGACAGTAACATACCCGGCTCGTTACGACCGCAGGCCGAGGGTGGTACGGTCAAATCGCCGTGGGCAATCAGATCGATACGGTGAAGTGACTGTCTTAAAGGCTTAATTACCACTTTTCTCAGCAGAGCAAAAGCCAGTAGCACAATCACTACGGATGCGATAAAGGCCACTAACATCGTGGTATAGCCTGTTTTAACCTGTTCAACCGCCTGCTGTTTAATGTCCATCGAGCGCTGATTGCGCATCTGAATGGCTTTCATCAACACGTCTTTATACGCTTTGTCGAGTTTGTCAGCCGCCGTTTCATCCGCAATGATCTCTTCAAAACTGTTCTGTTTGGCTGCCTCAATCATCGGCATCAACCCTTTTTGCAGGTAATCCTTAAATCGCGCCTGCAGTTGTTTATCGAGTTCGATGCCGACTGGCGTCCTGACCGGACGGTTAAGGTAAATATTCAGCCCATTTTCTGCCTTTTTAATGCTGCCCTCTGTGGCGCTGAGGAAAGCGGCGTAGTTATCCGTGTCGGCAATACGTGCCGCTGCGCCGGCCTGAATAATATTGAGCCTGGCAGAGCGCATATGCGTTGAGCTGTCGAGTAATCCCTGCCTTACCGAAATTTCATCCGTTGATACGTCAAGGGAATGTTGCCCCTGCGTCAGAAACCAGGCGGATATCGTGCTACTGCACACGAACAGAAATAAGATTCCGCCAAAAATCAGGCTGAATAAGGGAATAAGATTGAGGTTGTACCAGAAACCTGGCATCGCGTTTTCATGAGCGCGGGTATGCATTTTGATCTTCCTCTCAATGATGGACTAAAGGTACTCATCGGCAGGAAGAGGACAGGATTTACGCCAAAACGGACTTTTGAATCAGTTTCTTACAACATTATGGACTTACCGCCCGAAGCGATGTCAGACGCTAAATAGCAATGAAAAAAACATGAATTTTTTATGACGATACGCTGTAAACAGGCTTTTCGACGCGCCGTATTAACGTCTTGCGCATGATGAGTCAGTAACGGCGTGCCCCCATCCATTATCGGGTGTCGTCTCTTGGCAACCCGCTGAGCGGATTACTCACCTGAAAATGCCAACTAATCTGCTGCGAGGGCTGTCCCCCCTAGCAAACAGGCCAGCAAAAGGGATGACAGAGGCTCGTGGCATCGCCGGGCGTGATGAAATGACTGGTCTGGCACAGAATCCCTTGTTAGTCCGGCCTGCACTGCGCAGGTTTATGACAAAAAGGCCGTAATGTTATTCATTACGGCCTGGATTACGGCATTAACCGTTGGAGGGTTTCATGGTCAGACGGCGGTTCGGCGGGCATAATCCCGCAGTCGGAAGCCCATCATGCCCAGGGCCAGGAAATAAGCGCCGCCGCCTACCGCACAGACAAGAGCCAGCCGCAACAGGCGCCATAGCATGTTGCCCTGCTCCCAGTCCGGCATCCAGTACAGCATGCCTGACAGCGCGGCCGCCATGACGATTACCGCCACCAGTAAGCGAATCAGAAAACCGACCCAGCCAGGCTGAGGTTGAAAGATTTTCTTTTTACGCAGTTGCCAGTAGAGCAACCCAGCATTGAGGCAGGCACCCAGACCAATGGAGAGTGACAGTCCGGCGTGCTTCAGCGGGCCAATAAAGGCCAGATTCATTAGCTGGGTCGCGATCAGCGTAATAATCGCAATTTTTACCGGCGTTTTAATGTCCTGACGGGAATAAAAGCCCGGCGCCAGGACTTTAACGACGATCAGTCCCATCAATCCCACCGAGTAGGCAATCAGCGCACGCTGTGTCATAGCGGCATCAAAGGCAGTAAATTTTCCGTACTGGAACAGCGCGACAGTCAGCGGACCGGACAACATACCCAGCGCCACCGCACTGGGCAACGCCAGTAAAAAGCACAAACGCAGGCCCCAGTCCATTAAGCGCGAGTACTCTTCATGGTGGCCACTGGCGAAACTTTTTGCCAGAGAAGGCAATAAAATCGTGCCCAGCGCCACGCCTAACACGCCGGACGGAAACTCCATCAGGCGGTCAGCGTAATACATCCATGAGACAGAGCCCGAAACCAGGAACGAGGCAAAAATCGTATTGATGATCAGTGAGATCTGACTCACTGAAACCCCAAGAATTGCCGGCCCCATCTGGCGCATCACGCGCCACACGCCAGCATCACGCAGGTTGATCCGCGGCAGGACCAGCATGCCCAGCTTTTTCAGATGCGGTAACTGATAGCCCAGTTGCAGCAGTCCGCCGACCACCACCGCCCACGCCAGCGCCATGATGGGCGGATGGAAGTGCGGTGCGGCGAACAGCGCAAAGCCGATCATGCTGATATTCAGCAGCGTGGGGGCAAACGCCGGCACCGAAAAACGGTTCCAGGTGTTTAATATGGCCCCAGCCAGCGAAGCCAGCGAAATCAGGAGAATGTAGGGGAAAGTGACGCGCAGCAGCGCGCTGGTCAGGGCAAATTTATCGGCTGTATCGGCGAAACCCGGTGCCGTCACCAGGATGACCCAGGGAGCGGCAACCATGCCTGCGACGGTCACGAGCGCCAGCGCCAGGGTCAGCAGACCGGAAACGTAGGACACAAAAAGCCGCGTAGCCTCTTCGCCCTGCTTACTTTTATACTCGGCAAGAATAGGAACAAATGCCTGCGAGAAGGCTCCTTCAGCAAAAATACGCCGCAGAAGATTAGGTAGTTTAAACGCAACAAAGAACGCATCGGTCGCCATGCCGGCACCAAACACCCGTGCCACAATGGCATCCCGGGCAAAACCCAGCACGCGGGAAAACAGGGTCATTGAACTGACCGCTGCCAGCGATTTCAACAAATTCATAATTGACGGGGCATCCTGAAAAGAATCGGCAAAATGAGTGACTTAGCACGGGTCCTGTCACACGTCGGGCGATAGTCTACTGCGATCGCGTGAAATGACCAGCACTGAGTGTTACAAGGCGTTATTCCCGTTCCGCGTCGCGCCACATGGATTCGACGATACGTTGCGCCAGCAGTGCCTGCTCACCACTCGTTTCCGGCTTTGTCTGATTTTCGATGCAGTGAACAAAATGTTCTGCCACGCCCACAAATCCGCGCTGAGCCAGGTGGCTCTGCCAGGCGGCAGGCGGCGTGATCACTACGCCTGCACCGCACTCTTCCTGCCAGTCGCGCATGTCATGAATATCAATGCATTTGCCATCACAGATGGCGCTGATACGTTCGCGCTGGCTGCCTGCCCGACGGTGCATACTGGTGGTTACCTGCAATCCACCCGCATTGAAATGGTGCTCGGCGTAAAGCATCTGTCCCTGTTCATTGGTCGCAATATGGCCCTGACGGGGCAGCGCACGGCCTCCTGCCAGCCACAGAGCCGTATCAACGACATGCAGGTAATCATCTAACAGTGTAAAGCGCAGATCCTGTGGACCCACGCTGTCGCTGCGGTGTTTTTCGATACGCAGCGCAGCGGCGGAGTGCATTTGTGTTTTCAGTTGCTGATAGCAGGGCGCGAAACGCCGGTTAAACGCCACCATTAGCTTTCGTTGTTTCTTTTCGGCCAGCGCGACCAGCGCCTCTGCCTGATTCAGGGTTTCTGCCAGCGGTTTGTCGACACAGACATCCTTGCCAGCCTGAAGCAGTGCTTTGACCACGTCGTAATGGCTGGCCGTACTGCTGTGCACAAATACGGCGTCACAGGCGGCAGCCAGAGCGGTCAGTGAAGGGAAGCAGGTGATACGGTAGCGGTCACAGACGATGCGGGCGTTGGCCTGATTCGGCGAAAATGCGCCGACTAACTGCCAGTTATTTGCCTGCGATAACACAGGCAACCAGGCCTTTTGCGCAATACCGCCTAACCCAACAACACCAATGCGAATCGTCATTTATTGTTCTCTTTCCAGTAATTGCGCCAGTTGTTCCTGAAGATCGGCAACCTGTTGCTCAAGCGCCTCAATCCGATCCCGCAGCGCGACATCGTCCGCCGTAGCTGGGTGTTGCTCCAGCGCCCCGAGTTCGACCTCATCAGCAAACATGTGCATAAAACGGCTTTCACGTTTACCCGGCTCCCGCGCCAGGCGCATGACCATGGGCCCCTCAGCGCGCGACATCAACGTGTCAAGCGTCTGTTCAACGTCGCTGACGTCGGCAAACTCATGCAAACGCCCACTCCGGGTCCGCAGTTCACCAGGGGTTTGCGCGCCACGCAGGAACAGCAATGTGAGAACGGCAACTTCTGCGCTACTGAGCTGTAAATTACCGAAGGCGGAATTGCAGAAGCGTTGCTCGTATTTCACCACGCGCTGGCCGAACCCGCTGTTGGCGGTCACCAGATGCTTTTTAATCAGGAGATCGAGCTGATCCTGCACGTCGCTTTCGCTCAGCGTCATCACGGGCTCGCGATTAGATTTTTGATTACAGGCGGTAAGCACGCCATTTAATGAAAGAGGATACTGTTCCGGTGTGGTGATTTGCTTTTCCAGCAGGCAACCCAGCACGCGCAACGCATGCGCCGACAAGGTCATCTTCATTGCGAACTCCTCATTTTACCCACGACGATTGGGTGTCCATTCCTTGCTGGTCAGCGCAGTCAGGACATGATCCTGCCACTGACCGTTAATCATCAGGTAGTTTTTAGCATAGCCCTCTTTTTCGAATCCCAGGCGGGCCAGCAGGTCACCACTGCGCTGGTTATGCGGCATGTAGTTTGCCATGATGCGGTGGATATATTGCTGGCGCTGCATATAGCGAATCGCCGACTGCAGCGCTTCAAACATCAGGCCCTGCCCTTGCCACTTCTCGCCAAGCGAATAGCCAAGATAGCAGGCATGAAAGGCACCGCGCAGGACATTGCTAAAATTCGCCACGCCACGCACTTCCGTTTCATTGCTGTCCATTAAAATAAAATAGAACGCCGAGCCCTGTTTATGCATATCAGCGATCAGGCCCAGCCGGGCTTGCCAGCCAGAGGGATAACAGTGGCTGTCATCACGCACCGGCTCCCAGGGTTTAAGGAAGTCACGGTTTTCCGCGTAATAGTCGGCTAAACGCCATGCATCGCGTTCATGAACCAGTCTTACCACCAGCCGCTCGGTCGTGAGTCGCACCCTTGGTGCGGCAGAACGATAGCCAAACATCATCTCTCCTGAAGTCCATGGCGGGAAGGAAATGCCAGTCATTGATAACTTTCACTATAACCGCCGCCAGGTCTGCGGTAAAACGTTACGCATACCACAACAGCCAGGTCGCTGAATTATCGTCCGGCCCACCGTGCAGCGCAGACGCGTCAAAAGACCTGTTCATATCTCCGATCCAGAAAACTGGTTCGGTAACCACATCGGTTTCTTAACCCTGTGCGCTGTCACTGCCCCGCCGCGTAAGAAGCCGTGGGTGCCGCAAGCCGCCCGTTTTAACAGCGGAAGATCGGGGCACTTTCTTCCGGAAGGCATTTTCGGCAAATCCTTATCATCCCATTCCTGATGACAGACGGTTTGCATTCAGGCAGGCTATGCCACGAGCGAGTTTTTCAGTTAAACGAGGGAAGTATGAAGACGGTTTTTCACGGGCTGGTTGCCCTGTTTTTAGCGGTTTTACTGAGTAGCTGTAATCAGTTAACGCAATACACAATTAGCGAACAGGAAGTCAATCAGGCCCTGCAAAAACATAATAACTTCGAAAAAGACATTGGCGTATCAGGTCTGGTCAATGCCCATATTGTGTTAACTAACCTGAATAGCCAGATTGGTCGGGACGTGCCAGGGAAAGTCACCTTATCGGGCGATGCCAAAATTAATGTCTCCTCACTCTTTGGTCCGCAACAGGCCGATATGCAACTCAAAATGCGTGCGCAGCCAGTGTTTGATCAGCAGCAAGGAGCCATATATTTGCGCGATATGGAAATCGTCGATGCGCAGGTTCAGCCCGAGAAGATGGCCTCTATTATGAAAACCCTGACGCCTTATCTGAATCAGTCGTTAAAAAGCTACTTTGATCAGCACCCCGCCTACGTGCTGAGCGCCGATCGCAGTAAAGCGGAATCGCTGGCGAAAAAATTCGCGAAAGGGCTGGAAGTGAAGCCTGGTGAACTGGTCATCCCCTTCACCGACTAACCGCCTGACAGGCAGCTTTACCGTCATCTTATCCGCGCCTTCAGGCGCGGATTTTTTTTAAAAAAGAAAAACAGGTGCAAACGGTTGCCTGAGTCCTTATGCTTATAATCCGGCCTAAACACGCCTTTCGTTTATTCTACTTGCCGGAGCCGCATTCATGACCGCACACCCTCAGCAACTTACTATCCGCCGTCCAGATGACTGGCATATCCATCTTCGTGATGATGATATGCTCAACACTGTGCTGCCCTATACCAGCGCAGTCAATGGTCGTGCTATCGTCATGCCCAATCTGGTTCCGCCGGTAGTCAGCGTCGCGGCGGGCGAAGCTTATCGCAATCGCATTCTGGCTGCCTTACCTGATGGGCACGCTTTTACCCCCCTGATGACCTGCTACCTGACCGACTCGTTAGAGGCCGATGAGCTGGCCCGCGGTTTTCAGTCGGGATTGTTCACGGCCGCCAAACTGTATCCCGCTCATGCCACGACCAATTCAAGCCATGGTGTCACCAATATTGCTTCGATTGCCTCAGTGCTGGAGCGGATGCAAACGCTGGGAATGCCGCTGCTGGTGCACGGTGAAGTGACGGACTCGCACATCGATATTTTTGACCGCGAAGCCCGCTTTATTGAAACGGTGATGGAACCGCTACGCAAACAGTTCCCCGCGCTGAAAGTGGTGATGGAACACATCACGACCAAAGATGCAGCTGACTATGTGGAAAGCGCCAATGAAAACCTGGCGGCAACGATTACGCCGCAGCATCTGATGTTCAACCGCAACCATATGCTGGTCGGGGGTATCCGCCCTCACCTGTACTGTCTGCCGATCCTGAAACGCAATACGCATCAGCAGGCGCTGCGCAGGATTGTCGCCTCCGGTCATCCCCGTTTCTTTCTGGGTACCGACACCGCGCCTCATTTGCGCCATCTGAAAGAGAGCAGCTGCGGCTGTGCGGGTGTGTTCAACGCCCCTACCTCCCTGCCCGCGTACGCTACCGTATTTGAAGAGCTCAATGCCCTGCAGCATTTTGAGGCATTTTGTTCTGAAAATGGTCCGCGTTTCTATGGCCTGCCGCTGAACGAAGGCACCCTTACGCTGGTGCGTGAGCCATGGACGGTAGAAGAAAGCATTGCAATGGGCTCTCATACGCTGGTGCCTTTCCTGGCCGGGGAAACCCTCAACTGGCGTATAAAATAATTTCGCTTGCCTCCGCTATATTTATACTGTAATTATATACAGTATCTTATACGGAGGCTTTTATGCGTGTTGAAATTACCGTTGCCAAAACCCAACCTCTTCCCGCTGGTGCGATGGAAGCCCTGAGCCAGGAGCTGTCGCGCCGGATCGATGAACAATTTCCGCAATTCACCAATCAGGTCAAAGTGCGTTACGCCACGGCGAATCAGCTGAGCGTAATGGGCGGTGACAAAGACACGCGTGAACAAATCAGTGAAATCCTGCAGCAAACGTGGGAAAGCGCTGACGACTGGTTCATTACCGATTAACCGCCACTGTGCTGTTTTTACCGGGTTTCGCCACCCGGTTTTTTTATCTTCATTTATGCCTGACTAACCGCTTGCCCATCTGGACTCCGAATGACCAATGCCCTATGCTGGCGCTGATCATGCATAAAAGGAGTTTCATCCCATGACTACAGATAAACCCGAAGAAGCCATGACCTTTGGCGAGCTGCTGACGCTCATCGGTGAACAGCAACGCCGCTTGACGGTGCTGGAAAACGCCTTTTCCAGCCTGATTTTCTGTCTTGATGACCGGGCCAGTCAGTTACTGGTGCATAATCTTTCGCTTGAAGCGCAAAATCAAAACCATGATGAGCAATTGCAGCAGCAGTTTGCGCGCCTTGCAGAGACATTACAAAAACGTAGCGGTTCAGCAGGCGTTGAAACTTCCCCTCTTTAACTCTGTTTAACGACCTTAATAAGCCTTTTTTATTGTTCAATTAGGACAATTGCACCCCGGTATTCAGGTATTATATCTTCTCAGCCTGACTGTTTTAGAGATAATCATTCTGCATTCAGGCTTTCCATGATACGTTTTAATCAGTGAATCGCCATTTTGCTGTTATAATTGTTTCGCAGTGGAGATTAAAAGCCGCATTGAACCTCATCATGCACTTCGTTTAACGAGTAATAAGGAGGTTATAATGGACAGTCGGAAAGATGTAATTCAGACCCATCCTCTGGTGGGCTGGGATATCAGTACTGTTGACAGCTATGATGCGATGATGATCCGTCTGCACTCCCTTTCGTCGCAGGATCAAACTGAAGAAGACGCGGACGTCGGCCCGACCTACTGGCTGACGACAGATGTAGCCAGGCAATTTATCTCTATTCTCGAAGCGGGTATCGCTAAGATTGAATCTGCCGAGCAAGTAGAACGACTACGAAAGAAGCATTAATACTGCTGCATCAGCGAGGCACCCACCCGGGTGCCTTTTTTCATGGACTTTCTGGTATGCTATTGATTATGTAACCCTTTCAGGAGTTCCATTTTCATGATTTACGATCTCATTGTGGTCGGTAGCGGTTCAGTGGGTGCAGCGGCTGGCTATTATGCGACCCAGGCTGGCCTTTCCGTGCTGATGATTGACAGCGCACATCCTCCCCATCATCAGGGTGCTCATCACGGAGAAAGCCGTTTGATTCGTCATGCCTATGGCGAGGGCGAACGCTATGTACCGCTGGTATTGCGTGCGCAAACGTTGTGGGATGAACTGGAACAGCAGGCGGGCGAGCGCATTATGCATCGTTGCGGTGTCCTGAATCTTGCGCCTGTCCAGTCTGAATTTATTCAAAACGTCGTAAGCAGCGCCCAAACCTGGCAGCTCCCTGTCGAGGTGCTGCAGGCGGCTGACGTGCGCAAGCGCTGGCCACAGCTGGCGGTTCCTGACGGATATCTGGGCGTTTTCGAACCAAACTCTGGCTTTTTAAAAAGTGAACAGGCGGTTCGAAGCTGGATACAGCTGGCAGAAAAACAGGGCTGCGCGCAGTTGTTTAACTGCCCGGTTACTCAGATCCGGCGTGACGGCGAATTGCAACAGGTTACCACGCTCGATGGCCTTTACCGCGGGCGCAAACTGTTGGTCAGTACGGGCACCTGGGTGAGTAAACTGGTCCCCGATTTGCCCATCGCCCCTACGCGTAAAGTATTTGCCTGGTATCAGGCTGATGGCCGCTACAGTGAAAACAATGCGTTTCCTGGCTTCACCTGCGAAATGCCGGATGGCAGTCAGTATTATGGTTTCCCGGCGGACAACAATGCTTTAAAAGTCGGTCGTCATGATGGTGGTCAGCTAATGACAACACCTGAAGACCGCAAGCCGTTCGGCAGCCTTTCCGCCGATGGCAGTGAAGCCTTCCGGTTTCTCCGTCAGTTTTTACCGGGCGTTGGGGTTTGCCTGCACGGTGAAGCCTGTAGCTATGACGTGAGTCCTGATGAGGATTTCATCATTGATACACTGCCGGGCGAACCGAATCGTCTGATCATCACCGGTTTAAGCGGACATGGCTTTAAATTTGCCAGCGTGTTGGGTGAACTCGCCAGTCAGTTTGCACAGAATAAACCGTTCAGTTTCGATCTTACCCCTTTCCGTTTATCGCGTTTTCACGCCTGACCGTACGGCGCGCGTGCAGTGCACCGCGCCGCATTGACACAGATTTACACGCCAGCCCGTTTTACCGCTTTTTCTTCTGCCAGCCAGGTGTTTCAGAGATGTTTTCTCCATCAGTCACATCATGCCGCCGCCAGACAAGGGCGTTTATTCAATAATCCTGCGCTTAGTCAAATCGGTTCACCAAACCCATTGCACCAGCAACAATAAATTTATAGAAAAGTAAGCATCATTGATTTTGTGTTTCATTCTGTAGATTCTTGTTTCCACGTATTCCTTTGGTGCTGTAGCACAATGTCGCTGACAAATTCCTCCACCCGTTACGGTTTACTCACGATTTTTCTGCACTGGTCAATGGCCGTGGTTATTTACGCCATGTTCGCGCTGGGCCTGTGGATGGTTGGCCTGAGTTATTACGACAGCTGGTACCATAACGCGCCTGACATTCATAAAAGCATCGGCGTGTTATTAATGCTGGCGCTGGTCATCCGACTGGTATGGCGTGTGCTTTCGCCGCCCCCTGAACCGTTGCGTAGCTATTCTCCTGCGGTGCGCTTCGCGGCAGTGTTCGTGCACTGGCTGCTTTACAGCCTGCTTATTGCCCTTCTGTTAAGTGGCTATCTGATCTCGACTGCGGATGGCAAACCCGTGTCTGTTTTCGGTTGGTTCTCGTTACCGGCATTATTCAGTGGAGCGGGTGAACAGGCGGATTTAGCAGGAAATATTCATCTGTGGCTGGCGTGGAACATCGTGGTGCTGTCGGTGTTGCATGGTCTTGCCGCGTTAAAACATCACTTTATTGACCGCGATATCACCCTGAAAAGGATGCTGGGACGGCGCATCCACTCTCCCTCTGAAAAGGAAAAATGATATGTTCAAAAAAACGCTTCTGGCTGTTACCGCTACTGGCCTGTTGCTGGGATCACTGACCGCTAATGCCGCCGATTACAAAATCGATAAAGAAGGCCAGCACGCCTTTGTTCAGTTCCGTATTCAGCATCTGGGCTACAGCTGGCTATATGGGACGTTTAAAGATTTTGATGGCTCATTTACCTTCGATGCAGACAATCCCACCGCCGATAAAGTCGATGTCACGATTAAAACCAACAGCGTGGATACCAACCACGCCGAGCGTGACAAACATATTCGTGGCCCTGAATTTCTGAACGTGGCGAAACATCCCACCGCGACGTTCAAATCGACTTCCGTGAAAAAAGACGGTGACAAACTGGCGGTCACCGGGGATTTAACGCTGAATGGCGTGACAAAACCGGTGACGCTGGAAGCCAAAATGATGGGCGAAGGAAAAGATCCGTGGGGCGGTTATCGTGCCGGTTTTGAAGCTGAAGGCGAGATTGCGCTGAAAGACTTTAATATCACCCATGACCTGGGCCCTGCCTCGCAGAACGTCGAGTTAATTATCTCTGTTGAAGGCGTCCGTCAGTAACAAAACACCCGCCTGAAGTCGGCCTTCAGGCGGGGTCGGTTATTTCCGCGTCGGTGCCGGAATGGTCATATTCAGCAAGCCACGCGACTTGTTAAAGATTTTATTACCATTCTCACGTCCCGCCCGACGGGCACGCTGTTCTTCAGGCGACAGACGGGCTTCTTCCTGGCACAACGGGCTACAGCAGTGCTCATACTTCTCGGCACAACTTTCGCACTGTATAAACAGTAAGTGACAACCATCATTGACGCAGTTGACGTGCGTATCGCAGGGCTCACCACACTGATGACAATGCGCCAGAACATCATCCGATATACGCTCGCCCATGCGTTCATCAAAAACAAAGTTTTTACCTTTAAAACGCACCGGTAAATTTTGTTCCCGCGCCCGACGAGCATATTCAATAATCCCACCCTCGACATGATAAACATCCTGAAAACCGTTGTGTCGCATCCAGGCGCTGGCTTTTTCACAGCGAATCCCCCCGGTGCAGTACATCACGATTTTTTTGTCTTTCTTGTCTTTAAGCATATCCACGGCCATGGGCAGTTGATCGCGGAACGTGTCGGCAGGCACCTCTAATGCGTTATCGAAACGCCCGACTTCATACTCATAATGATTGCGCATATCGACAAAGACCGCATCAGGATCGTCGAGCATGGCGTTAACTTCGGCCGCTTTCAGGTAGTTGCCGACGTTACTGGCATCAAAGGTGTCGTCCTCAATCCCGTCAGCCACGATGCGATCGCGCACTTTCAGGCGCAGCACCCAAAACGACTTGCCATCATCATCCAGCGCAATATTCATGCGCAGATTGTCCAGCGCGGGATCAAAGCCGTACAAAAAGGCTTTCATAGCCTCGTACTGGCTGGCTGGCACGCTGATCTGCGCATTGATGCCCTCATGGGCAACGTAGATGCGACCAAACACCTTTAATGCGGTTAACCCGACATAGAGCGCATCGCGAAAGGCTTTGGGATCGGCAATGGTGAAGTACTTGTAAAAAGAGACTGTGGTGCGCGGTTCGGTTTCGGCCAACATACGCGCCTTCAGCTCTTTATTGGAAACAAGGTTGTGTAACACTGGCATGGTGTTCGTTCCTGTTATCAATAGAAGAAATTTAGCGCGCACATGATACCTGAAATGAAAAAAATGCGAAGCGTATAAGAAAAATTGATAGGTAAAACGGTAAATTTCGTTGCGCGATGGTGTTGTGCCCTCATTTTCATCTTCTGCAACACCCGGAGAAATGCTCTAACATTTCAGCCGCGGGGAAAAAAATGGCACAATAACCGCAACTGACGAATAACAGCACCGCAGGTGCACGACGCAGGATAACAGTATTCAAGATGACCCAATTGCCTCAATTTTCACGTGCACTTTTTCATCCCCGCTATTGGTTGACCTGGTTGGGTATCATTTTTCTTTATATTTTGGTCCTGTTACCTTATCCCCTGCTCTACGCGCTGGGTAGCGGTATTGGCCGTATCGCTATGCGGTTTATGAAGCGACGTGTGGCCATTGCTCGCCGCAACCTGGAACTGAGCTTTCCGGATATGCCGACCAACGATCGTGAAGCCATGATTAAGCATAATTTTGAATCTGTGGGCATGGGTCTGATTGAAACCGGCATGGCGTGGTTCTGGCCCGACTGGCGGATTCATAAATGGCACACACCTTCCGGTCTGGAACATATTCAGCAGGCCCATGATACCCAGCGCGGCGTGTTACTTATCGGTATGCATTTCCTGACGCTGGAAATTGGCGCGCGTATGTTTGGCATTCATAATCCCGGTATTGGCGTTTACCGGCCGAATGACAATAAATTAATCGACTGGTTACAAACCCGCGGTCGTATGCGCTCCAATAAAGGCATGCTGGATCGTAAGGACCTGAAAGGCATGATCCGGGCCTTAAAACGTGGGGATATCATCTGGTATGCGCCCGATCATGATTATGGTCCCCGCAGCAGCGTGTTCGTGCCCTTCTTTGGCGTCGACAAAGCCGCCACCACCGTAGGGACACATATGTTAATGCGTACCGGAAAACCGGCGGTTATCCCGTTTGTGCCGCGCCGTCTGCCGGAAGGACGCGGTTACGAGTTGATCATTTTGCCTGATGTCAGCGCTGATTTTCCGCTGACCAGCGAAGAAGACACCGCCGCGCGCATGAATAAAGTGGTGGAAGAAGGCGTACTGCTGGCGCCTGAGCAGTACATGTGGCTGCATCGCCGCTTTAAAACCCGCCCTGAAGGCGAACCTTCGCGCTATTAACCTCACCGCTGCCCGACACCGATGCGGGCAGCGCTTTTCTCTTACGGGGTGATAAACCGTTTGTTCTGCGCCCGACGTGGCGGTGCGACCTCGCCCTGCCCCCATTCCACCGTCAGGCACGCCCTTCATGTTAAGCTGGGTGACGCGTTGCGGTTGAACAGGAGAAAACGATGCTCTGGCTGCTTTCAAAATATGCAATAACGGCTCTGATGGTGGTGGTGATCTCGGAAGCGGCAAAACGCAGCGATCGTCTTGGCGGCCTGCTTGCGGCGCTGCCACTGGTCACGATTCTGGTGCTTGTCTGGATGAAACTGGAAGGACAAGCGCAGACCAAAATTGCCGCCCACGCCTGGTACACCTTCTGGTATGTGGTGCCGACCTTGCCCATGTTTATCCTGTTTCCTTTTCTGTATCAGCGTACAGGCTTCTGGCTTACCCTGGGACTGAGCTGCGTCCTGACGCTTATCGTATTCGTTCTCTGGGCCGTTCTGCTGAAACGCTGGGGCATCGAACTGCTGTGATGACCTTCTCCGCGAGACAAGCCAGCACGATGTACCGCCTGATTTCATCACATCATTTTGCCTGCCGAACCGCCAGACATATTCGTCCTCTGACGCACTGACTTTCTCTCCTGCGATTTTGGTCTATCCTTCACTGAAATCACGTTAATCAGGCAAGGAGAGAAGCATGAGTATGTTCACTACACTGGAAGAAGCGATTGACGCTGCGCGTGAAGAGTTTCTCGCCAACCATCCAGACCTTGAGCAAGATGATGCAGCTATCAATCAGTTCGGTCTGCAAAAATATGTTATGCAGGATGGCGATATCATGTGGCAGGCAGAGTTCTTCGAAGACGAAGGGGATTCAGGCGAATGTTTACCGATTCGCAGTGGTGAAGCCGCTCAGGCAATTTTTGACGGTGACTTCGATGAGATTGAGTTGCGTCAGGAGTGGTTAGCGGAAAACACGCTGCATGAATGGGACGATGGCGAATTTCAGCTTGAGCCTCCACTGGACAGTGAAGAAGGTAAGGCTGCCGCCGAAGAGTGGGAAGACGATAACAGCGATTCCGATCGCGGTTACGTGTAAGGTCCATGGCTGGCGTCGACCGGAATAAGCAACGTATCGACGACCAGTGATAACGGCAGGTCGAGAATGGTGATAATCCGCCATGCCCCCTCCCTGACGTCCCACTTTACGCCGGGATAAAACTGGTTACCGTGTCCCTGTCCGGGCACGGTACGGCTGATAATACTGCCACAGCCGCTCAGCGTAACGATAGCGAGGGACAGCAGCGTTAACATAACGAGTTTATTCACAATAGCGACTCAGGTTAGACAGCCGTCATTTTAATCACGACTCAGGTGGCGTTACCATCCTGTTTACGTAAAACTGCAAAATAATGTTGCTGTCTGTGTCGGGCCAGGGGCAAAAAAAAGCGGCATCTCTGCCGCTTTTTTCATTATGCCTGATGCGGAAGCGCGTCAGGATTGAGCGAAAGTTTTTGATAACTCTCTACCCACTGATGGTATTTCTCGCCACTTTCCCACAAACGGGTGTGAACGCGCGCCAGTACCACCGGATCGCTGATCAACTGCAAACGTTGTTCACGACCCAGCTTCTCGGGCGCATCGCTCAGTGCCTGATCAACCCGCCGATCGCGCGCATGATCTAACAACTGGCTGTGCTTGTGCCGTGAGGTCGCCAGCGCTGTCGCCAGTGCGTTAAACGCCGGGTTAAACAATGCGTGCATAAAGCCGTTTTTCAGGACGCGCTGGCGGTTCAGCTCGACGTAACGGTCAGTATCGATCAGCTCTTTTGGCGGATCATACTCTTCCGGAATCAGGAACAGCTTCGCCTTCTTGGTCTTCAGGCCCAGCCCCGAACGGCTCGACATCACCGAGACAAACGGTGACAGAATCAGTGAGAAGACAATAGGCGCCAGCCACCACAGGAAGTTGAGATCCAGCCAGCCCATTCCGGCTGCCCATACGATACCCAATGCCATCTGCGAACCATGACGTTTAAAGGCCTCGCTCCAGGGCGTTGCATCATCATCACGCTGCGGTGAGTTCCAGACGACTTCCCAGCCCAGGAACGCGCTGACCACAAATACGGTGTGGAACAGCATGCGCACCGGTGCCAGCAGAACCGAGAACAGCATTTCCAGCAGCAGCGACACAAACAGACGCAGTGCACCACCGTAAGGTTTCGCGCCTTTACACCAGATCAGCACCACACTCAGCAGCTTCGGCAGGAACAGCAGCACCAGCGTGGTGGAGAACAGCGCAATCGCCAGTTCAGGACGCCATTGCGGCCAGACCGGGAACAGCTGTCGAGGCTGCAGGAAGTAGGTCGGTTCCATCAGCGTGTGGACCACCTGTAGGGCGGTGGACAGCGCCAGGAACATAAACCACAGCGGCGCTGAAAGGTATGACATCACGCCCGTCAGGAAGACCGCACGGTGAACCGGGTGCATCCCTTTAACGAGGAACAGGCGGAAGTTCATCAGGTTACCATGACACCAGCGGCGATCGCGTTTAAGCTCATCCAGCAGATTCGGTGGCAATTCCTCGTACGAGCCAGGCAGATCATAGGCAATCCATACGCCCCAACCCGCACGGCGCATCAGTGCCGCTTCCACAAAGTCGTGAGACAAAATGGATCCCGCAAAAGACCCTTCACCGGGCAGCGGTGCCAGCGCACAGTGCTCAATAAACGGCTTCACACGGATGATGGCGTTATGGCCCCAGTAATGCGATTCCCCTAACTGCCAGAAATGCAGACCCGCGGTAAACAACGGCCCATAAACACGCGTCGCAAACTGCTGGCAGCGCGCATACAGCGTGTCCATTCCGGACGCTTTTGGTGACGACTGAATGATCCCGGCATTCGGGTTCGCTTCCATCATGCGCACCAGACCGGTCAGACATTCCCCGCTCATGACGCTGTCCGCATCCAGTACGACCATGTAGCTGTAGTTGCTGCCCCAGCGACGGCAGAAGTCGTCAATGTTGCCGCTCTTACGCTTCACACGACGACGGCGACGGCGGTAGAAGATCTTTCCTGCCCCACCGACATCACGCACCAGCTCCATCCAGGCCTTTTGCTCAGCAATAGCAATATCGGCATCGTAGCTGTCACTCAGGATATAGACATCGAAGTGCTCAGCGTTGCCTGTACGCACAACGGATTCCCAGGTGGCGCGCAAGCCTGCGAACACACGGCCCACATCTTCATTACAGATGGGCATGATCAGCGCGGTACGGTGCTCGGGATTCAGCGCCTCATCCCCGACTGTCGAGTAAGAGATGCTGTATTTATCCCGACCGATCAGCAGTTGTAAAAAGCCCATCAGTGCTGTCCAGAAGCCCGCCGACACCCAGCAGAACAGAATCGCAAACAGGAACAAAATCCCCGTCTGCAACACATAAGGCAGAATCTGCATGACAGACTGCTGCCAGTTCTGGTTGATCATGTCCATCGGATCCAGCAGCGTCCAGCCCTGGTAAGGCAGAATGGTCTTCATGTACCACGTGGCCACCACGGTTTGAAACACCGTAAGAATCAGGAGGATATAGCGGCGAACAGAACCAACATGGCGCCATTTTTCTTCTGCGCGCTGCTCTTCCGCCGTGGCATAACGCGGAACCGCCTTATGACCCCGTAATGAGTCCCAGGCACGTGCCAGCGGGTTAGTGCGCCAGGCTTCCGGAAACATCAGTGAACGCTTCACCTTTGGCATCGCTTTCAGGGTGGTACGTTCCAGATAGTCTTTGCCTAGCTGTGCACCACCCGCGAGGGAATCAGGCCAGGCCATTTCAACACGTGATGAAACGGACTTCAGCGGTGCATCGTCAGGACGATCGCTGGCGGCCACATCCTGACCCAGCGATTCGTGCAGTTGATGGAACGTCTGGGCATTCTGTAAAGACGCCGCCAGACGCGCTTTTCCTGCCGCATCCAGCGGCAGGGCTTCTACATAGCGTTGAGGTGTAAAAGTCAGATTATTCATTGGCAGGTAACTGATAGCTCCAGGTTTCCGTCAATGTTTTGTCACCGCTTACCAGCGCGGCACGCATTTCAGTCGCCTGCTTGTTATCTTTAACCCGGATACGCAGAACCAGGCGCCAGCCTTTGGTAACCGGATTGTAGCGAACGCTCTGTTCCACCACTTCCCCGTTTTTACCTACGCTGACCTGAGGCGCAACCTGGCTGTCGGCCGGCATTTCACTCATGTCTTTCCCTACGAAATCGATGGTGAAGGCCACGGTGCCATCCGGCTGACGAACCAGGTTTGACTGCTTCACGTCGCCCGCCGAGCGCAGCGTATCTTTGACCCAGGCAACATCATCTGAATGCAGCTTGTTTTCATTACGGCCAAAGTGCAGACGGTAGTCAAAGTCCATGGCTTTACCGGGTTCCGGCAGATTTTCCGGTGTCCAGAACGCCACGATGTTATCGTTGGTTTCGTCAGCGGTGGGGATTTCCACCAGCTCAACATGGCCTTTGCCCCACTCGCCTAATGGCTCAACCCAGCCGCTTGGGCGCAGATCGTAACGATCGTCCAGATCCTGATAATTATTGAAATCACGTCCGCGCTGCAGCAGCCCGAAGCCTTTCGGATTTTCAATCGTGTAGGTGCTGACCGCCAGATGGCGCGGGTTGTTGAGTGGACGCCAGATCCATTCACCATTGCCGCTGTGGATCGACAAACCGTCCGAATCATGCAGTTCAGGGCGGAAATTCGAGACCGTCGATGGCTGATTGCGGCCAAACAGGAACATGCTGGTTAACGGCGCGATGCCCAGTTTACCAACCTTGTCACGCAAATAGACCTGCGTCTTAACATCGACGGTAGTCTCCTGGCCTGGGTGAATCGTGAAACGGTAGGCACCGGTGGCACGTGGAGAATCCAGCAGCGCATAAATCACTAACTGCTTGTCCTGAGGTTTTGGACGTTCAATCCAGAACTCTTTGAAACGCGGGAACTCTTCACCTGACGGCAGCGCGGTATCGATCGCCAGACCACGGGCAGACAGACCATAAACCTGGCCTGCACCAATCACACGAAAATAACTGGCCCCCAGGAAGCTGGCGATTTCGTCATCTTTCTTATTCTTGCTGTTCAACGGATACAGGACTTTAAAACCGGCAAAGCCAAGGTTTTTAACCGCATCAGCATCGTGCTTCACGTTGCCAAAGTTGAAATAGTCAGGATTGTATTTGATCTCACGTACGGTATTGGCGGTGATTTCATTGATCTTCACCGGCAAATCAAAGTACATGCCCTGATGGTAAAACTCGAGCTTAAACGGCGTACGCAGTTTGCCCCAATACGCTTTATCGTGGTTGAACTGAATCTGCTGATAATCAGCAAATTTCATGTCACGAAACTGAGAGGGTAAATTACTTTTTGGCGCTTCAAAGCTTTTTCCAGACAACTCTTTCGCTTGTTTCGCGACATCATCAAAGTTAAACGCCCAACTGTTGTTGGCATACAAAGCCAGCAGGACCGCTGCGCCAATCCAGCGCATTTTCGTCAGCCCCACATTATTTTTTACATTAGTCAGCACATCCCCCCCTTTCGTGTGCTTAATACAAACCCGCTTATCTTAATGGATAATTCGGCTTTCCGACAGCATATGCACAACAATGTTCCCGATAATCATCTACTCGCGAGGTGATTTTAGGACAATTAAACGTTACGGGCTCAACTGAGATTCAACTGATAGTATACTCTGTTATCTCCAGCTAGAATTTCCCTCCAACATAAAACGGTTTCAGGGCGAAACCGCCTAAAACGTACTAACGAACTGGAACTTTATGAGTACAAAAAAACCTGAGCGTGAATATTTTCTCGACTCCATTCGGGCCTGTTTGATGTTGTTAGGCGTGCCGTTTCACGTATCCCTGATCTATTCGTCTCAGTCATGGGCCGTCAACAGCCACGATGCCTCACTGTGGCTCACTACCCTCAATGATTTTATTCATTCGTTTCGTATGCAGGTGTTCTTTGTTATCTCGGGCTACTTCTCTTATATGCTCTATCTGCGCTATCAGCCTCAGCGCTTTCTGAAAGTCCGCTTAGAGCGCGTCGGGATTCCGATGCTCACCGCGGTTCCGCTGATCACGCTGCCGCAGTTCTTTATGCTGAAAGCCTGGACACCGAAGCTGTCGAACTGGAACAATTTATCGCTGTATGACAAGTACAATACGCTGATGTGGGAGTTGATCTCGCACCTGTGGTTTTTGCTGGTGCTGGTGCTGCTTACCACACTGGGCATGCTCACCTTCCGCTGGCTACGCGATCAACAGCGCAATATTGACTACCAACGTGTCGGCTGGACAAAGCTGGCTCTGGGGCTGTTATTGTGGGCCGTGCTCTGGGGAGCGGTACGGCGGGCGATTTTTTACGCCCACCCTTCCCTGTTGGGCGATGCGCTGTTTAACTTTGCCGTTATGCAGTGTCTGTTCTTCCTGCCGTTTTTTATGCTGGGTGCCCTCAGCTGGAAACATCAGGCGCTGAAAACGCTGTTTGTCCGGGCAAACCCGCTGCTGTACGTCGGGGCCGTCGTGATGCTGGTCGCCTACATTGCAAACCAACGGCTGAACAGTGGTGAAGGCTGGCTGTATGAAACCGACGCGCTGATCAGCAGCATGATGGGGCTTTGCATGCTGAACGTTTGTTACAGCCTGGGTCATAAATGGCTGAATTCTCACTCTCCTCAGATCATGTACCTGGTCAATGCCTCCCTGTTCATTTACCTGGTGCATCACCCTTTGACCCTGCTGTACGGAATTTTTATGACGCCGCATCTGCACAACAACACGTTTGGCTTTTTTCTGGGCCTCTTAATGGTGTTTGGTGCCTCCTTCATTTTGTATGAGTTGCACCTGCGCATTCCTCTGCTGCGCTTTCTGTTCTCCGGTAAACCGCAAAAGCGTTAAGGTAAAGGCGACCATCCGGGTCGCCTTTTTTATTACAGTAGCCACTCAATAGGCAGCCGCCAGACCAGCCGGACCTGCAGACGTTGCCACCAGCTACAGCCGGGCTCATGCTTATGCACAACCTGCTGCGCTTCGCCCGGATATTCCAGCCAGTTTACCCGGCCCCACTTATCCAGTTGCAATGTCCAGGCTCTGTCACGCATGGATTCACTAAAGCGCCGGTGGGTTTCCGTGGCCAGGGTTTCACTTTCGATCACCAGTCCCATCTCCGTGTTTAACACGGCGGAACGCGGATCAAAGTTAAACGAGCCAATAAACAGGATGGCTTCGTCTACCGAGAAGGTTTTCGCATGCAGGCTTGAACCAGAATTCCCGGTTAACCCGCGATCGTGCGGCGCATCGTTTACGCCCGCCTGCGGCTTTAACTCATACAGCGCGATGCCATGACGCAGGAGCTTTTTGCGCCACTTGGCATAACCGGCATGCACAACAGAAACGTCGTTCGCTGCCAGAGAGTTCGTCAGAATCGCAATTTTCACGCCTTTACGCTTTAGCGACAATAACTGCGCCACGCCCGCGCGGGTGGGAACAAAGTAGGCGGAAATGATATCAAACTGACGCTGGGGTGAACCGATAACCTCCAGCATGCGCTGGGGCAGAAGCGATTTGCGACGGGCTTTACCCAGCCCCTTGCGCGGATCGTCACTCAACAGCCGGGCTTTTGCCCAGACAAACGGTAAGCTGTCCTGCGTCAGTTGCTGAATCAGTGGCGAATGGCTCAGTCGCTTCAGATAGTGCTGAACGCCCTCGTTCTCACGCCATTCGGGAGGCAGAACGACTTCAGGATGTGCCGTCACGTCCTGTTCCAGCACATCGTCCAAAGGGGAAACCGGTTTACTGTGCCAGTAGCGTTCAAAATCCTCCGCCACTTCCTTGACCACGGTTCCAATTGCCAGCACGTCGAGATCGGCAAACAGCGGTTCGTTACCTGTCCCAAAGTATTCATCGCCAATATTGCGCCCACCCACCACCGTGGTGATGCCATCGGCGGTAAAGCTTTTATTGTGCATACGACGATTGAGGCGTGCAAAATCAGTGAGGTAACCCAAGGCGCGCAACGTGCGAAAGGAAAAGGGGTTGAACAGTCTGACGGTAATATTTGGATGATGATTAAGCTGCGCCAGCGTATCGTCCAGCCCTGGCGTATTGTTATCATCGAGCAGGAGCCGGACTTTCACGCCGCGATTGGCTGCATCCAGCATGGCGCTGAACAGGAGCCGACCAGACATGTCGTTTTGCCAGATATAGTATTGAATATCCAGCGTCTTTGTCGCTTTTTCCATCAGCAGGTAACGGGCAGCAAAGGCATCCAGCCCGTCACTCAGCGGATGAATACCGCTTAGCCCCGGATGACGCAGCCCGGGCGGAACAAGCCGTTGCTCAAGCCAACTCTGGCTCGGTGCAGGCTGGGGAAGATTAAACGCTTCGGTCATGGAGAGTCCCTGAATCTTACGGTCATTTATTATTATTCCTTCGCGCGGCACGGGATGCCAGTCGCGGTTGCTCAGCTGCAAGACTGAAGGCAATGTTTTTTAGTCTAGACTTACTCCAACGATCTGTGACCGACATTTGTCCGGCAGGAGAGGAATATGCGCAACCAGCCTATCACTGACGATCACGTACACCATCAACCCCGTCTGTTTCAAAGCTTTTTTCAGGGCAGTTTTCCCTGCTCTACCGCCTGCCGCACGCCAGGTAAGCGCCTGGATATGGTGATCAGCAGTGGCCACGATATGTTGTTCAGAAAAGACTATGCCGCGCTGGTCGATTTGCATCTGTTGACCGCACGTGACGGTGCGCGCTGGCATCTGATTGAGAAAACGCCAGGCCAGTACGACTGGCGTAGCTTTTTACCCATGGTCGATGCGGCGCGGGATCAACAGTTGCAGGTCATCTGGGAGCTGGCCCATTTTGGCTATCCGGACCATCTCACTATCTGGAAAGCCAGCTTTGTCGATCATTTTGAACGTTATGCCCGTGCGATGGCGACATTGCTGCGCGATCGGGGAATCGAACAGCCCTTTTTTACCCCGATTAACCAAATATCGTTCTGGTCCTGGGCGGGTGCGGAGGTGGCCTGGTTTAATCCTCACGTCAGTCAGCGCGGAAAAGAGTTAAAACGGCAACTGGTCCGTGCCTCTCTGGCGGCGATACAGGCGATTCGCGACGTGATTCCCGCGGCGCGATTTGTCCTTACCGATCCGCTGGTACAGATTGCCCATCATCCTGATAACCCTGACAGTAAACCCGGGGCCGATGCCCAACATCAGGCTCAGTTTGAGGCCTGGGATATGCTGGCCGGTCGCCTTGATAAGGAACTGGGCGGGCGCGAAGAGTATCTGGATATTCTGGGTCTGAATTATTACCCCGATAACCACTGGTATTTTCCCGATCAGCCCATGGACAGAGACGATCCCGTACGGGCCCCACTCCACCTGTTACTGGCCCAGTACTGGCAACGCTATCAGCGCCCCATGTTAATCGCTGAGACGGGCGCAGAAGGCGAGGCACGGGCCCCCTGGCTGCAGGAAGTCAGTGAAAATGTTATGGTCGCGCTGGATCAGGGTATCGCGATGGAAGGGATTTCTCTGTACCCGGTGGTTGAGTATCCGGCCTGGGCCGATGACAGACGGTCGCCAGGCTCACTGTTAGGGCTGGCCGATCCGAACGGCAACCGAACGGTACACGAGAATCTGGCACTGGTGCTACGAAGCCAGCAGATTAAATTCAGTCAGCGCGTTCAGCGTTGACCGGTGGGCGGTTTAGGATAGCAGGTTTGTGCATCGACATGGTCGACGGGCGTGGTAAGACGGCTGTCGTTAAACCATGTCATCAGAAACAGAAAGGTGACACCAATCAGGCAAGCCGTCAGCAGCCCAATAATCGCAATCAGTTTATCATCGCGCGATTCCATCCCTCACTCCTTTCAGGTCCGGTTGATAAACACTAGCTCATCCAAAGCGTGACGATCAGAACGAAAATTATAAGCGTTACCGACGTCACTGCAAGCACCACAATCGCGAAGTGCGCATCGGCAAGCGGCTGAGCCACGGGTTCCTCATGCTCTTCTGGTGGGTGGGGTAAGAACATGCTCTTCCTGGTCAAAACGGCATAATGGGGCGATAGTGCGCGACAGTGTAAAACAACCCCGTCGCGTTAGCCGTGATTTTACAAAACAGACCGCTGGCAAACTGATGGGCGACGATTACGGCCCCCTGGCGTCAGCCTGATGCCGTGCCCCACTCTGGTTTTCGCCCGACCAGCCCCCGCCGAGTGCACTGTATAACGCGATTTGGGCCTGCAACAGATTATTCTTTACCGTTACCAGATTTAGCTGCGTGGCAAACAGGGTGCGTTGCGCATCCAGTTCGTCCAGATAAGAAGCATAGCCATTTTGATAGCGATTCGTTGCAATACGCAGTGCCTCGGCGACAAACTGCTCTTGCTTCTGGAGCGCTTCACGCTGTGCTTCGCCCTGGCGAATGGCATCCAGCGCGTTATTGACTTCGGAGAACGCGTTTCTTACCACTTTCTCATAGGTGTAAAGTGCCTGATTGCGAGAAGCCATAGCGACATCGACCTGGGCAGTCAATGCTTCACGGTTCAGCAACGGTGCCAGAATACTGCCTCCTACGCTCCAGAGGCGGAACGGATCGTCCACCAGCTGATGCAAAACGGAACGCTGTAATGTGCCCGACGCTGTCAGATTAATTCCCGGCAGTAACTTCGCCTTTGACGCAGCCAGGCTGGCATCGGCGGCCAGCAGCTGGCGCTGCGCCTGGACGATATCCGGGCGACGATTCAGTAAGGCTGACGGCAAAATGCCCGGTATCGTCTGTGGCATCAGGACAGTAAAGTCGCGGTGACGGGCTACCTCCCGAGGGTTCATGCCGACTAAAATACTGAGCGCGTTTTCCTGCTGAGCAATCTGATGCTGTAACTGCGGCACCTGGGCTTGCGCGGACTGATACTCCGATGAGGCCTGCATCCACTCCAGCCGGGACGTATAACCTGTTTCAAACTGACGCTGCGCCAGTCGGAGCGAGTTACGCCGTATGGCCAGCGTCGCTTCGGTCACGCGCAGTTGTTCATCCAGCGCGCAGAGTGTCATATAACCCGATGCAACGGAACTGGCGATGGTCAGTTCTGCGGCCGACGCGGCCGCCTGCTGCGCCTCCAGCGTGGCGCGGGTGGCATCAATCGTATCGGCCCGTGCGCCCCACAAATCGACATTGTAACTGGCCTGAAGCTGCCCCTGAAAAACGGAGGTTTCATAAGGCTGCCCGGTCACAGCCGACAGGGCACGTTGACGCGTTGCCGCAACCCCGCCACTGAGCGTGGGAAAATTATCGCCCTCAGCGCCACGCAGTTGCGCACGATATTGATCCACCCGCGAACGGGCTATCAAAATATCGGGATTATGCTGTAATGCCTGCTCCACCAGTCGGTTCAGATCCCGATCGCCAAACGCCTGCCACCAGGCCGCCTCTGGCGGCGCGGAAGGCCCAACCTGTTCGCGCCATTGTGACGGAATGGGTAACGAGGCCGGGGCTATCTCAACCTGGGTGCTGCACCCTGTTAACAGGGCGGCCAGCACGCCTGCCACTAACCGAGCGCCCTTCATGGTGCGGTCTCACTGACTGGTGAGGCCGCCGTATCAATACTGACCTCGACTGACATGCCGGGCCGTAACTGTTGCTGCACCTCCGGCGCGACGTCAATGCGTACGGGAATACGCTGGGCGATTTTCACAAAGTTACCGGTCGCGTTATCCGGTGAGATAGCGCTGAATTCTGAGCCTGCCGCTGGCGAGATATCGGCAACGCGACCGTCGAAACGTTTACCATCCAGCGCATCGACACGAATCGTCACCGGCAACCCCACGCGGATATGCGCAAGCTGGGTTTCTTTATAGTTTGCGATGATCCACTTATGTGCAGGCACCACGGAGGTCAGGCGCGTCCCGGCCGTCACATAGGCGCCTTTACGCACCGATAACTGCCCTAACTGACCCGCATCGGGTGATATGATACGGGTGTTTGCCAGGTCGATTTCAGCCAGCTCCAGCGCCGCCTGCGCACTGGCAACGTCCGCCTCCAACGACGCCCGGTTTACGATCACCGTTTGCAGATTTTGCTGAGCGACTGCAACCTGGGCTTCCGCCTGATGAAGCTGAGCCAGCCCCTGCGCGTTCGCTGCGCGTGCGGCATCCCGCTCACGCACGGAGAGCGAACCATCCGCGGCCAGATTCTCTACCCGCTTCAGATCCAGGCCACTTTTCACCGCCTGCGCTCTGGCGTTTTCCAGAGCGGCTTTGTTGCTCTGGATCGTGGCCTGCGCGCTGAGACGCTGCTGTTGGTTGTTGCTCAGAGCGGCCTGCTTCATGGCCAGTTGTGCCTGCGCCTGATGCACTCGCTGGCGATAAATACGATCGTCAATCGTCATCAGCACCTGACCTTTTTTGACCGGCTGCAAATCGGCCACGTTCACAGCAGTCAGATATCCGCTCACCTGCGGGCTGATAAAGGTGACCTGGCCGCGTACATAGGCGTTTTCCGTGCTCTGGACCGGACTGGTAAAAGGCCATAGCTGCCAGGCATACAGAATAACCAGCACACCAATGACCGCAATGCCGCTCCCTAGGGCGATGGAGAGAATACGACGACGATTGGCCCGATCGCGTTCTGCTGCCTGAAGTTCATCCTGCTGACTCATACTTACTCCGTTCGTTCTTGTGCGGCGGCGAGCTGACGCTGCTCTGCCAGATGAAATTTGGCCTGTCGCCAGTCAAGGTAGCGTCGACGTGTTAAACGCCACAACACCCACATCAGCGTAACCAGCGCCAGGGTTGCGGTCAGCAGATAGGTGTCGTTGTAGGCCAGGACGTTCGCCTGCAAGGTGGCGACGGACTGAAGCTGGCTGGTGCTTTGGGCACTCAATAACGCGCTATCGCCAATCTGGCTGCTAAAGAGCCCACCATATTGTGTAAGCCGGTCGCTGACGTTGGGATTCAGTAACGATAATTGATCGCCGAGCAGGCTGGAGTGGTATTTTTCACGCCAGACCTGAAAGGTCCCCAGAATCGCGGATCCGATTAAACCGCCCAGGTTTTGGCTCATGCCGAACAGGACCACGAAACTGACCAGATTTTTAGGCTGCGTGACGACGCTGCCAATTCCCATCAGCATGGCCGGCGCCATGAAAAAGGCACTGCCGAACCCCAGCAGAAACTGACTCAGGTACATATTGTTCGCGCGCGTGACCGGGCTGGATTGCGCATCCATCAGTGAGGCGATAATCATGACGACCAGCGATGCGACGATTGGCCAGTTAAGATGGGTAGGCTTGATAGTCAGCGCGCTGGCGGCAATGCCCGCCACCACACCGGCCATGATGGCAAGCGCCAGGCCGTGCATTTGATCATTCTGTAATCCAATCAGCTGCAGGAAGCCGACTGCCCCCGTATTCTGCTCTGCCAGTACGATGCGAATCATGATCATTACAATGCCTAAACGCACGATCATTCCACTGCTGAGCCAGCGCGTGTTAATGAGTGGATTGCGGCGATTGTGCTCAATCACAAAGGCACTGACGATCAGCACCAGCGCCAGGGCTGAACAGATCCCCAGCCAGGGCGTACTGAACCACCACTCAATACGGCCCAGCGACAGCACGCCACACAGCAACGCCATGCCCGGAGCCAACAGGATAAACGTCAGGAAATCCATCTTTTCAAAAGCTTTAATACGATCGCCCGGCGGCAGCTTAACCACCAGCACCGCTCCTAATGCAATCAGCGCTAACCCCAGCTCAAACAGATACAGCCCTCGCCACTCGTCCAGTTGTAGCAACTCACTGGAGAACAGGCGCGCCAGCGGAATAGCGAGCTGTGAGGCGGTGAGACCAATGACCAGCGCTTTTAAGCGATGCCTGGCAGGCCAGGCCTGAACCTGGTAATAAATGCCCAGCGAGCTTAGCGCCGCACCGACCATGCCATGGGCCGTGCGCACGATAATCGCTGAACTCAGATCGTTGGCAAACAGATGGAAAAAGGCGACCAGGACGTACAGCACCAAAAACGCTTCGGTAAATACGCGTAAACCAAACTGCTGGCGAAATTTTACCAACAGCAGGTTGATGGAGATGTTCCCCATCACATAAACCGCGGGCAGCCAGGCAATTTCGTTGGAATAAGCCGCGAAGGTGCCTTGCAGATTGGTCAGATTAGCCGTAACCAGCGCATTACTTAACGCGCCGGTCAGCGAGATCAGCAACCCTATCAGCCCAAAGGCAACACGCTTGGGTGGGGAATGGATTGGCGTCGAAGGCGAGCCCGGCAGCATGGGTTTTTCATGAGGCAACCATTCACGCGCAGCGTAGGGATTGCGCCGGGCCATACTTACATACTTCCCATTCGGGTCAGCAGCGTTTGTAAAACGCGCTCTACCAGGGCGATTTCCTGAGGATCAATATCCGCCAGCAGTTGCGTGCGCAGCGCATCGGCCTGCGTCTTTACTTTTGCGAACGCTTCATTGCCCTTCTCGGTCAGCACCAGATGACGCTTGCGGCGATCTTCGGCGGGCTGGACCCGGGATAACAGGTCCTGTTTCACCAGGCGATCCACCAACGGCACCATACTCGCATCTTCCAGGCCCATTAACTGCGCCAGTTCGGTTTGCGTGAGGCGTTGAGGTTCACTGGCGATAAGCCCTATCGCCATCCAGCTACTGGTGCTCAGACCGCTGTCTTTAAGATGGCGGTCAACGGCCAGGCGCCAGGCATGGGCGGTCAGGTGCAGCAGGTGGGTAAAGGTACGGTTAGATGACATTTATAAGTAGCTGCCTAATGATTAGAGTTCTAATTAATTGATTAAGTTATTATACGCAAAGCAAAATGCGAAAGAAAAGCATCTGTACTGTTAAATACTGGATAACAACGTCAAAATGTCCAGTCATGATCCTGCTGTCAACACCTCGGGGAGGACAAAAGCGTGAACACCTCCACCCATAACTGGATCGATCTGCGCCGCGACGCGCGTAGCGGCATCGAAGCGATACGGGCGCATTTTACCGGACATGCTTACGATCCTCACTGGCATGACAGTTACTTAATTGGCGTGACGGAGCAAGGCGTGCAGCAGTTCCACTCCCGTCAGAAACGTCATCGGAGCCGACCGGGCACGGTCTTTATGTTGGAACCTGAAGAGCTTCACGATGGCGATGCCATTGATGCACAGGGCTTTACCTACCGCATGCTTTATCTGTCACCTCATCATCTGCACCAGCAGTTTGCACCTGGCTGTCTGGACAGTGCGCCCGGCAGTGAACTGCGTTTTGCCACCACGCTTCAGGATGAGAAATGGCTCTCCTGGGCGGTCTGGCACGCCTTCGACGCGCTCTGGCACAATCACCCGCAGTTAATCAAAGATGCGGCGCTGGAGCGGCTATTCCGCCATCTTCGTCACTTGCCTGTCTGGCGCAATACGCGGCCGGATGTGGCACCGACACTGGCCCATCAGGCACGAGACTGGCTTATTGCTTACCACGTCGATAACCCCGGCATTGCCCAGATGGCACAGGCGCTGAACGTGGATCGTTTTCGGCTTTCCCGCCTGTTCCAGCAGCAGTGGGGCCTGCCGCCCCACGCCTGGTTGGTACAGTGGCGGCTCAGTCAGGCACGCCGACGGCTGGCTATGGGCCATTTACCCGCTGAGGTGGCTGCCGATCTTGGCTTTGCAGACCAGAGTCATCTGGGGCGCTGGTTTAAACGCGCCTGCCAGCTGACGCCTGCACGTTACCAGCAACTGTGCACAAATCTTCCAGACGCTGATCACTAGCCTTGCCACAATGGCATTTTGTGTCAGGAGAAGATAATGAGCGACTTACGATGTGTCATGATTTTGAACAGTGCGTTACCGGCCGGCAAAGCCACCAATGCTGCCGCCGTTATCGCTCTGACGCTGGGACAACGTCATCCCAGTCTGGTCGGTGAAGACCTGGAAGATGCGACAACGCAGCGCTATCCGGGGCTCATCCCCGTTGGCATTCCTGTCCTGGGGGCCGATAGTGCACAACTCAGCACCGTGTGGCACCAGAGTGAACAGACAGACTGTGACATTGTGGTCTTTCCCGAGCAGGGTCAGTCAACCACCGACTACCAGGCCTTCAGTGACACGATGAAGACGCTGCCCGCCCCGGAATGGCGCCTGCTTGGGATGGCGATAGTGGGCGACAAAAAAGCGGTTCGCAAACTCACTGCAAAACTCAACCTGTTTAGTTAACCCTCCCGGGAAAGCACGCTGCTTTCCCGTCGGCCTGGCCCGCTTGTACACATTTCCTGTACAGGAAAGCGACAAACAAAATTCTTAACATCCTAATTGTTAAGGATTAGCATTTTATGCTTAATAATCTACTTGTACAAATAAACTTTAATTGTATAACTTTACATACAACGAGTTGTGATCACGACTCTGTAACGAATGATGCATCTGCGTCGCCTCTGAAGGTGTAATGGATTTCCACCCTCAGAGGTTTCTTTTTTGATTTTGATGACCTGCTTGTTGAGTTTGGCGCCATTGTATTTTTATGCGATGGCTTTTAGGTCTGTTTGTCGCGCACTCTACCGGGTAGCCGACTTTTTCAAAGGCTGACACATGCAAAACACACTGCCCCAAACGGATAAAGAGATCGCGGATTACTTCACCGCTGCGGCGAATAAACCCGACAGCGATATGGAGATTCTTGGTCTCGTTGTCGCGGAAATCTTACAGTCAGGTATGGCCGTCAATAATAAAGCCATTATTTCGAAACTGATTCATCGCCTCGAGCTGGAGCGCGACGAAGTCTCACTGGACGTTTATCGTCATCTGCTTGAGATGGTGGTGTATAAAACGCCAGACGACCTGACGGTATAATCCTTTCTCCATGGATGGAGTCATTTCGCTTTTTCTGGCTTCTTCTCTGAGCTGTCGGTAACATTCGCCCTTCACCAAATCCTGTCTTCCTTGCCTTTCGCGCAAGCTTAAAATAAAAGAGCCTGTTTACACTATGAATCAACAACATGATGTCGCCACAACAGCCGTTGTGGAAAACGATGTCAGTGTCGGCCGCGTCTTACGCTCGCCTGCACTGCTGACGCGAGAATGCCTGGCCGGCGTGATCACGGCGCTGGCGCTTATTCCGGAAGTGATCTCGTTTTCGGTTATCGCCGGTGTCGATCCGAAGGTCAGCCTGGTGGCCTCTGTCGTACTCTGCCTGACGCTGTCTTTGCTTGGCGGCCGCCCTGCCATGGTAACCGCCGCAGCGGGTTCGGTTGCGCTGGTGATTGGGCCTATGGTCCATGCGCATGGCGTGGCCTATATCCTTCCTGCCGTTGTAATGGCCGGGATCATTCAGATTCTGTTCGGCGTGACAGGTATATCACGTGCGATGCGTTATATTCCCCGTTCGGTCATGATCGGCTTTGTGAATGCGCTTGGCGTTTTAATTTTCTTTGCTCAGGTCCCGCATGTCTGGGGTCAATCGCCGCTGGTGTGGGCACTCTTCGCCGTGACGCTGGCCATCGTGCTGCTCCTGCCCCGCGTGCTGAAAAGTGTGCCCTCTCCCTTAGTGGCCATCGTGGCCGTGACCGCCGTGGCGCTGGCGATGGGCTATCGCGTCCCGACGGTGGGTGATGAAGGCCCCATGAGCGCAGGTCTGCCAGACTTTACGGCACTGACCGTTCCGCTCAACTGGCAGACCTTATCCATCGTCTGGCCCACCGCGCTGAGCGTGGCGTTTGTAGGACTAATGGAATCGCTACTGACCGCCAAGCTGGTGGATGACCTTACAGATACGCCGTCCAGCAAACGTCGCGAATCCTGGGGGCTGGGTATAGGTAATATTTTGGCCGGTTTTTACGGTGGTATCGCCGGATGCGCTATGATCGGACAGACCATTGTCAACGTGGAACTGGGTAAAGCACGTAGCCGGGTTTCAACGGTTGCCGCCGCCCTCGTGCTGTTACTGCTGGTGACGGGCCTGAGCCACATCATGGCGCAGATCCCGATGGTGGTGCTGGCCGGCATCATGATTATTGTCGCCGTCAAGACGGTCAACTGGCACAGTTTGCAGCCCGCGACGCTGAAACGGATGCCCTGGTCAGAAACGCTGGTCATGCTGTTAACGGTAGGTATTACCGTGTTAACCAGTAACCTGGCGCTGGGGGTGCTTGCGGGTGTAGTGGTGGCAATGATGTTGTTTGCCCGGCGCGTTGCGCATGTGATTCATGCGGAAAGAACGTTGAGTGAGGACGGACAGTCTGTGCGCTACGATGTTCGCGGACCGCTGTTTTTTGCCAGCAGCAACGATTTGTTTGAGCACTTCGATTACGCACATGACCCTAAATCTGTCACCATTGATTTAACGCACGCACAGATATGGGATGCCTCCACCGTCGCTGCACTGGATGGTATCGAATACCGTTATCAGCGTCATGGTGCCAGCGTCACCATTGAAGGGCTGGATATGCGCAGCAGCGATTTTCATCGCCGCCTGAGCGGTAATCTGAGCTGAGACACTGGCCTGCTGCGGCACGCAGCAGGCCCCTCTTACGCCTGCTGTCGCCGTGCCCGATAGCGCGCGACCATCGTTATTAATGCCTGGTATAACAGGCCAGCATAAAGACTCATCAAAACAGCCAGGCCAATTTCTTTGCCCTGCGCCTGCCATGACATAAACCACATGAAGACGCCCCATAACACTGAAAAAATCAGCCAGCCGCGGACGAATTTCAAAATGCCATTCATAAACGCCACTCCTCTTTTGTGATGCGCTACTTTAGCTGGCGTTGAGACAAAAAACCGGATTAAACGCGCGAGATGAGAAGTATCTCAAAAAACGGATAGAGGGCGGAATCGCTTCGCTTTTCTGCTTTACCCCCGTTATGTTTAGTAACAGCTAACTACAATTAGCTTACTGTTAATTTCACAAGGGAAATAGCATGAATCGTCGTCTGACTTTTTTCGCTGCTGTTGTCGCTGCCTCAACATTGACCGCGTGCGCACCGCCGCCACCGGGCCCCGGCTGTGCGCCACCCCCACCGCCACACGATCATCGCCCGCCGCCACCTCCGCCGCCACCACCGGGTCAGGCACTGGCCCCACCACCGGCAGGCACCGTTGCACCACCGCCGCCTGCAACCGGGCAGCAACCGCCACCACCGCCCGCCCGCACCTGGTGATCTCCTGAAATCGCCTCACCTTTCATTTAGCCTGCCTGAGTCGTTCATATATCAGGCAGGCTGAATGCGTTTAGCTGTCCGTGATACAGGGGTAAAGGACTACTGAGGTTTTTGTGGATGTTGATCGATGCGCTTTACGTGTACCAGTTCTGCCAGGGTGATTGCCGGGCGAAGTAATAACTGAAGGCTCCCCACGACAAATAACCATGTTCCACCTGTCATCAGCGAGTCGAAGAAAAACAGGATGCTGCCCGTCAGGAACCATACTGCGATAAAGAGATCGTTGAGCGCGCCAAGAGCGCGGTAACGTCGAGCGATGATGATATGATCTGAACCCACAGTGATTTCTGCTTTGTTTCCCGGCACGGCTTGCCCTTCTCTGAATAATGAAATGACTGCAGACAAGATTAGTACACAGAGAAGAAAGGTAACCTGCTGGCCTCAGCCTGTCCGCCACAGTAACCCCGCCGCGGGGGAAAAAGTCGTATCCGACCGTAAGAACATATCGTTTAACGCCTGCCAAAACATCTCCACTCCATTTTTATGTTGATTGTCAGGGAACACACTGCCATTGCTCAAACGACGGATAAGCGCTTAACGGCACCATTAAGTCTTAGGGACACCTGCTCTGAATCTGACTCTGCCTCTTCTGCCAGCACGATCAATCTTGCAAAACCGAATAGCGACACGCTGTAAAAGTCAGTCAACGGGATAAGAACAGAGCACGTTGCCCGCCTTCCGCACCGAAGGCTGTCGGCAATATAAAAGGTTTATTTTTTACAGCGGCTAAAGCCTGCCGCGGGATTGCCGATAGTAAGGAAGTAATTGTTAGAACCTTACATTAATAGCCAATTTTGCTATGCCCACATCCGAGTGGGCTTTTTTATGCCTGCAACATACACATCGTGCCTTTTACTGATCAAAAGTTATTCACTTGTATCTAAAAACCCCATTCGCTGTATGCTTGCCGGGTCAGCGCATGCTGACAACTGGATTTTCCCTTGTAACGATTTCTGCCTGTGTAACGCAGGCTTTTTTAATGAACGGATTGAACCGCTTAAAATCCGCAGCCTTCTCAATCTGCCCCCTTTTCCTCGCGTTTATTTTGGCCCTGAATGTATTGATCAAAGGTAATCCATTCCGTTTTGATTGAGAAACGGCAATGATGCGTGACAGGATTGCCCGTAGCAAAAGGCGAAAATACCAGATAATGCCGTCTGTCACCGTCATGTCTGTCAAAACGGGATAGAGAGCATAGTCAAAACTGTTACTGGTTTTGCTACTGTCACCCACATTCAGGACGAGCGTTTTCGGTAATCGATATCATGCTGCCTGTACCCGTAAAGCCTCTCTTTCTCAGTCTACCGGGCTTGTTTCCACTCATCGTGCAGACGCATCTTGATGCCCTTGCTGGATTGCCAGACGTGGCATGTTATAAAAAACAGCTTCAGGTCAGCACAGGAGGAGACAAACGGCAAAGGGAGAAAGGGGTTTAACAAGAGCCTGAGACCAGAATCAGAAATGACATAGCAGGAAGGGCTTATAAAAACAAAAAACCGCCCAAAGAGGCGGCTTAAACGACATTGCTACTACTTGATTTTATGGGTGTTTCAATATGGTGCCCGGGGCGGGACTTGAACCCGCACGACCTTACGATCGAGGGATTTTAAATCCCTTGTGTCTACCGATTTCACCACCCGGGCGAGGTATAACTGGAGGCGCGTCCCGGAGTCGAACCGAGGTACACGGATTTGCAATCCGCTGCATAGCCACTCTGCCAACGCGCCTAAAACCGATTTGCCGCCAGGATTGCCTGGCCAGCGAATTTGGAGCGGGAAACGAGACTCGAACTCGCGACCCCGACCTTGGCAAGGTCGTGCTCTACCAACTGAGCTATTCCCGCATCATCTTACCGTTCAGATAACTCGCTGCTGAAGGGTCAGACTTTACTACGCTTTATCGAACTTACTGATTTTTCTTAGCTTCTGCAGCTGTGCTGCCGTTCGATGCGATGCATTCTACTGAGATGACGCGGTGAGTCAATAAAATTATCCCCACATTGCGTCCGTTTGCTGCTTTTTGAATCGCATCGATCACGGTTCGAGCAAATCGCCTCTGGCAGCGCTTAAATACTGGAACATGGACCAGAACGTCAGCACCGCGGCAATGTACAGCGCGACCACGCCAACACCGACCACCATACTGTCCGGACGCCACAGCAGAGCAAAAAGCGAAAACATCTGCGCGGTGGTTTTCACTTTACCGATCCAGGAAACCGCAACGCTACTCCGTTTACCTATCTCTGCCATCCACTCACGCAGGGCTGAAATAATAATTTCACGGGCGATCATCGTGGCAGCGGGCAGCGTGATCCACCAGGCATGGAAATATTCCGCAACCAGTACCAAAGCAATGGCCACCATCACCTTATCCGCCACCGGATCGAGAAACGCACCAAAGCGGGTTGTCTGCTTCCAGCGGCGAGCCAGGAAGCCATCGAACCAGTCGGTCACGGCGGCAACAACGAAAATCAACGCGGTAACAAAGGGCGCCCAGTGGAAAGGCAGATAGAAAGCCAGCACAAAGAACGGAATAAGAACGACGCGAAACAGGGTAAGACAGGTCGGAATGTTAAATTGCATATGCTGGTAACTGTCTGGATTGGGTGGTGTTTAACGTATGTTCCTACATTGCCCCCCCTGTTTCAATGCTAGTGTTTCAACGAGTAGTAGATTTTTTCCGCCAGCGCATGCGATATACCGGGCACATTGGCGATCTCCTCGACCGACGCATTCATCAACGGTTGCAGGCCGCCCATGTACTTGAGCAACTGCTGTCGCCGTTTTGGTCCCACGCCCTCGATACTTTCCAGTGCGCTGGTGTTTTTGACTTTGGCCCGTTTTTTACGGTGCCCTGAAATTGCATGATTGTGAGCGTCATCACGAATATGCTGAATGACATGAAGCGCTGGCGCATCGGGTGACAGAGAAACGCCCTCGCCTTCTGGCTCGAAAAATAAGGTTTCCAGACCGGCTTTACGATCGGTGCCCTTTGCAACGCCCAGCAAAATGGGGCGGGATTTATCCCAGGGCACGTCCAGCTCTGCAAACACCTGTTTTGCCTGTGCCAGCTGACCTTTGCCCCCATCTATCAGGATCACATCGGGAATTTTTTCTTCCTCAATCGCTTTGCCATAACGGCGGCGTAGCACCTGATTCATAGCCGCATAGTCATCGCCGGGTGTGATGCCGGTAATGTTATAACGGCGGTAGTCAGCGCGAAGCGGGCCGTTTTGATCAAACACGACGCAGGAAGCGATGGTTTGTTCACCCATGGTATGACTGATGTCAAAACACTCCATGCGGCCAACCTTCTCCAGTTTGAGAAATTCGGCCAACGCGGTGAGGCGCTGATGAATCGTGGAATGCTGCGACAGACGCGTTTTTAATGCCGAACCGGCATTGGTCCGAGCCAGCTTGAGGTAACGCGCGCGATCGCCGCGGGGTTTACTTTGAATGTTTACCCGTCGACCGGCTAATTCTGTCAATGAGTCTGCTAGCAACTCACGTTCGGGCAAAGTGAAATCGAGTAAAATCTCGCTGGGCAAGGTGCGCATTTCGCTACCCTGCAAATAGAACTGTCCGACGAAGGTCTGGACGACTTCAGCCAGGTCCGTATCCGCGGGCACTTTGGGAAAATAGCTTCGGCTTCCCAGTACTTTCCCCTGGCGGATAAACAGGACGTGCAAACACGCCATTCCGGCGTCATAGGCAACGCCAATCACATCCAGATCGTCGCCCTGATTAGAGACAAACTGCTTCTCGGTAATGCGTCTGACGGCCTGAATCTGATCGCGCAGCCGGGCCGCGTCTTCGAAGCGCAGTGACTGACTGGCCTCTTCCATGCGCGTCACCAGCAGATTCAGCACCTGATCGTCTTTGCCCGCTAAAAACAGTCTGACGTAATCTGTCTGCTGGGCGTATTCCTCCTCACTGACCAACCCTGCCACGCAAGGGCCAAGACAGCGGCCAATCTGGTACTGCAAACAGGGGCGCGTGCGGTTGCGGTAAACGCTGTTTTCACATTGCCGTATCGGAAAGACCTTTTGCAGCAACGCCAGCGTCTCTCTTACCGCATAACCATTAGGAAACGGACCGAAATACTCCCCTTTGGCGTGCTTAGCGCCCCGGTGCATTGCCAGACGCGGGTGTGTGTCGCCACTCAGAAAAATGTAGGGGTAGGATTTATCGTCACGCAACAGAACGTTATAGCGCGGTTGATAAAGCTTGATGTAATTATGCTCAAGCAACAACGCTTCGGTTTCAGTGTGGGTTACGGTGACATCAATGTGATGGATGTTACTTACCAGCGCTTCGGTTTTTCGGCTACCCACCTGGGTGCGAAAGTAGCTTGTCAGTCGCTTTTTCAGATCTTTCGCTTTGCCGACATAGATAACCGTTCCGGACAGATCGTACATCCGGTAAACACCTGGCTCGCTGGTGACCGTACTGAGAAAATTTTTGGGATTAAAGAGGTCACTCACTACTGATTAACGGCTCCGCATTGAACAGGCCATGTCTGATGGCCAGATGCGTTAACTCTACGTCGCCACTGATATTCAGCTTACTGAACATTCTGTAGCGGTAGCTGTTAACGGTTTTAGGACTGAGATTCAGCTGCTCGGAAATTTCCGTCACCTTTTGTCCTTTGGTGATCATCAGCATAATCTGCAATTCCCTTTCCGACAAACAGCTGAAGGGAGATTCGGCTTTTTGCGGCTCAATCTGGCTTAACGCCATTTGCTGAGCAATGTCCGAGGCAATGTAGCGTTGGCCGGCCTTAACCGAACGAATGGCGTTCACCACTTCCTGCGGCGCGGCACCTTTACTCAGATAACCTGCCGCACCGGCCTGCATCACTTTGGCAGGCAGCGGGTTTTCAGTGTGAATCGTCAGCATAATAATTTTGATATCCGGGTTGTAGCGCACGATTTTGCGCGTGGCTTCCAGCCCACCGATACCCGGCATATTCATGTCCATTAAGATGACGTCAACCTGATTAGCCCGACACCACTTAACTGCATCTTCGCCACAACACGCTTCGCCAGCGATCACCAGACCTTTGATATCTTCAAGAATACGGCGGATGCCGGCACGTACCAGCTCATGGTCATCGACAAGAAGGACAGTGATCAACGCGAAGCACTCCGCAGCTAATAAAGAGGTAGCATTTAACGATTGCAAGCGGCAATCATACCTGTTTTTGCATTAAAAGCACAGATACAAAGTGGCAGGTCAGATCGCGTCAGTGTTTTATCTTCATGCAACCTGGCTCTGTTCTTGTTTACGCCTGCAGGAACAGACATGACAGCCTGTATAATGTAAAAAAAATGTTTTATCAAACAGTTACAACAATCAGACGATATTGTATTTATGAGATTTTTACCAAACTGCGACGCTCTCGTCAGCTACTATTCACATCCGTTATTAATTAATATGACTGAACTGACATAGTTAAACAGCCTGCGTTGCCCACGCTAACAGCAAGTGGTCTTTCGTGTGATATACTCACCGATTGCTGCGCGTAAAGATTGTAGAGACGATGTTAATCACCAAGGAGAAATTCATGAGCGATGAAGATTTCGCTACCTCGCAGGAAACGCAAAAATTATCTGATGAAGTGGCTTGCCTTAAGATGATGATTACTTTGATCCTGAAAGGGATGGGCCAGGCTGATGCCGGAAAAGTAATCATTAATATGGAACGTTATGTGAAAACCCTGGGCGAAAAGCCGCAGGCAGACGTGTTCAGTAACACCATTAAACAAATCAAAGCGGCTTATCGCCAGTAATGGCTTGTGCTGCCCCCGCCCGGGGGCAGCGCGCTAACCGTTCGAATGCCAGTTAACGGACACGCCGAGTGAAGGCAGCACCTCTTCCGGGCTGAAACGCCGCGTACCACGGTATTTCTCTGCCAGCGCAGGTTGACTGACGGGGATACGGATGGCAAAGAGATTATCCTCTGACAGAATTAAACCCGGCGTCAGAGGTTCATAGACGACCTGATGTTCTTCAAACATTTTTTCCAGCATCGGCGTAGCCGAACTGATAATGCATTCAATGCCGTTCAGCTCCGCCAGCTGTACCGCATGCCACAGAATATTGAGCGGTAGCTCAGGATCCACTTCCAGTCGTGCAGAGAAGCGGGACATTTCCCAGACCTTTTCATGATCGAACGGCAAAACAATGCCTTCCGTTTGCTCGGGTTCCGTCCAGGGCATCAGGCGGGCGCAGCCGCTAATGCCGCTTCGCACGCTCCAGGCGATTAACCAGGTCACATCAGAGCGGTCATACCGGTCATATTCTTGCCCTGGTGTACTCAGACGCGGTGGAATCGACCAGCCTTCACCCCGCGCAAACACGCTGTAACGGTAGCTGCCAAGTTCGGCAAGCAAAGAGGATGGCATATCCTTTAACTGCGTTTGAACTATTTTCATCATGCGCCTCTGACATCCCCATGTTTGCAATGATTTCTATGCGCCTGCCAAAAGCGCACCCGCGCAGGGTAGAGAAGTCCCTTCAGGTAAGGAACTACTAAAGTTGGCAGTTGCTTTTCTTTTAAATCACACCAATTGCTGCGGCATAGCAGGCAATCTGCGTTTTATTGGAAACATTAAAACGTTTTTTCATATTTTTTTGGTAAAAATTTACGGTGTGTTCAGAAATCGACAAAATAAGTGAAATTTCCTGAGAGGTTTTTCCCTCTGCGGTCCATTTCAAAATTTCCAGCTCACGCTGGCTGAAATCATTTCCCTGAACCATCAGCGCTTCATCATTGAGGCGTTCAAGTAAGCACAAGCTTTGCTCGGCGAGGAAGTGCAACTTTACCTCCAGCTCCACTTGCCGACAGTCAGTAATAAAGGGACGATGCGAACCTATAGATAATATACCAACGGCTCGATTTGACGCCATTGCAGAACAAGAAAATCCGCTCAGCAGCCCAAAATTACCCGCTTCTTGCCACATTTCCTTCGCCGAGCAAAAGAGTTCAGGTGTCCATTCCACCCCCTTTCCAGCACGCAGGCAGCGCTGCAACACGGGGTCAATGGCATAATAATTCCGTTCCTTATAACGTTTAATCCACGCTTCGGGGTAAGTATCATGCAAATAAACTCGCGGACGCGTAAAAGGAACGCGATGCTGGATAAAAAAAGCGAAAAAATCGAAGCCCAGTGACTGGATATAATCCTGTAAAAGCCCCTTTAATTGCGGAGCTGCCGTTAATACCTGAAAGTGCTGTTCGACATTTTCACGCCAGGAAAAATAATCTTCACCTATCATATTGCCTCAAATTCAACAACTTGCCGGGTATTTCTGATTAACACGTTATGTAATTAATTTACTCTTTGTTGCGACGTCATAAAAAGCATTATTTTCATTCTGGCGACAACGACCTGCAGAGAAAAGGATAAAAATACAGGGTAAGCAAACGCTTCGGGATAACTCAGGCGAGTGCAATAGAGGAAATAATAAGATTTTTCTTATATTTTTTCAATCATTTAACATAGCCATGATCAACAAATCTCACTCGATAAGTTGCGCCCGGCAACGTATTATGCTGAAAAAAAACGCAGATCATATCTTGTAAAACACGATGTCTTTTTCAGGCAATCACCACCGCATGTTTTCTGCAGTCAGGCAGGGAAAGTACCCCTTTTCTGGTACGCGTTTTACCCGGATCTTTTGGTCCTACAAAAGATGGCTTATGGCTCTGCGTCGTAGGGCAGACGGCCGTACAAGGCCTGTTGAACGGCCAGCATAACGGCACTGCCCGTCTTTACAGGCAAGACGCCTGGCGGATGGCGCAGACCGGTGACCGGTCACCGCTGTCATTTTGGCCTGGTGCGGGCTTGTACAGATAACTTATTTAATAAATAACGCATCTGAAAAGAGAAAAATAATTATTTAACGACACTGTCATCCTCCTTTATTTATGTACAGATAACTCAAATTTATCGCCCTGTTAAAACGGCATCATTCACCCAGTCAGGTAATAATAATGCAGTATACTCTCTCAATTTGGTCATTTAGCAGGCAATGAACGGTGATAACACCGGGTGAATGATTTAAATAACACTGACGCCATGAGAAAAAATAAGCAGATGTGACACCCTTTTTAAAACAGTAAAAAAGCAGAACAGAAGAAAATAATATTAAACCCACGACACAGTTTTACGGTGAAAGTAAAGGTTAATCTCACCTGCAATAACCCGCCCCCCGCATGCCCAGATGAAAATGTGTAGCATGCGCGCGATTATAATCAGGCCCAAGCGCATTACCAAAAAAGTTACAACCCGATCGCCATAATGCATGAAGTAATAGTGATTTCTGGCCAGGTTGTTGCCAGTTTTTTCCTGGCACCAACCGCTCGCCGTTAGCAAGCTGGTAGGCGGTAATATCCCAGGCATCCGCGCTGGCATGTTCACTCAGGCGTCCGGTGGCCTGATGATAGATGTTGCGGCAGGCATAACTTCCGACATGTTCAATTCGGGTCAGATCACTGCCAGACAGATGTAACATTTGCTCGCGGCTGTAAGCCACGTACATTGTAGCCGCAACGGCCATTGGGCAACTGGCGAGGAAACTGCTGCTGAGCGAGACGGGCCCAAAATTTTGCAGCCTGAGGGGGCCGGACAACGGACAGGCCCCTGTCACCGCCGGCCGTTGACTGAAACGTACAACGCCGGCCTGCTGTGCACGCTGCATCACGTCAAGACAGGCGGCGGGATCAGTTTGCAGTCTTTTGAATTTTAATCGCGTCATCCAGCCCGGCGGATCCGTTACAGAGAGTGGCGTAAAGGGATTAAATTGCGCAGGAAGGTGCTGTTTTAACCATGGCAAACTCATCCACCCCACTCCGGTCATGATGATAAGCAGAACAAGTGTGCGCATAGAACCTCTGTAGCTGAAAGAAGCTGTACGGAGGTAGTGTAGAAGCACACGGCAGGATACGCTTAAAAGATGACACAGGGTGATGAAATATTACCTAATCTGACGTAAAAATCGCCAACGTTAAGTGAAAGCGCCGTTTTAATGCCAGCGTTGTCCGATATTGTTAAAAAACAATTACCGTTTTCATTAACACTTCCACTATCTTATGCCAAATTGCTCCCGGCAATCCGGTATTCTCAACAGCCACCAGAGCTGACACAACATCAAGACAGGAAAGACACTTTCATGGTTGATCAATCTACTCAAACGCAGGCGAGCTCACAGGGCGATGACACGCTGCGACGTAATCTTCATAACCGACACATCCAGCTCATCGCTATTGGCGGTGCGATTGGCACCGGTTTGTTCATGGGCTCGGGTAAAACAATTAGTCTGGCAGGGCCTTCGATCATTTTCGTTTACATGATCATCGGCTTCATGCTGTTTTTTGTCATGCGGGCAATGGGCGAATTACTGCTGTCGAATCTTGAGTATAAATCCTTTAGCGACTTTGCGGCTGACTTACTGGGTCCCTGGGCCGGCTACTTCACCGGCTGGACATACTGGTTCTGTTGGGTTGTTACCGGCATTGCCGACGTGGTGGCTATAAGCGCCTACTTCCAGCTCTGGTTTCCCGGCTTTTCGATCTGGATGAGCGCACTGCTATGTGTTTTTGTTTTCCTGGCCTTAAACATTGCCACGGTGAAATTATTTGGCGAGATGGAGTTCTGGTTTGCCATCATCAAGATCGTGGCGATTGTCGCGCTGATCATTACCGGCATTGTGTTGGTGTCCATTCATTACCCGTCGCCGGGTGGTGGCACCGCTGCACTGAGTAATATCTGGGATCACGGGGGGCTTTTCCCGAAAGGACTGAGCGGATTCTTTGCCGGATTCCAGATCGCCGTCTTTGCGTTTGTCGGTATAGAGCTGGTGGGTACAGCGGCGGCCGAAACGCATGACCCGCACAGGGTTTTACCGCGGGCCATTAATGCCATTCCGCTGCGCGTCATTATGTTCTATGTTCTGGCGCTGCTGGTGATTATGTCCGTTACACCGTGGACCGAAGTGATGGCCGATCGCAGTCCGTTTGTGGAAATGTTCGTGCTCATTGGCCTGCCAGCTGCGGCCAGCATTGTTAACTTCGTGGTCCTGACGTCGGCGGCATCCTCAGCCAACAGCGGTATTTTCTCCACCAGCCGCATGCTGTATGGTCTGTCGCAGCAGGGCGTTGCCAGCCGTGCTTTTGGTCGTTTATCGTCACGCGCGGTGCCCACGACCGGCTTGTTCTTTTCCTGCTTCTGCCTGCTGTGTGGTGTGGCTCTGATTTACCTGATCCCGAATGTGATGACGGTCTTTACGCTGGTGACCACCGTGTCTGCCATTCTGTTTATGTTTGTGTGGACCATTATCCTGTGCAGTTACCTTGCATATCGCAAAAAATTTCCGGAACGTCATGCCGCCTCGACATTTAAAATGCCTTTAGGCAAATTCATGTGCTGGGCATGTATGGCGTTTTTTGTCTTTATACTGGTGCTGCTAACACTGCAGGAAGACACGCGACAGGCACTCATGGTCACGCCGTTGTGGTTTATCCTGCTCGCCGCAGGCTGGCAACTGCGTCGACGCACGCGTCGTTGATATAGAGACTGAAAAAAGCCCGACGCACGTCGGGCTTTTTTATAACCGCTCAAGTATACGACTGACGCCGCGGCGCAGGGCCCGTTCACCAGACGGCAGGCGCTGTGGCTGCAAATCAGGGCTTTCCGCCGTGCCCAAACCAAACGTAAACGTGTAATGGCTCCCTTCTCCCATACGCAAATCTGCAATGGTGACCTGCCCGTCACGCTCATCCATGGCATAAAAGCCATGGCTGAACCAGGCAACACGTTCTGCCAGCCAGTTTCCTTTAAACGGGACGAATAGCTCAGGATGACGCGGCCGCCACATTACCGTGACAGGACGAGCAGGCGACAGCAAAGACCAGTAAGCCTCGCCATAGCGGTCAGGCGTGATGATGACGCTGCGCCAGACCAGCGTATTGAATGCCGTTGGGGTGACCAACACCTTGTCAGTCGCCACCCCCTGCTGTTCGAGTGAGTGTTTAATGTGTTCATCAGCCACCTGCTGAATGACCATACTCCAGGCAAGGTAGCCGGTACTGAGTGCCAGCCCCGCGTGATTCCAGCGTAATCCCCGTCTGTTACGCCGCCACAAAGCGACACAGAGCCCGATGATAAGCGGCAACGTATAAAGCGGATCGACGATGTACATGCTGCCAATCGCATAAGGATGATCGGTGAGAGGCAGCCCAAGCTGAGTGCCATAGACTGTCATCAAATCAAGAAGGGGATGCGTGATCAGCGCCAGCCAAATAGCAGGCCACCAGGCGATCCATGTCACGCCGGATTTGAACAGCCGCGCGACCAGCGCGGCGAGCAACGGTGAACACAACGTCAGATAGAGTAAGGCATGGCTTTCAGTCCGGTGCAGCGTCATGTTGCGGATAGCATCACCGTGGTCGATAAACACATCCAGATCGGGCAATGTGCCACTGATTGCGCCTACCGCCGCGGCTTGCCAGGCAGGTACGCGCCGCCCCATCACAGCCAGCGCCACGGATGCGCCCAGAACACATTGTGAAACAGAATCCATCACGCCACTCCCTTGTCTGTTACAGGGCTGAGTTTGATCGCGTTTTATTAACGAACGCGAATGCCTTCAATAATAATGCGCTGAACGTTCTCCACCGTTTCCTCGAAGAAAACAGGATTGCTGAGCTGATTCCCCGTGATCGCTTCGACCTGGCTGGCAAAGTCAGCATAATGCTGTGTCGTCGCCCACAGCATAAAGATCAGATGCTGAGGCGCAATTGCCGCCAGCCGTCCTTCAGCTATCCAGCGCTCAATTATCGCTGTTTTGTCGTCCATCAACGTCTTCAGATCGCCGGCCAGTTCACCTTTCAGCAAGGGCGCACCCTGCAGCATTTCCAGGCAAAACAACTTTGATGCCTGTGGATAATCGCGAGAAACCTCCAGCTTAAGGCGAATATACTGACGCACGGCGCGCAACGGCTCCTGCTCGTAAGTCAGGGCACGTAGCGGTGCCAGCCAGACATCCAGGATCTCTTTTAATACGGCAATATAAAGCGCTTCTTTAGAGGGATAGTAGTACAGCAAATTGGTTTTGGAGACGCCAGCCTGCTCCGCGACTTTCTCCAGCCGCGTCCCGTGAATACCAAACTGGGAAAAACAGGTCAGGGCAGCCTGCAGAATTGCCGCACGTTTCGCTGCAACGGCGACCGCACGACGCGTTGGCCCGGGCGTAGCCTTTTTCATACGTATCTCCTTCACGTTACCGTTACGCATCACGGCAACAGACTGTTTTCAGGCGGTAACGTGCCGACAGCTGTGATATACGGCGCAGGGAAAGGGCCACACTGACAGGGCCATAAGCACTTATTCTCGCGCCACTATTCATCGGAAGAGGCCGATGGCATGCTACGTTTCCAGCGCAACTCGCTGACAATGACCCCGCAGACAATCAGGATACCGCCAAGAATGGCAGCGGCCGGCAGACGCTCGCCTGCTAAACGCCCCACCACACCCGCCCAGACCGGTTCACCGGCATAAATGACCGTGGCGCGTGTCGGTGATACGCTGCGTTGAGCCCAGTTCATTGTTACCTGTATCAGCGCACTGGCTGCGCCGAGCCCGACCGCGCTGACTAACAGCGGGGCCGATAACGCAGGCACGGATTCACCATTCGGGATCATAAAGCAGAAGGCACACAGTGAAGCGACAGTCAGTTGAATGAAGGTCACCCGACGCACATCAACCTGACCGGCATAACGACTGATAAGAATGATTTCTCCGGCAATAGCCAGCGTGCTGAGTAACGTCGCGGCTTCCCCTTGATTCAGCGCAATTCGGCCATCCTGCGGCCCCGCGACCAGAATCAATCCGCAGAACGCCAGTGAAATACCCAACCACGCCATCAGTTTTGGCGGACGGCGCAGAAACAGCCACTGCAACAGCGGCACCACGGGAACATAAAGCGCGGTGAGAAACGCTGACTGACTGCTGGATATCGTCTGCATGCCCCAGGTTTGTAAGCCGTAGCCCCCCGCAATCGTGAGGCCGATCATCGTGCCCGCTTTGACTTCGCGCCAACAGACGGCAGCAAGATAGCGGCGGAAAAAAAACGCCAGTAACAGCGCAGCGGTAGCAAAGCGTAAACCGACAAAGTAGAACGGACCTGAATAATGCATCGCCTGATGCACGACCAGAAACGTTCCCCCCCAGATTACCGTAATAAAAATAAGGACCAGTTCCTGACGCGTAATACCGACAGTCAGTTTGCGAGTCGTATCCGACATAATTCACCTGTATCTGTTTTCAGGCGCTATTGTGATCAGTGCTCCGGGCGAATGCAATTCCGTTTGCTGCCGCGTGACTGTCGCCTCGCATCAGGCGGCACCCTGTCGCCTGACACGGTCTGGGCTGGAGCGATAACAGGTGAACATACCTGCACCTGTTTGCGATCTTCTGATGCATGAACGTTCAGTGCCACATCGCTTCACGTGAGGCGGCTTGATGTTCATCGAAGGACATGTGCGTGGAAGCCTGTGTGACATTCCACCTTTTAGGTCTCTGGATCGCTGAAAATTACATTTAGAAACAGACTCTACGCTAAGAATTGACTTAAAAGACGACGATTAATCCTTAAAAAAACCCATTCTCAGCATTTTCAGTGTCGTTACGCTGACTGTCTGACCGGTGATTTCTCACAGTCAGGTAAAGCTCTTCTATACTTTTCGATGTGTTGACTAACTCCCGGAGAGATCAATGGCTAAGATTCTGGTGCTTTACTATTCAATGTATGGACACGTTGAAACCATGGCGAACGCTGTCGCGGAAGGCGCACGCAAGGTACCTGGCGCCCAGGTAGATGTGATGCGCGTCCCCGAAACCATGGATGCACAACGCTTTGCGGAAGTTGGCGGTAAAACTCAGCAATCCGCGCCTGAAGCGACGCCAGAGATACTGCCTGACTATGATGCCATCATCGTGGGCACCCCTACCCGTTTCGGCAACATGTCAGGGCAGATGCGAACATTCTGGGACCGGACAGGCGGCCTGTGGGCCTCTGGCGCGCTTTACGGCAAAATTGCCAGCGTCTTTACCTCCACCGGTACCGGAGGAGGACAGGAACAAACCATTACGTCTGTCTGGACCACCCTCGCCCACCACGGCATGGTCATCGTGCCTATCGGCTATGGTACCAAAGAGATGTTTGACATTTCTGAGGTCCGCGGCGGTACGCCTTATGGTGCCACTACGCTGGCCGGTGGTGACGGTTCACGTCAGCCAACCCAGGAAGAATTGATTATTGCCCGTTTCCAGGGCGAACACGTTGCCGGGCTGGCAGCAAAACTTAAGGACTAACCTTCCAGAAGGAGATCAGTATGTCGACGAATCAGTCAAAAGCACATCACGTAGGTGAATGGGCCACTTTGCGTCACACCTCGCCCGAAATTGCCGAGGCCATTTTTGAAGTCGCAAACTATGACGAGCGCCTGGCGGAAGAGATCTGGCGTCAACAGGGAAGCGATGACGTCTTAATCCGCGCGTTTGAAAAAACCGATCAGGACGTCCTCACGTGGGACGACAAAACGGTTGAGCGAAAGAACGTCTGACGGCATGGCGGGCCTGGCCCCGCCCTTTTTTTTATCGTTGACCACGGAGAATTCTATGTCTTCCTATCAAAGCATCAACCCGGCAAACAATCAGTTAATGAAAAGCTGGCCTTCCCATGACAGCGCGGCCGTGACGCAAGCGCTGGAAACGGCGGATCGGCTGTTCCACTCTGACTGGAGTAAAGGCGCTATTCAGCCACGACTTCAGGTATTGAAAAAACTGGCTGATCTGATTGATGACCGTGCGGAAGAACTGGCGACTATTGCCAGTAAAGAGATGGGCAAGCTGATTGGCCAAAGCCGTGGCGAAGTCAAAATCTGCGCGCAAATCGCCCGCTATTACGCTGAGCATGCAGAACGCATCCTGAAGCCACAACCTTATGAAAGTGAGTTGGGCGACGCCTGGGTTGAGTATCATCCCATTGGTGTGCTGGTTGCGGTCGAACCGTGGAACTTCCCCTACTACCAACTGATGCGCGTGCTGGCACCAAATCTGGCACTGGGTAATCCGGTACTGGCTAAACACGCCAACATCGTGCCGCATTGTGCCGATGTCTTCGAAAAGCTGGTGAAGGAAGCGGGCGCGCCTGAGGGTGCCTGGACCAACCTGTTTATCTCTACCGATCAGGTTGCGGAACTGATTGCCGATGACCGGGTACAGGGCGTGGCTCTGACAGGATCCGAACGGGCGGGAAGCGCCGTTGCTGAACAGGCCGGTAAGCATTTGAAAAAATCCACGCTGGAGTTGGGCGGCAATGACGTCTTTGTGGTCACGGAGGATGCCGATCTGGATGAAGCCGTTCGTCAGGGCGTGCAGGCGCGACTGAGCAACTGCGGTCAGGTCTGTACAGCAGCCAAGCGTTTTATTCTGAACGAGAAGATTGCGGATACCTTTATCGATAAATTCAGTGCGGCGCTTAACGCAGCGGTGTTGGGCGATCCGCTGGATGAGAAAACCACTCTGGGACCGCTTTCGTCGGCTGATGCGCGCGATCGTCTGGTTAAACAGGTTGATGAAGCCGTCGCAAACGGCGCTAAGCTGGTCACAGGTGGTAAAGCGGTGGCGGGCGTAGGGTGCTATTACCAGCCCACGCTGCTTACCCATATCACCCGCGATAACCCTGCCTATTTTCAGGAGTTTTTTGGCCCGGTGGCGCAGGTTTATGTGGTCGCCAGTGATGACGAGGCGGTGGCCCTGGCCAATGATTCACACTATGGGCTGGGCGGTTCCGTGTGGACACGCGATATTGCGCGTGGCCGTAAGCTGGCCTCCGCCATTGAAACGGGCATGGTGTTCATCAACTCGCAGAGCGACACCTCTGCGGAGCTGCCTTTCGGCGGTGTGAAGCGTTCTGGCTACGGACGCGAACTTTCCGATCTGGGTATCAAAGAGTTTGCGAACCAGAAACTGGTGGTTGTGGCCGGATAAGCGCAGCCTGAAGCGTAAAAAAAACCCCGTCTTGACGGGGTTTTTTGTTTTCAGTGACAGAAAGATATTAGTTGGCTGCAGCGGGCTGCTTCGCAGGACTGTTATCTGTTTTATTTTGCGCGTTGGCGGCGTTTTCCGCTTTGGCTTTGTCATCCGCCGCTTTCTGGGCAGCAGCCTTATCAGCGCTGGCCTTCTCATCCGCCGCCTTTTGCGCAGCGGCTTTATCCGCGGCGGCTTTATCAGCTTTCGCTTTCTCGTCAGCCGCTTTGTCCGCCTTTACCTTATCGTCAGCCGCTTTCTGGGCAGCAGCGTTATCAGCCGTCGCCTTATCGGCGCTGGCTTTATCGTCAGCTTTTGACTCCGCAGGATTCGCCGCGCCCGCGTTGGCACTGGCCGCTGGCTGCTCTGCCGCCGCCGGTTGCAACGCGGTCCCCTGCAGCGCGCTGTTCAGCACCTGAGTAAACTGCTCCCAGCTGCAGTAACCGTTCGCGTCAGTCGGGCAACCCGCCAGTTGCAGGGTGACGCGCTTCGGTGGCGTTTTCAGACTTAACACCTGGGCATCGCGCAACTGATCGGCGGTCTGATACACGTATTCCATCTTCAGCAGGTCTTTGTTGTTTTTGGCATCATGCCAGCGTTCAAACACCACCTGTCCACCGATGGGCGTTTTCTCATAGGTCTCTGGCAGATCATAAGGTTTGACCTGTAAGGCGCTCAACAATGACGCTATGTTGGAGTCATGCCCTACCATCAGGGTCACTTTGGGTGAGTCAGCTTTATCCTGATCGATGAGCTGGCTGCGGATATAGTCCACCAGCGGAGCCGCGACGTTGCGTGCCACATCTGGTGTGGTAAACAGCGTGTCCTGATAGCCGTTTTTGATCGCTGACAGTGACTGCCACTGCTCAGGGGTTTTAATTTGCCCCCAGGCAACCTGATCCAGCGGGAAGCCTTCGTAATATTGCAGCGTAAAGGCATCCATAAGGGAATTTCCCACTTTCAGCGGTCCGTTCACGCCAGGCTCTTTGCCGTTTTCAACAATAAAGGTATTTTGCCCACTGCTCAGATCGCACTGCTTTTTGTTATTACAGGCCGGAGAAGACTTGTAGTCGACAATTTTGTCCAGACGCTGATACGCTGGCTTCAGGGCCAGCTTCTCATTAGCGGCAGTCATGTCCGCCAGCGCTTTTTTGATGAATTCTTCATTGCCGTCGGTGATCACGGGATTAAATACCGGATCCATGCTGCCCATTTCATCCTGATGGGTCACCGCAATATCACAGCCCGGGAAGGCACCATTTACAAAAAACTGGGCCGTCGCTACGGTACGTTGCAGGCTGTTTGCGTAGACAAACACGCTGTTGCTGTCCGGACAGGCGCCGTTCTTCACCAGGCCCTGCTGCGCAAGCCACTGGCGCGTGTAGTTACCCATATAGACTTCCAGCACGCCACCTTTGGTGGTCAGTTGCCCGCCGGGCACCTCCCACTCTGGCCAGCTTTTTTTGGTGGACTGTGCCAGTACGCTACCGTTATCCGCAAGCGGCGCACGCAGATTATGGCGGCTAAACATCAGTACCTGCTGGAGCTGCATCTCGTTATCCGCGGCGTGGGCCAGCGTCCCGATCGGTAATGCAGCGAGTACCGACAATGCGCAAAGACTCAGTTTCTTGATCATTGTGCCTATTCCATTCATTCAGTAAAAAAACACTCTGGCTATCAACCGATTAGCTCGCCATAGAGCGACGTGACGGATAGTGTAACTCAGCTTGCCCCTGAAAAGCGCCAGGTGACAGTAAAAACAATTACTGGACTATAGCAGAGATACCGGACGCGGGTAAAAACAGTCCAGTTTACTGAAAAGGAAGGGATAATAATGAAGAAATGTGTCAGGCACGTAAAACGAAACAGGCCAGCACGCTGTGCTGGCCTGTGAATGTGGCGGAGGAAGAGAGATTCGAACTCTCGGATGGTTTCCCATCGGCGGTTTTCAAGACCGCTGCCTTAAGCCGCTCGGCCATCCCTCCGGGTTGTCATACTACTGCAAAGGCAAGATGCGATAACGCTGTCTTGCCACTTCACTCTTTAAGAGATGAAGTGGCGGAGGAGGAGAGATTCGAACTCTCGGATGGTTTCCCATCGGCGGTTTTCAAGACCGCTGCCTTAAGCCGCTCGGCCACCCCTCCGCAATGACGCGCACTATAAACATCCCCTATGGAGATGTAAAGCCTGTGATAATCCGTTCGCCTGAAAAACAGTCAAAAAAGCGTTATTCGTTGTCAAAATCGCCAGTGTGCTCAAAGAATTAGCGTTTTTTTCGCGTAAAGAAGGGTAAAACCTCTTTTCCCGCTTTATCGCGCTGCGTATTCTCAACGCATATTTGGTGTTCTGCCTTACAGGAGCGCAACATGGACAGAATAGTTTCATCATCATCGCGACAGTCATTACTGAGTACGCACAAGGTCCTGCGTAACACCTATTTTCTGCTGGGCCTGACCCTCGCCTTTTCCGCGCTGACCGCAACAGCGAGTACACTGCTGGCCCTGCCCGCCCCGGGTTTGATCCTGATGCTGGTGGGCTTCTATGGTCTGATGTTCCTGACCTACCGTCTGGCTGACAGCCCGACGGGAATTTTAGCTGCTTTCGCATTTACGGGCTTCCTGGGCTACTGTCTGGGTCCTATCCTGAGCACCTATCTGGCCGCAGGGATGGGTGACGTGATCGCCCTGGCGCTCGGCGGAACGGCACTGGTGTTTTTCTGCTGCTCTGCCTATGTGCTGACGACAGGACGGGATATGTCCTTCCTTGGCGGCATGATGATGGCGGGCTTTGTCGTGTTACTGGTCGCCGTTGTGGCGAACCTGTTCCTGCACTTGCCAGCGCTGCAACTGGCGATTAGCGCCCTGTTCATTCTGTTCTCGGCGGGGGCTATTTTGTGGGAAACCAGCAACATCATTCATGGCGGCGAAACCAACTATATTCGTGCAACGGTCAGCCTGTATGTTTCCCTCTATAACATCTTCGTGAGCCTGTTAAGCATTTTAGGTTTCTCACGCAGTAACTAACGCACTGCATGTAAACTGAAAACCCCGCTCAGGCGGGGTTTTTGCTTTTTCTGTGAGGCCAGTTTGGTAAACTGCAGCCCGAACGAATCTGAGGATGCACTATGAATTACAACGGTGACGAAATTGCTGTCGATGCCGAAGGTTATCTGAAAAACCATCAGGACTGGAGCGAAGGCTTGGCGCTCCAGATTGCGGCAGAAGAAGCCATCACCATGACAGATGCCCATTGGGAAGTCGTGCGCTTCGTACGCGACTTTTATCTGGAATTTAATACTTCCCCCGCCGTAAGAATGCTGGTGAAGGCGATGGCAAAAAAGTATGGCGAAGAAAAAGGAAACAGCCGTTACCTGTTTCGCCTTTTCCCCGAGGGCCCTGCTAAGCAGGCAACCAAAATTGCCGGTCTGCCAAAACCGGCAAAATGCCTGTAATCAACCCGTGGTGAAGCCGTGCGGCATGTCAGCGGCATGATGCGGCTCCACCAGGACCTTTTCTACACGGGCTGTGCGCGGCCCGCCCGCTTTTAACCAGTCGAGTAATGCATTGACCTGTTCGGTATCGCCGCAGGCCAGGACTTCCACACGACCATCTTCAAGGTTCCGTGCGTAACCCTGCACGTTAAGTTTATTTGCTTTCGCCTGGGTGCTGTAACGGAAACCCACGCCCTGCACCGTGCCCTGTACCCAGGCTTTGTAACAGACCTTCGCCATGGCCTTCTCCTGCCTTTCGTTGCAATTTGCCATTATCCACTGGACAATAGCGCCTCATTTTTTCAGGTAAGCATAGCAAATATGACCGTTCGATTGATTCTCGCGAAGGGACGTGAAAAGTCCCTGCTCCGTCGCCATCCCTGGGTTTTCTCTGGGGCCGTTGCTCGTCTGGAAGGCAAAGCGCAACAAGGTGAAACCATTGATGTCTGTGACAGTAATGGCAAATGGCTGGCTCGCGCCGCCTATTCACCGCAGTCACAGATTCGCGCCCGCGTCTGGAGCTGGCAGCAGGACGAATCCATCGATATCGCCTTTTTCGTGCGGCGTTTTCAGCACGCGCTGGTCTGGCGTGAATGGCTGGCTGAGCGCGATGGGCTGGACAGCTATCGCCTGATCGCTGGCGAGTCGGATGGTCTGCCTGGCGTGACTATTGACCGTTTCGGACGCTTTCTGGTGCTGCAGTTATTATCCGCCGGCGCAGAATACCAACGCCCGGCTATCATTTCAGCGCTGCAGCAGTGCTTTCCGGATTGTGCGATCTACGATCGATCTGATGTCGCTGTCCGTAAAAAAGAAGGGCTGGAACTGGCGCAGGGCACCGTTACCGGTGAGTATCCTCCCGCACTCTTGCCGATCACCGAACACGATATGAAACTGCTGGTGGATATTCAGGGTGGGCATAAAACAGGCTATTACCTTGACCAGCGCGACAGCCGTTATGCCACACGGCGCTATGCCAAAGATGCTCGCGTGCTTAACTGTTTCTCCTACACCGGTGGCTTTGCCGTATCAGCGCTAATCGGCGGTTGTCAGGAAGTTATCAGCGTAGATACGTCTCAGGACGCGCTGGATGTTGCACGACAAAACGTTGAGCTGAATAAGCTGGATCTCGCGCGTGCTAAATTTCAGCGCGATGATGTCTTTAAACTGCTGCGCCGCTACCGTGATGAGGGTGAAAAATTTGATCTCATCATTATGGATCCGCCTAAGTTCGTGGAGAATAAAAGCCAGCTCATGGGAGCCTGCCGTGGCTATAAAGACATTAACATGCTGGCCATTCAGTTACTGAATCCCGGCGGAATATTGATGACCTTCTCCTGTTCGGGCTTAATGGCTACCGACCTTTTCCAGAAAATCATCGCAGATGCCGCACTGGATGCCGGCCGTGACGTGCAGTTTGTTGAACAGTTCCGCCAGGCGGCCGATCATCCCGTGATTGCAACCTATCCTGAAGGACTTTACCTGAAAGGCTTCGCCTGCCGCGTCATGTGACTTGAAATGACTGTCCCTGCCCCCATATAACAGGCAGGACAGTTTTTTTCGGAGGTCATCATGATTGCCAGTAAATTTGGTATTGGTCAGCAGGTTCGTCATCGCCTCTCCGGCGTGCTGGGTGTCATTGTCGATGTCGATCCTGAATACGCGTTAGATGAGCCGCACCTGGATGAAATTGGTGCCGCCGATACCATGCGCAGTGCGCCCTGGTATCATGTGGTGATGGAAGATGAACAAGGCAGTCAGGTTCATACCTATGTGGCCGAAATTCAGCTGGCCGGTGAAACCAGCCCGGAACATCCTGAACAGCCCTCAATGGATGAACTGGCCGCCTCGGTACGTAAACAGCTTCAGGCTCCTCATCTGCGCCATTAACAGCGGGCGGCAACGGTGTTGCCGCGCCTGATATTAGTGTCCCAGCCCCAGTCTCGGGATCTCGATTTTGGGGCAACGATCCATAATCACCGTCATTCCCGCATCCTGGGCCAGCACGGCGGCCTGCTCATTGATTACCCCAATTTGTAACCAGAGCGAATCGGCTCCGGCAGCGATGGCTTCCTGAGCCACTTCCCATGCCGCCTCTGAATTACGGAACACATCCACCATATCGATTTTTCCCGGCACCTCTGCCAGCGATCCATAGGCTGTCTGCCCTAACAGGGTTTTGCCTGCCAGCTTCGGACTCACCGGAATAACCTCATAGCCTTGATCAAGCAGATACTTCATTACGCCATAACTGGGGCGTTCCGGACGATCACTCGCCCCCACCAACGCGATGCGTTTTGTCCGGGTCAGTACATCACGAATAGTCTGATCATTCATGTCCATCTCCTTTCACTTTAATCTTTAGTGTAGATGAGGCGTTACAGAGTTCGCCCCTGGCGTAAAGACATATTGTGCCGCTTCGCTCGAATATATATGTATAATTGTAAACTTAATGCCATAATGTAAAAAATTGCTACATCCACCCACTTTTGACCGGAGTCGAAATGAAGCTGTCAATGGCTGTAACGGGGTTTATTGCCCTCCTCGTTTCGGCGTCCTGTTCTGCAATTACGTTAAAACTTGATCCGCAGATTACGCTAATGGTACTGGACGGGCGTAAGATATCAGGCTCTCTCTTGAAAGGGGCCGACAGCCTGGAGCTTGAACGGGGTCAACATCAATTTTTATTTCGGGTAGAACAACCGGCAGATCCGCGTAAGACGGCGCTACCGGGCTACCAGTCCGTGCCCATGATCGTGGCATTCACTGCGGCGGCAAAAACCATCACGATTCGCCTGCCACCGCTGACCAGTGCGCGCGAGCGACATAACTTCGACCGAACGCTGGCCTTCAGGCTGGTGGACGAGAAGGGCAAAGAAATATTCAGCGTGCGCGATCGGCTGCCCACCAGCCCGGGCGTGGACATCGAAAAAGCCATGGTTAAGTATAATCGCATGGGCCTGGCGGCCTCTGTGCCGCAATTCGCGAATCTTACCGCGCCCTCTCCTTCCGCCCAACTGACGGCGGACCTCGCCTGGTCCGTTCAGAGCACAACGCCTACAATTCAGCGCTGGTTTGAACGTTTTGATGAAGCAACCCGCCAGCAATTTATCAATCTGGTCAAAATGCTGCGGGCAAGTTGATAGACAGAAAGCGTACAAGGTAAACTGCGGCAACGGGCTGTTGGGCTCACTGGCATCAGGATGCTGTTATGGACTACACCGTACGAACGCTTGGTCAACAAAAACATATTGCGCTGGTCGCCCATGACCATTGCAAAGCTTCTCTGCTGGACTGGGTTACACGTAACCAATCCGCACTTGAACCCCATATTCTTTACGCAACCGGGACGACCGGTAATCTCATCAACCGTCACACCGGTCTGAACGTGAACGCGATGCTCAGTGGCCCAATGGGCGGCGATCAACAGGTCGATGCGCTCATTGCCGAAGGCAAAATAGATGCGCTGATGTTTTTCTGGGATCCGCTTAATGCCGTGCCCCACGATCCTGACGTTAAGGCCCTGCTTCGTCTGGCGACAGTGTGGAATATTCCGGTCGCCACCAATCGGGCAACGGCCGATTTTATTATTCAGTCACCGCTTTTTTCGCAGACAGTGGACGTACGAATCCCGGATTACGCGCGCTACCTTGCCGAACGCCTGAACTGATTCAGGCTTTACGTAATACGGGTACATCCAGTGCCCGGAACGCATCGACAAAGACTGAGGGTTGCTGTTTATCGAACAGCAACCAGACCTGTTGCCGCGCGCGCGTCAGGGCAACATACGCCAGCCGGCGCTCTTCTGCATCAGGGAAGTCTTCGGGCTGCGGCAGCAGCCCCTGCTCCATAATGGACTCACGCTGCGGCGCGGGAAACCCTTCTTTGCCTTGCTGCAGACCCAGCACAATGACGTAATCGGCCTGCTGACCTTTACTGGCATGAATGGTCATAAAATCGATACGCATTTTTGGCCAGCGGGTTTTTGCCTTATCCAGCAGTTCAGGACGCAAATAGTGATAGCGGGCCAACAGCAGTACGCGCTCATCCGCTTTAACATAACCGCTTAGCTTGTTAAGAAGTGCCTCAAGCTGATCGTGCGGGAGCAAAGCAATCGACTTTTTATTCCCTTTCGTCAGACTGTTTAAGGGCTTACGCAGTTGATGCGGATTTTGCTGGATAAACCGATTCGCCACTTCACCAATACGATCATTGAAACGATAGGTCGTATCCAGCACACAACGATCGCCCTCACCAAAATAGTGATGGAATGCCGTTGTCAGACTCATCTCTGCGCCGCTGAACCGGTAAATTGCCTGCCAGTCATCGCCCACCGCAAACAATGTCGTGCGTGTGTTTTGCTGACGCAGCGCGCTGAGTAAAGCCGCGCGTTGTGGCGAGATATCCTGAAATTCGTCAACCAGAATATGCTTCCAGGGGCTGACAAAGCGGCCCTTTTCGAGGATCGCGATGGCCTGATGAATCAGCCCGGAGAAGTCGACTGCGCACTCGTCCTTAAGCGCACTTTTCCAGGCCTTCAGAAGGGGTGCCATCAATTTAATCCGCTTACTGAATACGTCGCGCAGCGCGTCAGGTACATCCTCAATCATGGCGGCCTGTGCGCCGCCATGCATCCGCATCAGGCCAAGCCAGCGTTCAAGACGAGACGCCAGGCGCTGTGCTAAACGATCATCCTGCCAGAAAGGGCCTTCGCTGACCTCCCACTCCAGTTCATCACGCAACCATTGCCGCCAGCCATTCGCCTGAGCTTTTTTTTCATTACACTGCTGACGCCAGTGGTCGATCAGCCATGTCCGACGCGCGTCGGGATCGCTTTCGAGTTTACTGATGACCGGCTGTTTATGACTTCCTTCCCGAATGATATGCAGGGCCAGCGCATGAAACGTACGCGCCTGGATATCCCCGGCCCCTAAGCGGCGTTGAATACGGTCATTCATCTCTTCCGCCGCATGACGACCAAATGCCAGCAACAAAATCTGATCGGCAGCGGCCAGTCTGCGCTGTAACAGCCACCCCGCGCGGGCCACTAATACTGACGTTTTGCCGCTGCCAGCGCCCGCCAGCACCAGCACAGCGTCTTCGCCGTTAACCACCGCTTCTGCCTGTGACTCGTTCAGCGGGGTGGATTCCACCGTGGCGAAAAAATCCCGGTAGCGGGTCAACATGGCCGCCGTCCAGTCACGATTGCGCTGCGTCATCGCCGTCTCGCCCTGCTGCAGCCAGTATTGGCAAAATGCCCAGTTTTCACGGCAGGAATCAAACTGCTCAATGCGGGAAAGCGGCAAAGGTAACGCGTCAAACTGTTTGCGGATCTTATCTTTGATCGCCTGAAGTTCGCTGCGCTTCAGCCAACGCTCCTGTTCGCTGAATCCCTGAATGTCGTCGCGCAGCGCCTGTAAAACCGCGGCGCATACTTCACTCATTTCCTGACTCCAGCTTTGCCACGACTGCATGAGGTAGTGGAAAAAACGCTGCGTCTCCTGCCATTCCGTACCGTGCAAACGCACAACCTTGTTGTCCGCCAGTAAGAATTCCAGTTCACCCCACACCATTCCCCGTTTACAGGTGATGTCGGACAACTGATTGAAGGGGATCAAATATTCGTGTTTGTCGCCGCTGACCTCAACGCCCGCGGATAACAGGCGAACACGATGATAAGGATGCTGGGCAAGCCGTTTGCCCATGGATGTTGCTTTAAGTTCCACGCCGACACCAACGACCGAGATAGAGAGTAATCGGAGTTTACCTGTCAGACTCTTGACGCTCCAGCCTTAAAACACGCTAAACTTGGCGGCACAGATTGCGGAGTGCAAAAGGAAAAGCCTGTTATGCGTACTGTTTTAAATATTCTTAATTTTGTCCTGGGTGGATTTTTCACCACGCTGAGTTGGTTATTCGCCACGCTCATCAGTATCGTCCTGATCTTTACCCTGCCCTTAACGCGCTCCTGCTGGGAGATCACTAAGCTGTCATTTCTGCCGTTTGGCAATGAAGCGGTCCATGTTGACGTTCTGCGCCCGGAGAATAAAAGCTCTATCATGAACACCGGCGGCACGTTTCTGAACATTTTCTGGTTTATCTTTTTCGGTTGGTGGTTATGCCTGTCGCACATTTCTGTCGGCATCGTGCAGTGCATCAGCATTATTGGTATTCCGGTGGGCCTCGCCAATTTCAAGATTGCCACCATTGCACTCTGGCCGGTAGGACGTCGGGTCGTCTCTGTGGAAGAAGCGCGTGCCGCGCGTGATGCCAATGCCCGCCGCCGCTATTAGTATGCTGTCCGGGTGGCGAAAGTATCTTTTTAACAGCACTTGGCGTTATCTGCTGCGCATTCTGTTTGCCTTATCAGGATGTGCGGCTGTGCCCTGGATACTGCAGCAAATTGAGTGGACAATTCCGTTAACCCTCGGCGTGGTTGCCGCCGCGCTGGCCGATCTGGATGACAGGCTGGCCGGGCGGCTTAAAAACCTGCTGATTACCTTACTTTGTTTTTGCATCGCTTCGGTTTCAGTAGAGCTGCTGTTCCCGCATCCGTTGGTATTTATTATCGGCCTGGCAGGTTCAACATGGGGATTCATTCTGTTAGGCGCGCTGGGACAGCGCTATGCCACCATTGCATTTGGCGCCTTACTGATTGCCGTTTACACCATGCTGGGCATTGGGTTGTTCTCACAATGGTATATGCAGCCCATGCTGCTGTTGGTTGGGGCACTGTGGTATAACCTGCTGACGCTGCTGGGCCATTTAATGTTTCCGGTTCGTCCGGTGCAGGAACAACTGGCAGCCAGTTTTTCACAGCTGGCCCACTATCTGGATGCCAAAGCCAATCTTTTTGATCCTGACGCGGGTGAACAGGATGATGCTGCATTTGTTAAAGCCGCGATGGTAAACAGCCAGCTTGTTGCACAGCTCAATCTGACCAAGACCACCTTGCAAAGCCGTTTACGAGGTGACAGAGGCTCACGCGGTACCCGACGCAGCCTGCACTATTACTTCGTGGCTCAGGATATCCATGAACGCGCCAGCTCTTCGCATCTGCAGTACCATCTTCTGCGTGGCGACTGGCGTTACAACGAGATCCTGTTTCGCTTTCAGCGTTTACTGAATATGCAGGCACAGGCCTGTCGCCAGCTTGCCCGGGCGATTCTGCTGCGCGAACGCTGGGAACATGATGGCCGCTTTGAGCGTGTTTTTGAACGTCTGGAAAATGCGATTCACCGGCTGGCACAGAGCGAGCCGGATGCCGCCCATACCGGTGCACTGCTTTGGCTGCTTCGCAACCTGCAGGCCATCGATGCACAACTGGCCTCAATCGAAACCGAGCAGGCGCAGGCAGTTGATCCGCAGCACAGCGACAACCTGCTGTCACGCGAAGAACTGAGTGGCTGGAGTGATATTAAACTGCGCCTCAGCCTTCACCTGAGTCCGGCCTCTGCCCTGTTTCGCCACGCCGTACGCATGTCGATTGTGATGTGTGTGGGATACGGATTTATCCAGATTACCGGGCTGGAGCGCGGCTACTGGATCCTGCTGACCAGTCTGTTTGTTTGCCAGCCTAACTATAGCGCAACCCAACGCCGACTGGCGCTACGCATTGGCGGCACGCTCGCGGGCATTGCGCTTGGACTGCCCCTGCTCTGGCTGGTCCCTTCCATTGAAGGCCAACTGGTCTTGATTGTGGTCACGGGCATCATGTTCTTTGCGTTTCGTCAGGTGCAGTATGCTCATGCAACCTTGTTCATTACTCTGCTGGTGTTGTTCTGTTTTAATTTGTTAGGCGAAGGCTTTGAGGTGGCCCTGCCCCGGGTAGTGGACACGTTACTGGGCTGTGCGCTGGCCTGGCTGGCCGTCACCTTTATCTGGCCAGACTGGCGTTTTCGCCAGCTTCCGGCGGTGGCGACGCGCACACTCAATGCCAATTGCCGTTATCTGGATGCCATTATGGAACAATACCATCAGGGCAAAGATAATCGCCTCGCTTACCGTATTGCCCGCCGCGATGCACACAATGCTGACGCGGAACTGGCCTCCGTCGTGTCGAACATGAGCAGTGAAACCCGTACCAACCCTAAGCTGCGGGAATCGGCCTTTCAGCTACTTTGCCTGAACCACTCGTTGCTCAGCTATATCTCCGCGCTGGGGGCGCACCGCGATAAAGTCACTGATCCAGCGCTGCTGGCGCTTCTCGACGACACGGTGTGCTATGTCGAAGATGTGCTGCAAACCGACATCGTCAGTGACAGCCGGGCTGAGGAAATGCGTCGGGAACTGGAACAACGCCTTACCCGGTTTACCGCCGGGTCTGATTCGCCTACGCCACTGGTACTGCAGCAACTTGGGTTACTGGTTGCCTTGCTGCCGGAAATCGCTCGCCTGCGGCGTGCTTTAGGTTCTCACTAAGGCCCTTTCTTCGCCTCTTCCACTGTTTTGAGCGCAGCCTGGTACCATTCACCCAGCTCCGCTTTAACCGTTGGCGGGAGAGCGGCTTCATGATGACCCGAAATAGCACCCTGAAGCGCCAGCAAGGTTTTGAAACCGAGATGCTGGTTATAACGTTTTAGTTTTAACCAGCACGCCCTGGCTCCGACCTCGTGCAGGTGTTTAACGCTGCAAATGCCTATCTCATGCAACATCATTTCCAGCCGTAAGCTGACATTAGGCAGATCTTTTAAACGCAACCGGTCTTGTCGGTCATCCTGTTCCCGACGGGCGGTCTGTAGTGAGGCCGCTGAGAGCGCAACCAGATGCTCCGGGTCACACCATAAATTTTCATCGACCCTGAAATAATTCAGGCTGACCGGCATACCGCGTTTGCGAAAAATAAGCGGCTCCAAGGGGCGTTTAGCCACATATTCCCGCAGGGCTTCGCTGGCGCGCAGATAAAGCTGATCGTCTTTTATCAAGGCAAACACGACGCGCTCAACAGCTAAGGCGTAACCGCCAAACTGAGTACGGGATTCGACATTACCTAAAGATGCCAGTTGTTGTTTTGATCGCAAAACGACCCGCTGTTCTTTCTTCATATCATCACCTCCTTGTAACAAAAACCTGTTAAAAACGTTACTATTCAGTCGGTTAGAAGATAAGAAAATTCAGTTGCAGGTTCAATGAATAAATCACTTTGGCGTCAACATTATGCGAATTTTGCGAGGCATTTTCAGAAATTCAGGTTGATCTTTATCCAGGATGTCATTACTGTATATCCATACAGTCAACTGCTGAGTGATTAATTTATGCGCACCCAACATCCCCGTAATGTATGCCCGACTCACCGTTACGCTTCGCCTTCTGACCCCGCTTCTCAGAGCGGCTGGATTACTGAATTGCGCTATAGCGAAAAACCGGGAATGATGCAGATGCTGCTGTTACCGTTGCTTCAGCAACTGAGCCAGCAATCCCGCTGGCAGCTTTGGTTAACACCTGCGCATAAGTTGAGTCGGGTCTGGATGCAGGAAGCAGGCTTGCCCCTGGAGAAAAGTATGCATATCGCCGACGCTGAACGTTACAACGCCGTCGAGGCCATGATTAAGGCCCTGCGTACGGGAAATTACAGTGTCGTTTTAGCCTGGATTCCCTACGATCTGGATGAAGATGAGCGTCGGGAACTAGAGCTCGCTGCGGCTGAAGGTGAAGCGTTAGGACTCATCCTGCGCTCGGGTGAGTCCTCTAAAACGCCAGTCAGACCAGAAAGTCGGCTAAAAATTCAGTCTGATTTGTTTCATTAAGTAAAAAATGAGATTTATCTCAAGAAATTTTTTCTCTCGCGTTGGGCTAAGACACTGATTCTGCTCCTGCCAGTAATGACAATGGCTTAGCCCCCATTTTGCGGGTTACCCCCATCACAGAAGTTCACCCTAAATTGTTAGAATTTATGTATAAAACACTGTTTTTTTACATAAGTGCCTCACATCACACTTGTAAGTTTCCAATCTCGTTGTAGACTTTATCTCGCCAGGGTGCTCAATAACCTCCGTTTTTTGCGGTAGAGTCATAAGCGAGCGTTTTGACCCGGCGAAGGATTAAACCAAGAGCAACCTTTATGCTCATTGCCTATTTGGATGATAACGAGGCGCAAAATGAAAAAGACAGCTATCGCAATTGCAGTGGCACTGGCTGGCTTCGCTACCGTAGCGCAGGCCGCCCCTAAAGATAACACCTGGTACACCGGTGCTAAACTGGGCTGGTCTCAGTATCACGACACTGGCTACTACGGTCACGGTTACCAAAATAACGACGGCCCAACTCACGAAAGCCAACTGGGTGCTGGCGCATTCGCCGGTTACCAGGCTAACCCATACCTGGGTTTCGAGCTGGGTTATGACTGGTTAGGCCGTATGCCTAACAAAGGCAACCAGGTTAACGGCGCTTTCAAAGCACAGGGCATCCAACTGGCTGCTAAACTGAGCTACCCAATCGCTGACGATCTCGACGTTTATACCCGCCTGGGTGGTATGGTATGGCGTGCAGATTCTACCCAGCAAGTAGTTGGCGGCAACCGCATCAGCGACCACGACACCGGTGTTTCTCCACTGGCAGCGGTTGGTGTTGAGTATGCTCTGACCAAAAACTGGGCAACCCGTCTGGATTACCAGTGGGTGAACAACATCGGTGACGCACAGACCGTTGGTGCTCGTCCAGACAACGGCATGCTGAGCCTGGGTGTTTCTTACCGTTTCGGTCAGGATGATGTTGCTGCGCCAGCTCCGGCTCCAGCACCAGCACCAGCGCCAGTTGTTCAGACTAAGCGCTTTACTCTGAAATCAGACGTTCTGTTCACCTTCAACAAGTCAACTCTGAAGCCAGAAGGTCAGCAGGCTCTGGATCAGCTGTACAGCCAGCTGAGCTCAATGGATCCTAAAGACGGTTCAGTCGTTGTTCTGGGCTTCACCGATCGCATCGGTTCAGAGCAGTACAACCAGAAACTGTCTGAGAAACGTGCTCAGTCTGTAGTAGATTACCTGGTATCTAAAGGTATCCCTGCTAACAAGATCTCTGCTCGCGGCATGGGTGAATCTAACCCAGTGACTGGCAACACCTGTGACAGCGTGAAAGGCCGTAAAGCCCTGATCGACTGCCTGGCGCCAGACCGTCGTGTAGAAATCGACGTTAAAGGTATCAAAGACGTGGTAACTCAGCCTCAGGCTTAAGTTATACGTGATAAAAAACCCCGCGCATGCGGGGTTTTTTTTGTCCTTTAATCCGGAGCAGGCCTGAATATTGCTCCGTAAACTAACCGTTGTCAGTATCCGACTTGCCCAGTATAGCCTGCAAATCCTGCTTCAGCGTCGACATCTGGCTGGCGTACTTTTCTTTGCGTTCGGCATCTTCAATTAGCTGCACAATCGTTTCAGACAGGGTGCAGTTGCGCCGTTGCGCCAGGCCGGCCAGCCGCTGCCAGACCAGATATTCCAGATCGATGGATTTTTTTCGTGTGTGCTGATGCTCGGCATTGAAATGCCGTTTTCGCCGCGCACGGATCGTTTGTTTAAGCCGGTTGTCCAGTTCGGGATGAATGTGTTGGCTAATCCAGTCGTTAACGTCGACGGGATTATTCTCCATCGTTAACAGCTTATCGACTGCCGCCTGTGCCGCGCTGAGTTCAAGGTGACGCGTGATCAGTTCACCTTCCCGATGTTTTTTCACCAGGTATTTCCACTTCCATCCACATTCAAGATTTTCGAGCTGCTGGTATTTCATCGGAATCTCATCGTGATCACGTAACGAACTAAGAATAACAGCTTTTTTACTGGATGCAGCAACGAAAAACATGCTGTCAGTGTCACAACTTCTGATTGAACTCCGCAGTGCTTAAGCACAGTGAATCCTGTATAATCTCGCTTTTCTCAAAACAGACAAATGCGATTATTTTGACCAGCACTCAACTCACGTGGCAAACCTTACAGCCGGATAGCGCGCAATATCAATCCGTTTTCTCCCGAATTGCTGATGAAGAAACCGATGCTTTAGCAACGGTGCAGCCCCGATTGCTGAATGCGCTGGCCCACTTGCACCATCAGAGTCAGGGTTTTCCTTTGCTGCTGGTTCGCAGCCAGGAAAACCGCGATTATCTCTCGCTGATCGCCAGTGCGGCACAGCGCGTAATGGGCACCGCTTCGTCCCTGGCGGGCGGGGATTATCATATCCTGGCCGACAACGTCACGTTGCAGCCGCCCACTGACAGTCAGCGTCCTTTTACCAGCCAGGGTGGTGTGCATTTTGCCGACTGGATTGAGCAGGAGCAGCTGTTTGGCTGTGTCCGGGTACATAAAGATCGTATTCAGCTGGAACCTGGTCTGATCCATCGTGCCAATGGCGGAACGCTGGTGCTTTCACTCCGTGCGCTCCTCGCTCAGCCCCTGCTCTGGCTGCGGCTGAAAAGAAGCATTGAGCAAGGCTACCTCGAATGGCTGTCGCAGGATGAGCGCCGCCCTTTGCCTGTCTCTGTCCCGCCGCTTCCGCTGAAGTTAAATCTGGTGCTCTGTGGCGAACGCGATACGCTCGCTGATTTTCAGGAGCTGGATGCCGAAGCGCATGAGATGGCGATTTACACTGAATTTGAAGAAAACCTTCAAATTGTGGATGAAGATGATGTGCTGGCATGGTGCCGCTGGACAGTAGATTTGGCCGCACAGGCTGATATCGCTGCGCCAGATGAGGACTTTTGGCCTGAGCTCATCAAAGAAGGCGTTCGCTATAGTGGCGATCAGGAAACCTATCCCCTTTGTCCACGTTGGCTGCTGCGTCAGCTGCGTGAGACCGCGTTGATGGGTGAAACACTAAACGCTGAAGCCTTGCGTGACGCGCTGGAAGCACGTCTGTGGCGCGAAAATTATCTGAATGAACGCATGCGTGATGAGATTTTGCTGCGCCAGATTTTGGTCGAAACGGAAGGCGAAGTGGTGGGCCAGATCAACGGTCTTTCCGTCGTGGAATATCCCGGTCACCCGCGGGCCTGGGGCGATCCCTGCCGTATCACCTGCGTGGTTCATCCTGGCGACGGAGAATTTACCGACGTCGAACGCAAAGCGGAGCTGGGCGGCAATATTCATGCTAAAGGCATGATGATTATGCAGGCCTATCTTATTGCGGAGCTGGAGTTAGATCAGCAACTGCCTTTTTCTGCTTCGCTGGTGTTTGAACAATCCTATTCGGAAGTTGACGGCGACAGCGCGTCGCTGGCAGAACTGTGTGCTCTGATCAGTGCCCTTGCCGATACACCGCTAAATCAGCAAATTGCGGTCACGGGCTCGGTCGATCAGTTTGGTAACGTCCAGCCGGTCGGTGGCCTGAATGAGAAAATTGAAGGCTTCTTCGACATCTGCCATCAGCGTGAGCTCACGGGTCAGCAAGGTGTGATTATTCCTGCCTGCAATGTGCGCCACCTGAGTCTGAATCAGCAGGTTGTGAGTGCGGTCGAAGCCGGTCGTTTCCATATCTGGGCAATCGATACGGCTGATGAAGCGTTGCCCTTACTGACCGGAAAAGTCTGGAACACGGAAGACGGCGAAGGCGAATGCCTGCTGCGTACGATTCAGGAGCGCATCAGTCAGATGAATCAGCCTGAGCCCACCCCTCGGGCATGGCCGTTGAGATGGCTTAACTGGTTCAACCACCGTTAATCTCATTTGCTCAGTGTACAACTGTTCGCTAATATTCGTGATTCACTAAAAGAAGGCTTAATAAGAACATGGTAGATAAACGCGAATCCTATACCAAAGAAGACCTGATCCTGTCTGGTCGCGGTGAACTGTTCGGCGAAAATGGTCCGCCACTCCCTTCCGGCAATATGCTGATGATGGACCGCGTGGTCAAAATGACCGAGGACGGCGGGAAATATGATAAAGGCTTCGTGGAAGCTGAACTGGATATCAATCCAGATCTGTGGTTCTTTGGCTGCCATTTCATTGGTGATCCGGTGATGCCTGGCTGTCTGGGCCTGGATGCGATGTGGCAACTGGTTGGCTTCTATCTCGGCTGGCTGGGTGGCGAAGGAAAAGGCCGCGCGCTGGGCGTGGGTGAAGTTAAATTCACCGGTCAGGTTCTGCCAGACGCGAAAAAAGTCACCTACCGCATTCACTTTAAACGCGTGATTAACCGTAAACTGGTTATGGGCGTGGCAGATGGTGAAGTGTTTGTTGACGGGAATTTGATCTATACAGCCAGCGATCTGAAAGTTGGCCTGTTCAAAGATACTGCTGCATTCTGACGTTTCATTCCACAGAAACGAAAACCTCCGCACAGTGCGGAGGTTATATCCCTTTTCAGTGACATCCGGCTAAGCCGCAGCCGACCTGTCCTCCATGGCTTGTCGCCAACCTCCCAACCAGTGAGACTTAGCGTCTATCATTTGATACGGACACATCTCTTTAGAGCGTCCTGTAATGCCAGCTTGATAACCACGTGAATGGGCGCGCTCAAGGCGGTCTCGTTTCTGTCTCTTCATACTCCGTGTCCCTCATGTAAGGTCTGTGGAATCTGGTGGAAAGAAAAAGGTGGTGAATTAATGTTCAGCCACCCTTTTGTTTTACTCGCTCTGTATGAAAAGATCAATGCGCAATATTCACGCCAGTGTCACAAATATGACCTGCTCCAGACATATACTTTCTGTTTCAACCTATGAAACTGTGACGATATCCGTATGATTTATAAAGAAAGCCTGGAAAACGTCAGAAAAATTATATGTGCTGAAACAACACGTTAACTAAAGCCCTGTTGCGGTTGACTCTGCCGTGGTTGCACCGCGTGCAATCTGCTGTGCGATTTGCTGCCAGCCCTGTGCCAGCGTTTTAACCAGCGAATCATAGCCATCTTCCCGCTGCGGTAGCACCAGATTAAAAGCCTGCTTTGTGAAGCGCCCCTGATGTTCCAGTGTCCACTGACCGCTGATAACCGCCTTGCCATCATAACGGCCCTGGAAATCATTCACCGTTACGCTCAGCGTATCGTGCTCCTGACCGATAAGCGTCTGGGTAACCAGACGGCCGGGTAACGCTTTCGTCAGATTAGTGATCAACGTTTGTTGCAATTGCTGATCGAGCGGGCTGGCCCACAGATTATTAGCGGCAATGACATATTTTACGTCGCTGGTCTGATAGACCAGCCCATTGCCCGCCAGATAGTCGGGGACCGTAATTTGCTGCACCCATAATGTCGGCTGCGCATTCGCCTCGCTGCTTATCACCTGCATTGAGGCTGCCCCCGAGGGCAGCTGATAATAGGTGGTATTGACCGTACTGCTACAGGCACTCAGTGCGAGAGCGGCAAAAAGCATTAATCCTTTTTTCATTGTTTCGCCCTCTTTGGCTGGGGATCCTGTCCCGGTTTGGCCTCAAACACTAACGCATTACTTTTCGCATTTAACGTTTTTAACACGGGCTGAAGTTCACGCAGCACCTGATCAAGCCGTTGCATATCGCCCACCAGCTTGCTGTAAGCCGGGGAGCCTGGCTGTAACCCTTTCATGCTTCGGTTCAGCTCACGAAGCGTCTGCTGCGTTTCTTCTGGCAAGGTTTTCATCGCCGGACTGCTGGTCACCACATTGATGTTATCAATAGTACGCTGCAGATCCCTGAGCGTCTTCTGGCTCTCTTTCAGTGTGCCCGTGGCTTCCGTCACCATGTTGTTCAGCGGTAAACTGTTAATCTTATCCAGCGCCGCCATCAGTTTTTGCTGGATCTGACTGAGGCCGCCGCTTACTGTTGGAATCACTTCGTATCCCGCGACTTTATCCGGACCGGTATACGGCGGTGCGTTATTATAGAAGTCGATATCCACATACAGCGCACCGGATAGCAAATTGCCCGTTTTCAACGTTGCGCGCAGGCCACGTTTCTTACCATCCTGCAAATGCTGCTCAAGATCGAAGTTTTGCCCTAAACGGTTAATAAAGCGATCGGGTTCAATACGAATCAACACCGGCACGCGATAATCATTATTTAACGCCTGAGCGGTGCCCGCATTCATGAACGGCACTTCCGCAACGGTACCCAGACGAATGCCGCGGAATTCAACCGGCGCGCCCACCTGCAAGCCACGAATCGAATCCGAGAAGAACATCAGATAGTCGATATGATTGGTGTACAGCGAATCCTGAATACTGCGTTGATCGTCGAACAAATGATATTCAGCCTGATTCTGCGCCGCTTTGCCTAAATCCCACCCGTCCGGGACGTCAAAACTCACTCCGCCGCTAAACAGCGTGGTCAGCGATCCCATTTCGACGCGCATCCCTGAGGCCGACATATCGACCGCGATGCCGCTGTCTTTCCAGAAGCGCACATTGGTCGTTACCAGGCGATCGTAAGGCGCGGCGATAAACAGCTGATAGGTCATCAGGCGTTTATCCGTGTCGAACGTGCTGGTTTCAACGGTGCCGACACGGAAACCGCGGAACAGAACCGGATCGCCCGGATTCAGTTGGCCTGCTTTATTACTGTCGAGCGTAATCCGGATACCTTTGGCATCCGGCGGGGCAAGCGGCGGTGAATCCATCAGGGTGTACTGCTCCAGAGGCGCTTTTTTGGTGCCGGGCTGCAGCTCAATATAGGCCCCGGAAAGTAACGTGCCCAGACCGGTGATCCCTTCACGGCCCACCTGCGGTTTAACTACCCAGAAGACGCTGTCGCTGTGCAACAGTTTTTCCATACCGGCATTCAGTCGGGCTTTAATTTCCACATGATGAAGATCGTCTGTCAGCACCGCACTTTCCACCACGCCAACGTTCACGCTGCGACTTTTAATCGTGGTTTTGCCCGCTTCGATCCCTTCTGCACTCTCGGTGATCAGGGTCACTTCGGGCCCCTGATGGCTGAAGTGATAAAACAGAATCCAGCCGCCTATTAATAACGTGACAATAGGGACGATCCATACCGGTGACCAGCGCTTAATCTGGTCCACTTTGGCATAACCGTGATTATTTTCCGTCAAGATGCGGCTCCTTTATGTTTTTCTCACCAGCACGATCCCAGGTTAAGCGCGGGTCAAACGTCATTGCCGCAATCATGGTCAGAATCACCACCAACGCAAACAACACCGCTCCCCATGCCGGATAAATTTTCATTAATTGCCCCATGCGCACCAGCGCAGAGAGCACGGCAATCACAAAGACGTCAATCATTGACCAGCGCCCCACAAACTCAACGACTTCATAAATCCGGTGCATTTTGTGGCTGTCGCGCTGCCCTCGCCCACTGGCATCCCAGCACAGCCAGCCAATCGCCAGCATTTTCAGAGACGGCACCATAATACTGGCGATGAAAATCACCAGCGCGACCGGATAAGAGCCATCGCCCCACAGCAAAATGACGCCAGCCATGATGTTGGACGGCATCGCGGAGCCCAGGGTTTCCGTAATCATGATGGGCAGCAGATTGGCCGGCACGTAGAGCATAACGGAGGTGATCAGCAGTGCCATGGTCCACTGCAGGCTGTGCTTACGTCGGGCATGGGCAACTACGCCACAACGGGGGCATTCCTGCTGCGCCACGGGCAAGATCGCCGTACAGCAAGGACAGGAGCGCAGCCCCTGCCTGAGTCCGCTAATGCCGGGCTGTGGCGCATGCGGCAAAGGCGGCGGTGGCTCAATTTGCAGCCAGAGCCAGCGACGGTCCAGGCACTGAAACGCCCGCAGTTGTAAAAGACAAAACAGACACCAGGGCCAGAAACTGGTTTCAAGGCTGATTTCGCCATAGGCCATGAGCTTCACAAAACTTACCAGCACACCGGCCATAAAAATTTCGGCCATGCCCCAGCTCCGCATATGAAACAGAATACGCGCCAGCCCCAGTTTCAGGCTAAGAGGCATCTTGACCTGGTTCACCAGCAGGACCAGCGTGACCATGCAAAACGCCGGAATCGCCTGAACAAACAGCAGAAACAGGGTGGCCAGGCTGGCATAGTCATCGGCCACCATGACACCAGGAATTTGCATCAGGCTAATCTGGCTGGAGAGCCCGGCCACTTTCATAGTGATAAACGGGAACAGATTGGCCAGGACTAACATAAACAGTGCCGCCAGCGCATAGCCGGTGGGACGTTTGCGTGGCTCTGACCAGTTGACTGTCAGGGACGTGTGGCAGCGCGGGCATGACGCGCGGCTGCCAACAGGGATATCCGGCAGTTTGACCATCAGGTCGCATTGTGGACAAAGCATCCACGCACTGGTTTTGTCTGCAGAACACATTCCCTGACCCTTATCGCTAGCCGCCGTTTTTCATTGATTCCAGTTCTTCCCAACGCGCAAACGCGGTTTCCAACTGCGCTTCCACCTGAGCCAGTTCATCCAGCACCGGCTGCGTTTTATCGTGCGGCTGGCTGAAGAAATCCGGGTGGCTCATGCTTGCCTGCAGTTCGCCGATACGCGCCTCTAACTGTTCCAGTTTTTGCGGTAACTGCTCCAGCTCACGCGTCAGGTTATAGCTTAGTTTGTTCGCGCTGCGTTTGGCAGATTCATTTTTCGGTTCAGCAGACTGAGCGGCACGATTTGCCTCTTTCGCTTTCGCGGTCACCTGCGTTTTTTGCTGCTTATAGGCCGCACGCTGCTGTTGGGCATCGTGATAACCCCCGACGAAGGTGCCAATCTCACCATTGCCTTCAAAGATCCAGCACTCCGTCACGGTGTTATCCACAAACTGGCGATCGTGGCTGACCAGCAGCACGGTGCCCTGATAGCCGTCGATAAGCTCTTCCAACAGTTCCAGTGTTTCCACATCAAGGTCGTTGGTCGGTTCATCGAGGATCATCAGGTTACTTGGGCGCAGAAACAAACGCGCCAGCAGCAGGCGGTTACGTTCTCCACCGGACAGCGCTCTGACAGGTGTCATCGCCCGCTTGGGATGGAACAGGAAGTCCTGCAGATAACCCAGCACATGGCGGGGCTTACCGTTCACCAGCACTTCCTGCTTCCCTTCGGCGAGGTTATCCATCACCGTTTTGTCGGGATCGAGTTCTGCACGATGCTGATCGAAATAGGCCACTTCAAGCTTGGTGCCTGAATGCACGCGGCCATGGTCGGCCTTAAGCTGTTGCAGCATCAGGCGCAGTAAGGTGGTTTTGCCACAGCCATTTGGGCCAATCAGGGCAATCTTGTCGCCGCGCTGAACCTGCGCCGAGAAATCATTGACCAGTTGCTTGCCGTCTACCGCGTAATCGACATTCTCCAGCTCAAAGACAATTTTGCCGGAACGGGACGCTTCGCCGACCTGCATATTGGCTTTACCCATCACCTCACGGCGCTCTGAGCGCTCGCGACGCAGGGCTTTTAACGCGCGGACGCGGCCTTCATTACGGGTACGGCGCGCCTTAATCCCCTGACGTATCCACACTTCTTCCTGTGCCAGCTTGCGATCAAACTCGGCGTTTTGCATTTCTTCAACGCGCAAGGCTTCTTCTTTGCCTTCCAGATAGGCGTCGTAGTTACCCGGCCACGAAACCAGTTTGCCACGATCCAGATCCACGATACGGGTGGCCATATTGCGAATAAACGAACGGTCATGAGAGATAAACACGATGCTGCCGCTGAAACTTTTCAGGAAGGTTTCCAGCCAGTCAATCGTTTCAATATCCAGGTGGTTCGTTGGCTCATCCAGCATCAGTACGCGTGGATTACTGACCAGCGCGCGTCCGAGCGCGGCTTTACGTAACCAGCCGCCCGATAACGACGACAGCTCCGTATCCGGCGACAGGCCAATCTGCTGCAACACGTCATTGATGCGACTTTCCAGTTGCCACAGATTGTGGTGATCCAGAATGCCCTGCAAGCGTGCCATCTCATTGAGGTTCCTGTCGCTCGGATCCTCCATGACCTGATGGGAAATCGCGTGGTAGGCTTTCAGATGCTCCGCCTGTTCCTGCACGCCTTCTGCCACAAAGTCGTAAACCGAGCCGGTAATATTTCGCGGCGGATCCTGTTGCAGACGTGCGACGACCAGATCGGTCTCATAAATGATGCGACCATCATCCAGCGGTTGCTCGCCGTTGATGATTTTCATCAATGTGGATTTACCCGCACCGTTACGACCAACCAGACACACGCGCTCATTCTCTTCGATGTGCAGCTCGGTGTTATCTAACAGCGGCGCATCGCTGAAGGAGAGATAAGCGCCGTGGATACTAATTAATGACATGTAGCTTATTCCTTACCGGCATGTGTAATCAGCCAGCAGTTGTGAATTTGGCGATTACGCGCAAAATCCTGTGACAGGGTTTTCTGTGTGATGTCCTGCGCCTGAAGGCCTAATGCCTTAAGGCCGTCCAGATCCATTTTGAAACCACGTTTGTTATTCGAGAACATGATGGTGCCGCCTTTGCGCAGCAGACGCTTCAGATTGCGCATCAGCATCATATGGTCGCGTTGCACATCGAAACTCTCTTCCATACGTTTAGAGTTTGAAAACGTAGGCGGATCGATAAAGATCAGATCGAAATTTTCATCAGTTTCATTCAGCCAGCTCAGGCAGTCCGCATGCAATAAGCGATGCTGACGGCCTGTCAGGCCATTCAGCCGCAGGTTCCGTTCCGCCCATTCCAGATAGGTGCGCGACATATCCACTGTGGTCGTAGAACGCGCGCCGCCCAGCCCCGCATGGACGCTGGCGGTGCCGGTGTAGGCAAACAAATTCAGGAAATCTTTGCCCTGGCTCATCTGGCCCAGCATTTTGCGCGCGATACGGTGATCGAGGAACAACCCGGTGTCCAGGTAATCGGTCAGATTCACCAGGAAGCGGGCATTGAATTCCTGCACCTCGAAATAATCGCCCTTCTCGCTCAGTTTCTGATACTGCGCTTTGCCCTTTTGGCGTTCGCGGGTTTTCAGGATGAGGCGGCTGGACGGCAGCTCCAGCACGCTGAGCGTCGCGCTGATAACATCGAACAGGCGCTGACGGGCTTTATTTGCGTCGATAGTTTTCGGTGGCGCATATTCCTGTACCACTACCCAGTCCGCATAGCGATCCACCGCCACGTTGTAGTCAGGCAGATCGGCATCATAAATGCGATAGCACTCAATCCCTTCCTGGCGCGCCCATTTATCGAGCTTCTTCAGGTTTTTACGCAAGCGGTTAGCGTAATCTTCGGCAATCTGGTTGGCGCGCTCACCACTGGCGGCAGATAACTGATAATTCTTCTGTACGCAGTCCAGTGGTCCGTTTTTCGCCTTGAACTGTCGATCGGCGCGCAGTTGCAGGCAACTGAGCAGCTCGGGTGAGGCGCTGAACAGCGATAAGTTCCAGCCCGCAAAATGCTGCTTCATCAGCCGCCCCAACTGACTGTGCAGGGCAATAAGCGCAGGCTCGCTTTCCAGACGCTCACCGTACGGTGGGTTACTCAGTACCGTGCCCGTTACGCCGTTCTCAAGCGGATTGTTCAGCTTCAGCAGGTCCTGTTGCCCAAAGGTGAACAACTCGAAAACGCCTGCGCGGCGGGCGTTGGCTTTCGCCCATTCCAGCACCCGGCCATTATTATCGAAACCATAAAAACGTGCCTGACAGGCCGCCGTGCCCGCACGGGCCCGCGCCTGCGCATCGCGTTTAACGTCCAGCCACAGGCTTTCGTTAAAGCCGGCCCAGGCCGTAAAGCCCCACTGGCTCCGGAGTAAACCTGGCGCACGATCGCAGGCCATCAGTGCCGCTTCAATCAGCAGCGTACCGGAACCACACATCGGGTCGATGAGCGGCGTAGTCGTTTGCCAGCCTGAACGCATCACAATGGCTGCGGCCAGGTTCTCTTTCAACGGCGCCTGACCGGTTTGCTGGCGATAACCACGCTGATGTAATGCGCTGCCGCTGAGGTCCAGTGCAATGCTGGCGCGATCGTCGTCGAGCCAGACGTTAATGCGGATATCCGCCTGTCCACGATCCACATCCGGTCGTGGCAGATTGCGGCGGGTAAAGCTGTCAACAATCGCGTCTTTGACACGCAACGCGCCAAACTGACTGTTACGGATCGCCTCGTTAGTCCCGTTAAAATGCACCACAAAGGTTTTATCGCTGCCAAAGGTAGCAGGCCAGTCAATGCCCTGCACACCAAGATAAAGATCGAGATCGCTGTACACGCCCACCTCCGTCAGCGGAAGCAGAATGCGCGATGCCAGACGGCTCCACATCAGGCTTTGATACATGACGCGATCGTCAGCTTTGAAGTGAACGCCTCCCTGTACCACTTGCAGGTCCTGCGCGCCCAGCGCGTCCAGCTCATTTTTTAACAGCTCTTCGAGCCCACGCGCCGTGCTGGCAAACAGAGAATTCATATCGTCACTTTTTACTCTTGAGAAAATTGTTGCGCATTATAGCGAATCGCAGACCTATGTCATAAAGTTAGCTTCTTTTGTCTTGCGCGCCTGCTTCAGGAGACTGTCATGATTACGCTTTCCCGCTTGTTTATTCATCCTGTTAAATCAATGCGGGGGTTGCAGGTTTCCCATGCCTGGGCTGCCAACAGCGGATTGACCTTCGATCGCATTTTTATGGTGACCGAACCCGATGGCACTTTTATTACTGCGCGCCAGTTCCCGGAAATGGTGCAGTTTACGCCCGCCGTCACCCCTGAGGGATTATTTTTACAGGCGCCCGACGGCAGTCAGTCGCTGATTCGCTTCGCCGATTTTACGCAAACGGAAGCGCCAACAGAGGTATGGGGAAACACCTTTACCGCCCGTATCGCGCCCGAGGCGATCAACCAGTGGCTGAGTGCCTTTTTCCCAAGACCGGTCCAACTGCGCTGGACTGGACCACAGCCGTCACGCCGCGTGAAGCGCTTCACCGAGGTGCCGCTGGGGTTTGCCGATGGCTATCCTTATCTGTTAGTGAATAATGCCTCTCTGCGGGATCTGCAGCAGCGCTGTCCGGCCAGCGTGCGCGTTGAGCAATTTCGTCCTAACCTGGTGGTCAGCGGTGCGCCTGCCTGGGATGAAGACAACTGGGCGGAGATTACGGTAGGTCAGGTACATTTTGCCGTCCCTAAGCCCTGCAGTCGTTGCGTGTTTACTACGGTTAGCGTTGAAAATGGCCAGAAACATCCTGACGGACAACCTCTCGCCACACTTCAGGGCTTTCGCACCGCACAGGACGGCAGTGGTGACATTGATTTTGGCCTGAACCTTATTGCGCTAAACAGCGGGATTATTCGTGTCGGTGATGACGTCAAGGTCGTCAAACGCCAGCCGCCACGCGCCTATGGTGCGGGAGAGGTTGTGGAAACCCTCAAGCCGCAGCAGCAATCCCCCAATGCGGTGACGATTTCGTATCAGGGCCAGACATTCAGCGGCGATAACCAGCAAATTTTGCTTGAGCAGCTCGAAGCCCAGGGGTTCCGCATTCCCTACTCGTGTCGGGCAGGTTTGTGTGGCAGTTGCAAAATCACCCTGGTGGCGGGAAAAGTGAAGCCCTTAAAACAGAGTGCCATCCGTGAGGATGGCACAATATTGAGTTGCAGTTGTATTCCTGCCGGGGATATTGATGTGAAGTAAGTTACACCGCGCGTGCATAACGCGTGGTTTTTTCCTGCTGATGCGGTTGAAGACGGTCGTTCATCACTTTAATCGCATCCCCTAACACCATTCCTTTGCCCGCCAGCGTTAACGCGGGCTGCGCCAGCAGGCAGAGCGCGGCGTTATCGCCATTTTCAACCACCAGCAAACGTGCCTGCTCGCCATTCTCGGCCAGCGTAACCTCAACTATCTCGCCGACCGCAGGTTGCATTGGCTGGCGATGTGCGGAGAAATGCCAGCTTTTGGGCATCAGGGGTTTTAGAAAGCGGGCGGCCACCAGCGCATTTAACACCAGTTCGGCGCGCTGATTACTGCTTAACGGGCTCTGGCGGCACTTCTCTTCAAAGGTGAAATAGAGCGCGGCGTCATCAACACAAAATCCGGATTCCGTGAAAGCATCCGGTGTCAGCATTTTGCGTGCATAGCGGGAACGAAAAAGCATACCGTCAGCCAGATCGAGCATCATCCGGTCGTGCTCGGCGTCATAATACCAACGCCAGTTGTCATCGGGTTTAATTTTCATCGTGTGCCCTGTATTTACCGCTGTGCTAAAGGCAAAATATCTGTCGAAGAATAATGAATGCTGAAAAATCGTGCAACAGGACAAAATATAAACGAGCCGGAGAGAGAAATAAACCCCCCGGCGCATTAATAGAGCGATTCTCTTAGATGTGGGTCACGATATCTTTAATTAAGCCCGGACCTTTATAAATAAAACCAGAATAAATTTGAACGAGCGTGGCGCCGGCAGCGATTTTTTCTCGTGCCGCGGTCAGCGAATCAATTCCGCCCACGCCAATAATGGGCAAACGCCCCTGCAGCTCTTGTGACAGACGCTGAATGATGGCGGTGCTGCGCGACTGAACCGGACGTCCACTTAATCCCCCGGCTTCCTCGCTATATTTCAGTCCATTCACCAGGGTACGATCCAGCGTAGTATTTGTGGCAATGACGCCATCAATTTGGTGGCGAACTAAACTGTCAGCCACCTGGATCAACTCGTCTTCAGAAAGATCCGGCGCGATCTTTACAGCGACAGGCACATATTTGAGATGCCGCTTTTCCAGTTCTTTTTGTTTTGCTTTGATGGAACTGAGCAGATCGTCAAGCGCCTCACCATATTGCAGAGAACGTAAACCTGGCGTATTCGGTGACGAAATATTGATGGCAATATAACCGGCATGGGCATAAATTTTCTCCATGCACAGCAGATAATCGTCTTTGCCCTGCTCCACTGGCGTATCTTTATTTTTGCCAATATTGATTCCCAGCACGCCCTTGAATCGGGATTTTTTGACATTTTCCACCAGATTATCCACGCCGAGATTATTGAATCCCATGCGGTTAATAATCCCTTCGGCTTCAACTAAGCGAAACATGCGCGGCTTATCGTTACCTGGCTGAGCCCGTGGCGTGACCGTTCCCACTTCAACAAAACCAAATCCCATTGCGCCAAACGCATCAATGCACTCGGCATTTTTATCCAGCCCGGCCGCAAGGCCCAGCGCATTATCAAACGTCAGCCCCATACAGGTCACGGGGCGCGAGGGTAAACGCTGGCGGATAAGGGCTTCCAGCGGCGTGCCGCTCATAAAGCGTAACTGCTGAAAGGTGAGATGGTGCGCGCGCTCAGGATCGAGCCTGAATAACGCCGGTCGGACGATTGAGTAAAACATGCACTCTCCTGGAAGACGGAAGCGACGGTGGAAATCAGTGCACAGGAAATTGTGCGCCAGAATGGTAAGGTGCTCTGGCGCAAAAGTAAATCGTGGGGCGTTAAGCGAGGAAACTGTTTGACGCAGATTTGATCTTACACAACGGAATCGTTTGCCGTGCGCGAATTCATCCTGTCCGGAAACGCATAGTCACGCCAGATATTGTGGCGAACCATAATGCCAAAAATACCGATACAGACCAGCACTTCCGCCAGCACCATTGACCATGCTGCGCCGATCGCGCCAAATTTCCACGCCAGCAAACAGCAAACAGGTACGTTGACGACGCCCGCGACCATCATCACCATCATGCGCTGACGCGCCAGCCCGTGCGGAATCAGAATCTGCAGTCCGGCGGGATAGGCGATATTGCCGAACAGGAAACACAGCACAAAGACGCGGAGAACATCGGCTGACGGCAGGAAGTCTTTGCCTAACAGCAATGACACCACCTGATCGGCAAACAGCCAGGTAAAGATCACAATAGACAGACTGAGGCCAAAAGACAGCATCAGGCTTTTACGTGTGGCAGCAACCGCAGCCGCTTTATCGCGACCAAACAGATGGCTGACGCGCGGGAAAAACGCGCTGCCAATCTGCTCCGGTACAGAATTCGCGGCTTTGCGCAGCCTGTCCGCACCGTTGTAGATCCCCACCATGTAGTGGGAGGTAAAGCTGGCGAGAATCACGACGTTTACGCTGTTAAACAGGTTAGCACCGGCAATGGCGATAAACACATCTGCACTGTCGGTAATGCGCTGTTTGATCTCTTTCGGTTCGAAGCGATACGCGCCAATCACCTTCATTTCCAGCACAAACTTCAGCGTAATAATGGCGTTAATAATGGATACCGCGCCCGGTATCAGCGCCGCCAGCCAGGTATCGTCCGGTGTTTTCACCAGTAAAAACGTCAGCGGGATGGCACAAAAGTTGCCAAAGGTGGCGATCATCGCCGTTTTACCCAGCTTCTCAAAACCCTGCATCAGCCAGCCAAAGGAAAACAGTGAACCGACTAATGTGGTGCAGTTAGCCAGAATAATAAAAAACAATGAATGCCAGGACGGATTAAACCAGGTCGCCGTGAGCAATGTGCCGCTGGTCAGCAGCAGCAGCATCAGTTTGGCATTGAATGTTGACCAGAAGAGTTGCGTCACGCGCGCCTTGTCATCACGGTGGTGGGCAATGTCTTTAGTCGTAAAAACATTGAACCCCCAGTCAGAAATCGTACTGCAGTAAAGTACGCAGGCGATGGCCAACGCCAGAATCCCCATATGATCGACACCCAGCACGCGCGCCAGGTAGGGTAAGGTTGCCAGCGGAAACAGGAAAGAAGCTCCCCGGTACGCCAGCAAAGATAAGATATTGACTACTAAACTTTTATCGAGCACTTTTGCCATGTCGCAACAACCTTATACACATTGCATGCCTCACCTTCTCATTTCGCTCAGGTGCAAACAATATCACTTGCCATTTTTCGGAATTACGGAACGCGTTTGAGTTCTTTTTTCACTTTATGGCTTTGCAATAAAATGAAGGTTTCAGGACTGTTGAACAGCAGCCACTCTTTCAGACTGCTGGCTTTAACTCTGCGCCCGAAATAACGAATCGCATTAAGCACATAGTCAGGAACGGGTGTCTGGTTGTAGAGCGACAAATAAATCATCAACCGGAAGGAATGAAACAGGTAGGCTTTTTCTAAATCCTTTTTCAATTCACTTTTATGCAGTGAACGGCACAATGTGTTGAAGGTTGTAATAAATGCATTGTAGCGTTGAATAAAAAAGGTCGGGTTTTTGCTACTGTTGGTCAGTGAGCCGCCACGGATGCGCTGTTTGTAATAGGTTTGACGGCTTACCCAGACCTGATTGCATTTCATAAACACCGATAACGTAAAATTATGGTCTTCATGAACACGATCGATAAAACGTAACTGATGCTGCTGGATGACGCTTTTTTTCACGACATAATTCCAGGCGGCGGAAGTATACGAACCGTTTTGTAACAATCCCAACAGGACATCCTGCGGGCGCTGAATGCCAAACAGGCCGTGCCTGACTTTCGGCCACGTGATTTCCGGTTTGTCTTCACGGTAAGCACTGGAATTAAAACAAAACAAATCCGTATCCGGATAATGCTCAATGACCTGAGCCAGTTCGCTGACAAGGCCGTCCACCACCACATCATCAGGATCGCAGAAAAAAACAAACTGTCCTTTAGCGGCCTCTACGCCTTTGTCACGCGCATTGCCTGCTCCTCCATTCGGAATCGTGATCACCTTGACATGGGGCAGGTGCGCATAATGCTGTTCAATTAACGCCACTGTCCCGTCAGTCGAACTGTCGTTAACAATGATAATTTCATTCGGCGCGCGAATTTGACTTACCAGGGAGTCAACGCATTCAACAATATATTTCTCAACGTTGTACGTTGGAATAATGACCGATAACAGGATGTCAGACATACATGATTTCTCTGCTGTTAGAAAATGAAAAATAAAATCCACCAGCCTGAGACAGGCACTGACTAAGGGCGAATAGTTATATTTAAAATAACAGGCGCTTACATTGAGCAGCGTTATTTTAATGCCTGATGCCGCAAAATGCCTGCCTCAATATCGTGCGGAGGCAGCACAGGCAAAAACCATCGTAAGAAAAACTAAAGTTTAATCACTTACCTTTCGTCACTTTGTTGAGAAATCATTTAATAAATACATCAGTCCCCTTTTCACTTTCGCCCTGTCGCCTGTAACCAGTTGTGAAATTCCATTAAAATTTTTATAAATGCTGGCCCTGTTTATCTGATACTTTTGTGGAACCCGTCTTAAACTCAGGCTTACGGCATCACAAAACCCCATTGAAACATCGAATCTTTTTCGCTTTTTCCATTTTGATAACTCACAGTCAGAAAAGACCACTCTTTTCTTTCATGGATTTATTTCAATATTGCGATATTCAAGTAACCAAATGTACGAAATCCATCTGCGACAGAGAATTCATTCATCCGGATTAATGTATCCCGTTACTTACCAGGCCGTTTTTAAGATTTGTCGTAGCGGTTTTCTCCTGGATTCCAGATGCCACGCCTTATCTTCCTTTTGCGCTTTTCACCTTTAGATTGTCAGAAAAATCATTTAAGCCCTGCCGTGGCCTCTGCCAGGATGAAAGCCTGAGTTCTCAACAACAGATAATCAATAACTTTCAGTTATAAGGAGTAGTGAATGCGAGTGCTTACCCTGGCAGGCAGTCCACGGTTTCCTTCACGGTCCACCTCGTTACTGGCGCTGTGCCAGCACAAACTGGAAGCGCGCGGCGTGGAAGTTATTCCCTGGAATATTCATAACTTTCAGCCGGAAGACCTTATTAACGCCCGCTTTGATTCCCCGGCGATTCTGGCGCTGAGTGAGGACTTGTCTGCCGCCGATGGTCTGGTGATTGCTACGCCCGTTTACAAGGCGTCTTTCTCGGGTGCGCTGAAAACGGTACTGGACCTGTTGCCCGAACGCGCACTGGCCCACAAAGTCGTGCTGCCGCTTGCCAGTGGTGGCAGCGCAGGCCACATGCTGGCGCTGGATTACGCACTCAAGCCCGTTTTAAACGCGCTGAAAGCGGAAGAAGTGCTTCATGGGGTTTATGCCGAAGATAAACAGATCACGCATTACGATCGTCAGCCAGAACTGGATCCCCTTCTGGCCACCCGCCTGGATGAGGCGGTGGATTCTTTCTCACTGGCGTTGTCACGCCGTCATCAACCGGTTGCCTGGGCAGTATAAGGATTAAGCATGAAACGGATAGTAAGCGCGTGGTTACTGGCAGGGATGTTGATAACGGGAACTCAGGTTTATGCTGCTGAGCCAGCCCCCGAACAGGTGCGTATCGGCTACCAGAAAGGATCGGTCAGTATGGTGCTGGCAAAAGCTCACCGGTTACTGGAAACGCGTTTCCCTCAGACCAAAATACAGTGGGTTGAATTTCCAGCCGGGCCGCAAATGCTGGAAGCCCTGAACGTTAACAGTATTGATATTGCCAGTACCGGCGATATTCCACCCATTTTTGCCCAGGCGGCGGGGGCAGATTTACTCTATATCGGCTCGGAGCCGCCTAAGCCCAAAGCCGAGGTGATTCTGGTCAGCCAGGACAGCCCGCTGAAATCGGTGGCCGACCTGAAGGGCAAAAAAGTGGCCTTTCAGAAAGGCTCCAGCTCGCACAATCTGTTACTGCGCGCACTGGAGGAGGCCGGCCTGTCAATCAAAGATATACAGCCGGTTTATCTTACGCCTGCCGATGCCCGCGCGGCCTTTCAGCAGGGTAACGTTGATGCCTGGGCGATATGGGATCCCTATTATTCCGCAGTGCTGCTTCAGGGGCACGTTCGCGTTTTAAAAGACGGTACCACACTCAATCAGACCGGTCCGTTCTACCTTGCGACGCGCGCATTCGCCCAGAACCATAATGACTTTGTCTTAGCAACGCTCAAAACCTTTAGCGATGCGGAAGCGCTGACGCGCAGCGAACGTGACCAGAGCATTCATCTGCTTGCCACCTCCATTGGCCTGCCTGAGGCGGTCATTGCCAGTAATCTGGATCATCGTCCCCCTAGCCCGGTCAGTCCGGTCAGCGCGCACACTGTTGCGTTACAACAGAAAACCGCCGATCTGTTTTATGCCAATCACCTGATTCCCGTGAAAGTATCAATTGCCGATCGCATCTGGCATCCCCGTAGCGTGACGCAATAAGGAGAGAAAAATGAGTGTTTCCGTATTCTGGTTCCTGCCCACCCATGGTGACGGTCACTACCTTGGCACGGCCGAAGGTGCGCGCCCGGTCGATCATGCGTATCTGCAGCAGGTCGCGCAGGCAGCCGATCGCCTGGGTTTTGGTGGCGTGCTAATCCCGACCGGCCGCTCGTGTGAAGATGCCTGGCTGGTGGCCGCCTCATTAATTCCGGTCACTCAGCGCCTGCGTTTTCTGGTTGCCCTGCGCCCTGGCGTGATTTCACCGACTCAGGCCGCCCGCCAGGCCGCGACGCTCGATCGTCTGTCTAACGGACGTGCACTGTTTAATCTGGTAACGGGCGGCGATCCCGAAGAGCTGGCAGGTGATGGCGTTTTCCTCGACCATCGTGAACGCTATGCCGAATCGGCCGAGTTCACCCGCGTCTGGCGCCGGGTGCTGGAAGGTGAAACAGTGGACTACGAGGGCAAGCATGTGCATGTGCGCGGGGCGCGCCTGATGTTTAAGCCGGTGCAGCAGCCTCGTCCACCGCTGTGGTTTGGCGGGTCATCAGAGCCCGCTCAGGATCTGGCCGCTGAACAGGTTGATGTGTACCTCACCTGGGGCGAGCCGCCTGAACTGGTAAAAGAAAAAATTGAACAGGTACGCGCTAAAGCCGCTGCTCAGGGCCGCCAGGTTCGTTTTGGTATCCGCCTGCATGTCATCGTCCGTGAAACCAATGAAGAAGCCTGGCAGGCCGCCGACAAACTGATTGCTAACGTCGATGACGCCACTATTGCCAGAGCGCAAAGCGCTTTCCAGCGTACCGATTCCGTTGGGCAGCAACGCATGGCCGCCCTGCACGGAGGTCGCCGTGACAAACTGGAGATTAGCCCCAATCTCTGGGCTGGCGTTGGGCTGGTTCGCAGCGGTGCCGGTACCGCGCTGGTGGGCGATGCCCCAACCGTAGCGGCGCGAATGAAAGAGTACGAAGCGCTGGGCATTGAAACCTTTATTCTTTCCGGCTATCCGCACCTGGAAGAAGCCTATCGCGTGGGCGAGCTGCTGTTTCCCCATCTGGATCTGAAGATACCTGAAGTGCCTCAACCTCGGGTCGTTCAGGCGCACGGTGAAGCAGTTGCGAACGATTTTACCCCCGAGAAAAAAGCCGCACGGGCCTGAGGAGATCGCCATGATCCGATTACGTCAATCCTTCTCAGCGGCGCTTGTGCCCTGGCTGTTACCGGTGTTACTGGTCGTGGTCTGGCAGATTGCGTCGCAGACCGGCTGGCTCTCCAGCCGTATCCTGCCGGCACCGGAGAAGATCGTCACCACCTTCTGGCAACTGGCCGCCAGCGGCGAGCTGTGGCGGAATCTGGCTATCAGCAGCTGGCGCGCGCTGCTGGGCTTTAGCATCGGCGGTTCGATCGGGTTAGTGCTGGGATTGATTACCGGCACCTCACGTCTGGGCGAGCGCCTGCTGGATACCTCGGTACAAATGTTACGTAACGTGCCTCATCTGGCGCTTATCCCGCTGGTCATCCTGTGGTTTGGTATCGATGAAACCGCCAAAATTTTTCTGGTGGCGCTGGGCACACTGTTCCCGATTTATCTGAATACGTATCACGGCATTCGCAACGTGGATCGGGGGCTGGTTGAAATGGCACGCAGCTATGGCTTATCGGGCTGGAGCCTGTTTGTGCAGGTGATATTGCCGGGTGCGTTACCGAGCATCATGGTCGGCGTGCGTTTTGGTCTGGGATTAATGTGGCTCACGCTGATTGTGGCTGAAACCATTTCCGCTAACGCCGGGATTGGCTACCTGGCCATGAATGCCCGTGAATTTCTACAAACCGATGTGGTGATGGTCGCCATTATTCTTTATGCCCTGCTGGGGAAACTGGCCGATGTCAGTGCGCTACTGCTGGAACGTGTCTGGTTACGCTGGCATCCGGCTTATCAACATAAGGAGGAAGCAGCATGATTAACTCCGCTATCCCGGCGCGTCTGACGGCCGGTACGCCGGTTGGTGTAAAGGGCGTCAGCAAAAAATATGGCGAGCGTACGATTCTTAATAACATTGACCTGCACATACCGTCTGGACAATTTGTGGCCGTCGTGGGCCGCAGCGGCTGCGGCAAAAGTACCCTGCTGCGTTTGCTGGCCGGGCTGGAAAACAGCACTGAGGGTCAGCTACTGGCCGGCACTGCGCCATTGCACACGGCGCGCGACGAAACCCGTCTGATGTTCCAGGATGCGCGACTGCTGCCCTGGAAAAAAGTGATTGATAACGTGGCACTTGGTCTGCGGGGCAATGCCTGGCGGGAAGCCGCACACGAGGCGCTGGCGGCCGTTGGGCTGGCCGATCGCGCCAGTGACTGGCCTGCCGCCCTGTCTGGCGGTCAGAAACAGCGCGTGGCACTGGCTCGCGCCCTGATTCATCGCCCCGGTCTGCTCCTTCTGGATGAGCCACTCGGCGCGCTCGATGCGTTAACCCGAATTGAGATGCAGGAGCTGATTGAATCACTGTGGCAGCAACACAATTTTACGGTGCTGTTGGTCACCCATGATGTCAGTGAAGCGGTTGCAATGGCGGATCGGGTTCTGCTGATTGAGGAAGGTCGGATTGGGCTGGATTTGCAGGTTGATTTGCCGCGTCCCCGGCGGCGGGGTTCCGCCCGTCTGGCCGAGCTGGAAGCGGAGGTGCTGGATCGGGTGATGCGTCGCAGTGCGGCAGATAAACCGCCGCGCTATGCGCAACAGCGCTGATGAAACGGCGGGCCATGGCCCGCCGTTTTTTATCAGGCGTTAAGCGCCTTGGTAATTTTCTCGTACAGATCGCCCGACAGTTTCTCCAGACCCTGTAGCTGCTCCAGCGCCTGGCGCATCAGCGCCTGACGGCGAGTATCGTAACGTTTCAGACGAATCAATGGCTCAATCATGCGCGACGCAACCTGCGGATTTCGGGTATTTAAATCCGTCAACATCTCGACCAGGAAGCGATAGCCGCTGCCATCTTCGGCATGGAAGGCCGAGGGGTTCCCCGATGCGAAGGCACCGATCAATGAACGAATACGGTTGGGGTTCCCCATGCTGAACGAACGGTGCGACAGCAACCGGCGCACGTTAAGTAACGCATTCTGCGCCGGGCTGGTGGCCTGCAACATAAACCATTTGTCCATCACCAGGCCATCGCGATGCCAGCGATCGTCATAGTCAGCCAGTAAAGCGTCACGGCACGGCAACTGCGCCGCCACGGCGGCCGAGAGTGCCGCCAGGGAATCGGTCATATTATTCGCGCGCTGATACTGTGCCTGAACCAGTTTATCGGCCAGATCCATGTCACCAAACGCCAGATAGTACAGGCAGATGTTTTTCAGTGACCGTTTGCCTGTTTCCGCATGATCAACGTGATAGTCCGCCTGCTGATTGGCGTTATACACGGCAAAGAATTCATCCGCCAGTTCACGCGCCAGCGTACGGACCAACGCTTCGCGCACCAGCGCAATGGCCTGCGGATCGATAATCTCAAACAGCTCGGCAATTTCGTTCTCACTCGGCAACGTCAAAATCAGCGCCGTCAATGCCGGGTCGCTGTCTGCGTCAAGCAGCACGGTGCGGAAAGCATCGGCAACGTGCAGCGGCAGTGACAAATGCTGCCCCTGCTGATGACGCGCAACATTGAGACGTAAATAGGTTGCCAGCAGACTTTGCGCCGCATCCCAGCGGGAAAAATCGTTACTGGCATGGCGCATCAGGAAGGTGAGCTGGGCATCGCTCCACTTATAATCAAGTTTCACAGGTGCGGAGAATTCACGCAGCAGTGACGGCACCGGCTGGAAATAGACGTTATCAAACGTAAACGTCTGGAACTCTTCCGTCACGTTCAGGACGTGATGCACAGGATGGCCATCGCGCTGCAACGGAATCACCTTGCCCTGGCCGTCATACAGTTCGATATCCAGCGGGATGTGTAGCGGCAGCTTTTCTTTCTGATCGGCTGTCGGTGGCGTGTGTTGCGTAACGTGCAACGTGTACTGCTCCAGTTCCGGATTGTAGTCGTCGCGTACCGTGACGGTTGGTGTACCTGACTGGCTGTACCAGCGGCGGAACTGAGACAGATCAACGCCAGACGCGTCTTCCATCGCCTGAACAAAATCATCGCAGGTGGCGGCGCTGCCGTCATGCCGTTTGAAGTACAGTTGCATCCCTTTCTGAAAGTTCTCCTCTCCCAGCAAGGTATGCATCATGCGGATCACTTCCGATCCTTTTTCATACACGGTTAAGGTGTAGAAATTATTCATTTCGATCACCTGATCCGGCCGGATCGGGTGCGCCATCGGACTGGCATCCTCAGCAAACTGCGCACCGCGCATGATACGGACATTATCGATACGATTAACGGCGCGCGATCCCAGGTCTGAACTGAACTCCTGATCGCGGAAGACGGTCAGCCCCTCCTTGAGGCTCAACTGGAACCAGTCACGACAGGTGACGCGGTTGCCGGTCCAGTTGTGGAAATATTCATGGCCTATAACGGCCTCAATCCCCAGGTAATCTTTATCGGTTGCGGTTTCGGCTTTTGCCAGCACATATTTGGAGTTAAAGATGTTAAGCCCTTTATTCTCCATCGCGCCCATATTAAAGAAGTCCACCGCGACAATCATAAAGATGTCGAGGTCATACTCCAGGCCAAAGCGCTCTTCATCCCACTTCATGCTGTTTTTCAGCGAGGTCATTGCCCAGTCGGCGCGGTCCAGATTGCCTCTGTCAACAAAGATCTCCAGTGCGACATCACGCCCCGAACGCGTGGTAAAGCTGTCGCGCAGCACGTCAAAATCACCTGCCACCAGCGCAAACAGATAGCAGGGCTTCGGGAACGGATCCTGCCATTTAACCCAGTGACGTCCCTGCTCGTCATGACCACTGTCGATACGGTTGCCGTTCGACAACAGGAAAGGATAGCGGTTGCCATCGGCAATGATGGTGGTCGTGAAACGCGCCAGCACATCCGGCCGATCCAGATACCAGGTAATATGACGGAAGCCTTCGGCTTCACATTGCGTACAAAGTGCCTCACCTGACTTGTACAATCCTTCAAGCGCGCTGTTGCGGTCAGGATGAATGTCATTCACGATTTTCAGCGTGAAACTGTCTGGCAACTGGCTGAGTACCAGTGCGCCTTCTTCCTCTTTATAAGCCGTCCAGGCCTGGCCATTAACTTCCAGCGAGATCAGGGTCAGATCTTCACCGTCCAGACGCAATTCAGCCCCGTTATCACCCTGGCGTTTAACCTGACTGATGGCCGTGACGCGCGTGGTCGACTCATCCAGTTCAAAGGTTAAATCAATATCGGTGATGGTATAATCGGGAGCCCGGTAATCGTGGCGATATTTTATTTTTGGCTGCTGCGTCATATTTCGTCTCGCAATGAATAGTTTACCCGTCAAAGTCTAAGCCTGATGCGTTAAGCTTGCCATGCGTAATGCATGTCGTGGGCAAAATGGCTACACTTTCTTAACAATGACACAATTCGGCCTCGACTCGCTATCCTGAAATATGCTGTGATCGCCGTCTGTTAGTGATTTATACTTTTGCGTCTTTGTGACGTTTAATACACCGGGCTCTGCGCCACCGAACAGGATGCCGAAACGCGCCATGACAGGACATGCTTCCCCGATACTGACTTCGCTGCTGGATACTGACGCGTATAAGCTTCATATGCAGCAAGCCGTCTTCCACCGCTACTATGATGTTACGGTAGCGGCGGAGTTTCGCTGCCGCAGCGATGAGTTACTGGGTTTTTATGCTGACGAAATCCGTGCAGCGATCAGTGCCATGCAGACGCTGGCGCTGACCGACGCCGAATATGCCTGGTTATCTGACCTCCCCTTCTTTGCTGACGACTACCTTAACTGGCTGCGCAATTTTCGCTATGACCCCCAGCAGGTCGACGTGCAAAATCACAACGGCAAGCTGGCCATCCGAATTCAGGGGCCCTGGCGTGAGGTCATCATGTGGGAAGTTCCCCTGTTGGCTTTGATCAGCGAAGTGGTGCATCGCCATCGTACACCACACACCGGCAGTCAGCAGGCCGTGGACTTTCTGCACCAGAAACTGGCGACGTTTAAAACGCAAATTGCGGATACCGATATGTCACGTTTTCGGTTGATGGATTTTGGTACCCGTCGCCGCTATTCCCGGTCGGTGCAGGAAGCCATTGTCAGTACGCTGAAGCAGGACTTTCCCTGGCTGATGGGCACCAGCAACTATGATCTGGCCCGCCGTCTTGAACTGACGCCTGTCGGCACGCAGGCGCACGAATGGTTTCAGGCTTTTCAGCAAATCAGTCCGGTGCTGGCGAACAGCCAGCGGGCCGCGTTACAGGCCTGGCTGGATGAATATGATGACAAACTGGGTATTGCGTTAACGGACTGCATCGCTATGGACGCCTTCCTGCGCGACTTCGGCCCGGTCTTCGCCCGCCGTTACCAGGGTTTACGCCATGATTCGGGCGATCCGGTTGAATGGGGTGAAAAAGCCCTGGCGCATTATCAGCAACTGGGCATAGATCCACAGAGTAAAACCCTGGTGTTCTCCGACAACCTGAATCTGGATAAAGCGCTGGCGCTCTATCGCCACTTTGGTCAGCGTACTCACGTGGTGTTTGGCATTGGCACCCGACTGACCTGCGATATTCCCGGCGTGACGCCACTCAATATTGTCATTAAGCTGGTGCAGTGTAACGGGAAGCCGGTTGCCAAGCTGTCAGACAGTCCGGGCAAAACCATTTGTCAGGATAAAGCCTTCGTCAGAGCCTTGAGAAAAGCCTTTGACCTGCCGCTGGTAAAAAAAGCCAGCTAAGCGCTATGTGACTGGGGCGCTCTGCGCCCCCGCTTTCCTGGCAATAAATCTGCCCTTCCCCCTGAATTTTGCTTGTTTCCTGTTGACTCGCAAGTAACATAGCAACACCCCAGTCTGGGGAATTCATTCACACACTTCTTCTATATAGAGAGATATTTATGAGCGTAGTGCCTGTAGCGGATGTACTGCACGGTCGCGTCGCGGTTGACAGTGAAGTCACCGTACGTGGTTGGGTACGTACCCGAAGAGATTCAAAAGCCGGTCTGTCCTTTATCGCCGTGTATGACGGCTCCTGCTTTAATCCCGTTCAGGCCGTCGTCAATAATTCTCTGAATAATTACCAGGACGAAGTGCTGCGCCTGACTACCGGCTGCTCCGTCATTGTCACCGGTACCGTTGTGGCATCTCCGGGCCAGGGGCAGGCGTTTGAAATCCAGGCGACAAAGCTGGAGGTGGTAGGCTGGGTGGAAGATCCCGACAGCTATCCTATGGCGGCCAAACGTCACAGCATTGAGTATTTGCGTGAAGTCGCCCACCTGCGTCCACGCACGAACCTGATTGGTGCCGTAGCCCGTGTTCGTCACACGCTGGCGCAGGCGCTGCACCGTTTCTTCCATGAGAACGGCTATTTCTGGGTTTCTACGCCGCTGATTACCGCTTCCGATACCGAAGGTGCGGGTGAAATGTTCCGCGTATCAACGCTGGATCTGGAAAACCTGCCGCGTGACGATCAGGGCAAAGTCGACTTTTCAGAAGACTTCTTTGGTAAGGAAGCTTTCCTTACGGTATCCGGCCAGCTCAACGGCGAAACCTACGCCAGTGCGCTGTCAAAAATTTATACCTTTGGCCCCACCTTCCGGGCCGAAAACTCCAACACCAGCCGTCATCTCGCCGAATTCTGGATGCTGGAGCCGGAAATAGCCTTCGCCTCCCTGGATGATGCGGCCGATCTGGCGGAAGCCATGCTGAAGTATGTATTTAAAGCCGTCCTGGAAGAACGTGCAGACGACATGGCGTTCTTTGCCGAGCGCGTTGATAACGACGCCATTGCTCGTCTGGAGCGCTTTGTCACCACAGACTTTGCGCAGGTCGACTATACCGATGCCGTCGAGATTCTGATGAACTGCGGCCAGACGTTTGAGAACCCTGTCTCCTGGGGCATTGATTTGTCTTCTGAGCATGAGCGTTACCTGGCGGAGAAACACTTTAAAGCGCCTGTCGTTGTGAAAAACTACCCGAAAGACATCAAAGCGTTCTACATGCGCCTTAACGAAGACGGTAAAACCGTGGCCGCGATGGATGTGTTAGCGCCTGGCATTGGTGAAATTATCGGCGGTTCACAGCGTGAAGAGCGTCTGGATGTACTGGATGCGCGTCTGGAAGAGATGGGGCTGAAAAAAGAGGATTACTGGTGGTATCGTGATCTGCGTCGCTATGGCACCGTTCCCCATTCCGGATTCGGATTAGGTTTCGAACGTTTAATCGCCTATGTCACAGGCGTACAAAATGTAAGAGATGTTATTCCATTCCCACGTACGCCACGTAATGCGAGCTTCTGATTTTCAGCATTTAATATAAGAAATTCATATATATAAAGAGGTCGGCTTCGCCGGCCTTTTTTTATTTTTGTAAATTTTGATATGACTCACAAAGTTCCGTTATTTTTACATTTAGAAATACATTTTTTATCTTTGAAACAAGATTACGACTTTTGTAGCATTTTCGCAGTAGAATTACCCGATGGGGGATGGAAAGATGCGTGCAGACACAGGAGACACCAAACTTCTTTCAAGGTTCATGTAAAGATTTCTTGACGGCAGTGGCAGGTGTCCAAATAACTCCAATGAGGGTAATAAATAATGATGAAGCGCAACATTCTGGCAGTGGTTATCCCTGCTCTGCTCGCCGCTGGCGCAGCCAATGCAGCAGAAGTTTATAACAAAGACGGCAATAAGCTGGACCTGTACGGTAAAGTGGATGCACGTCACCAGTTCTCTGATAACTCAGGTGATGACGGCGATCAGACTTATATTCGCTTCGGCTTCAAAGGCGAAACCAAGATCAATGACCAGATGACTGGTTACGGTCAGTGGGAATACAACATCCAGGGTAATAACTCTGAAGGTTCTGACGCGCAGAGCGGTAACAAAACCCGTCTGGGCTTTGCGGGTCTGAAATTCGGCGATGCCGGCTCAATCGACTACGGCCGTAATTACGGTGTGGTTTATGATGCAATCGGCTGGACCGATATGCTGCCAGTATTTGGTGGCGACTCAGGCTACACAGATAATTTCATGAACGGTCGTAACGGCGGTCTGCTGACCTACCGCAACACCAATTTCTTTGGTCTGGTAGATGGCTGGAATTTTGCGCTTCAGTATCAAGGCAAAAACGATCGTACCGATCCTCGTCGTGCTAATGGCGACGGCTACGGTATTTCAACCTCGTACACCTCTCCGATCGGCGTGGGTATCGTAGGTGCCTATAGCAGCAGCGATCGTACCAATACCCAGTCTGACGGTTCCGTAAGTAACAACAACGCAGTAACCGCTCGTGGCGCTGGCGTTGGTGCTGGTAAGCATGCAGAAAACTGGGCAACTGCGCTGAAATATGACGCTAACAATGTATACCTGGCAGCGATGTACGGTGAAACCCGCAACTCTACACCAATCAGCGGTGTGTTCAACGTAAACGGCCAGACATTTAGCGGTGATGCATTCGCTAACAAAACTCAAGAAATCGAGCTGGTTGCACAGTACCAGTTTGACTTCGGTCTGCGTCCTTCACTGGCTTACGTTCAGTCCAAAGGCAAAGACATTGAAGGTATCGGCGATGCGGATATCTACAAATACTTCGATGTGGGCGCAACCTACTACTTCAACAAAAACATGGCCACCTACGTTGATTATAAAATCAACCAGCTGGACAAAAACAACCCACTGGGCATTCCTAACGACGACGTAGTCGGCCTGGGTGTGGTTTACCAGTTCTAAGTTTGTTGATGCAGTACAAAAAACGGAGCTTCGGCTCCGTTTTTTATTGCCTTTATTCAGCGCAGCCGCTGCGTGGCCCCTTTCTCCCTATAAGTACCGGTAATTCTGCCGACCGGACAATGAATTTTATCGCAAACGGTTGGCATTTCGTCATGCTGACGTTAACCTGATGCTTCATTTGCTAAAGTTCACGCTACTGGACCCGACTCATGTTTGAATCGATCTCTGCTGCACCTGCCGATCCTATCCTTGGCCTGGCCGATCTGTTTCGTGCCGATGACCGCCCGAATAAAATTAATCTCGGTATTGGCGTTTATAAAGATGAAACCGGGAAAACCCCGGTGCTCACCAGCGTTAAAAAAGCAGAGCAATATCTGCTGGAAAACGAGACCAGCAAAAATTACCTGAGCATTGACGGTCTGCCGGATTTCGCACACTGCACTCAGGAATTGTTATTTGGTAAAGGCAACGCCCTGATTTCGGCGGGCCGCGTACGTTCCGCGCAGACGCCAGGCGGGACAGGTGCACTGCGTGTCGCTGCGGATTTTCTGGCCACGCAGACGTCGGTGAAGCGCGTATGGGTCAGCAACCCGAGCTGGCCGAACCATAAAAACGTGTTTAACGCCGCGGGTCTCGAGGTGTGTGAATACTCGTATTATGATGCGGTCAACCATACGCTGGACTTTGACAGCATGCTGGCCTCGCTGAAAGAGGTTAAAGCCGGTGATGTGGTGCTGTTCCACGGCTGCTGCCATAACCCAACCGGTATCGATCCGACAGCAGAGCAGTGGCAACAGCTGGCTGCGCTTTCCAAAGCCAATGGCTGGTTGCCGCTGTTTGACTTCGCCTATCAGGGCTTTGCCCGTGGGCTGGAAGAAGATGCAGCAGGTCTGCGCCTGTTTGCGGCCAGCCATCAGGAGCTGATTGTGGCCAGTTCCTATTCCAAAAACTTTGGTCTGTATAATGAACGCGTGGGTGCGATTACGCTGGTGGCGAGCGATGCAGCCACGGCCGATACCGCCTTCAGTCAGGTGAAGTACACGATTCGCGCGAACTACTCTAACCCACCGTCACACGGTGCGGCAGTGGTGGCAACCATCCTGGGAAATGACGCGCTCCGTACCATCTGGCAGCAGGAGTTGTCCGATATGCGTCAGCGTATCCAGCGCATGCGTCAGCTGTTTGTGAATACGCTGGCGGAAAAAGGGGCGCAGCAGGATTTCAGCTTTATCATTAAGCAGAACGGTATGTTCTCGTTCAGCGGGCTGACCAAAGATCAGGTCATTCGTCTGCGTGAAGAGTTTGGCGTATATGCGGTGAACTCAGGCCGGGTGAACGTGGCCGGGATGACGCCCGATAATATGTCTGCCCTGTGTGAAGCGATTGTCGCCGTGCTGTAATCCTGTCCTTATGAAAAAAAATGGGCCTGAGTGGCCCATTTTTTATTGCAGAAAAGGATTCGTCAGACGTTCACGACCTAAAGTGGATAGCGGACCGTGACCGGGCAAAAACGTCACATCATCTCCCAGCGGCAACACTTTGTTTTTGATGGCATCAATCAGATGCTGATGGTTACCCTGCGGAAAGTCGGTGCGTCCTACACCACCGTTAAAGATCACATCACCGGAAACCAGTAAACGCCCCTGTCGGTCAAAAAACACGATATGACCTGGCGTATGACCGGGACAGTGCAGAACCTCAAGATTAACCTGACCAACCTGAACAGTGTCCCCCTCTTCCAGCCAGCGATCGGGCGTAAGCGGCGCGCAGTACTCAAGTCCAAACATCTGGCTCTGCGTGGGCAATGCCTCAAGCCAGAACGCATCCTGTTTGTGCGGGCCTACCAGTGGTATGTTCCAGCAGGCCGCCAGTTCCGCCGCGGCCCCGACATGATCAAGATGACCATGCGTCAGCAGGATCTGGCCAGGCGTTAAATCAAGCTGTTCCAGCGTTTGCCTGATTGTATCGGCGTCACCACCCGGATCCACAATCGCAGATTCACGTGTGGTGTCGCACCAGATAACCGAACAGTTCTGCGCGAAGGCGGTAACGGGGATAATGTGATAATTCATAACGCTCCATGGTCGGCACCCGCAGCGTTGCCGACGTTACGACCAGTGCCTGACCGGACCGGTATCAATATGTACAAAGTTGCTGCTGGGGTAATATCCTACACCACCCGCCCGCATTTTTAACGCAGCTTTCCGGACATTCGCCAGACTAATCCCCTCAATATGGAAATCCATCGCCTGACCTTTGGTGTGGTAGCTGTGTTTGGCGACACCAGGACCAGATTCGCGCAGCATATTATTGGTGGCCAGAGTGCGGTAGCCCGAGATCAGCTGAACGGGCTTACGCGTTTCCAGCAGCGCCTGGAGGCGGTAGAGCTGATCGAAAAGGTGGGGATCGATACTTTTGATTTTATTGGCGCGGTAGTCACGGAAAAAATGGTTAAGACGCGATAACTCGCTCTTGTCGTAACTTTTACCGTTGAAGAATTCTGTTTTGAGGGTTTCACCCGTGTGAAGGTTATTCAGCGTTAAGACGCGCGGTCGTGACGTAGAGAGTGAAGCCATCGCTGACGTCGGCAACAAAGCCAGTCCCGCAGCGGCACTTCCGCAAAACAACAGTTTGCGACGGACAGAATCAATTGTAGACATGAAGCGTTTTACCTGAGAACAGAGCCAATGACACGTGCAAAAAACGCACTGGCGGAACCATAACTTTCTCGCGGTAGCACGTCAACCCATGTCTGGCAAGTTTGGAAGACGGCGCCTCATCGGAGACACCGCCTTTCTCAGGTCATCTTCCCACGCGCAATGCGCACTTACGGTTAAAAATCAACCGTTAGAGGAGCAACTGCTGCGCGCGACTCAGCACCAGACTCCCGGAACGGGCAGTATTATCATAATTGTAAATATCTGTACGAAACTGCGTTTTACCATCATCCGCGACCCAGGCGGTTAAATAATACAGGTTAACCGGTATCCGATGGCGAATAGGCACATAGCGCGTATCACCCTGTTTTAACGTCCCTGAGATACGGGCATCATTCCAGCCTACATCCTGCAGCAGAATGCCCGCCAGTTCTGACGCTTTGTTGACCCGCACGCAGCCCGAGCTGAGTGCGCGAATATCACGCTGGAACAGATTATGATTGGGCGTGTCGTGCAAATAGATAGCATCTGAACTGGGCATATTAAATTTGAAACGGCCCAGTGAATTGGTCTGCCCCGGCGCCTGACGAATTCGGTACGGGAACGACGAGGCTGACACCATGCTCCAGTCGATCATGGTGGGATCGATCACCTCCGCATCCGCACTCCAGCCCGACAGCAGGGTATATCCATGCTTATACAGGTACGTCGGGTCCTGTTTCACTTTTGGAATGATGTCCTGGCGCACCAGCGTGGTAGGCACATTCCACGGCGGATTCAGCACCACGTTGTTGAGCGCGCTGCGCATCAGTGGCGTTTTACGGTCTGGCCGGCCCACAATCACCCGCGATGTCAGCACCCGGGTGCCGTTGTTGTAATAATTCAACGAGTAATTGGGAATGTTGACCATAATGCCGTTGTGCATATCATCCGGCAGCAAACGCAGGCGTTGAATGTTCAGCGCCAGCAGGGCGGCACGTTGCTGAGGTGACACATTCAGCCATTCACGCGTACGCGGACCAATGGCACCATCCGCGTCCAGCCCCTGCCACTGTTGAAAGCGTTTTACCGCTGCGACCAGATTATCGTCATAGACATTGACGCCACTTGTCGCCGTAGGTGCCACTTGTACGTTGTCCGGCGCGCCTGGCGGTGGCGGCGGAATAGCGTTCACGGCAACGGCAGACGGGCTGACCGCGACAGGTTCACTGTGGCTGACCGTAACTGGCGCAGTAGGAACCGCATCGTCATTCGGTGCAGGTGCCGTCGTCTGTGCACTTAACATACCGCTGCGCCGCAGGATTTCCCGCAGTGCCGGTACATCATCACTGACCTGACCCGGCCTTACCGTGTCGCGATTTTTGATTTGCGGCCACGGCTGTTTATCGTTAAGCAGGTTTATTAACGCTTTGTGCATTAAGGGATACTGCGGATGTTGCGGTTCCAGCGAATTCACAAAGGCCGCTGCCCGCCCCGCATTCACGGCGTTCTGCCAGGCATTAATGACGGACACCGACGGCACCGCCAACTTATAGGGCACCGTACTGTAGAGCCACGTTTCCCCCTGTGCGGGAACCGATGAGACAAACTGCAGATAACCCAGCATGGCATCGGACAGTGTCACATCGCGGGCGAATCCGGTAATGGATGGATCGGTCAGACGCTCCACCCACCGGGTAAATTGTGGCTGGACGCCGGATAACGCTACCTCAGCCAGCTGCTGCTGAAACTTCTGCACGGCGTCATGATCCTGCCAGATCGGTTGCATATTTCGTGCGGCATACAGGGCGGCCAGTGAAGCACCGTAAAAAGGCTGACTGTCACTGGCAAACGCCTGGCGAATTTTTTGCTGACTGGCAGAAACAGAGGTGGTGGCCTGGGTCGAATGGACACCGGGCATGGCCGCGATGATAGCCGCCTGGGACGGCACGCACGGACTCAGGGCAAGTGCCAGCACCAGCCATGAACTAACCTGATGAATTGTTAAGCCTTTATTCAGTAACATCCCTGCCCCCTTCATTAATCTACCGCGCAGCCTGAGAGGAAAAAGCTGCAATCGGGCTGTTACTCATATGACTGAGTATACAAACAAAAACGGCATTTGCCTCCTGCGACAAATGCCGTTACCAGATTAACCAATGGCGCTGTTTTTGACTATCCTTGCCGCACGAATATTATGTCGTCGTTTCACTGGCCGAATCGGCTTCACTGCCGCGTTTGGCAGGCAGCGGATCGGCGGCGAAACCCCGTAATCCCACGACATGAACGTGTTCGGTGTTGTTAAACACTTTACGCATCAGTTTGTAGGTCGTGCCCTTCTCAGGACTGATGTTCTCAGGTGCAGCGATGACCAGTTGCATCTCCAGGCGCTCACAGAGTTCAAACAGCGTGGCGATTGAACGCGCATCCAGACGGGCGGCTTCATCCAGGAACAGCAAGCGGCAGGGTGAGATATCTTTCCCACGCAGACGGCGTGATTCCTCTTCCCAGCTCTGCACGACCATGACCAGGATCGACATACCGGTACCAATCGCTTCACCGGTAGAGAGCGCACCACTTTCTGCACGCAGCCAGCCATCGGAGCCACGATTCACCTCGACTTCCATCTCCAGGTAGTTACGGTAATCCAGCAGTTCTTCACCAATTGTCTGTGGCGTGCGCTGTCCCATATCAATCTGTGGATTGAGGCGTTGATACAGTTTTGCCAGCGCTTCCGAGAAGGTCAGTCGGTTGCTGTTAAACAGATCCTGATGCTGTTCATGCTCTTCGGACAAGGTATCGAGCAGCATCGCGTGTGTTTCCCGCACGTTCACGTTGAGCCGCACGCTGCGTACCTGTCCAAAGCTGACGGTCTGTAACCCCTGGTTCAGCTGGCGAATACGGTTCTGTTCACGCTGAATCGTTTTGCGAATAATGTTCGCCACGCTGCGTGAACTGATGGCCAGCGTTTGCTCGCGGGCGGTCAGCTCTTCCGTCAGACGGTTCAGCTCGATTTCCATCTGTTCGATGGCTTCAACCGGATCGTCGGTGCGGATAATGTCCTGACGGATACGTTCGCGCAGATGCTGATACACGGCGATAAAGAACTGAATTTTACGCTCTGGTCGTTTGGGATCTTCCGACAGGCGCAGCACATCGCGCAGGTGTTCGTTATCCGCCACCGCCAGGCGCAGTGCACCGAGTGCCTTATCCGACATTGAACGCAGCTCATCTGCGCTCAGGTAAGCCAGTTCCCGACGATGCAGACGCCGCTCCACGCCATTGTCCTTCACCAGACGCAGCACCATGCACCAGCCTGCTTTGGCACTGACCACCTGTTCGCGGACCTGATGATAGTTGCGCTCAAGCTGGCGCAGTTTCTTCTGCAGATTGTCCATTTCGGCTTCGCAGAAGGTGAGCTGTTTCTCCAGTTGGTTACGGCGGGCACGATTGTGACTGAGCGCGGTATACAGCTCGTCACGGCGGATACGGGCGCGTTCTTCCGCGCTGGCATCGGCCTGCACACCGATATCCTGCATCTCCTGCTGCAACTCTTTCAGCATGTCGCGTTTGGCGTCATAAGCGCTTTTCAGCGATGCCAGCACCTGAGAATACTGGGTCAGCTGCGACTGATGGGCACGCAGGCGCTCACGGCAGCGGCTGCGCTCCGCTTCCGCCTGCTCCAGACGCTGGCGCAGCTTATCACTCAGATCGGTGTTGCCACCGAGCATACTGGCCGAGTCGTCATAGCTGAAGTGGGCGCGACGCTGTACCACCTCGGTCAGCGCAAAAGCCTGCTGACGCGCGCGCTGCTGCTGCTGCTGTGCATGCTGGTAATCTGCCTGCAACTGGTCGTGCTGTTCCGGATCGCTCTGCAGCACCGCCAGCATCGGTTCAAGTTTGGCCAGCTTCGCCCCATGCTGATGGAGGAAGCGTGCGGCTTCCTGCGCGTCTTCCACCTGCTCACGGATCTCTTCACAACGGTCTGCCAGCGTGTCGTCCAGTAACAGATTCACGCGCGGCAACAGGCGGTTAAGCTGCGCAACGCCCTCTTTGGCCAGGTCAAACTGCTGACGTTGCTGCTGATTGTTGCTTTCATGCTGGTTGAGCGCACGTTCCAGCTCACCCCGACGGGCGCCGAGCTGACGAATCTGCGCTTCGGGATCGTCATCAAAGGCGACCGCCAGATGGCTACCGATAAAACGGCTGAATGACTGATGAAGCCGCTGCGTCTTTTGAACGTCAAACGACAGGGTGGCATACCGTTCCGCCAGACGATCGCGTTCGTTATTGAGCAACTCCAGCTGGTTTTCGCGTGCCGCCCGGCCGAAAAGCGGGATTTTAGGGAAGCGGGAATAGCGCCACTGGCGCTCGGCCACCTTGACCACGACGGCATTTTGTAACTCGTCGACGCTGAACACGCTGTCATCAAAGGATTGCGGATCGCCCTCGATCAAATAGAGATCTTCCGGGCACTCTTCCAGGCCATCCAGTTGCTCACGCACCAGCGAAAGATCGGGCACCACAATGGCGTGACGTGACGGGCCGTACAGGGCGGAGAAGTAAGGCGCATCGTCGAGCGTGACATCGTCATAAATCTCAGACAGCAGCACACCGCCAAAGCGTTCGGCCAGCTGGTTCAGTCGCGGATCTTCCGCACCGCCCGGCTGGCTCAAGCGCTCAATCTGCTGCTCAATTTCACGTTTCCTTGCGGCCACTTCATCACGTTCAACAGTGGTTTCACGTTCCCGCTCCAGCAGCTGCTGCATGTATTCCGTAACGTCCTGGCTGCTGGTCAACGCCTGACCGGTTTGCTCGCTGAGCTGCGTCAGGATTTCTTGCGCAGCCAGCCAGTGCGGCGCACGCGCGGTCAACGTTGCGATGCGCTGACGGAGCTGTTCCAGCTCCTGACGCATCAACATACGCTGTTCGCCCGCATCGGCAACGCTGCTGTTCAGCTGCTCGATTTGGGCTTCCAGTTCACGCTGCAATCCTTCCAGCGCATCAGGCTCATATTGCTGCCCCTGACGCTTGCAGAATTCCGCCAGCAGACGTTCTGCTTCCTGCTGCTCGCGCAGGCGCTGTTCAAGTTCGCTCAGACGCAGGCGCAGTGAAGCAAGCTGATCGGCGTGGTGACGCTGATTGCTGGCATCACGCAGGAGATCGCGCCCGACTTGCCAGGCCTCTTTACGGCTGACCTCACCGGCAATGCTGGTCACCAGCGATAAGGCCTGTTCAAACTGACTGTGCGCCGCTTCGGCCACACTCAGTTTCTGCTCCAGGCGCAACAACTGCCCGGTTGCTTCTTCTTCTTTGGCCTGGAAGCTGGCCTGCCATTCCGCCGCGTTGTCAATGTTCAGCTCAGGCAATTCACACAGCGAACGCGCACGTTCCAGAGCCTGTAACGCCTGCTGATACTGAATGGCACGGGTTTGCTGCACGTCCAGCGCCTGCTGAAAATCGGCCAGCTGACTTTTCAGCTCATCCACTTCCAGTTCGGCCGCTTCAGCACGGGCTTCATTTTCTTCCTGGATTTCACGCGCTTCGGCCACGACTTCACTCTGTTCTTCCAGGCGAAGTGTCAGATCCTCTATATCACTGTCATAACGGGTAATCTTTTCCTGCTGGCGCATTGCCGTCTGCACCAGATTCAGGTGATCGCTGGCCGCCTGATAATCAATTTCAAGATCGTTCTCTGCCCCGCTGTGTTCAGCCAGCTCTCGTGCCATTTCCACGTGGCGATACTGCTCCGACGCCAGCTGCTTGCGGCTGGTGAACAGTTCATTGCGCAGCTGTAGTGCGCTATCCAGGTGGATGCGTCGTTCGTTGGCATGACGCATATAGTCGGCCGATACATAGCTGGTGGCTTCAGAAATCAGGTGCTTAAACAGATCGCGATCAGACTGGGTTACGCGGATCGCTTCCAGCGTCATACGGTTTTCGCGCAGCGCAGCTTCCATGTCCTGGAACGCTTTACGCACGCCACTGTTTTCAGGCAACAGATAATCGCGCAGAGAACGGGTGATGGCGCTGGAGATACCGCCGTACAGAGAGGCTTCAATCAGGCGATAAAACTTACTGCGGTCGCTGGCGGTACGCAGACGACGCGGCACAATCCCCAGATCAAACATCATCGCGTGATAGTCCGTTACCGAGCTGTACTGCCGATACTGGACACCTTCCAGCGCCTCGACGCGTTCTTTGACCTCGTTAAGCGGTAACACGCGCGCCTGACGGCTGTTCAGAATTTCCGTGAGCATGTCCGTGGGCAGCGTATCCGTGGGCAGGCCATGGATACTAAAGGGCTTGATATCAACCTTTTTGTCACGTCCTGCCACCTGCTGTAACCGGACCCCGACCACCACACGTTGATGGCGTGAGTTCACTACGTCCAGCATCGCGTAGCAGACGCCTGCCCGCAGTTTACCGTGCAGGCCTTTATCGCGTGAGCCTGAGGTTGCGCCCGCTTCGGTGGTGTTACGGAAATGCAGCAGGGTTAAGTCAGGAATCAGCGCCGTGACAAAGGCCGCCATTGTGGTGGACTTACCTGCCCCGTTCCCGCCCGACAGCGTGGTGACCAGTTCATCCAGATCAAAGGTTCGGGCAAAAAACCCGTTCCAGTTGATCAGGGTTAGCGAACGAAATTTGCCGCGTTCAATCATGCCTGCTCTTCCTCCGCGATATCACCCGCATCGCTGTCATTCTCTTCACTGTCATCAGCCTCTGTGGCTGCCGTCGTGTTGTCCAGCAACATCGCTTCGCCATCGCGGATCAGGCGCAGTTGCGCTTCACGCGCATCATCACCGCTACGGACATCGGCACCAAAGCGGAAGACAGACTCGGTAATACGAAACTTGCTGCTGTCGTTGCCAAAAAACCACACCATGCCCAGACGGCGCAGGCGGCTTAAGGACGCACGCATTTTTTCCTGTAACTTAGCCCGATCGAGATCCGACCCGGTTGAACGCTGGTTAACCAGCTTTAGCAGCTTGCTTTCGTCCGCCAGGGACAGCAGTTCATCATAGAGTTCCTGTTGCGTGAAAATGCCTTCATTCGCCAGGCGTTCCGGGCTGAGATACAGATAGCAGAGGATTTTCCCGACCATCATGTCCAGTTCGGAAAGCACGGAACGGGGAATCAGCGTGGTTGAGCGTGGACGCAGATAGAAAAAGCCCTCTGGAGCACGAATCAGCTCAACGTTGTAGCGCGTGTAAAACTCTTCCAGATACTGCTGGTAATCCATCAGAAAAGCGTGGTTATCCAGCTCTTCAATGCCAATATGGCGACCGGCACGTAACTGGCTGTCCAGCGCCGGAAAAATCGGATTTGCCAGTGCCTGTGCCAGCTTAACCGGCATCACTTGTTCAATATTTGTCGATGACATGTGCCTGCACCTTGGCTCCGTAATCATTAATGGCTTGCCATTCCACAGGCAAACCGGCTAAATCGGCTTCCGCTACACCTAATCGCACCGCCTGGTCCACGACAATGCGCGCAAGGTCGAAGTGACGCGCGCGCGGGTACTGGGCCAGATAGTCGCGCATGACGGCGGCGAGGTTAAGCGGTTTTTGCTGCGTTTTATAAATCGTTAAGGCTTCTTCGATCATGGCCGCCAGCTGCTCGCGAATTTCATTAAATTCTTCGAACTCCAGTTCAGCAGGTAATTCGCCCATCACTTCGTCATTACGCAGCGTCAGCTCATCGTCACGCATATCGTAAAGACGTTCGGCATTGGCATAAGTCAGCGCCCAGGGTGAGTCAAAATAGTTCTGTACGGATACGCGCAGGCGCTGGGCAAAAACACGGTTTTTGTCCATGTCGATAGCGGTGCGGATAAATTTATGCACGTGGCGGTCATAACCAATCCACAGGTCAATGGCCTGCTGTCCCCAACTGGTGATGCGGTCGAGTTTACTTTGCAGATCGAACACCAGTTTATCGACGAAGCCCAAATCCGGGCTGTCCAGCGTCGCATCCTGAATACGCAGCAGATTTTCCTGGAGTTTGTCACCGGCCGCTTCCAGCGTATCCTGCAATTCACGCAGCGTACCGGAAGTTTCCGACAGTAACATTTCACAGCTTGAAATCGCGGCGCGCCAGTCTTTATTCAGTAGCTCCGCAATATCCGCTTTCACCGCCTGCTGCTGCTCATCCATCAGGCGTTGCGTCATATCAATGCTGTCGAAGATTTCGGCTACGGAGTATTTCAGCGGCGCGAATACGTTACGATGCCAGTGAAATTCATCGCCATTCTCCTGCGCCGCGTCGGCGGCACGCTTAAGTTCAGCGGCAACGATAGAAAGCTGCATGGAAAGCCGCAGCGTGGAGAACTCGCGCTGGCGGATATAGTAATCCGTGATGCCGATGGCCAGCGGCGTCAGACGATAAATTGCATTGCCTTCAGTTAATTCACTGGTGAAACGGTTCAACAGGCGCTGACGCACCATATCATTGATGGCGTTGTTGGCCCGCACCAGTACGGTTTCGCTGGTTTGTTCAAACGCTTTGCTGACATGACGAAACGCATCGACCAGGTCACCTTCACTCATTTCTCCGTCCATGCGCTCGCCATTCAGCGTGGCGATGGCCAGCAAAAAAGCCAGACGTTCAACGGGCAGCGCAAGGGAGAAATCGTTCTTGCGCGCCCAGGATACCAGCTCCGGTACCGTCTGGGAAAATTCACTCATAATTCGTCCTTCTGCCCGGGTTTGCGCGCGGTCACGTGGATGTAACGCCCTAAGCTTAAAAAGGGTTCCTGACGGCAAAAACGCCGCTCCATCTCAATGATTTCGTCGTCGCTTTTTGGCTCGCCTTTAGGCGGCTTCATATAGTCGCTGAACACCCGAATCCCGGCACGCTGTTCAATCTGGAAACCGCAGGCCTGTAACCAGCGTGACACATCGTCAGGATCGCGCGGATAGTCCGGTGACAGCGTGCGCTTCTTACGCTTGGTTAAGTTGGTACGAAGGTAACCAAAATTGCCCAGCGTCAGGGTGCGTAATGTTAACCCATGCAGGTTATAAAACATCAATGACAGCACGCCTCCCGGCCGCAATGTATCAAACAGGGCTTTCAGCACGGTTTCCGGTTCAGCGACCCATTCAAGCACAGCGTGAAACAATACCAGATCCACCGGCTTATCCAAATGTTCACCGACCTGCTGCGCGCTAATTTGTTTGAATTGCATGTTATGGCTCACACCCAGCGCATCCGCATTTTCCTGGGCACGGCGCAACATTTCACCTGAGAGGTCGCACAGCAGAATCTGATGGCCCCGCGCGGCCAGTCCACTGGAAATTTGCCCAATGCCACCGCCCGCATCCAGCACGTTCAGTGAGGGAGACGAGGACGTCAGGCTGGGAAGCAAGGCTTCAAGCTCATCCCAGACGATTGCCTGACGCACCCGGCCTTTGGTGGTGCCGTAAATATTTTGCGAAAATTTATCCGCGAGATCGTCAAAGTTACGATCCTGCATGGCATGGACTCCGGTATGCTGCGGTAAAACGTATGCTATTTTGTCACAGGTGCCGTAAGAATGAAGCTTTCATGCCCTTCTTCTGCTCTGGCTGCTGTTTTTTCGGACAACAAGAGGGATTTTACATGTTTTTTATGCTGAAAAAGGCATTTGGCAACCTGTTACTGCCCCTGCCTTTTCTGCTTCTTTTAATGGCTGTCGGTATTTTGCTGCTTTGGTTCAGCCGCTGGCAGAAAAGCGGTAAAATCTTTATCTCAGTGAGTTGGCTGATGTTATTACTGATAAGCCTACAGCCGGTCGCCGATCGCTTACTGTTGCCCGTCGAATCGCATTACCCGACGTGGAATGGGACTGAAAAAGTCGATTACATCGTGGTGTTAGGGGGCGGCTATACCTATAACCCGGCCTGGGCGCCCAGCTCGAACCTGCTGAACAACAGTTTGCCTCGCGTGACAGAAAGTGTGCGTCAGTGGCAGCGCCATCCGGATGCTACCCTGGTCTTTACCGGTGCGGCAGCAGGGCAAAATCCCAAAAGTAATGCCTGGGTCGCCGCACAGGTTGCCGAAAGCCTGGGCGTACCTTCATCGCACATTCGTCTGCTGGATCAGCCAAAAGATACCGCACAGGAGGCGCAGGCTGTCAGCACGCTCATCGGGCACCACCCTTTCCTGCTGATTACCTCAGCTAATCATATGCCGCGCGCGATGCGGTTTTTCACTCAGGCAGGACTCAAGCCGATTGCAGCGCCCGCCAATCAACTGGCGATTACTTCACCACTTAACTGGTGGGAGCGTTTTTATCCTTCCCCGCTGTGGATGAGTCACAGCGAACGCGCGATCTACGAAACGCTGGGGAGCGCATTGCAACGCTTCTCATCCGCCTCACCCTCTGCCGCACGATCTGATGGATAGACGCAAAGGCGCACATCCGTCATGGCGCAGGCTGAGTGGACCGGAACCCGGCGCCTCAGCCGCGTGCGCAGACGGTCATCTCACAAGAAGCGGAACAGGTCAGCGAAGCATCGCGGCGCGGACCCGGGTGAGATCCTCTGGCGTATCCACGCCAACGCCCGGAATCGTTTTTGCCACCGCAACGTGGATCTTTTCGCCATACCACAGCACGCGCAACTGCTCCAGCAGTTCGATCTGCTCAAGCGGACAGGGTTCCCAGCTGATATAGCGACGAATAAACCCGGCACGATAAGCATAAATGCCGATATGTCGCAGCAGCGTGTCACCGATCTGTTCCCGGGACTGCGCATAACGTTCACGCTCCCAGGGAATCGTCGCGCGTGAAAAATACAACGCGTAGCCTCTGGCATCCATGACCACCTTGACGGCGTTGGGATTGAACGCCTCTTCCGCATCCGTAATCGGCACCGCCAGCGTCGCCATGCCGGCGTCAGCCTGAGCCAGGTTGGTCGCCACCTGATGGACGATATCAGCGGGGATCATGGGTTCGTCGCCCTGAACATTGACGATGATCTGGTCATCCGCGAACTGATATTTTTCAATCACTTCTGCAAGGCGTTCCGTACCGGAATGATGGTCGGCGCGTGTCATACACACCTCGCCACCGGCAGCCTCGACAGCGCGGGCCACCTCAGGATGATCGGTCGCGACAATCACACGGCTGGCACCCGATTCCCGGGCGCGCTCCATCACATGCACCACCATTGGCTTGCCATGAATATCAACCAGGGGTTTACCCGGTAAACGGGTGGAAGCATAACGCGCAGGAATGATGGCAATAAAACTCATGGATGGATCTCTTCAACCGATAACGTACGGGCTTCGTTTTCCAGCAGTACCGGAATACCGTCACGCACAGGGAAAGCCAGCGCGTCGGGCTTGCAGATCAGCTCTTGCTGTTCTTTGTTAAAGTACAATTTGCCATTACAAACCGGGCAGGCAACGATTTCGAGTAAACGGTGATCCATATGTCCTCCATCTCGGACCGAGAGCGTAAGGACTAAAGCATATCACAGCGCTGATGAGAGCGGGTAAATCACACCCGCGCTGCATCAGGAATTGTTAAGCTGCCAGCGCGTTGGCCAGTGTGTCAGTAACGCCGAAGGCGCATTCTTTAGCAAAACCGTTTCGGCCCCCTGCCAACGGGCGAAGCGTTCAATAGCACGTTGCACGTCATTGAGAAAGGAAACGGTTACCGCGACGTCAGGTTCCAGCCAGATGTTGTTAATTTCCAGCAAGGCTGTTGAGCGCACCATCCGTGCATCCAGACGGGCTTTGAGTTGGCCCCGATGCAGCACCGGTAAGACAAAATAGCCATATTTACGTTTGGCCGCAGGCGTGTAACATTCAATGCGGTAGTCAAAGTCAAACAACGCAAGCGCACGTTTCCTGTCCCATACCAGCGGATCGAAAGGGGATAACAGCGTGGTATGTGTTGCGATCAACGGCGTGGCTAATGCGGCCTGAGCGTCCCGATGCAGCCACATCTCTCCCATGCCGTCGACCTCAACCGGCATGATTTCGCCGGCCGCCTGTGCCCATAAGATAAAGTCTTTAATGGGCGCGCGCTTTAGCCGGTAATAGTCTGCCAGCCACTCACGGCGAAAAATGCCCAGGCTGCGTGCGCTGTTCACTAACATCAGGCGGACAGCGTCATCCTCACTGATAGCATGCAGCGCATCCTGCCAGTCAGGCATGACACGTGAGCGTAAATCATAGACGCGCTGAAAATTATGGCGCGCTGACACCATTAGCTCCCCTGAACTGAACAGGTTTTCGAGATGCCGCTTGTGGGGTTTCCATGCCCACCATCCTGGCTTATGATTTTTTCCACTGGCGAAATCAGCCGATCTGACGGGCCCGTTGTCGCGTATATAGGTAAGTAGATCAGCGATTTCCTGCTGATGTTCCGTTGCCCAGTCTGCACTGTATTTCCAGCCCAGGCGCTCTGGCGACAGCATGCGGTGCCGCAGTAACCGGTAATCTGCGCGGGGAATAAAACAGGCTTCATGCGCCCAGTATTCGAAAATCTCCCCCTGCGCCAGCGACTCGTCCAGCCAGACGGGCGGATAGTCGCCTAAGCGACTGAATAAGACAAGATACGGACTGCGGGCCACCACATTGATGGTGTCGATTTGCAACAGCGACATGCGGCTAATGCAGGCTGAAATATCCTGAAAACGTGCCCGACGTTTCACCGGACGCAATAACCCCTGCGCCGCGAGCTGAATATTACGTGCCTGCTGTCGTGAAAGTGAATGCGTACCCATTCTCTTCCTTCTCAGTGGGAGTTAGTGCGGCTCCCGTGGTGAATACGTGCCACACAGGCGTTGTATATCGTCTAACAGTAGCGTCGCTGCCTCAGCCTGCAGATGGGCATCGACGGGAAGATACCACCATGAGGATTGCGCGAATGCGCGGCATTTAACGGCATCTTTCTCCGTCATCAACAGCGTTTGGCCGGGCGTGACCAGACGCGACAGTTCCTCTTCGCTGTAAGCATGATGATCGGCAAAGGCGATCTCCGCAACGGGCGTCAGACCGTGCTGTTTTAAGGTATGAAAAAAACGCGGCGGATGACCAATGCCGGCCATGGCGACGACATCGTGCAACGTGTTGAGCGGTCGTTGTTCACCGCTGAGCAGATGGGTTGCCATCCCCGCCTGCAGTTGCATGGCAATTTCGCCCTGCTGCGCTTCACCACCGTTAACGATCACCGCGTCTACCGTCTTAAGGCGGGATGCCCGTTCCCGCATGGGGCCGGCAGGTAACCACCAGCCGTTGCCAAAACGTCGCACGCCATCCACCACCACAATTTCCCGATCGCGCTGGAGCGCATAATGTTGCAGGCCATCATCAGTCACGATGAGATCCAGTGAATGATGTTGCAGAAGGGCTTCGATCGCCTCACGGCGTCGCGGTGCCACTGCCACGGGCGCAGCTGTGCGCTGCGCAATCAGCACCGGCTCGTCACCCGCCTGATCGGTGGCGGTTTCCACAGTGACACGCAGCGGATAGCGGTCTGCTTTCCCCCCGTAGCCGCGGGAAATCACACCTACCCGTAATCCTCGCTGCTGCAGGGCGTCAACCAGCCAGATGACCACGGGTGTTTTACCATTCCCGCCCGCGGTCAGATTCCCCACCACGACAACAGGCAAGGGCGCACGCCAGCTTTTACGCCAGCCACGCCGGAAACTGAGACGGATCAGCGCCGTGATGGCACCATAGAGCACACTGAGTGGCCACAGGACTAACCATAATGGCGATCGGCCACTCCAGATGCGCTCAATCATTGGCCGAACTGCATTTTATGGAGTTGAGCATAAGCACCTTTTTCCGCCAGCAGGTCGGCGTGCGTGCCGCGTTCGATGATATTGCCCTCTTCCACCACCACAATTTCATCCGCTTTTTCAATAGTAGAAAGGCGATGCGCGATCACCAGTGAGGTGCGGTTTTTCTGCAGCTCATCCAGAGCAGACTGGATAGCACGCTCGGACTCGGTGTCCAGCGCAGAGGTGGCTTCATCAAGAATCAGGATAGGACAGTCACGCAGCAGAGCGCGGGCGATGGCGATACGCTGGCGTTGACCGCCTGATAGCAGCACACCATTTTCCCCGATGATGGTATCCAGCCCCTTGTCCATTTTATTAATAAAGTCCATCGCGTGTGCCATCGTCGCCGCCTTTTCGATTTCCTCGCGGCTGTACTGTTCACTGCGCGCATAGGCAATGTTATTGGCAACGGTATCGTTGAACAGATGCACATTTTGCGACACAAGTGCGACCTGATTACGCAACGACGCTAAGGTGTATTCACGCAGGTCATGGCCATCCAGTAAAATCTCGCCCTGCTGAATATCATAAAAACGCGTCAGCAAACTGGCGATAGTCGATTTACCTGAGCCGGAGCGCCCGACTAAGGCAACGGTTTTTCCGGCAGGCAGCATCAGGTTAATGTTTTTCAACGCAGGTGTTTCACGGCCGGGATAGGTGAAGGTCACACCTCGGAATTCGACATCACCTTTTGCGCGCGTGATTTCACGCGTGCCGGTGTCGTTCTCCTGCTCACTGTCGAGAATGGAGAACAGCGTCTGACAGGCCGCCATACCACGCTGAAACTGCGCATTCACATTTGTCAGCGATTTCAGCGGACGCATCAGAGCGATCATAGATGAGAAGACCACCGTAATGGTCCCCGCAGTCAGCGTATCCATCACGCTGGGGAAACTGGCGGCGTACAGAACGAATGCCAGAGCCAGAGAAGCAATGAGCTGAATAACCGGATCGGAGATTGAAGAGGCTGAAACCAGCTTCATCCCCTGCTGACGCATGCGGTTACTGACCTTGGCAAAACGCTCGGATTCAATGTCCTGGCCACCAAAAATCAGCACTTCTTTGTGCCCTTTCAGCATCTGCTCGGCACTGGTCGTCACCTGTCCCATGGTGTTTTGCATCGATTTGCTGATGTTGCGGAAGCGCTTTGATACGGTACGAATCGCGAAGGATACGATTGGAGCCAGAACAATCAGAATCAACGACAACTGCCAGCTGTAATAAAACATCATGATAAACAGGCCAATTATCGAAGCGCCCTCACGCACCACGGTGACCAACGCCCCCGATGACGACGAGGCGACCTGTTCCGAATCGTAGGTGATGCGAGAGAGTAACGTACCCGTGGATTGCTGATCGAAGAACGCAACCGGCATGCCCATCATATGGCTGAACAGACGACGGCGCATATTCATCACCACATTGCCTGACACCCATGAGATGCAGTAGCTTGAGATATAGCTGCTTACGCCACGAACCAGCATCAAGCCGATGACTGCCAACGGCATCCACAGCATCACGGATCTGTCCGCTTTACCAAAGCCGTCATCCAGCAAAGGCTTCAACAGGGAGAGCATTAACGTATCGCCTGCGGCATTAATAATCAGGGCAGTAGCCGCCACAATTAAGCCAGCTTTGTTGGGTGCGATCATCGGCCAGAGTCGACGGAATGTCTGCCACGTTGAGAGATCTTTATCTTGATGCATTATTTATTCACGTTGTTGGAAATAGCCGGTCATTCTACCTGGATTCGCGTTTGACGCCAAACCACTGATGATACCAACGGGGCACTAATTGTTCTCTGAAGGAAAAAACCTGCACGGTGTTTGCCTCTATTTTGATACTAATTTGTCCGGACTGACCGGTATCACGCCAGTCATAAGCGTGTTCACGGTAATTTCGCAGCACGGACTTCGCGGGCATTCGCCACGCATTATAGCGTGCTACAGAGGCGATGGCGGTATGGCCGGCGATGCTGCGCAGCAGTAAGCGCGATGAGGATGTCCGGCTGCCATGATGAGGTACCTGCAGAATATCCGCCTTTAACTGCTGCTTTTCCAGCCGCACTAACTGCCGCTCCGCCTCGGTTTCCAGATCGCCCGTGAGTAACAAACGGACGCTTCCATCATCCACACTCACCACGCATGAATCGTTGTTTTCCCCCTGGTTGGGAGACGTTGCTGGCCAGAGCACCCGGAAATGTAGCCGTTTCCAGCGCCATGTGGTACCGCGTACACAGGGTAAATGCCCGCTTTCTGTAAGTCCGCTGCGCACCCGTACAGTAGGAACATGTTGCAGAATAGCCGACAGCCCGCCGGTATGGTCAAGATGCCGGTGGCTGAGAATAACCTCCCGCAGTCTGAGTCCTTTACGTTCAAGCCAGGGCAGAATAACGCGGCTCCCTGCATCGCTGTATTTCCAGCGTGGACCGGTATCGTAGAGCACCGCTTCATCGCCCTGGCTGATGACGACGCTCAATCCATGCCCCACGTCCAGCATATCAATGCGCCATAGCGCTTCCGGCTTAGCATGGCGGGAAAACAGGATTGCCAGTGCGACAGCGCTACAACTGAACGGCATGGAGAACAGTACGCCGGAACGCCACAGGAGTAGCCCTCCCCATATGACTATTATCAGGAAAGGTGCGCCTTGCAGCGGCCACCAACCTGCCGGTAGCAGGGCAAGGCCGGAGAACAGAAACCGCAGGGACAGATCGGCCGCCTGCCACCCCCACACTGATAATGCCGGGAAAGGTAGCAACAGGGTGATGAGTATCAATGGCACCGTAATAAACGACACGACAGGAATCGCAAACAGATTAGCGAACAGCGCGGTCAGGCTGATGCCATTAAATAATGCGGCCTGAAGCGGCACCATCAGGATCATCATTCCCAGTTGCAGATGAAGGAGTTGCAGTAAAAACCAGCGCCGCCTGTCACGAAAGCGCTCGGCCAGAGGAAACCAGCGATACCAGGTCAGCAACATCCCCACCGCCAGCACCGACAGCCAGAAGCTGTCCGAGAGAACGGTAAGCGGATCCAGTGCCAGCAACAACCCTACGCAGAGCGTCCAGATTTGCCAGGGGCTGAGCTGTATACCTGTTATACGTGTTATTGCCCATAGCGTCAGTGCCAGTAATGCCCGCTGCGCTGGCGCCTGGGCCCCTGAAAGCCACGTATAAAGTGCGGCACAGAGCCAACTGACAATGAGCGGATACAGATAGCTAATGCAGCGTGCCGGTAACAAAAACTGGCTGCCCCGCGCCAGTAGCCATCCGGTGCCCGCGGCCAGGCCAATGTGCATACCTGAAATGGCCATAAGATGCGCCGTTCCGGTATCACGTAACAACTGACGGGTTGCCTCACTCAGATTGTCGCGAATGCCAAAAGCCAGTGCCTCCAGCGTAGCCGAAGCGGGTAAATGTTCGTAATGTTGCCTGTGGCCACGAATATGCTGCCAACGCCAGCTGCATTCAGACTGCACAGGATGTTGCTTGATAATGCGCCCCTGCACCGGGGTATGATTCGCCATGGCAAAGCGTTGTGCGTCGAATTCTCCCTCATTGAGTCTGGCATGAACAGCGCGTAACCTGAGCCGCATTTGCCAGCGCTGCCCCGGACAATAGGCTGTAGCGTTATCCTGCAGTGACAGCCAGGCAAAACGGGGAGGAAAGAAAATCCGGTTTCCCGCTTTCAACATTCTGACCCGAATACATGACGCGTCTTGTTTTACCTCTTCAATTTGCACGACAAACCAGGCGGGTCGGGTACTCATCCATTCCGTGTCGTTGACCAGGGATTGCGCATTAACCAGCCCCCAGGCGGCCAGCAAAAGCGCACAGCCTGCGATGCGGACATAACGTACGGACATCGCCACCAGACAAGTGCCACACAGCAGCATCACGATAATAAACGTTCGCGAAGGGAGCTGAGGCACGATCAGTAAGGGTAACGCGGTCAGCGAGGCCAGTCTCGCCAGTCCAATCCATGTCAACATACCGTATCCCGCTGATGAACTGGCGTAAGTATGTCCTTCAGACTTTCAGGGTAAAGCGCGTAAAGAGTGAATTAAGAAAGGGTTTCCAGAGAGGATAATTCGTTGCAGCGCAGACGCATTTTTTTGCGGGAGAGCGAACATAATCACGCGGGCAAAAAAAAACGACATCCGGAGATGTCGTTTAGGCGTTTCGGTATCGGCTTAGCCGTAGATGTTAGCACGGTCACGCAGTTCTTTGCCCGGCTTGAAGTGGGGAACGTATTTACCTTCCAGATCCACTTTGTCACCCGTTTTCGGGTTACGGCCAGTGCGCGGTGCGCGATAGTGCAACGAAAAGCTGCCGAATCCCCGGATTTCAATGCGTTCGCCCTGTGCCAGCGTTGTGGCCATGTGCTCAAGCATCTCTTTGACTGCATCCTCAACGACTTTCGCCGGTATATGAGTATGCTGTCCCGCCAGCCTTTCAATCAATTCTGACTTGGTCATGTAACCTCCGGTTAATCCCTACAGGAATGTATGACAGCCTTTACCGAAACCGGGCGGATGAATCCGCCCGGTGCAAGGTCGATTACTCGCCTTTAGCCGCTTTGAACGCTTCAGCCATTGCGCTTGAGAAGTTGCCTTCTTCCTGTTTGGTGTTAACAGTGTTGATAGCTTCTTTCTCGTCAGCCTGGTCTTTCGCACGAACAGACAGGCTCACTACGCGGTTTTTACGGTCAACGCCAGTAAATTTAGCTTCAACGTCGTCACCGACGTTCAGAACCAGTGTAGCGTCTTCGATACGGTCCATTGAAGCTTCAGAAGCGCGCAGGTAACCCTCAACGCCGTCTGCCAATTCAACTGTAGCACCTTTCGCATCAACTGCAGTCACTTTACCGGTGACGATAGCACCTTTCTTGTTCAAAGTGATGTAGTTGTTGAACGGATCTTCTGCCAGCTGTTTCACGCCCAGAGAGATACGCTCGCGCTCTGCATCAACCTGCAGTACAACGGCAGCGATTTCGTCGCCTTTTTTGTACTCACGAACGGCTTCTTCGCCAGTCGCGTTCCAGGAGATGTCAGACAGGTGAACCAGACCGTCGATGCCACCGTCCAGGCCGATGAAGATACCGAAGTCAGTGATTGACTTGATTTTACCTTCAACGCGATCGCCTTTGTTGTGGGTCTCAGCGAACTGCTGCCATGGGTTAGATTTGCACTGCTTCAGACCCAGGGAGATACGACGACGCTCTTCATCGATGTCCAGAACCATCACTTCAACCACATCGCCTACGTTTACAACTTTAGACGGATGGATGTTTTTGTTGGTCCAGTCCATTTCTGAAACGTGTACCAGGCCTTCAACGCCTTCTTCGATTTCAACGAAGCAGCCGTAGTCAGTCAGGTTGGTTACACGACCAGTCAGCTTGGTGCCTTCTGGATAGCGCTTAGCGATAGCCACCCATGGATCTTCGCCCAGCTGCTTCAGACCCAGAGATACACGGGTACGCTCGCGGTCGAATTTCAGGACTTTAACGTTGATTTCATCGCCAACATTCACGATCTCGCTTGGATGCTTAACGCGCTTCCAGGCCATGTCAGTGATGTGCAGCAGGCCGTCAACACCGCCCAGATCAACGAATGCACCGTAGTCAGTGAGGTTCTTAACGATACCTTTAACTTCCATGCCTTCCTGCAGGTTTTCCAGCAGCTGATCGCGCTCTGCGCTGTTCTCAGATTCGATAACCGCACGACGTGAAACCACGACGTTGTTGCGTTTCTGATCAAGCTTGATCACTTTGAATTCAAGCTCTTTGCCTTCCAGGTGCAGTGTGTCGCGTACTGGACGCACATCAACCAGTGAACCTGGCAGGAACGCACGGATACCGTTCAGCTCAACTGTGAAGCCACCTTTGACTTTGCCGTTGATAATACCGGTAACAGTTTCAGCTTCTTCGTAAGCTTTTTCCAGCGTGATCCAAGCTTCGTGACGCTTAGCTTTCTCACGTGACAGCAGAGTTTCACCGAAGCCATCTTCCACTGCGTCCAGAGCAACGTCAACTTCGTCACCAACCTGGATTTCCAGTTCGCCGGCTGCGTTTTTGAACTGCTCTGCAGGGATTGCAGATTCAGATTTCAGGCCCGCATCAACCAGAACAACGTCTTTGTCGATAGAGACAACAACGCCACGAACGATGGAACCCGGGCGGGTTTCGATTTCTTTCAGGGATTCTTCAAATAGTTGAGCAAAAGATTCAGTCATATTGATAATCTTAGGATTCTTCAATTTAACGTCCATCTGACATCATGTCGGATGGGGTTGTTTCACATGCCCTGCACCGGATCCGTGGCACAGGGTTAATACATTCGTTTAAGCCGGAAGATTACATACCAAGCGTTTTGCGGGCATAATTTAACGCGTTATCAATAACCTGCTCGATGGACATCTGGGTTGAATCCAACACCAAAGCATCAGCGGCAGGGACTAACGGTGCGATAGCGCGGTTGCGATCGCGGTCGTCGCGTTCTTTTATCTCGGCTAAAAGGCGATCAAAGTTAACATTAAAGCCATTCTCCTGCAACTGTAGCATACGTCGCTGAGCACGTTCTTCCGGGCTGGCATCAAGGAAAATCTTTACAGGCGCATCGGGGAAAACGACGGTGCCCATATCCCGCCCGTCTGCAATCAAACCGGGTTCCTCGCGAAACGCGCGTTGACGACGTAACAGCGCTTCCCGAACGCGAGGAAAAGCCGCGACGCGTGAGGCGGTATTACTGACTTCCTGGGTACGAATTTCGCTGGTGACGTCTTCCCCTTCCAGGATGACCTGCATTTCGCCATGATGAGAAAGGAAACGCACATCAAGATGGGCGGCGATAGGCACTAACGCCTCTTCAGACTCAATATCGACCTGATGATGTAATGCGGCTAAGGCCAGTACACGATAAATTGCGCCGGAATCCAGTAAATGCCACTGTAATGCTTCCGCCATCGCCTTGCACAGGGTGCCCTTTCCCGCGCCACTTGGCCCATCAATTGTTATGACCGGGGCAGTTGCTGTCATCATTCCCTCCTGTTGCTGCGCGCATTTTGGCCGGTTGGCCGTCACAAATGTCGGGCATTATACGCTGCCCGACGACGCTTAGTTACCTTTTGAGAAGAGGCAATGAGAAATTTAGCCAGGAAAAAGGCCTCTGGCGTGGAAAAGCGTCCTGAAGATGATGAGCCCGATGCACGACATCGGGCGAGGGGATTAGGCGTTTTCGCTAATTTTTTGCAGCTGTTCAAAATAATCAGGGAAGGTTTTTGCCGTACAGCCTGGATCAAGAATGGTAACGGGCGTATCGGACAGCGCAACCAGCGAGAAACACATCGCCATACGGTGATCGTTATACGTGCCGATGTCGGCATGCTTCAACGTCTCAGGCGGCGTGATGCGAATAAAATCGTGCCCTTCTTCCACCTCGGCACCGACTTTACGCAACTCGGTTGCCATAGCCGTCAGACGATCCGTTTCTTTAACTCGCCAGTTATAAATATTGCGCAGTTGCGTCGTACCTTCTGCAAACAATGCCGCAGTGGCAATGGTCATGGCAGCATCAGGAATATGGTTCATATCCATATCAATAGCGCGTAATGTCCCGGCCGTGCAGGCAATATAGTCATCGCCCCACTCAATTGATGCACCCATCTTTTCGAGTACATCCGCAAAGCGAATATCGCCTTGTACGCTGTTGCGACCAATGCCGGTGACACGCACGGTACCGCCTTTGATTGCGGCTGCGGCAAGAAAATAGGAGGCAGAAGACGCATCCCCCTCCACCAGATATTCACCTGGTGACTGGTAGTGCTGTTTACCCTTAATCAGGAAGTGTTGATACTGCTGATTCTCAACCTCGACACCAAAGCAGCGCATCAGGTGCAGAGTAATATCGATGTAAGGTTTGGAAACCAGCTCACCTTTAATGCTGATACGGGTAGGATTTTCAGCTAACGGAGCCATCATCAGAAGCGCAGTCAAAAACTGGCTGGATACGCTGCCATCTACTGTAACGTCGCCGCCAGTAAACCCACCCCGCAGGCGGACTGGGGGATAATCTGTATTTTCGAGATAGTCTATAGTAGCCCCACCTTGCCGTAGTGCATCGACCAGGTGCCCGATAGGGCGTTCTTTCATGCGTGGTTCGCCCGTCAGGACGACATCCTGCTCACCCAGGCAAAGCGCTGCCGCAAGGGGCCGCATAGCGGTGCCGGCGTTGCCCAGAAACAGCTCTGTGGGCTGTGATGCATGCAGCGGCCCACCCTTTCCTGTCACCTCGCACACCGTACGATCGCTGGAAAGCGTGAACTCAACACCCAGTGCATCAAGCGCATTAAGCATGTGCTTAACATCGTCGCTGTCCAGCAGATTAGTTAATCGGGTTTTACCTTTCGCCAGTGCAGCAAGCAGAAGCGCACGGTTTGACACGCTTTTGGAACCGGGCAAATTAACCGTACCATTAACGCGAGCGATGGGCTGAAGGGTCAGGGAATCTTGCATGTGAAACGTAATCCTTAAAAAACGATGACTCCGCCAGAGGGCGGAGTCGGGTGTCAGTCATTCCACTGACAGTGAAAGACTTAGCCGTGGCGGCGTTCGAAATCAATCATGAAATCGGTCAGCGCTTTAACGCCTTCCAATGGCATCGCATTGTAGATTGAGGCACGCATGCCGCCCACAACACGGTGACCTTTTAATGCGTGCAGACCTGCCTTAAATGACTCTTCCAGGAAGAGGCTGTCCAGCGAGGCATCAGCCAGTTGGAAAGGAATGTTCATTCGGGAACGGTTTTGCAGTGCCACATCGTTACGGTAAAAATCGCTGTTATCGATGAGACCATAGAGTAATCCGGCTTTTGCCTGATTAATTTTTTCCATCTCAGCGACACCACCCTTCTGCTTCAGCCACTTAAAGACCAGGCCACTCAGATACCAGGCAAACGTAGGTGGCGTGTTAAACATGGAATCATTTTCAGCCAGAACGGTGTAGTCAAGGATGGAAGGCACGCTTTGATGCGCGTTGCCGAGAAGATCGTCCCGTACGATAACCAGGGTAAGGCCAGCCGGACCAATATTTTTCTGCGCACCTGCGTAAATCACACCATAGCGCTTGATATCAATTGGGCGTGACAGAATGGTGGAGGAAAGATCGGCGACCACAACCTTGTCACCAAAGTCAGGCTCTTCGTCAATAGCCAGACCGTCAATGGTTTCATTTGGGCAAAAATGCAAATAGGCGGCCGTGTCGCTGACATCCCATTCGCGCATCGGCAGGATGGCGCGCTTACCTTCTTGGGTCGTTTTGACATCCAGCGTCCGCGGTGAGCAATATTTTTCCGCTTCTTTAATGGCACTGTGAGCCCAGTAGCCTCCATCTGCATAGTCCGCACTGGTCGCACTGCCGAGTAAATTGCCCGGTACAGCAGCAAACTGCGCACGTGCGCCGCCATGACAGAATAATACTTTGTAATTGGAAGGAATTTTCAGCAGATCGCGGAAGTCCGCTTCAGCCTCTTCTGCCACCTGAATAAATTCTTTACTGCGGTGGCTGATCTCCATTACTGAAGTTCCCAGACCATGCCAGTTTGTCAGTTCTTGTTCTGCACGGCGGAGTACTTCGCTCGGCAGCATCGCTGGCCCAGAGCTAAAATTATAAATTTGCGTCATTTCCCTCACCACTGTCATATCGAACGGTTATGAATAACGATTCGGTTTTATCACTGCCTTCTGGTGGCTGCAATCATAAATCGAACTGCGGTCACATTTTTTCGGCATGACGCACCGAAGGTTATATTACCAATGTAATCCGGCACGAAATATTGTGAGGCGGCTTCCTTTCATGCAATCCCGGCTTTGGCTCAGATGACAAAGCATGAGAAAAACGACGGTAAAATTGCGGCGTCTTAATAGCGAACAGACGGTAAAAAACGTATCATTGCGCGCTTTATGTCTCCCCATTTACAGAGAGAGCGGCACCATGACGCAAACTTTTATCCCGGGCAAAGATGCCGCCCTGGAAGACTCCATTTCACGCTTCCAGACCAAATTACAGGATCTGGGTTTTAATATTGAAGAAGCCTCCTGGCTGAATCCTGTGCCACACGTCTGGTCTGTCCACATTCGTGATCGCGACTGCCCCCTCTGCTTCACCAATGGTAAGGGCGCCAGCAAAAAAGCCGCTCTGGCCTCGGCGCTGGGGGAATATTTTGAACGCCTGTCCACGAATTACTTTTTTGCTGATTTCTGGCTTGGCAACAGTATCGCCCAAGGAGATTTTGTTCACTATCCCAATGAAAAATGGTTTGCTCTGCCTGAAGACGACAGCCTGCCTGAAGGCATCCTGGATGCGCGCCTGCGCGCCTTTTACGATCCTGAAAACGCCCTCTCCGCTTCAGATTTAATCGATCTCCAGTCGGGTAACAGCACACGCGGCATCTGCGCCCTGCCCTTTACCCGTCAGTCCGATCAGCAGACCGTTTATATTCCGATGAATATTATCGGTAACCTGTATGTGTCGAACGGCATGTCCGCCGGCAACACGGCCAACGAGGCACGGGTACAGGGGCTGTCAGAAGTTTTCGAGCGCTATATTAAAAATCGTATCATCGCCGAGTCCATCAGCCTGCCTGCCATTCCTGAATCCGTGATGGCGCGTTACCCCGATGTGGTTGAGGCCATCGCCCGTCTGGAAGCCGAAGGGTTCCCGATTTTTGCCTATGACGCATCACTGGGTGGGAAATATCCGGTTATCTGCGTTGTGCTGTTTAATCCTGCCAACGGCACCTGTTTCGCCTCTTTTGGCGCGCACCCTGATTTTGGTGTCGCGCTGGAGCGTACCGTTACCGAACTGCTTCAGGGCCGCAGCCTGAAAGATCTGGATGTGTTCACGCCGCCCACGTTTGATGATGAAGAAGTGGCAGAGCACGCCAACCTGGAAACCCACTTTATCGATTCAAGCGGCCTGATCTCCTGGGATCTGTTTAAAGAAACAGCGGATTATCCCTTCGTTGACTGGAAATTTGATGGCACCACCGAGCAGGAATTCAGTACGCTCATGGCGATTTTCAAAGCCGAAGGTCAGGACGTTTACATCGCTGATTATGAGCACCTCGGTGTGTATGCCTGCCGCATTATTGTGCCCGGTATGTCAGATATTTATCCGGCTGAAGACTTGTTGCTGGCGAATAACAGCATGGGTGCAGGTATTCGTGAAACGCTTCTGGCCCTGCCCGGCAGCAACTGGAATCCTGAAGAGTACCTGGATTTAATTTCTCAGCTGGACGAAGAAGGTTTTGATGACTTCACGCGTGTCCGCGAGTTGCTGGGACTGGCGACAGGCAAAGATAACGGCTGGTACACGCTGCGCATTGGCGAACTCAAAGCCATGCTGGCCCTGGCTGGCGGTGATCTCGATCAGGCGCTGATCTGGACGGAATGGACAATGGAATTTAATGGCTCCGTATTCAGCCCGGAGCGTGCAAATTATTACCGCTGTCTGCAAACTCTGCTGCTGCTGGCGATGGAAGATGAGCGGAATCCGCTTGAGTATCACGCAGCCTTTGTGCGTATGTATGGTGCTGACGCTGTCGACGCCGCCTCGGCCGCAATCAGCGGTGAGGCGGCCTTCAATGGCCTCCAGCCGGTAGACAGCGATCTTAAGGCTTTCCCTGCTCATCAGGCTTTGCTTGCTGCCTATGAAAAGCTGCAAAAGGCGAAACGTCTTTACTGGAAAAACGCCTAATCTTTCGCGGCTCTGTTTCAGGATAAAGCGATAATAATCTCACAGGCACCTTATTTAATGGGTGCCTTTCTTTTTTTGAGAATAAGTATTTAAGGGATGTATTGTTCAGCGTTTTTATCATCATTATTTAAAGCAACATAACAGATGCATTTCGTTAACTCTGCAGAGATCGTCCTGACGGCACACCGCCATCTCTTAAACAAAAATTGCATAATTTAAAATATTTTTAATCATTATATTTCAATAAATTAACCCCAAAAATCCCGTCTTTCAGTGAAACACGCTCCGTCCTTGCATGGCTGATCATGATCCAAATCAACTTCTGTAACTGTTGCCTTTGTTATCATTTTTTCAGACAACTTTTGGAGTGAGTTAGTGTGAAAGCTGACAATCCTTTTAATCTGTTATTACCCGCCGCGATGGCGAAAGTGGCTGAAGATGCTGGCGTTTATAAAGCCACTAAACATCCCCTCACCACGACCTTTCTGGCCTTTACTGCGGGCATGTTCATCTCGATTGCTTTCGTGTTTTACATCACGGCTACCACGGGCAGCGGTGCTGTGCCTTATGGCCTGGCAAAACTGATCGGCGGCATCTGTTTTTCACTGGGACTCATACTGGTCGTGGTATGCGGTGCCGATCTGTTCACATCTACCGTCCTCATTGTGGTCGCCAAAGCCAGTGGACGCATCACCTGGGGGCAACTGGCACGAAACTGGATAACCGTTTATATCGGTAACCTGGCTGGCGCGTTATTTTTCGTCACGCTCATGTGGTTCTCCGGTGAACAGATGGTGGCAAACGGCGCGTGGGGATTAAACGTCCTGCAAACAGCCGACCATAAAATGCATCATACTTTTATCGAAGCCGTTTGCCTCGGCACATTGGCCAATTTGATGGTCTGTCTGGCGGTCTGGATGAGCTATTCAGGACGGACATTGACCGATAAAAGCCTGATTATGATTTTGCCGGTGGCCATGTTTGTCGCCTGTGGTTTTGAACACAGTATCGCCAATATGTTTTTGATTCCTTTCGCGATCGTGATACGCGACTTTTCCGGGCCTGAGTTTTGGCAGGCCGCAGGGGCCACAGCAGCACAGTTCCCGGCCCTCACCGTTAAAAACTTTATTTTCGACAATCTGATTCCGGTCACGCTCGGTAACATCATTGGCGGCGGCCTGCTAGTCGGATTGACCTACTGGGTAATTTACTTACGCGGTGGTAAAGAAACGCACTAATCCTGTCTCAACGGCATATCGCAGCCTGGTACGCCCGAGAGCAAAAGTCTCCTTAAATAAGGCAGGTATATTATGACCGAACGTAATGCAAAACTCGCTTCAGCCTGGCAGGGATTTACTGAAGGCGAATGGCAGAACAGCGTCAACGTACGCGACTTTATTCAGAAAAACTATACGCCTTATGAAGGCGACGAGTCCTTTCTGGCCGGTGCCACCGAGGCCACCACAACACTGTGGGAGAGCGTGCTGGAAGGCATCAAAATTGAAAACCGCACCCATGCACCAGTCGATTTTGATACCGATCTTGCCTCAACCATCACTTCCCACGATGCCGGTTACATCAATAAATCACTGGAAAAAATTGTTGGCCTGCAAACCGAAGCCCCGTTGAAACGCGCCATTATTCCTTTTGGCGGTATCAAAATGGTTGAAGGCTCATGCAAGGTCTATGGTCGTGAACTCGACGCGTCTCTGAAAAAGATTTTCACGGAATACCGCAAAACGCATAACCAGGGTGTTTTTGATGTTTATACACCTGACATTTTACGCTGCCGTAAATCTGGCGTATTGACCGGCCTGCCTGATGCTTATGGTCGTGGACGCATCATCGGTGATTATCGTCGTGTTGCCCTGTACGGCATTGATTATCTGATGGCGGATAAGTTTGCTCAGTTCACCTCACTGCAAAACGATCTTGAAAACGGCGTAAACCTGGAAGCCACGATTCGCCTGCGCGAAGAAATTGCTGATCAGCATCGGGCGCTTGAACAAATTAAAGCGATGGCAGCCAAATACGGTCATGATATTTCTGGCCCGGCCACCAACGCGGCTGAAGCCGTTCAGTGGACCTATTATGGCTATCTGGCTGCAGTTAAATCACAGAACGGCGCGGCCATGTCTTTTGGCCGGGTGTCGACTTTCCTCGATATCTACATCGAACGCGACCTCCAGGCAGGAAAACTGAACGAAGAGCAGGCACAGGAACTGATTGACCATCTGGTCATGAAACTGCGCATGGTCCGCTTCCTGCGTACACCAGAATACGATGAACTGTTTTCTGGTGACCCTATCTGGGCCACCGAATCGCTGGCGGGGATGGGCGTTGATGGTCGCACGCTGGTCAGTAAAACCACGTTCCGTTTCCTGAACACGCTGTACACCATGGGCCCCTCCCCTGAACCAAACATGACCATTCTGTGGTCTGAAAAACTGCCCGTTAACTTCAAAAAATATGCGGCTAAAGTTTCAATCGACACCTCGTCACTGCAGTATGAAAATGACGACCTGATGCGTCCTGACTTTAACAACGATGATTACGCCATTGCCTGCTGTGTCAGCCCTATGATTGTCGGCAAGCAAATGCAGTTCTTTGGTGCCCGCGCCAACCTGGCAAAAACCTTGCTGTACGCGATCAACGGCGGCATGGACGAAAAACTGAAAATGCAGGTGGGGCCGAAAGAAGCCAAAATCATGGATGAAGTGCTCGATTTCGACGTCGTGATGGCCCGTCTGGATCACTTCATGGACTGGCTGGCAAAACAGTATGTCACCGCACTGAACATCATCCACTTCATGCATGATAAATACAGCTATGAAGCGTCACTCATGGCGCTGCACGATCGTGATGTTTACCGCACCATGGCCTGCGGTATCGCCGGACTGTCTGTGGCTGCGGATTCACTCTCAGCCATTAAATATGCCAAAGTGAAACCCGTGCGTGATGAAGATGGCCTGGCAATTGATTTCGACATCGAAGGCGACTATCCCCAGTTCGGTAACAACGATCCGCGCGTGGACGACCTGGCATGCGACCTGGTTGAACGGTTTATGAAGAAAATTCAGAAACTGGAAACATATCGCAACGCGGTGCCAACGCAGTCCGTTCTGACCATTACCTCTAACGTCGTTTATGGCAAGAAAACCGGTAATACGCCAGACGGCCGCCGTGCAGGCGCCCCCTTTGGCCCTGGCGCTAACCCCATGCACGGTCGCGACCAGAAAGGAGCGGTAGCATCGCTGACCTCGGTAGCGAAATTACCCTTTGCGTACGCTAAAGACGGTATCTCTTATACTTTCTCCATCGTGCCTAATGCGCTTGGCAAAGATGATAATGTACGTAAAACCAATCTGGCAGGACTAATGGATGGTTACTTCCATCATGAGGCCAGTATTGAAGGCGGCCAGCACCTGAATGTTAACGTGATGAACCGGGAAATGTTGATGGACGCGATGGATAACCCTGAGAAATATCCTCAGTTAACCATCCGCGTTTCGGGCTATGCCGTTCGCTTTAACTCGCTCACTAAAGAGCAGCAGCAGGACGTGATTACCCGTACCTTTACCCAGTCACTCTAGTTCGCCCTTGAGGCTCCTTCATGGAGCCTCTTCTTTCAAGTCAGGTTTGGTCGCTGTCTGTATGACGGATAACCACCAAAATTGATTTCCCGTTCAGAGCGCACCGGAGAGTGCGCCACCTGCTTCGCAGGCTCATCAGGAGAATACATCGCAATGTCTGCCATTGGTCGCATCCACTCATTTGAATCATGCGGAACCGTAGACGGTCCCGGCATCCGTTTTATCACCTTTTTTCAGGGCTGCCTGATGCGCTGCCTGTACTGCCACAACCGTGATACATGGGACACGCATTGCGGCAAAGAAATTACCGTCGACGCGCTCATGGCGGACGTTCTGTCTTATCGCCATTTCATGAATGCGTCCGGGGGCGGGGTGACGGCTTCAGGCGGTGAGGCCATTTTGCAGGCGGAGTTTGTGCGCGACTGGTTTCGCGCATGTCAAGCTGAGGGCATTCATACCTGCCTTGACACCAACGGCTTTGTCCGCCGCTACGATCCCGTTATTGATGAATTACTGGATGCAACAGATTTGGTGATGCTTGACCTCAAGCAGATGAACGATGACATCCACCAGATTCTTGTCGGTGTGTCGAATCATCGCACACTCGATTTTGCGCGCTATCTTCAGAAGAAAGGAAAACGGACGTGGATTCGTTTCGTCGTCGTGCCCGGCTATTCTGATGATGATGACAGTGTCCATCGCTTAGGTGCATTTACGCAGGATATGGCAAATGTGGAGAAGATTGAGCTTCTGCCTTATCACGAGCTGGGTAAGCATAAATGGATTGCGATGGGTAAAGAGTACAAGCTCGACGGTGTAAAACCGCCCAGTAAAGCGACCATGGAACGGGTCAAGCATATTCTTGCCAGCTACGGACATGAAGTGATGTATTGACAGGCCACGTCACCGCAGTCAGTAAACGATAACCGTCTGACAGTCAGCGCAGCCAGACGGCGAAGGTTAAGCCAGGCGCCCTGTCACCGCCTGGTTATCGTTATGATCAGGCATGTGCCACTGGCGTGGCATGATGATCGGCCTTACGCAGTAACATGACTAAGTAAACCAGCGCTACCGCCGCGATCATAACGAACAGCAGACGGTCGGAATAACTTTGCATCAGCATGGCCGTCATGCTTGGTCCGGCCAGGCTGCCCACGGTGTAGCTCAGTAACAGCGCCTGGTTCATTGCCACCAGTTCATGGTGCGCCACGGTTTCGCAGGCCCATGACATGGCGACCGGATAAAGCGTAAAACCTGCCAGCCCCAGCACAAACAGGGCTGGGGCCATCGCGGCATTTGTCAGCATCGCAATCGCCCCGAGGATCACCACAAATACCTGCACTCGCAGTACCATCATGCGGCCAAAGCGGTCAGCAAGCCGACCAATCGGCCATTGCCCGACAATGCCGGCACTCACCAGCAAGGCCATCCAGTAACCCACGTTGGCATCACTCATACCCTGATGAGAAAGATAGAGCGGCATTAAGCCGTACAGCGATCCCAGAACAATGCCAGAAATAATACAGCCGTTAATACCGAGACGAGAACTGCGACGACGCAGCATAGGTAAAATTCGTCCGCCTGGCGTAGCTTCTACGGTATCGCTGTTGGCGGAAACCTGTGTGAAGATTAACGGTAAGATGGCGCTGATGACCGTGGCGGTTACCCAGGGAATCACACTCAGTAATTCGGTAGACAGTTTGCTCACCAGCAGTTGTCCGGCAACCGTACCCAGGTAATAGACGATCATATAGGCAGCGAGCAACTGCCCACGGTTACGTACTGTTCCACTGCATAACAATGCGCTTTCCACCACGACCCAGACTAACGCGCAGCCGATACCGGCCGTGAAGCGCAGCAATGTCCATGCCCAGAATCCTTCCAGCGCCAGCATGCACAGTGTCGACAGCGCAAAAAGGCCGGTCGCCAGGTAATAGCTTCGGTTAAAACCGTATCGCTTGATCAGCCAGCCAGCCACTAAAGTGCCCAGCAGGTTACCGGTGTAATACGACGAACTCACCACGCCTACCTGCCATGTTGCCAGCGCATCATGCGTCAGCCAAAGGGGCACTAACGTATTCAGTACCGCAATGGAAACTGTCATTAATAACAGGCCGCAGAGCAGCAATATCACAGGACGTGACCAGGTCGACATAGGGGATAAAAACCAAAAGAAATGAAGGAAATTGCGCGCAGTTTGCCATCGCGCGTTGTAAAGTCAACGGGAGGAATGAGGGTGCAGCACATTTTGCTGCGTGACCATTTAAATTATTTATCTTCAGTAAGTTAGCCATCTGTCAGGCATCAGATAACTTTGCGCTATCTCTATGATAATCTGGATTTTTACGCTTTCTGCCCGCGTCGTCATCGATAATGTTTATTTGTGATAAATTTTAAACGTGTTGAGGATGCCTCGCGGTAAAGATAAAAAAACCCAGCCTGAGCTGGGTTATTTTAGACAGGATGAACGCTTAGCCAATAAATTCCAGGCCGTTCATATAAGGACGTAATACCTCTGGCACGGCGATGCGGCCGTCCTGCTGCTGGTAATTTTCCAGCACGGCAACCAGCGTACGTCCTACGGCCAGGCCCGAGCCATTCAGGGTATGCACCAGACGCGGTTTTTTATCCTGCTTATTGCGGGTGCGCGCCTGCATACGGCGAGCCTGGAAATCCCCCATGTTTGAGCAAGAAGAGATTTCACGGTAGGTATTTTGCGCCGGTAACCATACTTCTAAATCGTAGGTTTTTGTCGCACCAAAGCCCATATCACCGCTGCACAGCAAGACCTTGCGATACGGCAGGTTCAGCAGTTGCAACACTTTTTCAGCATGGCCAACCAGCTCTTCCAGCGCATCCATAGAGGTTTCAGGCGCGACGATTTGTACCATTTCAACTTTGTCGAACTGGTGCATACGGATGAGCCCACGCGTATCACGGCCATAGGAGCCTGCTTCAGAGCGGAAGCAGGGTGTATGTGCCGTAAGCTTCAGCGGCAGGCTCTCTTCTTCAACGATTTCATCCCGCACAAGGTTGGTCAGCGGCACTTCAGCGGTCGGAATGAGCGCGTAATGGCTGCTTTCGGATTCTTCTTCCAGCGGACGGGTATGGAACAGATCTTCACCAAACTTAGGTAACTGGCCTGTACCGTATAAGGTCGCATGGTTAACCAGGTAAGGGACGTAAGTTTCCAGATAACCATGTTGTTCCGTGTGCAGGTCAATCATGAACTGGCTGAGCGCACGGTGCAGGCGAGCAATCTGGCCTTGCATAACCACGAAGCGTGAGCCGGTGAGTTTCACTGCCGCAGCAAAGTCCAGCCCTTTAGCCGCTTCGCCCAGCTCAACGTGATCTTTCACCTCAAAATCAAACTGGCGGGGTTCACCCCAGCGACTGATTTCCAGGTTTTCCGTGTCGTCTTTCCCCAGCGGCACTTCATCCGCAGGAAGATTCGGCAGCGCCAGGCTGAAATCGCGGATCTGATTTTGCAGCGCGTCCAGTTCTGCTTTAGCCGCATCCAGGCGTTCGCCCAGGCTGTTCACTTCCTGACGCAGTGGCTCGATGTCTTCCCCACGTGCTTTGGCCTGACCGATGGATTTGGAGCGGGAGTTGCGCTCGGCCTGCAGGTTTTCCGTTTCAACCTGCAAGACTTTGCGACGCTCTTCGAGCGAACGCAGCATTTCCACATCCAGTTTAAATCCTCGGCGTGCCAGTTTTTCTGCGACTGCGTCTGGCTCATTACGCAGCAGATTGGGATCGAGCATGCTTATCCTGTGTATTTATGAGTTAAAAGAAGGGGACGCACTCCCGCTGGAATGCGTTGAAAACATTGACCACATTACCGCAACGTCTGTTTCAGCGGTAGCGTTTTGTCGGGCTATTTTGATCGAGTTCAGTCAGCCAGGCCAGCTTTTCGCCAATTTTGCCTTCAAGACCGCGTTGAGTGGGATGATAGTAACGCGTTCGCGCCATTTCGGGTGGGAAATAGACTTCACCCGCAGCATAGGCATTAGTTTCGTCATGCGCATAGCGATAGCTTTCGCCCAGCCCCATCTCTTTCATTAGCTTCGTGGGGGCATTGCGCAAATGATCGGGAACATCGAAATCTGGATGGTCGCGTGCATCACGCATCGCCGCCTTAAACGCGTTATAGACGGCGTTACTTTTTGGCGCACAGGCGAGATAGACAATGGCCTGCGCAATCGCTCGCTCCCCTTCTGCCGGACCAACCCGGGTGAAACAGTCCCAGGCCGCGATAGCCACCTGCATGCCTCGTGGATCGGCATTGCCGACGTCTTCAGACGCAATGGCCAGTAACCGACGCGCGACATACAGCGGATCGCCACCGGCGGTAATAATACGAGCGTACCAGTATAGGGCGGCATCCGGTGCCGATCCCCGGACGGATTTATGCAAGGCAGAAATCAGGTCATAAAAGCGATCGCCTTTATTATCGAACCGGGCAGACCGTTCCCCCGCCACTTCGGTCAGCAACTGGGGCGTCAGCTCGCGTTTGCCTGTGCCGTCGGTTTCGGCCATATCGGCCATATCGGCCATCATTTCCAGCGTATTCAGAGCACGACGTGCATCGCCGTTGACCAGTTCCGCAATCATACGCCGCGTATTGTCAGGTAACAGGATATCGCTGTTGCCATAACCCCGACTGGCATCCTGCATCGCCTGGTCAAGCACCTGCTCAATATCTTCTGTGGTCAGGGATTTAAGTAAATAGACACGAGCACGTGACAGCAGTGCGGAGTTAAGCTCAAAGCTGGGATTTTCTGTCGTGGCACCGATAAACGTGATAGTGCCGTCTTCAATATGGGGAAGAAACGCATCCTGCTGACTTTTGTTGAAGCGATGGACTTCATCTACAAACAGGATAGTGCGGCGGCCCGCCTGCTTGCTCAGCCTTGCGCGTTCAATGGCTTCACGAATCTCTTTGACACCAGAGGTGACCGCAGAAATACGCTCAACGTCCGCATTGCCATAGTGAGCGATAATCTCGGCCAGCGTTGTTTTTCCTGTCCCTGGCGGTCCCCAGAGAATCATGGAGTGCAGGTGCCCCGCTTCGATCGCGCGCGGCAACGGTTTACCCGCAGCCAGCAGGTGCTGCTGTCCAATGTATTGCTTCAGGGTTGCTGGCCGCATACGCGCGGCCAGCGGTTTAAAATCTTCACTGGAAAAATCCAGGGACAGGTTACCCACTACCACCTCACTGACGTTGGTCATCCACCGTGACGCCTTTTGGCGGGGTGAATGTGAATTTATCCGGGCTAATCGGGCCGTTTTTCTGGCTCTTTAGCTGGTAGTTACTGCGCTGCCCATCCTGCTCGACGGCGCTAAACTGATTAATGGTGCCATCTGGCGTCACATCAATCGTGAACTGCTTGAGGTTGCCATCGCTTTTCTTCGGCGTCAGTTCAAATTTGTCACCCTGCTGTTTTACGTTGTATTGCTGCCAGTCACTGGCCTGGTTACGGGCAATCAACATAAACGGTGTATTGCTGGTCGCATTCTTTAACAGGCTGACCGTAGCTTGTTCAACAAACGGGTTATAGAACCATAACGATTTCCCGTCAGAAATAATGATGCTCTCGTCGGGTGCGGTCATATGCCAGTTAAACAGGCTGGGGCGCTTAACCCAGAGCTCGCCTTCACCCTCCTGCACGTTGGCACCGCTGCCATCGGTCACCTTTTGAGTAAAGCTGGCGTGGAAGCTGTTAACTTTATTAAGGCGCTGTTGCAGGTCGCTCGACGCATCGGCGAGAACGTTGGCTGACCCCAAAGCGGCCAGCAGGCCTAAGGCGATTACGCGTAATTTCATCTGCTTAAATCCTTATTAAATCGTTTCCCGTTGATCACGTGACTAAGCCTGGTCGCTGTCCTGCGTTTAATACAGGAGAAAAAACCGAAACACTAATCAACTATGGGGGTTAACCGCTAAAAAACAATGAGCCAGTGGAAACTGGCTCAGTGTTTTGTGTTTCAAAGCTTATCGTTCAGGCTTTACATATCATGGGGTGGTGGAGAGAGCACTTCACGGTTACCGTTGTGGCCCGGTGACGAGACGATGCCCTGTGCTTCCATCTGTTCAATGATGCGCGCAGCACGGTTATAACCGATACGGAACTGACGCTGTACGCCCGAAATCGAGGCGCGTCGCTTATCCACCACAAAGGCAACAGCCTGATCGAACAACGGATCGAGTTCTTCATCGCTGTCAATGCCGCCCCCGCCTTCACTTTCTTCGCCCGCCGTAATGCTTTCAATATATTGCGGACGCCCGCGCGCTTTCCAGTCCTGCACGACAGCATGTACTTCCTGATCGCGCACAAAGGCACCGTGAACACGCACCGGCATTGATGAGTTGGGCGGCATGTAAAGCATATCGCCCATCCCCAGTAACGATTCTGCACCGCCCTGATCAAGGATGGTTCGCGAGTCAATTTTACTTGAGACAGTAAACGCGATACGGGTAGGAATGTTGGCTTTGATGAGGCCGGTAATGACGTCAACTGACGGACGCTGGGTTGCCAGAACAAGGTGGATTCCCGCCGCACGCGCTTTCTGTGCAAGACGTGCAATCAGTTCTTCCACTTTCTTACCGACAGCCATCATCAAATCGGCGAACTCATCCACCATCACCACGATGTAAGGCAGTTTTTCCAGCACTGGCGGCGTCATATCCATGCTGTCGCCTGGCTTCCAGAACGGATCGGGAATCGGCCGCCCCATTGCATCCGCCTGCGCCACTTTTTCGTTGTAGCCGGCCAGATTACGTACACCCAACGCCGACATCAGCTTATAGCGACGCTCCATCTCACCGACACTCCAGCGCAGCGCGTTCGCCGCATCTTTCATATCGGTCACGACTTCGGTAAGCAGATGCGGAATGCCTTCGTAAACGGAAAGCTCGAGCATCTTGGGGTCAATCATAATAAAGCGCACATCTTCCGGCGTGGCTTTATACAGCATGCTGAGGATCATCGCATTCACGCCGACGGACTTACCGGAACCGGTTGTACCCGCTACCAGTAAGTGTGGCATTTTAGCCAGATCGGCGACGACTGGCTGGCCGGCAATATCTTTACCCAGCACCACAGACAGCGGCGAGGGATTGTCACGGAATTTTGGACAATCCAGCACTTCACGCAGGTAAACGGTCTGGCGATGTCGGTTGGGTAATTCCAGACCAACATAGGGTTTGCCAGGGATCACTTCAACCACACGCACTGCCGTAGTCGACAGGGAGCGGGCCAAATCGCGTGACAGGTTAGAGATACGCGCCGCTTTCACGCCCGGCGCGAGATCCAGTTCAAAACGGGTAATCACAGGTCCTGGCGAAATGCCCACCACCTCGGCCTTGACGCGGTAGTCACCCAGACGCGCTTCAACCAGTCTTGCTGTCTGCTCAAGGGCGAACATATCAACCGGTTCTTCCTCTTCCGGCGGCGCGGTCAGGAGATCGAGTGACGGTAAGGGTGTAGAAGGTTTTTCCAGTGGCTGCTCGTGACGCATCAGGAAGGGGTGAATCAGGCTGTCATGCACGGATGGCTTCGCCTCCGTGACCGGCTCCGGCTGCTGCGCAGGCGCGGCAAAATGATCGGCCGCAAAGGTCTGGGCCGATTCTACACGCTGAGCCGCAGGCTGTTCTGGTGCAGCCTGAACGTGCTGCCAGGGCTCATGTTGTGGCGCGACCTCGCTGACGTCCGGCGATGCTGCAATGGTGAACAGCGGCTCGACAGGGCCATCGTCGACCAGGTCCTTCATTGGGGAGAAATCGAAGGCCGCTGACGTATCCAGATTGAAAACGGGTGCATTGTCTTCAGGCACCGTTTCATAGCGCTGTTGCTGCTGCTGTGCGAACTGACGCGCCAGCGAGGCCTGCTGCAATGCCAGCTCATCGTCCTCGTGCGCGTCGTCCTGCTGCCAGCTTTCGCCATAGCGTTGCTGCTGCTCTGACTGGAACGCCTGACGCAACTCTGCCTGTTGCAGCGCATCCTGCTCCTCTGCTGACCAGTCAGTGAGTGACGTATCTTCTTTCGTAGGTTGTGATGACGGCAGTTCAGCACGTTTGGCTTTTTCTTCCGCCATACGCTGTGAAGGCAGTTTAATACCGTACGAGGCCAGCTCACGTCGGGTAGGCAGTTTAACCGGATTAGGCCGCGGCAGCGCCGGACCAATCCCCTGTTTCACCTGTGGATTCGACACCGTTTCAGGGACAGGTTCAAACAGCGGTGAGGATGCTGACGATGCTGCGGTTGCCGCAGCACCGGCGACGGCAGCGCTGTTCAGCGAGGCTGCCGACGTAGCTTCACGCCAGTTCCCCATTTTGGGTTCGTCATCCTCATAAGCGGTAAAGTGCGGGGCAGCCGCCGGTGCATCGTCCGGTAACTCAAAGCGGTAGCGCGGCGGTTCAGTGAGAGGCTTCTCCTGTGACACCGGCTCGCGCGGTGCAATGTGCGTCATCACCGGGGCAGGATGAGGCGATGCCGCAACAGGCGAAACAGGTTCAGGCGTCGCTGCAACCTGTTCAGGCTCAGGTGAAGCTGATGGCGCACTGACAGGCGTTGCCGCCATTGTTGCGGCAGCAGGCTGCGCAGGTGCTGTGGCAGTAGCCTGAGCGGTTGCCGTCGGTGTCGTGGTCGCAGATACTTCGGCTGTGGCCGCAACAGCGGCGCGGGTGGCGGTGGCGGCCCTGGCTAACAGTGGATCATGCGCATCCAGATCGGGCTGCGCCTTACGCGGCGCGGTTAGCAATACGTCATCGTCGTCGTCCGTCTGAGCATGAAGGACGGGCGCGCTCTCGTGATAATCGTCTGCTTCGTCCTCTTCATGCCAGGGTTCATCATGACGTGAGCGGTTGCTGGCGAATGTCAGCACGCCCATGACCACGCCACCGATTCTTTCCGCAATGGTTAACCATGACCAGCCCGTATACAGCGTGATCCCTGCGGCCCAGATGCAGAGCAAAGTCAGTGTGCCACCTGCCGGACTGAACCAGGGTGAAATGGCATTACTGACGAGGCTGCCAATGACGCCTCCGGAAGCGAAATACCAGATGTCGTCCGCGTTGAGCGCGGCCATCCCACAGGTGGTGACGACCAGGGCCAGGACACCGATTAAGCGTAAACCAATGGCAAAGTAGTCCACATAATCCTGGTTATCCCGCTGGCGAAACGCTATCCAGCACAGCCCCAGTATGACCGGCGGAATGGCATAGGCCATCACACCAAAGATGAAAAGCAACGTATCAGCCAGCCATGCGCCGACTGTGCCACCCATGTTATGGATAGGTTCATGCCAGGCCGTTTGCGACCAGCTCGGATCGGAAGGATTAAAGCTGACCAGGGAAACCATCAGGTAGATGGCGAACAATGCCACCAAAATAAGTAACGCTTCCAGCAGACGGCGTCCGCTGCTCAGCGACTGTAACGAAACGTCTTTATCTTCTGTGTATTCCTGGCTCAAGAGATCTCTCCAGGTGCCTGTAAAGTAAGAAACAACAGCGTCGGGCTCACCCGACGCTGGTCCTGTATGTATTCACAGGAGTGTACCGAAATTTCCCAGGCTTTGCACCTGCCACGCATCAGCGCGTTTTGATCACCAGACGATTGCTCTGTTTGACCTCTTCCATCACCACATAAGTACGCGTGTCGTTTACGCCTGGCAGGCGCAGCAAGGTTTCACCCAGCAGCTTGCGGTAAGCGGACATATCAGGCACGCGCGTTTTAAGCAGGTAGTCGAAATCACCAGAAACCAGGTGACACTCTTGAGTTTCCTCAAGTTTTTGCACAGCGGCGTTAAATTGCTCAAACACATCAGGTGCGCCACGATTCAGAGTAATCTCAACAAATACCAGTAATGAAGCATCCAGGTAGTGAGGGTTGAGTTGCGCAGTATAGCCAAGGATGAATCCCTGGCGTTCAAGACGGCGTACACGCTCAAGACAAGGTGTAGGAGATAATCCTACACGTTTGGAAAGTTCCACGTTTGAGATGCGACCGTCTTTCTGCAATTCATTGAGAATGTTTCTGTCGATCCTGTCGAGATCCTTACCGGGGCGTTTCTTATTATCTACCATTATTATTGTCTCTCTTCATTCCTTCCCTTTACCTGCCATCCCCTGAAAACGGTCATTGTTCGGGGCATTTTTGAAGTGAAATAACGGCGTCTGAGCGCATTCGTACCTATTTGTATGACGCATGCTGTCTGTCCACCGCATGCGTCATGACCAATATCAGACGATAAAATTCGTTCGGTACTCTGCCCAAAACCCGGCGGCAACACCCGTTTTGTTCAGACTAAGTTATTCGCTTCTCACACTGTTTTCGCAAATGCGCAGGCGATTGTCAAAGTAAAATGTCTAAATTCAGGACAAGATGCCAGACACTTCGCTGGGTCACTGTTTTTAAATGAGTATTTTCGTGCGATGGTGGTCTGTAAACTGAATTTTTGCCCCCTTTTGGCACAGGAGGCAGGCGAAAAAGCCATTCATCGTCTACGCCGTTTGCAGCAATCGCTAACAAAAGTGCGCAAGTGTTGTCATTGCTACGGCATATTCCCTACAATCGCAGGTTATGTCAGGTGAATAAAACTGAGGAACGCATGAGTACGGCTAAACACAGTAAGTTGCTCATTTTGGGCTCTGGTCCGGCAGGTTATACCGCGGCCGTCTATGCTGCACGCGCCAATTTGAATCCAGTACTGATTACCGGGCTGGAAAAAGGCGGTCAGCTGACCACCACGACGGAAGTGGAAAACTGGCCGGGCGACCCGCATGATCTGACAGGTCCCTCGCTGATGGAACGTATGCATGAGCATGCCGAGAAATTTAACACGGAAATTATTTTCGATCATATTCATACGGTCGATCTGCAGAACCGTCCCTTCCGTCTGACCGGTGACAGTGGCGAATATACTGCCGATGCGCTGATTATTGCCACGGGTGCATCAGCACGCTATCTGGGCTTACCGTCGGAAGACGCTTTTAAAGGCAAAGGCGTTTCGGCCTGTGCGACCTGTGATGGTTTCTTCTACCGCAACCAAAAAGTCGCCGTTATCGGTGGCGGAAATACCGCGGTTGAAGAAGCACTTTATCTGGCGAATATCGCCTCTGAAGTGCATTTAATTCACCGCCGCGACAGCTTCCGCGCAGAGAAAATCCTTATTGACCGCCTGATGGAAAAAGTCAGCAACGGCAATATCGTGTTGCATACACACAGAACGCTGGAAGAAGTGGTCGGCGATCAGATGGGCGTGACGGGCCTGACGCTACGTTCAACGCTGAATACCGAAGAGACCGAAACGCTGGATGTTGCCGGCCTGTTTGTTGCTATCGGACACAGCCCGAATACGGCGATTTTCGATGGTCAGCTGGCGCTGGAAAACGGCTACATCAAGGTACAGTCCGGCCTGCATGGTAATGCCACGCAAACCAGTATCCCTGGCGTGTTTGCCGCGGGTGACGTCATGGACCATATCTACCGTCAGGCCATTACCTCTGCCGGTACCGGTTGTATGGCTGCGTTAGATGCAGAGCGTTATCTTGACGGATTGGTTAAGAACGATAAGTAAGTTGTTAATAACCTGATCTTAATTGTTTGAGGCGACTGTTTTTCAGTCGCCTTTTTTATTATCACCATGCTAAATTCAGGCGCCGGGTGTGAGGACCAGCCTCATTTCATTTGTCTTTGCCACATTGGGTTTCGCATGAATAAATCGCGTCAGCAGCATCTTACTCGTTGGCTTCGTCAACAGTGTCATCATGCTGGCCCCTGGTTGCGCGTTACGTCGTTGCTGGGCTGCGCTGGCGCGCTTCTGATTATCATGCAGGCATGGCTTTTAGCGTCGCTCCTGCAGGCGCTGATTATTGACAGGCATTCTCCAGCCTCCCTTTTGTCCTCATTTTCACTTCTGATCCTGTGCTTTGTTCTGCGCGCCGCGCTGAATTATGCCCGGGAGCAGGCTGGATTTCGTGCCGGGCAGGCCATCCGTCAGGCTTTGCGTAAACAGGTGCTGGATCGTCTGGCAGCGTTGGGTCCGGCCTGGATACAGGGCAAGCCCGCCGGCAGTTGGGCAACGTTACTGCTTGAGCAAACCGAGGATATGCAGGCCTATTACGCGCGTTATTTGCCGCAGATGACGCTGGCGGCGGTCATTCCCTGTTGCATATTGCTCACCCTGTTTCCGTTAAACTGGGCGGCAGGTCTGATCCTGTTCGCGACCGCGCCGTTGATCCCGCTTTTTATGGCCCTGGTCGGCATGGGCGCGGCCGAGGCTAATCGCCGTAACTTTGTGGCGCTCGCACGCCTGAGTGGCAACTTTCTGGATCGCTTGCGTGGTCGGGAAACCCTGCGTCTGTTTCATCGGGCAGACGCCGAAAAACAGGCGATTGCTGACGCCACGACGGATTTCCGTCAACGGACGATGGAGGTTCTGCGTCTGGCCTTTCTTTCTTCGTCAGTACTGGAATTTTTTGCGTCACTGTCCATCGCCGTTGTCGCCGTTTATTTTGGCTTTTCCTATTTGGGCGAACTGCACTTTGGTGATTATGGCCGCGGCGTGACGCTGTTTGCCGGCTTCCTGGTGCTGATTCTGGCCCCGGAATTTTTTCAGCCTCTGCGCGATTTGGGCACATTCTACCATGCTAAAGCGCAGGCAATTGGCGGTGCCGATGCGCTTGAACGCTTTATGCAGGAAACGCCAGAGGCCGAAAACGCATCCGCCAGCGACGCCTTTAGCGCAACGGCGCCAGTAGAGCTGGTGGCAGAAAATCTGACGGTGCACGCGCCCAATGGCCATCGGCTCTGCGGCCCGCTCACCTTCACCCTGCGCACAGGCACGCGCGTCGCGCTGGTGGGCAAAAGCGGTGCAGGCAAAACCGCACTGTTAAATGCCCTGCTGGGCTTTTTACCCTATCAGGGATCGCTGAAAGTTAACGGTATTGAACTTCACCGTATCGCACGCCATGACTGGCATCGGCATCTTGCCTGGGTCGGCCAGAATCCCCAGCTACCCGCCGCAACGTTACGGGACAATATCATCATGGATGCGCCGCACGATCCCGCACGGCTAAGTGCCTTAATCGCATCATGTGGGATCGATGAATTTCTTTCCCGACTGCCTGCCGGACTGGATACCGAACCGGGGGATGCCAGTCATCACTTATCGGTCGGTCAGGCACAGCGCATTGCCGTAGCCCGCGCGCTGTATAAACCCGCCCAGTTATTGTTACTGGATGAGCCCGCTGCCAGCCTGGACAGTCAAAGTGAACATCATGTGATGCAGGCATTAAATCAGGCGGCCACGCGCCAGACGACACTGATGATCACCCACCAAATTGATCTGCTTCAGACATGGGATGCGATCTGGGTAATGCAGGCCGGTCAGATCGTACAGCAGGGCGACTGGCAGACGCTGACTGCGTCCGGTCCGTTCAGTGATTTATTACAACACCGGCAACAGGAGATTTTCTGATGACGGCTCTGCGTCCCTTTCTGCGGCTATGGCTGCGTCATCCCTTCCGCCTGACGTCAGGGATCGTGCTGGCGATTGTCACGCTGTTAGCCAGTATCGGCTTGCTCACGTTGTCGGGCTGGTTTCTGGCCGCCTCTTCTGTAGCCGGTGTGGCTGGTCTGTACAGTTTCAACTATATGCTTCCCGCCGCTGGCGTGCGCGGCGCAGCGATTACCCGTACCGCCGCCCGGTATTTTGAGCGCTTAGTAAGTCACGACGCAACGTTTCGGGTTTTACAGCATCTGCGCGTCTTCACGTTTAGCCGCCTGATTGCGCTTTCTCCCGGCCAGCTCGCGCTCTTTCGTCAGGCCGATCTGCTTAATCGTTTTGTTGGTGATGTGGATACGCTGGATCATCTCTATTTGCGGGTCCTCTCGCCGCTGCTGGGCGCGTTTATCGTTATCGTCGTGGTAACAGCCGGCCTCAGCCTGATTGATCTGCACCTGGCGCTGGTGCTGGGCGGCATTCTGCTTACGCTGCTCTGCCTTTTTCCCCCGCTGTTCTATCGTCTGGGCGCGCCCACCGGCATCGCGATTGCCCGGCAGCGATCGCGCTGGCGAGAGCAGTTAATGCACTGGCTGGCGGGACAGGCAGAACTGACACTGTATGGTAACGCTACCCGCTGGCGGGCCAGGCTGGACGAAGATGAGCAGCAGTGGCAGGACGCACAACGTCAGCAGGAGCGTTTACAGGCGCTGGCGCAAAGTCTGCTGCTGTTATGCAGTGGCCTCACTGTTACTGCCCTGCTCTGGCTGAGCGCAACAAGCATTGCGCAGCAGCAACTGCCCGGACCGCTCATTGCCCTGGTGGTGTTTTGTGCCCTGGCAGCTTTTGAAGCACTGGCGCCGATCGCGAGCGCCTTTTTGCCCCTGTCTCAGGTAATCACGGCAGCACAACGCGTCAATGACGTTATCGATCAGTCGCCTGCCATCCTCTTTCCATCCACAAGCACGGTTCCCGCCGGTGCGCTGCAACTCAGGATTGACGCGCTGGATTTCCGTTATCCGGGACGACCAGAAAAGGTGTTGGATCAGTTTTCACTGACGATGAAAGCCGGTGAACGTATTGCCCTTCTCGGCCCCACAGGCTGCGGCAAGTCCACCTTGCTTGGGCTGCTCACCCGCGCCTGGGAGGCGCAACAGGGCGAAATCGTATTGAACAGCGTACCGCTTGCGGACTGGGATGAAGCCCAACTTCGTCAGCGCATCAGCGTAGTCACCCAGCGCGTCCATGTGTTTAGTCAGACGCTACGGGACAATTTGTTGCTGGCCTGCCCCACCGCCAGTGATGCAATGCTTGAAAATGCACTGGTGCAAACCGGGCTTCAGGGCCTGCTGGAAAATGAAGAAGGGCTTAATGCCTGGCTGGGTGAAGGCGGCCGTCCGCTGTCGGGTGGAGAGCTACGCCGCCTGGCCATCGCCCGGGCGATGTTACACAACGGCGACTTATGGCTTCTGGACGAGCCGACTGAAGGACTTGATGCCACCACCGAGCAGCAGATTCTCGCCCTTCTGCAGCAGATCACCACGGGTAAAACGGTCATTATGGTAACGCATCGTCTGCGCGGCCTGGCGCAAATGGACCGAATTTGCCTTATGGACAGCGGTAAGATCGTCGAGCAGGGAAATCATTCTGAATTAGTCGCAAAAGGTGGACGTTACTGGCGTTTCCAGCAGCGCTTTGCGCTATAGTGCTGAGCAAACGCTGAGAGGTACATTACCGCGATGAGACTGATTCAACTGTCACAAGAGTCGTTGCGCTTTCCGCCACCGGAAACCGCGCTGCGCGAGCCGAACGGCCTGCTGGCGATGGGCGGCGATCTCTCCCCTGCACGCCTGCTGAGTGCCTATCAGCAGGGTATTTTTCCCTGGTTCTCGCCCGGCGATCCGATTTTGTGGTGGTCACCCGATCCGCGAGCGGTGTTATTCCCGACGCAGTTCCATCTCAGTCGCAGTATGAAGCGGTTTCATCAGCAGTCACCTTATCGGGTGACGATGAATGAGGCCTTTGGCGATGTCGTTGACGGCTGTGCCCTGGGCCGCGAAGAAGGTACATGGATTACGTTTGAAGTGAAACGCGCCTGGCAGAAGCTCTATGAACTGGGCCACGCGCATTCGATTGAAGTCTGGCGCGATCAAACCCTTGCAGGTGGCATGTACGGTCTGGCGTTGGGACAAATCTTTTGCGGCGAATCGATGTTCAGCCTGCAACCCAATGCGTCAAAAACGGCCTTACTGGTATTCTGTCAGCATTTTATTAAGCACGGGGGCCAGTTAGTGGATTGTCAGATACTTAACCCCCATACCGCTTCGCTGGGAGCGGTTGAGATTGCACGCGATCGTTACCTTGAGCAGGTAAAAAACCTGGCATCCCTGGCCGTTGACAGCGGCTGCTGGCGTAATCAAACCCTTTTTTAAAAGTTGCGTAGATGTTTTGCACACATAAAGTCGGTTAAGTGATATAATAGCCAGGTTTGGTATGTCGTCCGCGCTTGGTTTTCAAGCCGGAATTGCCAGGCTGGGAATCTCATCGCACTCTCGGAACTGTTTCAATCGTGCGCGTGTTACCGGTTGATTCAGATTCTTAGCCCGCTAATCCCCCGCAGACGTCACATAAACACCCGAATTTAACCGACATGCTCGCGTTGACACGCGAAGCACGGCGATGCGTTGGCTTTATTGCCGACGGTTCTTTACATAACTTGTTGAATTGGGCATTATCTTGCCGATTCAACTGAAAGGTAGTACACCCAGAGGATTCGATGGCCAAAGAAGACAATATTGAAATGCAAGGTACCGTACTGGATACGTTACCTAACACCATGTTCCGCGTAGAACTTGAGAACGGACACGTGGTTACCGCTCATATCTCCGGTAAAATGCGTAAAAACTACATCCGCATCCTGACGGGCGACAAAGTGACTGTCGAGCTGACCCCGTACGACCTGAGCAAAGGCCGCATTGTCTTCCGTAGTCGCTGAGTTGCGTTGATGCTGCTGCCTGCGTGCGCGCAGGCGGACAAAAAAAAGGCCGGATTTTATCCGGCCTTTTCTCGTTCTGTGAAACGGTGCTTAGTGCACCGTCCCTTCCGTTTTGCGTTTTTGCGCGCTGAGGAAGTGGTAGGTCAGTTGCCCCTTCTCTTTATCCAGCGCAACGGAAACCGATCCCCCGTCGACCAGAGAACCAAACAGCAGTTCGTTCGCCAGCGGTTTCTTCAGGCTTTCCTGCACGGTACGTGCCATTGGACGGGCACCCATCGCTTTGTCATAGCCCTTCTCTGCCAGCCAGTCACGCGCTTCGTCACTGACTTCCAGCGAAACGCCTTTCGCATCCAGCTGCGCCTGCAGTTCAACAATAAACTTGTCGACCACCTGGTGAATGACGTCCGTTGACAGGTGGCTGAACCAGATAATGTTGTCCAGACGGTTACGGAATTCAGGCGTAAAGATTTTCTTAATCTCTTCCATTGCATCCGTACTGTTGTCCTGATGAATCAGGCCAATAGATTTACGCTCAGTTTCACGCACGCCGGCGTTGGTGGTCATCACCAGCACCACGTTACGGAAGTCCGCTTTGCGACCGTTGTTATCAGTCAGCATGCCGTTGTCCATGACCTGCAACAACAGGTTGAACACGTCCGGATGCGCTTTCTCAATTTCATCCAGCAGCACAACGGCGTGAGGATGTTTGATCACCGCATCGGTCAGCAAACCGCCCTGATCGAAACCGACATAGCCGGGAGGCGCACCAATCAGACGGCTGACGGTGTGACGTTCCATATATTCGGACATGTCGAAGCGCAGCAGTTCGATGCCCAGCGCTTTAGCTAACTGGACGGTCACTTCGGTTTTACCCACACCGGTAGGACCGGCAAACAGGAACGACCCTACCGGCTTGCGATCCTGACCCAGACCTGCGCGGCTCATCTTGATGGCTTCAGTCAATGCCTCAATGGCATTATCCTGACCGAAGACCAGCATTTTCAGACGGTCGCCCAGATTTTTCAGCGTATCGCGATCGGTTGCTGACACACTTTGCTCCGGAATACGGGCAATACGCGCCACCACCGTTTCAATGTCCGCCACATTCACCGTTTTCTTACGTTTGCTGGCAGGCATCAGGCGCGCACGGGCACCGGCTTCATCAATGACGTCGATAGCCTTATCCGGCAAATGACGATCGTTGATGTATTTCACCGCCAGCTCCACCGCCGCGCGCACGGCTTTCGCGGTGTAACGTACATCATGGTGCGCTTCGTATTTGGTTTTCAGACCATTAAGAATCTGCACCGTCTCTTCAACAGAGGGCTCGGTAATGTCAATTTTCTGGAAACGACGCGCCAGGGCACGATCTTTCTCAAAAATATTGCTGAATTCCTGATACGTGGTTGATCCCATCACGCGGATTTTGCCACTGGAGAGCAGCGGCTTAATCAGGTTAGCGGCATCCACCTGTCCACCCGATGCGGCGCCCGCACCGATAATGGTGTGAATTTCATCAATAAACAGGATGCTGGAGTTATCTTGCTCAAGCTGTTTCAGCAACGCTTTAAAACGTTTTTCAAAGTCACCACGGTACTTGGTGCCCGCCAGCAGCGAACCAATGTCCAGCGAGTAAATGGTGCAGTCCTTCATCACCTCTGGCACGTCGCCCTGAACGATTCGCCAGGCTAATCCTTCCGCAATCGCGGTTTTACCGACGCCCGACTCACCCACCAGCAGGGGGTTATTTTTACGGCGACGACACAGAACCTGAATCGTACGTTCCAGCTCTTTGTCGCGGCCAATCAGCGGATCAATGCCGCCAACGCGAGCAAGCTGATTAAGATTGGTGGTGAAGTTTTCCATACGTTCCTCCCCGCCTGCTTGCTCTTCGTTAACCTGATTTTCAGCACCAGGTGCCTGGCCCGGTTCGTCTTTGCGCGTACCGTGAGAGATGAAGTTCACCACATCGAGGCGGCTGACTTCGTGTTTGCGCAGCAGATACGCTGCCTGGGATTCTTGTTCGCTGAAGATGGCGACCAAAACATTCGCGCCATTGACTTCGCTGCGTCCGGATGACTGAACGTGGAACACGGCGCGTTGCAACACGCGCTGGAAGCTGAGCGTCGGTTGCGTATCGCGCTCCTCTTCACTGGCGGGCAGCACAGGCGTGGTTTGTTCAATGAAGGCTTCAAGCTCCTGCCGCAGAGCCACAATGTCCACCGTACAGGCTTCCAGTGCCTCTCTTGCCGACGGGTTACTGAGCAATGCCAGTAACAAATGCTCGACGGTCATAAACTCATGACGGTGCTCACGCGCTCTGGCGAAAGCCATGTTTAAACTGAGTTCCAGTTCTTGATTGAGCATTAGGCACCTCCTCCAGTTAATCGCTCTGACCTGCTTCCTGTATGGAGAGAGGCTCAGGCTTTTTCAAGCGTACACAGCAACGGATGATGATTGTCCCGCGCGTAATTGTTCACCTGTGCCGCTTTCGTCTCAGCGACTTCTGCGGTAAATACACCACAGATGGCTTTACCGTGGTAGTGAACTTTCAGCATCAGTTGCGTTGCACGTTCAATATCATAAGAAAAGAACTTTTGCAGAACGTCAATAACAAATTCCATAGGTGTATAATCGTCATTATTCAGAATGACTTTATACATCGAAGGTGGCTTTAACTCTTCGCGTACTTTACCTTCGGCTAAGTGTTCGAAATTTAGCCAGTCTTTAGTGTTTGCCATAGTGTTCCGTTGTGAGTCAGTACGTCATCATCAAACCCGGTGTCATCTGTAGAGTTTAACACGTGTGTCAAGTGCACTGCCGCTAATGAATCGGTCAGCCAAAAATTCGTTACGCGACCTGTATCACAAAATTTCAAATAGCGTTAACTACCTCAAATTTTAATGATTTTCTCCCCACCTGGCCCGATGGTTTGCTTGACGATCGCGGCGATTTTTCTACATTCTAGCTTCACAAGCTGATTGAGTTTTAATCAAACCCGACTCACAGCTTACGTCACCTCACCTACTTATAAAATGTCTTGCGAGGGAAGTAAAAGCATGGAGACAGGTACCGTTAAATGGTTCAATAACGCCAAAGGTTTCGGCTTTATCTGTCCAATCGGGGGCGGCGAAGATATCTTCGCACACTACTCAACAATACAGATGGATGGTTACAGGACGTTAAAAGCGGGCCAGCAGGTCCATTTTGACGTTCATCAAGGCCCGAAGGGCAACCATGCCAGTCTTATTGTACCCGTAGAAGCGCAGCAGGCCGTGGCCTGACATCCCCGACGTTGGACCGCTCCGTCAAAAATGCCAGCCTGATGCGCTGGCATTTTTACTTTATGCCTTAACCCGCCTTCCCCTGCGCCAGTTGGATGACGCGAACAAACATCTCTTGCAGACAGGTCGGAACAGACGCGGTTCCGCGTTCTGCGGCCGCCATAGCGACCGTGATGGCCAGTTCCGGTTTTGATGCGCGATGAATCGCTTTGGTAATAATACGCCTGGAATTAACAGGCACGTTTAACGGCAGATGCGCTGCCGCATGGTAAACCTCGCTAAAGCCGTTGTTGTAGAGGAACTGTTCCATATCGGCCGCCGGAAGCTGGGTCAGATGATGCTTTTCATTATCATGCGGCTGAAGCTGGCTGCGCGCCGTGGCGGCATATTTTTTTCCTGCCATGTCGCCATCCGTCAGGACATGCCAGGCGATGCCCATGCGTCGGGCAAATTTCAGCAACGGTTTCAGACCTGACTGCGCATATTCAATGACTTTTATCCCTTCTGCCGCGAAGTGATAACCGCATTGTCGTGCCATCTGATTGATAATCCAGACTTCGGTTTCACCTTCCACCAGCAACCAGCAACGGGCAAACAACGCTGAGGGGCGGTTAACACGAATATGAAAGCCGATGCGACGGCTGTCTTCTGCACTCAATCCTTCAGGCCCGATGCGCCACGCCGCCACGCGCGTGGGTTCGCGTACCAGTCGACACACATCCTCTACCGCCACCTGCGACAATAACTCGCCCGAGTTGGTCGTGGCAATCTTCTGCAACGGCAGCAGCGCAAGCAAGTTCCAGGCCACCGAAAGCATGATGGGATGCAGTCGTGTTTCCGGATCTTCAATTAACAACAGCGGTCGCGCACCCGGGAGCAACGGCTCATTGCCCCTTGCCTGCATCAGTAAGCTAAACATCCGCAGCAAAATCAGCTGGCGGCTGCGCACATCGGTCGCAGCAATCAGATGATTAAGCTGATCCAGCGAACGCCAGCCCTCAACGCCATCCCGTGACTGTGGATCGACGCGGAACGCCTGGCTCCCGTGATCCGGATGCTGCACCAGAAAATAGTGCTCCATCAGTTGCTGTAGCGTTTGCACGCCCTGACGCAGGACCGCATCGCTCAACTGTTGGGGATGACGGTCCAGATCGCGCGTCAGGTTATCCAGCTCCTGCGTCAGCTGATTTAATGTCGTCAGACGTTCATCCACCCGGCTGGCAACGGGACGCAGGCGGCGGCTAAAACGCGCATCGCGCAGGCGTAATACCGGATTCATACGCAGGAGAACATCGATCGCCTCAGCCGTTCCCGCTTCTGGCAACACCTGGCCCTCGCTGTCGATAAAGCGTCGCGAGGATCGAATCTGGCCAGCGTGTCGTCTGGCCTGGATGCTGTAACGCAGATAGCGTTGTCCGGGTATCGCGCCTAGCCAGAAAGGCGCAAGTGGTCCGCTGGTTTCTGCCTCATCCTCACGAAAATGAAAAACCACAGACAGGCGATGCACCTGGTCGTCCCTGTCGCCAGGCGTAAAATGAAAATCGTCAGACGTAAAAACATACTCGCGCGTGTGCGGTGACAGCAGCAGACTCAGTGCATCCAGCAGACTGGATTTCCCCCAGGCATTTTCGCCGATCAACAGGTTAATGCGCGTTAACGGAAGAGAAAGCTGATTAATGCCGCGAAATCCCCGGATATCGATATGTTCCAGATTCATAGCGCTTTATCCTCTGAGCTGACCGAAGAAGGGAACGCGTTGCTCTGGCGGTCAGGTGACTTTACCGTCAGGGTTTACTCCCCTGTGCTTTTTCGTTAGCGTAGCGTCAATTTTAACATGGACGATCTTTTCATTATGTATTCAGGACTGTTACTGATTCTCCTCCCGCTCTTCGCTGGCTGGCTGTTACCCGTCCGGCAGGCCAGGTTTCTCAAGGCGGTAAATCGTCTGCTGGGCTGGATGGTCTATGTCATTCTGTTTTTTATGGGCATCAGCCTGGCTTTTCTGGACAACCTTAGCAGCAATCTGATCACCGTTTTTTATACGGCATCCGTCGCTGCGGGCTGTATTTTACTGTGCAACCTGCTGGCATTGCGCTGGCTGGAACAGCGGATGCCCTGGCAACATCATCATAAACAGCAAAAACTGCCGTCACGTTTACATATGGCGCTGGAATCGCTGACGTTGTGCGGCGTCGTAGTCCTCGGCTTTGCGCTGGGCCTTACGCAATGGCCCTGGCTGCACCATGCATCCGCAGCCAGTGAATATGCCTTGATCTTCCTGCTCTTGCTGGTCGGTATTCAACTGCGCGGCAGCGGCATGACGCTGCGCCAGATTATCCTGAATCGCCGGGGGATGACGATTGCCTGTGTCGTCCTGCTGAGTGGCTTACTGGGCGGCATTATAGCGGCGCTGATACTGGGGCTCCCCCTTAAAACCGGCCTGGCACTCGCCAGTGGCTTTGGCTGGTATTCCCTTTCCGGCATTCTGATGACAGAAGCCTTTGGGCCAGTGATCGGCAGTGCCGCGTTTTTTAATGACCTGCTGCGAGAGCTTATCGCCATTATGCTGATTCCCGCGCTGATCGCCCGCCACCGCAGCAGCGCGCTGGGCTTGTGCGGCGCGACGTCAATGGATTTTACCCTGCCCGTTTTACAACGTGCAGGCGGTACCGATATTGTGCCGGCGGCGATCGTGCATGGATTTATTATGAGCCTGGCCGCGCCCGTGCTTATTGCGCTGTTCTCAGCCTGAGCGCGAAATTCAACTTTTGATGCAATTTTTTACGGTAGAGTTGAATGACTCTCGTCTACGCTTCTTGGTAGCTGTTTAATTCTGCCCTCCCCGGGATGGCAACGAATGACCAAGGAGATGAAGATGAAACAAACCGTCGCGGCGCTGGTGGCCAAAACGCTGGAAAACGCCGGTGTAAAACGTATTTGGGGCGTCACAGGTGACTCGTTAAACGGACTCACTGACAGTCTGAACAAAATGGGCACCATTGAGTGGATGCCTACCCGCCATGAAGAAGTGGCAGCTTTTGCTGCGGGTGCGGAAGCGCATGCCAGTGGCACGCTTGCGGTCTGCGCGGGTTCCTGTGGGCCAGGTAACCTGCATCTGATTAACGGGCTGTTCGACTGCCACCGAAATCGCGTTCCGGTACTGGCCATTGCCGCCCACATCCCCTCCAGTGAGATCGGCAGCGGTTACTTCCAGGAAACGCATCCACAAGAGTTGTTTCGCGAGTGCAGTCACTATTGCGAACTGGTCTCCAATCCCGAGCAGTTGCCCCAGGTATTGGGCATTGCCATGCGCAAAGCGATTCTGAACCGTGGGGTTTCCGTGGTGGTGCTGCCGGGCGATGTGGCGCTGCAACCCGCTCCCGATGCTGCGCGTGCAGAGTGGTATCCACCGCAGCTACCCGTCGTGTTGCCGTCTGCCGATGAACTGGCGACCCTGACACAAACACTGAATGACGCCCGCAATATTACGCTGATGTGCGGCAGCGGCTGTGCCGGTGCGCATGAGGAAGTGGTGCAACTGGCGGCAACGCTGAAAGCCCCTGTTGTGCATGCGTTGCGCGGCAAAGAGCATATCGAATATGACAACCCGTACGATGTGGGCATGACCGGGCTAATCGGTTTCTCCTCGGGTTATCATGCCATGATGAATGCGGATACGCTGGTGCTGTTGGGTACTCAGTTCCCCTATCGCGCCTTCTACCCTGAGAAAGCCAACATCATTCAAATCGATATTAATCCCGGCAGTCTGGGATCGCACTGTCATGTCGACCAGGCGTACGTCGGTGATGTCAAAACGACGCTGCGCGCGTTGCTGCCGAAGCTGCAGGTGAAAACCGATCAGCATCATCTCGACAGTGCGCTGAAACACTACGCGGAAGCGCGTAAGGATTTGGATGCGCTGGCCACCGCGAACGACAGGCAGCCCATTCACCCGCAGTATCTGGCTCAGCAAATCAGTGAACTGGCTGACGAAGATGCTATTTTTACCTGCGATGTGGGCACGCCGACCGTGTGGGCGGCGCGTTATCTGAAGATGAACGGCAAACGTCGCCTGCTCGGATCGTTTAATCACGGTTCGATGGCGAACGCCATGCCACAGGCGATGGGTGCACAGTCGCTTAACCGGGACCGTCAGGTCGTGGCGCTCTGTGGTGATGGTGGATTCAGCATGCTGATGGGTGATTTTCTGACCGTCGCACAGCTGAAATTGCCTGTCAAACTGGTCATTTTTAACAACAGTTCGCTGGGGTTTGTCGCCATGGAAATGAAAGCGGGCGGCTACCTGACTGACGGGACGGATCTGCATAATCCTGACTTTGCGGCCATTGCCGAGGCCTGCGGCGTGAAAGGTATTCGGGTTGAAAAAGCGTCAGAACTCAATGGCGCACTGGAACAGGCCTTTGCCCATGACGGCCCGGTGCTGGTGGATGTGATCACCGCGAAGGAAGAGCTGGCTATGCCGCCGGAGATCAAGCTGGAACAGGCCAAAGGATTCAGCCTCTATATGCTTCGTGCCATCATCAATGGGCGGGGTGACGAAGTGCTGGAGCTGGCAAAAACCAACTGGCTACGGTAAAACAGAGTGCTCTTGCGGGCGGGTTCTCTGCCCGCCTGTTTTCCGCAGACCAGGAGCGCCCGATGATCGATTTACGCAGTGATACCGTCACCCGTCCCGGCAGCGCGATGTTACAGGCGATGATGGCCGCTGAAACCGGTGATGACGTCTATCGCGATGATCCCACCGTCAATGCACTGGAAGCCGAAGCCGCACGTCTGAGTGGTAAAGCGGCAGCGCTGTTTTTCCCTACCGGCACGCAGGCGAACCTGGTGGCCCTGCTCAGCCACTGCGAACGCGGCGAAGAGTATATTGTGGGCCAGCAGGCGCACAATTATAAATATGAAGCCGGCGGCGCGGCGGTGATGGGCAGTATCCAGCCCCAACCCATTCTCGCAGCAGCAGACGGCAGTTTGCCGCTGGATGTCGTGGCAGACGTTATTAAACCCGACGACATCCATTTTGCCCGCACCCGGCTGCTGAGCCTGGAAAATACCCATCATGGGAAAGTGTTACCCGCTGCCTACCTGGAGCAGGCCTGGCATTTTACCCGAGCACATAAACTGGCGCTGCATATCGACGGTGCTCGCATTTTCAATGCGGTCGTCGCACAGCAAACCACGCTGGAAAACATTGCCCGCTATTGCGATACCTTGACCATTTGTCTGTCGAAGGGCCTGGGCGCGCCGGTAGGCTCGCTACTTTGCGGCGAGGCAGCCTATATCGAACGTGCACGCCGCTGGCGCAAAATGGCCGGCGGAGGCATGCGCCAGGCCGGTATTCTGGCGGCGGCGGGCCTGTATGCGCTGCAACACAACGTTACGCGTTTGCAAACGGACCACGACAACGCCGCCTGGCTGGGACAGGAACTGCAAAAGATGGGGATTGACGTCGCTGAGCAGCAGACGAATATGCTGTTCGTGCGCATCCCGGTCGATCAGGTTACGGCGCTGGGCCAGTGGATGCATGCGCACAACGTCCTGATGAGTGTGGGCCCGGTAACACGGATTGTGACCCATCTGGATGCTGAGCGTCCCGCGCTTGAAACGGTGCTCGGCCACTGGCGGGCCTTCCTGGCACAGCACCGTCCTGATGCGGCATCGGATGCGGTGAACCTGCCCGCCTCGCCTTACGCAGGCCGCTGACCTCGCCACAGCGCCGTGATCGAGGGATTATTGCGCTGTGCCGTATTTCTCCAGCAGGGCCTGCGCTATCGCCAGGGTTTCGGCATCCGCGAAGCCCTGAATGTTTGCAGAACGAAAATGCATCTGAAAGGCGGCAATCAGTTTCTGTTGCTCGTCCGCGCTCATTCCTTCCGTTACCTGATAACCATAACGCTGCAAGCACTCCAGCAGGGTTACGGCTGGCACAGCGGCGTAACGATCGCGTCCGGCCAGATAAAACGCCACGCGTTGTGGATCGGGCCACGCGCCAATGCCTTCAGCGGCCAGTTGCTGCCAGGGAAACAGCGGGCCGGGATCCTGCTTACGCTGCGGCGCGATATCGCTGTGGCCCACAATATTTTCCGGTGCGATGCCATAGCGCTGCGTTATATCGCGTACCAGCGCCGCCAGGGTGCGAATCTGCGCAGGGGGAAACGGTTGCCACGTCACTCCGGCCGGCGTCCGGCGATAGCCGTTGTTCACCAGTTCGATGCCCACCGAGGTGTCGTTAATACGGGTTGCGCCGCGCCAGAAGCTGGCGCCGGCATGCCAGGCCAGATCCTGCTCCGGTACCAGTTGCCAGATAATGCCTTTACCGTTGCGCTGCGGTGGCTGGCGGGGAATAAGATAATGCACGCTGACGTCACGGTCAGTCAGCGTAGCCAGCGAGGAGGAGAAGTCCTCGGCAGTATAGTGAATCACCACCACCTTCACGCGCGGACGCGCGCCCTGTGCGGGATGGCGCAAATCAACCCAGTAGCCCGATCGTGATTCAATGCCTGAGTGGCAGCCCGCCAGCAGCAGCGCCATCAGACAGCACAGGAGGCGTTTCAACGAATAACAACCGCCGTGCCGCTGACGCTAACCATCAGCATGCTGCTGTCTTTCCCTACGGTTTCATAGTCAATATCAATGCCCACCACCGCGTTCGCTCCTAGCGATCTGGCCTGGTCTTCCAGCTCTTTGAACGCGATCTCGCGCGCTTTACGCAACTCTTTCTCATAAGCGCCCGAGCGGCCGCCCACAATATCGCGAATCCCGGCGAAAAAATCGCGGAATATATTGGCCCCCAGAATCGCTTCACCGGTGACTACGCCGCAGTATTCCGTGATGCTGTGTCCTTCCAGCGTCGGGGTTGTTGACAATTTCATCGTACTCTCCTGTTACCGAAACGGGTCAAAGGCTCTTTCACCTAAAAGCAGGGCTATACTCTATGTTAAAAAAGCACCTTGCCAGAGAACAATAAGGAAATCGAGATGAGAAACAAAGGTTTTGCGCTTTTGCTCCCGGCTGCGCTGCTGCTGAGTGCCTGTACGACGGTCGAGCCGGTAATTAAGGATAATGGCCCGCGCATGGCCCCCTGCGTGGAAGGTGGCCCGGACACCGTCGCCCAGCGTTTTTACGACATGCGTATTGAGCATCCTTCATCCGGCCTGCCTGATACCGCGACGCTGGCACAGTATCGCCCTTACCTGAGCGATGGGCTTTATCAGGCGCTGCTGCAAGCCAGCCAACGTCCGGATGCGGCGACGTGGCGCAACGGCGATCTCTTCTCCAGCCTGGCTCAGGGGCCAACCGGGGTTGACGTTGCCGATGCTTCCACGATTCCTAACCGGGATGCCCGTAACATTCCCCTGCGCGTGAAAATGAGCCGCGGTGACAAACAGTGGCAGGACGAAGTGCTGATGATTCATCAGGGCAGTTGCTGGGTCGTCGATGATGTCCGCTATGTGGCAGATGTCCCGCATCCTGGCGGAGGATCGCTTAGCCAGCTGCTTGAAAAAACAAAGAAATAAACGCTTTTTGACATCAGCAGATAAAAACGCCGGCTGCCAGGCCGTGCGTTTTTATCCCGTGCCACCTCCGGTTCCCCGTCTTCTCACAGCCTTGTCTCGCGATATCTTGTGCTAATCTTTTGTGTGTTTACCGCTTATTCGTAAATTTTAAGCCACCTTAATTGCATAACTATTTTGGTGACGTTAAAATCCGCAAAACTAATAGCTATTCAAAATTGGCGCATGAGTATTCAACTAAACGCGATTAATTGTTTCTACGGTGCTCACCAGGCGCTGTTTGACATTAACCTGGAATGTCCGCAGGGCGAAACGCTGGTGCTGCTTGGCCCAAGCGGCGCAGGAAAAAGTTCGCTGTTGCGCGTGCTGAATCTGCTTGAGCGCCCACGCTCAGGCCAGTTGCACATTGCAGGTAATGATTTCGACTTCAGCAAAACCCCTTCAGAGGCCGCGATACGCGAGCTTCGTCAAAATGTCGGGATGGTCTTCCAGCAATATAATCTCTGGCCGCACCTGACGGTGCTGCAAAACCTGATGGAAGCCCCCTGCCGTGTACTGGGCCTGAGCAAGGCCGACGCACGGGCCAGAGCCGACAAGCTCCTCGATCGTCTGCGCCTGACCAGCTATAGCGACCGTTTCCCCCTGCACCTTTCTGGCGGGCAACAGCAACGCGTAGCCATTGCCCGTGCGCTGATGATGGAGCCGCAGGTGCTGTTATTTGATGAACCCACTGCCGCGCTCGACCCTGAAATCACCGCCCAGATCGTCAGTATTATCCGCGAACTGGCTCAGACGCAGATTACACAGGTTATCGTGACGCACGAAGTGGACGTGGCCCGTAAAACGGCCAGCCGTGTGGTTTATATGGAAAACGGGCATATCGTGGAACAGGGTGATGCCAGCCGCTTTACACAGCCGCAAACCGAGGCGTTTGCACATTATCTTTCGCACTAAGTCAGGATGCTAAAAATGAAAAAAGTCGTACTTGCTGCACTGCTTGCCGGATTGAGTTTAAGCGCCTCCGCCGCTGAAACTATTCGTATTGCCACCGAGGCCTCCTATCCTCCGTTTGAATTTGTCGATGCCAACAACAAAATTCAGGGCTTCGACGTCGATCTGGCGAATGCGCTGTGTAAAGAGATGGATGCAACCTGTACCTTTACCAACCAGTCTTTTGACAGCCTGATCCCAAGCCTGAAATTCCGCCGTTTCGATGCCGTTATGGCCGGTATGGACATTACGCCTGAGCGCGAAAAGCAGGTGCTGTTCAGCAAGCCTTACTACGATAACTCTGCGATTTTCGTGGCGCAGAAAGGCAAAGTGGCCAGTGTTGACGCGCTGAAAGGTAAACGTGTAGGCGTGCAAAACGGCACCACACATCAGAAATACCTGGCCGACAAACACAGTGACATCACCGTTGTCCCTTATGACAGCTATCAGAATGCCGTGCTTGACCTGAAAAATGGCCGTATTGATGCGGTCTTTGGCGACAGCGCCGTGGTAAACGAGTGGCTGAAACAAAACGCGAATCTGGCCCCGGTGGGTGAGAAAGTCACGGATAAAGCCTACTTTGGCACCGGCCTGGGCATCGCCGTTCGTCAGGGCAATACCGAGCTGCAAAGCAAGTTCAACACCGCGCTTGATAAAATCAAGGCCAATGGTACTTACAAAACCATCTACAACAAATGGTTTCAGCAGTAATCTCTGATGAATGAAATAATTCCGCTTGCAAGCGCCGCCGGCATGACCGTCGGCCTTGCTGTTTGTGCCCTCATCGCTGGCCTTGTGCTGGCGATGATTTTTGCTGGCTGGGAGTCAATGCGGCTGCGTCCGCTCGCCTGGGCAGGCACCGCACTGGTCACCCTGATTCGCGGCCTGCCAGAGATTCTGGTGGTGCTGTTTATCTACTTTGGTGCCTCGCAACTGCTTTTAACGCTGTCTGACGGTTTTACGCTACATTTCGGTCTGTTCAGCGTACCGGTTAAGATGCAGATCGAAAATTTTGATGTCAGCCCGTTCCTGTGCGGCGTGATTGCACTGGCTATGCTTTACGCCGCCTATGCGTCACAAACGCTGCGCGGTGCGTTAAAAGCCGTGCCGGTCGGTCAATGGGAATCGGGCCAGGCGCTGGGCATGAGGAGGTCGGCGATCTTTTTCCGCCTCATCATGCCGCAGATGTGGCGTCATGCGCTGCCCGGTCTGGGTAACCAGTGGCTGGTCTTGCTGAAGGACACTGCGCTGGTGTCGCTTATCAGCGTTAACGACCTGATGTTGCAAACCAAAAGCATCGCTACGCGTACGCAGGAACCCTTTACCTGGTTCCTGATTGCGGCGGCCATTTACCTGGTGATTACGCTGTTTAGCCAGGCAGTGCTGCGTCGTATTGAACACCGTACGACCCGTTTTGAACGGGGGAACAGCTGATGCTGCAATATTTACCCGAACTGTTGAAAGGGCTTCATACCAGCCTGACACTGACTGCGGCGTCGCTGGTGGTCGCGCTGTGTCTGTCGCTGATGTTTACCATCGCACTGACCCTGAAAACACCGCTGTTTTCGCCCCTGATTAAAGGATTTATCACCCTGTTTACCGGCACCCCGCTGCTGGTGCAGATTTTCCTGATCTACTACGGGCCCGGTCAGTTTCCCAGCCTGCAAAAACTGCCGTGGCTGTGGCATCTGCTGTCACAACCCTGGTTGTGTGCCATGCTGGCGTTGTCGCTGAACAGTGCTGCCTATACCACGCAGCTGTTTTACGGTGCGGTGCGGGCGATACCTGCCGGTCAGTGGCAGTCCTGCGAGGCGCTGGGCATGACGCCCAGACAAAGCCTGCGCATTTTGCTGCCTTATGCGTTTAAGCGTGCACTCTCCTCTTACTCCAATGAAGTCGTGTTGGTCTTTAAGGGCACCTCGCTGGCGTTTACGATTACGTTGATGGAAGTCATGGGACACGGTCAGTTACTGTATGGCCGGACCTACGATGTCACGGTTTATGCGGCTGCGGGACTGATTTACCTGTGCGTTAACGGCCTGCTTACCCTTCTGATGCGCCTGATCGAAAAACGCGCTCTGGCCTTTGAGCGTCGCGACTAATCTTCAGGCAGGGAAACCTGCCTGAGTAATTTCCAGTCACATTTATTGCATAAAAATTCATTATCTGGCATCTTACTCCGCTGTATGTTATGTGACTGATGGCCAGGGAGCCTGTAATGAAAAAATGGATGATTGCTGCAGTACTGGTAAGCCTGGCGGTAAGCGCGCAGGCCGCTGAGAAAATTCGTTTCGCCACCTCTGCTACCTATCCCCCTTTTGAATCGCTGAACAGCGACAACCAGATTGTCGGCTTTGATATTGATCTGGCAAAGGCCCTTTGCCAGCAGATGAAAGCGGAATGCTCGTTTACCAATACGGCATTTGACAGCCTGATCCCCTCGCTGAAGTTTCGCCGATATGATGCCGTGATTGCCGGCATGGACATCACGGCCGAGCGCAGCAAACAGGTCGATTTCACCCAGCCTTATTATGCCAACTCGGCGATTGTGATTGCCCCGAAAGGCAAATTCAGCGCGATAAGTGACCTGAACGGTAAACGTGTAGGCGTCGAAAACGGCACCACGCACCAGAAATACCTGCAGGACAAACATCCGGACATCAAGGTGGTGGCTTATGACAGCTATCAGAATGCCATTCTGGATATGAAAAGCGGCCGTCTTGACGGCGTGTTTGGCGACAGCGCGGTAGTCAATCAGTGGTTAAAAACCAACAGCGATCTGGCCAGTGTGGGTGAGCATGTAACGGACGCCGATTATTTTGGGACCGGCTTAGGCATTGCGGTACGCAAAGGTAACGACGGCCTGCGTGAGAAACTTAACCAGGCACTGGCGGCACTTAAAGCCAACGGCACCTGGCAGAAAATCAACCAGCAATGGTTTCCTGAATAAGGTTTATGGGCCAGCCGCGTACTCTGCTGACCGGTTCTGCACTGTCCTCAGTTCAGCAGCTTACCTGGCTGGCCCGCCCTGACGTTGATGCGTCAACAGCGTCAGCACCTCATAATGCGCGGTGTGCGGGAACATATCAAACAGCTGGACCTGCGTTACCCTGTAGTCAATGAGCCGGGCGATATCCTGCGCCATGGTCTGTGCATTACAACTTGAATAAAGTACATAATCCGGTGCCATCGCACGGAGATACTCACACAACTCACGGCCAATCCCCCGACGCGGTGGATTGACCAGCACCAGCTGCGGCACCGCTTCGCGTCCCAATGCAAACGCGGTGGAATCCAGCGCGGCAAAACTGACATTATCCAGGCCCAGCATAGCGGCAGAGCGTTCTGCACAGCGAATCGCTTCGGCGCTGATTTCAATCCCGGTAAGCTGCAGGGACGGCGACGCGCAATGCAGGCCAAATCCGCCCACCCCGCAGAACAGATCCCACATGCTGGTTACCGGGAGCGCACGGACCCAGTCGCGCGCCGTGGCATACAGCGCACTGGCGACCTGAGGATTGGTCTGGAAAAAACTCTGAGGGCGGATCCACAAGGGCACCCCATTGAACGTTTCTGCCAGCGACTGGGTCGGCGTTAACGGAATCTCCTCCTCCCCTTCCAGAATAGCCATATGAACCGGCTGGATATTGGCGGAGATCACCGTCAGTTGCGGCAGCTGTTGCTGAAGCCAGGGCAGCGCAGCTCGCAGTTGTGCCAGCTTCGTGGGCGAGCGCAGAACAAAACGCAGCATCATGCCGCCCTGCGTGCTTTCCGTCAGCAGCAGATACTTCAGCTCACCGCGCTGGCGTTCAATGTTGTACGGCGTTAACCCCGCGCGCGCGATAAACGGTTTTAAGGTTGCCAGCACTGGTGAAAAACGGTCAGGGTAAAGCGGACAGTCCGACAGATCGACGGCCTCGCCGTTGCGCTGCACGATGCCAAAAACAGGCCGCTCTACACTTCCACTGACCACCATCTTCGCTTTATTACGAAACCCTTCCTGGGCCGAGGCGACCGGCGGCAGCCAGGTTGCAACCGGAACATCAGCCAGCAGTTGGGCCAGCAGAGACTGTTTTTCATCAAGCTGCTGTGAATAGGGTTTTTCGAGCCACTGGCATGAGCGGCAGCGGTTAGCGTCATAGAGCGCGCATTGCATGGTAAAGCCTGTATTGCCTGTCGGGAGGGTGAGCGGAGCGCGATTGTATCACCGCTTACGAAAAAATGCGCGGCTACTGGCGGGCAGAAACAACAGCAGGAATACCGCCAGGTCGGGCAGTTTTTGCTGCAAAGTGTGGTGAATGATCTGCAGATTACTTTCGCCGTCAATACTGAAAATTTCCGGATAGATCCCGCCCGTGGAGGCCATCAGCATGTAGCACAACACCACAATCTGCACCACGACAAATCCCCAGCGCCCGCGATTGCTCCCGCGCATCAGGGTAAAGGCACAGCGCAGCTCAAATAAAAAAATGATCTGACTGGCAATGAAAATCAACGTGGAATCCCAGGACTGCGCACTGCGATGGAGAAAGTTGATGATTTCGGTATAGCCCAGCGCGTTCACCAGCATCAGCACGCTGAGGCAGCGCGTGGCAATAATGGCGATGCCGGCCACCGTAACGGGCACCGGCGCATCCGGTAAAACAGAACTGTGCTTCAGGGTTTCCGACATGTCCTCGACTCCGCCACGCGATAAAAAGGCTGGATAAACCAGCCTTTATCTATATTGGCAAACGTCAGGCATTTCAGCCACGTTTAGCTTTCTGAATATCGCTTAAACGCTGTTTTTCTTCATGCGCCATCACGCGCCAGGCGATAAAACCGACAATGCCCACGACAAACAGGATGAGTGACGCCAGGGCGTTAATCTCCGGATTGACCCCACGACGCACCGTGGCAAAAATCGCCATCGGCAACGTTGTCGCGCCCGGCCCGGTGACAAAGCTGGCAATCACCAGATCGTCCAGCGATAAGGTAAAGGCCAGCAGCCAGCCGGTGACGATAGCGGGTGCAATCATCGGCACCGTAATCACGAAAAACACCTTCAACGGCGTCGCGCCCAGATCCATCGCCGCCTCTTCAATGGAACGGTCCAGCTCACGCAGGCGCGAGTTAATCACCACCGCCACATAGGCTGTACAGAAGGTCACGTGCGCCAGCCAGATGGTCAGCGTGCCGCGTTCGGTTGGCCAGCCCAGCGCATTACCGAGCCCCACAAAGAGCAGTAACAGCGACAGACCGGTAATCACATCCGGCATCACCAGCGGTGCGGTCAGCATAAAGGCAAAGCCGTTATGCCCTCGAAAACGCCCAAAGCGCACGATAATTACCGCCGCCATGGTGCCCAGCACCACCGCCATGGTGGCGGAAAGCGCGGCGATGGTCAGGCTCAGCACCACCGCATCGATCATGGCATCGTCCTGGAACAACACCTGATACCAGTGGAAGGAGAAACCTTCCCACACCGTCACCAGCTGCGAGCTGTTGAAGGAGTAAACCACCAGCAGCAGCATCGGCGCGTAGAGAAATAAAAAGCAGCAGGCCAGGATGACTGTGCGCCAGGGAGAGCGGATCGTTGGCAGATTGTTCATCCCTTCTCTCCCATTTCGCGGTTTTGGTGTTTGTGGAACCATATAATCGGCAAAATCAAAATCAGTAAGATGATCACCGCCAGTGCCGACGCCACCGGCCAGTCACGGTTGTTAAAGAACTCCTGCCACAGAATGCGGCCAATCATAATACTGTCCGGGCCGCCCAGCAGCTCAGGGATCACGTACTCGCCGACCGCCGGAATAAACACCAGCATGGATCCGGCAATGATGCCGCCTTTGGTCAGCGGCACAATCACGCTAAAGAAGGTTTTCAGCGGACGCGCGCCCAGGTCCAGCGAAGCTTCCACCAGCGAGTAATCAATGCGCGTCAGCGCGGTATAGATCGGCAGCACCATAAACGGCAGATAGCAGTAGACGATGCCAATGTACACCGCCGTGTTGGTATACAGGATGATCAGCGGATGATCGATCACCCCCAGCCACAGCAGGAAACGATTAAGAATACCGTTATTGTTCAGCAGCCCCATCCACGCATAAACCCGCACCAGAAACGATGTCCATGAGGGCAGAATCACCAGCAGCAGCAGGATGGATCGCATTGAAGGCTTACTGTGCGCGACCGCCCACGCCAGCGGATAACCTATCAGCAGGCAAATCACCGTCGAGATAGCGGCCACTTTTAATGACTGCAGATAGGCGTCAATGTAGAGCGGATCGTCGCTGAGCGTGACGTAGTTGCCCAGATTGAGCACCAGGCTCAGCTGATCGTCAGCCCAGTTAACCAGTTCGGTATAGGGCGGAATGGCGCGCGCAATGTCGGCAAAACTGATCTTAAGTACGATCAGGAAAGGCAGCAGAAAGAACAGCGTCAGCCATATGTAAGGTAAGGCAATGACCAGCTTGCGCCCGTGCTGCATTTTGACGCGCGTTGCCCAACGCTGCAGCGGCGTGCCCAGCAGTTTGGCAGGGGCTTTAGTGCGTTGAAAAATCTGGCTCATCCCGCCTCCTTAAACCGTCAACACCACGCAGCTGTCGCTGTCCCAGCACAGGCGGACTTCATCGCCCCATGTCGGTAGCCCTTTGCGGTAGCGATGTTCATTTTGCAACTGGGCGCTCAGCATCTGACCGCTGTGCAGGCGCACGTGATAAATGGACAGATCGCCCAGGTAGGCAATATGGACCACTTCACCGACGGCAAAGTTACAGCCATCCGCCGGCACCGTTTCGCACAGCATCACTTTTTCCGGGCGCAGCGCAACATGTACCGGCACGTTATCAACCACCGACACGTCCGAATCGACTTTAAGCGGATGTTTCAGGCCCGGGCTGTCAATCACCAGGCCATCTGCCTGACGCTCACGCAGCAGACCTTCAAACACATTGACCGAACCGATAAATTCCGCGCTGTAGCGGCTGGTCGGATGCTCATAAATCTCCTCCGGCTCGCCGATCTGCACAAATTTGCCCCGGTTCATAATGGCGATGCGCCCCGCCATCGTCATGGCTTCTTCCTGATCATGCGTCACCATCACGCAGGTTGCCCCCACCCGTTCCAGGATATCCACCACTTCCAGTTGCATCCGATCGCGCAGCTTTTTATCGAGCGCGCCCATTGGCTCATCCAGCAGCAGCAGTTTTGGCCGTTTTGCCAGGCTGCGCGCCAGCGCCACGCGCTGACGCTGACCGCCCGAAAGTTGATGGGGTTTGCGCTTAGCAAACTCCTGCATATGTACCAGCGATAACATTTCTTCGACACGGCTGGTAATTTCGCCTTTAGCCAGCTTGTCCTGTTTCAGCCCGAACGCAATGTTCTGCTCCACCGTCATGTGGGGAAACAGCGCGTAACTCTGAAACATCATATTAATAGGACGCTGATAGGGCGCGACATGCGACAGATCGTGTCCATCCAGCACAATCTGCCCGCTGGTGGGCTGTTCAAAGCCTGCCAGCATGCGGAGTAAGGTCGATTTACCACAGCCGGATGCGCCGAGCAGGGCAAAAATTTCGCCTTTATAAATAGTCAAACTGACATCGTCCACGGCATGCTGGCCGTCAAAGGATTTTGTCAGATTACGAATTTCCAGTAACGGCGTTAACGCTTTTGCCGTTTTAGTCTGCGGGCGTGGGATGGCATCGTTCACTCATATCTCTCCGGAGCCAGGCGGAACAACGCGGCAAACAGTGCCGCTAAAAATGGCACAACAGAGGCCGGGACTGCGCCTCTGTTGCTGTAGCAGGACATGCCGTTTCGTTACTTACCGCTTTTAACCTTAGTCCATGCACGCGTGCGCACACGATCCAGTTTCGGATCCTGTACCTTAAGTACAAACAATTTGGCCATGGCATCCGGCGTAGGGTAAATGCCCGGATTGTTGCGGATATCGGCATTAATCAGCGGCAGAGACGCTTTATTGCCGTTGGCATAATTCATTTTGTTGGACACGTCAGCGATAACTTTCGGATCCATGATGTAATTCAGCCAGGTGTAAGCCGCGTCCACATCTTTGGCATCTTTAGGAATCGCCATCATATCAAAGAACGCCAGTGCGCCCTCTTTCGGTACGCTGTAGCCGATATTAACGCCGTTCTTCGCTTTTTCTGCGCGATTTTTTGCCTGAAGAATATCGCCGGACCAGCCGATCGCCACACAGATGTTGCCGTTGGCCAGATCGTTAATGTATTGCGACGAGTGGAAGTAACGAATATTTGGACGCAGCTTCAGCAGCAGATCGGTCGCGGCACCGGAATAATCCTTAGGATCGCTGCTGTTCGGATCTTTGCCGAGGTAGTTCAGCACGGTCGCGAAAATTTCTTCAGGTGCATCCAGGAACGAGACGCCACAGCTTTTCAGTTTTTCCAGGTTCTCAGGTTTCAGCACCAGATCCCAGCTGTTGACCGGCGCATCCGCACCCAGTGCGGCTTTGACTTTTTCAACGTTGTAGCCAATGCCGGTGGTGCCCCACAAATACGGAATGGCATATTTATTACCCGGATCGTGCTGGGCAACCTTCTCCATCAACGCCGGATCAAGATTTTTATAGTTGGGCAGTTTGCTTTTATCCAGCGGCTGGAACACGCCAGACTGCAGCTGACGCGCCAGGAAGCTGGACGAAGGCACCACCACATCGTAGCCGGTGCTGCCGGCCATCAGTTTGCCTTCCAGCACTTCGTTGGAATCAAACACGTCATAAACCACTTTAATGCCGGTCTGCTTTTCAAAGTTCGGCACGGTATCGGGCGAAATATAATCCGACCAGTTATAAACGTGCAGCGTTTTATCTTCCGCCATGGTACTGGCTGAAGCAGCCATCAGCACCCCAGCAACCACACCTGACAACCATTTTTTACGTTGGTTGAACATGTTTTTAATCCTCCTGAGCGGGTTATAACAACGCTGCACATCAGTGATCCGACATTGCGTTTTTATGATTTAAAAATCAGTGACACAATGAATCATTATTCAGTGGACGTTTAATAGTAAAAACCTATACCAGCACGGTATTCCTGCGGTTAGTGCCGCACCGCAAGCATAGCCGCCCCGTTCGGGGTTAACCATACCTCAGCGTAAAAAACGCCTGAACGTAATATTTTATGCATGTTTAAGCTATGAGGTTCGGCTTTTACGGCATAAAGAACGTCATAAATCTGGCAATTAAGGGCTTAATGCAGAATAAAACATTACGGTTACAAAATAATCTACCTCCTTCGCAATTGATAACATTGAGAATATTTGACGCTGAAGGGAAAAAACGATTATGACGCGTGCGGCAGGAAAGCCTGTGCCAGAGACAGGCAGCGTGACAGGCATAAAAAAGCCGTCCTGGCAGACGGCTTAATCACGGCGGTGAGGATCAGTGAAGAACGGAATGCATGCTGCTGGTGGCAACATGCTCTTCATCTTCACCCATCATCAGCAGGTTGTTGGCGAAGGCTTCCATGATGACCATGGAAATTTCTTCTTCGCTCTGCTTCATGAAATGCGAAAACTGGCCGAAGGTTAATCCGGCTGTGATCATCATCGACTGGCACACAATCAGCTTCGGCAGATTGTCATCCTGAATATCGATAAACGCTTTCACCGTTAACGAACTGGCGTTAATTTGCGACAGGTCACCCACCAGCGGAATTAACGCCGTCGGCTTCACTTCCGCCAGTGCTGAAAACAGAATGACGTTGTCTACCAGGTCGATTTTAGCGTCAAACACCCCGTCGAAGTTTTGCATATGCGGCAAATGCAGCGCCTGACAAGCATCACATTCAAACCAAGTGATATTTTGCTGATCCAGCCAACGACGCAGCAGGTCGATATCCGGAACGACAAGAGAATCCATTGTAAAATCCCATGGGGTGATAAATAAGCGACTTAGCTTACGGAAAAATGTGGTGAGTTTCCACGAAAACCACTGAAAAGCGCGGGTCAACCTGCGGTTTTAGGACGGTGCCCGGGGGTAGCGTACCGCTCAATATGATCGATCATCATACCTGCAATGTTAAGACCACTTGTAGTTTCAATACCTTCCAGACCGGGCGAGGCATTCACTTCCATCACCAGTGGACCGCGATTTGAACGCAGAATATCTACACCCGCGACATCCAGCCCCAACACCGCCGCCGCTTTAACGGCCATCAGACGTTCCTGCTCACTGATGTCAACGATGCGGGCTTTGCCGCCCCGGTGCAAATTCGAACGAAAATCGCCCTCTTTTGCCTGACGCTCAATGGCCGCTACGACCCGGTCGCCAATCACCAGACAGCGTACATCGCATCCGCGCGCTTCCTGAATAAACTCCTGCACCAAAATATGCGCATTCAGTCCACGAAACGCATCGATGACACTTTCAGCCGCCTGGCGGGTTTCCGCCAGAACCACGCCGATGCCCTGCGTGCCCTCGACGAGCTTTACCACCAGCGGCGCACCGCCCACCATGGCGATCAGGTCCTGTGTATCATCGGGCGACGAGGCGAACCCGGTCACCGGCATGTCGATGCCATCACGGGCGAGCAGTTGCAGGGAACGCAGTTTGTCCCGGGCACGCGTGACCGCAGCGGACTCATTGAGTGGATAGCTGCCGCACATCTCAAACTGGCGCAGCACCGCCGTGCCATAGAAGGTGATTCCGGTACCGATACGGGGAATCACGGCATCGAAGTGACCCAGCAACTCGCCACGATAATGGATACCGGGCGAGGCAGAATTGATGTTCATGTAGCAGGAAAGAGGATCAATGATTTGTACAAAATGACCACGCTGTTCGGCGACTTCACGTAAACGGCGGCAGGAATAGAGCGATCCATCGCGCGACAGAATAGCCATTTTCATCAATTAAAATCCTTGGGTTGTATTAGCGTGTTGCCCAGCCCTGCTGATGCAGGTAGTCCAGCATAAACGGGCGCGTTTCTTTAATAATCAGGCGCTGAATCAACTGACTCCAGGTTTCGCTGCGCTGGTTGCTGTCGCGTTGTTCGTAATAGATCGCCGTCCGGTTATCGTAATCAGCCAGCACGGCCGGATCCACTGGTTGATAGCGATTTTCATGCACTAACATGGCCTGGGGAATACGCGGCTTCACATCCGGCACCGATTCGGGATAGCCCAGACAAAAACCAAACAGCGGCAGGACAAATTTTGGCAGCCCCAGCAGTTCTGTTACCTGAGCGATATTGTTACGGATGCCACCAATAAAAACGCCGCCCAGCCCCAGCGACTCTGCTGCAACCATGGCATTTTGCGCCATCAGCGCCGTATCGACACAGCCCAGCAGCAGTTGTTCTGCGCGGCCCAGCTGCGCATCAGGACAAATTTGCAGATGACGATTAAAGTCAGCACAAAATACCCAAAACTCAGCGGCTTCCCCTACCCATGTCTGTCCGCCTGTTAATGTCACCAGCTGCTCACGCATGGCCGGATCGGTGATACGGATGATGGATGAGCACTGCAAAAAGCTGGACGTGGACGCCGATTGCGCCGCAGCAATAATCGCTTCGCGCTGTTCAGCGCTTACCGGCTGGTCAGTGAACGCGCGAATTGAACGGTGGCTGCACAGTAAATCGATTGTCGGTGTCATAAAGTCTCCAGCTGATTTATCTTTTTTTGTCGGAAAGGTTGAACAACTGCGGCGCAAGCGCTTTCGCACTGCGCCACATCAGGAGCCAGGCGGCAGGCAACATTAGCAGAATGCCGATGATAAACAGCGCGGTAGCCAGCCCGGGTGTAGCCAGGCGGCCCGGCAGGCCGGGGAACCAGTGATTCACAACCAGCAGTGCACAGGCAATCAGTAACCCACCCAGCGCTTCCATCACCAGCAGTGCTTTCGGCAATTTAGCGACGTTTTGCATGCGTTTCTCCTGCCTCAAGGCCAATCGCCCCCCAATTATGGTTAACATCCGCAAATTTGCACATCAGAGGTGTCGGGATTGTTCCGTTCTGCCGACGTGCGACGGATTCATCGGGGACGGGCATTAGACTAACAGGTAATTCCTGCTTTCTTTAAGCGCAACGAGCGGGCATCATAAGCGGCTTTTCTGACGTGATTCCGTGTCACTCACACGACGTCCCTTGCAAGGAGTTTTCGATGATTGCTGTTATTTTTGGTCGTCCCGGCTGCCCGTACTGCGTTCGCGCAAAAGAACTGGCTGATAAACTGCAAGCTGAGCGTGATGATTTCAACTATCAATATGTAGATATTCAGGCGGAAGGCATTACTAAAGCGGATTTAGTGGCCAGTGCGGGGAAACCGGTCAGCACCGTGCCGCAAATTTTCCTGGATGAGCAGCATATTGGTGGTTATACCGAGTTTGCCGCATGGACGAAAGAGAATCTGGGCTTCGTGGCCTGATTTCGCTCACCCGGTCAGCGCGCTGACCTCACGGGTGAGTTCTTCGTTGCCTGCATCAGATACCGTTCGCAGAGTGCCGGGTCTCTGATGCAGGCCGTTCCGGCCTTACTGTCTGATTGCCACAATCAGCTTCATCAGTCTGACGATTAATGCGCCGCATCCTGCCCAGAACATCCCACTCAGGCTCCAGACCATAATATAGTCCCAGCGTGCCGGCACAGCGAAAATACCGTGCAGCAACAGCGCCGCCAGCAAGGTGCCAACAGAAGCCATGATCAACGTACTTTTCAGCGGTGCCGAGTGCTGCATAAACGCCATCAATCCACCCGGCAGTAAAAAAAGCAACAATGCAGGCTGACTGTGCAACGCATGTTTATCCAGGGCACAAAAATCCTGGGCAAAAATAAACACCAGACAATAAAGCAGACCTCCTGACAGACAGGTCGCCCAAAAATAATAACGCTGCGGCATAACTCCCCACTCATTTAAAACACGCCAAAACATCGCTTTTGACCTTGATGAGCCTGGTGGAAATAAAAATAAACAGTCGTTTTGTGTACGAATGAAAGTCGCCAATGGCTGAGAAAGTATTTTCTGATTAGAATATTACCCGCGTTATCCGCTCAGTCATTATGGATGACGTAACGGCACGCTTACGGTCTGGACAAGATAGCGAAAAACAGACCACTCTTCAATACGTTACACGTAAACAAGAAGTTAAAATGTTGAATGTTAACATCGCAGAATTGTTAAGAAGTAATGACATTTTGTTATTATTTTTCGTACTGGCGTTGGGACTATGCTTAGGAAAATTACGTTTTGGCTCCGTCCAGCTCGGAAATTCCATTGGCGTATTAGTCGTTTCGTTATTATTAGGCCAGCAACACTTCTCGATGAATACCGATGCCCTGAGCCTGGGCTTTATGCTGTTTATTTTTTGTGTCGGCATTGAAGCCGGCCCTAACTTTTTCTCTATTTTCTTTCGGGACGGGAAAAATTATTTCATGCTGGCCATTGTCATGGTCGCCAGTGCTCTGCTGCTGGCGCTGGGCTTTGGCAAGCTTTTCGGCTGGGACATCGGTCTCACCGCCGGTGTTCTGGCGGGTTCGATGACGTCGACGCCAGTCCTGGTGGGCGCGGGCGATACGCTGCGTCAGAGCATTAGCGACCCCAGGCAGTTAGGCATCATGCAGGATCAACTCAGTCTGGGCTATGCGGTTACCTATCTGGTAGGGCTGGTCAGCCTGATTTTCGGTGCACGTTATCTGCCACGTCTGCAGCATCAGGATCTGTCCACCTGTGCTCAACAGATTGCGCGTGAGCGCGGTCTTGATGCCGACAGTCAGCGTAAGGTTTTTCTGCCCGTTATCCGCGCCTATCGCGTGGGCCCGGAGCTGGTGGAATGGAGCGGCGGTAAGAATCTGCGCGAGCTGGGCATCTATCGCCAGACGGGCTGCTATATCGAACGTATCCGACGCAACGGTATTCTCGCCAGCCCCGATGGCGATGCTGTGCTCCAGCTGGGCGATGACATTTCGCTGGTGGGCTACCCGGATGCGCACGCGCGCCTGGATCCCAGTTTCCGCAACGGGAAAGAAGTCTTTGATCGCGATTTGCTCGACATGCGAATCGTGACCGAGGAGATTGTGGTGAAAAATCACAATGCCGTGAACAAGCGGCTGAGCAAACTTAACCTGACCGATCACGGCTGCTTTTTAAACCGCGTCATTCGCAGTCAGATAGAAATGCCTATCGACGACAATATTATGCTGAACAAAGGCGATGTGTTGCAGGTCAGCGGGGAAGCCCGCCGGGTGAAAAGCGTCGCCGATCGCATCGGCTTTATTGCTATTCACAGCCAGATGACCGACTTACTGGCTTTCTGCGCCTTTTTTATCATCGGCCTGATGACAGGACTGATCACGTTCCAGTTCAGCAACTTCAGTTTTGGCATCGGTAACGCGGCCGGGCTGTTATTTGCCGGTATCATGCTGGGCTTCCTGCGGGCTAACCATCCTACCTTTGGCTATATTCCGCAGGGTGCGCTGACGATGGTCAAAGAGTTTGGTCTGATGGTGTTTATGGCAGGGGTTGGCCTGAGTGCAGGCAGTGGAATCGATCACGGTATTTCCAGTAACGGGGCGCTGATGCTGTTGTGCGGCCTGCTGGTCAGCCTGCTGCCGGTGGTGATTTGCTACCTGTTTGGTGCCTATATACTGCGCATGAACCGGGCACTGCTGTTTGGGGCGATTATGGGTGCCCGCACCTGCGCGCCAGCCATGGAAATTATCAGTGATACCGCGCGCAGCAATATTCCGGCTTTAGGCTATGCCGGCACCTATGCTATTGCCAACGTCCTGCTGACGCTGGCCGGCACGCTAATCGTCATTATCTGGCCGTTATTGCCTTTATAAAATTTTTTTACTGACGTCCAGAACTTTTTATTTTGATCACAGTCTGAATAAGTGCCACTGCTTTTCTTTGAAATCCCCAAATTGTGGAGCCCGCTGGTCTTTTTCCCGGCGGGTTTTTTTATGCCTGCTTTTCTCCCGTCCTATTTAACACAAAAAAGTCATAAAAGTTAAACCGCGTTGCAACCTCTGTGCAGATTAAGAACCTTGTGATGGACTCGCCGGGCATCTGGATTCAGGATAGCTGACTTAATTTGTTAGCAATGTGTGCTGGCAGATGCGACAGACTCCATCCGGTTTGACCTGCTTGTCAGGCTTTTTTTGGATCGAGAAAATCTGAACATCAGTAAAACGAGGAACCGTTCACGTAATGGAAGAATTAAACCGTACCCTGTTCACGGCGATTAACGCGACGCCCGACTCACCTCACTGGTTACTGCAGCTTGCCACGTTTATTGCCAGAGACGTCATTGCCATCGTGCCACTTTTGATTGTGGCGTTGTGGTTATGGGGCCCGCGCGATCAGGTTGCGTCACAGCGTGTGCTGGTGCTGAAAACCGGCATCGCGCTGCTTTACGCACTGGCGATATCCTGGTGCGTTGGTCAACTGTTACCGCATCCGCGGCCTTTCGCCATTGGTTTCGGTTATCAGTTTCTTCATCACGCACCTGACGACTCGTATCCAAGCGATCATGGCACCACCATTTTTACTTTTGCGCTGGCCTTTCTCTTCTGGCACCGCCTCTGGTCAGGCGTCATCCTGATGGTCGTAGGTACCGCAATCGCCTGGTCACGTATTTATTTGGGCGTGCACTGGCCAATGGATATGCTGGGCGGCTTGCTGGTAGGTATGCTGGGTTGTCTGGCGTCGCATCTTGCCTGGCAGCTTTATGGTGAACGCCTGTTGAATGTTCTTAACCCCGCTTACCGACTGCTGTTTGCGCTACCGATTCGTAAAGGCTGGACGCAGAGTTAATCTTTTGCTGATGTCGGCGCAAACGTACGTGGATTTCAGGGCCGAACGGGCCGCCTGCCGTAAAAAAGGGACGCCATCGCGTCCCTGATTGTTAGCTGAACCACTTCCCGAACCAGCCGTTGAACTTCATCATCACAAAATCGATCATCCGGCTGAAGAAGCCGCCCTCCGGCACATCCTGCAGCACGACCAGTGGCCGCTGTTCAATGGTTTTGCCATCCAGCTGGAAATTAATGGTGCCGACGACCTGATTCTTTTTCAGCGGCGCTTCTAACTGGGGCGATGACAGCGTATAGCTGGCTTTCAGGTTTTTCATCTGACCTTTTGGAATGGTCAGCGCGGCATCTTTCGCCACGCCCAGACTGACCTGACTCTGATCACCAAACCAGACGCGCTGCTGGGCGAACGGGGCACCCGCTTTTACTGGCGTAACCGTTTCAAAGAAGCGGAAACCCCAGGTCAGTAGCTTTTCGCTTTCACGGAAGCGAATGGCATCGCTGGCGGTGCCCAGCACCACCGAAATCAGTCGCATATCGCCCTCGGTTGCCGAGGCGACCAGATTATTACCTGCGCCTGACGTATGGCCCGTCTTGATGCCGTCAACGTGAAGGTTGGTGCTCCAGAGCAGACGGTTGCGGTTCATCTGGCGAATATGATTGAAGGTGAACTCTTTCTCTTTATTCAGTGCGTACTCTTCCGGCACGTCGCGGATCAACGCCTGACCAAGCAGCGCCATATCCCGTGCGGTACTGTACTGCCCTTCCGCATCCAGACCGTGTACCGTCATGAAATGTGTATTGGTCAGCCCCAGCGCTTTAACGTAGTTATTCATCAGCCCGATAAACGCGTCCTGACTGCCTGCCACATAGTCGGCCAGCGCGATACAGGCATCATTGCCTGACTGGATCACAATGCCTTTATTCAGCTCATGCACCGGAATACGATCGCCCGGTTTAAGAAACATCAGCGACGATCCGCGCAGTTTGGGGTTGCCGGTCGCCCAGGCATCCTGTCCTACGGTCACCATGTCATCTGGCTTAATTTTGCCGGCTTTAATTGCCTGCCCAACCACATAGCTGGTCATCATTTTGGTCAGGCTGGCTGGATCAAGCCGCTGGTCCGCATTGGACTCGGTCAGGACCTTGCCGCTGGCATAGTCGATTAAGATCCAGGCTTTGGCATCAATTTGAGGAGCATCCGGTGCCTGTACTGCCAATACAGTCATCGGTGCAATCAGTAGCAAAGAGGTGGCAGCGACGCGCCGCAGGTGAGATGAGAAGCTAGTTTTTGTCATGAGCTTGACCGGATTGTCCTTGTTAAAACGGAAAGTCAAAGGCGTGAAACCCTCTGTCAGAACGCTACCCGCTGGCGTGACTGAAAAAAACCGCTTAATCGTAAAGTTTTATAGATTTTAGTAGATTAACCCTGGCATGACCGCCGCGCGCGTGCCATTTTCCGGCAACAGTGTCGTCCATAAAAATGCGTTAAATTCCGAAATTTTCATCAGAAAGTTAAGGCCGTCACAAAACTGGGTTAACCTGACGCTATTCACTCGAGGAGAACCCGTATGGACCTGGCACTGTTTGATCTGGATGAAACGCTGATTAGTGAAGACAGCACAGGCCTGTGGCTGCGCTGGCTGGTTTCACAAGGCTTTGCGTCCAGTGAGCTGATTGAGGAAGAGCAGGCGCTCATGCGCCAGTATTACGCCGGGACGCTGTCCATTGAAGACTATATGCATAAAACGCTGTCCCCGTTAAGCGGCATGGCGACCCTGACGGTTGAGGGCTGGATCCGCCGCTTTATTCATCGCGACATTATGCCGCGCGTCTATCCTGAAGCCCGGGAACGTCTCAAATGGCATCAGTCACGTGGCGACAGAATCATTGTTATCTCCGCCAGCGGTGAACATCTGGTGACGCCGATTGCCCGCCAGTTAGGGGCCTGCGGTGCCCTCGCCATCGGTGTGGAAGTGGTGGATGAGCGCTACAGCGGCAACACCTACGGAACGATGACCTTTCAGCAGGGCAAAGTGACGCGGGTGGAAGAATGGAAAGCCCAGCGGCCGGATGAACACTACTCACATACCTGGGCTTACAGTGATTCTCTGAACGACCTGCCGATGCTGGTGCAGGCCGATTATGCTCACGTGATTAACCCTGCGGAACCGTTACGCCAGGAAGCCGAAAAACGCGGCTGGCCGGTTTACCACTGGGCGCGTTAAGTTAACCGCGGGAGGCGCTGGCGTCCTGCGCCAGCCCTACCTTCAGGAGCTTGCCGTTAGCTTCATCCGTCAACACATACAGATACCCATCCGGCCCCTGGCGGACATCACGAATGCGTTCGTTTCGCTCACCCAGCAGGCGTTGCGCCTCAACGACTTTTTCACCATTGACACGCAGTCGAATCAGTTGCTTCTCTTTCAGCGCCCCGATAAAGAGCGAGTTTTTCCACTGGGGGAAACGGGCACTGTTATAAAAGGCCATGCCGCTTAGCGCCGGTGAAACTTTCCAGTAAAATACCGGCTGTTCCGTGCCCGCCACGTGCGTGCCTTTCGATTCAGGAACCTTGCTGCCGTTGTAATCAATGCCGTAGGTCGCCAGCGGCCAACCATAATTTTTCCCTTTTTCGATCACGTTGACCTCATCGCCACCGCGTGGGCCGTGCTCACTTTCCCACATGACCTGTGTCCAGGGATTAAGCGCCAGGCCTTGTGGGTTACGTAAACCGTAGGCCCAGATTTCAGGCCGGGCACCCTGCCTGCCCACGAAAGGATTATCCCTGGGAACGCTACCGTCGCCGTTCAGGCGCAGCAGTTTTCCCTGGAGCTTGTCGAGATCCTGGGCGGCGCTGCTGACAAAATTATCCCCGAAGGCAATCCACACAAACCCCTGACGGTCAAAGGCCAGCCGGGTGCCGATATTGTTACCTCTTGAGAGCCGGGGCGTTTGGCTGATGACTTCATGAAAATCGGTCAGCTGGCGATGATCGTCGCTGAGTGTGCCATAACCCACGACGGCCCCCGCCTTGCCGTCGCTGTCCGCTTTGGTATAGCTGAGCCACACCCGACGGCTCTGGGCAAAATCCGGGGCCAGCACCACATCCAGCAGGCCGCTCTGTCGCTGCGCCCACACCGCGGGCACGCCCTTAATCGGCTCAGATAAACCGGTATCAGGTCGCCAGCTACGCAACTGGCCAGCGCGTTCAGTGATGAGTAACGTCTGGTTATCCGGTAAAAAGGCCACCGACCAGGGATGGTCCAGCTTATCCTGAAGCACCTTCACCGTCAGATCATCCGCCCATAACGGGCTGGAAACGAGTAACGCGCCATTCAGTAACAGTAGGGTGGAAACACGGGTCATAGCATTCTCCAGACAGAGGCAGTGTGTTTAAGCGTAGTCAGCCTGTCCGGCATGATGTTGAGGATTTACAAAAGATTAAACAGCGTGGGCGTGATAAAGACGGGATGAAAAAACAGGCGGTAAGGGGCCCGCGACCTGAACGGCGCGGGCAAACGGAACTTACTCGAAAAAGGTCTCGGGATTATCCGCCAGTGAGATGAACTCTTTACCGCCCGGCGTGAGCGCCAGAATGGTGCCCGACTCAATGTCGTAAACCCAGCCATGCAGACGCAGCTTGCCCTGACGTAACCCTACCGACACCGAAGGATGGGTTTTCATGTTGTTTAGCTGCGCAATCACGTTCTCCTGCACCATAGCGTTGAGCTTTTTCTCGGGTGATTCATAGTCACGCTGCTCCACCACCGCTTTGGCCGCATCGGCAAAGCGCAGCCAGTGCTCGACGGCTGGCATGCTGTCCATGCAGGCACAGGACGAAATCGCGTTCATCGCACCGCAGTTAGAGTGGCCACAGATGATGATGTCAGAAACGCCCAGCACCATCACCGCATACTCAATGGTGGCTGACACGCCACCCGGCTCCGGCCCAAAAGACGGCACAATGTTGCCCGCATTACGGATAACGAATAGCTGACCGGGTTCCTGCTGCGTGACCAGCTCCGGCACCAGACGGCTGTCTGAGCAAGAGATAAACAGGGCTTTCGGGTTCTGATTTGAGGCCAGACTTTTGAACAGCGCCTCTCTTTCAGGAAAGACAGTCTGCTGAAAACTCAGAAACCCGTTAATGATCTCTTTCATTATTTTGCTCTCACATTATCCACGTCATTGTCTGAAAGGCCAGGCTCTCAGCACTTGTTAAGCGAATCATTATTAATGAAAACAAGCAAATATCAACCAACAATATGACCTTCAAATGGCGTTATCACCTGCGTTGATAAGAAAATTAACGAATTAATTTTTAGCTATTTATTAGAAATCCTTTTGCAAAACGGCGGGTTACTGCGGTTTTCTTCCTTTCCGATCATCGGCTTAAACGCCTGTCACTCTCGGGAACCCTTTACGGTTTTTTGCGTGACTTTACACTGTTATGCCTGAGGTCAGATAACGCTACAATTTTCATCGCAACACAGGTAAAATCGCGCGCCATTGCTGTGCTGAACCGGAAACCACCTTATGTCCACTACTACTACACTGCCGCCGCGCGTGGGATTTGTCTCGCTTGGCTGCCCCAAAAACCTTGTCGACTCTGAGCGCATTCTGACGGAACTGCGCACCGAGGGCTATGAGGTGGTCCCACGCTATGACGATGCGGAAATCGTTATCGTCAACACCTGCGGATTCATCGACAGCGCCGTCCAGGAATCGCTGGAAGCGATCGGTGAAGCCCTGAACGAAAACGGCAAGGTGATTGTGACCGGCTGCCTGGGAGCGAAAGTCGACCAGATTCGCGAAGTGCACCCGAAGGTACTGGAAATCACCGGTCCGCACAGCTATGAACAAGTGCTGTCGCACGTGCACCGCTACGTGCCGAAGCCCCAACATAATCCGTTCCTGAGCCTGGTGCCGCAACAGGGCGTGAAGCTGACGCCGCGTCATTACGCTTACCTGAAAATTTCTGAAGGCTGCAACCATCGCTGCACCTTCTGTATCATCCCGTCTATGCGCGGCGATCTCGACAGTCGTGCCATTGGCGAAGTGCTGGACGAAGCAAAACGGCTGGTTGAAGCGGGCGTGAAAGAGTTGCTGGTCATTTCGCAGGATACCTCGGCTTACGGCGTGGACGTGAAACACCGCACAGGGTTCTGGAACGGCGCGCCGGTGAAAACCAGCATGGTGAGCCTGTGCGAGCAGTTAGCGAAACTCGGCGTGTGGGTTCGCCTGCATTATGTTTATCCTTATCCTCACGTGGACGACGTGATTCCACTGATGGCAGAAGGCAAGATTCTGCCGTATCTGGATATCCCGCTTCAGCACGCCAGCCCACGCATTCTGAAGCTGATGAAGCGTCCGGGTGCCGTGGAACGCACGCTGGAGCGCATTAAGCGCTGGCGTGAGATCTGCCCGACGCTGACGCTGCGCTCAACGTTTATTGTAGGCTTCCCCGGCGAAACCGAAGAAGACTTCCAGATGCTGCTCGACTTTATTAAAGAAGCGCGTCTGGATCGTGTGGGTTGCTTCCAGTACAGCCCGGTTGAAGGCGCAACGGCAAACCAGTTACCCGATCCGGTCAATGACGCAGTGAAACAGGAACGTTATGACCGCTTTATGCAGTTGCAGCAGCAGATCTCTGCCGAGCGCCTGCAGGAAAAAATCGGCCGTGAAATTATGGTCATCATTGATGAAGTCGATGAAGAAGGCGCGATTGGTCGCAGCATGGCTGACGCGCCAGAGATCGATGGTGCCGTTTATCTGAATGGCGAGAGCAACGTTAAGCCGGGCGATGTTCTGCGTGTCAAAGTGGAACATGCTGACGAATACGATTTGTGGGCGAGCCGCGTCTAACCATACTTCTGCTGGTGCGCTTTTTTGCGCGCCAGATAGTCGTCATCTGCCCGTAGCTTATCCCAGTACGCTTTGAAAATGGCCGCCGCAGCGGCCTTTTCTTCGTCCCTGCCCCGGGGCAACTCCTTGCCCTCCGCATCGTATTTTCGTCCGCCCTTATGGTTGCTGTAGCGGCGCGCACGGGTGTAGCCCATTTGAATAAATTTGCGCGCCATGTCCATGCCCACAAAGTCATCCTGCTGGCGATAGGCTTCGAACAGCCGCATGATTTCTTCTGCCGAGGCTTTCGCAACCTCAACGTTACGAAAACGCCAGTGCGGCAGGATTTCGCCTTTATAGGGCTGGACCATCAGCACGCCCTGCTCACCGCGCCCGACCTGATAACGTTCAGGATGTTTGCGGAAGTCGATGGTGCTGAAGTCTTGTTCATAGTCAAAAGGTTTCATGTCTTCAGTTTAGGATCAAGTGCGTCACGTAGCCCGTCGCCAAGCAAATTAAAGGCTAAAACCGTGAAAAAAATAGCCAGTGCCGGAAAAATCGCCACGTGCGGCGCGATAACCATATCCGCGCGCGCTTCGTTGAGCATCGCGCCCCACTCTGGCGTCGGTGGCTGCGCGCCCAGCCCCAGAAATGACAGGCTTGCGGCGGTGATAATCGAGGTCCCGATGCGCATGGTGAAGTACACCACAATAGAGGATACCGTGCCGGGCAGCAGGTGACGTATCATGATCGTCCAGTCTGACGCTCCGATACTGCGGGCTGACTCGATGTAGGTTTGCCGTTTCAGTACCAGCGTATTGCCGCGCACCAGGCGGGCAAAGGCGGGAATACTGAATATCGCCACGGCGATAATGACGTTACTGATGCCACTGCCCATGATGGCCACGACGGCAATCGCCAGCAAAATGCCGGGAAACGCAAACAGCACGTCGCAGATGCGCATGGTGATCCTGTCCCACCAGCCTTCATAGTAGCCCGCCAGCAGTCCTGCCAGCGTCCCCACTATCGCCCCTATCGCGACGGAAACGAAGCCGGCGAGAAGCGAAATTCGGGTTCCCACCAGCACGCGGCTAAAGATATCGCGTCCCAGTGAATCCACGCCAAACCAGTGCACCAGTGAGGGGCCGTCGTTGAGTCGGTCATAATCAAAGTAATTTTCCGCATCGAATGGCGCGACATACGGTGCCGTAAACGCCAGTACGATCAGCACCAGAACAAACAGGCCCGCCAGCAGAGCGACCGGCTGACGACGAAAGCGTCGCCAGAATTCCCGCCAGGGCGTTCTTACCCGGTTGCTGTCCAGCAGTGGCATGTTTTTGAGTGCCGCTTCCCGTCGCCAGTTTTTCATCAGGTGTCCTTAAAGCGAATCGCCGGGTTAATGACGGCATACAGCATATCGACAATCAGATTGATCAAAATAAACTCCAGCGAAAACAGCAATACCTCTGCCTGAATCACCGGATAGTCACGCATCTGTACCGAATCCACCAGCAGGCGTCCCAGCCCCGGCCAGTTGAACACGACCTCAACCACAATCGAGCCACCCAGCAGGAAACCAAACTGCAGGCCCATCATGGTGACCACCGGTATCATGGCATTCCGCAGACCGTGCTTAATCACCACGCGGTACTCACTGACGCCTTTGGCACGCGCGGTGCGCATGTAATCTTCCTGCATCACCTCCACAAAGGATGCCCGGGTGAAACGGGCCATCACAGCCGCTACCGCCGCGCCCAGCGTGAGAGAGGGCAAAATATAGTGCTGCCAGCTGTCTGCGCCCACCGTAGGCAACCAGCCCAACTGGACGGAAAACACGTCCATCAGTAACATGCCCAGGGCAAAAGCCGGAAAAGAGATACCCGAAACTGCGAGCGTCATGCCGAGGCGATCCGGCCAGCGATTGCGCCATACGGCCGAAACAATGCCGATCGCCATGCCCAGGATCACCGCCCACACCATGCTGGTGAGCGTCAGCCACAGGGTTGGCATAAAACGCGTAGCGATTTCCGCCGAAACCGGACGCCGGGAAACCAGCGACTGACCAAAATCCCCCTGCAGCGCATTGACGATAAAGTGCACGAACTGCACCGGCAGGGGTTTATCCAGGCCCAGCTCCTGACGGACCAATGCCACCACAGACGCATCGGCTTCCTGTCCGGCAATCAGCCGCGCCGGATCGCCCGGCAGCAAATGGACAAACAGAAACACCAGCACTGCCACGATAAACAGCGTGGGAATCAGGCCCAGCAGGCGTTTAAGAAAATAGTTAACCATGTGACATCCCACACAACAGTCAGCAGCGCAGCTGACCTGCCCGGTGCCTCATTGCTGACGAGGCACCGGGCATCACACATCCTGTTCAGGACAGAACAGGTCCGGCGACTTACTTCATCTCGGCGTCATCAAAACTGAATGACGTGTCCGGCATCATGTAAAAACCGCTCAGGTTTTTGCTGTGTGCGGACACCAGTTGCTCCACCACCAGCGGGATCCACGGATGATCGTTCCAGATGGTGTCCTGCGCATCTTTATACAGTTTGGCTTTTTCCGCCTGATCGGTCGTTTTCAGCGCGTCGGCCAGGTCTTTATCCACCTTCGGATTGCTGTAAAACGCCGTGTTGAAGATCGCCGGTGGCCAGGCTGCGGTTGCGAACAACGGCGTCAGCGCCCAGTCGGCTTCACCCGTTGAGGCTGACCAGCCAGTGTAGAACATGCGCACGCCACTCTCTTTCTGGCCCTTGCCTTCCACTTCCGCTGCGCGCTGTCCCGCATCCATCGCGGTCACTTTCACCTTCACGCCGACCTGTGCCAGTTGCTGCTGAACAAACTGCAACACTTTCTGTGCCGTGCTGTGGTTATGCGACGACCAGAGCGTGGTGCCGAAACCGTTCGGATAACCCGCTTCTTTCAGCAACGCTTTTGCTTTAGCGGGATCGTAAGGAATGGGCGGATACGTTTGCGCATAGGCAATAGAGGGAGGCACTATGCCGGTAGCAGGTGTGGCATAACCGGCGAACGCAACTTTAACCAGTGCCTGGCGGTTGATCGCGTACTCCAGCGCCTCACGCACTTTCGGATTATCAAACGGTTTTTGTGTCACATTCAGGCTGATGTAGCGCTGCATGATGGAGGGGGATACCACCACGTCCAGCTTGCTGTCCTTCTCCAGCAATTTGGCCTGCTCATAAGGCACCGGGAAGGCAAAGTTCGCTTCACCGGTCTGCAGCATGGCCGCACGCGTATTGTTATCCACGACCGGGCGCCACGTAATACTGTCGAGTTTGGGATAGCCTTTTTTCCAGTAGCCGTCCCATTTCTTCACCTTCACAAAGTCGGTCTGATTCCAGGTCACAAATTCGAACGGCCCGGTGCCCACCGGATGAAAACCGATGTCCTTACCGTATTTTTTCAGGGCGGCAGGGGAAATCATCACCGCCGCAGGGTGCGCCAGGATATTAATAAAGGCCGAGAACGGCTGCTTCAGCGTAATCTTCACCGTCGTGGGATCGACCGCTTCCGTGCTGGCGATGTATTTAAACAGGTTATAACGTTTGAGATGGTTGTCGGGATTACTGGCCCGATCCAGGTTGACCTTGACCGCCTCGGCATTAAAGTCGGTGCCATCCTGAAACTTCACGCCTGAGTGCAGCTTGATGGTGTAGGTCAGGCCATCGCCGCTCACCGTGTAACTGTCCGCCAGCACATTGGTCAGCTTCATATCTTTATCAAAGCCAAACAGCCCCTGATAAAATGATTTCGCGACCGCCTGGGACAAGGTGTCGTTAGCGTCATAGGGATCAAGCGTGGTGAAATTTGAGGCGACGGCGATCACCGCATCACCCGCGGCCCAGGCGGGCAGCGTCATGACGCTACTTAATATCCCTGCTGCCAGTAAGCTTCTACGCATCGTTATCTGCATTGTTTTCTCCTGTAATCCCTGTCTGATTTATCGCCGTGGCGATAGCGTATTATTTCAGATCGCGCTGGTGGCAGAGCGAGCCACAAAATGACCGGGGGCCACTTCCATCAGCGAAACCCGTTCGGGTTCATCGCCCAGTGCACGAATCGGGCTGGGGATCTCATCGACCAGCAGACTGCGCTCGCGTTGCCGACGTGTCGGGTCGGCAACCGGCACGGCGGCCATTAATTTTTGGGTATAAGGATGATGTGGCTGCCCGAATACCGACTGACGTGGGCCGATTTCCACAATCTGTCCAAGATACATCACCGCTACGCGGTGGCTGATGCGCTCAACCACCGCCATATCATGGGAAATAAACAAAAAGGCGATACCAAATTCACGCTGAAGGTCGAGCATCAGGTTGATGATTTGTGCCTGAATGGAGACATCAAGCGCGGACACCGACTCATCGGCAATCACCACTTTGGGGTTCAGCGCCAGTGCCCGCGCGATGCAGATACGCTGACGCTGGCCACCCGAAAACTCATGCGGATAACGCTTTGCGTGTTCCGGCAGTAAGCCAACCTTTTCCAGTAACCAAGCCACGCGCTGTTCCGCTTCGCGTCGTGGCATCACCTTGTGAACCAGCAGCGGCTCCATAATCGAAAATCCCACCGTCAGGCGCGGATCAAGCGATGCATAAGGGTCCTGGAAGATAAACTGAATATCGCGCCGCAGATGCGCCAGCGCCGCTCCCGAAAGATCGTTAATACGCTGCCCGTCAAAGGTAATGCTGCCTCCCTGACTGGCGACCAGTTTCAGCAGTGAACGTCCGGTAGTCGATTTACCGCACCCGGATTCCCCCACCAGCGCCAGCGTTTCGCCTGCATAAAGGTCAAAGCTGATGTTCTCGACCGCGTGCACCCGGCTTGTTACGCGATTCAGTAATCCTGAGCGAATATCGAAGCGCGTGACCAGATTGCGCACCTGCAGGATGGGCGGGCGATCGTGACGTACGGTGTTTTGCGGTACGTCGGGTGCCGCATCGTTAAGCAGGAGAGGAAATTTCGCGGGCAGCGGCTGATCCTGCATCGCCCCCAGGGTCGGGACAGCGGCCAGCAGCGCCCGGGTGTAAGGCTGCTGCGGTGCGCTGAACAGCTCGGCGGTAGAGGCGTTTTCCAGCACCTCACCGCGATACATCACCTGGACGCGGTCCGCCATTTCCGCCACCACGCCCATATCGTGAGTGATAAAAATCACGCCCATCTGCATCTCTTTCTGCAGCTCGCGGATCAGTTGCAGGATCTGGGCCTGAATCGTGACGTCCAGGGCAGTAGTCGGCTCGTCGGCAATCAGCAGCGCAGGCTTGCACGACAGGGCCATCGCAATCATCACGCGCTGCCGCATACCACCGGAAAGCTGGTGAGGATAACGGCGCAGCATACTTTGTGCGTCAGGAATGCGTACCCGATCCAGCATACGACGCGCCTCCGTCAGGGCTTCGGACTGGCTTTTACCCTGATGCAGTCGAATGGATTCTGCGATCTGATCGCCTACCGTAAACACCGGATTCAGCGAGGTCATCGGTTCCTGGAAAATCATGGCCATATCCGCGCCGCGCACCCTGCGCATCTGACCGCGCGGCATCCGCATCAGATCCAGTGCCTCACCACTGCGCCGACGCAGCCGTATCTCGCCACTGACCTCTGCGCTGTCCTGCGCCAACAGGCGCATGATCGCCAGTGAGGTGACGGATTTGCCCGAGCCGGACTCGCCCACTAAAGCCAGCGTTTCGCCGCGAAACACATCAAGTGAAAGATGACGCACGGCTTCGGTCACCTGGCCGTCATGGTGAAAACGTACGTTCAGGTCGCGCACCGCCAACACCTGTTCGGGAGACAGAGGGAGCCTGTCAGGCTGGCTGTTAGCTTTCACGGTAAATTGCGACCTCTGCGACGTCATCCACCCGGGCAACAGCCCGGTACATGCCTTCGCTGTTGAACGGCAGTGCCACATTGCCCTCCCGATCAACCGCAATCAGCCCACCGCTGCCGCCCAGCTCCAGCACGCTGTCATGAATCACATTGACGCTGGCCTGTTGTAATGTCCGCCCGGCGTAACGCATTTGTGCCGCCACATCGTAGGCCGCCAGGGTGCGGATAAACACTTCGCCAGTGCCGGTGCAGGACACCGCCGCGCTGTCGTTACTGGCATAGCAGCCTGCGCCAGGCAACGGTGAGTCGCCTACGCGCCCCTGCTGTTTATTGGTCATGCCGCCGGTCGATGTCGCCGCCGCCAGGTTTCCCGCCAAATCCAGCGCCACGGCACCGACCGTGCCAAACTTACGATCCGGGTCAAGAGGATCGCCGCCCTGGGCGGCGCCATCGTGGTCAAGCACAGCGGCATCGCTGCGCAGCGCCCGTTGCAGTTGCTCCAGGCGTTCAGGCGTGGAAAAGAAATCCGGTTCAACCTGCTCAAGCCCCTGCGCAAATGCAAAGGCTTCGGCCCCTTCCCCAATCAACAGGACATGCGGGCTGTGGTCTAACAGCGCACGCGCTGCCAGTACCGGGTTGCGCAGCCGGGAGACGCCCGCCACTGCCCCAGCCTGCAGCGTTCTGCCATCCATGATGCTGGCATCCAGCTCATGCGTGCCCTGATGGGTAAACACAGCCCCTTTACCTGCATTAAACAGCGGGCACTCTTCCAGCCTGCGCACCGCTTCAGTCACCACATCCAGCGCGGATGCGCCCTGCGCCAGCAGGGTTTGGCCATGTGTCACAATATCGTGAAGCGCCTGACGATAAGCCTGTTCTTTCTCTGCGCTCATGGCAGCACGCGTAATTGCGCCTGCGCCGCCATGAATGGCGATCACTGCTTTAGCCATACTGCGTTACCCTGTGGTTGCATCAGAAGGAAAAACACTGATTTTGAATGGTTTTACGTCTTGTTAGCGTATTTTTGAATATAGAAAGCCCGCCATAGCTTGTAAAGCGGAAACTGGTCCCGCGCTAATAACCTTTCGTTGTGGCTTATACCGATGTGACTCTGAGGATAAAAGCCACCATAATAGTCAGCAATTGCAACAGACAGACTGAGACAATAATGGAAAGCTTTACTGCCGGACTGATTTCCCTTGAAGACGCGCAACAGAAGATGCTGGCGCAACTGACGCCCATCACCGAATCCCTGGATGTGCCCCTGACCGACGCGGCCGGGCGCATCACCGCCTGCAGCGTGACCTCCCCCATTGATGTACCGCCTTTTAACAACTCAGCCATGGACGGTTATGCCGTCAGGCTTGCTGATGTACAAGAGGGTCAGCCCTTAACGGTTGCCGGTAAAGCCTTTGCCGGTGCGCCGTTTTCGGGTGACTGGCCTGCGGGCAGTGTCATCAGAATCATGACGGGCGCGCCGGTACCGGACGGCTGCGATGCCGTCGTCATGCAGGAGCAAACCCATCTGCAGGGCGAACAGATTGTTATTGATGCGCCCGTAAAAGCCGGACAAAACATCCGCCTGATCGGCGATGATATCCGGGCAGGCCATCAGGTCCTTGCGCCTGGCGTGCGCCTGGGCGCTGCGGAACTGCCGTTGCTGGCCTCATTAGGCATCGCCACGGTGAAGGTGCTGCGCAAATTGCGCGTGGCAATTTTCTCCACCGGGGATGAGCTGCAACCCGTGGGCCAGCCGCTGTCTGACGGGCAAATCTATGACACCAACCGGTTTGCCATCTCCCTCATGCTGCATAAGCTGGGCTGCGAGGTGATCGATCTTGGCATTGTTCGCGACGATCCGGTCGCCCTTCGGGCTGCCTTTATGGACGCCGATCGCCAGGCCGATGTGGTCATCAGCACCGGCGGTGTCTCTGTCGGTGAAGCCGACTTTACTAAGGCGATGCTGGAGGAACTGGGCAGCATCCGCTTCTGGAAGCTGGCCATTAAACCGGGCAAACCTTTCGCCTTTGGCCGCCTGGCAAACAGCTGGTTCTGCGGCCTGCCCGGCAATCCGGTCTCGGCCGTCGTGACCTTTTATCAACTGGTGCAGCCCCTGCTGGCCCGTCTGACCGGACAGTCAGCTTCGGCTTTACCGCCACGTCAGCGCGTGCGTACAGCAAGCGCACTGAAAAAATCGCCGGGCCGTCTGGATTTTCAGCGCGGTGTGCTGCGGCGAAATGCTGAGGGTGAAACAGAAGTCGTCAGCACGGGTGCCCAGGGTTCGCATGTGTACAGCTCGTTTTCACAGGCTAACTGCTTTATCGTACTGGAGCGTGAGCGCGGCTATGTCGAGGCGGGAGAATGGGTAGATGTTGAGCCCTTCAACGCCCTGCTGGAGGGATAAATGCTGCCCGAACTCAGCCACGAGGAAATGCTGCGCTATAACCGGCAAATTGTCCTGCGGGGGTTTGACTTTGACGGACAGGAAGCCCTGAAGGCCAGCCATGTGTTGGTCGTGGGCCTGGGCGGTTTAGGCTGTGCAGCCGCACCTTATCTGGCGGCAGCAGGCGTCGGTCACCTGTCTCTGCTGGATTTTGATACGGTTTCGCTCTCAAACCTGCAGCGACAGATTCTGCATCATGATGCGGATATTGGTCGGGCCAAGGTCGAATCCGCCCGGGCACGCCTGGCGGAGATCAATCCACACTGTCAGTTATATCCTGTCCACGGCCAGTTGGACGATAACGCGCTGCGGGCGATCATCGCCAGGCAGCAGGTCGTGGTCGACTGCACGGATAATGTCAGCGTGCGTGAACAGCTTAACCGGCTTTGTTATGAACTGAAGGTGCCTCTGGTTTCGGGCGCGGCGATTCGCATGGAAGGTCAGTTGAGTGTGTTTGACTGGCAGCCTGGTGCGCCCTGCTACCGCTGTATCAGCCGTTTGTTTGGCGCTCAGGTGCTCAGTTGCGTGGAAGCCGGTGTAATGGCGCCGCTGGTGGGCGTTGTCGGTGCCATGCAGGCGATGGAAGCAATAAAGCTGCTGACCCGGTTTGGCACGCCCGCGCGCTCACGTTTGCTCATGTATGATGCCATGCGCGCAGAGTTTCGCACGATGCATGTCGCACAGGATCCGAATTGTGAAGTCTGTGGCCATTCTGAGTGCACAGGCTAAAGGCCGGTCTGATTGAACGCTGAGCGTGAGCGATTACAAAAGGCGAGTCAATGCACGAAAGAAAACGGGGTAGTCAGCGCTACCCCGCAGGTCTTAAACGATGCCCTGACTGCGCAGGTAGTCTTCGTAATTCCCGGTGAAATCGACGATGCGCTCCGCCTTGATTTCCATAACACGCGTCGCCAGTGAGCTGACGAATTCACGGTCATGGGAAACGAAAATCAGCGTGCCTTCATACATTTCCAGCGCCATGTTTAATGACTCGATGGATTCCATATCCAGGTGGTTGGTGGGTTCATCCATAATCAGAATGTTAGGCTTCTGCATCATCAGCTTGCCGAACAGCATGCGCCCTTTCTCACCACCCGACAGCACCTTCGCGGGCTTTTTAATGTCGTCCTGAGAGAACAACAGGCGGCCAAGAATACCGCGAACGGCCTGCTCATCATCGCCCGGCTGCTTCCACTGACTCATCCAGTCAAAAACCGTCAGATCGTCAGCAAAATCGTCTGCGTGGTCCTGCGCGTAATAGCCAATTTTGGCATTCTCGGACCATTTAACGCTGCCGCTTTCTGGCGTCAGTTCGCCGACCAGGGTTTTTAACAGCGTGGATTTACCGATACCGTTAGCCCCTAATATCGCCAGTTTTTCACCGACTTCCAGCAGCAGATTAAGATTTTTGAACAGAGGACCGTTATCAAAGCCTTTCGTCAGGCCTTCCACTTCCAGCGCATTACGGAACAGTTTCTTATCCTGTTCAAAACGGATATATGGATTCTGACGGCTGGAGGCTTTCACTTCTTCCAGTTTTATTTTATCCATTTGTTTAGCGCGCGAGGTGGCCTGACGCGATTTAGAAGCGTTGGCACTAAAGCGGCTGACAAACGACTGCAGATCGGCAATTTGCGCTTTTTTCTTGGCGTTATCCGCTAACAGACGTTCACGCGCCTGGGTGGCCGCGGTCATATATTCATCATAATTACCGGAATAAACGCGCAGCTCGCCATAGTCCAGATCGGCCATGTGCGTGCAGACCATATTGAGGAAGTGACGGTCGTGCGAAATGATAATCATGGTGCTGTCGCGTTCGTTTAACACCTGCTCCAGCCAACGGATGGTATCGATATCCAGGTTGTTGGTCGGTTCGTCCAGCAGCAAAATATCCGGATTAGAAAACAAGGCCTGGGCTAAAAGAACGCGTAATTTAAAGCCTGGCGCAATTTCGCTCATCGGCCCGTAATGCTGTTCAACCGGGATGCCCACGCCAAGTAATAATTCACCGGCGCGCGATTCCGCGCTGTAACCATCCATTTCGCCATACTGTACTTCCAGATCTGCGACTTTGTAGCCTTCCTCTTCGCTCATTTCGGGCAGGGAATAAATACGGTCACGTTCCTGTTTCACTTCCCATAATTCATGGTGCCCCATGATTACCGTATCAATCACACTATATTGTTCAAAGGCGAACTGGTCCTGGCGTAATTTACCAATACGTTCATTGGGATCGTAGGAAACATTGCCGCCCGACGGCACCAAATCGCCACCCAAAATCTTCATGAAGGTGGATTTTCCGCTGCCGTTCGCACCGATTAAACCGTACCGATTACCCCCGCCAAATTTAACGGAGATATTTTCGAACAGTGGCTTGCTGCCAAACTGCATGGTGATATTGCTGCTAACTAACACGGCATTGACCTTAGTGAAGAGAGTGGATGGAAAACGGCGGCTATTATGCCAGATGTGACGTAGCGCACGCCAGTCTCCGGCTACCCTTGCATGAGTGTCTGTTGAAAACGCATGACTTTTTATTTTCACTGCCCGTACGTTTGTCGCTTAACCCAGCCGCTGGCTAAACGTACCGGACGCTGCGCAGAGGGGAAGCCCTACCTGCGCACGCCACACCGGGTGCATGACAGCGAGAGTAATAAAGCAAAGAGCAGGGTTTTTTAAATAAAAAAAGCCGGCGACATAAATGTCGCCGGCTGCCACTTACAAGGATTGTGTCGATTAATCGATCAGGAAGCTGTCCAGGCTTTTACCTTCGTCCAGCGCTTTTTTAATTGCTGCTGGCGTGCGGCCCTGGCCGGTCCATGATTTTTTCTCGCCATTTTCGTCGGTGTAAGAATATTTAGCCGGACGTGGCGCACGCTTAGTGCGTTTTTTACCCTGCTCCAGCGCACCTAATAATTCATTAGGATCGATACCATCAGCCAACAGCATTTCGCGATATTTCGATAACTTCTCTTCTTTTTCACGATTCTGTTGTTCTTCAGCGTGCGCTTCTTCACGACGTTCCGTTACTACAACGGTCAATTTCTCAAGAATTTCTTCCAGATCGCTCAGTGGCAGTTCACGAGCCTGGGCACGTAATGTGCGAATGTTGTTTAGAACTTTAAATGCGTCACTCATCACAATATCCTTGATTAAGGGGTTTAATTAAACTGTAGCGTCAAGATTACCTAATTCAAATAAAAAAATAAATTAATTTATTACTACAGATAATTCCGATAGGTTTTTTAAATGTCAGTGAAGTATTCAGAATGCTTATGTGGAGAGATAATTAACCTCAAATTAACACTAAATGCCTGCTATCCTTGCACAATGTAAACGATTTCATTGATTACACTTACTGTATGAATTCGCTATGCGCTTTTAAATTTTAACGCTCAATATTTTTTAACACCGGTGAAGAATTTGGATTAATTTGCCTGTCCTGAGTCAGACGTTCTCCGCCCGGAACACGCGGTCTGTGAACAAAATAGCTGACGTCGGGTACGAAGTTTATCGCGCTTCGCCACAATAATATCGGCTTTATGGCGAATAAAATGTGGGGATATTGCCTTTGTCCCCCTTCACTCCCCGACAAAAATGCTGCATCGGCACAGGCAAGGCGACGGCGTTTCACAGCCGTTATAAGGTTGAATACATTTACAGACAATTTATGCTTCACAGTAAGTGCGCCGGCTAAATAGCCAGCAACCCTTTTAAACCACCAGCTTTAAGGGTGATTAAATGAGTTTACTGAACGATATAACAGATAAATAATAAAGCGCAGGTATTACACTGTCTGATAACAGGCCGTGGTCTGCCGAAAGGCCACGGCCTGAAGGATTAATTTACCTGGGTCGCAGGTCCAAACACGTCATACTGAGGGAGCTGAACGTTTTGATAGGTTTCCCAGCCGCCGCCCAGCGCTTTGTAGAGCGCCACGAGATCCAGCCCGCTTTGCATGCGCGCCTGTGTTGCCTGCTCCTCGGCCTGGGCGAGCTGGCGCTGCGCATCAAGCACCTCAAGGAAGGTCGATAATCCCTGGCGATAGCTGTCGCTCGCCAAATCAAAGGTCCGTTGCAGTGCACCGGTCGTTTCGTCCAGCGCCGTGACGCGCTGCTGATCGGCCCGGTAACTCACAAGGGCGTTTTCGACATCCTGCAAAGCCGTCAGCACCGTCTGGCGATAATCCAGCGCCGCGCTGGCCTGTTGAGCACGTGCAAGCTTCACGCTGGAAACCAGCCGGCCTCCCTGAAAAAGGGGAATCGACAGCGAAGGCCCCACGCTATAGAAGTGGCTGCTCCAGTCGTCCAGATAACTGGCATCGGTATTGCGCACGCCCAACTGTCCGGTAAGAGAGAGGCTGGGGAATAGCTGTGCGACAGAAACGCCGATCCCGGCGGTTTGCGCATGGAGTTTCGCCTCTGCCTGGCGAATATCCGGGCGTCGACGCGCTAAGGTTGAGGGAATGCCGACCGCGACCGCATTCGGCAAGGCTGGCAGCGCTTTCGGCGTCTGCAGTTCTGCATCCAGCGCGCCGGGGGTTTTACCGATAAGCACAGCCAGACCGTTCATCGCCTGACGCGTTTGCGCCTGATACTGCGGTAGCTGCGCCTGTAAACTGCTCAACTGCGCCCGGGCATTTTCCACATCGGTTAACGGCGCCAGGCCATTGCGCTGCTGGCTTTGTGTCAGTTGCCAGGTCTGATCCGCCACCGCGATTTGCTGTTGCAGCGTGTTGACGGTTGCCTGCGCCCCACGCAGTTGTAACCAGGCACGGACAACTTCCGCTTCCAGCGACACCAGCGCATCGTTACGTTGCTCAATGGCCGCCTGTTGCTGTGCATTGGCTGATTCGATCTGACGTCGTACCTTGCCCCACAGATCCAGTTCCCAACTGGCATCGAAGCTGCCCTGATATAAGGTGACGGGCTGCGTCAGCCCGTTTAACTGGCTGGCGACAGTGCTGTCCACCTGGTCATTGACCCCATTCGCTTTCAGCAAACCTTCCAGCCCCAGTTGCTGACGCGTGACTTTTGCCGAACCGTTCAGGCTGGGAAACAAGCCGCCCTGCGCCTGAGATAACTGCTCGCGCGCGCCCGCAATGCGCAGGACGGTCTGCTGTAACGACAGATTACCCGCGATTGCGCGGGCAATCAGGCTGTCCAGTTGGGGATCGTTGAAGTTACGCCACCAGCGCGTATCCACTGCCGACGTCTGCGGTTTCGAGCGCTCCTGAGAATCCAGCGCGTGGTAGCTGCCCGGCAACTGAGGTTTTGGCGCCTGGTAGTCCGGGCCCACGCTGCAACCTGCCAGCGATAACGTCAGCAACAAGGTAAAGGGATTCAGGCGATACGTAGTCATAACCTTCATGTCAGTGTGCTCCTGCACTGCCTTCGCTTTTGACGGGCGACAGCAGCCAACAAAATGGAATCAAAATCAGGGCGACAATACTTAAGCCTGAAAAGACGTCGATATAAGCCAGAATGCGTGACTGGACAATCATCTCTTTATAGAGCTGGCCGGTTGCCAGCGTCACGGGATCGCCCACCGCCGACGTAAAGTCGCGAATCGCCTGCGCCCAGTGCTGAACGGTAATGTTAAATTGTTCATTTAACGGCGTCATGTTATGCACCATGTGGGCCGAACGCGCCTGCTCCCGCTCCGTAATTGCCGCCGTGGATAACGAGATGCCAATCGAACCCGCAACGTTACGGAACATCGTAAATAATGCTGATGCATCCGCGTTCAGGCGTTGTGGGATGGTAATGAAGGCAATGGTGGTCAGCGGCACAAACAGGAAGCCCAGGCCAATAGACTGCGCACTGCGCATCATGACCAGCGTGGAGAAATCGACATTGGGCGTTAACGTGGACGAGTAGAAAAACGCCAGGGCCAGGCAGCTAAAACCAAATGCGATGATATAGCGGGTTTGCACGACCGGCATCAGCTTAAGCACCAGCGGAATCGTCAGCACAATCAGCACGGCTCCGGGTGAAAGCACCAGCCCTGACCAGGTCGCCGTATAACCCAGATCCTGCTGGGCCAGTTGAGGCAGCACGACGGAACTACCATACAGAATCATTGCCATCCCGGCCATGAGCAGGCCCGCAACCCAGAAGTTACGGTCTTTCATTACCAGAATGTCGACTACCGGTTTGCGGGCATACATTAGCCAGTAGACGGCTCCGACAATGCCGACCAGCGCCAGTACCGCGAATAACACAATAAAGTGCGACGCAAACCAGTCCTCATCTTCACCCCGATCCAGCATCACCTGCAGGCAGCCCAGGCCCAGCGTAATTAAACCGATACCGATGTAGTCAATTTTCAGTTTGCCCTTGGCCCACTTGCGCTCCCATGGCGGATCTTCCAGCAGCGGCAAAATGGCCATGATCGTCAGGATACCGACCGGGATATTGATAAAGAACACCCAGCGCCAGCTGTAGTTATCCGTAATCCAGCCGCCCAGCGTCGGGCCGATAACAGGCGCCACGATAATCGCAATCGAGGAAAGGCCAAACGCTTTGCCCCGATCCTCAGGTTTAAAGTAGTCGAGCAGCACCGACTGCTGCACAGGCTGCAGGCCGCCGCCGAAAAACCCTTGCAAAACGCGGAACAGAATGATCTGCCAGAGTTCGGTGGCAATACCACACAGGAATGAGCAGATTGTGAACATAACGATACAGATTAAGAAAAACTGTTTACGGCCAAATAAACGACTGAAGAAGGCAGAGATGGGCAGCACAATGCCATTCGCCACGAGGTACGAGGTCAGCACCCAGGTGGATTCATCGTAACTGGATGAGAGCGAACCGGCGATATGTGGCAGGGCCACGTTCACGATGGTGGTATCCAGGATTTCCATAAATACCGCCAGCGTTACCGTAATGGCCACGAGCCACGGATTACTGGCGGGTTTCCAGCTCTGCGATTCACTCATTCCACGGTTACCTTCGGTTCAACCGATAAGCCCAGTGGCAGTGGACGGTTAGGATCCAGTCCTTTATCAATCACAATCTTGACCGGCACGCGCTGAACGATTTTCACGTAGTTGCCCGTGGCATTCTCCGCCGGGAAGGTCGAAAAGCGCGAACCGGTGCCCATCTGGATGCTGTCGACGTGGCCTTCAAGTTTCATGTCAGGCCAGGCATCCACGCTGATGGTTACCTTGTCGCCGGGATTCATTCGCTCCAGCTGTGACTCTTTGAAGTTGGCGGTGATCCAGATATCCGGGGAAACCAGTGAGAACAAGGCGCTGCCCGCCTGAACCAACGTTCCCAACTGGACATTTCGCTTAGTCACAAACCCGTCGTAAGGAGCACGAACCTGAGTGTAAGACAGATTCAGCTCGGCCACATTCAGTTGGGCTTTTGCCTGCTCGACCTGTTCCTGACGCGCTTCAACATTGGTTTCCTGCTGACGGATTTGCAGGGCCACCTGCGAGGCGACTTCCACCTGAGCTTTGGCGCTTTGCAGTTGTGCCTGCGCGGAGCGTAACTGCGCCGAGGCTGAATCAATATTGCGTTGACTGGTGGCGCGGGGATCGACGCCGCGCTGACGACGGTAATCCGCCTGCGCATTCAGGTAGTTGGCCTCGGCTTTGGCCTGATCGGCCAGCGCCTGGTCGCGTTGCGCCGGGTACTGAACGCGCGACAGTGCCAGTTGCGCCTGAGCCTGGTGCAACTGTGCCATGGCCAGGCCAAGCTGTGCTTTTGCCTGCGCGCGCTGGGCTTCGTTATCGCTGGGATCGATTTCCACCAGCAGATCGCCCTTCTTCACGCGCTGGTTGTCTTTCACCAGCAATTTTACGACGTAACCCGAGGCTTTCGCTGCGATAGTCACTGCGTTGCCTTCGGTAAACGCATCGTCAGTCGTTTCTTCATTACGGGTGGTAAACCAGAAAAAGAACGCCACGATCAACATCACCACGACGACGACCGCCAAAATAATTAACGGCTTTTTGCCGGGACGCTTACGCGGTTTCTCGTCGTTATCGCTTTGGCTATCGTGTTCTGGGCTGTTTTTATCGGGCGCGTTTTCTGTATCTTTCTGGTGTGGGTCACGGTTGTTGTTGTTCTCGCTCATAGTGTCCGTCGCTGGCTAAGGCCCTCAGTCCTGGGCGTAGAAAGTCAACTAAACATTAGATCGAAAACTGACAAAATCCAGTACAACTTTACTTAACTTGAGAAAGTCCGCACGTCCTGCCACGAGGGCAGGACAGGTTCGCGTCAGGCAACCAGTTTGAGCAACAGCCAGCCGGTCAGCATTGACCATGCGAGTAAGGGAACGGAGAACAGATGGAAGCGCCACCAGATGGCACGATCTTTCGCCATGCGCAGCGCAATCAGGTTGGCAAGCGAACCCGGTAGCAGGCCAAACCCACCGATATTGACCGCCCAGGCAAGGACGTCTGAAGGCGGCACTTTCTGCAAAAGCAGGATCGTGGCAGGCACATTACTGATTACCTGTGACAAGCCAATCGCCAACAGGTAAAGCTCCCCTTTGGCAAGATGGGCAATCGCATCAAAATGGGCCTGCACAACAGGCAAGCGTGTCAGCAAGAACACGTCCAGGAACATGACGATGAAGACCACCAGCAGGCTCCAGTCGATATTCAGCAATACCTGGCGCGCCATAATAAAAAAGCAGACAAGAATCAGCAGTAGCGCCCAGCCGGTCAGGTGCCACTCCAGCGCGGCGATAAACAAGACGTAAAGCGCCAGACTGACGGCAAACAGTGGCTTCTGCCAGCTGTGCTGTTCTGCGTTCTCATGTTTTTCAATCGCGCGTTTGGCAAAACTAAACCAGGTGACGACCAGCAGGCTTAACAGCAGCCAGACGGCCAGCGGCGTCATTTGCCAGATAAAACCGACTACACTCAGCGAGCCGTGGCTCCACAGCAAAATATTCTGCGGATTGCCCACCGGCGTCAGCAACGAACCGGCATTTACGGCCAGCGCTTCGAAGATGATTAAGCGGGAAATCGGTAAATGGGAAAACTTGCGCAATGTCAGCGTCAGCGGCACCAGAATAAACAGGGCCACATCGTTGGTTAAGAAGGTCGAGAGCACCGCCGCCGCCAGCACCATAAACAGGGCCAGCGTGCGCTCATGCTTAAACCCCGCAATTAACCGACCGCCCAGAACATCAAAATACCCACTGGTTTCTAACCCCTTGGTGAGGATAAGCAGCCCACTCAGGGTGATGATGGTGTGCCAGTCCACTGCGGCAGGCAGATCCGCCCAGTGGTAATGAGCAAGAAACAGCAGAACAACCCCAACAACGACTAACAAGTGCAATATATGGTCATGCAGAAATGAGCGAAGCACAATGGGCATGATGTCCGGCGCCTTAACTGAGGATTAATTGTTTTGGTAAAATTTCTGGAATACGGCCAGGGTTTCATCACTGACGTGATGTTCGATGCCTTCAGAATCGCGGCGTGCCGTTTCCGGACTAATGCCAAGCGCTAACAGGAATGTTTCAACGATGTGATGGCGGGCGCGGCTCTCTTCAGCCAGCTTTTCCCCTTCACGCGTCAAAAATACGCCGCGATAAGGCACCTGCTCGACCAGGCCGGCGGTTCCTAACCGCTTTAACATTTTGGCGACGGTCGGTTGCGAAACCCCCAAACGCGCGGCCATGTCGACCTGGCGCGCCTCGCCAAACTCACCAATCAAATCAGAGATTAGCTCAACATAGTCATCAATCAGTTCACGACGATGCGCTTCGCGCACCTGCCGAAAACCTTCGACATGCTCTTCAATATCTTTTAGTGGTCCTTGCGGGGCAGAAACCACGCTTTTGGCACGACGACTCATTCAGCTTCCTCTTTATTTTTTCCACACCAGCCCTTCCGTGTGGATTTAGCTGCGCTCATTGTAAACCAGGCGCAAATAAGCTCAAATTTTTCGTCGTTAGCCTTGGCTAAACGGTATAGCCAGTGCTATATTTGTCGATAATGTAAACAGAGTGATGCATTAAAGCACGATCTCTGCTTACCGTTGCGTTAAATTTTATGGGAGGTGATGCTATGAGCACTCTGAAAAGCTGTATCGACTGCAGCAAATGCTTCCAGGCCGAAAAAACAACATCAGGAAAATCCTGGTGGTGCCTGCTGACGCGCTCCCCTTTTACGCTGCGCCTCATGCTTATTGAGCGTCTGCTGGGCCAGCAGCCGGAAACGCGCTACTGCCAAAAACTGATCTGGCGCGGCTGAATCCGTTTTCACATTCAGATTCATTACCCACGCGCGGCCTGTTTTCCTTTCCTCGCCGCGCGCCTGCATTGATCCACGCTTCTGATCCGGTCACCTGTTCCCCTGCGCTCAGCGTTGCTATTGCCTGTACCTGTAAAGGTGAGCGTCAAAGTACAGCCGCTGTGTAAGGCGCCCTTCTTTTGTTCTGTCCGGGCCTGGAAAAAAGGCTTCCTGCCAGGGAAGTCCGGGGCGCGGGTTAATGTCAGAACGTAATGCGGCGCGGAGAAGACAGATACAGTGACAGTCGCGGTGGCAAAGACAAAGACAAAGACAAAGACAAAGACAAAGACAAAGACAAAGACAAAGACAAAGACAAAGACAAAGACAAAGGCAGGTTATTAGCGCGGGTTTTTGTTACCAATAAAAACGGCCCTGAAGAGGGCCGTTTTTTTAATCTCGACTAAGCTCGCTTAGAAGCTGTAGCCTACGCCAGCAATCCAGGTGCCAACGTCAACGCTACGGATGCGGCTCTGCTCATAGCCAACGTCCAGTGCAACGTTTTCCATTGGGTTGAACTGCATACCTGCGCCGTAAGAGAAACCGTAGTCGCTGGTGTCAGCTTTGTCGCGTGAAGTGGTGTCGTTAGCCTGGTATTTGCCGTAGCCAACACCAACCACACCATAGATGCTTGCCCAGTCATTCAGACGGAATGCTGGACCACCGGTGATACCGTAGTATTGGCCTTTATTGTAAATGCCGTCTTCGGTACGATCTTTCTCGGTGTAAGTGAATGAGCCGATCCAACCCAGTGGGTTAGAACCGTCTTCATAGCGATATTTCAGGTTGAAGCCGTTTGCTTTGTTAGCAACGCCCTGGTAGTCGCTCTGTGCGTAGCCACCGGTTACGGTGCTCTGTGCCATGGCGGAACCTGTTGCGACTGCTAACACACAGGCTAATGCTGAAAGACATGCAATTTTTTTCATAACCACCTCAAATGTGAAAGTACTTCTCTCCTGACAACGCTAAAAATATAACAAAAAATAGCGAGAAACTCTGCCCGCATTTTGTTGTCTAACACAGTGTTTGGTGTAACAGAAAGTTAATGGAGTTTCCTATGTCATTCATTTTTCTTATAAAAACCGTCATATCATTGCAATAATGACCCCAAACAAATTTTCATTCTTTAAGTAAATTCCTAAAAAAACCTGACATTAATTTACTTTCCAGCCGGAAAAACAGCTTAAAAAGCAGGCAAACAGACAAAATTAAAATCAGTTTACGTCCCCTTTTTGACCAACATTTCCTTTACACTGGTCATCTTGTTAGCTCATTGATTGGGAAGTATCAACAGGATGTCAGTTTCGCCACTCAAATCGCTCACGCCAGCTTTACTCCCTGTCGTCGTGTTACTTATCTCGATGTTGTCGCTTCAGGGCGGCGCCTCACTGGCAAAAACACTTTTTCCCACCGTGGGTGCCACCGGCATCACCGCATTGCGCCTTGGCTTTGGCACCGTCATCCTTTGCCTCATCTTCAAGCCCTGGCGACTGCGTTTTCGTCCTGAACAGCGCATGCCGCTGATTATTTATGGCTTAGCATTGGGTACGATGAACTTTTTATTTTACCTGTCTATTCGGACGGTACCGCTTGGCATCGCGGTCGGGCTGGAGTTTGTTGGCCCGCTTACGCTTGCGCTGCTCGGCTCACGTCGGCCACTCGATTTTCTTTGGGTCATACTGGCGGTCATTGGGCTGTGGTTTTTACTGCCGTTCAGTACCGGTATTACCTCCGTCGATCCGATAGGTGCACTATTTGCGCTCGGTGCTGGTGTCTGTTGGGCAGTGTATATTCTGTCAGGGCAGCGCGCGGGCGCAGAGCACGGCGCGGCAACGGTCGCCATCGGCTCCCTGATCGCTTCGCTGATTTTTGTTCCCGTAGGGCTGACGTTTGCCGCAAGCGGCATCTGGCAATGGAGCGTCGTGCCGGTTGCCATTTTAGTGGCCTTTCTTTCAACGGCGCTTCCCTATTCACTGGAAATGATGGCACTGACCCGTTTACCTGCGCGCATTTTTGGCACGCTGATGAGTCTTGAGCCTGCGGTGGCGGCGCTGTCTGGCATGCTTTATCTGAATGAGAGCCTTTCTGGCGTGCAGTGTCTGGCGCTGCTGGCGATTATCCTGGCCTCGTCCGGCGCTACCCTGACCATGCGTCCCAGAAAGCGCCAGTTAAATGCAATAGAATTATCTGATAATAAAAAGAAATAACAGGTTTCCGCCTGCTGAAAGGCAGGCTAAATAACAATAACTCTCATGCTGATAATTATTTCAGTTAATGTGTAATAGAAAGTTAATATTTAATACAGATAAAAATCATTCGATTAAATTTTTATTTAACCTTATGTATTTAAAGTGCTTTATGAAATTTTAAGTTTAACAATTTATTAACTATTTCACCCGCGCACCCACGCACGCTAAGGTGAATGCTATTTCATCCATTGATTAAGCCAATCCTGCAAGGCGACAAATCGCTGCTATACTTAGTTTCGTACTTGATTAGGACAACCATTGAAAGAGAGGACTGAAACAATGAGTACCGCTAAACTGGTTAAAACAAAATCTTCTGATCTACTTTATACCCGTAATGACGTGGCAGATGACGAAAAGCGCGCCACCATTGAGGTGCTCAATCGCCTGGTCGTGGAGTTCATCGATCTGTCCCTGATCACTAAGCAAGCGCACTGGAACATGCGCGGCGCGAACTTCATCGGTGTGCACGAAATGCTGGACGGTTTCCGTACCACCATCACCGACCATCAGGACACTATCGCGGAACGCGTAGTGCAACTGGGTGGTGTAGCACTGGGTACCACTCAGGTCGTCAACGATAAAACGCCACTGAAAAGCTATCCGCTGAATATCCACAGCGTACAGGATCATCTGAAAGCGCTGGCCGACCGTTATGCTGTGGTGGCTAACGATACGCGCAAAGCGATTTCTGAAGTGAAAGATGAAGATACCGCCGATATCTTTACCGCGGCTTCTCGTGACCTGGATAAATTCCTGTGGTTCATTGAGTCTAATATCGAATAACGGTTTTACAGGCTATTACCAGGCGGGGAAACCCGCCTTTTTTACGTCTGTATTACTATAATTTATGACTTTGTTAACATTTCTGACGCTGCGCCCTTCCCGTTTTCGCCTTCTGATGCACACTACTCCTGCACCACTTTAGCGCTTCGCACCATGATGGACCACCATAATGGTGCATCGGCGCGACAGGTTGCAGAATCGTGTCAGCGATGATCTCCTGATCATTATATTTTTTACATTTTGAAAAGTTGGCATACTTTTTTCATATGATAGCCCGCAAATGATAGCTCGCAAACCCGGGCCCTGTGCCTGGTCGCAATAAGGAAAAATGATGAAATCGCTATTTAACATCTCTGTGGCCGCGTTGGCGCTGGCCTTCTCTCTCTCCACTCCCGCAGCAGAAAAGAAACTGATCGTCGCCACCGATACGGCTTTTGTCCCGTTTGAATTCAAACAAGGTGACAAATATGTCGGCTTTGACGTGGATTTATGGGATGCCATTGCGAAGGAACTGAAACTGGATTACACCCTGAAGCCGATGGACTTCAGCGGCATCATCCCTGCCCTTCAGACGCACAACGTCGATGTGGCACTGGCTGGCATTACCATTACTGACGAGCGCAAGAAAGCCATTGAGTTCTCTGATGGCTACTACAAAAGCGGTCTGCTGGTCATGGTGCGTAACAACGAGAAAGACATCAAAGGCATTGACGATCTGAACGGCAAAGTGGTGGCGGTGAAGAGCGGCACAGGTTCCGTAGATTATGCGAAGACGCACATCAAAACGAAAGATCTGCGTCAGTTCCCGAATATCGATAACGCTTACATGGAACTGGGCACCAACCGCGCTGACGCAGTGCTGCACGATACGCCCAATATTCTCTATTTCATCAACACCGCAGGTAAAGGCCGTTTCAAAGCTGTAGGTGATTCTATTGAAGCCCAGCAGTACGGCATTGCGTTCCCGAAAGGCAGTGATGAACTGCGTGAAAAAGTGAACGGCGCGCTGAAAACGCTTAAAGAGAACGGTACCTACAATCAACTCTATAAAAAGTGGTTCGGAACTGAACCGAAATAATCACTGAGCCCGTTTTTTATTTTTCAGCAGGGACCCTGTCCCTGCTTTTTTCCATCGCAACAACAGCGGAGTTTCACCATGGATTTTGACTGGAGCGTCATCTGGCCAGCCATGCCCGCGCTACTCGAAGGCGCAAAACTGACCTTAATTATTTCCATTATTGGCCTGGTCGGTGGATTGATCATCGGCCTGGTCGCGGGTTTTGCCCGCGCATACGGTGGCTGGCTGAGCAATAATATCGCCCTGGTTTTTATTGAAATCATTCGCGGTACGCCCATCGTCGTGCAGGTTATGTTCATCTATTTTGCCCTGCCTATGGCGTTCCCGGATTTGCGCATCGATCCGTTCACCGCCGCGGTGGTAACCATTATGATTAACTCGGGTGCCTATATTGCGGAAATTACCCGCGGTGCGGTCCTGTCCATTAACAAAGGCTTTCGCGAGGCCGGCCTGGCTTTGGGCCTGTCAGGCCGCGAAACCCTGCGCTACGTCATCATGCCGCTGGCGCTGCGTCGTATGCTGCCCCCGCTGGGCAATCAGTGGATTGTCAGCATTAAGGATACTTCGCTGTTTATTGTGATCGGTGTGGCCGAACTGACCCGCCAGGGACAGGAAATTATTGCCGGTAACTTCCGCGCGCTGGAAATCTGGAGCGCAGTGGCCGTTATTTATCTTGTGATTACGTTGGTGTTGAGCTTTGTGCTGCGCCGAATTGAGAAAAGGGTGAAAATCCTGTGATTGAATTTAAAAACGTCTCAAAGCATTTTGGCCAAACCCAGGTGCTGCACAATATCGACCTGAAGGTTAATCAGGGTGAAGTCGTCGTGATTATCGGCCCCTCCGGTTCGGGTAAATCGACGCTGCTGCGTTGCATCAACAAGCTGGAAGAGATCACCAGCGGCGAACTGATCGTCGATGGCCTGAACGTTAACGATCCCAAAGTAGACGATCGCCTTATTCGTCAGGAAGCCGGCATGGTGTTTCAGCAGTTCCACCTTTTCCCGCAGATGAGTGCGCTGGATAACGTGGCTTTTGGCCCGATTCGCGTTCGCGGTGCCAGCAAAGAAGACGCACGAAAACTGGCCCATAGCCTGCTGGCGAAAGTGGGCCTGGCCGAGCGCGCCAACCATTTCCCTTCTGAGCTTTCGGGTGGGCAGCAACAGCGCGTGGCGATTGCCCGGGCACTGGCGGTGAAACCCAAAATGATGCTGTTTGATGAGCCCACCTCCGCGCTGGACCCAGAACTGCGTCACGAAGTGCTGAAAGTCATGCAGGATCTGGCTGAAGAAGGCATGACAATGGTTATCGTCACACACGAAGTGGGTTTTGCCCGGAAAGTGGCGTCGCGCCTGATTTTTATTGATAAAGGCCGTATTGCCGAAGACGGCGATCCGGACCGTCTGATCAGTGATCCGCCCAGCGAGCGTCTGCGCGAATTTTTACAGCACGTTTCCTGAGTGCGAACGGGCCGTCAGGCGGCCCGTTTTTCTCTGGCGACGCCACACGATGATGCGGCGAACTGACGTAAGCGCCTGCGTTAGCGGGACAATCGCTGCGCGCGTTGGGCGGCGGACATAAAGCTCCATGCCAGGAACCGGCTCTGCTTCTGCCCCTGCGCCATATTGACCACACGTACCACCTGGGTATCCAGCGCCTTCAGCTGTTTCTCCAGCGCGGGTAAATGCTCTTTGCGCGATACCAGCGATGTAAACCAGACGACCTGCTGAGCCAGACTGGCGCTTTCAGCGATCATTTTCCCGACAAAGCCCTTTTCTCCCCCTTCGCACCACAATTCATTGTGCTGGCCGCCAAAGTTCAGCGGTGCAGCCGGTGCCAGTCCCAGGTTGCGCGTTTTGCGCTGTGAACCGGCCGCCGCCTCTGCCGCAGAAGCGTGAAAAGGCGGATTGCAGATGACCGCATGGAAGTTTTCATTCTTGTTCACCACGCCATTCAGCACCACGGCGGGATTTTTTTGCCGACGCAGGCGGATCAGGCGTTGCATGCCCGGGTTCGCCGCGACAATTTTTGTCGCCGTTTTTAGTGCCTCGTCATCAATATCCGTGCCGGTAAAACGCCAGCCATATTCCGCCGCGCCGATCAGGGGATAAATACAGTTCGCCCCGCAGCCAATATCCAGGATGTCCGCCGGCGGGATCCTGCCCTGGTTGTCCAGTGCCAGTAAATCGGCCAGGTAGTGAAGATAGTCAGCGCGCCCCGGCACGGGCGGGCACAACGAACCAGGCGCCAGTTGCCAGTCAAAGCCGTAGAACCGTTTAAGCAGCGCCTGATTCAACAGCATGACCGCTTCAGGATCGGCAAAGTCCACCGACATGACGCCATAGCCGTTGGGCCGGACTTTTTCTGCCAGCGGCGGGTGCGCTGCCGTCAGCGCGGCAAAATCATATTCACCCTGGTGGCGGTTACGGGCATGGAAAGGGGACGGGCTGGCAGACTTTTTCATACGTTCTCTCATATTTTCAGGCGCGCGTACAATACGCTGTGGCGGGCAGAAAATAAACCGCATTCTCGGACAGAGCGGCCAGCAGGCCGACGTTGCGGACGTGCGAAATCGCGAGGGTACGGCGTCGTTGCAGGAAAGCGAGGTGAGCAAAAAAGCAAAATGCGCCCCGCCAGCAACAATGCTGGCGGGGCGTTAAGTCTGCGGGATTATTTAAAATCGACGCGCATTAAATCCTGAATCGGCATGCCCCGGGTGGTTTCAACACAGCGGTCAATATAGCTGGTGAATCCTGGCGGTGAGCTCATGCCCAGACGCAGTAATTTGTCGTTAGAGAACACTACATTCAGACGGGCGAACTCGCCGTAAAGACGCATTGCGCGCAACATCAGACGTTCGTTGCAGGGTCCGTAGATCTTTTTAAAGTTCTTACGCTCTTTAACGATTTCGCTGAAATCAACCTGCAGATAATTCGGTGCCAACGGGGCACTTTTTTCTGCACTGGCAAAAGCCGAATCAATTTCAGAGAAGGTATTACTGCTGCGCTCGCCGGCAGAGATGTGATAAACCATCTCCTTGGTGCAGCCATGATCCATCAGGAACACCAGCGATTTGGCACAGTAGTCTACCGGGATGACATCAACACGGTCATCAAGTGAGCAGAGGAATTTCTCCAGCTTCATGACCATTTTAAACACCCAGAAGATGCTGCCTGACGGCGTGCACCCTTCCTGAGAGTGGCCCACCACAATGGACGGACGCGCGATGACCAGTGGCAGATGCGGCAATTCCTGTTTGATCTTATTTTCGATATACGACTTGGAATAGGTGTAATCGACAATGTGATCTTCGCGTGAAGACAGCACCAGATCTTCTTTTACAATCTCACCGTGATCCGGGGCAGACGACATCGCCGTGCCGACGTGGACGAATTTAACAAATTCAGGCAAGGCTGCCATTCTGGCGGCCAGTTTAAACGTCCCTTCCACGTTGACGCGCCAGATATCGTTATTCTCACCAAATGACGCAATCGCTGCGCAGTTGATAACGTGGCTGATCTGATCGATGCGCGCATCATCCAGGAAAAGCTCCGGGGCCAGCAAATCGCCGACCAGAATCTGATCTGCTGTCAGGCGCGCAATCGCCTGCGCCGAACATGAAAACTTGGTTAAATTATCTTTAACCCTCTCCAGTCCCTGGTTAGCATCGCTGGCTCTGACGAGCAGCAATAACTCAACATCCTGGCGCATCAGCAATTCTGCCACGACTGCACCACCAACGAATCCAGAAGATCCTGTAACAAGAATTTTTTTCATATTCGACCACGAGAACAATTGATGAGATTGCATAATGCCTCAGTTTCGTTAAACAAATACGAAACTTTCATTAGCACAAAATGTATAAAATGATTCCGTTTAACTTTCGTTTACTTTTTAAACACATCTTTTCGCGGATTTCTCATCAAATAAATAATTAATATATTGATATTTAACGTTATTAACGCTGTAGTACAGAACATTCCCTCCTGTCGCTGAACCAGACTAATCTGGTTAACAATGCGCAAAAAAGCGGTGCGGCTCTGACGGTTTAACGCATGGCGGACAGGCCAGGCTAGACTCTGTTTTTATCCAGGAGATGACGATGCATAAACGCTATTCCTATCAGCCCCGCGCCGGACACGGTTTGCCTCACGATCCACTGAATGCCATCATTGGCCCACGTCCAATAGGCTGGATCAGCAGCACCAGCGCCAAAGGCGTGCGCAACCTTGCGCCCTACAGTTTTTTTAACTGTTTCAATTACCAGCCGCCCATTATTGGCTTCGCCAGCAGCGGCTGGAAAGACAGTGTGCAAAACATCGCTGAAACAAAAGAATTTGTCTGGAATCTGGCGACCCGACCGCTGGCGGAGGCCATGAATGAAAGCTCAATTTCTGCCCCAGCCGATCAGGACGAGTTTGCCCTGGCAGGCTTAACCCCTCTGGCCGCCTCGCAGGTCAAGGCCTGTCTGGTACAGGAAAGTCCGGTGAATTTTGAATGCAGGCTGACACAACTGATTCAGTTACAGGATGCCGGCGGGCGCGCCATCGACAGCTGGCTGGTGCTGGGCGAAGCCGTTGCCATCCATATTGACGAAAGCCTGCTGGAAAACGGTATTTATCAGACGGCGAAAGCGGAACCGATTTTACGCGCCGGTGGGCCCAGCGCGTATTATGGCATCAGTGAAGCACAGCGCTTTGACCTGGTGCGGCCCGATGCGCGCCGCAGCTAAGTCAGAGCAGTTCTGCCGAATGCGTTCGTAACGTTTTGACCGCACGGGCGATCTCAGGTGCCAGCCAGCGATCGTCCTGCCAGCGGGTAACGACTTCGCGCCGTTGCCGCCAGGCGCGTCGCGGACCAGTGCGCTTTACTGTGGCATTCCTGCGTCTGACAGGCGGGCGCTACGCATCACGAACGTCGCCGTCAGCCCTTGCCCTGCGCCACAAAGCTGTGTAACAGCGGCTTCAGGACTTTTTTCAGTTCTGCCGCGCGGGCTTCATGCCAGGTAAAGGGCGGTGTCTCGTCCATATAATTGATTTGCGACAGCTCCAGTTGCACCGCCTGGATCTGCCGATCGGGTTGACCGTAAGCGCGCGTAATGTAGCCGCCTTTGAAACGGCCATTGACCACCCAGCTATAGCGATCCTGCGCGCTGCATACCGATGTCAGCCCGTCGATGACGCGTTTGCTGCAACTGGCCCCGTCATTGGTACCAATATTGAGATCCGGCAGGCGACCGTCAAACAGTCGTGGAATTTCACTGGCAATCGAATGAGCGTCAAACAGCAGCGCATAGCCAAATTCCGCTTTCATCTGCGCCAGCGTCTGCTGGATCTGCTGATGATAAGGCTGCCAGATTGTCTGAATATATCCCTGTCGCTGTGCATCCGTGGGGGCTTTGCCCGCAACAAATGTCGGCGTGCCGTCAAACAGGGTTTCCGGAAACAGGCCGGTGGTGGCGGTCGTATAAAGCGGTTGATTGTCTGAGGGACGATTGAGATCGACAACAAAGCGTGAGTAGCGGCCAATGACCAGACTGGCTCCCATATCACGCACAAAATCATAAAGTTGTGGAATGTGCCAGTCCGTATCAGGTAAGTCACGGGCGGCATCGCTGAGCCCGGCTTCAACTTCCGGTGTTAACATCGTGCCGGCATGGGGAATACTGACCAGCAGCGGGATAGTCCCTTGGGTAAAATGAAAAGGTGTCATTGTACTTCTCCGCGGTAGATAACGGTACAGGGCAGTTCACCGCCCAGCCAGTAAACCAGTTCCGCCGGGCGGGCCAGCGGCCAGTGAACAAAACTGGCCACTTTTCCCGCCTCCAGCGAACCATGACTTGCCTCCAGCCCCAGCGCCTTTGCCCCCCACAGGGTCACGCCTGCCAGCGCTTCTTCCGGTGTCATGCCGAACAGGGTGCAGCCCATATTCAGCATCAGGCGCAGCGACAGCGCGGGCGATGTGCCGGGGTTGGCATCACTCGCCAGTGCCATGGGCACACCATAGCGTCGGAACAACGCTACCGGCGGGCGCTGCGTTTCCCGCAGCAGATAAAACGCGCCGGGCAATAACACGGCTACCGTACCCTGTTCTGCCATTGCCTGAACATCCGTTTCCGTTGCATATTCCAGATGATCGGCGGACAGCGCGCCATAACGGGCGGCCAGCGCCGCACCGCCCAAAGAGGAAAGCTGCTCGGCATGCAGTTTCACCGGCATGCCCAGCGCCGTTGCCCGGTCAAATACCCGGGCGACCTGCTGCGGGGTAAACGCCAGATGTTCGCAAAATGCATCCACCGCATCCGCCAGGCCTTCGGCGCTGATCTGAGGTAACAGGCGGTCACAGATGATCGTGATCCAGCCATCGGGATCCTGTTTAAATTCGGGCGGAACCGCATGAGCGGCCAGGCAGGTGGCCTGCACATCCGCAGCCACCTCCTGACTGAGCTGTCGAATGGCACGCAGCATACGTAATTCACTTTCTTCATCCAGACCGTAGCCGGATTTAATCTCGACGGTGGTCACGCCCTCGGCCAGCAAGCGATTCAACCGCCAGCGGGCTGTCGCCACTAACGTTTGTTCACTGGCGTCACGGGTGGCCCGAACGGTAGAAAGGATGCCGCCGCCCTGGGCCGCAATATCGGCATAGCTCACGCCGTTGAGGCGCTGCTCAAACTCCTGACTGCGATCGCCACCAAAAACCAGATGCGTGTGGCAGTCCACTAAACCCGGCGTGATGATCCCGCCCGGCAGACGATGATGTTCACACGCCTCAAAAGCCGGCATCGCGGCGGCGGGCCCAACCCATACCAGCCTGCCCGCCTTTACTGCCAGCGCACCCTGTTCGATAAGATGATAGTGGCCGCTTTGCATGGTTACCACATCTGCCCCGCTCCACACGCTGTCTACCTGGAGTTTTTCTGCCATTCCCGCCTCACAATGCGCTTGCCGTTTACAGCAAACTTTAAAGTATGTATATGTATATACAACCACATCCCTTGAGGATCAACCATGGCAACTTTTTTTGCGCCACGCGCATGGCTGGCCGGAGGCTGGCATAAACAGGTGCGTATCAGCGTCAACGCGGCGGGCATGATTGATGCGATTACGCCCGACGGTGATGACAGGGAAGCGACACGTTTAGCCGGTAACGTGATTCCCGCTATTGCGAATTTGCATTCACATGCTTTTCAACGTGCCATGGCCGGTCTGGCTGAAGTGGCGGGCGATCCGCAGGACAGCTTCTGGACCTGGCGCGATCGGATGTATCGCATGGTGCAGCGTCTGACGCCCGGGCAGGTAGGTGATATCGCCGCCCTGCTGTATATCGATATGCTAAAAGGCGGCTATTGCCAGGTCGCAGAATTTCATTATCTGCATCACGATATTGACGGTAAACCTTATGCGGACGATGCCATGCTGCGACAGCTTATTGCGGCGGCAGAGACGGCAGGCATAGGTCAGACGTTGCTACCGGTGCTTTACAGCTACAGCGGTTTTGGCGCTCAGCCGCCGGTGCCGGGACAAAAGCGCTTTATTCAGCAGACCGACAGCTATCTGCAACAGCAGGTACGTCTTCAGACATGGATAAAAGATAAACCCCTGCACAACGCAGGCCTCTGCTTTCACTCACTGCGCGCAGTCAGTGAAGCGCAAATGCATGCCGTGCTCAGCGCCAGCGAGACCACGTTACCCATCCATATTCACATCGCCGAGCAGGAGAAGGAGGTCAATGACAGTCTGGCCTGGAGCGGCGAGCGTCCGGTGAGCTGGCTGATGACGCGTTTCGATGTCGATGCACGCTGGTGCCTGATTCATGCAACGCATCTTGATGACAGCGAAGTGACGCGCCTTGCCGCCAGCGGAGCGGTTGCCGGGCTCTGCCCGACTACGGAAGCCAACCTCGGTGACGGTATTTTTCCCGCCGTGGACTATATCGCCCAGGGCGGACGCTGGGGCATTGGCTCCGACAGTCATGTTTCGCTCAGTGTTCAGGAGGAGTTGCGCTGGCTTGAATATGCCCAACGCCTGCGCGACCGTCGTCGCAATCGCATCACGCTGCCCGACCAGCCCTCAGTCGGCGATCTGCTGTGGCAACAGGCCGCGGCGGGCGGTGCCCAGGCCTGCGGAATAAAGAGTGGGGCGCTGGCCGTCGGGCAACGCGCCGACTGGCTGGTATTACGCGATGACGCCTGGCTGGGCAGTGTGGATGAGTCTGCCCTGCTCAATCGCTGGCTGTTTGCTGGCCAGCGCGAGCAGATTCGCGACGTGTATGTGGCGGGTAACCGGGTGATCAGCGATGGCCATCATGCAGAAGAAGAAGCCTGTGCAGCCCGTTTCGCGCAGGCAATGGCAGCGTTGCGATGAGAAGCGTTTTTTCTTTAGACAGCTTACCCGTCAGTCGCTGGCGCAACGGCGGTGGCGAAACACGTGAAATTATCGGCTATCCGCCCGGGGCAAGCGACTTCGCCTGGCGCGCCAGTATTGCCACCATCGCCAGCGACGGGCCCTTCTCGGCGTTTACCGGTGTCGATCGCATTATCACTCTGCTAAACGGCAGCCCTGTTCTGCTGCGTGGCGAGAACGTCGCGCATCGCCTGTTGCCGGAAAGGCCCTGGGCTTTTGCGGGGGAGCAGGCACTTGAGGCTCAGTTGCAGGGTAAAGCGCCCAGTCAGGATTTTAACATCATGACACGACGAGGCGAATGGCGGGCACAGGCTGACGTCGTCACCGACGCCGTCAGCAGCGAGCACGGTGTGGCCTGGGTGCTGGCAGGAGAATGGCGCATCGTGAACGATGCGCCATTAGCGGAGCAGCAGGGCGTCTGGTGGGTCGATCATCCCACCCGACTGCAGCCGGACAGCCAGGATGCGAGGTTACTGTTTATTCGTCTTACCCGTGCCCTTTAAAGCGCCCCAGCAGCTTGTAACGCGAGCCGGGATAGAGTAAACGCGCATAGGTCACAATCTTGTTATCGCTCCAGGTCTGGCGACGGATGAGCAGACAAGGCTCGTGCTCATCAATCGCCAGATATTTACGCTGTCGCGCATCCGGCATCACCGCCTCAACGATATGTTCACCCGCCGTCAACGGTGCCGCGCGCATCAGGTACGTATAAGGCGTGAGCGTGTGGTAATCCTGGGCCAGGTAATCCGGGGCCAGTTGTGGATTCACCAGCCGATCTTCCAGCTGCACCGGCATGTCATTTTCATAATGCACAATCAGAGAATGAAACAGCGTTTGTCCGGTTGTCAGGCCCAGAACGGAAGCCTGCTCCGGATCGGCTTTATTCTGACCAATGGTGAGAATTTTGCAGCTGTGCTGATGACCCCGCTGCGCAATTTCATCCGCGATGTTGTGCACCTCAAGCATGGCTGTATAGCCTTTCATCTCCGCGACAAACGTACCAACGCCTTGCATACGTACCAGAAATCCTTCGCTGGTTAATTCCCGCAATGCCCGGTTAATCGTCATACGACTTACGCCAAGCTCATTCACCAGCTCGCTTTCTGAAGGCACCCGTTGGTTAGCTTTCCAGTGGCCTTCACGAATCTGGCTGATGATCGCCTGTTTAACCCGTTGATAGATGGGTGCGGGTTCGTCACTCATGGCCGCTGCCAGTTGTGCAATTGCCGTGTGCTCGGCCATATCGTATTCCTTAAGCTGATAATGCCCAAAGTTTACTGCCTGACGGGCTGGATGTATATACATTCCAGCCCGAGATCGGCACGTAAACCGTGCACCTGTTGCCTTACAGCGGTGCAGGAAACCCGCCTGCTGCCCACGTTAGTCCTCTGTTAATGCCTGATCAATTTTGTGATCGGTCTGGCATGCCGATTGCAACTTGTATAGACAAGAATAGACAGTTATGTTTCACTCGCGTTATTCCGCTATTCGGGTCAACAGAACGGCCAGCGAATAAGCCAACCCTTGTATAGACAGGAGCAAAGTATGTCAGGTTCGTCTCAGGGATTACGTCTGGTGCCAGGCAAGGTCGATCTCGCGATGTTGCGCGCAATATATCAAGGCAACGTCACACTCAGCCTTGATGACGGCGCTCGCCGCGCCATCACTGAAGCGCAACAAACCGTTGAAGCGATTGTGGCCTCCGGTAGCGTGGTGTACGGCATCAATACCGGTTTCGGTAAACTGGCGCAGACTCAAATCCCCGCCAGCCGTCTTGCCGATCTGCAGCGAAACCTGGTGCTGTCTCACAGCGTCGGCCTGGGGGAACTTCTGCCCGATAACGTGACGCGCCTGGTGGTCGCCAGCAAAATCATCAGCCTTTCCCGTGGTCATTCTGGCGTGCGGATTGAACTGGTGGAGGCGTTGCTGGCCCTGTTCAATGCGGGCGTGATGCCGTGCATTCCCGCCAAAGGATCGGTGGGGGCCTCTGGCGATCTGGCCCCACTGGCGCACATGTCGCTGATGCTGCTAGGTGAAGGTGAAGTACGGGTCAACGGTAAACACATTCCGGCGACGGAAGGTCTGGCAAAAGTGAGCCTGACGCCGTTTGTGCTGGGTCCCAAAGAAGGGCTGGCCTTACTCAACGGTACCCAGGTATCGACTGCGTTGGCCCTGCGCGGCCTGTTCGAAGCGGAAAATCTGTTTGCCGCAGGCTTAATGGCGGGCGCGCTGTCGCTGGAAGCGATTAAAGGCTCATTAAAACCGTTCGACGCGCGTATTCATCAGGCGCGTGGCCAGCATGGCCAGATTGCCGTGGCGGCCGCCGTCACCGCCCTGATTGAAGGCAGCGAGATCCTGGGTTCTCATACCCATTGTGGGCGCGTGCAGGATCCCTACTCCGTCCGCTGCGTCCCCCAGGTCATGGGAGCGTGCCTGGATAACCTCAGCCATGCCGCCCGCATCCTGCAGATTGAAGCCAACGCCGCGTCCGATAACCCGCTGGTGTTCACCGAAACCGGTGATGTGATCTCCGGTGGCAACTTCCATGCTGAACCCGTGGCTTTTGCCGCAGACATTATTGCCCTGGCCGTCGCCGAAGTGGGCGCCATCTCTGAACGTCGACTGGCCCTGCTGCTGGATACCGGTTTGTCCGGTCTGCCCCCTTTCCTGGTCCGCGACGGCGGCGTGAACTCCGGTTTTATGATTGCTCAGGTCACCGCGGCGGCGCTCGCCTCCGAAAATAAATCGCTGGCGCATCCCGGCAGCGTCGACAGTTTGCCTACCTCGGCTAACCAGGAAGATCACGTGTCGATGGCCACCTATGCCGCCCGCCGACTGGGCGACATGTGCTTTAACAGCGCGGCGGTAGTCGGCATTGAAGCCATGGCAGCGGCCCAGGGCATTGAGTTTCATCGTCCCCTGCAAAGTTCTGCACTGATAGAACAGGCCATTGGCACGATCCGCGAACGCGTCGCCTTCCTTGAGGAAGACCGCCTGCTGGCACCGGACATCGAAGCGATGCGCCAGTGGGCAAGCCGCTGCGACTGGCCGCAGGCACTCACCGCATTGTTACCCAGCATGAGCACCCATTCAGTTGAATAAGGAATCCGTCATGAGCGAAACCCTGGCAAAAGTGGTAGCACGCGAGATTCGTGCGCCGCGTGGAAATACACTGCACTGCGCAAACTGGTTGATTGAAGCGGCCTACCGCATGATTCAGAACAACCTCGATCCCGATGTGGCAGAGCGCCCGGAGGATCTGGTGGTCTATGGCGGGATTGGTAAAGCCGCGCGTAACTGGGCATGCTTTGAGCAAATTTTACGTTCGCTACAGGTGCTGCAACCCGACGAAACCCTGCTGATCCAGTCGGGCAAGCCGGTTGGCGTGTTTCGCACCCATGCGGATGCGCCACGCGTACTGCTGGCTAATTCCAATCTGGTGCCGCACTGGGCCAACTGGGATCACTTCCATGAACTCGATAAGGCCGGGCTGATGATGTACGGCCAGATGACCGCCGGTTCCTGGATTTACATCGGTGCGCAGGGGATTGTACAGGGCACCTACGAGACGTTTGTCGAGGCCGGACGTCAGCATTACAACAATGATTTAAGTGGACGCTGGATCCTGACGGCCGGATTAGGCGGCATGGGCGGTGCCCAACCGCTGGCCGGCGTGCTGGCCGGGGCCTGCGTGCTGGCCATTGAATGTCAGGAATCGCGTATCGATTTCCGTTTACGCACCCGCTATGTCGATCACAAAGCCACCTCGCTGGATGAAGCCCTGACGTTAATCCACGCGGCCACGCAGGCGAAAAAGGCAATCTCCGTGGGTCTGTTAGGCAACGCGGCAGAAATCCTGCCGGAGCTGGTGAAACGCGCCAAAGCCGGTGGGCCGAAGCCGGACATCGTGACCGATCAAACCTCGGCGCACGATCCCGTCAACGGCTATCTGCCGATTGACTGGGATGTGTCGCGCTGGGAGCAGGAACGTAAGGCGAATCCTAAAGCCGTAGAAAAAGCCGCCCGCGCCTCCATGGCGGTGCATGTGCAGGCGATGCTCGACTTTTGTCACATGGGCATCCCTACTGTGGATTATGGCAACAATATCCGCCAGGTCGCGCTGGATGAAGGTGTCAGCAACGCGTTTGATTTCCCCGGTTTTGTGCCCGCCTATATCCGTCCCCTGTTTTGCGAGGGCAAAGGACCGTTTCGCTGGGTGGCCCTGTCTGGCGATCCGGAGGATATCTATAAAACGGACGCTAAACTCAAAGCGCTCTTCCCTGAACATAAAACGCTGCATCGCTGGCTTGATATGGCGCAGGAACGCATCGCTTTCCAGGGGTTACCGGCACGTATCTGCTGGCTGGGGCTGGGCGAACGCCATCTTGCGGCGCTGGCCTTTAATGACATGGTGCGCACCGGCGAGTTGAAAGCGCCGATAGTCATTGGCCGCGATCATCTCGACTGCGGTTCCGTCGCTTCGCCCAACCGTGAAACCGAAGCGATGAAAGACGGTTCGGACGCGGTCTCTGACTGGCCATTACTGAACGCCCTGCTTAACACGGCGGGCGGTGCGACCTGGGTCAGTCTGCACCACGGCGGCGGTGTGGGCATGGGCTTCTCTCAGCACGCCGGCGTGGTGATTGTGTGTGACGGCAGTGAAGCAGCAGATGCGCGTCTGGGCCGCGTGCTGTGGAACGATCCCGCCACTGGCGTGATGCGCCATGCCGATGCCGGCTATGAACTGGCGCAGACCTGTGCCCAAAAGCACGGACTGAACTTACCGATGCAATAACGGTATCAAAACGCGCGGTTCCGGCGAGCACCATGCCGGAACCGCACAGCCCCAGCCTGCTGTCACATCGAGCCACGTCAGACGGTAATGAACCTAGGACAATCCGGATGATACGCCCATAAACCGTGTTGAACCCACGGCGTCATCGAATGCCAGAGTACGATGGATCTTACCGGGAGCCTGTGCCGTGCCCCTGCTGGCCGATCCGTCCTGCTAAGACAGCCTTATCGGTATTGGCTTTCTGTGCGTGAAACGAGAACCGGCATAAACGACTGCATTTTTGTACACTTGCTTATTACTTATTCCATTTTGATTTAGCCTGTCATCCTATTTCGCCTTTTCGGTAATAGACGTACCGCTGTCAGATCTCTAAAGTGAAGCTTCCTGAATGATATGGAGCGCGATACTGCATGACTCTTTCCCCTGCCCTGCTTGACGAAGCGCTGCGCTGGCGCCATCAGTTTCATCGCGAACCTGAACTGGGTTATCAGGAACATCAGACCAGCGATAAGGTCGCTCAGGAGCTGGAACTTGCAGGCCTGCAGGTGTTTCGCGGTCTGGCTGGCACCGGCGTGGTGGGCACGCTGGAAAATGGCGCCGGACCGGTTATCGGTCTGCGCGCGGATATGGATGCGCTGCCGATCAACGAGAAAGGTGATGCGGCCTGGCGCTCTGCCAGGCCCGGCGTGATGCATGCCTGCGGCCATGATGGTCACACGGCAATTTTGCTGGCGGCAGCAAAACATCTGGCGGCTACGCGTCGCTTCAGCGGCACTGTGCATTTCATTTTTCAGCCGGCGGAAGAGAATCTGGGCGGTGCACGCAAAATGGTCGAAGAGGGCTTATTTACGCGCTTCCCGATGGATGCCGTTTACGCGATGCATAACTGGCCGGGCTTACCGCTGGGATCGCTGGCCGTCAATCCCGGCGCAATGATGGCCTCGCTGGACGCCTTTGAAATCACCCTGAGCGGTAAGAGTTGCCATGCGGCCATGCCGGAGAGCGGTGCCGATCCGATGGTGGTCGCCGCCGAACTGATCCTGGCGCTGCAAACTATTCCCTCACGTCGCCTGTCGCCGCTGTCATCTGCGGTTGTCAGCGTCACCCAGATTCAGGGCGGTGAGGCGATTAACGTGATTCCGGAACAGATTGTTCTGCGCGGAACGGTGCGCTGTCTGCAGGACGACGTGCGCAAACGGGTTCATGCCCTTGTTGATGATTTTGTGACGACGCTGCCGAAACCTTTTGGCGTGTGTGGGGCCATTCACTGGCTGCCCGGCTATCCGGTAACGGCGAATCATGCTGGCCCGGCTCAGCAGGTGCATGACGTTGCCGTTAGTACCTTCGGCGAAGGCCGGGTGCGCTGGCAGGTGAATCCGTCCATGGCCTCGGAAGACTTTGCCTGTATGCTGGAAGCCTGCCCTGGCGCCTACTTCTGGCTGGGTGCCGATGGCGCAACGCCCTCCGCACCGCTGCACAATGCCCATTATGACTTCAATGATGCGCTGATTCCGACCGGAATCCAGTTCTGGCAGAACCTGGTGGAACAGGCTCTGCCACAGACGCGCGCTTAAAAACCCGCTGCCGCGAGCCTGTCCAGACCGGCCTGCAGCGTCGCCGCCTCACCGCTGGCACGCAGGCAGCAGGCAATCTGCAGACGCAGCGAGGCGGGCAGTGGACGTTGCTGATTCAGCACCTCCTGCGTCCAGCGCGCGGTCTCCTCTGCCGATTTGTCCGCGGGCAGCGCTACACTGATTTCCGGCTGCCTCTCCACCCAGACCTCGGCCTGCTGTCCAGCACCGCCCACGTAGCTGATGGACGGGCAGCGCTGCGGATTGGCGTAAACCTCGCCCTCTGTACCATTCAGCAAAATAGCCGGGGCATCGATATCATTAAAAAACGTTGCCACCCGCGGCACATATTCGGGATGCGAGACGCTCGACAGGCGTAGCGCCTCGCGTTCGCCAAACGGGGTGGCCAGTTTTGCCAGCGTATGGGCGCTGTTGCGGACGCCCATGCGCCAGCGCAGCGACAGCTGTTTTGCCATTGCCGGACAGAGGTGATCGATGGTGATAAACACCAGTTCGCCCTTGTCGAGCAACGTCTGTGCCTGCTCTGCAGTGGTGACCGGCATGATGCCCAGCGCCGCAAACACCGCTTCGCTGGTGATGCGCGTCGCATCGTCGCTGACGCCGTGAACCAGCACCGGCAAACCCAGCCGGTTCAGCACCAGCGCCAGCAGGGGCGTCAGATTGCCCTGACGACGCGCACCGTTATAGCTGGGAATGACCACGGGCATCGGACGGCCTGCGGGTGCCTGCAGGCGCAGCATACGCACCTGCATCGCCTGATAAAATCCGCGCATCTCCGCCTCGCCCTCGCCCTTGATACGCAGGGCAATTAAAATACTGCCCATTTCAAGATCCGGTACGCTGCCGTCCAGCATAGCGCCGTAAAGTGCAACGGCACTGTCGAAATCAATATCACGTGCATGGTTCTTACCACGCCCGACTTCTTTGATAATTTTATTCAGTTCCATCACTCGTTTCCGTTCAGTGGTACCGACTTAACGCCGCGTCGCACGCGGTTTGCGCGCGCCAGGTTTGGATCGGGCCTTCAGGGCTTCAGGCTCAGGCGTCACCGGTTGTTCAATGGCGAACACGGGCAACGCGGCTAACAGCCGGGCACCGTAAGCTTTGCTCAGCAGACGGCGATCGTAAATCACGATTTCGCCATAGCACTGGTGGCTGCGAATTAAGCGCCCGACCTGCTGAATTAACGTAAAGGAGGCGCTGGGCAGGCTTTGCACTTCAAACGGATAGCGTTTGAGACTTTTTAGCCACTCTCCCTCGGTTAAAATTACCGGACTGTCTATGGGCGGGAAAGCGATTTTATGAATGTGCACCTGGCTGAGCAGCTCGCCTTTTAAATCCAGCCCCTCGGCAAAGGACTGCAAACCAATCAGAATGCTGGTTTCGCCCTGTTCTATCCGCTTACGGTGCAGGGCGATCAGCCGGCTACGCGGTTGATCGCCCTGCACCAGCATCATCAGGCGCAACTCGGGCAACGCCTCGACAAATTGCTGCATGGCCCGACCGCTGGCAAAGAGGACCAGAATGCCTTTGTGTTTATCGGTCTGCATTTGCTGACGAAAAAAGGCCGCCATCTCGGCGATATGGGCTGCTTCATTCGCCATCAGCGGCTCGTAGCGCATCTGCGGGATGACGAGCTTACCCTGGTCGACGTGGCTGAACGGCGAGTCCAGCGCCACGAAGCGGTCCCCGGCCTTTTCATTCAGCCCGGACATCTCCTGCAGGCGGGTAAAACTGTTTAATGAGCGCAGCGTCGCAGAGGTCACCACCACATGCGGGATCTTTCGCCACAACATTTTTTCCAGTTGATCGCAGACGCGAATGCCTGCGCAGTGAAACAAGAGATGTGCCTGCCCCTCACGCAGCTCGCGGGTAATCCATTTGGAGACGGGTGCGCCAGAGGCTTTCTCCATCGCGGCCAGCCGCCACAGTTTGCTGACCGATTCAAACCAGCCAAAGTGGCGGTTAAGCTGCAATAAATTGCGATGCAGACGGACCAGATCAACGCTGCCGGTTTGTTCACTCAGCGCGTTGATCAGTCCCTCCGCCAGCCCGCGCAGCGCATCGCTCAGCTTAAACAGACGCGCGCACAGCGCCAGCACATCCTCAGGCAACGCGCCCAGTACAAAGCGAAACTCGCCGGGCTGATTATGCGCGGGTAACAGCGGACTTAATGCATCGCTTATCACGGTCAGTAACTCGCGCAGTTCATCACAGTGCGCTTTCAGGCGTTCAGAACTGGCCAGCGGAGGTGGCGACTTGGGCCGCATCTGGCTCATTATCGCCTCGACCAGTTTGACAAACAGATCGAGCTGCAGGCTGGTCCAGCCCGGCGAGATATCCGCGCTCATCTCCAGCGCATCCCGCGCCACGTCGGGCAGATGGTGGCCTTCATCCACCACCAGCATCAGGTTTTTGGCGGGCGGCAATACCGATTCATTTTCCATTGCCGCCATCACCAGCGCGTGGTTGGCGACCACCACATCGACCTGCTCGATTTCACGTCGCGCGATAAAAAACGGACACTCCCGATACCAGCGACAATGCACGCCCAGACAACTGGCTTTATCCGTCGACAGGCGCTGCCACAGGCTGTCGCTGACGTTTTCATCGCTATGATCGCGCAGGCCATCCCACTGATGGCGATCGAGTGACTTTTGCAGCCGTCCGCACAGGATCTGCTCGTCTTTGGTACTGCTGACCGCGTCATCATCCAGGTAGAACAGCAAATCAGCCTGCTGATGATCATCCGCCACCAGCGCAGCCAGGTTACGCGGGCAGACGTAACGTCCCCGCCCAAAGGCCGCCGTAAAGGTTAAATCCGGAATGATTTTTTTCAGCAACGGCAAGTCTTTGCTGAAGATTTGATCCTGCAAGGCCACGTTGGCCGTGCTGATCACCAGCCGTTTCTCTTCGGCACGGCTGACGGCGATACCGGGGATCAGATAAGAAAGGGTTTTGCCCACGCCCGTAGGCGCTTCCACGGCCAGGTGACGACCATCATCACCCGACAGGCATTTTGCCACCTCAGCAATCATCTGACGCTGGGCCGGGCGAGGAATAAAATCGGGCACCTGTTGCTGCAGCGCTTTGTACCACTGTGCTATCTGGCTTTTTATTGCTGCTGTCAGGGCCATGTTTAGATTACCGTGTTACTCATTGGCCTGTATTTTTACACAGTATTGCGGTGTCGTCAGCTTTCAGGTCTGTTTTTTCGTGCCCGCTTCAGAAACGGGCGGCGAGGCGAGCGGGCTGAGCACCGTACAAACCGCGCGGCGCAGTGCATGTTTGATTGCCGATCCCGTTGACCCGGCGCACTCTCGCAGCACATCCGCTACGTCAGCAGCTTAAACATCACCGTGGTCGCGTCCATCTCACCGTGAATGGATTCCGCATAGAGAGGAATAAATCCGGCCACCTGCCAGTTCAGCGCCAGGTAAAGCTCGCTGGCGACATCGCCACGCCGCGTGTCCAGCACCAGTAAGCGTTTCCCCTGCTGGCGTGCCCGCTGCTCTGCCTGCTGCATTAACTGGCGTGCAATGCCCTGCCGCCGCGCGCGGGGATGCACTAATAATTTACTGATCTCGGCCCGGTGTCGGCCATTCGGCATTGCGCTCGCGTTCAGCATAACCGTCGCGACAACCGTGCCATGCTGACGGGCGACCAGCAGCTCACTTTGGCCCTGTTCCAGTCCGGCAAGCTGACGTTGCCAGAACTGATGAATGGCCGCCCGGTCATCGGGATCGATAAACCCGACGCTGGCCCCGTCGGCGACACAGGCCTGTAAAACCTCGACCAGCTCGCTTAACGCCTGGTGCGCCGCACCGGCGCTGAGTGATTCATAGAGTGTCATGGTTTACATACCACCAGCAGGTAACGCGCACCCTCAGTCAGATGCGCCTGAAAGCCGGATGCGCCCGTAAGATGGAAACGCAGGCTGTCGCCCGCACCGAGTGTCCAGCTCTGCGCGCCCATCGTTACCGTCAGTTGCCCTTGTCGCAGCCAGATATGCTGCTCCATGCCCTGCACGGGCGGCACATTATAATCAATACGGGCACCCGGTCGCAGCGTTCCCTCAATAAGCTCACATCGGAAGGTGGCCGCAGGCGGCGATACGTTACGGCGAATAAAACCGCTGGCTTCGTCCTGCCAGACCGGTTGGCGATCGCGCGGAATCAGCAGATCGTTACCTTCTTCGACTTCGCTCAACAGGCGTGACATTGTTAAACTGTAAGCGACACATAAGCGGTTCAGGAGAGCAGCCGTTGGACTGGTTTCAGCGCGCTCAATACGCGATAATGTTGCCCGGCTAATGCCTGTTGCGGTGGATAACTCATCCAGTGACCAGCCCTGTTTTATGCGCAGTTCTGCCAGGCGAGCCGCGAGGCGTTGTTCAGTATTATCAGCAGCCATTTTTATCTCTATTATGAAATTTAATTCTCACAATTGAGATAGGACACCATTTAAGCGCAGCCGTCAAGTTGTACATTTAAAAATTGGTTGTACAACTTAACAGGCTTCGCTATGGTGGTTTCATTCAGGTCAGTGAAAGAGGTAAATATGACCTTATACAGTATCGGCGACGTCGCCGAGCGCTGTGGCATAAATCCGGTTACCTTACGCGCCTGGCAACGACGTTATGGATTATTGAAACCACAACGTACTGAAGGCGGTCATCGACAGTTCGATGAAGAAGATGTTCAGCGCATCCAGGAAATTATGCGCTGGATTGAGAGTGGAGTCCCGGTAGGCAAGGTAAAAGCCCTACTGGAAGGCGGCGATGTTGATACGCATGATGGCTGGACGGCTATGCAGGACGAGCTTATCAGCATACTGCGCCATGTAAGACCGGCAAAGCTACGCAATAAAATCGCCTTAATTGGCCGCGAATATGCAGTCGATTCGTTGATCGATCATGTTTTTATGCCCGTAAGGCAAAAACTCAGCCTTGATCAGAATACGGCCCGCACGATGTGCAGCCTGCTGGACGGCATTCTGATCGACTATGTGGCGTTCTGTCTTGCCAGTAATCGCAAAAAGGCAGGCAAGGAAGCGCTGATCATTGGCTGGGGCATTGAGGATCGAACCCGCATCTGGCTGGAAGGCTGGCGGTTATCCCAGCACGGCTGGCGGATTGATGTGCTGTCAGAACCGCTGGATGTTCCGCGACCGGAGCTGTTTCCCGGGCTGAATATGTTTGTTTTTACGGGGAAAAAACTGACGCGTCGTCAGCAGGAACAACTGTCGCACTGGCAGGAGCAGGGATTCTCTGTGCTTTTGCATGAGGCTCACTGACACAAAAACGCACGCTCGGCACTATGACGGCTGCCTTGCGCGCGCTATCATCCCCGCCTTCACATCAACACCTTCAGGTTATTTATGAACTGGAAAAAAACCTTTTTCGCCACGCTGTTTGCTATTCTGGCGCTTGGCGGAACCAGTGGGCTGATGCTGGTTGGCTATTCGCTCATCGTCCATTCACGCTAAATCTGCGCTGTAGCCGTTCAAACAGGCGATCGCAGACAATCGCCAACAGTGCGACCAGTAAAGCGCCCTGCAGCACATAGGCGGTATTAAAGCCGCTTAATCCAATAATGATGGGCGATCCCAGGCTTTTTGCTCCTACGGTAGAGGCGATGGCTGCCGTACCGATATTGATAATCACCGACGTGCGCATTCCCGCAATAATCACTGGCGCGGCCAGGGCGAGCTCCACCTGCCATAAGCGCTGCCAACGGCTCATTCCCACCCCTACGGCAATCTCCCGGCTGCTGGCAGGCACGTTGTCCAGCCCTGCTAAGGTGCCCTGAAGGATGGGCAGCAAACCATAGAGCAATAATGCCACGATCGCGGGCCAGGCGCCAAATCCCATCACCGGTATCGCAATGGCCAGCACGGCCACAGGCGGGATGGTCTGACCGGCTGCCGCAATGGTTTCCAGCAGAGGGCGGAAAGCGCGACCACTGCGACGCGTCGCCAGCACGCCACAGCCGACGCCGATAGCGGTTGCCAGCAGACTGGCTACGACCACTAAAAACAGGTGCGCCAGGGTGAGTTGCCAGAAACTGTCCTGCTGGTAGAGTGGGCGCGCAAGTTCAGGAAACCAGGCGGCAAACAGCGGGCCACTGTAGGGCATCGCCCAGAGCAGTCCCAGATAGAGCAGCACCAGCCACAGCAGCGGATCGGCTAACCGTCGCATCGGCCCGTCTCCGCATGATGCAGCAGGTCAGCGAAGTGAAGCACACCAAGCGGGCGGCGATCGCCATCGACTACCGGCAATTTATCGGTGCCGCGACTGATAAACTGCGACAGCGCCTCACGTAACGTCAGATCTGCCCTGAGCGGTTCTGCTTCCAGCCATTCGCCATGACGCACCACGCTGCCGACCTGTCCGAGCGCCAGTAGCCGCAGTCCTCTTTCACTGCGGCCAAAAAAATCCCGGACAAAATCGTTGCCTGGCCGGGTCAGCAACGTCAGCGGTTTGCCCTGCTGAACGATCTCACCGTCATGGAGCAGCACGATGTTGTCGGCCAGCGTCAGGGCTTCATCAATATCATGCGTCACCAACACAATCGTGCAGCCGGAGACCTGATGGATACGTAACATTTCCTGTTGTAGCGCGCTGCGCGTTACCGGATCCAGTGCACCAAACGGTTCATCCATCAGTAATACTTGTGGATCGGCTGCCAGCGCCCGGGCAACCCCGACGCGCTGCTGCTGCCCGCCGGAAAGCTGATGCGGATAGCGATGCAATAAGGCCGGATCCAGATTCAGTAGCGTGATGAGTTCCGCAATTCGTGCCTGGCGGCGTGCATTCGGCCAGCCAAGCAAGGCGGGCACCGTGGCAATATTCTTTTCGATCGTCCAGTGGGGAAATAACCCCGTCGACTGAATCGCATAGCCCATTTGTCGGCGCAGGGCCTGCGCATCCAGCTGACGAATCGACGTCCCCCGAAAGCGAATATCGCCCTGATCGTACTCCACCAGGCGGTTAATCATTTTCAGCGTGGTCGACTTGCCGGAACCCGACGTACCCAACAGAACGCTAAAGCTCCCCTCGGCAAGCGTCAGAGAAAGATTTTTCACCGCCGCCTGGCCCGCAAAGTATTTTGTGACGCGCTCAAACTCAATCATCGCTTCGCTCCAGCAGGGCTATCACTACCCGAAATAACGCATCCAGCACGACCGCCAGCGCAATGACCGGGATCACGCCTAACAGCACCAGATCCAGCGCATTGCTCAGCAATCCCTGGAAAATAATGGCGCCGAATCCGCCTGCGCCAATCAGCGCCGCGATCACCGCCATGCCCAGCGTCTGCACCACCACCACACGTAATCCTGCCAGCCACACTGGCAACGCCAGGGGGACGTCAACGGCAAGGAACTGCTGGCGGCGGCTCAGTCCCATGCCGCGCGCAGTTTCGCGCACGTCCGGAGGCACCTGTTGCAGACCGGTCACCACATTGCGCACAAGCGGCAACAGCGCATAGAGCACCAGGGCGATGATCGCGGGCGCCATCCCAATGCCGCTGATGCCCCATTCACCTGCCAGGGGAACACGTTTTGCCAGCGCCGCCAGCGGGGCAATCAGTAAACCAAACAACGCCACTGAGGGCACTGTCTGAACGACATTCAGTACGCCAAACACACTGCTTTGCCAGCCAGGCCGTCGGTAGAGCGCTATGCCAAGCGGCAACGCGATGAGTAAGGCAGGCAGAACGGTGCCGACTAATAACGTCAGATGGCGCAGTAAAGCGGCATCGAACACCGCCTCACGACTGGCATATTCTTTAAGCAGAGACAGCTGTGAAAGTTGACCGCTGAACAGCAGAAACAGAGGGATGATCCAGATCGACAGATTCAGCACGAGCTGCCAGCGCTTATGTTTGGTTAACTGACGCACCGTATCCGTGATGAGCAGTAGCGTAATGGCACTTGCACACCACATGCCGCTGGCAAAACGGGTACGCGCGAGCCGGCTACCCTGCTCCGCCACCCATGTTGCCTGATCGCCGCACACGCCAGTCAGCGCCGCCAACAGCAGGGCGGCGGTGAGGAATTGCAGGGCGCTGCGCAGGGAAGACGATCGTATCCATAACAGTGCCACCAGCATCAGCCACAGCGGGAGCACCAGGCTGCCGTGTGCGGTTTGCCAGAGCATCAGGGACTGGCCGCTGACCAGCCGGTTGGCCGCCACAATGACAAACGGCAGCCCGCCCAGCACCAGACTCAGGAGCAAAACAAGGACCAGAGCCACAGGCTGTCGCCAGGGCCAGTTGATGACCGACCGCGTAAGCGACACCGTTACAGCAGCTTTTGCTGTTGCAGCCACGCTTTTGCCACACTGCTGGCATCCTGCCCTTCCACAGCAATTTTGGCGTTGAGCTGTTGCAATGTCTTTTCGTCAAGTGCACTGAACGCCGGTTTTAGCCAGGCATCCATTTGCGGATAGGCTTTGAGCACTGCTTCACGTACAACGGGTGTGGGCGCATAGATGGGCTGCACGCCTTTGGGATCGCTCAGGGTTTTCAGGCCCAGCGCGGCAACCGGGCCATCCGTGCCGTAGGCCATGGCCGCATTTACCCCGGAGGTTTGCTGGGCGGCCGCACCGATAGTCACCGCCGTATCGCCGCCTGCCAGCGATAACAGTTGATCCTGCTTAAGCGTAAAGTCATAGGCTTTTTCAAAGGCCGGCAACGCATCGCTGCGTTCAATAAATTCCGCCGAGGCAGCCAGCTTAAACGTACCGCCTTTTTTGAGATAAGCGCTCAGGTCCTGTAGTGAATTAAGCTGATTTTTTTCGGCCACATCATTGCGCACCGCAATGGTCCAGGTGTTATTGGCGGGCGCGGGCGTCAGCCAGATCAGGTGATTTTTCTCTGCATCCAGCTTTTTGACCTTCTCATAACCCTGACGGGCATTCTTCCAGGCACTGTCTTTTTCGTCGTTAAAAAAGAACGCGCCATTACCGGTGTATTCCGGGTAGATATCCAGTTCCCCCGCCGTAATGGCACCGCGTACCACCTGGGTGGCGCCCAACTGGATTTTATTCACGGTTTTGACACCATGCTTTTCCAGCACCAGCAGAATCACATTTCCCAACAGTGAGCCTTCGGTATCAATCTTGGAACCGACACGAACCGGTTCGGCCGCATGCGCCATCCCGAGACTAAACACTACTGCACCGATGCCCGCCCAACCGCGAATAGTTGCCATGTTGCTTTCCTTATCACGTTATTCACCTGGAGTCGCCGTTGGTTGTCAGCACTGCGAAACGCGCACGGGCACCCCACCGTTTTTATTCATTGCAATAAAAGCGTAGCCTGGCAACAGCGTTGCGCGATGGGTTTTGTGACGAAACCGGCCCTGACCACATCAGCCAGGGCGAGATCGTTATGCCGGGAAAGTGAAATGCTCAAGGTAGGCAGGAATACGCGGGAACGTATGAAGAAACCAGGGCGTAAACTGCTGCGGCTGCTGCTGCATTTGCCGGGCGATATCCTGCATCGAACGGTAGTCGAAAGCGTCGGCCTCCTGCGGATTAAGCTGGGGCAGCTCATCGCTGAGCGCAAAAAACACATGGCCGTATTCATGCTCTGTCAGACCATTACTCAGGGGCAGGTTGTAGCTCAGTTCGAAGATCGGCGTCAGCGACAAGGTCATGCCCATTTCTTCACGTAACCGACGTTCAGCCGCGTCTTTAGTCGACTCATGAGGATAAGGATGGCCGCAGCAAGTATTACTCCAGAGGCCGCCGCAATGGTATTTATCGCTGGCGCGACGCTGAAGCAGCAATTCCTGACGGGCGTTAAAAACATACACCGTCACGGCACGGTGCAGTAATCCTTTTTCATGTACTTCCAGCTTTTCCATTTTGCCAGTGGGGCGATCAAGATGGTCGACGAGGATGACTTCAATAGCAGACATGAGGATTCCTTGAATGTGTTCCTCATCATTCTGGCACAAGATCGGCGAGGTTGAGGGGATAAAATTGTGCTGTTTATGCACAAATCTGTCAGAGGGTGAAGCCGATCGGCAAAAATGTCGGGCCAGCGGAGGCTGGCCCGATGGGCGTTACAGTTTAAAGCTTTTCACAACCTGTTCCAGTTGCAGACTTTGCGCTTCCATCGCCTGGGCGGCTGAGGAGACTTCTTCAACCAGCACGGCGTTTTGCTGCGTGGTGCTGTCTAGCTGGTTGATGGCCACGTTGACCTGCTCAATGCCCATGCTCTGCTCACGGCTGGCCGCCATAATCTCGCTCATCAGCGTGGTCACGCTGCTGACGCCCTGCACCAGTTCGTCCATCGTCTGCCCGGCCTGCTCGACCAACTGGCTACCCGCATCGATATTGGCTACGGACTCTTCGATGAGTTTTTTGATCTCACGGGCGGAGTTAGCGGAACGTTGCGCCAGGTTACGGACTTCTGATGCCACCACGGCAAAGCCCCGGCCCTGTTCTCCGGCACGCGCCGCTTCAACGGCGGCGTTCAGCGCCAGGATATTGGTCTGGAAGGCAATGCTGTCGATCACGCTAATGATATCCACGACTTTACGTGAAGAGTGATGGATTTCACCCATGGTGCTGACGACCTGCCGAACCACCTCTGTGCCACGTGCCGCCACCTGTGACGCCTCACCGGCCAGCTGGTTCGCATGTGTGGCGTTATCGGCGTTCTGACGCACGGTGCCGGTCAGCTGTTCCATTGAGGCCGCGGTCTCAACAATCGAGCTGGCCTGATCTTCCGTCCGTGACGACAGATTCGTATTACCGCTGGCAATTTCACGTGATGCGGCTGAAATGGCCAGTGCGCTGCTGCCAACCTGCTGCATTAACCCTTGCAGGTAGCTGATAAAATTATTGAAGCTCTGTGCCACCGCGTTGAATTCCGGGCTGTTGCTGGCCGGCAGGCGCTGGGTCAAATCCGCACCGCCTGTCGACAAGGCTTCAATATTTTGATTCAGCATTCTCAGACGCTTCATCATCGCGCGGACAAAGCCTAACAGCACCAGTAACAGAATAACTGCCAGCGGGATCTGTACCAGGCCCAGACGCATCAGCATGTTGTGGGACTGTGCTTTCAGGAGGCTGCTCGGAACGCTACTGGCCAGATACCACGGGCTGCCCGGAATAGCCTGTAAAAACAGCGTCTGTTCACCGTCATGACTATTGTAAGTGGTTTCTGTCGGCTGGGTGCCTGCGTGAGCCAGCAGGGTTTTCAATGGCCCAGCCATTGGATTCTGCAGATCGCTCAGGTTCTCAAGTTTCGGCGTACCGTTCGCCAGCGCTGCGTTGCCGACCACTTTGCCGTCAGACTCAACGATCAGTACGTCTCCATGAATCGCCTCGCCCATTTTTTTAGCCAGTTGGTTGAAAAAACCCAACGTAACGTCGATCGTTGAGACGCCCCAGATGGAACCGTCGCGGTAGATGGCCATCGCACAGTTGGTACGCGGCTGTGGGCTGGCGGCATCCTGATAAGCCTTAGCCCAGGCGCACTGCCCTTTTGGTGCAGCCATCCCGTCTTTGTACCAGGGCTGCTCCCAGTACTTGTCAGCCGCCTCAGAGTTCCAGTAGGTATTCACCTGCAGCTTATTGCTGGCATCACGCGCGAAAAAGCTGCTGTCTCTCTCTTTTCCGGCTTCGCGACGATTAGGTAAGGGCCAGATACCGCCGCCAAAGACGTTGCTGTCCTGATACTGGTTGACCAGCGCCGGTAATAAGGTGTCGATCGCCGCGCTGTCGATGACGGCCGCAGCCTCGGTGATGGCGCGTTGCTGCGCCTGCACACGGTTCATTTGCTCAACAATGCCGGTAGCCAGTGAATCCACCTGATAACGAATCAGGCGGCTTTCATTTTCCACCAGTTGAGGCGCAACAAACTGATTAATTACCCAGATAGTGACCAACATTAACGCAACAAAGAAGCCGATAAGTGTTGCGGTGAAGCGGGATTGCGTGGTCTTTAACATCATTGTTCCCCTGACCTTTTGTGGCGCCATTGCCTGATCCGGGTTAACGGCACAGCAAAGGGGAACTTGAGTAGACTAGATCACAAATTTAACAAGTCATTTAACAATAAAGATATTTAATTGCGCCAGGTGCGTAACTTTCTTACCCCTGGCGGCAGGCGGCACCCGATTGCGCGGCTTATCCCGCCTCGACGACCTGATCGCGTGGCCGGAAAATATGGGTATTTCCGCCAGCGGAAAGGCGTTCACGCAGTTGTTGCCCGCCCTGGGGTTCAGCCTGAGCAAACTGACGCTCCGCTTCGGTTACCGGCGTGGCCCACAGTAACGTTGGCCTGTCGCCATCGCGCCTCGGCAGGACAAACTGCGCGCTTTCCGGTGCCAGCTCGTTGGCTAACAGATAGCTTTCAAATCCCACAGGAGCCACTTCCGAAGCCAGCGTATGGCCTTCGCCGAGCCAGGTGAGGCGCGCCCATGGTAAATGCACAAATTCTGCCAGCGCACTGGCCATTTGCACCGCATTGCTCTCCGTCATCACCTCGCCATCAACAGCCATCCCCAGCTCTGCCCGGCGATAGTGCGGTGCCAGTTCATCAAACAGAAAATCCACCTGCGGCATGGGACGAATACTCATCCCCAGCGTCAGAAAATACCAGATGCCGTTGTGATAATGCTGCGACAGCGCCATTGGCGGCCAGTTGCCTTGATCGATCGCGTAGTATTTTACCGACTCGCCAAACTGTGCCTGATAACAGGTCATCAGATCCTGCTGTACCTTGTCCCATTCGCTGCCGTCATGCCATTCACGCCAGAACTGCCGTTGCTGTTCGGCCAGGGCGTAATAATGGTTAGTGGACGCCGAACCCAGGGGTGCGGTCAGCCGGTTCTTTTTAATACAGCCTGCAGAAAAACTGACCTGCTTATCCTGATAAAGACTCCAGCCCGGGATCACGGCAAGAAGCTGACCGTAGTACCAGAGTGCTGCGCCCGCGTCGCCCGGTTCCCAGAGTATTTGCAGCCCGGCCGGATCCAGCGGCGGCTCCGCTTCCAGGTTACGACAGTATTCGGCACTTAACAGGGGGGCAATGCCCTGCGCCATCGCCTGGTGATCGTCCTCAACCGGCGCGGGCAGGAGGTTACGTAACCAGCAGCCCCGCACCGCAAACTGGCTACGAAACAGGTCAGTGGGCCAGATATAGAAATAAGCAGTACGCGCATCCTGTTCGACAATGGCCGTCAGGGTGCGCTGCTGATTGTGGGCTTCGGCAATCAGTGTTTGGTACGTCATAGCGCCTCATTCGTGCTTGAGGAATCCATTTTCCCCGAGGATAGAGCAGGATCATGCCTGTCGCCATGTCAGACAAGGGTAAAACTCTCAAAGTGGGGAGGTCCGGGCAGGATGGCTGAAGCAGAAACGGGATGCGCTTCCCCGGAACGGGGAAGCGTTAATCAGCACGAACCGGACGCGCGGTTCGTGCCGGGGCTTACTGATAGGTAAACTGGGCGTTCTGGGTGCGTACTGAGTCCAGACCAATCATGACGTTAAATTTGCCCGGTTCAGCAACGTGTTTCATCTGCTGATTCCAGAATTTCAGTGCATCAACGTCAATCCTGAAGGTCACTTTCTGCGACTCCCCGGCTTTAAGCATGATCCGTTTGAACCCGTGCAGCTCTTTTACCGGCCGGCTCATGCTGGCTACCGGATCGTTCAGGTACAGCTGGACGACCGTGGCCCCGTCAACTTTACCGCTGTTTGTTACGGTCACGCTGGCTTCAACACTGCCGTTGTGCGGCATGGTTTCAGCGGACAGCGTCACCGGCGACACGGTAAACGTGGTATAGCTCAGGCCGTAACCAAACGGATAGAGCGGGCCATTTTCCGCATCGTAATAATGGGACGTGTACTTGTTTGGCTTGGCAAAGTTATAAGGCCGGCCGGTCGGCAGATGGTTGTAATAGATGGGAATTTGTCCCACGGAACGCGGGAAGGACATCGGCAGCTTGCCGGACGGGTTGTAATCGCCAAACAGCACATCCGCAATGGCATTGCCCCCTTCTGTCCCGCTGAACCAGGTTTCCAGCATGGCATCGGCCATACGATCTTCGTTGACCAGCGCCAATGGACGACCGTTCATCAGTACGATGATCAGCGGCTTGCCTGTTGCCTTCAGCGCAGCCAGTAATTTTTGCTGCGCAGGTGGAATCATCAGATCGCTACGGCTGGACGCTTCGTGCGCCATGCCCTGCGCTTCCCCCACGGCGGCCACGACGACATCTGCCTGTTTTGCCTTCTCTACCGCCTCATCGATCATGGCCTGTGCGGAGCGCGGATCGACGACGATGGCAGGTTCATACATATTCAGGAAGTCCTGAATACCTTTGTTGTCTGACACGTTGGATCCTTTGGCATACAGCAGCGTCGCTTTACCCTGCGTCGCATTTTGCATCCCCTGCAACAGCGAAACAGACTGTTTCGCGACACCTGCCGCTGACCAGCTGCCCATGATATCGCGCTGGCTGTCTGCCAGCGGCCCGATCAAGGCAATGGTGCCGGATTTTTTCAGCGGTAACGTATTCAGGCGGTTTTTCAGCAGCACCATACTTTTGCGTGCCACATCCCGGGCTTCGGGACGATGCAGGCGGCTTTCCGCATTGGTGTCCTGGGGATCGCTCTCTTTCGGCCCCAGATGACTATAGGGATCGTTAAACAGCCCCATGTCGTATTTCACGTTAAGCACGTGGCGCGCCGCATCGTCGATTTCCGCCCGACTGACGATGCCGCGTTTCACCAGGTCCGGTAAGTATTTGCTGTAATATTCATCGCTCATACTCATATCGACACCGGATTTGAGGGCAATACGCACCGCATCCTGAGGATCGCTCGCCACGCCATGTTTAATCAACTCTTTGATCGCACCGTGGTCGCTGATGGTGATCCCTTTAAATTTCCAGTCACGACGCAGCAGATCTTTCAGCAGCCAGCTGTCGGCCGTGGCGGGCACACCATTAATGGAGTTGAGTGCCACCATGACGCCGCCGCTGCCGGCATCCAGAGAGGCTTTATACGGCGGCAGATAGTCCTGGAACATGCGTTGCGGACTCATGTCCACGGTGTTGTAATCCCGTCCGCCTTCAACCGCGCCGTACAGCGCAAAGTGCTTAACGCTGGTCATAATGTTGTAGCGGTCTGCCGGGCTTTTGCCCTGCATCGCTTTCACCATGGTGCGTCCCATTTCGGACGTTAAATAGGTGTCCTCGCCGAAGCCTTCGGACACGCGTCCCCAGCGCGGCTCCCGGCTGACGTCAACCATCGGCGCCCAGGTCATATTTAACCCATCGTCTGCCGCTTCATAAGCTGAAATGCGCCCAACCTCTTTAACGGCATCCAGATCCCAGCTGGAGGCTAACGCCAGCGGAATCGGGAAAATCGTCCGCTGACCGTGCACGACGTCATAGGCGAAAAACAGCGGAATTTTCAGCCGGCTGAGCTGCATCACCTGATCCTGCATCGCCCGGATATCCGGGCGCGTAACTGTATTAAAAATCGCGCCCACCTGCCCCTTGTGGATCATCTCACGCACGGCTTCTTTTGGCGTATCCGGTCCCACGCTAATTAAACGCAACTGGCCAATTTTCTCATCCAGCGTCATCTTTTTAAGCAGATTATTGACGTAGGCATCACGCGCCTTTTCGGTCATCGGATGCTGAACGGTGGGCTCCCCGGCCAGTGCAGGTTGCAGCGCAAGGGAAACAGCGAGGCTAACAGCGCAAATCCATTTCATCGGGTTGGGTTCTCTTAAGTAACTGCGCAATATCGACTAAATGCAGGATGGCATCATCAGAGCATAGCATGTCGCCTGCGGCTATCACACTGCGCCCGACGCAACTGACGTGCTACAGTAAGGACGCATGCATACGACAAGGGAATTGCCCATGATGACATCGTCTGTCCTGATTGCCGATCTGCGCCGTCTGGTTGGCACAAGTAACGTTCTGACTGAGGCCGCGCACACGGCTCGCTATCGTAAAGGCTTTCGTTCTGGTGAAGGCGAGGCGCTGGCCGTGGTGTTTCCGGCTACGCTGCTGGAGCTGTGGCGCGTACTACAAACGCTGGTCGCTGCGGATGCAATCATTTTGATGCAGGCGGCCAATACCGGCCTGACCGAAGGCTCGACGCCGCAGGGCGACGACTACGATCGTCCGTTGGTGATTATCAGCACACTGAAGCTGGATAAGCTACAGCTCATCGATAAGGGCCGACAGGTCCTGGCCTTTCCGGGCAGTACCCTGTATCAACTGGAAAAGATCCTGAAGCCGCTGGGCCGTGAGCCGCACTCGGTGATTGGATCTTCCTGTATTGGTGCGTCGGTGCTGGGTGGCATCTGTAATAACTCTGGCGGCTCGCTGATCAAACGCGGCCCGGCCTACAGTGAAATGGCGCTGTTTGCTCAGATTGATGCCCAGGGGCGACTGAAGCTGGTCAATCATCTGGGCATTGACCTGGGCACCTCGCCGGAAGAGATTCTGGGACGTCTGGATGACGATCGCTGGCAGCCGGACGATGTCCTGCATGATGGCCGTCACGCGTCCGATCATGATTATGCTGACCGCGTGCGCGATGTGAATGCCGATACGCCCGCCCGTTTTAACGCGGATGCCCGTCGTCTGTTTGAAGCGTCCGGCTGCGCAGGCAAGCTGGCGGTTTTCGCGGTACGCCTGGACACATTTGAGCAGGAACCGCAGCAGCAGGTGTTCTATATTGGCACTAACGATGCCGCCGTGCTCAGCGACCTGCGCTGCCATATGCTGGCCCATTTTAAAAACCTGCCCGTTGCCGCGGAATATATGCACCGGGATATCTACGATATCGCCGAAGTGTACGGCAAAGATACATTCCTGATGATTGACAAGCTGGGCACCGACAAGATTCCCCTGTTTTTTACGCTTAAAGGTCGGGTTGACGGCTGGCTTAATAAACTGTCTTTCATAAAACCGCATCTGACTGACCGGCTGCTGCAACGGCTGAGTCGCCTGTTTCCGGCGCATCTGCCGAAACGCATGAAACAGTATCGCGATAAATACCAGCATCATTTAATGCTGAAAATGTCGGGTGACGGCGTCGAAGAGGCGCGCAACTACCTGCGGGAGTTTTTCCGTGAAGGTGGCGGAGAGTTTTTTGAGTGCGAAGGCAAAGAAGGCGCGCACGCTTTCCTGCACCGCTTTGCCGCTGCCGGTGCGGCAGTGCGTTATCACGCCGTTCACGCCACAGAGGTGGAAGATATTCTGGCGCTGGATATTGCGCTGCGCCGCAATGACAGAGACTGGTTCGAAACCCTGCCTGCCGGGATAACGCAGTCACTCAGTCATCAGCTGTATTACGGCCATTTTTTCTGCCATGTCTTCCATCAGGACTACATCGTTAAAAAAGGGGTGGATGTCCATGCCCTGAAAGCGCAAATGCTGGCGATTCTGAAGACGCGCGGCGCGGAGTATCCGGCAGAGCATAACGTCGGCCATCTCTATCAGGCCCAGCCGCAGTTGGCCGCGTTCTATCGTCAGCTCGATCCGACCAACAGCTTTAACCCCGGTATTGGCAAAACCAGTAAGCTGAAAGGCTGGGCGGTCAGGCAGCCCTGACGCCTCAAAAGGCCATGAAAAAACAGGCAGCCATAGGGCTGCCTGTTTCATTAACGCGGTTGCTCTGTGACCGTTACGTCATCGCTGACATCCGAGGCCAGCAGCTGGCGACGTTCGATAATCATGGTCTGCGGCGTCGACAGGACGATCCCTTCTTTACGTAATCGCGTCAGAATATCAAACAGCAGATCGCTTTTTGCGCCTGCAATCTGGCGCTGGCTGGCCACGTTACCGGTTACGCTGAGTACTATGCCCTGCGCGGTAAGATCTTTAAACGACACTGACGGTTCCGGCGTCTCCAGAATGCGCTCATTCTCTTCATACACCTTAAGCAGAATTTCACGTACCTGCACGGGGTCAATATTGAGCGGGAACGTCAGGGTAATCGTCACCACGCCCTGCGCGTTACCCATGGTCGCGTTACGGACGTTCTGAGAAATAAACTGCGAGTTAGGCACGATCACCGTAGATTTATCGCCCAGCTGAATTTCCGTCGCACGCACATTGATGCGACGAATATCCCCTTCCACGCCGCTGATCGTCACCAGATCGCCCACTTTCACCGGGCGCTCAGTCAGCAGAATCAGACCCGAAATAAAGTTCTTAACGATCTCCTGTAAGCCGAAACCGATACCGACGGATAATGCACTGACGATCCAGGCCAGCTTGTTCCATTGCAGCCCCATAATCGACAGGGTCAGCAGGATAATCAGCACATAGCCCACGTTACTGAACAGCGTCACCAGGGACACCCGCATCCCGCTGTCCATGGTGGTTTTGGGCAGGAAGTCGTTGTCCAGCCAGCGCCGCACTGAACGCAAGACGTAAATCCCGACAATCAGGCACAGCAATGCATTAACCAGGTGCGCCGGAACGATATTCAGCGACTCCAGGCCTTTACCGCCCCAGAATTCGATGGCTTTCTGCAACAACTCAATCGGCGTGGACGAGGCAAAGGTGCCGTTGAGCAGCGCCAGCGCCACAAACAGCACCAGGAACGTTTTACCTATCGCCGCCAGAATGGTAGCCACCTGCTGCAGATGACGTTCATCAATGTTCAGTGAACTCTGGATGCGTTTACCTGTCGTGTTACTGATCGAGAACAGACTCTCACAGCCGTCGTTGACCAGATGACTGAGAATATAAAATGAGCCAAACAAAATGCCGCACCACACCAGCTCATAGCTGAGAAAACGCGCCAGCGTGACGTAGCCGATCACCAGCGAGGCCAGGATGGTCAGCGCGGTGATCGTCAGCGCCATCTGAATCAATCCAACCAGGGTAGAACGCGCTTCCGGCGGCGTACCCGACTGCGCCAGGCGACGACGAACGCGCTTGGTGCGCATGCTGATCGCCAGTGCCGTAGTGCCGATAAGTAATGCCGTCAGGCCGTTGGCAAAAATACTGGTATTCAGGCTGGTGCCGACGGTGTAGTTAAAGGACTCGACCATCTGAAAGATAAACACCAGCAGGGCCGTAATCGGCGGGAACGGTTTAAGCGCGATGGCGACTTCGTTCGAAATCGTCGGCAGACGCCAGCTGGGACGACGCGTAGATAAAAAGGCACGACCCAGCCCGGCAATCAGGCCGCAGTAGACGCTGAGTTCGACCAGACGGTAAATAAAGTCCTGCACATCGCTGGAGACTTCATCGCGGCGCGTAAAGGCCTGCGAAATAAAGACGAAGGTCAGGACAACGGCCGCCAGGCTGGTCAGCGCCACGGCAGTTGCCAGAAAACTACGGCGCAAACGCCCTTCAGGCAATTTATTGATACTGACCCAGGCCAGGAACTCTTCACCATAGCGACGGCCGAGCGTCATCACCAGCACCGCGGCCAGCAACCAGCCAACCGTGCCAATGCGCCAGCCTGGCTCCCAGGAGAGTGCGGCCGTGTCTTTCAGCTCATTGAGAAAATCGCCAATTTTTTCCGCATCCAGATCCTGACTACTTAACACGGGCGCCCAGAAGCGCGGCCCCAGAATACTGCCTGAATTCAGGGCGAGTTTATTTTTTAGCTGGTCGCGGCGCAGATTGACGATTTGTGAGGAGAGCATCAGTGCACTGTTTTTAATGCCTTCCGCCTGCTTGATTTGATCGTCAAGCTTGCTCTTCTGACTTTCCAGCGCGCTGCGTTTGCGCGTCACGTCCGGTGTCTCTTTGACGCCGCTTTCCGGTTTGGGTGCCGGACCGAGCACGGCCAGCTGCGCTTCCAGTTGTTGACGATCGGGCTGTAACGCCTGCGCAAGCGTATCCGTATTGCCTGATAGCTCCAGCGCCATCTCATTCAGACGACTGAGCTTATTTTCGTCGCTTTCAACGGAGACCTGGCTTTTAATTTTATCGAGGATCTTCTGCATTTTCGGCAGCTCGACAGAGGCATCCACCTTGGGTTTGTCGTCGGTTTGCTGCGTGGCTTGCGTCGCATCGTCGGCAAAACTCAGCGCGGGTGCGAGCGTCATCAACGCGAAAAAAATCAGAACACTAAATGAACGTAACTTGAGCATATCAATGAGATTCCGGCACAGTAATCAGGCGAATCACCCTCGCCATTTGCGGGTAGTTTAGATTTTCGTCTGCCATGAAACTATAGGAATACAGGTCAATCTCAGCCGGGGAACCGTAGCGCCCCGGCAGAGGATTACTCTACAGCGGCCCCACTGGCTGCGTTGCTGGCAACCTCATCCGCTTTTTGTTTTTTATAGGCCAGTGCAGCCGCCGGAACCGGCGCAGCCTTGCCGGTTTCCAGCCAGTCGCGCAGACGATTCGCATCGGCGAAATGGGTATATTTGCCAAACGCATCGAGTACCACCAGCGCGACCGGGCGGTTCTTAATCATCGTCCGCATGACCAGACAGTGCCCCGCCTGATCGGTGTAACCCGTTTTCGTTAACTGGATATGCCAGCCATTTTTATACACCAGGTGATTGGTATTGCGGAACGGCAGCGCATAACTCGGATGGGCAAACACGGCGGTTTCTTCTTTGGTCGTGCTGAGCTCACCCAGAAGCGGATATTCACGCGTCGCTTTCAGCAGCTTCACCAGATCCTGGGCGCTGGACACGTTTTTGATGGAGAGACCCGTGGGTTCAACGTAATGCGTGTGCATCATGCCGAGCGCGCGCGCCTTGGCATTCATTGCCCGGATAAAAGCATCGTACCCGCCCGGATAAGCGTGGGCCAGACTGGCTGCCGCGCGGTTTTCCGAGGACATCAGCGCCAGCATCAGCATACTGCGGCGACTAATTTCGCTGTTCAGTTTGACGCGCGAAAACACACCACGCATTTCGGGGGTCTGGCTGATATCGACCTTCACCATCTCGTTCATCGGCTGGTGCGCATCCAGTACCACCATGGCCGTCATTAACTTCGTGATGGACGCGATGGGGCGCACCCGATCCGGATGACTGGAGAACAGGACTTTACCATTGGTCAGATCGACGATCAGGGCGCTCCCTGAGGCGATTTGCGGCTGAGCAATCGGGGCCATCTGCGACAACGTGGTGGTCGCCTGTGCTGGAAGGGTAACAACCTGCCCGGAAACGAGCAGCGCCAGCGACAACAGTGAAAAGCGAATTTTTGCAGGCATCGTGGAAAAAAGACCCGGTTAAGATTGTGCGCTGTGTAAACACAGGCCGCCAACGCCTGAACAGGCAGAGCGCGGGCTGGCCGCAGCATCATACGCTGAAGTCAGGGAATTTTCCTGGTGAGATTGTTTCTGAGCGTTAAAAAAAGGTTGCCGCCCTGTAGGCGGCAACGGCAGGTTAAAACAGACGCGGGCCATAGCCCCATAACACCACGGTCAGAGCCAGTAGCACTTCGAAGACCAGCACACCAATAGCCAGTGTTGAACTGGAAAAACGCAGACTTTCGTCACGGTCGATATTCAGAAACAGCGGAATGCCGACATACAGCAGATACCCGGTATACAGGAGCGCCAGCGCTGCCGCCAGCACACATAGCCAGACCAGCGGATAAAGCGCGACAAGGCCGCTCAAAAACAGGGGCGTAGCGACATAGCCCGCAAATACGGTGCAGCGCCCCATGCTGGGACGATGGGGATAGTCACGCGCCATCCAGTGAATCACCCGCCCCATAACGGCGACGCCGCCCAAGATCACCAGATAGAACAGAATCCCCAGGCCCAACGCCGTCAGCAAATTAAGCTGCACATATTGCCCTTCTCCCAGGTTCCAGCCTGACTGAGTGGTGCCAATCATGGCGCAGATCACCGGCACAGCGGCCATCAGCAGCACGTGGTGAGTGTAATGGTGCGAAACCGTTTCGTTCTCTTGCTTGATAGTGCGCATTTCCTGGTTCGGATGCGCTAACAAACCCCAGACATGGTTCATACGCTTACTCCTCTGACCGATTGGGCCACCCGATCTGTTAACATTTCCACAAGGGGGCAGCAGTCATTTGAGTATAATCGGCAGGATAATTTCTGGGGCCTCTGCGCAAAAAAACGGCGAAAAAGATCGCTTACGGGGTCTTAATCCGCTGTCCTGGCAAATCGGGTATAGACTGAAAGAAAAAACTTCACACAGGGAGTTCAGCCTTGCATTTGGATATCAATGGGTTAATTACGCAGTACGGCTATCTTGCGCTGTTTATTGGCTGTATTGCCGAGGGCGAAACGTTTTTGCTGCTGGGCGGGGTTGCCGCTCACGAAGGGCTACTGCACTACAGTGGGGTCGTACTGGCGGCGATGGCGGGCGGCGTGGTGGGCGATCAGATGCTCTACTGGATTGGCCGGCGTTTTGGTACCCGCATTTTGCGACGCTTTAAAAAACATCAGGATAAAGTGGTGAAGGCGAACCGCCTGATTAAGCGTCGTCCCAGCCTGTTCGTGATTGGCGCACGTTTTATGTATGGCTTTCGTATTATTGGGCCGATCATTATTGGCGCAAGCCGCCTGAAGCCGCTGAAGTTTTTTCTCCTCAACGTCACCGGGGCGGCTGTCTGGGCACTGCTGTTTGTTACGCTCGGCTATTTTGCAGGCGGCATTATCGCCCCCTGGCTGCACAAACTCGACCAACACTTTAAACACCTGCTATGGCTGGGCGCGGCGGTGGTCTTTGCGTTTGTGCTGCGCTGGGCGATTCGCCGCTGGAATCATCACCGGGCCGATCAGTAGCCTTTAAACTGCGGGTTGGCCAGCATAAAGCCGCCGTCGATAATAAACGACTGACCGGTGGTATAGGTCGCCCACTCGGAACTCAGCCAGACTACCATACTGGCAATTTCGTGCGTATCGCCAGGGCGGCCGGCAGGAATTTCCGGCATTTTTACGTTGTGCGCATCCGCGTCGGACATCTTGTTCATCGGCGTCGCAATCGCCCCCGGGGCGACCGCATTGACCAGAATATTGTGGGGCAGCAGACTCAGCGCCATCGATTTGGTCAGGCCGCCTGCCGCATGTTTTGCCGCGGTATAGGCCACTGAGCCCGGCAGGGGCGTATGCTCGTGCACAGAGGTGATGTTGATGATGCGTCCGCCCTGCCCTTGTTTGATCATGTTACGTGCCGCCACCTGCCCACAGATAAAGACGCCATCGACATCCACGCTGAAGGTTTTACGCCAGTCTTCCCAGGTCACGTCCATAAAGTCGGCTTTAAAATTTGCCCCGGCATTGTTGACCAGCACATCGATACGGCCCAGTTTGTCGATCAACTGCTGCAACACTTTGCCGCCTTCTGGCGGATCGGCCAGATCGAGCTGAATCGTCTCTGCCCGTTGTCCGGTCTCTTCTACCCGACGGGCGGTCCGCTGTGCGCCTTCCTCGTCTGAACGCCAGGTGATGCCAATATCAAAGCCCTGTTCGGCTAACATCTCAGCACAACGGCTGCCGATGCCCGAATCCGATGCGGTCACAATGGCCACTTTTCGTTGGGGTGCTGTCATAACGGTCTCCTCTGGAAGTGTATGAAAAGTATATACCGGGCTGAAAATTGTGCCGGACGCGGACAACGGGCTCGCCAGGTTAACGATCCGTGCCCGAACGAAGCGGTATGCAGGTACCTGGCTATAGTTAAGTCAGACACTGACAGGGAGAACGCGATGAGTAAGGTTAAACGCAAGATTGACGATCATGGTGTCATAGGTGATCTCCGCACCTGTGCACTGGTCGCAAACGATGGCACGATCGACTATCTCTGCTGGCCGGAGCTGGACAGCCCGTCGGTGTTTTCGGCCTTACTGGACAGTGACGAAGCGGGCCTGTTTTCAATCGCACCCGAGTGGCAAAACGCCCGTCGGCAACAAATTTACCTGCCGGATACCAATATTCTGCAAACGCGCTGGCTGGCCGAAGAAGGCGTGGCCGAAATTACTGACTACATGCCCATCTGCGATCGTCAGGACAAACTGCCACGCATTATCCGCCGGGTGAAAATGGTGCGGGGGCAGGCCCGGTTTAACATGGTCTGTTCGCCTCGCCATGATTACGCCCGCGCGGAAACCCGCGCCGAGATTCAGCGCGGTTGTATCGATTTTCATGCGACGGATCAGCCCTCGCTTCGGCTGGCCGCCACGGTCGTGATGACCCTGGAAGGTAATAACGCCACCGCCAGTTTCGAGTTAAAAGCGGGTGAACACGCCGAATTTGAATTCGGCAGCGTAAATGACGCACACGTTGAAAAACTGGCGACCGCGAACTGTTTCGAAGAGACGCTGAGCTACTGGCGTGAGTGGAGTTGCCACAGCACCTATCGTGGCCGCTGGCAGGAAATGGTCCAGCGCTCAGCCTTGGTGCTGAAGCTGCTAACCTCCTGGCAGCACGGCTCCATTGCCGCCGCCGCAACCTTTGGCCTGCCGGAGGAGCTGGGGGGCGAACGTAACTGGGATTACCGTGCCTCCTGGATACGCGATGCGTCCTTCAGCATGTACGCGCTGATGCGCCTGGGCTACGTGGATGAGGCCAAGCACTTCACCGAATGGGTTGGTCGCTGTGTGGAAAACAGCCATCATGACGAGATGCGTTTACAGGTGATGTATCGCCTGGACAGCAGCACGGAACTGCAGGAAATGTCGCTGCTCAACCTGTCCGGCTATGCCGATTCCTGCCCGGTCAGGATAGGCAACGATGCCTGGCAACAGAAACAACTGGATATCTATGGCGAACTGATGGACGCCATTTACCTTGCCAATAAATATGGTGAAGCCATCTCTCAACGGGGCTGGAACCATGTCTCAGAGATGCTGGATTGGCTCTGTGATAACTGGCATCAGCCGGATGCGGGCATATGGGAAATGCGCGGTGAACCGGAGCACTTCCTGCACTCCCGTTTGATGTGCTGGGTGGCCATGGATCGCGGGCTGCGTCTTGGCATGAAACGTTCCCTGCCAATGCCTTATGAACGGTGGGACCGTATCCGGCGCAAGATTCGCGATGATATCTGGAAAAACTTCTGGAACAGCGAACGCGGCCATTTTGTTTCGACCCGCCATGGCGACTACCTGGATGCCTCCATGCTGCTGATGCCGCTGGTGCGTTTTGTCGGCGCAACCGATCCTGACTGGATTGCCACGCTGGATGCCATCAAGGCGAATCTGGTCAGCGATGGGATGGTGCGCCGCTATAACATCCATGAAACCCCGGCGGACGGGCTCACCGGCGGAGAAGGTTCATTTGGTGCCTGCTCGTTCTGGTACGTCGAATGTCTGGCACGTGCCGGACGCGTACGCGAAGCCCATTTTGAGTTCGAGAAATTACTGAGCTACGCTAATCCGTTGGGGTTATATGCCGAAGAGTTCGACAGCCACGGCCAGGCACTAGGCAATATGCCGCAGGCGCTGACGCATCTCGCCCTGATTAGCGCCGCCTTTTTCCTGAACCGCAAGCTAAACGGAGATGTCACGTTATGGCAGCCGTAGAGGGCGGTTTTCGCCCAAAATGTTAATGAACAAAGGCGGATAACGCAGGTAAGTCAGGTAAAGTATTTCGATGCGGTAAAAATCCTGATTCACAACATCAGTTTAATGAACATATAATGCGCAGCAGGTCATAGTGACCAGCATGGGTTCGATACATTGACAAGCCTGAAACATGGCGATAAAGACTTGTAAAATATGAAAAAAAGCATTCGCGCGTTCGCTTCACTTGCATTGGCTTTGGCGGCATTCAGTCAGTCAGCCCTTGCGGTTGTTTATCCCTTACCGCCGGCGAACAGCCGTCTGACCGGGCAAAACATTGAGATTACGATTCCTCAGGACAGTAAACTGCCTCTGGAAGCTTTTGCAGCACAGTTCCAGATGGGCCTCAGCAATATGCTGGAAGCCAATCCGGGTGTTGACGTTTATCTGCCTAAGCCTGGCAGCAAACTGATTATCCCTCAGCAGTTACTCCTGCCTGACGCCCCGCGTGAAGGCATCGTGATTAACAGTGCTGAAATGCGTCTTTATTACTACCCGAAAGGCACGAAAACCGTAGTCGTTCTGCCTATCGGTATTGGTGAGCTGGGTAAAGATACGCCGCTGAACTGGACCACAACCGTCCAACGTAAAAAAGATGGCCCGACCTGGACGCCCACCAAAGCGATGCACGCTGAATATGCATCACGTGGCGAAAATCTGCCGGCTGTGTTCCCGGCAGGCCCGGATAACCCAATGGGGCTGTATGCGCTCTACATTGGGCGTCTGTACGCCATTCACGGCACCAACGCCAACTTTGGTATCGGCCTGCGCGTCAGCCACGGCTGTGTCCGCCTGCGTGCCGATGATATCAAATGGCTGTTCGATCACGTGCCAGTTGGCACGCGCGTGCAGTTTATCAACCAGCCGGTGAAAGCGTCTGTTGAGCCAGACGGTTCACGCTGGATGGAAGTGCATAATCCGCTGTCAACCACGGAAGAGCAGTTTAACTCTCGTGAACTGGTGCCGATTACGCTGACTCAGGCGGTTGGCAAAGTACTGGTAGACGGTAGCGTGAATCAGTCTCAGGTTGATAAGGCCATCCAGAACCGCTCTGGTATGCCTGTACAGGTTAATGCGCCAGAAAACAGCGTGGCCCCTGCGCCTGTTCCCTTCAATGAAGGTGAAGATGCTGAGCCGAAAGAAGAGCCCATGACGCCAGTGATGTCGCAGCCTGCTAACCCGGTCGCGGTCCAGTCAGAGCCCGCGCCGCAACAGGCTCAACCTGTGCAGCCTTCGCAGCCGCAGCCAGAGCAACCACAGCAGTCGCAACCTGCCCAGCCACAGCCGGCGCAGTAACATTCGCCTGTTACGGACCAGCCATTCAGGCCCGGTCGTCAGGTCAGTGAAAAGCCAGCGTTGGCGATAGCCACGCTGGCTTTTTTATTGGTCACGGGCTCCACTGTCAACACCACTATCTGGATGGGCGGCGAAAACTCAGCCAGCCGGCCAGCAGCGTGAAGGCCAGGACGATCAGAACCAGCAGTAAAAACCCGTGCGGATTCGACGCCAGCGGAATGCCGCCCACGTTCATACCAAAAAATCCCGCCACAATGTTAATCGGCAGTGCAAGCACCGTAATCACGGTCAGCAGATAAAGTGTCCGGTTGCTCTGCTCCATCAACCGTGCTGCAATTTCCTCCTGCAGCAGACGGATGCGCTCCATCAGGCTGGCCAGGTCGTTCAGCACCACGCTAAATTCTTCCGTGAACGCCCGCAGCTCGCGGAGCGTGTCGCGGTTGAGCCAGGCGGGTGGGCGGTTAAGCAACCGGAACAGCGCCGCCGGTTCGGGTGCCAGCAGGCGCTGAATGCGCAGCAGCATGCGCCGGTAATGCCCCAGCTCACTGCGGTTGGCCTTGATTGCCGGACTTAATAAACGCTCTTCAATGTTATCGACTACCTGGCTGATGCGACGCACCACCAGTTCCAGCTGCAACTCCTGTTCACCGAGCAGGTAAAGTAACAGGGCCTCCGCACTGGGAAAATTATGCTTCGCCAGCCCCTGCTGCATCTTTTCGATCATCACTGACGAGCGATAACGTGCGCTCACGACCAGATTATGACGGCACCAGATCCACAGGGTCGCATTTTGCGTACTGCGATTTTCCTGGCTCAGCGTGACGTCGTTCAGTACCGCCAGCAGGGCATTGCTTTGTTCCGCTAACCGGGTGCGCGGCGAGGCGGAATGGATCTCGTCAAAAAAATCATCATCAACCTGAAAGTGGCCCTGCACCCAGTGCTGTGCCCGCGCGTGATTCAGATTAATATGTAACCAGAGAAAGCCTTCTTCAGGAGGGTGTTCACCGAGTTTTACCGCTTCACGGGCATTCAGGCGTTGAGGGAGGGCATCAGGAGAAAAGCGATAACCATGGATGAGTCCGGCCACATCATCATCAAAATCACGTTTTTGTGGGGTGAGAACAACGTCTGTCGCCATGGCAATCCTGTCAGCATCATCAATTAAGATCCACAGCCTGCTGAAGTTTTGTTACAGCAAAATGACCTGTGCCGCCTGGATCATTTTTTTGTCATAAAAAGCGGGTATCACACAGCGTTAACCAGATGTAACTCCGCATCTGCATCCGCTAAGAGGTACGGCATGAGCGAAAACAGTTTATCCTCTTCAGGCACGACGCAGGGACGTCCCGATTTCAACGGCAAAGGCAGCCGCGCAACCAAAACGGCTTGTTATGTCCTGCTAATAGCCGGTCTGGCCTTTGCCGGATTTAATCTGTTTCACGATGTGGAAAAAACTAACACGCCCGTCACCAGTTATGTGCCTTTCTTTCTGCTCGGCCTGGCGCTGCTGATTGCGCTGGGCTTTGAATTCGTTAACGGGTTTCACGATACCGCCAACGCGGTCGCTACGGTGATCTACACGCATTCGCTGACGCCCGGTGCGGCCGTCGTCTGGTCAGGGCTGTGCAACTTTCTTGGCGTGATGCTTTCCAGCGGCGTGGTCGCGTTTGGCATTATTTCGCTTCTGCCCGTCGAACTCATCCTGCAGGCCAGCAGCGGCAACGGCTTTGCCATGATTTACGCCCTGCTGTTCTCGGCGATTATCTGGAATCTGGGCACCTGGTACTTTGGCCTGCCCTCGTCGTCGTCACATACTTTAATTGGCTCGATTATTGGCGTGGGTGTGGCGAATGCGATGTTGCATGGTCGCAGTGGCCTGAGTGGCGTTGACTGGGATCAGGCGCTGAAGGTCGGCTATGCCTTACTGCTCTCGCCCGTCGTGGGCTTCGTCTGCGCCGCCCTGCTGCTGTGGGCCATGAAGCTGTTGATTCGTAACCGCCAGTTGTACGAAGCCCCGCACAGCAACGAGCCGCCGCCGGTCTGGATTCGTGGCCTGCTGATTCTGACCTGCACCGGCGTCTCCTTTGCTCACGGGTCGAATGACGGGCAGAAAGGGATGGGACTCATCATGCTGATCCTGGTCGGCACCATGCCCATCGCCTATGCACTGAACCGTTCACTTCCGCCCGAGCAAATCCCGCGCGTTGCCGCACTGAGTGACGTGACGGCGCGCCAGTTACTGCATATTCAACCGGCCGCCACGCCCGCCCCGGATTCACGCAATGTGTTGACGGCCTTTGTCAGCACTGACACGGTCAATCCGAACGTCTTGCCCGCGCTTGGCATGACGTTACGGGATATCAGCGACCAGATTCGCCGCTACGGCTCGATGGACAATATTCCGGCCCAGTCCGTGACCAATACCCGCAATCAAATGTACCTGGCCGCAGAATCGATCAAGCACCTGCAAACCGCCCATTTCTCGCTCCCCGATGAGACGGCACGTAACCTGAAGGCGGTGAAAACAGAGCTGGACAGCGCCACACGCTTTATTCCGATGTGGGTGAAGGTGGTGGTGGCAATCGCGTTGGGGCTGGGCACCATGGTGGGCTGGCGACGTATTGTGGTCACCGTGGGTGAGCGCATCGGCAAAACCCATCTGACCTATGCGCAAGGGGCCAGCGCCGAACTGGTGGCGATGGCGACCATCGGCGCGGCCGATGCCTTTGGTCTGCCGGTCTCCACGACGCATGTGCTCTCATCAGGCGTGGCGGGCACCATGGCGGCGAACCGCTCTGGCCTGCAGATGTCCACCCTGCGCAATCTTGCCGTCGCCTGGATATTGACGCTGCCGGTCTCGATTTTACTTTCTGCCCTGCTCTACGGGCTGTTCATTCATATCTGACCAGGTGAATTGTCATGGCAACACACGACAACAGTTTCAATCGCGACGCTTTTAATCAGCGTTTAATGCAGGAGTTCTATGACAGCTACGACGAAGAGCTGGAGCTGGAGCTCGACGATCTGCGCTTTAGCGAGGCCGCGCCCACGGGCAGCGATGAAAAAGCCTGGCGCCGTCGTTATTTTCGCGAGCTGCTGCAGTTGCAGGGTGAGCTGGTGAAGCTACAGGACTGGGTAATGCGCACCGGCCATCGGCTGGTCATTCTGTTTGAGGGCCGCGATGCGGCCGGTAAAGGAGGCGTGATTAAGCGCATTACGCAACGCCTTAATCCGCGCACCTGCCGGGTGGCTGCGCTGCCCGCGCCCAACGATCGTGAAAAAACCCAGTGGTACTTTCAGCGTTATATCGCGCATCTGCCCGCCGCGGGCGAGATGGTGCTGTTTGACCGCAGCTGGTACAACCGGGCAGGCGTGGAGCGCGTCATGGGATTTTGCAGTGATGCCGACGTGGCGGAGTTTTATCGCAGCGTGCCCGAGTTTGAAAAAATGCTGACCCGCAGCGGGATTCAAATCATTAAGTACTGGTTTTCGATCACGGACGAGGAGCAGGAGCTGCGCTTCATGAGCCGTATCCACGATCCCCTCAAGCAGTGGAAGCTCAGCCCAATGGATCTGGAAAGCCGCCGCCGTTGGGAAGATTACACGGAAGCAAAAGAAGAGATGCTGAGCCGCACCCATATTCAGGAAGCCCCCTGGTGGGTTGTTCAGGGCGTAGACAAGAAACGGGCGCGCCTTAACTGCATCAGCCACCTTTTGCAGCAGGTGCCTTATGAAGCCGCCCCACACGACGAAATCATTCTGCCGCCGCGTGAACGCTCACAGGACTACCACCGCAACGAGGTGCCGGAAAATATGATCGTGCCAGAAAAGTATTGATCGCGTGCGCGGCTAAGCGCCGCGCTGTCCCGCTCTCACTTCCGGTGAGGCTGAAGAGAACTGACAGGTCTGCCGCTGTAATGCCGCATAGCGGTCAATCGCCGTAGCAATATCGGCTGAGGTTTTTAAGGCGCGAATCTCAGCGAACAGCTCACCCGCTTCGACGTAGGCTTTACGCAAATAGCCCAGCCACTGTTTGATACGTGCGACATGGTACATGCCCGTATCACCCTGTTTTTCAAGCCGGGTATATTGTTGCAGGAGCACCACCACCTCCGGCCAGGCCATGGGCGCATCATTGTATTTGACGACCCGGCTCAGGTTAGGCACGTTAAGCGCACCACGCCCAATCATCACCGCATCACAGCCTGTGATTCGCAGACAATCCTGGGCGCTTTGCCAGTCCCAGATTTCGCCATTCGCGATAACCGGAATAGACAGTCGCCGACGAATCTCGCCAATCGCCTGCCAGTTAATAGCCTCAGCACGGTAGCCGTCTTCTTTGGTACGGCCGTGGACGACCAGTTCGCTGGCACCGGCCTGCGCTACCGCATCCGCAATTTCCATGCTGCGGGCGCTGGAATCCCAGCCCAGGCGCACCTTAACCGTAACGGGCAAGGAGTCAGGTACAGCTGCCCGCATGGCTTTGGCCGCGCGGTAGATTAAGTCGGGATCTTTTAACAGCGTCGCCCCGCCGCCGCTGCCGTTGACCAGCTTCGACGGGCAACCGCAGTTCAGATCCACGCCCCACGAGCCCAGCTCAACCGCGCGGGCCGCGTTTTCCGCCAGCCACTCGGGATGCTGCCCCAGCAGTTGCAGACGAACCAGCGTACCCGACGGCGTCCGGCTGGCATGATGCAGTTCGGGACAAAGGCGATAGAAGGATTTTACCGGCAGCAGTTGGTCAACGACGCGCAAAAATTCCGTGATGCACAAATCGTAGTCGTTGACGTCCGTCAACAGCTGGCGCACCAGAGAATCCAGTACGCCCTCCATGGGTGCCAGTAAAACCCGCATGATCAGACGTTTCCGCTGCGTTTAGGCGCGGGCCGACGTGGACGAGACGCAGGCTTGTCAGACTGGCCCGCTGCGGGTCCCTGACGACGCGGCTGCGCACGCTTGTCCCCTTGAGGACGCGCCGCGCCGGCACCTTGTCCGCCCTGCCCCCGACCACGGCCGCGTGAAGACGGTGACTGGCGGCCGTTCACAATCGGTTCCGCTTTGATGCTGGGATCCGGCTCATAGCCCGGCACAGCCAGTCGTGGAATTTCACGCTTCAGCAAGCGCTCAATATCACGCAACAGTTTGTGTTCGTCGACGCAAACCAGCGACAGCGCTGCACCCGTTGCGGCGGCACGACCGGTACGCCCAATGCGGTGTACGTAGTCTTCAGGCACGTTTGGCAATTCATAGTTCACGACGTGCGGCAGTTCTTCAATATCCAGACCGCGGGCCGCGATATCCGTCGCAACCAGCACACGAATCGCGCCGGATTTGAAGTCGGCCAGTGCACGGGTACGTGCGCCCTGACTCTTGTTACCGTGGATGGCGGCGGCCGTAATGCCGTCTTTGCCCAGCTGTTCGGCAAGGTGATTGGCACCGTGCTTAGTGCGGGTAAAGACCAGCACCTGCTGCCAGTTACCTTCGCCAATCAGCTGAGACAGCAGTTCCCGCTTGCGCTTTTTGTCAACAAAATGCACCTGCTGAGAAACCTGCTCAGACGCGGTATTGCGGCGCGCGACTTCAACCTGCTCCGGGTTGTGCAGCAGTTTTTCTGCCAGGGTTTTGATCTCATCTGAGAACGTCGCCGAGAACAGCAGGTTCTGACGTTTAGCTGGCAGTTTGGCCAGTACGCGGCGGATATCGTGGATAAAGCCCATATCAAGCATGCGATCCGCTTCATCCAGTACCAGCACTTCAACCTGAGACAGGTCAACGGCGTTTTGATGAGCCAGATCCAGTAAACGGCCCGGCGTGGCCACCAGAATATCGACGCCGCCGCGCAGCTTCATCATCTGCGGGTTGATGCTGACGCCGCCAAAAACCACCAGCGAACGCAGCGGAAGATATTTGCTGTAGTCGCTGACGTTTTCACCGACCTGAGCGGCCAGTTCACGGGTCGGTGTCAGAATCAGCGCGCGCACCGGACGACGGCCGCGCACTGTTCCGGTATTCGCGGACAGTTTCTGTAATAAAGGTAAGGTAAACCCGGCGGTTTTGCCGGTGCCGGTCTGGGCGCTTGCCAGCAGATCGCGGCCGGACAGCACAACAGGAATCGCCTGGCGCTGAACAGGCGTCGGTTCGCTGTAGCCCTGCTCAGCTACCGCACGCAGAATATCGGCACTCAGGCCGAGAGAGTCAAAAGACATGACGAGTATTACTCCGGTCCACTCTGACCGCGTTTGGCGGTGTAGTTTTCAGAGGGATAGTGACGCCAGCTGAGGCTGACGCGTGAAAAGGGTGCAAACTACGATGCATAAGCGGCGGAGTGTAACAGCTTTACCGCCCCTGTGCGAGATAGCTCACAATTGATTACATATCTCCCAACGACAAAAGCCACCTTGCGGTGGCTTTTTTAGCGCGACAGCCTGATTCAGCTGCGTTTTTTTTCAATGCGTCCTGCCGGCTCTTTCGCCAGCAACGACACCAGCGCGGGCCCCAACAACATCACCACGCCAAGGCTGGCTAACAGTAAGTTGTTGTGGAAAATGCGCGACACCAGAAACAGCGTCATCATCGCGGCACCGAAATAGTACGTGGTGGTCGCTTCTTCCAGGTAATCACCCAGGGTACGTAAACGGGCACTACGCTGCGTGATCAGCATGGCGATAAACACCGCTGCATAGGCCACCACCAGGGTACTGCACACTTCGACCAGTGCTTTATGTTTCCAGCCCCAGACCAGTGCGGCAATCACCAGCAGGTGCATCGCGATGTGGGCCCAGGTTTGACCGGTAATAATTTGAAAGCGATTCGACAATTTCATTTCTCTCTCCTGCAGACCTGGCACGTTGCACATATGCAACCGTAACCGGCCAGGGACGGTTTCTCAATGTAAAGCAAATTTCAGATAACGCCCTAATTATTCCTCTTCTTCACCCTCCATTTGTGACAAAGACTACACTTTGTTGTTGATGAAGATGAAAAGGAGCGCGTCGCGAGTATGCCACAAATCAAGCAAGGATTTTCATTTAAAGTCCTGACGATTAATACACATAAAGGTTTTGCCCCGTTTAACCGACGCTTCATCTTGCCCGAATTGCGTGAAGCGGTGCGCGCAACGTCAGCAGATATCGTCTTTTTGCAGGAGGTGATGGGAACCCATGACATTCACCCTCTGCAACATGAAAACTGGCCTGATACCTCCCACTACGAGTTTCTGGCCGACACGATGTGGAACGATTTTGCCTATGGGCGCAATGCGGTTTACCCGGAAGGACATCATGGCAACGCCGTGCTGTCGCGTTTTCCCATTGCTGAGTACGACAATCGCGATGTTTCAATTGCCGGGAGCGAAAATCGCGGCATGTTGCATTGCCAGCTTACCCTGCCCGATGGTCGGGGCACGCTGCATGTCATCTGTGTGCACCTGGGGCTGAAAGAGGCGCACCGTCGTGCCCAGTTGGCGATGTTAAACGACATGGTGATGGCGTTACCCGCTGACGCACCTGTCGTCGTCGCCGGTGACTTTAACGACTGGCAGGGGCGAGCCAACAACATACTGCAAAAAGGGGCGGGACTAAAAGAGGTCTTTAGCCTGAAAAGCGGACGACCTGCGCGGACGTTTCCGGCACGCTTTCCCCTTCTGCGACTGGATCGTATTTACGTGCGCAATGCGACGATCAGTCAACCCTGGGCATTGCCGCGTAAACCCTGGTCACACCTTTCCGATCACGCGCCGCTGGCGGTGGAGATCCATCTATGAATTTTGAGTGGCAAGACGGCAACAAACTGCGCCTGCTGGAAAACGGGGACGCATTTTTCCCCCGGGTATTTGGCGCGATTGCACGTGCCGAACACAGCGTACTGCTGGAAACCTTCATCCTGTTCGAAGACGATGTGGGCAACGCCCTGCACAAGGTGCTGCTGGCGGCGGCGCAGCGCGGCGTCAAGGTCGAAATGATGGTCGATGGCTACGGCTCCTCCGAGCTGTCCCAGAGTTATGTCAACAGTCTGACGCAGGCGGGCGTGCGCTTTATCTATTACGATCCGCGTCCGCTGATCATGGGCATGCGAACTAACGTCTTTCGCCGTCTGCACCGTAAAACTGTGGTCGTGGACGGCGTTATCGCCTTTGTCGGCGGCATCAACTTTTCCGCCGAGCACTACACGGATTTTGGCCCGGAAGCCAAACAGGATTATACCGTGGAGGTCAAAGGTCCGGTGGTCGCCGACATTACCCGCTACCTGCAAGAGGCGATTGGCAGTCAGGCCACCACTCGCCGCTGGTGGGGACAGCGTTCACATCGTCCGGCCAAAAACAGTCTGCCCGGCGATGCGCAGGTCCTGTTTGTCTATCGCGACAACGATCAGCACCGGGATGATATTGAGCAGCATTACCTGGACATGCTGCGCACCGCCAAACAGGACGTCATTATCGCCAATGCCTACTTTTTCCCTGGCTACCGTTTGCTTAAGGAGATGCGCAATGCGGCACAGCGCGGCGTACGTGTGCGACTGATTGTGCAGGGTGAGCCGGATATGCCGATTGTGAAAGTGGGCGCTGAGCTGCTTTATAACTATCTGGTGGATGCGGGCGTGGAAGTCTATGAATATTGCCGCCGACCGCTGCATGGCAAAGTGGCGGTGAAAGATCAGCAGTGGGCTACCGTTGGCTCAAGCAATCTCGACCCCTTGAGTTTGTCCCTCAATCTTGAAGCCAACCTGATCATTCACGATCGCAACTTTAACCAGACATTACGCGATAATCTTGAGCATTTACTGGCTGAAGACTGTCAGCGCGTCGAAGAGGATAAGTTACCACCACGCACCTGGTGGCAGCTGACGAAAGGCGTTGTCGTGTTCCACTTTCTGCGTCACTTCCCGGCTATCGCCGGCTGGTTACCGGCGCATACGCCAAAGCTGGCTCAGGTGGATCCGCCGGTTCAGCCCGAAATGGAGACGCAAGATCGCGTCGAAGCCAACAATGAAGGAGCCAATTCCTGATGGCAAACACGCATCCACGCTGGAAACTGGCAAAAAAAATCCTGACCGGGCTCTTCTTCGTCGCCGTCATTGTGCTGCTGGTGATCTATGCACGCAAAGTGAACTGGGATGACGTCTATAAGGTCATTGTTAACTACAACCGCTTTGTGGTGCTGACCGCGGCGGCACTGGTTATCGTCAGTTATCTGGTTTACGGCTGCTACGACCTGATTGGTCGGGCCTACTGTGGTCATAAGCTGGCCAAACGTCAGGTAATGCTGGTGTCATTTATCTGCTACGCCTTTAATCTGACGCTCAGTACCTGGGTTGGCGGTGTCGCTATGCGCTACCGGCTCTATTCGCGGCTCGGCCTGGACAGTGCGACGATTACGCGCATTTTCTCCCTCAGCATCGCCACTAACTGGCTGGGCTACATCCTGCTGGCGGGCGTGATCTTCAGTGCAGGCCTGGTTCCCATTCCCGGCGGCTGGTTTATCGGCGAAACCACACTACGGCTTATTGGTGCCGCGCTGCTGGTGCTCGTTGTGTTTTATCTCTGGGCGTGCGCGTTTTCTAAACGTCGTCGCTGGAAAGTGAAAGGGCAAACCCTGCAGTTGCCTTCCCTGCGCATGGCGCTGTTTCAGTTTGCCGTCTCCTGCGCCAACTGGCTGGTTATGGGCACGATTATCTGGCTGTTGCTGGGCCGGGATGCCGGTTATCCCATGGTGCTGGGCGTACTGTTAATCAGTAGTATCGCAGGCGTAATTATTCATATTCCGGCGGGGATTGGGGTGCTAGAAGCGGTATTCGTGGCGCTGCTGGGCGGCGAGAACCTTTCACACGGGACCATCATCGCCGCGCTGCTGGCTTACCGCGTGCTGTACTTCATTTTGCCGTTGCTCCTGGCACTGGTGCTGTATCTGGGGCTGGAGAGCCGCGCGAAACATATGCGCCATAAGAATGAGCAGAAGCTACAAAAATCGTAGTAAACGGCTGCTCTGGTTCACCAGAGCAGCCTGTTTTTTAACGGCGGTTGCCAAAAATACGCAGCAGCATCAGGAACAGGTTGATGAAATCAAGATAGAGCGTCAGCGCGCCCATAATTGAGTAGCGGCGCAGGTTTTCCGTGTCACGCGCATCAATCTGCTCACCGATATTTTTCAGTTTCTGCGTGTCATACGCGGTCAGACCGACAAACACCACCACACCGATGTAGGTAATGGCCCACATCAATGTCGGGCTTTTCAGCCAGAAGTTCACCAGCGAGGCCAGCAGAATACCAATCAGCGCCATAAACAGCAGACTGCCCAGGCGGCTTAAATCACGTTTTGTGGTGTAGCCGTAGAACGTCATGGCACCAAACATCCCGGCCGTGACGAAGAACGTGCTGGCAATGGACGAATAGGTGTACACCAGAAAGATACTGGCCATGGTCAGCCCGGTCAGGGCCGAATAGAGCATGAATAACCCCGTCGCCACGGCCCCGCTCAGGCGATGCACCATACCTGAGAGGAAGAACACCAGCGCCAGTTGCACAATGATCAGGCCGAAGAAGGTGATGCGATTTGCAAACACCAGCTCCATCACCGCCGGTGTGCGCGCGGCAAACCAGGAGACGAAGGCAGTGAGTAACAAACCACAGGTCATCCAGCCATAAACCTGTGCCATATAAGCCTGCAACCCACGAGATGCAGGCTGAACTATTGAATCATTCTGTGGATATCGGTCCATGATGCACCTCTTGTTAAACAAATGTGTTGTGCCCCAAAACGGGCTGTCTGAGTAAGTGTGGCACAGCTCTGTTCAACTGTGCCACAACGCCGTACTTATCGACGTGACAGGCACTGCTGATAACGACTGTCGACGCGTTGAGCAAACCATGCCGTGGTTAAATTGCGGGTAATTTTAGGACTTTCAAGTCTGATGCCCGGCAACATTTCCCGTGGCAAAGGCTTTCCGGCCATCTTGTCTGCCAGCGTAAAAACCTGCTTCCACAGATCGCTGTCGCTGAAGTCCGCCTTTTCGCCCCGCTCCAGATCGTGGCGGATTTCGCTGTTGCTCATATCAATGCGTTTCGCCAGCGTCCGCACCGCCAGCTCCGTCGATCCTGGCGTGTCCGAACCATACTGAATCAGATCGCCATCCAGCGCCAGCTTCATCCCTGTCGCGCGGGCTACCGCCGCCTGGAACGCCGCATTGCGGCTGGCGTACCAGCCCGCATTGTAGTCCGCGAACCGGTAAAGCGGCTTGCTGTAGTCAGCCGGATAGCCCAGCAGGTGCATTGTGCCGAAATAGACGCCGCCATGACGCGTGAAAACTTCACGGCGAATGGAACCCTCAACCGGCCATGGATAGCCTTTGGCATGGGCTTCTGCAAACGCAATACTCACCTGCATCGGTCCGCCGGTATGAACAGGATTGAGGTTGCCAAACAGCTTCTGCCCCATGGGCACCATCTCAATAAAGTCGTCGAAAATGGCGCTCAGATCTTTTTCACTTTTCGCCTTATCCAGCCGCGCAGCGTAGCTTTCGCCATTACTGGACTTGATTAACAGCGCGGTGCGCACTAAAAACGCCGGAACATGCACCTTCGCCGCCCGGCGGTCGATCTCCTCCCAGGCGATTTTTGCCATACCGGGTACGGTGCCGTTGGCGTCAAATCCTGACTCCTGGCCCGCCACCGCAATAACCGCGCACAAATTACTGTCGCTGGCGGTCAGGCCCTGGGTACGGAACGACGTATAGATATCGTCAGCCCAGCCTGATTTATCGCTGACACCGGCGGGCAGCAGGCGCTGAATCTGCGCTTTGACATCCTCAGGTTGCCTGGCGGGCGCTTCTGGTGTTTTTTTGCTGCTACAGCCCGCCAGTATCAGGATAGCGAGCAACGTCAGGCGTTTGGGGAATGAAATGAATGACATACCTGTCCTCTGAGGCAAAAAGAGTAGCTTAACACTGCGCCGCTTCGCAGGGCAGATGCGATGATATGAACTAAGGTTATCTCTTTTCACGAAAAAGGGATGTTTTATGTCAAAACGCTGGACACTTATCGCACTGAGCCTGCTGCTGGCCGGCTGCGGCGGCAATAACACACCGGCTCAGGTCAGTTCGCCGGGCGCCCCCACTTCACCGACGCTAAAAGCGCTGGACAGCGGCGCGGCCGTGCTGCAGTCCCGCCCGCCCATTGATGCGATCAATGCCTATCTGGATGGTTTTCATTTCTATAACGGCGACAAGAATGGCCAGATGGAAGCCCATCACTATGTGACGGTCCTGAATGATGATGTGATGCAGGCGGTGATTTATGACGGTAATACGCGCGATGCGCGCCTGATGGGCGTGGAATATATTATCAGTGAGCGCCTGTACCGCACCCTGCCCGCCGAAGAGAAAAAACTGTGGCACAGTCATCAGTACGAGGTGAAATCCGGTTCACTGGTCGCGCCCGGCCTGCCGGCCGTCGCAGAAAAAGCGCTGATGACGCGCATCGTCAACACGTACGGGAAAACCTGGCATACCTGGCACACCGACCGCGACAAGCAACTGCCCATTGGCATTCCGGCGCTGATGATGGGCTTTACCGCCGACGGGCAAATGGATGCGCGCTTGCTGGCCGATCGCGACCGCCGTTTTGACATCGACAGTCAAAAAATTCGTGCTGAACGGGCGGATATCGTCGCACATCCCGTGGTGCCCGGCGCCAATGCCTGGCAGGACGGTGACGTTATTCAGCTTCGGCGAGGACAAGGCGGCGGTGAACACGCGCACGGCAACACGCAGTTTGCTCCCGCCGAACAGCGAGGTACGCCTTAATCCCAGCGCTGCGCAGCCTCGTGATCGCTGCTGCGTGCATCGACCCAGCGATCGCCCTGCCCGGTGGTTTCCCGTTTCCAGAACGGGGCGCGGGTTTTCAGGTAATCCATGATGAATTCCGCAGCGGCAAAGGCGCTGCTGCGGTGCGCACTGGTGACGCCGACAAAGACAATCTCATCGCCGGGAAACAGTTCACCAATGCGGTGGATGACAGAGACGCGCTGAAGCGGCCAGCGCTGGCGCGCTTCGTCAGTAATTTCCTGCAGTGCCTTCTCGGTCATACCGGGATAATGTTCCAGCGTCAGGGCCGCAACATCATCGCCCAGGTTGTGATTGCGCACTTTGCCCGTGAACGTGACAACCGCGCCGTCTGCGTCGCACCCTGCCAGCCACTGGTATTCCTGCGCCATCGCAAAGGGCGCGGGACCGACCCGAATTTGCGTGTCCATTTATCCTCCGGTAACGGGTGGGAAAAAGGCGACTTCATCGCCGTCCTGTAAAGGGTGCGTCATGGGGCGTAGCGTCTGGTTAACCGCCGCCAGTAATCGTTCGCTGTCGAGCGCCAGCGCCCAGCGTTCGCCCTGCTGAGACAACGCTGTCCGCAGCGCCGCGACGTCGGGATAGTCGGCGGCCAGCGTCAGCGAGTCCGTGCCCACCAGCTCCCGCACCTGCGCAAAAAACAGTACCTTAATCATGGGCTGCCGCCTGAAAATCGCCGCTTTTGCCGCCGCTTTTATGCAGCAGGCGCAGCCGATCAATCACGATATCTTTCTGGACGGCTTTGCACATGTCATAGATGGTCAGCGCCGCCACGGAAGCCGCCGTCAGGGCTTCCATTTCTACCCCGGTTTTCCCCGTCAGCCGACACAGAGAGGTGATGCGAACCCGGTTCAATGCGGGTTCCGCGACCAGGTTGATCTCCACTTTGCTCAGCATAAGCGGATGACAGAGTGGGATCAGTTCCCAGGTGCGTTTTGCCGCCTGAATACCGGCAATGCGCGCTGTGGCGAACACATCACCCTTATGGTGACGGCCTTCCATGATCATCTGTAACGTTTCTGGCTTCATCAGTACCAGCACGTCGGCCTGCGCTTCGCGTACCGTATCGTCTTTGGTGGAAACATCCACCATGTGGGCTTCGCCCGCGGCGTTGATGTGGGTAAGTTGTGACATGCTTAAAGCTTCTTTAAATGAGTGACAAAATTGCAGGGACGCGTACGCGCATCCAGTTGGTCAGCGATGATGCGTTCCCACGCGGTGGTACAGGCTGACGTTGAGCCCGGGACCGCAAAGATCAACGTCTGGTTAGCCAGACCGGCCACCGCACGGGACTGCAATGTCGAGCCGCCAATGTCTTCGTAAGACACCATGCGGAACAGCTCGCCAAAGCCGTCAATCTCCCGATCGAACAACGGCAGCAGCGCCTCAGGCGTGCTGTTTTTCGCATTGAAGCCGGTGCCGCCATTAATAATGACCACCTGGACATCTTCACTGGCGATCCAGCGCGACACAATCGCGCGAATACGGTAAACATTGTCGGGAACAATGGCGTGATCGATCACGCTGTGGCCCGCCTCGGCTGCCGCTTCACGCAGATAATCGCCGGAGGTATCGCTGCTGGCATCACGGCTGTCAGAGACCGTCAGCATAGCGAGCTGTAACGGTTGAAACGTGCTGGCTGATTTGCCCATGTCTGCTCCTGCAGTTAACCGCCAATATAAGAAAGATTTTGTGTAATACCGGTATTTCCCTGTAACAGGAAATGCGTCTGCTTCTTCTGGCCCAGGCTGCTGGCAATGCGTGCCTGAAGTTCATCTTGCTGGTCGTCAGAGGCCAGCAGATCGCGTAAAGGAATCCCGCCATCGCCAAACAGGCAGAGATGCAAATTTCCCTGTGCGGAAACCCGCAGACGGTTGCAGCTGGCGCAGAAATCTTTGGAATACGGCATGATCAGCCCGATTTCACCCACGTAATCCGGATGATAAAACACCTGGGCCGGGCCATCACTGCGGCCGCTGATACGACGCTGCCAGCCCTGAGCAATCAGCTGATCGCGGATAACTTCGCCCGAGACATGCTGCTGGCGAAACAGCGCACCGCCCTCGCCGGTTTCCATCAGTTCGATAAAACGCAGCTGGATGGGACGCGTACGGATCCAGTCAAGAAAGGTCGCCAGATGGTGGCTGTTGACATCGCGCATCAGCACGCTGTTGACTTTGACCTGGCTAAAACCCGCCTCAAAAGCCGCGTCAATCCCGGCCATCACCTGGTGGAACTTGTCCTGACCGGTAATCGCATGAAACTGACGTGCATCGAGGCTGTCCACGCTGACGTTCAGCGCGGTCAGTCCCGCGTCGCGCCACTGCTTAACATCGCGCGCCAGTCGATAGCCGTTGGTGGTGACTGCAATCTGGCGAACCGCAGCATTTTCGTTAACCGCGGCGATAATGTCGGTGAAATCACGACGTAAAGAGGGCTCACCGCCGGTCAGACGCACTTTTTCAGTGCCCGCCGCCGCAAAGGCGCGCGTGACACGGCGAATTTCATCCAGTGAGAGAAAGCTTTTATTGCGGATACCGTTTGGCTGATAACCCTCCGGCAGGCAATAGGTACAACGGAAATTACAGACATCCGTGACCGAAAGGCGCAAGTAATAAAACTTACGCGCAAATGCATCAGTAAATTGTGACACCAGAGAACACCTTTCCAGTTCGGGAGATGCAGTCATTTCTTCCTGCACCCTGGCAGCGCGGAGGCTACGGCCTGAATCCCCTATCCGCAGACGTAGGCATTCAGGCTTGAGTGTACGTTAACCGGCTGATTAACGCGGTATACAGATGGTAGCGCGATTAGGGTAAATGCGCCATCCACGGCTTTTACTCTGTGTGCGCAGTAACGTTAACTTTCACCGTATTTCGCGCCCGGGATACGGTAAACTGCCGGTCATAAACTGACACACATCATCCTCGTCTGCACCCTGCGCGTTTCACGCCTCTGCAGACGCGAAAAAGGAGAAATATGAATCGAACACTGGCGGACCTGGATCGCGTCGTGGCACTGGGCGGCGGACATGGATTAGGTCGCGTGATGTCGGCCTTGTCACCACTGGGTTCGCGCCTGACCGGCATCGTTACCACCACTGATAACGGTGGCTCCAGCGGCCGCATCCGTCGGGCTGAAGGCGGTATCGCCTGGGGCGATTTGCGCAACTGCATTAACCAGTTGATTACCGAGCCCAGCGTCGCGTCCGCGATGTTCGAATACCGCTTTACCGGCAATGGCGAACTGGCCGGGCACAATCTGGGCAATTTAATACTGAAAGCGCTGGATCATCTGAGCGTGCGTCCGCTGGAAGTGGTCAATATCATCCGAAATCTGCTAAAAGTTGACGCGTTTTTAATCCCGATGTCTGAACATCCGGTGGATTTGATGGCAACAGATGACGAAGGCAATGCCGTTTATGGTGAAACCGCCATTGATGAGATGCGCGCACCACCACAGGCGTTAATGCTGCATCCTGTGGTGCAACCGACGCGCGAAGCGCTCGATGCCGTTGCAGAAGCCGATTTGATTCTGATTGGGCCAGGCAGCTTCTACACCAGCCTGATGCCCATTCTGTTAATGAAAGAAATGGCGCAGGCACTGCGCCGCACGCCCGCGAACATGGTGTTTATCGGCAACCTGGGCCGTGAACTCAGTCCGGCGGCGGCGGCGCTGACCGTGGCGGATAAGCTGAGAATAATGGAAGAGGCGATTGGTAAACGGGTCATCGACGCCGTGGTTGTCGGACCGGCCACGGACGTCAGTCTGATCGACAACCGCCTGATCATTCAGGAGCCGCTGGAGGCCGCAGATATTAAATATCGTCACGACCGCCAGCTGCTGCGCGGCGCGCTGGAGCACGCCATCCAGCGGTTTAACTGACTCAGGACACCGCGATAAACAAGGTGCGCAGTTCCTGGAGCTGATCGCGCAGGCCAGCAGCCTGTTCGAACTCCAGGTTTTGCGCATGCTGCTGCATCTGCCCTTCCAGTTCGTGAATCTTTTTCTGCAACGCCTGCGGTGACAACGCCAGGTAATCCGTCTCTGTCTCGGCGGCGTTGCGCTTGCCGGGTTTGGCTTTACCCCGCGTTTTCACCACGTTATTGCCCAGTTCCAGAATATCGGTGATTTTCTTATTCAGGCCCTGCGGTACGATGCCATTCTCTTCGTTGTAGCGCTGCTGCTTCTCACGACGGCGCTCGGTTTCTTCAATGGCGCGCGCCATGGAAGGCGTGATCTTATCGCCGTAGAGGATCGCTTTACCATTGATGTTACGTGCAGCGCGCCCGATGGTCTGGATCAGGGAGCGCTCGGAACGCAGGAAGCCCTCTTTATCGGCATCCAGAATGGCCACCAGCGAGACTTCCGGCATATCCAGCCCTTCACGCAGCAGGTTGATGCCCACCAGCACATCAAATTTGCCCAGGCGCAGGTCGCGAATAATTTCCATGCGCTCGACGGTATCGATGTCAGAGTGCAGATAGCGCACCTTTTCACCGTGTTCTTCCAGGTACTCCGTCAGGTCTTCGGCCATACGTTTGGTGAGCACCGTGACCAGTACGCGTTCATTGACGTTAACGCGCTGGCGGATCTCTGACAGCAAATCGTCCACCTGAGTCGCCACGGGCCGCACCTCAAGGATCGGATCCAGCAGCCCCGTCGGACGCACCACCTGATCGATCACCTCATCGCCCGATTTTTCCAGCTCGTATTTGCCTGGCGTGGCGGAGACATAAATGGTCTGAGGGGCCAGCGCCTCGAACTCTTCAAACTTCATGGGGCGGTTGTCCAGCGCCGAAGGCAGGCGGAAGCCATATTCGACTAACGTCTCTTTACGCGCCCTGTCCCCGCGGTACATGCCGCCAATCTGCGGAATGGTTACGTGCGACTCATCGACGACCAGCAGGCCATCCGCCGGCAGATAGTCAAATAAGGTCGGCGGCGCTTCCCCCGGTCCGCGGCCAGACAGATAGCGGGAGTAGTTTTCGATACCAGAGCAGTATCCCAGCTCCCCCATCATTTCGAGGTCAAACTGCGTCCGTTGGGTAATACGCTGCTCTTCCAGCAGTTTGTTGTTTTCCAGCAGGATCTTGCGCCGTTCGGCCAGTTCAACCTTGATGTCTTCCATGGCCTGCAGGATACGCTCACGCGGCGTGACGTAGTGCGTTTTAGGGTAAATGGTAAAGCGCGGCACCACCGATTCGACCTGACCGGTAAGCGGGTCAAACAGGGACAGCCGCTCCACCTCTTCATCGAATAATTCAACCCGCAGGGCCATATCGTCAGATTCGGCCGGGAAGATATCAATGACTTCGCCCCGGACCCGGAACGTCCCGCGCTGAAACGCCTGATCGTTACGCGTGTACTGTAACTCCGACAGGCGACGCAGGATGCTGCGCTGATCGATAATCATGCCGCGCGTTAAGTGCAGCATCATTTTCAGATACAGATCGGGATCGCCCAGGCCGTAGATGGCAGACACGGAGGCCACGACAATCACGTCGCGCCGTTCCAGCAACGCTTTCGTCGCGGAGAGGCGCATTTGCTCGATATGTTCGTTAACCGACGCATCCTTTTCGATAAAGGTATCCGAACTGGGCACGTAAGCTTCGGGCTGGTAGTAGTCATAGTACGAGACAAAAAACTCTACGGCGTTTTCGGGAAAGAACTCCTTCATCTCGCCATACAGTTGCGCCGCCAGCGTCTTATTAGGAGCCAGCACCATGGTAGGACGATTCAGGTCGGCAATAACGTTAGCAACGGTAAAGGTTTTACCCGATCCGGTTACGCCTAACAGCGTCTGGTGCGCCAGGCCGTCTTCCAGTCCGGCTTCCAGACGGCGGATCGCTTCCGGCTGATCGCCAGAAGGCTTGAAAGCGGAGTTCAGTTTAAAATCTTTACTCATGAATGCGGTTCCTGCAGAAGAAAGACGGCGGGCAGCCCATTATTTTACTCTGCTATGGCAATTTTGCCAGAAAAAAATACTGGATATAATACCAGTAATGATGCACAGTATTGTCGCCAGGTTTTACTTGACTCTGGCACTTTTGCCCAGGCAAACACCCGTTTTTGTTGCGCAAGGTTATCCCCAAGCCACGTATTGATTTAACATTTGTCAAGCCTGTGTCATAAAATTGCAGTTTGATGAATCGCGTCCAATCCGGCAGGCTTGTTTTTTACTAACACACTGATTTTTAATAGTAAGTAAAAAAAGCCCAGATTGTCATCATTACGTGACCAGGCCGCGTATTTCCTCGCTTCTAACCTGTTTTCATTATCTAATGCACAAGGTTATCCACAGGAATAGTGGATAACTGATGAGAGGCCTTGGAATATCGGCTGTGCATAATTTTTTCTGCCGCCGCGTTTTGATGAAAAAAAATTTTTTTTAGCGAAATTTTTAACGCCAATAGCGTTGTTTTAGCGCGCTGCATGGCGCGCATTCAACGTTGATCGTCTGGCTTTTCAGGTTGCTGTTTTTTACAGCAGACTGCCTGCGCCATTTATGGGCAACTGCACCTGACGCTCATTTTTCCTGCACCCTCATCGCGCTGCGCAGTCGTCCCGCCCGTCAATTGTTCACTTTTACTTATATTTAAACCGTCAAAATTCCGCATGTTAAGCGCGCAAACTTCGTTCACTCCGACTCTGGCCCGGTAATTGCATGCTCTGTGATCAGGATGTCATGCGCCACAGCAGCAGTCATAGCCCTGCTATTCTGGTAGTGCGATTTACCCGTTATGAGCAGCAAAACATTCAGGTTAATTATCTGGAAGGAGCGCGTCAGATGCTAAGTTTACGGTCGGTGAATCAGTTTTACGGAAAAAATCATATTCTCTGGAATGTGGACCTTGACCTGCCCCCCGGCACCTGTACCGGCATACTGGGACGTCCCGGCATGGGAAAAACCACGCTGGTGAACTGCATCATGGGTAAGCTTCCCATCAACAGCGGCACGATTAGCTGGCAGCAGGATGGCTCGCCGCCAGAGGACCTGCTGTCGCAGCCTGCCGATCAACGTGCACGTCAGGGCATTGGTTACGTGCCACAGGGACGACATATTTTCACACAGATGAGCGTAGAAGATAACTTACTGATTGCCCTGCTGGCAGGCGCTGAATCGCGCGAAAATCACCGGCCTATTCCGGAAATGATTTTTGATCTTCTGCCGGCTCTCTATTCACTGCGTCAACAGCGCAGCGGGGATTTGCCGGTTTACCAGCAGCAGCAACTGGCCCTTGCCCGCGCGCTGGTATTACAGCCACGCCTGCTGATTCTGGATGAGCCCGCCGATGGCATGGCGCCCTGGCTGGAAGAAGAGATGGGTAACCTGATTCGGCGTCTTAACCGGGATTACGGCCTGACGATTCTGCTGCTGGAGCAGCGGGTTTCCCTGATTCGACGCGTCGCTGACAGCTTTTTGCTGTTGCATCGCGGGCGAAATGTGGCGCAGGGTAACGTCACCCTGCTGGATGACGGTACGCTCGATAAATGGCTGACGATGGCGTGATTAATCCGGTAGCGTCAGATAGTGACCACAGTCCGCATGCTGGCTGTCATCCGCTAACCAGGGAATGACACCCAGACAAGGCGCGGGCAGTCGCTCCTTCAGGGCCGTAAGGTATGCCTGATAGCGCTGGCCGGGCGGCTGAACCGTATTGGCAATCCAGCCAGCCAGTCGCAGTCCACGCGCCCTTATCGCCTCGGCGGTCAGCATGGCATGATTAATACAGCCCAGTTTTACACCCACCACCAAAATCACCGGTAGCCGTTCAGTCTCAACCCAGTCGGCATAGGTTTGCGTCTCAGACAGCGGCGTATACCAGCCGCCCGCGCCTTCAATCAGAATCCAGTCAGCCAGCGGCTCCAGCTCGCGAAGCCCTGCCGATAGCGTTGAAAAGGTAATTGGCCTGCCCTCCTCTGCGCTGACGATATGCGGCGATGTCGGCTCCATAAAGGCCAGCGGATTCACCTGCTCATAGCAGAGCGGCACACTGCTGTAACGTTGCAGCGCCAGCGCATCGCTGTTACGGATGCCTTCTGCGGTTAACGTACAGCCCGAGGCCACCGGTTTGTAGCCCGCACAGCGGTAGCCTGCTGCGCTCGCCGCCTGCAGCAGGGCGCTACTGGCAACGGTTTTACCGACTTCAGTATCGGTACCGGTGATAAACCAGCGTGTCATGATTCACTTACTCCATACATCAAATGATAACTGAGGCGGAAACCCTGTTCGTCCCGTGGCCAGTGAGCTTCAAGCTGTGCCAGACGGCGACGCGTCAGCACATAATCGGCCCGTCCGGCATGCAGATGCGTTGCGCCAATGCCCTTCAGAGAGCGCATGGCGCTGAGCGCATCGGGAAAATGCAGGGTGACGGTTTGCGCGTGACAGCGCAGCCGTTGTGCGGCACAGGCTGCGGCGATCGCCTGCGCCGGCAGAAAGCGATTGGCGTGCACATGCGCGTCAAGATGCGACCAGGCCTCGTGAACCTCATGCAGCGATCCCGCGCTCAGCGTTGAAAACAGCATACAGCCGCCGGGTTTCAGCACCCGCGTAAACTGCCTGAGCGCGGCCGGCAAATCGTCGCTCCATTGCACCACCAGATTGCTCCATAACAGGTCAATGCTCTGATCGGCTAACGGCAGTGCGTCGATGTCGCCCGCCAGATAATGATGCGCCACCGCGTTTTGCCGGGCCTGATGCAACATCTGCGGCGACAGATCCAGCGCCATGACCTGTTTCCCCCTGTCGCGCCATAGCCGGCTGTACCAGCCGGTGCCACAGCCCGCATCCAGCACCTGTGGACCGGTTTGAGCAGGCACCCATGCCAGCAGCGCATCCCCGCTGATCCGTTGCAGTTCGGCATGCCTGTCGTAACACGACGCCGCGCGCCCAAAGGCTCTGGCTACGGCACGTTTATCAATGTGCAGCGTCATGAAGTGCCTCCAGCAGGACATCAATATCGTCTGGCTGATGCGCGGCGGTCAGCGTGATGCGCAAACGTGCCGTGCCCGGCGGTACGGTAGGCGGACGAATCGCGCTGACCCAGCAACCGGCTTCGGCTAAACGGGCCGACAAGGCCATCGCCTGGGCGTTATCGCCAACAAGTAACGGTTGGATGGCGCTGGATGACGGCATAAGCGACCAGGGCAAGGAGGAGGCGCCCCGGCGGAAATGGGCAATGTTGCGGCTCAGGCGCTGGCGCAGCCCATCGCCTGCCTGCACCTGTTTCAGGGCGGCCAGTAATGCGCTGGCCTGTGCTGGCGGCATGGCGGTTGAGTAGATGAGGTGGCGCGAAAACTGCACAAAATAGTCGGCCGTCGCGTCATCACACAGCAATGCCGCGCCGCTGACGCCAAAGGCTTTACCGAAGGTGACCACCAGCAGTTCGGGCTTAATGCCCTGTTGCCAACAGCTGCCGCGTCCCTGCTCACCTGTGACGCCAATGCCGTGCGCATCGTCAACCAGTAACCAGGCCCCTGCCTCACGCGACTGCGCCGCCAGCGTCTGTAACGGCGCGCTGTCACCATCCATGCTGAAGATCCCTTCCGTGACCACCAGCGTTTGCCCTTCACAGGGCGCACTCAGCCGCACAGCCAGACTGTCCGGATCGTTATGGGCGAAACGACGCAGTTGCGCAGGGCTGTGACTTGCAGCATCCAGCAACGAGGCATGGCTCAGCTTGTCAGCAAGAATGCGATCGTTTTTCCCGGCGAGCAGGTGAATGACCGCCTGGTTGGCGGCAAAGCCGGAAATAAACAGTAATGCCCGGGGATAACCCAGCCACCCGGCCAGTTGCGCTTCCAGGGTGGCATGAAGAGCCTGGAAACCGGTGACATGGCTGGATGCGCCTGCCCCCGCCCCGGCCAGTGCCGCGCCCTGTTGCCATCCGGCAATCACCGCCGGATGCTGGCTTAACCCAAGATAATCATTACTGGAAAAGTGACGATAATCCCGGCCTGCATAGCGGATCAGGCGCGTCTGACTGGCGTCAACTACGCGCCGTTCGCGCCAGCCCTCTTCAGCACGGCGCTGCGCGAGCGCCTGCTGTATGCGTTGCGGCCAGCCCATTACAGCGCCGCGTTATAGAATTTTTCTGTGTCGGCATTGAGCAGCTGCTCACTGAGCTGCTGCTGTTGCGCATTATCGCCATGGGCGGTCTGGGTATGTTCCGGATTCAGTCCGAGCTTGCGGAACAGCAGCATATCTTTGTCTTCTTCCGGGTTTGGCGTGGTCAGCAGCTTGCAGCCGTAAAAAATCGAGTTAGCCCCGGCCATAAAGCACATCGCCTGGGTTTGTTCATTCATCTGTTCGCGGCCCGCCGACAGACGCACGTGCGAGGCAGGCATCATGATGCGGGCGACGGCGATCGTGCGGATAAAATCGAAAGGTTCGACATCGTCATTGTCTGCCAGCGGGGTGCCTTTCACCTTGACCAGCATGTTGATCGGCACGCTTTCCGGCGGCGTCGGTAAGTTGGCCAGCTGCACCAGCAACCCGGCGCGATCATTAACCGTTTCGCCCAGGCCAACAATCCCGCCCGAGCAGACCTTGATACCAGCCTCGCGCACCTTGCCCAGCGTATCCAGTCGTTCCTGATAGCTGCGCGTGGTAATGATGTTGCCGTAAAACTCGGGCGAGGTATCCAGATTGTGGTTATAAAAGTCCAGCCCGGCGCGACCTAAACGCTGGGCCTGGCTGTCGCTCAGCGTTCCCAGCGTCATGCAGGTTTCCATGCCCATTGCTTTCACGCCTTCGACCATTTTTTCCAGATAAGGCATATCGCGATCGCTGGGGTTTTTCCACGCCGCGCCCATGCAGAAGCGGCTGGAACCGGCCGCTTTCGCTTTTTGCGCCGAACGCAGGACCTCATCCACCTCCATCAGGCGCTCTGATTCCAGCCCGGTCTTGTAGCGGGCACTTTGCGGACAGTATTTGCAGTCTTCCGGGCAGGCACCCGTTTTAATCGACAGCAGCGTGCTGACCTGAACCTGACGCGGATCGAAGTGCTGGCGATGTACCTGCTGTGCTTCAAACATCAGTTCAAGAAACGGGCGTTCAAACAGGGCCTGTGCCTGGGCTAGCGTCCAACGTTGTGACATTACGTACTCCAAAAAAGGTGTCATCCCGACAGTTAACGTGGTTATACTTGTAAACTAAATCTTTTTATTTTGGTTTACAACTACGATGTTTACGCTTCAGGACGCCGAATTCGACCGCCAGCATATCTGGCATCCTTACACCTCCATGCAGCAACCGTTGCCCTGTTACCCTGTCGTGGCGGCACAGGGTTACACGCTGCAGCTGGCGGATGGGCGCACACTGGTAGACGGGATGTCCTCCTGGTGGGCGGCGATTCATGGTTACAACCATCCACGCCTGAACCAGGCCCTGCAGCAGCAGATGACCCAGATGTCCCACGTGATGTTCGGCGGGATTACGCATCCCGCCGCGGTGGCGCTGTGTCGTCAGTTAGTGGCGATGACACCTGACGCGCTGGCGTGCGTATTCCTTGCAGACTCCGGCTCCGTTGCCGTCGAAGTGGCAATGAAGATGGCGTTGCAATACTGGCTGGGTCGGGGAGAAACGCGTCAGCAGTTTTTAACCCTCAAGCGTGGCTATCACGGTGATACGTTTGCGGCGATGTCGGTGTGCGATCCGGATAATTCCATGCACAGCCTGTGGCGCGGCTATCTGCCCGAGCACCATTTTGCCGAGGCGCCGCAATGTGGTTTTGACGCGGCCTGGAATGAAGAAGATTTTCAGGATTTCGCCCGGCTGATCGAACAGCATCAGCATCAGTTGGCCGCGGTGATTCTGGAGCCCATCGTACAGGGCGCGGGCGGCATGCGTTTTTACCATCCCCGCTACCTGCAGAAGGTGCGCGAGTGGTGTGATCGTTACGGCATCCTGCTGATCGCTGATGAAATCGCCACGGGCTTTGGCCGCACCGGCACGCTGTTTGCCTGCGAACATGCGGCGATCACACCGGACATCCTGTGCGTCGGAAAAGCCCTGACCGGCGGCACGATGAGCCTGGCCGCCACGCTGACCACACGTGATGTCGCCGATACCATCAGCCGCAGTCCGGCGGGCTGCTTTATGCATGGCCCAACCTTTATGGGCAATCCGCTGGCGTGCGCCGTCGCGGCGGAGAGCCTGAAAATGGTACAGGAAGGCCACTGGCGCGGGCAGGTCAGCGCTATCGAGCGTCAGCTTCAGGCGGGACTGACGCCACTGCGCCAGTCGCCAGCGGTAGCCGATGTTCGTGTGCTGGGCGCGATTGGCGTGGTAGAAACTCACCGTCCAGTGAATATGGCCGCCCTGCAGCAGTTTTTCGTCAGTCAGGGCGTCTGGATTCGGCCCTTTGGTCGTCTGATCTACCTGATGCCGCCCTATATCATCGCGCCTGAAGCACTGGATACGCTGATCCAGGCCATGGCCGCAGCCCTGGCGCACCCCGGTCATTTTCTGCGTTGAGCCCTGAAGGCTGGACGTCCAGGCGGTTTTGGTTAAGATGAAGACGCAGTCACCATAAACCCAAGGAGATGTGATGCGAGTTTATAGTCAGGATTTACACGACGGCGACAAAATGCCGGAAAAGCATGTTTTCAACGGGATGGGCTATCAGGGCGAAAATGTGTCACCGCATCTTGCCTGGGAAGACGCGCCGGAAGGCACAAAAAGTTTTGTCGTGACCTGTTTCGATCCTGATGCCCCGACCGGCTCAGGCTGGTGGCACTGGGTGGTCGCCAATCTTCCGGCCGATACCACATCGCTGCCGCAGGGTGCGGGTTCCGGTAAAGCCGCCTTACCTGCAGGTGCCGTGCAAACCCGCACAGATTTCGGCCAGGCCGGGTACGGCGGGGCCGCGCCACCGGCGGGTGAAACGCACCGCTACATTTTTAGCGTCCATGCGCTGGATGTGGAGAGCATTGAGGTCGATGCAGGTGCCAGCGGCGCGATGGTGGGCTTCAACGTGCATTTTCACGTATTAGCCAGCGCGTCATTGACCGTTCATTACGTCTGATTGCGCGTGCTCTTCTGCCGCTCCCGCCCGGGAGCGGCAACGCTGAACGTTAAGCCAGCTGATGTACCACAACCCACATTGGGCCCTGTCCAACGGCATAACGGCCGACAGGTTCAAGTTGCCCTTGCGGCTGAGTAATGCGGTATACCTCAATGTGATGCGACTTCTGTCCTGCCGCCACCAGATACTGGCCCGTGTGGTCGATATTGAAGCCCCGCGGCTGCGTTTCGGTCGGCTGGAAGCCCTCCACCGTCAGTAGCGCGCCATCTTCACTCACGCTGAACACCGTAATGGTGCTGCTGGTGCGATCGCAGGCGTACAGGAAACGTCCGTCCGGCGTCAGGTGAATATCGGCGGCCCAGCGCGTGCCGGTAAAATCAGGCGGCATCATATCGAGCGTTTGCACCGATTCCATTTTGCCGTGTGCATTCTTCAGTGACCAGACTTCGACTGTGCTGTTAAGTTCATTAACGCTGTAGGCGTACTGGCCGTTGGCATGAAACGCCATATGACGCGGGCCCGCGCCCTCTGCCGTAGTGACCTGTTGCTGGGAATGCGGCGTTAACTGACCGTCCGCCCCGAGGTTAAACAGGCAGATGCGATCCTGTTTGAGCGCGGGCACATATAACGTGCTGTCGGCATTATCGATGTTCGCCGAGTGACAACCTGCCAGACCGTCGATCACCTGGCTCGGAGCCTGGGGCACACCGTCAGCGCCGATGGGGCTGATGCTGACGCAGGCATCATTGTAGGAGCCACAAAACAGGAAACGGCCAGCGTGATCGGTGGAGATGTGGGTGGGGCTGCCCGGCAACGGCGCCTGACCCGCTTCCGTTAAGGTGCCATCCTGCGCAATACGAAAGGCCAGCACGCGGAAATCCGGACGCACGCCCACATACAAGAAATCTTTTTTCGGACTGACCACCATAGGCTGAACCTGACCGGCGATATCCGTTACCTGCAGTAGCGTCAAGGTGCCCTCATCGTTCAACTGCCAGACATGGATTTGTTGACTCTCGGGACTGGCGGTGTAGACAACCTGCTTCATGTATTCTCCTTTTTCGCTGACTCATGTTGTTCTGCAGGTCACTGTAGCGCGTTTTTTTCTGTCTCGCTGGAATGATTTGTGCCCTGATTTTTGTTTCCGGGCCACAGTCAGGTGTAGACTTGCTGTTTCGCTAACCTATCCAGATGAGAGGATTAATGAGCTATCGTGTAATCGCCCTCGACCTTGACGGCACGCTGTTGACCCCGACGAAAACCATTCTGCCCCAATCCACAGAAGCGATTACCCAGGCGCGCAAAGCGGGCATCAAGGTGATTATCGTGACCGGACGCCATCACTGTGCCATTCATCCTTTCTACCAGACGCTCAATCTGGATACGCCCGCCATCTGTTGTAACGGGACCTACCTGTACGATTATCCGGCGAAAAAAGTCCTGGCTGCCGATCCGCTGGATACCGACGTTGCGGTACGTGTGATCGAGATGCTGGATGAACATCATATTCACGGTCTGCTGTATGTGGACGATGCGATGCTCTATCAAACGCCGACCGGCCATGTGATTCGTACGCTGAAATGGAGTGAGTCATTACCTCCACATCAGCGTCCGGTGTTCAGACAGGTGGACAGCCTGGCGCAGGCCGCCAGAGAGGCGCAGTCGATCTGGAAGTTTGCCCTGTCTCACGACAACACAGCAGCGTTGCAGCAGTTTGCGCAGCGTGCGCAAGACGAGCTGGGTCTGGCCTGCGAATGGTCCTGGCACGATCAGGTCGACGTTGCCCGCGGCGGTAACAGTAAAGGCAAGCGCCTGGCGCAGTGGGTAGAATCCATCGGGCTGACAATGCAGGACGTCATTGCCTTTGGCGACAACTACAATGATCTGAGCATGCTGGAAACGGTGGGGCTGGGCGTGGCCATGGGCAATGCGGATGACGCCATTAAAGCCCGGGCGAAGAGGGTCATCGGTACGAATCTGGAAACCGGCATTGCCGAGACGCTTTGTCAGCTCGTTCTGTAAGTTTCACTGACCCGATGAGCACGGTTTCAGCGGGTCATTCCGGTGTGAAAGAGACGCTTTTAATCTGCGCGTACAGCCACTGCTCCGGGCGAATGTTAAGTTCGTCCCGGGCCCAGGGAGAGATGCGCGCCCAGAGTTCGCTGATACCGATGCGCAGCTTAACCTCCACCTGATCGCCCACCTCAATTAACTCCACCACCTGTGCCGGCAGCACATTGCGAACAGAGCTGTGTTTTGCCGGTTGCAGCGTCAGCGAAACATCGGCCGACGCAATCCGTATCCGTAACGGCGTTTTGACCGGCTGATTTACCCGACTGACCCAGATATGCTGATCGCCCAACGATAACGCCGTCATCGGGTAATCTGGATGATGCTCAAGCACCTGAACGCGCAGTACGCTGGTCAGGTCGCTGACCGGCAGCCAGGGGCGCATCGCACTGCTGCTCCAGACCCGCTCCAGCGGGCCAAAGGCCTTCACCTTGCCGTGATCCAGAACCAGCACCATCTCGGCCAGTTGCAGAATTTCGTCGAGGCTGTGAGAAACGTACAGCACCGGGATATCCACCTGCTTTGCCAGTTTTTGCAGATATGGCATCAGCTCACGCTTGCGCGGCAAATCCAGCGAGGCCAGGGGTTCATCCATTAACAGGATATCAGGGGCGCTGAGCAACGCCCGCCCGATGGCCACCCGCTGCTTTTCGCCGCCCGAGAGCGAGAGCGGAAAACGGTCCAGTAAGGGTTCGAGTCCCAGTAAGTCCACCAGCGTGTCAAACTGCCCTTTCATACTGGCTGCCAGGCCATAGCGTAAGTTACCCCGGACACGATAGTGCGGAAACAGTCGCGCCTCCTGGAAAACGTAACCCACGTTGCGCTTTTCAGGCGGCAAGGCAATCTGCTGTTCGGCGTCAAACAACACACGGTCATGCAGCTGAATGCGCCCGCGCTGCGGCCGGGTCAGCCCTCCAATCGCGTTGATTAACGAGGTTTTACCCGCACCCGACACGCCAAATATTGCCGTGATGCCGTTGGCGGGAACCGTCACGTTGATCTCCAGCTCGTGTTCGCCCAGCCGTTGTGTGAAATCGAGCGTCAGCATCCGGCCCCCATCCGTTTCCGGCCCCATTGCGCCAGCCATTCAGACACCAGCAAGGAGGCCAGTGCCAGCACCACCGCGATAACGCACAGACGCGCAGCGGCCCCTTCGGCCCCGGGCGTTTCAATCAGCGTATACATCGCCAGCGGCAGCGTGCGCGTTTCACCGGGAATGTTGGAAACAAATGTAATAGTGGCACCGAATTCCCCCAGCGAGCGGGCAAAGGCCAGCACCGTACCGACGATAATACCGGGCAGCGTTAACGGCAGCGTAATGGTAAAAAAGACCCGCCAGCGGCCCGCGCCCAGCGTCCGGGCCGCCTGTTCCAGCCGGATATCCACGGCGTCCAGCGCAAGGCGAATGGCCCGCACCATGAGCGGAAAGGCAATCACCGCCGACGCCAGTGCCGCACCGCGCCAGCTAAACGCGAAGCTAAAGCCGAACCATTCATACAGCTTTTCACCAATAAAGCCGCGTCGGCCCAAGCCAATCAGTAACAGATAACCGACCACCACTGGCGGCAGCACCAGCGGCAGGTGAATCACACCGTCCAGAAGCGCTTTACCCGGAAACTGGCAGCGGACCAGAACCCATGCCATAAGGATGCCGAAGGGCAGACTGCACAGGACGGCAATGCTGGAGACCTGCAGGCTGAGCATCACGGCCTGCCATTCAACATCACTGAGTATCATTTTTTAGGCGTGAATCCGTATTGGGTAAACACTGCGGCCGCTTCCGGCCCTTTCAGGTAGTTATAAAAAGCCTTAACGGCCGCGTTGTCGTGATCTTTAACAATCGCGACAGGATATTCGACCGGTTTATGGCTGTCTTCCGGAAAGGTGCCGACCACCTGGACTTTTTGGCTGGCGACCGCATCAGAGCCGTACACAATGCCGTAAGGCGTTTCATTACGTTCCACCAGGGCCAGGGCGGCACGCACATTGTTGGCGCGCGCCAGCACAGGTGACAGTGAAGACCAGGCACCCAGCTTCTCAAGTGCCTCTTTGGCATAGATGCCCGCCGGCACATGATCGGGATCGCCGACCGCCAGACGTTCGCCTTTCAACAGACGTTTCCAGTCGGTTTTATCGTTAATCGTTACCGGCCTGGCGTTCTCACTGCGTGGCGCTATCAGAACCAGATCGTTGCCCAACAGGGTATAGCGGGTTGTGTCGATCATGCTTTTTTTTGCGACCGCATCATCCATCCACTGCTGATCGGCTGAGATAAACAGATCGGCGGGCGCGCCCTGCTCAATCTGACGGGCCAGGACTGACGACGAGGCAAATGACGACACCACCTCTGTCCCATGTGTTTTCTTATAGTGTGCCGCAATATCGTTAAGCGCATTGGTCAGTGAGGCCGCCGCAAAGACGGTGATTTTATCGGCTGCCAGCGCCGGAACGGCCAGTGACAGGGCAATTACGGCGGCAGTTGCGGAACGTAGTAAGGTTAAACGCATGATTTTTCTCCAGTGATCGTTATATATAAAATAATACAGCGAACGGCCTGACAGCCAGACAAAATGATTAAAAGAGGAAGAAAAGCGTGGACGTAAAACAGCAACGTCCGTGCTGAGACGGACGTTGCAGGAGGATTAATGCTGAGAGCGGGCGTTAGTGTTGTCGCGGCGACCCGTTTTAGAGATGAGGTTAAACACTTCACCCAGACCGTAAATCAGGCCTAACATAATCGCCATAACCACAGGTACCATAATCACTGCCACGGCGAGGCTTTTAATGAGTTCCAGCATGGTAAGTCCCACTTTGCGGATAAAAAAGAGATTGTAACGGCTCAGTAAAAATTTGCGCAGACCTTTTCGTGCTTTTACTTTGAGGCGCAAAGCTCGTTATCATCAGCCCGATCACGCGACTTACCCTTTGCAGGAGCCACCATGCAAGCCGACCTCACCCTTCATATTCGCCTGCAGCAGAAACTGTTTGCCGATCCCCGCCGCATTGCCTTGCTGCAACGCGTGCAACAAACCGGCTCCATCAGTCAGGGCGCTAAACTGGCGGGCATCAGTTACAAAAGCGCCTGGGATGCCATCAGCGACATGAACCACCTGGCCGGGCAGGAAGTCGTGGCACGCGCGACCGGGGGCAAAGGCGGTGGCGGCGCGCAGTTAACCCGCTACGGTGAACGACTGGTACAGCTGTTTGGCCTGATGGAAAAGATTCAGCAACATGCCTTCGATGCGCTGCAGCAGGATACCCTGCCGCTCGACAGCTTACTCGCGGCTATCGCCCGCTCCTCCCTGCAAACCAGTGCACGTAATCAACTGTTTGGTACCGTCGTGCACAATGATGCTCAGCAGGTGATACAGCATCTGACGATTCTGCTTGCCGATGGCGTGACGCGGCTCAACATTGCCCTGACCGAGCGCAGCGCAGAACGGCTGAATTTGCACGCCGGAAAAGAGGTGCTGGTATTAATCAAGGCCCCGTGGGTCAGTGTGCATACCGCGCCCACTGATGCCGAGAATCAGCTTGCCGCAACGCTGACGGCTATCGAAAAAGGCCAGCAGGTGAGTGAAGTGCTGATGACCTTACCCAGTGGCGAAACGTTGTGTGCCACGCTGGATAACCGTGAAACGGAACAGCGTCAGCTTCACATCGGCATGAATGTTATCGCCAGCTTCAGCGCCAGTCATGCGATTGTTGCCTCACTGCGGTGATTTTCACCGGCCGGTTTGACATCCCTGTTTGCAGTCGCTAAAACGTCAGTTAACGCTGCATAAAATGGAACAAATCATGGCTTCATTGCAAATTTCGCAAGGCATATTTCACCTTAATGATACCCGGGTGCTGTCCCTGGCCGATGTGCATCTTCGCCGGGGTGAGCGCTGGGCGTTTGTTGGCGCAAACGGCAGCGGCAAGTCCTCGCTGGCACGCGCGCTTTCAGGCGAGCTTCCCCCGTTATCGGGTAAGGTGACGCACGATTTTCAGTGCCCGTGGCGCCTGTCGCTGGAGCAGCTACAGAAGCTGGTCGCCGAGGAATGGCAACGTAACAATACCGATTTACTCAGCGAAGGTGAGGACGACAGCGGCCGCACCACGGCGGAAATTATTCAGGATGCGGTGAAAGATGCCGCACGCTGTGAACGTCTGGCGGCGCAGTTTGGCATCAGTAGTCTGCTCAGTCGCCGCTTTAAATACCTGTCGACAGGCGAGACGCGAAAAACGCTGCTGTGCCAGGCGCTGATGGCACAGCCTGATCTGCTGATTCTGGATGAACCTTTTGACGGCCTGGATGTGGATTCCCGCGCGAATCTGACGGCCACCTTAGCAACGCTGCATGAGGCTGACGTCACGCTGGTGCTGGTGCTGAACCGCTTTGACGATATTCCGGATTATGTCGATCAGGTGGGCGTTCTGGCCGAATGTAGCCTGACGCAGGTCGGGCCACGCGAGACCATTCTGGCCCAGACGCTGGTCGCGCAGCTGGCTCGCAGTGAACAGCTGGACGGTATGGCGTTGCCGGAGGCCGATGTGCCCGATCAGTTGCCCGCGTTGGCGGATGATGCGCCGCGCGTGATCCTGCGCAACGCGGTGGTGTCCTATAACGATCAGCCCGTGATCAACGGCCTGAACTGGCAGGTGAATCCCGGTGAGCACTGGCACATCATTGGCCCCAATGGCGCGGGTAAATCTACCTTACTGAGCCTGGTGACGGGGGATCATCCGCAGGGTTACAGCAATGATTTGACCCTGTTCGGCATTCGCCGTGGCAGCGGCGAGACCATCTGGGACATCAAGCAGCATATCGGCTATGTCAGCAGCAGCCTGCATCTGGACTACCGGGTCAGCGTGAATGTGCGCACCGTGATTTTATCGGGCTTTTTCGATTCGATTGGTCTCTATCAGGCTGTATCTGACCGCCAGATGGCGCTGGCGCAACAGTGGCTGGCGCTGACAGGGATGGATAATGCGATGGCGAATGCGCCGTTCCACAGTTTGTCCTGGGGGCAACAACGGCTGGTCTTAATCGCCCGCGCGCTGGTTAAGCATCCCACGTTATTGATCCTTGACGAGCCCTTGCAGGGGCTGGATCCGCTTAACCGGCAACTGGTGCGCCGCTTTGTGGATATTCTGATTGGGGAAGGCCGGACCCAGCTGCTGTTTGTTTCGCATCATGCCGAAGATGCCCCGCACTGTATTACGCATCGCCTGCATTTTCTCCCTGATGGCACAGGCGGCTACCGTTATCAGCAAGATGTGATCTGACACAACCCTGCCGTGAAAACGGCGGGGGTATTATCCGCAATGTAAACGTTACCATTTAAAACCCCATTCCATGACCATAATGTGCCTTTTCGCCTTTAAATAAGAATAGTCATCTTGTGTAAACGATACCATTTATTCAGACTCGATCACGCTTTCATGCCGTTTGATGTGCTATTTTTTAGCGATGATTTTTTTATTTTGACGCTGACCAGGATGCGACATGCAAAAATTTAACCCGGCCGATCATCCCCATCGCCGTTACAATCCCCTGACCGACCAATGGATTCTGGTTTCACCTCACCGGGCCAAACGTCCCTGGCAGGGTGCGCAGGAAACGCCCGCGGTAAATGCCCTGCCGTCACACGATCCAGACTGTTTTCTGTGTGCAGGAAATACGCGCATTACCGGCGATGTGAACCCGGATTACAAAGGTACGTACGTTTTCACCAATGACTTTGCTGCGCTGATGACGGATACGCCGGATGCACCCGAAAGCGATGATCTCCTGATGCGTTGCGAAAGCGCGCGCGGCACCAGCCGCGTGATTTGCTTTTCGCCCGATCACAGTAAAACGTTGCCTGAAATGTCCCTGAGCGCGCTGGAAGAGGTCGTGCGCACCTGGCAGGAACAGACCGCAGAGCTGGGCCAGCATTATCCGTGGGTGCAGGTGTTTGAGAACAAAGGCGCCGCCATGGGCTGTTCGAATCCGCATCCGCATGGCCAGGTCTGGGCCAACAGCTTCCTGCCTAACGAGGCCCAGCGCGAAGATGACCATCAACGTCAGTACTTTGCAAAAACCGGCTCGCCGCTGCTGGTGGATTACTGTGCGCGTGAACAACAAGACGGCAGCCGCACCGTAGTGGAAACCGAGCACTGGATCGCCGTGGTGCCGTGGTGGGCCGCCTGGCCCTTTGAAACCCTGCTACTGCCCAAAGCGCACGTGAAACGCATGACTGATTTGAGCGAGGCGCAACGCAACGATCTGGCGAAAGCCCTTAAGCTGCTGACCAGCCGCTATGACAACCTGTTCCAGTGCGCCTTCCCCTACTCCATGGGCTGGCACGGTGCGCCGTTTAACGGCGAGGAAAACGCCCACTGGCAACTTCATGCCCATTTTTATCCGCCGCTGCTGCGTTCAGCCACGGTGCGCAAATTTATGGTCGGCTACGAGATGCTGGCTGAAACCCAACGCGATTTAACTGCGGAGCAGGCAGCAGAACGTCTGCGCGCCGTGAGTGACATTCATTTCCGTGAGGCACAACAATGAGCTTAAAAACCATCACGCAGCAGGTCTTTACCGACACCTTTGGCTATGCGCCCACTCACACGATTCAGGCACCCGGCCGCGTCAACCTGATTGGCGAGCATACGGATTATAACGATGGTTTCGTTTTGCCTTGTGCCATTGACTACCAAACCGTTATCGCCTGTGCCAGACGCGACGATCGTCAGGTACGCGTTGTGGCCGTGGATTACGATCAGGCGCAGGACAGCTTCTCACTGGACGATCCCATTACCAGCGTGAGCGAGCCGATGTGGGCAAACTATGTGCGCGGCGTGGTGAAGCATTTGCAGAAGCGCGCGCCTGATTTTAACGGCGTGGATATGGTGATTAGCGGTAACGTGCCTCAGGGCGCGGGCCTCAGCTCCTCTGCCTCGCTCGAAGTGGCCGTCGGGACCGTTTTTCAGCAGTTGTTCAACCTGCCGCTGGATGGCGCCGCCATTGCGGTAAACGGTCAGGAGGCGGAGAACCAGTTCGTGGGCTGTAACTGCGGCATTATGGATCAGCTGATTTCCGCGCTGGGGCAAAAAGATCATGCCATGCTGCTGGATTGCCGCTCACTCGGCACCAAACCGGTTTCCCTGCCGGAAGACGTGGCCGTGGTGATCATTAACTCTAATTTCCGCCGAAGCCTGGTGGGCAGCGAATACAATACCCGCCGCCAGCAGTGTGAAACCGGTGCGCGCTTCTTTAATAAGAAAGCACTACGCGATGTCGGCCTGGCGGAATTTGAGGCGGCGGTCGCGCAGTTAGATCCTGACGTCGCGAAGCGCGTGCGCCATGTCATTACCGAAAATGCCCGTACGCTGGAAGCCGCAGAGGTGCTTTCGCGTGGCGATTTAACGCGCATGGGGGAACTGATGGCGGAATCGCATGCCTCAATGCGTGATGACTTTGAAATCACCGTGCCGCCTGTCGACACGCTGGTTGAAATTGTTAAAGCCGAGATCGGCAATCGTGGTGGTGTCCGTATGACCGGTGGCGGCTTCGGGGGCTGTATCGTTGCGCTGATGCCGCTTGAGCTGGTTGATCAGGTGCAGGCCGCCGTCGCCAGCCAGTACGAAGCTAAAACGGGCATCAAGGAGACCTTCTACGTGTGTAAAGCTTCAGAAGGAGCAGGTCAATGTTAAGCGATGTCAATTCCCATGCGCCGGATGGTCAACCATGGCGCATCACCGTGCTGCGTAATGCGCACGGAATGGTGGCCACCTTTATGGACTGGGGAGCAACCTGGCTGTCGGCGCGCGTGCCACTTCAGGACGGCAGCGTGCGCGAGGCCCTCTTAGGCTGTGCCACGCCGTCCGATTATCTGCATCAGGACGCCTATCTGGGGGCGACCGTTGGCCGTTATGCTAACCGTATCGCCGGGGCAAAACTCAATACCCTCAACCGACAACTGCTCGCCAACCAGGGTGAGCATCAGTTACACGGTGGTCCGGACGGGTTCGATAAACGCCGCTGGCAGATTATCAGCCAGTCAGAAAACGAAGTGCATTATCGTCTGGATTCGCCTGACGGCGATCAGGGCTATCCGGGAAATCTGATCGCGGATTTGCGCTATGTGCTGGATGACGATAACTGCCTGTCCATCCACTATGAAGCCCGGTGCGATCAACCCTGTCCGGTGAATCTCACTAACCATGCTTACTTTAATCTTGATGCGCATCATGGCGATGCGCGCCAGCATCGCTTACAACTGCACGCCGATCGTTATCTGCCCGTCGATAGCGAGGGTATTCCCAACGGCCCGCTGAAAGCCGTGGACGGCACCAGCTTTGACTTCCGTCAGGCCAAAAGCCTGGCACAGGATTTCCTTGCCGATGCCGATCAACAGGCGGTTAAAGGCTACGATCATGCCTTTCTACTTAACAGCGCGGGCGATGCAAGCCAGCCCGCAGCAGCGTTATGGTCGCAGGACGGCAAGCTGCAGTTAAGTGTAACGACGTCGGCCCCTGCCCTGCAGCTGTACAGCGGCAACTATCTGGCTGGCACGCGCGCCCGGGAGCAGGAAAGCTATACTGCTTACCAGGGGATTGCGCTGGAGAGTGAGTTTTTACCGGATTCGCCCAATCATCCCGAGTGGCCACAGGATGATTGCTGGCTGCAGCCGGGGGATCGTTGGGAATCCGTTACGCGCTATCGTTTTACCTCACACTGAGCCGCCGGGTGAAAAACGCGCAGTGCGTCACAGACAGACTTACGCAGTGCGCTGTTTTCCGCTATGGTAGAGCGCAATGGTCGGCCAGCGGGCTGGCGACAACAGGTTTCCATTATCTCAGAAACATCAAGTATTAAGGAGTTAAGCTATGGCTGTAACTAAGCTGGTTCTGGTGCGACACGGCGAAAGCCAGTGGAACAACGAAAACCGCTTCACCGGATGGTATGATGTAGACCTTTCTGACAAAGGCCGTACCGAAGCTAAAGCAGCCGGACAGCTGCTGAAGAAAGAAGGTTTCGTGTTCGATTTCGCCTACACCTCCGTGCTGAAACGCGCCATCCATACCCTGTGGAATATTCTGGATGAGCTGGATCAGGCCTGGCTGCCCGTTGAAAAATCCTGGCGTCTGAACGAGCGTCACTATGGTGCGTTACAGGGGCTGGATAAAGCTGAAACCGCCGCTAAATATGGTGACGAGCAGGTCAAACAGTGGCGTCGTGGCTTCGCCGTGACCCCGCCGGAGCTGGATCGCAGTGATGAGCGTTTCCCGGGACACGATCCGCGTTATGCGTCATTGTCCCCTGAGCAACTGCCTACCACGGAAAGTCTGGCACTGACCATCGATCGCGTTATTCCTTACTGGAACGAAAGCATCCTGCCACGTATTAAAAGTGGTGAGAAAGTGATTATCGCCGCACACGGCAACTCACTGCGCGCGCTGGTGAAATACCTGGATAACATGAGCGAAGACGAGATTCTTGAGCTGAATATCCCTACCGGCGTTCCGCTGGTTTACGAATTCGACGAGAACTTCAAGCCCGTCAAACACTACTACCTGGGTGACGCCGATGAGATCGCAGCGAAAGCGGCGGCCGTGGCAAACCAGGGTAAAGCGAAGTAATGTACTGACCTGTAAAAAGGGCCAGACTGCGATGTCTGGCCCTTTTTTATGGCCTCACGGTTAACCGCGACGCTGTTTGACCGCATCGGCCAGCTGACGTAATACCTTTTCGGTATCTTCCCAGCCGATACAGGCATCAGTCACGCTCTTACCGTAAACCAGCGGTTCACCGCTTTCCAGGCTCTGATTGCCTTCCACCAGATGGCTTTCAATCATCACGCCAATGATGCCGCGCTCGCCATTGATCATCTGCTGTGCCACATCATCAGCCACCTGCATCTGCTTCTGGAACTGCTTGCTGCTGTTTGCGTGACTGAAATCGATCATCACCTGCTGCGGTAAGCCAGCCTTCTCCAGTCCGGCCTTCACGGCACTGACGTGGCTGGCGCTGTAGTTAGGTTCTTTTCCGCCGCGCAGGATGATGTGACAGTCGCTGTTGCCGCGCGTTTCCACAATTGCAGAGTGGCCATATTTGGTCACGGACAAGAAACAGTGCGGTGAACCGGCTGCGTTGATCGCATCAATCGCCACTTTAATGGTGCCATCGGTCCCGTTTTTAAAACCGACCGGGCAGGAAAGACCGGAAGCCAGTTCACGGTGCACCTGCGACTCTGTCGTCCTGGCACCAATAGCGCCCCAGCTCATCAGGTCAGCGACATACTGCGGCGTAATCATGTCCAGGAACTCACCCGCCGCAGGCAGGCCAGAATCGTTAATCTCCAGCAGCAGCTTACGCGCCAGGCGCAGGCCATCATTTAACTGGAAGGTGCCATCCATATAGGGATCGTTGATCAGCCCTTTCCAGCCAACGGTGGTACGCGGTTTTTCAAAGTAAACGCGCATTACCACTTCCAGCTCGCCCTTCAGCTGCTCACGCAGGTTTAACAGACGTGCGGCATACTCTTTTGCGGCCTCGGTATCGTGGATAGAGCAGGGTCCAATTACCACCAGCAGCCGATCATCGGCCCCGTTCAGGATCTGGTGAATGGCCTGACGCGCCTGAGAAACGGTTTGCGCGGCACGTTCGGTTGCAGGAAATTTTTCCAGCAGGGCAACGGGGGGCAACAGCTCTTTTATCTCTTTAATGCGTAAATCATCATTCTGGTAATTCATACTGATTCCATATAATTTCTGGCCCGGCGCGCGCCGGGCTCAACCCAGCCAATGTAGCCGGAAGCGCACAGGGTGTAAATTCTGAATCCATGTAAAATGCATGTGTAAAATTTGCATAAATGGGTTATGCGTCTAGACTTTTAAGGGTAACTACTGAGGATCGGTGGCTTATGTTTATTAATACCTGTCTTTAAGCTAACCAGCGAAATTTTATTTCGCTCAGGTCGCTTTTTGTCTGAAACCTGACAGCGGGTTAGAGACAGCAAATATCATTGATTAACGGGAGCATAATGATGAATAAGTTTGCACTAATTTTTCTGACGGCAGCGATGACTCTGGGCAGCGGCGCAGCAATGGCTGCCAACGGAAACTCTAACCAGGCTGCGGCAGCAGGTGCCGTTGCGGGCGGGGCGAATGAGAACCTGCCACCGAATAAAGTCGATAACAGCAAAATTAACAATACCGGTACTGAGATGTCGTCTCCAACCCGAGACAGCACCTCCAGCAGCAAGCATATGACCGCGAACGAAATTGATCAGAACAGCCAGTGTAAAGATGGCAAATGTCCTGATATCAACAAAAAAGTGCACACCAAAAAAGGTGGCGGCCACGTCAATACCAAAACTGACGGCACGACGCAGTAAAGTATACTGTGTGCATTATGAGGAGAGCCGCGGCTCTCCTTTATTTTATCCCGCTGCGACTTCCGCTATGCTGAGCCTGTGAAATTTACAGGGAAATGTTCATGGCCTCACTGCTTCTGATTGACGATCATCCACTGGTTGAAGTGGCGCTGGACGCGGCACTCTCGCAATCGCCTGTCCCCATTCAGCTTATTTCGGCCAGCAGCGAGCACGCCGCTCGCCCTTATCTCCAGCTTCCTCCGGATATCATTGTGCTGGATATCGGCCTGCCCGATGGCGACGGACTGGAGATTCTGCGCCGCCTGAAAGTGCACTTACCCGATTGTCCTGTACTGATCTATTCTGCCCAGCAAAGCAGCCACTATATCCGGCGTGCGCAGGCGCTGGGGGCGGCGGGTTATGTGGTGAAAAGCCAGCGGATGGCGCATTTACTCAGTGCCATTCTTGCTGTACTGGGCGGCCAGTCAGCCTTTCCTGAAGGCCACAGCAGCGAACCCGAATTACCGTTAACCAGTAAAGAGCGCCAGGTGCTGGCGTTGCTGGCCAGCGGCCTGTCCAACCTGCAAATTGCCGAACAGTTGCATATCAGTAATAAAACCGTCAGTACGCATAAAAAGAATATTCTGGAAAAAACCGGTGCGCGTTCTGTTGTCGAGCTGGCCGATCTGTGGAAAGCACAGCAGTGATACGCTGGTTACTTCTCCTGCTCCTGCTCCTGCTGGCGCCGCTGGCCCAGGCCGACGTGCGTCCGGTCAGCAGTATCAATCTGCCTATGATGATGCCGGTAAAAGGCGCAGAGCTGATGCAGGGCAAAGTGGTGCGTGTGGGCCTGCTGGATGAGAATACGGCGCCCTGGGCCATGCATGTGGGCAACGATCTGTACGGGATTGACGCCGATTATCTGGCGGCGCTGCACCAGTTAACCGGGGCGCAGTTCTCCCTTCACCTCTATGCCACCCAGCCGGCTCTGCTGAGCGCCCTGCAGGCGGGGCAGATTGATTTTGCGTTAGGCATGCTGGCCCCGCCCTTTCCCGCGGGCGCCGTTGCCAGCGACAGCTGGTTTAGCAGCCCGTTACGAATTTACCGTAATCAGCAGAACCAGCGTGCCGTCATGTTTAACAGTGATAATGCACAACTGGCGATCAGCGAGCAAACCCTGGCACAGCTTCCGCCTGCGCTGGCTGCCCGCCATCACTGGCGCACCTACGGCAGCGATCTTCAGGCGCTCTACACGCTGCTCAATCAGCAAAACGACTATGTGGTCGCCGATGAAACCAGCGCGGGATTTTTGCTGAGTCAGCTACAGCAGGGACAAATTTACCAAATCGCGTCGGGGATTGATGCCGGGCAACTGACTCTGCGCGCGGTTTCCCGCGATCCCGCGCTGATTGCGTGGCTGAATCAGAGCCTGCGCCAGTTACCCGCAGAGTTGATGAGCACGTTACAGGCGCGCTGGAGCAGCAGCCTGCCGCGGTATCAGGACACACAAACGCTGATGCTGAGCGCCAGCGAGCGGCAATGGATAGCAGCCCATCCCCAGGTTACCTACGCCGCTGAAGCCGATAACTATCCCTGGAGCTATCGCGACAGCAACGGCACGCCCCGCGGTTACGGTATCGATCTGCTCAATGCGGTCGCACAGAGCACCGGTTTACGTTTTACGCCGCACTGGGTCAGTAATCCGCAACAGGCGGCCACGCTGCTGGCACAGCATCAGGTGATGTTACAGCTGATGCAACCGCTTAACGGTGAAACCCAAAGCACCAGCCTGCCCGTCTGGCGGGCACTCTGGGGTATTTACAGCCGCCAGCCCGCAGCCGGCTCTCACTGGAGCGATCTGGCAGGCAAACGTATTGGTATCCTGCAGGATGATCTGGCCCAGCGCCTCGTCCCTGACACCATCCCGGTTCAGCGCTTTGCGGATCGCAACAGCCTGTACGACGCGCTGGCTACCGGTCAGATTGACGCGCTGGTCGATAACGTCCTGTCTGCGCGCTGGCGCATTGCCAGCCGTAACGATCCCCACATTCATCTGGCTTTCGCGGCCAGCGATATCGCCTGGCCTGTGGCCATCGGAGTGGCACCCAATGAGCCTGTTCTGCGTGGGCTGCTGGATCGCGCGTTACAGCAGATTCCCGTCGATACGCAAAACCAGATGCGCGATCGCTGGTCAATGCCGCCCCAGCCAGGCAGCGTGGGCGCGATGCGCGTGCTGCCCGTCGCGGTGTTGGCGGCGGCAGGCGTTGCCATTGTCGTGTTACTGCTGTTACTGGCCCGGCGTTACTGGCAGCAACGGCGGGATCGCCAACAGCGCGAACAGGCGGAACACGCGAATGCCATGAAGAGCCAGTTTTTAGCGACGGTCAGCCATGAGCTGCGAACGCCGATGCAGGCGATCCTGGGGCTACTGGAGCTGGAAAAACAGCAAAGCAGCCGTGAAAACCTGCAGCTTCTGTACCAGAGCGCGCAGTCCCTGATGACGTTGCTGAATGATTTGCAGGATCACGCGCGCATTGAAAACAACAGTTTCACCCTGTCGCCCCGCCCGCTGGCACTGGCACCCTGGCTGGCGCAGCAGCGCCATTTCTATCATCCGCTGATGCGGCCGGATGGCCCGCATTTACAGGTAGAGGCCCTGACGCCGCTGCCTGACGCGGTGATGCTGGATGCGGACCGCCTGCAGCAGATCGTCAACAACTTAGTGACCAATGCCTTTAAATTCACCCGGCACGGCCTGATCCGCCTGACGCTGTCGGCTACAGACAAATTGCAGTTAACCGTCAGCGACAACGGCAGCGGGATTCCCCCTGAAGAACAGCCCAGACTGTTCGATCCCTGGTACCAGGCCCCGTCGGGCAAAGCGCTTTCCGTTCAGGGCAGTGGCCTGGGGCTGTTTATTTGTCGGGAAATGGTGCAGCGCATGGGCGGTGAGATTCACCTGCATTCTCAGCCCGGCAAAGGCACCGAGGTCACACTTATCCTGCCGCTGATTCCCTGCGATAGCGTCACTGAGGGCGATCCGGCCACGCTGCCAGGTTTTCCGCAACTGCGCGTGGCCGTAGTGGATGATCATCCGACAAACCTGATCGTAATGCAGCAGCAGCTGGCGCGCTTTGCGATTCAGGCGGACTGTTTTGAGCAGGGCCGAGACCTGTTGCTGGCCGATGCCCGGCGCCCTTACGACCTGCTGTTTATCGATCAGATGATGCCGCGCCCGGACGGTATGCTCCTGCTGCGCGTGCTGCGTCGTCGCCAGCGCCAGCGAGGCGGAAGGCCGTTGCGGGTGCTGTGCTCTGCTGATGCACAGTTACTGAATGTGCAGACTGAGCCACATGAACGGGTGCTGATCAAACCGGTACAGCTACAGGATATCAGCGACCTGCTGACCGCCTTCCATGACGATCCGCTGGCCGCGCTGGATAACAACCTGTGGACACTGGCGCAGCAAAACGAGAACTATCTTAGCCGACTGGGCAAAACGTTACGTGCTACCGTGGAGAAAGACATGGCACAACTGCGCGCGGCCATTGCCAGCGGTGACGAAAGACAGTTAGCCGAGTCCGCGCATCGCCTGAAAGGAAGCTGGCTGCTGATTGGCATTGATGAGGGCGTAGCGCTTTGTCAGCAGTTGTCCGATCGCGCCAGACAGCATCACGACATCTCAGCAGAGTGGCAATTGCTGATATCATTGACCGAAAGATTACTACATAAACTGGACACGTATGGCACACACCCACTCTCATAGCGGTCAGGACACTAACCGTACGCGGCTGATGGCCGCGTTTGCCGTGACGGCACTCTTTATGGTGGCAGAAGTGATTGGCGGCTGGCTGTCGGGCTCGCTGGCGCTGCTGGCCGATGCCGGTCACATGCTGACCGATACCGCCGCCCTGTTAATGGCCTTACTGGCGGTTCAGTTTGCCAAACGCAAACCCAATGAACGTCATACCTTTGGCCTGCTACGTCTGACCACGCTGGCCGCGTTTGTAAACGCCCTCGCCTTAATCGGCATCACCATTTTGATTGTCTGGGAAGCGGTGGAACGGTTTACCCATCCGCAACCCGTCACAGGCGGCCTGATGCTCGGCATTGCGATTGCCGGCTTGCTGGCGAATATTCTGTCTTTCTGGTTGCTGCATCACGGCAGTGAAGAAAAGAACCTGAATGTGCGGGCGGCTGCGTTGCACGTCATGGGGGATTTGCTTGGCTCGGTGGGCGCGATTGTCGCCGCGGTGATTATTCTGTTTACCAACTGGACGCCCATTGACCCCATCTTATCCATCGTCGTGTCGATGCTGGTGCTGCGTAGCGCCTGGTCGCTGCTACGGGAAAGTTTACATGAGTTGCTGGAAGGCGCGCCTGCGTCGCTGGATGTGAAGAAACTGCGGCGCGATCTGAAGCGAAATATTCCCGAGGTGCGCGATGTCCATCATGTACATGTCTGGCAGGTGGGCGAGCAACCGATCTTAACGCTGCACGTCCAGGTCATTCCACCGCGCGATCATGATGGCCTGCTGCGCCGCATCCACACGTACCTGCATGACCATTACCAGATTGAGCATGCTACCGTACAGATGGAGTTTCAGCCCTGCGTGGGCCCTGACTGTGAGCTGAACGGACAGGTCATTGAAGAGGGCCATCATCATGGCGGGCATTCGGATCATGCTGCTGAAACGTCCCATCAGCACAGTGATCATTCACCTCACCACAGTGACCACGTTCATCATCACAGCCATCATCACTGAGCCGAGAGCGCACGCGAACCCTGTTTGCGTGCGCTGATGATCCACATGCGTGAGCCGTTCAGCGCAATTAACGTCAGAATGGCGTACTCCAGCGACATCGCATACACCCCCTGACGGGCAAACACCATCACACTGATCACGTTGATGACCACCCACAAAAGCCAGTTTTCAACATACTTCCGCGTCATCAGCACCATTGCCACAATCGACAGCACCATCAGGCAGGCATCCCAGAAAGGGAAGGCGTCCGGCTGCAACGTCGGCATCGCCACCGTAAAACCCAGTGCATTCATCAGGGCCACCGCGGTACGGGTGAGAAAGGCAAACACCGGATCGATGTAGATCGTCATCAGCCCCACCGCTATAACGCAAACCGCCGCCCAGCCAATGGCCCTGGGCAGCGGGAGCCAGCGAATCGTTAACGCCGCCTGGTTATCAATGGTTTGTCGGCTCCAGGCGTACCAGCCATAAACGTTAGCCGCAAAAAAGAACAGCTGTAACAGCAGGCTGGCATAGAGCTGAATCTGAAAAAATATCACCGCAAACAGCGTCACGTTTATCAGGCCGAACGCGTAGTTAGCGATTTTCTCCAGGCTGGCCAGCCAGATACATAACAGGCCCGCCAGGGTGCCAACGGCTTCAATCCAGGACAGATCGTACCCGGTCGCGCCCAACGGGATGTGAACTAAAATGTTTTGCGTGCTAAAAAAATCCATATCAGGCACCTGTCAACGACGCGGATTACGCGTTTCCTTTCACGTTATGTTTGAGGTCTGCTGCAAAGGATAGCATACGGTTTAGCGGCACCAGCGCGGCCTCGCGCAGCGCCGCGTCTACGTGGATCTCATGAGCCCGCCCACCCGACGTCAGCGCCTCGGCAATGGCCTGCAGTCCGTTCATCGCCATCCAGGGACAGTGCGCACAGCTTCGGCAGGTTGCGCCCTCACCGGCGGTAGGCGCTTCCAGCAATATTTTGTCAGGAACCGCCTGCTGCATCTTGTAAAAGATGCCGCGATCGGTGGCAACGATCATCTGCGGATGTGGCAAGGTTTTTGCCGCCTGAATTAGCTGGCTGGTTGAACCTACCGCATCGGCCAAATCCACAATCGCCTGCGGCGACTCGGGATGAACCAGCACTGCCGCATCCGGATACAGCGCTTTCATCCGCTGCAGCGCCTGAGTTTTGAATTCGTCGTGGACGATGCAGGCGCCTTGCCAGCATAACACGTCGGCCCCGCTTTTTTGCGTAACATAGCGCCCGAGATGCCGATCCGGTGCCCAGATGATTTTTTCCCCCAGGCTGTCCAGATGTTCAATCAGTTCGACGGCAATGCTGGAGGTGACAACCCAGTCGGCGCGCGCTTTTACCGCCGCAGAAGTATTGGCGTATACCACCACCGTCCGGTCAGGATGCGCATCACAGAAGGCCGTAAACGCCTCAATCGGGCAGCCCAGATCCAGCGAGCATTCGGCCTCCAGCGTCGGCATCAACACGGTTTTCTCCGGGCTGAGAATTTTGGCGGTTTCGCCCATAAAGCGCACGCCGGCCACCAGCAGCGTAGTGGCGGGATGCTGGCTGCCAAAACGCGCCATTTCGAGCGAGTCAGAGACGCAACCGCCGGTTTCTTCGGCTAAGGCCTGGATGTCCGGATCCGTGTAATAGTGCGCCACCATCACGGCGTTACGGGCTTTCAGCAGGGCTTTAATTTTTTCCCGGTAAAACGTTTTTTGCTCGTCACTCAGCCGGGCGGGCTTAGGAGGAAAAGGATACACCGCATGTTCAGGATCAAAGATTGCGCTCATGACACCGCTCTCGTTCTGTAAAATTAACGAAAATAGCCGTTTCTGGCTTAACAGGACGTAAATACCGCCATCGTGTTTTATATGTTAAACACGATAGCGAAAAAGCAGCAGCCTGTCGCGTTTTATTTGGTCATGACGATGCAGAAAGCCCCACCAGACCGGGCTGAGGCGCTTCCAGTTGAAGCAAAAAGGCTTTGACCGTCAGGCCACCGGCAAATCCCGTCAGTTTTCCATTGGCCCCAATGACCCGATGACACGGTGCCACAATGGACAACGGATTTCTGCCGTTAGCAGCACCGACGGCACGTACCGCTGCCGGATGCCCAATCTGCTCGGCGATCTGGCGGTAACTGCGGGTTTCGCCAAACGGAATAGAAAGTAGCGCCTGCCAGACTTTTTTCTGAAATGCTGTGCCGTCCATATCCAGCGGTAAGTCAAAAACGCGCCGAGTGCCGGCAAAGTACTCACTTAACTGCGTTTCGGTTTCGCGTAAAACAGGATGATTATCGTCGCGCTCACGCGGCGACAACCGGGGATGTCTGCGCACTTCGTCCTGCCATAAAATGGCCGCCAGACCGCGATCGCTGGCGATCAGGGTCAGTTCGCCCACCGGCGTTATCACAGGTTTGCAGTAATACATGCTGTTCCCTCCATCACATTGCTGTCTGGCATTATCGCATTTTCACCACGCGAAACTGGCTGTTTTCGGTCATTACAATAAACTGTTGTGCTGTCCGAAAACAGCCAGTCAATATCTCATGCCCGCGCTACGCTGTCGCTCTTTGCCGGAGAAAAACCATGTTTGATTCAGATACCGCTTACCAGGCACTGACCTCGCGTGATACGCGCTTCGATGGCGTGTTTTTTGTCGGCGTGACCTCAACCGGCATTTACTGTCGCCCGATTTGCCCGGTGAAAGCGCCAATGCAGAAAAACTGTCTGTTCTTCAACAGCGCTGAGGCGGCAGAGAAAGCGCATTTTCGCCCTTGTCTGCGTTGTCGTCCGGAGCTGGCACCCGGCAACGCCCCCGTGGACAACGCCCACCGCGTGGCCGACCGACTGGTGCAGCGCATTGAAGAGGGCTTGCTGGAAGCCCACAGCGGCCTGGATGCGATTGCTGCAGAGTTTGGCATCAGCGCCCGTCAGCTGCGGCGCATTGTGCAGCAGGAGCTGGGCGTCACGCCACTGGAGCTTAAACAGACACGTCGTATGCTGCTGGCTAAGCAGCTTCTGACCGAAACCACGCTGCCGGTAACCGAGATCGCCTACGCCAGTGGATTTGGCAGCTTACGGCGCTTCAATGACGTGTTTCAGGCGCGCTATCGCATGACGCCGGGCGCACTGCGCAAAAGCGGCAACCTGTCGCCGCAACCTGCAACGGACACAATGCGGTTACGCCTTAGCTATCGTCCGCCTTACGACTGGCAGGCGATGCTGGACTTTTTACGCCTGCGGTTAATGAACGACATTGAAGCCGTTGATGGTGAAACCTACCGCCGGACGGTGGCGCTGGGCGAATACCGGGGTTGGGTCAGCATTTCGCATCTCCCGGCAAAGCAGGCGCTTCAGGTGGAATTCACCCGCTCTCTCACGCCTGTGCTGCCTGCCCTGCTGCGTCGGCTGCGCGACCTGTTTGACCTGAATGCTCAGCCGCAGCGCATTGCCGAACACCTGCAACAGGATCCCCTGCTGGCGCAAAGTATTCAGGATTACCCCGGCCTGCGTGTCCCCGGCGCATTTGACAGTGTCGAAATGGGCGTACGCGCCATTCTGGGCCAGCAGGTCACCGTTAAAGCCGCCACGACGCTCAGCAGCCGCTTTGCTCAGGCATTTGGTGAACCCTGCACCACGCCGTTCCCTGATCTGTCGCGCTATTCTGCGCAACCCCAGCGCATTGCCCAGGCTACGGTCGATGAGATTGCCCGCCTGGGCATTGTCAGTGCGCGCGCCAGAGCGATTCTGGCCTTTGCGGCCGCCTGTAACGAGGGCAGCCTGCGTTTCAATGCGACGCTTTCGCCTGACGACATCATGGCGCGCCTGGTGGCCTTACCGGGCATTGGCCCCTGGACCGCCCACTACATTGCCATGCGAGCGCTGCGCTGGCCGGACGCCTTCCCGAAAGAGGATATCGCCGTGCGCAATAATCTGGGGGGATTAACACCCAAAGCGGCAGACGCGCGCTCACAGGTATGGCGTCCCTGGCGCAGCTACGCCGTGATGCATATCTGGAAAAGCCTGTCACCGGCCAGTGCGAAGTAAGCAGCCCGTTGTCCTGAAAAGAAATATCACGCCTCGCCTCTAAACTCCTGGCCTGCTCAACCGATAACCAATTTGGCTTAACATCGTTGACATGGGCAGGAGGCAGAGGTCATGGGGTTGCGGTTAGAAAATACAAAAATTTCGCACAAACTCAGTTTAGGATTTGGACTCGTTTTGCTGTTGGTGGTGGGATCGGGCGCGGTAAGCATCGCGCGTTTTAAAACTATCCATGACGTTTATGAACAGAGCAACCTGATTTACGACATTAATATTGACGTGTTTCAGGCTAAGGTTAACCGGCTGAAACTGCTGTATGGCGATGAGAAAGCGGGGAAAGTGATGGCGGATTATATCGCCCATGCCGCTCAGCTGACACATGATGCCCAACAGTACCGATGGCTGCCCGAGGAGGAAACACAGCTCCAGGATATCGCCAGCCAGCTCAGCCACTTTCAGGCCAGCATCAGCGCAATGACCCAGGCCATGCAGTCTCTGGCAGAAACGGGTAAGCAGCTCGATCAGCGCAACATGCAGAGCCAGTCAACGCTGTACGAAGCGTTGATTAAAACCCAGATGACCGATGCCAGTGCACTGTTTCAGCAACTGCTTGCAATCAGCCAGTTGCGCGATCAGCTTCAGTTACTCCGTTATGATCCCGCTCATGCCAGCGCGATTCAGTCTCAGCTCACCCCGCAGGTCAACGCCATCCAGACCGACCTCACCACCCTGCTACCGCAATTACCTCCCGATGCTCAGACGCAGCTCAACGCGCTGTGGAATGCAACCCTTGAGGTTAAGCAACTCAGTGAACGTTACGCGGCAGGCTTTCTGGCCCTCAGTCAGGCGGAGAACGCGGTGAAGGTCGATGGCGATAAGAGCAGTGCTATCCTCAAAACGCTTCTGCAGCAGATGAAGGTAGAAAACAGCGACCTGACCAGGAGTTCTGTTAACCTGACGCTGTTGACGGTTGGCCTTGCTGTGCTGCTGGGCATGTTGATTGCCTGGCTGATTGGCCGACAGATTACTCATCCCGTCAGAAAGAATTTATGGCTGGCGGAGCGCATTGCTAAGGGCGATTTAAGCGCCGATATCAAACCGGCGGGCCGTGATGAGCTGGGCAAACTGGCTGGCGCGATGGGCGCGATGAATCAGCGTCTGCGGACAATGATTCTGGAGGTCCGCGACAGCGTGCTCACGCTGTCGCAGGCGGCGAGCAGTATTAACAGCGACAACCACACGCTCTCGTCACGCACAGAACAGCAGTCCGCCGCCGTGGTGCAGACGGCTGCCAGCATGGAACAGTTAACCGTTACGGTGAAGCACAACGCAGATAACGCGCGCCACGCCAGCCAGATTGCTGCTGAAGCGTCTAAAACGGCGGAGCAAGGCGGTGCCGCCGTCACGGAAGTCGTGCAAACCATGGGCGATATTTCTGCCAGCTCGAAGAAAATCGCCGAGATCACGGCCGTTATCGACAGTATTGCTTTCCAGACCAATATCCTGGCTCTGAATGCCGCCGTGGAAGCGGCACGCGCTGGCGAGCATGGCCGGGGGTTTGCGGTCGTCGCCAGCGAAGTACGTAACCTTTCGCAGCGCAGTGCGCAGGCGGCGAAGGATATCGATCAGCTGATCAGCGCATCGGTCAGTCAAATCGCGGAAGGCAATAACCGCGTTGCGCGCGCGGGCGAGAGAATGGGACAGGTAGTTCAGGCGATTTCCCGTGTGAATGACATCGTGGGTGAGATCTCTTCCGCCTCGGATGAGCAAAGCCGTGGCATTGAGCAGATTGCGCGTGCGGTCTCAGAACTGGACAGCACCACCCAGCAAAACGCCTCGCTGGTCTCTGCCTCTGCCCTTTCAGCCACCGCGCTGGAAGATCAGGCGCGCCGACTTGAAACGCTGGTCAAACAGTTTAGCCTGGAACCCGGTCAGACAGCCGCACGCTAATCCGGCTGACGTATTACGCCCTATAAGCGCCTGTCGGGCGCTTTTTTTATGGCAGATGATTAAGATCCGCCTGCGTGACGCCCGTTCGACGGCACGCTGCCGGACAGGAACAGTGCGGACGCAGGGTGTTGGGCCCTGACGGGAGTACGACAGATTTTGCGGGCCCGTAGGCCTCGCCCTGCGGGTGGTGCTGACGCATCAGCCTGAATCACAACGCGATTCAGTCGAACCTGCTGCAGGTTCTCATCATGCACGCTTGACTGTAATGCCCCATAAACGAAAAACGCGCCCGTTGGGCGCGCTTTTCTGTATTGGTGGGTCGTGCAGGATGGCCTTCGGCCCCGTGGGCCTCGCCCTGCGGGTGATGCTGACGCATCAGCCTGAATCGCACCGCGATTCAGTCGAACCTGCTGCAGGTTCTCATCATGCACGTTTGACTGTACTGCTCCATAAACGAAAAGCGCGCCCGTGGGCGCGCTTTTCTGTATTGGTGGGTCGTGCAGGATTCGAACCTGCGACCAATTGATTAAAAGTCAACTGCTCTACCAACTGAGCTAACGACCCGCTCGGGGCTTACAACCGCTCAAACACATGTATGCATGCTGCCTGAGAATAAGATGGTGGGTCGTGCAGGATTCGAACCTGCGACCAATTGATTAAAAGTCAACTGCTCTACCAACTGAGCTAACGACCCATCTTAATGGTTGTGAAGCAATACTGAAGGTTCTCTTGGGGAACAGCGTCCTGCGGGAGATGGTGGGTCGTGCAGGATTCGAACCTGCGACCAATTGATTAAAAGTCAACTGCTCTACCAACTGAGCTAACGACCCATCTTCAGGCTTGCCAGACACATTTGCAATGTGTCCCGGCAACGGCGGCATATATTACTGATTTACCGAGGTAGCGCAACCCTTATTTTCTGTTAAGGGGTTCAATTGCCTACCTTTCATGCGGCAAGACCAGAAATCCATCGATATCCGGTCAAACCTGCACAAATTACATACCAGACAAGCGTTTTTGTGCCTGCTTAGCAGATTCGGTGTTCGGGTAAAGTTTGATCACCTGCTGATAAACGGCTTTGGCTTTTGCCGTGTCGTTTTTCTCTTGCATGATCACGCCAACCTTAAACAACGCTTCAGCCGCCTTGGGGGATTTTGGATACTGCTTCACCACCGTGGCGTAATAATACGCTGCGTCGTCTTTTTTACCTTTGTTATAAAACAGCTGCCCCAGCCAGTAATTGGCATTCGGCTGATACGTCGAGTCCGGGTAACGCTTCACCCACGCCTGCAGCGCAGTGATGGCCTGATCGTACTGTTTTTTCTCCAGAATGAGCGCAACAGCAGCATTGTAATCGCTGTTAGCATCGCCACTCTGAACAGGCGCACTGCTGCCGGCTGCAGCCGCACCTGCATCGTTGCCCGCTGTCGCAGCGCCCGCAGCCGCATTGTCACCGGCACCCGCGGCAGGCTGACTGGCATTGCTGCTGTTATTGCTGCTCAGACTGTCGATCTGTTGATAGATCTGCTTCTGGCGCTCAATAACCTGATTCAGCTGATAGGTATTTTGCTGGATTTCCCCACGCAATGAGTCGATATCCCGCTGGTTATCACTCATCTGCTGCTGCAGTTGCTGCATCAGCTGTGCCTGGGCATTGGAGATTCTTTCGAGACTGGTGACACGGTCTTCGACCGAGCCGGAGCCAACGCTACTGATTGACGCTTGGGCATGAGCGGCCCAGGGGGCCGCTACGCCAATCAGTAACGACAGACTCAACAGGTGATGTCTGAAGTTACTAACCATGTGATTCTCTTAGTAGACCAGTACGGCACGACGGTTTTTAGCGTAAGCCGCTTCGTCGTGGCCCAGAACAGCTGGTTTCTCTTTACCGTAAGATACGATAGACATCTGATCCGCAGACACGCCTTTACCTTGCAGGTACATCTTAACGGCGTTAGCACGACGCTCGCCCAGGGCGATGTTGTACTCTGGCGTACCGCGCTCATCCGCATGACCTTCAATGGTCACTTTGTAAGACGGGTTGCTACGCAGGAAGTTAGCGTGCTGATCCAGCATCTGAGCGTAGTCAGGCTGAACATCGTATTTGTCCAGACCGAAGTAAACGATGTTGTTCTGTTGCAGCTGCTGCATCTGCAGACGCGCCTGCTCATCAGAAGACATGTTGCCGTTGTTCATACCAGAGTTAGCACCGTAAGCGCCGTCAGCACCTGCGCCAGACTGGTCGTTGTTGTTATTTTTGTGTGAGCTACACGCCGCAACTGCCATGATTGGCAGAGCCAGCATTAAACCCTTCAGTACTTTGTTCAGTTGCATTTGAAAATTCCCATTATTGTTTATTTTTTTGTAATGTCAGAAAGCTCAGACATTACAGGTACGGCGACCAGGCAGGAAATTTGACCTGTCCATCAGTTGCCGGAAGACGCGCTTTGAAACGACCGTCGGTTGAAACCAACTGCAACACAGAACCCATGCCCTGAGTCGAGCTGTAGATTACCATGGTGCCGTTTGGAGCCAGGCTCGGCGTTTCATCCAGGAACGTGTCCGTTAACGTTTGAACGGCTCCCGTTACCAGATCCTGTTTGGCGACGTGTTGAGCACCGCCACTGGTGCTAATCATCACCATTGATTTTCCATCACTGGCTACATCCGCATCCTGGTTCTGAGCGCCTTCCCAGGTAATGCGCTGTGATGCACCACCATTGATGCTGATTTTGTAGATCTGCGGCGCACCGGCCTGGTCAGAGGTATACGCCAGCGTCTGGCTGTCCGGGAACCAGGTTGGTTCAGTGCTGTTATAGCGACCATCTGTAATCTGACGAATCTGCCCGGAGGCCAGGTCCATAACATAGAGATTCAGACTACCGGTTTTAGACAGGGCGAAGGCCAGCTTGGTGCCGTCCGGTGAGAAGGCTGGCGCACCATTGTGACGCGGGAATGAAGCGACCTGACGGACAGAGCCGTTAGACAAGGTCTGAATCACCAGCGCTGACTTGCCGCTTTCAAAGGTTACATATGCCAGTTTGCTGCCATCGGGCGACCAGGCAGGCGACATCAGCGGTTGCGGTGAACGGTGCACGACAAACTGGTTGTAACCGTCGTAATCGGCAACGCGCAGTTCATACGGGAACTGACCGCCGTTGGTTTGTACCACATAGGCGATACGGGTGCGGAACGCCCCTTTAATGCCGGTCAGTTTCTGGAACGCCTCATCACTGACGGTGTGCGCCGCATAGCGCAGCCACTGTTTCGTAATTTTATAGGAGTTTTGCGCCAGCACGGTACCTGGCGCACCTGCGGTATCCACCAGCTGGTAGGACACCTGATAGCTGCCATCAGCATTCGGCTGAATCTGTCCAACAACCACGGCATCAATACCCAGTGCGCTCCATGCAGCAGGCTGCACTTCCTGAGCACTGGTCGGCTGCTGCGGCAGACGTGAACGATCAAGCGGGTTAAATTTACCGCTGTTACGCAGGTCAGCTGCGACGATACCACCGATATCTTCCGGTGCCGCGCCTGGGCCAGACCATTTAAACGGAACCACACCGATAGGGCGCGCGCTGTTGACGCCCTGGGTGATTTCAATGCGAACCTCTGCATGCAGCACCGCTGCCCACAGCAGGATAAAAAAGCCTAACGTTACGCGAAGAGCTTGCTTCATTTTATCTCCCTTATCTGAACCTGAGTCCGCGATAATTGGCACTGTTCCTGAAAACCACGAGTACAACTAGAGTACGGCAAGCTAACCATAGATCAACCTGCCGCAGGTTACTGCATTATTGCGGTCTGAAACGCATCGGGGCGTTTTTAAACACTTCGTACACCGCTTGTGAAGGCGGTTTCGGAATATGTGCCTGCTTCGCCGCCGCGATAGCGGCCTGGCACAGCGCCGGATCGCCGCCTTCTGATTTAACATCAATCAGCATGCCATCAGGAGCAAGTTTAATACGTAAGTCACAGCTTTTGCCGCTATACAGGTCCGCATCGTAGAAACGGCTCTGAATTGCGCTGGTGATCTGCCCAAGATACGCATTCACATCTGCGCCAGAAGCACCCGCCTTCTTCTGATTACCCTGCCCTGCTGCTCCACCCGACGCGCCGCTTTTCGGTGCATTCTTACCGGACGCTAAGCCGCCCAGCAGGTCATCGACGTCGCTGTCATTGGCGGCATCAGCGGCCGCTTTCGCTTTCGCCTCGGCTTTTGCCTTCGCATCCGCTTTTGCTTTGGCAGCAGCCTCCGCTTTCGCTTTGGCGGCGGCGTCCGCTTTTTCTTTGGCGGCCTTTTCTTTCGCTGCGGCGGCTGCTTTCTCTTTCGCTTCCTGGGCGGCTGCGGCTTTCGCTTCCGCTGCGGCTTTGGCTTCAGCCGCTTTCGCTTCTTTCGCGGCTTCCGCTTTAGCCTGTTTCGCCGCTTCGGCCTTAGCTTGTTTTGCGGCTTCGGCAGCCTCAGCTTTCGCCTGCTGCTCGGCCTGCTTCTTCGCTTCTGCGGCTGCGGCTTTCGCCTCTTGCTCAGCCTGCTTCTTCGCCTCTGCTGCGGCCTTCTTCGCCTCTTCCTGCGCCTTCATCTTTGCGTCTGCCGCGGCTTTCGCCTGTGCATCCGCTTCCGCTTTTGCATCGGCTTTGGCTTTCGCCGCGGCCGCTTCGGCGGCTTTCTGTTGCGCCTCGGCCTGTTTCGCTGCGGCTTCCGCGGCCTTCTGCTGTTCAGCCTGCGCTTTCGCCTGCTGTTTCGCGTCTTCCTGTGCCTGCAGTCGCTCTTTTTCCAGCTCTTTCAGCCGCTGCTGTTCAGCCGCTTGTTTCTGCTGAAGCTCTTCGGCCTGCTGCTGGGCCTGTTTCTGGCGCTGCTGCTCCGCACGCTGACTGTCGCTTTGCTGATTCTGCTGACGGTTATACTGTTCAACCACCGCACCGGGATCGACCATGACCGCTTCTATATCGCTACCGCCACCGCCGCCGCTGGCCTCAATGTGCTCATTAAACGAGCTCCATATCAGCAGGGCGATCAGCACGATATGCAGAATCACCGAAATGATTATCGCGCGCTTTAACTTTTCGTTTTGCTCGGTTGCCTTCGACACACTCGGTTCCCAAAAACGGTTCGACTTTAAATCGGCTGCGTCATCAAACCGACAGATTTAACCCCTGCCTGATGCAGCAGGTTCAGCGCCTTGATGATTTCATCATAAGGTACCTCTTTGGCACCACCGATCAAAAAGACGGTTTTCGGATTGGCTTCCAGACGACGTTGCGCTTCGCTAATCACCTGTTCTGGCGGCAACTGCGGCAAACGATCGTGATCGACGACCATGCTGTATTGTCCCACGCCGGACACTTCAACAATCACGGGGGGATTATCATCACTGGAAACCGTCTTAGAATCTGTTGCATCGGGCAAATCCACTTCCACGCTTTGCGTGATGATGGGGGCCGTTGCCATAAAGATCAGCAGCAGCACCAGCAAAACGTCCAGCAGTGGAACGATGTTAATTTCCGACTTTAGCTCGCGGCGACCGCGACCACGCACTCGGGCCATCATTTACCTCTGTTTACTTAGCGCTGTCGCTGGAGAAAGCCTGACGATGCAGGATAGCCGTAAACTCTTCCATAAAGTTGTCGTAGCCCTGCTCCAGTTTATTGACGCGCTGGTTCAGTCGGTTGTACGCCATTACGGCAGGAATCGCAGCAAACAGACCGATCGCGGTGGCGATCAATGCTTCTGCAATCCCCGGTGCCACCATCTGCAGGGTGGCCTGTTTGACCGCCCCCAGGGCAATAAACGCATGCATAATCCCCCAGACCGTACCAAACAGACCGATATAAGGACTGATTGAACCAACCGTGCCCAGGAAAGGAATGTGGGTTTCCAGCGCTTCGAGTTCGCGATTCATGGAAATGCGCATGGCCCTGCTCGCGCCTTCAACAGCCGCTTCAGGCGCATGATTATTCGCGCGATGTAAACGGGCAAACTCTTTGAAGCCGGCGTAGAAGATTTGCTCGGCACCCGCCAGCTCTTCACGACGTCCCTGACTTTCCTGATAGAGGCGAGACAGTTCAACGCCGGACCAGAATTTGTCTTCAAAGGCTTCAGCTTCCCTTCCCGCCGCATTCAGAATTCGCGTGCGCTGGATGATGATTGCCCAGGAGGCAATCGAAAAGCCGATCAAAATCAACATGATAAGTTTGACCAGAAGGCTCGCCTTCAGGAACAAATCAAGAACGTTCATGTCAGTCACTGCTTGAACTCCGCGACAATAGACTTGGGAAGCGCAATCGGCTTCATTAGGTGTGGGTTGATGCAGGCAATCAGGACCTCTGCCTCATTGAGCACTTTGCCTTCTGCGTTCACGATACGCTGGGAGAATGTCATCGTCGCCCGCGTCATTGATGTCACTTCGCTCTGGATCTCCAGAAGGTCATCAAGACGTGCCGCCGAAAGATAGTCCACCGTCATGCGCCGTACCACAAAAGCAACCTGCTGTTCTAACAGCGCCTGCTGATTGAAATGGTGCTGACGCAGCATTTCGGTACGTGCTCGTTCATAAAAAGCGATATAGCTGGCGTGATAAACCACACCACCGGCATCGGTATCTTCATAGTAGACCCGAACCGGCCAGCGAAACAGCGTTGTACTCACTCTACATCCCGGCCTCGTTTTAAACGTTGCTACTATACGCAAGACAATTAGGGTTGGGAATGGGCTGTCAGAGCCAGGAGAAAATAATTATCAGTTGGTTACAAACGGACGTCATTAATGGAGGTTTCTTGACCAGACGCTGAAGTAAACTCACGCGCCTGGGGTGAAGGGTGACAGGTCGTCAGCGATAAAAATGACTCAGCGCCCAGAAGAGTACCAGTAAGGCGGGCAATGGCGCAAAGAACGCACGCCAGCGTAAACGGCGCGGACGGAATCCGCTGCCGTGAATAACCCCCGTGCAGACCGCCCAAATCAGTACGATGCCCTGCCATAGCAGGATGCCTTCCGGGCGGGTTGCATAGCGCGCGGGGTCCCATAACAGGCAGCCGGCCAGCCATAAGGCGAGTATCAGAGAAAGGGCCCGGAGCGGGCCCTTATCCATCAGGCGATAACCTGTCTGAATGCCTGTGCGCATTACGACTGGCGTTCCGCGTCGGCGCTGTCTTCGATATGTTCTATCGCCAGCGCGGTGATGATGCCAAAGGCACAGGCCAGCAGGGTGCCGAGAATCCAGGCAAAATACCACATATGTCGTCTCCTTTATTAATAGAGTGCGTTACTGTTGCGCTCAACATGTTCTTTAGTGATACGACCAAACATCTTCCAGTAACACCAACTGGTATAGAGCAGAATAACCGGCACAAAAATTATCGCCGCGAAGGTCATTATTTCCAGCGTCAGCAAACTGGAGGTGGCGTCCCACATGGTCAGGCTGGTGCCGGGAACGGTACTGGACGGCATAATGAACGGAAACATCGCGATGCCGGCGGTCATGATGACGCAGGCCAGCGTCAGCGATGAGCAGAGAAACGCCCAGCCGCCCTTCTCTCCGCGCGAACACATTACGGTCAGTAAGGGCAACACCACGCCCAGAAGCGGGAATAACCACAACACAGGATGCTGCTGGAAATTCACCATCCAGGCCCCCGCTTCGCGCACCACGGTTTTCCCCAGGGGATTAGAAGCAGCGAAGTGATCAAGCGTGCTGGTCACCACATAGCCGTCAATACCGTACCTTACCCAGACGCCAGCCAGCGCGAAACACGCCATCATCACCAGCGCGGCAATCTGCGCCGTGATGCGTGAACGCAGGTGCAGTTCGCCCGTGGTGCGCATTTGCAGATAGGTCGCACCCTGCGTCAGTATCATGGCAACGCTCACCACACCGGCCAGCAGTGCAAAGGGGTTCAGCAGCTGGAAAAAGTTTCCGGTGTAATACAGCCGCATGTACTCGTCGGCATGAAAAGGCACGCCCTGCAGCAGATTGCCAAAGGCGACGCCGATCACCAGCGGCGGGACAAAGCTGCCGATAAAAATGCCCCAGTCCCAGGCACCGCGCCAGCGTGCATCTTCGATTTTTGAGCGATAGTCAAAGCCTACCGGACGGAAGTACAACGAGGCCAGCACCAGAATCATCGCCACGTAGAAGCCGGAAAACGCGGCGGCGTACACCATCGGCCAGGCGGCAAACAGTGCGCCACCGGCGGTGATCAACCAGACCTGATTGCCGTCCCAGTGCGGCGCGATAGAATTGATCATCACACGACGCTCGGTATCGGTCCGGCCTAATACGCGCGTCAGCATCCCGACGCCCATATCGAAACCATCGGTGACGGCAAAGCCCACCAGCAGAATGCCGATTAGCAGCCACCAGACAAAGCGCAGAACTTCATAATCAAACATGGGGCTTCTCCTTATCCACGCACCGGCTGAGCGTTTTTAACGATCTGTTCATGGTGATAGCGCCCTGTTTTCAGGCTGCTGGGCCCCAGACGCGCGAACTTAAACATCAGGTACATCTCGGCCACCAGAAACAGGGTATACAGTCCGCAAATCAGTATCATTGAGAACAGGACATCGCCCACGGTCAGCGTGGAGTTCGCAATCGCAGTGGGCAGGACTTCCCCAATCGCCCAGGGCTGACGACCGTACTCCGCCACAAACCAGCCCGCTTCTACCGCAATCCACGGCAGCGGAATGCCGTACAGTGCGGCTTTGAGTAACCAGCGCTGTTGACCAATGCGATTTCGAATCACACTCCAGAATGACAGCGCAATGACGCCGAGCAGCAGCACGCCGCAAAGCACCATGATACGGAACGCAAAGTAGAGCGGTGCGACGCGAGGAATCGAATCCTGCGTGGCCTGTTTAATCTGCGCTTCACTGGCATCCGACACGTTCGCGGTATAGCGTTTTAACAGCAGGCCATAACCCAGGTCTTTTTTGCTGTGGTTAAAGGCATCGCGGACGGCCGGATCGGTATTGCCCTGTCGCAGTTCATCCAGCAGCGCGTAAGCCTTCATACCGTTACGAATTCGCACTTCGTGTTGCGCCAGCAGTTCTTTTAGTCCGGTCACCGGCGTATCGGTCGACCGCGTGGCAATGAGCCCTAGGAGATAAGGGATCTGGATCGCATACTTGTTGTGCTGTGCTGACTGATCGGGCACGCCAAAGAGCGTAAAGGCGGCCGGTGCCGGTTGGGTTTCCCATTCCGCTTCAATAGCGGCCAGCTTGGTTTTCTGTACGTCGCCCATCTCGTAACCGGATTCGTCACCCAGCACAATCACCGACAGCACCGCCGCCATGCCGAAACTGGCCGCGATGGCAAAAGAGCGTTTTGCAAACGCCATATCACGGCCTTTCAGTAAATACCAGGCGCTGATGCCTAAAATAAACATGGCTCCTGTGGTATAGCCTGCCGCCACGGTATGCACGAATTTCACCTGCGCAACCGGGTTTAATACCAGCTCAGAGAAGCTCACCATCTCCATGCGCATGGTTTCAAAGTTAAACTCAGAGGCGATGGGGTTTTGCATCCAGCCATTCGCTACCAGAATCCACAGTGCCGACATATTCGAACCGATTGCGACCAGCCAGGTCACCGCCAGATGCTGCACTTTACCCAGGCGATCCCAGCCGAAAAAGAACAGGCCCACAAAGGTGGATTCCAGGAAGAAAGCCATTAAGCCTTCAATCGCGAGCGGCGCACCAAAAATATCGCCAACATAATGAGAATAATAAGACCAGTTGGTGCCGAACTGAAATTCCATTGTCAGTCCGGTGGCCACGCCCAGGGCAAAGTTAATACCAAACAACTTGCCCCAGAACTTGGTCATATCTTTATAGATTTGTTTACCACTCAGGACGTATACCGTTTCCATGATGGCCAGTAAAAACGCCATACCGAGCGTTAATGGCACAAACAGAAAATGGTACATCGCCGTCAAGGCAAACTGTAAACGCGACAGTTCGACGATATCTAGCATAAAAACTCCTTGCTCCTCGCATGAACGCCTGAGCCGTGTGGGCCGAATAAGCGTCAGGAACGACTGATTATTGATTCCAGTTTTATCATCGGCAGGTCATAACGCTGTGCGGCCTGAGATGAGGGAGTAGCGGTTAATCTAACCTGGTTAAACATCAACGCAGCGGCGTGGTTCAAACGCTTAACGGGGGATAAATAAAAATTGATGCTTTCCCGTATTTGAACAAACGTTTGTTTATTTTTTTAAAAGGCTGGATTGATGCAGCGCAATTTAAGCGCTTAACGGTAGGCTTTGCTAGCGGTAAAGTTTGTTATATATAAGGGGAAGTTGATCTGGAATAATGAAGCAAAGATAAAAATATGTTCTTAAGCGTTCTTTGTTAAAAAATTGTCTCTTATTAATTTTTAATTATAAAGAAATTTAACTTTGATCCCTGTTTAATAACTTAACGATCCGCGACGACGATGCGGTGGGCTGAATTCATCATAGCAAATAAACGGGGCAATACTTAAATTAATTTAATGGTTATTTCACGTTCTTATTCAATATCTAAAAACGGGCCTGAGGGCAGCGTATTTTTTAAGTGAGTGACAGGCAATCATCCTGCCTGCAATCCGCCCTGCCCGTCCGGCCAGCGCCCTTTTTTCACTACCCACGTTCGTGACCGGCCTTGTGGCTGTGCGGCAATGTTTTGCCAGCCATAAAAAAAGCCACCCGAAGGTGGCTTTTTCAGTGGATGCGATTACTTCGCTGGCAGAACGGCTTTAACAGCATCACCGATGTCAGCCAGGCTGCGTACGGTTTTCACGCCCGCCGCTTCCAGTGCAGCAAACTTCTCGTCTGCCGTGCCTTTACCGCCGGCGATGATGGCGCCTGCATGGCCCATACGTTTGCCTTTCGGCGCGGTCACGCCTGCGATGTAGCCCACAACCGGCTTGTTCACGTGATCTTTGATAAAGGCAGCCGCTTCTTCTTCCGCGCTGCCCCCGATTTCACCGATCATGACGATCGCTTCAGTCTGTGGATCGTCCTGGAACATTTTCAGGATGTCGATGAAGTTAGAACCCGGGATCGGGTCACCACCAATACCAACACAGGTAGACTGGCCGTAACCGATATCGGTAGTCTGCTTAACGGCTTCATACGTCAGCGTACCTGAACGCGATACGATACCGACGCGGCCTGGCTGATGAATGTGGCCCGGCATGATACCGATCTTACATTCGCCTGGGGTGATCACACCCGGGCAGTTTGGCCCGATCATGCGAACGCCCGCTTCATCCAGCTTCATTTTCACGGTCAGCATATCCAGCGTCGGGATGCCTTCGGTGATGGTGATGATCAGCTTGATGCCGGCATCGATCGCTTCCAGGATACCGTCTTTACAGAACGGAGCCGGAACGTAGATGACGGTAGCCGTTGCGCCAGTGGCTTCAACCGCTTCACGCACGGTGTTAAACACCGGCAGGCCCAGATGAGTGGTGCCGCCTTTGCCTGGCGTCACACCGCCGACCAGCTGCGTGCCGTAAGCCAGCGCCTGCTCAGAGTGGAACGTCCCTTGTCCGCCGGTGAAACCCTGGCAAATGACTTTGGTGTTTTTGTCGATCAAAATGGACATTATTTACCCTCCGCAGCAGCAACAACACGCTGTGCCGCGTCTGTCAGACTGGTTGCTGCAATGATGTTCAGACCACTGTCCGCCAGTTTCTTAGCGCCCAGCTCAGCGTTGTTACCTTCCAGACGTACCACAACCGGTACGTTCACACCCACTTCTGCCACTGCACCGATGATGCCGTCTGCGATCAGGTCGCAACGCACGATGCCGCCGAAGATGTTAACGAAAACCGCTTTCACGGCATCGTCAGACAGGATGATTTTGAAGGCTTCCGTTACGCGCTCTTTGGTCGCGCCGCCGCCGACATCCAGGAAGTTTGCTGGCTGACCGCCGTGGTGCTTAACGATGTCCATGGTGCCCATCGCCAGGCCTGCGCCGTTAACCATACAACCGATGTTGCCTTCCAGCGCAACATAGTTCAGTTCCCACTGCGTTGCGTGTGCTTCACGTGGGTCTTCCTGGCTTGGATCGCGCATTTCACGCAGCTCTGGCTGACGGAACAGGGCATTGCCATCGGCACCCAGTTTGCCATCCAGACAGATCAGATCGCCCTGTTTGGTGATGACCAGCGGGTTGATCTCAACCATCGCCAAGTCACGTTCCAGGAACATGGTCGCCAGACCCATGAAAATTTTGGTGAACTGGCTGACTTGCTTGCCGGTCAGGCCCAGTTTGAACGCCAACTCACGGCCCTGATAAGGCTGAGGACCGGTCAGCGGATCGAGCGCCATTTTGTGGATCAGGTGCGGGGTTTCTTCCGCCACTTTCTCGATTTCCACGCCACCTTCGGTTGACGCCATGAAGATCACGCGACGCGTTGCACGGTCGACCACGGCACCCAGATACAGCTCCTGATCGATGTCGGTCGCCGCTTCAACCAGAATCTGGTTTACCGGCTGGCCATTGGCGTCAGTTTGGTAGGTCACCAGACGTTTACCCAGCCAGTTTTCAGCGAAAGCACGGATGTCTTCTTTACTGTTAACCACCTTCACACCGCCCGCTTTACCGCGGCCACCGGCATGAACCTGACATTTAACTACCCACGGGCCTGCACCGATTTTCGATGCCGCTTCTTCTGCTTCACGTGGTGTAGTACAGGCGTAGCCGGTCGGTGCTGGCATGCCATACCGTGCAAACAGCTGTTTAGCCTGGTATTCGTGTAAGTTCATGATGTTCTATCCATTCAGATCTGAAAAGAGTATTGAGGTTGGGCACGCAGCGCGTGCCCAGTGATGAATCAGACATCCAGCAGCAGACGCGCCGGATCTTCCAGCATCTCTTTCACTGCGACCAGATAGCCGACAGATTCACGACCATCGATCAAACGGTGATCATAAGAGAGCGCCAGGTACATCATTGGCAGGATCACAACCTGACCATTCACCGCCATAGGACGATCTTTAATGGCGTGCATGCCCAGGATTGCGCTCTGTGGCGGGTTGATGATTGGCGTTGACATCAGTGAACCAAACACACCACCGTTGGTGATGGTGAAGTTACCGCCCGTCAGATCGTCAACCGTCAGCTTGCCGTCACGGCCTTTTACTGCCAGTTCTTTAATTTTCTTCTCGATGTCAGCCATGCTCAGCGCATCCACATCACGCAGAACAGGGGTCACCAGGCCGCGTGGGGTAGAAACGGCGATGCTGACATCAAAGTAGTTGTGGTAAACCACGTCTTCGCCATCAATTGAGGCGTTGACTTCAGGATAACGCTTCAGCGCTTCCACCACGGCTTTAATGTAGAACGACATAAAGCCCAGACGCACACCGTGACGCTTCTCGAACGCTTCGCCGTACTGCTTACGCAGATCCATAATCGGCTTCATGTTGATTTCGTTGAAGGTTGTCAACATGGCGGTGCTGTTCTTGGCTTCCAGCAGACGTTCCGCGACGCGCTTACGCAGGCGCGTCATTGGCACACGCTTTTCGCTGCGGTTAGCCACAGGCTGCTGGGCAGGCTGCGCGTCAGATGCCGGTGCCGCGGCTTTGTCTGCCTGCGGTTTGTTCGCCAGATGTTTTTCAACATCTTCGCGCGTTAAACGTCCACCCACGCCGGTGCCTTTGATCTGTGAGGCATCAAGGTTGTGTTCGGCAATCAGACGACGAATCGCCGGGCTCAGCGCATCGTTGCTCTCTTCTTCCAGAGAAGCGGTCTGACGCTGGGCTGGTGTGGATTCGTTGCTGTCGACTTTCGCACTGCTTTCTTTGCCAGCGCTGTTGCCTTCTTTCAGGCGGCCGAGAATCTGACGAGAGGTAACGGTTGCCCCTTCCTCTTCCAGTACGGCTTCCAGCACGCCGTCCGCAGACGCCGGCACTTCCAGAACCACTTTGTCGGTTTCAATTTCGACGATGACTTCATCGCGACTGACTGCATCGCCTGGTTTCTTGTGCCAGGTTGCTACTGTGGCATCTGCAACCGATTCAGGCAGGTCGGGAACGAGAATATCTACGCTACTCATTATCTTTCCTTTTAATTAATTGACGTTCAGTGCGTCATTAACCAGGTCTTGCTGCTGTTGTTGATGTACGGACATATAACCCACGGCCGGTGAAGCCGATGCCGGGCGACCTGCATAACGCAGCGTTGCACCAAACGGTACCACATCACGGAAATGGTGCTGGCTACAGTACCAGGCACCCTGGTTCAGTGGCTCTTCCTGACACCAGACAAAATCCTGTACGTGGGAATACGCTTTTAACGCTTCCTGTACTGCCTGATGCGGGAACGGGTAAAGTTGTTCGATACGCACGATAGCGACATCGGTTTTTTCGTCTTTACGACGCTGTTCCAGCAGATCGTAGTAGACCTTACCGGAGCACAGCACGACGCGCTTGATGCCTTGCGGATCCAGATCGTCAATTTCGCCAATCGCTGGCTGGAAGCTGCCGTTTGCCAGTTCATCCAGCGAGGAAATCGCCAGAGGATGACGCAACAGCGACTTCGGTGACATCACCACCAGCGGACGGCGCATACCGCGCAGCGCCTGACGACGCAGCATGTGGTAAACCTGAGCCGGTGTTGAGGGTACGCAGACCTGCATGTTCTGCTCAGCGCAGAGCTGCAGATAACGTTCCAGACGGGCGGAGGAGTGCTCAGGGCCCTGACCTTCATAGCCGTGTGGCAGCAGCATCACCAGGCCACACATACGGCCCCATTTTTGCTCGCCGGAGCTGATGAACTGATCAATCACCACCTGCGCACCGTTAGCAAAATCGCCGAACTGCGCTTCCCAAATGGTCAGCACGCGCGGCTCTGCGGTGGCATAACCGTATTCAAAGGCCAGCACGGCTTCTTCAGACAGGACGGAGTCCCAGACTTTGAATTCACCCTGACTGTTATGAATATGGTGTAGTGGCGTGTAGGTTGAACCGTTGGTCTGATTGTGGATCACGGCATGACGGTGGAAGAAGGTGCCACGGCCGGAGTCTTCACCCGACAAACGTACCGGAATGCCTTCATCGACCAGCGTGGCGTACGCCAGGTTTTCAGCGCCGCCCCAGTCAAACGCTTTCTCGCCTTCGGCCATCAGCTTACGATCGTTATAGATCTTGGCGACGCGAGACTGGACTTCAATCTCTTCAGGGATCTGGCTGATACGCAGCGCCAGCTCCTTCAGACGCTTCATGTCCACCTGAGCCGGATAGGGTTCATCCCACTCGTGATTCAGATACGGTGACCACGTGAAGGAGTGCAGGCTCATCGGACGCCATTCTGGCACCACGCATTCGCCGGCATCCAGCGCATCACGGTACAGATTGACCATCTCGGTGGCATCTTCCTGCGACGCGACACCTTCGCTTTCCAGACGATCGGCGTAGATTTTACGCGGTGTGGGATGCTTTTTGATTTTCTGGTACATCAACGGCTGCGTGGCGCTTGGCTCATCCGCTTCGTTGTGACCATGGCGGCGATAGCACACCAAATCGATAAACACATCGCGTTTAAAAGTGTTGCGATAGTCCAGCGCCAGTCGGGTTACAAAGGCCACCGCTTCCGGATCGTCCGCATTGACGTGGAAAATCGGTGCCAGCACCATTTTACCAATGTCAGTACAGTACGGTGTAGAACGCGCGTCTTTCGGATTCGAGGTGGTGAAACCCACCTGGTTGTTGATCACGATACGCACGGTGCCACCGACTTCATAGCCGCGGGCCTGAGACATGTTCAGGGTTTCCTGCACCACGCCCTGACCAATGACCGCCGCATCACCGTGAATAGTGATGGGCAGCACTTTGTTGCTGACCGGCTCAGCCAGACGATCCAGACGGGCACGCACCGACCCCATGACCACCGGGCTGACAATTTCCAGGTGAGACGGGTTAAAGGCCAGCGCCAGGTGTACCAGACCGCCTTCGGTTTCGATATCCGATGAGAAGCCCATGTGATATTTCACATCACCGGTGCCTAGGTGTTCTTTATGTTTGCCTGAGAACTCGTCGAACAGATCCTGTGGCTTTTTACCCAGCACGTTAATCAGGACGTTGAGACGGCCACGGTGCGCCATCCCCAGCACCACTTCGCGGGTGCCGCTTTTACCTGCATGACGAATCATCTCACGCAGCATAGGCACCAGTGCATCACCGCCTTCCAGCGAGAAGCGTTTGGCACCCGGGAATTTTGCGCCCAGATATTTTTCAAGGCCTTCTGCCGCAGTCAGCTCTTTCAGGAAACCTTTTTTCTCTTCACCGCTGAACGAACAGTGGCCAGCACCGGATTCGAGACGCTGCTGAATCCAGCGTTTCTCTTCGGTGTTGTTGATGTGCATGTACTCTGCACCAATCGAACCACAGTAAGTCTGCTTCAGCGCCTCGAACAGATCGGCCAGCTTCATGGTTTCTTTGCCAATAGCAAAAGAACCTACGTTAAAGCTTTCCTGAAAATCGGCGTCGGTCAGATCGTGAAAAGCAGGGTCGAGATCGGCAACACGGTCCTGTTTCCACAGGCCAAGCGGATCCAGGTTTGCTTCCTGATGGCCGCGAAAACGAAACGCGTTGATCAGTTGCAGCACTTTCACTTGCTTGGAGTTGGTTGCCGGATCGGTGACTGAGGAGGTGTAACGAGATGCGTCTTTCGCCAGGCGACGGAAATATTCGCGGGTCGCGGAGTGGAACTGCTCGGGTTTCACTCCCGTGCCTGGTAACTGTTGGAACATCGAGCGCCACACTGCATCCACAGAGTCAGGATCGGTCAGGAAATCCTCATAGAGTTGCTCTATGTAAGACTGATTCGCGCCGGCCAGCCAGGAGGAGTCCAGCCAGGGCTTCATCGCGCTGTTCTGCATTGTGATCCCTTAAGCAATGTTATGCTTTATTGAGGTTTCATTTGTTGCCGCTTTCGCGGTTTGCCGTAGTGAGTTCAGCGATACGAGCACTGTGCGCAGCGCGCGCCCGGCCCGTAAGGGAACCTTTGTAAACGTGGTCGGGACCGCGTTTAAAGAGGCTTCCGTAAAACACCGGGAACCTGAGGTTCCCGGCTGTATCACTATGCCCCGCGTTGCAGCAGCATCGACTTGATATGGCCGATGGCGCGCGTGGGGTTAAGACCTTTAGGACACACGCTGACACAGTTCATAATGCTGTGGCAGCGGAACACGCTGAATGCATCGCTCAGATTATCCAGACGCGCATCGGTTTCGGTGTCGCGACTGTCAATAATGAAGCGGTATGCCGCCAGCAGACCCGCAGGCCCGATGAACTTATCGGGATTCCACCAGAACGACGGGCATGAGGTTGAGCAACAGGCGCAGAGAATACACTCATACAGGCCGTCCAGATGCTCACGCTCGCCCGGCGTCTGCAGATGCTCACGCGCAGGTGGGTTTTCACCGTTGTTTAACAAGAAAGGCTTAATTTTCTCATACTGAGTATAAAACTGGCTCATGTCTACCACGAGGTCGCGCACCACAGGCAGGCCAGGCAGAGGACGAATCACAATCTTCTGCTTACCGTTGCCTAAAGCGGAAACCGGCGTAATGCAGGCCAGGCCGTTTTTACCGTTCATGTTCAGGCCATCTGATCCGCACACGCCTTCACGGCACGAGCGACGGAAAGCCAGCGTAGGATCCTTTTCTTTTAAACGGATCAGCGCGTCCAGCAGCATCATGTCACGGCCATCTTCCGCTTCCAGGCTGTAATCCTGCATGCGCGGTTTATCATCGACGTCCGGGTTATAACGATAGATCGAAAATTCTAGTCTCATGATGATCTCCGCAATTAATAGGTACGCGCTTTTGGCGGGAAGGCCGCACGCAGTTTCGGTTGCATGTTCACCTCACGGCGCGTCATGCTTTCCGTTTGCGGAACATAGAGGCTATGGCACAGCCAGTTCGCATCATCACGTTCCGGATAGTCGAAGCGGCTGTGTGCACCACGGCTTTCTGTACGGAAGTTAGCCGCAACCGCTGTGGCATAGGCGGTTTCCATCAGGTTATCCAGCTCAAGGCACTCGATACGCTGTGTATTGAAGTCGGGTGAACGGTCATCCAGACGCGCAGACTTCAGGCGCTCACGAATCACTTTCAGCTCTTCAAGACCTTCACGCATGGCATCACCTTCGCGGAAGACCGAGAAGTTGTTCTGCATGCAGCGTTGCAACGCTTTACGGATTTCAACCGGATCTTCACCCGTGGTGTTGTTCTCCCAGCGATTGAAGCGCGCCATGGCAGCATCGATGTTTTCCTGACTGGCTTCGCGCAGTTCGCCCTGCTCTTCCAGACATTCAAGCAGATGAACACCCGCCGCGCGACCAAAGACCACCAGGTCCAGCAGTGAGTTTCCGCCCAGACGGTTCGCGCCGTGAACAGATACGCAGGCGATTTCACCCACAGCGAACAGGCCCGGAATCACTTCATCTTCGCCCTGCGCATTGACGCGCAGCGCCTGGCCGGTCACTTTGGTCGGTACGCCGCCCATCATGTAGTGACAGGTTGGGATAACAGGAATCGGCTCTTTAATCGGGTCAACGTGCGCAAAGGTACGGGACAGTTCCAGGATTCCCGGCAGACGTGACTCCAGCACTTCGGCACCCAGATGGTCAAGTTTCAACTTGATGTGCGGGCCCCATGGACCATCACAGCCCCGGCCTTCACGAATTTCCACCATCATAGAACGGGCCACCACGTCACGACCTGCCAGGTCTTTGGCGTTTGGCGCATAGCGCTCCATGAAGCGTTCACCGTGTTTGTTCAGCAGATAGCCGCCTTCACCGCGGCAGCCCTCGGTGACCAGCACACCCGCACCTGCGATACCGGTTGGGTGGAACTGCCACATTTCCATGTCCTGCACCGGTACACCTGCGCGCAGCGCCATGCCAACACCGTCGCCAGTGTTAATGTGGGCATTGGTCGTCGACTGATAGATACGTCCTGCACCACCGGTCGCCAGAATGGTCGCCTTGGCTTTGAAGTAGACGGTTTCACCGGTTTCCATGCAGATAGCGGTACAACCTACAATCGCATCGTCGTCATTCTTGACCAGATCCAGTGCATACCATTCGGAGAAGATGGTGGTTTTGTTTTTCAGGTTCTGCTGATACAGCGTATGCAGCAGGGCGTGGCCAGTACGGTCAGCTGCCGCGGCAGTACGCGCCGCCTGCTCACCACCGAAGTTTTTTGACTGACCACCAAACGGACGCTGATAAACGCGGCCGTCATCAAGACGGGAGAAAGGTAAGCCCATGTGTTCCAGTTCCAGAATCGCTTCCGGACCGACGTGGCACATGTATTCAATCGCGTCCTGGTCGCCGATATAGTCGGAGCCTTTGACGGTGTCATACATATGCCATTCCCAGTTATCGTCATGGGTATTGCCCAGCGCAACGGTAATACCGCCCTGCGCGGATACCGTATGAGAACGGGTTGGGAACACTTTGGACAGCAGGGCGCACGTCTGGCCCGACTGGGAGATTTGCAGTGCCGCGCGCATACCCGCGCCACCTGCGCCGATCACCACGGCATCAAATTCTCTGACTGGTAACTTCATTTACACACCCCACACCACAACAAACCCATAAATTGCATATGACAACAGTGCCACCACGATAACCAGCTGTAACAGCAAACGCGCCGCCAGCGATTTCACGTAGTCCGTTAAGACCTGCCACATACCAATCCAGCCGTGGATCAGGATGGAAAACAGCGTCAGGAGCGTGAACACTTTTGTAAATGCTGAGGCAAAGAAGCCACGCCAGATGTCATACGTCAGCGTGTCTGTCATCACCACGAAACCGAGCATGTAGATGATGTAAAGCGTAATAAGGATTGCCGACGCGCGCAGCAACAGCCAGTCCTGAATGCCATTGCGACCCAACGCGGATGCATTGCTTACCATACGAGGACTCCTGCTAAGATTGAAAGCACGACAGTAATACCAAATGTCACCTGCGCAGAACGCTTACCTGCTTCGAGCGTTTCCGCCAGATAACCAAAATCCATTAACATATGACGTATCCCGCCCACCGTATGATAGGCCAACGCGGTCAGAATGCCCCACATGATAAACTTCACAAAGAAGCCGCTCATGATAGATGCCGCGTGCTGAAAACCTTCAGGAGAGGAGAGAGAAAGACCGAGAAGCCACAACAGGATGCCGAGAGCAACCAGAGTGATGACGCCGGAGACACGGTGGAGAATGGACGATATTGCAGTAACGGGAAACCGGATCGTCGAGAGATCCAAGTTGACAGGTCTTTGTTTTTTCACGGTTTTGCCCACACAGCTCTTTTTTATTTTGCTTCCTCCGGAAGACAGGCCCAAACCCGAAAAAAAGGTTCAGTCTTAATCCGTCACCAAAATAGCAACATCCAGTGTTAAATGACGTGGTACAAACGCTGGGTGGCTCCTGGTGTCAGGGTGTTCCGGAGACCTGGCCGGAAGTATAGGACGATCACATTCTGATTACAATTCCCCTACAAACTCTTTGGAGAATTTTCGATGGAACAGTGATCCCACTCACGTTTTTCACAATTCATACAAATTTAATTATCTGATTTGACAATAGTTCAACAATTCAGTTACAAACTAGTCCGATAAAATCCTATGATGCACAAAAGTTATGGGGATACACTTTCTCCTAAGCTGAAGTTATGTAACATTGTCGGTAACCGCTTTAAATACCATCAGGTTATTGGTTACAAAGAAGTTATGTCCTGACCGGATCTTTAACAACCGCGATATGCACATGTCACGGCTTTACATTTCCAGTGGAACGCGCCTCTCACTCTGTACCCTTCACTGCTTATAATGCAGAGTGACACCGTGAAGTACTGCCAAATTGCAACATGCACGCGTTTCAGGTGTCGAAAGATCCTTACCTGCCTAAGGCGCTATGGAGACGAAAATGACAGATAAAAAAGTGACGCTAACCCTATCAGATGAAACGTCCATTGAACTGGGTGTACTGCAAGGCACGCTGGGCCAGGATGTCGTCGATGTCCGTCAACTGGGTTCCAACGGCCTGTTTACCTTCGATCCTGGTTTCACGTCTACAGCGTCCTGCGAATCAAAAATCACCTTTATCGATGGTGATGAAGGCATTCTGCTTCACCGCGGCTTCCCTATTGACCAACTGGCTACCCACTCTAACTACCTGGAAGTGTGCTACATCCTGTTAAATGGTGAAGCCCCCACGAAAGCCCAGTTTGAAGAGTTTAAACAAACGGTTACGCGCCACACGATGATTCATGAGCAGATTACCCGTCTGTTCCACGGTTTCCGTCGTGATTCACACCCGATGGCGGTGATGTGCGGCGTGACCGGCGCACTGGCTGCGTTTTATCACGATTCGCTGGATGTAAACATTGAGCGCCACCGTGAAATCGCCGCTTTCCGTCTGCTGTCGAAAATGCCTACCATGGCAGCGATGTGTTACAAGTATTCAATCGGTCAGCCGTTCGTCTATCCCCGTAACGACCTCTCCTATGCCGGTAACTTCCTGCACATGATGTTTGCAACACCGTGTGAAGAATACAAGGTTAACCCTGTGCTTGAACGCGCCATGGATCGCATTCTGATTCTGCACGCCGATCATGAACAGAACGCCTCGACCTCTACCGTACGTACCGCTGGCTCGTCAGGCGCTAACCCGTTTGCCTGTATCGCGGCCGGTATTGCCTCCCTGTGGGGACCCGCACACGGCGGCGCGAACGAAGCCTGTCTGCGTATGCTGGAAGAGATCAGCACCGTCGAGCACATTCCTGAGTTTGTGCGCCGTGCTAAAGACAAAAATGACTCTTTCCGCCTGATGGGCTTTGGTCACCGTGTTTATAAAAACTATGACCCGCGCGCGACCGTTATGCGTGAAACCTGCCATGAAGTGCTGAACGAACTGGGCATGAAAGACGATCTGCTGGAAGTGGCGCTGGAACTGGAACACATTGCGCTGAACGACCCGTACTTCATCGAGCGCAAACTCTATCCAAACGTGGATTTCTACTCCGGTATCATCCTGAAAGCCATGGGCATCCCTTCGTCCATGTTTACCGTGATTTTCGCCATGGCGCGTACCGTTGGCTGGATCGCGCACTGGAAAGAAATGCACGACGAAGGCATGAAAATTGCCCGTCCGCGTCAGCTGTATACCGGTTACACCGAACGCGAGTTCAGCTCGAAGCTGGATAAATAAGCTGTCCGGCAACGGGCGGTAAGGCGAAAAGCGGTGGTGTCCTTACGGGCACCGCCGCTTTTTTTTACTGACGCCGCCGGTCAGCGTGAGCGAATCTTAGTGAGAGGATGAACGGCGGACGTTTGAGATGCCCGAAAGGCCTGCCATTCTTCTCGCGTCACTTCCCATAATTGCGAGGCATGTGTGCCTGAAACGTACTGTTTTTTCTCTGTGCGGATACAGCGCATCCCACTGTTGACCGAAATATTCACAGATCGCTGATTCAGTGCCGCTTTTGGCGTTCTCAGCAGCGGTTTTTTCAGATCGGTAAACCAGTAATCCGTCACGGCCAGGCAGGCTTCTGTCATATAGCCCTGCCCCTGCCACTCCGGTACCAACCAGAAGCCCCGGTTATTATCCGGCGTCTCCATCAGGCAAATAACGCCAATCAGTTGCTGTTCCGCCGCTTTAGGCCGCAATGTCCAGTACCAGCCCGTCCCGGCCGCGACCGCCGGTAAGGCGACATTGGCAATATAGTCTCGTGCCCCGCCCTCGGGATAAGGCCAGGGCACCGAATCGATCAGGTAGCGTACAATTTCCCAGCGCGGAAACGCGATCTGCATGGCATCGGCATCCTCCAGCGACAGGGGTTTTAAGCGCAGCCTTTCCGTCACAATCTCAGGTGTCATGATGATTCCTTATGCTGTGAAGAAAACCGGGTGACGATATCCTTCGCTGACGAGTGACATTGCCCGCGTGCAACGGCGGGACAGTCCAGCGTTTTTATCTCTGACAGCCAGGGCACCAGTAAAACGGTCGGGCGGACAGGACGCCCTTTTCGATTACTTCACCGCAGCGGCGACATGTCTTGCCCTGGCGGTGGAACACTTCAAACCGAAATGCCGCTTCGCTGTGGTATTTTTTCATGGTGCCGCGCATGCGATAGGCATGACGCGGCACAGACAACAGCGCTTCGCAGAAAGCCGTCAGTTGCGCCTCACTCAGCGACTGTGCGTTATGCCGGGGAAGCAACTGGGCCAGCCAGAGGATCTCAGCACGTAAATAGTTGCCCAGTCCGGCCAGAAAAGCCTGATCCAGTAACAGTCCGCTGAACCGGCGGCGACAGAAACGCGGCGAGCACAGCCGTTCCCTGACCGCCTCTACGGTCAACTCCGCATTCAGTACATCCGGCCCGATGCGGTTGAGAAACGGATGACGGGCAAGCGTTTCCGCATTCAGGAGTTCAATATCCGACGCGCTGTAAAGCAATATCGCCTGATTGGCCGTCGCGAGACGCACACGTAACTGCCGTTTTGTCTCGGGCTGCATGTCTGGCGGGACGATGCGCCAGACGCCGTACAGCTGATTGTGTGAATACAGCGTCAGACCGTTACTGAAATGGGTCAGCAACGCTTTACCGCGCGTCTCTATCGACGCCACCTGTTCTCCCAGCAATGCGGGCTCATAGGTTTTTAATTCGGGAAACGCAAACCAGACGTCAGTCAGGGGCTGGCCGACGATGGCCACTTCAAGCTGATCCGCCACGCGGCGAATCTCCGGTCCTTCAGGCATCACTCGTCCTCTTAATGCGTTGCGCCACCCACTTCCTTCACATCCTGAGCGGTGGTCAGGGTCGTTTGTACGGCAATTTTCAGCGCCTCAATAACGGTTGCGGCGGGCATACTGGGTGCACCCGGGTGATGCACCGCCTGTTCAGGCAGGTAGGGAATATGAATGAAACCGCCCCGTGCCGGGCTGCCGTTGCTTTCAAGCCAGTGCAACAGACCATACATCACCCGGTTACAGGTAAAGGTTCCTGCGGTTTGCGACACCGATGCCGGAATGCCCGCTTCCCGCACCGCGGCCACAATGGCTTTGATCGGCAGGCGTGAAAAATATCCGGCCGGGCCATCCTGAACGATGGGTTCGTCCACGGGTTGCCTGCCCGCATTATCCGGGATGCGCGCATCATCCACATTAATACCAATTCGCTCTACCGTGATATCGCTGCGACCGCCTGCCTGCCCGACAGCGATAACGGCATCGGGCCTGATCGTTTCCAGCGCCTGATACAGCACGTCCAGCACCTCGCTGAATACGACGGGCAACTGGCGCGTCACGATGCGTGCGTCGGCAATAGTCTGGCCTTCAAGGGCACTGACCGCCTGCCAGGAGGGATTAATGGATTCGCCGCCAAAGGGCTCAAATGCCGTCATTAATACCGTTTTCATGCTGCCTCACAAAAACATCAGGAAGTAGAGTAAGAAAATGTTAACCATTAACAGTAGCACACCGGTTGGCACCTGAGCTTTGATGACCGCGTTGCGATCCGGTAACTCCAGCAAGGCAGCAGGCACAATGTTGAAGTTTGCTGCCATCGGCGTCATTAACGTACCGCAGTAGCCGGAAAACATCCCGATTGCCGCCATGACCGCCGGGTTACCGCCATGATGTAACACCAGAATGGGAATGCCTATGCCCGCGGTAATAATCGGGAACGCCGCGAACGCATTCCCCATCACCATGGTGAGCAGTGCCATCCCTGCCGCGTAAACCGTGACCGCAATGAAGCGGTTATCCACGGCAAGATAATGTTCGGTGAGATGAGAGATCGCGCCACCGACGCCCGCGGCCGTAAACAGTAGCCCCAGGGTTGCCAGGATTTGCGGCAGGAGAAATGCCCAGCCGATGCAGTCCAGCAAACGTCGGGTTTCCTGCATCGACTGCACTGGGGTTTCACGCGTCATTTTCATGGCGATCAGCCAGCCCAGCAGACAGCCTGTGGCCATGGAAAACAGCGTAATCAGGGTGGAATGGTTGCCCGCGCCGAACACCCACGTTTGCAGACCGGGAAGGTTATTAAACGCTAACACACCGATCACTGTCACGACGGGGATCGCCAGGGCTGGCAGGAAAAGTTTGTTGCCCAGACGCTGGGCACTGCCCTGTTTTTCCGCCTCACTGCGCTGGTGATAGCGGCCCATTTTTACCCCACCACAACCGGCAAGGATCCCCATGATAACCACCGCTACGCCCACGCTAATTTGCAACGTACGTGTGCCGCTTTCGGCAGAGCCCATCAGTTGGGTCATCAGAGCGGTTGTCCAGTCACCCACCAGAAAAATCAGGCCATAGAGTCCCCAAAATAAGCCAGTGGTGAAACGGCGCGGATTTGCGCTGTCGCGCCAGGATAAAACCGCGACAACCAGCAGAATCAGGCCAGCCAGCCACATCAGATACTGTTGCTGAATCATGACGGCTCTCCTTTGGCTTTCATGGCCTCGCTGTTGATGACGCGCAGTTCTCGTGCCAGCTGGCGGTCCAGCCTGATCAGGCGGGCGGAATGAATCAGAAAGGCTGAGAGCGCCGTGGGAATGCCCCACAGGGCAATATGCAGTGGCTCAGTCTGGATACCGGCGGACTCCTGCATAAAATTATGCATAAAAATAATGGCGCCAAAGGCGACAAAGATATCCTCGCCAAAGAACAGCCCGACGTTGTCGGTGGCAGCGGACATGGCACGCAGACGATGACGGACCTCGGGCGGTAGGGCCCCGTAGCGGTTTTCGCTGGCCCCCTCGGCCATCGGCGCAAGTAGCGGGCGCACCATTTGCGGATGACCGCCGAGACTGGTCAGCCCGAGGGCCGCAGTCACCTCACGCACAAACAGATAGACAATGAGCAACCGTCCCGCCGTCGCCGTTTTGATCTGGGCAATCCACGCCTGCGCGCGCTGTTTCAAACCATGGCGTTCCAGTAAGCCAATAACCGCCAGCGGCAGCAGCAGGATCAACGGCAGGTTGCGGGTATTCAGAAATCCCTCACCCAGCTTTTGTAAAATATCGCCCAACGGCATCAGGGCAGCGATACCGGTGACGAAGCCTGAAACAATGACCACCAGCACCGGATTAAAACGCAAAACGAAGCCAACGACGATGGCAGCAATGCCCAGCAGCGGCCAGAGATTTACTACGCTGTCCATACTTTTCCCCTCGTGAAATAGTAAGCCCGAGACGTTCAGGCTGGTTATGCCGTTTTTTTATTGACTGGTGACGGTGATAGCATGGCTGGCAAAGCTGGCACGCAGACGTTGCGCAAACGTCAGTGCATGCGCCCCGTCACCATGCAGGCAGACGGTTTCTGCGTTCACCTGAACCGCCTCACCGGTCACACTGATGACCTGCCCCTGTCGCACCATCATCAGGGTTTGCTGAATCGCCTGGTCTTCCTCTTCAATCAATGCGCCGGGCTGGCCACGGGGCACCAGCGCGCCGCTGCTGAGATAGCCGCGATCGGCAAACACCTCCTCCCGGGTTTTCAGGCCGTGATGGGCCGCCGCGCGAATCAACTCACTGTTAGCCAGCCCTACCATGATCAGCCGGGCATCGACGGCTTTGACGGCTCGCACAATCGCCTCGGCCAGCGTGGCATCCGCCGCCGCCTGGTTATACAACATACCGTGAGGCTTAACGTGAACAAGCGACTGCCCTTCGCTTTCCGCCAGACTTTTGAGTGCACCAACCTGATAGATGATTTGCGCATAGACGATTTCCGGCGGCAGTTGCATCGCACTGCGGCCAAAGTTTTCACGATCGGGAAAGCTGGGATGCGCGCCAATCGCCACGCCAAATTCGCTGGCCCAGCGAATGGCCTGCAACATCATCTGCGCGTCGCCTGCGTGAAAGCCGCAGGCGATGTTGGCGGAACTCACCAGCTGCAACAGCGCACGATCGCTGCTGCTCCCCTCGCCCAGATCGGCGTTTAAATCAATTTTCATTTGCCAGTCCCCAGGCCATTTGCCCCAATACATGCTGCTGCTGTCGCGTTGCCGCCAGCGCCTCTTCGGGCGTACAGAGCATAAAATGAATCGGCTCGCCCAGACGAATCTGCGCCAGATGATAAAGATCGCATTCAATGACGCAGGCGATACGTGGATAGCCGCCGGTGGTCTGTGCATCCGCCAGCAGGACGATCGGCTGACCGTTTCCAGGCACCTGAATGACGCCGGGCACCAGACCATGCGATAACAACTCGCGCGGCACGTCGCGTTGCAAAGCAGGGCCCTGCAAACGGTAGCCCATGCGATTACTTTGAGGGTTCAGCTTCCAGGCTGCTCGCCAGAACGCCTGTTGTGACGCTTCGCTGAATTCATGGTATTCCGGTCCGGGTAACGCCCGAATACGGTTACCCCAGAGCAACTGGCGCACGCCTTTTTTGCTCGTGAAGTGCTGTTGCGGTTTGCCCAGCGGAATGACGTCGCCGTCCTGCAGCGTCCGCCCCTCAAAGCCGCCAAAACCGGCCTTAATGTCGGTGCTGCATGAGCCCAGCACTGGCGGAATAGCGAATCCACCGTGCACAGCCAGGTAGCTGCGCATGCCGTGAATCGGTTTCTTCAACACCAGGACCTGCCCTTTTTTTATCGGTAAACGCCAGCCTGTCCAGACAGGCTTGCCATCCAGTTCGGCCTGACAACCCGCTCCCGTTAGTGCAAACCACCCATCCCGACGGAATTCCGCTTTAAACTGTCCGAGGACAATCTCCAGCACGGCGCTGCCCGGCGGATTGCCTGCCAGCAGATTGGCTGTGATCATGGCGGGTTGATCCAGAACACCACTGACGCCGATGCCATACTGTCGCCAGTGATAGCGTCCGAAATCCTGAATGCTGGTTGCCAGACCCGCGCGAAGAATGTTTAACATATCCCTTCCTTTTGCGGCACAAACCGGACATTGTCACCCGGACGAAGTAAGGTTGGCGACTGCTGGCTGGGTGTGAAAAGCGCGACCTGCGTCCTGCCAATCAACTGCCAGCCGCCTGGTGAGACCAGCGGATAAACACCGGTCTGGCTGCCGCCGATGCCCACCGATCCAGCCGGAACCGCAACGCGCGGTTCGGCGCGGCGCGGCATATGCAGGCGCGCATCCAGGCCGGCCAGGTAAGGAAAGCCGGGCTGAAAACCAATAAAGAAAACCGCGTAATCCGTGCTGCTGTGTAACGCGACGACCTGCTTTTCCGTCATGCCGGCGTGGTCGGCCACCTGACGCAAGTCCGGCCCCGCCTCGCCCCCATAGATGACCGGTATAGTCACAAGGCGCGACTCTGTGTCCTGCGCCTCACTTTCCTGCCACCACTGTTCAAGTTGCGCCGTCGCCTGTCGGGCATCTCTGGGCGGCTCCCGTAACAGCAGCGTCAGGTTGTTCATGCCGGGAATCACTTCCCGGGTCGCGTCGTGTGACTGCAAACGCTGGCACAGATGCCAGATTCGCTGCTGACTGGCCAGCGAAACGGGCGGAGACAACTCCAGTACCACCGCGCGCTCGCCGAGCATATAGCATCGTGTTTTTTGCAACACGTACCTCCTGGTAAACAGCTTTGCGGCACTCAGACAGGATTCTGGCGCGCAAAAGCCAAGTGTGTTTTACAACCCAGGAAGGTAGTTATGCGAAAGTGACGGTAATGTGTCAACAGGTTTGGGTTCTGCGCAGATGGCAGAATCCAGGGGGATCAGGCGGGATTGGGAATATCAATAAACGTGACATCCAGGCCATGATGCTCCGCCAGCCATTCACCCAACGCCCGAATACCCGCGCGTTCGGTGGCATGGTGGCCTGCGGCGAAAAAGTGCAGGCCTTGTTCACGGGCGCTGTGAATGGTTTGCTCAGAGACCTCGCCCGTAATAAAGGCATCTACGCCAAAGGCGGCCGCATTATCAATAAATCCCTGACCGCCGCCACTGCACCAGGCAACACGACGGATCGCTGCTGGCGCATTATCACCACAGTGAAGCGGCTCCCGTCCCAGCACCTCAGTAATACGCTGTGCCAACGCATGGCCGCTCACAGGCTGAGTCAGTTCGCCCCAGGGCACCAGCGGCATAATCTCGCCCATCACATTAATACCCAGCAGCTTAGCCAACTGCGCGTTATTGCCCAGCTCAGGGTGCGCATCCAGCGGCAGGTGCCAGCCGTAGAGGTTAATATCGTTTGCCAGTAGCGTGCGCAGACGCTGGCGTTTCATGCCTTTAATCACCGCCGGTTCACTTTTCCAGAAATAACCGTGATGTACCAGCACCGCATCGGCTTTGCGCGCCACCGCTTCATCCAGCAGCGCCTGGCAGGCGGTCACGCCGGTAACGATCGTTTTCACTTCAGGTCGGCCTTCGACCTGTAGCCCGTTTGGCGCATAATCGCTGAAGGTATGGGTTGCCAGCTGATCGTTAACGATTTTTTCTAACGCATAGTGATTCATTTCTGCTCCTTGCCACCTCAGGCCGCATTTTTTGCGCGCTCGAAGGCGTCGAGTGTCTTTTTACGTGCGTCCTTATGTTCCACGATCGGTGTTGGATAATCGAGTGTCTTGTTGTTTTTCCGCGCCCATTCGTGCGGCTGATGAATCGCACTGTCCGGCACGTCTTTCAGTTCGGGCAGGTAGTGACGAATAAAATCACCCTGTTCATCGAAACGCTCACTTTGCGTCGTAGGGTTAAAAATGCGGAAATACGGCGCGGCATCGGTGCCCGTGGACGCCGCCCACTGCCAGCCCCCGTTATTGGCGGCCAGGTCGCCATCGATAAGCTGCTGCATGAAATAGCGCTCGCCTTCACGCCAGTCGATTAACAGATCCTTTACCAGAAAACTGGCCGTGATCATGCGAAGCCGGTTATGCATCCAGCCGGTCTGCAACATCTGTCGCATGGCCGCATCGACGATGGGATAACCGGTTTTCCCGGCTTTCCAGGCGTCAAAATGCGCCTCGTTTCGTTGCCACGCGACATGACGCGTCCAGTGGACAAAAGGCTGATGCTTACACAGTCGGGGAAACGCAACGATGAGATGGCGATAGAACTCACGCCAGATGAGTTCATTGATCCAGACAGCCGCCGGGCTGCCTTCCAGCGCCCCGGGATGTTCATGCAACACCCGATGCAGACACTGGCGCGGTGAAAGCACGCCGATGGTCAGGTAAGCCGATAACCGGCTGGTGCTGTCGCGCGCAGGCAGGTCACGCTGCTTTGGATAATCCAGCACGGCATGCTGCGCAAACGCACGTAGCCGCTTAATCGCCGCCTGTTCACCGGCCGGAAACAGCGCATCATCAACCTCAGCATGGTCGTAATCAAATGGCGAAATCGCTTTTGGTGTGTTCAGGGGCGCGCCATCCCGGGCTTTAGGCGCCGGGACACACTCAGGCAACCCCTGCTGCAGGCGACGAATAAAGGCTTTGCTGAACGGGGTAAATACTTTGTACATCTCACCATCGCCGGTCTGGATACTGCCGGGCGACAAAAGTACGCTGTCATCGAACCCCTGACAGATCACGTCCGCTTCATCTAACCGCTTTTCCGCCTGCGCATCGCGCTGACGTTCGTTAAATTCGTACTGGTAGTTATAAAACAGTTGATCAACGTGTTGCTGTTCACAAAACGTGACGAGAAAATCCACGCTGGCAGCGAAATCATCACACTGATGAACATGCAGCGGGATGCCTTTTTCGGCCAGTGATGCCTGCAGGCTGCAGAGATTCTGGTGAATAAACGCGGCCTGGCGGGGGGCCATATCGTGTTGCTGCCACTGTCCCGGCGTGGCAATAAACAGTGCTATGACACGGGCATCTGACTTGCTGCAGGCGGCATGCAGCGCAAGGTTATCATTGATGCGCAGGTCATTACGGAACCAGACAAGATGGGTCGTCATCATGCTCCCGACTCACTGTCCGTAGCGCAGGCGCAGCGCTTCCGGGTAAGGATCGAAGTAGCGCTGCTGCGTCAGCCACGGATGAGGATATTCAGCCATGTAATGCTTAAGAATCGTAATCGGCGCCAGTAACGGTTGCGTGCCCTGACGGTAACAATCAATCAGTGACGTCAGTTCTCTGCGTTGCGGCGAACTCAGTTGACTGCGGAAATAACCCTGAACATGCATCAACACATTGGTGTGGTTAGTGCGCGAGGCCGGTTGTGACATCAGATCCATAAGGCGGTTGCGGTACTCGAAGGCAAACGCCTCCAGTGACTCCCACTGGTTCATCGAGGCAACAAAGGGGCCCAGTTCACGGTATTTTTTTTGCGAATGCGCCAGCAGTAACAATTTATACTGGCTGTGGAAGGCAATCAGGCCATGACGGGTCAGCCCCTTTTTCCACATTTCATGAAACTCGTGCAGCGCGCAAATCCGGCCGATAAAGTTTTCACGTAATGTCGGATCGTTCAGACGCCCGTCTTCTTCGAGCGGTAACCAGGGCATTTCACGTTGCAGAAAACGGGTAAATATACCGGTTCCCGCTTTACGGTTATTATTGGTGGCGGGCTCGTAGATACGCACGCGCTCCATCCCGCAACTGGGTGATTTTGCACACAGTATGTAGCCGCACAGGTGATGCAGCGATTTCACGCGTTTTTCGGACCAGTCGCGCATCTTATCGGTGATGTCATCGCCGCCCTCTTTGCTGAAGCAAAGGTGCAGTTCATCGTCGTCGCTCTGCTTAACTAAGCGCAGCGCCGGGCGCGGCGTGGGCAGCCCAATCGCCATTTCAGGGCAAACGGGTTCGAAGCGAACAAAAGGCGTCAGTTGCTCAGTGGCGAACGCGAGCCGCTTGTGGCCGCCATCAAATCTGACGCTCTCACCAAGCAGGCAAGCGCTGATCCCAACGGGAATTTTTTCGCTCATACTTGTACAACCTCCGAAAACTTGTAGAGGTTTAAGTGTAGCGTAAAACGACCGGGATGGTACAGATTCTGCGTAGCAAAAGTGAACGCCGCGAAGCCTTTCAGATGACCAGCCCGTGGTCTTTTTTAACGGTTTATTCTCCCACCGCCACGCTGACCAGCCAGCGCCGAATCACCTTTTCATCCTCAGGCGTGACACCCGAAAGCAGGCTGGCCTCAACCGTCTGAACCGCTACTTTGCACTGCGCGAGAACGTCACGCCCGGCGTCAGCAATCTCAATCACCTGAATTCTGCCGTGCACCGCGTGCGGACGACGACGAATCATTCCGGCCCGCTCCAGATTCGCCACAATGACGCTCATCGTCTGTGGCGTCAGCAGCGACAGACGCGCAAGGTCGGCACCCGATGCGCCGGGATAGGCCGCAAGCATGGTCAGCACCGAAAATTGCGGCAACGTGACGCCTTTATCCTTCAGCGCATTTTCCATTCTGATTTTATGAGCCGCATGGGCCTGACGCAGCAGATAACCAATATGGCCTGACTCACCGCGTTTTCCTTCACCGGGTTCGGGGATGGTGGTGCTCTGCAGATCTGACTTGCGCATAATATAAGAGTTCGTATATTGTTGTTCGAATTCTTATATTAACAGATGAGGTATATCGTGACATCACTTAATCACCGTCGCAGCGACTGGTCTTCGTTCGAACATACCGCACCCGATGTGGTGGCAGCCTTAGCGATGCTGGGCAAAGCCGTTGACGATTCCGGGCTGGAAAAATCGCTCACTGAGCTGATCAAACTGCGCGCTTCACAGCTGAATGCGTGCGCTTTTTGCCTCCAGTACCATCTCAATCTGGCGCGTAAGACCGATTTGAGCCCGGTAAAAATGGATCTGGTCGCCGTATGGCGCGAAACCGGTATCTATTCGGAGCGGGAATGTGCGGCGCTGGCCTGGACAGAGGCCCTGACCTTAATGGCGCAGCAGCCGGTTTCTGATGCGGTGTATGCTGAGGTCAGCCGCGTCTTCGATAAACAGGAAATCGCGTTTCTTACCTCGGCTGTTGCCGCGATCAATGCCTGGAACCGTATCGCAGGCGCGCTGCAGTTTGCCCCGCCGGTGCCTAAACGCTAGCGGTCTGCCGTCAGTGCTTCTGCCTGTGGGCGATATTGCAGCGGGTTCTGAAGCGCGTAAGGTGCGGTGCCCGTCGGGGCTGCCATGTCGGGGCTACGGATCAGATAACAAGGAAAGGATGCCCGTGAATGGGCACTGGCGAACGGGGCGGCTTACGCGGACACTGGGAAGGTTTCCTGCTTCACTGGCGCAAAGCTAAGGCGCAACTAAGCTGCGTGACGGAACGAACAGGGAAAAAAGAGGCGCTGTGTCGCCCTTAATACCGGGCCACAGCACACTGCAGGTGGAAACAGATAAGCACGTCTGAAAACGCTGGCAATCCCCTCTGTCGGGATTTGTCCCCCTGCCTGCGCGGCGTAAAATCAACCGCACAGCAGGGACTTACCAGAAAATACCCGCCGCTGCTTCAGACTGCGCCAGCCAGACCGGTTTGGCGCTGGTTTTGCACCACATCCGATGCAGGTAGCTGTAGAAGCGCGCCCGATCCTGACGAAACAGCATAACTGGCAGAGCGAGCAGACCTGACAGGATGACCAGCGTTCGGCGCAAAATAATTTTGTGAAGTGGATAGGTGCGGTACATAGCAGCCTCCTGAGTAAAAAAACGTCATAAATGTGATCTGTGTCTAATATTACGCCGGGTTGGATGATTTTACTACTCATCTGACCACTAAATTTGCGTCTTTTTTGTTCTGCACGGGTAAGTTTACCTGGCCGTTATACCCAGGTTAATTATGAGTTACAGAGGTGATCCTTCAACGGATTTCATGGCAACACGGACGAACGCCAGAAAAGTTGATACAGTGTGTTTTCCCTTTTCAGGCAATGGCAGGATTGGTGTGACCACGGTTTTAATCATTGAAGATGAGAAAGAAATTCGCCGCTTCGTGCGCCTCGCGCTGGAAAGTGAAGGCCTGAAGGTTTTCGATGCTGAGACGCTGCAACGTGGGCTGATCGAAGCCGCCACGCGAAAGCCCGATTTAGTCATCCTTGATCTGGGTTTACCTGATGGCGACGGCAAGACGTTTATTGGTGAACTCCGCCAGTGGAGCACGCTGCCGGTTATTGTTCTCTCTGCCCGTACTGACGAGCAGGACAAAATTGACGCACTGGATGCTGGTGCCGATGATTACCTGACTAAACCTTTTGGGATTGGTGAACTGCTGGCGCGTGTTCGGGTCGCCCTGCGGCGTCATGCCGGGAAGCACCCCGATCCGAAGGTCAGCTTCGCCGACGTGGTCGTCGATATTGCCGCACGCCGTGTGCTGCGCGCGGGCGAAGAGGTTCACCTTACGCCCATCGAGTTTCGTTTGCTGACCACATTACTGAATAACGCGGGGAAAGTTCTGACGCAGCGTCAGCTGCTGAATCAGGTCTGGGGACCCAATGCTGTCGAACACAGCCATTATCTGCGCATTTATATGGGCCATCTGCGGCAAAAGCTTGAAGCCAATCCGACCCAACCCGTTCACCTGCTGACGGAAACCGGTATCGGCTACCGGTTCATGCCATAAAAAAAGCGCCAGCGGCGCTTTTTTTATTTAACAGATTTATCAGGCGTTTTTCAGCACTTCACTGACAATCTCGACGGCTTCTTTCTCGATCTGCGCACGGTGCTCTGCGCCCAGGAAGCTTTCACAGTAGATCTTATACGCGTCTTCGGTGCCCGATGGACGCGCAGCGAACCAGCCGTTTTCCGTCATGACTTTCAGTCCACCGATAGACGCGCCGTTACCGGGAGCGGCCGTTAAGCGCGCGGTAATCGGATCGCCCGCCAGCGTATCTGCACTAACCATTTCAGGTGACAGCTTCGACAATGCGGCTTTCTGCGCCGATGTTGCCGGTGCCTGCAGACGGTTGTAGCTTGGCGCACCGAAGCGTGCAGCCAGTTCGTCATAGTGCTGCTGCGGGTTCTTGCCCGTTACGGCCGTAATTTCTGCCGCCAGCAGACACAGGATGATCCCGTCTTTATCGGTTGACCAGGGTGTGCCGTCGAAGCGCAGGAATGACGCGCCCGCACTTTCTTCGCCGCCAAAACCAAAGCTGCCATCAAACAGGCCATCCACGAACCATTTAAAGCCCACCGGGACTTCTACCAGCTTGCGGCCAATATCGTCCACGACCCGGTCAATCATCGCACTGGACACGAGGGTTTTACCCACGGCAACGTCCTGACCCCACTGCGGACGGTGCTGGAACAAATAGTTGATCGCAACGGCCAGATAATGGTTTGGATTCATGAGCCCGGCAGGGGTAACAATGCCGTGACGGTCATAATCCGGATCGTTTCCGAAGGCCAGATCGAATTTGTCTTTGTAGGCCAGCAGCCCCGCCATGGCGCATTCGGACGAACAGTCCATGCGCACCACACCATCTTTGTCCAGGTGCATAAAGCGGAAAGTCTGGTCGACAGCGTCATTCACCAGCGTCAGATCCAGCTTGTAGTGCTCAGCGATACGCTGCCAGTAAGCGATCCCGGAACCGCCAAGCGGATCGACACCAATCTTCAGGCCCGCTTTCTGAATCGCAGGAATATCGATGATCTGTGACAGACCTTCCACGTAAGGCTGAATCAGATCTTTTTCATGGATGTGGCCGCTGGCCCAGGCCTGATCCAGTGACAGACGTTTAACGTCTTTAAGGCCGTCTTTCAACAGCTGATTCGCGCGGTCTTCCACCACTTTGGTAACGTTGGTATCTGCCGGCCCACCGTTTGGCGGATTGTATTTAATGCCGCCATCTTCCGGGGGATTGTGCGACGGCGTAATCACAATGCCATCCGCCAGTGGGCCGCCGGATTTGTTATGTTCAAGGATAGCGTTCGAAATCGCAGGCGTTGGCGTATAACCGTTATCCTGCTGAACGATCACATCAACCCCGTTTGCGGTCAGCACGGACAGCACGGACAGCAGCGCGGGCTCAGACAGCGCGTGCGTATCTTTACCCACATAGCACGGGCCGGTAATACCGTTCTTTTTACGCTCTTCCGCAATCGCCTGCGCAATCGCCAGAATGTGCTTTTCGTTAAAGCTGTGACGTCCTGCGCTACCGCGATGGCCTGATGTGCCAAATTTCACCGCATGTTCTGGATTCGCCACATCGGGCTGCAGGACATAATATTGTGAAGTTAATTGTGCAACGTTAATCAAATCGCTCTGCTGGGCAGGCTGCCCGGCACGGGGGTGATTGGCCATTGGCGCTTCTCCCTGACGCTTCAGTTTAAATGGTGCCGCAAACTTTCTCAGCCAGTTCCGATGGGAACTGCATCGACAGCATAATGTGTTCGATCATGCTGCGTTTACGACCGGTATTGGTATTCGTAATGACCCAGTACGGCGTGCCGGGCACATGCTTCGGCTTGGTATGGGTGCCGCTTTGCAGCAGCGTGTGCTCATCGCCTGCAAAATAGATGCGCGTACGGCCCTGCATGGAGGTGGTCGCCTCAGCAAACGCGGCCGTATCCAGACGATAGAGCGTTGACAAGATTAGCATAAAGCGATTTACCGCCCGCTTCTGCTCTGCATATTCATCAGAAAGCAGCAACTCGCGCACCGCACGAACACGATCCTGAGGGCGTGACTCATTCCCTGCCGACTGTGCCGTTTTAGACGGCTGCGAGGCGGCAACAGGCTGTGTTTCGGTCGCGGTGGCTGTCTGACCCGCAGTAAACTTCAGCATACGGCGCAGAATATCGGATGCGCTTTCGCCAATATGTTGCGTGTGGCTGGCAATATAACGGTAGAGCTCTTCGTCAACTTCGATCGTTTTCATCTTATTCCGTACGGTTTTGACTCACGACAGAACCCGCGATTTTCTGAAAATCCAGAGGTAAACACCGGGGTTTCAGGCCGTGTGCAGGTTCTAACATGAAGATTATAAAGTTAAATTCAGACAGGCTGATAGCATTCAAACGGTTTAGGGGCAAAAGTCAGAATATGTCCTAATGCCACCGGAAGCAGCGCACCTGAAAAGGTGAAACCATGATAACCTAAGCGCAGGTCTCACACTTAAGAACTTTGCTATGATTTTGAATGCCCGTCTGCAAACTGAACAATCTTCTGCTGATTCCACACCCGTTCTGCTCATTCACGGTTTGTTTGGCAGTCTTGATAACCTCGGCGTTCTGGCGCGCGGTCTGAAAGATGACCATCCGCTTATCCAGGTTGATGTGCGTAATCATGGCTTATCTCCGCGCGCTGACGAGATGACCTACCAGGTTATGGCCCAGGATATGCTGGACACGCTTGATGCGCAGGGCATTGAGCGCCTTTCCGTCATTGGTCACTCCATGGGCGGTAAAATTGCCATGACGATGAGCGCCCTGGCCCCTGAGCGGATAGAACAGATGGTGATGATCGACATTGCGCCCGTCGACTATCAGACGCGCCGCCACGACGAAATTTTTGCCGCGATCCGAGCCGTCACCGACGCGGGCGTGACGCTGCGCAGTGAGGCGGCCGAAATTATGCGTCAGCATCTTAATGAAGAAGGTGTGATTCAGTTCATCCTGAAATCGTTCAGTAGCGGTGAATGGCGCTTTAACGTTCCAGCGCTCTGGGACAACTATGCGCATATCACCGGCTGGGAAACGGTGCCCGTGTGGCCGCACCCGGCGTTGTTCATTCGCGGTGGTGACTCCCCTTATCTGGACAATCAGTACCGTGACGCGATACTGCAACAGTTTCCCGCCGCGCAGGCGCACGTGATTGGCGGTGCAGGTCACTGGGTCCACGCCGAAAAACCTGATGCTGTTTTACGCAGCATTCGCCGCTTTTTTGCACGATAAATCCGCTTAACTGGCTGTAAAAGTTTAGGATTGGCGTCCATGGTTAGCCTGGAGTATGATGGCGCGCTAAATTTTTGCCGTGGGCGCGTATCCACGGTAAAAGCCAGTAATTTAATCTGCGCAGCGGAACGATCCGTGTGCGCCCATTCAGTTGTACTAAGCCATGGCAAAAGAAAACACTGACCGCACGACGCTCGATCTGTTCGCTAACGAGCGTCGCCCTGGTCGCCCTAAAACCAGTCCGCTTACGCGTGATGAACAGCTGCGTATCAATAAACGCAATCAACTGAAACGTGACAAAGGGCGCGGGCTTCGCCGTGTCGAACTCAAAATGAACAGCCAGGCGGTAGAAGCGCTTAATACGCTGGCTGAACAGCGTAATCTCAGCCGCAGTGAATTAATTGAACAAATGCTGCTGGCGCAACTCAAACTGGACTAACGCACGCAAACCGCACACAGAAACAAATGTCGCGGCTTTACAAGTTCCGCCCTTTTGCGTGGTCTGCTATCATTTGCTGAATATGCTCAGGCATTCATTCTATCATCAGGATTTAAGAGGTTATTTTACCCATGGCAATCGTAGGCATCTTCTTTGGCAGCGATACCGGTAACACCGAAAACATTGCAAAAATGATCCAGAAACAACTGGGCAAAGACGTTGCAGAGGTTCACGACATCGCGAAAAGCACTAAAGAAGATCTGGAAGCCTTTGACATCCTGCTGCTGGGTATTCCGACCTGGTACTATGGTGAAGCACAGTGCGACTGGGATGACTTTTTCCCGACGCTGGAAGAGATCGACTTCAACGGTAAGCTGGTGGCGCTGTTCGGTTGTGGCGATCAGGAAGACTACGCCGAGTACTTCTGTGACGCGATGGGCACCATTCGTGACATCATCGAACCTAACGGTGCCATTATCGTGGGCCACTGGCCAACCGAGGGTTACCACTTCGAGGCCTCAAAAGGTCTGGCAGACGATAACCACTTCCTGGGCCTGGCGATTGATGAAGATCGCCAGCCAGAACTGACGAACGAACGCGTCGACAAGTGGGTTAAGCAGATCTTCGATGAACTGCAACTCAAAGAAATTATCGAAGCCTGATAGCCGTGAGCGCAGTGTGGGCGCTGGTCCACACTGCATCAATGGCTTTTCCTATAAAAATAATAGCTACATTTTTGTAACTTTCCGCATTTAGTCTGTAGAATACCCGCATCGATCATCTGCTTATTTCCCTGGAATTGAGATGATACAACGCGAAATGGTAGCCAGCCCGCCCTCCATGCTTTGTACCGCGAACATCGCCACGGTTTCATCGCAGGCAGCATCGGTTTTCATTTCAGCGCATCAGTTCTATAATGAGACGCAAATGAGAATGGCGGTCGATCGACATACAGGCTACATGCCACAAGAGTGACCAAAGTAACAGGACAATATCCGCATGACTGACAACAACACCGCATTAAAGAAGGCTGGCCTGAAAGTCACCCTGCCCAGACTCAAAATTCTGGAAGTGCTTCAGGAACCTGCATGCCATCACGTCAGCGCGGAAGATCTGTATAAACGCCTGATTGATATGGGCGAAGAGATTGGACTGGCCACGGTTTACCGTGTACTGAACCAGTTCGACGATGCCGGCATTGTGACCCGCCACAACTTTGAAGGCGGTAAATCGGTGTTTGAGCTGACGCAGCAGCACCATCACGATCACCTGATCTGTCTGGATTGCGGTAAAGTCATTGAATTTAGTGATGAGTCTATTGAAACGCGTCAGCGTGATATCGCGACCCGTCACGGTATTAAGCTCACCAACCACAGCCTGTACCTGTATGGTCACTGTGCCCTGGGCGATTGCCGCGAAGACGAAACACTGCACGACAAGTAACGTTTGTCAGAGGGTAAAGAAAAAGCCGATGCCTGCATCGGCTTTTTTGTGCCTGTCAGTCACGCCACCAGCGTTTCCTGCAGGTAGCGCCAGCGGGGCACCGAGGTGGAGCAGTCCAGAATCGCAACGGAAATGCGGCTTTTATTTTCCCCATTCATCATCTGCACTTCCCGATACTGAATGGTGACCTCGTTAGCGTGCTCTGACAGGATCACATGTTCGCTGGTCGCGATGCGCATCCCTTCCCGTGCGCCCTGTAAGCGGCGAAAGAGTTCTTCAACCTCATTGAGGTTCAGCATCTTGCCCTGTGGCGTGACCATCTGGAAGTCAGGATGAAAATGAGAAAGCAGCAGATGAAAGCTGTCACCACTGTCACGGCTGTGGTTAAAAATATGTTCAATGAGTTGATGTAAGACGACAACGCTGTGTTTGGCTTCCTGTGCGAAAACTGTCATTTTTTTCCTTTTTAACCCGCAAACAAAGACTACAGAGGGTTAGCGTACCTGAAAAAAAATAATTCACACCGGGAAAGTTATTAAAAAAATTAAACTGAGAGCGATTCCACAGAAGTAAAATTAATCGAATTAAACGGGTTCAGGACAAATGTCGGCGCTAAAAAAAATCCACCCAATAAAAAAGGGCGATTGCTCGCCCTTTACCGATCATCTGATGACCATGCGGCGTAAATTATTCGCCGTTTTTCGCCCAGGTATCGCGCAGACCAACAGTACGGTTAAACACTAACTGCGACGGTGTTGAATACACACTGTCAGCGCAGAAATAGCCTTCACGTTCGAACTGATAAGGCGCACTGGCTTCTGCGTCACGCAGACCGGGTTCAACGAAGCCGTGTTTAATCGCCAGCGAATCCGGATTGATTGTCGTCAGAAAATCATCCGCCGCACCCGGATTCGGGACGCTGAACAGACGGTCATACAGACGGAATTCTGCCGGTAGTGCATGTTCAGCTGAGACCCAGTGGATAACCCCTTTGACTTTACGGCCATCAGCAGGATCTTTGCTCAGCGTATCGACGTCACAGGTGCAGTAGATGCAGGTGATATTGCCTTCTTCATCTTTCGCGGTCCGTTCCGCACGGATGACATAGGCATTACGCAGACGCACTTCTTTACCCAGCACCAGGCGCTTATATTGCTTATTCGCCTCTTCGCGGAAGTCGGCACGATCGATCCAGATTTCGCGGCTAAAGGGAACATCGCGTGTGCCCATTTCCGGTTTGTTAGGATGATTTGGCATGCTGAGCACTTCATTGTGCCCGGCAGGCAGGTTTTCCAGCACAATTTTCACCGGATCCAGCACCGCCATCGCCCGCGGCGCATTTTCATTAAGATCGTCGCGGATACAGGATTCCAGCGAAGCCATTTCAACGATGTTGTCCTGCTTCGTGATACCAATGCGGCGGCAGAACTCACGAATGGAGGCCGCGGTGTAACCACGACGACGCAAACCCGACACGGTTAACATGCGCGGATCGTCCCAGCCTTCAACATGCTTCTCGCTGACCAACTGCGTCAGTTTGCGTTTTGACATCACCGCATACTCCAGATTCAGGCGCGAAAACTCATACTGACGCGGATGAACAGGAATAGTAATGTTATCCAGCACCCAGTCATACAGGCGGCGGTTGTCCTGGAATTCCAGCGTGCAAAGGGAGTGCGTAATGCCTTCCAGCGCATCCGAAATGCAGTGGGTGAAATCGTACATCGGGTAGATGCACCACTTATTGCCGGTTTGATGATGCTCGGCAAACTTGATGCGGTACAGCACCGGATCGCGCATGACGATAAAGCTGGAAGCCATGTCGATTTTCGCGCGCAGACAGGCTTTGCCCTCTGCGAACTCGCCATTGCGCATTTTTTCAAACAGCGCGAGGTTCTCTTCCACACTGCGGTCGCGGTAAGGGCTGTTTTTACCCGGTGCCGTTAAGGTACCGCGGTATTCACGAATTTCGTCTGGCGTCAGTTCATCAACGTAGGCCAGGCCTTTGTTGATCAGTTCAACGGCATAGTGATAAAGCTGGTCGAAATAGTCAGATGAATAACGAACCTCGCCGCTCCAGGTAAAACCCAGCCACTGCACGTCACGCTTAATGGATTCGACGAACTCCATATCCTCTTTGACCGGATTGGTATCGTCAAAACGCAGATTGCACTCGCCCTGATAATCTTGTGCAATACCGAAATTCAGGCAGATTGATTTAGCATGGCCGATATGCAGATAACCATTTGGCTCTGGCGGAAAACGGGTATGCACACTGCTGTGCTTACCGCTCGCCAAATCCTCGTCAATAATCTGACGAATAAAGTTCGTTGGGCGGGCTTCAGCCTCACTCATCTCAAAATCCTCAACGCATAGAATGGGTGGTTTATACCACGTAATATCCGGGTATGATCCACAAAGCGTTGCAGAGAAACAACCGTTTGTTGGGCGATTAAAATAAAAAAGGCAGGAATCGCTTCCTGCCTTTTGTTGAGGATACAGGGAATTAGCCTTTTACTTCATACAGCGGGGTTTCACCGGCGATGACCTGGCCCTGCGTCAGCAGCGTTAAACCGGCGAAGTCTTCAATATTGCTCACCACCACCGGACTGATCATTGAGCGGGCATGGGCGTTAAGATAGTCCAGATCCATCTCCAGCACCGGCTGGCCTGCTGTGACCTGTGCACCCTCTTCCACTAAACGGGTAAAGCCCTGACCGTCCAGCGCCACGGTATCCAGCCCCATGTGCACGACGATCTCTACCCCGTTTTCACTTTCCAGACAGAAAGCATGGTTCGTGTTGAAAATTTTCACCACCGTACCGGCAACAGGCGCAACGACGCGCTTATCGCTCGGCTTAATCGCCACGCCATCACCCACGGCTTTACTGGCGAAAGCCTCATCCGGCACCGCATCCAGTGCGATAACCTCACCGCTCACCGGGGCCACCAGCGTTGCGATAACGCGTTTTTCACTGTTCAGGACGGCCTGGGGTTTGGCCTCGTTAGCGGGGGCTGGCGCACTGCCACTGCTGGCTGCGCCAGCAACCGGGCCTTTCACCAGCACTTTTTTCATGGCCGTGGCGATACTTTCCGCCTGGGTACCCACGATAATCTGGACACTTTGCTTGTTGAGGCGAATCACACCCGACGCGCCCAGCCGTTTTGCCACACCTTCGTTAACCTGGCCCGCATCTTTCACGTTCAGACGTAAACGGGTAATACAGGCATCAATGGCGGTAAGGTTGTCTGAACCGCCCACCGCGCCGATGTAGCGGCGTGCCAGTGATTCCGTGGCGCTTTCACCATTATCAGTGGTATCAACGTTCACGTCATAACCGTCCGCTTCATCCCCCGCTACCGCCAGTTCACGACCTGGGGTCATCAGGTTGAATTTTTTGATGGTAAAGCGGAAGACCAGATAATAAATCACGAAGAACACCAGGCCCTGCGGAATCAGCATGTACCAGTGCGTCGCCAGGGGATTACGGGTAGAGAGCACCATATCCACTAATCCCGCACTGAAGCCAAAGCCGGCAATCCAGTGCATGCTGGCAGCGATAAAGACCGAGATGCCGGTCAGTACAGCATGGATGACATACAGTACCGGTGCCACGAACATAAAGGAGAATTCCAGCGGTTCGGTGATACCGGTAAAGAATGCTGCGAAAGCGGCCGCCAGCATGATACCGCCCACTTTTGCCCGGTTTTCAGGGCGAGCGCAATGGTAAATTGCCAGCGCCGCGCCCGGCAAACCGAACATCATAATTGGGAAGAAACCCGCCTGATAGCGGCCAGTGATGCCCGGGATAGCAGTGCCATTTGCCAGTGACTGCGCACCGCCGAGGAATTTAGGGATATCGTTAATGCCTGCTACGTCGAACCAGAAAACGGAGTTCAGCGCATGATGTAAGCCAACCGGAATAAGCAAACGGTTAAAGAAGGCGTAAACACCCGCACCAACCGATCCCAGTTTCTGAATATGCTCACCAAAGCTCACCAGACCATTAAAGATGACAGGCCAGATGTACATTAGGATAAATGCCACCAGAATCATCAGGAAGGACACCAGAATAGGCACCAGCCGACGCCCGCTAAAGAATGAGAACGCTTTGGGCAGTTCTACATGGCTAAAACGGTTATAGACTTCTGCGGACAGCACGCCTACCAGAATACCGACAAACTGGTTGCTGATTTTTCCAAACGCCGCCGGCACGTCCGCCACCGGGATTTTCTGGATCATGGCTACAGCAGCCGGTGAACACAGCGTAGTGACGACCAGGAAGCCCACAAAGCCGGTCAGTGCAGCCGCACCGTCTTTATCTTTTGACATGCCGTATGCAACGCCAATGGCGAACAGCACCGACATATTTTCGATGATCGCGCCACCGGATTTAATTAACAACGCGGCAAAGGCATTGCCTGCACCCCAGCTGTCAGGATCGATCCAGTACCCTATTCCCATTAAAATTGCTGCTGCGGGCAGCGTAGCGACCGGCACCATCAGGGCCCGCCCCACACGTTGTAAGTAACTTAACATTGACCTTTTCCCCCATTGAAACTGACTTATTGCATGGCTGCCGCTTAATGTTGTTATGTCAGCAGCCCGCTTCTGACGGCATTACACTCAGTGCTGAGGAGTGTAATAACAAATTAATTCGCTCTACAAATTAATAGCAGCCATTTGTGACAAAAATCACCAAAAATTGATTTTTAACGTCGACATGACTGGCTATGAATGCCCACTTATTTTATGATGCGAAATATCAAGACGCGCGTTTCCTTCCCGTTCGCCTGTCCTCACCGGCAACATGGCTTTGCTGCGCGTCGAATCCTTCACTCACATTTGAGGTGCAACATGAGACTGATTCCTTTATCTACTCCCACTCAGGTCGGCAAATGGGCAGCGCGCCATATTGTGAACCGTATTAATGCGTTTAATCCCAGCGCTGACAAGCCCTTTATTCTGGGACTGCCTACGGGCGGTACGCCTCTGGAAGCGTACAAGCACCTGATCGATATGCATAAAGCGGGCCAGGTTAGCTTCAGACATGTCATTACCTTCAACATGGATGAATATGTCGGGCTGCCGAAAGAGCATCCGGAAAGCTACTACAGCTTTATGCATCGTAATTTCTTTGACCACGTTGATATTCAACCTGAAAACATCAATTTGCTGAATGGTAATGCGCCCGATATTGACGCAGAATGTCGCCGTTATGAAGATAAAATTCGGTCTCTGGGCAAAATCCACCTGTTCATGGGCGGCGTCGGTAATGATGGCCATATCGCCTTTAACGAACCCGCGTCGTCATTATCTTCACGCACTCGTATCAAAACGCTGACTCACGACACACGTGTGGCAAATTCACGCTTTTTTAACGGTGATGTTGATCAGGTGCCGAAATATGCCCTGACCGTTGGCGTGGGCACGCTGCTGGACGCTGAAGAAGTGATGATTCTGGTTACTGGTCACGTTAAAGCACAGGCGTTGCAGGCTGCCGTGGAAGGAAACGTGAACCACATGTGGACAATCAGTTGCCTGCAACTCCATCCTAAATCCGTGGTGGTCTGCGACGAGCCCGCGACCATGGAGTTGAAAGTTAAAACGGTGAAGTACTTCCGTGAAATGGAAGCGGAAAATATGCAGGGCGTTTAATACCGTTATTACGTCACCTGCTGTCAGATGCACGAGCGGCAGGTAAGCCGGGAGAAGAAGATGTACGCATTAGTCAATGGCCGAATCTACAGCGGCTACGAAATTCTGGATCACCATGCCGTGGTGATCGCTGACGGACGCATTGAACGGGTTTGCCCTGTTACTGCCTTGCCGTCAGGCATTGAACAGCAGGACGTAAGCGGCGCCATTATCGCGCCCGGCTTTATCGACCTGCAGCTTAACGGCTGTGGCGGCGTTCAGTTTAATGACGATATAGACGCCATCAGCGTGGAAACGCTGGAAACCATGCATCGCGCCAATGTGAAATCGGGCTGTACCAGCTTTCTGCCTACGCTGATTACCAGCAGTGACGCACTGATGGTGCGCGCGGTGGAAACAATGCGCGCCTTTTTGCAGAAGTATCCTCACGTTATGCTGGGCTTACATCTGGAAGGCCCGTGGCTGAGTGTGGCGAAAAAGGGCACACATAACCCTGCCCTGATCCGTGAGCCCGATGCGCAGATGGTGCAATTCCTTTGCGACAATGCAGACGTGATCAGCAAAGTCACGCTGGCACCCGAAGTGGTGGGCAGCGCGGTGATTCGCCAACTGAGCGAAGCGGGTATCGTGGTCTCAGCCGGGCATTCCAGTGCCACTTATGAAGAGGCAAAAGCGGGGTTTGCGGCGGGCATTACGTTCGCCACGCACCTCTATAATGCGATGCCTGCCTTTGCCGGACGTGAGCCCGGCCTCATCGGTGCGCTGTTTGATGCGCCTGATGTATACTGCGGCATTATTGCAGATGGTTTACATGTCCATTACGCTAACGTCCGCAATGCTAAACGCATCAAAGGTGACAAACTGGTGTTGGTCACCGACGCGACAGCACCGGCGGGCGCTGCTATCGATAAGTTTATTTTTGCTGGTAAAACAATCTATTATCGTAACGGGTTGTGCGTGGATGAGCAGGGCACGCTAAGCGGTTCAGCACTGACAATGATTGAAGCCGTACAAAACTGCGTTGAGCATGCGGGCATTGCGTTGGATGAAGCCCTGCGCATGGCATCACTTTATCCCGCACAGGCAATGGGCGTTGAAAAACAGTCAGGTACGATTCAGGCAGGGAAACTCGCCAACCTGACGGTTTTTACACGCGACTTTAAAATTATTAAGACGTTAGTCAATGGAGATAACGTCCTGAGCGAGTAAGCACTGAATGACCACTGGCGGCCAGACTCAAATTGGAAATGTCGATCTTGTCAAACAACTGAATAGCGCGGCCGTCTACCGGTTAATCGACCAGCAAGGGCCGATTTCACGTATTCAGATTGCGGATTTAAGCCAACTTGCTCCCGCCAGTGTCACCAAAATTACACGTCAGCTTATTGAGCGCGGTTTGATTAAAGAAGTGGACCAGCAGGCGTCCACTGGCGGTCGCCGCGCCATTTCTATCGTGACGGAAACCCGCCACTTTCACACCATCGGTGTGCGCCTTGGCCGCAATGATGCCACGCTAACCCTGTTCGATTTAAGCGGTAAATCCCTGGCTCAGCAGGATTATCCCCTGCCCCAACGCACGCAGGAAGCACTCGAACAGGCGTTGTTCGATGCCATTGCGCATTTTATCCAGCAGAGTGAAGCGAAAATTCGCGAGCTGATCGCGATTTCCGTGATTTTGCCCGGCCTCGTTGATCCGCTTAATGGCGTAATCCGCTACATGCCGCATATTCATGTGAATCAGTGGCCGCTGGTTGCTAATCTAAAGCACCGGTTTAACGTCACCAGTTTTGTGGGCCATGATATTCGCAGCCTGGCGCTGGCTGAGCACTATTTTGGCGCAACGCGCGATTGTGCCGACTCGATATTAGTGCGCCTGCATCGGGGAACCGGCGCAGGCATTATCGCCAACGGGCAGATTTTTTTGGGCAGTAATGGCAATGTCGGTGAAATCGGTCATATTCAGGTCGATCCCCTGGGGGAACGCTGCCACTGTGGCAACTTTGGCTGTCTTGAAACCATTGCGGCAAACAGCGCCATTGAACATCGTGTAAGCGAGCTACTGAATAAAGGCTACCCGAGCATCCTGACTCAGGCGGCGTGCCAGATGCAGCATATCTGCCAGGCCGCCAATCAGGGCGATGCGTTAGCCTGCGAAGTTGTCGAGCATGTGGGGCGTTATCTGGGTAAGGCGATTGCAATTGCGATCAACCTGTTTAACCCGCAAAAAATCGTGCTGGCAGGCGAGATCACCGAAGCAGAACGTATTTTGCTACCCGCGATTGAAAGTTGCATTAATACGCAGACACTGGCGGCCTTTCGTAAAAATCTGCCTGTGGTGCGTTCACAACTCGATCATCGCTCGGCGATCGGCGCCTTTGCGCTGGCGAAACGAGCGTTGTTAAACGGCATCCTGCTGCAACATCTTTTGGAAGACTAAGCGCAGCCTGTTTTCTGACAGCGCGCATCGGAACACATTTATGACGATTAAAAATGTAATTTGTGACATTGATGGCGTGCTGATGCACGACAATACCGCGGTGCCCGGTGCAAAAGAGTTTTTGCAGCGCATTCTGGCTAAAGATATGCCATTAGTGGTGCTGACCAACTACCCTTCCCAGACGGCGCGGGACTTAGCCAATCGATTCTCCTCCGCGGGCATCGACATACCGGATTCGGTGTTTTACACCTCAGCCATGGCGACCGCTGACTTTCTGCGTCGTCAGGAAGGCAAAAAAGCCTATGTCATTGGTGAGGGGGCGCTGGTGCACGAACTCTACAAAGCGGGCTTTACCATCACTGACGTTAACCCGGACTTTGTCATCGTGGGCGAAACCCGGTCGTTTAACTGGGACATGATGCATAAGGCGGCTTTCTTTGTGGCAAACGGGGCGCGTTTCATTGCCACCAACCCCGACACGCACGCCAGGGGATTCGTGCCCGCCTGCGGTGCCTTGTGTGCCGGTATTGAAAAGATCTCCGGTCGCAGGCCGTTTTATGTCGGCAAACCCAGCCCGTATATCATGCGTGCCGCGCTGAATAAAATGCAGGCGCACTCAGAGGACACGGTGATCGTGGGTGACAACCTTCGCACCGATATTCTGGCCGGTTTTCAGGCCGGACTGGAAACCATTCTTGTCCTGTCTGGGGTGTCAACCCTGAGCGATATTGACGCGATGCCTTTCCGTCCTGACTGGATTTTCCCTTCCGTGGCCGATATCGATCTCTTCTAAACGTTCAGCTTATGACGCACTGCCGCCTCAGGCAGTGCATCCCCCTTCGTTGCCCCTCTCTGCTGGCTTGATATCGTTCAAAAAACACCCCAAAATCACTTTTCATTGCCGATTCATCAATAAAAAGACGCTTTCATTAGATAAAATTCAATATCCAGGGTTATTCAACAACCTTTTTATCAGTGAAACACGATTCCTCTTGCATTGTGTACCTGAAATAACGCATTTTCTTATACATCACGCAGCGAACGGCTGCCGGACAAACGTAAAATTACATCGCCGCAGGTGAGTTCAGGAGTCAGATATGTGTTCTATTTTTGGTGTGCTGGATCTGAAAAGCGATCCCGTTGAGTTACGTAAAAAAGCATTGGAAAGCTCACGCTTAATGCGTCACCGTGGGCCGGACTGGTCAGGTGTGTATGCTGACGACCACGCGATCCTTGCTCACGAACGTCTCTCAATTGTCGACGTCAACAACGGTGCACAGCCACTGTATAACGCCGATCACACTCACGTTCTGGCCGTCAACGGTGAAATCTACAACCATCAGGCCCTGCGCGCAGAGTTAAGCGATCGTTATAGTTTCCAGACCGGTTCGGACTGCGAAGTCATTCTGGCGCTGTATCAGGAAAAAGGCGTCGATTTCCTGGACGAGTTGCAGGGCATGTTTGCCTTTATCCTGTACGACACCGTGAAGCAAACGTATCTGATTGGTCGCGACCATATCGGTATCATTCCGCTGTATATGGGCAACGATGAGCACGGCAACCTGTTTGTGGCGTCTGAAATGAAGGCGCTGGTGCCGGTTTGCCGCACCATTAAAGAATTCCCACCGGGAAGCTACCTTTCCAGTACTGACGGTGAAATTCGTCGTTACTGGCAGCGTGACTGGATGGAATACAAAAACGTTGAAAACAACGTGACTGACGCGGCTGGCCTGAAACATGCGCTGGAAGAGTCGGTAAAAAGTCATCTGATGTCAGACGTTCCTTATGGCGTGCTGCTGTCTGGCGGTCTGGATTCTTCTATTATCTCAGCCGTGACCAAGCGTTTTGCCGCTAAGCGCGTTGAAGATCAGGACAAAAGCGATGCCTGGTGGCCACAACTGCACTCTTTCGCCGTCGGTCTGGAAGGCTCACCGGATCTGAAAGCAGCCAAACTGGTTGCCGAGCACCTGGGTACGGTTCACCATGAAATCCACTTCACGGTGCAGGAAGGTCTGGATGCTATTCGTGACGTGATCTACCACATTGAGACCTACGATGTGACCACCATTCGTGCCTCCACGCCGATGTACCTGATGTCGCGTAAAATCAAAGCGATGGGCATTAAAATGGTGCTGTCAGGCGAAGGCGCAGATGAAGTCTTCGGTGGCTACCTCTATTTCCATAAAGCGCCTGATGCCAAAGAATTCCATGAAGAGAACGTGCGTAAGCTGCTGGCTCTGCACATGTTTGACTGTGCTCGCGCCAACAAAGCGATGTCCGCCTGGGGCGTAGAAGCGCGCGTGCCGTTCCTGGATAAGAAATTCCTGGATGTCGCCATGCGTATCAACCCACAGGACAAGATGTGCGGCAGCAACGGTAAAATGGAAAAACACATTCTGCGCGAATGTTTCTCTTCCTATCTGCCTGAAAGCGTTGCCTGGCGTCAGAAAGAGCAGTTCTCTGACGGCGTAGGTTACAGCTGGATTGACACGCTGAAAGAAGTGGCGGCTAAGCAGATTAGCGATCAGCAACTGGCGACGGCGCATTTCCGCTTCCCGTATAACACGCCGGGTTCGAAAGAAGCGTATCTCTATCGCGAAATTTTCGAAGAACTGTTCCCGCTGCCAAGTGCTGCCGAGTGCGTGCCGGGCGGGCCGTCTGTTGCCTGTTCGTCGGCAAAAGCCATTGAATGGGATGAAGCCTTCAAAAACATGGACGATCCTTCAGGACGTGCCGTGGGCGTGCACCAGTCCGCTTACAAATAAGTGCTATACTGAGTGAACAGATGGGCCAGTAATGGCCCATTTTTTGTGGAGTTGCCGTTGTATTCACTGAAAAATTGCCGAATAAAGCACCACCCTGGTTATAAGCCAGACAAACAGGCGTTTGAAGGCAAAAAACGGCAAAAAATTTGTTGACGCTGTGTAGTCAACTCCGCATAATGCGCCCCGCAACGCCGATGAAGGTTGCGCGAAAAAAGATGGCTACGTAGCTCAGCTGGTTAGAGCACAGCACTCATAATGCTGGGGTCACAGGTTCGATTCCCGTCGTAGCCACCATCTTTTTTTTGCGGGAGTGGCGAAATTGGTAGACGCACCAGATTTAGGTTCTGGCGCCGCAAGGTGTGCGAGTTCAAGTCTCGCCTCCCGCACCATTTCACGAGTCGGCAGCATGGATGGGGTATCGCCAAGCGGTAAGGCACCGGTTTTTGATACCGGCATTCCCTGGTTCGAATCCAGGTACCCCAGCCAATTTCGATGTATCTCGCAGCTGCGAGTGGACGAATGGGATATCGCCAAGCGGTAAGGCACCGGTTTTTGATACCGGCATTCCCTGGTTCGAATCCAGGTATCCCAGCCATCATCGAAAGGCAATACAATTTGGCTACGTAGCTCAGCTGGTTAGAGCACAGCACTCATAATGCTGGGGTCACAGGTTCGATTCCCGTCGTAGCCACCATTTTCTTGGGGTGTCGCCAAGCGGTAAGGCACTGGTTTCTGATACCAGCATTCCGGGGTTCGAATCCCTGCACCCCAGCCATTTTAGACAATTTGATTTGACACCATTGGGGTGTCGCCAAGCGGTAAGGCACTGGTTTCTGATACCAGCATTCCGGGGTTCGAATCCCTGCACCCCAGCCAAATTAAGCAAAAAAGCCCGCAATAGCGGGCTTTTTTGTTTCTGGCTTCCGGCTCATGACCACGCGTCACATCCGTGCGACGCGTGGCTGAGGCTTACAAGCCTAACGCATAGCGCAAGACCTGACGTTTCAGCACGCCGGAATGCTCAGCGGCGATCAATCCCAGATTGCGTACCAGCTTTAACGGGCCGACGCGGTTGCTAAACGTAAAATAGAACAGATCCATCCCGCTCTGCATCAGCAGATTATCGTGGCGGCGCTGGCGCTGGTAACGTAACAGCACCCGTTCCGACGACCAGGTTTCAGCGTTGTCACGCGCAGCAATTAATACATCCATTAACGCATCGATGTCACGATATCCCAGATTCACGCCCTGCCCTGCCAGAGGATTAATGGTGTGCGCCGCATCGCCGACCAGCGCCAGCCCCGGCAGGACATAACGCGCAGCATGACGACGCACCAGGGGAAAGCCACCGGCTGCATGCACATGAAAACGGCCCAGTCGGGCCGGAAAGTGATGGGCGATCTCTTTCTCCAGCTGCGCGACAGGCATGGCCTGTAACTGTCGGATACGGGCGGCGGCGTCATACCATACCAGCGAGGCATGATGACCGAACAGCGGCAGGAAAGCGCGTGGACCGTCGGGCGTAAAGTGCTGCCAGGTCGCATCGCCAGCCGGATGCTCGCAGGTGACGCTGATCAGTAAGCAGGACTGTGCGTAACTCCAGCCATGAATCCCAATACCCGCCATCTGTCGCACCTGTGAACTTGCGCCGTCTGCCCCCACCACTAATTTTGCGGTTACGGTCGTGCCATTGCTTAATGACAGCGTCCAGCCCGCATTACAGGGCTGAAGATCCTCCATCGTCGCCGGGCACAGCAAGGTGATCCCTCGCTGCGTCATCTCTTCCCACAGCGCACGTTGCAGCACCGTGTTCTCCACCATATAACCCAGTTCAGGCAAACCCAGCGACTCCGCATCGAAACTGACCTGCGCCGTCTGCCACTCCCAGGTTTCCAGTTTGCGGTAAGGCGCACAGCGCATCGCCTCCACGCGTTGCCAGACGTTCAGTTGTTTCAGGAGCGCCACCGACGAGGAGCCGACAGCGGAAATGCGCACGTCCGGCAGGCTGTCGGGATCGAAAGGTGGCGGGGTTGCCCGCTCAATCACCGCCACCCGAAAGCGGTGCTGCGCTAAACCACAGGCCAGCGCCGCTCCGACCATGCCGCCGCCGACAATCACCACATCAAACTGGTTATCCTGCATCACTTGTATCCCTCTCTTAGGCCGCCACTTTTCAGCGCGGTGGTATTCCTGCAAAGTGTACCGGAAAAATGAGGCACGATCAGAAAAGCCCTCAGGCTGGTCACATCCGCAGCAAAGCATTACAATACGCGCCCAGCACTTCACTGCACTGATTTAATGGCTAGCTCGATGACAAAAAAACTGCATATCAAAACCTGGGGATGTCAGATGAATGAGTACGATTCATCTAAGATGTCTGACCTGCTGAACAGCACGCACGGCTATACCCTGACAGAGGAAGCCGAAGAGGCGGATATTCTGCTGCTCAACACCTGCTCAATCCGCGAGAAAGCGCAGGAGAAGGTTTTCCACCAGTTGGGGCGCTGGAAAAAACTCAAAGAGCGCAACCCGGATTTGATCATCGGTGTTGGCGGCTGCGTCGCGTCGCAGGAAGGGGATCATATTCGCCAGCGTGCGCCTTGCGTGGACATTGTCTTTGGTCCGCAAACCCTGCATCGCCTGCCTGAAATGATTAATACCGTGCGCGGCAGCAAAAGTCCGGTTGTGGACATCAGCTTCCCGGAAATCGAAAAATTCGACCGCCTGCCAGAACCGCGGGCCGAAGGCCCCACCGCGTTTGTCTCCATCATGGAAGGCTGCAACAAATATTGTACGTTCTGCGTGGTGCCTTATACGCGCGGTGAAGAAGTCAGCCGTCCGTCAGACGATATTCTGCTGGAGATCGCGCAGTTGGCTGCGCAGGGCGTACGCGAAGTGAACCTGTTAGGGCAGAACGTGAACGCCTATCGCGGCGAAACCTTTGACGGCGACGTGTGCACCTTTGCTGAGCTGCTGCGTCTGGTGGCGGCGATTGACGGCATTGACCGTATTCGCTTCACCACCAGCCATCCGATTGAGTTCACCGATGACATCATTGATGTCTATCGCGATACGCCAGAGCTGGTGAGCTTCCTCCACCTGCCTGTGCAGAGCGGCGCCGACCGGATTCTGACGCTGATGAAGCGTGCGCACACTGCGCTGGAGTACAAGGCTATCATTCGCAAACTGCGCGCTGCACGCCCTGACATTGAGATCAGTTCTGACTTTATCGTGGGTTTCCCGGGTGAAACACAGCAGGACTTTGAGCAAACGATGAAGCTGATTGGTGATATCAACTTTGATATGAGCTACAGCTTTATCTACTCAGCGCGTCCGGGCACACCTGCGGCAGACTTGCCTGACGACGTCAGCGACGAAGAGAAAAAACAGCGTCTGTATATTCTGCAGGATCGCATCAACCAGCAGGCCATGGCGATCAGCCGCCGTATGCTGGGCAGCGTGCAGCGGATTCTGGTAGAAGGCATTTCACGTAAAAACGTGATGGAGCTGACCGGCCGCACCGAAAACAACCGAGTGGTGAATTTCGAAGGTCCGGTAGAGATGATAGGTAAGTTTGTCGACGTTGAAATTGTCGATGTCTATACCAACTCCTTGCGCGGCAAGCTGGTGCGGACTGAAGAGGAAATGGGCTTACGTGTGGTTGAAAGCCCGGCCTCCGTTATCGCCCGTACCCGCAAAGAAAATGATATCGGCGTTGGCGTCTTCCAGCCCTGATCTTCCGTTATGTGCGGCAGCTCACCGTCGGCTGCCGCACATTCTGCTGTTTTGCACTTGGTTTCTGCCGGTGCCGCCCAAATATCACCTCGTAAGCTTGCGCCCCGGCGTGACCGCATAAATAATTTCGTTATGATGCATCCGCTTAACACATCTGATGCACCCGCAATCCCTTTCAACTGGCCCTGAGTGACCCAAAGGATTCGTTTGAATATTGAAACCCGTGAAATCGCCCTTGAACCGGCTGATAACCGCCGTCTGATGAGCCTGTGCGGTCCATTTGATGACAATGTAAAACAGCTGGAGCGTCGTCTTGGCATTGAGATAAACCGCCGGGACAATCAGTTTAAACTGGTTGGTCGGGTGCTGTGCGTGAATGCCGCGGTCGAGATCCTGAAAACACTTTATGTCGATACCGCGCCCGTGCGCGGCGAAATTCCGGATATCGAACCCGAGCAGATTCATCTGGCGATCAAAGAAAGCCGGGTGCTGGAACAAACGGCAGAAAGCGTGCCCGACTACGGTAAAGCGGTCAATATTAAGACCAAGCGTGGCGTCATTAAGCCGCGCACCCCAAATCAGGCACAGTATATTGCCAATATCCTCGACCACGACATCACCTTTGGCGTGGGCCCGGCGGGTACCGGTAAAACCTACCTGGCTGTCGCTGCCGCGGTCGATGCGCTCGAACGCCAGGAGATTCGTCGCATCCTGCTCACGCGCCCCGCCGTCGAGGCCGGTGAAAAACTGGGCTTCCTGCCGGGCGATTTGAGCCAGAAAGTGGACCCCTACCTGCGTCCGCTTTACGACGCCCTGTTTGAGATGCTGGGCTTTGAAAAAGTCGAGAAGCTGATGGAACGCAACGTTATCGAAGTCGCGCCGCTGGCCTATATGCGCGGCCGTACGCTGAATGACGCGTTTATCATTCTTGATGAAAGCCAGAACACCACTATCGAGCAGATGAAGATGTTTCTGACCCGTATCGGCTTTAACTCGAAAGCGGTTATCACCGGCGACGTCACGCAGATTGACCTGCCCCGCCACACAAAATCGGGTTTACGTCACGCGATTGAGGTCCTGTCTGAAGTGGAAGAAATCAGCTTTAACTTCTTTCACAGTGAAGACGTTGTGCGTCATCCGGTCGTGGCACGCATCGTGACCGCTTATGAAGCCTGGGAAGAAGCCGATCAGAAACGTCGCGATCAGCAGGCTGAAGAGCGTAAGCGTGAAGCCCTTGCCGCCCAACATAGCGTTCAGGAGAAACTATGAGCGACGTGATTCTCGACCTGCAACTGGCCTGTGAACAAACAGAAAATCTCCCCACGGAAAGCCAGTTTCAGCGCTGGCTGGAAGCTGCGGTGACGCCGTTTCAGCCGGAGAGCGAAGTGACTATTCGTCTGGTGGATGAACAGGAAAGCCATGAGCTTAACCTGACCTATCGTGGTAAAGATAAACCCACCAATGTGTTGTCATTTCCTTTTGAAGCGCCACCCGGTATTGAATTGCCCCTGCTGGGCGATTTGATCATCTGCCGTCAGGTCGTGGAACAGGAAGCGCAGGAACAAGGGAAAAGCGTCGAAGCCCACTGGGCGCACATGGTGGTTCACGGTACGCTGCATCTGTTGGGTTATGATCACATTGAAGACAGCGAAGCCGAAGAGATGGAAGGTCTGGAGACCGAGATAATGCTTGCTCTTGGTTATCCTGATCCGTACATTTCGGAGAAAGAAAACGCCTGAGTTGTGGACTCAGGCCATCCTGCTGCCGGTAACCCGACCGGCAGCATCATTTACTGACCAGAGAGATCTTTAAAAACCGCCATGAGCGACGACCATTCTCAAAACAGCGATGCACCCAGTAGTAAAAAGGGATTTTTTTCCCTACTGCTCAACCAACTGTTTCACGGTGAACCCAAAAACCGTGACGAGCTCCTGAGCCTTATCCGTGATTCCAATCAAAAGGACCTGATTGATCAGGATACCCGCGACATGCTGGAAGGCGTGCTGGATATTGCAGAACAGCGCGTACGCGACATCATGATTCCGCGCTCTCAGATGATCACCCTGAAACGCAACCAGAACCTCGAAGAGTGCCTGGATGTGATCATTGACTCCGCACACTCCCGCTTTCCGGTGATCAGCGAAGACAAGGACCATGTTGAAGGCATCCTGATGGCGAAAGATCTGCTGCCGTTTATGAGCAGCGAATCAGAAGCCTTCAGCGTCGAAAAAGTGCTGCGTCCTGCGGTGGTTGTGCCTGAGAGCAAGCGCGTTGACCGTATGCTGAAAGAGTTTCGTTCCCAGCGCTATCATATGGCGATTGTGATCGATGAGTTTGGTGGCGTGTCCGGACTGGTCACGATTGAAGATATTCTCGAACTGATTGTTGGCGAAATTGAAGACGAATATGACGATGAGGAAGATCGGGATATCCGCCAGCTCAACCGCCAGACCTACACGGTGCGTGCGTTAACCCCCATTGAGGATTTCAATGAGGTGTTCGGCACCCAGTTCAGCGATGACGAAGTGGATACCATTGGTGGACTGGTAATGCAGGGCTTTGGTCATCTGCCGGCGCGCGGTGAAAGCATCGACATTGATGGTTACCAGTTCAAAGTTGCCATGGCCGACAGCCGCCGTATCATTCAGGTCCACGTAAAAATCCCGGAAAATTCGGCGCTACCTCAACTGGATGACGAATAACGCTATGGCATTAGCCTCCTTTTACCAGCAGCAGCGGGTCCGTCTGCTGCTGGCTTTACTGAGCGGCGCCTGTGGCACGCTCGCCTTTTCCCCTTATGATTTCTGGCCTGCCGCCCTGCTTTCGCTGTTCGGCCTGCAACTTCTGACGTTGAACCGCACCAGTCCTCAGGCCAGCGCCATTGGTTTCAGTTGGGGGTTTGGCCTGTTTGGCAGCGGTATTAACTGGGTTTATGTCAGCATTGCCACTTTTGGCGGCATGCCTGGCCCGGTGAACGTTTTTCTGGTGGTCCTGCTGGCGGCTTACCTCGCGATTTATCCGGCGCTGTTTACCGGCATCCTGAACCGGATTTGGCCACGTCCCACACTGTGGCGACTGGCGCTGGCCGCTCCCGCGTTATGGCAGGTGACGGAGTTTTTGCGCGGCTGGATTTTAACCGGCTTTCCGTGGTTGCAGTTTGGCTACAGTCAGATTGATGGCCCGCTAAAGGGGATTGCGCCGCTGGCTGGCGTGGAAAGTATTACCTTCCTGCTGATGGTCATTGCGGGTTTGCTGGTTTATGCGCAGCAGCGACGTCAGGTGAAAAGCCTGGTGGGCGCGCTCGCGGTACTGGCAGTATGCTGGCCGTTGCGTTATCTGCACTGGTATCAACCTTTACCCCAGCAGGCGGTCGATGTCGCGCTGGTGCAAGGCGATATTCCCCAGTCGATGAAGTGGGACCCGCAGCAGTTGCTGAACACGCTGCGCATTTATAACGATTTAAGCCAGCCGCTGATGGGAAAAGCCCCCATTATTATCTGGCCGGAGTCGGCAATTACCGATCTGGAAAGTAACCAGCAACCGTTCCTGCGTTCGCTGGATGCCGAACTCCGCGCGCGCGGTAGCGCACTGGTGACCGGTATCGTGGATTCGCGCCTGGAGCAGAATCGTTATCATGATTACAACACGGTTATTGTGCTGGGCGGGCCGAAGCCCTACAACTACTTCAGCACTAACCGCTATCAGAAAAACCATCTGGTGCCGTTTGGTGAGTTTGTTCCCATGGCGGATTTGCTGCGCCCGCTTGCCCCCTTCTTCGATTTGCCGATGTCTGCCTTCAGCCGCGGTGCCTATTTGCAGCCTCAGCTCAATGTGGCGAATTATCACCTTACGACGGCGATTTGCTACGAGATCGTGTTGGGTGAGCAGGTGCGGGCGAACTTCCGTCCGGACACCGACTTTCTGCTGACCGTCTCTAATGATGCCTGGTTTGGTCACTCGATTGGTCCCTGGCAACACTTCCAGATGGCGCGTATGCGCGCACTTGAGCTGGGCAGACCGCTGCTGCGCGGCACCAATAATGGCGTAACCGCCGTGGTGAATGCCAACGGCGATGTTGAAAAGGTTCTGCCGCAATTCACGCGCGGCGTACTCGTGGATAAGGTAACGCCTACCCGCGGCGAAACGCCATACTCGAAAGCCGGGATCTGGCCGGTATGGATAGCGACAGTGCTGGCCGGGTTACTGGCCTTCATCCGACGTCAGCGCTGACACGCTGTGGTGAAGCGCTGCTTCGCCACAGCCTTTCGCGGTGCCTTAATCCGCACGCTGTTTCCCTTCCCCCCTTTTACTGCTTTTGTTTCTGCTTTTGTTTCTGCTTCTGCTTCTGCTTCTGCTTCTGCTTCTGCTTCTGCTTCTGCTTCTGCTTCTGCTTCTGCTTCTGCTTCTGCTTCTGCTTCTGCTTCTTCAGTCAAACCGCCCGTTCACCCCACTGTCATTTTATTCTGGCACGATGATTGCTAAATGTTTCTGTATTCCTGCAACGCGGGGCTTGTTACCCACGATGGCATGGGCGTAATGCACCATTAACGCTCAATCTGCGCACCTTCCGCGTGCATGGACGCGCGATTGCCTTTTTTTGGTGCGAATGCCATCGCAAAAAAGAAACTTTTTTGTTTCATTAGGTTAACAATCCGCTATGTTAGTGAATATTCTTAAGCGCAGAAGCGCGAGGGAATAATAAGAAAAGCAGTGCAAAATACACACAACATCACACTCAGTACAGGGTTGATCCTGTGCAATTTCCACACGAAGGAGTTGGAACATGCAATTACGCAAAGTGGCATTATCTCTTTTGCTGTTGAGCGCAGCAGCGGGAGCGGCCCAGGCGGAAGATTTCAGCGGTACCCTGAAAAAAATTAATGACAGTGGCGTCATTGTTATCGGGCATCGCGAATCGTCAGTTCCCTTTTCATATTACGACAACCAACAGAAAGTCGTTGGCTATTCACAGGCTTATTCAAACGCGATTGCTGATGCCATTAAAGCGAAGCTGAATAAACCTGATCTGCAGATCAAAATGATCCCGATTACTTCACAGAACCGTATTCCGCTGCTGCAAAACGGCACCTATGACTACGAATGTGGCTCAACGACCAACAACCTTGAGCGCCAGAAACAGGCGGCCTTTTCCGACACCATTTTTGTTATCGGTACCCGCTTGCTGGTTAAAAAAGGCAGCCCAATTAAGGATTTTGACGATCTGAAAGGCAAGACTGTCGTGGTGACCTCAGGTACGACGTCAGAAGTGCTGCTGCATAAACTGAACGACGAGAAAAAGATGGATATGCGCATCATCAGCGCCAAAGACCATGGTGATTCGTTCCGTACGCTGGAAACCGGTCGTGCCGTGGCCTTTATGATGGATGACGCCCTGCTGGCTGGCGAACGCGCTAAAGCGAAAAAACCGGATGACTGGGTCATTATCGGTACGCCACAGTCTAAAGAAGCTTATGGCTGTATGCTGCGCAAAGACGATCCGCAGTTCAAAAAGCTGGTTGATGACACCATTGCAAAAGCCCAGACCTCCGGCCAGGCAGAAAAATGGTTCGACACCTGGTTTAAACAGCCTATTCCTCCTAAAAACCTGAACATGAACTTTGAATTGTCTGATGACATGAAAGCCCTGTTCAAAACGCCGAATGATAAAGCGCTGAATTAACAACGATAACAAGGGCGGCGCTGTCGCCCTCTCGATTGCTGAAACCGCGGCGTGGACAGACCGCCTGATCGGGTCGTTCCCCTGACTCAGGCGCATTAAGCCGTTCATCAATCTTCAGGGTAGCTCTGCTACCCTTTTTTACCGGAGTTCGTTATGGGTATCGATTGGAACTGGGGCATTTTTCTCGAACAGGCCCCGTTCGGAAATACCACCTATCTCGGCTGGTTGTGGTCCGGTTTTCAGGTGACAATTGCTGTCTCCTGCTGTGCCTGGATTATCGCTTTCTGCGTAGGTTCATTCTTTGGCATTCTGCGTACCGTGCCTAATCGGCTGCTGGCAACGATTGGCACCTGCTATGTGGAATTGTTTCGTAACATCCCCCTGATCGTGCAGTTCTTCTTCTGGTATCTGGTGGCGCCAGAGCTGGTTGGTCAGAAGCTTGGCATGTGGTTTAAGTCGGAGCTGGATCCCAACCTGCAGTTCTTTATCTCGTCGGTGATCTGTCTGGGCCTGTTTACCGCCGCACGCGTCTGCGAGCAGGTGCGCGCGGCGATTCAGTCTTTGCCGCGGGGACAAAAGAATGCCGGGCTGGCAATGGGCCTGACGCTGCCGCAAACCTATCGCTATGTGTTGCTTCCTAATGCTTACCGCGTGATTGTGCCGCCAATGACGTCAGAAATGCTTAACCTGGTTAAAAACTCGGCGATTGCGTCGACGATCGGCCTGGTGGACATGGCTGCGCAGGCGGGCAAGCTGCTGGACTATTCCGCACACGCCTATGAATCGTTTACGGCCATTACGCTGGCCTACATTGCCATCAACCTGGTGATTATGTTTTTGATGAGCCTGGTTGAGCGCAAAGTGCGTCTGCCCGGCAATATGGGAGGCAAGTGATGTACGCGTTTGACTGGAGTTCCATTCCTCCCAGCCTGCCTTACCTGCTTAATGGTCTGGTCATTACCTTTAAAATCACGCTTACGGCGGTGGTCTTCGGCATCCTGTGGGGCACGCTGCTGGCGGTGATGCGTTTGTCGACCTTCAGGCCCATCAGCTGGTTTGCCAAACTGTACGTTAACCTGTTCCGTTCGGTACCGCTGGTTATGGTGCTGCTGTGGTTTTATCTGGTGGTGCCGAGTTTCCTGCAGCAGGTGCTGGGTATTTCCCCTAAAACCGACATTCGTTTGATTTCGGCAATGGTCGCCTTTTCGCTGTTCGAAGCGGCGTATTATTCGGAAATCATTCGCGCCGGCATCATCAGTATTGCGCGTGGGCAATCCAGCGCGGCGCTGGCGCTGGGCATGACGCAGTGGCAGTCCATGCGCCTGGTGATTCTGCCTCAGGCGTTTCGTGCCATGGTTCCGCTGTTACTGACCCAGGGCATCGTCCTGTTCCAGGATACCTCGTTAGTGTATGTGCTGAGCCTGGCGGACTTCTTCCGCACCGCCTCCACCATCGGTGAGCGTGACGGTACCCAGGTTGAGATGGTGTTGTTTGCCGGTCTGGTCTACTTCGTGATCAGCCTGAGCGCGTCACTGTTGGTCAGCTATCTAAAAAGAAAAAGGACGGTTTAAATGATTAGCCTGAAAAACGTTTCTAAGTGGTATGGTCAATTTCAGGTGCTGACCGACTGCTCTACCGAAGTCAAGACCGGTGAAGTGGTTGTGGTATGCGGGCCGTCAGGCTCGGGCAAATCGACCCTGATCAAAACCGTGAATGGCCTGGAACCTGTGCAACAGGGCAGCATTACGGTAAACGGTACTGAAGTAAACAATAAAAAAACCAATCTGGCCAAGCTGCGCAGTAAGGTCGGCATGGTGTTTCAGCACTTCGAACTGTTCCCTCACCTGAGCATTATTGATAACCTGGTGCTGGCGCAGGTCAAAGTCTTAAAGCGCGACAAAACCGCCGCCCGCGAGAAAGGCCTCAAATTGCTGACTCGCGTGGGCCTGTCAGCGCATGCAGATAAATTTCCCGGCCAGCTCTCGGGCGGTCAGCAGCAGCGTGTCGCGATTGCGCGGGCACTCTGTATGGATCCGATTGCCATGCTGTTTGATGAGCCGACCTCCGCACTCGATCCCGAAATGATCAATGAAGTGCTGGACGTTATGGTCGAACTGGCCCAGGAAGGCATGACCATGATGGTCGTGACACATGAAATGGGCTTCGCCCGTAAGGTGGCCAATCGGGTGATCTTTATGGACGAAGGAAAAATTATCGAAGACACCCATAAAGATGACTTCTTTAATAATCCACAGTCTGAGCGGGCAAAGGATTTCCTGGCAAAAATTCTGCACTAAACATCAGGCGGGCACAAAGCCCGCCTGCTTCTTCTACGGCTCAAAAGGCTGACGATAAAACTGATCGTGATTGCATTCGGGGCAACGTGACAGCGTCTCCGGCGTATAAATGGCGCGAGTGAAGTGGCATTTTTCGCAGACCAGATTGCCCAGGCCCACCACCTCACCACTTTGGTACACACCGTGATGTTGCAAATCCTGAAAAACCTCACGCCACTCTAACTGGCTTTTATCCGTAATATCTGCCAGCTCCTTCCAGATGCTTTCCCGAATCACGCGCATAAAAACGGAGTCAGCGACCGGCTCTTCCGCCTCTGCATAGTTACGGCCAAACTCTGCCAGATCGCGACGCACCGACGTCAGCGCCCGATCGATTTCGTCCGGCGTCAGATCGGAGTGCGCTTGTAAATGACGGCGCCGATCGTCGACTAACGTATCCAGATCGCGATAGCCGTGGCGAAGACGTTCGGTTAATACCGCCAGTGAGGCGTGATATTCCTGGGCCACTTTATTCATTTTATTCTCCTTTTTGCGCTCAGTACCTGTACTAAGTTTAGCTACTTTGTCACATTTGCCCGGCTCGCTGGGTAAGGAAGCGTAAAAGAGTGAAAGCAGGGATGCGTTGACGATAAATCGCCCCCGTAAAAGTGGGAAGTGTTGTTGATGTGCGGCCTTATGGGTATGCTATGCGGATCGTAAAGTCAGCAAAGTGTCATCTATTAAGGACCACAGGCAGCCATGCAAGAGCAATACCGCCCGGAAGAGATTGAATCCCGCGTTCAGCAGCAGTGGGATGAAAACGAAACGTTTAAAGTGACTGAGCAGGAAGGCAAAGAGAAGTACTACTGCCTGTCTATGCTGCCCTATCCTTCTGGCCGCCTGCACATGGGCCACGTTCGTAACTACACCATCGGCGACGTCATTGCGCGTTATCAGCGCATGCTCGGCAAAAACGTGCTGCAGCCAATTGGCTGGGACGCCTTCGGTCTGCCTGCGGAAGGCGCGGCGGTCAAAAACAATACCGCGCCGGCGCCCTGGACTTATGACAACATCGCGTACATGAAAAACCAGCTTAAGCTGCTGGGATTTGGCTATGACTGGAGCCGCGAGCTGGCGACCTGTCAACCGGAGTATTACCGCTGGGAACAGTGGTTCTTCACCAAACTGTATGAAAAAGGCCTGGTGTACAAAAAAACCTCGGCGGTGAACTGGTGCCCGAACGATCAGACCGTACTGGCTAACGAGCAGGTTATCGATGGCTGCTGCTGGCGCTGTGACACCAAAGTCGAGCGCAAAGAGATCCCACAGTGGTTCATTAAAATCACTGATTACGCCGAAGAGCTGTTAAACGATCTGGATACGCTGGAAGAGTGGCCTGAGCAGGTCAAAACCATGCAGCGTAACTGGATCGGCCGTTCTGAAGGGGTGGAAATCACCTTTGACGTGGCAGACAGCAGCGAAAAAGTGACGGTTTATACCACGCGTCCGGACACCTTCTACGGCGCGACCTATGTCGCTGTCGCCGCCGGTCATCCGCTGGCGGCACAGGCGGCGGCCAGCAACCCTGCTCTGGCTGATTTTATCGCAGAATGCCGCAACACCAAGGTAGCCGAAGCCGATATGGCCACCATGGAAAAGAAAGGCATGGCGACAGGCCTGTCTGTCGTGCATCCGTTAACGGGTGAACGCCTGCCTGTCTGGGTCGCGAACTTCGTCCTGATGGAATACGGTACGGGTGCGGTCATGGCCGTGCCGGCGCATGACCAGCGTGACTGGGAATTTGCGACCAAATACGATCTGCCGATCAAACCGGTTATCCTCAATCTGGACGGCAGCGAGCCTGACGTCAGCGCCGCCGCGATGACCGACAAAGGTACGCTGTTTAACTCTGCCGAGTGCAGCGGCCTGGATCACAGTGCCGGTTTTAACGCCATTGCAGATGCGCTGGCGGCAAAAGGCGTTGGCGAGCGTAAAGTCAACTATCGCCTGCGCGACTGGGGCGTTTCTCGTCAGCGTTACTGGGGCGCGCCGATTCCGATGGTAACCCTGGAAGATGGCACCGTCATGCCGACACCAGAAGACCAGTTACCGGTGATTCTGCCGGAAGACGTGGTCATGGACGGCATTACCAGTCCGATTAAAGCCGATCCGGACTGGGCAAAAACCACCGTGAACGGTCAGCCTGCGCTGCGCGAAACCGATACCTTTGACACCTTTATGGAATCGTCGTGGTACTACGCGCGTTATACCTGTGCAGACTATAAGGACGGTATGCTGGACCCGGCTGCAGCAAACTACTGGCTGCCGGTAGATCAGTATGTCGGCGGCATCGAACACGCCATCATGCACCTGATGTATTTCCGCTTCTTCCATAAACTGCTGCGTGATGCAGGCCTGGTGAATTCGAATGAGCCAGCCAAACGTCTGCTGTGCCAGGGCATGGTGTTAGCGGATGCGTTCTATTATCTGGGCGTTAACGGCGAACGTAACTGGGTTTCGCCGGTTGACGTGACTGTCGAGCGCGATGAGAAAGGCCGCATTGTTAAAGCCGTAGATACTCAGGGCCGCGAGGTGATTTACGCGGGCATGAGCAAAATGTCCAAGTCGAAAAACAACGGCATCGATCCCCAGCTGATGGTTGAGCGCTATGGTGCCGATACCGTCCGTCTGTTCATGATGTTTGCCTCGCCTGCGGATATGACGCTGGAGTGGCAGGAATCCGGTGTGGAAGGGGCAAATCGCTTCCTGAAACGTGTCTGGAAACTGGTCTACGATCATTCACAGAAAGGTGCAACGGTTGCCCTGGACGTCGCCAGCCTGAATGACGATCAGAAAGCGTTGCGCCGCGACCTGCACAAAACCATTGCCAAAGTGTCGGATGATATTGGTCGTCGCCAGACCTTTAACACCGCGATTGCGGCGGTCATGGAGCTGATGAACAAGCTGGCGCGTGCGCCGCAGGACAGCGAGCAGGATCGTGCGTTGATGCAGGAGGCCTTACTGGCCGTGACGCGTTTGCTGTATCCGTTCACCCCGCATGCCAGCTACGTGCTGTGGCAGACGCTGGGCGGCGAAGGCACTATCGACAATGCGGAATGGCCAGTGGCGGATGACGCCGCAATGGTCGAAGATTCTCTGCTGGTCGTGGTGCAGGTCAACGGTAAAGTGCGGGGTAAAATTACTGTGGCAGCCGAGGCTACACAGGAGCAGGTTCAGGCGCGCGCTGCTGAGGAGCCCCTGGTGGCGAAATACCTTGATGGTGTGAGCATTCGTAAAGTCATTTATGTACCGGGCAAACTGCTTAACCTGGTTGTGGGTTAAGTTCAGGAGGAACTGTGCGACATCCGATTATCAGGTTGTTTGTCATGCTGGCGGCGGTGATCACCGCTGGCTGTGGTTTTCACCCGCGCGGCACCACTCAGGTGCCGACGGAACTGCGAACGCTGGTCTTAGAAACGGGCGATCCTTACGGGCCGCTGACGCGCGTGGTGCGTCAGCAGTTGCGAATCAACAACGTTAACATCGTTGAAGCGACGCAGAAAAACAGCATGGTCGTACCGACCCTGCGTCTGGGCGGGGAATCTCAGGGTCGAAGCACCGCATCCGTCTTCATCAGCGGCACCACCGCTGAATATCAGATGGCGATGGTGGTTACGGCTCAGGTCTTGATTCCCAACAAAGGGATCTACCCTATCAGCACGACCGTTTATCGCTCGTTCTTTGATAACCCGAACGCGGCCCTGGCGAAAGATGCGGAACAGGACATGATCACCCAGGAGATGCGTCAACGTGCAGCCGAACAACTGGTTCGTAAGCTGTTGGCGGTACATGCGGCCCAGATGGACAGCCCGCAGACATCCTCTTCGTCAACGGTGGCAAAACCGGTTCACTCTGCTGCGGGAACGGCCTCTTCCGCGGCGCCCCTGACGCAATGATCAGGATTTATCCGGAACAACTCAGCGCGCAGCTCCGTGAGGGGCTGCGCGCCTGTTATTTATTAACCGGCAATGAACCTCTGTTGTTGCAGGAAAGTGCGGATGCCATTCGCGCCAGCGCCGTGGCGCAGGGCTTTGAAGAACATGTGAGTTTTACCCTGGATGCACAAACAGACTGGGACAGCCTGTTTGTCAGTTGCCAGTCAATGAGCCTGTTTACTCAGCGACAGACGCTTACATTGCAGTTTCCTGAAAATGGTCCCAATGCCGCCATCGCCGAACATCTGATCACGCTCGCCTCGCTGCTTCATGAGGATATTTTGCTGATTTGCCGGATGGCGAAACTCAGCAAAGCGCAGGAAAACAGCGCCTGGTTTAAAGATCTGTCAGCCCATGCGGTGCTGGTCCCCTGCCAGACGCCGGAGCAGGCGCAACTGCCGCGCTGGGTCACCAGCCGGGCCAAAGCGATGAAGCTCGCGATCGACGATGCGGCGGTCCAGCTACTCTGTTACTGCTACGAAGGTAACCTGCTGGCGCTGGCGCAGGCACTTGAACGTCTGTCTCTTCAGTGGCCCGATGGCAAGCTCACGCTACCGCGCGTTGAAGCCGCAGTCAGTGATGCCGCGCACTTTACGCCTTATCACTGGGTCGACGCGCTACTGGCAGGCAAGAGCCGTCGCGCACTGCATATCCTGCAACAGTTGGAAAGTGAAGACAGCGAAGTGACGATATTGCTGCGGGCGCTGCAGCGCGATCTGATGACTCTGCTGCACCTGCAACGTCATCAGACACAGCAACCTCTGCGTACACTGATGGATCAACAGCGCATCTGGCAAAATCGCCGTCCTCTCTTTACTGAGGCGTTGCAGCGCCTTGATGCAGCGCGCTTACAACAGGCAATCCATCTGTTGACGCAAATCGAAATTACGCTGAAACAGGATTATGGACAATCGGTCTGGCCACAGTTGCAAACGCTGTCGATGCTGATTGCCAACCGTGCTTTTCCCGCGAGTTTTGCCCATGTCTGATTTACACGCCCTGTTTGGCGGCACCTTCGACCCGATCCATTTCGGCCATTTACGCCCGGCAGAAGCGCTGGCGCAGCAAACTGGCCTGGCCCGGGTTACCCTGTTGCCCAACAATGTGCCGCCGCACCGGCCGCAGCCGGAAGCCAGTCCGCAACAGCGCCTGGCGATGCTGCGGTGCGCTATTCGCGATCTGCCGCTTTTTGATATCGATACGCGCGAACTGCAACGGGACACGCCCTCATGGACTGTCGATACGTTAGAAGCCATACGGGCTGAACGTGGCGATCAGCCGTTAGGGTTTATTATCGGTCAGGACTCATTACTGACGCTTGCAAAATGGCATCGCTGGCAGGATTTACTGAGCCTGTGTCATCTGCTGGTGTGCCAGCGACCAGGCTATCCGACTGAGATGGCGACGCCGGACATGCAGGACTGGCTGGACAGACACGTGATCCACGATCCTCAGGAACTGCAGCAGCGTCCGGCTGGCGGCATCTGGCTGGCAGAAACCCCGCGCTATGCCATTTCAGCTACCGAAATTCGCAAGCGTCGTCATCAGCATCTCGCCTGTGACGATTTACTGCCCGCCTCGGTAATCGACTATATCGACCGCGCCGGCTTATATCGCGACTGATATGGGCGTGATATACTACGCCGCTAAATTTTTCGGCTGTATCCCGGGCGTCAGCCAGCCCGCTCTCACCAGTTTTTAAAGGGGAACCTTTTGCAAGGTAAAGCACTCCAAGAGTTCGTTGTTGATAAGATTGATGATTTGAAAGGTCAGAACATCGTCACCCTCGACGTTCAGGGTAAATCAAGCATTACTGATTTCATGATCATCTGCACCGGCACCTCGACGCGCCACGTTACCTCAATCGCTGAACACGTTGAGCAGGAATCCCGCGCCGCCGGCCTGATGCCGCTGGGCGTTGAAGGCAAGACGGCCGCTGACTGGGTTGTGGTCGACCTCGGTGAAGTCATCGTGCATGTGATGCAGGAAGAGAGCCGTCAGTTATATGAACTGGAAAAGCTCTGGGGTTAAGCGGTGAAATTGCAGCTTGTTGCCGTCGGCACCAAAATGCCTGACTGGGTGCAGACCGGTTTTATGGAATACCTGCGTCGTTTTCCCAAAGACATGCCGTTTGAACTGACGGAAGTTCCGGCGGGCAAACGGGGTAAAAATGCCGACATCAAACGCATCCTGGAAAAGGAAGGTGAAGCGATGCTGGCCGCCACAGGTAAAGGCAACCGGATTGTCACGCTGGATATTCCCGGACAGCCCTGGGAAACCCCACAGTTGGCCCAACAGCTGGAACGCTGGAAACAGGATGGCCGCGATGTCAGCCTGCTGATTGGCGGCCCGGAAGGGTTAGCGCCAGCCTGCAAAGCGGCGGCGGAACAGAGCTGGTCGCTTTCGGCCTTAACGTTGCCTCATCCGCTGGTGCGCGTGCTGGTTGCCGAAAGCCTCTATCGCGCATGGAGCATTACGACAAATCATCCTTATCATCGTGAATAACCGATAAGCTCACTCCAGACATTACAAGTAGCGGATGAAATTACAAAGCAACGCCTTTCGCGATTACAGCGCCGAACAAAAAGTCTTTGTCCGCAGGGCTTTTATTGCTTTTGTCGGCGTCTTACTGCTCTCCTCCGTGCTGGTGGTTAATCTCTATCACCTGCAGATTTTACGTTTCGACGATTACAGTACCCGCTCCAACGAAAACCGAATCAAACTGGTGCCGGTCGCGCCCAGCCGCGGCATCATCTATGACCGCACGGGTACGCCGCTGGCCCTGAACCGGACCATTTACCAGGCGGAACTGGTGCCGGAAAAGGTCGATGACCTGAAACAAACCCTGCAAAATCTGCGTCCGGTCCTCGAACTCACCGATGAGGATATCGAGGCGTTTGAAAAAGAGCGTAAACGTTCACGCCGCTTCACGTCGATTCCGGTTAAAACCGGGTTGAATGAGGTGCAGGTGGCGCGCTTTGCGGTAAATCAGTATCGCTTTCCTGGCGTAGAAGTGAAAGGCTACCAGCGCCGCTACTATCCCTATGGCCAGACACTGACTCATGTTGTGGGCTATGTGTCGAAAATTAACGACCGCGACGTAGCCCGTCTGGATAAAGAGGGAAAATGGCCCAACTATGCGGCGACGCATGATATCGGCAAACTCGGTATCGAAGCCTATTACGAAGACCTGCTGCATGGCAAAACCGGCTATGAAGAGGTCGAAGTTAACAACCGTGGCCGGGTCATACGGCAGTTGCACGAGCAGTCGCCCCAGGCCGGTCGTGATATTTATCTGACTATCGATCTCAAACTGCAGCAGTATATCGAGACGCTGCTGGCCGGTAGTCGTGCAGCGGTCGTGGTCAGCGATCCGCGCACCGGTGAGATTCTGGCGATGGTGTCGACCCCCAGCTACGATCCCAACCTGTTCGTTGACGGCATTTCCAGCAAAGACTATCGCGGCTTGCTGAACGATGAAAATCGCCCACTCTATAACCGCGCGATTCAGGCCGCTTATCCGCCTGCTTCTACCGTTAAACCCTATGTTGCCGTCTCCGCCCTGAGTGCGGGGGTGATTAACCGCAATACCAGCCTGTTCGATCCTGGCTGGTGGCAACTCCCCGGCTCCGAGAAACGCTACCGTGACTGGAAAAAATGGGGACATGGTCGCCTGAATGTCACCAAATCGCTGGAAGAGTCCGCTGATACCTTCTTTTATCAGGTTGCCTATGACATGGGCATCGATCGCCTGTCGGAGTGGATGACGAAATTTGGCTATGGCATGCGCACCGGCGTTGACCTGCCTCAGGAAAGCGCTGGCAACATGCCGACGCGTGACTGGAAAATGCGTCGCTTTAAAAAGCCCTGGTATCAAGGCGATACCATTCCAGTCGGCATCGGTCAGGGTTACTGGACAGCGACACCGTTGCAGATGAACAAAGCGATGATGATTCTTATCAACGACGGCATCATCAAAGTGCCGCATTTGCTGCGCGCGACCCGTGAAGGCCGTACGCTGGTGCCTTATCGTCAGCCGCCTTCCCAGCCGATTGGCGATATCCACTCTGGCTACTGGGAAATTGCCAAAGACGGCATGTACGGCGTCGCCAACCGGCCAAACGGCACGGCCCACAAAAGCTTTGCCGATGCGCCTTACAAAATTGCCGCGAAGTCCGGTACCGCACAGGTCTTCGGTCTGAAAGAGAACGAAACGTATAATGCGCATAAAATCGCTGAACGCTTACGTGACCATAAGCTGATGACCGCTTTCGCGCCTTACGATAAACCACGCGTTGCCGTCACCATGATTCTGGAAAACGGCGGGGCCGGTCCGGCAGTGGGCACGGTCATGCGCCAGATTCTGGATCACATTATGTTAGGCGATAACAATACTGTCCTGCCGGATGCTGCGCCTACACCACCTGGCTATGAAGGTGAATAATCATGTCGATGAATGACAGCCCGCAGAAGCGGACGATCTGGATGCGCATGCACATTGATCCGCTGTTTATGCTGATCATCCTTGCGCTACTGACCTACAGCGCCATTGTTATCTGGAGTGCCAGCGGCCAGGATCCCGGCATGATGGAACGTAAACTGGGCCAGATCGCTATGGGATTAGTGGTGATGCTGGTGCTGGCGCAGGTCCCGCCGCGAGTGTATGAAGGCTGGGCACCTTATCTGTATATTATCTGCGTCATTCTGCTGATCGCGGTGGATGCTTTTGGGCAAATCAGTAAAGGCGCACAGCGCTGGCTGGATTTGGGGTTTGTCCGCTTTCAGCCTTCCGAGATCGCCAAAATTGCGGTGCCGTTAATGGTGGCGCGTTTTATTAACCGCGATGTCTGTCCACCTACCCTGAAGAATACCGCAATTGCGCTGGTGCTGATTTTTCTTCCCACACTGCTGGTGGCCGCACAGCCTGACCTCGGCACCTCGATTCTTATCGCCGCGTCCGGGCTGTTTGTGCTGTTTCTGTCGGGCATGAGCTGGAAACTGATTGGCATTGCCGTCCTGCTGGTCGCAGCCTTTATTCCTATCCTGTGGTTCTTCCTGATGCATGATTATCAGCGAGACCGCGTGATGATGCTGCTTGATCCGGAAAGCGACCCATTGGGCGCGGGCTATCACATCATTCAGTCAAAAATCGCCATTGGCTCCGGCGGCTTGCGCGGTAAAGGCTGGCTGCACGGTACTCAGTCACAGCTGGAATTCTTGCCGGAACGTCATACGGACTTTATTTTTGCCGTGCTGGCCGAAGAGCTGGGTCTGGTTGGCGTGTTGTTACTGCTGGTGCTCTACCTGCTGTTAATCATGCGCGGCCTGATCGTCGCCGCCCGGGCACAGACCACCTTTGGGCGCGTCATGGCGGGCGGATTAATGTTGATTTTATTCGTCTATGTTTTCGTTAACATTGGCATGGTTAGTGGTATCTTACCGGTGGTTGGCGTTCCGCTGCCGCTGGTCAGCTATGGCGGCTCGGCGCTTATTGTGCTTATGGCGGGATTTGGCATCGTAATGTCGATCCACACACACCGAAAAATGTTATCTAAAAGTGTTTAAGAGGTCGCAGATGCGTAAGGACTGGCTTGGCGTTGTATTGGCTTCAATGGTGTTGGCTGCATGTTCTACCCAGGAACCGCAACAGCAGAGTGCTCCACCCCAGCCCGCCTACAATGGCCCGGTGGTGGAAATTCCTGGCGTTGAGCCGCGTTATGAGCCGGTCAATCCGTCGACCAGTCAGGACTACAGCGTCAATGGCAAGACTTATCACATCATCAAAAATCCGGCTAACTACAGTGAAGTCGGATTAGCAGCCTGGTATGGCGACGAAGCCCAGGGCAGCCGTACCGCCATCGGCGAGGCTTTTGATCCGGATGCCTTGACCGCCGCGCATCCGACACTGCCGCTGCCAAGTTATGTGCGCGTCACGAATCTGGCCAACGGACGTCAGATTGTCGTGCGCGTTAACGATCGTGGCCCTTACACGCCAGGACGCATTATCGATCTGTCGCGTGCGGCCGGCGATCGTCTGAACATCTCCAATAACACCCGCGTCCGCGTGGATTACATCAGCGTCGCGCCAGATGGCACGCTCTCGGGTCCGGGTACTATCGGCACTGTTGTGGCAAAACAGAGTTACGCCCTGCCCGCGCGTCCCGATCTGAACGGCCCAGTCATGAGTTCGCCCTCCGTCATGAACGGCGGCGGTCAGACGCAAACGGCACCGGCAATGGAAACGGCACCTGCCGCACAGGACGTGTCGCCTATCAGTAATGCGACGCTGAAAACGGACAATGCCATGGGCGCGCCCGTTCAGAGCAGTGGTTTCCTGGGGGCCCCTCAGCCCTTACCGAGCGGTGTTCTGGAAGGCAGTGAGCCAGAGGCGGCCCCCGCCGCTGCCGCACCGGTGGTTGCCAGCGCCGCCGCGCCTCACGCCGCTTCAGCCAGCCAGAGCAGCAGCGCTTCGCTGTCCGGCTATGTCGTCCAGGTCAGCGCTATCAATGATGCTGCACGTGCGCGCCAGCTGCTCAGCAGTCTGCGCCAGCGCTTCGGCGTACCCGGCGCAGTGGAAAACGCGGGGAACAACGTCTATCGCGTACAGCTCGGCGGTTACAAAACCCGTGCCGAAGCTGTGGCGCTACAGCAGCGCCTGAGCCGTGAGGGCCAGAGCGCGGCTTTTGTGACCACCGCAGGTCGTTAAACAACAGCTTTACTCATGACTGGTAACGTCTGTTAACAACCCAGTTATCAAGCCGGATGCCTGTTAATCAGGCATTTGTTATGATGAATGACTTTTTTTAACCCTAAACCCATGGATGTTGTCGTCCCACACATGAACACGCTGAAACCTTCTCGTTTGTTAAAACGCCTGACAGTGGGATCACTGATCGCTTTCTCTCTCAGCCATGCCGCCATTGCTGATGATGTCAATCTTAAGACCATGATTCCGGGCGTTCCGGATATTGATGCGGAAGCCTACGTTCTAATCGACTACAACTCAGGCAAAGTGCTGGCTGAAAAGAACGCCGATGCACGCCGCGATCCCGCCAGTCTGACGAAGATGATGACCAGCTACGTGATCGGTCAGGCAGTGAAAGCCGGGAAAATTCATCAGGACGATATGGTGACTGTTGGTCAGGATGCCTGGGCAACGGGCAATCCGGTCTTTAAAGGATCATCACTGATGTTCCTGAAACCCGGCGATCGCGTACCGGTTTCTCAGTTAACGCGCGGTATCGTCCTGCAGTCTGGTAATGATGCCTGCGTCGCGATGGCGGACTATGTTGCCGGCAGCCAGGATGCTTTCGTAGGGCTGATGAACAACTACGTGAAAGCGCTGGGTCTGCAGAACACGCACTTCCAGACCGTCCATGGCCTGGACGCCGAAGGCCAATACAGCTCCGCCCGTGATATGGCGTTGATTGGTCAGGCGCTTATCCGCGATGTGCCGGAAGAGTATGCGGTTTACAAAGAAAAAGAGTTTACCTTCAACAACATTCGCCAGATGAACCGTAATGGTCTGCTGTGGGATACCAGTCTGTCAGTTGACGGGATCAAAACCGGCCACACCGCAGCGGCGGGCTATAACCTGGTTGCCTCTGCGACAGAAGGTCAGATGCGCCTGATTTCCGCCGTAATGGGTGGACATACCTTTAAGGGCCGTGAAACCGAAAGCAAAAAGCTGCTGACCTGGGGCTTCCGCTTCTTTGAAACGGTTGCACCGTTGAAAGCCGGCAAAGAGTTTGCCTCTGAGCCCGTGTGGTTTGGTAACAGCGATCGCGTACAGCTGGGCGTGGAAAAAGATGCGTATCTGACCATTCCTCGTGGCCGTATGAAAGACCTGAAAGCCAGCTATGTGCTGAGCAATACTGAACTGCATGCGCCGTTGAAGAAAAATCAGGTTGTGGGCAGCATCAACTTCCAGTTAGATGGCAAAACCATCGATCAACGCCCTCTGGTGGTGCTGAACGAAGTCTCTGAAGGCGGCTTCTTTAGCCGTATCGTTGACTACATCAAACTGATGTTCCATCACTGGTTTGGTTAAAGGTGCATGGCGGCGGTTGAAAAACCGCCACCTCGCCCCCATTACAGGTTAATATGATGCTCCCGCTTCGGCGGGAGCCTGTTTTTTAAGTACCGGAGTGATTATGAAAACCAAACTGAATGAACTGCTCGAATTCCCGACCCCGTTTACCTATAAAGTGATGGGGCTGGCACAACCGGAGCTGGTTGATTTGGTGCTTGAAGTGGTGCAGCGCCATGCTCCCGGCGATTACAGCCCTGAGGTGAAACCGAGCAGCAAGGGTAATTATCACTCGGTCAACGTCACCATTAATGCGACACATATCGAACAGGTTGAAACCCTGTATGAAGAACTGGGCAAAATTGAAATCGTGCGCATGGTGTTGTAACACTGTCAGTCATACTACCAACGGGCCATGTCGGTGCTACCGGCTGGCCCGTTTTTGTTTGCTGACCGCGCCGGTGCGGCGGAAAACGTCTCAGCCTTCCTTTTACGCTCATCATTTCACTTCCGCGCGGCCGGCGTTATACTCAGCCTCTGCCCTCTTAACGGATATTCGTTTTGTCAGCTGAAACGCTCCTTATTCGCCAGCCTGGTTTATGTGACTGGCAGTTAACCTCAGACGCGATGCATCGCTACACCGACCAGCGCGACGCCGAAAGCCGTGATGAAGTCTGGCTGGTTGAACACCCGCCGGTCTTTACCCAGGGCCAGGCAGGCAAAGCCGAGCACCTGTTGATGCCCGGCTCGATTCCGGTGGTACAGAGCGATCGCGGCGGCCAGGTGACCTATCACGGTCCGGGCCAGCAGATCATGTATGTGCTGATCGATGTTAAACGTCGCAAAACCGGCGTGCGTCAGCTTGTCACCGCGTTAGAAGAAACGGTGATCGCCGTACTGGACAGCTTTGGTGTGGCGGCTCGGGCGCGCGCCGATGCACCCGGCGTTTATGTCGGAGAAGAAAAAATCTGCTCGCTGGGCCTGCGCATTCGCAAAGGATGCTCGTTTCATGGGCTGGCTCTCAATGTCGATATGGATCTCAGCCCGTTTTTGCGTATCAACCCCTGCGGTTACGCGGGCATGCACATGACGCAGTTAAAACATTTTTGCCCGGAGGTCACGCTGGCGGATGTCCGCCCACGGCTTGCCGAGACCTTCGCCCGCCAGTTAGGTTATCAGCAGGTGGAATGGCATGAGGCGGAACCGGCCTTACCTTGACGGTGCGTGCGTATTTACAAATATGTAACTTATCACGCACGTCTGTGGCTGCTTCCTGGCCGCTGAGATGATATAATTTTTGCACTTTTTTCAAATAAAGTTGAAAGCCGCCTTCTCGGGTTGAGTGAGACAGCTTTCAAATCGCAATCCGACCGGAACCTGCTGATTTATGAGTAAACCAATTCAGATGGAACGCGGCGTCAAATACCGTGACGCAGACAAAATGGCGCTGATCCCGGTGAAAACCGTGGCCGTTGACCGGCAAGAAATCTTACGCAAGCCGGAGTGGATGAAAATCAAACTGCCTGCGGACTCCAGTCGTATTCAGGGCATTAAAGCGGCGATGCGTAAAAACGGTCTGCACTCTGTTTGTGAAGAAGCCTCCTGCCCTAACCTTGCCGAATGCTTTAACCACGGTACCGCCACCTTTATGATTCTGGGTGCAATTTGTACCCGCCGTTGCCCGTTCTGCGATGTGGCACACGGTCGCCCCAACGCGCCCGACGCGAATGAACCCGGTAAGCTGGCACAGACCATTGCCGACATGGCATTGCGCTATGTGGTAATCACCTCCGTGGACCGCGACGATCTGCGCGACGGCGGTGCTCAGCATTTTGCGGACTGTATTACCGCCATCCGCGAAAAAAGCCCTAATATCAAGATCGAAACGCTGGTACCCGACTTCCGTGGTCGCATGGATCGTGCGCTCGAGATTCTGACTGCCACCCCACCGGATGTGTTTAACCACAACCTTGAGAACGTGCCGCGTGTATACCGTCAGGTGCGTCCGGGTGCCAACTATGAATGGTCGCTGAAGCTGCTGGAGCGTTTTAAAGAGGCGCATCCTGATGTACCGACGAAATCCGGTTTAATGGTTGGTCTGGGTGAAACCAATGCTGAAATCATTGAGGTCATGCGCGATCTGCGTCGTCACGGTGTGACAATGCTTACTCTGGGACAGTACTTGCAGCCCAGCCGTCACCATTTACCTGTTCAGCGTTATGTCAGCCCGGCGGAGTTCGATGAAATGAAAGAAGAAGCGCTGGCGATGGGCTTTACCCACGCGGCCTGTGGACCCTTTGTGCGTTCTTCTTATCACGCGGATATGCAGGCAAAAGGGCTGGAAGTGAAATAAGCATTTGCCGTTGTGTCAGGTGCAGAAAAAACAAAAACCAGATTGTCCGCAATCTGGTTTTTTTCTGCAGTCAGAAATAAAAAGTAACACTTCTGTCATTCTGACGCGGTCTTACTCTTTATGAGAAACGCGTTCTGCAGGGGTTTCTTCCGCTGAGGTACGTGCTGCACTGGAATCTTCGTCTTTCATAGCCTTTTTAAAGCCTTTGATTGCGGAGCCCAGATCGCCACCCAGAGAGCGTAACTTGTTGGTGCCAAAAAGCAGTACGATAAGCGCACCGATAATCAGCAGCTTGGCAATACTGATACCTTCCATATTTAACCTTATAATCTGACGAATAACGGTAATGACTATTTAGGCGCAGTTCAGGGGCAACCTCAAGCGGAATCTGTAACAGAGTAAGAAAACGCCCGACGCATTTTATGCGCTACGCTTTGCCCGTTCCCCTGCGCCTCGGGGATCAACGCGCCGGATCCAGCTCTGGCCGGGCAAAGCGACGGTTCTCCAGCACCGGCAGCAGAGCCCGCGCCGCCGCAATGCGCTGTGGGTCCAGATCGGCAACGATCAAAGCAGGCGACTCCGCAGCGCGACTTATGGGTACGCCCAGCGGATCGATCACCATACTGTTGCCAATATTACGTGCGCCGCACTCGCCCACCGCCAATACATAACAGGTATTTTCCAGCGCTCGCGTTCGGGTGAGTAAATCCCAGTGCATCTCTTTTAGCGGTCCTCTGACCCACGCTGATGGCACGACCAGCACGTCAGCACCATCCAGCACCAGACGTCGTGCCATTTCCGGAAACCGCACGTCATAGCAGGTCATCAGCCCAACGTTCATGCCCGCCACGGGCACCAACGGCGGCACGTCCTGACCGGCCTCAACCCGCGCCGATTCCTGCATTGAAAAGGCGTCGTACAGATGCAGCTTGCGGTATTCCGCCAGAATCTTGCCGTCGCGAATGGCCACCAGAACGTTAAAGACTTTATGGCTGTCGCCCGGCACATGCATCCCGAACACGGTCGTCAGCGCCTGCCCCTGGCTGGCGGTCAGTAACTGGGTCAGAAACGGGCCGTTCAGCGGTTGGGCCGCTTCCCGTATCCAGTCAGGGTTGGTCATATCTGTGGCCAGCACGGCCTCCGGTAGCACCAGCAGATCGGCGCTGGCTTCCCGGGCTTGTGCCATCATATTTATACAGGCTTGCGCATTCTCCTGCCATTCCCGTTTAACGACAAACTGACCCAGCGCGACTTTCATTCGTCATCCTCCCTGCCGACAGCAGCCCTGCTGTGGCGCTTATAATGGCTGTAAGGCTTTCACATGGTAGCGTGGTGATTCAACATACCCTTCGCGGCCATAAAACTGGTTGGCTTTAAGGCGTGACGCATGACAATGTACTTCCATGCGATCACAGCCATGTTGCGCCGCCAGCGCTTCAGCCTGCTTAAGCAGCGTCTGTCCCACCCCTTTGCTGCGCTCACCATCGGCAATACAAAAATAGCTGATACGGGCAAAATCACCGGCCAGGGCCAGTTGTGGGATGAAGTGCATAGAGAGAAAACCCAGCACCTGATTACCGTGTTCGGCCACCAGCAGCGTTTCACTGGGATCGGTTATCAACTGGGCAAGGCGCTGTTCAATAAACGACTCTGTGCCGCCATAACCTAATTCACTTAACAGCGCGCTCAACACGAAACTGTCCCTGGCCTGGGCGGGGCGAATATTCATCCTGTCACCTCTTCCTCTGCGATGTAGAAAGGTAGTTATAACCCGATCAGCCCGAAAATGCTGCCTCGGGAGGTTGTTATAATTATGTTACAGGAGCTATCTGTGACTGGTAGCGCAATTTATGCGCTGAAATACCGTCCTGACGGCGGATAAGCGGCTGGCTGGATTAAGAAAGGCAGCAGGAAAGCAGCAGTTCGTGTGGTTAAAGTGAGCAACACCGCAAGCAGGGTTCTCGCCGCAGCAAAAATCAGATTAACGCAGGCATAAAAAAACCCGCCAGAAGGCGGGTTTTTAGAATTCTGACTGTTAACTTACAGACTGATAACGTTAGCAGCAGATGGGCCTTTTGCGCCGTCAGTGATTTCAAACTCTACACGCTGACCTTCAGCCAGAGTTTTGAAGCCATTGCTCTGGATCGCAGAGAAGTGTACGAATACATCTTTGCTGCCATCTTCAGGAGTAATGAAACCGAATCCTTTAGATTCATTAAACCACTTAACGTTACCTTTAATCTTAGACATCTATATTACCTTTACATGAAAAATGGACACTAAACTGTGTCGTCATCTAGTACAGCAATTGCTGAAGGTTTTGTCCAGCCTGATTTGATGAAAAAGTGATAAATATCCATTTTATTTACCCTTCGGTGACTTATTCACTGGCGCGGACAGTTAAAACTGCCAGCGCACCCAGGCAAAATACACGTTCCCGTTGTTATAAGTCCCTGGAATGTAAGTCATTTGAAAGTTCACCGGGCCGTAACCTACTGATGCCAGAGGTAATATAGCCGGGATGGGATAATATCCCCAGTTATCCCTTGCCGTTACCCCAACCGTATAGCCCAGTCCATAATGAAATGCCTGATTAGTGAGCGGGCGCCAGGTCGCTTCCCAGCCATAGCCTGTAAAGGGTTCCCAATGATTAAAGGAGTCTTTGAACGCCATCGCATAAAGGCCATGCCAGTTCCCTTTCTCGTCGTAACGGGAAACGCCACCGCCCGCTCCCCAGGGACGTTCGTTGTAGCGATCAATATGCTCTCTGTCATAGGTCCAACGGTTGTGCCAGGTGATAGCAGGCACATAAAGATCGATGCTCTGCGGTTGTTCCCAGGTTTGCTGAACATTATCGCTAAAGGTGTTCCAGCCGGATTTGATTTGCTGGGTAAATGTGGCGGCCTGGAGGGAAAAAGAGACAAACAGGGCCAAAAAGGGGCCTGAAAAAAGAGATTTATTCACGTCAATGCTACCTGTATCGTTTCGATTAAATTCAGTATTCCACACTGAAACTCAGTAACGGAAAAACGCCTCAATCCCGGATACGTGTCCCTCTCCGGGTATTTTCAGCATGTAATTATCATTCATGTTATGGAAAAGTGGGGAAATTTTAACGTAAAAAATCTGAACACATCCCAAACGGCAAGGGCAAATAGCCGCTTACCTGCCCTTCAGCCAGCGAAACAGCAACTTACAGACAACCGGGCTTACTGAGAAGCCCGCTAAAATATGGTGTGTCCCTGTCCTACTCCTCTATGAAACCGGGCGCTGATCCTGCTTGTGCGGGCATACGAGGGCCTTGATGAGAAGAACAGCGATTGCGGCCACAACGTACCCGGGGATGGCACAGCCTTGTCGGGATGACGCAGAGATGCAGGCTGAAATACGAAGGGGAAAGAAACAACACACAGGAAAACTTTAGGCATCGGGCACCCGTCTGGATGCCCGTAAAAACACGATCAGAAGATGAGCTTAAACACGCCTGTCAGCGTCAGCAGTCCGACGATAAAAATGATGGCGATGATCCACAAAATTATTTTCATTTCATATCCCTTACCTAATAAAACAATCCCCTGACAGTATAGGCGAGATTTTGCCGTTTGCTTTTTGCCAGCCGTGATCGCATCCCGGAAGGCAATAATCGGTTTTAGCGGTTTCTTTCTGTGAGAAGTATCGCATCGCGTGGCTTTAGTGCGGCCTGCCGTTTCGTTTTGCAGATTATTCCTGGCTAAAATTTATGCCGACAGGAAAGCCCGAGAATGTTGACAGTTTAAATGCAGAGCAGGGAGAGACCTTATGAGCAGTATTAATACCAGTATGGGCCGCTACAGCCTTAAGGCAAAGTACAGCGGCGACAAAATCAAAGGTTTTTTCGCCATCAATGATGAAGGCGGCACGCAACTGACCCGACAAGAGTTTGCGGAGCATTACCTTGATGATGTGGTCAACAATGTGATTTATCCGGTTACGGGCGGTAACCGTGAGATTGCCCGCGCACTGCGAGAAGAGATGGTGAAAGCGGGTTTTGAAGATGCAGATTAACCTTTTGGGCCGCCCGTTCTGTGCGGCCCTTTTGTTTTCTACGCTCTGATTTCTATACCACGTAAGAGAGCAACAAACAGCCCACCAGCCCACACACCGAAATAATGGTTTCCAGCGCAGACCAGGAGCGAAGCGTCTCGCCTATCGTCAGGTTAAAATACTCTTTAAATAACCAGAACCCCGGATCGTTAACGTGTGAAAAAATCACACTGCCCGAGCCCACCGCAATGACCATCAGTTCAGGGCTGGCACCGCTGGTCGCAATCAGTGGTGCCACAATGCCGCCTGCCGTAATGGCCGCAACGGTAGCGGATCCGAGTGCAATACGTAACACAGCAGCGATTGACCATGCCATGAAGAGAGGCGACAGACTGGTTGCATGCATCATACCGGCGATGTATTTATCCACGCCGCTGTCCACCAGGACCTGTTTAAAGGCACCGCCGCCGCCAATGATGAGCAGCATCATGGCGATAATCTTGATGGAGTCGCTCAGGGTATCCATGACCTGTTCCATACTGCGACCACGATTCAGACCGAAGGTGAAGATAGCAATCAGCACAGCAATCAGTGTCGCCATGATGGGATCGCCAAAGAACTCAGCATAAGAGAGCAAGGCATGCCCTTTAGGCAGAACCATTTCGGCCACCGCGCGCAGCGCCATCAGTATTACAGGCACAAGCGATGTCCAGACGCTGACCCCAAAGCCCGGCATTTCCGCTTCCGTGAAAGTTTTGGGGTTGTACAGGCCTTCCGGAATCGGTTTATCAATGCCTTTCAGGAAACGGGCATAAACCGGCCCCGCAAGAATCACCGTTGGAATGCCCAGTAAGGTGCCAAACAGCAGCGTTTTCCCCATATCTGCGTTGAACAGCGTCGCAATGGCGGTCGGGCCCGGATGGGGAGGCAGAAAACCGTGGGTTACGGACAGTGCCGCGGCCATCGGCACGCCCACAAACAGCAGCGGGACACGTGCTGATGCGGCGACGCTAAACACCAGCGGCAGCATTAAGACAAAACCGACTTCATAAAACAGCGCAAACCCCACGATGAAGCCGGTCAGCACGAGCGCCCACTGAATATGCCGCGTGCCAAACTTCGCAATCAACGTGGTGGCAATACGCTGCGCACCGCCGCAGTCGGCCAGCAGTTTACCGAGCATCGCGCCAAAACCCATAATCAGCGCCAGACCGCCCAGCGTGCCGCCCACGCCATTTTTAATTGAAATAATCACTTTGTTGACCGGCATGCCCTGCATCACGCCCACCGCCAGCGCAACCAGAATCAACGCGATAAAACCATTAAGTTTAAAGCGAATCATCAGCAGTAACAGTAATGCCACGCCAATCGCCACATAGAGTAATGGCATAATTTTTCTCCACCTGATGCCCTGAATGATGTCAGTGCCGCTTGGTTATCGTGGTCCCGGAGGACGCTTAAAATCAGGGAAATGTCGTGACATTTATGTTTTGACACACCCTGTTACCGATAACATGTTAAGGGTAACATCCCGACTCGCGCATCACCCCGCCAGGGATGAATTTACGTTTTGCGAAGGTGATCAACTTTTTAACCGACCGCTATCAGAAAGTTTCTTGAGGCCTGACGTTGGGTTTTCGTTACACTCAAAGCTTAGCGAAGAGACAAAAGGATGCGCGGGTGAGTGACAATCTGAGTAAGCTGTACAGCAATCAACATACCCTTTTTGGCCGGGGAAGCCTCAGCAAGCTGATTCCTCTGCTGGCTGCCCAACCCCAGGCCACTCTGCTCTTTTGCGGCCGGTCATTTTTGCAGGGGGAAGCTTATGCACGTATCAAAACCACCCTGAACGATCATATTGTGGGTTATGAAATTGTCAGCCATGAGGCTTCCCCGGCGGAAATTGATGGCTGGGTCACCCGCTGGCGAGGGCATGTTGATCGGGTCGTCGCGATAGGCGGCGGAAGCGTACTGGATGCGGCTAAAGCCTTTAGCGCCATGATTCAGCATCCACTCTCCACGGCCCGTTATCTGGAAAAAGTCGGCGATACGGCGGTCAACCCGGTTACCCTTCCCCTCATCGCCGTTCCGACCACGGCGGGCACCGGCAGCGAAGTTACCCAAAACGCGGTGGTGACCGACCAGCAGGATATCCAGATCAAAGCGTCGCTGCGTCATCCGGTATTTGTGCCGCAGGTCGCCATCCTGGATCCCGACTTACTCAAAGGCGCCCCCGATACTGTGCTGGCGACCTGCGGGATCGATGCCTTCACACATCTGTTTGAAGCCTACCTGTCTGGCAAGGGCAACCACTTTACCCGTCAGATGGCCTTGAGCGGGCTGCGTCAGTTTATCCAGGCCTGGCCGGCCTTAAACCAGTTGGATGAAACAGGCGATCGGGCGCGTGAGGCGATGATGATGGCTTCCTGGCTGGGCGGTGTCAGCCTGAGCACTGCCGGTCTGGGCGTGATTCACGGTATTGCGGGCGAGTTGGGGGCGATAAAGCCTTTCCATCATGGCGAAGTCTGCGGCAGGCTGTTATTCACGTTTCTGGACCATCTGGCCGTGAGCCAGCATCCTGAACAACGTCAGTTGATGGCCGACATGCATCAGCAGCTGTTTGGCACGCACACGGACTCTCCGGCACGTGACCTGAAAGCCTGGCTGCAACGTACCGCGATTACCGCATTCTGGCTGGATGGCCCGACGCTGAGCGAAGCGGACGTGGCCTGGATTCTGGCCCGCGCGAACAGTAAAAACAGTCTGATCAGCTACAGTAAAGATGAGATGCACGACATACTTGTTCGTGCCTGGACCGTCACCGCGTAGCCCACGGGCGGGCGTTTTGCCCGCCCGCATCAGGCCCCTACCTCTGCTGCGCTGCCGCTGTATTGAACGGCGCTTCCCCTGCCAGCATCTGTTCAATCACCTGCAGGACACCTTCCTCATTGTTTCCGGGAGCCAAAAAACGCGCCGTTTGCTTTACCCGTTGCGGCGCATTGCGCATGGCGAAGCTGTACCCGGACTGCTGGAGCATTTCCAGATCGTTACCGCCATCACCAAAGCCCAGCACCTGATCGTGGGAAATGTCCCAGCGCTGTGCCAGCAGGTTCAGGCCATTGGCTTTATGCTGACCGGGCACGATTAAATCTACCGAGCCGTGACCGCTGGATGTGGCTGCTGCCGATCCTGCGTGCAGGCGACCAATATCCGCCATTAAAGGCTCGACGTAATCGTCTGACAGATTCAGCGCAAATTTCAGTATCCGATCGTCAGCCACCTCATCAAGCGTACGTATTGGCTTAAGCCGGTGACAGTAGTGACGCATCTTCACCAGCCACGTTTCATCCATTCCCTCAAAATAATAGGCGCTGTTTCGTCCACAAAGCAGATAACGCAGGTCGGGATAGTGTCCGTTTTTCAACGTATCGAGCACGGCATCGATGTCGCTGCGTGAGAACGCGCCACAGAACAGCTCTTCATCCCTGTCGATAATCAGTGCGCCATTTTCAGCGACGAACGCGATCTCGCTGGCGATCTCAGGAAAAAACGACCGCAGTTGGTGGTATTGATTGCCACTGGCGACCACAAACCTGATGTTTCGCTGGCTGAGCTGGTGGTAACAGGCAAGAAAACGGGCGCGGTTGTACTGCTTTTTGTCATCCAGAAAGGTGCCGTCCATATCAACGGCAACCATTTTTACCGTGGTCATCAGAACTCCTTAGCAGGGAAACGTTCAGGATTCACTGTCAGAATAGCCTGATAAGCAGCGCATGTGGCATAAAAAAGGGATGGCATCTGCCATCCCTGTATGGTGATCAATGAAACGCGTTGTTGAGGATGAGTGAGGTGATAATGCCGGTGGCCGCTGCAATCAGCACATAGTTACCATCGATATCCGCCCAGTGCTGCCCTTCCGGTGGCTCTCTCAACCCACGCTCACGCCAGTCATCGATCCGGTATCTGTCGCCGCAATATTCCCGTGGAACGGGTCGGCCGCGCCGGAATTCATGCCCTTCCCACGCAAACCGATCGTGGTCGTAGTCACGACGCGCATCAGGCGGTGGCGGTCCACCCGGTCCCGGCGGTCCTTCGCGTCGCAGGCCCGGCGGGCCGAAACCATCAGGACCGCGTCCCGGATGATGCCATGGGCCACCAGGACCACCGGGGCCATCCGCCAGTCCCGGCAGGCTGTACAGGGTGCTGTATGCTAAAAGGACACTCACTAAAACTGATTTTATTTTTTTCATGGTACTGCCTCCAGTGTAACGGCGACGACGCGCCGTTATGACTACTATCGGCATGAGGCGTCACAATAAGTATCGCCAAAACTCTTAAAAGTCAGCAGATGAAAGCGCCGTGTCTCAGGACGCGCTGAACGACGCCGCAGGTGGAAGAACAACAGGGTGACAGCAGAGACTCACGCGTAATCAGGCGAGCAGGGTCAGCCCGACCATGATGTTAAACGGCACGAAAGCGCGTCAGCCAGAGGCGCGCGGTCATCGGCAACGTAACGGAATCCTTTCCGATAAGCGGATCAGCCTCAACCGCCGCGCGTGATGCAGGCTGACTCAACACATAATTCAGCCTGCACGCGGCGGTCAACAGGTTCGCGCCTCAGGGAAAGGTATCAGGGATAACTCAGCATGACGGGCGCATCCGGTAATTTAGTAAACTGGCGGATAATGTTGTGGTAATCCGCGGTAGGATCCAGGTCACTAAACTGCTTTGGATAAAGATCTTTTGCCAGAATTTCCATACCAATAATGTTGTAGGGATGGTTATAAAAGTGGTGATAAATCCCGTAGGTCTTTCCCTGTTTCACCGGCTCAATCTGCGCCAGCCCTGTGCGTTTTAGTAATGTGGTAAAAGTGGTGGCGACATCCTGTTTATTCGCCCCGTAGCCCAGCGGCAACACGTTGCTGTTGGACCGTTTCGAGCCGGTCATAATGTAAACGTCCGGCTTCATGGCGATGATCTTCTCCAGCGACACAAAACCGGCATTACCGGGCAGCAGTGACGAGCCAATATTTTTGCCGCCGACCGCCTCAACCAGCCCGCCCCAGCCACTGTGAGCGTGGGTAAAACAGCAGCTGTCGCTGTTACCGGCGATCGGTTCAATAAAGACGGTAGGCTTGTTTTTGACCTGATCGATTTTCGTTTGCAGCGCATGCCAGCGCTGTTGATAAAAATCTGTATAGGCTTTCGCCTCCGCTTCACGGTTCAGCACGCTGCCCAGCAACGTTATCCCTGGCACCGTGTTTTGCTTAGGATGCAGTTCGTCATCGACAAACACGACCGGGATATTCAGGCTTTTCAGCGTGGTCAGTACCCCAGATTGCATCAGCGCCGGTTTGGCACGCAGTTGCGCAATCATCAGATCCGGCTTCTGCGCCAGCACGCTTTCAAGGTTTACCTGTCCCTGATCGTTGAATCCCATATCCACAATACTGGCAGCCTGCGGCCAGGTTTTCTCCAGCAGCGCCCACGTTTGCGTGTCCTGCTTTTTGGGCAGATTGTTCCAGGCCACGACGCGTTTGAACGGATTATCACGATCCAGCAACGCCAGCGCCATAATGTCGCGCCCGTCCTGCAAAATGATGTGCCGGGGCTCTTTCTGCAGCGTGATACGCTGGCCATCCATGTCGGTGACGGTGACAGGATACGTCGTTGCCGAACAGACGGTTGAGGCCAACAATGTTGCTGCAAAAATACCGAATTTCATGTTTAGTAACCCTGTTAAGGAATAAGAATTATTCTCGTTAACTTTAACATGCAAATTCGTAAAAAATTTAAAACTTTTTTTAACGAATACGTCTGAAGCCGTGAACGGAGGATCGCTGTCCGGCAGAAACACAGGGCGGCGTTGCCAGCCGCCCGTCAGTCACGCCTGCAAAAGCGAATAGAAAATAGCGGAAATGGCAATCAGCCCACTGGCCACCACAAAGACATTACTGAGCTTGCCGCTGTATTGGCGCATGGCAGAAACACGATGAATAGCGTACATCGGCATTAAAAACAGAATGACCGCAATCACCGGGCCGCCCAGGGTTTCAATCATGCTCAGAATATTGGGATCGAGCGTCGCCACCAGCCAGGTCGTCAGCAGCATAAAGCCTGCCGTCAGGCGATTCAGCCGCTGAGGCGCAATCGTCTTGTCCCGGCTACGCAGCGCTTTGTTAACGATGCCGTTAAACCCTTCGCGTGCCCCTAAGTAGTGCCCGAGAAAGGATTTAGCGATTGCGACCATGGCGATTACCGGCCCCGTCCAGGCGATCAGCGGCGCATTAAAATGGTTCGCCAGATAGGACAATATCGTAATGTTCTGAGCTTTCGCTGACCGCAGGTCATCAGGGGACAGGCTCAGCACACAGCTGAACACAAAGAACATGACGGTCAGCACCATTAACAGGTGCGCACAGGCCAGAATCCGTGAGCATTTTTGCTCAGCCTGGGCGCCGTATTCCTGACGTTTGGCCACCGCAAATGATGAGATAATCGGCGAGTGATTAAAAGAAAAGACCATCACCGGCAGGGCCAGCCACAAGGTGCTCCACAGGTTGCCGCCGCCGCTGTGCAACGTTTGCAGTGCGGCGCCGTGCCAGTGAGGAATCAGGCAGACGGCCATCAACATCAGTACCGCGACGAAGGGATAAACCAGCACGCTCATCGCCTTGACAATCATGGTCTGGCCGAAGCGCACCACCGTCATCATGCCGACAATTAACAGCAGCGCCAGTAAGGCGCGCGGGGGCGCAGTCAACCCAAGTTGATTGACCATCAGGCTTTCGACCGTATTCGTCATCGCCACGCTGTACATCAGCAAAATGGGGTAGATAGCAAAGAAATAGAGCAGCGTGATCAACCTGCCTGCGCCAGCCCCAAAATGCTCCTCCACCACATCCGTGATGTCGCCCGCCGGATGACTGCCTGACAGCACGAAACGCATTAAGGCGCGATGGGCAAAAAATGTCAGCGGAAAAGCCAGCAGCGCCATAATTATCAGCGGCAACAGACCGCCCATCCCCGCATTGATGGGCAGAAACAGGACGCCTGCGCCGATTGCGGTGCCGTACAGCCCCAGCATCCACACGGTATCCGTTTTACGCCAGCCCGTTTCTTCTGTAATGCGGGCAGATTCCAGGGGGCGGGTGTGCGAGGTTTTCATTAGCTTTTCCAGAGTATGCATCAGCCGCAAAGGCGGCCAGTTGCGGGTAAAAGTGTGGCCGTTCTCAGAGGGAACAGGTAAACGCGGGCGACAGGAATGCCTCAGGCTGCCGCTGCGTAATCGATTGCGCGTGCGTTTTTTTACACTATCTGACGACCTGAGTTCAAGTAATGCGTCATATCGTGCAGATTCCGGGCGGGTTATGCGCATCATCCCCTACAGGAAAGGCTTTACAGGCCGTGGTTGTTTCCTGGTTTCACCCCACCGCTCTGCTTACCCGTTTTTCCCTCACTACACTTCAAGCACCCTTACAAATTTTGGCGACGACTGTTGTCGGGCTGGTATCGCCGACCGCGCCGTTGCTGTCCTTCACCGGTTTACAGGAGTCAACTACATGAAAGCCTTAACCTGGCATGGTCCGCATAAAGTCAGCGTTGATAATGTTGCCGATCCCGGTCTGGAAGCGGCCGATGATATTATTCTTCGCGTTACCGCCACGGCTATTTGTGGCTCAGATCTGCACCTGTACCGGGGAAAAATCCCGGGTACGGATCATGGCGACATTTTTGGCCACGAGTTCATGGGCGAAGTGGTGGAAGCAGGTCGCGCAGTGACCGCCGTGGCAAAAGGTGATCGGGTGGTGATTCCGTTTGTGATTGCCTGCGGCGACTGCTTTTTTTGTCATCTGCATCAGTACGCCGCGTGCGAAAACACCAACAGCGGAAGAGGCGCGATCTTAAACCGCAAAAAAATTACGCCACCTGCGGCCCTGTTTGGCTACAGCAAACTGTACGGCGGTATCCCCGGCGGTCAGGCGGAATATGTCCGAGTTCCCAAAGCGAATACCGGTCCGTTTAAAGTGCCTGCAACGCTCCCGGACGAGAAAGTGCTGTTTCTGTCTGATATCCTGCCGACCGCCTGGCAGGCGGTTAAAAACGCTGAAATCAAGCCGGGTTCAAGCGTCGCGATCTTTGGTGCTGGCCCCGTCGGCTTACTCAGCGCCGCCTGCGCCCGCCTGGAGGGCGCAGAACAGATCTATATGATCGATCATAATGACTACCGGCTGGACTTTGCGAGGGAACGTTATGGTGTGATCCCGATTAATTTCGATAAAACTGACGATCCCGCCGCCTGGATCATTGAGCACAGTGCGGGCCATCGCGGCGTGGATGCGGTCATTGACGCCGTTGGTTTTGAAGCCAAGGGCAGCCTGACAGAAACGGTATTAACTAACCTGAAACTGGAAGGCAGCAGCGGGAAAGCGTTACGTCAGTGTATTGCGGCCGTTCGCCGGGGCGGGATTGTCAGCGTGCCCGGTGTGTACGCCGGCTTTATTCACGGCTTCCTGTTCGGCGATGCGTTTGACAAGGGCCTGACCTTCAAAATGGGCCAGACGCATGTTCATGCTTATCTGCCCGACCTGCTCAGCCTCATCGAAAAAGGGCATTTAACCCCGGAAGAGATTGTGACGCACCATATGCCGCTGGAGGATGCGGCACGGGGCTATGCCATCTTTGAAAAACGGGAAGAAGCGTGCCGAAAAGTAATTCTGGTGCCGGGCATGACGCCAACCCAGGCGACGCTGTAGCAAACACGGGCGGGGTTTCCCGCCCGTTACAGGTTAACGGTGCTTCGCCTGGGCGTAGGCCGCATCTAAATCCAGCCGCTGCCAGAATGCCTGATCCGCGCCCGGCCCACCCAGTGGGTAACCGGCGGGTAACGCGCTTTTCACCATCAGCGCACGGCGCTGCTTCGCCGACAATTGAGGCAAGGCGGTTTCCAGCAACACCTCTGCGCCGTCGGGAACCGTTAACCTGGCCTTATTGCCTGCCACCTTCGGCAGGTTATAGCTCATGGTGAAACGGTAAAACGGCTTCATGCTGCCAGTGCCATAGGGATCATCCTGTCCCGCAGGTTTTGCGCACACCGCTAATGTGGTACCACACTCTTTTTCCAGCGCACTGCGCAGTTGCTGGCGAGCCTCTGCGAATAACGTCCGGTAAGCAGCATCATTCAGATAATGTGCAACGTTATATTGGGCCACCATGCGCGATCCCATCACGTCCAGCGGATAATGTACGCCCAGAACCAGCCGCGAATACCCGTAACGCGCGCCCCGTTGCAGCAACGCATCAAAACGTTCCGGGATCATCTCAGCCAGCAATAACGCATCGGTGTAGCCGGTATTGGTATGTCCGCTGGGAAAAGCCCCCCCATCGGCCGTATAAGGCTGGTTATCTTTGATCACCGTGTCATCCGGCACCAGATGAATCGTATTGCCTTTGTGCAGGAAAGGACGTGGATAGTCGAAGTGTTTTTTTGCCGCGCTGGTGCTGACTTCACTGGCTTTTATCAGCGCGGCAGCTTTACTCAGCTCGCCTTTTTCATAGGCCGCAAGAAAAGCTTTACCTAAGCGCGGTCCCAGGGCATCGGCAAGGAAATACAGATAGCTAATCCCTTCGGCGTCCGCCAGCGCCTGACGGCGTTCGCCCTGCGTGGCATTAAGATTAATTGATGTCACTGTGGCCCGGTTAGCGTTCATCACGTTATCCGGCAGCGTACTGAATCCCGATAACAGCGCAATGCCCGCCTGTTGCAGGGGTTGGGTCTGGAAATTGTAGCCACTGGCTTTCAGCCAGCGATAGTCGGCGAGTTTGTCACTTTGTTTCGCCTGTTTTAGCTGGTCACGGCTGAGCGTAGGTGCACCGTTCTGGATGGCCGTGCGCTCTGCCGCCAGCGCCTGCAGTTCAAGCGCATTGAATACCGGACTGGATGAGCCCTGAGACGTTTTGTTCGCCAGCGCACTGGCTTCAGACAACGGGATTGCCTGCGCCTGTTGCGTCACGAACAGCGCCGCCGCAATCAGGGTAATGTGCATTTTCATTATTATTCCTTTTTTCTCTGACCTTGCCGGTTGTCACGCTAGCATTGCTGTATGACAGTTTTATTTCGCAAGCCTGGGCCGCGCGTCAGCCGTCAGTGGCAGGCTTATCTCAGAAATCTGTCGCGCTGCGCCAGCAAAACCGCCCGAACCCGCTACGCTAAGGTAGGCATCGTTCGCGGCCGCGGCCGGGGGCGCGACATGGCCTGTCTCTCGTCGGTTGTCTGCGACTGAAGAATGCGCTGGCGAAAGCAGCGTGAGGAGAAAATAAAAACAGAATTGATCGTTGATTCCCGATGCCACATTCATACACTTTCGGGTGGCCAATGCCCGCATCGGCATACGTGCTTATCAAGGGATGTTTACATGAGGTTATCCTATGCGCTTTAAAGGACTTACTATCGGGTTTTTCCTGCTGATACTGGCCATCGCGACGGTGGCTTTTTTCGAGGTATTAGCGCCCTACTTCTCGCCGATTCTCTGGGCTGCCGTGCTGGCCGTGATCTTCCATCCGCTGAAAACGTATTTGCGAGGCAAGCTGGGCGATCGTAACGGGCTTGCCGCCCTGCTGACGCTGTTGTGCATCTGTCTGATCGTCTTTACGCCTTTAGCGATTATTGCGTCATCGCTGGTGGTCGAAGTGAATACGGTCTACCACAAGCTGCAAACCAACTCGGCCCAGTTCCCGGTCGTTTTCGCCGATCTGCTGCAACATCTGCCAGGCTGGGCCAAACATTACCTTGCAGAAAACAACCTGGACAATGCTACGCAGATTCAGCAAAAGCTGTCGGCCTTTGCCCTCAAAGGCGGCCAGTACCTGGCCGGTAGCGCCTTTATCATCGGTAAGGGGACATTCAGCTTCACCGTCGGCTTCGGCATCATGCTCTATCTGCTGTTCTTCCTGTTGAAAGATGGGTCATACCTGGTCCATCTGATTCTGGAAGCGCTGCCGCTGTCTACCTATGTAAAACACCATCTGTTTAAGAAGTTTGCCGCCGTGTCGCGCGCGACGGTAAAAGGCACGGTCGTGGTCGGTGTGGTACAGGGGATTTTAGGTGGGCTCGCCTTCTGGATTACCGATATTGATGGCAGCCTGCTCTGGGGGGCCTTGATGGGTTTCCTGTCGCTTATTCCTGCCGTCGGCTCCGCTATTATCTGGGTGCCCGCTGCGATTTTCTTCTTCGCAACCGGGGCGTTGTGGAAGGGGCTGTTTCTTGTGGGCTTCTTTGTGGTCATCGTCGGGCTGGTGGATAACATCCTGCGCCCACTGCTGGTCGGCAAAGACACCAAAATGCCTGATTACCTGATCCTGATCGCCACCCTGGGCGGAATGGAAATCTACGGCATCAACGGTTTCGTCATCGGCCCGGTGATTGCTGCCCTGTTCATTGCCTGCTGGAATTTACTGTCCGGACGCGATAACCGCGAAAACATCGAGGAAATCGATGAAGAGTTTATCGAAGAGGGGAAAAAACAGTCTGATACGGCGCAGCAGGATGCCGCAGAAGCAGAGGCGGCAAAGGCCGAAGCCTTACAGGCTAAGACCGTTCCGGCCGACCCCGAACAGAAATAGGGAATAAAAAAACCCACCAGCGGTGGGTTTTTTCTACACAAAAGCGGCTTAGTTGGTCGCTTTGTTTTTCAGGTCTTCGGCACCCTGCTTGGTTTTATCCCAGCCTTTCTCGGTGCCTTCTTTGGTTTTGTGCCAGCCTTTCTGCGCACCTTCAGAGATTTTGCTTGAGGTGGCGTTGCTCTTACCTTCCGCCGCATGCTCAGACTTCAGCTTCAGCTCCTGGCCTTTGTGCTGCGTCTGATGCAGTTTTTCTTTAGCGGTATCTGCGCCTTTATGCGCTTCAGCGACAGTTTCATCCGTTGTGGTAGCAGCGAAAACTGGCGAGGCCAGTAAAACAGCAGACAGTGCAATAATTGCTTTCTTCATCGTAATTCCCTCTTGTGTGAAATTTGTCGTCTTGCGTAATTATCCTGGCACAGGAGACCAAAGAACGATTTAAGAATAGACCTGAAATGAAATATAGCGAACCTGACTGGTTAAAAGGACACCAGAGGTATAATCGTTGCCTATAACAAATCGAGTTGCCGAGGCGACGGGTCCGGTGCCGCAGGTTTGCGCACGCGACGTGGAGGAGGGGGTTGCTGCATAGCCTGGTGAATCCAGTCCATGATCACGGCTACCACATAAGCCTGCTGATTATCAGTCAGCGTCTGATGCTGCGCAATACCGTGCCACTTTGCCAGGCATCCGCGACAGCAGGTCGCCGTCGCATGCTGAGCAATAAAGACCGGATGACCGCGCATCGGCGTTTGCTTGCCGTCATTCACCGGATGGGCGGCGGACAGACGCTGGTGGATAAACCCGGCGGCGTGCTGTTGCACCCCAGCCTGCCCTTTCGCAAGACAGTAATCGTATTCTTTACGACCCAGACGAAAACGCTGGCGAAAAGGCGAGCGCGACAGGCGCGCAAACAGGTCCTCAAACATTGTTCTTCTCTGTCTCAACGATCACGACAACTTTCTTCCTGCCAGATAACGTACGCCCTGCGCGCCAAACGTCTCGCGGTGCGGTTGCCCGGCCTGCAAATGAAAAATGTCTCCTACCTGGTAGGTACGGACACCGTCTTCGGTAAACAGGGTGATATCCCCTTCAAGAATCAGCGCCATCGCCTCAAAAGGATGATCGTGCTGGTCCAGTTCACTGTGGGCTTCACGTTCGACAATGACCGGTTCTGCAAAGCCTTTCTCAGCCAGCAGCGTTCTGAATTGGTGTTCTGTCATCGGCATCCTCGTCTGTCATTGGGTTTACTGGCAGTGTAGTCACTCGCGTGCTTTTCTGCCGTTACGTAAAGTAGCGCAAGCAAGGTTGTAACAGAGAATCCCGCATGTGTACTTTCTGCTAATCGTCTCGTTAACACGTCATCTCTTACACGGATTAAGCATGCCGCACAGGGTAAAGACTGCGCTGTTATTGATCAATCAACGTTCACGCAAGGGCCGCATTGATGCCGCCCGCGCCACACAACTGCTGCAGCAGGCGGGCATTGATCTGATCCTGCCCGCCCCGGGCGATCGACGTAGTTACCCCGATCTTATTTCTGCTTACGCCGGCCAAATCGATTGGGTGATTGTGGGCGGCGGCGACGGCACGCTCAATGCGGCAGCGCCGGGACTGATGCGCACCGGGCTGCCGCTGGGGATTCTTCCGCTGGGCACCGCCAATGATTTTGCGCGAACGCTGGGGATTCCCACTCAACTGGAACAGGCGGTCAGTGTCATTTGCCAGGGCCATACGCGCTCTGTGGATCTCGGTGAGGTCAATGGTCACCTGTTTCTCAACGTCTCCAGTATTGGTTTCTCGGCTGAGCTGGCTTGTAATCTTACGGCACAGGCGAAAAAGCGCTGGGGCGTGCTGGGTTATGCCTTTGCCGCGTTGCGCATTCTGCGGCAAAGTCGGCCTTTCCGCGCCACGCTGATTCATGGCGGCAAGGCAACCGCCATTAAAACCGTGCAGGTGTCGGTTGGCAATGGGCGCTTTTATGGTGGCGGAATGACCGTACAGCAAAGCGCCGCGCCTGACGATGGCTTGCTGGACGTCTACAGCCTCGAAATCAAACGCAGCTGGCAACTGCTGTTGCTGTTTCCTTCGCTGCGACGCGGCACTCATGGCCGCTGGCGCAATGTCCGCACGTTCAGCACGACCGCCCTGACACTGCAAACGCGTCGGCCACACTTTATTAATGCAGATGGTGAGATCATCGGGCAAACGCCAGCCCATTTCCGCCTGCTTAATGATGCGTTGAGGGTGCTGGCTCCCGCCCCCTCCGGCAGGGAAAAGCCTTAAGAGCTTACAGGTAGTGCGGGGCGCTTGCGCATAGCGCTCAGCGCCAGGATGACCAGCCCCAGCCCAATCAGCACCAGGAAGTAGTAATTGAGTAAATGCCAGAGCCCGATGCCGGCGATCCCGCCCGCCAGGAAAGAGAGGATCGTGTAGGTATGCAGCCGCAGGCGCTCAACATACAGCGGCGCGTCTTTTGGCGACGCCTTACGCCGAAGCACATCAAACAGCATCGCCAGCTCGATTCCAATGTCGGTGGAGGTCCCGGAGACATGTGTCGTTCTGACGCGCGCATTGGAGATGCGGGTCACCACCGCATTTTGCAGGCCCATCAAAAAACTCAGGCTCAGAATCAACAGCGCGCCGGACGACGCCAGCGTGTAATGGGCTTCGGTTATGCCCAGCGCCACCAACGCCGCACCTTCCAGCAGAATATTCACAGCGTAGATTGTGCGAATCTGCCGTCGGCGTCCGGCATTAATAATCAGCGTCGATACCATCGCGCCAAAAATAAACATGCAGACAATCAGCAGGAAAAAGATGCCCTGATGCACATTGGCTTTGGCCAGATAATCCGACAGTGAGGATACGTTGCCTGTCATATTGGCCGAGAAGAAACCGACTATCTCAAAGGCAGCCGTGTTTAACGCGCCGGCGACAGCGGCAAGCGTGCAGGCAAGACGGCTGTCCGCGATATGCGTCCGTTCGGTTTCCGTGCTGATCAACATAATGTTCACTCAGATACGATGCGATTGGCTCTATCATTCGCTGAGTTCGTTAAGGAAACAAGCGCTAATTCAGCGACGTAGACCTCCGTCTGCCTGACTCTGTTTCACGAGAGGGTAGAAGCTATTACTGTGTCATTCGGCGCGAAGCCGGATGGCCTTTTCGGCTGGCGTGGCCTGTCTCCCTCTGTTCTGCTACTTACCGCCATAGAGAGACTGTTTCGACAACAATGCCGCACCTTATCAGGCTGTGTTCGCGTCTGTTGTGTTGGCCTCTGCTGCCCCGCTTCACGCTGTTCATAGCAACAGCATCAGGGCACATCGTCAGGAGAGCATATTTTATCTCGTCAGATCCGAACGCCGCGATAAAACCCCTCGCTAAAACAGTAATCGCCTCACTTTTCAGCCTGTTGCACCCTACTCTGTGGCAGATCAAGGTACCACGTGGCGCAACGCTTCATGCTTTGCGCTTTGTCCACCGACTCATTTATTAAGAGTATGAAACCGATTTCTAAAGCATTACTGACGTTAACAGTGACAGGATGGCTGGCTGGCAATGTGCTCGCTCAGCCGTTACGCGCACCGCTGCTGGGAAATTTGCAGGCCAGCGCACACCAGCGCTGTGGACAGGACATCACACTGCAACTGCTGAAAACGACCGATAACATCATGCTTATGGGCCTGAAAAACCGGGAAAGTGGCGAAACCGATCTGTTCATGTCAAGCAGCCCGTTTACTGCAGACAATAGCTATTCCCGCTTCGTGCCCGTGAAATTCGATCAGTTGTCGAAGCACTTTATCGAAACGCATAACGCTGCGCTGGAGGTGATCTGGGGCGCAGCAAAAGACGATAAGAACGTGCTGCGCTATACACTGGCGTTAGGCAGTTACACCTATTCCTGCGGTGCCATTGAGTCCTGGCCGAATGATACGGCAAACCAGTTGTACGGTGAGCCGGATAGCAGCGATGCTGGCACTGCGGCAGAGAAAAAAGCGCTCAGGGAATAGCGCAACCCTCGACCTGTTTAACGGCACGCAGTCTGAGGCGCCCGCGTAAATTGACCATGAATAATGGCAAAGCGTTGTACTACCGTGGCCTGCTCAGCGATAGAGACATTTTTTATCGTCATCTCAAGCGGAAACGTCTCGCTGTACCCGTCCAGCGTAATTTTTCCGTTGCCTGTCCTGACGTTGTCGAAGGTGATATCCCGGTAATCGGGGATCATCGTGCCGCTGGCGTGCGGATCATAATGCGTATCAATGACCACGGGATTGTCCACATCCTGCATACAAATGTTTTGGTAGCGAACCGCCCGCACCTGCCCACCGCGCGAGCGGTCGCTTTTGATGCGCAGGCCATTGGTCGTGCCGGTTAACGTCAGCCCGTTCACCAGCACATCGCTGACGCCTCGGTTTATTTCACTGCCAATCGACATACCATGACCAGAGCCAAACTGGTTATTCACGATGGAAATATGCAAGGCCGGTGCGTTTCCGGCTTTAATCGCCACATTGTCATCACCGGTACTGATCCGACTGTTGATTAACGTAACATCGCTGGACCCCATAGGATCCACCCCGTCGGTGTTTCGTGCCGTCGCGGGCGTGTCGATGGTGATGCCCCATAGCGTGACGCCCTCACTGTCACTGACAGCCACGTGGAAGTTTGGCGCATTCTTCAGGGTGATCTGATACAGCGTGATATCCCGGGCGTGATCAACCTGGATCAGCCGCGGCGCATTTTGCTTTGCGTCATCACTCTTGGCGCTGGCCGCCAGTTGCCACCAGGTTTGCGTCTTACCGGTGACAGAGGCTCCGCCCTGCCCGTCGATCATGCCCTGCCCGTATATCCCGCTACCGCGGACATGACTGAGAGTAATAAACGCCCTGCAACCGTTGCCCTGCGAATCCAGCGTGCCACAGCTTCCGCGCCCGTTATCATACAATCGTGGATCCGGAAGTGCGCGCAACACCGCTCCCTTATCAATGCCCAGACTGACACCCGAAGGCAAAGACAGTGGCCCGCTATAAAATACCTTCGCACGGGTTGAGGGTACTAACAGCACCATTTTGCCGGGCGGGCAGCTATCCAGCGCCTGTTGAATAGTCTGACTGACAGTGTATTGATCCATGGCCGGAATACGCTGGCAGACCGGCGGATAAACCGGTTGTGTTACCGTTCGTCGATCGCCCATTTGTGCCTGAGCGGTAAAACTGATCGCCAGGCCAACAATCAGGGCTAACAGAACAAAGGGAGAGCGATACATCGTCACAATCAGGTCAGTCATAGTGAAAGGGGCGACAGAGGGACAGGCCTTCACAATACGCAAGTCCTTCCTGGCAGGTAAAGCAGAAAAATGAGCCCGTCGCCGGAAGTGGTCAAAATGTTAAATTGATGCGCAGGGGTCAGCGAAATAAAAGCGGGATGGCTTCGTTTTCCCCTTTGAAATGCCGCCGTCCACAGCCTGGATACAGCGGATTTTGACCTTTATTCGCCCAAGGGATGGGTTTGACAGCACCAGGGCCAGTGCTACGCTTCTTGTCATATAACCGACTGATTTTTGGCAGCCTTCGCGAGGCCGGGCGGCCATTAAACGCTGAGGTATTGATGCATGATGCTCAGAAAACCCCGTATTAAGGAAAATATAAAAAACCTTAATTTTGAATATCAGTTTAGTCGTGCAGGGTTTATTTTACTGACAAGTATTGTTGTGGCGGCAGTGCTGGGGTTATTTTCTAACGGCCTGTTTAGCGAGCAGCACCTGCAGAATAAAACGCACACCTTACGTCTCGATTACGATCGGTTTGGCCGCCTGACCAGCGAAAACGAAATCAAAGTCTCCATCAAAGAGCTCAACGCACCGGACTATATTCTCAGCTTTGGAAAAACGTTTCTGGACGAATTTCAGATTGGCAGCATTAAACCTCAGCCTGACCGGATGTACAGCGAAAAGGATTATGTCTACCTGGTCTATAACCACGCCGACAAACAGCCGACCTTCTCAGTCTGGCTGGCCCTTACCCCAAGGAAGCCGGGCGCTTTTAGTAATACCCTGCAGGTCAACAATGAACCCGAAATCCATTTCAGCCAGTTTATTTATCCGTAGGTAACCTTTATGGAAATGGTCCTCAGAGCCGCTGCGATATACCTGATCCTCCTCCTTGTGTTCAAAATTGCCGGGCGAAGAGCCCTGCTTCAGATGACCAGTTTTGATCTGATCCTGCTCCTTATCATCAGTGAGGCAACCCAACAGGCGCTGCTGGGAAGCGACTTCTCCGTCACCGGCGCAATGATCACCATTATCACACTGATAGTGATGGATATGCTGTTTGGTTACATCAAGAGGAAACATAAAGGGTTTGAACAACTGATTGATGGCAGCCCGGCCATTCTGGTTGAAAACGGCCAGCCTTTTCCCGATAAGATGAAAAAAGTGAACGTCAGCGAGGATGATATTTTGCTGGTCGCGCGACAAAATCATGGGCTGTGCGAACTCGATGAAATTCGCTATGCCATTCTGGAAAGTAACGGGCAGATTTCGATTATTCCTGCTGAGAAATGAAACCCGTTTAATCCGCACCTGGCCATGGCGGCATTTCATCATGTGAGAAACGACACAAGGACCGAAAAGTCAGATACGGATCACGCATAGCCTGTATAAAATGCGTCAGAAGAGGATTCAGTGACGGCAGGAGGAGATGGGCGGTCGTGGAAAGCTATGACGATATCTATCGGCGCCTCAAAAATGAGGGCTATGAAGCCTGGACAGGAAGCGGCTTTTCGCGAGCCCGTCAGCGGCTCAGCGAGGTGCTTTATGAGCTTGAAGAAGCAGCATGGCTTCCTGACAAAGGGACTGTTCTTGAGCTCGGATGTGGCAATGGTGCCATGGCATCACATTATTTTGCCCGACAATCATTCGTCGTTTACGGGGTCGATATCTCAGACGTGGCGATTTGCTGGGCCCGGGAACGCTTCAGGGAAGCAGGTCTGGTCGGTCATTTTAACCAAGGCAACGTATGCGACCTTTCTCTCTATAACGATGCTCAGTTCGATGTCATCGTTGACGGCAGCTGCTTTCATTGTCTGGTGGGAACACAACGTACACATTGCCTTAAAGCCGTGCGCCGTGTACTGGCCTGTGACGGCGCGTTAATTATCAGCAGCATGTGTGGTTCGCCTAAACAAATAAGCGAATCTCTGCGTTATGACCCTGGACAGCACCTGTTACTGAAAGACGGCATTCCCTGGCGCACGCTGAAACCGCTGGACGACCTGACCGCAGAAATCACAGCAGCCGGTTTTAACATCCGTTATTTTTCAGTTAATCAGAATTCGTGGTGGGATCATGCAACGCTTGTGTGCCACAAGGCTTCCAGTTAGTGCAGCCCGTCATCGTATTGGTGCGGATTGCCCTTACCCGAATACTTACCGCTTTTTGCCCGACGCGGTTGGCAGTTCAATGCCAACAAAACGCCTGTAGACCGTAGGCATCAAGATTCCTGTAAAGATGGCGTAAAAAAGAGGCATACTAAGTATGCCTCATAGTGTAGTAACAGATTAATCAGACCGTAAATAAGCCGGGCTGAGAAACAAACACGCTGAGATTAGTTGGCTGCGCGCTCTTTTTTAATCTTATCTGCGTACTCAATAACTTCTTCGCCGGTCTTACCGGCCAGTGCGCCTTTGATCTTTTTATCAATCAGCGCACGTCCACCTTCATCACCGCTGCCCGCCTGCATCAGCTCTTTCATGCTGACCTGGCTGAAGGCGACAACCTGAATAGCATCGTTAAACGCGGCGCGCTTATCCTCTGCAAGTGACTCCCGAACTTTTTGAAGCGATGTCTGAAAAGCCTCTTCGGAAGAACCATCGATCTTAGGCTCTCCACATCCAGTGAGGACGAATGCTAACAAAACGACTGCGATTGCTTTTTTCATATGGGTTTTATCCTAAAAAAATTCTTATCAATCGTAAGTTTTTGTAGCAGTTTAATAAAGCTTTTTTTATTAACACTTACTGACTGATTACTACCTAAACGCCGCTACACGTTTGTTACGTTGAGTTTTCAGATAAACGACAAAAGAGGGTAACGTGTAGATTCATCGATGGATAAAAGGGGAAGATGCCAGGTCCACCGGCTGCCAGTCAAAACTGTTCATGCAAGTTTACTGAGTATTAAACATGTCTGAAGACAGCTTAAGACCTGTCCGAAGTATGCCAGACATTGCAATACATGAATGAAAACAGTTAACGAAGTCATCGGCACATTTTCTGATTTTGAATTAATACATTTTTTTGGGCACATTGAGTAATACCTTTCTTTCCGGCCACAGGAAACCTTGCCCGTACTGCGCATGTGTAAGCAGAATACGTTGTCTTTCTTGCTGCGTTTCAATACCTTCAACCAGAATCTGTGGGTAAATTACAGAAGCTTTTGAGATGAGGGCAACGATTCTGCCTGAATCTTTAATTTCATTTCGGTCAATTTTTATCCCATTTACTTGTAAAGGCATCCTGCTGATTAAAGGGATAAGCGTAGAAGTGACATCATCCAACCAGATACGCCATCCTGCCTGTCTGAGAACATCAACGCCTTTTTTAAAAGCGGTAAGCTCATCCCAGGAAAGGTGGGGCAGGTTTTCGGGATCCTGAACCTCCAAAATAATACGATTATCATGATTTATGTTTACAAGTTGCTTAATCTTATGGGTATTACAAAATATCTTCACGGGTAAATTAAGCCAGTACTCACCAGGAAATTTTGCTAAATATTCCATCTGCCATAGAAATAAAGAAAAAACCTTACCAGAAGACAGTTGTGAGAACCATTTTTCAGGGTTACTGTTTTTGATGCTTGACAATACTTCACAAGCAATAATCTCTCCAGTTTTGAGAGCAACAAGAGGTTGGAATCTGATTCCCTCAACATCACTAAGCATTTAAGGCCCATAGTTTTTGATAAATTAATTATGAAAGAGATTTTTTCATTTCCCACCCGAATGATCACAAATAAATCTTTTATCTTTCGGCCAGCGTCCATGAGCCTCATTACAGAGATAACGGTACTGCGAAGGCTGCTGAAGAAGCGCTATTCTAATCATGCTGTTATAAATATTTGGATCATTATGAGTTTTTAAGAAATCGTCTGCCCATTTTTGAAAAGCATACAGCACTGTGAGATCGCGATCTTTATTAAATCTTAAAAGCAGAGCCACATGATAATCAAAATCAACGCGTGCTCGCTGGCTATAGCGATTTGGAAAGGCCGACATCGTTTTTTCGGGCTCTACCACAAATGCCTGCAGGCCATTTTTTTCAATTTGTGTCAACTTTTGCTGCGTTATCAAACCGGTGAACGAAAAATAAATCATAAAAAGGGACACTGATCCCCAAAAGATTCTTGCCCGTAAAAATCTCGGTTTTATTTGCACTCCATTCTTCATTATTTCTTCTTTAACAGGTGATGCAGCCACGCCAGCAGCGAGCAATAATAGCACTATTACCAGAGCATAAGCTGCCGACTGATAAAGAGGATATTCCAGATTCATATGTACTGCTACAGGCAATAAAAACGCCACACCATACCACTTTAGTGCCCCTCGTTCCCATAGTTGCCTGATGACACCAGCAACGATTAGCACTCCCCCACACAGAGCGATGACTCCACCTTCTACCCAGGCAAAAAGTAATTCGTTGTGAGGATGCGTTACCGTAGCGGCTTCAAGACCGGGCCAGACAGTCGAGGCCAGTTGACCAAAAACCGCCTCAAAGCTGCCATAACCCTGCCCTGTAATAGGTGACTGCATGATTAATTCTGTTGTCAACCGCATCATATAAAAACGGGCGCTATTCGATGAGGTTTTAACGATAACGGGCAGAAGCGGGCCAGGGAAAAAAATGGGTAAAACATACAGGATGAAAAGCCCGCATCCAGTGCCTGTCAGCAACAGTATAAGAGCAGTATAAGATCTGGTACGTTTTTCTGTGAACCCCTTCCACAGAACAATACCTGCACCGCCAATGACACCAATAAAAGCGGCTCGGGATTGAAGCACGACGATTATGCCCGCCAGTAATGCGATACTAAAACCATAATAATAACGTAATATCGTTTTCTGTTCTGTTTTATTCCTGTTAAAAACGAATAACAGACATACCAGACCTGTTGCCAAAAAAGAAGAAAGCACATTAACTTGCTGAAAACTTCCGTAAGGCCTTTCACCCGGCGAAAAAATCAATTGTAGAATGACGTAACCAGCCTGGAGTAAACACGCATTCACAATGACATGCAAAAATAAGTAACGAGATTTTAATCGGTAGGATAACGTGTGGTTAAGGGTAAAATAGAGAAAAATTAATACAATCAGAGCAACAACTCGTGGTAAAGCATTTTGAAACCAATCAAGATCTCGGGTAAGAAAAAGGGGGAAACACCATAAAATCACGCCCAATAAAATCACTCTCTCTCCGCCTGAAAGCGAGGATATTTTGACCCCTTCAAATTGTTTAGAAAAAGCACAAAACAATAAAACAAGAGCGATAACAAGCCATGTCAATAAATTTTGCGGCAGTGAAAGTCCTGAGCCGCCGCTATTAGGCAAAACATATAAGAATCCACCACACAACCAACACATGATAACACCTGATATATACATATGTATTTTAGGCATCATCTTTTTATTAGTTAAAACTTTCATAGTATTTATCGCAGGATGCGTTCTTATAAGAAAAATAAATTTATAAAATCAATCTTCTGACATAACAACCACAGAACTGGCACTAAAAGCACCTAATCGAATATCCTTGACCTTTACGTCTGGATTGCGGAAAAGATAAAACCTCACGGTTTTTTCATGAATACCATTTTGATAAACAGTACTTATGCTCTGTGCGTCCTCCTGCGCAAAGTGTCCATCAATATAAGGAACAATTTCGACGCCGCTGGAGGATGTATAGATAGTACGATATTTCCCTACCATTGAATTATGCAGAACCTCCATTTTTAAAGAGATACCCGCGTCACGCGTACAGGTAACAGGGATATTAATCTCTTTATAAATTGCGGCAGGATCTTCTGGGCTGGTAGTTAGATCTGTTCTTGTAACATTCCCGAAACGAACATGAATATCTCTGCCCCGGTTAATGTAACAGGTCGCTGCTTCGACCGGTAGTGGTACACCGTCACTGCATGAATAAGATTCATTGGGATCGACATAATAAGCATTATCCGTGCCATCCATATTTTGCAACGCAACACAAAATGATGCTGATGGCTGATTTTGTAATGCACTGGCAGCCCCACCAAAGTTAGGCTTCGATTTGGATATCGTTTTAGTTGTATTGAGAGTGTTAGTTGTCCGTGTATGCAATTGAAAATTAGCTGTTGAAATTGTACATTTTACTGCCTTTTTGCTCTGACAAAAAAACAACACTGCACTATAGTTTCCACTATACTGTGGATAAACTTTGTAGCCGTCTAATTCAGTGACATGGTTAGTCCCTGTGGGCATAGACCATCCTTCACCTATCAAAAATCCGGATTCAAGCCCTTCCTGAGTTGGATGGCAGTCGCCAAAACCCAGCAAACCATCCGTCATATGTTTTGATCCCTTAGGACAACTTTTGGGTAAAGGAATGCCTTTAACATTCGCCAGGGAAGTAACAGGAAGCCCAATGAGTAAAAGAAAAATTATTCCTGAAAGGTATTTTAAATAGTAATGCTTAATCATATACCACCGTCATGCTGGCAGAACCGGAAAAGTCATCGCCTTCCAGTGTTTTGGTTAACTGTTTAACTAATATTACTTCGAGTTGAGGCGGTGAAGCCAAATTAACCCTTTTTTTCTCATGAATCGTCATTGGTGCACCGTCCATCAGAATTTGCATTCCTAAGCCATTAATGCTGGTTTCAATCGTTTTTTCATCATCGAATCCGGCAGCTTTATTACCTTCTAATTCAAAAAAAACGTTATAGCCCGGCGTAGCATCCGAGCAAATAAATTCATACTGCAACGTTTTTTTATATTTCCCGGATGAGATTTTATTGGGATCTACCGCATCAAATACAACATCCATAGATTCGTTGTTATTAATGATGCACCAGGGAGAAGTATCGAGTCTGGTCTGCATTAATACAAATGCGGAAAAACCACAAGATCCCGTTACTTCACCATTATCATCTACCTCGCTCTGACAACCATCATTACTACCGTCGTAAAAGGCTAACGCAAAATGAGAGGATATGCATACTATGAGTATGGCAATTGAAAAGAATATCCTGTTTTTTTTCATATTATTGAACACATTAATTAGGTTGGACAATCACATTGACGACGGCAAATAATGACATATTATCCTCTAAGTCAGCACCATACGGATCCAACTGAATTAACTGAAACGCCATACCTGTATTTTTTCCTACACGCATCCAATGAGGCCGCTGAGTGGTCACAGGATTTCCATTAAACAAAAGTTGTAAACCTAAAGATTTTACATACTTGAATAGAGGGAGAGACAGTAGACTCATTACACTGTTTTTTTGTCCCTTGACGGTACCGTAGACAGGATACACCTGAACCAGCATGTAACTTTCCAGTGCCAGTTCGCCAGTGCAGGTAAATTCGACGTTGAAATTTTTACGATATTTTCTGTCTAATATATAGCGGCCATTGTATGATCTAAATACCACTTCACCAAAATTATAATTATAGACGTTATCATTTTCGATAAGACCGCTTAGTGCATCACCAGGTCCGGGATTAAGTCCTTCAACGTTAAAATAGCACATGCCGGGATCGGTAACGATATTGCCATCAAAATAAATATTAGTTTTAAACGTTTCACCAGCAATAGCATCAAAAGCATAAAAAAAGACACATAACGCAGCCATCATCAAAGTCGAATTCATTTTCTTTAGAGAGGTGTTTAACATCATTCATACCTCAAAGTGAAGTTTGCTGTTGCTGTGAAATCACCAAGCATTACAGTTTTATTTTTTACCGCCTGAGGTTCACCTTGTATATAAGCACCCAATACGAAAAAAACATCATCATTATCGACAGAGCCCCGAACAGGAGAATGACTGTTAATTAAAACGGGGGAACCATTAACACCTCCGGACTTTAAACCTATAGCAATGCCTTCGGCCTGCCCGGATATATGAAGAAAACCAGGAAGTGTTTCACTTTCTACTCCACTGAAATCTATGGTCAATTCATTACCCGGCTGGCAATTTTTCGCAGTGATAGTAAATTCTTTTGCTAAATCAGGCGAGTATGAATAAATGTCTTTTACGTTCACCTCTGAAAAATCAACCAGATGATCTTCACTAGCATCAATAACTTCACAGGTCGATATAACAAGTTTTCCTGAAACATTGATGTTATCAATGTCAACAAATTCATCACTTGCAGAGGTCTTTACAGATAATAAAAAACCCGCAGTAGAAAGAATGATAATTGCAATAATTTTTAAGTGACGATAAATAAAGATGTTATTCATAATCGACCTCGAAATTGGCTACCGCCCAAAAATCACCAAATAAAACTTGTGATTTCGTTTTAACGACCGATACAAAAAAAACAAACCGCTCTGTTTTATGAGAGATAAAGTACTTACCGCCCCGCTGATTTAATGAGACCATATTCATATCTTTGTCGCTTATTTTTAAAGCAATCCCTTTGGCCCCCTGTACTTTCAGCAACGAAGTGAAGTCGTCATCAGCTAATCCTGAAAATGTAATCGTGGCTAATGGTTCTATATATGAAAACAGATTTTTTTTCCCAGGCATCTCTGATTGATCTTTAAATGAACGATAACAATCAGTCAGCCGGATACTAAACCTTACTGGTGTCGTCTCACTTCCTGGCTCTTCAAGCTCAGCCACATTTAATACACCTAAATCAATTTGTTGTAAAACCGAATTAAGATCCAGACGGCACGCGCCTTCGCTTAGTAAACCGTTCACAACAATTTGGCCATGCTCTCCCTCCACCTGCCAGGTATCATCTACTTTCGATGTGGCACTTACAAAAAATGAAGAAAGAATAAGACAACCAGCATAACACCCGGGTACTAGTCTACTTTTTAGATGTCTCAGGAGAACGTTGAACAAAATATTTAACCTGCTTTCTGCTCGGTGACCTTACAAGCATTACCTGAGCAACTAAAAATTAATTTTGGTCTTCCCCCCCAGTCGTTTATGTAAGTCAATACGGGCTGGGCTCCTAATTTTGCCGCACTCATTTCAACTATTTCGCTACTTTTCGGTGCAATCATTACCGATTTAAAATCATTGTTACTGGCAGCGTTATTAGCACTCATGTTGACTATCGTAATATAGTATCCCGTTGGATTGATAATACGGTAACGGTCGCCTTCACGACGCAATGTTAATGCTGTCTGAGGTACATCTCCACTTGCTAACTTAAGTGCCTCTGGTCGGTAAAACATTTTTATACGTGTTTGCAATGCAATCTGCAGCGTATTCAGTTTTTTGCTTTTAGGAGGGATCTCCCGGACATTAAAATAGTAAAGTGACTCTCTGTCTTGAGGATGTGAACTTCCCGCCATGGTCTGTACTTTGATTTGACCTTTTGAATTGGGTTCAATACGTTGCAAAGGGGGGAGCGCAATAAACTCGTTTTCAAGTTTTTTGCCCGAATCATCTTCAACCCATGACTGTGCCAGATAAGGGGCTTCTTTATTGTGATTAGTAATCGTTAATGTCTCAGATTTTTTATCGCCGTTAATAATCAGACGCGTGCGGTCGAGTCCTACAGCAGCATTTGCTGCAGGAATAGTCATCACCATGATTGACGTTATAAAACGCAATAGAAACTTTCTGTTGTTCGTAAGCATATAAACCTCTAATTTAGCAATTCACACGAAGTAATGTTTAAAGGCGTTTAAAAATAGTGGTTTTGCGTTAACGCAAGCCAATAATAAACATTACTCATTAATACAAGGCAGTAATAAGCTAGCAGTCTTTTCGTCTGGTTTTTCAGGAAGAATAAAGATACATCGTTCTTTGCCGTTCCAACTTACATCCATTTTTCCACCCGGTTTCATACCAGATAGCCAGACTCTTCCGTTTTCAGCAATGATACCCGTCTGGATTTTATCTTCATTTTTTACCATCGCACCAAAAGGCGGAACAGAACCATCTTCGAGTTTGACGATAGCCATTCCTTTTTGTCCGGCTAAAATACCAAATTTGCGATAGCCGATAGCGCCCTTAGTCAGGGTATCTTCAACAACAGAACGCGTCGCTTCAACATCATCTGGTAATTCATCCAGATCGATATTAACGTTGCTGCGATAGTAACTATTTATGTCTGTTACCACGGCCTTACCAAAGTAATTGGTTTTGACATCGTTTCCGCCCCCGGAGACAGCAACATCACTGATCCCTGCCGTATCTACCATCAGTCGGGTGCCATCAACACCGGATGAGCGGTGGAGTGCTGCGCCTTGTGCTGTTGCTGTCATTCCCCCTTCTACAGACAGACCCAGTGTACAATATCCATTATTTTCAAATCCGGCGGAGGCAGTCATTTCAGCTATACTGCCCGTGTAGTCGAGATAGCCATTAATCGAATGTTCACCATCCGAAGACGTGCCAATATCGACGTTGTAATCACTGTTATCGCCAAGGTTGTCACGCCAACCCACGTTTTGGCTTTGCGTCCCGCCTGAAGTTTGACCACTGTAGGACAAGGTACCTTCGCCAAAAGGTAGAGACAGACTTAAATAAACACCATCGTCATTAGTGTGATCATATTGTGTTCGATAGCCGGTAAGACTCAGACTGGCATTTTTGAAGCGACCCATATCAAAATTGCTGGAAAGTGAAAGATTCCATGTATCACTCGCAGCACGCTCCCAATAAGTTTGGTGGTTATAACTCAGGTATATTCCTGCATTAAGCTTTCTGAGTTGTTTTGCAATGGTAATGGTATATAACTCTTTACCCTTTCCCGGATTACTGTAAGCCGACGTTCTTGAGCTTAAAAACTGTGACATCGTCATATAGTTGCGGTCAGAAAACCGATAGCCTGCAAAGGTAATTTGACTATCATAATCATCAAACCGTTTGGAATAACTTAAACGGTAAGAGTTTCCTTTTCGGGTAACATGCTCATTTAATTTAGCCCGCGCTGAGGTGACATCCAGAGAAAGGGCGCCTAATGCTAATAAGTCTCGTCCCATACCTGCCGCAACGGTCAGGTAATCATTGGCAAAAAGCCCACCACCATAGACTGACCAGCCATTTGAGATCCCCCACGACAGTTCACCCGTAGCAAAATGAATATTTTGTGTGTGGTGTTCGTAATCCGATGGCTTACCTATTGCCAGTTTATAACGCACACTCCCTGGCCTGGTCAGGTAGGGAATCGTCGCAGTATCGACCTGAAATGTACGTCTGGTGCCATCCTGTTCCTGAATAGTGACATCCAGTTTGCCCATTACCGCATTATTGAGATCCTGAATGCGGAATGGCCCGGATGCTACTGTCGTTTCATAAATAACGCTGCCCTGCTGACTTACTGTTACTTTAGCGTTGCTTTTGGCCACGCCCACAACTTCTGGCGCATAGCCCCGTAAGTTTGGAGCAAGTTGCGCATCATCCGACGTTAAACTGGCACCTGTAAAACGAAATGAGTCAAATATCGTTGAGGGTAAATAAGATTCCCCTACTGTCAGTTCAGACTTGAGCGATTTGATGGCGCGAAAAATATAAAACCGGTCCCATTTGAAATTTTTCCTTAAAGTACCATCTTTACCAGATTCACGTTCATAATCGCCCTGCCAGTTTGCGCGTAAGCGCCAGGGGCCTATGTTAAATCCTGCCACCCCATTACCGCTTAATGACTGTGCATCCGAACTAGATTTCGACTGAGTGTGTCTCGCATTCAAGTAGTAATCCAGAATAAATCCCGGTATGCCGTCATCCCAGCGAGAAGGTGGCTCCCAGTTTTCAGAGGTATATTCCAGCAAAGACTGCGGTATATTAATTTTTAATATACCCGACCCCAAATCAGGCGTGACTGTCATGCCCGGCAATGAATTTACATCCAGACACTGGCCATCCTGCCACCAGCCTGCTTTTCTTATTTCATTTTCTTTAAAACCAAAGCGGCTGACTAAATCAGGAGAAAGGCACGCTAAAGAATCATCAGGTTTATCTTGAGGGGATAAGTAGCTAACTTTTTCCTCTGGAAATTCAGATTTATTAACAACAACATTGAATAGATATTCACCCGGCATCAAATAACCCGCGCGTGAGAATCGATTAATATCGACTTCATTACGTTCTTTAACGTCGAGCACGTCAATATTAAATTCCACCTCATCGCTGGCCGCGATAACACTTTCAGACATAAAACATGCGATGAATACGGCAAAGGCGACAGGACAAATGGATAACGTGAGATTGCGATTTTTATAATTCTGATTTCTCATAATATTTTATGTCAGGGAAAAATTAGTAATAATCAACTTTGAAACGCACAACAGCACGGAATTTCCCCGAATGCATATGGTGCGCATCTCCAACAATCCTCATTTGATAATCGAGTGTTTGTCTGCCTTGCGCGAGCTGACCAAATGGCATCGGTTTACCTGGAAAAGCATAATTACCAGCCATGTCTTTAATTTCGATGCCTATACCGCTGGCACCACTGACACCAAATAATTTTCCATCGGGGATTCCATCAAAAGTCACCTGGAAGTGGGTTTTATCTCCGCCAGTGGTATTGGAATCAAAAAGCGAGCAATGAATAAGATGAATAGAAAAATTTCTGGTGAAGCCTGCGCCATCATGAATGAGTTCACCTGTCGTTAACGCTGGTATGTCAATAAGCTGCTCTCTGTCATTGACTTCTATGGCACAGGGAGCATCAAGAATGCTGCCTTGCATACCGACAACACCCTGTCCATGTTCCTGCGAGTGGCAAATTCCAGATTCAGGCACGCATAATGTCAGTATGAAAGGCAGCATCCATAAAAATTTTTTCAATATTATTTCCATAAAAGATGCCTTTCCTGAAAAGGCATGAGCAGATCACGCTGCTCATGCAATCGAAGGCTAATGTATAATATTAACGTTCGCTTTCTGTCTTATTTATAAGCCAGAGTAAAGTTTGCTACAGAGGTGAAATCACCTGGGACAATAGTTGCGGAAGCACCGTCGCCCTGCAGGTATGCAGAAAATGCCAGGGTGTTAGTCCCATCCTGAATATCATGTGCAGGTGAAGCCTCACCCAGTTTGATGATCTGACCGGCACCATTGGTGATAGCAATTGATGCACCACTGGCCGTACCTGTAATACCTAACAGATCTTTATTACCTGCAGAAGCTGCACCGGTAAATGTTGCCGTTACGCTGTTAGAGGTTGCTGTATCGCACTGTTCAAGCTTGATGCTAAATGCTTTAGGTGCTGATTTTCCGCCATTTTTCAGCGCAGCATTGGTCACTTCACCTAAATCCACAGTCTGATTTGCAGACTCTGCAGTGATCGAACAAGGTGCATCAACAATTGAACCTTTGAAGTTGATTTCGCCATGACCCTGGTCAGCTGCAGTAGCGCCAAATGCAACCATCATTGCACACAGTCCGATTGATTTAACCGCTTTATTCAATTTCATTACAACAATCCCTTAAACTTAGATTTTTTATAATGCGAAATACGCATTCATCGCTCATACGCTTAATGAAAAGCATGGTTGCAGAAGAGAACCTATGTGCTTCTGAACGGAATAAATAATAATACCGACCTGAATTAATCAGCCAGAAAAAATCATGCAAACTATAACAACGAGATATTTACTCATCTTGCTCCACGCCCAAATAAAAATAAAGATAATAAAACCAAACAAAAGCATATAAGAAGTACAAAATATCGCACATGGTTACATTAATAGCGTCTTATTAAGTTAAAAACCTTTTAAAATAGCTCAAAAAACCAATCAAAAGACAATCGCGGCATAGTTATCGACTTATTTATTAGTGAAAAAAATACAAAAGAGACGCAACCCACTTTTTCTTTAAAACTTACACAAACTCCCGGCAAAGGGTAATTTCATGCACCCATTAATTTATTATTAAAATAATGCCTTATGCAACTGCATCTCAACACTTAAGCACGCTATAAAAACTTTAATGTTATTGCGAGAGGTAATATCAATGGCATTGATGAGATAAATAATAGTTATTAATAACAGTAATAAAACACAGGATTGTTAATTACGGTAAAAGACAGGAAAAAAAAGCCAGCGTTACAGGCTAACGCTGGCTTTTTTGATGCTGAGGATAAATCGTCAATTACACAAGTGCTAGCGCCCCAAATCCCGCAACTTCTCACCCGCCATCAAATTCTTCTCAATCCGCTCCAGCGTGACATTCTTGGTTTCCGGCACCAGATAAACCGTTATTACGATAAACACCAGATTAAAGCCGGTATAAAGCCAGAACGTGCCCGCCGCGCCAATGCTGCCCAGCAGGGACAGGAAGGTGGCACCGATAATCATGTTTGCCACCCAGTTAGTGGTCGTCGAACAGGTGATACCAAAGTCGCGGCATTTAAGCGGCTGAATCTCAGAGCACAGGATCCAGACGACAGGCGCTGCGCTCATCGCATATCCACCGATACACAACATGGTCATGCCCACAGAAACCCAGGATAACCCATGGCTGATCTCTCCCTGTCCCGCTTTCATCAGGCAATAGCCCAGCACCAGCGTAGCAAACGCCATGACTGAGAAACCAATTTTCAGAATCGGTTTTCTGCCCGCTTTATCTACGGTAAAAACAGCAATAAAAGTGGCAAACATAAAGGTCAGGCCAACAATGACCGTGGCGATCATCTGCTCCTGTGTGCTTTTAAAACCCGCCATTTTAAAAATCTGCGGCGCGTAATACATAATGATGTTCATCCCGGTAAACTGCTGCATGCCCTGTAATAACATGCCCAGAAAGACCGCACGCCTGACGTTCCTGTTACTTTTAAACAGCGAAAAACCCCCCTGCTTCATGCGCAGACTTTCCCGAATCTCGTTCAGTTCCTGACGGGCTTTTTCAGACGTATCGCGCAGCATCCGCAAGACATCTTCTGCTTCAACATGCATGCCTTTTGCAGCCAGCCAGCGCGGGCTGTTCGGCAAGAAAATAACCATGACAAACAGTACGACGGCGGGGATAGCCAGGACGCCCAGCATGGCTCGCCAGTTACCGCTGTAGCTAAAAGCCGTATCCGATACAAAGGCCAGTACAATGCCCAATGTAATCATCAGTTGATACAGACTGATCATTTTGCCACGGACGTTTTCGGTTGCCATTTCAGACAGATAAAGCGGTGCGGTATAGGAGGCTACGCCCACAGCCAGGCCCAGCAAGAGGCGAAAGATCAAGAGCATTTCAACGCTGGTTGCACCGGCTGAACCCAGCGATCCAATAGCAAACAGCACTGCGCCCGCCATCAGACTGTATTTGCGGCCAAGACGATGTGATACCCAGCCATTACATACTGCCCCTATTGCGGCACCCAGCATCATGATACTCACCACCCATTCCTGCTCATGGCTGCTCAGATTAAAGTGATGGGTGAGAAACGGCAGTGCCCCTGAAATCACGCCAATATCCAGTCCAAACAGCAGTCCTGCTAACGCAGCGGAAACAGAGATAAACAGGTTCATACGGCGAACTTTTTGCTTATGTTCGCTTTGAAGATTGAAAGTATTTACATGAGACATCATTAAGCTCCGCTCACACAACATGTAGTGTCCATGCAGCATATAAAGCAGAGACAGCGGGCGATGAGGGCAAATAAGGTCTGGATATGGACGATTTTACTGATCTCACTCTAAGTGTGATGGAGATCTCATCGACAGAGTGAGCGTCTGTTTTTCGTTTTATGACGTAATATTGCTACACGTCTTTTCTGGCGATAATGTGTAAAACAACCCATTGATGGGCCGCTTAATGCGGCGGAATGTTCAGGTCCGGCAGACACTCTGCAATACTTCACCACTGACGCAGTATATGAATTAAAGCGCTGTCAACATCGCTAAAAATCTGCCCTGGCCGCAACCGGTCTGACGATATGATGTATCGCCCAGACACCCTTCATAACAGAATCCCCCTTTATAATGAAAGCCAGCCACGGCTCGCCCGCTTGAATCTCGTTCCAGGCTTATTTCGTTGTCGAGGGTTTATTCGCCGCACTACGGAAATACAATACTGCTCAGCAAAATGCATAACGTTTATCAGGATAGGACAGGACGAAGGAAATGGTGTGCGCCGTTTTGGTTCAACCTGTTTTAATGACTGTCCTGTTTGAGCTCTGAGCATAACCTGATCTACTGAATGATCGTTTAAACCGTTGCCAGAACAGGCTGCCGTGAATACGTGCTTCAGTTACGGAGAAAAGTGAACACAGGAAATTAGTCATGACCGGCATCATTTTATTATTACTGCTCATTCTCATCTTGCTTCTGATTCAGGAAGTGCTTGATGAGCGTTATTCACCTCATTATGAAAGTAAGGATTACGATTAAATTTTCGTATTTCTGTCATGGCTTTCAACCTGAACGCTTATAATCGTTCATGACCACCCGACCTGTTTACACCGTTATCGTTTCTGGATCAGCCCAGTTATAAACCGCAAAGACCAGCCGGATATCGCCAGCTACGCTCCCATACCTACGGTGCATATTGTCAATAAAATACGATTTAAGCGAGTCGGGCAAGCTGGCAGCGCGATAGCGAAGTATTGTCGTATGCCAGAATTCAGGCGGGGTCGTTTTTCCACTGTGCCTTTCGAGCAGTAAATCCCGCCACGTCGCTGATGACATCAACGCATTCCAGAACGCAGCTCTCTGCGCGACTGCGCTGCCGTCAGGAAAACCTGCCAGCAACAGCTGATCGGGAAGCGCGACCAAACGCAATCCCTCTACCCTGAGTGATGAATCCGTTACGCACTGGCGGAAGGTGCCAGTCACTTCGCTTATCATCGGGATTTGCTGGCGCTCGTGATAACGGGCAGGTGTAAGCGGCAGGAAGGTGACATGAAAGTTTTTTGCCTGCATAACCTCTGCAAGTGGGTCATCGCGGGTTAAACGGCGGATGTCGTCAAGAAGAGCAAGGATGTCGGGATTCAGGTCAGGCAAAATGCCACAGCTCAGCGCTTTAAGCCCGTCAGGGTAAAAGAATTTTTCAGCATGGTGATGCGCTTGCCTGTTTTCCTGTTGCCACAGCCGCAGGGTTTCACTGTTTCGGTCTGCATAGAGAGCGTCAAAATAAGCCGCCTTTTTCACCTTCTCTCCTGAATGTCCCTGAACGAGGTGTCCACAGCATAGCCAGACGAGCGGGGAAATACAGCACTTTCTACAGCGGATATATTCCGGCCCACTTCACGCAGGTGGGCCGGCAGACTTAATCTGGCTGTTTATCGCCGGATTCAGGCGCGTGGGTTACATCATCTTCCGCGCCGTCGGTGCCGCCTTGTGACGGGCTTTTTTTCCCCGGTTGATAATCCGGATGATCACCCTCTACTGGTCTTTCTGTCATACAGGCCTCTCTGGTTAGCAAACCGAACACTAAGTCTGGCTCACAAAAAGCGGGTAAGCACAGCGGCTTCCCCTCGTGGGATGGCGCTGCACGTATCCGCTTTCACAAAAGCATTGATATCACGCACTTTTTTTTCGCTACATTGACTTAGCGAAAATACCGACCAGACTTATCAGGCGAGCTGTTTTTTAAGTGTGTTAATCACGAGGGAAAGAGATGAAAAGCATTTTGAGCGGTCTGTTAATTGTTTCCAGTCTTTTAATGATGTCGGGTTGTCAGCAGGACAGCAGCGCCGTCGGCAACGATGGTCGCCCGCATGCGCCAAGCGGTCAGTCAGTGCCTGGCGGTCCACTGGGCAAAGGGCCGGTTGGTCAGCCGCAGGCATAAAAAATCCGGCCATGTGCCGGTTTTTTTATGCCTGCGCAGAAGCCCACCTGTGGCTTGAACTTTATGTACGTAACCATCATCCGCGACATTACTCCCGCGCAGTATTTAACGGCAATGGTCATATTGCTGCGTGCTGTAACAATTGCACAATGTGGGCTCACACCGCGTTTAAAGGTATCGTCACACCGGATACGGGATATAATCCCCGTCATATCTGTGGCACACGATAACGAAAGCATTTTCAGGCAATATAAGACCTGGCGCGAACACGGTATCTCAATACATGGTTATTTCAGTAACGCGCAACGGACTGACAACCCCCATGGCAGTCCGCTTTAACGTCAACCTCTCCTGCCCTACTGAATGGACGACGACAGCCGGAAAACCGGTCTGTATTCCGCCATATCCTTAAACACGCAAAACGCCGGTGTATTCAGTTCAATGATCGGAGAAACTCGCATAAGCTTTTCCAGATAAACCGCTCTTAACCTCTGAAGGAGGCGGCACTCCTCGGCGACCGGCGGGTTAATCAGATATGACACACTGATATGAAACTCGTAAACATCATGATTATGTCGTCTGCAGCGCAGGACATGACTGAGACGATCTCTCAGCCCGCGAATTTTTGTTTCTTCCGCCTGATTCATTGGTGCCAACGAGAGCGAGACGCCGCGCTTTAATACAACAGCCCCAATCCGCATTTTTACGGGAAATTCAGTTACGTTAAAGTCGGTCAGCTTTTGGGCAAATAACCGATCGCACGCCGACATGGGCGCATCGAGGCTCAGGTCTGCGGGCCAGGCCGGCAAATAACGCGCCCTGTCATTCGCACCATTAAAGACGGTCATGTGGTAGCTCGCCGACGGCAGAAAGGTATAACACCGTGCCAGTCCTTCCGCCTTCATGGCCTCCACCATCTCAGAGATCACGCTAACGATTTCGCTGCCCTGATCCAGCTGGCAAATGAGCGTGTTACCTCTGAAAGGCAAATATGCACCATCAGCCGCAAATTTTTCACCGATAGCATTCTCTTTCCAGCCGTCGTACTCAAGCACTTCTGACATAGCTTCTGCCCTAATCAATGGATAAATACCTGCGTTTAAGGCGCGCGTGCTTCGCACAACAAAAGACAGCGCCGTACAACATGATCGGCCACGCCTGAAAAGCGTGGCCCCACGGGCTTATGACAATAATGCCGAAACATGACCGTTTTTATTGCGCTGCACGAAGCAGGCAACGAACGCCATCGTGCAAGGCGGCTGCATATCAGCAGCGGAAAGGGGCGCGCAAAGACTGTTAAAATTTTATGTCTCTTTACCCTGCTGCGCCGGACAGACGTTGTATTCCTGTGCTGGCTACCCACGTCGCACGCGCGTGCGATGAAGTTTCATTCTGCAACAAATTTCACGCCATTTACCGCTTATGCCCGGAAGGCTTTTGCCGAAAACATCATGGGCCATATAAAATCTTAACTGGGGTGAAAAATGAAAGTATCGACGCGATTATCTGCTGGATTTGCTTTTTTAATGTTGTTTTTCGTCATTAGCTCTGGGGTTGCACTGAATCATCTGCTTGAAGCCCGAAAAAATATCAACGAAATCGTCAACACTAATCTGAAAAAAGTCACGCTGGCGAATGATGCGGGAACGGCTCTGCGAAATATGCTGGTCGAAGTCAGGAATATGGCCCTGTTTTCTGATCCCAAAGCCATCGAGAATGAATGGGGCCGTTTCGAGGGCCAGAAGGCCGTTTATACACAAAAGCGCGCTGAACTGGCCTCGCTGATTGAAATCAACAAAAACCCCGAAGAGCTCGGCCTGCTTAAAAAAGTGCAGGAAAATGAAAACGCCGCGCTTACCACCCTGGCGACAGCGGCCACAATGGGCAGACAGCGGCAACTGACCGGACTGGCGGACTATCTGACCAATGTTGTCCGCCCGCCCCAGCAAATCCTTATTGGCAGCCTTAATGAACTGACCGAGATGCAGCGGGCTTTTGCAGAGCAAACGGCAGAGAAAAGCAATGACTCTGTCAGCCGCATCATTAAGATCTTTATTTTTCTGGTTCTGGCGTCCCTGATTTCTGGCGCCGTGATCTGTGTGTTAATGAGCAGGAAACTGATGGCGCAGTTGGGTGGAGAGCCGGCTCAGGCCCAGCAGCTGGCCGCCGCGATTGCGGCGGGTGATCTGACTACGTCCGTTACGTTACGCCGCCACGACAGGAGCAGTCTGCTCGCTTCTCTGGATACCATGCAGGCAAATCTGCGCGGCCTGGTGTCGCAGATTAAACATGCCTCTACTACTGTTGCTCAGGCCGCCGATGAAATTTCCCAGGGCAATACCGAACTGTCCTCACGCACCGAGCAGCAGGCCGCCGCGCTGCAGGAAACTGCCGCCAGCATGGAGCAACTCACAGCCACGGTGAAAAGCAACAGCGCTGGTGCGCAGCAGACGGCTGAATCCGCGCGCGAAACCGCCCGACTTGCCCGTTCCGGCGAAACGGATATGAATCGCATGTCGGATACCATGAACGCGATTGCTATCAGCGCGACCAAAGTGCGGGACATCACTGCGGTAATCGAAAGCATCGCTTTTCAGACCAATATTCTGGCGCTCAACGCGGCAGTGGAAGCGGCACGCGCCGGAGAAGGCGGACGCGGTTTTGCCGTGGTGGCGGGCGAAGTCCGAACGCTGGCGCAGCGCAGCGCTACCGCAGCCCGCGATATCAAAACGTTAATTGAACAGGCCGTAAGCCAGGTTGAAAGCGGTGTTGCAGTGGCGTCAGGCACGGGCGAAAGCATCATGAAGATTGTCGGCATGGTCGGAGAGCTTGCCAGCGCAATGGACAACCTGTCGCTGGCCTCTTCAGAACAAATGCAGGGTATTTCTCAGGTCAGCGTGGCGGTCAGCCAGATGGACAGCGTGACGCAGAATAACGCAGCACTGGTAGAAGAGTCTTCTTCCGCGTCACAGTCCCTGTCAGTTCAGGCCCATGCGCTTCGGGGCATGGTGGAAACCTTCCGGGTCTGATTATCATGGCGCGGCGAGACGGTTTTTCGCCTGAGGGCAGCAATCCGCCCTCTTTATCGTATCACCACCAGCCCGGATGCCGGGCTTTTTTCATTTGTATAAAAATCGCACTGACCAACAGTGAATATCGGACATGCTGTTATGGTTTTCAGTATGTGCGGGACCGGGCTGCCACCTTCGCTATCTTCATGTCGCTTACATTCGCCGGGGTCGATGAGCGACCCCGGACATTTTCGTCGTGCTGAGAACATCAGACACAAAGACTACGTTACTTAACCAGATACAGGTCTTTGGTATAGTAGAAACGCAGATGCGACGGCGCGTAGCCGCCTACTTTTGGACTGACCATCTGATTCAGAGCGCCGTAAAAGACCGGAATGACTGGCGTATCATTAGCAATAATATCGCTGGCTTTTTGATAATCCCGGGTCACGGCATCCAGGCTGGTATCCATGCCTGCGGCTTTTACAGCGGCATCAAAGGCCGGGCTGGCATAACCCGCCGTATTTTGACTGTCGCCGGTACGATAGGTGTTAAGGAAGGTGGACGGTTCGCTGTAATCGGCGACCCAGGTATAGCGCACCAGATCAAACTGCCCCTGATGCATATTATCCACCATGGTTTTCCACTCCTGGTTTTGCAGGGTGACCCGGGCGCCCAGCACTTTCCCCCACATCGACGCGGCAGCGATCGCGATACGTTGATTATCCTGATTGGTGTTGTAGAGCAGAGTAAAAGTTAAAGGATGGCTGGCGGAATAACCGGCTTCACTGAGCAGCGATTGGGCTTTTTTCACCCGTTGTTCCTGCGTCCAGCCCGCCCATGCTGGTGCCTTGAGCGTCACCTCCCCCATAGATAAGGGCAGCATAGCCCAGGCCGGTCGCTGGCCCATACCGATGACTTTATCAGCAATAATGGTTTTATCCAGCGCCAGGTTGAGCGCCTGCCGCACACGCACATCCGTAAAGGGCGGCTTGCGGTTATTAATTTGAAAATAGAACACGCTGTATATCGGTGTGCTGCGCACCTCTTTTGGCCGCTCTTTTTTCATACGAGGAAAGTCAACGGCAGGGATGTTATCCGTGATGGTAATGCCGCCCGCAAGATAGCGATTAAGCTCTGCGGATACATCGTTGATCGGTAAAAAAGTGACCTTGTTGATTACCGTATTTGCGTTATCCCAATAGCGATCGTTACGGACGAGCGTAATTTTTTCATTTACCACCCACTGGTCCAGTTTGAACGCTCCGCTGCTGACCATATTGCCGGGCCGTGTCCAGGTTTCTCCAAACTTTTTGACATTATTTTCGCTAATCGGGAACAGGGAAGGATGAGCGACAAACTGCAAAAAATACGATACCGGCTGATCGAGCGTGACCTGAACAGTATGGTCGTCCAGTGCCTTAACCCCCAAACTGTCAGTCGGGCTTTTTCCGCCCGTTACCGCATCCGCATTGAGGATGTGGGCATAGCTGGCAAAAGAGGCATAAGGCGAAGCCGTTTTGGGATCGGTGAGACGACGCCAGCTAAATACAACGTCCTGTGCGGTCAACGGCGATCCATCGGACCATGTCAGATCCGGGCGAAGGTGAAAGGTCCAGACTTTGTTATCCGCCGTTTCCCATGAGGCTGCCAGCCCGGGCACCACCTTACCGTCGGGCGTGGTCTGCACCAGCCCCTCAAACAGATCGTTAAGAATTGAAAAAGCATCATTCGTTTCCGCTTTTTCGACGTCCAGTGTGGCAGGTTCAGCACCATTACCGCGCACGATTTCCTGTAAGGGAGCCAGCGTTACTCCCGCTGGCACATTTGCCCCTATGGCGGGAAAGGAGGATAGCAGCCCTGAAAAAATTACCGACCCACACAAATGGGCAACATATGAACGGCTTACTGGCATTCGTCTGACTCCTGTTGGATAAATTATTATGTGACTTTGCGCCAGCACTGCTGCAATTTATGGGCCAGAGGCGAGACGCTGTACTGCGCCAGTCTGCCAAAGGTCAGGTGATAAAAAGCGTTATCACTGCACAGTTTTGATGCAAAACGACAAACGGGCTGTGCCGTTTGCCCCGTTGCGATTAACAGAACTTTTACGCTATGCCAGCAACCCTTTTTCACCCGCTTCACACCTCGACACAGCCAAATTGATAGAGTAATGGGACATCAATCTGGAGCCTGTATGAAAAAAGTCATCCTGTTAGTGATTGCGTTAGCCAGCGTCTCGGCGCTGTCAGGCTGTGTCTGGCCGTTCTGGGGACCGGGCGGTGGCGGCCCAGGGCATATGGGACCTGGCGGCGGACCCGGTGGTGGTCCGGGCGGTGGCCCGCACGGCTAAAGAACCCAGGACGGTCTCTTCATGAAGCCGTCCTGCTTCCCTAATCAAAATCATTCTGGCATTCACACCTGTGTTGCCAGATGCGCGCGACAACTGCGAAATACTGCACTGGAACTTAAATTGACAACTCAGCGTATGACACGATCCGCTGGCAGACGAAGTGCGCCGGCCGATAACACGCTGGGCTTACTGATCATCCTGACCGATCGCCTTGGCCGTGCGCGGCGCGGACATTTTAATACGCGCGCTAATCTGCTATGACGGGATCCACCCGGCAACCTCATTCACCTTACCCTGCCAGGAGAACAGCAGCTCACGTGGCTGCATCACAGCTCCCGCCACGTCAACACCATTCGCTTTAATCAGTAACTGGTCAGTGAATTTACCCGTTATCGCCTGCCTCGGGAAATCTGCCACAGTCAGGAAGTGCGTGAGAATGTACGGCATGACGACCGCCCGGGCAGACGCACGTTACATCACGGTGAGCCTGAATTGGGTTGTTTTTTTGCTCCTCAGAAAAAACCATCTGTATTTCTGTGAAGAGTAATAAAGCATGATAATCTTGATTTTTTTATTTCAAAGAAAATCTCCTGAAAATTGAAGTTATATATTCTACAGATGAAATGTGTGATTAAAAAAAGCCAGTCACCAGGCTGAGTTTGCTATTTTTAATAGTACAAATAAAATGCCTGAATTTTTTAGCAGGTAAGCTGAAGCCTGCAGAGTAATCGTTTACTTCATCATAAAATCCGTCACTGATATCCATTTCAATTAAAGCTACCAACAAAAAAAGATAAAACCAGTGCTAATTAAAATAAAAACTCCTCACTAATAAAACAACCGCATTACAAAATAAAAGTTAATATCACACCCGGGACAAAAAACACGTACTGAAATCAGTAAAATAGATGATTAACAATAAATCATTAAGCTGTTAAGAATGAAATCAACTCTCTCTCAATGCCATTTTCTATGTCTTTTTTTACAGTATATACTTATTTTCCCACCAGACTTATGATTGTAAGGTGCCATGTGGACACGGTGGAGGTCGATATGAGAAATTTCGGTTTCGTCGTAATAGGTCTGGTTGGTTTTGCTGCATTCAGCGTTGCTTTTTGTGCCCTTTGCCTGACGACATCCGGTGTCATCCATTAGCTGCGCGGGAAATCCACGATATGGCCATTCGTGGCCATTTTGGTCAATATCATAACGCCCTCTACCGGCTCTGCCTTATCTCTTCGTTGCAGAGTCACAGCGCTAAGCGGTATCTGAACGTGCAACGACCTGAAAATTTTAACGGAAGGCCTGCGATGTTCAGGTCAGCGATCTTTGCCCTGCGTCTGACTTCTGCTAACTTTGTTATGAAAACGTTAACTTCAGACAAGGCAAGCTATGAATCAGTATGACAACCTCTGGAATGCTATCGAAACGCGCGTTAAGCAGAACAATGATGCCTCAACGCTGGATATGAGCCATTCCGATAATCTGATGGTTAACCAGGTGAAACAACGCACCGCGCAGATATTTATTCTTGAAATCATTTTGGATAAACATCGTAAACAATTTGGCACGCGTTATTTCCCGTTATCCGGCGAAGAAGCGCTTTATCATTTGATCTTTACGCGCACGAACTGGTTACCGGCACAAATCAGAACCCTTTCACTTTCTGATGCACTTTTTGTTATCGCAGAACTGTTTCGCGATGGCAATCTACAGGAAGGCGTCAGAAACTTTCTGGGCACGCAGGGACTGCGAAATGTCTCTTATCCCCTTGATGAGTTTTCAGACAGAGACTGGGCACCTAAGGAAAACGAGGTACATCTGTCCCTTCCCTGAGACAAACGTAACAGGATGCCGTAGGTGATATCACTGTGCCTGTGAGACTATCCCAGGCACAGTTGGCGCTAAAGAAAAAATGTCCTGGCCATCAAGCCGATAAAGTTGATAACTTTCTTCTTTATCTGCTGGTCTTTCTCCCTGCCAGACAAGCGTGCCATCCACAAATTCCTGCGGATGCTTTTTATCGTGCTGTACCAGAAGCCAGTGACAGCGAAAGGCACCTCTGTGCTTTCCTTCCCTTAGCGTGACTAAGCCGTCGTAATACTCCAGTAACGCGCGCTGTGGCTCGCCAAGGTGCCGACTGGCTACGCACTCATCTTTAGGCAGCCAGGCTCGCATCGGGATAAAGACGTCTGAATAACGCTTCGTATAATCCAGATAAGGCATGCCGAGCGTCATGGCCAACACCCAGCACAGGGTTATACAACTAGTGAAGATATATAAGGGGCTTTGTCGCGCTGCCCGATGGAAAAACACGATGCTACTCATCATCAGGGTAACCAGCAGTGCCACGCTAAACATAAGCGGATGGAACTCAGGCATAAATCCAGGTGCGCCTGGCACCACCCACTTATTCCATAACGGGACAGGCCAACCGGTTATCAGTATGATCCCCGCGCCCCACATCACCGCAGGAAGCAGACAAAACAGGCCCAGAGACCAGGGCCGCAATTTTTCAGCCCACTCCGCTTTTCGTTGACACGCCCCCGCCGCTAATATTGCCAGTGGCAGCAACAACGGCATGGCATAGAGTTCGCGTGCATCTGCGGCGGCAGACAATGTAGCAAAACCTGCCACAAAAAACGTCAACAGGACTTTGACTGCCGGGCTAATGCCGTTTGCCCCGCTGCGCCATAACCACCATACCGCCATAGGAAGCGCTGGAAATGCATACCACGGAAGCAATTTAAGATAAAAGAACGGCTTCGCTTTCGGACCCAGTCTGGCGGTACCGTCAAATCGGCCAAAGTTATTTACCATAAGCCAGGTTGAAAACAGCTTTTCTGAACGCATCCAGAGCGCGTAAAGCCAGGGCGCGACCAGTGGGCAGAAAACCAAAAAAGCAATGGCACAAAAGATGACATAGCGCCTGCTGCGAAATTCAGTATTGAGCAACGGCAACCCCATCGCCGTTACTCCCAGAATCCCGGGACCCAGTAGCCCCTTTGAGAGAAACATAACGGCAGCGCCCACGCCCAGTACAATGCCGCCAGCAACATGGCGTCGAATCCCCAACACGAAACCATAAATGCCGATGGCGCCGCCCGCCAGCAAAGCCGTATCGGTAATCATCTGGTGCGCCCGAATGGGAAAACCGACGCAGGCAAAGAGAATAAGAACAGCCCAGCGTCCGGCGCCCTTACCCAGTAACTCTCTGGCAGATAGTGCAATAGCGTAACAGGCGATCAGGATGAAGAAGCCTGTAGTCAGACGCGCTGCATCCGGCTCGCCTAATAACGGACTGAACAGCCGAAGGAAAAACGACGCCACCACAAAATAGAGCGGCGGCTTTTCCATGAAAGGCTCACCTGCCAGCGTAGGCACTACCCAGTCACCGGTCTGCGCGATGTGGCGAATTAACCCAAAGGTATAAGCTTCGTCAGGCTTCCAGGGTTCATGTCCTACCAATCCTGGTAATAACCAGCAGCTAAAAATAATAAAGCATAAAAATAAGGGAATTTGCTGCGCAAGAGGAAAGAGAGTCGTAATACGCTGCGTGCGAGTATCGCTGCTGTCTGTGGATGTCAGAGGTATAAATGCATCCGGGGCAGCGGCCCGTGTTGCAGGAAAAATAACCTGAAAATGTTTTGTGTTCACGCGTTACTCGCTTGTCTTACCGACTTTTAGAGTAAAAATACGGTGTATAAGCTCTATGTCTGTTCGCAAAAATCTTTACAGAAACGGCTTAATAAAGATGCAAAATGTGCTTCTTAAGCAAAATGCTGAATCCCTTTATCCGCTCAGCACTTTTTGAAGTTTATAAGCGCTTATTAGTGCGAGGATTTGAACATCCGGAGCTCCGGGCTTACAAAAAATTCACTGTTAATAAGATAAAGAAGCGGAAGTAAACGAGAAATAAACATTCTGCGCTTTGAGTTTAAACGCTTAGCCCAGACTGACATTGAGGATAAGAATTGATGAGGAGCCACCATCAAATCTAAAAAGATGAATGTAAAGAACGGAATAATGACTTATGGGTCCGGTTCAATTACGGGATCTGATCATGATAGATGTGTTAAACGCGTCACTAAAGCAGAAGCATCTGGCATAGTGTTTCCGTTTAAAGAAAGCACGAAATGTTCCCGTCAATAAGTCAGCTGAGGCACCATTAAATCACCTATTATTCGGACCTAAAGACGAACGTCTCTAAGTGCCCTTTGCCGCAATACGATCACAGGATCTAACGCCTTTCTGAAAAGGTGCAGATATGAGCCAGAGCGAGGCAAGTCGCCCATTGACTAAGAAGCATTATGAGACGCTTAAACGAAAAAAGCCCTGTAACGAGCAGGGCTGATAACCATTCAAAAAAATTTATCTATTTCTTATAAAAAGTGTATGATGAGCGCGGAGTATTCCCTGGTGTTGGCTGTGTTAGCCACCCTCACATCAACCCTTGAGGTTTCCGAGGCCACTGGTGGTGTGGGGGTTTCTTTTTTAAATCATAAATTATATTGAACCTTAACCTCCTTCATAACAACTAGACTTTAGATCAAACAAAACTATACTAAAGGATAGCAAAGGGAGCGTTATCACTTTGTAATCAGATGCATAAGCGAGAACCCTCTCAAGCTAACTTCGGATTGCGCTTGAGTTTTTTGTTCATCACCTTTAATTAACCACACAAACACCTGAGCAGCATTATGCTCTGCAAGCACGTCGTTTCCAAACGCCTTCAGACTGACTCCCTGCCCCCGGAAAGAATAAAACCATCAGAAAAATTGATACTAACCGAGTATGCTGCGCTGCAAGCTGAGCCGATCTGCCCTTCCACGTACAGCACCTGGTGCCAGTTCAGCCCTTCTCCTGGTTTCACTGAATTCTCTTCCGCCGGACCCACGTATGTTTTACATCGTCGTATAATTGTCATCATCCTGTGATAGGTTCTCTGAGGGGTTATACACGCTCTTCTTAAACGCACTGGAGTTGTTACATGAAAACGACAAAAGCCCACTCTTTAGAACAGGCTAATGAATTACTGTCCAAAGGACTGGCTAAGAATGTTGAGTTGTGTTTTGAATTGACCACGGATGAGTTTTTCAGATTCACCGATCACTGGTGTGATAAAGGGGCAAAAATTCTAAAAAAAGAACACTTTGTCGTTAAACTGAAGCCTTCCGCTTCGGTCTCCGACCCAGAGTAATTCTGTTCTTTGCCTGCTGACTGCGGTCTTAACGATCGAGACGCTAACCGCGTTTTTATACACGCAACGACAGTCAGTAGGTGTTTTTTCATGGCTTGCTTTTTGAATAACGCTGGAAATCCCTCCAGTAAAACCGGGTATAGTGCTGCCTGACCCGTCAAAATCCTTATACATCTCAGTTCAGCGTGCCGGTACAGCCCGTAAGCAGTAGCAGAACGATACAAAGCACCACGTTTATCACTCGCGGAGACATTCTGATTGAAGCGAGTAAATTACGGTCTTTTGATACGTGCTTATTGTGACCCGTTTTAGCGAAACGCTGAGACAGCATTAAAATGTCGAATGGCAGTAACAGCATTGCGGGGGTCAGCTTTGGCCGGTTCTCACTCTTTAATGGCTGCATTATGTTTTTCTCCATACCTAAGGCCTGGCACCGTTGAAATACGTTCGGCGATGAAAGACCTGATGACAAAAGTCGCTATATCTCTGCCCCACAGAAACCGCATAACCGAACGGTCAGAAAGACACATCCATTTTCGAAATCTTTCAGGTGAACTGCGCCCAGAAACAGTACATATTTTTTTTACCCTTACCTTCAGTCATTAGCTAAAAGCACTGGTCCTTAGTACTGACCCTACGATAGTAATTGTAGGTGATAAAAACTTTCCGCATCGACTACGGATAATAACGATGTGACAATCGTTAAAACCTGATAACGGGTTTATACTTATGAGCAGAAAAATTACCTGTCCGCCTGTTCATTTCTCAACATTTTTTGCTAAGACCAGCATCGAACAGTTCATCATGAGCAGCATGCAACTATGTGCACTGCCGTAGCATTATGATGTTCCCTGTACGGATGAGTATGAGCATGGCCATATGACAATACGATGGCGATAACAGCACTAACAGAGTAAATCGCACTAACGGCACCATAATGTTATTTAACTCCTGTCACAAATCTGATTCATTCAAAGTGAGGTGAATCTTGATAGTGGCGCATTCTCCGTGCTCATCAGCCTGAGTGGATTATCCTTAGCACATCAACAGACGGAAAACCCGGCATAAATTTATCAACCCATTAATTGTATAAGAGTTAGGTTAAATTATTAATTTCCATTTAAAGATAAGCATGGTCCGCTTTAATGTAACATCCTGCTATTAATGACCTGTTTTAGTGGTAATCTTTGGTAGACCAGGTCGCGATCTTCATAATTCACTTTTATAACCACATGAAATATTTATAATTTAACCAAAGAGATATAAAAGACGACAAATAAATTAGCGCTCTGAATACAGAGCGCCTGATGCTATTTACGCTTCAGAGCAACGTTAATTTTGCCACTTTTCGATAATTACGCTTACAGAGCCAGAATTATCTGCACGTTGCCAGTCCTGTAGATACAAATCAAATCCACCACCTTGTGGAAAAGCATGCATAAGCGATGAAGCCTCAAGCCCATCATCATTCAAGCCATAAAAACTTACAGCGGCTGATTTATCAGAAGTAGTAGTGCGATCGTAGATCATTAAAGCAGCAGATTTAGAACGTGTGTTTCCTGCCTGCCCCGTTGCGTAATCGACGCCGGCTGATTCCGGGTCAATACGAAAACGATACACTCCAGAAGCCACATTAGTTTCATTGTAAAAACTCCCACCGGGAATGGTATTGTTATATCCATCCAAAGTGACGGTTTTATAAGGTTGCCAGCCCGCCATGGCAGAAAATGATGTGACAACAGAAAATGCAACGATTGAGGCTTTTATGAAATTAAACATATATAAATTTCCTAAACAGAGTTAATCAGCGTCTTATATATATCGATGTCTAATTCATTCGTTAAGCTGATAAATTTTACTCATTAAAGGCTAAACAAGATCATCGCTGTGAATCGCCACAGGTTTAACAGACTCCTGAAAGTCATTTAAGATGACTTAAAAGAGAGAGGTACCCATGAGCGGTAAACGTTTCCCGACGAGTTCAAAATTGAAGCGGTTAAACAGGTCGATGAACGTGGTCACTCCATCGCAAGCGTCGCCAGCAGACTTGATATCACCACAGTCTCTATGCCTGGTTAAAAAAGTACGGTCCTGATTCTTCCATTAATAATGAACAGACAGATGCTCAGGCCGAGATCCGCCGTCTTCAGAAAGAATTGAAGCGGGTTACAGACGAACGCAAATTATAAAAAAAAAGCCGCGGCGTACTTCGCAAAACTGTCTGACTGAGGTACGCCTTTATCCGCGACAACAGCCGTTGCTGGCCTGTTCGTTTGCTCTGTCGGGTTCTGGACGTCCATCCGAGTGGATTTTATTTCTGGCTTTAGCAGCCACATTCACAGCGTCACCAGGCAGACCAGATGATAACCGGGCAGATCAAACAGTTCTGGTTTGAGTCTGGGTGCGTGTATGGTTATCGCAAGATCCATCTCGATCTGCGTGATACCGGGCAGCAGTATGGAGTGAACCGGGTCTGGCGGCTGATGAATCGTGCCGGAATAAAACTCAGGTTGGGTACCGTAGCCTAAGGGCATGTAAAGGCGAAGCCAGTGTCGTGGCACCCAACAGGCTCCAGCGGCAGGTTAATCCGGGCTCACCGGATGAGCGTTGGATGGCGGACATAACCTACATCCGAACCCACGAAGGCTGGCTTTATCTGGCCGTGGTGGTTGACGTTTCCGTAAAGTTATCGGCTGGTCAATGCAACGCCGCATGACAAAAGATATTGTCCTGAACGCATTACTTATGGCAGTGCGGAGGCGTAATCCTCAAAAACAGATACTGGTTCACTCTGATCTGGGCAGTCAATACACGAGCCATGAGTGGCAATCTTTCCTGAAATCACACAGTCTGGAAGGCAGCACGAGTCGTCGCGGTAACTGCCATGACAACGCGGTTGCGGAAAGTTTTTCCAGCTACTGAAACGCGAACGGGTTAAGAAAAAGATCTACGGAACACGGGAAGATGCCCGCAGCGATATTTTTGATTACATCGAAATGTTTTATAACTGTGGGCGTCGGCATGGTTCGAGCAATCAGATACCACCGGCAGAATACAAAAACCAATATTATCAACGGCTCGGAAGTGTCTGGATTATCCGTGGCGATTCACATGAAATGAGACCCGTGTGTCGTCGTGACGTGGCATGGCGATATCTCTGATGGGATATTTGTAAAGTCACTGGCGGCAAAGAGAATTTATCTTTAAGGGGGTTACGGTTGATGACTAAACTTTAGTCACATATCCCGTAATCCTGCCCAGAGAGGAACGGAATAGTTATTGCCCGGTCGCCCGGGCTTTTTCTTTCAATTCAATAGTAAGGACAGCTTCAAGATCAGTTGTCTAAACTGCTGATGATCCGCCTTGATAGCCTGTGCATTGGCTTTTCTATTGCGATGTGACAGAGGTAGGCAATGGCAATGCATAGCGTTGACACATAAAACAGCTTCGCAAATCCACTCAGTGATTTATACAGAGGTATGTAATCCGCATACCAACCCAGAGCGTAAACCACGACGATATGGGTCATATAGAGTGAATAAGATATATCACCTAAAAATGAAATCTTGCCACTCACTTTAATTTCATTAAATTTTTCATAGAAAAGTATTGCAGGTAAGATCACTACCGCCCACAAACCAAATTTCAAAGGACCATGACCAAAAGACCACCACGAAAACCAGAATGTCATAAATACGCCAAAGCAAAACCAGAGGTAAGCCCGAGATGCTTTTATAAAAAACTCACCTTTGAGATCGCCTGATCTCTCGTAAACTTCACAAAGCATCATTCCGAAAATGAACTCTAGCATCATCGGTGACGAAAGAATATAGAAGAAACCAGCACCAAAATGCTGGTAACTGATACTCACAGAATCATGTGCATCAAGACTTACTCCATCAGAAAAGTGAGTATTAAAGTACAGAAAAATAAGCAAAATAATTAATGAGCAGACGTAGGCCCTGAATTGGTGGGTGATAAGCATGGAAGAAACGAATACTGCGTAAAATATCACTTCATAGGTTATTGTCCATGCGGGAACATAAACATTATACCCGAAGTAAGGTGCATCCTGAGAATAGTCAAGATGATAGGGTATGAGTGACTTTATTATTTGGATTGCTGAGTATTCAGTGGGAGTTACGAAAACAAATAAAATAACACTCAAGAACAACAACGGATATATTCTGAATACGCGCCTTATTATGAATTTTGCGGCCGGACGACTTTCTATCTTCCTCGTTGAATAAACAATAATAAACCCACTCACAACAAAGAATATGTCAACACCTGACACACCTGGACCAAAAAGTATTTCCCCAAGATTGGCCTGTGAATATACTCCGTTTATATAGTCCCTGAAATGGAAAAGAAGAACAAAAAGCGCCGCAAGCCCTCTCGCATAAGCTATAGAATAAATCATGAATTACGCCCGACAGATAACATCGGGCGATAATACATAAACCAAACTAATACGTAAACAGATTTATGACACTGCCGTTGCAGTAACCTCGCATGAATTACTTACGGTTATCAACCATTTGTGGCTGCAAGGCTGCATAGCTGAATGCCCTGATTTATAAATATTTTAACAAACTCCTGTCCGTTTTTACCCAGCGTCATTTTGTTATCAATTGATGGGTAGATATTGTTTAATAACAGACCTACAGATGTGTCATACCAGATTTTCGTATCCGGCCTTTTTTCCATCGACTCGCCAAAGCTAACATAGGCTGAATTAGTGGCGTATCCAAATGATCCGTGCTAACTATTTTTCATGTAAAGAGCAACCGAATTGATCCCCGTCATGTCAGAATTGACAAATATCTTTGCATCGCGGAAATACTGAACCGAGCCAAATTGCACAGTCTGGTTTGCAGAATAACCGGATGCGTAAAGCGTAATCCCTCTGAATTGAGCCATAGACCCGCCTGAACCAACTCACCGGTTATCATTCATATATATAACCACGGCAGAAACTGTTGAATTTGGTATCTCATAGTGAATATCAACATCAATAACTGTCTGAAATACGCCCTTTACACCGAAGTCGGTAACATAATCATTGTCTACCCTGTTATAAATTTCACAATCTTCAAGTGTCAGTGCCTTAGTGGCAGAACCGGTAGGGCTTGAGACCGATCCAATAAACTGCGCCTTGCGGAATGCAACCTTCCTGCTGGTATTGTTTAACGCCAGACCTCCAGTTGGGGAGTGTATAATCCCACCGTCAAAAGAAATGTCATTAATATTATTATTTGGGCTGTATATTTGCACTCCTGCTAGGCCGCCAAACGTAAATTCTGGATTATGAACCTTCAGCCTTACTATCGCTCCTGCTTCACTTTCGATATCAACTTCCGCATGAGGCGCGGAGAAGTGACTTCCAATGCCATATGCCAGATTGCCCACCCCATAGCCTGTCGGGTTGATAAAAATGTCATCATGGCCCCCGGTATATGACCAACAGTTTCTACCACAATTTGTCGAAACCATGTTGCTGAAAACGGACTGATTGTAATTAGACAGCGGACTGATTGCGCTTGTGTCTACACCATTATTGATGTAAAAGCCATCTACAGGTGAACTGTCTGACAGAAGGCCATCCATTCTGATGCCATTGCATTCATTTACCCACAGGTTGTATGAAGGAACTTGATAGCCGTCGTCAACATAATTACCGCCCCACACGGCCACTGACATGTTCCCGTCGATTTTACCTTTAATAACCTCCAGCTTTGTTGCCTTATAAAAATTCATGATAAAGCCATGCCTGGCCTGACAGTCGGTATTGTAAAAAGGCATTGATGCGGGGTTATAAGCTGCTCCGGTTACAGGATCGAAGCTGCCCTGCTTCATCCAGCTGTTACTTTTCAGCGTCGATCCCGACATGTCGAGGGTGATATCGTTGTCTGTGCGATGAACCGAGAACCACCCGCGATCTGCAAGGTCTCCCCATGGAAGGGAGAAATAAGAAGGTGTATATGAATATGACTGCCCGGTTGCGCCGGCTAATTGCTGCGATCCAACAAGGCTGACGCCCTTGGGGGAAATGATATACAGAGGAACTATGGCATTTTAAATGAATTGGCCCAACACCTAGAGAGCATCAGCATTATCGCTTGAATCAGTTTTAAACCCAAAATCAGCCACACAAATGATGCGCATGTTCAGTTTATCCAGGGCAGTCTTTACCAGCTCACTGACAGATGAGGATGGATTCTGGTAGCCAACGAGCGCTGCCTCTGTTACGGCCGACAAATCTAATGCATACGTTTTCTGATCCAATAAAGCTGGAAAATTGGTTGTCGCACTGGCTTTCCCTACTGCGCTAATCTGTGCAGCGCCTCCAGACTGAGAGAGTTGGGCAAGGATGTCATCATTGAGTTGCACCCAGTTTGCCTGGGTTGATGCGAGCAGTTGAGCCAGAACGAATACCCCTTGTCAGTTCGTTTTGCGATGTCACTTACCTGCGCATTCAGTGCCAGCATTGCAGCCTGGCTGCTTACCACGAACGCCTCTGTCAGTGCGATGGCCGGAATGTTCTCTACGGGTATCTTTCCGTTTGATTCGAGGATAGCAAAGTCTGCGAGCGGTTTAACTGCGGCATTCGCTGAAGAGTGGAATGAAACTACAGATGAGTGTCAGTCTTCTGATGCCGGAAGCGCGCTGATACCCGCCGATTCCGGCACGCGAAGCGTTCTGCCCACTGCTGATTCTGCGGTTTGCGCGGATGCTTCTGCCTGGCTTGCGTACTGGCTTGCTGCGATGACGTAGTTATTGAATGTGGACTCAGCCGCAACTGCCACAGTAGCAGACTATGCCGCATCTGCAGCTGAAGCGGTCGCCTGTGAAGCATAGTCCGGGGCGCTGTCCAGTTTGTCTGCATACATCTTTGCCTGCGAGACTGCCACCTCTGCGATGGGGGCGTATTTTGCTGCATATCTGGTATCTGAAATCGACATATTAATCGCCCTGAGATATGAACGTTCCCGATGTTGCTGTGAATCCAAATCCGTTTCCGTTCCATTGCCATGCGCTGATTCGGAATTGCGAGTTGCTGATCGGGATGCAACCAATAATGTTTGTCTGGTTAATATCCTGCTGCTGGCAGACGATTGACCTACATGCTGTCGGAAAAGCAATTGGGAAGGAAAAGACGTTATTGCTGGCCGTGGTGGTTGATATGGTTGATGTCTGGATTATCTTCCCGTTTTCGTCTTATGACAATGAAGGGATTCACCTGGCATAAGATAAACAAGCGCAAATGGAACAGCGCGATCGGAATGGGGCACATGACGCAAGCTAACAGCGAAGATTGCCTGTTTGCGTTTAAGGGCGGCTTTCGGAACGCATGGATGCACCCATATGCCAGCACATCAGCGCGCCACGCATGGAGCGCAGTGCCAAGCCACAGATTATTCGTGACAGCCTGTTAAAGCTTATAGGCGACTTGCCGCTTATTGAGTTGTTCGCCCGCACCGCCGATCAGGGTTGGGATTCGTGGGGTAATGAGATGGATACCAGCGTCAGGTTAACGGCAGGAGGTTTCGAGCAAGTTATACGCAAGAGCGCTGCTGCATGAACATTGCCATCTCCGCCGACCCGGGTGACATACTCACTCTCGCCCTTCTCATCGCTCTCATTTACGCATTCAAACACAGCAAGCCACCTGAGGAGTAGATATGGAAAGTTACGCCCTTTCTATGGATGAGGCGTGCGCGTTCCTCGGTATCTCCCGGCCTACGTGTCAGCAATGGATACGTACCGGACGCCTGATGGCAACGCGCAAGGACCCAAGCAAACCGAAGTCACCCTATCTCTTAACCCGCCAGGCATGTATTGCCGCTCTCAATAATCCAATGCACACTGTTATCGTGAGCGCGGCAGATGCACATGAGGAGAAAAAATCATGTCGATCTTACGCAGAGGTTCCGTCTGGTACGGGAGCTACACGACGCCAGGCGGGAAGCGCATTAAAGAATCTCTTGGCACAGAGGACCGAAAGCAGGCACAGGAGTTGCACGATCGGAGAAAGGCAGAGCTCTGGCGAATAGAGCGTCTAGGGGATTTCCCGGACGTAACGTTTGAAGAGGCATGCCTGCGCTGGCTGGAAGAACAGGCGCACAAGAAATCTCTTGATGCTGACAAGGGCCGGATTGGATTCTGGCTCATGCATTTCGAAGGAGTTTTGCTGAAGGATATCACTGAGGCAAAGATTTACGCCGCAGTCAGCAGGATGACCAACATGAAGGCTAAGGAAAGGTTTGATCAGCACGCCATATCCATGGCTAAAAAAGGAATCGATGCCGGCACATATAAGCCTGAGGCCGTATCAACATCGACGAAGGCTAAGCACCTGGCATTAATGAAAGCGCTTATGCGGGCCGCTGAGCGCGAATGGAAATGGATCGAGAAGTCACCGGTCATTAAGGTGCCTCAGAAAAGAAATAAGCGGGTGCGGTGGCTCGAACCCGCTGAAGCACAGCGTCTGATAAATGAATGCCCGGAACCACTCAAGTCTACCGTAGAGTTCGCCCTGGCGACAGGGTTGCGCCGTTCCAATATCGTCGATCTGAAATGGCGGCAGATTGACCTGCAGCGAAAAGTGGCTTGGATTTACCCGGAGGACAGCAAATCAGGCAGGGCTATTGGCGTAGCGCTGAATGATATGGCTGAGTCGGTACTGAGAAGGCAAATCGGCCAGCACAACATATGGGTCTTTGTTCACACCGAATCGGTAAAGCGAAATGACGGCACCTCTACGGCAAGCATCAGGAAGATGCGTGTCGATTCAAATACTGCGTGGCGCGCAGCACTGAAACGGGCAGGCATAGAGGATTTCCGCTTTCATGACCTGAGGCACACTTGGGCGAGCTGGCTGATTCAGGCCGGAGTGCCACTGTCGGCATTGCAGGAAATGGGCGGCTGGGAAAGTATCGAAATGGTACAGCGTTATGCTCATCTGGCACCTAACCACTTAACAGAGCATGCGAGGCAAATTGACGCGATTTTTGGCAGTCGTGTCACAAATCTGTCCCACATTGAAAAACTGGCTTAAAGATAAAGGAGGTAAGTCATTGAAATATATTGGCCCTACAGGATTCAAACCTTCTAGCTAGTCTTATGTTCTTTATGTATTTTTTTCCATTTCAATTTGTGATCTGCCCCCAGATATGCCCCCTTAACAAAGTGCTCACCACCATGACTGTGGTTTATCAATGAGTACTTGTATGAGCTACGATGACTCTTAGCATAGAAAATGTTAAGAAAATTCTTAACCAACCTAATAAACTGAAAATGTATAATACTTAGTCATTTGACTGATAGGGATTGATGCTGAATGAAGGGAATCGACAAAAAACTAACCATTTTCACCACAAAAAAAAGATTCAATGACAGAAACGCCGATGACATGCAAAGTGGCGATATGGATGTTGATACGCTGAAAAAGCATTACCATCTGGGACAAGTATCAACTTTCATAGACTGGACTACTTTTGGTCCATCCTATCAGCATCCCGCTACTAACTCCATCCGGCCAGTTAGCAGGGAAAGAGCCATAGCGATGTTATACGATGAACTGAGATCTCAGTCCTATGTCTTTTCTTTCCGAGGACCATACCAAGGCTTGATCATAGATCTTTTCAATCATATGCAGCGCAATAATGGAAAAGATTATCAGCATCCGACTATGAACTATGCCTACAGAAATCTTATTTTGAGTGACAACTCTGTCGATAGCACATTATCCATAATTAAAAATACTATCGAGCAATTTGATTTCAACAAGTCCCAATTAACGAAAGAACATTTCTCAACTGTGTTATCTAAAAGCCATTTACCTAAATACACAAGATGGAAAGATTTCGTCAATGGTATGGGGATTACCGTCCATGACATAAACAGCACAGAAATTTCTATTGAAAGCCTGACCTTTCAAGGCAATAAATATACTGCGGTTGTCAAATACAGAGCACAAGACCATTTTGGCTTAGATAAAGAAGATAGATGGTAGTCATACCCGATTCAAGAAGAAAAACTAATAAAGCCTTATTGCATAAGTAATACAGCGGCACCAAAAAATAATTTGTAAAGTATTCCGTTAAATTTTACTATTTTTTAATCTTAAAACTTTACATTTTTAAAATGATGATATTTTAAATAGTAATTTGTATTGTTGTTCGTCCATTGTAAATACTTTCTACTTCGTTCCAGTATTCCTCTTGAATATTTTTAGCTTTACTACGGAGTTCATCTCCCATATGAATCATCAATGCTCCTCTTTCCAACATGTCACACAGCAAAATTTTTATTATATCTTCAGTGCTTAGCTTAAGAAGTTCAATATCATCTGTCATAAATGAATCTTCATCTGGCAGAAGATCCGGCATTGTTTTCACATAATGGTCTAGCATCCCTTTTTGCACACTTAAGCTACAGAGCAATACATGGCCTTCGCCCTTTTCAGTCTCTTTTACAGCAATATTAATTTCATTCTTAGTGATTTTCTTCGATAACTTTCTGAGTAGCTCATTACATTTAATCACTGACAGTATGGTTTCATAGATATAGTTTCGGCTCTCTTCATTTAACTCAGGTAAAAACTGAAATGGATTGTATTCGCTATCTTCGAGGTAATAGCTTAAACAGGCCACGGATTTCTTACTCAATGTATTCATAGGTAATAACCTGATAGCTTCAGCATCAAAAATCTTATCAAAAGTTTTTTGACTCACAAGCCGAGAAAGGCTCCCAATATTCATGAATTCTTTGATTTCCACATTGTCCTCACTTTGTCGATGTTCTTCGTCTGGAGCCTAACTATGAAGCTGTTCTCGAATTGCTAATGGTGTCAGAAATCCACTCATCGACTTCAATCTCAATAAAAGCTACAGACCTTGCCCCCAGTTTGATAGGTTTAGGGAATTTATTTTCAGAAATCAATCGGTAAATCCATGCTTTCTTGTAACCTGTTTTATGCATGACTTCTGGTAAGCGGATAAGTCGTGTGGTTTGTTTAGTAGATGTGTTCATGATTGTATCTCCTCGTCTTGTCGATGAGTTGATACTAAGTAGACGGGAACAGGCTTTGAAGGGATGTAGTGGACATTGTTTCTTGTGGGTGATAATTAAAGAACTATTGTGGGGGAGAATAATAATTCTTCGCACTCTCTTGACATCGATTGCATTTTATGGAAACGGATAAACTTAGATTCCGAAAACCAGTTCTCTTCCACCCTTGTGCTGTAGGACATCGAACATTTGCGGTGTAACCCACTGTATTTAATATTTCACATAGCCTGAGATTAATTTCCTTTATCACAGGCCTGGAATATTTAATTTATAAGTCCTTTAATATAGTCGGATCAAAAGGAGACCGATGTTCAGGATTTCTTGTGCAACATAATAACAATTGTTTTTTGTTTTTAGGGCCGAAATTCCTAAGTTTTAATTGCCCATCACAAAGGGGACAATCACCTCCTACTTTTGTAATGTATACATACCCGGATTTATCGGATTCGACATTTGTTCCGAAAAGTAAATGCACAAAACGAAACCTTCTCAATAAAAAACCCAAACTAAAAAGTAAAACACTAAAGCCAAGTAACAGTCCGAATAATAAATCATTGTTACTCGGGGTTCCGATTGATGTAAAAATCGTTGCTAAATTAGCCAAAAAGCCAACTAACCCTGCTACTATTAACCAAACTGTTTTTATGTGCTTGCCCATTAATTTAACAGGTTTTTCATATTTTCTATGAATTATAGCTATTGGCTTTTCATCCTTAACACCTAAATTAATAGTATTGCCCGTAAAATTATTGTATTGCCCGGCGCTAAATCCATTATCACCTGCCGTAGAGTGATTTACTTCATTTTTTATAACTCTTAAGCTCTCACCGCATTGCCCACAAAAGTTATTAGAATCGGATATTGATGAACCACATTTATTACAAAACATTGCATCCCCCTTTTTTTCAGTTTGAGCATCTAATTCTTACTACTATTGGATGATGTTATTATTACAAAGATTTTTTATAATCAGGTAAGTTTCCTCAATTGTGATAATGACAAATCGCTAAGATGACGATTCTTGTTGATGAAACTCTCAATATTTTTACTGGTTTCACCTGACAGAGCTTTCTCAGCTATTGGACGATCAGTGTCTTTGAGTTGTTCATCTCCTCGAACCTCATCTGTGAGCTTAGGATAAAGCACTCTGGAAAGGATGGTGTTTGAAAGATAAATATCTTTCAATTTTGCCCATATAAGCAGATCCAGCATTGGAAGGATACGGTAGTCAACCAACTTTAGAATCTTTCCCAGACCGAAAGCCTCTTGCTTCCTGCCCTTGATTCCATACTCTTTCCTCCATACCGGAAGTAGTGCACGAAGCGAGCCTATGATTTCATCATCCGATGAGCTTTCGAGGTCAAAGAAGGTATACACACGGCTTTCGTTTGTTCCCAGAACAACGGCTCTCATACTTTGAGTAAGTGGCTTCTCACTGACCTCTTTCTTAAGTTGATCACTACCTTTGACAAACGATTCTTGCGAGAACATTTCAAGAGATCTTTTTAGGCTTTCAATATGACCAAAGGTGACTTGTCGTATGTGCGTTTGGCTTTCTGCCAGATGAGTGTCGAGTTCAATTGTTCTACTGATTAAAGGTTTACCTGCAAGAATCTGGTCAAAATTATCATCGCCTTCCCCAAAAAACTCAATTGAATCGAGGATGTTCTTTCTTACCTGTAACTCCTTATGGAAGGCTTTTAATGTGCATAATTCGATTTCAAGATAATTATCGTAGTTGAACCATTTCTGAAGCTCTGTGTATATCTCGGCTGTTTTCATACTCAGACCTTTGGTTAATTAATATTTCTCTGCAATTCTTCGAGATAGTCGGCATACCATTGCATCATTTCACGACGCCCTTCCAGATATTGAGCATGGTTGTAGGTGCCACGAATAGTATTTCTGTCGGCATGAGCAAGCTGTGTCTCAATCCATGCACTTTCAAAGCCTTGCTCATGCAAGATCGTGCTTAGAGTATGTCGAAAGCCATGTCCTGTAGCCCTTCCTGCATAGCCGATCTTTTTGATTACCTGATTGATACTGGCTTCACTCATGCTTTTTCGTGAGTCATTTCTGCCGGGAAAAATAAATCTGAATCCGCCAGTAATCACTCTTAAGTCTTCAAGAAGCTTGAGAGCTTGATCAGATAAAGGCACCATATGTGGTCTTTTCATTTTCATGCGAGCAACAGGAATCTGCCAAAGACGTTTTTCGAAATCTATCTCGGTCCATTCTGCTGAGCGAAGCTCAATCGTCCTCAATCCAGTTAGCATGAGAAGCTGAGTAGCTATTTGAGTGATTTTGCTACCAGAATATTGCTCCAGTTGTCTCTGAAACTCGCCCAGTTCTGTTACTGACAAATGTGGAAAATGTTTTTGCTTTGGTGCTTTGAGCACACCGACTAAATCTGATACGGGATTGTGCTCAGCCCTGCCAGAAATGACTGCATAGGTAAAAATCTGGCGACATGCCTGACGGGTTTTCTTTAGCTTATCGAGAACTCCCCGTTTTTCCATCTTGCGAAAAACATCGAGCATCTCTTTTGTATTAATGTCTGCAATAGGTCTTTTACCAATGTGAGGAAAAATATCCTTCTTCAGGTATTCCAGGATGTCTGTAGCATAACCTTTTGACCATGATGGTTTCTTGTGCTCATGCCATTCAAGAGCGATAAGCTCAAAGCTGTTATTAACAGCCAAAATTTTTGCAGCCTTGATATCCTGCTTCTGCTGACTCGGGTCTCCGCCTTCCAGGAGAAGCTTCTTAGCTTCTGAGCGTTTCTGTCTGGCTTCTGCGAGGCTCAGTAACGGATATGTCCCAAACACTACCCGCTTCTCTTTACCAGCTATACGGTATTTGAGTCGCCAGCTTTTGGCTCCGTTTGGAAATATTTCAAGATACATACCTCCACCGTCGGAAAGTTTGTATGACTTTTCCCTAGGCTTCGCAGAGTCGATTTGTCGGGCTGTTAGCTTCATTTGGGGGCATCATTTCCATTGAACCTGTCGATGCCCCCTATCGTGCCCCCATATTGGTTAAGAACGCAATAGGTGACCCTGGACCGAAATGGACCAATTAAGAGATTTATGTTCTGATTTTTAAGGGAAAAATAGACTTTAAGGGATGTAAACAGAAGAGAAAGTGGCGCGCCCTACAGGATTCGAACCTGTGACCTACGGCTTAGAAGGCCGGTGCTCTATCCAGCTGAGCTAAGGGCGCGGAGAGGTTGGGTCGAATTATACGGTTGAACGCTGTTACGTCAACGTTTTTGCCGCGCCGACGCGGTGAGTGCCCAGGTAATGACCAATTTTCGCTAATGTTTGTCTCGCCAGGCGCTCAGCGACACCAGGTTACTCACCTCGGCGGTTTCACCTTCCAGCTCAACGCCTTGCTGAGTCACGCGCGTATTATACTGCTCGCGTAGCGCATTAAGCTCATGACTATCCGGTTCCAGCTGGCGCAAAAAGCCCAACGCCAGCAACAACTGCTGGCGGGAAATCGTCGCGGTAAAGCCTGCCCGGCTGAGTGCGCCGTGCCAGCGCCAGAGATTTTCATCGCTGCCATCGACAATCATCACCTGCCAGATTACCAGCACTGCCGCACCATTATTCAGATGTGCTTCATTATCACCGCTGATGTAGTCGGTAAACTCTTTTGCCGCCTCCTTTCCCATCAGGGAAAGCATGGATTCGATATGAACCGGCGGGAGTTGTAGACGCTTACTGAGCGCCTGAGCGGCATGGCGCGAACCGGCGGTCAGCAGTTGGAAGCCTATAACAAACACGACAACTAAAGTGGCGATTATTAACCAAATCATTACGTCTTCCCTTCATTTCTCTGTCTGGCATCATAAGCGTTAACCCATACTTTCGTCACGGCGAAATGTCGGTAACCACACTGTGATCAGAATCTCTACCTGACAGCCGGACGTGCTTCTGACAAAATAGGCGCCATTCCCGATTCAAACTCAACACAGTGGATTTACGCTCTGATGGCAGCAAAAATTATTGACGGTAAAACGATTGCGCAGCAGGTACGGCTTGAGGTTGCAGAAAAAGTGAAACAACGCTTGGCCGCCGGTAAACGTGCACCGGGTCTGGCCGTAGTTTTGGTAGGTGAGAACCCTGCCTCACAGATTTATGTCGGCAGCAAACGCCGCGCCTGTGAAGAAGTCGGCTTTATCTCCCGCTCTTACGATCTGCCCGACACCACCAGTGAAGCGGAATTGCTGCAGCTGATTGATACTCTTAACAGCGACAACACGATCGATGGCATTCTGGTGCAGCTGCCTTTGCCAGCCGGCATTGATAACGTCAAAGTGCTTGAGCGCATCACGCCCGATAAAGATGTTGATGGTTTCCATCCCTATAACGTTGGTCGCCTGTGCCAGCGTGCGCCAAAACTGCGCCCGTGCACCCCGCGCGGCATTGTGACACTGCTGGAGCGCTACAACATTGATGCTTACGGGCTCAATGCGGTGGTTGTCGGTGCATCAAATATTGTGGGCCGTCCCATGAGCATGGAACTGCTGTTAGCCGGCTGCACAACCACCGTCACGCACCGTTTTACCCGCGATCTGCGCCACCATGTTGAACACGCCGATCTGCTGATTGTCGCGGTCGGTAAACCCCATTTTATTCCGGGCGACTGGATTAAACCGGGCGCAATCGTCATCGATGTCGGTATTAACCGTCTTGAAAGCGGCAAAGTGGTCGGGGATATGGATTATGAGGCTGCCTTTGAACGTGCTTCTTATATCACCCCGGTTCCGGGTGGCGTAGGGCCAATGACCGTGGCGACACTTATTCAAAATACCTTGCAGGCATGCGAAGCGTTTCATGATGGGGAGCAGGCATAATGGCTACGTTTTCTTTGGGCAAATTTCCCCACGTTGATCTCTGCGATCTGCTGAAACTTGAAGGCTGGGTAGAAAGCGGTGCACAGGCTAAAGTGGCGATCGGTGACGGCGAGGTGCGGGTCGACGGCGAAGTCGAAACCCGTAAGCGCTGCAAAATCTTTCAGGGGCAAACGGTCGAGTTTGCCGGGCAGCGCGTTACCGTTGTTGCCTGATCCGCTGGTGCCCCAGGCGGGGCACCTTAAATCCGCGCCTCTCCCACTATCCGCGTCTCACCGTTAACCTGCTCCAGCGCAATGTGACTGACCTCTGCATGTTGTGCAATCAGCGTCGCCAGCCGGGGTGAATGGCTGGTGATCCATAACTGACTGAACTGACTGGCCTCGGCAATCAGGGCGGCAAGGGCAGGCAGTAAATCCTCATGCAGGCTGTTTTCAGGCTCGTTCAGCGCCATAAAGGCAGGCGGGCGCGGGCTGAGCAGCGCCACGACCAGGCACAGGAAGCGCAGCGTACCATCGGAAAATTCGGCGCTTTCCAGCGGGCGCAAAATGCCCTGGCGCTGCATCAGCATCTGAAAACGTCCGTTCTGCACATCCACCTGAAACTCAGTGTCCGGGAAGGCTGTTTTCATCACTTTATACAACAGTTCATGATGCCCACGTTCCACTATCGTTGCCCATGCTGCGGCAAGATTACTGCCATCATGGGCCAGAACGGGTGCGCGCACGCCAATCTGCGGCGAACGAATCGGTGAACCTGGCCAGACGGCAAACTCATGATAAAAGCGCCATGCTTTCAGGCGTTCACGCATCCGGGAAAGTTCGGGATAGCGGTGCGGCTCACCCAGTTGTCCAAACAGGGATTCTTCAGGATGCAGTACGCCAGCATAACTGACGCGCTCCCCGTCGATGTTATGCAGAAAGGCGGTCTGATTAGTGCGCTGCATAATGCAGGAAGACGGTCGGCGCTGCTGGCCACTCAGCCAGATGCGTTCTTCTTTAACCAGCGGATCCAGGTTAAACAGGCTCGTTGATAGCGGTTCAGGAAAACCGGTTTCCAGCTGGTAATCCATATCATCCATCGTCACGGCCAGGATGAGCCGCTTAGGATCATGTCGGCGGTCGCCACGGCGCAATCCGCCCGCCCACATCACTTTTTGCACCCCGCCCTCTTCGGCCAGCGCCAGAGCAAGCCGTCCGTTAGCCGCCTCGTGTAGCAGCCGCACCGCTTTATAAAGATTGGATTTACCACAGCCGTTGGGACCGCTCACCACGTTGAGCGGGTGCAGCGGAAGTGTGAGATCGCGTACCGAACGGAAACCGCGAATGTGAATCTGCTTTATCGTCATCGACAAAAAAGGGCGATTGCTCGCCCTCTCCTGTGTTGCGTTTTATTTACGTCGCCAGGTGGAACCCTGCGGTCCGTCTTCCACAATCACGCCCAGCGCATTGAGCTTATCGCGTGCCACATCCGCCTGTGCCCAGTCTTTCGCCGCACGCGCATCAGCGCGGGCTTTGACCCAGCGTTCAATTTCTGCCACTTCGTCGTCATTGCCTTGGGCACTGCTTTGCAAAAACACTTCCGGCTCCTGTTGCAGAATCCCCAATACATCGGCGATTTCACGCAGTTTTGCTGCCAGCGCACTGGCGGCCGTCATGTCTTCACTTTTCAGACGATTCACTTCACGCGCCATATCAAACAGCACCGAATAGGCTTCTGGCGTGTTGAAATCGTCGTTCATTGCTTCGCGGAAACGGGCTTCGAACGCCTCGCCACCGCTGGCCGCTACGGTGCGGTCAGTATGACGCAGCGCGGTGTAAAGGCGTTCCAGCGCGGCGCGTGCCTGGTTCAGGTTATCTTCACCATAATTTAGCTGGCTGCGATAGTGGCCCGACATCAGAAAGTAACGCACGGTTTCGGCATCATAATGCTGTAGCACATCGCGCACGGTGAAAAAGTTGTTCAGTGACTTCGACATCTTTTCACGGTCAATCATCACCATGCCGGAATGCATCCAGTAATTCACATACGGACCATCGTGGGCACAGGTCGACTGGGCGATTTCGTTTTCATGATGGGGAAACATCAGATCAGAACCGCCACCGTGAATATCAAAGTGCGCACCCAGCTGTTTGCAGTTCATCGCCGAACATTCAATGTGCCAGCCCGGACGACCGTTGCCCCACGGCGATGGCCATGAAGGTTCGTCCGCTTTGGACATTTTCCACAGCACGAAATCCATCGGGTTACGTTTCACGTCGGCAACCTCTACACGCGCACCTGCCTGTAGCTGCTCCAGATCCTGACGCGACAGTGCGCCATAATCAACATCGCTCAGGACATCAAACATGACATCGCCGTTATCCGCGACATAGGCGTGACCGCGGGCAATCAGCGTTTCCACCAGCGCAATGATGTCAGGAATATGGCGCGTGGCACGCGGCTCCACATCCGGCGGTAAAATCCCCAGCGCATCGAAGTCGCTGTGCATTTCGCCGATCATACGGTTGGTCAGCGTTTCGATGCTCTCGCCGTTCTCATTGGCTCGTTTGATGATTTTGTCATCAATGTCGGTAATGTTGCGCACATAATTGACGTCATAACCGACGTAGCGCAGATAGCGCGAAACCACGTCGAAGGCCACAAACGTGCGCCCGTGCCCAATGTGACAGAGGTCATACACCGTGATGCCGCAGACATACATGCCGATTTTGCCAGCATGAATAGGGGTGAATTCCTCTTTTTGTCGACTCAGGGTGTTGTAAATCTTCAGCATTGGGGGTTTCCGTAGTGAGGCGTGCGTAACGCACCGTTTTGAGTATCCTGTTATTGTGCCGTATTTTTATCTGTCACGCGACGCAAAGCAAGCCAACTGCGCTGCCTGGCTGACGTATTATCGGAAATTATGATATAAGAACGTTCGAGAAAAAGGCGTGTGCGCTTAAAAGCACACCCTATGCTACTGACGACAACCTTTACAGGACGAAAAAAATGGTAACTTTCCAGACTAACCATGGCGATATCGTGATCAAGACCTTCGATGACAAAGCGCCCGCAACCGTAAAGAACTTCCTGGATTACTGCCGTGAAGGTTTCTACGACAACACCATTTTCCACCGTGTGATTAACGGCTTTATGATTCAGGGCGGCGGTTTTGAGCCTGGCATGAAGCAGAAAGCCACCAAAGAAGAGATCCGTAACGAAGCCAACAACGGTCTGAAAAACACCAAAGGCACGCTGGCCATGGCCCGTACCTCTGCGCCGCACTCTGCGACCGCACAGTTCTTCATCAACGTGGCGGACAACGACTTCCTGAACTTCCGTGACGAAAGCCTGCAGGGCTGGGGTTACTGTGTATTTGCTGAAGTAGTTGAAGGGATGGACGTGGTAGAGAAAATCAAAGCGGTTTCAACTGGTCGCAGCGGTATGCATCAGGACGTACCGAAAGATGACGTCATCATTCAGAAAGTGACCGTTAGCGAGTAATGTCGCGCACGCTGTTTATCGCAGATCTCCATCTGTGTCAGGAAGAACCGGCGATTACCGCCGGTTTTCTGCATTTTTTGCAGCGCGAAGCGCCTCACTGCGACGCGCTTTATATTCTGGGCGATCTGTTCGAAGCCTGGATCGGTGATGACGATCCGAATCCGCTGCATCAACAGGTTGCCAGCGCCCTTCATGCCCTGCCCGTGCCGGTCTTTTTTATTCACGGCAACCGCGATTTTCTGATCGGCAAACGCTTTGCCCGCACCAGCGGCATGACCTTATTGCCCGAGGAGCAGGTTCTGACGCTTTATGGTCACCGACTTCTGATCATGCATGGCGATACGTTGTGCACCGACGATGCGGGTTATCTGCAGTTCCGGGCGAAAGTGCATAATCCCTGGATTCAACGTCTGTTCCTGACGCTGCCGCTGTTTATTCGTAAACGGATTGCGGCACGGATGCGCGCCAACAGTAAACAGGCCAACCAGCATAAGTCGCTGGAGATTATGGATGTCAATCAACAGGCCGTGGTCGATGCGATGGTACGTCAGCAGGTGCCTTTACTGATTCATGGTCATACGCACCGCCCCGCCATCCATGATGTGTCGCTGAACGGAGCCCCCGCACAGCGCGCGGTATTGGGTGCCTGGCACAGCCGGGGATCAATGATCCAACTGGATGCAAACGGCATTCAGCTCATCGACTTCGATTTTTAGTCGTCCGGTGACATCGCGTTGCACATCTGCGCTGAGGCCCGTCGAGCGGCGCAAGGTACCCGGGGACTGTGCGAACGGACGGCAGGTCAGCATAGTGAAACGCGTTCACGCCCTGCCGCCTGCCTTCCCCGCTCTGCAGTGAGCTGAGTTGACTCACTCAGGCCGTATGCATTCCTGATGCGATAAGCTTATCGTCTGACGCTAACCCGCCCGACGCAACCGTTTTCCTTGCGCCTTTCTCATGGTATTCTCTGTGCCCTTCAAAACCTGTCCGCCTGGTCAGGTGTGTTTTTATTCACAGGAGTTGACCGCATGTCGTCGAATGCCGCCCCGGCCCGCATCGCAGTTGTTATGGGTTCCAAAAGTGACTGGTCCACCATGCAGTTCGCTGCGGAAATCCTTACCAGCCTGGACGTGCCCTTCCATGTGGAAGTGGTGTCAGCGCACCGTACCCCGGATAAACTGTTTAGCTTTGCGGAAACCGCAGCGGACAACGGTTTTCAGGTGATTATTGCCGGTGCCGGTGGCGCGGCGCATTTGCCAGGGATGCTGGCTGCCAAGACCCTGCTGCCGGTACTCGGTGTGCCGGTACAGAGCGCCGCGCTGAGCGGCGTCGACAGCCTCTACTCGATTGTGCAAATGCCACGCGGCATTCCGGTCGGCACGCTGGCCATTGGCAAAGCGGGCGCCGCTAACGCAGCCCTGCTGGCGGCGCAGATTCTGGCGATTCATGACAGCGTGCTGGCGTCACGTCTGGCCGCCTGGCGTCAGTCACAGACCGATGAGGTACTGGACAATCCGGACCCGCGGGAGGAAGCATGAAGCCGGTTTGCGTATTGGGTAACGGACAGCTTGGCCGTATGTTACGTCAGGCGGGCGAGCCTATGGGCATTGCCGTGCATCCGGTTGGTCTGGATGCCGACCCCGCTACCCTGCCTATCGCCGGGAGCGTGATTACGGCTGAGATCGAACGCTGGCCCGAGACGGCACTGACGCGCGAACTCGCGAGCCACCCGGCCTTTGTGAATCGCGATATCTTCCCGCGGCTGGCCGACCGTCTGACGCAAAAACAGCTGCTGGATCAGCTCAGTCTGGCGACTGCCCCCTGGCAACTGCTGGCGGATAAAGATGAATGGCCGCACGTTTTCAAAACGTTGGGCGAACTGGCTATTGTTAAGCGCCGCACGGGCGGTTATGACGGTCGTGGCCAATGGCGGTTACGTGCCGGTGAAACCGATACGTTACCCGACGACTGTTATGGTGAATGCATTGTCGAACAAGGCATTAACTTCTCGGGGGAAGTGTCGCTGGTCGGCGCGCGCGGCCATGATGGCAGCACCGTATTTTATCCGCTGACACATAATCTGCATGAAGAAGGCATTCTGCGTACCAGCGTTGCGTTCCCGCAGGCAGATGCCGCGCAGCAACAGCAGGCTGAGGCGATGTTAAGCGCCATCCTGCACGAGCTGAACTACGTCGGCGTCATGGCCATGGAATGCTTTGTCACGCCGCAGGGATTGCTGATTAACGAACTGGCACCTCGCGTTCACAACAGCGGGCACTGGACTCAGAACGGGGCCTCAATCAGTCAGTTTGAACTTCACCTGCGCGCTATTCTGGGTCTGGCTCTGCCACAGCCCGTGGTCATTGCGCCCTCAGTGATGGTTAACCTGATTGGCACAGCGTTAAATACTGACTGGCTCCAGCAGCCGCTGGTGCATTTGCACTGGTACGACAAAGCGGTGCGTGAAGGACGCAAAGTCGGTCACCTCAACCTGACCGACAGCGACCAGAGCCGTCTCGCTGCCGCCTTGCAGGCCTTGTTGCCGCTGTTACCTGCCGGGTATGCCAGCGGTATTCGCTGGGCAGCAGCCAAGCTGTAAATCTGTTCACGACCGGGCGCAGTATAATCGCGCCCGGTCGGTTTTACGTCGCGTCAAACGTCCTGAACAACGCATTGCCTTTCAACAAACGCACGCCCAGCCAGCCACCACAGAGCGACAGTAAGAGCGCGCCGCCCAGCGGTAAGGCCAGCCACAATGTCCAGTCGGGTTGCCACGGAAAATCAAAGATTTTACGCTGCAATGCCCAGAGTGCGGCCTCAGCACCGAGCGCCGCCGCAATGCCCGAGACGACGCCAATCAGCGCAAATTCACACCACAACGTAGTGCGCAGCAGACGTTTGCCCGCGCCCAGCGTGCGATAGACGACCAGCTCCTGTCGGCGCTGGCGCATCCCCACCTGAATCTGCGCCATGAGCAGCAATACACCGCAGGCCGTGACCAGCACTACCATGATTTCCAGTGCCTGGCTGACCTGGGTCAGAACCTGTCCAATCTGACGCAGGATACTGCCGATATCCAGCAGACTCAGCGTGGGGAATGTGCGGTTAAGCTGCGCCAGTAATGCGGCACGGTTGTCCAGACGGAAACTGGTCAGCCAGGTCAGCGGCTGGCTGTCCAGCGCGCCGGGGGGAAAAATAAAGAAGAAATTGGGGCGCAGGCTTTCCCAGTCCACTTTTCGCAGACTGGTGATTTTGGCGCTGAACCGCTGCGTATCGCCCTCAAAGGTCAAACTGTCGCCCGGTTTTACCCCCAGGCGATCGGCCAGCGCCACCTCCATGGACACTTCTCCGGCTTTCGGCGGCCAGCTCCCCGCGACAAGCGGATTATGATCGGGAAGCGTTGCCAGCGCAGTCAGATTCAGTTCGCGGTTCAGCGCGTTGTCCCGTGCGGGATCGGCAGGCTGACCGTTAATCTCACTCAGGCGCATGCGCGCAATCGGGTAAAAGGTTTCAGGTTTAACCTGATGCGACTGCAGAAACTCACGCACCTGCGGAATCTGCTCCGCCGTGATGTTGAGCAGGAAAAAGTTCGGGCTGTCTGCGGGCAACTGCTGCTGCCAGCGATCCAGCAGATCACCCCGCATCACCAGCAGCAACGCCAGTAACATAAACGACAGGGAAAAGGCGGCAAGCTGACTCAGCGTCATAGCAGGCTGACGCAGTAAACGATTAATGGCAAGCCGCAGCGCCAGATTACGTACGGACAAACGACGCAGAAGCAGTAATGTGCCCCAGCCGAGCAGGGCCAGCAGCCCTGCCAGCACCATCACGCCCGCCAGCAGTGCCCAGAGCATTTTGCTGCCACCGACCAGTACCGCCAGCAGCGCCACCACCAGTAAGCCCATCGCGGGCAGATAGATTTTCAGCGGCCAGACGGCGGCAACGGCATCGCGTCGCAACACGCGTAACGGCTGTGTCGCCAGCAGCAAGCGGTAAGGACGTAATCCCACCAGCAGGGAAATCATAAACAGCGAACCGATCGCCCACACCCACGGCCACAGGCTGGCCGCTGGCAGAGACGCCGGCAGCACCGGTTTCAACATCGCCATCAGGATGGCTTCAACCACCTGACCGACTGCACCACCGGCCAGGGCGGCCAGCAGCAACACCGCCAGCCACTGACCGATGATCAATCGTTGTAACGCGCCGCGCGTGGCACCCAGCGTTTTCAGCACGGCCACCAGATCGTAGCGGCTGCGGCAGTAGTGACTCATGGCGACCGCCACGGCGGCAATGGCGAGCATCAGCGTTAACAGAGCAGATAACAGCAAAAACTGCTGGGCACGCTGCATGGAGCGGCCCAGCGCGTCTTCCGAATTTTCAATACTGATCCAGCGCTGCCCGGTTTTAATCTGTGGCGTTATCCAGCGGTCATACGTGTCCAGTTGCTGAGGCTTGCCTGCGAATTTGTAGCGCCAGGTGAGGCGACTGCCGGGCTGGATGGCGCCGGTTTTATCCGCGTCAGCCAGGTTAATCAGTAAACGCGGGGCCATCTCAAACGGATTAAAACCGCCATCTGGCTCCTGGATAATCTCACCCGTAATACGTAGCGTAGTATCGCCCACATCCAGTTCATCGCCGACGTGCAGATTAAGCAGTGCCATTAAACGCGGCGCGGCCAGCGCGGTACCGGGCTGGGGCTTCAGGCCTGGCGGCTGCGTTTTCAGCTCACCAAACATCGGATAAGTGTTTTCTACGGCTTTCACCGCAGCCAACTGCGGTGTCTGACCGGCAAAAGTCATGGTCATAAAGCTTAACTGTCGGCTGACTAATAACCCCGTTTCGCGGGCTTTATCCAGCCATGCCGCCGGCGCCGCCGTGCTGCTGCGCAACGTGCGATCGCCTGCCATAAAATCCCGGCTCTGCTGGCTCAGCCCCTTTTCCATGCGATCGCTAATCGATCCCAGCGCCAGCACACAGGCGACAGCCAGCGTTAACGCCAGCCAGACGATCAATAATGAGGGCGAGCGCCACTCACGCCAGAACCACCGCCAGATCATTTTTCCTCCCATAATTTTCCCTCGCGCAGACGCAAACGGCGGTCACAACGCGCCGCCAGCTGCGCATCGTGGGTAACCAGAATTAACGTCGTGGCAAAATCGCGATTGAGGGAAAATAACAGGTCGGCAATGCGATCGCCGGTGTGGCGATCCAGATTGCCTGTGGGTTCATCGGCAAACAGCAGCCCCGGACGGCCGCTGAACGCCCGCGCCAGCGCAACGCGTTGTTGTTCGCCGCCGGATAACTGCGCAGGCAGATGCTGTAAACGCCCGGCCAGGCCTAACTGCGTCAGGAGATCGCGCGCCTGATCGCGGCTCTGCCGATCGCTCTCACCGCGCAGCAGTGCAGGTAACTGGACGTTTTCCAGCGCGTTGAGCGTGGGCACCAGCATAAATGACTGGAACACGAACCCGACCTGCTTCGCGCGCAACGCGGCACGCTGTTCTTCGTTCATGTGATGTAACGGCTGCCCCAACAGATGCACTTCACCTTCGCTGCCGTCATCCAGCCCGGCCAGAATGCCCAGCAAGGTAGATTTACCGGATCCTGACTCGCCAATCAGGGCAATCGTTTCTGCTGGTTTGACAACTAACTCAACTCCGGTAAGGATGGTTAACTGATGCTCTCCCTGACCCACGGACTTAGTAAGATGATGAACTTCAAGAATGTTTTCCGCTGGCATTATCCTTTCCTGTTATTGTGCTGTCTGTTGGTGTCCCGTCTTGCTGCGGCCGATACGTTGCTGGTGCTGGGTGACAGCCTGAGCGCAGGCTATCAAATGTCAGCCAGTCAGGCCTGGCCCAGCCTGCTGAATAAACAGTGGCAGCAGCAGCCCAGCGTCGTGAATGCCAGTATCAGTGGCGATACCGCCGCACAAGGGCTGGCACGCTTACCTGCCCTATTAAAACAACATCAGCCGCAGTGGGTGTTAATCGAACTGGGCGGTAATGACGGTCTGCGCGGCTTTCCTCCCAAAGACGTGGCGCAAACGCTGGGCACCATCATCGATCAGGTGAAAGCCGCAAAGGCAAAACCGATTCTGATGCAGATACGTTTACCCGCGAACTATGGCCGCCGTTATACTGATGCCTTCCGCGATATTTATCCGCAACTGGCAAAACAGTACGACATTGCTTTAGTGCCCTTTTTTATGGAGCAGGTTTATTTGAAACCGGAATGGATGCAGCAGGATGGGATTCACCCCAATCCTGATGCCCAACCGTTTATCGCCGACCTGATGGCAAAAGAGCTGGCTCCCTTAGTTAAGCAGTAGTTGTGCAAAAAAGGTAACGCATGCAAAAAACCATTTTGATAACGGGCTGCTCCAGCGGGATTGGTCTGGTCGCCGCCAAAGATCTGCTGGCACGCGGCTATCACGTCATCGCAGCCTGTCGTAAAGCCGACGATGTCGCACGGATGGACAGCCTGGGATTCACAGGGCTGCAGCTGGATCTGGACGATCCTGACAGCGTTGATCGCGCTGCCGACAGGGTACTGGCGCTGACGCATGGCCGACTGTTTGCGCTGTTTAACAATGCGGGATTTGGCACCTATGGTCCCTTAAATACCCTGACGCGCCAGCAACTGGAAAAGCAGTTTTCCAGCAATGTGTTCGGCACTCATCAGCTCACCCTGCGCCTGCTCCCGGCCTTAAAGGCCTGGGGCAATGCCCGAATCATTAATACCAGCTCGGTGCTGGGCATTATTTCGACGCCGGGCCGCGGCGCTTATGCGGCCAGTAAATACGCGCTGGAAGCCTGGAGCGACGCGTTACGTATGGAACTGCATACCAGTGGCGTGCGTGTCAGTTTAATCGAACCGGGTCCCATTCATACCCGCTTCACGGATAATGTTACTCAGAGTGAGCAGGATAATCCGGTGCAAAATCCGGGCCTTGCGGCACGTTTTACATTACCACCTGAGGCCATTTTACCCAAACTGCGCCACGCACTGGAGAGCAACCATCCTCGCCTGCGTTATCCGGTGACGCTGGTCGCGCATATCATGAGCCTGTTGAAACGTCTGCTGCCTGGCTGGATACTGGATCGCATAATTCGCAGTCAGTGAGGCGAATCCGCGAATACAACTTGAAGCCGGGTCGGTCGGCCCCATATTCTTTAAACATTTTCTGCAAAGAGACTTAGTCATGTCACCACACGCTTCGATTATCGACATTAACGAATCCAACCTGCATCAGACCCTTGAGCAGTCAATGCAGATTCCGGTGCTGTTCTACTTTTGGTCGGATCGCAGCCAACACTGTCAGGAACTGACGCCACTGCTGGAACGCCTGGCGCAGGAATATGCAGGCCAGTTTATTCTTGCCAGACTGGATTGTGACAAGGAACAACGGGTTGCCTCACAGTTTGGGTTACGCTCCATTCCCACGGTTTACCTGTTCCAGAATGGCCAGCCCGTCGATGGCTTCCAGGGGCCGCAGCCAGAAGAGGCCGTGCGCGCCCTGCTGGAAAAAGTGCTGCCGCGCGAAGAAGAGCTAAAAGCCCAACAGGCGATGGCGCTGATGCAGGAAGGCAAACCGCTGGACGCGCTGCCGCTGCTGAAAGACGCCTGGCAGCTCAGTAATAAAGACAGCGAAATCGGCTTTCTGCTGGCAGAAGTGCTGATTACGTTAAATCGTAGCGACGAAGCTGAAACCGTATTAAAGGCCGTTCCCCTGCAGGATCAGGACACCCGTTATCAAAGCCTGGTCGCGCAGATCGACCTGCTGAAACAGGCCGCTGACACGCCAGAAATTCAGCAGTTGCAGTCGCAGCTGGAAAGTGATCCGGACAACGCCGAACTGGCAACCAAACTGTCGCTTCAGCTGCATCAGGTCGGACGCAATGAAGAAGCGCTGGAACTGCTCTTCAGCTTTATCAAGCGCGATCTGAATGCTGCAGATGGCCAGGCGCGTAAAATGTTGCAGGAGATTCTGGCTGCATTAGGCACCGGCGACGCCCTCGCTGCGCGCTACCGCCGCCAGCTTTACTCCCTGCTTTACTGAGGTAAGCAGAAAACGGGCCGAACGACTTGGCCCGTCACGCTGACAACCCGGAGGTTATATGTTCACGGTTATTCCCGTTCTTATTCTGGTCGCACTGGTCATTGTCTGGTCCGGCGTGAAAATTGTGCCGCAAGGTTACCAGTGGACAGTTGAACGCTTTGGTCGTTATACCCGTACACTGCAGCCCGGCCTGAGTCTGGTCGTGCCTTTCATGGATCGTATCGGGCATAAGATCAACATGATGGAACGGGTGCTGGATATTCCCTCCCAGGAGATCATCTCCAAAGATAATGCGAACGTGACCATCGACGCCGTCTGTTTTGTTCAGGCTATTGATCCGGCACGGGCTGCCTATGAAGTCAGTAATCTTGAACTGGCTATCCTCAACCTCACTATGACCAATATGCGCACCGTGCTGGGCAGCATGGAACTTGACGAGATGCTGTCCCAGCGTGACAGCATTAATACGCGCCTGCTGCATATTCTGGACGAAGCCACCAATCCCTGGGGCGTAAAAATCACCCGTATCGAAATCCGCGATGTCCGGCCGCCGCAGGAGCTGATCGGTGCTATGAATGCGCAAATGAAGGCCGAACGCACCAAACGTGCCGATATTTTAACGGCGGAGGGCGTGCGTCAGGCAGAGATTTTGCGCGCGGAGGGAGAGAAACAGGCCCAGATTTTGAAAGCGGAAGGGGAAAGAACGTCAGCTTTCCTTCAGGCAGAAGCGCGTGAGCGCCAGGCTGAAGCGGAAGCCCGTGCGACAAAAATGGTGTCGGACGCCATTGCCTCAGGCAATATCCAGGCCGTGAACTACTTTGTGGCGCAGAAATATACCGACGCGCTGCAAAAAATTGGCGAATCCAGCAACAGTAAAGTGGTGATGATGCCGCTGGATGCCAGCAGCCTGATGGGCGCCGTTGGCGGTATCAGTGAGTTGTTAAAAGAAACCCGTAGCGAGTCAACGCGCTGATGCTCAGCGAAATTGTGGCGCATCCGCACGGATTCTGGCTGACGCTGGGCGGCTTACTGCTGGCGGCTGAGATGCTGGGTACCAGTGGATATCTGCTCTGGAGCGGGCTGGCCGCGATGCTGGTTGGCCTTGTAGTCTGGTTTCTCCCCATGAACTGGGCCGCACAAGGGATGCTGTTTGCCCTGTCCACACTGGTCAGCGTATTTTTATGGTCTCGCTGGCTACGCTACCGCGAACGTCAGCAGCAGCCCAGTTCGCTGAACCAGCGCGGCAGCCAGATGATTGGTTTACACCTGACGCTGGAACAGACGCTGCAAAACGGTATCGGACATGTGCGCATCGGTGACAGCAGCTGGCGCGTTCAGGCCGAACACAATTTGCCTGCCGGAACCGAAGTGGTCATCGTGGCCGTTGAAGGCATCACGCTACGTATTCAGCCACGTTTGCCGTCAGCCTGACGGCAGCAACCTGCCAGGTCATTAATGATGGGGCAGTCTGCACTGTCGTTGCCCGGACAGGCTGCCGCCAGCGCCAGCAAACGTGCGCGCATGGCGTGCAACTCTTCAATATGCGCAGCAATCTCATCGGCTTTTTGCAGCGTACGCGCCTTCACATCGGCGCTGTGACGCTCAGGATCGTTAAACAGCGCAACCAGTTCGCGGCATTCATCCAGCGTAAAGCCAACCTGGCGCGCCTGGCGCAGCAGATTCAGCTCATCAAGATGATGCGTATTGTAATGCCGGTAACCATTATCCCCGCGCAACGGGGGCGTCACGACGCCCTTCTCCTCATAAAAACGAATAGCCTTGCTGGTCAGTCCGGTCTTTTTCGCTACGGCACTAATATTCATAATGGATTCCCTGCCCTTCCCCTTAAAAGTTAGCGGGATGATGAAAACAACGTTTGCACGCTGCTGGCTTAATACTCAATTTACCTGTTTAGCCTCTGCCTTATCACCCTGGTTTCACTTCACTATGTTGACCCGCTTTCCTGAGAAACTATAGCGCACATCACCCCGTTTCTGAGGTCTGAGCCTGCTCATCGTCAGGCTTCAGAGACCGCGCGTTGATTCCTGTTTCCCTTATGTTGCTTACGTTGGCAGCTCTTCCTCTGCCCCAGGCTGCCCGTGCACAAGCACGGCACTTAAATCAAAGCCATAAAAAACAGCCATATAAATATTGTCAATGCGTAAAAATCTTATAAAATGCCGCCCATTTTTAACTGTTAATCACATAAATTAAGGAGTGATTATGGCTTTAGTCAGCTGCCCGGAGTGTCATAAGGAAGTAAGTGATTCAGCATTACGTTGTCCGTCATGTGCCAAACAGCTCAGAAAACCACGCCGTTCGTTCTTTGGCAAAGTCATCAAATGGGCTTTCATCCTGTTTAACATTCTCATGATCTACTGCCTTGTTGCCGGATTAAGTGGAAGCGGCGAGGTGGTCAACAACGCGGCTTCTGATGCGGAAAGAGCGGGTGCTGCGATCGGTGCCGGTTTAGGTGTCATGGCTATTGGCGGCATTTGGGTGATTGGCGACATTATTCTGGGCATACTGGTCCTCTTCACAAGACCGAAGGGATGATGGACGTCACAGCGGTGTTGTACAGTATTTTTTGCGTTAAATGCGCCAGTGCGTCACCCCGCGATAACGCGTAAAAAACCCTGTATCGTGACCATCATTAACGATTAAGTCTGACAGTGAAGCGGACAGGCCCTGAAGGCGCCCTGCTGCGTAATTCCGGCTAAGGCTCGCCGCTCAGATAATCCGATTCGGGTTAGTTGTCACACAGCTCGTCTGACGCCGAAACGATGCATAAAAGCCCCGCGGATAACCCGGGGCTTTTGCTTTTCCACCCCCACCCGCGACACGGGCTGCACATTTTTTACCCACCCATTCTGGCATTCTGTCCCTTTTAACAGCCTGTATTTGACCTTCCCCTTGATGGAAGGTTTATCCTTAGTCACAGTCACTTCTGACTACTCACTCCGCCACACCAACCAAGGAGTCAACGATGTCAAATACGGTTATCCTGGCACTGGAAGGATTATCCTGCGGCCATTGCGTTAAACGCGTAAAAGAGGCGCTTGAGCAGCGCGACGATGTTGAACAGGCCGAGGTCACCCAACAGGAAGCCAGCATTTCTGGCAGCGCCGAGGTCACTTCGCTCATCGCCACTGTCGAACAGGCGGGCTATCATGCAACGCTGAAACCTGAAGGCGCGCGCCCAAAGCCTGAGCCGTTGACAGCATCAGAGCCGCCGCCGGAGGCGCTGACAACGGAGTCCTCTTCTCTGCCGGCAACCGAAGCATTGCCTGCTCACGTCCTGCTTATTGACGGCATGAGCTGTGCCAGTTGCGTCAGCCGGGTTGAAAAAGCCCTTGAACAGGTTGCCGGTGTACAGCAGGCACGCGTTAACCTTGCCGAGCGAAGCGCGCTGGTCATGGGCCATGTTGAGCCACAGCAGCTGGTCGCTGCCGTGGATGCGGCCGGTTACGGTGCGGAAGTGGTTGACGACGAGCAGCAACGGCGTGAAAAGCAGCAAATCAGCGCCCGACGCGCCCTGCGTCGCTTTAGCTGGCAGGCGGGCGTCGCGCTGCTGCTAGGCGTGCCACTGATGGTATGGGGCATGATGGGCGACAATATGATGCTCACTGCCGCGAACAGAACCACCTGGCTGGTCCTCGGGATGCTCACCCTGCTGGTAATGATCGGGGCGGGTGGCCATTTCTACCGCAGCGCCTGGCGCAGTCTCCTTAACCGCAGCGCCACCATGGATACGCTGGTGGCGCTGGGAACGGCGGCCGCCTGGAGTTACTCCTTCAGCGTGGTCGTCTGGCCTGACTTTTTCCCGCCGCAGGCGCGTCATCTCTATTTTGAAGCCAGCGTGATGATTCTGGGCCTGATCAATCTGGGCCATGCGCTTGAACAACGCGCGCGCCAGCGTGCCTCACGCGCCCTGGAGCGGCTGCTGGATCTTACGCCCGCACAGGCCAATGTCATCACGGAACAAGGTGAGACGCTTATGCCCGTCAGCGCGGTAGAGCCCGGTATGATCCTGCGACTGGTCGCAGGCGATCGTATCCCCGTAGACGGCGAGGTACAGTCAGGCGAAGCCTGGTGTGACGAAGCAATGCTGACTGGCGAAGCGGTTCCCCAATCCAAAACACAGGGCGATCGCCTGTTTGCCGGTACGCTGGTGCAGGACGGGACCGTTCGCTTTATTGCGCAGGCGACTGGCGGCAATACCGCGCTGGCACGAATTATTCAGCTGGTACGTAAAGCGCAGAGCAGCAAACCTGAGGTTGGCCGTCTTGCGGATCGTATCTCTGCGGTCTTCGTACCGGTGGTCGTGGTTATTGCCTTGCTGAGTGCGCTGATTTGGTACCTGGTGGGTCCACAGCCCCAACTGGCCTATGCGCTGGTTGTGGCCACCACCGTCATGATCATCGCCTGTCCCTGTGCGCTGGGTCTGGCAACACCGATGTCGATTATCGCGGGCACCGGACGCGCTGCTGAATACGGTGTGCTGGTGCGGGATGCCGATGCATTGCAACGCGCAAGTCATATCGACACGCTGGTGTTTGATAAAACGGGCACGCTTACCCAAGGTGCCCCGCAGGTCACCGAGGTTATCACCTGGCAGGGCAGCACCCGCGATGCCGTGCTCTCTGCCGCTGCGGCACTGGAACAGGCGTCAGGGCATCCACTGGCGAAAGCTATCGTGGCAGAGGCCGGCGCTGGCGAGAAGCCTGAGATTTCGCAATTTCGTACAATACGCGGCAAAGGGGTGAGTGGCATTCTTAACGGCAGACAACTTGTCCTGGGTAATGTCAGCCTGTTAAGCGAGCACGGTGTGGATTGCCAGGCGGCACAGGAAGAAACGGAGAGACTAACCCGCCAGGGCGCAACGCCGGTTTTACTGGCTGAAGACGGGAAGCTTACTGGCCTGATTAGCCTGCGTGATACTCTGCGGCCGGAGGCGGGTGAAGCGCTGCAACGGCTGCATCAGGCAGGTTACCGGTTGATTATGCTGACCGGGGACCATGAGAATACCGCCCGCGCTATTGCTGATGACGTGGGCATGGATGAAGTGATTGCGGGTGTTTTGCCGGAAGGTAAAGCCGATGCGATCAGCCAGTTGCAGCAGCAAGGCCGTCAGGTCGCCATGATCGGCGATGGGATCAATGATGCACCCGCGCTGGCCCAGGCGGATGTCGGCATAGCCATGGGCGGCGGCAGTGATGTGGCGGTGGAAAGCGCATCGATAACGTTGCTACGTGACGACCTGCATGGCGTGGCAGATGCCTTAGCGATTGCATCCGCCACACTCAGGAATATCCGTCAGAACCTGTTTGGTGCCTTTATCTACAACATTATCGGTATTCCGCTGGCTGCGGGCGTGCTCTATCCCTTCACGGGGTTGTTACTCAGCCCGATTGTTGCCGGCGCGGCGATGGCACTCTCATCGATTACCGTCGTCAGCAATGCTAACCGGCTACTGCGCTTCACACCGCGCAAGAAGCCTTAACGGCCGCCTCTGTTTTTCGCCGCCGGATCCCGCTAGCATGGTGTCTTTAACACAGTAAGGACAGGGAATGACTGCGAGCCTTTGGCAACGTTTGCGTAACTGGATGGCGCCCCTTTTTCCCACCAGCTACCGGTGGCCGGCCGTCGATATCCGGTCGGGAGCATGCCAGTTTCATCTGGTGGGAAGCATTCATATGGGCACGCGCGATATGCAGCCTCTGCCAGTGCGGCTGCTACAACAGTTGCAAAATGCCGATGCCCTGGTAGTGGAAGCGGATATTACTCAGGGCGGTTCGCCATTTGATGACACCGAAGTATGCCCGCCGCTGTCGGTGCGTATGGATGAAGGCACGCTGGCGAAGCTGGACGCCTTATGCAATGAGACCGGTTTGTCCCTGACGCAGTTTGATACGTCACCAGCCTGGCAAATTGCGTTGATGCTGCAGGCCCGTCAGGCCCAGCGGCTGGGATTGCGCCCGGATTACGGCATTGATTATCAGTTGCTTCAGGCGGCACGTTCACTGCAAAAACCCGTGATTGAGCTGGAGGGCGCAGACGCGCAAATCACCCTGTTAAAGTCGCTGCCCGATAACGGTATGGCGCTGCTGCAGGATACGCTGACGCACTGGCACACCAACGCGCGCATGTTGCAGACGATGGTGAGCTGGTGGCTGGAAAGCCCGCCCCGCGAACCGCAAATCGCCTTACCGGCGACGTTCAGTCAGACGCTCAATGACACGCTGATTAGCCAGCGCAACCGTGAGTGGCGCGGGCGATTACAAACGTTGCCCGCGGGACGTTATGTGGTGGCCGTCGGCGCACTGCATTTATATGGTGAGAACAATCTGCCAGCCCTGCTACGGGCGGAGTAATCAGGGATAAAAAAAAGAGAGCCGACAGTCATATCGGCTCTTCAAAGAGGAATGTGTTAATGATTTTAGTTATCGCTCAACAACCCAGTTGCTGGCGCGTGGCAATTCTCGCCTAAAGCACATTATTTCGCCACATTTATCTTTCAATAAAACGTAATAAGATTTTTCTGAATCAGAGGCCATTATGACGCCTGCGGTAAAACTGTTGGAAAAACAAAAAGTCAGCTTCACACTGCACCCTTATGAGCATGACGCAAGCGAAACGCATTTTGGCGATGAGGCGGTGCGTAAGCTTAACCTGGACGCCCGCCAGGTCTATAAAACGTTGCTTGTGGCGCTGAACGGCGATGCAAAGCAGCTGGCCGTGGCGGTGACGCCCGTGGCAACGCAGCTTGATCTCAAAAAAGTGGCTAAGGCTCTCGGGGCAAAAAAAGCGGAGATGGCCGATCCCCTACTGGCGCAGCGGATTACGGGTTATCTGATCGGCGGCATCAGTCCGCTGGGGCAAAAAAAGCGTCTGCCGACGGTGATTGACCACTCAGCCAACGACTTTGCCACGCTGTTCATTTCTGGCGGTAAACGCGGACTGGATATTGAACTCAGCCCGCAGGATTTGTCCCGTCTTCTGAATGCCCCGCTGGCAGACATTGCCCGACGCGATTAAGCCGGTTGCAGAGCGCAGAGTTCATCAATCATCCAGCGCCCGGCCGGGCCGGGCGGATGGCGGCGCGACCAGACCACTTCTACGGCGATGCGCTGCGGCCACCCGGCGACAGGCAATTCCTTTAAGACACCATGTCCAAACTGTTTCACCAGCCAGCGCGGCAAAATGCTCCAGCCAAAGCCCTGTTCCGCCATCTCAAGCAGCACATAATATGTCTGAGCAGACCAGGCCCTGCCCTGAAAAGTGGGGGCGCGGCGTTCGGTCCAGGTATTGAGACGAAGGTGACGAAGGGGTTCAAGCTGGCTTTCATTCACCGTCGCTTCCTGCGCCAGAGGATGATCCCGGTGCAGGTAAATCCCTAACTCAGCATCGACCTGCAGGCGGGCGACCGCGATGTCAGCCGGGAGCGTCGGCTGGGCACGAATCACGCCGATCTGCGCGCGCCCGGTTTGCAACAGTTCGACGACATCGTCATCTTCTGCGGCAATGCCTTCCAGCTCCACCTCCGGATAGCGCCTGTCAAATTGCCTGAGCAGGCGCTGATGGTAGTGCGTTTGCCAGAAGTCAGATACCGCCACGCTGAGCCGCGGTTCGATTCCCTCGGACAGGCGCGTTGCCAGCGCATCCAGTCGCTCACTGGCGGCAAGAATCTGCTGAACCTGCGGTAAGACGCGTCGCCCTTGTTCGGTCAGTTGCGGCTGGCGACCGCGCCGGTCAAATAAGGCAAAACCCAGATCGTCTTCCAGGTTAACCACAGCCACGCTGATGGTGGACTGGCTTTTGTTTAAGGCGCGCGCGGCGGCAGAAAACGAGCCACTGGCTACCGTTTGCACAAAGGCTTCCAGGGATTCAGGAGAGTAACGCATGTGAACCATCGCTTTTATCGATAGATGATCATTTTATCTTAGCATGATGCCATGGGAAAATAGGCACCTGAACTAAGGAGACTGACATGCAAACTCGTTCACTCACCGAGCGCATCTTACATGCCAGCCTGTTTGAAGGCCTGGCCATCCTCACCATTGCCCCGCTGGCAGCCTGGATGATGGATAAACCGCTGTTTCAGATGGGCGCACTGGCCATCATGTTGTCCACGGTCGCGATGCTCTGGAATATGATGTACAACAGCGTGTTTGATCGCTGGTATCCGCCTCGTCAGAAACGCAGTGTATGGGTTCGTGTGCTGCATGCTCTGGGATTTGAGGGCGGCTTTATCCTGATAGGGCTTCCGCTGGCCGCCTGGATGCTGGAGATTTCGTTATGGCAGGCCTTTATGATCGAAGTGGCGTTTTTTCTGTTCTTTCTGCCCTACACCTTCGTCTATAACCTGGTGTGGGATAAACTGCGGTCGCACTGGTTCAACCGTAAGGCCTGCCGCGCCTGACAAGGCACCGGGGAGACGAAGCGCCTCCCCGGTGATTTAACGCGGTGCTGCACGTTCCCCGTTCCAGTGTTGTATCCGTGCCAAAATCATTTTGGGATAACGACGCGCGGGCACCGTTTCTTTCGCGTCTTTCAACGTATCCTGGGCCGTTGCCGTCTGGTAAATCACCTTATCGCGAGGCACGTAGTCGCTGGCATTCAGCGGCGAATGTTTACTGACCCAGTCACGCAGCACCACGGCGTCAACGTTGCCACTGTTGACATAACCCGGAAGTGAATCAATACGGGGATAGCCATCGCCGCCTGCCGCATTGAAGCTGTTAGTCGCCATCCGATAAGTTTTGGTGTCATCCAGCGGCTGTCCGTTGATCGTGACTTTACTCACGCCGCTGCCATTCGCGGTCAGACTGACATTTGCAAACTGGGCATAACCGCCTGAACCCGGTTCGATATTCGCCACCACCGCCAGATAGCGTTTAATTTCCGCCCCACTCAGCGTGACGGAAACGACCTGATTGGCAAAGGGTTGGACCTGGAGCAAATCGCGCCACGCCACGGGCCCTGGTTTGAGCGAGGCCCGAATTCCGCCGCCGCTCATCACGGCGAAGTCGGCCTGGGTCGCGGCCATCTGCGCCCGCAGGATAAGCTGCCCGAGGCTGCTTTGCTGAACGCGCACGGTTTCTTTTTCGCCGGAAAACACCCCGTTGACGCGCCCGACATTCACCTGCAACGTCGCTTCAGCGCGTTTTTGAAACGGCGTCAGTAATTTCATCATAGCCGTGTTTTTGGGGATCTCTTCCTGCCAGGTCAGCCAGGATTCGCTGCCATCAAGATTTTTGATTTTATGTTTGAGGTTAACCGGGATGAGCTGATACGACGCCAGGGTAACCTCGCCATTGCGGTAGGTAAAATCGCCACGTCCGACATATTTTCCCCACTTTTCCGCCTGCATAATCCAGACGCCATTTTGCCGGTCAGGCTGACAGGGCTGACCCGGCTGGTAATCTTTGCGGCTCACATTCTCTTTTTCCATACAGACCGCGTCATGCGAATGCCCCCCTACGATCATATTGAGGGTGCCCGCAGGCAACCTGCGCGCCAGCGTCACATCATCAATCCCGTTACTGCCGTGTTTGCCGTCGTCATAATGACCAAGATGGGTCAGCGCCACGATCACATCCGGTTTTTCTTTGGCGCGTAGTTCAGACACAACCTTTACGGCTTCGGCTACCGGGTCACGGAATTCGATATCCGTTAACTGTTCAGGGTTGGCCAGGCGGGTGGTATCCGGCGTGATTAACCCGATAACCGCAATCTTCAGCCCCATGCGCCGGAACATCGCCCAAGGCTTAAACAGACGTTTACCTGTGCTTTTTTGATAAACATTCGCGGCCAGAAAAGGAAATTTGGCCCATTTTTCCTGTTTCCGCAGCACGGCGAGGGGTTTATCGAATTCATGGTTGCCCAGCGTCATGGCATCGTAACCAATCAGGTTCATGCCACGAATATCAGGTTCGGCATCCAGGGCATCCGATTCCGGCACGCCAGTGTTGACATCTCCGGCCGACAAAATCAGTGCACCGCCGCCTTTGGCCTGAATATCGTAGCGTGCGGTATCTATTAATGTTTTTTGTGCCGCCAGACCGTACTCGCCCTGCTCATCAAACCAGAAATGGCCGTGCAGATCGTTGGTGTGCAAAATGCTGAAACGGTAACTCCGGTCAGGCTCGGCGGCCTGAGTAAACAGTGATGAGAGCAACATCGCTCCGGTCAGACCCGCACCCGCCCATCGAGATAACACCACAGCCTCTCTCCTTTGAATAATGATTCTTGCCGATCGTCAGCGCCCTTCTGTGTCGCACATTCCCTGTGTTAACTCAAGTTTATCGCGCGTCGTCCGGTTATTATCGCAGGTTGTTCAGCGCAGGACAGGGTCTGATTTTGTCATCACTGTTATGCATGAAGGCGCAATGTTAAGCAGAAGGAACGATCAGCTTGTTAATTTTTAGATACTTTCGCTGGTGTGATTCGCCCTGTGTTAAATTTATGTATTACTCTGTTTTTAACAGTGCATTTCGTCAAGATGACCTTCGCGCGCGCAGACAAGGCTGGCTGAGCCAATGCTAAATAACAGACTGTTTTGTTTGCTGTTTTATCATGCGCTTTCATGCCATCAGGTCAGCCGCCTATCCGGCCGCCCCGACACACAGAGGCCAACGAAGCAAAGGGAGCAGGCAAATCGCTGCCTGAGTGCGGTTGTAGGCTGTTACCAACACATTTTCACCTCATTATCGTCACGCTTGTGTCATTTAGAATGAATAAACTCCTTCCTGACCGTACGCAACAGACCGTTGTATCGACCCATAACCGCGATAAGTGAGAAAAACAGCCTTCATCTTGCGCTTTTCACGTATTTCCCTAATTTCTTTTGATAATCCCACAAATTATTCAGCGATGCCGCCTGATATGCATTAAACTCATTTGTTACAACCGGATACATTTACATCCAAGGAGACAGGCATGCATCACACCACACCGCTGATCACCACTATTGTCGGGGCACTGGTTCTGGCTTTCCTCCTTGGTATGCTGGCTAACCGGTTACGAATTTCTCCGCTGGTGGGTTACCTTGTTGCTGGCGTTATGGCTGGCCCTTTTACACCCGGCTTTGTGGCAGACACGAATCTGGCACCGGAACTGGCCGAACTGGGCGTGATTCTGCTGATGTTTGGCGTCGGTCTGCACTTTTCACTGAAGGACCTGATGTCGGTAAAGCGGATAGCCATTCCCGGCGCGATTGCACAGATCGCGGTAGCCACCTTGCTGGGAATGCTGATGTCGTGGGCGATGGGTTGGTCGTGGATGACCGGCCTGGTGTTCGGCTTGTGTCTTTCTACCGCCAGTACCGTGGTGTTGCTGCGTGCGTTAGAAGAACGGCAGCTGATTGAAAGCCAGCGCGGTCAAATTGCTATCGGCTGGTTAATTGTCGAAGACCTGGTGATGGTGCTTACGCTGGTCTTGCTGCCCGCCATTGCGGGCATGATGGAACAGGGCAACGCCAGCGCCAGCCTGGTGATCTGGGATCTGCTCTGGACCATCGGCAAAGTTGCCGCCTTTATGGTGCTGATGATGGTGGTAGGCCGCCGTGCGGTCCCCTGGATTCTGGCGAAAAGTGCGGCCACGGGTTCACGCGAGCTGTTTACGCTGTCCGTACTGGCGCTGGCGCTGGGCATCGCATTTGGCGCCGTCGAGTTTTTCGACGTGTCTTTTGCGCTGGGTGCGTTCTTTGCCGGGATGGTGCTGAATGAATCGGAGTTAAGTCAGCGCGCTGCCCGTGACACGTTGCCGTTACGGGATGCTTTCGCAGTGCTGTTCTTTGTCTCTGTCGGCATGTTATTTGATCCCATGATCCTGGTGAAAGAGCCGCTGGCCGTGCTGGGTGCGTTGGTGATTGTCGTCATCGGCAAATCCGCCGCCGCCTGGCTGCTGGTTTCGCTGCTGGGTCATTCGCGTCGGACAGCGATGACCATCTCGGTGAGTCTGGCGCAAATCGGCGAGTTTGCCTTTATTCTTGCCGGTCTGGGCATTTCACTTGGCCTGCTTGATGAAGAAGGCCGAAATCTGGTCCTGGCGGCCGCTATCCTTTCTATCATGCTCAATCCGGTTCTGTTTACGCTGCTGGGGCGTTACCTCGCCAAAAATGAAACGATGGAGCAGCAGACGCTGGAAGAAGCGCTGGAAGAAGAACAAGAGATTCCTGTGGATGTCTGCAACCATGCCGTCATCGTTGGCTATGGTCGCGTCGGCAACCTGCTGTGTGAGCAACTGATCAAACTGAATATTCCGGTGGTGGTGGTAGAAAGCTCCATCCCGCGCGTAAAAGCCTTACGGGATCAGGGGATCAGAGCGGTGCTGGCGAATGCCGCCCGCGCCAATACCCTGGCGCTGGCCCGGGTGGACTGTGCCAGCTGGCTGTTAGTCACTATCCCTAACGGCTACGAGGTAGGCGAAATTGTGACGGCAGCACGACAGAAGCAGGCTGATATCGATATTATCGTGCATGCCCATTATGACGATGAAGTGGAGTATATTCTGGAGCGCGGTGCAAACCACGTCGTTATGGGTGAGCGGGAAATTGCCGCCAGTATTATTCAGAAGTTACAGGAAAAGCTAACGCTGCAGGAAGAAAAAACCGTCAGCGAAGGCCAGCACTAATCCATCCCAAACGGCTGTCGCCCCGCTGAACTCTCAGAGATTCAGCGGGGCGTCTGACTTGTCGGCCTTAACGATCCCAGTAGGACTCTTCCAGGCTGTCTTCACGCTCAGGCAAACCGCGCGTCAGTCGGGGCGAATGCTGATTCAGGACCTGATAGCTGACCCGGTTAGCATATTTGCAGACCTGCGCCAGCGACGAATAGGTCAGATAAGCACGCGCATGTTTACTGGAGTTAGGTACGTTGCGGCGATGGTAGTTATTCGCCGTAATGTCATGCAGCAACGCTGCCAGCGCGCCGTCCCCTGCTCCATTGGTATTCATGATCTTCTCCGGGCCGCCCATGTAGGGCGCGATGTGCGAGAAAATGCGTAACGGCTGCTGACAATCCTGTTTACGCATTGCGCGACTGAATTCGTACTGGTTGAATTCAGCAATCGCGCCCGGTAACAAAGGATGGTTGGTTTTACGCTTAAATTCGTCTTCAGTATAGCCCGCCATATATAAACCGGTCGGCCCTGCCGTGCACAGCACCAGATCCACCCACTCCAGCGCCCTGTCCGAGGCCAGTAGCGGGTCGGCCTCGCCCGTCAGCGCCAGCGCCTCTTCTTCGTTCATCGCCACAATCGACACGTGGTCACGCAGGAAATCACGCCAGAACTGAGGATTGTCACCTATCACGTGTTTCGTGCCTAACGTCAGCACCACCGGCACGTTGTGGCGCTTTGCATACTCGATAGCCTGCAGCGTCGCCTGTGGCATCGGTTCACCGTCTTTGCAACGCACCAGATACGAGGTCAGAACCAGCGCGGAAGCGCCCGCAATTACGTCCTCAGGCACACTTTCCGCTTTGAGCTGGTTCATCTGGCCAGGGCTAATCGCAAAGGTCCGATCGCCCTGATCGCCGATCAGGGTGAAACAGCGGCCAATCGCTCCGTCCACACCCTGAAGATAGTTAAGATCCATGCGGCTCGAAGTATTACAAAGGTAACGATACGCATAACCGCCAATCTGAATGTTATTGCACATCACGCCCAGCAATACGGAACGGTCGTCCGCCAGCACGGAGAAATTGTGCAGCGTGTTGCCAATCGTGCCGCCTGCAAACTGGTGAGTAATCAGTTCGTCACGCATCAGTTCAGCGTACAGCGCTTCTGCCACGGCATCGTCAATGACCAGCGAATGGCCGGCACTCAGACCATAGCGGACCAGAAAGGCGTCATCGACTTTCGCTTCGATATCGACCAACGTCTGATCGATGCCTACTACCCAACTGCCGTCTTCATTATCGAATGACGAGGACTGGAGAAGGGGATCGCGCGCGCTGACGGGAAAATAGTGTTTGGATTTACGTTTGCCGGGAAATTTCATGGTGACTGCCGTGAGGAAAAACAGGCAGAGAAGCATATCATATTCTCTGCGACGACTTTAACGCTGCGCGCGAATCCGTAGCTCGCCCATCCCGCCCGCATCTGACGTATCAGCGTATATTCCTGGCAGGCCATCTGATGAACGCCGGGACGTGGCGCCTGCAGGTTCATGACAGCCTGTAGGAGGATGCAGCACGACAGCAATGCGGTTCCGTACCTGTCAGGCAGCAAGGGCCAGAAAATGGTCTGCGACAAGCGCGGCTGGCGTTCAGAGGACAACGAAGAAGGAAAACGCAGGAAAGTATGGGTAGATTCACTACAGCAAAAGGGGCCAGTCGTGCCGGCCCCTCTCTGCTTAGCCCAGAATTTTAGCCAGCTCTGCACTCACGTCGGACACGTTACGTGTGCCGTCGATTTTGTGGTACTCAGTGTTACCCGCTTCGGCTTCTTTGCTGTAGTAAGCAATCAGCGGTGCGGTTAGCTGGTGGTATTCCACCAGACGTTTGCGCACCGTTTCTTCCTGATCGTCTTTACGCGTGGTCAGCTCTTCACCGGTCACGTCATCCTTGCCTTCCACCTTCGGTGGATTGAATTTGACATGGTAAACACGGCCTGATGGCGCATGAACACGGCGACCGACGATGCGTTCAACGATCAGTTCATCCGGCACAGCGAACTCCAGCACATAGTCCACTTTGATACCGGCTTCTTTCATTGCGTCAGCCTGAGGAATGGTGCGTGGGAAACCATCAAGCAGGAAACCGTTTTTGCAATCTTCCTGGGCGATGCGCTCTTTAACCAGCGCAATCACCAGCTCATCAGTAACCAGCTTGCCGGCATCCATAATGGCTTTCGCCTGGTTGCCCAGTTCGGTGCCCGCTTTAACCGCTGCACGCAACATGTCGCCAGTGGAGATCTGCGGAATGCCGTATTTCTCCATGATGAATTGGGCTTGAGTCCCCTTACCTGCGCCCGGAGCTCCGAGCAGAATAATACGCATTGCGTAAATCCCCTTGCGAATCGCATTGATGAATCTGAGAAGCGGAAGAACATACCATTATGATCCGCGCACCACAAGGAAGGGGCGGATCAACGCAGATCAGTGTACTGACTTTAGCCAGCGATCGCAGTGCGCGATGTCAGTGAAAAGGCATTTTCGGACTGGTGGCGGGTGCAATGCGGCTTTTAAGGCGGTTGCGCAACAAATATGGGTGCCGGAAAGCAGGCAGGAAGGCTGCAGCCAAAAAAAACCGGTGAGGATCTCACCGGTTTCGTCGTCTTACGCCGTCAGCAGTTGGTTCATCCGACGGATAAACTGGTTAGGATCGTCCAGCGTGCCGCGCTCTGCCAGCAGGGCCTGATCCAGTAACAGCTCAATCCACTCACCGAAGCGGGCTTCATCCTGGGTATCTGCCACGCGCTTCACCAGTTGGTGATCGGGGTTGATCTCGAAGATATATTTCACTTCCGGTACGTCCTGTCCTGCCGCCGCGAACAGTTTGGCCATTTGCGTGGTCATCTCGTTTGCATCGGTGGTCACAATCGCAGGCGTATCGGTCAGACGGTGCGTCAGACGGACTTCTTTCACACGTTCGCCCAGCAGCGTTTTCACGCGCTCAACAAAAGGTTCCAGCGCTTTTTCCGCTTCTTTCTGCGCTTCCGTTTCTTCGTCAGCCAGCTTATCCAGCGCTTCATCCGCTTTGCTGACGGACTGGAAGGCCTTACCGTCGAACTCGGTCAGATAGCTCATCATCCATTCATCGATACGATCGGACAGCAGCAGGACCTCAATGCCTTTTTTACGGAACAGCTCCAGATGCGGACTGCTTTTCGCTGCAGCATAGCTGTCGGCGGTAATGTAGTAGATCTTCTCCTGACCCTCGACCATACGGCTGACGTAATCTTCCAGCGACACGGTTTGCGCCGCGCTCTCGCTTTGTGTGGTGGCAAAACGCAGCAGTTTGGCAATCGTCTCTTTGTTGGCGTGATCTTCAGCGGGGCCCTCTTTCAGGACCAGACCAAACTCTTTCCAGAAGGTCTGGTACTTTTCGCTGTCCTCTTTCGCCAGCTTCTCCAGCATCTGCAGAACACGTTTGGTCAACGCGCCGCGCAGATTCTGGGTAACACGGCTGTCCTGCAGGATCTCACGCGATACGTTGAGCGGCAGATCGTTAGAGTCAATCAGGCCGCGCACAAAGCGCAGGTAGTTCGGCATAAACTGCTCGGCGTCATCCATGATGAACACGCGCTGCACGTAGAGTTTCAGACCATGTTTATGGTCGCGGTTCCACATGTCGAACGGTGCGCGAGCCGGGATATATAGCAGGCTGGTGTACTCCTGTTTCCCTTCTACGCGGTTGTGGCTCCATGTCGCCGGATCGCTGAAATCATGGGCAATATGTTTGTAGAACTCTTTGTACTCTTCGTCGCTGATCTCTGACTTGCTGCGGGTCCACAGCGCCTGAGCTTTGTTGATTTTCTCCCAGGTCGTGGTGCCGCTTTCTTCATCTTTGGTTTCGATTTCAACCGGCAACGCAATGTGATCGGAGTATTTACCAATGATGTTGCGGACGCGCCAGCTGTCGAGGAATTCATCTTCGCCTTCACGCAGGTGCAAGGTGATTTCCGTACCGCGATCGGCTTTGCTGATGTCAGCGATGGTATACTCACCTTCACCTGCCGATTCCCAGAACACGCCTTCGTCTTCGGCGGCACCCGCCGCGCGCGTGCGCACCGAGACTTTGTCGGCAACGATAAAGGCCGAGTAGAAACCCACACCGAACTGACCGATCAGCTGACTGTCTTTGGCCTGATCGGAGCCCAGGGATTCCAGAAAGGCTTTGGTGCCGGATTTCGCAATAGTGCCAAGGTTTTCAATCACTTCATCACGGCGCATGCCGATACCGTTATCGCTCAGCGTGATGGTGCGGTTATCCTTATCGACAGAGAGACGCACGCGCAGGTCACCATCGCCTTCGTACAGGCTGGCATCAGACAGCGCGCGGAAGCGCAGTTTATCCGCCGCATCCGAGGCGTTGGAAATCAGTTCACGCAGGAAAATCTCTTTGTTTGAATAGAGAGAATGGATCATCAGGTGCAGAAGTTGTTTTACCTCTGACTGAAAGCCACGAGTCTCTTGTCCTTTCATGGTCATTGCTACCTCAACAGAATCAGATTTAACGAACGTTGAGGAGGATGTGGGGGTACATGCAGGATTTTCAAGCCGGCGTTTTTCACAACGCCGGCAAGCGTTTAAAATTTAATCTTCTGGCGGCCTGCCAGTGAGTGGGATAGCGTGGTGCCATCCACCATTTCCAGTTCGCCGCCCATCGGAACGCCATGCGCAATGCGGCTGGCTTCAACGCCATACTGGCCACATAATTCTGCAATGTAGTTCGCGGTCGCTTCGCCTTCCACGGTGGGGTTGGTCGCCAGGATCACTTCCTGAATCGCTTCCTTCTCCAGACGCTGTTCCAGCCGATCGAGACCGATATCTGCCGGGCCAATGCCATCCAGGGGCGAAAGATGGCCCATCAGAACGAAATAACGGCCGGCAAATTGCCCGGTTTGCTCAATAGCATGGATATCTGCCGGACTTTCCACCACGCAGATCTGACCGTTTTGCTGACGCCGGGGATTGGCGCAGATAGTGCAGATTTCCTGCTCGGTGAAGGTGCGGCAATCGGCACAGTGACCGATTTCCGACATTGCCCGGGTCAGCGCCTGTGCCAGCCGCATTCCCCCACTACGATCGCGCTGTAGCAGTTGGAACGCCATCCGTTGCGCCGACTTCGGCCCAACGCCCGGCAAACAGCGCAATGACTCCATTAAGGACTCTAGCAGTGGGCTGGTTTGCATCAGAACGGCATCTTGAAGCCTGGTGGCAACTGCATGCCTGAAGAGACAGACGCCATTTTCTCTTTCTGCGCTTCATCAATGCGACGCGCCGCGTCGTTGAAGGCGGCAGCGATCAAATCTTCCAGCATGTCTTTGTCATCTTCCAGCAGGCTGGGATCGACTTCCACACGGCGGCAGTTGTGGGCACCATTGATGGTCACTTTGACCATGCCTGCGCCTGATTCACCCGTGACTTCCAGGGCGGCAATTTCTTCCTGAACCTGGGCCATTTTGTCTTGCATCTGCTGGGCCTGTTTCATCAGGTTGCCCAATCCGCCTTTACCAAACATAGTTTTCTCTCTCTGCTGAGGCTACAACGCGGTTTATTCATAACGTTGCAGCGTGTTCAAACGGGTCGAATGCTTTCCTCATCCAAATCGGCATCGAAAAAGCGACGAAGGGTTTGAATGTGGCTGTCACTCAAGATGGACTGACGCGCCTGCGCCAGCTTCTCTTCATAAATGGCCTGACGCCACTCCAGTGGCGTCAATACCGTAGGATTATCGTCTTCAATAACCGACAGTTCAACCTGATGTCCGGCAACCTGACTCAATGCGGCGGTCAGGGCCTGCTGCGCGGAGGCCGAATTCAGGTGGCGCTGGCTGGAACGTAAATGCAGGCAAATACCCTGATCGGTGGTCTCTTTCCAGGCATTCAACGCCAATTGTTGAACCAGTTTAGGCAGCGGCAAACCGGCCACTTCAGCCGCCCAGGCATCACGCTGCTGGGCTTCTTCAGCCAGCCGTGCGGCCAGCTCAGGATTTTTCTCATGCTCCAGCGCAGAACGCAATGCTTTTGGCGTGGCGACGGGCGCGGCCGCTTCGGTTACGGGCGTCAGCGCTTTCCAGCGGTACGCCTCTTTTTTTACCGGCGCTTCAGGGGCGCGCTCACGCACACGCTGCTGACTGCGCTCGGTCACCGAGGCCAGTCGCTCAAGGGCAGAACTGGCCGGCCGCGCACCTGGCGCTGCCGGCTCACTCTTTTTTGCTTTGTTTGCTCCCTGGCGCAGCAGTTGGGTGCGCGCCTGCAGGAGCTGGCTGGTGGAACTGGACAGTGACGGTTCGGGTGCCGCAGGCGAGACAGACTGCGCGGTTGGTGCCGAAGCGGGTTCGGGTGCCGCCATTTGTGGCCGGGCAGCGGGCACCGATTCGGTTGGCGACGGCGGTACGTTCTGTACCGGCACCGGCGCTGACTGCGCGGTCAGCGTGGGCCGCGCGATCGGCTCCGCGACGGCCGCTTTGGGATGAAACGCCAGCGCGCGCAATAAGGCCATCTCAATGCCCATACGACGATCGGGCGCAAGGGGTAAATCTTTGCGCCCCATCAGCAGGGTTTGATAATAAAGCTGCAGATCGGCAGGCGGCACGACGCGCGCCAGTTCCCGCAGGCGCAACGCATTGCTTTCTTCATCGTCGTTAAGAGAGGCAGGCAGTAACTGTACCATGGCAATGCGGTGCAGCAGGCGCAGCATCTCAACGAGCAATGCCTCCCAGTCAACCCCGCGTGAAGCTGCCTGCGCCAGCAACGCCATCACCTGTTCTCCGTTGCCGTCGACTACGGCTTCAAGCAGCCCCAGGGGTTGCTCATCGTCAAGCGTCCCGAGCATCGCCCCGACGGTCGCGCTGGTCACGCTGCCCTCGCCCATCGCAATGGCCTGGTCGGTAAGGCTCAGCGCATCGCGCATACTGCCATCGGCAGCTCGGGCCAGCAGTTGCAGCGCCCGCGGTTCCCGGACGATCTGCTCCTGTTCTAATACGTTGTCGAGCTGCTGACGGATCTGGTCAACATCCAGCGCTTTAAGGTGAAACTGCAGACAACGGGACAGGATTGTCACCGGCAGCTTCTGCGGATCGGTCGTCGCCAGCAGGAATTTAACGTGTGAAGGCGGTTCTTCAAGCGTTTTCAGCAGCGCATTGAAGCTGTGACGCGACAGCATGTGCACTTCATCAATAAGGTAAACTTTAAAGCGGCCGCGGGCGGGCGCATACTGCACGTTATCAAGCAGATCGCGCGTGTCTTCCACTTTGGTGCGCGAGGCGGCATCAATTTCGATGAGATCGACAAAACGGCCCTGTTCGATCTCACGGCAGTTATCGCACTGACCACAGGGCGTGGCGGTGATCCCGGTTTCGCAGTTAAGGCCTTTTGCCAGCAGACGGGCAATCGTGGTTTTCCCTACGCCCCGTGTGCCGGAAAAGAGATAAGCATGATGGATGCGTCCCAGAGACAATCCATTCGCCAGCGCCGTCAGAACATGTTCCTGACCGACAACATCAGCAAACGCCTGTGGACGCCATTTTCGGGCAAGTACCTGATAGCTCATGTGGTTTCGACGAATTTGGATGGAAATGTGAGCGCAGACGCACTGCAACCCCTGTATATGATTGCAGTAGTCTAACAGCTACGCTTTCACCTATCACTCGTTATCTTGAAGCGGTAAAGCGGAATGGCCCCACAGGTGCGCGAGGCCAGAAGCGAGGCTTAGTGGCCGGGGAAATTGACCAGGCTGTAGCTGTCAACGCCCAGCGCCTTGAGGCGGGCTTCCCCTGCCAAATCGAACAGGTTAATAATAAAAGCAGCATCTTTTACTTCACCGCCTGCACGACGGATCAGTTTGATCGTGGCTTCCAGCGTTCCGCCGGTCGCCAGCAGATCGTCGACCACCAGCACGACGTCGCCCGGTTGGATCGCATCTTTGTGCAATTCCAGTTGGTCGGTACCGTATTCCAGCTCGTAGGATTCGCTGTAGGTTTCACGTGGCAGTTTGCCCGGTTTACGCACCGGGACAAAACCCAGCCCCAGCCCCAGGGCAACCGGCGCACCAAAGAGGAAGCCACGCGCTTCTGTGCCGACAACTTTGGTGATGCCTTTATTACGGTAGCGCTCAACCAGCAGGGCGATGGACGCTGCATAGGCGTTCGGGTCTTCCAACAGGCTGGTGACGTCACGGAAAAGAATACCCGGCTTCGGGTAATCAGGAATACTTTTGATACTGTTTTTAATCAGTTCAAGCTGCTGCGCAGTGTCGGTCATAATCTTAAGCCTGGTAAAAAAATTCTGTTTTGCGCAGCTTCAATAGCGCCAATACCTGATTAAAGGTTCAGCGGAAATACATTCATAATGGGAAGCCGCACACGAAGAGGCCCAAATCTAAGCAAATGGCCGGCTAATTGCAACTTTATCGCGGAGGTAAACTGTCGTCTGGTGTTTCTGCCACCACCGGCATCCGCCACATAAACAGCAACAGAAGGCAGAACATGATGCCCAGCATGATCCGTACCCACAGCACTGGCACCAGCCACAAGGATAACGCAAATGTCGCCACAATCAGTACGATGGCGCGGCTTTTTGCCCCTGGCGGCATGCCACGATGCTGTTGCCAGTGGCGAATATAGCGACCAAAGGGCGATTTCCAGAGCAGCCAGTGATGAAAACGTGGTGAAGAACGGGCAAAACACCACGCTGCCAGCAGCATGAATGGCGTTGTAGGTAATAAAGGTAATACAATGCCCAGTATGCCAAGCACTATCGCCAGCCAACCCAGGGTTAATAAGACAATGCGTTGCATACCTGCCACCCAGTGCGTTTTCCGTTGCATGACTTTAGCATACCTGCGTTGGGCGCAATGAGTAAGCATCCGACGCGGCAAAGGCTGCATCACTGCCTTCTCACCTTGCGCCAGGCCATCCACAGCCATCCCGACGGCGAGTGTCGCTCGCCGCGTTTTGACAACCAACTCTTTACGACGAAAGGGACCCGACTGGCCGATTATCTGCAGGAAATTGAGCACAACTATCAGCGCCTTTGTCAGGCCGGCGAGGATGTGGAACGTAGCCAGTGGCTGGCGGGTCATCTGGTGGACCAAATCGCCGCCCTGCAGCGTGAAGCCAGTACCCAGCAACTTCGTAGCCGCGCAGAACGTGCCCGGCCTTCCGCCCGTCAGCAAAAATATCTGGAATACCGGGAATATGAGCGTCGACTACAGGCGATGATCGACCAGCGGGAGCAACGGCTGGCGCTGGCAGAAACCTTTGCCGTTCAGCAGCAGTTGAAAAAAGACCTGGAGGTACTGGAAGGCCGTATGGCACGCTGCCGGCAGGCGATCCGCTCGGTGGAGTGGGCAATGTCACTGTCAGACAGCCCGTTTAGCAGTTAATGCGCTATCTTTGCAAGACCGCCATCGCAGGATGGCACGCTTATCAGGCCCATGATACAACGTCGCAGGAGGAATGATGTCCCTGGAAACGGCCCCCGAAGAGGTCAAACTGGCGGTAGATTTGATTCAGCTGTTTGAAGAACACCAACTGTCGGTGGAAACGGTGTTGTCCGCCCTGGCCATTGTTCAGCGCGATTACGAAAAGAAACGCGACGAACAGCGCAAAGACTAAGCCTTTTTTGCCAGCGTCGGACTTAAGCGCAACATATCAATCAGGGCATCCACCAGTTCGGGCGCATCGGCAACCAGATCAAATTTGCCAGGCGTAAAAAGCCAGCTTTCCATCATGCCATTAACATAGCTGCGCATGATTAACGCCGCCTGTCGGGTCTGGAACGTTTCTGGAAGTTGCCCGGCATCAATGCACTGACGCAGTACGTCTTCAATTTCGTTGTAACGCTCAAGCAACAGACTTTGCTGGATACTTTTTACGGCAGCCATTTCCCCGACAAATTCGCATTTATGAAAGATGATTTCCATCAACGCACGGCGCTGCGGATCGCGCGCAGTCGCCTGAAAGATATAGACCAGCATCGCCCGTAAAATGGAGAGTGGATCACCGGGGTATTTTGTTTGATACTCAAGTTTCACTTCATTAAGCCCGGCATCGCAGCGAAGCCATATTTCGTTCAACAAATCGGCTTTGTTTTTGAAATGCCAGTAGATAGCGCCACGGGTTACGCTGGCTGCAGAAGCGATGTCCGCCAGGGAGGTGGCTGAAACCCCCTCTTTCGAAAACAGAGCAAGGGCGGCGTCCAGAATTTGATGCCGGGTTTCAAGAGCTTGCGCTTTGGTTTTTCGTGCCATAGGGGACTTTTTTTACAAACAGGTAAGTTTACATACATTTGTGAATGTATGTACCATAGCACGAGCTAAAATAATACGCAGCAATGGGTTCATGGCTTTGTGATCCATTGATCATTTGATATCGGACTCTAGAGGTTTATTTATGAACAAATTCAGAGGGTTAACGCCTCTGGCGGCCGTCCTGATGCTCTCAGGCAGCTTTGTGTTAACAGGATGTGACGGAAATAAATCCGACCAGGCCGCCCAACAACAGCCGCCGGAAGTCGGTGTTGTCACCGTTAAAAGTGAACCCCTAAAAATTTCGACCGAACTGCCTGGCCGTACCCTGGCTTACCGTATTGCCGAAGTGCGTCCGCAGGTTTCCGGTATCATTCTGAAGCGTAACTTTATTGAAGGCAGTGAGATTAAAGCCGGTGAATCGCTCTATCAGATCGATCCCGCGACCTATCAGGCGTCCTATGACAGCGCCAAAGCCGATTTAGCGAAAGCAGAGGCCAATGCACGTATAGCGCAACTGACGGTCAATCGTTATAAGCCGCTGCTTGGCACCAAATATATCAGTCAGCAGGACTACGATAATGCCGTCGCCACCGCGGCACAAAACAATGCGGCCGTTCAGGCCGCGAAGGCTAACGTAGAAACCGCACGCATTAACCTGGCGTACACAAAAGTCTCTTCGCCTATCAGTGGCCGCATTGGTAAGTCATCCGTTACAGAAGGTGCGCTGGTACAAAGCGGGCAAACCACAGCGCTGGCCACGGTGCAGCAGTTGGATCCGATGTATGTCGATGTTACCCAGTCGAGTGAAGATTTCCTGCGTCTGCGTTCAGAACTGGAGTCCGGTCAGCTGAAACAGAACGATGGCAAAGCCAACGTTACCCTGCTGATGCAGAATGGTAAAAACTATGCTCAGCCGGGTACGCTGGAGTTCTCGGATGTGACCGTTGATCAAACCACCGGCTCGATCACCCTGCGCGCGATCTTCCCTAACCCTGATAAAGCCTTGCTGCCAGGAATGTTTGTACGTGCCCGTCTGGATGAAGGTACCAATCCAAACGCCCTGCTCGTTCCTCAGCAGGCGGTAACGCGCACACCAACCGGTGACGCCTCTGTCATGGTGGTCGGCGCGGACAATAAAGTTGAAGCACGTAAGATCAAAGCAGCCCAGGCTATTGGCGATAAATGGCTGGTAACAGAAGGTCTGAAAGCGGGCGAGCGTGTGATCTTTACAGGTCTGCAGCGTGCAAAACCGGGTGCACAAGTTACACCTAAAGAAGTCACAGACGATGAAAAAGCCGCAAAAGGTGATCCCTCTCAGGCCCAGTCTGCTAAAACATCGTCCTAACAGGAGCCGTTGATACATGGCTAAGTTCTTTATCGATCGCCCAATCTTTGCGTGGGTGCTGGCTATTATCGTCATGCTGGCGGGCGCGTTATCGATTATTAAATTACCGATTGAGCAATATCCCAATGTTGCGCCACCGGCCATTGAGATTCAGGCCAATTACCCTGGTGCTGACGCGAAAACGTTGCAAGACTCGGTGACGCAGGTCATCGAACAAAACATGAACGGCATTGATGGCCTGATGTATATGTCATCAAGCAGTGATTCCTCGGGTGCGCTGACGCTGACTATCTCCTTCCAGTCAGGGACTGATGCGGATATCGCGCAGGTTCAGGTGCAGAACAAACTGCAGCTGGCAATGCCACTGCTGCCTCAGGAAGTGCAACAACAGGGGATTCAGGTTAAAAAATCCTCCAGTAGCTTCCTGATGGTAGCGGGTTTCATCAGCGATGATGGCAGCATGACGCAGAACGATATTGCTGACTATGTTGCCTCTAACATCAAAGATCCTATCAGCCGTACGCCTGGCGTGGGTGATACCCAGGTCTTTGGTGCGCAGTACGCGATGCGCATCTGGATGGATCCGAGTAAGTTAAATAACTATCAGCTGACGCCGGTTGATGTGATCAATGCGCTTAAAACCCAGAACGCCCAGGTGGCTGCCGGTCAGTTAGGCGGGACACCGCCGGTGCCGGGACAGCAGCTGAACGCCTCAATTATTGCGCAAACGCGTCTGACCTCCACCAAAGAGTTCGGCAACATTCTGCTGAAAGTGAATAACGATGGCTCTCAGGTGCGTCTGCGCGATGTGGCACAGATCGAACTGGGTGGTGAAAACTACGAGATCATTGCGCGCTATAACGGCAAGCCTGCGTCCGGTATCGGTATCAAACTGGCGACCGGCGCTAACGCCCTGAATACCGCCGAAGCCGTTAAAGCCGAGTTGGCTAAGCTGCAGCCAACGTTCCCGGCGGGAATGAAGGTCGTTTATCCTTACGACACCACACCGTTCGTTAAAATTTCTATTTTCGAAGTGGTGAAAACACTGATGGAAGCGATTCTGTTGGTGTTCCTGGTGATGTATCTGTTCCTGCAAAACTTCCGAGCCACGCTGATTCCGACTATTGCCGTGCCGGTTGTGTTGCTGGGGACCTTCGCCATTATCGGCGCCTTTGGTTACTCGATAAACACCCTGACGATGTTCGGGATGGTGCTGGCCATCGGCCTGTTGGTGGATGACGCCATCGTGGTGGTCGAGAACGTCGAGCGCGTCATGGTGGAGGAAGGACTGCCACCGAAAGAAGCGACCAAGCGCTCGATGGAGCAGATTCAGGGCGCACTGGTCGGTATTGCCCTGGTGCTGTCAGCGGTCTTTATTCCCATGGCTTTCTTTGGTGGATCGACCGGCGTGATTTATCGTCAGTTCTCCATCACCATCGTGTCGGCCATGGCGCTGTCAGTACTGGTTGCGTTGATTCTGACCCCCGCACTCTGCGCCACTATGCTCAAGCCGGTGAAAAAAGGCGATCACGGTGCCACCAAAGGCTTCTTTGGCTGGTTCAACCGCCTGTTTGACAAGAGTACGCATCACTATGTTGACAGCGTAGGTCACATCGTTCGCGGTACGGGTCGCTATCTGCTGCTTTATCTGCTGATTGTGCTGGGAATGGCGTTTCTGTTCCTGCGTCTGCCTTCATCGTTCCTGCCGGAAGAAGATCAGGGCCTGTTACTGGCTCAGGCTCAGCTCCCTGCCGGCGCCACACAGGAGCGCACGCAGAAAGTGCTGGATCAGGTTTCTGATTACTTCCTGACGAAAGAAAAAGACTCGGTGAAATCTGTCTTTACCGTTGCGGGCTTTGGCTTTGCGGGCCGTGGACAGAATACCGGTATTGCCTTCGTCAGCCTCAAGCCCTGGGATGAGCGTACCAGCAGCGACATGAAAGTGCCTGCGATCCAGGGACGTGCAATGCAAGCGCTGGCGCAAATTAAAGACGGTATGGTCTTTGCGTTTAACCTGCCTGCCATTATCGAGTTAGGTAACGCGACCGGCTTTGACTTTGAACTTATCGATCAGGGTAACCTGGGACATGAAAAGCTGACGCAGGCGCGTAACCAGCTGTTTGGCATGATCGCACAACATCCGGATACGCTGGTCGGTGTGCGTCCCAACGGTCTGGAAGATACGCCGCAGTTCAAACTGGATATCGATCAGGAGAAAGCCCAGGCACTGGGTGTCTCACTCAGTGATATCAATACCACGCTGGGCGCATCCTGGGGCGGCTCTTACGTTAATGACTTCATTGACCGCGGTCGTGTGAAGAAAGTCTACGTGATGGGTAAAGCTGATGCGCGTATGCTGCCTGACGACATCAATAAGTGGTATGTCCGAAACAGCAACGGCGAGATGGTGCCCTTCTCTGCCTTCTCATCAGCACGCTGGCAGTATGGTTCACCGCGTCTGGAACGTTACAACGGTTTACCGTCTATGGAAATCCTGGGGCAGGCAGCCCCCGGCAAGAGCTCCGGTGATGCCATGAACCTGATGGAAGAACTGGCTTCGAAACTGCCGTCGGGCATTGGCTTTGACTGGACCGGGATGTCCTATCAGGAACGTCTGTCGGGTAACCAGGCACCTGCCTTGTATGCCATTTCACTGATCGTCGTGTTCCTGTGCCTCGCGGCCCTGTATGAGAGCTGGTCCATTCCGTTCTCGGTCATGCTGGTGGTTCCGCTGGGCGTGGTCGGTGCATTGATCTTTACAACCTTGCGCGGACTGAGCAATGACGTTTACTTTGTCGTGGGGTTACTGACCACTATTGGCCTCTCGGCGAAGAACGCCATCCTGATTGTGGAATTTGCGAAGGACCTGATGGAGAAAGAAGGCAAAGGGCTGGTGGAAGCCACGCTTGAAGCCTGCCGTATGCGTCTGCGTCCTATCCTGATGACCTCACTGGCGTTTATTCTGGGCGTACTGCCGCTGGCCATCAGTACCGGTGCCGGCTCTGGTGCACAGAATGCGGTCGGTACGGGCGTCATGGGCGGGATGGTGACCGCGACCGCGCTGGCCATCTTCTTCGTACCGGTATTCTTTGTGGTGGTGCGTCGTCGCTTTGGTAAAAACAAAGCCGAGATCGAAAAGGGTCATCCCGTCGATCATCCTGACCACTCGCATTAATCTGTAAACTAAAAGGCCGCATCAGCGGCCTTTTTTAATGCCTCACGCCGTCTCTTTTTTGACAGCCGCAGGGATTAACCGCTGCCATGATGACGCTGGCTTGTATTATCGCGATAACTTCCTGTTCACTCGGGGTGAACGCTGCCTTCCTCACCCTCTTTTACATTCAGGTTGGTCACGCCCGGCGCGCTCCCGGATGACCTGACGAGTCACTTTGTTTCTTTTCGGTCTTAACCGGTTCACGCTGATTTCACACCCGCTTCTTTCTCTTGTCTCTGCCCGGCTTCTTACCCTCTCGTCAGACTGCGCTGACGTGTCACGCGGCTGACAAGCGTGTCTGAAGCCACTTTGTCTTTGTGGCAGCGCAAATCTGTTCTTTCCTGTCTGCCTGAAGCACGGTCTGCCCTGCGCCTGTTCTCAGTCAGCGACAGCGTGCTATCCGTTGCACGGTTTGCCCGCCATCGCCGCCCCGCTGTTTCCCTTGGGTTTTACAGGGTTGCATTCATATCGGCCACGGCGCATAATGTTGTTATATTATAACATTACATTGGTGAGAAGTATGAAAACGAATATTCATCCCTCCTATCGTGCCGTGGTGTTCCATGACACCTCGGCTGATGTCTTTTTCAAAATCGGTTCAACAATCAAAACCGACCGTACCGTTGAGTTTGAAGGCGAAACCCTGCCGTATGTGACGCTTGATGTCTCCTCGGCCTCTCATGTGTTTTACACCGGTAAGCAGAAAGACTTTGCCAAAGAAGGCAGTACCGCGCGCTTTAATCAGCGTTTTGGGCGTTTTCTGGGTCGGAAATAAGCGAGGGCAACATGCAGGTACTCAGCTCACTCCGTTGCGCAAAGCGTCGCCATCGGGATTGCAAAGTCGTTCGGCGTAAAGGCCGTATCTATGTCATCTGCAAAACGAATCCGCGCTTTAAAGCCGTGCAGGGAAGAAAGAAAAAACGTTGATGTGTCGTGAACCTTAGCCGGACTGTCTCTTTCGAGCCATTCCGGCTTTTTTTATGCTTAGCGCATGCTCTTGAGCATCACGTCAACGTTGTGTTTAAACGCGGCTTCATAGGTCGGCGCCGGGCCGGACGCGGTGGACAGCGCTTCCGGATAAAGCTCACCACCCGGCTTCGCGCCTGTCGCGCTGGCAATCTGTTTCACCAGACGGGGATCGGTCTGATTTTCCATAAAGTAGGTTTTGATATGCTCCTGCTTAAGTTGGGTGATCAAACTGGCTACATCGCTGGCGCTGGCTTCCGCTTCGGTGGAGAAACCAACCGGCGCAAGGAACGTGACACCATAGCGTTGCCCAAAGTAACCGAAAGCATCATGGCTGGTCAGCACCTTACGTTTTTGCTGCGGAATGGCGGCAAAAGAGGTTTTGGCCCAGGCGTCCAGCTTTTGCAGTTGCTGAATATATTTTTCGCCGCGCTGACGGATATCTTCAGCGTCCTGGGGATCGGCCTTGATTAACGCATTCATCACGTTTTTGGCATAAATGGTGCCGTTATACATGCTGTTCCACGCATGGGGATCGGTAATGGTTTTGCCATCCTCTTCCATCGTGCGGGTTTCAATCCCTGTCGAGGCCACTACGGGCTCCCCTTTATAACCTGAGGCCGTCACCAGACGGTTCATCCAGCCCTCCAGACCGAGTCCGCTGACAAACACCACATCGGCTTTTGCCAGCGCTTCGCTGTCCTGCGGCGTCGGTTCGAAAGTATGGGGATCGCCATTGGGCCCGACCAGGCTTTTAACATGAACATGATCGCCGCCAATTTGTTTGACGATATCGGCCAGCACGGTAAAACTCGCCACCGCATCGATCGTTTTCGCCATGGTGAAGGGGCTGACGACTAATGCACCGATTGCCAGACTAATGGGTAATATCTTCATCGCTACCTCTGATTAATGGCGGCGCAGAATGCCACCGCACGGCCCTGTTAAGATGGAGAGAAAAAACAACATTGCGGCACTCAACACCACCGCCGGTCCGGCCGGCAGTGAAAAGTGCCAGGAAAGGACTAACCCCGTAAATGCCGACAGGACAGCCATCAACATGGCCGCGCCCAGCATCAGTACCAGATGACGGCTCCAGAATCGCGCGCTGGCGGCAGGCAACATCATCAGCCCGACCGACATCAGCGTGCCCAACACCTGAAAACCCGCCACCAGGTTAAGCACCACCAGCGTCAGGAAAATACCGTGCACCAGCGGTGCGCTCCATTTACCTTGCGCACGCAGAAAATCCGCGTCAAAAGCGTCAATAACCAGAGGGCGATAGATCACCGCCAGCATCAAGAGGGTAAACGCGGCGATGCTGCCCACCACGATCAGGGCCGGGTTGTCCACCGCCAGCAATGAACCGAACAGGACGTGAAGCAGATCCACGCTGGAGCCACGCAGTGACACTAACGTCACGCCCAGCGCCAGCGAACCCAGATAGAAGCCGGCAAAACTCGCATCTTCTTTTAGTGGCGTATAACGGCTGACCGCACCGGACAATAACGCCACCGCCAGCCCCGCTATCAGCCCACCCACGCCCATCGCAACAAGGGATAAGCCTGAGATTAAATAGCCAATGGCGGCACCGGGCAGTACGGCATGGGATAACGCATCACCGATCAGGCTCATACGCCGTAAGGAGAGAAAGACGCCCAGCGGGGTGGCACTGAATGCCAGAGCAATACAGGCCACCAGCGCCCTGCGCATAAAGCTGAATTCAATAAAAGGTTGAATAAGCGTCACGGGGCAATGCTCCGTAACGGCGTCATAGCAACCGCACTGCGCTGATGCGATCCCTCATCCATTGACAGCACATCCGTAAAATAACGTTCAACTAACGGACGGTCATGCAACACGACCAGCAGCGTCGTGCCCGCCTGCTGCTGCTGCTGCAGAATTGACATCAGTAACGCCACCGTTTTGCTGTCAATGCCGTTAAAAGGCTCATCCAGCAGCCACAAGCGACTACGTTGCAGCATGAGCCGGGCAAACAGGACACGCTGTAGCTGGCCGCCAGACAATGTCGCGGGCTGAGCTTCCGCATAATCACGCATCTGCACCGCATCCAGCGCGGCGTTTATCTCATTGCGCAGTGCCCGGTTAATGCCGCCAAACCAGCCACAGCGCGGCCAGCAGCCAATAGAAACCAGCTCAAACACGGTGAGCGGGAAACGCGTTTCCAGTTCGCTACGTTGCGGCAACCAGCCCACTTCACGGCGCGAGATCCGCACATCACACTGCCCGCTTACCGGGGGTAATAATCCGGCGATCGTCTTTATCAGGGTAGATTTACCGCTGCCGTTGGCACCGATTAAGGCGGTCATACTGCCCTGCGCCAGTTCTGTTGTCACAACGGGCGTGACCGCGCGTCCCTGATAACCTGCCTGCAAATGCCTGAACGTTATCACGGCTGCATTCCCCACCACATCGCCAGCGCCAGTACGGCGATTAACATCAATGCCACCAACAGCCGTCCACCGAGTGACATCAGCAGTCCACTTTGATTCATCACTACACCAAAAATGTTATAACATAACAACCATCATACCCGATGTTGTCCGCCCGCTGGCACGGCAATGTGTTTCAAAAAATAAACCAGGGCACAAATTGCCCGTATAAGGCCCAATAAGAAGCAGCAGTGAATCAATCACTTGCTTAAATGAGAGCATCACAGCGCAATATTGCTGAAGAGGGGGACTTGCAAAGCGACAAAAGAACATCAATGATGGGTCTGAAGACATTTATTATGAGTACGCTATGTCAGTAAGCATTGAATGTGATGTTGCGCAGAATGAAACGGATTGCGTAAAATTAGCTACAATCATTGAACGGAATATTCTCAAAATAACAGAATCTCTGGTTGGCGATTTGCAATGGTATTCCGCAAACGCTCAGTTAGTACCAGACAGTTTAAAAGTTATTGATGTTCAGATGACCGGACCGAATAGATTTAAGTTACTTTACGATTTCCAGTGGAATTTATTTAATCCTTGTCTGGATTTAAATGAAACCATTACGCAAAATGAACAAGTCAGTTTTCATATCGGCCCTGCCGCGCTTGTGTTTGAGCCCATTGAGAATCACCGTCCCTCACCCGGAGATGAATTGTAATATTTAGTAATGGAGGTGAGCAGAACTAATGATTTTACACTATCCTTAATGCAGTCCGTTAATTATAAGCCCAACCACCACTTCCTGGCCGCTTCACCGAACCTGGCCGCATTGCGGTAACTTTGCTAGCTACGGAGGGGAAAAAGATGGACGAATACTCACCGAAACGGCATGATATTGCCCAGCTTAAATACGTGTGTGAGAGTTTGTTTGACGCCAGTATGGCAACATTAACCGACAGCCATCATGGCTGGGTAAATGACCCTACTGCCGATGGTAATTTACAGCTGAACGATCTGATAGAGCATATCGCCTCTTTCACCATGAATTACAAAATTAAGCATGCAGAAGACGAAGCGCTGATTACCCAAATCGATGAATATCTTGATGATACTTTTATGCTATTTAGCAACTATAGCGTTAACACTCAGGATCTGCAGCGCTGGCAACGTTCAGCAAAACGTTTATTTAATCTGTTTCAAGAAGAGTGCGCTTATCTTCAACAGCCAAGCCATTCATTATAGTACTGACGTGAGAACGGTTTATTTATGAACAAAACCCTGACTAAAACTGATTATTTGATGCGACTGAGACGTTGTCGGTCAATTGACACGCTCGAAAGAGTGATTGAGAAAAATAAGTATGAATTGTCCGATGATGAATTAGCCGTATTTTACTCCGCAGCCGATCACCGCCTGGCTGAACTGACGATGAACAAACTGTATGACAAAGTCCCCGTGTCAGTATGGAAATTTGTACGCTAAGTTAATTTTTGCGTTACGTTTAATCTGATTTAACCCGCCCGTTTCTGTTCGACTCGCCTGCCGGCAATGGATCGGCCCAGGCGAGCTTTGCCTGCCTGCGAAGAAAGAGGCGTGTCAAAAAAAGCGAGTGATAAGAGAGGAATCGGGTGGAGACAAAATGGTGGAGGCCCTGCCAGCTACATCCCGGCACACGCGTCACCTGCTGCGGCTGCTTCCTTCCGGACCTGACCGAGTTCACAAGCTAGCATTGCGGGAGAACCAACAGGGCCCCCATTGACAAGCCCTCATATCGAGAGCGGAGGCATTATCGGGGAAGCCTATGGCAATTGCAAGCCTGGCACGGATGACCGTTGGTTTCTTGTACGATCCCTGTAAATTACCCCCTTTATGTTAGCATTATGGTTCTTTTACTGGCAGGTAAGCCTATGGACTCAACCACTGACGGCTTTAAACAACGTATCTGGCAAATTGTGGCCGCCATTCCGCCCGGCAAGGTCACCACCTATGGCGATGTGGCATTACTGGCAGGCTCACCCCGTGCGGCGCGCCAGGTGGGCGGCGTTCTGAGCCGCTTACCGGAAGGCAGTACGCTTCCCTGGCATCGGGTGATTAACCGTCACGGTACGCTTTCGCTCCAGGGCGAACGTTTTTTTCGTCAGCGTGAAGCGCTGGAAGCGGAAGGCGTGGAAGTTACGGAGGCAGGTCAGATCGATCTGGCTAAGTTTCGCTGGCAGTTTTAATACTGCAGGGCGGCACAGCGCGCCGCCCTGCCTCAGAGCCTTACATCGTTGTCGGTGCCGGCACGGCGGCGGACGGCGTAACCTGCGTGGGCGATGTCGGTGGCACAGTGGTGACGGCGCCAGGCTGAGTCTTCATCGGTACAGAAGGCACGGGCACTAACACCAGATCGGCTTTGGTGCCGCCCTGATTCACGACCGGTTTCACTTCTTCCGTGACAAAGGCCAGCTTGCCATTAACCGTAATAGCTGCGCTCAACAGAATGCGTGCATTTGGCTGAACATCCGCTGGGTTAAACGGCAGTATGAAATGGAACGGCGCCTGTTTCCCGTCGGTGCGAACCACGCGCTGTGCCAACACTTTGGACGGTGCATCTGCCACTGATGCATCAGACAGGGTCACTGTCAGGGCTGCATCAGGCGGTAACGCGATACGCTGACGAATATAAACCGCCCCGCTTACATTAGGCTGAGCGATGGTCGCCGTCTGTCCTGCGACCGCAGAACCCAATGTCGGTGTCGGTACCGGTTTTCCTTTATGGGCACAACCTGCGAGAGCCATGGCCATCGCGACGCCACTTAACACATGCCAGAATTTCATCGATGTCGTCTCCTTTTGATCAGAATGATTTTTAGCAGTGAATCTTTATTACAGCGTTTCACTCGCCGTATAGCTTTAATGTTGGCACAAAATCAAAAGTTTGCCTGGTTGGATGAAAGTCCAAAAGTGTGGTTGACGGAAACTGGTCGGATCTTTCACACTTAACAAAATACATTTCCTCAGGATAGCGCCATGAGTCAGGCACTCGAAAATCTGCTTAATCTTATTCATCTGGAAAAACTCGACGAGGGGTTATTTCGCGGCCAGAGCGAAGATTTGGGCCTGCGTCAGGTATTTGGCGGTCAGGTGGTTGGACAGGCTCTCTTTGCGGCCAAACAGACCGTTCCCGAGGATCGGGGCGTTCACTCCTTTCACAGCTATTTTCTTCGCCCCGGCGACAGCCAAAAGGCGATTATTTACGATGTTGAAAGTCTGCGCGACGGCAAAAGTTTTAGCGCGCGCCGCGTCAGTGCCATCCAAAATGGTCAGCCGATCTTTTATATGACGGCATCCTTCCAGTCTCCGGAAAGCGGGTTTGAACATCAAAAACCGATGCCGCAGGTTAAAGGACCGGAAAACCTGGCCAATGAGCAGCAAATGGCGCAAAAAATGGCGCATATGCTGCCGGAAAAATTACGCGAAAAATTTGTCGCTGAACGCCCGCTGGAAATCCGCCCGGTACAGATCCACAACCCGTTAAGAGGCCATGTCGATAAACCGCAGCGTCAGGTGTGGATTCGGGCCAATGGCACCCTGCCCGACGATGTGCGTATCCATCAGTACCTCCTTGGCTATGCGTCCGATCTCAACTTTCTGCCTGTGGCCTTACAACCGCATGGTAAAGGTTTTCTTGAAGCCGATATGCAGGTGGCGACCATTGATCACTCTATGTGGTTCCATCGGCCACTGAACTTTAATGACTGGCTGCTTTACAGCGTTGAAAGCACCTCAGCATCGGGTGCACGCGGCTTTGTTCGCGGGGAGTTTTACAATCAACAGGGTGAGCTGGTCGCGTCTACCGTGCAGGAAGGCGTTATGCGTCAGCGCAGCGAATAGCAAAAAGGGGCGAATCATCGCCCCTTTTTATTTATTCAGACTGACAAGTTACTGGTTGTAAGCGTTCTCGCCATGGCTGTTGACGTCCAGACCTTCGCGCTCCTGCTCTTCCGGTACGCGCAGACCGACGATCATATCGGCCAGTTTAAAGCCAATAAAGGCAACGACGGCAGACCAGACAATGGTAACGCCCACGCTCAGCAACTGAATCGCAACCTGATGGCCCATGGTCACGCCAGGCGCATAACCCACGCCGCCCAGTGAAGATGAAGCAAACACGCCAGTCAGGATACAACCGATGATACCACAGACACCGTGGACACCGAACACATCGCAGGGATCGTCAACGCGCAGCCATTTTTTCAGCGTTGTCACGCCCCAGATACCTGCCAGACCACCCACGATACCGATGATCAGCGCGCCGCCAACACCGACATAACCACAAGCCGGCGTGATGGCAACCAGACCAGCAATAAAGCCAGAACAGGCACCTAACAAAGACGGTTTACCACGCAGCGCCCACTCGCCAAAGGTCCAGGCCAGCACCGCACCCGCCGTTGCAACCACGGTATTCAGGAAGGCCAGAGCAGCAATTTCATTCGCAGCGGAAGCTGAACCGGCGTTAAAACCAAACCAGCCAACATACAGAATCGCAGTACCGGTGAACACCATCGGCAGGTTGTGTGGTTTGAATGCTTCTTTGCCAAAACCGGCACGTTTGCCCACCAGGTAAGCACCAACCAGACCGGCTACCGCAGCGTTAATGTGCACCACCGTGCCGCCCGCGAAGTCCAGTGCGCCATCCTGAGCCAGTAAGCCGCCCGCCCAGACCATATGCGCAATGGGAAGATAAGCCAGGGTCAGCCAGACACCGACAAAAATCAGCACCGCGGAGAAACGGATACGTTCCGCCAGCGCACCGACGACCAGACCGACGGTGATACAGGCAAAGGATGCCTGGAACGCGACGTGAATATACTGATAAAAGGTGCCCATGACGGCGGTCAGTGCAATGTTTTTCAGCATGGCCCAGTTGAAGCTGCCAAAGAAGGCATTGCCTTCGCTGAAGGCCAGTGAGTAGCCATAAACCACCCACAGTACGCACACCAGCGAGAAGGTCACCGCAACCTGTGTGAGCATCGACAGCACGTTTTTACTGCGGATCAGGCCGCCGTAAAACAGTGCAATCCCAGGAATTGACATAAACAGCACCAGTGCGGTGCAAATCATCATAAAGGCGTTGTCGGCTTTGTCCGCTACGGCAGGTGCCGCCATCGCCAGCGACGGTAACATTGCCAGGCTGGTCAGGCCCAACTTGGTCAGCATTTTATTCATTTTTTTCCATCCCATCACATTACTGAGTCTTGTTTACAGTGCGGCTTCGTCGGTTTCGCCGGTACGTATGCGAATCACGCGCTGCAGTTCAGCAACGAAAATCTTGCCGTCGCCAATTTTTCCGGTGTAAGCCGCTTTACTGATTACGTCCACTACTTCGTCCAGTTGGTCATCGGCAATGGCGATATCAATTTTTACTTTCGGCAGAAAATTTACGCTGTATTCCGCCCCGCGATAGAGTTCAGCATGTCCTTTCTGACGCCCAAAACCTTTAACTTCGGAGACGGTCAGTCCCTGAATACCAATTGAAGACAATGCTTCTCGCACATCTTCCAGCTTGAACGGCTTAATCACGACGGTAACCAGCTTCATAGCCTCTCCTTAAGGATTAAAATAGGTCGGTCTCATGGACACGGAGAGAGTTAAGCAAAGCCTGTGCCAGATATAATCAGTGGGCAAAATCACTTTTCAGGCTGCGATGGAATCAGGGTTAGGAAACGCAGAATAAATAAGCAGGGCGCAGTGATGGGATGACTAAGCGAAGCGGATGCACGCTTTTGGTGCTGTTAAGCACAAAGACGTGCATCCAAACGGGTCAACAAGGAAAAAATGCGCAAAAAAGGTGCAGATCATCCGGCACTGGTCAGCACCTCATCCGATTCGAGCTGATCACCTGCCTGCTGCAGCTGGTACATTTGCCAGTAACGGCCCTGCAAGGCCAGCAGCTGCTGATGATTCCCCTGCTCGACAACACGGCCACGGTGCAAAACCAGAATCGTATCGGCCTCGGTGATAGTGGAAAGGCGGTGAGCAATCACTACCAGGGTCGTATATTGACGTAAGGTGCGCAGCGTGTGTTGGATCGCCTGCTCCGTGCCGGAGTCAATATTCGCGGTAGCTTCATCCAGTATTAAAATCTGCGGCAGTTGCACCAGCACCCGAGCCAGGGCCAGTAACTGTTTCTGCCCTACCGAGAGATTATTACCCTGCTCTCCCAGTCGGGTATGGATACCGTCAGGCAAGGCGCGCGCCAGCGGGGCCAGCTGTACCTGTTCAAGTACTGACCAGACCGCCTCTTCACTGATATCCCGACCCAGCCGTACATTCGCTAACAGCGTGTCGGCCAGCACCACCGGATCCTGCTGTACCATCGCGATACCGCGACGCAGTGCCTCATGGGAATACTGGTTAAGCGGACGATCGTCCAGGCGCACCTCGCCGCGCGTGGCGGGGTAATAGCCCATCAGCAAATTTGCCAGTGTGCTCTTGCCGCTGCCGGTATGTCCCACCAGGGCGACAAAGCCCCGCGAAGGCACGTCGAGATCAATATTACTCAGCACCTCACGATCGTCCCGGTAGGCAAAGCTCAGGTTCTCCAGCGTAATACGTCCCGATTGCAGAGGCCGATCGTCATGACCGTAATGCTGCTGTGGCGCATCCATGAGTTCAAAAATACGTTCGCCCGCCACGACCGCCTGTTGCAGCATCGACTGCTGGGTGGTCAGTTCGATCAGCGGTTCATTGAGGCGCCCCAGATAGGTAATAAAGGCGTAAAGTACCCCAACTTCAAACACACCCGGCACCGAAAAGCTGAACAGCAACAGTAATCCGCAGAGTATCAGCGCGGAGAACAGGCTCAGCAGCGGTCGTAGCAGGAAACCATCCAGCCTGAGCGTTTCCATGCGCGCCAGATAATGTGAACGGCTGGCCTCCAGCATGCGTTCACCAAAGCGCGCCTGCTGGCGAAACTGTTGTATCACGCTCATTCCGCTGATGACTTCATTGAAGCCATTATTAATGTCTGCCAGGTAGCTGCGTACACGACGGGCTATCGGCGTGCTGTAGCGCTGATAAATCAGCATCACAATGAGCACCATCGGGAAAATTAACATCGCCACCAGCGCCATGCGCCAGTCCAGACTAAACATCGCCACCATCATGGCACCGACCAGCGCGGCGCTACGCAGCACCGTTGCCACCACCGTGACGTACAGATCCCGAACAACTTCGGTATCATTCGTGACCCGGGAAATAATTTGCCCGACCGGCTGCGTATCAAAGGCGCCAAGCGGCTGGCGCAGTGCCGCATTCATGGCGTCGGTACGCAGGCGCTGTACCACACCAATGGCGGCCCGGTTAAACAGTAAGGCCTGCCAGTAATGCAAAGCGGCAGCCAGAAGCTGCAACAGGATAAAACTTACGACCAGTCCCGCCACCGTGCCCCACGGCATCTGATGCTTCGCGACCAGATTATCAATAAAATAGCTCACCAGAACCGGACCGGTCACTTCTGCCGCAGCCGCAATCCACAGCATCAACACGGCCAGAGACAATGACTTGCGCCACGGGCTGCCATAGCTGAGCAGGCGTTTGAGCGTTGGCCACATACGTTGTGATTTAGCCATGTGCCACCTCTTCTTCCCTCTCATCGTCGTCCAGTGCCGCTTCCAACTGTTGGTAACGGTACATATCGCGATACCAGCCAGGCATATTCGCCAGCCCGGCATGATCGCCACGCTGTGCCACCGTGCCTTTTTGCAGCACCAGAATTTCGCTGGCCTCTGTCAGCGCCGACAAACGATGCGCACTGATAATGATCGTTCGCCCTCTGCCCCACTGCCGCAGATTATGCAGGATGTCGTGTTCAGTGCGACCATCAACCGCCGAGAGTGCATCATCAAGCACCAGAATTTCCGCATTCATCAGCAAGGCACGGGCGATGGAAATACGTTGTTTTTGACCGCCCGACAGCATGACGCCGCGCTCGCCCACCTCGGTTTCATAGCCCTGCGGCAGACGCAGAATATCCTCGTGCACGCAGGCCATTTTCGCCGCCTGCTCAATCTCGTCCTGCGTGGCGTTGGGCTTACCCAACGCAATATTACGGGCCACGCTGTCCGAGAACAGGAACGGAGTTTGGCTCACCACGGCCAGGCGACTGCGCCAGCTGTCCAGACGCAGCGACGGCAGCGGGATGGCATGGTAGCGAATATCACCCTGCTGAATGTCGAAATGACGCTGAATCAGACTCAGTAACGTGGTTTTACCACTGCCGGTCGGGCCACACAGCCCCAGCATATCGCCCGGTTTTAACTGGAACGTGACATTGCTTAATACCGCACCGGCACTGGCGGGATAATGAAACTCGCGGATAGCTACCTGCAGCGTTCCCGCTGGCTCAGGCAAGGTGTGATCACCGTCTTCCACCACTGGCGCTTCGGATAATAATGCGCGGATGCGGCTCCAGGCTGCGCTGCCACGTTCAACGATGTTAAACATCCATGCCAGCGCCAGCATCGGCCAAATCATCAGGCCAAGATACATTACAAAGCTGGTGAGCTGGCCCAGCGTCATGTCTCCGTGCCACACCAGCCAGCTTCCGCCGCCTATCGCCAGCAGGTTGGCAAAACCAATGGCAATATAGATGGTGGGATCGAAACGCGCATCCACCCGGGCGACGCGCAGATTTTTTTCGCCGGTATCGCGTGCAATATCGGCAAACTGCTGGGACTGATGCTGCTCAAGTCCAAATGCTTTGATCATACGGATACTGGTCAGGCTCTCCTGCGTTTGATCGTTCAGGCTGGAAAAGGCAGCCTGAGCCAGTTTGAAACGGTTATGGAGTTGCTCGCCATAGCGGTGAATCACCAGTGCCATAAACGGCATCGGAATAAGCGAAATCAGCGTTAACTGCCAGCTGATTTGGGTACTCATGGCAATCAGCACAACACATCCCATCACCAGCGAATCCACCAGCGTGAGCACGCCTTCCCCGGCAGCAAAAACCACGCGATCCACATCGTTCGTGGCACGGGCAATGAGATCGCCGGTGCGATGGCGCAGGTAAAAGGCGGGCTGCTGTCGGCTGAGCTGACGGTAAAAGTCCTCGCGTAATTCGACGGCGAGTTGATAGGACGCGCCAAACAACAGCACGCGCCAGACATAACGCAGCAGATAAACCACGACGGCAGTCAGCAGCATCACCCCAATCCACATCATAATGCGGCTGGCGCTCATGCTGTGATGCGTTACGCCGTCAACCACCACGCCAACCACCCACGGCGGCAGAAGTTGCAGCACGGCAATGATGATTAATAAAGTGACGGCGCCCAGATAACGCCGCCACTCACGGATAAAATACCAACTTAACTGGCTGAATAATCGCACAAGGCAGCTCTCAATCTCAGGTAATCAGGGGGCAACCGGCAGGGCTGTAGTGTATTTGATCTCTTCCATCGCAAAGCTGGAGGTCACATCGATCAGGCCTGTTACACCATTAACTAAACGCTTATAGAAGGCATCATAACTTTTCATGTCGGCAACCTGAATACGCAGCAGATAATCATACTCCCCGGCCATGCGATAGAAGCCCATCACTTCAGGCATGCTTTGCACTACCGACACAAATTCCTGATACCAGTCTTTGCTGTGCTGGGTGGTTTTCACAAACATAAAGGCGGTAAGTGACAGGCCGAGTTTTTCATTATCAAGTAGGGCAACGCGTGCGCGGATGAAGCCATCTTCTTCCAGCTTTTTCAGGCGCTTCCAGCAGGGCGTGGTGGTGAGGTTAACCGCATCCGCCAGTACCTGGAGCGAAACTGTGCAATCCTGCTGCAGCATCGCCAGCAGTTTAAGGTCGATTTTATCTAACATGCGCACTCCGGTAGAAATTTTTTCTCCATTACGCCGATCTTACTGCAAAAACTGCAAGCTCTTTTTCCTGCACGTGCCTTAAAATAGGGGCTTTCACCCGGTCGGAAATAACCCTTATGTCTTCATGCTGGATACGCCACGCGATAAACGAAATCAATGCTGACTTTCAACGCTCTGCGGATACGCATCTGATCCGCTTTGCATTGCCCGATTTCCCGGGAATCGGGTTCTATCTGAAAGACGAAAGTACGCATCCCAGCGGCAGCCTGAAACATCGTCTGGCGCGGTCATTGTTTCTTTATGCTCTCGCTAATGGCTGGATCAAACAGGGTACACCCGTGATTGAAGCGTCATCGGGCAGCACCGCCGTCTCAGAGGCGTATTTTGCCCGCCTGCTGGGCCTGCCCTTTATCGCCGTGATGCCAGCCAGTACCGCCCGACGTAAAATCGAACAAATCACGTTCTATGGTGGACAGTGTCATTTTGTGAGCGATCCCTGTCAGCTTTATGCCGAATCAGAACGGCTGGCGCGGGAACTGAATGGCCACTTCATGGATCAGTTCACCTATGCAGAGCGGGCAACTGACTGGCGCGGCAATAACAACATTGCCGAGAGTATTTTCCGCCAGATGGCGAATGAGCCTTTTCCTGTTCCTCATACGCTGATTATGAGTGCGGGAACCGGTGGGACCTCCGCCACGCTTGGCCGCTACATTCGCTATCAGGGATGCGATACCCGTTTGCTGGTTGTTGATCCGGAGCATTCCGTGTTTTACGACTACTGGCGAAACCGTGATGCCTCGCTCACCGGTCAGCGCGGCAGCATGATTGAAGGCATTGGACGTCCGCGCGTGGAGCCGTCGTTTATGCCCGACGTTATTGATGAAATGATCAAAGTCCCGGATGCAGCCTCGATTGCCGCCATGCTTAAGCTGGAAACCCTGCTGGGGCGTAAACCGGGCCCGTCTACCGGCACAAACTTCTGGGGCATGATGCAGGTGGCCAAACGCCTGCGCGACAATGATCAACAGGGTTCACTGGTTACCCTGCTGTGCGACAGCGGCGAGCGCTATCCTGACACTTACTACCAGCCTGACTGGGTCGCACAACATATTGGTGATATCACGCCCTGGCAGCGCGAACTGGAATAATATTTCACCCCGCCAGGCAGATATAACCTGATGTGATCGCCGCCTGCAGCTGTTCAGCGGCGCACTCAGGTATTACCATAAGCGCAAATGTTTAAACTGGGATATCTCATGAAACGCGCTGTTGTGGTGTTTAGCGGTGGGCAAGACTCCACCACCTGTCTGGTTCAGGCTTTGCAACGTTATGATGAAGTGCACTGTGTGACCTTTGATTACGGTCAGCGTCATCGTGAAGAGATTGACGTTGCCCGCGACCTGGCCCTGAAGCTGGGTGCCCGTGCTCATAAAGTGCTGGATGTGACGATGCTGAATGCGCTGGCGGTGAGCAGCCTGACGCGTGACAGCATCCCGGTGCCATCGTATGACCCGACTGCAACCGGCCTGCCCAGCACCTTTGTCCCCGGCCGCAATATCCTGTTTCTGACCCTGGCATCAGTTTATGCCTATCAGGTTGAAGCGGAAGCGGTCATCACAGGCGTTTGCGAGACCGACTTCTCGGGCTACCCCGACTGCCGCGATGAGTTTGTCAAGGCGCTCAACCATGCCGTCAGCCTGGGCATGGCGCGTAACATTCGTTTTGAAACACCGCTGATGTGGCTTAATAAAGCCGAAACCTGGGCGCTGGCCGATTACTGGCAGCAGCTCACCTTAATCCGCGAAGACACCCTCACCTGCTACAACGGCATTAAAGGCGATGGTTGCGGCGACTGTGCCGCCTGCCATCTGCGGGCCAATGGCCTGAAGGCCTATCAGCAGGATCGCGCTGGTATTATGGCCGCCATGAAGGCCAAAACCGGTCTGGAATAATACTTTTGCGGCGACGATGGCGTGTCGCCGCCTCAATCAGGCCGGCTTCATTAATCTTTCCAGTCGCTGCCGCAGTTCTCCTTCGAGCGAAACGGCTTTTTGCGTGCGAAGATCAATGCACACAAACGTCAGTGCAGCATCCGCGACCACCGTTTCACTGCCCGCTAACAAAATGTGTTGAGTGATGATGCCACTTTTCCCATTGAGTTGCTTAATATCACTGCTGACCTCCAGTACGTCGCCCAATACGGCCGGGCGACGATAATTGATATTGATGTTTACCACCACAAAAGCCAGTTTTTGCTCAAGCAGCCAGGTAAAGGCCTCTGCTTCTTCCAGCCATTGCCAGCGCGCTTCCTCTAAAAACTCCAGATAACGCGCATTGTTAACATGCTGGTAAACATCCAGATGATAGCCGCGCACTTTTATCTTGGTCTGCATGATCCTTCTCCTGCTGCTTATTGACTGGTTGGACCTGTTCACTCTAGCAGAGTCCCGCCCTGACAGCAGGTTAAGCATCAGAGTTGCGCTTCACTTCACAATTTTAACCGTGAGGCATTTCGCTCCACCAGCGCGTGACCAAAGCCAGGCACGTCTTTCAGTTGATCCACCGCCGTGAACGGCCCGTATTCTTCACGATAGCTGACGATAGACTGCGCCTTTTTCAGACCAACGCCATTCATCACCGCCGAGAGTTGCTCCGCCGTGGCTTCATTGATACTGACCTGCTCCTGATGCGGCATTGAAACCTGTGCAGCCTGTGTCTCACTGGGGGTTTCCGCCGCTGCCAGTGGCGTTTGAACGAGGGCGCCACACAGGGCGAGGGAAAGATAAAAAGCATGTAAGTGGGTTTTAGCCATGCTGTGTTTCTCCTTGTGTTAAACAGCAGGCTCAGCGTGTCATGTCCGCTAAACAGACTCAAAGGGCAACGTTCTAAAATGGAAAAGGCCGCATAAGCGGCCTTTAGTCATTTCAGCTGTTACCTGAAATTTGCGAGGATTACTGCATTTGAGCAGCGGCACCGTATTTGATTTTGGCCGCTTTACGCAGGTTTTGCAGTAAGGCTTCAAAGGTCAGTTGCGCGTTGTTTTGCGTGACGCCTTTGACCATCTCGTCAATCTGCGCCTGAGGCAGGCTACCGGTCGTAACCTTATTCACCGCGATCAGCACCACATTGCCTTGCATGTCCTCACCCACGCCCCATGACGGTTTGTTATCCGCTGGCTCTGGCAGGTTGAAGGCAGCCTGAGCAACGGGATCCTGCGTGTTACGGTCAACCGTTTTGCTGGCGCTTAACGTCAGACCTGCGGCTTTCAGCACATCCGGTTTACCGGCTTTCAGCTCGGCTAACAGTTTATCAGCCTGGGCTTTTGCCTGTTGCGTCGCTTTATCATGCTTGATCGTCTCGGTGATTTGCGCTTTTACCTTGTCGAGGGGTTCCACCGCTTCGGGTTTATGCGCACTGATACGCAGCACAAAGGCACGATCGCCATCGACATTGATGATGTCAGAGTTATTTCCGGGCGCACCGTTTTGTCCCACTAACCCACCATTGAAGATGGCCTGCTTAACGGCATCAAAGTCGAGATCTTTAGGCACATCGTCACGGCTGAACCAGCCTGTTTCTGTGGCCTTCATACCTGACGCCTGCTCTGCACCAGCCAGCGACTCATTATCATTGCTCGCGGCTTCACTGACTTTCTGCTGCAGTTTGTAGAATTCCGCCTGTGCTTTATCCTGTTTGACCGCGTCCGCGATCTCATCACGTACTTCCGCCAGCGGTTTAACCTGCTCAGGCTTGATGTCGTCAAGACGGGCAATCAGGAAACCCACAGAAGACTTGATTACACCGGAAAGCTGACCCTTTTCTTTCAGTCCCGCATTTTTCAGCTCGTCTGGCGTCGTTGACGGCTCAAGCCAGCCCATATCGCCGCCTTTACGGGAAGAGATTGGGTCAATGGATTTGGTTTTTGCCAGTTCCGCGAAATCCGCGCCGCCTTTCAGCTGCGCCAGAATAGCGTCGGCATCGGCTTCGGTTTTGGTCTGAATCACGCTGTAACGATCGCGCTGGGGCTGCGTGTAGTCCGCTTTATGTTGATCGTACCAGGCCTGAATATCCGCATCGCTGGCATTTTCCTGCATGCTGGCGGCATCCAGTTTGATATAGCTTACGCGGAACTGCTCAGGGGCCATAAAGCTGCTTTTATGCTGCTGATAATACTGGTTGATTTCGTCGTCATTGACGGTTTGCTTTGCAGCCAGAGCATTCACATCGAGGGTAGCCGTCTGAATATCACGCTTTTGCGCCACCAAATCCACCAGCTTAGTGGTTTCATTTTTCAGCATAAAATCGGTATTCGCGACCGCATTGATCAGCTGTTGGGTGGCCAGTTGTTTACGCAACGCTTCGGCATACTGATCCGGCGTGAATCCCATATTGCGGATCATCGCATTGTATTTAGCATTATCGAACTTGCCGTTGGTCTGAAACGCAGACTGGCTGAAGATAGCCTGTTTGACCTGATCGTCACTGATGGCAATATGCAGATCTTTTATGTAGGTATCCAGTAATGCCTGGTCAATCAGCTGAGACAGCGCCTGCTGGCGCATCTGCTGCATGTAACCTTCGTTGCCCGCAAGCTGCGAGAACTGATCACCCAGCATCTGCTGCTGACGATTGCGCTCGTTGTTGAACGCCTGCTCTAACTGCGCACGGCTGATCTCCTGGCCATTAACTTTGGCCGCATAATCGTTGTTACCGCCAATCAGATAGTTGCCAACGCCGGTCAGCACAAAGGAGAGAATGATCAACCCCAAAATAATCTTGAGCACGACATGGTTCGACGCCGCGCGTAAATTGTCCATCATGGTATGACAACACTCCGCTGTAGTGTGAATGTAAAGCCCTGCCGCAATAACGCCATCTTCCCGACGCATTACTCCGCTGCAAGTCTGGCTGGCAGCATGCATCCTGTTGAGACAAGTCTCGCAACCTTAAACCGCCTCTCCGGATGTAAAAAAGGCACATCTTATTGATGTGCCCGTATGTTACATGAGAACGCGTTAACCGTCCTCTAATCCACTCAAGAAAATGTGTTATTGAGTGGTGGCGTTGTCATTAGTTGACAGCGTCTTTCAGTGCCTTACCTGCACGGAAACCCGGTACTTTACCTGCCGGGATAGTAATCTCTTTACCGGTTTGTGGGTTACGGCCGGTGCGCGCTGCACGCTCACGTACTGAGAAAGTGCCGAAACCTACCAGCGCCACTTCATCTCCGCTTTTCAGCGCGTCAGAAACAGAGCCCATAAATGCATCTAAAACACGTCCTGCTGCTGCTTTAGAAATGTCGGCATCGGCAGCAATTTTATCGATCAGTTGTGACTTATTCACTCTATTCATCCCCTCTTTATTATTTCACATCGTACCCACGCTTCCTGTCGGGCACGAACGCGCAGCAAGTTATATCAAGCCTTATATGCCGAAACAACGGTAATCCTCTTATAACATCGCTTCAGCAGCCACCTAAATTAGCGGGACAAAAAAAAGCTGGCAAGCACCAATTGGTGTTGCCAGCGCGGCTTTTTAACGCTTTATGCCATTAATCACTATTTTGCGGTTGCTACCTGCATACCGTAAGGCGCGTTTTCCAGTGCCAGGTTCAGCACTTCCTCAATACGCTTGACCGGATGAATTTCCAGATCGGCAATCACGTTCTGAGGAATTTCTTCCAGATCGCGTTTGTTTTCTTCCGGGATCAGCACCACTTTAATACCACCGCGGTGTGCCGCCAGCAGCTTCTCTTTCAGCCCGCCGATAGGCAGGACCTGACCACGCAGGGTGATCTCGCCGGTCATCGCGACGTTTGAACGCACCGGGTTACCGGTCAGGCAGGACACCAGGGCAGTACACATGGCAATACCGGCACTGGGACCATCTTTCGGCGTCGCGCCTTCCGGTACGTGCACATGGATATCGCGTTTTTCATAGAAATCGCCATTGATACCCAGTTTTTCCGCCCGGGCGCGGACGACAGTCAGCGCGGCCTGAATGGATTCCTGCATGACTTCGCCCAGCGAACCGGTATAAGTCAGCTTGCCTTTGCCCGGTACACAGGCGGTTTCAATGGTCAGCAAATCGCCACCCACTTCCGTCCATGCCAGACCTGTTACCTGACCCACGCGGTTTTCGCTGTCGGCGCGGCCATAGTCAAAACGCTGCACCCCAAGGAAATCCTTCAGGTTTTCACCATTAATGGTGATGTGCTTTTTGGTTTTGTCCATCAGCAGCGTTTTCACTGCTTTACGGCACAGCTTGGACAGTTCACGTTCCAGGCTACGCACACCAGCTTCACGCGTGTAGTAACGGATGATGCCGATGATAGCGCTGTCTTCGACGGTGATCTCAGACGACTTCAGGGCGTTACGCTCAATCTGCTTCGGCAGGAGATGCTGCTTGGCGATATTGAGTTTTTCGTCCTCGGTATAGCCAGAAAGACGAATCACTTCCATACGATCCAGCAGTGGAGCCGGAATGTTCATGGAGTTCGACGTCGCCACAAACATCACATCAGACAGATCGTAATCGACTTCCAGATAGTGATCGTTAAAGGCGATGTTCTGTTCAGGATCCAGCACTTCCAGCAGCGCTGAGGCCGGATCGCCGCGCATATCCGACGACATTTTGTCGATTTCATCCAACAGGAACAGCGGGTTTTTCACGCCGACTTTCGCCATCTTCTGAATCAACTTGCCCGGCATAGAGCCAATATAGGTACGGCGATGACCGCGAATTTCCGCTTCATCCCGCACGCCGCCGAGGGCCATGCGTACATACTTACGCCCGGTTGCTTTCGCAATAGACTGACCCAGCGAGGTTTTACCCACGCCCGGCGGTCCCACCAGACACAGAATCGGCCCTTTAATTTTGCTGACGCGACTTTGCACCGCAAGGTACTCAAGGATGCGGTCTTTGACGCGTTCCAGGCCATAATGGTCGGTATCCAGCGTTTCCTGGGCTTTGCGCAGATCTTTCTTCACTTTGCTGCGCGCATTCCACGGAACCTGAACCATCCAGTCGATATAGCCGCGCACCACGGTCGCCTCGGCAGACATCGGCGACATCATTTTCAGCTTCTGCAGTTCTGCTTCAGCTTTCTCACGCGCTTCCTGCGGCATTTTGGCCGCATCGATTTTACGTTTTAACGCTTCGTACTCGTCAGGCGTATCATCCATCTCGCCCAGCTCTTTCTGAATGGCCTTCATCTGCTCATTCAGGTAGTACTCACGCTGGCTCTTTTCCATCTGCTTTTTGACGCGATTGCGAATGCGTTTCTCAACCTGCAGCAGATCGATTTCAGATTCCATCATGGCCATCAGATATTCCAGACGTTCATTGACGTCTGACATCTCCAGCACTGACTGTTTATCCGCGAGTTTTAATGGCATGTGCGCCGCCACCGTATCCGCCAGGCGCGCCGCATCATCAATATTGTTCAGTGACGTTAAGACCTCAGGCGGGATCTTTTTATTCAGTTTGATATAGCCTTCAAACTGATTGATCGCCGTGCGCACCAGCACTTCCTGCTCGCGCTCTTCAATCTCCGGAGAGACCAGATATTCCGCCTGGGCGACAAAATGGTCACCGTTGTCAGCCAGCGTAGTGATATTGGCACGCTGTAAACCTTCAACCAGCACTTTTACCGTTCCGTCTGGCAGTTTTAACATCTGCAGTACGGAGGCAATGGTACCCACTGAAAAAAGATCGTTTATGCCAGGTTCATCCGTTGAAGCCTCTTTCTGTGCGACCAGCATGATCTTTTTATCATGATCCATTGCGGCTTCGAGGCACCGAATTGATTTTTCCCGGCCAACAAACAACGGAATTACCATGTGCGGATAAACTACCACGTCGCGCAACGGCAGGACGGGGATTTCAATGCGTTCAGAACGCTCAGGATTCATAGAGCTCTCTCTTAGTTTAGTGTCCGCAAGGTGATGGGTACCGCATCAGGCAGGTGTGCGGTCAAACCCACAGGTGTCTGAGTATATGGGGATGATTGTCAGACATTCAATGTCACAACGGTGAGAAATGCAAAAGGGGAAAGATTTTCCCCTTTATAGATGGCACAATGTGGACGATTTGTTTATTTATTCGCCAGAAGCCTGAGCTTCGTGCTTGCCATAAATCAGCATGGGTTCAGACTGACCTTCAATCACCGACTCATCAATCACTACTTTCTCGACATCTTCCATGGACGGCAGATCGTACATGGTTTCGAGCAGCGCGCCTTCCACGATAGAACGCAGACCGCGCGCACCGGTTTTACGTGACATCGCCTTTTTAGCAATCGCCGTCAGGGCTTCGTCACGGAACTCCAGCTCAACGCCTTCCAGGTTAAACAACGCCTGATACTGCTTGGTGAGTGCGTTTTTCGGCTCACGCAGAATCTGAATCAGCGCTTCCTCACTCAGTTCATTGAGCGTGGCTACCACAGGCAGACGGCCAATGAATTCTGGGATCAGGCCAAATTTGATCAGATCTTCCGGCTCACATTGCGCCAGTAACTCGCCTTCTGTTGCCTTCTGTGATTTACCTTTCACCGTTGCGCCAAAGCCAATGCCTGAACCGGTTTCAACGCGCTGCGAGATAACCTTATCCAGACCGGCGAAGGCGCCACCACAGATAAACAGAATCTTAGAGGTATCGACCTGCAAAAACTCCTGCTGCGGATGCTTACGGCCACCCTGCGGCGGCACAGCGGCGACGGTGCCTTCAATCAACTTCAGTAACGCCTGTTGCACACCCTCACCCGATACGTCACGGGTGATCGATGGGTTGTCTGATTTACGTGAAATTTTATCGATTTCATCGATATAGACGATACCACGTTGGGCTTTCTGCACATCGTAGTCACATTTTTGCAGCAGCTTCTGGATGATATTTTCGACGTCTTCCCCCACATAACCGGCTTCGGTCAGCGTGGTTGCATCCGCCATGGTAAAAGGCACATCCAGTAAACGGGCCAGGGTTTCAGCCAGCAACGTTTTACCGCTACCGGTCGGACCGATCAGCAGAATGTTACTTTTGCCCAGTTCGATACCGTTGCTGGTATCCCCGTTGCGTAAACGTTTGTAGTGGTTGTACACCGCCACGGCCAGGACTTTTTTGGCCCGTTCCTGACCAATAACGTAATCGTCGAGGTGATGGCGGATCTCATGCGGCGTAGGCAGCGCACTACGTTCGCGATGCGGGGCAACCTCTTTAATCTCTTCGCGAATAATGTCGTTACACAGATCAACGCACTCATCGCAGATATACACTGACGGCCCGGCAATCAGCTTACGCACTTCATGCTGGCTTTTGCCGCAAAAAGAGCAGTACAGCAACTTTCCTGAACCGTCTTTGCGCTTATCTGTCATCAGTTAACCTCTTCTTGTTCTCAGGCCGTACCAGCCGTACAGCACTGGCCGTGGGTACACGGCCGATGTTCATTCAACCCGTCATTATCTTGTCCTGTTAACTATAGACCAGAGACAAGGTGAAGTTAGGGCTTATTGGCGATGCGTCAGGATTGAATCGACCAATCCATACTCTACCGCTTCGCTGGCGGAGAGGAAACGGTCACGCTCAGTGTCACGCTCAATTTCTTCCAGTGACTTACCGGTATGTTCCGCCATCAGCTCGTTCATGCGCTGCTTCACTTTCAAAATTTCACGCGCATGAATCTCAATGTCGGTCGCCTGTCCCTGATAGCCACCCAGCGGTTGGTGAATCATCACGCGTGAGTTTGGCAGGCAGAAACGCTTGCCTTTCGTCCCGGCTGTCAGCAGGAAAGCCCCCATTGAGCAGGCCTGGCCCATACAAATGGTGCTGACGTCAGGCTTGATAAACTTCATGGTGTCATAAATTGACATGCCAGCCGTAATGACGCCACCCGGTGAGTTGATATAAAGGTAAATATCTTTTTCCGGGTTCTCCGCTTCCAGAAACAGCATCTGGGCCACAATCAGGTTAGCCATGTGATCTTCTACCTGGCCGGTTAAGAAGATAACGCGCTCTTTAAGCAGACGGGAATAGATGTCGTATGAACGCTCGCCGCGCGAGGTTTGCTCGACCACCATTGGCACCAACGCATTGTGCGGTGCAGTAAACTCACGATCGCCACTGTATGACATTACCGTCTCCTGGATAAATTTCATTGGCAACATTCTGTACCGATTTTACGTAAGACGAGCAACAAAAACTATGCTCTGCCTCTTACCGACAACATCAGGACGGTTAATCAGTCAGCCGAACTGTTTTTTGCATACTCCCTCTATCTTGGGATAGTGCTCAGTTGTTTCAAGCATAACAACCTTTTCATCAATCGCTAACCCGGAAAAAGCGATGCGTGAACAATTCGCCTAAAAATTAATCAAATAGCGACAGACCCGTTGCCAGAAAGCGTATTACAGAAAAAAGCCCGCGACTTTTCAGGCGCGGGCTTTAGCACAAGGGGTTAAACGGACGATCAGGCCTGAGCGGTCTGATTCATCAGTTCCTGGAAGTTAGTTTCTTTTTCAGAAACTTTGGCTTTCGCCAGCACAGCTTCAACCGCCTGCTCTTCCAGCGCCACATTGCGCATGTTGTTCATCAGCTCGTTATTTTTGCTGTAGAACTCGATCACTTCCTGCGGATCTTCGTAAGCAGACGCCATTTCTTCGATCAGCACTTTAACGCGATCTTCATCGGCTTTCAGCTCGTGCGTGCGAATCACTTCGCCCAGCAGCAGACCGACCACAACGCGACGCTTCGCCTGCTCTTCGAACAGTTCGCGTGGCAGTTCCAGCGCTTGCTTCTCGTTACCACCAAAGCGTTGTGCAGCCTGACGACGCAGAACGTCGATTTCGCTGTCGATCAGCGCAGCAGGCACATCAATAGGGTTCGCTTCAACCAGACCGTCGATAGCCTGTGTCTTCACGCGGTTACGAATCGCGCCTTTCAGCTCACGTTCCATGTTCTTACGCACTTCCGCACGCAGGCCCGCAACCGAACCATCTTCCACGCCGAAACGCTTGATGAATTCTTCGGTCAGTTCTGGCAGTTCGCGCGTTTCCACTTTCTTCAGCGCGATCTCGAACTTCGCGTCTTTCCCTTTCAGGTTTTCCGCGTGGTAGTCGTCAGGGAATTTCACGTCGATAGTGAAGGTTTCGCCGGCTTTGTGACCCACAACGCCTTCTTCAAAGCCTGGGATCATACGGCCCTGGCCCATGGCCAGAACGAAGTCAGATGCTTTGCCGCCTTCGAATTCTTTGCCGTCAACAGAACCGGTGAAATCGAGGGTAGCGCGGTCTTCAGCACCCGCTGCAGCGTCGGTTTCAATCCAGTTAGCCTGCTGCTTGCGCAGCGTTTCCAGCATGGTATCGACATCGGCGTCGGTCACTTCGACCTGAGGCTTTTCAACTTCGATGTTTTCCAGGCCTTTCAGCTCAACTTCTGGATACACTTCGAACTCAACCGCATAGGTGAAGTCCTGACCTTCTTTATATTCGCCTGGCACATAGTTAGGCGCGCCAGCCGGATTGATCTTCTCTTTGATGATGGCGTCAACAAAGTTACGCGTCATCAGATCGCCCAGCACGTCCTGGCGCACAGAAGCACCGTAGCGCTGCGCGACGATGTTCATGGGCACTTTGCCTTTACGGAAACCATCGATACGGACTTTCTTCGCCACATCCACCAGTTCTTTTTTAACGGCGCTTTCGATGCTGTCAGCTGCGACAGTAATCGTAATGCGACGGCCCAGGCCCTGAGTGGTTTCTACAGAAACTTGCATCTTGTTACCTCAAAAAATCACGTGCTCGGTCAACTTCAGACACCACACATTAATTAATGCGCCGTATCTAACAACCGGGACGGCTTCCGTGAAGAGAACCTGATCCCTGTTACCAGAAGCGTCCCGAAGACATTCCGGAAAAATAGACGCAGCATTATAGCGGCATCACTGAGATGAGTCGAGGACGCTAAGTCACCACTTTTCAGGGAGTTTGCTGCTTTTTTGAGCCAGGTAACGCGTTTAGCAAGGATAAAACACAAAAACGGCCCGCAGGCCGTTTAAAAAGAGAGGGTGTTATGCGAGTGTGCCCGCGCCGCGACAGTTCGGCGAAGCGAGTACCGTATCCTGCAATCCTTCCCACTCTTTCAGGGTATAAGTATGCAAGGCCAGTGCGTGAACACTTCCCGCCAGCTCAGCACTGAGTTCACCATAAATTGCGCGATGACGGGCGAGAAAACGCTGACCGGTAAAAACGTCGCTGACAATCACCACTTTGAAATGGCTTTCAGAACCGGCAGGCACATTGTGTCGGTAGCTTTCATCATGCACTTCCAGATGAGCCGGCTCAAAAGCCAGGCGCAGCTTCTCTTCTATCTGTTCTCGAATCATGGTTTTACCCTCAATGGCGAGCGCTGTGCCCCATCTGTTTAAATATTAGTCCGTTTTTGGCTGCGCAACGCGACAGCGGACGCAATATTATCACTCCGTCGCCCTCTTCGCTTGTGCCTTGTCAGGCGGGGAATATGAAAAGGTAGAGAGCAAGAAAAAGCGCCTTGCGCGGTTTACCTTGTGGCAAAGGGCTTTATTCACTGCACCGCTTTGCTATGATGGCCGCAGTTTTTGCACACCAACCCATGACACTAACGAGAAAGCGTATGTTGAAAAAACTGTTATTCCCGCTGCTGGCTGCTTTTATCCTGGCCGGTTGCGCTTCCAGCAACAACACATTGACCATTCAACCTAAGATTCAGCTGCCACAGCGCGATCCGAGCCTGATGGGCATTACGGTGAGTATCAACGGCGCCGATCAGCGTCGCGATCAGGCGCTGGCAAAAGTTAATCGCGATGGACAACTGGTCAGCCTGACCCCGTCGCGCGATCTGCGTTTCTTACTCCAGGAAGTGCTGGAGAAACAAATGACAGCGCGCGGCTATATGGTCGGTCCTAATGGCGCGGTTGATCTGCAAATCATCGTCAATAATCTGTATGCCGACGTCACCCAGGGTGATGTGCGTTACAGCATTACCACCAAGGCGGATATCTCTATCGTGGCGACCGCGAAAAATGGCAATAAACAGATTAAAAATTACCGCCAGACCTACAGCGTAGAAGGGGCTTTCAGCGCCACCAATCAGAAAATCACCAATGCGGTGAATTCTACGCTGAGCGACGTGATCGCCGATATGGCGCAGGACACCAGCGTCAACGACTTCATCAAACAAAACGCCCGTTAATCAGGTCTTTTGCCCGGCACCCGGCCGGGCACTTTTCAAGGTCAGTATGAATCACTACTTCCGTGTCTTCCGCCAAAAAAATGCAGCCATTTTACTCCTTCTGGGATTCGCATCAGGTTTGCCTCTGGCCTTAACCAGCGGGACGCTGCAGGCGTGGATGACGGTTGATAATATCGATTTGAAAACCATCGGATTCTTTTCACTGGTGGGCCAGGCCTATGTGTTTAAGTTTCTCTGGTCCCCCATGATGGATCGCTTCACGCCGCCGCTTCTCGGTCGGCGCAGAGGCTGGTTGCTCATTACGCAACTGGCACTGGTGGCCAGCATTGTGGCAATGGGCTTTTTGCAGCCCAGCCGGGATTTAACCCTGATGGCGGCACTGGCGGTACTGATTGCATTCTGTTCTGCGTCACAGGATATCGTCTTCGATGCCTGGAAAACGGATGTGTTGCCGCCGGAAGAACGCGGAAGTGGCGCTGCCATCACGGTGTTAGGCTATCGTCTGGCAATGTTGATATCGGGCGGTCTGGCCCTGTGGCTGGCCGATCGCTATCTCGGCTGGGAGGCGACTTACTGGCTCATGGCCCTGCTCCTGCTGCCCTGTCTTATCGCAACCTGTCTTGCCAAAGAGCCGGACAACGCGCAGGCCGCGCCGCGTACGCTACGTCAGGCGGTTGTCGATCCTCTGCACGATTTTTTTAATCGCAACAACGCCTGGCTGCTGATCACGCTCATCATTCTTTACAAGCTCGGCGATGCATTTGCCGCCTCTCTCACCACCACCTTTTTGATTCGCGGCGTGGGATTTAATCCTGGCGACGTCGGGCTGGTAAACAAAACGCTGGGCTTGCTGGCAACCATCATTGGCGCGCTTTATGGCGGCATGCTGATGCAGCGTCTGAGCCTGTTTCGCGCGTTAATGATTTTTGGCCTGCTCCAGGCGGTGTCGAATTTCGGCTACTGGCTGCTGGCGGTCACCGACAAACACCTCTGGAGCATGGCGAGCGCGGTCTTTATTGAGAACCTGTGTGGCGGAATGGGAACCGCTGCGTTTGTCGCGCTGCTGATGACGCTGTGTAATAAGTCCTTCTCGGCGACGCAGTTCGCCCTGCTGTCTGCGCTTTCAGCGGTAGGCCGGGTTTACGTGGGACCTGCAGCCGGTTATCTGGTCGAGATCTGGGGCTGGCCAACGTTCTACGCCTTTACCGTTTTCGCAGGTCTGCCGGGCCTGGCCCTGCTGGCTTTTTGTCGCGGTACACTGGACTTTACCCAAAAAACCGGCCAGTTTTTGCCGCGCCGCTATTTTTCCGCAGGCTACCGCTGGACGAAACGGCTGTTTGCAGGCGGATGCGGGTTACTGGCGCTGTGGCTGCTGTCGCTGGCGCTGAATGCAACGGGCATGCTCACGCTTTCGGCGTGGCTGGCTCCGCTGTTTGAAGCCGGTATGGCGCTGGCGCTTTGCGGTGTGCTGTCCGGCGTGGTGCTGGATTATCGCGCATTGAGAAAGGCCGGGAATTGACCTTTTGCCTCATAATCACACAATAATCACACAGTCGCAGGTGCCATTTCAGCCAATTGGTTAAGCGCACCTAATTTGTCTTTGCGTGTCAATTTACAAAAAATATTTTTATCATGTGTGCGCTTCGGGCAAGATATTTAAATCCGGTACGCAATTAATTAAGTTAAAAATTAGAGAAAAAATGATGCAATATTGTTAAATAATTGGGTATTAAAAGTCAGGGTTATTCCTTTCCTACTTTTGTTTAACCCCGCATCCATCTCTTTTTGTTATATTACTGCCAACTGCTTGTCCACGTTAATAATTTGTCACCGAGAACAACATCTGTGACACCCTTAGCAAAAGGTGTCAACATGGTTCTGACACATCCTTAAGCTGGTTTACACTGCATAAACCTTCCCGTAAAATGCGCGCACACTTAAACGACAATAGAGCCCTTTGTCATTGAGGTCGTTAAATGAGACTCAGTAAATACAATAAAAGTTTGGGGATTTTGTCATTAATCGCAGGCACTTTATTAATGAGTGGCTGCGATAATGCATTGTTAAATCCCAAAGGACAGATTGCGCTGGAGCAACGTTCGCTGATACTGACCGCTTTTGGTCTGATGATGATCGTCGTGATTCCTGCAGTCTTAATGGCCGTCGTGTTTGCCTGGAAATATCGGGCGTCGAACACGAATGCTAAGTACAGTCCTAACTGGTCACACTCCAATAAAGTGGAAGCTGTGGTCTGGACCATTCCGATCCTGATCATCGTTTTCCTTGGTGTACTGACCTGGAAATCAACCCATGCGCTGGAGCCAAGCAAACCCCTGGCCTCTGACGTGAAACCGGTTGAAATTGACGTCGTTGCTCTGGACTGGAAATGGTTATTCATTTATCCAGAACAAGGTATTGCGACAGTTAACCAGATTGCCTTCCCGGCAAACACCCCGGTTAACTTCAAAATCACCTCCAACTCCGTCATGAACTCCTTCTTTATTCCTACGCTCGGTAGCCAGATCTACGCGATGGCGGGCATGCAGACCAAACTGCACCTGATTGCCAACGAGCCAGGAACTTTCGACGGTATTTCCGCCAACTTCAGTGGTCGCGGTTTCTCTGGCATGAAGTTCAAAGCCATTGCAACCAAAGACGATGCGGAGTTCCAGCAGTGGGTTGCCAAAGTAAAAGCGGCACCTAACACGCTGATGACGATGGATGATTTCGAGAAAGTGGCTGTGCCAAGCGAAAATCACCCGGTGGAATATTTCTCTTCAGCTAATCCTGAACTGTTCTTGCAGGTCATTAACAAGTTCATGAATAGCCACGGGAAAATGGACATGTCTGAACACAAAGGCATGGACATGAGTCACACCGCTACCGCGGGAGCCGAGGAATAATACGATGTTCGGAAAATTAACTCTGGATGCAGTGCCCTACCATGAACCGATTATCATGGTTACGGTTGCCGGCATCATCATTGCAGGTCTGGCGATCGTCTCTGCCATCACCTACTTTGGTAAGTGGAAATATCTGTGGTCTGAATGGCTGACGTCAATCGACCATAAAAAACTGGGTATCATGTATATCATCATGGCGTTCGTCATGCTGCTGCGCGGCTTTGCTGACGCCGTGATGATGCGTACCCAACAGGTTCTGGCTTCCTCCGGGGAAGCAGGCATATTGCCCCCTCATCACTACGACCAGATCTTTACCGCTCACGGCGTAATCATGATCTTCTTCGTGGCGATGCCATTCGTGGTGGGTCTGATGAACATTGCCGTACCGTTGCAAATCGGTGCGCGTGACGTTGCCTTCCCGTTCCTGAACAACCTGAGCTTCTGGTTTACCGCAATCGGTGTGATTCTGGTTAACCTGTCTCTGGGTGTCGGCGAATTCGCGCAAACTGGCTGGCTGGCCTATCCACCGCTGTCGGGGGCAGAATACAGTCCCGGCGTGGGGGTGGATTACTGGATCTGGAGTCTCCAGCTTTCCGGTATTGGTACAACCCTGACCGGTATTAACTTCTTCGTGACCATTCTGAAGATGCGTGCGCCGGGCATGGACCTGTTCAAAATGCCCGTCTTTACCTGGGCTGCGCTGTGCACCAACGTCCTGATCATCGCTGCGTTCCCGGTTCTGACCGTGACTCTGGCGCTGTTGACACTTGATCGTTACCTCGACTTCCATTTCTTTACTAATGATATGGGCGGTAACATGATGATGTACGTCAACCTGATCTGGGTCTGGGGTCACCCAGAGGTGTACATTCTTGTTCTGCCGGTGTTTGGTGTCTTCTCCGAAGTCACGGCCACCTTCTCGAAAAAACGTCTGTTTGGTTATACCTCACTGGTCTGGGCGACCATCGCCATTACCGTGTTGTCGTTCATCGTCTGGCTGCACCACTTCTTCACCATGGGTGCCGGTGCCAACGTTAACGCCTTCTTCGGTATCATGACGATGATCATCGCGATTCCGACCGGGGTTAAAATCTTTAACTGGCTGTTCACCATGTATCAGGGTCGCATTCAGATGCACTCTGCGATGCTGTGGACCGTAGGCTTCCTGGTCACCTTCTCTGTGGGTGGTATGACCGGTGTTCTGCTGGCCGTTCCGGGCGCTGACTTTGTCCTGCACAACAGTCTGTTCCTGATTGCGCACTTCCATAACGTGATTATCGGTGGTGTGGTATTCGGTTGTATGGCGGGTGTGACCTACTGGTTCCCGAAAGCCTTCGGCTTTACCCTGAACGAAACTTGGGGCAAACGTGCTTTCTGGTTCTGGATCATCGGCTTCTTCGTTGCCTTTATGCCGCTGTACGCACTGGGCTTCATGGGAATGACCCGTCGTCTGAGCCAGGATATCGATCCTCAGTTCCACTCTCTGCTGGTTGTTGCAGCGGTAGGTGCGGGTCTGATTGCCTGCGGTATTATTTGTCAGCTGATCATGTTCTACGTGTCTGTACGTGACCGCGACCAGAACCGTGACCTGACTGGCGATCCGTGGGGTGGCCGTACGCTGGAGTGGGCAACCTCTTCACCACCGCCGTTCTATAACTTTGCTGTTATCCCGCATGTGCATGAGCGTGACGCTTTCTGGGAAATGAAAGAGAAAGGCGAAGCGTACAAGCAGCCGGCTAAATATGAAGAAATTCATATGCCGAAAAACAGCGGTGCTGCGATTGTTATTGCCGCGTTTGCGACCATCTTCGGTTTTGCGATGATCTGGCATATCTGGTGGCTGGCAGGTCTTACTTTCCTCGGCATGATCGTAAGCTGGATCGTGAAGAGCTTCGACGAAGACGTGGACTACTACGTTCCTGTTGCCGAAGTAGAGAAGATTGAAAAGCAGCACTTTGACGAAATCAGCAAAGCAGGTCTGAAATAATGTCAACTACCGTAAAACACCACCACGACGCCCATGCGGAGCATGGGCATCACGATGCAGGAGCCAATAAAGTCTTTGGCTTCTGGATCTACCTGATGAGTGACTGCATTATCTTTGCAACCCTGTTTGCGACCTATGCAGTTATGGTTAACAACACCGCCGGCGGCCCGGCAGGCAAAGATATCTTTGAACTGCCGTTCGTGCTGGTTGAAACCGCCCTGCTGTTATTAAGCTCCATCACCTACGGCATGGCTGTTATCGCCATGAACAAGGAAAACAAAGGCGCCGTTATCGGCTGGCTGGCGTTGACCTTCCTGTTTGGTGCGGGCTTTATCGGGATGGAAATCTATGAATTCCATCACCTGATTGCTGAAGGCTTCGGTCCAAACCGTAGTGGCTTCCTGTCCGGCTTCTTTACACTGGTCGGTACGCACGGTCTGCACGTGACCTCGGGTCTGATCTGGATGGCCGTGCTGATGTTCCAGATCGCGAAACGCGGTCTGAACGCCACTAACCGTACCCGTATCATGTGTCTGAGCCTGTTCTGGCACTTCCTGGACGTGGTTTGGATCTGCGTGTTTACCGTTGTTTATCTGATGGGAGCCATGTAATGAGTCATTCTGTTAACGAACATGGTGCATCACACGGTAGCGTGAAGTCTTACATGATCGGCTTCATCCTCTCTATCATCCTGACGGCAATCCCGTTCTGGATGGTAATGGATGGTAGTGCTTCTCATGGAACCATCCTCGGCGTTGTGCTGGTCTGTGCAGTCGTTCAGGTGCTGGTTCACCTGGTTTACTTCCTGCATCTGGACAGCAAATCTGAGGGCGGCTGGAACATGGTGGCCATTGTCTTCTCAGCAATCATTATCCTGATTGTTGTGGTTGGCTCACTGTGGATCATGTGGAACCTCAACTACAACATGATGCCCCACTAAAGAGTCTGTGTAATGTTTAAGCAATACCTGCAAGTTACAAAGCCAGGAATTATTTTCGGGAATTTAATTTCTGTGATTGGCGGATTTTTGCTGGCCTCTAAGGGCAGCATTGATTACGCCCTGTTTCTCACCTCACTGGTTGGCGTGTCGCTGGTGGTTGCGTCAGGTTGTGTCTTCAACAACGTGATTGACCGCGATATCGACATCAAGATGGAGAGAACCAGGAATCGGGTGCTGGTTAAAGGCCTTATCTCCGCGAAAGTAAGCCTGGTGTATGCCACTATGTTGGGTATTGCTGGCTTTGCACTGCTGTATTTCGGTGCTAACCCGCTGGCCATGTGGCTGGCGGTGATGGGCTTCGTGGTATACGTTGGCGTTTACAGCCTGTATATGAAGCGTCATTCGGTTTACGGTACGCTGATTGGTAGCTTGTCTGGCGCTGCGCCGCCGGTGATTGGCTACTGTGCCGTGACCAATGAGTTTGATGCGGGCGCCCTGATCCTGCTGGCGATTTTTAGCCTGTGGCAGATGCCGCACTCCTATGCGATTGCTATCTTCCGCTTTAAGGATTACCAGGCTGCCAACATCCCGGTCTTACCGGTTGTGAAAGGCATCTCCGTGGCAAAAAATCATATTACGCTTTATATCCTGGCGTTTATGATTGCCACGCTGATGCTGACGCTGGGTGGCTATGCAGGCTATAAGTATCTGGTCGTTGCCGCTGCCGTCAGCGTCTGGTGGCTGGGCATGGCGCTGTCAGGTTATAAAACCTCAAACGATCGGGTTTGGGCACGTAAGCTGTTTGTCTTCTCCATCGTCGCCATCACCGCGCTGAGCGTGATGATGTCAGTGGATTTCATGACGCCTGCGTCAAAAGATTTGCTAACTTACGTGCGCTGATGTGTACCAAAACAGCATGAAACGGGCGCGATTTTCGCGCCCTTTCTTTTTGTTACGACTGCTTAAGAACTATTGTTTTACCCTTCCACTCTCCCTCCCTAAAATAAATGCAGCACATCAACAGAGGTAGGAATGAACGATAATAAAATGACTCCGGTGGAGCTGCGCGCCACATGGGGCCTTGGCACGGTCTTTTCCCTGCGTATGCTGGGAATGTTTATGGTCCTGCCGGTATTGACCACCTATGGCATGGCACTCCAGGGAGCGAGTGAAACCTTAATCGGTCTGGCCATTGGCATTTATGGCCTGGCTCAGGCCATTTTCCAGATCCCCTTTGGCCTGCTGTCCGATCGTATTGGACGCAAGCCTCTGATTGTGGGCGGCCTGCTGCTGTTTGTCCTTGGCAGCGTGATTGCCGCCAGCACGGAATCCATTTGGGGCATCATCCTTGGCCGGGCGTTGCAGGGTTCGGGCGCGATTGCGGCCGCCGTGATGGCGCTGCTGTCGGATTTAACGCGTGAACAGAACCGCACCAAAGCGATGGCGTTTATTGGCATCAGTTTTGGCGTTACCTTTGCGATTGCGATGGTGGTGGGACCGATTGTGACCCACGCGCTGGGCCTGCATGCGCTGTTCTGGATGATCGCAACGCTGGCGACGCTGGGTATTCTCATTACGCTTTGGGTGGTCCCCTCCTCCACTCAGCATGTCCTGAACCGTGAGTCGGGCATGGTGCGCGGCAGCTTTAAAAAAGTGCTGGCCAACCCGCGCCTGGTAAAACTGAATCTTGGCATCTTCTTTTTGCATATCCTGTTGATGTCGAGCTTTGTTGCGCTGCCCGACCAGTTTGAACAGGCGGGATTACCGCCATCAGAACACTGGAAGGTCTATTTAACGACCATGCTGATCGCCTTTGCGGGCGTCGTGCCTTTTATCATTTATGCAGAAGTGAAGCGCAAAATGAAGCGCGTCTTTGTCGGCTGTGTCGGCATGATGGTCATCGCAGAAATTGTTTTATGGGGCGCGCAGGGCCATTTCTGGACGCTGGTGCTCGGCGTACAGCTCTTCTTCCTCGCCTTTAACCTGATGGAAGCCATCCTGCCTTCCCTGGTCAGTAAGGAATCGCCTGCCGGTTACAAAGGGACAGCAATGGGGCTTTACTCCACCAGCCAGTTTCTGGGCGTTGCGATCGGCGGAAGCCTGGGCGGTTGGGTGTTCGGTCATTTTGATGCGCAAACTGTGTTTATGGTGGGAGCGATTGTGGCGGCAATCTGGCTGTTCGTCAGTATGACCATGCAGGAACCGCCCTACGTCAGCAGTCTGCGCATTGTGCTGAGTGATGCGGCGCTGGCAGTACCGAATCTGGAGAAGCGCCTGAAGGCCCAGCCTGGAGTGAACGCGGTGCTGATCGTACCGGAAGAAAAAAGCGCTTACATTAAGATCGACAGTAAGATCACCAGCCGACCGGAGCTTGAAGCCCTTATCGGCGGTGGCTAATCCCCTGCCCTCACCGGGTTTGTTGTCTTTGACAAACCCGGTTCCTCCCGTTTATCCCCGCGCAAAATGCGTCCCTCTGGTCACGCAATTTACGTCACGGACATCAGCACCTTGCAGGGCAAAAGCGTTGCTGTCGCGGAAGGGGATCAGTGACAGCCAGACTGGTGTCACAGTCAGGCTGCCAACCCGACAGGATGCCTCAGAGGGCATCCTGTGCTCACGTGCTGAGTGGAGGGATTAATCGCGGAAGTTTTTGAACTGGAAAGGCTGGCCCAGGTTGCCATTACGCACCAGCGCCATTGCGCCCTGTAAATCATCACGAGACTTACCCGTTACGCGCAGAGATTCGCCCTGAATCTGCGTCTGCACTTTCAGCTTGCTGTCTTTAATCAGCTTCACCAGCTTTTTCGCGACGTCGCTTTCAATGCCTTTTTTCATTTTGGCATCCACGCTCCAGCTTTTGCCGCTGTGTTCAATCTCTTCTGGTACTTCCAGCGCCGCGCCTTCAATACCGCGCTTGAGCATTTTCTCGCGCAGGATATCCACCAGCTGCTTTACCTGAAAATCCGATTCACTGATGACCTTAATGGTTTCATTTTTTTCATTGAGTTCGTAACTGGCAGTGACGTTGCGAAAATCAAAACGCGTCGACAGTTCACGGTTAGCATTCTCTACTGCGTTGCGAACTTCCTGCATGTCGACTTCTGAAACGATATCGAAAGATGGCATCTCTTCTTCTCCTGAGGCTAAACTGGCATGCATAATACGCGTCTTACGGCACTAAATAAAATCGCACTGTGTAGCGCTATACTTAACTGATTGCCACAGCGCATAAATAATAAGCCCGCGAGCGGGAGGCAGCATGAAAATAACCGTATTAGGATGTGGCGCATTGGGCCAGGTGTGGCTCACCGCTCTTGCCCATTGCGGGCACGATGTTCAGGGCTGGTTACGCGTACCTCAGCCCTACTGCTCAGCGAATGTAATCGATCCGCTGGGGCGCGTGACGAACCGGACCTTCATTGCCAACGATCCGCTGTTTTTGGCGCAGAGCCAGCTGCTGTTGGTGACGCTGAAAGCCCCGCAGGTATCAACGGCCGTAAAAAATCTGGAAAGCGTGATGTCAGAAAACTGCCCGGTTTTGCTGTTGCACAATGGCATGGGCACGCTTGGCGAATTAAAAGGTCTGACGCAGCCGCTGTTACGCGGTATCACCACGCACGCCGCAATGCGGGATGGCACGGTCATTAAGCACGTCGCCACGGGCGTCACCCATATTGGTCCCGGCAACCGTAAAAGCGAGCACTGGAGTGAGGTCGCCGATGTGCTGCACGAAGCGCTGCCCGATGTCGCCTGGCATGACAATATCCGGGCGGCCTGCTGGCGTAAGCTGGCGGTAAACTGTGTGATCAACCCACTCAGCGTGGTTTACGACTGTCAGAATGGCGCACTGCGTCAGCATCAGGCCGACATCATCACCTTATGTGACGAAATCAGTTGGGTTATGGAGCGTGAAGGCCAGTCCGTGGCCAGCCAGAGCCTGCAGGATCAGGTGCTGAATGTGATTGAGACGACCGCCGCCAACACCTCATCAATGCTGCAGGATATACGCGCTCAGCGACTGACGGAAATTGAATACATCACCGGCTTTCTGCTGCGTCGCGCACGCACTCACGGCTTAGTGTTACCTGAAAACACCCGGCTGTACGACATGATTAAACGCAAGGAGTCTTATTATGGGCGCGAACGCCTCGGTACTGGTCTGTCTGGCTCATGGCAGTGAAGAGACGGAAGCCGTTACCACACTCGATCTGCTGGTCCGTGGCGGGATAAAGACGGTGACCGCCAGCGTGGAAAGCGATGGCTGCCGTGAAATCGTCTGTTCGCGCGGCGTTCGCCTGCTGGCCGACGTCCCGCTGGTCGAGGTGGCGGACAACGCCTACGATGCCATTGTCCTGCCCGGCGGACTAAAAGGAGCCGAGACATTTCGTGACAGTCCGCTGTTGGTTGAAACCGTACGCCAGTTTCATTTGTCAGGACGTATTGTTGCGGCCATCTGCGCAGCCGCTGGCACGGTACTGGTGCCGCATAACCTGTTTCCGGTCGGCAATATGACAGGGTTTCCCGGTTTAAAGTCCACCATACCGGAAGAGAAATGGATGGAACGTCGTGTCGTCTGGGATCCGCGAGTCAATTTGCTCACCAGTCAGGGACCGGGCACGGCGATGGATTTTGCGCTGAAATTAATTGATTTGCTAGCAGGCAGTGATAAAGCACGTGAGGTCGCGGCACAACTGGTGCTGGCGCCGGGTATTTACGACTATCAGGCCAGTTAAGTCGCCGGTTCAGACGCCTGCCGGACGCTCTGTGCTCGTCTTGCCCTGGTACGCAAGGCGAGCACAGGGGGAAGCGGTCAGTGACCGCTATGCGGATTACGGACGATATACCTTCACGTTTTTAAATCCCTGCTCATGCAGATAGAGCGCCTGTAATTTACTCATCACACCGCGATCGCAGTACAACAGCCAGGTTTTGTTCTGATCAAGGTCGCCAAACTGCGTACTGAGTTTGTAGAAAGGCATCGACTTCACCTCCGTTCCCGCCAGCTGTAGCGGTTTGTCTTCCTGCTCATCCACCGAGCGGATATCCAGCACGCTGTCGTTTTCGTTCAGCAAGCCGACCGTCTCAACCTCAACCACCTCTTCCTGCGTCTGCTCCGCGATTTCGCGAATATCCACATTGGTCGCCTCGGCCACCATACGTTCCAGAATCGCGAAATCAAACTGGCTTTCTTCGGCTTCGATTTTGCCTTTTACCGCTTTGACCGTCGGGCTTTTCGAAATCACGCCACAATATTCCGGCATGGTACTGGCAAAGTCTTCGGTGCCGATTTCACGCGCCACTTTAATAATGTGCTCTTTGTCGTGGGAAATCAGCGGGCGCAAAATCAACGTATCGGAGGCATTGTCGATCAGTCGCAGATTGGTCAGCGTCTGGCTGGAGACCTGCCCCACCGCTTCGCCTGTGACCAGGGCCTGTACGCCATAACGTTCCGCCACCATTGAGGCTGCACGGACCATCATACGTTTCAGCACCACGCCCATTTGACCGTCGTCGATTTTTTCTAAAATTTCGCCGACAACTGGCTCAAAGTTGATTGCCACAAAACGTACACGGTGCGAACGGCCAAAGCGGTTCCACAGATAATGGGCGACCTGACGTACGCCGATTTCATGTGCCGCGCCGCCCAGGTTAAAGAAGCAGTAGTGAACGCGGCTGCCACGACGCATCAGCATGTAGCTGGAAACGCCGGAGTCAAATCCACCTGAGATGAGCGACAGCACATCTTCCTGGGTACCAATCGGGAAGCCGCCCAGCCCTTCATAGCGTGCGGTGACCAGCGTTAAGCGGTTTTCTTCCACTTCGAGGTTAACCGTCACCTCAGGTTTCTTAAGCTGAACGGTGGCGCTGGCGATGTGCTGATTTAGCCCGCCGCCAACATAGCGCTCGACGTCCTGCGAACTGAAGCTGTGTTTGCCACGGCGCTTAACCCGCACGCAAAAGGTTTTGTTTTCCAGGCTGTCGCGATACTGTGCCAGCGTCTGCTCGAAAATATCGTGGATGTCGGTATATTCGCGCTCTTCAACCGCAAGGACATGATGAATACCCGGGATGCGCATCAGCTCATCGGGAATAATCTGCCGCATGGCTTCATCTTTGCAGCGCACTTCAATATGATCCCAAAAACGCACCACCGCGATCTCATCGCTGACCGTTTTGAGCACGTTGCGGATATTACTGGCAAGAATCTTAATAAAGCGCAGACGCACCGACTGACTCTTGATGGTGATTTCAGGAAATAACTTGACGATAAACTTCATGGCAATACAGCTTCGTTGGGCAAATAAGTGCTAAAACAGGCTGCACTTAGCTGGTAAGATCATAAAATTGCGGGGTGACAGGCGCATCCGCATCCGAGGCGCGAGAGTATATCACCTTTACCCGGTGACTGCTTCTGCAACAGCATGCACATTGATTATTTTGCTAATCATTCTCTCTCAGCTACCATGACCGATTGCAAGATAACGTTCCAACCGTGAGTCGACACGAAATATGCCGAAAAAAGCCGAACAGCCAGCCAGCTTTGAAACGTCATTGCAGCAGCTGGAGCAGATTGTTAATCGTCTGGAAAGTGGTGAACTGCCGTTGGAAGACGCCCTGAATGAATTTGAGCGCGGCGTGCAGTTAGCGCGCAATGGCCAGCAAACGTTGCAGCAAGCCGAGCAGCGCGTGCGCATTCTCCTCAGCGACGATAACGATGCCGACCTCTCCTCTTTCACGCCGGAAAACAGCTAATGGATTTTCCTGAACTGCTCAATGCGTATCACCAACAGGTGAACCACGCGTTGATGGGCTACCTGGATGCCCTCCCTTTTCAGAGTTCTCCTCTGGTGAATGCCATGCAGTATGGGGCACTATTAGGTGGCAAACGCATGCGCCCGTTTCTGGTTTACGCAACCGGCACCATGCTCAATGCGAATAAAGCCAGTCTCGATGTGCCTGCAGCGGCTGTCGAATGTATTCACGCCTATTCACTGATTCATGACGATTTGCCGGCAATGGACGATGATGCGTTACGTCGTGGGCAACCGACCTGCCACATCAAATATGGTGAAGATACCGCCATTCTTGCCGGTGATGCGCTACAAACGCTGGCCTTTTCTATTCTGGCCGACCAGCCCATGCCGGGCGTGAGTGCGGAATACCGCCTCGCTATGCTGTCAGAGCTGGCCAGGGCCAGCGGCGTAGCGGGTATGTGCGGCGGGCAGGCGCTGGATCTGGCGGCAGAAGGTCAGTCTGTCGATCTTCATCAACTGGAACAGATCCATCGTCACAAAACGGGGGCGTTGATTCGCTCAGCCGTGCGACTCGGTGCCTTTGCTGCCGGCGACGCGGGCCGTGAAGCGCTGCCGTATCTTGACCGCTATGCGGATGCCATCGGCCTGGCCTTTCAGGTGCAGGATGACATCCTGGATGTGACGGGCGACACAGCCGTTATCGGAAAACGTCAAGGTGCCGATCAAGATCTTGGAAAAAGCACCTATCCTTCATTGATGGGTCTGGATAATGCCCGGATTAAGGCACTGGATTTATACCAGGAAGCCGTGGATGCTTTGCACATGCTCTCTGCAAAATCCTATGATACCTCTGCCCTGAAGGCGCTGGCGAGCTTCGTAATTGAACGCGATAAATAACTTCCATGATGAGTCACTGATGAGTTTTGATACTACAAAATACCCGACACTGGCGCAGGCAGAAACGGTACAGGCACTGCGTGCCCTGCCTAAAGAAAAATTGCCTGCGCTCTGCAATGAGCTGCGCCAGTATTTATTAGACAGCGTGAGCCGCTCAAGCGGCCATTTTGCGTCGGGCCTGGGCGTGGTCGAGCTGACGGTGGCGCTGCATTACGTCTATAACACACCGTTCGACCACCTCGTGTGGGACGTCGGTCATCAGGCTTATCCGCATAAAATTTTAACCGGCCGCCGCGATCGCATTGGATCGATTCGGCAAAAGAATGGCGTGCACCCCTTTCCGTGGCGGGGAGAAAGTGAATACGACGTCCTGAGCGTCGGTCACTCCTCAACCTCCATCAGTGCCGGGCTGGGCATGGCTGCTGCGGCCGAACGGGAAGGTAAAGGGCGCCGTACCGCCTGTATTATCGGCGACGGTGCCATCACCGCAGGCATGGCCTTTGAGGCCATGAACCACGCGGGCGATATTAAACCCGATATGCTGGTTATCCTGAACGACAACGAAATGTCGATTTCTGAAAACGTCGGGGCGCTGAATAACCGCCTGGCACAGATTTTATCGGGTAAGACCTACGCGCGTCTGCGCGAAGGAGGCAAGCGCGTACTGACCGGACTGCCGCCGATTAAAGAGTTAGTAAAACGCACCGAAGAACACCTGAAAGGCATGGTGGTGCCGGGCACCCTGTTTGAAGAACTGGGGTTCAATTACATCGGACCGGTCGATGGTCATGATGTCCTGACGCTGGTGAATACGCTGACGAATATGCGTAGCCTGAAAGGCCCGCAGTTCCTGCATATTATGACGAAAAAGGGTAAAGGTTATGCCCCGGCAGAGCAGGATCCGATCGCCTGGCATGCGGTGCCCAAATTTGATGTCGCCAGCGGCGAACTGCCTAAGAGCGCCGAAGGATTGCCGAGTTATTCGAAGATATTCGGTAACTGGCTGTGCGAAACGGCGGCTGACGACGCGAAGCTGATGGCGATTACGCCCGCCATGCGCGAAGGCTCGGGTATGGTAGGATTCTCCCGCAAGTATCCCAACCAGTATTTTGACGTTGCCATTGCCGAACAGCACGCCGTGACCTTTGCGGCGGGCCTGGCCATTGGGGGCTATAAACCGGTTGTTGCGATTTACTCGACCTTCCTGCAGCGCGCCTACGATCAGGTTATTCACGATGTCGCGATTCAGAAGCTTCCGGTCCTGTTCGCGATTGACCGTGGCGGCATCGTTGGGGCCGACGGCCAGACGCATCAGGGTGCCTTTGATCTCGCCTATCTGCGCTGCATTCCGGATATGGTCATCATGACGCCAAGCGATGAGGACGAATGCCGCCAGATGCTTTATACCGGCTATCACTATCAGGCGGGTCCGGCTGCCGTGCGTTATCCACGCGGAACCGGCACTGGCGTTGCTCTGACGCCACTGCAAAGCCTGCCGCTGGGCAAAGGTGTGGTTAAACGTCGGGGCGAAAAGCTGGCGATCCTTAACTTCGGTACACTGCTGCCTGAAGCCAGCCACGTTGCCGAAGCGCTGAACGCCACCCTGGTGGATATGCGTTTTGTTAAACCGCTGGATGAAGCGTTAATTACCGAACTGGCCGCACAGCATGAGTCGTTGATTACGCTGGAAGAAGGCGCGATTAAGGGCGGCGCAGGCAGCGGCGTCAACGAGTTCGTGATGGCGAAACGTCTGGGCATTTCCGTTCTCAATATTGGCCTGCCTGATGAGTTCATTCCCCCGGGCACGCAGGAAGAGATGCGTCACGACTACCACCTGGACGCAGACGGTATTCAGCAGCAAATCAGTCACTGGCTGGCGCAGTAGTTCCCCTCCCCCGCTCTCTGCGGAGAGCGGTATTCCTGCTATGCTTAATTCCCCTGGAAGGACATAGCAGGAGTCATGATGAAAACCGTTCCACTCGCGAATACTGATTTAAAAGTTTCCCAGCTCTGCCTGGGCTGTATGACATTTGGTGAGCCCACCCGCGGTAAACATGCCTGGACACTGCCCGAAGAAAGCAGCCGACCGCTTATCAGGCAGGCGCTGGAGGCCGGGATTAACTTCTTCGACACCGCTAACAGCTATTCAGACGGCAGTAGTGAGGAGATTCTGGGGCGAGCGCTCAGGGATTTCGCCCGCCGCGAGGAGGTCGTGGTCGCCACCAAAGTCTATTTCCCGCTGAGTAATCTGTCACAAGGCCTGTCCCGTAAAAACATTCTGCAATCCATTGATGACAGCCTGCAACGGCTGGGCATGGAGTATGTCGATCTGCTGCAGATTCACCGCTGGGACTATGACACGCCGCTCGAAGAAACCCTGTCGGCACTTGATGAGGTGGTGAAATCCGGCAAAGCACGTTATATCGGCGCCTCGTCCATGCACGCCAGTCAGTTTGCACAGGCCTTAACCATGCAGGCAGAACAGGGCTGGGCACGCTTCGTCAGCATGCAGGATCAGTACAACCTGATTCAGCGCGAAGAAGAACGTGAGATGCACCCGCTGTGCCAGCGTGAAAACGTTGCGGTCCTGCCATGGAGTCCACTGGCACGCGGTAAGCTCACCCGGCCATGGGGCGAAACCACCGCCCGCTCCGTTTCTGATGAGGTGATGAGCACGCTCTATGCTTCAACGGAGGAAAACGATGCGGCGATTGCGGCGCGCCTGGCGCAGGTTGCAGCCGACAAAGGCGTAACGCGAGCGCAGGTCGCACTGGCGTGGTTACTGAGCAAACCGGTGGTGACAGCGCCCATCATTGGCGCCTCTCGCGCAGAGCAGTTTGCTGAGCTGGTGGAAGCCGTGAACGTTGACCTGACAACGCAGGATATTGCGGCCCTGGAAAGTGAATATCAGCCTCACCCGGCCACCGGCTATCAGTGATACCAACGCAGCGTGTTCACAGGCGTGACGCGCTCATTCGGCCCGGCCGGGAGAGGATAATGGTGAGACAACCGTACGCCGGTATTTCGGCTACGGTTGCAAAACGGTGATGATAAGGGGCGCAGGACGAACGCTTAACCGGCGAGATAAACCCCGGCACCATAAAGGATGGCTGCAGCAATAATGCCCGCAATAATGTCATCGACCATAATGCCCATGCCGCCATGCACGTTACGGTCGAACCAGCGAATCGGCCAGGGCTTCCAGATATCCAGCACGCGGAACAGCACAAAACCGGCCACCACCCACTGCCAGCTGTTCACCGGAATGGCCATCAGCGTAATCCACATCCCGATAAACTCATCCCAGACAATGCTGCCGTGATCGTGAACGCCCATGTCTTTGGCGGTGCGATGGCAAAGGTACACGCCCACGCTGATGCCTAGCAGCACGACCAGCGAATACAGATCATGCGGAAGCAAGGTCAGCAGACACCAAAAAGGAATCGCGGCCAGCGATCCCACTGTACCAGGCATAACCGGGCTGAGCCCACTGCCAAAACCGGTCGCCAGTAAATGCCAGGGATTACGCATCCGCAGACGACCTTTGGCGATATGTTTATCTGATGTCAAAATGGTCGAATCCTTTAAAACGCACATCTGTCGGTTTGCCGTTTTCGAGCAGTGACAGTCCTTCTGACTCGGGCGCCATCTGCCCAATACAGGTATAAGGCACGCCAAGATGTCCCAGCGCCACGTCCAGTGCACCCCGATTCACTTCCGGCACACTGAAGCACAGCTCATAGTCTTCGCCGCCGCTGAGCGCCCAGCGCAGCACCTGTGACGCGTCAAAATTGTCACGCAGTGCCGGGGACAGCGGAAGCGCGTCAAGGTTGATACGTGCCCCGCAGCCGCTGGCTTTCAGCACATGACCTATATCAGAAATCAGCCCGTCTGAGATATCGATAGCGGAAGAGGCCAGCGAACGCAGTGACTGCCCCTGTAACACGCGCGGCATAGGCCGCAGGTGACGTTTAATCAGAGCTTCATGAATGGCCGGATCGTCAATGCGGCAGTGATGCTGCAGCAACGCCAGCCCGGCCGCGCTGTCGCCCAATGTACCGGTGACATAGATCCAGTCGCCGGGTTTTGCGCCCGAACGCTTTAACGCTTTGCCGTGAGGAATCAGCCCATGAATACCCAGCGTCAGGCTGAGAGGCCCCCGCGTCGTGTCTCCCCCCACCAGCTGCATATCGTAATATTCCAGCAGGTCAAACAGGCTTTCGCTGAAGCTGCTCAGCCAGCTTTCATTCACATCCGGCAAGGTCAGCGCCAGGGTTAGCCAGGCAGGATCGGCACCCATCGCGGCCAAATCGCTCAGATTCACCGCCAGTGATTTATAGGCTAAATCTGCAGGATGGATCGTGGGCAGGAAGTGGATACCGGAAACCAGCGTATCGGTGCTGACCGCCAGCGTTTGCTTTTCGGGCACGCTCAGCAGCGCGCAATCGTCGCCGATGCCGAGTTCGACATCACGGCGGCTACGCGTTCTGCGATTGAAGTAGCGTGCGATGAGTTCAAATTCACCACATGACATAATTGCGTTCCGCTTAACCATTAATGAAAAAGGCCGGCAAGCCGGCCTTATTGATTATTTGCGTTGGGGTCGAATTTGCGGACCGGCTTTATCCAGCACACCGTTGACAAATTTATGGCTGTCTTCAGCGCCAAATACTTTCGCCAGTTCGATACCTTCGTTGATGGCCACTTTATAAGGCACATCAGAACGCTTGCTCAGTTCATACAGCGACACACGCAGAATGGCTTTTTCCACCTGCCCCAGTTCTTCTAACTGGCGCGACAGATAGGGTTGCATCAATCCATCCAGGTACGCGCTGTTGGTCGCCACACCGGCCAGCAGTTCGCGGAAATAAGTAATATCGACGTCTTTAACGTCCTGTTCCGCCAGAAACTGGTATTCCACATCGGCAATGTCGTTGTTAGACAACTGCCAGGAGTAAAGCGCCTGGACAGCGCACTCACGGGCGCGACGACGAGCAGCAGGTTTCACAAAATTCCCCTTACAAAAATCAGGCTTTAATGGCTTTCAATACGTTGATCATTTCAAGTGCGGTCAGGGCCGCTTCGGCACCTTTGTTACCCGCTTTGGTTCCAGCACGCTCAATGGCCTGCTCGATATTTTCGGTTGTCAGTACGCCGAATGCCACAGGAATATCGCTGTCCATGGCAACACTGGCAATGCCCGAGCTGGCTTCACCCGCGACGTATTCGAAGTGCGCCGTGCCACCACGAATCACGGTACCCAGCGCAATCACGGCATCATGTTTGCCGGTTTTAGCCAGCGCACGCGCGGCCAGCGGCAGTTCGTAAGCACCCGGTACCCAGACGACAGTGATATTGTCATCGTTGACCTGGCCGATACGCTTCAGGGCATCCACAGCGCCGTCTAACAGGCTCTCGTTGATAAAGTTGTTAAAACGCGCGATAACGATGGCAATTTTTGCCTCTGGCGTTGCAACGGCAGCTTCGATAACTTTCATACATATCCTTTCAGGGGTTTGTTTAGCCCCGCGCAGGGGGGCGGATTCTAACATACTCTTTGGCGGCGTGCTCTCGCTTTTCCGCCTCTGTTATTGCGGTATCAGGGTCAGACGGAGATCGCTGCCGACCTGACGCACGTCGCTGAAAGCAAAAACCGGCGCGTCAGCCAACTGCGTCAGCCCCGTAAGCTGACACAAACCGCGCGCGTCATTACCCAGTAATTTCGGTGCCACATACACAATGAGTTCGTCAACCAGACCGGCCTGAAGCAATGCCCCTGCCAGCGTGGCACCGGCTTCAACCCAGACGCTGTTAATCTGGCGCTGGCCCAGCACCATCATCAGCGCCACTAAATCCAGTTGGCTGTCGCGTAAAGGAACCGGAATTTGCGTCACCGAGTCAGGCCAGCGCTGAGTGTCGGCCTGCTGTCGCATCAGCCAGGTTTCGCCCAATTGTTCTATAAGTTTGTGCTGCGGTGTTACGCGATTCTGGCTGTCGACGATGACGCGTACCGGCTGGCGTAAGGTCTGCGCATCAACCAGGCGCTGACTGTCGCTGTCCAGTTCGGCCCAGCGTACGGTCAGGGAAGGATCGTCGGCCAGCACCGTTGCGCTGCTGCTGAGAATGGCGGCGCTCTGCGCTCGCAAACGCTGGACATCGCGTCGGGCAGCCGGCGAGGTGATCCACTGGCTTTCGCCACTCGCCATGGCGGTGCGGCCATCCAGTGATGCCCCCAGTTTAAGCTGTATCCAGGGGAAGCCGGTCCGCATGCGTTTCAGGAATCCCCTGTTCAGGGCTTCCGCTTCCTGCATCATCAGTCCGTGGCTGACTTCAATGCCCGCCTGCTGCAGTCGATGTAATCCCCGTCCGGCGACCTGCGGATTGGGGTCCTGCATCGCGGCCACGACGCGTTTTACACCGGCCTCAATAAGCGCGTCGCAACACGGCGGCGTGCGCCCGTGATGACTGCATGGCTCCAGCGTCACATAGGCTGTCGCCCCACGCGCACGCGCACCGGCCATGCGCAGGGCATGCACTTCCGCATGCGGTTCTCCGGCGCGCTGGTGCCAGCCTTCGCCAACAATGTCGCCATCGCGTACAATGACGCAACCGACATTGGGGTTCGGCATGGTAGTAAAACGTCCGCGCCGCGCCAGTTCCAGCGCGCGCGCCATATAACGTTCATCGGTCATGATTTAATCCTGTAATCTGGCAATCTCTTCGCCAAAATCACGCACGTCCTCAAAGCTGCGATAAACAGATGCAAAGCGAATATAGGCCACTTTATCGAGTTTTTTTAGCTCGTCCATGACCAGGTTACCGATCAGCTTGCTGGGAATTTCACGTTCACCCGTCGCACGCAACTGCGTTTTGATATGGCTTACCGCACTCTCTACGGCATCCGCACTGACCGGGCGTTTCTCCAGCGCTTTCATCATGCCGCTGGCGAGTTTGTCTTCATTGAAAGGTTCACGCACATCGTTGCTTTTCACCACGCGTGGCATAACCAGCTCAGCGACTTCAAACGTAGTAAATCGCTCATGGCACACCAGACACTGACGACGGCGCCGCACTGACGAACCCTCACTGACCAGACGAGAATCAATCACTTTTGTGTCTACAGCGGAGCAGAATGGGCAATGCATGACGTTTCCTGACACGAGATAATTGGGCCGTACAGTGTAGCGCGAACTGCAAGTCAACAAAATCGATTCCCGTGTTTTACCCCGCCCGCTTCACAGACCGGATGGGAAATGCCCGCCCGCGTAAAACCCGCTACGCTTAAAGCGTTCAGGGCAAAAAGCGGAGAACGTAGCCACGTTCGTGCCGATACGGGGTACTGCATCACCGGATACCTGCGCCACCGCGCTGGCCGGATGCCCGATATCAACCTGTTTCACCTTGCATCATTACGCGTAACGCGAGGTGAAATCGACACGCCAGTGGCTACGGAATTTTATCGCTCAGGGAAAGGCAATTTCAGAGCACACTTAAGGTAATCGGCGTGATTTCAGTCCAGGCTTCAACGCCATAAGCGGATGCTGATGCGTCCCGCGACAAGGGGCAATTATTACGTCATTTGAATAAAGGATAAAAAAACATGATGAACAGGATGGTTTGGGCACCCGCGGCCCTGTCACTGGTTCTGCTAAGTGGTTGCAGCACCCCAGCCCAGCCGCAGGTGAAACAACTGCACCGGGAAGTCAGTCAGCTTAATCAGCAGATGCAGCAACTCACCAGCCAGGCAAGTGCGGTTGAAATTCAGGGACAGCTGAACGCCCATTCACAGCAGGGCGCATGGCTGTTGCCGCAGGCAAACACGCCCGTGGCACTTCAAACGCAGGTTGGCACGCTGCGCCTGTCGCTCGCACGCATTGAGGCCGAGGCCGGCGGTACGCATGCTGACCTGACGCTTCGCACACAAGACATTTCACCGCTGCCCGGGATGCATGCGACAGTAGTCTGGGGCCAGCTCGATCCCGCAACCGGTAAGCCACTTGAGGCCGACAGCCTGACGCAAACCCTCAGCGTTCCCGCTTCACTGACGCCACGCAGTTCGGTCACCGTACCATTACGGTTAAAGGATGTGACGCCGGAGCAACTGGGTTATGTTCGAATTCACCAGGTGATCGCAGATACGTCCAGGCCCTGAAAACAAAAAAGCCGCCAGATTACGCTGGCGGCTTTTTTTATCGCACCGATACTACGGCAGGATCGAAGGCTGATCGGCGCCCTCTTTCTCCACTTTCTGTACCAGCATATGTTCGCGTTTCATGCCCAGCTTCAGCGCCAGCGCTGAAGAAACGTAGATCGACGAAACGGTACCGATGGTGACACCAATCAGCATGGTCAGTGAGAAGCCTTTCAGCAGCGCACCACCAAAGATGAACAGGATCAGGATCATCGCCAGCGTAGTCAGCGAGGTGATCAGGGTACGGCTTAACGTCTGCGTCAGGGACACGTTCGTAATGTCATAAGAGGAGCCGCGACGGATCTTGCGGAAGTTCTCACGAATACGGTCCGAGACCACGATTTTATCGTTCAGCGAGTAACCGATGACCGACATCAGCGAGGCCACAATCGTAAGGTCAATCTCGACCCGGAACAGCGACAGCAGTCCACAGGTGATAATGACGTCATGCGCCAGCGCCAAAACCGTACCCAGTGCCAGACGCCACTCAAAGCGAATACCGATATAAATCAGAATCGCAATCAGTGCCGACAGCAGGGCTAACGCCCCGGCCTGCGCCAGATCGCTGCCCACGCTCGGTCCGACAAACTCGATACGTTTGACCGTCGCGTTTTGCTGCGTCGTCTGGTTGATAACCGTTACCACTTTATTACCCAGCTCGGTTCCCGCAGGCCCTGTGACCGGCGGCATGCGCACCATCACATCGCGGCTGCTACCGAAATTCTGGATCAACGGTTCCTGGAACCCGGACTTCACCAGCGCACCGCGGATGGCGTCGAGATCGGCCGGTTTCTCCAGATTGATCTCAATGACCGTACCGCCGGTGAAATCGAGCCCCCAGTTAAAACCGCGTACGCCAACAATGGCAATCGAGATGATGATTAACAGTCCCGAAATGATGAATGCCAGCGTATCCCAGCGCATAAAGTCAACGACTTTACGGCCGTGGTTTAACTGCTCAATGTTATATTCCTGTGCCACAACGCACTCCTCAGATAGACAGCTTCTTAACGCGCTTGCCACCGTACATCAGGTTGATAATGGCGCGGGTTCCGACGATCGATGTGAACATGGAGGTCGCAATACCGATAGCCGTTGTAATCGCAAAGCCCTTAATGGAGCCCGTACCAATTGCATACAGAATCACCACCTTAATCAGGGTCGTCACGTTCGCATCGACAATACTGGAGAAGGCACCTTTGTAGCCCTCATGAATTGCCTGCTGTACGGAACGCCCGTTGCGCAGTTCTTCTTTGATACGTTCATTGATCAGGACGTTTGCATCGACTGCCACCGCCAGCGTCAGCACAATACCGGCGATGCCTGGCATGGTCAGCGTGGCCCCCGGTAACAGCGACATAATGCCGACAATCAGCACCAGGTTTGCCAGCAGTGCGCTGGTCGCAATCAGGCCCACTTTCTTGTAGTACAGCACCATAAACAGGATGGAGGCGACCAGGCCCCACAGGCAGGCTTCCAGCCCCTGAGTAATGTTCTGCTGACCCATTGTCGGACCGATTGTCCGCTCTTCCACAATCTGGATAGGCGCAATCAAGGCCCCGGCGCGCAGCAGCAGTGACAGCTGACGTGCTTCGTTCGGGTTGCTGATACCGGTGATGCGGAAGCTGTTGCCCAGGCGTGACTGGATGTTGGCGACGTTAATCACCTCTTCCTGTTTCACCAGAATGGCGCGACCATTCGCATCTTTCTTACCGCTGTCTTTATACTCCACAAACAGGGTCGCCATCGGTTTACCGATGTTGTCCTTGGTGAAGTTCGACATGATATTACCGCCCGCGCCATCGAGTGAAATATTCACCTGAGGCTGGTTGTATTCGTCCATGCTGGAGGTCGAATCGGTAATGTGGTCACCGGTCAGAATCACGCGTTTGTACAGCACGACAGGCTGGCCGTCACGCATGTCTTTGACCTCGGAATCCCCCGGCACGCGACCATTGGCGGCGGCGGTCGGATCAACGCTGGTATTGACCAGACGGAACTCCAGCGTCGCGGTTGCGCCCAGAATTTCTTTGGCGCGCGCCGTGTCCTGAATACCTGGCAGTTCTACCACGATGCGGTCAGAACCCTGACGTTGCACCAGCGGCTCCGCGACACCCAGTTGGTTCACACGATTACGCAGGATAGTGATGTTCTGCTGAACGGCATATTCGCGCGCTTCGCTGAGGCGAGCATCGGTCATGGTGGCTCGCAGAGCATCGTTACCGCTGTTGCTGATCACCAGATCCTGATGACGGGATGACAGCCACTTCACGGCAGCGTCACGGCTGGCTGCGTCACGGAAACGGATTTCCACGCCGTAGTTAGCAATCTTGCTGACGTTGGTATAAGGGATATTCTTTTCGCGCAGGTCGCTGCGCAGGCTGTCCGCATTCTGCTCTTGCAGTTTGCTCAGGGCAGTGTCCATATCCACTTCCATCAGGAAGTGCACGCCACCGCGCAGATCGAGGCCAAGTTTCATTGGCTGCGCCGCCAGCAGGGTAAGCCAGCGCGGCGTTGCGGGAGCCAGATTCAGCGCCACAACATAGTTTTCGCCCAGCGCTTTCATGATCGCTTCACGGGCGCGCAACTGCACATCCGTGTTAGAAAAACGCGCCGTAATCGCCCCGTTTTCCAGGGCAACAGACTTCGCCTGAATATTATCTTGTTTTAATACGTTCTGAATTTGATCCAACGTTTGCTCACTGGCGGCGCTTCCGCGCGCGCCAGTGATTTGAACAGCCGGATCCTCACCATAAAGGTTGGGAAGTGCATATACCAGGCCAATGACAAGCACCACGACCAGCATTATGTACTTCCACAAAGGATAACGATTTAACACGGCAGTTCCCTTAGGGAAGTAAAAATTACAGCGCCTTCATAGAACCTTTCGGCAGGACGGCAGCCACGAAATCACGTTTAATAACCACTTCGGTAGTGTCGTTCAGCGCAATCGCAATGTAGCCGGTTTCTGCCACTTTGGTTACGCGACCCACCAGGCCACCATTCGTCAGCACTTCATCACCTTTGGAGATAGAATCCATCAGCTTCTTGTGCTCTTTTGCGCGTTTCTGCTGAGGGCGCAGGATCATGAAGTAAAAAATCAGGCCAAAGACGACCAGCATGATCACCAGAGAATACGGACTTCCCTGAGACGGTGCGCCTGCTGCAGCCACAGCGTCAGAAATGAAAAAGCTCATTAAATTTCCCTCATTGATGAATTATCAGACGTTAAAGGCGGAACCGCTTTGCCCGTCCGTTGGTAGAACTCGGTAACAAAGCGCTCTAATTTACCCTCTTCAATAGCCTGGCGTAAACCTGCCATCAGGCGCTGGTAGTAGCGCAGGTTATGAATCGTGTTCAGACGCGCGCCCAGTATTTCGTTACAGCGATCAAGATGATGCAAGTAAGCACGGCTGTAATTGCGACAGGTGTAACAATCACACTCGGCATCCAGCGGCGACACATCGTCTTTATGCTTCGCATTGCGGATTTTTACCACGCCGTCCGTCACAAATAAGTGTCCATTACGTGCATTGCGCGTTGGCATCACACAGTCAAACATGTCCACGCCACGACGCACACCTTCGACCAGATCTTCAGGTTTGCCCACGCCCATTAAATAACGCGGTTTGTCCTCAGGGATCTGTGGACAAACATGCTCCAGGATGCGGTGCATGTCCTCTTTCGGCTCACCGACCGCCAGGCCGCCCACAGCGTACCCATCAAAGCCAATCTCTACCAGACCTTTCACAGACACATCACGTAAATCTTCGTAAACCGAGCCCTGAATAATACCGAACAGCGCGTTCTTGTTGCCCAGGCTGTCAAAGCGGTCACGGCTGCGCTGCGCCCAGCGCAACGACATCTCCATTGAGCGTTTCGCATAATCCCAGTCGGCCGGGTACGGCGTGCACTCATCGAAGATCATGACGATATCGGAGCCCAGATCGTACTGAATTTCCATGGATTTTTCTGGATCGAGGAAAATCTGATCGCCATTGATCGGGTTACGGAAGTGAACGCCCGCTTCGGTGATTTTACGAATATCGCCCAGGCTGAAGACCTGGAAACCGCCGGAGTCCGTCAGGATAGGGCCTTTCCACTGCATAAAATCATGCAGATCGCCGTGCAGCTTCATGATTTCCTGACCGGGACGCAGCCAGAGGTGGAAAGTATTGCCCAGAATAATTTGCGCGCCGGTATCCTGCACTTCTTCCGGCGTCATGCCTTTTACGGTGCCATAGGTGCCCACGGGCATAAACGCCGGGGTTTCGACCACGCCACGATCAAAAATCAGACGCCCGCGACGCGCGCGACCGTCTGTGGTATCAAGCTCAAATTTCACAAGACCTCCATCGGAGAAACAGTCCGATGTTCAAAGTAAACAGATCAGGCGCCCACTTTTTCCAGCGGCGCCTGAGGGTTTTTGCTGATAAACATCGCGTCGCCGTAGCTGAAGAAACGGTATTCTTCTGCCACCGCAGCGCGATAAGCAGCCATGGTGTGCTGGTAACCGGCGAAGGCCGAGACCAGCATAATCAGGGTTGATTCCGGCAAATGGAAGTTGGTGATTAATGCATCGATCACCTGGTACTCGTAGCCCGGATAGATAAAAATTTGGGTATCGTCGAAGAACGGCGCAATCAGGGCATCCTGACTGGCTTTGGCGGCGCTTTCCAGCGAACGTACCGAGGTGGTGCCAACGGCGACCACTTTATTCCCCCGCGCCTTACAGGCCAGCACCGCGTCTACCACATCCTGCGGGACTTCCGCGTACTCCGCGTGCATGTGGTGATCTTCAATCGTCTCGACGCGCACCGGTTGGAAGGTGCCCGCCCCAACGTGCAACGTGACAAAGGCCATTTCCACGCCTTTATCTTTGAGCGCCTGCAACAGCGGCTCATCAAAATGCAGCCCCGCCGTGGGCGCGGCGACGGCACCGGGTCGGGCGCTGTAAACCGTTTGATAAAGCTCACGATCCGCCTCTTCATCCGGGCGGTCAATGTACGGCGGCAGCGGCATATGGCCGACGCGGTTAAGAATGTCCAGTACGTCACGGTCATCGTCAAAGGCGATCTCGAACAACGCATCGTGCCGCGCCACCATAGTGGCTTTCACGCTCTCGTCGTCACCCAGCAGCAGCGCTGCGCCAGGCTTCGGCGCTTTCGATGCGCGAACATGCGCCAGCACGCGCTTGTCATCAAGCATGCGCTCGACCAGCATCTCAATTTTGCCGCCGCTTGCCTTGCGTCCGAACACCCTGGCCGGGATAACGCGCGTGTTGTTAAACACCAGCAGATCTCCGGGCTGGAGCTTATCCAGCACATCCGTAAACACGCCGTGAGTGAGCGCGCCGGTTGGGCCATCCAGCGACAGCAGGCGGCAACCACTTCGTTGCGCCTGGGGATAATGGGCGATAAGAGATTCAGGCAAATCAAAAGCAAAATCGGCGACACGCATGACAGACTTCTTACTCAGAAAAACAGGCGGCACAGTTTAGCGGAAAACCGAACAATTCTGAACAACTGGCTGCGTAAACGGAGTTGCGCTTATAATGCCGCATGAATTTTCTTGCGCATCTTCACTTAGCCCATCTTGCCAACAGCTCTTTGCTGGGCAATCTGATGGCCGATTTCGTTCGCGGCGCGCCGCACCAACACTGGCCTGAACCGGTGGCCGACGGCATTCTGATGCATCGTCGCCTGGACGTAATGACCGATGCCCTGCCGGAAGTGCGCGCGGCACGCCAGCTTTTCCGGGCAGAGACCTATCGCGTCGCCCCCATCACGCTGGATGTCATCTGGGACCATTTTCTGGCGCGCCACTGGGATCGCGTTCATCCGTCACAAACGCTGCAAGCGTTTACGGCCCGTGCCGAGCGCGAAATCGTCCCGCAACTGGCCGCCACGCCCGAGGAATTTAAAGAACTGAATGCGGTGATGTGGCGAGAACGCTGGTTCGAACACTACGCCGATCCCCTGCGCCTTGAACGCGTGCTGAATGGCATGGCCCGACGTCGGCCAAGGCTGGCGGCACTCAGCGACTCTTACCAGGACTTCACCGCCCATTATCCGGCCTTTGAAGCCTGTTTCTTTCAGTTTTATCCCCGCCTGATGCAGTTGGCCGCCAGCCGGCAGCTGTGATTCACCCTCTTTATCAGGTAAGACGCGGCTTACCTGATAACGCTGAAAAAGCACGCAAACAGTACACCGACGATATTGCCATTACTGGCGCACTACGGCTTAATAAGCCTTGCTTAACTATGCTTTGCGCTACTCTCACTGTCAGACCGCCTGTTCAGGCGCTTCCTGTATTCGATGTGTTTTAAAATCATAAGAGGGAAACATGTCATCCGCTTCGCATTCTGAAATTGACGCGCGCTATCGCTACGCCTGCGAAATCGCCCGTGCCGCCGCAAGCCGCGCCTTGTCATGGTATCAACAGCGTCAAAAACTGGTGGTGGAACATAAAAGGGACCTTCAGGACGTGGTCAGTGAAGCTGACCGTAACGTTGAAGAATTAATTAAATCACTGATTGCAGAACGCTATCCCGAGGATGCGGTATTAGGTGAAGAGAGCGGTGGAGAAACAGGCGAGGCCCGCATTTTATGGGTCATCGATCCGATTGATGGCACCGCCTGCTTCGTCAATGGTCTGCATAACTGGTGCGTTTCGCTGGCCATCGTCTGCGAAGGTGAACCGGTGGTGGGCGTGGTTTGCGATCCCAATCATCAGGAGCTGTTTCACGCCCGCAAAGGCCAGGGCGCCTGGCTTAATGAGACCCGGCTTGAGGTTCATCAGGCCCGTCACCTCAACGAAGGGCTGTTGGGCATCAGTAATTCCAGCCGGGTGCCGGGAGAAAAGGTTACGCAGCTTATCGATGCGCTACTCAAACAAGGCGGGATGTTCATTCGCATCGGCTCCGGTGCCTTAACCAGCGCCTGGGCCGCTGCCGGTCGCCTGATTGGCTATTACGAAGCCCATATGCATCCCTGGGACAGCCTGCCGGGCATCGTGTTAATGCGGGAAGCGGGCGGCGTCACCAATGACTATATGCGCAATGATGGCCTGAAAAACGGCAATCCCGTTTTGCTGGCGAATGCCGTAATCTATCCACAGATTAAAGCCCTTCTCGCGCCCCAGGAACTGGAGGATGAATAATGTCTGCCTGTAGCCCCCTGCGCGTAGTCGCGCTCTGTGCGTTATGGTTCGCGGCGGGGTCGCTTTACACGGCGCCAGAATACCAGTTAGAGAAAGTGGTCGAACTCAGCCGACACGGGGTGCGCCCGCCGACGCCGGGCAACCGCCAGGAGACCGAGGCAGCAACCGGACAGCCCTGGCCCCGGTGGAGTACAGCGGACGGCGAGCTGACGGGCCATGGCTACAGTGCGGTGGTGAATAAAGCGCGCTGGGAAGGCGATCACTATCGCCAGTTGGGATTACTTCCCGCGGGTTGTCCGGACGCGACAGCACTCTACGTACGCGCCAGCCCTCTTCAGCGAACGCGCGCCACTGCCGAAGCGTTGGTGGATGGCGCATTTCCCGGCTGCGGCGTGGCGGTGCATACCGTCACGGGCGACGTCGATCCGCTTTTTCAGACGGAAAAACTGCCCTTTGCCCGCATCGATCCGCAGCGAGAGATGGAAGAAAAGCGGCGTGTGGCGGGCGATTTAGCACAGCGACAGCAGCAGCTCCAGCCCGCCATTCAGGCGCTTAAACAGGCGGTCTGTCCGGCTAACCGCGCGTGCCCGTTTTTTGATCGCCCCTGGCAGTTAAAGCAGACTAAAAGCGGCAGCGTCTATGTTGAAGGCTTAAGCACGCTGGCCGCCATGGTCGAGACGTTGCGCCTGGGCTACAGCGAAAACTTACCGTTCGCGAGGCTGGCGTGGGGCCACATCACTTCCGCTCAACAGATCACCGCCCTGCTCCCCCTGCTGACGGCCAGTTATGATCTCAGCAATGATGTGCTCTATATGGCGCAACGTCGTGGCTCGCTTCTGTTACAGCGGATGCTCGACGCCATTCAGGGGAACGATCCCGATGTACGATGGGTACTGCTGGTGGCCCATGACACGAATATCGCGATGGTTCGCCGCCTGATGGGATTTGAATGGCAACTGCCGGGTTATACGCGCGGTAATATTCCGCCGGGAAGCAGCCTGGTGATGGAGCGCTGGCGGGATACGCAAAGCAATCAGCGCTACCTGCGCGTCTATTTTCAGGCACAAAGTCTGGACGGGCTACGTCAGTTACAACCCATTAATGACCGTCATCCTTTGTTGCGTCAGGAGTGGCAGCAAGCCGGCTGCCATATCACCGACGTGGGTACACTGTGCCCGTTACAGGATGCGATTGCCGCGTTGGGTCAACAGCTGGACCGCAGCGCGATCGTTCCGGAATCCCTTATATTACCCGCGCAGAACGCATTAGCGCCCGTGTCGGGTTAACGGTGGGCTTTCTCTTATTTTTCGGCAACTTATTTAACGACGTACGCTTTTGCATTAGCATCGTTTCGTCAATCATCCCTCTGTTTGTTTCATTTGCTATGTGACGTTTTCGGCGAATCCTTTCGCCGATTTTATTTCGTCGTGTCAGTCGCCTTCGCGGCCGGGAATCAGGACGGCTTGCGCACCAGCTTATAACCCAGCAGCAACAGCACAATCCACACCATGCCCACGTAAAGTGAGATGCGCGTATCCGGAAAGTAGCCGATCAGGCCGATGATAAAGCATAAAAAGGCTACGCCGAAACCGGCTGTCCAGCTTCCGCCCGGGAGGGCAAATGTCAGCTGACGGGCTGCCGCTTTACCAATTTTGCGGCGAAACGCAATCTGGGACAGCAGAATCATAATCCAGACCCAGACGGTGGCAAAGGTGGCCAGAGAGGCAATGACCAGGAACACTTTCTCGGGCATCAGGTAGTTGAGCCAGACCGCAATCAGCATGGCAAACATCATAACTACCACCGTGACCCACGGAATCCCGCGTGCTGACACCTTCATAAACACTTTAGGCGCATGGCCCTGCTGCGCCATACCGTGCAGCATACGCCCGACACCGAACACATCGCTGTTAATCGCGGACAGGGAGGCCGTCAGTACCACAAAGTTGAGGATAGAAGCGGCAGCGGCAATACCCAGATGCTGGAAGGTCAGCACAAACGGGCTACCGTTGGTGCCCACCTGATTCCATGGATAGAGGGACATGATGACAAACAGCGTACCAACGTAAAACACCAGAATACGCATCGGCACGGAATTAATGGCGCGTGGGATAGAGGTCGCCGGATCCTTAGCTTCACCGGCCGTGATGCCAATAATTTCTATCCCGCCGTAAGCAAACATCACCATCTGAAGTGACAGCAGCATGCCAACGATCCCGTGGGCAAAAAAGCCGCCGTTGGTCCACAGGTTGTGAATGCCGGTCGGCTGGCCACCGTTACCGATGCCCCAGATGATCATGCCAAATCCGGCCAGAATCATCACAATAATGGTGGCGACTTTGAAGAAGGAGAACCAGAACTCCACTTCGCCGAACACCTTCACGCTCATCAGATTGACCGCACCGATGATCAGCACGACGCTCAGTACCCAGATCCAGTGCGGCACCTCCGGGAACCAGACACCCATATAAATACCAAATGCCGTGACGTCGGCGATGGCCACAATCAGAATTTCAAAGCAGTACGTCCAGCCGGTGATATACCCAGCCATTGGTCCAAGATAATCCTGCGCGTAACGAGAAAACGAGCTGGCCTGGGGATTATTAACGGACATTTCTCCCAGCGCGCGCATGATAATGTACGCCACCGCGCCGCCGATAATATAGGCGAGCAGAACGCTCGGTCCTGCCATCCTGATGGCGTCCGCCGAGCCATAAAACAGCCCGGTGCCAATCGCCGATCCCAGCGCCATAAAACGGATGTGGCGCGTGCTCAGTCCGCGTTTGAGCTTGTTGGTTTCTTGCATAACAACCTGTACCTGTGAAATGAAAAAACCACGGGCAAGCCCGTGGTTAAAGAAGAATCAATCTTAGCCGTTACGAGTGAACTGTCACCTGTTCCGGCCCTTTTAACCGATCAACCAACGCCACAAGCAGCAACATCACCAGTGAGGGCGGCAACCAGGCAAGCCCCTGGTCGGCTAATGGCAGATGCTGGCTGAATGCGGGTAACGCCTCTTTAAACCCGGTGGTTTTGATTGCGTCAAGGATACCAAACAGCAGGCTGACAAGCATAGTCGGAGCAATGATTCGGCTGCTTTTGTTCCAGATATTCTGGGTAAAACTCAGCACAACCAGTACGATGCACGGCGGATAAATTGCGGTCAGCACCGGAATCGAGATCTGGATCAGATGACTCAGCCCCAGGTTGGAAACCACCATGGAGAACAGCCCCAGCACAAACACCAGCGTTTTGTATGACAACGGCAGATACTGGGCAAAAAACTCGGCGCAGGCACAGGTCAGGCCCACGGCTGTCACCATACAGGCAATAAAAATCAGCGCGGCAAGGAAGAAGCTGCCCATATCGCCAAAGGTGTGCTGTACGTAGGCATGCAGAATCGCGGCGCCGTTAGCATTTTGATCGACCAGCGCCCCGCTTCCTGCGCCCAGTTTAAACAGGCTCAGGTAGACCAGCGTCAGCCCTACACCCGCGATAATCCCCGCCAGTACCGTATAACGGGTTAACAGTGCCGCGTTATCAATACCGCGTGAACGGGCCGCATTCACAATCACAATCCCGAATACCAGGGCACCCAGCGTATCCATCGTGAGATAGCCGTTCACGAAACCGCTGGAAAACGCAGCGCGCTGGTAGTCGGCGGTGGCCGGAATGGTGCCGCCTGCGGGCCACAGCAGGGCGGCAACGCCGAGCAGCGTCAGGGCGGCAATTTTCAGCGGTGCCAGAATATGCCCGACCGTATCCAGCAGTTTGCCGGGATAGAGCGAAATGCCCATCACCAGCACAAAGTAGATCAGGCTGTAGATGAACAACGGCAGTGCACCGTCGCCGGTGATCGGCGCGATCCCGACTTCAAACGACACCGTGGCGGTGCGCGGCGTGGCAAAGAGTGGCCCCACCGCCAGATAGCAGACAGTGGCCAGAACCACCCCGGCAATTTTACCAATCGGTGTACTCAGCGCGTCAATCCCGCCGCCGACGCGCGCCAGCGCAATGACGGTGATGACGGGTAATCCCACAGCGGTAAGCAGAAACCCTAAAGCGGCCACCCAGACATGTTCGCCTGACTGAATACCGACCATAGGAGGAAAGATAATGTTACCCGCACCAACAAACAGGGCAAACGTCATAAAGCCCAGCGCGAGAATGTCTTTAACGGTTAAACGATGTGTCATACGGCCTGTCACTGATGTTGCGATGAAAGATAAGTTTGCGTTGCCCCCTCGCTGCGCTATGACAGCGGCTGATCAGACGACAGCAGCGCATTATGCGCAGCGTCCGGTTTAGCGCAGGTGATTTGAGCTGCTTTTTTTCTGTTCACAGAGGGATAAATCGACAACGGCCGTAAGTAAAACGTTTATAGCGAAGAAAGGCAATACGAGATCGGAAAACCAGAGGCTTATTTCGTGATTTAAGTCAAAATTAGTGGATCACATCAATATTAGCAGCAAGCACATCAGATGATGTGCCTTAATAATAAACAGGCCATGGGAAATACCAGCATACTGACGTCTTTTTATGCACAAGTGGCGCATACATTGCGCCACACTGCGCGCTTTTGACGCTTACCAGACCTGATTCGCCACATCCACAACCAGACGAATCTTCTGCCACTGTTCCGCTTCGGTCAGGCTGTTCCCCTCTTCCGTTGAGGCAAAGCCACACTGTGGACTAAGGCAGATCTGGTCAAGGCTGAGGTAATGCGTCGCCTCCTGTAAACGTGCTTTTACCTGCTCCACGTCTTCGAGTTCGCCGACCTTGGTGGTAATTAAACCAAGCACCGCCTGCTGATGACCCGGCCGGATAAAACGCAGCGGTTCGAAACCGCCGGAACGGTGGTTATCATATTCCAGGAAAAACGCATCGACATTAACAGTGCCAAACAGGATTTCGGCCACAGGTTCATAGCCGCCTTCTGAAATCCAGGTCGAACGGAAATTGCCGCGGCAGACATGCAGACCGACGGTCAGATCGGCCGGTTTATCCTCCAGCGCTTTATTCAGCACGCGGGCGTAGGTTCGGGCCAGCTGCTCGGGATCGTCACCGCGCTCGCGGATCTCACGCTTTTGCTCGTCCGAGCACAGGTACGCCCACACCGTATCATCCAGTTGCAGATAGCGGCAGCCTGCCGCATAAAAGGCGGCGATTGCGTCTTTGTAAGTCTGTGCCAGATCGTCAAAGTACACATCAAGATCGGGATACACCTCCGCGTCGATCACTTTACGTCCGCCACGGAAATGCAGCACGCTGGGACTGGGAATCGTCATTTTCGCCACGGCATCCCCTGCGATGCCTTGCAAAAAGCGGAAATGATCCAGCATCGGATGCCCGTCAAACCCCAGTTTGCCGGTCACTTTGACACCGTGCGCTTTGGTCTGTACGCCGTTGAACTGAATGCCCTGATCGGCTTCAAAATGTTCCACGCCTTTCAGGCCGTAGAAAAAGTCAAAATGCCACCAGCCGCGACGGAATTCCCCATCCGTGACCACTTTGAGGCCGTTTTCACGCTGTTTTGCCACCACATCACGGATGGCTTCGTTTTCAACCTCACGCAACTCGTCAGCGCTGATTTCCCCCGCCTGGTATTTCTCGCGAGCCTGTTTGATCGCGGCAGGACGAAGAAAGCTGCCAACGGTGTCGGCACGAAACGGGGCGGTTTGTCTTTGCATGATCACTCCTCGTCACGGCCAGATAATTTCGGCCGGGAATAGTTACATAATGTTATTTTAGCCTTCTGGATGGCTAAACGTCTAAATGCAGAGTGACATGCCGTTCTCTCAGCGGCAAACGAATAAAATTCACGTCGCCTGAAAAAAATTCATGTTGCATCGTCGCCGTCGGCTTTTCTGTCAGCGGCCGCAGAACAGACAGCCTGATCGGGCTTACGGGTCCGGAGGCAGGCTGTTTTACGGTGACGCTACCGACGTTTGTTGACGGACAGGTGGGCGTTATTCGAGCGAAGCGCGAGCCTGAGCAATCTGCGCCGCAGAGAGCGGCAAATACCCGGCCTCGCTGACGCGCTGTTGCCCCTGACTGGAAAGCACCTGTCGTAAAAAGGCATCGACCAGTGGCGGTAAAGGTTTACCTGGCGCTTTATTCACATAGAGATAAAGCGGACGCGACCATGGATAGCGGCCGGTACGGATAGTCTCTGGATCCGGTGCCACCGCGTCGCCGTTTTTGGTCACCACGGGCAGCAACCTGACGCCGCTCAGATGGAAACCAAAACTGGCATAGCCGATGCTGCGGGGATTACCGGCTACGGCCTGTACCACGGCGGCAGAGCCGGGAAACTCGGCCACGTCATTGCGGAAATCGCCCTGACACAGCGCCTGCTGTTTGAAAAAGCCCCATGTTCCCGAGGCGGAGTTACGGCCATAGCGCTGGATGGGACGCTGCTGCCATTCTGTCTGGTGCAGTCCCAGGTCACCCCAGCGTTGTGGAACCTGATGCGCGCCGCAAAGCCGGGTGATGGAAAAAACCGCATCGAGCTGCCGCGGATCGATTTCACGCAGCGGGTTACGTTGATTGACCACCACGACCAGCGCATCCATTGCCACCGGCACGGCCAGCGGCGGATAGCCATAGCGCGCCTCAAAGGCCTGGCGCTCATCAGCCTGCATCGGACGACTCATCGCGCCCAGTTGAACGGCCCCGGCGGTCAACGCAGTGGGCGCGGTAGACGACCCCGAAGCCTGAACCTGAACGTTCACGCCAGGCGCCTGACGGCTAAAGTCATCTCCCCATAACGTCATCAGATAGCCGAGCGTGTCGGAGCCGGCGCTACTGAGATTTCCGGACAGCATGACGGGCTGCGCCTGCCCGAGGGCTGGCAACAGCGAAAAGAACACCAAAAGAAAAGCGCGCATCGTTCCGGTCCGTTCACGATTGATGAACGGCATTCTCCTGCATCCCGTTACTGACAATCAACCTTGGTGCCAGGGTAAATGTAAAACAGGTTTCCTGATGCGGGATGCTGGTGATCTCCAGCCGGGCATTATGGTGACTCAACGCATGTTTGACGATAGCCAGCCCCAGCCCGCTGCCGCCAGTCGCACGTGAACGCGCTTTATCTACACGATAAAAGCGTTCGGTCAGGCGCGGAATATGCTCAGCGGGAATACCGGGACCGTTATCGCAGACCTTAAATACCGCGCCCTGCTTGCTGCGTAACCAACTGATATCAATTCGTGTGCCGTCTGGCGTATGGTTGACCGCGTTGTAGACCAGGTTAGAGATGGCACTGCGCAATTGCTCGTCATTGCCAAACACTTTCAGATGCGGATCGGTGTGAAAATGGATTTGATGTCGCCCGCCGCTCAGCGTTTCCGCTTCATGTTGCAGCAGTTTCAACATGACCGGCACATCAACTTTTTCTTTCATATTGATGACCGGGGCCGCCTCAATACGCGACAGCGTCAGAAGCTGTTTCACCAGGCTGTCCATTCGGCGGGTTTGTTCTGACATGGTGTGCAACGCTTTGTCACGCGAACGTTGATTCATGACTGAGTCATTCATCATCTCCAGATAACCCTGAAGCACCGTCAGCGGCGTGCGAAGTTCGTGACTGACGTTGGCGAAGAAGTTGCGTCGTGCACCTTCCAGCTGGTGCATTTGCGTCACGTCGCGGGCCACCATCAACCACTGGCCTTCGCTGTAGGGCATAACACGAAATTCCATGTGATGCTGGTTATTCAGCACCAGCGTCAGCGGCTTGTCGAAATCGCGCTGGCGCAGATAACGTGAAAATTCAGGATAGCGCAGCAGATTAAGGATATTTTGCCCGTTATCTTCGGGCCAGCGCAGCCCGAGGTGCTGCTGTGCCAGGCCATTGCACCAGAAGATGGTGCCCTCTTCCGTTGTCAGGATAACGGCATCCGGCAGCGACTCTGCACCACTGCGAAACCGTTTGATCAGATGACCCAGCTCACGCCGCCGACGTCGGTTGCGCAGTTGCATTTGATACAGACCGTAAAACAGCGGTTCCCAGCTTGCCTGACCGGAAGGCGGGGTCATCGTGCGATCCAGCCACAGCCAGTGCGACAGCCGCATCAGGTTATAAAAATGCCACAGTAAAATACCGACTACGCTGAGTAACAACAGCCACGGCAGATAGCCGAACAACAGGCCGAGTACCAGCGCAGGCAAACACGCCAGCACCAGTTCGGACAATAATCGCTTCCAGGAGAGGCGTTCCAGCACGGTTAAAGCTCCGTTTAAAAGCGGGCAGAGAAACGATAACCTGTTCCGCGGACGGTTTGTACCATGCGATCATGACCGGTCAGTTCCAGCGCTTTGCGCAGACGGCGAATATGCACGTCAACTGTACGATCTTCAACATAGACGTTGGTGCCCCAGACGTGATTCAGTAGCTGTTCACGGCTGTAAACACGTTCAGGATGGGTCATAAAGAAGTGGAGCAGCTTGTACTCTGTCGGCCCCATCTCCAGCGGCGTGGTTTCCGACATCACCCGGTGCGAGGAGGGATCCAGGCTCAGGCCCTGCATTTCAATTACATCTTCGACCGCCATCGGCGAAATGCGACGCATCACAGCTTTGATACGGGCCATCAGCTCTTTCGGGGAAAACGGTTTGGTAATGTAGTCGTCGGCCCCGACTTCCAGGCCACGCACGCGATCTTCCTCTTCGCCACGTGCGGTCAGCATCATGACCGGAATATCACGCGTCATCGCTTCACGTTTAAGGTGTTTGATAAACTGAATGCCGCTGCCGCCAGGTAACATCCAGTCCAGCAGGATAAGGTCAGGCCAGGGTTCAATCAGCTTACTGACGGCGCTGTCATAATCTTCTGCCTCAATCGGCTGATAATCATTTTGTTCCAGAACGAAACATAACATCTCACGGATTGGAGCTTCATCTTCCACAACTAAAATGCGCTTAGCCATTATGACTCCTGCAGGTAGGACGGCTTTCACTGATATTTGCGGCGCCATTATGCGTCAGTTTTGTGACACTTTTATGAAAAAGTTAGCCATAAAAACCGGCCTGCAACAACCATTTATGACAACATGACGACATGTTTTGTGGCTTTAGTGATGGAGCCAGTATAATCGCCGGGCGATTTGTTATGGCAGGGAGTGTTATGCGCATTATCCATACCGCGGACTGGCACCTGGGGCAGTTCTTTTACAACAAAAGCCGGGCCGCTGAGCATCAGGCCTTTCTGGACTGGCTGCTGGCCCGAATTGAAGAGCATCAGGTGGATGCGCTGATTGTGGCGGGTGATTTATTCGATACCGGCACACCGCCCAGCTATGCACGTGAAATGTTCAACCGCTTTGTGGTGGCGTTACAACCCAGCGGCTGTCAGCTGGTGGTGCTGGCCGGAAATCACGATTCGGTGGCTACGCTGAACGAGTCGCGTGAACTGCTCGCCTGCCTGAATACCCGCGTGATTACCACGCCGCAGGACGGTAACGATGTGCTGATGTTAACGACGCGTCAGGGCGAACCGGGCGCGCTGCTGTGCGCCATTCCTTATCTGCGGCCACGCGATATTATGCGCAGCCAGGCCGGCCAGTCAGGACGCGATAAACAGCGCAGCCTGCTGGAGGCCATTACCGCCCATTATCAGCGCAGTTTTGCTGCCGCGCAGGCGCTGAATCTGGCGCTTCCCATCGTCGCGACCGGCCACCTCACCGCCCTCGGCGTCAGCAAAAGCGACTCAGTGCGCGATATCTATATTGGTACACTGGATGCCTTTCCGGCCTCGGCCTTTCCGCCTGCGGATTATATTGCGCTGGGGCATATTCATCGTGCGCAGCGCGTGGCCGACAGCGATCATATTCGCTACAGCGGTTCGCCGATTCCGCTCAGCTTCGATGAACTGGGCAGCGAAAAAAGTGTGTTCCTGCTGGATTTCAGCCCGTCAGGCCTGACGGTCACGCCCCTGACCATTCCCCTGTTCCAGCCAATGCAGGTCCTGAAAGGCTCGCTGGCGCAAATCACCCGGCAGCTTAGCCAGTTTTCTGCGCCCGACGGGACCAAACCTGTCTGGCTGGACATTGAAGTGACCACGCAGGAATATTTAAGTGATTTGCAGCGTCAGGTAGAAGCGCTGACAGCTTCCCTGCCCGTAGACGTTTTGCTGCTGCGCCGCAGCCGTGAACAGCGCCAGCACAGTCTGGCACAGCTGGATAAAGAAACCCTGAGCGAACTGAATGTGGAAGAAGTGTTTGCCCGACGACTGGCGCTGGATGACGCGCTGGACGCGGATCAGATTGCCCAGACCACCCTGCGGTTTAAACAGACGCTGGCGGATCTGGAGGAACAGCCATGAAAATTCTGACGCTGCGCTTCAAAAATCTTAACGCGCTCAAAGGTGAGTGGTTTATTGATTTTCGCACCGAGCCGTTTGCCAGCAACGGGCTGTTTGCGATTACCGGCGCGACGGGCGCCGGTAAAACTACGCTGCTGGACGCCATCTGTCTGGCACTGTATCACCAGACGCCGCGCCTGGGCGGCATCTCTCAGGGGCATAACCCCCTGATGACACGCGACTGTGCCGAGTGCCTGGCGGAGGTCGAGTTTGAAATTAAAGGCGAAGCCTGGCGGGCATTCTGGAGCCAGAACCGCGCGCGCGGCACCGCTGACGGTAAACTGCAGGCTCCCCGCGTTGAGCTGGCACGCTGCGCCGATAATCAGATTGTGGCAGATAAAGTGAGCGATAAGCTCAAACTTACGGAAACGCTGAGCGGGCTGGATTTTGCGCGCTTCACCCGCTCAATGATGCTGTCACAAGGCCAGTTTGCGGCGTTTCTTAACGCCAAAGCCAATGAGCGGGCAGAACTGCTGGAAGAACTGACCGGAACCGAAATTTATGGTCGTCTGTCCATGGCCGTGTTCGAACGCCACAAAGCGGCCAAAACGGCGCTGGAACTGTTACGCAGTCGGGCAGGCGGCATGGCGCTGCTTGATGAGGCAACCCGTACTGCACTGCACCAGCAAAAAAAGGCCCTCAGCGACGCTGAACACCAGCTGACTGCCGCGCTTGCCGTGGCGCAGGCGCAGCAACAGTGGCAGCAACAGCATCAGCAGGCTATTGCGGATACAGAGCAGGCAACCGCGGCCCTCGCTGCGGCAGAGCACACCAGTCAGGCGGCAGAGCCGGATCGTCAACGTCTGGCGCGCAGTGAACCGGCGGAGAAACTGCGCGGTCCGTTGCAGCAACGTGACAGTCTGCTGGCCGAACGCAACGCGATGCGGGAACGTCAGCAGCAGCTCAGCCAACAGATGCACACGGCCACACAGGCGCATCATGTGTTGCAGCAACGCTATGCGGAAACGGACACGGCGCACGAACAGTGCCGTCAGCAACAGCAGCAGCAGGAAACGCTGTTGACCGGGCAGGTCATTCCGCTTGATCAGTCTCTCTCTGCCTTATACGAGCACATTCAGCAGCTACAGCAGGATGCCGAACGGCAACAGCAACACTGCGCTCAGCGCGAAGCCGCGTTACACAGCGAAGCCCGCCAGGTGCGCCACCTGCAAGAGACGATTGCCCAACAGCATGCCCTACGTGAGCAGTTAGCTGACATGCCGCAATGGGGTGAACACCTTCCGATCTGGAAAGAGCGTTTTGCCCAACTGACCCGCTATGAAGCGGCACAGGCTGAGCTGGATCAGCAGATACAGCAGCAACAGCGCCACATTCATCAGCGCCAGGGGGATATTGAGCAGCTGGCACAGCAACTCACGCCACTGGATCAGGCCGCACAGCAGGCGCAGCAGTCCTTGTCTCAGGCTGAGCAAGCACTAACTTCCCTTCAGAACGCGCATCCACCTGAAGCCTTACGTCAGGCACTGAGCCAGTATCAGCAACAGCGCGAGGCGCGCCATGCGCTGACGATAGTGGCCGCGCAGTGGCAACCCCTGCATCAGCAGCGCACGCAGTACGAAAAACGCCTGCATGAACTTGAGACGGCTCAGCAGCAGGCTGAAAGCGCACTGCTGACGTTAAGAGAAGCCTGGCGACGGGAAAAACAGCAGCTCAGCGACGTAGAGAAAATTTGCCAGCTCGAAAGCCAGATTGCTGACCTGGAACAGTACCGCGCCCGGCTTGAAGCCGGGCAGCCCTGCCCGTTGTGCGGCGCCTGCGAGCATCCTGCGGTCGAAACCTATCGTGCTCTGGAAGTTAGTGCTAACCAACAACGTAAAGCCGAGCTGCAAAAACAGGTAGACGCGTTGAGTGAAACCGGGACGGCAAAGAAGGAGCAGATAAAGCAGCTACAGGCTCAACAGCAATCCCTGCGTGAAGAAATCACGGGTCTGACCCAACAACTTGATGCCCTTTCTCAACAATGGCAGGAACTGAGCAGTGAGCTGGCGCTCACCTTCCCGCTGACAAATACGGATGCAAGGATCGCGTGGCAGCAGGCGCAAAATCGCCACGAGCAGACGCTTACGGCCCGGCTTGACGCACTGGAGCAAGCCGAGCGCGCGGTGCTGGCGGCCAAAGATCACCACCTGCGGCAGCACCAGACATTACAACAGCATCAGCAAACGCTACTGTTGACTCAGCAGCAACTGGAAAACCAGCACCAGGCGCTTCAGGCGTTACAGCAACAGCAGCGTCAGGCCGCAGAAAACGGCCAGCAGCTGGAAGCCGCGCTGGCACAGCAGTTCAGCGACGTGGCGTTGTCTTTACCTGAACGTACGGCGCGCGACAGCTGGCTGGCAACCCAACAAGAGCGCTGGCAGCGCTGGCAAGAGAGTGAGCGGTTGCTTGCTAACCTGCAGCCGCAACTTGCACGGGCGGAAACACAGGCTGACGCGCTGCAACAGCAGTTACAGCTTGAGCAGCAACGCCTGGATCAGCAGCGGCAGCAGCTCACCGCGTTACAGCAGCAGGCACATGAAAAACAGCAGCAGCGTCAGGCCCTGTTTGGCGATCGCGATGTGGCTCAGGCGCGCCAGCAGATGCAGGCGCTCGTCGATCAGCACGAGGCGCAACTTACCCAGCAGCGCAATGCACTGCATCAGTCACAGGCAGAGGTCAGCCGTCTTAATGGCCAGTTGACGCTGCTGGAAAGCCAACTGCAGAGCCTGTCCGGGCGCGTCACGGAAGCAGAACAACGCTTCAGCGCCGCGCTGGCGGCAGCCGAATTCGCTGATGAAACGCACCTGCGCGCGGCATTGCTGGATGAACAGGCGGCGCAGCAACTGCGTCAGCAGCTTCAGCAGATTGACCAGCACCGTCTGCACCAGCAGGCACGCCTGGCAGAACTGCAGCAGCGGCTGGCGGCACATCAGCAGCAAAAACCGGCTTTGATGCCGGATTCACCGGACGTGCTGGCGGCAGAACTGGCGCGCTTACAGCTGTCCCTGCGTGAAAATGCAAACCAGCAGGGCCAGGTACAGCAGCAGTTAGACAGCGATGCCAGCCTGCGAAACCAGCAGCAAACGCTGCTGGCGCGTATTGCGCAGGATGAGACGGCGTTAGCGCAATGGACCCTGCTTAACGATCTTATTGGCTCGGCAACGGGCGATAAATTCCGGCGCTTTGCCCAGGGGCTTACGCTCGATCACCTGGTGGCCCTGGCCAACCGTCAGTTAGATCGCCTGCACGGTCGCTACCTTTTACAGCGACGTGCCAGCGATGTGCTGGAACTGGATGTGGTGGATACCTGGCAGGCCGACAGCGCCCGCGATACGCGCACGCTGTCCGGCGGAGAAAGTTTCCTGGTGAGCCTGGCGCTGGCGCTGGCACTGTCTGACCTCGTCAGCCATAAAACCCGCATTGAGTCGTTATTTCTGGATGAGGGCTTTGGTACGCTGGATGCCGAAACGCTGGACACCGCTCTGGATGCCCTGGATGCGCTTAACGCCAGTGGCAAAACCATTGGCGTCATCAGCCATGTTGAAGCCATGAAAGAGCGCATTCCCGTTCAGATTAAGGTACGCAAAATGAATGGCCTGGGTTACAGCACCCTTGACATCCCCGGCCAGTAAGAGGTTAACCATGTTGAGATGGACCGGTATTTTCGCGGTTGCCCTGCTGCTTTTAGCAGGCTGCAGCCAGCCGCACGGCGCTGATGCCAGGCACTGCGCGCCGAACATGACGCAGACTCAGTGCCAGGCCGTCGACCACTATATCGCGCAGGTGAATGCCGTGGTGATGCGCAATTTTCATCACGCGCAACGTTACGCAGGCCAGCGCTGCCTGGTGACGGCACAACGCCGCGCGGACGGCCGCTATAACGTCATGCGCACAGAAGGAAATGAATCGTTATGCCTGAGCGCCTGGCAGAGCGTGAGTAGCGCGCGTGATATGCCCCTTCCGCCTCAGGGCGCGCCCCGGCAATGGGTATTTGCTTTTGCCCCGTAACCATAACGCGGCAGCTCGCGCCATCGCGGCCTGAACGTAAATGCAGATGCGCCCTTTCGGAAAGTCCTGAACCGGCGGTGCAGCCTGACGGTGATCAAGCCTGAAAACTGGCGGTTCACCGTCCACAACGGATTACTCAGGCCAGAGCCAGGCGGCTCCGCGAACACCGCTCGAATCCCCGTGTACGGCTTTCAGTACCGGCGTTTCACATTCGCCGCCAAATACCCATTTTTTCATCAGTGTGGGGACGGTCTGGTACAGACGATCCACGTTGCTCATGCCGCCGCCCAGAACAATCACATCCGGATCGATCAGGTTAACCACCTGGGCCAGCGATTTGGCCAGGCGCATTTCGTAGCGGCTCATAGCCAGTTCCGCCACCGGATCCTGCTGTGCCAGCAGGTGAACAATCTCGGCACCTTTGCGTGTAACGCCGCTCAAACGCTGATAGTCAGTGGCAAAGCCGGTGCCCGAGACAAAGGTTTCAATACAGCCCTGTAGTCCGCAATAACAGGGCACTTCAGCGCGATAGCGCAGTTCATCTTCGTCCATCCACGGCAGCGGATTGTGGCCCCATTCGCCCGCATTACCATTGCCACCGATACGGGATTCACCGTTTATCGCCACGCCCGCCCCCGAACCGGTGCCAATAATCACTCCAAAGACCAGCGGCTTACCGGCACCCGCGCCGTCAACGGCTTCGGATACGGCCAGACAGTTCGCGTCATTGGCAATGCGGACGTCACGATTCAGCGCGTGCGCCAGATCCTTGTCCAGCGGCTGTCCGTTAAGCCAGGTTGAGTTCGCGTTTTTTACCCGCTGCGTGTAGGGCGAAAGCGTGCCGGGAATACCGAGGCCTACCGTGCCCGTCTGTCCGGTCTTTTCTTCCGCCAGACGCACCAGATCGACAATAGCCTGTACCGTAGCGGCATAGTCGTTTCGGGGCGTGGAAACCCGATGGCGAAACAGCTCGCTTCCCTCGCTGGACAACGCAATCACTTCTGTTTTGGTGCCGCCCAAATCAATGCCGATGCGCACGGTTTATTCCTCATTATTCGTTAGGGGATTCTTACACTAAAAGGCGATGCCTTTAAAGGCAATGAAACCGCATCGATGTTTCGCTATCATGCGCACACTTAGTGAGATTTGTGCGCCCGATCGCGCCACGGTAAGGAATCCTGATGTTGTGGTTTAAAAATATGATGGTTTATCGTCTGAATCGTGACATTCCGTTGTCCGCAGACGACATGGAAAAACAGCTTGAGGCATTCACCTTCTCGCCTTGTGGCAGCCAGGACATGAGCAAGACCGGTTGGGTGTCACCGATGGGAAATCGCAGCGATGCGCTGACCCATGTGAATAACGGTCAGATTGTCATCTGCGCGCGCAAAGAAGAGAAAATTTTGCCTTCACCGGTGGTGAAGCAGGCGCTGGAAGCCAAAATTGACAAGCTTGAGGCAGAACAGAGCCGTAAGCTGAAAAAAACCGAGAAAGATTCGCTTAAGGATGAAGTGCTGCACAGCCTGTTGCCGCGTGCCTTCAGCCGTTTCAGCCAGACGTTTATGTGGATCGATACCGTTAATAATCTGATCATGGTGGACTGCGCCAGCGCGAAAAAAGCCGAAGATACGCTGGCCCTGCTGCGTAAAAGCCTGGGTTCACTGCCGGTCGTACCTCTGACGCTGGAAAGCCCGATTGAACTGACGCTGACTGAGTGGGTACGTTCCGGCGATCTGCCCGCAGGCTTTGCCCTGATGGATGAAGCCGAGCTGAAAGCGATTCTGGAAGACGGCGGCGTGATTCGCTGTAAAAAACAGGATCTGGTATGCGACGAAATCGCCAACCATATCGAGGCCGGCAAGCTGGTGACAAAACTGGCGCTCGACTGGCAGGAACGGATTCAGTTCGTCCTGTCGGATGATGGTTCCGTGAAGCGCCTGAAATTCAGCGATACGCTGCGTGATCAGAACGACGATATCGATCGGGAGGATTTTGCTCAGCGCTTCGATGCCGACTTTATCCTGATGACCAGCGAACTGGCCGCCCTGACCAGTAATCTGATTGAAGCGTTGGGTGGTGAGGCTCAGCGGTAAAACAGGCGGCCGCAAAAGATGCGGCCGTTTTTTTCAGTCTTTCAGATAGCGGCAAAGATAAGAGCTGGGCTCGCCTACCTGCAGATGAAACTCGCTGTGACCCGGCACGTTAAATACCGATCCCGCCTCGAACCATTTCCACTCTGTTTCCCCCGGCAGCAACACTTTCATTGATCCACTGACCACGGTCATCTCTTCCGGCTGGGCAGTGCCAAAGGTGTATTCGCCTTCTGCCATCACACCAACGCTGGCACGACCGGTGCTCGCACTGTCAAAACCGATGGATTTAACTTTTCCGTCAAAATACTCACTTACGTTGAGCATAAATCTTCCTCACAGCACATTAGGGTGACTGGCAGTGTAGAAGCGAACTTGCTGATCTGTCACGCGAAATAATGAGCGAATGTGATCGCTGGCGGTGACAAGGGGCGGGGATAAGACGGGCGCGCATCGACGGCATCCTTGCCAGCGCGACGGCTTACTCTTTTTCTACATCTTCGTAACGTTGTTTCGCATCATGCGCTTCCTGCTCTGAATCGTGCTCACTGATGAGTGAATCCGGCTTCGGATGATCGGCTCGCAGTTGCCAGGACGTGACTTTTTTACCTTCGGGGCCTTTTTCCACGGTCACAACGCGCGCTTCTCTGGGGTAAGGAGGTCTTGACGGCATCATTTGTCCCTCTTGGCTGAATGACATTCCACACGACAGGCGGTTGCCCGTCATGGAATAAGTATAGTCAAAAAGGCGTAAATCGCGGCGGGAAGGAGATAAATCTGACGGTTAGCTGGCGCGTGCCAGCGATAACGACTGCAGAATTTGCTCAACAACGCGTTCCGGCGGCTGCATCGCGTCCACTTCATGGTGAGCGGCCATACGATACAGGTGGGCACGGGCGCGCAGGACCTCTGTCATCTCTTCTGCAATGGGCCGTCCGGTCAGCGTCGGGCGCTGCGCAGCTTCAGGCTGGCTTTCCAGACGTCGGGCAAGCACCTCAGAAGGCGCACTTAACCAGATAACCTGACCATGCTCGCGCATATAGCGGCGGTTGACCTCTGCCAGCACCATGCCACCACCGGTCGCGATGATGGTTGAGGGCGCCGTCACGGCTTTCAGCGACTCGGTCTCCCGCGCACGAAAGCTTTCCCAGCCTTCCGCCGCGACAATTTCAGCCACGGTACGCTGGGTCGTGAATTGCAGGTGGTGATCGGTATCGCGGAAGGCATAACCCAGCGCATGAGACAGGGCTTCACCGATGGTGGTTTTTCCGCAGCCGCGCGCACCAATCAAAAAAATGGACAAGGACATCTGGGCACTTCCTCCGCCGTACAGCCCATAACAGCTGCAGGTCTGGCTTAAATAATACGCGCATCATAGCGGGAAATGATGGCGGCCTCTACCCATTGAGCGTATTTTACGCACAGTCAGACAACCCATTGCATTAAGCTTTTTATAAACAATGAATTAACCATGCACATTTTGTGCATGAACACCGTATTTTTGTCTCTGCAACATTTGCTTACCGCCACGAATTTACATTGCTGCTCATCGCCCCCATATACTGTTTACAGTCGCAACGGGAGAGTAATCATGCAACGCGAAGAACAACAACTGATTGAAAATCTGTTCAGCCGTTTGAAACAAGCGGAAAGTCAGACAGCGGCGCGCGATGCTGCTGCCGAACAACTCATCAAACAACACCTGCAGGAACAACCAGGCGCGCCCTACTACATGGCGCAGGCCATTCTGATTCAGGAAGCGGCCCTTAAAAAACTTAATGAACGTATTAAGGAACTGGAAAACCAGCTGGCGCAACAACAGGCGCAGCAGCAGCCGAAGAGCAGCGGTGGATTTTTATCCAGCCTGTTTGGCGGCGGCAGCGCCCAACCGCAGCCAGCTCAGCCGCAGTGGAACAGTGCGCCGCAACAGGCACCGCAACCGCAGCAACCTTATGCCAGCGCCCCGGCGCCACGTGGCAGCGGCTTCCTGGGCGGCGCCCTGCAAACCGCCGTTGGGGTGGCAGGTGGTGTGGTCATGGCCGATATGCTGACCAGCATGTTCCATCATTCTCAGCCGCAGGAGATCGTTAACATCATCAACGAGCAGCCGTTGCCGCAGGTGGACGACAGTCTGAATACCTTCAACGGTGGCAACGATCAGTCGTTCCTTGACCAGAACGGGGCGGATAATCAGTCGTTCCTGGATCAAAGTAACGGCTGGAGTGATTCCTACGCCGACAACGGCGACCTGAATGATTTTGGCGGCAATGACTTCGACGACGACGACAACTTCGTCTGATTTAGCGCTGGCGTTGTCGGAGCCAGCTGTCTAATTCATTGGCAAACTGCTGGCGGTCCCGTGGGCTTAATGCGGCGGGGCCGCCTGTCTGAACACCGCTGGCGCGCATGGTGTCCATAAAATCGCGCATGGTCAGTCGTTCGCGAATGGTTGCTGGTGAATAGCGTTCCCCGCGTGGATTCAAGGCTGCCGCGCCCTTCTCAATCACTTCCGCGGCCAACGGAATATCGGCCGTAATCACCAGATCGCCGACGTTTACGCGCTTAACAATCTCATTGTCCGCCACATCAAATCCCGCAGGCACCTGCAGTGTTCGCAGCCAGGGCGAAGGTGGCACCCGCAGGGACTGGTTAGCCACAAAGGTCACCACGGTTTGCGTTCTGTCCGCTGCCCGGTACAGCACGTCCTTAATCACGTTAGGACAGGCATCAGCATCAACCCAGATAGCCATCGTTATTCCTTGTTCTGCAAAAGAGTGACGATGGTAACCTGTTTTGCTGATCGGGTTGAGTGAAAAACACAGCCCTCTTTAACGCAGAACCTGCTTTAGTCGACCTGGCTGCACCGCCCATGCGCCTTAATGCGCAGCGCACCGCGCCATGCCCTGGCACGGTTAAACGCCTCCGGTCAGCGGGGGGACAGCAGGCCGTTCAGCACAGGGCTAACTTGTTATTAATCCTGTCTGCAGTAAGCTACATCGTTGATATGTGTAAACAGCGAAGGAGACGGTGATGCAGGAAAAGAAAATCGGATTTATTGGCGGAGGCAACATGGCCAAAGCCATCATTGGCGGCCTGATAAACAGCGGGCAAGTTGCACCGTCAGCGATCTGGATTTATGACCGTAAAGCCAGCACTAATCAGGAAATGGCCGAACAATACGGTATCCATGCGGCTGAGAGCGCAGAAGCGCTGGCGCAGCATGTTGATGTCCTGTTTGGTGCGGTAAAACCGAATGTCATCCTCAGAGTTCTGAATGATCTCGCCACCTGCATGAAAAAAGAGACGCTGGTTGTCTCCATTGCAGCAGGCGTTACCCTGGACAATCTGGCCTCCGTACTGGGACACGATCGAAAAATCATTCGGGCCATGCCGAATACCCCGTCTCTGGTGGGAGAAGGGATGACCTCGGTCACGCCCAATGCGCTGGTTGAACAGAGCGAACTCGATGAGGTCGTTGCAATGTTTAAAAGCTTTGGCCAGGCGGCGGTAGTGGATGAATACCTGATTCATTCCGTGGTGGGCGTGAGTGGTTCGGCACCGGCTTACGTGTTTATGTTCATTGAAGCCATGGCCGATGCTGCGGTGGCAGGTGGCATGCCGCGGGCGCAGGCCTACCAGTTTGCGGCACAGGCCGTAAAAGGTTCGGCACAGATGGTACTGGAGACCGGCAAACACCCGGGCGAGTTAAAAGATATGGTCTGCTCGCCGGGCGGCACCACGATAGAAGCGGTCAAAGTTCTGGAAGAAAAAGGTTTTCGCTCCGCCGTGATTGAGGCGATGCAGCAGTGCATGGCGAAATCAGAGAAGCTGAGCCGCAGTTAACCCGCGGCGTCTGGCAACGGCAGTGCGCGTTGCCAGGCGCCTCCCCACTAGCCGGCGGAACGGTAGTCATGATAAAGCGCCAGCGCCTGCTTCACCGTCATGGGTTGCTGCATGTTGTCAACCAGCGCGGCGGTCAGAGTGTAAAGGCCACAGGAGAAAATCGCCGCCAGTTGCCCTTCTTTGCCATAAAACGCCATGAATTCCTTTTCTTCCAGCGAGCCCGCCGACTGGTAGTCATCCCAGCCCGCCGCATGGCCAAGATATTCATAGCGCGTACCATAGTGCGCGGTCCAGAAAAACGGCACCCGATCAAAGTGACGGATATTGCCCAGCATATTGATGGCCGCTGTCTGTCCCTGTTGTTCGGCAACACGAAAGTGCTCGATTCGCAACGGCCCCTGGGTAGAAGGATACGTGGCGATATCGCCTGCCACCCAGACATTCTCGGCCACCCGGAGTTGTTCGTCCGTTTGCAGACTGCCATCCTCCAGCAGCGGCAAATCATGAATAAAGTGTGTGGCGGGTTTAACGCCGGTCGCAAACAGCACCACATCGGCGGCAATATGCTTGCCCGTTTTTAGTCGTACCGCGTTAACATGGTCTTCGCCCAGCAGGGCATCGATCTCGCCTTCGATAAACTTTACGCCGTTCGCCTGATGGAGCTGATAAAAATAGCGACCAACGGCTTCGCCAAACTGTTTCGCAAACGGCAGCGGATGACGCGCAATGACGGTGACATCAATGTCGCGATTACGCAGTGAGGAGGCCAGTTCCATGCCGATAAAGCTGTTGCCGATAATGACAATCTGTTGAGTGTCATCGACCGCCTGCAGTAAGTCTGCGGTGTGCTGTTTACTGCGCAGGATATGAACGCCAGCAAGATCGCGCCCGGCCAGCGCAGGTTTGACGGGCGCGCCACCTGTGGCAATCAGGAGCTTATCGAATTGCAGCGTCGTACCGTCAGCAAATATTATCCGGTGCTGATGGTTATCAATCCGCTCCACGCGCTTTTGCAGGCGTTCAACGTGCGCCATGATGTCCTCACCCAGCAGTGAGGGCACCTCATCGATGTCCATTTTGCCCGAGGGGACAAATTTGGTTAACGCCGTGCGATCATAGGGTGCATCAGGCTCCTGCTCAATCAGGATCAGCCGCCCTTTAAACCCCTCGTGACGTAACCGCCATAGCGCCGCACTCCCGGCTGCGCCACCACCCAGCACGACAAAGACCGGCGCAGCGGCTCCACTGCCTATCGCAGTCGCAGGCGACATGGCTTTGGGATTCACCAGAACCGCCTCGTTTTCAATGCGCACGGGATACTGTTTGAGATCGGCCAGCGCGAGCGGCTCACACATTTTGCCACTGTCCAGTTCAAAAGTGGCTTTATGCCAGGGACAGATCAGCCGGTTTTCACAAATGGCACCCTGCTCAAGGGGTGCGCCGGCATGGGGACACTTCGCCTGGTAAGCGTGTACGTTGTCGCCATCACGAATTAACAGCAGCTCTGTTTCCCCGAGCTTTTTTTTAACCGGCTGGCGGTGCGGTAAATCCTTCAGAGCGACCACAAATTGATAGTTCACGACATAGCTCCTTCTCCGACTGTCACGGCTGAACACGCAGATCAACAGGGCTTCTGCGCAAATGCCTGTAAACAGTAAGTGTGGCAAAGGATCGGCCAGACTCCGGTTTTAACGTCAGGATTTTTTGCTAACTGTTTGTTTAAGCGGAAATTAAAAATACGTGAGGATGTGACAGCGCAGGCAGGAGAAAACTAAAGCGGCCACCGAAATGGCCGACCGAACGTTAACTTTTCTTCAGACACTGACTCATGAAGGTTTTGCGTGCTTCCCCCGTCAGCTTTTTATCACCGGCCTGCAGATTACAGGTTTTCATTTTTACCTGCTGCGGCGACATGTCGGCGACCTTACTGTCCTTTTTCAGGCAATCGCTCATAAATTTCTTTCGCACATCGCCTTTCAACGCTTGTGACGTGGCATGTTCATTACACATGGCCATTTTTTGCTGTTGTGGCGTTTTTTCAGCCGCACTGGCGCTGCCGCCCACCAGTAAGCCTGCTAACACTAGCGTCATTAAACCGCGTTTCATTGTATTCACTCCCTCTTGATGAAAACAGATTAATTCTGGCACGTTACACGCTATACGGAATACGTTTATCAGGGAATAAGGCAGAGATCGCAAATCTGAATTGTCGGTGGCACTTTCAGATACGCGGACGATTAAGTAAGCGCGTGACATAACGTTTTAGCAGGACCGTATTTTTATCATTATGATCTACACCGGCATTCATCATGGCGGTTTCAATACTGCTGACGATAGCGTGATGCTGCTCGGGTGGAAGCAAACGCAGCATCGCGGTAACCACGATTTCCAGCGCTTCGATCTGTGCAACCTGCTCTTTTGACGCCTCTTCTTTTTCTGCCAGGGTGATTAGCAACTCAGCAATCAGGTTTTTCATGCCGGGGCCCCTTCGTGTAAGACAAATAAAAATTAGCATTCGTCAGATTAAAAAACAAAGTGATTTTTCAGCCCGCTTTGCGCCCGACTCAGGCCATTTTGTCGCTACGGTTTTATTGCATTTATTTTGCCGGAAAACGAAACGTTGTTATCGCAATGAAATAACACGCTGACTCACTCAGTCGAAATAAAATAAAGATTCCCGGCTGGCTTTTTTTAGCAGAGATTCTTTTCTTACAAGCGATAACGGCCGTTTTCATTCCCGTTAACGTGAGAAAAATCTCCCCGCGATTGCGGGCAGTCGGTCCCCCTGTTCCTTAACCTTCCACCTGGACAACAGGATGCCTCCCGGCCCGATAATGACGGGCTACTCAGCCCTTTGGCTGCGCCAAAAACGCACCTGATTCAGTGCAACAGCTTGTCTTTCATCAAGATAATCTGAAAAAATGCCTTATTGCATATTGGCACTATTCGATTTTCACTCATCACATCTGAAAAATATTTCAGGCTGTTACTGACAATTCTCTCTGGCCCACCTATGTTTAAAAAACCGCCAGGTACGGGCGGGACGTTGGCTGTTCTGACCAACGAAACGCTCCCGATAAAACCCTTGCCGTTCTTTCCGGGAGCCCATCATTCAGTAGCTTCTGCCTGCTGCGCCGTTGCGCACCGGGCAAAGGGTCTGTTTGCGGAGACGGGGAATGAGCGTCCAATCTAATAGTGCCAGTCGTGCTATCACTGATTACTTCAACAGCCCGGACTGGAACGTGCTGCCGGAGTCCGATCTGCTGGCCGTTATCCTGCGTGAACTGATGGAAGCAGGCCAGCCGACAACGAATAAGGCAATAATCGCACGCGTCATTAATAAACTGGAGTTTGAAGGGGATGAGCAGCGCCTGCAGCGTTACCGGGGTTTACTGGCCCAGTTGATGGAAGCGCGGCCACGTGAGTAGGCCGCCTTTATGCTATTTCACCCAACGGAGCTGACGGGCTTCACTTACACTGGCACGGCCGCTGCTGCGTTGAAACAGGCAGAGTTCACGCCCACGCCGGTTTTTCATTTGCTTCTGTGGGTAATGCCCCTCAAGTAACAAGGCGCTGTAACCCACGCTGTCATCATAGTCGATGGGCTGCCCCACGATTTTTACCTTACTTAGCGTACTGGCATTAATACAGGCCTGCCGCATGACCTGCTGGTTTTCCTGCCATGCCGTCGGGCTGGAAGCCAGTGCGACCGGACTGATCAGCAACAGTAATGACAGTGAGAGGCGTGGACGAGAGTACATGCGTTGCTCCTTCCAGACTGAGCCAGAAAAAAATTCCCGCCAGAGCGGGAATAAACAAGACGAGCATTGCAAATTGATGTGACGAGGAAATCCCGATCCTGCTGGCTCAGTGCGACCAGACGACCACAGGCTGAAGACAGCAGAATACCGGCCTTATCTTCCCCTGTTCCCATGACACCTCAATGACAATGCGCGGTTTATTTAACGCTTAACCACAATAGACCTGGGTGATAGTACCGCTTTTGTCTGCCAGAAAGTTCAGGCGGGCGAAATTAAAATCCATCGTGACGGCAGAATTCCACGGAATAGCGCGCACCTTCTGACTGAAACGCTGTTGCTCAAGGGCGGACAGCGGTTTGCCGACAAAGTTTTGGTAATGAGAGGCACCGCAGCTGTCCGCTTCCTTGCCGGGCGGGACGGCTGCCGTATCAGGCTGCGTGGTGGACTGACAGGCCGTCAGCAGTAAGAAGCCGGTTGCCACCATCACTTTTCCGTAATGATTCACGTATGTTCTCCTGTTATCGTGTTAAACCCTGACCTGAAGCGTAACAAGCCCCACCACCGGGTTGAATCGTTAAAATCAAGCGATTCACACATTATTAAGCATTAAATGCTGCCTTATTGCCAGATAACCAGTGTAAAGGCACTTACCGTTCAGAATTTCAAATACAAGGCGCTAACCTTACTAAGAATTATCTTAGGAGGCTACTATGGAACTTGTTATTTTTATCTGCTTTGCCGTCGTGATGACACTGATTGCGGTTCGGGTGCGATAAGCGACCCGTTCGCGGGTGCGGTTTCACGCCTGACAGGCTGGGCGACCTGACAGGCGACAGAGTGTATCGTAGGCAAAGCACTGATTTTTAATTGATTAACCCAGACTCATTTACGTAAGGTAATAAACAGCTAACATTGTGTGATCGGCTCTCTCGACAGCGATTTGAGGCATTGCTACTATGCGCTTATCTTCGCTGGCTGGGTCGCCTATGAACACCAATTCCGACAGAGTGACGTTGACACTGTTTTATGTCGGCAGCTTTGTTGTTTATTACCTCGTTACCATGTTGATTACCCTGTTTCCTAATTACGGTATTCTGCGTAATGACGGTTTACTGGTGCCTGTGCTTTGCCTGTTTGAATTTGCCGTTATCTATCCGCTGTATCGCTTTTATTGCCAGCGTCGTACCGATATTCCTCTGGGCTTTTTGCGTTCCGGTCAGACTTTACTGTTTATTGGCGCGCTGTTTATTTTAATGGTGGCACAAACGCAGTATTTGCAGCCGGAAGGCTGGCTGGTCGCACAAACTCAGCAGGGGCCCAGTTCGATGCTTATCCTGCTGTTGACCGCCGTCTTACTGGCTCCTGTGTTTGAGGAAGTGTTGTTTCGCGGCTTTTTATTACAGGGATTTCTGTTGTGGGCACCTAACAGCCGTTTTGCCTGTGTATTACTGACCTCGTTACTGTTCGCGCTCATGCATACGCAATATGTCCACTGGGAAACGGTGGTGGCGCTGACGCTGTTTTCTATGCTGCTTTGCTACGCCCGTCTGCGCAGCAATACGCTGGCCCTGCCGGTCTTTCTGCATACGCTGAATAATCTGATTGCGATTCTGCCTGCCTGGTATTTCGCCTGATCCCGCTGACCTTTTGTTACCGGGTCATCACTAACCTGCGTAAAATCAGCGTGTATCTTTTACTAACAGGGAAGGATGGTCAGAAAGCCCATGATTACCATGCTGGATGTGGCCCGCAAGGCCGGCGTCTCTAAAGCCACCGTCTCGCGCGTGCTGGCGGGAAATCGCTACGTCAGTAAGAGTACGCAACAGAAGGTCTTTCAGGCTGTGGCGGAAACCGGTTATCGCCCTAACCTGCTGGCGCGTAGCCTGGCGACGCAGAAATCCCAGAATATCGGGCTTATCGTTACCCATTCTTTATTCAATGGGCCTTACTTCAGCGAATTGCTGTTTCAGGCTGCTACGTTGACGAATAACTATGGCCGGCAGCTTATTCTGGCGGATGGTAAAACCAGCGCTGACGATGAACGTGCCGCCATTGAGTTTCTGCTCGACCTGCGCTGTGACGCCATCATTATCTATCCCCGTTTTCTGGATACCGCGGCGCTGGATGCCATTATTGAGCAGCACGCCATTCCCGTTATGGTGGTGAATCGTCAGCTGCAGCGTCATCCGGCACACTGCGTCTGGGCCACCCATCAGCAGAATACCTTTCAGGCCACCCGCTATTTGATCACGCGCGGCCATTACGACATCGCTTTCATTACGGGTCTGGCAGGCTCGCCGACCGCTGCGGCCCGCCTGGCCGGTTATCAGCAGGCGCTTGACGAGCATGGCTTAGCGGACCGTGCGCTGATCGTGCAGGGTGCATGGACGCCCGCCAGCGGCATGGCGGCGGCAAAAACGCTGCTTGAATCGGACATGCCATTTAGTGCACTGATGGCCAGTAATGACGATATGGCTATTGGGGCCGCGCTGGCGCTAAACGCTGCGGGCAAAAGGCTGCCGGAGGATGTCTCCCTGCTGGGCTTTGATGATATTCGTATGGCGGAATTTTTTCTGCCGCCGCTCACCACGGTACATGTGCCGGTCGCAGAGATGATTCAGCACACGCTGGCGCAGCTGGTGGCGATGCTGGAAGGGGAAGCGGTCACGGCCTTGCCGCCGTTTAGCGGTCACCTGATCGAACGGGCCTCGGTCACTGACGGGCCTTATAAACAGTAAGGCGCGGCATCCCTGCCGCGCACCATCAGTAGTCGACTGAATCGTTCAGCGTTGCCCCATTACTGCGAATCAGTTTCTGGTACCAGAAAAAACTCTTCTTACGGTAACGTGCCAGATCCTTTAAATCTTTTTCATCGCGGTTGACGTAAATAAAGCCGTAACGCTTGTTGATGCCCTGATGCGTACTTACCAGATCTATTGCCGACCAGGGACAATAGCCAAACAGTTTCACACCATCGGCAAGTGCCAGCTGCAGTTGCGCAATGTGTTCACGCAGATACGCAATACGGTAATCATCATGTACCTTATTATCGGCCTCCAGCCGATCAAAGGCACCCAACCCGTTTTCGGTCACGATAAGCGGCAAAGCATAGCGGGCATAAATCTGGCGCGCCGTAATGCGAAAACCCACCGGATCGATATACCAGCCGAACTGATTTTGCCGGAGATGCGGATTATCACATCCCACATAAACCGACCGATCAATGCCCGCCATTTGCTGATCGGGCCGAGGTTTATTTTCGCTTTGCTCACCCTCGCCTTCGGCTCCCACCGTCGCGGACGCATAATAATTAAAGGCGATAAAATCCGGCTTGCCTGCGGCGATGATAGCCATGTCATCGTCTTCGATCGTCGGTAACCAGCCGCGCTGTTTCAGGAAAGCCCAGACCACGGCGTTATAGCGACCATGGACCGCCAGATCCAGGTAGAGCCAGTTGCGAATTGCAGAGAAATTATCGGCTGCCAGCACATCTTCCGGCCGCGCACTGGCGGCATAGACGCAGGAGATATTGGGTGCCGGGCCAATTTTGGCATCCGGCAACCGTTCATGGCAGGCGATCATCGCTTTCGCCTGTGCCAGCATCATATGATGATTCTGCTGATACAGCGTTTTCTGCGGATCGGCGGTGCCGGGTGGCAACGTACCAATCACATCGCCCTTGAGGATCATCATGTTCTGTTCGTTGATGGTCAGCCAGTACTTAACCTGACGACCATAGTGCTCAAAGCAGGTGATGGCAAAACGCTCAAAGGCCGCCACTGTACGCCGTGAAGACCAGCCGCCCGCCTGCTGCAACGCCCAGGGCAAATCAAAATGATAAAGGGTGACCAGCGGCGTAATGCCGTACCGACAGAGTTCATCGATCACCTGCTGATAAAAGGCCACGCCCGCCGGGTTCAACGCACCATCGCCCTCGGGATAAAGACGGCTCCAGGCAATGGAAAAGCGGTAGGTTTTTAATCCCATCTCCGCCAGCAGCGCGATGTCCTCTCTGAAACGATGATAGTGATCGCTGCAAACGGTAAAATCGGTAAGGTCCTGATGAAAGGTTGCCTGGTCAATGACGGAAGGCCCTTTGCCCTCTTCATTCCAGGCCCCTTCAACCTGATAAGCTGAGGTGGACGCGCCCCAGAGAAAGTCCCTGGGAAACGCGGGCAATGTCGAATGTTGCATATAACCTCCTGTTTAACGTGCGGCTAACTCCCGGCGCAGTTGTATGATCTCCTCAGCCAGTTCGCGACAGAGCATTGCGTTCATCAGGTGGTCCTGAGCATGGACCATAATCAGACTGACCGGAATCTTTCCGCTGCCCTCATCAGCGCCAATGAGCTGCGTCTGCGTTTGATGGGCTGCTTTGGCCGCCGCGGTTGCGGCACTGAGCATACTGTCCGCCTGCGCCCAGTTTTGCTGCCGCGCCGCCCGCAACGCCTCCATTGAACAGGAGCGAGCTTCGCCTGCCTGGATAATCAGTTCGATTACCGTGCTTTCATCAATTTCCATGGGTTACTCCTTAACCGGTTGCGCTGCGGCAGAGGGTTGCTCTTGCTGCAGCAGTTGACGCTCGTACATTTTGAAAAACGGGTAGTAGATCAGCGTGGCAATAGTGACCAGCACGGCAATCAACACAATGACGCGCCAGTCCCAGCCGGTTGACCAGGCGGCCCCAATGGGGGCGGGCGTCGTCCACGGAGCCAGTGAGATCACGTGATTAATCAGGTTCGTTTTGGTGGCGATCCAGGCAATGACGGCGTTGACTAACGGGGCAAGAATAAAAGGGATAAACAGAATGGGGTTCATCACGACCGGTGAACCAAAAATCACCGGTTCGTTGATGTTGAACATGCTGGGCACCACACTCAGTTTTCCAATCGATCGCAGATGTGCTGACTGACTGCGTAAGTAAAGCAACACCAACCCCATCGTCGAACCGGAGCCACCGATAACAATAAAAAACTGCCAGAAGGGTTCAATAAACACTTGGCTGATGGGTTCTCCCGCGTTCAGCGCCTGCTGATTCAGACCGAGATTGGTCAGCCAGAAAGCCTGCAATATGCCCCCGACAATCACCGCCCCATGAATGCCTGCAAACCACAGCAGATGGCACAGCAGTACCGCCACCAGCACGGCAGGCAGTGAATCAGAGGCAGAGATGATCGGCGAGAAAATGGCCATGATAGCCTGAGGCAGCAACATGCCGAACTGCGCCTGTACCCACAGGCTCAGGGGAAACAGCGTAATAAAAATCGTGATAATCGGGATGAGCAGATCGAACGACTGACGGATCTTCGGCGGCACCTGCTCGGGCAGTTTGAAACCGATGTTGTATTTCTGCAGAACGTGCATCAGCTCCGTCGCAAAGAGCGCGACCAGAATGGCGGTAAAAATGCCCTCCCCGCCCAGCGAACCAACCGGCAACGTTTTGCCGCTCTGCGGTGCCGCCACCACCAGAAACGCCATCAGCGACAGACTGGCCGCCATAAAGCCATTCATCTTATAACTGTTTGCGAGGTTATAGGCGATGGCACTGGCGATATAGAGCGCCATAATGCCCATCGTCATGTTGTACGGCATCATGATTTGTTCTTCATGCGCCTTTACCATGCCCAGCCACCACTGTGCGAACGCCCAACTGCTGTCTGCCGAAAAAGGCGGATGAGCAAACAACAGCATAAACGAGCCCACGATCAGAAACGGCATGGAGGCAATAAATCCGTCCCGGATAGCGATGACATGACGCTGGCTGGAAAGACGGCCCGCCAGTGGGCTAATACGGTTTTCGATGACGCCGAATAGAGATTCACTGAAGTGGCTCATTGCCTGACTCCTTGCTGAGGCAAAAGAGAATAACCTGCCTGACGCAGTGCGGGTTTCGCGTGATATATCCCGGACCTCCCTGGTGTCAGGTATGAATAAGCTTTAGTGCGTCGCTTAATATTTTTTCACCATTCATCATGCCGTAATCCATACTGTTGATGACCGCAACCGGCTTGCTGTATTGCTGGGCGATCGGTTGAAAATCGGCCAGCTTGTATTTGATTTGTGGCCCGAGCAGGCAGCAGTCGTAATCGGCGATATCGTCTCTAAACTCTTCAATCCCCACAGCTTTTATCTCGACGTCCAGTCCTTGCTGTTGCGCCGCCTTTTCCATTTTCTGCACCACCATACTGGTGGACATGCCCGCAGCACAGCACAGTAAAATCTTCGTCATGGTGTATTCCTCTTTGTGGTGAATGATTAACGAATACACAGGGTGAAAATTTTCTGCAACCGGTTTCAGATTTGCGTATCAGAAGTGTGAGAAGTATCAAAACGCGAGCATTAAAGAGGTTCGGGGCGAATAAACACCTGAATAAGCCTTATCAGGAAGCCCGTTTCTCGTCATGCTGAGGCAATAAAACGGCGGTTCACTCAGCCATATCGTCGGCGCTGTCCATCGCAGTGATGGGTAAGAATTCACTGCCTGATAAGCGGGTAACGCGTATAATTGCTCAGAGCAATCCGATACCGACTGCCGTGACACGGGCGTCCGGCGGCAATTAGCTATACTGGTGATATATAAAGGAACACTCACCCTTCTCGCAGTACGCGGACCGGGATAAGGAGTCGGTTATGTTAATTGGTTTTGTGTTATTGGTCAGCGCGTGTGGACACGATGCCTGTGAAGCTTTACCGGTATCAGAACGCATTTATCCGACGAAAACCGCCTGTGAAGTCATGGCAAATCGTATCCATAAAGTGCGTCCTAACGTCGTGCTGATATGTGGCGAAGTGCATCGTTAAGAAAGCGGTACAGGGCGAATGGCACAAAAAGTAGCCGATGACATTGCAAGGTTGCCGCTTAACGTTCAAAATATAAGCTGTTCTACACCAACACAGTTGTGAATCCCATGAAAAGTAGTCGTCCCCGCCGTCCTACCGGGCGTTGGGTTTATTACATTTTGTATGAAGGCATTCTGTGGCCCTGTCCGGTTCGCTGGGAATGGGAAAGCGGATACGGTGGCTGGCTGCCGTTTTACTACTCACCTACGTTTGAGTTTGTCGCGGGCGATCCCGGCAAGGCGTACCGTATTGCGCGCACGGATGTACGTGTGAAGCGGAGTGAAGAGATTTACGCCTGATTGCTGTCATGCATTCCATGGCAGCCACGAGGCGGTAAGAAGGAAACAGATTACCTCCAGCAGCAGTACCACCATCAGCAACACGCCGAGTTTGTGGCGCGACAGCCAGGTTTTCAGCCCCATAGCATTGCGGCCCTGTGGATCAGCAGCAGTCCGCCACCCATGCTCAGCAAAACCCGCACCCCTTTTCCGTCTTTTTTGCCATTTCAGTGTCCCTCTGAAGAAAGCGAAAATGCGCCCTGAGGCGCATCCGGATGCTGCAAGATTGCTGCGGGAGCCGCCAGAAGGCGACTCAGGTACGCAATCAGTTATTCAGCGTGTAATCGAGTGTGATTTCTGCATTAAGCACCTGCGAAACCGGACAGCCGGCTTTAGCTTTATTGATGATTTCATCAAAGGTGTCGTTATCAATGCCCGGCAGCGAGATGGTGCTGGTCAGCGCCACTTTCGTAATCGCGAAGCCTTCACCTTTTTTGTCCAGCGACACATCGGCACTGGTATCAATGCTTTCAGGTTTATGGCCTGCATTACCTAACATGAGCGACAGTGCCATTGAAAAACAGGCGGCATGTGCTGCGCCGATAAGCTCTTCCGGATTGGTGCCTTTCTGCCCTTCGAAACGGGTGTTAAAGCCGTAAGGTTGCTGGTTCAGTACACCACTTTCTGTGCTGACTGTGCCTTTGCCTTTGATATCGCCTTCCCAATGCGCCGAACCTTTCTTATGAATGGTCATATCATTCCTCCTGTTGGTAAAGAAGGTAAGTATAGACAACGTCGCTCAGTTTGCCGGGCATGAGGCCGGATGCAGGGCCACTTCGCCCAGCAACGCATTCGCCTGCACCAGCGACGTCTGGTTGATATCGGCTATACACTTCGCGCCTGTTAAGGTCATCGCGACTTTCATTTCGTTTTCAATCAGCGTCAGCAGATGTTCGACGCCACGTTGGCCATGTGTGGCCAGCGCGTAAACAAAGGCCCGTCCCAGCAGAACAGTATCTGCGCCCAACGCAATCATGCGCACCACATCAAGCCCATTACGGATGCCGCTGTCGGCAAGAATCGTCATATCCCCCTTCACCGCATCCGCGATGGCCGATAAGGCACGAGCCGAAGACAACACGCCGTCCAGCTGGCGTCCGCCATGGTTTGAGACCACAATGCCATCGGCACCAAACCGCACCGCATCGCGGGCATCTTCCGGATCCAGAATGCCTTTAATCACCATTGGCCCGTCCCAGAACTCACGGATCCATTCCAGATCTTTCCAGGAAATCGACGGATCGAAATTCTTTGCCAGCCAGCCAATATAGTCTTCCAGCCCGGTCGGTTTGCCCAGATAGGTGGAAATATTGCCCAGATCGTGTGGTCGGCCCTGTAGCCCAACATCCAGCGCCCAGCGTGGGTGCGTGACAGCCTGCCAGTAGCGGCGCAGGGCCGCGTGCTTGCCGCTCATGCCCGAGTGCGCATCGCGATAGCGTGCGCCCGGCGTTGGCATATCAACGGTAAATACTAATGTGGTACAGCCCGCCGCTTTTGCCCGCTCAAGGGCGTTACGCATAAAGCCGCGATCGCGCAGCACATACAGTTGAAACCACATGGGCCGACTGATTTGCGGTGCCACTTCCTCAATCGGGCAAACGGAGACGGTCGATAAGGTAAACGGAATCCCTTTGCCCGCCGCAGCGCGCGCGGCCTGCACTTCCCCACGACGCGCGTACATGCCACACAGCCCAACCGGTGCCAGCGCGACGGGCATGGACAGCGTTTCACTGAACAGCGTGGTTTCCAGGCTGAGCGCCGACATATTCCGGAGAATGCGCTGGCGCAGCGCCACGTCTGACAGATCGGCAACATTCCGCCGTAGCGTATGCTCTGCATAGGCACCGCCATCCAGATAATGAAACAGAAAAGGCGGTAAAATGCGCTGCGCGGCGGCGCGATAGTCACTGGCGGCAGAGATGATCATCAGCGGTTTTCCTTGTGATTGGGCAGGTCATGACCCGGCAAACGCGTAATTCGCGCCTGCCTGGCTTCGTCTTCATCAAGTGTTTTCATCGTGGTGTGAACAAAACCCAGATGATCCATGGCGGCTGACCGGGCAGCCTCGGCATCGCCCAGTAAAATCGCGTCGAGCATCGCCCGGTGCTGATCGGTCAGGCGGTCAAAAATCACGGGTCTGATGTACATCAGCTTACGACTGTGCAGCATGGACGAGTGCAGTAAATCGAATAACCCCCGCATGGTTTGCAGCAGCACGATGTTATGTGAGGCTTCTGCGATGGCCAGATGAAAGCGCAGATCGGCCTGCCCGGCCAGATGGGGATCGTCACTCTCTTTCATCGCCAGCGTGGCATCAAAGGCGTACCGCAGACGCTCTTTATCTGACTCGGTAGCCCGTAGCGCCGCATGCCAGGCCGTGCTTCCCTCTATCGCATGGCGCGCTTCAAGAATGTCGTAACGGTAGTCCGGATCGTTGGCGAGAAGCTGACGAATGGGCTCGACGATGCGCTGCTCAGACCAGGGCTCCTGCGGCTGACGCAGCCAGGTACCGTCACCGCGCCGACTCATCAAAACGCCGCTGCTGATCAGTTGCTGAATAGCTTCACGCAGCGACGAACGGGAAACGCCCAGCGCGGCCGCCAGCTGACGCTCGGCGGGCAAACGCATGCCCGGCTCAAGCTGATGATCGCGGATATAGTGCTTAAGCCGCATCGGTAAAGGATCGTTTGGTGTCATGGGATCATCCAGGGAAAAACGTAAGCCTGCAGCGTGGTCATTACCCCAACCAGGCCGGTAAAGATCAGGCTGTGCTTTACGGTGAAGCGGAACAGATCGGACTCTTTGCCGACCAGACTGACCGCTGCACAGGCAATAGCGATCGACTGGGGAGAGATCATTTTACCGGTGACGCCACCCGTGGTATTCGCTGCCACCAGCAGGATATCGGAAACGCCAATCTGCTGCGCCGTGGTGGCCTGCAACGCGGCGAACAGCGCGTTGGAGGAGGTATCCGAACCGGTAAGAAACACGCCAAGCCAGCCCAGAAAGGGGGAGAAAAAGGTAAAGGCATGGCCCGTGTGCGCCAAGGCCAGCGCCAGCGTGGCTGATAAACCCGAGTAGTTCGAGATAAAGGCAAAGGCCAGCACCATACCAATGGAGTAGATGGGCAACATCAGGGATTTCAGTGTTTCGACAAATGTCCCGACTGCCGCTCTGGGTTTCATTTTCAGAAAGATAATCGCCACAATTGCCGCAATCAGAATGGCAGTGCCGGTTGCAGACAGCAGATCCAGTTTAAAAATGGCGGGCCAGGCGCTGGGCTGTGCCACAACCGGCGGTATCCGGGTAATCCAGTCATGCAGGCCAGGGACGGGAATGCTCATCACCCAGTTGGCCAGTGCCCCCCCTTTGGCAAACAGCGCTTTAAAGGGCGGGATACTCCACAGCGTTACCGTTGCGGTGAGAAACAGGAAGGGCATCCAGGCGCGAATGACCTGCTTTGTCGTATACGTCTGCTGACGTGCGGGTTGCGTCGCCGTCTGATTTTCGGCATCGCTGAAGCGAAAGATGCGAACCGGCTGCCAGACGCGCAGAAACAGAGTCAGGGAAACCAGTGATGCCAGCGAAGAGATAATATCGGGTAACGCCGGGCCCAGGAAATTTGAACTCAGGAATTGGGCTATCGCGAACGACCCACCCGCAACCATCACCGCCGGCCAGGTTTCTTTCACCCCGCGCCAGCCATCCATGATCGCCATGATCCAGAACAGCACGATGACGGTTAAAAAAGGCAGCTGGCGTCCGGCCATCTGACCGATGGCAAAGCTGTCCAGACCGGTAACCTGCCCGGCTACAATAATGGGAATACCCATCGCACCAAACGCCACCGGCGCGGTATTCACGATCAGGCATAACCCTGCGGCATAAAGCGGATTAAAACCCAGCCCTACCAGCAACGCAGCCGTGATCGCCACCGGCGCACCAAAACCTGCCGCGCCCTCTAAAAAGGCACCAAAGGAAAAACCGACAATCAGCATCTGTAAGCGCTGATCCGGCGTGATCGACAAGATGGACGCGCGAATGATATCGAACTGCCCGGTCCTGACCGAGATTTTATAGACAAAGACCGCGGCCACGATAATCCAGGCAATGGGCCACAGGCCGTACAGGAAGCCGTAGGCCGCTGAGGCCAGCGCCTGCTGCCACGGCATATGATACAGCAGCAGCGCAACTCCCAGCGCCAGCATGACAGTGATGGTGGCAGCCTGATGGCCTTTCATCTTTAGCTTAATCAACGCAAAAAAGAAAAACAGAACAGGCAGTAACGCAATCAGGCTGGAGAGCCAGATGTTATTGAGCGGATCATAATTTTGCTGCCAGACCTGCATGCCGTTATCTCCAGAAAGGTGATGAGAGCGATGCGCGACGGGCATAAACACAGGGCGCATCTGTCACGCCCGCTCTGCTTATTGGTCCTACCAATTTTGCCAGTTAGGGCTTATTCGTTACAGATACTTAACCCGCTGTTAACCCAAGGCAACAGTTACGGCTTTAATTTTAACGTTATGTGAACCACTGAAAAGGTTTAGCTATTTTGGTCGGACCAATCACGGTTGTGGAAAGGCGTATTTGTAACTTTGCGGATGAAAACGCAGATTTAACCCGACCAGCCCAATCGTAACGCCGCACTGGAGCCACCAGATCATGGAGAAATCCCCGGTCAGTGCATGCAACTGACCGGCGATAAACGGCATACTGCCGGCAATAATAAAGCCAATCCCTTGCATGAACGCCACCAGTCGTCCGCCCGCCTGCGGATGCGCCAGATGGTCCAGCGCCAGCACCAGCGCCAGGGGAAAGGCACCACCCAGCCCCACGCCCGCCATTCCCACCCACAGCCATGGATGGTAAAGCGGTGCAAACAGGAGGCCAAGCATACCGCTTAGCTGAAAAATCAGCGTTAACAGCAACAGCGGCCGTCGATCCGGGCCGCGCGTCAACAGCGGAAACACCATCGCTCCGGCGACCTGGCAGGTAATCATCACGCCCAACAGGCTTCCACCCGCCTGTGCGCTCCAGCCGAGCTGATGGTAGAAATCAGGCAACCATGCTACGCAAATGGCATAACCGCCATTCACTAAACCAAAGCTGAGCGCCAGCATCCAGGCGCGCGCGTTGCGCCATAGTGAAGGCATCACGACCGACGCGCGCGCTGGCGACGTCACCCCGGGCATCCACGCCCAAAGCAGGATGGCCAGCAGCGCAGGTACGGCCCAGCAGCTGAGGGCCATCTGCCAGCTCAGGTGAGCACTTAACCACGGTGTTAATGCTGCACCCAGTCCGCCCCCGCCCATCAGGGCCGCAGACCACAGCCCGGTCATCATCGCACTGCGTTGTGGAAAGCGTTGGCGGATAAAGCCCGGCATCGCCATTTGCACTATCCCGATACCAATGCCGCCCGGTAGCGTGCTCCCTACCAGCGATTCGCCTTGCGCTACAAAAAGGCGGCTGAGGAGCGCCAACACTAACAGCGCCAGTCCGCCACACAGCAGTCCGCGCAGTTGAACACGCTGCATAAGTGGTGCGCTGATTAACGCTATCGCTCCCATCATCATCATGGGAATCGCAGGCAGCAGTGACGCTGCCAAGGCGGAGAGCCCAATGCTTTCGCGTAACTGATCCAGCAACGGACTGACGGAGGTCATCAGTGGACGCATATTCAGTCCCGCCAGCACCAGGGCGGTAACGATCACAATATTCTCTTTTTTCATGGGCCATCCTGGAAGTAAACCTTGTCAGCCTGACAGCTGTGGTTACTATTTGGAAATGGAATATCATCATGACAGGCAGTGGAAAAATGAATCGCCAGCCTATGTTCACGCCCCAGCAGCTTCTGAGCTTTGTTGCGGTCTGCGAAACCGCCAGCTTCACCCGTGCCGCCGATCGCGTGCACCTGTCGCAATCAACAGTGAGCCAGCAGGTGCGGCGACTGGAAGAGAGGGTGGGAAAAGCCCTGCTGGCCCGCTCATCACATCAGGTAACCGTCACGGAGGAAGGCGAGAAGCTGCTGGGTTATGCCCGCCGTATCATTGCCCTGAATGGCGAAGCACTCGATGTGTTGAGCGATAAGTGGCGCGATGGTGTGCTGCGGCTTGGCGTTCCGGAAGATTTTGCGGCCCCCACGGCTGCCCTGCTGGCGCAGTTCAGTCGCGAACATCCCCATATGCGGCTGGATGTGATGAGCGGGATGCAGGTAGAACTACGTCGGGCCTGGCAGCGGGAGGAACTGGATATCATGCTGATTAAGCAACCTTACGGTGAACGCCCGCTGGCTTCCCGACCCGAGCCGCTGTTATGGCTGGACAGCGCCGCATATCCCTGCTTTGAGCATTCGCCGGTGCCGCTGGTCCTGTTTCCTCAACAGGGACTTTATCGCGAGGAGATCTGTCAGACGCTGGATGGGCTGGGCCGCAGCTGGCGCATCGGTTACAGCAGTGCCAGCCTTGTGGCCCTGTCTGCCGCCAGTGCCCAAGGTCTGGGCGTTACGCTGTTGCCTGCCAGCTGTCGTCTGCCTGCACATCGTGTGCTGGGCGACCAGCAGGGCTTGCCGGTGATTGACACTTTTGAGCTGGCGCTGTTTTGTCGCCAGCCGGATGAGGCGCTTCAGCGCCAGCTGGCAGAGGCACTGGTGACATTTGCCGATCTGCACTGGCAGTGAGTTTTTCACTGACAGGCAGTGGAAAAGGACGCTGTAAAACCAGAAACCGCGTGCAGATGCGGACGCGCCCCCTGTCAGAAAGCTGGCATGGGGCGCGGACAGCCGAATGAAGGCGACGCTAAACCCGAGCCTCCCTCGTCTGTGACATTAACGCCATCGCAAGCGTATAGAGATGGGCGCCATCAGAAGCCACCGGATCGTCTTCGGCATAACATCCAATCATAGAGGCCACTTTATCTGCCGATAAGCTTTCCCCATAGAGATGCAATGTCAGGACTGCACGACCTACGATTTTAAGTACGTCTTCATGCAAGATCTGCGGGATATTATTCAATGAAAAAATCCTCTGCCAGTAGTGATATCGATGTATCCTCCTCAATATAAAGGCGTTTACAAGTCGTTTTCATCTTCTCTTCTGGCGATACTTTTGCATTATTAATGCGTTAATTCCGTCGCAAATGCGGAATAATCTGATTAACTTTAAATTGTGTATTACAAAGAAAATATTAGAAAAAACATTCTTAATCTTAATGGCTTAGTCCATGTAAGCGGTTTCACATCTGACGTTTTAATTGATTAAAATTTCCCAACTAATCTTTTTCATCTTCAGTTTATTCTTAGATAAAAGCGCCGCCCGGCGCAGGGTTTGCAGGTTAACATTGCTGTTGTGTACGCTTTCTGACAGACTTGCGCTCGCAATGATGCCCCAACTTACAGCCGCAGAGGCCGCACCCGTGACCGCTTTTTCCTCGCTTAATTCTCTTCCCGATAGTCAGCTCGATAACCTGCGCGAGATGGGCTATACCCGCATGACGCCGGTCCAGGCCGCTTCGCTGCCCGCTATCTTAGCCGGACGCGACGTTCGTGCGCAGGCAAAAACCGGCAGCGGCAAAACGGCCGCATTTGGTATTGGCCTGTTGCATCATATCGACAGTGCGCGTTTTCAGACTCAGGCGCTGATTTTATGTCCGACGCGAGAACTGGCCGATCAGGTCAGCAACGTTCTGCGGCAGTTAGCGCGCTTCACGCGCAATATCAAAATTCTGACCTTATGCGGCGGCCAGCCCATGAGTGCGCAGCGCGATTCGCTGGTGCATCCGCCGCAGATTGTGGTCGGTACGCCGGGCCGTATTCTTGACCACCTCAAGCGCGAAACGCTGCAGCTCGACAGTCTGCGCACGCTGGTGCTGGACGAAGCCGATCGGATGCTGGAAATGGGCTTTCGTGACGATATGGAAACCATTATCGCCGCCACGCCCGCCGCGCGTCAGACGCTGCTGTTCTCTGCCACCTGGCCAGACGGCATTGCAACACTGAGCCAGCGCTTTCAACGTGATGCGCTGAGCGTCGTGACGGAAGAGGTCAGCGAACTGCCGGCAATCGAACAACAATTTATTGAAGCGACGCACGGCGAAAAATTGTCGCTGCTGATTAGCCTGCTCAGCGAACGCCAGCCATCGTCCTGTGTGGTGTTCTGCAACACCAAACGCGAATGTGATGATATTGCCGCCGCGCTTAACGCCCGCGATATCAGCGCCCTGCCCCTGCATGGCGATCTGGAACAACGCGACCGCGAACGTGTGCTGATCCGGTTTGCTAACGGCAGTGGTCGCGTGCTGGTGGCGACGGACGTCGCGGCCCGCGGCCTGGACATCAAGTCGCTGTCGCTGGTGGTGAACTACCAGTTGGCGTGGGATCCCGAAGTGCATCTGCATCGTATCGGCCGTACCGCGCGGGCGGGCGAAGAAGGCGCTGCCGTGAGTTTTGTCGCGGCCGATGAAATGGCGCGCGCGCATGCGTTAGAAGATTTCCTGCAGCAGAAGCTGCCATGGGTTGCCGCCAGTGCGCTCAGGAAAAGCAGTAAACCGTTGCCGGCAACCATGATGACGATTTGCATTGATGGTGGGCGTAAGGCCAAGATTCGGCCCGGCGATATTCTGGGTGCGCTGACAGGAGAAGCAGGCTATCGCGCCGAGCAGATCGGTAAGATTGATCTCACCCCGACGCACGCTTATGTAGCGATTGAAGCGGCTCAGGCAAAATCTGCGCTGGTCAAACTTAAGCAGGGCAAAATCAAAGGCAAAACCTGCCGGGCTGTACTGCTGAAAGACTAAAAGAAAGGGCGAGAATCATTCTCGCCCTGCCGATTATGGCTCATCGATCCGCATAACGTGCAGCGTGGTTTTGTCACCTTTCCCATGCACTTTACCACTTACGCGAACTTTGTCGTCAGCGGAATAGGTTTTGCCATCGAACGTTTTCTTCGGCGCAATAATGGTTAAAGTGCCGGTGCTGTCACGAAACTGATAATTATTGTCCGCGACTTTTTTTACGATATAACCTTCCAGCGTGACGTAACCGCCCTGCCGAAAGTCACGAATTTGATCGATGTGCGTCTGTCCTGTGTCTTCTGACCCTTTGTAGCCTGCATCCTGTTTATGCTGTGGCGGCGGCGTATCACCTGCCTTGAAGCCACCTTCTTCCGCGTAAGCCCCTGTGGTCGCTACCGCCAGTAAGGTCGCCAGTACTAATTTTTTCATCGCTTACTCCTTTATAGAGAAAAGTATCCATGCTGCGTTCTCACTGTTAAGCCTGGCACAATAATCGCTTAACGTGCGTTTTCCCCTCTCACCTTTTTCCGAAGGCTGCCGATAACTTCATCACACCCTTTTTCACCTGCTGCGCTGACGCTGAGGCAACGATGGATAATTTTCAGAAAGAGATCGATGAGAGAGCGAATCTCGCCTTATCGAATAAGTTTGAGCTGCTGCTGTTTCGCCTTGGCTCTGACCAGTTAAAAGGTAAATCAGAGCTGTTTGGGATAAACGTATTTAAACTGCGTGAAATTGTTCCGATGCCGCCGATTACGAAAGCTGCTGGCATGCGTTCGCCGTTGCTGGGCATGGCGAGCATTCGTGGACAGTTCATTCCTGTTATTGACCTGCCTGCGGTAGCCGGTTGCGTGCCTGAAACGGGCCTGAACCTGCTGCTGGTGACCGAATACGCGCGTAATACGCAGGCGTTTGCCGTCGAATCCGTTGAAAACATCGTGCGTCTTAACTGGAGCCAGGTTCATACCGCTGAAGCCGGTATCGGTGGACGTAACATCACCAGTATCGCGTGCCTGGATGACGACGAACAAAAAAGCAATCTGGCCATGGTGCTGGATGTCGAACAGATTCTCTATGACATCATCCCGTCCGTTCGTGGCGTGGAGCCTGAAGCGCCGAAAGAGCGTCAGTATAAAATGAAGCCCGGTTCCGTCGCGATTGTGGCTGAAGACTCCAAAGTTGCCCGCCAGTTGCTGGAGCAGGGCCTGAAGAGCATGGGCATTCCTGCCGTCATGTGTAACACCGGCCTGGAAGCGTGGGAAAAAATCAAAGCGATCCACCAGCAGGCTCAGTCGCAGGGTGAATCCATTCACGACAAGATCGCGCTGGTGTTAACCGACCTGGAAATGCCGGAAATGGACGGCTTTACGCTCACGCGCAATATCAAGCGCGACACCACGTTGCGTCATATTCCCGTCGTGATCCACTCCTCACTTTCGGGCAGTGCTAACGAAGATCACGTTCGCAAAGTCGGGGCTGATGGTTATGTTGCCAAGTTCGAATTAAACGAACTGTCGGATGTCATTTTCAAAGCGCTGGAAGCCGCAAGCTAAAACGTAGCGGGCAGCACAACCCTGCCCTGCTGTCACCTAACGTTCAATACATGAGACTATGAAAATGCAGAGTGAAGCGCTTCCTGTCGTACGTAAGCCCCTGTTCCGCGGGCGTTTACGTCAGCTGAGCTGGATTGCAATGGTGATAGCCTGTCTGGCGTTCTGGGCCGGCGTTCTTGTGCTGATGGTATAAGCGCAGCCTGGAAACCGGCTTCTACATTTCGCGAAAAGGGAATGAAAAAAGGCTGCCACTGGCAGCCTTTTTGATTACGGTAAATGCACAACGCTATAACGCTCTTTAGCCTTTTCAGAGCGCCTGTGGCTGACTCTGAGTTGCAATCCTTGTCGCGTTAATCTGAACAACGACCGTTTTGCAAAAAATGCATTTTGCTCCATGCGGGTTGGCTCTTGTCACATCGAAATGTGATGTACGGTACTGCGAGCCATTACAGTGAGGACACTTGAAACGCGTAATTTTCAGTCCTTAGAGACCAACAACGTTTGCAGCAGCTGGGCCTTTAGCACCATTTTCTACTGTAAATTCAACTTGTTGACCTTCATCTAAAGTACGGAAATCAGTACCCTGGATTGCAGAGAAGTGTACGAATACATCTTTGCTGCCGTCCTGAGGAGAGATGAAACCGAAGCCTTTCTCAGCGTTGAACCATTTAACGGTACCGCGGATTTTGTTAGACATGTTTAATTCCTTAAATAATTGAGCCTTCCGGCGTAATGGCCTGAGAACAGATTTCAATCAGAACGTAAGAGAAGACTCAAAAAGAAGGAATGTCTCGCGACAGGCTTAGAGATGAGAACTGCTGTAGATACTTACTTTGATAGCGTCTGTTAATCAAACCGACGATTCATTAGGTCACATCCTCGCGTTGCATGCAAGGGTTATTTTGAAATCGATGCAAACAGGGCAGATAAGCCAGACGACGTGCCTCTGCCCTGTTCTGCCCTCAGCCTTGGCGAATGTGGATTCTGTGGCCCTGCTCACCGGCTGCCAGATCGTCACGCAAGGTTAACTCGGGGATCGCGTAATCCCCGCCGTTTTGCCGATAATAGCCCACAGGTGAAGTAATAAACAGGTTATCGAGCCGCTTACTCAGTTCCTGACACAGCGCATCAAAACGTACGCTATCGATCCGGCCGGTACGGTAAACCGTGAACGGCGGCAGCACGTCAAAGCCGGGGTAAAACAGAATGCCATGCTGAATGGGAAACAGAATGTCATCAATATGCCCATTGATGCCGCGCGGACTGTAATGCGACGCCCATCCGCCCATCGTGACCACCAGCATGGCGCGCTTCCCTGCCAGCGTACCTTCACCGTAGCGATCGCCCCAGTGCGTATCTGAATGTTCGCCTACGCCGTAGGCAAACCCGCAGGCATAAACACGATCGATCCAGCCTTTCAAGATGGCGGGCATCGAAAACCACCATAACGGGAACTGTAAAATCACCGCATCGGCCCACAGTAGTTTTTCCTGTTCCTGCTGAATGTCTTCGCTTTGAAAACCGCCTTCAAAAGCCTGAGTGGATTCCAGTGAGGGAGTAAACCGTTCGGCATGTTGGCGATGTTGTGTGTCGGCAGGCGTTACGCGTGCCTCCCAGTTCATGGCATAGAGATCGGAAACGCGCACCTGATGGCCCAGTTGTTGCAGATGACTGACGGAAAAACGCGCCAGCGCACCATTAAGCGAGCGGGGTTCAGGGTGAGCAACAACGATTAACACATTCATAAACTATCCCGTATTGATAAAAGAGACAGGTAGCCTGCGCCTGATTGTGCTATCAGTAAAAGTAAAGGAACGGATAGTCGCTATAGACAGGACTGATACCATGAAGCCCGATCTGAATTTGTTGATCACGTTAAACGTCCTGCTACAGGAAAACAGCGTCAGCCGTGCCGCTGAACGGTTAAACCTTTCCCAGCCTTCCGTCAGTGCCCGGTTGGAACGCCTGCGTACTTTATTTAACGATCCGCTACTGATTCCGGTTTCCCATGGTATGCGTCCCACGGCACGAGCAGAAGGATTACGCCCTTCGCTTGAAGAACTGGTTGCCAGAATCGATGAAGTCGTAGCCGAGCCGGGACCCTTTGTGCCCGCCGAGGCAGACATCACCTGGCGCATTGCCGCCACGGATTATGGTGCGCAGACCGCGCTGGTGCCGTTGATGAATACCTTACGTCAGGAAGCACCGGGCACCCGGCTTGCGATACTGGAAATGAAACCGGCCCTCATCGCGCAGCAACTGGAAAAAGGCACAGTAGACCTGGTGTTTCATCTGCGTGAAGGCGTGCCAGAGGGATTACATGTCCGCCCACTGTTTCAGGAGCGCTATGTGGTGGCAGGCCGTCAGGGTCATCCCGCCCTGCATTCTGCTATCACCGCCGAAGCGCTCTGCGCGCTGGAGCATGTGGTGGTGTCGCCAGACGGCGGCGGCTTTCGTGGGGTGACGGATACGGTGCTGGAAGCCAGAGGATTGAGCCGGAAAGTGGTGCTCTCTGTGCCCCACTTTTTGCTGATGGGCAGCGTGCTAAGCACGACTGACCTAGTCGCCTTGATGCCGGAGAGAGTGGCGGCGATGATGCCGGGATTAATGACCGTGCTACCGCCGATGGCGATTCCAGGCTTTGAGCTGGTGATGCTGTGGCATGCGCGATCGCACCGGGATTTGGGGCACAGGTGGTTAAGGGAGCGGGTGGTGGGGAGGTTTCAGGATGGGCGTTGGAATGGTGAGGTTATGCAATAATGCTGAACCTATATAGTGTTGAACTTTAAAAAAAAGACGCTTTGCCATTCTTTCGTAAAGGCGCATATAAAAGACGTAACAGATTGCTCTGTCGCTAAAAATTTCAACTTAAATATATAAAATCTTCTGTACAATTATGTTCATAACAAAATCAACGTTCAAAAAATATAATTATGTATATTTTCATCCAAAACATCTGAAAGCTATCAATTCGCCAAGCAGACAAACATTCTAAAAAGCAAGCAAGTCTCGTTAATCTCTTAATCATTTCCATCAAAAAACCCAACTTAAGCATCAAAAAAAATTATAAGATGGCTTAATGCCCCATAGCTTCAAATAAAAACGATAGCATGCAATTTTATAAAAATCTTTTTTAAAAATCAACCAACATGGTGACTAATCAAATCAATATTGTACTCTTTTAATGCCACTTGAAATTTAGAAACAAAATCATCAACTTCTTTCGGCGGTAAAAATTTAAAAAAAACCTGAATGCAGAATTTACTTTTCCCACATAAAGCGGGAGATAACTCTCTCATTTGATCACTAAGAATGAAGTTTAAGTAAGCATTTACTTTATCTTGAAGCAAAAGCAAATGCCCATTAATATCATCCTCCCATGATAAATGATCTGTAATACCCAAAAGTACAAGCTCATCATCTTCATCCGATGCATTGATAAAATCGACCTTATTTACTTCTTCAATTGACATAGTTACTCCCTTTTACTTTCCGGCCTAATAATAATCACTTGGGTTGGCGGAATTTTAGTGCCTCATTTTCTTTGGGTCAAAAAGACGAAGATCTCTGATTTATCACTGCATTAATTTTGGGGAAAGGTCATTCCCCGGAAACCTCAAAAAGCACCTAGAGCTAAAACGGCTGTGCTTACAACAAGATCTAGATTAGATCTTCACCATTTAAAAGCACAATGATATTTCCTTCCCCTAACTCTCGCCTGAACACGTCTGCTATTCCAGAAGTATTCAACTCAGGAAAGGATTTGTCATTCACTGCAATCATAAAATAAGATTTTGGCTCTTTTAGTCCATACTCTTCAGCAATTGATAACTTAGTCTCATGATTGTACTTCTTAACACGATCATCAAGCAACGCAAGCTGCTGACCACTTAAGATTATATGTGGTTCAAAAAGAAGATATGGGCCATCAAAGAGATGGCCGTACTTTTCCTTCACCACACTTAATCTTTCCCTCAGATCATCAATACTTATTGATGTGTAACACGCTATATCAATTGACATTTACCCGCCTTACTTAATTCTTATTGGTTTTCCTGACTGGTCGATCACAATAACCTTTTCTAACCCTTTTATTGGCCAATCACTAAATTGTTTTTGCAAATCACTGACACTTGCTTTTGTATCGGCCAAGTTGATAACAACATTGTTTGTTTGACCACTATTCACTTTTTCTAAAGCCCGGTCATAGATATTGCGAACCGAGTTTGTTTTAGGGGCGATATTATCGAACACCTCACCATTAATTTTATAATCTGGGTTTTTAACCCCTGCAGTTACGGGATTCTGCTCAACATGATAACCATTTTGAGACAGGATCACAGCACCTTCGTTTTCTCGTTGTAGTGAACGTATATTTTCTGCTGATGCATTCGGCGGTAGCTTAGTTGGCTGACCGCTTAGAGAACCGGTTGTAGCATTTCCAACATTATCAGCCGCAGCAGCTTCAGCATTACCGATAGTGCTGTTCCGCGATAAACTCGTATCACCAGAAATAAAATTTGTTCCGCTCGGCTTAGATATGGCACTTTGCGCAGCCATACTACCAAATATAGCAGCCGTACCAAGACCTATGTTTAATGCCCCGTTGCTATAGTTACCATCAATGACCTGGCCGATTCCAGTACCGGCTTGATAACCCCCACCAGCTGCCAGCGTTGAACGTGCAATAATCCCCGGAGCACCCGGCAAAGCGAGTAAAACATCGGTTCCTATTGCAGCTTGGCCGGATTGCACGCTATACCCTTTCAGATAACTCAGCGCCTCGTTGTATGCTTTGGTATCTCCTGTTGAGGCAACAAACGCCTTGCCTGCAAGCAGAGACTGAATAGCGTCAGCCGCTCGTTGTGGGGTATATCCGTATATAGACTGAAGTTCATAACCATACTGGTTAAGTAATCCAGCCAGATCTTGCTTTTGGCCTTCTGTCAGTGGTTGCCCTGATTGGAACTTTTGCAGCAACACATTACTGGCTCGATCTTCATTCGTCAGCCTGACGATATTCTGTGAAGCCTCTAACAGGTTTTTACCGGCTTTCTGCTCCTCGATGGATTTATTCAGTATTTCTGCTTTCTGCACGCTCAGGAAGTTATTCTCAACCGTAACCTTCCCGGCCTGAGCAGCGGTAACCATATCTGCAGCTCCGCTCCCCGCCAGACCGCCAGAAAGACCCGCTGCCAGTGTTGCCAGCGCCGATACGGTTTCTTTCTCCCTGTCATCCATCTCATAGGGCTGCTTGCCGTAGATTTCGCTCGCCAGCATGCCGGTCAGCTCGCCTGTCACCGCCTCTGCGGCCCCTGCTGCGATATTTTTGTCCTGGGCGGCCGCAAGCGCCGCATTGACAACCGCATGCGCCATTAACCGGCCGGCCGGGTCTAAATCTGAATGCCCGATCAGGTTGGCAATATAGGGGGCTGCGCCCCCGGCGGCGGCGCGGATATCACCCGAAGCCAGTCCCTGTACGGCAGCCGTTGCGGCTGTGACAATGCGCTGTACGCTGCCACCCACAGCGAAAGGCGAAGCACTGAGCGCACTATCGTAATAGCTCTGCCAGGCCTACTTGCTGATTTGCTCACTGGTCGGCGTCTTGCCCGGATTCGCTTTTTCCCAGTCCGTTTTAGCCTGCTGCAGTTTTTCCGGACTAGCCTGCTTCATGTCATTATTTGCAGCGCGCGTCGCTTCAATTGCGCCCTGCGTTTCGACAATATCGCCCACCTGGCTGCCAATCTCGCCAATCATCTGCGCGGTCTGCAGTCGCTGCTGTTCTTTCTCTTTGTTAAAGATCGGGCTGATGCTGTCGTTGGCATGTGCCGTGTCGCGACTCAGCGTGGCGGTATCCTGCTTCTGGTCAGCCTGATTACGCACCACTATCGTCCCGTCAGCCACCGCTGACCGGGTAGTTCCTTCAGCATGCCCTTTTCCGTCAGCGCCTGCCAGCATGGTGTTAGCCATATTCCCGGCGAACTGGCCCGCCATGCTGGCACCCGAGCTCATGCCGATGTCCTGATGTTCCGTTTTGTAGTCGGCCGCGTTATGCAGATCGGTAAAACCCAGCGTTCCCGTATCCAGACGGTTTTTATCCGCCCCGGCCTGAGATTTAACCGGACCTTGTTATAGAGACAAAAGTGAAGCTGCCGCATGAGCCATAACTGGACTCTTTCATGTCGCGCCTGACAGAGCGATTTTATTTACCGTAGGTAATGCTAAATCGCCACGCCCTGTCAGCTGACTGCCGTAATTAACTAATTCTCCGTTGGCAGGGCCCATGACTTTTTCAGGTGGCGTTGATAATCCGATTCCGGCCTCAGTTATTAATTGAGCCGCTGACTAAATGAGATTGCAAAGTTGGTTCTGAGTTGTGTTGCTGTATTGAGAATGAAATGCTGATGCCAACGACGTTGGCTGGATCATCCTGTCCCTCACTGGCTGACAGATCTGTACACCAGTTAAAACGGCGTTCATCACCTGATTGGCAGCCAAACTCCTATTGCCCCTTTGACTGACCTACTGAGCCGCAACCACCGCCCTGTTAATAAGAAATTGATATTAAAATCAACGTACAATTGCGGTCTTTTAAGGGAAATTAAGCCCCCGAAGACCTCATCAGGGGCGAATGAAAAGCGCTAAAGACTTCTGATCTGTTGCCCGGCGACATCTATCATCAGCCTGTCCTCTGGCTGAATGATATCCAGCATATCACCCTGCTGACAGAGAAAGGCAACACCGGCTTCGCGGGCAATAATGGCAGCGTGAGAGAGCGCACTGCCCTCCCGCAGGCAAATGCCTTTTATCTGCTTCACATCCAGACTGGCGACCGCAGAGGGAAAGATGTCATCGGCAATCAGAATCGCGGGGACATCCGGTGTTGGAAGCGTAATCTCACGACCGCTAAGGTGACACAGGGTGCGGTGCAGGATGTCTTGAATATCGATAAATCTCGCCTGCAGGTAAGCATCATCCATTTGCCGGTATTGCTGACTCAGCGCCATGAGTACCTCATACCAGGCGGATTCGGCACAGCACCGCGCCGCACGAATCTTCTCGCAGGCTTCATCAAACATATCTGCATCATCCAGCAACGTGTGATGCCCGGCGAAAATAGCGGCTACCGCCTCGCCATAATTCGCTTCTGCCCGTTTATGCAGCGCATCCAGATCACAGAGAGTGTCAGCGATTGCCTGCTTCAGCCGTCGGCATTCCTGCTGCTCATCGGCACATGGACGCCGGTCAGGCTGCGCCAGCGGCAAGGGATAAAACACCGCTTTACCCTGCACCTGTCCCGTGTCCGGTACCGTTGTCCTGAGCGACATCGTTTCAGGTTGCTCGCCAAAATTTTCCGCCGCCAGAGAGGTGAACGCTGCCAGCGCAGCGCCCGCTTCGGGGCCACGTGCCGACAAGGTAATCTGATCGTTACAGCGCACCTGCAGCAGAGCAATCTGGTTGAGACTGTCTGGCGTGACACACTGGTTATCTTTTTTCAGTACCAACTCCGCATCAAAGCCAGCCAGCGTGGTCACAAGCCGTGAAGCAGGACGGACGTGCAGGCCATGGTGATTTTTTACGGTCACCGTGACCGATTGTGCGTCCTCGTGTGGGTTAACGGTGACGACGCTGGCAACGGCACTATCAGGTGCAATACCCAGTTGTGCATGCTTCGCCTCCAGCGCCTTCATGGCCACCGTCATCACCTTTTCGATATCGGCACCCGCCGCCGCACTGACGGTTGCCGCCAGCGTACCTTCCACCAGCGGTGCAGCACACAAACGCACTTTGGCCGCAATGGCAGGATCAAGCAGCTCAAGCGCCGTTTCTGCACTTAACAGCGCACTTCCCATGTCCATCATGACCAGAACATGATCCGCATCTGCCACCGATTCGATCGCCGCCATCACTTTCACGGGATCCGTGCCAATGGGATGATCAGGATCGTCAATGCCGGCAGCGACCGCCAGCTTGCAGCGATCGCCGGTTAACATTTGTCGCGCCAGCATCTCCACGCCGTTACCCAGCAACGCACTGTGTGACACGATCACCAGATTTACCATGTGCTTCTCCTTAAGCTTTGGCGGCGGCAGCCAGCATCTGCATCATAAACATCACCGATGTTGCCCCCGGATCCTGATGACCAATACTGCGCTCTCCCAGGTAACTGGCGCGGCCTTTGCGGGCCTGCATTGTAATGGTGGCGTGAGCGGCCGTTTCTGCCTGCTCGCAGGCGGCATCCAGCGCGGCGATGACCGACATATTTTGCTCACTGGCGTGCCGCAGTGACGCCACCACCGCAAGCCAGACATCACACATCGTTTTATCGCCGGGTTCCGCTTTTCCTCGATTCACCACGCCTTCGGCCCCTTCGCGTATCATTTGATACAGCTCTTCCAGCGTCAGGCTCTGGTGTGCCTGTGTGACCTGCGCCGCCCGGATAAAGAAAGTGCCAAACAACGGCCCGCTGGCACCGCCCACATTGGAAAGCAGCATCATGCCGGTATTTTTGAGGATAAAGCCAATATCCTTATCGGCAATCGCGGGCAGCTTCTCGACCACCTTACTGAAACCCCGGTGCATATTTAAGCCGTGATCGGCGTCGCCAATTTCGCGATCCAGGCCGGTGAGAAAATCACTTTCACGGGTAAAAACTTCACCACAGCGGTAAAGCCAGTTCACAATTTGGGCGCGGGTAAGTGACATGTCGAACTCCTTAACAGCCCCAGTTCAGGGCAGGTGTGTGTACCGGGGCATCCCACAGTGACAGGGCCTCATCATCCACGCTTAACAGCGTGATGGAAAAGCCCACCATATCCAGCGACGTGCAGTAACTGCCCACCAGATTTCGCGCGATAGTGATGCCGCTTTCGTCGCAACGCTGAGCCAGGCGGTTATAAACACCATACAGTTCTGACAGTGGCGTAGCGCCCAGATTATTAACCAGCGCAATCACACGATCGCCGCGGGTTAATGCCTGCTTACTGTGTTTAACCTCTTGCCAGCTTCCGCTGTTTTGATCCCAGTGACGTAGGGTACGGCTGTAGTTGCCATTCTCCAGCAGCGTGTCGAACATCTCATCGACCGTCTTGTCCAGCGAGGTAAAAGTACGGCGGTCGATGCCGGGTTCGCCATGAATCCCTACACCGAACTCCATTTCGTTGTCCTGAAGTTCGAACGAGCGTTTGCCGGCGGCGGGCACGGTACAGGCGCCTAACGCAATACCGATCGAGTGGCCCAGGTTATTGAGTTTACGTCCCAGCGCCGCACAGGCTTCCAGTGAATCGCCCCGCTCCGCTGCGGCGCCAAGCAGTTTTTCAATCAGTACCGTATTCGCCACACCACGTCGTCCTGTCGTGTAGAGACTGTCTTTTACGGCCACGTCATCGTCAACCACCACTGTGGTGACTTTTACACCGCTTTCGTGCAGCAGCTCGGTGGCGGTTTCGAAGTTGAGAATATCACCGGTGTAATTTTTGACTATCATCAGTACGCCTTCACCACCGTCAATTTTCATGGCGCATTCATACATTTTATCCGGCGTTGGCGAGGTGAAAATCTCACCCGGGCAGGCACCCGAAAGCATGCCCGGACCAATAAATCCGCAGTGCATCGGTTCATGGCCGCTTCCGCCGCCCGACAGTAAGGCAACCTTTCCGGCGACAGGCGCATCGGCGCGCGTCATACAAACTGGATCCTGATGCAGCGTCAGTTCAGGATGGGCACGAGCGAAGCCTGCAAGTTGTTCACTCAATACATCTTCCACACGATTAATCAGCTTTTTCATGGGTATGCTCCGTTAGCATCGGTTTGCCGCCGCTCTTGCCTCAGCAAAAGGGACAGCATTATCAGGAGAGCGAGACGGCGAAAAGCAGCGCGTCGGTGGAGTGATTCTTACGGAGTCGACAGGAAAAAAAATGCCCCTCTTCAGCGTTCCATAAGGGAACGTTTTGCTGCGTTATTATGTTTCGTTATGAAACGTTTTATCGCACTTACGGCGAAAAATGAGAGGCAAAGCAAGAAATCGGGATCGTTGCATGTGATCAATCTGTCTGAGCGATAAGCGTTTTATCCCCTCAGGCTGACGCGCAGTCGCGTCCTTCCTCTCACATGGGTTCCGGGTAGTCTCTTAACCGCTAAGAGGCGATCGCGATCGCAACATGGCTTTTCGAGCGCGTTTATTGTTTCAGGATGGAACATAACTGGCCGTATGGCGTTCCATATAAGAACGTTGGCGTCAAAAATATTTCCCCTCACCGTTGATCGTAAAGTGAGTCGCGTACGCCGGTCATCATCCGGCTCACATCGCCAACTGAGCCAGAAAGATGCGCGCGTTCATCTTGCGAACATGTTCTTACTTGAGGGTGAAAGGAATGCCAAAAATTATTCAGTCTCCAGCGAAATATATTCAGGGCCCCGATGCCTTGTTGTCCTTTGGGGAATATGCCAAAAACCTGGCAAATCATTTTTTTGTGATTGCCGATGACGTTGTGATGAAACTGGCGGGCGATCAGGTCCTGTCCGGCCTTGCCAGCCACAGTGTGACCTGCCATGCCGAACGCTTTAACGGGGAGTGTTGCCGGACGGAAATAGAACGCCTGATGGCCCTTGTCGAACAGCATGGCTGCCGGGGCGTGATCGGACTGGGTGGGGGGAAAACGCTGGACACCGCTAAAGCCGTCGCCTGGTATCTGAAACTGCCGGTGGTGGTGATCCCGACCATCGCGTCGACGGATGCGCCCACCAGCGCGCTGTCGGTCATTTATACCGAATCCGGTGAGTTTGCTGAGTACCTGATCTATCCCAAAAACCCTGACATGGTGGTCATGGATACTACAATCATTGCCAAAGCCCCGGTTCGCTTACTGGTCGCCGGTATGGGTGATGCCCTGTCGACCTGGTTTGAAGCAAAAGCCTGTTATGACTCGGGCGCAACCAGTATGGCGGGAGGGAAATCGACCGCGGCCGCGTTAAGCCTGGCGCGTCTGTGCTATGAGACGCTTCTGGCTGAGGGCGAAAAAGCGCGCTGTGCCGCCCAGGCGGGCGTCGTCACGGAAGCCCTGGAACGTATTGTGGAAGCCAACACCTATCTGAGTGGTATTGGTTTTGAGAGCAGCGGTCTGGCTGCCGCTCATGCGATTCACAACGCATTTACCGTGCTGGAAGAGTGCCATCATCTTTATCATGGCGAAAAAGTGGCGTTTGGTACGCTCGCGCAGTTGGTACTGCAAAACAGCCCGACAGATGAGATCGAAACCGTGCTGAACTTCTGCCAGAAAGTGGGCCTGCCTGTCACGCTGGCACAGATGGGAGTGAAACACGGCATTGAAGAGAAAATAAGCGCGGTTGCCCATGCGGCCTGCGTGGAAGGCGAAACCATCCACAATATGCCGTTCCCGGTTACACCGCACAGCGTGTACGCAGCCATTGTGACTGCGGATCTGCTGGGGCAGCAGTGGCTGTCACGTTAGCCGACTGCCGGTAACCGCTGGCCCGGGTATCACGGGCACCAGGCGTCCCTCTGACCGGATCTGTCAGAGGGATTTTCTATGGTTTTCTGGCGGAAAACGTGATGACGGGTTTACCTCCCCATAGCAATAATGACGGTTCAGTGGTGATTACGCAGTCATGGCAGCGCTGCAGTAAATATATGCAACGCGATAACTGGCAGACGCCACACCAGGCGCAGGGCCTGACCTATGAATCCATATGTCGACGTAAAGCCGCGTTGATAACCCTCGGTCAGGCGACGCTGGAGGATGCATGGGAATACATGGAAAACCGTGCCTGTGCGCTGCTCATTCTGGACGAATCAGCCTGTATTCTGACCCGCTGCGGCGCGCCTGAAACGCTGATGCAGCTTGACACATTAGGCATGCGGGATGGCAGCTATTGTGCGGAAAGCATTATCGGTACCTGTGCCTTATCGCTGGCGGCGCTTGAAGGTCAGCCCATTAAGACCCACGGCGAACAGCACTTCAAACGGGCCCTTCATCCCTGGTTTTTCTGCTCAACCCCAATATTTGATAATCATGGTCGCTTATTTGGCTCCATTTCTCTGGCCTGCCAGGACAAGACGCAGGCATCGTCAGATCTTTCTCTGACGTTAGCCATTGCCCGTGAGGTGGGCAACTCGTTACTGACGGACACTTTGCTTACCGAGTCCAACCGCCATCTGAATCAACTCAATGGCCTGCTGGAAAGCATGGATGACGGCGTGATGGCCTGGAACGAGCAAGGCGTGTTGCAGTTTCTCAACGCCCGGGCCGCACGGATGTTGCATCTGAATGCGCTGACCAGTCAGGGAAAAATGCTGGCGGATTTGGTGACCCTGCCTGCCCTGTTGCGTCGGGCCATCACCCAGGTTCAGGCGCTGAAGCATGTAGAGGTCACGTTTGAAAGCCAGCACCAGTTTGTGGATGCCGTCATTACGTTGAAACCGATTGTTGAACCCCAGGGCAACAGTTTTATTTTGCTGCTTCATCCGGTTGAGCAGATGCGCCAGCTGATGACCAGTCAGTTAGGCAAAGTCAGCCATACGTTTGAACAAATGCCTGAAGAAGATGCGGAAACACGACGTTTGGTTTGTTTCGGCCGTCAGGCCGCAAAAGGCCGCTTTCCGGTCTTACTGTGTGGGGAAGAAGGCGTGGGGAAAGAGCTACTCAGCCAGGCGATTCATAATGAAAGCGACCGGGCGAGTGGTCCCTACATTGCGGTTAACTGTCAACTTTATGCCGACAATTCTCTGGGAGAGGATTTTACAGGCAGTGCGCCCGGCGAGGATGAAGATGGCCGGTTAAGCCGACTGGCGCTGGCCAGCGGCGGCACGTTGTTTTTGGAAAAGATTGAATATCTTACTCCGGCTCAGCAGTCTGTGCTGCTTCAGGTCATCAAACAGGGCGTACTGACCCGGCTGGATGCCCGGCGGCTTATTCCTGTTGATATCAAAGTGATTGCCACAACGACCACTAATCTGGCCCATCTTGTGGAACAGAATCGTTTTAGCCGTCAGCTTTATTACGCCTTACATTCCTTTGAAATTGCCATACCGCCTCTGCGGGCGCGCCGTCACAGCATTCCCTGTCTCATTAACACCCGGTTGCGCAGGCTGGAAAAGCGGTTTTCATCACGTTTTAAAGTGGATGACGAGGTTATCACGCAGTTAATGCAGTATGGATGGCCAGGCAATGACTTTGAGCTCAACAGCGTAATCGAGAATATTGCGATCCGCAGTGAAAATGGCCATATCCGGCTAAGCAACCTGCCTGAATCACTGTTTTCTGAACAGGCTGATAATACTGCCGGCACGGCGTTGTTGCCGGATGATTTGTCTTTTCGCGCCATTGAAAAAGAAGCGATTCTTCAGGCAGCCCGAATGACGCATGGCAAGGTACAGGCTATGTCGGCGATGCTGAATATTGGACGCACCACCTTATGGCGAAAAATGAAACACTATGCGATTGATGCCAGTGAGTTCAAACTAAAGTAAGGGCTGTCGGTTATATTCGCCAGCCAATGAGGCGGTCAGTCTGCGCCTGACCGCCTTGTTATTTTGCTACATCATACCCGGGACAATGATCGCCAAAAAGATCAGGGCAATTAAGCTATGTTTTACCCAGTAATAAAGGGTCCGGTTACGCTTTTTCAGCTTCTGTCCGGCATCGCGAACAGCATTAACGTATTTAAAAATCCGGTTAATGAATCCCGTTTTGTCATTCTCATCATTGGGCGAGGCGGCTGCCGACATTAATGTATTGCCAACCCAGTGATTAACCGCCTGTGCCCAGCGCCATTTCATCGGCCGCTCAATATCGCAGAACAGAATAATGCGCGTTTGCTCGCTTTCATTCTGCGCCCAGTGCACATACGTTTCGTCAAAAATCACCGCCTGACCATCGCGCCAGCTATGGCGCTGGCGATCCACTTCGATGAAACAACGGTCGTCATTGGGCGTCACCAGGCCAAGGTGATAACGCACCGATCCCGCGTAGGGATCGCGGTGTTTACCTAAATGACTGCCTGCAGGCAGTTCTGCAAACATGGCTGCTTTGATGGACGGGATCTGACTCACCAGTGCCGTGGTCACAGGACACAGCTGCTGTGCTGAAGGGTGCACATCGCTATACCACTTAAGGTAAAAACGTTTCCAGCCACGTTTAAAGAAGGTGTTAAAACCTGCATCATTATGGCTTTGTGCCGCTTTGATGTGATCCTGAAGCCGTATCGCCTCCTCACGGATAACCTCCCAGTTATCGGTAAGCTGACGAAGTTCAGGAAAATCATCCGTCGGGAAATAAGGCTGTTTTGCCGGCAACCTGGAGAAGCCCGTCATAAACATATTGATGGGCGCCATAAAGGTCGAGTGATCAAATAACTGACGTGAAAACTTTTGCTTTTCTACACCGCGTGAGTGCGCATAGATAACGCTAATAATAAAAATACCAATGATAATGGCAGCCACCATACAACGTGTTCCTTGTGTTGCAAGAATGGAGTGTTTCTTGCGAAGAGTTATTGGGACTTTAATTTTTAGTATTGAAACGTAAAAATTTTTGTCATGCAGTGCGCTTTGCGTTATCACTCATGGCGAATAACGGCAGGTTGTTTAGTAAAGGTTTATAAAACGGAAGCGATCTGTCCGCACAGCGCGTCAGATCATCGCAATAACACTTCAACATCTGCCAGCATGTAAATAAACGTCGCGAGGCCGAAGCCTCGCGAATGTGTATGCATGCTAATCGTAATACGCCACCTTCCGATCGACGCCGTTTATATTCATCAGCACAAATCCGGTCGGCGTTGTTTTATTTGTCGGCGAGCCTTCTGCGGTCGCCAGGGTTACCACCCCTTTTTCATTGGCGCCCAGCCCCGCTACACCATTGTGAAGACCAAAGCGCGCAGCGGGTTTTAGCGTCCCGACTTTTGTGACGTCATCAACCTGAGACATATCACTCTGGAAAAGTGAGCAGGATCCGGTGTCAAAGCGCGTCGGCCCGGTCGTTTTCAGGTTAAACATGGTCTCACCGCTGTTAGCGCGCAGCTTGACCCACACGCCAGCATAGGTGGTGCCCACCCGGTTGTAGCGAATATCCATAACAGCAGGTTGACCCATGTGGCAGGCATCCGCCCAGACGGTATCCAGCCGTTGTAGGTTGATCCACGTTTTCCCTGTACCCGGCATGTTAACGGGTGACGTAGCAGTTCCCGAAGGCGTGGTGTTATCCGCTTTGCCAATCAACTCAATAACCCATTGCTGATTGGGTGAAGGGAAAAACACCTGGCCCAGGCGATACCAGTTATCCGTCGCAGTATTATTCACGACTTTATAGCCACTGAAGTACCCTGCCCGTAGCGATCCACTCATAAACGTGCCGTAGTTCTCGTCGCGGCGATAGCCATACTCGAAAGTAGAAAGCCATTTGCCCGTGACCAGATCCTGACTGAGCTTTGCGCCCGCCTGCAGGTTAATATGGCGCATTACCACGCGCGCATTATTGAGGATTAAAGGTGCACTACAGTCTTCGACGTTGAGCGTATCAATTGTCCAGCCGCCATCAGACAGATCGCCGGGATTACGCGTATGTTCAATCCACACGTTGCGCATAATCGCCTGTGTCATGCGCGGCATGTAAAGCGTGGCATCGCCATAGCCTGTCTGGAAATTCGCGTTGCACAATTCAACCGCCGTGGAGTGATCCCACACGCCATTGGGCGAATTTGACCAGCCAATATCAAACACCCGTGAGTAGGTGGTATTGGTGTAGATTTGCTCAAACTTACTGTCGAGCGTGTCCTGCAGTTTAAAAATCGTGCCGCCACTGCGCTGGCCGCGAAAACAGCTAATATTGACGATTTGCCCTTCCACACAAATATTTTCAAAGAAAGGCTGAGTGTTGCTGCACATCTCGGGGGTGATGGTGGCTTTATTGGCAACAATATCCGCGCTGGCTTGCCCATCCCAGGTGATACCACGGATCGTCGTCCTACGGGCTTTAACCTTAAACAGCGTATTGGCGCTTTTGTCGGAGATAAGGGTTGTGCCAGGCAGAGAACCCAGCGCCAGGTCATCGCCGGCCAGACCAAAGAACGGCATTTCTGTATCACTCAGGTCCATTGGCATGATCAGGAAACGTCCGCCGGGAAAACGGACCGGTAAACCTTTCATATTTTGGCTGTAAGTTTGTGACCAGCCAAGAATACGTTTAAACGCATCGGTGTCATCGGTTACGCCATCGCCTTTCGCGCCAAAATGCAGGATGTTAACTTCACGTGGATCGTTAATCGAACGCTTCCAGTAAAAGTTATTGCCAACGGCGACTGTACCGCCATCGTCTTTTAACGTGGTGGTGCCGGTGAATCCCACAAAATCACCGCCGCCCCGGAAACTGGAGTCTTTGTCGTAGTAGCGTTTTAACACGGCAATTTCACCTGCTTTTGACGGCACGGTAGTACGCAGCTCAGCAAATGAGTTGACTTCAATCATGATATCCTCCTCAGGATAAGGTTTTATAAATCATTTAGTTAACTATTTTGACGATGAGGGATGTCCACAGAGGGCATCCCAGAGATCGTTATGGGCATTGATGGCGCGCACAGTGCGAATGTCTGCCTTCTGCGCGTCATCGCCATGGGTGTAAATAGGGGAAAAGAGAATGCAGGCTGAATCGTTAGAGATGATGGGTTCAGGGCTGGTTATATTTGGACTGCTGCAACTTGTCGCGAGCAGCAGCATCATCAAGATTGAGGTTATCAGTCGCCACACGCTTCGCCTCCTCACTATTGTGTTGCTGTTGATGAGTAATCTTCGTCAGGCGGTCTGCCTCTTGCCTGGCCCCCTCGGCTTCTGACTGCGCCTGCTGTTGCACCTTGCCAATTTTTTTGCCACCGAAGTAACTGGCTCCCAAAGCCGCCATCAGCGCACCCAGCGCAGCCAACCAGTGCCAGCCGCCGTTGGTTAACAGAGAAAAAAACGTCATGACTCCATCTCCTTACTTTGCCGTTTTTCATTGAGCAGGGTTTTCTGGCGAACAAACTGCGCAATCACGCCCATCGCCACCATGAAGGCACCGATAAGACCCAGATAGTTGTGGGGAAGAATGCTTTTTACGTCCTCCGGCAGCGTTTGCCAGGCATTGAGCGCAGAAGACGGAAACGACTGAACCCAGGCACTGAGCATCGATCCCAGCGAGGCAAGCCATACAGACCAGGTTTTAAACAACAATTTGGCGTGAGAAACAAACTGAAGCGTGGTGAAGCGCTGCATTAACAGCAAAATGATAATGACGCTTAACACCGCGATAATGAAAAGTAACCATCTCATAGTAACCCCCGGTAGACGTCATAGTTTCCGCTGCGCATCACTTCGGCATGACGCCGGACACGGCCCGGTGTCTGCCGCGCCCACAGGCTGTTGAGCATGGCCTCACCGGCCTCAACAAAGTTTTCCTGGGCAATCGCGTTGAGCATGTTTTTAAACTGCAAAATGCCATCTACGCCAAGCTGATAGGCCATACTCATCAGAACATCGGTACGCGCCTCATTACATTTCTCCAGCGCCAGCTTAATGGGCGCACGGCTTTGCATATCTGTGATCTTGTTTTCCAGAATGCATTGCTTCCAGACATCCCCGACCCGCCGGGGAACCCGCATGACATAGTTACTTAGCGATGCGCCTTTTGGGCCAATACGGATGCCGCCTGCAACGGTAGGAAACCCCAGCGTATCGAGATACGGCATTTCGGCGTAACCCTCTTCAAAATTCAGAATTGCAATAATCTGGCTCATAAAAACTCCTCATAGACGATGCAGACATAACCGACCGGACTGACAAAACATAAAACAAACTGATTAGTGCAGGGATAAACGCAGCGGCGATGTCGGGTGAACATGCAGCAGCATTGAAGCATTTACAAAAGGTCAGAAAGGATGGAGATGCCTGCGACAGGCGTAAAATCAGTGACGAAAAATTCGTTCAACGGACCGCATAGAGATGAACATGTGGCAGGCAGCAATTATCAAATCCCGATATCTCCTGGCTTCTCAGGCGCGGTGCGGTAATCGCGCGATCAACAGCCGATATCACTTGCCGCTGACAGATTTGCTCTGCGCGGCGAAGCGTGCGGGTTTCGGGTGGACAGTTAAGTGCTTCGTCAATACTGTGTTTGAGACGGTTAAGAGGTTGACGCCGCTGATGACGGCGAGTTCGTGCATTGCCTGTAAAAACGCTTTTGCCATACTGGATTATCGCCATAACTCCTCCTGTGAATGAGTCTTTGGCGATAGGGTGGCAGGCAAGCATTTTCGCTCCGTTGAACACGCCTGAACGTCGCGGAATGCTGTTCACAGGCACTCCTCCCGGCTGAATAATCAGTCAGGTGGAAGGGTAAGCAAAGGGTTCGGGCGGCATCTGATGACACTGCACGGTACGCATCCACCCCATCCCAAAGCTCATTAGCGTTGGGGGGTTGATTCGCGCTTGTGCAGCGCCTCAATTGTTTAAGAGCGTTTCATCCTGGAGGTAACAACTTTTTTCGTCCCTGCTCAAATTATTAACAGGTTCTTATGCTTTATCAAACACCACTGGTTAATTTATTTTTTACCATAAGTTAACTTTTTGAATTTAGACCGATTATTTTTTTCACTTAAGGATCATCAGTCTGACTGAATTGCCTAACCCAGAATATGATACTGCCTGGCCTGGCTCATGATCACCTTTGCCAGAACGGTTAAACTGCCCGCATCATTCCGGTCCAGATACCAAGTCTCGTAACGTTTATTATCTGAGATAACAGCAATTCTTTTATGCTGCAGTTGCAGGCGTTTGAGGTAAAGTCTGTCGTCCAGTGTAAAGATGTAGATGCCATCTCCGTCGAATGTCTGCACGCTAATGTCCACAAACAGCTGATCCCGTGGGGCAAATGTGTCTGACATGGCATCGCTGTTCATTGCGATTAACCGAATATGATCGGCCGGGCGGCCGCTGAACAAGATGCGGGCTTCCTCCTGCCCGTATTCGATAGCCTTAATCGTTTCAACGAAGTCATCCCCGACGGGAACCCCCATTGCTGACGTTTGCCCCAGGTCAAAACTGTTAACGCGAAACGTGCTTTTTTGGCACGGCATATCCTGCAGTAAATACGGTTCCGGGGTCTGCTCCATGCCATATTGCAACCATTCTACTCTGACACCCAGTAACTGGCTGAGCGCCAGAAGATTGCCGTTATCGGGCACGGACTGCGCGTTAAACCATTTCCACACGCCGGGTGCGGAAATCTGACAACCCTGCTGTTGCAGCGCACAGGCGACCTGCTTATTTCGGCCATGACCGGTGATGCCCGCACTTTCACACGCGGCGATCAGCCTGGCAGTGAACGCTTGTTTGATACTCTCTTTTTTAACCATCAGTTAATAATCAACCATGAAAGAGGTGCTGAATGTTATTTTCGTTATTGCTACCAGTTCATTTTATATTACCGCCCGTTGACTACCTAACGGCATTGCCAGGCATTTTTGATTATTGTTAACCGTTATTATGCCAAGCGAAGCATAAAATCAGGCGCTAAGCCGCGTCTGACCTCACCTTTCAGTAATCTTGTGTAAAAAATTGCGCCCTACCTTCATCGTTTCTGATGAACAACCTCCCTCTTACTGACTAAAAAGCGGCCAACAGGCGAAAAACTCTACCATTGAGTGGTGCGAAAAAAGCCATCTAAAAAAAACGGGAGCCTGCACAGGCTCCCGTTTTATTCACTAAAATGCGGTTATGCACGCAGGCTGTCGTCTCCCCAGCCAATCCATTTATAGGTCGTCAGCGCCTCCAGGCCCATTGGACCACGGGCATGCAGTTTTTGCGTACTGACCGCGACTTCCGCGCCCAGACCAAACTGTGCCCCGTCGGTAAAGCGCGTGCTGGCGTTGACGTAAACAGCAGACGAGTCAACCTGCTTAACAAAGCGCGCGGCATTTTGTGTGCTGCGTGTCAGGATAGCGTCTGAGTGCTGCGTGCCGTGCTCGCGAATATGCGCGATAGCTTCATCCATATCGGCAACCCGTTTAACGTTGAGATCAAGCGACAGCCATTCATCGTCGTAATCGCCCTGTTGGATGGCGGTAACGCTGGCCGGTCCCTGCTGCAGTTCACTCAGGATACTGGCATCAGCATGCAGCGGAATGTTCTCCTCTGCCATGCGGGCCATAAAAGCGGGCAGAAAGCGCGCCGCCATGGCCGCGTCGATCAGCAGCGTTTCGAGGGAGTTACAGGCACTCGGACGCTGCTTCTTGGCATTCACGATGATATCCAGCGCGGCGTCGATATCCATCGTGTCGTCGATATACATATGGCAAACGCCAATGCCGCCAGTAATCACCGGAATAGTGGAATGTTCGCGACAGAGTTTGTGCAGTCCGGCGCCCCCTCGCGGAATCAACATATCCACATAGCGGTCCAGTTTTAGCAGTTGATTGACCAGTTCCCGATCCGGATTCTCAATCGCCTGAATGGCAGCTGATGGCAAGCCGTGCTGCTGCAAAGCGTTTTGTATTACCCGGACGGTAGCCGCGTTCGTCCGCCATGTCTCTTTCCCTCCACGCAGGATGGCCGCATTGCCGGTTTTCAGGCACAGGCTCGCCACATCCACCGTGACGTTCGGACGCGCTTCATAAATGACGCCGATCACCCCTAACGGCACCCGGCGGCGCTCAATGCGCAAGCCGCTGTCCAGTAAACCACCATCGATCACCTGCCCTACCGGATCGGCGAGCCGACAGACCTGGCGAACATCGTGGGCAATCGCACTGAGGCGCGCGGGCGTCAGCGTCAGGCGATCGAGCAATGCGGCGCTCATGCCGTTCTGCCGCGCCTCAGCCAGATCCTGCTCGTTTGCCGCCAGGATCCCCTCGCTTTCTGCCTCAAGCCGATCGGCGATAGTCAGCAAAACCTGATTTTTTTCTGCCGCAGACAGATCCGCCAGTTTCCAGGCCGCGCCGCGCGCCGCCTTTCCCATTTCTTCAAGCATGTGTACTCCTTAACTGACGATCATGTCGTCGCGATGCACGGCAACCGGCCCATATTCGTAGCCCAGAATCTCGCTTATCTGTTGACTATGGTGACCCGCAATCATGCGCATCGCATCACTGTTATAGCGCGAGACGCCGTGCGCAATATCGCGCCCCTGCAAACTGCGGATACGGATCACTTCACCACGGGAAAAATTCCCCTGAATCTCGCGGATCCCTTTTGGCAGCAGCGAACTGCCGCGCGCAACAATCGCAGCAAGCGCACCGTCATCCACGGTGATCTCTCCGGCGGGCGGCGCACCGAAAATCCAGCGTTTACGGTTTTCCAGCGGCGTCTGCTGAGCATGAAACAGTGTACCGACGGGCTTGCCCTCAATCACATCGTTGATCACGCCATGACGACTTCCGGCCGCAATAATGACATCAATACCGGCCCGGCAGGCGACATCGGCAGCCTGCAGCTTCGTCGACATGCCGCCCGTGCCCAACCCGGATACGCTTCCGCCCGCCAGTGCGCGCAGTGCGTCGTCAATGATATGCACATCGCTGATTAACTGGGCATCCGGATTACTGCGCGGATCGGCAGTAAACAATCCCTGCTGATCGGTCAGTAACAACAGTTTGTCTGCCCCGCCCAGCATTGCCGCCAGCGCAGAGAGGTTGTCATTATCGCCCACTTTAATTTCCGCCGTGGCAACGGCGTCATTTTCATTGATGACCGGCACAATGTGGTTGTCCAGCAAGGCCCGTAAGGTATCGCGGGCATTGAGGAAGCGTTCGCGATCTTCCATATCAGCACGGGTCAGTAACATCTGCCCGATATGAATACCGTAAATAGAAAACAGCTGTTCCCACAACTGGATCAGACGACTTTGCCCCACCGCAGCTAACAGCTGCTTTGAGGCGATGGTAGGCGGCAGTTCGGGGTAACCCAGATGTTCACGACCGGCCGCCATCGCGCCGGAGGTCACAATCACAATACGATGGCCGGCGGCGTGCTGCTGCGCGCACTGACGCACTAATTCCACCATATGTGCCCGGTTTAACCGACGCGAACCGCCGGTAAGCACGCTGGTACCCAATTTGACCACAAGGGTCTGACTGCCACTCATGTTGTCCTGCCGTAAAAAATTTCTGTGAACCGACTTTTTAACAGGTGCGGTGAGGGAAGCCAACAGCCAGTAAGGGAAAAGCTGCAAATTTTGCAGAGTGCGGAGTAGACCAAAAGTTCCCCTTTAACAACAAAACATAAAAGTTGTCATAAAAACTTCATCATTCATCGGTAAAAAGTCGGTGTTTTACAAATATTTTCACTAATGCCTCAAAAGTTTTCTTGATGTAACAAGGCGGCAAATGAATGCCCCCTGGTGCGTTCACTGAGCGACCGGAGAATAAGGCAGCCCTGCCTGCAGCAAGAAAATAGTGAGGATATAAGCATTTTACTCATTGGGATTGATAGCAAATGAAGAAAAGTACACTGGCAATCGTTGTCTCTGCTCTGGCGCTGACCTCTGCCGCTCAGGCCGCTGAAGTTTATAACAAAGACGGTAACAAGCTGGATTTCTACGGTAAGGTAAAAGCCGAGCATTACATGAGCGATAATGCTGGTCAAAATGGCGACAAATCTTATGTGCGTATCGGTTTCAAAGGCCAGACGCAGATTAACGATATGATGACCGGTTATGGCCAGTGGGAATATCAGTACAATGCTAACAACTCTGAAGGCAGCGATGCTAATACAGGCAACAAAACCCGTCTGGGCTTTGCCGGTCTGAAATTCTCTCAGTACGGTTCATTCGACTATGGCCGTAACTACGGCGTACTGTACGACGTTGAATCGCTGACTGACGTCTTCCCGGAATTTGGTGGTGACGGTACAGCCCGTACGGATAACTTTATGGCGCAGCGCGCTTCTGGCGTCGCCACTTACCGTAACACCAACTTTTTTGGTCTGGTCGATGGTCTGAAGTTTGCCCTGCAGTATCAGGGTAAAAATGACTCGACTTCCGCAAACAGCCGTACCGATATTACACGCCAGAATGGTGATGGCTATGGTGCCTCACTGGGTTATGCGATTGCTGACTCTGGTGTGAGCGTACTGGGTGCAATCACTTCTTCTGACCGTACCAATTCACAACAGGCTGGCACCTATGGTCATGGCGATAAAGCAACGTCATGGGGCACGGGCCTGAAATATGATGCCAACAGTATTTATCTGGCCGCGATTTATACCGAAACCCGCAACATGACGCCTATCAGTGGAACAAACCGTGTCGCTGGCGGCTCCGTTTCAGGCTCAGCCAACAAAGCAGAAAACCTGGAGCTGGTTGCGCAGTATCAGTTTGACTTCGGCCTGCGTCCTTCTATTGGCTACGTGCAGACCAAGGGCAAAGATATCGAAAACGGTATCGGCAACGAAGACCTGGTTAAATATATCGACGTGGGCGCCACCTACTACTTCAACAAAAACATGTCGACGTTTGTGGATTACAAAATTAACCAACTGGATAAAGACAACAAGCTGGCGCTTAACAACGATGACATCGTTGCTGTCGGCCTGACCTACCAGTTCTGATGAATCTGAGCTTCGCCTGACGAGAGAGGCTGTCGAAGGAATGACGGCCCGCGTGATGGAGAGGTTTAGTGCTTTACCCTCAATGTGAATGTGTCTGTTAAAAGGGCGAGTGACCATCACTCGCCCTTTCCTGTAGGGCAATCTGAGCGGGATCGATCCTGACAATAAAGCCCCCGCAGGGGCTTCAGTTTCAGGCGCTGAGTTTTATCGGTTTTTCATCGAAGTCACTAGCGGGCACCAGATCCAGTTCAAACTCTTTCAACGTCTCTTTTAAACGGCCATGGAAATTACGCAGCGTTTCTTCCACGCGGGCTGAATTATCTTTGCCCTTGATCGTGGCGACAGACCAGTCGCCCTCTTTATCAAACAGGCCAATATGATACACATAGGTAACGTGATCGGCTTGCGCTTCCAGCTCCATCCACCAGCCCCAGAACTCTCGCAGCTCAGGCGCAGGTTTAACATTTACGCAGGCAGCCAGGCAGTCGAAGAAGAAGCGATTTTCACTACATTTTCCATCGCGTATGTAAGGTCCCAGTTCCGTGAAGCGTTTAAGCAGGCGACTGCGGGGATGACCACTCGGTAACGTCATGCTAATTCTCCATTAGGACAGGCTTTATATCTCGAACCGCAGCAGCCATGCTGCATTGTCTTGCAACGATCCGAATGATTCCAGCTAGTAGTTGTAGCAAACACTGTCAATTTTGCCAGCTATCTTTTTAAACGTTGTACCAGCCAGTCGCAGATTTCATTCAGGGCGCTATCGAAACTGGCCGCTACCGGTTTTACCGGAATTAACAACGCTTTACCTTGTGCTGAAGAGCTGGCGATCAGTTTGCTTTCCTCCTCAGGGCTGAAGAGATCGTTGAACCAGTATGCTGACAGCATGGGCGTGGCAGTTCGACGTCCCAGTAGCCCCTGATTTTTCAGCGAGTAGCTGAGCAGTTCCGCCCGCAAGGCGCTGTCTGTACTGCCTGCCATGCCAAGCCGACTGGCCAGCATGTCCATATACATATCCGGTACTTTGTTCTGCAAGGTATTTTGTGTCAGCAGGCTGTGTACGATGGGCCCGAGACAGGCTACGGCTCGCAGACGCGGCGCTTCCAGATAGGCCAGACGAACAGCGACATTGGCACCGAAGCGAAAACCCAGCGCCGCTACACGCGTGTGATCGATCCACGGAACAGAAGCCAGATCGCGCAGCACCTGCTGATGCAGAAAGCTGGTATCCTGGCTGAGCTTCCACTTGATGGCGTTCCCGACGGACGGCATATCCAGTGTCAGCATAGCGATGCCGCGCGGCGCAAGATAATCGTGGAAGAGACGATAGTGGTCAGTTTGCAGCGAGTCCAGCGCACCGCAAAACATCACGGTGGGATAAGGGGCTTCCACGCCAGGCGGCATATGCAAAAAACCGCTGACGGGGCTGCCTCCTTCAATGTGGAAGGTCAGCGTTTTGAGTTCCCCGGGTAAGCGGCGGGTCGCTTCTTCATAAGCGCGGCTGGCCAGGGCCTGCGCCTGATCCGCCAGTTCATCGCCTTTAATATAGGGGTACGCGGCCACACTGTAGAGATGAGACGCGTGCAGCCAGTCATGCCCGGCCTGGTCGTGGGCGTCCTCTTTCGCGTCCAGTGCACGTTGTTGCCAGCGACCTGCCTGTCTGCTCCACTCGTAGTTCCAGTTACCGTTGCGATAACCTATTACCGTATCCAGTAGCGCAGGGTTGGTGTGCTCAACATCGCTGATTGCAATACGCGCCAGTACCTCGCTGATCTCCTGCGCGGGCACGCCCCGCCATGTCCACATCAGCTTATTAAGCATCCGATACCAGCCGCGCCGGCTGTCGCCATCCAGGGCAGAATGCACTTCATGCGTGGCATGCCGACGCAGGCGTACCAGCGACGACGTTTCGGGATGTTTAAAGCGAGGTTTAAACAGCTCAACGCTCAGGTTTTTGCCAGACATATCACCTCTCTAACAACACAGACAGCAGCAGTTAAGTTTACTGTACTGCACGGCAAGTCGCGAGGCGCAGAAAGCACAACGCCCGGAAAACCGGGCGTTGTTTGTGTTGCGTCAATCAGCCTTTGACAATCGGTGGAATATAAACCACGCCCATGTCCCATGGCTGTTCGATCCAGGTGTTCTGCGGAATATCAACGATATAGTCATCAACCAGCGCACGTCCGGCAGGCTTTGCAAAGATGGTGCAGAAGCGCGCTTTCGGATACATCTCACGGATGGCTTGTGCGGTACCGCCGGTATCCACCAGGTCGTCAATCACGATAAAGCCTTCACCATCGCCTTCGGCGCGTTTCAGGACTTTCATTTCACGCTGATGATCGTGGTCATAGCTGGAAATACACACGGTATCGACATAGCGAATACCCAGTTCACGTGCCAGCAGCGAAGCCGGTACCAGACCGCCGCGACTCACTGCAATAATGCCTTTCCACTGTTCAACAGGCAGCAGGCGTTGAGCCAGTTTACGGGCATGAATCTGCAGCATGTCCCAGGTAACGACGTATTTTTCGCTCATAAATAGGAATCCCAGCCAGTCAGTGTGGCTTAAAAAATGTGCAACGGGGAAAAGGTTGCGCGAGATTATAAGGACATGACGCGCTAAAAACCAGCACCTGGCGGCTGGTTGCGGTTTTTTAGCGCGGTGAATGACACACAGAACGAAAAACAGTGATATTCTCGCCCTATCTCGTCAGTTCACTGACGGCGATCTTTCACTGGAACTTCGCACTGTCCGGCAAAGCCGGCGCACTGACACAGGAGACTTGTCGTGTCTGAATTGTCTCAACTCTCTCCACAGCCGCTGTGGGATTTTTTCGCCAAAATCTGCTCGATTCCTCATCCCTCTTTTCATGAAGAAGCGCTGGCTAACTACATTGTTAACTGGGCCAAAGAACAAGGCTTCTGGTGTGAGCGCGATCAGGTCGGCAATATCCTGATTCGTAAACCTGCGACCGCCGGTATGGAAAAACGCACGCCCGTGGCCCTGCAGGCACACCTTGATATGGTGCCGCAGAAAAATAACGATACCGTTCACGACTTCACCAAAGATCCTATTCAGCCGTATGTCGATGGCGAATGGGTGAAAGCGCGCGGGACGACGCTGGGCGCCGACAACGGGATTGGTATGGCCTCGGCCCTTGCGGTACTGGCGGACAACAGCCTGACCCATGGCCCGCTGGAAGTCCTGCTCACCATGACCGAAGAAACCGGTATGGACGGTGCTTTTGGTTTACAGCCAGGCTGGCTGCAGGCTGACATTTTGATCAACACCGATTCGGAAGAAGAAGGTGAGATCTACATGGGTTGCGCAGGCGGCATCGATTTCATCACAACCCTGCCCCTGACGCGCGAAGCGGTTCCTGCCGGTTTTGAAACCCTGAAGTTCACCCTGAAAGGACTGCGTGGCGGTCACTCAGGTGCGGATATTCATATGGGCCTGGGGAATGCCAATAAGTTGCTGGCCCGTTTCCTGACCGCGCATGCGGCAGAGCTGGATCTTCGCCTGATTGCGTTCACCGGCGGTACACTGCGCAACGCGATTCCTCGCGAAGCCTTTGCAACCGTTTCTGTCGACAGCAGCAAAGTGGATAACCTCAAATCGGCCGCCGCCAGCTTCCTGGCCGCGGTACAGAATGAGCACGGCGTGAAAGAGAAGAATATTGCTTTTGTCAGCGAACCGGTTGCCCATCAGGGCGAGGCGCTGAGCCGTGAAAGCCGCGATCGCTTCCTGAATTTGTTAAACAGCACTCCGAACGGCGTGATCCGCAACTCTGATGTCGCCAAAGGCGTTGTGGAAACCTCACTTAATGTGGGCGTTGTGACGATGGATGCCGACAAAGCGGAAATTAACTGTCTGATTCGTTCGCTGATCGACACGGGACGTGATTATGTGGTGCAGATGCTGACCTCACTCGGCCAGCTGGCGGGCGCGCAGACCAAACCAAAAGGCGGCTATCCTGGCTGGCAGCCCGATGCCGACTCGCCCATCATGGCCCTGACGCGTGAAACCTATGTCGCCCTGTTTGGCAAAACACCCAATATTCAGGTGATCCACGCGGGTCTGGAATGTGGCTTGTTTAAAAAGCCCTATCCCAACATGGATATGGTTTCGATCGGCCCAACCATCACAGGTCCGCACTCCCCCGATGAGCAGGTCCATATCGAAAGCGTTGGCCTGTACTGGAAGCTGCTGACTACACTGCTGAATGTGGTGCCGGAGAAATAAAATCCGTACACCATAAGATTAAGGGCTTATGTTCTGCATAAGCCCTTTTTTTGCGCCTCGCTCGCCTTTCCGCCGTCACACTTACCCGAGCATTAGCTTTCGTCACCCGTCGCTAAAACAGTTTAAAGCGTTTCTCCGGGGTGCAGATTGGCATTTTCTGTTGCAACACCAGTGTAATAATGTCGGGAATCCCTCTTTTCCCGACCGCGTTTTAACACCATTGCGCTAGTCGGGAATCGTTCGTCTGACACGACCCGAGGACGCATGAAGACCTTATTACTCACCAAAGAAGATGTCCGACAGCTCATCAGCATTGATGATGTCATTGAAGCCGTCGACGAAGCCTACAGGGCCTTTAACGGCGGCCTGGTGGAACAGCCTGACTATATCGGCCTGCACCTGCCCGCCCCCCGTGGCGAGATTGATTTTAAAACCTGCTATTACCGCACCAACGAACTGATTTCGATGAAAGCCTCCTCCGGCGGTTTTTCAGAAAACCCGTCCCGTCCTGGTCTGCCGGGCGGTATGGGCACGATCATCCTGTTTGATGCCCAAAGCGGCGCCCTGTGCTGTGTGATGGACGGTAGCCTGGTTACCGGTCTGCGAACCGGTGCGTCGGGCGCTGTTTCCGTCAGAGCACTGGCACGTAAAAATGCCAAAAAAATCGCCGCGATTGGCACTGGCAATCAGGCGAGAATGCAAATCCAGGCGATCGCCCGGGTAATGGATATTGAGGAAATCCATGCCTGGAGCCGAACGCCAGCCACCCGTCAGGCTTTCAAAGCGGACATTGAAAGCACCACAGGTATTCCGGTCATTATCGCGCACAGCTGTCAGGCGGCGGTCGGGCAAGCCGATATTCTTATCACCACCACCCGGGGCAAAGGTCCGCTGATTGAGGCCGACTGGATTCCGCCCGGCACGCATATCATCGCCATTGGCACCGATCAGCGCGGTAAACAGGAGTTTGACCCGCAGATTTTTAGTCGGGCAAAAGTGATCGTGGATTCCCTGCCCCAGTGCACGCAGAAAGGAGAAACCTGGCATGCGCTGGACAGAAATATCATCAGTGAAAACGCGATTCATGCCGAAATCGGGGAAATTTTGTCCGGGACGAAACCGGGCCGGGAAAACGATCGGGAAATTACCTTCTTTGACTCCACTGGGCTTGCCATTCAGGACAACACGACAGCCGGGCGCATTTACCGCAAGGCCCTTGAAAAAGGCTACGGAACCGGATTTGCATTTTTTGAATAACGTTTCGTTCAGACGAAGGTAATGTATATGACGCGTTCGTACCCCACCCTGCAGGACATTCATGACGCACAGCAGCGCATCGCTGCCCATATTCGCCATACGCCGTTACTCCGCGCTGAAAAAATTGAAAAACGGGTCGGCTGTGAGCTTTACCTCAAGCCGGAGACGTTGCAGATTACCGGCGCGTTTAAAATACGGGGCGCACTGAATAAGGTCCTTTCTCTGCCCGTTGAGGCGTTTGCCAACGGCATGATTTCCAGTTCATCAGGCAATCATGCCCAGGGCCTGTCTTATGCAGGCAGAATGCTGGGCGTAAAGGTCATTCTGGTGCTGCCGGTCACAACGCCGCAAATCAAAATCGACAATACGCGTGCCCTGGGCGCAGAGGTGATTCTCTTCGATGGCGACAATGCGTCCCGCTGGAAGAAGGTGTATGAAATTGCCGAGCTCAACAATTATGCGGTAGTGCATGGCTTTGAAGATCCGATGGTCATGGCGGGCCAGGGAACGATCGGCTGCGAAATCCTGCATGATTTGCCGGATGTGGATACCGTGATTGTGCCGCTGGGCGGTGGCGGACTTCTCTCCGGTGTGGCCACCGCAATCAAAGAAACCCGTCCTGCCGTCAGAGTGATTGGCGCGGAACCCGCTCTGACACCGAAATATTACCAAAGTCGGATCAACAAACAGCCAACGTCACTGCCGCTGCTCAATACTATTGCGGATGGCTTAAGACTCAGCGTGCCGGGCCGCAATCCCTACCCGATTATTGAAAAGTACGTGGATGAGATTGTGCTGGTTGACGACGAGCATATTGCTCAGGGCATGCGGGTGCTGGCCAGTGAGGCAAAATTGATTGCCGAGCCCGCGGCCTCCATCGGCCTTGGCGCGTTGCTGGCGGGCTCGGTCAGCCTGAAGCCCGCTGAGAAAGTCTGTGTACTGTTAACGGGCGGTAACTGGGATCTGGCCGACCTCGCCGAAATCTATGCCGTGAAGTAACCGCGACGGATGCGATGCGTTCTGCACGTGGTGAAGTCTGCGACAAAACCACGTCGCATTTTCCGATCCTGAGATAAAAGCGCATCCGTTTAAAAAAGACTGACGCCCAGGCGCAGCATAATCCGCTGGGTTAAGGCGACTTCTTACCGTTAAATCACCAACTTGCTGCGCTTAGTCAGCTTTAGCCGCCATTATGTCCAGATGTCTGGATGGCTAATAAATTTCTGTGCTAACTTATGCGCTTTCGTTAGTTGCCGCACCGGTAGCTTCGGGAAAAAATGCGATCAGTGACTTTAATGGAGAGCTCCGTGATGCGTGCAGTCAATCGCCTTGAGATGCGTAACATCTCTATCGATTTCGGCGGATTTGCCGCGTTAACCTCAGTGGATTTTCTGACGGAAGGTCACTCGGTTCATGCCCTGACCGGGGCCAATGGCGCGGGTAAATCCACCCTGATGGCGGTACTCTCCGGTGCCCACAGTCACTATCACGGTGAGATTCTGCTGGACGGCCAGCCTGTGTCGATTCGCAGCCCGCGTGACGCCAAAAAGCTCGGCATTCACCTGGTGCAGCAGGAAGTGGATGTTGCGCTGGTGCCCCAGTTAAGCGTGGCCGAGAACATTCTGCTGGATCAACTGGCCGAACCGGGCCATGGCTTTCGCTGGGGCGATATGCGTCGTCAGGCGCGGGACCTGCTGGCGCAGCTGGATGCCACGATTGATGTCAGACGCCCGGTCGAACGTTGTTCGCTGGCGGAAAAGCAGCAAATCCTGCTGGCCAGAGCCCTGTCGCACCATTGCCGCTTTCTGATTCTTGATGAACCCACTGCCCCACTCGACCAACACGAAAGCGAGCGCCTGTTCGCCGTAGTTCGTCGCCTGCAGACCAGCGGTATTGGCGTGATATTTATCTCTCATCGTATTCACGAACTGAAAGCCATCTGCGATCGCCTGACGGTACTGCGCGATGGCCGCCTGGTAGAAAGCAGCCCAATGGCTTCCCTGAGCGGTGAGCAAATCGTTGAAAAAATGCTGGGTCATCCGTTGACCGATATCTATCCTCCGCGCCGGCCATTGCAGTCCTCATCCGTACTCATGGCGGTGGAAGGATTACATGATGAACACCTGCTCCGGGACATCTCACTGCGTTTACACAAGGGCGAGATTCTGGGTATTGCCGGGCTGGCCGGGGCTGGCAAAACCGAACTCTGCAAAGCGTTATTTGGTGCCAGTAAAAGCCGGGTTACCCGCGGTGAACTGCACGGTAAACGCTGGAAACCGCGATCGCCACACGATTCCGTGAGTCAGCGCATGGCACTGGTGCCGGAAGAGCGCCGCAAAGAGGGCATCTTCATTGACGAATCGGTGGCGATGAACCTCAGTATCAGCGCAGACGACAGTTTTTCCCGCTGGAGCCTGTTCGGCCATCGTCAGGCCTGGCGCTGGGCGGAAGCGGTGATCCGTCGTCTTAACGTGCGTACGACTGGCCCCGCCCAACCGTTACGTCGGCTTTCCGGCGGCAATCAACAAAAGGTGGCGATTGGCAAATGGTTACGCAATAACGCCGATGTCCTGATTTTCGACGAACCGACCAAAGGCGTGGACGTAAAAGCCAAAACGGAACTGTTCACGCTAATCAGCAACCTTGCCCATGAAGGCAAAGGGATTATTTACGCCTCTGGCGAATTTTCTGAACTGGTCGGCTTATGCGACCGTATTTGTGTGCTCTGGGACGGACGTATTGTGGCGGAATTAGACGGACAACGCGCCACGGAAGAGACACTTTTGCTCTATTCCACCGGAGGAACCCCTGCGTGAGCAGTAAAGAGTTAGCCCTGAATTCCGCATCGCCATCGCTGCGCCATCAGCTGTTCGATTTCCTCTATAAGTGGGGCATGTTGCTGACAGTGGTGATATTGATCGCTGCCTTTGGCCTGGCTTCCGACAGCTTTCTGGAGCCGAACAATATCATCAATATTTTGCGGTCTATCGCCATCGTAACCGTGATTGCCGTGGGCGTTTCTGTATCCCTGACCGTTGGCGGCTTCGACCTTTCGGTGGGCTCTACCGCGTCACTGGCAAACGCCCTGGTCATTTCGCTGTTTGTCTGGTACGGCTTCGATACCACGGCGGCGATCGCCATCACTCTGGCGCTGTGCACGCTGGTGGGACTGTTTAACGCCTTTCTGATCGTCGTGCTGCGCATTCCCGACATGCTGGCCACGCTGGCCACCCTGTTTGTGATTCAGGGCGTCGCCATGACCTACAGCTTTGGCGGCTCGATTACGGAAAACATGGTGCTGCCCAGCGGCGATATGGCGGAAGGCACCATTCCTGCTGCCTTTAACCTGTTGGGTCAGGTACCTACGATCGTGATTATCATGCTGGTGGTGACCGTGGTGGCACAGCTGGCGCTATCGCTGACCAAACACGGCCGCCGCATGTATGCGCTGGGCGGAAACCCCGAAGCCGCCCGACTTTCCGGTATTCGCACCACGCGTTATCGCGTTCTGGCCTATGTGATTGCCTCACTACTGGCCGGACTGGGCGGTATTCTGCTGGCCTCACGCATTGGATCGTCTCAGGTTAACGCCGGTAGCGGTTATCTGATGGACGCCGTGGCTGCCGCCTGGATCGGCTTTTCACTGGCCGGCTCCGGTAAGCCAAATGCGCTGGGTACGCTGGTCGGGGCCGTCATTTTAGGGGTGCTGCAAAACGGCCTGGTGATGTTATCTGTGCCCTATTACGCCATGGACATTATCAAAGGATTAGTGCTGGCCTTAGCGCTGGCCATCACTTATGTACAGCGTCGTTAAGACGCATTCTTCTACTGGAGTTAAGAATAATGAAAAAGATAACACTCTCGCTGCTGGCCCTGAGCCTGTTAAACGCCAGTGCCGCGTTTGCCGACACCATAACACCTGTCCCTGCCGCCATCGCCAATCATGAAGGGCCGATTCGTATTGCCGTCATCCGTAACCTCGGTTCCGACGACAACACGACTCAGTTTGTGGCAGGCGCGATTCAGCAGGGTCGCCAGTTGGGCTTCAAAGTCAGCACCTTCCTCAGCAACGGTGATGACGCGCGTTTTCAGGATTTTGTTAATCAGGCGATCAGCCAAAAATACGACGGTATTGTGCTGTCACACGGCAAAGCGCCCTATGCCAGTGCGTTGGTAAAACGCATCGCTGACGCGGGCATTAAAGTGTCGGTATTTGACACACCGGTAGACAACCCGATTCCCGGCGTGACGGTGACCGCCCAGGATGACGCCTCGCTGGCGCAGCTCTCCCTGGGGCAGTTGATCAAAGACTTCAACGGCAAAGCGAACATCGTGAAGTTATGGGTCGCCGGTTTCCCGCCGATGGAACGCCGTCAGGTGGTGTATGAAAAATTATTAAAAGAAAACCCAGGCATTCATCAACTGGAGTCCATTGGTGCCGTATCAACGGATGTCCAGGGCGACACGGCCAACAAAGTGGGCACGATTCTGGCGAAATACCCGAAAGGCAAGATTGACGCCATCTGGGGCGCATGGGATGCCTTCAGCCAGGGCGCGTATAAAGCGTTGCAGGAAAATGGCCGCACCGAGATCAAGCTGTACAGCATTGATGTTTCCAATCAGGATTTGCAGCTGATGCGCCAGAAAGGCAGCCCGTGGGTGCAGACCGTCGCGGTCGATCCGAAAACTATCGGTGCCGTGAATATGCGCCTGGTGGCGAACAAGATCGCCGGTGAAACCACGCCTGCAACGTATGAATTTAAAGCGTCGTCGATTTCACAACAGGCGCTCGACAGCCATCCTGGCGCTGTGAATGTCACGTCGCTTAACAAGATCATTCCGGGCTGGGGCAGCAATAACGATTTTGTCCAGCCGTGGTTTGCGACGCTGGAAGCAAAATATAAGAAGTAATGGGTTGTTGGTGGCGCTTACGCGGGGCGGTTAATTCGCTGCGCGAGGTGGCTGGTTTGCGTCGCTGACGGCTTATGAAACGCTGAGAGGGTTTCGCCCGCCAGGCGGCCGGGAGTTTCAGTCTGCCCGGTGCGGGCGACCGACAAGGGGCCGCCAGCCGCCGCGGCCCCTTGACCCCGGGCTTCCGTCCTGCCCAACTCCCCCGCTTTGAGATTTGCGTCTGTTCAGGCGTTTTTATTGCTTTGGATACAGATAATGAGTTGCAGTGATGCTTGCGCGAGCAGGCGTTGGGAAGGTTTGAGTCGCTGACAGCTTATGAAGCGCTGAGAGGGTTTCGCTCGCCAGGCGGCCTGGAGTTTCAGCCAACCCGGTGCGGGCGACCGACAAGGGGCCGCCAGCCGCCGCGGCCCCTTGACCCCGGGCTCCCGTCCTGCCCACCCGCCGCTTCGCGGTGCCTTCGCTGCTTCAGGATTTCTGCGGACCGCCAGGACGCGCCATCCATGGCGCGGCCCGGCTCTCGCCGACGTCCTGTCGGCTCATCCGGAAATCCCTCATCCGCTCAGCGGGTGGGAAGGCCGCCCAACTCCCCCGCTTTGAGATTTGCGCCTGCTCAGGCGTTTTTATTGCTTTGGATACCGATAATGAGTTGCAGTGATGCTTGCGCGAGCAGGCGTTGAGAAGGTTTGAGTCGCTGACAGCTTATGAAGCGCTGAGGGGGTTTCGCCCGCCAGGCGGCCTGGAGTTTCAGCCAGCCCGGTGCGGGCGACCGACAAGGGGCCGCCAGCCGCCGCGGCCCCTTGACCCCGGGCTCCCGTCCTGCCCACCCGCCGCTTCGCGGTGCCTTCGCTCCTTCAGGATTTCTGCGGACCGCCAGGACGCGCCATCCGTGGCGCGGCCCGGCTCTCGCCGACGTCCTGTCGGCTCATCCGGAAATCCCTCATCCGCTCAGCGGGTGGGAAGGCCGCCCCAACCCCCTGCTTCACTATCTCTGTGTTAAAGCCACTTCCGGTGTCGCTGTAGGTGACCGGAAAGTCCTACAGTCTGCTGGTTTTGAATCAATGCATGTTTATAAAAAACTTTTTTTGAATCCCACTGCACACATTCACTACAGACAACACCCGCTTTTAAAAGAAACCAGGACTGACAGGCGGGGGGGTTTCTGCCGGCATCCGGCGCGCTGAGGAGGGAACGGAGGCCCGGACGGAGCGGCAGGGATGCCGCGCAGAGGACGGCTGCGCCAGGGACGGCGCATCCGGACGGTCCGTCAGGCCGGAGTGAGTGACGAAGGAACAGCGACGGCTGCCGGCCGCCGGGATTGTTAAGGGGCTGGCGCGAGCCCCTTACCCCGGCCGCCTGCACGGACTGGCTGAAACTCCCTGTCGCCTGGCGGGCGGAAAACTCCCGGTGTACGACCGTAATCACCCCCGCCCCTTGGGCAAACAGACAAATCCTCAGACAACACCACATCAGTAACACGATCCCACAGGCAGGGGTTTCCTGCCGACATCCGGCGCGCTGAGGAGAGAACGGAGGCCCGGACGGAGCGGCAGGGATGCCGCGCAGAGGACGGCTGCGCCAGGGAGGGCGCATCCGGACGGTCCGTCAGGCCGGAGTGAGTGACGAAGGAACAGCGACGGCTGACGGCCGCCGGGATTGTTAAGGGGCTGGCGCGAGCCCCTTAACACGGCCGCCTGCACGGACAGGCTGAAACTCCCTGTCGCCTGGCGGGCGGAAAACTCCCGGTGTACGACCGTAATCTCCTCCGCCCCGCGGGCAAACAGACAAATCCTCAGACAACACCACATCAGTAACACGATCCCACAGGCAGGGGTTTCCTGCCGACATCCGGCGCGCTGAGGAGGGAACGGAGGCCAGGACGGAGCGGCAGGGAGGCCGCGCAGAGGACGGCTGCGCCAGGGACGGCGCATCCGGACGGTCCGTCAGGCCGGAGTGAGAGACGAAGGAACAGCGACGGCTGCCGGCCGCCGGGATTGTTAAGGGGCTGGCGCAAGCCCCTTAACCCGGCCGCCTGCACGGACTGGCTGAAACTCCCTGTCGCCTGGCGGGCGGAAAATTCCCGGTGCACGATCGTAATCTCCCCCGCCCCGCGGGCAAACAGACAAAACCTCAGACAACACCACACCAAATCAGTAACACGATCCCACAGGCAGAGGTTTCATGGAGCCGGAGCACAACCGTAATCTCCCCCCACTCAACACGAAAGCGCCCCCTCTATAATCCCAGCAGCAACTGCCTCTCCAACTGCGGATCCACCAGCGTCACATGCAACCCCACCAGCCGGACGCCACGTCCGGCGCGGCGCTCGTCCCAGGTCTTACGGGCCACGGCAATCATGTCCTCTTTATTGAGCACGGGCCAGACATGTTCCTGAGTGGTCTGCTGGAAATCACTAAACTTCAGCTTCACGCCCTGGCGAGCAATGTGCTTATCGGGTCGAATCTGCGTCAGGCGACGATCAAGCTCGGCATAGAGGTAATCAATAATTTCCAGACAGCGCTCCCAACTGTCGATATCGTCAGCCAGCGTCCGCTCCACACCCAGCGATTTTCGTTCGCGTTCAACCACCACGCCCCGTTCGTCAATGCCGTGACTGCGCTCCCATAACACTCTGCCAAACTTGCCAAAACGCTTAAGCAGCAGCGCCAAATCGGCTTTTTGCACGTCCGCGCAGGTGTGCAGACCCAGCTCTTCGAGCTTTTTTGCTGAAACTTTTCCTACACCGGGAATTTTTGCCAGCGGTAAGGCCAGCAAGAAATCGGACATCTGGGCCGGTGTAATCACATACTGACCATCAGGCTTGTTTAAATCGGAGGCGATCTTGGCAAGGAATTTTATGGGCGCGATGCCCGCAGAGGCGGTGAGCTGCGTTTCGCGAAAAATGGTGGCGCGGATGTCCTGCGCGATAAGCGTGGCCGATCCCTGACAGTGCTGGCTGTCGGTAACATCCAGATAGGCTTCGTCCAGTGAGAGTGGCTCAATGAGCGAGGTATAACGCGAAAAGATGGCGCGGATCTGACTGGAGGCTTCTTTATAGACGTCATACCGTCCGGGCAGTAGACGCAGATGCGGACAAAGCTTTAAGGCCATACCGGTCGGCATCGCGCTGCGTACGCCATATTTGCGGGCCGGATAATTAGCGGTACTGATAACGCCACGTCGATCGCGGCTGCCGCCGATGGCCATGGGAATATCGCGTAATGAGGGATCGTCACGCATTTCCACCGCCGCAAAAAAGCAGTCCATATCAACATGAATGATCTTACGCATCGCCCCTCCAGTACTGGATAAGTATACAGCTCGGAAAGGCTTGTGCAATATTTCTTGCAATAACAAACAAAGTTTACAAATTTTTGGCGTCATTCCGCTAAAGAAATGGACATTTTGCGCCGTGCTGTATTGCTAAAAAAACAGACAATGTTTAATGTTGCGCTGCGGTAGCGGAAAGTTCCGATAATGCAAACAGAGGCGCACATAACGCGCCATTGTTCTTCTTCACTTCAAGGTATACACAGCATGGGCAAAATCGCACTTCTGTTTGCGATGCTTTTACTGCCAGCCCTCAGCATGGCAATGACTCCCGAGCCGGTTCAGCAACTGGCCCCTGTGAGTAAAGAGTTAAAGAAACAGCTAATCGGCACGCCGGTTTATATTCAGATCTTTAAGGAAGAGCGGACACTTGAGCTGTACGGCAAGATTGGTAACGAATACCGCTTGCTGGATACTTACCGCATCTGCAATTTTTCGGGCGGTCTGGGTCCAAAACGCCGTGAAGGCGATTTTAAAAGCCCGGAAGGTTTCTACAGCGTAAAACTGAATCAGCTTAAACCGGACAGCCGTTTCTATCGCGCGATTAATATTGGCTTTCCGAATCAATACGACCGTGACCAGGGCTACAGCGGCAACTACCTGATGATTCACGGCGACTGTAAGTCGATTGGCTGCTACGCCATGACCAATGCCTATATGGATCAGATTTTCACGTATGTGAACGCGGCATTGCGTAATGGTCAGCAGGAAGTGAACATTGCAATTTATCCGTTCCGCATGACGGACAGCAACATGCAGCGCCATCGTTATTCGACCTACGCGGATTTCTGGAAGCAGCTTCAGCCGGGTTACGTCTACTTTGCGAAGTATCATCAACCGCCGACAGTCAATGTTGCCAGCGGCAGATATGTGATGAACAGCAGCCCGGTCATCACCCAACCCGAAGCGGCATCACAGTCGTTCCTGGCGCTCTCCAAGGTAAAATAAGGCCCACTCGCCTGGCACGATCCGGTGCCAGGTTTCATTCCCCGTCAGCGGCTGTGTGGCAATGACCGTGACCACGTCGTTCGCCCCGGTATGTTTCTGGAAATCAATTTCCACATCCTGATCGAGCAACTGCGCCCGGCCAAAAGGGGCACGGCGGGTGATCCAGAACAGATTGGTCGAGCAGAAGGCCATCAGATAGCGCCCGTCCGACAGCAACATGTTGAACACGCCCTTTTGCCGCAGCTCGCTCGCCAGCTCGCCGATGTAGCGGAAAACCGCAGGCCAGTTTCCCGGCGTGCGCGGATAGCGCGTGGCCAGCTTATGCAGAATCCAGCAAAAGGCCTTTTCGCTGTCGGTTTCGCCCACTGGCCGAAACGTGCCGGTTTCCAGTTGCCGGTAACCTTTCAGTTGTCCGTTGTGGGCATAGGTCCAGTTGCGTCCCCATAACTCCCGGGTAAACGGGTGCGTATTTTCCAGCGAAACCGGGCCGCGATTCGCCTGGCGAATGTGCGCCACGACGGAATGGGATTTGATGGGATATTCCTGCACCAGGCGCGCAATGGGGGAATTAAAACTCGGCAAGGGATCTTTAAAGGTGCGGCACCCTTTATCTTCATAAAACGTAATGCCCCAGCCGTCTTTATGCGGCCCTGTTCCGCCGCCGCGCTGCACCAGTCCGGTGAAACTAAAACAAATATCGGTGGGGACGTTAGCGCTCATCCCGAGCAATTCGCACATAGCAACCGCCTTAGAGTAAAAGCCTCCTGTCGGTCAGGAGGCGACACACGCTGTTACCTGACCATCTCTTTTTCAATCAGCAGCATCAGGATATGAATCACTTTGATGTGGATCTCCTGAATACGGTCAGCATAACCGAAATGGGGCACACGAATTTCAATGTCCGCGCTGCCGGCCATTTTACCGCCATCTTTACCGGTCAGCGTGATCACTTTCATCCCCTGGGCGCGCGCCGCTTCAACGGCTTTGATGATATTAGCCGAGTTACCTGAGGTTGAAATCCCCAGCAACACGTCGCCCGGGCGCCCTACCGCTTCTACATAACGGGAAAAGACATGGTCATAACCAAAATCATTACTCACACAGGAAAGGTGGCTGACGTCTGAAATGGCAATCGCCGGGTAGCCCGGACGATTTTCACGGTAACGGCCCGTCAGTTCCTCCGCAAAATGCATCGCATCACAGTGTGATCCGCCGTTGCCACAGGAGAGCACTTTGCCGCCCGCTTTGAAGCTGTCCGCCAACATCACCGCAGCACGCTGGATGGTATGAATGTTCGCGTCGTCACTCAGAAAGTTATTCAACGTTTCTGCAGCTTCGTTGAGCTCTGAACGAATAATGTCCTGATACATAGACTTGTCCTTTGTAGGAGAGGGTAATCGCAGCAAGTTTAACGGAATGGCTGACGCACGCATAGCATCACGCCGCCGGATCCTTTTCGCGCCGCGCTTTTTCGCGACCACAGCCTGGGCGTTGCTCGCGCTTTCGCTGATTTTGTGAGTCAGGTTGTAATTGCGATGTAAACAAATTGATAAATGCCCTCATCTGAATTACACCTTCATCATAACAGGTCAGACCTCTTACTACTTACGGAGCACTTCATTATGATGGTTGTCTCGATTCTTGCTACAGTGCTGCTGACTGGCGCACTGTTCTATCACCGCATCTCGCTGCTGCTCAGCAGCGTCATCCTGTTGCTGTGGACCGCAGCAATGGCGGTGGTCCATCTCTGGACGCCGTGGCTGCTTGTGCCGCTGGCGATTATCCTGTTACCGCTGAATCTCACCAGCCTGCGCCGCAGCCTGTTTTCCAAACCAATGCTGCACCGCTTTCAGCAGGTGATGCCGCCGATGTCTCGTACGGAAAAAGAGGCGATCGATGCGGGCACTACCTGGTGGGAAGGCGACCTGTTTCAGGGCAAACCCGACTGGCAGAAACTGCATAACTACCCGCAACCGCGACTGACGCCGGAAGAACAGGCGTTTCTTGACGGGCCGGTAGAAGAAGCCTGTCGTCTGGCAAATGATTTCCAGATTACCCATGAACTGGCCGATATGCCGCCAGAACTGTGGGCGCATCTGAAAGCCCATCGCTTCTTTGCCATGATCATCAAGAAAGAGTACGGCGGCCTGGAGTTCTCTGCCTATGCACAGGCGCGCGTGTTGCAGAAACTGGCCGGCGTCTCAGGCATTCTGGCGATTACCGTGGGCGTGCCTAACTCACTGGGCCCTGGCGAACTGCTGCAACATTACGGAACGGAAAAACAGAAAGACCACTATCTGCCGCGTCTGGCGCGTGGCGATGAAATCCCCTGTTTCGCCCTGACGAGCCCGGAAGCCGGTTCAGATGCGGGAGCGATTCCGGATACGGGCGTTGTGTGCATGGGCGAGTGGCAGGGCCAGCAGGTGCTGGGCATGCGCCTTACCTGGAACAAGCGCTATATTACGCTGGCCCCGATTGCCACTGTGCTGGGCCTGGCGTTTAAACTTTCCGATCCCGACCATCTGCTGGGCGACAAAGACGAACTGGGCATTACCTGCGCCCTGATCCCCACCAGCACACCGGGCGTGGAAATCGGCCATCGCCATTTCCCGCTTAACGTACCGTTCCAGAATGGCCCAACCCGCGGTAAAGATATTTTCGTGCCGATCGATTTCATTATCGGTGGCCCGGAAATGGCCGGACAGGGCTGGCGGATGCTGGTGGAATGTCTGTCGGTGGGCCGTGGAATCACCCTGCCGTCTAACTCAACCGGCAGCCTGAAAAGCGTAGCGCTGGCCACAGGCGCCTATGCGCATATCCGCCGTCAGTTCAAACTGTCTATCGGTAAAATGGAAGGGATTGAAGAACCCCTGGCGCGCATTGCCGGTAATGCCTACGTGATGGACGCTGCCGCGACGCTGATTACCACCGGCATTATGCAGGGCGAGAAACCTGCGGTGCTGTCTGCGATTGTGAAATATCACTGTACCCACCGCGCCCAACAGTCAATTATCGATGCAATGGATATTGCCGGGGGTAAAGGTATCATGCTGGGCGACAGCAACTTCCTGGCCCGGGCTTATCAGGGTGCCCCTATCGCCATTACCGTGGAAGGCGCGAATATCCTGACCCGCAGTATGATCATCTTTGGCCAGGGTGCTATCCGCTGCCATCCGTATGTGTTGCAGGAAATGGCGGCCGCCGCCAGCAATGATGTGGCGGGCTTTGATAAGGCGCTGTTTAGCCATATTGGCCACGTTGGCAGCAATGCGATGCGCAGCCTGTGGCTGGGCCTTCTGGGCGGACGCACCAGCGCCGCGCCAACGCGTGATGCCACCCGTCGCTATTATCAGCACCTGAACCGTATCAGTGCCAATCTGGCGTTACTGTCGGACGTGTCCATGGCGGTGTTAGGCGGTAGCCTGAAACGTCGCGAACGTATGTCAGCGCGCCTGGGCGATGTGCTGAGCCAGCTGTATCTGGCCTCGGCGACGCTGAAACGTTATGAGGATGAAGGCCGTCATGAAGCCGATCTGCCGCTGGTGCACTGGGGCGTGCAGGATGCCTTGCACAAAGCCGAGAAAGCTATGGACGATCTGCTGAGCAACTTCCCGAACCGTCTGGTCGCTGGCGTCATGCGCCTGGTGGTCTTTGCCGGTGGTCAGCACTGCCCAGCACCGTCCGATCGCCTGGATCATAAGCTGGCAAAAATGCTGCAGGTGCCGTCGGCGACGCGTACGCGCTTAGGTCGTGGTCAGTATCTGGCTCCCAGCGAGCATAATCCGGCGGGCCAGTTAGAGCAGGCGCTACAGGATGTGATGGCGGCTGAGGTGATTCACGATCGCCTGTGCAAGCAGCAGAAAAAACACCTCTCGTTTACGCGCCTGGATGCGCTGGCTAAACAGGCGCTGGAACAGGGCTGGATCGATCAGAAAGAGGCAGAGGTGCTGAAGCGTGCCGAAGAGAGCCGTCTGCGTTCAATCAACGTGGACGAGTTTGAGCCCGATGCGCTGGCCGTGCCGGTCAGACAGGATGTGACTAAGCCCGCGCGCCCCAGCGAGGCGGCATAACCCATCAGGCCGACATCACGTCGGCCTTTTTTTATCCCGCCTGGCGGATGCGGGCAATCAGTGCATCCACATCGTCCACGTGCCCGGCCGCCAGAATCAGGGTGCGGCCCAGGGTAATCGCATTGCGAATGCAGTCAGTCCGCATCTCCTCATCCCGAATCAGTTTCATGTCCGCCACATGCGACATGCCAACGGTTCTGCGAATCAGTTCGGTGCCACAATAGCCAATGGTATCTGCCCACACTTTACGCAGAAACGCCTGCGCATAGCCGGGATAAGCCATGGCCACATCCTGCGTCTTGCTCTCCGCCAGCGCCAGAAAACGCGTTTCAAAGGTCTGCCAGACATCATGCACGTCGCTCAGGCGCTGCTCGCGCGCATCCGCGGCTTCACGGGGCGGCAGCAGCCCTGGTAAGCCACAGTAGTTAATCAGCAGATTGCCCAATGCCGTACCGACATCAAATCCCATCGGTCCAAAATAGCCAAACTCTGCGTCGATCGCTTTTAAGCTACCGTCGGCCACAAAAATGGAGCCGCTGTGGATATCGCCATGCAGTAAGGCTTCTGCATGACTGAAGAAACGGTGCTTCAGCCCGGCGACAGCAATGCGCAGCGCCTCATCGGTACGAAGCGATGCCACCAGGGGTTCCAGCGCCTCGGGGTAGCTGTTACGCACATGGTCGGTATAGGGATCGTTGAAAAAAAGATCTTCTGTGATTTCACACAGTTCGGGATTGATAAAGCGCGCCACTTCGGCTTTTTTCACATGCGGATGCAGAATGAAGTCTGAGGTATGGAACAACGTCTGGGCCAGATATTCGCCAAGCTGACGTGGCGCCTCCGGATAGTAAACGCCCTTCACCAGCTCGCTGCGCCAGATACGGTGACTGGACAGATCTTCCATGATCATCACCGCCAGGTCTGCATCGTAATGCGTGACGTTGACCGTGTGCTGCGGGCAATATTTGTAATGCTCGACCAGCGTCTGCGCTTCAATACGCGCACGATCAAGAGTTAACGGCCAGGATTCGCCCACACAGCGCACATAGGGCAACGCCTGCTTGACCACAATGCGGCTGTTGCCCTGGTCGTCGTAAATTTTGAACACCAGGTTGAGGTTACCATCACCAATCTCTTCCGCACTGCGTAAAACCGAGGGATCTTCCAGCCCACCAAACTGTTTGGCATATTCAACCGCATCAGCAGCGGTGAACGTACGGTATTGCGACATTGACCTTTCCTCATCAACAAACGCCGGTGTGCGCCGGAGCTGATTAATCTTTCGTAACAAGCCGTTCAGACGTCTATACATCCGTTACGCATGTTGGCACAATATCCGTCATCAACGCAACATGGATTTCACCGACAATGCAGACATTCCAAACCACAAGCTTACAGGTTCGCAACAACCAGCTCTGGATACTGGATCAGCAGGCCCTGCCTCAGCAAAAGAACTGGCTGCCCGCCCATACTGTGGCGCAGTTGGTTGACCATATTCATGCCCTGCGGGTGCGCGGCGCGCCGTTAATTGGTTTATCTGCATCACTGCTGCTGGCCCTGCTGGCAGAACAGGGGGAATCACGCGAGCAACTGGCGCAATCGCTGGACACCCTGCGGGCCGCCCGCCCTACTGCCGTAAACCTGATGAATAACCTTGATCGTATGAAACAGGCGCTGGCGCAGCCAGAAATGGCAACGAGCCTGGTGGAAGAAGCGTTGCGTCTGGTGCATGAGGATAAACAGCTGTGCGATCGCATCGCCGATGCCGGCAGTGCGCTGGTCAAACCCGGCAGTCAGTTGTTAACCCACTGCAACACCGGCGGTCTGGCGACTGCGGGTGTGGGTACGGCACTGGGCGTTATCGCGCGTGCGCATCAACAAGGCCACGTTCACAATGTCTGGGTTGATGAAACGCGCCCGCTGTTGCAGGGAGGACGCTTAACCGCCTGGGAACTGGGCGAGCTGGGTGTGCCTTACCAGTTGATCACGGATTCGATGGCCGCCAGCCTGATGGCGGCGGGCAAGGTTGATGCTGTCTGGGTCGGCGCGGATCGTATTGCCGCCAATGGTGACGTGGCGAATAAAATCGGCACCTACAGCCTGGCGGTACTGGCGCACTATCATGGTATTCCGTTTTATGTTGCCGCGCCGCATACCACGCTGGATCGTCAATGCCCGACAGGGGATGCCATCCCGATTGAGCAGCGTGCCGCCAGTGAAGTTACCGGTGTGTCGGGAAGCTTCGGCAGCGTGCAGTGGGCGCCCGCGGATGCGCAGGTTTCTAATCCGGCCTTTGATGTCACGCCTGCGGCGCTCATCAGTGGTTGGGTACTGGATACCGGCGTGATCACACCGGCGCAGGTGGCTGCTGGCGTTTTTCAGCCACAGTAAACAAAACGGGCGGCTGAGTCAGCCGCCTGCAGAACGCACCGTCATGACTACGCCAGGCGCGGGTAGGCATCGGCGATCCTGTCGCCTGTGAAGTTGGCGATCCAGCCTTCCTGATTATCAAAAATACGAATCGCCGTGAAATGCGGGGATGAGCCCATATCAAACCAGTGCGGCGTGCCTGCGGGCACCGAGATCAGATCGTTCTTTTCGCACAGGATCTGCAGGATTTCACCGTCCAGATGCAGGCAGAACAGCCCGGCGCCTTCGACAAAGAACCGCACTTCGTCTTCACCGTGCGTATGTTCTGAGAGGAATTTCTGGCGCAGCACGTCTTTTTGCGGATTGTCTGCCCGCATACTGATGACGTCCCAGCTCTGATAGCCTTTTTCGGCGACCAGGCGGTCAATAGCGTGCTGATAGGCGTTGATCACCGTTTCCGCATCGGGATTCTCGCCCAGATCGCGGTCTGCCTGCCAGCGCTCGAAGCGAACGTCTTTGGCGTTCAGACGCTCACGGATCGCCTCGGGATCGGTGCTGTGCCACAACGGCTGGCTCGGATCGCTATCGCTAAAAATGGTCAGTGCACTCATTTCAAATCGACTCCGGGTTAATCTGGGAAAAATCAGCGACCTGACGATGATGGCTTTCATCATCCGCCGCGTCACGAATCAGCTGCAACGTGTGCCAGCCAGCCTGTCTGGCGGCGTCCAGCTCCTGATGAATATCAGAGAGGAACAGCAATTGTCCGGCCGGCAAGCCCGTTTGCGCCGCGATGTTTTGATACGATGCCACCTCGCGCTTGGCGCCCACGTGGGTATCAAAGTAACCGCTAAACAAACCAGTAATATCACCTTCGTCGCTGTAGCCAAATAACAATTTCTGCGCGGCAACCGAGCCAGAGGAATATATATAAAGTTTAATGCCTTGCGCGTGCCAGGCCGTGAGCGCAGGCAGGACATCCGGATAAAGGTGCCCCGTAAAACGCCCGCTCAGATAGCCCTCGCGCCAAATCATCCCCTGCAGCGCTTTCAGGCCGGTCGATTTGCGGTCCTCATCCATGTAAGAAAACAGGATGGCGATCACGCTGTCGACGTCGGCATCGGGCTGTCCGGCCTCCGTACGCACGGCATTGAGCGCGTCCTGAACGGCGGGCTGCGCCTGATGCTGGCGCACATAGTCGGCCAGATGGGCACGGGCATAGGGAAACAGGACGTTATGTACAAAACGGATATCGCTGGTGGTGCCTTCAATATCGGTAACAATGGCCTTAATCATGCCTTCTCCAGCAAGCGACGTTGACGTTCGCATTCAAATAAAAACTCCAGCCCTTCCAGATGGCGGCGCGCTTCTGCCACATCGTTGCCCCAGCAGGTCAGGCCATGGCCACGCAGCAGAAAGCCGTAACGCAGCGGAAAACGGGCTGCATAATCTTCAATTTCTGACGCCAGCGCGGCAACATCCTGGCGGTTATCAAACACCGGAATCGCCACGGTATCCTCATGCGTGGACTGACCGCTCAGCGACTTTTGCATCTCATAGCCGTACAGCAGTAGCGCCGCGCCCTGCTCTATGCGCGACAGAACGGTGGAATTGACCGTGTGCGTATGCAGTACTGCACCCGCCTCCGGAAACAGGCGGTAGATCAGCGTGTGCAGTGCGGTCTCGGCAGAAGGCCTGCGACCCGAGGGTGCCTGGCTGGTGGCAATGTCGACCTGAATAAAGTCATCCCGCGTCAGGCTGCCTTTATCTTTGCCTGACTCGCTGAGCAGGCAGAAATGCGCATCCAGGCGCACCGACATATTGCCGCCGGTGGCGGGCGCCCAGCCCTTCGCACCTATCCAGTGACAGGCGGCAACCAGCTGATCTAAAGCATGAGAATCGGACATTACTCTTCCTTTTAGCCGTCTAAGCGTCTTGATTGCCAAATACTAGCATCCTGTTTATAGTGGCAGCAACTCAGCGTTTCTCCGTAACCGTTTTTGCGCGTAAGGCAACCTAATCATGACGCAATCCATCCTCACGCCTGAGAGCAAGTTACCCGCCCTCGGCACCACGATATTCACGCAGATGAGCGCGCTGGCACAGCAGCATAACGCCATCAATCTTTCCCAGGGTTTTCCGGATTTTGATGGTCCGCGCTACCTGCAGGACAGGCTGGCTTATCATGTCAGTCAGGGTGCCAATCAGTATGCCCCCATGACCGGCGCACAACCGTTACGCGAAGCCATTGCCGACAAGACCGCTGCGTTGTACGACTATCGTCCCGATGTGAACAGCGACATCACCGTGACCGCAGGCGCAACCGAAGCGCTGTATGCCGCGATCACTGCCTTGGTTCGCCCGGGTGACGAGGTGATCTGTTTCGATCCCAGTTACGACAGCTATGCGCCCGCGGTGCAACTGGCGGGCGGCGTACTGAAACGCCTCACCCTGCAGCCGCCCACGTTTGCAGTTGACTGGCCGGCGTTCTCCGCGCTGTTAAGCGATAAAACCCGACTGGTTATCTTAAATACGCCACATAATCCCTCAGCCAGCGTCTGGCACCAGGCGGACTATGCGGCCTTATGGCAGGCGATTGCTGACCGGGAAATCTATGTGCTGAGCGATGAGGTTTATGAGCACATCTGTTTTGCCAGGGACGGTCATGCCAGCGTGCTGGCGCACCCCGAACTGCGTCAACGTGCGGTGGCGGTTTCCTCGTTTGGCAAAACCTTTCACATGACCGGCTGGAAAGTGGGTTACTGCGTCGCCCCCGCGGCGATCAGCGCAGAAATCCGCAAGATCCATCAGTACCTCACTTTTTCCGTCAACACACCCGCTCAGCTGGCGATTGCCGATATGCTGCGCCAGCATCCTGAACATTATCGTGAGCTGCCCGACTTCTATCGCGCGCGCCGTGACCGGCTGATACAGGCACTGAGCCGTAGCCGTTTCCGCATTTTACCGTGCGAAGGCACCTACTTCCTGCTGGCGGACTACAGCGCTATATCGGCGCTGGATGACGTGCAGTTTTGCCAGTGGCTGACGCGCGAAGTGGGCGTGGCCGCGATCCCGCTGTCGGTCTTCTGTGAAGCGCCTTTCCCACACAAACTGATCCGGCTGTGCTTTGCAAAACAGGAAGCGACGCTCGACGCCGCAGCGGAGCGCTTATGTCGTCTCTAGCCATTACGTTGTTGCAAGCGCCGCTGACGTGGATGGATGGCGAGGCTAACCTGCGCCATTTCGATAATCTGCTGGCTGACATGACAGACCGGGATGTGATTATTCTGCCGGAGATGTTCACCACCGGTTTTGCGATGGAGGCTGCACAGCAGGCCCTGCCGCAACAGCAGGTCGTGACATGGTTACACCGCCATGCGAAGCGCACGAATGCGCTGGTGGGCGGCAGTACCGCGATACAAACGCCAGCAGGTGCCGTGAACCGTTTTTTGCTGGTTGAGCCGAATGGCACGCTGCATCACTATGACAAGCGACACCTGTTTCGCATGGCGGATGAACAGCAGCATTACGTCGCGGGCACGGCGCGCACGGTGATTCAGTGGCGCGGCTGGCGCATTTTGCCGCAAATCTGTTACGACCTGCGCTTTCCGGTCTTTTCGCGCAACCAAAATGATTACGATCTGGCGTTGTATGTGGCCAACTGGCCTGCGCCGCGCGCGCTGCACTGGCAGGCGCTACTGCTGGCCCGGGCGATTGAGAATCAGGCGTTTGTCGCGGGCTGCAATCGCGTGGGCAGCGATGGCAACCAACATCAGTACAGTGGGGACAGCCGAATTATTTCACCGCAAGGCGAGGTGCTGGCTGCAGGTGAGCCCTTTACGGCAGGTAAGGTTGAGACGTCGCTGTCGCTTGCCGATCTGCAGGCTTATCGCGAGCGGTTTCCGGCGTGGCGCGATGCGGATGGCTTTACGCTGGCAGAATAAAAGCGCCCCCGGCCAGGCCGGGGGCGCTTCAGTCAGTTATTGCAGGTCGAAACGGTCCAGATTCATTACTTTTGTCCAGGCCGCCACGAAGTCAGCAACAAACTTCTGTTTCGCATCGCTGCTGGCATAGACTTCCGCCAGGGCGCGCAGGATGGCGTTGGAACCGAACACCAGATCGGCACGCGTGGCGCTGAACCTGACTTCGCCACTCTGACGGTCACGGCCTTCAAAGATCTCTTCACTGCTGTCGGTCGCACGCCAGGCGGTGCGCATATCCAGCAAGTTTACGAAGAAGTCGTTACTCAGGACGCCGACGCGGTCAGTAAAGACGCCATGATGGCTGCCGTCAAAGTTGGTCCCCAGCACACGCAGACCACCCAGTAACACCGTCAGTTCCGGCGCGCTCAGCGTCAGCTGCTGTGCTTTGTCCAGCAGCAGGGTTTCGGTTGACGAGCCGCCTTTCACGCGACGATAGTTACGGAATCCGTCCGCCAGCGGCTGAAGCACGTTAAAGGATTCGACATCGGTTTGATCCTGACGAGCATCCACACGACCTGGCGTAAAGGGGACCTGCGCGGCCACGCCCGCAGCGGCGGCGGCCATTTCGATACCGACGCTGCCCGCAAGGACGATGACGTCAGCCAGCGAGGCCTTGCCGGATTCCTGCTGAATCTGCTGCAGTTTTGGTAACACGTCGTTAATCACGCTGGCGTTCACAGCCCAGCTATTCTGCGGTGCCAGGGCCAGACGGGCACCGTTCGCTCCGCCACGTTTGTCGCCACCCCGGAAGGTTGATGCCGATGCCCAGGCCGCTGAAACCAGCTGGCTCACGCTCAGACCTGACGCCGCGATTTTCGCCTTCAGCTCACTGATATCCGCTGGCGTGGGCTGATGAGTCGGCTGCGGTAACGGATCCTGCCACAGTAAATCTTCTTTCGGCACTTCTGGCCCGATGTAACGTGCTTTTGGCCCCATATCGCGGTGCGTCAGTTTAAACCAGGCGCGGGCGAAGGCTTCGTTAAAGGCCTGCGGATCGTTAAGGAAACGACGAGAGATTTTCTCGAACTCCGGATCAAAACGCAGCGTCAGGTCCGTAACCAGCATGGTGGGTTTACGCTTTTTCTCAGGATCGAACGGGTCCGGAATAATGGCTTCTGCGTTAACGGCTTCATACTGAATGGCCCCTGCCGGGCTATGGGTTTTCACCCACTCATATTTAAACAGGTTCTCAAAGAAGTAGTTACTCCACTGAGTTGGCGTCTGCGTCCAGACGACTTCCAGACCCGACGTAATCGCATCGGCACCGACACCGCTGCCGTAGCTGTTGTTCCAGCCAAAGCCCTGAGCTTCGATGGGTGACGCTTCCGGATCGACGCCAACATGGCTGGCCGCCGCCGCACCGTGGGTTTTACCCAGCGTATGCCCGCCTGCGATCAACGCGACGATCTCTTCATCGTTCATGCCCATGTTGCCAAAGGTGGCGCGAATCGCTGGCGCGGCAGATGCCGGATCGCCGCTGGCTTCAGGCCCCTCTGGGTTCACGTAGATCAGCCCCATTTCGGTTGCGCCCAGCGGGGCGTTAGCCAGACTTTCGGGATGACGGTGGGCCAGCCACTCGGTTTCGTTACCCCAGTCCACGTCCATATCCGGTTCCCAGACGTCTTCACGACCGGCACCAAAACCAAAGGTACGGAAACCTGAGTTTTCCAGCGAAACGTTACCCGCGAGAATATAGAGGTCGGCCCAGGAAATTTTCTGGCCGTATTTCTGTTTGACCGGCCACAGCAGGCGACGGGCTTTGTCCAGGCTGACGTTGTCAGGCCAGGAGTTCAGCGGCGCGAAACGCTGCTGACCACGACCGGAGCCGCCACGGCCATCGATAGTGCGGTATGTGCCGGCACTGTGCCACGCCATGCGGATGAACAGACCAATGTAGCTGCCCCAGTCGGCAGGCCACCATGACTGGGAGTCGGTGAGCAACGCCCGGATATCGGCTTTCAGTGCGGAATAGTCCAGTTTGCTGAACTCTTCGCGGTAGTTGAAGTTCTCGCCGAGGGGATTAGAGCGGTTGGAGTGCTGGTTCAGCAGATCCACGCGCAGCATATTTGGCCACCAGTCGCGATTGCTGGTACCACTACCGGCTCCACGAGCCAGAACGCTTTCTTCTTCCGATTTACCGTGATGAAAGGGACATTTACCTGAAGCGGCTACATCATTATCTTTTGGCGTGCTCATTATCGGCTCCGTTGCCTTCACATTGTCATCGCTAAGATAACCCTGGCGTTAGCAGGAATATAGTCGGATGGGCCGAAGGTATTGATAGCCATTAGCTTTCAAGCGCAGCGAAAAAAAAGCTGCGCCCGATGGACCCGTCAGCTGCCGCGATAGGTGGACCAGCTCCAGGGGGATATCAAAAAGGGCAAGTGGTAATGGCTGCCGCTTTCCGTGAGGACAAAATCAATTTGTGCGCTGACGTATAAGGTTTCCCGTCCGTCCGCGCGAAAGTAGGCGCCAATATCTGCCGTGAGGCGATACTGCCCAGACGCAAGTGGCTCAGGTGTCAGATCCTTCAGACGACCATCGTTATCTGTGACGCCTTGTGCACAGGGAGTCCAGCCTTGTGCCGTGTGCTGTTCCAGCAACATGGCAACGCCCGGCGCGGGTTTTCCCAGCGCCGTATCCAGAATGTGAGTGCTGATGGTGCTCATGAAAAACTCTCCTTTAAGCGCAGCAGGGTGATTTCCCGCAACTGCGCCAGGGCTTCCTGTTGCTCGGTTTCCGGGCTGTTGTCCAGCCGCCGCGTGAGTTCATCAAGCAGCGTCTGTGCGCTGCGTCCTTTGGCCCGAATCAAAAATACCCTGTTAAAGCGCGCCTCATATGCCTGATTGCCCCGCACCATGGCCTGATGTAACGCGTCGTCTGCGTGTTGCATGGCCGCCTGTTCGCTACGCGACAACTGTTTTTCCTTCTCATTGCCCTGCGCCTTTTCCCCGATACGTGGATGAGCGGAGAGCGCCTGATTCAGATCGTCCTCCTGCCAGTCCTGTGTCAGCCGTTGTGCTTCAGTCAGCAGGGCATCAAGACTGTGAAACGGGCGGGCCGCCACCAGCGCCAGCTGCCAGTGCGGCAGCGCAACGCAGTGGGACAGGGCAAGCTGTGCAGCGGCTTCCGGTAACTGGTTAAAGGTATCCAGATCCATATTAATGCTGCTCCGCAAGGAGGCAAATCGTCTGCAAATAGGCCTGAACCGCTGGCGCGACATCGGCTTCATTCACCGATTCTGCCGGATGGTGGCTGATGCCGCGGTGGTTACGCACGAACAGCATCCCCACCGGCCAGCGCTCTGCAATGGCAATAGCATCATGACCCGCCCCGCTGGGCAGCGCCAGGCAGCGTCCCTGAACGGTTTCTACCGCGTGGCTCAGCGCCTGTTGCAATCCGGCATCGCAGGCCGTTGCCGCGATACGGTAATACTCCTGCGCGCTAAAGGTTAAACCGCGACGCAGTGCAATGGCTTCCGCCTGGGTCAGCAACGAGGACAGCAACGATTCAAGCGGCGCGTCCTCGGGTCCACGCACATCCAGAGACAGATGCACCTCCCCCGGAATGACGTTCACCGCGCCCGGCGCGCAGTTCAGCGTGCCCACCGTAGCGACAAGCGGTGAAGTCTGCTCGCGCGTGGTATGCTCGATGAATACCATCCACTCTGCGGCAGCGGCCAGCGCGTCTTTACGATGCGCCATCGGTACGGTTCCGGCATGACCGGCCTCACCGGTGAAACAGCAATTGAGGCGACGGGCACCGTTGATCGCGGTAACCACACCCAACGCGAGATCTTCCTGCTCCAGGCAAGGCCCCTGCTCTATGTGCAGTTCAAGATAGGCCACGATGTCGCTGACGTTACGCGCGGCGCGTGAGATCTGGCTGGCGTCCAGGCCGACATCCTGCATCGCCTGTGCCACCGTAATGCCATTGCCGTCAGGATGGGTCGGCCAGCTGTCAGGCCAGGTGCCGGTAATGCCGCGACTGCCCAGCAGGGTAATGCCAAAACGCGTGCCTTCTTCATCACCAAAGCCGATGATTTCAATGGCCAGGGGCAGGCGACGCTGGCGATCGTGGAGCCACTGCACGGTTTCAATCGCGCTCAGCACGCCCAGCATGCCGTCATAGCGGCCCGCATTACGAACCGTGTCCAGATGCGAGCCCAGCAGCAGCGCAGGTGCGCCAGGCTGGGCCGCGTCGTAGCGGCCGCAGATATTGCCGACTTCATCCTGCCAGACCGTCATACCGGCGGCCTGCATCCACTCACCGACGCGCGCGTTGGCACGCAGGTGTTCCGGCGACAGATAAACCCGTGTCAGCCCTTGTTCGCTTTCACTGATCTCAGCCAGCGCATCACAGCGCGCCATCACGCGCCGGGCGGCAACCTGAGCCTCGCTGGCATTCATCATCATGCATGGCTCCCGTAGTGGTTCCATGCCGCCTGCGAGCCCGCGCCCTGTGGCGTGCGGTAACCGACATGCGACAACACCATTTCCAGCGCGGCCAGGGTTTGCATCACGCAGTCTTTGCGCGCGTTGTAACCCATCGTGCCGATGCGCCAGACTTTGCCATGCAGCGGACCAAACGACGTGCCGATTTCAATGCCGAAATCTTCCAGCATCAGCTTACGGACCTCATCGCCATTGACGCCCTGAGGGATCACTACGCCCAGCACGTTACTCATTTTGTTGCTGAGATCGCCAAAGGTTTCCAGCCCCATCCCCTGAATGCCTTTTAACATCGCTTCGCCGTGCAGCTTGTGGCGCGCAATCCCGTTATCCAGCCCTTCCTGCAGAATCAGACGCGCGCATTCACGCGCGCCGAACAGGGCGCTGGTCGCTTCAGTGTGGTGATTGAGGCGTTCCGGGCCCCAGTAATCCATGATCATGCCGAGATCGAAATAGTTGGAGTAGATCATCTCGTCATCGCCATCCTGGTGCGCATCCGTGCGGATCCCCTGCTCTACGCATTTGCGCTGGCGGATCACCGCTGCCATCTCATCGCTCAGCGTGATCGGCGAAGTTCCGGACGGGCCACCCAGGCATTTCTGCATGCCGGCGGACACCGCGTCCAGGCCCCATGCATCGGTTTCCAGCGCATTGCCCGCCAGCGATGCCGTGGCATCGGTGTAAAACAGCACACCATATTTTTTGCAGATCGCCCCCAGCTCCGCCAGCGGCTGCAGCATAGTGGTTGAGGTATCGCCCTGTACGGTCAACAGCAAACGCGGTTTTACTTTTTTAATCGCATCTTCGATCTGATCGGGCGTAAACACCTCTCCCCACGGCACCGCAATGGTGTGCACATCGGCCCGGCAGCGACGGGCGATTTCACACAGCAGATGACCAAAACGGCCATAGACTGGCACCAGCACCTTATCGCCAGGGCGAATCGCCGACAGCAGGATCGCTTCAATACCGGCGCGTGAGGTACCGTCGATCAGCAGCGTCCAGCGGTTTTCGGTGCGGAACACGCCGCGATAGAGCGCCATCACTTCATTCATGTAATGGGTCATCGCCGGATCATATTGTCCGAGCAACTGGCTCGACATCGCGCGCAGCACACGCGGATCGGCATTGATCGGGCCGGGGCCCATTAACAGGCGCTGAGGCGGATTAATTTGCGAAAATTGAGAGATATCCATAGTGAATTCCTTGTTAAGCACTCACAGACGCACAGAGGAAATAAACTGCTTTAGCTCCGCCGTCTGCGGATGGGCAAACAGTGTTTTGCTGTCCCCCTGTTCCCAGACGCGCCCCTGATGCATAAAGACCACACGATCGCCCACATCGCGGGCGAAGTTCATTTCATGGGTGACGAGAATTAACGTCATGCCTTCGGCGGCAAGTTGCTCCAGCACTTTCAGCACTTCGCCGACCAGCTCCGGGTCCAGGGCTGAGGTGATCTCATCACACAGTAATACCCGGGGTTCCATGGCCAGTGCACGGGCAATGGCTACGCGCTGTTGCTGTCCGCCTGACAGGCTGGACGGGTAATAATCCAGCCGCTCGCCCAGCCCCACTTTTTCCAGCATACGGGCTGCCAGTTCGCGGCACTCGGCCTGACTTTTTTTCAGAACCCGACGCGGTGCCAGCATGACGTTTTCCAGCGCCGTCATATGTGGGAACAGGTTGAAGTTCTGAAATACCATCCCTACGGAGCGGCTGATTTCGCGCGCCTGTGAGTCGCGGTCGGTGATGGTCATGCCGCCGAGTTTAATGCTGCCATCCTGATAGCCTTCCAGCCCGTTCATGCAGCGCAACAGTGTACTTTTGCCGGAACCGCTGCGACCGATAATCGAGATCACTTCTCCCATATCGATATCCAGATCCACGCCTTTCAAAACATGGTTGGTGCCGTAATACTTCTGGACCTGATTAATGGTGATGAGCGGCATTGAATTGTTTCTCCAGATACTGGCTGTAACGCGACAGCGGATAACACATCAGGAAGTAGCCCAGTGCCACCAGCCCAAAGACTTTAAACGGCTGGTAAGTCACGTTATTCAAAATGGTGCCGGCTTTGGTCAGCTCGACAAATCCGATAATGGAGGCCAGCGCGGTGCCTTTAATCACCTGCACGGCAAACCCCACTGTCGGGGCAATCGCAATGCGGATCGCCTGAGGCGCAATCACCCGCGTGAGCGTCTGACCAAAGTTCAGGCCGAGGCAGCGTGACGCTTCCCACTGCCCTTTTGGCAGCGCCTGAATACTGCCGTGCCAGATATCCAGCAAATAGGCGCTGGTATAAAAGGTCAGCGCCAGCGACGCAGCGGTCCAGGGCGCAACGTCGATGCCAAACAGCCCGACGCCAAAGAAAGCCAGAAACAGCTGCATCAGCAGCGGTGTGCCCTGGAACAGCTCGGTGTACGCGCAAATGATTCGCGTCAGCCATTTACGCTTTAACAGACGTAAAAACAGCAGAGGTAACGTCACGAGCGTACCGCCTAAAAAGGCCACCAGCGACAGGGCAATCGTCCAGCGCGCGGCCAGCAGCAGGTTGCGCACGATGTCCCAGTCGGTAAAGGTTGTCATCATGCCTGCACCCCCAGCCACTTGCGGCCAATCGCCAGCAGCAGCTGACGCATTACTATCGACAACGCCAGGTAGATCAACGTGGTCACCAAGTAGACTTCGAAACTCAAAAACGTGCGTGACTGAATCAGGTTGGCGGCAAAGGTCAGCTCCTCGTAGGAGACCTGCGAGACGACCGACGATCCCAGCATCACAATGATGCACTGACTCACCAGCGCCGGATAAATCCGTTGCAGCGACGGTGGCAACACCACGCGCAGAAAGGTCTGGCTGCGCGTTAATCCCAGCACCCGACCGGCTTCCCACTGCCCTTTTGGCGTGACCTGAATGCCCGCCCGGATAATTTCCGTGCTGTAGGCACCCAGGTTAACCAGCATCGCCAGCAGTGCGGCTTCGCCTGCGGTGAGTTTCAGCCCCAGGTTGGGTAAACCGAACACAATAAAGAACAGCTGCACCACAAACGGCGTATTACGAATCAGTTCGACATAGATACCCCACAGGCGGCTTAACCAACTGGGTTTACCGCTGCGCAGCGCCGCGCCGATAATACCGATACTGACGCCGCCGACCGTCGCCAGCACCGTTAACTGGATCGTTACCCACAGGCCGGAGAGCAACTCCGGCCAGTACGGCAATAATGCAGGGAAATTAAGTTGCCCGGTCATTGCCCCGTCCTTATGCGCCCAGGTTGGCTGGCAGCGGCGCTTTCAGCCACTCTTCGGACATTTTGTTCAGCGTGCCGTCTTTAATGCCCTGGTCGATCAGCGCATTCACTTTCTCTTTCAGTGCCGGCTCGTCTTTTTTCAGTCCGATATAGCACGGCGAGTCTTTCAGCATGAACTGCGCAACAGGGGCTTTAGCCGGGTTCTGACGCGTAATGGCTGCGACGACCAGGTTGCCGGTAGCGACATATTGCACCTGTCCGGAGAGGTAGGCTGATAACGTGGTGTTGTTATCTTCATAACGTTTCACCTGCGCGTCTTTCGGTGCCACCTCGCTCAGCACCATATCTTCCACCGCACCACGGGTGACACCCACCGACTTGCCGCTCAGCGCCGCGGGATCTTTCAGATGATCGCCTTTAGGTCCAAAAACGCCCAGAAAGAACGGCGCGTAAGCCCGGCTGAAATCAATCACCTTTTCACGCTCAGGATTTTTCCCCATGCTGGAGATCACCAGATCCACCTTGTCCGTCTGCAGATAAGGCACACGGTTGGCACTGCTGACCGGCACCAGTTGCAACTTAAGTTTCATCTGTGTGGCCAGATACTTTGCCATGTCGATGTCATAGCCCTGCGGTTGCAGATCGGTCCCCACGGAGCCAAACGGCGGGAAATCCTGCGGCACTGCCACCCGCAGTACGCCGCGTTTCTGGATGTCCTGCAGTTGATCCGCCAGCACGCTGCCTGCCTGTGCCATCAGTACGGCTGCCGCGACAACGGCCATTAATACTTTTTTCATTATGCACCCCGGTGAGATTATGTGAAACAAAAGATTCTTATAATTGGCATTCTGCAACTAATGTGCCAACGCAACGGGAGGGAGATAAATGCGGATTAACGCTGAAATGGCGGCTTTTACTAAGCGTGATGCGATTCCCGAGTCACCCCGGGAGACGATCCAAAAAGGGGCAAAGCACCAAAATGGTGCCTGCTAACGGTGCTCCAGCTCATCAAGGTGCTGATAGAGATCGGCAATCTGGTGAATACGCGGCCGCCCCAGCGCCAGTAATTCATGCAGCAGGGCGTTGGCGAGCAGGTTCACCAGGCTCATGGCCGAGGCGTAGCTGTCGAAGGCGGAGACGCTGTCCAGCGGGGCGCAAAATTGCCAGCGCGCCAGTGAAATCACGCTCTGCGCCTGGGGCTCACACAGCGCCAGTACCGGAATCCTTGCGGTTTGCAGCTGCTGCATTAACGGCTGAATAATGCGGGTGCGGCGGCGAAACGCAATCACGACCACCATGTCCTCCGGCGTGATGTCCACCAAATCCTCTGCCAGCGTCTGGCCCGGCTGGGGCAGAATATGCACCTGAGCACGCGTCTGAATGAGCTGCTGACGCAGATGCAGCGCCACCGGATAGGCATTACGCATGCCAACAATATAGATACGCTTTGCCTGCGCCAGCTGGGCGATGACATCGGCGAATTGCTGGGGATCAATGCTGTTAACCCATTGTGTCAGATTGGCCATTTCCTGCTTGTAATGCCGCGACAGCAGGGTATTTCCCTGTACCGCATCCCGGTTATCCGTTAACGGCATACCGCTCTGGCGCAGGGTACGGAGCTCATCGCGCATGTCTTTATATTTGTCATAGCCCAGGCGCTTAAACAGTCGGCTCACCGTGGCTTTTGAGACACCGCTCAGGCGTGCCAGCTCGGCACTGTTATAGCTAATCAGGTCATCAAAGTGGTCAAAAATAAAGTCGGCTATACGCTGCTCCTGCGGCGAAAGCTGGGGGTAATGCGTTCTGAGTCGCTCATCAAGCTGTTTCATTCAGGTCCTGTAACTTTTGTTTCAATCGCGGGATTGCCACAGAAGCTAGCATAATTTGGGCCAGATAAACCTGTCCAGAGACGTTGTCTTCTTAAAAACTGGAACGGCTCTTGCTTAACCTTTTGCTTTGTACCCTGAAAAACAGAATGAGAAGAGCATGATTCAGAGCAATTTGGCCCCGTTAGGCATGGCCGTGACGCCGCATCATCTGGCCAGTGAAAGTGCGCTGGCGGTACTGCGGGAAGGGGGGAACGCGATTGAGGCCATGGTGGCCGCCGCGGCGACGATTGCGGTGGTCTATCCGCACATGAATGGGCTGGGCGGTGACGGATTCTGGCTGATCATGCCAGGCAAAGGCGATCCGGTTGGCATTGATGGCAGTGGCAGAGCGGGTTCGCTGGCGAATTTTGACTTCTATAAGGGGGAAACCCATATCCCGCATCGTGGGCCTAAAGCGGCCCTGACGGTGGCGGGCACGGTGAGCGGCTGGCAGGCGGCACTGGACCTGTCCGCAGAACTGGGGGGAACCACCCTGCCTTTACCGCGCTTACTCCGCGATGCTGTTCGCTATGCTGCCGATGGCATTCCCGTCACCGCCTCACAAGCCGCGGCGACGCGGACGAAGCGCGACGAGCTACAGCATCTGCCTGGCTTTGCCGCCACGTTTTTACCGGACGGCGATGTGCCAGCGGAAGGCAGCCGTTTCACCCAGCCTGATTTAGCACGTACATTGAGCCTGCTGAGCGAAGAAGGTCTGGACAGTTTTTATCGCGGCACGCTGGCACAGCACCTTGCGGAAGAAATGGTCAATCTGGGCATTCCCATCACCCTGGCCGATTTACAGCAGCAACGGGCTCGCCGCGTCACGCCGCTCCATATTCGCCACAGCGAAGGCGATATCTGGAATATCACGCCACCGACACAAGGTATGGTGTCGCTGGCCATACTGGGCATCACGGATCATCTGGACATGGCGAACGCAGATGAGGTGCAGACGATCCACCGTATCGTCGAAGCCACCAAAAAAGCGTTTGCCCTTCGGGATCAGCATATTACCGATCCCCGCCATGTGGTTGAGGATCTGCAGGCATTGCTTGACGGCGAAACCCTCGCCACCCTCGCCAGCCAGATTCAGGATGATCGCGCCGCGCCCTGGGGAACTGGTCGCGGGCCTGGCGATACCGTCTGGATGGGCGTGATGGACAGCAGCGGGCTTTCCGTTTCCTTTATCCAAAGTATTTATCATGAGTTTGGCAGCGGTGTAGTGGTGCCCGGCACCGGACTTGTCTGGCAAAACCGGGGCGCGGCTTTTAGCCTCGATCCCGACCATATGCTGGCGCTGGCGCCCGGTAAACAACCCTTCCATACGCTGAATCCTGCCGCCGCACGCCTGAAGGATGGTCGCACCATGGTATACGGCTCCATGGGCGGCGATGGCCAGCCGCAAACTCAGGCAGCCATTTTTACCCGCCATGTTATTCAGCGCCTGCCGCTGCAGCAGGCCGTTAGCGCACCTCGCTGGCTGCTGGGGCGGACCTGGGGCCAGCTGTCGGACTCGCTCAAACTGGAAAGTCGCTTCGCGCCCGACACCCTGGAGGCGCTACGTGCGTTAGGACATGACGTGGAGTCGCTGCCGGCCTACAGTGAGGCCGTCGGCCATGCAGGTGCCATTGTTCGTCACAACAACGGTATGTTTGAAGGCGCAAGCGATCCGCGCAGCAACGGCAGCGCCGCCGGTTTCTGACAGGAGTAAATCATGAATCAGAGTGACTGGGCAGCCTATATTGCCCAAATGGAGCAAATCCTGAACGTGGAACTGGACGAAGATCGCCGTGTCGCCCTGCTACAACAGATGACGCGCATTGCCGATATGGCGGCCCCGTTGATGGCTTATCCGCTGGACGACCGGCTCGAAGTCGCAGGAGTGTACAAAGCATGAGACCAGACGAGGTTTCCATTCAGGCACTTCAGCAGGCGATTCAGCACGGTGATATCAGCGCCCGTGAAGTGGCGGAGCAGACACTGACCGCGATTGAGAAACAGAATCCGCAGCTTAATGCCTGGACGGATATCACCGCAACGCGGATGGTGCAGGAAGCGGATGCGATAGACAAGCAACGCCTGCGCGGCGAGACCTTGCCGCCGCTGGCGGGCATTCCCTATGCGGTAAAAAACCTGTTTGACGTGCAGGGGTACACTACCCTGGCGGGGGCCAGACTGTTTCGTCAGCGTCCGGCCGCAACCCGGGATGCCTTTGCCATCACCCAACTTCAGCAGGCCGGTGCCCTGCTTTCCGGCATGGTCAACATGGATGCCTATGCCTACGGTTTTACCACCGAAAATACCCACTACGGGGCGACGCACAACCCGCATGATCTGGCGCGCATTGCGGGCGGCTCATCCGGCGGTTCGGCCGCCGCCGTGGCAGCGGGACTGGTGCCTTTCTCGCTGGGGACGGACACCAACGGCTCAATCCGCGTCCCGGCTTCCCTGTGTGGGATTTTTGGCCTGAAACCGACTTTTGGCCGCTTATCCCGCAGCGGCAGCCATCCGTTTGTCGCCAGTCTGGATCATATCGGTCCCTTTGCCCGTCGGGTGGACGATCTGGCCCTGGTTTACGATCTGCTGCAAGGGCACGACAGCACGGATGCCTTCCAGGCCGATCGCCCGCTGGCAGCCACCTTACCGCAGCTGAAAAACGGTGCACAGGATTTGCGCTGCGCCGTACTGGGCGGCTTCTTTTCGACCTGGTGTAATGATGATGCCCGCGCGGCGCAATTACAGGTGGCGCAGGCGTTACAGGCTCAGGACGACGTGGTAATCGCGGAGGCTGAGTTAGCGCGCTCGGCCGCCTTTATTATGACCGCCTCTGAAGGCGGCAATCATTACCTGCCTGCGCTGCGTCAGCAGCCCGACCTGTTTGAGCCCCATTCGCGTGAACGCCTGCTGGCTGGTGCGATGCTGCCCGCGGCATGGTATGTTCAGGCCCAGCGCTTCCGCCGCCACTTTCAGCAGCAGGTCGTCCCGCTATTTGCGCAGTACGATGTGCTTATCGCCCCTGCCACGCCATGTAGCGCGCCGTTAATTGGTCAGGAAACGATTGCCATTAACGGGCAGAATCTGCCGACGAAAGCCAGCATGGGCATGCTGACGCAGCCGATCTCCTTCCTTGGACTTCCCGTCTGTACTGTGCCGCTGACGACGGCGAGCGGTTTACCGATTGGCGTACAGTTAATTGGCGCCCCCTTTAACGAACAGGCTGTCTTACGCGCAGCCTGTGCCCTTGAACAACAAGGACTGACATTTTCGCCCACCCGCAGGGCAGGAGGACAATGAATACTGACGCGATTAATCTTCCCGAGGTGCTGAACGCCGTTACCGCCGCGTTCTACCGTTATGAAAAGGCGCTGACGGGCAACGACATTGCCGTCCTGGATGAGCTGTTCTGGCACGATCCGCGGACCGTGCGCTTAGGCGCTGGCGAGAACCTGTACGGCATCGATGAAATCCGCGCGTTTCGCGCGGCAAGACCGTCGGCGGGGCTGGACCGCACGCTGCGCAATACGGTGATCACCACGTTTGGTGACGCGTATGCGGTGTGCAGCACCGAATTTACCCGGGCGGGCACGGAGAAAATTGGCCGTCAGCAACAGACCTGGGTGAAGTTTCCGCAGGGCTGGCGCATCGTGGCAGCGCAGGTCAGTCTGATGAGCTAAGCCCGGCGGAGCAGTCATATGTTAAGGCCGGGAGGCCTGAGTCTAACGCTTCACGCCGCGAAAGCGCTCAACTGCACCCCCTACGCCGCTCTACAGGGCGGCGAGCTCGCCTAACCAGGCGATCATTGCTTCTGCGCCAGGCTGGTTCAGCGTGCGATTCGGCCAGGCCAGATAATAGGGCTTGCTGAGCGGCAACGCGAGCGCATCTACAATGACCAGTTCGCCCCGGTCCAGCGCCTGGGCGATCATCCGGCGCTGTCCCAGCAGCACACCAGCGCCGGCCACGGCGGCATCAATCGCCAGCGAGGTCAGGTTAAAGGTCATGGCTGGACGAGTTGCTGGCACAGCCATTCCTTTCGCCTCAAACCAGCCCGGCCAGTCTGGCAAAAAGCGCCCTTCTTTGCCCCAGTCGAGATGAATCAGCGGCGCATGCCGTAACAGATCCTCGCGGGAAAAGGCGTCGATCAGCCGCGGGCTGGCGACCGGGAGCACCTCATCATGAAACAGATACGCTTTATTCAGTCTGGGATACGCCTCCTCGCCGAAACACATCACAAAGTCGGCCGGCGTTTGAGCAAAATCCACCTCCGCGTGCGTGCCATGTAAGGAAAGACTGACATCCGGACAGCGTTCACGCCAGCGGCACAGATGTGGCAACAGCCATTTCGACGCCAGCGCCGGCAGCGTGTAAAGCGTAAGCTGTGCGGCGGTCTCAGTGCGTCCTATGTTACGCTGACCAAGCTGGAGAACCGCAAAGGCTTCCGTGACATAGCGAAGATACTGCTTGCCCGTCTCCGTCAGCATCACGCCCTGTTGCGTACGTAAAAACAGGACGCAGCCAAGATGATCTTCAAGCTGGCGAATTTGCTGGCTCACCGCCGCAGGGGTTAAGGCCAGCTGTGCCGCGGCCCTGGTCAGGCTGCCGGTTTCCGCAGCCACTTTAAATGACTGAATCACGTTGATTTTAGGCAAGCGCGATGACGGGTTGGGCATTAAGCATTCCTTATCAGGGTATTAACGATTTATTGGTATTCAGCTGATGCCGGGCAGGCTAGTGTGACAATTCATCCCTTCATTATGAGACCGCGACGATGCCCAAAGCCCTGGTACGTACTGACTTACATCCTCTGACCGACCACGCCTGGCGTCAAGACTGTCGCAGGCAACTTAATCAACACGGCGCGCTGGTGTTGCGTCATTTTTTGCAGCCTGCCGCCCTGCAGGCCATCGTCGCAGAAGGCAATGCGCAGCGCGATCGGGCTTATTACACTGTCAGTCAGCACAACGTTTACCTGATGAAAACGGATGCCGGCTTCAGCGACAGCCATCCACGCAACCGCGAAGTGAACAGCACCAAAGGGTGCATTACGGACGATATGATTGCAGCGGATTCCCCGCTGCGTCAGTTGTATGACGATGCGCTGTTTCAGTCTTTCTTATGCGAAGTGCTGGACGAAGAGGCGCTGTATCCCTACGCCGACCCGTTGTCTTCGATTAACCTGCACTATGCGCCACAGGGTAAAGAGCTGGGATGGCATTTTGATAACTCCTCGTTTGCCATCACGTTGCTGGTGCAGAAACCGCTGGGCGGTGGACGATTTCAGTATGTGAAAGACCTGCGGGATGCTGATGCAGGCGAAATGAATTACGCGGGCGTGGCCGCCGTGCTCGATGAACAGCACCCCGTCGATGAACTGGCTATGGATGCCGGTGACCTGGTACTGTTTCGTGGGCGAAATTCACTGCATCGCGTGACGCCCACAGAAGGCGACGTCACGCGCATGCTGGCGGTGCTGGCCTACAATACCGCGCCCGGCATCGCCCTGTCGGAAACGGCCCGCCTGACGTTTTACGGCCGGTTGTAAACCGCACCCGCAAACGTTTTTTGCCGATCATCTGGCCGCGCGGCGCGCTCCACCCTGCGTGGCTTTATTGGTGGACGTTACCGCCATCCACTGACGCAGGTTTTGTAGCATTGCCATACAGCGTTCAAGCTGTTCAAGATTGACAAACTCATCTGCTTTGTGTCCCTGTTCCATGCTTCCCGGCCCGCAGACCAACGTGGCTACCCCAATCTCGTCAAATAATCCCCCTTCGGTGCCAAAGGCGACCGTAGCGAACTCGTTATGTCCGCTCCACTGCGCCAGCCAGCGGGCAAAATCGGTCTGCGGATCGGTCAATAAGCCGGGGTAGTCGCTCAGTGGTTGAAAGGTAATGTTGCACAACGGTTCAGTGCGCTGCATTTCAGGCACCAGTTCTGCTTCGGCGAAGTGGCGTACGCTGTCATACAGCGCCTGAGCATCCGTACCAGGCAGCGTTCGCCACTCCATATCAAACTGGCAGGTCTCAGGAACAATATTCAGTGCTGTCCCGCCCTGAATCGTGCCAATCTGCAGCGTGCTGTAAGGCGGTTCAAACCGTTCGTCACGTTGCTGCTTTAACGCTTCTTCCTGCTGCAAAAGACGCGCAATTAACCGGGCGGCGTAGTGAACCGCATTCACGCCCTGATGCGTATAGGCAGAGTGGCAGGCGTGGCCCTGCACCCGACAGCGCACCGCCCGTTTTCCCTTATGTCCGTAAACCGGCTGCATGGCGGTCGGCTCACCCACAATACACATCGCCGGTTTTGCCGGTGAGGCATTGAGCATCGCCACCAGCGAGCGCACGCCCAGGCACCCCACCTCTTCGTCACAGGAAAACGCCAGATGCAAAGGCATGCGCAGGGGCTGCTGAAGAAACGCATCCAGCATGGCCAGCACGCAGGCAATAAAGCCTTTCATATCGGCGCTTCCCCGACCGTAGTATCGTCCGTCACGTTCCGTCAGGGCGAAAGGCGGCACGGACCAGTTTTGCCCCTCAACCGGCACCACGTCCGTATGCCCTGACAGCATAACGCCGCCTTCGCCCTCCGGCCCCAGACGCGCATACAGATTGGCTTTTTTACCGCTGTCGTCATACAGCCACTGCGTCGTTATGCCTCTGTCAGTCAGGTAGTCGTCAATAAACTGGATCAGGGCCAGGTTTGACACCCGACTGGTTGTGTCAAAGGCCAGCAGGGAGGCCAGAAGCGCCCGTAACCTCTCATTCATCGCCGGGCACACCATAGGCCGGTGCCTCACGCGGATCCAGCGCGCGCGTGACATAGGCTTCCATCTGAGGTTCATAGGCAAGCCACAGTTGTGTCAACTGCCCGACAGGGTCGTGCCCGGTCCAGTCGATGCGCAGATCCACCAGCGGCCAGGGATAATCATCCACGAGTTTGAGCGCAGCAGAATGTAACGGCCCGGCTTCTCCGCCTGCCGCCACGCCGGCCTGAAGGGCGGCAAGTAGCCGACTGGCGAGTTCACCGGAGGCCGCTTCAAAGGCCGCGCACATGGATGCCGTTACGCCCTTGTTCGCCAGCATATTGCCTGCGGCGATACAGTTTTTTCCTTCGGCCATGCTCCAGATACCCAGCGTCTTGCTGCCACTGAAAAACGCCGTGTTACCCTGAATATCAATCGCGGCGACCTGGCGGTAATCACTGAATCTGTCGCCAGCCAGCGCCCGCTTTAGCGCCACGTTCAGATCGCTGCCCTGATCCAGATGCAACAGAATCTGCTGCCCCAGAGAGGGCAACGTAATATTCTGGCTGGATACGGCACCCACGCCGGCCTGGAGCCAGGGGCAGCGCGCGCCTACCGCAATGCTGGATGAACTGATAGCGATGCCGAGCTGACCGGTTTCTTCACACCGTGCCGTCACTGATAAGGTCATTGGTCTGCTCCACGTTTCCAGTCATCCGGAATCACCGCAATGACATCAATTTCCATCAGCCACTGCGGCTGTGCCAGAGCCGAAATCACCAGCCCTGTTGAGACGGGGAAAACACCTTTTAGCCACTTTCCGACTTCCCGGTAAACCGGTTCGCGATAACGCGGGTCGACTATATACGTGGTGGTTTTGACAATATGCGACAGATCGCTCCCCGCCTCTTCCAGCAGTTGCTTCACATTTTTCATCGCCTGCGCCGCCTGCGCGGCCGGATCGCCCAGGCCAACCAGATTACCGTCGAAGTCAGTGCCGACCTGGCCGCGCAGGTACACTGTGTTACCTGCACGTACGGCCTGGCAAAGATCGTTGTCCAGCGTTTGATTAGGGTACGTTTCTTTGGTGTTAAACATCCGAATACGAGTATGGGTTGGCATAACAGCAGTCTCCTGGTTCAGTTTTCTGACGCGGCACGGTAATCCTGATACTGGCGCTGAATAGCAATATGGTCGGCAACATACTTTGCGTCATGCCACACGCCCCAGATAAACGAGGAGCCGCGGCGCGACTGCCAGGGCAGCCCGAGGAAATAGAGTCCGGACTCCGGGGAGACGCCGCGTTGATGGAGAGGTCTGTTTTTCTCGTCAAAGGCGTTAACCTTCAGCCAGGTATAATCCGTGGCATAGCCTGTCGCCCAGATGAGCGTCGTGATCCCTGCACGGACCAGATTGAGCGACTGCACGGGATGCGAGACGCTTTCCGGATCGGGCAGAAAGGTGCGTGCGGCCGGATCCTCGGGTAAATTCAGGCCATGGCGTTCAACCCAGGCATCGGCCGCATCCAGCAGGGATAAATAGTTTTCATCGCCTGCGGCAATGTTTTGCGCCAGATCGGGCTTAAAGGTCACGACCTCGCCGGAAAAGCGCTCCGTCAATCCGACCAGGTTGATGCCCTGTTCCGCCAGTTTGCGAAAGTCGACGGTATGCCCGCCGCGCGCGCCGCTGACCGCGATGGTGACGTGTTCTTTCCCCGGTTGGCTGGCTGCCGCATCCCACAGGCCAAGGACCCCTAACCACCAGCAAAAGTCCCGGTTGCGATAGCGGCGAGGCGGACGATCGTGGGGACCAACGGAGAGCCACACGTCTTTTCCTGCACGCTGAAGCTCATCGGCAATCTGCACCCCTGACGAGCCCGCGCCGATAACCAGCACACCACCTTCAGGCAGTTGTTGCGGGTTACGGTAGTCCGCCGAATGTAACTGGGTGAATCGCGTATCCGTGGGCGCAATGGCGGGAATCACAGGCTTCTGAAAAGGCCCTGTGGCGACGACTACGCGCCGGGCAACGATCGGACCAGCGGAGGTTGAGACGTCGAACCCGCTGCGCCCGACACGCGGTACCACGCTGATGACTTCGACGCCCGTTTTGACAGGCGCCTCGATGTGCTGCACATACGCTTCAAAATAGTCAGCGATCTGTTCTTTAGGCACAAAGCTGTCAGGATCCTGCCCCGGAAAAGTCATGCCGGGAAACCGATCGTGCCAGGCCGGGCCGTTGGCGACCAGCGAGTCCCAGCGCCGGGTCCGCCACGCTTCGGCAATACGATTTTTTTCCAGCACGCAATGCGGAATGCCGAGCCGCCCCAGGTGCTCGCTCATGGCGATGCCGGCCTGCCCTGCCCCAATCACCAGGGTATCTGTTTCTTGCTCTGATATTGTCATTCCATCATCCTCAAGCCCGACGTTTTAATGACGTGTTCCTGACACGCGCCAGCGCCAAGACTATTTGAGGCAGATGAATGGGTAAAATATTATAAAGCTAATATCTGAATAAGAAATTAATAAGCAGAAGATACGTGCCCGGTTATTAAAGCCACTCAGCGAATAAAGCGCGAAATTAGCCGATGTGATTTACCGCAAATACATTTCTTTTTCTTACCAAACAGCACGGTAATTGCGCGGCACTTTTTACACGGTGGGCCCCAACGCACTATTCTGGCAATAGTCCATAAAAAGTTTTGTCGGTCGCGTCGGTTCATTATGACTTAACCAGGCCATGATTAACGTCGAGGCTTCCATATCATCTTCAATATCAATCTGCGCCAGCTTTTCACCGTCATAAGTCACATCAGTACAGGGGCGGGTGACCAGAACTGAAAACCCCAGCCCCTGTCCTACCATGCAACGCACCATTTCAATGGAGGGCGAACTGTAGGCTACCTGCGGGTGGTACCCTTTGCTTTTGAAAATATTGATGAAGTAATTCCTGCTGGGTACCGCATCCAGCAAAATCATAGGTTCCTGACTCAGCTCACGCAGCGTGACCAGGGATTTTTGTGCCAGTGGATGGTTTACCGGCAGGAGCGCGTAAGGTTTATGCGGAGCGTTTAACGTGGTTTTTTGAATGGTGTTATCCAGCTCGAGATCGTAGAGAAAAGCCAGATCAAAACGTCCGCGATGGAGTCCATGCATCAGTTCATGCTGCTCGCCATCGTACAGTTCAATGGTAATATCCGGATAGTGTTTTTTAAACCCGGCTATCAGTTTGGGCATATACAGCGGCGCCGCAGATTCAAAGCATCCCACCGCAATGGTGCCTGAAATCAGGGTGTTATCTGCTCGTGAGTTTTGCTCAAACTCGTGTGTCAGACGTAGCAGCTCCTGCGCCTTTTCGTAAAAACGGCGGCCGCCAGGCGTCAGCGAAACACCCTGTGCGTGATGGCGGATGAGCAGTTGCTGATCGAAGGCGTCCTCCAGATTTTTGATGGAAACGGAAATGGAGGGCTGGGCGATATGCAACTGACGCGAGGCTTCCGCAATGCTTTCCGTCTCCACCACGGCGACGAAATATCTGAGCTGTTTAAGTGTAAAGCGACTCATGGCGTTACCTCTGTTTTTTATGGTCAGCAAGACACCTTGCTTCGTTCCGGCCTAAGCAGCACTGCAAATGCTGTGCCACTTACCTGCCCGTTCCACCTGAACGCCGTTTATGTATTAACGCCATTCCACCTGTTTTTTACGTCTGGCAGAAACGTAATCATCAAAAAGAAATTGCACCAATAACTCTCACCCTGCGTCGCAATGATCAGCGTGCTGCCCTAAATAAGCGCAAACAGGGAAAGAATACGTTAATTATTGCCCTGCACTGTTAAAAAGACACCGTTTAAAAAGGGATATAACAGTTGGATAGTTTTTTTAAAATCAGAAGCCAGCAAATTACTAATTGCTATCGTTCCCGTCCTGCCGCCATAGTGAATTACAGAATTATTCACCCCTTCTGTTTAATGTGAGCAAGCCCATGACATTTAACTGGAACTATATGTTCAGTCTGTTTAGCGACGCTAATTTTTGGCTGGCGACATGGACTGTCATCAAACTGAGCCTGCTGACCTGGGGAACGAGCATTATTGCGGGATTTATCCTGGCGCTGGCCAAGCAGTCGCGCCATCCCTTATTGACGCTGCCGGCCCGGTTTTATATCTGGCTCTTTCGCAGCCTGCCTTTGCTGGTGCTGCTGATCTTTGTTTATAACCTGCCTCAGGCATTGCCCGCCACGTCGACGGTACTGAGCGATCCATTCTGGGCAGGATTTATTGCGCTGACCATGTGTGAAAGCGCCTATATCGCAGAGATTCACCGTGGCGGGCTGCTGGCGATTCCCAAAGGCCAGAGCGAGGCTGCCCGGGCACTGGGATTACGCTATGCAGGCATTCAGTGGCGCATCATTATCCCGCAGGCACTGCGTGTGGCCTTACCGGCACTGGCGAATGAATACATCGCGATCGTGAAGCTGACGTCACTGGTCTCTGTTATCTCGCTTACCGAAATTTTGATGGTCGGCCAGCGACTCTACTCGCAAAACTTTCTGGTCATGGAAACCATGGCGGCAGTGGCCTTCTATTACGTGCTGATCGTTACCGTCTTTGACTTCCTGCTGAAACAGCTGGAGCGCTATCTGGACGTGACACAACGCCAACCGTCCGGCAAACCTGATGCACATCTTTTCGAACTCGCACAACGCGCAGCGGTGAATCCTGTCCGTCAGGCGTTTCACGCCAGCGGACCAGCGTTGCAGGCCCTGCGTCTGCACAAGGCTTACAACAATGTTGAAGTGCTGGGCGCCGTTAACCTGCAGATCCATCCTGGCGAAGTGGTTTCCGTAATCGGGCCTTCAGGTTCAGGAAAAACCACGCTGATTCGCCTGCTTAATGGTCTGGAGCAGATCGATAACGGTGAAATTCGTATTAACGGAAAACCCTTTATTCATCTCAGTCAGCAGGGAGAGCAACGCAAGCCACGCTTCGTTGAGCATGCAGAGCATCGTCTTAATATCGGGATGGTCTTTCAGAGCTTTAATTTGTTCAGTCATCTCAGCGTTATGGACAACCTGTTGCTGGCGCCTCGCTATCACAAGCTCGCGCCTGCCGCGGTATTAAAACAGCAGGCTGCTGCGCTGCTTTTTAAAGTCGGCATGCTCGACCATGCGTGGAAGTACCCTCATCAGCTCTCCGGCGGTCAGCAGCAACGCGTGGCTATCGCACGTGCCTTGATGATGCGTCCGCAAATCATGCTGTTCGATGAACCCACCTCTGCGCTGGATCCCGAAAAAGTGAATGAAGTGCTTCAGGTCATTGAAGCCCTGGCAAGCGAGGGCATCACCATGGTGATCGTGACCCATGAGATGAACTTCGCCTTCAAGGTGTCTGACCGGATTGTCTTTATGGAAAAAGGACGCGTGGTCTGTGACGACGCGCCGCAGGCTCTACGCGATGGCCAGCATCCGCGCGTGGAAGCTTTTCTGAAGGATGTCTCGCTGGCGTAACGATGTATTAATCACGAGGGCACGACCATGATTGAACAGTGGCAGGTAGATCAGTATCACCAGCAGGGATTTCTGGTAGTTGAAAATGTCCTGACAAGCGATGAAATCGCAGCGCTACAACACGACTTTGACCAGTGGGTTGAGGAAAGCCGCAGCCAGAATGCGCCCTGGGGTGATACGCAGGATGGGCGTCCGCGTTTCGATATTGAGAGCGATCACCATGCCGATCATCCTTCTTTGCGCCGCGTCAGCTCACCGAACGATATCTCTGCCGCCTATCGCCATGCGGCACTGCAGTCACGTATGGCGCAGATTGCCGGACAGTTAATCGGGGGCAGCGGTGCACGCTATCATCACAGTAAGATCAACTCGAAACTGCCCCATACCGCAACGAAAGTGGAGTGGCACCAGGATTTCCTGTTCACCCCGCACAGCAACGACGATATCGTGACCGCGCTGCTGATGGTCAGTGAGGTCACGCAGGAAAATGGTCCGCTGAACGTGGTGCCGGGCAGCCATCAGGGGCCGCTTTATTCACACTGGCAGGGTGGCCGCTTTACCGGTGCCGTTGATCCCGCAGTGGTGAAAGAACAGTGCCAGCAACCTACCGCCTGTTTTGGTCCCTCGGGTTCTGTGTGCTTTATGCATACCCGACTGCTGCACGCCTCCAGTCCCAATGAAACCGAATGGCCGCGCACACTGTTTATCGCCGTGTACGCCGCTGAAGATGCACTGCCGTTCGGTGAAAACCCGTTACCCAGCCCGGATGCGGGCACGCTGGTTTACGGTCAGGAGAGCGGCATGATCCGCAGCACCGCAAACGCCTTCCGCCTGCCGCAGAAACCGCGCGGTGCTTCGTTTTTTGTTCAACAGGCCGGTAAAGATCTTGCCAACGTCTGATGGCATTTTTCAGAGAGAGAATAATGATGAAAACCTACGTGTTAAGTCTGCTTGTCGCAGGCGCTGTACTGGCGTCCTTTAACGCCTCAGCCTTTTTACAACCCGGCAAAATTATCGCCGGATCGGATATGACCTTCTTTCCGTATGAGTACATGAAGGATAATAAACCCGCCGGCTTTGACATTGAGTTTCTTGATGGTCTGGCCAAAGTGATGGGCCGTCAGGCCGTTAACATTGATACCCGTTTCCCTAACCTGATTACCGGCTTGCAGAGTAACCGGTTTGATATGACTAATTCGTCGATGTACATCACCGCCGATCGCATGAAAGTGATCGACATGATTCCCTATCTGAAAAGCGGCGAAGCTATCCTGTCGTTGAAGGGAAGCGATTATCAACCCAAAACGCCTGAAGATTTCTGCGGCCATAAAATCGGTTCGATGGGCGCCACGTCGTGGTTGCAGCAGTTACACAAACTGTCTGACGACTACTGTGTGAAAAACGGTAAACCCCCCATCGCGATTAGCGAATATTCGACCGATCCGCAGACAACGCAGGCGATGCTCTCCCATGCGGTCGAAGCACAGATTACCGATGCCGCCGTGGCGCGTGGCGTGGTGCAAAAGCTGGGTGACCGTATTCAGATTTCCTCCACGACACTTATCTATCCGGTGTTAAACGGTTTTGGCGTGAAGAAGGACAATACGGAGGTGAAAAAAGCCCTGGTCGCTGCGCTGGCTACCTTCAGTAAAACGCCCGAATATGCCGCGCTGCTCAAAAAATACCATTTTGAAGCGCCAACAGCCGACGATCTCAACACCCTGATGCCAAAACCTTAATCTCAAACGCGTGCCCGTCACGCGTTCATTTTCAGGAGGGAATATGGCGCTTTCTTTTGAAGAGCAGACCCGTATCGATCTGGCGGCGACCTTTCGCATTATTGCCCACCTGGGCATGCATGAGGCGGTAGCGAACCATTTCAGTGCCGCCGTTTCACCGGATGGTAAGCAGTTTCTGATGAACCCAAAGTGGAAACACTTTTCACGGCTTCGCGCCAGCGACCTGCTGCTGCTCAATGCAGACGATGCCGCCTGTGGAGAGCGGGACGATGTAGACGCCACGGCCTGGTCGATCCATGGGCAAATTCATCAGCGGCTGCCAGAAACCCGGGTCGTGATGCATCTGCATCCGGTTTACACCACCAGCGTCGCCTGTCTGGCGCAGCCACACATTCCGCCTGTCGATCAAAACAGTGCGCGCTACTTCAACCGTATCGCGGTGGATACCCTGTACGGGGGCATGGCAGACACTCAGGAGGAAGGCGCCCGACTGGCCAGCCTGCTGACCGATAAGCGTCGTCTGTTGATGGGTAATCACGGCGTTATGGTTACCGCCCAGACGGTGGGCGAGGCCTATGATGATATCTGGACACTTGAGCGGGCCTGCCAGATTCTGGTCACCGCCTGGTCTACCGGGCAACCGTTGAAGGTGCTGAGCGACGAGGTCGCGGAAAAAACGGCCCGTGACTGGGAAGGCATCCCCGACTTCTCTCTGCGGCATTTCGAAGAGATGAAGCAGTTGATGATTGAGGCCGATCCCACGTTATGTGACTGAGTGGGGCCGTGCGGACGACAATGCCGGAAACCGGGGCAGCGCGTGGCGACATCCTTTTGCCGTCACGCGCTTGCCGCCGGGAGATTACGCCTCTGGCGCGGGGTAGGTTTTTATCCAGTGATCGGCAATCTGCTGCCGGGTGCAAATCCACACATCTTTATGCTGCTGAATGTGGTCGAGGAAATTTTGCAAGGCGCGGAATTTTCCCGGGCGACCTAACAGGCGGCAGTGCATCCCCACCGACATCATTTTGGGCGCGGTTTCGCCTTCTTCATACAGCACGTCGAACGTATCGCGCAGATAGGTGAAGAACTGCTCTGCGGTATTGAAACCCTGGGGCGAGGCAAAGCGCATATCGTTGCATTCCAGCGTGTAAGGAATGATCAGATGGGGTTTTACCGTACCGTCCTGACAGGTGACCTGAGTCCAGAATGGCAAATCATCACCATAATAGTCGCTGTCATAACTGAAGCCGCCCTGTTCCACCACCAGCCGCCGCGTATTGGGGCTGTCGCGTCCGGTGTACCAGCCTGTGGGCGCTTTGCCAAACAGGTCCGTTAACACATCCACCGCCTGCTGCATGTGCTGACGTTCGGTTTTAGCATCAATGCCCTGATAGTGAATCCAGCGCCAGCCGTGGCTGACCACGTCATACTGCGCCTGTTTGATGGCGTCCACGATGTCCGGGTGGCGCGCCAACGCCATCGCGACGCCAAACACGGTAAGGGGCAGTCCGCGCTTCTGAAACTCATTGTGAATGCGCCAGAAACCGGCGCGGGATCCATACTCGTACAGGGATTCCATCGACATATGCCGATCCGGATAACTGGCCGCCCCAATGATGTCAGACAGGAACTGTTCTGAACCCGTGTCGCCGTGCAAAACGTTGTTTTCTGCCCCTTCCTCATAGTTGAGTACAAACTGCACCGCGACGCGCGCTTTCTTTGGCCAGCGTGCATGTGGAGGCTTTCCACCGTAACCGATCAGGTCACGCGGGTAATTCTTATTGAAGCTGTAGGTTTTTTTATCCTGGCTTTCAGTCATCACTTGCATCCTGTCGTTGAACGGGAACATCTGCTTAGTTTAGGTGCTGAAAGACACCTGAGAGCGGTTTATGTAGCGGATAAGCTAAATCGCCTTGTTTACTGGTGCCAAAACCCAGCGCCACCAGCGATTCCACCATCTTGACGGCGGCGCTGACGCCATCAATCACCGGCATCTCCAGCTCTTTTGTCAGCGACGCGGCCAGCGTTGCCATGCCCCCACAGCCTAAAACAATGGCGCCACAGCCATCTTCCCGCTTTGCCTGGATACAGCGCTGGCGCACTTTCTCCTGCGCCACGCCGCTGCCGTCTTCCAGCGCCAGCACGGGTAAATCAATAGCATGTAAAGCGGCACAATGGTGCGTAAAACCGTACTGCTGAAGTAAATGGCGTGCGATGACCAGCGTGCGGGGCAACGTCGTGACAATTGAAAAACGCGTTGCCACCAATGTGGCGGTATGCATGGCCGCCTCCGCGATACCGATGACCGGCCCGCTTGCCAGTTCGCGTGCCGCCAGCAAGCCAGGATCGCCAAAACAGGCAATCACATGGCCACTGACGCCCTGCGCTTTGCCGAGCTTCACCTGTTCCAGCACGCCGATTGCCGCTATCGCCTCATCAAAATGCCCTTCAATCGACGGCACGCCCTGCGAAGGGCAAACGGCAATAATGTCCGTTCCAGGTGCGGCCACCGCGCGGGCCGCCTGACCGATGGTTTCGGTCATCGCCTGGCTGGTATTGGGATTGATAACCTGAATCAGGCTCATGATACAGCTCCTTTATGCCCGGCAAACAGTCGGGAAAAATCCGGTAGTGTTTCGCCTCCGCGCTCAAAATGGAGGCTGGCAACGATGTGTTCAAAATGGTGCTGCAGCGAGGCGGTCAGTGACACCAGGTCTTTTTCCCGGAGTCGCTGGAGTAACTGGCCGTGATCGTCACAGCGACAACCGCGCTGCCAGGGCGCGCCCCAGGTGGCAATCACCAGCGACGATCGCTGGGCCAGTTGCGTCACCAAATCCGTTAATACCTGATTGCCCGAAATCGCCTGCAACTGGATATGAAAGGCCGCGGACAGACGAATCGCCGCCGGCCCGTCATGCCGGGCAATCGCCTCTTTTTCCTGCTCAACCAGGGCCGTGAGCCCGGCCAGGTGCGGTGCCTGCAGATGTTCCAGCACCGCAGAAAGATTGCCGCACTCAAGCAGGCTTCGGGTGCGGAAAATATCCCGCGCTTCCTCCACGCCCGGTGTGGCGACATGTGCACCACGTTTGGGCGTGAGCGTGATCATTTGCACCGCAGCAAGGCGCTGCAAGACCTTACGGATGCCCGTGCGGCTCACGCCAAAGACCTCTGAAAGCGCTTCTTCCGGCAATTTGCTGCCGGGCGGCAGTTGATGTTCGACAATGGCGTTCATTAACGCCTGATAGATAGGTTCATCTTTATCATGCAGATCGGCCGCCGTTCTCTGGCCTGTTTCACTCTTCATCACCCGCTCCGGTAAACATCATTGCGTCACTTATCGTATACGTTAAAAATAAATTTTGTATACAAAAAACAAATCTGGCCTGGATCCTGCAATGTGATTTCACAAGGTTATTTTATTCATGTCTTTGAGAGGAGCAGGTTTCATGCCAAATCATTCAACGGTGGGTAACACATCGGCCTCTGAAGCCGGAAAAGCATACAGTCCGAAGCTATGTAATGCTGACCTGGCGCCTACCCGTCATCAAAACTGGTCGTGGTACAACATCTTTTCCTTCTGGATGTCGGATGTGCACAGCATGGGCGGCTACGTGGTCGCGGCAAGCTTCTTCACATTAGGGCTGGCCAGCTGGCAGGTGCTGCTGTGTTTGCTGGCGGGGATCTGTATTGTTCAGCTCTGCGCCAACCTGGTCGCTAAACCCAGCCAGATGGCCGGCGTGCCTTATGCGGTCATTTGCCGCCAGGCATTCGGTGTCTTTGGCGCCAATATTCCGGCGGTGATCCGCGGCCTGATTGCGTTTGCCTGGTACGGTATTCAGACCTGGCTGGCAGCGAATGCGCTGATGCTGGTGCTGCTGAAGTTTTATCCGTCGCTGGAAAGCCTGACGCACAGCCACTGGCTTGGCTTATCGCAACTGGGCTGGTACTGCTTTGGCGTGATGTGGGTTCTGCAGGCGATGGTGTTCTGGCACGGCATGAGTGCGATTAAGCGCTTTATTGATATCGCTGGTCCCGCCGTTTACGTCGTCATGCTGGCACTGGCGGGCTGGATTGTATACAAAACCGGATTCGACGGTATTTCGTTTACGCTGGCCAGCAAATCGCTGTCCGTCGGTGAACAAACCTGGCAGATGATTACGGCAACGGCACTGGTCGTGTCTTACTTCTCAGGCCCGCTGCTGAACTTTGGTGACTTTTCTCGCTACGGCAAAAGCATGAGTGAGGTTCGCCGGGGTAACCGCTGGGGACTGCCGTTCAATTTCCTGCTGTTCTCCATCGTGACCGTTGTGATTGTATCGGGTACGCAGTCCTTGTTTGGCAAAATGATCACCGATCCTATCGAAACCGTGAGCATGGTTGGCAGCGATTTAGCCGTGGCGATTGGCTTACTGACCATGATCACCGCGACGATTGGCATCAACATCGTGGCGAACTTCGTGTCTCCTGCTTTCGATTTTTCTAACTGCTCGCCTCAGAAAATCAGTTTTCGTACCGGGGGGATGATTGCAGCGGTGGGTTCGGTCCTGCTCACGCCGTGGAATCTGTTCCAGTCGCCTGAACTGATTCACTATACGCTGGACGTACTGGGTTCGTTTATCGGGCCTTTGTTTGGCATTCTGTTAGCCGATTTTTACCTGATCAAAGGCGGCCGTATTTCTGTGGACGATCTGTTCGATGCCACACCGCAGGGGCGCTACTGGTATCGCGGTGGATTTAACCCGAAAGCCATTGTCGCCCTGCTGCCCTCGGTCGCTATTTGTCTGGTGATTAGCTTTATCCCTTCTCTGCATCAGGTCGCCAACTTTAGCTGGTTTATCGGCGTGGCGCTGGCGGCAAGCTGCTACTGGCTGGTGGCGCGGGAAAAACAGGTTGCAGGAAAACATACGACAATCCCGTCGGGTGCCGTCGCGATGCAGAAAGACTGATTCACGCTTACTGTCAGTCAGTCCGTTTCTGTGAGGACTGGCTGTGGGAACGTCGTTCTTACCCTGCCTTTATGGGGCATTTATTGGGTGCGACGGGCATCAGGTCGAAAATACGGGATAGCACTGAGCGTGACGGGCAAACCGGCTGTTGAGAGGAAGACGAGAAACGTCCAGAGCCAGAAAGCAAAAACGCCATGCTGATAACCAGCATGGCGTCAAAATTTGGCGGAACGGACGGGGCTCGAACCCGCGACCCCCTGCGTGACAGGCAGGTATTCTAACCAACTGAACTACCGCTCCGCGCTTTGTTCCCCGTCGGGAACGAGGCGCATATTAATCACATCATTACTCGCCGTCAACGGTTTTCCCCCTGCCCGCTTCCGTTTGCTGCTATTTTCGCCCCGATGTTGATTTTACACACAAATCTTTGCGACTCAGGCGCGCCAGAGGCAACTGCCCCCCTTCTTCATGATCAGATCCAGCCGTGATTCGTGATGACTGATTTCCTCATCACTGGCGGTGACCACGCGCAATCCTGATGTGGGCCGAACGATGCGCTGAATGCCTTCGCTCTGCTGCTGACGCGAGCGATCCTCTTCCGACGAGAAAGACAAGGACGTTTGTCCGCCCGTCATGGTTAAAAAGACTTCGGCCAGGATCTCGGCATCGAGCAGTGCGCCGTGCAACGTACGCTTACTGTTGTCTATCTCATAACGTGAACACAGCGCGTCGAGGCTGTTGCGCTTACCGGGGAACATACGGCGCGCCATCGCCAGGCTGTCAGTAATCTTGCAGAAGGTTTCCGTTTTTTCGATGCCGCGCTCAAGCTTGCTGAACTCATAATCCATAAAGCCGATATCAAACGAGGCATTATGAATAACAAGTTCTGCACCACGGATGTAGTCAAGAAACTCATCGGCAATCTCACTGAAGGTCGGTTTATCCAGCAGAAACTCGTCGGCAATACCGTGAACGCCAAACGCTTCCGGGTCGACCAGCCGATCGGGCTTGAGATACATGTGGAAGTTGTTCCCTGTCAGGCGACGGTTCACCACTTCAACGGCACCGATCTCAATGATGCGGTGACCTTCATAATGCACCCCGATCATATTCATACCGGTGGTTTCAGTATCGAGAACGATTTGGCGGTTATTTGCAGTGCTCATAGGGCTCGTTTTATGTCAGACTTGGCGTTTTGTCAGAAGGAAGTCTACCAGAGATGCGCAAACAGGTAGAAATTTATACCGATGGTTCCTGCCTCGGCAACCCGGGCCCGGGAGGTTATGGCGCAATTTTGCGTTATGGGCAACATGAAAAAACATTTAGCGCCGGTTACCGCCTGACGACCAATAATCGCATGGAACTGATGGCGGCTATCGTCTCGCTGGAAGCCCTGAAACAACCCTGTGACGTGGTATTGAGTACCGACAGTCAGTATGTGCGCCAGGGCATTACGCAATGGATTCATAACTGGAAAAAACGCGGCTGGAAAACAGCCGATAAGAAGCCGGTTAAAAACGTCGATCTGTGGCAACGGCTTGATACTGCGCTCAGCACCCATCAGATTCAATGGGAGTGGGTTAAAGGCCATGCGGGCCACCCGGAGAATGAACGCTGCGATGAACTGGCACGCCATGCCGCAAACCATCCGGCTTTTGATGATATCGGCTATCAACCAGAATCCTGATCGTTGACGTGTCTGAACTGCCGTGTCGCATTCACAGGCTGCGGCAGGGGCCTTTTGCTCAGACTCATTCTTGCCTTGGTCGGCGTGAGAGGGAAACTGCGCTTACGCGCAACGACGATATTCAGGCACCCTAAAGCAGGTAAATGAGCGCTGATCATTCTGCCGCCCTGACGGTGCCAGGGCAACACCTGAAAACGCGTACGAAAGACCACTTCATAATTCAGCAATCCCAGCCAGTCCAGTAATCGCATCTGGCTGAACATGCGCCCGCTCCAGGGCGCTTTACGCTGTATTCCGGGTACTATTTTACTGATGCCCAGCAGACTGAACGGATTGAAGCCGCTGATTATCATCCAGCCATCATCGATCAATACCCGGTCCACTTCCCGCAATACCCGGTGGGGATCCTGACTCCAGGATAACGTATGGGCCAGTAAACAGGCATCGACAGACTTGGCTTCGAACGGGAGCTGGGTGGGATGCGCCAAGACCTGTAAGCCTTCACCTTCGACACCTACGCTGACCTGATGGGAAATCGCGCACTGTTCCGTATTGATTTCTGCGCTGAGGTTGCCAAGCTTAAGCATATGAAAGCCATAAAGCTTTCCGAGGTAAGGCTGAAGTTGCTGCGTCAGGGCATCGCGAAAGTAAATGCCCCATGGCATATCGTGCCATGAGCGTGGGGCGTTCAGGATTTGGCGTGTCTTGGCGGGCTTCATGCTTTACCATTTTCCTTTTAACGACCAGCGAGAGGTATTTATGAATCTTACCAGCATTCCTGCACTGCAAGATAACTACATCTGGACGTTAACAGATGACGAAGGAAAATGCCTGATTGTTGACCCGGGTGAAGCCCAGCCGGTTCTGGAGAAAATTCAGGCCAATGGCTGGCAGCCTGTCGCCATTTTGCTGACGCATCATCACAACGATCATGTCGGTGGCGTGAAAACGCTCTGTGAACATTTTCCCGAGATTGCCGTTTACGGTCCGCAGGAAACGGCAGATAAAGGGGCAAAAACATGCGTGCGTGAAGGAGATAACGTTGACGTTTTGGGCCTGTCATTCGCGGTCATCGCTACGCCGGGGCACACTTTAGGACATATCTCATATTACAGTGCACCTTATCTTTTTTGTGGAGATACGATGTTCTCAGGTGGTTGCGGACGGCTTTTCGAAGGCACCCCCGAGCAAATGTACCAATCCTTTCAAAAGCTTAACTCGCTCCCGGAAGACACATTGGTGTGCTGTGCGCATGAATATACTTTATCCAATTTGAAGTTTGCTGCCGCAATTTTACCCCACGATCCGCAAATAACGGCTGAATACCATAAAATTAAGGACTTACGGGCCGAAAACCGCATTACTTTACCTACAAAACTGGCCCATGAGCGTGTAATAAATTTATTTCTCCGAACGCAAGATGCTGATTTACAACGCGCTTTAAACGTTGATGCTGGGGTTGGGCCCGTATGGCAAACATTTGCTATTCTACGCGAGAAGAAAGACGCTTTTTGATTTTTCGGGTTGTGTTGTGAAGGACCGTCACGTATAGTTGCTCGTCTTTTAAGCGAACTATTGACACACACATGAAGGCTAAAGCGATATTATTCGCCTCGGTCTTGCTGGTAGGATGTCAGGCATCACGGAATGACGCCAATATCCCCGAACAGCATGCCCAGAGTCTGTCTTCAGCTGGTCAAAGTGAAAATGGAAAATACGGTGATCGACTTTTATCGCCGCGATGGCAGGAAGATGGAACTGGCCTCGCAGAAGATAATGATCTCTGGCGTTTCATTAGTGACGAGTTGAAGATGGGGATTCCGGAAAACGCCCGGATCCGCGAACAGAAATTAAAGTTTTTAAAAAATAAGAGCTATCTCCACGATGTAACATTACGGGCAGAGCCGTACATGTACTGGATAGTCGAGCAGATTAAGAAACGTAATATGCCGATGGAACTGGTACTGCTACCCATAGTGGAGAGCGCTTTTGATCCTCACGCAACGTCATCTGCAAATGCCGCTGGCATCTGGCAGATCGTTGGGAGTACGGGTCGAAACTATGGTTTAAAACAGAACCGTTACTACGATGGTCGTCGCGATGTTGTCGCCTCAACGAAAGTAGCACTGGATATGATGCAGCGTCTTAATACGATGTTTGGTGGTGACTGGCTTTTGACAGTGGCGGCTTACAACAGCGGAGAAGGACGGGTACTCAAAGCGATTAAACAGAACAAGGCGCGCGGTAAGCCTACCGACTTCTGGCATCTTTCGCTTCCACGTGAAACCACGGTTTATGTACCAAAAATGTTGGCCTTGAGCGAGTTGCTTAAGCACAACAAGCGTTACGGTATCAAACTGCCGACGCCTGACGAAAACCGTGCTCTGGCACGCGTTGAAGTGGGTCAGCAGATAAAACTGACGCAGGCCGCAGAAATGGCGGGGATGTCGCTCACCAAGTTAAAGAGCTTCAATACCGGTTATAAAGGCGGCGCAACAGCACCTAATGGGCCACATTACATTCTGGTGCCGAAGTCTAACGTCGCAAAGCTGCGTGATTCACTGGCTTCCGGTGATATCTCTGCCGTGCAGCCCACACAACTGGCGAAAGCCAGCAATGAGGGGGGCTACAAAGTGCGAAGCGGCGATACCTTATCCGGTATTGCGAATAAGTTAGGCGTCAGCGTGGCCGCACTGAAGCAGCAAAATAACCTGCGCAGTGCCAGTATTCGTCCCGGTCAGCTACTGACTGTGGGTTCGAATGGCACGAGCCTGGCGGATAATAGCAACAGCATCACCTATCGCGTTCGTAAAGGTGATTCTCTTGACAGTATCGCCCGTCGTCACGGCGTTAACATCAAAGACGTGATGCGCTGGAACAGTGTTGTGAGTAACGCAAAAGATATTCAGCCTGGTGACGAGCTCACGTTGTTCGTTAAGAATAACGCAACACCAGATACCTGATACGTTGAAAAGGCTGACATTTGTCAGCCTTTTTTCTTGTTTGATTCTACATCCTGCCCGTGACCACGTTCTCTCTGCCCTTTCCTGCCTGATGTCACCTTTATCGTCTGGTACTGAACTCAACCAAAAGCGGGTTATGGTCGGATGCCTGCGTCACCAGAACCGAGGCTTCACTGACGTGTATATCGCGATAAAAAACGAAATCTAAAGGTCTGCCAAAGGCTTTACGCCGGTGATCGGCGGTAAACATCACCTCTTCCAGTTTCATCTGATGCGCAAAGCGATAGAGGGCGTTAATGCGCTGGCGGCTCCAGGCGTTGAAGTCGCCCGCCATAATGACAGGCCCGCGATGATGGATAATCTGTTCGCCAATGGGGCCGAGCTGCTTGCTGTAAACATCCACGCCCAGGCTAAAATTTACCGCGTGGATGTTCACCACCATCAGCATCTCGCCCGTGGGAAGCGGATACGCCGTGACTAAGGCGGATTTTGAGAGCCTTAACAGGGGTTCTCGCTCGCGCAGGGGGCAACAATAAACAGGGTGAGCAGAAGCTAACGTCATGACGCCAGAGGGGTGCTGAGGCAGCACTAAAGCCGGAACCTGATCGGCCGCCAGATAGTTACTGGTCGCAAAGCGGATTAGCTCGGGCGTCGTCTGCGCTTCCTGAAGCAGAACCAGATGGGCATCCTTACCAAACCCTTCCAGCACGGACATCCAGTCAGCGCGCTGCTGCTTAAAGATATTCCATACTAATACTTTCAAAGTGGGATCGGCGGGGAGTGGCTCACCCGGTGGCAGTGCCTGGCCGAGATGAAACATGGCACCCGGAGGAAAGATCCTTTCCGCTGGCTGTCCGGCTACATATCTCATCGCATAGGTTTTTTTGCGCACTGTCCCGCCTGGCTAATCATTCAGAAATTCATGTCACTTATCTGTTATAGGGATTTTAGTACGCAGTTTCAATCGATGCCGACGATTGTTCGAGACCGCCCTCCCACTTTATTGTCGTCACGAATGGCGTAATCCGGCCTGTGCAGACCGTTTCTTCCACTAAAAAGATAACCGGCCTGACGGAAAGGCGCTTTCGTCTTCTTTAGCCCGCTTTACCAAAAAGCCATCCGCGCCAAGGGGGTAAACGGCAGGCTGTGCTTTAATTAGCGGTATATGGCCTCAGGCGCTATTTCACATGAAGGAAACAATGAAGGCATCTTCTGAAGAACTCAAAGTATTTGTCAGCGTGGTTGAAAACGGGAGCTTCAGCCGCGCGGCGGACACCTTGCAGATGGCCAATTCCGCCGTCAGCCGCACGATCAAAAAACTGGAAAATAAACTCGGACTGGCTTTACTGACGCGCACCACACGCAATCTTGCGTTAACGCAGGAAGGAGAACGTTATTTCCAGCAGGTTCAGCATTTTCTTCAGGTGATGACGGCCGCAGAAGACGCGTTGATAGAGAGCCGTCATGCGCCCAAGGGATTGTTACGTATTGATGCCGCCACTCCTGTCATACTGCATCTCCTGATGCCCATGATAAAAGCTTTTCGGGAGCGCTATCCCGAGATTGCCCTTTCACTGATTTCATCTGAAAACTTTATTAATCTCATCGAGCGTAAAGTCGATGTGGCGATTCGGGCAGGCAGCCTTACCGATTCAGGCCTGCGGGCACGACTGCTGTTCACCAGCTATCGCCGCTTTATTGCCTCTCCCGGGTATCTGGAGAAATATGGTATTCCTGTGTGCGCAGCCGATCTGGATAATCATCAGTGTCTCGGTTTTATTGATGCGCCACGTCTTAACCGCTGGCCAATCGCCTGTGACGATGGGGAACTTTACATCATCCGTTCGGAACTGGATTCTAACAGCGGAGAAACCATCAAGCAGCTTTGTCTGGACGGTAATGGGATTGCCTGCCTTTCTGATTATATGGTGCATAAAGAGATCGCTGACGGAAGTCTGGTGGAGATCCTGGCCGATCAACGTTTACCGGTAGAGATGCCGTTCAATGCTGTCTATTACAGCGATCTTGGCGTAAGCCAGCGCGTGCGTGCCTTTATTGATTTTTTAAGCGAATGGGTAGTAGAGCAACCCTGGCATATACAGGCTCAGTTACAGCCGTACACCCACCCCTGAAAGCAGTAATTTCCCTCGCCAGACTGTTTAAACATCATCTTCTGATGACGTTTACAGCGCAAATCCAGCCGCGTTTGCAGCCGTTCTGCGTCCCTGAAAGCACAGGAGGGCGTAAGCGAATACGGCGTCGTGAGAAGGACCGCCTGATGGTGAGTGCAAAGAGGGTGAGGTGAAGCCGGACCGTCAAAAACGCCTGTTCTGAGCGCCAGTCGAGGACAGACCAGAAGGTCAGCAGGAAGATTATGCAGCCGGGAGAGTGCGCGGAGGTAATGTCTTTTATATTAAGGAAAGGACTGAGTAGCACGCCAATGCGCGATCAATAAGCTGTGAAGTGATTGCCCTGGGCTGGTTGCCGTAGAAATGGAAAAAGCCCTGACCGTTAAGTCAGGGCTTTCCAATTAAGTGGCGGAACGGACGGGGCTCGAACCCGCGACCCCCTGCGTGACAGGCAGGTATTCTAACCAACTGAACTACCGCTCCACCGATTCTGTACTGATCGCAGAAAAACGTTCTGCTGTCAGGTGTTTCGCCCTTCCGCGTCACCGGTAAGGTCATGACCAGCGTGCTGGTCTTAAATTAATGCCTGGCAGTTTATGAATCACGCTGTGATTCACCCTTCGGGCCGCTGCGTTGCAGCGTTCAAAAGCGTTCGCTTTTGTCCTACTCTCTGTCGAGTAGCGAACTGCCCGAAGTTACGTGCAGGTTTGTTAATTTAATGCCTGGCAGTTCCCTACTCTCGCATGGGGAGACCCCACACTACCATCGGCGCTACGGCGTTTCACTTCTGAGTTCGGCATGGGGTCAGGTGGGACCACCGCGCTAAAGCCGCCAGGCAGATTCTGTCTGCCGCACCGCCCCCTCGGGCCGCACGGCGTTATCCGGTAAACAAGGCTGAAAATTCTTTCTGTCTCTCAACCCAAAACGCCTCTGGCGTTGTAAGGTTAAGCCTCACGGGTCATTAGTACCGGTAAGCTCAACGCATCGCTGCGCTTACACACCCGGCCTATCAACGTCGTCGTCTTCAACGTCCCTTCAGGAGACTTAAAGTCTCAGGGAGAACTCATCTCGGGGCAAGTTTCGTGCTTAGATGCTTTCAGCACTTATCTTTTCCGCACTTAGCTACCGGGCAGTGCCACTGGCGTGACAACCCGGACACCAGCGGTGCGTTCACTCCGGTCCTCTCGTACTAGGAGCAACCCCCCTCAATTCTCCAGCGCCCACGGCAGATAGGGACCGAACTGTCTCACGACGTTCTAAACCCAGCTCGCGTACCACTTTAAACGGCGAACAGCCGTACCCTTGGGACCTACTTCAGCCCCAGGATGTGATGAGCCGACATCGAGGTGCCAAACACCGCCGTCGATATGAACTCTTGGGCGGTATCAGCCTGTTATCCCCGGAGTACCTTTTATCCGTTGAGCGATGGCCCTTCCATTCAGAACCACCGGATCACTATGACCTGCTTTCGCACCTGCTCGAGCCGTCACTCTCGCAGTCAAGCTGGCTTATGCCATTGCACTAACCTCCTGATGTCCGACCAGGATTAGCCAACCTTCGTGCTCCTCCGTTACGCTTTGGGAGGAGACCGCCCCAGTCAAACTACCCACCAGACACTGTCCGCAGCCCGGATCACGGGCCCACGTTAGAACACCAAACATTAAAGGGTGGTATTTCAAGGACGGCTCCACGCAGACTGGCGTCCACGCTTCAAAGCCTCCCACCTATCCTACACATCAAGGCTCAGTGTTCAGTGTCAAGCTGTAGTAAAGGTTCACGGGGTCTTTCCGTCTTGCCGCGGGTACACTGCATCTTCACAGCGATTTCAATTTCACTGAGTCTCGGGTGGAGACAGCCTGGCCATCATTACGCCATTCGTGCAGGTCGGAACTTACCCGACAAGGAATTTCGCTACCTTAGGACCGTTATAGTTACGGCCGCCGTTTACCGGGGCTTCGATCAAGAGCTTCTCCTTACGGATAACCCCATCAATTAACCTTCCGGCACCGGGCAGGCGTCACACCGTATACGTCCACTTTCGTGTTTGCACAGTGCTGTGTTTTTAATAAACAGTTGCAGCCAGCTGGTATCTTCGACTGGCCTCGGCTCCGGGAGCAAGTCCCCTCACCTACGCGCCAGCGTGCCTTCTCCCGAAGTTACGGCACCATTTTGCCTAGTTCCTTCACCCGAGTTCTCTCAAGCGCCTGGGTATTCTCTACCTGACCACCTGTGTCGGTTTGGGGTACGATTTCGTGTTACCTGATGCTTAGAGGCTTTTCCTGGAAGCAGGGCATTTATCACTTCAGCACCGTAGTGCCTCGTCGTCACGCCTCAGTGTAAAGTGCACCGGATTTGCCTGGCGCACACACCTACACGCTTAAACCGGGACAACCGTCGCCCGGCCGATATAGCCTTCTCCGTCCCCCTTCGCAGTAACACCAAGTACAGGAATATTAACCTGTTTCCCATCGACTACGCCTTTCGGCCTCGCCTTAGGGGTCGACTCACCCTGCTCCGATTAACGTTGAACAGGAACCCTTGGTCTTCCGGCGACAAGGTTTTTCACCTTGTTTATCGTTACTTATGTCAGCATTCGCACTTCTGATACCTCCAGCATGCCTCACAGCACACCTTCAGCGGCTTACAGAACGCTCCCCTACCCAGCAACGCTTGCGCGTCGCTGCCGCAGCTTCGGTGCATGGTTTAGCCCCGTTACATCTTCCGCGCAGGCCGACTCGACCAGTGAGCTATTACGCTTTCTTTAAATGATGGCTGCTTCTAAGCCAACATCCTGGCTGTCTGTGCCTTCCCACATCGTTTCCCACTTAACCATGACTTTGGGACCTTAGCTGGCGGTCTGGGTTGTTTCCCTCTTCACGACGGACGTTAGCACCCGCCGTGTGTCTCCCGTGATAACATTCTCCGGTATTCGCAGTTTGCATCGGGTTGGTAAGCCGGGATGGCCCCCTAGCCGAAACAGTGCTCTACCCCCGGAGATGAGTTCACGAGGCGCTACCTAAATAGCTTTCGGGGAGAACCAGCTATCTCCCGGTTTGATTGGCCTTTCACCCCCAGCCACAGGTCATCCGCTAATTTTTCAACATTAGTCGGTTCGGTCCTCCAGTTAGTGTTACCCAACCTTCAACCTGCCCATGGCTAGATCACCGGGTTTCGGGTCTATACCCTGCAACTTAACGCCCAGTTAAGACTCGGTTTCCCTGCGGCTCCCCTATACGGTTAACCTTGCTACAGAATATAAGTCGCTGACCCATTATACAAAAGGTACGCAGTCACACCACGAAGGTGCTCCCACTGCTTGTACGTACACGGTTTCAGGTTCTGTTTCACTCCCCTCGCCGGGGTTCTTTTCGCCTTTCCCTCACGGTACTGGTTCACTATCGGTCAGTCAGGAGTATTTAGCCTTGGAGGATGGTCCCCCCATATTCAGACAGGATACCACGTGTCCCGCCTTACTCATCGAACTCACAGCCTGTGCACCTTTGTGTACGGGAGTATCACCCTGTACCCTGCGACTTTCCAGACGCTTCCACTGATGCACAAGCTGATGCAGGTTCTGGGCTCCTCCCCGTTCGCTCGCCGCTACTGGGGGAATCTCGGTTGATTTCTTTTCCTCGGGGTACTTAGATGTTTCAGTTCCCCCGGTTCGCCTCATGCCGCTATGTATTCACTGCATGATAGTGTGACGAATCACACTGGGTTTCCCCATTCGGGTATCGCCGGTTGTAGCGGTTCATATCACCTTACCGGCGCTTATCGCAGATTAGCACGCCCTTCATCGCCTCTGACTGCCAGGGCATCCACCGTGTACGCTTGGTCGCTTAACCTCACAACCCACAGGCGTTTTGCGCTTGCGTGTTATGAGCTTTTGAGAGACCCGAACGCATCGTGCTGTGTTCCTTATTACGGAGGAACACGACGTGCGTCGTTTCAAATTTTCAGCTTGTTCCGGATTGTTAAAGAGCAAATATCTCAAACGTGACCCTGAGGCCAGTTTTGAGATACTTCGTGGAGACACCTTTCACCTGTCACCAAGCAAGTGGCGTCCCCTAGGGGATTCGAACCCCTGTTGCCGCCGTGAAAGGGCGGAGTCCTAACCGCTAGACGAAGGGGACACGTACGTGTGTCTCGGCTTCGCAGCCGTCTTGCTTCTTCAGCTTTCTATCAGACAATCTGTGTGAGCACTTCGCACGAAGGTATCTTCAGGTAAGGAGGTGATCCAACCGCAGGTTCCCCTACGGTTACCTTGTTACGACTTCACCCCAGTCATGAATCACAAAGTGGTAAGCGCCCTCCCGGAGGTTAAGCTACCTACTTCTTTTGCAACCCACTCCCATGGTGTGACGGGCGGTGTGTACAAGGCCCGGGAACGTATTCACCGTGGCATTCTGATCCACGATTACTAGCGATTCCGACTTCACGGAGTCGAGTTGCAGACTCCGATCCGGACTACGACGCACTTTATGAGGTCCGCTTGCTCTCGCGAGGTCGCTTCTCTTTGTATGCGCCATTGTAGCACGTGTGTAGCCCTACTCGTAAGGGCCATGATGACTTGACGTCATCCCCACCTTCCTCCGGTTTATCACCGGCAGTCTCCTTTGAGTTCCCGACCGAATCGCTGGCAACAAAGGATAAGGGTTGCGCTCGTTGCGGGACTTAACCCAACATTTCACAACACGAGCTGACGACAGCCATGCAGCACCTGTCTCAGCGTTCCCGAAGGCACCAAGGCATCTCTGCCAAGTTCGCTGGATGTCAAGAGTAGGTAAGGTTCTTCGCGTTGCATCGAATTAAACCACATGCTCCACCGCTTGTGCGGGCCCCCGTCAATTCATTTGAGTTTTAACCTTGCGGCCGTACTCCCCAGGCGGTCGACTTAACGCGTTAGCTCCGGAAGCCACTCCTCAAGGGAACAACCTCCAAGTCGACATCGTTTACGGCGTGGACTACCAGGGTATCTAATCCTGTTTGCTCCCCACGCTTTCGCACCTGAGCGTCAGTCTTCGTCCAGGGGGCCGCCTTCGCCACCGGTATTCCTCCAGATCTCTACGCATTTCACCGCTACACCTGGAATTCTACCCCCCTCTACGAGACTCAAGCCTGCCAGTTTCAAATGCAGTTCCCAGGTTAAGCCCGGGGATTTCACATCTGACTTAACAGACCGCCTGCGTGCGCTTTACGCCCAGTAATTCCGATTAACGCTTGCACCCTCCGTATTACCGCGGCTGCTGGCACGGAGTTAGCCGGTGCTTCTTCTGCGGGTAACGTCAATTGCTGAGGTTATTAACCTCAGCACCTTCCTCCCCGCTGAAAGTACTTTACAACCCGAAGGCCTTCTTCATACACGCGGCATGGCTGCATCAGGCTTGCGCCCATTGTGCAATATTCCCCACTGCTGCCTCCCGTAGGAGTCTGGACCGTGTCTCAGTTCCAGTGTGGCTGGTCATCCTCTCAGACCAGCTAGGGATCGTCGCCTAGGTGGGCCGTTACCCCGCCTACAAGCTAATCCCATCTGGGCACATCCGATGGTGTGAGGCCCGAAGGTCCCCCACTTTGGTCTTGCGACGTTATGCGGTATTAGCTACCGTTTCCAGTAGTTATCCCCCTCCATCGGGCAGTTTCCCAGACATTACTCACCCGTCCGCCACTCGTCACCCGAGGAGCAAGCTCCTCTGTGCTACCGTCCGACTTGCATGTGTTAGGCCTGCCGCCAGCGTTCAATCTGAGCCATGATCAAACTCTTCAATTTAAAGTTTGATTTGCTGCAATCAGTGCAGCGATGCTCAAGGAAAACGTCGTAATGAATTTCAATACGTGTTCACTCTTAAGACTTGATATTTTTTTGCGTCCGGAGACGCGGATATCAATCCTGCGAGTGCCCACACAGATTGTCTGATAAATTGTTAAAGAGCAGTGCAACCAGCGGGTTAACCGTCTGTTGCGAGGTGGCGTATATTACGCTTTCCTCCTTCAGAGTCAACTTCTTTTTCAGAAGTTTTTCTCCGGCGAAAACTCCGGGGAGTTCTCTGCTGAACACCGCATTCCGTAAGTCGTTGTGCCGTGTCAGTGGAGGCGCATTATAGGGAAGCTTTCGCAGAGCGCAAGTGCAAATTTAAACTTTTTTGCTGTTCGTCTGAAATTTGCACAAAAGCGCTGTTTTAACCCTTTTTAATACGGGAAGGGAGCGCCGCAAGACTCTCTATTACCCAGTCAGCCAATGCCTCGCCTTCCGGCGTAACCGGCTTACCACTGCGCACTAACACTTTCTTACCGACACCGGCGGCCTGGGCGGCCTGCATATCTTCCAGCTTATCCCCTACCATATAAGACGCAGCCATATCGATATGCAGCTCTTCTTGCGCCGCCAGCAGCATGCCGGGTTGCGGTTTACGGCAGTCGCACTGCTGGCGATACGCTTCTACCGTTGCATCCGGGTGATGTGGACAGAAATAGATCCCATCAAGGTCGACATCGCGATCGGCCAGCGACCAGTCCATCCACTCGGTAAGCTGCATAAACTGATCTTCACTAAACATGCCACGTGCGATGCCAGACTGGTTTGTCACGACAACCAGCGCAAAGCCCATCTTTTTGAGTTGCTGCAACGCTTCAATTACACCATCGATAAACTGAAAATGATCGATTTCGTGGACATAGCCGTGATCAACATTGAGGGTGCCATCGCGATCGAGAAAAATGGCCGGGACTTTATTCGCCACGTAGAAACTCCTGCTATAAAAATTGCCGCTCAGTATTGCACGATTGTCATAAAACGGAGAATGCCCGTTTACATGACTTCGATTGATTTAGACGTCTGGATGCCTTAACATCCATCCAGCTTATGCATGCTGTCCTTTATGGCAGCACACCAGACCACGGATAATGCAAGACGGCAATAAATAACGTAATGATTAAATTAGAAAATATAACTAAAGTGTTCCAGCAAGGTTCGCGAACGATAAAGGCGTTATCTAACGTCAGCCTGCATGTCCCGGCCGGACAGATCTATGGCGTCATCGGCGCATCCGGTGCCGGAAAAAGTACGCTGATTCGTTGCGTGAATCTGCTCGAACGCCCTTCCTCAGGCCGCGTGTTGGTTGATGGCGCGGATTTAACGGCGCTGAGCGAACGACAGCTGACGCAGGCCCGCCGCCAGATTGGTATGATTTTTCAGCACTTCAACCTGATGAACTCCCGCACCGTCGCCGGCAATGTTGCGCTGCCATTAGAGTTGGGTAGCTTTTCTCGTGATGAAATTAAAAAGCGCGTCTCTGAGCTCCTGGAGCTGGTCGGCCTGGCGGATAAGCACGATGCCTGGCCTGCCAATCTCTCCGGCGGGCAAAAACAGCGTGTTGCCATTGCCCGCGCTCTGGCCAGTAACCCGAAAGTTCTGCTGTGTGATGAAGCCACCAGCGCATTAGATCCAGCGACCACGCGCTCAATTCTGGAATTACTGAAAGATATTAACCGCCGTCTGGGCCTGACTATTCTGTTAATTACCCATGAGATGGATGTGGTGAAACGCATCTGCGATCAGGTTGCGGTCATCAGCCAGGGTGAGCTGATCGAGAAAGACAGCGTAAGTGAAGTCTTCTCGCACCCCAAAACCCCGCTGGCGCAACAGTTCATCCAGTCAACCCTGCATCTGGATATTCCAGACGACTACCAGCAGCGCCTGTCGCCCGAAGCGGGCCCTGACAGCATGCCATTACTGCGTATGGAATTTACCGGCCAGTCCGTCGATGCTCCATTGCTGTCTGAAGCAGCGCGGCGTTTCAATATCAATAACAACATTATCAGTGCGCAGATGGATTACGCCGGCGGTGTGAAGTTTGGCATCATGCTGGCGGAAATTCACGGTAGCGAAAGCGATACACAAGCCGCCATTCAGTGGCTGCAGGAACATCATGTCAAAGTCGAGGTATTAGGTTATGTCTGAAGCGATGATTGCGCTGCTGGGGCGCGGCGTCTGGGAAACGTTGATGATGACCTTTGTCTCTGGCTTTTTCGGCTTCGTTCTGGGTTTACCGGTCGGCGTACTGCTGTATGTTACCCGTCCGGGACAGATTCTTGAAAACAAAGGGCTGTACCGTGTGCTGTCCGCCCTGGTTAACGTTTTCCGCTCGATCCCTTTCATTATCCTCCTTGTGTGGATGATTCCGTTTACCCGCGTCATCGTTGGAACCTCTATTGGCTTACAGGCGGCCATCGTGCCCCTGACTGTCGGTGCGGCACCGTTTATTGCCCGCATGGTTGAAAATGCCCTGCTGGAACTCCCGACCGGGTTAATTGAAGCATCACGCGCGATGGGTGCCACGCCGATGCAAATCGTGCGCAAAGTCCTGCTGCCTGAAGCCCTGCCCGGTCTTGTTAACGCGGCCACCATTACGTTGATTACCCTGGTAGGTTACTCGGCGATGGGCGGCGCAGTAGGCGCGGGCGGCCTCGGACAAATTGGCTACCAGTATGGTTATATCGGATATAACGCGACGGTGATGAATACGGTATTAGTGTTATTAGTCGTTTTGGTGTATCTCATACAATTCTGTGGCGACCGCATCGTGCGTGCTGTGTCCCATAAATAAGCAAGCAATATCACTATTAAGGAAAGGATATGTCTTTCAAATTTATAAACATTGCCGCTGTGGGTGCATTAATTGGCGCGATTGCGCTGGCAGGATGCGATCAAAAAGCCAAAGATCCCAACCATATCAAAGTGGGCGTGATCGTCGGCGCTGAACAGCAGGTTGCCGAAGCGGCGGCCAAAGTGGCGAAAGATAAGTACGGTCTGGATGTTGAGCTGGTGACCTTTAATGACTATGTGCTGCCGAACGAAGCACTGAGCAAAGGCGATATCGATGTGAATGCGTTCCAGCACAAACCGTATCTGGATCAACAGATCAAAGATCGCGGTTACAAGCTGGTTTCTGTAGGTAACTCTTTTGTTTATCCGATTGCGGGCTATTCGAAAAAAATCAAATCGCTGGATCAACTGCAGGATGGCGCACAGGTTGCCATTCCTAACGACCCAACCAACCTGGGCCGTTCGCTGCTGCTGCTGCAGAAAGTGGGCCTGATCAAGCTGAAAGACGGTGTGGGCCTGCTGCCAACCTCGCTGGATATCGTTGAGAATCCAAAACACCTGAAGATTGTTGAGCTGGAGGCGCCACAGCTGCCACGTTCACTGGACGATCAGCAAATCGCCCTGGCCGTGATCAACACCACTTACGCCAGCCAGATTGGCCTGACGCCGGCGAAAGATGGCATCTTTGTGGAAGATAAAGACTCCCCTTACGTGAACCTGATTGTGGCGCGTGAAGACAACAAAGACGCGGAAAATGTGAAGAAATTCGTGCAGGCTTATCAGTCTGACGAAGTGGCTGACGCGGCCAATAAAGTGTTTAACGGTGGTGCCGTTAAAGGCTGGTAAGGTCGTCTGATCTTTTCCCTCAGGGCGGCTTTTAGCCGCCCTTTCTGTTATTGCCATTTGCTGACTTGTTATTTATCCGTGTCCTTGTTTCAATAACGCCACTTTTTGACACTTGAGGATGTTGCTATGCGTTTTTTACCGCTCTGCTTGTTAGCATTGATGCTGACAGGGTGTGTTCGGGAATACCACCCAATAAGCAGCGCACCTTCTCATCCGCAGCAATCCAGCGAACCGACACGTAAGCCAACGTATCGTCCCGCCCCCGTTAAGGTGTACACCGATGCTGCCGATCTGGTGAGCAAGCCCTTCCGCGATCTGGGTGAAGTCTCCGCAGAGGATTGCCAGATGAGCAATCAGAGTTCACCGCCCAATATCGCCACCGCGCGTAAACGTATGCAGATTAAAGCCGCTCAGATGAAAGCTAATGCGGTACTGCTTCACAAATGTGAAATCGTGAGCAGCACCCCGGGCTGCTACCGTCAGGCTGTCTGCCAGGGTTCGGCGCTGAAAGTCACTAGTCAATGAGTGATTTTGCCTTTGCGCAGATCGGCGTAATCCGTTCGCCGTGGAAAGAGAAGTTCGCTGTCCCGCGTCAGCCTGGTCTGGTTCAGGACGGCGGCGGCGAACTGCATCTTTTGCCGCCTTATAATCAGGCAGAGGCCGTGCGCGGCCTGGAAGACTTCAGCCATCTCTGGGTGCTGTTTGTTTTTCATCAGACCCTGGAAGGCGGCTGGCGTCCGACCGTTCGCCCGCCCCGCCTGGGCGGTAACGCGCGCATGGGCGTTTTTGCTACGCGATCGACCTTTCGCCCTAATCCGATTGGGATGTCGCTGATTGAGCTCAAAGGCATCCGCTGCGCGAAGCAACAGGTCATTCTGGAGCTGGGCAGTCTGGATCTGGTGGACGGCACGCCGGTGGTCGATATCAAGCCCTATCTGCCCTTCGCCGAAGCCCTGCCTGAGGCGAGAGCGGGTTTTGCGCAGTCCGCGCCGGAAAGCAGCATGCCTGTGCGGTTTTCGCCGCTGGCCGGGCAGCAGTTGCAGCAGTATGCGCGCTATCCCTATCTTGCCCGCTTTATCCGTGAGGTTCTTGCGCAGGATCCGCGCCCCGCTTACCGTAAAGGTGAGGAAAAGGATCGCATTTATGCCGCCTCGCTGCTTGAGTTTACTGTGCGCTGGCGCGTTGATCACGCAGGCACGGAAGTCGTGGCCATCGATCCGCGTTAAAACCCGCTTTTTAGCCGGTGATCTCACTGGTACACTAGCCGCCAGCCTATTTTTGTCCGTGAATTTCCGATCAACTGGAATTGTAATCAATGCGTACTACTCAATATCTGCTCTCTACTCAGAAAGAGACACCGTCTGACGCGGAAGTGATCAGCCACCAGCTGATGCTGCGTGCTGGCATGATCCGTAAACTGGCCTCAGGGTTATATACCTGGCTGCCAACCGGACTGCGCGTATTAAAAAAAGTCGAAAACATCGTTCGCGAAGAAATGAACAACGCCGGTGCCATTGAGATTTCAATGCCTGTGGTCCAACCCGCAGACCTGTGGCAGGAGAGCGGCCGCTGGGAGCAGTACGGTCCAGAATTACTGCGTGTTGCCGATCGTCATGAACGTCCGTTTGTGCTCGGCCCAACGCATGAAGAAGTGATTACCGATCTGATTCGTAATGAGCTGAGCTCTTATAAACAGCTGCCGCTGAATCTGTATCAAATTCAGACCAAATTCCGTGATGAAGTGCGCCCACGTTTTGGCGTGATGCGTTCGCGCGAGTTCATCATGAAAGATGCCTACTCCTTCCATACCACGCAGGAATCACTGCAGGAAACCTATGACGCGATGTACCGCGCTTATAGTCAGATCTTCAGCCGTATGGGTCTGGATTTCCGTGCCGTGCAGGCGGACACCGGCTCGATTGGTGGCAGTGCCTCACATGAGTTCCAGGTACTGGCACAGAGCGGCGAAGATGATGTGATCTTCTCAACCGACTCTGACTATGCGGCGAACATTGAACTGGCCGAAGCCGTGGCACCGGCGGGCGAACGCCCTGCGCCTCAGGAAACAATGCGTCAGATCGATACACCGAATGCCAAAACCATCGCCGATCTGGTGAATCAGTTCCAGATGCCGATTGAGAAAACCGTGAAGACGCTGATGGTCAAGGGTGCAGAGGGAAGCGGTCATGCTCTGGTTGCCTTCCTGGTCCGCGGCGATCACGAACTGAACGAAATTAAGGCTGAAAAATCGCCGCTGGTTGCGTCACCGCTGGTTTTCGCGACCGAAGAAGAGATTCGTGCCGTGGTGGGTGCTGGCTTTGGTTCGCTGGGGCCGGTCGGGTTGACGATGCCGATTATCGCAGACCGTACCGTGGCGAAGATGAGTGATTTCTGCGCCGGTGCAAATGTGGACGGTAAGCACTACGTTGGCATTAACTGGGAACGCGATCTGCCCATGGCCGAGGTTGCTGATATCCGTAATGTGGTAGAAGGCGATCTGAGCCCGGACGGCAAAGGCACATTGCAGATCAAACGTGGTATCGAAGTAGGCCATATTTTCCAGTTGGGCACCAAATACTCCGAAGCGATGAAAGCGGCCGTTCAGGGTGAAGATGGTCGTAATCAGGTCATGACGATGGGGTGCTACGGCATCGGTATTACCCGTGTAGTGGCGGCGGCGATCGAGCAGAACCATGACGATCGCGGTATCATCTGGCCTGCGGCACTGGCCCCGTTCGACGTAGCGATTCTGCCAATGAACATGCAGAAATCATTCCGCGTAAAAGAGTTAGCGGAAGAACTGTACAACACGCTGCGCGCGAAAGGCGTCGAGGTGATTCTGGATGACCGTAAAGAACGTCCAGGCGTTATGTTCGCCGATATGGAACTGATTGGCGTCCCGCATACCATCGTGATTGGCGATCGCAATCTTGATAACCAGGAGATCGAATACAAAGCCCGTCGTGCCGGTGAAAAGCAGATGATTAAGCAGGATGAGATTGTCGATTTCCTGCTCAAGGCACTGAACAAGTAAGCCTGCCATAACGCCCCTTCATGGGGCGTTTTTTTTAACGCATGGTCGACTCTGTTCTCCTGACGACCACAGGTAATTCTCTGGCCACGTCTTACAGCACTTTACCGCGCAATGCTTTGGTCTGGCTGCGCCGTGATTTCCCTTCCAGCCTGCGCGCTTTCGACGCGCGTGTCGGTCGTGTTGAGCGCCGGACTTTCTCTACCTTCGTGAGCTCCTGAATCAAATTCACCAGCCGTTGCAGCGCCGCTTCGCGGTTCATCTCCTGGCTGCGGTATTCCTGCGCCTTGATGATAATCGTCCCGTCGCCGGTAATTAAATGATGGCTGGCACTGAGCAACCGCTCTTTATAAAACGGCGGCAGGGAAGACGCGGCGATATCAAAACGCAGATGAATAGCGGTGCTGGTTTTGTTGACGTGCTGGCCCCCTGCCCCCTGCGCCCGAATGGCCGTCAGTTCAATTTCATTGTCTGGCAGCTCGACATTCCGTGACAGCGCAATCATCGTCCACCCGCCTTTGTCCGGTTCCCGTTTTTTCGCTCTGACCTGTTCATCAACTTAACCTTTCGTGCTTTATCCTGAAACGTCTGATACGGCGTAGTCCGCTACTTTAGCAGTGATTTGCTCGCTGTTCCTGCTTTCGCCTGGCTGATTTTCTTGAAATGCCTGTGATATAGTCGCAAATCAACCAGAGTATTTATGCTCTGCTGAGGAGGTGCCCGTGCAAAAATATTGTGAGTTAGTTCGCCAAAAATATGCCGAAATTGGCAGCGGAGATCTGGGCTATATTCCCGATGCCATCGGCTGCGCGCTTAACGCGCTTGATGCTATTGCCGCGAATGCTGCGCTAAACTCTTCTCTCAGGGAACAGGCGGCTTATGCCGCCGCAAACTTATTGGTGAGCGACTATGTTGATGAATGAAGCTTATAAACCCATCAATTGCGATGACTACGATAATCTGGAACTCGCCTGCCAAAAAAACTGGATGCTGTCGCTGGCGTTAAAAGATGGCGAGCAGCTAAAGGCAAAGGCCAGGGACATCCTTTCACGTAAAAACGTGGAGTATCTGGCCATTGAACTGTCCGGTGAAACGCGCGAGTTACGTCTCGATCATATTGCCAGTTTTAGCCATCCTGAACTCGGCACCGTCGTGGTCAGCGAAGAGTAATTCACTTCCCGTCGGGCGGGATGCATTCCCGCCCATCTCATCAGGGCTTTACCGAACTGTAGTACGCCGCTAAATCTGTTATCTCCTCATCGCTGAGCCCCGCAACAAACGCTTTCATCACCTCTGCCTGACCACCGTTGCGCTCTCCCTTCTTATAGGCCTGTAGCGCGTGCGCGAGATAAGCGGCGTTTTGGCCCGCCAGGCTGGGATAAAGGGGAACCGTCGCAATGCCTTTCGGACCATGGCACGCCGTACAGGCCGCCGAACGCTGTTCGCCCGCGTGAATATCGCCTGCAGCACAAGCCGGAAACAACGTAAAAAACGTTAATGCCACTATCCATTGCCTCACAACGATACTCCTGTAGGTTTGTGCCAGTGAATCTGCCAGCCCTGTGCCTCCCCTGCTGCGCCTTCACGGGTCACGAACAGGCCGGGCGCACAAATAAGCGTTTGATTATAATAAATGAGCGGAATACGTTCCCGCTGCCATGACGGGATATTCAACGCCTGCCAGATTTTCTTCATCTCGCGCCCGCCCGCGCGATCCACAATATGCACGTACCCTGTCGCGTGAAAACGCACAAATACCTGTTCCTCCGGCGTCGGTCGTCGTAGTGAAGGCATTGTATAATCGGGCTGCAGCGTGCCGATATGCTGCGGCAGGGGCAATGTCTGGTTGAGATTCTTCCAGGCGATTTCGCAGTCGCGTAACGAGTCTCTGATCGGCAAAATATAAAGCCGCTGGCGATAACGGCGAATTTCGCTGTGGCCTAACCGTAGCCGTGGCTGGGCATCTTCACGACTCAGCATCACTTCCTGACGAATGCGGCGCAACGCATCGCGCGAGGGCATTTGCGCGCCCTGTCCGGCCAGCCAGCGACGCAGCAAAGCATTACTGCGCACTTCACTCATGGTCAGTAACGCGGAGAAACACAGGCTACCGTCCGGCTGAATCAGCGCAGCGAGTTGTTCCGCCAGCAACTCATCCAGCAGTTGCTCCTGCTCAGCACAGAGTGCCGCACTGCGCGCCGTCGCACTGGCGAAATGGGGCCAGCGTGCCACGACGGCCGGTAAGAGTTGCTGACGAAGAAAATTGCGGTCGTAACGCACATCCTGATTGCTCTCATCTTCAACCCATTGCAACTGATGCGTTTGGGCATACAGCTCTAATGACTGCCGGGAACAGCTTAACAGCGGGCGAACCAGAGGGTTTTTACCCAGAGAGCCCGCCACCGGCATGGCCGCCAGACCGGCCGGGCCACTGCCGCGTTTCAGGGCCAGCAGGACGGTTTCACACTGGTCGTCCAGGTGCTGTGCGGTAAGGAGTTTCTCATCCGCATGGAGCGCCTGGTGCAATGCCCGATAACGCGCCTGCCGCGCCGCCGCTTCAATGCCATCGCCCTGATCGGTTACCTGCACGCGCAGGATCTCGCAGGGGATCTGCCATGTTGCGCACAGGGTCTGGCAATGCGCCGCCCAGTGGTCGGCATTAGCACTGAGGCCATGATGGACATGCAGCGCACGCAACCGCGAGGCCGGATGGTGCTGTTGCCAGTCCCGCAGCTTATGCAGCAGGACGGTAGAATCCAGGCCACCGCTAAACGCCACTACCAGCGCGTCGTTTTCATTCAGCAGTGCGTCAAAATCAGACATGATAATTCCATAACTCAGGCAGTGGGACGAGCCATAAAGCCGCCAGTTTACGCCTGATACAATTCAAGCGGCAAACCATCCGGGTCAGCAAAAAAGGTACAGGGTTTCCCGGTAAGCGCGTCAATGCGAATGGGTTCGCATGTCACGCCCTGCGTGTCCAGATAGCGCACCGCGGCTTCCACGTCCGGCACGCTGAAAGCCAGATGGCGAAGGCCACAGGCTTCCGGCTGACTGACCCGGGCGGGCGGGTGTGGAAAGGAAAACAGCTCAATGGTGTACTGACCGTTTAACGCCAGATCGCCTTTCCATGAATCGCGCGCTTCGCGGTAGTGCTCACTTTGCAGTTCAAATCCCAGTATGTCGCAGTAAAAGGCTTTACTGCGATGATAATCTGACGCAATGATGGCGATATGGTGAATGTGCGTTAGCTGTAGCATGTTTGCTCCCTGTTGGTCCTTCATTCCTGTTCCCCGCTCTGTTTCAGCACACGTACCCGATATTCACCTTCATCGGTTAGCGTCGCGCCGTGAATATCTGTCTCAAAGCCAGGATAGTGGCGCCCAATGCTACACAGCATGAGCAGGAAGTCGAGCACGGCGCGGCTTTGTTCTGTGATCATTTCGCCAGGCATCACCAGCGGTACACCGGGAGGATAAGGCAATATCATGTTGGCAGAGATACGGCCCACCAGCTCATTTATGTTTACGGTCTCAATATTGCCTTTCACCTGCTGCTGGAACGCCTGATGCGGCGTCATTTTCATCTCAGGTAAGACATCAAAGGCTTTCAGCATCAGACGCGGCAGGTCATGTTGCTGAATCAGGCGATGAATCCCCTGCGCCAGCGTCTGGATGCGCATCGTGCGGTAAAAGTCGGGATCTTCCGCATACAGATCCGGCAGCATGTTTTTTACGCGCAGATTCAGGTCGTAGGCGCGCTTAAATTCGGTTAATCCACGCAGCACGCTCATCGCCTTGGTCTTGTCGATGCCAATACTGAACAAGAACAACAGGTTATACGGACCGGTCTTTTCCACCACAATCCCACGCTCATCAAGGAATTTCGCCACCAGCGCAGCGGGGATCCCCTCTTCGGCCATTTCTCCTAACTCGCTCATGCCCGGTGTAAGGATGGTGACTTTGATCGGATCGAGATACATATGATCGCGATCGGCCTGGGTGAATCCATGCCACGCTTCGTCTCCCGGCTGGATCGGCCAGCACTGCGCTTCATCCACATGCTCTGGTTGCCAGATATCAAAGAACCAGCTGTCCGACTCTTCGCGCAACCGCTGTATTTCACGACGAAAATGTAACGCGCGCTCGACTGACCGATTGATGAGCCTTTTCCCCGGATTCCCCCGCAGCATGGCGGCGGCTGTTTCAATAGAGGAAACAATCGCGTAATTGGGCGATGTGGTGGTGTGCATCATGTAGGCTTCATTAAAGGTTTGTTCGTCGTACTCGCCTTTGATGTGAATTAATGAGGCCTGCGAAAAGGCAGCCAGCAGTTTATGCGTGGACTGAGTTTCATAAATCACCTTGCCCGGTATCCGCTCACCGCTCATGCCGCTTTTCCCCTCATAGATAGGGTGAAAATTGGTGTAAGGCACCCAGGCCGAATCAAAGTGAATCGAGGGGACGTCGAGCGTTTGCTTGATGTACTGCGTGTTATAAAGCAAACCGTCGTAGGTCGAGTTAGTAATTACTGCATGAACGGGCCAGCTGGCGCGCGGCGTGGCAGCCACTTTCTGTTCAATGCTGGTACGGGTAAATTCTTTTTGCGGAATGCCGCCCAGAATGCCTAAGGCATTGCGTGTGGGTTTTAGCCAGACAGGAATCAGATCGCTCATCATCAGCAAGTGGGTAAGCGACTTGTGGCAGTTGCGGTCAACCAGAATCGTGCTGCCTGCCGGCGCGGCATACATGCCCACGATCTTGTTCGAAGTCGAGGTGCCGTTAGTCACCATATAGCTCTGTTCCGCACCGAACGTGCGGGCGATGTACTCTTCGGCCTCAAGATGTGGTCCGGTATGATCCAGCAGCGAGCCCAGCTCAGTCACCGAAATCGAAATATCCGACTTAAGCGTATTCGCGCCAAAGAAGTCATAGAACAAACAGCCCACCGGGCTTTTCTGGAAGGCCGTCCCGGCCATATGGCCCGGAGTGCAGAACGTGTACTTTCCCTCTTTCACATAGGTGAACAACGCTTTGGTTAACGGTGGTGTAATGTGGTCGAGGTAATCATCCGTGTACTGGCGGATGTGCAAGGCGATATCGTCGGCCGCATTCAGCGCGTACTCAAAAAAATGCAGCGGTAGCCGCATCTCATTGATGCTGATATCCATTTGCGAGTGGGTATTAATAAAGGCATACAGGGGCAGGTATTCATTGAGCTGATTAATTTCACCGCACAGCTCAGGGCTGTTGTGCTCATCCCAGTCAAAAATCACACCGCTGATACGGGGATTGTGTTCAATCAGTTTGAGAAGATCATCTGTGTTTTTAGGCCGTATGAGCTGAAAACCTTGCTGACTCAGTGCTACATCCAACTCGCGTAACGGTTCATCTTTGTAAAACACGCCATGCGCGCCCATGATCGCCAGAATATTCAATGCACATCTCCCTGATTGTTGAGGCATTGAGTAAGCATAGCGAATTACGCCACGAAACCGCAGTCAGATTCGTGGCATAAAAAAAGCGGACCGGAGTCCGCTTTTACGTCACAGCACTGAATCAGGCGTAGCCATAACTCATCAGACGCTGATAACGGCGATCTAATAATTCTTCGGTGCTTAACCCTTCCAGGTCAGCCAGATCGGCCAGCAGTTGCTGTTTTAGCGTCTGCGCCATTTCGACCGGATGGCGATGCGCGCCGCCCAGTGGCTCAGGGATGACCGAATCAATCAGCTTAAGCTCTTTCAGACGCGGCGCGGTAATGCCCATCGCTTCTGCGGCCAGCGGCGCTTTATCGGCGCTTTTCCACAGAATAGAGGCACAGCCTTCCGGTGAAATGACCGAATAGGTGCTGTACTGCAGCATGTTCACTTTGTCGCCCACGCCGATAGCCAGTGCGCCACCCGAACCGCCCTCACCGATAACAGTACAGATGACCGGTACTTTCAGGCCTGACATTTCGCGCAGGTTGCGTGCGATAGCTTCAGACTGACCGCGCTCTTCCGCGCCCACGCCCGGATACGCACCCGGCGTGTCGATAAAGGTGATGATAGGCATTTTAAAGCGTTCGGCCATTTCCATCAGGCGCAACGCTTTGCGATAGCCTTCCGGTGCCGGCATACCAAAATTACGGCGAATCTTCTCTTTGGTTTCGCGCCCTTTCTGGTGACCGATGATCATCACAGGACGGCCGTCGAGGCGGGCAATCCCGCCGACAATCGCTTTGTCATCCGCATAAGCGCGGTCACCCGCAAGCTCATCGAAATCGTCAAACGCATTGCGCACATAATCAAAGGTATAAGGACGTAATGGATGTCGCGCCAGTTGGGCGATTTGCCATGCGCCCAAATCGGCGAAGATTTTACGTGTCAGCTCAACGCTTTTCTCGCGCAGACGCTTAACTTCTTCGTCGAGATTGACGTGTTTATCGTCCTGACGACCAATCGAGGTAAGCGAATCAATTTTTGCTTCCAGTTCTGCGATTGGCTGTTCAAAATCCAGGTAATTAAGACTCATAATGTTCCTGTTTTAGTCAAACTCCAGTTCTACCTGCTCCGATCCAATTAACGACCGCAAATCGTTGAGTAAACGATCGCTGGGCGATATTCGCCACGCTGCACCAAAGCGTAGCTTCGCTCGCGCGTCGGCTCTCTGATAGTAGAGATGCACCGGAATTGTCCCTGAACGATGAGGCTCAAGGGACTGACGGAGTCGGTTTAATAGCTGGTCATCAATTTGCCTGTCTGTCAGCGAGATAGCAAGTCCGCGCGCGTATTTTTCACGCGCTTCATCTATGTCCATGACTTCACGGGCGGTCATTTTAAGGCCACCACTAAAGTCATCAAAGCTGACCTGTCCGCTGACGATCAGGATACGGTCTTTCTCCAGCAGTTGCTGGTATTTATCTAACGCATCGGTAAATAACATGACTTCAAGACGGCCAGAGCGGTCGTCCAGTGTACAAATACCAATTCGGTTGCCGCGTTTGGTCACCATTACACGCGCAGCAATCACCAGGCCTGCCGCGACGGTAATCTTACCACGATCGGTCGGATGCATATCTTTCAAACGCATCCCACCCACGTAACGCTCAATTTCTTTCAGATACTGGTTAATCGGGTGGCCGGTCAGATACAAACCCAGGGTTTCCCGTTCACCGTCCAGTTGCACCTGTTCCGGCCATGGCGTGACGCTGGCGTAAGACTGTTCGACCTGCTCAGGCTCATCGGCCAGCACGCCAAACATGTCGGCCTGACCGATTGCTTCCGCTTTAGCATGCTGATCTGCCGCTTTCAGCGCATCGTTCAGTGCGCTCATCAGGGCGGCACGATGTGGGCCCAGACGATCAAAGGCGCCGGACATGATCAACTTTTCCATCACGCGGCGATTGATCTTTTTGGTATCCGTTCGCGCGCAGAGATCGAACAGTTCGCGGAAGTAACCGCCTTCGTTACGCGCATCGATGATCGCTTCGATCGGCCCTTCCCCCACACCTTTGATGGCGCCGATACCGTAAACGATCTCGCCCTCATCATTAACGTGGAACTGATACAGACCCGAGTTAATGTCCGGCGGCAGGACTTTCAGCCCCATGCGCCAGCATTCATCTACCAGACCCACCACTTTTTCTGTGTTGTCCATATCCGCCGTCATCACAGCCGCCATGAATTCCGCTGGATAGTGCGCTTTCAGCCATAAGGTCTGATAAGACACCAGCGCGTAAGCGGCGGAGTGCGACTTGTTAAAGCCATAACCCGCGAATTTCTCTACCAGATCGAAGATTTTCATCGACAGTTCGCCATCGATGCCCATCTTTTCCGCGCCCTCTTTAAAAACAGAGCGCTGTTTGGCCATCTCTTCAGGCTTCTTCTTACCCATGGCGCGACGCAGCATGTCCGCCCCGCCCAGCGTATAGCCGGACAGGACCTGGGCAATCTGCATGACCTGTTCCTGGTAGAGGATAATGCCGTAGGTCGGCTCCAGTACCGGCTTCAGGCTTTCGTGTTGCCACTGAATATCCGGGTAAGAGATGGCTTCCCGACCGTGCTTACGGTCAATGAAGTTATCAACCATGCCCGACTGTAAGGGCCCCGGACGGAACAGGGCCACAAGCGCGATCATATCTTCAAAACAGTCAGGCTTCAGGCGCTTAATCAGATCTTTCATGCCGCGCGATTCAAGCTGGAAAACCGCGGTGGTTTCCGCGCGCTGCAGCATGTCGAAGCTCTTTTTGTCTTCAAGCGGAATGGTTGCGATATCGATCGGCGGTAAGCCCTGCTTTTCGCGGCGCGGGTTAATCATTTTCAGCGCCCAGTCAATGATGGTGAGCGTTCGCAACCCCAGGAAGTCAAACTTCACAAGGCCCGCATATTCCACATCATTTTTATCGAACTGGGTTACCGGATACTGACCGTTTTCATCACAATACAGCGGTGCAAAATCGGTGATCTTGGTTGGCGCGATCACCACGCCACCCGCATGTTTACCGGCGTTTCGGGTTACCCCTTCCAGCTTCCGCGCCATATCGATAAGCGCTTTAACCTCTTCATCCGCCTCATAAATTTCAGGCAGCTGCGGTTCCGCGGCAAAGGCTTTGTCCAGCGTCATGCCCGGATCGGGCGGCACCAGTTTTGAAATACGATCGACAAAACCATAGGGATGGCCCAGCACGCGGCCCACGTCACGAATGACCGCCTTGGCCGCCATCGTACCGAAGGTAATAATCTGGGATACCGCTTCGCGGCCGTACATATCGGCCACGTGTTCAATCACTTGGTCACGTTTTTCCATACAGAAATCGACGTCGAAATCGGGCATGGAAACGCGTTCAGGGTTAAGAAAACGTTCGAACAGCAGGTCGAACTCAAGGGGATCAAGATCGGTAATTTTGAGCGCATAGGCCACCAGCGAACCGGCCCCCGAACCGCGTCCCGGCCCTACCGGTACGCCGTTATCTTTCGACCACTGGATAAACTCCATTACGATCAGGAAGTAGCCGGGGAATCCCATCTGGTTGATTACGTTCAGTTCAACGTCCAGACGTTCATCGTATTCCGGCCGTTTTTCCGCCCGCACGGCTTCATCCGGGAACAGCATCGCCAGACGTTCTTCCAGCCCCTCACGGGATTTCATTACCAGGAAATCCTCGGTGGTCATGTCGCCCGTCGGGAACTGCGGCAGAAAGTACTCACCCAGTCTGACGGTGACGTTACAACGCTTAGCAATCTCTACGCTGTTTTCGAGCGCTTCAGGGATGTCTGCGAACAACTCGCACATCTCGTCTTCGCTGCGCATATATTGCTGAGGACTGTAATTACGGGGCCGTTTAGGATCGTCCAGCGTATAACCATCATGAATGGCGACGCGAATTTCATGCGCATCAAAGTCCTCTTCATTCAGGAAGCAGACCTCGTTCGTGGCCACAACCGGGATGCCTTCGGCAATCGCCAGCTCAACGGCGGCGTGCAGATAGGTTTCTTCATCGGGTCGTCCGGTACGTACCAGTTCCAGGTAATAGCGATCGGCAAAATGTTGCTGATAAAATGCCAGGCACTCTGAAACCAGTGCGCTGTTACCGCGCAGCAGACTGCGCCCCACATCTCCACGACGGCCACCTGACAACAGGATCAGGCCTTCCTGTAATTCAGCCAGCCAGTCACGATCGATTATCGGACCGGCCACACCGTAACCGCGTTGATACGCGCGGGAAATGAGTAACGTGAGGTTTTGATAGCCGGTGTTGTTGGCCGCCAGCACCGTAATCTGGGTCAGTTCATCCCCCATCAGCTCACTGGCAACGTTAAAATCCGCCCCAATAATCGGTTTGATCCCCGCCCCATGCGCACCACCGTAGAATTTCACCAGACCACACAGGTTGGTGAAGTCGGTAATCGCCATGGCTGGCATGCCTAACGCAGCCGCTTTCTTAATCAGCGGGCCGGTTTTCGCCAGGCCGTCGATCATGGAATAGTCGCTGTGAACATGCAGATGTATAAAACGGGGTTCGGCCATATCAGTTTCCGGTTAAAACAGGGGCGGATTAGCGCAGCGTGGAGGCGCTGCTCGCCAGCACTTCGGCATCGATGAGCGCATTACGCACCGGCGCAAAGCTGCGGCGGTGATGTGGTGTTGCGCCATACTGCGTTAACTTTTCCATATGTAACGCCGTAGGATAACCTTTATGTTGCGCAAAACCATACTGCGGAAACAACAAATCCAGCTCTGCCATTTCACGATCGCGCGTGACTTTGGCGATGATCGAGGCCGCACTGATTTCAGCAACCAGGCTGTCGCCTTTTACTACGGCCAGTGATGGCACAGGCAAGGCCGGACAGCGATTGCCGTCAATCAGCACATAATCAGGCGTGATCGCCAGGCCGGCCACCGCGCGCTGCATCGCCAGCATCGTGGCATGCAGAATATTCAGGCTGTCGATCTCTTCCGGTTCGGCACGGCCCAGACTCCAGGCCAGCGCATGCTCTTTAATCTGATCAAACAGCGCCAGGCGACGTTTCTCTGAGAGCTTTTTCGAATCGGCCAGGCCCGGAATGGGTTTCGCCGGATCGAGAATTACCGCCGCAGTCACCACCGCACCAACCAGCGGGCCGCGCCCCACTTCATCCACACCGGCAATCAGTCGGGCGTTGGGATAGATAAAATCAGCCATTGGCGAGCTCCAGTACCGCATTTGCGGCTTGTTCGTCCGCATTCCAGCGAATCTGCTGGTGCAGTTCGTGGAAGGTCTGCAATAACGTTTCGCGTTCATGACTGGCATGTAACAGCGGATCCAGCGCCGCAGCCAGCGCTTCAGGTTGGCACTCATCCTGCAGCAGTTCTTTGACCAGGTCTCGTCCGGCCAGCAGGTTAGGCAACGAAACGTAGTCAGTTTTGACCAGGCGTTTTGCCAGCCAGAAGGTAAACGGCTTCATGCGGTAGCCCACGACCATGGGGCATTTCGCCAGCATGCATTCAAGCGCCGCGGTGCCGGACGCCAGCAGCGCAGCATCACTGGCCACCATCGCTTCACGGCCCTGCCCGTCCAGCAGATGCACGGGCAGCTCCGGCGCAACCTGCGCTTTGATTTGCTCAAACTGCTCGCGGCGCTTCGGGTTAACCAGCGGTACCACAATTTCCAGCGCCGGATAGCGCTTACGCAGTATCTGCGCCGTTTTAAGAAAGTCAGCACTCAGCATGTCAACTTCGGCACCGCGACTGCCGGGCAATAACGCCAGACACTGGGCATTGTCGTCAATGCCCAGATGGCGACGGGCGGCGGCTTTGTCGGGCTGTAGCGGCATAGCATCCGCCATGGTGTGGCCGATAAAACGGCACGGGACACCGAAACGGTCGTAAAAGGCTTTTTCAAACGGCAGAAATGCCAGCACCAGATCGGTGTTGCGACCGATTTTGAACACCCGTTTTTGCCGCCAGGCCCAGACAGAGGGACTGACGTAATGAATCGTGCGAATGCCTGCGCGCTTAAGATTACCTTCCAGCGTGATATTGAAATCCGGTGCGTCAATACCGACAAACACATCGGGTCTCAGCGAGATAAAGCGCTGTGTCAGATCGCGACGAATAGCCAGCAAGCGGCGCAATCGTCCCAGCACTTCCACAATGCCCATCACCGCCAGTTCTTCCATTTCGTACCAGGCTTCACAGCCTTCGGCCTGCATCAATGGGCCTGCGACGCCAACAAACCGGGCATCAGGATGACGCGCTTTTAAGGCACGAATCAGGCCTGCACCGAGGATGTCGCCAGAGGTTTCTCCGGCGACGACGGCTATCGTAAGGGGACGCGCTGACATGAATTAGCGAATTAATCCACGAGTTGAACGGGCAAAAAAGTCATAGAAAGGCTGCACTTCACTGTGTTGCTGAGCAATCGCTTCGATTTCTGGCTTAACCTCATCCAGCGTTCTGCCGCTGCGGTAAAGCAACTTATAGGCATTACGAATCGCATGCAGTGACTCTTTGCTGAAGCCGCGACGTTTCAGGCCTTCAATATTGATTCCGAATGGCGTCGCGTGATTCCCCTGCGCAATAACATAGGGCGGCACATCCTGAGCAACACCTGAACACCCGCCAACCATCACATGCGCGCCAATGGTGCACCACTGGTGCACAGCGGTCATACCGCCAATGATGGCGAAATCATCCACCGTGACATGGCCGCCCAGCGTGGCGTTGTTGGCCATGATGCAGCGGTTGCCGATCACACAGTCATGGGCAATGTGGACGTTAACCATCAGCAGGTTGTCGCTGCCGACAACCGTGACATTCGTGCCCTGCGTCGTGCCGCGATGAATGGTGACGCTTTCACGGATTCGGTTACGATCGCCAATCTCAACCCGGGTAGGTTCGCCCGCGTATTTTAAATCCTGATTCACTTCACCAATGGAGGCGAACTGATAGATCTGATTGTCTTTACCGATACGTGTATGGCCATTCACCACAACGTGTGACTTGAGTACGGTTCCTTCACCAATTTCAACATTCGCCCCGATAAAGCAGAACGGGCCGATATGAACGCCAGGGCCGATGATGGCCCCGTCTTCAATGACAGAACTGGGATGGATGTTGGCGGTTGGATCAATCACGAATTATGCCTCCCGGCTACGGGCACACATCATGGTCGCTTCACAAACGATTTTACCGTCCACGGTCGCTACGCCGTTAAAGCGCGTCAGACCACGGCGGGTTTTCTCGAAAGTCACTTCCATAATCATTTGATCGCCCGGTACGACCGGACGCTTGAAACGGGCATTATCAATGCCTGCAAAATAATAGAGCTCGCCTGGCTCCAGTTTACCCACGCTTTTGAATGCCAGAATACCGGTGGCCTGCGCCATCGCTTCCAGAATCAGAACGCCGGGAAAAATCGGTTTACCAGGGAAATGCCCCTGGAAAAACGGTTCGTTAAAGGAGACGTTCTTTACCGCGCGCAGATATTTGTTTTCTTCAAAATCCAGCACGCGGTCTACCAGCAGAAACGGATAACGGTGCGGCAGCAGCTCTAAAATCTCTTCAATTTGCAGAGTATGAGTTTCAGTAGTCAAAATACTCTTCCTGTCCTAAAAATCTGATGACATCAATAACACGGCCTGCACCGATCATCATGATCGTTGGCAGGCCGCAAATAGTTTCCGTGGCGCCTGGCTTCCCTGCTTACACTGTTATTATGAAAGCCGGTCAGTCATGGGATGGCGTTTAGTCGTCTTTGCCGACTTTGCGCTCGATTGCTTTTAAGCGTTTGCTCATGTCGTCGATATTCATCACCAACGCTGCAGTTTTGCGCCAGGTTTTATTGGGCTGTAATGGAATTCCTGAGGAGTATACACCAGGTTCTGTTATCGGACGCATAACCATGCCCATACCGGTTACGGTTACTTTGTCACAGATTTCCATATGGCCGTTGATGACGCTGGCACCGCCAATCATACAATAACGACCAATTTTTAAACTACCCGCCATGATCACACCGCCAGCAACCGCAGTATTGTCGCCAATCACTACGTTGTGGGCAATCTGACATTGGTTATCTATGATAACACCATTGCCGATCAGAGTGTTATCCAGCGCGCCACGATCAATGGTCGTACAGGCACCAATTTCTACCCGATCGCCAATAATCACCGAGCCCAACTGCGGTATTTTCACCCAGTTACCCCGATCGTTCGCGTAGCCGAAGCCATCAGAACCGATGACGGTGCCGGACTGAATCAGGCAATGCTGACCAATGACTACTTCATGGTAAACCGAGACGTTAGCCCACAAACGCGTACCGCTGCCGATACGGGTTTTTTTACCCACAAAACAGCCTGCGCCAATGACAACGTTATCACCGAGCTCAACGTCAGATTCAATAACCGCATTGGCCCCGACAGAGACATTGGCACCGAGTCTCGCGCTGGGATCAATCACAGCACTTGGCGCAATATCCTGCGCGGGCTGTGGCGTAGTGTCGAGCAGCTGCGCCATTCTCGCATAGGTGAGATAAGGATTTTTCACCACCAGCGCGGCGGTTTTACACCATTCCAGATCCGCTTCCGTCAGCACCACGGCTGATGCCTGGACCAGCGCGAGCTGCTCGCGGTAGCGGCTGTTGGCAAGAAATGTGATTTGACCAGTTGTGGCGGATTGCATAGAAGCAATGCCGGAGATGGCGATATCGCCATCTCCGTGCAATTCTGCATCCAACTGCTGGGCTAAATCAGCCAGTCGAATTGATGACATCGATTATTTAACCTGCTTCGCAACTTCATCAGTGATGTCTTTCACATCAGAACCAGAATAAAGCACAGCCTGAGAATTCAGGACCAGGTCATATCCGCCGCTTTTGGCAACTGACTGAACAGCAGTCTGGATTTTTTCCAGCAGCTTGTTACGTTCCTGAACCTGACGGGTCTGGTTGTCTTTCTCAAACGCGTCTGCTTTCGCCTGGAAGGCATTACGCTCAGATTCGATCTGCTTCTCTTTCTTGTTGCGCTCGCTCGCCTTCATGGTTGGCGCATTGCGCTGCAGATCCTGCATTTCCTGCTGAATTTTGTCGTGCTGAGAACGGAGTTCAGTGGCGCGGCCCTGGAACTCACTCTCAAGCTGTTTGGAGATAGCAGCGCGCTGAGGTGATTTCTGGAAAACCTGGCTCAGATCAACAGTTGCGACTTTATCGGCCGCCTGTGCGCCAGCAGAAGCAGCCAATGCAACACCCAGAGTAACTGCACATAACAACTTTTTCACTATAAACTCCTTACCCTCAACATGTATGTTTGCAGTGCGGAGCATAACAATGCTCCACAGCTGCAAGCTATTTTTTTCACATCCCTGTACAGAACGTTACCAGGTTTTACCAATGTTAAACTGGAACTGCTCTGACTTATCTCCGTCCACTTTCTTAACCGGCTGGGCGTAGGAGAACACTAACGGCCCCAGCGGTGACATCCACTGTAAAGACACACCGGTCGAGACGCGAATGTTGTTTGGATCGCTGTAGTCAGGAATACCGGCAGCGCGCGTTTCAGCGGTGTTCTGCCATTTGGTATCCCAGACGGTACCGGCGTCGACAAACAGCGATGTACGCACCGAGTTCGAATATTTCTCACTCAGGAACGGCGTGGGCGTAATCAGCTCAAGGCTGGCAATCGCCATCGCGTTACCGCCCACCGCATCACTCGATTTACAGATACCGTTAGGATCGCTCAGGTTACAGTACGACGAGCCATCATTCAGGTAGGCCGCTTTCGGACCGATGGTGTTGGACTGGAAGCCACGCACGGTACTGGAACCACCGGCGTAGAAGTTCTCATAGAACGGCATCTCTTTACCGCCCAGCCCGTCACCATAGCCGACACGGCCACGGCCCAGCACAACCCAGGTGTGATCTTTATTGATCGGCACATACTGTTGGCTGTCCAGGGTGACTTTGTAGAACTCATTATCGGAACCCGGGATCGTCACCTTACCGTTCAGGTTGGTACGGTTACCCGAAGTCGCGAAGAAACCGCGGTCCAGCGTGTTATACGTCCAGCCATAGTTAAAGGTGAAGTCGTCAGCCGAGAAATCGCCATTGCGGTTTAACTGCTGTGGCTTACCAACCGAGTCCAGATAGCGCCACATCGCAACCTGAGGACGCATATCCGACAGGTCGTTGTGCACATAACCCAGACCGACGCGCAGCGAGTTGTTCTCATTGATTGGGAAGCCCAATGTCCCGTCTGTACCGTAACTTCTGTTGGTATAGCCGGAGAGATCGGCGTCGCTGGCCTTAAAGTTGTTGTAGAACACCCGGCCGCCCAGACTCACACCATCAACGGTAAAGTAAGGATCGGTCAGGGAGAACTCTGCATAGGTCTGGTAGTCGTTTTTGGTTCCGCTGATACCGACGGTATTCCCGGTACCCAGCCAGTTATCCTGGGTCACGCCGACCTGGAAGCTGACGCCACTTTCCGTACCGTAGCCGACGCCGAAGTTAAAGGTACCGGTGTTACGCTCTTTAACTTTGTAAACCACGTCAACCTGATCCGGTGAGCCCGGTACACGCTGCGTATCCACGTCAACGGTTTCGAAGTAACCTGTACGGTTCAGGCGCTCTTTACCCTGATCGACCAGATCGCTGCCCAGCCAGGCACCTTCCATCTGGCGCATTTCGCGACGCAGTACGGCATCTTTCGAGGTGTCGTTACCTTCAAAGCGCACTTTACGCACGTAGTAGCGGTTGCCCGCATCCACGTTGATATGCAACTTAACGGTTTTATCGGCATCGTTAATTTCAGGCTGCGTCACGACGCGCGGATAGGCATAACCGTAGCGGCCTAACAGCTTCTTGATATCATCTTCCATCGACGTGACTTTTGCGCCGTTATACAGCTCGCCCGCCGGGATTTTGGTCAGATGTTCGATTTCCGCCGAATGGCCGGCCATGCTGCCGTTAACAATAACGCCAGCAATCTTGTACTGATCGCCTTCGGTGATGTTAACGGTGATGTAGATGCCTTTTTTATCCGGCGTCAGGCTCACCTGCGTCGAATCAATATTGAAACGGGCATAACCGCGATCCAGATAGAAGCTGCGCAGGGTTTCAAGGTCACCCGCCAGTTTCTGTTTCTGATATTTACGGTCAGCCACCACGTTCCACCACGGCACTTCGTCACGCAGCTGGAAACGAGAAATGAGTTCGTCTGAACTGAAGGCTTTATTACCTACAATGTTGATCTGCTGAATTTTGGCAGAAACACCTTCGGTAAAGACCAGTTTCAGATCGACGCGGTTACGCGGCAGCGGTGTGACAACGGCTTTTACGCTGGCGGTATATTTACCCACGCTGTAGTAGAAGTCTTCCAGTCCCTTCTCGATTGAAGAGATTGTGGTGCGGTCCAGCGCTTCGCCGACGCGCACACCTGAGGCTTCAAGGTTCTGTTTGAGCTGATCGTCCTTAACCGCTTTGTTACCGCTGAAGGTAATGCTGGCGATGGTAGGACGTTCTTTAACCTGAACAATCAGCGTATTACCATCTCGCAGGACCTGAACATCCTCAAAGTTGCCAGTCGCGAACAGGGAGCGAATGGTATTTCTGACGTCATCGTCATTCACCGTATCGCCAACCCGAACTGGCATGCTCAGCAGAGCCGCGCCGACGGCGACTCGCTGCAGCCCTTCGAAATGAATGTCCTTCACTACGAAATCGTCTGCACCGTAAACGGTGGCGCTGCTAAACAGCAGCGACGCTATGAGCAACTTTTTCATCGCCATCGTTATTATGCGTTTTCCTAACACATCCCACGCAAGCTCGCGTTCCAGCGGTTACAGGCGTGAGAAATCATTGAAAAGTGCAAGCCCCATTAACATCACCAGCAGTATTGAGCCGATGCGATAACTAAAGTCTTGAACTCGATCGGACACCGGTCCCCCTTTGATCTTTTCGATCGCCAGGAAGAGCAAGTGCCCACCATCTAAAACCGGCAGCGGGAACAGATTGATGATTCCTAAGTTGACGCTAATCAACGCCAGGAACATCAGGTAGTAAATCATTCCGTACCCGGCTGACAAACCTGCACCTTGCGCAATCGAGATTGGGCCGCTCAGGTTGTTCAACTTCACATCACCGGTTATTAACTTGCCCAACATGGAGACGGTCAGCTTCATCAGTTGCCAGGTTTTTACACTGGCCTCACCAATGGCCGGGAACGCGCCATATTGTCTTACCGTTTTGTACTCGTCTGGCAGAGGAACAACTCGCGGAATGACGCCCGCAAACCCTTCCGCTTTATTTCCAGGTTTCGCTTCCGGCGTCAGGGTCAACTTCACCGCTTCACCGTTGCGATCGACCTCAAGGGCCATACTTTTTCCGGGGTTATCCCGAACCTGAGTCGCAAAAAGCTGCCATTGCGTTAATAACTGACCATCGACTTTAACGATCCTGTCGCCCGCTTGCAAACCGGCTTCACTGGCGGGTGAATTCTTTTGCACTTCAGCCAGTGTCGTTTCGATCTGTGGACCGCGAGGACGTATCCCCAGCGCCACCACCGGATCCTGCTTATCAGGCTCAAACTGCCAGTTCCGCAAATCAACGTGCTTTTGCTGCGTCCCTTGTTCGCCAAAGCGACCCACTGTCAGCGTCGTGCTGCTGTCACCGATTTTACCGACCAGCGCCATGCGCACAGCTTCCCAGTCAGGCGTTTCGATACCGTCGACGGCCTTAAGTTCCGTTCCGGGTGTAATTTGCGCTTCCGCCGCTACCGAACCGTTCAGAATTTCACCAACCACAGGTTTCACACCCGGCACGCCATGAATGAAGACGACCCAGTAGGCAAAGATGGCGAACAGGAAATTGGCGACAGGACCAGCAGCGATAATGGAGGCGCGCTGCCAGATGGCTTTATTGTTAAACGCCTGGTGCCGGAGTTCCGCAGGGACGCTTTCGACCCGCTCATCCAGCATTTTGACGTAACCGCCAAGTGGAATGAGGGCAAGAACAAATTCGGTCCCATGGCGGTCACGGCGTTGCCATAACGCTTTACCAAAACCGATTGAAAAACGTTCGACTCTGACCCCGCAGCGCCGCGCCACCCAAAAATGGCCAAATTCATGCACCGTAATTAATATGCCCAGTGCAATGATGAATGCGGCAAAACTCCAGATTACGCTTAACATCGTCGTTTGCCCTTAGAGTGTCTGAAACACCAACAGTAACAGGCAGGCAAAGACCGGTACGGCTGCTGTCAGGCTGTCAATGCGGTCGAGGATGCCGCCATGTCCCGGGATCAGGTTACCGCTGTCTTTGATACCGGCTTCACGTTTAAACATGCTTTCCGTGAGATCGCCCAGGACTGATGCGAGCGTCGACATCAGCGCACACATGACCAGCGTGCCCGTCGGGATGGTCAGCGGCGCAAAGCTGGCAAACAGCACAGCAATAAGCGCGGAAGAGACCAGTCCGCCCAAAAATCCTTCCCAGGTTTTACCGGGTGATACTTTGGGGGCCAGCTTATGCCTGCCAAACAGCTTACCGAACATATAAGCACCTGAATCGGCCCCCCAGACCAGAAACATGACAAACAACAGCCACCATGCACCGGCAAAATGATCAGATTCGTAGTGATACTGGCGGAGCGCCATCATGCCCCAGAAGAAAGGAATAATGGTTAAGACACCGAACAGCAAGCGGAGAAGCCGGGAATGACGCCAGAGTGTCGCAGAGGTTGGATAAAACAGAACCAACAGCAGCGCGCCCGTCCACCAGGCCAGCGAAGCCCACAGCCAGCCTGTAACCTGCGGCAGATAGGCGTTATGTTCGTAAGGGGGAAGGGTAAGGAGCATAAGCGTCAGCACAAGGCCACAGATCACGGCCAGCCAGATACGTTGCTGACGCGATGCCATACCGGACAGTTGCCCCCATTCCCAGGCGGCAAGCATACAGATGATAATCGTAACAATTGCAAAGCCAACAGGCGGTAACCAGAACAATGCAGCGATCACCAGCGGAATAAGGATCAGCGCGGTGATCAGACGAGACTTCAGCAAAGGTTACCCCCAGATTGCTCAGGCGCCGCCTGGTGCAGCGCCGCCAAAGCGTCGCTCCCGCAGAGAGAATGCATTCAGTGCACCTTCAAAAACGTGTTCATCAAAATCCGGCCAGAGCACATCAGTAAAATAGAATTCCGCATAGGCAATCTGCCACAACAGGAAGTTGCTAATCCGATGCTCTCCCCCGGTCCTTATCACTAAATCCACTGGCGCCAGCTGGTTCATACACAGTTGCGACGTCAGACTCTCTTCGGTTATCTGATCAGGGCGTAACAAGCCTTCCTGTACCTGTTCAGCCAACTTTTTAACACCTTCGATGATATCCCAACGTCCGCCGTAGTTAGCGGCGATGTTTAACGTCAGGCGATCGTTATTTTCCGTCAGCGCCTCGGCCCGACGGACACGTTCCTGAATACGCGGGCTGAATCGACTGATATCGCCAATAATGCGTAAGCGGACATTGTGTTTATGCAGGCTCTTCACTTCGCTATCCAGCGCCCAGACAAACAGTTCCATTAAGGCTGTCACTTCCTGCGCAGGACGGCTCCAGTTTTCGCTGCTAAAGGCGTAAAGCGTTAACGCTTCCAGATTATTATTGACAGCAAAGCTAACGGCGCGGCGTACTGATTTCACGCCCGCTTTATGGCCGGAAATACGCAGTTTTCCCTGGTTTTTAGCCCAGCGGCCATTGCCATCCATGATGATAGCGACGTGGCGCGGACCGGTACCCTGTTGGTCATCGGTGTTGTTGTGATTTTCAGACGACATAACGCGTAATCAATTCCTTTCATCAGAAATGCTGTGGTTTCTGAATACATTGCGCCCGGTACAAATCCCGACATTGCCTGCCGGGCCACACCGAATTCGGTGACAGACCGTTAAACGCGAGCCAGCGACTATAACATTTTCACCCGAAGCGAACAAATAGCCTCAGCGTAATCGTTATTACGACGTGAAATGGGACAACATTTCTGTTGCCGCCGCGCGTGCGCTTCGGTCAATGTCAATGACCGCATCCACGGAGTCCGGCTCCTGACAGTGATGCGCCGACAGCACTGCGCTGTTCAACGCGGCAATATCCGTAAAACGGATCTGCTTATCCAGGAAAGCCGCCACGGCAATCTCATTGGCCGCATTGAGCGTGGTGGTCGCTGCCTGTCCGGCTTCGCAGGCATCAATCGCGAGTTTGAGACAGGGGTAACGACCAAAATCAGGTGCCGAGAAGGTCAGTGCCGACATGCGGGTAAAGTCCAGCGGTGTGACCCCAGCCTCAATACGTGCGGGCCAGGCCATACTGTGGGCGATTGGTGTCCGCATGTCAGGCGAACCTAACTGGGCCAGCACGCTGCCATCGCAATACCGCACCATGGAGTGGATCACCGATTGTGGGTGCAAAATCACTTCCATCTGCGCTGCGCTGGCATTAAACAGCCAGCGCGCTTCAATGTATTCAAGACCTTTATTCATCATGGTGGCCGAATCAACAGAGATTTTACGCCCCATTGTCCAGTTCGGATGTGCACAAGCCTGATCTGGCGACATACTGCTCAGATCCGCTAAATTTGTGTCACGAAAAGGGCCACCCGATCCCGTAAGAATAATCGACTCAATGCCGTTATTCTGCAGGTCAGCGTAACCTAACTGATGCTGGATGGAAGCGGGCAAACTCTGAAAAATGGCATTGTGCTCGCTATCGACCGGCAACAACTGCGCGTTATGTTGACGTACCGCCTCCATAAATAAACGGCCGCAGGTGACCAGCGATTCTTTGTTCGCCAGCAAGACCGTTTTGCCGGCGCGAATGGCGGCCAGCGTGGGTAATAACCCCGATGCACCCACAATTGCGGCCATCACCTGGTCAACCTCATCCAGTGCGGCCAGTTCACAGGCTGCCTGAACGCCGGAGAGCACTTCAGTCCTGATCTTCAATGCTCTCAGTCGCTCACGTAGCGCGGCGGCAGCGTCTTCATCTGCCATGGCGGCGTAGCGCGGTTGAAACTGTGTACACTGTTCTGCCATCAGGGCTACATTTTTGCCCGCCACCAGCGCCGTGACCTGGTAAAGCGCCGGATTGGCTTTAACAACGGCCAGCGTGCTGGTGCCGATTGATCCGGTCGAACCCAGCAGAGTTAATCGCTTCATAATGCTGTCCCTGTATCGGTAAAAGCGTGGGGCACAACGTAAAACGCCGCCAGAGATGGCATTCAGTCAGAAGGCCTCCCTGTACGGCGTTTTCGTCGGCGAAGATGGAATTAGAAATCCATCAGCTCCGTTTCTTTTTCGGCCAATGCTGCATCGACTTTCTTGATGTGCGCATCGGTCATTTTCTGGATTTCATCCTGCGCGCGTCGTTCGTCGTCTTCGCTGATCTCTTTATCTTTCAGCAGCGCTTTGATCTTATCGTTGGCATCGCGACGGACGTTACGTACCGACACACGGCCCTGCTCGGCTTCGCCGCGCACGATTTTAATCAGGTCTTTACGACGTTCTTCGGTCAGTGCAGGCAGCGGAACACGAATGTCCGAACCGGCAGAGCTGGGATTCAGCCCAAGATCAGACGCCATAATCGCTTTTTCAACGGCCGGGCCGAGAGAGCGATCAAACACGTTGATTTTCAGCGTGCGGGAATCTTCAACAGTGACGGAAGCCAGCTGACGCAGTGGCGTCGGCGTGCCGTAATATTCAACGATGATGCCGTCGAGCAGTGAAGGTGAAGCACGACCTGTGCGCACCTTGCTGATAGTGGTTTTGAATGCTTCCACGCATTTATCCATGCGCGTATCAGCATCTTTTTTAATGTCGTTAATCACGTTAAAACCCTTGGATTCGGTTTGACCTGGCCAGTTCCGGCATTACCGGAAGCGGGATCGATAAGCATCGATAATCCTGAATGGCGTGCGGCAATACCGCGCCGCACTGACAGAATATACCCTATTTTATCTCGCCTCGGGTATTAATGCGTAATCAGGGTGCCTTCTTTTTCACCCATCACTACGCGACGCAATGCGCCAGGCTTGTTCATGTTGAAAACGCGGATAGGCAGTTTGTGATCGCGCGCCAGCGTAAACGCGGCGAGATCCATCACTTTTAGCTCTTGATCCAGCACTTCCGTATAGGTCAGTTTTTCGTACAGTGTTGCATCGGGGTGCTTCACGGGGTCCGCAGAATAAACGCCGTCAACTTTGGTGGCTTTCAACACCACATCGGCTTCGATTTCGATACCGCGCAGACAGGCGGCAGAATCCGTCGTAAAGAAGGGGTTACCGGTACCTGCGGAGAAGATGACAACGCGGTTATTGCGTAACAGGCTGATGGCTTCTGCCCAGCTGTAGTTGTCGCACACGCCGTTCAGGGGAATCGCCGACATCAGACGGGCGTTAACATAGGCACGATGCAGCGCATCACGCATTGCCAGGCCATTCATTACGGTGGCCAGCATCCCCATGTGGTCGCCGACAACGCGGTTCATGCCCGCCTGTGCCAGACCCGCTCCACGGAACAGGTTGCCCCCGCCAATCACAACGCCCACCTGGATACCCAGTTCGACCAGCTCTTTAACTTCCTGAGCCATGCGGTCAAGCACACTCGCGTCGATACCAAAACCTTCTGCACCTTGCAGTGCTTCACCGCTGAGTTTTAGCAGGATACGTTGATAAACAGGTTTTGCGTTGGTCGCCATGGTCAGTTCTTCCTGGAAGATATGATGAGTGAGAAGTAATTCCGATCAATCATCCGCTTACAGCAAAAGAATTGCTATTGGGATGAAACTGAAAACGTATCTTTTGCCTGTGACAGACAAAAAAGAACCGCCATCTGGCGGTTCTTTCAGATCATTAAGACTGTTTGGACATCGCTGCAACTTCAGCAGCAAAATCAGTCTCAACTTTCTCGATGCCTTCGCCCACTTCGAAGCGGATGAAGTTGATCACGTCAGCGCCCTGCTCTCTCAGCGCCTGGCCAACGGTTTTGGCTGGATCGATAACGAATGCCTGACCGGTCAGAGAAACTTCACCGGTGAATTTCTTCATGCGGCCTTCAACCATTTTCTCTGCAATTTCTTTTGGCTTGCCAGACTGCATCGCGATATCCAGCTGAACCTGGTACTCTTTCTCAACCACTTCAGCAGAAACGTCTTCTGGCTTAACAAACTCAGGCTTGCTTGCCGCAACGTGCATCGCGATCTGTTTGATCAGATCTTCGTTAGCGCCTTTCGCTGAAACCAGAACGCCGATACGTGCGCCGTGCAGGTAGCTGCCCAGCTCTTCGCCTTCCAGCATTGCAACGCGACGAATGTTGATGTTTTCACCGATTTTGGCAACCAGTGCAACGCGCTCTTCTTCAAACTGTGCTTTCAGCGCTTCAACGTCGGTGATGCGGTTAGCCGCAGCCGCGTCCAGCACTTTGTCAGCAAATGCCTGGAAGCCGCCATCTTTTGCAACGAAGTCAGTCTGGCAGTTTACTTCCAGAATCACACCGTAGTTACCAACGATTTTGGTTTTGATCACGCCGTCAGCAGCAACGTTACCTGCTTTTTTCGCTGCTTTGATTGCGCCAGACTTACGCATGTTTTCAATCGCCAGCTCGATGTCGCCGCTCGCTTCAGTCAGCGCTTTTTTGCAGTCCATCATGCCTGCGCCAGTACGCTCACGCAGTTCTTTTACCAGTGCAGCGGTAATTTCAGCCATTCCAGAATCCTCGGTTCGTACCTGAGCACGGGTGCATCAACAGGTACTTATTTGCGGAAAATTTACTCTGTCCCGCCGGCCTGAACAGGGGCGTTACAGACTTGGATAAAATAAAGGGGCCATGTTTGGCCCCTTACAGATCACATCTGAATGCTAAGGGCTCTTCTACAGAGCAAACCTTAATTAAGCGTTTTCTAAAGACGCTTCTTCAGCCTGCTCAGCCAGATCCTGAGAACGGCCTTCGCGAACGGTAGTCGCAACGGCAGTCAGGTACAGGTTGATAGCACGGATCGCATCGTCGTTACCTGGGATAACGTAATCAACGCCATCCGGATCAGAGTTAGTATCAACGATAGCAAATACTGGGATGCCCAGGTTGTTTGCTTCTTTGATTGCGATGTGTTCGTGGTCAGCATCGACAACAAACAGTGCATCCGGCAAACCGCCCATGTCTTTGATACCGCCCAGGCTGTTTTCCAGCTTGGCCAGCTCACGAGCGCGCATCAACGCTTCTTTCTTGGTCAGTTTGTCGAAAGTGCCGTCCTGAGACTGAGTCTCAAGCTCTTTCAGACGTTTGATAGACTGACGAACGGTTTTCCAGTTAGTCAGCATACCACCCAACCAGCGGTGGTTTACGAAGAACTGGTCGCAGCTCAGTGCAGACTCTTTTACCGCTTCGGCAGCAGCGCGCTTGGTACCAACGAACAGAATCTTACCTTTACGGGAAGAGATTTTGGTCAACTCAGCCAGAGCTTCGTTGAACATTGGTACGGTTTTCTCAAGGTTGATGATGTGAACTTTGTTACGCGCACCGAAAATGAATGGCTTCATTTTTGGGCACCAGTAACGGGTCTGGTGACCGAAGTGAACACCAGCCTTGAGCATATCGCGCATGGAAACAGTTGCCATGATTACTACCTCTAGTTTAATTGGGGTTGGGCCTCCATGTATCCCATACAACCGACCTCTTTCAAGGCACCCCGGCGTATGTGTCGATACATGTGTGTTTTAGTACACATAGTGAGATTATTGCGGTTCCCGCTGACCTTGCAGCCCACAGAGAATCGTCGGCGCGCTTTATACCACAATCAGGCTCTGGACGCCAATAATTGTTCGCTTATGGCGCGCGATGCGTTCTCCGTTTGGCAGCCCTTTTGGCTTGCTGTTAACATGACAGCACAGCGTTCATTATTGCTGAAAATTTCAGCAACAGCGGAATAATTTAATGGCAATCTCAATAAAAACTCCCGAAGAAATCGAAAAAATGCGCGTCGCAGGTCGGCTGGCTGCGGAAGTGCTTGAAATGATCGAACCGCACGTGCAGCCTGGCGTGACGACGGGCGAACTGGATCGCCTTTGTCATGCGCACATTACCGAGAAGCAGCAGGCGGTGTCTGCCTGCCTGGGTTACCACGGTTTCCCTAAATCTGTCTGTATCTCAGTGAATGAAGTGGTTTGCCATGGCATTCCCAGTGACGATCGCCCGTTAAAAGACGGGGATATCGTTAACATTGACGTGACCGTGATTAAAGACGATTACCATGGCGATACGTCCAAAATGTTTATCGTGGGTAAACCCACCATTCAGGGCGAACGTCTGTGCCGCGTGACGCAGGAAAGCCTTTATCTGTCACTGCGTTTAGTTAAGCCGGGCATTCGGCTGCGCGAGCTGGGACGCGCGATTCAAAAATACGTCGAAGCGAATGACTTCTCTGTCGTGCGGGAATACTGCGGTCACGGCATTGGCAAAGGCTTCCATGAAGAGCCTCAGGTGCTGCATTACGACGCGGATGACGGCGGAGTGGTCCTGCAGGCAGGAATGACCTTTACCGTTGAACCGATGGTGAACGCCGGTGATTACCGCATTCGTACCATGAAAGACGGCTGGACGGTGAAAACCAAAGATCGCAGCTTGTCGGCGCAGTACGAGCATACTATTGTGGTGACGGATAACGGCTGTGAGATTTTAACCCTGCGAAAAGACGACACCCTGCCTGCGGTGTTAGTTAACCAGGAGTAATTCCACCACGAATAAAAAAGCCGGCGCTCTGCCGGTTTTTTTATGGTTAATGATGAGAGCGTTGCATGAGCCTGTCGCAAGAAGTGAAAAACGGCCTGAATGATTCCCCTGGCGAGTGGCAAGACGATACGCTGACACGCGACGTCTTAAAGCAACGTCTGGAGGGCTTCCAGCAGCACCTGGCGGCGGCGTTTGATGCCGGTGAGCCTGTCGAAGATCTGATTCACGCCCGAACGCTGTTTATCGATCGCCTGCTGCGCCGTTTGTGGCGTTTTTTTGGCTTCGACAGCATGAAAGCCATCACGCTTGTCGCCGTCGGCGGTTACGGCCGCGGTGAACTGCATCCCCTTTCCGATATCGATATCTTAATTCTCAGCCGTCAACCGCTGGATGAGCAGGCGGCGCAGAGCGCCAGCGCGCTACTGACGCTGATGTGGGATCTCAAGCTGGAGGTCGGCCACAGTGTACGTAGCCTCGAAGAGTGCCTGCTGGAAGGGCTGTCCGATCTGACCGTGGCGACCAATCTGATTGAAGCCCGAATGCTGACCGGCGATGTCGCGCTGTTTCTGGAATTACAAAAAAATGTCTTCAGCGATGGCTTCTGGCCATCATCCCGCTTTTTTGCCGCCAAAATCGACGAGCAGCAGGAACGCCATACACGTTATCACGGTACCAGCTATAACCTGGAACCGGATATCAAAAGCAGCCCCGGCGGGTTACGTGACATTCATACCTTACAATGGGTTGCCCGTCGCCACTTTGGCGCGACCACGCTGGATGAGATGTCAGGCTTTGGTTTCCTGACGGACGCAGAGCGCAGCGAGCTGAATGAGTGCCAGGCGTTTCTCTGGCGCATTCGCTTTGCCCTGCACCTGTCTCTGCCACGGTACGATAACCGCCTGCTGTTTGACCGCCAGCTCAGCGTTGCCCGGCGCCTGAATTATGAGGGAGAAGGCAACGAACCGGTCGAACGCATGATGAAAGATTTTTACCGCGTCACGCGGCGCATCGGTGAGCTTAACCAGATGCTGTTGCAACTGTTCGATGAGGCCATTCTGGCGCTCTCCACCAATGAAAAACCCTATGCCATTGATGACGATTTCCAGCTGCGCGGTAACCTGATCGATCTGCGTGATGAAACCCTGTTTGATCGGGAACCCCAGGCGATCTTGCGTATGTTCTATGTCATGGTACGCAATGAAAACATCAAAGGGATCTACTCCACTACACTGCGCCGCCTGCGCCATACACGGCGTCATCTGGAGCAACCCTTATGCCAGTTGCCTGAAGCACGTCGCCTGTTTATGTCGATTCTGCGTCATCCCGGTGCGGTCAGTCGCGCGCTGGTCCCGATGCATCGCCACAGCGTGCTCTGGGCTTATACGCCGCTCTGGAGCCACATTGTCGGGCAGATGCAGTTTGATTTATTTCATGCTTATACCGTCGATGAGCACACTATCCGGGTATTGCAGAAACTGGAGAGCTTTGCCAATGAAGCAACGCGCCCGCAACATCCGTTGTGCGTTGAACTCTGGCCTCGCCTGCCACAACAGGAATTACTGTTAATGGCTGCGCTGTTACACGACATCGCGAAAGGGCGTAACGGCGATCACTCCGTGCTGGGTGCGCAGGACGCGCTGGCGTTTGCGGAGATGCACGGTCTTAACTCACGTGAAACTCAGTTAGTGGCCTGGCTGGTTCGTCATCATCTGCTGATGTCAGTTACCGCGCAGCGCCGCGACATTCAGGATCCTACGGTCATTCAACAGTTCGCCGAAGTCATGCAGAACGAGAACCGGCTGCGTTATCTGGTTTGCCTGACCGTTGCCGACATCTGCGCCACTAATGAAAGCTTGTGGAACAGCTGGAAGCAAAGCCTGCTGCGAGAACTGTTCTTTGCCACTGAAAAACAGCTGCGCCGCGGCATGGAGAACAGCCCGGATCTCCGTGAGCGTGTCCGTCATCACCGTTTACAGGCGCTGGCACTGTTGCGCATGGACAACATTGATGAAGCCCGCCTGCACCACATCTGGAACCGGTGCCGTGCCGACTACTTCCTGCGTCACACGCCGAATCAGATCGCCTGGCATGCGCGCCATTTACTGGAACACGATCTGCGTAAACCGTTGGTGCTGGTAAGCCCACAGGCTACACGAGGCGGTACAGAAATTTTTATCTGGAGCCCGGACCGGCCCCACCTGTTTGCCGCCGTGGCCGGTGAGCTGGATCGCCGCAATCTCAGCGTGCATGATGCGCAGATTTTTACCAGCCGCGATGGTATGGCGATGGATACGTTTATCGTGCTGGAGCCGGATGGCAGCCCGCTGGCTCCCGATCGTCATGCGCTGATCATTCAGGCGCTGGAACAGGCGATTACGCAGTCAGACTGGGTGCCACCACGTACCCGCCGTCAGGCTGCCCGACTCCGCCATTTCAGCGTGGATACCGAAGTAAACTTTCTGCCGACGCATACCGATCGCCGGAGTTATCTGGAACTGGTGGCGCTCGATCAGCCGGGCTTGCTGGCGCGCGTCGGCGAGGTGTTTGCCGATCTCGGCGTATCACTGCATGGTGCGCGCATCAGTACCATTGGAGAACGTGTCGAAGATTTGTTTATTCTGGCCAATAGCGAACGCCGGGCACTGGATGAGGAAATGCGCCAGACCCTGCAACAACGGTTGACAGAGGCCCTTAATCCAAACGATAAAGTGTGACCCGCTTCAATTTGTGAACTTTCACTTTTTACCTGTGCTGGTCGCTGACCGGCACCACAAATGACAGATCAGGAAAAAATATGCAACAGTTACAGAGTGTTATTGAATCTGCCTTCGAACGTCGCGCTGATATCACCCCGACCAGTGTGGATACTGAAACCCGCGACGCGATTAATCAGGTTATCGCCAAACTGGACAGTGGTGAGCTGCGCGTTTCTGAAAAAATCGACGGTGAATGGGTAACGCATCAGTGGCTGAAAAAAGCCGTTCTGCTCTCTTTCCGCATCAATGACAATCAGGTCATGGAAGGCGCAGAAACACGCTTTTACGACAAAGTGCCAATGAAATTCGCTGACTGGGACGATGCGCGCTTCAAAGCCGCCGGTTTCCGCGTCGTACCGCCCGCCGCCGTGCGTAAAGGTGCCTTTATTGCACGTAATACCGTGTTGATGCCTTCCTATGTGAACATCGGTGCCTTTGTTGACGAAGGAACGATGGTGGACACCTGGGCCACCGTGGGCTCCTGTGCGCAAATTGGTAAAAATGTCCACTTATCTGGTGGCGTAGGCATCGGTGGGGTGCTTGAGCCCCTGCAGGCTAATCCGACCATTATTGAAGATAACTGCTTCATCGGCGCACGTTCTGAAATTGTTGAAGGCGTGATTGTTGAAGAAGGTTCCGTTATTTCAATGGGCGTTTATATTGGTCAAAGCACCAAAATTTATGACCGCGAAACCGGTGAAATTCATTACGGACGCGTACCTGCCGGATCGGTCGTCGTCTCGGGTAATCTGCCGTCAAAAGATGGCAGCTACAGCCTGTATTGCGCGGTTATCGTGAAAAAAGTGGATGCCAAAACACTGGCCAAAACCGGCATTAATGAATTGCTGCGCACGATCGACTAAGCTTGTGGACGGGCTGCCTGACAGCCCGTCATCTTTTGTTTACAGCTGTTACGGGTAATGTTGTTTTTCAACGCGAACCAACGGGTGCGTTTACTTTTCATCCAGGTCATAATTCGCGCCAGTTAAATCCTGTTGCGCACTGATTCATGTTATTTATGTCTACAGTCATTAAGTCATGAACAATTCTGCGCGCTTATCATTTGGTGGAAAAAACGTTATGTATGACAATATTAAGAGCTTAGGCATTAGTAACCCCGACGATATCGATCGCTACAGCCTGCGTCAGGAAGCGAATAACGATATTTTGAAAATTTATTTCCGCAAAGATAAAGGCGAATTTTTCGCTAAAAGCGTGAAATTTAAATACCCTCGTCAGCGTAAAACGGTCGTCGCCGATAATGCGTCGCAGGGCTACCGTGAAGTGCAGGAAATCAGCCCTAACCTGCGCTATGTCATCGATGAGTTGGATCAAATTTGCCAGCGCGATCAGGTTGAAGTCGATCTGAAACGTAAAATTCTGGACGATCTGCGTCATCTGGAAGGCGTGGTGTCACACAAGATCGCGGAAATTGAATCCGATCTGGAAAAACTGACCCGCAGCGGCCGTTAATCCCTTCAAACGTACTACGGCCTGCCGTCCTGAGTGAGCGTCACTTTGTGACGCGGGCCTTTTTTATGCCCTGCTACTCCTGCCGCAGCAACGCCCCTTCACGCAAGACATCTTCAGTCGCCTCACGCCAGTCAAACCGGTCAATCCAGGATTGATAGCGTGCAGAACCCAGCGCATTATCCGCCAGCATAAGCAGGGGAATGACGCGCCCGCTGTTACGGTCGCGCGTCTTCCACGGCCAGCGGCGCGCAGAATCACTAAACGGTGCCATATAATCCAACGCAGCCAGCAGCGAGCCGCCCTGTTTGTCAGAGTAGTGCCAGAGATCGTCCTCACCGCGCTGAGACGACAAGGCCGCTATCGCAGTCAGCGCCTGTAAATTAAAAAAACTGTAGTGAAAAGAGCGGGTGCGGGCCAGTTCAAGCGGCTGCGTGCCATCACGCGCTATCTGCCCACCGATCTTCGTTTTAGCCAGCGCCATCATGTCCCTCATAACGGCGTCGTTATGCAGGTAAGCGGCAATCCCGGCCACCTGAACACAATACCAGCTGCCGTGATTGTTGGCCGCATGCCGCTCCTGGCGCGCCAGCTTACTGGTTTGCAGCCAGGTAAGGTAGTCGTGGAACCAGCGCTGTAGCGCGGCCTCGTCGCCTGCACGCCAGCCAGGTGACTGACGCAGCAATATCAACGCATCAACAATGCGGGTGGCAAAATAACGCCCATCCAGTACGCCATCATGCCGACCCGTGCTGATGCCCGGCACGCCTTGCGCAAAGTTAAGGTTGGGGTTCATGCGGCTGGCGGGATCGATAAACCAGTGACGGATCATCGATTGGGCTTTACTGGCATAGCGTACATCGCCCGAAAAGAACCAGGCCAGCGTCAGTGCCTGCACATCGGCACTAAAACGCGCAAAACGCAGCCCGTCTGTTTGGTTGTTTTTTGTGTCGGGATTCACCTCGCCATCCCGACGGCTCCACGGAAGCCCCGTTTTCTGCCGGGCGTCCGGCCACCAGTACGCGCTCAGGCTGAGATAATCGTGTCGCGAGCCGCTGGGGGGCACCAGACCTTTGTCCATGACGCTGGGATCGGGCTGCTTAAGCGCCTTATCCGCCTGCTGTTTCAGCTGTTGCCAGGCTTGCTGCGTACGTGGGCTTGCCTGCTGATTCTGGATGGCCTGTCGTGTGGTGAGCAAAGCCTTTGTCGAGAGAAAAATCAGCGTGTCCGTTGCCGCCGCCTGGCAGGTGAACGCAAGTATCAGTAAGCCACATCCCCAACGCCGTGCGCGCATCAGTCTGTCCTCTTCGTTTTTTCGGGCCCTTTCAGCCCTGCTCATCCAGTTGGATCGCGATGTACAACAGCAGGCGATCGTCGACCTTGCCCAGGTTGAGTCCCGTCAATTCAGCGATACGATTTAAACGGTATTCCAGGGTATTTCGATGAATAAAAAGCGCACGCGACGTCGCGCCGGGCTGCACATTGTTGCTGAACCAGGCACTCAGCGTGCGTCGCAGCAAACCGTTGCTGTCCATGCTTTTTAGCTTTTCCAGCGGACGCGCCAGTTCATTTGACTGCCAGCCACCCCGTAAGCTGTCGAGCAGGACCGGCAGCATCAAATCCTGATAAAAATAGCTGCGAACCTCGGGCATACGCTGCTTTCCCACCGCCATCGTTGTTCGCGCAGTACGATATGAACGTGCAATGCTGCCCATGCCCGTAAAGAAATTGCCCAGCGCAATACGCATGCGCAGATGACCACTTTCCTTCATGCGCTGCATGAGCTGTTCGACCCGCCTGCGGTGATCGTGTTGATCATAACGTCCGTGTGCATTTAATGCCGGTTTCAGCACGACCATTTCGGTTAGTGAGACGATGGCAATCAGGTTATCCCGCGCCGGTGTCGTCAATAACGTCTGCAACTGCTGTAATTCTGACATCGCGCTGTCAACGCCAAGCTGCCCGCTGTCCACTTCGATCACCGCCACGATTCGGGGCTGATTAAGATCGATGCCGAGGCGCTGCGCCCATTCGATGAGTTGCGGGGAGATCGCGTCACTGCGAATGAGATTGAGCACCAACTCTTCCCGCAGACGGCTGTCCTGCGCCAGCATGTGCAACAGCCGCGCCTGCTCCAGCATCATCTCTGCGGCCATACAGACTAATTCACCATAGTGACGCAGCGCACCCGGCTCGCCCGTCAGACCAATCACTCCAACAATCATCCCGTCGATACGCAACGGCAGATTAATTCCCGGCCTGACTCCATGCAGATGCCGGGCCACCGCATCGTCAATATCCACAATACGTCCCTGAGACAGCACTAACAATGCACCCTCATGCAATTCGCCGATGCGCTCCCGGTCACCGCTGCCAATAATCCGTCCTCTTGCATCCATAACGTTGACATTGCCATCAATGATTTTCATAGTGCGCGCGACAATTTCCTGCGCCAGTCGTGCGTCGAGATGACAGGTTGCCATCCTGTACTCCTGAGTCATAAAGAGGGGGAAAACAGCATAGACGCGCGATACCGGGAGAACATTGTGCATCTGCACAAGGCCTGGCAGGCATTAACAGAAATGCGGCGACCATCACATTTGTGCGCGTCGCCATAAAAAAGGCGGACCGAAGTCCGCCTGATAAACCCCTGCCTGTGATTACTGCGCCAGCAGATACAGTGAACTGTCTCCGCGCTGCACGTTCAACGCCAGTACCGGTGGTTTGGTATCGAGGATTTTACGCAGTTCGCCCAGATTGCTGACGGCCTGCTGGTTGACGCCAAGAATCAGGTCGCCTTTTTTCAGGCCAATTCTGGCCGCCGCGCTGCCCGCTTTCACGCTGTCAACCCGAACGCCTTTCTCTTTACCTGAATTATTGCTCAGATCCGCGCCTTCAATACCGGTGTAAATGGTGGCGGACTGCACCTTGTCCTGCGTGCTCTGCTGCAGCTGAACCGTCACATCCAGCGGTTTACCGTCACGCAGTATGCCAAGTTTCAGCGTGGTTCCTACCGGCAACGAGCCGACTTCGGCACGCAGTGAAGCAAAGCTGGTTAACGGCTTACCGTTCATCGACACAATGACGTCACCCGCTTTAATACCGCCCTTCGCCGCCGCGGAGTTCGGTACGACCTGACTGACGAATGCACCACGTTGCGCATCGACTTTCATCGCCTTCGCCAGCTCAGAGTTAAGCTCGGTCCCCATAATGCCCAGCTCGCCGCGTTTAACCTGACCGTATTCCACCATTTGTGCCGTCAGGTTTTTCACCATGTTGCTCGGGATGGCGAAGCCAATACCAATATTGCCGCCGTCCGGTGCCAGGATAGCGGTGTTGATGCCAATCAGCTCGCCGTTGAGATTTACCAGAGCGCCACCCGAGTTACCCCGGTTGATGGCCGCATCGGTTTGAATAAAGTTCTCATAGTTTTCAACATTCAGGCCACTGCGTCCCAGCGCGGACACGATACCAGACGTAACGGTTTCACCCAGACCATACGGGTTACCAATCGCCACGGCGTAATCGCCCACCCGTAAATTGTCAGAGTCGGCCATCTTAATCGCGGTAAGATTTTTAGCACCTTCCAGCTGAATTAATGCGATATCCGAGCTGGGATCTTTACCAATCACTTTGGCATCGTAACTGCGACCATCGCTCAGTTTTACCTGAATTTTCGTCGCGTCGTTTACCACATGGTTATTGGTGACCACATAGCCTTTTTCAGCGTTAATGATGACACCAGAGCCCAGCGCTCTAAATTTTTGCTGCTGCGTATCTGGCGCGGCAGGGGCACCGCCACCGTCACCGCCCTGGCAAAGCGGTGAGCCCATGAACGGCGAACCGTCCTGGCAGAAAGGCGAATTATCGCCAAAAAATTGCTGAAACTGCTGCGGCATCCGTGGTGTTTTGACCGTCGTACTTCCTTCAACGCTGATACTCACGACTGAAGGCATAACCTTTTCCAGCATTGGCGCAAGGCTCGGCAACTGCTGGCTGTTGGTGGATGACACGGAAGAGGATGTTTCCGCAGCGAAAGCACTCACAGGGGTCAGTGCCATGCCAAGACTAAGCGCCAGGGCGCTTAACATTAACGAGGTTTTTTTCATTTTGGTATCTCACAATGATGGATATACTGACCATTGCTGTGGTCGAATGTTGAGATAAATGTTTTAGCGCGAAGTTCCTCTAAAAGTTTTAGGCAAAAGTAAAAATTTATTCGCGCTCTTTACAATTCTCGGGTTATTCCACCGCCATTAAGCGACGATACTCATCCCAGGCATAGAGATCCGTCATGCCACTAATGTAATCCTGAATCAGGCGAAAACGATAATAACGTTCCCATAACAAACGCTCATATTTATGCTCAACAACCAATGTACGCATTTTATACAAATAGGCTTTTCGGTGTTTACCAGACAGTTTATGGAACAGTCGGGTCTCTATGGGATGATGGCGTAAAAAGTCTTCATTTATCAGTGTGGTAAACGCTTCATAATTGAGCGACATCAGCGGCTGATATATTTCCAGCAAGCCCTTAATTACCCGATAACCCTGCAGTTCCAGTTGCTCAACTTCGGAATGATTAAACACCTGCTGGCGCGCCACGGTTTTAAAAATCTGTAATAAACGGCCCTCTTCACCTTCGTCTTCTAATAAAGCATGGTTGAAGTGTCCCTCGAATATGGCAGGCAGATTATCAATAAAACGTTTCACCGCGTAGGTGACCAAAACATTCTGAACATTGACCCGCAGCGACATAAAAAACTGATCGCTACGGCTACGGCGTTTTTTACTGCCCGCTTCGCGCCACGCTTCCCCCACTGTACGACTGAAGGCATCGTTATTATTTATTGTTCCCCAGGCCTTGCTGAGATATTCATACAGACTGTCCACGTTAAATATGGCTTTTTCAACGGCATCGTCTAAATCGGCAATACAATAGGAGATGTCGTCAGCGGCTTCCATGATATAGGTCAGCGGAAAGCGATGGTGTTCCGTCAAATTTGTGGCGGTGCGAAGCTCATCAATATATTCCCGCTCAGATAAATAGAAGCCCGGCTTTTTCATTAATACGCTAAACTGAGCCGGTTTTTCCCCCTGCCACCAGGCGGGCGCGGTATATTTCAGGATGCAGGCTACCTGAGAATAGCTCAGGTTGAGTTGCAGCAGCGAATGCACCATGCGAATAGCCTGAGCATTCCCTTCGAAGTGGCACAAATCCTGACGAATCATGGCATTCATGCGATCAAAGTCCGCGCGCTGTGCCTCGTTTTCAACACCCGCAACCAGCGGATCGACCAGTTCAGCGGGCAGGTTATCTTCAAACCAGTCATTAATGGCGGCTTCGCCAAAATGCCCAAACGGTGGGTTACCTACGTCATGTAACAGGCAGGCCATTTCGACGAGGCTTTCGAACGCCCCTTCCATGTCATCCAGACCATATTTCGCCAGTCCGCCCTGCATCTTTAGCGTCTGCAGAATTTCTTTGCTGATATACCGGCCGGTTTGTTGCACTTCAAGCGAATGCGTCAGACGGGAACGTACGGCGGCGTTGCGCTCAAGCGGGAATACCTGGGTTTTTTGTTGCAGTCGACGAATTGCCGCTGAATTAATGATCCGTCCACGATCGCTTTCGAAATGGCGGGTAATAAAATATTCCCCCTGTGGATCTTTACGGTTGCTATAAGGGCGAGTGAAGCTGATCTTCTTCCTGAAATTGATCGTCGCCATAGCTGTCCCCTTATTTTTTCGTGAAATAATCCCGTCACTGCCATGATAGACTATGCCTGATATTGACATCCATTACATTAGCGAGACGTAAAATGAAAGCAGGCATCATTGGCGCAATGGAGCAGGAAGTTACCCTGCTGCGAGACAAAATTGAAAATCGCCAGACCCTGTCTCTGGCTGGTTGTGAAATTTACACTGGCACACTGAATGGTGTGGACGTTGCGTTGCTGAAATCCGGCATTGGTAAGACCTCGGCCGCTATGGGCACCACATTGTTACTGCAATTGTGCAAACCCGATTTGGTGATTAACACCGGCTCAGCGGGCGGCTTAGCCTCTTCGTTAAAGGTAGGCGATATTGTGGTGTCCGATGAAGTGCGCTATCACGATGCCGATGTCACAGCCTTTGGTTATGAACCGGGCCAGATGGCGGGCTGCCCCGCGGCCTTTACCGCAGACAGTAAGCTGATCGCCGCCGCAGAAGCCTGTATTCAGCAGTTGAATCTCAACGCGGTTCGCGGCCTGGTGGTCAGCGGTGACGCGTTTATCAATGGCGCAGCCCCTCTGGCCCGCATTCGCGCGACGTTCCCACAGGCGATTGCCGTTGAGATGGAAGCCACCGCTATCGGCCATGTCTGCCACCAGTTTAACGTGCCGTTTGTGGTCGTCCGCGCGATCTCCGATGTGGCCGATCAGGAATCGCACCTGAGTTTCGATGAGTTCCTGAGCGTTGCCGCTAAGCAGTCCTCCCTGATGGTGGAAAATCTGCTGGCCCGCCTGGCACATGGCTAAATCCCTGCTGTTTTGCTGGCTGCTGCTGTTTTGCAGCAGCCTGCCTGCTGCACCGCCCCGCGTCATCACCCTGGCTCCTCACCTGACTGAACTGGCTTTTGCCGCCGGCATCACGCCGGTTGCGGTCAGTGCCTGGTCGGGTTATCCCGCTGAAGCACAAAAGATTGAGCAGGTCGCGACCTGGCAGGGGATGAACCTTGAGCGCATTTTACAGCTTAAGCCCGATGTTGTGCTGGCATGGCCCGGCGGCACCTCATCCCGTCAGGTGGCGCAGTTAGTGCACTCAGGGATTCATGTGGAATGGGTCGCCACCTCGACACTGGATGACATGATTCATTCGCTGGCTGGATTAGCCCGATGGAGCCCGTCCCCCCAGCGTGCTACACAGGCCGCTACGCAACTACGCCAGCAGGTCGCAGCCTTGCGCCAACGCTACCGTCCGCAACCCCCCGTACGCGTTTTTGTGCAGTTTGGTCTTTCCCCCATGTATACGGCGGCTAAAGCGACGCTGCAAAATGACATTATCGGCCTGTGTGGCGGGCAAAATATTTTTGCCGCAAGTCCGGTGAGCTGGCCTCAGGTGAGCCGGGAGCAGGTCCTGATGCGCCACCCTCAGGTCATTGTGACAACGGGCGGTTCGCAACAGGCTGAAACGCTTGCGCAGTTCTGGCGGCCACAGCTCAACGTACGCATCATTGCCATTAACGAGGACTGGCTCAGCCGTCCGGGCCCGCGTATCCTGTTAGCCGCAGAGCAGCTCTGTGAGGCACTGCATCCCGCCCCAAAGGCATCTTCAGGCCACTGAATATTGCCCTGCCGATTAAAGTAATCATTTTCACTGCCGTTAACGTTATTTAAGAGACGCGTGCCATGTAAGCCCGCCGTCCTTCTGCGCGATGCGCTTTTGACTACACCAGGAATTCACTATGACTAAAGCCCTGCTTCTGGCCATAGGGCTTGTGATCGCGCAGCAGGCGTTCGCGGGATCCACGACCGGCTCTATCAATGCCAGACTTGTTATCTATTCACGTTGCGAAGTCAACAGCGTGCGAAGCCCGTCTTCGCCACAGGTTGACTGCGGTCGCCAGAGCAGCGCACAGCCGCGCGTGACGCAAACGGTGCTGAAGCGTCAGGGAAGCCGCACAACGAACGACAGACTGGTGACAATAGAATGGTAAGAGGCCGCCCGGAGAGAGCGGCCTGATGATCAGATGCTGAAGGAAGACCCGCAACCGCAGGTGGTTTTGGCGTTCGGGTTGGTTACGATAAAGCGCGACCCTTCCAGACCTTCGGTGTAATCCACCGAACCGCCTACCAGATACTGCAGACTCATTGGATCCACCACCAGCGAAACGCCCTGCTTTTCAATGGTCATATCACCGTCGTTCATTTGATCGTCGAAGGTGAAACCATACTGAAAGCCGCTGCAACCACCACCAGTGATATACACACGCAGCTTCAGCGCCGGGTTATCTTCGTCAGCAATCAGATTTTTCACTTTGTTGGCTGCTGCGTCGGTAAACTGCAACGGCAGTGCTACTACTTCATCACTCATGAGTTACTCCGTAAACGTCCGGGTCAGAAAACGACCTCAATGTTGCTATTATCTGCCAGCGACCCGCCGCAATCAAGCGCTCAGCTTCGCACTCTGTGCCGGATTGACGCGGAGAAGTCGTACGCAGGGATATCTGGCTTTCGTCGGCCGCCCCTCTTCCGTAGAATAGCCCGAAATTATATGAACTGCTGGAGCCGAAAATGAGTAAGTCTGAAAAACTGTTCGCCGAAGCACAACGCCTGATCCCCGGCGGTGTGAACTCGCCGGTCCGTGCGTTTACCGGTGTCGGCGGCGTTCCGCTGTTCATTGAGCATGCTGATGGCGCCTGTCTGTATGACGCCGATGGCAAAGCCTATATCGACTATGTTGGCTCATGGGGGCCAATGGTACTGGGACATAACAACGAAGGCATTCGTCAGGCTGTGATTGAGGCAGCCCAGCGCGGCCTGAGCTTTGGTGCGCCGACCGAGATGGAAGTCACCATGGCGCAGCTGGTATGTGACCTGGTACCGAGTATGGAAATGGTGCGCATGGTCAACTCCGGCACCGAAGCGACCATGAGTGCGATTCGTCTGGCGCGCGGGTTTACCGGACGCGATAAAATCATCAAGTTCGAAGGGTGCTATCACGGCCATGCCGACCACCTGCTGGTGAAAGCCGGCTCAGGTGCGCTGACGCTGGGCCAACCCAACTCGCCGGGCGTACCCGCCGATTTTGCTAAGCATACGCTGACCTGCACCTATAACGATCTGGACTCTGTTCGTGCGGCCTTTGAACAGTATCCCGCGGCTGTCGCTGCCATTATCGTTGAGCCTGTTGCCGGCAATATGAACTGTATCCCTCCGCAGCCTGACTTCCTGTCGGGCCTGCGTGCCCTGTGCGATGAGTTCGGTGCGCTGCTGATTATTGATGAAGTGATGACAGGCTTTCGTGTGGCGCTGGGCGGCGCACAGGCGCACTATAACGTGAAGCCGGATCTCACCTGCCTGGGCAAAATCATCGGCGGTGGTATGCCAGTGGGTGCGTTCGGTGGCCGTCGCGAGGTCATGTCCGCGCTGGCCCCGACCGGGCCGGTTTACCAGGCCGGTACGTTGTCCGGTAATCCCGTAGCCATGGCCGCCGGTTATGCCTGCCTGACGCAGATTGCGCAGCCAGGTATGCATGACAGGCTGAACCGTCTGACTGAACAACTGGCTCAGGGGCTGGTTGAGGCAGCCAGACAGGAAAATATTCCCGTGGTGGTGAATCAGGTTGGCGGCATGTTTGGCCTGTTTTTTACCGATGCCGACAGCGTCACCTGCTATCAGGACGTGACACAGTGCGACGTGGAACGCTTCAAGCGCTTCTTCCACCTGATGCTCGAAGAAGGCGTGTATTTTGCGCCGTCCGCCTTTGAGGCCGGGTTTATGTCGCTGGCACATACTGATGAGGATATTCAGCACACCATCGAGGCGGCCCGGCGCTGTTTCGCGAAGCTCTGATGAGAAAAGACCGGCTGAGCCGGTCTTTTTTTTAACGTGAACGGCGCAGTAGCCAGATAAAATAGGGTGCGCCCAAAAAGGTCGCCATCAGGCCCGCCGGAATCTGACTGGGAAAGGCCAGCATGCGCCCGCACCAGTCTGCGGCCACCATTAACCCGGCCCCCAGCACGCCAGACAGTAACACCTGTGGCAGCGCGCGGCGAAAGCCCAACATACGGGCCATATGGGGTGCCATTAAGCCGACAAAGCTCAGCGGCCCAATCGTCAGCGTGGCACAAGCCGTTAAGGCCGCCGCTAACAGCAACAGGGCGAGTCGTGAACCCGTCAGTGCCATACCGACAGACCGTGCGGTCATGCTGCCAAGTGGCAGAATGGTTAACCAGCGGCTGGCCAGTGGCGCTAATGCCACTAAAACAGCCGCAAAGCCTGCACTTTGCAGCGCCTGCGTAGCACTGATGTTATAAGTTGATCCGGATATCCAGGTCAGTAACCCCGCCATGCGCGGATCGCCACTTGCCATCAACAGCATCAGAATGGTGACAAAGGCGCTGTTGAGTGCCATACCCGCCAGTAGCATACGTTCCGGTGAGAAACCACCACGACTGGCGACCAGCATAATAACCGCCAGCGTTATCGCCGCCCCCAGCGCACCTGCCGGCAACAGAAATGCCAGCGCGTTGCCGGGAACAAAGAACAGCATCACGACCACACCGCAGGCCGCGCCGGAACTGATGCCCAGCACTTCAGGACTGGCCATGGGATTACCGGTGAGGCGCTGGATCAGGCTGCCCGCCACACCGAGCATCAGGCCGACCTCCAGTGCCGCCAGCACACGCGGCGCGCGCCAGGGTAACAACTGTTGCAGCATGTCGCCAGACGTCCAAATCCAGCCATGCGCATCACGCCCAAAGGCCAGACAAAGCCATGTCAGTCCGCCCAGCATCAGCAATCCCACCAGCGTCCAGCGCCCGTAACGGTATCGCTCGACCGGCACGTTGTCCCCCTGATCCAGCGCAGGCGGAACGGATCCGGTTCGCAGGCGAGGTAACAGCGCCAACAGAATGGGCACGCCCAGCAGCGCCGTCACGGTTCCGGTGGAGATCTCGCGCCAGTGCGCCGTGAGCCAGAGTACGCAGGCATCCGCCAGCCAGAGCAGCAGTGCACCAATCAGGGGTGCCAGCAGCATGCGGCTCAGTAACCGCCGTCCACCCAGCAGCCTTGCCAGCAGCGGTGCAAATAAACCAATAAAGCCAATGATCCCCGCTACGCTCACCAACTGAGCGCTCAGCAAGATGGCCAGAACCAGGACGGCCAGCCGCGTAGCAGACAGCGCTAACCCAAGATTTTTGGCGACGCCATCGTCCAGCCCCATCAGCGTAAGCGGTCTCAGTAGTGCCAGAGACAGCACCAGCGCCAGCACCAGACGTGGCCAGAGTTGGGTAACGCTGTCCCAGCTCATCTGATTCAACGTGCCGGTGCTCCACAGAAACATATTCTGCAGTTGATCGTGGTTAAAGATGGCAAATATTTGGTTCACTGCGCCGCTGTACAGGCTGAGAACCAGCCCTGCCAGAATCAGCGTAACGGGCGACAGACGTTTGCGCCAGGCCACGCTGAACACCAGCGCACCGACCAACAGCGCGCCACCCGACGCGGCGAACTGATGAGCCAGCGCCCCACCCGGCAGGTGCCATAAGGTCGCGACGGTCATTCCTAACTGCGCGCCGGATGAAACGCCTAACGTGCCAGGTTCGGCCAGCGGATTGCGCAACACCTGCTGAAACAGTAATCCGGCTAACCCCAGCCCTGCCCCCACCAGCAGCGCCAGTGACCAGCGCGGCAGTAAGCTGTAGTGAAAGACCATTTGCTCAATGTTGCTGCTGTCCGGTGTCCACAGCGCCTGCAACCACTGGTTCGTGGGCAGCGCCTGTTGCAGATTGATCGCGGTTAACATCAACGCCAGGAAGAACAGCGTACCTGTCACGGCTAACGGGAAAAAACGATGACGCATTACGATTTCTCCAGCGCACGTTCCAGCACGCGAATAAAGTGCAGGGCTGACAAGGTCGCACCGTAGTACCACACCGCCGGAACGCGCTGGAAATGGCCGCTGTGAACAAACGGCATGGACTGCCATAACGGACTTCGCGACAGCTGCTGCATCACGGCATCATTGTCATGATCGAAGCAGATCGCCTCTACGTCATGGAAAACGGCCAGCCGTTCCAGTCCAATCACGGCGCTGCCCCAAAAATTGGTTTCGCCCTGCCAGGCATTTTTCAGATTCAAAAGCGCCATCACTTCCAGGAATAAGCTGTTTTTACCGAAGGTAATAGCGTGGCGGCTGTCGAGTAGCGACATCAGCAAAATGGCCCGACCGGCGTGCGGCGCCAGACGCTGACGCGCCGCCGCAATCTCCGCATCCACCTGTTGCAGATGCGCCTCAGCCTGCGCCTCCCATCCCAGTCGGGCCGCCAGCGCCCGCAATGAGGCCCGTGCGCGACTCAGCGGTTTGCCATCGCCATTGTGCAGGTCAAACCCCATGATCGGCGCAATGCGCCGCAGCTTATCTTTCGGTGGACCGTAACCGTTCGAGCAGAGAATCAGCGAGGGATGCATCTGGGTCATCAGCTCAAGATTTGGCTCGGTACGTAACCCGACATCCACCACGCCCGCAGGCAATGGCGGCTGTCCGACCCAGACGTTGTAGTTATGCACGTCCGCCACACCCAACGGGTTCACGCCCAGCGCCAGGAGTAACTCGGTGGGCAGCCACTCCAGCGCAATAACGCGGTCGCTGTCAGGCTGTGCCGCAGGCGATGGGAAAGACGGGATGAGAGGCGACAACGCCATTGCCATCAGCAGGCGACGGCGATATAAATCCGGCATTATCGTATCCTTAACACACAAAACTCACCGGCGCGCCGCCGCCAGGATGGGGGAAGATGCCCATTGGGATACCGTAAATCGCCTGCAACACATCTGCCTGCATAATGTGTTCTGGTCCACCTTCTGCAATCAGTTTGCCGCCGCGCAAGGCGACCAGATGGTCACAATAGCGAGCCGCCATATTAATATCGTGTAAGACGGTAATGACCGTTAAGCCATGTTCATGGCTCAGCGTCTGAATCAGCGCCAGCACATCCACCTGGTGGGCAATATCCAGCGCAGAGGTAGGTTCATCCAGCAACAGGCAGCGGCTGTTCTGAGCGACCATCATTGCCAGCCATGCACGCTGGCGCTCACCACCAGAGAGGCTGTCGACCAGCCGCGAGGCGAATGGCGTTAGTCCAACCCGCGCGATTGCCTGCGCGACCCGCTCGCGATCGTCCTGCGTAAAGCGCCCCAGCGCACCATGCCAGGGATAACGCCCAATGGCCACCAACTCACGTACCGTCATGCCTTCCGCAGCCGGTAACTGCTGCGGCAAATAGGCGACCTCACGGGCAAACGCTTTGCTACTCCAGCGATCAACAGGCTGTTCGTTGAGCAGAACCCGCCCTTCACTGGCCGCGTGATGCCGCCCCAGCATTTTTAACAGCGTGGATTTCCCTGAACCATTGTGCCCAATCAGCGCGGTGACTTTACCTGGCGTAAAAGCGAGAGAAACGGGATGAAGGAGCGTACGGCCCGGTACGCGAAAGCTGGCGTTATCCAGTCGGAAGGCGGTCTGTTGGTACTGCGGAAGCTGCATGGTTATCCCTGTAAACGGGCGCCGAAGCGCCCTCATCGATCAGAACCGGAACGTGGCGGTGCCGACAATTTGTCGCTCTGCGCCCCAGTAGCACGCGTATTCACGGTAGCAACTGGCAACGTAGTCACGGTTAAACAGGTTGTTAACGTTAACGCCAACCGTTGAGCCAGGCAAACCAAAACGGCCTAAATCATATTTCAACGCGGCATCGACGGTAGTGTAACCCGCGACGGTGAAGTTTTGGTTCACGTCGGGACCCGCACTGTATAATCCCTGTGTTTCGCCCACATAACGGATGCCCGCGCCCAACGTTACGCCGGACAGCGCCGTTTCATGGAAGGTATAGTCGCTCCACAGCGAGGCCATGTGCTTAGGCACCTGCACCGGGGTTTTGCCTTTGAGCTGTGTATCTTCCGTATATTCAGCATCGGTGTAGGTATAAGACGCGGTCAGGTTGACGTTGGCATTGAGGGCCGCCTTGGCTTCCAGTTCGACACCGCGAGAACGGATTTCGCCGCTCTGGATGCGGAAAAGGGTATGGTCAGGATCGGCTGTTAAATTTTTGGACTTAGTCAGTTCATACATCGCAGCCGTAACCACGACAGGACGATCTTTCGGCACATATTTCACTCCCGTTTCGTACTGCTTAGCACGCGATGGGTCGAAAGGTTGCCCGCTCACTGTCGTCCCGGCCGTTGGGATAAAGGATTCGCTATAACTGAAATAAGGCGCGATACCGTTATCAAAAACGTAGTTTACGCCGCCACGCCAGGTGAAGGCCTGATCATGATTTTTGACTTCGGTATTGGTGTCGCGATTTAACGCAGATGTCATCGCGTAATCATAACGGCTGCCTAACGTCAGCACCCAACGATCCCACGCCATTTGATCCTGCGCGTAAAGGCCGGTTTGTTCCTGTTTGTTCAGATAACGATAGGGGAAAGGCGTGCCGTTAAGCGAATCATTACCGTACTGAGGAGCAACCGCATTCAAAGGAAATGCTGAACCAAACGCTGCGTTGATATCATTACGCATGCGTTGATAATCCACACCAAGCAAAAGCGTATGGTCGAGTTGACCGGTTGCAAATTTTGCCTGTGCCTGGTTATCGACGGCGAACTCATTCAGTTTTTCGTCTGAAGTGGCATGACCTCGCGTGATTTCCTGTGTGGCGGCGTTAAATCCATTGCCATAAATGCTGCGGTAATCCGTCGTTAACTCGGCATAACGCAGGTTCTGGCGTACCGTCCAGGTCTCATCAAAACGGTGTTCAAAGCTGTAGCCGACCATTTTGGTGTTACGGGAGATGCGATTGCTCTTCTCCCCTTCATCAAAGTTGGTGGGCAGTTTGTACTGACTGCCATCAGGACGCGTAATGGGCACGACAGTGCCTTCACGCGGTAACCAGCCGTAATAACCCGTGTCCGGTTCATTCTGGAAGTAGGTCAGCAGATCCAGACGGGTGTTTTCGTCTGGTCGCCAGCTGAAGGACGGCGCGATGGTGTAGCGCTTTTGCTTGTTGTTCGCCTGCTGGGCATCCTGGCTGCTCGCCAGGCCTGTCAGACGGTAGCTGTAAACGCCTGCGTCATCGATCGCACCGCCAAAATCAAAGCCGGTGGAGTAAAGATTGTGATTGCCCATCTGAAACTGCACTTCACGCAGCGTTTCCTGGGTGGGACGTTTACTGACCAGCGCGACCACACCGCCCGGGTTGCTCTTACCGTACAGCACCGACACCGGCCCGCGCAGCAGCTCAGCCCGCTCCAGGAAATAGGGATCAATAGCGAATTCCGAGTAGTTGTCGCCCTGCAGCTTCAACCCATCGAGATACTGGTTGGTGTTGGTTTCGCTAAAACCGCGAATTGACAACGCATCATAGACGCCTGAACTGCCGCGGTTACCGGTAAGCACACCCGGCGTGTAATTAAAGGCCTGCTTCACGCTGGTGACGCTGCGCATCTCCATCTCTTCACGTGTCACCACAGAAACCGACTGCGGATTCTTTTCAATCGGCGTGTCCGTTTTGGTGCCGGTGGCGCTGTGTTTTGCGGCGATGGTGGCCGCCGGGCCCCACGCGTTTTCCTGCGCCACCGCACCACCGCCATTTGCAGATACCACCACCGTTTGTTCAGCGTAAGCCATTACGCTTGCGCCGCTGGTCACCAGGGCAATGATCAAAGCCAGAGGCCGACGCGTAAATACGCCGGATGGAGAAGCAAAAGGGATAGAACGCGCTGTCATGAAGGTGTCTCTCAAATGGGGATGATTAAGCGAATCGAAACGATAATGATTATTATAACGATTGGATAATATGCGAAGTCTCGCAATTTCTGCAAGCAGAATTCCCCGGCGTGGCGTCGTGTCACGGGCGATAACAAGGGGTTTTGATGTGGAATAAAAAAAGCACCGAAGTGCCTTTTTCATCCGCGTTTGACGGGTTATTTGCCGAACATATCTTTTATCCAGCCGGCAACGCCGTTGCTGTCTTTTTGTTCCTGCTGTTGCTGCTGCTGTAACTGCTGTTGTTGCTGGTCCTGCATCTGCTGCTGTTGTTGCATTTGCTGAACCTGCTGTTGCTGCTGCTGGCAGAGCGCATTCGGATCCAGCGTCCAGACAGGCAGCGTGCGCCATGTGCTGCTTCCTGAACCGCAGACAAAGTTACCCGCAGTATCGATGTTCATCATCGTCACATCTTCCGGCGGAGTAAGCTGCAGCGGCATCGGAGCCTGATTGTCCAGGTAGCGGCGGTAAATCTGCATCGCCCCGCTGGCACCATAGAGTTTGGTCGGCTGGTTGTTATCACGGCCAACCCAGGTGATCGCCACTTCTTTACCATCAATCCCGGCAAACCAGCTGTCGACCAGATCGTTCGTGGTGCCGGTTTTCCCTGCCAGGTGCGCATTCGGGAAACGTGCCCCCAGCGCCCGGGCGGTACCGCGATCGACGACCTGTTGCATGGTATACAGCGTTAAATAAGCCGCCTGTGCCGGTTCAACGCGCTGCGCCTGCGGGAAGCTCTGGTACAGCACAGTACCGTCTTCCGCGATGACCGAACGCACGGCTGACAGTTCTGCATGATTCCCGCCGCTGGCAATGGACTGGAAGGCCTGAGCCACTTCCACAGGCGTCAGGTTGAGTGCGCCCAGTAACATCGCCGGAACCGGATTCAGCTGATCTTTAGGCACACCCAGCTTCGTCCAGGTGTCCACCACCGCATTTAGTCCCAGCGTCATGCCCAGGTTAACCGTTGGCACGTTCATGGAGTTCGTCAGCGCATCGACCAGCATCACTTTGCCACTAAACCGCCGGTCGTCGTTCATGGGTTTCCAGATGCTCCCATTCGGCTGTTTCAGCGCAATAGGCTCATCCGCAATCCAGCTGTTCAGGCGGTAAGTGTTGGGTTGACTCAGCGCGGTCAGATAGGTGGCCGGTTTCGCCAGCGAGCCGATGGATCGGCGCGCCTGCAACGCGCGGTTATACCCGGCAAACTGCGGATCGGCCCCACCAACCATCGCGCGAACTTCACCCGTAAAGCGGTCAACGACCACCATTGCGGTTTCCAGATCTTTCAGACCGCGCTGTTTTTTCAGGGTGGGAATACCGTCTACAACGGCTTTTTCGGCCGCATCCTGAGAAACCGGATCCAGGGTGGTGAAAATTTTCACGCCCGACAGATCTTTGACTTTGTCGCCCAGTTTTGCCTGAAGCTCATTACGCACCATCTGCATAAAGGCAGGCTGTGGCGTAATCACACCGCCTTTCGGCTGCACGCCCAACGGACGGGCCGACAGCATGTCGTACAGTTCCTGATCGATCACTTTCTGCTGCTGCAGCAGGCGCAGCACCAGATTACGTCGTTCCAGGGCCAGTTTCGGGTTACGCCATGGGTTATAGAGCGACGCCCCTTTCACCATGCCCACCAGCATCGCCTGCTGATCGAGACTCAGCTCGTCAACCGGGCGGCCAAAATAGTAGAGGCTGGCCAGAGGGAAACCGCGGATCTGATCGTTACCTGCCTGACCGAGATACACCTCGTTCAGGTAAAGCTCCAGAATACGATCTTTGCTGTAACGGGCATCCATGATCACGGCCATATAGGCTTCACGGGCTTTACGCCACAGCGAACGCTCATTAGTCAGGAACAGGTTTTTGACCAGTTGCTGGGTAAGCGTACTGCCGCCCTGCACCGCTTTTCCGGCAGTGATGTTCGCCAGGAAGGCACGGCCAATGGAGTACGGGCTGATGCCGTCATGCTCATAAAAGTGGCGATCTTCCGTTGCGATTAAGGTATCCACCAACAGATCAGGGAAACCGGCACGGGGAACGAACAAGCGCTGTTCACCATTGGGTGACTGCAGCATCGTAATCAGACGAGGATCAAGCCGGAAGAAACCAAAATCACGCCCGGTTTCGACGTTCTTAATCTCACTCAGCTCATCTTTGCTGAATGTCATTCGGGCATGAATCTGCCCTTCTTTGCTGTCCGGGAAATCAAACGGGCGACGCAGCAGTTCAATGGTGTTGCCTTTGACCGAGAATTCTCCCGGACGCGTAATGCGCGAGACTTCGCGGTACTGCGTGCCTTCCAGCAGGGCAATCATTTCGCTTTTATTGTAGGCCATGCCAGGTTCGAGGCTGACCATACGACCGTAGACAGCAGCGGGCAGTTGCCACACTTTACCGTCAATGCGGCTGCGAATTTCCGAATCGAGGTATACGCCCCACGCGGCCATGACCACTACAAATACCAGGAACAGCTTAATAAACCATCCCAGCCAACGGCGTTTGCCGCGCGGCGGTTTTCCACCTTTACCTTTACGTGGCACCGGCGCTTCCTCCTCGTAATCATCATCAAAATCGTCCTGAGCGACATCACTATCGATGTCTCTGCGCCGCCCACGGCGGGCGCTGTTGCGCGGTGGCAACGGTTTTCCTTTGCGCCCAATAGGTTCGCGATCGTTCCCAGACATTGGTTTCATTCTCCAGGCATAGCTTACGGCTGCGCCGCTACTCTAACTGCTTTCTTCACTGTCGCATGGCAGAACCCTCTGAATTAAACAGCGGGCCCGCCCTGTGACGTATTCTTTTTCGTCCGCCGGGTCGGTATTGCGGAGGCCGGATCGTCGGGCCAGGGATGTTTGGGATAACGCCCTTTCATTTCTTTTTGCACATCTTTATAGGCACCGCGCCAGAACGCCGCCAGATCGCGGGTGATCTGTAAGGGACGCTGGGCGGGCGATAACAGCTCCAGCACCAGCGGCACGCGACCTTCTGCGACGGCAGGATTACTGGCTTCGCCAAACATTTCCTGAATACGCACCGCCAGCGCGGGCGGTTTATCTGCATCATAGCGAATCGGCAGCCGACTTCCGGTGGGCACAGTGTAATGAGTTGGCAGCACAGTATCCAGCCGCTGACGTTGTGACCATGTGAGCAAATGTAAGAGCGCAGTGACCAGATTGACCGACTGCAGACTCTTCAGATCCCGCACAGCGCTCATCTGCGGTTGCAGCCAGCGATCCAGCGAGTCAAGCAGGCTGGCCTCATCGACGGCGGGCCAGTTCTCTTCGGGCAGCCACTGGGCGGCACACTGGATACGTAACCGCAGTTGCTCAGCCTCCGGCGTCCATCCCAGTACCGATAACCCCTTTTTAGCGACCCAGCGTAGCAGTGCGGCCTGTAACGCCTCGGCATCTGGTCGGGCAAGCGGCTGAGTCTTCAGTATCAGTTCGCCAATCTGCTCACGGCGTAAGGTGCGCAACGTGCCCTTCTCGTCATCCCATTCCACGTCGGTACGCTGTTCGACAAGCTGTGGACAGGCCTGCGTCAATGCCGCAAGGTCGACGGGAAGGGCCAGCAGGATACGTGCATCGGGGGCGCTGATGCCCTGTAATAAGACAGGCGCAATGAGCCATTCGTAACGCGTGAGCGCCTGCTGTTCGTCCAGCCCTGCCCCCAGTCCGTTGGCTAACTGATAGCGTCCGCTGTTATCGCGTCGGCGCGCCAGACGATCGCGAAATCCCGCCGTTAACAACGCGGGAAAATGCGCGTCATCGACCCGTCCGCCTGTGACGCCAAGGCGTTTTTGCCAGTACTGCGCGCGCCGCAACCAGTGCGGTAAAGGCCGACAGAGAACATCACGTAGATCGACACTGCCCGCGCGGGGCGGATCCTCCAGCACGGCGACGAGTAGTGCCGCGCTGGCCACCGCATCGGCATCACGCCCTGCGGCACATAACATAGCGCTCAGCCTGGCATCACTGCCGAGCTGCGCCATGCGTCTGCCCTGTGTGTTCAGTCGTCCTGATTCATCCAGCGCTCCAAGGCGCATCAGCTGCTGCTGCGCTGCCCGTAAGTGCTTTTCGGGTGGCCGATCGATCCACTGTAGCTGGTCGATGTCTGTACAGCCCCACTGCAGCAGTTCCAGCCACAATGACGCGAGATCGCTGTGCAGGATTTCGGCTTCGCCCTGTGCAGGCGCCCGTTCCGCCTGCTCCTGTGAAGTCAGGTGCAGGCAGATGCCCGGCATCAGTCGTCCGGCACGTCCGGCGCGCTGCGTCATCGACGCCTGGCTGATGCGCTGAGTCTGCAACCGCGTCACGCCGCTGCGTGCATCAAACAGCGCGCGCCGCTCCTGGGCACTGTCCACGACCAGACGAATACCTTCGATCGTTAAGCTGGTTTCGGCAATATTGGTCGCCAGCACCACTTTGCGGCGTCCGGGGGCGGCAGGCAAAATAGCCTGCTGCTGAGCGGCCAGCGGAAGCGCGCCATAAAGCGGCGTTAAATCGACATCCTCATCGACACGGGTTTCCAGCTCGCGTTTTACGCGCGCTATCTCTGCCACGCCGGGCAGAAAAAGCAGCAGCGAGCCGCTTTCCTGTCGAAGCAACTGCGCGACTTCACGCGCTACCGCCTCGTCAAAACGCAGGCTCGGGCTCAACGGAGCATAACGCCGTTCGACCGGATAGCTGCGCCCTTCTGAGGCAATCAGCGGCGCGTCCGGTAGCAGCGTCGCCAGGCGAGTATTATCGAGCGTGGCTGACATCAGCAAAATTTTCAGATCGTCACGCAATCCCTGCTGAACATCCAGCAACAGCGCCAGCGCCAGATCCGCCTGCAGGCTGCGCTCATGAAATTCATCCAGAATCACCAGCGACACGCCATCCAGCATCGGATCCTGCTGCAACATGCGCGTCAGAATACCTTCGGTCACCACCTCAAGCCGGGTCATGGGTCCGCTGCAGTTTTCGCCGCGCATGCGGTAACCCACCGTGGCGCCGGGCTGTTCGCCCAGTAGCTCAGCCAGCCTCTGCGCCACGTTGCGCGCGGCCAGTCGGCGTGGCTCCAGCATGATAATGCGCCCTGACAGCGCCTTGTGCTGTAACAGCTGAAGGGGTAACCAGGTGGATTTACCTGCGCCGGTAGGCGCAGCCAGCAGGACGTTCGAGGCCTGATCAAGGGCGCTCAGCAGGTCAGGCAACACCGCGCTGACGGGGAGATCACTCACCAAAAACTCCGCTAATGGCTGTGTTAAGATGGCGCGCATTGTAGCACTCATCCGTGAGGATTACCGGAGACCGCCATGGCGTTACAGCGCTTATTTTTTGCTATTGCCCCACCCGAAGACCTGCAACAGCAACTGGTGCAGTGGCGAGCTGAGACCTTCAGTAAGGAGGCAGGTCGCCCGATTGCGGCCGCGAACCTTCATCTGACGCTGGCTTTTTTGGGCGAGGTCTCAGCGGAGACCTCAAAACAGCTGCAAACCCTGGCCTCGCGCATCCATCAGCCTGCTTTTGATGTGACGTTAGATGATGCGGGGCACTGGCCGCGCCCCGGCGTGGTCTGGCTGGGCTGTCAGCGCCCACCCCGGGGATTGCTGCAGCTGGCAAGTCTGCTGCGTGCCCAGGCCGCCCGGCACGGCTGTGAGCAGCCCGCTCAGCCTTTTCATCCACACATCACCCTGCTGCGCTCGGCGACGCAACCCGTTGCCCTGCCCCCTCGCGGCTTTCTCTGGCGCTTTACGGCCAGTCAGTTTTCGCTTTTTGCCTCAGAGTACGTAAAAGGGCGGACGCGCTACCGGACACTGGCCACCTGGCCGTTACAGTCATAATCAGGAGCCCTATGCTTTTTTCTCCCACCCTCAAACCGGCACGTCTGATTACCCGTTACAAACGCTTTCTGGCGGATGTCATTACGCCGGAAGGCGAGACGCTCACCATCCATTGTGCCAACACCGGCGCCATGACCGGTTGTGCTACGCCGGGTGATACCGTGTGGTACTCCACGTCCGACAGCCTGACACGCAAGTATCCGCACAGTTGGGAGATGACCGAGACGCAGCAAGGCCACTGGATTTGCGTGAATACGTTGCGCGCGAATCAACTGGTAAAGGAGGCGTTAAGCGAAAACCGAATTCTGCCGCTGTCGGGCTACGAAGCGTGTCGGGCTGAAGTAAAATACGGCAGCGAAAAAAGTCGAATTGATTTCCTGCTTACAGCACAGGACCGACCTGAGTGCTATATTGAGGTGAAATCCGTAACGCTTTTACAGGAAGGTAAAGGCTATTTTCCGGATGCGGTGACGATTCGAGGACAAAAACACCTGCGCGAGCTGAGTCAGGCTGCGGCAGAAGGTCATCGGGCCGTTTTGTTGTTTGCCGTTCTGCACTCGGGGATTGAGGACGTTTCCCCGGCGCGTCACATCGATGCGGCTTACGCAGAACAACTGGTACAGGCGCGGCTGAGTGGCGTGGAAATTTTGGCGTACCGGGCAGAACTGTCATCAGAAGGCATGTTTATTACAACGGCTGTTGACGTAACGTTGTAATATCACTGGCATCCTTCTGTGATAGGACTATCTTCTGTCAGGGGCCAACTACGCTGTTCCTCACAGGCTTGTCAAGATGGGCGCAGGAATAATTGCCAACCTTGACAGCTTCTGTTATTTATAGCGGCCTGTTTTTCCCCGTTGGGGGATCGATGTACCCAAGAGTGCGTCATCAATGAAGGTTAGTGTGAATATACTGGCCGATGGCAATCGAAGGGTATAGTGCGTGTTATCCAGGAGAAACAACATGCAAGAAGGGCAAAACCGTAAAACATCGTCCCTGAGTATTCTCGCCATCGCTGGGGTGGAGCCTTATCAGGAGAAGCCGGGCGAAGAGTATATGAATGACGCGCAACTGGACCATTTTCGCAAGATTCTGGAAGCCTGGCGTAATCAATTGCGGGACGAAGTTGATCGCACCGTTACACACATGCAGGATGAAGCCGCTAACTTTCCGGACCCGGTTGACCGTGCCGCTCAGGAAGAGGAATTCAGCCTGGAACTGCGTAACCGCGATCGCGAGCGCAAGCTCATTAAAAAGATCGAAAAAACGCTGAAGAAAGTTGAAGATGACGACTTTGGCTATTGCGATTCCTGTGGCGTTGAGATCGGTATCCGCCGTCTTGAAGCGCGTCCGACGGCCGATCTGTGCATCGACTGTAAGACACTGGCAGAAATTCGTGAGAAGCAAATGGCGGGCTAATGTTGCCGTCTGACTGCAGCCATGCGGCGGGAAAAGGCCCTCTTTTTCCGCCGTCTGGTTCATGAAACCTATGGCATTCTCATCCTGTATCGGGCGCTTTGCGCCGTCTCCCTCTGGTGAACTCCACTTTGGATCGCTGATCGCTGCCTTAGGCAGTTACCTTAGCGCACGCGCGCAGCATGGCCGCTGGCTGGTACGCATTGAGGATATTGATCCTCCCCGTGAAGTCGCAGGAGCCGCCACGCGTATTCTGCACCAGTTAGAACAGTACAGTTTGCACTGGGACGGTGAAGTCATGTGGCAGTCACAGCGCCATCACGCTTATCGGGACGCCCTACAGTGGTTAAGAGCGCACCGGCAGAGTTATTACTGCACCTGCAGCCGAAGCCGCATTCAGCAGCTGGGTGGTTTTTACGACGGGCACTGCCGGGATGCAGGTTCAGGTCCGGAGAATGCGGCACTGCGGTTGCGTCAGCATGCGCCGGTTTTCCAGTTTGAAGACCGGTTACGGGGCACGCTTGTGGCCGATCGGCGGCTGGCTGAAGAGGATTTTATTATCCATCGTCGCGACGGCCTGTTTGCCTACAATCTGGCCGTGGTGGTTGATGACCATCATCAGGGCGTCACCGAGATCGTGCGTGGCGCAGACTTAATCGAGCCGACGGTGCGGCAGATTGCCCTTTATCGACAGTTTGGCTGGGCCGTTCCGGATTATCTGCATTTGCCGTTGGCCATCACTGCTGACGGACACAAACTTTCTAAGCAAAATCATGCGCCCGCGCTGCCGGATGGCGATCCGCGCCCGTGCCTGGTGCAGGCCTTACGGTTTCTGGGACAGCCGGTCAGCGAAGGCTGGCAGGACGATTCTCAGGAGAAACTGCTGTCTGATGCTGTGAAGCAGTGGAATATCGCTTTGATACCGCATGATAACGCCCTGAGAGCGGATGCATAGACAACAGCATTCTCAAATGATTCACAACAGGCTATGATTAGCCGCTGATTTTACCTACACCCTAATTGTCACTGTCGAGGTGTCCCATTTTTACCCGAGTCGCTAATTTTTGCCGGAAAGTCCTGAAGCGTGATGACGAGGAAGCACCAGCAGAGGTTGAACCTGAGAGTCATATGACCATCATTCCTCGTGAAAGCCACACCATCTCACGTAAAGACATCAGCGAAAATGCCCTCAAGGTGCTGTATCGTCTGAATAAAGCCGGTTATGAGGCCTACCTGGTGGGCGGTGGCGTTCGCGATTTACTGCTGGGGCAGAAGCCTAAAGACTTCGACGTGACCACAAACGCCACGCCGGAGCAGATGCGTAAACTGTTCCGCAACTGCCGTCTGGTTGGCCGCCGTTTTCGCCTGGCACATGTGATGTTTGGTCCGGAAGTGATCGAAGTGGCTACGTTCCGCGGTCATCATCAGATTGAAGAGAACAGCGAAGATCACAATAATTCCCAGCGTGCCCAGAGCGGTATGCTGCTACGGGACAATATTTTCGGCAGTATTGAAGATGATGCCCAACGGCGTGATTTGACCATTAACAGCCTGTATTACAGCGTGGCCGATTTTTCGGTGCGGGATTATGTTGGCGGCCTGAACGATCTGCAACAAGGCATCATTCGGTTGATCGGCGATCCGGAAACACGCTATCGCGAAGATCCGGTGCGCATGCTGCGCGTCGCGCGCTTCGCGGCCAAACTGAATATGCGCATTGCTCCTGAAACGGCAGAGCCCATTCCCCGCCTGGCATCGCTGTTACGCGATGTACCTGCTGCGCGCCTGTTTGAAGAGTCGCTAAAGCTGCTTCAGGCCGGTTATGGCTACAGTACCTGGCTAAAACTGTGTGAATATCAGTTATTCCAGCCGCTGTTCCCTACGCTGGCACGCAACTTTACCGAACAGGGCGACAGCCATATGGAGCGCATGCTCGCCCAGGTGCTGAAGAATACGGACAACCGCATTCAAAATGATATGCGCGTCAATCCGGCGTTTCTGTTCGCGGCCATGTTCTGGTATCCGCAGCTTGAAGCCGCCGAGCGCATTGCGCAGGAAAGCGGCCTGACTTATTACGATGCGTTTGCCCTGGCGATGAATGATACGCTGGATGAAGCCTGCCGTGCGCTGGCCATTCCTAAGCGCATTACGTCGCTGATTCGTGATATCTGGCAGTTGCAGTTACGCATGTCCCGTCGTCACGGTAAACGCGCCTGGAAGCTGATGGAGCATCCGAAGTTCCGTGCGGCTTATGATCTGCTGGCCCTGCGGGCTGAAGTGGAAAATAACCCGGAGCTGCTGCGCCTGAGTAAGTGGTGGGGAGAGTTCCAGGTCGCTGCGCCGCCGCAGCAGAAAACCATGCTCAACACGCTGGGAGACGATCCGGCACCGCGCAGCCGTACGCGCCGCCCGCGTCGTCGTTCTTCCGCGCCCCGTCGTGATAACTCTAACGCGTCATGACGCGCGTTTATCTGGCATTAGGCAGTAACCTTGCCGATCCGCTGCATCAGATTGATGCAGCGTTGTCAGCGCTGGATGCGCTCACCGATGTTCAGCGCATCGCCACCTCGTCCTTTTACCGCACGCCACCTTATGGCCCACCCGATCAGCCCGATTATCTCAATGCGGCGGTAGCCCTTGAGACCACCTTGTCGGCTGAGGCCTTACTGGATGAGACGCAGCGCATCGAGCGGGAACATGGCCGGGTGCGCAAAGCCGAGCGCTGGGGGCCACGCACGCTGGATATTGATATTATGCTGTTTGGTCCAGAGCAGATTCACAGCGAACGCCTGATCGTCCCCCATTACGATATGCTGAACCGTGCGTTTATGCTGGTGCCGCTGCTGGAAATTGCGCCCGATCTGCGCCTGCCTGATGGCCGTCCGCTCCAGCCGCTTATGGCAACGCTTGACTGCGCCAGCATCCGTCCCTGGCACAGCTGACCATCTATTCGCGCGTCACAGATTCCGCTCAGCAACGCGATACAGTAAAATGCGTCCATCTGAATTTCTGAGCTGAGATCGTCATGAAACCCACCACCCTTTCTCATCTGCGTCAGTGCAAAGCGAGCGGTAAAAAATTCGCGACGCTGACCGCTTACGATTTTAGTTTTGCCCGCCTGTTTGCTGACGAAGGCATTCAGGTTCTGCTGGTTGGTGACTCGCTTGGCATGACGGTGCAGGGTCATGATTCCACGCTGCCCGTCACGGTAAGTGATATTGCTTACCATACCGCCGCCGTCCGTCGTGGTGCGCCTCACGCGCTCCTGTTAGCCGATTTGCCTTTCATGAGTTATGCCACACCACAGCAAACTTTTGATAACGCGGCGCAGCTCATGCGCGCCGGGGCCAATATGGTGAAGCTGGAAGGCGGCGCATGGCTGGCCGACAGCGTGCGCATGCTGACCGAACGCGCCGTGCCCGTGTGTGGTCATCTGGGCTTAACGCCACAGTCCGTAAATATTTTTGGCGGCTATAAAGTGCAGGGACGTGATGAAGCCGGTGCAGAGCAGCTTATGGCTGACGCGCTGGCGCTTGAGGCCGCAGGCGCACAGCTGATGGTGCTGGAATGCGTACCGGTGGCCCTGGCCCAGCGCGTAACGCAGGCACTGGCGATTCCGGTGATTGGTATTGGCGCAGGCAACGTGACCGATGGACAAATTCTGGTGATGCACGATGCGTTTGGCATTACCGGTGGACATATCCCTAAATTTGCAAAAAATTTCCTGGCGGAGACAGGCGACATCCGTGCCGCCATTCGCCGCTACATTGCTGAGGTTGAAGCAGGAAGCTACCCCGCAGCGGAACACAGTTTCCAGTAATTCAGGAGAATGGCAGTGCTGATCATCGACACTCTGCCCATGCTGCGCCGTGAAGTGCGCCGCTGGCGTCAGCAAGGTAAACGTATTGCGTTAGTGCCCACGATGGGCAATCTGCACGAAGGGCATTTAACGCTGGTAGATGAAGCGCGTGAGCGGGCCGATATTGTGATCGTGTCGGTTTTCGTTAACCCGATGCAGTTTGATCGGCCTGACGATCTGGCGCGCTACCCGCGCACGCTGCAGGAAGACTGTGAGAAACTGAACCGCCATGCGGTGGATGTCGTCTTTGCGCCCTCGCCTGCTGAGGTGTATCCACACGGGCTGGCTAATCAGACCTTTGTCGAAGTGCCGGTGCTTTCATCTTTACTGGAAGGTGCCAGTCGTCCCGGCCATTTTCGCGGCGTGGCGACCATCGTCAGCAAGTTGTTTAATCTGGTTCAGCCCGATATCGCCTGCTTCGGCGAGAAAGATTTCCAGCAGTTAGCCATCATTCGTAAAATGGTGGCAGACATGGGGTTCGATATCGAGATTGTCGGCGTGCCTACGGTGCGAGCCAGGGACGGTCTGGCCCTGAGTTCACGTAACGGCTACCTCACTGAAGATGAGCGTAAGCTGGCACCTGGCCTCAGCCAGGTGATGAATGCGATGGCCGCCCGACTGGCTAATGGTGAACGGCAGATTGACGATATTATTGAAGACGCAACGCGGTCGCTGCAGGAAAAAGGATTGCGTCCGGATGGCCTGGCCATCTGTGATGCGGAAACGCTGCAGCCTCTGACGGTGGACAGTCAGCGAGCCGTCGTGTTAATGGCCGCCTGGCTGGGGAATGCACGGCTGATCGATAATCAACAGGTAGACCTCACGCAGTAGTCTTGCAGGCTGAGGGTCACTCTTTTTGGCTGTATAACAAGGTTTCTGACTATGATTCGCACGGTTTTACAAGGCAAACTGCATCGCGTTAAAGTCACGCAGGCGGACCTCAACTATGAAGGCTCCTGCGCCATCGATCAGGATTTCCTTGATGCTTCTGGCATCCTGCAATATGAAGCTATCGATATTTATAACGTGACCAACGGTCAGCGTTTCTCTACTTATGCCATTGCCGCTGAACGCGGATCGAAAATCATTTCGGTCAACGGTGCGGCCGCGCGCTGTGCCTGTGAAGGCGACATCCTGATTATCTGCTCGTATGTCCAGGTCGATGATGCAGAAGCGCGCCAGTGGCAGCCTAAAGTGGCCTACTTTGAAGGTGATAACCAGATGAAGCGTCTGGCGAAAGCCCTGCCGGTGCAGCTGGCCTGAGTCTGGTCGCATAAAAAAAGCAGCGCTAACGCTGCTTTTTTTTCGCCGGTATCAGGTCCGCAATCCGCGGCCCCGCTGAATCAGAAAATACACGGCGATATAAAACACCACGATAAAGGCAATCAGTACCGACATGGTCAAGGTCAGAGGAACATCGTGAATGCCCAGAAAGCCAAAGCGGAAACCGCTGATCATATAAACCACCGGATTAAGTTTTGATACTGCCTGCCAGAAGGGCGGTAACAGCGTCAGCGAATAAAACACGCCGCCCAGATACGTTAGCGGTGTCAGCACAAACGTGGGGATCAGGCTGATATCGTCAAACGTGCGGGCAAACACCGCATTAATCAGTCCCGCCAGCGAGAACAGTACCGCGGTTAGCAGTAGCGTAATGGCCACCATCAGCCATGAATGCACATGAAACGGCACAAAGAACAGCGAAACGGCGGTCACCAGCACACCGACACAGATCCCGCGCGCGACGCCGCCGCCGACATAGCCAGCGATAATAATGTGCGTCGGTACCGGTGCCACCAGCAACTCTTCAATATTGCGCTGAAACTTGGCGCTAAAGAACGACGATGCCACGTTGGCATACGCATTGGTGATCACCGACATCATAATGAGCCCTGGCACAATGAACTGCATATAGCTGAAGCCGTTCATATCGCCGATGCGCGCACCGATGAGGTTACCGAAGATGATAAAATACAGCGTCATGGTGATCACGGGCGGCACCAGCGTCTGGATCCAGATGCGGGCGAACCGGTTCACCTCTTTGGCCCAGATGCTTTTTAACGCCACCCAGTACAAATGTGTCATGCTTTTGCTCCTGTTTTTCCTTGCGTCAGGCCGACGAACAGCTCTTCCAGACGATTCGCTTTATTACGCATACTGAGAACCTGAACGCCCTGTGCGCTGAGCTGGCTAAACACGCTGTTCAGCCCCTGCTCACGCAGGACTTCAACTTCGAGCGTCGAGGTATCCACTAACCGGTACTGGAAACCTTCCAGCGACGGTAACGGGCTGCGCGGGGCCAGATCCAGAATGAAGGTTTCGGATTTGAGCTTCGACAGCAGGGATTTCATTGAGGTGTTTTCAACCAGTTCACCATTTTGAATAATGCCGATATTGCGGCACAGCATTTCCGCTTCTTCAAGATAGTGAGTCGTCAAAATGATGGTCGTCCCCTGCGCATTCAAATCTTTCAGGAAAACCCACATCGACCGACGCAGTTCAATATCCACCCCGGCGGTAGGTTCATCCAGAATCAGCAGTTTGGGCGCGTGCATCAGAGCACGGGCGATCATCAGACGGCGCTTCATCCCGCCAGACAACATGCGCGCCCTTTCGTGACGTTTCTCCCACAGGTCGAGCTGTTTAAGGTACTTTTCGGCCCGCTGAAGGGCCTCACGGCGCTCAACACCATAGTAACCGGCCTGGTTCACCACGATCTGCATGACCGTCTCGAACGGGTTGAAATTGAACTCCTGCGGCACCAGGCCCAGCTGGCGTTTGGCATTGACGACATCTTTTTCCAGATCGTAACCAAAGACGCGGACGCTGCCTTCCGACTTATTCACCAGCGAACTGATAATCCCGATGGTGGTCGATTTGCCCGCGCCGTTGGGTCCCAGTAGCGCATAAAAATCACCGGCTTCGACGTTAAGATCGATGCCCTTGAGCGCCTGTACGCCGCCGGGATAGGTCTTGGTCAGCCGGGAAAGTTCCAGTGCATAGGTCATTCTGAATACATACCCTGTTTTATGGCATTGTAATGCCGTTTGAATTTAGGAAGCCTTCGCCTATAGTACGCGCACGCAAATGCGCAGTAACAGGTTGCTTAACGCCATGACAGACATTGATACCCTGATCAGTAATAACCGCGAGTGGTCCAGATTACTGGTCAAAGAAGATCCTGGTTTTTTTGAGCGACTGGCTCAGGCGCAAAAACCACGTTTCCTTTGGATTGGCTGTTCAGACAGTCGCGTCCCCGCAGAACGTCTGACCGGTCTTGAGCCAGGTGAACTGTTTGTCCACCGTAACGTTGCCAACCTGGTTATCCATACCGATCTTAACTGCCTTTCTGTGGTGCAGTACGCGGTTGAAGTGCTGGAAGTTGAACACATCATCGTGTGCGGCCACTATGGCTGCGGTGGCGTGCAGGCTGCCATGGATAACCCGGAGTTAGGGCTCATTGATAACTGGCTGCTGCACATTCGCGATCTCTGGTACAAGCATAGCGTGTTGCTGGGTGAACTGCCGCCCGATAAACGTCTGGATAAACTCTGCGAAATCAACGTTGTTGAGCAGGTCTACAATCTGGGGCATTCCACCATCTTGCAATCGGCCTGGAAGCGTGGACGTAAAGTCTCGCTACATGGCTGGGTCTACGGTATTCAGGATGGCTGCCTGCGTAACCTGAATGTTACCGCGAACAGCCGCGAAAACCTGGAGCAACGCTATCGTCACGGCATGGCTAACCTGTTAGTCAGTGGCGATTTTCACCGCCCCTGACGCACGCGCGCGACAAGCCTACACGAATCCAGAGGTCAGAGCCTTGGAAGAATGTGCGGTCACTCGCCTGAGGATTCGAGGGGAACCACTTTGCCAATGTAAGGCAGATGGCGATAACGCTGCGCATAATCGATGCCAAAGCCCACCACGAATTCATCAGGGATAGCAAAGCCCACGAATTCAACCTGAACGTCGACTTCACGGCGTTCAGGCTTATCCAGCAGCGTACAGATGGCCAGGGATTTTGGCTCCCGCAGACGCAGGATTTCCCGCACTTTGCTGAGCGTATTGCCTGAGTCAATGATGTCTTCAACGATTAACACGTCTTTACCGCGGATATCCTCATCCAGATCTTTGAGGATTTTGACATCGCGACTGCTGGACATCCCGCTGCCGTAACTGGAGGCGGTCATAAAATCCACTTCGTGCGGCACGTCAATCACGCGGCATAAATCCGCCATAAACATAAATGAGCCACGAAGTAGCCCTACCAGCACCATATCGCTGCCGCTGTCGCGGTAGTGGTCGGTAATTTCTTTGCCCAGTTCCGCGATGCGCGCGGCGATTGCCTGCTCAGGGATCATTACGTCAACAGTGTGTTTCATTGCCTTCAGCCCGGTCTCTCACAAAGCCACGCAGTCTACCATAACAGAAGTCCCTACTGACGCCGCGCAGAGAACGCAAACGTTTACGTGCACTAAAAATCTTCACCTGTGTGCAGGCAGTTGCACAAACAGCATTACCTTAGAACAACCCGGCATTTAGCCGCATTAATAGCTGCATGATACGATTTTATCGACATATCGTTATGCAGTTAGCGACCTTATTGGGAGATCTCAATGACTTCACCCTCAAGTAAAAAAACGCACGTCGGCGACCGCCCACTGCATCCCGAAACACAAATGCTGAACTACGGTTATGATCCGCGCCTGTCTGAAGGGGCCGTGAAACCGCCGGTCTTTTTGACCTCCACCTTTGTGTTTAACAGTGCAGAAGAAGGCCGCGATTTTTTTGATTATGTTTCCGGCCGCCGTCAGCCTCCCGAAGGTAAAAGTGGCGGACTGGTGTATTCCCGCTTTAATCATCCCAACAGTGAGATTGTTGAGGACCGCCTCGCTCTCTACGAACAGGCCGAAAGTTGCGCGCTGTTTGCCTCCGGCATGGCGGCCATTTCGACGGCGTTGCTGACCTTTACGCGACCAGGGGAAGTGATTTTGCATTCCCAGCCCCTGTACGGCGGTACGGAAACGCTGCTCAGTAAAACCCTGCACAACCTTGACATTCATGCGGTGGGTTTCACTGACGGGCATGATGAAGCCAAAGTGCGCGAGGCCGCCCAGCGTGCAATGGCGCAGGGACGCGTCGCCATGATCCTGGTGGAAACGCCGGCAAACCCGACGAACAGCCTTGTGAATATCGCGCTGATGGCCCGTATTGCGGACGAGATCGATCGTCAGCAGGGTTCACGCCCGGTCGTCGCCTGTGATAACACCTTACTGGGGCCGATTTTTCAGCAACCGCTCACGTTGGGCGCGGATTTATCGCTGTATTCCCTGACGAAATATGTGGGCGGTCACTCTGACCTGATTGCGGGTGCGGTGATGGGAAACAAAACACTTATGTCGCCGATCCGCGCTCTGCGTAGCGCTATTGGCACTCAGCTTGATCCGCATTCAAGCTGGATGATTGGCCGTTCGCTGGAAACGCTGTCGCTGCGCATGGAAAAAGCCTGTCATAACGCTGAAACCGTCGCCGCCTTTTTACGTACACATCCTGATGTCGCCGCCCTGCACTGGTTACCGTATCTGGATGCAGACAGCCCGGCAGGCAAAACCTATCGGGAACAATGCACCGGGGCCGGTTCAACCTTCTCTTTTGACATTGTCGGCGGACAACCTGCAGCGTTTCGTTTCCTGAATGCTCTGACGCTGTTTAAACAGGCCGTCAGTCTGGGCGGGACAGAATCGCTTGCCAGCCATCCTGCCACCACCACCCATTCTGGCGTGCCGGATACAGTGCGTCAGCGCATCGGGATCACCGACGCGACGATACGCTTATCCATCGGTATCGAGAACGCCGGGGATCTGGTGGAGGATATCCGTCTGGCGCTGGCGCAGGCCTGATATCAGGTCACGGTAAAGCCCAGCATCATGCCGGTGTCTTCATGCTCCAGTAAATGGCAATGCGCCATATACGCATGATCGGCGGCGGCAAGGTGGTTGAAGCGCACCAGCACTTCGCTACGCCAGCCGTCGACATTGACCATGTCTTTCCAGCCCTGACGGTGTGGCGCAGGTGGCTTGCCATTTTCAGAAAGAATACGGAACTGGGTGCCGTGAATATGGAAAGGATGCAGCATGCTGTCGCCTTCACCGGAAATGGTCCATTTTTCAACGGTGCCCTGCTTCACATCAAAGGCTGGCCGCGTCATATCAAATGGCTGGCCATTGATTTTATTGCCATTGTGAAAATCGTAGGCAGTCTCGGCCATCCCGTCATGGTCCATCTTCTGATGATCCATTCCCTGGGACGCGCTGTCGTGCTGCATCGCATGATCATTACCGCCCATAGCCATATCATGGTGCGCACCGTTCCCCATCGCTTTTGCGCCATAGCGTGCCATCAGCGCCTGCATACCTTGCTGATCCAGTTGGGGATCCATACTGAGTTGTAACCAGCGCGATGGCAGACCGTCCGTTTTCGGTATGGCCGGTAATGTGGCTAGCTGATCCGGTAAAGTCGCGCTGGCCATGATCCGCAGCGGAATGATATTGACCAGCGGCAGGGGCCGATCGAAGGGAGCCAGCGTCATGCCCATTTGCGAAACAGGTAGCGTCACGATATCAAAAGCCTTGCCATTGGACGTATCGACCATGACTTCAAAGCGCTCGCCCGGCAGGAGCGGAAGGGAATCGACCTTTACCGGCTCAGGCAGCAGACCGCCGTCACTGGCAATCACATACAGTGGGCGTTTATCGCTGGCAGCCAGATGCAGCGAACGGGCATTGCAGCCATTAAGCAAACGCAGACGTAACCATCCACGCGGTACGGCATGCTGAGGATACTGCGCACCGTTGGTCAGCATCATGTCGCCGAACCAGCCCACTGCGGCCCGCATAATATCAAGCTCATAATCGATGCGGTCACCGGATGAGGTGAGCTGTTTGTCCTGAAAAATCAGTGGAACATCGTCGGTGCCCCATTGATTAGGCAGACGAAGCGTCCCTGACGGCTGATCCTCTAACACAATCATGCCGGCCAGCCCCTGGGCAACCTGATGACCCGTTTTGCCATGCAGATGAGGATGATACCAGCAGGTGGCGGCAGGCTGGTCCGGCGTAAACGTCACCTGACGCGTGGCGCCCGGCGCAATGATTCCCTGCGGTCCACCGTCCACCTCGCCGGGGATTTCCAGACCGTGCCAGTGCAGGGTCGTCGCTTCACTAAGCCGGTTATGAATATTGATGGTGGCCGCCTTGCCACGCTGGAGCCGAATTGCGGGCCCCAACAGGCTGCCATTGTAGCCCCAGGTGGGTACGTCTTTGCCCTGCCACTGGCTGATGCCCGGCATCGCCGTCAGGCTGTACTCTCCTTTCGCATCCGCGTCCAGCAGGGAAGGAACCGGCAGCAGTGGCCGACTGGCCGCCATCAGGGATCGGCTCCAGAGCGGCAGCGCCCCTGCAGCACCCAGTACCGCGCTCAGTTTCAGAAAGTGACGACGTTGCATAATCCGCATCCTTGTAACGAAATGACCTCAAGCCTAAACCCTGCCCTTATGGCAAGGTCAAGCATCAGCAGGCAGAATGCCCCAAAAATCGTAAATTGATCGAAAATCTTTACACAACTGTGCTAACGTCTTTCAGACGACTATTACATGAGAATATCTATGAAGAAGAGCATCAGGATCCTGCTACTGGCAGGACTCTTCGGCTTCTCCTCCACCAGCTTTGCCCTGAGCGAATCCGAAGCAGAAGATCTTGCCGATCTGACTGCGGTATTCGTTTATCTCAAGAACGACTGTGGCTATCAGGATTTGCCCGATGCGCAGATCCGCAAGGCGTTGGTGTTTTTTGCCCAGCAAAACCGCTGGGATTTAAGCAATTACAACAACTACAACATGAAAGCCCTGGGTGAAGACAGTTACCGTGATTTAAGCGGTATCGCGATTGCCAACGACAAAAAATGTAAGTCGCTGGCCAGAGATTCTCTCAGCTTGCTTGCCTATGTAAAGTAGCTCCCCAGCCCGCTCTCCCGTCAGACATTTGACCGTGCAACGACTATCATAGTTAGCTATGATGTTTCGCCGATTTTTATGGCAATGTCACGAAGGAGAGCCCCATCATGGCCCAAAACGAGATGTGGTATGAAACACTTCATACCGGCTTTGGCCAGTATTTTACCGTCGATAAAGAGCTTTATCGTGATAAAACGGCCCACCAGGATTTAATCATCTTTGAAAATGCGGCGATGGGCCGCGTTATGGCGCTGGATGGCGTGGTGCAAACGACCGAACGTGATGAATTTATCTATCACGAAATGATGACGCATGTGCCGTTGCTGGCGCATGGTGCCGCCAAAAGCGTACTGATTATTGGAGGGGGCGATGGCGCGATGTTGCGCGAAGTGTCCCGCCATACCGGCATTGAGAAAATCACCATGGTCGAGATCGACGCCGGCGTGGTGACCTTCTGTCGTCAGTATCTGCCGAACCACAGCGCTGGTGCGTACGACGATCCGCGTTTTAATCTGGTCATCGATGATGGTGTGAATTTCGTCAACCGCACCACCGAAAAGTTTGACGTTATCATCTCTGACTGTACCGATCCCATTGGGCCTGGCGAAAGCCTGTTTACGTCCGACTTTTATGCGGGCTGTAAAAATGCGCTGAATGAAAATGGGATCTTTGTTGCCCAGAACGGCGTTTGCTTCCTGCAGCAGGATGAAGCGGTTAACAGCCATCGTAAACTCAGCCATTACTTTGCCGATGTCAGTTTTTACCAGGCGGCCATCCCAACCTACTACGGCGGCATCATGACCTTTGCCTGGGCAAGCGATAATCCGGCCCTGCGCCAGCTTGATCCCGCCCTTCTGCAGGCGCGCTTTGCGGCCTCGGGCCTGAACTGCCGTTACTACACACCGGCGATCCACACGGGCAGCTTTGCTCTGCCACAATATCTGTTGAATGCTCTGTCAGAGACGCGCTGATCGATCATTTATAAGGGGGTGAATAAAATTGCAAAAGCTAAAACTGCATGGCTTCAATAATCTGACCAAAAGCCTGAGTTTTTGTATCTACGATATTTGCTATGCGAATACCGAAGCCGAGCGCGATGGTTATATTGCTTATATTGATGAGCAATACAATGCCAATCGCCTGACGGAAATTTTGACCGAAACCTGTTCGATTATTGGTGCGAATGTGCTGAACATTGCGCGCCAGGATTATGAGCCACAGGGTGCCAGCGTCACGATTTTGGTCAGTGAAGAACCTGTTGATCCTAAAGATATTGATACGTCTGAGCATCCCGGCCCGTTGCCTAATTCCGTGGTCGCGCATCTTGATAAAAGCCATATTTGTGTGCACACGTATCCGGAAAGCCATCCTGAAGGCGGCCTCTGTACCTTCCGTGCAGACATTGAGGTCTCAACCTGCGGCGTGATCTCACCGCTTAAGGCGCTCAATTACCTGATTCACCAGCTGGAATCTGACATTGTCACTGTGGATTACCGCGTACGGGGTTTTACACGTGATGTGAACGGCGTTAAACACTTTATCGACCATGAAATTAACTCCATCCAAAACTTCATGTCCGACGATATGAAGCGGATGTACGATATGGTTGATGTGAATGTTTACCAGGAAAACATCTTCCATACCAAGATGTTGCTGAAAGAATTCGATTTAAAACATTATCTCTTTAATACCCGCCCGGAAGATCTGACACCGCAGGAGCACAAACGCATTACTGACCTGCTGTGGAAAGAGATGCGTGAGATTTATTACGGTCGCAATATTCCGTCTGTGGGATTAAAAACCTACTAAGTTATGCCCCCTTTGCGGGGCATTCTCTCTTTCGTATGCCTGTTATCTGTTACAGCCCGTTCAGGGCCACTTATTGCGCCCTGCGAACCAGGATAGCCCCGGCTGCCTTTCTTTCGCGGCATGTCATCTTGCGATGGTGAGACTGGCAGACCCGTTACGACGTTCTTCCGTGAAATAAATCAGCCGCCCCCTGCGTTCTGTTGTGAAGACGCTACTTCTGAGATCGTCCCGCAACGCCTGCCAGTAACAGGCCACAGTGTGGCACTAACACAAACTCACCACAGCAATCCCTGCCATGCCGTTCTCGCTCACGAGAAAACATTAATTAAATTTACCATGAATACAGTAAGGATAATAAAGTTTTATGACACTATAAAAAAGACCAGCCTCTCTTTCCTCGCCTGGATTTTATGAGGAAAATCACACTTTAACGGCCTTTCAAGTCACTTAATTTTCCATGAAAACTAAGGTGATGGAGAAAAATCAGGATCATTTAATTTATAAACACCTTTAAATCAATAAGATGAAAGATTGCGGATTAAAAACAGCGATAAAACATAAAAATAACTTAATGATTACCATTTGCTGTGATATACATTAGAAAACTTTAATATTTGATGATGTTTTCTGGTGGGGAGAGTGATATGAGTCACGGTTATTCTGTAGTAAACATAAATGAACTTAACATTTATGTGGAGTTAACAAAATGCAGTGTCCCGACCCGTAACAGGACCATCCTGATTAACGGTGCACTGGCAACCTCGTCTTCTTTCCGCAACTGGAAACGCTTCCTGGCGGATAAATCAGATGTCATTACGTTTGATCTTCCATTCTCAGGCAAATCAAAACCCTTCAACGAACAGGGCTGCCATATCGTCACGCTTGATGATGAAGTCACGATTATTCGCGAGCTGATTTCAATTTATAAGCCCAATATTATTGCCTCAGCCTCCTGGGGCGGCGCATCGACTCTCAAGCTCTTGAATCACGGTGAAGAGGGCCTGGAACATGCCATCATCGCGTCCTATTCCTTTGAATTTAATGACCGTATGCGGACTTACGTGAAGCAAGCCAATCTGTTTTCAAAAGAGAAGAACTTTGTCGAGCTTGCGCATTTGATGAATGACGAAGTGGGTGCATATCTGCCGAATAAAATGAAGTTCTGCAACTTCAGGCATCTGACGTCGCTGGATGAGATTGAATACCGTCAGGGGCGTTTCCATCTTGAGCAGATTGCCACGCTGCGCAACCACGACTACAAAAACATTATTGATAACTCGGCCTGCCAGTTTCACTTTATCAACGGCGACCTGGATATTCATACGCCGCAAAAAAACATCGAAGAGATATGCGGCGAGTCGGATAAAACGCGCTTTTATCAAATCAGGGATGCGGGACATTTTCTGGATCTGGAAGGCAAGCGCAGCCGGGAAAGGACCGCTGCCGCCTTCAACACTATTTTTAGTCAGATTGGTGTCTGAGATGAAAGTGATTATTGGCGCACTGGGCTCAGCAGGCGATGTCTTTCCCTGTATTGAGATTGGCTCGCTGTTAAAAGAAAAGAATCATGATGTTTACCTGCTCGCTAACGACTATTTCAGATCTGAGGCAGTAGATCGCGGCCTGTCCTTTGTGGCGGTCGGCGACAAAGAGGCTTATGTGAAAGCCGTCCAGGATCGGGCGTTATGGGACAAAAAGCACGCCCTGAAACGGATTTCACATTATATGGCGGAACAGCAGGAGTCGATGTTCGATGCCATGAGCGCTCTTGTCGAAGATGACGCCATCATCATTCACTCTTTATGGTGTTTTGCGGCGAAAGCCGTCAGCGAGAAATACCGGTTAAAGAAATATGCTATCAGCCTGACCAATTCAAATTTAAAATTGCAGCCCGGGCGTATTATCCATGCGCTGGAAAAAAGCCTGCGTGTCAGTCTGAACTGGAAACTGGCTTTATTTCAACGGGCCCTGGTTTCGCCTGCACTCCAGCGTACCATCGACACGCTGCGACGCGACCATAATCTGCCCGCCTCTCGCAATATTTACGCTGACTGGGTCAATAACGAACCGCAGTCGATTGTGTTATACGAACCCTGGTTTTATCAAAAGAAAGCGCGCGAGGGATTTTATGCCGGTTTTTTACTGAACAAGAGCCGGGCATCGCTGGATGACGATCGTATTACCGATTTTATTGACTCCCGTACGGTGGTCTTTTTTACCAGTTGGGCCCTGGCTGAACAATCATCCGTGACACGCGTTTTACAGGACTTAAAAACAGAAGGACTGAAGTGCGTGCTTGTTACGCCAACCGCAGCCGCGTTAGCGGTAAACGATGATGTGATGACGCTGCCGCATCTCAATATTGCCCTGACTGAAACCTGCTTATTTGCCATTCATCATGGCGGTATTGGCACCACCGCGCAGTTGCTCAAGAACGGGGTGCCTCAACTGATTTATCCGTGCGCATTTGATCAGTTTGAAAATGCCCGCGCCCTTGAACGACTGGCCTGCGGCCTCAAGGGAAAAGGGATCAGGGAAATCAGAAAAATGGCGGCTCTTGCACGTCAGAAGAAACACAACTGCGACTTTTATGCTGTGCAACTGGCTAATCAAACCCACAGAGGTCTTGAGCTGGAACGCTTTCTGACCCGTTAAACGCGTCTTCAGGCCAGGCATCGGGGTGCATGCCTGGCCTGAAGGCATCAGACCTGGAACGCCGCGGTTAACATGCGCAGACTGCGCGCCTGTTCAGTTAAGGACTGCGATGCCGAAGCCGACTGCTCCACCAGCGCGGCATTGCTTTGTGTGACGCTGTCCATCTGCGTGACGGCAATGCTGACCTGCGAAACGCCCTGCATTTGTTCCACTGATGCCAGCGCCAGACCATCCATATACTGTGCCAGTGACGCGACTTCACTTGCCGCTTTGAGAATACTCTGGGCGGTATGATCGGCCGCCTGTACACCTTTCGCCACGCCGGTGACCGCTTCTTCAATCAGGTTACCGATTTCACGCGACGATGATGCGCTGCGCTGTGCCAGCGTACGGACTTCCGTTGCGACAACGGCAAAGCCACGACCGTGCTCACCCGCTCTTGCCGCTTCTACCGCCGCATTCAGCGCCAGAATGTTGGTCTGAAAAGCGATACTTTGAATAACCGCGGTAATCTCTTTCACTTTCGCCGCACTCACCGAAATGCTGTGCATCGTGTGGCTCATGTCATTGACGGCTTTTTCGCTGGCGCGCGTCAGTGATTCCGTCTCCCGGGCCGAAGACGCTGTAGATTCAGCGACAGAGGTGTTATTGCGAACCGTCGCAGTAATTTGTTCCATGCTTGCCGCCGTCTGTTGCAATGCCGCAGCCTGCTCTTCCGTACGGGAGGACAGCTCGGTATTGCCCTGCGCAATTTCACTGGCCGCCAGTTCAACCGATGCCGCAGAATCTTTGATCTGGGTCACCAGGTTCCGCAAATGATTTTGCATGTTCGCCAGGGCCGTCAGCAGTTTTCCGGTTTCATCCTGACGGTTTACGTTAATCACAGAGGTCAGATCGCCCCGGGCAATGGTATCGGCCGTGTGCACCGCGACAGCCAGAGGACGAGAAATACTGCGGGAAATCAGCAGGCCCAGAATCAGGGATATTCCCGCTGACAGTAGCAGTCCGGCCACCAGGATCAAGCGCGTTTTGGTCCGCTCGCTAGTCAGTTCATCTTCACGCGATTTGAGTAATGATTTCTCCGTGACAATCATGGATTCAATCACGTTACGCATCGCATCCATTTGCACTTTACCTTCATCAGTCGCAAAGATGTCTAAAAAGTGTTGCTGGTCGAGCTTCCCCTGATTCAGACGCTCACGCGCCGCCATTACGTTACGGGCATAGCTTTGCAGCCAGTTCTTCTGTCTGCTTTCCAGATCGACTAAGCGTTGCTGCTGTACCGGATTGTCCTGCGTCAGCTGATGTGTACTCGCGGTGTAGTCGCTAAAGGCCTGTTTACCCTGATTAAAGGGTGCCAGCATTTGTGTCTGACCGCTAAGAGCATAACCCCGAAGGCCGGTTTCCATATTCAGCAGACTCTCGGTCACCTTATTCAGGCCTTCAACCACCTGATAGGTATGAACGTTAAGTTTGCTGGCCTGCGTGACGCGATTAAACCCCATATAAAACAGACTGCATACCACAATCATGACAAGCGTCATGGCACCAAACGCCATATAAAGGCGGGTTCTGATAGATGTATTGCTGAGCATAATATCTCCGCGAGTGGAAAGAGAATAATTAAATTCCATTAATTCACGAGAATAATGGCAAGGCACATTAATAAATCAGGCATATAAATTTAATGAAAAGCCTGACCACTCAACCGCTCGGTGAGTGACGTAGAAGTGAACGCATCAATGTTAAGTTGATTATTAGCGCTCTCGCGGAAATTTCCACTGCGTTACAATTTAAATTGGCGTTAGCGGAAATAACGCGAAAACAGGGGGGAGGATAATTCCTGTTATTGCCCTGTTTTCACGGTGCGCGTGGCCATAAAAAACTGAAAAATCAAACAGATTAAGCATTCAAAAAGGACAGTGAAGCCTGTTTCGTTTTACCGAACAGTAAATTTGACTTAAGCGAGCAGTTGCATTCAGGTAACGAAATGTAACAGCATCATTGGGGAGTATAGCATTACACATCGAACAGGGAACGTAAGGATTTATTATATTTTAATAATGGAGAATATCGCGCCCTTTATTAAACAGGGCACAGCTATTCTCATCATTCCTCCAAATTTCCCCTGACTTATCCTGTCGAAACGCAATTCTGGCCTGCACATCTGCAGGCTCAGGTTTACTCATTCAGATACAGCTCCTCAATATAATGCAGCGCATCACAGAGCGTATCATCCGTCCCGAATCCCCCTGCTTTAGTGATAACGGGTAAATCATCGATGTCACTGTTTACGAAGGTGCCACACGGGATACAGGGCGCCACTTCGCCGTGGATACGGTAACCTTCTGCGCCGAGAGCATTCGCCACCGCGATCGCGATGTCGCCGCCCGTCAGGAACAGCCCACCCGTACGGGCACGATCCAGGATCGCTAAGGTGATATCCCCCATTCGCCGACTCAGCGTTTCGCCCAACGCCTCGCGACTCAATGCATATTTTCCGGTCAGCGCTGCAATCTGGTTACGGTCGTCCCCGTGGCTGCTGGTCTGCAGAACACAGTGCCTGTTCTGTGCAAGGATCTGGCACGCCTGCTCTACGATCTCTTTTTGCTCTTTCTCAGGTGCAAGCAGGGTTTCGACCGCGATTCTGACCACGTCAGCCCGCCCCAGACGTTGCGCCTGAGCTACCTGACGCCGGGTCATTTCACTCATCGAGCCCGCCACCACCAGAACCGGAAGCGTTTGATCGCTGTCCATATAGCTGTCGGTCGGAAGCGCGTTGGCCAGTCCCGCCGCCCCAACCAGCAAAGGGCGCGCAGCCATTGAGAGAGCAGCCCGGGCAATCAGGGCCAGATCGTTATCGCTTTCTGCATCAATAATGACGATGCTGGCGGGCTGTTGGCGCAGGTTTTCAAGCCGGTCTGCGAGGTCGCCACGCCTGACGTCGTCCAGCGTCATCTCCCTGACAGGCAGATCGGTCTGTAAGCCGATCAGCGTGCGGATACGCGAGGAGATAATCGGTGTGCGCGGATCGCTGGCAAACTCGGTTTCCAGCAACGGGCGCTGGTGAACCCAGCATTCACCATTGCGCGTCATGCGCCCCGCAGATGGAATGGCTGCGGCGACAATCGCCAGCGTGGTTCCGCTGGCGGCCATAGCCGCAGCAATCTCTGCGCCGGGATTGCCACGAAAGGTAGAGTCGATTTTTTTATAGATCAGCACGCTGTTTTGCCCAGGGCGCACCCAGGGAGACAGCGCCTGTTTCACCGCAACCGCCGCCTGCTCAGCGCTGAGTGCCCGGCTGTCTGTGTTAATCACCAGCACATCAGCGCGACGTGAGGGCTTTTGCTGTGACGTCAGCATCACTTCCGTACGTGCCCCTTTTTTAGCCAGTTGCACGCCCGTATCATTCGCACCGGTAAAGTCGTCGGCAATAACGATCATTTTCATCGTGATTTTTCCGTAGATGAAGCGACAGCCCGTCGCTGATTACCTTTTGCCACCCAGGAAGGTCAGCATCGGCGTTAAAAGGGCGGTGACAATCACCGATGTCGCAATCAGCGGCGTTGCCGCGGCGACCACACAAGACAGGGCCGGATCGGCCTGCGCCAGCGCAGCCGGCGTGACGGCAGTTGTCCTGGCCGCGGCCCCTGCCGGGACCGTATGAAGACCGCCGTTGCTGTTCTCCATCGCCGCAATGACCGCAACGGATGACAATCCCCATCGGCCTTCAGGGCCAGACAACGTATCGACAGACAGACCCAGCGCGACAGCAGCAAGACACTTCGTCACGGTGATACCGCCGCCCGTAACCCGCGCCTGGGGCAGCGCTTTAACCGATCTCATGCATAACAAAAAAACACCGATAAGCGCAGGCACGTCCTCTTTAAACGGTGCCGTCGTAAAGCCCCCTGTCCCTGAGGCGTCGGGAGCCAGCGTGTTAGCGGCGGCCCCCAGCACCAACGGGGTAATCATCATTCCGCCAGGCACTTTTTCGATTGTTTCCTTAATCTTCATACCACCACCTTAGTGATTAATTATAATCACCATGATGATATTAAATCACAAGAATAAAATATGCGGCGGGAATCTCAGATTAAAACGCTGATAATTGAGCATTATCAATCAACAAAGGAGGTAAATGGCGATCGGGTGCAAGCTTTCAATCATTTGCCCGACATAAATCGCCGCCAGGCGGCAATCACGGCCAGGAAATCTTCCTTACCGCAGAAGCACAGGCTTTCTTCATCGTAGTAATTCATGCCCTCTTCCATCTCATCGCCTTCGAAATTCAATGTATTCGCGCGGACAATGACCTCTTCATCATCCATCCAGAGCGTATATTCGCGCCCGATGCGCTGCCACTGGCGCTCACTGCCTGTAAGTTTTTGGGCTTCGGCTTCAACCTCATCCAGCACGCTGGCGTCATGCCCGACTTCTTCATTAAACCAGTGGCCTAATGCTTCATGGCCCATCGACATGCGCACTTTTACCTTGCCCGTGATGTCGCGTAAAAATTCATACTCCATGATCTTATCTCTTTGTCAGTTACTCGCGCTGTTATACCGCTATTTTTATTGCCGTGCACCTGCTTAGCGCGCCTATCCAGATTCCCTGGACGCCCCTTTTCAGGCATAAAAAAAGAGGAGCGCCAGGGCGCTCCTCTCAAACAGAACGATCGTCACCTGTCAGACGGCAGTCTGGAAAATCACGCCGTCTGCTTTTTCCGTGTACTGACTCAACTGGTCAAAGTTGAGATAGCGATAGGTGTCAGTGGCTGTTTTATCAACCTGTGCCATGAACTGCTGATACTCATCTGGCGTAGGCAGTTTACCTAACAGCGATGAGACGGCAGCCAGCTCCGCAGAGGCCAGATAGACATTAGCCCCTGTACCCAGACGGTTCGGGAAGTTACGGGTTGACGTCGAGACCACCGTTGCGCCGTCAGCCACACGTGCCTGGTTACCCATGCACAGTGAACAGCCCGGGATCTCAATACGCGCACCGCTCTTACCAAATACGCTGTAGTAACCTTCTTCTGTCAGCTGAGCCGCGTCCATTTTGGTCGGTGGTGCGACCCACAGACGGGTTGGTAACTGGCCTTTATGGCTGTCCAGCAACTTACCTGCCGCACGGAAGTGACCGATATTGGTCATGCACGAGCCGATAAAGACTTCATCAATCTTCTCGCCCTGCACATCAGACAGCAGACGCGCATCGTCCGGATCGTTTGGCGCACACAGAATCGGCTCTTTGATCTCAGCCAGATCGATGTCAATCACCGCGGCATATTCCGCATCGGCGTCGGCTTCAAGCAACTGTGGATCCGCCAGCCATTTCTCCATGCCTTCGATACGGCGCTCCAGCGTACGACGATCGCCGTAGCCTTCAGAGATCATCCATTTCAAGAGGACAATGTTAGAGGTCAGGTACTCTTTGATCGGCGCCTGATCCAGCTTAATGGTACAGCCCGCAGCAGAACGTTCTGCAGACGCATCGGTCAGTTCGAACGCCTGCTCAACTTTCAGATCGGGCAGACCTTCAATTTCAAGGATGCGGCCAGAGAAGATGTTCTTCTTGCCTTTCTTCTCGACGGTCAGCAGGCCCTGCTTAATGGCATACAGCGGAATGGCGTGAACCAGATCGCGCAGCGTAATGCCAGGCTGCATTTTACCTTTGAAACGTACCAGCACCGATTCCGGCATATCGAGCGGCATAACGCCCGTTGCCGCAGCAAAGGCGACCAGGCCCGAGCCTGCCGGGAACGAAATCCCGATAGGGAAACGCGTATGAGAATCGCCACCTGTTCCGACCGTATCCGGCAGCAGCATACGGTTCAGCCAGGAGTGAATAACCCCGTCACCCGGACGCAGAGAAACCCCGCCGCGGTTCATGATGAAGTCAGGTAACGTATGGTGCGTGTTCACATCCACCGGCTTAGGATAAGCCGCCGTGTGACAGAACGACTGCATGACCAGGTCAGCCGAAAAGCCCAGGCAGGCCAGGTCTTTCAGTTCGTCTCGGGTCATTGGACCGGTAGTATCCTGTGAGCCCACAGAGGTCATCTTAGGTTCGCAGTACGCACCGGGACGGATGCCGTCAACACCACAGGCACGGCCCACCATTTTCTGTGCCAGCGAGTAGCCACGTGTGCTTTCAGCCACGTCTTTCGCGATACGGAACACGGTACTGGCAGGCAGCCCCAGCGATTCGCGCGCTTTGGTCGTCAGGCCACGACCAATGATCAGGGGAATACGACCACCAGCACGGACTTCATCGATCAGAACGTCGGTTTTCAGTTCAAAACTGGCCAGCAGGTCGCCGGTTTCGTGGTTGCGGACTTCACCTTTGAAGGGATAGATATCAATGACATCGCCCATATTCAGGTTGTTCACATCCACTTCAATCGGCAGCGCGCCTGCATCTTCCATGGTGTTGAAGAAGATAGGGGCAATCTTGCCACCCAGCACAACGCCACCGCCTTTTTTGTTTGGCACGTTCGGAATGTCATCGCCCATAAACCACAGCACCGAGTTGGTCGCCGATTTACGTGATGAACCGGTGCCTACAACGTCACCGACGTAGGCCAGCGGAAAACCTTTGGCCTGCAGCGCTTCAATTTGTTTGATCGGTCCGATGTTGCCTGGCTCATCTGGCTCAATGCCTTCGCGGGCATTTTTCAGCATTGCCAGCGCATGCAGAGGGATATCAGGACGTGACCAGGCATCCGGTGCCGGAGACAGATCGTCTGTATTGGTTTCGCCAGTGACTTTGAAAACCGTTACGGTAATTTTTTCAGCCAGCTCTGGACGTGACAGATACCATTCGGCATCCGCCCATGACTGCATCACCTGTTTCGCATGCGCGTTGCCTGCTTTGGCTTTTTCTTCAACGTCGTAAAAGCTGTCAAACATCAGCAACGTGTGGGAAAGCGCTTTTGCCGCAATCGGCGCGAGTTTCGCATCATCTAATGCTTCAATCAGAGGATGGATGTTGTAACCGCCCTGCATGGTACCGAGCAGTTCAACGGCTTTTTCAGGAGATACCAGAGGAGAGGTTGTTTCGCCTTTGGCGACAGCAGCCAGGAAACCTGCTTTAACATACGCCGCTTCATCGACGCCGGGTGGTACGCGGTTGACCAACAAATCGGTCAAAAATTCTTCTTCACCCGCAGGTGGATTTTTTAGCAGTTCAACCAGCGCGGCCATCTGGGAAGCATCTAATGGCTTAGGTACGATCCCTTGGGCAGCACGCTCGGCAACGTGCTTACGGTATTCTTCTAGCACGACGTTCTCCTCGCTCTCATTGTATGGGTTTCCGGTGCACCCTGATGACAACGCATTCCATGAGTAGGGTAAGGTGCCCGGTTCCGCGTTGGGCAGCATAGCAGGATTTCAACAGCTTGTTAATCTGTTTACAAAAAAGCAACATTGCGGTTTTCTGCAGCAGAATGCGCTACCTGAACAGAGATAAACGAAAAAAACGCAGGGCTTAATGCCCTGCCGGTTAACCCAGTCATTTCGCTGTAAGCTTAACGATCGATCATGCCATATTCTGCATCCGCATAGCGTTCACCCCGCACGTTTTGCGGCGCAAAGAGCCTGTCCAGCGTGTCACTGTCCGCCCCTGTCAGGACGACATTCGCTGCGGCACAGTTTTCTTCCAGATGATGGACCTTGCTCGCTCCCGGAATCGGCACAATATCTTCCCCCTTCGCCATGACCCATGCCAGCGCCAGTTGTGCCGCAGTAATACCATAACTGTGTGCCATCTCAGTGAGCTGCGCGACTAACTTTTGGTTATGTTCCTGTGCCTGCTCCTGAAAACGGGGCAAACTGCGGCGGAAGTCATGCGGATCCAGCGCGTCCACGGACGTCAGTTTGCCCGTCAGGAAGCCCCGGCCCAACGGACTGTAAGGCACAAAACCGACATTCAGTTCACGACAGGTCGCCAGAATGTCCTGCTCGGGATCGCGGGTCCAGAGTGAGTATTCGCTTTGTAAGGCAGAGACGGGATGGACGGCACAGGCGCGCCGCAGCGTAGCAGATGAGACTTCAGACAACCCAATATAGCGGGCTTTTCCCTCTTTAATCAGATCCGCCATCGTGCCAATCACGTCTTCAATCGGTACGCTCGGATCAAAGCGGTGCTGGTAAAGCAGATCGATATGATCGGTTCCCAAACGGGTTAACGATCCTTCGACTGCGCGGCGAATATGCTGAGGCTGGCTGTTAACGCCCCTCATCTTTTCCCAGCCCTGACCTTCGCCAGTAATCGCAAAACCAAATTTTGTGGCCACCGTAATATTGTCGCGGCGGCCTTGAAGGGCTTTAGCGATGAGCACCTCGTTGGTGAAGGGACCGTAGATTTCGGCGGTATCCAGAAAGTTGATGCCCAGTTCAAACGCGCGCGACAGCGTATTTAATGCCTGCTGCTCATCATGATTGCCATAGGCGAAGGTCATGCCCATACAGCCGAGTCCCAGTGCTGAAACGCGTAATCCCTGATTACCCAATTGACGTTGTTGCATGATATTTTCCTCTTTGTTGCGGTGTTATTGTTATAATCCTCATCAATACCAACAACAATTGCGCTATTCTTGCCCATTCAGTGAGGAAAATTCATCAATGACACTTTCGCGGGCCACCCTGCAGGAACTGGAAATGTTCAGCGCCATTGCGCACCACACCACCGGAGCTTCCGCAAAGCCGCACAGGCACGCAACGTGACGCCGTCTGCGCTGAGCCACGCCATGCGTCATTTCGAACAACGGCTAGGAGTGAGATTACTCAACCGCACGACACGCAGTGTCTCACTGACCCAGGCGGGACAACATTTCCTGCAGCGCATTCAGCCTGCCTTACTTGATTTATCGCAGGCCGTGGATGAACTTAACGACTGGCGAGCCCGGCCTCACGGTACGCTGAAACTCAATATGCCCCGCTCTGCAGAAGCGCTGTTTTTTGACAGCCTGATCCTGCCATTCCTCCAGCGCTATCCGGACATTACGCTGGAAATTGACAGTAACGATGCGCTGGTGGATATCCTTGAAGCCGGTTTTGATGCAGGCATTCGCTACGGTGATGTGCTGGCGCAGGATATGATCGCCCTGCCCTTTGGCCCGGCAATGCGTACACTGGTTGTCGCAAGCCCGGCGTTTATCGAACGTCATGGTGCCCCGCAAACACCGGACGATCTGCTGCAGTTTCCCTGCATTGAGCGGCGTTTCCCGAGCGGGCAACGCTATCGCTGGGAATTCATGCACGCAGGGAAAAAGCGGGAAGTCGCCGTCAGTGGCTCTCTGGTGCTGGACAACAACGAACGAATATTGCAGGCCGCCCTTGCGGGAGCAGGGATTGCTTTTCTGCAGGAGGCCGTGGTCAGTGCCAGTCTGCGAAGTGGCTCACTCGTTGAGCTGTTAAGTCACTATACGGAGAATGCCGATGGCTTCTGGCTCTACTATCCTGGCAGGCGTTATGTCTCTGCACCATTACGTCATTTTATTGACTGGTTACGTGTTAATAATAACGAAGTGATCAACCATCAAAATTAACAGCAACATAAGAACCGAGAAATAATTATTTTAAAATAGTCATGAAAGAATCAGCATAAATAACATTTAAAATATAAAAGACAGAAATTTTTATTAATTAGCATTATGAAAAAATAAAAAACCAGGGGACAGTAAAATAATAAATGCGTAGAGTGCGGTTGGGCGCCTGAAGCTTTCTGCTTTGGGTAAGAACCTGAGGTGGAAAGAGGAAGGAACCGCTCACATTAATCAGTCAAATAATGCGAGCGGAGGTCACTACCCTAACACCTCAACACTGTCAGCATAGCCCCTCGCTCGATGAAAATCAAGAGAGGTGCCACCATGAAGTCGAAATACGGTTTACTTGTTATTAGCGGGTTAATTCTCTTAGGATTGAGTTTATCAAACCGAGGTTCATTATGTGAGCTTCGCCTCAGAATAATGAGTGCTGAACTTTCGGCTGTCTTGAATTACGAAACCAGGCAGTAAAACTTCGTTAGTGGCGGAGTTTACTCCGCCCTATATGCCAGTGTAAATGTGTTAGCGCAGGCGCCCTTTCCTTTATTGATTTTCTTATTCGATAATAATCAGCATAAAAAACGGCCCCATAAGGGGCCGCTATGACTGTCCTGAAACTTATTTCTTCTTCGCTTTCGCGTTAGGCAGATCGGTGATGCTGCCTTCAAAAATTTCAGCCGCCAGTCCTACGGATTCATGCAGGGTTGGGTGCGCATGAATGGTCAGCGCAATATCTTCTGCGTCACAGCCCATTTCAATGGCCAGACCGATTTCACCCAGCAGTTCACCGCCGTTCGTTCCGACAATGGCACCACCGATAACACGATGGGTCTCTTTGTCGAAAATCAGTTTGGTGATGCCATCTGCACAGTCAGAAGCAATCGCACGGCCTGATGCCGCCCACGGGAATGTGGCGGTTTCATAGCTGATGCCTTTCTCTTTCGCTTCTTTCTCAGTCAGACCGACCCAGGCAACTTCTGGCTCAGTATAGGCAATGGAAGGAATCACTTTCGGATCGAAGTAGTGTTTCAGACCTGAAATGACTTCTGCCGCAACATGGCCTTCATGCACGCCTTTGTGTGCCAGCATTGGCTGACCTACAATGTCGCCGATCGCATAAATGTGTGGCACATTGGTGCGCATCTGCTTGTCAACGCGGATGAAGCCGCGATCGTCAACTTCGACACCGGCTTTGTCAGCATCCAGGCCTTTACCGTTCGGTACACGACCAATCGCAACCAGAACCGCATCATAACGCTGAGCCTCGCCCGGCGCTTTTTTGCCTTCCATCGAAACATAGATACCGTCGTCTTTGGCTTCTACGGCGGTCACCTTGGTTTCCAGCATCAGGTTAAATTTCTTGCTGATACGTTTGGTAAAGACTTTAACCACGTCTTTATCGGCCGCCGGGATAACCTGGTCAAACATCTCGACCACGTCGATCTCTGAACCCAGCGCATGGTAAACGGTAGCCATTTCCAGACCGATGATTCCGCCACCCATAACCAGCAGACGCTTAGGCACTTCTTTCAGTTCCAGCGCGTCAGTGGAATCCCATACACGAGGATCTTCATGAGGAATGAACGGCAGTTCGATAGGACGTGAACCTGCAGCGATAATGGCGTTGTCGAAGTTAATAGTGGTTGCGCCACCTTCACCTTCGACCACCAGCGTATTGGCACCGGTAAATTTGCCCAGGCCATTAACCACTTTCACTTTACGCCCTTTCGCCATGCCAGACAGGCCGCCGGTCAGTTGGTTAATCACCTTCTCTTTCCAGCTACGGATTTTGTTGATATCCGTTTGCGGCTGACCAAACACAATGCCATGTTCTTCAAGCGCTTTCGCTTCTTCAATCACTTTAGCAACGTGCAGCAGCGCTTTAGACGGGATACAGCCTACGTTAAGACAGACACCACCGAGGGTGCTGTAGCGCTCAACCAGTACGGTTTCCAGACCTAAGTCAGCGCAACGAAAAGCTGCAGAGTAACCTGCAGGACCTGCCCCAAGTACCACGACCTGAGTTTTAATCTCTGTACTCATCATGACCTCTTATTGGATTTCCGGCGGGTCAGACGCTGAGCCTATCCCATTAGGCTAGTTAACTGGCCATATTGCGTCTGCTGCTGCAAACATTCCCCTATCGGATTTGCCTGCCGTGACTCAATCTGACTGCGCCAATTATGCCTAATGGAATAGGCTCATAATGTCCTTATTCCACCGGGACATGTTCACCGCAAGAGTTTACAGAATTGTTAATAAACTGCCAACAGCGGTGCCCTGAATGTTACAAAAAGGCCGGCATTTGCCGGCCTTTTGCGCTTTTTACATAACCAGACGACGAATGTCTGACAGCATATTGCCAATAATAGTAATGAAACGTGCACCATCCGCACCGTCGATAACACGGTGATCGAAGGACAGAGAGATCGGCATCATCAGACGTGGTGCAAACTCTTTACCGTTCCATACAGGCTCCATTGCGGATTTGGACACGCCAAGGATGGCCACTTCCGGCGCGTTAACAATCGGCGCAAAGTGCGTGGTGCCCAGGCCGCCCAGGCTGGAGATGGTGAAACAACCGCCCTGCATATCGCCTGCGGTCAGTTTGCCATCGCGCGCCTTTTTAGAGACCGCCATCAGCTCACGAGACAGCTCGGTGATGCCCTTCTTGTTCACGTCTTTAAAGACCGGAACGACCAGACCATTTGGCGTATCGACCGCCACGCCGATGTTGATGTATTTTTTCAACGTCAGCTTCTGCGCGTCTTCAGACAGGGAGCTGTTGAAACGTGGCATCTGCTCAAGCGCTGCAGCGACAGCTTTCATGATGAAAACCACTGGCGTGTATTTCACGTCCAGTTTGCGCTTCTCGGCTTCGGCGTTCTGCTGCTTACGGAAAGCTTCCAGATCGGTAATATCGGTTTTATCAAAGTGGGTTACGTGTGGGATCATCACCCAGTTACGGCTCAGGTTGGCACCCGAGATTTTCTGGATACGGCCCAGTTCCACTTCTTCAACTTCACCGAACTTACTGAAGTCAACTTTCGGCCATGGCAGCATGCCCGGCAATCCGCCACCGCTGGCTGCGGCTGGCGCAGCCTCTGCGCGTTTCACTGCATCTTTCACGTAAGCCTGAACGTCTTCTTTCAGGATACGGCCTTTGCGTCCTGTGCCTTTCACCTTCGCCAGGTTAACGCCAAATTCACGCGCCAGGCGACGAATCACCGGCGTGGCGTGCACATAGGCTTCATTCTCAGCAAACTCGCCTTTGCTGTCTGCTTTTGGTGCAGGGGCAGCGGCAGGCTTAGATTCCGCCGCCGCAGGTGCAGGGGCCGACTCTTTCTTAGCCGCCGGTGCCGCGGCAGGGGCAGCGCCTTCCACTTCAAACACCATGATCAGCGAACCGGTGCTGACTTTATCGCCCGTCGCGACTTTCAGTTCTTTGACGGTGCCCGCGAACGGTGCCGGAACTTCCATCGACGCCTTATCGCCTTCCACTACAATCAGTGACTGCTCAGCCTCGACTTTATCGCCGACCTTCACCAGCACTTCGGTGACTTCAACTTCGTCGCCGCCGATGTCAGGTACGTTAACGTCTTTTGCCCCTGCGGCCGCAGCGGGTGCCGTCGCAGCCTCTTCTTTCACTTCTGGCTTCGCATCAGCAGCCGGTGCAGCACCCTCTGTTTCAAAGACCATGATGTGAGAGCCGGTATTCACTTTATCGCCGGTGGCGATTTTAATCGCTTTCACCACGCCCGCGAACGGTGCCGGGACTTCCATTGAGGCTTTGTCGCCTTCAACGACGATCAGCGATTGTTCAGCTTCAACTTTGTCGCCCACTTTCACCAGAATTTCGGTGACTTCGACTTCGTCACCACCGATATCCGGTACGTTAACGTCTTTGCTGGCGCTGGCAGACGCAGCGGCGGCAGGGGCGGCCTCGGCATTTTTCTCTTGAGCTGGCGCCGGTGCCGCTTCAGCAGCACCTTCTGCGTCAAACATCATGATCAGCGAGCCGGTTTCCACTTTGTCACCGGTTGCGATTTTGATCTCTTTTACTACGCCGGCCTGCGGCGAAGGTACTTCCATAGAGGCTTTATCGCCTTCTACAGTGATCAGCGACTGCTCGGCTTCCACCTTATCGCCAACCTTGACCAGAATTTCGGTGACTTCAACTTCGTCTGACCCGATATCCGGTACCTTGATTTCAATAGCCATTACTCTGTTACCTCTTAAGCCAGACGCGGGTTAACTTTATCGGCATCGATCTTGAACTTCACGATCGCATCCGCCACGACTTTCTTATCGATTTCGCCACGTTTAGCCAGTTCACCCAGCGCGGCTACCACAACGTATGCTGCATCCACTTCAAAGTGGTGACGCAGATTTTCACGGCTGTCAGAGCGGCCAAAGCCGTCGGTGCCCAGCACACGGTAATCGCTTGAAGGCACGTAGCTGCGAACCTGCTCAGCAAACAGCTTCATGTAGTCAGTTGATGCGACAGCGGGTGCTTCGTTCATCACCTGAGCGATGTAAGGCACACGCGGCGCTTCTGTCGGATGCAACATGTTCCAGCGCTCACAATCCTGACCATCGCGGGCCAGTTCGGTGAACGAGGTGACGCTGTAAACGTCCGAACCGATGCCGTAATCAGCCGACAGGATCTGCGCGGCTTCACGCACATGGCGCAGGATAGAACCTGAACCCAACAGCTGAACTTTACCTTTGCTACCGTCTACGGTTTCCAGCTTGTAGATACCTTTACGGATACCTTCTTCGGCACCTTTCGGCATCGCTGGCATGTGGTAGTTTTCGTTCAGCGTAGTGATGTAGTAATAAATGTTTTCCTGCGCTTCACCGTACATGCGTACCAGACCGTCGTGCATGATGACAGCCACTTCGTAGGCATACGCTGGATCGTAGGAGATACAGTTTGGAATGGTCAGTGACTGAATATGGCTGTGACCATCTTCATGCTGCAGACCTTCACCATTTAGCGTAGTACGGCCTGAGGTACCGCCGACCAGGAAGCCGCGCGCCTGCTGGTCACCCGCCAGCCACATCAAATCACCAATGCGCTGGAAGCCAAACATCGAATAATAGATGTAGAACGGAATCATCGGCAGGTTGTTAGTGCTGTATGAGGTCGCCGCCGCCAGCCAGGACGATCCTGCGCCCAGCTCGTTGATCCCTTCCTGCAGAATCTGACCTTTCTCGTCTTCTTTATAGTAAGCCACCTGCTCGCGGTCCTGCGGCGTGTACTGCTGACCGTTCGGGCTGTAGATACCAATCTGACGGAACAGGCCTTCCATACCAAAGGTACGGGCTTCATCGGCAAGAATCGGCACCAGACGATCTTTAATCGACTTGTTCTTCAGCATCACATTCAGCGCACGCACAAACGCGATGGTGGTAGAGATCTCTTTGTTCTGCTCTTCCAGCAGCGCACTGAACTCTTCCAGCGCCGGCATTTCCAGCTTTTCCGTGAAGTTAGGCTGACGTGAAGGCAGGTAACCGCCTAATTTCTCGCGCTGACCATGCAGGTAGTTGTACTCTTCGGAGCCTTTCTCAAAGGTGATGTAAGGCAGCGACTCAATTTTGTCGTCTTCGACCGGCACGTTGAAACGATCACGGATATAGCGTACGCCATCCATGTTCATCTTCTTCACCTGGTGCGCGATGTTCTTGCCTTCTGCGGTGTCACCCATACCGTAACCTTTGATGGTATGAGCCAGAATCAGAACCGGCTTGCCTTTGGTGTCCTGCGCTTTTTTCAGTGCCGCGTAAATTTTCTTCGGATCGTGACCACCACGGTTCAGTGACCAAATCTCATCGTCTGACCAGTCTTTCACCAGCGCAGCGGTTTCCGGATATTTACCGAAGAAGTGCTCACGCACGTAGGCACCATCACGCGATTTAAACGTCTGGTAGTCGCCGTCGACGGTTTCGTTCATCAGCTGGATCAGTTTACCGCTGGTGTCATTGCGCAGCAGTTCATCCCAACGACCGCCCCAGATAACCTTGATCACTTCCCAGCCAGCACCGGCAAAAATGCCTTCCAGCTCGTTGATGATCTTACCGTTACCGGTGACCGGTCCATCCAGACGCTGCAGGTTACAGTTGATGATAAAGACCAGGTTATCCAGTTTTTCACGGGTCGCGATAGTGATCGCACCTTTGGATTCTGGTTCATCCATCTCGCCGTCGCCCAGGAACGCGTAAACGGTCTGGCCAGAGGTGTCTTTCAGACCACGGTGTTCCAGGTACTTCAGGAACTTAGCCTGATAGATAGCGTTGAGTGGGCCCAGGCCCATTGAAACGGTCGGGAACTGCCAGAACTCCGGCATCAGTTTTGGATGCGGATAAGAAGACAGGCCTTTGCCATCGACTTCCTGACGGAAGTTATTCATCTGCTCTTCGGTCAGACGGCCTTCCAGGAAAGCACGGGCATAGATACCCGGAGAAATGTGGCCCTGGAAGTACACCAGATCGCCGCCATCTTTCTCACTGCGCGCGCGGAAGAAGTGGTTAAAACACACTTCATAGATAGTGGCAGAAGACTGGAAGGAGGACATGTGGCCGCCAAGCTCCAGATCTTTCTTCGATGCGCGCAACACCGACATGATAGCATTCCAGCGGATAGCGGATCGGATACGACGTTCAAGTGAGGTGTTGCCCGGATATTCCGGTTCATCTTCAACGGCAATAGAGTTGATATAGTTACTGATAGCGGCAGCACCGCCAGCAACTTTCACACCGCCTTTACGGGCTGCACTCAGCACCTGATCAATCAGATACTGTGCACGTTCAACACCTTCTTCACGGATGACCGATTCGATCGCCTGTAGCCAGTCACGAGTTTCAATCGGATCCACGTCATTGTGTAAACGTTCTGACATGGGGGTATTCCTTATCTGTGTCTAATACGTTGAAAAATCGGGAGCCTGTTAACGTCAGGGAGACAGGCTCGTCGCACATGTCCGCACGATCTTTGCCGCGCGTTATTCCTTACGTTGCTGTAAACGACGTAGGGAGCGTTCTCGACGGCTCTGCTCCCGACTTCTGTCCAGCAAGATTTCCTCAATGAACGCCAGGTGACGGTGTGATGCCTCGCGTGCTTGTTCTGGCTCACGAGCCACAATCGCCTCAAAAATTCTGGCGCGGTGACCGCTCACTTTCGCCAGCATTTCCCGGCGAGAGTAGAGCAATTCAAAATTCTGTCGGACATTCTGTTCCAGCATAGGGCCCATTGATCGTAGCAAATGCAAAAGCACGACATTATGGGCCGCTTCTGTGACAGCGATCTGATACTTCATCACTGCGTCTGCTTCAGCGTCGAGATCGCCGCTGTCCTGCGCCTGTTGGATATGAAGATGACAGTCGCGAATACGCTGCAAATCTTCTTCTGTGCCACGCAGTGCCGCATAGTAAGCCGCAATGCCTTCTAAAGCGTGGCGCGTTTCCAGCAGATCAAACTGAGATTCCGGATGTTCGGCGAGTAGCTCTACGAGTGGATCGCTCATGCTCTGCCAGAGATGTTTTTGTACGAATGTTCCGCCGCCCTGACGGCGTAGTAACAATCCTTTCGCTTCTAATCGCTGGATTGCCTCACGGAGAGACGGACGTGAAACATCGAATTGTTTGGCGAGTTCGCGCTCGGGGAGCAACTTCTCTCCCGGCTGCAGGGTCCCTTCCATAATGAGGGATTCCAGTTGCTGCTCAATCGCATCGGAGAGTTTGGGTTGACGAATCTTGCTATAAGCCATCTTCCCTTCTTAAAGTATGCCGGTCAAACAAAGTAAATTGGTAATACCAATTCAAAAAAGGTGCCCGTAAAGTAACAAAGTATTCACCTTGTGTCTATACGGCATCTGTGACACTTCAGTGAAGGAATGCGGGATGCGCGCGTTAAATCCAGAGATAAAAGTGGAGAATCAGGCCATACCTGGACGTTAATTTTTTTTAACCTTTACCAAAAATTACACAGCATGTATGACTAAACCGATTTAGCCATCAGCGCCTGGTCAGCGCAGTTTGCTGCCGTTTTTCTCATCGGGGGCTAATAAGACGGCAGACCGTTTGATTCTTTTTAAGCCAACTCGTACCGGGGCTGGCGAAAGCAGGTGCAAAGCCCTGCGCTTATCACTATTCTGTTGGTCAGGTTACAGCTGGCGGCATTACGCAAGTCTGACACCTTAAAAACATCAGTCTTAAGTGTATTTAATTCTTTACAGTCAGCACATTCTGAAGCGAAGAATAACAACATCATGAGGTGTGTATGGAACAACAGCACGGTGAATCGCTGAAGCGCGGTTTAAAAAATCGCCATATACAGTTGATCGCCTTGGGCGGTGCAGTGGGAACCGGCCTGTTTCTGGGCAGCGCGTCGGTCATCAAATCCGCAGGTCCCGCCGTTATTTTAGGCTATGCGATTGCCGGGTTTATCGCCTTTCTTATCATGCGTCAGTTGGGTGAAATGGTGGTCGAGGAGCCCGTTGCCGGGAGCTTCAGCCACTTTGCCTATAAATACTGGGGAAATTTTGCCGGTTTCGCCTCTGGCTGGAACTACTGGGTGCTGTATGTGCTGGTCGCCATGGCGGAGCTGAGTGCCGTCGGTAAATACATTCAGTTCTGGGCGCCCGATTTTCCCACCTGGGCATCAGCCGCTATCTTCTTCGTGCTGATTAATGCCATTAACCTGACGAACGTTAAAGTGTTTGGTGAAATGGAGTTCTGGTTTGCCATTATTAAAGTTATCGCGGTGATTGCGATGATCCTGTTTGGCGGCTGGTTACTGTTCAGTGGTACCGGTGGGCCGCAGGCAACCGTGCGTAACCTGTGGGAACACGGCGGCTTTATGCCGAATGGCCTCGGTGGGCTGGTGATGGTTATGGCGATTATCATGTTCTCCTTTGGCGGTCTGGAACTGGTCGGGATTACGGCGGCAGAAGCGGACAATCCTGAAACCACGATTCCAAAAGCCACCAACCAGGTGCTGTGGCGGATCCTGATTTTCTATATCGGCTCGCTGGCAGTGCTGCTGTCATTAATGCCGTGGACGCGCGTGACTGAAGATACCAGCCCCTTTGTGTTTATCTTCCACGAACTGGGCGATGCCATGGTTGCCAATGCACTGAACGTGGTGATCCTCACCGCCGCACTGTCGGTCTATAACAGCTGCGTTTACTGTAACAGCCGCATGTTGTTTGGTCTGGCACAGCAGGGGAATGCGCCAAAAGCGCTGCTGAACGTGGACCGCCGCGGTGTGCCCGTGATGAGTATTCTGGTGTCAGCCGTCGCCACCGCGCTGTGCGTGCTGCTGAACTTCCTGATGCCGGGTGAGGCGTTTGGTCTGCTGATGTCGCTGGTCGTGTCTGCGCTGGTCATCAACTGGGCGATGATTAGCCTGGCGCACCTGAAATTCCGTAAAAAGAAAAACCAGCAGGGCGTTACCACCCGTTTCAAAGCGGTACTGTACCCTCTGGGTAACTGGGTTTGCCTGATCTTCCTGGCTGGCATCCTGGTCCTGATGGCGATGACGCCAGGCATGGCCATTTCCGTATGGCTCATTCCTGTCTGGCTGATCATCCTGGCTATTGGCTATTTCATCAAGAATAAGACGCAAAAAGCCTGACGGCATTGCCTGCCCGCCGACAGAAAACGGCGGGCAGGCAGTCGGTAAACCCGACCCTGCTCACACTTCTCCCTGCACGGCTGTTTTGTCCATCATCCCAACAATTTCGTGCCGCGCCGCCTGTGGATTAAACATTAATAATCCTTTTATGTTTAATTCCTCTGCAGGTTACAACAATGACAGATAACCCCCTCTCATTCAGAGAAAAGCTGGGCTATGGCATGGGTGATGCGGGGTGCAACATGATCGGTGGCGCTGTCATGCTGTTCCTCAGCTATTTCTATACCGACGTTTTTGGCTTAGCACCGGCCTTAGTGGGCGTGCTGTTACTCTCGGTGCGCATTCTGGACGCCATCACCGACCCGATAATGGGCGCGATAGCTGACCGTACCAAAAGCCGCTGGGGACGTTTCCGTCCCTGGTTACTGTGGGTGTCAGTGCCCTACGTTATATTCAGTGTACTGATGTTTACCACGCCAGACTGGAGCTATTCCAGCAAGGTCGTCTGGGCCTTTACCACCTACTTTTTCATGTCCCTGGCCTATACCGCCATTAATATCCCCTATTGCTCGCTGGGTGGCGTCATGACTAACGATCCCGGTGAGCGTGTCTCCTGCCAGTCGTACCGGTTTGTCATGGTCGGCATTGCCACCCTGATTCTGTCACTGTCGTTGCTGCCGATGGCGGAATGGTTTGGCGGTGCGAACAAGGCGCGGGGTTATCAGATGGCGATGGCTGTGCTGGCCCTGGTGGGGCTGGCAATGTTTCTGTTCTGCTTCGCCACCGTGCGGGAACGTATTCAGCCTGCCGTCCCTACTCATGATGATCTGAAAAACGATTTGCGTGATGTGTGGAAGAACGATCAGTGGGTGCGCATCTTGCTGTTGACACTTTGCAATGTCTGCCCGGGTTTTATTCGTATGGCAGCAACCCTGTATTACGTGACCTGGGTCATGGGGCAAACGGCGCACTTTGCCACGCTGTTTATCAGCCTGGGCGTGGTTGGCATGATGCTGGGTAGCACGCTGGCAAAAGTCCTCACCGACCGCTGGTGTAAGTTGAAAGTCTTTTTCTGGACCAATATCGCCCTTGCCCTGTTCTCCTGCGGCTTCTACTGGCTTGATCCCCACGCCACCGTGACAGTGGTTATCGCTTACTTTCTGCTTAATATCCTTCATCAAATTCCCTCCCCTTTACACTGGTCTTTGATGGCGGATGTGGACGATTACGGTGAATGGAAAACCGGTAAGCGTATTACCGGCATCAGCTTTTCAGGCAATCTGTTCTTTCTCAAGGTCGGACTGGCCGTCGCGGGGGCGATGGTCGGCTTTCTGCTCTCGGCTTACGGTTATGATGCAGGTGCGAAACAGCAATCGGCTCACGCGCTCAACGGCATTGTCCTGCTGTTTACCGTTATCCCCGGGGCTGGCTATTTGATTACCGCGGGCGTGGTGCGACTGATGAAAGTGGATCGCACATTAATGCAAACCATTCAACGCGATCTTGCCCTCCGCCAGATTCAGGCGCACGAAAAACACCCTACCGAGCTTCCGACTGGAGAGTTGAAATGAGCGAAAACTGGCCCAACCCCTTTATTGAACGGCGCGCCGATCCGTTTATCCTGCGCCACGGAGAACACTATTACTTTATTGCTTCCGTACCGGAATATGATCGTCTTGAGCTACGTCGTGCCAGCACGCTAACGGCCTTACGCACCGCGACACCGGTCGTGGTCTGGCGTAAACCCGATATTGGGCCGTTCAGTGAGCTGATCTGGGCACCGGAGTTGCATCGTATTGAGGAACACTGGGTTATCTATTTTGCCGCAGCGCCTTCGCGCGATATCAAAGATGGCTTGTTTCAGCACCGGATGTACGCGCTGGTGTGCAACGATGACGACCCGCTCAGTGGCCACTGGCAGCCCCCGCGCCAGGTGTTAAGTCATCTCGACAGTTTTGCGCTGGATGCCACCCACTTTGTTCACCAGGAGAAAAACTGGTACTTATGGGCGCAGAAAGATCCTGCAATTCCAGGGAATTCCAACCTCTATCTGGCTGAATTGCGTAATCCATGGACGCTCAAAGGTAAACCGGTGATGCTGAGCCGTCCTGAATATGAATGGGAGTGCGCGGGGTTTAGCGTCAACGAAGGCGCGGCCGCGATAGTGCATGGTGACTGGCTGTTTATTACCTATTCTGCCAGCGCAACGGATGAAAACTACTGCATGGGCCTGCTTTCCATTCCGCGTGATGCCGATCCGCTGAACGCGATGGCCTGGCAGAAATCAGCGCGTCCGGTCTTTGCAACCAGTTGGGAAAACCGCCAGTATGGACCGGGACACAGTTGTTTTACTCAGGATGAGAACGGGCGCGATCTGCTGGTCTATCACGCACGCAATTATACAGAAATTGAGGGCGATCCCCTTTGGGACGGTAATCGCCATACGCGTCTGAAATATTTTCACTGGCGTGAGGATGGCACACCCGACTTCGGGGTTCCCCCTGCCGACTACACCAACGTGCCGTAAATGGTCAGCAACGCCACAACCACCACCAGCACCAGCGAAATGCGCTTCGCCAGCGCCACGGCGACACGTGGCGTTGCGACCTTATCGCTGTGCGGATCGCGAGCCAGCGAAAACTGCGCCAGCGTGGTTAAAACCTGGTACTGCGAGTGGTGCCTGTCCGTCAGCGAGGCAAACCAGGCAGGCAAGGCTTTCTCACCGTGCCCCAGCAGCGCATAGGCAACGCCCGCCAGCCGCACCGGGAGCCAGTCAACCACATGCAGAATGCTGTCCACGCCAGACTGAGAGCGGGCCATGGGCGTGCAGTGTTTTGCCAGCCAGCTTTGCCAGGCGCGTAAAAACGCATACCCCACGAGTAACACCGGTCCCCAGGCACCGCCCACCACGAACCAAAACATCGGTGCCAGATAGAAACGGAAGTTAATCCAGATGAGCGCATTCTGAAGCTCACGAAGGAATTCGCGTTCGCTGCACTCAACAGGCACACCGTGGATCAGGGTTAACTCTGCCGCCATGGCCTGATGTGCCGCGGCGTCATCACGACTCGCCGCCTGCAAATACGTATGATAGTGCTGACGCACCACACCCGCTCCGATGCACAGTAACCCCACCACGATCCAGAACAGAAGCTGAGGAACACCAAACAAAATGCCTTTCAGGCTCCCGACCACCAGCGCGGTCAGGCCCATCGCGATAATCAGCATCAGCAGTGTGCGCATCACCGAAAAATGCTGACGGCGACGAAAGACAGGCTCCAGCCGGTGATCCAGTTGCCAGTGCTCCCCCAGCTTAAACAGCCGTTCCCAACCTAAAACCAGTAACAAGGTAAATAACGTCATAGTTACTCCAATTTTTGTTGCTGTAACCGCTGTTTAAAATCGTCCCAGTCAAACGCCGGGCCGGGATCGGTTTTCCGTCCCGGTGCAATATCACTGTGGCCGGTAATGCGCGCAGGCGTTAACGGATAATGGGCTAACAACGTCTGCGTGACCTGATGCAGAGCGGCGTATTGTGCCTCGGTATAAGGTTCAATATCCGTGCCCTCCAGTTCAATGCCAATTGAAAAGTCGTTGCAGTTTTCCCGCCCCTCAAACTGCGAGATGCCAGCGTGCCAGGCACGTTTATCAAAGGGAACATATTGCACGATTTCGCCATCACGTCGGATAAGGCAGTGCGCCGCAACGCGCAGATGAGCAATCTCAGCAAAGTAGGGATGCGCGTCGGCAGGCAGCGTGCCGGTGAACAGTTTATCAATCCACGGGCCGCCGAATTCGCCGGGCGGCAGGCTGATATTGTGAATGACCAGAAGGGATGGCGCTTCATTATGCGGCCGATCATTACAATGGGGGGACGGCACCTGTCGCACACCGGACAGCCAACCTTTTTCTACTTTCATGCTGGATTCTCTTCGCAGGACCGGTTTGAGAATAGCATGAATTTTAAGGGATTATTGCGTCAAAATGCGTTGCACTATCGGGCTGATAAACGCACATGTTAAGTATACTAAACAAAAAGTGACTAAGGACTGGTGCCTTCGCGCTATTCAGGCTATGGTAATCGCCTCTGTTACCTGACATTTACTGGAGCGGAACGCGTATGTCTGTGCGTCGCTATGATCCTGACAGTCGCCATCAGGCGCTGCTTGAACGTATTGAAAATGATATCCCCGAGGCCGTTGAACGCGCATTAAAGGAAGATCTCGGCGGTGAGACAGAGAGCGACCGCGACATTACCGCGCAGCTCCTGCCAGCCGACAGTCGGGCACATGCTCAGGTTATTACCCGTGAAGCCGGTGTTTTTTGTGGTAAACGCTGGGTCGAAGAGGTGTTTAACCAGTTAGGCGCGCACACCGCCCTGACATGGCATGTGGAAGATGGACAACATGTTATCCCGGATCAACCCCTGTTTGAGGTTGACGGGCCAGCCCGCCTGTTGCTGACGGCCGAACGCACCGCATTGAATTTTGTGCAAACCTTGTCCGGCGTCGCCACGGAAGTCAGCCGCTATGTCGCGCTGCTGGAAGGCACACAGACACAGCTTCTGGATACACGCAAAACATTGCCAGGCCTGCGAACAGCGCTGAAATACGCCGTGCTGTGCGGTGGCGGCAGTAATCATCGCCTCGGCCTGTCCGATGCGTTTCTGATTAAAGAAAACCATATTATTGCCAGCGGCTCAATTCGTCAGGCCGTCGAAAAAGCCTTTTGGCTTTATCCGGATGTCCCTGTGGAAGTCGAAGTTGAATCGCTGAAAGAGTTGGAAGAGGCACTGGCTGCGGCGGCCGACATCATCATGCTGGATAATTTTTCCCTTCAGGCGATGCGCGAGGCGGTGAAGATCACGGCTGGTCGTGCGCTACTGGAGGTGTCAGGCAACGTCACCGAAACGACGATTCGGGACATCGCCGAGACCGGTGTGGATTATGTCTCTGTCGGCGCGCTGACTAAGCATGTGCGTGCTCTGGATCTGTCGATGCGCTTTCAGGCGCAATAATCTCTGTTGCCGTGCCGCCGGCACGGCCTGTTTTGTGCACCAGCATCCAGTGACGTAGTCCTGTTCCTGTAACCCTCCAGATTTATTGCCTGCCCTTTTCCACTCTCCGGGTTTCCTGCTGTTATTACCCACAGCGTCTTCCTAGACTGCGGCCTTCTTACTCAGGAGGCAAATATGCACTATCAACAAGGATTCACGTTAGTTGAATTAATGATTGTGGTCGGCATCGTGGCGATCCTCAGCGCTATCGGGCTGCCTGCCTATCAAAATTATCTGCAGCGCGCCGCGCTGACCGACATGCTGCAAACCATGGTGCCCTTTAAGACGGCCGTTGAGCTTTGCGCGATTGAACGCGGCGGGCCTGAACAGTGTCAGGCCGGGCAACGCGGTATTCCGCAGGGCACAACATCACGTTACGTGTCGGCGATCACCGTGGTCAACGGCATGATTACCCTGACCGGGCAGGAGAGCCTGAATGGATTAAGCGTAGAAATGCTGCCCGTCTGGGACAGTAACGAAGGCACGCTCGTCTGGCAGCGTACCTGTACCAGCACTAACACCACGTTACGTGACAACTGTCAGGAACAATTCCGCTTTGACAGTCGTGGGGGCACAAATGAGTAAACCCGACGATGCGATAGCGCTGATCTGTCAGCGCTATCGCGCCATCATCCTCGACCACAACGCGACGCATTTACGTCTTGCTGTCGCTGAGCAGGTTCCGCCAGGACTGGCCGAAGCCCTGCAATTTGCCAGCCCGTGTCAGATCGCTATTGAGTGCTGGCCGCAGGCCCGGCTCGAACAGGCTGAAGCGATGCATAGCCCCTTGTGTGCTAAAGAGGGTGCCGCCACAGAATCGGCAATCGATACCGCCAGCCAGCTTCTGCATCAGGCCGCACAGCGGCGGGCCTCAGACATCCATATTGAGCCTTATCAGCACAGCCTGCGTATTCGTCTGCGCATTGACGGCGTGTTGCATCCCCTGCCCCTGCAACGGGACATACAGCCAGCGGCTCTGCTGGCGCGGCTTAAAATTTTGGCCGGGCTGGATATTGCCGAACGTCGTCTGCCACAGGACGGTCAGTTCAGCCATGAGATTGACGGTCAGGTCGCTTCCTTTCGGCTCTCAACGTTGCTGACGCAGGGCGGAGAGAAAGCCGTCGTACGTTTGCTGCAGCGGGAAGGCGCTACACTGTCCCTGGACTCGCTGGGCTTACCCGCGGCACCGCTGCGCCTGCTCAAGGCTGCGCTGGCACAGCCCCAGGGCCTGATTCTGGTCACGGGCCCAACCGGCAGTGGAAAAACGTTTACCCTTTACAGCGGACTGAGCGCGATTAATCAGCCCGGAAAGAACATTTGCAGTGTGGAAGATCCCATTGAGATCCCTTTGCCGGGCATCAATCAGACGCAAATTAATCCAAAGTATGGGCTCGATTTTAATCGTGTGTTACGCGCGCTGCTTCGCCAGGATCCGGATGTCATCATGATAGGCGAAATACGTGACGGCGAGACCGCTGAAATTGCCGTAAAAGCCGCGCAAACCGGTCATCTTGTCCTCTCGACTTTGCACACTAACTCAACGGCTGAAACGCTAACGCGCTTACGCCAGATGGGCATTCCTGGTTATTTACTGGGCTCAGCGTTGCGCCTGATTATTGCTCAGCGCCTGGTCAGACGCCTGTGTCCGCACTGTCGTGAACCTGCACAGGCCGTGGCACATCTCCCGACGTCAGTCTGGCCAGGCACGTTACAAACCTGGCGGGCACCGGGTTGCGATCACTGCTTTTCGGGTTATTTTGGCCGTCTGGCTTTATTCGAACTCCTGCCCGTTACAGCCAAACTGCAAAATGCTATCGCCGCCGAAATGCCTCTGGAGGAGGTATTGGCGCTGGCAAAACAGCAAGGGATGCGCACGCTACAGGCTTCGGGGCTGGACGCTGTCAGCCGCGGCGAAACCTCTCTGGAGGAGATGCAGCGCGTTATTGGGCTCGAATCATGACGCACCTTTTTCTTTATCGCTGGTATGCTGTAGATACACAGGGCAGACTGCAAACGGGTTATCATCTGGCCCCCGACAGTGAGACGCTGTCTGACGACCTTTCGCGCCGGCACTTAGTGCCGGTGAGCGAGAAGCGGGAAAAAATGATGCGCCAACGTGACTGGCGGTCACAGCATAAAATTGATTTCATTCGCCAGCTCGCCACCCTGCTAAAGGCGGGCCTTCCTTTGTCGCAAAGCCTTGATCTGCTGGCATCAGGTCACCCGCATGCCGCCTGGCGGGCGTTGATGCAGGCCTTACAGCATCACGTCTTGCGTGGCGAGCCATTTTCGCAGGCATTACGCCAGTGGCCAGAGGTTTTTCCGCCACTTTTTGCTGCGCTGATGGCGGTCGGCGAGCTGACCGGTCAGTTGGATATCTGCTGCGAACAACTGGCGCAGCAACAAACACGTCAGCAGCATTTGCGCGCTAAGGTTCTGAAAGCCCTGCGTTATCCCCTGTTTATTCTGTTCGTGGCGTTGGCAGTCACCTGCGGTATGTTGCTGTTTGTGTTGCCGGAGTTTGTTTCCGTCTATGCCTCGTTTGACGCGCCTTTACCCGCCTTCACCGCCGCCGTTATCACCCTGTCCGACGCATTACAGGCGGGCGGATTGCCGTTAATCGGGGGCATTGCCCTGCTGGCGACGGGCTGGTACCACGCGCGGCGGTGCTCTGAAAACTGGCAGCGCTGTGAGCAACGCGCCCTGCTGCGTGTGCCGGTTATCGCCGGGCTATGGCAGGGCAGTCAACTGACGCAAATCTACAGTGTGTTGCAACTGACCCAGCAGGCAGGATTAACCCTGCTCCAGGGTCTTGATGCGGCCTGTGTCACGTTGTCATCGCGGCTGTGGCAGGATGCCATCAAGGCTATTCAGCAGCACATTGCGCAAGGCAATCCTCTGCATCAGGCGTTGCACGCGCATCCCCTGTTTACGCCACTTTGTCGTCAGTTGATTCGTGTGGGCGAAGAGTCAGGCGCACTGGATGTGATGCTGGCGCGTCTGGCTGAATGGCATGAAAGAGAAACGCTGACGCGGGCTGATAATCTGGCCGCCTCGCTGGAGCCCGTGATGATGGTGGTGATTGGCGGCATTGTCGGCACACTGGTGATCGCCATGTATCTGCCTGTGTTTGGGCTAGGTGAGGCCATGCAGTAAAGGTGCTCCGTTCCTTTACTGCATGCTGAGCAGGCGGGGTTAACGGGAAAAGATGCGGTTTTCCTGCTCGGCCACCCGAATAAACGTGGTGCGCTTGGTTAACTCTTTTAGCCGCTCAGCTCCCACATAGGTGCAGGCAGAACGAAGCCCGCCGAGAATATCGCGAAGGGTTTCTTCTACCGGCCCGCGCAAGGGGAGTTTCACTGTTTTCCCTTCTGCCGCACGATATTCCGCCACGCTTCCCGCATGACGTTTCATTGCGGATTCTGAGCTCATGCCGTAAAACAGCATAAACCGCTCGCCGTTTTCTTCTGTAATTCGGCCTTCGCACTCATCATGTGCCGCCAGCATACCGCCCAGCATGACAAAATCCGCGCCGCCACCAAACGCTTTGGCGATATCACCCGGCACAGCGCATCCGCCATCGCTGACGATTTGCCCACTCAGGCCGTGCGCCGCATCGGCGCACTCAATCACGGCAGAGAGCTGCGGATATCCCACGCCGGTTTTGACGCGCGTGGTGCAGACTGAGCCCGGTCCAATCCCCACCTTCACGATATCGGCTCCGGACAGGATTAGCTCTTCGACCATTTCCCCCGTGACGACGTTACCCGCACAAATCGTTTTGCCCGGGAAGATCTCACGCGCACGCTTCAGGAAATCGACAAAGTGCTCAGAATAACCATTGGCAACGTCAATACAGATGAACTGCAGGTCATCGCAAATGGCCATGACCGCGATAAGTTTGGTGAGATCGGCGTCTGAGGTGCCGGTAGATACCATCACATATTTCAGTACTGATGCCGGTACGCGTTGAACAAACGCCCGCCAGTCTTCCACACTGTAGTGTTTGTGTACGGCTGTTAAGACATTGAAACTGGCCAGCGCCTCGGCCATTGAAAAAGTCCCCACCGTATCCATGTTGGCCGCGATAACAGGTACGCCGCGCCAGTCCAGGCCGGAGTGTTTGAACGTAAAGCTGCGATCCAGTTCGACCTGAGATCGGCTTTTCAGCGTGGAGCGCTTTGGACGAATCAGTACGTCTTTAAAGCCCAGTTTCAAATCTTCTTCAATGCGCATACATAGTGTCCTGGTAAGAGGTTATTCATCGCCATGAAGGGCGTTATCACAAAGCCAGTCACCTCATGATACGCGCCATTTGCACCGCAACAAGAGTGCGAATTTCACTTTATTTACGCTACAATCCATCAGATTCGACGGCGTCTTTCTAACGAAATCGGACGCGCAACATGATCGTGTCGTAACGCTTTGGCTTACCTGTGACTGAACGACTAAGAGAGTGAGAGTGAGAGATACGCCCTACACGGTGGCGCTGACCGGTGGCATTGGCAGCGGCAAGAGCACTATTGCCGCGTACTTTGCTGCAGAAGGCGTGACGATCATTGACGCTGATGTCATTGCCCGCGAGGTCGTCGAGCCGGGCACGCCTGCTCTGCAGGCGATTGTTGCACGCTATGGTGACAGTATTCTGACCGATCAGGGAACACTGCAACGTGCGCGCTTAAGAGAGATTATTTTTGCGGCACCTGATGAAAAAAACTGGCTAAACGCGCTGCTTCATCCCCTGATTAACGCCCGCACACAGCAGCTTAAAGCGCAGGCGACCTCACCTTATGTCCTGTGGGTCGTGCCGTTGCTGGTTGAAAACCAGCTCCAGCATCAGGCCGATCGGGTTTTGGTTATCGACACCGATGAAGAAACACAGCTGAAACGTACGCTCGCACGCGACAGCGTTTCTCCTGAGCAGGCTAAACGCATTCTTGCGGCACAGGCGACGCGCCAACAGCGCCTCGCCTGTGCCGATGATATTATTGATAACAGTGGCGCGCCTGAAAATGCGCTACCCCAGGTTGCCAGACTTCATCAGCGTTATCTGAAGCTTGCGGCAGCGAAACAGGATTAATCCATGAGTACAGTCGTTCTGTTTGAACATCCACTGAATGAAAAAATGCGCACCTGGCTGCGTGTCGAATTCCTGATCGATCAGTTGCATCAGGTTACGCCATTGGAAAATACCGCCACGGCACTGACTTTTTTTCGTCTGATCGGCGAACTGCTGGATATCTTTGAACGCGGCGACATGCGCACCGAGTTGCTGAAAGAGCTTGAGCGTCAGCAAACCAAACTGCGCGCGTGGGCGGATGTGCCCGGCGTCGATATGTCCGTGGTGGATGCATTGCGCGACAAACTAAAAGCACAATCTGTTCTGCTTAACAGTGCGCCGCGTATGGGGCAGCAACTGAGGGAAGATCGTCTGATTGCTCTGGTTCGTCAGCGGCTCAGTATTCCGGGCGGGTGCTGCAGTTTCGATCTGCCTGGTCTGCACATCTGGCTGCATCTGCCGCAGACAACACGTGATGCGCAGGTGACAAGCTGGATGGAAACCCTGATACCGCTGCACAGCACACTGGCCATGTTGCTCGATTTAATCCGTCAGTCGGGCACTTACCGTTTACAAACCAGTCTGAACGGTTTTTATCAGGATAATGCCGAAGGCGCCGATCTTCTGCGTCTGCAACTGGACATAGAGGACGCACTTTATCCTCAGGTATCCGGTCATAAGAGCCGTTTTGCGATACGTTTTATGCCACTGGACAGTGAGCGCGGTGAAGTCCCTGCGCGCCTCAACTTCCAACTGGCCTGTTGTTAGAGGTGAATATGCAGGAAGAAATTATGACCGTTAACTGTCCGCAGTGCGGTAAAACGGTTATCTGGGATGAACTGAGCCCGTGGCGGCCGTTTTGCAGCAAACGTTGTCAGTTAATTGACCTTGGCGAATGGGCTGCGGAAGAAAAGCGCATACCCAGCAGCGATGAGTTGAACGACAGTGACAACTGGAGTGAAGAAGAACGCTAAGTCACGCGGTGGGGCATAATGCCCCACCCTGTTACAGTTCGCCTGCCACCAGACGCGCTATCAGTTCATGATTTGCCGCCGGAAATTCTTCAGCGATCAGCGCCCGCTGTTCGACCCAACGCTGTGGCTGCCCCTCTTTGCCCCAGGGTTCACCTTTCCAGCCTTCGACCAGGAAAAAATGCAGCGTCACACGCAAATCGTCATAGGTATGATCTTTGATGCCAATGGCGCGGGCATCAGTCACCTCAATGCCGGTCTCTTCGAGCAGTTCGCGCACTAAACCCTGCTCAGGGCTTTCACCCGCTTCAATTTTACCGCCGGGAAATTCCCACTTATTGGCCATGTAGGAGGAAGCCGCACGCTGGGCAAGAAAAATGTGTTTATCGGCATTGCGGATAATGCCGACGGCAACCTGCAGGTGCTTCATGAATATATCCTGAAGAGTGGGTGAATGAGCGCTGATTCTAAAACATGTTAAGCGGGTTGTTAACCGCGCCATCGTTCAGCGGACAAAAAGCCAAAAAAAAGGAGCCAGAGGCTCCTTTTCAGTCAACACGTTATCAGGCCAGGCGACCATGACACTGTTTGTATTTCTTACCTGAACCGCATGGGCAAGGATCGTTACGTCCGACTTTACGCTCGCCGCCCTGCTGGGCAAGCGACTCGGCCGCCAGCACATCTTCGCTGACATGGCTGAGATGCTGCTGCTGCGCCAGACGCTCTGCCTCTTCGCGACGTTGCTGCTCCATCGCTTCCACTTCTTCTGGCATTCGCACCTGCACCTTGCTCAGTGTGCTGATTACTTCATACTTCAGCGTTTCAAGCATGGCGGCAAACATGGCAAACGATTCACGTTTATATTCCTGCTTCGGATCTTTCTGCGCGTAGCCACGTAAGTGGATGCCCTGACGCAGATAATCCATTGCCGCCAGGTGCTCTTTCCACAGGGAGTCCAGCGTTTGCAGCATCACGCCTTTCTCAAAGTTACGCATCATCTCCGCGCCCACGATCTCTTCTTTCGCCGCATAGCTATCGGCAGCGTGTTTCATAATGCGCTCACGCAGCGTCTCTTCATGCAGGTCCGGTTCTTTATCCAGCCATTTACTGATTGGCAGATCCAGATCGAAATCGTTACGCAGGCGCTCTTCCAGTCCCGGTACGTCCCACATTTCTTCCAGTGACTGCGGTGGAATGTAGCTGTCGATAATCGATTTATAGACGTCTTCGCGAATACTGTTGATGGTATCGGAGACATCAGAAACATCCAGCAGCTCATTACGCTGGCTATAGATCGCGCGGCGTTGGTCATTCGCCACATCATCGTATTCCAGCAGTTGCTTACGAATATCGAAGTTACGGCTTTCCACTTTACGCTGTGCGTTGGCAATCGCTTTGGTTACCCACGGGTGCTCAATGGCCTCGCCCGGTTTCATTCCCAGCTTGCGCATCATGTTAGAAACACGATCAGAGGCAAAAATACGCATCAGCGCATCTTCCATTGACAGGTAGAAACGTGAAGAACCCGCGTCCCCCTGACGACCCGCACGACCGCGCAGCTGGTTATCAATACGACGCGATTCATGGCGTTCCGTACCGACGATATGTAAACCACCTGACGCCAGCACGGCATCATGGCGAACCTGCCAGGCCGCTTTAATCGCCTCGATCTGCTCTTCAGTCGGATCCTGCAGCTCAGCGACTTCGGCATGCCAGCTACCGCCCAGCATAATATCGGTACCACGGCCCGCCATGTTGGTGGCGATGGTCACGGCACCCGGCTGACCAGCCTGAGCAACAATATCCGCTTCGCGGGCGTGGAATTTGGCGTTCAGAACATTGTGCTTAATGCCTGCGCGTGTCAGCTCGTTTGATACAACTTCTGACTTCTCGATCGAAATCGTACCTACCAGTACCGGTTGCCCTTTCGCGGTACGTTCGCGAATATCCTCAATAATGGCATCGATCTTCTCTTTCTCTGTCATGTAGACCAGATCGGCCAGATCTTTACGCACCATCGGACGGTTGGTTGGCACAACGATGGTATCGAGCTTGTAGATGGAGCTGAACTCAAACGCTTCGGTATCAGCCGTACCCGTCATACCGGCCAGCTTTTCATAAAGGCGGAAGTAGTTCTGGAAGGTGATCGATGCCAGCGTCTGGTTTTCGTTCTGGATTTCAACGCCTTCTTTGGCTTCAACGGCCTGATGCAGACCATCAGACCAGCGACGTCCTTGCATGGTACGACCGGTATGCTCATCGACAATGATGACTTCGCCATCTTTAACGATGTAATCAACATCGCGCGTGAACAGCGCATGTGCACGCAGCGCAGCCGTCACGTGATGCATCAGCATGATATTCGTCGGTGAATAGAGGGATTCACCTTCCACCATAATGCCCTGGCTCACCAGCAGCTCTTCGACTTTCACCAGGCCGCGCTCGGTCATGTGCGCCTGACGCGCTTTCTCGTCAACCCAGAAATCGCCTTCACCCTGGAAGTGGTCAGAATCTTCTTTTTCCTGACGGATCAGGTGAGGAATGATTTTGTTCACTTTGGTATAGAGTTCAGAGCTGTCTTCTGCCGGACCTGAGATGATCAGTGGCGTTCGCGCTTCGTCAATGAGGATGGAGTCGACCTCATCCACCAGCGCATAGTGCAGTTTACGCTGTACTCGCTCTTCAGGACTGAACGCCATGTTGTCGCGCAGATAGTCGAAGCCATATTCGTTGTTCGTACCGTAAGTGATGTCCGCTGCATAGGCTTCACGTTTGGCGACGGAAGGCAGACCTGACATGTTGATACCGACACTCAGGCCAAGAAATTCAAACAACGGGCGGTTATTTTCCGCATCACGCTGGGCCAGGTAATCGTTGACGGTAACAACATGAACACCTTTACCGGTCAGGGCATTCAGGTAGGCTGGCAGCGTTGCCGTAAGCGTTTTACCTTCACCGGTACGCATCTCAGCAATACAGCGGTTGTTGAGTACCATACCGCCAATCAGCTGGACATCAAAGTGACGCATGCCAAAGACGCGTTTACTGGCTTCACGCACGGTTGCAAAGGCTTCCGGAAGTAAACTCTCCAGCGACTCGCCTTTTTTCAGGCGCTCACGGAACAGTTCCGTTTTCGCTTTCAGTTCTTCATCAGAGAGCTTTTCAAAATCCGGTTCCATCTTATTGATGATATCAACGGTTTTACGCATGCGGCGCAAAGTACGATCATTGCTGCTACCAAAAACCTTGGTTAACATTTTGATTAACATAATAAATATATTCTCAATTCAGCCGAATCGTCGGACTGCGAAATCTAAAAGGGTGTAATGAAAGTGATTAGCAGAACAATGAAGCGGGGCCGGCACGGATACCGTGCACTTTGCCATGCCAGGCTGCTCGCGTCAGGGCAGGCGCGTCAGACACAGGCAGCAGAGACAAACCAAAGGCGTCGTATGTCTGTGCTGTCTGGGAGGTCAATAAGGCATGAAGTGAATCGATTAACGCCAGCTTTTGCGCGGCCAGCGGATGTACCTGCTCTTCCGCCTGAGACTGCGGCGTCAGCGTGAAAGAGAGGTGGCGGATTACCGTGCGAATGGCATGCTGGTGCCAGTAGTCAACCGTAAAACTGGGACGTCGCGAGGCTTCCTGAAGACGAATAAGATGATCGAAACGAACGGCATTGCCGATGAACAGGCTGCTGGCTGAGGATTCGGATCCGGTGTTAAGTTCCGCTGTTTGCGCACACGCCGGCAAGCCGAGACTGGCCGCCACCATTCCCAGCAGGAAATGAGGCCAGAAATAGCGTCTACCTATTTGTCGCCAGCGTAGAAGGATTCCGATCACAATTGTTCCATTGCGCATAACAATTTCATTATTCACTGCTGTTTTCAGCAGCATGCAGCCTGTAAAAGCGCCAGAGATAGTAACACTAATGTGGCGTGCCGACACCTGCGTTTAAAGCGACAACGGAAGAAATCGCACCTGATTGTGCAGCAATTCAGCAATTGTTTGCTTTAGCATGTGAAGAGTGTCGCAACACACAGAGAGCGAAGGCGGGGCAATAAAAAACGGCCGGCGCGACTGACCGGAGAGAGTGTCAGCGCAACCAGCCGTTTTTACGTTCTGATCAGGAATTAAGCCAGAACCAGATTTGGTGCTTTAAACGCCAGCGGCAATTCAGCTTCGTCTTCGAAGGTCGCCCATTCCCAGGCTTCCTGCTTAGCCAAAACGGCCTGCAGCAGTTTGTTGTTCAATGCATGGCCCGATTTGTACGCGGTAAACGCGCCGATAATGTTATGGCCACACATAAACAGATCGCCGATAGCGTCCAGCATTTTGTGACGGACAAACTCGTCTTCAAAACGCAGACCTTCTTCATTAAGCACGCGGAAATCATCAAGGCCTATCGCACAATCTAAACTACCGCCCAGGCACAGGCCTTTAGACTGCAGATATTCGATTTCATGCATGAAGCCAAAGGTGCGTGCACGGCTAATCTGACGAACAAACGCTTCGGCAGAGAATTTCATCTGGTAACGCTGAGAGCTGGCATCGATAGCCGGGTGTTTGAAATCAATAGTGAAATCAAGCGAAAAACCGTTATACGGTTTAATTTCCGCCCATTTATCACCATCTTCAACACGCACGGTTTGCTTAACGCGCACAAACTTCTTGGCGCTGCTGAGCTGCTCAATACCTGCATCCATCAGCAGATAGATAAAAGGCGCTGCGCTGCCATCCATAATCGGGATTTCAGGTGCATCGACTTCCACCATAATGTTGTCGATGCCCAGGCCCGCCAGTGCGGCATTCAAGTGTTCAACTGTCGAAATACGCACGCCTTCATCATTCACCAGGCAGGTACTCAGCATGGTGTCGCGCACGTATTTTGCATCAGCCGGAAAATCAACCGGGGGATTCAAGTCGGTGCGACGATAGATGACCCCGGTATTAGCCGGTGCAGGGCGCAACGTCAGGCTGACTTTCTTGCCGGTATGTAAACCGACACCTGTCGCCTGAACAATACGTTTTAATGTCCTTTGTTTGATCATCGTAATTATCTCGCAATATTACTTTCCGACCGCCAGTATACGTTACCAGCGGGCGAACACTTTAGCACAAAGAGCGGGAAAACCCAATTATAAGGTTATTCCTAGTCGGCCTGCTTACGCAAAAACGCCGGGATATCAAGGTAATCTGGCTCTTTGTTCGATTGCGCATTCTGATCGTTCACCACTTTCGCTGCAGGTTTCTGCTCCTGCGGCAGCGGCGACATACCGTGCTGCTGGTAACGGTGATCCATCACTGGCTGGCTGGCCGGTTTGTTGGTGACCAGCGTGATTTCAGGACGCTTGTCCATACCAATACCGGTTGCCACCACGGTGACGCGCAGTTCATCGTTCATTTCTGGATCCAGAGAGGTACCGATAACCACGGTGGCGTTGTCTGAGGCGAAGGCGCGGATGGTATTACCCACGGTTTCGAACTCATCCAGACGCAGGTCAAAGCCCGCCGTGATGTTGACCAGCACGCCACGCGCACCAGACAGGTCAATATCTTCCAGCAGTGGGCTGGAAATCGCCATCTCAGCAGCTTCTTCCGCACGATCTTCACCGCATGCCACGCCAGAGCCCATCATGGCATAACCCATTTCTGACATGACGGTACGCACGTCAGCAAAGTCGACGTTCATCAGGCCAGGGCGGGTAATCAGTTCAGCGATACCCTGCACTGCGCCTTTCAGTACGTCGTTAGCTGCGCCAAAAGCATCGAGCAGCGAAATGCCGCGCCCAAGCACTTTTAACAGCTTGTCGTTAGGAATGGTGATCAGTGAATCGACGTGCTTAGACAGCTCTGCGATCCCCTGCTCGGCAAACGCCATGCGCTTCTTGCCTTCGAAGTTGAAAGGCTTGGTCACGACCGCAACGGTCAGAATACCTAAATCTTTCGCCACTTCAGCTACAACAGGCGCTGCACCGGTACCGGTACCGCCACCCATTCCCGCTGCGATGAACACCATGTCTGCCCCTTCCAGCGCAGAACGCAGTGCTTCGCGATCTTCCTCTGCAGAGTTACGGCCCACTTCCGGGTTCGCACCCGCACCCAGCCCTTTGGTAATGTTATTACCGATCTGGATGGTCTGGCCGACCGCTGTTTTACGCAACGCCTGGGCGTCGGTGTTAACAGCGAAGAATTCCACACCTTCGATACGCTCGCGTACCATGTGCTCTACGGCGTTGCCGCCGCCACCGCCGACGCCGATGACTTTAATCACCGCGTCATTGGTTAATTCCATAGGTTCAAACATGATTTCTCTCCGTTATGTGCCTGTCGCCTGGAGATCACAAAAGAAAACAGCATGATCCCCTTTTACAAAAATTAAAACTCTTTTTTTAACCAACTATTGATACGTTTAAACCAGTTGCCGACTGAAACCCGCTTTTCCGCCTCTGCGTCACCGTTCATGTGTGACTCTTTGCCGTAATGCAACAGCCCTACCGCCGTGGAATAGTAAGACTCCTGCGCGTAGTCCGTCAGGCCAGTAATGTTCAGCGGCTGTCCAATGCGCACCTGCGTATGGAATACGCGCTGCGCGCAGGCGGCCAGACCTTCAATCTGCGCCGCGCCGCCGGTTAATACAATCCCCGCAGCAAGATGGTGTTTCACTCCCTGCTGGCGAAGCTGCTCTTGCAACTGCAAAATCTCGTCATTGACCAGATTTAAAAGTTCGGTGTAACGCGGCTCAATTACCTCAGCCAGCGTCTGACGCTGTAAGCTCCGTGGCGGACGTCCGCCAACGCTCGGCACTTCAACGTTCTCATCTTTTCCAACAATCGATCCCAGCGCGCAACCATGCCGGACTTTAATCGCTTCCGCATCGGTAGGCGGCGTGCCAAAGGCGTACGCAATATCGCTGGTAACTACATTGCCCGCATAGGGAATGACCTTCGTGTGGCGCAGTGCACCGCCAGTATAGACGGCGATATCCATTGTGCCGCCCCCGATATCCACCACGCAAACGCCCAGTTCGCGTTCGTCTTCGGTCAGTACAGCAAAGCTGGACGCCAGACCGGCAAAAATCAGTTGGTCAACTTTGAGGCCACAACGTTCAACGGCTTTAACAATATTTTTCGCCATATCATTGTGACAGGTGATCAAATGGACTTTCGCCTGCATACGTACACCGGAAAGGCCGACCGGGTTCTTGATGCCTTCCTGGTAATCGATGGCATATTCCTGAGGAATAACGTGCAGAATGCGATGCTCGTCACGAACGCGCACAGACTTTGCCGTGTGCACCACATTCTCTACATCATCCTGAGTCACTTCCTCTTCTGAAATCGGAACCATCCCGATTTCGTTCTGGCAGCTGATATGTTTGCCCGATAATGCAAGGTAGACGGAGGAAATCTGGCAATCCGCCATCAACTCAGCCTGATCAATGGCGCGCTGTACGCATTTCACCACCGACTCAAGATCGTTAACGCCACCTTTATCCATACCGCGGGACGGACAACTGCCGACCCCAATAATATTGACCATACCATCGGGCAGAATTTCCCCAACCAGGGCGGCGACTTTCGCAGTGCCGATTTCGAGTCCAACTACCAGTTTTCTGTCCGTTGCCTTGATCATTGTTGTTTAGCCTGTGCCTGGTTTTGTTGCTGATTACTGTCCTGTGGCTCCATCACTATCGGTGTCCAGCCAACGGAGGCGCCAGAGTCATAGCGTAAATCAACGGAGTTGATGCGCTTGTGTTCATTCTCGCCTTGTTGCTGCAACACCGGATAAAGCTCAATAAAACGATTCAGACGCTTCATGGTATCGGTACGGCCCAGTTCGATACGTACATCGTCACTGGTCACCAGTTGCCATGAACGTCGTGCCGTCATCGACGCCACCTTCAGGGTAAACTTCCTGGCTTTCAGCACATCATCCATACTGTGATAGCCCGCCAGGACCTCTTTTTCACTGCCTTCTGGCCCATACAACATGGGCAACGTTTCTTTGCCCATATGATTGGCCGGTACGCTAAATGACACGCCGTCGCTGTCCACCATATGCGCGTCGTTCCAGCGTGCCACCGGCGTGTACTCAACCAGATGAATCTTCAGTTCATCAGGCCACTGTTTGCGCACACTGACCTGTTTAATCCACGGCAACCGTTCAATCTGCTGCTGGATAATGTTCACATCCTGCGACATAAAGGTGCCGGGTGGCCCCAGGGATAAAATCGCCTGGCGGATGTCGTCGTGGGTGGTGTAATGCAACTCACCGGTGACCACCAGTTTCGACAGGGGTAAGCGGGATGCATCATTCATCCACTTCAGCACCACTAATCCACCCGCAATCATTATGCCCATTACCATCAGCAGAAAGACGATGCCAAACAGCCGGGCACCGTTACTGCGGCCGGTGCGTGCCCGCTCCTGCGCCTCACGATTGCGTACATTCATCGCCGCCTGTGACATATCAGTCGGCCAGTTCCAGAATGCGTACGACCAGTTGAGAAAAGGTCAGTCCCGCCTGCTTTGCTGCCATCGGCACTAAGCTGTGGCTGGTCATGCCCGGGGAAGTATTGGCTTCCAGTAACTGAAAGCGGCCCTCACCATCGGTCATCACATCGACACGACCCCAACCCTGACATCCCAGCGCTTGCCAGGCAGACCACACCAGCTGTTGTAATTCTGCTTCACGCTCTGCACTCAGCCCTGCGGGACAGAAGTACTGAGTATCGTCAGAAATGTATTTAGCTTCATAGTCATAAAACTCGCTGGCAGTCTTTATTTTTATCGCTGGCAGAATCTGATCGCCCAGAATGCCCACGGTATATTCTTCACCACTCAGAAACGCCTCGATAAGTACGTTATCGTCGTGACGAAATGCCTCTTCCAGCGCGGCCATCAGATCACCCTGCTGATTAACCCGGCTGATGCCAACGCTGGATCCTTCACTGCTCGGTTTAACAAACAGAGGGAAGCCCAGCGCGGCAATCGCCGCCTCTGTCGCGGCGTCCAGACCCGACTGCATCTGTGCACGGGTCATCCAGACAAACTTACCTGCCGGCAGTCCCCTGCCCTGCCACAGTAATTTGGTACGCAGCTTATCCATGGTCACCGCCGACGCCATGACCCCGCTACCGGTATAAGGCAGTTGCAGGAATTCAAGCACGGCCTGAAGCGTGCCGTCTTCGCCACCGCGACCATGCAGCGCGATAAAGACTTTGTCGAAGCCCTGCGCTTTCAGATCCAGTACAGACTGCTCGCGTGTATCAATACCGTGCGCATCAATGCCCGCTTCACGTAAACCGGCCAGTACGGCAGCCCCGGACATCAGGGAGACCTCGCGTTCGGCTGAGGTGCCACCCATCAAAACAGCCACTTTAGACATGACGGCCCTCCACTTTGCGCTCTGGCTGCAGTTTGCATTCCGCCAGTTTACGCGCGACTTTCCCGACGTTACCTGCGCCCTGAACCAGAATCAGATCGTTACCTGACAGCAACGGTGCCAGCATCTCGACTAACGCATCATGCTCCGGCACCAGAATGGGGTCGACTTTACCGCGGTTGCGGATTGCACGACACAGCGCACGGCTGTCAGCACCCGGAATCGGCGTTTCGCCGGCGGCATACACATCCAGCATCAGTAAAACGTCGACCTGTGACAGCACGTTGGCAAAATCATCAAACAGGTCGCGCGTGCGGGTATACCGGTGCGGCTGAAAGACCATCGCCAGTTTTTTATCCGGCCAGCCTGCGCGCGCCGCTTTAATGGTGGCATCCACTTCCGTTGGGTGATGGCCATAATCATCAACCAGCATAGCCGTGCCAGGCGTGCCGTTGACCGGTTCGGTAGCAAACTCGCCCAACTGATCGAAACGACGGCCGGTTCCCTGGAAGCTCTCCAGCGCCGCCAGAATCGCGCTGTCTTCAATGCCTTCTTCGCTGGCAACCGCAACCGCTGCCGCGGCATTCAACGCGTTATGCCGTCCCGGCGCATTCAGCGTGATCGCGAGTGGTGCCTTGTCCTGACGAATCAGGTTGAAATGCACCTGAGCGCCACGCTGTTCAAAATCTTCAATGCGGAAGTCCGCATCCTCGCTGAAACCATAGGTCGTAATCTGACGTCCTACACGCGGTAACAAGTCGCGAATCACCGCATCATCAACGCACATCACCGCACGGCCATAGAAGGGCAGGTTGTGCAGAAAATTGATAAACGTCTGCTTCAGGTTTTCGAAATCACCCTGATACGTGTCCATATGATCGGCTTCGATATTGGTCACGACGGCAACCATCGGCTGCAGATGCAGGAAGGACGCATCGCTCTCATCCGCCTCGGCGATCAGATAACGGCTGCTGCCCAGACGCGCATGCGTGCCCGCCGCTTTCACCAATCCACCGTTAACGAAGGTCGGATCCAGGCCACCTTCGGCATAAATGCTGGAGACCATCGCCGTTGTCGTAGTTTTGCCGTGCGTTCCGGCGATCGCAATGCCATGACGAAAGCGCATCAGTTCTGCCAGCATCTCAGCGCGACGAATCACCGGGATACGTTGCTCGCGTGCCGCAACCAGCTCAGGGTTATCCTGAGAAACCGCACTGGAGACCACGACGACACTGGCATCCGTCACGTTTTCCGGGCGGTGGTTGAAGTAAATCGTTGCGCCCAGATTGATCAGATTTTGGGTTACCGGGTTAGGCGCCAGATCAGAACCGCTAATATGGTAGCCTTCATTCGCTAACACTTCGGCAATACCGCCCATGCCAGCACCGCCGATGCCGACAAAGTGAATGTGCCGGACGCGACGCATCTCGGGCACGATTGAACGCAGTTTTGCCAGTTGTTGTGTATTCATTACGCTTTCTTATACCTACTCATTCAGTTTGTGCTCAGGTTGTTGAGCACGGGCCAGCCAGGCTGACCTGATTCTTTAACGTGCGGCGCGAGCCACTTCCTGTGCAACCCGTTCGGTGGCATCAGGTACCGCTACCGCGTGGGCCTTTTCTGCCATCGCGAGTAATGTTGGACGGTCCCAGTGACGCAACGTTTCCGCTACCGCCTCCGCAGTAAACTGCGGCTGCTCAAAAATTTTGGCTGCCCCTGCGCCTTCAAGCGGCAGGGCATTCCAGTACTGCTGGCGATCTTTGTGCTGAAACGGCACGAAAATCGCCGGTAAGCCTGCGGCAGCGATTTCGCTTACCGTTAATGCGCCAGAGCGGCAAATCACCACGTCGGCCCAGGCATACGCAGCGGCCATATCATCAATAAACTCGGTCACTTTATGCTGCGGCTGACCGGCTTGCTGATAGGCCTGTTGTACTTCTTGCAAGGCGCCCTTACCCGTCTGATGCCAGAGGGTAATGGTCTCGCCCAGCCTGGCGGCAATCTGAGGCAACGTCTGGTTCAGAATGCGCGCGCCCTGACTGCCCCCGATAACCAGAATACGAATCGGTCCACTGCGGCCAGCCAGCCGTTGCGCCGGTGACGGCAGCGCCAGCACATCGGTACGCACCGGATTACCCACAACGTCCGCGTGCGGAAAGGCACCCGGGAAGGCCTGCATGACCTTGGTGGCAATTTTAGCCAGCCATTTATTGGTGAGCCCGGCAATACCGTTCTGCTCATGGAGTACCACTGGCACCCCGCAACTCCAGGCGGCCAGACCACCGGGCCCCGATACATAACCGCCCATGCCCAGCACCACATCGGGCTTCCAGGCTTTGATAATCTTGCGCGCCTGACGCCAGGCGTTGAAGATGCGTACCGGCGCTAACAACAGCGCTTTACTGCCTTTACCGCGTAATCCACTGATGCGGATAAAATCAATGTCGATACCGTGCTTCGGTACCAGGTCGGCTTCCATACGATCGGCCGTGCCTAACCAGCGCACCTGCCAGCCCTGCGCCTCGAGATGATGGGCCACAGCCAGCCCCGGGAAAACATGCCCGCCGGTTCCTCCTGCCATGACCATCAATCGTTTACCGCTCATCGACCACCCCGGGTAAACGCCTGCGCTTTAGCCAGACGCGTTTCATAATCAATACGTAACAAAAATACGATGGCCGTCGACATAATGAGCAGGCTCGAGCCACCATAACTAATCAGCGGTAATGTCAGACCTTTTGTCGGCAACATCCCCGCCGCCGCACCCACGTTGACCAGCGCCTGAAAGCTGAACCAGACGCCGATTGAGCAGGCCAGAAAGCCGGAGAAACGTTGGTCAAGTTCAAGTGCGCGGCGGCCAATCGACATGGCGCGAAAAGCCACGAAGAATACCATTAACAGGGCTAAAACCACACCGATGTAACCCAGTTCTTCTCCGATAATCGAGAAAATAAAGTCGGTATGTGCTTCCGGCAGGTATTCCAGTTTCTGTACCGAATTGCCCAGTCCCTGGCCCCAGAATTCGCCGCGGCCAAACGCCATCAGTGACTGAGTAAGCTGGTAGCCGCTGCCGAACGGATCTTCCCACGGATTCCAGAAAGAGGTCACACGGCGCATACGATAGGGCTCGGCGATGATTAACAACACCACCGCGAAGATGCCGGAACCGATAATCGCCAGGAACTGCCACAGCTTTGCCCCCGCCAGGAAGAGCATCGCGAGCGTCGTGACAAACAGCACCACCACCGTACCCAGATCGGGCTGAGCGAGCAGCAGCACCGCCAGCACGACCATCACCCCCATCGGCTTACAGAAGCCCCAGAAGTTATTGCGGACTTCCTCAACCTTACGCACCAGATAACTGGCGAGATAACAGAAGAGCGTGAGCTTAGACAGTTCCGCTGGCTGAATACGCAGTGGACCCAGTGCAATCCAGCGTGATGCCCCGTTTACGGAGCTTCCTACGACCAGCACAATCAACAGCATGACGACCGACGCCATCAACATCACGTTGCTGTAGCGTTGCCAGAAATCCATGGGTACGCGCAGCGTGACCAGCGCGATACCAAACGCCAGCGCAATATAGAACGCATCACGCTTGGCAAAGTAGAACGGATCGTCATTCAGACGCTGTCCCACCGGCATTGAAGCCGATGTGACCATCACAAACCCGATTGCAGCCAGCCCCAGGGTCAGCCAGAGCAAAGTCCGGTCATAGAGCACCTGCGAGGTATCGTCGCTCTCACGCGCCCCCATCACCCAGTTACTCAGGCGACCTGACAGATAATTCACAATGCCCGCTCCAGGAATACGCATCAGCTTAACTCCCTGGCCAGTTGCGCGAAGACATCGCCGCGCTGTTCAAAATTGCGGAACTGGTCAAGGCTGGCGCAGGCCGGGGAAAGCAGGACCATGTCGCCTGGCTGTACCTGTTTTGCAATCTGCGCCATTGCCTCCTGTAACGTTTCGGTCCTGACCGCCACGTCAGGGCGGAGCGCGGCCAGTGCATCACCATCGCGCCCAAAGCAAAACAGCCGGATACGATCGCCCTGCAGATACGGTTGCAGTGGAGAGAAATCCGCAGATTTGCCATCGCCTCCCAGCAGTAACCAGAGCGTACCGTCAACCTGTAATCCCTTCAGAGCCGCTTCCGTACTGCCCACATTGGTTGCTTTTGAATCATTGATCCAGCGCACACCGCGGCTTTCATGAACCAGTTGGAAACGGTGCGCCAGACCTGAATAAGCCGCCAGTGCGGACAGACTGGTCGAGCGTGGCAGACCAACCGCATCGGCCAGCGCCAGCGCGGCGAGCGCATTGGTGTAGTTATGCTGTCCGACCAGCGTCATCTCGTCTGTGTTCAGGACTTTTTCGCCTTTCGCCCGCAGCCAGACACTGCCCTGCTGTTTGTTCAGGTGATAATCGCCGATATCAATACCGAAACTGACACAGCGTGCGTCGGCACCGCGTACCGGCATGGTCATGCCATCGTCGGCATTCACCACGCAAACCTGAGCGTTCTCGTAAATCCGCAGTTTTGCCGCGCGATACTGCTGCATACCTAACGGATAGCGATCCATATGATCTTCGGTCACGTTCAGGATCGTGGCCGCTGCGGCCTTCAGGCTGTAGGTGGTTTCTAACTGGAAGCTGGAAAGCTCCAGAACATAGAGCTGAGCGGGCGCTTTCAGCAGGCTCAGCGCGGGCAACCCAATGTTACCGCCGACGCCTACCTGCCAACCGGCGGCTTTCGCCATTTCGCCGACTAACGTAGTGACCGTACTCTTTCCGTTTGAACCGGTGATCGCCACGATCGGTGCCTGTGCTTCCCGGCAAAACAGCTCAATGTCGCCGACGATTTCAATGCCCGCGTCTGCCGCTTCACACAATGCGGGATGGGCCAGGGCAATGCCGGGGCTGGCCACGATGAGATCCGCAGCCAGCAGCCAGTCGCGATTGAGACCGCCCACATAACGTTCCACCTGCTCAGGCAGTTTATCCAGCCCGGGCGGTGATACACGGGTATCCATCACGCGGGGCGTTACGCCCTGCGCTATAAAGAAATCAACACAGGACAGGCCGGTCAGGCCTAATCCAATGATGACGACTTTTCTCCCGCGGTAATCAGCCATGATTAACGTACCTTCAGCGTCGCCAGGCCAATCAGCACCAGCATGAGCGAAATAATCCAGAAGCGCACAATCACGCGCGGCTCTGGCCAGCCTTTCAGTTCGTAATGGTGATGGATCGGTGCCATGCGGAAAATACGCTGGCCACGCAGCTTGAACGATCCCACCTGCAGGATCACCGACAGCGTTTCAACCACAAACACGCCGCCCATAATCACTAATAAAAATTCCTGGCGCAGCAGGACAGCGATGGTACCGAGCGCGCCGCCCAGTGCCAGCGAGCCGACATCGCCCATAAAGACCTGAGCCGGATAAGTGTTAAACCAGAGGAAACCTAATCCAGCCCCAACAATCGCCGTACAGACGATAACCAGCTCACCTGCGTGACGCAGATAAGGAATGTGCAGGTAATCGGCAAACTTCACGTTACCGGTCGCCCAGGCGACCAGGGCGAAACCGGCCGCAACAAACACTGTCGGCATAATGGCCAGACCATCCAGCCCATCAGTCAGGTTGACGGCATTGCCGGTACCGACGATGACGAAATAGGCCAGCACAATGTAAAACAGGCCAAGCTGTGGCATCACATCTTTGAAAAACGGCACCACGAGTTCCGTCGCAGGCGTATCTTTACCGGCCAGATAGAGCGCAAAGGCGACACCGAGCGAAATCACCGACATCCAGAAGTATTTCCAGCGGGCAATCAGCCCCCTGGTATCCTTGCGAACCACTTTACGGTAATCATCAACAAAGCCAATGACGCCAAAGCCCACCAGCACCACCAGCACGCACCAGACGTAGGGATTAGAAGGATAAGCCCACATCAGCACCGACAACGTAATCGACGTCAGAATCATGATGCCGCCCATCGTCGGCGTTCCCCGCTTGCTGAAGTGCGATTCGGGACCATCATTACGGACAACCTGCCCGATCTGCAGCTTTTGCAGCCAGGCAATCAGACGCGGCCCCATCCACAGCGAAATAAACAGTGCGGTCAGCAGGCTGACAATGGCGCGAAACGTCAAATACGAAAAGACGTTAAAACCGGAATAAAATGCGACCAGATGCTCGGCCAGCCAAACTAACATGTTCCTTTCTCCTGTAAGCTCTGTACTACCTGCTCCATGGCGGCACTACGCGAACCTTTAATCAATACGGTCATTTCTTTGTGTTCGGACAGCAACTGGCGTAATCGTTCAGTCAGCGCCGTTTTATCGCTGAAATGTTCGCCAACTTCGCTACTTTCACTCATAAAGTGGCTGAACTGCCCGGTGCTTAATACCCGGTCAACGCCCGCAGCTTTGGCGGCCAGGCCGACTTCGCGATGAAGTTGTTCACTTTCATCGCCTAATTCAGCCATATCGCCCACCACCATCACACGGTAGCCGGGCATTTCAGACAGCACCTGTGCCGCCGCAACCATCGATCCTACATTGGCGTTATAGCTGTCATCCAGGAGCAGTTGATGATCTGAGAGCCGGACAGGAAATAAGCGGCCAGGAACGGACTGCAGGCTTTTCAGCCCGGTCTGCACCGCGCTAAGCGGTGCATCGACCGACAACGCAAGCGCCGCCGCCGCCAGAGCATTAGCGATATTGTGCCGACCGGGCAGAGGCAGAATAATGTCGATGTCACCACGGGGCGTATGCATGACAAAATGGGTGCCATCCTGGCGAATACGGATATCGCGCGCACCAAAGTCGCAGTCTGCGGCCTGCGGCGAGAAGCGCCATACCGTTTTACCGTGCAGATTCTCCTGCCAGCGTGGCCAGTCATTGCTGTCAGCATTTAAAATCGCCGTTCCCTTTGCGGGCAGGCCGTAAAAAATTTCACCCTTCGCTTTTGCGACACCTTCAAGCGATCCGAAACCCTCAAGGTGCGCGGCAGCCAGATTATTGACCAGCGCCGCTTCCGGACGAACCAGGTCGGTGGTATAGGCGATTTCACCCTGATGATTAGCGCCAAGCTCAATCACGGCATACTGATGTTCTGGCGTGAGACGCAGCAGGGTCATGGGCACGCCAAAATCGTTATTCAGGTTACCGGCGGTATGCAGCGTTTCGCCGCACTGGCGTAAAATCGCTGCGGTCATTTCTTTCACTGACGTTTTACCGGATGAGCCGGTCAGCGCAACGACGCGGGCACTGACCTGCTGACGCACCCAGGACGCCAGCTTACCAAAGGCGATGCGCGTGTCTTTGACAACGACCTGCGGCACCGACACAGGTAAATGCTTACTTACCAGCAAGGCTTTCGCGCCCTTGGCAATCGCATCCTCGGCAAAGTCATGTGCATCGAAGCGCTCACCCACAATGGCAACAAACAGACTGTCTGCGGTGACCTTGCGGGTGTCTGTCGTGACGGTGTTGAACGTCAAATCGTCGCCGTGCAGCGTACCGCTGGTGACCTGCGCTAAGGTGCGTAATGAAACCGGAATCATGCAATGCCTCCTAACAGCGTGGCGACCGTAGCACGATCGGAGTAGTCCAGCCGCTGATGACCAATAATTTGATAATCTTCGTGGCCTTTACCGGCGACTAACACAATGTCGTCGGGCTGAGCCTGCATAATAGTGCTGGTGACTGCCTGTGCACGGCCCGCGACAACGCGAGCGCGGCCCGGATCAAGGAGGCCGCTCAGAATGTCCTGCACAATCGCCGCAGGATCTTCGCTGCGCGGATTATCGTCAGTAATCACGACCACATCGGCAAACTGTTCCGCAATGGCACCCATAAGTGGGCGCTTACCTTTGTCGCGATCGCCGCCACAGCCGAACAGGCACCATAGTTTACCTTTACAATGCAGGCGGGCGGCGGCCAGTGCTTTCTCTAATGCGTCGGGCGTGTGGGCATAATCCACTACGACAGTGGGTTTGCCCGGTGCAGTGAAGACTTCCATCCGTCCGGTAACCGGCTGCAGTTTTGCGGCAACGCGCAGTAAATCATCCAGTGCATAACCCAGCGCCAGCAGTGTGGCCAGCGCCAGCAACACGTTACTGACGTTAAAAGCCCCCATCAGACGACTGTCCAGTTCGCCATCGCCCCAACTGGAGCGGAAACGAATGTGGGCACCATTGTCGTGATAGTTCACCTCGGTTGCGCGAAGCCAGCGACCGTGGCAGCCAGGCTGCAGGTTATTTTCCATCGAGACAGCAACCGCATCAGGCAGGTTTGCCAGCCAGCGGCGTCCGACTTCATCGTCGGCATTCAGGATGGCCACGCCCACCTGATGTTCAGAGAAGAGCAGCCATTTAGCTGATTCGTACTGTTGCATATCGCCGTGATAATCCAGGTGATCGCGACTGAGGTTGGTAAAGACAGCAGCAGCGAACGGCAAGGCTGCGACACGATGCTGCACCAGACCGTGGGAGGAGATTTCCATGGCGGTCAGCGACGCGCCCTTGCTGGCCAGTTCATCCAGAGTATGCTGGACGTCCACAGCGGAGCCGGTGGTGTTTTCGGCAGGCACGAGCTGGCCGACCAGACCATTTCCCACCGTCCCCATCACCGCGCTGGTTTCACCCAGCAGCTCAGCCCACTGGGCCAGCAGCTGACTCGTGGTCGTTTTGCCATTAGTGCCGGTGATGCCAATCAGTTTTTGTCTTTCGCCCGGCTGTTGGTAAAAACGCCCCGCCAGAGCGGAAAGACGCTGGGGCAACTGTGCAAGATAGATAACCGGCACGCCGTGCATTTCGCGTATTTCACCATCGCTCGCTTCCCCTTCGGCTTCCGCAATCACGGCGGCCACACCCTGGGCAATGGCCTGAGGAATGAAGCGGCGTCCATCAACCTGATGGCCGGCGATAGCGACAAACAGATCACCCGCAGCCGCCACCCGACTGTCCAGCGTCATGTCACGCAACGGGCGCGCAGGTGCACCGGGCACCCACGGTCCGAGTAAGTCGCGCAGGTTACGATCTGTCACTTGTTTCCTCACTTCTGTTTGTCACCAACTCGTTCTTGTCATTGGTCGGCAGCGCATCCGGCTCGATGTTCATGGTGCGCAGTACGCCGCCCATGATGGCACCAAACACCGGTGCAGAAACCGCACCACCATAATATTTACCGGCCTGAGGATCGTTGATGACCACAACAAGCGCAAAACGAGGACGGCTGGCAGGTGCCACGCCTGCGGTATAGGCGATGTATTTGTTCACATAACGCCCGTCCGGTCCGACTTTTTTCGCCGTACCGGTTTTAATGGCGACGCGATAACCTTTAATGGCGGCTTTCACGCCGCCCCCGCCCGGCAATGCAACGCTTTCCATCATATGCACCACGGTTTTCACCAGAGCTTCAGGAAATACGCGCTCACCGCCCACCGGCGGATCCACTTTGGTAATTGAGAGCGGGCGGGCGATACCAAAGCTGCCAATCGTTGCGTAGACTCGCGCTAACTGTAACGGCGTTACCATTAGCCCGTAGCCGAAAGAGAAGGTGGCCCTCTCTATGTCAGACCACCGTTGTTTTTTAGGGTATAAGCCACTGCTTTCCCCGACCAGCCCCAAATTGGTCGGTTTACCCAGACCAAAGCGCGAGTAAGTTTCTACCAGCGCTGAGGAGGGCATCGCTAACGCCAGTCGGGAAACACCGACGTTACTCGATTTCTGTAGTACGCCAGTCAGCGTGAGTTCGTTATAGCGCGCTACGTCTTTAATCTCATGACCATTTACGCGATACGGCACGGTGTTCAAAACGCTGTTCTCTTTCACCACGCCGCGTTGCAGCGCGGTCATCACCACCATCGGTTTTACCGTCGAGCCGGGTTCGAAAATGTCGGTGATGGCCCGGTTGCGCATCAGATCTTTTGGCGTGTCGCTGAGGTTATTGGGGTTATAGGCAGGGCTGTTCGCCATCGCCAGGACCTCACCGGTATTCACATCCACCAGAACCGCCGTTCCCGATTCGGCTTTGTTAAAGGCGACCGCATTATTCAGCTCACGGTACACCAGCGCCTGTAAACGCTCGTCAATGCTCAGCGTGAGGTTATGTGCCGCACGACTGTCCACCGATGAAATGTCTTCGATAACGCGCCCATAGCGATCTTTACGCACGGTACGCTCGCCGGGCTCACCCGTCAGCCATTTGTCAAAGCTCTTTTCGATGCCTTCGATTCCCTGACCATCGATATTGGTGAAGCCAATCAGATGTGAGGTGACCTGTCCGGCAGGGTAATAACGGCGTGATTCTTCGCGCAGATGGATACCGGGCAGCTTGAGTTTTTTGACGTATTCACCAATGGCGGGATTGACCTGGCGGGCCAGATAGATGAACCGGCCTTTAGGATTGGCATTTACGCGGGCGGCCAGTTGATCAATGGGCACAGAAAGCGCATCTGAGAGCGCACGCCAGCGACTGTCGAGCGTGATACCGCCCGCATCATGCAGCTCTTTGGGATCGGCCCAGATGGCGTTAACCGGCACGCTGACCGCCAGCGGACGCCCGCCGCGGTCGCTGATCATCCCCCGAGAGGTGGGCACGGCCTGAACGCGCAGTGAACGTAAATCGCCCTCTTTAACCAGTTTGTCCGGATTAATCACCTGCAGCCAGGCCACGCGTGATAACAGCCCACCTAAGGCCAGTAAAATGCAACCGCATAACAACGCAAAACGCCAGCTTACAAAGCTGGCTTTATCTTCTGGTTTTTTTAACTTCAGCGTTCTTTTTACGCCGCTCATTAGCAGTAACAGGTCCTTATTTTTGCACCACGATGTTTTCCTGCGAAGGATCAACGTGCTGCATCTGCAGCTTCTCGGTGGCGATCCGCTCAACGCGGCTGTGATCGCCAAGGGCATTCTCTTCCAGAATTAAGTTGCGCCACTCAATGTCCAGCGCATCACGCTCAAGCACCAGTTGCTCTCGCTGGGCAGTCAGCAAGCGTGTTTTGTGCGTCGTTGTCACGACCAGCACGGCAGAAACCAGCACAGCAATCAGCAACAGAAAAGGGAGTTTCCCTTTACGCATAATGTCGCCCGCGATGACAGCGGGTAAGCTGTGCCGTTCGTTGCCAATCATGCGTCAGTTCGCTCCGCAATTCGTAAAACGGAACTGCGCGCACGGGGGTTCTCTTTCACCTCCGTGTCGCCAGGTACCATTTTGCCCAGCAGCTTCAACTGACGCCCACCCAGTGCATTCAGTTGCTGCTCGGTCATGGGTAAGCCATGAGGCACCTGCGGCCCGCGGCTCTGATCGCGCATAAACCGCTTCACCAACCGGTCTTCCAGCGAATGGAAGCTGATGACAGACAAACGCCCTTGCGGAGCCAGTACATCGACTGCACCTTTTAATGCGGTGTCGATCTCTTCCAGTTCGCTGTTAATCCAGATGCGAATGGCCTGGAAACTACGGGTCGCCGGGTGTTTGAACTTGTCTTTAACCGGTGTTGCTGCGGCAATTACCTCTGCCAGTTCTTTCGTGCGCGTCATCGGTTCATCCCGGTTGCGTTCAACAATCGCCCGCGCAATCCGCTTCGCAAAACGTTCTTCACCATAGGTTTTCAGCACAAAGGCGATATCGGCCTCTTCTGCCTGCATCAACCATTCGGCGGCAGAGTGGCCGCGCGTGGGATCCATGCGCATATCCAGCGGCCCGTCACGCATAAATGAAAACCCGCGTTCGGCATCATCCAACTGCGGGGATGACACGCCCAGATCCAGTAATATGCCGTCAATCTGACCTGCCAGTTCACGCTCTGCCACATACTCCGCCAGCGCGGAAAAGGGGCCATGAACAATGGAAAAACGCGGATCCTTTATTTCAGCGGCCGCGGCGATAGCTTGCGGATCACGGTCAATGGCGATGAGCTTTCCGTTGGCGCCAAGCTGCGCCAGAATCAAGCGTGAGTGGCCGCCACGACCAAAAGTGCCGTCAATATAGATTCCGTCTTCCTTGATGTTGAGGCCATTCACTGCCTCATCCAACAGCACGGTGGTGTGTTTATAATTTTCCTGCATAGCTATAGCGATAAATCCTGCAACCGCTCAGATAAAGGCGACTGAGCTGACTGTTCTGCGTCAATATCATCCCTGACTTGTTGATACCAGGTCTGTTCATCCCACAGTTCAAACTTGTTGAACTGCCCAACCAGCATCACTTCTTTGCTTAAATTTGCATGCTGGCGAAGGGTATTCGCCAGCAATAAGCGGCCCGCATTATCCATCTGACACTCACTGGCATGTCCCAACAGTAAACGCTGCACGCGGCGCTCCATCGGATTCATGCTGGACAGACTCGCCAGTTTTTTCTCAATGATTTCCCATGCGGGTAAGGTGTAAAGCAACAGGCATGGCTGATGGAGGTCGATGGTACAAACCATCTGCCCCTGCGATTCCTCGTTCAGCAAATTACGGTAACGGGTTGGTACCGCCAGTCGTCCTTTGCTGTCGAGATTGACTAACGTTGCTCCACGGAACATGTCAGTCTCACCCCTCAGTTACCCATTTGCACCACTTTATCCCACTTTTTACCACAAAACGAGTTTAAGGATCGTAGGAAATCATTGTCAAGCCGGAGCGGCAGTAGAATATGATTATTTACCGAGGCGGGAATTAACACTGAAAAGGTTTCAAAACGCCGGAAGATGATTAATCAAAATTAAACTAATGAATAATTGAATAAAAAATTCAGCTCTGAAAAAAAACGGCGAAAATTAACACGTTTATTACGGTTGAATAATCCGATGCCGTTTTGAGACAGGGGACGCATTTTAGGGGATTTCTTAACGGAAGCCTAGCCACTCGCCTGATGTTAAGGGGCTAAACCAGCGTTAAGTTGTAAGTAAACAAGAATGGTCTGTTAACTTAATTTGTTAGAATGAATGTTAAACGCTTACGCTTTTTTACTTTGGATAAGAAAGAGTTTAAAAACAGCATTTAAACATCGGGGCAGACAAATCGCTGCCCGTATTATTAATTAGAAATTCTGCTTAATTGTCCGCGACGTAATAAATTGCGGCGAATACGCGTTAATCCAGGCTTGGGTTTACGCGGTTCATCAAGAGACGCTAATACTAATTCCAGTACCCGTTCGGCTACATCACGATGACGCTGGCCTACCGATAACACCGGGCACTCCAGGAAGTCCAGCAGTTCATGATCGCCAAAGGTGGCGATCGCCAGATTGGACGGCAGGCGGCCGTTACGCTTCAGGGTCACATCCATCACGCCCTGTAACAGGCCGAATGACGTGGTGAACAGCGCGTCTGGCATTGAGTGATCCTGCAAATACTTTTCGAACACGGCGGCCGACGCCGTGCGCTCAAAACTATTGCAATAGAGGAAGTCGATGGGACGCTCATCCCCTTTCCAGGCTTCTCTGAATCCCAGCTCACGCAGAAAGCTGACCGATAATTCTGGTAACGCGCCCATGAACAGAACGTTGCTGACCTTAAGCTGACGCAGTTCAGCCGCCAGGGCATAAGCATCGTCCTGGTCAGCACCGACCACGCTGGTAAAGTGTTCACGATCCAGCGCGCGGTCCAGTGCGATAATGGGCAGGGGATTGTTAATCCAGCGTTGATAAAAAGGATGCTCAGGAGGAAGTGAAGTGGATACGATAATGGCGTCCACCTGGCGTTGCAGCAGATGCTCAATACAGCGCATTTCATTGTCAGGCTGATCTTCAGAACAGGCGATCAATAACTGGTAGCCACGCTGGCGGGCCTGACGCTCAAGATAGTTAGCAATACGTGTATAACTGGTGTTTTCCAGATCGGGAATCACCAGACCGATCGAGCGCGTGCGCCCGGCGCGCAGCCCTGCCGCCACAGCATTAGGATGATAGTTATGCTCGCGGACCACCGCCATGACTTTCTCAACGGTTTTATCGCTGACACGATACTGCCGTGCCTTTCCATTAATGACGTAACTGGCCGTGGTGCGCGATACACCCGCCAGGCGCGCAATTTCATCCAGTTTCACTGTAACCCCACCGTTAAGCGGGTCTGATAACCCGCAGATAAGCTATGGACATTCTTTTATCACATCTAACAGCAGAAAAGTGCGCGGAGCAACCGCTTTTCTGATGGTGAACCTTGTTCTGCACAAAAAAGAAAAAACCCGGCATTTCGCCGGGTTACATTCGTTTTAGATCGTTACGGCGCGTGATTAACGCATTATCCGTTCGCCACGTGAAACACCGACGATGCCGGAGCGCGCGACTTCTACAATTTCAGCCACTTCGCGTACCGTGCTTAAGAATGCATCCAGCTTATCGCTGGTGCCTGCCAGCTGAACCGTGTAAAGCGAAGGCGTCACATCAATAATCTGGCCCCGGAAAATTTCTGCGCTGCGCTTTACCTCTTCGCGGCCATAACCTGTCGCCTGAATTTTCACCAGCATAATTTCACGTTCGACGTAAGCGCCCTGCCCTAACTCGGTCACACGCAAAACATCGACCAGTTTGTGCAGCTGTTTCTCAATCTGCTCCAGGACTTTCTGGTCGCCAACAGTCTGAATCGTCATGCGTGACAGCGTAGGATCGTCCGTGGGCGCAACCGTCAGGCTCTCAATGTTGTAGCCACGCTGTGAAAACAGGCCAACAACACGAGACAATGCGCCGGATTCGTTTTCCAGCAAAACCGATAAAATGCGACGCATAATTAAGTCCTCTCCGTTTTGCTCAACCACATCTCATCCATACTGCCACCGCGAATCTGCATCGGGTAAACATGCTCACTGCCGTCAACGTTAACATCAACAAACACCAGTCGTCCTTTTGCCAGAGTTTCCAGTGCCAGCGTCAGCTTCTCTTCCAGCTCCGCAGGATGACTGATGGCAATGCCTACGTGACCATAGGCCTCCGCCAGGCGAACGAAATCAGGCAATGATTCCATATAAGACTGAGAATGGCGGCCAGAGTAAATCATGTCCTGCCACTGTTTCACCATGCCCAGGAAACGGTTGTTCAGGTTCAGCACTAATACCGGCAGATCATACTGGAGCGCGGTCGAAAGCTCCTGAATGTTCATCTGAATACTGCCATCGCCCGTCACGCAAATCACGGTTTCGTCAGGCAGCGCCATTTTGACACCCAGCGCGGCAGGCAGGCCGAAGCCCATGGTGCCGAGGCCACCAGAGTTAATCCAGCGACGGGGTTTATCAAAGGTGTAGTAGAGCGCGGCAAACATCTGATGCTGCCCTACGTCCGATGTCACGTAAGCATCACCATTAGTAAGACGGCAGATGGTTTCGATCACGGCCTGGGGTTTGATTTTGTCACTGGTACGATCGTAGGCAAGGCACTGACGCCCGCGCCAGGTCTCAATCGACTGCCACCAGTCACGCAGACTGTCTAACTGCTGCTTCGCCTCCGTGTGATCAAGCAGTTCCAGCATCTGCTGTAACGTCTGTTTTGCATCGCCCACAATCGGAATATCCGCGGAGACCGTTTTGGAAATCGACGTCGGATCGATATCAATATGCATCACGGTGGCGTTCGGGCAGTATTTTGCCAGATTGTTGGTGGTGCGATCGTCAAAACGTACACCAACGCCGAAGATCAAATCGGCATTGTGCATCGTCATATTCGCTTCGTAGGTGCCGTGCATACCGAGCATACCTACGCACTGGCGATGGCTGCCAGGGAACGCACCCAGCCCCATCAGTGAAGTCGTGACCGGAATATTCAGGCGCTCAGCCAGCTGCAACAGCTCGGCTTCACACGACGACGTAATGGCACCGCCGCCGGCATAGATAACCGGCTTATGCGCCGCCAGTAAGGTTTGTAACGCACGCTTAATCTGGCCTTTATGGCCCTGAATTGTCGGATTATACGAGCGCATGCTCACTTCCTGCGGATAGTGATAAGGCAGCTTATTCGCAGGGTTAAGGATATCTTTTGGCAGATCGATAACCACCGGTCCCGGGCGACCGCTGGATGCCAGCCAGAACGCTTTTTTCAGTACCGTCGGGATCTCTTCGGTGTTTTTCACCAGAAAACTGTGTTTCACCACCGGGCGGGAAATCCCCACCATGTCACATTCCTGGAAGGCATCATAACCAATCAGCGAAGACGGCACCTGACCCGACAGAATGACTAACGGAATAGAATCCATATAGGCGGTCGCGATACCGGTGATCGCATTGGTTGCACCCGGCCCGGACGTCACCAGCACCACACCGACTTCACCGGTTGCGCGTGCCAGACCATCGGCCATGTGGACCGCACCCTGCTCGTGGCGGACCAGAACATGGTCGATGCCCCCCACAGTTTGCAGTGCATCATAGATATCGAGTACTGCGCCACCCGGATAACCGAACACTTGCTTCACGCCCTGGTCGATCAACGACCGGACGACCATTTCGGCTCCTGACAACATCTCCATTTTCTGCCTCCCGGCTTGAGGAACTGAATCCACTGGCGACGGCTTTTCCGCTAGCCATATGCATCCTGCCCTGTTTCGCCAATTAAAATCAAAACCTTATGTTTTTGCTAAGACCGCAGAACTCATTTCTGCGATCCAGATACAGAGAATTCTGCTGGGTTAATTTTTCTAAGAGTAGGTCGATTACCATAACCGTAGAAAAACGGGCTGGCAAACGCCAAACGCATTTGATGAAAGGCGGCGGGATTCAAAGCCTCTGCCCGCCAACTTTTGCCTGCGATTATTAAACTAAATACGTTCAATAATGGCAGAGGAAAATGCTGTGAATGATATTTTTTGTAGCCATATCTAAGAAATAAAAAAAACCTATGACGAACGGACTCAGCCAGCCATCTTTTCCTCATGCGTTTTTATGGCGTAATTATCTTATAAAAATTTAAAGCGCATGAGATTATGCTGCCTGAGATGGCCTGATTATGGATAAAGCGATACTGGAATATTAATTTATCATTATATTTCATCACCTTAAAAATCAGACTTTCTCCTGTAACCCCGTATCAGCAGTAATGAACGTCATGGGTTCTGTCCGCCTCGTTTAATACTCTGTGAGCGTCAAAAATGTCAGAACATTTTTCTTTGTGGCGGCTGAAAATAACCCTTCGCTTATGGTTGACATCGATTGTTGATTCCAGTACCAATAGATGCAGCAAAAAATTCACGGGGTTTGAAACATGTCACGTTCTTTTCGTCTATCAGGTCTACTACTTATCGCAAATTCTCTGCGCGGTAGACTTGTGGGCGAAATCAAACACTGATTCGAACCTGCTAAAAGTTAAAAACCCGCGCCTGTCGCGGGTTTTTTTATGCTCGTTGCAAGGCAAGAAACGCAAAAGGATGAACACGATGAGCCAGCAAGTTATTATTTTCGATACCACTCTGCGTGATGGTGAACAGGCCTTACAGGCCAGCCTGAGTGTGAAAGAAAAACTGCAGATTGCGTTAGCGCTGGAACGTATGGGCGTTGATGTGATGGAAGTCGGCTTCCCCGTCTCGTCACCAGGTGATTTTGAATCCGTACAAACCATTGCGCGTACTATTAAAAACAGTCGGGTTTGCGGCCTGGCGCGCTGCGTTGAGCAGGACATTGATGCCGCCTACGAATCATTGCGGGTTGCCGAGGCCTTCCGCATCCATACCTTTATTGCCACCTCGCCGATGCATATCGCCACGAAACTGCGCAGCACCTTACCCGAGGTAATTGAGCGGGCGGTGCGCATGGTAAAACGTGCCCGTAACTATACGGACGATGTTGAATTCTCCTGTGAAGACGGTGGTCGTACGCCCATTGACGACCTGTGCCGCATGGTCGAAGCCGCCATAAATGCGGGCGCAACCACCATCAATATCCCTGATACCGTTGGCTATACCCTGCCGAATGAATACGCCAACATTATCAGCCAGTTAATCAACCGCGTACCGAATATCGACAAAGCGATTCTGTCTGTGCACACACACGACGATTTAGGCATGGCCACCGGTAATGCGATTGCAGCGGTGCAGGCCGGGGCGCGTCAGGTGGAAGGGACATTGAACGGCCTGGGCGAACGTGCCGGTAACTGTGCGCTGGAAGAAGTGATCATGGCGATTAAAACCCGCCAGCAGATCATGAATGTTCATACCAACATTCACCATCATGAAATTTATCGTACCAGCCAGATGATAAGCCAGATCTGCAATATGCCGATTCCGGCCAACAAAGCGGTTGTCGGATCGAACGCGTTTGCCCACTCGTCGGGCATTCATCAGGACGGCGTGATTAAGAATCGTGAAAACTATGAAATCCTGACGCCAGAATCCATTGGCCTGCATAAAATTCAGCTTAATCTGACATCCCGTTCCGGTCGTGCAGCGGTAAAACATCGCATGGAAGAGATGGGCTACACAGAGAGCGAATACAATCTGGATTCCCTGTATGACGCTTTCCTGAAACTGGCGGACAAGAAAGGTCAGGTTTTTGACTACGACCTGGAAGCGCTGGCTTTCATCGACAAACAAAACGAAGAGCCTGAATTTTTCCAACTGAATGATTTCACTGTGCAGTCAGGCTCCAGTATTACGGCGACCGCGTCGGTCAATCTGGGTTGTGGCGAACAGACGAAATCAGAAGCGGCGACCGGGAACGGTCCGGTTGATGCGGTTTATCAGGCCATTAACCGAATTACCCAGTTCAATGCCGAGCTGGTTAATTACAAGCTGACGGCAAAAGGCCACGGCGAAAATGCCTTGGGCCAGGTCGATATTGTGGTGAGCTACAACAACCGCAAATTCCACGGCGTTGGTCTGGCGACAGATATCGTCGAATCGTCTGCCAAAGCGATGGTGAACGCCTTAAACAACATCTGGCGAGCCAAACAGGTCGAGAAAGAGTTACAGCGCAAGTCTAAAGATCAGAAGGAAACGGTGTAATCATGTCAAACTCTTCACATATCGCAGTACTGGCGGGCGACGGTATCGGCCCGGAAGTGATGGCGCAGGCTATCAAGGTATTAGATGCCGTTCGTCAGCGCTTTAATCTGCGTATTACCACCAGCGAATACGATGTGGGCGGCATCGCCATTGACCGCCATGGTGAACCGCTCCCCCCGGCCACTGTAGCCGGTTGTGAGCAGGCTAATGCGATTCTGTTCGGTTCCGTGGGCGGGCCAAAATGGGAACACCTGCCCCCGGCTTCCCAGCCCGAACGTGGCGCGCTGCTTCCCCTGCGTAAGCATTTTAAACTGTTCAGTAACCTGCGCCCGGCGGCGCTGTACAGTGGTCTCGAAGCGTTTTGTCCACTGCGCAGCGATATCGCGGCACGCGGTTTCGACATTCTGTGTGTCCGTGAACTGACCGGCGGCATCTATTTTGGTCAGCCGAAAGGACGTGAAGGCAGCGGTCCGCATGAACGCGCGTTTGATACCGAAGTCTACCATCGCTTTGAAATCGAACGTATTGCACGTCAGGCTTTCGAGTCCGCCCGCAAGCGCCGCAACAAAGTGACCTCCGTGGATAAAGCCAACGTACTGCAAACCTCGGTCATGTGGCGCGAGATCGTCAACGAGATTGCGAAAGATTATCCCGATGTGCAGTTGAGCCATATGTACATCGACAATGCCACCATGCAGCTGATTAAAGATCCTTCTCAGTTCGACGTGCTGCTGTGCTCAAACCTGTTTGGCGACATTCTGTCAGACGAGTGCGCGATGATCACCGGTTCTATGGGCATGCTGCCCTCAGCCAGCCTGAGCGAAGATGGCTTTGGCCTCTACGAACCGGCTGGCGGCTCCGCACCGGATATCGCCGGGCAGAACATTGCCAACCCGATTGCTCAGATTTTGTCGCTGTCACTGCTGCTGCGCTACAGCCTGAACGCCGATGAGGCCGCTGCCAGTATTGAACGCGCCATCAGCCGTGCGTTAGCCGAAGGTTACCGCACCAAAGATTTAGCCGGTGATGGCCCTGCGATTAGCACCGATGAGATGGGCAGCATCATTGCTCGCTTTGTCGCCGAGGAAAAATAATAAAATGAAAACTTTATACCAGAAGTTATTTGATGCACATGTCGTTCACGAAGCGCCGAATGAAACGCCGCTGCTCTATATTGACCGTCACCTGATTCATGAGGTGACCTCACCGCAGGCGTTTGATGGCTTGCGGGCGCACGGTCGTAAAGTGCGCCAGCCGTCGAAAACCTTCGCCACCATGGATCACAACGTTTCTACCCAGACCAAAGATATTCATGCCTCGGGTGAAATGGCCCGTATTCAGATGCAGGAGCTGATCAAGAACTGTGCGGAATTTGGCGTGCAGTTATATGACCTGAATCACCCGTTCCAGGGCATCGTGCACGTCATCGGTCCGGAACAAGGCATGACCTTACCGGGCATGACCATTGTCTGCGGTGACTCGCACACGGCTACACACGGCGCTTTTGGCTCGCTGGCCTTCGGTATCGGTACCTCTGAAGTCGAGCATGTTTTTGCCACCCAAACCCTGAAACAGGGCCGTGCTAAAACCATGAAGATTGAAGTGACAGGTACGGTTGCCCCGGGCATTACGGCGAAAGACATCGTGCTGGCCATTATCGGCAAAACCGGCAGCGCGGGCGGTACCGGCCATGTTGTCGAATTCTGTGGTTCCGCGATCGAAGCGCTGAGCATGGAAGGCCGCATGACGCTGTGTAACATGGCTATCGAGATGGGCGCAAAAGCCGGTCTGGTGGCCCCCGATGAAACCACCTTCGCCTACCTGAAAGGACGTCAGTTTTCACCGGAAGGTGAGAAATGGGCGCAGGCCGTTGAATACTGGCGCACGCTGAAGTCCGATCCGGACGCGAAATTTGACCGCGTCGTGACGCTGCGTGCAGAAGAGATCGCCCCGCAGGTTACCTGGGGAACGAACCCTGGGCAGGTTATCGCGGTGGATGCGCAGATTCCCGACCCGGCCTCGTTTGCGGATCCCGTGGAGCGGGCATCCGCAGAGAAGGCGCTGGCTTATATGAACCTGCAACCCGGTATCAAACTGACCGACGTCAGCATCGATAAAGTCTTTATTGGTTCCTGCACTAACTCGCGCATTGAAGATCTGCGCGCCGCCGCCGCGATTGCCAAAGGGCGTAAAGTTGCGCCGGGCGTTCAGGCTCTGGTGGTGCCAGGTTCAGGCCCGGTTAAAGCCCAGGCCGAAGCCGAAGGGCTGGATAAGATCTTTATTGAGGCCGGATTTGAATGGCGCCTGCCTGGCTGCTCCATGTGTCTGGCGATGAATAACGACCGCCTGAATCCCGGCGAGCGTTGTGCTTCAACCAGTAACCGTAACTTCGAAGGCCGCCAGGGCCGTGGCGGACGGACACATTTGGTCAGCCCGGCGATGGCCGCTGCTGCTGCCGTTAATGGCCATTTCGCTGATATTCGCAGCCTGACATAAGGACGCCATCATGGCAGAAAAATTTACGCAACATACGGGTTTGGTGGTGCCACTGGATGCCGCTAACGTCGACACCGACGCCATCATTCCAAAGCAGTTTTTGCAGAAAGTGACGCGTGTTGGTTTCGGTGCGCATCTGTTTAACGACTGGCGTTTCCTGGACGATCACGGCCTGGAGCCCAATCCGGATTTCGTGCTCAATTTCCCGGAGTACAAAGGGGCGTCCATCCTGCTGGCACGTGAAAACTTTGGCTGTGGTTCGTCACGTGAGCATGCGCCATGGGCACTAACCGATTACGGTTTTAAAGTCGTCATCGCGCCGAGCTTTGCCGATATTTTTTATGGCAACAGCTTTAATAACCAACTGCTGCCGGTCACGTTGACTGAGGAGCAGGTAGACGAATTGTTTACCCTGGTAAAAGCCCGTCCGGGCATCCGCTTCGAAGTGGATCTGGAAGCGCAGGTGGTTAAAGCCGGCGACAAGACCTACAGCTTTAAGATTGATGATTTCCGTCGCCACTGCATGCTGAACGGACTGGACAGCATCGGCCTGACGCTGCAGCACGAAAGCGCGATTTCAGCTTACGAAAATAACCAGCCCGCCTTTATGCGCTAAGCTTCGTTATCACCGTACGGCCCGGTCTGCTGACCGGGCTTTTTTTTGCCCTGCGCATCTCACAGGCGCGGATCACGCCTCTTTGACTCTTCTGATCATCACCAACGTAACCAGCGAAATCGCTGCAATCACCCAGTACACACTGCCGTGCCCAAAATGTTCAACCAGCGCACCCTGACATAGCCCCGCCAGGATAATCCCGGTCGAAATGCTGTTAGTAAACAGGGTGGTGGCCGCGCCCGCCCGTCCAGGCATCAGATCCTGAAACCACAACATGCCAATGCCTGCGACCACGCCGATAAACAGGGCGTTAAACACCTGCAGGATCAGCAGCGCCAGATGGCTGTGAAACAGGATAAGGCCGCTGTAGAACACGACGGCAGCAGCCACGGCGGCGGCCATCATATTCCGCTTGCCCCATCGTTTGGCGTAAAAGCCCGCCACGATCATGACCGGGATCTCCAGCCCTGCAGCCGTGCCCATTAAGATTCCGGCCAGATTTTCAGGTAAGCCCAGATCCGTACTGATCCATAACGGCATGTCGATGATATACATGGTGTTGCAGGTCCACATCAGCGTCGATGCGGCAAACAAAATACGCACATCACGAATACGCCAGCCACTCAGCGGAATTCCGCCTGACTGCATCAGGGACGCGGTGCGCGGCACCGAGGGCACCGTAAACCAGATCAGCAGAAAACAGAGAAAAAACAGCCCGGCGGCCACGCTGAACAACGTGACAAAGCCAAAATTCAGCGCCAGCGCAAATGACAATGGCGGGCCAATCACCCAGGCCAGCGAGACCTGAGCACGCATGACAGAGCTGAACATCACCACTTCGCGCGAAGCACTGTCGGCATATTCACGCGCCAGGGCAAAAAGCTGCGGCATGGCGACATTCGCCAGCGACGACAGCAGTACGCCCAGCGTTATCAGCGTCAGATAATGGCGGGTAAAGGCGAACAGGAGCGCGTTTGCCAATGCCAGCATGCAGCACAGCAAGATGATATTGCGGCGATCGCCGACCCGGTCAGAACGTTTTGCGATCATCATGCTCACCACAATCCCGGCAACGGCATTGAGGGTAAAAAACAGCCCAACCCACAGCGGCGGCACCTGCACTTCTCGCGATAAAAACAGGCTCAGCGTCGGTGCCTGAAGCGCGCCCGCTACGCCGAGGATAAAGGCGGTCACCATAAAAGCGAAAAACACTGGATTGAAACGGCGCGAGAATGCTAACAAAGATTTCATGCCTTATCCCTGACAGAACAACAATAGAAACGGGAAGCGTGTCCCCCGACCATAACCTGCAACGTAAAAAAAACCAGCAGAATAACTCTGCTGGCAAAATCGTAGCACACTACTCAGAAGGGACGGGCATCGCTGCCGTCCATGTCAGAGCGCCATCCATCGCTGAATGCCTCCCGCTCTTCCAATGCGAGAAAGTTTGCCTCTAAAATAGGGCAGGAAAAACAGAGCAGGTTTCAGAGGGAGTTCCTCTTTTATGTCGTCATCACGTCTGAAGCAGCAGTTCATTCGTCTGTGGCAGAGCTGTCAGGGGCAATCGCAGGAAACCACCCTGGTTGAACTGGCCGACGCCCTGCACTGTTCACGTCGCCATATGCGGAACCTGCTTAACAGGATGCAGGAAGCCGGCTGGCTCACCTGGCAGGCGGAGGCCGGACGGGGCAAGCGATCCGTGCTCACCTTCTGCTACACCGGACTAACCTTGCAGCAGCAGCGCGCTGAAGACCTGCTGGAACAGGATCGTATTGATCAACTGGTGCAGCTTGTCGGCGATAAAGATCAGGTCAGACAGATGATCAGCGCGCATCTGGGCCGCAGTTTCCGGCAGGGAAAACATATTCTGCGCGTTCTCTACTATCGCCCTCTGCTCAATCTGCTGCCTGGATCGCCCCTGCGTCGGTCAGAAACCCATATCGCTCGCCAGATTTTTAGCGGTCTGACACGCATAAATGAGGAAAAGGGGGAAATCGAAGCCGATATCGCTCATCACTGGCAGCAACATTCGGATCGACACTGGCGCTTTTATTTACGTCCGGCTATCCGTTTCCATCATGGCCGGGAACTCGACATGGACGATGTGATTGCCAGCCTTGAGCGCCTGCGCCAGCATCCGCTGTTTTGCCATCTTCAGCGACTTGACTCCCCTGCCCCCTGGACGCTGGATATCTATTTAGATCAGCCCGACCGCTGGCTACCCTGGCTGTTGGGCAGCGTCAGCGCCATGATTCTGCCGCGCGAGTGGCCCGATATGCGCGATTTTGCCCGTCAGCCCATAGGGACAGGGCCCTATCGGGTCATCCGCAATCAGCAAAGTCAGCTGAAGATCGAAGCCTTCGACGACTACTTTGGCTATCGCGCCTTGATCGATGACGTGTCGGTATGGGTGCTGCCCGAAATCAGTGACGAAGTGGTTTATGCCGGTGTTCGCCTGCAGGGCGAACAGGCCGATGAGAAACAGGAAGAGAGTCGGCTTGAAGAGGGCTGCTACTTTTTACTGTTTGACCAGCGCTCCGCGAAGGCAGGCGAACCGGGCATTCGACGCTGGCTTAGCTTCCTGCTTAACCCCATTGCCTTACTGAACAATGCTGATCTGGGTTACCAGCGTTACTGGTTTCCTGCTTACGGCCTGCTGCCCCGCTGGCACCACCGGCGTGATTTGACACCGGTAGAAAAACCCGCAGGCCTGACGCACCTGACGCTGACCGTTTATAACCAGCACATTGAGCACGTCAGTATCACCGATGCCTTGCGTCCACTACTGGCGCAACACGATGTGACGCTGGACGTGCGTGAGGTCAGTTATGAATCCTGGCATCAGGGCACAGGTGAAAGCGATATCTGGCTCGGCAGCGTCAACTTTACCCTGCCCCTGGACTATTCTCTGTTTGCGCTGTTATACGAAGTCCCGTTGTTGCAGCACTGCCTGCCGGTGAACTGGCAGCAGGATGCTGCGCGCTGGCGTGAGAAAACGCTCCCCCTTGCTGAATGGGCGAAACAGCTGGTTGAAAGCAACTGGCTTCATCCGTTGTTTCATCACTGGCTGCTGCTGGAAGGCCAGCGCAGTATGCGCGGAGTACGGATGAATACGCTGGGGTGGTTTGACTTTAAATCCGCCTGGTTTGCACCGCCCACGCTGTGATCCTTTCCCGGCGGGCATTAAATGACTAGAATGTGACGTTCTCAACGGGGTGCCTCTTTCCATCATGTCAGAGCGCTGAGATATACCCGTCGAACCTGAATCGGTTAATGCCGACGTAGGGATTTGAGAGGCAACTTTGCTCAGATCCTTTGCGACTCAACCCTGCCGCTATAGGAGCGCAAAGTGTTAAAAAACGTCCTGCCCGTGCTGCTGTTACTCTCTGCCCCGGTCTTCGCGGCCAAACCTGTCCTGACGGTTTACACCTATGATTCATTTTCCGCTGACTGGGGACCGGGTCCGGCCGTTAAAAAAGCCTTTGAAACCCAGTGCGGTTGCGAACTGAAATATGTGGCCCTGGAAGACGGGGTTTCGCTGCTGAATCGCGTCCGTCTGGAAGGCAAGAACAGCAAGGCCGATGTGGTCTTAGGGCTGGATAACAACCTCCTGCAGGCCGCGCAACAAACCGGGCTGTTTGCCAAAAGCGACGTTGATACCGGTAAATTGCAGGTTCCCGGCGGCTGGAAGGACACCACCTTTGTGCCCTTCGATTACGGCTACTTCGCGTTCGTCTATAACAAAAACACGCTGAAAAACCCACCAAAGAGCCTGAAAGAACTGGTCGAAAGCCCCGAAAAATGGCGCGTGATTTATGAAGATCCCCGCACCAGCACGCCGGGCCTTGGCCTGCTGCTGTGGATGCAAAAAGTCTACGGAGACAAGGCGCCTGAAGCCTGGCAAAAGCTGGCAAAGAAAACCGTCACGGTGACCAAAGGGTGGAGTGAAGCCTACGGTCTGTTTCTGAAAGGCGAGAGCGATCTGGTGTTGAGCTATACCACGTCGCCGGCTTATCACATTATTGAAGAGAAGAAGGATAACTATGCCGCGGCACCGTTTGCCGAAGGCAACTATCTGCAGGTGGAAGTGGCAGCCCGCCTGGCTAACAGCAAACAACCAAAACTGGCAGAGCAGTTTATGCAGTTCATGGTCACGCCCGCTTTCCAGAATACGATTCCAACCGGCAACTGGATGTACCCGGTGATCAAAACCGACCTGCCTGCAGGCTTTGCTTCACTCAGCGTGCCGAAGACGGCATTACAGTTTTCGCCTGAAGCCGTCGCCAGCCACCGTTCACAATGGGTCAGCCAATGGCAACGCGCCGTGAGTCGCTGATCCCCTTCTGGCTGATTCCGGGTTCACTCGCCACGTTGCTGCTTTGCAGCGTGGCGTTGTCAGCTTTTGCTGCACTGTGGATGGCGGCCCCGGCGACCGACTGGCGCGCGGTTCTGCAGGATACCTATCTGCATCATGTGATTGGCTTTTCATTTACGCAGGCGCTGCTTTCCGCCCTGCTCTCTTTGCTGCCGGCCATTCCGCTGTCCCGGGCTCTCTATCGACGCCGTTTTCCTGGCCGTCAGGGATTATTACGCCTGTGCGCCATGACGCTGGTCTTGCCGGTGCTGGTCGCGGTATTTGGTCTGCTCACTGTCTATGGTCGGGTGGGCTGGCTGGCCCGGCTTTGCGCCTGGCTTGGCGTGGACTATCACTTCTCGCCTTACGGGCTTCAGGGCATTTTGCTGGCCCATGTTTTTTTCAACCTGCCGCTGGCCACGCGCCTGATGCTGCAGGCGCTGGAAAGCATTCCGGCCGAACAGCGTCAGCTTGCTGCACAGCTGAATATCCGTGGCTGGCATCACTTTCGGCTCCTTGAATGGCCGTGGCTACGTCGCCAGTTACTGCCTACCGGTGCGTTGATTTTCATGCTCTGCTTCGCCAGTTTTGCCACGGTGCTTTCACTGGGTGGCGGGCCGCGGGCCACCACTATCGAACTGGCCATTTTTCAGGCTTTAAGTTATGACTACGATCCGGGACGCGCCGCACTCCTGGCGTTGATTCAGCTTGGCTGCTGCCTGGTGCTGGTGCTTCTCAGTCAGCGCATCAGTCACGCCATTCCCGCTGGCAACACGCAGCGCCAGGGCTGGCGCGATCCGCAGGATTCCGTGCTGGCGCGCATCAGCGACATCGCCCTCATCGGTTTAGCCTTGCTGTTACTGCTACCGCCCCTGATCGCAGTGATTATTAATGGCCTGGACGGCGGACTGCGCGGCGCCTTGCAACAACCGGCGTTGTGGCAGGCAACATTCACCTCACTGCGCATCGCCCTGGGCGCTGGCGTGCTGTGCGTGTTACTGACGACCATGCTGCTCTGGAGCAGCCGCGAACTGCGCCTGCGCCAGCGTAAACTTGCCGCACAATTTATGGACACCAGCGGCATGCTGATTCTGGCCATGCCGGGTATCGTGCTGGCAACCGGCTTTTTCCTGCTGCTGAATGCCACAACAGGGCTGCCCGATGCGGCGGATGGCGTAGTGATGTTCGCCAATGCACTGATCGCCATTCCCTATGCCCTGAAAGTGCTGGAAAACCCGATGCGGGATATCGCAGAACGCTACAACCACCTGTGCGGTGCATTAGGGATCAGCGGATGGAACCGCCTGACGCTGATAGAACTCCGTGCACTGAAGCGGCCACTGGCACAGGCGCTGGCGTTTGCCTGCGTACTGTCAATTGGAGACTTTGGCGTCGTGGCGCTGTTCGGTAACGCCGATTTCCGTACGCTGCCTTTCTACCTCTATCAGCAGATTGGTGCCTATCGCGGGGCCGACGGAGCCGTTACCGCATTACTGTTGCTGGTGCTCTGCCTGTCTCTGTTTACTCTGATGGAAAAATTACCGGGTCGCCATGCTGACACTGAATAATCTGACTTACCTGTATCAGCATTTGCCGATGCGTTTTTCCCTTCACGCCGGGCGCGGCGAACGGCTGGCGATTCTTGGTCCAAGCGGCGCGGGTAAGAGTACGTTGTTAAATCTGATTGCCGGCTTTCTGCCCGTCAGCCAGGGCAGTCTGATAATGGATGGCGTCGATCATACCCACAGCGTGCCCGCTCAGCGCCCGGTATCGATGCTGTTTCAGGAAAACAACCTGTTTCCGCATCTCAGCGTGGAACAGAATCTGGGGCTGGGCTTACATCCCGGGCTCAGGCTGACTGCGGACCAGCGTCAGCAGGTAGCCACCATTGCACAGCAGGTCGGGCTCAGTGAGATGCTGTCGCGCCTGCCAGGCCAGCTCTCAGGTGGACAACGTCAGCGCGTAGCGCTGGCACGCTGCCTGCTGCGCGAGCGGCCGGTATTACTGCTGGATGAACCTTTCTCGGCGCTTGATCCGGCACTGCGTGGCGAGATGCTCAACCTGGTGCGTACCGTCTGCGAAGCCCGTGAAATCACATTACTTATGGTGTCGCACAGTCTTGAAGATGCGCAGCAGATTGCGCCACGCAGCGTGGTGGTGGTAGATGGACGGGTTTACTGGGATGGCGCAACGGACCGGCTGCTGTCAGGGGACGTGCGGGAAGCCGATGTGCTCGGCATCCCACGTCGTTAACCGATAAAGACCTGCCACAGCAGGTGGCGGAAAACTGGCATCATCGGGTGAAACTGAATACCGACGAAGGCCGCAACGGCCACGACCAGGCCCAGTGGCGCGAGCCAGCGCAGTCGTTCAGGCGGCAAATACGCGGTGGCCCAGTCGCGGGTCTTTTCACCGCGCCACCAGCGCCAGCACAGCCAGCATCCCAGCCACACCACAAGGGCAACGGCAACCAGCAGCCAGATAAAGTGACCGCCCTGGGCTTCTTTCGGGACATCAATCGCCACGCCTGCCAGAATCCCCGGCAACAGATAAAGCGGGGGCCATAAGATACAGCCGATCAGATTGGGGGGCAGAAACTTGCGTACCGGCAATTCCAGCATACCTGCCGCCAGCGGGATCAGCGGGCGAGTGGGGCCCACAAAACGGCCGACCAGAATGGTAAACATGCTGTGCTGATACAGCGCATGTTCGGTTTTATCCAGCAGCCCTTTGTATTTTTGCAGGTATTTCCAGCGATGAAGCGGCCCCTGAAATTTCCAGCCAATCCCGTAAGAAACCCAGTCGCCAAGCAGACAACCGACGAAGCCAGCGGCCCAGGCGGGATACAAACCGATCTGCCCACTGCCCACCAGCGCGCCAAGGCTCGCCATCATCACGGTGCCGGGGAGCAGCAGCCCCACAAACGCCAGTGACTCCAGAAACGTCACCAGCGCCACGGCAAACAGCGCCCACTCCAGCGACTGTGTAATCAGGTGTTGAACCCAGGCTTCCATATCAATCCTCAGAAAAAGCAGAAGGCTGGATTGTCCAGAGCAGACATCACAGCGTCAAGGCAAGAATTGTAGGCCAATATTGACAAAACGCACCGGGAGACACTGTATAAATACCCATGTTATACTTTTTAATCGCATGTCCGATTCGCTATCAGCCTGGAGAATACGTGAATAAGCCCCGCGCAGGGTTTCTGCTGAGCCGTCACTGGCGCGATACGCCGCAAGGCACCGAAATTACGCTCTGGCTGGCCACCGATGACGGTGCTCAGCGCGTCGTGCTGCCCGTGCAGGAATCGGTGACGTTTATTCCCTGCGAGTACCAGGCGCAGGTCGAAACGCTGCTACAGGACGAGCGCCAGGTGCGCATGCAGCCTCTCCAGTTAACCGATTTTCGCCGCCGGCCGGTATTTGGCCTTTACTGCCGCCAGCATCGCCAGCTTCAGTGGATTGAAAAGAAACTGCGCGAAAACGGCATTCCCCTTTACGAATCCGATATTCGTCCGCCTGAACGCTATCTGATGGAACGGTTTATCACCGCGCCCGTGTGGTTCGATGGTGACGCGCAGGGCGATGCGCTGGTTAACGCCCGGCTCAAACCGCATCCTGACTACCGCCCACCGCTGAAATGGGTCTCTCTGGATATCGAAACCACCCAGCATGGCGAGCTTTACTGCATTGGCCTTGAAGGCTGCGGCCAGCGTCAGGTTTACATGCTGGGACCGCCTAACGGCGATGCCAGCGCACTGGATTTCGAACTCATTTACCTGGAAACCCGCCCTCAACTGCTGGAGGCGCTCAATCGCTGGTTTGCCGACCAAGACCCCGATGTGGTGATCGGCTGGAACGTGGTGCAGTTTGACCTGCGCGTTCTGCAGAAACATGCCGACCGCTATGGCATTCCGTTACGCCTGGGCCGCCAGCAGGCTGTACTGGAATGGCGTGAGCACGGTTTTAAACCCGGCGTGTTTTTTGCCCAGGCGACAGGTCGGCTGATCATTGACGGTATTGATGCGCTGAAATCCGCCTTCTGGGATTTCCCCTCTTTTAGTCTGGAGTCGGTTTCACAACAACTGCTCGGCGAAGGCAAAGCTATCGATAACCCGTGGCAGCGCATGGAAGAGATCAACTGGCGTTTTGCCAACGATAAACCGGCGCTGGCACGCTATAACCTGAAGGACTGCGAGCTGGTCACACGCATCTTCCATAAAACCGAGATCATGCCGTTTTTGCTGGAGCGCGCCGCCGTTAACGGGCTGGCGGTCGATCGCCACGGCGGCTCTGTGGCGGCCTTCAGCCATCTGTATATTCCCCGCATGCATCGGGTCGGTTTTGTCGCCCCCAATCTCGGCGATGTTGCGCCGGAAGCCAGCCCCGGCGGCTATGTGATGGATTCCCGGCCAGGCCTGTATGATTCCGTATTGGTGCTGGATTACAAAAGTCTTTATCCCTCGATTATCCGCACCTTTCTGATCGATCCCGTCGGCCTCATCGAAGGGCTGGCGCACCCAACGGATGCGGATTCGGTGCCCGGCTTTCGTGAGGCGCGCTTCTCACGCGAAACGCATTGCCTGCCCGCGATTGTGGAACAGATTTGGCAGGGACGCGAAACCGCGAAAAAACAGGGCAATAAGCCCCTGTCGCAGGCCCTGAAAATCATTATGAATGCGTTTTATGGCGTGCTGGGCACCAGCGCCTGCCGCTTTTTTGATCCTCGCCTGGCCTCGTCGATTACGCTGCGCGGTCATGCCATCATGCAGCAAACCCGCGAGCTTATTGAAGCCGAAGGCTATGATGTGATCTATGGCGATACGGATTCTACCTTTGTCTGGCTCAAGTCCGCCCGGGATGAAGCCGAGGCGGAAGCAACAGGCCGCGCACTGGCTGCGAAGGTCAATGACTGGTGGCGTGAACATCTCCAGCAGCAATATGGCCTGACAAGCGCACTCGAACTGGAATATGAAAATCACTTTTGCCGTTTCCTGATGCCAACCATTCGCGGTGCCGAACAGGGCAGTAAGAAACGCTACGCGGGATTAATTCGTGAAGGCGACAGTGAACGTATGGTATTTAAAGGGCTGGAGTCCGTCCGGACCGACTGGACGCCACTGGCGCAGCAGTTTCAGCAGGAACTCTACAGCCGGATATTTCATCGTCAGCCTTGGGAAGAGTACGTCCGCACGACCGTGACACAGCTGCTGGCGGGCGAACTGGACGATCAGCTCATTTATAAGAAACGCCTGCGTCGTCCGCTGAAGGAGTATGAACGCAATGTGCCGCCTCACGTGCGCGCCGCCCGTCTGGCGGATGAACACAACCGTAAACTGGGTCGGCCGCTGCAATATCAGACCGGTGGCCGTATTCGCTATGTGATAGCGACGGGCGGCCCCGAACCCGTTGAAGCCCGGACCACGCCGCTCGACTACGATCACTACGTTACGAAACAGCTGCAACCTGTTGCCGAAGGCATTTTGCCTTTCGTCGAGGGTGACTTTGCTACACTGATTACCGGGCAACTGGGGCTTTTTTGACAGGTGACGAATGCCCTGCCATCCAGTACCATAACGCCCTTCCTCAAAACTCACCGCTCTGACATACGCACCAGGCCCCTTTTGCCTGGTTGACATGCTATTGCCTGAGAATGGGGAACACCTTCAAAAACGTTAAAAATTCGAGCAAAAATTATATGGTTTTTACATTAGGTCAGCGTTGGATTAGTGATACAGAAAGTGAACTGGGATTAGGTACCGTGGTGGCGATCGATACTCGCATGATCACGCTGCTCTTCCCGGCCACAGGGGAAAATCGCCTCTACGCTCGCAGCGACTCGCCCGTCACCCGCGTGATTTTTAACCCGGGCGATACCGTGACCAGCCATGAGGGCTGGCAAATGCGGGTGGATGAAGTCCGTAATGACAATGACCTGATAACCTATATCGGTACGCGCCTGGATACTGAAGAAACCAACGTGATGCTGCGTGAAGTCATGCTCGACAGCAAACTGGTGTTCAGCAAGCCCCAGGATCGTCTGTTCGCTGGCCAGCTCGATCGCATGGATCGCTTCGCCCTGCGTTTTCGTGCGCGTAAATATCAAAGTGAACAGTACCGCCTGCCCGTCAGTGGCCTGCGTGGGATGCGTACCAACCTGATTCCCCACCAGTTGCATATCGCCCATGATGTGGGCCGTCGCCATGCACCGCGCGTTCTGCTGGCGGATGAAGTGGGTCTGGGTAAAACCATCGAAGCCGGTATGATCATTCAGCAGCAGCTGTTGGCTGGCCGCGCTGAGCGCGTACTGATTGTGGTACCAGAAACGCTGCAACATCAGTGGCTGGTTGAAATGCTGCGCCGCTTCAACCTGCGCTTTGCGCTGTTCGATGACGATCGTTACGCCGAAGCCCAGCACGACAGCGACAATGCCTTCGACACGGAACAACTGATTATCTGTTCGCTGGACTTTGTTCGTCGCAATAAGCTGCGTCTTGATAAGCTGGCCGACGCGGACTGGGATCTCCTGGTGGTCGATGAAGCGCATCACCTGGCCTGGTCTGAAGGTGAGCCAAGTCGTGAATATCAGGTCATTGAAAAGCTCGCCGAAAACACACCAGGCGTCCTGCTACTGACCGCCACGCCAGAACAACTGGGCATGGAAAGCCACTTCGCACGCCTGCGCCTGCTCGATCCCGATCGTTTTCACGACTTCGCCGCCTTCGTCGAAGAGCAACAGCATTTCCGTCCGATTGCCGATGCGGTCACCTCCCTGCTGGCGGATAATCCCATCTCGCAAGACGAGATGAATATGATCAATGAGCTGGTTGGCGAGCAGGATATCGAACCGCTGCTACAGGTCGCCAACAGTGACCGCGAGGGCAAACAAGAGGCGCGCCAGGAACTCATTTCCATGCTGATGGATCGCCACGGCACCAGCCGCGTGTTGTTCCGTAACACCCGTAACGGCGTGAAGGGCTTCCCGAAACGGGAATTGCATACCATTCGCCTGCCGTTGCCGGCTCAGTACCAGACGGCCATCAAAGTTTCCAGCATCATGGGCGCGCGTAAAAGCGCCGAAGAACGCGCGCGCGACCTGCTCTATCCGGAGCAGATTTATCAAGAGTTTGAAGGCGACACCGGCACCTGGTGGAACTTCGATCCACGTGTAGAATGGCTTATGGGCTATCTGACCAGCAACCGTAAAGAGAAGGTGCTGGTGATTTGCGCGCAGGCCGCAACCGCTCTGCAACTGGAGCAGGTATTACGCGAGCGTGAAGGTATCCGTGCCGCCGTGTTCCACGAAGGGCTGTCGATTATTGAACGCGATCGGGCTGCGGCCTGGTTTGCCTCAGAAGAAAACGGCGCACAGGTTCTGCTGTGTTCAGAAATCGGCTCTGAAGGCCGTAACTTCCAGTTCGCCAGCCGCCTGGTTATGTTCGATCTGCCGTTTAACCCGGATCTGCTGGAGCAGCGCATCGGTCGTCTGGATCGTATCGGTCAGGCGCATGACATTCAGATTCTGGTGCCATGGCTGGAAAAAACCGCTCAGGCGGTCCTGCTGCGCTGGTATCACGAAGGGCTGGATGCCTTTGAGCACACCTGTCCGACCGGCAGAACCCTCTATGACAGCGTGCACGCTGAACTGATTAATTATCTGGCTGCGCCGGAAAACAGTGAAGGCTTTGATGACTTTATCGACGCCTGCCGTAAACAGCATGACGCGCTGAAATCTCAGCTTGAACAAGGTCGGGATCGGTTACTGGAGCTGAACTCGAACGGCGGCGACGCCGCGCAGATGCTGGCGAATACCATTGCCGAGCAGGATAACGACACCGAGCTGGTCAACTTTGCCCTGAATCTGTTTGATATCGTGGGCATCAATCAGGAAGATCGTAGCGATAACCTGATTGTGCTGACGCCGTCAGATCATATGTTAGTCCCGGATTTCCCGGGCTTACCTGAAGACGGTTGCACCATCACGTTCAACCGCGATCAGGCCCTGTCGCGTGAAGATACCCAGTTTATTACCTGGGAACATCCGCTGATCCGTAACGGCCTGGATCTGATCCTGTCGGGCGACACGGGCAGTTGTGCGCTGTCGCTGCTGAAGAATAAGGCATTGCCTGTCGGCACGCTGCTGGTAGAACTGATTTACGTGGTGGAATCTCAGGCACCTAAGCATCTGCAGTTAACCCGTTTCCTGCCGCCAACGCCTGTGCGTTTGCTGTTAGATCGCAAGGGCACTAACCTGGCAGGTAAAGTGGAGTTCGAGAGCTTCAACCGTCAGTTGAATGCGGTCAACCGCCACACAGGCAGTAAGCTGGTGAACGCCGTCCAGCAGGATGTTCACGCTATTCTTACCCTGGCGGAAAAAGAAGTCGTCAGTGAAGCACGTGCCATAATCGATACGGCACGGCGTGAAGCGAGTGAAAAGCTGGGTGCCGAGTTATCGCGTCTGGAAGCCCTGAAAGCCGTCAACCCCAATATTCGTGACGATGAAGTTGACGCGCTGGAAAGCAATCGCGAGCAGGTGCTGGAAAGTCTGGATGAAGCCACCTGGCGCCTGGATGCGCTGCGTCTGATTGTGGTTACGCATCAGTAAGTTCAGGGCCGCAAGGCCCTCTTTTTTGGAATAATGTATGGAACCCTATAATCCGCCGCTTGAGCCCTGGCTGCACATTCTCTATCAGGATGCGCACATCATGGTGGTGAATAAGCCCAGCGGCCTGCTTTCCGTGCCGGGTCGACTTGAGGCGCACAAAGACAGCGTGATGACGCGGATCCAGCGGGATTATCCTGAAGCCGAATCGGTGCATCGGCTGGATATGGCCACCAGCGGCGTGATTGTCGTCGCACTGACGAAAGCCGCTGAGCGTGAACTAAAACGTCAGTTTCGCGAGCGCGAACCCGCCAAAACCTATGTCGCTCAGGTCTGGGGACATCCGGCAGAGGAAAAAGGCCTGGTGGATTTGCCCTTGATTTGTGACTGGCCCAACCGGCCAAAACAGAAAGTGTGTTTTGAGACGGGTAAGTCGGCACAAACCGAGTATCAGGTGGTGGAATATCGGGACGATAACAGCGCACGCGTCACGTTGAAGCCCATTACCGGCCGTTCGCACCAGTTGCGCGTGCATATGCTGGCGCTGGGCCATCCGATACTTGGGGACGGGTTTTATGCTCACCCGGAAGCCAGGGCAATGGCAAGCCGGCTTCTGCTGCATGCCGAATCGCTGACCATCACGCATCCTGCGTTTGGCAGTGCGATGACCTTCAAGCAGCCCGCCGATTTCTGACCGGCCCGTTTATGACTCGCGCCCCGCGGATGAATCACCGGGGCGCACGCCACTTACTTAAAGCCTTTTTCTTTGCGAATCAGATCGTAAGCCGACTGAATGTCCTGCGCTTTCTGTTTGGCCATTTCCATCATTTCTGGCGGTAACCCTTTTGCCACCAGCTTATCGGGATGGTGCTCACTCATCAGTTTGCGATAGGCTCGCTTGATGGTAGTGGCATCATCACTGCTTTTCACGCCCAGCACATTACAGGCATCGTCCAGCGTAGGACCGCGTTGTGCCTGCTGGAAACCGCCTTGAGAATAACTGCGGCCGCCGCCAAACTGCTGGCCGCCTTCCATCATGCGCAGAAACTGATCGAACTGGCTGTGTGAAATGCCCAACTCTTCACCAATAACGTACAGGACCTGACGTTCGTTGGGATGCAGTGTGCCGTCGGCAAACGCGGCCTGAATCTGAATTTCCAGAAACATCCGAATCAGGTCAAAACGACCAAAGCAGGCACTGCGTAATTCGCGCAGTTTGGTCCGCAACGGATATTCACCCTGTTTGCCCTCACGAAAAGCACGTTGTGCGGCAGTACGCGCCTCACCGTGAAGCTGCATGCGGTCCATAAACAGAGACGCAATCTGGATGTCCGCTTCCGTTACGCGCCCTTTCGATTTGGTTAAATGCCCCATCACCTGAAACGTGGTGCTGAAAAACAGTGACTGTCGGGTCTGGGTGTTTGAAAAGTACGCCTTGCTTTGTGCGCCGCGAACCTTGTCAAATCCATGCCCAATGATCAGGCCGATTACAATTCCCCAAAAGCCCGCGCCAGACAATAATCCCAGCACCAGACCTATAACTTTTCCCCAGTAGCGCATAAACTCCTCAATTCGCCATGCTTACGGCTGAAAATTGCATTATCATACCTGTCATTTATCTCAGCGCCTAACGGCAGCGCGGACAGAAAAGGATTAACACTGGCGCAACGCCAGGCAGTGCGTTAGTCTCTGACCCGATTGTCGGCATGATGCCAGTTTTCATGGAATTCTCGATACCGCGTATGAAAAAACGTATACCTACTCTGCTGGCCACCCTGATCGGCGCAGCCATTAGCCAGCAAGCCTTCGCCGACGATTTAATGTCGCAGTGTATGTTAGGCGTGCCGAGTTATAATCGCCCTCTGGTCAATGGCGATCCCAATCAGTTGCCCGTTACTATTCACTCGGATTCCGTGAAAGGCAACTATCCTGATGATGCCATTTTCAAAGGTGATGTAGACGTCAGCCAAGGCAACAGCCGCATGCTGGCTGATGAGGTGCAACTTCATCAACGCCAGCCAGAAGGTCAGACGACGCCCGTCCGGACCGTCGATGCGCTAGGTAATGTGCACTACGACGATAATCAGGTCATCCTGAAAGGTCCGAAAGCCTGGTCGAATCTTAACACCAAAGATACTAACGTCTGGGACGGTGATTATCAGATGGTCGGCCGCCAGGGGCGGGGTACAGGCGATCAAATGAAGCTGCGTGGACAAAACCGTTACACCATCATGGAAAACGGCACCTTCACGTCCTGTCTGCCCGGCAGTAACAGCTGGAGCGTGGCGGGGTCCGAAATCATTCAGGATCGCCAGGAAGAAGTGGCAGAGATCTGGAACGCGCGCTTTAAGCTTGGCCCGGTTCCTGTGTTTTACAGCCCGTATCTGCAGTTGCCGCTGGGCGATCGGCGCCGCTCAGGCTTCCTGATCCCTAATGCCAAATACGGCAGCAGTAACGGTTTCGAGTTTATTCTGCCTTACTACTGGAACATCGCGCCTCAGGCCGATGCCACCATTACGCCGCACTATATGAGTAAACGTGGTCTGCAATTGCAGAACGAATTCCGTTACCTCACAGAAGCGGGCGCAGGCCTGGTCGAATTTGACTATCTGGCCTCAGACAAGCAGTACGACAATGATAAAGCGTTACGTCAAATCGCGCAGAACGACAGTTCTGATCGCTGGTTGTTTTACTGGCGTCATGCCGGTGTATATGACCAGCACTGGCGCTTTAACGCCGACTATACCAAAGTCAGCGATCCGTTCTATTTCAACGATTTGACGTCACCCTATTACACGTCCACCGACGGCTATGCCTCACAGAAATTCAGCGTCGGTTATGCGGATACTAACTGGGACGCAGCCCTGTCGACCAAAGATTTCCAGATTTTTGGTAATACCAGTAACAGCAATGTCTATCGTGCCTTCCCGCAACTTGACCTGAACTGGTACCAGAACGATGTCGGTCCGTTCGACACTCGGGTCTATGCTCAGGCTGTGAAATTTGTCAATGTAAACAGCAAGTTCCCTGAAACCACGCGTTTACATGTTGAACCTACGCTCGATCTGCCGTTATCAAACAGCTGGGCCAGCCTGGATACTGAAGCCAAATTTCTGGCCACGCACTATCAGCAAAAAGATGTTGATTACTACAACGCTAACTTTGCCCCCACCAGCACTACCAGCGGTGTCCTGAAAGACTCCGTCAACCGCACATTACCGCAGTTTAAAGTTGATGGGCGCATGGTATTTGATCGTGATATGGACTGGGCACAGGGTTACACCCAAACGCTGGAGCCAAGGGTTCAGTACCTGTATATCCCGTATCGGGACCAGAGCGACATCTATCCTTACGACTCCACGCTGCTGCAAACGGACTACACCGGCCTGTTCCGCGATCGCTCTTACAGCGGTCTGGATCGCATCGCCTCAGCGAACCAGGTCGCGACCGGTGTGACTACACGAATTTATGATAATGATCTGGTTGAACGTTTTAACGTTTCTGTGGGTCAAATCTATTCGTTCACGCCTTCGCGTACAGGCGTTAACCAGACCAATAAAGATGACGATACCGGCAGTCTTCTTTGGGCCGGGGATACGTACTGGAAGATCAGCGAACGCTGGGGCGTGCGTGGCGGGCTGCAATACGATACCCGCCTGAATAACGTGGCGCAGGGCAATACCGTGCTGGAATACCGTCGTGATGCTGACCGTATGGTGCAGTTGAGCTACCGTTACAGCAGCCCGGAGTATGTTGCTTCTGCGCTTAACGACAGCTCACTGGTGAATAACCCGATTTATAAAAACGGGATTTCACAGGTTGGCACCACGGCAAGTTGGCCAATTCATGATGCCTGGTCGGTGGTTGGCGCGTATTATTACGATACGCGCAATAATCGCCCGGCATCACAGCTGGTTGGCCTGCAGTACAGCTCGTGTTGCTACGCGATTCGTCTGGGATATGAACGTAAAATCAACGGTTGGGAAAACAACGACAGTAAGTACGACAACCAAATCTCATTCAACATTGAGTTACGTGGCCTGAGCTCGAATTATGGCCTGGGCACTGGCCAGATGCTGAGTCAGGGGATCATCCCTTACCAGCGTGCATTCTGATGTTGTGATGTTTGACAGGCAATCCCGCAGTGCGGAACCAATAATGGATAAAGTATGAAGAACTGGAGAATGCTGATTCTTGGTGTGGCGATCAGTGCCAACACCGTGTTCGCAGCACCACAAGTGGTTGATAAAGTTGCAGCTGTGGTTAATAACGGCGTGGTCCTTGAGAGTGACGTGGACAGCATGATGAACACCGTAAAATCTCAGGCGAAACAGGCCGGCCAGCAGCTACCGGACGATAAAACCTTACGCCATCAGATCCTTGAGCGTGAGATTATGGACGCGATCATTCTGCAGTTAGGCGATAAAGCCGGTTTGCAAATCAGCGATCAGCAGTTGGATCAGGCCATTCAGAATATTGCCGCTCAAAACCACATGACCCTCGATCAGCTGCGCAGTCGTCTGGCCTATGACGGTATGGACTACAACACGTATCGGTCGCAGATTCGTAAAGAGATGCTGATCTCTGAAGTCCGTAATAACGAAGTCCGCCGTCGCGTCACCATCCTGCCACAGGAAGTGGATACGCTGGCAAAACAGGTGGGTGCGCAGAATACTCAAGGGACTGAGATGAATATCAGCACCATTCTTCTGCCGCTGCCTGAAAACCCGACACAACAGCAGGTTGACGATCAGGAAAAACTGGCAAAACAGCTGGTGAGCGAACTGAAGGGCGGTGCTGATTTCGGCAAACTGGCCGTTACCTACTCCGCTGACTCCCAGGCCCTGAAAGGCGGCAATATGGGCTGGTCAAAAATTGAAGAGCTGCCGACGCTGTTTGCTCAGGCTCTGGCCACGGCAAAAAAAGGCGATATCGTTGGTCCGATTCGTTCCGGTGTGGGCTTCCATATTCTGAAAGTGAACGATTTGCGTGGCGAAAGCAAAAACATCTCTGTCACCGAGGTGCATGCACGCCATATTCTGCTGAAGCCGTCACCGATCATGACTGACGATCAGGCCCGCGCGAAGCTGGAACAAATTGCCGCCGATATCCGCAGCGGTAAAACCACTTTTGCGGCCGCCGCAAAACAATTCTCTGACGATCCGGGCTCGGCTAACCAGGGCGGCGATCTGGGATGGACCTCGCCTGAAGTCTTTGACCCGGCGTTCCGCGATGCGCTGCTACGCCTGAAAAAAGGGGAAATTAGCCAGCCCGTTCATTCCTCTTTCGGCTGGCATTTGATTCAGTTGCTGGACACGCGTCAGGTTGATAAAACGGATGCAGCCCAGAAAGAGCGTGCTTACCGCATGCTGTTCAACCGCAAGTTCGCGGAAGAAGCGCAGACCTGGATGCAGGAGCAGCGTGCAGGGGCTTACGTGAAAATTCTGGATAACAATGCGCAGTGATTGTCGTGTGGTGATTACGCCCGGCGAACCCGCCGGGATTGGTCCCGATCTGGCTGTGCAACTGGCTCAACAGGCCTGGCCTGTTGAGCTGGTCGTTTGTGCGTCTCCCCAGCTCTTGCTGCAGCGCGCCGCATTGCTGGGTTTGCCTCTGACCCTTCGTCTTTACGATTCTGCCGAGCCTCCAGCGCCCCAGCAGGCCGGTACACTCACCGTCCTTCCCGTTGAACTCCCGCAGCCCGTCACACCCGGTACGCTTTGTGTCGACAACGGTCACTATGTACTGGAAACGCTGGCTCGCGCCTGCGACGGCTGCTTGTCCGGTGAGTTTGCTGCATTGATTACCGGCCCTGTGCATAAGGGCGTGATCAATGACGCGGGGATACCGTTTACAGGCCATACCGAATTCTTTGCCGAACGAGCAGGCGCGCACCGCGTGGTCATGATGCTGGCAACAGAGCAGTTACGCGTCGCGCTTGCGACTACGCACCTGCCGTTAAAAGCGGTCGCTGACGCCGTCACCCGGGATTGCCTGCATGAAGTGATCACCATCCTGCATCAGGATCTCAAAGAGAAATTCGCGATCGCCCAGCCGCATATTTTTGTCTGTGGGCTGAATCCTCATGCGGGTGAAGGCGGCCACATGGGTCGGGAAGAGATAGACACGATTATCCCGGCCCTGAATGAACTCCGCCAGCAGGGTATTCAGCTGACTGGCCCATTGCCCGCGGACACACTTTTCCAGCCCAAATATCTGCAACATGCCGATGCGGTGCTGGCGATGTATCACGATCAGGGCTTACCGGTTCTCAAATTTCAGGGATTTGGTCGCGCGGTAAATATTACCCTCGGCCTGCCGTTTATCCGTACCTCAGTCGATCACGGCACCGCGCTTGAACTAGCCGGGCTGGGTCAGGCTGACGCGGGCAGCTTTATCACGGCGCTTAATCTCGCCATCACTATGATCAAGAGCAGTAATGAATAATCGCGTCCATCAGGGGCACTACGCCCGTAAACGTTTCGGGCAGAACTTCCTGAACGATCAATACATTATCGACAGCATTGTCTCCGCCATTCATCCGCAACGCGACGAAGCGTTAGTTGAGATTGGGCCGGGCCTCGGTGCCCTGACAGAACCGGTCGGCGAACGTCTCGACAGCTTAACGGTTGTGGAGCTTGACCGCGATCTGGCAGCCCGCCTGCAGACACATCCGTTTTTAGGTCCTAAGCTGACGATTTATCAGCAGGATGCCATGACCTTTGATTTTGCCGCGCTGGCTAAAGAGAAAGGCCAGCCGCTACGCGTCTTTGGTAATCTGCCCTACAACATTTCGACCCCGCTGATGTTTCATCTGTTCAGCTATACTGGTTCGATTAAAGATATGCACTTCATGCTGCAGAAAGAAGTGGTTAATCGCCTGGTGGCCGGTCCGGGCAGCAAAGCATATGGTCGCCTGAGCGTCATGGCGCAGTATTACTGCCAGGTCATTCCGGTGCTGGAAGTGCCACCGCACGCTTTTACGCCGCCTCCGAAGGTGGATTCAGCGGTAGTACGTTTGGTGCCTTTTATGACGCCACCTCATCCGGTAAAAGACGTGCGTATTTTAAGCCGTATTACCACGGAAGCGTTCGGCCAACGTCGTAAAACGCTGCGTAACAGCCTGAGCCATATGGTGACTGCGGGTGCGCTGGAAGACTTGTCGATCGATACGGGCCTGCGTGCAGAAAACGTGTCGGTTGCGCAATACTGTCAGTTAGCGAACTGGTTGGCAGACCATCTGGATAAACCGCAGGAGTAACCTATGAGTGAACCGGCCCGCGTATCGATCCACGTCCAAAGCCTTTATGTCGCCTCGCAATCCTCACCGGAAGAAGAGCGTTATGTTTTTGCTTATACCGTTACGATCCGCAATTTAGGCCGCTCCTCTGTGCAACTGCTCGGGCGCTACTGGTTGATCACCAACGGCAATGGACGTGAAACAGAAGTTCAGGGTGAAGGCGTAATCGGTGAACAACCACACATTGCGTCCGGTAGTGAATACCAATATACCAGTGGCGCGGTGCTTGAAACGCCTATGGGCACGATGCAGGGCCACTATGTGATGGTGGATGAGCAAGGCGATACGTTTCACGTCGACATCCCCGTTTTCCGCCTGGCTGTTGAAAGCCATATTCACTGAACCTGATGCCTTTCGCCCGACTAACGGGCGTCTGTTTTTTGTTGGATAATTCACAATGAATACTTACCTGATTGGCGACGTTCACGGTTGTTATGATGAATTACGTGCTCTGCTAAACCAGGTGAACTATGATCCTGGTCAGGATACCTTGTGGCTGACAGGTGATCTGGTCGCACGTGGGCCCGGCTCGCTGGAGGTACTACGCTACGTCAAATCGCTGGGAGATAGCGTTCGCCTGGTTCTGGGCAATCACGATTTGCATTTGCTGGCCGTTTATGCCGGCATCAGCCGCAATAAACCTAAAGATCGCCTGACGCCACTGCTGGAAGCGGAAGACGCAGATGAATTGATCAACTGGCTACGTCGGCAGCCTCTGCTGCAGGTTGATGAAGAAAAGAAGCTGGTGATGGGCCATGCGGGCATTACGCCGCAGTGGGATCTGGAGACGGCGCAACGCTGCGCGCGTGAAGTCGAAGCCGTCCTGGCCAGTGACAGCTATCCGCTGTTCCTTGATGCCATGTATGGCGACATGCCGAATAACTGGAGCGAATCCCTGTCCGGCCTGGCGCGGCTACGTTTCTCTACTAACGCGCTGACCCGTATGCGTTTTTGCTTCCCAAACGGACAGCTCGATATGATTTGTAAGGATGCGCCCGAATCAGCGCCGCCACCGCTTAAACCCTGGTTTACGATTGAAGGGCCCGTTGCCCGCGATCACACCATTGTGTTTGGGCACTGGGCATCACTGGAAGGCAAAGGGACACCAGAGGGCATTATCGGTCTGGATACCGGTTGCTGCTGGGGTGGGAATCTGACCCTGCTGCACTGGGAAACGCAGCGTTATTATGTTCAGCCTTCCAACCGCCAGCTTTCTGTACCAGACGATCTGTCACCCCAACAGTCAGCCAGCTGATCCACCGCCATAAAAACGCCTTGTCCCAACAACAAGGCGTTTTTCGATCCCCCATTAACGACGTCGTTCGAGGATCTCGAAGCAGTAGCTGTGTGAATTCTGCTCGTCAGCGTCATGGAATTCGCTAAAGGTAGAATGCCATTCATCCGGTTCGTAGTCCGGGAACTGGGTATCCCCTTCTACTTCAGCATCAATATGCGTCAGATAAAGGCGGTCAGCGCGGGCTAACATCTGTTCATAAATGCGGCCGCCGCCAATGACCATGATCTCTTCAGCTTCACCCGCAGCATTTACTGCGTCATCCAGCGACGTTACCCAGGTAACGCCTTCTGCGTGACCGGGTTTACTGCTGACCACAATATTCAACCGGCCCGGTAAAGGCCGGCCGATCGATTCAAAAGTCAGCCTGCCCATAATGACGGGCTTTTTCAGTGTGTTGCGCTTAAACCACGCCAGATCTGCAGGCAGGTCCCACGGCATGGCGTTTTCCATTCCAATAATGCGATCTGCTGCTAATGCCGCGATAAGACTAATCATGTTAAAAAGCTCGCTGAAAAAAAACAGGCGCCATGATACGTAAAGGTTAAACCTTCGTCGATAGCAGGAACGGGCTTCTTAAATAAAGCGGCATAGACACCGCCTTTCAGAGTTTGTACAGGGTTTTACTCCGCAAAAATCGCGGTTATAACCCTTAAATCGCCAGATAATGACGCGAGTGCGTGATAAACACAGAGAATAAAACGGCTCCAGACGGAGCCGTTGGGATTATCAGAAATCGTAGCGGAAACGAACCAGATTCATGTCGCCCTGATTATCCGTGCTGGACGTGAAGACATGTTCGTAATCCACACGGAAACCATAGTCAAGGAACAGCGTTACGCCCAGACCATTGTCGATGCGCTGGTAGTTACGGCCATTCGCATATTCTAAACGGTCACCCATGACATAAGGCTGAACGGCTTTGACACCATATTGCGCCACCGGGATTTTATATCCGGCGTAATATTCGATGCCCCAGGCATCATCCGCAAAATAGTTATTCACGTTGCGCTGTTTGGTGGTCAGGAAGTTTTGGTACCAGCCACCCCCTGCTGACAGGGTCCAGTTACCTGGCGTCCAGCTCAATGCTGTTCCAAAAATGTTTTGGTCGTAATCTTTACTGTTGCCAGTAGCAGGATTACGCATGCTGGCGCGGGTGTAGTTCCAGGCCGTACCCCATGCCAGGGTAGGCGTAATATTGTAATTCACACCCAGCGAGCCACCGCCCTGGCGCTTATAGCGCAGCCCGTTGCCCGGCAGATACTCGTTATCGCTAAACAGGTAAGAGGCGTAAAGATCGACTGCCCCATAACTGTTTTTGTATTTCAGCTGTTTACGAGAACGGTAGGAACCATCGTAATCACCGTTAATGCCGTTGCCCGGCGCCTGGGCCAGCATGTCGTAATCCCAGATATCCGTCTTGGCACCCACAACATCGTAATAAACGCTGTTCTGCTGACCAAAGGTTAACTGGCCCCAGGTTTTACTTTTCAGGCCGGTATAAAGCTGGCGGCGAGTAGTCTCGTGCGCACCTTCAGCGTAGTGATTATCCCAGTTGAACACGGCCGGAATGTTAACGCCCAGTTCATAGTAGCTGGTCCAGCTAATATCATCGAACAGGTAGTAGTCGGCGCTGAAACGGAAACGGGATCCGCCGTCAAAGCCATTACGCTTGTAAGATTTATCGTTGACGCCGGTTTGATGATTAAACTGGGGGCGAATGCTGCCACCAAATTTGAAATCGAGACGGCTAAGGGGATCGCCTGCTTGTGGGTCTTGTTTAAGAAGAGTGATTTCAGCCTGGCTGGAAAACGTGACCAGAGCCAACAGTGCAGCCACTGCACTCAGTGCAAAATTACGCGCTTTCATTGTTATAAATATCCTGTTTACGCTCTCTTCATGAGCGGGCAGGATATTACATTGGCCATGCATGACTTGGTAGTACTTTGTATTATAAATTCATGCGAAAAAGCGAATCAGGCATGATTTGATAATAATTAAATCAAATTTCTTAAATTGTTTACCCACCTCTCTCTTTTGCCGGAATCGTATCAGACATCGTGCGGCTTTTTTGCCTCAGTCATTTCCTGAAAAACGGTAAGAGAAACAGGCACGCCTGGTAACTGTTATTGAAGATAAGACGCATTCTCACAACGCACTGACTTCAGATAATGACGCGTCCATTAGGCACAGCATGGCACCATCTGTTTTTGTACTCTCCTGACATCGAACCATAGGAATAATAGAGAGGAACCTGTTTATCAGACGCCTCCTGATGCAAAGAGGTAAGATTCTTCCACATCAGCATCGTCCCCACTGCGCCCGCATTGCTGTCCATCCGGTAGCCAATATTGATAAAGTCCACAAACATGCCAACCTGGCTATTTACAGAGACCAGTAATTGCAGCCCGATTGGCTCATTGTTCAGGAACATCATATGCCCTTTGAAGCAGTGCTGGAACTCACGGAAAAAGGCTTTATTGATGTCTCTTTCAGCAATTGGCTGCTCCCGTCTCGCGCGATATAACGCTTCGAAAACCTCAAAAATATGCTCACCCTCAAGATGATTTACATTAAGCAAACTTCCGCCATCAGCGAGGAATTTTCTTAATTCGCGTTCGCGGGTTGAGACAGTTTTTCGTGAGAAGTCGACAGCAGGATTTTTCGTCAATGCTGCTTTATTCTTGCTCAACAAACGATAAGACGCATTAAGAAACGTATTACCGTGCAGATGATGCAACGACTTACAACGAAAGGGCAAAAGGACCTTTGTTTTGGTGTCGCGACAAAAGGGTATATAAACGGATGTTGATGGAGTCAGTAGCGCAGGAAGCGAACGCTGAGGGTTTTTACCATCGTTAGCGAGCCAGCCTTTTTCAACGCAAACGCTCCCTACCACAGTCCCTTTCACCTTATAGGCATAAAACGTGAAAGGCTGCTGATGGCGCATCCGGAAAGCGATAAATTCCGGCGCTGACTCACAGTTGTACCCAAAATCATCACACGCTTTTTGATAGTCGTTAAAAGAGCACTGCTCCCATTTGAAAAATTTGGGGATCAACATGGTAAATACGCACTTATATTAGCGAAAAAGGTTTACAGTACCTGTCGGCACTCCGGAACAGCATGGCCTTAACCAATTCCGCATTGTAAAGTTAAGCACAACAACAGAACAGTTTGTTATTCGAGACTTTATATAATAATGGCATCCCGTTTAGATTTCGTTGATTTATTGGCAATGATTTAAAATAACAGGGCGATGCCTGACGAGTAATATTAAAAACAAGAGCAACGAGAAAAATAAACAATTAGATGAATAGCCAGCTAAAACCAATTAAATATGAAAAAGAAATTAACTTATAATTAATATTTTTAAATGGATGATCCATTGACAACACAGCATTCTTATTTTTTATAAAATAAATTTTTCATCTAATTCAGAGCAGATCTGGAATATTACAGCGCCGTTTAAACCTGTGGGCTGTGATGACGCATGGCCGAGAGCCACAGCCGCATTTAGACGGGGTGCGAATGGTGGCGTAAGACAGAAAAGGCACGCTGGTCAGGCTGTTGCAATACAACACTCTCTGCATCAGCTTTACAGGCACATCGTGTAAACACATGCGATGTGAACTGGACGTACTGCAAAAAAAAGCCCCTGCCAGAAGTGCTCTGCTTATGGCAGATGCTCCCGACAGGGGCCTGAGCGCTCAGTCTGCGCTATTTATGCGCAAGGATTTGCGCATGCATCTCCTGCACCGAAATGACTTTTTCGGTTGGATCGGCATTTAGCGCCATTGCCGTTGCGAAGCCACCGTTCAGCGTCGTGTCGTAATGCACCTTATATTGCAGTGCGCTGCGACGAATCAGCTTGGAGTCTTCAATCGCCTGACGACCTGCTGTGGTATTTACGATATAGGCGTACTCACCGTTTTTCAGGCGGTCCTGAATGTGCGGGCGGCCTTCGTGAACCTTATTCACCAGGCGCGGGTTAATACCGGCCTCGCCCAGTACCACAGCCGTACCGTGCGTCGCATCCAGTTCAAAACCAAACTTCTGCAACTTCGCCGCGAGGTCAACGATACGTTTCTTGTCGCCTTCACGAACGGACAGCAGCGCACGTCCGGTTTTCTTCATGTTGCTTTGCGCACCCAGCATCGCCTTGGCAAACGCCTCGGCAAAGGTACGGCCCACGCCCATGACTTCCCCGGTTGAACGCATTTCAGGTCCCAGAATCGGGTCAACGCCCTGGAATTTGTTAAACGGCAGCACCACTTCTTTGACAGAGTAGTAAGGTGGAATCACCTCTTTGGTGACGCCCTGCTCCGCCAGCGTTTTGCCTGCCATTACGCGGGCTGCCACTTTTGCCAGCGGAACGCCGGTTGCTTTTGACACGAACGGGACGGTACGCGCCGCACGCGGGTTAACTTCAATCAGGTAAACTTCGTTGTCTTTGACCGCAAACTGTACGTTCATCAGGCCACGCACATTCAGCTCAAACGCCAGTTTTTCAACCTGCTGACGCATGACATTCTGAATATCCTGACTCAAGGTGTAGGCCGGCAGTGAACAGGCCGAGTCACCCGAGTGAACGCCAGCCTGCTCAATATGTTCCATGATACCGCCGATCAGCACGCGCTCACCGTCGCAGATAGCATCCACATCGACTTCGACGGCATCATCCAGGAAGCGATCCAGCAAGACCGGCGCATCGTTGGACACTGACACCGCCGTCTGGAAATAGCGTTTCAGGTCGATTTCGTCGTAGACAATTTCCATGGCGCGTCCGCCCAGGACATAAGACGGGCGGACCACCAGCGGATAACCAATGCCCGCCGCTTTTTCAACCGCCTGCTCCAGCGTGGTAACGGTGGCGTTAGCTGGCTGCTTCAGACTCAGACGGTCAACCGCCTGCTGAAAACGTTCACGGTCTTCTGCGCGATCGATGGCATCCGGGCTGGTGCCAATGACCGGCACACCTGCCGCTTCCAGCGCGCGAGCCAGTTTCAGTGGCGTTTGTCCACCGTACTGCACGATAACGCCTTTCGGTTTTTCGATGCGCACGATTTCCAGCACGTCTTCCAGCGTGACAGGTTCAAAGTAGAGGCGGTCAGAAGTGTCGTAATCGGTGGACACGGTTTCCGGGTTACAGTTGACCATGATGGTTTCATAGCCATCTTCACGCAGCGCCAGTGCTGCGTGGACACAGCAGTAGTCAAACTCAATGCCCTGACCAATACGGTTTGGTCCGCCACCCAGCACCATAATCTTGTCGCGATCCTGATTAGGATGAGCTTCGCACTCTTCTTCATAGGTGGAGTACATATAAGCGGTGTCTGTTGCAAATTCCGCCGCACAGGTATCCACGCGCTTATAGACTGGGTGAAGATGATGCTGCTGACGCAGTTTACGAATCTCGCCTTCCGCGACGCCCGCCAGGGCTGCCAGACGTGCGTCGGCAAAACCTTTGCGCTTCAGCGCGCGCAGGAAATCCGCGTTAAGGCCATTGATGCCTTCACGCGCTACCTGCTCTTCCAGGCGAACCAGCTCTTCAATCTGCACCAGGAACCAGCGATCAATATTGGTAAGATTAAATACGCCATCGACCGACATGCCTGCACGGAACGCGTCCGCGATGTACCAGATACGATCCGAACCGGCATCTTTCAGCTCACGACGAATGCGGGTCAACGCTTCCGCATCATCCAGATGCACTTTCGGGTCAAAACCATTAGCTCCCACTTCCAGACCACGCAGTGCTTTCTGCACCGACTCCTGGAAAGTACGGCCAATCGCCATGACTTCACCCACCGATTTCATCTGGGTGGTCAGACGGTCATTCGCACCGGCAAATTTTTCAAAGTTGAAGCGAGGAATTTTTGTCACGACATAATCGATAGACGGCTCGAACGAGGCTGGTGTGCGTCCCCCAGTGATATCGTTCATCAGCTCATCCAGCGTAAAGCCTACCGCCAGTTTCGCGGCCACTTTGGCAATCGGGAATCCGGTGGCCTTCGATGCCAGCGCTGAAGAGCGTGACACACGCGGGTTCATCTCGATGACGATCAGACGGCCATTTTTCGGGTTCACCGCGAACTGGACGTTGGAGCCACCGGTTTCCACGCCGATCTCACGCAGTACCGCCAGCGAGGCGTTACGCATGATCTGGTACTCTTTGTCGGTCAGCGTCTGTGCGGGCGCCACCGTAATGGAGTCACCGGTGTGAATGCCCATGGCGTCAAAGTTTTCGATAGAGCAGACAATGATGCAGTTGTCGTTTTTGTCACGCACAACTTCCATCTCATACTCTTTCCAGCCAATCAGCGATTCGTCGATTAACAGCTCGTTGGTGGGCGAAAGATCGAGTCCGCGTTCGCAGATCTCTTCAAACTCTTCGCGGTTATACGCGATACCGCCACCGGTGCCGCCCATAGTGAACGACGGACGAATAATGCAGGGGAAGCCGACATCGGCAGCCACCGCCAGCGCTTCTTCCATCGTATGTGCGATACCGGAGCGCGCCGTATCCAGACCAATGCTTTTCATCGCCACGTCGAAGCGGCGGCGGTCTTCCGCTTTATCAATCGCATCGGCCGTGGCACCGATCATGGTTACGCCAAACTCGTCAAGAACGCCCTGACGTTCCAGCTCCAGCGCACAGTTCAGCGCCGTCTGGCCGCCCATGGTTGGCAACACCGCATCCGGGCGCTCTTTCTCAATAATCTTACGTACCACTTCCCAGTGAATCGGCTCGATGTAGGTTGCATCGGCCATTTCCGGGTCGGTCATAATGGTCGCCGGGTTCGAGTTCACCAGAATGACGCGGTAACCCTCTTCGCGCAGGGCTTTACAGGCCTGGGCACCGGAATAGTCGAATTCGCAGGCCTGACCGATCACAATCGGACCGGCACCAAGAATCAGGATGGATTTTATATCTGTACGTTTTGGCATGATTAGCTCCTGATTACTTTGCTTTCGAACGGAATGCGTCAATCAACTCGATAAAGTGGTCAAATAACGGTGCGGCATCACCCGGCCCCGGGCTGGCTTCAGGATGGCCCTGGAAGCTGAACGCAGGCTTGTCGGTGCGATGGATACCCTGCACGGTTTTATCAAACAGCGAAATATGCGTTACCCGCAGATTGGCGGGCAGATGGGTTTCATCCACCGCAAAGCCGTGGTTCTGTGCCGTAATCATGACGCGATTGTTATCGAGATCTTTCACCGGGTGGTTACCACCGTGGTGACCCAGCTTCATTTTTACGGTTTTTGCGCCGCTGGCCAGTGCCAGCAACTGGTGGCCAAGGCAAATGCCAAACACCGGAATGTCGGTTTTCAGAAAGGCTTCAATCGCCTCAATGGCGTAATCGCAGGGCTCCGGATCACCCGGACCGTTTGACAGGAAGATGCCATCCGGATTCATCGCCAGAACGGTTTCGGCGGGCGTTTTAGCCGGGACAACCGTCAGACGGCAGCCGCGGTCGACCAGCATGCGCAGAATATTGCGCTTAGCGCCATAATCGTAAGCCACAACATGGTAGGGCAGCGCTTCTGCTGACGTCTGCGCAGGTAAATCCCCTTCCAGCGTCCAGCTCCCCTGCAACCAGGTATAGGTTTCTGCCGTCGTCACTTCCTTCGCCAGATCCATCCCTTTCAACCCCGGGAAGGCCTGCGCTTTCTGTAAGGCCAGAGCGGCATCCGGATTGTCGCCCGCGATAATGCAGCCATTCTGTGCGCCTTTCTCGCGCAGCAGACGCGTCAGCTTACGTGTATCAATATCGGCAATAGCAACAATGTTATTGCGCTGCAGATAGGCTGACAGGCTCTCTTCGCTGCGGTAGTTGCTGGCAATAAGTGGCAGGTCCCGAATGACAAGCCCCTGAGCGTGAATCTGACTGGATTCTTCATCGGCGGGGTTGGCACCAACGTTGCCGATATGGGGATAAGTGAGAGTAACGATTTGACGAGAATAGGAAGGATCAGTGAGGATTTCTTGATAACCAGTCATTGACGTATTGAAAACGACTTCCCCCACTGCCGACCCTGTAGCCCCGATGGCCCGACCGTGGAATTGGGTTCCGTCTTCCAGAACCAAGAGCGCTGACTTAATCAAAACATCCTCCAGGGAATAAACAGTCACAATATCTGCATATTAATTCATAATGATGATCTGAATCAATGCAAAAACGGCCTGAGTGGTCAATTTTTGGCAAATTGCGCGCATTCTAATGATCGCTCTGGTACTTGTCCACCCTGAAGCCACTTTTTTAACATCTTTTCAGGCTCAGAGCGAAAAAAAAGAGGATAAGGGACAAAAACAGGGGCAAACACAATCAAATAATCGTTTGCTCATCGTTGAGAAGCATTATTCTGCCTGAGAAGGCTATTAATTTTGACCAAATGGTCAAATTTAACAGGTTTACCGTTAAGATGAAGAGAGAATAAATAAGTTTATGAGCATTTATACAGAAAAAATAAACAAGAGGCTTATTTTTTACAAAATTAAGGGCAATAATATTATTGCCCTTTTTCAATCAATGAATTAGCGATTGAAATCACCACATCACACAGGTAAAACCCATTACAAACTGGCTAAATCAAGGACATCACGCATATCGTAAAGCCCTTTTTTCTTCGCACTTACCCATAATGCCGCCTTAACCGCGCCATTAGCAAACGTCATACGGCTTGACGCCTTATGAGTAATCTCTACACGCTCTCCCTCGTCTGCAAACATGGCCGTGTGTTCGCCGACAATGTCACCGGCTCGCACTGTTGCAAAACCAATGGTTTGAGCCTTACGTTCGCCGGTGTGCCCTTCGCGACTGTAAACGGCATGATCAGCCAGTTTCCAGTCCATGGCGTCGGCAATGGCTTCCCCCATGGCCAGCGCCGTTCCTGAAGGAGCGTCCACTTTGTGACGATGATGCGCTTCGATAATCTCAATATCCGCATAATCGCCCATCACGGTAGCGGCTTTCTCCAGCAGCTTCAGAACCAGATTGACGCCAACGCTGAAGTTCGCCGCAAAGACAATCCCCGTCTCTGTTGCCGCATCACGAATCGCCGCCTTACCGGCTTCGTCAAATCCGGTCGTACCAATAATCATTGCCTTGCGGTGTTCACGGCACAGTGCCAGGTAGGCCAGCGTCCCTTCGGGACGGGTGAAATCGATTAAGACGTCAAAATCATCCATCACAGCACGCAGATCATCGACAACGGGAACGTCCAGTTTGCCCACGCCCGCCAGTTCACCAGCATCGGTGCCGATTAATGACGAGCCCGGACGTGCCAGTGCTGCGCCCAGATCCACGCCGTTGGCATGAACGACCGCCTGAATCAGGTTACGGCCCATGCGTCCCGGCGCACCCACGATGGCAATGCGGATATTCTTCATATTTATTCATTCCTAAAACAAAACTATGCATGCAAGCGCAATCAGGTTAACCATGAGATAACAACTGCGCCACTTTTTCTCGGGGATAATAAGAATTTTTATGCCAGGCGAAGGCGATTATCAGTAAAAGCAATTTCACCTCGTCGTTGGCCGGGCGGCGTATAGCAAAAAGGCCGAACAGAGTCGGCCTTTTTGCTACTACAGGTTTGTTGTCACTGCACGTTGCGGACATCAACCCGCAACTCTTTGGGGACTTCAAACACGATATTTTCTTCCCGCCCTTCCAGGACTCTGGCTTCGCCGCCACCTAACGCCTGCAGACGGCTGATGACATTCTGCACCAGAATATCCGGTGCCGATGCACCCGCGGTGACGCCAACACAGCGGGCCGTGGCGATCCATTCGGGCTGGATATCCTCTGCATCGTCGATCAGATAAGCCGCTTTACCCATGCGCTGCGCCAGTTCGGCCAGACGGTTAGAGTTTGACGAGTTTTTAGATCCGACTACCAGCACGACATCCGCCTCTTCAGCGAGTGCCCTTACCGCTTCCTGCCGGTTTGTCGTGGCATAGCAGATATCATCTTTACGTGGGCCGACAATTTTCGGGAAACGGGCACGCAACGCATCAATCACTTCAGAGGTATCATCGACCGACAGCGTGGTTTGCGTCATGAAAGACAGCCGGTCATGATCTTTAACGTCCAGTTTCCAGACGTCATCCGGGGACTCCACCAGATACATGCCGCCCTTGGGATTATTGTACTGCCCCATGGTGCCTTCGACTTCCGGGTGCCCGGCGTGACCAATCAGCACCGACTCTTCGCCCCGGCGGCTGGCGCGCGCGACTTCCATGTGCACCTTGGTCACCAGGGGGCAGGTCGCATCAAAGACCGTGAGATCACGGCTTTTCGCTTCGTTACGTACCGCCTGAGAAACGCCATGGGCAGAGAAAATCAGGATAGCACCATCCGGCACTTCGCTGATTTGCTCAATAAAAATTGCGCCGCGCTGGCGCAGGCTGTCCACCACGTAGCGGTTATGTACCACTTCATGACGCACATAGACCGGCGCACCAAACAGCGTCAGTGCGTTTTCAACAATGCTGATGGCGCGATCGACGCCAGCACAAAAACCACGTGGATTAGCCAGCAGAATTTGCATGGTTCGCCTCCAGTACCGGATCGATTTCCAGCACCTCAATGTCAAACTGAACGCGATGGCCTGCCAGCGGATGGTTAAAATCAACGGTGATTGAATCACCATTGATTTCGCGAATCACGCCCGGCATTTCACTGCCGCCCATGCCGGTAAACAGCATAATAGCCCCAATCTCAGGCTCGCCCGCTTCATTAAAGTCGCGACGCGAAAAGTACTGGATCAGATCAGGACTGACACCGCCAAACGCCTCTTCCGGTGCCAGTGAGAACTGATGTTTATCCCCGGCTTTTAAGCCCAGCAGTGCCTGTTCCAGCGCGCCGGACAGGCTACCGTCACCCAGACGAAACAGCGCAGGTTTACCGCTGGCGCGGGTGGATTCCGCCACTGAGCCATCTTCCAGCTTCAGAACGAAATGCAACAACACCGCGCTGTCGCGCTGTACAGACTCAGACATGGTTTACCCTTTTTTAACCTGCTTGCTGGACGGATTAAAAAACCCCTCCAGCACCACCAACGCCGCACCGATACAGATGCCGCAGTCAGCGATATTAAATGTAGCAAAGTGCCAGTTACCGACATAGAAATCGATAAAATCCACCACGAAGCCATGATACGCACGATCAAACAGATTACCGACAGCGCCGCCGATAATGAGCGCATAAGCACTGTTGGCGATCTTCTGTTGGGCGCTGTTGCGATACATCATCACCAGCAGCGACACCACAATCGCCAGCGCAATACCGGCGAAGAACCAGCGCTGCCAGCCGCCTTTATCCGCGAGGAAACTGAACGCCGCGCCGTAATTGTGCGCGTAAAACAGGTTAAGGAACGGCATCAGCGGCTGCGTTTCATGCAGCATCATGTTGTTCATTACCCACTGCTTGCTGACAAAATCAACAACGATAACAACCAGCACCAGCCACAGCCAGCGCAATCCGGTGGAGAAAACAGGTCTACTCATCAGGCAAACTTACGCTCTTCACCGTTTCCGGCTACGTTAGTGTAACAGCGACCGCACACCGCAGCGTGCTCAGGGTTCTGACCGACGTCAGTAGTGTAGTGCCAGCAGCGCGGACATTTCTCGCCTTCGGCTTTGTGCAGGCCGATTTTCAGACCTTTTACCAGTTCACTCTGCTGCGCATCAGCGTCAGCCTGAGCGTAGTCGGCAACCTCAGCACCGGAGGTCAGCAGCACAAAGCGCAGCTCATTACCCAGCGCCTTCAGCTTCGCCGCCAGCTCGGCATCAGCATACAGCGTGACAGAGGCTTCCAGCGCGCCACCAATGCGTTTATCGCTACGTGCCTGCTCAATCACCTTGTTTACTTCACCGCGCACTTTAAGCAGTTCAGCCCAGTACGCATCGTTCAGCGCTTCGTTTTCAGGCAGACCAAACAGGCCGGTGTACCACTCTTCAGTGAACACATACTTCGCGCGCTCGCCCGGCAAATAGCCCCAGATCTCATCAGCTGTGAAAGACATGATCGGCGCCATCCAGCGCACCAGCGCTTCCACAATGTGCCACAGCGCAGACTGACAGCTACGGCGCGCCAGGCTGTCACCTTTCGCGGTGTACTGACGGTCTTTGATGATATCCAGATAGAAGGAGCCCATCTCAATGGAGCAGAACTGCATCAGGCGCTGAATCACTTCGTGAAAATCGTAGTGCTCGTAGGAAGCCACGATATCCGCCTGCGCCGCCTGCGCACGTCCTACCGCCCAGCGATCGACCACCACCATCTCTTCCGGTTTAACCAGATCGGTGGCCGGATTAAAGCCGCTCAGGTTCGCTAACAGGAAACGCGCCGTGTTACGGATACGACGATAGGCATCGGCAGAGCGCTTCAGGATTTCGTCAGAAACGGCCATTTCGCCCGAGTAATCGGTCGAAGCAACCCACAGGCGCAGAATGTCTGCCCCGAGCTTATCCATCACATCCTGCGGCGCAACGGTATTACCAATGGATTTGGACATCTTGCGGCCCTGACCATCAACGGTAAAGCCATGCGTCAGCACCTGACGATAAGGCGCTTTGCCTTTCATCGCTGTCGAGATCATGAGCGAGGACATAAACCAGCCACGGTGCTGATCCGATCCTTCCAGATACATATCCGGCGTATTACCGCCAAATTCCGGGCGCGCATCCACGACGGAATAGCTGGTCGATCCTGAATCGAACCAGACGTCCAGCGTATCCGGCACCTTCACATAGTTGTCGGCATCATCGCCCATCAGATCGCGGGGATCGAGATCCCACCATGCCTGAATACCGTCCTGCTCAACGCGCTGCGCCACTTTTTCCATCAACGACAGGGTGTCCGGGTGCAGTTCTTCGGTCTCTTTATGGACGAACAGCGCCATTGGGACGCCCCAGGTACGCTGACGGGAAATACACCAGTCAGGACGGTTGGCGACCATGGATTCAATACGCGCCTGGCCCCAGTCCGGGATCCACTGAACGCCTTTAATCTCTTTCAGGGACTGCGCGCGCAGACCTTTCTGATCCATGCTGATAAACCACTGCGGGGTAGCACGGAAGATGATCGGGGTTTTATGGCGCCAGCAGTGCGGGTAGCTGTGCAGCAGTTTTTCAACATGCAGCAACGCGCCCTTCTCTTTCAGCAGTTCAACGATCAACTCGTTAGCTTTAAAGACGTTAATGCCGTCAAGCCCGGGATAGGTACCGGGCAGGTAAGCGCCATCAGGCCCAACCGGATTCGCCGTTTCCAGACCGTATTTCTGACCGATCACATAGTCATCCGGACCGTGACCCGGTGCTGTGTGAACCGCACCGGTACCGGCATCCAGCGTCACGTGATCGCCCAGAACCACCTTCGACTGGATCTGCGCCAGGAAAGGGTGCTGGAACAGTTGAAGCTCCAGTGCTGCGCCCTGGCAGGTGCCCAGCACAGTCCAGTCGCTGACGCCCGCGCGTTTCATGACGCTCTCAACCAGATCCTTCGCCAGGATTAGGCTGCGGCCCTCAATCTGCAACAGCTGATAGTCAAATTCGGGGTGCAGAGAGATGCCGCGGTTAGCAGGCATGGTCCACGGCGTGGTTGTCCAGATGACCAGCGAAACGGGGCCTTCTGAGGCCGTTACCCCAAATGCCGCACGCACGGCATCCGCATCCACGGCATTAAACATGACATCGATGGAGGGCGACGTTTTGTCATAATACTCAACTTCCGCTTCCGCCAGCGCAGAGCGGCAATCCATGCACCAGTGCACCGGCTTGGCACCTTTGTGCAGGTGGCCATTACCGATGATTTTGCCCAGCGCACGAATGATATTCGCTTCGGTCGTGAAATCCATCGTCAGGTAAGGACGATCCCAGTCGCCCAGCACGCCCAGACGAATGAAGTCGGCTTTCTGTCCTTCAACCTGTTCGGCCGCGTATTTACGGCAGGCTTCGCGGAATTCGGCGGCGGTGACTTTCTCGCCCGGCTTACCGATCATCTGCTCAACTTTGTGCTCGATAGGCAAACCGTGACAGTCCCAGCCCGGCACATACGGTGAATCGTAGCCCGCCATGCCTTTCGACTTGACGATAATGTCTTTCAGAATCTTGTTAACAGAGTGACCAATATGAATACTGCCGTTCGCATAAGGAGGGCCATCATGCAGGATAAAGGTTTTTTTCCCTTTTTTGGCTTCGCGGATGATGCCGTAAAGATTGTCATCATACCAACGCTGCAGCATTCCCGGTTCGCGTTTGGCCAGATCGCCACGCATGGGGAACCCCGTTTCCGGCAAATTCAGGGTAGATTTATAGTCACTCATCAGATTCTCGATTCCGTTTTTTGCTCAGGTTACAGGCCAAAAAATTGTCGGGCCGTTACCGTGTCTTTCGCAATTTGCTCTTTCAACGCGTCCAGTGAAGCAAAGCGCTGCTCGTTTCGTATTTTCTGCTTCAATACCACATCAATGTGGCGACCATAGAGATCCATATTGATGTCCAACAGGTGAACTTCAAGCTGTTGGCGTAAACCTTTTACTGTCGGGCGCGTGCCGATGTTGGCGACGCCGGGCAGGGGTTTCGGCCCCAGGCCCTCAACTTCTACCGCATACACGCCTTTGACCGGCGAGACGCAGCGGCGTAAAGGGAGATTGGCAGTAGGGAATCCCAGCGTGCGTCCCAGTGCATCACCGTGCACCACGCGCCCTGAGATACTGAAAGGATGGCCCAACAGCGACTGCGCCAGCGCCAGATTGTCCTCAGCCAGCGCCTGACGCACCGCCGTGCTGCTGATGCGTTTACCGCCGTCGCAAAACGTTTCTGTGCTGACGACGTCGAAACCGTATTCTACTCCGGCTTTCTGTAATAGCAGGAAATCCCCCTGCCGACCAGCGCCAAAGCGGAAATCATCCCCAACGGCCAGGTAGTTCACGCCCAGTTTGCTCACCAGCAATTCGCTGATAAAACTTTGCGCCGAGAGTGCGGCGAAGCGATGGTCGAACCGCACGCACAGCACATAATCCACGCCGATTTCTGCCAGGTACCTGAGTTTTTCGCGCAGGCGGGTCAGTCTGGCAGGGGCATTGCCACCGGCAAACAGCTCCAGCGGCTGAGGTTCAAACACCATCACCATGACCGGCAATTGACGTTTCCGGCCTTCTTCCATCAACCGCCCCATCAGCGCCTGATGGCCGCGGTGCACACCATCGAAATTACCAATGGTCAGAACGCAGCCGTGATGCTGCGCATTAAGATTATGAATACCGCGGATAAACTTCATGGCTGACTCAAACCGGTGGAAATCGGCGGATTATACCCTCGAAAGCCGCCGAGGTTAACCCGTGAACACGCCTTTCATGCGTAACAGGCCGTATTTACCGGCACGCAGAGCCACAAAGAGAATTTTGTTGCGAAATACTGTATTCAGGACACAGAAGCTGGTAGAATCTTGCGCCATCAAATACGTAACCGAGTGTCGTGCAGGTTATCACTTGTGAACGACGCTTATTTGCACAAATCCATTGACAACAGAAGGTCCAAAAGGCATAGTCCTCGGCCTTTGATTTGTCTCTATCGAACATATTTGGGAGTTGGACCTTGGCTAATATCAAATCAGCTAAGAAACGTGCCGTAACATCTGAGAAACGTCGCAAGCATAACGCAAGCCGTCGCTCTATGATGCGTACCTTCGTTAAGAAAGTATACGCGGCGATCGCTTCAGGCGACAAAGCTGCTGCGCAGAATGCATTTAATGAAATGCAACCAATCGTGGACCGTCAGGCTGCTAAAGGTCTGATCCACAAAAACAAAGCTGCACGTTATAAAGCAAACCTGACTGCACAGATCAACAAACTGGCTTAATCGCCTTTTGTTTATCGCTTTGTTGAAAGAACCGGCTCTGAGCCGGTTTTTTTATGTCTGCGATTCACCGCTGACCTTCCTCTTTCCCGCTTCCTTGCCGGACAGCCCGCGCAGATGGCGAACCGCTTCAAAGCTCGCCTTTCTGTGACAACGGATAGCCCATGGACGACGGGAAAACGCTATCAGGCATAAGCGGTAGGTGCCCATAATTCAGCCTGTGCCGTCCCGATCCGATATCTGCCCTTTTCGCGTTATCCCCGTACGCAAAAAGGTAATCTGTTATGTTCGCCCTGGCTGCATAACCGCGTCGGGGAAGGCAAAAGGAGGCTTACGCCTCCTTTCGTTTAACGCAGTTTATATCGCAATAACGTGTAACCCAGTACGGCCGAGAGCAGTGAACCGCTCAGAATCCCCAGCTTCGAGAATGTCACCAGCTGTTCATGAGCCGCATCAAAAGCCAGCGAGCTGATAAAGATCGACATCGTAAAACCAATGCCGCACAGCACGCCAATCGCCATGATATCGCGCAACGTCGTGCCATTGGGCAGCACCGCCAGCCTCAGCGTCACCGCCAGCCAACAGAACAGGGTAATCCCCAATGGCTTACCGATCAGCAGGCCAAGGATGATGCCCAGCGGCTCGGGTGACAGCACATCGCCAAAGGTAATCCCTGTCAGGGAAATCCCGGCGTTGGCGAAGGCAAACAGCGGCAGAATCAGCCAGTTCACCCAGGGCATCAAGCCATGCGCCAGATGTTCAGCCGGCGAGTGACCGTCTTTCTCTTCCAGCGGGACAAAGAAGCCGACGACGACGCCCGCAAGCGTTGCATGGACGCCGGACTTCAGTACCGCAGTCCACAGCACCAGCCCAACCAGCATATAAACGGCGATATTACGCACGTTACACCGGTTCAGGATGGCCAGCACGACAATGGCTCCTACCGCCACGCTGAGGGACGTGACTGAGAGATCGCTGGTATAGAACAGCGCGATAATGATAATCGCCCCCAGGTCATCGATAATTGCCAGCGCCATCAAAAAAACTTTCAGGGCCGTCGGGACACGGCTGCCCAGCAGGGCCAGCACGCCCAGCGCAAAAGCGATATCCGTCGCGGTGGGAATGGCCCAGCCATTGCGGGCGATCTCATCCCCGTGATTAAACAGTAAAAACAGGATGGCAGGCGCCGCCATTCCCCCTAAGGCGGCAATAACCGGGAAGACGGCCCGATCGCGGCTGGCCAGTTCACCCGAGATGAGTTCACGCTTCACCTCCAGACCAATCAGCAGGAAGAACAGCGCCATCAGGGCGTCATTGATCCATAACAACAGATTTTTGCTGATATCCAGCTCACCGAAGCGAATCTGCACCGGTGTCTCCAGCAGCGCCTGGTAGCCCTGAGCGGTGGACGTACTGTTCGCGAGAACCATCGCCACCACGGCAGCCAGAATTAACACCATACCGTTGCTGGCATCACTCTCAATAAAACTTTTAATTAAATGCCTGATACGACGAGGTTTTGACAAAATGCACTCCTCCTGAGCGGAAAACACAATGCTGAGCAGTGTAACGATTCACTGAACCTGATAAAAAGCTAATTTATCCGCTTTTACGTAATGTCGACATTTTGGCGACAGCAAAGAGAAGAAGGAAAACAGGCAAGAGAAGACAGGGCCCTAAGTAACGGCGTACCTCCGCCCTGATGCTGGCATAAAAAAAGCGGAGAATGTTCTCTCCGCTTTAGTGACATACGTCCGTGCGATTAGCGGGTTAAATCGTCAAAAAACTTTTTCACGCCGTCAAAGAAGCTTTTGGAACGCGGGCTGTTGTGCTCGCCGCTGGGTCCACCAAAGCTCTCTTCCAGTTCACGCAGCAGCGCTTTTTGCTTGTCATTCAGGCTGACCGGGGTTTCCACCACGACACGGCACAGCAGGTCACCTACCGCACCACCGCGCACCGATTTCACACCGCGACCGCGCATACGGAACAGCTTACCGGTCTGGGTTTCTGCCGGTACCTTCAGCTTCACGCGTCCGTCCAGGGTAGGCACTTCAATCTCACCGCCCAGCGCCGCCATGGCAAAGTTGATCGGCACTTCGCAGTAGAGGTTGTTCTCTTCACGTTCAAAGATTGGGTGTTTTTTCACCGTCACCTGAACGTACAGATCGCCCGCGGGTGCGCCCTGCTCACCGGCTTCACCTTCACCGCTCAACCGAATACGGTCACCCGTGTCGACGCCCGCCGGAATTTTCACCGACAGCGTTTTGGATTTCTCGACGCGGCCATGGCCATGACAGGCGTTGCACGGATCTTTGATCACCGAACCCCGGCCATGACAGGTTGGACAGGCCTGCTGCACGGTGAAGAAGCCCTGACGCATTTGCACCTGGCCTGCGCCATGACAGGTTGAACAGGTTTGCGGTTTGGTCCCCGCTTTGGCACCGCTGCCGTGGCAGACATCGCACTCTTCTAACGTCGGAATACGGATCTCTTTGGTCACGCCGCGAACCGCTTCTTCCAGCGTCAGCTCCATGTTGTAGCGCAAATCTGAACCACGGGCTGCGCGCTGACGGCGGCCACCACCAAAGATGTCACCGAAAACGTCGCCAAAGATATCGCTGAAATCTGCACCGCCGCCGCCAAAGCCGCCGCCGAATCCACCTCCGCCCATACCGCCTTGTTCAAAGGCGGCATGACCGTACTGATCGTAGGCCGCGCGCTTCTGGGCGTCCGTTAAGATTTCGTAGGCCTCTTTTGCTTCTTTAAACTTGGTTTCGGCGTCTTTATCGCCTGGATTACGGTCCGGGTGATATTTCATCGCCAGGCGTTTGTACGCCTTTTTGATTTCACGCTCGTCTGCAGATTTGGCGACGCCTAAAATCTCGTAGTAATCACTCTTCGCCATTTATTTAGCCCTTAACATGATCGCACGGGCGTGGAGAAAACTCCTACGCCCGTGCTGGTTTCAACGGCTGTCAGGGCAACCGTCGCGCCCGGTCAGGGGCAATTATTTCTTATTGTCTTTTACTTCTTCGAATTCAGCATCGACCACATCGTCATCTTTCTTCGCTGACGCATCGTGGGCATCCGCTGCACCCGCCTGAGACTGCTGTGCGGCTTCCATCAGTTTGCTGGAAACTTCCATCAGCGCCTGCATTTTGGCATCGATCTCTGCTTTATCTTCGCCTTTCAGCGCCGTTTCCAGCGCGCTCAGCGCCGCTTCGATTGGGGCTTTGTCATCCGCTGACAGTTTGTCGCCCGCTTCATCCAGCTGCTTACGTGTGCTGTGAGCGATCTGGTCACCCTGGTTGCGGGTCTGCACCAGCTCTTCGAACTTACGGTCAGATTCCGCGTTCGCTTCAGCATCACGCACCATTTTCGCAATCTCGTCCTCGTTCAAGCCGGAAGACGCTTTAATGGTGATCTTCTGCTCTTTACCGCTGTTTTTGTCCTTCGCTGATACGTGCAGGATACCATCCGCATCGATGTCGAAGGTCACTTCGATCTGCGGCATACCGCGTGGCGCAGGCTGAATGCCGTCCAGGTTAAACTGGCCCAGTGACTTGTTGTCGCTGGCACGCTTACGCTCACCCTGCAGCACGTGAATCGTTACCGCAGACTGGTTGTCTTCTGCCGTCGAGAACACCTGGCTGTGCTTGGTTGGGATGGTGGTGTTCTTGCTGATCAGCGAAGTCATCACGCCGCCCATGGTTTCGATACCCAGTGACAGCGGGGTCACGTCCAGCAGCAGAACGTCTTTTACGTCACCACCTAACACACCGCCCTGTACCGCAGCACCGACCGCAACCGCTTCATCCGGGTTCACGTCTTTACGTGGCTCTTTGCCAAAGAACTCAGTTACTTTAGCCTGAACCAGTGGCATACGTGTCTGACCACCCACCAGGATAACGTCGTTGATGTCCGAAACGGACAGGCCCGCATCCTGCAGTGCGACTTTCAGCGGCTCGATAGAGCGCGCAACCAGATCTTCAACCAGCGACTCCAGTTTAGAACGGGTCACTTTGATGTTCAGGTGCTTAGGACCGGTAGCATCCGCCGTAATGTACGGCAGGTTAACATCGGTCTGCTGCGCAGAAGACAGCTCGATCTTGGCTTTCTCGGCGGCTTCTTTCAGACGCTGCATCGCCAGTGGATCGTTGTGCAGATCGATGCCCTGGTCTTTCTTAAATTCTGCCACCAGGTAGTTGATCAGGCGGCTGTCGAAGTCTTCACCACCCAGGTGCGTATCACCGTTGGTTGCCAGAACTTCAAAGGTCTTTTCGCCATCAACGTCGTCGATTTCGATGATAGAGATATCGAAGGTACCGCCACCCAGGTCATAAACTGCGATGGTGCGGTTGCCCTGGCCTTTATCCAGGCCGTACGCCAGCGCTGCTGCCGTCGGTTCGTTGATGATACGTTTGACTTCCAGACCTGCGATACGGCCAGCATCTTTGGTTGCCTGACGCTGAGCATCGTTGAAGTAAGCCGGAACGGTGATAACCGCTTCAGTTACGGGCTCACCCAGGAAATCTTCAGCCGTTTTCTTCATTTTTTTCAGCACTTCCGCAGAAATCTGCGGCGGTGCCATTTTCTGGCCTTTCACTTCCAGCCATGCGTCGCCGTTATCAGCACCCACAATTTTGTAAGGCATGATTTTGATATCACGCTGTACTTCTTCGTCCTGGAAGCGACGGCCAATCAGACGCTTGATCGCAAACAGGGTATTCTGCGGGTTGGTCACAGCCTGACGTTTAGCCGGTTGTCCGACCAGAGTTTCACCATCCTGTGTGTAAGCGATGATCGAAGGCGTGGTGCGATCGCCTTCGGCGTTCTCAAGCACACGCGCTTTGGTGCCGTCCATGACCGCAACACAAGAGTTGGTTGTACCCAGGTCAATACCAATAATCTTACCCATCTAAACATCTCCCACTTAAATTCGTTGCCAGTTTGGGTTGTGAACCTTTTATGTGGGCAGGTTGATGACATTCAACCCGACCTCACATGCTTTTTTTTCCAACGTCCACAACGCTCGATGACAAGTAAATGGGGTCGCTTAGAAGCGCATCAAGGGTTAAATGAAAAAAAATTTTCAACGGCCGCTCAGGCTGCCTTAACCAAGATAATAAACTGACGCGCTCCCTGATGAGAGTGCGGCAAAATGCCGCCTCGAAACAGTCCACGTTTCGGTTCTGTTCATCCATACAATGGGCAGTCCGGGTACGGTACGCTTTTATCTGGCGCAGGGCGCGGCGGCGAGCATCAGACTGCACGCCGCGGCTGGCAGAGAAAAAGAAAGCGCGGAGCCGGGCTCCGCGTACAGGGTTCAGGCCTGCTTGATGCCTTCACTCAGGCAAGGCTCGTGGCTGATATCCTGTCTCAGCCAGACGCTGACGATCAGTCCCACCAGCGCCAGCGCCATGACATACCAGCCAGGCGCCAGGGGAGACACATTCATTAGCAATGTTACGCAAATCGGCGTCAGCCCGCCAAACACCGCATAGGAAAGGTTGTAGGAAAAAGACAGGCCGGTGAAGCGAACCTCGGCGGGGAACGCGCGCACCATGACAAAGGGCACAATCCCGACAACACCCACGCTAAGACCTGCCAGCCCGTAAAGCAAAAACAGGTAATCAGGATGCTGCGGTGCCAGCGAATAGAACAGCCCGCTGCACAGTGCGAGCAATACGCTTCCTGTGCTTAATGTCCGGCTGGTACCGAAGCGGTCCACCAGCAGTCCGGATAAGATACAGCCCACACACAGCATAATAATCGCAATGCTGTTGGCTTTTAAGGTCAGCGCCGGCACCATTCCATGCTGTTTCTGCAACCAGACCGGTGCCATCAAAATCACCACAACGATACAGGCCGACAGCATCCAGGTCAGCAGAATTGAAATCGCTACCGATTTTCGATGTTTCATGACCACGGTTTTCAGCGGCAGTTCCTGCGCCAGCGTTTTGCGCTGCTGCATCTCCACGAAAACCGGCGTTTCATGCAGCCAGCGGCGTAAATACATGGCGCCTAAGCCAAACGCCCCGCCCAGAAAGAAAGGAATGCGCCAGCCGCCATCGTGAATCGCCTGTTGCGTCAGCGTTGTATTAATTAAGGTTGCCACCACCGATCCCAACAGGATGCCAATCGTCAGTCCGGCGGTCAGCGTGCCGCAGGCGATACCAATGCGTTTGTAAGGCACATGCTCCGCCACAAACACCCATGCACCAGGCACTTCACCACCGATAGCCGCCCCCTGCAGCATGCGCAGAAGCAGCATCAACAGCGGCGCGGCAAGACCAATCGACGACCAGGTGGGCAACGCGCCCATTGCCAGAGTGGGTAAGGCCATCAGCAATATGCTCAGGCTGAACATTTTTTTACGGCCCACTTTGTCGCCAAAGTGCGCCATGATGATGCCACCAAGCGGACGCGCCAGATAACCCGCGGCAAAAATGGCGAACGTCTGTAACTGGCGAAGCCAGTCGGGGATATCGGCGGGAAAGAAGAGTTCACCGATAACGGCGGCGAAAAAAACGAAGATGATAAAGTCGTAAAATTCCAGCGCGCCACCCAGCGCAGCCAGTGCCAGCGTTTTATAGTCCTGAGGTTTCAGGCGCGGCGTCTCAAGTGTGGTCATAGGCGTCCAGAGATAAAGAGAACGGTTGTAAAGCTGTGCTTACTATACCGTCAATTTATCACCACACCAGCCAGGCTGTAGCTTATTCCTGAAAAGCAGAATATTTAGTTATTTATCTCACGTATGGCGCTTTTTGGGCGAAAAGCTGCTACGCATTCCGCGTGAGTTTCGACATAAGGTCCGTCCAGCAACTGTAAACAATAAGGTACAGCTGCAAAAATTCCTGGGACCAGGACGTTGCCCTGCGCGTCTTTCAGCCCCTCCAGCGTTTCTTTAATGGATTTCGGCTGACCGGGCAGGTTAAGGATCAGGGATTGTTTACGAATCACGCCCACCTGGCGCGATAGAATCGCGGTCGGCACAAACTTCAGGCTGATTTGCCGCATCTGCTCGCCAAATCCTGGCATCTCGCGATCGGCCACCGCTAATGTCGCATCCGGCGTCACATCACGACGGGCCGGGCCGGTTCCACCGGTGGTCAGCACCAGATGACAGAAGCGTTCGTCCACCAGCTCGCAAATGGCCTGCTCAATCATGGGCTGCTCATCCGGGACCAGTCGCGTTTCCAGTTCAAAAGGCGTGCTGATCGCACCGCTCAGCCAGGCTTCCAGAGCCGGAATGCCCTGATCCTGATAAATGCCGTTCGCTGCGCGATCGGAAACCGAGATCAATCCGATACGTAATGTGTTCATGATGTTGTTCGCTGTGGTTTACCGCAGTGCGGTGATAAGGAAAGGACGTAGTGAAAAGAATAACAAACCGTGACGGAAAGGGAAAACCGTGGCGACGGTGCCGCCACGGTGAACGATTACAGCATTTCTGCCAGCATCTTCTCAAGTTTGCCCTGGTCGATGGCAAAGTTGCGGATACCTTCCGCCAGCTTGGTCACCGCCATCGGATCCTGGTTGTGCTGCCACAGGAACTCTGATTCGGTCATTTTCTCCGGACGCGCTTTCACTTCACCGCTGTAGCTCAGCTTACGCTCCAGCGTGCCCTCGCTTTCAGCCAGCTCCTTCAGCAGCGCAGGTGAAATGGTCAGACGGTCACAGCCAGCCAGCTCAATGATTTCACCGACGTTACGGAAGCTTGCCCCCATAACCACCGTTTCATAACCGTGTTGCTTGTAGTAGTTATAGATTTCAGAGACGGATACCACGCCTGGATCTTCGTGTGGCGCGTACTCTTTTTTATCGGTGTTCGCTTTGTACCAGTCGAGGATACGGCCTACGAAAGGCGAAATCAGATACACGCCCGCTTCCGCACAGGCACGCGCCTGGGCGAAGGAGAACAGCAGCGTCAGGTTACAGTTGATGCCTTCTTTTTCCAGCTGTTCTGCTGCACGAATACCCTGCCAGGTTGACGCCAGTTTGATCAGGATACGATCGTTGCTGATACCGGCATCGTTATACAGTTTGATCAGGCTGCGTGCCTTGGCAATGCTGGCTTCTGTGTCGTAAGAAAGACGCGCATCCACTTCGGTCGAAATGCGGCCCGGGACCAGTTTAAGGATTTCCAGACCAATGTTTACGGCCAGTTTGTCAGAGACCAGTTGCAGTTGTTGCTCTTTATCGTTGCTCTGCTGACGTGCCCACGCGATCGCTTCATCAATCAGTTTACGGTATTCAGGGATTTGAGCAGCGTTAAGAATCAGAGAAGGGTTGGTGGTGGCATCCTGGGGTTGATACAGCTTCATCGCTGCGATATCACCGGTGTCGGCCACTACGGTGGTCAGTTGACGCAGGGAGGTCAGTTTGTCCGTCATGTTCTTTTCTCTTAGTTAACTGTCAGGGTGATAAAAGGCTGTTGGGATAATATCACGCGGCAACGGCGGTGCAAGGTCGGGGAATGCCGTTTACGATAGCGCGAACGAATGGGAGTGATTTGCCGATCCTTGCGGCTTTTTTGCTACACTCGCAGCAACAATGACTGGCTCTCCCCTTTCTGAAAGGGACTTACTGAGGACGCGACGATGTTGATGGTGATCTCGCCCGCCAAAACGCTGGATTATGAAAGCCCCCTGGCCACGCAGCACTTTACCCAACCTGCCCTGTTAGAAAAGTCACAACAGCTGATTCAGATTGCGCGTACGCTGTCGCCTGCGCAGATCGCGTCATTAATGAGTATCAGCGATAAACTGGCCCATCTGAACGCCGAACGTTTCAACAGCTGGCATCCCGACTTCAGCCTGGACAATGCCCGTCAGGCTATTCTGGCGTTCAAAGGCGATGTCTACACCGGTTTGCAGGCTGAAACCTTTAGCGAACACGATTTCGACTTTGCGCAGCAACATCTGCGGATGCTGTCGGGCTTATACGGTTTACTGCGTCCGCTGGATCTGATGCAGCCGTATCGCCTGGAGATGGGCATCAAGCTGGCGAATCCGGCAGGCCAGGATCTTTACAGCTTCTGGGGCGACCTGCTCACTGAAAAACTGAATGAAGCCCTTGCCCGCCAGGGCGATGACGTATTGATTAATCTGGCGTCAGACGAATACTTCAAAGCGATCAAACCGAAAAAGCTGCAGGCGCGCCTGATCAAGCCGGTGTTTCTGGATGAGAAAAACGGCAAATATAAAGTCATCAGTTTCTATGCGAAGAAGGCCCGGGGATTGATGAGCCGCTTTATTATTCAGCAGCGCCTGACCCAACCTGAGCAGTTAACCCGGTTTGACCTTGAGGGTTATCGGTTTGCAGCAGAGGAAAGCAGAGACAACGAACTGGTGTTTAAACGCGCCGAACAGTAAACCTGCCCGACGCGCGACGGAATGCAGGAAGGTGGCACGAGCCACCTTTCTTTTATTTCAGCAAAAAGGCACGCAGTGAGGCAAAATCTGCCTTCATGGTATGCGACAGCAACGGCAGATCGGCACGCTCTGCCAGTTCAGTCGGCAGCGCCAGCTTCTGCTCCAGAATACTTTCCACGCTCTCCAGGAACTTCGCCGGGTGCGCCGTGCCAAGGAATAAGCCGTACTCGCCGTCCTGTAACTGGTCACGCAGCAAGCGCCAGGCAATCGCCGCGTGCGGCTCTGATACGTAACCCAGTTTCGCCAGATCACGCATCGCTTCGCGCGTCACCGCGTCGGATACCGCGCCGTAGGCTAAATCACTCAGGCGCCAGGTTTTGCGACGGAACAGCTCCTCAACGCGCGGCCAGTTATTCGGCTGGCTCACATCCATGGCGTTCGACAATGTCGCGACGGTCGCGTTAGGCTGCCATTCGCCGTTGCCAAGAAAGCGCGGCACCGTGTCATTGGCATTCGTTGCCGCAATAAACCGCTTGATCGGCAGCCCAAGTGACTTCGCCAGCAGACCTGCCGTCAAATCACCAAAGTTGCCACTTGGTACAGAGACGACCAGTTGATTACGTTTTTCCTGCGGCAGTTGCGCGACGGCTTCAAAGTAATAACAAATCTGCGCCAGCAGACGGCTGATGTTGATGGAGTTGGCTGAGTTCAGGCCGATAGCTTTCTTCAGTTCCTGATCATCAAAGGCCTGTTTGACCAATGCCTGGCAGGCATCAAAATCGCCGTCAATCGCAATGGTTTCGATGTTGCCGCCCAGCGTACAGAACAATTTCTCCTGCAACGGGCTGATTTTGCCCTGCGGATACAGGATCACGACGCGCACATTTTCCATGCCGTAAAACGCATGGGCGACGGCGGCACCGGTATCGCCAGAGGTTGCCGTCAGAATCGTGATCTGCTCATCTGAACCACTTACATAGGACAGCATCTGCGCCATAAAACGGCCGCCAAAGTCTTTGAACGCCAGGGTTGGGCCGTGGAACAGTTCAAGACAGGCGACATCATCGGTCACCGCTTTGATCGGTGCCGGAAAGGTAAAGGCCGTTTTCAGGCGTTCGGTCAGATGCGCCGCCGGCACTTCGTCGCCAATATAGGCAGAGAGGATTTTGCTGCTGCGTGTAACAAAATCCATCTCCAGCATGGCATCGATGTCGGTCAGTTCAAATTCAGGCAGCTCAAGCGGGAAAAACAGCCCTTGCTGTGAACCCAGACCTTGTTTCACCGCCTGGGCGAAGCTGACCTGCTCGTTATGATCCTTAAGATTGTAGAGTTTCATGCGTTATCCCAGTTTACGTGCGCCAGCCGTATCAAGACGGCAGATATGGACGAAGCCTTCATCGTTCTGCAGATAGTGCTGGCTCAGCCAGTCGGCCATCTGCTGTGCCGTTTCCATCTGGTTGCAAATGGCAAAGAGCGTGGGGCCAGAGCCCGAAATACCGCAGGCCAGCGCCCCGATATCCTGAGCAGCCTGACGTGCCTGGGCAAAGCCCGGTAACAGCTGAGTCCGGTACGGCTCAGCAATCACATCCTGCATCAGTTTAGCCGCCAGCGCGGGTTGGCGCGTATGGCAGGCGTGAATGAATCCGGCCAGCAGTCGGCCGTGCTTGATGCAGTCCTGCTTCGCGTACTGCGCCGGTAAAATCGCCCGCGCCTCCGCTGTTGACACTTTGATGCCCGGATAGGCCATCACCCACAGCCAGTCGTCAAAGCCTGGCACCGCCTGGGTAATGATCCCATTTTCCTCGATCATCAGTTGAATCCCGCCAAGGAAGCACGGCGCGACATTATCGTAATGCACGCTACCGGAAATGCGCCCTTCCAGCTCCCCCATTAACGTCAGGAGCTGGTTGTCATCCAGCGGTTTGCCACAAAATTCGTTCATGGCCATCAGACCCGCAACCACGGAACAGGCGCTGGAGCCCAGCCCCGAGCCTATAGGCATGTTTTTTTCCAGCGTGATCGCCACCGGCACGCTTTTGCCAATGGCTTCGCAGAACCGCTCCCAGCACTGATAAACGATATTCTCTTTAGGATCGCTGGGCAGTTTACTGACAAAGCGGCCAGTATTGCTCAGGCTAAAGCTGTCGGCCGCCTCGACCGAGACGCAATCCCCCAGCAATGAACCATCCACTGGCGAGACCGCCGCGCCCAGCACATCAAAGCCCACGCTGACATTGCCTATTGAGGCCGGCGCATGAATTTTTACCATCATTACACTCCCAACTTCCACGACAGTGTGCGCAGCAGATCGGCGAACACGCCCGCTGCTGTCACGTCATTTCCTGCACCGTATCCGCGCAACACCAACGGAATGGGCTGATAATAGCGGCTGTAGAACGCCAGTGCATTCTCACCGTTTTTCACTTTAAAAAGCGGATCGTTACTGTCTACTGCCTCGATCTTGACTTTGCACGCTCCGCCTTCTTCGATCACGCCGACCAGACGCAACACTTTGCCCGCCTCACGCGCCTGCGCCACTCGGGCGGCAATCGCCGCATCGACGTCGGGCAGTTGCTGCATAAACTGCTCAATATCGGCGATGGCGGTCAGGTGCGCTGGCAGCAACGGCTCAATCTCAATGTCGTGCATTTCGTGTTGATAGCCGGCTTCGCGGGCCAGAATGAGCAGCTTACGCGCGACATCCGTGCCGGATAAATCGTCACGCGGATCCGGCTCAGTGAATCCCATTTCGCGCGCCATGCGCGTGGCCTCCGACAGCGAGACACCTTCATCCAGTTTGCCAAAAATATACGACAGCGATCCCGACAGAATACCGGAGAAGCGGATCAATTCATCGCCTGCATTCAGCAAATTTTGCAAATTTTCAATAACGGGCAAACCGGCGCCCACATTAGTGTCGTACAGGAACTTACGACGCGATCCGGCAGCGGCGGCGCGCATCTTTTGGTAATATTCCCATGACGCGGTATTCGCCTTTTTATTCGGCGTCACTACGTGGAAGCCCTCAGCCAGGAAATCCGCGTACTGGTCGGCCACCGCCTGACTTGATGTGCAGTCCACAATGACCGGATTGAGCAAATGATACTCTTTTACCAGACGAATTAAGCGTCCCAGATTGAACGGCTCTTTGGCCTGCTCCATCTCGCCTTTCCAGTTACTGAGATCAATACCGTGTACATTGGTTAACAGCGCACGGGAATTGGCGATACCGCATACGCGCAAGTCGATATGCTTCTGTTTGAGCCAGGCCTGCTGGCGATGCAACTGATCCAGCAGCGCGCCGCCCACACCGCCAACGCCCACCACGAAGACTTCAATCACCTGATCGGTGGCAAACAGCATCTGGTGCACCACGCGAACACCGGTGGTGGCGTCGTCATTGTTTACCACGACGGAAATTGATCGTTCAGACGAGCCCTGAGCAATCGCAATGATATTGATATTGGCCCGCGCCAGCGCAGAGAAGAACTTGGCTGAAATCCCGCGCAGGGTACGCATTCCGTCACCCACGACCGAGATCACCGCCAGATTTTCGATAACGTCCAGCGCATCCAGCAGACCATCTTTCAGTTCAAGATAGAATTCGTCCTCCAGCACGCGACGGGCGCGGGCCTGCTCGCTCTGAGGAACGCAGAAGCTGATGCTGTATTCAGACGAAGACTGGGTAATGAGCACCACAGAAATGCCGGTGCGCGACATGGTGGCAAAGACGCGGGCCGCCATGCCCACCATGCCTTTCATGCCCGGGCCGGAGACGTTAAACATCGCCATATTGTTCAGGTTGGTGATGCCTTTGACCGGATACTCATCCTGCTCGCCGTTGCCGCTAATCAGCGTACCTGGCGCCTGGGGATTGGCCGTGTTTTTGATCAGGCACGGGATTTGAAACTGCGCGATAGGTGCGATAGTGCGAGGATGCAGAACTTTGGCCCCGAAATAGGACAGCTCCATTGCTTCCTGGTAAGACATGGATTTGAGCAGGCGCGCGTCCGGAACCTGGCGCGGATCGCAGGTATAAACCCCGTCCACATCGGTCCAGATCTCACAGCAATCGGCCCGCAGGCAGGCCGCCAGCACCGCCGCTGAATAGTCAGAACCGTTGCGGCCCAGCACCACCAGTTCACCGCGTTCGTTACCGGCGGTGAAACCGGCCATCAGGATCATGTTTTCTGTTGGGATCTGACTGGCTTCAATGCGGCGGGTTGACTCGGCGATATCCACGGTTGATTCCAGATAATGACCGATGGCCAGCAGTTTTTCGACCGGGTCGATCACGCTGACGCCATAGCCACGGGCTTCTAACAGCTTTTCCATAATGGCAATGGAGAGCTTCTCGCCCCGACAGATAATGGCCGCATTGACGCTGTCAGGGCACTGTCCTAACAGGCTGATGCCGTGCAGAACCTGTTTAAGTTGCGCAAATTCGCTGTCAACACGGCTCTTAAGCCCCTCATAGTCGAAACCGGGTTGTGCCTCGGCCAGCCCCTGCAGCAGTTCTGCGAAGATGCGCGTCGCATCACTCAAATTGGGCAACGCATCCTGACCGCTGATGGTTTTTTCAATCATCGCAACCAGGTGGTTGGTAATCTTTGCAGGTGCAGAAAGCACGGTAGCAACCTGTCCCTGTTGCGCATTACTTTCCAGAATATCGGCGACGCGCAGAAAACGCTCTGCATTGGCCACCGAGGTCCCACCGAATTTCAGCACTCGCATGATGTCAACTCTCCTGATTTTGAGTCAAAAAAAAACCCGCACTCGTGAGGTGCGGGCTTCTTTTTTTGTTTTTCCTGGATGCGTCAGCCCGCCCCGTTACCCATGGTAATGGTGGTGGTAATAATTGTGGTGTTCAGGCTGTGATTACGCATTCAGATTTATTTTCTGTCTGTCATTGGTTGTCCGTCTGGTTCTAAGAAGTAAATCAAAGCGCACATCAAGTCAACGGTTTTATCCTTTGCGCAAAAAAAACTCGCCATGCTTAGCGTGTGATTGCAGGAAAAAAACCTGGCGAATCGTTTGGTATCGTGCGCTTAATTAACATCTGTCACTAAATAGTTACGCATTCCCCGAGGATTTCTCTGCGAGCTTTTTTTCCACATCATGTAACAGGCGATGCAGCATTGCACTGTCGCGCTGTTCCAGCAAACCAATACGCTGATTAATCCAGTCTGACATTTTGATGTCGTCGCTGACATCCAGTTGCTGGAGTAGCTGCGTCAGACGCTGGCGCAACGCATGCAATTGCTGCGCATCGGCAAGCGGCGTAACGGGCGCTGTGACCTGGTTAAGGGCCGCTAACTGATAACAGTACACCATCACCGCCTGCCCGAGATTTAATGAAGGATAGTCCTGCGCCATAGGGATCCCGGTGAGCAGGTCAACCTGATCCAGTTCCTCGTTGGTCAGCCCACTATCTTCGCGACCAAACACCAGCGCCATACTGTTTACCCACTGCCGCTTTTCAAGCAACCGGGCTTCAACCTGCTGGGGCGTGGCGTAGTAACGGAACCTGGCGCGACTGCGCGCGGTGGTGGCGACGGAAAAATCGATATCCGCCAGCGCATCAGCCAGCGTAGCAAATGTTTTCACGTTATCCAGGATGTCCCCCGCGCCGTGCGCCACACGGCGTGCAGCCGGGTCCTGCCAGGCATCGCTGGCGACAATGCGCAGTTCACTAAAACCCATGGTTTTCATGGCACGGGCCGCTGCGCCGATATTTTCCGGCCGGGCGGGCGAGACGAGGATAAGAGGAAAAAGCATGATCATTCCATCAGTAAATGTAGACGGTGCAGTGTAACATGTAGCGTGATATTAAGAGGTATAAGCTTTGAGGTTAACACCCTGAAATACATGTTAAAACACGTTAAAAAAAGCCATTGCGTCCTTTTTTACCATAAAGTGCACATTATCAGAAACTTCAAAATAAAAGCCTTTCAATTCAGCCCTCTGTGATAGTAAGTTTCTAACATCCCGTTTTGTGCTGTGCTGTGCCTGTCGGTACAAAAATGACGTGTAATCGCCTTCTGCGTCAATTTTTCGGGATGTTTTTCACAGAAATGTTAACGTGCTACAATTGCATTTGATATAAGTCAACGAAGCGTTGTTTTTATGCTTAGCAGTTGTTGTTATTGCTGTTAGGTTGCTGTTAAGACAGTTAGTATATGTTTCAATTTATTATTCCGCAGGGCATGGAATTGTCGTTACGGCTGGCTGAGCGAACACGGTTGTTGACCTTGATAAAAGCTTATCACAATGACTTTCGTACAACGGTTCAGCAAAGCTTGCCGTTCTCCGCACTGGAGAGCACCTAACCGCTGTACGCCCTGTTTTCAATTTAGTTGGCAAAATTAGGTAGCTAAACATGCAGACCCCGCACATTCTCATCGTTGAAGACGAACTGGTCACGCGTAATACCCTCAAAAGTATTTTTGAGGCGGAAGGTTATGTCGTGTATGAAGCGACCGATGGTGCAGAAATGCATCAGGTATTGACCGACAATGATGTTAACCTGGTTATCATGGACATCAACCTGCCGGGCAAAAACGGCCTGTTACTGGCGCGTGAACTGCGTGAGCAAGCTAATGTGGCATTAATGTTCCTGACAGGACGCGATAACGAAGTTGATAAGATCCTTGGACTGGAAATTGGCGCAGACGACTACATCACGAAGCCATTTAATCCGCGTGAGTTAACTATTCGTGCACGTAATCTGCTGTTACGCACCATGAACTTACCGCTGCCTAATGAAGAGCGTCGTCAGGTCGAGAGCTATAAGTTCAACGGCTGGGAACTGGATATCAACAGCCGTTCATTGATCAATCCCAACGGTGAGCAGTACAAACTGCCGCGCAGTGAGTTCCGCGCCATGCTGCACTTCTGCGAAAATCCCGGCAAAATTCAGACCCGTGCTGATTTGCTGAAAAAAATGACCGGACGCGATCTGAAACCTCACGATCGTACCGTTGATGTCACCATCCGCCGTATTCGTAAACATTTCGAATCCACACCGGATACGCCAGAAATCATTGCTACCATTCACGGTGAAGGCTACCGTTTCTGCGGTGACCTGCAAGAGTAACGGCCTCAGAAAAACGCCCTTTCGGGCGTTTTTTTATGCGTTAATGCCAGGGCATAATCGGCACGGCACTCAGCGCATTTTTCGGCGAACCATCCACCACCTTATCCGAATACGCCAGGTAGACCAGCGCATTGCGCTTGCTGTCAAAGAAGCGGACAACCTGCAACTTTTTAAAAATCAGTGAAGTACGCTGGCGAAACACAACGTCACCCTGCGCTTTTCCTTTGGCGATCTTATCACTTAACTCAACCGGTCCGGTTTGCTGACAGGAAATAGCGGCGTCAGACGTGTCCTCTGCGAGTCCCAGTCCGCCCTTAATCCCGCCCGTTTTGGCCCGACTGATATAGCAGGTTACATTTTTAACATCAGGATCATCGAACGCTTCCACCACAATTTTGTGGTCCGGCCCAAACATCTTAAATACGGTATCGACCGAGCCGATCTCTTCGGCCAGCAGCGAACTGGAAAATAGCAGACCGGCGAAGGTGGCGATCGCAAGACGAGTTATTGTCATGAGTTACCATTGCAAATGTAATAGATGAGCATGTAATGTACTGTCAATTGATACAATAACCAATGCAAAAAGGGTATAAACTCCCGCGTTAGTGAATAGTACAACTACCCCAATCAAAGCCGATCACGTCTTTACGCTATAAGTACTATTATTCGTCGACTTCATTTAGCTGCGCCACCAGAGTATGAGGATGTTTTATGGACCAAGCCGGTATCATTCGCGATTTGCTTGCCTGGCTGGAGAGCCATTTGGATCAACCCCTTTCACTGGATAACGTTTCCATTAAGGCAGGTTATTCTAAATGGCATCTACAACGGATGTTCAAAGATGTCACCGGGCACGCCATCGGCGCTTACATCCGGGCACGGCGTCTTTCTAAAGCCGCCGTCGCGCTTCGCCTGACCAGTCGCCCGATTCTTGATATCGCCTTACAGTATCGGTTCGATTCCCAGCAGACCTTTACGCGTGCATTTAAAAAGCAGTTTAATCAAACCCCTGCATGGTATCGCCGTTCATCTGACTGGAACTCCTTCGGCATTCGCCCGCCGATTCGCCTGGGCAATGACACGCTGCCGGAACACCAGTTCGTTACGCTGCCGGAAACCGTACTGTTTGGTCAGACACAGAGCTACACCTGCACGCTGGAACAAATTTCCAAATATCGTGATGAAATGCGCCTCCACTTCTGGCGGCAGTTTCTGCTGGAAACGGATACGGTGCCGCCAGTGCTTTACGGTCTGCACCAGGTCCGTGCCAGTCATGAAAAGGATGATGAGCAGGAGATTCTGTATACCACGGCGGTGCCTGTGGACAGCGCAACGAATATGCACTCCGGGCAGAACGTCAGCCTGGAAGCAGGCGACTATGTGCAGTTCAACTATGCAGGTCCCCGCGTAGATTTGCAGGAATTTATCCTGTTACTGTATGGCACCTGCATGCCGACACTGGGACTGACTCGCCGTCAGGGCCAGGATATTGAACGTTTTATTACCCATGGCGGAAAGAAACGGACCGAACCCCCAGCAGATATTAAGTGCGAGTATCTGATCCCGATTCGCCGTTAATCGCGTTTGTGATTATGCCGTCGCGATGACGGCATAATCTGTCAACTTACCGCTGGAGTTCGTCCAGCGCGGGCTCGTCAAGATGCGAAATATCTCCCGCCGTTTCGACCACCCAGCCCGCTGCCAGCCAGGCGCTTTGTTGATGATCAACGCGGGAAATCGAACAGTTACGCAGACGAAGACGACGTTCCGCATACGCAGGCAATCCCAGAATGGTGCTCACCAGCACGCCCAGCGCCATACCATGGCTGACAATCAAGGGGCGGCTGCCAGCCGGTAACGCCAGGCAGGCATTCAGGGCATCCTGCATACGCTGCGCCAGTTCTGTCATGGATTCGCCCTGCGGAATACGGCCACCCTCAGTGCCGTTAACCAGCGACGCGCGCCAGCCCTCTTCTTCCGCACTCAACTCGTCCAGCAGGCGTTTTTCCAGCACGCCCATATTCAGTTCGCGCAGGCGGGCGTCAAAGGTGACATCGCAGCCGCAGGCATCGGCAATGATTTCTGCCGTACGTCGGGTACGTCCTAAGTCGCTGGAAATGATATGGGTGATACCTGCGTGTTTAATCCGTTCACCGACCTGACGGGCCTGGTGCTCGCCTTTTGCCGTCAGCGGACTGTCGGAGTGCCCTTGAATGCGGCGTTCTGCATTCCATACCGTTTCACCGTGACGAACAAGATAGACCTGTAGCATGCGTAGTTTCCGTTATACTGCGACCAAAATCGCCTTTATTACCTGAGGGTTCAATTAATTATGTACCATGTCGTCGCAGCTACCACCAATCCAGCGAAGATTCGTGCGATTGCTCAGGCATTCAACGACGTTTTCGGCGAGGGATCCTGCCACACAGAAGGGGTGGAGGTCGAGAGCGGCGTGGCAGCACAGCCCCTCTCTAATCTTGAAACCCGCACCGGCGCACGTCAGCGCGTCATGAATGCCCGTCAGGTTCGCCCGGAAGCCGATTTTTGGGTCGCGATTGAAGCAGGCATTGAAGAAGAGAGTGCGTTTGCCTGGATAGTGGTGGAAAACCACAAGCAGCGGGGTGAATCACGTTCAGCCAGCTTTACGCTGCCGCCGCCCGTGATGGCGGGTTTACGTGAAGGCCGTGAACTGGGCGACGAGATGGCGCGCCTGACCGGCATAGAAAACATTAAACACAAAGGCGGTGCGATAGGCACGTTAACCCATGGTCTGCTCAGCCGCTCCAGTGTGTATCATCAGGCGTTAATTCTGGCGCTCTGCCCGTTTACACATCCTTATTACGCGTAATCGACTCCGGGTGGCGCAATTGGGCCTCCAGCCAGCGCTTGAGTGCGGGAGGCGCCTCTTTCAGGCTGTTCGATCCCCGGGTGATGGTCGCGATGCCAACGCCAAGCTCATTTTTCAACTCACGCTGGCTCATGTCGCCGTTCAGCAGCGATTCGATGATACGCAGACGTGTGCCAAAGGCTTCACGCTCATCGGGCGTCATCATGAGTTGCAGGAGCGGTAACGCATGCTGGTCGGCAAACGCCTGCTGAATCAGATCAACAAAACGTAGCCAGTTCGACTCCGCAGCCTGTTCAGTTTCGGGTGGCACAGCAGGTTGGTTCATGAGAGGGCTTCCGTACTCACTAAAGAGTACGGAAGCTTAACACAGCTAGTAACGGCGATTCCACTCAGCATCTGACAGGATCTTGTCAGGCTGGCCCAGGAAGTAGCGATAGTAGGCATCATAAGCCAGCACATTCTTCACGTAACCCCGCGTTTCGGAAAACGGAATGGTTTCGATGAAGGCGACGGCACTCAGATTGCCCGCGGTGCTGTTTTGCCAGGTCCGTACGCGACCGGGCCCGGCGTTGTAGGCCGCCGAGGCGAAGATCCGGTTCTTATCAAACTGCTGATAGACATAATCCAGATACTGCGTGCCAATCTGGATATTGGTTTGCGGATCGAACAGCTGAGACGGATTCACATAGCCAGGAATGCTAAACATCTTCACGGTATGCGTGGCGGTGGCGGGCATAATTTGCATCAGGCCACTCGCACCGACCGGGGAACGCGCTTTCGGGTTCCACGCACTTTCCTGACGGGAAATCGCCATCGCATAGCTCTGCGGAATGGTTTTCCCCTGTGTGTTCTGCTTATAAAGATTCTGCCATGCCAGCGGGAAGCGTTCTTTCAGGCTGTCCCACATTTTTGCGGTGATGGTGGCCTGTACGCTGAGATCCCACCAGTCCTGCTCGCTTGCGTAACGCGCCAGCATCTGCTGCTGGACATGGGTTTTGCTGTTAATCAGGTTGGCCCATTCGCTTCGCGCCAGATTATCCAGCCCCCAGTACATCAGCTCGCGTACCCGGGCCAGCTCGGGCCCCTGTATCGTGGCGCTGTCGGGTTTCGGTGCGGCATCTACCTGCAGAGGATAATTCACGCCCAGACGCTGTGCAGCCACCATCGGGTAAAAGCCGCGTGACGTCATCAGTTTGCGCAGAATCTCATCGGCTTCTTCTTTGCGATCTTTGGAATAAAGCAGATCGGCCTGCCAGTATTGCCATTCGTCTTTCTCTTTCGCTTCTACCGGCAGACGGGCAATCCAGGTATTCAGGCCACGACGGTCATTTTCACTCAGCGCCAGGCGGACGCGCCGCTCCAGCAAGGCAGTTGATTCGCTGTTCATCACCACCGCATCGCGCCAGCGCGCTTGCTCAGAAGTCAGATCGCTGCCCATCATGCGCCAGACCACAATCTCCTTCAGCGCCTGTTCATCCTCCGGCCCCATTTTTTGCGCCCGGACCAGTTCGGGAATCATGCTGCGGGCATTTTCCATATCGGCACGCGCCACACGGGCGAAGGCAAAGATAGTGGCCTGGCGCGTAAAGTCGGTGGCACCAACGCTGTTGGCAAAAGTCGTTACGGACTGGGGATCTTTCTGCAGCGTCAGTAAGGCATCCGACATCGTCTTATAATCAGCGGGCAGCATCTTCGCCAGATAGCTGACAAGGCTGTCATTGCCCGCTTTCATCGCCAGACGAATGCGTTCCAGCACCGTAATAGGCGAGAGCTGCCCTGAGGCCTGCCAGACTGAAAACAGCTTGTCACAGTCATTCGGCAAGGCGGTGCCGCGCAGCCAAATCGCTTTTGCGCCCGCAAAGGCCGCCTGCTGCTGACCGGTAGACCATTTTGCGTAATACCAGTTGCAGCGCGCCTGCACCGGCGTCGGTTCATCCGGACTGAAATTCAGTACGCCTTGCCAGTCCTGACGATGGGCCAGCACGTTCACAAACCGTGTTTTCAGCGACCGTGCCGGGGGCAAGGTGGGGTACTTTTGAATGAAGTTCTGCACCGCCAGGCTGGTTTCCTGATCCAGATCCTGCGCCAGCAAACGGTATTCTAAGTAGGGATAAAGCGGATAATCCTGCAGCGTCGGTAACAGTTGATCGACTGTCGCCATCTGGTTACTGTCCCACGCCTGTTTAATCTGTTGATATCGTTGCCGTTGTTGATCAAGCGAATCAGCCCATGCGCTGCCGGCCATGCTCACCAGGCAGAACCCTATCATCCCGTTACGCCACTTCTCCACGTAAATCTCCTCTGTTGCTGGGCCCTGGCAGGGTGCCAGACGTTATTCATGCTAACCAGGGGAACCCACTCTTGCCATGTTCTTCACAAAATTTACCTTTGCGCAGGCGTGGCGCACCGCAATGTCACACGTTCTGCGCTACGGCTGTGCATTTTATCATCACATAAACTTATGGCATGCCGCTTTATCTCTTTGATTCATCAAGTTAAAAATCTGGCACAGCCTTTGCTCTGTTGAATGCCATCTTGTATACCAGTTGGAATTTATTGCATGGCTTCAACATCTGGCTTGACCCTTAGCGAATGGCAGCAACGCGCCCGGCAGCACCCACAGCAGCTTCACACGTTGCTGGCAACCCACCTGGCGGAACAGGAACCCAGTGATAATGCCTGGATCTGTCTTGCCAGTCCGGCGCAGCTCGAAGCACAAATCACGCCGCTTCTGGCACGCTATCAGCAGAATCCCGACGCGCTTCCTTTGTTCGGTGTGCCGTTCGCGGTCAAAGACAATATTGATGTCGCAGGCTGGCCGACTACCGCCGCCTGCCCGGCGTTTAGCTACACCGCTGAAGAGGATGCCTTTGTGGTGGCGCGCCTGAAAGCAGCAGGTGCGGTGGTCATCGGCAAAACCAACCTTGATCAGTTTGCAACCGGCCTGGTGGGCACACGGTCACCTTATGGCGCGGTGTGTAATACCTTTGATCCTGATTTTGTCAGTGGCGGATCCAGTTCCGGATCGGCCTCAGTACTGGCGCGTGGCCTGGTGGCTTTCTCACTCGGCACTGACACCGCCGGGTCAGGTCGGGTGCCGGCAGGGTTTAACAATATTGTCGGCCTGAAACCGACAAAGGGCTGGTTCTCTGCCCGTGGTGTGGTCCCGGCCTGTCGCCTGAACGATACGATTTCGGTGTTTGCGCTGACGGTTGAAGACGCCTTTACCGTGGCCAGCCTGGCCGGTGGCTACGACGAGAAAGACGCCTATTCGCGCGTAAATCCCCGTACGGCACCGGCAGGCATGAAAGCCCGTCCTGATTTCGCCATTCCGGCTACACCGGAATTTTACGATGATGCCGCCGCCGAAGCCGCCTGGGATGCCGCGCTCAGCGCACTGAAGGCGACCGGCGCGACGTTGCATCCCATTGACTTTACCCCTTTCCGCCAGCTCGCCGAGCAGCTTTATCAGGGTCCGTGGGTCGCCGAGCGCACCGTCGCCGTAGGCGAGATGCTTAACCAGCCAGAGAACATGGATCCGGTGGTCCACGGCATTGTGGCGAATGGCCTGAAGTACAGCGCCGTGGATGCCTGGCAGGCCGAATACCAGCGTGCCGAACTGGCCCGGCACATTCAGCAGGTTCTGGCCTCGTTTGATGCGCTGGTGGTGCCCACCTCGCCCACCATTTACACGCTGGACGAAATGCAGCAGGAGCCGGTGCTGTATAACGCGCATTTTGGCACTTATACCAACTTCACTAATCTGGCCGATCTTGCTGCACTGGCCCTGCCCGCCCCGTTCAGAAACGACGACCTGCCGGCAGGCATTACGCTCATCGCTCCCGCCTGGCATGACCGCGCGCTGGCGCAGTTTGGCCTGCGCTGGCAGCAGGCTCTGGCCCTGCCTCTCGGCGCAACCGGCCTGCCACTGCCGTCCTCCCCGACGGCGCTTCCTCCATCCCACGATCATGTTCGTGTGGCCGTCGTCGGCGCACACCTGACCGGGATGCCCCTTAATTTCCAGCTCACCACGCGCCAGGCCGTTCTGGTGGAAGAGACGCAGACCGCCAGCCAGTATCGTCTGTTTGCCTTATTAGAGGGTCCGATTAAGAAACCCGGCCTGATGCGCACAGAACAGGGGGCGGCCATTACCGTTGAACTCTGGGATATCCCGCTGGCGCGCTTCGGTGAGTTTGTGGCGGAAATCCCTGCCCCACTGGGCATTGGCAATCTGACGCTTGCCGATGGACGTGTGGTGAAAGGCTTTATTTGTGAAGGTGCCGCGCTAACCGGCGCGCTGGAAATCACTGAATTTGGCGGCTGGCGTAACTGGCTTGCCTCGCCTGGGAGTAACTAATTATGTTCAGCACAGTCCTGATTGCTAACCGGGGTGAAATTGCCTGTCGCGCCATCCGCACGCTGAAACGTCTGGGCATTGAAAGCGTGGCCGTGTTTTCCGATGCCGACCGCAACGCGCAGCATGTGAAAGAGGCGGATATCGCCGTGGGTCTGGGCGGCGACAAAGCCAGTGACAGCTATCTGCGCGTCGACAAAATTCTGGCGGCGGCGCAGGAAACGGGCGCCCAGGCGGTCTGGCCCGGCTATGGTTTTCTGTCAGAGAGTCTGCCCTTTGCTGCCGCCTGTGAACAGGCCGGTATCGTGTTTGTCGGTCCCACGGCTGCGCAAATTGGCGAGTTTGGGCTGAAACATCGCGCCCGTGAGTTAGCCGCGCAGGCCGGAGTACCGATGACGCCAGGCACGCCGCTGCTCAACACACTTGATGACGCCCTCAGCGCAGCCGAATCCATCGGTTATCCGGTGATGTTAAAAAGCACGGCAGGCGGCGGAGGCATTGGGCTGACGCGCTGTGCCGACGCCGGGGCACTGCGCAATGCCTGGGAGAGCGTCCGTCGACTGGGCGAACAATTCTTTAGTGACGCCGGCGTTTTCCTCGAACGCTGTATCGATCATGCCCGCCACGTGGAAGTGCAGATCTTCGGTGATGGCAAGGGCACCGTGGTGGCGCTGGGCGAGCGCGACTGTTCGCTGCAACGCCGCAACCAGAAAGTGGTGGAGGAAACCCCCGCGCCCTGCCTGCCCACGGCCACGCGCGCGGCGTTGCTCGCCTCGGCCGTTCGGCTGGGTGAGGTAGTCAATTACCGCAGCGCGGGGACCGTAGAATACATTTATGATGCACAGCAGGACGCCTTCTATTTCCTGGAAGTGAATACCCGCCTGCAGGTTGAGCATCCGGTCACCGAATGCGTCACCGGCCTCGACCTGGTGGAATGCATGTTGCGCGTCGCCGCTGACGAAGCGATCGACTGGCCGCGCCTGCAGCAGGCACCGCAGGGCGCGTCGATTGAAGTCCGTTTGTACGCCGAAGATCCGTTAAAAAACTTCCAGCCCAGCCCCGGCGTGCTCACGCATGTCAGTTTTCCTGACGATGTCCGTGTGGACAGTTGGGTGACGACCGGCAGCGAGGTTTCCAGCTATTACGATCCGATGATCGCCAAGCTCATCGTCCATGCGGACACGCGAGAGGCGGCGCTGAAAAAACTGCAATGCGCACTGAACGCCACACAACTGCACGGTATCGCCACCAATCTTGATTATCTGCGGCAGGTCGTGGCCACCGAGGCGTTCCGTAGCGGCAAGGTCTGGACACGTTTTCTGGACAGCTTTACGCCCGCGGCAGCCGTAGTCGAAGTGCTGCAGGCGGGCACGTTCAGCTCCATCCAGGACGTGCCGGGCCGTCTGGGTTACTGGAATATCGGCGTACCGCCGTCAGGTCCGATGGATGATTATGCCTTCCGCCTTGCCAACCGCATCGTCGGAAATCATGAGTCGGCGGCCGGGCTGGAATTTACCCTGCAGGGCCCAACGCTGCGCTTTCATTGCGCGGCGACCCTTGCTCTCACAGGGGCAGACTGCGGCGCCACACTGGATGGCATCCCTGTCAGCAACTGGCAGCCGATAACGGTCAATGCTGGTCAAACGCTGACACTGGGTCGCGCCCAGCGCGGTTGCCGCTGTTATCTGGCTATCCGTAACGGCTTTGATGTCCCGGAATACCTTGGCAGTCGTTCCACCTTTTCTCTGGGCCAGTTTGGCGGGCACGCCGGTCGCACGCTTCGGGTTGCCGATATGCTGCCTGTCTCGCAACCGTCACTGGCAGCCTGCACCACGCCCGCGCCGGTCAGCGCTCCGCAGGCACTCAGCCCGGCGCTGATCCCAACGTACACCAGCGAATGGCACATTGGTGTCCTGTACGGACCGCACGGCGCACCTGACTTTTTCACCCAGGCCGCCATCGATGAATTCTTTGCCAGCGACTGGCAGGTTCACTACAACTCCAACCGCCTTGGTGTACGTCTGGTCGGGCCTAAACCGACCTGGACGCGCGCTAACGGCGGTGAAGCGGGCCTGCATCCGTCCAACGTGCACGACTGTGAATACGCGATTGGCGCAATCAACTTCACCGGTGACTTTCCGGTCATCCTGACCCACGACGGTCCCAGCCTCGGCGGCTTTGTCTGCCCGGTGACGATAGCCAAAGCCGAACTGTGGAAGGTCGGCCAGGTCAAACCGGGCGATAAAATTCGCTTCCATCCCATCAGCGTCGAAGAAGCCGTCGCGCTGGAAAATGCCCGGTTGCAGGTCATCGCCACGTTGCGTCCGCACACGGCGCAGACGTTTGACGTACCGTCGCTGGCCGACAACCGCTTTGGCTCCGCTACCGTGCTCGCCGCCGTTGCCGCCACCGACACCACACCGCAGGCGGTGTATCGTCAGGCCGGCGATAAATACATTCTGATCGAATATGGCGACAACGTGCTGGATCTGGCGCTCCGCCTCCGTGTTCATCTGCTGATGGCGTCGCTGCGTGAGCGACCGGTTGACGGCATCGAAGAGCTCTCCCCCGGCGTGCGTTCACTGCAAATTCGCTATGACAGCCTTACCCTGTCGCAGTCCCAGTTAATGTCCGAGCTGCTGGCCCGGGAAGCCATGCTCGGTGATGTCAGCACGCTGAAAGTGCCCTCTCGCATTGTCTGGATGCCGATGGCGTTTGAAGACAGCGCCACGCTCGGTGCCGTCGAACGTTATAAAGAAACCGTGCGCGCCAGCGCGCCCTGGCTACCCAATAATGTCGATTTTATTCAACGTATCAATGGATTATCCGATCGTGAACAGGTCCGCGATACGCTGTTCAATGCCAGCTACCTGATTTTGGGCCTGGGCGATGTTTATCTGGGTGCACCCTGCGCGGTGCCGATTGATCCTCGCCATCGCCTGCTCAGCTCCAAGTACAGTCCGGCCCGTACCTTTACCGCAGAGGGCACCGTCGGCATCGGCGGCATGTACATGTGCATTTACGGCATGGACTCTCCCGGCGGTTACCAGCTTGTCGGCCGTACGTTACCCATCTGGAACACCTTCCTGAAAAACCCGCAGTTCGGTGCCGGTGAGCCCTGGCTCCTGCGCTTCTTCGATCAGGTGCGCTTCTATCCGGTGAGCGAAGAGGAACTGGCGCAACTTCGTGATGATTTCCGCGAGGGCCGTGCTGCGCTGCGTATCGAAGAAACTGAATTCGATTTTGCCGCTCACCAGGCGTTTCTGGCGGCGAACGCCGACGACATTGCGGCGTTTCGCCAGCGCCAGGCCGCGGCATTTGAGCAGGAGGTCCGGCTCTGGTCGCAGGAGGAGCCGGAAGCCCCCACTTCCACTGAGGCCGAGTCAGACGCGCCCGCTGAGGATAACAGCGCGCAGGCTGTACAGGCAGATATGAACGGCAACATCTGGAAAGTGCTGGTGCAGGCGGGCGAGACGGTGAGTGCTGGACAAACACTGGTGATTGTTGAAGCAATGAAAATGGAACTGGCCATTACGGCTCCCTGCGCGGGTCGGGTGAAACGCGTGGCCTGCCAGGCCGGCCGCCCTGTCAGCCCTGGCGACACGCTGCTGTGGCTGGAATAAGGAGCGCCGATGACGACCCGATCACCACGAAGCAAAGCCCGCCCGGAAGCACTGGCAGAACGGGTTTACCAGGCACTGAAAAACGACATTTTTGAGTTCCGCCTGATGCCCGGCGACCGCTTCAGCGAAAGTGAGATTGCAGAGCGCATGGCGGTCAGCCGCACCCCGGTTCGCCAGGCCCTGTTCTGGCTGGAGCGTGAAGGCTATGTCGACGTGTGGTTTCGCAGCGGCTGGCAGGTGAAAGCCTTTGATTTTGCCTACTTCGAAGAGCTGTACGATTTGCGTACCGTCCTGGAGTGCGAGGCGGTCACGCGCCTGTGTGCGTTGCCGCCGACCCAGTGCGCCGACCGGCTACGCGAGCTGTATCAGTTCTGGTGCGAAGCCGCGCAGGTAGAAGATGGCAAGCGGGTTTCACAGCATGATGAGGCGTTTCATATGACGCTGGTCGCCGCTGCGGGCAATGCGGAAATGGCGCGGATCCATGCCGAGCTGACAGAAAAAATCCGCATTATCCGGCGGCTTGATTTTACCCGGGAAGATCGTATTGCGGCGACCTATCGCGAACACGCACAGATTTTGCGAGCCATTTTATTGCAAGAGACCCGCGACGCCCGCCAGATCCTGACCGGGCACATTGCCGTCAGTAAAGCGGAGGTCAGAAAAATCACGCTACACATGCTCCAGCAGGCCCGGCTTCAACCCATTGAATAACGTATCCATACCATTAGGGGTTTACCATCGATGAAAAGACGTTCATTGCTTAAAGCTTTTGCTCTCTCAGCTACCGTCGCGGGCATGGGGTTCGCCTGGAGCGCTCAGGCGGCTGACACCATCAAAGTAGGCATCATGCACTCCCTTTCCGGCACCATGGCCATTTCTGAAACGCCACTTAAAGATGTCGCCCTGATGACCATCGATGAAATTAACGCCAAAGGCGGCGTGCTGGGGAAAAAACTGGAGCCCGTGGTGGTGGATCCGGCCTCAAACTGGCCGCTGTTCGCCGAGAAAGCCCGGCAACTGCTGACCCAGGACAAAGTGGCTGTGGTGTTTGGTTGCTGGACCTCGGTATCGCGCAAATCCGTGCTGCCGGTCTTTGAAGAACTGAATGGTCTGCTCTTCTATCCGGTGCAGTACGAAGGTGAAGAGATGTCGCCGAACGTCTTTTATACCGGTGCAGCACCAAACCAGCAGGCGATTCCGGCGGTGGAATACCTGATGAGCCAGGATGGCGGCGGGGCCAAACGTTTCTTCCTGCTGGGAACAGATTATGTTTATCCCCGCACCACCAACAAGATTTTACGCGCCTTCCTGCATTCAAAAGGCGTGCAGGATAAAGATATCGAGGAAGTGTACACCCCGTTTGGCTACAGCGATTACCAGACCATCGTCTCTAATATCAAGACGTTCGCCGCTGGCGGCAAAACCGCGGTGGTCTCCACCATCAATGGCGATTCCAACGTACCGTTCTACAAGGAACTGGCTAACCAGGGCATCAAAGCCACCGATATCCCGGTCGTAGCCTTCTCGGTGGGTGAAGAGGAACTTCGTGGGATTGATACTAAACCGCTGGTCGGTCAGCTGGCAGCCTGGAACTATTTTGAATCCTTAGATAATCCGACCAACGCGAAATTTGTTGCCGACTATCGGGCTTATGCAAAAGCGCACAATCTGCCGAATGCCAGCACCGTGGTAACCAATGACCCGATGGAAGCCACCTACGTAGGCATTCATATGTGGGCGCAGGCCGTCGAGAAAGCCGGTACGACCAATGTGGATAAAGTGCGTGCGGCCATGGCCGGTCAGACCTTTAAGGCCCCGGACGGGTTTACCCTGACGATGGATCAGACCAACCACCATCTGCACAAACCCGTGATGATTGGCGAAGTTGAAGAAAACGGTCAGTTTAACGTGGTCTGGCAGACGGACAAACCGGTACGCGCCCAGCCCTGGAGCCCGTATATTCCCGGCAATGATAAAAAACCGGATCATCCCGTGAAAACGACGCAGTAAAACTCAGACCGCCCTCGCGCTGGCTGTGAGGGCGGCCGTCAGGACATCCTATGCTCGCCCTTTTGATGAGGCTCACCATGATGCTTCGCCTGAATTTTTTAGCGTTATTGCTGCTTCTGCCGCTGTTTGCCAGCGCCGGACCCGCTACGGACTTTGCCGCCGCCAGCCGAACTCAGCAGGCCGATCTGCTGCAACAGTGGGCCGCTGCGCCAGATGCCCGCCGTTTACCCTTGCTGGAAGCGTTAAAAGCCGAAACCGTCGTGACGGATCAGGACCACCATCCCTTTAGTAAAACCGGGAATACGCTTCAGCCACTGGATGACGCCGCACAGCCCAACGGCGACGTTAAAAAGCTGTTTATGAACAACCGTCTGCGTGTACTGGTCGCCAGTGCTCTCGCCGCCCATCAGCTGGTAAGCCCTGATGCCGGCGTGCGCCTGCGTGCGGCGCAACAGTTACAAAACGACGCGGCCGCTGACCTGCTTCCGCTCATAGAGAAACGCCTCAGTGTTGAAACGGATCCTCAGGTTCATGCTGCGCTGGCCATGACGGCGGCCAGTCTGCAGCTGACCAGCCCGCAGCCGATAGTGCGGCTTAGAGCGGTCAAACTGCTGGGCGAATCCAGCGATCCTAATACTCAGGCCAGCCTGCAGCGCCTGACGCAGCCCGCAGCCGAGCCCGATGAAACGGTACGCGAGGCAGCGGCAGACAGCCTGAAGCAGATGAAAAGTCGCCTGATGTGGGGCGATCTGCTGGGACAGGCATTCAGCGGGCTCTCGCTGGGATCGATCCTGCTGCTGGCCGCGCTGGGCCTGGCCATCACCTACGGTCTGCTGGGGGTGATCAATATGGCGCACGGTGAAATGCTGATGCTGGGCGCGTACGCCACCTGGCTGGTACAAAACCTGTTTCAGCAGTTTGCTCCGCAGTATATCGCCTGGTATCCGCTGCTGGCGCTGCCGGTCGCGTTTCTGATGACGGCAGCCATTGGAATGGCGCTGGAGCGCACTATCATTCGCCATTTGTATGGCCGCCCGCTGGAAACCCTGCTCGCGACCTGGGGCATCAGCCTGATGCTGATTCAGCTGGTGCGTATGCTGTTTGGTGCGCAGAACCTGGAGGTCGCCAATCCCGCCTGGCTGTCGGGCGGATTGCAGGTGCTGCCCAATCTGGTTCTGCCCTGGAACCGCATTGCAGTCATCCTGTTCGTGGTGTTTGTGCTGATACTAACCTGGCTGCTCCTCAACCGTACGCGGCTGGGGATGAACGTGCGCGCCGTCACCCAAAACCGGGCCATGGCCGACTGCTGTGGCGTGCCGACGGGCCGCGTGGACATGCTGGCATTTGGTCTGGGTTCCGGTATCGCGGGGCTGGGCGGCGTCGCCCTGTCGCAGTTAGGCAATGTCGGGCCAGAACTGGGCCAGGGCTACATCATCGATTCTTTCCTGGTGGTGGTGCTGGGCGGCGTCGGCCAGCTTGCCGGAACCGTGGTCGCCGCACTGGGACTGGGCATTCTCAACAAAGTGCTGGAGCCGCAGATGGGGGCCGTATTGGGGAAAATCCTTATTCTGGTGTTGATCGTGCTGTTTATTCAGAAACGTCCGCAGGGACTGTTTGCCGTGAAAGGAAGGGTGACTGACTGATGACGCAACCTCTCACCTTACGTCTGACGCGTCAGGCACCGCGCCTGACGCTGGGCATTGGCGCAGTCGTTACGCTGCTGCTGCTGATCATGCCGTTCCTGGCACTGCTGCCCGCCTCGCATCCGCTGGCGATTTCCACCTATACCTTAACGCTGGTCGGTAAAATTCTGTGCTACGCCGTGGTCGCGGTGGCGCTGGATCTGGTGTGGGGTTATGCGGGCTTACTTTCTCTGGGGCATGGCCTGTTTTTTGCGCTGGGCGGCTATGCGATGGGCATGTACCTGATGCGCCAGGCCTCCGGGGACAGCCTGCCCGCGTTTATGACCTTCCTGTCCTGGGATCGGCTGCCGTGGTTTTGGGCAGGCACGCAGCATTTCGCCTGGGCGCTGTGTCTGACTGTCCTCGTGCCGGGCCTGCTGGCGCTGGTGTTTGGTTTCTTTGCCTTCCGCTCGAAAATCAAAGGCGTGTATTTCTCCATCATGACCCAGGCGCTGACCTATGCCGGCATGCTGCTGTTCTTTCGCAACGAAACCGGTTTTGGCGGTAACAACGGCTTTACCGGTTTTACGACCCTGCTGGGCTTTAGTGTGACCTCAACCAACACGCGCATCGGCTTGTTTATTGCTACCGTCATGCTGCTGTTAGCAAGCCTGGTGCTGGGCTTCGCGCTGGCCCGCAGTAAATTTGGCCGGGTGCTGACCGCTGTTCGGGATGCCGAAAACCGCCTGATGTTCTGCGGTTACGATCCCCGGGGTTTTAAGCTGTTCGTCTGGACCCTCTCGGCCATGCTATGTGGCCTGGCAGGCGCGCTCTATGTGCCCCAGGTTGGCATTATTAACCCCAGTGAAATGTCCCCGACCAACTCCATTGAAGCCGCTATCTGGGTCGCACTTGGCGGGCGCGGTACGCTTATCGGTCCGCTGCTCGGGGCCGCCATCGTCAACGGCGCGAAAAGCGTCTTCACCGTGGCTTTTCCGGAGTACTGGCTGTTTTTCCTGGGGATGATGTTTATTTTGGTCACGCTGTTTCTGCCGCGTGGCGTGATGGGTTTACTGCGCCGGAGAAAAGATGACTGAGACCCTGTTCACCCAAACCCTGCCAGCCGATCGTTATCGTGCCCGGCGCGATCCGGTCCTGCAGTTGGCTAACATTACCGTAACCTTTGAGGGGTTTCGTGCGCTTAACAATCTTTCTTTGCAGATTGGTGTCGGTGAACTGCGCTGCATCATTGGTCCTAATGGCGCAGGTAAAACCACGCTGATGGACGTTATTACCGGCAAAACGCGTCCCGACACAGGGCAGGTCATTTACGATCAGGATAAAAACCTCATCGCCCTGTCGCCGGTCGAGATTGCCCGTAGCGGAATTGGGCGCAAATTTCAGAAGCCGACAGTGTTTGAAGCGCTGACGGTATTTGAGAATCTGGAGATTGCTCTGAAAACCACCAAAACCGTCTGGGCCAGCCTGCGTGCGCGCCTTGACAGCGCGCAACGGGATCGGATCGATGAGATCCTGACGCTGCTGCGGCTTAGCGCCGCCCGCCAGCGACCGGCAGGTCTGCTGTCGCATGGCCAAAAGCAATTTCTTGAAATCGGCATGCTGCTGGTGCAGGAACCGCACCTGCTGCTGCTTGATGAGCCCGCTGCGGGCATGACCGATGCGGAAACTGACTACACCGCAGAACTGTTTCGCAGTCTGGCGGGCAAGCATTCACTTATGGTGGTTGAGCACGATATGGGCTTCGTGGAAACCATTGCCGATCACGTCACCGTTTTGCATCAGGGAGCCGTACTGGCAGAAGGTTCCCTGCGCGAGGTACAGGCCAACGAGCAGGTCATTGACGTTTATTTGGGGCGCTAAATGTTACAGGTATCTGAACTGCATCAGTATTATGGCGGCAGCCACATTCTGCGTGGCCTGTCTTTTGAGGTTAAACAGGGTGAAGTCACCTGCCTGCTCGGCCGCAACGGTGTGGGGAAAACCACGCTGCTGAAATGCCTGATGGGCTTAATACCGGCTAAATCGGGCGAGGTGCGCTGGCAGGACAATATCATCAACGGGCGAAAGCCCCACCAGCGCGTGCAGGCCGGCATGGCTTACGTGCCGCAGGGGCGGGAGATTTTTCCGCGTCTGACGGTTGAAGAGAATCTGCTGATGGGCCTGTCACGCTTTTCATCCTCGCAGGCAAAGCAGGTGCCTGAAGAGATTTACCAGCTGTTTCCGGTATTGTTCGATATGAAATCCCGCCGGGGCGGCGATCTGTCCGGCGGCCAGCAACAGCAGTTGGCCATTGGCCGGGCGCTGGCCAGCCGTCCACAGTTGCTGATCCTCGACGAGCCTACCGAAGGGATTCAGCCTTCAGTGATCAAAGAGATTGGCCTGGTGATCCGCCAACTGGCACAGCGCGGCGACATGGCGATTCTGCTGGTCGAGCAGTTTTATGATTTTGCCGCGGACCTGGCCGACCGCTATCTGGTCATGTCGCGCGGTGAAATTATCCAGCGCGGGCGCGGTGAAGAGATGGAAACGGATAACGTGCGGAGCCTGGTCGCCATCTGATTCTCCTCCTGTCAGGCAGGTCGGCGCGCAGGCTGACCTGCCTGGATCGCGGCACCCTGCGCTTTCTTCCCACCTGAGCCATGCACGCCCACGGTACGCATCCGTGACCGGCCCGTTTCTTTTCCGTCGTTAAATTCTTGTGTAATAACGCACAAGACATCTTGTAATAAATAACAGCAAGTATAATAATTCTCATTTGCATTCAATGTGCATAACACCTTTGTCACATGACTTTCTGCGCCTTTCTTCTGCCGGGCGCGTTGTATTTGCCTTTGTAAGGGATAAACAATGAGAATGCCTTTTGGCCCGAAACGGTTAGCGCTACTGTGTTCCATCGCCATTGCCGCCCCTGCGGTCTCCTTTGCCGCCGATACGCTGGTGGTGACAGCAAAGCCGGAAGAAACATCGACCACGCCCACTGAAGGCTACACGGCGACCGTCAGTAAAGGGGCAACCAAAACCGATCGTCCTTTGATCACCACCGGTCAGTCCGTTTCGGTCGTGACGCGCCAGCAAATGGCCGATCAGGGCGCAATGGATGTGAATCAGGCGCTTAACTACACCGCCGGTGCCTTCACGAACTTCGCTGGCGCAGCCACCCGCTACGACACGGTCTCTCTGCGCGGCTTCCACGGCGGCGATGTCGATAACATTTTCCTGGACGGTCTGCGTCTGATGAGCGATCCCGGCAGCTATAACGTGCTGCAGGTCGATCCCTGGTTCCTCGACCGTATTGATGTGATCAAAGGTCCTTCTTCTGCCCTCTATGGACAGACGGTGCCGGGTGGCTTAGTGATGGAAAGCTCCAGACGTCCGCAGTATGCGCCTGAGGGACATTTCCGTTTGTCTACCGGCAACCATAACACCAACGGCGCTGCGTTTGATTACACCAATGCCATCAACGATCAGTGGGCGTTTCGTCTGACCGGCATAACGCGCAACAGTGATACGCAGTACGATCACACACGCGAAGAAAAATATGCGATTTCGCCTTCACTGCTGTGGCAACCTGATGAGGATACGTCACTCCTGCTGCGCGCTTATCTGCAAAAAGATCCGTCCGGCGGCTATCACAGTGCCGTGCCAGGGGACGGCAGCATCACCGAACATAACGGGCGTAAGCTCAGCACCGGTTTCTATGATGGCGACAGCGCGCTGGATCAGTTCAAGCGGCGAGAGCAGATTTACAGCGCGGAATTCGCTCACCGCTTTAATGAAACCTGGGCGTTTCGCTCGAATGCCAGCTACTCCCATTCCAATGTCGATCTGGATCAGGTTTATCAGATTGGCTGGGCATCACCGCAGTCAGAACTGCTCAATCGCTACTATTCCGGCTCGCGTTCGTCGCTGCAGGCGTACGCGATTGATAACCAGCTGGAAGCCGACTTTGATACCGGTCCGGTGGATCACAAGGTGGTGCTCGGTGCGGAATACCATCAGTACACGAACGATTTACGGGGTGCCAGCGGTCCGGCCAGTTCACTCAATGCGCTGACAGGTCAGGCCATGGGCGTGAATCCGGCTTACGTGTTTACAAATTCACAGCGTCGTTACTATCAAACCGGCGTGTACCTGCAGGATGAGCTGAAATGGGACAAATGGCATCTGGATCTCTCAGGCCGCTACGATCGCATCGTTTCTGAAAACCGCCAGTACAGCACCGATACCCAATATCGTCGTCAGGATGATCACGTCAGTGGCCGGGCGGCGCTGCTGTATGCCTTTGATAACGGGATTTCGCCCTACGTCAGCTACAGCCAGGCCATTACGCCACAATCCCTTTCCGGACGGGATGGTAACCTGCTGAAGCCAACGACCTCGGAGCAGTATGAGACCGGCATTAAGTACCAGCCCGTGGGCACGTCCGATCTCTACTCCGCCGCGATCTACGACCTGACACAGAATGATGTCGGTAACCGCGTGGTAGTAGGCTCCTATTATGAACCGGCTGGCAAAGTGCACTCTCAGGGCCTCGAACTGGAAGCGCATAATCAGCTCACCCCGCGACTGAGCACGCTGGCGAGCGTGACGGTGAACCATGTGCGCTTCAAAGATTCCATCGACGGCAATAACGGCCACACGCCTTACGTGACGCCTGACTCGATGGCGTCTGCCTGGGCGAAATACCAGTTTGATGCGGGAATCAGCGTCGGTGCTGGCGTGCGTTACATTGGTCGGCAGTGGGCAGACAATGAGAACACCACACGTCTGCCTTCCGCTACGCTGTTTGACGCCTCGGTCCGCGCTGATTTAGGTGCCTGGAACAGCAGCCTCAAAGGCGCGTTTGTGCAGCTTAATGCCAATAACCTGACCGATCGCGACTACGTTTCTGCCTGCTACGGCACGGGCTTCTGCTACTGGGGCGCAGAGCGCACCGTGGTGGCGACCGTCGGCTACGATTTCTGATCCCTCCCAGGGCGGCAATCCGTGCCGCCTGTCACCGCTTATGCCACAGCGGCGCAATGTCGCCGCTGTTTTTCTCGCAGAAAAACACGTACTAACCACAGCCACAGCACACCACAGATCAGGTTCAACAGGCTGAAGCCTGCGGTACCGCCATGAAAATAGGCCGCTTTGCCTGCCTCAATCCCAAAAGCAAAGACCACCATACTGACCATGCCCAGCATCGCTGCCACGCTGCCCTTCCCTGCCTGACTGGAAAATAACGTCAGTCGGTACAGTCCGGCATTGACCATCCCGCTGCCGAAGCCGTACAGGCTGAGGCCAGCCGTGAGCCCAATGTAGCTGTCCGCCTGCCATAACGTGCTCAGCGCAGCGATCAAAAGCCCTGTAACCACAGGCCAGGCCCCCAACCGTAACGGCTGCTCGACGGAGAGACGGCTGGCCAGTCGTCCCAGCGTGAGATTCCCGGCAATCATTGCCATAAAGACCGGCAGTTGAAGCAGTGCGTAATCCAGTCGGCTCAGGCCCAGACCGTGAATCAGGATAACAGGCGAAAGCGCGACCCATGTCAGGCAGGGAATCGTCACCAGGCCAATAGCCAGCGAACCGCACATCACCTGGCGGTCTTTTAGCAACGCATAATAGCCCGCCGCCAGCGACGGCAGCGATACGGAGGTGCGTCTGTCACCTGCGGTTTCCGGCATCGACAGGCCCAGGCCAATGAGCGACAGCGCGGCCAGAGCAGCGAAAAACAGAAACAGTGTGCGCCAGTCTGCGACGGCCAGAAACGCCGTACCCGCCAGCGGCCCGGCCAGCGGAGCCAGCAGCGCAACGTTCGCCATCAGCGCCATCATCTTTACGCTGAGTGCCTCGTCAAAAGCCTCCTGAATGGCGGCATAGCCCACCGCACCGATAAAGCACAGGCTGATGCCCTGCAGAAAGCGCAGCAGGATAAACGGCCCGATGCCCTGCACCCAGTGCGTCGCCAGACAGGTCAGCATAAAAAACGCAACACCGGTCAGCAGGACCGGACGGCGGCCCAGCTTGTCGGACAGCGGCCCCAGGAGCCACTGTAACAGCATCCCGCCCATCAGATAGGCGGTCAGCGAGGTGGCCACCCACTCCGGGCCCACGTGAAACGCCTGTGTGACCCGCAGCATGCCGGGCTGAATCATGTCATGGGCGAGATAGGTGGCAAACTCAAACAGCACCAGCGATAAAGGAAATAACAGATGTCGTCGCGTCAGGCGCGAGACAGGTTGAAAACGAGCCATCGTCAGTATTATCCAGTAAAACGAGAAAAACGCGGCCGCCAGGGCGACCGCGCTGATGGGAAAGGCGGTGATAATCCCGTTAACGCCACCGGGCGACAGGATTCTCCAGCGTGCCGGCAAACTTGAGGTTTTCGGCAGGATCGGACAGGTTGATCATCTGCTGATTATTGGCCAGCTGCAGGCGGTTCAGACAGGAGCGGGTAAAGGTGGGCGCAAACATATCGTAGCGGGCAAATTTACTGGCCAGCTGCGGATGCGCCTGCTGATAATCCTTCACGCACTGTGCCACCAACTGCCAGAACTGACTCTCGGGCAGCGTACCTGACTGGTGCAAAATCGCGCTGATAAAGCGGAAGATGCAGTCGAAGACGTCGGTAAAAATCGACAACAGTTTCAGTTCTTCAGGCACGTCTACTGCCAGACGCTGGACGTTCTCCGGCAGCACCGCCTCCGGGTTCATGACGGCGATTTCTTCGCCAATGTCTTTCATGTAGGCGCTGACCGGCACATTGTTTTCCAGCAGCAGGATCAGATTTTCGCCGTGGGGCATAAACACCAGATCGTGTTGATAGAAGCAGTGCAGCAGCGGACTGAGGTAACAGTTAAGGTAACGTTCAACCCACTGTGCCGCGGGGAGGCCTGAGTCGGCGATCAGTGCGGGCAGTAACGGCTGCTGATGGTGATCAACATGCAGGAACGCCGCCATGGTCATCAAGCGCTGGCCGGGCTGCAGATCAGGAACCGGATTATCGCGCCACAGGGCCGCAAACATTTTCTTATAGGCGGAATCGCCCTTAATGGCACGTTCGTAATGGCGGTTGTGATAGCCCACGGCGGCCACCTCGCGCAGGATGCGGAAGTTGCAGCACTGAAGCCAGCTGTCGTTTGCCACCAGCGTTTCCAGCCATTCATTAATCGCAGGCGTGGTCGCCATATAGTACGGCGACAAGCCGCGCATAAAGCCCATGTTGAGTACCGACAGGGCGGTTTTCACATAACGCTTGTGGGGCTGACTGCGGTTAAAGAAGGTACGAATCGACTGCTGCGCCTGATACTGGTCATCACCGATGCCCAGATAAATAATGTCCCGACTGGCAATATCCGCCGCAAACACCGTCAGCAGCTTGTTCTGCCACTGCCACGGATGCACGGGCATAAAGATATAGTCCTCGGGTTCCACCCCGTGGCTTGTCAGCTGAGCCGCGAACCGATCCAGAATGGACTGCCCTAGCTCCTCCTGCAGCAACTGCGTATAGCTCAGCGCGCTGAGGCTGAAGAAATGGGCATGACGACGATGCACGGCTACCCAGATGAGATTTACCGGCGCGGCGGCCTCTGGAGCATAAGCCAGGTAATCCCGCGCATCGAAGCCGATGCGGCCGTTATTGGCGACGAAGCAGGGATGCCCTTCCGTCATGGAGGATTCCACGGTCTGGAAGTCCGCTTTTACCAGCGCCTGGCTGTCTGGATTCTGCTTCTGCAACTTAAATACGCTGCTGCATAAGGTGCTGCTGATCTCTTCCATGTAGGTGGCTAACAGCGCCTGAGGAATGCCGATCTGCGCATTAAACTCCTCAATAAACTGCAGCGCATCCAGCGGTAACGCCCGACCATTCTCCTGCTTTTCCAGTGAGGCAACGTCGATATCCCAGTGGTCCAGCGCCAGACGCTGAGCGGAAAAATGGTACTCTGCCTCGGCACCCGGCACGGCCAGGCGATAACGTCCTGGGTGCATTTCGTCGGGGACGATCAGCTTTTCATGCGCGAATTCGGCAATCGCTTTACGAATCAGTAAACGGTTAGCCTGCAGCCAGTGAGGTCCGGTGAGATGGGCACCGGTTAACAGTGAGGTGGCGTGATTCATTCGTGAGTCCTGCAGTAATGCCTGTTGATAATCGTCGCGCTGACAGAAGGCCAGCCAGGCGGTTTTGTGGCCCATATCAATGGTGTGCTGGTAGCGAAAACCCGCACGTTTGTTCAGGCGATGGATTTTGTCGTTGCGCACATCCGGTTCGACCACCACGCGACTGACCTCGGGGCGGCTGAACAGGTAGTCCATAACGGTGCTGAAGACCTGCCAGCTAAATTCCCTGACCGGGGTTTCCGCGGGCGCGATCAGAATATGCATGCCGTAGTCGTCCGGCTGAGCGGGATAGTATTTACCTACTTCATCCTCGCGGGCGCGATAGCATTCGACAAGGAAGGCCGGTTCACCATTGCAGCAGCCGATCAACGCCGCATGCGGATCCCTGGCCGTCAGCTGGTGGTAAAAGTCGGCGACCTGCTCTGGTGTGTCATTCTGCATTCCCCAGAAGCGGGCATAGTCGCGCGTCACCCAGCGATGAATCAGCGTGGCGTCAGCGGCCTGCATGGGGCGGAGGGTAAACTGGCCTGCCGGGCGGGCGGCAGTGAAAAGCGTTAACTGTGACATATTACGATTCCGATTGAGCCGGGAAAGTCTGGAAGGCAATCTGCCGTTCGACGGGATAGATCTCTTTGCCGGTGATTTCACGCAGCAGCACCGAATTGCGATAGCAGGCCATGCCCAGATCCGGTGTAACGAAGCCGTGCGTGTGCAGCTCCGCGTTCTGCACGAAGATCTGGTTGTGGCGATCAATGCTGTAGTTACGCTGAACGTCGTAACGGCCCTTCTCGTCCCAGCGCAGACGCTGGCTGATGCCTTCAATAAACATCGGCGGACGATACTGATAGCCCGTTGCCATCACCAGACCGTGCGTACGGCGGGTAAAGGCACAATCCTGCTCCTGCTGATGCAGCGCGAGCTCGAACTCTCCGTTGGGTAACGCGCGCATTCCGGTCAGTTCTGAATGGGTGAACAGGTTAACGTTCAGCGCGCCATCCAGTTGCTTAACGTACATCAGATCGTAAATAGCGTTGATCAGCGTGCTGTTGATGCCTTTATAGAGATTTTTGTGACGCGCATTCAGCGCATCGCGTTTCTCACCCGGCAGCGCGTGGAAATAGTCCACCCATTCTGGCGAGGTCATCTCCAGCGTCAGTTTGGTATATTCCAGCGGATAAAAGCGTGGCGCACGGGTTATCCAGTTCAGCTGATAGCCAAACCGATCGATCTCCGTAAGCAGATCGTAATAGATCTCTGCCGCGCTCTGCCCGCTACCCAGTACGGTAATGGACGGTTTTTTCTGCAAATCCGCCTTATTCGCCAGATACTGACTGGAGTGCGTAAAACGCGACCGGTATGGATGGCTGCAGCCAGGCAGCCAGGCTTCAGGACCGGTGCCCAACACCAGCCTGCGGGTCAGCCAGTCCTGCTGCTGCCCACTGACCGTATCGACTGCCCGCACGCGGTAGCACTGTAACGCTTCGTCGTAGCTCACATAGTCCACGCGCGTGTTCCAGCGCAGGTTACTCAGCTTTGAACAGGCCCACTGACAGTACTGGTTGTACTCTTTACGCATCAGGAAAAAGTCTTCGCGGATATAGAACGAATACAGTTTTCCTTTCTGCTTCATATAATTCAGCAGACTGTAAGGACTGGTGGGATCGGCCAGCGTCACCAAATCGGCCATAAACGGCGTTTGCAGATGCGCACTTTCCAGCATCATGCCGGTATGCCAGTCAAAGCCCGGATTCTGATCCAGAAAGAGGCCATTCAGCCCTTCAACAGGTTCACTCAGACAGGCCAGGCTGAGATTGAAAGGACCGATGCCAATTCCGATAAAGTCATAAATGTTGTCGTTCATCGTACCGTTCTCACTGGTTAGCGGCTTGCAAAGTCAGGTCACGTGCCTGCTCCCGGCCGTAATGGACAATCAGGGCAATGACGTCTTCCATGTCGGCCACCGTAGTGGTGGGATTCAGCAGGGTAAATTTGAGGTACTGGTGACCCTCGACTTTCGTACCGGCGATCACCGCGTTACCCGAGCGGAACAGCGCCTTGCGGATACCGGCATTGATGGCATCCAGCTGAGCGGCCCGCATGTCAGGCCGGGGTACGAAACGGAAGATTTGTGTGGTCAGTTCAGGCGCATGCAGCACCTCAATAGACGGATGGGCTTTCAGCAACTGATGGGTTGCCTCGGTCAACGTCAGGATGGTATCGAATGCTTCCCCCAGCGCCGCCGGGCCCATGATGCGCAACGTCAGCCACATTTTCAGCGCGTCAAACCGGCGCGTCGTCTGAATACTTTTGTTGACCAGGTTTGGCGTCCCTTCCTGCTGGGCGCTGAGCGGATTGAGGTAATCGGCATGGTGCGTCACATGGCTGAGGTGCTGTTTATCGCGCACGAAAAACGCCCCGCAGCTGACGGTCTGGAAGAATGACTTGTGGTAATCCACCGTCACCGAGTCCGCTTTTTCGATACCACTGAGGCGCTGCCGCTGCGTTTCAGATACCAGCAGGCCACAGCCGTAAGCCGCATCGACGTGCATCCAGATGCCGTACTGCTGACACAGATCCGCGATAGCGTTCAGCGGATCGATACTGCCAAAATCGGTGGTGCCACTGGTGGCCACGACGGCGATGGGAATCAGGCCCTGCGCATGGCAGTGCTCAATTTCGCGCTCAAGCTGTACGCTGTCCATGCGGTAGTGTTCGTCGTAATCCACGGAAATCACCGCATCGTAGCCCAGGCCAAGAATCGCCATCGACTTCTGAATACTGAAATGACTCAGTCGGGAGGTCAGCACGCGCCATTTCGCGGCCTCCGCCGGCAACCCCTTATGCTTGATCAGGTGACCCGGATGGTGCGTGGCGCACCAACTGTCCCGCGCCAGCAGCATCGCCATCAGGTTGGACTGCGTACCGCCACTGGTAAAGATGCCGTCTGCGCTCGCAGGCAGGCCGATGCGGCCCAGCGTCCAGTCAATGACCTTCTGCTCAATCAGCGTGCCGCCCGCGCTTTGATCCCAGGTATCGACGGAGCTGTTTACCGCCGCCATGATCTGCTCTGCCAGCAGCGAGGGCAGCACAACCGGGCAGTTAAGATGGGCGACATATTTGGGGTGGTGGAACCAGACGGCATCGCGCAGGTAAAGTGACCGCAGCTCTTCCAACGCGGCTTCGTTGCTGCCCAGAGGCTGATCAAGGTCGACGGCGCTGAACGCCGGGGCCAGCTCATGGGGCAGGATTCCGCTGAACGGCTTCTCCACGCGCTGCACCGTGCTGCTGATCAGCGCCAGCGCCGCGTGCGTTTGCTGCTGCCACGCCGTAATCTGCGCCTCGTTAAAGATGACGTCCTGAGCCGCAGGAATATCTTCAGACAGATGTCGGCGCGGGACCGACAGAGTTTGCTTACGTAACACCATATCCTGTTCCTTTGTTTAAGACGTAAGTCGCCTGGCCGCCCCGGTAAAAGGGCAGCAGATCGTGCCAGACCGCACGTGTCAGTTCAGATTCGGTAATCTTTAGCCGGTACAGCTAACCCATCAGCCCTGAAAAATTGAGAATTTATGTTCGCAAAAATCCAAAAAACTACATTTTGTGTGGTTTATTTGTATTTACTGAGTGATTGTTAACGAAAATGACAACATAAATAATAATCATTATCATTCAATTTATGGAAGTGTAACCATTCTCATAAGTATGACTAATATCTATTTACGTGATCTTGATCACAAAAAGTAGGCGAAAAGAGCCGCCAGGCTGACAAAACAGGCTTCCCCACGGCCCTGATGCCGTAGGGAAGTGCTGTTTTCAAGATGTGAATACAGATGACGGGATGCAGAGGCTCAGCCCCGGCACGGTTCTACATTGCGGTCTGGGCATCGAGCCTGAATACACTGACGTTCTCAACCAGCGCGCTGACCTGCTGGTCTAATGCCCGTGCGGACTGGGCTGACTGCTGTGATAAGGTTGCGTTTTGCTGCGTCGCGGCATCCATATGCGTCACCGCCAAATTGACTTGTTCAATACCGGCACTCTGTTCAGCGCTGGCAGCAGAGATATTCTCCATGAGCGTACACAGCTGTTTTACGCTCTCAACGATCGCCTGCATGGATGCCCCCGCGCCTTTTACAAGTGAATTGCCTTGCGCAACCAGCGTCACCGATCGATCCGTGAGTCCCCGAATCTCGCGGGCCGCCGTAGCGGAACGCTGCGCCAGTGCACGGACCTCTGAAGCGACAACGGCAAAACCGCGTCCGTCGTTACCAGCACGGGCGGCTTCTACCGCCGCGTTAAGGGCCAAAATATTCGTCTGGAAAGCAATGCCGTCAATTACCGTAACGATGTCATTAATTTCGCGTGAAAACTGATGGATATCTTCCATGGCAATGACCACTTTTTCGACCACCTCACCGCCATCATCGGCGCGCTGGCGCGTATCACGTGCAATGATGCTGGCATGATGGGCATTTTCTGCATTGATTTTTACAACAGAGGTCAGTTGTTCCATTGACGCCGCCGTTTCTTCCAGCGCACTGGCTTGCGCTTCATTACGTGAAGAAAGCTCACGGCTGCCATGTGCCACCTGATCTGTCGTGGCCGCAATGGCCTCTGTTCCACCGCGAACACCGATCACAATGCGTGTCAGGCTCGTATTCATATCGCGCAGTGCGGCCATCAATTGTGCCGTTTCATCACGTCCGCTGACGCTAATACGGGCGCGCAGGTCACCCGCTGCTACCGTTTTGGCTATCGTGATTGCCTGTTTCAACGGTTGCGTAATGCTCTGGATAAGCCACCATGTAATTCCCGCGCCCACTAACAGGATGCATCCCATTGCGATCAGCAACAGCAGGCGCGTTTGTTGGTAATGCGCAAGGTTACTCGCATCAATGTCCCGATGCATTTCCTGCGCACGCGCTAAGGTCGACGTGACCAGCGCATCGATTTGCTGGGTGGGCGCACGATCAATGCCCGTTACCTGATGATCGACCCGCGCGGGGCTGCTGATGTCGTTGATAACATAGCTGTTCAGCGCCGTCAGGTACTGGCGTTCCAGCCCGGCATGCGCCGCGCGCGCCTGCTCAACCGGGGCAACTGGCAGGTTCAGCTTGGCCTGAATCTGACTGAGCCGGGTCAATAATTGCTGCGTTTTCTGGCTTTCATTCAAAAAGGCCGTTTTATATTTATCAAATGTATTTTGTCCTTGTGTCCCACGCAGCAGAATATTCTTCCACTCCTGCACTTGTATTTTGAACTGCACCTGCGCGCTGCGCGCAGTATCAATACTTTCTGCAATGAGCATCTCCTTTGCCATAACGGCCTGACTGTTCTCTAAAGCCTGTCCGTTAACACGTAATCCGTTCACCCCCATCAACAGGGTTGCAAGCAGCAGCAACGTGGCAAGAAAACCGAGTCTTTGACCAATTTTAAATCGATTGAGCTTCATAAAAACTGTTACCTGATGAATAAATAGGAGAACAAACGTGACTTTCGTCACATTGATTATCGTCCTGGCGGGTAGCAACCTTTATGGAGCCGGTTGAGGAAATAACGTGACACTTTTGTGACAGAAAGCCCCCAAATAGCGACATTTTTACCCATAATATCTTGCCTTGCGCTTTCACAGCCTGTGCGCTTTGACCTGTAGAGGAGGTTGCTCAGCGGGCATTGCCGGTGCGACCTGCGCACTGGCATATTGCGCTGCGGTATAAGCCGTCCGATATCGCGCAAAGACATTGTTAAAATTTCAACATCACACATCGGCTTATTGCAGGTTACAGTACGGTTCCCCGGTTGGCATGCCAGCGATTTACGGGATAATCGCTTTGCAGGTAAGATAAAAAACGGATGCGTCGAGCATGCAACGCCTTCTTTTTTTGCCTTTATCAAAGGTCACGAAGTGAAAACGGGCGAGTTGAACGCCCCCGTTACCGGCCACCTTCGCGGTGTAACAGACATATGACGTCCACCTCAAGGAATACAGGTTCAGAGATGACAATGGAAACCCGCCGCGACGAACGTCTGCGCAAACTCGCTCTGGCACTGAAGCGCACCGATAAACTTCACCTGAAGGATGCCGCCCGGTTGCTGGACGTCTCAGAGATGACGATTCGCCGGGATCTGAGCGAACCGACATCCAGCGTCGTCCTGCTCGGCGGCTATATCGTCAGCGATCCCAGAAGCCAACCCGGTCACTATTTTGTCTCCGATCAGCACGGCCAAAACGCCACCCGCAAACAGCAGCTGGCGCAGGCGGCGGCAGGTCTGATCGGGGAGAACGATACCGTCTTTTTCGACTGCGGGACGACCTTGCCCTATGTGGTGGATGCCATTCCGGATGCCCTGCCCTTCACCGCCATCTGCTGTGCCATGAATACTTTTCTGGCGTTAAAAGAAAAGCCCGCCTGCCATGTCATCCTGAGCGGCGGTGAATTCCATGCGGATAACGCCTTATTCACGCCGGTGGGCGGACAGTGCATTCTGGATGACCTGTGCCCTGACCTGGCCTTTATTTCTGCGGCAGGCGTCAGCCACGATCAGGGCGCGACCTGCTATAACCTCAATGAACTGCCCATGAAACACCACGCCATGCGGCGCGCCCGCCAGCGAATTCTGGTGGCGGACAGCAGCAAATACGGGAAAGTGTTACCGGCCCGCATTGGCGCACTTTCACGCTTCGACCTGCTGGTCAGCGACAGCGCGCCAGATGCCACGCTGAGTCAGTGGTTAGCGCAACAGTCTATTCCCGTGCGGCTGCCCTGACTTCAGCCTGTCCACCGGCGTTCTGATGCGCGTTGCCCTGTGCCGGGTCGGTCTGACAACGGACATAAATCAAACAGTTATTCTGAACCCGCGGCCGCCATCGAATAATCCCGTCCCCTCGGCTGTGATTAGGCGGCGAAAAAGGCTAAACTTCGACATCATCCAAACGACAAACAGACCCAGAGGCTCAATACAACGTGGCTCAATTCGTCTATAGCATGCATCGCGTTGGCAAAGTGGTACCGCCAAAGCGTCATATTCTGAAAAACATCTCCCTCAGCTTCTTCCCCGGTGCGAAAATTGGCGTACTCGGCCTGAACGGTGCCGGTAAATCGACGCTGCTGCGCATCATGGCAGGCATCGATAAAGACATCGAAGGGGAAGCCCGTCCACAGCCCGGTATCAAAATTGGTTACCTGCCGCAGGAACCGCAGCTCAACCTTGAGCACACCGTGCGTGAATCCGTTGAAGAAGCGCTGTCGGAAGTGGTTGGCGCGCTGAAACGCCTTGATGAGGTTTATGCGCTTTACGCCGAAGAAGATGCGGATTTTGACAAGCTGGCAGCTGAGCAGGGACGTCTGGAAGAGATCATTCAGGCACACGACGGCCATAACCTGAACACACAGCTGGAACGTGCCGCCGATGCGCTGCGCCTGCCAGACTGGGACGCCAAAATCGCGAACCTGTCCGGTGGTGAACGCCGCCGTGTTGCGCTGTGCCGCCTGCTGCTGGAAAAGCCAGACATGCTGCTGCTGGACGAACCGACGAACCACCTGGACGCCGAATCGGTCGCCTGGCTGGAACGCTTCCTGCATGACTTCGAAGGCACCGTGGTCGCGATTACCCACGACCGTTACTTCCTGGATAACGTTGCCGGCTGGATCCTGGAACTTGACCGTGGTGAGGGGATTCCGTGGGAAGGTAACTACTCTTCATGGCTGGAGCAGAAAGATGCCCGTCTGGCACAGGAAGCTTCGACTGAAGCGGCCCGTCGTAAATCTATCGAGAAAGAGCTGGAGTGGGTACGTAAAGGGCCAAAAGGCCAGCAGTCTAAAGGCAAAGCCCGTCTGGCACGCTTTGAAGAGCTGAACAATACCGACTACCAGAAACGTAACGAAACCAACGAACTGTTTATTCCGCCGGGTGCCCGCCTGGGTGATAAGGTGCTGGAAGTCAGCCACCTGCGTAAATCCTACGGTGACCGCGTGCTGATTGACGATCTGTCGTTCTCGGTACCGAAAGGTGCCATCGTCGGCATTATCGGTCCGAACGGGGCCGGTAAATCCACGCTGTTCCGCATGATGTCCGGTCAGGAACAACCGGATTCCGGTGAGATCGTGCTGGGTGAAACCGTGAAGCTGGCCTCTGTCGATCAGTTCCGTGACAGCATGGATAACGCCAAAACCGTGTGGGAAGAAGTCTCCGGCGGCCAGGACATCATGCGTATCGGCAACACGGAAATGCCAAGCCGCGCCTATGTCGGACGCTTTAACTTTAAAGGCGTCGATCAGGGCAAACGCGTCGGTGAGTTATCCGGTGGTGAGCGGGGCCGTCTGCATCTGGCAAAACTGCTGCAGGTTGGCGGCAACATGCTGCTGCTCGATGAACCGACCAACGACCTGGACATTGAAACCCTGCGCGCGCTGGAAAACGCCCTGCTTGAATTCCCTGGCTGTGCCATGGTGATCTCGCATGACCGTTGGTTCCTTGACCGCATCGCGACGCACATTCTGGACTACCAGGATGAAGGGAAGATCGAGTTCTTCGAAGGTAACTTTACCGAATACGAAGAGTACAAGAAACGCACGCTGGGCGCGGATGCGCTGGAGCCGAAGCGCATCAAGTACAAGCGTATTGCCAAATGATTCAGGGGCGGCAGCAATGCCGCCCTTTTCTTTTCCTCAGCGGTAAAAGTCGCGAAACACCGGCGACTGCAACGCAAATTCAATAAACCTCATCAGCGCGGGCGAATTCAGTTTACGACTGGGATAGACCAGCCACAGCTCGTTTCCCTCAACCGTCCATTCGGGTAACACCTGCACCAGGCGCGCATCGCGCATCTCCCCGTCCGTTAAGAAACGCGGCAGTAGCGTAATGCCGGCATGCCCCAGCGCCGATTCGCGGGCATAGAGCAAATTGTCGGTCAGGTGCGCGGGCGGCAGCAGCCAGCGATGATACTGACTGTCGCGTTTAAGCACCCACTCGTTCCAGGCGCGGTGCGCGATACAGCGATGTTCAGCCAGCTGCTGCGGATGAGTAACCGGCGGATGCTGATCGAGATAAGTCTGCGAGGCCACCAGCAATCGCTCGCAGTAGCCGACACGCCGCCCAATCAGAGACGATTCCTGTGGCTGGCCGGTGCGTAAGGCAAGATCAAAGCCATCCTGTACCAGGTCGCGAATCTCGTCTGAAACGGAAATGTCCAGCGTGACATCAGGATAACGCCGTAAAAATGCGGCGTTACAGCGCGCCAGTAAGGTTGCCCCAATACCTGCCGGGCTGGTGATGCGCAGGCGACCGCTGGGATTTTCCCGCAGGTTGGCAATCGCCTGTTCGGCACGTTCGCTGGCCTGCATCATCTCCTGACAGTGCAGCAGATAACGCTCCCCGGCAAAGGTCAGGTTAAGCTGGCGCGTCGTCCGGTTTAACAGCCGGATGCCCAGCCGCTGCTCAAGCTGGCTGATACGTTGACTGACGCTGGATTTGGGCAAACCTGCCCGCTCTGCCGCAGCGGTAAAGCTGCCGCACTCCGCCACCAGCGCAAACAGCGCCATATCCTGCCACTCACGAAACGCCATTGTTCACCTCAGACGAACACTCTAATAACTATTGTCCATCTTATCAGCCTGGCGGTGGGGTTCTACACTTGAAGAAACACTACAGGAGAATAAATTATGTCTGTCCGCGCGATTGCTGTTGATCCCGAAAACCCAAAAAACTTCACCGAAATTTTCCCGGAAACGCCTGTACCCGGCGAGTATGACCTGCGTGTCCAGGTAAAAGCCGCCTCGGTCAACCCGGTGGATACCAAGGTGCATAAAGGCGCGATCAAAAATGGTTTGCAGGTGCCGCGTATCCTCGGCTGGGATGCCAGCGGCGTGGTGCTGGAAACCGGCAGCAAAGTCACGGGCTTCAAGCCCGGGGATGAAGTGTACTATGCAGGCGATATTACCCGCCCAGGCAGTAACAGCACCGAACAGTTAGTCGATTCCCGTATCACTGGCCATAAGCCGAAAACGCTCGACTGGGCGGCCTCTGCGGCGATTCCTTTAACGGCGCTTACCGCCTGGGAAGGTTTGTTCGAGCGACTGGATATGGCAGCCGCGCGTGACGATCAAACGCTGTTGATCGTTGGCGGCGCAGGCGGTGTAGGCTCTCTGGCGATTCCGCTGGCGAAAATGCGCAGCAAGGCGAAAGTGATTGCCACCGCGTCACGGGAAGACTCTGCCCAGTGGTGCCGCGATCGCGGGGCCGACCTGGTGATCAACTATAAAGACATGCCCGCTGAGCTGGAAAAGCACGGCATTAAGCAGGTCGACTACATTTTCTGCCTTAACGACACTGACGGCCACTGGGAAACCATGAGCCAGCTCATCGCGCCCCAGGGTCATATCTGCACCATCGTCGAGAACGAACATCCGCTGTCAATGGATCAACTGAAGCTTAAGAGCGCCTCGCTGCACTTTGAGTTTATGTACACTCGCAGCATGTTCACCACGCCGGATATGGCGCAACAGGGTGAGATTCTGAACAGCGTTGCCCGCCTGTTAGATGACGGAAAGCTGCAAACCACCCTGAGTGAAACCCTGCACGGGTTAAGTGTGGAAACCCTGGAAGCGGCCCACCAGCGTGTACTGGAAGGCCATATGCGCGGCAAAGTGGTCATGGTTTACTGATCACCTGCGGATGCCGGTCCGTGCGGCATCCGCTCGGCCCGTTTCACGGGGCTTCCTCGGAGGGAGCCACAGGCGTGGTAAAAGCCTGCGGGTTCCCCTCATCGTCCAGCGCCGTGTAATCAACAAGGATCTGGCTCGCCGCGGAAGGCGACGCGTTTCCCATCAGGGGATACTCTTTGCTGGAAAAAGGCGCGAGCGTTTTATCCCCGTCCAGATAAACGGTGTAGCCTTTTCCGCCTGCCCGCACGGTCATTTTGCCCGGCGTGAAAAAGTAGCCACTACGGTTGGTGGCACGAATGAAAACCTGCCCCTGCATTTTCCTGACCTGATAGGTGACGGCGTTCACCCGTGCCGTAAACGGTATCGCCTTCTTAAACGGTCTGTTGATCACTTTAAGTTGGGTATTCAGCGCCATGCTGATCTTATCGCTGCCCGGCTGTATCGTTCCTTTTTTTACGGCGCTGATTTCGTACAGATTGAGCCAGTAAAGGGATTCCCGATCCTGTGGCAGCGTTGCGGCCAGCTCAGTGCGTAAAACGGTAATCTGTTTTTTTTCATCTTTGTTCAGCGTAAAAACGCCGGGAAGCGCGACAAAAGGAAAGGCTTTACTGCCCGGCGATTTTTCCGGAGCGCCGCTGTCGACCCAGGTCTGGATCAGCACGGGTGCGTCGCCGCTGTTAACCAGCAGTAACGGGGTTTGCACCTCGCCGGGATGGAAGATCAGTCGGCTTTGCTGCGGAATGACCGCGGCCTGAGCGTTAATCACGATACACATCCATAACCAAAGAAACGTTTTCATCTTATTGCAGCCGAATGAGGATAGATGCGGTTGCATCAACATGGCCCGCCGTCACCGTTTTACCCGGGAGCTTTGCCAGACGGGCGTTAAAAGTTCGCTGATACAGTTTCTCGTCATTCTGCTGGCTGCCGCTGATCACCTGCGCGTCCTCCAGCACCGGTCGCCAGCCCGCACTCCCGCTGAAGCTGCTCCAGCTTAAAAAGGAGACGGGCTGGCCACCTGACGTTTCCAGCTGAATGCCCACGCCTTTCGCCAGCGACGGTAAACTGTCGTAATGATCGGACACCAGGTAGCGCGAAAGACCATCTCCCGTCGTCAGTCCCAACTGCTGCGCCTGCAGCCACGCGGCGTAGCTCGGTTGAAACCCCAGAGACAGCTGACCCGACTGAACGCCAGAGAGGTTTTCGGTTCCGTTCGCACAGGCCAGCGTAATGCTGAGCGGCGCCGTCACCGCCTGGCCTTCATTGAGCGCATTGATGCTGATGCCGGGGAAAAGGACGTTTGCGGTATAATTCTCCACCCGGCAGCCCTGGGTCATATTTTGCGTCAGAGTGGCGACCGGCGCGGTATTCATCCCAAAGGCCATGTAACGTCCGGTTCCCCAGGTTTCAAAATGGTTCCAGCTGTCCTGACCCGCTTCGGGCACATTCATCCCCGGCCCCATAAACACCACATAGCCATTGGGCTGGTTGCAACTGTAGGAGCCAGTGTAATTATCAGCCGCCGCCCAGAGGCAGCCCCACGACGCGTAACCCGGCGTGCGGTTGTTTCTGTCGGTACGAATGAGCTCCGCGCTGATGGGGCTGAAGTCGCGTCCCCGGATCAGGATTTTATTTCCCTGTATTTCATACTGGGTGAGCGGTACTTTTTGCCAGATACGGGTAAAGGGCCTGCCACTGCGCACGTGAACCAGTTTTAACGCGGTATAGGGAAAGTAGGTCTGGAAATAACTGTCCCCCATGTCCCAGGCGCCGCCAACGTTACTGTCGCCATTGGTGGCGAAGACCTCATACAGCTGATCTTTATCGGCAAGATCACACTGGTACAACACACGGTCGGGATTGCTGTTATTGACAGCCGGTACGACCCGAAACACCGAGCGGGCCAGCACCGTGCCGGCCGGCTGATAACGCAGATTCATTAATGCGATATTGCCGAAGTTAAGTGGCGCACCGCAGGCATCACAGCCCTGATCGACCGGGTTTACCCGGGTGCAGGTCGCGTAAGCCGGGAGCCATGCGGTCAAAAAAAAGAATGTCATTACCGCTAAAACGCGTTTCATCATTAACACCTTAGAATCTAAAAACGACAGACGGCATCCGCGTAGGTCATCACCGCGTCAGGTTCAGGTTGAGGAATGTGGTAATCCATCACACAGGACGATTGCGCATCGTCGCCCCAGACGGCTTTCAGTCGGCCCTGGGTTTTCGCCACACGTAACCAGGCATTGCCGCCCTGGCCAAACGTGCCCACGCGCTTGCCCGTCTCATCCAGCAGATCCGCGCCCACAGGCACCATAGCATCGCGATTCGTGCGGGTTTTCAGCATCAGGGGATAACCGCGTAAGGTTCTGAACGACACCTTCACCATCGCACCGGCATAAGGCGCGACACTTTTTTCGCTGTCCTGAATTTCCACATGACCGTCGCTGCCGCTGGCACCCAGCGTAATGGTGTTGTAGTGATACGGGTTGAGCGAAGGGACCAGCGCATAGCCAAAGCGATCGATTTCACTGCCCTGGCTGTTCAGGATCCGTGCGCCCCTGGCCCCTTTCGCCTCGACGAGGGCGAAGGTATCGCCCAGATAATGGCCTAACGTCACACCACCGCTGTGGATCACCGCCGCCCCCATGGCGTTAACGGACATCTGATTAAACCGTGAAGAGGTCGAGGCAGTACCGGTCACGCTGGCCTCAGAAAAGGTTTTGCCCAGGCTGCCGCTTACTGTCGTGTCACGCTGCTGCTGATCGCGATTCACATTCAGGCTGTAGCTGGTGCCGCTCTCACCACTCAGCCCGCTGAGCGACGCTGTGTAATTACTGCCGTTCTGGCTTCCACGGGATCCCCCCAGAGCCAGGTAAGGTGAAGTGGCGTCCGTGCCCAGCGGCACAGAGACACTGACCTGTAACTGGGTATCTTTATAAAACGTCTCGTCTGCGTACTGAGCCATGACAGCTCTGCGCGGATCGGTGGCATAGGCTCTGCGCGAATACTGGCGGGACAGGGAAATATTCAGTGCGATGTTTTTGGGCAGCACCGTGCCATAACCGACCTGAAACTGTGTCGTCCGTGAGCGACCGTCATAGTAATTTTGCTTCGAGCCGGAGAGATAGATGTTGCCCCACTGCCCCAGCGTCTGATTCAGGGTCATCTGCAGGCGGGTACGCTGCATATATTCGCTGGTAATACTGTTGCGGCCCGGCGTTTCCGCATTCTTCAGTGCAATCACGTCGTTGAGATCGCGGTAACCCTGGGTGGAATACTGGTAGCCCGCAAACGTCAGAGTGGTATTCGTGGGCTGAAAGGTCCGGCTGTAACTCAGTGCGTAACGCCATCCCTGGGTCGACTCACCGCCGTTCAGAACCGCGCTGGAATACGCGCTGTTAAATCCCACGGCCCCTGTGTCTGAAGCCCAGACGCCGCCAGCCAGCACGGCATGATAGCGTTCACCCAGCCTGACGCCGCCGTTCAGCGTAATGGCATTGCTCAGGCCGTGCCTGACGGTTAACTCAGTAAAGGTGTTGGCTTTGCTGTAATCCCTGACTTTACCGGCGGCAAAGTTGTAGTCTGTCCGGCCTGGACGCAGCGACTGCGGTAAGACCGCATACGGCACACTAAAACGATGCAGGCTGCCGTCAGACTCCTGAACCTCCACGCTGAGATCGCCGCCATAGCTCACCGGGCTCAGGTCATTGATCGTAAACGGCCCTGGCGGCACGGTTGTCTGATATATCCGTTGCTTGCCCTGCCAGACCGTCACGCGGGCATTGCTGTTTGCCACGCCGCGCACCAGCGGTGCATAACCCCGAACAGAATCCGGCAGCATACGGTCATCAGAGTCCAGACTGACCCCGTTGAAACTGACCGCCGTAAACAGATCGCCGTTACTGAAAAGCTCGCCTATGCCCGCCTCACTTCGTAATGACGGCAGCGCACGTTGTACCCAGGCCCTGGCGCTTTGCCAGCGATTGCCGACCTCGTCATGCGTAAAGTTTCCCTGTTGACGAAAACGCCACATGCCGACATTGATGCCACTGTTAATACCCAGATACGTGGATTCGAAACGCTGCGCATTTTTATAATCGGAATAGAACTGGTTCAGATTGTAATTCACGAACCCCATGGTCGTGCCCGCCGTCAGGTTTTCGGGCGCGATATAGCCGACGGGCCGCTGAACCCGCATCGCCTGTGGGACGGTAACGTCTACACGCAGGCTGCCCGTATTCACGTTAACTGACGCGCCCGTCAAAAGCGCATCGGGCCTGCCACAGTCTTTCGCCTTGAGCGCAGTGAGATAGTGGGCTTTGACGCCGAAGGCCTGATAAAAGGACAACGGCAGGCATACCGAAAGCGCTCTACCCGCACGAACGATATCAACCGACGTGGACTGTTGAAATTTACCGTTGAGATAAAGATCGACATCATAGCGGCCGGGCTGGAACCAGGCGTCCTGCACATTGTCAGGCATCGCAATCTGTCCAGGCAGCATTTCGCGCACTAAAGCAGGATCAAACAGATAGTCATCCTGACCTTCAGCCGCCTGACCGCCCCGGAGGAAAAGCAGACTCAAAGCGAACAATAAGAATAATGAGACTATATTCATTTCTGCTACTTTTCGTTCACGTTTATTCTTTCGTCGGCACCAAAATCATTAATAAGAACGGCGTTAAGCGTATATCCCTGAAGGGATGACTGGCCTTTTAACGTAATACGCTGCTCACTAAACGGTGCCAGCGTCACGGCTTCATGCCAGGGAACACGGTTATTTCCTTTAACCAACGCAAAAGATCGAATATTGGCGTAAAAGGGCGAGGCATTGCGGAAAACGATGTCATGTCCCTGAATATGGTATGAGAGCGCATTCTTCAGGTTATCCATGGAAAAATTCAGTCCATTTGGGCGAACGATAACCTTTACTCTGTTCTTAATAATCAAATAGAGTTTATTCTTATCCTCCAGCCCTTTTTTTAACGAGGGGATCTCGGTGTAATCCATATAAAACAGTGACTCTCTGTCCTGAGGAAGATTATTCTCCGTCACGTTGAGCTTTACCGTTTGGCCGGCTTCAGGAGCAATCCTGAATATTTGCGGCAACGCCACAAAAGGGGGGACAGAATGATTATTGAGATTGATCGCCTGAATCTGAATCAGCGCTGGCTGATCGCCAGTATTCGTAAACTGAAGCGTTTTTTCTTTTTTCGCACCGTCTACAATGACGCGCGTGCCATTTAATACGACGCTTGCCTGACAAAACATGGCTGAAAAGGCCAGAAAAAGAAGAACTAGAGACTTCAACACAGGGTTCTCCTGCCCCCTTAAAATAAGGGGGCCTGATGATTAGGGATAGCTGACAGAATATTGAACGCTACTTAAAACCGTACCGGCGCCCGCCTTTCCAGAGTCGCTGTAATAGACGACTGAAAAGTTTTGCGATGCGCTGGTGCTTCCGCTTTCCAGCGTCATACCGGTGACCCTGGCCGTCCCACCCGACAAATCTATCGCGTTGTCGTTACTGTCCAGTAAACGCAGCGCCACGTTTTCGGCGGTGCCGGTATTGAGTAAATCGCCGGTGGGCGAAATATTATTGCCAGCCAAATTAATTGCCATTGCCTGTGTTGATCCGGCGTCCGGTGCGACGCAACCGGTTAAGTTAATCGTAAAAGGTGTTTTACCGGCGGTTGATTTTGCTGTACTCAACTCGGCCGTTGAAACGGTCGGCAGCAAAATAATCGGGCTGCCGGTTGCATCATTAACATTGACGTTACAGGTTTGTGCATTGACCTCACCCTGAAAGCGAATTGTATTTTCTGAGGCTGCAAAAACATGGCAAGACATTAAACTCGCACTCCATACAACAAGCGTCATGCAGCGTGAAAAAGAGCTGGCTTTCATTGATTCCCTCTTATGATTTTTGATGAATAAAGATGCGCATTGGCGGCGAGGATCATAAGGCGCACGGCAGGGGAACGGTGTGTGAAGTGTTCTGAGCTTATGTGAAGGAATGCACCATCAAATAGAAAGATATTTAAATTCAATTAGATGGTGTTAATCCTCTGTTACTGAAATGAGAGTCCCCTTAAGATAACCACAGACCGGGAACCCACAAAGAACATTAACGATCGCCACGTTTTATGGCTTATTTTTCGCAGAGGTAAAGCGGAACAGGGCCCGAATAAAATGTCCAGGTGTCAATACCCGTCCTTTTGATGACAAAGGGAAACGTCGCCCCCACGTTAATAAAAAATGCCGGCAGCCACTTTTGCTGTTCCTGCTGGGACATTTGATTATCCGGGGACGATTCAATTAATGTTGACCGGGCAAGGTACAGATCGCCCTCGCGCTGATAAGTAAACCGGATAATTTTGCTCAGACGAGTAACGTTATTATCGTGATCGGTGAGTCGGCCGGTGATGGCGATAACACCGTGCCCCTCTCGCATATCATGAGAGGTGATGACGGAAAATGTCTCACCATTTCTGATGTAATTACTGTTTGCAATACAATGGACAGAATCCTGTCTGAATAAAAACACGACAATGCCTGCTGCTGTCATCACGATTACAGCCAACAGAAAGGTTAACTTCACTACTTACTCCTTATATAATAATACGAAATACAGTCGGGGGAGCCGAAAAACGAGAGTGCATTTTTACATTGCAGTACCGAAATGCGTTCACCATTGGTAAATGCCGTGATATAAATCTTTCGTCGTTCTGTACAACTGACTTTACTGTCAACGGCGATGCGCGCGACCAGGCCATTACCGGCTTTTTCATTGGCGTATATTTCACATCCATTCATATCAAACCGTTTAATAAAAATCATCTCGTGGCGGTGAAGTGAAAAGGTCATGATGGCAAAACCACAAACCAGTATCGTCATCACCGCCAGTCCCGTGATAAAAAGATGCCGTGTCGAAATAGCATAGCGATAAGCGCCTTTGCTGACAGTGAATTCAGCAGGCTCAGGACGGCTGATGGGCTGTTGAGATTCTGGTTCAGAATACGGTGCGTTCTTAATAAGGTTTTCTGAAATATCCTCATCATCCTGAATAACGGATTCCGTTGTATCGCACGCACTCGCCTCTTCACCGGACGTAGCGAAGGGCGGAATATTCTGTTCGTCTTTCTGGTCGTTTTTTCCTGCCCCAGCGTCCTCATCAGCAGGCGCAATTGTCGACTCCTCAATAAGAATCGCATTTGCCAGCATGAAGCCACGGCGTGGAATGGTCCTGATCACATCCTGACGGATATTGCATGCCACCAGCGCTTTTCTGATGAGCGAAATACTTTGATATAACGCATTGGCACTGACCTCCATCCCAAACCGTCGCCAGGCATACTGATAAAACGCCTCATGATCGACAATTTCGCCCTGCCGCGCGATCAGCAATTCAAAACAATATGAGACTGAAGAATGCAGCTTCAGCACCTGATTATTACCAACAATTTCCCTTTTCCCAGGATAAAAAACCACTTCATTACCAATACTTATCTTTTTCATATTATTAAATCCGGATATATCCTTATTTCTGTCTTATGAATGCTCCCTTAATATAAGCCAGTAAATAATATTGAACTTACATTTAACATAAACAAACAGAAGAAATAAAATAATTTCAGACTTTAAATACGAAATAATGTTACTCAGGAATTCAAAATTCTTTATTTTGTTTGTGTATGTTACGTACGTTATTTGGAGGGCGCGGTATTTCGCAAAGCATTATTTTTTGTAATCAAAAAGGCGGGAAAATAACAGGCGCAGAAAACAGGACGTGAGGAGCGGCAGGGTGTCCCCTCACCGCCCCGGCGTGCAGGCAAAAACCTCAAAGGGCGCTTTGTTCGCCCAGCATACCTTTCACCAGTTCAATACAGCGCAGGAAGCGCGCGTCATAATCTTCTTCCTGCACATGAACGAAGTCGATGTTGTTTTCACCTAACATCGCTATCAACATGCTCTGGAACTCGCGGCGATCGACAGAGCTGCCCAGGCTGCGTAACCCGTCCGCTACCCAGGGTACGTTGTTTTCCAGCAGGATCACCAGATCGAAGCGATACTCGTCAATCATGGCCTGAACAAACGGATGCTCACGGCCTTCATACTTTTTACAAAATGCCTGGGTCGTGACGAAATCGGTATCAATAAATGCCACTTTATTGGCATATTTCACCGCAAAATCGATGTACTGTGCATGGCCCAGCGCGATCTTGTCGTAGTCTGAATACTGAAGCGCCATCTCATCGCCGCCCAGATGTGAAAAGACATAGTCGCGGCCATATTCCCAGGCGCTGGACGTGTTAAAGATGTTCGCCAGCTTATTCACCAGCATCGATTTCCCACTCGACTCACCGCCCAGAATGGCCACGGTGCGCACAAAGAAGGGCTTCACTTCGGTGGGGATGTAATCCCAGAAGCGGAAAGGATCCTGACGAATCTGCGCGCCGCTGATATTCATAAACGATCGGTTCGGATCGATCAGTATGGTTTGAATGCCCAGATGCTGTTGATACATCTCAGCATCTGGTGCCTCACTGGTATAGACGCAGTCTGCCGCAATCCCCTGCTCTTCCAGAAAGATCTTTACCCCTGCGCTCCACACATCCCAGCCATGAGGATAGGGCTCAATCCCCTCTTCATCGAAGGCGTGAATGCGAATATTTTTCTGGTACTTAAAGGTTTGCAGTAACCAGCGCAGACGATCACTGACGGTGGGCTGCTGCGACATGGCGCTGTTTTCAAACAGGCTCAGATCGCGCGGCTCGTCGTAGCCCATGATGATATGCAGCTCATCGACCTGACTACAGGCGCGCTGAATCAGATAGATATGGCCAGTATGGAGCGGATAAAACTTGCCAAAAATCACCCCTATTTTTTTATCGCGACGGGGGAATTCCAGGCCGAGAAAACGGTGCAGTGCCTCCAGCTTTTGCGCGCTGGGGCTTTTAATTTTCGCGTTAAGCAGTTGGCTTAAATACCCTTTGGTCATGCCACTGGCATCGGCCACCTGTTGAAGCGTGTGGCCCTGCTGGCGAATCGCCGTTTTTAAATAATCAAACGCCGACATGTGGTGCCTCCTGCAAGCAATGTTCAACGAGGGGAAGAGCGTAGCCTGTCGTCTGCCCGGTGACCATACGGCCACCGGACAAACGGACTCGCTTAGAGATCATCAAGGATAGCCAACGCATCCGCCAGCTTCTTCGCGCTGTATACGCGCATGCCCTCAATCGGCTTTTTCGGTGCGTTACCCGCCGGCACGATCGCCCGCTTAAAGCCATGTTTAGCCGCTTCAGCAATGCGCTCCTGTCCGCTGGGCACCGGACGAATCTCTCCGGCCAGTCCGACCTCGCCAAAGATAACCAGATCCTGCGGCAAAGGGCGATCGCGCAGGCTGGACACCATCGACAGCATCAGGGCCAGGTCAGCACTGGTTTCCGTGACTTTCACGCCGCCGACCACGTTGACGAACACATCCTGATCCGCCATTTGCAAACCGCCATGACGATGCAGCACTGCCAGCAGAATGGCCAGGCGGTTCTGTTCCAGACCGACCGCAACCCGACGCGGATTGCCCATCATCGAATGATCCACCAGCGCCTGAATCTCCACCAGTAAAGGACGGGTGCCTTCCCATAACACCATGACCGAACTGCCGGACGTGATCTCTTCACCACGCGACAGGAAAATGGCGGATGGGTTGCTCACCTCACGCATGCCCTGCTCGGTCATGGCAAATACGCCAAGTTCATTGACGGCACCAAAGCGGTTTTTATGGCTACGTAACGTCCGGAAGCGGGAATCGGCATCGCCGTCCAGCAGGACGGAGCAGTCAATGCAGTGCTCCAGAACTTTTGGCCCGGCCAGCGATCCGTCTTTGGTCACATGGCCTACCATGATAATTGCCACGCCACGGGTTTTAGCGAAACGCGTCAGATAGGCGGCCGTTTCACGCACCTGCGCCACGCTGCCCGGCGACGACTGGATATCCGCCATGTGCATCACCTGAATCGAGTCGATCACCATGATTTGCGGCTGCTCCTGCTCCGCAATCAGGCAGATCTGTTCAATGCTGGTTTCCGACAGCATGTTCAGATTGTCACTCGGCAATCCCAGACGATGGGCGCGCATAGCGACCTGCTGTAATGACTCCTCCCCGGTGACGTAGAGGGTTTTCATGCTCTCGGCTAAACGGCACATCACCTGCAACAGCAGCGTCGATTTCCCGGCGCCGGGGTTACCGCCAATCAGAATGGCACTGCCCGGTACCACACCGCCACCCAGTACGCGGTCAAACTCTTTAAAACTGGTCGAAAAACGGGGCAAGGCTTCCAGACTGATTTCGGACAGCTTTTGCACCCGACTGGTTCCGGCATTGCCTGCATAACCGCTGAGGCGCTCATTGCGCGCCGCCGCCGGTGAGGCAGCAATACGGACCTCGGTAATCGTGTTCCAGGCGTGACAGGCGCTGCACTGCCCCTGCCAGCGTGGATAATCTGCTCCGCACTCGTTACAGACAAATGCGCGTTTTGCCGCTTTGGCCAAAACAACTCCTCAGTTAACGCTCTTCGTGAATCAGGCTACCGGTCAGGATGCAAAACACGCCCATCAAATCGGCATGGCGAATCGTGACGGCGGTTTGCTCATTGACTTTCGGTTTGGCATGGTAAGCAATGCCCAGCGCCGACGCTTTTATCATCAGCAAATCATTGGCACCGTCGCCGATCGCCACGGTCTGCTCTGGCGCAATCTCAAAACGCTTCGCCAGCTTTTTCAACGTCTCTGCTTTGTACTGTGCGTCAACGACAGGACCCAGCACCTCGCCGGTGAGTTTTCCGTCCCGGATTTCCAGTTCATTAGCGGCTATTGCCGCCAGATGCAGCTTATCGCGCAGGAACTCGGCAAAATAGGTGAAGCCACCTGAGGCAATCGCGACCTGCCAGCCCAGCGCCTGTAATTTTTTGGTCAGCGTGGTCAGACCCGGCATTAAGGGCAGTTCGTCGCGCACCTGCTTAAGAATATTGGCATCCGCCCCTTTCAGCGTCGCCACGCGCTGGCGCAGGCTGGCGGTAAAATCCAGCTCGCCGCGCATCGCCCGCTCGGTGACTTCTGCCACCTGCTCGCCGCAGCCCGCCAGTTTGGCTATCTCATCAATACATTCGATTTGGATGGCGGTGGAATCCATGTCCATGACCAGCAGGCCCGGCGTTTTCAGGTGGGGGATTTTCCCCAGCGGCGCTACGTCCAGCGCCAGCTCGTGCGCCAGTTTGCTGGCAAACGGCGTCAGGGACCCCGCCAGGCGGATAACCTGATAGTCGTCGACGTTCCAGGCGCTGACGATCACCATGGCGGCCCCAAGCTGATGCTGGTAATCGGTCAGACGCTGTTTATCCAGACCGCGGCCATAGAGTAACCAGCCGGTTCGGCCAGCACGGTAATCCAGCGGCATGACTTCATCACCGCTCAGTGAAAGGGGCAACCCCGGCCAGAGAGAGACATCAGCAGGCAGATCGCACCAGGTAAGATGATTTGACATCAGGGCTCCTGTAGGAACAACAAAACCACGCAAGAGGCTACCTTGTCTGCGCTGCTTCTGGCAACATAATATCCAGGCTTTCTGTCGTCACGTGATTCGGATAATTAATGGCTAAAACCGCACTGAAATTTCGCTTACATCGCACGGTGATTGTTTTGATTTCACTGGCGCTGTTAGTGGTGCTTATGCAAGGCGCATCCTGGTTTAGCCTTGGCCATCAAATGGCCCGTTCTGAACAGGCAGAAGAGCTGGCCCAGACGCTGACCCGGCAAGTGGCTTTCAGTCTGAAACCCTTAATGGATAACAGCGAAGACAATCGTAGCCAGATTGAGGCCATCATCAGTCAGATGACCGACAACAGCCGTATTCTGGATGCGTCCGTCTACGCAGGCGATGGCAGCCTGGTGGCGCACAGCGGCGAAAATATCAACGTGCGCGATCGGCTGGCGCTGGATGGCAAGCGCGCGGGCAGTTACTTTAATCATCAAATTGTCCAGCCGCTCAGCGGCAGCAATGGCCCAGCTGGCTTTCTGCGCGTTACGCTGGATACGCACGTGCTGGTCACCGAATCACGCCAGGTGGATAACACCACCAATATTCTGCGCCTGATGATGCTGCTGGCGCTGGCCATTGGCATCATCCTGAGTCGCACGTTACTGCGCGACCGTCGCACGCGCTGGCAGCAGTCTCCGTTTTTGCTCACGGCCAGTACGCCTGTGAAAGAGGATGACGAAGAGGACGAGAAAAAAGACGACGCCGCGAAACCTTCCGCGTGACGGAAGGGTTTACAGGTCAACGTCTGACAGCCCTCTCCTGCTTTCCTTAACGCTTAGCCCAATGTAAAAGGCCCGTTTCACGGGCCTTACTGACGTTGCACTTCGGGCGAGAGTCAGCCTCTGAGCAGCGCTTCCAGCTCTGATAACGTGTTCACCCGCCAGTCGGGTTTAATTGCGTCAGGCAAGGGGCGCGTCCCATGGTCAACCCAACAGGTTTTAATACCGGCATTCATGCCGCCAAGGATATCGGATTCCGGCGTATCGCCGACCATCAGCACCCGATCGCGCGGTGGGTTTCCCAGCTGCGCGAGCGCATAGTCAAAGATTCTGGCGTCAGGCTTAGGCACGCCCACTTCTTCTGACACCACCAGCGCAGAGAAGTAATCAAGAAAGCCGGTACGCTCCAGACGGCGCTGCTGCAGGGCGGTAAAGCCGTTGGTAATGATGCCCATTTTGACGCGGCCGTGTAGCAGCGTCATCAGGCTGTCTGCGCCCTCCAGCGGCAGGCAAATTTCCGCCATCGCTGACAGAAAGCCATCGTTAAGAATGGCCGGCGCCACGCTCAGTTTTTGCCCCCAGCCGGCAAAGCGGCGAGTCTGAAGCTCCAGTGCGGATAACTGGCCATTCTGGTATTCCACCCATAACGGCTTGTTGACCGCCTGGTAATCTGCAAAATCCTGGTCGGTAAACCGGACATCGTACCCGGCAAACAGGCGTTGCAGGCCGGCATACGAATCAAAGTGAAACAGCGTGTCATCTGCATCAAACAGAATGCAATCCCAGTTATCTAACATCGACATTCCTTACAAGCGGCTACAGCGTCAGCGCCATGATCAGGGCATCTTCACGGCCACTGGCGCAAGGGTAATAGTTGGGACGGCGGCTGACCTGGTTGAAATCCAGCTGTTCGTACAGCGCGATGGCCGGTGCATTGGACGCACGCACCTCCAGCCACAGCGTCATCACATCGCGTGCAAGCAGTTGATCGATTAAATGCTGCAGCAGCGCCCGCCCGAAGCCGCGCCGTTGATACGCCGGATCGACAGCGATATTAAACAGCGAAGCTTCATCCAGCACCACCTGGGTAATGGCAAAGGCGGCCATCTGGCCCTCGACATCCAGCCGCAGGTTGAGAAACCGCTCGCCCTGGTTGCTGATAAAGGTCTCTTCGCGCCATGGAAACGCATGGCTACGGCACTCAATCGCGAAAGCCTGGGGAATCGCGTCAGGCGTGAGAAAAGAAATGGCTGTCATGTTCACACATTTGTTGCCAGAGCGCGCGCCGGGCGGCACCGCTACTCAGGAGTTCATTGAAAGAGGCGCTCGATAATGCCACGCCGTTAAAGGATTGCTCGCTCTCAACGCCCAGCAACCACCCTGCACAGTTCAACGTTTCCGGCAGCATTTGCAGCTGATCCGGCGTAACGGTCATGACCTGAGTGGGTTTCAGACCGAGCGTGTGCAGAACATCACGCAGGAAAGGCTCCTGCAAACCGGGCGGATTTTCCGCCACGATAATCAGTTGGGTATCCGGCAAAAGCCGCACGGCGATTTCGCCCTGGAGCACGCGCGGGCGGCGCAGTTGATACTGCGTTATCCCCATTTGCTGTAAAAGCCAGTCGCGCCTGGACGTCATGGTATACCTGCTTTGCTCGCGGAATGCGACGCTATGCTAGCAAACCCATCGAACATGCGCCAACAAACCACTATAATCTCCGCTCAGATCTTACAGGAGCCCGACATGTCTGCTTTTACCCCGGCCAGTGAAGTCATTCTGCGCCACAGTGATGAATTTTCCACCCGCCACGTTTTATTTGCTGGCGACCTGCAGGATGACCTGCCCGCACAGCTGGAGACCGCCGCTTCCCGTGTGCATACCCAACAATATCATCACTGGCAAAACCTGAGCCGCCGTCTGGGCGACCAGGCGCGTTATGGACTGGTTGCGCAGGCCGACGATGTGCAGGGTTGCGATACGCTGGTTTACTTCTGGACCAAAAACAAACCTGAAGTGCAGTTTCAGTTGCAGAACCTGCTGTCGTTACTGCCCGTCGGCTGTGATGTGTTTGTCGTCGGTGAGAACCGCAGCGGCGTGCGCAGCGCAGAAGGCATGCTGGAGCAGTGGGTGACCCTGGAAAAAATCGACAGTGCGCGGCGCTGCGGTCTTTATCACGGACGTCTGGAGAAGCAGCCCGCCTTTGATGCTTCGGCCTTTGGCAACCGCTATCAGCTGGATGACCTGACCATCCATACCTTACCCGGCGTTTTCAGCCGCGACGGCCTGGATGCCGGCAGCGCGTTACTGCTTTCAACATTCACGCCCCATACCAAAGGCAAAGTGCTGGATATCGGCTGTGGTGCAGGCGTGATTGCGGCGTCGTTACCGGCGCATTCGCCCAAAGTGCGCCTGTGGTTATGCGATGTCCATGCCGCCGCAATCGAGGCCAGCAAAGCCACCCTGGCCGCTAACGGTCTGGAAGGCGAAGTGTTTGCCAGTAACGTCTTTTCCGATGTCACCGGGCGCTTTGACATGATTATCTCCAACCCGCCGTTTCATGAAGGCACACAGACCAGCCTGGATGCAGCACAAACGCTGATTCGTGGTGCCGTTAAGCACCTTAACAGCGGCGGAGAACTGCGCATTGTGGCGAATGCCTTCCTGCCTTATCCCCAGGTGCTGGACGAAACCTTTGGCAATCATGAAGTGCTGGCGCAGACCGGTCGCTTCAAAGTTTACCGTGCCGTTTACGGTCGCGGTGCGAAAGCCCGTTAATCTTTTTTCTGCCTTTTTCGCCCTTTTTGCGTGTTGCCAGGCTGAAAACGTTGCTTTTTGCAGCGATCGTTTCCGTCTGGCGAAATATGTGTTGACGCATTGAGTAAAATCTCTAAAATGCGCCTCCGTGGTTGTAATACGGTAACGTATTACGGGTATGCGAAGGTGGCGGAATTGGTAGACGCGCTAGCTTCAGGTGTTAGTGTCTTAACGGACGTGAGGGTTCAAGTCCCTCTCTTCGCACCAAAATCACAGATTTCATATCGCGAGCACTGCGCGAAGGTGGCGGAATTGGTAGACGCGCTAGCTTCAGGTGTTAGTGTCTTAACGGACGTGAGGGTTCAAGTCCCTCTCTTCGCACCAATGCGGTGATATGAAAAGACAACAGGATGCGAAGGTGGCGGAATTGGTAGACGCGCTAGCTTCAGGTGTTAGTGTCTTAACGGACGTGAGGGTTCAAGTCCCTCTCTTCGCACCAACGTTGTCCTCCCTCTCTTTTTCTTCTGCTCCCTTTTTACTGTTACTATCCGGTTAATCTCACGCTAATCGCGGCCAGCACGCTCGCCAGCGCCAGACAGGAAGGCAGTAACACATAATGCCGCATCCGCTGATTAAACAGCATCAGCACTGTCAGCAGTAACGCCACCAACATCATCATACGCCACTGCCCGAAGCTGGGTTGCCACAGCGTCATGGCTGGTATTACCGCACAGGCCAGTACGCCCGCCCATGCACTGTCCAGTTTTATCCCGCGCATCATCGTCTCCTCATCTGTCATCGCTGTCAGGACAGTACCTGATCACAGGGATGATAACCATTCCCATTATCATATGATAACTATTCTCAATGCGCAGCTTGTTTTTTGTGGCCCGGCGGGAAGATGACAGAGAAACAAGAAAATGCTAAATTGCGGCTGATTACACAATTTATAACAGCAATATTAAATCTGTCGATCGGCTGAAATCATTTGCCGGCTTTTGCTTTGTTATTTCAGGGCCGTCACGAGTATTAATAATGAAAATAGAATCTTATGATGAATTGAAACACAGCAAATACCGCCTTTCTTTCATGCTCTTTTTGTTTTTAAACGCTGCAGTTTCACTTTTTTGTCTGCTCCCTTTAGCAGAAAACAATGAAACACAAGTTACTTTACCGGTGATTATGGTGGCTTTCTTCAGTATGACGATGCTGGCCACGTGTTTAATAAAGGCAAAACTAAAATTACCCCTGTTAAATCCTGTGGCGTTGATTTTAGGCGGGTTATGGGCGTGGCATATTCAGCACCGCTACCAGTTTGTTTCTTTGACGGATGGTGGATTTCTGATTGTCAGTCTGCTGTGCGTTTTTTTTATCAGTGCGATTGCCTTAAGCGATTATTTAGTGGCGTTTTGTTTGCACATCACGCCCGCAATGCTCACCGTGCTGATGCTGGATCACGGACAGCATTTGCCCTTGATTTTATTGACCATTGCCCTGCCGCTGATCGGGTTTTCTTTACAACATTTAATGCGCCGACGTTCGGAAGATTTTACACTGCGCTTAATGTATCAATTATATGAAGAGAAAGAATCGTTTAGCGATCTCAGTATGCTCGATCCGTTAACCGGTTTATATAACCGCCGCGGACTGAAGAACCGCCTTGATAACATTCTGGATAATCATGCGGGCAGCCATTATGTGTTATTGCTTGATATCGACCATTTTAAGGCCTACAACGATAATTACGGCCACGCGATGGGCGATCAGGCACTGGCCCGCGTTTCCGTCGCTATTCGTGACGCCGTTCGGTCACGTGATGTGGTAACCCGTTATGGCGGCGAAGAATTTCTTGTGCTGATGACCAATGTGAATGCCTCGATTGCCATGAAACTGGCTGAACGTATTCGGCAATATGTCGTCAACCTGGAAATACCGCATATGTTTAATGAGCGCGTTTCTACGCATGTGACTATCAGCGCAGGCATTGCCCCTATTTACGATGATGAATTTGATCAGGCGGTTGCGAATGCCGACCGTGCGCTTTACGTGGCAAAAAATCAGGGGCGCAATACCATCCTCGCCTGGGAAGATCTCCCCGTACTTCACAACACCGTCAGCGAGATCGGCTAACCGCCGTGCCGGGTCGCAGGACCACCAGCCGTCGGCACGTACATCGTACATCACCGGGGGCCGTCTGTCCCCGGCCTGACGGCCATGGCTCTCTCTGTAAGGTACCGTTATGCATTCTGTTACCTATTCTTTCGCTCTGCCGTTTACACCACCGCGGGCTTATGGCAATTTCTACGCCTTCGATTAGTCGGGAGTAAAAAATGAGCCTGGAGTCTGTACGCCAGTTTTTTGCCGAGCGTGCGCCGGAAATCGACATCATTGAGATGCCATACAGTACGGCAACGGTAGAAATGGCGGCACGTGTTCACGGTGTTGAACCGGGACAAATTGCGAAAACGCTGTCACTTAAAGTGAAAAATGAGGTGATCCTGGTGGTCACACGCGGTGATGCACGGTTAGATAATCGTAAGCTGAAAGCGGTGATGGGTGCGAAAGCGCGCATGCTGAGTGTGGACGAAGTGATTAACTGGACCGGGCATCCTGTGGGCGGCGTCTGCCCTTTTGGCCTGGAAAACCCGGTGACCGTGTATTGCGATATCTCGTTAAAAAGCTTTGATGAAGTGTTGCCTGCCGCAGGATCGATTCACAGCGCTGTCCGCATTTCGCCGCAGCATATGGCTGAACTCACTGCGGCAAAATGGGTAGATGTCTGTGAAACGCGCTAGTGCGTCTGCTTTGCCACCGTTCCCGAAATTGTCATGCCGCGCGTTTCCCGGCCAAAGGCGACAAACAGGCAAATCAATACTGCCACCGTCCCGGCTACAATGGCCATACCGAGACCGTAATTGCCGCCATGCGCTTCAGCAATGCGCGACTGCAGCGTCGCGTTGACGGACGCAATGAGATTCCCCAACTGATAAACAAAGCCGGGCAACACTGCTCTTGCGTTTCCCGGAACCAGTTCGTTCAGGTAAGTCGGGATCACGCCCCAGGCGCCCTGCACCATAAACTGCATCAGGAAGGCACCAAGACCAATCGTCCAGGAACCGCTGGAAAAGGCCCACAACGGCAACACAGGCAGCGTCAGCAGCGCCGCGATAATAATGGCTCGCTTGCGCCCAATGCGTTCTGACAGCGTACCGAAGAAAATGCCCCCCATCATCGCAGCGATGTTGTAGGCGATAGCAATAATACTGACCGTGTGCGCATCAAACTGATGCTGCACTTTGAGGAAAGTCGGATACAGATCCTGCGTGCCGTGGCTGAAAAAGTTAAAACAGGCCATCAGCAGCACCATGTAAATACATATTTTCCAGTGCTGGCGCAGGACGGGCATCAGGGCACTGCTTTCTTTACGCTCACGCGCGGCCAGCCAGACCGGGGATTCCGGGACTTTAAAGTAGATGAACGGCAACAACAGAATCGGGACAGCGCCGATAAGAAACATGCCGCGCCAGCCCACCATGTCGAAAACCAGACCGAATACAATGGACGCCAGCAAATAGCCACAGGGATAACCCGCCTGGAACAGTCCCGACATCAGACCGCGTGAACGATCGGGTATCGTCTCCATCGCCAGCGAGGATGCCACGCCCCAGATTCCGCCCATGGCAATACCGTAGAAAACACGAAAGGCCAGAAATGCGGTGAAGGTGGGTGACCAGGCGGACAACAGCTCAAACGCCGAGAAAAAGACGATATTCAGCATCAGGATGGGCTTGCGGCCATATTTTTCCGCCATCCGGCCAAACAGTAAGGCACCCAGCGGGCGCACCGCCAGCGTCAGCATGATAGCGACCGACACGTCGGTGACGGAATTATGGAAGTACTGAGCAAGATTACTCAGGACAAACACCAGAATAAAAAAGTCGAAAGCGTCCAGCGTCCAACTGGCAAAACAGGCGAAAGCCACATTGCGCTGGGTCGATGTCCAGTCAAGCATACAAGTCTCCTCTCTGAGACACTCTGGCGCTCCGCCCAAAAATTTTCTGGTGGCTAACGAAGAGTGATGTGATTGTTAATCAAATGTATACATCATGTTTAGGAGGAGAGCGTATTGCGTAATTGTGAGGCAGTGGATCAGGCTGTAAGAAAGCGTGTCTGACTTTCTGCCAGCAGGTCAGGCGACGAATCGCCTGTACGTTATTCAGGAAGATGTTGAAATGCCGACTCAATGATGGACAGCAAAAGAGCGTTATCCACACTGTGCAGCACATGTACCAGCGCACCGCTGTCCGGTGGGATACCGACATCCAGCCGCAGGGGTTGACGATAACGCCAGCTTTTCCCGCGTGTGGCTCCCGGACGGAGCTCAATATCGACCCGGTAATCCGTGCCCCAGGCGACACGCTGATTAAGCAACCAGGCGACAACCAGCGCGTCATGAATCCAGCAACCTGGCAGATGCCGGGTCTGCATTGAATAATCTATCCAGGGCTGCAACGTCTCCCGCACGAAACGGGTCAGCGGATGAGCATGCCGGGTAAGACGTTTGAGATCGGCCTGGGTCAGCATGGTTTGTGTTGTCACATCCATCGGCACCAGGGTAATGGCGGCACCGCTGTGCAACACCTGATGAGCCGCCTCGGGATCCACACCGAAATTCGTGTCTTTGATGTAGTCTTCCAGCGCAAAGACACCCCCCATAATCACAATCTCGGCTACCGATTCGGCCATTGCGGGAAAACGCTGCATGGCCAGCGCCACATTGGTCAACGGGCCAATCGCAATCAGGGTGATCTCGCCGGGATTATCACAGATGAGCTGCCCCATCGCCTCAGCAGCATCGTTTCCGTCAGCCGGTAATGCCGCAGGCTGAGGAACGCCCTGCCATAACGCCATCAGGTCGAGTTGTTCGACCCGCTTATCCAGCAGCGCGCGCCAGGGCGCAGGGTCTTCGCACAACGCCCGCGTAGCCCCCTGTACGACAGGAACCGCACAGCCCAGCCGCGCCATTAAGTCTTTAGCGACTCGTGCGCCGACATCACTCGGGGTATTCCCGGCGACCGTCGTAATTAACTCCAGCGAGAGCCCTGGTGAGGCTAACGCCAGGGAAAGGGCCAGGCCATCATCAGTATTGGCCCCGGCAATCCCGTTCCCCGGATCACAATCAATAATCAGTCTTTTCATTAGGTCGCTTTATTTGTTTTGTTCTGATGGCCGACAGCCACAAGATTCACCAATCTCAAGTTGGTGTGGGAATGCTTCAATCCGTGCCTCGCCATTCCACGCTTTCAGCATATGAATCGCACAGCGAGCCATCTCTTTAACCGGCTGGCGCACGGTGGTTAATGCCGGAACATGGTAGGCGGATTGATCGGTTCCGTTAAAACAGACCAGGGCCACATCGTCCGGCACACGAAGGCCATGCTGGCTGAAGGCGCGAATACAGCCAATCGCCTGACCTTCGTTGCTGGCAAACAGGGCGCGCGGCACCCGTTTACTGGCAATCATACGTAAAGCAGCCTGATAGCCGCCCTCACGTGTATAGGTTGCGGGGAAAATGTTGGCATCATCGGCTGGCAAACCATACGCCCGCAGCGCATCGCGCCAGCCCTGAATACGATCCTGCGCATTCAGCATGTCCCGGGGACCGCTGATCATCCCGACCTGCTGATAGCCATGGCTGAGTAAATGCGACGTCACCTGAAACGCCGCGTCACGCTCATCTACCCGCAGCATGCTGACACCGGGTTGTGGGTCGACCCGATCCAGCATGACCAGCGGTGTCCCGCTGGCTTTGATGATATCGATGAAAGGATGGCGATCGACACTGGTGTAAAACAGACCGTCGACCTGACGGTTCAGCAGCCCCTGAATCAGCTCCAGTTCACGCTTGCGATCGTCGCCGGCATCACCCAGCAGCATCACATGGCCGTGGTTGAGCGACTCCTGAAGCAGCATATGCGCCATGGAGGCGACGAAGGGGTTACTGATATTGGGCACCACCAGACCAAACGTTTTGGTATTCCCTGACGCCAGGGCACGCGCGGCGGCATTCGGGCGATAGCCGGTCTGCTCTATTGCCGCCAGTACCCGTTGCCGGGTCGCGTCCGCGACCGGACGCGGGCCATTATTGATGACATAACTCACCACAGCGACGGAGGTCCCGGCAGCTTTAGCAACGTCACTCCGCGTCACGGCGGTTTTCACCTGTTTCGCCACTTCCCCTTCCTCACTTAACGTGCACTGCCTTTAGCATAGCCTGTTTCAGATAGCGTCCTCTGGCAGGTTAAGGTCGCGCCCACGTGTTTCCGGTGCCACAAACGTAGTCAGGAAACCAATCGTGGCCATCACGGAAAAATAGACGGCGATAGACCACCAGTGTCCGGTATAAGAGAGCATGGCCGCCGCTACTAACGGGGCGGTGCCGCCTGAAATAATAGAACCCAGCTCTTTCGCGACCGCCATCTTGGTATAACGGTGATTCACGCCAAACATCTCCACGCCCCAGGCCGCCTGTACGCCAAAGATGCCCAGAGAAGCCAGCGCCATGCCGACCACAATCACCGGAATCACGATGGCCGGTTCACGCGTATCCAGCAGGGTAAAAGCAGGCCAGGCATAGATCATCAGCAGCAGGCAGAACATGCGATAGACCACACGGCGACCAAAACGGTCAGACAGCCAGCCTGCAAACGGAATAATCAGGAACCCCAGCAATGAGGCGATAAACACCGCCGTGGTGGGCACGGATTTATCTACCATCAGCACCTTGGCGACATAGCCCACAATAAAGCCCTGGGCCAGATAAGAGGGGCCGTTTTCACCGATGCGCAGCCCGATCATTGTCCAGAAGGCACGTGTGCGCTGAAAGAACGGGCGTGTATCCGCTTCAGAACGATGCGCGGCAATCGCCTGGGCGCGCGTTTCGGCAAGCTCTGCTTTTTTACGCTCGAATACCGGTGTTTCACGCAGATTACGACGGATCCACAAGGCCACCAGAGCGATCAACGCACTGCTCAGGAACGGAATGCGCCATCCCCACTCCAGCAGACTCTGCTTGTCCATTTGTACCACCAGCAGCCAGACCAGCGAGGCCAGCAACGTGCCGCTGTTAGAGCCGAGTGCAATGACCGATGACACCAGGCCACGGCGCCTGACCGGTGCATATTCACCCAGCATAACGGTTCCGCCTGAGAGTTCGGCGCCCGCCCCAAAGCCCTGACTGAAGCGTAACAGCACCAGGCAGGCCGGCGCCCAGATGCCAATCGAAGCATAGCTGGGAATCAGCCCAATCAACGTGGTGGAGGCGCCCATCAGGATAATGGTGGTGACCATGACGACCTTGCGGCCTTTACGATCGCCCAGCCAGCCGAAAAACAGGGCACCGATCGGACGGGCAATAAACCCAACGGACCAGGTGGCAAAACTGGCAAGCAGTGCCATCGCGGGCGTTTGTTCGGGGAAAAAGACATCACCAAAAATGATGCCCGCAGCCAGGCCATAGAGCGCAAAATCTGCATACTCCATTGCCGTGCCTAACCAACAGGAAACCGTAGCGCGCCAAAAATCTTTGCGGCCGGCTGAGGTGTTAAACCGCTCATCTGCGGCGGAGGTAGAAGGCAGTGATGCCTGTGTCGTAACGGAGTGCTGTGCCGTCATAAACGCTGTCCCTTGAAAATATGCAGATAGATAAATGCCATTCCGAGAGACAATTCCCTGACTTTAAGCAGAAGAATCGCTCTGGTGGCGACATTCAGTTGGCTAACCATGATGAAAGGAAAGTTAAAAGATTCCCTGGTGTTGGAATCCGCAGTATCGCGAGCTTCGCCGCTGTATTTTTCAGCGGTCGTATAAGTCTGGCGAATGTAACTTGTTCCTCGATCGGCCTACCGTGCATCGGGCACCGAGAGCAATCACTGGAAGCTAGTTTATCTACGCGCGTAGATAAATCAATAGCACTTGAGAAAATTTGTTAGATTTTCTTTAGTATCAAGCTGCATCAGATGCTATTTTTAACGCAAAATCAGAGGGTTAATTGTAACCTGACGCGCAAAAAAACAGCATAACGCTAGACCCGGTTCACTTTTCTTTTATCATTAAGCCAAACTGGCCGTCAGAACCTTTCATCAGATGCTGTTGTCGCATACTGGTGTGACTGCAAAATGACAACGCACCACGTTTGTATCGCGTACAGTCGCGCAGAGCCCTGTCCGCACCTGACCTGGAGGACGCTGTTTACACGTTATGACCATTATCCTGATGCGACACGGCAAACCCGCCCACCCTTTTGCCCGCCGTTTGAGTGCGCAGGGCATGGCGGACTGGTGCGAAGCCTATGATCTTTCGCTGGTCAGCGATGGGCCGCCTGAGCGCAGCATCAATATCGCGCGCAACGCCGCGGTTGTCGTCTGCAGTCCGTTACCCCGCGCCCACTCATCGCTGGCGCACCTGGGGCTGCGCCCCCATCATGTCGATGCGCTGTTCAGTGAAGTCGGCATTCCGCTGCTGCGGGCCGATCGCCTTCAGTTACCCACCTTTGTCTGGCAGGCCATTCTGCGTGCGATGTGGTTGTGTGGTTACGCGGGCGAGACCGAATCACTGCAACATGCGCGCGCACGGGCGTCGCGCGCCGCAGAAAGGCTGATCGCCTTATCGGAGAAAGGCACGGTTTTATTGCTGGGTCACGGCATTATGAACAAAATGATTGCCCGCGAACTGCGTAAGCGTGGCTGGCAGGCCGAAAAGCATGCCAGCAGCCGTCACTGGAGTTCCGCGATTTATCATCGCCCGTTTATTTAATCGATTTGGAAGTAGCTCAGTGTTTCATAACCCGCGCCCACTTCTGCGGTCACCACCACGGTCTGGCGCATCAAATCAATCACGCTTAACGTCTTATTGTCATCATGCGTGATCAGCAGCTTTTTTTTGTCCGGGCTGAAACAGCCATCGAGCGGTTGTCCAGCCAGCGTGATTCGCCCCAGCGGATTAAGCAACTCGTCAAACAGTGTCACAGTCGGCTCCTGATCACCCATTGCCATAAGGTAGTCCCCGTCCGGACTAAAGCGCACTTTCTGGCAGGGATGCTGATGATCGGGCAAAGCCAGCCTCTGGCGGATACGATGACTCTGGCGATCCACCACATACAGCAAGGGCGCATCGGCGGCGCTGGCGATCAGGTAGGGATGTTTGGGTGAAGCTGTCAGACCCGAAACGGGGTCCGGCATAAGCACCGTATCAATGACGCGCCCTTCCGCCTCACAGAGATCCACCACGGTGATAGTGGCGTCCTGCTCGTTGTCGGTAAATAATTTGCGGCCGCTCGGAGAGAGCGTCAGGCGATGGGTATTATCCAGCGGAATGGGAATGGTCTTTTCAACACGATGCGTCTGCGGGTCGATCACCACGACGGCCGTTGGATTCTCGCAACACAAATAGACTTTGCCATCCCGCCCTAACTGACCGCTGTGGGGCGCTTTAGACGGCGACAGATCAATGTAGTCGGTAATTTCCCGCCGTCGAAGATCAATTACGGCGACTTTGTGCCCGGGATGCGGGAGTTCACTTCGCATCGCATCGCCGTACAAGGGCAAAAAAGCTTTTCCCCAGGGCGCAAGCATCAGCAGTTCATGCAGCCGCGTCGGAATCACGTCCACGGCCTGGCTGACGGCAAACGTGTCGGGATCGAGAAACAGCGCACGGCGGGTTTGTCTGTCGACCGCCAGTAATCCTCGAGAGTCAAACGACATGGCATCTCCTTTATCATCGGTAAGCTTAAAGCGTAGACAAGGGTTATCGGGCTGCGTACACCTGAGAATTGATAAAATATGCTAAATAATTTTTTTATCCCGATTTAGCCTGTATCCCTTTGACAGCTTCACAGTGTATCGGTTTTTTTTGAAGTTAAATGTTCAGCATGACGACAGACTCAGTTTGTCATAAACAAATAAACCATTAGCGTGAATAAATATTTATTTTTGTTTCCGGCTGAGCGTTATTTCCGTTTTATCCTAAAGTGTTTATCAGGCATAGCGAATGACTACATTGTGTTCTATTAAATAACCTGGCGTGGTTGATTTCGCCTGTTCAAAACGTCGTTGCCACGTGCCATCGTCACATCACCCGGCAAGACGAATAAGCATTGCAGTACAGCGATGTCTGCTTTTATAGCGGTTCAGATACAGGCTGGCAGTTAAGCACGTTATTTTGACGACCGGCATAAAACACAATAACCAAAATAACAGGTGAAATATGACTTCGCATCGCCGTTCTTTGCTTCCGCTCTGGCGCCATTGGGAAAAACTCGCCTTCACCAGCCGTATGCTGCTGACGATGAAACAGCACCGTGCCCTCAGTGCGCCAGAATATGATCCTGGCCTTGAACACGATGTGGAACTGACCGCGGTGCCTAAGTCACTGCCTGCCATTGCCAGAACGGTCTGGCTCTATTGGCCTGGCGAACGGTTACCTGCCTCTGTCGCCTTAACAATTCGCAAACTTCGTCGCGATAATCCGGATCATGATGTTCATCTGGTGACTCCGCAAACGCTGAGTCATTGGCTGCCTGAGTTGCAGTTCATCTCTTCAGATCTGACGCAGGCGCTGAAAAACGACATCATCCGGCTGGAACTGCTGCTCCGTTATGGCGGCATCAGCATTGATTGTCATACCTTACTGTTTGAAGATCTGACGTGGATACATCAGGCCCACAGCCTCAGCCCCAGGGATTTGATCGGCTATTACCGCCAGGAATCCACCTGTCATTCACTCAGGCCGGTGATTGATACCAGCGTTCTCGCCGCGCCCGTCCAAAACCCGTTTATCCGGGAATGGCTCAAACAACTGGCACCGGTAAAATATGTCGGTATGCATAACTACCTGCTGGAGTTAAAGAAACGCAGTGACTTCCCTGCGCTGAGACAAAACCTCAGCCATCCTGACAGTGAGCTGCCGTCGCTGGCCCACCAGTTGGCGATGGACGAACATCGTCGGGTCAATTTCCTTTTGCGTAAAGCCGAAGCGAGCGCCGGGTATTATCACAGGGTTGATGCCGGTAACAGCACGGCGTTTGTCCGCTCTGTTTTATTCCAGCAACGTCCTCTGACGCCTCCTCCGGTGATCAAACTGAGTGCCCGCGAACGCACACATCTTGATTTCAACCTTAAGCTGCGCTTTTACAATCGCTCCAGCCTGATAGGTGAAGTCATGCATCAAACTCTGTCGTCGCCCGCCAGACTGCTGGCCCCCCAGGAGCAGCGCGCGTAATCCGTCACGGGTTCTTCAGCATTCGCGATGGCGTGTTTTTATCTGTTGGCAATGTGAATCTGCCGCCAAAATGGCGGCAGACAGGTTGCAGCCCGATGACAGCCAAGCTAGATTGAGCCGCAATTTAATGAAAATGTCCCCCTCAGAAGAGACAGGTTCACATAATAAGAGGATGTGACGTTGCCCGAATTCGTGTCAGTGCTCCTTTTTCTGACCGCGATTGCTGTTTATTCCTGTAAAGCAGGCCGAAACAGAATCTGGTTTTGCCTCGTCCTGGTGTTGCTCATGCTGTTTGTCGTGCTGAATGCCACGCTGTTTGCCAGCAATTATTTTACGGGCGAGGGCATTACCGATGCCGTGGTGTATACACTGACAAACAGCCTGACCGGTGCGGGCCTGAGCAAATATGTTGTGCCCGGCCTTGGCCTGCTTATCGTGCTGTTTTTACTCTTTTGCGCCTTATCATGGCTGCTTCGACGCCGTAAGCGCCCTTTTCACCCTGGCTGGAGCCTGGTCGCATTTATCTGCGCCGCCGGTGCGGTGCAGACCACGCCGGCTTTTCATCAGGTCAGCACACTGATCACCTCTTACTCACTGCGGGACGACTCTGACTTCGACACCGTTTATAAGGTGCCGAAGAACCGCATTGAGCGGCCTGCGCTTAATGTCGTGTATATCTACGCTGAAAGCCTGGAGCGCACCTATTTCGACCAGATGGCCTTTCCGGGTCTGGCCCCCGAATTGAATCGCGAGAAAGAGCAAAGCCTGGACTTCAGTCAGACCGAACAACTGCCCGGCACGGATTACACCATTGCCGGTATGGTCGCATCGCAATGCGGCATTCCCCTTTTTGCCCCTTTCGACGGCAATGCCTCCGCTTCCCTTTCCAGCTTTTATCCACAAAATATCTGCCTGGGCGATATCCTGAAGAACTCGGGCTATGAGAACTGGTTTATTCAGGGGGCCGATTTACGCTTTGCAGGCAAAGATGTCTTTTTGCATTCCCACGGTTTCGATGCCGCACATATGTACGGTGCACAGGAGCTAAAAGATCAGGTGCGCGATCCCACGTACCGCAATAACTGGGGATATTATGACGACACGGTGCTGGATAAGGTTTACGACACTTATGCCTCGCTGTCACGCCAGCAAAAACGGTTTGCGCTGTTTGCGCTCACCGTCGACACGCACCATCCCGACGGTTTTATTTCTCGCGGTTGCCAGCGCAAAAGCTACAGCTATGCGGGTAAACCCAACCAGTCGTTCAGCGCGGTATCCTGCTCACAGGAACATATCGCCCGACTGATCGCCCGTATCAAAGCGTCCCCGTGGTTCGCTGACACGGTGATTGTGGTTGCCTCCGATCATCTGGCGATGAACAATACCGCGCACCCTTTTTTGATAACGCATCCCCGCCACGATTTGTTTATGGTGATTCGCGGCGATCGGCCTGAGACCGACGTGATTGATATGAAACGCAGTACGCTGGATAACGGCGCCACGTTGCTGGATATCCTGGGCGGGGATAATGCGATTGGCCTGGGCCGCAGCAGTCTGTCAGCGGTGTCGTTATCCAGTCAGTTTGAGGACATGAAAACCAAAGTCTTAAGCTGGAAGCCCGATATTATTCAGCTCTGGAATTTTCCCAGCAAAATCGACAGTTTTATTATCAATCAGGCCAAAAATACTTTCAGCTTTTCCGGAACCAGCTTTAAATTGCCGATTCTGTTGCGCGTAACAGATAAACATATAGAGCCGCTGCCGGAAGGGGAATATTCCGCGCCGTTGCGTTTCCAGCTGGCCGATTTCAAAGCAGATGAGAAGTTTATCTGGGTCGATCGCTGTTTCAAAATGGGCCGCATCTGGCAACCTTCTCTGGCACTGTCCGGTGACTGGTGCGTTGCGATGGGGCAACCTGCGGGTCAGCCCACCGTCACACGCGTTGATACGCCTCAGTGGAAAGGTCAATCCCGGTTCCCGGCAGACACCCTCAGCAATGCCCGCTACCAACTTGCTGTGGCACAGCTGCGCATCGAAGATAATGCGATTCGTTATGACGCTGAAAGCTTTCTGTTTGCGATCCCCGGCGCGCCAGCCAGTGTGAAGCAGTTTAGCGGCATTTCGCGCCAGGAAAGTTGGGGACGCTGGTCGAATGCCAGTCTTGCCCCCGACGTGACGATTGAGTTTGTCGATCCGTTGCCCGCGCACTTTGATCTGGTGATCACCGCTCGTGCCTACGGTCCGAACATCCACCGGCCAATACCGGTCAGGGTGGGCGATACTGAGCAGTTGCTGACGCTGGGGGAGATTCCCTCTACCCATACGCTACGTTTTGACAATCCTGAAGGAAGCCACCGGTTAACGCTCTCGCCGCCCGAGCCGCAACTCAGTAACCTCAACAATATCGCCGGACACGATCCGCGCAAACTCGGTATTGGTCTGGTCGAGCTCAAGGTCGTTCCCCTTCCCTGAGTGGTCACGCCACTGATGTTGGCTGCCGGCATTGAAATGGCGATGTCGGCAGCAGCAAAACGCTCATCTTTTTGCGAAGCGCCACGCAAAAAAATGATTATTACCTGTTTAACTAATTGATATTTTTGGATTTAATCCGCAAGATATTGCCTCTGTACTGTGACTGTTTCGGCTTGCCTGTCATGATGCCATCACGGTGTGATGAAACGCGAAGAGGCATGAATGGCGACCGCAATGATGAATACACATAAAGCGTTTAAACGTCTGCAACGGGCAGGCATCAATGACCGTCAGGCCGAAGTGATGGTCGATATTTTTGCGCAGATACAGCAGGACAACGCACTCTCGCGCGCTGATGTCATGCAGGCTTTTACGCGTCATAACCAGCATATTCTCAGGCTGAGTAAGCAGTCTGAGAATATGGAGACCGATCTCAGCGTGTTGAGAACGGACTTCGGTAGCCTGAAGAGTGATGTCAGCGTGTTAAGAACCGACTTCGGTAGCCTGAAGAGTGATGTCAGCATACTGAGAACCGACTTCGGTAGCCTGAAGAGTGATGTCAGCATACTGAGAACGGACTTCGATAGCCTGAAGAGTGATGTCAGCGTGCTGAGAACAGACGTTAATAGCCTGAAAACCGATGTGAACAGGCTGACTATGGATGTCAGTACGCTGAGAACCGATGTGGATGAACTCAGGACGGATGTCGGCGGGTTAAAAAACGATATGTGCTGGGTTAAACGTCTGCTTATGGTCATGACCACCACTCTGCTTATGGCGGCCATGAAATACATGCTTGTCTGAACGACCAGGCAGGGGCAGATCTCAGCCCCGAAGCGTTTCCAACTTTTCTCGTTGCTGGCCTTCACGGGTGAAGTTGGTCTCTGCCAGCCAGCGTTCAAAACCCGCTTTCACCTGCGGCCATTCGCTGTCAATGATCGAAAACCAACTGGTATCGCGCGTGCGACCTTTATAGATGCGGGCCTGGCGAAAATCCCCTTCAAACTGGAACCCCAGACGTAACGCGGCCCGGCGAGAAGGCAGATTGCAGCTGTCGCATTTCCATTCATAACGTCGGTAGCCAAGCTGTTCAAAGGCGTAACGCATTAGCAGAAAATGTGCCTCTGTCGCCATTCTTGTCTGCCGAAGTAAGCGGGAGAAGGTGACGAATCCCACCTCCATCACACCATTCGCCGCGTCAATACGCATCAGCGATAGCGTCCCCACAGCCCTGTCGGTTTTTCGATCAACCACACTGAAATGCAGCGGATCCCGACTCGCCTCCAAGGTTCTGGCATGAGCTAACCATGCGGCCTCATCATCAAAAGGGCCATCTGAAAGGTAAGTCCAGTCACGACCATCTTCCGCCAGTGACCAGGCCTGCCAGAGTGCCGCCCCATGCGCAGCGACGCTAAAGGGTTCAAGCCGACAGACCTGTCCCTGAAAAATCTCGCGTTGTGGTAAAGGGCGTGACTGCCAGTCGGGCATTGATTGCCCTACCGGTTGACCATACTGATTGAGGTGCTGTGCCATCGTGCCTCCTGCGTTTCGGTTAATCAAAACACGTTGCCACGTTACGCAGAGGTTGAGAAGTCTTACTCTGATAAAACCAAAAAAAACGGCCCCGTGACGAGGCCGTTATTTCACATTCTCCGGTTGCGTCGTGCCGACGTCCGGCGACGGGGTTATCCGCGGAAGAAGATATCGCCTGATTTACCCATGACGATCTTACCGGTGTCATCGGTAATCAGGATGTAATTGGCATTGATATAAGCCCAGTGCGTACCGGGCTGAGGCGCAGGCAGGTTACGTTTCTGCCACTCCGTGATGGTATAGGTCTTGCTGCGGTATTTATCTGGCACGGTATCACCGATTTTATGCTCTTTGTAATCGATGATGATGGTGCTGAGATCGTAGTTCGGCTTACCGGGATTACCCTCCGCATGCGATGGCGTGGTTGGCGTAATACCGTCGTTAGAGTCAGAACTCGCAGGTGCCTGGGACTGAACGGGTGCCGTTTCGGGTTGAGCCGCATTACTGCCTGGCTGTACGTTCGACTCGCCAGACGGGCTGGCAGGCGCAGCAGGTTGAACCTGCGGCGGCGGCGGCACGTTGTCGGTGGTTTCGCCTGCGGCCTGAACAGTAGGGATAAGGCTCAGCGAGCCGAACAGTAAACCCGCTGAAATTAAAGCAATTTGAGTCCTGCGCATAATAATTTCCACATTGAATTGATTTTAATAACAGTAGACCACTCTGAAGACAATCTGAACAGGATTACCGTTCCATCACTCATAAAGGTAAGTGTAAGGAATCGCAACGTATTCCGGCTCCTGCTTACACCTTACCTGTCTTTTTCTGCCAGGTTAAGCAGCAATGTGATACCCAGGTAGTTACTCCAGTTAAACGCGTTTTGCAGCACCACAATCGCATTGCCAGCTTCTCTGTCAAAACCGATAAATGCCGAATAACCACCAATATAGCCTACCTGATAAGTGATGTTTCGTCCTTCCAGCCGGTCCGTTACCCAGGCGATGTTCTGCGTCTGGTTGCCCTGTTGGTATACGCGTTTATTCACCCCGGCGAACGCGCGGTTGATTTCAGGATACGGACCGGGCGTCAAATGTGCCCGCAGATAGACGCTGAGATCGCGGGCATTGCTGTACAGACTGCCTGCAGCCATCATATTACGTCTGAAGCGCCAGTCCGACGTAATATCGCCGCGCGGAATAAACTTTGGCTGATCGCCAGCATGGCCCAGCGCCCGCATGGGGAAACCGCTGAGGCGCTCAGGCACAAAACTCGTTTGCGTCATTCCCAGTGGACGAAAGATTCGCTGACGGGCCAGGCTGTCAATATCACTGTGGCATCGGGTGCGTAAGATATAGCCCAACAGCGCATAACCCAGATTTGAATACTGAGGAACGCGGTGACGGGGTGCCCTAAAGTCGGCCAGATAGCTGAGCACCCGGTCATCGTCGAGATTGCCGTAAAAATTCTGCCCCGTGCGAAGATAAGTCATGAACTGCATAAACATCGCCAGGTCCATGTCCTGGCGCGGCAATCCTGACGTGTGCGTCACCAGTTGTAACAGCGTGATACGACGGGCATCCGGGCTCAATGCCACTGTTGCGGGTAGCAGGGTTGCCAGCGTATCTTCCCAGCGCAGTTGCCCCTCATCGACTTGTTGCGTGATCACCTCTGCGGTTACGCCTTTACTCAAGGAGCCCAGCGCAAACAAGGTATCAGGCGTAATCGGATAACGATGGACATCGTCCGTCACGCCGGCGCTGTAGAACAACTTGGGCGCATTTTGTGGATAATGGCAATGCTGATGCCGGAGACCTGTTTGCGCTGCATGTAATGGCGCACCAGGTCATCCAGATTATCGTGGAAGGCGCTGTGAGTCAGATAAATCCTGTCGCCCGTGGGGGCGGACGTTTGCGACAGTGTGCCGCAGGCGGTTAACCCTACCGCACCGATCGTCACTATGCCGAACCGTGTCAACATACCGCAGCATCCGGTCAGCAGGCCGGATAACGTCCGGATGAGCGTCTTTTTTCTGGTCACGTCCTCGCGCCCGTCTTATTGTCGTATCAGGGCGCTGACGAAAAGCTTCATCGCGATCCTGCAAGATGATACCGCTGTGCTTATATCGGCACAGTCAGCTAAATCTTTATCCGGTTGCCAGGCGGCGTTCCGCCTGTCGTTCCCTCTGGCATCAGGCCTTGCGGGGCCGGGAGAGTAACATAGCGACAGAGAGAATGCCTCTGTCGTGTCCCTTATTACGTTGTGCATCTGATGGCGCTGCCATCAGATGCATAAGCGTGTACACTGCGCGCTTTTACACGCAGTCAATTTTCTGCTGAACCAGAAACGCCCGGAGAGAACCATGAAAGAAGGTCCATTAAGCGAGAAAGAGCTGCAGTGGCTTGATGATATGCTGGAAAAATACGGTAGCGAAGCATCTATTCTTGATGTGTCCGAACTGGATGGCCTGCTCACCGCCGTACTGTCAGGCCCGACAACGGTTGAACCCAGCCGCTGGCTGGTTGCGCTCTGGGGCGGCGAAAAGCATATCCCTAAATGGAGCAATGAGCGCGAAATGACGCGCTTTATGGAGCTCTGCTTTCAACATATGAATGATATCGCTGACCGCCTGTCCGAGTTTCCGGAGCAATTTGAGCCGTTGTTTGGCGTGCGTGAAATGGAAGGTCTGGAATTCACCGTGGTGGAAGAGTGGTGCTATGGCTATATGCGCGGCGTAGCGCTGACGGACTGGTCTGCGCTGCCTGCCGAACTGCACGAATCACTGGACGTCATCGCGCTGCATGGCAAGGAAGAAAACCTCGAAAAAGTCGATGCGTTAACGCCGGAAGAGATGGAAAGCAGCATGGATGCCATACGTCCTGCCGCTCTTGCGCTGCACGATTACTGGATTGCGCAGCCTGAGGCGATTCCTCAGGTTCAACAGCCTGTCACGGCAGCAAAGCAGCCTGGTCGCAACGATCCCTGCCCGTGTGGCAGCGGTAAAAAATACAAGCAGTGCTGTCTGCACTAAGCCACCCGGGGCCGGTAACCGGCCCCATTCACTGTTACAGGTACATGACATTAACGCGGCGCGGGAACGGGCTGCGCAGGTGACAGACCTTCGCCGTTCTTAATCCTGTCGATAGCCACCACGTTGTGCTTCATCGCGTCATTCAGCACCTGCACTGCCGAAGACGCATCGCGGTTTTTAATCGCCATAAACACCTTAATATGCGCTTCCACGCTCTCAAGGGTGATACCCAGCGAGCGATTCAGCTCTTCCAGGTAATAGTAGTAAATGTCCTTAATTGACTTCATCACGTTGTAAAACACGCTGTTATGGGAAGCCCGGATAATCGCCAGATGAAATTCATAATCGGCCTCCGAGTATTTCTTGTAATCCCCTTTGTTGATGAGCATGTTATTCAGGGCCTGCTCAAGCAGGGTAATGTCGTCTTCCGTCGCGTGTTCAACTGCCAGCTCGACACATTTAAACTCGACGGTCTGACGAAACACCATCATGTCATTAAACGCTTCCCGACTCAGGTGCATCAGCGGTCTGGCACTGCTGTTCAGCATCTGCGGAGTGAAATCTTCGCACACATAGCTGCCGCTGCCCTGACGGGTGATGATAATGCCAAGATCACGCAACCGCTGCACCGCACTGCGCACACTCACCCGGCTGACATTGAAAGAGTGTGTCAGCTCCGCTTCAGAAGGCAAGCGAGCGCCCGCGGGCCAGCTACCGTCCAGTAGCCGGGCCTTGATTTGCTCGAACACTTCGTTAACAACGTTCTGTTTCTGAATGGATTTTATGCTCACAACACCTTCTCATATGATGTCCTACATGATGCCATTCTATCTCATCCTTTCAGACAAAGTCCTGTGTTGACACTGTAAAGCACGCCGTTCGAAAACAGGTCATTATTCGCCGCGACGCGGGCTGAGCGTGGACACCCTGTGCTGACTGATGGCAGACTGTGCCTCCACCGCATCGGCTTCTGCGGTCAGATCGCGATCGGCCACCTCAGGCATGATCAGTGACGCCAGCAGACCGATGCAGGAATAACAGATTAACATCACCGCAATCGGGTGCCAGGAGCCGGTAAGTTGACAAAATATCCCCGCCAGCAGAGGACCTAATCCGGTGGCAAACAACCCGCCAATTTCTTTTGAAATCGCCATTTGTGCGAAGCGGTTTCGCGAACCAAACATCTCTGCCATGGTGATCCCTTCAATAGCGGCCTGGCCCAGCACCGCGATGTTATGAATCACGATCAGGCACACCATAATGGTGCTGACAGCCTGGGACTTGTCGACGATCAGTGAAATCATCGGGTAGGCCAGGAGGATCGAGCCGACGGTCAGTATGCGATAGGGAATGCGCCGCCCGACCCTGTCTGAGAGCCAGCCGAGCAGGGGAATCGTCAGAAAACCAATCACGGAACTGACCATGATGGCATCGGTGGGAATCGCTTTATTAAATAACAGCGTTTGCACCATATAGCCTGCCAGGAAGGTCTGAATAATCCCCGAATTTCCGGCCTGGCCAAACCGCAGGCCGGTTGCTATCCAGAACGCTTTCCCCTGAATTAACTGAAAAATGGACTGACTTTCCTTCGACCGGAGCGTAACGGTTGCGGATGCTGCCACATTTTCAAACACCGGGCTTTCTTTCAAATTAAAGCGCAGCCAGAGCGCAAACCCCATCACAACAAAACTGGCCAGAAAAGGAATACGCCATGCCCAGGCGACGACCTCTTCGTTAGTGAAAAACAAGAACATGACGGCCCAGATAGCGGTGGCACTCAAGGTGCCGCAGTTAGTGCCCATGGCAACCAGGGAAGCGATAAGGCCTTTTTTCCCTTTGGGCGCATATTCCGCCAGCATCGTACTGGCCCCGGCGATTTCTGCCCCCGCCCCTAATCCCTGTATTACGCGCAACGCGACCAGCAATAAAGGCGCCAGGATACCGACCTGCTGATAGGTCGGTAACACACCAATTAATGTGGTGCATATGCCCATTAATGCGATGGTCATAAACAGCACTTTTTTTCGGCCCACGCGGTCGCCCATTTTGCCAAAAAAGACGGCGCCCACAATACGCGCGATATAACCTGCGCCGTAGGTGCCCATAGCCAGAATTAACGCCATTGCGCCTGATTGCCCGGGAAAAAAGACTTCATGAAAAACCAGAGCCGCACCGAGGGAATATAACTGGAAATCCATAAACTCCAGCGTGGTACCCAACCATCCTGAAACAGAGGCCCTGACAAGATCAGACGTATTACGTTCTTTTGTACGCGTATGTGAATGACTCATGTTTTACCCCGAGGCCAACCCGGCGTTGACAGGTGAATAAAAGACAGGCGAGCGCAGTCCACGCGAGACGTGAGAGCATTTCACTCGCCCTGATCATTAAAGTTATTTGCACGCTGAATAACAGCGCTGTTGTGAATGAACTTAAAAGACGACTAACACTTTTGAATGCTGCGTTTTATCACTGGCGGCCTGCAAAGCCACTTCAATATCCTGATGCGCATACTGACCGGACAGAATCGGTCGCGGATCGATAATGCCTTTTTCCAGCCATTTCACTGCAACCGCAAATTCATCAATAAAACGAAAGGAACCTTTCCAGCTAATTTCTTTTACCAGCATCTGCGCGACGGGAAAATGAAGCGGGCTTTTTCCCATGCCAATTTGAACCACCGTGCCACCTGGCCGCGTCGCCAGGATACTGGTGCTGATGGCTGCCTCTGCCCCGCTGGCCTCCAGTGTGACGTCAAAGTAGCCCCGGTGTTCACAATAGCGGGCCATGGCCGCCGTATCGGCCGCGTCCACGGCGACATCGGCACCCATTTCACACGCAATACGACGACACCGCTCGCTGAGATCACAGGCCACAATTTCCGCTGCGCCCGATGCTTTTGCTGCGGCAATGGCTAACGCGCCTATGGGGCCTGCGCCCATTACCAGCACCTTTTTGCCCACGATACTGCCTGCCACATTAAGCGCGTGAATGACGACCGCGGTGGGTTCGGCAACCGCCATCACGCTGGCCGGAACCTGCTCGTCGTAGGGCACACACTGCTGCGCGGACACCACGACATACTGTGCAAACCCGCCTTCCACATGCGGCGTGAACTGCGCACTACCCATGAAGCGCATGGTTGGGCAGGCATTTTGTTTCCCGGCCTGACAATATTCACATCGCCCGCAGGGCTGCGACGGGTTAACCGCCACTTTCTGTCCGGGTTTGAGGGCAGAAGATTCCGGCGCATGATAAATCCGCCCCACAAATTCGTGTCCGATAATAAAAGGATGCTGAATGACGGATAACCCGGCCCGCCCTTCGTGATAATAATGAATATCGGATCCGCAAATGCCGCCGCACTCCACTTTTATCACGACGTCATCCTCTGCGTAATGCAGCTCGCGCTCTTCTACCACAATGTCTTTTTTACCCTTTGCCACGCAGGCCTGGGTCATTAAGCTATGCACGATGGGTTCCCCTTTGCAGGTCAATAAGGCTCACAACACGGCCAGCCAGCCGCCATCAACGTAAATCATCTGCCCGTTGATATAATCTGACGCGCGCGAAGCGAGGAAAACGGCGGTGCCGGCTACTTCGTCTGGCCGGCCCCAACGTTGAGAGGGATTGCTGCTTTTCACCCAGCTATCAAACCGGGCGTCGTCCACCAGCGCACGGTTCATGTCGGTTAAGATATAACCCGGCCCAATCGCGTTGGTCTGGATATTAAACTGCGCCCATTCGGCCGCCATTGAGCAGGTCAACATCTTGATTCCGCCCTTGGCCGCCGTATAAGGCGCAACCGTCGGACGCGCGGCCTGACTGGTTAACGAACCGACATTGATGATTTTTCCGCCCTGGTGACGGGCGATCATGCGCTTTGCCGCCGCGCGTGAAACCAGGAAGGCGCTGGTCAGGTTGGTATCAATGACTTTTTGCCACTGTTCAAGCGCCAGTTCCAGCATCGGTTTACGGTACTGAATGCCGGCATTATTGATAAGGATATCCACCGCAATCGCCTGCTCATCCAGCGCGGCAAATGCCTGTTCAATTTCGCCTTCATCTGTCACATCGAATACCCGCCCCGTGGCGTGATAGCCTTTCGCCACGAGTTGTTCAACCGCCTCATCCAGCCCCGCTTTACGCGTGCCGTTCAAAATCACCTGTGCCCCGGCCGCCGCCAGGGCTTCAGCATAGGCATAACCCAGCCCACGAGATGAACCGGTGATTAATGCCGTTTTCCCGGTCAGATCGAACAGTGCAGTCATATTCCACCCTTAAATATGTATGACAACTATCTTATTAAGGTGAATTTACGCGCAGATTAAATCAATACGAAATGATGCGTTATGAGGCGTCTATCACAAAGCCCTCACCCTGAAATTGATTAGGATGCTGTATTTTAAGAAAATAAATCTTAACTACGTGCATAAAGTTCAGTCATTAGATCCCCATCACAGAATCGGAAGCTAATAAGGGCAACGACCCGGCTTTGTGATAAAACAGTCATGTTGTATGACAACATACCTGTTAGCCATGAGCAGCAACGAGCACGACGGTGGCGGTAAGTGGCCTGATAAAAGAGGAGCGATTGTGAGTAATCTGTCCATCACGAATGTTAAAACCATTCTGACTGCGCCCGGCGGCATCGATCTGGTCGTGGTTAAAATCGAAACCAACGAGCCGGGTCTGTATGGCCTGGGCTGCGCCACCTTTACCCAACGCATCTATGCGGTACAAAGCGCCATTGATGATTACCTGGCGCCTTTTCTGACGGGCAAGGATCCGGCAAGAATCGAAGATATCTGGCAGTCTGCCGCCGTCAGTGGCTACTGGCGCAATGGTCCGGTCATGAATAACGCCCTGTCCGGTGTCGATATGGCGCTGTGGGACATTAAAGGCAAACTGGCCGGATTGCCGGTTTATGAGCTGCTGGGCGGCAAGTGTCGCGATGGTATTGCGCTCTATGTGCACACCGATGGCGCAGACGAAGTCGAAGTGGAAGACAGTGCCCGCGCCAAAATGGAGGAAGGTTATCAGTATATCCGCTGCCAGATGGGCATGTATGGCGGTGCCGGTACTGACGATCTCAGACTCATCGCGAACCGCATGGTCAAAGCGAAAAATATCCAGCCTAAGCGTTCACCGCGCAGCAAAACAGCAGGCATGTACTTTGATCCGGAAGCCTATGCGAAAAGCATTCCACGCCTGTTTGATCATCTGCGCAACAAGCTGGGTTTTGGCGTAGAGCTTCTGCACGATGCGCATGAGCGCATTACACCGATTAACGCCATTCATATGGCTAAAGCCCTGGAGCCGTACCAGCTGTTTTTCCTGGAAGATCCGGTTGCGCCAGAGAACACGGAGTGGCTGAAGATGCTGCGCCAGCAGTCCTCTACGCCCATCTCAATGGGCGAGCTGTTCGTGAATGTGAACGAATGGAAGCCGCTGATCGACAATAAGCTGATTGACTATATTCGCTGCCATATCAGTTCCATTGGCGGAATTACGCCGGCGAAGAAAATTGCTGTTTACAGTGAATTAAACGGTGTCCGCACGGCCTGGCACAGCCCCGGCGATATTTCACCGGTCGGCGTGTGTGCGAATATGCATCTGGACCTGAGCTCACCAAATTTTGGCGTTCAGGAATACACGCCGATGAACGATGCCCTGCGTGAAGTGTTTCCCGGCTGCCCGGACGTCGAGCAAGGCTATGCGTACGTTAATGACAGGCCGGGATTGGGTATCGACATTAATGAAACGCTGGCGGCGAAATTCCCCTGCGAAGGCGGTAACCCCACCTGGACGATGGCCCGTACGCCCGATGGCACGGTCTGGCGTCCCTGAATCCGTTAACGGGAAGCAAAGGCGCAACAGGGTGCCTTTGCTTTATTCTTCCCGGTCCTGTAAACGAAACGTACTCGCGTTCAGACCAGGGACCGGGTCAGTGACCCTGAGTCGCTACCGGTTCATCCACCCCAATCAGAATTCGACGTCTTCCAGGCTAAAGTACTCGGTCTGGTCGTTATAAGAGAAGATCTCCGCATAACGGCCCCAGTTAATCACACTATCCAGCGTCTCTTTAGCCGCACTGTCGGAAAGCGAATCTTCCAGTTCCTGTTCAAAACGCACGCGCGGTGCACGATGTCCCGGACGCTCATCCAGTACCGTTTTGATCAGGGCGGCCAGCGGCACGTAACGCAGCAGATGATCGGCAAACATCACCTTACGCTGCTGCGTGTCTGACTCGGCAAACACCCGGGCGGGCGGCGTCAGGAAGATGTCCCCTTCCCGCACGTCCGCAAAGCCCAGCGACTGAAGCACTTCGGCTATCGGGAACAGTTCATCGACTTCCAGATGCAGCGAACGGGCCACCTCTGGCATGTCGGCGCGGCCGTGGTACGGTGCTGCTGCCAGGGTTTCGATCAACCCGGCCATCAGGTTGGTTGACACATGCGGCAGCCGCGTTCCCAGTCTGAGGCTCTTTTTCACATTATCGCTGGTAGGCCGTGCGGTCATTTGGGTATAAACATCATCGACCAGCCGACGAAAAGCCGGATCCAACCGGTTACGCGGATGGCCAAAGGGCACTTTGATTTCTGCCACTACGCGCCCGGGGTTAGAGGACAGCACCAGAATGCGGTCACACATAAAGACGGCTTCTTCGATATTGTGGGTGACGATAAGCACCGATTTCATCGGCATCTGTCCCTCATTCCACAGATCGAGTAAATCGGTACGCAGCGTTTCGGCGGTTAACACATCCAGCGCGGAAAACGGCTCATCCATTAACAATAAGGTGGGATCGACGACCAGAGCGCGTGCAAAGCCCACACGCTGACGCATGCCGCCCGATAATTCACGCGGATAGGCGTTTTCGAAACCGTCCAGGCCGATAAGGTCAATGGCCGCCAGCGCACGCTTTCTGCGTTCCGCTTTTTCCACGCCCAGCGCTTCAAGCCCGGCTTCTACGTTCTGTAGCACCGTTAACCAGGGAAACAGCGCAAAGGTCTGGAACACCATCGCCACGCCTTTGGCGGGGCCGTTCAGCGGTGCGCCCAGGTAGTCAACGGAACCCGAGCCGGGCGTAATCAGACCAGAAATAATGCGCAGCAGTGTCGATTTTCCCGAACCAGAGCGGCCCAGCAGCCCCACTATCTCGCCTTCATGCAGAGTCAGATTGACGTCATCCAGAATCAGCACTTCACCGTGCGCTTTATCGTAACCGTGCTTAATGTCTTTTACCGTCAGGACCGCCTGGCGACCGTCCGTTTTTTTGGTCGACACGTCTGCATGGTGTGTGGGTTGATTGTTTAACATCTCGGGTCCCTTAATTAGCACGGAATTTTGATTCAGCGTAGACGTACAGCGGCCGCCACAGCAGACGGTTGAACAAGGTGACAAACAACGACATCACGGCGATACCAAGAATAATCCTCGGGAAGTCCCCAGCGGCCGTGGTTTGCGCGATATACGCCCCCAGGCCGTGGGCGGTGACCTGCGTATTTCCCCATTGTACAAATTCGGACACGATGCTGGCGTTCCAGGCTCCGCCGGAAGCGGTAATGGCACCGGTAATGTAGTAGGGGAAAATGCCGGGCAGCATCACCTGACGCCACCACTGCCAGCCGCGAATATGAAAGTTTGCGGCAGCCTCTTTGTAATCATTGGGAAAGGCGGTGGTGCCCGCCACGACGTTAAACAGGATGTACCACTGCGTACCAAGCACAATAAGCGGAGACAGCCAGATATCCGGATTCAGCCTGAAGTGCACAATCATAATGACGAACACCGGAAACATCAGGTTGGCCGGGAACGCCGCCAGGAACTGGGCAACCGGCTGAATTTTTCCGGCCAGTGCAGGACGCAGGCCAATCATCACGCCCAGCGGCACCCAAATCAGCGATGAAATCAGAATCAACACGGTGACGCGCAGAAGTGTAATCAGCCCCAGGCCGAAGACATGTTTCACGTCCGCCAGCGTGACACCGATTTGCACATAGGTAATAACCCGCCAGACCACATACAGGGTCAGTAAAATGACGAAGGCGCCCCAGATAAAGTCACCCAGACGCGAGCGGGATTCCGTGCTGCTTTCGGCCCGGACCGACCTGGAGGCAGGCCAGCGCCACGAGATACGCGCCAGCGCAGACAGCAGCAGGCGCAGCGGCGTAAAGATCTGGTGAATCAGGCGCGTACGGCGCATCAGATCACGCACCCATGAGGTCGGCGCACTCCCCGAACGTGTGTTTTCCATGCGGAACTTATCCGCCCAGGCCACCAGCGGCCTGAACAACAGCTGATCATAAGCCAGAATCACGATCACCATGGTAAGCAGCACCCAGCCCACCGCATGGATATCTTTATGCAGAATCGCCTGTGCCAGATAGCCGCCCACGCCGGGTAAGGTAAAGGTGTTGTTACCCACCGTGATCGCCTCTGAGGCGACAATAAAGAACCAGCCCCCCGACATCGACATCATCATATTCCACACCAGTCCCGGCACGGCGAAAGGCGCATCCAGCTTCCAGAAACGTTGCCAGCCGGTCAGATGAAAGCCACGTGAGACTTCCACCAAATCGGCCGGTACGGTACGTAGCGACTGGTAAAAGCTAAAGGTCATGTTCCAGGCCTGACTGGTAAACAGGGCAAATATCGCCGCCAGTTCTACGCCCAGCACCTGCCCGGGAAACAGGGCAATAAAAAAGGTCACGGTAAAAGAGATATAACCCAGCACCGGCACGGACTGCAGGATATCCAGAATGGGCACTAACACCTTTTCTGCCCGGCGACTTTTGGCCGCCAGCGTGCCGTAGATCAGGCTGAACACCAGTGAAGCCAGCATCGCTACCAACATACGCAGCGTGGTGCGCATGGCATATTCCGGCAGATTAGTCGGATCAAGGGAGATGGCCTGGGTTTTCAGGCTGTCAATCGGCATCAGCGTTTGATGAAAGCCCACCGCCACCATTGCAATCAGGCAAATAATCAGGGGAAATGCCACGGCATCCCAGACGTTTGGCAGCAACCGTCTGTTAGCCGCCAGCATGGTGAATCGGAAGTTCATGAGCCCTCTCTTCTTTTCATCACGGAGCGACTGAAGTATTTCAGGTGAGGGATTATCAGTCAGGATTATTAAACGTATGCTCACCTGATAGCGGGGTTTTTATTAATTTTTTATGAAAGCCCAGTCCCGGTTTTTGCTGGCACGCGCAATGCTGCCCTTTTCTTAATACAAACAGACTGAATGATGTGGCAAAGGCCCCAACAATGTACGCCCACGCCTTACACGACAAAGGCATCCTGCGCGCGTAAAACCCACGACATAATCACAGTTTGCTCAGATTTTTGATGCCAGTGGTTGCTGAGACTGAGGGTTTAAAATATAAACCTGTTTAATATTTTTTGTACAGGCGCATGCGACAGGTTCTGGCAGCAAGCCATCTCTGTCTTGATAATCCATTTACTTAACGAATCGATTATTAAAACTGTTCTTAATCTCTCACCTTCCGCTGTGCTTTACTCTTTAGCGACACTAACCAGCCTTTCATTATCAGGGAGTGATCGAATGGCCTTACCACAACCGTATTCAAATTCTCTTCCGGATTACAGCCTGGGCCGACGGATGGGGCTGGTGTCAGCTGATGACATTGATTTTAACGCACTGGCGAATCGTCTGGATTGCATGCGGGACTTTAGCCAGGTCGGTATCATCTATTCTGACGGCCCACAGCAATGGCTGGTCCGGCCTTCGCGTTATGACGCGCAAGCCAGCAAAAGTCGTGTTAGCCATGTAGTAATAACGAAGGTCAATGCTATAAATCCTCAGGTTGCCATTAAGGCGCTGACGGAAACACTTAGTAAGCCTTCGCTGGCTGGCGAGATGATATCGACAATATTTTCATGTGGTGCTTAATTATTACGGGATTTCTTGCGATAGATTATGCCGTTGCCGTACCTTTGACAGCAGGAGCATCGGGTATTGTAGCAGGCATGATTATCGCAGGGGGTTTAGCGACAGGTATGCAGTGCGCCATCGGTAGCGCGCGATTATATGCTATCTACGAAGGTCAGGAAGACTATGTCGCGTGGATTGATTCACAGTCATGGTATGTTGCAACAACGACCGCGCTGGATGTTATATCGCTTGCCGGAGCGGGTGCCGGTCTAAAAAGCGCGATCGAAACGTATAAGGTGATGAAAGCGCCCTCTTCTGCAAAGGCCATCGACTGGCTTAAAACGTTAAGTCGCGCTGAGCGAAAAAAATTACAGAGGAAATCATCCGCGCGCAAAACCCCGGTATTTCAAATGGCGGTATCAGGGCAGCCATGAAAGCAGGTGTGTACCCTAAACGTTATCCGGCCGAGGCTGTACAAAAATCTCTTCAGCGTGAATTAACGTCTGCACTGGTGAATTCATCGGCGTTTGCTGGTAGCGCATTGACAGGCACGTTAAAAAATCCACAAAACATTGTCCAGTCCGGGAAGTATATCATCGGCGTCATTCAGTCACTTCCCTCTACATAAGTTGTTAAAATGAAATACATTAATAAAACAATCAAGCTCAGCGAAAAAACGAACAAAGAAATAAATGTTAGTGGCGTTGATGAGCTGGAGCATATTAAAGATGACATGAAAGAAAAAATGGGTATGCCAATCGGATTACACACTTTTGGCGCCCCCTTAGTCATCAGTATGGTGCTGACGTTGATCAGCTTCTCCCTGCCTCAGTTTTCATTGTGGTTATTCATCTATGACCTGATGGGGTGGCAAAAACACGCTGTCTTTATCGGTATAATTGCTGCAGCGTTTATCTATGTCCTGGTCTTGTTTACAACAATGATGCTGGTTTCACGCGGAATATATTTGGCACTAAGAGCTTATATTTCCATCCTGTTTTTGGTATTAATGACTGCTTTAGTGTTTCTCTTTCTCACCATGGTTTCATCAATGAGTGGCAATAATAATTATTCGCTATCTTTTGCAGGTGCATTATTAAGCACTGCGTTAAGTCTGACGGCTCTCAAGTGCCTTAACAGTCAAATGTTTTATAAGTCCTGCGCTTTTATGCTTCATAATCGGGCCTGGCGAAAGCAACTGGAACTAAAAAGGAAAACAACCTCTTTTAAATAGAATAAAAAAGTGGCCTGGTTCGGCTCATAAGGTCGGTACACTACTACAATCGCCGCACTTGATATCATCTGGTTCAGGAGCGGGTTTAAAAAGCGTTGATAAAACGCATAAGGTTCTGAAGGCAACGACGTCTTCTGAAAACCTGATTAACTGGCTTAAAACACCAAGTAGAGCTGAACGCAGACGTATTACTGAGGAAATAATACGGCAACAAAATCCTGGCATCTCAAACAGCGGTATTAAAGCGGCTATAAAAGCAGGGATTTATCCTAAACGATATCCTTCTGATGCCTTGCAAAAATCACTTCAGCGGGAGTTGGCCACAGCGTTTGTTAACAGCTCTGCGTTTATGGGGAGTGCGCTTACAGGTACAATAAGGAACCCTCACACTATCCCGCAGTCCGGGAAGTATTTGACTGGGGTCGTTCAGTCTTTTTCAGTAAATTAATTAGTTAATTAAAGCATGCTAATGCAACTTAAAAGAACGCTTGAACTTAGTAAAATGGTTAATGAAAAAATGTCTACGGATGACGCCGATGAACTCGAACAGCTCAAAGATAACATGAAGGATTTGATGGTCTCGCCTATAGGATGGCATACTATGGGCATCCCATTGCTGATCAGTTTTGTTCTCTCTCTTCTGGCTTTTACTGTTCCTCAAACCTCTATATGGGAAACTGTTTTTTCTCTTATGGCATGGCCTGATAAAGCGTTGTCAGGAGGCGTCATTGTTACTGGTTTTATCTATTGCTTAGTCATGTTCCCCTCATTAACATTAATCGCTCGTGGAAACCATACCGCCCTAAAAACATATATTAACCTCGTATATTTCACATTAGCGGTAGTGGCAATCTATTTCTTAAAAACGCTAATTTCCGCGCTATTCGGCGGTTCTGTTACAACCTTTACTTTAATTTCATCCTGTATCGGCATGGTATTTGTTCTTGTTGCGTTATCGTGCCTTAACAGTCATCTTTTTTTCAAAAGTAATGCGTTTTATTTGCACAACCGCGTCTGGCGAAAGCAACTCAAGCTCAGAAATAAAACGCATTCAAAATAGTCTTTTAAAACCTCAATAAAAACCCGTGGTAACCATGGGTTTTATCATCTTACAGCATTTCCAACAGCGATTATCCAGACGGTTCTGACAAAACTGTCACCTCCACATCGTTTGAATGACGTTTCCTTGTAGAAGATAAAGAAAGTTATTTATTTTATTTAATTGAGCCACTAAATCCTTTCGCACACGCTTTTAACGATAATGCCCATTTTACATCAGACAGAAATTCTCAAGCCTGTTTTATACAACTCATCGCAACATGCCCGTTTTTTTGTAACAGAACTCGTAATTAATGTTGCTCATACAAGCCCGGACACGCATAAAAATCAGACATACCTCACCCTTTAAAATAAAAAATCAAAACAACGTTTCATTTTTAATTGAAAGTCATTGGTGTGCCGAATAGGATGCGTGCAACTGGAATCAATAAGCCATTTATTACGTGTTGCATTTACTATTCTATTTAACGGGAGATAAACGTGGATATCAGACAAAGCATTCACAGCGCGCACGCCAACACGCTGGATACACAAGGCCTTCGCGATGAGTTCTTAATCGAGAAAATCTTTGTCCCGGATGATTACACCCTGACTTACAGTCATATCGATCGCATTATTGTCGGCGGGATTATGCCTGTCACACGGGCTGTCTCGATTAACAATGAGGTGGCGAAGCAACTGGGCGTCAGTGACTTCCTGGAACGCCGTGAACTGGGCATGATTAATATTGGCGGTCCCGGTAAAGTTACCGTGGATGGCAACGACTATGAGATTGGTCATCGCGAGGCGCTGTATATCGGCAAAGGCAGCAAAACGGTCGTGTACGCCAGTCTGGATCCACACCAGCCTGCAAAGTTTTATTTTAACTGCGCGCCAGCCCATAAAACCTTACCCATTCGTAAAGTCACGGCAGCGGATGCGGCCTCGGTCACGCTGGGCGATCCGCTGTCCAGCAATCGCCGAACTATCCATAAGTACCTTGTCCCCGAGGTAGTGGAAACCTGCCAGCTCAGCATGGGACTTACCCAGCTCGAACCCGGCAATCTCTGGAACACCATGCCCTGTCATACCCATGCGCGCCGCATGGAAGTCTACCTCTACTTTGCTATAGCCGATGACGCCTGCGTGTTCCATATGATGGGAGAACCCCAGGAAACGCGTCATATCGTGATCCATAACGAACAGGCGGTGATCTCACCCAGCTGGTCTGTTCACTCAGGTGTGGGGACGCGTGCTTACAGCTTTATCTGGGGCACCGTTGGTGAAAATCAGGTGTTTGATGACATGGACCACGTCGCAGTCAACGATCTGCGCTAACCCATGGCGGCATGATGCAGTAAGCACAAGGCGATACGCCTGAAAGGAATCATTATGATACTGAACACATTTTCTCTACACGGTAACGTCGCGGTGGTCACGGGTTGCAACACCGGCCTGGGCCAGGGAATGGCGATAGGTCTGGCGGAGGCAGGCTGCGACATCGTAGGCATTAACCAGGTTGAGCCCGATGAAACCCAGGCGCGTGTTACCGCACTGGGGCGACGTTTCCTGAGCCTGAAAGCCGACCTGCGCAAGATTGACGCGATCCCTGCCTTGCTGGACAGCGCGGTTGCCCACTTTGGTCGTATCGATATCCTGGTCAACAACGCCGGACTGATTCGCCGTGAGGATGCCATCAACTTCAGTGAACAAGACTGGGATGATGTGATGGACCTGAATATTAAGAGTCTGTTCTTTATGTCTCAGGCCGTGGCCCGACACTTTATCGCACAGGGCAGCGGCGGCAAAATCATCAATATTGCCTCAATGCTGTCGTTTCAGGGTGGGATCCGTGTTCCGTCCTATACAGCATCAAAGAGCGGCGTCATGGGCATCACGCGGTTACTGGCAAACGAGTGGGCCAAATACCGGATTAACGTGAATGCTATCGCACCGGGCTATATGGCTACCGATAACACGCAGCAACTCCGGGCCGATGCGCAGCGTAATGCTGACATTCTGAATCGCATTCCGGCCGGGCGCTGGGGACAGCCGGACGATGTCATGGGGCCAGTGGTGTTTCTCGCCTCGCCAGCATCCGACTATATCAATGGTTATACCCTGGCCGTGGATGGCGGCTGGCTGGCACGTTAACCAGCATACGCTCATCGCCATCTGTGTGGCGGTGTTATTACGCATCACTGATACTCAGCGCGGAAATTATATTCGGGCCCTTGTTACGCGTTATTTAAATGTCACAGATTAAACAACACAGTTTATATCGGTGTTAAATCGTCGCGCGTAAAAACGGGTAAGGTTCGCACCACGTAATAATGGCATCAATAAAAGAGGACGCTGTTTTTTACCTGAAACGTTTACGCCTTTTGGGCGGACAGCATTAAACACGGCCATTTGAAACTGACGATTATCGCGTAAATCGCGAGGGCCAGGCATGAAAAATAATCACCATGGAATAATGATAAAACACAGGAATAACAATGACTACGCAATCTATTGAGCATCAACTCAATCTGTTACTGACGGGTTTTACACAGCTAAAAGACGAAGGACGATTTAACGAACCCAATATTGATGGCACCGCGGGAGATTATATTTCCTTCGCCAACTGGGAATGGCCGCAGGGCGTGGGATTATTTGGCCTCGTCCGGTTATGGGAACTCACGCAACGCAAAGATATTTACCAGCTTATTGAGACCTGGTTCCAGAATAATATTCAGAAAGGCCTGCCGCCCTTAAATATTAATACCACGGCACCGATGCTGCCGCTGTCGCTGCTGTGGGCTCACAATCGTGATCCTCAGTATCAAGCGGTGCTGGATCACTGGGCCAACAGGGTAATGACCGCGCTGCCGCGTACGCCGGAGGACGGGTTTCAGCACGTCGTATCCGACGGCATTAATCCCATGGAAATCTGGGATGATACGCTGTTTATGGTGGTGCTGTTTCTTGGCCACTACGGCATGGTCGCCGGGCGGCAGGAACTGGTGGATGAAGCCGTGCGTCAGTTTTTACTGCATGCCCGCTATCTTAACGATCCGCAAACCGGTTTATGGTTTCACGGCTGGAGCTTCGCCGAGAAGAATAATTTTGCTCACGCCCGCTGGGCGCGCGGCAATGCCTGGATCACCGTTGGCATTATTGAGTTTCTGGAACTGACCGCGCTTCGCGGTGGCGTACGTGACTATCTGCTGGCGTGCCTGAAAACGCAGGTGAATACCCTCATCGACCTGCAATCCTCGCAGGGCGCGTGGCACACCCTACTCGATCATCCCGACAGCTACGAAGAAATCTCGGCCACGGCCGGGTTTGGCTATGGGCTGTTAAAAGGCGCGCGTCTGGGCTATGGCGATGACCGTTGGTTACAGGCAGGGTTGCGCGCGCTGGAAGCCGTGCAGCGAAACATTGATGACGAGGGCACCGTGCACAATGTGTCTTATGGCACCCGCATGGGAAGAACCCTGCAATTTTATAAAGACATTCCGCTTCAGCCGACCGGCTACGGTCAGGCGCTGGCCATCTTATGCCTGACCGAAGGGTTAAGGCACACCCAAAAATAATAACAACGCTGACACCAGGAGAATCGAATTATGACGCAGACAACCTATTGTCACTTTCCGCTGCAACAACGAGATGCTGTGCGCTACTGGCAGCTCTCGGCAGTGGCTTCACAACCCTATGACGTGGATGATGTTCCCATGTCGGGCGAGATGGATCCTTTTTTCTTTCTGAGCAAACATAAAAACTTTATTCCGCATACCTATCCCTGCCGTACTGAATTTCAAAAACAGTTCGCCGGCAAAAAACCCTGTCCGTTTGGCGACCGCACGCTGACAAACTGGTGGTTTCCTTTTGGGTCCGATCGGGTCGATTTGTCGGGGTTTTGGTTTCGCGCCACCCGCATTGGCGCACAGGCGGAAACCTGTCTGGTCGCAGCCGCGCCCGGCAGCCGTCGTTTTCGCCTGACCACCTGTGGCGCAGCACTGGTCACCCTGAACGGCGAGGAGGTTGCCTGGCTGGCCGATTATCAGCGCAACCTGGAAAGCCAGGTTGAATTTACGCTTAACCTTCAGGCCGGGTTAAATACGCTTCGCATCTGGTTTGACGATCTGGCCGAACGCGATGTCCGCTTCTTTTTCCAGCTGGATTACGTCGAGGGGGATCCGCTTCAGGTTGCGCTGGCGGTGCCGGTGGAGGCAGAACAGGTGCGGCATATGGAGTCGATGCTGGAAGGAATGGCATTTGAACAACCGACTTATACGCAGGGGCCGGTGCGCCTGTGTTTCCCGTCCCCTGCGCCAGACACTTTCGATCTAAACGTTTTGGTTTCCGGCGATTTTATTTCGCTGGATCAGCCGGTGCGGCTTCGTACCGTTCTGGAGAAAGGCGAAGGGGCCGTCACGCTCGCCGAGAGCGACACATTGCCCGCCGATTTTCGCCGTTTTGCTGTCAGCCTGAAAAAAGGCGCTTTCCACATCACCCGCACGCTGGGCGTCGAAATCTGCCACGCTGAACGCCAGGCGCAGGTGCCTGACACTTTGGCAGCCAGGGCAGAAGAAGCCCTGAGGCACGTTGCGCTGCACGGCGAGTACAGCAGTGTAAAAGCGCTGGCACGCTTAGCCTGCGGGATGGATGACGCGGAAACCCAGTCAATGCTGGAAGGCGTTCTGCCTTCCGTTGAAGCCTGTCACGACTGCGCCGACTTTACCCTGGTGCCGCTGCTCTGGTGCCGGATCCAGTGGGCCGATCGCCTGGCCAGCGCCACACGGGAAAAAATCGATCGGGCCATTTTAGGCTTCCGCTACTGGATGGATGAACCGGGTAATGACGTGCAGTGGTACTTCTCAGAAAATCATGCCCTGCTGTTTCATACCGCCGCATACCTGGCAGGCAGCGCCTTTCCTGACGCGACGTTTATCCGATCTGGGCGAACGGGCCGTGAGCAGGCCGCAGCCGGTCTGGCGCGCGTGCGGGCCTGGCTCGATCATTTCGAGCAGTGCGAGATGGCCGAGTGGAATTCAGCACCGTACTTCCCGATAGACCTGAAAGGTCTGAGCGCCCTTGCCGCCCTGGCAGAAGATGCGGACATCGTGACGCGCAGCCAGCGGGCCATATTGCGCCTGCTGGAGCAGCTCGCCCGTTCATCACATCAGGGCATGCTGACCGCCTCGCAGGGACGTTCCTATGAGCACACGCTGTGCGCAGGCCGCTCGCTGGAGCTGTCGGCGATCTCTCGCCTGCTGTGGGGAAAAGGTTACTACGGCTGCCGCTTTCATGCCCTGCCGCAGCTGGCCCTGCTGTTGCAGCAGAAAAAATTACCCCTTCCGCCCGGCCAGGCAAAGGTCGCCTGCTGGCAGGGTGACACCGCGCAGGAATGGTATTTTGCCCAGGGGAAAAACCGCATTGCCCGCCTTTATCACTATAAAACCCGCCACGTGGCTATGGGTTCGCTTGCCGGTTACCGCTGGGGCGAGTGGGGTTATCAGGAAACCCCGATTCATTTAAGGATTGGCGACGTGCCTGAGGCGCAAATCTGGATCAATCATCCGGGCGAAAAGCTGCACGGCGGTTTTGGTCGCCCTTCGTACTGGGGAGGATGTGGCACATTGCCGCGCGTTCAGCAATATCGTGGCCTGGCCATCGTGATGTTCAACGTTCATGACGATCAGCCCGATTTTACCCATGCCTGGCTGCCGCAGCGCTATTTCGATGAGATGCGCGTCTGTGAGCAACGCATTTTGCTCCGCAGCGGTAACGGCATGGTGCAGATTTCGGGCAACCAGCCTTTCCGGCTGACAACCCGCGGTCCCGCGCAGCACTGTGAAGCCCGCTTAGCGGGAAAAGAGACCTGCTGGCTGATTCGTCTGAATGACGATCCGCAACTCAGCACGTTGGAAGAATTTGACTCGCGCTTCGCCCAGATCAGTGTCGAACAGCGTGAGGACGGCACGATTTGCGTGAACGATCCCCTTTACGGCGACGTGTTCTTCCAGCCAAATGGTTGTGTCTTTGGCCAGGGCCGGTTGCTGGATCCTGACAGCTGGACCCTTGCGGGGGAAAGCCATGAACTGGAGTTGCCTTCGGGCGCCCACGCTTAAGCTGAGAATGCGCAGGCCCGGCGGCTGCCAGGCCTGCGCGGCCACGTAAAGGACAGGAAGCTCAGCGCCAGAGGATTTTCCTCTGGCGCTGCAAACGGATGGGCCTGTATGCCGCAGACAGGTTGCGTTCCGTCTGCGTGGTCCCTGTTTTTTGGGATGGCGTTCAGCTCTGTAATTTCCTCAGGCAGCGATCCATGGCACTGACCACCCAGTCGATATCGTGCGTCTGGAAACAGAGCGGTGGGCGGATTTTCAGCACGTTACCGTATGGCCCGGCAACGGAGGTCAGCACAAAGGCCTCACGTAACGCCTCCACCAGATCGAGTGCCAGACGTTTGTCAGGCGCTTTGCTTTCTCTGTCCTTCACCAGCTCAAAGCCGATAAACAGCCCTGCCCCACGGACTTCACCGATGCACGGATACGTTGCCTGCAGGGATTGCAGCGCCGCCAGCAGTGCAGCACCGGTTTTCAGGCTGTGCGCCTGAAGTTCTTCCTGTTCAATGACATCCATCACCGCGTGCGCCGCCGCCATGGAGACCGGGTTACCACCAAAGGTATTAAAGTAAGGTAGCGCATCGCTAAACGCCGCCATGACCGGCGCTTTCGCCATCAGCCCCGAGACCGGAATGCCGTTCCCCATCGGTTTGCCGGTAGTTACGACATCCGGAACCACGCCGTGTCGGGCAAAGCCCCAGAACGCCTCGCCGGTACGGGCAAAGCCAGGCTGCACTTCATCGGCAATAAAAATGCCGCCATTCTGATGCACCACATCAATCGCCGGTTTTAAAAAGCCGGGCTGACCGGGTAAAACGCCGTCTGACGAGAAAATCGAGTCGGCCAGGAACCCCGCAAATTTAATGCCGTGCGCAGCCATATCATCGATTTGCTTCTGAATTTCCTGCGCAAACCAGGCACCCTGATCCGCCGTCTGAATGCGATAAAAGTCAGGCGGGGCCACCAGCCGTGTATGCGGTGATAACGGCTGACCGCTGCCCAGCGCGGGCGAAACGCCGGAGGTAAGCGCACTGGTGCCGTGATAGGCTTCTTTGGACACGATGATGCCCGTACCACCGCTCCAGCACTGGGCAATGCGGATCGCCAGATCGTTTGCCTCGGATCCGGTACACATATACATGGCCCGATCAATCTCGGCCGGCATCGTGGCCAGAATGCGATCGCTGTACGCAAGGATCGACTCATGCAAATAGCGCGTATGGGTGTTTAACTGCATCATCTGTTTATGTACGGCATCCACGACCGCCGGATGACAGTGACCAATACTGGCAACGTTGTTATACATATCCAGATACTGATTGCCCGCCTTATCCCACAAATACTGGCCCTTTCCGCGCACCAGATGCACCGGATTGCGGTAAAACAGTCGATAGGACTCGCCCAGTACCTGACTGCGCTTATCGGTCAGTTGTCGAATGTCCGGTGCCAGCGTTTCCGCGTTTTCAGCACGAAAGCTGTTGGTATCCATTATGGTTGAACGTACCGTCATCGTGACTCCTTGGTCTTTGTGCTGCCCGGCGGCACGTTACGCACCGCCAGGCGGGTATAAACGTTAATCGGTTTCTGCGGCAACAGAGCGCTGCGCGACAGCACCGCGGCGGGAGTGCGTGGTCAGGAAGTAGAGATAGCCCGCCACCATAAAGCCCACGAACAGCGCGCCGATCTGCGGGTTAAACCACAGCATCGCGATCAGGCAGATCACCGAGCCACACAGGGCGATGGCGGGGATCACCGGATAACCCGGTGCACGGTAGCTACGTGCCAGTGTCGGATCCGTGCGACGCAGTTTAAACAGGCTCAGCATACTCATGATGTACATGACGATCGCCCCAAACACCGACATGGTGATCATCGCGGCGGTCAGGCTCATTCCCTGAAAGCTGATGCCGTCAGAGAAAATGGCAACAATGCCGACCACACCGCCCGCCAGGATCGCCCGGTGCGGTGTATTAAAGCGCGACAGTTTTGCCAGTGAAGGCGGCAAATAACCTTCCCGCGCCAGCGCAAAGAACTGACGCGAATAGCCCATGATAATGCCGTGGAAACTGGCAATCAGGCCGAACAGGCCAATCCACACCAGCATGTGCATCCAGCGTGAATCGTTACCGACCAGCATTTTCATGGCCTGCGGCAGCGGATCGTTAATGCCTGACAGCGTGCGCCAGTCACCTGCCCCTCCGGCAAACACCATGACACCCATCGCCAGCACCACCAGCGTTAAAATACCGCTGATGTAGGCGCGGGGAATGGTCCGGCGTGGGTCTTTTGCCTCTTCGGCCGCCATGGCAACGCCTTCAATGGCAAGGAAAAACCAGATGGCAAAAGGAATGGCGGCAAACATCCCGGATACCGAGGCCAGAGAGAACGTATCCTGCCCTGCCCAGCCATGGGCGACAAAATTCGTCAGGCTGAAGCCCGGCGCGACCACGCCCATAAACACCAGCAGTTCAATCACCGCCAGCAGCGTCACCAGCAGCTCAAAGGTTGCCGCAATGCTGACGCCGATGATGTTCAGTCCCATAAAGATCAGGTAGGCACAGACCGCAATGAGCTTAGGATTCACTTCCGGAAACTGCACATTGAGGTAGGCGCCTATCGCCATAGCAATGGCCGGGGGCGCAAACACAAACTCGATTAAGGTGGCAATGCCCGCAATCAGCCCGCCGGTATCACCGAAAGCACGGCGACTGTAGGCAAACGGTCCTCCGGCCTGCGGAATGGCGGTCGTCAGTTCGGTAAAGCTGAAGATAAAACAGGTGTACATGGCGGCGACAAAAAACGTCGTGACCAGAAAACCCAGCGTACCCGCGGCTCCCCAGCCATAGCTCCAGCCGAAATATTCTCCCGATATAACCAGTCCCACAGCGATGCCCCAGAGTTGCAGGGTACCAAGGGTGGGTTTCAGTTTCTCTTTCATCACTGCGTTCCCCGTCTGTGTAAAGTGAAAAGGCGATGCCTAAAAAGCTGACGGGTAGATGATGGACACAGCCGCAACAGAAAAACTTGACCGCAGAAAACAGAAACACGTCGGCTGGGGTCAAGTTGACCCGGGTCGGGCTGTGACGCCTCTGCCGAAGTCAATTTTTGCCTGCTCTCAGGTCAAGCGCGCCAGGCCGGTTCAGCGCCATGCTGCCTCCACACGCAGAGAAAGGGAGACAGACATGAGCATTAAGCAATATGACGCCTTAACGAACGACAGCATTCTTCAGCTTGCCCACCAGGCGTTGCAGGCGTATCCGGCCTGTTTGCATGCAGAGGTCAAACTTCTGTGCCGTTCCGAGAACGCCACCCTGTCTGTCAGCACGCCGCAGGGCCGGTACGCGTTACGTATTCACCGCGGCGATTACCACGCTAAGCAGGATATTGAAAGCGAGCTGCACTGGCTGGATGCGCTTCAGGCCGCAGACATCTGCGTGCCGGTGGCGGTGCGCGACGGGCACGATAACCGCATTCAGACGCTGCCGCTGCCGGACGGCAGTGAACGCTATGCTGTGCTGTTTCACTGGATCGAGGGCGATATGCTCACCGATGCGGTCGATCCGGCCGCCTTTCGCCAGTTAGGCCGCATCACCGCGCAGCTCCACCACCACAGTCGGCGCTGGCAAAAGCCACAAACCTTTCGCCGTATCGTCTGGGATCATCACACGATGGTTTCCCCTACGGGTCACTGGGGTGACTGGCGCGATGTGGCCGGTTTAGCGCCATCACAACATGGCGTGATCGAAGAAACGCTGTCGCATGTCGGCCGTGAGATGGCAGCGTTTGGCCAGTCGCCCGACCGCTATGGTCTGATTCACGCCGACCTGCGCCTGACCAATCTGCTGGTACACAAAGGCGAAACGCGGGTCATTGATTTTGATGACTGCGGAATGGGCTGGTATCTGCACGATCTTGCCGCCGCGATCAGCTTTGTCGAACATCATCCCAGCGCCCCACAGTGGGTGGAAAACTGGCTAAACGGCTACGAACAGGTGGCACACGTCAGCGATGAGGAGCTGGCGATGATCCCGTCCATGCTGATTCAGCGCCGCATTCAGCTGACCGCCTGGGTCGCTTCCCATCGCGAAACAGAAATGGCGCGCAGCCTGGGCGACGGTTGGGCGAACGACACGGTACGCCTGTGCCACCGCTATCTCGAAGGGGCCCGATTGCCGATTGGCGTCTAGCGCACTCTGGCGGTGCCTGAATGACAGATCGCGGTGCAATCTTCACGGGGGCGATGCTAAGTGCCTGTTAACTGTTGCCTGACGGCTGGTATGTTTCTTGCAGAAGCTAACGATGTTCAGTTGCAGGCGGAAAACATCATGACCAGCAGATTTCCAGAGGCCGCCATAACGGCCATGTCCAGCGCGGGTAGCAGTCACCGTGGCGTCCTGTCGGCCGCCGCGACGGGACTGGGTGATTTCATTAACGCCCAGGGTGGCGATGTGGATCGTATTTTCGGCATCAGCGGGATCGATCCGGATACGCTCGCCTGCCCGACGCTGAGCCTGGACCTGGTCAATTACTGTCGGGTGCTGGAAGAAGCGGCCAGCCAGGCGGGCGTGGACAACTTCGGTTTACAGTATGGTCATCAGTTCCGGCCACAGTCTCTGGGTCTGATTGGCTATATTGGTCTGTGCTCGGCCACGCTGGAACAGGCGCTGCAAAACGTGGTCAATGCCTTTCCCTACCATCAACACAACACCTGTATTCGTCTGACGGAGCGCAGCGACTGCTGGCAGCTGGATTATCAGGTGCGTCACGGCGCGATTCTGCAGCGCCGTCAGGATGCAGAACTGACGTTAGGCATGTTTCTTAACCTGATTCGCCACGCGGCAGGACGCCACTGGGCACCGCGTGAAGTGCATTTCGAGCATCCGCGCCCTGAGCACTGGCACGAACACTGTAAAGTCTTTGATGCGCCGGTCTATTTCGATCAGCCCTTTAACTCGATGATCATCGCCAAAACGGATCTGGGCCGTAAAATGCCGGATCACGATCCCATGCTGCTGCTGGTGATGCAGGATGCGATCCGTCGGCTCAGCCCGCCCGTCATCATTCAGGATACCGTTAATCAAACCCGCACCGACATTCACCTTCAGCTACTCAATGGCGAACCCTCACTGGACATTATCGCCGAAAAACAGGGACTGTCTGCCTGGTCGTTACAGCGGCGACTGCGCGATGAGCAAACCAGTTTTTCCGCCCTGGTCGACAGCGTCCGCAAAGAGATGGCGACGCATTACCTGAAACAACACCATCTGTCGGTCTCTGAAATGGCCTTGCTGTTGGGCTATTCTGAAGTCAGCGCCTTCTCACGCGCCTTTCGCCGCTGGTTCGGTTGTAGCCCACGCGACTGCCGTAAATCGCAGGGCACGGTTTTTCTTTGACAGCATCAGGCTGTCTGGCCAACGCATTATGCGGGCCTTTCTTATTGAAGAAAGAAAACCCGGTATGAATTATCGCTGAGCGGTTACGCGAGCGTATCGAATAAAAACGCCTCAAACAAATAGCCCTGAAATGCCGCAGCGTGCGGTCTGGCGAATTCGAAGTGTTGCGCCGTTTCGACGCCTTCTACAATAATAAATTCACAATAGTGTTTAATTTCCGCCAGCGTGGCTTGCCAGACGGGGCTGTTTTGATGCCGCCAGAAAAAATGCTTATCTATTTTCACGGCTTCATACATTCCACGCTGTAAACAGGGAAAGTGGGAAGCCGCACTGCCAAAATCATCCAGCCATAACGTGTATTTATTATGTAATTCCCGGAGTAAGGGATTATTTAATCCCTGCGCAAGATCGGGAAAGTGTTCCGCGACTTCAATGCGAAGAAAAGAGTGCGCTGTGGCGAGCTCAACAATATCCCGTTCTTCCAGCAGCGCAAAAGCCATTTCCAGATCGACATTTACAGAACACAGCAACTGGTTTTCTTCAAAAAAATGACGCTTCTTATCGATTAGAGAAAGTTGTTCTCGTAACAGCTTTATTTTCTGTTGTTTATTTAATTTCGCAATATGAAAACAGGGGGTTCCCGGTGCGGCGAATCGCGTCAAAACTTCTACAGCAATTAATGTCGACGCGTTGTTAACGACAGGTTCAGCAATGAACCACCAGGCACGGTTGTTATTATCGAGATTGTGGATTTCCATTCCCATGCTCTGATTCAACGCGATGAAGTAGCGTGATTATTGATCGCTACAGACTATCAATCAAATGTTATTTATCGGGTTAAGCTATGATTTAACCTATCAAAATTAAAAGATTGATCGTTAATCCCTTGTTATTTAATAAGGTTTCAGGAATTAAAATCTTTATTTTATGCTGGCCCGGATTGCGAAGCCTTTTACAACGCCTGCTGCACAAGGTATTGACCCCATTTCCTGCCCGCAGCTCAACGCGCCTGTATCCTTCGCGTGCTAAGAATTAAGCATTGCAGACCAGTGAAAAATGGAGACAGTGAGAAAAAATAAAAAGGATAATATTGCCGCATCCGGTTAACGGGTAACTTAAATACATCAATACCGGTCATTTTGAAAAATGGCTGACGCAGATTTTTCCCATACGGCGTTTGCAGCATTTACTGTCGACGTAGGCAGTGTTTTTTTACTTACCTGACACGGCAGGCTGAAGAAATAAATAAAAACGCTTTTTAAAGGACGTGCATGGTATTTCAGCGACGTTGTTTAGCGTCGCCGGGGAAGAATGCTGTGAATAACGGTGATTCCGTAAATGCTGCCCTGAATCACCGTCACAGGAAGGGATCGGGCCTGACTATGGCTGCTGCGGTTTAAACACCTGTTGCACAAATTCGATATACGCAGGTCGCCAGACATCCATCTCATGCCCCAACCCCGGATATTGAGTGTAATGGAATTTTACGCCCTGCTTTTCCAGCTCGGCTTTGAGTCCGGCAATGTCTTTGCCGGTCACGATGTCTTTATCGCCCACCGCCAGCGTAATGTTTTTCAGCTGCTTATTCACCGCCTGCGCCTGACTCAGCTGGCGTGTCACAGCCTCATTCGGCACCGTACTGGTGGTCACGCCGCTAAAGCTGGCCAGCCAGCCAAAGTCGTTCAGGTGCGTCATGCCTGACACCAGCGCCTGATAGCCGCCCTGAGACAGTCCGGCAATCGCCCGGTCTGCCGGTTTGCGACTGACGGTAAAGCGCTTTTCCACCAGCGGGATAATGTCCTGCATCAGTTCCTTATCGGCGGCTGCGGCATTGAGGGGATAAAAGTCTTTTCGACGGTCGGCTGGGGGAAAGTTTTCAGGAATGGCCTGCACGATGTCCGTTTCGGTATCAGGCACCACAACCAGCATCGGCGTAATTTTGCCTTCGGCCAGCAGGTTGTCCATGATCTGCGGCAGGCGGAGCTGCGAGATGGCGGACAGCCCGGTATCGCCAAAACCGTGATAGAAGTAGAGCACCGGTAACGGTTTACCGTCTGCCTTATAGCCCGGCGGTGCCCAGACAAAGACCTGACGTTCGGATTTCAGTGCGGTGGAATGATACGTCAGCGTCAGCACATCGCCGTGCGCCACGTTACGCTCATCCAGAATGCTGCCCGGCACCAGAATCATACTGGTGTTCACCTGGCGCTGCGGTTTGGTAAAGCGGCTGCCGGTATCCGGCGTGCGGAAACCATCCACATCAAAATAGTACTCATATAAATCGGGCTTCAGCGGCTCGCTGGTCCACGACCAGATACCGGCACTGTCCTTTTTCATATCATGGGGCTGCTGACTCAGCGGCGTGGCCCCCGTGACCACAGCAACCTGCTTCGCGGCGGGCGCAAACAGGCGAAAGGTAATGGAGTGATCGGGATTCAGCGCGGTGATATAGCGGCTCACGGGGATGTGAGTATCCGGGGTTTGCGGTAACGGTGCGGCAAGCAGTGCGGGTCCATATCCCATCAGCAGGCTTCCGGCCACCAGAGATAAACAGGTTAATTTTTTCTTCATTTTGCGTCCCGATAATTGAATTGATCACGCGGTATTTATTACATTTTTTCTCCGGGAAGCGAGGTGATACCGTCGCAAAAAGCGCAGGCTGTGATGAACGTCAAAGAATGGCGTTAACCTGCCGTCAGCCTCACCGGCGCGCGATCGCCCCGGCGCGTTGAGATGCTGTTCAGGCGTAAACCGGTAAGGTCATGACATCAACGGTTCAATGATGATTTGCGAGGCACTATGCATATTACCTACGAAAAACTGGCCGATCGGCATCTGAAAGAGATGTATGAAATCCGCTTCTCGGTGACGGAAAACCGGCTGCATGCTCACCAGATCCGCTATCTGCAGCGTGAGCAGGCGCTTGACGATATCCGCCAGGGCGGTGGCTGGATCGCCAACGTCGATGACGAGTACGTCGGTTACGGGCTGGGTATTTATGCGCCCGATCCGTTAATCGGTGGCCTGTTTATCAAGCCCGCGTTTCAGCGGCTCGGGATAGGTAGCCAACTGCTTGAAAACATCACCGACTGGTTCAGACAACAACAGGCCCGGTCGATGATGTTGACCACCGACACAGGTTCCCCTGCTGAACGTTTTTATGAAAAACACGGCTGGCGCGCGGCGGGCACTGATGAATATGGCCAACGGATTATGCGCAAGCCCTGACCCCGGTGTAGCCTGCGCAAACCCCAGTTATCCCAGGCACACGTTGTGCCAGACCTTTGCCATCGGGCCTGACCACTTTTTTTACAACCGTCGTACAACAGCCCTGCACTTTTTTGCCCACTCATGCTTCATTACGGTTATTGTCGCAGCGTAAACACCGCACTCCCGATAAGGATTAAGAAACGATGCGTAAACTTCCCCTTTTTGTGGTCACGCTTGGCCTGTTAATGTCGGTTGCCTCTCAGGCACAGGCAGAAGGCTGCCTGAAAGGCGCGCTGGTCGGCGGCGTAGCCGGTCACCTTAAACACCATGCGGTTGCCGGTGCCGTGGCGGGCTGCGCGGCAGGACATTACCTGGCGAAGAAGCATAAAGACGAAGAGAGTAAGCAGAGCCATTAGCGGTTCAATGGGGTTGCCCCTGTGCAACCCCGCTAAGTTTTTAGCTACCTCACTGGTTTACACCATTGGCACCGCCTCGCCCGGACCGGGCAATCTGCCCATCGCTACTGCGGCCGTCAGGCCGGGCTGGTGCTGGCAACCGGCGTCATCTCAGGTTCCCAGTGCCGGGGCTTACTGAACGCCTTTGGCATCTCTGCCAGTTTGGTTTCCTAACACGGTTTTATTTTCTGGCTAAAACTGCTCGGCGCGGCCTGTTTGCTCTGGCTGGCGTCAAAAGCCCTGCGCAGTGCCTTTCGCCCTGGCGACCTGGCGACACGTCCCGCCCGTTCTCACACGCGTTTACGCGGCTACTATCTGCAAGGGCTGGGATTGCACCTTACGAATCCCAAAGCCGCACTGACCTGGTTCACCGTCACCAGCGTAGGCCTGACCCGCAGCGCCCCGCAGTGGCAGAGCTATGTTCTGGTTGCCACCTGCGCGCTAACCGGCGTGATGATATTTGGGTTATATGCGCTGATTTTTACTTCGCAAACGGCGGAGACGTATCTCAATCGGGCAAGGCGCAGTTTTGATGTGATTTGTGCGGGGTTTTATGCGTTGGTGGCGGTGGGGTTTTTGGTGTCATAGATACAAAAGATGTAGGTCTAACATAACCTCAATAAATACCATAAGGACAAATAAACTCCCTATACAATCATTTTTTACAATTAACTAAATATGAAGGAAAAAAACATACATCTGTAGATGCAATGCATAACTTAATAAATTCATAAAAAGATCAATGAAAATTCATGATAACCATAAATGCAGTTTAGCTTGGTCACTATTAAGCCATTTCTATAATGAAATTTTTAAGATGTTACTTATAAATAACGCAATAATTCATTGTGTCATAAAACAAACTATCTGATGAAGTAGCTCTCCTTCTTACATAACCCAAAGATAAAAACATTTAAAATCATTAAGTTATATTGATTTGACAACATTTTACAGACCTCCTGCGACGCAGCAATTTCAACCAACTTTCTCACAGAACACAGGCTTTCATATTACTTTTTTAAAAAAAACAAGGAATGTTAGTGCGAATGTAAATTAACCTTTTTTTATCATTTACATCACATTTAGCAGTCTGATATGTTAAGAACAAGCAGGGATAAGTGAGAGAAATTTATTGATTCACTACCAACTAAGCATCAATTCTTTCAGGCACGGAGTCTGTAAATGCCATTTCAAGGTCGTATTTTTTCAAAATCAAGCATTCCGGTACTAGCTTTCGTTGCGTTATGCTTAATAGGCGGAACAACGTGGGCACTTCAGAAAACGGGTCTAAACAATAGCTTACCTTTGTGGTCTGCAGGTATGAGATTCCTGATTGCGGGAACAATAATTTTTTTATTTCAGTTTTTACGTCGTCAATTTCAATTAAATAAAAACTTAATAAAACTCGCTCTCGCAAATGGGTTATTTTATTTTGCGGTACCTTTTGGAACAGTTTACTGGGCCTCATCACATGTCCCAAGTGGTTTGGTTGCGGTGCTAGCTTCAAGTATTAGTGTTTATGCCTTATTATTGAATCATTTCTTACGTGGTAAGCCAGCCTCATTCCGCCAAATACTTGGTGTAGCTTGTGCTGTAATAGGCATAATAATAGTTTTCAGCAACAGATTACATATTGAAAGTAATAGCATTGGCATTCTTGCGATGGTATCAATACTATTTGCGATGGGAAGCTCAGCAGCAATAACATTAAAAGTCCAACGTCACATTAGCGAGTTACCATTTCTAAACTTTGTATCATTATCGATGCTTTGTGGTGGCGTATTACTATTGTCGGCCAGCCTAATTTTAGAAAGTGGCGTTAGAACCTTTTCAAGTACAAGTTTATATGCCCTCCTCTATCTTGCTTTAATTGGTTCTGTATTAGGGTTCTCCCTTAATATATTACTTTTGAAACACTGGCATATATCTAAAGCAACCTCTCATTTGTTTATATCTCCAGTCATAGCGCTTTACATCGGATATGTCTTTATGGACGAGATTATCACTACCAATGTCGGAATTGGAACGTCCATAGTGATTTTAGGTGTAATGTTAATTAATTTTCCTCCTTTTAGAAAAGGTTTGAAAGATGTCAAATGTTAGAAAGAACTTAGCTATCATATGTCAAAACAGGAAACTGCCTTTTGTTTTCGAAGAGGCGGAAAAATTAGGGATCGACATCACTTTTTTTTACAACTCAGAAGAATGTGCTCCACCTTCCCTTCCTGCTGTAAAATATGCTGTACCTTTACCTCTGTTTAGCAATGAATCAGAAGCTTTAAAAATCATGGAGGAACAATATAAGAATCATCCCTTTGACGGCATATTGACACTCTTTGAGCCCGCTCTTAACTTCGCATCAAAAGTTGCAAAAAAATTAAAACTACCTTATTTACCTGAAAGTGTAATTGAAAACTGCAGAAATAAAAATTTAACTCGTCGCATAATGCTTGAGCATAGGCTAAATACGCCTACTTTCATTGAACTGAGCGAAGAAGAAATACCAAATGAAGCTGCCCTTGAATTTCCATTAGTTGTTAAACCTACTAACGGATTTTCAAGTCAAGGTATTATCCGTGTTGAAGATTATGAAAGTCTTGTTAAAGCTGTAAAAAAAGTATGGGAAATCAACCATACGGAATTAGGTAAGTTTGTATATGGTAAAGGTGGCGTAATTCTTGAATCTTTCATCGATGGCCCTGAATTTGCTATTGAAACCTTATCGAGTCAAGGTGTTGTAACTGTGCTTTCAGTTGGAGACAAAGGTGACTGTAAAGGCCCTTATTTCGAGGAAGGAATCTACATATCGCCAGCAAATATCGATAATAAATTACATCTGGATATATGTGATGAAGCTAAACGGGTTGTTCTAGCTTTAGGTATTACGGAAGGACCAGCGCATGTCGAATTACGTATTGACAGCAACAGGAAGCCTTATGTTATTGAGGTGGCCCCACGTATAGGCGGTTCTGGCATTTCACATTTTATAGTTAAAGCCAGTACGGGTATAAATTTCTTGCAACTTGTTATATGCCAGGCTTTAAATATAGCCAAACCAGATTTGCCCGATAATATAACAAGCAAACACACCGCCGGAAATTATATAATCCCACTTCAGGGAGATGGTATCTTCAAGGAAATTAAAGGAATTAATGAAGCAAACAACATGGAAGAAACTCAGAGGATATTTCAATTCATTGAACCGGGAACGAAAATCCTTCCATATCCTCACTTCTCAGGTTACCCTGGCTTTATCCTTACACAACATCAGAGTCATCAAGACTGTGTTGAATTTCATGAATATTTAGATAAAAACCTTACTGTCGTATACCAATAACTAATTAAATGGAAAATTAAAATGTTAAGTAGAACGATTCATACTTTAGGTCCTGCTGGAACAAATTGTGAAAAAGCAGGTTATTTATGGCTTAAAAATAATAACTTCAATGGAGAGGTTATACTTTACTCTACTCTTGAGGAAGCCCTGGTTGAGGTAAAAAAAAACAAGCAAGATCTTCTTTTGGGTTGTGCAGTTTACCCTGATTTACATCATATCGTTTTTAAAAATTTAATAGAAATGGAAATCAAAGACAGTTTTATTATGCCAACATGGAATATGGTTCTTGCAGTAAAGGATAAAAATACATCTTTAACAAAAGAATCAACTATTTCCTCACATCCAGCGCCAGCACACCTTGCTTCACTATATAGTGAGCATGTAAAGCTGGTAAATAGTAATGTACAGGCTGCACTTGAATGCGCTAATGACAATACGGTCGGCTGCATTACTACATTGAAAGCAGTTCAAGAAAATGGATTGCATATTATTGAGGACTTTGGCGAGGTTCCTATGTGTTTCACCATTCATGGGCATCGTCATTAATGGAAAATATTATGACAGATATTAAAAATAAAGTTTCCTCTAAACTCGTCCCAATGATTAATGAGTTTCAACGCTATCAGTGCAATACTGGCGCAGTCATTAATGAACTTACCCGAGCTGAGAAATTATTAGACGAGATTATATCTATTTCGGGCAATATACTTAAAGATCTCTCTCAAGATAATTATGCAACACATCTTATTGCTGACCTCAATGACTGGAAAAAACGAGGCCTTAATAAAGAGCCTTTTTTTGATAACTCTCTTGCTAACTTTGTAGTTCCCAAAGATGGTGAGACGACTTTCTGCCTGGCAGCAATTACCACACCCAACAGCGGCCATCAAAAGGGATACTGGTTAGAATGTTTTTTGGTACAGCGTAAAGAACCTGCGGTTGTTAAGGAAATTGAAGCCGAAATCCCGCACCCAAAAAATGTAAGCCAAACTGTATGCCTACTTTCATCTAGTTATGGTTTTTCAACTGGACGCTGCTTAGTTTTTTTTCCTGAAAATGTTAAGACAAAGGAAAAAAATAACTGACCAATCTTTTGCTTTATTTTTTTTCGACAAGTTTCACAAAATCTACACTCAAGATACAATATGTAGAGCTGAAAATATTTTCAATTTGAAAGAAATCTATTCTAAAGAGATTGATGAAGAAAGCTGCTATGCCGCTCGCACAGTATGGGGATATCTTCATGATTATTATCATCATTGCGGCACCCGGCCTTTTGACAGAAACATACACGTTAAAATGAACTTCTGGGCTGGTATTCTCGAAGAAATAAAAGTTGACTGCAAGACAATTATGACTTTACAAGAGAGAAAGTATCCATGGTGGCAAGAAATCACTGAGTTTATCCTTTTCGAAAGACTGGCAAGGTACCCGGCCCAGCATGATGCAACGCGAAACTTTGATTCAGCAACAGGTGTCTTTTTATTTACCTGGTTAAAAAGAAATAACTTTTCTTTCTCATATGACGCTGCTCCTGATAAGCCCGCTCTCAATCTAAATGAATGCCTTAAAGGTATACATATTCTTGTTAACGAGATTGAAGAGCTTGAAATTATTGAGGATGACGCAGCTTTTAAAAAGGCGGTAGAATATTATGTCAAAAATATACTCACCCCTGGAGTTGACGGGGAGAAATATAACATCCCAGAGGATTATACCGTTCACAGTAGAAATATGGGAATAAAAATACCCGAGTTGCACTTCCAATAAGCTACTGATGGGTTTACGTACTTTGCTTACGGTTGTTGATGCGATATAACAATTTAATAGAAAAACAATATTTCCAGTTGAGAACCATAAAGTTATTACCTTTGATTAAAACCATAACCCAGAGTTTTCTTTAGTTTTTTATAATCAGCCCTGTTATATCGCGTATATTTTATTGATTAATTTAATAACATGACGACTCGGTACTCTTTCCCTGCGAGGTTTACCGATTCGTCAGCTTTTCTTTGGGTTCTATCCAAAAAGGCAATTACTATAAAGCGATCACACGTCTATTTTCCTTATAGATAAATACCTGTTTAAGAAGAATTTAAACATTTACTTTATGAGATAGACTGCAAATTTACCCTTATACTGCTTACGCAGCAAAACACTGCTCAAGCGCCGTAATCACCGCCCTGATGCGCGCGACCTTTTGCAAATCCGGATGGAGCACCAGCCAGATATCAACCGGGTCGCGTTTGTCGGGAAAGAGCGGGATTAATTGCGGATCGCGCTCAGCCAAAAACGTCGAGAGTAAGCCAATGCCAATCCCGCGTTTAATGGCGGCTTCCATAAGCAGTTGCGTATTGCATTCCAGCACCACCTGTTGGCTGTTTACGGCAAATCCACACAGGTTTTGTCGATGACGCGGCACAAGCTCTGCCGGAAACATCACCAATTGATGGTCGGTTAATCCACTATCTTCATTCGGTTCACCGAGTCTGTCGAAATAACGCTGGCTGACGTAAAGCCCCATCTGAATGGTCGCCAGACGTTTGACGATCAACTCCTCAGAATCTGGCCGTGCCCCACGAATGGCGATATCTGCGCTGCGGTAGGAGATATCGGCGAATTCCAGTCCGGTCAGCAAGGTTACGGTGATATCCGGATAGTCTTCACGCAGACGTTCAATGGCAGGCATGACAAACGCCGAGGCGAGCGTGTCGGTGGTGGCAATGCGAACGTTACCTGCAGGGAGGTTATCGCCGCAGGCCGCTTTGCGACGCATTACCTGCATGGCGCTTTCCATGGCACTGGCTTCTGCCATCACCTGTTCGCCAAACTCACTTAGCGTAAAGGCACGGGGCGTGCGGATAAACAACCGGGAACCGAGCGCGCTTTCAAACGCAGCGATACGTCGTCCTACCGTTGCCTGATCAACATTTAACGATTTCGAAGCCCCGCGCAACGTTTTATGCCTTGCCAGTGCAAGGAAAAAACGGACATCATCCCAGTTCATCCACTACTCCATGTTATTTTAGCTAAACGTGTGTCTTCAAACTGGCTAAAAAACTATCGAACGCCATCAGCCATATCATAAAAACCACTATGCAATCATAAATATTTTTGCATTATTGTGAAGCATTAATGCAACTTTTAAAATTTCAAATTGTGACTATGATGGGCCGTTTTTTGGATATAGCCTCGCTGTGTTTTATCCTGTAGTGGCCTCCATCTAACGCACATTTTATTGCCCGATCAGTTCTGATTATCTTTACTTTTATTCTAATGGATTTAGATAATGAAATTGTTTGAAGATGATAGTTTCGTAACCATCTACCCGGCGTTTAACTCCGATAAAGTTGTTGAAAATAATATTAGCGAAGCAGAAATTGCTTTGAATTTTGCTGAAGATCTTATTAATCAATTATACAATAAACAAATAAGTCACATTTTCTTAGTACCTGGTAAATTGATTTATCCCATCATCAAAGCACTGGAAAAATCATCAATCATCGGAATTATGGGGGCACATGAAACCGCCTGCGGATTCATGGCTGACGGTTATGCAAGAGGTAATCGGAATTTTGGCGTTTGTTTGGGAATTTCCGGGCCTGGCACAATGAATTTTATACCAGCGATGGCAGCTGCCCGAGCTGACCGAATACCCGTGCTCTACATCACAGGCGGCGTAGCTACTTACCATGAAGCTCAGGGAGCCTTTCAAGATGGCAGTAATGGTGGACTTGATGAAATATCCGTCGTCAAACCTTTACTTAATAGTGCTATTGAAATAAAAACACCTTCTGTGTTTAACCACGAATTACGGCGTACCTTCGATCTACTTAACCCTCATAGAAAAGGGCGTGCCTATTTAAACTTGCCAGTAAACATTCAAAAGAAATCTCAACAAGACAACTCGATAAAGACAAATAGTATACAACATGGTTTAGCGATTGATACATCAGCAATGGATATGCTTATTCATGATTATCTTTGTAATGATTTCAATGTTGCTATTTTAGCAGGTAACGGTGTTAATAATTATCATGGTGCTAAACTGTTGAAAGGCGTAGCCGAGAAATTTTCTATTCCGGTAGCGACTACCCTTTCAGGTAAAGGTGCCTTCCCTGAAAAACACTCTTTATCCCTTGGCTTATACGGTTTCGCCGGCCATACTCGCGCAATAACAACTATTAATGATACCAGTGTTGATGTTTTGATTGTTCTCGGTAGTGATTTAACACAGCGAGACAGCCTCAATTGGTGCCCAGAACTTCACAGTAATAAGACACTAATATTCATTGACGATGATTTCGAAAAGAACTGCTTACACTACCAACCTGATATTCAAATATTCTCAAATCTTAGTAAAACCTTAGATTACCTCTTCAATATCAAGATACCGAGAAGAACACCTTTGCTCGCGGCTAAACAGAAACGTTTACGCTGGATATCTGATATTCATAGATTACCGTTAACCATCTCTAAAACATCGATTTTTACAGCAAAGGATGAAAAAGATAACCGCTTGTTTGCTGGTGATGTTGTTCGCTACTTACGTAATATCTTGCCCGAGAATACTAACGTTGTTGTTGATTCTGGTGCGCATAGAATCTTTATGGCCCATTACTGGTCCGCTGCTGGCATCGGTGATTATCATACTTCCAGTGAGCTTGCCCCCATGGGCTGGGCTATCTGTGCGGGTATCGGCATTAAACTGGCCCAACCAGAACGGCCGTGTATGGTGGTAACTGGTGATGGATGCATGCTGATGCACGGCATAGAAATTCAAACCGCAGCCCGTTACGGTGTTAAAACGCTTTTCGTAGTCCTGAACAACCAAGCCCACGGCGCTATGCACATTGATACATTACATCAACGTGGCGTTTCTGCAGACTTTACCCATCTTCCAGCCCATGATTGGGTAGGCTTTGCGACAAGCCTTGGTGTTGAAGCCACCCGCGTTACACGACTGGAAGAATTAAACACAGCCGTCGACGCAGCAAATCAACATTCCGGGCCTTTCCTGATCGAAATCGTTGTCGGTAATCACACAACACCGAATCACTACTACTCACAAAGCGTAACGGCTTATGAGGCACGAATTGCTGCGCAGAGTTTTTCTTTAATACCTCACAAATAAGATACTCAGGGAATAATTATGCTTAAATGGAATAAATTAATAATCGCGTTAACCACTATATTTTTCATGAATACTGTAATTGCAAAGACGAGAGTTGAAAAAAAAATCTTACTACAGACCGAGCGCTCATGGGATGGAAATATTTATCATGCCTATCCTAATGGCACACCAGAAATTACAGTTTTAAAAGTTGAAATTCCGCCTGTACATGTTCTTCCATGGCATTACCATAAATGCATAAGTACGGTCTATATGACGCATGGAAGCGTAACCCTCACAATGAAGAACGCAGAGAAAAAAATCACCTTCTCTGAAGGAGATACTTTCAGCGACACAGTGAACTCGGTTCATCAGGGGATTTCTGGTAGCCAGGGAGCGGGCATGTTAGTCTTCTTTGCCTGTTCAAAAAACACACCACTTACGACTGAAACCACAAACAATAAAAATCCTAATTAATAGGAGATAGAATACGATCATGGCTGTCTTATGGATGCTACTCGCTTGTATTTATTTTTCACTAATGAACGCAACAATAAAATCATTATCAATAGAGATGAGTTTTTTTGAGATAATCTTCTTTCGCTGTTTTATTAATATGCTTACCGTCTCTGTAATGATGTTTTACAAAGGCATCACTTTTAGACCTAATGAGCCATTATTACATTTGAAACGTGCTTCATTAGGTAATAGCGCGATGTATTGTGGCTTTTATTCTCTTATGCATCTACCTGTAGCTATGGCTACAACGCTGAGTTATACCAACCCCATTTTTCAAGGAATAATCATGGTGTCTACCAAAAAAGGAAGATCATCCAGTCGCATACTGGCATCGATTTTACTAGGCTTTTTGGGTGTGGTCATTTTGTTAAATCCTAATTATCCCGTTAGCAGCCATATTTTCATTGTAGCTGGAATTTTATCGGGTCTGCTTACTGCGCTCGCTTATTATAACATAGGTAAATTGACTCTGAGCGGTGAACCAATCCTCAGAGTCGTGTTCTGGTTTTCATTGCCAGGTGCAGTTATTGGCCTCGGTGTGTGTCTGATGTCTGAGATCAGCCTGCCAACGTTAAAACAATTTATTGCTCTTATCGCTGTTGGTGGATTTGGTACCCTTGGTCAATTGGCTATGACGCGCGCATACAGTTTAGGTGAAGCAACCACTGTAAGTGTTATTTCCTATAGCACTATTATTTTCACAGCGTTTATTGGCTATTATTTATTTGGAGAGAAAATATCCATAATCGCTGCAGGTGGTATGTTATGTATAGTTGCATCCGGCATCCTGGCATCAATAAAAAAACGTTCGCCTTCGAAAATAAATTTAACATCAATGGAAGAAAAAAATGCATAAAACATTCAAGAAAATTATCTTTCTAACTTCTTTAAGTGGCGTAACCTCCACAATTAGCATGGATTTAATAAACAAAATCACATCAACAATCCATCTTATACCAGCACTAAATATCTATTTCATTGGCAACATGCTGTCACAATGGATGGAAGGTGATTTTATTTTTTCTCACCCCAGTGAAATCGCAACAAATAAAAACGGATTACTAATAGGTTACTTTTTCCATTACTTTGCAGGCATTGCATTAGCCTTTCCTTATTGCTGGCTATTTTTTAAGACAAATTTTATTTCTAACCTGTCAGTTTTCAAAACGGCTGTTTATGGGTTGATATGCTCATTGATAACCTTAGTTTTTATCTATCCTTCTGTAGGGTTGGGTTTGTGGGGAATGAAAAGTGGCAATTATGAATTGTTAATAGCGGCTCTCATCAATCATTTTGTTTATGGCTTGGCATTATTAGCAAGTTGTATCTTCATTACCCGCATCCTGCTTAACAAAACACATTCTGTATAAATCATCAAGCTGCATAAATGAAGACTTGTGATGCATTATTGTCTCTATTACAAGCAATAAGCAGACACTATTATCCATCTGTTTACTGCTCTGTGACATTAGCGCTTGCTAAGCAGAGCTGAATTATCTACAGCTCAGGAAATAAACATGTCAGAAGTGTTAACCATCAATAGCCGTTCGACAGACAAAAAAAAGTCTGTTTCCACAAAGAGCATTTTATTCTTTCTTGCACTGGCTTTGATCGCCGCCTTATTAAACAGCAGTGCGCCAACGCCGCTTTACCCTCTCTATCAACAGCAGTTGGGCTTAACCGCCGTCAGCCTGACAGTTATCTACGGCGCCTATGCGGCGGGCGTTTTGATTGCGTTATTTAGCGTGGGAAATCTTGCCGGGAAGGTCGCCGATCTGCGCAGCCTGATGATGCCCGCACTGCTGGCTGTCTTTGCCGGTGCCCTGCTGTTTTCTCTCGCCGATTCGTTTGCCTGTCTGTTTATGGCACGCCTGCTCGCGGGTGTGGGAACGGGGGCATTAACCGGCGCAGCGAATATCGCCCTGGTGCGGTTTGGTCCCAAAGATGGCGGTAAAGTGGCGGCCCTGCTCGCTACGCTCTCTTTCACCACAGGTCTGGCGCTGGGGCCGGTTTTTAGCGGCGTGGCGATTCAGACAGGTTTCCACAGTCAGACGTTACCGTTTCTGCTGATCATGCTGACGGCCGCAATCGCCCTTATCGGGTTACGTTTCAGTTGGCCAGATGGGCGTCACGACCAACCCTCGGTCGCCACCTCTTCACCTGCCACCTCAGTGGAGGCGACACTGAAAGCCGGACTGAAAGCGACAGGCGTGCGGTTTTTCCTCTGTGCCGGCGCGCTGTTTATGAGCTGGGCGTTTGCCGCCAGTATCTTGTCGATTGGTCCGGCCGTGTCCGAGCATCTGCTTGGCATTCATAGCCAGGGCGTTTATGGCTATGTGATTGCGGTTTATTTAGTGGTGGCTGGTATCAGTCAGATTCTGAGCCGCCGGATTCGCGCCCGCACGTCTCTTGCTGCTGGCTGCCTTACGCAGGCCATATCCATCGTGCTTTTTACCTGGGCGATTGGCCACCACTCTCTGGTCTGGGCATGTACAGGATTGATCGTCGCCGGCTATTCCTATGGCGCGATCTTTGTAGGAAGTGCAACTCTGGTGAATATGCTCTCCCCTACCGCCAGTCACGCAAAACTGATTTCATTGTTTTACGTGATTGCCTATATCGCTAACTGGGTGCCCGTGCTGTTAGGCGCGGTGGTGGATCATGCCAGCCTGGACCTGGCCGTTAATTTGCTGTTCGGCGTTGGTGCGGTTATCTGTTTGCTACTGAGTATCGCGGTGTTTGGGATAAAGATGGAAAAAGCACGACTAAATAACGTGACGTGATGGGGTTTACTGACTGGTTCTGACCGCGCTTAGGAAACACTTATCCGTGCCCAGAGTGACACATTGCTTCAGATGTCACGACGGACATCTCGCGAATTTTTGCTGCGTAGCTTCACCAGAACCTGGTGAAGCTGACCAACAGAGAGATCTTTAACGACAGAATGCGGTTTTCCCCGCAGCCATTCAAAAAAGTAGCCAATGCCCAATAAATCGAGTCCTTCACTGCTGAACAGGTATTCGTTTTCTTTCAAATCAAACAGTGTACGAAAATCGTCATCTTCGATATCGAAGCTGACGGCAAAAAACGTTTCGGCTGCCTCTAAAAAATCGACGCCATCCATACCGGCAAGATGAAGGTCTCGTTCCAACAATGTATTTTCATTGACGACTTTAGACTTCCATCCCGCATAGTCACGAACAAATGCGATGACTTCCTCCAGTTCAGGACTCATTTCAGCACCGGCCTCCAAAGGTTTATATGCCCCAGATTATCATTTTTTACTTCAGCCTCGGGATTGGCTGCCCGAACGGCTGAAAGAAAACCGGCAAAGTCCTGATTAAATAGCTAGTAGTTATTCAGGATACTGACTGTTTTTTCTGTCTGCGAGGCACCTGTGCGATAACGAAGCTGCCAGACACGACGATTGCTAATCTGCGTTCCGGTCGGTCTCACCTGAATAAGTTGGCCCAGCGAGATTTTTTATTAAAGATGTCTTCCTTACGCTTTTGGTAGAGGAAATTTGCCTCGTAATAGTAATCCTCCGTGTTCATCCCAAGACGTTTAAGCAGCGGTGTATCAATAGAAATCTTCTTCAACTCACCTTTAACAGCAAAGAAATCGTCTCGTTTGAACATCGGCAGAAAGAAATACTTAATCAGCAAAATGATAAACGCCAGCGTTAAACTCAATGACAGAAAAGAATGCATATTATTATTTATTATTTTTCAGGAACTTCAATTTTATAACACAACGACAATATTATCTTCTTTAAAACGCAGAACGCTGGCGATGCATAAAAGCCTCGACGTTAATCGTAAGCTTAATTTTAGCCTGTCTTCCTCAAAACCTGCCTGATCTGGGCCTGCGTCGACGTACCTTTCATTGGACCACGCTAACTCATTGCCAGCGAACCGCTGGTATTTTCCCATCTCAGAGCCTTCTGCGGCGATGTATCCGTCAGAAACAGGCTAACAAAGGTCGCGCCGAAACAGTCAGTGGCGTTGCATAAATTTCGATGGCTACCGACAGACTACTTCCGGAAAATAGACACGATGGACAGGTCACAACTGACAATGAAGATCGTGAACTACGGGGTGAAGGCCGGGGTCATTTTAGAACTGCTTCACGACAGTAAAAACAGCGATCAACCGCGCTGAGCGCGTCTGAAACGCCAGGCTTTGTAAGTGATAACAGGCGGCTGAGAGAATGCTGCAACGGCAGCGCCACAGGCCAGACCGATAGCACCCGGGATAACCGATTGGGCTGAGCCAAAAACAAGCAGGATAAAGAACACGACCAGGCAAAATGTCACGGCGACAGCAGCAATAATAAAGCGTCGGGCCAGGTCGTTAATAGCTTCGCCCAGTGTATCGCCAGAGCGTTGTGAAATGTTTTTTATTCTGCCCAGCTCACGTGACGTGAAACCGGCCTGCATAAGGATTTCTTCGCTGACTTTCATTTTTTATCCTGACGTTAAGGGCGTTACGGGTCTGTATACCAGATTATCAAGAGCACGGCGACACAGAGCGATAAAGTAATAACGGAGCCTTACTGCATCTTCGTAATCATCAACAGACTTCATAGTTGCAGAGCATTCTGCGTAATTACAGGATTAGTCGAAAGGATTTCAATATCAGGCGACGAGCCTATCTCTCTTGCTGTCCATCTGGCTTCAGCTATTTGGCTGCGGGTCGGATAATAAAGGTTTAATAACCATTTCGATGATTTCATCTATTTAAAAAGGCAGATGCGTTTTTCACTGCAAATATCACGCTGGACAACATACTCCGGCATGCAGGCAATCCCAGCCCCTGAAAGCACCGATTTTCGTAACGGCGTACGGTCACAGACCGCAAGCGATTTGGGAATGTTGAAAAAGTGACATTCGTTAGTGATCTCATAAGCCCAGTCATTGCTGCCGGTCAGCAAGCTGGCATCAGTAAGTATTGCGGTGAGGCAACGGTCACGAACGGCTCGGCGATAAGATTACGCTTCACCAGCGGAAGCGCCTGATCCTGTGGCTAGCTAAGGCGTTAACAGTGCCGATGTGGAAATTGTTATGGAGATCCCAGGAGAGTGCGAGTGGCTGATAAAGGATTTCGGGGTCAGGGTTTGGTGACGCGGTGAAAGTCCCGGAGGCGGTTTAGGCCAGGGCAACAGGACAACGGATTGACGCTGAGGACGCGTGAAATGGTCGGGTATTTCCCCCTTCTTTTCGCCACTATCAGAATTTAGATCTGCCACTAAAAATGATGGATTACGTTGCGATTTGCGTGAAATTTCTGCGTACGTTTTCGCAGTTTGCTATTTTCACTCTCGCTGCGTTTTCGCCTGCCTGATTAAATATTCCGGTCATTTAGCGCGATACGAATGTGGGGCAACACATCCGCATCGCTGATCACAATCACTATTTATAAGGAATAGTAATCATGACTGCCTTCGATTGTATTTCAGGCCACACTGAACCTAAAGCACCAAACTATACGCAGCGCTATGCGACCGTGGGTTATGTGACCCGCACTCCAAATTATCGCCGCGTTCCAGCGATCACCCTGAAGGGCTGCTGGCTAAAAGAAGCGGGTTTTCCGATTGGTGTGCAACTGGATGTGAAGGTTACCTGGTGCCAGATTATTATCAGCTTCAAACCCAGGGATGTGATAAACGGGACGCGGGTGGGATCGATTAAGGATCTGGCTTCGCTGTCCGTGCAGCAGAGAAAACGGGTGATGAAGGCGATTGGGCTGACTGAATAGTAAGATTGAGGCGGCCTGCTCCTGCGGAGGTGGGGGCAGGCTGGGTTTGCTATGTTAAGAGTAAATGCAGCGTTGCTATGACTGACGCAGATTTAGCGAAAATGGGTAGTGCCCGCGTAAAACGCCTTGCGGATGAAGATGGTAAGGCCTGTGCCATTGAAAAAGCGCCGGTAAGCGAGGTGGAATATGCTTTCTACCGCGATGCCGCTCCCCTTCTGGCACGGCATGGCATTCTGACGCCCGTTGTGAAATCAGCCTGCTACGAACAACGAAAGCTCATACTCGAATATATTCCTGAACCCATCCAACAAGACGCTGTTACAGGCGATGCATTCCTTTCCGTTCTTGCACGATTATATTCTGTACCGCCTGATCCCTCATGGACGTTCAGCACACATCGGTGGGACGAGGCAGCACTGGAAAGCTGCCTCGATCTGCTTCGCCTGCCTGCAGAGGCGGAACGGCAGCTTCGGGCAATGCACAAGCACAGCAATGTGCTTTTTGAACCGCATTGCGTGATCTCCGGTGATACCAATGCAGGTAACTGGGGAAAGAGAGAGAATGGCGAACTGGTGCTTTTCGACTGGGAACGCTTTGGCCTGGGTAGCCCGGCGATAGATTTAGCGCCTTTGATCAAAGGGATGGGAGGAGAAGAAGATTTTCGATTGTTAGCAAGGCGCTATTTTCAGTTGCATAGCAGGTTTAATGCGGATGTGCTGGCGAAAGAGATCGCCCTTGCTAAAGCGTGGATTGTGAATGAGGTGGTGCTGATATTGAGTGAGCGGGGAAAGCCGGAACTGGCGAAGTATTTGGGATGGTACGGGAAGGTGTTGCCTGAGTGGTTGGGGAGCATAAGGTTAAAGATGAACACAGGATTACCTTAATGACCTTCCCTAGAGGTCAAAAAATGGCGTCTTTTAAAGAAACAGAGCTGTACATGTAATTACATGAAAAACGCTCAAAAGCACCATCAACAGGTACAGATGAGTCCTTTTCCTTCACTTTAACGAGAAGGCGTTGCTATACATTTTGGTGCTCATCTAACCTCTCACGAGGTTTTTCACGAAACAGAGAGAATCGTATGGGGACCGAATAAGCATCACCTGGTGTTAGGCATTCGCGTCAAGAAAGTGAATCAATTACCTTTTGTCTTAATAAGCTAAGGAAATTAGCTGGCGTGGTATTCCATAACTGTGCCGAAAATTCATTACCATAGCGGCTTTCAAAATCATCTTCGAGGTTATCAGATTCCTGAATAAATTGATCAATATATCCTATCAAGCCATGTCGTGTAGCGGATGGTGTGTCTGCAATCCATGCGTCTATTTGCGTATCCACGCTCTCTCCACTACCAAACAAATCATAATCTTGCCCAAAATAGATGGCAATCAGGCTGTCCAGGACATGTACATTAATGTTTTTCATAATTAAACCATTGGATAAATTCAACAATCCCTCCGCCAACCCTAAGCCGCCGTATAGCCGATCACTCAGGGTTTCCCCTTCACTTACGCTTTTATCAGACAACAAAGCTGCCATCTGTATAGGAGAGAGCACTAATCTTACGCCGTCTTGATTATCCAAAGCTCAAGCCTCTTTATGCATTTCAACAAGTCTCTGCTCATTATATTGTATAGCCAGGGTTTTAACAGAGACTTCAGAATCATTTTGATGGCATAAAAAAGTACTTGTGAGGGGAAACGTTACGCTGGGGAATTTAAAGTTAAATAAGTCAAACTGTGAATTTATCGATTAAGATTAGTACACCGCCAAAACAAATCAGGAACAAGATGCATCCAAAACTTAATACAAAAACATAAAAAAAGGAATCATCCACCGCATCAATTCGACATTATTCGAATCGACAAACTGATACGCCTCGCTGTTTTCATCCAGAAAAAATATACTTTTATTCCTTTTAAGTCTGATAAAGAAATATGCCATCGTGGAAGCACCAAAGAAGCCAATCATACTGCTGTAAAGATACGGCGCAGGAAGTACATGCTTTTTCTGGAAAAGCTTAATAAGCTCATAATATTTCCTTCTGTTTAATGCGTAGAGAAGGATAGACAAGACGAAGCCGATATTAGCAAGCAGTATAATTAAAACAATAAATATTTTCATTTCAGTATAAAGTTAAAATTTTCAAAAAAGGCACCCTTCTCCTATCCAACCTGCATACTGAAAAACCAGCGATGCCATAAAGATAACATCAGTTTGTTGCCCGAAAATCAAGGTACAGTCAGAACCTTAGCCCTTACGACTCATAAATATCTGATTTAAAGAAAAAAAGAGATGACCCTGATGACTTCGTCTTCAACACTTAGTTTAGTGCTACTATCAGTCGCAGTCGGGAACGTAACCCATTTCTCCACTGATACCATTCTCGACTCCGCGCCTTGCATAGCCCATTTAGGCACATATTTTATCGATATCGATTTGTACAAAGGTGACTATGGTCTTATACGCATATGCGCGCTTGTAAGATCATGGTGTTAAAAGATCTTGATGATGCCTCTGTCGATTTGAGTTGAAAACTCAGCCGTTACCAAATGCGATTGTGATTTCTGATTCATGACGTCATAAGCGATTGAATATCTTTCACCCGGTGCAAATGTAAATCCAAATAGTGGCAGGCATTCCCCTTTAGCTACATAAACAGGTTTATCATCAAAGACTTTATGTAGCGTATCGTTTTTATCGCTGTTTATTTGAATAGCGGTAACCCGTTCCTCTGATTTTAGCGGCGACACTACACAAACCTGATTATCTTTAATAATCACTGAGGTTGATTCTCGCTCAGTCATCCTGTCACCCGGCCCGGGGCATCCGGTTAAAAGAAATACCGCAGCCAAAAAAATTTTACCCTTCATGGTTAACATCCTTCTACCGCGAATTACTGATAAACTGGAATATGTAGTAAAACAGAATTTACATTTTTTTCATTAGCCTATCGAGCACATCATTATTTCTTAAAAGAAAATAACAAAAAAAGCACAGCTTCAGGCAGTTAAAAAACCGATTGCTATTCTTTGCAGAAAATGAAAGTTAGACAAAGCCACATCTAAAGACCTCGGTAAATAATATATCAAAAGCACCAAAATTATAATTCATTTTATTCACTGAAGTATTTTCTTATATAAAGAATATCAGACTATAGGGAGATTTATTTTGTCAGACTCTGGATTATAGCGATAATTCTGTTTTCCCCGCTTAATCCCAAAGCACTAATCAAAGCCTTGTCAATACTATCACTAATTAAGAAATAAAGCATTTCGATATTATTTGAATAGAATAATTGATATAACTGTGGTGAAAGCTGTTGTAATCTTCTGGAAGCTAACGCAGCCACCTGAACCTTTCCATAATATGATGCCGCAGTAACTATTGCGATTGAATATTTATTAACCCTGACCAAAACTTCATTTTTAAAACTAAATGAATTAACAATTAATACAGAAAAACTAGTCGCTATAGCTGTTTTGGTTAACTTCCCACTGCTGTATCCAGCCAGCATATTAGCCAACTTCTGGTCCATATACTGAATTCGCGACTGCTCCAGTTTATTTAATTCAGCCTCAATATACATTCTCATCATATCAGCCATAACATCTTTTCTTTTATATATCTCAAATATAACTTTGATGAACCGGCGATCTTCCCCCTTAAGTTCTGAACATATGTCTTCGTATTTATCGAAAAGACACGAACTGTACCAGGATGCACGTTCTACTCCTGCCTTAACGTCCTTTAATGTCCCCATGCTGTTTGAACCCAATCCTTTTACAGCTTTATCGAGTGCGGTTGCTGCATCCTTTTCAGGTGTGGTTCGGAATTTTATTATTGATGACAGGTACATTACCGGGTATCCTAACTCAGAATGAAACAAGATATCTATAATATCATGAGGAAATAGATTTTGAAGAAAAATATCATCAAAACACTCTTGTTTATTGGCTTGTTTATTTTAATCGCTTCAGTAACTTTTGAGATTACCTTCAGGTTCGGCGATGCTGACTCATTCATCTCACTCTTGGGAAAACTTTCATTCTTAGGATTTCAACAATCTTTTAACTCACTATTTGTTTTTTTGTTAATTATCTCACTTATGATTTCATCGTTATTATATTACCTCCTGACTTTAACCACAAAAAGAAAAAATAGAAGATGAAAAAGGCCATCTTAGAATTATTTAAAGATACTGCTGCATATGCAGTAATATGCTTAGCTGTTATACTACTATTCTTCTTTTACTACTTTGTCGTTCCTGATTATTGGTTTTTATGCAGCGTGTTAACAATAATAATTACAGCTATTTTAGAATTACTCCTTTCTTCAAGAAAAAAGAAGAGGAAAAAAAATCATAAAAACCAAGCTTAAAAAAGCATGAATATTTAAATTAAATATTAAATCATCATATTTTTGATCTCCTCTGGGGTAAATGGGGGATCTTTACGGTGTAGCATAGCATGACAATTTGGACAAACGGGAATAAGGTCATTTATTGGATCTGGAGAATGTTTTTCCTTAATTTCAGAAAGTGGTTTGAGATGATGAACATGGATAAATCCTTTAGCAATATCACCATAGACCGTTGACAAATCAATTTGGCATACCTTGCACTGATGACCATGATAAGCAAGAGCGGCACTACGGGCTTTTGGATCGCGCTCATATCGGTTAACCACGACTCGCATTGCGGCCCCCTCAACATATTGAGATTGGTTGGGTAGTTCATCAGGAAAAAGAAAACCCTGAGCAGGCACAGCGCGATTTTTATCTTGTATAATATTAAACCCCTGTTTTATAAGCAATCTTACGCATTTTGAATTGATACCACCAGAGAAATCTTGAGGTGTAAAATTTCTACCTGTCATTAGCGATGCGGCTATTCCAGCAATTGCTTTTGACGGATAACGACGTCCTTCAAATTCAAGTTCATAAAGTCTCGCTTCTTTAAAACTATGTGAGAATCCTTCATCATAAGCCTTGATAGCTTGAATAATAAATTCGTACGGCAGACTGTCTGGGAGTTCATTCATTTTAAAAGCTTCCTCATAGTAGTCGTAGAGCTGGCAATTTATTTGGGCAAATCTATGATAATACCCTTGCCTGATATCGATTAGGTAACGCAAAGCTTACGAGCACAGACTTGATAAAATCACCTTTTTTAAATAAGTACTATAACAATAAACTTCTATACTCCCAGATTTAAACTACAAAAATCTCACACAACACACATCATTAAAAAAATAATTTAAACTCAGCAGTTTTAGTAAAGCTTGAAACCCGCACCCAACAATACGGGTTAACCCTATCCTAAAAAATGATATATTCAGAGCAGCATGTCTATAAAAGCTTCTTTTAACTCACTTATTAGCGCCGTTTTGAAAATGACAGAACGGCTGCTGACAGGAATATAATACGAAGATATGCCTCAAATTTTCTTGAGTAAGCGTTGCTCCAGATTGGAATAAATGATCTTAATTTCATTTTTTAAAGCATCACCGACATACACCATCGATGTGTCGTAACGCTTGAAATTCTCATCACGAGATGCACTAAACCAGTTGAATGAACCGACACACAAGAGGCCTTCGTCACCAATGACTACTTTACTGTGTATGCGGTCAACAAGTCTGGTTGATATACCGAGTTCTTCTAGCTTTCCAAGAGCTTCATCAAGGCGCTGCCGTTTTTCTATCCGCTGATCATAACTGGAAGCCTGGGTATTGAAACTCTTGTCTGTCACGACTGTGATATCAATTCCGCGGGAAAGAGCACGTTTCATTGATGCCAGAAATCCGGTTTCTTCCAGCTTATGCCAGATTAACCAGGGAGAGACAATCATGATGCTGTTCCCGATTGAGTCAAACGTCTGGTTGAGAAAGGCATCATGCTCTTCTGCCCCGTGTAGGGTAGAAATCTGTGTTTGAGCAGTACTTAAATCCGGGCGTTTTTTGAACTCAAACTGCAGCGCATTATTTGCGGAAGCAAACAGGTATTTCGCCAGTAATCCTCTGGGCGAAGAGCCCGACTGGATCTCGAAGAGGTCCATATCCCCAAAGACCAGAAAACTGTCCTTAGCCCGGGAAACGGCAACGTTCAACATGCTGCTGTCACTATCAATAAATCCACCATCTTCGTGCTTCGAATATACGGGTGAGAAAAGCACGATGGAGCGTTCTGCCCCTTGCAAAGCGTGCACAGTTCCTACCGTCAGGGAATTTTCATCACCGCTACAATTAATATCCTGTTCGCGTAATGATGACTTTATGGCATTAACCTGTGCAGAAAATGGCGTCACTACACCCACCACTTTATGTAACGGTTTTCCGTAATGCGCCTCGATTTCCACTTTGTGAGCCGAAAGCCAGGCCGCTATCGTTTCAGCCTCAAAGGCGTTATAGCGACTTCCGCCATTTCTCTTTACACCTTTGCCGTCAATGTGAAGATAACCCATCGCAGGAAAAATCGTTTCTTTTTCCTCGCCTCGTTTTGGCTGCAACTTACCGTGATAACAAAGAGCGTTACAGTAACCAATAATATTGTCGAAGCAACGTCGATGCTCATACAAGTACATTCCGCGGGCAAAGTCAGGATCGTACTTATAGCGTGAGTTAAACTGAGCCACTTTCATAACACTGCCTGATGCAGCACTTTTTCCTGACTCACTCATTAAGATATAGGCTTCAGTAAGCTCCTCTTGCGTACTGCCGTGAAGGATATTCTCCTCCATCATGTTACCTATATCAATGCCTGGCAGGCTGTTCCAGATAGGGGCAATTTGTTCTGTATCACCAATTACCAAGGCTTTTTTCGCCAGTGCGAAAGACGCTGCAGCAACCTCAGGGAGGACCTGCCCCGCTTCATCGACAATCAGCAAATCGGCAAAATTGTATAAATAGTTGTCGTCAAATTTCTTATTGCCGCCTACAAACTCCCTGGTCTTCATATGGCACGGCAACATGTAGCAAGTCATCACTACACAAGGCGTGAGTTTCATTCTACGCTGCCAGCGTGCTTTAACACTTTTTGCCCCAGGACTTTTTTTTTCTTTTTGAAGATTATCAATCCCGTCCATATCCATTAGCCAGCGGCCTTCCCAGTAATGGGTTGCCAGTAAGAACGCAGGGAAACGGATCCCTGTATCCGCCAGCTCATCCGCTTTGGACAAGGTCACTTCATCTGCATCTGAGTGCCCTAATGAATATGTCAGCTCGCGCCAGCGCTGAGATGCTTCGCTTTCGCGTCTGGAGATGTCCTGGGCTAGTTCAATCTCCTTTTGGTAACCCGCCTGTTCTTTAGACGCTTGTGAAATTAAACCTTCTATAAATGCGTCAATATCTTCAGGCAGTGCTCCCTCAAATGCCATCATCTTTGCGCCAAACAATTCATCTAAAAAGAGGTTCATTTGATATTGGCGTTTAGTCCGAACGACAGGCAGCCAGGAGAAAAGCGCATATAACACGGACTCATTCGCACGATATTGCTGCCACTGCTTTTTACCCTGGTTCAAAAGCGAGATGTCATTCGTACTGTTAAGCAGTAACGCATTTTTATCTTCAATGTACTGGTCGAGATCTTCGCTGATGGCATCCCGCTCACGGCGAACCGCATTCAGCCTGTTCCATGCCGGCTCGATTTGCTTAAGCTGATGAGACATCTCAGTTAAACGCTTATGCAAAAGATTTATAGCCTGCTCTGGTGAACTGCATTCCTCGTTCGGAAACGCAGCCTTTGCCTTCTCCAGATAAAAAACTCTGGCGTCTTCAACATATTCGAGGGATTCAACACGATTAAAAAAATCTTCCGTCTGGTATTTTTTTACAGCGTCGGCTCTTTGAGTGGAAGACGGATAAAACGCGCCAAAACTGGTCACGTCGGGTAACCAACGCCCCGCCATTATCCCGGTACCAGAACCAAAATCTTTACCGAACGCTTCAATGATGTTGGTTACAGCCTGGTTATTGGTCGACGTAGCAATAACTACAGGCGGTTCACTCTTATTAAGCGCAGCCCTGGCCCATTCGGTCGCAATAATGGAAAGCACCAGCGTAGTCTTACCGGTTCCCGGAGGACCGTTAACAGCGAGTATATCGCCCGGTTGCTGGGTCAGGTAATGACTCAAAGCATCACGTTGTGCCAGAGCCAGCGGAAATGTATCGCCAGAATGCCCAAGACGGTCGCTAAACATGGCGTTGTCAGGCAGAAGTGGTTCTAATGGGAGCATTGCATTAGAGGCAAAGCGCGATAACAACGGCACTTCTTTTTTGCTCACCAACAGATGATCATACATAGGCAGAAGATGCTTTGTTGCCCCACCTGGCTTGTTTGCTTTGATTACATAGCCATATTCAGCCAGTTCATATTGCTCGTGGGATTCAATCCATTCTTTAGCAACATTTTCAAGAAGATCTTCTGACTCTTTACGATATTTTTCCCATAAGTTTTTGTATCGTTCATATCGCTTTTCACGCTGCTCATCCGTTTCCGCGTGGTGCTCATGCTCATCATCCACACCAAAGGTGGTTGAGTCATGTGTTGTTCTGTATTTGTCATAATTCGCCATCTCACCGATTGAAAATGTACCTTTGGGAAGTGGCTCAATCAGGTCACGCGGAATGGTGGTCGGTGCGTTGGGAAACAAAAAACCTTCGCGGTTCAGGAGAGCAGAAGTGACCAGTGGCGTGACGAACTCTGGTGCGCCTGCAGTCCGCTCTTTGCCATGCTTCAACAGCCGGATAAATACCCGAGGCCGTAAAAGCACCTCAACGGTTTTAACGTCTTCATCTTCATCCTCAAAAAACGCACGGACTGTTTCATCCTTCAGCCTTGCTGAGTTAATGTTCGTCCATCTGGTGAATGGCTCTACATCCTTACTAGCAAAAGCACCTTTGCCCGACTCTGCATCAGCCAGAGAGTTACGCCAGTATGAAGTGAATCCTTTAGTGTTACTGTCCATCCCGCATCCCGCAACTTAAGTCAAATTATTGATTTGATAGATATAAACGCACCTTATGATTAAGCATTGTCCACGATGTGAGCGCGAGTGCAATGATTTGTTTGTGTTATGCACATATAAAACTTATTTGTCCAAAACGCCCTTTAAATTTGGCTTATCTAACCAGAGCATGACGCGTACTGTGATCTGGACGAAAATTCGTTTTATGTTTTCTGCTCTTTTATTTATAAATTTTTATATACAGTAAGCATAGAGTATTGAACGTAAGGATTATAAATTCTCTCGAAAAAAATCTGTATTTATTAATCAATTCAGAGGATAAAAATTAATAAAATGAGTTTTTCTTTTTATATTTCTCCCTTAAGATTTACAGCCTAAAATTTTTGGCATTGCTCTTCATTTTTTTAATTTTCACTAATGTAAAATAAGAAAATCCAGTTACTCAGCTCACGATCCTAACGGGCCCTCTGAACTACACAGAGTATAAAAATCATGGTACATACTGAATTAAAAAAATAGAAAGTCTTCAAATATGAATGGTGCGAAGGCCGGACTCGAATTTCAACATTAATCAACTGAATTTTAAGTGATTAACATCTGGATAATTGATGTTATATACTTACATGTATACTCAACTGCTTCCCCCTCTAAAATCAGCGTAGTAACATAACGCCCTGAATCATCTAAACGATGACACAGTAATCATACCATCCTTAATAATTTCAGCTGGGAATATTTTTCTTTCCTAGACAGATTTAACAACTAGCACTTACATAGCAAAACTAATGCTTCTTGCCTCACTCTGGAAAAAACTCCTGCAAAAAATCAATCTGTTATCTCCAGTTCATTTAAGATTAAGAGGAGAAAGATGATGTTCACATTGGTAAAAGATTTGCTCAATATTCCAGTTATCACAAGCGTCACCCTTGCCATTCTCGCCGCAATTGCGAAAAAGTATGTCCACTTCAGCCGACGGGATTTCTTTTCTCGCTCTCCTTTAGAGCAGATCGAAGCTGTTAAATGGTTAAGGCACTCAAAACCACCATCTTCAGACCCACTAGATGTGGCTGAACAACAATTCCGCCTTCTATCTTTAGGTCTACATAGGGACAGAGATTTATCCTACAGGCTTGTGGCTTTTCATTCCAGCCACTCTCAAACCTATATTCAATCACTCAAAGCGGTATTACGTTGGCCGGGATTATATGATATCAACGATGGCAAGATATACCCCCATAGTCATTTGAAGTGGCCTCTACCACTCATGCTTATTTTTATACTGACCATTATGGGTTCAGAGATAATTAAAAGGTATTCAAGTGAAGATGTCAGTCAGTTTATTTTCTTTCTAACTGTCACCTTAGCTACTCTTATTCCATGGTTTTGGATGTTATCCTGTATTCTCAAGATATTCGGCATCAGTAAAAAACTGAACACATACGTTCCACCAGTCATTGATGCTGAAACCGATAAAGAGGATTTCAGTTCAATCATTAATAATAAATATCCTTAAAACTAGCTATACTTTGTAAAAGCAATCGCACCTGCCAATAGTGGCAGGTGCGATGTATGTTATATAAATTTGGTGAAGACTGGTGATTTTAGTCAGGAATGCTGCTCGGGCCTCTCACAATAGAGCATCATTAAGACTTCGTCGTAACAAGCCAGTTGCCTGTCGTGCTCGCAGAATATCAACGGCCCGAAGATAAGGTGATTGTTCTTGCCAACTAAACCCTCTGCGATCGATACGTACCAGTTCGTACTTATCTACCAAGAAGTTAACCGCGTCGGTGAGAGTGATACCGGCATCAATATGTTCCTGAATAACCCGTTCTTCACTAAAAGGCGTGTCGTTTAATGTCAGTCCATAATGCTGTTGCAGCACACGAGCCAAAAGCATTTGCCAGATAGTCACAGGCGGCAGGCAAGGCTTAGCCCCTCGGTTATTTAATAAAGGTAAGCTTTTCATAACGAACTCTCAGATGGGTGAATAGAAGTTAATGTCTTGAGGAGTAAATAATGATGAGGATAAAATTGCCAGACTGTCAGAAAGACAATGCTGTCAATCCTATAAAAGTAATATCAATCAAATAGTTGATTACAGTCCACGCATTCATAGCGTTCGAATATGACGCCATCCAGTGCGGCCCCTGCCACAGCACCTGCGGTTGCTCCAGCGATAAATCGGCCCAATAATGCCCCCATCGCTGCACCAGCAAGGGTGCCAACAACAGGAATGGCTGAACCAATGGCAGCCCCACTTAAAGCCCCTGATACACCGCCAGCAACAGCGCCCCCTTTCTTGCCGGTATGACGCTCCCGAACTCGGTGGGAGTTACATACTGGGCAACGAATGTTATTTTTCATCATAATTTCCTTCTGTGTTTGGGTAAGTTCCAGCTTCGTTTTTCAAAATAACGTTTTCATCATTGAATAATGTGCCGCTCAACGTCAGCCCACAGGACTGTAACAGCAGGCTTATCAGTAACATTAGCCAGACACCCCCAGGCAGTGGATATGGCATCGTCACCCGCCGGATTGTTTCAGGTAAGATTTTCATTTTTTTTCTCGCGTGAATTAAAAAGGTTTAACGTTTTGTGGGGTAAATGACGATGTAGACGTAGCCATGCGAACCAAGAGTATCCGCTTCGCATGTCAGCCCCTTCACATACAGCATGACGCTGTGCTGGTGGCGGGGATTAAGTTCGCCGCTGGTGAGCATTAGTTCCATCTGTTTCATCAGTACCGGAAAGTCCTGGTCCAGATGGCATAACTCTGCATCATTGAATGTCCCGGCGATGCTGGTACGGTCAGCCAGGTAATGCAGGCAGTTGCCTTCCTGGACCAGCCGTGCGCCAAAGCACGGGGTGATATCGCGTTTCAGTCCCCACCAAGGCGCTTTCGTGTGGTTGCTTGCTGTCGGTGTTTTATTCGACAATGTAGCGCTCCTTAAATATGAGTTAATTCAGCGTGACACAACGCAGGGCCACATACGGGCCGTTGAAGTCCTGACGTCGTTCGGCGTATACCGCCAGTACCCCGCTAATATCCTGCACCTCGCGCCCGGCGTAGTGGCAGATGCTGCCGGACCACTTATATTTCCCTTTGCAAAACCGAAATAAGCGGGACTGCGGATGCTGACTGTAGATTGTCATCGCTTGACGCTTGCTGATGATATTCATCACTGTTTTCTCCTTATAGCCAGCCGCGTTCGGCAAACGAGACAATCTCGATCCCGCCGACAATCAGATGGTCCAACAGGTGGATGTCCACCAGGGCAAGTGCCTGCATAAGGCGCAGCGTGATGGTTTTATCTGCCTGGCTGGGTGTGGGGTCACCGGAAGGATGGTTGTGGGCGATAATCACCGTCGCCGCATTGAAGTACAGGGCCCGCTTGACCACCTCGCGAGGATGTATCTCGGTACTGTTAATTGTGCCGGTGAATAGTGTTTCATGGGCAATCAACTGGTTCTGCTGGTTCAGGTACAGCACTATAAACTCTTCGCGCTCTAGTCCAGCCATTTTCAGTTTCAGCCAGTCACGGGCAGCCTGAGTGGAGGTGAATGCCACGCCTGTTTCGCGCAGGTGTCGGTCAAGCAGCGCTAAAGCGCGTTTTACCGTGCGTTGTGCGGTTAGTGGAAGGACCGGAGTCAGTGGGATAAGTGACTGTTCCATCATGGGTATCCTTAATCAATAATGCGAAAAATGGCGTGGGATTCAGGGTGCTGCAGGGCGTAATCCCGCAGGCGGTAATAGTGCTCAGTCATGGCGTCACACTCCGTGCGGCAGGCGTGGTGGCTGTACGCGAGGAGACAGACGGCTATCCCGGCAGCTTCCGCGCTTATTTCCGCACCATTGCCGTTCACGTTGTTGAACAGATGCCATTTATCGTCACTGTCAGTATCAGGGGCCATAAACGCCCCGCCATTGCTGAGCGTGTAAAAAGACCAGATACCACCGCTGTACTCATCACAGAAGCGGTCCATCCAGGCGAAAATACGGGGTTCCAGCGTTATCCACTGCGGGATAGAGCCAAAGTGCTGCAGCCAGAAATCGAGACGCTGCTCGTCAGGTACTGGTGTTACAGTAAGGTCAAATTGAGACTCATTAGCGGATATCAATTCGCGTTGAGTTTGTGTCGTCATGGATATTCTCCGTCAATAAAAACGCCAGCGACGATGGCTGCCGTATGGGAAATAAAGGACATGCAGGGATGATGAATGAGTGTGGTCAGGAGGAGGATGCTCTGAGGATGCCTGACTTGCGGATATAACGGTTAAGCCCTTACCGGCATCAGGTTCAAAGCACCACGCCCGCCAGCCCTTAGACCTTCAGAGTCACGAACCACCAGGCGGAAGTGGCTACTCTGGTCATCTTCAATGCTGAGGTTGTGATACCGGCGGGTAACCGCTTCGGCCTGCTGTCGGGTAAACGGTCCCGGTGGCAGCATGTGAGATTCAGGCATTCGGTGTACCTTAAAAACAAAAGCCCCTGACGCAGATGCGTCAGGGGCTGTGGGAGTTTGCATGTGTGGTGGGATTGTCAGTAACCGGTTTGCACCTTATACAGCCGCAGGGTTTTGCTGCCCCGTACAATTTTCACATACAGGGCATTATCTTTCGTGCCACGCACAAAACCGGCCTGCACATCGCCCTTACAGTCACCACCATCGTAAGGAATGTTGACACCGGTCTGGCGCACGAGGTCGATAACCCCGAAGCTTAAGTCTTCACAGGCCGGGCCCGGCAGGTCGTGAATCAGAGCAAATTTATGGTCGTCGCTTAAACCGGTCAGTGAGCACATGGAGGTGTTGATGTCATTTCCCTGGCACCAGTACTCCTGGCCGGGATTGTCTTTATCCATCAGGCTTGCCGGAAGTTGAGCGGCACCGGCACTAAATGTGGCAAGTGACAGAATGAGGGCGGGTACAGCAGATGTCATTATTTTCAGCATGGTTTTCTTCCTGAATTAATCCAGCCCGCTGTCGGGCAAAATGAGGTAGATTGGTATCGGGTGTTATCAGAAGCGCCGGTAGCGAAACAGCTCTTTGCCCTGATAAAGTGCCACCAGGTCGTCATATTCCGGCTTCTTCTGGTTGGGCTTAAAGGTCACTATCGTGCCCGGACGGCACAGGTCTTTTACGGTGAGCCCAAATTTCTTGTCCGGAGTAATGGTGAATCCCTTCGACACATCGTTGTGCATGATGGTTATCCAGCCCCACAGGCCGCCTTCGCAGCCTTTAAAAGGTGCTGAACGCACCGTGACCATCACGCCCAGACGATCAACAGACATGGCTTCGCATTTCCCGGTAACCTGGCGATGCGCATCACACCAGAAAATTTTCCCGTTGTTGTCACTGACGGCTGCAGGGAGCGTCCGGTTATAAGGCTGGGCCTGAGCTCCTGCACAGAGCAGCAGGCTGCCTGTAATGCTCAGTATCTTAAGCAGTGTTTTCATTATGTTATTCCTCAAGAGGGGAGATATCCGCAGGTGATGGTTCAGGCCACCACAGTCAGAATTAACATCAACAACCATACCCAGAAGTAAGCTGGTTTCTGCCCAAGGGTTTTCGCCCGTCGCCACAGATAGAATGGCACCAACCAAGCCAGTTTACCGAACGTGGTGGTATCCACTCCGGCCTTACGCAGACGTCGTTCATCGAGATACCCCAGAGCGATATTGAGCAGCAGCGTGATAAACCAGTACTCCCCGTCCGAGACAGCCTCATATGCCTCGTCAAAAGACATTCCGTTCAGCCCAGCCGTCCACAGCTCAAGCGCATAACCAATGAAGGGAGCAATTGCCAGCGTCCATACCACTCCACCCGGAATGCGGTTTCCTGGTAATGCTGGTGGAGTTGTGCTGTGGAGCAGCGCCGAAGCCAGCGGGGTTGCGGAGATTGGCTGCCACTCAGTCATACCCTGTCGCCATACCAAAGTGGATGCAGTCAGTTCACCGCGCATAATCAGGCCGGTGATGTCGTCTTCAGTCACATTGTCGTGACGTATGCCATTTTTCTCGTAATGCCAGATCATTGTTTTTCCTTCTTAACAGAGGTAATTAAATCAGTATGTTGACTGGATCCTCCTCAGAGGGCCCAGGAGACAGGGCTTCGCGGATATAGCTGAAGTGCGGAAGAGCCCGGATAAAGCCCGCCTGTGTGGTTAACTGGCTGAGACGTTTTAGCGGGGTGAACGTGGTGTTGAGTACTGTCACCGCATGGATGTTCGCCAGAGGATGCACGGTGATATACCCGTTAAGTTCACCGGTGAGGTACCAGCAGCCGTCGAATGAAATCAGTCGGTACGGGGCCAGCCCGTCACAGCGCTCTCCCTCGGCCAGCAGCAGTACCCGCTGGCAGGCAGTAATGGCACTGACGAGGCGGTAAAACACCAGCGAGCTGGCCGGTGACACTGACTGTGGGGGTTGCCACACCAGACAGGGCATCCCTCCTGCGGTGAGCAGCATGCCTGCCAGACGCCGGTCCAGCCCCGGAAAAATATCGGCCAGTCCTGCCCGGTGAGCAAAAGTCAGCGCATCCAGCTCGCCCTGTACGCCCCCACCGGTGCTGCGCAGGCGGCATTGCCCCCGTCGATACTCAAGGTCGAGGTACATCAGCCGTTCGCGAAAATCCCGTCGCAGGGTGCGGACTGACACACCAAACTCTGCAGCCAGCCGCGCCATGTTCAGCGTTTCACCTGCAACCAGGCGGCTGATTATCAGTGACAGCCTGACAGCCAGCCGGTCATGACGGCGCTCTGCCTGTGTCATCTTAAATCTCCGTAATAGTTAACTGCCTGAATATGAAATGATTCTAAAGAGGGGGGCGGACAGGGTATGGACATGGAATGAACTATTTTTTATCTGCCACCGGAAGCAGGCCCGACGCGGCACATCGTGAAATGCGGTGAAAAAACACTCAATCCAGTGGAGGTAAAACGGACAGGGAGTGTCCTTTCCTAACATGCTGATAACAAGCTCAGGACTGAAACCCACTCAGCATCGCTTCAGCCATCACCCAGAGAGCCCGGTTGAGCTTCACATCTCCGTCGATACCACGCACGGCGCGGGTATGCGTTCGCCCGCCTTTCGCACTCCGACCACTGAGCCCGCCCTTAATCAGGTTCTCTTGAATACGCTGATATGTGGTCCACAGATCATTGCTCTCATCCTGCCAGCGGCGTGGGGAGAGTATCTGAGGTGCTGTCACTGGCTGGTGGTCCTCACCGAAACGGTACATCAGTGCAGCCTGTGCCAGAGCATGTTGTGCAGGTGGCGGCAGCATCAGCGACTGCATGGCATCCCGCTTCTCTTCCACACGGTCAAAAATACCCAGCACTTCATACGCCCCCTCAATCACCTGACTCACGACATCTCCTTTGTGCGGCACACGCACCTCTCCAAACGACTCACCGCAGACAAGCCCGTTCTGGCATACCGCGCGGAATAATCCCGGCAGCATCTGATACGAGCTGGTGCCGTCATGAGAGTTGAGCAGAATGATTTCCGGGACTTGCTTGCCGGTAATTTGTCCCTCCCGACGCAGGCGCAGCATGTGCTTTGTGTGCTCGCGGCGACCTGGGTCACGCACTCTGGTCTGACAGGCAAAGAAGGGCTGAAAGCCTTCGCGCTGCAGGCTGTCCAGCAGAGAGATGGTGGGTATATATGTGTACCGTTCACTGCGAGATTCGTGTTTGTCCTCACTGAAAACACTGGGCACTACACGAAATAGCTCTTCGCGGGTTAACGGACGGTCACGACGGATAAGATTTGATGCGCCAAAGCGCGAAGCCAGACGGGTCATAAGCAGACTCCTCATGATGGGAAAATAAAGACAGAAAAGCCCTACCGCTCAATCGCGGCAGGGCTTAGGAAACTACGGGTTAGAAGGGTTAATGTTCAGAAGAAGAAGTTCCAGACTGCACGAGCGACCGATACCACGATGTCGCTTACAGACTTGATGACAGTCCGAACCGGGGCCGGTATCAGGGGCATGGAACTTACTGTGTCCAACACCGAGCCGTCCGTTTCACCAAAATCGTCACGGGCTTTTTTATTAATGGCATCGGTACGAAGTGGATCACTAAGCTGTACCGCCACCGGACTACTGGCCTCCCGCGGCAGGCAATGAATCATCCTTTCAGCCATTACCCGCAGCCCCCATTGCAAACGTACCGACACCGCACAGACAGGATTTACAGGTTGGAACAACTCATGCAGTAGACAGATTTTGCGGCTGATATTTTGTTTCTGCTCTGTAGACAGCTTTTCACCACCGCTGGTGGGTTCAACCTTGTCGGACTGACTGATAACAAACAACACCTTATGCCGGTATGCTTCACCAATCACCTGCCGGTAAAAATGTTCATCCACCGCTAGTGCTCGATCATCGGCCTTAATCAACCACAGCACCAGGTCGAGCCGGGGAAGTTGTTCACGGTAGAGTGCGGCATATTCAGCATCCCGGAGTTCAGACTCTCCAACACCGGGTAGGTCCATAATTGTCATAAAGCGTTTGCCGAGCTGCAGGCGAAACTGCAGTGGTTTTCGAGTACATGCCGCCACATCACTGACCGGTGATATATCCCCAGCAAACAGGGCATTACACAGGCTGCTCTTGCCTGCTCCGGTTTTCCCCATAATGCCTATTACAGGCTCGTAGTGGGTTAACTGATTTATCTGCTGCAGAATGCGTTCAGAGACCCACTGGGGCAGGCCGGAAAGCGGTTGCTGCAGTGACTGCAGACCGTCAAATTGTTTCATTATTGCTCCTCCGAAAAAAGTATACAAAAACGGCAGAACTAAGAGGTTCTGCCGTTAATGGGATATGTTCAGAGTGATGATATATATCTGTGATCTTTTTTAATTCCCCCAACTTTTCAGTTTAGCTTTTGCGTATGCATCATTGATCAGCATCTCAATCAATTCATTGATTTTCATTTCATTTTGGCTTGCCAGATAATCAAGTTGTCTCTTACAATCTTTGCTAATATAGGTATTGAGTACTTTTTTGTTTGCAACACTATCTCTGAATTTTTTCTGGCCCCATGCTTTTTTTGTTTTTATAATAAACAACTCACCTTCAGCATCGGATTTATTCTCAACCCATTGATCAAAGATTGAGTGAACTTTCAGATTCAAATTTTTTTTAAACCAAAAATCCACATTACCATTAATCATTTTGTTCTTATAGAAGTAAGACATCACCCACTGATAATCTGCCAAGCATTTAGCATCATATCTGGCTGATGAGAACCAAAACGGATTGCCAAATTTTTTCTGTATACGGAGCCAAGAGTTTCTCAAACGCTCTAAGTTTGAGCGGATATGGTTAAAGCTTGATACACGACATTGATGGTCTATCAAAAGAATTAACCCGTCATAATTTACGCCACTCTTATCAGAATCAAGGCTCCATTCAGGTAAAGTGATATCAAGGAGAGAGGGGGTATTATTATTTGCATATAGCTTATATTCAGCATGAATATAATTAGCAACAAATGACAACGAACGTTCACAATCAATCCACTCAAGTTCACTAAAAGGTATTAACTTACCCCTCAACCTCTCGCCTACTCTTTTCAAAGAAATCTTCCGCACTCCTATACTTAAGCATTTCTTTTTTATTCATATATTTAATACAAGACTCTTTGAAAAGATTAGCATCACCTATTCTTTCCACTAATTCACGAGACTCATCAACATGCATTAATGCTGAGCGGAAGATATCCCAGTAAAGCCATAAATTTACTCTTTCCGTCCAGAGACTGGTCACTCGTTTTCCTGCACTCATCATAACCTCAAACGTAACAACAATCGTAGAACAAGCCGTAGCACTCTACGTAGTATACTACGTTATTTTTTTGACTATCATAAGCCTCTACACCTGTACTTCATGCCTTGATTTCAATCATACCGGAGAAAATTTGACCTAAGTCATGTAGAGCGCCTCCCCGGAAATACTGAAAATTGTCTCTGCGCCCCCCCCCCCCAACGACAGCCAAGGGTAACAGGTTGTATGAATGTAAAAACTGTAGGAAAACGGAGACGTCTATCAGGTTAAAACATAATTAAGGTTAATTGGTATTATAGAGAGTAGATCTCAATTGATAGACATCTAACATCCCAACCACGGGGTGATACATCTCCGTAAAAAGTGACTAAAACCTGCTTTGCAGGCATCCTTTATGAGACAAAAAAACAGATATACCAATTCCTTTGAATTCATCCAAAGGAACAGATCAATGCAAAAACATTACCCACATCTAAAGAAAATCACCCCTAATGATTTTCTGCTGAATATGATCAATCACCATCTTAATCAGATTCTGGCATGTCACTCCAAAATACTGGCGTTCCGAATGGATTTTGATTACCAGCGAGGTACTAACAGATTTATTCGTAATTCCTCATTTGAGATACAGGATGACCTCAGAGAACTCACTCAGGCGATGACGAACCTTCCTGGCGTCATTGGTATTTTCTGGGTACTGGAATGGGCATCAGAAGGAGCAGTTCATGCCCATGCGATTTTCTATCTTAATGCTCAGGAACATCAGAAGTCATTCCCGTTCATTTTACAGACAGGAGAACTGTGGCATCAGATTACCCATGGGGAGGGAAAATACCAACGATGCAGGCCAAATGAATATCATCAGGACAATATTAACAATATTGTTGAATATCACAACAACGAAGCCATAGACAGCCTGAGACGTATAGCCAGCTATTTGACAAAAGAAGACCAGAAAAATGGTTATCCGATCTGGGGATGCAATGAGGTTCCACCACCTGCACGACAGGGTAGACCCAGAAAATATATACCATGCTAATACTATTTTTTACGGCACCACCGGTACCTATGCCGGAGCGGGATAGTAACAATAATAAGACCTTCTCCGGTTTCCATTCAGATACCGGAGAATAAAATCATGACTATTCAAATTTCCCTGCTCGAAGACCAGTTCATCGATATGGCATTCATTACGCAACTCACTCAGTTGACCGATAAATGGTTTTACAAACTTATTAAGGACGGTAAGTTTCCAAAACCCACCAAATTTGGTCGCAGCTCCCGTTGGCGGAAAAGTGAAGTTGAAGCCTGGCTTCAGGCGAGAATCGACGAATCACGCAGCTAGATACCTCTTCTTACATATCACTTTCCTGACAGGCAGACTCTTTATCCGCTCATTGCGGGGGTTTGCGGCTGCCTATCATTCAGTATTCAGGGATAATTCACCATGAAAGAGACAAAGACGCGATATGACAGTTTGTTAATCAGCTATCAACGTTGGCTAAACGGGTTCACAAAACTGGCCATCATGAATGGCATGTGTCACCCCAATATCCAGGCCAGCCACCATCTGATGGTGGGCAGTCTGTACTTTCCCGGCGCGGGGCAGATGACTGCCGTGGTACCTCAATGCCTTTACCGACTGATTTACGGAAGTCAGCATCCGGAGCCAGTGTCGGTTGTGACTGATATGCAAATCAACCTTGAGACAAAGCAAAAAACTTTACTTCACCACCCAATGCTGGAAGGGATATTGCTGAGTGAATGTATCCGCCTGAAGCAGCGTCCGCTGGCGAATAAGCTGATTAGCCTGCTACAACAATTCAGTTCACCGGAGTATCGGCACAAGCTGGTCTGGCTGTGTTGGTACGATTTGATGATGGGGGCGACGCTGGAAGACTGGCTGGATAACCTGAAACGTAAGGCACCTGAAGCTCTAGGCTTGTGGCTGGTTGGACGGCAGGAGGAAAACATATCTCTCACGCAAATGATGGATGAATATCTGCTATTTACCGGCCACTAATATCAGTTCCGATTTGTGCCGAAGTGCTTTCTGTCACCATGCTGACTCACTGATAAAGGCGACAGACCCTCCATAACCACAAACAACTCCTCGATAGTCAGCACTACTCGGATTATGATTAAGATCGCTTGATATAGCTCTCGCAAAGTAGACAGGTGCGTAAAGCTACAAGCTTTTTTAAAGCAACATTGATTTTGGCTCCGCCTTTCGCGGCTTCTTTACCAAAGCGTGCGGCATAGCGCGTAGTCTCCACAATACCAGTCTCTCAACGCTAGGAGCGAAAATTGGCTGTAAAAGAAGAAGTGTCTTTCATCTCGCCTGAAGAAGAAGCAGTGATTAGAGGAGACAAGACAAATGCTCCAGAGCTATTCACTTTTGACTGCGGACAGCTTCCATTCGAACGCATGGGTGATGCTCAGTTTGAGCTTCTGGTGGCAGACATCTATCGAGCGGAATATGAAAGTAACGCTGAAAACTGGTATGACAGAGTAAGCCGCTTAAACGACGGTGCTGACCAAGGTCGAGACGTTGTCCTGTACAATGATGGGATACCAACAGGGGTAATACAGTGCAAGCGCCTCAAGAAAAATCTTGATTTAGGTACGGTTATCTATGAGATCTGCAAGTTCTTCCTGTATGCGCACATCAGACCCCAGATCGCGCCACATCCTGGAACGTCCTTTAAATACTACTTTGCGGTTGCCGATGGTGTAACCACTGAAGCTTTCGAGTTCCTACAGGCATCAGGTCAAAAACGTTTCGACGACAATATTTCGTCATTTGAAGATGAATGCGGGAAAATACTCAAAAAATCAAAAACGCTTCACAAAGATGCACGGCTCAAAGATCTATCTTCCAAGCAACTGCGTGAAATAGTGTGGCAGTGGACTCCCCTTTTAGATACAAAAATCCTTAAGAAGGATAGTTTATCAAGCTTGGTGGCCAAACACTCAAAGGTGAAGAATACCTATTTCAAACTGGATACTGATGCGACTCAGATAATCGAGGTCATCAAGCAGTATTTGGCATCCCAAGGCGGAGCATTTCCTGAAGCCGATAAACCCTATCTTCAGAAAATCCGCACAGAGTACATCGACCGAGAGTTGTGTGAGGTAGACCACCTCAATATCAGCCTCATCCAAGGTCCAGAACTCATCCCATTTTTAAAGGGCATGCTTGCCACAGAAGTGGGTACCTTTGAACAACATTTTGGCAATCGCCCTGTGGTGCTCACTGCCGGAGCAGCCGCTGCCACTCCTACACAGTGGAGCGAAATAAATGAGCTGGTAAAAGCCTATCCGTATCCACTTGTCTTCATGGTCGGATGCGGAGAGGTTACCGGTTCCTTGCTTATCAATTGGAAGACAGTCGACGGAATGTCTTGGGTAGATCCAACTTGGCGACCGGCTTCTGCACAGAAATTTAAAGCTGGATGGTGCTGGGTAACAGATCCTGACAACGAAAGTATCAACTGCTACATACTAGTTGAAAACGAGCCAAAGGATGCAGGCTTTGATCGCGGGAATGTTTCGCTTCGACTGGCTTTTAAAGATGTCATCATTTGGCCAACTTTGGGAAATGATTTTACAAACTCGATCCACCGTAATAACTCCCTATTACGAAGAATTATAGCTAGTCAGGTTGAGGACAGGCTCAAACGTCCAAATCTGATTTTGGCCTCCCAGCACATTACTGATCTTAAGGAGTTCGTGAAAGCTCTTTTGGATTATCATGCACGGCGATTGGTGTCCCCGATTGCAGTTGCAGCCGCTAACAGTGGACGTCTGCAAAGTTGTCAGATGCAGCTTCATAGTGCCACAGGGATATTCCCCTCCGTCGATAGCGAACATAATACTCGAGCAAGTCCGCCTGCGATGCAGCCCCCAAGCTGCGTGATGCGCAGGAGCACTAGCGGAGGACTGACCCTCACGTTGACGTGGAATGCGAATCTCACACTGGAACGTGCGAAAGGGCAGCGATTGCAGGGGGGTGTAGTCCAGGACGATCTAGAACCCGCAGCGCTGGAGTTTCATGAACTCTTCAACCGGCATCCTCCAGACCCTGATTACCCCGAATCGGTGAAGAAGGAATTTTCATTACTGGATAACTTCGTCCAGGATAGGGGAATCAAGGACGTCAAGGATTTTGCTTACCAGACCCGATATGGGGTGACATCTACGCACGGATTCACATTGGATGAATTGACCAATTCTGGAAAAAATGTGATGAAGGCGGTGCAGGCTCTAAGCTACCTAAAATCCCACAAGGATTCGGCTTGGGTTACTGAGCCAGGTAAAAAGGGCCATCTGCAGTTCACTGATCCCAACCAAGGTGATTACAACGTACTCGCGTGGACTAATGACGGGTATCGCGTAAGGCACATGTCAAATGATCTTTATCGGTGGGCAAGAGATACCGCCAATCATCCACCGCTCGTAGTGTTCGGTAATGGTGTTGGGAGAGTGAAGGATGAAAAGCCTAGTAAGCTCAGTGAACTCAATGGTTCCAGCAGCGAACGCTTTGATATTACGACGGGGCCAAGTGTGAAAGATTCCATCACAGATGTTGCAATGGTAAACAACGTCTACTTTTTTGCTCTCAATGAAATTGAGTCGATGTACGATGAGTCTGATGATGAATCAGCAGAGGAGTTCATGGATGATATTTCCAATCGTAGGAAAAAATTAGATGCTCAATGAACTGATTCATCTCCTTGATGAGCGTGCTGTCGAAGCTGGCTTCACTTCCCCTGAAGACCATATATTGTTGTTTGCTGATACGCCGTACTGGCCGGGTCCGCCTTTGGAGACTCAAGTGAAGTACTGGTCGACTAAGTTTGCATCAGTACTGCTTGTACAAGTCGATTGCCAAACGCCTGAAGAGGCTTGGATACAGACGAGACAGGCTGAAGCTTTCCTGGATGCTGCACTTTTACAGCGCGAAAGAAAGGGGGTAGTTGTTGATGGTTATCTGGTACTGGCGCTGACTCAGTTCACTGATGATTTCCGACAGTTCATCAATGATGTGGAAAAGGACACCCGCTTTGTGCGGAAACACGTTGTTTATCGAGATACTAGTGGCTGGCAGCGTTGCCAGCGCATCACTCCACTTGGGCTGGGTGGAAAATCTGAGCAAACCGAATTTTCCGGATTTGTACCTGAAAATGAACAAATGGCTGAGCTTTTGACATCTCTTGGGAGCGTTACAGGTAAGGAATTAGCTCGTCATCATGGAAAGGAGTGGGATCTAAATGAATAATCTTCCTATTAAGTTTCTTTCGGTGGAGATTCGGAATTTTCGCGGGGTTCCCGATGTTTTGCAAATCCCGCTCAATGCACCATTAACTATCATTCATGCAGCTAATGGTACTGGTAAAAGTACAATTTGCTATGCATTAGAGTGGCTGCTTACTAATAAAGTGGATGACCTTCCAACCACCTTAGACTTTTCTTGTCAGTGGGGGGATGGTGATACTTCTGTAAGTGCTGAATGTGAGATAAACGGCGAGACGTGCTATCTAGAACGGGTCAATGGAAAAGCTGCATTAAAAAAAAATGGGGAGACTCGCAAAAAAAAGATTAAGGATGCCGAGCTGCTTGAGATGCTCACACCATCCTCAGTTAAGGGCAGTAGTACTCAAGCTACTACTAAGGCCCGCCGCGACTGGCTTCGCAATTGCCGATGGTTGTACGCAAACTCATTAGCCCTCCTTGTTGACAATAGCAAGTCAGAACTAAGGCAACAAATTTTTGCTGACATATTGGGGCTTGGTCATCTTACAAACACGCTCAGCAATCTAAAGGAATACAGAAGTGATCTTCCTAGAGTCCAGGGACTGGAAAAAAGGTTGCAAAGCCTTACCATTGAGATTCAGACACTCGAAGAAAAGCTCTCCACCAACCAATTGGGACGGGAACAGCTCTCTTTCAAGTTGAAATCTATATTAGAGACATTTCCCAACACTCGGGTAACGGGAAATCTGTTGGATGACTTCAAAACAGCACAATTGGAAGTCGCTAAACTGCAGCAGACCACACAGCGCAAAAAGAACCTGTTGAACCAACTGCAGGAAGGATGGCTGGGGTATGAATCGGGCCTGCAACAGCTTGAAAGCAGTCGTAGTTTACTCACAAAGATTACCCAGGCCAGCTCAGCCTTGAGCGATGAGCATCGTCAGCTAGCTGAGCAACTTGCTAGTGTCGAAAGCCAGATATTGCAAGGGAAATTAGGAATTGAGTGGGCACAAAAAAACATCAATGTTCTCAATGGCTGGACAGGTATCATCTCGGATCCAAACTTCGTTCGGATCTTTCCTCAAACTGAACTAAGTTTCCAGTTCTTGGAGCAAAATTTTGTCGAGTATGGGTGGGAAAGTGACAGGCAACAGCGTTGGTTAGATGCTATTGAGTATCTGATCAGCAATAGAGAACTTCTGTTAGATCTTCTTAACGTCAAACGGGATCTATCTAGCAATCCAGTCCAACCACCGGACAACCTAGTGGAGCTATTAAAATCTGCAGATGTAGCTAAGCAAGCGCGTATTACAGCACAGGGAGAGTTCGATGCCCTTTCAAATGTCATCAACCGCCTGAGGGCATTGGGGCACGAAGCGTCACATTCCCTTTCGAGTGGGCACTGCCCGTTATGCGACCATGACTGGAAATCAGCTGATGTGCTGCGAAAACAGCTTTCCGATGCCAACTTATCGCCCGAACTTCAGGCTGCAAGCCATAAACTAGTAGTTGCACAGTCGAATGAACAGATCTGTGTAACGACACTACAAAACGCCAAGCTACAGCAATCTTCTTTTGAGGATTACGTTACTCGGGTAAAATCTATAAACGATAAACTGAAGGCCATTGAGGAAAGAACCAGTTATCTGAGCATCATGGATAAATCTGAATTCTCACATTCTGACATTACTAGTCTTCCGCATTTATTGGCTCGCATTAATTCTGCCATTAGTGCGAAAAGCATTGCAGAAGCATTATCGCAAGTTGAAGAATTCTTTCAACTACCTAGCTCCCAGACCGTAAATACCGGCGTATCCAAAGCTCTTCAGGCGCTTGTGCAGCATGCACAGCGCTTCCAGCAACAGTTCGACTCAGCCAATGCTATACGGGCAAGCCTTACCCTCTCTGTCAAAGAGAAGCTGGAAAGTATTGAAATAAAAACTAGAGAATCACATCAGGTCAACGCCAGCATTGCGACAGTTTCTCAACTGGTAAATCATTTTCAAAGCCAATGGAATGAGGTCATTGGAACTCTTCCCGTCACCAAAAATATACACACTTCAACCCAAGCAGCGGTTGAACGAGACCTTCTAAAAGCGGAGAGGTATGTAGTAGAGCTTCGCGATTGTGAGATATGCCTGAGTGTTGACTCTGATACTGAACAGTTAATAAGACTCCGTAGTGAGAAAATAGCGGTCGAAGAAAAGCTCAGGATGGGGCAAAGCCACATACTTGTCGCTGATAATGCGATTACACAATACGGCGATCATGTTCGTAATGCGACTGTTTCTAGCCTTGCCCCCCTCCTTGTCCCTGCTACGGAGTTATTCTCCAGAATGCACGCGAACGAGGTATATCACCAACTAAGTGTTTCTGGCGATGATTTGAATTGGATGGTACTTGCTGAAGGTCATGAGACGCCATTAGAAGCAGAAGAGAAGCTAAGCCAAGGACAGAGACAAGATTTAGCACTATCACTCTACCTTGCAAGGGCAAAGAATACCGGTGGAAGCTTCCTGTTGGATGAACCTATCGCTCATTTAGATGATCTAAATCGAGTAGCCATGCTGGATATTTTCAGACTTGTGGCAACCTCAATGCCGAACATGAACTTGATCCTGACAACTGCAAGTGACAGCTTGGCTCGACATCTTGCGCAAAAATTCTCAAGCCTTCCGGATGAGCACTTACTTAACACAATTTATTTAGAGGGGAATCCTCGCACAGGCGTCAAGGCAACTGTGACAAGAAATTCAATTGGTCTTGCTTCTTAAGCTTTATACTAGTATCAAAAAGACAGTGGAGTGTCCATAACCACCCGCTGTCTTACATGCTTAACTTAACAAGTAGTTTATTTATTTTTTGATCGGCTGAGCATAACCACTTTTTTCAACACGTCTCTAATCGCCAATAACGAGTTAGCGAGCATCGGAATTTTTACTACATGTAAAGAATATTTACCCTGTTCTTGAAAAGTATCAAATCTATGGTAAACCCCTTTATTTCCAGTCTCACTGGTAACATCTGGATATAAAAGCACAATGTCCATACAATTGAAACGCATGCCATATGTCAACATTTGATAGATATCTTCACGTGAGATACCTAAATTACGTTTATTCATGTGAAGAAACTTCCACTTTGTATCAATTATGAGTTCAGTAGCCCCTTCATTATTAATCAACCTAACATCAGGAATTAGCTCAAATACACCTTCACCATCATTACTAGAACACGCAAAAGTCCCTCTTGCCTGTGTTTTCGCTATTAAACCTTCGGATGTAGCAATCCAATTCAATTCCTTTGCAATAAATGCTTCAAATAAACGATAGGTAAAAATAATCTCTGATGTAGCTAATTCATCACCAACAAATATTCCAATCCCCCTCTCTTCCAAGAGTGATTGGCTTTGGCGAAGAAGTGAATGATAGGTTGCGGATAAACGGTCAGTACGCACCTTTGGCCATTCCAATCGATAATCTGGGGAGATATTGACTGAATCCATATCGGATAAACATAGATCAATAATTCCTCTTATATTGGCAGAACATCTCGATCGGTAGCGCAGTAAAACTTCTTTAAAAATTCTATTCTCCGGAACATCTTCAGTCAATGCAACCCATGATGATGCAAAACGCCCTGGCCTACGAATATTTTCGTAACATTGCTCAGGAAAGGTTATTCGACCTCTAGGGGAGGAAAGGCTATCTGATGAAGATATATATCGTCGAATGACTTGGCGACGGCGTGCCAACTGTAACTCATCACAAAATATCCCCAACAATGAATCGAATTTATTTCCATCAGTACTTAGAGGGGCTAATCCAGCGGTGATGAAACTAGATGATATAGCATTCTCAAGCATTCTAGATAAATTATTATCCAATAGGGTTCTGTTTTTCTGATCCAGCAAATTAGCACCTATTGGAACAACCTCTAGAATTAGCTTAGATGTTTCCAAGGTTCCTGTCCAAAATTTTGGCACCAATGCTCCTGCATAAATATCGAAATAAGCATCTGTATTTTTTCCTGTGCTTTTTTTCCATGCATGGAGAATTGATGTGAGTTCGTCAAAGCTGCTTAACTCAAGGCCTTCGCCAATTCTTAGCTTGGCCCATTCCTCACATTTCAGTATACGCTTCACTGACCCCTCTCAAGCTCTCAATTAAATACATTGGTGTCAATGAGAATAGGTTGACATATTTTTAGAACACAATGGATAGCATAGTCTTCATTATCTGGCCCCGGAATAACTTTTTTTGGATTCCAAAACCGTGGATCTAACTCTAAGTTTTTAGTTACAGAATGTGCCCTATAACCAAATGAAGCAGCAGTATCCTGATCTACTCCGAATAAAACTTCAAACTGTTTTTCCACTGGATTTATTTTAAAGAAGTTTGCATTTTTTGACGCGGAGTCTCCCAAGACAAGCTGTATCAAGCCTTCATTACCATAAAAATATTCACGCAGTAGAGGAATAACTCTAGTTGCTAACCGTTCAATAACTTTTGAGTTTGTATCACAGCCTACTAGGTATCCATGTCCAATACAATGATCTGCATCTAATAGATGTTCTATCCTTGAATTTATTGTCCGTAAAAGCTGTCCGCAATTAATAGATGGACTATCAATAGTGTCACGTAATAGGGATGAATCTGGTGGAATATTAACAAAATCAAATCGACGTCTAAGTGCATGATCGACAAGTGCAATATTTCTATCCGCAGAGTTCATCGTTCCTATTATATGCAAATTTGATGGCATGAAAAGCCGCGACTCTAACTCTTCAGCCCGAGGGTATTGCAACTCGATTCCGATAGGGAATTCCGCACCAACTCGCTTATCAGCATCCAGAGAAGAGATTAGTGGGCCTAAAATCCTACTTACATCACCTCGATTTATTTCATCAATAACAATAACGAACTCTTTTTCAGGTGATTGGATTGCACGTCTAATCATTCTGAGTAATAACCCTTCATGAAGTCGATATCTCAGTTGTCCATTTTTTAAATCAAAATTATTATTTTCAATTGATTCATCAACTTCATCTTCATTAACTATTACTGGTCGAATTGACTCGACCAAATCTTCATATTGTAAGGAGGGATGAAAAGTTATAAAGGCGCACTGATCCCGATAATCATTGAATCTTTCAAAAGAGTAAGATAACTCGCCTTTATCATCGAAGCTAGGTTCTATCAATTTAACTGCTTCACGAACCGCAGACAAAGTTTTCCCTGTTCCTGGAGGACCATAATAGATGCGAACGATTGATCTGGTTGAGCTTTTTTTCCGCAAAAGTAACCGAGTTCCAGCAGCAGCGAGATCTTGTAATGCTAATGCACGGAGGGCTTCAAACTCTTCCAAACTGCCAAACGGATAAACATTTGAGGAAAGAAATTTTGCAGTTTTTGCTAATTGGGATAAATCATTATATAATTCAGCCTTACTTACTGAATTTGGTAACACCTTTACAGTAACAAATGATGCCAATATTTTCTTTAAGGTTGTTGTTCTTACATCCTTAAGAAATACAACATCAGGAGAAATAGAAACACCAGCCACAGTTGATAATGGAGACGGAAATAATCCATTTTGGTCCCAATCAATACTTGATATTTTTCGACCAAACATATGGGATTGTCCCTCTCTTTTTACTGCATCTGAAGCAATATCAAAAAGGAGATTCGAAACTTCCGATAATTTGTTGTGGTTTTGAGCATTTTGATAATGTGAAGCAATCCCAAGCAAAATTGCCCCTGCTCGCGGCAACGCCATAACGATTAAACGCCAACCTGCATTGCTTCTGTAACGCTCAAATAGGCTTTTACGGTAAATGCTAATATTAATAAAATGCACATCTCCTAACCAAGACTTATAGTCATCTTCGCCTAGACCAGCTATTTTAATTTTATTTCTAATTCCACGACGTAGCTCATTATTCCAAATATTATCAATATTAGCTTGAGTATAAAAGTTGAAATCTGTATCTATCCCCCATTCGGAATCAGGAAACACCTCATGTAGTTCCGCTACAGAGCTAGCTTTCTCTAAAATGCATTTTTCTTCACTATTTGTACTCAAAAGATCAAGAAGTGCCATTTCTTATTCCTTGAAAAAAGCTGCTAAGTGATTGCTAGAATGCAGCGTTAAACATAGTTCGAAATTGTAAATATTGTAACAGATTACTTCTAGTCATCATATGAAAAATCGCCTCTAACAAGACAGTTTATGATTTTGATGTTAGTTTTTGAGGGACATTCAAACTGCAATCTGAGATTATAGTTTGAATGTCCCTACAAATATTTATAGCCTTGACGATAACTTCACTAACATTTTATTAACCACAGTTTTTCAAATTGACAGAAATATCTTCCTCAATTTCTGAGGTCGGTAGAGCTAACTCCGAAACACCTTTATCTCCTAATAATAAAAGCAAGTTTCGTACTGCCAAGCCTATACCTTCAGCCATCAAAGGCGGAACCGCATTTCCTACTTGCGAGCACCTAGCCACATCAAACTTCCGACGTGGTCCATTGATGGTATATCGGCCGTAAAAATGGAAGTCATCAGGAAAAGACTGAAATCTAGCCATTTCACGGACAGTAATGTTCCTAGGCTCTGCATAATGGATAAATTCGTCAGGATGCGTCGTAATAGTTGATACTGCCTCTGAAGAATCAATCAGGACCTTTTTGTCCTTTTTAGTTCCGTTTTCTAATAAGAAAGCTTTGGACAGTCTCCCCGGCGGCTGCGTTTGATGAGCGAGGTTGTATAAATCAAGAATTCGCTCCCCATGTTTTGAGTACCGATGAGAGTTAGGAATATTCCCTGTCTTTTGCCCTCTCCTTAAAGCACGCGCATATGCAGAAACAGCTTTAGTATAGGTTGATGACTCAAATTTCTCAGAATCGGGGCAAATAACTCGCAACCCCCCAGTGAGATCGTCTATTGCTTCCTTTGCTGTGATATTTTTGCTTTTATGTAATCCCCAATGCTCACGAACTGCCAGAGCTGCTTCATTTAGATTATCATTAAATGCAATATTTAGTTCTTGCGAAGATATTGGACAATTTTGAATGCCTAGTATAACCACCCGTCGTCTCGATTGCGGCACCCCAAAACGACTGGCATCTACTACATTTAAAATACTCGTATAACCCAACTCAGCGAGTTGCTTAATTACAGAATCAGCAACTGAGGTACGCTCTTCACCAGGGCGAGCTACAAAGCGACGAGCTATCCCTTCGACATTTTCAATTAATACAATGCGTGGCCGAACTAAGTCAACCATATCAAGCATTTGATATACAAGATCATTCCGTTCATCAGCACCATCGCGCCGTCCTCCAACACTGAAACCTTGGCAAGGGGGTCCTCCGGCCATCATAGTTACAGAGCCACGTAATGAGAGAAGATGAGCCCTATTAGACTCATTTCTTAGAAGCTCCACTATGTCATGGTTAGTTTTTGACAGCCAACTTGGCCATTTGTCAAAACTTGCGTATGGTGCATTTTGTACCAAGAAGTTATTAGATAGGGTTTCAAACGCCATCGGATCGCGCTCGATTGCAAAAATACCGGCCCAGCCAGCCTCTTTTAGCCCGAGACTCAGGCCACCGCATCCTGCGAAAAGATCGATGCATGTAAGATTTGGCTTGTTTGGCGTTGTCACTTCTTGATTCTCCGCTCTTTCAATTTTTTTCTCTTACAACAACCTGCATTGTTGTAGATTGGGTTAAGCATTATATACGGTAAATGTGGGCACTAATCACACAATAACCTTCAACCAGTCGAGCCTTAGCATCGATCGCAACCTCCTGTTTTTATGTTGCAAAAAACAGTAAATTCTCTATAAATCTTAGAGATAGTCGCTTATGTAACATTTATGCTCACTCCTTTCAGGAAGATTTGGTCATAGAAAAGTACATAAAGCAATCAATGCGGGCCCAAAATCAGCTCTCGAGGAACCGCTTAAAGATATCCGGCTGCACTAGGTTTAAGTATTCTTACCGAAATCAAACGGACTAACCCCCTTCTCCCGATTCACATCAAGAAAATCTGCCCACCACTGTAACATCAAACGGCGCTCATCCAAGTGCTCAGCCTTATGAATGTAAGCCGCACGTACTAAGTTACGTTCCATATGGCTCATTTGCCGCTCTACAGCATCCCTTGACCACAGCCCTGACTCAATCAGCGAGCTACATGCCATAGTCCTGAAGCCATGCCCACAAACCTCCACCTTAGTGTCATACCCCATAACACGCAGCGCCTTATTCACCGTGTTTTCACTCATCGGTTTACGAGGGTTATGATCGCCAACGAAAACAAAATCACGCTCGCCACTAAACTTGTGAACCTGTTTCAGAATTTCTAATGCCTGACGAGACAGCGGTACTAAGTGAGGTGTACGCATTTTAGAACCACGTTGCGAATGCTTAACACCTTCTACAGCTTCTCGTTCTGCCGGGATTGTCCACATTGCCCTTTCAAAATCGATCTCGGACCACCGGGCAAAGCGCAACTCACTGGAACGAATAAAGATTAATAACGTTAGCTCAACAGCCAGACGGGTTAAAGGCCGTCCGGTGTAGCTATCAATTCGGTGGAGTAGTTCAGGTAAGCGTTTCAGTTCAAGTGCTGGTCGATGGACACGATTACTGGAAGCAACTGCCCCAGCCATCTCCTGAGCAGGATTGTAATCGATCAAACCGCTTTGCACTGCATAACGCATAATCGCATTGGTACGCTGCTGAAGACGCGAAGCCACTTCAAGACGCCCTGTAGCCTCAACTACTTTGATAGGCACAAGGAGATCGCGCGTACTAAAACTATCAATATTTCGCTTTCCAATCGCTGGGAACAAATTATCTTCCAGGCTCTTCAGCACCCGCCGACTATGTTCTTCTGTCCATTTTTTATTTGCTGCGTGCCACTCTCTGGCAACTGACTCAAAAGTAATAGCTTCTTTCGCCTGTTCTTCTTTCACAGCTCGTTTGTGTTCGCGAGGATCGATTCCAGCAGCAACAAGCCTTCTGGCCTCTTCCCTCTTTTGACGAGCATCAGCCAGGGATGTTTCAGGATAAACCCCAAACGCCATCAGGTGCTGCTTACCACCAAAGCGAAAGCGGAACCGCCAGTATCTAGAGCCGTTGGGGTGAACCAGCAAAAACATGCCATCCCCATCGACTAGGGTGTACTCCTTTTCCTGCGGTTTCGCAGAACGCACTTTGATATCTGTCAGAGCCATAAAAGTTCTCCTTCCATGTGCCGCTGTGAGTATACAACCATTATCGAACCAGCATATATACTCGGTTCTATACTCACAAGCGACTTGATGTGGGTTGACTCAGATTGACTTCTGTTGAAAGGAAAATCGCGGAAAGCCTCGTGTGGCGCGGATTTCAGGCACAAAAAAAGACGTCCGTTGACGTCTATTGATGTTCTGATGGTGCCGAAGGCCGGACTCGAACCGGCACATCTTTCGATGGTTGATTTTGAATCAACTGCGTCTACCGATTTCGCCACTTCGGCACTGAAGAGGATGCGGAAAACGTTGGCGATTATACCGTTACGTGCCCGGCGCGCAACTCTATTCCGCTGTGTTGTGCGCTAAGCGGCGAAAAAACACACGGAACCCGGTAAACCGGCCCTGCGCCGCTGCCAGAATCCTCCCAAACCCCCGTCCCCTCACCATTCCGTCGGAACTTTCTCATCCCCACCGCCTCTTAGCAACACGAAGCACTAAACCAAACCGAGGTCGAAATGAAAAAGCGCCATATCGCCTGCGCCCTGGCAGCCCTGCTGCTGGCGGGCAATGCGTCAGCCGCAAGCTGGCAGGATCAACTGAGCAGTGCCGCCAACCAGCTCAGCCAGCAAAACAACGGTACAGCAGGTCAGCAGAACGGCGGGCTGTCGATGTCCTCCATTACCAGCCTGCTGAACAGCAACGACAAAGCCATGAGCGCCAACAGCATGACCAATGCCGCCGGCGTGATGCAGTACTGCGTGGAGCACAACGTGGTGAAAAACAACGTGCAGTCGGTAAAAGACCAGGTGCTGAGCAAGCTGGGCCTGAATACCACCGCTGCGCAGGAGCAAAAACCGGATTACACCCAGGGCGTGGCCGGGCTGCTGAACACCGGCAATGGCCAGCAGCTGAACCTGCAAAGCCTCAGCAACTCGCCGATGGGCGAGAAGCTCAAAACCAAAGCCTGTGACGTGGTGCTGAAGCAGGGTAAAAACTTTATCTCCTGACCGTCGCCTGCCAGCCCCGCGCTGGCAGGTTTATCGCCCTTCTCTTCCGCCTGTTTACCGCCTGTCAGCATCCCGCCCGCTGTCTGTATCATCTTGTATCGCAACACGTTAAGTCATAAGTTTTCCTTCCTAATGCGTTGAGCGTTATAGTGATGTTTTGGATTTGAACAGGACGGCACGCATGAAAGGTATCAACATCGCAATTTACTTTGATCCAGACCTGATCACAGCCTGCGTAAATGCGTCAGAAGGGAGCTATGTAAACAAAAAGTTCGAGTACGACGACGGGGTGATCGAAGAGATCTACCAGTGGCTCGAAGAGTACGATCCTAACCGCACGCATATCTGCCTGATTGAAAACGAAAGCGCTGAGCTGCTGGCCGACGAACTGGTGGATAACGGTTATCACGTCCATCAGGTCACCATCCACCAGCTGCTGACCTGGTTCGCCGCCGAACCACCTAAATCCCCGGATGGCACACCGATGCGCCTGATGCTGCGCTACATGGCCGAAGAACACCCGCGCGAATATGAATCCCGCACGCCGCAAACCGAAGCGTTGATGGAAATGTTCGACGAGCTGGATGCGCTGGAGATGGTGGAAGACAACGAAGACGAAGACAACCTGCCCGCCGACCTGCTGCGCAGCATGAAGAAGCATAAAATCAGCGCCAGCGATGCGGCACAGCGCCTGATCCCGGACGTGAACGAACGCATCCGCGAGCACCTGATGCAGTACCCGGAGCTGATGACGCCGGAAATCCTGCAAGACTTCTTCCCGGAGCTGCTGGAAGCGCTGGAACGGCCTAAACACTAAGCGGAATAAGGCATGCTGGAGCTAATCAAAGCAATCGGGTTGGGGCTGGTGGTGATCCTGCCGCTCGCCAACCCGCTCACCACCGTGGCGCTGTTTTTGGGCCTGGCCGGTGAGATGAATTTTCGGGAGCGCAACCGTCAGGCCCTGCAGGCGAGCATCTATGTGTTCGCCATCATGATGGTGGCCTGGTACGCGGGCAGCGCGGTGCTGCATACGTTCGGCATCTCCATTCCGGGGCTGCGCATCGCGGGCGGGCTGATTGTAGCGTTTATAGGTTTTCGGATGCTGTTTCCGGCGAAGCCGGTGGGCCATTCGGTCGAAGCCAAACACAAGCACGATGAGCTGGAAACCGCGCAGGAGCCGGTGAACATCGCCTTTGTGCCGCTGGCGATGCCCAGCACCGCCGGGCCGGGGACGATCGCGATGATCATCTCCTCGGCGTCTACCGTGCGCAGCGGGGTGGATTTTCCGGCCTAGGTTATTAATGTCGCGCCGGTGCTGACGTTCCTGGTGGTGAGCGTGATTTTATGGATTTCCCTGCGCAGTTCAGGGGCGATTATGCGCCTGGTGGGCAAAGGCGGCATCGAGGCGATATCGCGTCTGATGGGCTTTCTGCTGGTGTGCATGGGCGTGCAGTTCATTATCAACGGCGTGCTGGAAGTGATTCACACCTTCCACTGACGATCTGAGCCGCCCTTAACGGGCGGCTTATCAGCTAAGACGAAACTGGCATAGCTCAGAACAAACCGGCATTTTGACCTGCTCTGGCGCGGGTTACAGTAGGGTTATCAATCATTAAGGATAACCGCCATGCGCAAACCGCTGCTCCTGCTTACCGCCCTTGCTCTCTCCTCAGCCGCCCACGCGGCGACGCCAAAAGATACGTTCGTGGTCGCCGTGCCGCTGGACGGCATTATCAGCTTTGACCCGGCGGAAAGCTTTGAAACCGTCAGCAACAGCAGCCTGCGCAACATCTACCAGACGTTACTGGAGCCGGACCATCAGGATCCGCAGAAGCTGTCCCCGCTGGCGGCGCTGCGCTGGCAGCCGGGTAAAACCCCAAACAGTCTGGTGTTTGACCTGAATCCGCAGGCGCGTTTTGCCAGCGGCAATCCGTTGACGGCGAAGGACGTGGTGTTCTCCTTTACCCGCGCGGTGAAGCTGAACAAAGCGCCCTCATTTATCCTGAGTGAATTTGGCTGGACGCCGGAGAATATCGACCAGCAGTTCACCGTGATCAACGATCATCAACTGGAGCTGCGCTGGCCGGCACAAATCGGGCAGGATCTGGCCCTGCGCCTGTTGACCGCGCCGGTCTCCTCCATTGTCGACAGCAAGCTGGCGCAGTCGCATGCCGTCAGTAATGATTACGGCAACGGCTGGCTGAAAACCCACTCGGCGGGCAGCGCGGCCTATGCGATCAAACAGTTCGTGCCCCTGCAGGCGCTGGTGCTGGAGGCCAATCCCAACAGCACCCAGAAAGCGCACCTGAAACGAGTGCTGCTGAAAGGCGTGGCCGATCCGGGCACCCGTCGGCTGTTGATCCAGCAGGGCGATGTGGATGCGGCGTACCAGTTGGGGCCGGATCAGCTGGCCTCGCTGAAAAGCGATCCCAATGTGCACATCGCGGCCTTTCCTTCCAGCCTGATCTACTACCTGGGCTTTAACACCAAAAGCACGCAGCAGCCTGCGCTGGGGAATCCGGCCTTATGGCAGGCGGCGCGCTGGCTGGTGGACTACGACAGCCTGGCGAATCAGCTGCTGAAGGGGCAATATCGTGTGCACCAGAGCTTCCTGCCGCAGGGCTTTGACGGCGCGCTGGAGACCAAACCGTTCCACTACGATGTCGAAAAGGCCAAAGCGATTTTAGCCAAAGGCGGCATTAAGCCCGGCGCGCATATCGCGCTGTCGGTGGTGAATCAGCCGCCGTATATCGATATTGCCCAGGCGCTGCAGTCGAGCTTTGCCAAAGCCGAGGTGAATCTGGATATCCAGCCGGTGGCGGAATCCGAGCTGTGGAGCAAGATGCGCAGCCGTCAGTTCGAATCCATCTTTACCTACTGGGGCGCGGACTATATCGACCCGAACACTAACGCCAGCACCTTCGCCTATAACGTGCCAAACGGCAGCAAAACGCTGGCCTGGCGCGTGGGCTGGGATATTCCGGAGCTGAGCGCCCTGACCCGTAAAGCCGCCGGAGAAAGCGATGCCGCGAAGCGCCGGGCCGATTACGTCTCGCTGCAACAGCAGCTTCAGCAGAACTCACCTTACGTGGTGATGCTGCAGGGCGAGGTGCAGGTCGCGCTGCGCAAGAACGTGACGCACGCCCAGCAGGGCATTGGCGTGACGCTGCTGAATTTTGAAGAGGTGCAGAAGTAAATTTCCGGGCGGCAGCACGCAATCTTTACTGACGGCTGCCGCCCCGCTGGCTATGCTTGACGCATGACTGACTATTTGTGAGTACTGCGCTATGACCGCTCCCCTGCTTATCGCCCAAACCCCTGACGTTCAACTGCATTTGCTGCCGCAGATGGCAAACCGCCACGGCCTGATCACCGGTGCGACCGGCACGGGAAAAACCGTGACGCTGCAAAAGCTGGCGGAATCCTTTTCGTCGATTGGCGTGCCGGTATTTATGGCGGATGTGAAAGGCGATCTAACCGGTGTGGCGATGGCAGGCCAGAGCAGTGAAAAGCTGCAGGCGCGACTGGCCAGCATCGGCGTGACCGACTGGCAACCGCAGCGCAATCCGGTGGTGCTGTGGGACATTTTTGTGGACAAAGGCCATCCGGTGCGCGCGACAGTGTCGGATCTGGGCCCGCTGATGCTGGCACGGCTGCTGAACCTGAACGAGGTACAGAGCGGCGTGCTGCAGATCATCTTCCGCATCGCCGACGATCAGGGCCTGCTGCTGCTGGATTTTAAAGACCTGCGCGCCATGACGCAGTACATTGGCGATAACGCGAAAAGCTTTCAGACGCAGTACGGCAATATCAACAGCGCCTCGGTGGGTGCGATCCAGCGCGGGCTGCTGGCGCTGGAAGAACAAGGCGCGGAGCACTTCTTTGGCGAGCCGATGCTGGAAATTAGCGACTGGATGCGCGTCGACAGCGACGGCAAAGGCATCATTAACATCCTGTCGGCCGAGAAGCTGTATCAGATGCCAAAGCTATATGCGACCAGCCTGCTGTGGATGCTGTCAGAGCTGTATGAATACCTGCCGGAAGCGGGCGATCTGGATAAACCGAAGCTGGTGTTCTTCTTTGACGAGGCGCACCTGCTGTTTAACGATGCGCCGCCGGTGCTGCTGGAGAAGATCGAGCAGGTGATCCGCCTGATCCGATCCAAAGGCGTAGGGATCTGGTTCGTGACGCAGAATCCGGCGGACATTCCGGATACGGTGCTGGGCCAGTTAGGCAACCGGGTACAGCATGCGTTGCGCGCCTTTACCCCGCGCGATCAGAAAGCGGTGAAAACCGCCGCCGAAACCCTGCGCGCCAATCCGGCCTTTACGACCGTAGAGGCGATCCAGGCGCTGGGCACCGGCGAAGCGCTGATCTCCTTTCTGGATGCCAAAGGCAGCCCGTCGGTGGTGGAACGTGCGATGGTGATCGCTCCCGGCTCGCGCATGGGGCCGGTGAATACGGACGAGCGCAACGGGCTGATCAACCATTCTCCGCTGTCGGGCAAATATGACACGGAAATCGATCGGGAATCGGCTTACGAACGTCTGCAACAGGGCGTGCAGGCCGCCAGTGAGAAAGCCAATGCGCCCGAAGCCAAAGGCAACACGGTGGAGGTCGACGACGGTATTCTGGGGGGATTAAAAGAGATCCTGTTTGGCAGCACCGGTCCGCGCGGCGGCAAGCGAGATGGCGTGGTGCAAACCATGGCGAAAAGCGCGGGACGACAGATTACTAACCAGATTATTCGCGGCGTGCTGGGCAGCCTGTTTGGCGGTCGCCGTCGCTAAAGGTCGGTGGCAGCCTGGCTGCCACCTTAACGCTACTTGTGTTTCCAGCTGGTAGACACCGGGTTGGTGACGGTGTTCTTTTCCTGCGTGTAGGTGCCGTTCTGCTGGGCAATCGCCTCGCCGGTATCGACAATCGCGTTCTGGATAAACACGTTCTGCTTATCGCCGCGCACAAAGGTCAGCTGATGGAAGGCGGTCTTATTGCCCCAGTCGGTGGACGGCAGCGAGATAAAGCGCACCGTGAAGGTCTCATCATCGAACTTGCCCTGCATCACGTACACGCCGTAATGGTTTTCCCCCTGCGAGATGATTTTATAGGTGCCGTTGTCGTAGTAATAAATTTCGGCATCGGGGAAGGGTTTTTTGTCGTACATTTTACGGTAATGCAGGACCTGCTTAATGGTGGGCTTTCCGAAGCTGACAGTCAGATTTTTTCCATCGGCAGAGGTGGTCAGCCCTTCTGCATGCGCGCCGATACCACTCATTAACATCAACAGACTTGCGGTTGCCGTTGCGATTGCTTTCACGTGAATTCTCCTGGTCTGGTTCCATGGATAGGGTGCGTCAACGTACGGAGACTGCTCCCGAAATGTACACTGCTGTAACTGTTTATAAGAGTGGTAATTTTTAATGTTATTAGTTTTTAGGAACAGTCTGATTCGGGAATCGCCCACCGCGTTAAGACAGGCCGGTTTAGTGCCAGACTTAACTGCGCTTTTCGGCCTGGATCGGGCAACGTTGACTTACTCAGCAGGCAAGCTGCTAAGATCAGGATATGGATAAACAACGCGAATTAAAACGGACCAAACGCCTGGCGCTCTCGCTGCTGCTGCTGGCCGCCATCACTTTTGTTGTCACGCTGTTTCTGCCGCCCAACTTCTACGTCAGCGGTATTAAAGCCATTGCCGAAGCTGCGATGGTCGGGGCGCTGGCCGACTGGTTTGCGGTGGTGGCGCTGTTTCGCCGCGTGCCGGTGCCGTTTATTGCCCGTCATACGGCCATCATTCCGCGTAATAAAGATCGCATCGGTGAGAATCTGGGCCGCTTTGTGCAGGAAAAATTTCTGGATACCGATTCGCTGCTGAATCTGATCCGCCGCCACGATCCGTCGCACATGCTGGCGACATGGCTGAGCGCGCCCGGTAATGCCGATCGGGTCGGTCGTCATCTGTTGCAGGTGATGCGCGGCTTTCTCGATCTGACGGATGACGCACGCATCCAGCACTTTATGCGCCGGGCGGTGCACAAGGCAATCGACAAGGTAGATCTCAGCCAGACCGGCGCGCTGATGCTGGAAAGCCTGACCAAAAATAACCGCCATCAGGAGCTGCTGGATGCCGCGATCGATCAGCTGCTGCGGCTGCTGGATAAACCCAGTACCCGGGAATTTATCGCCAACCAGCTGGTGCGCTGGCTGAAGCGCGAGCATCCCATCAAGGCCAAAATGTTGCCGACCGAGTGGCTGGGCGAGCACAGCGCAGAACTGGTGGCGAATGCGGTGGATTCGCTGCTGGATGATGTGGCGCTGGATCAGGGCCATGAACTGCGGCTGGGCTTTAACCGCGCGGTAGATCGCCTGATTGAGAAGCTGAAAAACGATCCGGAAATGGCGGAACGCGCCGAGGTAATTAAAGGCTGGCTGAAAGACGATCCTACGCTGAACCGCTATATCGGCGAGCTGTGGGGCGATCTGCGCGACTGGCTGAAAGCGGATCTCAACAGCGAGGCGTCAAAAGTGCAGGACAAGGTCCGCCAGGCGGCGCTGTGGCTGGGCGAAACCCTCGCCGCCGATGAAGGGCTGCGCAGCTCGATGAATCAGCATCTGGAAGACGCTGCCCGCAGCGTTGCGCCGGAGTTCGCGGCGTTCCTGACGCGCCATATCAGCGACACGGTGAAAAGCTGGGATGCGCGCGATATGTCGCAGCAGATCGAGCTGAACATCGGTAAGGACCTGCAGTTTATCCGCATCAACGGCACGCTGGTGGGCGGCACCATCGGGCTGGTGCTGTATCTGCTGTCGCAGATTCCGGCGCTGCTGCCGGTGGTGAAAGGCTGGCTGGCCTGATTTAACACCGCCCTGTTCTGCTTAATTCAACTACATGATTAAAGGGAGGTAAACATCACCTCCCTTAGGTGCGGCCTGAACGTGATTTACCTGAAGGACTTCACGATAATTTCAAGCAGTTGCAGTAGTGCAACCATGAGCTTCAGAAATACGCGAGCGATTTCTATCCATCTCATACGCTGGCTCCTGTGGTCAGGAGCACTTACAGCCTGCGTACCTTTCCGCTGCCTGTAACAGGCTGATTAGGTTGATAATGCATGATGTGCCCCTGGAGGTTAAGGCACTGACGGCACCACCCGTTGCAGCCAGGACTTGTCAGTCATGAAACGCATCTTTCACAGCACAGTGCGGCCTCAGAGCACATCAACATCAACCTGGAAAAGCATAACAAAAACACTGTATAAATAAACAGAAAAATACAATGATTGCGAGCGAAGCCTCAAACCAATCCAGTCAGAGCGTACAATAAAGCATCACCTGCTTGCACCATGCCGGATTAATTCGTATAGTTCAAAACGTTGATAATGCATGATGTGCACCGCACGCAATCGTGCTGACGTAAACAAAAAACCTCGCCTCACTCGCGGGGTTTTTTGTTGTCTGCGCCAGAGAATAAACGGCGGTTATGCCTGATCCAGCGCCGACTGCGCCACGGCCATAAACTGTTTTACCCTGTCTCGGTCCACATCGTTCCACCAGACGCCGTCCACCTTGAGCGCGCTGGCCACAATCACGCCCTGGGTGCGTCCCAGAATCTGGCAGACATTGGCGGGCGTGACGCCCGAACCCACCAGCAGCGGTAAGGCGGTGGCGGCGCGGATCTCGTCGATTTCGTCCAGCGTGGCGCTGTCGCCGGTACGCTGTCCGGTGGCGATAACCGCGTCGGCTTCAAAGAAATCAACGTCGCGGGTCAGTTCCTGAATGGAGCGGTCGGCGACTATCGCATGGCTGCCGTGTTTAACGTGGCTGTCGGCAAACACCCGAATATGTTCGGCACGTAACTGGCTGCGGTAGCGCAGCGCTTTGGCGGCGGCCCCTTCAATAAAGCCTTCGTTGGCAATATAGGCATTCGCCCACTGGTTGACGCGGATAAAATCCGCCCCGCCCGCCAGCGCGGTGGCAAAGGCAGGCAGCGCGGCGTTTGCCAGCACGTTAATACCCAGCGGTACGCCAAAACGTTCGCGCACTTTTTCCGTAATTACCGCCATGAATGCCGGCGTTTCCGGGCCAATATCCTCGGGTTTTGAAAAGGGAATATCGCCATGGTTTTCCACGATCAGACCGTGAACACCGCCGAGAATATAGTTTTCGGCATCGCGTAAGGCGCGCTCAATGATCGCGCTGACGGATTTGCCGCGATATTTTGGCGAGCCCGGAAATGGGTCACAGTGAATCACGCCAATAACGGCTTTGGGGCGGGAAAATATCGCTTGTATTGCGTCATTTTTTTCTGCTGATATAGCAACCATCGCGTCTTTATCCTGTTCAGGAAAACACTATGCGTGTTTATGTGGCTGGTAATATTACTGTCGATGAAACCTGGTCTGTCACGGATATTCCGGCTAAGGGCGCCTCTGTGCATGGTTATCACCGTTCGCAGGATATCGGCGGTAAAGGCGCGAATCAGGCGATCGTATTATCCCGCTGCGGCATCGAGACGGTTTTACTTGCCGCGACCGGTCATGACAGTAAAGGAAACTGGATCCGTCAGCAGCTTATACACGAGCCGGTGACGTTACTGCCTGCACAGCCTGTTGCGGCCCTGAGTGATACCTCACTTATTTTAAACAGCGCCGACGGCGATAACGCCATTATTACCAGTACAGCGGCGGCTGAGGCGCTGGATATCACGACGCTCAGTCACCATCTTGCCGGCGCGCGTCCGGGCGATCTGCTGGTCCAGCAGGGTAATTTCTCGCCCGGGAAAACCCACGCGCTGTTCAGCCTGGCGAAATCCCTTGGTCTGATCACCGTCTTTAATCCCTCGCCAGTGCACGCCGGTTTTCGCGCCTGCTGGCCGCAGGTAGATATTGCGGTAGTGAATCAGCATGAAGCCCAACAGTTAGCGCCCGGTGCCGTTAAAACGTTAGTGGTTACTCACGGCAGCGCCGGGGCCTGGCTGATTCAGGGCGAGCAGCGGACGTTTTGCCCGGCGCAGCCCGCTCATGCCGTGGATACCACCGGTGCAGGCGATACCTTTCTTGCCGTGATGCTGGCATCCGCACTCCTCCGTGGGGGCGAGATTGATAAGTTAGCACTTACTCACGCCAGCAAGGCTGCCGCGCTGACCGTCAGTCGGCATGGCACACGTCAGGCCTTTCCCACCGCAGAGGAGCTCGCCGCGCTGCTCCAGGCAGGCGGCGAGTCAGCGGTTATTTAAACATCGCGCGATAGCTGTCCACGTTGGCTTTGGTCACTACCGTGGCCGGCACCAGAATGGTTTTCGACACGGTTTTGCCTGCGGTAATCGCGTTCAGGGCCTTCACCGCCTCTTCACCCATCTTTTTCGGGTCCTGTTGCAGGACAGCCGTGACATACCCGCCATCGATGCCGCTGATAGCTTTGGAGGTCAGATCCCAGCCAAAGACTTTGATGTCTTTCTGGCGGCCCTGGTTTTCCACCGCCGCAATCGCGCCCAGCAGGGCCGGTTCGCCGGTCGCGTAGATGGCGGTTAAATCCGGGTTGCCGGTGATCAGGTTTTCTGCCGCCGTCATCGCCGTATCCTGCACGTTCTGGCCATCAACCACATCCGCGACGGTGATGCCTGGATGACTTTTAATGGTTTCTTCAAACCCTTTTTGACGCTGGTTCTGCACGGCTGAGTTCAGCGCGCCCACAATGCCCAGTCGCGCTTTGCCGCCCATATTTTTCGCCACGTAGTCGACAAAATATTTACCAATAATTTTGCCGCCTTCCAGGTTATCCACGCCCACCTGTGCCGCCTGTGGGCCCGCCGGTAATACCGCATCAATCGCAATGACCGGTATTTTGGCGGCGGCCGCTTCTTTAATGGCCGGCATAATGCCGTTGACGTCAATCGCGTCCACCATAATGCCCTTCACGCCCTGCTGAATATAATTTTCGATCGCGTCGTTTTGCGATACGGGATTATCGTTGGCGTTAAAGATTACTAAATTTTTACCGCTGGCTTTCGCGGCTTCCTGTGCGCCCTGATTCATCTGATTAAAAAACAGGGCCTGCTGATTAATCTGAACCAGCGCATACGTCGTGGCGGCGTGCGCCAGTGAAAATAACGACCCCGCAGACAGTAAGCCGGTAGCCAGCGCAACCGCGCGCAGTTTTCTGGTGTTAAATGCCATCATCATAAAATTCCTCGTCGGGAATGTGCGATAACCAGTCGATCTCCGCATCGTAATGCAGAGGGATTATTGTTGGCGGGCAAATATCGTCTGAATGGCTGATTCAGCCAGGACCTGAATAACCGACTTTCTGTTCGCCGTCCATTATGGTGAACTTGTGAAAGGGATTAATCGGGTTTGGGAGGGACTCCCGGGTCATGCGGTAAACTGTCTCTACCATTCGCTTCCGGCAAAATTTTGTCAAGCGATTATTTTATCGTCAGCGGTCAGGGAAAACACTGTATTCGCTGCGCGTAACTGTGTTACTGATAGCCGATTCCGGGCAAGATGGCAGAAGATATGAGTAAAAAACGGGTGTTGTTATCCGACGTCGCAGCGCTGGCCGGGCTGTCAAAAGCGACCGTATCCCGCTATATGAATCAAAGCATTATGCTGCCGCAGGAAACCATCGACCGGATTGAAGCGGCGATTCGTCAACTGGATTATCGCGGCAACAGCCTGGCACGCCGTCTGAGCAAGGGCGGCAGCGAAACCTTAGGGCTGGTCTTGCCCGATATTACCAACCCCTTCTTTGCCGAACTGGCCGATGCCGCCGAAGAAGCCGCCTCGGCCCACGGCTACAGCCTGGTGCTGTGCCTCACCCGCAACCATCCTGACAAAGAGAGCCAGTTTATTCGCTGGCTGGATACCTGCCAGGTGGATGGCCTGCTGTTTACCACTAACCATCCTGATAACGGCCTGTTACGCAAAGAAATTAACCGCCACCAGCGCATCGTACTGCTGGATGAAGACATTCCCGGCAGCATGGTGCCCAAGGTCTTTGCCGATAACGTACAGGGCGGCCGGATTGCCACCGAAAACCTGATCGCCGCCGGTCACCGCCATATCGCCTTTGTCGGCGGGCCGGATGAGCTGATGAGTGTGCGCGAACGCTATCAGGGCTTTTGCACCGCGATGACGCAGGCGGGCCTGCACGTGCCGCCCGAATGGGTGATGTACGGCGAATACCAGCGTGAATTCGGTGAGCAGGCGCTGGAAAGGCTGTTCAGCCGCGATGAGCGCCCTACCGCTGTCTTTGCCGCCAGTGATTATCTGGTGCTGGGACTGCTGGATGGCCTGCGCGCACGCGGACTCACAGCCCCTGAGGCGCTGTCGCTGGTGGGCTTTGATGACGCGACCTATGCCGACTTTACCCAACCGCGCATTTCTACCATCCGCCAGCCCGCGCGGGAACTGGGCCGCACGGCGGTTCACATCATGTTGCGCATTCTGAATGACGACCTCGCCGTGCCCGCCGAAACCCGCCTGCCGGTGGAATGGGTGGCGCGCGATTCGATACAAATGTGTTAACAACGTCCCAAAATGGCGCAAAAGTGCACAGTTTTAGCGCAAATAACGCGCTTTTTAATTTCACAGCGTTATAGTGAGTAAACCGGTTTACCTGAAATTAACATTTAAATGTTTTGCATTACAAAAGGTTAGACCGTGAATGTCGCGCCTGTTCCCAGGCTGGCACGGAAGCTGCAATGTCGTACCCGGCAAACAAATATCGTTGTAGCGCGTTGTTCTGTATGTAATGACAAAGGGTTTATCTTGCAGGTAAACCGGTTTACAAGGGCGTAAACCGTGCCGGATAACCTCTTTTTACCCGCAGAACAACTTTCCCGTTAGCGGTGATGGGAGTGATCACATGCAGCAAATACAACCTGCCCCGGCACGGGTAGAAATGGTGAATATTACCAAGACTTATGGCGCGATACGGTCCCTGCGCGGCGTCAATCTGCAACTGGCCCCGGGCGAAGTGCTGGGCCTGGTGGGCGATAACGGCGCGGGTAAATCCACGCTGACCAAAGTGCTGTCTGGCGCAGTCGTGCCCACCAGCGGCACGATTCGTATCGATGGTGAAGACCAGCATTTCAGTAACCCGGCGGATTCCCGCCGCTGCCATATCGAGATGGTGTATCAGGACCTGTCGCTGTGCGACACCGTCGATGTGGCGGGCAACCTGTTTATGGGACGTGAGCCGATGAAGTCGATTCTCGGCATTCCGTTTCTGGACGAAGAAAAAATGCACGCAGATGCGCGGGAAATGCTGAAAGGCCTGGGCATTTCAATCCCCGACACGCGCTTACTGGTGCGCAATCTCTCCGGCGGTCAGCGCCAGGCGATTGCCATTGCGCGCGCCGCCGCCTTCGATCCCAAAGTGCTAATTATGGATGAACCCACCGCCGCGCTGGCCGTCGCCGAAGTCGAGGCGGTGCTGGAGTTGATCCGTCGGGTCTCGGCGCGTGGCGTGAGCGTCATCCTGATCACCCATCGCTTACAGGATCTGTTCCTGGTGTGCGATCGCATCATGGTGATGTACGAGGGCACCAACGTGGCGGAACGTCGCGTGGCCGACACGGATCTGACCGAGATCGTCAATTTGATCGTGGGTGAGAAGTTTGTCGCCCGCTCGGCCGCCGCGCACTGAGCGAGGTAACAGGATGACTATTATGAATCTGAGCAGTTCCCGTATGGCGCAACACTCGTTGCCGCGCCGCCTGCTGCACAACCACTCTGGCGTGGTGAGCATCGCGCTGTTTTTTGTGTTCTGCTGCGTGGTGTTCTCCCTGATCACCGGCAACTTTCTCAGCAGTGCTAACTGGCTGAATATCATTCGCCAGAGCGCGCCGCTGCTGATCGTCGCCACGGCGATGACGCTGGTGATCACCACGGGCGGCATCGATCTTTCCGTAGGATCGACGCTGGCGCTGGTCGGCGCGTTGTCGGCTATCGCGCTGAATAACTGGGGCCTGCCCTGGCCGGTGGTGTTGCTGGGTGGCCTGCTGCTGGGGGCGCTGGTGGGGGCCATCAACGGCTTCTTTATCGCCTATGAAGGCATTCCGGCCTTTATCGTCACGCTGGCGACGCTGGCGGTGGTGCGCGGCGTGGCGCTGCTGATTACGCAGGGCTATTCCATTCCCATCCCTGCCGACAGCCCGTTCGCTTTTATGGGCCGCGCCTGGGTACTGGGCGTGCCGATGCCCGCGCTGATCGGCATCGTAGTGCTGATCGTCGGCCATATCGTGCTGAATCATATGCGCTTTGGTCGCTATGTCACGGCGATTGGCGCGAATGCGGAAGGCGCGCGCCGGAGCGGGATTAACACCAAAGCCGTGACCATGAAGGTCTACATCATCAGCGGCATGGCGGCGGCGCTGGCGGGCATGATCATCACTGCGCGTCTGGGCAGCGGCTCCTCCAACCAGGGCGAAGGCTTTGAGTTACAGGTTATCGCTGCGGTGGTGCTGGGCAGTACCAGCCTGTTCGGTGGTTTCGGTACCGTTATCGGCACGCTGCTCGGCGCGCTGTCGATTGCCATCATCCAGAACGGCCTGATTTTGTCGCACATCTCCCCGTTTTATACGCAGATCGCCACCGGTACGATTATTTTGCTGGCCATCTGGCTGAACACCCGCATTCTCAACCCGACGCGATCGGCGGCGAAAGGATAGCTGATGAAACATTCTATTTTTCGCCATCCCGATCCGCTGCCGCTGGGCATCAACAGCGGCTATGTGATGACCGTACTCGGTCCGCTGCCGGTGAGTGAAATGGGCGTGACGCTGATGCACGAACATATTCTGCTGGATGCCTCCGGCAAATGGGTGCCGCCCTGCTGCTGTGGCGATCGTCACCTGGCAGAAATGCCGGTCAGCATCGAAAACCTGGGCGAGCTGTCGCTTAACCCGCTGATCAGTCGCGATAACTGTCAGCTGTTTGATGTGGATTTGGCGATTGAAGAGCTGATGAAGTTTCGGGCACTGGGCGGCGAGACGGTGGTGGATCCCACCAATATCGGCATTGGCCGTGACCCGAAAGCGCTGCAGCGCATCGCGCGCCTGACCGGGCTGAACATCATTATGAGCACCGGACTGTATCTGGAGCCATCTCATCCGGACTGGGTCAAAACGATCAGCATCGAAGCGCTTGCTGACAAGCTGATTTACGACCTGGGCGGCCGGGAAGAGAAACCTGAGGTGCTGGCCGGTTTGATCGGCGAAATCGGCGTTTCCAGCCGCTTTACTCCCAACGAGGAGAAATCCCTGCGGGCGGCGGGCCGCGCCAGTGCCGCGACACGGGTGCCGGTTGAGGTACATCTGCCCGGCTGGGAGCGATTAGGCCATCGGGTACTGGATATTCTGGAAGAAGAAGGCGCTGACCTGCGTCACGTGGTGCTGTGCCACATGAACCCCAGCTTTGCCGATAAGCGCTACCAGCGCGACCTGGCGCAGCGCGGCGCCTTTCTGGAATACGACATGATCGGCATGAGCTATTACTACGCCGATGAGTCCGCGCAGTCACCATCCGATGAAGAGAATGCCCGCGCCATTCGCGAGCTGATCGATGACGGCTTTATCGAACAGATTTTGTTATCGCAGGACGTGTTCCTGAAAACCATGCTGACCCGCTACGGTGGTCACGGCTATGGCTACATCCTTAAACATTTTGTCCCGCGCCTGAAACGCCACGGCGTCAGCGGCGAACAACTTGAAACCTTACTGATTGCTAACCCACAGCGCGTTTTTGGTGGGTAAGGGAGAAGCGTAATGCAGAAGAAAATTTTACTGGTCGGGGAATCCTGGACCAGCACATCCGTTCACGTCAAAGGCTTCGATCAGTTTGCCACCGCCACCTGGCACAATGGCGCAACCGACTTTATGGCGGCGCTGGCCGACAGTGATTATGCCATTACCTACATGCCCGCTCATGCCGCCGCGACCGAGTTTCCGCTGACGCCTGCCGGGCTTCAGCAGTGGGATGCGATTATTCTGTCCGACATCGGCGCCAATACGTTGCTGCTGCACCCGGATACCTGGCTGAAGAGCCAGCGCACGGCAAACCGCCTGACGCTGATCCACGACTACGTGGCGGCGGGCGGCGCGCTGATGATGATTGGCGGCTACTTTAGTTTTCAGGGCATCAACGGCGGCGCGCGCTATCGCAACACGGCGGTCGAGAAGGTGCTGCCGGTGCGCTGCCTGGCCTGGGATGACCGCATCGAAACGCCCGAAGGGGCCTATCCCAGCGTGACCGAATCTCACGCGCTGTTTACCGATATGCCGGGCGACTGGCCATGGTTACTGGGCTATAACGAAGTGGAAATGCACCCGGAAGGTAAACTGCTGGCGACCATTGCCGGAACGTCACATCCGTTGCTGGCGGTGCGCGAATATCAACAGGGCCGCTCGCTGGTCTGGACCAGCGATATGTCTGCCCACTGGCTGCCGCAGGAATTTGCTCAGTGGCCGGGTTATCGCCAGCTGTGGATCAACTGCCTGGACTGGTTAACGGTGCGCGGCTGATGAGCGAGAGCCAGACACTGGCGCAGCAGCTGTTGCGCTTTGACACCATTAATCCGCCGGGCAACGAAGCAGCCTGCATGCACTTTCTGGCGGACTGGCTGGCGGAACGGAGCTTTGACGTCACCCTGTCCACCTTCGGCGAAAACCGCCTGAACCTGATTGCCAGCCTGCCTGGCAGCCAGCTCGGACCGCAACTGGGATTTACCGGCCATCTGGATACGGTTCCGCTCGGCAATGCCGACTGGCAGCACGATCCGTTCGGTGAAATCGTCGGGGATAAACTGTATGGGCGCGGTTCGAGTGATATGAAGGCCGCCGTTGCGGCCTTTGCCGTCGCCTGCGTTACGCACCAGCAGGCGATTCGACAGGGTTCCGGCGTGGTGATGTTAATTACCGGCGGCGAAGAAACAGGCTGCGATGGTGCGCGGGCGCTGATCGACAGCGCTGACCTGCCCGAAGTGGGCGCGTTGATCGTCGGCGAGCCCACCGCCAACTATCCGGTTATCGGCCATAAAGGCGCACTCTGGCTGCGCTGTGAAACCCGGGGCAAAACGGCCCACGGCGCGATGCCGGAGCTGGGTATCAATGCCATTTATCTGGCGGCGGACGCGCTGGGCAAAATTCAGCATTTCTCACCCGGCGCGCCGCATCCGCTGATGAAGCAGCCGACCCTCAACGTCGGCCGCATCGTGGGCGGCCTGAACATTAACTCCGTGCCCGATCACACGCAGTTTGACGTGGATATCCGCAGCGCCCCCAATCTGCAGCACGCCACCATTCGTCAGCAGCTCACGACGTTACTGGGCGACAGCGTAACGGTGACCACGCTGGTGGATCTGCCCGCGGTGCTGAGCGAAGACAATCAGGCCTGGATTCAGTCGGTTTATCAGCACTGCCAGCCGTTACATGATGCCCCGCTGACACCGCGCATTGTGCCCTACTTCACCGATGCGTCCTTGCTGCTGCCCGCGCTGGGCAATCCGCCCTGTATTATCCTCGGCCCCGGCGAGCCGTCGATGGCGCACCAGACCGATGAATACTGTCTGCTGAGCCGGTTAGCGGAAGCGGAGGTGCTGTATGGTGCGTTGATTCACGACTGGATGACGTGATGAAGAGATGATGCATGCGCGGAGCGGTGTCAGCCCCGTTTTCCTGAGGCTTAATCTTTTCCTGCACGGCGGGCTTTTTCACTTCAAACCTTTCCGCCTTTACGCTGCGCCGACACGGCCTGATATCGACGTAAAAGCGATCAGGGATTTCCCCTCTATAATGATTGCGGTGTTTCAGGCCAGAGAGAACATGATGAGACGGCGAGCATGCGTGATAAAGCGTTATGTGTCTGCGTATCCCGATCCCCTTTTCGTGGAGGCAGGCGACGTTGCGGTGGTCAGCCACTGTGATCTGGCATGGCGAGGCTGGCTGTGGATAATTTTGCCCGGTGGAAAAGCAGGCTGGGCACCTCAGCAATACTTTTCGCTACGTAGTCCAAATCAGGTTATCTGTCGGCAAACCTACAGTGCGCAGGAACTGACGGTCAGTCCCGGTGAGCGGGTGAGCGTAACGACATCGCTGAACGACTGGTACTGGGCTGAACGCGCATCGGGCGAGTGCGGCTGGGTGCCTGGAGAATGCATCAGGCTATTGGATGACTGAATGATGCGTAGTAGCTGCAAACAAAAAGGCCGCCCGAAAGGCGGCCTTTTTCACGGCAGGCGATTAGCGCCGTTTTACCAGCATAAACAGACTGATGGCAAAGAAGACGAAACTTGGCAGTATCGCGCCGAAAATCGGCGGCAGGCCGTAAACCAGGCTGAGCGGGCCGAAAATCTGGTCCAGCACATAGAACAGAAAGCCGAAGCTGATGCCGGTCACCACGCGAACGCCCATTGAAACGCTGCGCAGGGGGCCGAAGATAAACGACAGCGCCATCAGCATCATCACCGCAACCGACAGCGGCTGGAAGATCTTGCTCCACATGTTCAGGCGGTAACGACCGGATTCCTGGCCGCTCTGCTTCAGGTATTTACTGTAATCGTAAAGGCCGGTAATCGAGAGCGCATCCGGATCCAGCGCCACCACGCCCAGCTTGTCAGGCGTCAGATTTGTTTTCCATTCGCCGCCCAGGCTTTGTGAGCCGGTAATTTGTTTGGGATCGGTGAGGTTCGATTCATCCACCTGCGACAGCACCCACAGCTTTTTGTCTTTATCCCATTTGGCCGAGGCCGCGTAGCGAACATTCTCTAAGCGGCGCGCGTCGTTGAAGTTATAAATACTGACGCCATCGATCTCATCGTCGCCTTTAATGCGCTCAATGTAGATAAAGCTGTTGCCGTCTTTTGCCCACAGGCCGTTTTGTGTTGAAACCAGCGCGCCGCCGTAGAGCTGCTGCGCGCGGAAATTACGCGCCATCTGCTCGCCCTGCGGGGCAACGAACTCGCCGATAGCCATGGTCAACAGGACCAGCGGAATCGCCGTTTTCATCACCGACAGCGCCACCTGCATGCGGGTAAAACCCGCCGCCTGCATCACGACCAGCTCACTGCGCTGCGCCAACGTTCCCAGTCCCAGCAATGCGCCTAACAGGGCGGCCATCGGGAAGAAGATTTCGATATCTTTTGGTACGCTCAGCAAGGTGTAATAGCCCGCATCCAGCGCGCTGTATGCACCCTGGCCGGTCTTACGCAACTGATCGACGAACTTGATGATGCCGGACAGCGAGACCAGCATAAACAGCGTGAGCAGAATGGTATTAAAGATGGTTTTACCAATGTAGCGATCAAGAACGCGAAACATCAGACCGATCCTCCGCGTGAAAAGCGCGCGCGAATCCGGCGCGCAGGCACCGTATCCCACAGGTTGAGCACAATCGCTAACGCCAGGTAGCTCAGGTTAACCACCCACATCCAGATGGCCGGATCCAGGCGGCCTTTGGCTCCACTTGAACGCAACGAACTCTGCAGCAGGAAGAAAATCAGGTACAGCAGCATGGCGGGCAGCATGGACAGTACGCGCCCCTGACGTGGATTGACCACGCTGAGTGGTACCACCATCAGGGCCATCACCAGCACAGAGAACACCAGCGTCAGACGCCAGTGAAACTCGGCCTTAAATTCCGGCGTGTTGTTGGCGTAGAGCGTGCTCAGGGGAGCCTGATCCACATCGTTAGGATCCAGCGTCGCCTGCTTATAGCCTATATAGGCCTGGTAGTTGGTGAAATCCGTAATGCGGAAATCACGTAACAACGCTGTGCCCTCAAAGCGAGTACCTTTATCCAGGGTGACGATCTGCGAACCGTCTTTTTCCTGTTGCATATGGCCGCTGTCGGCCAGCACGACGGACGGGCGGGCATTGCCTTTTGGCCGTAGCTGCGCCAGGAAGACATGGCCGAAATGGTTGCCTTTTACGTCTTCCACGAACAGCACATTATTGCCGTCGCTAGAGGTCTGGAACTGCCCGGCCGCCATGGCCGCTGCGCCGGGGTTGGCCTTGGCGTTTTGCGTAACCTGATCCTGATAACGTGACGACCAGGGGCCGAGCCAGATGACGTTAATCGCGGCCACAATCGACGTGAACAGCATCAGAATCATCGCCGCTTTGACCAGCACCGCTTTGCTCAGCCCGCAGGCGTGCATCACGGTGATTTCACTTTCCGTATACAGCCTTCCCAGCGTCATTAAAATCGCCAGAAACAGGCTAAGGGGCAGAATAAGTTGCGCCATTTCAGGCACACCGAGTCCTAACAGCGTCAGAACAAGGTTTGTCGGCACTTCGCCATCCACCGCAGCCCCTAAAATCCTGACCAACTTCTGGCAGAAGAAGATCAACAACAGGATAAACAGGATAGCCAGCTGGCTTTTGAGCGTTTCCCGAACCAGATATCTAATAATGATCACGCTTAATACGCCTGTGAAAACTTGTCTTTTTGCAGGAAAATCGCTAATTTCAACGCTTATTAGCCATTTTTCTTCATAAATGGCCGAAGCCAGCGCTAAAAATGTATACGAATTGCATGTGGGTGGTGAAAAAACAACACGTTGTCACCCTGATTCATTACGACCGTCGACAGCATGCTAGCATGTTGCACCGATTAATAAATGAGTCATGAATGCGCTACATTCTAGCGGCAGCTACGGCTGTTGTCTTTAAGATTCAGGAGAGTGCATGGAGTTCAGTGTAAAAAGCGGTAGTCCGGAAAAACAGCGCAGTGCATGCATTGTAGTTGGTGTTTTCGAACCGCGCCGTCTGTCACCGATTGCCGAGCAGCTGGATAAAATCAGCGATGGCTATATCAGCGCCCTGCTGCGCCGCGGTGAGCTGGAAGGTAAAGTGGGTCAGACGCTGCTGCTGCATCATGTGCCGAATATCCTGTCAGAACGTATTTTGCTGATTGGCTGCGGCAAGGAGCGCGAGCTGGATGAGCGTCAGTATAAGCAGGTGATTCAGAAAACCATTAACACGCTGAATGACACCGGCTCGATGGAAGCCGTGTGCTTCCTGACCGAACTGCACGTCAAAGGGCGCAACACCTACTGGAAAGTGCGTCAGGCTGTCGAAACCTCTAAAGAGGCGCTGTATAACTTCGACCAGTTGAAGAGCAACAAAGCCGAACCGCGCCGTCCTTTGCGCAAGCTGGTGTTTAACGTGCCGACCCGCCGTGAGTTAACCAGCGGAGAACGGGCGATTCAGCACGGCCTGGCCGTTGCGGCGGGCGTGAAAGCGGCCAAAGATCTGGGCAACATGCCGCCAAATATCTGTAATCCGGCTTACCTGGCTTCTCAGGCGCGTCAGCTGGCGGATGCCTACAGTAAACACATCTCAACCCGCGTGATTGGCGAGCAGCAAATGAAAGAGCTGGGCATGAACGCCTATCTTGCCGTCGGGGCCGGTTCGCACAATGAATCCCTGATGTCGGTGATTGAGTACAAAGGCAACCCGGATACCGATGCACGCCCCATCGTGCTGGTCGGTAAAGGGCTGACCTTCGACTCCGGCGGTATTTCTATTAAGCCTGCGGACAGCATGGATGAAATGAAGTACGACATGTGCGGTGCGGCATCCGTTTATGGCGTGATGCGCATGGTCGCCGAGCTGAACCTGCCGCTGAACGTAGTGGGCGTACTGGTCGGCTGTGAAAACATGCCGGACGGCAAATCCATGCGCCCGGGCGATGTGCTGACCACCATGTCTGGCCAGACCGTTGAAGTGCTGAATACCGATGCCGAAGGTCGCCTGGTGCTGTGCGATGCCCTGACCTACGTCGAGCGTTTTGATCCGGAAGTGGTCATCGACGTGGCGACGCTGACCGGCGCCTGCGTGATCGCGCTGGGCCATCACGTCAGCGGCCTGCTGTCGAACCACAACCCGCTGGCCCATGAGCTAATCAGCGCGTCAGAACAGTCGGGCGACCGCGCCTGGCGCCTGCCGATGGCCGATGAGTACCAGGAACAGCTGGAATCCAATTTTGCCGATATGGCCAACATCGGTGGCCGTCCGGGCGGCGCGATTACCGCCGCTTGCTTCCTGGCGCGTTTTGCGCGCAAATATAACTGGGCGCACCTGGACATCGCCGGCACTGCGTGGCGCTCCGGCAAGGCCAAAGGGGCCACCGGCCGTCCGGTGCCGATGCTGTCACAGTTCCTGCTGAACCGTGCAGGTCTGAACGGCGACGACTAAACGCCCGGGCAACCGAACCAACCGGGGTGGACGCCATGTCGCCCCGCTTTTCTTTTAGCAGGCAATTCGATGAAAAACGCAACCTTCTACGTGCTGGAAACCGATGCATCCCGCGACGGCTTAACCGCTGTGGAAGCGCTGGTGTGCGATCTGGCGGAAACACGCTGGCGGGCCGGTAAGCGAGTGCTCATCGCCTGTGAAGATGAGCAGCAAGCCATTCGGCTGGATGAGGCGCTCTGGCAGCGCCCTGCCAATGCCTTTGTGCCACATAACCTGGCTGGCGAAGGCCCGCGCTACGGCGCACCGGTCGAGCTGGCCTGGCCGCAGCGTCGGGGCAATTCACCGCGCGACCTGCTGATCAGCCTGCTGCCGCAGTTTGCAGATTTTGCTACTGCTTTCCATGAAGTGATAGACTTCGTTCCTTATGAAGAATCGCTCAAACAGTTAGCGCGCGATCGCTATAAAGCCTATCGCAGCGTTGGCTTCCAATTGAATACGGCAACGCCACCACAGCCGCAAACGACATAGCAGAAATGGATAAGACATATAACCCGCAAGATATCGAGCAGCCGCTTTACGAGCACTGGGAAAAGCAGGGCTACTTCAAACCGAATGGCGACACCAGCCAGGAAAGCTTTTGCATCATGATCCCGCCGCCGAACGTCACCGGTAGCTTGCACATGGGTCACGCCTTCCAGCAAACCATCATGGATACCATGATTCGCTACCAGCGCATGCAGGGCAAAAATACCCTGTGGCAGGCCGGTACCGACCATGCGGGCATCGCCACGCAGATGGTGGTTGAGCGTAAGATCGCCGCAGAAGAAGGCAAAACCCGTCAGGATTACGGTCGTGATGCCTTTATCGACAAAATCTGGCAGTGGAAAGCCGAATCCGGCGGCACCATTACCCGCCAGATGCGCCGCCTGGGCAACTCTGTGGACTGGGAGCGTGAACGCTTCACCATGGATGAAGGCTTGTCCAATGCCGTAAAAGAAGTGTTTGTGCGCCTGTACAAAGAGAACCTGATTTACCGCGGCAAGCGTCTGGTGAACTGGGATCCGAAACTGCGCACCGCGATCTCTGACCTGGAAGTGGAAAACCGTGAGAGCAAAGGCTCCATGTGGCACATCCGCTATCCGCTGGCCAACGGCGCCAAAACCGCCGACGGGAAAGATTATCTGGTTGTCGCCACCACGCGTCCGGAAACACTGCTGGGCGATACCGGCGTGGCCGTGAACCCGGACGATCCGCGTTATAAAGATCTGATCGGCAAGTTTGTCATGCTGCCGCTGGTTGATCGCCTGATCCCGATCGTGGGTGACGAGCACGCGGACATGGAAAAAGGCACCGGCTGCGTGAAAATCACCCCGGCGCACGACTTCAACGACTATGAAGTGGGCCGTCGTCATAAGCTGCCGATGATCAACATCCTGACCTTTGACGGGGATATCCGTGAAAGCGCGCAGGTTTACGATACCAACGGCGAAGCCAGCACCGTCTACAGTGACGCGATCCCGGCTGCGTTCCAGAAGATGGAACGGTTTGCGGCGCGTAAAGCCATCGTGGCCGCGGTGGACGAACTGGGCCTGCTGGAAGAGATCAAACCACACGATCTGACCGTTCCTTACGGCGACCGCGGCGGTGTGGTCATCGAGCCGATGCTGACCGACCAGTGGTACGTCCGCACGGCACCGCTGGCAAAAGTGGCCGTTGAAGCCGTTGAGAACGGCGATATTCAGTTTGTACCAAAACAGTACGAGAACATGTACTTCTCCTGGATGCGTGACATTCAGGACTGGTGTATTTCCCGTCAGTTGTGGTGGGGCCACCGCATTCCGGCCTGGTACGATAACGACGGCAACGTATACGTTGGTCGCACCGAAGACGAAGTGCGCAGCGAAAACAACCTGGCCGCCGATGTGGCGCTGCGCCAGGACGACGACGTACTGGATACCTGGTTCTCCTCAGGTCTGTGGACGTTCTCAACGCTGGGATGGCCGGAAAACACCGAGGCCCTGCGGACCTTCCACCCGACCAGCGTGCTGGTCAGTGGCTTTGACATTATCTTCTTCTGGATTGCCCGCATGATCATGCTGACCATGCACTTCATCAAAGATGAAAACGGCAAACCGCAGGTGCCGTTTAAAACCGTCTATATGACCGGTTTGATCCGCGACGAAGAAGGCCAGAAGATGTCCAAATCCAAGGGCAACGTGATTGACCCGCTGGATATGGTTGACGGCATTTCGCTGGAAGATCTGCTGGAAAAACGCACCGGTAACATGATGCAGCCGCAGCTGGCCGAGAAAATCCGTAAGCGCACCGAGAAACAGTTCCCGAACGGTATTGAGCCATCCGGTACCGATGCGCTGCGCTTTACGCTGGCCGCGCTGGCATCAACCGGTCGTGATATCAACTGGGACATGAAGCGCCTGGAAGGTTATCGCAACTTCTGTAATAAGCTGTGGAACGCCAGCCGCTTTGTGCTGATGAACACCGAAGATCAGGATTGTGGTCAGAACGGTGGCGAGATGACGCTGTCGCTGGCCGATCGCTGGATTCTGACCGAGTTCAACCATACGGTGAAAGCTTACCGTGAAGCCCTGGACAGCTATCGCTTCGATATCGCCGCCAACATTCTGTATGACTTCACCTGGAACCAGTTCTGTGACTGGTACCTGGAGCTGACCAAGCCGGTGATGAACAGCGGCAGCGAAGCAGAACTGCGCGGTACGCGCCATACGCTGGTTCATGTACTGGAAGCGCTGCTGCGCCTGGCGCATCCGATCATTCCGTTCATCACGGAAACCATCTGGCAGCGCGTGAAAGGCCTGAAAAATATCAGCGATGACACCATCATGCTGCAGCCGTTCCCGCAGTTTGATGCGGCGAAAGAAGATGCCGACGCCAAAGCCGACATTGAGTGGATGAAGCAGGCGATCGTCGCGGTGCGTAACATCCGTGCGGAGATGAACATCGCGCCGAGCAAGCTGCTGGATGTGCTGCTGCGTGACTGCTCGCCGGCGGCCCAGCGCCGCGTTGAGGCCAACCGTAACTTCCTGTCGCGCCTGGCGCGTCTGGAAAGCCTGACCATTCTGCCTGCGGGCGAGAAAGGGCCGGTTTCGGTGACCAAAATTGTTGAAGGCGCCGAGCTCCTGATCCCGATGGCGGATCTGGTGGATAAAGCCGCCGAGCTGGAACGTCTGGCGAAAGAGCTGGTGAAACTCGATGTTGAAATCGAGAAGATTCAGACCAAGCTGGCCAACGAAGGCTTTGTGTCCCGTGCCCCGGAAGCGGTCGTCGCCAAAGAGCGTGAACGCGTTGCCGACATGGAACAGTCCAAAGCAAAACTGATTGAACAGCAGGCGGTGATTGCGGCATTGTAATGCGTCGTAGTCCGATAGCTTGAACCTGAAGCCGGGCTTTGCCCGGCTTTTTTATTGCGCTGACTTTGTACCGGAATCCTGATGAGAACCACTGCCGATATTCAGCTGCGGCCCATTACTGCCGCCGACAATCCCCATATCGCCCGGGTCATCCGCGACGTCTCTGCGGAATTTGGCCTGACGGCGGATAAAGGCTACACCGTTGCCGATCCTAATCTGGACCAGTTGTTTGAGCTGTACAGCGCTGAACACAGCGCTTACTGGGTGGTGGAACATCAGGGGAAGGTGATGGGCGGCGGCGGCATTGCCCCGCTCGCCTGCAGCGCGCCGGATATTTGTGAACTGCAAAAGATGTATTTCCTGCCCGCTATTCGCGGCTTCGGCGTGGCGCGCGAACTGGCGCTGTTAGCCATGGATCATGCGCGCCAGCGGGGCTTTCGTCGTTGCTATCTGGAAACCACCGGCAGCCTGACGCGCGCCATTAAGCTTTATGAATCGCTGGGCTTTGCGCGTATCGACCATGCGCTGGGCTGCACCGGCCATGGCGACTGCGAGTTCAGGATGCTGAAAACGCTGTAACGCCGTCAAAAAGCCGGGACGCCGCTGTGAAAGCGCAGCTCCGTGTCCGGCTCACTAATCAGCCTGGCCTCCGCTTCACCAATCGCCCGTACGCGCGCCGTAATGTCTTTGGGTGATATCTGTGCCGCCAGCGCCAGGTAATCTTGGTAATGGCGGGCTTCAGAACGCAGCAGCGAGATATAAAACTTCTCGAGTTCACTGTCCAGGAAAGGCGCCAGGCTGGCAAACCGTTCGCAGGAGCGCGCTTCGATATAGGCACCGCAAATCAGCTTATCCACCAGCGTATCGGGTTCGTGCGTGGTCACTTCGCGCAACAGCCCTTTGGCGTAACGACTTGAGGTGATTTTCTCGTACACCAGACCGCGCGACTGCATAATTTCCCACACCTGGTAAAAGTGATGCAGCTCTTCTTTAATCAGCAGCACCATTTTCTCTACCAGATCATCCGCCCACGGCAGCGCATTGCGTACGATGATCGTTTTAGTCAGATTTTTATGGGCGTTGATAAAATCGCTGTCGCCGTCTTCGCGAAAGATAAAATTCTCGTAAGGCCGCAGCCACGCCAGAATCCGGTCTCCACTTGGCTTGTCGGCGACATATTTGCGAATCAGCCAGACGGCGGTCTGTGCGGCTTTCAGTTCACACACCAGATGGTCGGTCAGGAGCAGTGTGAGATTTTCAGGTTTGCGCGCTTCATCAATCCAGGCCTGCGGCGTGCGGCAGTGTAAAAATTGCTGTATCGGTTCAAGTAAGGGTGCGTAATTCATGAATGTCAGACAGGGCCGGAAAACAGAAAAGGCGGAGCAGACTCCGCCCTCGTCAGATTAGTGGCGAATGCCGTTATCGTCTTCGTCGATGACATCGCCATCGTCTTCATCGTCATCCTGGGCATTCGGATCTTCAAAGTAGGTGCCCCAGCCGTCGTAGTCGACGTTATATTTTGCCACCAGATTCACCAGCTGCTCTACCTGCGCGTCGATCAGCTCCGCTTTCAACGCGCCTTCGCTGAGAATGTCCACGCACATGACGGTGGTGCCGTCTTCCAGCTCCAGCTCTTCCGGCTCGGTGACTTCATAGCCCAGCTTAAACGCGTCCACCGCCGCTTTTTCCAGCGAGTCAAAGTTGTTACAGGAGAGATGGTGCTCAATGGTATAGAGCGCATCGGGATCGCTGCCATCCTCTAACAGTTCTTCGATGATCAGCCGCGTCTCTTCACGCTGCTCTTCCAACAATGCTTCAAATGCCATGGCGATATCCTCTCTGAGTTCGGCAATAAGTCATTATTTTCCCATACTGCCTGTCGCGCCACTACACAAAACCGAAAAGATTATTCTCGCCAGGGTTGAAAATGCATATTCATACGGTTAAATTGAATTTTAATTCATTACGAAACCCGTACCGGAGTGCTGTATGAGTCAGTTGTATCACCGTCATTTTCTCAGGCTGCTGGATTTTACCCCGGCCGAGATCGATTACCTGCTTGCCCTGTCTGCCGAATTAAAACACGCCAAAAAAACCGCCAGCGAAACCCAATACCTGAAAGGCAAAAACATCGCGCTCATCTTCGAAAAAGACTCGACCCGTACCCGATGCTCTTTCGAAGTTGCCGCCTACGATCAGGGAGCTAACGTCACGTATCTTGGCCCGAGCGGCAGCCAGATCGGCCATAAAGAGTCGATGAAAGACACCGCGCGCGTGCTGGGCCGCATGTATGATGGCATTCAGTATCGGGGTTACGGTCAGGCACTGGTGGAAACGCTGGCCGAGCACGCGGGCGTGCCGGTCTGGAACGGCCTGACCACCGAGTTTCACCCTACCCAGTTGCTGGCTGACCTGCTGACCATGCAGGAGCATCTGCCCGCTACACCGCTGAATAAGATGACGCTGGTATACGTTGGCGATGCCCGCAATAACATGGGCAACAGCATGCTGGAAGCCGCCGCGCTGGTCGGGCTGGATCTGCGCATGGTTGCGCCGCAAAGCTGCTGGCCGGAAGCCGGGCTGGTCGCAGAATGCCGTCAGGTCGCCGAAAAGACCGGCGGTAAAATCACCCTGACGGCGGATATTGCCGAGGGCGTAAAAGGTGCCGACTTTATCTATACCGACGTCTGGGTTTCCATGGGCGAAGCCAAAGCGGTGTGGGAAGAACGGATTGCCCTGCTGCGCGACTATCAGGTGAACCGTGCGATGCTGGCGCTGACCGGCAATCCGGCGGTGAAATTCCTGCACTGCTTACCGGCTTTCCATGACGATCAGACCACGCTGGGCCGCCAGATGGCAGAACAGTATGGCCTTAAAGACGGCATGGAAGTCAGCAATGAGGTCTTTGAGTCGGCACACAGCATCGTGTTTGACCAGGCTGAAAACCGGATGCACACCATCAAAGCGGTAATGGTCGCCACGCTGGGACAGCGCTAATCAGAAAGACGCAAACGTTTACCTGTTACGCTATTTTTCCTTGATGCCAACCCGCGATGGCGTATAATGCGCCACAATTTGCCGGAGGAAACATGCAACAGCATCGTGGACAATGTGACGCGCTATCTCGCCTGACCGCAGGCGGCACCGCTGTTTCTTTCCGTCATCGAACCGATCTCAAAAAAGCCCCTTTCTAAGGGGCTTTTTTTTGTCCGCAATCCGGCCGCGCAGAGGAGAGAGCTATGGCTAACCCGCTATATCGCAAGCACATCATTTCAATTAACGATCTCAGCCGCGACGAGCTGGAGCTGGTGCTGCATACCGCCGCCCGGCTCAAAGCCAACCCTCAGCCGGAACTGCTGAAACACAATGTGATCGCCAGTTGCTTCTTTGAAGCCTCCACCCGCACCCGGCTGTCGTTTGAAACCGCCATTCATCGCCTGGGTGCCTCCGTCGTCGGCTTTGCCGATGGCAGTAACACCTCGCTGGGCAAGAAGGGGGAAACCCTGGCGGATACCATTTCCGTCATCAGCACCTATGTGGACGCGATTGTGATGCGTCATCCGCAGGAAGGGGCAGCCCGACTGGCCACGGAGTTCTCCAACGGCATTCCCATTCTGAACGCGGGCGACGGCGCGAATCAGCACCCAACACAAACGCTGCTGGACCTGTTTACTCTCCACGAAACCCAGGGTCGTCTCAGCAATCTGAACGTGGCCATGGTGGGCGATCTCAAATATGGCCGTACCGTTCACTCGCTGACCCAGGCGCTGGCCAAGTTCGACGGCAACCGCTTCTTCTTTATCGCGCCGGATGCGCTGGCAATGCCTGCCTATATCACCGATATGCTGGACGAGCAGAATATTGCCTGGTCGCGCCATGACAGCTTTGAAGAGGTGATGCCTGAGCTGGATATTCTCTATATGACCCGCGTGCAAAAAGAGCGGCTCGATCCCTCAGAATATGCCAACGTCAAAGCCCAGTTTATTTTACGGGCAGCCGATCTGGCCGGAGCCCGCGATAACATGAAAGTGCTGCATCCGCTGCCCCGTATTGATGAAATTACCCCTGACGTGGACACCACGCCGTACGCCTGGTATTTCCAGCAGGCAGGTAACGGTATTTATGCGCGCCAGGCCCTGCTGGCGCTGGTACTGAACAGCGACATCGCCCTGTAAGGAGTGAACAATGAGCCACGATAACAAACTGCAGGTCGAAGCCATCAAAAACGGCACGGTTATCGATCATATCCCGGCGCAGGTGGGCTTTAAGCTCCTGTCGCTGTTTCGCCTGACCGAAACTGACCAGCGCATCACTATTGGTCTGAACCTGCCGTCAGGTGAAATGGGCCGTAAGGACCTGATCAAGATCGAAAACACTTACCTGACCGACGATCAGATCAATCAGCTGGCGTTCTATGCACCGCATGCGACGGTCAATCGCATCGACGACTATGAAGTGGTGGCCAAGATCGCCCCGACGCTGCCGGATCACATCGATCGGGTGCTTACCTGCCCGAACAGCAACTGCATCAGCCGCAGCGAGCCGGTGTTCTCCAGCTTCGCCGTCAAGCACCGCGCCGATGAGGTGCACCTGAAGTGCAAATACTGTGAGAAAGAGTTCGCCCGCCATGTCGTGCTGGGCCACTTTTAATCGTCCCGGGCGCGCCTATAATGGAACGCGTTCTGTTGCGGGCGGCATCGTTGCTGCCCCGGCCTTACTTTAAGGAGAAATGATGTCTCGTGAAATCAGTACGGAAAAAGCCCCTGCGGCCATTGGCCCTTACGTACAGGGCGTTGATCTCGGCAACATGATCATCACCTCGGGTCAGATTCCTGTGAACCCGGCCACCGGTGAGGTCGCCGATGATGTGTCTGCGCAGGCACGTCAGTCGCTGGAAAACGTGAAGGCAATCGTGGAAGCGGCGGGACTGACGGTAGGCGATATCGTTAAAACCACCGTGTTCGTGAAAGATCTGAATGACTTTGCGACCGTGAACGCCACCTACGAAGCGTTCTTTACTGAGCACAAGGCAAACTTCCCGGCGCGCTCGTGCGTGGAAGTCGCCCGTCTGCCAAAAGATGTGAAGATTGAAATCGAAGCGATTGCACTGCGTCGCTGATAAAACGCGTGCGCACCGCGGGTGCGCACGCGGCTTTCGGTCTGCCATCAAGCCAGGAATTTGCCCTGCTTACCGCCGACCGTTCACGGTGTGATCAACCTTAAAAGCTTTGCCAGTTATCCTGTCCGCCTGTCGCCAGAGCCATCACGGGTTTGGGCGCAACAACGGTTGCAGGTTGGCGCTGAGGCGTCACATCAGCCGCCTGCTGGCCCGCGAGCGTAAACCTGCGCACCAGCGCAGCCAGGCCGTCGGCCTGCTCCTGTAGTGAGAGCGATGCGGCCGAGGCTTCTTCCACCAGAGCCGCATTCTGCTGGGTCACGTCGTCCATCTGATTGACCGCCTGATGCACCTGCGCGATCCCCTGGCTCTGCTCTGTGGCCGCAGCGGCGATTTCGTTAACCAGATCGGTAACCTGACTGACCGCACCGCGCATCGTCTCCATATTCTGATTCACGTTATCCGCCTGCGACGTTCCCGATTCAATCAATGCATTCGACGACTGAATCAGCGTTTTGATTTCACGGGCGGCGGTGGTGGAACGCTGCGACAAATTGCGCACTTCCCCTGCCACGACCGCAAAGCCGCGCCCGTGTTCGCCGGCTCGCGCCGCTTCAACCGCCGCGTTCAGCGCCAGAATATTGGTCTGAAACGCAATGCCTTCAATCAGGGTGATAATGTCGCCCACCTTGCCCGCGCTGTCACGGATCGACGTCATGGTATCCAGCATGGTAGTGAGTGCCGCAGAGCTGGTTTCGGAGAGGTTACGCGTATTTTCGGCCAGATTGCTCGCCTGACGCGTGTTGTCGGCGGTCTGTCTGACGGTTTCGCTGATTTGCGTCATGCTGGCAGCCGTTTGCTCCAGCGAGGCAGCCTGCTCTTCTGTACGGGCAGACAAATCCTCATTCCCTGCCGCAATCTGTGCCGACGCACTGCTGACGGACTGTGAGGCACTGCTGACCGCATGCATAGCGGACGAAATGCTTGTCATCAGACGATTATAAGAGCGTGCCATGATACCGACTTCATCACGGCGGCTGTCATCGGCCTTCAGGGAAAGATCAAGCGTATTGCTGGCGCGTTCCATCAGCCCGCCCATGGCATTCAGGCTGCGGCGGACGCGCATGATGGTCAGTATCGTCAGCATCCCCAGGCCAGTAATCGCCAGGGCAATACCGGCGGCCATGCCCCATTTGGTCAGCCGATAAATATGTTGGTTTTGCAGGCGTAACGCTTCACCCATTTTGCTGTTAAATTCAAACTGGTCGCGGTAACTGTTTTTTAGCTGGGTGATGGCGCCGCCAATACCTTCATCATCACTTAACAGCGCCAGGCTGCGTTCATTCTGATGTGCCCGGGAAGCCGTGAGAAATGCCGGAAGATTTTGTTTAACGGCATCGATTAACCGGAATGACTTTTCTGTCATCACCCGATCGTCATCGTTGGTAATGTCGTTATCGAAATAATATTTCGTCAGTGTCGAAATGTCCTCAATGCGTTTTTGAATAACCGCTTCGAGACTGGCCAGCTTGCCGCTCTCATCCTCTGTCTGATGACGATATAACGCCACAGAGAGGCGATTACTTTCATCCACCAGCCGGTTTAATACCTTGAGCGAATCAATCGTGTTTACCTGCACATATTCAAATCGCGCCTGAAAACCGGCAAGAAGTGAAAGCGTTACGATCCCCAGAATAATCAACGAACCTGCTAAAAGCGAAAAAGCCAGAGAAAGTCTTTGCGTCATATTCATTAAACCGAGCTCCTTTCTTTCCTCCGAGCCTATTCCCGAAGGAAGCCAGAAATTAATCGGCAATAATAAATAAAAATTTATTTCAATTTTTTTAAACCTGAATTCGATTTCAAGTTTAAATTAATTATTCATTGCAAAAACTTATCGAAATTAAATAAATAACCGGAAAAAAACAATAACAAAACAAACTATATTTTTTTGAATAATAAATTTCTGGTGATACGTCAACAAAAGGCGTAATACCCTCGGGGCCAGCATAAAGGAGAAAAGCGGAACCGCGGGGACAGCGCGCCCCGCGGTTGTTGCATCAGGCGCGGGAGGACGGACGCCACAGCCACAGGAAGGTAATCGCCAGCGCGAACAATGCACCAAAGCCAATGCCGGTCGCCACGGCGGGCGCACCGGCGCGAATAGCCAGCGTATACAGCCCCAACATGATGAGCATGGCGGTGTTTTCAATCAGGTTCTGCACTGCAATCGCATTGCCTGCGCCGACGCTCTGTTGACCGCGTTCCTGAAGCAGCGCGTTGAGGGGTACAACAAAGAAACCGCCCAGCACGCCGATGATCATCAGCAGCAGGTAAGCATTCAGCAGGGTATGTTGCAGGGCGAAAATTACCACCATCACGCCGATCAGAACGCCCGCGGGCATACAGCGGCGCACGGTTTCCAGCGTCACCAGCTTTGCCGCCAGTGCCGCGCCTACCACAATCCCTACCGCGACCATAGCATTCAGCATGGTCGGCGTTTTGTTATCGCTGATGCCCAGCGCCACGGGTACCCACAGCACCAGCAGAAAACGCAGCGTTACACCTGCGCCCCAAAACAGACTGGTACCGAGCAGAGAGAATCGGGTTTCGGCATTGTTCCACAGCAGGCGCGTCGCGCGGAGAAAACGGCCCAGCATGGCCGCCACATTCCAGCTCTGCCCCGGACGCGCGGCGCGCAGTCTGGGAATAAACAGGTTCGCCACCACCGCCACCGCATAGGTCAGAGCACAGGCGGCCAGTGCGGCAACCAGATGCCAGTCCGACAGGATGCCGCCCGCCACCGAGCCCAGCAGAATAGCCGCAATGGTGGAGGCTTCCATCAGCCCGTTGGCTTTAACCAGCTTTTCGCCATGCGCAATTTCAACCAGAATGCCGTACTTCGCCGGGGAGTACGCGGCAGCCCCGATTCCCACAAGGGTGTAACCCAGGAAAGGATTAAAACCGAAGCAGATCACCATCGCACCGAGCAACTTCAGGCTGTTGGCAAACATCATGGCCCGGCCTTTGGCGATGCTGTCTGCCATCTGGCCGACAAAGGGCGCAAGCAGAATATAAGTGGCAACAAACAGCATCTGCAGTACCGGCTGGCTCCAGTCGGGATAGAACTGGTTTTTCAGCAACGCCAGCGTGGCAAACAGCAGGGCGTTATCGCCGAACGCGGAGAAAAACTGCGCCACGATTACCGCTATCATGCCGCGCGACAGTAACGGCGCATCACGTTCTGGGATCATGCCTGGTCCTCTTCCGCCATTTTCTTCAGGGTGACATAGTCAGGTTTGCCACTGCCCAGCAGCGGCAGCTGTTTGACCACACGGATATCGCGCGGTACGGCCAGATCCGCGGCACCCAGCGACCGGGCCGCCTTTTGCAGATCCTCACGCGCTAAGGCGCTGTCGGTAGTAAACAGCACTAATGCTTCACCCCGATTACCGTCGGGCCGCAGCGAGGCCGCGTGCTGTTTCTCCGGCGACGCGCTCAGGGCGATCTGCTCGACCACTTCCAGCGAGACCATTTCCCCGGCAATTTTGGCAAAGCGCTTCGCCCGGCCCTGGATCTGGCAGAATCCGCCGTCATCAAAGCTGACGATATCGCCGGTATCGTACCAGCCCGCTTCCATCTGCCCTTCCCCGTTGTCCGCAGCCGGGGTTTCCAGTACGCCGGGATTCTCCACCCGCAGGTAGCCTTTCATGATATTTGGACCACGCAGTTGCAGCCGCCCGCCCTGTTCAATGCCCGGCACGGACATCAGGCGCGAATCCATTCCCGGCAGAATACGACCTACCGTGTGCGCTTTGGCGGCCATGGGCACGTTGATGGCGACAACAGGCGCGCATTCGGTGACGCCATAGCCTTCCAGAATCCGGATGCCGTATTTTTCCATGTACAGCTGGCGCGTGTTCTCCTGCAGTTTTTCTGCCCCCGCGACCACATAGCGCAGACGGGCAAAGTCATAAGGTTGCGCAAAACGGGCGTAATTCCCCAGGAAGGTTGAAGTGCCAAACAGCACGGTACAGTTGCGGTCGTACACCAACTCAGGCACCACGCGGTAGTGCAGCGGACTGGGATACAGAAAGACCTGCGCCCCGGTCATCAGCGGCGTAAACAGCCCCACAGTCAAGCCGAAGGCATGGAACAGCGGCAACGCTGACATAAAGCGATCGCGTGGCGTAAAGTCGGCCACCGTGCGAATCTGCTCAACGTTCGCCAGCAGGCTTTTATGAGAATGCACCACGCCTTTTGGATGCCCTTCGGAGCCAGAGGTAAACAGCACCATCGCGGCATCTTCCGGCTGTTGCGTCACCTGCGCCTGACGCGGCGCCAGCAAATGCGCCAGTATCCAGAGCTTATCCTTCAACGTGACGGTATCTTTCAGATCTTCCAGATAGATCCACTGCACCTCGGTCAGCGCCTGCGACAGATGCCACAGGTTGCCTTTATCCAGGAACTGCCGCGACGTGAACACGGTCTTTACCTGTGACGCAGTCAGTGCCGCACGCAGGCCCGTTACGCCCGCAGAGTAGTTCAGCATGGCGGGCACGCGCCCACGTAATGATGCGCCCAGGATCGCCGCCGCCGTGACCGTGGCGTTGGGCAGCAGCAACCCGACGTAATCGCCAGGCTGGCTGTACCGTTCCAGAATGCGTCCAACGCCCAGCGCTTTTTTCAGCAGGCCGGTATAGCTGTCGGGTTTGAAATTCACGTCTTCGATGCACCGCTTAAACGCGCCATAGCGCTGACGGGCACTCAGAAAAGCCTCATACAGGGTTTCCCTGGGTCGCACCGCCATGCGTGCTTCCATCATAATATGGTGCAGGTGCTCACCGGCCAGCACGCGACGGTCGCGGGCGCGCTTCGCCTCGGGCATCGGAATGTGGGTGCCGGGTAAAATGCTCAGGGTAATACGGGGAAACAGGCGACGCTTGAAAACGCCCGCCAGGCGACCGAACGGCGTAAATTCTGCTCCTTCAATGCGCATCGGCACCACGGTCGCGCCGGATTTTGCTGCGACAAAGCCCGCGCCGCTGTAAATCTTCATCAGCGATCCGGTTACGGTAATGCGGCCTTCGGGGAAAATAACCACCGGGCGGCCGCTGTCGATGAGCCGCACCAGCTGCTTCAGCGCCATCGGCTTCATAGGATCGAGCGGCACGAAATCCGCATAGGGTTTTATCAGGCGTAAAAACCAGTGTTCGCTAATAGACGAGTAGATTGCAAATACTGGCTTAACGGGCAGAAACAGCGCCAGTAGCGCGCCATCCAGGAATGAGGTGTGATTGGGCGTAATCAACACTTTCTGCTTGCGCAGCTCAGCGGTATCGCCCCGCAGTTCAACCCGCCACAGCAGGCGAAAAAGCAGACGGAAAAAAGTGAATAACATGCCGGCTCCTTAGCATGGTGAAAACAGCCACTCACGATGCAGGATTTAGCGGTAATCGACAACTGATTATTGGCGGATGCGCCGGAGAAAGCTGACGCAGATCATGACAAGACCAGGCCAGATTTCAGGCAAAAAAAACCCACGCATCTGCGTGGGTCGGTGTAATAACGACTGGCCTTGCCGGAGCAGTGCCCGTTTTCACACCCATCAATACCTCTGGGATTTCTATCCTCTCACTCTTTAGTCGGTCAGAGACAGGTGAAAAAAGAAAATGAATTCGCCGAAATGAAACGAGGTGTAAAAACATCCACACCTCGCTTACAGTTTGATTTGATTAGGATTTATCTGAACCGTTATCCACAGGCTTACTGTAGATAGCATCGGGGGCGATATTCATGTGCTTCAGCACCGGCCCCATGATGTTGCCGAATACCGGCGCGGCCACGGAGCCACCAAAGTGATCGCCAGCGGTCGGGTGGTTAATCATGACGACCAGCGCCACTTCAGGATGGCTGGCGGGAGCAATACCAGCGGTGTAGTTCACATAGCCGCCGTCATATTTACCGCTGCTGCCCATTTTCTCCGCTGTCCCGGTTTTGGTAGCCAGACGATAGCCGGGTACCGCCGCCTTCACCCCGGTCCCGCCCGGTAAGACGTCACTTTCCAGCATGTGCACCACTTCTTTCACCGTTTCAGGATTGGCCACCTGCTTGCCCAGCACGGGTGGCGTGACCTTGGTGATCGACAGCGGACGATAAACCCCATAGGAACCCAGCGTGGCATATTCCCGGGCAATCTGTAGCGGCGTCACGCGTAAACCATAGCCGAAGGAGAAGGTCGCGCGTTCGATATCGGCCCAGCGCGTGCGGTGCAGCGGGAAGTAGCCGACGCTTTCGCCGGTTAAGCCCAGTCCGGTGGGTTTACCGAGGCCAAAGGCATAGTAGGTGTTCACCAGGGCTTCCGCAGGCATTGCCAGGGCAATATGCGAGACGCCGATGTCGCTCGATTTTTGCAGGATGCCGGTCATCGTCAGACGCGGCCAGTGCCCGACGTCACGGATCAGGTGGCCGTTCACGCGGTAAGGCGTGGTATCCAGTACAGAATCCGGTCGCACCAGGTGGCGCTCCAGCCCTTCCATCACTACCAGCGGTTTCACTGTCGAACCCGGTTCATAACTGTCGTTGATGGCGGTATTGCGCATCTGTGCCGGTGTGGCACCCTGGTAGTTGTTGGGGTTGAACGACGGATAAGAGGCCATCGCCAGAATCTCGCCGGTATCAATTTTGACCAGCACCGCCGCACCGGAGTCGGCCTTGTTGAGCAACACACCGTCACGCAGTTTGCTGTACAGCGTGTACTGGCTGAATTTATCAATGCTGAGCTGTACCGTCGGCGGCTGCGTCGGCGGCTGATAGCTAATCATCGAAATGATATTGCCGGCCGCATCCTGGCGATACACTTCTTTGCCCGGCTGACCCTGCAGCACTTTATCGAAGCCTTTTTCCAGGCCGTTCAGACCGGTATTGTCAGCACCGACGATGCCGATAAGCGGTGCCGAGGCTTCACTCATCGGATAGAAGCGGCTGTCGTCATAGACCTCACTGATGCCCTTCAGCTTGAGATCTTTGATGTCTTTGGCGATCCCCAGCTCCACTTTACGTCCCAGATAGAGAAAACGACGTTTAGGATTCGCAGTGATCTGTGACGCGACCTCTTCGGGCCGCATGCCCAGCGCCGCCGCCAGATAGGCCCATTTGGCGCTGGTAAAGTCGGGGTTACTTTCCAGTACGCGCTGCGGATCGGCGATCACGTCACGCGAGGGCACGCTGAGTGCCAGTGCCTCACCATTGCGATCCAGTAAGGTGCCCCGGCTGGTGGGCAGCGTCACGGTGCGCAGGGAGCGCTGATCCGCCTCATGCTCCAGCATCGGCTGATTCAGGAACTGCAAATCGGCCACGCGCGCCAGCAAAACGACCATGCAGGCAAATACGCCCAGACAAATCAGGCGAAAACGAAACGGGTTAAACGGGGCTTTTATCTGGTCTTTACCCAGTAATTTTTTTATCCGGGGCATAGCAATCCGCTGCGCTTAAAAAAAAGAGGTCAATCCAGCAGTTATAATCAAAGCGCGGGTGAAAACACAGGAAAACTGTGTATCAGTTCGTTATTGATCGTTTTCCTCGGGGCAAAAAAAACCTGCGTATCTACGCAGGTTGGTGTAATCAAAAAAATCAGTTGATGTTCACCCATCAATACCTCTGGGATCCTGACTGTAGCAAGCGGCGATCCCGTTCTGCCACGACAGAAACGCAACAGTTACCTGCAAAATGTAACCAGCCGTGTGATCCTTACGTATTTGTGCAAACGACATGTTTTTTGATGTCCACGAGGCAACTCATGGCGTTCGGCCCCTGGGTCAGTGACGAGGTGCCGATATCCAGCGTTAAGACATTCGGATTGCCCGCCCGATCAAACGGCTGCCAGGCGTTGCCAAAGCCGGGATCAAACCAGGCACCGGTAGAGATGATCACCACGCCCTGCTTCAGGCCGTCGGTTAAACGCACCCCAGCCAGAATCCTGCCGCGCGCATTGCTGACTTCAATCTCGTCACCATCGACAATGCCGCGCGCGTTCGCATCCTCAGGATGCATGTACAGCGTTTCATGGCCGGCGGTTTTATTGCCCTGCACGGTGGCGGTGGCATCCAGCTGACTGTGCAAGCGATCCGAGGGCTGAATGGAGATCATATGCAGTGGATAGTCCTGACTTGCCGGCGCTCCCAGCCATTCCCGCGGCTCACGCCATTCCGGGTGACCGGCCATATCCTCCAGCTGATAATCCGCAATGGTCTGGCAGAACAGCTCAATTTTGCCGCTGGCGGTCTGGATCGGATGCGCGAGGGGATCGGCGCGGAAGTCCGCCATAAAGACGTAGGGTTTACCGCCTTCGGGGATTTCAACGAAGCCGCGCTGCCAGAACGCCTCAAATTCGGGGAAAGCAATGCCGCGACGACCATAGGCGACGGCGCATTGTTGGTAAAGATGCGCAATCCACTGCATCTCGTTGCGCCCTTCCGTGAAGGTATCCCGATAGCCCAGTCGCTCGGCCAGATCCGCAAAGATATCAAAGTCGTTACGTGCCTGATGCTGGGGTTTAATCGCCTGATGCATCGCCAGCACAAAGCGATCGCGCGACGAGCCCCCGATATCATTGCGCTCCAGCGTGGTGGTTGCCGGCAGTACGATATCGGCCATCTGTGCAGCCGGTGTCCAGACGATATCCTGCACCACGACGGTATCCGGCTTTTGCCAGCCTTCCACCAGCCGGTTCAACTGCTGATGATGGTGGAACGGGTTGCCGCCCGCCCAGTGCACCATGTGAATGTCCGGGTAGTGCAGGGTTTCGCCCTGGAAGCTATAGGGCTGGCCGGGGTTAAGCAACATGTCACTGATGCGCGCCACGGGAATAGAGAGGCCAGACGGATTGGGCCCGGTACTCATCATCGGCGCGGGCCCTTCCTGGCGCGGATTGCCCACGCTGTTCATGGAGCCGTGACCAAATGAGAAGCCCGCGCCCGGCAGGCCTGGCTGTCCGAGCATGGAGGACAACGCGATCATCATCCAGTAGGGCTGTTCGCCGCGATGAGCACGCTGGACAGAGTAGGAGCAGGTGATAAAACTGCGTTTGCCGATCAGTTGCTGCGCCAGTTGCACAATGCGCTCCGCCGGGACCGCGGTGATCCGGCTCGCCCATCCCGCCGTTTTGGCGATGCCATCGCTTTCGCCCAGCAGATAAGCACGCAGCTGCGGCCAGCCGGTGCAGTGACGGGCAAGGAAATCCTCGTCGGTCGCACCGCGCTGATAAATTTCATACCCGAGCGCCAGCATCAGCGCCACATCGGTATTTGGCCGGATCGGGATCCAGTCCGCGCGAACAAATTCAGGGCAGTCGTCGCGCATGGGGCTGATGTTGATGACGGGCGTGCCTTTCGCGGCCAGCTGTTCCAGCGCCGGTTTCAGGCTGTGCTGACCTGCGCCGCCGGAAGCCACCTGAGCATTTTTTAGCGCCAGTCCGCCAAAGGCGATAAAAATCTCGGCGTGTTCCACCACCTGCGGCCAGTCGGTGACGCGCCCGGTGAGCGGCATGTAGGTGCCCATAACATAAGGGAGGAAAAACTGCGCTGCGCCCCAGCTGTAGTTGCCTTGCTGATCGACCCCGCCGCCGCCCTGAAAATAGAAACGCCGTACCAGCGTGCGCGCATGGTTGACGCGCCCTGCCGATGACCAGCCGTAAGAGCCATTAAAAATGCCGGAGGCACCGTAGCGTTCACGAATGCGGCGATTTTCCTCAGCCACCAGATCCAGCGCCGTATCCCAGTCAACGGCGACAAAATCTTCACGTCCACGCAAGGTGCGATCGCTGTTCTCGCGGGAGGTTAACCACGAACGCCGCACCATAGGTTGGCGGATGCGTTTATCCGAGTAGACCAGTTCAGGAATGGTGTTGAGCATGGGCGACGGATCGGCGTCGGCAAAAAAAGGTTCGCAACCGATGAGACGGTCGTTTTCGCTTACCGCGGTAAAGGCGCCCCAGTGCGCCAGATGTGGCACTTTTATTTTCATGGTCATCGCTTCGGCAGGTGTTGGGATAAGCAGCATATCACGGGCTGTGACCGTAGCAGAAGGCATCACCCATCGTCTGATTTTGCCCTGTTTGCGACCTTGCTGGCATTCTGTTGGCTTGATGTGCGTACGCTTTTCCGTAACACTGGAGCGATGTGTAAACGTTTCCCCAAAATCAGGTAAACCCATGGCTACTATTAAGGATGTTGCCCGGCTGGCGGGTGTTTCTGTCGCCACGGTTTCCCGCGTGATCAACAATTCGCCTAAGGCCAGTGACAGTTCGCGCCAGGCGGTGAATCAGGCCATGGAATCGCTCCAGTACCATCCAAACGCCAATGCACGGGCGCTGGCACAGCAGTCAACCGAAACCCTGGGGCTGGTGGTGGGCGATGTATCCGACCCGTTCTTTGGCGCGATGGTGAAAGCGGTAGATGAAGTGGCAGGCCAGACAGGCAACTTTTTGCTGATTGGTAACGGTTACCATAATGAGCAAAAAGAGCGTCAGGCTATCGAACAACTGATGCGTCATCGCTGCGCGGCGCTGGTGGTTCACGCCAAGAAAATCCCCGACAGCGAGCTGGAAGTGTTGATGAAGCAGATGCCCGGCATGGTATTAGTGAATCGCCTGCTAAAGGGGTTTGAACAACGCTGTATTGCGCTTGATGACCGCTACGGTGCCTGGCTGGCCACGCGCCATCTGATTCAACTGGGCCATCAAAATATCGCGTTTATCTGTTCCACTCACACCATTTCGGATGCGGAAGACCGCCTGCAGGGCTATTACGATGCCCTGGAAGAGCACGGCCTGCCCTGTAACGACAGGCTGGTCGCCTGGGGCGAACCGGATGAAGTCGGCGGCGAGCAGGCGATGACGGAATTACTGGGACGCGGCAGAAACTTTACTGCCGTAGCCTGCTATAACGACTCCATGGCTGCCGGGGCGCTGGCGGTCTTAAGCGATAATGGCGTACAGGTTCCCGAAGCGATGTCCCTGATCGGTTTTGATGACGTGCTGGTTTCCCGCTACGTTCGCCCGCGCCTGACGACGGTGCGTTATCCCATCGTCACTATGGCGCAGCAAGCCGCCGAACTGGCGCTGGCGCTGGCTCACCACCAGCCCGTTCCTGAAGTGACCAATATGTTCAGCCCGACGTTAGTCCGCCGCCACTCGGTCAGCGGCCCGGCCACCTCGTCCTGAGTTCCTGCCTTGCCGCGACCTTTGCCGCGGCATATGTTGATGGTGCAGGATGATACTCACCATTTTTTGCATCTTTTCTCTCTCTGTCTGTTCTGCGAAATAAGCCGGGCCTTCGCGCTGCAGGAAGGCGGCAAGATGAGTCATCCCCGGGAGCTTACTGTTGTCAGTGACCGTGATAGCGAACCGCAAACAATGCGCCTGCTGCGCGCAGGTCGCCAGCTTATTTGAAAGCATGGAGGAGGCGTTCAAGCGGCCGTACGAGTGCAATGACCGTCTCATCCTGCACCTGTGCCGCTGCATCCAGCTTCGCCTGCATCTGCGCCACCTCGCCCGCCCCAAAGGCCTGGTTACGTACATAGGCATCCACCATCGCCATGCCCATCACGCTTAGTGCATCAACCTGCCTGGCACTGCCCGCCAGCGCATGGAGCGGCTGGGTGGCATTCAGTAGCGGCTGAACCTGCGAATAATTTTCGTGCCAGCGTTGTAACTGTGCACGAATCGCCGTCGCGGCGGCAGGATCGGTCCGGTCTTCAATCAGCAGGGCAACCTGCTTCTCCAGCGCCCGGACGGTATCACTTTCAGCCGGTAAGACGTCCGCCAGGCGATTCAGCGGTTCAAAGTAGTTGTAATGCCCGGCCTGAAACTTGAGATGCTGACGCGTATAGTACTGTGCCGGTTCCAGCGCCTGGGCCAGGACGCGCAGCGGCTCGATATGGGTACTGTTGGCCAGCCGCATCATCTGTCGTTCCGTCTGATCGTGCTGTTGCAGGCCGACGGAGATCGTTGTCCAGCGATCCATCGCCGCAAGCCGTTGATACATGCTGTCTGGATCGGTGACGTTCTGCGCTGACCATAACCGTTCGGCCACTACAAAAGCGCGCGGCCAGAGTTTAGTATCAATGATCGTGCTATTGACGTTTTCGGCCCACAGCGCGGCCTCGCCGCCCAGCAGGTTTTGCTGCTTCTGCCGCGCATCGGGCAGCACCGGCTGAATACCGGCTGGCACGGCATCAAGGCGTCGGCCTTCGGTGGCGTAGCGTACGTTCCCCACCCGCATATACCCGCTGAGCTGGTTACCGGTCAGCGTCACCACGGGCTGGAACGGTCCCATCCACGTATCGACCTCGAACGTCAGACGATCGGGTGCCAGCCACGCAATCCCTTTCACCAGACGGCGCGACTTACCCGCGAAATCAATAAACCCGCGCCAGCCGTCACGACCTTTAATCAGCGTAAAGCTGCCCGTCACCGGACTGCCTTTTAACCGCGGCATAGAGAACGACCAGCTCTGCGCCTGGTCACCCGGCTGAATGACATCTTTGCCCTCAAGCCCCTGGGGATAGATTTCATTGCGATAGTGATAGCTGGCCGGTTGCGGCTGATCCAGATAGAACCCGGTGGAGAGAATGCCGCGATAGCCATTTTTGGCGACGGTACCCAGCGCATCCTGGCCCTGCCAGGACTGGATCAGAATGCTGTGGGGCAGATCCGGATGGGCGATCTCATCCCAGCCCACCATGTGTCGTTGATGTTTTTCGAGAATTTTTTCAAGGCGCTGATTAAAGTACGCCTGAAGCGCGTGACTGTCGGCAAGACCACGATCGTGCATAAATTGCTGAATGCGGGATGATGCCTGCCACTGGCTGGGATCGACCTCATCGCCGCCAATATGCACATACGGATCGGGAAAAATGGCGGCGACTTCTCCGATTAGCGCATCAATGACCTGGTAAACCTGCTCATTACTGGGATCCAGCAGCGGCTTAAAGACGCCCCAGCCGCGCTCCATCCGATAAGGACCGGGGGCGCTGATCAGTTCTGGCATCGCCACTGCCAGCGCAGAGGCATGTCCGGGAAAATCGAGTTCCGGCACTACGCGCACGCCACGTTCCGCCGCATACTGCACCACGTCGCGCATCTCTTCCTGGGTATAGAAAAGGCCGTCGCTGGCGTTTTGTTGTAGTTGAGGATAGCGGCTGGAGGCGAAACGCCAGCCCTGATCGTCCGTCAGATGCCAGTGCAGCACGTTCATCCGTGCCGCCGCAATGCCATCAATCTGCCGCTTAATCGTTCTGACCGGCATGAAGTGGCGGGCACTGTCGATCAGGATGCCGCGCCACGCAAAGCGCGGTTTATCCTGGATCGTCACCCAGGGAATGCGGGTGCCTTCGGGCGTGTTTTCAATCAGTTGCAGCAGTGTTTCCATGCCGCGCATCGCGCCAAAACGGGTAGTGGCCCGTAGCAGAACGCCATCACTGTTGACGTTAAGCTGGTAGCTTTCATCGCTGTCTGGCTGCGGAATGGGATCGGTGGCTCTGGCAATCTGAACGCGAATCGTAGGCGGGGTCACAGTCTGATCGGTGGGCAGTAAAGGCCAGCCGGTTTGTCGGGCAATGCGTGACAACCAGCGCGTTTCGGCACCGGGTAACCTGTCCCCCTCGATGCGCAAGGTGAGCTGTGGCGTCAACGTCAGCCAGCCTGCGTTGGCAGGTTGCTCTACCTGCTGTGGCCATGGCATTAACGGCAACGTGTCCGCTGCGGCAGAAAAGGACAAAGCACAACAACAGATAAGCACATTTCGGCGTAGCGACATTGGCACGGTACCCTGCAAGTCGATGGCAAAAAAGGTCGGTCACCAGAGTAATGTCATTTTGCGTGGCTAATCAAATCAGTCCGTCCGAAAAGGCGACCCCGGGGCGATTTTTTTGTCGTGCTGATTTTCTGCGCGTGTTTACGGCTTCTTTGTTTCAGGTCAAAACGAGACGAATTATTTCTCTGCAGTCACTACATGTTGAGCCTAAAATCCAAAACAACACCTATATGTAGTTAACGGAGAGAGCATGGCAACGGTGGTGATAAAGCGCGACGGATGCCGCGTAAGCTTTGATGCACAACGTATCGCAGCGGCCGTTATGGCGGCTGCGCGGGCAGCGAACGTCGACGATGCCGCATGGTGCGACGCGGTGGCCGGACAGGTTAGCGCACAACTGGTGGATCGTCAGGACGTCGACATTCAGGATATTCAGTGTGCGGTGGAAGAGACGCTGATGGCCGGACCTTATCCACAACTGGCACGGGCTTATATTGCCTATCGTCACGATCGTGACGTCGAGCGCGAACGCCGCAGCCAGCTGCATCATGCCATCCGTGGCCTGGTCGATCAGACCAATGCCGCCCTGCTTCATGAAAATGCCAATAAAGACAGCAAAGTGATCCCGACCCAACGCGATTTGCTGGCCGGGATTGTGGCGAAACATTACGCCCAGCAGCAAATCCTGCCTCGTGATGTGGTTCAGGCGCATGAGCGCGGCGAGATCCATTATCACGATCTTGATTACTCGCCTTTCTTCCCCATGTTTAACTGCATGCTGATCGATTTGAAAGGCATGCTGACCAACGGTTTTAAAATGGGTAACGCGGAGATCGAGCCGCCCAGGTCGATTGCTACCGCCACTGCGGTGACCGCGCAAATCATTGCCCAGGTTGCCAGCCATATCTATGGCGGAACCACGCTGAATCGAATTGACGAGGTGCTGGCACCCTATGTTGAAAAAAGTTTTGTCCGGCATAAAGAGGTAGCGCAGCACTGGGATATCCCGCAGGCGGAAGCCTATGCCCGCCAGCGTACCGAAAAAGAGTGTTATGACGCCTTTCAGTCGCTGGAATATGAGGTGAACACGCTGCATACGGCAAATGGCCAGACACCGTTTGTCACGTTTGGGTTCGGGTTGGGGACAAGCTGGGCCGCCCGTCTGGTGCAGACATCCATCTTGCGTAACCGTCTGGCAGGACTGGGTAAAAATCGCAAAACGGCCGTCTTCCCGAAGCTGGTGTTTGCGATTCGGGAAGGCGTTAACCGTCGTCCGGGCGATGTGAACTATGACATTAAGCAACTGGCGCTGGCCTGTGCCAGCAAACGAATGTATCCCGATATTCTCAATTATGATCAGGTCGTTAAGGTTACCGGCTCCTTTAAAACGCCGATGGGCTGTCGCAGTTTTCTGGGCGTTTACGAAGAAAATGGCGAGCAGATTCATGAAGGGCGCAACAATATCGGCGTCATCAGTCTGAATCTGCCACGTATCGCGCTGGAAGCACGGGGTGATGAGGCGCGTTTCTGGGCGTTACTGGATGACAGGCTGATGCTGGCGAAACGGGCATTGATGACGCGTGTTGCCCGGCTGGAAAAAACCAAAGCCCGGGTTGCGCCCATTCTTTATATGGAAGGTGCCTGCGGCGTGCGTTTGCAGGCAGACGATGAGGTGGGTTCGATTTTCCGCAATGGCCGCGCCTCCTTGTCTCTCGGTTTCATCGGCTTGCACGAAACACTGAATGCGCTGAGCGGCGCCTCAGTCCATCCTTTTGATGATGCAGCCCTGCGCGCCAAAGGCGTGGCCATCGTGGCACGTCTGCGCGCGGCGACCGACGCCTGGAAAGCGGAAACAGGCTATGGCTTTAGCCTCTACAGTACCCCCAGCGAAAACTTATGTGACCGTTTCTGCCGTCTGGATGCGGCTGAATTTGGTGTGGTAAAAGGCGTGACCGACAAAGGTTATTACACCAACAGCTTCCATCTGGACGTTGAGAAGAAGGTGAATCCTTACGAAAAAATCGATTTTGAAGCTCCCTATCCGCCACTCTCCAATGGCGGTTTTATCTGTTACGGCGAATATCCCAATGTGCAGCACAACCTTAAGGCGCTGGAAGACGTCTGGGATTACAGCTACGACCGCGTGCCTTACTACGGCACCAACACGCCAATTGACGAATGTTACGACTGTGGCTTCAACGGGGAGTTCACCTGTACCAGCCGCGGATTTACCTGCCCGAACTGCGGCAATCACGATCCTGCACGGGTTTCGGTCACACGGCGGGTTTGTGGCTATCTGGGCAGTCCGGACGCGCGCCCGTTTAATGCGGGAAAACAACAGGAAGTGCAGCGTCGGGTGAAACATCTTACTAGCGGCCAGCTGGAATGATGCGCATCCATCGTTACTACGATGTCGATATCGTGAACGGCCCCGGCACCCGCTGTACCCTGTTTGTCTCTGGCTGCGAGCACCAGTGCCGCGGCTGTTACAATCAACGCACCTGGCGGCTGGATTCCGGGGTGCCGTTTACCCTGGCGATGGAAGAACAACTGCTGGCCGATCTGAACGACACGCGCATCCCACGACAGGGCTTATCGTTAAGCGGCGGCGATCCCCTGCATCCACAAAATGTGCCGCATATTCGTCGTCTGGTGAAACGCGTCAAACAGACCTGCCCGGGCAAAGATATCTGGCTATGGACCGGCTATGAAATGGCGTCACTGACGTCCGCGCAGCGTGAAGTGCTGCCCTGGATTGACGTTCTGATCGACGGGCGCTTTGAAGAGGCCGAAAAAGACGCCACCCTCTTATGGCGCGGCAGTCGTAATCAGCACATCTGGTATTTACGCTGAAGAGCGGGGAATCGCCCCGGATTCAATGAGGGTGACGCCGGCTTTATCTATGAAGGCCTGCTGATGCAGACAGCGGGCCACATCCTGTGCTGACACTGCACGCCAGTTGCCGGGCAACCAGGAAAACAACGGTGCCATCAGGCTTTCTCCGCGGCGTTTCTCTTTTCTTTCACCGAGCAATAAAGATGGCCGGACGAAAACCAGGCGTGCCCAGTTCTGGTGGCGCAGCGTATTCTCCATCTCACCTTTTACGCGGCTGTATAAAAAGGGCGAATGGCGATGCGCGCCGTGCGCACTCACCACCAGCATCTGCGTGGCACCCAGTCGTAAGCCATTCAAGGCGGTGTCCACCACCAGCGTGTAATCCACATGAATAAAGGCCGCTTTACTGCCTGCCTGTTTGCGCGTGGTGCCCAGACAGCAAAATACTGTGGTCAGTGGCCCATCCAGGGGTTGAAGCACATCGGTCAGATCGTCCTCAACCGGATTGATCACCTTGTTCATAACAGGCAACGCGCGGCGCGTCGGGGCGATAATCTCATCGATGCGAGGATCATCAACCAGTAAACGCAGCAGATATGACCCGACTAATCCGGTTGCGCCGGTCACTAATACGCGATTCATCTCAGAATTGTCCCTGTTTCATCACCAGCCGTGCAAAATCTGGTCAATGTGCGCCGTCTGGCTTGCTTTCCTGATGTCGGCAGCCAGGCTTAATGCGTATCAGGATAGCGCATTAAGCGCCTAACATGCCTACAGGAGGGTAAAGATGAGCACCAAAATTGCGGTATTGATCACCGATGAATTTGAAGACTCTGAGTTTACCTCGCCAGCGGAAGTGTATAAACGTGCTGGCTACGAGGTGGTGACCATTGAGGAGCAGGCGGGTAAAACCGTTAAAGGCAAACAGGGTGATGCGGAAGTGAAGATTGACCGCAGCATCGACGATGTCAGTGCGGCTGAGTTTGACGCGCTGCTGCTGCCTGGCGGCCATTCCCCTGACGCCCTGCGCGGCGACGACCGCTTCGTCGCTTTCACCAAAGACTTCGTGGCAAGCGGCAAACCGGTGTTTGCGATCTGCCACGGGCCACAGTTGCTGATCAGTGCCAATGGCGTCCGCGGCCGAAAAATGACCAGCGTAAAAGCCATTGCGGTCGACCTGATTAATGCCGGGGCTGATTTCCGCGATGAAGAAGTGGTGGTGGACAGTGACAAGCTGGTAACCAGCCGCACCCCGGCTGACCTGCCTGCTTTTAACCGTGAGTCCCTGCGCATTCTGGAAGCGCTGTAACGCGTTGGCGCCCTTTTCCGTCAGGGATCAGGGCGCACTACTCTTCCCGCAGCCAGGCAATCTTTTTGCCAAATCCCAGCGCGTTATCGGTCATTTTCAGTTCATCGAGCGTGATTTCCCACAGCGGTGCAGACACGCTGCGTGACATCGGGAAACGTCGCTGATAGGCATGGCGAGCTTCAACCGCCTCCTCCTCACGCAGTTGCCTGATGCGTCCACGATACTGCACCCCTTTTATCAGTAAGACCGTTTTCGGCTGACCATTGATCGTTCCGGCCACGTGAGGATTTTTGCTGGCCAGAAGGCCATGACGTGTATCCGGTTCCGTCATCAACCAGAATGCCATACGTGCCTCATCAAACACGTAGTAACAGTTTGCACACCACAGTTCATTTCCGGCACTGCAGCACAGTGACAGGACATGTTGCTTCTTCAGGTAGCGAATAAGATGGGAAAGATCAGACACAATCAACTCCGGATAAGGGCAACGGATAGCGCACGATAGGGAAGCGCGTTACACTGCCGGGCAGGCATTTCTGGGACAGATTATGAGTCAGCACTGGCAACTTTACCTGATAAAAACGGCCGCCGGTCTGTTATATACCGGCATCACGACCAACGTCACGCGCCGCCTTGCGCAACATGAGTGTGGTCGTGGAGCCCGGGCCCTGCGCGGAAAAGGCCCACTGGCGCTGGTTTATGCCTGCGCGGCAGGTGACCGCGCGCAGGCATCCAGGCTGGAATATCAGGTCAAGCAACTTCCCCGGCAACGCAAACTGCAACTGGTTGCCGAGCAACCGCAGAGTCTCGAAACCTGGCTTAGCGCAGTGCGTTAAAGGGAGCTGCATACTCAATGCGCCCTTCCGCGTCGTCGAAGGCATTATCGGCCAGACGGTAAACCTGGAAAGCGGCTTCACTGTCCGGCCAGCGACAGTGCAATCCCCGGCGCGCCGCAGGTTCAAATCCCAGCGGATGAAACAGCGCAGGCTCGCCAAGTACGACTACCGCGCTGTAACCAAACTCATTGAGCGTATCCAGACCTTCGTAAATGAGGCGTTTCGCAATGCCCTGTCCCCGTAAAGGTTCATCAACGGCCAGCGGCGCAAGGCCGACCCAGCCGCGATCCTCGCCCTGCATCGTGACCGGACTAAAGGCAGCATAACCCAGCACTTGTCCTTCATCATCGGTTGCCACGACGCCAAGCGTTAACAGGCCATCTTCGCGCAGTGCCTGTGTCAGTTCCGCCTCGGCCGATGTAGGGAAACAACGTCGGAGCAGTGCATCGATTCCGGCGGCGTCAACGCCAATTTCCGTTCGTATTAACATGAAACACCTGCGCGTGCCTGTGCGGCGTTCGCGTCCTGTTGCATCGTTGTTTCCACAATCGCAGCCATGTGCTGAATGGCGGTACGTAACCCTACGGGCATGGTGTCGAGTTCTATTGCATCCATTACGTTCTTAACCTCCAGTCCCAGTTCAGTATCCCCTTCAATCAGCAATCGACGCTGAAAGAAAAGCATATCAGGATCCGCTTTACGCGCGGCTACCAGCAACAAATCATTGGCATTGCCCCGGAACCAGACATCTGCTTCGGCATGCTGCAACACCTTCAGTCGGCCATCCTCTAGCGTGGTCATCCAGGTGAGATGCATATCAAGGATCTCAATGCCTAAAAAGCGTCCCTGAAGGAAGTCTAACTCACCTTCAGCCAAAACATGACGAAATTGCCAGTTTAAGAGTTGCTGCAAGAGGGGCTTCTTCAAGGTAAACGGGGCAATCTTCGCCGGTAAACCAATAATTTTAGGACCATTTTTCACTAAACTGGCTGAAAACCGCTGAAGCACGCTCGTCACTCCTGTTAAAAAAATTTTAGCTATATTGCCACAGACACCGGTTATCGCCGTCGGTGAGATCAATAAAACCAACAGCTGACCGATTAAAAATACGCCAGCCTCACGCATCAAAACGGCTTTCACTGCCCCAAATCAAGATTTGCGCAACGCGGCATGACTAGACTCGGGCTCCATCTGTATGTCGAGAGGATTGGGTATGGAGTTGCTGTGTCCGGCCGGGAGCCTGCCAGCCCTGCGCGCCGCCGTTGAGAATGGGGCCGATGCGGTCTATGTCGGGCTAAAAGACGATACCAATGCGCGTCATTTTGCCGGGCTAAACTTTACGGATAAGAAATTACGTGAAGCAGCCTGTTACTTACATCAGCATCGTCGCAAACTGCACGTTGCCATTAATACCTTTGCACACCCTGATAGCGTGCATCGCTGGCAGCGGGCCATTGATGTGGCGGCGGACTGTGGAGCGGATGCGCTGATACTGGCCGATATCGCCACGCTGGCCTATGCCCGCGAACGCTATCCACACATAGAGCGACATTTGTCCGTTCAGGCCTCGGCCACCAATCTGGAAGCCATCCGTTTTTATCACCGTCATTTCACTTTGCATCGCGTAGTGCTGCCCCGTGTTTTATCCCTCCATCAGGTAAAACAACTGGCGCGCAGTTCGCCAGTCCCGCTGGAAGTATTTGCCTTTGGCAGCCTGTGTATTATGGCCGAAGGTCGCTGCTACCTGTCCTCCTGGCTCACAGGGGAATCGCCAAACAGCAAAGGTGCCTGCTCGCCGGCGAAGTTTGTGCGCTGGCAGCAAACGCCTGCCGGAATGGAGGTGCGCCTGAATGACGTATTGGTTGACCGTTACGGTGCGGATGAAAGCGCGGGTTATCCCACCCTGTGTAAAGGGCGTTACGAGATTGACGAACAGCGCTACCACGTGCTGGAAGAGCCCACCAGCCTGAATACCCTGGAACTGCTGCCTGAGCTGCTGCGGGCGGGCATTGCCTCAGTGAAGATTGAAGGCCGCCAGCGCAGCCCCGCCTATATTTCTGAGGTGGCGCGCGTCTGGCGTCAGGCGATCAATCGCTGTCAGGCCGCGCCGGATAGCTTTGATGTCAGCGAGAAATGGATGCAGACATTAGGGGCGCTGTCTGAAGGAACGCAAACCACGTTAGGTGCTTACCATCGTGACTGGCAATAAGGAGGCAGCATGAAATATTCCCTTGGCCCGGTGCTGTGGTACTGGCCTGGCGACACACTGCAACACTTTTACCATCTCGCCGCTCAAAGCAGTGCCGACATCATTTACCTGGGCGAAACCGTATGCAGCAAGCGCCGCGCAACCTCGTTTGCCGCCTGGATGGATTTAGCACGTGAGCTGGCTGCCAGCGGCAAGCAGGTTGTCGTGAGCACGCTGGCGCTGCTGCAATCTCCATCCGAACTGAAAGAGTTACAGCGTTATGTCGAAAATGGCGAGTTTCTTATCGAGGCCAACGACATGGGGACGGTCAACATGGCGGCGGAGCGCAAGCTGCCCTTTGTCGCCGGTCCTACCCTGAACGTTTATAACGCTGACACCTTACATCTGCTGGTGAAAGAAGGTATGACGCGCTGGTGCCTGCCCGTTGAAATGCCACGAGACTGGCTGTTACCTCTGCTGGCGCAGTGCGAAACGCGCGGTATTCGCGAACAGTTTGAAGTCGAGGTGCTGGCCTATGGGCATTTACCGCTAGCCCTGTCAGCGCGATGCTTTACGGCCCGCTCGGAGAATCGCGCTAAAGATGACTGCGAAACCTGCTGCCGTCATTATCCGAACGGACGCAGGGTGCTTTCGCAGGAGCAACAACAGGTTTTCGTTCTGAACGGTATTCAGACGCTGAGTGGCTACTGTTACAACCTGGGCAACGATCTGGTAAGCATGCACAATTGTGTCGATATTGTGCGACTTTCACCACAAAGCGAGGAAACCTTAAGCCTTGTTGACCGTTTTCGCGACAACGAAGCGGGCCAGGCCCCGTTAGCGATCGAGAAAAACCGGGACTGCAATGGCTACTGGCGTAAACTGCCGGGGATGGTTTTACAGACCACCGACTGAAACGCACATACAGGCAACAGAGAGTGGGCGTAAAGCGTTTTAATATAGCGAATGTTGCGCAATACTTAATAGTGCAGGGTATGAAACCTGCGCTATAACCTCTGGAGTACCCATGTCTGAGAAAAAAAACGTTCGCCTCTCTGTACTCGATCTTGCCCCTGTTCCTCAGGGCGCTACGCCACGTGATGCGTTTCAGAATTCACTTGCGCTGGCACGTCAGGCCGAAGCTCTGGGATTTGAACGTTACTGGTTAGCTGAGCACCATAATATGACCGGCATCGCCAGCGCCGCCACAGCCGTGTTAATCGGCTATCTGGCCGCAAACACCACGACGCTGCGTCTGGGCTCTGGCGGCATTATGTTGCCCAATCACGCGCCGCTGGTGATCGCAGAACAGTTCGGCACCCTGGCATCGCTGTATCCCGATCGCATCGATCTGGGATTAGGCCGTGCGCCAGGATCGGATCAGCGCACGATGCTGGCTTTACGTCGCAACCTGTCAGGCATGCAGGCCGATACGTTTCCGGATGATGTGGCCGAGCTGATTCACTGGTTTGATGCAGAAGCTGGCGCGCAGCCGCCTGTTCAGCCGGTACCTGGTTTAGGGATGAAAATTCCCGTCTGGTTACTGGGTTCCAGCCTGTACAGCGCCCAGCTCTCGGCCAAAATGGGGCTGCCGTTTGCGTTTGCCTCGCATTTCGCACCGGACCAGCTGTTCCAGGCTCTGCATGTTTATCGTGAAAACTTTACACCGTCAGCGCGCCTTGCTGAACCTTATGCTACCGTCTGCATTAACATCGTGGCGGCGGACACGGAAAGCGACGCCCGTTTTCTGTTTACCTCGATGCAGCAGCAGTTTATTAATTTGCGTCGCGGCAAGCCCGGTCCGTTACCTGCCCCGGTGCAGAACATGGACAGTCTCTGGTCGCCGTCAGAACAGTATGGCGTCCAGCAGGCTCTGAGCATGTCGCTGGTCGGGGACGTGGATAAAGTGCGTCACGGTCTGGCCTCGCTGCTGCGTGAAACGCAGGCCGATGAGATCATGGTTAACGGTCAGATTTACGATACCGATGCACGTCTGCACTCCTTTAAGCTGGCGATGGAGGCGGCACGCGGGCTGTAAACGCCTCGTTCTGTTTCGCGCCAGGTAAAAGACAAAGACAAAAAGGGAAGCCTGCTGGCTTCCCTTTACTTATCTTGCTTCCCCGCTGTCTCAGCCGGTCTGCCCTGACATGGATTTACCGCAAGGGCAAAAAAAAGGGAAGCCCGCAGGCTTCCCTTTTTATCATGCGAAATCGTCTCGCTTATGCGTCACGACGACGAGGTGCAGCAGCACCGTCTTCACGACGTGGACCACGACCGCCTTCACGGTTAAAGCTGCGTCCACCTTCACGACCACCTTCACGGCGCTCAGAAGAGAAACGACGGCCCTGACCTTCAGGACGAGGACCACGACGCTCGCCAGAACCTGAACGACGCTCACCACGGCCACCTTCATGCGGCTGTGCATCACCCAGCAGTTGCATATTCATCGGCTTGTTGAGAATACGCGTACGGGTAAAGTGCTGCAGGACATCGCCCGGCATGCCTTTCGGCAGTTCGATCGTCGAGTGCGTACCAAACAGTTTGATGTTACCGATGTAACGGCTGCTGATGTCGCCTTCGTTAGCAATCGCGCCAACGATGTGACGAACTTCAACACCGTCATCACGGCCCACTTCAATGCGATACAGCTGCATGTCGCCAACATCGCGACGCTCACGACGTGGACGATCGCCATCACGGCTGTCACGTGGACCACGGCTGTCGCGACGATCGTCACGCTCACGGAATTCGCGGCGCGGAGGACGCGGTGCGTCAGCAGGTACGATCAGCGGACGCTCACCCTGTGCCATTTTCAGCAGGGCGGCAGCCAGCGTTTCGATATCCAGCTCTTCTTCAGGCTGCATTTTGGTCAGCAGTGCACGGTACTGTTCCAGATCGCTGCTTTCCAGTTGCTGCTGAACTTTCGCGGCAAACTTAGCCAGACGACGCTGACCCAGCAGCTCTGCGTTTGGCAGCTCAACTTCCGGAATAGTCAGCTTCATGGTGCGTTCGATGTTGCGCAGCAGACGACGCTCGCGGTTCTCAACGAACAGCAGTGCGCGCCCCGCACGACCCGCACGACCCGTACGGCCAATACGGTGAACGTAAGATTCGGCGTCCATCGGGATATCGTAGTTAACAACCAGGCTGATACGCTCAACGTCCAGGCCACGGGCCGCAACGTCAGTCGCGATCAGGATGTCCAGACGACCATCTTTCAAACGCTCCAGCGTCTGCTCACGCAGGGCCTGGTTCATATCACCGTTCAGGGCCGCGCTGTTGTAACCGCTACGCTCCAGCGCTTCAGCGACTTCCAGAGTGGCATTTTTGGTACGAACGAAGATGATCGCCGCATCAAAATCTTCTGCTTCCAGGAAGCGAACCAGTGCATCGGTTTTACGGCCGTAAGCCGTCCAGTAGCTCTGGCTGATGTCAGGACGCGTTGTCAGGCTCGACTGAATACGCACTTCCTGCGGATCTTTCATGAAACGCTTGGTGATGCGACGAATCGCTTCTGGCATGGTGGCAGAGAACAGCGCGGTCTGATGACCTTCCGGGATCTGCGCCATGATGGTTTCAACGTCCTCGATGAAGCCCATACGTAACATTTCATCTGCTTCGTCCAGCACCAGACCACGCAGATTAGACAGATCTAACGTGCCACGCTTCAGGTGATCCAGCAGACGACCTGGGGTGCCCACAACAACCTGGGGTCCCTGGCGCAGAGCACGCAGCTGCACGTCATAACGCTGGCCGCCGTAAAGGGCAACTACGTTCAGACCGCGCATGTGCTTAGAGAATTCGGTCATCGCTTCAGCAACCTGAACCGCCAGTTCGCGGGTCGGAGCCAGCACCAAAATTTGCGGTGCTTTAATAGTCGGATCAATGTTGTTTAACAGCGGCAGAGAGAACGCTGCCGTTTTACCACTCCCGGTCTGCGCCATGCCTAACACGTCACGGCCCGCCAACAGGTGAGGAATACACTCAGCCTGGATTGGGGATGGCTTTACGTAGCCCATGCCGTTCAGTGATTCAAGGATGTCGGCGTTCAGGCCAAGGTCTGCAAAAGTGGTTTGAATATCAGTCATGTAGTACACGTGCCTCGTTGATTGCGGCGGCCAGTCTACATAACTCGTCGTGAAAACTTTCAGTCATTTTCATCAAAAAGTGTGAACCGGCTCAAATTAGAAGTTTTGACGAACAGAAAAGCCCTCATCCCTGAAGATGATGACTTGACAGGTTTACAGGCAAAAAAGTTCGTCAGCTATTGCTGGTCAGATTCTGATAAATCGTCTTGTGCCTGGCCGAGTAGCGCCAGTTCCAACAATGCGTATCGGTGTTCAACAAAGTTATTCACGTTGTTGGCGACCGCCAGTTTGAACAACGCTTCTGCGTTGTCCTTCTCCCCCAGACTTAGGTAATACTTACCTAAATAGAAGTTGGTTTCACTGAGATGTTCAGCGAGCGAGGTGTTATCCGTTGCGTCCGCCTTGAGACGTTCCATCAGTGTTGCTTCGCTGATGTCGCCCAGGTAGAACTCGACAATATTCCATCCCCATTGGTCCTTAACCGCTTTGTCGTAACGCTGTTTAAGCGCCACTTTTGCTTTGGCTGCGTCCATCTTGCTTTCAACAAGATAGAGCCACAAGCTACGGAAAGGATCGTTAGGATCGTCTTGATAAAACGCCAGCAGATCATCTTGCGCTAACTTGTATCGACCACCGTAATAGAGGGCGATACCACGATTTAAATGCGCATAGTTGTAAGTTGGATCAAGCTCAAGTACAGAATCAAAAGCTTCATAGGCGGCATCATAGTTGCCCGCCTGCGTTAAGTATATACCAAGATAGTTAAACACTTCTGGCATATCAGGTCTTATAGACAGCGCTTGCGAAAAATCGTTCCGCGCTAATGCCCTCAGACCCAGACTATCATACAACACTCCGCGCTCATATAACAGCTGTGCGCGTTCATCATCGGTAAGGGCTCGACTGGCAAGAATTTGTTCCATGCGAGCCAGAATCACTTCCTGCTGCAGTGTGGGCTGTAAAGGTACTGCAAGAACTTCGTTCTTACGCCAATTGGAGTTGCTGCATCCTGCCAGCGTCAAAGCTGTCGCAACAAAACACCAGCGCAAAAAAGGCTTCATTTCCCACTCCCGAATACAAACATTGGGACAACCGTCCTGTTATCCGCCTGCTGTGCACAAGGATTCCTGCCCTCGCGATGACACAAAAGCCTCCCCCTGCCAGGCAAGGAGAGGCAAATCAGGAAAGACTTATTCAGCGTCAGGTGCGCTCTCAGCTGCAACAGCCTCAGGCTTGGTTTCTGTCGCTTCTTTGATGCTCAGACGGACACGGCCCTGGCGATCCACTTCCATCACCTTCACCGGTACTTCCTGACCCATCTGCAGATAATCCGTCACTTTCTCAACGCGCTTATCAGCGATTTGTGAAATATGCACCAGACCTTCTTTGCCGCCGCCGATAGCAACGAAAGCACCGAAATCGACAATGCGCGTGACTTTACCGCTGTAAATGCGGCCCACTTCGATTTCAGCGGTGATCTCTTCGATGCGACGAATCGCTTCTTTCGCTTTCAGGCCATCAGTTGCCGCGATTTTCACCGTACCGTCATCTTCGATTTCGATGGTGGTGCCGGTTTCTTCGGTCAGCGCACGGATAACAGAACCGCCTTTACCGATCACATCTTTGATCTTATCTGAACTGATCTTGATGGTGTAAATGCGCGGTGCGAACTCAGAGATTTCCTGACGCGGCGTGCTGATAGCCTGCTCCATCACGCCCAGAATGTGCAGACGTGCACCTTTGGCCTGATTCAGCGCTACCTGCATGATCTCGCGGGTGATGCCTTCAATTTTGATGTCCATCTGCAGCGCGGTGATACCGTCACGGCTACCCGCCACTTTGAAGTCCATATCACCCAGGTGATCTTCATCACCCAGAATGTCAGACAGAACAACAAATTTGTCGTCTTCTTTTACCAGGCCCATCGCGATACCGGCAACAGACGCTTTAATAGGTACGCCCGCGTCCATCAGCGCCAGAGAAGCACCACAGACGGAAGCCATAGAAGATGAACCGTTTGATTCAGTGATTTCAGACACGACACGAACGGTGTAAGGGAAATCTTCCACTTTTGGCATTACGGCCAACACGCCGCGCTTCGCCAGACGACCGTGACCAATTTCACGACGCTTAGGCGAGCCCACCATACCGGTTTCACCTACTGAGTAGGGAGGGAAGTTGTAGTGGAACAGGAAGCTGTCGGTACGCTCACCCATCAGTTCATCCAGGTTCTGCGCATCGCGGGTGGTACCCAGCGTTGCGGTCACCAGCGCCTGTGTTTCACCACGGGTGAACAGGGCTGAACCATGGGTACGCGGCAGTACGCCGGTCCGCACGTCCAGACCACGAATCATGTCTTTTTCACGGCCATCGATACGCGGCTCGCCGTTCAGAATACGGGTACGAACAACCGTCTTCTCCAGGCTGTGCACGATATCACCGATTTCAGCCGCATCCAGGGATTCGTCTTCCGCCAGCAGCGCCGCGATGGTTTCGTCTTTGATGGCGTCAACCTGGGCATAACGCGCTTGCTTGTCAGTGATACGGTACGCATCGCTGATACGCGCTTCAGCCAGGGCCGCGACACGTGAAATCAGTGCGGTATTGGCCGCTTCTGGCTGCCAGTCCCAACGCGGTTTGCCCGCTTCAGCGACCAGTGCATTAATGTTTTCAATCACCACCTGCTGCTGATCGTGGCCGAACACCACAGCACCCAGCATTTGTTCTTCAGACAGGATTTCTGCTTCAGATTCCACCATCAGAACGGCGTTCTGCGTACCAGCAACCACCAGATCCAGACGTGACGTTTTCAGTTCGTCAGCCGTTGGGTTCAGTACGTACTGGTCATTGATATAACCCACACGCGCCGCACCGATTGGGCCATTGAAAGGCAGACCCGACAGCGCCAGCGCGGCAGAGGCACCGATCATCGCAACGATGTCTGGGTGAACCTGTGGGTTGACCGAAACAACGGTCGCAATCACCTGAACTTCGTTAACGAACCCTTCCGGGAACAGAGGACGCACCGGACGGTCAATCAGACGTGAAATCAGCGTTTCACCTTCGCTTGGACGACCTTCGCGACGGAAGAAGCTGCCCGGGATACGACCAGCAGCGTAAGTACGCTCCTGATAGTTAACGGTCAGTGGGAAGAAGTCCTGGCCTGGTTTGGTTTTTTTCTGGCCAACAACGGTGACAAAAACAGCGGTGTCATCCATGCTCACCATAACGGCGGCAGTCGCCTGGCGAGCCATCATGCCGGTTTCCAGCGTGACGGTATGTTGACCATATTGGAATTTGCGTACGATCGGATTAAGCAAAATCAAAGTCCTTAACATCGGGGCAGTGCTATCTTGAGCCTGCCATTAATTACCGATCTCCGTTGCATCCTCGCGACTAATGACAACCCTTAACCGCCCCTGCGGTAAAGCCTCTCATTAGCCGCGCGAACCTCTGCAAACAAAGATCACACCCAACAACAATACATGAGTTTGCTCAGGATTGCTGCGCATTGCTTGAAAAAAGGGGCCATAAAGGCCCCCTTTTCATGAAACTCGCACAAATCTGATCGCCAAAGGGGTTTTAGCACACATTTGTGGCATCCCAGACGATCCGATTTTAAGACTTAGCGACGCAGACCGAGGCTTTCGATCAGGCTGCTGTAGCGTGCAACGTCTTTACGCTTCAGGTAGTCCAGCAGCTTACGACGCTGAGATACCATGCGCAGCAGACCGCGGCGGCTGTGGTGGTCTTTTTTGTGCTCAGAGAAGTGGCCCTGCAGATGGCTGATCTGCGCGGTCAACAGTGCAACCTGAACTTCAGTTGAACCGCTGTCGTTAGCACCACGACCATATTTAGCAACGATCTCTGCTTTAGCTTCTACGCTTAGAGACATAATAAACTCCAGTTAAATGAATGTATGGGCGCCGATCTCTAATTCAGCATCCCGCTTTAAAGCCGCGCTATTCTACTCTTCGCCAGAAGGCAACGCAAATGCCCTTAATGAAAAGCGCACAACTTAATTCTGATACTCAACCACTAAACGGCGTGGAGCAATCCGGCCATCGTCGGCCACTTCTGCCATACCGATAAACTTGCGTGTTTCACCTTCGGTGACCCGAACCAGCCCCTGGTCAGGTGCCTGACTTGCATGCACCGGCTGGCCCTGTTTAAAGTAGGCCGCCACATCCGCTGACAGGTTGACCGCAGGAAAATCCGCAGCCGGACTGTCCATGGGCAGCAGCAGAGGATCGAGCTGTAACGCCAGATCGTCGCCTGAGGCGTTCGCCTCTGCCTGCAACGCCTGAAGCTGCTCCAGCGTGACCATTCTTTCGAAGGGATAGCGTGCTACCTGCAAACGACGCAGCATGATGACATGCGCACCGCAGCCCAGCTTTTCACCCAAATCGTCAATAATGGTACGGATGTACGTACCTTTAGAGCAGTGAATTTCCAGCTCAAGCTCACTGCCCTGCCAGCGAATAAACTGCAAGTCATACACGGTGATCGGCCGGGGCTCACGTTCGATAGTGATGCCTTCGCGGGCATATTCATACAGTTTCCGGCCCTGATGTTTCAATGCTGAAAACATCGACGGCACCTGCATAATGTCACCACGAAAACTGTCCAGTGCGGTATCCAGATCGGCCTGGGTAAAGGTCACGGGACGGGTTTGTACCCGGTTCCCGTCCGCATCGGAGGTATCGGTACGTTCACCTAACCGGGCAATCACGCGATAACGCTTATCGGAATCCAGCAGATACTGCGAGAACTTGGTGGCTTCACCCAGACAGATCGGCAACATGCCGGTTGCCAGCGGATCAAGTGCACCGGTGTGTCCTGCACGGTTAGCGTTAAAAATGCGCTTCACCTTCTGCAGAACATCGTTAGACGACATGCCTTGTGGCTTATCCAGCAACAAAACGCCATGGACGTCGCGACCGCGACGACGAGGACGACTCATTACGCCTCCTCGTCATCATCCGTGGTTTCTGGACCACGACGCTCAACGTCTTTTTTCACCACGTTAGTCACGAGGTTGGACATGCGCATCCCTTCAATCAACGAGTTATCGTAGAAGAAGGTCAGTTCAGGCACGATACGCAGGCGCATGGCTTTACCCAGCAGCGTACGGATATAACCCGAGGCTTCTTTCAACGCTTTCAGGCCATTTTTTACGGCTTCTTCATCTTGATCGTTGAGGAATGTCACAAACACTTTGGCGTAAGCGAGGTCACGTGATACCTCAACACCCGAAACGGTCACCATCATGCCAAGGCGTGGATCTTTAATCTCACGCTGCAGAATCATCGCAATCTCTTTTTGCAGCTCCTGTGATACACGCTGCGGACGGCCAAATTCTTTCGCCATTTTTATTTCTCCCAAATAATTCGGGAGGCCAGCGGCCTCCCAAATTGCATCATCAACGCCAGGACTTAAGCGATGGTGCGTTTAACTTCAATCACTTCGAAGACTTCGATCATATCGCCGACACGAACGTCATTATAGTTCTTCACGCCGATACCGCACTCCATGCCGTTACGCACTTCGTTAACGTCATCTTTAAAGCGACGCAGTGATTCAAGCTCACCTTCGTAGATCACCACGTTATCGCGCAGGACGCGGATTGGGTTGTGACGCTTGATGTTACCTTCCGTCACCATACAACCTGCGATAGCACCAAATTTCGGTGATTTGAACACGTCACGCACTTCAGCCAGACCGATGATCTGCTGTTTGTACTCTGGTGCCAGCATACCGCTCATTGCGGCTTTCACTTCGTCAATCAGGTTATAGATGACGGAGTAGTAACGCAGATCCAGGCTTTCAGCGTCGATGACGCGACGCGCAGATGCGTCCGCACGGACGTTAAAGCCAAGGATAATCGCGTTAGATGCGGCTGCCAGCGTCGCGTCGGTTTCGGTGATACCACCTACGCCTGAACCCACAATCTTCACCTTCACTTCGTCGGTGGAGAGTTTGAGCAGGGAGTCGGAGATCGCTTCCACAGAGCCCTGAACGTCGGCTTTCAGCACGATGTTCAGTTCAGATACTTCGCCTTCGGTCATGTTAGCAAACATGTTTTCCAGCTTAGATTTCTGCTGACGTGCCAGTTTCACTTCGCGGAATTTGCCCTGACGATAAAGTGCCACTTCACGGGCTTTCTTCTCGTCACGCACCACGGTCGCTTCATCACCTGCCGCCGGAACACCGGACAAGCCGAGGATCTCAACCGGGATAGACGGGCCCGCTTCCATGACTTCACGTCCCAGTTCGTCACGCATTGCACGAACACGGCCGTATTCGAAGCCACACAGAACGATATCGCCTTTGTTCAGCGTGCCTTCGCGTACCAGAACGGTCGCAACCGGACCACGACCTTTGTCGAGGAACGATTCGATCACAACGCCGCTGGCCATACCGGCACGAATGGCCGTCAGCTCAAGCACTTCTGCTTGCAGCAGAATCGCGTTCAGCAGATCGTCAATACCGGTACCCGCTTTCGCAGAGACGTTGACGAACATGTTTTCGCCGCCCCACTCTTCCGGAATGATGCCGTACTGTGTCAGTTCATTTTTAACACGATCCGGATCGGCTTCTGGCTTATCGCACTTGTTGACAGCAACCACAACCGGCACTTTCGCGGCTTTGGCGTGCTGAATCGCTTCGATGGTTTGTGGCATCACACCATCATCTGCCGCCACCACAAGGATAACGATATCCGTTGCCTGCGCACCACGTGCACGCATCGCGGTAAACGCGGCGTGGCCCGGGGTATCCAGGAAGGTGATCATACCGTTGTCGGTTTCGACGTGGTATGCACCGATGTGCTGTGTAATCCCGCCCGCTTCGCCAGAGGCGATTTTGGTCGAGCGGATATAATCCAGCAGTGAGGTTTTACCGTGGTCAACGTGGCCCATAATGGTCACGACCGGCGCACGCGCTTCCTGCGCTGCATCGGTATCACGATCGTCCATTACCGCTTCTTCCAGCTCGTTTTCACGACGAAGGGTCACCTTGTGGCCCATTTCTTCGGCAACCAGCTGTGCGGTTTCCTGGTCGATAACCTGGTTGATGGTCGCCATAGCGCCCATTTTCATCATCGCTTTGATGACCAGTGAACCTTTAACGGCCATTTTGTTAGCCAGTTCAGCAACGGTGATGGTTTCGCCAATCACCACATCGCGGTTAACCGCCTGTGCTGGCTTGTTGAAGCCCTGCTGCAGAGCGCTTGGCTTACGATGCTTACCACCTTTACCACCACGAACCTGCGCACGGGCTTCTTCGCGGTCGGTTTTGGCTTCTGAATGCTTGTTGCCTTTTTTCACCGGACGCGCGGCTTTAGCGCTGCGCGTGCGGGCACGACCCGCTTCGACCTGACGATCGTTCTCGTCTTCGGCCTGACGGGCATGTGTTGAGGTGGTGACGTGATAGTCGCCCTTATCCTCTTCTTCAGGCTTTTCCCATTCAGCCGCTTTTTCTTCGGCTAAACGGCGGGCTTCTTCCGCGGCGAGGCGGGCAGCCTCTTCCAGCTTACGACGCGCTTCTTCTTCCGCTTTACGCTTCAGTTCAGCGGCTTCAGCTTCACGACGTGCTTTATCGGACTGGGCGGCCTTGGTCACTTCGTCGGTAGGTTGATTAGTCACTTTCTCATTTTCCGCTGCTGCACGCTTAGCCTTTTCAGCGGCTTCGCGCCTGGCTTTCTCTTCGGCTTCACGTTGCGCTTTTTGTTCCGCTTCACGACGCGCCTGTTCAGCGGCCTCGCGTTGCGCCTGCTCTTCCGCTTCACGCTGCGCCTCGGCTTCTGCTTCTGCCTGAGCTTGCTCAGACTCTGCATCACCTTTTACATACGTGCGCTTTTTGCGGACTTCGATTTGCACCGATTTACTTTTACCCCCGGTGCCAGGAATATTCAAGGTACTACGCGTTTTGCGCTGCAGGGTCAGTTTGCCTGAACCGGCCTGACCATGCTTCAGGTGAGACAGTAAGGTTTCTTTCTCATGCTGGGTCACCGCATCATTTTCAGACTTTGGGATCCCCGCATCAGCAAACTGCTGTACCAGGCGATCGACCGAAGTCTGAATTTCTGCTGCCAGCGATTTTACGGTTACATCTGTCATGCTGTTCCTTCCTGTTATTACGCGTCATCGCCGAACCAGCAGATATTGCGTGCGGCCATAATCAGCGCGCCAGCTTGCTCATCAGTCAGCCCTTCAATATCAGTCAGATCGTCAACACCTTGCTCAGCAAGGTCTTCCAGCGTGCAAACGCCTTTGGATGCCAGGCGGAAAGCCAGTGCACGATCCAGACCCTCAAGATTCAAGAGGTCTTCTGCAGGTTCCTGATTCCCCAGGCTCTCTTCTTTAGCCAGTGCCAGGGTGGTTAACGCATTTTTTGCTCGTTCACGCAGGGCTTCAATGGTCTCTTCGTCGAGGCCGTCGATTTCCAACAGCTCGTTAATTGGCACATAGGCCAGTTCTTCCAACGATGAGAAGCCCTCTTCCACCAGAATGGTGGCGAACTCTTCGTCGATGTCGAGATGTTTAGTGAACATATCGATCGCTGCATGGGCTTCAGCCTGATGCTTCGCCTGCAGATCATCGACGGTCATCACGTTCAGCTCCCAGCCACTCAGCTGTGAAGCCAGACGCACGTTTTGGCCATTACGGCCGATCGCCTGGGCCAGATTGCCAGCCTCAACGGCGATATCCATCGTGTGGTTGTCTTCATCAACCACGATTGACGCCACATCAGCCGGAGCCATGGCGTTAATAACAAACTGTGCCGGGTTGTCGTCCCACAGCACGATATCGATACGCTCGCCGCCCAGTTCACTGGACACGGCCTGAACACGCGCACCGCGCATACCGACGCAGGCACCCACCGGATCAATACGTTTGTCGTTCGTTTTTACTGCAATTTTAGCGCGTGAACCCGGATCGCGGGCTGCGGCTTTAATTTCAAGCACTTCTTCGCCAATTTCTGGTACTTCAATGCGGAACAGTTCGATCAGCATTTCTGGCTTTGAGCGGGTCACAAACAGCTGTGCACCACGCGCTTCCGGGCGAACGGCATACAGAACACCACGAATACGGTCACCAGGGCGGAAGTTTTCGCGCGGCAGCATATCCTCACGCAGGATTACCGCTTCAGCATTGTTGCCCAGATCCAGTGAAATATTGTCACGATTAACTTTTTTCACCACGCCGGTGATAATTTCGCCTTCCTGCTCACGGAACTGATCCACGACCATTGCGCGCTCGGCTTCACGTACTTTTTGCACGATAACCTGTTTTGCGGTCTGGGTAGTAATGCGGTCAAAGGTGACAGATTCAATCTGATCTTCAACGTAGTCGCCCAGATTGAGGGACTCATCTTCGTAGCGAGCCGCATCCAGCGTGATCTCACGCGTTGGCTGAGTGACCTGCTCTACGATTTCCCAACGGCGGAACGTATCAAAGTCGCCACTTCTGCGGTCGATGCTGACGCGGACGTCAATTTCCTGCTCGTACTTTTTCTTGGTCGCAGTCGCCAGCGCGCTCTCCAGCGCTTCGAAGATTTTCTCACGCGGCAGGGCTTTTTCGTTAGAAACGGCTTCTACAACAGCTAAGATCTCTTTGTTCATCCTGGTTAGCCTCAATCCGGACTTTTAAAAGTGGGGGACCAGGTTCGCTTTCTGAATATTACTCAGCGCGAACACCTCGTCATTACCCTCAACGTTTACCGTTATCATCTCGCCTTCTACAGACTTGATGATTCCCTGCCATTTACGGCGGTTTTGAACGGCCATACGCAGCACCAGGCTCACCTCATCGCCGGTAAAGCGTGCATAATGTTCTGCAGTGAACAGAGGACGGTCGAGCCCCGGTGAGGACACTTCAAGGTGGTAAGGGACGGTGATGGGATCTTCCACATCCATCACGGCACTCACCTGGTGGCTGACGTCCGCGCAATCGTCAACATTGATGCCATCTTCACTGTCAATATAGATGCGCAGGGTTGATGTGCGACCACGAACGAATTCAATTCCGACCAGTTCGTAGCCGAGCGCTTCTACCGGAGCAGATACCAACTCTGTCAATTTTTGCTCTAATGTGGACAAGCCCACCCCCAAGACATAAAAAAAGGGCCTATAGCCCAGTATTACGATTCGCTAATAACAAAAAACCCCGAATAGTCGGGGCTTTTTATCACTGGACCCTGTATGCCGCATTGCGGCCCGGACGCCCATCCAAAAGAATTTTTTTCAAAATTCGCTGCTAATGCGCCCGTCGATGCATACAGTATATTTGAAAAAGAACTCTAAGGGAAAGTGGTTGCGGGGGCCGGATTTGAACCGACGACCTTCGGGTTATGAGCCCGACGAGCTACCAGGCTGCTCCACCCCGCGTCCGAAAACGTGGCGAATGTTACGCCGATCATGCATAAAATGCAAGTCTAACTAAGATTTGGTACCGAGGACGGGACTTGAACCCGTAAGCCCTTTCGAGCACTACCACCTCAAGGTAGCGTGTCTACCAATTTCACCACCTCGGTACTGCACTGACTGCGACGCTGAACTGCCGCTTATGACGCTTAACGCTATTAATGCGGGATATCGTTGCCCGGCGTAACCGGTTTAGCTGGCTGAGTCTGCTGTTGAGACTGAGCTGGCGCAGTGAGGTTATCCCACTCACTTCCTTTGGCTGTTTTATTACTGTTCAGGTTACCCAGAATCAAGCTGATGACGAAAAACAGCGTAGCCAGTACGGCGGTCATACGAGTCATGAAATTACCTGACCCTGTTGAACCGAACAGCGTACCTGACGCGCCTGCACCGAATGATGCACCCATATCAGCGCCTTTGCCTTGCTGCAGCATGATAAGACCTACTAGGCCAATTGCTACAATAAGGAAAACAACTAACAGAGCTTCGTACATAATCAACCTGTTTCCTTGCGCGTAATCCGCACAGTTAAAGCTTCAACCAATTTGACGGGGAGTTTCTTCATCACCCATCAGAAGCGGGTGTGAATACTAACCAATGGCGCATACCTCTGCAAGTGCAATTTACATGCGGCACGCTGATTGCAGAAAAAAGCGCCAGTGCGATGATTTTGCAGGCAGGTTCACTGCGATGTCCCCGCCTGCCAGCTGCCTCAGACGGCTTTAACCGCATCGGCAATTCGATTCGCCAGCGCCGTCACCTGGGTTTCATCCTCACCCTCTACCATTACGCGGATTAGCGGTTCCGTGCCTGATTTACGCAGCAGCACGCGTCCTTTTCCGGCCAGGGCTTTTTCCACGTCCTCGGCTACCGCTTTAACGGCATCGCTTTCCAGCGGATCGTGCTCGCCGGCGAAGCGGACATTTACCAGCACCTGAGGCAGCATTTTCATGCCGGTGCAGAGATCGTGCAGGCTCATATGGTTACGAACCATAGCTGTAAGTACTTGCAAACTTGCAACGATGCCGTCACCCGTAGCGATCTTATCCAGCAGGATCACATGACCGGAGTTTTCCGCTCCCAGGCGCCAGCCTTTTTCCTGCATTTTTTCCAGTACATAGCGGTCGCCCACTTTTGCACGAACAAACGGAATACCCAGCTGTTTCAGCGCCAGCTCCAGCCCCATGTTGCTCATCAGCGTGCCGACCACACCACCGCGCAACTGTCCCTGACGCAGACCTTCGCGGGCGATGATATACAGAATCTGGTCCCCATCCACTTTCTTGCCAAGGTGGTCGACCATCATGATGCGATCGCCGTCACCGTCATAGGCCAGACCGATGTCCGCTTTTTCAGCCAGTACGCGTTCCTGCAGCATCCTGAGATCGGTCGCACCGCATGCTTTATTAATGTTCATGCCATCAGGCTGGACGCCAACTGCAATCACCGTCGCACCGAGTTCACGCAGGACATTAGGCGCAATGTGATAAGTGGCACCGTTTGCACAGTCGACGACAATTTTCAGGCCACTGAGGCTGAGTTCGCTGGGGAACGTACCTTTACAAAATTCAATGTAACGCCCGGCCGCGTCAACAATACGGCTGGCACGCCCCAACTGGGCGGATTCCACACAGGTAAGCGGTTTTTCCATTTCCAGTTCGATCGCCTCTTCCACGTCATCGGGCAGTTTCGTCCCTTCGGCGGAGAAAAACTTAATGCCGTTATCATCAAACGGATTGTGCGAAGCGGAAATCACGATGCCGGCTTCGGCACGGAACGTGCGGGTCAGATAGGCAATAGCGGGCGTGGGCATTGGGCCGGTAAACGCCGCGGACAACCCTGCGGCTGCGAGACCGGCTTCCAGCGCGGATTCCAGCATATAGCCTGAAATGCGCGTGTCTTTACCAATGATAATTTTTTTGGAGCCGTGACGGGCCAGTACTTTACCCGCCGCCCAGCCGAGCTTTAATACAAAGTCAGGGGTAATCGGTGACTCACCGACTTTGCCGCGAATCCCATCGGTACCGAAATATTTACGTTCGCTCATGCTCTTCATCCTTTCGCTCTTTGTGTCGCTTCAACCACCCGCATCGCTTCGACGGTTTCTTTTACATCGTGGGCGCGAATAATGTGCGCGCCCTGCATGGCGGCAATAACCGCACAGGCCAGGCTGCCCGTCAGGCGCTGGGAAGGCCCCACATTCAGCAGTTGTCCAATCATTGATTTGCGTGACATGCCAACCAGCAGCGGCAGCGCAAAACGGTGAAATTTACTGAGGTGGGCCAGCAGTTCATAATTGTGGCTGAGATTCTTACCGAAACCGAAGCCCGGGTCGAGTAACAGATTCTCTTTTTTTATGCCTGCGGCTTCGCAGCGGGCCAGTTGTTCAACGAAGTAAGTGTCCACTTCGCTTACAATATCCTTATAGGCTGGTGCCTGCTGCATCGTACGCGGTTCGCCCTGCATATGCATCAGACAAACCGGTAAGCCCGTTGCCGCTGCCGCTGCCAACGCGCCAGGCTCAGACAGCGAGCGCACATCATTGATAATGTGAGCCCCTGCGCTGGCGGCTTCACGAATCACGTCGGCTTTGGACGTATCGACTGATATCCATACCTCAAAGCGTTGAGCGATAGCTTCAACCACCGGAATCACCCGTTCAAGCTCCTCCTCAACGCTCACTTCATCAGCGCCCGGACGCGTGGACTCGCCCCCCACGTCAATGATTGTTGCGCCAGCGTTGACCATCTCGTTAGTGTGCGTTAACGCATCGACCAGCGCATTGTGTTTACCACCATCGGAAAAAGAGTCCGGCGTGACGTTGAGAATGCCCATCACATGTGGAAATGACAAATCGAGATGGGAATCACGGGCGAACAGTTTCATGGTGAAAAACTCCTTGTGGCTCAATGTATAGATGTAAAAAACCCCGGACCAGCCGGGGTTTTATTAAAAGACCTGACGTCTTATTTGTCGAACTGTTCTGACATGGTATTGCCTGGATTCGGCGTACGCGGTTCATCGACCGGACGCGGGGCCTTTGGCGTACCGTTACTGTCTGAATTGCTGCTGCCCGGATCTTCCCAGCCTGCTGGCGGACGCACTTCACGGCGTGCCATCAGGTCGTCAATCTGCGGTGCATCAATGGTTTCATACTTCATCAGCGCATCTTTCATCGCGTGAAGAATGTCCATGTTTTCGCCCAGAATCTGGCGAGCGCGCTGATAGTTCGTATCGATCAGGTGTTTAACTTCCTGGTCGATAATACGGGCAGTTTCATCTGACATATGCTTGGCTTTTGCCACTGAACGGCCCAGGAACACTTCACCGTCTTCTTCAGCATACAGCAGCGGGCCCAGTTTCTCAGAGAAGCCCCACTGGGTAACCATGTTACGGGCTAGGTTTGTTGCCACTTTGATATCGTTAGAGGCACCGGTAGAGACATGTTCTGCACCGTAGATGATCTCTTCCGCCAGACGACCGCCGTACAGGGTCGAAATCTGACTTTCCAGCTTCTGACGGCTTGCGCTAATCGCATCGCCTTCAGGCAGGAAGAAGGTCACACCTAATGCACGACCGCGCGGAATAATGGTCACTTTGTGCACCGGATCGTGTTCCGGTACCAGACGACCAATAATCGCGTGGCCGGCCTCATGGTAAGCCGTAGACTCTTTCTGTGCTTCGGTCATCACCATGGAACGGCGCTCTGCACCCATCATGATTTTGTCTTTGGCTTTTTCGAATTCCACCATCGACACAACGCGTTTATTGCTGCGTGCAGCAAACAGCGCCGCTTCGTTCACCAGGTTCGCCAGATCGGCACCGGAGAAGCCTGGCGTACCGCGCGCAATGATGGCCGCATCAATGTCGGTTGCCAGGGGTACACGACGCATATGCACTTTCAGAATCTGCTCACGACCACGTACGTCTGGCAAGCCCACGACAACCTGACGGTCAAAGCGGCCAGGGCGCAGCAGCGCAGGGTCAAGTACGTCTGGACGGTTGGTCGCGGCAATCACGATGATGCCTTCGTTACCTTCAAAGCCATCCATTTCAACCAGCATCTGGTTCAGAGTTTGTTCACGCTCATCGTGCCCTCCCCCTAAACCGGCACCACGCTGGCGACCAACGGCATCGATCTCATCGATGAAGATAATGCACGGTGCCGCTTTCTTAGCCTGTTCAAACATGTCACGGACGCGAGACGCACCCACACCGACGAACATTTCAACAAAGTCAGAACCTGAAATGGTAAAGAACGGTACTTTCGCCTCACCGGCAATGGCTTTCGCCAGCAGGGTTTTACCGGTACCCGGCGGGCCGACCATCAGAACGCCTTTCGGGATTTTACCCCCCAGCTTCTGGAAACGGCTCGGTTCACGCAGGTATTCGACCAGCTCACCGACTTCCTCTTTCGCTTCGTCACAGCCTGCTACGTCAGCAAAAGTGGTTTTAATCTGATCTTCCGTTAGCATGCGGGCTTTGCTCTTACCAAAGGACATTGCGCCTTTGCCGCCACCGCCCTGCATTTGCCGCATGAAGAAAATCCACACACCAATCAGCAGTAACATTGGGAACCAGGAAATGAAGATCGACGCCAGCAGGCTTGGCTCTTCAGGCGGCTCACCAACCACTTTAACGTTCTTGGTCAACAGGTTATCGAGTAACTTGGGATCATTGACAGGAATGTAGGTGGTGTATTTATTACTGTCTTTTTTGGTTACGTTAATTTCACGCCCGTTAATACGTGCCTCGCGGACCTGATCCTGGTTCACTTCCGACAGGAAGGTTGAATAATCAACCCTACGGCCATTTGACTCGCTGGGCCCAAAGCTCTGGAAGACTGACATCAGTACAACCGCGATGACTAGCCAGAGAATCAGGTTTTTCGCCATGTCACTCAAGGGATTAACCTCATATTACAACGGTGTTAACAGATAGCGTAGGGTACTATAGATCCTTCGTACATGGAATCGCAGCGGGAAGGCTGGATGATCCACCACGTTGGCTACAGCTTGCGCCCAGTCGCCACAATATAAACTTCACGTGAACGTGAACGTGAAGCGTCAGGCTTACGTATTTTCACTTTCGTGAACAGGGATCGAATTTCCCGCAGGTATTCATCAAAGCCATCCCCCTGGAACACTTTCACTACAAAACTCCCGCCGGGAGCCAAAATGTCACGACACATCTCTAACGCCAGCTCAACCAAATACATCGACCGGGGAATATCTACGGCAGGTGTACCACTCATATTCGGTGCCATATCAGACATGACGACCTGGACTTTCTGATCGCCCACACGCTCAAGCAACGCGTTAATCACCGATTCTTCACGAAAATCGCCTTGAAGAAAATCGACACCAACAATAGGATCCATAGGCAGGATATCACATGCAATGACACGCCCTTTGGACCCAATTTGCTGTACCACATATTGCGACCAGCCACCGGGTGCAGCACCCAGATCTACCACGGTCATACCGGGTTTGAAAAGCTTGTCACCCTGTTGTATTTCATCAAGTTTAAACCAGGCGCGCGAACGCAACCCTTTTTTCTGTGCCTGGAGCACGTATTTATCGCTAAAGTGTTCCTGTAGCCAGCGGCTGGAGCTGGCTGAACGCTTTTTACCGGTCATAAAATTTCCAACTAAATCGTCATCGTAGCGATAAATCTGCACGCAGTAGGTTGCGTCGATTTGGCGATATACCCGAGATGGCGGTAGAATGAACCGTTTTCAATCCCCGAGTAAGTAAATAATACGATGAATCTAAGTACCAAACAAAAACAGCACCTGAAAAGCCTCGCCCATCCGCTCAAGCCAGTCGTCATGCTCGGAGGCAATGGCCTGACCGAAGGTGTGCTGGCAGAGATCGAACACGCGCTGGGACACCACGAGTTAATCAAGGTGAAAGTCGCCTCTGAAGATCGTGAGACCCGGCAGCTGATCGTCGACGCTATCGTACGTGAAACTGGCGCCGTCAACGTTCAGTTGATAGGTAAAACGCTGGTGCTGTATCGCCCCGCTAAAGAGAGCAAGATTTCTCTGCCACGTTAAGTGGGCAAAGAAAGTGCCATGCTCTTACATGGGATAAAAGGCCGCAGCGCGGCCTTTTTCCTTTCTTTACATTGTACTGCAACCCGTTACAAAAGGTTGCCACCTGTCAGATGTATTCCACCTTCAGGATTTCGTACTCCACATCGCCGCCCGGCGTTTTGATAATCGCCACGTCATCGGCTTCTTTCCCCACCAGGCCACGCGCCATTGGCGAGTTAACAGAAATCAGATTTTGCTTAAAGTCTGCTTCATCGTCACCTACGATGCGGTACGTAAACTCTTCATCCGTATCCACATTCAGGACCGTTACCGTCGCGCCAAAAATGACGCGGCCGGTTTTAGGCATTTGGGTGACGTCGATAACCTGCGCATTAGAGAGTTTGGCCTCAATCTCCTGAATGCGTCCCTCACAGAACCCCTGTTCTTCACGCGCAGCGTGGTATTCGGCATTCTCTTTCAAATCGCCGTGCTCGCGGGCCTCCGCGATGGAGGCAATAATGCGCGGGCGTTTCACCGTTTTCAGCTCATGCAGCTCTTCGCGCAGCCTTTCAGCGCCTCTTAACGTCATCGGAATCTGGTTCATTTTAGCTCCTCGTCATCAATCCTGTTTCACGGTGCATCCTGACCGGTGACTGCAGAAAAAAGCGTTCTGCGGCGCCATGCCTCATTTTGCAAATAAAAGAAGACTGACCCGGAAATGTTCCAGGCCAGAAAAGGTTTTGCAATTTGATACGTATTTTACCCCAGAGTTCCCTGCGGGTCATCGTTTACTTTGCACCGTCCAGGGACGTAGTATTGTCGCCTTCACCTGTCAGTTGCCGCGAGATTATGCGATTTTCACGACTTGTTACCGGATTAACCTGTGCGTTTATGCTGCAGGCACAAGCAGCACCCGTTGATGAATACATGCAGTATCTGCCAGATGGTGCCAACCTGGCTTTACTGGTGCAAAAAGTGGGCGCAACTACGCCGATCATTGATTACCACGGGAAACAGATGGCGCTTCCCGCCAGTACCATGAAAGTCATCACCGCGCTGGCGGCATTACTGGAACTGGGCGGTGATTATCGTTTTCAAACGACCTTTGAGACCAAAGGTGCGCTGATCGATGGCACACTGAATGGCGATCTTGTTGCCCGTTTCGCTGGCGATCCCACGCTGGGCCGCCAGGATCTGCGTAATATGGTCGCAGCCTTAAAAAAACAAGGCATCACGCATATCAAAGGCAATCTGGTCATTGATACCTCGGTGTTTGCCAGCCATGATGCGGCGCCGGGTTGGCCGTGGAACGATATGACGCAGTGCTTTAGCGCACCGCCCGCTGCGGCTATCGTCGATAAAAACTGTTTCTCCGTGTCGCTCTACAGTGCGGATAAGCCCGGCGAAAACGCCTTCGTGCGCATCGCCTCTTATTATCCGGCGCACATGCTGAGCCAGGTGCGCACCATTGGGCGCAACAGTGGCGAGGGGCAGTATTGCGAACTGGATGTGGTGCCGGGTGAGCTGAACCGCTATACCCTGACCGGCTGTCTGCGTCAGCGTAGCGATCCCCTTCCGCTGGCCTTTGCCGTTCAGGATGGTGCCGCCTGGGCCGGCGAGATTCTGAAATCTGAACTGCGTTCCGCCGGTATTGATTACAGCGGACATCTCCTGCGCCAGACACAGGTCACAGAGCCGGGCACCGTGCTGGCCTCAACCCAGTCTGCGCCGCTGCATACGCTGCTGCATATGATGCTGAAGAAGTCCGACAATATGATCGCCGACACGGTGTTCCGCACCATTGGCCATCATTACTTTAATGTGCCGGGCACCTTCCGCGCCGGGTCAGACGCGGTGCGCCGTATCCTGCGTGAAAAAGCGAATATCGATTTGGGTAACAGTATCCAGGTTGATGGTTCCGGCTTGTCGCGCCACGATCTCATCTCTCCTGCCACCATGATGCAGGTGCTGCAGTACATTGCGCAAAATGACAGCAAGCTGGATTATATTTCCATGCTGCCCCTGGCGGGTCATGACGGCACGCTGCAATATCGCGGCGGCCTGCATGAAGCCGGTCTGGATGGCAAAGTCTCTGCCAAAACGGGTTCACTGCAGGGCGTTTACAACCTTGCCGGTTTTATCACCACGTCCAGCGGGGCGCGCGTTGCGTTTGTGCAGTTCCTGTCCGGCTATGCGGTACCGCCGGAAGATCAGCGCACGCGCCGTATTCCACTGGTGCGGTTCGAAAGTCGGCTCTATCGCGATATCAACAAGAACTACTAACTGATGTCGATAAAAGCGCAGTGGGATTAACGCCGCTGCGCTTTTTTATTGGCCTGACAGGCGTTAGCCCTTCCCCTTTGCCTCACTGTTTTATTCTTACTGCCATCACGTTAGTGACGTTCCTCTGACTGACGCCACGGGCCATTAAACACGCCGTGAGCCGCGATACGTTAGCCACGTAAGTGAACCTCAGGCTTTTATGCGAAGGAGGGAAAGCATAGTGAGATACAGGCTGTATGAAGAAACTGGCAGACATACGCCAGGGCTGCGCGGGTGAACCCAGCGCCTGCCCGCTGGATTTCGGCGTATACGTCGAAGCGGGTAGCAGGAGGTTTGTCCACTGTCTGCGGCATTTGAGTTATCAACGGCAAGGCGTGATAGCGGTCAAAGACAGGCCGGAAAGAATACTGCCCCCATTCCGGCAGAAGGGGGCAGCAAAGTGTGTTAACGCTGATAAATGATTTCGACGCCTTCGTCGTCATCTTCATCCCAGTCGTCATCCCACTCTTCATCGTCTTCAACAGCCGCGTTCTCGAGGGCTTCTTTGTGGTAGTCGTCCCACATGAATTCCACTTTCTCAGGCTGTTTTTCTTCAACGTCCGCTTCTTTCGGATTGGCGTTGATAAAGCTCATCACATCCCAGCACAGGTCGGTCACGCCCTGACGGCTGGCCGCCGAAATAAGGTAGTACTTCTCTTCCCAGCCCAGCGCCTCAGCAATGGCTTTTGCGCGCGCCTGTGCTTCTTCTTCATCAATCAGATCGACTTTGTTAAACACCAGCCAGCGCGGCTTGTTGAATAACTTATCGCTGTATTTTTCCAGCTCACCCAGAATAATACGGGCGTTCTCAACCGGATCGCTCTCGTCAATCGGGGCGATGTCAATCAGGTGCAACAGAACACGGCAGCGTTCCAGATGTTTCAGGAAGCGAATCCCCAGACCGGCGCCTTCTGCAGCACCTTCAATCAGCCCCGGAATATCGGCGACGACGAAGCTCTGCTCACTGTCCATACGTACAACGCCCAGGCTGGGTACCAGGGTGGTAAAAGGATAATCAGCCACTTTCGGCTTGGCAGCGGAAACCGCACGGATAAAGGTGGATTTACCGGCATTCGGTAAGCCCAGCATGCCCACGTCAGCCAGCAGCATCAGCTCCAGTTGCAGGTCACGTTTCTCGCCTGCGGTGCCCATGGTTTTCTGCCGTGGGGTACGGTTGACCGAGGATTTAAAACGGGTGTTACCCAGACCGTGCCAGCCGCCTTTTGCCACCATCAGCGTCTGCTGGTGACGCGTCATATCGCCCAGTGTCTCGCCCGTTCCCTGGTCAATAACGCGGGTTCCGACGGGGACTTTAATCGTAATATCTTTGCCGCGTTTACCGGTACAGTCGCGACTCTGACCATTCTGACCACGCTCAGCGCGGAAAGATTTTTCGAAACGATAATCGATCAGGGTGTTAAGGTTTTCGTCAGCGACTAAATATACGTCACCGCCGTCACCACCATCACCGCCGTCCGGGCCGCCTTTTGGGATATATTTTTCACGGCGGAAACTGACACAGCCATTACCGCCATCACCTGCGACGACCAAAATTGTCGCTTCATCAACAAACTTCATTTTCTTTCTCCGTCACACAATCGTCTGCAACAGGCTGCAAACGGGTCCGCCAGGGTCGTTCTGCGCTGACCAGCGGCGGATAAATCAAAACTGGCTCTCGCCAGCATGTACATAAAGTGTACAACACGCAGCCAGGCTATGTCGCCTGTCTGGCGACAGGTCGCAGAATGTAAAAAGCCCCGCAAGAGTTGCGGGGCCTTCAATTCGTGCGTTCAGACGGTAACCGTCTGCGTCACGACAACCTTACTCAGCAACGATGCTGATGTATTTACGGTTGTTCGGACCTTTAACTTCGAATTTTACTTTGCCGTCTGCGGTAGCAAACAGAGTGTGGTCACGACCACAACCTACGTTGTTACCGGCATGGAATTTGGTACCACGCTGGCGAACGATGATGCTACCTGCCAGAACAGATTCACCACCGAAACGTTTTACACCCAGACGTTTTGCATTGGAGTCACGACCATTTCGAGTCGAACCACCAGCCTTTTTATGTGCCATTTGTCAGATCTCCTCTTACGCCGTGATACCAGTGATTTTCACATCAGTGAACCACTGGCGATGGCCAGCTTGCTTACGGTAGTGCTTACGACGACGAAACTTAACGATTTTAACTTTCTCGCCACGACCATGAGCAACAACTTCTGCCTTGATCACACCGCCTGAAACCAGTGGCGCGCCGATTTTCACGTCTTCGCCATTTGCAATCATCAGAACCTGGTCAAACTCGATGGTTTCACCGGTTGCGATGTCCAGCTTTTCCAGGCGAACGGTCTGACCTTCGCTTACTCGGTGTTGTTTACCACCACTTTGGAAAACCGCGTACATATAAAACTCCGCTTCTGCGCTTGCCTTTTAGTTCATCAGGCGGCGCGCTAAATATTCACAATAGGGCGCGAATTCTACGCAAAACTCAAACAGAAGACAAGAGCACTTTGCACACTCTTGCAGAAAAAAAACACAGGCTCAATGCAAACGTTTCTCAACCTGAAAATTCAAGTACAATCAGTAACAGATTACTGAACGCTGGCTGGGTAAAACCGCTTACCATGGCAGAGAAACGAGTCATAGCTGAAAAGACGAATGAACTTAGAACAGATTAACGAATTAACCGCACAGGACATGGCTGCCGTTAACCAGACCATACTCGACCAGCTGAATTCAGATGTCTCGCTCATCAACCAGCTGGGTTATTACATCATCAGTGGCGGCGGTAAACGCATCCGGCCCATGATTGCCGTGCTGTCTGCTCGCGCCATGGGTTACCAGGGCGATTTACACGTGACCAACGCGGCGCTGATCGAATTTATCCACACCGCCACGCTGTTGCATGACGATGTCGTGGATGAATCCGATATGCGCCGTGGAAAAGCCACCGCGAACGCCGCATTTGGTAACGCGGCCAGCGTACTGGTCGGTGATTTTATTTATACCCGCGCTTTCCAGATGATGACCAGCATGGGCTCGTTGCGCATTCTGGCGCTGATGTCCGAGGCGGTGAACGTGATCGCTGAAGGAGAAGTGCTCCAGCTGATGAACGTCAACGATCCCGACATCACCGAAGAGAGCTATATGCGGGTGATATACAGCAAAACCGCGCGCTTATTTGAAGCCGCCTCTCAGGCCTCGGCGATTCTGGCGGAAGCGACGCCAGCGCAGGAAAAAGCGCTGCAGGATTACGGACGTTATTTGGGAACGGCTTTCCAGTTAATCGATGATTTACTGGACTACAGTGCCGATGGTGAAACCCTGGGCAAAAATACCGGTGACGATCTCAGCGAAGGTAAACCCACGCTGCCTCTGCTTCATGCTATGAACAACGGATCGCCTGAACAGGCTAAAATGATCCGTGAGGCGATTGAACAGGGGAACGGCCGCCATTTACTGGCTCCCGTTCTGGAAGCGATGAACCAGTGCGGCTCTCTGGAATGGACGCGCAAGCGTGCTGAGCAGGAAGCGGATAAAGCCATCGCGGCATTACAAATCCTGCCTGAAACCCCATGGCGCACAGCGCTGGAATCTCTGGCTCACATGTCGGTTCAACGCGATTTCTAATCGCTGACGGGGCCTGACGGCCTCGTCTTCTTTCTTTCCCCCGCCGCTGTTGCAGTCATTACCATCCTTTTGCGTCAGGCCGCGCAGTTCTGTCTGCTTACGGAAATATTACTGGAACCTTATGGAAACTTTCTGACATAAACCACCATAAGTTTCCAGATGTATTTTAAAGCACGTCAGAATCCCCCCGCGCGCTTCGCACTGACAAGGAGAAAACAGTAATGCAAAAAAGGACAGAGGACTGGCATCCTGCCGATATTATTGCCGCACTGCGCAAACGTGGTACAACGCTGGCGGCATTGTCCCGCCAGGCAGGATTAAGCTCATCAACACTGGCTAACGCCCTTTCACGGCCATGGCCAAAAGGGGAATGGCTGATTGCTGATGCGATCAATGTCCACCCATCAGAGATATGGCCAAGCCGCTATTACGATCCTGAAACGAACAGCCTACTGGATCGAAAAAAACGTGTGCGATCGTCCGATCAGACGACCAAAAACTAACATCGGGTTAGTGCCAGACGAAAAAAAACCAGCCCGTATGCCAGGCTGGTTTTTTACAGGCTTGTCCGAAACACTATTCGCCGCTGACGCGCTCGATGTTTGCGCCCATCGCTTTTAGCTTATCTTCGATATGCTCGTAACCCCGATCGATGTGGTAAATGCGATCGACCAGCGTTGTGCCTTCCGCTATACACCCTGCCAGCACCAGGCTTGCCGATGCACGGAGATCCGTCGCCATCACCTGCGCGCCCGACAAGGTTTCCACACCGTGACAGATTGCGGTATTGCTCTCAATTTCTGCGTGAGCACCCATACGAATCAGTTCAGGGATGTGCATAAAACGGTTTTCAAAAATGGTTTCGGTGATTAGCCCCGTGCCTTCCGCGACCAAATTCAGCAGGGTGAACTGCGCCTGCATATCGGTCGGGAACCCCGGATGAGGAGCGGTACGCACGTTGACCGCTTTAGGGCGCTTACCGTGCATATCCAGGCTGATCCAGTCTTCACCGGTTTCAATGTCTGCACCGGCATCACGCAGTTTCGCCAGCACTGCGTCCAGGGTGTCAGGCTGCGCATTGCGGCACAGCACTTTCCCCCCCGAAATAGCAGCCGCCACCAGGAAGGTGCCGGTCTCAATACGGTCTGGCAGGACGCGATAAACCCCACCGCCCAGACGCTCAACGCCTTCAATGGTGATTTTATCCGTGCCTGCGCCCGAAATTTTTGCACCCAGCGTATTAAGGAAATTGGCGGTATCCACGATTTCAGGTTCACGCGCCGCGTTCTCAATCACCGTGGTCCCGGTTGCCAGCGTCGCGGCACTCATAATGGTCACCGTCGCGCCTACGCTGACTTTATCCATCACGATCAGCGCCCCTTTCAGGCGACCGTTAACTGAGGCTTTTACATAGCCTTCTTCCAGCTTAATCTCGGCACCCAACTGCTCAAGACCCGATATATGCAGGTCTACCGGGCGCGCACCGATGGCGCAACCGCCGGGCAGTGAGACTTCGCCCTGACCGAAACGGGCCACTAACGGACCAAGCGCCCAAATAGAGGCACGCATGGTTTTCACAAGGTCATAGGGTGCACAAAAAACGTCTACGCCGCTGGCATCGACGTGAACAGAACCGTTGCGCTCAACCTTCGCACCTAACTGGGTTAACAGCTTCATAGTGGTGTCGATGTCACGCAGCTTCGGCACATTCGTAATCTCAACCGGCTCTTCGGCCAGTAAAGCTGCAAACAGAATTGGCAGTGCGGCGTTCTTCGCCCCGGAAATGGTGACTTCACCACTTAAACGGGTGGGGCCTTGCACACGAAATTTATCCATTAACACGGTTCTCAATTAACTGGCTATTAAACGGTCGCGCAGGTGGCGCAGCCCTTGCGGGGATCAGAAACCGTTCAGTTTACGGTCACGCGCCCACTCTGCAGGCGTGTAGGTTTTGATGGATACCGCATGAATGCGGTTATCCGCAATGAATTCCATCAGCGGCGCATAAACAGCCTGCTGTTTCTTAACGCGGCTTAACTCACCAAACAGTTCGCCCACGGCGATCACCTGGAAATGGCTGCCATCGTTGCTCATGACATGAACTTCTTCTAAAGGCAGTGCTGCCATCAGCACAGCCTGAATTTCACTGTTTTCCATCGCTCTTAACTTCACTTAATAATAATAAGGCTGACATAGTAGAGGAAAGTGCCTGATTCTTAAATACGCAAAAGCCCCTGTCGGCGACCGGGGCTAAGGCTCAGAAGGCGAATACAGGCGCTTTAATCCGCAGAAACAATAATTTGTTGCAGGTTGTAAAGGGTGATCAACGACTGCAGTTTGTCACCGATTCCAACAAACTGCAGCGCGCCGCCCTGCTGCGAGACGATTTCCCGCAGGTGGACCAACAGCGCCAGGCCTGAGGTATCCACCCGTTCCAGAGCTGAAACGTCGATCAGCGTCGCCCCGCTAATCAACGTTTCACGCTGCTCCCAGAGATCCAGCAGCGTGTCACGATCCAGCTCACCTTCCAGCCGTAGCGTGTTCGCCTCGCGGCTCCAGTGCAGTGAGGGCTGCATTATTTGTTTTGATCCAGTGTGATTGGCTGTTTCGCTGACGCTTCAAGTTGCGCAGTCAGTGCATCAATCCCTTTCGTACGTAACAGATCGCCCCACTCATTTTGTTTCGTGGTGATCATGCTGACCCCTTCTGCGATCATATCGAACGCCTGCCAGTTACCGGTCTGGCTGTTTTTACGCCACTGGAAATCCAGGCGCACTGGCGGACGGCCCTGAGGATCGATAATCGTCACACGGATGGCGACAATATTGGCATTGCCCAGCGGTTTCGCAGGTTCGATCTGGTAAGTCTGACCGTGATAAAGCGCTAACGCCTGGCCATAGGCCTGAGCCAGATAATCACCAAAAGCCTTAAAATAGGCTTCGCGCTGTGCCGGTGTGGCTTCCCGATAGAAACGGCCCAGGACTAACGCCCCCGCATATTTAATCTGCACATAAGGCAGCAGCTCCTGGCGGACGATATCACGCAGGTAGTTGGGATCCTGCTTGATTTTCGCCTGCTCGCTTTTCAGGCGGGTAAAAGTTTTATTAGCCGCTTCATTCATCAACGTATAAGGATTGCTTTGATCGGCTGCTGTCGCCGCCAATGGCGCGATCGCCAGCATGGCAATCATCAGAAAACGTTTAAACATCATGTTATCCCTCTGTTAAGGTTGAGCGGCTGCGGGAGCGGCAGTATCGCCACCCTGCGCATCCTTACTGTCACCGGTTTGCTTGTTACCTTTGTTGTCGCCGCTTTTATACAGGAACTGGCCTATCAGGTCCTCCAGTACCATCGCCGACTTGGTATCACGTATCGTGCCACCATCGTTTAACATCGCCGAGCCAAGCTCAGGATCGTCAAAGCCAACGTTTAACGACAGAAACTGCTCGCCCAGCAAGCCCTGAGTGCGGATGGCCAGCGAACTGGTGTCCGGAATCTGGTTGGCATACTTGTCGCTGATATCCATCGTGACGCGTGGCAGTAATGTTTTCGGTTCAAGTGAAATATCTGTCACCCGACCAATCACGACACCACCAATTTTAACAGGCGAACTGACTTTCAGGCCGCCGATATTATCGAAGGTGGCATACAGCTTCCAAGTGGGTTCTGTCCCCAGCGATTTAAGATCCGCCACGCGCAGGCAAAGGAACAGCACCGCTAACAGTGCCATGATCATAAAAACGCCAACCCAAATTTCGCTTTTTTTGCTTTGCATCGCATCAATTCCCAAACATCAGTGCTGTCAGCACAAAATCTAAACCGAGGACCGCCAGTGATGCATGCACCACGGTGCGCGTCGTGGCGCGACTAATACCTTCAGAGGTCGGAATCGCATCGTAACCATTAAACAGCGCGATCCAGGTAACCGTGACGGCAAAAACGGCGCTTTTAATAATGCAGTTAACCACATCGCTACGAAAATCGACGGCATTTTGCATCGCCGACCAGAAGAAGCCAGGGTCAATACCTTTCCAGCTCACGCCCACCAGCGCGCCGCCGGTAATCCCTACGGCGGTGAAGATGAGTGCCAGCAGCGGCATGCTGATAAAACCTGCCCAAAAACGTGGTGAGACAACACGGCGCAGAGGATCGACCGCCATCATCTCCATGCTGGACAGCTGTTCCGTGGCCTTCATCAGCCCAATCTCAGCCGTTAACGCCGACCCTGCCCGACCGGCAAACAGCAGGGCTGTGACAACCGGCCCCAGTTCACGTAGCAATGACAGTGCCACCAACATGCCCAGGCTGGTTTCTGCACCATAGGTGTTTAATACCAGATAGCCCTGCAACCCCAGCACCATGCCGATAAATAACCCGGAGACCACAATGATCACCAAAGACAGGACGCCAATGCTGTAAAGTTGTTTGACTAACAGCGGGAAGTGTTTGCGAAACGCGGGTTTACCGACCAGCGCATGAAAAAGCATCAATCCGGCACGCCCAAAGCTGGCGCAGGTTCCAATCCCCCGACGTCCTAATGACGCCAGTGCTTTTAACAACATCAGCTTAGCTTCTCCCTGACCCGGTTAAATCGGCCAAATAATCGCCCGCCGGAAAACGAAACGGTACGGGCCCGTCCGCGATGCCGTCGATAAACTGGCGCACGCGTGGGTCATTGTTGGCACGCAAATCGGGCGTGGTCCCGTGCGCGATAATTTTTTGTCCCGCCACGATATAAGCATAATCGGCAATACTTAACACTTCAGGCACGTCATGCGACACCACAATGCATGTCAGTCCCAGTGCATGGTTAAGCTCATCAATCAGTTTAACCAGTACGCCCATGGTAATAGGATCCTGACCCACAAACGGCTCATCGAACATAATTAACTCGGGCTCCAGAGCAATAGCCCGAGCCAGGGCCACCCTGCGCGCCATTCCGCCCGAAAGCTCCGCAGGTTTCAACTGCGCGGCACCCCGTAACCCCACGGCTTCCAGCTTCATCATGACGGTGCTGTGCAGAAGCGCCGCCGGCAACCGTGTGTGTTCACGAAGCGGCCAGGCCACATTTTCGTAGACGGTTAAATCGGTAAAAAGTGCACCGGACTGAAACAGCATGCTCATCTTTTTACGCGCTTCATACAATCGGGTGCGCGACAATGTCGGAATGTTCTCGTCCCGGAACCAGATCTCGCCGCTGTCAGGCTGAAGTTGCCCGCCAATCAAGCGCAGCAGCGTTGTTTTCCCGATCCCTGACGGCCCCATGATCGCCGTCACTTTGCCTTTGGGTACCGTAAGGGAAATATCGTCGAAAATTTTGCGATCGCCACGTGAGAAACTCACGCCACGAACCTCAACCAGGTTCGTTTTTTGTTGGATCATTATCACCTCTATTACGGATCGGGCGTAAACATAGGGTACGATGGTAGCCTGTTAAGGTTAAACGCACGATAGCTTTACAGAAACTTAATGCAAAGATTTGGCGAAAACGGTCATAAAATTTACTTTTGTCGCTCGGACGGTCAAAATCAGCGCCTGTTTTGTCACATCGAACCTGAAGGCAAGCCAACAGGGGTTTTAAGCAAGGATTTTTCATGTTCGTCGCAACCGCACTGCTGATTATCGGACTGCTTTTACTGGCTTATGGTGCCGATCGTCTGGTGTTTAGTGCTGCAATACTTTGCCGATCGTTCGGGATCCCACCGTTAATCATCGGCATGACCGTCGTCAGTATCGGTACCTCGCTTCCGGAGATCATTCTTTCCTTCTCCGCTGCGCAGTATGGCCAAATGGATCTGGCGGTGGGCACCGCGCTTGGTTCGAACATCACCAATATACTTTTGATTCTCGGCGGCGCGGCGCTGTTGCATCCGCTCAGTATCCATTCCAACTTAATTCGCCGTGAACTGCCGCTGATGGTGCTGGTCTCATTACTGAGCGGTATTACGCTGTTTGATAACTATCTTAGTCGACTGGACGGTATCGCCCTGATTGCCATCGCCGCGATTTATCTGATTGTGACTATTCGCATCGCGCGTAAAGCAGAAAATGACAATAACGATACGCTGACGCGTGAACAACTGGCTGAGCTGCCACGCGAAGAGACGGGTAACACCGTGGCCTTTCTCTGGCTGGCTGTCGCCCTGATTATCCTGCCCATGTCGACACACATGGTGATTGATAATGCGACGGTCTTTGCCGACTACTTTGGCGTGAGTGAACTGGTTATGGGGCTGACGCTTATCGCCGTCGGCACCAGTCTGCCGGAGCTGGCCACGGTCATCGCCGGTGCGTTGAAAGGCGAAGATGATATTGCGATTGGCAACCTGATTGGGGCCAATATTTATAACCTCGCTATCGTGTTGGGCCTGCCGGCACTGATTCACCCCGGCAGCGTCGATTATCACGCTTTTGCACGCGATTACTGGATAATGCTTGGCGTAAGCGTACTGTTCGCCATGCTTTGTCTGTTGCGTCACCGCCGCATTGGCCGTACGGCGGGGACGCTTTTACTCTGTGGTTTCTTCGTCTGGGTAACGTTGCTGTGGCTACAGCCAGCGTTTATGGGCGGCTAAAAAGGACAGATTTGCCATGTCACATCAGCAACCAACGGTAGAGTTTGATTTTCAGCGAGCCGGTAAAACGGTTCTGCGCATTGAGCGCGAAGGCCTTGAGCAGCTTGACCAGTATATCAACGAGGCCTTCTCCGACGCCTGCGCCATGATTTATGCCTGTAAGGGCAAAGTGGTGGTTATGGGCATGGGCAAGTCAGGTCATATTGGTAAAAAAATGGCGGCGACTTTTGCCAGCACCGGCACGCCGGCTTTCTTTGTGCATCCAGCGGAAGCCAGCCACGGCGACCTGGGAATGGTGGGTAAAGACGACGTGGTGCTTGCCATTTCCAATAGCGGCGAATCCAGCGAGATTCTGGCGCTGATTCCGGTGGTGAAACGCCAGCAGATTAAACTGATCTGTCTGACCAGTCGACCTGAAAGCGCCATGGCTCGGGCCGCCGATATTCATCTTTGCGTCAAGGTGCCGCAGGAAGCCTGTCCGATGGGCCTGGCACCTACGACCAGTACCACCGCAGCTTTGGTGATGGGCGATGCACTGGCTGTCTCCCTGCTGGAGGCACGCGGCTTCACGCCTGAAGATTTCGCGCTGTCGCATCCGGGCGGTGCGCTGGGCCGTAAACTGCTGCTGCACGTAAGCGACATCATGCACAGCGGTGATGAGTTACCGCACGTCACGCGGGATGCATCATTGCGGGATGCGTTGCTGGAGATAACCCGTAAAAATCTGGGCCTGACCGTGATTGTTGACGATTTGATGAAGATTGAAGGCGTTTTTACCGATGGTGACCTGCGCCGCATCTTTGACATGGGCATCGATTTTCAAAAAGCGACCATTGCAGAAGTCATGACGCGTGGCGGCATCCGCGTACGTCCGAACGTGCTGGCCGTCGATGCGCTGAATTTAATGCAAACCAAAAACATTACCTCCCTGCTGGTAGCCGATGACGACCATCTGCTGGGTGTGGTACATATGCATGACATGCTGCGCGCAGGCGTAGTGTAAACAGGAAGACACAATGCAGTCTGAGATTGCCGCTATAGAAACATGTTACGGCCCGGTCAGTGCCGACATTATGGCCCGTGCCGGGCACATTCGCCTGCTGATTTGCGATGTGGACGGCGTGATGTCTGATGGCCTGATCTACATGGGTAACAGTGGAGAAGAACTGAAAACCTTTAATGTGCGCGACGGTTACGGCATTCGTTGCCTGCTGACCTCGGACATTGAAGTGGCTATTATTACCGGCCGCACGGCCCGGTTACTGGAAGACCGCTGCAAAACGCTGGGGATTCGCCATCTTTATCAGGGGCAATCAGATAAGCTTTTGGCCTATCGCGAACTTCTGGATACACTGTCGCTCTCTGACGAGCAGGTGGCTTATATTGGTGACGATCTGATCGACTGGCCAGTTATGGCAAAAGTAGGGCTCAGCGTAGCGGTGGCCGATGCGCACCCGCTGCTGTTAGCGCGAGCGCGTTACGTCACACGTATTGCCGGTGGGCGCGGCGCAGTGCGTGAACTGTGCGATCTCATTTTGATGGCGCAAAATAAATTTGAGGATGCCAAAGGGCAATCAGTATGAGTAAAAGCAGGCGTTGGATAACGTTGGGGCTGGCCTTGATTGCGCTGGTGCTCATTGGCTGGAATTTCACTAACCGGGACAGCGACGATGGCGCACCGGTAATGAATAATGATCAAACGCCAACCTACACCAGTGCCAATTCGCATACCGTAGTTTACAACCCTCAGGGTGGCCTGGCTTATAAGCTGATCTCGGACAAAGTTACGTATTTCGAAAATACGGGAACCAGCTGGTTTGATAATCCGGTCATGACAACCTACGACGAGAATAAAATGCCGACCTGGACGGTACGTTCAGATAAAGCAAAGCTCACTAAAGATCGTATGCTGTATTTATATGGTCATGTTGAGCTGAATGCGCTGGCGCCAGATTCTGAACTGGAGCGCATCAAAACGGATAACGCTCAGGTCAATCTTGTCACTCAGGACGTCGCCTCGGACGATCAGGTGACGTTATATGGCCGCAGTTTTAACTCTACCGGCATGAAAATGCGTGGAAATTTACGGACAAAGCAAGCCGAGTTACTCGAAAAGGTCAAAACCTCTTATGAAATTCAAAATGAACAAAAACAGCATTAAGTTTTTACTGGCCAGCCTGCTGCTTGCAGCCAGCCTGCCGGCGCTGGCGCTGACCGGTGACTCGGACAAACCCGTTAATATCGACTCTGAAAATCAGTCGCTGGACCTGCAAGGCAACGTCGCGACCTTTACCGGTAATGTGGTCGTAACTCAGGGGTCGATCAAGATTACGGCAGATAAAGTCGTGGTGACCCGTCCGGGCGGCGACAGCAAAAAAACTATCGTTGATGCCTACGGCAATCCGGCGACCTTCTATCAGATGCAGGACAACGGTAAACCGGTACAGGGACACGCGTCCAAACTGCATTACGAGCTTGCTAATGACTTTGTTGAGCTGACGGGCAATGCGTACATTGAGCAGTTGGACAGCAATATTAAAGGCGACCGCATTACTTACCTGGTCAAAGAGCAAAAAATGCAGGCTTACAGCCAGGGCCAGAGCAAGCGCGTGACCACAGTTCTGGTGCCGTCGCAGTTGCAGGACAAGCCCGCGTCAACCAATAGCGAAAAAAAGAGTAACTGATCACTATGGCCACATTAATCGCAGAGAACCTGGCGAAGGCGTACAAAGGCCGTCGCGTGGTTGAAGACGTCAGTCTGCAGGTAAAATCCGGTGAAATCGTCGGCCTGCTCGGCCCAAACGGTGCCGGTAAAACCACCACCTTCTATATGGTGGTCGGGATTGTTCCGCGCGATGCGGGCCGCATTGTCATCGACGATGAAGACATCAGTATTCTGCCGCTCCACGCGCGTGCGCGTCGCGGTATCGGCTACCTGCCCCAGGAAGCGTCAATCTTCCGGCGTCTGAGCGTTTACGACAACCTGATGGCCGTGCTGCAAATTCGTGATGATTTAACCGAAGAACAGCGACAGGATCGGGCGAATGAGCTCATGGATGAGTTCCATATTGCACATCTGCGCGACAATATGGGACAGTCACTGTCGGGCGGTGAACGTCGCCGTGTGGAAATTGCCCGTGCGCTGGCCGCAAATCCCAAATTCATTCTGCTGGATGAGCCTTTTGCCGGTGTTGACCCGATTTCCGTTATTGATATCAAAAAGATTATTGAACATCTGCGCGACAGTGGGCTTGGCGTGTTAATCACTGACCACAACGTGCGTGAAACGCTGGCGGTCTGTGAACGGGCCTATATTGTCAGCCAGGGCAACCTGATTGCTCACGGTACGCCGAATGAAGTCCTTGCAGATGAGCAGGTTAAACGTGTTTATTTGGGTGAAGAGTTCAGACTCTGATAAGGTGTCGTTAATACTGATGGTTACCCGGGAATATTCATCCTGTCTATGAAGCAAGGTTTACAACTCCGGCTCAGCCAGCAACTGGCGATGACCCCACAACTGCAACAGGCGATACGTCTGTTGCAGCTTTCTACGCTTGAACTTCAGCAAGAGCTACAGCTGGCCCTGGAAAGTAATCCCCTGCTTGAACAGACTGAACAGCATGAAGAAATAGACGCAAAAGAGTATCAGGAAGGCGAAGCGGGACTTGATACGCGTGAAGCGCTGGAACAAAAGGATATGCCCGAAGAGCTGCCGCTCGACGCGACCTGGGATGAAATCTATACCGCGGGAACGCCATCAGGAACCGGTACGGACTATCAGGATGACGAACTGCCCATCTACCAGGGCGAAACCACCCAGTCGCTGCAAGATTATCTGATGTGGCAGGTTGAGCTGACGCCGTTTAGCGATACCGATCGGGCGATCGCGACGTCTATCGTCGATGCCATTGACGATACGGGTTATCTTACCGTTTCGCTTGAAGACATTCTCGACAGTATCGGCGATGATGAGCTGGAAATGGACGAAGTTGAGGCCGTTTTAAAGCGCATTCAACATTTTGATCCGATCGGCGTAGGTGCACGTGATTTGCGTGATTGCCTGCTGGTACAGTTGTCGCAGTATGCGCCTGAAACGCCAACGCTCTCTGAAGCCCGCCTGATCGTCAGCCATCATCTTGATCTGCTGGCCAACCATGATTTCCGCAGCCTGATGCGCGTCACGCGTTTAAAGGAAGACGTACTGAAAGAGGCAATGCTGCTGATTCAGTCGCTCGATCCACGTCCGGGCCAGTCGATCAATACTGGCGAGCCTGAATACGTTATTCCTGATGTGCTGGTCCGTAAAGTTGCGACGCGCTGGACGGTAGAACTTAATACCGACAGTCTGCCGCGGCTTAAAATCAACCAGCACTATGCCGCCATGGGCGGTGCTGCGCGTAATGACAGTGACAGTCAGTTTATCCGCAGTAATTTGCAGGAGGCGCGCTGGCTGATCAAAAGTCTGGAAAGTCGCAATGAGACGCTGTTAAAAGTCTCACGCTGCATTGTTGAACAGCAACAGGCCTTTTTTGAGCAGGGCGAAGAGTTTATGCGTCCGATGGTGCTGGCCGATATTGCCCAGGCGGTGGATATGCATGAATCCACGATTTCCCGCGTCACCACGCAAAAATATCTTCACAGCCCGCGTGGCATTTTTGAACTGAAGTATTTTTTCTCCAGTCATGTTAATACTGAAGGAGGAGGCGAAGCCTCATCTACTGCGATACGGGCACTAGTAAAAAAATTAATCTCGGCGGAAAATCCCGCTAAACCCTTGAGTGACAGTAAACTGACCTCCATGTTATCTGATCAAGGGATCATAGTGGCACGTCGTACCGTTGCAAAATATCGAGAGTCTTTGTCCATACCGCCTTCAAACCAACGTAAGCAGTTGGTTTAACAGAGAGAAGGAAGACCTATGCAGCTGAACCTTACCGGGCAAAATGTTGAAATCACCGAGCCACTGCGTGAATTCGTCACGGCGAAATTTGCCAAACTGGAACACTACTTTGATCATATCAACCAGGTATATGTTGTCCTGAACGTTGAGAAGGTGACACAGGTTGCTGATGCCACATTGCACGTTAACGGGGGCGAGCTGCACGCCACATCGGAAGCGGAAGATATGTATGCGGCAATTGACGGACTGATTGACAAGCTGGCCCGTCAACTGACCAAATATAAAGACAAGTTAAAAAAACACTAACCTTCACGCTGGCAGGCGCGCCGGGCGCGCAGAGCTGAAAGGATGGGGCGGATTAACCGCCCCGTTTTGTCATCTGTGCCAGCGCCATGATTCCGCTACGTGATTACCGCGTACCGGTTTACTGGCTAAGTGAACTCGCAAGTGAAACGAAAATGAACAATGATTTAACACTGGAACTGAGCACAGTGCTTTCGCCAGACTGCACCCGCAGCAGCGTACACTGCCAAAGCAAAAAACGGGCGCTGGAAATTATCAGTGAACTGGCCGCTAAGCAGCTCAACCTGCCGCATCAAACGCTGTTTGAAGCGATACTGACCCGCGAGCGCATGGGAAGTACCGGTATTGGCAACGGTATTGCCATCCCGCATGGCAAGCTGGAGGAGGATACGTTACGTGCCGTCGGTGTCTTTATCAGCCTTGAGCAACCCATCGCATTTGATGCCGTGGATAATCAGCCTGTCGATCTCCTTTTTGCGCTCCTCGTGCCCGCGGACCAGTGTAAAACTCACTTACATACACTGTCGTTAGTAGCCAAACGGCTGGCGGATAAAACGGTTTGCCGCCGTCTGCGTGCTGCGCAGAGCGATGAAGAGCTGTATGCCATCATTACCGAAGAACAAACAGAGCAATAAAGCGCGTGATTTACCGGCGTGAGCCGGCTTTAAAACGGGAGAGAAGGTCATGGTGCTGATGATCGTCAGCGGTCGGTCAGGCTCAGGAAAATCAGTGGCGCTGCGCGCGCTGGAAGACATGGGTTTTTACTGCGTGGATAACCTGCCGGTCGTGTTGTTGCCTCAGCTGGCAGAATCACTGGTTGAGCGCAATATCTCAGCGGCGGTGAGTATCGATGTGCGTAACATGCCTGAGTCGCCTGAAATTTTTGAAACCGCGCTCAATAATCTGCCTTCCGGATTCTCGCCCCAGTTGCTGTTTCTTGATGCCGACCGCAATACGCTGATTCGCCGTTACAGTGATACGCGTCGCCTCCATCCCCTGTCCAGCAAAAATCTGTCGCTGGAAAGCGCGATTGATGAAGAGAGTGACCTGCTTGAGCCGCTGCGCTCGCGTGCCGATTTGATCATTGATACGTCAGAGATGTCGGTGCATGAACTGGCTGAGATGTTGCGTACCCGCTTACTGGGTAAACGCGAGCGGGAGCTGACTATGGTGTTTGAGTCGTTTGGCTTCAAACATGGTATTCCCATTGATGCGGACTACGTCTTTGACGTGCGTTTCCTGCCCAATCCACACTGGGATCCCAAACTGCGCCCGATGACGGGGCTGGATCGTCCCGTCGCGGCTTTTCTGGATCGTCATACCGAAGTCCATAACTTCATTTATCAGACACGCAGTTATCTGGAACTCTGGCTGCCCATGCTGGAAACGAACAACCGCAGCTATCTCACCGTGGCGATTGGTTGCACCGGTGGCAAACACCGCTCGGTGTATATTGCAGAACAGCTCGCTGATTATTTCCGCTCACGGGGTAAAAATGTACAGTCCCGTCATCGCACACTGGAAAAACGTAAATCATGACCGTCAAGCAAACCGTGGAAATCAGAAACAAGCTGGGCATGCATGCACGCCCCGCCATGAAGCTGTTTGAACTGGTGCAAAGTTTCGATGCCGAAGTGCTGTTACGCAACGAGGCCGGCACAGAAGCCGAAGCCAGCAGCGTTATCGCGTTGCTGATGCTGGATTCCGCCAAGGGCGGCCATATTGAGATCGAAGCCAGCGGCCCCCAGGAAACTGACGCGCTGGCCGCCGTCATTGAACTCTTCGAAGCCGGTTTCGACGAAGAGTAACGTCAGTCCAGATGATTGCGCTGCAGGAAGCCCTCTCCTCCCAGTTGGCGCATCTGTCGGAGTATCCATTGCTGGCGCTGACGCACATAGCCTGACGGCGCGTCGGCACGAAAGCGCAGCGGGTTAGGTAAAACGGCCGCCAGTAACGCCGCTTCTGACATGGTTAAGCGACTGGCAGGCTTGTTGAAAAAACGCCGGGACGCCGCCTCAACACCAAAGGTCCCTTTACCAAACTCCGCGATATTCAGGTAAACCGTTAAGATCCGGCGTTTAGTCCAAACGGTTTCCAGGCCGACCGTCAGACCCGCTTCCAGTCCTTTACGCATCCAGCTACGTCCATCCCACAAAAACAGATTTTTAGCCGTTTGCTGTGACAGCGTTGACGCACCGCGCATCCGGTTATCATCGCTGTCCAGTACAGACTGAATGGCTGCCACATCAAAGCCCCAGTGGTGAGGAAAGTTTTGATCTTCCGACGCGATAACGGCCAGCCTTATCCAGGGCGACATCGCCTGTGTCCCCACCCAATCCGAATGTGAGACATAGCTGAAATCGCCACGCAACCAGGCACCGATTTGGCGTTCAGCCATCACGGCAGAGAAAGGCACCGGGAGAAAGGAAAAAAGTAAAATACCTGCCAGCCACAGCCCTGCCCAAATCAGCAGAATGCGCAGCACAATGCGCTTTACACCCTGCCAAAGCTTCCCTTTATGCTTACTCATACAATCGTCTCATCATTATGTCGTTTTTTAATTAATTTCAGGTGTAATCACCCCTGATGATAAAAAGCGTTCCTGAAAAATTCGCCGTCTGGGCCTGTCACCTTTATGATATGGCAAAGAAAATGCATCTGCGATGCAACAATAGTATGAATGAGTTCAATAAGTTCCCTTAAAAAGGAATCGGTTCCATTTACGAAGTCTCACACCATTCCTTGCAGGGCGATGATAATAATTCGTGATAATTGCAGCCATCAATGTTTCACAAAACTTATATTTTATTTCGGGCGCGCCTGAACACAGGTTGCAGCAATGCGGCAGGCATTAACGTACTTATGGCATTTCTTAACCGCAATGCATGTTTTTTTATTAATATGTTTCCCCAAACATTACAAACTTTTCTATTGATAAAACCTTTTAAGCGCCAGGGCGGATGACGTTTTCCGAAACGTTTTGGACCTTCCTGACCCGATCCTTTCATTATTCTTTATTATCATAAGTTTATAGCCAATTTAGTTCGCATCAGTGACGAATCATTTGTGTTAAGAGGCTCAACACAGGCTTTGTTAACAAATTTGGGTTAAACCCGTACAAAAAACAGAACTTTTGTTCAAAAAACAATCAATGTAACGGTAAAATTGATTCCTTTCTTGACTATGTTGGCAAATTAATGTTTCCTGTATTTAAACGCTGTTCAACATCACAAATTTTAATGAATCTTGTCACAAGCTAATTCGAATTTGATAAGGTGTTGCATGTGTTAACCAATACCCGTTGTTGCCTTGAAAAACACTAAGCATAGCAGCAGCGACTTTTTCCCTGGTGTTGGCGCAGTATTAGCGCACCCCGGCCTCGGCTGGGGTCATTTTTTTTGGATCACCGTTGTTTCTCAGCCACCCACTCGCGCAATATCTGCACATCGTGCCGCCATTCACGCTTCAGCTCTTCCACCCATTCGCCCACGTTATCCCACCAGGCCGGTAATTCTGGGCTTTGAATTTGTTTCGCGATCTGTTGCAGATGCTGCAGACCGACAGAACCCGCCGCTCCCTTAATTTTGTGGCCCTCTTCAGCAATGCCTTTTTCGTCGCGTGCCATCAGGTTGGAGTCCAGTACCTCCAGGTAGCCCGGCATCATCTGTTCGAAGATGGTCAGGCTTTGCGTAATCAGACCGGGTCCCACCAGCTCCAGATACTGTTCAAGCATTGGAATGTCCAGCAAGGTATCGGACTGACGACTGCCCGGCGTCATAACGGCCTGATCATCGTTTCCGGGTTGGTCATCCCAAAACTTTTTGATGATGGCCGTTAACGCAGGTACGGCAAGCGGTTTACTGAGCACATCGTCCATGCCCGCATCAAAATACTCTTTTTTGTCTTTCAATACGTTGGCGGTTAAGGCAACCAGCGGCGGCAAATGCGCATCAGGATACCGTTGACGAATGGCACGCGACACGTCCATGCCGGTCATGTCCGGTAACTGAATATCCAGCAGCACCAAATCGAACTCCAGCGGGTCAAACATCTCAAGCGCTGCTTGCCCCGTCATAGCAACGTCAACGCTGCATCCCAGTTTTTCCAGAACCGAGCGAGCCACAATGACGTTCAGCTCAATGTCTTCCACCAACAGCACGTGCAGGGCCGGAAGCGGCAGCGTATCGTCAACGCCTTCATCTTCTACTTCCTCGGCAATACGCGGCGCTTTAATCACCACGGTAAAACAGGAGCCCTGGCCCGGTGCACTACTGACGCTGATATCCCCGCCCATCGCCTGCGCCAGACGGCGGGAGACCGCCAGGCCGATACCGGTTCCGGTTGCCGGTTTGCCGCCATGCTGATCGGTAACCTGATAATACATGGCAAAAATTTTGTCCTGCTCTTCCTCGCGAATGCCCTGCCCGGAATCCTGTACCTCAAAGCGCAGCGTTTCATCCTGTTCATAGGCGATACGCACGATGATTTCACCCTGCTGAGTAAACTTCACGGCATTGCCGATCAGGTTCCACAGGATCTGCCGTAGTCGTGTACCATCCGTTGAGATTTTATGAGGCAGCGGTAACTGCGGGGCCATGACAAACTTCAGGCCTTTTGGCTGCGCCAGCAAGCCAGAGAGATTCTCCAGATCGGCCAGGAAACTGGTGAAATCCAGCGGCTGGTTGTCCAGCTGTACCTTGCGTCGCTCGATTTTGTCCACTTCGATGACGTCGTTAAAGATATTGCCCAGGGTGATGGCAGAGACATGGATGGTTTTCAGGTACTTGAGCTGCTCCTGATTCAGATCGGTATCCAGCAAAATGCGGCTCAGACCGACAATGCCGTTAAGCGGCGTACGAAGCTCGTGGCTGATCGTAGAGATAAAGGTGGTCTTTTCCCGGCTCGCGTTCTCCAGCGCGTCCTGATAGCGTTTACGTTCGGTTATATCGCGGCCAAAGCCCATCAGGCCGCTGCGCTTACCGACCCGGTCGTAATAGGGCACTTTACGAATTTCAAAACAGGCTTTCCGCCCATCGGGATACTGCAGCCACTGCTCATAGGTGAGCGAGACGTTATGACGAAAGACTTTTTCATCGGTTTCCAACACTTTAGTCGCCGTGTCATTGTCATAAATATCATGTGGCGTGAGCCCGATAAGCTGTTTTTCACTTTTACCGGTCAGCAGCTCCATGGCGCGGTTACAGCCTGAGAACTGCTTGTCGATATTGCGATAAAAGACCAGATCTGGCGATGCATCCAGAAAAGAGCGCAGGAAAGACGACTGTTGTTCCAGCTCTATTTGCGCCTGCTCGCGCCGCGCCACCTCTTCGCGTAGCTTAGCCATGACCTGCTCACGTGCCTGCTCCGCTTTTTTACGATCGGCAATTTCCTGATTGAGTCGGGAAATGGTCTCTTTCATCTGCTGATTCAACTCAAGATCGCGCGTACGCATTTCTTCCAGCTTATCCACCAGCCTGGCAAGACGCTGGCGTGACTCTTCCAGTTGATCGACCACCACGGAAAGAAAATAAACCGCCCAGGGCGTGATCAACAGACCGAAAAAGACCGATCGCACCATATCAATACTTTCGACATGACCACGCAGTACCATGGTCACCGCCATCTGCACAATCATGGCCAGCACGACCAGTGCAGACGCCAGCAGCAGCGAAAAACGGATCAGGCCAAGCTTGACCATTAAATCAACATAATATTGCGCCAGCAGGCGAATCTGTTTCATAAACACTCCCTGGGTGAGAACAGCCACATGATAGCGTATTTACGTCACCGTCGTCTTAGTGCATCCGGCGAGATCGCGACCGTCATGCACTTATATGGTGCAAAACGCCGTTGCTTCGCCGACGTTTGCCCCATTATTGCTAAAACCCTTGACTAATTGTGCTAACTCAATGAATCTGTAGGGCCGTCTGCTAAACAGGCGCGCGTATCCAACCTCTTCTTTTCCGTCTGACAAGGCTTTATTGTCACGACGCCCTGTTTTTCATGCATAGCCATTCACATTATTCGAAGCTTTAAGCAACGCGACCTGATTAATTTTACTAATCACATGCCCCTTATTGATTCAAATTTGCTGCTATAAGAAAAACAGATACATCCTGCGCTTCCACTGCCTGTAGCAGCATTTGATACTGTTTAGTACCCTGTCGCCAGCATACTTCAGCGATTTCACGCCACTGGCACAGTGATAGAGTTCACATTTCCCTCTCTGCCGCTTAATGAAAAACTGACACAATTTAGACACAAAAGCATAATAAATTCATTTGGTTATCGACATAAAGACGTGATTAAACTGTGTCAGGCTCGCTATTTGACCTTGATTCGCTTTCCCGATAAGTTGGAATTCCGCTGAAAGCTTTCATGATGGGCAAGCGTCACGGCATATCTATGCAACATGACGCCCGCATGGTTTGAGTCATCTCCTTTCGAGAACGGAAACACCACGCGCTACACATCCACGGACTTATCCTCCTGCCGATGAAAAGTGCGTAAAACGAAATCGCGCAGGCTGTCAGGCGCGGGAATAAAAGAATGCGCGCTGGGAAGAGTGTTTAACCAGGCTCAGTGCCTGAAACAATGCAGGTAATGTCAAAAGCAGTTTAAGGAGACCCTCAATGTCCACTAAAAAACCTGAATCCTATGGCTTATATAACCCAGCAGCAGGAAGTGACAGCTGTGGTGTAGGTTTCATTACCCGTAAGGACGGCGAGCAGACCCACGACATTCTGCGTATGGCGCACAGTGCACTCTGCACGGTTCCGCACCGTGGTGGCATGTCCGCTGAAGGCGTGGGTGATGGCGCGGGTGTCAACGTCGATCTTTCACTGCACTTTTTCCGTAAAATTACCGGTCAGGCGCTGGAAGCCGGTCGCTTTGGCGTGGGTAACTTCTTCGTTCCTAAAGATGCTGAACTGCGTGCCAATGCGGAGCGCCTGGTAGAAGAGACGCTGCGTCATTTTAATCTGCCGGTGATCATGAAACGCGAAATGCCGCTGGATAACAGCGTGACGCGTCCGGCCGCTGTCCAGTTTCAGTTGCCCATCGTGCAATGGATTTTTGCTGCGCCTCAGGATGTCAGCCACCAGAACGATTTTGAAAAACGGATTTATCGCGCCCTGCTGGCGATTGAGGCAGAGGCCTTTACGAAAAGTGAGTTTGGCGGTTTGTATCCGCTGTCGCTTTCGTCCCGTACCCAGGTATTCAAAGCCCGTCTGAATTCCAATGAGGTCATTCCTTATTTCAAAGATCTGACCGATCCCAATCATCAGGTCCGTGGGCTGTTTTTCCATACCCGCTTCTCAACCAATACCGATCCGCACACCACTATGGCGCAACCTTTCCGGTTAATGGCCCATAACGGTGAGCTGAATACCGATCGTAAAAACCGGATTGCTGAATCCGCGCTGGCCTCTGCGCGTGGAAAAACTATCGTTCGCCCGAAAGGTCAGTCAGACAGTTCCCGTCTTGACCAGAGCATTCACAGCCGCCTGATGGAAGACGATCTCGACTTAATCACCGCCGTGGTGTCGATGATGCCACCTGCATGGGAAAATGACACCGCGCTCTCTCCGGCGGTGCGTGACATGCTGGAATATTTCTCACTCTATGAAGAGAAGAACGACGGCCCTGCGGCGTTGATCTTTGGTAATGGGGAAGTGATTGGCGCACGTCTTGACCGTCTGGGTCTTCGTCCACTGCGTTCGGTAGAAACCGCCGAGTATATTGGTGCCATGTCGGAAGCCGGCCAGATTGCCTTTCCCCCGGAAAGCGTACTGCGCCGTGGTCGTATCGAAGCCGGCGGCATGCTCTATTTTGATCATCGCGAAAAACGCAGCTATACCACGCATGAAGCGCTGGAAAAGCTGGCTGCGGAAAAAGATTACGCTGCACTGCTCGGCAAATCTCGCGTCGATCTCAAGGAGTTGCCTGTCATCCCTGCTGAGAAACAAGGGTCGCCTCTGCGCTATCGCGGCGATCTGAAAACCTATCAGCGCTTTGTGGCTTACTACTATAACCAGGAAAGCTTCAAATTCATGATGGACCCGATGCTGAACACCGGGGCCGAGAAAATCTCTGCTATGGGTTACGGCAACGCGATCAATGGTCTGTCCGATCACGAAGGCGGCATGGCGCACTACTTTTCGCAGCGTTTTGCACAGGTCACTAACCCACCGCTGGACTCCATCCGTGAAGCGGACGGTATGACGCTGCGCGTGGCACTGGGAGCCAAACCGCACCTGGGACGCAGTAAAGGCCGTCAGATTATTGTGCCGACGCCTATTCTGACGCACCTGGACATGCTACAGCTGCGCGAACAGAACGTCGCACCTTATGCCCGTTTTGACATGCTGTACGAACCTGTCACCGGCAAAGACCTGCTCAGCCGTACGGCCAACGCCACTGCGCTGGAGAAGGCGATTGACGATCTGGCTCAGCAGGTCGTGGATTTCGCACGTTCTCAGGGCGGGATAGCCGTCCTGACCGACCGCCACATCTCGTCCACCCATGCCGCCCTGCCCATGCTGTTGGTGGTTTCTGCGGTGAACCAGCGCCTGGTCCAGGAAGGATTACGTCTTGACGTGTCCCTGGTGGTGGAGAGTGGGCAGATTATCTCGTCGCATCACATTGCCGCGACGCTGGGCTTTGGTGCCTCTGCTGTCTATCCGCTCGGCGTACAGATGCGTGCCGAGGAGAAATTCGGTGAAGGTGAAGAAGGCAATAAAGCCTTTAAACGCTATGCCAAAGCCGCCGAAAAGGCCCTGATGAAGACCATGGGTAAAGTGGGCCTGTGTACCGTTGAAAGCTACAGTAGCGGTGAGTTCTTTGAACCTAACTTCCTTAACACTGACGATCCGGTGCTGAAGAAGTATTTCCCGAATATCAAAACGCCTGTTGGTGGCGCGGGCTTTGCCACCATCGCGCAAATGGCAGTGGACTGGCATCAAAGCGCGCTGAAAATTCAGGGCGAATCAGAAGTGCCATTACTGGGGCTGTTTAAAGAGCGCGCAGAGGGCGCAGGCCACTCCTACGGCACCATTGCCGTGCGTACCTTTATTGATATGACGGAAGAGCCGATTCGCTTTGCGGACAAAGCGCGCGAAGAGGACAATTTCATTCGTCTGATGACGCTGGCCCGTCTGGATAATGCGTTTGGCATCAAGCCTGACACGTTCAAGGACAGCAGCTTTGAGCGCATTCCTGATGACGTGATGAATAACTTTGCCATCACAGCCGATTACCGTCAGTTCTCCAGCCTGATGTATGAAGAGCGTAAACGCCGCCCTGCTGCGCTGCGTGACATTCTGGCCTTCCCGGCCGATCTGACGCATATCGACAGCGAAGCGGAATTCCGCCGTAAACTGGGCCGTTATTCGCTGACCAACAACGGATTTGCTACTCGCGGCCTGGAATGCGAGGCCATCGAAGGCAGCCCGAACACCTTTATGCTGCGGCTGACCGATGCCATCGCTGGGCTGAAGCCGGAAAGCGAACGTCTGCTGAATCTGTCACGGGCTCTGAAAGCCCGCTTCAGTGACGAAATCGAATCGGCGGACGTGGTCGCAGGCGGCCTGAAAATCACCGCCGTAGGTAAAGCTGCCGACTATCTGTCGCGCATTTTTACTGCGCTGCCCTCACTGCCGTTAAGCGAAATTCAGCCTGCCTGTGAAATCACTCGTACTTTCGCCTCCGGGGCGATGAGTCACGGCGCGCTGGTGGCACCGGCACATGAAGCTGTCGCACATGGCACCAACATGGTCGGCGGCATGAGCAACTGCGGGGAAGGCGGCGAGCACTATTCCCGTCATGGCACTATCCGTGCGTCCCGTATCAAGCAGCTGGCGTCAGGTCGTTTCGGCGTCTGGGCGGCGTACCTGGCCGATCCGATGCTGGAAGAGCTGGAGATCAAAATTGGTCAGGGTGCAAAACCTGGCGAAGGTGGCCAGTTGCCTGCGGCGAAAGTCACCGTCGAAATCGCGGCGGCACGTGGCGGCACACCGGGCGTTGAGCTGGTCTCGCCACCACCGCACCACGACACCTACTCTATCGAAGATTTGGCCCAGTTGATTCACGACTGCAAAGCGGCGCGTGTTCGCGTCATTGTGAAGCTGGTGTCCTCTGAAGGGATTGGCACCATTGCCGTGGGCGTAGCGAAAGCCGGTGCTGACGTTATTAACGTCGCCGGTAACACGGGCGGTACGGGCGCCGCCTCGGTGACCAGTCTGAAATATACCGGTCGCGTCGCGGAAATCGGCATTGCCGAAGTTCATCAGGCGCTGTGTGCGAACGGCCTGCGCGACAAAGTCCTGCTGCGCTGTTCAGGTGCACAGCAGACAGGCAGCGACGTGGTGAAATCCGCGCTGCTGGGCGGTGACAGCTTTGAATTCGGTACGACTGCGCTGATGATGCTGAAATGCGTGATGGCGAAGAACTGTAACGTCAAATGCCCGGCAGGGTTAACCACGAACGCCGAAGCCTTTGATGGCGATCCGCGTCAGCTCGCACAGTATTTCCTGAATGTGGCGCACGAAGTCCGCGAAATCCTGGCGCGTATGGGCCTGCGCTCGCTGCGTGAAGCCCGTGGGCGCGCTGACCTGCTCCATTTGATGGATCACCCGCTGGAAGTCGGCAAGCTGGATCTGCGCGCCATGCTCACCGTGGTGCCAGAGCTGAAAATCGACAAGCCGGTTTATCTGGAAAAAGATTTTGAGCTGGATGATGGCTGGGTAGAAGAACTCAACCAGCAACTGGTGACAGCGGGCAAGACATCGCTGCAGTTAGGTCACGATGTCGTCCTGAACAACCGCAATAAAAGCGTGGGCGGTCAGTTGGCGATCGATATCGAGCGCATGCTGAATCATACCCTGACAGCAGAGCAACTGCAGGCGATGCCCTCTGTGCTGCAGGACGATCGCGGTCGTCGCTATCTGGCGCCGGCCACGGTGCATATTACGACCACCGGCTCAGCCGGTCAGTCCTTCGGTGCCTTCTGCAATGACGGCATGCTGATGCAACATCGTGGCACCTGCAACGATGGCGTGGGCAAAGGCCAGTGCGGCGGCGAGCTGGTGGTGTTATCACCGGGCGGCGGCGCACAGGACAGTGATGGCAACGTCCTGATCGGTAACTTTGCTCTGTTCGGCGCAACGGGCGGCCGCCTGTTCGTGCAGGGCCAGGCCGGTGACCGCTTCGCAGTGCGTAACTCTGGTGCCACTGCGGTAGTGGAAGGCGTCGGTGACTTCTGTTGCGAATACATGACCAACGGTGCCGTGTTGAACCTGGGCACCTTTGGTAAAGGCTTCGGTAACGGCATGAGCGGCGGCTTTGCTTACCAGTACGATCCGTACGGCTCCCTGGCTAACCATGCAGCGGGCGATTCCGTTCTGTTTGGTTCCATTGCCGATGCCGATGAGCTGGCACAAATTCATAAGCAGGCCGTGCTGACCATGCTGAACTGGCATCTGGACGCCACGCAGTCACCACGTGCGGCCTGGCTGCTGGAGCACTGGGAAACCGAATGTCAGCACTTCGTGTATGTGATGCCGCGCTCTCTGCTGCTGTATCAGGATGGCGGTGAAATCCTGAAGGCGAAATCCCGTAAGGATTTGCTGGAAGAACTCTCAACCGCGCTGGCAGCGCATCAGGTGGCGAAATTCAAAGCCGCGTGGCGTGAAGGCAAAACCATTGCAGACGGTGCCGTACCGGCTTATGGCGCGACAGATACGGTCGAGATGTTTGTATTGCTCAATAACTACACCGTATTGAGCTTCGCGCAGCAGCTGGCTCTCGGCAAGTTACCGAAAGGCACCCACGTTGAGGATCCGGCGGTCGAGAAAGCGGTTCGTAATTTACTGATGACAGAGGACTTTTCGCTGGTCAGTAAACTGCAGCGCCATGCGCGGGCAGCTATTGAGAACTACAGCGACAGCGAATTAGCCAGCCTGATCGGTTCAAAACGCATGTCCGATTACAAAGCGGCACTGACGCAACGCAACATCCGTTCCATGGACAGCCTGGCCACCTATGGCTGGATCATGTATCAGGATGCCTGCAACCGTGAAATCCTTGGTCGTCTGCCTGATTTTGAAGAGTTGTTTGCACGTGCGGCATTACCTGAAATTGCGGCAGCGGTAGGGAAACTGGCCTGACAGCCGCGTCTGTAAACTGAACTGTGTTTAATCATGATTACCCGGAGGGTTTCGCGGTACCGGGCGGAGGTCAATCCCGAGCCTCTCTGTGGCAGACGGCCGCTGAGAGGACGGGTTTCGCCACACTCACGGCGGTGCGAAACATGACGGTTAAGAGCGGGATTGAGTAAAGGTATCCATGAAAATTCCATACATTCCTGAAGATGCACCTTTCAATGGTGATCAGAAATACTGGCTGGCGGGCTTTCTGGCTGGCCTGCACTCCCGTTTGCTGGTGTTAGAAGACAAACAGCAACCTGCCGCGGGCAACGCCGCCGCTGCAACGACCCAACTGCACATTCTTTATGGTTCGCAGACCGGTAACGCTGAAGCTCTGGCCCAGTCTGCGGCCAAATCGGCCCGTGCTAAAGGCCTGGTGCCTGTCGTTCAGGCGCTGGGCGATGTGGATCTCGACGTGTTTGCCACAATGCGCCACGTGCTGATCGTCACCTCGACCTACGGTGAAGGTGAAATGCCGGACAATGCCCAGTTATTCTGGGACGCCATCTCCGCCAGTACCGCACCGCGTCTGGAGCAGATGCACTTTGCCGTTCTGGCTATCGGCGACACCGGCTATGACGGTTTCTGCCAGGCCGGTAAATTCCTGGATATGCGCCTGGAACAGCTGGGTGCCAAACGTGTTGTTGATCGTATTGACTGCGATATTGATTATGAAGAGCCTTCGCATGCGTGGCTGAACAGCACGATGCCACAGTTCGCCAGCAGCGCAGGCAGCAGCGGCACGGTTCTGGAGAGCGCACCGGAAGCCCCGGTCATCCCCGGCAGCAACAAATCCAATCCTTATGCCGCAGCCCTCATCACCAACAAGCGCCTGTCGAGTGAGCAGTCTGCGAAAGACATTCGCCATTTCGAATTTGATCTGACTGACAGCGGTCTGAAGTACGAAGCGGGCGATGCGCTGGGTGTGATCCCGGTGAACGAACCGTCGCTGGTCAGCCTGTTGCTGACACAACTGAACGCCGATTATCAGACGCCCGTCCCCGGCTTCGACAGAAGTCTTGGCGATCTGCTGACCTACCAGTTTGAAATTTCTGAGCCTTCACGCAAGCTGATTGAGTGGGTTGGACAGAACACCACGAACCAGGAACTGCGTCACGTACTTCAGCACGATGATAAAGATGCCCTGGGTGTCTGGCTGTGGGGCAAAGATACGCTGGACCTGCTGCAACTTGAGCTGACCCGCAGCCTGAGCGTGCCTGAGTTCGTCGCCCTGCTGCGTCCGCTGCAGCACCGTGCCTACTCCATTTCGTCCAGTTCCAAAGCGCATCCTAACCAGGTTCACCTGACGATTGCGGCTGTGCGCTATCACAGTGGCGGCCGCAACCGTAGCGGAGTCTGTTCAACCTACCTGGCCGAGCGCGTGCGTCGTGGCGAAAAGCCGGCGATCTTTATTTCGCCGAATAAATCCTTCCGGGTCCCGGCCAACGGCAATGCCCCCATGATCATGGTCGGCCCGGGTACCGGCATCGCCCCTTTCCGCGCGTTCCTGCAGGAACGTCAGGTGACCGGTGCGCAAGGCAAAAACTGGCTGTTCTTTGGCGATCAGCATCAGGAGCATGACTTCATTTACCGTGAAGAACTGACGGCCTGGCATGAGAGCGGTTTGCTGACGCGTCTCGATCTGGCGTTCTCACGCGACCAGGACAAAAAGGTCTACGTGCAAAACCGCATGCTGGAACAGGGCGCAGAACTGTACGCCTGGTTGCAGGAAGGTGGGTATTTCTACGTCTGTGGTGATGCCTCACGCATGGCGAAAGACGTGGATAATGCGCTGTATGAAATCGTACGCCAGTTTGGTGGTCTGTCCAGCGAGCGCGCGGCGGACTACATCGATCAGTTGAAGAAAGAGAAACGCTACCTGCGCGACGTGTACTAATCTCAGCCGCAGAAAGCAAAAATCCGGGTACGCTGTGCGCCCGGATTTTTTTTCGCTCATCATTCTGACGATCAAAAAAATGCCTGTCGGCTGACAGGCATTCTGAGTTATTTCACCACACGCAGTGCGGGACGACCGCCGCGCGGTGGCGGATCGTCATCAGGTGAGTTGTCGTCATCGCTGGCATCGTCAGGGCGATCGCCATCAATCACTGACATGACCGTCTCTTCCTGATTTTCCGGGAACGCCTGGGATGCCCCTTCATAAGCCGGTTCAGGCTCAAACATGGTCCCCGCACCGTTTTCACGCGCATAGATGGCCAGAATGGCCGCCATCGGCACGTTCACCTGGCGCGGCACGCCACCAAAGCGGGCATTAAACGAGACTTCCTCGTTACCCAGCTCAAGATTGCCTACAGCGCGCGGCGCAATGTTGAGGACAATCTGACCGTCCCGGGCATATTCCAGCGGAACCTGAACGCCCGGCAGGTTGATATCGACCACCAGATGCGGCGTCAGCTGGTTATCCAGGAGCCAGTCATAAAAAGCCCGCAGCAAATAGGGGCGACGGGCCGTAAGTTGCGACATTTCCATAAATCAGCCCCGGGCTTGCAGGCGCATTTCACGTTCAGCTTCAGTCAGTGAAGCAAGGAAGGAGTCACGTTCAAATACGCGGTTCATATAGCCTTTCAGCTCTTTTGAGCCCGATCCCAGCAGATCGATGCCCATTGACGGTAAGCGCCACAGCAGCGGTGCCAGGTAGCAGTCAACCAGGCTGAACTCGTCGCTCATAAAGAAAGGTGAACGTCCAAACAGGGGGGCAATCGCCAGTAACTCTTCACGCAGCTGCTTACGCGCCGCTTCGGCTTCCTGACCGCTGCTGTTCTCGACCTTTCTCATCAGGCTGTACCAGTCTTGCTCGATACGGTGCATCATCAAACGGCTTTCGCCACGCGCAACCGGATAAACCGGCATCAAAGGCGGGTGTGGGAAACGCTCATCAAGGTATTCCATGATGATGCGTGATTCATACAGTGTCAGTTCGCGATCAACCAGCGTCGGCACAGTACGGTACGGATTGAGGTCAATCAGATCCTGCGGCAGGTTATCCATTTCGACCTGCTCGATCTCTACGCTGACACCTTTCTCGGCCAGCACAATACGCACCTGATGGCTAAAAATGTCAGTAGGACCAGAAAACAGCGTCATTACCGAACGTTTGTTGGCAGCGACAGCCATGAAAACCTCCCAGTTTGTTCACAAAAAGTTACTGCGAATGGCCAACCACACGGCGACTCACCTGCTCATAGAACTCGCTCGCAATCCGCGCTAACCACTCCCGACTGATGCCAGGCGCATAACGCGCCAGCTTGCGGGCGCAAAGTGACAGGGAGTTTACCAGATTTTAGGCAGCTTGTGGGCGGGGGAATGCATTTTTGCGGGTAAAATGCGAACAGCATTGTTGTTTTCTGTGACTGCGCCGCCTGGCATGAAAAGCAAAAAACCCGCCGAAGCGGGTTTTTTGTGCCAACTGTGACTGCCGAAGCAGCAACAATTAACGTTTGGAGAACTGAGGACGACGACGTGCTTTACGCAGGCCGACTTTCTTACGTTCAACCTGACGAGCATCGCGAGTAACGAAGCCTGCTTTACGCAGTTCGCCACGCAGTGACTCATCATACTCCATCAGAGCGCGGGTGATACCGTGACGGATCGCGCCTGCCTGACCAGAGATACCACCACCTTTAACGGTGATGTACAGGTCCAGTTTGCCAACCATATCAACCAGTTCCAGAGGCTGACGCACGACCATGCGTGCAGTCTCACGACCGAAATACTGCTCCAGAGAGCGTTGGTTGATGACGATGTTACCGCTACCCGGCTTGATGAAGACGCGTGCGGATGAGCTTTTGCGGCGACCAGTGCCGTAGTTTTGAGTTTCAGCCATTGCCTTTAATCCCGATTAAATGTCAAGAACTTGCGGTTGCTGTGCCGCATGGTTGTGCTCGTTACCTGCGTAAACTTTCAGTTTACGGTACATAGCACGACCCAGCGGGCCCTTCGGCAGCATGCCTTTAACCGCGATCTCAATCACGCGCTCAGGACGGCGAGCAATCATCTCTTCAAAGGTCGCCTGTTTGATACCACCGATGTGACCAGTGTGGTGATAGTAAATCTTGTCAGAACGCTTGTTGCCGGTGACAGCAACTTTCTCAGCGTTCAGAACGATGATGTAATCACCTGTATCAACGTGCGGAGTGTATTCCGCTTTATGCTTACCACGCAGACGGCGTGCCAGTTCAGTCGCCAGGCGACCCAAGGTTTTGCCAGTTGCGTCAACAACATACCAGTCACGTTGGACGGTTTCTGGTTTAGCTGTAAAAGTTTTCATCGAAAAGCTTACCCAAATTAAGTTACACGTTGGTGAAATCCCAAACGCTTAAGTAAACGAATGAGGCTCACACGACCATTTTGACCAGCAAGCCACCCCTTCGGATAGCGTTACCGGCGCGCAGAGGATTTGGGAAAAAAATCCAGTGCCGTAACGTGGGGTCGCAAGATTATAGAGAAGTCGATTACAAAAATCGAACTCTATTTTCATTTATTACCCGGAATCTCAGGGTAAATGCGCCAGCCGCAGATACTCTTCGCTCTGCATTTCCTGCAAACGCGACAGGCAGCGCTGGTATTCAAATTTCAGGCGCGTGCCCTGATAAATTTCGAACAGCGAGGTTTCCGCGGCGACGACCAGTTTGACATGGCGCTCGTAAAACTCATCCACCAGCGCCAGAAAACGCCGCGCCTGATCTTCCGTTTTATAAATCATGACCGGCACATCAAACAGCAGCACGCTGTGAAAGCGGCGCGACAGTTCGATGTAATCGTGCTGGCTGCGCCCTTCCCCACACAGGGTTTTGAAGTCGATTGCCACCACGCCTTCACTGACACCCAGCGTGGGCATTTTGCGATGGTTGATCTCCAGCACCGGTGCGCTGTCGCGTTTTTCCCCTGACAGCGCCTGGAACATGCGATCCATATCGGCGTAAGTTTCTGGCCCTAAAGGAGACTTCCACAGATGCGCCGACGTCAGCGTGCGCAGACGGTAATCAATGCCCGCATCAACGTTCATGACGTCACAATGTTGCTTGATCTGCTCAATGGCCGGCAGGAAACGCGCGCGCTGTAAACCGTTTTTATAGAGGTTATCGGGCGGAATATTCGAGGTGGCGACCAGGCTGATGCCCCGTTCGAACAACGCTTCCATTAACGTGCCCAGCAACATGGCATCCGTAATATCGGACACAAAAAATTCGTCAAAGCACAAAATATCGGTTTCGGCTTTGAAGCGATCGGCGATGATCAGCAGCGGATCGCTGTGCCCCTGCAGTTCGGTCAGCTCTTCGTGCACGCGCAGCATAAAGCGGTGAAAGTGTAAGCGCAGCTTGCGGTTGCCAGGAATAGACTGAAAAAACAGATCCATGACCCAGGTTTTCCCGCGCCCCACGCCGCCCCACATATACAAGCCACGTACCGGCGTTTTGACCTGGGATTTCTCTTTACCCATCAGCTTCGACAGACGACCAAACAACCCCTGCGAGGCAGGTTCAGTCGTCTGCTGGCGGGCGATGAGCCCTTGCTGGATAGCATCTAAGCGGGTGATCGCTTCACGTTGTACATCGTCGGGCTTAAAATCGCCCTGCGATAGCGCCTGCTCATAGCGGGCAAGCGGAGATGAGGTTTGCATGGTTCGCTCAGTGTCCCTGAATGTTGTCTTATTCACACATCGTTTGTCGAAAAAAAGGCCGCTCTACACTAAGGCATGGCGCTCCAGAGTTCCACATCCATAAGATTAACGGGTATAGTGACTATTATTAAGTGGTGCAACGCCCTACGGAACAACGGAAATAACACGGGAGTCATTATGACCTGGGAATACGGGCTAATTGGTTTAGTGGTAGGTATCATTGTCGGCGCAGTAGCCATGCGTTTTGGCAACAGGAAACTGCGCGAGCAGCGCAGCATGCAGTATGAGCTGGATAAAACGAAAGCCGAACTGGCTGATTATCGTGAAGAGCTGACCAACCACTTTGCGCAAAGCGCCGAGCTGCTTGACAACATGGCACGCGATTACCGTCAGCTTTACCAGCATATGGCGAAAGGATCTAATGACCTGCTGCCAAACATGCCTGGCGACAAAAATCCCTTTGCCTGGCAACTGACCGAAGCGGAAGCCGATAACGATCAGGTACCGGTTCAGATGCCACGCGATTACTCAGAAGGCGCTTCCGGTTTACTGCGCGGTGAACGCGCCGTGCGCGACTAAGCGTATCGGGCACAGCCACGCTGTGCCCGCTGTTTTTGCGAACCCCGGCCGCAAACGGCTGTCTCACTGATTTATTCCCCCCACTTTTTGCAGCGAGAGCGTTGTAGCAATGAAAAAACAAGCACGACTGTTAAGCGCGTTAGCCTTGAGTATTGGAATGAGTCTTGCCGCTGCGCCCGGCGCAATGGCGACGCTACCTGCACAGATTCAGGGGCAGCCACTGCCCAGCCTGGCACCGATGCTGGAAAAAGTGTTACCTGCCGTGGTCAGTGTGCATGTTGAAGGCACGCAGTCGGATTCACAGGCCCAGGATATTCCTGAACCCTTAAAGCGTTTCTTTGGCCAACTGCCTGGCGGCGGTCAGTCTCAGCCACAACCGTTTGAAGGCCTGGGTTCCGGCGTCATTATCGACGCCTCGAAGGGCTACGTGTTAACGAACAACCACGTGGTCAACGGCGCCGATAAAATCAATGTCCAGTTGGGCGACGGCAGTGAATATGACGCCAAACTCATCGGTCACGATGAACAAACGGATATTGCCCTGATTCAGATCCAGGGCGCTAAGAACCTGACGCAGATTAAAGTCGCGGATTCCGACCAACTTAAGGTGGGCGATTTTGCCGTCGCTATTGGTAATCCCTTTGGGCTGGGCCAGACGGCTACGTCCGGGATTATTTCGGCACTGGGCCGCAGCGGACTGAATCTTGAGGGGCTGGAGAACTTTATCCAGACGGATGCCGCCATCAACCGCGGTAACTCCGGCGGTGCGCTGGTGAATTTAAACGGCGAACTGATTGGTATTAACACCGCCATCCTCGCCTCCAGCGGCGGTAATATCGGCATTGGCTTTGCGATTCCAAGCGATATGGCAATCAACCTGGCCGATCAGTTGATTAAGTATGGCGAAGTCAAACGCGGTCAGCTTGGCATTAAAGGCACGGAAATGACTGCGGATATGGCCAAGGCGTTTAACGTCGATGCCCAACGCGGTGCTTTCGTGTCTGAAGTTCTGCCGCAGTCGGCGGCACAGAAAGCCGGTATTAAGTCGGGAGATATCATTGTTTCTGTGAATGATAAACCCATCACCAGTTTTGCTGAGTTGCGCGTAAAAATCGGCACCACGGCACCCGGCGAGAAAGTGAAGCTGGGCCTGCTGCGTGAAGGCAAACCCGTCAGCGTTGAGGTCACTCTTGAACAGAGTGCTCAGACAACCGCCAGCGCACAACTGCTGTCACCGGCTCTTCAGGGTGCCACGCTGAGCGATGGTCAGACGAAAACCGGTGATAAAGGCGTGAAGATTGACGGCATCGAAAAAGGCACGCCGGCTGAACAAGTGGGCCTGCAAAAAGATGATGTCATCATTGGCGTTAACCGCACGCGCGTTCAGAATATTGCCGAAATGCGCAAAGTGCTGGAAGCCAAACCACCAGTGCTGGCGCTGAATGTCGTGCGCGGTCAGGAAAGCATCTATCTGTTATTGAGATAAACCACGCATAATGGCGGACACAAGCACGTGTGTGTCCGCCTCGCGCATGGTATTCTCCCCAACGTTCTCCCCTGACGTGATTTAACACCATGTTTCTTAAACTTTTGCGTTCAGTGGTGTTGGGACTGATTGTTGCGGGCATCTTGCTCGCAGCGTTGCCCGCACTGCGTTTGGGCGGTGCTGCCCTCTATAGTCAAAATGACAGTAACGATGAAACGCCCTTTGGCTTCAATCAAGGGGTGCGCCGCGCTGTGCCTGCCGTGGTCAACGTTTATAACCGCAGTACGCAAGGGAACAATAACCGTGGTATCACCACGCTGGGTTCCGGCGTGATTATGAATGCCAAAGGCTATATTCTGACCAACAAGCACGTCATTAATAATGCCGATCAAATCATCGTCGCCCTGCAGGATGGCCGCTTCTTCGAGGCGACGCTGGTTGGGTCGGATGCGATGACCGATTTAGCGGTGCTGAAAATCACCGCGCCGAATCTGCCGGTGATCCCCATTAACCCTAAACGTGTCGCACACATTGGCGATGTCGTGATGGCTATTGGTAACCCCTATAACCTTGGGCAAACGGTCACGCAGGGCATTATCAGCGCAACGGGTCGGGTCGGACTGAGCTCGTCAGGCCGCCAGAATTTCCTGCAGACCGATGCCTCCATTAACCAGGGCAACTCCGGTGGCGCGTTAATCAATTCGCTGGGCGAGCTGATGGGAATTAACACCCTGACCTTCGACAAAAGCAGCGACGGTGAAACGCCCGAGGGAATCGGTTTTGCCATTCCCACCGCACTCGCGTCGAAAATCATGGATAAGCTGATTCGCGATGGCCGGGTTATACGTGGCTACATCGGTATCACAGGGCGCGAAGTGCCCCCGCTGCACGGTCAGGGAAACAGTCTGGACAGAGTTCAGGGGATTATCGTCAGCGTCGTTACGCCCGGCGGTCCGGCGGATAAAGCCGGTATTGAGCCTAACGATGTGTTGCTGAGCGTAAACGGAAAACCGGCTATATCGGCACAGGAAACCATGGACCAGGTTGCCGAAATTCGTCCCGGCTCAGTGATTGATGTCCAGGTGCTGCGTAATGATAAGAAGCTGACCCTGCCGGTGACGATTCAGGAGTTTCCGGACAACAGTCAGTAGGCAAAATATTTTGACGGGAACGCCCGTCCCACGGAAAAAAACAGACAAGGCCGCGCATTGCGCGGCCTTGTCTGTTTCTGGCTCAGGTCAGTAGGCTTCTCAGCGTAAGCTGGCGCGAAGCCTTGACTAGCAGCGGTCTACCGGAAAGGCGATAACCTCACTCAGCGAGTCGGCCTTCAGTGCCAGCATAATCAACCGATCTATGCCCAGCGCCACGCCTGAACAGGCTGGCATGCCATGTTCCAGCGCCGCCAGCAGGTAATGATCAATCGGGTGCTGCGGCAGCCCGCGTGCTGCACGGCGGCGATTATCCTGTTCAAAACGCTGACGCTGTTCACGGCTGTCCGTCAGTTCACGGAAGCCGTTCGCCAGTTCAATGCCCTTGTAATAAACCTCAAAGCGTTCGGCAACGCGATGGTCTTCTGTGCTGATCTCCGCCAGTGCCGCCTGGCTGGCCGGAAAGTGATAGACAAAACAGGGCTTATCCTGACCAATTTTGGGTTCCACGCCCAACATAAACAGCAGCATCAGCAAGGTATCGCGATCCTCTTCCCGATTCGCCAGCTCGCCCTCACCCAGCTTTTCTGCGGCCTCCCGCAATTGCGTTTTATCCGCAGAAAGCGGGTCCAGATCAAGATGACGAATAAACGCCTGCTGATATGAGAGGGATTCCGCGCTGTCGCACTCCAGCACCTGCTGAAGCAAATCGTCCACTTCGTTCATCAGCCGGTACATATCATAATGGGGGCGATACCACTCCAGCATGGTGAATTCAGGATTGTGGTGCCGTCCGGCCTCTTCATTGCGGAAACAACGTCCCATCTGATAAATCGGCCCGCTACCGGCTGCCAGCAGGCGTTTCATATGGTATTCCGGGCTGGTCATCAGCCAGAGGTCGCATCCGTCGGACATGCCGGGGCCGACAAACCGCGTCTGGAAAGGCACCAGATGGATATCGGTGACGGTCGCCTGACTCATGGCTGGCGTATCCACTTCCAGTACGCCACGATCGGCAAAGAAACGACGCACTTCAGCCACAATGCCTGCGCGTTTAATTAAATTGGCAATGGACGCGCCCGGTTGCCAGCTTGCCGTTTCACTCATGGTGATGACTCCTGATACAAATAAGGGTGGGAAGTCTACTCGCAATGGCGGTGCCAGACAATCATGGCGCAAAACTGTCCAATAAACTGGCCGGGTTCTATAATTAACAGGTTAAATAACAAAGGAATCTTTTTATGTCTCCATGGAAAACACTGGTCGCCAGCCTGAGTACCTTCTTGTCCGTTGCCTGCTCAACCACACCGCCGAAGAATGTTACCGTCGTTGAACACTTCGACAGTGAGCGTTATCTCGGTCAATGGTATGAGATCGCCCGGCTGAATCACGGCTTTGAACGCGGTCTTGAACAGGTGACGGCAAACTACAGTCCTCGGGAAGACGGCGGCCTCAAGGTGGTTAACCGCGGCTATAACCCGAAAAAGCAGCGCTGGCAGGAGAGCGTGGGCAAAGCTTACTTTACCGGCGACAAACAACGCGCCGCGCTCAAAGTTTCTTTCTTTGGCCCCTTTTATGGTGGCTATAACGTTATCGCGCTGGATCCCGACTACCGCTATGCGCTGGTCTGCGGACCTAACCGCCACTATTTATGGATTCTGTCCCGCACGCCGCAGCTGGACAACGACGTGAAGCAAAAGCTGGTACAGCAGGCACGTCAGGCCGGTTTCCCGGTGGACGAGTTGATTTGGGTAAAACAGGGATAGAAGAGAAAATAAAGCCGGTACGAAAGACGTTCGTACCGGTTTTTGGAGCTTACTGCGCGCTACGTTGAATCGCCTGACCGCCTGCTTCAACGTCTTCGCCAACGCCACGCGTGGTATTACAGCCTGACAACAATGCTGATAACATCACCACAGAAAAAATCGCAACAATACTTTTCTTTAACATAAGCCAGTTCCTTTTTTACGTTGCATTAAAAGTACAGCTTTTAAAGCATAGACCGATTACGCCACGCTGCGAGCCTAACCCGCTGAAAAAAGGAAATTCTGCCGTGTTACTTCGCGGCGCGAGAAATAGCCCCACCCAGGTGAGAAACATCCTCGCCAAAACCGTGAAAGGTATTACAGGCGCTCAGTCCAGAAGAGACCAGCAACGCCAGCGCGATAAGTTTTGCCAGTTTTTTCATTGTTGAAACTCACATAAAAAAGGCGCATCAAAGGATGCGCCTCTCAGGATTATTTTACGCGTGAAACGTATTCGCCAGAGCGGGTGTCCACTTTCACCACCTCGCCAATCTGAACGAATAAAGGTACTTTAATGACGGCGCCGGTAGACAGCGTGGCAGGCTTGCCGCCTGTACCCGCGGTATCGCCTTTCAGGCCTGGGTCAGTTTCAATCACTTCCGCTTCGATAAAGTTCGGTGGCTGAACTGCAATCGGTTTATCGTTCCACAAGGTTACGATACACTCCGCATTGTCCTGCAACCACTTCTGTACTTCATCCAGCACTTTAGCTTCAACCTGGTACTGCTCAAAGCTTTCCGGGTGCATGAAGTAGTAGAAATCGCCGTCGTTGTAAGAGTACTGCAGCGTCATATCCTTCACGTCTGCGCCTTCGGCAGAATCGGTTGATTTGAAGGTTTTCTCAACGCGTGAACCGGTCAGCAGACGACGCATTTTTACACGTGCAAACGCCTGACCTTTACCCGGCTTAACAAACTCGCTTGATTCGATGGCATAAGGCTCGCCTTCGAACATGATTTTAAGACCGGTACGGAAATCGTTGCTAAGATAAGTCGCCATAAAGGCCCTCTGTAGATATTAACTGGTAATAGCCAAAAAAATGGCACACATTGTAACCCTAAATTCCCCTTCCAGAGAAGATTGGTTGCAGCAACTTGCTGATGTTGTCACTGATCCTCATGAATTACTGCAACTTTTAGCGCTCGATCATCTTCCGGATCTGGCTGCTGGCAGCGATGCACGTCGGCTTTTTGCCCTGCGCGTGCCGCGCGCATTTATCCAGCGGATGAAAAAAGGCGATGCGCAGGATCCCCTTTTGCTTCAGGTATTGACCAGCCGCCAGGAATTCATTGAAGCGCCAGGTTATAGCACCGATCCGTTAGATGAGCAAAACAGCGTGGTGCCGGGATTACTGCACAAATACCAAAACCGGGCCCTGCTGCTGGTCAAAGGTGGCTGCGCCGTGAATTGCCGTTACTGCTTCCGCCGTCATTTTCCTTATCAGGATAATCAGGGCAATAAGCGTAACTGGCAGGCAGCGCTTGATTATATTGCCGATCACCCTGAACTGGATGAGATCATCTTTTCTGGCGGCGATCCGTTAATGGCGAAAGATCATGAACTCGCCTGGCTGATTGAGGCGCTGGCTGCCATTCCCCATCTGAAACGGTTACGCATTCACAGCCGACTGCCGGTGGTGATCCCTGCGCGCATTACGCAGGCGCTCTGTCAGACGCTGGCGGAAACGCGCCTGCAGGTTCTGATGGTCACCCACATCAATCATGCCAACGAGATCGATGACGCCCTCTGCGACGCCATGACGCGCCTTAAGCGCGCTGGCGTAACGCTACTCAATCAGAGCGTGTTGCTGCGCGGCGTGAACGATCGGGCGCAATGCCTTGCGGCATTGAGCAACGCACTGTTTGATGCGGGCATTCTGCCCTACTACCTGCACGTACTGGATAAAGTGCAGGGCGCGGCGCATTTTTATGTTTCGGATCAGGACGCGCGTGCCCTGATGCGCGATCTGCTGCCTTTGGTCTCCGGTTATCTGGTACCGAAGCTGGCGCGCGAAATCGGGGGGGAGCCCAGTAAAACCCCCCTGGATCTGCAACTTCGGCAGGAATAATCCGGCCCTGACAAGCCCTGTTTCGGCACTGAAGCAAAGCCTCGCGGAACGGTTGCACTTCAAACAAATACAGCCTCTTTCATTTCATCAGCGCATAAAAAAACGACCGGCACGCGGGCCGGTCGTCTCAGAAATCTTGCCAGTTCATTGCCCGATCAGTTAGGGCACTTATAAACCTGGCCGGTCATTTTACTGTCGAGTGGTGCAAACGCTGAAAGCAGGTTTTGTGTCGGGCTGGTCGCACCGTAAATCACGTTACCGCCCATTTCTGCTGCACGGTTACGCAGATCGTTAGCCGCACCACGCAGTGCGCTGGTTTCACCACCGGCTCCGCTTAACCAGTTACTTTGTGAGCCGGTCAGGGTGCCCAGAAGCTGACACTGTTTGCCAGGCTGCTGATCGGTAAAGGTGACGCGCTGACCTGCAGAAGAGAGTTCGGTTGAGCTGCTGCAGCCCGCAAGCAATAACGCGCCAGCCGTCAGACCGAGCAAGAGGTTAATCCGCATTATAATCCCCATTTATTATCATCAGAGTCGGATGGCAGCGTAGCAGAAAAACACGCATTTTTTCTGCACATTCATTGCCCTAATCCGTGCCAACGTAACCGTTGCGCCACTACTTATACCTTTTCCTCAGCAAAAGAAAAACCCCCGACCGTTTCCGATCGGGGGTTCCTGTGACGCAAGGGTCAGGGGGCAATTACATCATGCCGCCCATTCCGCCCATGCCACCCATACCGCCAGCGCCTGCACCTAAATCTGGCGCATCGCTTTTCGGCAGGTCAGTGACCATACATTCGGTGGTGATCATCAGGCCAGCAACCGACGCCGCGTACTGCAGTGCAGAACGGGTCACTTTGGTTGGGTCCAGAATACCGAAGTCGATCATGTTGCCGTATTCTTCAGTCTGCGCGTTGTAACCGTAGTTACCGTCGCCCGCTTTCACGTTGTTGGCAACAACAGAAGGCTCTTCACCGGCGTTAGAAACGATTTGACGCAGCGGAGCTTCCATTGCGCGCAGCGCAACTTTGATACCCACGTTCTGGTCTTCGTTCTGGCCACGCAGTTCTGACAGCTGTGCTGCCACACGAACCAGTGCCACACCACCACCTGCAACCACGCCTTCCTCAACCGCAGCACGGGTTGCGTGCAGGGCATCTTCAACGCGCGCTTTCTTCTCTTTCATTTCAACTTCAGTCGCTGCGCCTACTTTCAGTACGGCTACGCCGCCTGCCAGTTTAGCCACACGCTCCTGCAGTTTTTCTTTGTCGTAGTCAGAGGTCGCTTCTTCGATCTGCTGACGAATCTGGGTAACGCGGCCCTGGATGGTGCTTTCTTCACCCACGCCATCGATGATAGTGGTGGTGTCTTTATTGATAACCACACGCTTCGCCTGACCCAGATCTTCCAGCGCAGCTTTTTCCAGCTCCATACCGATCTCTTCAGAGATAACGGTACCGCCAGTCAGGATAGCGATATCCTGCAGCATCGCTTTACGACGATCGCCGAAGCCAGGTGCTTTAACCGCAGCCACTTTCACGATACCACGCATGGTGTTCACCACCAGGGTAGCCAGCGCTTCGCCTTCTACGTCTTCCGCGATGATCAGCAGCGGTTTGCCTGCTTTCGCAACGGCTTCCAGCACTGGCAGCATTTCGCGAATGTTAGAAATTTTCTTGTCAGCCAGCAGGATGAACGGGGATTCCAGTTCTACTGCGCCTGTTTCTGGCTTGTTGATGAAGTACGGAGACAGGTAACCGCGGTCGAACTGCATACCTTCAACCACGTCCAGCTCGTCTTGCAGACCGGTGCCTTCTTCAACGGTGATAACGCCTTCTTTACCCACTTTTTCCATCGCCTGCGCGATCAGGGTACCGACGGTTTCATCAGAGTTTGCAGAGATGGTACCCACCTGCGCAATCGCTTTAGAGTCTGAGCAAGGCACAGACAGTTTTTTCAGTTCTTCAACTGCAGCAACAACCGCCTGGTCGATACCGCGCTTCAGATCCATCGGGTTCATGCCCGCCGCAACGGCCTTCAGGCCTTCGGTGATGATGGACTGCGCCAGTACGGTTGCCGTGGTGGTACCGTCGCCCGCCGCATCGTTGGCTTTAGAGGCAACTTCTTTCACCATCTGCGCACCCATGTTTTCGAACTTGTCTTCCAGCTCGATTTCACGCGCAACAGAAACGCCATCTTTCGTGATGGTCGGTGCACCAAAAGATTTATCCAGAACTACGTTACGGCCTTTAGGACCCAGGGTAACTTTTACTGCATCTGCCAGTACGTTTACGCCACGCAACATTTTTACGCGTGCGTCATTACCGAATTTTACGTCTTTAGCTGCCATTTCAAATTTCCCTTAAATTCGTTTCGTTCAGTGAATTACGCGTAAAACTTACGCTTCAACAATCGCCAGAATGTCGCTTTCAGAGATGATCAGGACTTCTTCATTGTCGATTTTCTCCGTTTTGGCACCGTAGCCTTCGCTGAAAATCACAACGTCACCCACTTTCACATCCAGCGGCTTCACTTCGCCACTTTCAAGAATACGGCCTTTACCCACAGCCAGCACTTCACCGCGCGTGGATTTGCCTGCAGCAGAACCGGTCAGCACGATGCCACCCGCTGACTTAGCTTCCACTTCTTTACGCTTCACGATTACGCGATCGTGTAATGGACGAATTTTCATTTGATAGCTCTCCTTTGAGAAGTCCAATCATTCATTTTTGGGTTGAATACCGGGCTGTGTGGCTTCCGGCCTCGTGACCAGAGAGATAGGGCCGCGCTTTCCCTCTTTCAAGGGGGGAACCTACAAATTTTTTTTGCCTGATGATGCGACTGATGACTTTTTGAACAAAGGTGGCAAACGGGCGGGCGAACAAACAAAAAGCGCGACCCGACGTCGCGCAGGGTGGGAATTAACGATCCTTAGGATCGTCATGGTGTTCAAGACGATCGGTATCTTTACGTTCGTACTCGCCATCCATGGTATAGCCACTGTCCGGGCCCGCTCCCGGCCCGCGCCAGACGCGCAAATGCGGCATCAGCTTCAGCGTGAGGTGCTTTTGCACCGGTGGCAGCAGCAGAAGCAGCCCCAGCATATCGGTAAAGAAACCAGGCAGCAGCAGCAGGAAACCGGCAATGATCAGCGAAACGCTTTTGATCATCTCCTGTGCCGGGCTTTCATTACGTGCCAGCTTCTCCTGCATCAGCATAAAGTTTTTCATGCCCTGATTTTTGACTAAAGACACGCCAATGCAGGAGGTGAAAACCACCAGCAGCATGGTGAGCAGCACGCCCAGGACGTGTGCAACCTGAATGAAAAGTGAGATCTCAATCCAGGCCAGTACGAAAAAGATCACTAACGGTAACCAGCGCACCGGATTCTCCTGTGAGTCAGGCTGCCCGGTCGTTAACCCGACAGCGTGGAATATGAATGTGAAAAAGGTAAAAAACAGAGATGGTTATTCTGATCGTCAATTTCAACCGCACCCGGCAAATTTTTGCTTACGGGTTATTTTTGTGAGCGATTTCACATATTGTTAACGTAACGCGGCCAGACAGGTGATCTCTGTTCGCGCTTTGCGTCTCTGTCAGAATAGGATCGTGCTCACCTGCCTGAATACGGATAAAATAGCGGTTCTGGCGCTTCCCCACAAAACAAACACATCATCTGCGATGGTTAGCAGTGACAACAAGAAGGTTATCATGGCGAACAACATTCGTATCGAAGAAGACCTGTTAGGCATGCGTGAAGTTCCGGCGGATGCTTACTATGGCGTTCATACTTTGCGTGCGATTGAAAACTTTTACATCAGCAACAGCAAAATCAGTGACATTCCTGAGTTTGTTCGCGGCATGGTGATGGTGAAAAAAGCCGCGGCGATGGCAAACAAAGAGCTACAAACCTTACCGCGTGATATCGCCAACACCATTATTCAGGCCTGCGATGAAGTGCTGAACAACGGTCGCTGCATGGATCAGTTTCCGGTTGATGTTTATCAGGGCGGCGCAGGCACCTCGGTGAATATGAATACCAATGAGGTACTGGCGAATATTGGTCTGGAACTGATGGGGCATCAAAAAGGCGAATATCAGTATCTGAACCCGAACGACCACGTGAATAAATGCCAGTCCACTAACGATGCCTATCCGACGGGTTTTCGTATTGCCGTTTACAGCTCACTGCTGAAACTGCTCGACGGTATCAGTCAGTTAGCGGACGGGTTTCAGCGTAAAGCCGATGAATTCCAGACCATTTTAAAAATGGGCCGTACCCAGCTACAGGATGCGGTGCCGATGACGCTGGGCCAGGAGTTCCATGCCTACAGCGTTCTGCTGAATGAAGAGACGAAAAGCATTTTGCGCACTGGCGAACTGCTGCTGGAAGTGAACCTAGGCGCAACCGCTATCGGTACGCGCCTGAACACGCCGGACGGTTACCAGCAGTTGGCGGTGCAGAAACTGGCGGAAGTCAGCAACCTCGCGGTCGTGCCCGCCGAAGACCTGATCGAAGCCACTTCAGACTGCGGCGCCTATGTCATGGTGCATTCATCACTCAAACGCCTGGCTGTCAAACTGTCGAAGATCTGTAATGACCTGCGCCTGCTTTCTTCCGGTCCACGCGCGGGCCTGAACGAGATTAACCTGCCGGAGCTGCAAGCCGGTTCCTCCATCATGCCTGCCAAAGTGAATCCGGTGGTGCCTGAAGTCGTTAATCAGGTGTGCTTCAAGGTGATTGGTAACGATACGACGGTCACGATGGCGTCGGAAGCCGGCCAGCTTCAGCTCAACGTCATGGAGCCGGTCATCGGTCAGGCGCTGTTTGAATCGATCAGCATTCTGACCAACGCCTGCTATAACCTGCTGGAAAAATGCGTCAACGGTATCACGGCGAACAAAGCGGTCTGCGAAGCCTACGTGTTTAACTCCATTGGGATTGTGACCTATCTGAACCCCTATATCGGCCACCATAATGGTGACATCGTGGGTAAAATTTGCGCCGAAACCGGCAAAAGCGTGCGCGAGGTGGTGCTGGAGCGCGGCCTGCTGACCGAAAGCGAGCTGGATGATATTTTCTCTGTGCAAAACCTGATGTATCCGGTTTACAAGGCGAAACGCTATACCGATGAAAACGAACAGTAAGGCGTAATTGCGCTTACTGGTGTAAAAGGCACATCGTAATCAAAACGATGTGCCTTTTTGTTTGTTAAAAGGATGGGTTTGCTTTTCGGCTCATCATCATTTCGGGAGTGGCACATGTTCCTGGTTGAACTGTTTATCGTGGTACTGGCGATCTGGCTGGGCGCGCGTCTTGGCGGGATCGGGATTGGCTTTGCGGGCGGCATGGGCGTGCTCATCCTGACGCTTGGCTTTGGTATGAAGCCAGGCGCCATTCCGTTTGATGTGATTGAAATCATCATGGCGGTCATCGCGGCGATTGCGGCCATGCAGGTTGCTGGCGGCATGGACTACCTGGTCAGCCTTGCCGAACGCCTGCTGCGTCGTCATCCCCGTTATGTCACCTTTCTTGCCCCGCTGGTCACCTATGTGATGACGCTGCTGGCGGGCACCGGTCATACCGCCTTCTCTACCCTGCCGGTCATCGCCGAGGTGGCGAAAGAGCAAGGCGTGCGTCCTTCTCGTCCGCTGTCGATGGCGGTTGTCGCATCTCAGGTTGCCATTACCGCCTCGCCAATCTCGGCGGCGGTCGTCTTCTTTGCCACGCTGCTCGAACCGCGCGGCGTAAGCTATATCATGCTGCTGGCCATCGCCATTCCGGCTACCATGGTTGGGCTGTTTCTTGCCGCGCTGGTCACTAACTTCCTGGGAAAAGAGCTGAAAGATGACGCCGTTTATCAGGCTCGCCTGGCGAAAGGCGACGTGGCCCTGCGTGGGGAAACCGTCTATCACGCCAGACCTGGCGCCAGAAAGTCTGTCCTGCTGTTCCTGTTCGGGATTGCTGCCGTGGTGATCTATGCGACCATTACCAGCGAAAGCGTAAACCTGATCGTCAATCCGCCCCTGCCGCGCAACGAAGCGATTGTGGTGTTTATGCTCACTATTGCCACGTTGATTAGTCTGACCTGTAATATTGACAGCGGCGCGATTCTGAGCGCCAGTACGTTTAAATCCGGTATGAGTGCCTGCGTCTGCGTCATGGGCGTAGCCTGGCTCGGCGATACCTTCGTCAAAGCCCATCTGGCGGATATCCAGATGCTGGCGGGGGATACCTTAAAAACCTATCCGTGGATGCTGGCGCTGGTATTGTTCTTTTCTTCGATGCTGCTCTATTCTCAGGCAGCAACCGCGAAAGCCCTGCTGCCTGCGGCGTTAGCCCTTGGCGTCACCCCTTTGACAGCTATCGCTTCTTTTGCCGCCGTGTCAGCGCTGTTTGTGTTACCGACCTATCCCACACTGTTAGCCGCCGTTGAGATGGATGACACTGGCTCGACCCGAATCGGTAAGTTCGTGTTCAACCATGCCTTTATCATTCCCGGCGTGCTGGCCATCACCCTGTCTGTCGTGTTCGGGTTTATTTTTGGTGGGCTTCTGCTGTAGTCCCGGCCGCACAGTGAACGTGCTATCATCGACGCGATTTTCAACAGGAGCCTCATGATGAATGCCGTTGTCATCCTCTGCACCGCCCCTGACCAGGCGTGCGCGCAGCAGCTTGCCACCCAGGCGCTGAAGGCCAGACTGGCCGCCTGTGTCACCCTTTTACCGGGTGCCACCTCGTACTACGTCTGGCAGGGCCAGTTGGAGCAGGCCAGCGAAGTTCAGATGTTACTCAAATGCGATACAGCTCATCAGCAGGCATTGCTCGATCTGCTTAAGCGCTCACATCCTTATGACGTACCAGAACTGCTGGTGCTTCCGGTTCAACATGGAGACAGTGAATACTTGTCATGGCTGCACGCATCGCTCGCTTAATTACCCTGATACTGGCCCTGTTTATCTGCCTGCAGGCGCAGGCTGACCTGTTTGCCCCCAAAACCACCAGCCGCTTTTTGCCCGTCGACCAGGCTTTTGCTTTTGATTTCGACCAACAGGGCGCACAGCTCAATCTGCACTGGAAGGTTAAAGACGGCTACTATCTCTACCGCCAGCAAATCAGGGTCGTCGCCAACAATGCGCGTATCGCGCCTGTGGCCTTGCCAGCGGGTCAGCCACACGAAGATGAATTTTTTGGTAAGAGCGAGATTTATCCGCAGAACCTGAACGTGCCCGTCACGCTGCAACAGGCCGCCAGGGGCAGTACGCTGAGCGTGACGTATCAGGGCTGTGCTGCCGCTGGCTTCTGTTATCCACCTGAAACGCGCAGCATTCCACTCACGCCCGTTGTCGCCAGCGCGGATGCAGACTCAGGGGAGCGCCCGCCCGCCACCGCCAGCCCGCTCCCCTTTTCGCCATTGTGGGCGCTGCTGATTGGTGTCGGTGTGGCATTTACGCCCTGCGTCTTACCGATGTATCCCCTGATTTCGGGCATTATCCTTGGCGGTAAGCGTGACAACTCGCTGGGTCGCCTGTTCGCGCTGGCCCTGGTTTATGTGCAAGGAATGGCGCTTACCTATACCTTGCTCGGCGTGACAGTCGCCGCGGCTGGCCTGCGTTTTCAGGCGGCCTTACAGCATCCCTATGTCCTGATCGGTTTATCCGTGCTGTTTGTAGTGCTGGCCATGTCGATGTTTGGCCTGTTTTCGCTACAGTTACCCGCCAGCGTACAAACCCGTCTGACGCTGTGGAGCAACCGTCAGCAGGGCGGCTCACTGCCCGGCGTTTTCCTGATGGGCGCGCTGGCAGGTTTAATTTGTTCCCCCTGCACCACCGCGCCGCTCAGTGCCATCCTGCTCTATATCGCACAGAGCGGTAACCTGCTGGCGGGTGCCGGTACATTGTGGTTGTATGCCATCGGTATGGGCTTACCGCTGATTGCCGTGACGCTGTTCGGTAGCCGCTTCCTGCCTAAAAGCGGCCCCTGGATGCAGACCGTCAAGGAAGGGTTTGGGTTCGTTATTCTCGCGCTGCCGGTTTTCCTGCTGGAACGGGTGCTGGGTGAGCTGTGGGGCGTGCGCTTATGGAGCCTGCTGGGCGTCGCCTTTTTTGCGTGGGCCTTCAGTGCCAGCCTGCGCGCCAGCGGCGGCAAATGGCGCATCGTGCAAATGCTCATGCTGATCGCCGCCCTGATCAGCGCTCGCCCTTTGCAGGACTGGGCGTTTGGCAATGACGCGCCACAGCAAACTGTCGCGCACCTTCCCTTTCAGTCTGTTCAAACGGTTAGCCAGTTAGATCAGGCACTGCAACACACACAGGGCCGCATGACGATGGTGGATTTGTACGCGGACTGGTGCGTGGCCTGTAAAGAGTTTGAGAAGTACACCTTTAGCGACAGTGCGGTACGTGCCAGTCTTAAGGATGTCCAGCTGTTACAGGCTAACGTGACGGCGAACACGGCTACCGACAATGCGCTGTTGCAGCATCTTCACGTGCTGGGGCTGCCCACGATTTTATTCTTTAATGCTCAGGGAAAAGAAATTCCCGGTTCACGTATCACCGGTTTCCTGAAGCCAAAGGATTTTGACGAACATTTGCAGAAACTGCGTGAGTAAACAACACTGGAACCTGGACACAGCCCGTTGACCTGAACGGGCCTGCATCGCAGAGGAGAACGGTTTGCAACGTGAACAGATACTTGACCATGCATTAAACGTGCTTGAACAAAATGGCTTAGCGTCCACCTCGTCGCTGAAAATCCTGGCCGAAGAGATGCGACTCAGCGAGCAGCAACTTGAGCAGTTCTGGGCTGACCGCGACGCACTGCTCTACGACGCATTGCAGTTTCATGCCCAGCAAATCGACAGCTGGCGACAAGAGGTATTACAAAACAGCGCACTGCGACCCGAACAGAAGTTAATGGCGCGCTACGAAGGGTTAAATGAGCATGTCACCAAGGGACGTTTTCCCGGCTGCCTGTTTATCGCCGCCTGCAGCTTCTATCCGCATCCCGATCACCCCATTCATCAACTGGCAGAAAAACAGAAGCGCGCCTCCTGGGAATTTACCCACACTATTTTAAATGCGCTGGGTCTGGATAACCCGAGTATGGTGGCCGATCAAATGGAACTGGTGCTGGAAGGCTGCTTAAGCAAGCTGCTGATCAAGCGCAATGTGCAGGATGTGGATGTCGCTAAACGTCTGGCGGAAGATATATTAAGCATTGCCCTGTGCCGTAAAAATGGTGCACTGGCGTGAGTTTCAACGCCTTTGACTGAAATTCAGGCAATCAGTCACGTTTTACAGGGTTTTTTCATGAAAGCCGTTGACGGCCTGCGGCCTTTACGGTTTAATGCGCCCCGTTGCCCGAATAGCTCAGTCGGTAGAGCAGGGGATTGAAAATCCCCGTGTCCCTGGTTCGATTCCGGGTTCGGGCACCAAAATTTGAAACCCTCGCTTCGGCGGGGGTTTTTGCGTTTAAGGGTTTCAGTAAGCATCCAACCAGATGCACATCACACGGCAGCGATGAGGCAACGAGGTGATGTTGCGACCAGTTGCACGTTGTCACTTATACTGCCGTAGGGGCGTTTCAAATACAGTAAAAGGTTTGGATTTAAGGTTGTTTAACCAGTTCAACTCGTCGATTCTGAGCCCTGCCCTGCTCATTCGCATTATCGGCCACCGGATCGGCTGCTCCAAAACCCGCGAACGATAACCTGCCCGCGTCAATGCCCTTCTCGGTCAAGGCCTTAACCACAGCGTTGGCACGCCCTTCAGACAGGGTTTGATTATGGGCTGGGTTACCGGTGTTATCCGTGTATCCCCTCACCTTTAGTTTCAAAGCCGGGTCGGTATGGAGTAGCGCAACTACCTGCTCAATCTGAGGCTGAGAATCAGGCAAAATTGTCGTTTTATCAGTAGCGAAATTAACATGTAACGCCACTTTCCCCACCTTCTTAATCTGTTCTGCCATCTCGTTCGCAGGCAATACGCGCGCGGTAATATCAAGAGGTTTCGTTTCGGCAATCAATAAACCGCCCCCAAACTCGTAGGTGCAAAGGTGAATCCAGATATTTCTGTCTGCCCGGTGAATAACGAACACCGTCACATCATTATTCCAGATATCCCCCAGGCCACTGTTGTACTTGGTCGTGAAATCACGTGGCCATGCTTCAATCTTTTTTAATGCTTCGGGTGGGATTCTTCCGTTAAAAACACTCTCCCCCCCTAACGACGTCACCACAGATTCAATATTACGACTCAACTCCAGCTGTGAAAATGTTTTGTTCTGAACGGCACTAATATGGGCCGACCAAACCTTGCCTTCCACAGGTTCAAGATGATCGCCAGTCCAGAACGGGATTTGATCGAATTCGGTGATATCAGGTTGGGTAGACGTTTCATAACCCGCAGGAAGGGCTATATAGGGAAATGCCCCTGGTGGCGCGGAAGAGACAGGCATCGCTGAAGGGTCAAACGTCTTGCTGGCTGTCTGTTTAATGCTTGAGGAATTTACGCTATCCTCCGCCATGGCTCGCGAAATACTTACATTAGTCGCGAATGCCAGAAGCATTAAAATGAAGGAAATGATCGCTGTTTTCCACACAGAAATACCCCTTTATCAAAATTAATATGTCTTACGCAGAATCTATAGCATTATTCTGAATGATGGGATGTCTTGACAGCACTTTACCTCTCATCTTGAGAAAGTTTTTAACACGACACATGATTAAGACTTATCAATACGATAAAAAATGACTCATCACAATAAATTGATACCGTGTTATCGCATGCATAGCCTGTTACTCAGTGAGTGTTACCCATAAACGTTACCGTCATCTCTGGCAAAACTTACCCACCATCAAATTGAAAAAACGTGACGACTGTAGTTGTGATAAAAGAATGAAAGGGCACATCCATTCAGAGTTCAAACCAGTTCAGAGCATTCTTTATAAATTATTGTGGATGACACGCCGAACTGTGTTCTTTCTAAAAAGTCTGACCTGACAACGTCAACCCCTTGAAATAAATAACGATAGTTCAAAGTTAGAAATTAAAAATGCGCCATACCTTTCACTATAAAATAATCAGGAGTGACTGTTTGCTTCCCCACTCCTGATTGTAGAGAAAATCACATAAACCAACTACTTACTGTTTTATTTTTATTAAACCTGATGAACAAATGTGATGCACGGTAATTCGTATCACCGCTCATTTTTCCAGATGCTTTTGCCATTGAATCTGACGCACTACTGGCGCTTGATGCCATTCCTAATGCGCTCGAAATAGCACTTGCACCCGGCACATAACCCATAACGCTGGATGCCGTATCCAAATTACCACTCTTATCATAAATCCATTCGTAATCACCGTTGGAACTTACGTTCTGGTCGTCTGGCGTTCCGTATAACGCCTGAACCTCGGCCTGCGTGGTTTTATCAGGAATAATATGTGAGGTCACGTAGCTCCTACTAAATTTATCTTCGCCTCCCACAGAACTACATCCGGCAAGCAACAACATCATTGTTACAGCAATCAAAATAGTTTTCATCCTGCATCTCCATGACGTTCATTTAAACCCAGAGATAGTTATTAACATGGAGTCAAAATTAAGTAAACAATATTAGTTTACATAAATCTTACATTAACTTAACACTCAAACCACTCATGTCGGACAGTAAAAAGCAAAAAATCAACAATAAGAACTATAAAAAAAATCCAATCCAGACTTTAAATCCGGAAAAAACAGAAAAACCGAAACTTTATTTTACATAAGAAATGAGGAACTCATGGTGACATGTTTTGACGCTGAAAATCCTGCGCATCGCTACAGAGTCGTCGAGGACGCTGACGATCGTTAAAGGTAACGCCAGTTAAAACTCAGTGACACCACACTTTCACTATGGATAAATTTATATTAGGCTTTAATCCGAAAAAATTTAACCACGTGCAGTAAAAAAATGAATATGAGCCGAGTCAATAAAATGCATCGGTGAAGAAAATAGCGTTCTTACACTAGTATTTTATTATCATAATTGCTATGTTCTTGTGGCATAACGCTATGTTCAAAAAAGACTTTTCATCAATTTTATCATCAGTATTTACTGAGTAAGTGAAAATCGATGATTGATTAGCGGGCTTGACTGAGGTGTTTCAGTTTATAAGCAATAAATAACCACTTTAAGGTAGGAATTTTACCTATCAGCGTTCTGTTAGTAGGCACGCCAGTAATCTGCTTTGCGTTGACAGCTTAATGTGGCGTTTGACGCTTTCTGAATGGCAGCGTATTGAGTCTTCATTAAGAACGTTGTCATTCAAAAAGCATCAATTGAAGATTTTTAGCCTTCAGGAACCCTCTCATGAATGACATCGCATCCATTAACATCGGCCTTCTGCTCTTCCCCGCGCTGACACAACTTGATCTCACCGGTCCTTATGAGGTGTTTGTCCGTGCGCCTCATGCGCGGGTACATCTGATCTGGAAAAATTTACAGCCCGTGATATCAGACCGTGGCATGGCGATCTTACCTACCACTACCTTTGCAACGACGCCGCCGCTGGACATCATTTGTGTGCCCGGCGGCCCCGGGCAAATCGAACTGATGGCGGATGAGGATGTGCTTACGTTTGTCCGACGCCAGAGTGAGCAGGCCAGACTGATCACCTCGGTCTGCACGGGGTCGTTGGTGCTGGGTGCTGCCGGGCTGTTACAAGGCTATCAGGCGACGACGCACTGGGCATCCTTGGATCAACTGGTGCTTCTGGGTGCCGAGCCTGTAAACCAGCGTGTTGTGCGCGATCGAAATCGTATCACCGGCGCAGATGTCACCTCTGGTATCGACTTCGCGCTTACTGTTGTCGCCGAGCTTTACGGCCCTGAGATTGCTCAAAATATTCAGTTGCATATGGAGTACGATCCCGCGCCGCCCTTTACCAGTGGCTCGCCGCGGACCGCGCCGGCTGAGCAGTTGCAAAAAGCGCAGGACCAGATAGCTCCCTTTATTGAAAAAAGACGCCTGGCGACGCAAAAAGCGGCGGCCAGGCTGGGTGATAACCGATTGGCGTAAGCGATGACTTTCAACTGTGCGACAACAAACGCTGTCACTGCCGCAACCAGAAAGCCACCAGTCACCTGATCCGCATGTCGTTGATTTCCCCCCTGCTCACCGCTTCGTGAGGCACGGGCATCGGTAAGAATGAAAAAGACATTCCATGTTACTTACACTCAGAGAAGCATGTCGGGCTGACATCGTGCTGCTCAGCACGTTGAAGGCGCGTCTCTACGTCGAGCATTTCGGATCCCTCTGGCAATCCAGAGCTGAACTAAATGCGTTTTTTCATGGCGAACATGCAAAGACACCTGGGCGTGATCTTCAGTATGCTGACGTTATCTGATACGTGGCAGAAACGGAGCGGCCGACGAGACGGATAAGCGTTATGGACAGCAGATATTTTCTGAGGTCGTCAGCACGATTCGGGCGCGTGGCCATAACTTCCACTCAGACGTGCTGAGAAGTCACACCCGGGCCTGCCAGTGCTGTGACGCGCAGGGAATAGTGCACATTAAAGGAAGCGCTTTCACAACAGCGACTCAGCAGGTTGCGCCGGCTATTCCGGGCCTGAAGGTCAATGCATAACGCCATCTCCAGCCTCGCCTTACGTTTGCGCGCGGTCACCTTCGTTATGACGTTCACGATCAGGCTGCGGAGTGAATGCAATGCCTGCCCTGCATCGGGGACCGGCGCGACAGTGAAAACGCGGCCCCTTTCCAGCATTGCGACATTTGACCCAACGTGGAATAGCAAAATACTGGCGCGATGACAGAGCCCCCTACGGAAATTCACCTCGCCAAAATATGCGCCATTTCCGTCGAGGGCCCGACACTGAATGACAACGCCGGAAGTTAAAAAAACCGTAATCTGAATAGCATATACAACACCAGATAAGCCACTCTGGCATTCACATTCATGACGTGGTACTTCACTTTCTCGCTTCTGTTTAATAATGCCAGTACGTTTGCCGGATAGCGTTTCTCTTTGATCCGTTTGATACTTTTCCGGATTTCATTAATGTTAAGCGTGGTGTAATACATGGCGGTAACGATTTGCATATCGAGGGTGAGCTTACGTTTGGTGACACCAGTAGAGAAAAGCGACAAATCCTCGTTTTTATATTTAACAAATAACCTTTCATACAGATCAGTCAGGTAACGCTTACGATCCAGCAATTCTTCATACGGGACGCGTCTTTTCGACAGCGAGTTTTCCACATCATCATAGTGATAAGATGCACTGTCAAAAATAAACAGATTATCGACATAGTAAAGACAGTTGAGATTAAACAGCAGGTCTTCACTCATCGATATCCCTTTAGTGAAGCGGAGCTGTTGATCTTCAAGCAACTTTCTTCTGTAGCACTTGTTATGGAGATAGCCAATGTTATCACTTAACTCAAGCTCATCCAGCACAGCAGGAATAGACTGATGGCCGAAATGGCCATAGGTGGAAAGGCTACCCACGCGCGAGCACCTGAGGTTCCCCACCAGTAAATCAACAGGTTGTGAAACGCTCAGAGAAAGGTGCTGATGAAACATGGTCAGAAAATCATCATCAACCCAGTCATCAGCATCAACAAAAATAACGTATTCTCCCGTAGCCACTTCCAGGCCTGCATTTCGCGCTGCGCTGACGCCAGCATTACTCTGCGAGATAACGTTAAAATTTTTATAGTGTTTAAATTCATCAAGAACAGAGGCGCAGTTATCTTTGCTGCCATCATTCACCAGGATAACTTCATAATCTTTGCATGTCTGAAGGAGAAGACTTTGCAGGGTACGCATAATCGTCTTCTCAGCATTATAAACAGGTATTATTATACTGAATAAATATTTATCATTCATTTCAAAACCTCGTAACCAGCCCTAATGCCTGCCGCCCTTAAAAAGGCGAAAAAGATAATGAAAATAAAAGCCTTTCCTTTTCCTGATAACCGAAAAGAAAATAAGCATCTAATTATTTATTAACCCACTCTAAGATTATAAAAGCGCGAAATTAAACTGACCGTAAACGGGCATTATTCGGATCATGAAGATACGCTTTCATTTTTATTAAGCGATAATTAAAAAAACGAACAGGCAGGGTACATCCTCCCGCCACATGGCAGGATATTAACGTTACTCACGCGCAGATAAAAAGCGCGTTATATTAAAGATACCGTTCAAGGCGTTTTATTTAAACGCCTTCCAACGCATATCTTTAAGAAATATCTGCATCACCGCCCAGAAAAGAGCGAGCGATTAATAAGAAACCACAGTTTTCCGGGTTGAATGAATATTTTGTGAATCTTCATCATCGGCTGCCCACGGAAAAAATAGTTTAACAGCGTAAAGGCCATAAACTCAGTAATCACCACACTTATGGCGCCGCCAGTAATGCCGAAGGCTGGCACCAGTGTCACCGTCGTGATCAGACATACCGCCAGCACACAGAACGTTTTTTTGAGCAGGTAGCGATAGCCATTGTATTTAATAATGAAGCGATCCATGACGCTGCTTAGTACACCAAACATGGCGCCGATGCTTAATAACACCATCGGGGCAATCGCTTCGGTGTAAGCTGCGCCGTAGAAATGCCGGATAAACCAGGGGCCGATCAGGGCAATACCGCCGATAACGGCCCCCGACACGGCAATGACCATTAGCTGTAACTTCTGCGCGCGGACAATCGCCACATCAGGATCACGTTCGGCAAACAACGCGGGATAAAACGAGGCAAGTAAAGCGTTGGGTAAAAAGACCCAGGCCACCGACAGCGTCATCGCGACAGAAAAGATGCCCGCCTCTTTTAACCCTAAGAACCATGAAACGCTGAGCTGGTTAAGCCGGGTATAAATCGTAATCGCAATCACCGACAGCACCAGGGATCGTCCGGCCTGCAAAATATACCCGCTGTAACGTCGGATATGAGTGAGTCGGGGAAGCGGCGGCTTCTCATGCGTACGTCGTTGGTGCCAGCTAAACACACAGAGTTTGATCAGAAAAGGAATGAAGGTAGCCAGCACAATGGGAATGGCCAGCAATTCCGGTTTGAGCTGGAACCAGGAAATCCCATAACGGATAGCCAGACTGATCAGGAGACCGGTAAGGTTAGCCATCACGTTCAGCTTCGCATTCAACACCGCTTCATTGTAGATATTAACCAGATCGATAGCCGAGAACAGACAAGCCAGTGCCGCCGCGCAGATAAAGACAAACGCTTGCGAGTTCATCTCTTCCCGCATCACCACAATGCCAATGGTAGAGAGCACACAGTAAAGGCTAAACACCAAAATGACAGCCGGCACCATAAGGCGGATGCCAGAACGGTGATTCTGGGCAATGCGCTTGAGCAGGATGACGTCGCAGCCCATCATCGCCACAGACTGGATAAACTGAAATATCAGCATGGAAATGGCGATCACACCAAACGTGACAGGCCCGACGTACTTAGCGACGAAGGACGTTACAAACATCAGGCCAAATACCGCAACCAGCTTCTCAATGATCATCCATAACGAGTTTTGCAGCTTTTGTTTCACGAACGCGCCCTCAACAGAGTCTGTACGGCATGACGCAGCCCGGACACCAGGCGTGGAGACAGGTAGAAAAGCGTAAAATAAAGGCTCCAGGCGTCTGGGAGCACGCCCGCGGCAATATAGGCACGATAGTTTTGCCGGTAAAGTTCAATATACTGCCTGACGAATGCCGCGCTGAACGTCCCACTATACAGGGCTTTATAGATGTGCGAGGCCGTAACCTTCAGAAATAAGAAGTAGTAATAGCGTTCCTGCGGCCGTAGCAAGACGCGTTTAATCCCTGTAAAAGCCCGGACGTAAGTGAAGTGTTTTTCTTTGAGCGCCGAGCGCGTTGCCGAATCGTGTGACTCAACATAGTGGTAGACGACCCGAGGGCTGAACACGACCTGTCCCTGCGGGGCACCGGACAGGTAGCTGATCACAAACAGCAGATCTTCAAAGTTGAAGATATCTTCCCGAAAGCGTAACTGCTGCTGTTGCACGATCGTCCGGCGGAAAAACTTGTCACAGATACCGTGTTTCGGCGTGTGGTAGAGCAGTTCACCGATCGCCTTATCAGCGCGCAGACTGCGCAGTGCGGTCTCTTCAGGCTCCCCGGACAGCGGCTCGCCGTCATGAGAAAAGGTGCGGGATTCGCCTACGGCCAGAATGACGTCTTCATTCATCAGCCCCAGCCAGGTATCCAGCACACCTGAAGGCAGAAAGTCGTCGGCATCGATGAAAGAGAGGAATGTGCCACGCGCAGCATCCAGACCGCAGTTACGTGCCGATGAAACGCCGCCATTGGGCTTATCTATAATCTCTACGCCAGGATAATTCTGGTATTTTCTCATTAGCTCAAGTGAATTATCACTTGAACCATCATTGACTAAAATAAGCTGGCAATGCTCAGCATGAGGTTGCTGAAGAATACTCTCGACGCAACGTTCAATAAACATCGCGCCGTTATAAACAGGCACGATAAATGACACTAAAGGGGCGTGTTGATCATTAAACATATAACCTCTGGTGTGACATATTTATTAAAGTGTAGCGCAGGGAAAGTGTCGGTTAGTTCCAGCTATTTTTATTCGTAAAAATTTTTCGCTACTCTAAATCAGTCATCTGTATGCACATCGCCAATTTTTGTATCAAAATATGTATAGCATGAAACCAGAAAATAAAAGACAGCATAAACATGAGGATGACATCAAAACTAAGAGTATTCTGTAATTTAAAATGGCGTTACTGAACCCTGCAGAAATACAGAGAGCCTGCCTGTGATACTCTACTCAGGCGCGGACCGTTTCCGCAATAAGCCACCTTCGCAATGTAAAGCGTAAAGAGAACATTCAGACAATAGCCAGTAAAGTGAAAAATGGAAGACACTTTTCCCGGAAAAAATTAATAAGAACTTCCTTATAAAAATCGACATATTTCAGATGACACATTAATAAAAAACAACGCGTGTCCAGTAAAAATAAATATGCCAGAAGAAACAGAAGTGTTTAATTAACGTTTAACTTTTTGGGGCATATAAAAAATCTCAGCGCCTGAAAATATGCGTGGACTGGCACACCCCGGGGCTGCATGGACTGGCTTTCTGCGGTGAGATTGATTCCGCCCGGGTCGCGGAGAGAATCGCTAAATATGCTTCCGGCATTGCCTCTTCGTTCAACGGCGACCGAGGAAGCCGTGCGATCAGACTGGTAACCTTATCGTCATTGCTTTCCGGCGGCTCCGTCTGCCCACGGTTATCATGGGCAGCCGCACGCATCCCCGTCGTCCTCAGTCGCTGGCGTGCCGGTGCTCAGCACATCCCGTACAGCCGCCACATCCTGTCTTACGCGATGAGGTGAGCGGTGCGGAAACCAGCTTCGTGCGCACACGTCCACCTGCGTGGTGCAGCAGGCTAATGACCAGACCGTTAAGCACGACCACACTCATCAGGCACAGCGCGCTAAACCCCGGATGCAGGCGAAAACTGACACTCTGATAAAACAGCGTAGCAACGGAGTACGCAACGTTCAGGCCCCAGAAAAAGGAAAACAACATCCAGTTTTTCCCGGCTTCCCGGGCTATTGCGCCCATCACCGATACGCAGGGAACGTAGAGCAACACAAACAGCAAATAGCTGTACGCTGCGAAGCCGTTGCCGAATTTCGCACTCATCACGCCCATTTGCGTCGCATTGATTGTACTGTCACCTTTACTCGCTTCAATAGGGTTGGCCAGCGCACGCAGGCTGAATGCGCTCTTCAGGCTGTCACCGGTTTCTTTCAGCGCGTCACCTAACTCACCCGACAGCGAAAAGTCCTGCGGGCGAAACGCGCCGCTTTGAACATCTTCGCCGACATAAAGGCTGTTCAGCGTACCGACCACGACTTCTTTCGCCATGATGCCTGTCACCAGCCCGACCGTGGCCTGCCAGTTGTCTGATGTCACGCCGACAGGTCGCAGGGCTGGCGTGACGACTTTACTCACAGTAGCCAGCGCAGAATCATTGATATGGTCTACGGTTGCCCCACTAAACGAAAAGTTGCTGAGTAATCCGATCACCATGCTGACCACAATAATGACGCGACCTGCGCGCACGATAAACATCTTTAAACGTTGCCAGGTCTGGATCAGCAGGCTTTTCACATGGGGGCGATGGTAGACCGGCAGCTCCATAAGAAAAGGTGACGCTTCGCCGCGCAGCAGCGTATTTTTCAGGATAAGCCCAGTGACGATGGCCACGATAATGCCCAGCACGTACAGAGAGAAAACCAGGCTGGCGCGCCAGGCGCCAAAAAAGGTGGCGGCGAAAACCGCAAAAATCGCCAGCCGCGCACCGCAGGACATAAAGGGCGCAATTAGCACGGTAAGTAAGCGCTCACGGGGTGTATCCAGCGTACGCGTGCCCATTACTGAAGGCACGTTGCAGCCAAACCCGACAATAAGCGGTACAAAGGATTTTCCCGGCAAGCCCAGCGACTGCATCAGGCGATCAATTACAAACGCTGCACGCGCCATATACCCCGAGTCTTCAAGAAAAGACAGAAACAGGTACATCAGGCCGATCTGGGGCCGAATCGGCAACACCGTGTTAATCCCGGCCCCTATGCCCTGCGCAAGGAAGACCGTTACCCAGTCGGGAAAGTGGCAGGTATAGCCCAGCCACTGCGCGCCATGAATAAACAGCGCCACCGATCCGCTGTCGAACAAAGGCTGGAAGGCTGCACCGATGTTAATTGACAGCACAAACATCAGATACATCACGCCCAGAAAAACCGGTATTCCCAGGAACCGGTTCAGCACAAGGTTGTCCAGCCACTCAGTCAGCGCAGCGGGTGCGGCTTTATTGAGGTTACAGACCGCGGCGCAAAGCGCGTTGATAGCCTGATAACGACAGTTCACCACATGCATTGCCGGATCGCCGCCCGCCGCCTGCCTGATCGCCGGCAGTTGGGGGACGACTGTGGGACAGATGCGCTGACTGTTAATGTCACCTGCCAGCAACTGTAGCGCCAGCCAGCGCTGCTTTTGCCTGGCGATGTCCGCAGGCATCATCGTTTGCAGGCGCGCGATCGCCGTCTCAATTTCACGAGGATAAACCAGAGGTTGTGGCGGTCTTTCTCCCTGCCAGTCGTCAATGGCGCGTTTAAGCGAGGCGATGCCTTCGCCACGTGTTGACGTCAGCGCCACGACCGAGCACCCCAGCCGGGCTGACAGCGCTGCCCTGTCGATGATGATATTCTGGCTGAGCGCGATATCCTGCATGTTTAACGCTACGATACAGGGCATGCCCAGCTCCAGTAGCTGAAAAGTCAGGAAAAGATGACTCTCCAGGTTTGAGCTGTCTACCACATTAATCACCAGATCGGCGTGATCCTCAAACAGATACCCACAGGCGATACTTTCATCGATGGCGCTGTCCGCCGAAAGCGTTGTAAGCGAGCGCGTGCCTGGCAGATCAACCAGCCGTACATCCGTTTCAGCCGTAAAGAACTGCCCTTCCTTGCGTTCTACCGTCACGCCCGCCCAGTTCCCTACGCGCTGGCGGGCCCCGGTAAGCTGATTAAATAACGTGGTTTTACCGGTATTCGGGTTGCCGATCAGACCCAGGGTTAATGTTCTCATCAGCGGACTTCTTCCAGCAGAACCGAAGCCAGTTCGCGTTGCCGCACCGCCAGACTGAGGCGACGCGTACGGATATGAACGGGATCGCCCAGTGGTGCAGTACGGATGACGTCAATCAGCGTGCCGGGCAGCACGCCCATGGTTAGTAATTTTTGCCGCCAGGCGGGATCAACAGAAGGCTGGTAGCCTCTGACACGATAGGTGGTGTGTGTTTTGATTTTCACAGATATATCCCAACCGTTAACAACTAAGGCAGGAATTATACAAATGATAACTATTCTTGTTTCTTGATCTGGATGGGGATGATGCACAGGATAGCGACAAAAATACGCTGATATGTCATTTCACCCTGACGGCCCGCTCGGGTTAATGGCCATCCGGAAAGAAGCATTGCGGAAGATTGTCAGAAACGCCCCTCAGCGGCAAACAGGCTGAGCGGCCTCAGCGGTGGGCAAATAACAGATGGTGTTGCCATACCTATTTTCAGCCCCCTGTCTGTGAAGCACGGCTTATACAGCGAAGACGGACACAACGTCAGATTGCGGTCACGTATGAGGGCAGCGAAAAATATTAACGCGCAAATGTCTCACCCAGGCCTTCATCTTATTATTGCGCGAAAAAACGTAACTCCCGGTACATTTCTGCATAAACGGACCCTTGATCACCCCGTTTTTGTGACTAGGCCAAACCATTAAAAAAACACGCTTTTCCTGAAAGCGTCATTTTATTTTTAAACTAATCGTTATAGATCACATTATTTATGGCGTCACTATTAAGGTAATCCGTTAAATACCGATATACCTGTATCCACGTTTATCAGGTATCGCCGCCATGTTTAAAAACCTTAAAATTACAACGGGCATTATTGCCGTATTGTTTTTGTTCAGTGCGCTGTTAATGCTTACCGGGTCGCTTTTTTATTCGTCTGTCAGCCAGGCGGGACGCAACTTTTCTCACACTGAACAACTGACGCTACAACAACAGCAACTGAGCGACAGTGTGCAGACGCTGATAAAGACGCGTGTCACCGTCAGCCGGGTGGCTATTCGTTTTCTGAAAAACCAGAAGGATCCGGCATCTCTGGCCTCGATTGCCACACTGCTGGACACAGCGAAACAATCTGCTGAAAAAGCCGATGAGTATTTTTCAGCCTACAAAGCCGCCCCGCCCTTACCCGGACAGCATGCGGAACTGACCCAAAACGTGCAGACGGCTTACAGCAAAATGCACGATACCATGCTCGCGTCGGTCGAGTTCCTGCGAAATAACAACTATCAGGCTTACGGCAATCTTGATGCACAGGAAGCGCAGGATCAGCTGGATAAGGCTTATCAGGCCTGGCGGAGCGCTAACTATCAGCTGATGAAGGAAATCGCCGCAGAAAACGATCACAACTACACCAATATGCTGTGGACCTTGCTGATTATCGCAGTTATTGCTCTGGTGACCGTTGCCAGCGTATGGGCTGGCCTGCGGACACTGCTGCTGAAACCTCTGACTCTGGCAACCGACTACATGCGCGCGATCTCTGCCGGGGATCTGACGCGTGAGATCGCCAGCGACAGTCACAATGAAACCGGACGGCTCCTCAGCCAACTGGAAGAGATGCGCAGCGCGCTGGTGGTGACGATTCGTTCTGTCGATGATGCAACGCAGTCCATTTTCACCGGCGCAGCAGAAGTGTCGGCCGGCAGCATCGACCTCTCTGCCCGCACCGAGCAACAGGCGGCCGCACTGGAAGAGACGGCAGCCAGCATGGAGCAACTGACCTCGACAGTAAAACTGAACGCGGAAAATGCACAGCAGGCCACCGCGATGGCGAACGATGCCGCGGTGATGGCGTCGCAGGGCGGCCAGATTGTGGCGAAGGTGATTTCCAATATTGAGCAGATCAGTGAAAGTTCTAAACAGATTGCCAGCATCATCGGCATTATCGACAGCATTGCGTTCCAGACGAATATCCTGGCGCTTAACGCTGCGGTCGAAGCCGCACGCGCAGGCGAACAGGGGCGCGGTTTTGCTGTAGTCGCCGGTGAGGTGCGTTCACTGGCGGGACGCAGTGCAAGCGCGGCGCAGGAGATCCGCACGCTGATTGAACAATCGACGCAGCGTGTCAACAGCGGTTCGACTCATGCCTCCGAAGCGGGTGATGTCATGGGAAGCATTGTGCATTCCGTTAACAGCGTGACCCAGTTGATGGCTGAGATTGCCTCGGCCTCGGCCGAGCAGACACGCGGTATTGAACAGGTGACGAAAGCGGTATCGGAAATGGACGGCGTCACGCAACAAAACGCGGCGCTGGTAGAGGAATCGGCCAGTGCGGCAGCCTCACTGGAAGATCAGGCTACGCAGTTACGTCAGTCGGTCTCCGTGTTTAACACGGGCAGAAAGCCGACCACAGGTCTGGCGACGTCCCGCAGCACAGCTTTGAAAAAACCCGTTATGACGCCTGTGTCTACCGCACCGTCAGCGGATAACTGGCAGTCATTCTGATCGACCTGCCGCGGAGCGATGCCCTGCTCCGCGGCAAACGGCTTCAGGCGCGGTGGGCCATATCAACGACCTTCGTTTCACTGCCCCAGTCGGCGTCAAACACAGAAGAAACCAGGGCTGGATGAACGCCCGTAACAGCCACATCAACCAGTCCCAACGCCACAAAGGGATCCTCGGTCAACCTGTCGCGAACCGCCTGCTCATCAGAGGCGGGAAACAGCACAACGCCGCCCTGCTGATTTTCCAGCGGTCCGGCCAAAACCACCTCGCCCGTCTTGATGTGCTCCACCAGCCAGCTTTTATGACCCGCGCTGTGTTTTTCACGTTCGGCGGCGGCACCACGATAACTCAGCGTAACAATGTAAAGCATAAGGTTCTCCTGTGGATTACAACGCAAGTGACTGGATGAGCGTGCTGGCGGCATTAAACGCGTTGCCGATTTCACGCTGTTGAATGGCTTCCCCTTTTGAAGCCCCTTCTGCACGGATAACATGAATATGCTCAACGCCTAAAAACCGAAAAAAAGCGGCCAGATACCGTTCCTGAAAATCCCACTCTTCAAGGGAACCGCCGTGGTAAAAGCCGCCCCGCGCCGAGGCCACGATCACGGTTCGCCCACCTGACAATCCCACCGGGCCTTGTGCCGTATAACTGAATGTTTTGCCTGCCTGCGCGATCCGGTCCAGCCAGGATTTTAGTTGGGCAGGCACCGAAAAGTTGTACATCGGCGCACCGATGACTATCACATCACTGGCAAGAAACTCCGCCACCAGCAGGTCAGATAAGCGATGCTGTTCTGCTATGTACTCACTGACGTTGTCGTCGTTTCCCGCCCTGAAACCTGCCGCGATGGCCGCGTTAAGAGGACGGATTTCCTCGGCCACGACATCACGGTAAGTCGCCTGAGCAGCGGGGTACTTTGCCAACAGTTTTCTGACGATGTCCGCGGTAAGCTGCCGGGTAACCGACGGCGTCTGGAAAATACTGGCGTCAATATGAAGTAATCTGTACATGGGATTCCCCTGAGAGTGATGGTGCTATGACGATGGAAGGGTTCTGGCCGCGCGATCGATAAACGCAGCCACCTGTTCAGGATGTGAAACCAGCGATAAATGACTAGATGCGAGACGCTGAACGCGTGCGCCAATATGCGCAGCAATGTCAGACTGGACACGGGGCGGCAGCGCCCGGTCTTGCGTGGTCAACAAATACCAGGTGGGTTTGATTTTCCATGCGGCTCGCATAACCTTGTCAGTGAAAGCGCTCGCCGCAACAGGTTGTTGTACCGCAGCCAGTTCGCGCACCCGCGCATCAGGCACGTCGCCGGCCAGCATTTCACCAAACTGTTGGGCATTATCCAGCCAGATCATCCCATGTTTATCCGGCCTCATTTCCGTCATCGGGGCATGAAGTCGTTGCAACAGCCCGGCAGCAGATTCATTACTGTCGGGCACCAGCGCAGAGAGAAAAACCATGCCCCTTACGCGCGAATCGTTGCCAGCATCAGCCACCACCACACCGCCCCAGGAATGCCCAACCAGCAGCACCGGGCCTTGCTGACGCGCAATGACCGCCTCCGTCGCCTTTACGTCATCCTGCAATGAGGTCAATGGATTCTGAACGGCGGTGACGTGATAACCTTTGTGCTGAAGGCGTGAAATCACCGCCCGCCAGCCTGAGCCGTCAGTAAACGCCCCGTGGACTAAGACGATGTTTTTCACCGTCGCCTGCGCAGCGAGCGGCACATTCAATAACGTCAGCCCCAGCAGCACCGCATGCTTTAATCTTTTCGCCTTACTGCTCTTTCGCCGCATCTCGCCTGTTCCTGTGGTCGTTTTCATGCTGACCATGGTAGATCGGGCGAAAAGAGCGTGTAAGATGGCGAATAAGACAACTAACAGGCAAAACTCGCCATAAGGAGTGACTGGTTATGCGCATAGCGATTGTGGCGCTGGAAGGCAGCCTGCCTTCTGCCGTCAACGGCTTTTGTGACACCTTATGGATTGCGCGCCAGGTGATTGCGTCTCGCCCCGATACTGCGGCGCAACTGACCCGCGCGCCGCTGGAGGTCCAAATCGTAAGTGCTGATGGCCAGCCCGTGCGCGATGCGCAGGGACGATGGCTACATGTCGATGCTGATTTCAGCCAGGCAGAGGCGTCAGATATCGTCCTGGTCGGGGGAATGGCGTTGGGCCGCGATCGGTTTCCGCAGCATCCGGAGGCGGTCATACAGGCGGGGACCTGGATAAAAAAAATGTACCATCAGGGTGCCATCGTCGGTGCCGCCTGCGCGGGCTGTCTGGTGCTGGGCGAAGCGGGGCTGCTCAGTCGTCGGCGTTGTACCACCACCTGGTGGCTGTTTCCGACCCTGCGGGAGCGCTATCCGGATGCGCGTCCGGTATGGGGACAAACGCTCGAACAACAGGAAAATATCATTACTACGGGTGGCCCACTCTCGTGGAGCGCGCTCACGTTGCATTTGCTGCACAGGATACTGGGGGCGGACGTCTCCAGACAGGTTGCTGATATGGCCGTTGCCGATGCCCAGCCCGTGTCGCAACGTTTGTATGCGCCGCCCGGGTTTATTAACACTCAGCACCCGTTGCTGATGCGGGCGGAAGAGATTATTCGCTATCAACAGCCAGGCATCACGGCAGAACGGCTGGCCTCTGCGTTACATACCAGCGAACGTACGTTGCACCGTAAAATGAAAATGCTGACCGGCGAAAGTCCTAAGGCGTTTATTACCCGGGTCCGCATTGAAGGTGCCTGTCTTCTCCTGGAGAACCCCACCGTAAGCATCCGTAAGGTGGCCGCCGATTGTGGCTATTCTGACGAAAGCAGCTTTCGCAAAGCGTTTAATCAGGTGATGGCGATGACACCCGCGCGTTATCGACAGTGGATTGCCGCCAGAGCGGCGCCCGCAACGCGTTAATCAGCGTAGCGCATGCAGCGCTGCCCAACTGGCGTCTTTGATTTGGCCGTCTTTAGCAAACAGCAACGGTCCGGTGGCCAGCCCATCGCTTGCCTTCGGCGTCGCCGCCGTCCGGTGGGGCGTGTCCCAGACACCCCACGTGAGCACTGCGTCGACACCGGCTTCCAGCACAAGCGAAAGATAGCGCTTATAGGTGCTGGCGACCGCCATGGCGCGGCGCGCCATCGGCAGGCGGCTGTCATCAACATCCAGTTCGGTGATATACACGGCCAGGCCCAGCGCTTTCACTTCACGAATAAATGTCGCCAGTCCCGGACCAGACGCGTACTGCGGACCGGCCTTGAGATGAGACTGAATGCCCAGCGCACCAATGGGGATCTGTCTGTCCTGCAAATTGCGCAGCAGCGCCAGCACAGCGTCACGTTTTCGTTGTGCGTTGTCATGGTCGCTTTCCAGCCCGTAATCGTTATAGCAAATGACGGCGTGAGGATCGGTCTGATGCAGCGCGTCACAGGCGATATCCAGATAACGCGTTCCCAGACGTTGATACCAGAAACTGTTGCGCCATCCGCCAGGCAAACCGTCAGACAGGTTGATAATCTCGTTCGCCACGTCCCAACTCTGTATCTGTCCCCGATAGCGCCCCGCGACGGTATGAATATGGTCTCTCAACACTTTTTCCAGCAGCGTGGCATCGCGAATCGCCAGCAGCCAGTCCGGCACCGCGCGGTGCCAGCAAAAGGTATGCCCGCGTAGCAGCAGGCCCTGCGCTCTGGCAAAGGCGGCAAGCGTATCCGGGCCAGAAAAATCGTAGCGATTCTGCTCAGGCTGAACGACCACCCACTTCAGCGCGTTTTCCGGAACAATAATATTGGCCTGGCTGGCCACAAACTGCCGGTAATGCGCATCGGACCGCAAACGCTCGGGCCGGACCGCGAACCCAAACAGAAGATGACGCTGCGCAGCTATGCGCTTTAAGGGGGGGAAAGCCGGTTCGGCCGCGAAGGCCGGTATCGGCAATGCGGAACCCAGCAACAGCGCCGCGCTGCGTTTTAAGAACCGACGTCGCGGCGTGGATGTGAAGCCAGAGAGATTATGAGGTTTCATCAGTGCCACGTCTCCTGTGACGTTTTTGCCCGATCATCGTGAAGGTCGCATCACACCAGCCCGGTATTCTTATAACCCTAAGCCCTAAGGCCCGTCAGCAACGATTTTGTCCACGTCGGTAAAGCCAGATTTCTGAATGTAAAATCCCTCGCTTTACGGTATCGGGTTTTCTGGCATTCGCGGGGCTGTGTGCCTGCACGTTTCAGGACGGGCGCTGCCGTGCCAGCGGTAAAAGTGACCTTTGCTACCTTGTTATGCCGCACTGGCTGACAAACCGAATGAAAAGCTGTCGATTTACCTTTGCTAAGCTGATAAGTACACCTGATACGTTTAATAAAGGAGAATGCTATGACGCAGCCTAAAACCCGCCCCCTCGGCAACAGCGGCCTCTCTGTGCCGCTTCTGACCTTTGGCGGCAATGTCTTTGGCTGGACGGTAGACGAGAAAACCTCGTTTTCTCTGCTCGACGCGCTGGTGGAAAAAGGCCTGTTCTTTATCGATACCGCCGATGTCTATTCACGCTGGGCGCCCGGCAATCAGGGGGGCGAATCCGAAACCATCATCGGCAAATGGCTGAAGAAAAGCGGTAAACGCGACAGGATAGTGCTGGCGACCAAAGTCGGCATCGAAATGTCACCGGAGAAGCAGGGACTGAAACCTGGGTATATTCGCCAGGCCGTCGAGGACTCGCTGCGCCGTCTGCAAACCGACGTGATCGACCTCTATCAGGCGCATCGCGATGATGAAACCACGCCACTGGCCGACACATTAACCGCCTTTGACGCCCTGATCAAAGCCGGCAAAGTCCGGGCTATTGGGGCCTCCAACTACAGCGCCGCGCGACTGCAGGAGGCGCTGGACATCAGCAAACAGCATGGGCTGGCGCGTTACGAAACCCTGCAACCGCTCTACAACCTTTACGACCGTGAAGAATATGAAAGCGAGCTGGAGCAGGTAGCGCGAGAGAATCAGCTTGGCGTGATCAACTACTACGCGCTGGCCAGCGGCTTTCTCAGCGGCAAATATAAAAAACCGCAGGATGCCAGCAAGAGCGCGCGCGGTCAGGGTATTGTAGATAAGTACCTGAATGAACGCGGTAAACGCATTGTTGAAGCGCTGGAAGACGTGGCGGCGTCACATGATGCGTCAGCCACGCAGGTGGCGCTGGCCTGGCTCATCGCGCGCCCGAGTATTACCTCCCCTATCGTCAGCGCGACCTCCTTGTCGCAGCTTGATGAACTGGTCAAAGCCACCGAGTTGGCGCTGAGCAAGCAAGAAATTGAAGAGCTGTCCCAGGCCAGCAAGCCATAAAACCTCCGGGGATGCCGCGGCATCCCTTTTACTTTGCCTCGCAATAAATGCCTTTTTAGTTATAAAAATATTCATTCAGCGATAACTGTCACAATTGCGTTAATTCCTTACCACTTTGCAGTTACATACGCACAGATTTGCAAAAATTGACATTTAGTCAGCATTATTCTCTGCCCTGTCTTTTCCTGTCATTTCATAAAGAATAACGCTGATGAATACAAAAAAAGCAGTGCAGTTTATGCCTCGCCTGGCCGCGGGCAGCCTGATGTTTGCGATGCTGAGCGCCTCCGCGCTGGCCGCCGATGCCTTTAGCTATGACTCACCTTACCTGTTTGGCGACTGGGGCGGTAACCGAACGCAGTTAGAAAACGACGGCATTAAGTTAGATGTTAACTACACCATGGAAAGTGCCGCCAATCTGGGTGGCGGAGCTGACAGCCATACCTCGATGCGCTACAGCGACCAGTGGGCGTTTGGTGCCAATTTCGATCTGCAAAAACTCCTCGACTGGCAGGATACGCAGTTCCAGGTCACCATTACCGATCGCAATGGCCGCAACATCTCCGATCAGGTGGCCGATCGCCGCACCGGGATGCTTTCTTCCCCCCAGGAGGTGTACGGTCGTGGCCAGACGTGGCGCCTGACGCAGTTCTGGTTAAGCAAAGGCCTGTTCGATAACACGGTCAATCTGAAAGCCGGACGCGTTACCGTCGGCGAAGACTTCGATAACTTCGACAGCAAGTTCCAGAACCTGGCGTTTGGCAGCGGCCAGGCCGGTAACTGGCGCGGCGATCGCTGGTTTAACTGGCCGGTTTCGCAGTGGGGCGGCAGGCTAAAAGTCAACGTTACGCCAGAGGTGTTTTTCCAGGTCGGTTTCTACAATCAAAACCGTGCGAATTACGACCGTGGCGATGGTTTCCGGCTGGATACCAGCAACTCAGAGGGGAATCTGGTGCCGGTCGAGTTAGGCTGGAAACCGACGTTAGGCCCCGACAAGTTGCCGGGTAACTATCGTATCGGCTATTACTACTCGTCCGCAAATGGCGACAACTATGGCAGCTGGCGTGACGGCGCTTACCAGCGCAAAAATCATGCTTACGGCGGCTATGTCCTGTTGCAGCAGCAGTTGACGGCGCAGGGCGGCGATGCCAGCCGGGGTCTGGGCGTGACGGTTCAGGCGGTGATGAACGACCATAAAACATCGAAAACCGATAACTATCAGTCCGTCAGCTTCACCTGGAAAGGACCGTTCGATGCCCGTCCGCAGGATGAGATTGGCATCGGCGCGGCGCGTATTCACGTCAACAGCGCCTACACGCGTTCGCTGCGTGAACAGAACGACGCCAGCGGGCAGACCGATTTTAACAGCCCGACCTATCTGCCTGTTCAGGACGGTTCGGAGTACAACTACGAAATCTATTACAACGCGCAGCTGACCAAATGGCTGCAACTGCGTCCTAACCTGCAATACGTTGTTGCGCCGGGTGCCGTTAGCGACGTGAAAGATGCCTTTGTCGGCGGAATCAGCGCTAACGTGAATTTCTGATCCGCCCTTCAGACCTGCCCGCAGGGCAGGTCTGCTTTCCCGCCTGGCCTGACGCTTTCATCCCGTACCTGCTCTGTTGATTCGCCTCAGTTTTCCGCAATTTTTTGCAAGCCCTGCCCCACTTCACGCGGTATAACCTCATCCATGTCTTACCACTGCGCATAACGGAAAAACCATGAAAACCTATATTAGCAAAGCGTTCTCAGCCGACCGGGCCTGGGGTGCACTCGACATCGCTAACTTTGATGGCACAACCGTACGGCTTCACTGGACGGATCAACCCTACAAGTGGCACATCAATGACGGTCAGGAAGTTTTTGCGGTGATGGATGGCTGTGTAGAGATGCACTACAAGGAAAACGGAGACATCAGGACAGTGCGCTTGCAGACAGGGGATATTTTTTATGCCAGCGTGGGCACGGAACATGTTGCCCATCCACAGGGCGAAGCGCGCGTACTGGTGATCGAGAAAGCGGGATCGGTCTGACCCCAACCGGCCCTGAGGCACGATGGCTGGCGCACATTTTCCGCGTATACTGAGGCGCAAACACAGCCTTGACGGAGGTTTCGCCTGATGACACCGTTGCCGCCGCTTGCACATCTGGGTCCGCGCATTTGTATCATGGGCCCCTCAAACAGCGGTAAATCTACCCTGGCCGTGGCGATTGCGGAAAAGCAGTCGCTGCCCGTTATTCATCTCGATCAGCTTTATCACCAGCCCAATACCGACTGGCAGCCCAGAGAGCACGCCGTGTTTTTACAGCTTCACCGCGAGGCAATAAGTGCAGAACGCTGGGTTATCGAAGGCAATTATACGCGCTGCCTGCCCGAAAGACTGGCGCGCGCAACAGGCTATATCCTGCTGGATCTCGCGATGCCTGTCAGTTTACTGCGTTATATCCGGCGCTGCTGTGCCACCACGCCGCGTGCCGGGGCGCTGCAAGGCAGCACCGATCACATCAATCTCGCCATGCTCAGGCATATCACCTGGGTGACGCCGGGCAATCGCCGTCGCTATCACCTCCTGTATCAGGGACTTAGCCTGCCCAGGTGCCGTCTGGTAGGTGCAAAAGCGATAAACCGCGCCTGGCAGGAGTGGTATCTGACGCCCCGTCCTGCGACAGGGATCTTACCCGGCAAAACAGGCCGGTAGCCTTTCCTGCCTGTCTTTTGTATTGTCATGATCCTTACTGGCTCACTCCGGAATCGCAGAATGCACATCACGCTCGCGCAGGATGACCACATTCCCGCCCTGCAACAGATTTATGCTCACCATGTTGTGCATGGCACGGGCAGTTTTGAACTGGATCCGCCTGATGAAGCCGAACTCGCCAGCCGGTTAGAAAAAATCCGTGCCGCCGGACTGCCCTGGTTTGTGGCCATCGAAGACGGCCAGGTTTGCGGTTACTGTTATCTGGGCTTTTATCGTCCGCGCCCGGCTTATCGTTTTACCCTGGAAGATTCCCTTTATATCCATCCGGCTTTTCAGGGGAAAGGTGTGGGTAAACGCCTGCTGGCGCACGCGATTGACTGGGCTGAAAGCCGGGGCTTTCGCCAGATGGTCGGGAATGTGGGCGACAGCGCCAACGCGGCCTCCATCGCTCTGCACCGATCGGCGGGCTTCACCGTGGCCGGTACGCTAACCTCCGTAGGCTACAAACACGGGCGCTGGCTGGACACGGTATTGATGCAGCGGACACTTGGCGCGGGCGACAGTATCCCGCCTGAAAACGGATAACGCAGGATGCGTGCCAGGCGGGCCGCTGCCCAGGGCTCAGGCGGAAGCGCCCAGCTCGTGTGAGATCGCCTGGGCGGTCGCTACCACCTTCGCCATCAGGTTTTTTGCCCCAATCTGTTGCAGCTTGGCCGTTGGCAGCGAGACCGACACCGCATAGGGAACGCGCTGCTGAATATCAAATACCGGCGCGGCGATACAGGTCACGCCCAGCTCGTTCTCTTCGCGATCCATCGCGGTGCGCTGCTGCAGAATATCTCTCAGTTCCTGCTGCATCTCGGGCAAGGTGGTGATGGTGTTTTTTGTCAGTTGCTCAATGCTGTCCTGATGGCTTTGCCAGTAGTGCAGCAGGTACTCTTCACTGCCCCAGGCCAGAAAAATTTTGCCCATCGCCGAGCAATAGAGCGGCATATGCTGCCCGATGTAGGCGCGTGTGCGCATCATGCCGGTGGTGGGTTCCAGTTTATTGATCAATACAACATGATCGTCTTCACGGCTGGAAAAGTTAACCGTTTCGCCCACGTCCAGGTTGAGCTTTTCCAGATGCGGTCCGGCTACGTGGATGATATTGAGCGATGACAGCGCTTTCTGACCGACCGAAATAAATTTGGTCGTCAGGCGATAGCTGCCAGGCGACGGGGCCTGGGTGACATAGCCACTGCTGTGCAGCCCCTGTAACAGGCGGTGGACGGTGCTTTTATTCATGCCGGACAGCTCAGCGAGATGGGCCAGCGGGCAACCGTTCGGGAAATTGCTCAGTAACTCAATTAACTGAAGGCCACGAAACAGACTCTGTGTTCCCAACGGCTTATCGTTTTTATTTTCCTTCGCTTTATCCACTTTACCCACCATCCGCCGATCCTCTCCGTTTCTGACTTCCTGAGCGCACTATCGCATGATGTTAACTCATGGCATAACAACTGGGAATCTTTCGCTTTTTTAGTGTGGCCTGGCGATCGCATTCCGCCTGGCAGGAATTGCGCTGTTCATCACAATTTCAAAACAATATTTTAACCCTATGTTTCTAATGAGGAAATAGTCGCCTCGCTTCTTTGCTTTTCCGCATTTTCAGGGATAGTATTTTTTGGAATAGTATTTCACATGTTGAAATCAGCAAGAGCGCGTCACCACGCTTGCTGCCACTACTCACCAGGCGTCACGGGAGGCTGGAATGCAAACTAACCCGGATAAACCGGTCCTGACACTAAGCCATATCACCAAACGTTTCGGGGGGAACCCTGCCGTCAATGACGTAAGCCTGGATGTCTTTCCGGGCGAAGTGGTCGCGCTGTTAGGTGAAAACGGTGCGGGTAAATCGACGCTGATCAAGGTACTGGCCGGCGTTTATACCAGCGACGAAGGCCAGATAACCTTTAATGGCAACCCCATCCCCTCAGCGGCCGCGCTAAAAACCGCCACCAGCCAGCCTGTCGCCTTTATTCATCAGGATCTGGGGCTGATCGAGTGGATGACGGTGGCGGAAAATATGGCGCTGATCATGGGCTTCAACCGTCGCCTGGGCCTGATTAACTGGCGGGCCGTGCGTGAACGGGCACGTTTAGCGCTGGAAGACGTCGGTATTCAGCTCGATCCCGATGCCCGCGTATTTGAACTGTCACGCACGGAGAAATCGCTGCTGGCCATTGCCCGCGCGGTGGCCGTCAACGCGCAAGTACTGGTACTGGACGAACCGACCGCCTCGTTACCCGCCAATGACGTACGGCATCTGTTTAGCGTGATAGAACGCCTGAAAAGTCGCAACGTCGGCATGATTTACGTGACTCACCGTCTGGATGAGGTGATTGAAATTGCCGATCGCATTTGTGTGATGCGGGACGGTAAACGCGTCGCAGAGGGCAACACGGCAGACTACAGGTTGCACGATCTGGTTGAAATGATTGTCGGCGAAGCGCTGGAAAGCAATCAGCGCCTTGTGCTGCCTGAGGGGCGTCCGCCCGTGCTGTCACTGGATCAGCTCTGCATTGATGAAGTGGGCCCGGTCTCGTTCAGTCTGCAACCCGGCGAAATGCTGGCGCTGGCCGGCCTGCGTGGTGCCGGTCAGGAAGAGATTGGTCGGATGCTGTTTGGCCTGAAACAGGCTACCCAGGGCCAGGTCATTTTTCGCGACAAGCCCTGCCATTCCCGATCGCCTCGCGAGGCTATGGCGGCAGGCATCTCGTTTGTGGCAGGCGATCGCACCGGTGAAAGTCTGGTTATGTCGATGAGCGTGCGTGAAAACCTGTTTCTCAACCCCTGCGCGAGCGGGCACCGGGTGATGTCCCATTATGGTCGCCGCGCGGAGGTGGGTGCCAGCTGGTGGAAAGTGCAGCTTTTCGACGTACGCCCTAAAAACGTGGATCTGGATATCAGCGCCCTGTCCGGTGGCAACCAGCAAAAAGTGGTGATGGCCCGCTGGATGCACCTCAATGCCCCGTTGCTGATTCTTGAAGATCCCACTGCGGGCGTCGACGTGGGCGCGCGCGAAGAAATTTATCACCTGCTCAACAAAGCGCTGGCAGACGGCGTGGCAGTGCTGGTGATCTCGAATGACCTGGAGGAAATCGCGCATATCTGTAACCGCGCGTTGGTGTTTAACCGGGGCCAGGTAGTGGGTGAACTGAAAAACGAACAGGTTACTTTTGCTAATTTACTGGAGCTGGCCTCAGCCAGCTCTGCTGCCCCCTTCGCTACCGTCTGAAAAGGCAGTCAGGAGAAACGCTATGTCTAAAACCTCGGTGAAATCTACTGCACTTGAACAACGGGTCAGCCTTGCTCAGCATGGTTTTGCGCCGTGGTCGATGCAGGTCGTCACCCGCTACGGATTACTGTTGTTATGTGTGCTGCTGGCGTTACTGTTTTCGGTACTGTCCCCGACTTTCGCATCCCTGCTCACCGTGCAGGCCATTCTGTCCAGTAAGGCCAAAATCGCCCTGCTGGCGCTGGCCGCCACCTTGCCGATGATTGTGGGCAAAATCGACCTGAACGTCGGTTTCGGGATCGTGCTGTGGCACATCCTGGCCATTACGCTTCAGGTGGAATACGGCTTTTCCTGGCAGATGGCGGTGCTGACAGTGCTGGTCTTGTCGGCGCTGTATGGCCTGCTGAACGGCATTCTGGTGGCGCTGGCGGATATCGACAGCTTCGTCGCCACGCTCGGTTCCGGCACGGTGCTGTATGCCATTGCGTTGTGGCACTCCGGCGGTCGCCAAATTGTTGGTGACTTACCGGATGCCTTTAGTGCGCTGCACAGTACCGAAGTGTTTGGCATTCCGATTGGTGCCTTCTATGTGCTGGGCCTGGCGCTGGTATTGTGGCTGATCACTGAGCACACGCCACTGGGAAGGTGCATGTATGCCGTGGGCGGTAACCCCGTCGCCGCGCGCCTCAACGGTATTGCCGTGAATAAATACGTGATCGGCGCGTTTATCGCCTCCAGTGTGATCACCGGCTTCAGTGGGGTGCTGATTGCGGCGGAACAGGGCGTCGGCCAGGCCAGCGTCGGGATGGATTACCTGCTGCCTGCGCTGGTCGGGGCTTTTCTGGGCAGTACCACCATTCGTCCGGGACGGGTAAACGTCTGGGGCACCGTGGTCGGCATCGCTATCCTGGCTATCGGGATTGCCGGTATTCAGCAGTTTGGCGGCGCGTTCTGGGTGGAACCGCTGTTTAACGGTGCCACGTTGCTGCTGTCGATTACGCTGGCCGGCTACGCTCAGCGCCGCCGTATGTTGAATCAAAAAGCCGTCGTGCGCAGTCAGAGCACGCCGGCGACCACACCTGACTCACAGCAAAAAACCATCACACCAGGGAACTCATTATGAAAAATCCGGTATTTGGTCTTTCTCTCATCGCCATGCTGGTCGCCACCTTACCAGCCCATGCAGACAGCTATCTCGATCAGGCGACAGCGGCCGTGGCCAAAGCGACGGCCAGCGCCACGACCTGGGACGGTCCGACGACCGGGCCAACGCTACAGCCTAAAAAGAAACTGATCTTTATCGCCTCGGATATGAAAAACGGCGGTGTGCAGGGCGTTCAGCAAGGCCTGAGCGAAGCGGCGAAAGTGGCTGGCTGGACGCTGGATACGCTGGACGGCGCAGGCTCTGTCAAAGATCAACTGGCGGCGCTGAATCAGGCGATTGCCCAGCGCCCTGACGGTATCGTTATCGGCGGCTGGAACCCGAACGTCGCCAAAATGCCGCTGAAAAAAGCCCTGCAGCAAAAAATCGTGCTGATGGCCTGGCACGCAGAGCCTCAGCCGGGCCCGATTAAGCAGTACGGGATCACCGATAACATTACGTCCGATTCTAATGAGGTTGCCCGTCTGGCGGCGCAGTACGCCATTGTGAAGTCAGGCGGCAAAGCGCAGGTGATTATCTTCACCGACTCGCTGTACAAAATCGCGCTGGATAAAGCCAATGCGATGAAGCAGGAAATTGAGAAGTGCAGCGAGTGTAAAGTCATCGACTTTATTGACACGCCGCTGGCCGATACCTCTAACCGTATGCCGTCGCTGACCTTTAGCCTGTTACAGAAGTACGGTGACCGCTGGCAGTACTCGCTGGCGATTAATGACCTTTATTTTGACTTTATGGCACCCGCGCTGAAAACCGCAGGGAAAGGCGGCAAAAACGCGCCATATAACATCTCGGCAGGCGACGGCTCGGTGTCGGCCTTCCAGCGCATTCGCAATGGTGAAAGCCAGGTCGCGACCGTCGCTGAACCGCTGAAACTGCATGGCTGGCAACTGCTGGATGAGTTCAACCGCGCCTTCGCCGGACAGCCCCCGTCAGGCTATGTCACGCCTGCGCACCTGATTACACCGGAAAATATCAGCCGGGATGGCGGACCGCAGAACCACTACGATCCGGAAAACGGCTATCAGGACCATTACAAAGCTATCTGGGGCGTGAAGTAACGGAGGCCAGCATCATGCAGGTAGAAAAACTGTGCTCCCCTGCCACCTGGGCCGAAGGCCCAGTCTGGTTACCGGCGCTGGATGGGGTGGTATTTAGCGATGTCAAAGGCAACCGTATGTACTGCTGGCAGCGCAATGGCGAGCTGAGTATCTGGCGTCATCATTCTCACTATGCCAATGGCAATGCCCGCGACCATCAGGGACGCGTGGTCAGTTGCGAACACGGTCGCCGGGCTATCAGCCGGACAGAAACAGACGGTACGGTGAACGTGCTGGTGGATAAAGTCGAGGGCAAGCGGTTTAACTCGCCTAACGATCTGGCGATCCGCTCCGACGGCACCATCTGGTTTACCGATCCGCCTTACGGGATCGTCAGCGATCATGAGGGTTACCTGGCTCCCAGCCAGGTGATCGGCTGCTATCTCTACTGTTTTGATCCGGAAAGCGGGCAGCTCAGCATTGCCGCCAGCGATCTGCAGCGGCCAAACGGGCTGGCGTTCTCGCCTGATGAAAGCGTGCTGTACGTGGCGGACATGTCGGTGGTGGATTTCCCGACGCTCGGCCGCCATGAGTTGCGCACCTATAAAGTGGACGGTCGCACGTTGTCTGCAGGGCAATTTTTTGCCGATGTCTCACCCGGTTTCCCGGACGGATTTTGTGTGGATGCCAACGGCGATATTTACTGTAGCTGCGCTGACGGCGTGATTATTTTCGACAGCAGCGGAAACCGTAAAGGCAAAATCCCGATTCCTGAAACGGTATCCAACTGCACCTTTGGCGGACCGAATAATGATGAACTTTATATCACAGCCAACACTTCACTCTACCGGGTAACGCTACGCTAACGCCCCTGCACAGGCAGGGCGAAAAGCAGAGCAAAACAGGTCAGCTGTCTCTCAGCTGACCGGCCTGACTGTGGCCGGAATCGGGCAAAAAAGCCCAAGATCACAGAAGTCAGAATTAATTATATCCTTCTGATTTAAATGAAATAATTTTTGAGTCATTTCTTTGACTCGCTGCATTTTTCCCCATAGCATTTAGTTGAAATGACATTCCACATTATGAAATAAATAAGACGCGGGGAGTATCAGTCAGATGAGAATCAGCTATCAGCAGTTGTATCAGGAGTTTCTTCGCGTACTCCTCAGCCGCAACGTGCCGCAGGCCAAAGCCGAGGCCTGCGCGCACATGTTTACTGAAACCAGTCTTAACGGCGTCTATTCCCATGGCGTTAACCGCTTCCCGCGTTTTATTCAGCAACTGGATGCCGGCCACATTATTCCCGATGCGGATGCGCAAAAAGTCCTGTCGCTGGGTGCGATTGAGCAGTGGGATGCGCAACGCGCCATCGGCAATATCACCGCCCATAGCATGATGGACCGCGCGATGGCGCTGGCCACGGAACACGGCATTGGGCTGGTGGCCTTACGCAATGCCAATCACTGGATGCGCGGGGGTAGCTATGGCTGGCAGGCGGCGGAAAAGGGCTTTGTCGGCATCTGCTGGACCAACTCCATTGCCGTAATGCCGCCCTGGGGCGCAAAAAGCTGCGCGATCGGCACCAATCCGCTGATTATCGCGGTACCGGGCGAGCCGGTTACGATGGTGGATATGTCCATGTCGATGTTCTCCTACGGCATGCTGGAAGTGAATCGCCTGGCGGGGAAAAGCCTGCCGGTCGATGGCGGCTTTGATGATGAGGGCAACTACACCCGCGATCCGGCCACGCTGGAAAAAAACCGCCGCATTTTACCAATGGGTTACTGGAAAGGCTCAGCGCTGTCTGTGGTGCTGGATATGCTGGCCACCCTGCTCTCTAACGGCGCCTCCGTGACTGAAGTCACTCACGACAACGGCGATGAATTTGGCATTTCTCAGGTGTTTATCGCCATCGACGTCGATCGGCTCATTCCGGGCGAAACCCGCCAGCAAAAACTCGATCGTATTCGCGCATCCATCACCGGTGCGGAACCGGCTGACAGCACACAGGCGATTCGCCTGCCGGGTGACAAATTCCCGCCACTGCGTGAAGAAAACGAACGCCTGGGTATTCCGGTTGATGAGCGCGTCTGGGCGCGCATTCAGGCGCTACAGGAGAAGGCATCATGATTACCGGACACCTTGCCAATACCGATCCCCGTCACTATCCCGCCGCGATTGCTCATGCTCTGGCCTACCTCGCCGGTCATGATCTGGCAAACATGGCCGCCGGCCGTTATCAGGACGAAGAAACCGGCTGGGTCGTACAGGTGTTAGATCTGCACACGGTTCCCGCCGCAGAGAATTACCCGGAGGCGCACCGCTATCACATCGACGTGCAGTATCTGGTGGCAGGCGAAGAAGTGATCGGCGTCGCCACACAACCGCTGGATCTGGCGGTGCATCAGCCTTACGACAGCGAACGCGACATCGTTTTTTATCAACATGCCCCCGATGAAACCCTGGTACGGATGCTGCCCGGCACGTTCGCCGTATTTTTTCCTCAGGATATTCATCGTCCTAACTGCGCGGTCAGTCAGCCCGGTCCGATCCGCAAAGTCGTGGTGAAGATCCCCTCGCGCGATCTGGTGTAAGGCAGGGAGGCACGATGAGCATCACCACAAGCGCTGTCAATCATGAAAAGGTCCCTGCACTGCGCTGGCTGCGGATCATTCCGCCGATTCTGATTACCTGCATCATTTCGTATATGGATCGGGTCAACATCGCCTTTGCGATGCCGGGCGGCATGGATGCTGAACTGGGCATCAGCGCCTCGATGGCCGGACTGGCAGGCGGCATTTTCTTCATTGGCTACCTGTTCCTGCAGGTGCCCGGCGGCAGGCTGGCCGTTTACGGCAACGGTAAACGCTTTATTGGCTGGTCGCTGCTGGCCTGGGCGGTGATTTCCATACTGACCGGCATGGCCACCAGTCAGTATCAGCTGCTGGCGCTGCGCTTTGCGCTGGGGATTGCCGAAGGCGGCATGTTACCGGTGGTGCTGACGATGATCGGCAACTGGTTCCCGGATGCGGAGCGCGGTCGCGCAAATGCCATCGTGATCATGTTTGTGCCGATCGCCGGGATCATCACGGCTCCGCTCTCAGGCTGGATCATTACCGGCTGGGACTGGCGCATGCTGTTCTACGTGGAAGGCGCGTTATCTCTGGTCGTGATGGCCCTGTGGCATTTCACGATCAGTAACCGCCCGCAGGAAGCGAGATGGATTTCGCCAGCCGAAAAACACTATCTCATCACCACGCTGCATAACGAACAGCTGATGATCAAAGGGCAGAACGTGCGCAACGCCTCGCTGATGCGTGTGATGCGCGAACCGGTTATGTGGCGGCTGATTCTGGTCAATTTCTTCTATCAGACCGGCATTTACGGCTACACGCTGTGGCTGCCCACCATCCTGAAAGGACTGACGCACGGTAATGTGGAGCAGGTGGGCTTTCTGGCCATTCTGCCCTACGTCGGGGCGATCGTCGGCATGTTTCTGTTTTCTGTTCTGTCGGACGCGACCGGACGGCGCAAGCTGTTCGTGGCGCTGCCGCTGGCCGGCTTTGCGCTGTGCATGGCGCTGTCGGTGTTACTGAAAGCGCATATCTGGTGGTCCTACGCGGCGCTGGTGGGCTGTGGCGTCTTTATCCAGTCTGCGGCGGGCGTGTTCTGGAGTATTCCGCCGCGCCTGTTTAATGCCGAGGTGGCTGGCGGCGCGCGCGGCCTGATCAACGCGCTGGGCAACCTGGGCGGCTTCTGCGGTCCCTACATGGTGGGCATTCTGATGGCGTTTTACAGCCGGGATGCCGGGGTTTACAGCCTTGCCATTTCACTGGCGATTGCCGCCCTGCTGGCGATGACGTTGCCCGCACGCTGCGATTCCCCTCAACAGGAGGCATTATGAAACGCTGGCTGGGACTGGACTGTGGCGGCACCTTTATTAAAGCCGGGCTTTACGATATACAGGGCCGCGAGCTGGCCGTCGCCCGGCAAAACCTGCCGGTTGTTGTACCGGAACCGGGTTATGCCGAACGCGATATGACGCTGCTGTGGCAACAGGCGGCAGCCGTCATCCGTGAGGTGCTGACCACCAGCGGCGAGGATGCGGCGTCGGTCGCCGGTATGGGCATTTCCGCACAGGGTAAGGGGCTGTTTCTGCTGGACAAACAGCACCGCCCGCTGGGCAACGGCATCCTCTCCTCCGACCGCCGCGCCCTGAGCCTTGTGCAACAGTGGCAACGGGAAGGCTTGCCGCAGAAACTCTATCCGCTGACCCGACAAACGCTGTGGACCGGCCATCCGGTGTCGCTGCTGCGCTGGATCAAGCAGCATCAGCCACAGCGCTATGCGGCGATTGGCAGCGTCATGATGGCCCATGACTATCTGCGTTTCTGTCTGACCGGCGAGCGGGCATGCGAAGAAACCAATATCTCTGAGTCCAATCTGTATGACATGCAGGCAGCCGACTGGTCGCCTGCACTGGCAGAGATGTCAGGTATCCCGGAGATAATATCGGCACTGCCGCCGATTATCGGCCCGACGCAGATTGCGGGCTATGTCACCGACGGGGCCGCTGCCGAATGCGGTCTGCTGCCCGGTACGCCCGTCGTGGGCGGCCTGTTCGATGTGATGTCAACAGCGCTGTGCGCGGGCCTGAATGATGCGACGCGCCTGAACGCGGTGATGGGAACCTGGTCAGTGACCAGCGGCATTACCGACTGCATCAGCGATGAAGCAGACTATCCCTACGTTTATGGTCGTTATGCCATTGAGGGTCAGTACCTTATCCATGAGGCCAGCCCGACGTCGGCGGCCAATCTGGAATGGTTTTGTGACCAGTGGGGCATTAAGGACTACAGCCAGCTTAATACGTGGGTAGCAGCGCTGGTGCCCGCCAGCAGCAGTGTGCTGTTTCTGCCTTTCCTGTATGGCACCAATGCCGGTGCCGATCTGCACGGCAGCTTTTTTGGCCTGCAGGCAGGTCACACGCGCGCCCATCTGGTTCAGGCCATCTACGAAGGCGTGGTGTTCTCACATCTGACGCACCTCAACCGTATTCTGCAACGTTTTCCTCAGGTTACCGCCCTGCGTCTGAGCGGTGGGCCTACGCGCTCTGCGCCCTGGATGCAGATGTTTGCCGATGCCAGCGGCCTGACGGTTGAAGTTCCGCAGATCAGTGAGAGCGGCTGTCTGGGCGCGGCGCTGGTGGCATTAACCGGTACCGGGGCTTATGCCTCACTCCAGGCGGCCCAGCAGGCCCTGGCCCCTGACATCGTGTGCTGGCAACCGGACAGCACGTGCTATGACCGCTACCAGCAAAAGTATCAGCGTTATCAACATCTGATTCGCGTCCTGCGCGACGCCCAGGGAGACCTGCCATGAGCCTGCCCTTACTCCAGCTGGCGCTGGATCACACCACGCTGGATGCCGCGCTCACTACCGCCCGGCAACTGCATCCGCATGTCGACATTATCGAAGCCGGTACGCTTTTGTGCCTGAGCTGCGGTGTTGAAGCCGTACGTCATCTGCGCCAGCAGCACCCGGAAAAAACGCTGGTCGCGGATTACAAAGTGGCGGATGCCGGCGGCGCCCTGGCGGAGATGGCTTTTGCGGCAGGGGCTAACTGGATGACGGTGATCTGTGCCGCGCCGCTGGCAACCTTTGCCAGCGCGCTGGCGGTTGCGCAGCAGTACCAGGGGGATATTCAGATCGAACTGTTTGGCAACTGGACGCTGGATGATGCCCGACAGTGGCGAAAGCTGGGTCTGACCCAGGCTATTTATCACCGTGGACGGGACGCACAGGCCAGCGGGCAACAGTGGAATCAGCACGATCTGGATACCATGAAAGCCTTATCAGACCTGGGTTTTGCCCTGTCCGTCACGGGCGGTATCACCCCGGATGACCTTTCTCAGTTTCGCGATATCGATGTGAAGGCGTTTATTGCCGGCCGCGCCCTGAGCGATGGCGAGAACGGCATTGCATGCGCCACCGCATTTCACCAGGCCATTGGCCGCCATTGGGGGACAGTATGAAACGCCTGCACCCGTTAGGGATTTACGAAAAAGCCCTGCCTGCGAATCTCACCTGGCCAGAACGTCTCGCGCTGGCCAAAGCCTGCGGGTTTGATTTTGTGGAAATGTCGGTCGATGAAACCGATGAACGGCTGGACCGGCTGAACTGGAGCAAAGAGCAGCGCCTGTCGCTGGTCAACGCGACCATCGAAACCGGCGTCACCATTCCTTCCCTGTGCCTGTCCGGCCATCGCCGCTTTCCCTTTGGCAGCCACGATCCGGCGATCCGCCAGCGCGCAGACGATCTGATCGATCAGGCCATCCAGCTGGCGAAAGATGTGGGGATCCGCACGATTCAGCTGGCGGGCTATGACGTCTACTACGAACCGCATGATGCAGGCACGGTCGCGCGGTTTGCCGAGGGCTTGTCACGCGCAGTGCAGCGCGCAGCAGCGGCGCAGGTGATGCTGGCGGTGGAGATCATGGATACCGAATTCATGAACGCCATCAGCAAGTGGAAAGCCTGGGAACAGCAGCAGGCTTCTCCGTGGTTTTCCGTTTATCCGGATGTGGGCAATCTCAGCGCCTGGGGCAATGACGTGACTGCCGAACTGACGCTGGGCATTGATCGCATCGCCGCCATTCATTTGAAAGATACCCAACCGGTCACCGCCCATTCACCGGGGCAGTTCCGCGATGTGCCCTTTGGTGAAGGCTGCGTGGATTTCGTTGGCGTGTTTCGCACGCTCAAAGCGCTGAATTATCGCGGATCGTTCCTGATTGAGATGTGGACCGAGAAAGCCGAGGAGCCGGTTGCCGAGATCGTACAGGCACGGCGCTGGATTGAACAGAAAATGCAGGAAGGAGGCTTACTATGAGCATTGCCATGATGAAAGAGCAGGTGCTGGCGGCAAACCTGGCGCTGCCGCGCCACCATCTGGTGACGTTTACCTGGGGCAACGTCAGCGCCGTCGATCGTGCGCAAGGGCTGATGGCGATTAAGCCTTCCGGCGTGGAATACGACGGCATGACGGCGGACGATATTGTGGTACTGGAACTGGCAAGCGGCCGCGTGGTGGAGGGCACGAAAAAGCCCTCATCGGACACGGCCACCCATCTGGCGCTCTATCGGGCCTTTGAGGACATCGGCGGCATTGTGCACACGCATTCGCGTCATGCCACCATCTGGGCGCAGGCGGGCCAGGACCTGCCAGCCTGGGGCACCACACACGCTGACTACTTCTATGGAGCCATTCCCTGCACCCGACTGATGACGGAGGCCGAAATTACTCACGATTACGAGCACAATACCGGCGAAGTGATTATCGAAACCTTCCGCTCACGCGGCATCAGCCCGACGGCCATTCCCGCCGTGCTGGTTAATGCTCACGGGCCGTTTGCCTGGGGGAAAGACGCAGATAATGCCGTGCATAACGCAGTCGTGCTGGAGGAAATCGCCTATATGGGGATTTTTTCCCGCCAGCTGACGCCTGATATCACCCGAATGCAGCAGCCGTTACTGGATAAACACTTTCTCAGAAAGCATGGAGCAAACGCCTATTACGGCCAGTAATTCTCTTCTTTTTACTCAGCGGGAGCGGTGAAAAATGAAAACAGGGTTTTATCTGACGTCCCCGGCCGATCGGCATTACGGTGCGGCGCTGTGGGCAGGGTTTTGGGGCGGTAACGTCGCCAGTTTTGTCAAATGGGGCACGGAGAATCCGTTTCCGCCCAGAACGCCGGACAGGGCAATTCCCCCCGCGGAGATGCTCCAGGATATGGGAATCAATGTCAGCAACCTGGTCTATCACTATTCCGGTCATGTGGTGAACTGGGGCGTGGCCGGTGTTCATCACCTGTTCTCGATTTTCTTCGCCCTGCTCTACTGCGCCCTGGCCGAGATTATCCCGATCATTACGCTGGGTCAGGGCGTGGCGTTCGCCCTGATCATTACCGTGGCCTTTCACGCCGTGATCCTGCCCATAAACGGCTGGGCACCGCCCTTATGGCACCTGCCGCTGGCGGAAATTGCCTCGGAAACGCTGGGACATATTCTGTGGATGTGGACGATAGAAATCTTTCGGCGCGCCCTGGGTGGACACGTATCGCCGCGCCGCGCTGCATGAGTCTGTTGCGCATGTAAGTTATCAATTTTGGTTAAGAACCCTCTGAAATCCTGATGGCGCACTTTTCTCGTTGTGCGCCTAACAGCCTCGATCGCCGCGCTTTATTCAGCAAAAATACGCTATCGTTTGGAAATGTATTTTTCTGCCCGATAAACGGCGGTTGACCATTGTTAAGTCATTTTTACAATACGGCCTACGCTTAACCGTATCGGCTCGCCCGCGCGACTGCCGCTAATGAGTCAACCGACAGGCTGTAACATTCATGAAAATCGTCTCAATCCAGTATCTGCGCGGCCTTGCTGCGTTACTTGTGGTACTGGCGCACAACTCATCGCTGTTAGAGGGTCACTGGACCCGACACATTCCAGGCGCGCTGGGCGTGGACGTGTTCTTTATTATCAGCGGCTTCATCATGACCTTCATTACCCATCAGTTTAACGAAGCCCCGACCTCATTCATGGTGAAACGCTTTTTCCGCATCTGGCCGGTCTTCTTTGTCGTCTGGCTGTTGTCTTTCGCGGTGGTGTATCACGATCGCTCTCTTCACGATATGTCCTGTGCGCTCTATTTCTGTCTGCAGAATTACAGCAGCGCCGGACCGACGTTTGGATTCAGCGCGTTAGGGCCGCCCTGGACGCTGTCTTACGAGATCCTGTTTTACGCCGTTTTCACCGTAGCGATGTGCATCAACTACCGCTATCGCAGCTACCTTTGTGCACTGATTTTCATCGTCTCCAGTGTGGGATTTCAGCTTTACTACAACGGCAGTTTTGACTTTTCCTCACAGGTTTCGCCGCATCTGACGGTGACGCACTGGTGGCAGGCGTGGATTAAGTTAATCAGTAACACTATCTGTATGGAGTTCATCCTGGGGATGCTGCTGGCAGAATTGCTGGTGAAGCGTAAGCTACCGGAACTGGATAACAGAATGCGCCGACTGCTTCAGGCAGGGCTGGTGCTGGCGGTCATTACCGCCCTGATTACAGGACCTCAGCCCTTTGGCCTGCACGGCGGTTTCTGGCTGGCCGCCGCCATCATGATCATGACGGTGATGCTGAGCTACCGTGCCGACACCGGTCACAACCGTACGCTGATTTTCCTGGGGGATATCTCATATTCGCTGTATCTCATCCACTATCCGCTCATGGTACTGCTGATGAACAGCCTGGCAGATAAAGCCTGGACAGATAACCTTATGATTTTTGTACTGTCGGTCAGCGCCAGCGTGGCGCTGGCGTCGGTAATGTTTTTCTACATTGAAAAGCCCGCCATCAAAGCAGGTAAGCGCGTCGCCCGCTGGTTGTCTGCCCCGCTGACGCTGCATCGCAGTTCGTAATCCGGTAAACACAGTGGCCTGAACCGGTCACTGTGTTTGTTGTACTCAACACGCTGCCAGGATAACGGGCGTGAGGCTTGCCCGACGCAACACCGGGCAAGAATACCGACTCAGAACAGCACGGAGTAGTTCAGACCAAACGTCCGTCCCCGGCCTTTGTACTGATACAGCGACGGTGAACCATAGGTCGGGCTGTAGTACAGCGGCGCGCGCTGGCCCCATACCGTGGTGTAATCACGATCCAGCAGGTTTTCCACGCTGAAGCTCAGCTTGCCGACAGGCAGTTCATAGCTGCCAATGAAATCAACAGTGGTGTAGCCGTTGATGTTGTAGCCCGCGTCGTCGCTGAGATTAAACGAGGTAGTGCTCTGCACCTTCAGGCTCCACGGATCCGGCGACCAGCCAACATAGGCGGTCGCTTTCGACGGGCTGGCCACTTTCACGTCATATTTTCGCCAGCTGCCATCCACTTTGGACTCGGTTTTGAGCACGTTGAAGTTTGCTCCGGTGCTCCAGTCGGTGTCCGGGATAAAGTAATCCACGGCACCTTCCACCCCGTAAATGCGGCGCTTATCGTCAACCACGCTGATCGTCAGGTCCTGATTCTGCTGCACATTCTTGTCTGACAGCGAGTAATAGGCGCTGAGTTGCGTACGCAGATTATCGCCGGTATAGCGCCAGCCCAGTTCCCATGAATCGACTTTGATGCCCTGCAACTTGCTGGCATCCACATTAACGCTGTTGGTCAGCGGGAGATTGCCGTTAACCGCCCGGCCATAGGTGCCGCGCCCGTAATATTTGCCTGGATCGGGCAGCTCAACGCCCTGCGAGAAGTTAAACCAGGCCTGCTGCCGCGCCGTGATATGCATCAGGATACCGGCGTTATACAGGAAGTTATCGTAATCGGTAGAGCCGCCTGGAATCGCATCGGCCGAGCGCGCGGTACCGTTGGCAATCGCCTGCTGCTGAGCGTAACCGACGAAATCATCCACCTTGTTTTCGGTGTACTGATAGCGCACACCGCCACTCAGCGTAAACGTCTCATTGATGTCGTAGCTGGACTGCAGGAAGGTCGCCAGATTAGTAATGTCATAACCCGGATAACGGCCCGTGGTGTAGATGCTCTGGTTGTTCAGCCCGCCCGAGGCGGCCGACTGGCCCAGATCAAAGAACATCTGGTTGGAACTGAAACGCTCATGATCGGCGTCTACGCCGTAGGTCAGCTGCAGCCCATCGACCGGCTTACTGGTGATCGCCAGCTTACCGCCGTACTGATCGGTGTTCTGCTCTGAGGAGGACAAACTGGTGACGCGTCCGCCGGACACCGTGGGGAACGGATAAAACGCCAGTGACTCGTCCCGGTAGTAAACCTGCCCCACCAGCTCCTGACCAAGAAAATCAGTATTGGAGTACTGCAGGCTGACCAGATGGCGTTCGGTGCCGGGAAGGCGGTCGGAGTTCAGCCCTTTGCGGGTGTACGCGGTGCCTCCGCCCGTTACTGCGGAGAAGTTACGCCCAAGATAGAGGCCATAATCGTCATCGCCCTGACTTTTGTAGTACTGCGTGACCAGCTGCAGTTGCTGGTGGTCATCAATCTCCAGCGTGCCGGTGCCCATAATATCCAGACGATCGGAATACTGCAGGCCCGTCTGGGTATTGTCCATCAGCAGTGAGTCGCCCTTGCCATCATACCAGCCGCCAAACTTTTGGTAGGCAACGGACAGGCGTCCGGAGGCACGATCGGTGCCGCCGGAGAGGGCAGCCGCCACGCGTTCATCATGGTCTTTGCTACTGTTGAATCCGGTTTTGGTGCCGGTTTCAAACTCAAACTGGGTCCCTGGCTGGCCTTTTTTGGTCACGATATTGATCAGGCCACCGGTACTGCCGCCGCCGTATAGCGAGGTGGAACCGGAGATCACTTCAATATGATCGATATTAAACGGATCGATGGAATCCAGCTGACGGCTGTCGGTACGCGAGGAGTTAAGGCGTACGCCATCTACCAGCACCACAATAGCGCGACCACGCATGTTCATACCGTAGTTGGTGCGGCCCTGGCTACTGACGTCCAGGCCCGGTACCAGTTGTGCCAGCGCATCTTTAAACTCTTTTCCGCCCTGGACCTGTTGCTCCAGTTCGGCCCCTTCAATCACCCAGGTGGTCTGTGCCATTTCCGCCACGGTGCGGTGCGTACGGCTGGCGGAGACAACCATTTCATTCTCACTGGTTTGCTGTGCCACCGCCGGTGCCATCATGGCTAATAACAGCGGATTAAGCAGCCAGATATTTTTGTTTTTAGTCTTCATCGTCGTTCCTGCATGCGAGGTTAAGGTTTACCCCAAGGACTCGGTATAGTTTTGAGTGGATGCAGCACCCTGCTGCGGTTTTTCCCGGCTCGCGCTGCGCCACTGAATCAGGGCAGGCGGCGTGCTGAGATCGAATAAATCACGCCCCAGCGCGCGATTCAGAATACGGGCGGAACGCCAGGCCATCAGGCTGAGTTGCGGTTCAGCGATGCCGTGCGTTTGCATACTGGCGTTGACCGCAAAGATGTTAGTGTCCCTGGGGCCGTTCCACTCCAGCGTGAAATCTTCGCGCACGCTGAACGTGCACTCGTCTTTCATGGTCAGGCGGCTCATCAGCGGTGACAGTAGCTCGGGCAACGCCGGGCGATAACCGGTGGCAAAAATCACCACATCGCACTCAATCAGGTCATAACCCTGATCGAGCTGATGCTGTAACTGCAGCTGCCAGCATTGCTGATGGCGGGTCAGTTCCACCACCGAGCGGCTGGGAAGCAGATGCGCATTGCGCGGCTGTCCCAGCACCTCAAAGCGATGATACAGCTCGCGATAAATCGTCAGCAGCGACGCTGCCGTAATGCCATCCGAAGTCATCTTTTGCTCATCCAGCATGGTCTGGCGCGCCTTCTCACTCAGGCCGACAAAGCTGGACACGTACTCAGGGGTGAAATATTCATTGGCAAAGGCCGCTTCATCCAGCGCGTTAAAGTTATTGCGACGCGACACCCAACTGACATTTGCCGGCTCACCCCACTCTCCCCGGAAGGCGTTCAGGAACAGATCGGCACCGCTCTGCCCTCCGCCGATTACGGCAACGCGTTTGCCGCGCAGATCCGGCTTGCGCAGGCTCATCTCACTGGCGTGGAAACAGGTCGCACTGATGCGGTTGACGCACGGCGGCAGATAGGGCTGTTTACCAATACCAAGACAAATATTGCGTGCGTAGCGCTCACCGTCATGGCTGTGAATCACGAAACGCTGTTTCGTGTCGTCAAACTCGATGCGCTCCACCGTGTGATTAAAGTGCAGGTTATCCATGCCCTCGGCGGCCCAGCGCAGATAGTCAGAAAACTCATCCCGCGATACGGTTCTCAGCTCTGCCGTCATAAAGCGGTAGAATTTCTTACGCTTCACAAGGTAGTTCACAAAGCTGAACGGGCTGGTGGGCGCAACTGCCGAGACCAGATCTTTTAAGAACGAGGTCTGCATATGGCAGTCCGGCACCAGCATGCCGGGATGCCAGGCAAAATCCGGCCGACTGTCTAAAAACGCACTGGTAAAACCCTCGGCTTCGTGTGCCAGCGCCGCGATACTCAGGTTGAACGGGCCAATACCGATGCCAATAAAATCAACAGTGTTTGTCATGATTCAGTCCTTGGTGACCAGCCACAACGGGTTTTGCAGATTTTCCAGGTAAGTGGGCAACATACGGCTCCCGCCATCCTGATCGGGCCAGGTGAGCTTTACCGGGTTCAGCACGACGCGAATGATTTGTGGCTTGAAGAGGGAGAAAAGCGCAAAGCGCGCCGACAGCTGCGGGTGCGCCTGCATGTAATCGCTCAACACTGCGGCAAGCAGTTGGTAAAAGCGCCGCTCGGGTACGCCAAGGCGCGCCATCAACGGCGAAATAAAACGCAGAACCGTAACAAAATGTCCGGTTTGCAGGTCATGAATCAAATAGTCCGCGCTCAGGCGGGCCGTGACATCACGGACCGCCTGAGGCAGAGAGGCCATCTCGGGAAAATCGTCCTTCACCAGCCGCATGTCGCCCTGAAAATCCTTCAGCAGGACGCGCTGCGGAATACTGTCTTTCATCGCCAGAGTAATATTTTGTCCGTGCGCGATCAGCGCCACGCCGTAACGGCACAGCAGGTGATACAGCGGCACGACAACCACGCGAAACATCTGACTGAGCCAGGCCTCGGCGCTCAGGCCCGAGCGGGCAATGTAGGCACCGATAAGCGGCTGTCCCTGCTCATCGCACTCCATCAACGTCGCCATCAGAATCGGCGTTTCGTCCTGATGCAGCCAGCGCGCAGGATTTTCGCGCCAGATCACGCCCAGCATTTCCTGGTAGCGATAGGGGGCTTCGGCCAGCGCGGCGTAACCTTGATGAGCGACATAGCCTGCGGCCGGTTCGCCCAAAATCACCGCCCCGCTTTGCTGCAACGTTGCATCAGTGGCAAAGACATGTTGTAACCAGCGCGAGGCCAGCGGGCCCGCCGCGATGTATTTGCCAGGAATGCCGCGATAGCAGGAGGTGTTGTAGATCGTCAGCGGCAGTTTGATATCCAGTCCGCCCTGACGGCTGGCGTTGGTCAGCGTGCGCAGTGACTGCTGTGCCAGCCACCGATCGCCAAACTCGCCCAGCGAGACCATTTTGCCAGTGGCCAGATCCGCGACAAAATCGAGTGCGATTTTTTGCTGCCATTGCCAGGGATGAACCGGTAACGGCAGCCAGCTGTCGTCCAGTCCCTGTGCCTGCCAGGCCTCGGTGAACCGGGCGTATTCGCCGTCATCCATCGCGGCATGCAGCAGTTGCTGGATGTCCAGCGCGCTGTCGCAGCGCCAGACCAGATGCTCACGCTGAACCGCCAGCCAGTGCAGGCGGAACGTGTTCAGGTATTCCGGGGCGTAGCGCGCCAGTGCCGCCAGTCCCCAGCCGCGTCGGCCTTTGTTGAAGACAAATTTGGGATGGCCGCTGAGCAGGCACTGCAGGCGGTCGGCATCCAGATCGATAAGCGCGTCCGCGCTCATTCCCTGACGCGCCTGCATAAGCTGAAGATCGCCGCGCAAGGTGGCGTAGAGATCCTGCATATGCTCCGCTACCGTGGCATCGCTCATCGACAGCACCGGCTGTAACTGGCAGAGCAGGGTCTGGGCCAGTACCGGCGTATCCGCACAGCGCAGGCTTTGCGCATCGATCCATAGCCAGCCCCAGATGCCGCGTTCGGCGGTAAAGTGCCACTCAGCGCCCGGCAGGCTGATGCAGTAACGGTTATCGCCCTGCGCCTGGGCCTGAAAGACCTGCTCGTACTCCAGCTCGGCCAGCATTTTCGCCACCAGCTGACGGTTCACGGTTTCCCATGCGTGCGGATTCATCACAGGCCCACCTCGCTGAAGAAGCGGGCACGCCGGGTCATCACCAGGCGAGAGCGCTTGTGAGGGAAGTCGAACTCTTTAACGGTGGCATAGCCCGCAGGTGCCAGATGACGGAACAGGCGCTGATTATCAGCGCGTGGCTCCAGCACCAGGCGCTGGGTGTGCGGGTTATCCAGGAACAGGTAGTGGCTGATACCGCGCAGCCAGCTCTGTACATAGTGCGGTCCGCGCCACTGCGATTCGCCCACCAGCAGGTGCAGGCCGCGGTCATACGGCTGCCAGCTGTAGTGGCGTCCGATACGGTCTTCGGCGGCCCAGTAGATTTCAAAGTAGCTGAAAGGCGCATCATCAAAGCAGCCAATCAGCGGAAAGGCATAGCTGCTGGTGAGCTGGCGTTGCAGGTAGGCGGTCTGCACCGCCAGCGATCCGCTCTGCTCCCAAAAATAATCCACGCGCGGATCGTTCATCCAGCGGGTGAACATCTCGGCATCCCGCGCAGGATCGGCCACGCGGAAACTCAGCGTCCGGCGCACACGCGGATCGTAACGGCGATAGACTTCGCCTTGAGGGCGCGGCGGACGCTGGGGGAAGTAAATCTCACGTTCGGCATCAAAGACCATCTCGCCGGACGCCTGCTGACGCGGCGTGGACAGCCACAGCGGCAGTTGCCAGAACGCCTCGCGGTGCACGATATCGCTTTTCAGCGCGGCAAACAGGGCCAGCGCCTGCGGCTCTTCCCGCCATTCGGCATAGGGCAACACAATGGCGGAAAGCGACGGAGCCGCGATAAACATCTGATCCAGCGCATCACGCAACCAGCCTTCGGCAAGCGGGCCGGTATAATGCAGGACCGCACTGTTGTCCTGTCCCCAGCCCAGATTCAGGGCCTTACCAGACTTCTCGCAGCGCAAACCGTGGCCGCTGTGAACAATCGTTGCCTGAGACATTTAGCGCTCCTGGGACAGAAGAGGATTGGTGAAGTTGAAGTAGATTACCGACGGATCGACGATGGTGTTTTCGTTGTGATCGTGCAGGTAACAGAAGAAGTTGCCTTTCACATTCCAGTGCGGACTTTCCAGCACGTAATCGAGACAGTCCGTGTGCGTGACCTCGCAACGCAGCGCAGACAGCGCATCACGTACGCGCGCCATCAGGTGCGTTTCGCTGTCCATGCCCGCCGCGCCCAGTGCCGCCGTGACCGCGAACGTGGAATTCACTAACAGGTAATAGGGGAAATAGCGCAGCAGCTGTTCGCGGCTAAAGACGTTTTCTGCCTGCGCTTCGCTAATCTCATCCAGCCAGCCTGCGGCGTGCGGCATAAAGGCGCTGCCCTGGCAATCGCGATAGATCAGGCCAACCGGCAGGTCTTGTGCCATTTCCACCAGGATATTTTGCTGATGCGCTAACAGCACCAGTCCGTAATCGGCTTCGGCCGTAAACAGCGGTTTCAGCACCTGCTGGCAGTATGCATCCACCCAGGCATGGGCGGCCTGTTGTTCGCTGATACGCAGGCGCTGGCTCAGGCGCTTAACCGCCGCCGTCAGCAGTGCGTCGCCGCCGTCCGGCGCGGACTGCGTCAGGGAGACCAGCACGTTGGTCTGACTCTGCGGCTGGTCGACAATCAGGTTTTCACGCAGTGCGAACAGGCTCTCTTCCCTGATCGTGCCCTGCATATCACGCAGCCCGGCCCAGCCGTCTTCCTGCATCACACGAAACGTCGGGAAACGCGCCTGCATCGCCTGCCAGCGCGCGGTCTGCGCCAGCCGCGCCAGCCGCATGCCGCGTTTGACTTCTTTCACCGATAAAGTGCGGACGGAGTTAGTGAGTCGCACGCTCAGCGAGAACTTGATCATGTCACGACTGGTCGCGCAATAGAGCGAGCGTGATGACGTGGTGGGCAGCCAGGATGTTCCCGCCTCACCCAGATCCTGTAGCCGTCCTTGCTCCATCAGTTGCTGACACCAGCTCTGCTGCAGCAAATAGTCGGCCTGCCAGGGATGCAGCGGGAATAACCACCGCTGGTCCGTCAACGCATGCAGCAGTTGCGGTGCATTCTCAGCCGCAAAACGCGTCAGGCGCTGCTGTAAGTTCAGTTTCAGGCTGTCGCCCGCCAGGTAATCTTTATCCACCGCGAACCAGCGCAGCGGAAAATGCGGGGCAAAATCGGGCAGGTAGCGTCTGGCCTGCTGCGGCGTGAAAGGTTCGTGCGATTTGGGGGCAGGATGGAAAGCGTGCCCGACCAGCAGCGCCTGTTCGGCCTCGGCAAAATTGAGTGCGTTTTCGCGCAGGCCGCACCAGTCATGACGGGACGCCGCCGCTTCGCGGGTGTGGGCATGACTTTGCATTACGCGCTGGTAAAACGCCTCGCAGCCTGCGACGGGCAGCGCGTGCTGGTGTTGTAACTTATCGACAATCAGCCTGGCGACGGTTTCAAACGCCACCGGTTGGCTGCCACGCTGCGTCACCAGCCGGGCCGGAAAGACAAAACGGTGGTGCTGCGTCGGAGAAAAGTAAGCCACCTTAAAGTGTAAGGTCTGCTGTTCATCCAACGGGATCGTCAGTTCGGCGGGGTCACCCTGGCTCAACTGCCAGTCCCTGGTTTCACGGATCAGGGCGTTCAGGAAGCATTGTGCCGCCACGTCCCAGGCCCCGTCATGCGTTGATTGTATCATTATCAAACAATTTCCAGTCGTTATGATAATGCGAATTCTGCCGATAACAGTTCTCATTATCAACGACAATTGTTAGAATTGGCAGAATAAATTTTACAAATACATACAACAAAGATACGGGTTAGCAACATCGTGACATCTCCTGAACTGGCCATGACGCAAAAAAAAGCGTTAGCAAACTGGCCTTTAGCCATCAGCGCCGGGTTGCTGGGTGTGGGACAAAATGGCCTGCTGGTCGCGATTCCGGTGCTGGTTGCTCAGACCAGCCTGAGCCTGTCGGTGTGGGCAGGACTGTTAACGCTCGGCTCCATGCTGTTTTTGCCCGCGTCGCCGTGGTGGGGAAAGCAGATTGCCCGTCAGGGAAGTAAACCGGTGGTCCTGTGGTCGCTGGCCGGTTACGGCACCAGCTTTTTGCTGCTCGGTCTGGGCTGTGCGCTGCTGTCTGTGCAGGCCGTCAGCGCACCGATTGGATTAGGCATATTAATTATTGCCCGGGTTTTTTATGGTTTGATGGTATCGGCCATGGTGCCCGCCTGTCAGGTATGGGCGCTGCACCGGGCGGGCGAAGAGAAGCGCATGACGGCGCTGGCGACCATCAGCTCCGGCCTGAGCTGTGGCCGACTTTTTGGCCCCCTCTGCGCGGCCGGAATGCTGGTGATTCATCCGCTGGCCCCGCTGGCGCTGTTGGTGGTGGCGCCGCTACTGGCGCTGGCCCTGTTGCTGCCGTTACAACGTTCGGCCCCGCAGCCAGCGGTGACGCGTAAAAACGCCCGCCTGCGCCCTCATTGCCTGCCCTACCTGCTATGCGCCCTGCTGCTGGCGGCCACCGTCAGCCTGATGCAACTGGGGCTGTCTCCGGCGCTGGCCCGACAATTTGCCGGGCAGACGGCGGCGATAAGCCATCAGGTTGCCTGGCTGCTGAGCGTTGCCGCCATCGCGTCACTGGGTGCGCAGTTTCTGGTGTTGCGTCCGCAGTTACTGACGCCGCTTTCACTGTTAATCAGCGCCGGGATCCTGATGGCGCTGGGCCTGGGCATGATGCTGACCACGCCGCTCTGGCTGTTTTATGTCGGCTGTGCCGTGATGTCGTTCGGTGCGGCGCTCGGCACACCCGCCTATCAGTTGCTGCTCAACGACACGCTGGCAGACGGCGCCGGAGCAGGCTGGATCGCTACCAGCCATACGCTGGGCTATGGCTTGTGTGCCCTTCTGGTGCCAGTGATCACGCACTCGCACGGCGAAGCCGCGCTGATTGCCGCCGCACTCACTGCCGCCATGCTCTTTATTGCCCTGTCGGGGCTGATCTGGCGTTCACGATCAGCCTTATCGGCTCATTAACCACAAGGAACGACGATGGCTGACGTCCCTGCTTACCGCCTTTTTGAGGTCAAACTGGCCCGCAAACATCACCTTTCACCTTCGATGCTGAGCCTGGTATTTAACGGGCCCGACGTGGCACAGATGAAATCGGATGCGCCCGACCAGAGGATTAAGATTTTGCTGCCTGCCGAAGATGGCAGCCTGCCCGACCTGCCCAATAACGATGAGTGGTACCAGACGATTCTGTCGCTGCCCAAAGCGCAGCGGCCGCTGCTGCGCACCTATACGCTGCGCCACCTGGATGTCCAACGTGAGGAGCTGACCATTGAGTTTGTCAGCCACGGTACAGAAGGCCCGGCCTCGGCCTGGGCCATCAACGCGAAACCGGGCGACAGCCTAGTGATCGTTGCGCCGAATGCGGCGTTTGAGGCCGACAGCGGTGGCTACGAATGGACGCCGCCAGACGGTCTGCGCAATGCGCTGCTGATTGCCGATGAAACCGCCTTGCCTGCCGCGAAAGGCATTCTGGAATCGCTGGCCCGCCAGCCCTATCCGCCCCGGGTTCAGGCTTTTTTTGAGGTGCCGGATGCTGAGGATTGCGTCGATTTACAGGCCTACGCGTTTGCCGACATTGTGTGGTTGCCCCGCAAACCTGCGTTTGCTTCACATGGTGAATGCCTGATCGCGGCAATTCAGTCCCAGGTCAGCGTACCCGATGGCGGCCAGCAGCAGGCCGTGCAGGAAGAGGAAGACGGTGAGTTACTGTGGGATCGTGCGCAGGCGCGCAACAATGAATTTTACGGCTGGGTGGCCGCCGAATCGACCGTCGTGAAACTGCTGCGTCGCCATCTGATTGGCGAGCGCGGCGTTGATCGCGAAGCGATTAACTTTATGGCGTACTGGGCCAAAAAGCGGGCACACTAAGCGTCTTCTTAACCGCATTTTATTCAGGGAAGCCAGCATGATTTCAGGACGTTGTTTATGCGGAACGGTGGTATTCAGGCTGACACAAAAGCCCAGTCATTTTTACCGCTGCCACTGTTCGCTGTGTCGTCGCCAGACCGGCACGGGCCATAATCTGGCGACGATCGTTAATGCAGACCACTTTCGCTGGTTGGCCGGTGAAACCTTTATCGCCAGCTGGCGTCGCCCGCAGGGATACCGCAATGACTTCTGCAGGAACTGTGGATCCACCGTGCCGAACGACTTACGTGACCGGCCGCTGATCTGGCTGCCGATTGGCCTGCTGGATGACGATCTTGATCTGCATTGCGCCGGCGACTATTGCCTGGACGATGCCCTGTCGTGGAGCGGTCATCCGGTTGAAAACCGCCATCAGCAGGCTCCTGACTCGCTGGATGCCCTGCTTCACGCCCTGCACGTCACACCGTAAATCCAGTCCGCCGCGTAACTGGCTCACGAAAGCTGTGCCGTGGCGGATCGTCTGCCCGGCCCGTGGCGCCCGTTACGGTACGTCCGTTTGCGGTGCCGTTTTCAGCAGGTCAAGTAAGGTCGCTATGGGCGGATCCAGCATGATAATGTCTTTTTTAATCAGCAGATGCAGCGTGGTGGCGCGGCGCACCCCATGCCGAAGCGGCAATATCTTCAGGATGCCCTGTGCCAGTTCGTGACGGATGCGCGCCTGCGGAATCCAGCCATAGCCCACCTGATGCATTACCGCTTCTACCGCCGCGTCAATGGTTGAGAAAGACCAGTAATCGCCACTGCTGCTTTCATTCTGCACTGTAAAATGTTCGCGATCCGCAATGCGGATCAGCGGATACCGCGCCAGTTGTTCCTCATCCAGGTCTACGCCGCATTGATGCAAGGGGTGATCGCGGTGCGCCACAGCGACAAAATCCACGTTCATCAACCATTCGCCCCGCCCGGCCATATCCTGACGCTGGGTTACCACCATCACATCGGCCTCAGCATAATCGGTATCGGTTTCGAGCACTTCGGTGAGATTAATTTGCGTGTGTGGGTGGCGTTGCTGAAAGGTTTTCAGGACAGCGAACAGGCGGCGGCGCGGAAAGATGCTGTCCACCACCAGATCCAGTTTGGTTCTGACGCCGCTGCGTATGGCGCCCGCATACGCCTCCAGCGAATGAAACGCCTTAAGAAGCGGTCGCACCTGCGCCAGCAGCAATTCACCGGCGGGCGTAAGTACCGCTTTGCGCCCCTCAATGTGCAGTAAGGTGATGCCAATACGCTGTTGCAGCATGGCAAGATTGTAACTGACTGAGGACTGGCTGCGGTTGGTCAGGTCGGCGGCTTTTGCAAAGCTGCCTTCTTTCATAACCTTATCCAGCAGGCTCCATTGTTCCAGCGTGGTTTTATGCATCATCAATCCATTTTTTGAATGGTTTTCATCATAAATTAGCGTTTTTAATTCATAAAGTGAATGACTAAGCTGGATTCACCAACAGAGGAGAACGAAAGATGAGCAGCTTCGACAAACACAATCTTGACGGTTTCACAGGTAAACATCTGGTTTATACCTACGACAACGGCTGGAATTATGAGCTGTACATTAAAAACGAAGACACCATTGATTATCGTATCCACAGCGGGATGGTGGGCAATCGTTGGGTCAAAGACCAACACGTTTATATCGTCAGAGTCGCGGAAAATAGCTATAAAGTGTCCTGGACCGAACCTACCGGCACCAGCGTCAGCCTGATTGCCAACATGAGCGACAAGCTGTTCCACGGCACCATTTTCTTCCCACGCTGGGTCATCAATAATCCTGAACGTACCGTCTGTTTCCAGAACGACCATCTGGACGAAATGGCGAAATACCGCGATGCGGGCCCAACCTACCCAATCGAAGTGATCGATGAGTTTGCCACGATTACCTTTGTACGGGATGCCGGAAAAAATAACGAAGACGTGATTGCCTGCGCGGCAAGCGAGCTGCCGGCGAATTTCCCTGAAAACTTAAAATAATCACCAGGCAGGAAAGGGGCTAAGCCCCTTTTTGTTCACCAAGACGCACACAGCAATACGATTCCACCAATGCAAAACGGCCCGGTTGATCTTTACTGGCGGTTATCCCTGACCGGTTCCTTTCCCTTATCAGGCCTCTTTTATCCTGTCCGGACATTCACCTCTGTCCGTACCCTCTCCCCGTACACCTGGCGCAAAACAGATCTGTGCACAGAACTTTTATGTGCCTCACACGAAGCCGATTGATAAAGACGGCAGATGCCGTCATCCTGCTTTAAAAGCCGGTAAGCACAGTTCGTCAGCTGTGTGAAAATAGCCTGTGACAGTCGTCAGCAGAAGATATTGCCCGGCCACCGCAGCGCGACCACGTTATTTGCGCTGAGGCGCATGGCGTTGCAGGTAAAGCGCAATCGCGGTCGTTCACCTGAGAGCGACGGTGAACGCTAGCTGGAACAGGGCGTGTTTAAAGCACGCATTGGCAGATCACAAGGAGTCAACGGTAATGCATATCGATCTGGACCATTTTACGCCGATTCAGAGTCTGGCAGGTGGCCTGCTGATTGGCGCAGCGGCGGGTCTGTTAGTGCTATTTTGTGGCCGCATCGCCGGTATCAGCGGCATTCTGGGCGGCCTGCTGAAACGTCAGTCGGCTGACAAGCCGTGGCGGTTCGCGTTCATTGCGGGCCTGGTGTTGTCACCGCTGGTGTTTCAGTTATTCAGCGCGCTGCCCGCTATCGACATTGACGCCTCATGGGGACGCCTGGTGCTGGCCGGCTTACTGGTGGGCCTGGGCGCGCGCCTGGGCTCGGGCTGTACCAGCGGTCACGGCGTCTGTGGTTTATCGCGACTGTCGCCGCGCTCACTGGTGGCGACACTGGTCTTTATGTTAACCGCCATGCTGACCGTCGGCATGATGGGTCACGGGTAAACATCAGGAGGCACGATGGTCGTTTTATTTTCTCTGCTTAGTGGACTGTTGTTTGGCACGGGCTTGCTCGTCAGCGGCATGGCGAATCCGGCGAAGGTTTTGGGTTTTCTGGACATTACCCGCGCCTGGGATCCCTCTCTGGCGCTGGTGATGGGCGGCGCGGTTATCGCCGGGCTGGTAACGTTCTGGCTGGCTTCCCGACGCAAACGGCCCGTCTTTGAGGAAACGTTTTATCTGCCTGGCAACCGCACACTGGATAAACGGCTCATCAGCGGCGCGGCCCTGTTTGGCATCGGCTGGGGACTGGCGGGCATCTGCCCCGGCCCGGCGCTGGTCCTGCTCGGCGGCGGCGTGCTCAAAGGCATTGTCTTTGTCCTGGCGATGCTGGCAGGCATGCTACTTTTTGAGTGGCTCGACAGCCGCACGTTATCGCGTGGTCAGTAATCCCGACCGGCCATCATAAAAACGTTCAGATGGCCACATGGCGAAGCACGGCCTGATGCCGTCCCCGTTTCGTGAGCCCTGTCCGTAATCTGGTCCTGATGCAGAAACGGAGTGGCAGCAGCACGGGATCGGTTACCTGAACCACACTTGTGGCCTGCCGCTGAACCGGATCACCCCGCCAGCGAGGAGCGGTAGCGCAGCCTGGCGGGCAAAACGATCTGCCGCTCCGCCAGATCCTGCCCCTGAATCATTTGCGTGATGACCGAAAAGCACTCCTGCGCCAGGCGCGGCACATCCTGCTCTACGGTATCGATATGCAGTGACAGCGAGTCATATAAATAGTGATCGTCGAAACTGGCGATATGGATATCACTCTCCAGCAAATGGTGCTGGCTCATGTAGCGCAAAACCCCTTCCAGTAAGCCACAGGCGGCGGTAAACACGGCTTTCGGCGGCCTGCCTAACCGCGCACAGAGCGCGGCAAACATCTCATAGCCGCTGCTGGGGTGGTAGTTGCCCTGGATAATCCATTCCGGTCGCGGCGTGACGCCCGCCCGCGCCAGGCCCTGCATAAAGCCAGCCAGCCGATCTTTCGTCGGTGACAGGCGCGGCTGCCCACCCAGAAAATAAACCTCATCAGGATGCGCGCGCGCCAGACGTTCTACCAGCTCGGCAGTTGGCGTTAGTGAATCCGTTATCACCAGCGGCAAACTGCTGTTATTTACGTGGCGGTCAAACAGCACGACCGGCAGTTGCTCGCTCAGCTTCAGGTAGTCGCTGTCGCTCTGCTGACTGGAGGCGACGATCAAACCATCCACCTGACGCGAGACCAGATTGTTGACCACCAGGGTTTCCTGACTGGCATTTTCATCGGTGCAGGAGATCAGCAGTTGCAGACCCGCTTCACGGCACAGGTTTTCCAGCGCGTGAGAAAACACGGCGAAACCATAGTTGGTGATTTCAGGCACCACCAGCCCCAACGTATGGCTGCGATTTTCACGCAGCAGACGCGCGTGGATGCTGGGCTGATAGTGATGTTGCTGAGCAAGGGCCATGACGCGTTCACGCGTTTCCTGCGCCACGCGCAGTTCTTTACCGCGCCCGTTAAGCACCAGGCTGGCCGTGGCTTTTGACACCCCGGCCAGCGCAGCGATATCACTGATGGTAACGCGCTTTGTTTTTTTCACGACGGTGCTTCGGTTAAGGAAACAAGGGCTTATTCTACCATGCAGGATCGTAACGACCAGTAGCAGGCCGTGACTTCTGCGCTACCGCGCAGGCGTAACTCCGCCGGATGCGTGGGAAAGTAACGGCTACTCATCACGCCTTCTCCGTCATTGATAAAAATCTCTACGCTGGAGTGGTCACACAAAATATGCAGTTTGTGCGCCCGCCCGTTCCAGTGGCGGTACAGCCATTCGCCGGTTTCCAGACTGCGGCGCGCCAGGCACAATGCATCCGCATGCCAGGTCAGCAGCAGTGAACCGGCGAAATCCAGCGTGATCCCGCCGCCTGATTCCAGCATCAGCTCAAGCCGTTGTGCAGCGAGTAACGGAGCCTGACTGGCGTTGCCGTGATAGCGCTGCGTCTCGCCGCGCAACGCCTGCAGTTCCGCCACCGGTTGCTGGTACAGTTTACCGTCGCGCGCGCTCAGTTCCCGGATACAGGTCATTTGATGAATCCAGCCGAATTTCACGGTAGGCTGATGCATCTCCTCCCCGTCCGGGACGCCCATCCAGCCCACCAGCAGCCGACGGCCATCCTCGGTCAGCGTGGTCTGCGGCGCATAGAATTCAAACCCCGCATCCAGCTCAGTGAACCCCCCGTGCGTATAGCGGGCGTTTTCATAATCCAGCGTGCCGCTGAGACAGGCGCAGGGATGGCTGTTCAGAAAGCGTTTCTCTTCCCGTTCAATGCCCTGAGGACAGCAGATCAAAAACGTCGATTCTCCCAGGGTGAACATGTCCGGGCATTCCCACATATAACCGGCTTCGCCCAGTCCACCCAAACCGCTACCGGCAATTTCGCCGAGGTTTTCCCAGTGGTGCAGATCGCTTCCGCGCAGTAGCAGGACTTTGCCCTTGAGCTGCTTGTCCTGCGCGCCCAGCACCATGTACCAGTGTGCGCCATGACGCCAGACTTTCGGATCACGAACATGGCCGGTGTAGCCCGCCGGCAGGGGAAGCACCGGCCCCAGCTTATCGAATCCCCCGTCAGGGTTCTGCACCGCCAGGCACTGCCAGGCGGTACGGGAGCCGTCGGCAAACTTAACGTTGCCGGTATAACACAGGGTTAAGGTGCCATTATCGTCTACCGCGCTGCCTGAATAGCAGCCGCTCCGGTCATACTCTTCGTCTGGCAGCAAGGCGACAGGTTCATGCGACCAGTGCAGCAAATCCGCAGAGCGCCAGTGGCCCCAGCATTTATGCTTATGCTCACAGCCCAGGGCGTTCCACTGGTAGAACAGGTGATAGTGCCCGTCGAAATGGATAAACCCATTGGGATCGTTAAGCAGCCCGGTGACCGGTGCCAGGTGCCAGCCCGGATAGTGGCTGTCCTCGCGTGCTTTAGGCTGGCCTTTCATTACCGCCTTCAGCATGGCGGGCAGCAGAGTGTTGTTAGCCATCATTCAGAGTCCGTTTTGTATTTCAGCAGGAAGGCGATCACAAAGGCGACGCTAAAGGCGATAACCATACCAATAATATAATTCAGCAGCGAACTGGCCTGAACGATCGCCATACCGGGTAAGCCCGTCAGGCCCACCGCCGTCATATACACTTTCATCGACACCACCCAGGCACCGCCGATGGCTCCCCCGATCAGGCCGGCGATGAAGGGCTTCATGAAGCGCAGGTTAATACCAAAGATGGCCGCTTCGGTAATGCCCAGCAAGGCAGAAAACGCAGAGGGCAAAGTAATCGCCTTGATTTTGGCATCCTGCGTTTTGAACCACACGGCCAGACATGCGCCGCCCTGTGCCACGTTAGCCATCGCCCATATCGGCAACAGGAAATTGACGCCGATAGACGGGTTACCCAGCAAGCCAGCTTCAATCGCGTGGAAACTGTGATGCACACCAGTAATCACGATAACGGAATACAGCCCGCCAAACAGCAATCCGGCCAGCCAGCCTGCATGGGCAATCAGGGTGCTGAGCACAAAGGAGATACCATCCCCCAACGCGCGCCCGGCCGGGCCAATGATGAGCAGTGCCACAAAGCCAGAGATGATCACCGTCAGGAAGGGCGTCAGGATCAGATCGAGAGCATCCGGGATGATGCGGCGCAGCTGTTTTTCCAGCAGACTCATAAACCACACGGCCAGCAGGACCGGAAAGACCGTGCCCTGGTAGCCAATCATCGCCACTTCGATACCAAAGAAGTTCATGGTATGGAAACCGGCCGCCACGCCCCAGGCATTAGTCAGCGCAGGATGCGTCAGAATACCGCCCAGCGTAGCGCCTAAGAACGGGTTACCACCAAACTCACGGGCCGCCGTAAAGCCAATCAGAATCGGCAGAATGATAAACGCCGCCGAACTGCACATATCCAGCATGATATACAGGGCGTTTTCCGGGTTAACCCAGCCATAGGTTTTGACCATGCCCAGCAGGCCCATCAGCAGGCCGGAGGCAACGATCGCCGGAATAATCGGGACAAAAATATTCGACAGCAACCGGGCGATACGCTGGAAGGGATTGAGCTTACGGGCCGCAATGTCGGCCGCTTCCGATTTACTGGACTCGCTGATGCCCGCTTCCGCCACAAAAGCCGCATAGACTTTGTTGACCACGCCAGTCCCAAAAATGACCTGCAGCTGGCCCGCGTTGCGGAAACAGCCCTTCACACCGTCGATTTTACCAATTGCGGCGGTATCCGCTTTGGCATCCTCGACCAGCACCAGCCGGAGCCGGGTTGCGCAGTGGGCTGCGCTGGCAATATTTTCTTTGCCTCCCAGCAGCGGCAGTAATGCGCGGGAGATTTGTACAAAATCCATAAAAAACCTCTGTGTTGTCGTGTAATGTTGTCAACCCGGTTGAAACGGCCCTACAGGGCCGCCCGGTCAGAACCAGGTTTCCATTTGTACGCCGAAGTTCCATTCACCGCCGGCTTCAAAGCCGCTGCTGCCAAACGCATCGCCGCGCGCATAGTTGTCCAGTCGGTGATCCCAGTCCATCCAGGTGGCGAAAAGGCGAATTTCCGGACGTTTCAGGAATTCCCCTACGTTGCTGGCTTTCAACGTAGGCGCAACGGTCAGTTTGTAGAAGTTACCACTCACTGCGCTACGCTGATTGAAGCCCTCCGGACGCAGATCCATATATTGATAGGTGGCTTCGTACTGCATTTCGAAATTCTCCGTCAGCCCCTGAATCAGGCGCATGTTGGCGGTCGCCCACTGATAGCTGTCGCCTTTGACGTAACGATCTTTACTGCTCTGCGCCAGCACCGCCGGAGCGATATGCCAGCCGCCGCCCAGTGGGGTGATCCCGTAGCTGGCCAGACGCCAGGTATCCGCATCCGGCAGCAATGCGCCGTCGGACCCAATGGCTTTGACCTCTGCACCTAAGCCGTGACCATACAAGAGCGCGGTTTTCGCCGTTCCTTCACGCAGACCATAAAAGCTGTCGTTGTGCAGCCCCACCAGGGCATGCAGACCGGTATTCGCAGCATCGCCTTTCACTTTCAGGCCATTCACGTCCAGCCGATCGTCATTGTCTTTGGCGCGCATACCGCTGAGCATCAGCTGGAACGGGCCGTAATAGTTGTTGGCTGTCAGAATGTAGTTCTGTGCGGTGTTATCGTTGTTTTCGATATCACCAAAGGTGCGCCCGTAGAGCGACAGGTTGCTGTGAGCCTGATCGCTCCACTTCATGTCGTAAATACCGGCACCGGTCCCGGCGAGGAACACGACGTCGGAGTCGATCCAGTGAATATCGAAATTGTCGCGGTCAAAGCGTTTCCCCGCCCAGACAGTGGTGTCTTTGAACGCGCCCGTAAAGGTGGGCAGTTGACCGAGTTCCACAAACGCCTGCCGCAGGTTGAGATCGCTACTGGCGGCCGTCCAGTCGTTATAGGTCCGCTGACCGTCGGCCAGCATGGCTTTAAAGCGGGTGGTCGCCCCGTTTTCCAGCGTTTGCTTATGTTCCAGATTCAGTTCGACATAGGTATCCGGTTCGTTGCCTAAGCGCCCGACATGCCCACCGGTTTCCCCTGCCGGCGTCACGGTCGGGCCGCCCTGCGTTTTGGCCGCCGAGCTGTTCATTAATAAGCCAGAACGCGCATAGCCGTGAAATTCAAAGCCCCCGTCATCACTCGCCTTCTGTTCCAGTTTCGCCGTGCGCTGTTCCACCTGGGTGGCAGTGGCCTGGGTTTGCTGTTGTGCGCTGGCAAGCTGCTGGGCCTGTTTTTCTGCTGAAGCGGCCTGTTTTTCTGCGGCGTTTGCGCGACGTTCGGCGGCGTCAGCACGCTGCTCAGCCGCCTGCAGGCGCTTTTCCAGCGCGGCCAGCCGGGCTTCGATACTGCTCATGCTCGGTTCCGCAGCCAGAGCCGGGCCTGCGCAGAGCAACAATCCAACGGTTGCAGCAAGTCTCTTTTTTCTCATCGTTTTGCCATTCCAGAAAGGTTCAGGTCGTGGTGTTGTCATTTTGCTAAACCGGTTTAGGTTTTGGATAATATTGATCGCCGGATTTCCAGGCAAAGCAATTTGCTAAACCGTTTTTATGATTGTGAGTCAGTTCGCAAAACGACACGATGTGGTGGGAAAGGAAGCGGCAAAAAGCGGGGAGCGCGGACAAAGCAATGGGCAGTCTCCTGCCCAGTGTTAAGGGGATAATTGTGCGTCAGACAGGCTGCCGACGTAACGCTGTCAGCGGCCCTGGCCCGCTGAGCGTGAAGACGGAAAGCAGCGTGAAGGCCAGTGCAATACAGCCCAGCACCAGATACGCGCCCTGGAAGCCAATGCTTTCGTACATATTGCCCGCCAGTACCGACATAAAAATCATCGCTAACTGCTTAAAGAAGCAGAAGCACACCAGATAAATCGTGGCGGAGAAGCGCACCTCAAACTGGCTGGTGATGTATTTAAAACAGCCGACGATCAGGAAAGGGATCTCAAACATATGTAATGTTTTCAGGATCACCACCTCCACCGCCGTGGTGGCAAAAGAGGAGCCCATAATGCGCACAGACATGATCATGCCCGCCAGCAACAAGGCATTTTTGCCGCCGATACGGTTAACGATGAGCGGCGCAAAAAACATGATGCAGGCGTTCAGTAATTCGCCCAGCGTGGTGACGTAACCAAAGACGCGCGTGCCCTGCTCACCCGACGTAAAGAACGAGGTAAAGAAGTTGGCGAACTGCTGATCAAATACATCGTATGTACAGGAAACGCCCACAACATATAGCGACAAAAACCACAGTTTGGGTTGCTTAAACAGCTCCAGTGCCAGCTTCAGACTGAACGCGGACTGGTTCGCCCCCACGGCCTGCGCCACCGTGGCAGATGAGGAATTGCTGGTGCGTGAAAAGAACAGCAGCAGCGCCAGGATCACGGCACAGCCAGAGCCTAACCAGAAAACAAACTGGTTATTAATGGTGAACATGATGCCGACGATAGAGGCGCACAGTGCCCAGCCAACGCAGCCAAACATACGGGCCCGGCCAAATTCAAAATGGCTGCGGCGACTGACTTTCTCAATATAAGCTTCAATTGCAGGTGCCCCCGCATTGTAGATAAAGCCCAGATAAATACCGCCCACAACCGAACCCGCCAGAATATTCACCTGCAGGAGCGGGCCAAATACATAAATAAAGAAAGGGGCGAACATCACCAGCATGCCGGTGATCACCCATAACAGGTGTTTGCGCAGCCCGAGTTTGTCGGACAGCAGCCCAAACAGCGGCTGGAACAGTAACGAAAACAATGAAATGCTGGCGAAGATAATGCCGGTGTCCCCTTTGCTGATGTGGTTAATATCATGCAGCCAGATGGGGAAGAACGGGAAATAGGCACCCATGATGAAAAAGTAAAAGAAGAAGAAAAGGCCAAACAACCAAAAGTTAGTATTTTTTAAATAGTACATAGCGGACTTCCTTATGCGAGAGTCAGGCAGGCCGGAGCCTGCCCGCTAAGTTACTTTTGTTGCCCCCAGGTAAACTGGTAGCCATAACGTCCGGCACTAAGCAGGAATTCAGGGGACACCGACGGACTCCAGGAGTCATCGCCGCCGACGCCCATATGGAAGCCATCAATGTTGAGCCAGGTACCTGCTTCAGGCTGCAAAAGGTGGCGATGGCGGGTGTCCATCAGCTGTTTCTGGCTGTAGCGGCTGATGTTGAACTGAAAATCACCGCGCCACTGATGGACACCGTACCGCAGTTCACGCGTGCCACAGCGCAGGCCGTTCTCGGTGGGGAAGACATACGGCGTGTACATGTCGTCCAGCGATAAATCCCAGCGATCAAAACAGGCCGCGGTCAGGCGATCCGGGTAGTTTTCATGGGGACCCAGACCTAACCAGTTCACCCGATCAGCCACCTCCGCTAACTGGCAACACATCCCGATGCGGGCCGGATACGGCGTATCGCGGGCGACCTCAACATTGACCGTCACCTGCATCTCACCAAAGCCATCGATACGGTATGTTTTGCGGCTGACAAACAGGGTCTTGCCCTGGAACTGCCAGGCATGCGCGGTGGTAATCAGTACGGCATCGGTGAGCGTTTCAGCGCTGCACTGCAGGGTGATAACGTCCGCCTGGTAATGCCCCGCCGCTTTCCAGCGCTCAACCCAGGCGTTGGGATCGATACGGGTGGCCTCGCTGACACCGATATCGTTATCCAGTGGCGCGCGGGTGAACTGGTCCGTCAGCGGCGACAGTAACTGTGCTTTTTCATCAATCCAGTACTGCGTCAGGACGCCCTGCTCCCGACTGAACGCCCAGAGCTGGTTATTCACCATCACGCTAAAGCGGTCTTCGCTGCGCTCAAGCACGGGGGCGCTGGCGGCCACAGACGCAGGCGCGATATCAAGAATCGTCTCCAGCGGCCACTGCTGCCAGGCACTGATGTGTCCGGCTTCGGACCAGGCGGTAGGTTGCGGCTGCTCTACGCGCACCGTTAACCACAGTTGCCCTGCGGATTCTGGCAGTGGCATGGCGGGCAGGGTGATGCGCTGACGGCCCTGCGGTGCGATGTCGAGCGTGACCTCACCTGTCGCCAGCAGATTACCGTCCTGGGCCACGGACCAGTGCAGAATTTCATTGTCACTATGGCGGAACAGGTATTCGCTGGTGACCTCCAGCGTGCGCTCACTGCCGGGCAGCAGGCTGAACTGGAAGAACTGCTGTGCGTGGCGCGCTTCATACAGCGACGGATGCGGCGTCCGGTCGGCAAAAACCAGCCCGTTCATGCAGAACTGACGGTCGTTGGGCGTATCGCCAAAGTCACCGCCATAAGCGGACCAGGCTTCGCCGTTCTCATCGTACCGAATTAAAGACTGATCGACCCAGTCCCAGACAAAACCGCCCTGCAGGCGGGGATACTGACGGAAGGCCTGCCAGTACTTCGCATAGCCGCCCAGGCTGTTGCCCATCGCATGGGCGTATTCACACAGAATCAGCGGCCGCTGCTCGCCCGGCATCGACAGCCATTTCTTAATCGACCATTTTGGCACCGCCGGGAACGGCTGGTCCTGATCGACGCGCGCATACATCGGGCAAATAATGTCAGTGGCCGCCGTGTTGGCGCCGCCGCCCTCATACTGCACCGGACGGGACGGATCTTCGCTTTTCAGCCAGCGATAGAGCGCATCATGGTTGGCACCATGGCCTGATTCATTGCCCAGAGACCAGATAATAATGCAGGGGTGATTGCGGTCACGCTGCACCATGCGCGTAACGCGCTGGCTCATCGCGGGCAGCCAGACCGGATCGTCACTCAGGCGATTCATCGGCACCATGCCGTGGGTTTCGATATTGGCTTCATCCACCACATACAGCCCGTAATAATCACACAAGCTGTACCACAGAGGATGATTGGGATAATGGGAGCAGCGCACGGCGTTAAAGTTATTCTGCTTCATCAGCAGAATGTCCTGCACCATTGTTTCGCGATCCATCACCTGGCCGTGGACAGGATGGTGCTCATGACGGTTGGTGCCGCGGATAAGCAGTGGCTGGCCATTGAGTAACAACAGGCCGTTCTCAATACTGACGTGACGGAATCCCACATCGCAGGCTTCCGCTTCAATCAGCGTGCCGTCCGCCCGGTGCAACTGCACCACCGCCCGATAGAGATGCGGCGTTTCCGCGCTCCAGAGCGCAGGATTGTTCACGCGGAGGGACAGCGTTGTCCGATCGTTCCAGGCGCCGCGCTCGTCAACGATCGCACTGCCCAGTGGCGATGTCGCGTCCCCCACCAATTCAGTGCCTGCAAAGAGCTGTATGCTCACCTGTAAGTCGTCATCCAGCGTGCCGGCGACGCGCACCTCGGCATCCAGCCGGGCACGGCTGAAATCGTCATTGAAATGTGTGCGGATACGCAGATCGCGGATATGGGTGGCCGGTTTGTGCAGCAGGGTGACATCGCGGAAAATGCCGCTCATGCGCCACATGTCCTGATCTTCCAGGTAGCTGCCATCGCTCCAGCGTAACACCATGACGGCAAGGCGGTTTTCACCCCTGACCAGGTACTCCGTCAGATCATATTCCGAGGGCAGACGACTGTCCTGACCATAGCCAACCCAGCGGCCGTTGCACCACACATTAAACGCTGAATTCACACCATCGAATACCACTCGGGTTTGTCCTGACACCAGCCACCCGGCATCCACATTAAATGTGAGCGAATAACATCCTGTGGGGTTTTCAGCGGGAACGAAGGGGGGATTTACCGGGATGGGATAGGTGACATTGGTATAGATGGGAACATCATAACCCTGCATCTGCCATACCGACGGCACGGCTATCGGCGCGGCCTCGGCCAGATCCTGCGTCCGCCAGCTCTCCGGTACGGCCTCGGGCGCGGTGAAATAAGCAAATTGCCACTCGCCATTCAGACACTGGACGTGCCCTGACTGATGCTTCTCACGCGCTGCTTCTGCACTGCGCCAGCTGCAAAAAGGGGGATGGGCTTCCAGCCGGTTACGTTCGCTGATGCCAGGTTTTTCCCAGTCGCGCCGGGCCAGTACGGCAGCCAGTGAATCTCTCTCCAGGGCCATGTTACTCTCCTGCGTAAAATTGTTATCCGCTCACATAAAAATGACATTACGAGCCAGGTCAACGGTTGTAAAGCAGGGAAAGGCGAATGAGTGAACTGCCTCACAGCAAAGCGCATTCGGGCATAACGTAGCGTCGGGGGCCTGGCGAAGCAGGACAAAGCGGGCGCGGTCAGGCAACGTCGAAGCCGTCACAGGTCAGTCAAATCAGCCGGAAACCTGATAAGGCCAGCGCAACGCGGTGAAATGACACGGCAGGAGAAGGGGGCAGGTTCGGGTGCGTAATCCGTCGTGGTCGCCAGGGTGACGGAACGCGCGCATCTGGGCGTTCCGCCAACGGTCACCTGCCCCGTATGGGTTCTGCTGCCCGCCGGGCGGGCCTGAGCGCGGCGACAGTGGGCATTAGCCCGCAATCTGATGACGATAGGGCAGCGCCGTCATCGCGCCTTTGGCGGTCGTCGCCAGTGCGCCACATTGCTGAGCGCTGGTTAAGCATGCCGCCAGCTCCGTTTCATTGGTGGGCAGGCCTTTTTCTGCCAGTCCCCACAATAACCCCGCGACAAAAGCGTCACCGGCACCGGTGGTGTCCACGCTCACCACGGGTAACGTGGGATAGTGATAATGCTGGCCCTGGTGCCAGACTTTTACGCCGGCTTTGCCCTGGGTAACCATCAGCAGACTGATCGCATAGCGTTCTGCCAGCATCTGCAGGCTGTCACCGCCCTGCGCCTCTTCGGTCAGAAAGGCCAGCTCTTCCTCCGACAGCTTGACCACATCTGCCTGTTGCAGCGCGCGGTTCACACAGTCACGTAACTGCGCGTCATCGCGCCACAGGTCGTGACGAATGTTGGGATCAAAGCTGACATATCCCCCGGCTTCGCTAATCCGCTGCATCGCCGTAAAGGTCGTGGAACGGGACGGTTCGGCGGCCAGCGCAATGGAACAGCAGTGAAGCCACTCGCCCGGCTGAAACGGCGGCAGATCGCCTTGTTCAAGAAACAGGTCTGCGCTGGGCCGGACCATGAAGGTAAAGGAGCGTTCGCCCTCATGGTCGAGCGCGACCACGACCGTTGACGTGCGATGCGCGCTGTCCAGCGTCATATACGCCGTCTCAACCTGCTCACTGGCCAGCGTTTGCTGCATAAAATGGCCAAAGGGATCGTCCCCGACCCGGCCGATAAATCCGCTCTTGCCCTGCAAGCGGGCAATGCCGACGGCCACATTGGCGGGCGCGCCGCCTGCACACTGAATTAAATGCCCCGGTCCGTCCGGAAGCAGGTCCACCACGGCGTCACCCAGACACCAGACTCGCGCTGTCATCGTTATCTCCTGCTCAGCTATAGCTAAATTTTACTAAACCGTTTTAGCATAGCAATGCTCAGCCGTCATCAATGTGATTTAGGCAGAGAAAACAGACACAGGGCTGACGGTCAATTGCCTTAAGCATTGTAGTAAAGCGATACAAAGTCACCGCCACCAGGGTTAAACCGGCGTGCTGGCAACTGCTACACTCGTGACACTCCAAACACAAAAAGGCGAACCTCATCATGTCTGAACAACACTATCAGCCCGCTAAAGTCTGGAAGTGGGACCCGGAAGCCAAAGGTAACGGCGCCAAAACAAATCGCCCAACCGCAGGCCCAACGCATGAAAAAGCCCTGCCGGTCGGTAAACATCCTTTGCAGCTTTACTCCCTTGGTACGCCAAACGGCCAGAAAGTCACCATTCTGCTGGAGGAGCTGCTGGCGCTGAACGTAAATGATGCGGAGTACGATGCCTGGCTGATTAACATTGGCGAAGGCGACCAGTTCACCAGCGGCTTTGTTGATATCAACCCGAATTCCAAAATCCCGGCCCTGAGTGACCACTCTGCCACGCCGCCGATTCGGGTGTTTGAATCCGGTAATATCCTGCTCTATCTGGCAGAGAAATACGGTTATTTTCTGCCAAAAGACATTGCGAAGCGCACCGAGACGCTGAACTGGCTGTTCTGGCTGCAAGGCTCTGCCCCTTATCTGGGCGGCGGTTTTGGTCACTTCTATTACTACGCGCCAGAGAAAATTGAGTACGCCATTAACCGCTTCTCACTGGAAGCCAAACGTCAGTTTGACGTTCTGGATCGTCAGCTGGCCAATAACCGCTATCTGGCCGGTGATGACTACACCATTGCTGATATCGCCACCTGGCCGTGGTACGGCAGCATGGTGCTGTACAACCAGTACAACGCGGCCGAATTCCTGGATCTTCAGTCCTATAAAAATGTGGTGCGCTGGGCCAAAGAGATCGCCCAACGTCCGGCTGTAATGCGTGGTCGCAAAGTTAACCGCGTGATGGGCGATCCCGCCGACCAGTTGCGTGAACGCCATGATGCATCGGACTTTGATACCCAAACCCAAGACAAGCAGGCCTGAGGAGAAAGACAGTGAGTGCATATGTCGTATTTATTCGTGATAACACCCTGAATCAGGATGAAATGGCTGCCTACGCGGAAAAAGCGGGCAAAGCACGGGGTGACCATCCCATCAAACCGCTGGCGTTCTATGGCGAACTGGAAACGCTGGAAGGGCCTGAAGCCGAGGGCGTTGTGATTATTGAGTTCCCGACGACTGAGGCGGCGCATGCCTGGTATGACAGTCCGGAATACCAGGCGGCGAAACAGCATCGCCTGAAAGGCGCCAACTACCGTGTACTGTTAGTGAAAGGCGTGGACAGCTAACGGCCTGGGGCCGCTGTCGTCCTGCGGATCACGACGTCATCCTGACGGACCCGCAGGCCGGCGGCTGCCCACTTAGCCAGCCAACGTAACCCCTGCCCTTGTGAACCTCATCCCGGGATGGTTCCCCTGTCTTTAATCAGCTAAAACGAAACAGCGAAATCGCCTGCTGCAACGCGCCTGCCTGCTGCCGTTGCTGCTGCGCAACCTGAAGCGTTTCGGTCACATGTTTGACGTTATGCTGCACGCTGTGATCGATACTGCTAATACTTTGCTGAATCTGCGCAATGCTCTGATTCTGCTGGACACTCATCTCAGAGAGTTCACTTACCAGCTGTGACAGGCTGTCGATACTTACGTGAATGGCCTGCATGGTTTGCGCGGCCTGGTCAACCTGAACGGTGCCCTGACCGGCGCTGGAGCTGGAGGCATCCATCAGTTGCCGGATTTCCCGTGCCGCATTCTCACAGCGTAACGCCAGGGTACGCACCTCACTGGCAACGACTGCGAATCCGCGTCCTTCCTGACCGGCTCGTGCGGCTTCCACCGAGGCGTTCAGCGACAGGATGTTGGTCTGGAAGGCAATGCCGTCAATCAGTTCAAGAATGGTTTTTACCCGCCCCGACTCGACATTAATCTGGGCCATTGAGTGCATGGCCTGCTGAATATTCTCCTGGCCTTTACTGGCGACCTGGCGGGTTTCCCGGGCCAGATCGCAGGCCGTTTGCGCTTTGTCCCGCGCAAGACTTGCCGCCACGCTGATTTGTGACATTGCACTGGTCGCAACATCCAGCGCCTGCGCCTGCTCGTCAGTGCGCTGTGACAGCGCGGCATTACGAGACAGCATACTGTCTGATTCCTGCAGCAGTTCCGCAACGCCGTGGCTGACCTGATTTAACGTACCGCGCATCGTCCCCAGCGTCTGACTAAAGGTGCGGGCAAAGGGCGTTTCGCTCTGCTGACTGTCCGCAAACAGCGTCAGGCAACCAGGCTCGCGGTTAATGCGGGCAGCCAGTTGCGCCACTTCGCTGGAGGCGCGCAAATCCGCAGCCATCTGCCGGGCAATAAGCACCAGCATCGCGGTTTGCGCCACCACAAACAGTGAATGAAACAGCACCATCTCCAGACCTGGATGGTGAAAGACCACGATGCCAAACCGATCGTGCTCCTGCAGATAGTTGAATACCAGGTGATGCACCGCGCCCGTCGCGGCTGCCATCAGAAGCGGTCGGCTGTCGCGGTAAACCAGCAAGACCGACAGTAAAACAAACACCGAAAAGTGAAACTCGGTTTCGCCCCGGCCCAACTGAATCAGCAGCCCCGCAAACCCAATCAGCGTGAAGGCCAGCCAGAGTCGGGAAAACAGCGTTCCGTTTGCCAGCCATCCCACCAGCGTGGCGACCAGCGCCAGCGCGGTACCCACGGTTATGGCCAGCCACGTTGACTGATACAGACTGCCGACGATAGCGGAAATCACTACCAGGGCCCAGCACAGCATAACAATCAGCCTGTCGGCCTGCTTCGCAATACGCTGAGGGGAAACCCCCTCCCCGACGCGGGTTAAATCTGTATTCATAGGTACGCATCCACCAGAGGTTGCACCGCGCCTCAGACCTGAGGCGTGCCCAGAGTTGGTCGGCGCAACGGGCGCAGACACATAAGATTGGTATCGACGCGTTCCGTAAATACTTTATGGCGGGTAATGCATAACTGAGGGCGATTTTTCAAAACCTCACAGATTCGTTAACGATGCATCCATCTGCAAATTTTCCTGCAGAAAAGTCACAAACGCCGAGATGCGTGCTGGCGGCTGCCGCTGCGCCTGCCAGACGGCAAAAATATCGCCATCGGGCGCATGCCAGGCAGGCAGAACATGCAGCAATTCCCCCGCCGCAATGCTGTGTTTTGCGTCCCACCATGAGCGCAGCAAAATACCATGACCATCCAGCGCCATGCGCATCGCCACTTCCCCGTCGTTGGTCACCAGATTACCGCGCACCTTCTGGCTCAGGCTCTCAGCGCCGCTGACTAAGCGCCACAGAGCGAAGTCGCTGTCATGTTGCCTGAGTAAAATGCAGTTATGTTGCGCCAGCGCACGGATACTGTCTGGCAGGCCGTGCTTCGCCGCATAGCCTGGCGAGCAGCACAGCACACGCGGATTCTGGACCAGCTTACGGGCGATCAGCCGCGAATCCGGCGGCTCGCCTACGCGAATATCAATATCCACATGCGCATCAAGAAAATTCAGCGGCTGGCTGCTGAGCTGCAGGGAGAGGGCCAGATGAGGATGGCGGGCGGCAAAAGCTGACACGCAGGGTGCAATATGGCGACGGCCAAAGCCGAAGGAGGCGTTGATGTTCAGCGTGCCGCGTAACTGCGTCGTTTCACCACTGACCGCCTCTTCCAGTGCCGCCAGTTGCTCCAGCAGCGGACGTGCACCGTCCAGATAGCGCCGCCCTTCCGGCGTCAGCTCCAGCCTGCGCGTGGTGCGGCGCAGTAACTGTACGCCCAGCCGCTGCTCCAGCTGGCTTAATCGTTTGCTGACGGCCGCCAGCGATAATCCCAGCTCGCGCGCCGCCGCCGTTAAGCTGTCCAGAGAAGCGACGCGCAGAAAGAACACTAAGTCATCACTGGAGGTGCGTGATTCTCTACTTTGATTCAACATGGGATTAACTTCCAGGCTAATTATTTACCTCAGGTGGAGAGTTATACTGCGCCGATGCCCGATCATTAATCAAGCTGCATATCGACAGCCTTCACCCACTGACGGGCCCCTACAACATCAACCTCAGAGGTACCCTGTGACAGAGAAAATTCATCGTATCGCCGTGATTCCCGGCGACGGCATTGGTAAGGAAGTGATGCCAGAAGGTATTCGCGTGATGAATGCCGCAGCAGAGAAATTTAATATTCCGCTGCAGTGGACGTGGTTCGATTATGCCAGCGCGGAATACTGGCAACAGCATGGCAAAATGCTGCCTGATAACTGGTTTGCTGAGCTGAAAACCTTTGATGCGATCTATTTTGGCGCGGTCGGCTGGCCCGATATCGTGCCGGATCACGTTTCTCTGTGGGGGTCGTTACTGCAGTTCCGTCGTGAGTTCGATCAGTATGTTAACCTGCGTCCGGTCCGCCTGATGCCCGGCGTGAAAGCGCCGTTAGCCAACCGGCATCCCGGTGATATCGACTTTTACGTCGTGCGCGAAAACACGGAAGGTGAGTACTCCAGCGTCGGCGGCACGATGTTCCCCGGCACAGAACGAGAAGTGGTCATTCAGGAAACCGTGATGACCCGGGTGGGCGTTGACCGCATCCTGAAGTTTGCCTTTGACCTGGCGCAGCGTCGGCCTAAAAAACACCTGACCTCTGCCACCAAATCAAACGGCATCGCCATCACCATGCCTTACTGGGACAACCGCGTTCAGGCAATGCAGGCGCATTATACTGACGTTAAGGTCGACAAGTATCATATTGATATTCTGACCGCGAATTTTGTTCTGCATCCCGACTGGTTTGATGTCGTGGTGGCCAGCAATCTGTTCGGCGACATTTTGTCAGATCTGGGCCCTGCCTGTACCGGCACCATCGGCATCGCGCCGTCCGCCAATATTAACCCGGAAGGCAACTTCCCCAGCCTGTTTGAACCGGTACACGGTTCCGCGCCCGATATCGCCGGTAAAAACATCGCGAACCCGATTGGTCAGATTTGGTGTGGTGCGATGATGCTGGAGCATCTGGGCTACAAGGCGGCAGGAGATGCCGTGCTGGATGCCATCGAACGCACGCTGGCCGCAGGCGAGCACTTAACCCGCGACCTGGGCGGCAGCGCCAATACACAGCAACTGGGCGACGCTATCGCAGCGGCGCTGTAAGTTACTCCGCCAGCAGCACTACGCTGTCCGGATGCCAGCCTGGCGGCAGTGGCTCAGGCCGCTGAATCGCCAGGTGATGCAGGTGCAAATGTTCAACGCCGCGCGCGAACAGGCCCGGCAGCCCGCCCGGATAGCGCTCCACGCCGTACGCCTCGCCCGTGGTCACATCGACCCGGTACGCGTTGTCCAGCCCCATCCCGGTCGGTGAGTCCGGATTACAGGGCGGCCGAACATCGAACTGACCCTGTACGCCCTGCGCGACTGTCTGACGCAGCTGTAGCTGGCTGATGACGATGTCGCGGATCCAACCCGGCTGCGCCGCATGCAGGTTGATCGCCCCTTCTGCCACACCGCTGAGATGGCTGAACTGAACCTGTTCAACGATCCCTGGTGGCACCTGCGGATCGCGCGTGCGCACAGAAATAAACAGGGGATCGGCTTTGCCCCAGTGGCAGGCGGCAACATGGTGACAGTGAAAGGTGATGTGACTGAACAGGACGCGCCGTATCGCACCGCCGTCCCGCGAGACAATGCCAATGCCGCGGTTGGAATCAAATAGGCTGCAGCCGGTCACGGTAATATCTTCGACGTCATCCCAGGTTTCCGTGCCGATTTTAATCGCGCAGCTGTCGCTGCGCAGCAGGCAGTTGCTGATCGCGATGCGCCGGGCCGGACGGCGCAGGCTGCCAGGCTTCAAGGTCGTTTTAATGCAAATCGCATCGTCAGCGGCGCTGAAATAGCTGTTGCTAATCAACACGGCCTCGCAGCTGTCGATATCCAGCGCGTCCGTGTTGGGCAGCGTCATGGCGTTATCAATGGTCAGATGGTCAATGTGTACATGGCGGCAGCTGACAAGGTGCACCGTCCACATTGGGGCCTGGAACAGGGTAAAGTCCTTGAGCGTCACCTGCTCGCAGTCCTCAAAGACGATCATGCGCGGTCTGTCTGCCCTGGGCATGCGATAGCCCTGTTCGTCGGCCTCTGCCGCAAACCAGGCTTCGGCGTCGCCTTCTATACGGCCTTTGCCACTGATCGTCAGATTGCGCTGCCCCAACGCATACAGCAGGACGTTATGCGATTTCTCAGCACTGCTCAGCGTCTTCCATTGCTGATAATCTGCCAGGTGCCGGCTGGCAATCAGCACCGCCCCGGCGGCCAGATGCAGCTCAAAATTGGAAGGCAGATTCAGGCTGCCACTGCGATAACGCCCCGGTGGCAACGTCAGCCGACCGCCGCCCGCTTCAGCAATCTGATCGATCGCGCGTTGCAGTGCCTGCGTGTCCGGCGTTTCACCGTCCGCTGCCGGATGAAAATCAGCAAGAGAAAGATCCATTTTTCGGCCTCCGTCGTGAAGTGTGACCTGGTGGGGTTATTTCACCGCGCCTTCGGTCACGCCACTGATGAATTTGCGCTGGAAGAACAGGAACACCAGAATGAGCGGCATAATGACGATCATCGCCCCTGCCATCAGTACCGGGATATCGATGGTGTTTTTATTCTGAAAAAACATCATGCCAATCGGCAGGGTACGCAGTTCGTCTTTATTCACCAGAATTAACGGGATAAGAAATTCGTTCCACGTCCAGATAAATAGCAGCAAGGCCAGCGTGGAGATCGTCGGCCAGATAGCCGGGACTAAAATGCCCCACAGGATTTTGACGCGCGACGCACCATCCATCACGGCCGCTTCAACCAGCTCTTTCGGAACCTGCTGGAAGGCGCTGGCAATCATCAGCGTCGTAAAGGGCAACGAGAGCGCAATCTGCGGCAGGATCAGGGCCAGAGTGGTATTGGTTAATCCCATCCAGTGCAGTTCGTGATACAGCGGAATGATAAAGGCTTCACTTGGTAATACCATGCCCAGCGCCAGCATCGCCGCCACCAGCTTTTTACCGGGAATTTTCAGCATGGCAAAGCCAAATCCGGCCAGAATACCCAGCAAAATACTGCACAGCACCACCGGAATCACGACCAGCACGGAGTTCATAAAGTAAACGTTAAAATGCCCCTGTTGCCAGGCGGTCACGTAATTTTTGATATTCAGAGACGCGGGCAGCGTAAACACGCCCTGAAACAGCTCTGTCTGAGTCTTAAATGAGGTCATAAACGCCATCAGAAACGGCATGATGGTCAGCAACGCCACGACCCAGATGAGCGCACGAGAAATAACCGGAGTGCTTTTCATCAGTAACGCTCCTTCAGGGCCAGATGAATCAGGTAGTTAATCCCTAGCACAATCACCATGCTGAATACGGCGACCGATGAGGCATAGCCGAAGTAGTGCAGATCAAAACCCTGCTTATACATAAAGATATTGGTGACCATCGTGGAAGTGCCCGGCCCGCCCTGGGTCATCACATAAACCAGATCAAAGGCTTTTAAGCTGGCAATCACTGTCAGGAGCAGCGCGATACGCAACTCCGGGCGCAGGCCCGGCAGCGTGATGCGCATAAACTTACGCCGCCGCGACGAGCCATCCAGATCGGCCGCTTCCAGCAGGGACGGGTCCATACGCTGCAGGCCCGCCATAAACAGCACCAGACAGAAGCCAAAGAAGTACCAGGTGGCCACCATGCCCACGGCAGGCAGTGCCCAGGTAAAATCCCCCAGCCACGACATTGCCAGCTGCGGTAAACCGACAGCACGCAGGAACTGATCGATCGGGCCAAATGCCGGGTTATAAAGCCAGCGCCAGACCACGCCCAGCACCGCCATCGGCATGATATAGGGCAGGAAGAACAGAATCCGCAGCACGCTGCGCTCGGTATTGTTGCGGGTTTCATACAAAAAGCTGCATAGCAGGAGTCCGACGCTGATCGGCAGCAGCGTATAAAACAGCATCAGGATGGCGTTGTTGCCCAGCGCAATCCAGAACACCGGATCGCTGAACATGCGCAGGTAGTTAGCGACGCCGGCAAAAACCGGCATGGATATGCCATCCCATTCGGTAAAACTGATTCCCAGTGACGCCAGCAGCGGCAATAACAGAAACAGTCCATAAACCAGCACGGCTGGAAGAAGATAGAGAAAATTGCGCCAACTGCTTTGATTCAACATAACCGTACTCGTCGTAGTGAGATCGACATTCAGGCCCGGCAGATATGCTGCCGGGCACCCGGCTTAGTGTTTCAGGGTTTTTATATAACGCTGATAGTTGTTATCGAAGTTAGTGACCATCTGATTCGCCGTGAGTCGTCCCGCCAGCAGCAGCTGTACGTTTTGATTGAGTTCGGCGTTCATCGTCGGGGTGGCCCAGTCCACATAGTGACCCAGTCCGTCATAGGCATTGAGCGTCAGCCAGACCTGATAGGCCTCGCCTAAGAGCGGATTGTCGGCCGGGATTTTTGCGTCTTTACTGGTGCTGGCGGGCAGGAAGCCCACACTCAGCCAGCGGTTTGCCATGCTGTCTGACACCATATAGTTGATAAATTTGGCTGAGGCATCCTGCTGCGCTTTGGTTTTTGCCATGCTGGTCATCGAGAAGGCCAGGTCAGTCCCGCCGACCATCAACGGCTGCTTCACACCCTCACCCGCCGGCATCGCGGCAAAGTGAATATCTTTATTGTCTTTAAACTGGCCCAGATACCAGGTGCCGCTGACCAGAAAAGCCGCCTGACCGTTCTGGAACAGCGTGGCGGCATCATCGTGGCCAATGCCCTGATAGCCAGGGAACAGGTAACCTTTATCGGCCCAGCCTTTCATCATCGTGGCGGCCTTAATCAGCTTTTCATCTTTGAACGTGCCGCCCACGTCATAAATCAGGTCATCCAGCGCTTTACGATCGTGACTTTCAATCTGCGCTTCCCACAAGGTGCTGAGCAGTTGCTGACCCATATTGCCGTCCAGCAGACCTAACATCATTGGCGGCGTGCCCTGCTGCTTCAGTTTTGCCATGGCGGCTTCCAGCTCGCTCAGGGTTTTCGGCACCGCAATACCGGCTTTATCCAGTAGCGCTTTGTTGTAATACAGGCCGACCATTTCACCGAGGCTGGCAACACCGTACAGCTTACCGCTGCCAAACTGACCACTGTCAGACCAGCGGTTACGCTTCAGAATGGAGTCCGGGAAGCGTTTGGTCCAGCCGTACTCGGCCGCATAGCTGTCCAGCGGCAGCAGCAGTTTGTCTTTTACCAGCGATCCCATATCGCCGCCGCCCTGGTTCACCTGTGCGATCTGCGGCCCTTCACCTGCGGTTAACGCCAGCTTCAGTGGAATTCGGGTATCTTCGAAAGAGTGCACGGAGCGATTAATGACGATGCCGGGGTTTTGTTGAGTGAATTCTTTAATGCCTTCATCGACTGCCGCCGTTTGCTGAGGATACGTATAGATATCCCACTCATTCAGCGTGACTTTGCTGTCGGCATGCGCAACGCTGCCCATCAGCAAGCCCGCCGCCAGGAGGCTACGAACCGACGTGCGAAAACGGAACGAACGAACTGAGGAATCAGACATCATGCTCACTTTCTCCAATAGAGGACGGGCATCCTTTCTTCACACGGTCTGCACTCCCGCAGACTGAAGCCGCATAACTCACCTTCTCATCCATAGTTACTTTAATAAAAAAATAAAGTCAAACACCGGGCCGGCGGAATTGCCAGGTTGTGAGCCTGCGCAAAAAATCAACCTGGCAGCCCGCTTATCCGAATAAGCGCGGGGTGATAAAAAGAAATGCAGCGTAATATTCATGCTGATCTTTTCCGCAGCAGCACAATAATCCACCGCCAAAATGACGTAATAACCTGCTGATAAAAAATATGAAAATCCTATGACGCTCACATTTTTAACTTTTAATTTAAACGGGTAATCCGCGCAGGCCCTGCGGTAGCACGCCACAAGGGCGCACGGAGACTGGTCTGGTCAGGCAGAGCGCGGGCATAACGGGAAGCCCACTGACAGCACGGTAATTATTCCATCTTGAAAACTAAGTCAGCTTTCATTAACGTGAGATTGTTCAATGACTGACCTGTGAGAAATGACGATGGTGAATCAAGGTGTCATTCGTCCGGCGACCGCGTCGGATTATCCCGCGCTCTACCGTATTTGTCTGGAAACGGCCAATGCTGGAAAAGATGCCAGTCACTGCTATTCCGACCCTGAGTATCCCGGGCAGCGCTTTGCCGTGCCCTATGCACGCTTTGCCCCGGATTTTGCCTTTGTGCTGGAGGTTGAGGGTAAGGTGATGGGATATGTCGTTGCCACACCGGATACCGTCGCCTTTGAAGCGCAGCTTGCACGCGACTGGTGGCCCCGGCTGCAGGAGAAATACCGCGATCGCACACCTGTCGCCCCTTACGACAGCAAGATTCTTGACAGTATCCGTCAGCCTGAGCCTGCCGCACAGGCGCTGGTGACGCAGTGGCCTGCCCATCTGCATATCAATCTTCTGCCGCCCGTTCAGGCGGGCGGCTGGGGACGCAGGATGATCGAACATGAACTGGCAGCCCTGCGCAACGCGGGTGTGCGCGGTGTCCATCTTGGCGTCAGCCTGCAAAATGAGCAGGTTTGCGCGTTTTATCAACGCCTGGGATTCAGCCATATCCTGCGCAGCAACGCCATCTATATGGGCCAGTTACTTTGATCAGGGGAAGCTTATGACCAGCCTGCGCTTACAGAACGTTAAGAAGTCCTATGACAACATCGGGGTGATTCACGGGGTCGATCTCACCATAAACAGCGGCGAGTTTGTTGTGTTTGTCGGGCCTTCCGGCTGTGGCAAATCCACCCTGCTACGCATGATCGCCGGACTGGAAGAGATTACTGACGGAAAGCTGCTCATCGACGACAAAGACATGACCCGCCAGCCTGCCACCGAACGCGGCATTGCCATGGTCTTTCAGTCTTACGCGCTCTATCCCAATATGACCGTGCGCGGCAATCTGGCGTATCCGTTAGAGGTAATGAAGAAATCAAAAGCGGAGATTGCCCAGGCCATTGAACAGACCGCCGCGCGCTTACACCTGACAGAACTGTTAGACCGCCTGCCGCGCGCACTGTCCGGTGGTCAGCGCCAGCGCGTCGCCATTGGCCGGGCCATCATTCGTCATCCCCGCATTTTCCTGTTTGATGAGCCGCTGTCCAACCTGGATGCCGAACTGCGTCTGCAGATGCGCATTGAAATCGCCCGTCTGCATGCCTCACTGGGCAATACCATGATCTATGTTACTCACGATCAGTCTGAGGCAATGACGCTGGCCGATCGCATCGTCGTGCTGCGTAAAGGCAAGATTGAGCAGGTGGGCGCGCCGCTGAGCCTGTACAGCGATCCCGACAACCTGTTTGTGGCCGGATTTATTGGCTCACCGAAGATGAATTTCCTGCGGGCTGAGATTACGGCGACGCGTCAGGGCGAAGTGCAGTTAACCGTCCCTGATCTGGCCATCACGCAGCTGGTACTGAAGATTGAGGCGCCCTGCCATGAAGGTCAGCGCGTAACGCTGGGCATTCGCCCTGAACATATTCAGCCCGCTGCCGCCACACCATCTGCACAGCAATTTAGCGGAACGCTGTCCTTTGCCGAAATGCTGGGCCATACCAGCTACCTTTATCTGGATGTGGGCATTGAACAGATGTTGGTGGTAGAAGAACGTGAGGCTCAGCCACGTGAGTTGGGGACGGCGGTCAGGCTGGGACTGTCGACCGATCACTGCCTGCTGTTTGATGAGCAGGGGCAGCGTCTGCGCTAAACCGGATGGCGCCCCGGCGCCGTCAGATGACTTTTCCAGCTTCACCAGTGCAGACCGCATCATCGTACCAGCGGCCTGCGTGCCCCTCGTCAGGTCACCGGTTCTTCGTCTGCCTGTGCAGCCAGCAGGTCGAGCAGCATGTTCACGGCGAAACCCGCCGCGCCCAGGGCCCACATCCGGTTGGATTCGGTCAGAAACTGCAGCGGTGTCATATGAGGCGTAAGCTTCAGACGATAGGCCTGAAAGCTTTGGGTGATATGGTCTAAAAGAATACGCGAGGCCATATGCGGCTCCATAGCCAGATAAACGATATCCGGATCGTAGGCGACCGACAGGTTTGCCAGTGAAATTCCCAGCTCACGACCGGCCTCTTCCAGCGCCGCCAGCACATCGGCCGTCGGACGCTGATCAAGCGCCTGCAGCGTTAACGGACCGCCCTCCTCATCCTGCGCCACACGTTGCAGAATGGCGCGGGACGAGGCCACATCCTCCAGCAGGCGCATCGAGCCATCACCGACCAGGCCATTGCCAATTTCGCCCGCTTTGCCGTGCCGTCCACGGTACAGTCGCCGGTTGAGAATGATGCCCGCACCGATGCCTTTGCCGTACGTGGCGATAACGGCAGACTGTGCATGACCCAGTTGCCCAAAGACCATCGTTGCCATCGCCATCGCGTTGGCATCGTTTTCGATAAAGACCGGCAGAGAAAAGCGCGTTTCCAGTAGCTGCGCAATGGGGACATTTTCCCAGTCGAGAACTTTAGACCGGATGCAGTAGCCGTTTTCGGCATCGACTAAACCGGACAGGGCCAGGCCAATCGCACCGACGTGTTTTTCTTCAACACCGCGTAAAAACCTGGCCAGTGCGTCGCCTAACTGACGCGGCGTGATCGCGCCCGCAGGCATCTGCTGTTCCCCCAGCAAATTGCCGCTGAGATCCGTCATGACGATCAGGTTACGTTCGGCATTCAGCTGGATTCCGATGACGCTGGCGCGATCGGGATTCAGCCCCAGCAGCGTTTTAGGCCGCCCCATTGAGACCCGCCGCAGGCCAAGCTCCTGCACAATGCCCTGGGCGAGCAGGCGGTTGGTCGCCTGAGACACGGTCGACATACTGAGTCCACTGCGAACCTTCAGGTCAGACTGACTGATGGGCGCATGTTCCACAATCAGTCGCAGAATGCGCGCGGTGACGTTGGGAGCGATCATAAAGTCCTCAGATTTGATCGTGCCATCATTAATGCGCCGTCCAGCGCATCGTATTGCGCAGCGACCAGGCGAGCCTGCACATCGCTTGCCAGCCAGGGCAAAATCGGGGTTGCCAGCCCGCCCATTAACGCAACCTGCCCCTGACTGATGGCGGAAAGACGATTCACCATCAAACCAATATCGTGAGCGGTTTGCCGCAGTAAGACGGTCGCATGAGGATCGTCTGCATGTGCCGCGGCGAAAACCTCGGGCACCACGCGCGCCCAGTCGGCCGGCATGGCATCGCGCGTCCACAGCAGCATGGATTCCGGGCTGTGATCAAAACGCGCCATCAGGCTGTGCGTCAATGCGGTACGTTCAACAATGGCTTCATGCGCCAGCAGCGCCAGTCGCAGTGCCCGTCGACCAAGCTCAGCGCCCGATCCCTGGTCGGAAAGCGCAAATCCCCAGCCGCCCAGCAGCGTAAAGCGTTCGCCATCCCATGCCGCGCCCTGGCTCCCGGTGCCGGTAATAAAGACCGCGCCCGGTGCCGCCGCATGCGCACCGGCGCAGGCGATTTCCACATCACTGACGACCTGCAGGGCCGCGCAGTCGGGCTGCCATTGTGCCAGACGTGCCTGAACGGAGGCCACATTGGCCCCTGCTAAACCGGCTACCAGCGACGTGTGAGACAGCGCCTCGGGGGCCAGGCCGGCCTGAGACAGCACCGCCGCGATTAACTGTTCAACGCTGTTCAGTGCGGCATCGAACTGGGACCAGACGTTAGCGGGACCGCCCACAGCCTGGGCCAGGAGCGTGCCCTCGCTGTCGGTTAACCGTGCGCGACACTGGGTGCCGCCGCCATCAATACCAAGGAGATAGTGTGATTGCACGCGCTTCCTCCCGCCTTAACTCATCTCGATTCTGTAATCTGCGAACGATAGGTGAAAAAAACTTAAATCGCAATAACAAATAAATATAGGGAAAAAACAAAAACTATTTTTTATTTAAAATCAGTTAAATAACAAAAAATACGTACGCAAATCACACAACCCGTTATTGACATTACTTTTTCCATCGTAATAAGTTGGTGGTCAGCATCTCAACCATAACGTCCGGTCAGCGGCGTGATTACCGTTGTCAGAACTCAGGATCAGGGGTTTCCCATGAAAGTAGGCATTATTGGTCTCGGCTTTCGTCTTTCTCACGTGGTTAAAGAGTTTCACAAAGCCGATCCCGCATTTTCGCTGGTAGGCTATTGCGATCCCGCACCTGCCGGGCTGCCGAATCTGCACAGTTTTGGTATCGATCCCGGCAAGGCGTTTGACTCCATTGACGCGCTGCTGCAGCACGGCGGCTTTGATTTGTTGCTGGTGGGCTCGCCAAACTTTATGCATCTTGAGCATGTCACGCAGGCGCTGGCAGCAGGTTATACCGTATTTACGGAAAAGCCTGTCGTGATCAATGAAGAACAGACGATGTCGATGGCAAGACTGGTGCGCCAGTACGGTGAAGACCGAATCCTGGTTGGGCTGGTGCTGCGTTATTCGCCGCTGTACCACGATCTGTTGGCCGCACGGGACGATCGTCGACTGGGTGAAATTACCTCAATTGAAGCCACTGAGCATATCAAGCCTTACCATGGCGCGTTCTTTCAGCGCGACTGGCGCAGGCTGGAAAAATATGCCGGCCCCTATATTCTGGAAAAATGCTGTCACGACATCGATCTCTATCAGGGATTAATGCAGGAACGTCCTGTGCGGGTTGCCAGCTTTGGTGGACGTAAATCCTTTACACCGCAACATGCGCCGCAGGGCGCAGTGAATGCGCAGTCTGAGATTTACCATACTAAACCGAGTGGCTGGGCGAGTACCGACGCGGTCTTTGACAGCGATGCGGACATCGTCGATTACCAGACGGCCCTGATTGAATATGCCAGTGGCGCGACGCTCGCCTTTCACGCCAACCTGAATGTCCCGGACGAGTTCCGTCGCTTCTGCGTGATCGGGACTGACGGCATGGCCGAGGGCGATTTTGTCCGTAACTATTTCCGCGTGCACAACGCACGTACCGGCGAAAAAGAGGTTGAAACCATCTATAACGGTAATGCCTATGATGGCCACTACGGGGCCGATGCCTTGATGGCTGAAGAGATCGTGAAACATATTAAGCAGGGCACGCCGCTAAAAGTTTCTGTGATCGATGCACTGGAAGCGGGCCTGACGGCCATTAAGATTGACGAAGCGCGCAAAACCCGCAGCGTCATCGATCTGACCGAAAGCTGGGAAAATTTTGACGCCAACCTGGGAAAAACGGGAACGCCTTAGTTCCCTCCTGATCTTTTCTTCCCCGAGAGCATCAGGTTGATCGCTAGCATCACTGACTGGTACCTCACTCAAACCGGCCCTCTGGGCCGGTTTTTTTTTTAGGGCAAAGGGAAACGTACCGTTTCTTACCAGCCTGCCCGCCGACACGAAAGGTTGCTGACAGCCTGTGCGTGAACGACTCTCCGCACCTGCGACGCCTTTATCAGGTTCACGCTGAGGCGCGCCAGTGTGGCTGCCTGCTTACAGGAGTACAGGAGCCACATTCAGAGTGGCTCCTGTCAGGCCATTCGGCGCTGCACGCGCCTTGCGGCGTCAGGGACCAGTCAGCCACAGCCCGGTTTCTTCGGGCGTTGAGGACAATGCCTGTACCCGCCCTGTCCGGCCTGCCATACCGTTTCGTACGCCCCTCAATTCGTCACGCTATTTAGCAATCTGGTCGCGTTTTCTGTCACGATTATCACAATCATAATTACGTGCGAACGATAAAAAAACCGATAACTCTGCTGCTAACTTTAGCCAGGAGAAAATAAAGCCATAACCGAAGCGGTAAGTCAGGCAAAAACACGACAGTTTATTCTGTGAATCTTAACTGCGGACTTTCCCGATTTCGTAAAGTTATCGCGTGTTGCTAAATTAACATGCGTGCAGTAATCACGTCTGGAAAAACCATTCAACGTTATAATTAGATGTCATATAAAGTTAAATGAATGCCTAATAAGAAGAGTGAGATAATGTGTTTGCCAACAGAATAGCGTATATTCATTGCCGTACTTCACTTTGTTAATGAAAAAATATAACGCACAGCAAACATAAAAAACGTTTCGAAGAGATAATGAAAAATAGCTTATATAACCCTTATATTACTGAGCCTATTCATCACGTCACGAGCCAGGTGGCCGGTATTTGCTATCATCTTCCCAATGCGGACTTTGCACGTCCTGAGAAAATGATACTTAATGACGACAACATTATTTCATTACACAATCACCTTGCAACTGAAGCAGCATTAATGATTATTCCGCTGTGCGATCGCCAGTTAAAGGAATGGATGAATCAGCCTGCGCGTTATTTACCTTTGCAGGATTCACGGGTGCGTATTGGTATTAATTATCACAGTCTTTTGCTTTACCGGGAAAGATTACTGGAATTAATTAACACCTATGCTTTCTGGCTTTTTGATTTCGCACCGCCTGGCGCAGAGTGGCATTTAGTCGAATCTTTTCCCTTTTCCGCAATTGTCCTGAGTGAAACCTTCTTTAATGACAACTATCGGAAATTTAGTTTTCCTTTCTTAATTGAATCGTTAAGGGAAAAAGGCGCCGAGATATTCGTCCGCGGTTATGATCCAACGTTAAGTGCAGAACAACTCGCAGCCGTGAACATCAGCGGCTGGCAATTACAGCGTTTATCGGGCGATCTCATTCCTTTTACGCTTTAACCTTTCCTGCGTTCGATTAGTAATGGATCATATCGAGATGAACCATTAACCCCTTCTAAAGTGTTGCCTTAGGTGCGTTGTTAAGAGTTTTAAGCCAAAAAAATCAAAACTCATACCAATTTTGCTATAACATTTAACACATCTGGATCATCGAGCTTAACGGAAGAGCCTAATTAAGAATGCCTTTAACTTTTGTACTTTATGACTGAAAACAATCTATCTGATTGTTTTCTTGTGTTTTATGGCAACGAAACGAGGTCAACATTATGGGGAAAAACTCCTCATCCTTTAGCGTGGTCCGTTTTTTAACGGTGCTGTTCGCCGTGCTAACGGGTGCGTTCATGTTAATTGGTGGTATCTGGTTAGCCACGATTGGTGGTTCCTGGTACTACATCATTGGTGGTGCAGCTATGCTGCTTACCGCTTTTCTGCTCTGGCGTCGAAACAGTGCTGCGCTGCTGGTCTATGCATTACTGCTGCTGGCGACCCTGGCATGGGGCGTTTGGGAAGTCGGTACTGACTTCTGGGCGCTGGCACCTCGCACCGATGTCCTGGTCATTTTTGGCGTCTGGCTGGTGTTGCCTTTTGTTTACCGGGTCTTTTATCGCCCAGGCAAAGGCCCATTGAGTGCCATGGCGGTTGCCCTGGTGGCCAGTGCAGTCGTATTAGCCTATGCCGTCTTTAACGATCCGCAGGTTGTTAACGGCGCCGTGCCTGCCACAGCAGATACGGCGACGCAGGCTCAGCCGTTGAGCAATGTTGCCGATGCTGACTGGCCAGCTTATGCGCGCGATCAGCAAGGTACACGCTATTCACCGCTGAAGCAGATCAATCACGATAACGTGAAAGAGCTGCAGGTTGCCTGGCAGTTCCAGACCGGCGATATGAAAAAGCCGAGCGATCCCGGTGAAATCACCGATGAAGTGACGCCGATTAAAACCCGCGACACGCTGTATCTCTGCTCACCTCACCAGATTTTGTTCGCCCTGGATGCGGCAACGGGTAAGCAGAAATGGAAATTTGATCCCGGTTTGAAAACTGACCCAACCTTCCAGCATGTTACCTGCCGTGGTGTGTCCTACCACGAGTTCCCGGCAGCTAAAGATGCCGCGAATACGCAGCCTGCGCTGTGCTCGCGTCGTATCTACCTGCCTGTGAACGATGGTCGCCTGTTTGCACTGGATGCGGAAACCGGTGAACGTTGCCCGGCCTTTGGTAATAACGGTGAGCTGGATCTTCAGCACAAACAGCCGGTCACTACGCCTGGCATGTATGAGCCGACCTCTCCGCCAGTGATTACCGACACCACCATCGTGATGGCGGGTGCGGTGACCGATAACTTCTCAACCCGTGAGCCATCCGGCGTTATCCGTGGTTTTGACGTTAATACAGGCAAACTGCTGTGGGTATTTGATCCGGGTGCGAAAGATCCCAACGCGATTCCGGCGGATGAACACACGTTCACCATGAACTCGCCGAACTCCTGGGCACCTGCGGTCTACGATCCGAAACTGGATATCGTTTATCTGCCTATGGGCGTGACAACGCCTGATATCTGGGGCGGTAGCCGCACCCCAGAGCAGGAGCGTTATGCGAGCAGCGTCCTGGCCTTGAATGCCACCACCGGTAAGCTGGTGTGGTCTTATCAGACCGTGCATCACGATCTGTGGGACATGGATCTGCCGTCGCAGCCGACGCTGGCCGATATTACCGATAAAGACGGTAACACCGTGCCGGTGATTTATGCGCCAGCGAAAACCGGGAACATTTTCGTCCTGGACCGCCGTACCGGTAAAACCGTTGTACCGGCCCCCGAAACCCCGGTTCCGCAGGGTGCCGCAAAAGGCGACCACGTCTCTCCGACTCAGCCTTACTCTGAACTGACCTTCCGTCCAAAACAGAATCTGACGGACAAGGACATGTGGGGCGCCACGATGTACGACCAACTGGTGTGCCGCGTGATCTTCAAACGCCTGCGCTATGAAGGTCCGTTCACCCCGCCTTCTGAGCAAGGTACGCTGGTGTTCCCGGGTAACCTGGGCATGTTTGAGTGGGGCGGGATTTCGGTCGATCCGCATCGTCAGATTGCCATTGCCAACCCAATGGCACTGCCGTTTGTGTCCAAGCTGATTCCGCGCGGACCGGGTAACCCGGAAGAGCCACCAGCCGGCGCAACAGGCGGTTCCGGTACCGAAACCGGTATTCAGCCGCAGTACGGCGTGCCGTATGGCGTGGAACTGAATCCGTTCCTGTCACCGTTTGGTCTGCCCTGTAAACAGCCTGCATGGGGTTATGTATCGGCGGTTGACCTGAAAACCAATAAGGTCGTCTGGAAGAAACGTATTGGTACCGTTCGTGACAGTGCGCCAGTGCCGCTGCCATTCAAAATGGGTATGCCAATGCTGGGTGGCCCGGTCGCCACAGCCGGTAAAGTGTTCTTTATTGGCGCAACGGCCGATAACTACCTGCGTGCTTACAGCACCGATACCGGTGAGCTGCTGTGGCAGGCGCGTCTGCCAGCAGGCGGTCAGGCGACACCAATGACTTATGAAGTTAACGGTAAGCAGTACGTCGTGATTGCTGCCGGTGGCCATGGTTCATTTGGTACCAAACTGGGCGATTATGTCATTGCCTATGCACTGCCGGACCAGAAATAACCTGAACCTGTAAAAACAAGGCGGACTCCGGTCCGCCTTTTTTATGCCGACCTTCCGCCCTTTCTGCCCTGCCGCCAGTTTAGCCAGGCGCACACGCCCACCACGAGGCTGGTCGCCAGAAAGACGGGCCGCATGCCCCATGCGCCGCCAATAAACCCGCCGAACACCGGCCCCGTTACCTGCCCGATATACTGCGCCGAGGTGGAATAGCCCAGCATCCGCCCCACCTGCGTGGCCGGAACAGTGTGACGAATAATGGCGGTAATACAGGGCATCAATCCGCCCAGCGCCAGCCCCATCAAAAAACGCAGAGGCAGAAGTTGCCAGGCGTCGGTAATAAACGCCTGCGGAATGAGTAACAGCGCACAGCTCAGCAATCCGCCACTCAGTACGCGCCAGTGGCCGATACGGTCGGCCAGCCTGCCGGCATAAGGCGCGGAAAGAATGCTGCCCAGCGCGGCTGCCGCCATGACCACACCCGACATCAGCGTTATGGCATGCTGCTCATGTAAAAACTGGCCGATATACAGGGTAATGATCGGCTCAATCGACATGTTGGCAAAAATCAGCAGCATGCCTGAGAGCCACATCAGCCTGACGTTAACAAGCTTGTGCGGCGACGGGTCGTCAACCGGCTGAGACAGCTCCTGGTCGGTTTTTCGCACCGGCGGCCGCGCTTTCAGTAAAAAGGTCGTCGCCAGAAAGGCCACAAAGATGATCGCCCCCATCAGCCAGAAGGTCGCTCTAATCCCTATCAGCGGCGGCAGGACGCCACCCAGCAGCGGACCAACAATGTTACCGGCCATCATGCCGGATGCCAGCACACCCAGAGCCCATCCGGTGTGCGCTTTGGGCGTTTGTGCCGCAATCAAAATGGTCGAACCGGAGGCATAACCGCCCAGTAATCCCGCCAGTAAACGCAGCGCCACCAGTTGCCAGGCCGCCGTCGCCATGCCCGTCAGCGCCATGGCTACTGCCATACCCAGACTGGCGCGGATGAGCATCAGCTTACGTCCGTAGCGATCGGCCAGTCTCCCCCACAGCGGTGCAGTTAAGGCCGCACTGAAGAAGGTGGCACCATAGGCGATGCCCGACCAGCGCGCAATTGCAGCAGGCGCGTTGACGCCAAGCTGCTGCACATACAACGGCAAAAACGGCAGCAGAAGCGTCATCGCTACCAGTGTGGTAAAGGAGCCGAATACGCAAACCCACAAGTTGCGTTGCCAGTGTTCAGAGTCAGGTGCTTCCGACGCGGTTGCCATGCGATATCCCCCTTATGTTCAGGGATTCAGGCTACCAATGGTCACGAGACAACAACAGTGAGGGCGGGATATTTGTCTGCTGGCATAGTTTGTTGCTGTATTGCAACAATCAGCGACCACTGAGCTGGCTGATAAGCACATCACAGAGCAGATTGACCGCGGAAACCGCCAGACTTTCCTGATGCACCAGCAGGTAACTCTGCAAGCGATCCATCTGCCACTCTGACAGCACCTGCACAATCGTGCCCTGCGCCAAGGCTTCCTGCACCATGTACGAAGGCAAATAGGCAATACCCGTGCCTGCCAGCGCGGCATTCAGCAAAGCCATACTGTTGTTAGCGCGAAAGCGGCTGCGGACATCCACCGCCAGGCGCTGTTTATCACGGCGAAAAGGCAGCGCAGCCGTGTGTGCCGGACCGTGGAACATCAATAAATCATGGCGCGGTAACAGGCGAGGATGCGAGATAGCAGGATGCTGCGCCAGATAAGCCGGGGCGGCATACAGCCCCCAGTGGATATCGTTCAGTACCCGGAAATTGCCCTGACGTGGCGCATGAGCGCGGATGATAACCGCGACATCCACGCCTTCGTCCATCGTCTCGTCGTTGTTATCCGTCAGACTGAGGTCGACGTTGATGTGCAGATGACCGCGCAGAAAGCGATTGAGGATGGGAACGATGCACTGACAGCCGAAGGTAACGGGAGCCTGCAGGCGCACATGTCCAACGGGATGTTGATGCGTCTCCTGAACAAACGCCTCTGCCCGCTGCATTTCATCCAGCATGCGCACGCAGTAGGGATAGTAAGCCTGGCCTAATTCGGTCAGGGTCATCCTGCGGGTGGTGCGCTGCAGTAAACGGATCCCCAACCGTTGTTCCAGTCCGGCGATCTCCCGACTGATGTGGGATTTTGACACGCCGAGTACGCGCGCGGCTTCTGTGAAGCTTTTTAATTCAACCACGCGTGCAAACACCATCATGGCGATGAGGTTATCGCTGTTATTCATGGGCTTCCTGCGGACATCGCGGCATGCTGCCGCCGGGTGCAACATGGCAGGCGCGCCATGTATCAGGCGTTAAGCATAAAGGAACGTCAGGAAAGCTGACAACATCACGGCGGAAAGGAGGCAGAACATCGCGCGGGCGATGTATGGACATTGCCACAAGCGATCAGGATGGCAATGTCCATACAGAGACTAACTGGCCATGGCGAGAGGAAACAACAAGCGATCCGGTTCAACACGGCGCTGGCGTCGTAACTGGCCGGGCGTCATCATAAAATAGTTTTTAAAGGTGCGCGTGTAGGCCTGTTGCGTATCAAAGCCGTAGTTCATCGCCACCTGCAGGATCGCTTCATTGCTGTTGAGCAGCGTCAGGGCCGATTCGGTCAGGCGGCGCTGGCGGATGTACTCGGCAAGTGAGAAACCGGTGTGCTGGCGAAACAAACGCTGTAAGTGCCAACGGGAATAGCCCGCCCGGCGGGCGACTTCGTCCAGATGCAGATCGTGTCCTAAATTGCTTTCTATCCATTCCAGCAAACTACGAATAAACTCGCGCTGATTCATGGTGTTCTCCTGGTTAAAGCAGATGTGCAGGAACACACTTTAGCGCGCTAAATTTATCCTTTAATTAGCGGAAAATTAGCGCAGAATTAGCAAAGCGCTCCATGCCTGCACCGACGCCAGGTTTTGTCGCCTTCCCGGCCAGTGCGGTAAGAGTGCTGAGGCTGGTAACAGCAATAATTCTGCGCTAATAATCCAGCGCTACACTGGGGTCATTTTTCTGGGGGACGTCATCCATGCGCGTGTTGCTGGTTGAAGATGATGAAATGATCGGTGCCAATTTACAGCAGGCGCTGGAAGCCGCGGGCTGGTCTGTCGACTGGGTACGCGATGGCGTGTATGCGCACAATGCCTGGAGCGAAGGCGGTTACAGTTGCGTGCTGCTCGACCTCGGTCTGCCTCGCGACGACGGGTTGCAGGTGCTCAAACGCGCACGTGGGCGCGGTGATGCCACACCGGTATTAATTCTGACCGCACGCGACACGGTCGCTCAGCGGGTACAGGGCCTGGATTACGGGGCAGATGACTATTTGCTCAAACCCTTTGATCTGCAGGAAGTCATGGCCCGTATGCGCGCGATCACCCGACGCCACCATGGTTCTGCCGATTCGGTGCTGGGCAGCGGCGATGTTCAACTGGATATGTTGACCCGCGAAGTCCTGTACAAAGGGCAGCGTGAACAGCTCACCGCCCGGGAATATGCCCTGCTTTATGCTCTGCTGGAGCGGCCCGGTGCCATTCTGTCACGTGAACAGCTGGAAAACCGTATCTACGGCTGGGGCGAAGAAGTCAGCAGCAATGCCGTGGACGTTCTTATCCACGGGATGCGGCGCAAGCTGGATAATGATGTGATTCGCAACGTGCGTGGGCTGGGCTGGCGAGTACCGGCAATATGAAAATCTTTATGCGTTCATTACGAAATAAATTACTCAGTACCCTGCTGTTGATTCATTTACTGATGATTGGCGGTGTCGCCTGGTATTTTTTTAACTGCTACGGCGAAATGGTTGGCGTCATTAAGGACGAACAGCTCGCCAAGCTGGCCGATGCGTGGTCCGTTAACCGTGAAATCCCCCCGTTGATGCCGGTGATTGCGCCTGCGCATAAGATCAAAAGTGCCTTTGTCATTCAACTGTGGGATGCGCAGGGCCGGTTACGATCCAGCTCATGGCCAGAGTTGCATGCGCCCTTACAGCCGGAAAATGGCTACAAAGACGTGCAGATCGGTGACTGCCGCGACTGTGAATGGCGCATTTACACCCGTTCCGGTCAGCCAGGCAGTGAGATTAAAACCATTCAGGTCATGCTGAACCTGAGCTACATGAAAGAGATGATGGTGCGACGGGCGCTATCGGCGATTATTCCGCTGATTTTGATGATGCCGCTGTCGCTGCTGGTCATCTGGCTGGTCGTGCGCAAGATCACCCGGGATTTGCGCGTTGCCTCGCGAGAAATCGCCGCCCAGGATGCGCACCATCCCCACAGCGTATCGCCGGAACGGCTGCCCGACGAAATTCAGCCCCTGGTTGAGGCCTACAACTCCTTACTGGATAAACTGCGTGCCGCCTGGTCTTCACAACGTCAGTTTATGGAAGATGCCGCTCATGAACTGCGGACGCCGGTCACCGCCGTCACGCTGCAACTGGAAAATCTGCGTCAGCACATTCAACCCGGTGAGGCCAGCCGTCAGTTCGCTCAACTGGAATCAGGTGTGACCCGCACGCGCCATCTGGTCACTCAACTGCTGAATATGTCGCGCTGGGAAGATCAGTCAGTCGTCGCGCACCTCGAAAATATCGATCTGGAAGATGTGCTGAAAGAGAGTATTGAACAGCTCATGGTTGTGGCGGATAAACGCGGTATCGACATTGGCTTTAGCGGCACCACGCACTATCGACTGCAGGCCGGGCGTTCCGAACTTCGCAGCCTGTTTGATAATCTGATTGGCAACGCGATGTTACATACGCCTGAAGGCAGCATGGTCGATGTGCTGCTGCATCGTGTGGCGGGACAAACCGTTGTCGACATCGTTGATAACGGTCCGGGTGTACCGGAATCCTTTCTTGAACGCGCATTCGATCGCTTTGCCCGTTCACCCGACGTTAAAGCGCAGGGCAGCGGTTTAGGTCTGTCTATCGTGCGCAGCGTCGCCCAGAAACACCATATCGACGTTGCCCTTGCCAACTGTCGGGACGCACAAGGCCTGCGCTGCGGTTTTCAGGTGCGCGTCACCTTTCCCTGATTCCTGCCGATCGATTCGGAACCCGACAACGTAAACGGTTGCCTGGTTCCGTTCGCCACAACCCTATATTGTGATAATCATCACAATTATGATGAATTGTTATGCAACACATTTTGACAAATGTGATCAAAAGCTATTTTCTATCTCTCTGTTACAGGCACGCTACGCTAACTAAAACAGGCGGCCTGAGTACATTACTGCCCAACCTTTGGGATTGATTTCCAAACAGCACGCAAACGATTGTCTTGCGTATGAAAACCAGTGGTCAAATATAATGAAATTTAAAACGTTAGTTGCAGGTGCCCTGCTGGCAGGCTCCCTGAACGGTGCAGTGCAGGCTGCAGAAAACGATCCCCAGTACCTTTCCGACTGGTGGCATCAGAGCGTCAACGTGGTGGGCAGTTACCACACCCGCTTCGGGCCCCAGTTCAATAACGATGTCTATCTGGAATACGAAGCGTTCGCCAAAAAAGACTGGTTTGATTTTTACGGCTACGTTGACCTGCCAAACTTCTTTGGCGTAGGTAACAACAACGCCAACGGTATTTTCGACCACGGTTCACCCCTGTTCATGGAAATCGAACCGCGTTTCTCTATTGATAAACTGACCGGCACCAGCCTGGCTTTCGGTCCGTTTAAAGAGTGGTATTTTGCCAACAACTATATCTACGATATGGGCCGTAACAGCGCAAACCGCCAGAACACCTGGTACATGGGCCTGGGCACCGACATCGATACGCACAGCGATATCGGTCTGTCACTGAACGTCTATGCCAAGTACCAGTGGGAAAACTACGGTGCTGCGAACGAAGACAGCTGGGACGGCTATCGCTTTAAGGTGAAGTATTTCGTGCCAATCACCACACTTTGGGGTGGTAACCTGGGCTATGTAGGCTTTACCAACTTCGACTGGGGCTCAGACTTGCGTGATAAGACCGGGCCGATCCGTACCAGTAATTCCATCGCCTCCAGTCATATCCTGTCACTGGGCTACGAGCACTGGCACTTCTCTGCTGTGGCGCGTTACTTCCATAACGGCGGTCAGTGGGGAGACGGTCAGGAGTTAGGTTTTGGCAGCAGCGCGTCTGAAATTAAATCAACGGGCTGGGGTTACTATCTGGTGGCTGGCTATAACTTCTGATCAGTTTGTTGCAAGACAGGCACGGTAATTGACGGTGGCCTTCCCCCTGGGAAGGCCACTGTTGTATGCGCCATCCAACGCCGTTGAACGGCATCACCGACAAATTACTCGTCTGATTTAACAACGTTAATGCGCCACGGAATATTGAATTTATCAATAAACATGGCGAAGCCATCAGACCAGAAAGTTTTTTGCCACGGTGTGGTGACTTTCCCGCCTGCTGACAGCTTTTCAAACCAGGCTTTACCCTGTTTTGCATCCGTGGTCGCCAGACTGACGGCATAGCCTGCGTGCTCTGACGCCGGTGGCTGGTCAGGATTGCCGTCACTCATCATCAGTTCGCCCTGCCCGATACGCAGATGCGCATGCATAATTTTTTCAGGTGGCAACGGGGGTGCAGACTGGTCGCCAATCTGTTCACCCTGCTCCGGCATATCACCAAACGTCATTTTTTGCAGCAGCTGTCCACCTGTTGCCTGCAAATAGAATTCCATCGCCTCTTCACAGCGACCATAGAGAAACAAATAAGGACATACTTGCATTATTACCTCGATACAGGTGAGTAGAAACTTCCTTATAAAGAAGTAATAAGTGTAGACGACAGCGCAGAGAAGAGGATTCATAACGGCGCAAAGAATCTCCTTTCAGAGGATTTACCCAATCGCCTGAGACGTCGCCCCCGTTTTTTTTCAATTAAATCAATGCCTGGTACGCTAATAATGTTTTACGTGTTAATAACCATATTATCTCACAGGCAATAGTCACTTTTATTTACTACTGCAAGGATTAGAATTAACCCTTAAATTACAATACCTTAAAATAAATAATAAATGAACTGTTCAGACAAATGCTGACAACCGCACTTTCCTGCTTTGCACTTCCTCGTTGACTCAACCTATTACTGGACCTGAAAACCATACCGCCGGCGTTAACGCATGAAATAACCGAAGCGGCAAGCGAAACGTCAACCTGATAATAGTGAATCAGTTGGTTCATTATTTCGCTTATGTTTTATGCACTTAATTCTGTGCTTATTTCGGTGCGTTCCAGCTAAATATTTAGCCCCAGGATGCCGATATATCTGTCCATAATCCCCCCTGTTCAGGACTGTGTTATGTCGTTAAAAAAATCATCACTGTTGGTGTTGTCTTTTCTGTTAATTCTTTTTCTTATCAGTATTTCCGTCAGCATCTGGTTACTGGCCCGCAGCAACGCGTCACTTAATGCCGTGAATAAAGAAATTCGTGTGGTGCTGTCGGTGATTGACCCCATCAACCACAGTCGTACCTTACGCGTCCGTCTGATGGAGTACATGAAAGAGACGGAGAATGGTGGCCCGCAGGGCGCCGCTTCACTGGACAGCGTAAAAAGCGTTGCCGCTAAAGCCGATGCCGCTTTCCAGGCTTATCTGAACGCGCCACGTATTCCGGGAGAAGAAGCGGAAGCAGAACGCTATCGTCAGGCTTACCTGGCCTACCGCGATCAGGGCATTCAGCCTTTAATCGCAGCGGCCGAGGCCGGGGACCAGCAGCGCTTTAAAAACCAGATCGCAAACGTCGTGCGCCTGGATCGCCAGTATGAAATTGTCCTGGACAAGGTGCTGGCACAACATGAAGCCTTTGCGAAGAAACTCAATACGGATGCCCAGAGCAACTTTTCCTCTGGGATCCTGTTGTTAGTCGTATTTGGTGTGCTGTTTCTTGCCATTATCGTGGCCATACTGGTCTTTGTCAGACGCTATATTTTATCGCCGCTTGATCACGCCAAAGCCCACTGCAGCCAGATTGCCGCAGGAATTCTGGACAAACCGGTGCCGGTCAATACCGGTTCAAAGAGCGAGATTCAGCAGTTAATGACCTCTATGGAAAGCATGCGTACCGCGCTGACCGGCATTATTACCCGCGTCCGCCAGGCAACCCAGGCGGTCTCTTTCGCCTCGCAGGAAATTGCCAGCGGCAACGTTGACCTGGCCTCGCGCACGGAACAGCAGGCCGCAGCCCTGACCGAAACGGCCGCCAGTATGGAGCAGCTGGGCGCGACCGTGAAACAGAATACGGACAATGTCTTTGAAGCCTGCCGTCTGGCCAGCGAAGCCGTGAAGAATGCGGAGAGCGGCGAACACGTGTCCCAGCAGGTCATCGTTTCCATGTCAAAAATTAACGAGAGTTCGAAAAAAATCGAAGACATCACCAACGTCATTAACGGCATAGCGTTCCAGACCAATATTCTGGCGTTGAACGCGGCCGTTGAAGCCGCGCGAGCCGGTGAGCAAGGTCGCGGATTTGCCGTGGTAGCGGGCGAAGTACGCAATCTCGCCCAGCGCAGTGCGGTGGCGGCAAAAGAAATTGAAGGACTGATTGCAGAATCGGTGGCGACAATCCGGGTCGGCTCCGATCAGGTCAGCCAGACCGGTGAAGCGATGAATGCGATTATTGCCTCGGTCGGCCGGGTCAACGTTCTGATGGATCACATTTCGACGGCCTCCAATGAGCAGCATCATGGTATCAGCCAGATTGAAAAGGCGGTGACCGAAATGGACAGCGTGACCCAGCAAAACGCCGCACTGGTGCAGGAATCGGCCGCCGCGGCCGCGTCGCTGGAGGAGCAGGCGCAGTACCTGACACATTCCGTGTCGGCGTTCCGTCTGGCTGACGCCTAATCGCCTGCCCACCCCGGAAAAAAAGCGGGGCGGGCAGGGAAGTCTGTCAGGTGATATCTCCACCTGACAGGCTGTTATCGCATCTGACTTGACCTTATTTCTCTCTGCACCGCGTCTGAACGCTGACCGCCCATCCGATCCAGCCATAACTGGACTCTGCCCTGTTAAAAATTCACCACTATTCCTATCGGCAAGAATCAGAGAATTGATTATTCTGCTGCTTCCTGCTCGCGAACGGGCACCTGTTTCAAAGCGATTATTGCCTGTAGTGAGAATGGCCATCATCCTTACATGAGGTTTACTCTAAATGACACCAGCCTTGACTTCAGGGATGGCACCGACGTCTGCCTCGTCGACTGCCCATACCAGCTTAGCCGGGCGCATTGACGCGCTGCCCTCTTCTGGCGGTTTGTGGCGATTCATCTCGCTACTGGCGTTAGGCGGCTTTTTTGAACTCTACGATCTGTTTGAAACCGGCTATATCAGCACAGGGTTACTGGCCGCCGGCATTTTCCATGCGGGCAGCGCCGGTATTCTGGGCATTACCGATCAGGCCGCATTTGCGTCGGCGACCTTTCTGGGCTTATTTGTGGGGGCCAGTTTGCTTACGCCTTTTGCCGATCGGTTTGGCCGTCGGCTGACCTTTATCTGTGCGTTAGCTTGGTACGGATTTTTCTCGTTACTGATGGCGTTTCAGCACAGCGCAGAGATGGTGATTCTGTGTCGCTTTTTGGTCGGTATTGGGTTGGGCGTGGAGCTGGTAACCATCGACACCTACCTGAGCGAATGGGTGCCCACGCATCTGCGTAACCGGGCGTTTGCCTTCTCCTTTTTTATTCAGTTTTTATCGGTGCCAACAGTGGCGCTCATGTCATGGTGGCTGATGCCGCAACATATTCTGGGCCTGGAGGGCTGGCGTTGGGTGGTCATCGCGGGCGCTGTCTGCTCGCTGATTATCTGGCTGGTGCGTAAAAACCTGCCGGAATCCGCCCGCTGGCTGGCCCAGCAGGGACGGCATGAAGACGCCCATGCCGTGATGTCGGCCATGGAAAAACGCTGCGGCATCGTGCCCGGCCAACACCTGACGCACTCACAGCCTGCGGCAGCCTCTGACACGAAAAGCCGCTTCCGCGACATCTGGGCTCCGCGCTACCGTAACCGCACCCTGATGCTGGTGATAATGAACTTCTTCCAGGCGATTGGCTTCTACGGCTTTGGTAACTGGCTGCCTGCGCTGCTGTCCGGGCAGGGTACGTCCATTACCCATAGCCTGCTGTATGCCTTTTTTATCACGCTGGCCTATCCCATCGGCTCGTTGATTTGTGGCAGCTTTACCAGCCAGCTTGAGAATAAATGGCAAATCGTCCTTTCTTCGCTGATGACAGTGGTGTTTGGTACGCTGTTTGCCCTGCAGACGAACCCGGTGTTGCTGGTGATATGCGGATTTTTGATCACCTTCTCTAATGCCTGGCTGACCTGCAGTTATCATGCTTACCAGACCGAGATTTTCCCGACCGCTATCCGCGCCCGAGCAGTAGGTTTTTGCTACTCCTTTAGTCGGTTATCGACCGCCTTTAGCAGTCTTCTGATCGGCGTGATTTTGCAGCACACCGGTACGCATGGCGTCATCGCCTTTATTGTATTGAGCATGCTGATGGTGATGCTGTCGGTGGGCGTTTTTGGTCCTAAGACGCGCGGTATGACGCTGGAAAATATTTGATCGTGCAGCCTTCCCCCGGTGGGGGAAGGCTGCAACCTAACGTGTTACTTGCCTTCTAACACCTTGATATCTGCACTGCCCTGACGATCTTTCACATCCTTGCGCAGGTCAGCCACCTGCTTCGCGGTGACCATTCCCGGTACGTTATTGCCCCAGCTGTGACGGATGAAGTTCACCACGTCTGCGACCTGTTGATCGTTCAGACGCCAGCCAAAGGCAGGCATGGTAATCGTTGACGGCGCGCCCTTCACCCCACGCAGCTCGCCTCCGACCAGCACAATGTGAATCAGCGAGGTCGGATCGTCCGCCATCACCACCGGGTTGCCGCGCAGCGCGGGATAAAAGCGTGTATAGCCGCTGCCGTCCGTTTTATGGCAGGCCGCACAGCTGTCGACATAGACCGCAGCGCCTGTCTGGCTGTCATCGCCTTTCCATAAGGCCTTCGCGGTCGCGTCATCCACGCTAAAAGCCACCTGATGCGGATCTTTCGCACCCAGCGACTTCAGGTAACGGGCAATCGCCGTGATGTCGTCATCCGTCAGGTGCTGCAGGCTGTGATCAACCACATCCACCATGCCGCCAAAGGCTGAGGTGTGATCGTTACGGCCATAGCGCAGGAACTGGCGCAGGTCATCCTCACTCCAGCGGCCCAGGCCGTCACGGTTGTCCCCGCGCAGGTTGCTGGCGGTCCAGCCATCAATCGGCGCACTGCTGCCCGCCAGATAATCGTTACTGTCGGCGTTGGTTAACGCTTTCTCCTGCATGGTCACGCTACGCGGCGTATGGCAGGCACCGCAGTGACCCAGCCCTTCTACCAGGTAACGGCCTCGCGCCAGCGTCGGATCCTCCTGCGCGGCAGGCTGGAACGCTTTTACATCCGGTGCGAACAGGTTGCGCCAGATCGCCAGCGGCCAGCGCATCGACAGAGGCCAGGGGATATCGCTCGCTTTGTTGGCCTGACTGACAGGGGCGACGCCATGCATGAAGTAGGCATACAGCGCCTTCATGTCCTCATCGCTGACCACCGCATAAGAGGGATAAGGCATGGCGGGATAGAGCGTATCGCCATTTTTCACAATACCGTGCCGCACGGCTTTCTGAAAGTCATCGTAGCTGTAATCACCAATCCCGGTCGATTTATCCGGCGTGATGTTCGTTGAGTAGATCGTGCCAATCGGCGTGGCCATCGGCAAGCCACCTGCGAAGGGCTTGCCGCCTTCACTGCTGTGGCAGGCGACACAGTCGCCCGCGCGGGCCAGATACTCGCCGCGTTTTATCAGATCGCTAGTGCTCTCATCGGCCAGGGCAACAAAGGAAATACCGCCCAGAATCAGGGCTAAAATGCCGTTTTTCATCGCCATCATCCTTATGCCTGCACCAGAGGGCCTGGGTTTTTCAGATACTGCTCGCGAATCGCTTTCGCTGACCAGTAAGTCAATGCCGCCACCATACCGGTGGGGTTATAGCCGAGTCCCTGAGGAAACGCCGATGCGCCAGGCACAAAGACGTTAGGCACATCCCAGCTTTGCAGATAGCGGTTAACCGCGCTGGTTTTAGGATCCTCACCCATAATCGCCCCGCCGCTGATGTGGGTGGTCTGGTAGACGGTGGTGTCGAAATGTGTGCCGGGTTTTTTAGCCCCGCCAATGATCATTTTCGGGTTCATGGCTTCGGCGATTTTATGCATTTTCCCCACCATAAACTGCGCCATCTTGATGTCATTTTCCTGCCAGTCAAACGTCATACGCAGCAGTGGCTGACCGTAGGCGTCTTTATAATTCGGGTCCAGATCCAGATAGTTCACGCGGTAAGACTGGTGCGCACCATGGGCATCCATAGAAAGGTGATGCGTGTACGTATCGGCAACGGCGGCCTTCCACTGGCTACCCCAGTTAGGTGTTCCCGGCGGGGTGGGCAGACCCGAGATGGGTTTGGTGCCCGCCTGATTGACCCAGAATGGCGATCCACCGACAAAACCATGCGGCCCGTGGTCAAAGTTATCGGCGTTGAAATCATCCACGCCGACACCGGCACCGCCTGCCCCAATAAACGGGTTGGTGGTGGTGTTTTTATCGAACAGTGCTTTCAGCGTCGACAGGTTCTGGTAGGCAAAGTTGCGTCCGACCGTGCCTTCGTTAGTGATCGGGTTGTAAGGCTGGCCAATGCCGGACAGCAGCATTAAGTGGACATTGTGGAACTGGAAGGCTGACAGGATGACCAGATCTGCCGGTTGCACATGTTCACGCCCCTGCGCGTCTACATAGGTGACGCCGGTAGCGCGTTTCTTATCGTCCGTGAGGTTGACGCGCAGCACATAAGCATTATTGCGCAGTTCAAACTTTGGCTCCTGACGCAGCGCAGGCAGGATATTCACATTAGGTGAGGCCTTGGAATACATATAGCAGGCGTAACCGCTGCAGTAGCCGCAGAAGTTGCACGGTCCCATCTGCGCGCCATAGGTGTTGGTATAAGGACCTGAGGTATTCGCCGAGGGCAGATCGTAAGGATGATAGCCTACTGACTCGGCGGCCTGGGCAAACAGCTGTGCTGACCAGGTGCGCTTTTGCGCGGGCAACGGAAAGTTGTCAGAGCGATCGGGCGCAAACGGGTTACCGCCTTTGTCTTTGCCGACAACCTTACCCTGAATACTCCAGGCACTACCGGAGGTGCCAAACACTTTTTCTGCTTTATCAAAAAATGGCTCCAGCTCCTGGTAGTCCACGCCGAAATCCTGAATGGTCATCCCTTCAGGAATAAACTTTTTACCGTAGCGCGCCTCATAGTGGCTGCGAAGTTTTAGCTCAACCGGATCGACCCGAAAATGTACACCTGACCAGTGCAGTCCTGCGCCACCGGTGCCGGTGCCCGGCAGGAAAGCTGCTAACTGGCGATACGGCACGGCAGTCTGTGACGCATCATGACGGATAGTGACGGTGCTTTTGGACAGATCCTGGAACAGCTTTTTTCGGATGTTATAGGTCAGTTCATCAATCGACTGTGGATAGGATCCATCGGGATAGGTATCACGATGCGGACCGCGTTCCAGTGCCAGCACATTCAGACCGGCCTCGGTCAGCTCTTTGGCCATAATGGCCCCTGCCCAGCCAAAGCCGACAATCACGGCATCCACTTTCTTTAATTCATTTGCCATGCTCAGCTTCTCTCTCCACGAATCGACACTGACGGGAACGGATACCGTTCACCGCGCTCTACCCAGTCCATAAAATCGGCGCGGGCGCCAGGGAAGTTGATGAGCTTCCAGCCCACCATGCCCTGATTGCCACCATGGATCGGATCGCTAAAGAAGCCTTCACGGGTGTTTTGCAGGAGGTAAGAGAAAAACACGTTGGCGGGGAGCTGGCTGAAATGGGCCTTGCCGCTCTCCATCGCCTGAAGCGCCGCATCCTGCTGTTCAGCGCTCAGTTGGGCAAAGACCTTACCGTACTGCTGCCGGCTATACTGGTCGGCATCGGCCAGGCCGAGACGGTAAATCTGCTGCGGTACCAGCGGCAGCTGATAGCCCATTTCTTTGGGGAGATCCGGGTTAAAGGGGCCCTGCATATACCAGTTGGCCCCGGTGGCATAAGGCGTATTCATCTGGCGATCGATAAACTCCGGCACGCCCGCTTCCAGCGCGCCCGGACCGCGTTCATCGGCGGGGATCAGCCGCGCCACGGCAGCGTTGATAAACGCAAATTCCTCGGCAGTAAACCAACTGGGTTGATAGTCTCGGGCGACCTGGCTTTCGGCAGGCGTTGCGGCCTGTGCCTGAGCGGGTGCAGAAAAGGCACCCAATGCGCTGCTGCCTACCGCCACTGCGGGCGCCAGGGTGATGGTCTTCAGCAAAAAATCCCTGCGTGAATGACCCTTTTTCTGGTCTGACATGACATTGCCTCATCACCGCATCAACTGCGGTACGAAAAAGAGAAGTGAATGCGCGTTGTAGTGGTTTTTATTTGCGGATTTCGGGTACAACAAGCTGTTACCGGTAACAGTGGCGCTAAGTGTAACACCATTACCGACAAATACTTAGTTTAAGGAAACAAAAAAGCACAATTTCATTAACATATAAGTTGTCAATGTCATGTTCAGAAACAACAGGCTACAGACAGATGGCCGTTAAGACGTTATAAAAGCGATTACACAACAGCGGAGTACCTATGTTTAAGTCTTTCTTTCCACGACCTGGGCCGTTTTTCAGTTCGGCGGCCATCTGGAGTTTACTGGCGATTTTTGCCTGGTTTGGCTTTGCCAGCGATTTACCGGCCCATTTCTGGCCTGCGTTTCGGGCCGCCATCAGGCAGCCCCTGCCCACGACGGTGATGCGCTTTATTGCGCCGGGTGAGTTATGGTTCTATGGCTATTACTGGCTGATGGTTGCCCTGTTCGCTCTTGCGTGGCGCATCATTGATAACCATCCCTGGCAGCGCTGGTCGGTCTGGGGCTCCGCGCTGATTATTTTTGTGACCTGGTTTGGCGTCCAGGTTGGCGTGGCCGTCAATGCCTGGTATGGCCCGTTCTACGATTTAATTCAAAAAGCGCTGACGAAAGCCGGTTCGGTACAGATTGCCGAATTTTATGCTCAGGTCATCGCCTTCCTGGGTATCGCGTTGATTGCGGTGGTCATTGGCGTGATGAATGCTTTTTTCATCAGCCACTGGGTATTCCGCTGGCGCACTGCGATGAATAATTACTATATGCATCACTGGCAGCGCCTGCGCCACGTTGAAGGCGCGGCACAGCGTGTGCAGGAAGATACCATGCGCTTTGCTACCACGCTGGAAGGCTGGGGCGTGAGTTTCATTCAGGCCATTATGACCCTGGTGGCGTTTTTACCCGTTCTGGTGGCGCTTTCACATCATGTAAAAAGTATCCCGATTCTGGGCAGCATCCCCTATGCGCTGGTGATCGCGGCGGTGTTGTGGTCACTCTTTGGTACGGCGCTGCTGGCGCTGGTGGGCATTAAGCTTCCCGGCCTGGAGTTCCGTAACCAGCGCGTCGAAGCGGCTTACCGTAAAGAGCTGGTTTACGGCGAAGATCACGCCGATCGCGCCACGCCGCCGACCGTAAAAGTGCTGTTCCACAATGTGCGGATTAACTATTTCCGTCTCTATTTTCACTATCTTTACTTCAATATCAGCCGCATCCTTTATCTGCAGGTGGATAACGTGTTCGGGCTGTTCCTGTTGTTCCCGTCTATTGTGGCCGGTGCCATTACGCTGGGCCTGCTGAACCAGATCACCAACGTGTTTGACCAGGTTCGGGGATCGTTCCAGTACCTCATTACCTCGTGGTCCACCCTGGTCGAGTTAATGTCGATCTATAAACGTCTGCGCAGTTTTGAACAGATTCTGGACGATGTGCCGCACGATGAAATGATGCACGACGCTTCAGAAGAGGTGTCATAACCTTTCTGGTCGCCTGGGGTAGTTGCCGCAGGCGACCAGCGGTCGATTCCGCATTGTCTCCCCCACTTTCCTTTTCCTTCTCCTGCCATTCATTGCGCATGATGCCGCAGTGTTACGTCCGTTCAGGACGACATCCGCGCCCGGGTTATCGCCGGTACGCGCAGCATTGAGGGATGATGGCGCGCATACAAGGGGCTTTTCTGGCAAAGGCTGAACGGTTAAGCGAACGATCTGTTGGTCAAAGAGACAGGCCCGATGGGGCAGAATGATGCCGGAAAGCGGAGTAGAGGCAGTAAAGTGACAGGTTCTGTTGCGCTAAAAACGGAGCCAGGACGCCATCAGGCGTCCTGTCAGCACAGACGTTCAAGGCTTATTTATACAGCTCAGCCGTCATGTGCACACCGTTGTTGGTGTTCGCTTCGGTGATCTTATAGGAAGCACCAGCATCCTGCGCCTGAGCAGCAATTTTCGCTTCTGCGCTGTCCAGTGTTGAGCCGGTCGCCGTCACAGTTTGTGCAAAAGCCGCAGCAGGCAGAATAGTCAGGGCGATTAAAGCAGCAAAAGTTTTGATAATTTTCATGGTCAATTCCTCGGTCTTTTTCGTTTATATAAGGCTACATGCCTTGTGTGAAAGCATAATAGGAGGAATATCGCACAAGAAAAAGCAGAGGGTTTTGCTCATATCGTTCAATAAAACTGAAAATGAAAAGCACGTTTAGCGCTGTTTAAACACGAAAGGTTAAATGACTACACCTTGCATAGCAGGCAGTATTAATGACTACCTGTGCGCCTGACGACTTTCGCCCAGCGCTATGCTGTTATGTCACAAGACGGCAAAGACAGGCGTTACGCCGTGATGCTCTGAGACGAGTCAGGCCGTGATGGGATGTTGGCTGAGGGTACGCAATTGGGCAGCAGAAGAGACGATTAGGACGGGAAAGCCTCTTAGCGATCATGCCGTACCAGACGGCATGATCACGGTTCGCACCCTGCGCGCGCGAAGAGCGTGATCACGCCGAATGGCACAACACCATCCGGTGGCAGGCCGGTCAAAACTTAGCGGAACACGCTGATCGCTTCCACCAGACGGTTAGCCTGATGGGTCATACGACCCGACGCTTCTGCGCTTTCCTGAACGCGGGCGGCGTTTTGATGGGTAATATCGTCCAGATCTTCTACCGCCGTGCTGACTTCACTGAGCGCGGTCGCCTGTTCCGCCGTGGCCGCGCTGATTTGGGCAACGAGCGAAGTGACGTTCTGCACCTGCTGCACAATATCCTGCATGGTATGTCCCGCAGCACCGGCGTGCTCGTTGCCTGAACTGACCCGGCTGGCGCTGGTTTCCACCAGCGCTTTAATCTCGCTGGCGGCTTTTGCGCTGCGCTGTGCAAGGCTGCGTACTTCGCCAGCCACAACGGCGAAGCCTTTACCCTGCTCACCCGCGCGTGCCGCCTCAACGGCGGCGTTCAGCGCCAGAATATTGGTCTGGAACGCGATGCTGTCGATTACGCTGGTGATGCTGGCAATGCGTTCTGAGCTGTCGGCGATATCCGCCATCATACTCATCATCTCTTTCATCACCTCGCCACCTTTGCTTGCCGCATCGCTGGTATTGACGGAGAGCGAATTCACCTCCTGGGCCGTTTGCGTATTACTCTTCACGGTGGCGGTCATTTCGTTCATGGTCGCGGCCGTTTGCTGCACGTTCGCTGCGGCCTGTTCGGTCCGGCGGCTCAGTTCATTGTTACTGCGGGCAATGGCGTCACTGGCGCTCAGCACGTTAATCGCCTGGCCACTCACATCGTCCACCAGCCAGCGGAACATCAGCCCTAGCTGCCCAATGGCGCGCAACGTCAGCCCCACCTCGTCAATGCGGTCCATCTGCTCCACCTGGTGACTGGCCCCGGTGGCCACGCGCAGTGCCTGTTTGCACATGCGCTCAACAGGACGGGAAATTTGCTGCTCCAGCCACAGGCTGGCAAGCAGCAACAGAACGGCCATGCCGCCCGCAAATCCGCTCAGCGCCAGCGGTGCCATTCCCAGCGCCCAGACGCCCGCGACGGACAGCGGCAGTAAAGCCAGCAGCGCCGTACGGATGCGCCAGCGCAGTGGCAGCGTTTTTAAGATCGAGCCGAGGCGACGCCAGCCGCTGCGGACAATTAATCCTTTGTGAAAGCGGCGGCCTTGCGCGCGACCTTCACGAAAATCACGGTAGAGCGCTTCACTGGCTTTCACGTCCTGGGCGGATGGCTTCGTCCGCACCGACATATAACCCTGCACCTGACCGTTGCGCACCACCGGAATCGCGTTCGCCCGCACCCAGTAGTGATCCCCGTTTTTACGGCGGTTTTTCACCAGCGCTGTCCAGGGTTCGCCCTGTTTTAACGTCGCCCACATATCGGCAAAAGCTTCGGGTGGCATATCCGGGTGACGCACCATATTGTGCGGCTGCCCTTTGACCTCATCAGATGAAAAGCCACTGGCTTCAACGAATGCATCATTGGCATAGGTGATATAGCTGTTGAGATCGGTCGTTGTCATCAGTGTGGCATGATCGTCATACACATATTCACGCTGAGAAACAGGTTGGTTGTTGCGCATAGGAGTCCTTGATAGTACCAGTCAGACTTGCACCAGAAGCATGGATGAAAGCACGTGAAAGGTAAGCTTTACCTTTTTTTATGTTTTCGGCAGTGGCGCATTTACACTTTAGTGCTACGCGTTAATTTATTGCATTAAAAAAGCCGCTCAGTAGCGGCTTCGTTTACTCACGGGGATTTTTAACCCATTACATTTTAACGATTTACTTTAACGCAACTGATTAGCGCGCAGCACCATCCCACCCGCGCCCGGCGCGTGACATCCGCAGTGAGACTAACGTCTTACCGTACCGCTTGACGGGTTAATAGCGCATTCCTTATGGATTCAGCTTAAATCGACATCCCGTAAGCCAAACCACCACGTCAGTACAAAGCCACTGACCCAGGCCACGATCAAACCGCCCAGGTACACGGCCATGCCAGCAAAAATGCCCTGATGCGAGGTCATTAACGGAAGCGTGACCAGACCCGAAGGACCAAACACCGTATTCATGCCGACCGGCAGCCCCAGCCAGGCCACCAGACCGATAAAAAATCCGCCCACTGCCCCGCCGCCGCAGGCCGTAATAAAGGGTCTGAGCCGCGGTAGCGTGACGCCATAAATCAGCGGTTCACCCACGCCCAGCAAGCCGGGCACGATGGCGCCTTTTATCTGGGTGCGCAACAACGCGCCTTTTTCCGCTTTACACCAGAGCGCCAGTGCGGCCCCCACCTGACCGGCACCGGCCATAGCCAGAACAGGGAACAGTGAATTAAATCCCTGGGTTTCCATCAGCGCAAAATAGACCGGAATAAACCCCTGATGAATGCCAAACATCACGGCGATCAAAAACAGCCCAGCCAGCAGGGCGCAGCCGAAGGGGTTGTTATTGAGGTGGATAAACAACCACGACATTCCCTTAAACAGCTCGCCGCCGAGCGGCATGATGAGCAGATAAGTCAGCGCGCCCGTGATTAATAAGGTTAACAGGGCGGTAAGAATCATATCCAGGTTATCCGGGATGACCTTGCGCAACTGCCTTTCCAGCCAGCCACCAAACATTGCGGCCAGCAGCACACCGATAATGTTGCCACGCGGATCGATAGCCAGACCAAAAAAGCTGTCCATGCCGCTGTAATAGCCGACCTTCGCATCGGGCACATAGCCCAGAAGAAACAGCGAGGCGATAATGGCCCCGTTTACGCCGGTGCCACCAAAGGCTTTTTGCGCGTTATAGCCAATCAGGATGCTGAGAAAGGTGAATAACCCTTTACTGAACACTTTCATATAGGCCACGGTCTGCAGTAAGCCTGCAGGATGTGCGCCCGGCGTGCTGAGGTGCAGGCTTTGCTCAATCAGCGTGGCGAATCCCAGCAGTAAACCTGCGGCGATAAAGCCGGGGATGAGCGGTGTGAAAAGGGTGGCGAAACGTGCCAGAAACTGATGCACTGCGCGGGTCTGTCTGGCCTTTATCTGCTGTTTTTGTTGCGCAGCCACCTGTTGCAGATTCGGTGCCCCCTGTGAAAGCAGCAAATGCATCCGTTCCGCCGCCGTTTGCGCCTTGCCGGGACCGAGCACGATCTGCAGTTGATCGTCACCCTTGATGACACCCAGCACGCCAGGCAAACCTTTCAGCCGGGCGATGTCAGCCTGATTCTGCTTCAGCGTCAGGCGTAAACGGGTCATACAATGGCCGCAAACGGCAATATTGTCTGCGCCGCCTGCTGCCTGCACGATAGCGTGCAGAAGTGCATCGGTCACGTCCGCCATCAGCGTGCTCCCGCAGCCTGTAGCGCCCGACGAATAAAGCCCTGATGTTGGGTCAGCAACGTTTTTGCCTCATCAGCACTCAGTTCCGCCAGCACCATGAGAATGGCGGTTTTGCAGTGCCCGCCGCAGGCCGCCAGGGCGGCACTGGCGCAGGCTTCATCACAATCAGTAGCCTGCATCACAATATTGACCTGGCGCTGTACCAGCTTCTGGTTCGTGGCTTCAACGTCCACCATCAGATTGCCGAAGACTTTGCCTGTACGAATCATCGCGCCGGTCGTCAGCATATTCAGGACCAGCTTCTGTGCGGTCCCCGCCTTCATGCGTGATGACCCTGTCACCACTTCAGGCCCGACCACGGGCGTCAGGGCAATATCGGCGACGTCGGCCATTTCGCTGTGCGGATTACAGGTCAGCGCAACCGTCGTCGCCCCACATTGCCGGGCGTAATCGAGCGCGCCCAGAACATAAGGCGTGCGTCCACTGGCGGCGATGCCCACCAGCACGTCCTGCTGGCTGAAGTGGATGTCTTTCAGATCCTGCGCGCCTTGCGCCACATTATCTTCAGCGTTTTCCACCGCCTGCAAAATGGCCTGATGGCCCCCGGCAATCAGGCCAGTTACCTGCTCACGCGGTGTGCCAAAAGTTGGTGGGCATTCACTTGCATCCAGGATCCCCAGGCGGCCGGAGGTGCCCGCGCCCACGTATATCAGTCGCCCACCGGCCTGAAAGGCGGCGCAGATAATATCCACAGCGCGGGCGATAGCCGGCACAATAGCCTCAACGGCCAGCGCAACTTTTTTATCTTCATCATTAATGACGCGAAGCATCGCTTCCGTGCTCATTTCGTCAATATTCAGGCTGGCCGGATTGCGCCCTTCCGTGACCATCTGACTGAGATCGATTTTCACGCTTGTTCTCCACAGGAATAATTTATTCTGGATATTTTTAACACAGCGAATGAAAAATTCATCCTTTCCAGCTGCTTTTTTGTGGCGCCGTGAGCGGTGCAGCCAGACAGAATAAAAAAAAGGCCCAACCATCGTTGAGCCTTTGATTTGCTAATCCGCATTAAGGCGCGGTTTGCGTCCGTAACTGCAATTCATACGCTTTCGCCTGCTCTGCATCGAACTGGTTTTCCCAGCGGGCAATCACCAGCACCGCCAGGGCGTTACCCACGACATTCAGCGCGGTACGGGCCATATCCATGATGCGGTCAACGCCAGCAATAAACGCCAGTCCTTCCAGCGGAATACCGACGCTGCCAAGCGTCGCCAGCAGGACGACAAACGAAACGCCTGGCACGCCTGCAATCCCTTTAGAGGTCACCATCAGCGTCAGCACCAGGATGATTTCATCAGTCAGTGACAGGTCGATACCGTACAGCTGCGCGATGAAAATCGCGGCGATACTTTGGTATAACGTTGAACCATCCAGGTTAAACGAGTAGCCGGTGGGCACGACGAAGCTGGTGATGGCTTTTGGTGCACCGTAAGCTTCCATCTTCTCCATGATGCGTGGCAGCACGGTTTCAGAACTGGAGGTCGAGTAGGACAGGATCAGCTCGTCTTTTAAAATGCGCATCAGCGTAGTAATGCGCAGTTTGCAGAAGCGTGCTACCGCCCCCAGCACCACAAACGCAAAGAACAGGATAGCGACATAGACCAGCAACACCAGCTTCGCGAGTGGCCACAGCGAGGCAAAACCAAAGTTAGCAATCGTCACGGCGATCAAAGCAAACACGCCTACTGGCGCGTAGCGCATGATCATATGCGTCACTTTAAACATGGTTTCAGACACGCCGCGGAACAGGTTGACCAGCGGATCGCGCTGTTCGGAGGGCAGGGCCGACAGCCCCAGACCAAACAGGACTGAGAAGAAAATAATCGGCAGCATTTCACCCTTCGCCATCGCGGCAAAGATGTTCTGCGGGATCAAAGAAAGGATGGTCGCAACCAGACTGTGCGTCCCTTCCTGTACCTGCGCCGTCGTGGCTTCATATTTAGAGATGTCCACCGTTGCCAGCGTAGACATATCAATGCCAGTGCCGGGCTTAAACACATTTGCCAGGGTAATCCCGACCACAATGGCAACGGTGGTAATCACTTCAAAGTACACAATGGTTTTGAGACCAATACGACCCAGCTTTTTCGCATCACCAACACCGGCTATACCGACAATCAGGGATGAAATCACGATAGGCACGACAATCATCTTTATCAGGTGAATAAAGATATCGCCCGCCGGGCTGAGAATATTATTGACTAACCATTCACGATCATCTGGCTGATTATGCAATACGGCACCCACGATGATGCCGAGCACCAGTGCTATCAGAATCTGCCACGCAAGGCTGATTTTAAAACCTTTCATAACGCGTAATTTCCTCAGTCAAAACCCGTTTCTCTCTACTGCGAAGGTGCAGAAGACAATACACACAGGGAAGTGAGCAAAAAGCCCGGTAAAGTAGAGGGTGTTTTAGACAGCGTCCCGCATTGCGATGCGATGATTTCTAAACCCATTTCAGACGCGGTCTGAGTTGATACCTGATTATCAGGGGCGAGATAAGTACCATTTTCGCTGCAGTAAATGCAACCCTTGGTGGCTTCGATTAAAACTTAACCATCTCTTAAGCATAAAATGCTGATGCGGCTATTTATTCCTAACCTGCTGTTATGAAAAGTAAACTTTCGATAATTTTTCGCATAGCTATTCAGATTGTGGGCAAACACTACGCGGTTCGTTCGCTGCTTTTTTAAACAGCGCAAGACACAAAATGTTGCAATCTAAATCCCTATCCTTTGCATGGCGTTAGCGCGTTTTTCATTCTTTTGCGACGTTTTTATGTCAACAAGGTTAACGCGTGATCTATGGCGCAAAAAAGAAACAAATCTTGTTGCTCTGCTTCACTTAACTATTGATTGACATATGATTAACATCTTCAAGGAGAATCGCCATGAGCCAAAATCATAACTATCCTGTTCCAGAAAATATCGCAGCAACCGCGCTGATTACGGCCGAACAGTATCAGGCGATGTACCAGCAGTCTGTTACCGATCCAGAAACCTTCTGGGGGGAACAAGGTAAAATCCTCGACTGGATAAAACCTTACAGCAAAGTCAAAAACACCTCATTTGCGCCAGGCAATATTTCAATTCGTTGGTATGAAGACGGCACGCTCAATCTGGCCGCCAACTGCCTGGATCGCCATCTGGCTACCCGGGGCGATCATCCCGCCATTATCTGGGAAGGCGACGATGCCAGTGAAAGCAAAACCCTGACCTTCCGTCAGCTTCATGCTGATGTATGCCGCTTTGCCAATGTGCTGGAACTGCTTGGCGTCAAAAAAGGCGACGTCGTGGCGATTTATATGCCCATGGTGCCCGAGGCCGCCGTCGCGATGCTGGCCTGTGCTCGCATCGGGGCGGTGCACTCCGTCATTTTCGGCGGCTTCTCACCGGAAGCCGTCGCGGGCCGGGTGATCGACTCCAGCGCATCATTGATTGTGACAGCCGACGAAGGCGTACGTGCGGGCCGCACGATTCCACTGAAGAAAAATGTGGATGATGCATTAAAAAATCCCAATGTGAACAGCGTGAAAAACGTGGTGGTCTTTCAACGTACCGGCAAAGATGTCGGCTGGGTTGAAGGACGCGATCGGCACTGGCATGAGCTGATGCAGAACGCCAGCACCAACCACTCTGCCGCCGAAATGCAGGCCGAAGATCCACTGTTTATTCTCTACACCTCCGGTTCAACCGGTAAGCCTAAAGGCGTACTGCATACCACGGGGGGCTATCTGGTTTACGCCGCCACGACCTTTAAATTTGTCTTTGATTATCATCAGGATGACGTTTACTGGTGTACGGCGGACGTGGGCTGGGTCACCGGCCACAGCTATCTGCTCTATGGTCCCCTGGCCTGTGGGGCCACGACGCTGATGTTTGAAGGCGTGCCAAACTGGCCGACGCCAGCCCGCATGGGCCAGGTGATTGATAAGCACAAGGTGACCCTGTTGTATACCGCGCCTACCGCTATCCGCGCGCTGATGGCGGAAGGGGATAAAGCGATTGAGGGCACCGACCGTAGCAGCCTGCGTATCATGGGTTCAGTGGGCGAGCCCATTAACCCGGAAGCCTGGGAGTGGTATCACAAAAAAATCGGCAACAGCCGGTGTCCGATTGTCGATACCTGGTGGCAGACAGAGACCGGCGGTTTCATGATTACGCCGTTGCCGGGTGCCACCGTGCTGAAACCCGGCTCGGCGACCACGCCGTTCTTCGGCGTCCAGCCTGCCCTGGTGGATAACGAAGGCAATCCTCAGGACGGCGCCTGTGAAGGTAATCTGGTAATCACGGATTCCTGGCCAGGTCAGGCGCGTACGCTGTTTGGCGATCATGAACGTTTCGAGCAGACCTACTTTTCGACCTTTAAAAATGCCTATTTCAGCGGCGATGGCGCGCGACGTGATGAGGACGGCTACTACTGGATTACTGGCCGTGTGGATGACGTACTGAACGTGTCTGGGCACCGCCTGGGCACCGCCGAGATCGAATCCGCGCTGGTGTCGCATCCGAAAATTGCCGAAGCGGCCGTGGTAGGTATTCCGCACAGCATTAAGGGCCAGGCTATTTATGCCTATATCACCCTGAATCACGGGGAAGAGCCCTCACCGGAGCTTTATACCGAGGTCCGTAACTGGGTGCGTAAAGAGATTGGCCCGATTGCCACGCCTGATGTACTGCACTGGACGGATTCGCTGCCAAAAACCCGTTCCGGCAAAATCATGCGCCGTATTCTGCGCAAGATTGCCGCAGGCGATACCAGTAATTTAGGCGATACCTCCACGCTGGCCGATCCTGGCGTCGTTGAGAAACTGCTTGAAGAGAAACAATCCATCACCCTGCCGTAATACCACGCCGGCGGAAAGCATCAGGCTTTCCGCCACCGCTTCCCTACGTAGTGTGTTTCTGTAGTCACAAAAAAATATAACGCATTCACGCCGTTGCGTGAGGTCCACGCCTGCAAGCTTCTGGAGATAATGTGATGAACGATGCCCTGCCCGAACAGGAAAGAATCTACCAACAAATTGAAAAAAATCCGCGCTTTCAGGAGTTGGTCCATAAGCGCCAGTCCTTTGCCCTGCTGCTGTCGCTAATCATGCTGGTGCTCTATGTCGGCTTTATTCTGCTGATTGCGTTTGCTCCCGGCTGGTTAGGTACGCCGCTGCATGCCGGTACCAACGTGACGCGCGGTATTCCGATTGGCGTGGGCCTGATCGTTATCTCCTTTTTACTGACCGGCGTGTATGTCTGGCGCGCCAATGGCGAGTTTGATCGCCTGACAAAGGCTATCCTCCGCGAGGTAAAACCATGATGCGTCTTATGCTGTGGATGCTGGCCGCCCTCCTGCCCTTTTCCGCCCTGGCCGCCGATGCGATTACCGGGGCGGTGCAGAAGCAGGCCGTTAATTATCAGGCCATTGTGATGTTTGTCATTTTTGTCGGTGCGACGCTGAGTATTACTTACTGGGCGTCAAAGCGAACCCGCTCGCGTAGCGATTATTATACGGCGGGCGGCAATATTACCGGCTTCCAGAATGGGCTGGCGATGGCCGGTGACTTTATGTCTGCCGCCTCCTTTCTGGGGATTTCTGCGCTGGTTTATACCTCGGGTTATGACGGCTTAATCTATTCGCTCGGTTTTCTGGTCGGCTGGCCGATGATCCTGTTCCTGATTGCCGAACGTCTGCGTAATCTGGGCCGGTATACCTTTGCCGATGTTGCCTCTTACCGCCTCAAACAAAAGCCCATTCGCACCCTGTCCGCCTGCGGCTCACTGGTGGTGGTTGCGCTTTACCTGATTGCGCAGATGGTCGGTGCCGGTAAGCTGATTCAGTTACTGTTTGGTCTGAACTATCATATCGCCGTCATTCTGGTGGGCATTTTGATGGTGCTGTACGTGCTGTTTGGCGGGATGCTGGCGACGACCTGGGTCCAGATCATCAAAGCCGTTCTGCTGCTGTTCGGTGCCTCATTTATGGCGATTATGGTGATGAAAAGTACCGGCTTCAGCTTTAATACGTTGTTCACTGAGGCGATGGCAGTGCATCCGAAAGGGGCGGCCATTATGCAGCCTGGCGGGCTGGTTAAAGACCCGATCTCTGCCCTGTCGCTGGGGCTGGGGCTGATGTTTGGAACGGCGGGCTTACCGCATATCCTGATGCGTTTCTTTACCGTCGCCGATGCGAAAGAGGCGCGTAAAAGCGTTTTCTGGGCCACCGGCTTTATGGGTTACTTCTATTTCCTGACCTTTATCATCGGATTCGGTGCCATTTTACTGGTCGGAGCTAACCCGGCCTTTAAAGATGCTTCGGGTGCGCTGATTGGCGGCACCAATATGGCGGCAGTGCATCTGGCTAACGCCGTGGGCGGCAGTACCTTCCTGGGCTTTATTTCCGCCGTCGCTTTCGCCACGATTCTGGCGGTGGTGGCGGGCCTGACCCTGGCTGGCGCGTCGGCGGTGTCGCATGATTTGTACGCCAGCGTTTACCGTAAAGGCCAGGCCAGCGAGCGCGACGAACTTCGGGTATCGAAAATTACGGTGCTGGTGCTGGGCGCAGTAGCCATCGCGCTGGGCATTCTGTTTGAGAAGCAGAACATCGCGTTTATGGTGGGACTGGCCTTCTCGATCGCGGCCAGCTGTAACTTCCCGATTATCCTGCTGTCCATGTACTGGTCAAAGCTCACCACACGAGGTGCGATGGTGGGCGGCTGGCTGGGGCTGATCACGGCAGTGGTGCTGATGATCCTGGGACCCACGGTCTGGGTACAGGTGCTGGGACACGCTTCCCCCATTTACCCTTATGAATATCCGGCGCTGTTCTCCATTGCCATCGCCTTTATTGGCACCTGGCTGTTTTCCATTACCGACCATTCACCGCAGGGTGCTGAAGAACGCTCCCGTTTCCGGGCACAGTTTATTCGTTCCCAGACGGGTTCAGGTATTGAGCAGGGTAAAGCACACTAATCTGTAGTGCCTGCAATAAAAAAAGGGCAGCCACCGCCAGGTCGCTACCCTTTTTCTCAGACCGCTGTCAGAAACGCAGTGACGCGCCGACGTACGGACCGTCGACCAGTACGTTATCTTTACGGCCACCTTTGTTATTCAGCTCAATATACTGATAACCGACGCGCAGGTTAAGCAGAGAAACAGGCGTGAAGCTCACACCACCGCTTGCCTCCTGATAGCTGTCCAGGTGGTCAGTCAGGCCTTCTGGTGCGTAATAGTACTGACCGAATAAGCCCCACATGCTGTTGATGTTGTACTGCGCGCTGCCGCCCAGCGCCACCGCAAATCCGTCTTTCCCGTCTTCAGGATGGGTAAAAATCGCCTTTGCGGTTGGCGCCAGGCGCAAATCGCCAACATCAACGTTGTAACCCAGTCCTGCACCGTAGGTGCTTCCGTCATGATCGCTACGTAACCAGTTGCCATTCAGGAACAGGCCCGGTGACGTGGTGCCCAGTCCGAGATTGAGATTCGTACTGTGCTCGCCCACATCCACGCTGCCTTCGATAGCCTGCGCAGCGCCGCTCAGCAACATAACGCTCAGCGCGCTTCCTGTGACAAGTTGTTTAAACATGATTCTACTCCATGAGGGGTCCAATAATTCCGCCTCAAGGGTAGCAGTCTGAAACGAGGTGACAACTTTATTTGGAAAGCTTTACGTAAAAAGTGATGTCATTCATGACAATCATGTCTGTCAGCTGGCCAGTGACGGCGGGCACCGTTGTGCCGTCTGCCGCCTTACTGTGCCCACATAATGTGCCCGATTAACGGTGCCAGAATCACCGTAACCACGCCGGATAACATCATCACCAGGCTGGACACGACGCCTTCCTGTTGGCCCAGCTGGTAAGCCCGCGCGGTGCCCGCACCGTGGGAGGCGGCCCCAAATCCAGCCCCTTTCGCCACGCTTTGCTGGATAGCAATGCGTAAAAACAGGACGTCGCCGACCGCCATGCCAAATACGCCAGTAATGACCACAAACAGCGCCACCAGATCGGGCTGTGCGCCCATGGGTTTGGCGGCCGCCAGGGCAAAAGGCGTGGTAATGGAGCGCACCGCCAGGCTGCGTTGCAGGCTTTCGGGCAAACTCAGCAAACGCGCCAGCCACACCGAGCTGCACACCGATACCGTGGTGGCGGTCAGCACACCGGCGCTGAGCGATAACCAGTGGCGTTTTATCACGTCCATGTTTTCGTACACGGGCACTGCAAACGCCAGCGTGGCGGGCCCCAACAGCCACAGCAACCAGTGACTTTCGGCAATGTAGTTTTGCCAGCTGATATGGGTGACCAGCAACAGCAGCACCAGAATCATGGGCGTCATGATCAACGGCATCAGCAGCAGCGTTGGCCAGCGGCGATACAGCCGTTTATTCACGTAGTAGATCACTAACGTGGCGGCCGCGCACAGGAGGCTGATCGGCAAATCAGGCATCGTTGTTCTTCTTACGCGCCGCGCGCGCCACTTCAAACCGATAAAGCCGGTCCACAACCAGCGCCGTTGCCGCCAGCACCAGCGTGGTACTGACCGCAATCACCAGAAAAATTCGCCAGCCGTCCACCTGCAGCAGGTCCGCGTAGTTGATGACCGCAACCACCGCCGGGATAAAAAACAGTAGCATCTCTGCCAGCAACCAGCTTGCCCCGGCCTTTACCCAGCGCAGGGGTAAAATACGCAGCGCGATAAGCAACAGCAGCAGGAGCATGCCTACCACGTTGGCTGGCAGCGGCAAGTGCAGCCAGTTCACCAACTGTTCGCTGGCGATAAACAGCGAGATGTAGAGCGCCAGTTGTACCGGCACGCTCAGCCGGTTTATGTGGCTGACGTTCAGGCGACGCAAGGCCAGTGCCATTTGTCTTTCCCCTCTGGAATGAATGCGTCCAGTATAGATTTGCTGTATGGGGTGAAAGAAATGAATTAAAATTATCCAAATCATGCCAAAAGGGAATAGTTATGGACGTTCGCGCCCTGCGTTACTTTACCGAGGTCGTCCGCCAACAAAGCTTTACCCGGGCTGCACAGGCGTTGTTCGTGACGCAGCCGACAATCAGCAAAATGGTGCGCCAGTTAGAAGAGGAACTGGGCTGTGCCTTACTCCTGCGTGATGGTCGCCGCCTGCATCTGACGGACAGCGGTCAGGCGGTCTACCAACGCGGTCTGGCGATTCTGCAAGAGTTTCATCAGCTTGAGGCAGAGATAGGCGATATTAACGATCTGAAAACCGGCCAGTTGCGCCTCGGTATTCCCCCAATGGTGGGCATGCAGATTGCCGGTTCCGTCTCCGCGTTTCGCCGCCGCTATCCGGGCCTGGAACTCAACATTGCTGAATTTGGCGGGCTGACGGTGCAGGAAGCCGTGCTGACCGGAACACTGGATATCGCCCTGACGGCGCTCCCGGTCGATCCCGAACTGCCCCTCGCCACCTTATCCCTTATGCGCCATCCGCTCTGTGTGTTGCTGCCGCGTAAGGCGCCCTGGCTACGTCGCACCCGGCTTTCACTCTCTGAGCTGGCGGCGCATCCGCTGCTTATCTTTAACGAAGAATTTTCACTGAACCGGCAGTTGATGCAGGCGTTTCAGCGTCAGGGAATAACGCCCACGATTGCCGTCCGAAGCGGGCAGTGGGATTTTCTGGCCGCCATGGTTCAGGCAGAGATGGGCCTGGCCATTCTGCCGGAACCCATTTGTCAGCGTTTAGATAAGCAGTCGTTACTGTGGCTGCCGCTGGCGTCTGAACTTCAGTGGCATCTGGGGCTGATTTGGCGGGAAGGAAGTTATCTGTCGCGCAGTGCGCAGGCGTGGATCGCCTGTTGCCGGGCCCACTGGCCCGATGATGCACCCCGCCTGTCTGTCTGATGCCCCCGCCTGCTCACCGCCGCACGGCGAAGCAGGCTGGGCCCGAAAGCGGCGGCGAGTTACGCCTCTTTCTCGATTAATAGCGCTTCCAGCAGATCCAGATCGTGCAGCAATTTTTGCATGGTCTCGTTCGAAATCGCCTTGGTGGCACGCAGGTGATAGACCTCCGCGCGCTCGGCACGGAGCGCGGTCAGACGGAAACGGCGCTCCAGATTTTCGGCAAACAGGGCATGTTCAAGGTCATTTTTGCCCTCGGCGCGACGGCGCAGATTCCCGGTCACGCGCAGGCTTACCTCTTTTAGCAGCTCTGGATCGATGTTTTCATCGGTTTCTTTTTCGAGCCTGGCTTCCATTTTTTGCAGACTCTCAATCGCCGCCCCCGCCATTACCGCCTTCGCATGCTGTATTTCATGGCGATGCGCATTTTTATCCAGTGTTTCGACGCCGCGCAGCAGGATGGGCAGGATAATGACGCCGACCAGCAGGGAGAACAGAATCACCCCGGTCGCGATAAACACCAGTTCGTAACGGGCCGGGAAAGGATTGCCGTTGCTCAGAAACAGCGGGATCGACAGCACACCGGCCAGCGTAATCGCACCGCGCACGCCCGCAAAGGAGGCGATTAACAGTTCACGCAGTGAGTACGAGGAGAACACTAACGGCTTGTTTTTCAGCAACCGTTTACTGAAGCGCTGCATAATCCACAACCAGCCGAAGCGCACCACCATTAACGCCGCATAGACCAGCACGATATCGGCAAAAATCATCCAGATATCCACATTGGGATCCGCATTGGCCTCGGCGATGGATTTTTGCAGGATAGAGGGCAGTTGCAGACCCAGCATCAGGAACACCATGCCGTTAAACACAAATTCCAGCATATGCCAGACGCTGTTGGCGCGCAGGCGCATCGTCAGCGGTGCCTGACGAATAATGCCAGAGCGCGTAATCGTCATCCCGGCCGCGACGGCGGCTAAGATCCCGGATACGCCGAGGTGCTCAGCAATCAGATAAGAGGCGAAAGGCAGCAGTAACAGCAGAACAATTTGTGTGGCTGCGTCATCACTGCCGCTCCAGCGGTTCAGCACACGTAGCGACTTCCCGTAAAGCCAGCAGACCGCAACCCCAGCCACCAGGCCGCCCAGCGCCACCTTGAGGAACTCTACGCTGGCACCGCCCCAGCTAAATACCATGGTGCCCATCGCGACCGCGACGGCGAACTTCAGTGAAACCAGGCCAGAGGCATCGTTCATCAAGGCTTCGCCCTGCAGAATCGCCATGATTTTCTTAGGAATGCGGCCTTCACCGACGATACCAGAAAGGGCCACGGCATCGGTGGGTGAGAGCACGGCGGCCAGCGCAAACGCAGGGATAAGCGGAATGCCCGGCACGGTCCAGTAAATCAGGTAGCCGATACCGACGACGGTGATCAACACCAGTACCAGCGCCAGGCCAAGGATTTCCCGTCCATAGTGCAGAAACTCGCTGACCGGTGTTTTCCAGCCGTCGGCAAAGAGCAGCGGCGGAATAAACAGGACGAGGAATAATTCCGGGTCAAAATCCACATGCAGCCCAAACGTGGGCCAGGCCAGCAGCGCACCAACGGCAATTTGCACCAGCGGCAGCGGGATTTGAAAAGGCAAGATACGCGCGGCGACCCCAGAGAGCGACACCACCAGCGTCATGATCAAAATAGTAAAAAAGATTTCCATGCTTTCCTTAGGCGGGTTGTTATCTTTGAATCAACGTGAAGATAAAGTGTAAAACAAACTGGCAAGCGCGGAAAAAGCTACGTGTGCTTCGGTGAGGAAAAAGCGGAAAATTCCGGACGCACGGCTGCACGTCCGGTCAGACAGTCAGATCGCCCAGCCTCCGGCATAAAAAGCCACCAGCGCAACGGCAATCACGACCGTGCCAATATTTAACTTACGCCATTCACCGGCAAACAGTCGGCCAACTACCAGGGTGGCAAAACCGATCATGATGCCGGTAACAATGTTACAGGTCAGGACAATAATGACTGCGGTGAGCAGGCCCGACATCGCATCGACAAAGTCGGCGAAGTCGATTTTAGCGACGTTGCTCAGCATCAGCAGGCCGACATACATCAGGGCGGGTGCCGTCGCATAAGTTGGTACCAAATAAGCCAGCGGAGACATAAACAGAATCACCAGAAACAGCAGACCCACGACGATTGCCGTCAGGCCGGTTTTACCGCCTGCCGCCGTACCGGCCGCCGATTCAATATATACCGCGGCAGGCGACGCGCCCACCAGTCCGGCAAACAGGCTGCTCAGCGAATCCGTGGTCAGTGCCCGTCCGCCGTTAATAATCTGCCCGTCTTTATCGAGTAAATTGGCCTGCCCGGCCACGGCGCGAATCGTGCCGGTCGCATCAAATACCGCCGTCATCACTAACGCCAGTACGGTGGGCAAGACGGCAGGCTGCAACGCGCCCATAATGTCGAGGCTGAAAAACAGCGATGTCCCCTGCGCATCACGCAGGCTCGGCAGCGCAAACAGCCCTTGCCAGCGGACGGCGGGATCGAAGGCCAGGCCGAGAGCAGAGATCACGATGACCGTCAGCAAAATACCGCCAGGCACCCGGCGCTTCTCCAGACCAAAAATCGCCGCCAGCCCCAGCAAAGACATGAGGACGGGGAAGGAGGTAAAGTGCCCCAACGCCACCGGTAAACCTGAGCCAGGGTTTCTGACCACCAGCCCCACGTTGTCAGCGGCAATCAGCAGTAAAAACAGGCCAATCCCGATGCCCGTACCGTGTGCGACGCCCATGGGCAAATTACGTAAGATCCAGGCCCGAATCCCGGTGGTGGAAATCAGCGTAAACAGCAGCCCCATGAGGAACACAGCGCCAAGCGCGACCGGCACGCTGATGTGCTGACCCAGTACAAGACTGAACGCTGTAAAGGCCGTCAACGAGATTGCACAGCCAATCGCCATGGGTAAATTGGCCCACAGCCCTATCAGGATTGACCCGAAGCTTGCCACCAGGCAGGTGGCAACAAACACCGCCGTAGGAGAGAACCCCGCTTTACCCAGCATACCGGGGACCACGATCACCGAATAGACCATGGCAAGAAAGGTCGTCAGCCCGGCCAGGATTTCCTGTCGCACGCTGCTGCCACGGGCCGAAATGGCGAACCAGGCATCCAGTCTTCCACTGGTCGGGCGTGATTCAATTGACATAGTTAAGCCTCAAAAATTTTTATTGTGTAATTCACGCGGTCACCGTTCTGCATTCCCTGAATATGTCTTTACCCACGGGCAACCGACAAAAGGCAAACGTTTACTTCGCCACGCAGAACGGGTGTAACAAGCACCACCAGACTGAAGGGGGCAGATTATCCGGTCTTTAACCGCCGCTTTTCAACCGTTCAGAGGGAATTACTGCGTATAAAGATCAGGTTAGTAACATCAGGAACGTGCTGGAAACCTGCCAGTAACATTCTTGCAGGCAGCGTGACCGGTCGATGAAAGAGGATGTTGGTGGAAGAGAGATGACGCCGGACGGCGTCATCAGAGCGCATCGCCTCAGCCCGGCAGAGTGAGTTCACCGCCCTGCTGAATGGCCCGTTGCCATGCGGCGCGCTGCTGAACGGTGGTTAACCATTTTTGCGTGGCGGGCGCATTGTGCAAGCCGGCGCGCTGGCTCAGCGCCAGAACAGGAAAGCTCATTTGCACATCGGCGATGCTGAATCGTTGACCGGCAAACCAGGGATTGGCCGAGAGATGATCTTCGATCATTTGCCTGTGGACGTGGAGCTGTTTGTCCAGCCAGGCTTTTTGTACGCCTTTCCCCAGCGCGGCACCCACGGGACGCAGCAACCAGGGCACGGGCGCGCTGCCCAGCCGGCCAAACACCAACTTCATGACCAGCAGCGGCATCAGGGAACCTTCAGCGTAATGTAACCAGTAACGCGCCTGGAGGCGCGCCTCTTCGTCGGTAAGCTGTAATCGCTTCTCGCTGTCGTACTTTTCTTCGAGGTATTCCAGTATGGCCCCGGACTCCGCCACCACCCGATTGCCATCTGTGATAACCGGCGATTTGCCTAAGGGATGCACTTTTTTCAGTGCTTCCGGTGCCAGCATGGAGGCTTCACGCTGGTAACGTTTAACCTGATAAGGCACTTCCAGCTCTTCCAGCATCCACAGCACGCGGTGCGAACGAGATTGTTCCAGATGGTGAACAGTAATCATCATGATTCCCTGCGAATGAATATGCAGACAGTATAGACGTCACTTTACCTTGTGCAGAGAACCATCCTGCTCGGGATCCAGCAGGACCGCACCTGATCCCTGCTGTCCCAGCCGATCACCGGGGTTACGGAGCGGACAGTCACGCATGGATAAACAGCCGCAGCCAATGCAGCCATCCAGGTCGTTACGCAGGCGCGTCAGGGTTTCGATGCGCTTATCCAGTTCATCCCGCCAGTGCTGCGTCAGATTGCCCCAGTCCTGCGCAGACATGCGTTTATCCGCAGGCATGTTTTCCAGACTGTCGCTGACGCTGGCGAGCGGAATGCCGATGCGCTGGGCGATTTTAATGATCGCCACACGGCGCAGGACATCACGGCTGTAGCGCCGCTGATTGCCGGGATTGCGCGTGCTGGAAATCAGCCCTTTGCTTTCATAAAAATGCAGCGCTGATACGGCCACGCCGCTTCGCCGCGCGACTTCCCCCGGTGTCAGCACCGGTTTTGGATAATTGCGATCTTTTTTCATCTGGCACTTTACCTCAAGTTAACTTGAGGAATTATACTCCTTTCCCATCAGAACAACACCCGCCCTGACGACGTCACGCCCCCTGCAGGCTGATTATCAGCCTCACAAACTGCGGCATGCACGGTGACGGGGACATTCACCAGAAGGATGAGGCCATGATACAAGAAGAGATCATTCATTCACTGACCCACTGGATTGACCAGAACCTGGATAAAAGCCTGTCAATCGATGAGGTGGCCGCGAAGTCCGGTTATTCGAAATGGCACCTGCAACGTATGTTCCGTAGCGTAACGAAACAGACGTTGGGTGGTTATATCCGCGAACGCCGGCTGACGCTGGCCGCAGAAGCCCTGCGTCAGACGCAGCGTCCGGTATTCGATATTGCGATGCAGTATGGCTACGATTCGCAGCAGACCTTCTCACGGGTTTTTCGCCGCCAGTTTTCCCAGACGCCTACGGCGTATCGTCACTATATGCGTCGCCAGGCGGTTCAGCGTCCACGCCTGCTGAGCTTTGACTGTGGGGAAACGATGAGCAGCTTTACGCAGCGTACAACGGGTGAATGTTGTCCGCTTAATTAACAGCCCGCGTGCGCCCGATCGGGCGCACGGCTTTATCCCCTCTTTTTTACCCTTCCGCTGGCTTGACACTGCGCTGACAAATCAAACAAATTCTGTACAAAAATTGAGAACCAGATGATATAATGTGACCCACATCACATTATGACGTTTGTTGCCGACGAAAGAGCCCCACCTGACAGACTTTTCCGCCGACGTGATGTTCGCAGACAGTCAGGCGTCCTTTCCGATTTTGAGGTCAAAATTGATGGCTACCCTAACCACCAGTTTTCTTGTTATGCGCTGGGAATTGCTGAGCGCTGTAATGATGTTTTTCGCCAGTACACTGAAAACCCGCCTTCGCCAGGACAGCCATCATGTCATGGCCTTTCTCTGTGGCGGCGTGGGCGTTGGTCTGTCGTGCTGGTTTGTGACCGGTTTAATGGGCATCACGCTAAGCATGGAAAACGTGCACCATTTTTTGAGCGTCTCTAAAGAAGTGTTCATTGACATGATGAGCCGTGCGCCTGCGAACTGGCCAATGCCCTGAATGACCAATAAAAAACCCCGCAAAGCGGGGTTTTTTATATTGCTGTGTAAAGTCAAATTTTCTTCAACATGACAGGAATGGCGACATCCTGTACGTCAACGTCCGGTCTCTGCGTTCCGCGACGTTCCTGAATCCACATTTCACCCATCATCTTGTCTAAGCCACGATCCAGTCCGGTTACCATGCCTGCGCCAGGCGTAAACGTCAGTTCACCAAAATAGATGTGCTGGTCGTGGATATACCAGTCGACTCGCACGTAGTCAAAGTCACTGGCCAGCGTTTTGCTCAGGGCTAGTGCCCGCTCCAGTGAGGGCATGATCGGGGAAACATCCAGGCCGGTATCGCGAATTTTATGGTAAGCCTCGGAGAGGTTATTAACGTAAAAATTCATCGAAAGCTGAGGCTGACAGCGGTTGTAGATGACCTGAAGAACATACTCAAAATTGCCATCGCGCTTATTGAACATATGAAACTTGTAATCAACCGGCGCGCTTTTACCGTCACCAATATACTGCTCAACCAGAATACGTGGCTTGATATAGCGATAGTGGATCTCACGCGCTTCGTTGGCGAAATCGGTTTTTAACCACGAATAGCAGTTATGAATGATTTGCTGCTTACGAAGCGCATCCGGTTCTTCCAGCACGATCTCTACCATGTTTGAAGCATGATTCGGTTTGATAACCGTGCCCTGCCAGCGCGTAAGATCATTCAACGTGGTGGGATCGGTGGTGTCGTGGAGCAACGGAATCAGATAGTCATTACCAATCTTTTCCGCAATATAGTCGCGCACCGAATACTTATCGGACAGGCGCGCATACAGCTGATAATCACCATGGATAAACTTGCGATACAGCACTTTTTCGTTGAAGACCTTGGGCTCACGCAGATTCGGGAGCTTTCTGAACTTGCGGAAGTAATAAATACGGTCCTGATAAGTCCAGGGCATCTTCTTAATAAAGTACTGCAAACTTCTTCTGAGCTCTTGCTTCAACCTGAGCATATTTGACCTCATTTGTAGGTTTTGTAGTTAAGTGAGGAAACCTGAATTTTTTGAATCACGCCGCGTTTAAAGAAGTAATTCATGACGGTGAGGGACAGGAGCTCAGACAGAAAAACGCTCCAGGCGGCCCCCATGATGCCGTAGCCCTGAATTAGCCACCAGGAAAGCGGGATGCTGATGAGCACCAGACAAATGATTTTCTTCAGTAAATAATCAAAGCCCCCTTCTTTCACCATAAAACGGTACGCGACGGTTCCCATTGCCGAAAAACTGGTCGCCAGGGATAACAGCGTGATGAGGTTGCCTGACTGCCTGTAGGCCGGGCCATATAACGCCACAATAATGTGCTCACCCCACAACGCGACGATAAACAACATCAACAGCGACACGGCCATCACGTAGCCATTGAGCCGGGCCGTCAGCCTGACGGCTTCGTCTCCACGCGCACGAAAAATCTCGCTGAAACAGGAGGTAATCAGCGCCACGGGAATAAAAATCCAGGACGCGGCAATCGTATTGGCAGCAGCAAATAAACCCAGCTCGCGCGCCGAGGCGATGCCGGCCAAAAACATCTGCGCGGTTTTGACCTGGACAGAAATAAAAATGCTGGAAATGGCCAATGGCAAGCCCGCATACAGCAGATAACGCAAATACAGGGTGCGTGTTTCCCGCGGGGGAAATTGCTCCTGATGCTGTTGGTAAAAGCAGTAGCGTTTAATGACATACGGCACCAGCGTTACCGTGATAACTGACAATGTCAGCCACAGCGGATTCAGGCGTAGCCAGGCAATAGTGAAACTCAACGCAAAACTCACCAGCATGCCGACGGCATTCGCCACGGTATTCAGCTTTGATGCAAGACGTGCATTGTTATAAACGCTAAACGTATCCTGCGTGACAAAAACAGAGGCAACAAATGAAGCCAGCGCAAATGCCAAGAAATTTTCCTGCATGTTGTACCAGACCCAAATTAACACTGGTGCCGAGGTAATAAGTAATAAAACCATACGCAAAGTACGTGCAATACGCATTAAGCGCAAACCTTTGGTGGCATTTTTGCTGACACGTTTAAACAAAATAGTTTCAGTGCCAAATAGGGCTATGGTTTGCACCATGGCAAATAACGATGTTGAAAACGCCATCTGCCCAAATAGGGTTGGGCCAAAGGATTTAGCCACGTAAGACGTCACGAAAATGACGCCAAAAACGGAGATAATCTTTTCAGACATCATCCAGGCGGCATTAGACATTACGCTAAATTTCATCGACTGTTCCTTAGTAATACTCAACATCTACCGCTTCGGCACGCCCATCCGTGGGCGAATTAATAAGCGCTTAAATTTCAAAGCGAAATGATAATCATCAAGCCAACCCGGCTCGAAAATGAGAATCCGATTATATTTTAATGAAAGAATTCAGGAGAATTCTGATTATATCTGGCACGAATGCCGACTACTGGAAACGATTTCAAAATGAAATCATTAATGTTAACAAAAACCGTCATTCCTGAATAAAACGGATGCGGAGGCGTCAACCAGCCAAGTTACAGTCATTTTTTATCTTTGGGGTGCGATGAATTTATATCAAAAAACCCATACCAGGAAGGCGCGGCATCCCGATCAGAATAAAATAAGATTTATCCCATGATGATATTTATTCTAAATATCTTAATTTAACCCACGTAATTTAACGTCCGTATTTAAACACGGCATTCCACACACTTTTACAGTACCAAAGGTTAATAAAGTAATCCTCATCCATTAATTGATAAGAAAGGTAAGAGCATTTATGAGAAAGTCACGATATAGCGAAGATCAAATCACAAATGCCATTAAAGCTTCTGAATCGGGCGTTAAGGTTAAAGAGATTTGTGAAGAGCTTGGCATCTCTGAGGCAACCTTCTATAGCTGGAAGAAGAAGTTTTCTGGGTTAGCCTCGGAAGAAGGCAGAAAAATCAAGGAGCTGGAAGAAAAGGTTCAGTTACTGACGCGCGAACTGCACGCACTTCATTCCGACAAGGAGATGCTGCAAAGCGTTCTGAAGAACTTCTTTACTACGCACGAGAAGCGTCAGGCCGTCAACTTCCTGCAGGACACATTCGATGTCGGCACCCGCCGCAGCTGCCGTTTGCTGGATATTAGCCGTAGTGTTTACCATTACCCAACGGGATCAGAAAACCGTTAATACTGAGAGCATTGCTTTTGATAGCTACCTCGCTGAGATTTGTTCTTACCAGAAGAGATGAAGAGCATTTAACAGGACATTAGGATGGCGCGCCTCGCCCAGTCCGTAATTAATGAATGGATTTGCGGTTACGCTTCCTTTTTTGCGGTAAAATTGATTTACAACAGCAAAAGTCTCTCAATCTACACCACTTTTATCCCCCCAGTCTCATTTCGGTGAGACTGGACCTTCCTTTTTTTTCATTAGCTCGTCTAAAAGAAACTGCCGCTGTTCCACTTTTTCGTTTAATCCCAGTAATCATATTTTGATTTCTCCGTACATTTCCTTAGCACCGACTGGTCCTGAGAAATGTTTTGCCGATCGTCGGATTATGCGTAATCGCATAAAAAGATAAAAATGGCCCAGAATAATCTCAGATTAACAGTTTATTGATACTTAACACTTTCATCCGGTAGCACACAATTGATAACTATTTCTGCCTGCTATTGATGTCTGCTGTTAAACAGTAAATATAAGCGAAGCGCAGTCTGATTCTGCTGAAATTAAGGCTGCCTGAAGTAAAAGGTGGTTTCTGATAAGGATTTCTCTTAGCCAAACGGTATGTTTTCCCCGTTTTTTAAACATAAAAGCTGGGTGCGGGTTAGCGCTTTACCTTCATCTGTCCGCTTTTTGAGGAATAAACGCGCTTTACCCAGCCATTTTCTGGCTATTTATTGAACAATATGTGCGATTATCTTGCTGTTAAGGGGGCGGAAGCCGCCTGTGTGGATAAATACGGCATGGCTGAGTGGCGGTTTTGAGGAAGATTTAAACCCGGCAGATTACCGAGGCGGCTTTATTTCGCCGTTTTACACCTCGGTATAATCCGAAAAAGCGTGAATATCACTCCCAGTAATTATTCATTATCCGGGACGTTCAGATGATTTCCTGTTCAGGGCGGTCACGCGGGGTTGTGGCTTGATGCGCATCGCCCAAATCACGCCAACGATCAGGCAAACAATACCGATCATTGTCAGAACAGGTGGCCAGTGTTGATACCAGATAAACGTCCATAGCAAGCCAAAGAGAATCTCAAAGACGATGAGTGGCCCCATCAATACGGTAGGCAGTCGCTGGCTGGCCGCATTCCAGCATAACGTTCCGGCCCATGAGCACAGCAGGCCAATCGTCAGCATTAATGCAATAAACACCAAAGGCCGGGGGCCGAAAGGCAGCGCAAAATCAGGCTGTTGCCACGCCAGCTGTATGCTGACCAGCGCATACATGATAAGTGCCAGCGGTAAGGTCACAATGCCCTGCGCGGTGGCCCAGGTCGCGGCCTTGAGCTGAGGATGGTTGCGTAACCAGCGCGCATTGCGCAACGGATACCAGGTCCAGCACACCACCGCCATCACCGCCAGGGCAATGCCGGTCAGATAACGCTGGCCGTTGGGCGTTGCCCCCTGGAGTTGCCATTCCGCCGCATTAACGCAAACCAGGCCTGCGCCCGTCACCAGCAGTGCCGGGATAAGCCGTCGCCATGAGAGCCGTCCTTCAAGATGGCCATAACAGAGGTTTGCAGTGACAGCGATGACGATCGGTAAGGTACCAATGATCATCGTGGAGACCGGAGCCCCCGTTCGCTGAATCGCATTGGCGAGAAACGCGTAATAGAAGAGATTGCCAACCAGCGACAGCTTTAATGCTTCCCGCCAGTGGGCGGCGCTCAGTTGGCGCAGTCGGAAACGATCGTGCCAGGCAAGCGGCAACGCAACCAGGCCAAACGCGACATAGCGCCCGGCTGACTGCAACGCGCCCGGATAATCCGGGACGATGACCGGTCCAACAAAAATCAGCCCCCACATAATGCCTGCGGCAAGGGCAAACATTATTCCTGTCAACATGGCTTTTTCCTGTCTGTCTTTTTGCTTCAGTGTGAACCAAACAGGTAAGCATGCCTTGTAGCAAATTGCGGTCAGGACCTGTGTGGCGCGATCTGCTTTTGATAGCGGCCCGGTGTAATGCCGTAACGTTGGGTAAACGCACGGGTCAGATGCGCCTGATCGGTCAAGCCTACCGCTGCCGCGACGCTGGCTATGGCCTCACCCCTGGCGAGCATCTGTTTGGCTTCATAAAGCCGGTAAGCCATTAACATTTGCTGGGGCGTGACATGGAAATGATCGCGGAAGGCGCGTAAAAAATGCCACGGTGATAACGACGCTAATGCCGCCAGTGTGTCCAGCCTGACCGGCTCCCCAAGATGGGCGCGCAGGTAGTCGCGCACGTCATCAAAACGGTGTCTGGCATCGACTTTACGCGCTGAGGCCATACGGGCCTGTGGACGGATGCGCACCAGCAGGTCTGACAGCAGGCTATAACGCGCCAGGGCCGTATCGGCCTGCCATAGCGCCGCCAGACACTGCGACACAGGCTGCGCAAGTCGCACGTCCGTTCGCAGTGCATCCCCGAACCACCAGCCACGGTCGCCACTCAGCTCATCCATACAGTCGGGCTGGATGTAGATCATTTGATAACGCCAGCCCGTTTCGCAGGCCGATTCCCCGGTGTGCAGCTCATCAGGATTCATCATGACCAGAGAATGTACAGGGGCAGTGTAGTGCGTACCGCGGTAACGGAAGCGCTGTGCCCCGGCCTCGATGGTGCCGATGCCAAAGGCTTCGTGCGTATGCGGAGCAAAGGCATAACGGGAAATATGCGCCTGGTAAAGTTCCACGCCCGGCAGTTCAGGCAACTGCCGAAACAGCGCACGATCTTTTTCACAGGGAAAAACAGCTGGAACGCCTTCCACGTTATCGCTCCTTATCCGGTTGGCAGAATGTGCAAGCATGCCGTTAAAAGGGGATGAAATGCAAAGATTGTCATCCCCGGTTGAATACATGACACTGCGTAACAGGTGTATTGACGAGGAAACATCATGCAGCGTGTTGTAATGGTAGTTGATATGCAAAATGGCGTATTTACCACGCCGCGTTTCGATCGGGCTGGCCGGGTCAGGCAGATTAACCGCCTCATCGAACAGGCTGATCTTACGCTGTTTATTCAGCATAGCGAAGGCGACATGGTGCCAGGCAGCCAGGCCTTTGCGCTGTTACCCGAGATGGCTCAACCCCGGAATGCGCACTTTATTACCAAGACAGCCTGCGACAGTTTCTGGCGGACGTCTCTGGCCTCACTGCTGAGTGAGCTGGCTATTCATGAGTTTGTTATTTGTGGGTGTGCCACTGATTACTGCGTCGACACCACCATCAAGGTCGGCGCAGGACTGGGCTATCGCATCACCGTCGCCGCTGACGCCCATACCACCGCCGACCGGACCTGTGCCAGTGCGGAACAGTTAATTGGCCAGCATAATGAAGTCTGGGCGGGCTTAAGTCTTCCGGGTAACGTACCGCGCGTGATCGATACCGATACCGTGCTGGCCGGGTGGCGTTAAGCGGCCACGCTTTCATCCGTATCAGACCATCTGACTCTTTCTTCATCCTGAGTCGCATCAGCCCGGCCAGTTATGGCCGATTTTGGAGGCGCTATGTTTGAGTCGTTTGCCTGGATCAATGAGCCTGCAACGTGGCAGTGCCAGAACGGTACGCTACAGGTCACCACCGATGATAAGACCGATTTCTGGCACAAGACCTGGTACGGGTTTGAGCGCTTTTCCGGCCATGTCTTTGCCACGGAGGTGGACGGCGACATGACTTTTCAGCTCAAAATCTGCGCAGACTTTACCACGCTGTACGATCAGGCCGGACTGATGCTGATACGCGACGCACAGCACTGGCTAAAAGCAGGAATTGAATATAACGATGGTGCGCCCGCCATTGGCAGTGTGCTGACGCTCGGCCATTCCGACTGGGCAACGGGGATATTTCCTGGCGATCCGCGAGCTTTCTGGCTCCGGCTGACGCGCAAAGGTGACAGCCTGAGACTGCAGTACTCGGCAGACGGACAGACGTGGCCTTTATTACGTCTGAGCTATTTTCCACCCGGTCCGCTCAGGATAGGTGCTATGTGTTGCACGCCGGAGCGTGCCGGCCTGGCGGTCACCTTCCGCGACATGTTTCTGACGCCGCCGCTGGATAAAGCACTGCATGATTTAAGTTAACGGCGGGCGCGTCGTCCAGAGATGTGATGACATGTTTTTTGTCGCCCGTGCCCGATCTTGCCCGGGCTTTCAGGATACAGGCCATCTATTTCGGCCAGGTCATGCCGGGTCATCGCGCCTCCAGTGTCGGCGCTGGATAAACCACGGCACGGTGTGCGTGAAAGGCGCGATAGTGGTGCAGAGTTAAACCAGACATCCCCAACAAAACAAAAAAGCCCCGGTAATGGGGCTTTCTGCAACAGAGACTGACAGACGGCTTAGAACGGAATGTCGTCGTCAAAATCCATCGGCGGTTCGTTATTGTTGCTGGCCGGAGCGCTGGGCTGCTGCTGCGGACGAGACTGTGCGCCGCCGCTGAACTGGTTGTTATTGCCCTGCTGCGGTTGCTGAGGCTGGCCCCAACCATTGTTGTTGCCCTGACCGCCGCCTGCTGGCGCGTTACCGCCCTGCTGACGTCCACCCAGCATCTGCATGGTGCCGCCCACGTTGACAACCACCTCCGTGGTGTAACGTTCCTGACCGCCCTGATCCTGCCATTTACGGGTGCGCAGCTGGCCTTCAATATACACCTGAGAACCTTTACGCAGGTATTCCCCCGCCACTTCCGCCAGTTTGCCAAACAGCACGACACGGTGCCATTCGGTGATCTCTTTGTTTTCACCGGTCTGCTTGTCGCGCCAGCTCTCAGAGGTAGCCAGCGTAATGTTGGCGACAGCGCCACCATTTGGCATGTAACGTACTTCCGGATCCTGACCCAGATTCCCGACAAGAATCACTTTGTTAACGCCACGACTGGCCATGTTGCTGTCTCCCGATGAATGATTACGTCAACTCTAAACGATCAATTCTAACACGTCCCGCGCCTGGTTTCCCAGTTTCGAGCGGTGTTCCATTTTTAATCATTCGCCGGAAAAAAGCAAAAAACTACTGGATATTTATTCAGTCTATTTTTTGTGCCATAATGATGCGTTTATTCTGGCCGTGTCACAGGGCGCGGTGAGTGCAGCTAATCCGGGAAAGGTGAATGGATAAGATCGAAGTTCGTGGTGCCCGCACCCATAATTTGAAAAACATCAACCTGACCATCCCTCGCGACAAACTCATTGTGGTTACTGGCCTTTCCGGGTCCGGTAAATCCTCTTTGGCGTTTGATACGCTGTATGCGGAAGGTCAACGCCGCTATGTGGAGTCGCTCTCTGCCTATGCGCGCCAGTTTCTGTCTTTGATGGAGAAGCCTGACGTCGATCATATTGAGGGTTTGTCGCCGGCCATCTCCATTGAGCAAAAGTCGACCTCGCATAACCCGCGATCGACGGTAGGCACGATTACGGAGATTCACGATTATCTGCGCCTGCTGTTTGCCCGCGTGGGTGAACCGCGCTGCCCGGATCATGATGTCCCGCTGGCTGCTCAGACAGTGAGCCAGATGGTCGATCAGGTGCTTGAACAGCCCGAAGGTCGCCGTCTGATGCTGCTGGCACCGGTCGTGAAAGATCGCAAAGGTGAACATACCAAAACGCTGGAAAACCTGGCGACGCAGGGCTACATCCGCGCCCGGATCGACGGCGAAGTGTGCGATCTTTCCGATCCTCCTAAGCTGGAACTGCAGAAAAAACACACCATTGAAGTGGTTATCGATCGCTTTAAAGTCCGCGATGATCTGGCGACACGCCTGGCGGAATCCTTTGAAACGGCGCTGGAACTCTCTGGCGGTACCGCGATTGTGGCCGATATGGACGACAGCGCGGCAGAAGAGTTGCTCTTCTCCGCGAACTTTGCCTGTCCGGTTTGCGGATACAGCATGAGTGAGCTGGAACCGCGCCTGTTTTCGTTTAACAACCCCGCCGGTGCCTGCCCGACCTGTGACGGTCTGGGTGTGCAGCAATATTTCGATCCCGATCGCGTAGTACAAAATGCAGAGCTGTCGCTGGCAGGCGGCGCCATCCGTGGCTGGGACCGTCGTAACTTCTATTACTTCCAGATGCTGCGCTCACTCGCCGATCATCTCGACTTCGATATAGAAGCGCCGTTTAACAGCCTCAAGGACAGCGTGCAGAAAGTCATTCTGTACGGTTCCGGCAAAGAAACGATTGAATTTAAATATATTAATGACCGTGGCGACACCTCCGTGCGCCGCCATCCGTTCGAAGGCGTGCTGAACAATATGGAGCGCCGTTATAAAGAGACGGAATCCTCAGCGGTACGCGAAGAACTGGCGAAATTTATCAGCAATCGCGCCTGCGCCAGCTGTGAAGGCACGCGTCTGCGTCGTGAAGCGCGCCACGTCTATGTCGAAAACACCACGCTGCCGACCATTTCAGACATGAGCATCGGTCATGCCATGGCGTTTTTTGAAAATCTGAAACTCAGTGGTCAGCGGGCTAAAATCGCGGAAAAAGTGCTGAAAGAGATCGGCGATCGCCTGAGTTTTCTGGTCAATGTCGGCCTGAACTACCTGTCGATGTCGCGTTCTGCAGAAACACTGTCGGGCGGTGAAGCCCAGCGCATCCGTCTGGCAAGCCAGATTGGCGCCGGTCTGGTCGGCGTGATGTACGTACTGGATGAACCGTCAATCGGCCTGCACCAGCGCGATAACGAGCGCCTGCTGGGCACGCTGATTCACCTGCGCGATCTGGGTAATACCGTGATTGTGGTCGAGCACGATGAAGACGCGATTCGCGCCGCCGACCACGTGATCGATATCGGTCCCGGCGCGGGCGTGCACGGCGGTGCTATCGTCGCGGAAGGTACGGTTGAGCAGATTATGGCGGAAGAAGCTTCGCTGACCGGCCAGTTCCTCAGCGGCAAACGCGCAATCGCCGTGCCTGAAACGCGCGTGAAGGGCGATCCCTCGAAGGTCCTGAAAATTACGGGCGCGCGCGGTAACAACCTGAAGGACGTCACCTTAACGCTGCCTGTTGGCCTGTTTACCTGCATCACCGGCGTCTCCGGGTCAGGGAAGTCGACGCTGATCAACGATACGCTGTTCCCGATTGCCCAGCGCGCGCTGAACGGGGCCACCATTGCTGAGCCAGCACCGTATCGCGATGTCGCCGGTCTGGAGCACTTCGATAAAGTCATCGATATCGACCAGAGCCCCATCGGCCGCACGCCGCGCTCTAACCCGGCCACCTACACCGGTATTTTTACGCCGGTTCGTGAACTGTTTGCCGGCGTGCCTGAATCACGTTCACGTGGTTATAACCCAGGCCGTTTCAGCTTTAACGTGCGTGGCGGACGTTGTGAGGCCTGTCAGGGCGACGGCGTGCTGAAAGTGGAAATGCACTTCCTGCCGGATATTTATGTGCCGTGCGATCAGTGCAAAGGCAAACGCTATAACCGTGAAACGCTGGAGATTAAATACAAAGGCAAAAGCATTCACGAAGTGCTGGAAATGACGATTGAGGAAGCGCGTGAGTTCTTTGATGCCGTTCCTGCCCTGGCGCGTAAGCTGCAAACGCTGATGGACGTTGGATTGTCCTATATCCGCCTGGGTCAGTCGGCCACCACCCTGTCCGGTGGTGAAGCGCAGCGCGTCAAGCTGGCGCGTGAGCTGTCGAAGCGCGGCACGGGACAGACGTTGTATATTCTGGATGAGCCCACCACCGGGTTACATTTTGCCGATATCCAGCAACTGCTCGAAGTGCTGCATCAACTGCGCGATCAGGGCAACACCATCGTGGTCATTGAGCACAACCTCGACGTCGTGAAAACGGCGGACTGGATTGTCGACCTGGGGCCGGAAGGCGGCAGTGGCGGCGGTGAAATTCTGGTGGCAGGCACGCCAGAAACCGTGTCCGAATGTGAAAAATCACATACGGCCCGCTTCCTTAAGCCCTTGTTGAAAAAATAAAATTGCAGGCCCGCATCACGCGGGCCTTCTTACAGGGATTGCACAATTTACCCTGAAAAATGCAGGATCAGGCAAGATTCAGACACATATAGGCATATACGCTTTTCCCTCCCCTGACTATCCTTAATTCGTTCCCCTTTGGTACGCCCCTGGCGTCACCTTCTTGCTGCGCGCGTTATGCTGCGGCGTTGATCGAAAAATCACGACACACTTTAACTGGAGACACCATGAACATTACCCATGCGTATGCTGCTCAGGATGCAAAGTCCAAACTGGCACCGTTTGATTTCAAACCGCGTGAGCTTCGTGCTCATGACGTACAGCTTGACGTGCTGTTTTGTGGCGTTTGTCATTCTGACTTGCATCAGGCGCGCAATGAGTGGAAAAACACCATTTTTCCTGTGGTTCCGGGACACGAGATTGTTGGCCGCGTGACCGCAGTCGGCCCCGAGACGCAGAAGTACAAAGTCGGCGACCTGGTCGGCGTTGGCTGTATGGTTGATTCCTGCCGCAGCTGCCCAAGTTGTCAGGAAGGTCTGGAGCAGTACTGTGAAAATGGCTTTGTCGGCACGTATAACGGTCAGGATCGCCAGACAGGGGCTATCACCTACGGTGGTTACTCCACCTCTATGGTAGTGGATGAAAGCTTTGTGCTGCGTGTTCCAGAAAACCTGGAGCTGGCCGGTGTGGCACCGCTGCTGTGTGCCGGTATCACCACCTATTCACCGCTGCGTCACTGGAATGTCGGCCCGGGTAAAAAAGTCGGGATCGTGGGGCTGGGTGGCCTGGGGCACATGGGCGTAAAAATTGCTCACGCGATGGGCGCGCATGTCGTGTTATTCACCACCTCACCGTCAAAAATCGAAGACGGAAAACGTCTGGGCGCAGACGAAGTGGTCATTTCGAAAGATGCCGACCAGATGGCGCAACATGCCAACAGTTTTGACTTCATTCTTAACACAGTGGCGGCGCAACACGACCTTAATCCGTTTATTACCTTGCTGAAGCGTGACGGCAATATGACTCTGGTCGGCGCGCCTGAACACGATCATCCCGCGCCACAGGTTTTCAATTTGATCTTTAAACGCCGCAGCATCGCTGGCTCGCTGATTGGCGGTATCGCTGAAACCCAGGAGATGCTGGATTTCTGTGGCAAACACGGCATCACGTCAGATATTGAGCTGATCGCCATGGATCAGATCAACGAGGCTTACGAACGTATGCTGAAGAGCGATGTAAAATATCGCTTTGTCATTGATATCGATACGCTGCGTAAAAACGCGGCGGCGTAATCCTGTCCTGTGCCCTTTCCCACGCCGGGAAAGGGCCGTTACCGCCCGGTATCTGCCTGCTGAAAAGAGGCATCCACCAGATAGTAAATTTGCGAATCTTTCAGCGTGCCGTCTAAAAACAGCGTGTTCCAGTGTGATTTATTCAGATGTTCACTGGGAAACACATCGCTGTGCTCATCCCGCATCAGTTCAGCCAGCGCGGGCGAGGATTTGAGCGACACCGCCGGACGCCCTTTGACTTCATGCACCATGGCAAACAGCACGCCGTTGCTCTTGATCTGCGTAGCTTTCCAGTCGCTGTGAACGCTCTGCTCTGCGCCGGGTTTGCTCATGCAGTACGTCAGTAAGTCCGAATTATTCATACTCATTCCCCTTGTAAGGTCGCCACAATACGTCGGGCTCCGCCATGAATACGATGTTCCCCCAGCCAAATGCCCTGCCAGGTGCCCAGTACCAGCTGTCCACGCTGCACCGGTAGCATCAGTGAAACGCCCAGCGTGGACGACTTAATGTGGGCGGGCATGTCGTCACGGCCTTCGTAATCGTGTTGATAAGGAGCCGCTTCCGGGACATGGCGCATAAAGTGTTGTTCCATGTCGCTCCGCACTGTCGGATCGCAGTTTTCATTCAGCGTCAGTGAGGCCGACGTATGCTGCAACAGCAAATGGAGTAATCCGGTGTGGATATCACGGAGTGCGGGCAACTGTTGCACAATCTCTTCCGTTACGAGGTGAAAACCTCGCGATTTTGCGCTTAAGGTCAACGTTTGTTGATACCACATACTTTTTTCCTGAATCTGTGAGACACAGTTAAGTGTGCAGAATGTGGCGCAAAGGTAAACCCGATCCGTAAAAATAAAAAAGCCGCCAACAAGGTTGGCGGCCCGGGGAAGATTGTGTGCGGAATTACATTACTGCCGCAAAGGCTTCCGCGACCTGGTGCACGTTTTTGCTGTTCAGACCTGCCACACACATACGGCCGCTGCCGACGAGGTAGATCCCAAACTCTTCACGCAGGCGGTCCACCTGCTGCGCACTCAGGCCGGTGTAGCTGAACATCCCGCGCTGCTTCAACAGGTAGTCGACGTTCTTACCGGGTAGCGCCGTACTCATCACCTGTACCAGCGCCTGGCGCATGTCGATAATGCGCAACCGCATGGCTTCGACCTCGGCCAGCCAGTTAGCTTTCAGCGTAGCGTCGTTTAACACGCGGGCCACAACCTGTGCGCCGAAGTTTGGCGGGCTGGAATAGTTACGGCGGACGGTCGCTTTGAGCTGACCTAATACGCGGCTGGCCTCTTCAGCGCTGTCACATACCACAGACAGGCCGCCGACGCGCTCGCCATACAGCGAGAAGATTTTTGAAAAGGAGTTGCTGACCAGCGCAGGCAGACCTGCCGCAGCAACCGCACGCATCGCGTACGCATCCTCTTCCATGCCAGCACCAAAGCCCTGATAAGCGATATCCAGGAACGGGATCAGCTCCTGTGCTTTCAGCACGGCAACGGTTTCGTCCCACTGCGCATTGGTCAGGTCGGCCCCGGTTGGGTTATGACAGCACGGATGCAGCAGCACGATGCTTTGCTTTGGCAGGGTTTTAAGCGTGCTCAGGAACACATCAAAACGTACACCGTTGGTTTCCGGGTCATACCACGGATAGGTCTTCACCTCGAAACCGGCACCGTTAAAGATGGCGATATGGTTTTCCCAGGTCGGATCGCTGACCCAGACGTTGGACTGCGGGAAATAACGCTTCAGGAAATCCGCACCGACTTTCAACGCACCTGAGCCGCCCAGGGTCTGAATCGAGGCGATCTGGCCCGCTTTTAATACGGGATGATCGGCTCCGAACAGCAGTGGCGCTATCGCGTTGCGGTAGGTATTTAATCCTTCCATAGGCAGATAGAGCGAAGCCTGCTGCGGTTCGGCACGTAACTGCTCTTCAGCATCAGCCACCGCCTGCAGCTGAGGGATGATGCCTTGCTCGTTGTAATAAAGCCCAATACTCAGGTTCACTTTATGCTCGCGCGGATCCTGTTTAAAGGCTTCCATTAGCGACAAAATCGGGTCGCCAGCATAGGCATCAACGTTCTGGAACACGGTGCAGATCTCCATGATTGTTCTTGAAATAAAAAAGGGCGATTAAACCCTGTACCGCCCGGGACGATGGTTCATTGCGATGATCATATTCAGTATCACCGCGCCCGCAATGGACGCAAGCAACATCGGCAGGCTGACGACAAACAGCGAGGCCAGCACCACGCAGGTATCGACCGCCATTTGCAGTTTACCGGCGCGAATGCCGAAACGGTCTTGCAGCCAGAGCGCCAGGATATTGATCCCGCCCAGGCTGGCTTTATGGCGAAACAACACTATAAACCCAATCCCCATGATGACGTTACCGAACAATGCCGCATAAAAAGGATTCAGTGTGGAAAAATGCATAAACAGGGGATGAAGATGGGTAAAAAGCGACACCAGCCCCACGGCACAAAAGGTTTTTAGCGTAAATTCCCAGCCCATTCGCTTCACAGCCAGCCAGTAGAACGGCAGGTTGATTACAAAGAAAACGCTGCCAAATGACAGGGGCGACAGATAGCTGATGAGGAATGCCAGCCCAGCCGTGCTGCCGGTCAATGCGCCTGCCTGCTTCAGCATGAGCACACCAAACGAGACCATTAAGGTGCCGAGCAGGATAGCCAGCGCATCTTCAAGGCGAGAGTGAGGAATATCGGCGGGTTGTACAATGTTGTCCATAAAGCAGTCTCAGTGCGAATGATGCAGCACCAATGCAATAACTGCGCCAGCCTGTGCAGGCGCTCAGGCATAAGCGTCTTACCGGATTTTACTGCCCCGCCGGGGAGGTCGATTGTGCATTGCACGACTCAAATACGCATAAAAAACGCATCATTCCGCCACATCATGCACCACCTGCGCGCATTATGCCCTTTTTTGGCGCACAGCCTGCTGCTCGCCCATCATTAATCCGTTCTCTTTGAGTCTGCCCAGTACCACCGATGTTTTGACATGGGAAACGCTCTGGTGACCGGCTAACAGCTGGCTGATTACCGCGCTCAGTGAGGCCAAATCGGCCACGGCGACTTTCAGCAGGTAGTCGGCATCACCGGTGGTTTTATAGGCATCAATAATTGCGTCTTCCTGTTCCACCATGCGATGGAAGCTGTCGACATAGTCGGCGGTATGGTTAATAAGCCGCACTTCAATGAGTCCGACAATGCCCAGCCCCACCGCGTCCGGCGACAGCCGTGCGTGATAGCCAAGAATCAGGTTGGCCTGTTCAAGATTGATACGCCGACGTGAACATTGTGAAGCAGAAAGACCGACCAAATCGCTGAGTTCCTGATTGGTCAAACGGCCATTAGACTGGAGCAGAGTAAGGATTTTTAGATCGTAATCGTCTACGTGCGTCATGCTGTTTCCGTCGCGTGTCAGTGTCGCTTTGCTACAGATAACCCGATTCACTGCGACGTTGTCCAACACTATTTTGCACGGTCCTGCCTGCCATGCACAGATCGTGCATGGCAGGCCAGTGACGGATTATTCGTCGTCGTACTGCGGGCCTGCATAGTTATCAAAGCGTGACCACTGACCGTTAAATGTCAGGCGTACGGTACCGATCGGGCCGTTACGCTGCTTACCCAGAATGATCTCTGCGATCCCTTTCAGGTCGCTGTTTTCGTGATAAACCTCGTCACGGTAAATAAACATGATCAGGTCAGCATCCTGCTCGATCGAACCCGATTCACGCAGATCCGAGTTTACGGGACGTTTATCGGCACGTTGCTCCAGTGAGCGGTTCAGCTGAGATAACGCCACCACGGGCACGTTAAGCTCTTTTGCCAGCGCTTTTAATGAACGGGAAATCTCGGCGATTTCCAGCGTACGGTTATCTGACAATGCGGGCACGCGCATCAACTGCAGGTAGTCGATCATGATCAGACTGAGGCCACCGTTTTCACGATAGATGCGACGCGCGCGGGAACGGACCTCGGTCGGCGTCAGGCCAGAAGAATCATCGATATACATATTCTTCTTTTCCAGCAAAATGCCCATCGTGCCGGAAATGCGCGCCCAGTCTTCATCGTCAAGTTGACCGGTACGAATACGGGTTTGGTCAACCCGCGACAAGGAGGCCAGCATACGCATCATGATCTGTTCGCTGGGCATCTCCAGACTGAAAATCAGTACCGGTTTGTCCTGCAGCATCGCCGCGTTTTCACACAGGTTCATGGCGAACGTGGTTTTACCCATTGAGGGACGTGCGGCCACGATAATTAAGTCTGAGCGTTGCAGCCCGGCCGTTTTCTTATTCAGATCCTGATAACCGGTATCGATGCCCGTGACGCCATCGTGCGGCGTCTGAAACAGCGACTCAATCCGTGAAACCGTCGCTTCCAGAATTTGTTCGATGTTTTTGGGGCCATCGTCTTTGTTAGCCCGCGCCTCAGCGATTTTAAATACGTTCGACTCGGCAAAATCCAGCAGGTCTTCACTGCTGCGCCCCTGGGGATCATAACCGGCATCGGCTATCTGATTCGCCACGGCGATCATTTCGCGCACGACCGCACGTTCACGCACAATATCCGCGTAAGCGCCGATGTTCGCCGCACTGGGCGTGTTTTTCGCCAGCTCAGCCAGGTAAGCAAATCCGCCGGCCATCTCCAGTTCGCCGCGCGTTTCCAGCGATTCTGACAGCGTAATCAGGTCGATAGGTTTGCTGTTTTCCAGCAGACGCTGCATCTCGGAGAAAATAAGACGGTGCGAGCGATTGAAAAAATCATTTGCCACGACGCGTTCGGACACGTTGTCCCAGCGCTCGTTATCCAGCATTAACCCACCCAGCACCGACTGCTCCGCTTCCAGCGAATGCGGGGGCATTTTCACGCCTTCTAACTGGCGATCCTGCGTTTCGTTCGATTTGTTGGTGGGTTTATTTCCTGCCATAGTGAATGCATTACCGATCTTCTGTGGGGACGCGCAAGTATACCTCAGTTAAGGGGCGTGCCTCACCTTCATGATGAAACAATCACAGGAGTAAGCATGGCAAAGCGTATTCAGTTCAACGCACACGGTGGCCCGGATGTCCTGACCTGGGTTGATTTTGAGCCTGCCGATCCCGCCGATAATGAAATCCAGGTCGAAAACCGCGCGATTGGCATTAACTATATTGATACTTACGTGCGCAGCGGGCTGTATCCGACAGGTCATTTTCCCTCTGGTCTGGGCACCGAGGCGGCGGGTGTGGTCACCCGCGTGGGATCGGCGGTCACGCGTTTCAAACCCGGCGATCGCGTCGTGTACTGTCAGGCCGCACTCGGGGCTTACAGCGAGCTGCATAACGTGGCGGAAGACCGTCTGATGCTGTTACCCGACGCCATCAGTTTCGAGCAGGCTGCCGCCAGTTTTTTGAAAGGCCTGACGACGCAGTACCTGTTACGACAGACCTATAAGCTCAAAGCCGACGAAATTTTTCTGTTTCATGCCGCGGCGGGTGGCGTGGGGTTGATTGCCTGCCAGTGGGCAAAAGCGCTCGGCGCCCATCTGATCGGCACCGTCGGCTCCGCCGAAAAGGCGACACTGGCCAAAAATGCGGGAGCCTGGGCCACCATTAATTATCAGCAAGAGGACATTGCACAACGGGTCAGTGAGCTGACCGGCGGCAACAAGGTTGGCGTGGTGTACGACTCTGTGGGGAAAGCGACCTGGGAAGCCTCGCTGGACTGCCTGCGTCGTCAGGGACTGATGGTGAGCTTCGGGAATGCTTCAGGGCCGGTGACCAATGTTGATCTCAGCATTTTAAATAAGAAAGGCTCGCTGTTTGTTACCCGTCCTTCCCTGTTCGGCTACATCACCAATCGTCAGGAGCTGGAAACGGCCAGTGCAGAATTATTCTCTTTACTGGCAAGTGGCGCCATTAAGGTCGATGTGCCCGAGCAGCAAAAATTTGCACTGAAAGAGGCCAGCCGCGCTCACCAGTTACTGGAGAGCCGCGCGACGCAGGGATCGAGCCTGCTGATTCCCTGATGTAAAAAGGGCTTCCCGCAGGAAGCCCTTCTTTTATTTTTCATTCGCACTGATGTAGGGGCAGAAGCGATGAATATGTTATGAATCAACGACAGCTATCCTGACAGAAAACATAAGTAAAAAGTATGATTGTTGTTAATATTCTGAGCACCAATTTTTCACTGTGTGATCACGCACACATTTATCCCCTGCCATTCCGCTCCAGCCTGCGGATCCTGCGCCTGTACAGGACGCGCTGGCGAGTGTCTTCGTCAGTGAAAAAGCGCCGATAGAGCCATACTGCGGCCACGGCCAGCAGTAGCCAGGGCAGCACCTTCACAATCAGCATCACCATACCGCCGACAAACATCACGATCGTGGCCACGACCAGGGCAGCAATGACGCCGATTAAGGACACGCCAGTCAGCAACAGCATCAGGAAGAAACCGAATACAAAAATAATGTCCATTTGTTTACTCCTCACGATGAATACGTTACGTATTACAAGAACCATGCCAACAAGTAACCTGTTGATAGTGATGAGTTAAGTATGAAGTATGCAAAATCAACCTGGCGAGATTCATCAGATTATGGTGAAAAAAAACCAGCCGGCTGGCTGGTTTAACTGTATCAGGCTTCCTGAGGGATCTTATCGGCGACCAGTGCTAATGCAGCCTCCAGTACCCGCACATCGGCACCGGGCTTATGGGCATTCTCGCTAAGGTGACGACGCCACTGGCGCGCGCCAGGGATCCCCTGGAACAGCCCCAGCATATGGCGCGTCACATGGCCAAGGTACGTGCCTTTTGCCAGCTCGGCTTCAATATAAGGGTACATGGCGCGCACCACCGCCACCGGATCAGCGGCAGGCTGTTCCCGGCCAAACACTTCCCGATCGACATGCGCCAGGATGCCGGGGTTTTGATAGGCCTCGCGGCCCATCATGACACCATCCAGGTGCTGAAGATGTGTTTTAGCCTCTTCCAGCGTTTTCACGCCGCCGTTAATGGCAATCGTCAGTTGTGGAAAATCACGCTTTAACTGATAAACCCGGGGGTAATCAAGCGGTGGAATCTCGCGGTTTTCTTTCGGACTCAGACCCGAAAGCCATGCCTTGCGCGCATGAATGATAAAGGTGTCGCAGCCACCGCGCTCTGCCACAGTACCGATAAAATCGGTCAGGAAGGCATAGCTGTCCTGTTCATCGATACCGATACGGGTTTTGACCGTGACCGGAATATCCACCACATCACGCATCGCTTTAATGCCGTCAGCGACCAGCCCGGCTTCCGCCATCAGGCAGGCGCCAAAGCGGCCATTCTGAACACGATCTGACGGGCAACCCACATTGAGGTTAACTTCATCGTAACCGCGCTGTTCAGCCAGCGCTGCACACTGCGCCAGTGCAGCCGGATCGCTGCCGCCCAGTTGTAACGCGACCGGGTGCTCCTCTTCACTAAAGGCCAGATAATCGCCTTTACCGTGAATAATGGCACCCGTGGTGACCATTTCGGTATACAGAAGCGTATCGCCGGTCAGCAGACGATGGAAATAGCGACAGTGACGATCTGTCCAGTCGAGCATGGGGGCAACAGAGAAGCGTTGGGAGGAAAAAGTGTCGGTCATGAAGCGCAGTCGATCCGGTGGTTAACAGTGATGATATTCTGCGCAAGGATAGCATAAGGGCGGCCGACAAGGTATCGCCCGCCCGTTAATGGCACGGAATCAGAGGTTAAATCCGAGTTGCGCCATGGCACCCCAGGTATTGTTTTGCCCCACCGAGCCTGCCAGATCCAGATGCACAGAATTGTTGAACGGTGACAGCCCAAAGCCTGCGGTCGCCACATTTTCGTCGTTGGAACGCATATCTGCGCGATAACCGGCACGTAACTGCAACCAGTCCAGTACGCGATATTCCGCGCCCACGCCTGCATACTGGCTGTTTTCCTGAGATTTGAAACGGTGCGTTTCGGTCAGGTCAACATCGCCTGTCAGCGTTACCGGCCCTTTATCCCAGGCTAAACCCGCCGTCACTAATGGACGGATTTCATAGGTATCCTGATAGCCATTCACCTCTTTGGTTTGCAGGTCACGTGATACCAGGTTCTGTCCGGTCACGCCTAATGTCCAGTTTTCTGCGAATACCGTCGCCAGGCCGGCGTCAACGTTGAACCCGCTTTCGGTGCTGCGGTAGCGGCCATCCCGTAAATCGTTTTTATCGTAGTTATACACGCTGGCGGAATAGTTATACAGCCAGGTCTTTTGCAGCTTAGGCGTCACACCAATCGACACCGGATGGCCGGCAATCGTGAACTCATGGGCAACGGCGATACCATAATCGGTATTTAGCGCAGCCAGCCCGTTCGCGCTGGAGCCCAGCAAGTTTTGTACATTAGGCAGACCAAATACACCGCCAGGAATACCGGCAAACGTTCCGTCAGCCACGCCTTGTAAAATAACGATATCGCCTTCTTTTACATTCGCGCGGACATGCGCCGTACCATAGGCTTTGGTGACAAAGGCAAAAGGCAGCGTTTCATTCGGAACGGTGACTGCAATCGCGACACCTGCTGTCGCGTTGGCTTTGTTACCGCGTAAATCTCTGAGCGTATTGGCCAGATCTCCTGACGCAGCCTGAATCTCAGGAATACGGCGCAGCAGCTCTAATGTCGAGGCATTATCAAACAGATCCTGATAGCGATTTACCGTATCAGTGATGTTATCGATCTTATCGACCATCTTGTCTTTATCAGTAATTTGCGCGCCCGCACTGGGAAAGATGATGCTGACGTTGTCATCGGGTTTTGCTTTGGTCATTAACGCCGGGTTAGCTAAAACGGCAGACCCGTAGGTAGAGGACGCCACGCCCGTTCCCCCCATTGCATCGTTACGGGCATCGTACCAGGTTCCCGCGGCCAGCGCGGATGATGAAAAAACCAGAGCATTAAACACTGCAGGGAAAACCAGAACGGAACGTGGGACGGTTAATTTTGCCATTTGCTTATCATCACCTGAAAAATTGCCGTTAAAACATTAACGACCGAATAGTTTGTTAGCCCCATTGTGGAGGATGGCTAACGCTTTATTGCTGTGAATTCAGAGTAAATAGTGGCGCAATTCCATTGATTGATTATTTTTCGATCCGTTATGTCTGGTTACCGTCCAAAAAGCGTTAACAGAAGGAGGCCGGGACCAGCACTTTATTAAGAACTTTTAAACATTAGTTCTTAACTCAGTGAGATGTAAAGCAAAAGGAAAAAATATTTACAAACATTCTGACATATATTGGCATCGCAGACGGGCGCAAAGTCGTAAGGAACAGATAAGCACGGATAAAGGGAGGAGGTGCAGACAGGCAAGGTGCATCGTACGTATCATTAATGTGATAAGATAACATCACCTGTCAAACGGAGAAATTCCATGTCAACCATGACGCCAGAGCAAATCATGACCCAGGCTGAGAAACTGTGTTTACAGCGCGGTGTACGCCTGACGACCCAGCGCGCAGAGGTCCTGCGGTTGATGGCCGGACAGCCAGGATCGATCAGTGCTTATGACCTGCTTGATCAGTTGCGTGTCAGTGAGCCCCAGGCCAAGCCTCCTACCGTCTACCGTGCGCTGGATTTTCTTCTTGAGCAGGGTTTTATCCACCGCGTCGAGTCCAATAACAGCTATGTGATGTGTCACCATTTCGACGCACCCGCCCATACATCGGTGATGCTGGTCTGCGATCGCTGTGCAGTGGTCACGGAAAAGCAGGCGCAGGGCGCAGAAAAAATCATCGCATCGCTGGCGCAAGAGGCAAGCTTTGTCCTACGGCATAGCGTGATAGAGGCGCACGGGTTATGTGAAAACTGTGCGGAAGTTGAAGCCTGTGAACAGCATGAACATTGTGATCATGACCATCAGGCTGACGGGAAGAAACGCAGTAAACGAAGTTAATTGCACATCCTTGTGCGGTCTGGCCGGCATGAGCGTACCGGCCCGGGTAGGAGCATCCCTGAATAACGTGATTACCAGCGGTAATCCTTGTTGTGACCTTCCCAGTCCGTTACTTCTTTCTCCGCCTGATCTTTCGCGTAGCCGTAACGTTCCTGAATTTTGCCGACCAGCTGATCGCGTTTACCTTCAATGACTTGCATGTCATCATCGGTCAGCTTGCCCCATTTCTCTTTCATTTTTCCTTTGAACTGTTTCCAGTTACCACTCGCTTCGTCTTTATTCATTGCAGACCTCCACGTCATCCTTCGATTTCGCTTTATTTTGCCATCAGGCAAAATTACGATATAAAGCGCTGTTTAATAGCGCCATTCAAAGATAATTGTAGTAGCTAATTTCAGTTTTGCCGGAAAAAATGAAAATTTTATGTATCCTGCGTCATATTTCAGGCAAGTTGCTCAGGCGCTAAACCAGGTGCCATTGCGCCAGTGCCTGCGCCAGACCAGCCAAAGTGACAGGCCGCGAAGCGCCAGAAAAACGGCTATCGCCAGCCATAGACCGTGATTACCGATAAAAGGCACGGTTAACAGCGTCAGGAAATAGCCCAGTGCGGCAATCGCCATACTGTTGCGCATTTCTCTTCCGCGGGTCGCACCAATAAACATGCCATCCAGCAGATAGCACCAGACGCCAACCAGCGGCATGACAACCTGCCACGGCAGAAAGCGGTCAGCCGCCTGTTGAAGTGCGGGAATCGATGTCAGGAGAGCCACGATCTGATAGCCACAAACAGCATAGACCAGGGAGAAAAACAGCGCGACTGACAGGGCCTGACGGCAGGCAGCAATCCATACCAGTTGCAACCTGCTGCCGTCTTTTGCGCCGTGTGCCTCACCAGCAAAGGCTTCGACGGCGTAAGCAAAGCCATCCAGCGCATAGGCGGTAAACGTCATGAACATCAGCAGGATGGCATTTACCGCCACCACATCAGGTCCGATACGCGTTCCCAGCACGGTCAGAGAGGCAAAGCAAAGCTGTAACAGTAAGGTACGCAGCAGGATATCGCGATTCAGGCGCAGCAGGCGGTGGATATCGCCACGCCAGCTATGGACCAGACTGTGCAGCGTGATACCACGCAGCGCCAGCACGCGCCAGACCATAAGTGCCCCGACCAGCAACGTCGCATATTCCGCGATAGCCGTCGCGGCTGCAGCCCCGGCTACGCCCCAGTGCAGCCCCAGCACTAGCCAGAGGTCCAGCAGAATATTGATAACGTTGCCCACCACCAGCAGGATGACCGGCGCTCTGGCATACTGTACGCCCAGCAGCCAGCCCAGAATCACCAGGTTAGCCAGCATGGCGGGCGCACTGAGCCAGCGAATATGGATAAACAGCGCAGCCTGCTCAAGCACGGCGGCCTCTCCGCCGATAAAGCGGGTTGCTAATGCCGTAACAGGATGACGCAGGGCAATAAACAGGCTGCCGGCCAGTAAGGCAATGATCAGGGGCTGTGCCAATGCGCGCGCCAGCGCCGTTTTATCGCCCGCGCCAAACGCCTGAGCCGTCAGGCCTGTCGTGCTCATACGCAGAAAAAGCAGCAGCATGAAGATGAAACTGGTAACGGTCGTCCCGACCGCAACGCCGCCCAGATAAACCGGGCTGTCGAGATGGCCAATAACGGCTGTATCGACTAAGCCGAGCAGAGGAACGGTGATATTTGACAGGATCATGGGCAGCGCCAGCCGCCACAGTTTTTTATCGGTAGCTGTCAGGAAGCGCATGTAACGTCCGTGCAATGCGCCGCTGGTGTTACAGATGAACCCACAGCGGCAAAACAGGGGCAGACTGGGTAACGTCAAGGTTGACGTAAAGAGCCAACCTTAGGAGGATTTATAACCACTCACCGTTACGTACGATGCCAACCGCCAGACCTTCAACCGTCAGCGACTGCGCACGTGTATCGACAATGATAGGCTCAAAATCCGTATTTTCAGGTAACAGATGCACCACTGATCCCTGTTTTTTCCAGCGCTTCACAGTGACTTCGTCGTCAATGCGCGCTACCACCACCTGACCATTACGCACTTCCTGCGTTTTATGCACGGCCAGCAAATCACCATCCATGATGCCAATGTCTTTCATTGACATGCCGCTAACGCGCAGCAGGAAATCGGCAGAGGGCTTGAACATGTCTGGATCCACTTTGTAGTGGGTTTCGATATGTTCCTGGGCCAGCAACGGCTCACCCGCCGCAACGCGCCCAATGAGTGGCAGGCCATCTGAAGGTTCTTCTTCCATTAACAAACGGATACCGCGGGACGCACCAGAGACGATTTCAATCACGCCTTTACGCGACAGCGCTTTCAGATGCTCTTCTGCCGCGTTAGGTGAGCGGAAGCCCAGTTGCGCAGCAATTTCTGCACGCGTAGGCGGCATGCCCGTTTGATTAATGTGGTCGCGAATCAAGTCGTAGACCTGTTGCTGCCTGCTGGTTAATGCTTTCATCCCGCCCCCTGGTTGTTTATACAGTCGCTGTGAGTATATACAGGTATTGGTGAAATGGAAACCAAAAGTCAGGCCAAAATCAGTAATTTGACGGGAGATGGAATGCTTATCGCAAATGCGACCAAAGTAGCGTTCCCCAAACGAACAGGGCCAGTACTATTGCCAGCAAAACAGCGGCCGATCCCATATCTTTGGCACGGCCGGCAAGAGGGTGACGTTCCTGCCCTGTGCGGTCCACCACCGCTTCGATGGCGCTGTTCAGAACTTCAACAATCATCACCAGCATGACCGCGCCAATCATCAGGATGCGCGAAATAGTATCGACATCCAGCCAGCAGGCCAGGATAATTGCCGCCAGTGAAATTACGGCTTCCTGGCGGAAGGCAGCTTCATGCTGCCAGGCGGCGCGAAGACCTTGCCATGAGTAGCCAGCCGCTTTCACAATCCGGGTAATGCCGGTGACATTATTTGTCATGATAAAGGAACTCTTTTCAAAGGATTGACGTCAATACCGGGCAGCGCACAATTGTCGCTGTCACAGATTTTTGCTGCGCGTTCTGATATGCTTGCGCCGCTTTGCTAACAAGAGGCTTCATGTTGTCTATGTCAGGTTGGCGTAAAATTTTTTATAAATTGCTGAACTTACCCCTTTCATTTCTGGTAAAGAGTAAGGCCATTCCGGCTGATCCCGTCTCCGAACATGGGCTGGATCCTACCCGGCCTATTATGTATGTCCTGCCTTATGATTCAAAGGCCGATCTCCTGACTTTACGCGCGCAGTGCATCCGGCACGATCTGCCTGATCCGCTTATTCCGCTGGAGATAGACGGCGCCCTGTTGCCGCGTCATGTTTTTATTAATGACGGTCCGCGTGTGTTCCCCTATTTTGTGCCCAGCCTTGAATCGGTCAAAATCTTCCACGAATATCTTGATCTGCACCGCAGCAACCCTGAACTTGATGTTCAGATGTTACCGGTTTCAGTCATGTTTGGCCGTGCGCCGGGTCGGGAAGTCCAGGGCGACGATCATCCGCCTCATTTGCGGCTCCTTAACGGCATTCAAAAATTCTTTGCCGTTCTCTGGCATGGCCGCGACAGTTTTGTGCGTTTTTCGCCCACGGTCTCCCTGCGTCGTATGGCGACCGAACACGGTACCGACAAGTCGATTGCGCAGAAGCTGGCTCGCGTAGCGCGCATCCATTTTGCCCGTCAGCGCCTGGCTGCGGTGGGACCGCGCCTGCCGGCTCGCCAGGATTTATTCAATCGCCTGTTGCAGTCGAAGGCGATTGAAAAAGCTGTGGAAGACGAGGCGCGTAGCAAGAAAATCTCCCATGAGAAAGCGCAGCAAAACGCCATTGAAATGATGGAAGAAATTGCGGCCAACTTTTCCTACGAAGCGATTCGTATCACCGACCGCGTGATGGGCTGGCTCTGGAGCCGACTCTATCAGGGGATCAACGTTAACGGCGGTGAGCGGGTACGTCAGCTGGCGCAGGACGGCCATGAAATTGTTTATGTGCCTTGCCACCGCAGCCATATGGACTACCTGCTACTGTCTTATGTGCTGTATCACCAGGGCCTGGTTCCGCCACATATTGCCGCAGGGATTAACCTGAACTTCTGGCCTGCCGGGCCGATTTTCCGTCGTCTGGGTGCCTTCTTTATTCGTCGTACCTTTAAAGGCAACAAGCTCTATTCAACCGTGTTCCGTGAATACCTTGGCGAGCTCTTTACCCGCGGCTATTCCGTCGAGTATTTCGTGGAAGGTGGACGCTCACGTACCGGCCGACTGCTGGATCCGAAAACCGGCACCCTCTCTATGACGCTGCAGGCCATGCTGCGCGGCGGCACGCGACCTATCACGTTAGTGCCCATTTACATCGGTTATGAACATGTAATGGAAGTGGGTACCTACGCTAAAGAGCTACGCGGTGCGGCAAAAGAGAAAGAAGGCTTTATGCAGATGGTGCGCGGCCTGCGTAAGCTGCGCAACCTGGGCCAGGGTTATGTGAACTTTGGTGAGCCGTTGCCGCTGATCAACTATCTGAACAAGCGCGTACCGGAATGGCGTGAGTCTATCGATCCCATTGAAGCGCAACGTCCGGGCTGGTTAACGCCAACGGCCAATGATATCGCCGCCACCATCATGGTACGTATTAATGAAGCCGGTGCCGCGAACGCCATGAACCTGTGCGTAACGGCACTGCTCGCTTCCCGCCAGCGTTCACTGACCCGTGAACAGCTGATTGAGCAGCTGGAGTGCTATACCCAGTTATTACGTAATGTGCCCTACTCGCCGGATGCCACTTTGCCTGACATGTCTGCGGAAGCGTTGCTGGATCACGCGCTGAGTATGAACAAGTTTGAGAGTGAGAAGGACAGTATCGGCGACATCATTATTCTGCCGCGCGAGCAGGCGGTACTGATGACCTATTACCGGAATAACATCCACCATATGCTGGTGATGCCCTCTCTGATTGCGGCCATCATCCAGCAGCACCGTAACCTGGGCGAAGCCGAACTGCTGCGCCAGGTCAGCCTGATTTACCCCATGCTGAAGAGCGAGCTGTTCCTGCGCTGGGGCAACGACCAGCTGCCGCAGCTGCTGGCTGACTTATGCCAGGAGCTGGCGCGCCAGGGACTGATTACCGTTGAGGCAGGTCTGCTGTCGTTCAACACGGCACGTTACCGTACGCTGCAGTTGCTGGCTGCCGGTGTACGTGAAACGCTGCAACGTTACGCCATCACCTTCTCGATTCTCAGCGCCAAGCCCACCATCAACCGCGGCACGCTGGAAAAAGAGAGCCGCACGCTGGCCCAGCGCCTGAGCGTACTGCATGGCATCAATGCGCCTGAGTTTTTCGATAAAGCGGTGTTCTCTACACTGGTACTGACCCTGCGCGATGAAGGCTATATCAGCGACAGTGGCGATGCGGATGTGGCGCAGACGCTGGCGACCTGGCACATTCTGGCAGAACTGGTCACCAGCGATGTCCGTATGACCATCGAGAGCGCCGTTGCACACAGCTAACGTGCTGGCATGACAAAAAAGGCGACCTGACTGGTCGCCTTTTTTATTGCTTACTGAACCTCACACTGTGCATCGCACTGGCGCTACGTTCGGTGCCTGCCCTATAACAGGTTTGAGAACGGCGGAGTATTCATTAACACGCCGAGAAACAGCACCAGCCCTACATAATTGTTATTCAGAAACGCCTGGAAACAGGCCTGACGCGCGCGCTTTGCGATCAGTTTTTGCTGATAAACAAATAAACCGCCCGCCAGTAACAGCGTCCAGTAAAACGCCCCATTCAGATGCAGCCGTGTCCCTACCAGCGCCATCAGCCCCAGCGTCGCCAGTTGCAGCAGTCCGATAATCAATTTGTCGTACTGGCCAAACAGAATGGCTGTGGACTTCACGCCAATCTTCAGGTCGTCCTCGCGATCCACCATGGCATATTGCGTATCGTAGGCCACCGTCCAGCAAATGTTGGCGAGAAAGACCAGCCAGCAAACCAGAGGTAAGGACTCACTAACCGCGGCCCAGGCCATGGGAATTGCCCAGCCAAATGCGGCGCCAAGGACTACCTGCGGCAAATGCGTATAGCGCTTCATAAAAGGATAAACCCAGGCAAGCGCCAGCCCGACAACAGAAAGCATAATCGTCATCAGGTTCATGCTCAGTACCAGGCCAAACGCGATCAGCCCCAGTACCACAAACAGCATTTTGGCCTCTTTCGCCGTGACAGCACCGCTGGCCAGTGGCCGGAGCTTTGTGCGTTCCACATGGCCGTCGACTTTACGGTCAGCATAATCGTTAATCACACAGCCGGCTGCACGCATGACAAATACGCCCGCGACAAACACGATCAGTACCGGTAACGGCGGCATCGCCCTGTTAGCCAGCCACAGCGCCCACAACGTCGGCCACAGCAGCAGCAGCGTGCCAATAGGTTTATCAATTCGCATGAGGCGGCTGTAAGCCTGCCATTTGGTCATTTGTTGTCTGTTTTGCACAGGTCAAATCCTTAACCCTGGTAACGGTAAACCGGCGACGCCGGTAAAAATAATTCGGTTAGTAGCAGGGGCTTCCCCGATAAACGCAGGCGCGACCGACGTCCCCACAGCGATTCAACGTTACCGGGCTCGATAAAATCGCGGGTCAGGGTTGAAGAGGAGAACAGGTAACGTCCCAGCGGTCGCGTTCCGAGCTGCTGCAACATCGCTTCGGGACCGTTCAGGGTGCTTTCAGGCACCAGCGTGCGTCCCGCCAGCCAGGGTTGTTCGTCGCCATACAGGATCACTTCACGCAGCCAGAAGCGCTGATCAGCGGGTAACAGCGCACCTTCGTCACCTAATTCGTCAGCGTGGATAAACCCTTCACGAACGGGCTCCACCCTGACCTTCTGGCAATGCTGTTCGAAGCGCCTGGTCATAGAGTCCTCCTCCATCAGCCAGTCACGAAGTGATGGCGACAGAGCAGCACCGTCCAGCGCCAGCCAGTTGAGTGAACGTAATAAACGGAGCGGGTCTTGCGTCATGACACTTTCCCCCAAAAATTTTCAGGCAGGTAGTTTAGCGCAGAGCGATTCACGGCACACCCGTCCGTCATGCAAACGCGAGGTTATTCGCGCTTAAGCCGGTTACTGTTTGCCAGCCACAGGGTGATAACCAGCAGCAGAATAGCAGCCGAGTAGCACAGCGTATCAAAGGGATTTTTGTGGTCGACGATAATCAGCCTGATGATAGCCGTGATGCCGATATAGACGAAATAGCGTAACGGGAAATGGTAACCCGACTGGAAGTACTTCACGATGAGGGCAATAAACTCAAAGTAAAGGAAGTAAATCACGATGCCTTCGATCAGAAGATAGGAGGACGCCTGCTCGCCCGTGCTGAACAGGACGTTGGCTAAATGGACCGTCTCTTTGCCCAGGAAGACCATTAAAATGAACGCCAGAATCAGCAATCCTGCATTCAGCACCCATTGCATCAGGCGCGCTATCTTTTGTGCTATCGGGTTTTTATCACTCATTTCACGCCTCGAAAATAAAGGGATGTTTTCTGGCATTATCATGCTTTAGTGTGACGTAAATCACAATATAGCCGTCAGGCTTACTTAACAGCGTCTTTCAAATCACCAGACTGCGCGATGGAATGCCAGCCCCGGCATCCTGGGTTATACCGCCGGGACCGTACGAACCTGTCTTTTGATGAAAGCAAACCGGACAGACCGAGCATATCGGCTGGCAGACCCACTCCGTCGTGCCGTCCTGTCATACGGTTTTCACATCCGACATTTACATTGGCTCGGTTTTTCAACCCCGGCAGTCAGCTAGCGCCCGCTTCCATACCCGACTCAATGGATAAGCGTCCTGAGGCGGCACGTTGCGTTGGCCTCCGCGCAGCCAACAGCGGCGTTCATGCCCGGCCAGGCTTAATCTGTTCCGCATTAACGGTTACGGGATTACGCTAGGTTAGTGTGCACTTACTCAACTATTAAGATACGGCCGGACGGCGTTGCGCTGGCGGCGTTAAAACAGCCCGACGTCAGAGACGCAGACAAACGCCCCCTGTGGCGTGAAGACGCCGCAGCAAGAGAGGACAACATGAAAACAATTCTGGTGATTCTGGACGGCCTGAGCCATCACGTTGCCCATCATGCGATGGGTTATCTGCACGCAGAATGTGCGCAAGGTAAAGGGCATTATTATCATCTCACCTGTGCACTGCCTTCTCTGTCGCGTCCGCTGTATGAATGCATTCTGACCGGGGTTGCGCCTGTGCAAAGTGGAATCATCCACAACGGGGTAAACCGCCTGAGTCACGAACAGAGCGTATTTCACTATGCGCGTGATGCGGGCCTGACCACCGCCGCAGCGGCTTATCACTGGATCAGTGAACTTTACAACCGCAGCCCTTTCGTGCCTGCGCGCGATCGTCATACCGAAGCGCCGGCCCTGCCTGTCCAGTTCGGGCACTTTTACGTTGACGACAGTTACCCCGATTCGCACCTGTTTGAAGATGCCGAGAGCCTGAGGTTGCGGCACAACCCGGACTTCCTCCTCATCCATCCGATGAATATCGATTATGCCGGTCATCAACATGGCCTGTCCTCGCCCCAGTATCGTAACCGGGCACGCATGGCGGATGGTTACCTGTCGCAATGGATGCCTGGCTGGCTGGCAGAAGGCTATCAGGTGATGGTGACCGCTGACCATGGCATGAACGACGACCGCTCACATGGTGGCATGCTGCCGGAGGAAACGACCGTTCCCCTGTTTGTCTTTGGTGACGGGTTCTCGCTAAAGCCTGGACTGGAACTGCAACAAACCGATCTCTGCGGCACGCTGTGTACACTGCTCGGCGTTCCTCATGACAAGCCGGTGCATCACGATCTGCTGGCACAGGTTTCGCTCTGACCCTCTTCCCGCTTCTGGCGGCAGGAATACAGTAAACTGCCGCCCCGGGTCTGGCGGGTTGGGCGAACGGCACAACCCGTCCTTCTGTTGTCGTTATTCCGCTGAACACCTGCCGTACTGACTTTGTCGCCATGCCCTTCACTGACCACAGAAAAAAGCGCACCGGCCGCGCGCGGCGGGAAAGGTCCGCCTGAGGCCAGCCGGATTTGTCGTGAGGTATCCGCAGAGTGGTCTACATTTAAAGGGGCCGACGCTGCGCAGGTCATTTAAAACACTGGAAAAAAGTTCGCAACGTCCGGCAGCCATGTTCGCAGATTGCGCTCTCCATCAGGCTGGCAATCTGTCATGCCGTAAGCCTGATGGTTGAGGAGCAACGTTACGTGTTAACCCTGCTTAACTTACTGTCTGCCGTTGCGCTTCTGGTCTGGGGCACGCACATTACGCGCTCCGGCATTATGCGCGTCTACGGGGCCGATTTGCGCCGGGTGCTCAGTCGCAGCGTGGAAAAGAAGCCGATGGCGTTTCTTGCCGGTATCGGCGTAACGATGCTGGTGCAAAGCAGTAATGCCACCACGCTGCTGGTGACCTCTTTTGTGGCTCAAAATCTTGTCAGCCTGACACCCGCTCTGGTGGTGATACTGGGCGCTGACGTCGGTACGGCCATTATGGCGCGCGTCCTGACATTCGATCTCTCCTGGCTTTCCCCGCTGTTTATCTTTTTTGGCGTGGTTTTCTTCCTGAGTCGCAAACAAAGCCGGGCAGGTCAGCTTGGCCGGACCAGCATAGGTCTGGGGTTAATTCTGCTGGCGCTACAGCTGATTGTTGAAGCCGCCCGACCGATTACCCAGGCGGCTGGCGTGCAGGTTCTGTTTTCCAGTTTAACCGGTGACGTAATGCTGGACGCTCTGCTCGGAGCGGTCTTTGCCATTATCAGCTACTCCAGTCTCGCCGCTGTGCTGATTACCGCCACACTGACCGCCACAGGCGTGATCGCCTTCAAGGTGGCCCTGTGCCTGGTGATCGGCGCGAACCTGGGCAGCGGCTTACTGGCGGTTATTAACGGCAGCGGATCCAATGCGGCCGGGAAACGCGTTGCAATGGGCAGCTTTCTGTTTAAGCTGACGGGCTGTGTAATAATTCTGCCCTTTGTTGAAACCGTAGCGGGCTGGCTGGATAAACTGCCCGTTAATGACGAAGAGCTGGTGATCTTCTTTCACGTTTTCTACAACCTGTTTCGCTGCATTATCATGGTGCCCTTTGCCGATGCGATGGCACGCCTGTGCCGTCGACTGATTGCGGACGATGCCGAAAGTGACGTCACGCTAAAACCCAGACACCTTGACAGCAGCGCGCTGGATACGCCCGCTCTGGCGCTGGTGAATGCTGCGCGCGAAGCGTTGCGTATGGGCGACGTGCTGGAGCAGATGCTGGATACGTTTCTGCAGGTGGTGCGCGGCGAGTCGCGGGCAGAACGCACGGTACGGCGGCTGGATGATGATGTGGATGTCCTGTATACCGCCATCAAACTCTATCTGGCGCGCATGCCGAAAGAGGATTTATCAGAGGAGGATTCCCGCCGCTGGGGGCAAATCATAGAAATGTCGCTGAATCTGGAGCAGGCCGGTGACATTATCGAGCGAATGAGCGGGGACGTCGCCGATAAATCTCTGGCTGCCCGGCGAACCTTTTCGCCCGAGGGCCTGAAAGAGCTGGAAGCCTTGCATGAGCAGCTTATCGCGAATCTACGGCTGAGCCTGTCGGTATTTTTATCTCACGATGTTACCAGCGCTAAGCGGCTACGCCGCGCCAAACACCGCTTTCGCCTGAAAATACGCCGCTATTCACACTCGCATGTTGATCGGTTACATCAGCAGAACATTCAGAGCATTGAAACCAGTTCGCTGCACCTGGGCTTGCTGGGCGATATGAAGCGTCTGAACTCGCTGTTTTGCGCGGTCGCTTACACGGTTCTGGAGCAGCCTGACGATGAGCGGGATTATGACTAAAGGAAGTGCGAAGGCCGTTTGGCCTGCGCACTGTGTCTCTCAGGGACGGGATGACGGCTTTTTATCTGTGGGCTTACCGGACCAGTAGCCCGCCAGCAGGGAACCGGAAAGGTTGTGCCAGACGGAAAACAACGCCCCCGGCAGTGCAGCCAGTGGCGAGAAATACAGTTTACCCAGCGTCGCCGCCAGCCCTGAATTCTGCATGCCCACTTCCAGCGCCAGCGTGCGGCAGGTGGATTCATCAAAGCCAAACAGCTTGCCGCCCCAGTAACCGCCGAGCAGACCAATGGCGTTATGTAACATGACGGCGGCGATCACCATCACGCCAACCGAGGCAATAAAGCTCTGGCTACCGGCGACCACAGCACTGATGATCAGCAGAATACACACCATTGAAAAAGCGGGAAGATAAGGCTCTACCCGACGAACCAGACCGTTAAACGTGTGGTGAATGATCAACCCTAACCCGATAGGGATCACGACGATCCTGATGATGCTCAGCAGCATACCGGCAACATCAACCTGAATATGCGTATCCACATAAAAACGGGTCAGCAGTGGCGTGGCAAATACCCCGACCAGCGCGGACACCGAGGAGATGGTCACCGAGAGCGCCACATCGCCTTTTGCCAGATAAATCATCACGTTCGAGGCGGTTCCACTGGCAACGCTGCCCACCAGAATCATCCCGGCAGCCAGATCGGGCGGCATGTTAAACAGTTTTGCCAGCGCCCATGCCGCCAGGGGCATCACCAGATAGTGCAGGAATGTACCTGCAAGCACCGGTGCCGGACGGGTTAAGACGCGTTTGAAATCATTGATATTCAGCGTGACGCCCATACCGAACATAATCAGCATCAGCAGATACGCGACCCACGGGCCAATGCCAAGAAAGGTGGTGGGCGAGTAGTAAGCCGCGACAGACAACAGGACGGCCCACAGGGGGAACAGACGGGTTAAGGTGGCAAGCATCAACAAACATCCTTTTAGCAAAATCAGCGACGTGCGTGGAATGATGTCCGGCGGCATCACAGCCGGTCAGTAAAAAGCCGGACAGGGTCCGGCTTTCTTTTGATGTCAGCGGCGCTTATTCAAACAAGTTGTGGTGCAGCGTACGCACCACACTTTCCGCATCGTCACCTGGCACCAGGAAGCAGAGGTTATAGCTGCTGGCTCCGTAGCAAATCATGCGCAGGTTAAAGGGCTCAAGTACGCCAAACACCTCTTTACCTACCCCACAGGCTTTCGACAGTTCATTGCCGATTATGGCCACCAGCGCCAGGTTTTCCTCTACTTCCACCCGACACAGGGATGAGAGCTCGGTTAACAACGCCTGGCTCAGCAGATGGTCGCCGGTTGAAGTCGAGCCGGTCGTATCCAGCGTCAACGCGACGCTGACTTCCGAGGTGGTAATCAGATCCACTGACACGTTGTGACGCACCAGGATATTGAACACTTCAGACAGGAAGCCCGGCGTATGCAACATATTCAGGCTGTGCAACGTGACCAGGGTTTGCTTGCGACGTAGCGCCAGCGCTCTGAACAGCGGCGGATTCGCCGTCTCATTGCACACGCGCGTACCGCCTGCTGCAGGATCTTTACTGGAGCCGACGAACACCGGAATGTCGCTACGGACAGCGGGCAGCAGCGTGGCAGGATGCAGAACTTTGGCACCAAAAGTGGCCATTTCAGCCGCTTCTTCAAAAGTGATTTCATCAATACGTTTAGCCGCAGGGACTACACGCGGATCGGTGGTGTAAATGCCCGGCACGTCTGTCCAGATATCCACGCGCGCAGCGTTTAATGCTTCACCCAGCAGTGCGGCCGTGTAATCACTGCCGCCGCGGCCCAGCGTCGTGGTGCGTCCTTTTTCTTCGCTGCCGATAAAGCCCTGCGTGACCACCAGAGCGGCGGCAATGCGCGGCTGCAACTGCACACTGACCTGCTCGGCCAGTACGGCGACATCAGGCTCCGCACGGCCAAAGCGATCGTTCGTGCGCATGACTTTACGCACGTCAAACCATTCCGCATTGACCCCGCGCTCACGCAGGATCTCGACAAACAGCAGAGTCGACATGAGTTCGCCGTGGCTGACCAGTTCGTCGGTTAAGGCGCTGGAGGTGGCGAGAGCGGCGGCGTCAGACAGCATGCCGATATTGTCGATAATGCGGTCGATTTCATCGCGGATAACGTCTGGATTGTTCAGGCGATCGATGATGGCATATTGAATGCGGCGGATATCATCGAGCTGCGCCGCGCGTTGCGATGTCTCCTGACCTTCGGCAAGGGAGACCAGCAGATTGGTGATGCCTGCAGAGGCAGAAAGCACCACCAGCCGGGTATTGCTGTCCTGCAACACCACATCGGCGCTACGGTTCATGGCATCGAAATCGGCAACGCTGGTACCGCCAAATTTCGCTACATTCAGATTCAGAGACATTGTATGACCTCGTGTCAGGATACGTTGCCCTCACCCGTTAAGAGATGAGAAACAGTAATTCAGCCTAAGCACAAGGAAAGAGCAGAAACGGGTAAAATCGAATAGACGAGTCACCCAGAAGCGCTCCACCTTGCGAAACGTCCGACTGTGGACGTTTCTGGTGACAACCCAGGGGATTCAGCCCCTGTAGCCGACAGCCAACACACCGTGATGTTGACCACCTCGGCGTCGCTCCCCCTGATGTGTTATCTCTGGATACGGTTCCTCCAACACACTGCCTGGTCGACGCGCCTCTTCTGGCTTGCGCACAGGTGCGCAAGTAGCGCGCATAGATTTAGCGATTTCTGGCCCTGCTGTCAATGACCGTCACGGGACAATTTTTCATGCAGAGCGCACCGGATAACAAATTTTGCCTAATCTCTGCGACTACAGTGCTAAATGGCTTCAGCAACGTCGTCACATTCTGATGCGGCACAATGTTCGTGGGCTGCCGTTGCGCCATACTTTTCAGCCTTTCGCCCATGGAAACAGTCCGAATGATTGCCGCATCATCCACTGCGAAACGGGCTGTATTCGTGCGCTGACACCATCGCACTGACAAAGTTTTTCCTTTCAGTTGCAACTGTGGTCATACTGAAATGCTAACCGGGTACGATGCGACCCCGATGGAATGACGGTTCTTAATATCAACAAGAGTGTTGCCATGAAAAATATCAATCCGACCCAAACCGCAGCCTGGAAAGCGCTGCAAGAGCATTATGAACAGATGAAAACGGCGAAAATCGCCGACCTGTTTGCCCAGGATGCCGATCGTTTTGCTAAATTCTCAGCCACCTTTGACGACCAGATGCTGGTAGATTTCTCGAAAAACCGCATCACGCAGGAGACGCTCGATAAACTGCTGGCCCTGGCAAAAGAAACCGATTTAAGCGGCGCGATTGCGTCCATGTTCTCGGGCGAAAAAATTAACCGGACGGAGGATCGCGCCGTCCTGCACGTCGCCCTGCGCAACCGCAGCAATACGCCAATCAAGGTGGATGGCAAAGATGTGATGCCTGAAGTCAACGCGGTGCTGGCGAAAATGAAAAGCTTCTCCGAGCGCATTATTGGCGGTGACTGGAAAGGTTACACCGGCAAACCGATCACCGATGTGGTGAACATTGGTATCGGCGGTTCCGATCTGGGGCCGTTTATGGTGACTGAGGCACTGCGCCCGTACAAAAACCACCTGAACATGCATTTTGTGTCCAACGTTGACGGCACGCACATCGCCGAAACGCTGAAAGACCTCAGCCCCGAAACCACGCTGTTTCTGGTGGCGTCAAAAACCTTTACCACCCAGGAAACCATGACCAATGCGCACAGCGCACGCGACTGGTTCCTGAAAACGGCCGGCGATCAACAACACGTTGCGAAGCACTTTGCTGCGCTCTCCACCAATGCTAAAGCCGTGGGCGAATTTGGTATCGATACCGACAATATGTTCGAGTTCTGGGACTGGGTCGGCGGCCGCTATTCGCTGTGGTCGGCCATTGGCCTGTCCATTATTCTGTCGATTGGTTTTGAGAACTTTGAGCAGTTGCTGAGTGGCGCGCATGCCATGGATAAGCACTTCTCTACCACGCCAGCCGAAAAGAATATCCCCGTTCTGCTGGCGCTGATTGGTATCTGGTATAACAACTTCTTTGGCGCGGAAACCGAAGCTATCCTGCCTTACGATCAGTACATGCACCGTTTTGCAGCCTATTTCCAACAGGGAAATATGGAGTCGAACGGGAAGTACGTTGATCGCACAGGCCAGCCGGTGACCTATCAGACGGGCCCGATTATCTGGGGTGAACCCGGCACCAACGGCCAGCATGCGTTCTATCAGTTGATTCACCAGGGCACCAAACTGGTACCTTGCGATTTTATTGCACCTGCCATCAGCCACAATGCCCTGGCCGATCACCATCCTAAGCTGCTGTCGAATTTCTTTGCTCAGACCGAAGCGCTGGCATTTGGTAAGTCACGCGAAGTGGTGCAGAAAGAATTTACTGATGCGGGTAAATCGGCGGAATCTGTCGCGCACATCGTGCCGTTTAAAGTGTTTGAAGGGAACCGCCCGACCAACTCAATTCTGTTGCGCGAAATCACGCCATTCAGCCTGGGCGCGCTGATTGCGCTCTACGAGCATAAGATCTTCACCCAGGGGGCAATTCTGAATATCTTCACTTTTGACCAGTGGGGCGTGGAATTAGGCAAACAGCTGGCTAACCGTATTCTGCCGGAGCTGGAAGATGACAGTAATATTACCAGTCATGACAGTTCGACTAACGCCTTAATTAACTGCTACAAGAAATGGCGCTAATCGTATAGTGACAGAGGCGGCCTGCCGGCCGCCTTTTTTTTGTCATCACGATCGGGCACGCTGCTTTTTATCTGAAAAGCCTGCTGGCAGACTGGAAAATTCTTAAAATGCACTGCGGCAATTCTGAACCTCGCGCTGCGCAGAGCGCATCACCCTACTAAAAACCGGATCTAAAACGGTAAGCCAATGCTTCTTACCTCTTGTTTTATAAGGTGATTGGATTTTACGCTTATTCAGGTAATTCCGATTATTCTCATTCCGTACCAAAAGATACTAAATAAGTAGAAACCGCTTTGCTTTCCTCTTACTCACAGACAAATATCCGGCCTTTCACGGTAAATCCACCAATTTAAAATAAGTTAACGCTGAATCCGCTTAATTTGCCCCGTTTTTTTACGCGTCATTTACCAGGTTTTAAGACTACTCAACTCTGGTATTTTGTTGCCCTATACTGGACGCGCCCATAATGGGTCTGTCCTTCGGTTTGCGATAACCGTTTATTCTGTTTCGCGAATGTGTTGGATAGCAATCCTTCATTCAACCAATGTAGGTGTTGTTATGAAAAAACGCATGATTGCCGGTCTGGCATTACTCGTCGCCGTCTCTTCCAGCGCTTATGCGGCACCGGAAGAAGCTGGTGCCGCAGCAGGCGCACAGGCGGGGACAATCTCCGCAGGTACGACTACCGCTGTAGGTATCGGCGTGCTCGGCGCGTTAGTAGGACTCGGCGTTGCCGCTTCTGGCGGTGGTGACGGGGCAAATACGGGTACAACTACCACGACCACAACGGGCACCACACGTTGATGGGTACCCTGATTCTTTAGGCTGCAGCAAGGCCGCGAACGTGTGAGTCGTGATGCATTTACGCAGGTGAGTGTGTTGCGACGAGGACGCCAGCGTGTCGGCAGCTGAAAGAACAGAGGTATGGGAGCATTAATCATAACCACACATTCGTGTGGTTATTTTTACTTTGGCATCATTTATCAGGGACACATTGTGCGCCAACTTCCGCTGCTGCTCGTTTGCCTGCTGCTGCAGGCCTGTACACAAACGCAAAAAGGACTCGAACAGACGGTGATAATGGCCATCGAAGGGCCAAAAGATGTCACTGTCACGCCTCAGGAAATTGATGCGCTGCCCTACGCCAGCCTGTATGCACGCATTAATGACGGCCCACGCATTTTTGTCGTGCTGGGTTACAACGAAAACGGCCAGCAAAAATGGATTACGCGCGACCAGTCGATGCTGGTAACGGCCCACGGCAGGCTGATTAAAACGCTGGGCCTGCCCGACAACCTGATGAACGTCAGTAACCTGCAACAGGATCCGCTGGCGAAAGGCCTGTCGCTGACCAACGGCCAGCACTGGACGCGGATTGTGCAGTGGACCGGGCAGGGCAAATTCCAGAGCGCCACCGTCAGTTCCACTTTCGAGCGTGGCGATGATGAAGTTCTGACGATTGCCGGAAACCGCATCCCCTGCCGCGTCTGGCATGAGGCGTTACGTATCGACAGCCTTGGCCGTGAGTGGCAAAACACGTTCTGGATCGATAACAGCAGCGGTCAGGTCGTGCAATCCCGACAGATGCTTGCTGCCGATACCTTCCCTGTTGAAATCACCATTCTGAAACCGGCGAAATCATGAAAAAAATAACGCTATTGTTGGCAGGCGTGAGCCTGCTTACCAGTCTGGGTGCCCGTGCCGCAGGTCAGGTTACCGTCCATGCTCCGCAGGACACCGCCAGCGTGCAGCTCAATCAGGTCGAAAATCTGGCGCAGTTGGTGACGCAGCCCGCATTAATGGCCCGAACCGACTGGCGACGGGCCGTGATTGCTGAGCAGGGAGCGACAGCCCAGGCCCGGCAGCAGTATCAGCAGGCCCTGGCCGCGCTGCGTACCTGGCGGGCCGACAGCAGTGGTGAACAAGCCGCCGCCATTGACGCGGTGATTCGGCAGTTCAGCAACATGAAGGTGACGGGCCGTCAGTTCGTCACGCTGGATCCTGATCGCATCCGGCTGCATTCAGCAGACAACCGCCGCCTGGACGGACGTTATGATCTCTATCTCACTCAGCCCAGTCATCATGTGCTGCTGCTGGGCGCGATTGCCGGAGCCGGACGCGAAGCCTGGCAACCGGGCAAGTCCGTGCGGGAATACCTGCATGACCATCCACGGCTGGCCGGCGCAGAACGCAATTTCGCGGTTGTGATTGCGCCAGACGGAACGACGCAGAACGTCCCGATTGCTTACTGGAACCATCGCCATGTCGAACCTGAACCTGGCAGCATTATTTTTGTGGGCTTTTCCTCATGGAGCCTGCCAGGCGCCTTTGACGATCTGAATAGCCGCCTTGTTTCTGTTCTGACTCACCGGATACCAGACTGATGAAAAAACGTTATCTTCTCAGCCTGTTGGCTGTTTCAGTAGCAAGCGCCTGCCAGGCGCAGGCGGAAATGTATGAGGCGCCCGTCACGCCGTCACAGTCTGATTTCGGCGGCGTAGGGCTGATGCAGGTACCGACCGCGCGAATGGCAAGAGAAGGCGAATTCAGCCTTAACTTCCGCGATAATGACCAGTATCGCTACTATTCCGCCTCATTACAGCTTTTCCCCTGGCTGGAAACGACTGTGCGCTACACCGATGTTCGGACACGACGTTACAGTGCGGTAGAGAGTTTCAGTGGTAATCAAAGCTATAAAGATAAAGCCTTCGATCTGAAACTGCGGCTGTGGCAGGAAGGATACTGGTTACCTGAAGTCTCGTTCGGTACGCGCGATCTTGGCGGTACCGGCTTATTTGACAGTGAATATCTGGTCGCCACCAAAGCCTGGGGGCCCTTTGACTTTACGCTGGGCTTTGGCTGGGGCTATCTGGGCAACAGCGGAACCGTTTCCAACCCCTTCTGCTCTTACAGCGACAGCTTCTGTCAGCGCCCGGGCGTGGGACAGGCTGGCTCGATTAACGGTTCTCAGATGTTTCACGGCCCTTCTGCCGTGTTCGGCGGTATTGAATACCAAACGCCGTGGCAGCCGCTGCGCCTGAAAGTGGAATATGAAGGCAATGATTATAAAGATGATTTTGCCGGACGCCTGCCGCAGCGCAGTAAAGTTAACGTCGGTGCGATCTACCGCGTAACTGACTGGGCGGATATCAATGCCAGCTATGAGCGCGGCAATACCTTTATGTTCGGCTTTACCATCCGGACTAACTTTAACGATATGCATCAGGATCATATCGACAGCCCTAAACCGGCCTATGATCCGCATCCGCAGCCGAAATTGCTGGAGACCACGGTGACAGGCAATCAGCTGTCTGCGCTGAAGTACGACGCAGGCCTGGCGGGCCCGAAAATCCAGACCAAAGGCAATACGCTGTATGTATCGGGCGAGCAGACCAAATATCGCGATACCCGCGAAGGGGTCGACCGCGCCAATCGTATCATCATGAACAACCTGCCGGACGGCATCGATACGATTAACGTCACAGAGTCGCGCTTCAATATGCCGCAGGTGACGACAGAAACGTCCGTTGCCAGCCTGCGTAATGATCTGACTGGCTACCCGTTAGGACATGAGCAGTCTCTGCAGCAGGTACGCAAAAATCCGGTCGATCCGGGTCAGACCGAGCAGGGGATGTTTATTCGCAAAGATCGCCTGGATTACGGTCTGTCTCCGGTACTCAATCAGTCTGTCGGCGGCCCGGAGAGCTTTTATCTGTATCAGGTCGGCGTCATGGGCAACGTCGATTACTGGCTGACCAATCATCTGCTGGTCAGTGGCAGCCTGTTTGCTAACGTGGCAAATAACTATAACAAATTCAATTACAACGGTGCCCCCGCCGATTCCACCCTGCCCCGCGTGCGTACGCATATTCGTGACTACGTTGAGAACAACGTTTACGTCAACGATCTGCAGGCTAACTACATGGATTATCTGGGCAATGGTTTCTACGGCCAGGTCTATGGCGGCTATCTGGAAACCATGTACGGTGGTGTCGGGGGCGAAGTGCTTTATCGTCCGGTGGACAGCAACTGGGCGGTGGGCGTAGACGCCAACTATGTGCGCCAGCGTGACTGGAACGACATGATGCGGTTTACGCATTACGAAGCCCCGACCGGCAACCTGACAGGTTACTGGCGGCCGTGGTTTGCGGAAGATGTGTTGGTTAAGGCCAGTATCGGCCAGTATCTGGCGAAGGATAAAGGCGTCACGCTGGATGTCTCTAAACGCTTCGACAGCGGCGTCATGGTCGGCGTCTATGCGACCAAAACCAATGTCTCCTCTCAGCAGTACGGCGAAGGCGACTTTACGAAAGGTTTCTACATTTCCATCCCAATGGATCTGTTTACCGTGACGCCAACGCGTGGCCGTGCGCAGATTAACTGGGTTCCGCTCACCCGCGATGGCGGTCAGATGCTGGGACGCAAGTACCAGCTGTATGACATGACCTCGGATCGCGATGCGCGGTTCAACTGATAAAGAGGGCAGCCTGCGGGCTGCCTTCTTTTGTGTCTGCGTCGTCCTCAGCTGAAAGGCCCGCGCGCCACGCCGCTCACCGACGTGTTTTTACAGCCGCATAATCTTCCACCCGATCGCGCTGGCTTTGCGCCACCGCAACATAGCGGCTGGCAGGATGACTAAAATATCTGCCTCACCTTGACGCGCCTGATCACATCGCAAATTACCCCCACAGGTTTCATTCCAGCGTGTGCCTTCACATCCGGTCAGGCCCGGCGGATTGCGGAGACGGAGAGCAGGTCTGACCAGCGCACCAGCGTTTGCATTTACGGTGATTAAAACGAAAATGGTTTCCACTATGTGAAAGGAGAGACTCTATGGCTACGCCTGTTGCCGCCAAACGCGGTAAAAAACCTCGCAGCACGTCGGCACCTCCCGCTCCGGCTGGCGGTCAGGTTCAGTCACTGACACGGGGGCTGACGTTGCTGGAGTTGATCGCCAGTTCACAGGGTAGCGTGGCACTTACCGAACTGGCACAACAGGCGGGTTTACCAAACTCGACCACCCATCGTCTGCTGACCACAATGCAGCAGCAGGGCTTTGTACGCCAGGTGGGCGATCTGGGTTTCTGGACAATCGGCGCGCATGCGTTTGTGGTTGGAAGCAGTTTTTTGCAGAGCCGCAACCTGCTGGCGCTGGTGCATCCGGTGTTACGTTCACTGATGGAGAGTTCGGGCGAAACGGTCAATCTGGCGGTGCTGGACCTGAGCGACTTCCAGGCGGTCATTATTGACCAGGTACAGTGCACGCAGCTCATGCGCATGTCCGCACCGATAGGCGGCAAGCTGCCCATGCATGCTTCCGGAGCGGGCAAAGCCTTTCTTGCCCATCTCAGCGACGACAAAGTGACCGCGCTGCTGCACCAGAAGGGCCTGCATTACTACACACCCAATACGCTGATGTCTCCGCAGAGCCTGAAAACTAACCTGGCACAAATACGTACCCGTGGATTTTCTTTCGATGACGAAGAGCATGCGCTCGGCTTGCGTTGCGTGGCGGCACCCATTTATGACGAACACGGCGAGCCTTTTGCCGCGCTGTCGATTTCGGGTCCAATTGCCCGCATGACTGACGATCGCATTACCGAACTGGGCGCGCTGGTCATTCGGGAAGCGCGCCAGGTTACCCAGGCTTACAGTGGTCGTTAAGGAACGGGCTTTGCACCGTGCGCGAGTCCGGAAATCGACGCGTAGATCACTGGCGCGATCCAGCGCGCCAGTGGCTGATGGCCTGTCATATCAGGTGCTTAGTAAACCTTTATAGACGGCATCACGCACCATCACAGGAAACTGCCCATTCACCCCCTCCGGTGTGGTATTGGTCATGGCGACCACGCACAGCGCGTTTTGACGATCCACGAACCAGGTGTGTCCATACGCTCCACTCCACGACAGCGTACCGGCTGACTGAGGCGACAGGGCAGCATCCGGATCCACCAGCAGTGCCCAGCCCACACCAAATCCCCATCCCGGCCCCTGCGTAGCCCAGTTTGCCGTCACGTGTTCCTGCGTCATGTAGTCAAAACTTTCACGCGTGATTAGCGGCGCGCCTTCACGCCGGACGGTTTCCAGCACTTGCATAAAATCGAGGGCCGTTCCTGCCATACCGCCGCCGCCGCACGGCCAGGCATCGGGTTTGAGAATACGGCCGGGGCTAAAAATCGCGGCGCCTTCACCGAAAGGGATCTGCTGATTATCACGCATGATTGAAGGCACCGGGTTGTCGTCCGTGTAGACCGTGGTTAGTCGCGACGCGTCTCTGACACTAAACAGCGTGTCTGCCATCCCCAGTGGGCTCGTTATATGGTGATTCACCAGTTCTGGCAGGCTTTTACCGGTCGCCCGCACCATGATTTCACCGAGGACATCGATGCCCAGGGAATAACGCCAGCCGGTGCCGGGACGGAACTGTAACCGGGTGCCCGCAAGGCGCTGCAGATTCTCTTCCAGGGTGAGTCCGGGCTGATAGTCGATGCCGTCTGACACATTGCGTGAGTGATAAAGCGAATCCGCCGGGGCGGAATAACGATAGCGTAAACCTGACATATGGCTCAGCAAATGCCGCACCCGGATAGTGGCTGGCTCACCGTTCTCAAGGCAGGGACGGAAATCCGGAAGCCAGCGGGTGATATCGTCGTCCAGTGTGATATCCCCTTGCTCGATCAGGCGCATGGCGGTCAGGCTGACAATGGGTTTGGTGAGTGACGCAAGACGGTATATCGCATCCACAGACATGGCTTTATTTTGCTCTCTGTCCGCCCACCCCGCCGCCCGTTGATAAATCAGTTTTCCCGCCTGAGCCACCATCACTGTGGTACCCACAACACGCTGGCTATTAATCGCATGATCAATAACCGCATCCATTGCGGCTTCGAACTTTGCCGGGGCAGGAGAGAGTCCAGAGGTAAAATAAAACATAATGAAGTCCTTTTTTAATCAGAAGTAGTGAGAAAGATAAAACATCCAATCTCAGGCAATATTTAATCTTTAAAGAATGTATTCACTTAGATAATTTAATAATGGAAAATAAAAACCAAATCACAATGGTTAAACTAGATAACATCTCATCATTAAATAACACACGCCTTACATAATAACTCCCTCCCCTTTTCAACTGGTCAACCAATAGGAAATTTGAGTCTACCTTATCGGCATCCATAGTATTTGTGACCGACCTCTTTTTTTTAAAAGGGCAGAATGATTACCATGCTCTACGCCGAAAATACGCGTATTAACGCATCAGTACAAATAACAGCGCGCCTTTTAGAGAACACAGAGCGGGGCATTATTCTGGTCAACCAAAATTTACCACGCTAAATAACGGCGTTAAAAATTACTATTTATTTAACAAAAAATACTCACCTGCATTAAAGACTGACAACGCAAACACACACCCGCGTTGTTTATTCTTTAGAGCTTTATTTAAAAGTTCGCATTACTTTTTCACGCTTATACGACACCTGAATGCGTCTGAGCGCCACTCCGATTTTATTAAGGGAATATTATGACAACGTTAGCACAGCCCGTGCGCAGAAAAGTGGGGACAGGCACCGCCATTGGCTATGGCATTACTGATATTTTTGGCGGTGGGTCCATGGCTTTAATCGGTACATGGTTACTGTTTTTTTATACGACGTTCTGTGGGCTTTCAATGCTGGAAGCCAGCTCAATTTTTGCTATTGCCCGTATTATTGATGCCATTCTGAGTCCGGTGATGGGATATATCACCGATAAATTCGGCAGTACCCGGCTCGGTAAGCGCTTTGGTCGCCGTCGCTTCTTCCTGCTCATCAGCGCGCCAATGATGTTTGTTTACGCGCTGGTCTGGGTCAGCGACATGAACTACTGGTACTACCTTGGCACCTACCTGGCGGTAGAACTGCTGGTTGCCATGGTGCTGGTACCGTGGGAAACCCTGGCGGCAGAAATGACCAATGATTTTGGTGAAAGAACACGGATGGCCGCCATCCGCCTGACATTTTCTCAGGTAGGAACCTTCCTGACCGCTTCGGTGCCGGGCATTGTGATTCAGTATTTTGGCCAGGATTCGGCGCTGACCTATACCTACACCGGTATTATGTTTTCCTGCCTGTTCTTTATTGTGGTGTTGATTACCTGGTATTGTACCTGGGAGTCAAAAGATATGAACCCGGAAGAGTCTGAACGGCGCAATACGGGTCCCAGCCTCGGATTATTGAGCCACCTGAAAAATATGTTTGTCGAGTTAATGACAACCTTCAAAATAAAAATATTCAGACAACATTTAATTATCTATATCTCTTCATTTACTGCACTGGATATTTTTATTGCTGTCTTCGTTTACTTTGTTGTCTACGGTTTAAATCTGGATGCGGCCAACGCGTCGGCCTATCTTTCCATTGCGACGTCCGTCTCCATTCCTTCCACGCTGCTTTTCATGTTTATGCTGGATAAACTGAATGTCAGGCCCGCCTACGCCATGCGTATTTCCTACCTGTGTATTTTAGGTGTGCTGGGTTATCTGATTTTAATGTTTATCGGCCATTCGGCAGTGTCGTCATGGTGGTTGACCACGCTCATTTTTGTCCTGCTGGGTTTTGGCCGTGCGGGGCTTTACTTTATCCCCTGGAATATTTACAGCTTTATTCCCGATGTGGATGAAATGGTCACGCGTCAGCGGCGCGAAGGTGTTTTTGCTGGCGTCATGACGTTGATGCGAAAAAGTACCGTGGCCGTCGCCATTATGGTGGTGGGTGCGGTACTGGAACACAATCATTTTGTTAAAGGCCAGTTAATTCAACCGGAAAGTGCGCTCAATGCGATTACCGGGCTCCTGGTCTTCGGCACCGGCGGTCTGTTACTGATCAGTTTATATATGACCTTCAAATTTAAACTGACACGCGAAACGCATCGGGTATTGGTGAATGAAATTGATCGCCTCAAGGCAGGCGGCGATAAAGCCGACTGCATACCCGAAACCAAAGAGGTCGTGAAAGCCCTGACGGGCTACGACTACGAGCAGGTCTGGCAACAGGATAAATGCACCCGGCCTTAATCTGGTCGGGTTGACGCGGGTCAGGAAAGGTAAAACGCAAGGCATGCGGATAACCGCCCGGCCCGACGTCATCCGGCTCTGTTCACATACGGTATGGATACGTGATGAAAATTGCCCTATTTTGCATTCTGCTTGTCAGCCTGTTTTTCCCGTCCTCTCCGCTTTATGCTGCCGCGATTAATGACGATGAGGACAGCCTGCGCATTCGTCTGAAAAACGATTTTCGGCGGGCCGACAAACCCAGCGCGGGTTCAGATCGTCATATTTACGCCTGGGTACAGGGTGGGCTGATTGATGTGAATACGCGCTATTACAATGACGTCATCGGCGTGAGCGCGGGAGCGTATTATGTGTACAAGCTGGGTGCAAACGCCGGCTGGAGCACCCGCTATTATCTGGACGGTCACGACAGCTTTGGTGTGGCCATTGGCGCGGTCAAACTTAAACCGGCAGAGAATCTTCGCCTGACGCTCGGGCGGTTTGGGACGGATTATGGTTACGGCAGCCTGCCCTGGCGCATCCCGTTGATCGCCGATAATTCGTCACGCACGATACAGACGATTTCTGAAGGTGCACTGGCCCACTTTGAGGCGACGGAGAATCTGGAATTCTGGTCAATGTGGCGTAAGCGCGCGTTCTATTATGTCGACTCTGCCACGGGCGTGCGTGATGAAGGCGTGATTAACAGCACAACAGGGAAATACCATCCCCATCGGAGCCGCGGCTATCTGGTGGGATCCTGGCACGATGCTTCTTCGCGGTATTCACTGGGTGCCTCCTATCAACAAGATGTATCGACTCAGGTGCAAAGCATCGTCGAAAAAACCTATGCCTTTGCTGACGATCGCGCACTCAAATGGGAGCTGATGGGTTTTTATGGTCAGGTTGAGGGGATGAGTAAGCCTCTCAGTTATCACCACGAGACGGCGTTGATTTCCGGGCGATTAACCTATTCGTTTGCGAATGCCCGGTTATTTGGTGCCGTGGGTAAGCTTACCCATGATATTGATGGTCGCATTATCTATACGGATATTGGCTATCCCGACTCGCTGAGTATTGATCGCAATAAAGAAGGCATGCTGTCTGTTCAGCTTGGCGGGCAATATTTCTTCACCCCGAACGTCGTCGTTATGCTGGGCCCGATTCTTACCCACGGTTATGAAGACAAACAGCGTCACACCAGAATCAACGGAGTGGGCCTGATGGGCGCGATCCTGTACAACGTCGCAGAGGGCCCGTTTAAAGGCCTGAACATGTATATTGCCGCCGACAGAGCCAGGGAGAAGCGCCCCGGTAGCTCACTGGGTGACCGGCTCAATTACTGGGATGTGAAAGCCGGTATGCAATATGACTTCATGCTGAAGTAACAAATCATCAGATGAAGTAGTCTGTATGTTTCCAAAGTGGCATCTCTTGATGCCGCTTTTAATTATTCTCGCAATTTATTGTTAAATAAAGAATAAAACAGCGTGCCAACGCGTCAGCCTGCTTATCTTAACGTGCGCTGAACCCTGTTATCCCGATCGTGAGGTGGTAAAATTTTTGCCGCAACGGTATCTGACGGGAGCATCACTATGAGATCTGTCTCTCAGCAACGTCCTTATCAGCAAGTCGCCGCAAAAATCCGGCAGCGCATTGTGGAAACGCCCTATCGCCCGGGCGGGCGCCTGCCACCCGAGCGTGAAATGGCTGGCATGCTTAACGTCAGCCGCACCGTCGTTCGCGAGGCGCTCATTATGCTGGAAATCGAAGGGCTGATCGAAGTCAGACGGGGAGCCGGTATTTACGTCACAGCGCACAACTCTCCATGCCGTATTAGTGAGGCAAATCCCTCCTTTCACAACGATGCCGGCCCGTTTGAGCAGCTTCAGGCGCGACAGTTGCTGGAAAGCAATATCGCGGAGTTTGCCGCCCTGCAGGCGACACGGGCGGACATCATCAAAATGCGTCAGGCTTTGCTGCTGGAAGAACGCGAGCTGACCTCGTGTTCGCTAGGAAACCCGGAAAAAGGTGATATGCACTTTCATCTGGCCATCGCTGAAGCCACGCATAACAGTATGCTGGTCGACGTATTTCGCCAGTCATGGCAGTGGCGCGAAAACAACCCTATGTGGATTCAGCTGCACAGTCATCTTGGCGATACCCAATACCGTAAAGCGTGGCTGGTCGATCACCGGCAAATTCTTGCCGCGCTGATCAAAAAAGATGCCCGCGCCGCTAAGCTGGCTATGTGGCAGCATCTGGAAAATGTGAAGCAGCTTTTACTGGAATTTTCCAACGTGGACGATCTCGACTTTGATGGTTATCTGTTTGACTCCTGGCCGCTGGCAAAGAGTGACGGCTGAAGCGGTTCCCGTTCCTGGTCGGGGTGCTCTGGGATTTTATGCCGCGGTGCAAGCCTGCTGCCATAGCGCACACAGAAGCGCTGGGCGGGCTGCCAGGCAATAACATCCTCAATATGCCCCTGCGCAATGCGCCGCTGCTGGGCGCGCCACCAGCCCGCGTCAAAAATTTCGGGATGCCGTTGCTGGAGCAGCGCACCGACTTTCGGCTCACTGCACAGGGCATAACGAAAGGTTTCAGGAAAAACATCATCTGGCCCAACGCTGTACCAGGGCTCGGCGCTTAACTCGTCCTCCTCGTAACGCGCCGCAGGCACGTCACGGAAATGGAGTTCCTGCATCGGGCGAATCTCATCGTAGTCATAAAACACCACGCGTCCATGACGGGTGATGCCAAAATTTTTAAACAGCATATCACCGGGAAAGATATTAGCGGCAGCCAGTTGTTTGATCGCGTTGCCATATTCTTCAATGGCCTGAGCGCGTTGGCTGTCGCTGGCCTCAGCCAGAAAAAGGTTAAGCGGCTGCATACGACGTTCCAGCCACAGATGACTGATGATCAGGCGATCGCCTTCAATACGCATTTTTCCGGCAATCGTATTCTGGAACGCCACCAGCAGTGCCGGCGTAATGCGTGCGAGCGGCAGCGCAAACTGTTCAAAGGCCTGCGTGTCAGCCATGCGTCCCACACGGTCATGTTCTTTAACCTGCTGATAACAGGCCCTTACCTGCTCTTCCGTGACCTCTTTTTGCGGAGCAAAGCGATCTTTGATGACTTTGAACACCCGATCAAAGCCCGGCAGCGTAAAGACCAGCATCACCATGCCAGGGATGCCTGGCGCAATCTCAAAGGCGGCATCCGTTTGCTCCAGCGCCTGCAGATATTCCCGGTAGCTTTCCGTTTTGCCATGTTTCTGGCAGCCGATGGTCATATAACGTTCTGCCAGCGTTTTACCCGGTAAGACAGGCTTCAGCCATGCGACCAGCGCGCCGGGTAATGGGGCATAAACCATGAAGTACGCGCGGGCAAAGCCGAACACGATGCTGGCCTCGTTCACATCCGTCAGGCAGGTATCGATCCACAATTCACCTTGCTCGCTGCGCTGAACCGGCAACAGGCATGGCAGGATAGCGTCGGGCAGATGCAGGCGAGCCACTATCCAGGCGGTTTTGTTGCGGTAAAACAGCTCACAACAGACGTCCAGCCAGCCCTGTGCCAGTTGCGCGGAAGAGAACGCCTCATGCAAATGGCGCACGATCCAGGCTTCATCGCGCGCCTGATCCTGCCAGGGCAGCGTCAAAGGCACATCGCGTAGCACCTCATGCAGCAGTGTTTGCCAGCCCCGATCGGGCAGATAGGTTCGCGCCAGTGGACGCGAAACCTGACGTTGTGGCGCAGGCGGTTGCGAGCTGAAGATAAATAACCGTTCCGGCTGTAATGCATGGTGACCATGCAGCCGGCAGTAAACGGAATTGAAAAAGCTTTCAGCAATTTCATAACGCGGATAACCGGGTAACAGGGTTTCATAGTGGTTTTTGATCTTCAGCCAAAAAGCATCGTCCCAGTGCGCCGCCCCGTTCAGTGCGCGCAGTTGATCGGCAACCAGCGCCACATGGTGGTCATAAAGATGAATTCGTGCCTTCATAGCCTGCTGTACGGCCAGCCACTCAGCCTGTTCAAAACGCTGCTGAGCACCCGCCGTAATATCAAGAAAACGGCCATACTGCGCATCGAAGCCCTGCAGAATGGTGTGCGCGATTAGGGATTCACGTGGCGGCATAATCCACTCCTGAAAAAGCCCGCCCACCGTTACCGGGCGGGAAAGACACAGACTTCACTCAAAACTGATGCTCTTCGGTCGATCCGGTCAGCGCCGTAACGGAGGACTGACCGCCCTGAATAATCGTGGTGACCTGATCGAAATAGCCGGTGCCCACTTCCTGCTGATGCGAGGAAAAACTGTACCCCCGCTCCCGGGCAGCGAACTCTGGTTGCTGGACTTTTTCAACATAGTGACGCATGCCTTCGCCCTGAGCATAAGCCTGTGCCAGGTCGAACATGTTGAACCACATGCTGTGAATACCGGCCAGGGTAATGAACTGGAAGCGATAGCCCATCTCACTGAGCGCCTGCTGAAAGGCCGCGATGGTGCTGTCGTCGAGGTTCTTTTTCCAGTTAAACGAAGGCGAACAGTTGTAAGCCAGCAGTTTACCGGGAAAGCGGGCATGGATGGCTTCGGCGAAGCGCTGCGCCATCGCCAGGTCGGGCGTCGACGTTTCACACCACAGCACGTCAGCATAAGGCGCATAAGCCATACCGCGGCTGATAGCCTGCTCGATGCCGGCATGAGTGCGGTAGAAGCCTTCCGCGGTACGATCGCCACGGATAAACGGACGGTCATAGTCATCGCAGTCAGAGGTGATCAGGTCAGCGGCATCGGCATCCGTTCGCGCCAGCAGAATGGTGGGAACACCCATCACATCGGCGGCCAGGCGTGCAGCAACCAGTTTCTGTACGGCCTCCTGGGTAGGCACAAGTACCTTGCCTCCCATGTGGCCGCATTTCTTCACGGCCGCAAGTTGATCTTCAAAGTGGACCGCTGCTGCCCCTGCGCTGATCATCGCCTTCATCAGTTCAAAGGCATTCAGCACGCCACCAAAACCCGCTTCGGCATCCGCCACGATGGGCAGAAAATAGTCGATAAAGCGGCTGTCGCCCGGTTCAATGCCGTTGGCCCATTGAATCTGATCGGCACGTTGAAAGGTCTGATTAATCCGGGTGACAACCTCAGGCACCGAGTTCACCGGATACAGCGACTGATCGGGATACATTTGCCCCGCCAGATTGGCATCGGCGGCTACCTGCCAGCCAGAGAGGTATATGGCTTCTATTCCGGCTTTGGCCTGCTGCAATGCCTGACCGCCGGTTAAAGCGCCGAGGCTATTGACGTAACCTTTGCGCGCGCTGCCATTAAGTAATGACCAGAGTTTACCGGCACCCCGCTCGGCCAGCGTACAGGCTGGCAGAACTGAACCGCGCAGCGAGATAACATCTTGTGCGCTGTAAGGGCGGGTAATTCCCTGCCAGCGTGCTTCCTGCCAGTCTTGTTCGAGTTGCTGAATCTGTTGTGTACGTGTCATGGCAACCACTCCTTATGTCAGGGAAGCAGGCGATAGCCCGGCAGAGTAAGAAAAGGAACCAGTTCGTTTTCGGTAGTGATTTGCGCCATTAATCGCGCTGCTTCCTCATAACGACCTGAACTGAACGTCTTATCACCCAGATTCATCTGCAGCGTGTGCAACTCATCGTTGAGCAACTGCTGAAACAGCGACGCCGTGACCTGCTGCCCATCGCGCAGGGTTTTCTTGTGATGGATCCATTGCCAGATAGAGGTACGGGCGATTTCGGCGGTGGCGGCATCTTCCATCAGGCCGTCAATAGGAACGCAGCCGTTGCCGCTAATCCAGGCTTCGAGGTATTGCAATGCCACACGGATATTGGCGCGCATCCCTGCTTCCGTTCGATCGCCTTCGCAGGGCGCCAGAAGCTGTTCGGCCTGCACCGGAGCGTCTTCGTGGCGCAGAACATGAAGCTGATTGGGGTGATCGCCCAGCGCCTGGTTAAACACCGCCATTGCGGTATCGGCCAGGCCTGGATGTGCGATCCAGGTGCCATCATGTCCGTTACTGGCTTCGCGCTGCTTGTCTTCCCTGACGCGCTGCAACACCCACTGATTACGTGCGCTGTCTTTACTTGGAATAAGCGCTGACATACCGCCCATAGCAAAGGCACCGCGGCGATGACACGTTTTAACCAGCAACCGCGAGTAAGCATCCAGAAAAGGCTGAGCCATGGTCACGGACTGACGATCAGGGAGAACCCGATCTTCATGTTCCCGTAATGTTTTGATGTAGCTGAAAATGTAATCCCAGCGCCCGCAGTTCAGGCCTACGATATGATCGCGCAGATTCCACAGAATCTCGTCCATCTGAAACACGGCGGGCAGCGTTTCAATTAAGACTGTGGCTTTAATTGTGCCTCGCGCCAGATCAAAACGATCCTCAGCGAAGCTAAAGATCTCTCGCCACCAGGCCGCTTCCTGCCAGCTTTCCGTTTTAGGCAGATAAAAATAGGGACCGCTACCTTTCGCCAGGAGATTCGTGACGTTATGAAAAAAGTAGAGTGCAAAATCAAACAGTCCGCCAGGAATGGCATTGCCCTGCCAGCTGACATGTTTCTCTGACAGATGCAGTCCGCGTACCCGACACATCAGGACAGCCGGATCGGCGCGAAGCTGGTAGATCTTGCCTGTCTCGCTGGTATGAGACAATGTGCCAGCCACGGCTTCACGCAGGGTTTGCTGCCCTTCCATCAGCTTTTCCCAGGTCGGTGCCAGGGAGTCCTCAAAGTCAGCCATAAATACTTTTACGTTCGCATTCAGGGCATTAATTACCATTTTGCGATCCGGCGGTCCGGTAATCTCCACGCGACGATCCCGTAAATCCGAGGGAATACCGCGAATCGTCCATTCTCGCTCTCTGATGGAAGCCGTTTCCATTTCGAAATCAGGTAACGACCCGGCATCGTACTTTTTTTGTCGTGCCTGTCGCGCCGCTAATAACGTATCGCGTTGGGGGGCAAAACGGATAACCAGATCCTGTAAAAACGCGACGGCCTCTTCAGTAAGAAGCTGTTTTTCAAGATGATAAAAGGGCTTCTGGAAGTGTAATTCGTGGGTAATAACTGAGTCTGTCATGCTTGCTCTCTCCTGTTTACAGGCAGATCAACATGGTCGATCCACAAATAGGGTGATTAGTGAGCTACAGGATCAGAGCATATGTATTTTAAATTTAAAATCAAAAACTATTTCCATTTTAATTAAATATTATATTTATAGCATTGAAATTTATGGTTTTATTTTTACTTTCCTTTAGGTAATGCCTTTCAAAGCTTTTTAAGGACGAAAAAAAACCGTGTTGCCAGCCAGCTAACACGGTTCAGTTGTAATGAAAGTGCGCTTATTCCAGCGTCGGATTCATATGGCGCAGATCAAACGGCGTAATTTGATAGACGTAATAGTTCAGCCAGTTTGAAAACAACAGGTTTCCATGGCTACGCCATGTGGCGCGTGGATGACGCTGCGGATCATCGTGGGGGAAGTAATTGTACGGCACGTCAGGGTTCAGCCCTGCGTCATAGTCGCGCTGAAACTCTCCCGCCAGTGTTAACGCATCATATTCCGGGTGACCCGTAACGAACACCAGCCTCTTGTCCTTGCTTGCCATCAGGTAGGCACCGGTTTGTTCCGATTCAGCAAATAATTCCAGATCGGTGTAATCGGTGATCAGCTGAGTGGGGAAATCCGCATAACGCGAATGCGGAGCGAGAAAATTATCATCGAATCCCCGCGTCAGTAAGGCATGGGGATGAAGAATCTGATGTTCAAATACGCCTGCAAGTTTCGTCTGTCGGGTTTGTTTAGGAATACCATACAAAATATTCAGTGCTGCCTGTACAGCCCAACAGACAAACAGGGTCGAGGTAACATGATCTTTCGCCCACGCCAGCACCTGCTGTATCTGGGGCCAGTAGGCGACATCGTTAAATTCAACCAGGCCCAGCGGCGCACCTGTAACGATTAAGCCATCATAGTTATCGTGCTGGATGTCCTCAAAGTTACGGTAGAAATTATTAAGGTGATCGCTGGGTGTGTTACGCGATTCACGGCTGTCGATACGCAGCAACTGGACATCAATCTGCAAAGGTGAGTTAGAGAGCAAGCGCAGGAACTGGTTTTCGGTCTCAATCTTTTTAGGCATCAGATTAAGTACCAGAACTTTAAGTGGGCGGATCTCCTGAACACTGGCGCGCGACGACGTCATCACGAAGACATTTTCGTTACGTAAAAAATTCACTGCCGGTAATTCATCGGGAACCCTGATTGGCATGACTTAATCACCTCTTGTAACCATATATACGTTTAGACATCCAGACAGCCAAAGATAACGGCTCTTTTGCTAAATGTCGAGTCTGCATATCGACAGGTGAAAAAGTTTCAAGGCACTGTTACAGCCCGCACTGGCGGGTCAGAGACAGGCTTTACCTTGTGCGGGCTTTCTGGAACCAGACGGTGGCAAAAAACCGTAACGCCGCAAAATACGCTGTGCCTCATCAGTATGGAGGAAGGCGGCAAGCGGCATGGCGGAGGGTGAAAGAGTGGCCCAGCCGTATTGCGCCCGTACGTTGTAAGCAGGGGGAATATTAAGCACCAGCAGGGACTGGTGATGCCTCAGGCGGGGCGCATAACTGGCATAGCCAATAAAGAGTTCAGCGTAGCCTTCATCAATGAGCCACTGGGCTGCCAGTCTGCCAACAGGAACAGGCAGACTGTCCGGGCCACCAACCAGGGCGTTTGCTTTGTTCCGGATTCGGCTGCCCTGACCGGGATATCGCTGCTCAATGTTTTCGAATAACTGCCACGTGTAATCCCCTGAGGGATCGTACAGGGGCGTTGAGGTTGCCAGCCGTAAATCATCACGTTGCAGTAATGACAGCCAGTCGTCTTCTGCAGAGACATCCTCCCGCCTGGCAGTCAGACACAGCCTGTTATCGATGAAATGACCGGTGTCCTCTGCCAGACCTTGTCGCGACAGGCTTGTGGGATGCTGCAGGTTGGCCGAAACAAACATGTCACCGACTTCACCCTGTTCGATGCGCTGACGCAGTAAACCAGCCGGGCCATAGTGTGTTTGTGTCGTTATGCCGTATTCCGCGCTGAACGCGGCAACCAGTACCGGCCACACATCGCGCAGACTACCGGCCGCCAGAATCTGGAGAGGTTTCATGATAGGCGGTCCGGTAAAAGCGGCGATACCAGCGGTCGGCCCGCTGCTGCATATCCACATCGCGAAATTTGTCAGGATAGAGTTTTTTCGCCATCCACAGTTCACCTAACCCTATGGCTTCTGGCATCGGATAGCCCCATGCCTTGGCATAGTCAGGCATCAACCAGACACGGTGATGTTTGACAGCATCAATGGTCTGCCAGAACGGATCGTGCTGAATCGCCTGAACAACCTGCGGATAGCGGTTCTGCACAAAAATTACCTGCGGATTCCAGACCACCACCTGTTCCATGCTGACCTGCCTGAAACCCTGAATAGTCGATGCTGCCACGTTCAGTGCGCCAGCATGGGCCATCATCAGCCCCGTATATTTCCCGGCACCGTATGTCGTCAGACTGGGATTGGCCATATAGGCGCGTACACGCTGCTGTTCAGGGAGATCGTGGAGACGATCAGTCACCTCTTTACGCCCCGCAAAGGCTGCTGAGATGAGAGCTTTGGCCTGCTGCTGCCTGTTCACCACCTCACCTATCAGGGTGATGCCTTCCTTTATCCCGGGATCGTAGGCCTTATCTTCATTTTGCATACTGGGATTAATTTCGCCCTGCTGCCCGGCGTCATCGTGACGCAGTGAAATCGCCAGTACAGGAATGCCCAGTGCGGAGATCTGGTCAATCATCTCTTTCGGCGCATAGTTGGTGACGAATACCACCTGTGGATGCAGTGCAATTAGCTTTTCCAGATCAACATGGGTCAAATCACCCAGCATTGCTTTATGCGTCAGCTCAGGCACCAGCGTTGCGTAATTGTCCCCTAACTGCTGTTTCCAGTTAGCCAGTATCCCTACGATTTTATCTGTCGCATTTAACTGCACCAGAAGATTCAGCGTCTGGTGCTGAAGCACAACTACGCGATCAACCCGATCCGGGATTGTAACGTTACGACCAAGCTGATCGGTCACGATGCGGCTGGCGTAGCTGTTCCATGCGGTAAAGATAAGTAAGCCTGTAAAGACGAGGTGATTCGGTCTGATTTTCAATGAAGGTCCCCTGTAGCGTAATGTATTTGATTATATAGCGATGCACCGCGACAAGGTAAACAGTGGATGCGCCTGTCGTTGTCGCGGGTCTGCGTGGCAGGGATGACTGTCGGTGTCGTGGCATTTTCGATGCAGGGCGCGCCTGACAGACAGCGCCAGCCCATTGGTTCGGTTTGCTGACCTTGAAATGCGCGTATGCCCTGACATCGCTCTGCATGCTGATATCCACTTAAGAGGGCATGTTTTTAGCTGAGACAAACTACAAAAGATGAGAATAAATCGGCAGGATTAGTGCGTACTCAGCAAATACGCTTTATCCTGGTGCATTTAACCTGTTTACTCATGATTAGGGCCTGAAAATGTCAGTTCAAAATAACGTCCCCATTGTTGAAATATGTTATTTCCGTATTAAATCCCTACACAGTTAACCTGATGATATTCACTTTTACACACTGCAATTAATCTTATCAGCTTGATATTAATTAGAGCACACGACGTTAATTTTAGATCGCGTTCCTTTTGCTAATTTGATTTTAACGGAGCCAGACAGACTCCTTCATCAACCGGAATCAAGGGGTAATGTTATGAAAATCAATAAAGTATCATCAGCCGCTGCGGCTGTAGCATTGACACTGATGTCTTTTGGTTGTTTCGCCGCAGAAACGGTCTCTGCCACCTCGTTAACGCTGGATGGCGCGGTTTCTAAAATCGCCAGACAGGCTAAACAGCAGGGCGAGCATTTTAAAGTGATTAGTGCTGACACGAATAACTACGCACACGTCACCGCTGAATTATATAAATAATGTCAGTAAGTGAAATAAAAAGCCGGTTTTAAAACGCCTCCCGGCGCTTTAATTACCGGCTTTTCAAACTTTTTTATTCATATCTTACCGTGCCGACGTATATTTCCCTGCATTAACACGTAATTAAATCACCAGTATTTAGCCCCTGTACGTCCCATCTTTTCTTCCAGTAAAACGAATGCGCCCAAAGTCACGTTAAGCACAGACATAACCGTTTCTTGGATCACGGCAGGGGTGACGCGTTCGTTTGATTTACTGGTTTTGATATTGAAAGAGATCGGATGTCATAACGTCGGGATGATGGCAGGCTTACCCTGTTTCACGACATTATTTATATTCAGGAAAGGAGGCGGAAATACGTCATAAGCCATCGTTTCATCGCGTTGCTATAAACGGGATGAGAATGGGCTGACAGTCGACGGAGGGTTCCGGCATGATGGTTTCGCGCGCCCGGTCAGGCAGCAACAGAGATCTGTGAAGCCCGCAGAGGTCCGGCAGGCCATGCCCTCCCCGGACGACGGACGTAAAAAAGCCCCGTACTTCCGTACGGGGCTTCTTCACCTGATTGATGCCTGGCAGTTCCCTACTCTCGCATGGGGAGACCCCACACTACCATCGGCGCTACGGCGTTTCACTTCTGAGTTCGGCATGGGGTCAGGTGGGACCACCGCGCTACAGCCGCCAGGCAGATTCTGTCTGCCGCACCGCCCCCTCGGGCCGCACGGCGTTATCCGGTAAACAAGGCTGAAAATTCTTCTGTCTCTCAACCCAAAACGCCTCTGGCGTTGTAAGGTTAAGCCTCACGGGTCATTAGTACCGGTAAGCTCAACGCATCGCTGCGCTTACACACCCGGCCTATCAACGTCGTCGTCTTCAACGTCCCTTCAGGAGACTTAAAGTCTCAGGGAGAACTCATCTCGGGGCAAGTTTCGTGCTTAGATGCTTTCAGCACTTATCTTTTCCGCACTTAGCTACCGGGCAGTGCCACTGGCGTGACAACCCGGACACCAGCGGTGCGTTCACTCCGGTCCTCTCGTACTAGGAGCAACCCCCCTCAATTCTCCAGCGCCCACGGCAGATAGGGACCGAACTGTCTCACGACGTTCTAAACCCAGCTCGCGTACCACTTTAAACGGCGAACAGCCGTACCCTTGGGACCTACTTCAGCCCCAGGATGTGATGAGCCGACATCGAGGTGCCAAACACCGCCGTCGATATGAACTCTTGGGCGGTATCAGCCTGTTATCCCCGGAGTACCTTTTATCCGTTGAGCGATGGCCCTTCCATTCAGAACCACCGGATCACTATGACCTGCTTTCGCACCTGCTCGAGCCGTCACTCTCGCAGTCAAGCTGGCTTATGCCATTGCACTAACCTCCTGATGTCCGACCAGGATTAGCCAACCTTCGTGCTCCTCCGTTACGCTTTGGGAGGAGACCGCCCCAGTCAAACTACCCACCAGACACTGTCCGCAGCCCGGATCACGGGCCCACGTTAGAACACCAAACATTAAAGGGTGGTATTTCAAGGACGGCTCCACGCAGACTGGCGTCCACGCTTCAAAGCCTCCCACCTATCCTACACATCAAGGCTCAGTGTTCAGTGTCAAGCTGTAGTAAAGGTTCACGGGGTCTTTCCGTCTTGCCGCGGGTACACTGCATCTTCACAGCGATTTCAATTTCACTGAGTCTCGGGTGGAGACAGCCTGGCCATCATTACGCCATTCGTGCAGGTCGGAACTTACCCGACAAGGAATTTCGCTACCTTAGGACCGTTATAGTTACGGCCGCCGTTTACCGGGGCTTCGATCAAGAGCTTCTCCTTACGGATAACCCCATCAATTAACCTTCCGGCACCGGGCAGGCGTCACACCGTATACGTCCACTTTCGTGTTTGCACAGTGCTGTGTTTTTAATAAACAGTTGCAGCCAGCTGGTATCTTCGACTGGCCTCGGCTCCGGGAGCAAGTCCCCTCACCTACGCGCCAGCGTGCCTTCTCCCGAAGTTACGGCACCATTTTGCCTAGTTCCTTCACCCGAGTTCTCTCAAGCGCCTGGGTATTCTCTACCTGACCACCTGTGTCGGTTTGGGGTACGATTTCGTGTTACCTGATGCTTAGAGGCTTTTCCTGGAAGCAGGGCATTTATCACTTCAGCACCGTAGTGCCTCGTCGTCACGCCTCAGTGTAAAGTGCACCGGATTTGCCTGGCGCACACACCTACACGCTTAAACCGGGACAACCGTCGCCCGGCCGATATAGCCTTCTCCGTCCCCCCTTCGCAGTAACACCAAGTACAGGAATATTAACCTGTTTCCCATCGACTACGCCTTTCGGCCTCGCCTTAGGGGTCGACTCACCCTGCTCCGATTAACGTTGAACAGGAACCCTTGGTCTTCCGGCGACAAGGTTTTTCACCTTGTTTATCGTTACTTATGTCAGCATTCGCACTTCTGATACCTCCAGCATGCCTCACAGCACACCTTCAGCGGCTTACAGAACGCTCCCCTACCCAGCAACGCTTGCGCGTCGCTGCCGCAGCTTCGGTGCATGGTTTAGCCCCGTTACATCTTCCGCGCAGGCCGACTCGACCAGTGAGCTATTACGCTTTCTTTAAATGATGGCTGCTTCTAAGCCAACATCCTGGCTGTCTGTGCCTTCCCACATCGTTTCCCACTTAACCATGACTTTGGGACCTTAGCTGGCGGTCTGGGTTGTTTCCCTCTTCACGACGGACGTTAGCACCCGCCGTGTGTCTCCCGTGATAACATTCTCCGGTATTCGCAGTTTGCATCGGGTTGGTAAGCCGGGATGGCCCCCTAGCCGAAACAGTGCTCTACCCCCGGAGATGAGTTCACGAGGCGCTACCTAAATAGCTTTCGGGGAGAACCAGCTATCTCCCGGTTTGATTGGCCTTTCACCCCCAGCCACAGGTCATCCGCTAATTTTTCAACATTAGTCGGTTCGGTCCTCCAGTTAGTGTTACCCAACCTTCAACCTGCCCATGGCTAGATCACCGGGTTTCGGGTCTATACCCTGCAACTTAACGCCCAGTTAAGACTCGGTTTCCCTGCGGCTCCCCTATACGGTTAACCTTGCTACAGAATATAAGTCGCTGACCCATTATACAAAAGGTACGCAGTCACACCACGAAGGTGCTCCCACTGCTTGTACGTACACGGTTTCAGGTTCTGTTTCACTCCCCTCGCCGGGGTTCTTTTCGCCTTTCCCTCACGGTACTGGTTCACTATCGGTCAGTCAGGAGTATTTAGCCTTGGAGGATGGTCCCCCCATATTCAGACAGGATACCACGTGTCCCGCCTTACTCATCGAACTCACAGCCTGTGCACCTTTGTGTACGGGAGTATCACCCTGTACCCTGCGACTTTCCAGACGCTTCCACTGATGCACAAGCTGATGCAGGTTCTGGGCTCCTCCCCGTTCGCTCGCCGCTACTGGGGGAATCTCGGTTGATTTCTTTTCCTCGGGGTACTTAGATGTTTCAGTTCCCCCGGTTCGCCTCATGCCGCTATGTATTCACTGCATGATAGTGTGACGAATCACACTGGGTTTCCCCATTCGGGTATCGCCGGTTGTAGCGGTTCATATCACCTTACCGGCGCTTATCGCAGATTAGCACGCCCTTCATCGCCTCTGACTGCCAGGGCATCCACCGTGTACGCTTGGTCGCTTAACCTCACAACCCACAGGCGTTTATCTGTTTACCGTAACGGCTGCGCGTAAAGAATGCATCGTTGCGCGGTGCTCGCCATGCTCACGTACTTCAGTACGCTCCGCTGGCTGTGCGCCGACGCGCCTTGCTTTCTTTACTGCTCGCGCGCTACTGCATAACAGTTGCTTGTAAGCTGTAAGCTTTTGAGAGACCCGAACGCATCGTGCTGTGTTCCTTATTACGGAGGAACACGACGTGCGTCGTTTCAAATTTTCAGCTTGTTCCGGATTGTTAAAGAGCAAATATCTCAAACGTGACCCTGAGGCCAGTTTTGAGATACTTCGTGGAGACACCTTTCACCTGTCACCAAGCAAGTGGCGTCCCCTAGGGGATTCGAACCCCTGTTGCCGCCGTGAAAGGGCGGAGTCCTAACCGCTAGACGAAGGGGACACGTACGTGTGTCTCGGCTTCGCAGCCGTCTTGCTTCTTCAGCTTTCTATCAGACAATCTGTGTGAGCACTTCGCACGAAGGTATCTTCAGGTAAGGAGGTGATCCAACCGCAGGTTCCCCTACGGTTACCTTGTTACGACTTCACCCCAGTCATGAATCACAAAGTGGTAAGCGCCCTCCCGGAGGTTAAGCTACCTACTTCTTTTGCAACCCACTCCCATGGTGTGACGGGCGGTGTGTACAAGGCCCGGGAACGTATTCACCGTGGCATTCTGATCCACGATTACTAGCGATTCCGACTTCACGGAGTCGAGTTGCAGACTCCGATCCGGACTACGACGCACTTTATGAGGTCCGCTTGCTCTCGCGAGGTCGCTTCTCTTTGTATGCGCCATTGTAGCACGTGTGTAGCCCTACTCGTAAGGGCCATGATGACTTGACGTCATCCCCACCTTCCTCCGGTTTATCACCGGCAGTCTCCTTTGAGTTCCCGACCGAATCGCTGGCAACAAAGGATAAGGGTTGCGCTCGTTGCGGGACTTAACCCAACATTTCACAACACGAGCTGACGACAGCCATGCAGCACCTGTCTCAGCGTTCCCGAAGGCACCAATCCATCTCTGGAAAGTTCGCTGGATGTCAAGAGTAGGTAAGGTTCTTCGCGTTGCATCGAATTAAACCACATGCTCCACCGCTTGTGCGGGCCCCCGTCAATTCATTTGAGTTTTAACCTTGCGGCCGTACTCCCCAGGCGGTCGACTTAACGCGTTAGCTCCGGAAGCCACTCCTCAAGGGAACAACCTCCAAGTCGACATCGTTTACGGCGTGGACTACCAGGGTATCTAATCCTGTTTGCTCCCCACGCTTTCGCACCTGAGCGTCAGTCTTCGTCCAGGGGGCCGCCTTCGCCACCGGTATTCCTCCAGATCTCTACGCATTTCACCGCTACACCTGGAATTCTACCCCCCTCTACGAGACTCAAGCCTGCCAGTTTCAAATGCAGTTCCCAGGTTAAGCCCGGGGATTTCACATCTGACTTAACAGACCGCCTGCGTGCGCTTTACGCCCAGTAATTCCGATTAACGCTTGCACCCTCCGTATTACCGCGGCTGCTGGCACGGAGTTAGCCGGTGCTTCTTCTGCGGGTAACGTCAATTGCTGAGGTTATTAACCTCAACACCTTCCTCCCCGCTGAAAGTACTTTACAACCCGAAGGCCTTCTTCATACACGCGGCATGGCTGCATCAGGCTTGCGCCCATTGTGCAATATTCCCCACTGCTGCCTCCCGTAGGAGTCTGGACCGTGTCTCAGTTCCAGTGTGGCTGGTCATCCTCTCAGACCAGCTAGGGATCGTCGCCTAGGTGGGCCGTTACCCCGCCTACAAGCTAATCCCATCTGGGCACATCCGATGGTGTGAGGCCCGAAGGTCCCCCACTTTGGTCTTGCGACGTTATGCGGTATTAGCTACCGTTTCCAGTAGTTATCCCCCTCCATCGGGCAGTTTCCCAGACATTACTCACCCGTCCGCCACTCGTCACCCGAGGAGCAAGCTCCTCTGTGCTACCGTCCGACTTGCATGTGTTAGGCCTGCCGCCAGCGTTCAATCTGAGCCATGATCAAACTCTTCAATTTAAAGTTTGATTTGCTGCAACCAGTGCAGCGATGCTCAAGGAAAACGTCGTAATGAATTTCAATACGTGTTCACTCTTAAGACTTGATATTTTTTTGCGTCCGGAGACGCGGATATCAATCCTGCGAGTGCCCACACAGATTGTCTGATAAATTGTTAAAGAGCAGTGCAACCAGCGGGTTAACCGTCTGTTGCGAGGTGGCGTATATTACGCTTTCCTCCTTCAGAGTCAACCTCTTTTTCAGAAGTTTTTCTCCGGCGGCTCAGTTGCCTGACCCTCTCAACACCGCATTCCGTAAGCCGTTGTGCCGTGTCGATGGAGGCGCATTATAGGGAGTTCTCGCGGGCTGACAAGGGCTAAATTCAATAAAAATGACTGTTCGCTGCATTCCACAGCAAAAGCCCGCCTTATACGCAGTTACACACAAAGTTATCCACATTCCTGTTACGTACAAATTTAGACGAGCATCACGCAAACGTTTTCGCTACAATGCCCCCGCAACGCTATGGATGCCCCTTTTCGGGGCGTTACCTGAAGTTTTCGCGTTTTCACTTTTCTATAAAGAGAAAGAAAGCTCGCAAACTTGATGTAACGCTCTTATTTACGCGAATCAAAGCCAAGGGATAAAACCACCATGCAACAACCTCGTCCTTTACGCCGCGCCCTGCTCAGTGTTTCTGATAAAGCCGGCATCCTCGAATTTGCTCAGGCACTCTCCCAACGTGGTGTTGAGCTGCTCTCTACAGGCGGCACCGCACGTCTGCTGGCAGAGGCAGGGCTCCCCGTCATCGAAGTGTCTGACTACACCGGTTTCCCGGAAATGATGGATGGACGCGTTAAAACGCTGCACCCGAAGGTCCATGGCGGCATTCTGGGACGTCGCGGACAAGATGATGCGGTAATGGCGCAGCACGCTATCAACCCTATCGATATGGTGGTCGTTAACCTTTATCCCTTTGCACAAACCGTCGCGAAACCAGACTGCTCACTGGAAGATGCCGTAGAGAACATTGATATTGGTGGCCCAACCATGGTGCGCTCGGCGGCCAAGAACCACAAAGATGTGGCGATTGTGGTAAAGAGCAGCGACTACCCGGCCATCATCGCCGAGCTGGACGCTAACCAAAACTCACTGACGCTGGAAACCCGTTTTGACCTGGCGATCAAAGCGTTTGAACACACCGCTGCGTACGACAGCATGATTGCCAACTACTTCGGTAGCATGGTTCCCGCCTACCATGGTGAAACTGAGCAGCCGGCAGGACGCTTCCCACGTACCCTCAATCTTAACTTCGTTAAAAAGCAGGATATGCGTTATGGCGAGAACAGCCATCAGGATGCCGCCTTCTATATAGAAGAAAATGTACAGGAGGCCTCTGTCGCTACCGCCGAGCAGGTGCAGGGCAAAGCACTGTCTTATAACAACATTGCGGATACCGATGCAGCACTGGAGTGCGTAAAAGAATTCGCTGAGCCCGCCTGCGTCATTGTAAAGCATGCTAATCCTTGCGGCGTGGCCGTCGGCGAGTCCATTCTGGCGGCTTACGAGCGCGCTTACCAGACCGATCCTACCTCTGCATTTGGCGGTATTATTGCGTTTAACCGTGAACTGGACGAGGCGACCGCACAGGCCATTATCAGCCGGCAGTTTGTTGAAGTGATCATCGCCCCTTCGGCGACCGAAGCGGCCCTGAAAATCACGGCGGCGAAACAAAACGTTCGTGTACTGGTATGTGGTGAATGGCAGGGCCGTGTCGCCGCGCTGGATTTCAAACGGGTGAATGGTGGTCTGCTGGTTCAGGATCGCGATCTCGGGATGGTCGATGCCAGCCAGTTGCGTGTCGTCAGCAAGCGTCAGCCTTCTGAACAGGAACTGCGTGATGCTCTGTTCTGCTGGAAAGTGGCTAAATTCGTTAAGTCCAACGCCATTGTCTATGCACGCGACAACATGACTATTGGCATAGGTGCGGGCCAGATGAGCCGCGTCTATTCTGCCAAAATTGCGGGCATCAAAGCGGGTGATGAAGGTCTCGAAGTTAAAGGTTCTGCGATGGCTTCCGATGCGTTCTTCCCATTCCGTGATGGTATTGATGCCGCTGCAGCCGTGGGCGTGAGCTGTGTAATTCAGCCAGGCGGCTCTATCCGCGACGACGAAGTGATTGCAGCTGCCGATGAACACGGTATTGCCATGATCTTTACTGATATGCGTCACTTCCGTCATTAATTCTGTGGAGCGTTTTATGAAAATTTTAATCATCGGTAACGGCGGACGTGAACATGCCCTGGCCTGGAAAGCCGCCCAGTCGCCGCTGGCAACGGCCGTTTTTGTCGCCCCTGGTAATGCAGGTACGGCGCTGGAACCGGCTTTACAGAACGTCGATATTTCCCCAACAGATATCCCGGCATTACTTGCCTTTGCGCAACGTGAACAGATCGATCTCACTATCGTTGGACCCGAAGCGCCGCTGGTGATTGGCGTGGTGGATGCATTCCGTGCCGCCGGCTTAAAAATCTTTGGTCCGACTCAGGCTGCCGCACAGCTGGAAGGTTCGAAAGCGTTCACGAAAGACTTCCTTGCACGTCACAACATCCCCACTGCCGAATACCATAATTTCACCGAGGTCGCCCCTGCGCTGGCCTACCTGCGTGAAAAAGGGGCGCCCATTGTCATCAAAGCCGATGGCCTGGCTGCCGGTAAAGGTGTCATTGTGGCCATGACGTTGCAGGAAGCCGAAAACGCGGTGCAGGATATGCTGGCGGGCAACGCCTTTGGTGACGCCGGGCACCGTATTGTGATCGAAGAGTTCCTGGACGGTGAAGAAGCCAGTTTTATCGTGATGGTCGATGGCGAGAATGTCCTGCCGATGGCCACCAGTCAGGATCACAAACGCGTCGGCGAGGGGGATACAGGGCCAAACACCGGCGGTATGGGCGCTTACTCTCCTGCACCAGTGGTGACGGATGAAATCCACCAGCGCGTCATGGACCAGGTCATCTGGCCAACCGTACGTGGCATGGCAGCAGAAGGGAATGTCTACACAGGCTTCTTATATGCCGGGCTGATGATCGATAAGACCGGTCAGCCAAAAGTGATCGAATTCAACTGCCGTTTCGGCGATCCGGAAACGCAGCCCATTATGCTGCGCCTGCAATCGGATCTGGTGGATCTCTGTCTGGCTGCCTGTGAAGGCAAGCTCGATCAAAAAGACTCACAATGGGATCCCCGCCCTTCGCTGGGTGTGGTGCTGGCGGCAGGTGGCTACCCTGGCCCCTACGCGAACGGCGAACTGATTCACGGTTTGCCGCAGGAAGAAGCGGCTGACGGCAAAGTTTTCCATGCCGGTACACGTCTGGAAGGCGACCGCGTACTGACTAACGGTGGACGTGTGTTGTGCGTCACCGCGTTAGGCGATGACGTTGCCGCTGCGCAGAAGCGCGCTTATGCGCTTGCTCAGCCGATTTCCTGGCAAGGCAGTTTCTGCCGCCGCGATATCGGCTATCGCGCCATTGGTCGCCAGTAACGATGACAGGGGCACACGTTGTGCCCCTTTTTCATGTCTCAGAAATCCGCCTCTTTGGGCTCATCTGCACATTCGTCTTTGTGGCTGACCCGCAACAGTTGAACGCCTTCTGGCGCTTCCAGCCATGAAACCATCAAGGGACCAGCGGAATGACGGCGGTAATGCGTGAGCGTCTGCCATGCCTCACTGTCAAACGCTGGCGTCACCTTTTGGCCGTCACAGGTCTCCACGACATTGCCCCCTGCCCAGTGCCCCTGCTTCAGAAACACCCGACCGCTTAAGAGCGCATCGCTGACGTCCCGCATACGTTGCGCGTCAAACTTATAAAGTTCCACCGTATCAGGGCTGACCGCTTCACGTTGAGTAGCAAGCTGGCGCTGCATAAAGTTAAGACTGCCATTCTGGTCAAATCGCAGGGTGACATCGTCGGGAGGCGCGCCTTTCACCTGACGCTCAACGCTGACCAGATGATCGCCCAGCCAGCGGTAGTCTGTCGTTTCGCTTTTTTCGCTGTTAAACGGGTTGTACAGCGTACGAATATGCACAGACTGATGATCCGTATTCTTACGCCAGATACGCACACTGCCACGGTCGGCCAGATAACCACTGGCGGAAAAGGCGGGAATGTCGGGGGTGGAACTGCACCCGATAATCAGTGAGGAGAGAAGCAGGGCGGAAAAGCGCTGAAGCAGCGTAGTCATGGTGGCTGGCCCTTAAACAAAAGGGGCGAAATCGCCCCTGTTTAAAACTTTACCGCTATGCGACGTCTTACTTGACGGCGTCTTTCAGAGCTTTACCAGACACGAATGCAGGTACGTTTGCCGCAGCGATTTTGATTTCTTTGCCAGTCTGTGGGTTACGACCGGTACGCTCAGCGCGGTGGTTCACTTTAAAAGTACCAAAACCAACCAGTTGTACAGCATCACCCTCTTTCAGAGACTCAGTGATTGCAGCCAGAGTAGATTCCAGCGCTGCCTTGGCCTGGGTTTTAGACAGGTCAGCTTTTTCTGCGATCACATCAATCAGTTGAGTCTTGTTCATAAGTTATCCTTAAAGTGTATTTATCGCTTGCTAAGCAACGAGTGCGAGGGAAAAGCCAACTTCGGGCACTCTTCAGCCTGCACGCACCGATAGCCACAATTTTCAGCCCCCCAAATGTAGACCAGACAGGGGGCTGATGTGAAGCCTCCAGGCGCGCTAATTAAGGCCTGAAGTCACGTTTTCTCGCCTTATTGCTGAATTTTTATACCGATGTTACTAATTCCCGCCTCGCGCAGGTCGGATCGCAGACCTTTTATCAATTCAAGGTCTCGCTCTTCACAGTCTGCGAGCAGGCGAAAAATCTCCCATTGCAGGTCCCATTCGTCGATGACAGCCGGGTTTTCCCGCAGCTCTTCATCGGTCATTTCACGACCTGCCTGAGTCATTTCCAGAATGGCCACGGTGGTAATGGAGGTCTTGCTGACTTCAATCGCATGTTCAAGCGTTTCGCCACTTAACAGGGCGTGCAGCACTTCACTTAATGCCACACAGGCATCGATGGCCGGATACACGCCGTAGACCTCAAAATCATCGCCATCCGGAATCGCAGCTTCGAGCTTTTCCAGTTGACTGTCGAAGTTGATCTTTGCATCTTTCACCGTCAGCGTTTCCCAAATCAGATCGAGAATTCGGCGGTAAAGCGCAGGATCGGCAAACGCAGTTTGCTGGCAAAAGGCCATGTAATTAGGATACATGCGCTCGCACAGGCAAGCCATAAACGTCAGATGTTGCCAGCTTTCCAGCTTTGCCAGACGCAAATGCACAGGGTTTTGTAACATACACAGAGCTCTTATTCGTTTCGCTGGCCGCAGTGTAACGCAAAAGCGCCCTACAAACAGTGCTAAAGCGCGTTTTGCCAGCGCAGAAATGCAGGTCGGCGTGATGCGACAGCATCTGCCCAGCGCGTCGGTTCCGGTAAACGGTAGCCCTGAGTACACTTTTCAACCCAATCGAGGGCACTGTCCAGGCTGACGCGATGCCCGGTGGCCACAAACAGCGGATTACAGCGTACCTTGCTGCGCCATACCCAGCCAATTTGCTCCCCTTTATCCATTAACGGCTGGCGACTGCCGGGAGTCTCGTCCAGCGGCTCAAACCGTCCGCACAAACGCTTTTTGGCGACACCGATGGTGGGAACATCGACCATCAGTCCAAAGTGTGACGCCACACCGAGCCGACGCGGATGCGAAATGCCGTGACCGTCGACAAACAACAGGTCAGGCTTCTGCTCCAGCATATTCCATGCCGCCAGCAAGGCGGGATATTCCCGGAAAGAGAGAAAGCCAGGAATGTACGGCATAGTCGTCTCGATGCGCGCGATACGATGCTCCACCAGCTTCAGCGACGGGTATTCAAGAATAACCAGCGCCGCGCGCGTGACCGCACCTTCCTGTTCAAACCCGACGTCTGCGCCACCAATAAAGCGTGGCGGCAGCACATCAAAATCGTCCTGCCGCACGACGTCTGCGGCACGCTGTTGTTGCTCCGCACGAAGTGCAGCAATATCCATTATGACTCCTGATGATACTGGCGGGAAAGGCGGTGCACCGCCTCAACGAAGACGCCGGCATGCTCTGGCGGTACATCCTGATGGATACCATGTCCCAGATTGAATACGTGGCCTTCACCTTTGCCGAAACCGTCCAGAATACTGGCCACTTCCTGCTCGATACGGGCCGGTCGTGCGTACAGCATGGAGGGATCCATATTGCCCTGTAAGGCGACTTTATGCCCGACACGACGGCGGGCCTCACTGATGTCGATAGTCCAGTCCAGGCCCAGCGCATCACAGCCTGTTTCAGCCATGGCCTCAAGCCACTGACCGCCGCCTTTAGTAAACAGCGTGATCGGCACACGACGGCCTTCGTTTTCGTGCAGTACGCTGTCGACGATTTTATGCATGTAATACAGCGAGAACTCGCGATAATCGCGGCCACTCAATGCGCCGCCCCAGGTGTCAAACACCATGACTGACTGCGCCCCGGCGCGGATCTGAGCGTTAAGATAGAGAATAACGCTGTCGGCCAGCTTATCCAGCATGGCATGCAATGTGGCAGGTTCGGCGTACATCATTTTTTTAATTTTGGTGAAGGCCTTGCTACTGCCGCCTTCTACCATATAGGTTGCCAGCGTCCACGGACTGCCTGAAAAACCAATTAAGGGCACCTCACCATTAAGGTTCTTACGGATGGTCCGTACGGCATTCATCACGTAACCCAGTTCCTGTTCAGGATCGGGAACAGGCAGGCGATCGACATCGGCACGGCAGGTTACGGGGTTTGAAAAGCATGGACCTTCCCCCGTTTCGAAGTACAGCCCTAATCCCATCGCATCAGGAATGGTGAGAATATCACTGAAGAGGATGGCCGCATCGAGCTTGTAGCGACGCAATGGTTGCAGGGTGACTTCGCAGGCCAGCTCGGCATTCTTACACAGCGACATAAAGTCGCCCGCCTGGGCACGCGTGGCTTTATATTCCGGCAAATATCGTCCGGCCTGGCGCATCATCCATACGGGGGTAACATCGACAGGCTGGCGTAACAGGGCGCGCAAATAACGGTCGTTCTTCAGTTCACTCATGTCAGGACTCTCTCGGTATCAAGCGAGTAGTGTAGCACTCTCACGCCTCAGCGCGGCAGAGGGCAACGGTATCTTCAATTAATCGACGGGCAACGGTGCCAGGTGGAGGCAGTAAAGGCAGCGCATCAAAACGGAACCATCCGGCATCCAACAGCTCTTTACCGTCGTGCTGTAAGTCGCCGCCGTCATACTCCGCCATAAAGGCCATCATTAAGGACTGCGGGAAAGGCCAGGGCTGGGAAGTGACATAACGGACATTCTTCACGCGCACGTTGCTCTCTTCCATCACTTCGCGTGCAACCGCCTGTTCAATGGTCTCACCGACTTCAACGAACCCGGCCAGCACAGTGTAAATGTTATTACGATGACGCGCATGGTTGGCCAGCAGGATCTCATCTCCACGGCGGATAGCAACGATAATACAGGGCGCAATTTGTGGGTAATAACGTTCACGGCAATGGCTACACAGGCAGGCAAATTCGCGTTTACTGGCATGCATCTCATGACCACAATAGCCGCACCAGCGATGGGATCGGTAAAACTCTGCTAACTGCACACCGCGCCCGGCCAGCTGAAACAGGCCCGGATCTTCGTTGAGTAACTGGCGCAACGACAACATATCTGACGAACGCGTTTCACAAATCAGCCAGACCTTCTCTCCCTGCCATTCGCCAATCACGCGCCCCTGGTGCCCGGTAAGGCCAAACTGCTGTGCGTTTCCGTGAGGTAAATCGCCTTGCGGTAACCAAATTTTCTGTTCACTACTGACAATCCACCATCCAGCGTCTACGCTTGAAATTTCGCATTGCATTTATTTCGTCATCCTTAGCGTCAACCCGCACGCTGAAGTCCCGATGTTAAGTGTGTAGATGAACAACTATACCCAAATAATTCTGGTTGCAAGACGACAGCACGCTTATTTATCCCGACAGGTTCGCGGAGAACAAGCGCAATTGGCGCATCGCTAATCTGAAATATGAAGGTGCATAACGCATACGGAGTTAACTATGCTTAACCAGTTAGACGTTCTGACCCAACGCGTAGGTGGCAGTAATGAACTGGTAGATTCATGGCTGGCAGCTCGCCGCCAGCTGTTGGTTTCTTATTACCATTTGGTCGGCATCAAGCCGAAAAAAGAAGCGCTGACTCGCCTGGACGAGCAGGCACTGGATAACTTTTGCCACACGCTGGTCGATTATCTTTCATCCGGTCACTTTAGCCTTTACCAGCGTTTGATTGCAGAGATGGACGGCACCAGTCCGCTGCTGGCTGCCGCGCAGATTTACCCGTCGCTGGAAGCCAATACCGAGCAGTTGATGCAGCTGTATGACGGCCACCTGCAACAGGCCATCGACGACGACAACTATGTGACGTTTCAGCACGCCTTGTCAGAAGTCGGCGAAGCTCTTGAAGCGCGTTTTACCCTTGAAGACAAGCTTATCCAAATGGCATGGGACAATCACCTGACTCCGCCTGTGGCGAACGACAGTGAAATTGCCCGCCCTGCTTAACAGTGCCGCAAATGTAAATAACTTGTGATTCATAAAAAGCCCCCTTATGCTGAGTGGGCTTTAAAACATCTGTTTTATGTTGTCAGGGTTTGACGGTTGCACGTCCTTGCGGGACCTGATTAACCGTTAAACCAAATCTTGTCGGAGTGCCCATTGGGCTGAGACCGTTAATTCGGGATCCGCGGAACCTGATCAGGTTAGAACCTGCGAAGGGAACAAGAGTAAATTTTTACGGTACGCCGCACTCAGGGTGCCCGCTGTGCCGTTACTCCTTCCGAACTCCGGACAAGCAACCTTCCCACTTACTGGAATATTGCTATGTCTACTACGAAAACGACCCGTCGCGAACAACGTGCTCAGGCACAGGAATTCATTGATTCCCTGCAGGGTGGCAGTGCCTTTCCCAACTCAAAACGTATCTGGCTGACCGGCAGTCGTGACGACATTCGTGTCCCCATGCGCGAAATCCAGCTTAGCCCTACATTGACCGGCGGCAGTAAAGATGAGCCCGTTTACCAGGAAAATGAGCCTGTGCCGGTTTATGACACCGCCGGTGCCTATGGCGATCCGGCAGCAAAAATCGACGTGCATCGCGGACTGGATAAACTGCGTGCTCGCTGGATTGAAGAGCGCGACGACAGCGAAAAACTGACGCAGATTAGCTCGGCGTATACGCAGCAGCGACTGGCTGATGACGGACTGGATCACCTGCGCTTTGAACATCTGCCAACGCCGCGCCGTGCTAAAGCCGGCCGCTGTGTGACCCAGTTGCATTACGCGCGTCGGGGAATCATCACACCAGAGATGGAGTTCATCGCCATCAGGGAGAACATGGGCCGTGAGCGCATTCGTGGTGAGGTACTGCTGCAACAGCATCCGGGCCACAGCTTTGGTGCCCATCTGCCCGAAAACATTACCCCCGAGTTTGTACGTCAGGAAGTGGCCGCTGGCCGCGCCATTATTCCGGCCAATATCAACCATCCCGAATCCGAACCGATGATCATTGGACGCAACTTTCTGGTGAAGGTGAATGCCAACATTGGTAACTCAGCGGTGACCTCGTCTATTGAAGAAGAAGTAGAAAAGCTGGTCTGGTCCACACGCTGGGGCGCGGATACGGTCATGGATCTGTCGACCGGACGCTATATTCATGAAACCCGTGAATGGATTCTGCGTAACAGTCCTGTTCCCATCGGCACTGTTCCGATTTATCAGGCACTGGAGAAGGTCAACGGTGTGGCAGAAAACCTGAACTGGGACATTTTCCGCGATACGTTACTGGAGCAGGCCGAACAGGGCGTGGATTATTTTACTATCCATGCGGGTGTGCTGCTGCGCTACGTTCCCATGACTGCAAAACGCCTGACCGGTATTGTGTCCCGTGGTGGCTCCATTATGGCGAAGTGGTGCCTGTCTCATCACAAGGAGAGCTTTCTCTATGAACACTTCCGCGACATCTGTGAAATTTGCGCAGCCTACGATATCGCTTTGTCCCTGGGTGACGGATTACGCCCCGGATCGATTCAGGACGCCAACGACGAAGCACAGTTCGCTGAGCTGCACACGCTGGGTGAACTGACAAAAATAGCCTGGGAATATGACGTACAGGTGATGATCGAAGGCCCCGGCCATATCCCGATGCAGATGATCCGTCGCAACATGACAGAGCAGCTGGAACATTGCCATGAAGCGCCGTTTTATACTCTGGGCCCACTGACGACCGACATTGCGCCGGGCTACGATCATTTTACCTCTGGCATCGGTGCCGCCATGATTGGCTGGTTTGGCTGCGCGATGTTGTGTTACGTCACGCCGAAGGAGCATCTTGGCCTGCCAAACAAAGAGGATGTGAAACAGGGATTAATCACCTACAAGATCGCCGCGCATGCTGCCGATCTGGCCAAAGGCCATCCGGGGGCGCAGATCCGCGACAACGCCATGTCGAAAGCGCGCTTCGAATTTCGCTGGGAAGATCAGTTCAATCTGGCGCTGGATCCTCATACAGCCCGGGCCTATCACGATGAAACGTTGCCACAGGAATCGGGTAAAGTCGCCCACTTCTGTTCAATGTGCGGCCCTAAGTTTTGCTCAATGAAGATCACGCAGGAAGTGCGTGACTATGCTGCCAGACAGGAAGCGGAAGCGCAGGCTATTGAGGTTGGCATGGCGCAGATGTCTGATCATTTCCGTGAACGGGGCGGTGAACTCTACCATCCCGCCACAGCGATTAAGGAGGAGTAAATGAACGCCTTTCCCGCTACCGCGCCGCGATTAGGGCTGTATCCGGTGGTCGACAGCGTCGAATGGATCGAACGCTTACTGGATGCCGGGGTGCGCACGATTCAGCTGCGGATTAAGGATCTGCCAGATGAGATCGTTGAACCCACCATCATCCAGGCTATCGCAACAGGTCAGCGTTACCAGGCGCGCCTGTTTATTAATGACTACTGGCAGCTGGCGATTAAGCATAAGGCTTATGGCGTTCATCTGGGGCAGGAAGATCTGGCCGTGGCCAATGTGCAGCGCATTCTGGACGCAGGCTTGCGCCTGGGCATTTCCACGCACGATGATGCTGAGCTGGATCGGGCGCTGGCGCTGCGTCCTTCCTACATTGCGCTGGGACATATCTTTCCGACTCAGACGAAGGTGATGCCCTCTTCTCCGCAGGGGTTGTCTGAACTTAAACGCCATCTGAGTCGGTTGCAGGGGATCTCTACCGTGGCGATTGGCGGCATCAGCATTGATCGCGTTCCGGCGGTACTTGAAACTGGTGTCGGCAGTATCGCCGTGGTGAGCGCCATTACGCAGGCAGAGGACTGGCGGGCGGCCACCCGCGAGCTGTTACGGCTTGTTGAGCCCGAATCCGGGCATTAACCCCGCCCTGTCGCGCAGATAAACGCGCACGTTGTGCAACAGGCAGTAAAAACTGGAAAGCCGCGCACGGCAATGAACATTGCGACTGGCGCGGCTTTTTTCTGTCCTTTAAAGTCACTGGCGTCCGGCCGGGATGGCCTGACCAGGGCCAGTTCCCTCCTCTTTCTGGCCCTGCTTCTCACCACCTGAAGCGATGATATCGATAACGGCGGACAGGTCAGCCGACGGCTGATGCGCACAGGCGGCCATCGCCCGCTCGACAGCCTTACCGGTCAAGGCCAGTGCCTGTTCAATCTTACCGCTTGCGGGCAAGGCGTAATTCAGGCGCAGACAGTTACGGTACTTTCCGGAGGCCGAAAACAGCGAGCCTACGGCAATCTGGATCCCTGATTTGCGTAATTCGTGGTTGAGCTGCACCGCATCAAATGCCTCAGGCAATTCAATCCACATCAAAAAACCGCCCTGAGGCCGCGTGACGCAGATACCGCAAGGGAAGTAATGCCTTACCCAGCAGGAAAAGGTGTCGTAATTGCGCTGGTAAACCTGGCGCATCCGCCGAAGATGCGTCTGGTAATGGCCCTGCTGGATAAAGTCAGCTACGGCATGCTGAGGCTGAGTGGCGGTAGAACCTGTCACAATGTATTTCATATGCAAAACACGATCGCGGAAGCGTCCGGGCGCCACCCAGCCCACACGTAAACCCGGTGCCAGCGTTTTGGAAAACGAGCTGCACAGCAATACGCGTCCTTCTGTATCCAGAGATTTAATGGATGAAGGCCGCGGGTACTCCCAGGCCAGCTCACCATAAACATCGTCTTCAATGATCGCCGCATCAAAACGCTGTACCAGACTCAGCAGCGCGCGCTTGCGCTTTTCGGGCATGATAAAGCCAAGAGGATTGTTGCAGTTAGGGACGACGACGACCGCTTTGATCGGCCACTGATCAAAGGCCAGTTCCAGCGCTTCAAGGCTGATTCCCGTTACAGAATCGGTCGGAATCTCAATGGCCCGAATGCCGAACCCACGTAATGTCTGCATGATGCCGTGAAATGACGGCGATTCGACCGCAATGATATCGCCGGGCTGGCATACTGCGCGCACGGACACTGACAGCGCTTCGTGGCAGCCTGTGGTAATCACAATATCTTCTGAGGTCAGCTGGCAGCCGCTGTCGATCATCAACCGGGCAATTTGTTCTCTCAGCCGGGCGACACCGTAAAGGTTGTCGTAATTCAGCAGCGTGCTTTCCTGCTGCTGCGCCTGACGGCTAAACGCCTTCCACAGAGGTTTCAGTGTGGACTGCGTTAAATCCGGCATACCGCTGCCCAGTTGCAGTACATCCTGTTCCCGGCGGCTGTTAAGCAGGTCAAGCACCGCATCCCACTGGGTAATTTCCACCGGATATTGCGCCGGACGCGTTAAGGCCGGAATGGGTGGCATCGCCTTATGCGGCGCCACAAAATACCCGGAACGCGCCTGCGGAATAATCAGCTGTTTCTGCTCCAGCAGATAATAGGCCTGCTGTACCGTGCTGATGCTGACACCATGTTCGACGCTCAAACTCCGAACGGAGGGCAGGCGCTCGCCACTTTGGTACAACCCCTGTTCAATACGTTTTTCCAGCAATGTGGCTAAATGTTGATAGCGCGTCATGATTGACCTCAGCCAGGTTGATGACCCGACAAAACAGTACAGACAGCCTGTATTTCTACCATTCAGTCCACGCTGACGGCAATCTGTATGTTAAATAATTGCTTCGGGTGCATCTGTATTGGAAATTGTATCTGCATGAAAATATTTCTCAGGTTACTTACTGAGGGCAGGATCATGGGATATGAGGAAAATCGTAGCGCTAAACCCTTTGCAGTTTCACTCAGCCTGTTTCGCTTTATCTGGCATCATTTTCGTCGCTGGCAGTGTCGGCGCGAAACCCGCATGATTTTATGCAGACTGAGCGACAGTGCGCTGAAAGATATCGGGTTAAAGAGAAGCGATATCAACAAACGCTTTTAATTACGGCTCGCCTGTAAACAGGCGTGAGTCGATTTCGTTAACAGGACGGACTTCGGAAAACACTCTTCACGACAGCACGCGTTATGAATGCCGGTGCCGCCTGTATAAGACAGCCTGATCTCGCAGGCAAAAAAAAACCCTGCCGGAGCAGGGTTTTTTATCAGGCGTTTGACGATTACTCGTCGTTGTTACCGCCAAGACCAGCGTTCAGTAACTCCGCCAGGCTTGCGGATGCTTCGTCAGCAGTCACCTGCGGTGCAGCTGGCACTTCGCCTGCCGCACGACGACGCATACGATCCTGGTGATAAGCGTAACCGGTACCGGCCGGGATCAAACGACCCACGATCACGTTCTCTTTCAGACCGCGCAGTTCGTCGCGCTTGCCTGCTACTGCCGCTTCAGTCAGGACACGTGTAGTTTCCTGGAACGATGCTGCAGAGATGAACGATTCGGTTGCCAGTGACGCTTTAGTGATACCCAGCAGGTCACGTACGAAGGTTGCGCCAACTTTTCCGTTCGCTTCAAGTTCACGGTTAGAGATCTTGATGCGAGAGAATTCAGCCTGCTCACCTTCCAGGAACTCGGTGCTGCCCGCGCTCATGATAGTAGCTTTACGCAGCATCTGACGAACGATGACTTCGATGTGCTTATCGTTAATCTTAACGCCTTGCAGACGGTAAACTTCCTGCACTTCGTTAGTGATGTAACGGGTAACCGCATGCACGCCACGTAAACGCAGGATGTCATGTGGTGACTCTGGACCATCGGAAACCACGTCACCGCGCTCAACACGTTCACCTTCGAACACGTTCAGCTGACGCCATTTCGGAATCATCTCTTCGTACGGATCGCTACCATCCAGCGGTGTAATCACCAGACGACGCTTACCTTTGGTTTCTTTACCGAAGGAGATGATGCCGCTGATCTCCGCCAGGATTGCTGGCTCTTTCGGACGACGCGCTTCGAACAGGTCAGCAACGCGTGGCAGACCACCGGTAATATCCTTGGTACCGCCAGATTCCTGCGGAACACGCGCCAGGGTATCACCCGAGCTGATCTTCACGCCATCTTCCAGCTGTACAATCGCTTTACCTGGCAGGAAGTACTGAGCAGGCATATCGGTACCTGGGATCAGAACATCATTGCCGTTGGCATCAACGATTTTCAGTGCCGGACGCAGATCTTTACCACCTGAGGTACGTTCTGCAGAGTCCAGAACCACCAGCGATGACAGACCTGTTAAGTCATCAGTCTGACGCGTAATGGTCTGACCGTCGATCATGTCGGTGAAGCGAATGAAACCGCCCACTTCTGTGATAACTGGCATGGTATGCGGATCCCAGTTTGCAACGGTTTCACCCGCAGCAACCTGCTCACCATCACCTTTCGCCATGGTCGCACCGTAAGGAACTTTATAGCTCTCTTTCGTACGGCCAAATTCGTCGATCATTTTCAGTTCAACGTTACGCGAGGTGATCACCAGCTTGCCTGCTGAGTTCGTTACCGACTTAGCATTGGTCAGCTTGATGGTACCTTTGTTCTTCACCTGAATGCTGGATTCAGCTGCCGCACGAGATGCCGCACCACCGATGTGGAACGTACGCATCGTCAGCTGTGTACCCGGCTCACCGATTGACTGTGCTGCGATAACACCGATTGCTTCGCCTTTGTTGATGATGTGACCACGTGCCAGGTCGCGACCATAGCAATGCGCACACACACCAAAGTCGGTTTCACAACCTACAACCGAACGCACCTTCACGCTGTCGACTGAGTTCAGTTCCAGCACGTCACACCAGTGCTCATCGAGCAGTGTGTTACGTGGAACCAGAATGTCAGCCGTGCCAGGCTTCAGAACGTCTTCTGCCGTTACACGGCCCAGAACGCGCTCACGCAGTGGCTCTTTCACGTCGCCACCTTCGATGACTGGCGTCATCATGATGCCTTCGTGTGTACCACAGTCGTCTTCGGTGACAACAAGATCTTGCGCAACGTCAACCAGACGACGCGTCAGATAACCGGAGTTCGCGGTTTTCAGTGCGGTATCTGCCAGACCTTTACGTGCACCGTGCGTCGAGATGAAGTACTGAAGTACGTTCAGACCTTCACGGAAGTTCGCGGTGATAGGCGTTTCAATGATGGAGCCATCTGGCTTAGCCATCAGACCACGCATACCGGCCAGCTGACGAATCTGTGCAGCAGAACCACGCGCACCGGAGTCGGCCATCATAAAGATGCTGTTAAAGGAAACCTGTTTCTCTTCTTCGCCGTCACGGTTAATCACGGTCTCGGTTGAGAGGTTTTCCATCATCGCCTTCGCTACGCGCTCGTTCGCGGCAGCCCAGATATCGATGACTTTGTTGTAACGTTCGCCGGCGGTAACCAGACCAGACTGGAACTGTTCCTGAATTTCGGCCACTTCGGCTTCGGCTTCAGAGATGATTTCCACTTTCTTGGCTGGGATAACCATGTCGTCGATACCAACAGACGCACCTGAACGGGCGGCGTAGGCGAAACCGGTGTACATGGTCTGGTCAGCAAAGATAACGGTCGGCTTCAGGCCCAAAATGCGATAACAGGTGTTCAGCATTTTAGAGATAGCCTTTTTACCCAGCGCCTGGTTGACGATGGAGAAAGGCAGACCTTTCGGTACGATCATCCACAGAATCGAACGACCAATGGTGGTGTCGATCAAGCTGGTTTTCGCAACGAACTCATCCTGCTCGTTTTTGCTGTACTCAGTGATACGCACTTTAACGCGCGCATGCAGCTCGGCCAGGCCAGCGCGATAAACACGCTCAGCTTCTTTCGGGCCGGTCAGCACCATGCCTTCACCTTTGGCATTCACTTTGTCGCGGGTCATGTAGTACAGACCCAGTACAACGTCCTGTGAAGGAACGATGATTGGCTCGCCGTTCGCCGGTGACAGAATGTTGTTGGTCGACATCATCAGCGCACGCGCTTCCAGCTGGGCTTCCAGCGTCAGCGGTACGTGAACAGCCATCTGGTCACCATCGAAGTCGGCGTTATAGGCCGCACAAACCAGCGGGTGAAGCTGGATTGCTTTACCTTCGATCAGAACCGGTTCAAAGGCCTGGATACCTAAACGGTGCAGCGTTGGTGCACGGTTCAGCAGGACCGGGTGTTCGCGGATGACTTCGTCCAGGATATCCCAAACGACAGCTTCTTCACGCTCAACCATCTTCTTCGCGGCTTTGATGGTGGTGGCCAGGCCACGCAGTTCCAGCTTGCCGTAGATGAACGGTTTGAACAGCTCCAGTGCCATTTTCTTCGGCAGACCGCACTGATGCAGACGCAGGTATGGACCAACGGTAATAACAGAACGACCGGAGTAGTCGACACGCTTACCGAGCAGGTTCTGACGGAAACGACCCTGCTTACCTTTGATCATATCGGCCAAAGATTTCAGAGGACGCTTGTTAGAACCGGTGATCGCACGACCGCGACGACCGTTATCCAGCAGGGCATCAACCGCTTCCTGCAGCATACGTTTTTCGTTACGTACGATGATATCTGGCGCAGCCAGATCCAGCAGGCGTTTCAGACGGTTGTTACGGTTGATCACGCGACGATACAGATCGTTCAGATCCGACGTAGCGAAACGACCACCATCCAGCGGTACCAGCGGACGCAGATCAGGCGGCAGAACCGGCAGAACGGTCAGGATCATCCACTCTGGCTTATTACCAGACTGAACGAACGCTTCCAGCAGCTTGATACGCTTGGTCAGTTTTTTACGCTTGGTCTCGGAGTTGGTTTCGTTCAGCTCTTCACGCAGCTGCTCGCACTCTTGCTCCAGATCCATATTTTTCAGCAGCGCCTGGATAGCTTCTGCACCCATCTTCGCGTCGAATTCGTCACCGAACTCTTCCAGCGCGTCAAGGTACTGCTCTTCCGTCAGAATCTGACGTTTTTCCAGGTTAGTCATGCCGCCTTCGATCACAACATAAGATTCGAAGTACAGCACGCGCTCGATATCACGCAGCGGCATATCCAGCAGCAAGCCGATACGCGATGGCAGTGATTTCAGGAACCAAATGTGCGCAGTCGGTGATGCCAGCTCAATGTGGCCCATGCGCTCACGACGTACTTTGGTCTGTGTAACTTCTACGCCACACTTCTCGCAGATTACGCCACGATGTTTTAAACGCTTGTACTTACCGCACAGGCATTCGTAATCTTTTACCGGTCCAAAAATACGGGCACAGAAAAGACCGTCACGCTCTGGCTTGAAGGTACGGTAGTTAATGGTTTCCGGCTTTTTAACTTCACCAAAAGACCATGAACGGATCATGTCTGGCGAAGCCAGCGCAATTTTGATCGCATCAAACTCTTCGGTCTTAGTTTGCGCTTTCAGAAACTTAAGTAAGTCTTTCACGGATTAGCTCCCGTCGGAGTGAGACTCAGGGGCGTCCAACCGAAATTGAACGCCCCATAACCAGTACAAATGCGAGCGCGTTAACCCTGCGCTTACAGGCCGAAGCCTGCTACTGAGGGTTACTCGTCTTCCAGCTCGATGTTGATACCCAGCGAGCGAATCTCTTTCAACAGTACGTTGAACGATTCTGGCATGCCAGGTTCCATCTGATGGTTGCCATCCACGATGTTCTTATACATCTTGGTACGGCCGTTAACGTCATCAGACTTAACGGTAAGCATTTCCTGGAGGGTATATGCCGCACCGTATGCTTCCAGTGCCCATACTTCCATCTCACCGAAGCGCTGACCACCGAACTGTGCCTTACCACCCAGCGGCTGCTGAGTAACGAGGCTGTAGGAACCGGTAGAACGTGCGTGCATCTTGTCATCAACCAGGTGGTTGAGTTTCAGCATGTACATATAACCAACGGTTACCTGACGTTCGAACTGCTCACCAGTGCGACCATCAAACAGGGTAATCTGACCGGAAGAAGGCAGACCGCCGAGCTCTAACAGCTCTTTGATTTCGCTCTCTTTCGCACCATCAAACACCGGCGTGGCGATCGGCATACCTTTTTTCAGGTTTTCAGCCAGACGCAGAACTTCGTCATCACTAAAGGTATTCAGGTCAACTTTCTGACGCACATCTGTGCCCAGATCGTAAGCACGCTGGATGAATTCGCGCAGTTTGGCGACTTCTTCCTGCTTTTTCAGCATCGCGTTAATTTTCTCGCCGATACCTTTCGCTGCCATCCCTAAGTGCGTCTCAAGGATCTGACCGATGTTCATACGTGAAGGTACGCCCAGCGGGTTCAGTACGATATCGACCGGCGTACCGTTCTCATCGTAAGGCATGTCTTCGATTGGGTTGATCTTCGAGATAACACCTTTGTTACCGTGACGACCTGCCATCTTATCACCAGGCTGAATCTGACGTTTAACGGCCAGATAAACCTTAACGATTTTCAGCACGCCTGGTGCCAGATCATCGCCTTGTGTGATTTTACGACGCTTGCCTTCGAGTTTTTTCTCAAACTCGTGCTTCAGTTCGTCGTACTGCTCTGCCAGCTGTTCCAGCTGGTTTTGCTTGGCTTCGTCAGTCAGACCCAGTTCCAGCCAACGCTCACGCGGCAGCTTGTCCAGTTTGTCTGCTTCAACGCCACCAGAAATCAGGACAGACTGGATACGGCTGAACAGGCCCGCTTCCAGAATCTGCAGCTCTTCAGACAGGTCTTTCTTCGCCTGCTTCAGCTGCATCTCTTCGATTTCCAGCGCACGTTTGTCTTTTTCCACGCCATCGCGGGTGAAGACCTGAACGTCGATAACCGTACCCGAAACACCGTTAGGCACGCGCAGAGAAGAGTCTTTCACGTCAGACGCTTTCTCACCGAAGATCGCACGCAGCAGTTTCTCTTCTGGTGTCAGCTGGGTTTCGCCTTTTGGCGTCACTTTACCAACCAGAATGTCACCACCGGTCACTTCCGCACCGATGTAAACGATACCGGATTCATCCAGTTTAGAGAGTGCAGCCTCACCCACGTTCGGGATGTCAGCGGTAATCTCTTCTGGCCCCAGCTTGGTGTCGCGAGACACACAGGCCAGTTCCTGAATGTGGATGGTCGTGAAGCGATCTTCCTGCACCACGCGCTCGGAGACTAAGATGGAGTCTTCGAAGTTGTAACCGTTCCACGGCATGAACGCGACGCGCATGTTCTGACCCAGCGCCAGTTCACCGAGATCGGTAGACGGGCCATCAGCCAGCACATCACCACGCTCAACTGGCTCGCCCAGAGATACACATGGCATCTGGTTGATACAGGTGTTCTGGTTAGAACGGGTGTATTTGGTCAGGTTGTAGATGTCGATGCCCGCTTCGCCCGGATACATTTCGTCTTCGTTAACTTTGATAACGATACGTGATGCATCAACGTACTGAACGGTACCGCCACGTTTCGCCACAGCGGTAACACCGGAGTCAACGGCAACCGCGCGCTCCATACCGGTCCCTACCAGCGGCTTATCGGCACGCAGTGTAGGAACGGCCTGACGTTGCATGTTCGCACCCATCAGGGCGCGGTTAGCATCATCGTGTTCCAGGAACGGGATCAGTGACGCACCGACGGAAACGACCTGTTGGGTCGAAACGTCCATGTAGTCAACCTGATCGCGGCTGAACAGGCTCGATTCACCTTTGCTACGGCAGGTCACCAGGTCATCAACGAACGCACCTTCTTCTGACAGATTGGTGTTCGCCTGAGCGATGACATAGTTACCTTCTTCGATGGCAGACAGGTAATGAATTTCATCAGAAACCACACCGTCGATCACGCGACGATAAGGGGTTTCCAGGAAACCGTACTCGTTCGTCTGCGCATATACAGACAAGGAGTTGATCAGACCGATGTTCGGTCCTTCAGGGGTTTCGATTGGGCAGACACGACCGTAGTGCGTTGGGTGTACGTCACGCACTTCGAAGCCGGCACGCTCACGGGTTAAACCACCCGGGCCGAGAGCAGAGATACGACGCTTGTGCGTAATCTCTGACAACGGGTTGTTCTGATCCATAAACTGGGACAGCTGGCTTGAACCAAAGAACTCTTTCACCGCCGCCGAAATAGGCTTGGCGTTGATCATGTCCTGAGGCATCAATGTGTCGAGGTCGCCCAGAGAAAGACGCTCTTTCACTGCACGCTCAACACGGACCAGGCCGACGCGGAACTGGTTTTCCGCCATTTCACCCACTGAACGAATACGACGGTTACCGAGGTGGTCAATATCGTCCACTTCGCCTTTACCGTTACGGATGTCGATCAGCTTTTTCATCACTTCGATGATATCTTCTTTGCTCAGGATACCTGAACCTTCGATTTCATCACGCAGCAATGAACGGTTGAACTTCATGCGGCCGACAGCAGAAAGATCGTAACGATCTTCAGAGAAGAACAGGTTCTCGAACAGGTTCTCTGCTGCTTCACGCGTAGGTGGCTCACCAGGACGCATCATGCGGTAAATCTCAACCAGCGCGCTCAGGCGATCGTTGGTTGGGTCGACGCGCAGGGTCTCGGAGATATAAGGGCCGTGATCCAGATCGTTGGTGAACAGCGTTTCGATACGCTTGTGACCCGCCTGGCTCAGCTTGGCCAGCAGATCCAGCGACAGCTCCATGTTCGCTGCGATAATCAGTTCACCGGTGTTCTCATCGATATAATCTTTAGAGACCACTTTGCCTGCAATATATTCAACAGGCACTTCAATGTGCTGGATACCGTCTTTTTCGAGCTGACGAATGTGACGCGCAGTGATGCGACGCCCTTTCTCAACGTAGACCGTGCCGTTCGATTCGATATCGAAGGTCGCGGTTTCACCACGCAGGCGCTCTGGCACCAGTTCCATCTGCAGCTTGTTGTCACGGATTTCATACACCACTTTCTCGAAGAAGATATCGAGGATTTCAGCAGTGGTGTAATGCAGTGCGCGCAGGATGATACTGGCCGGCAGCTTACGACGACGGTCAATACGGACGAAAAGGTTGTCTTTCGGGTCAAACTCGAAGTCCAGCCATGAACCACGGTAAGGAATGATACGTGCGTTATACAGCACTTTACCCGATGAGTGGGTTTTACCCTTATCGCTGTCAAAGAATACGCCAGGACTACGATGCAGCTGAGAAACGATAACACGCTCAGTACCGTTGATAACAAAGGTACCGTTGTCTGTCATGAGTGGAATTTCACCCATGTAGACTTCTTGTTCTTTAATGTCTTTTACTGTGCCTTCTGGCGCTTCGCGCTCATAGATCACCAGACGCAGTTTGACGCGCAGCGGTGCCGAGTAGGTCACGCCACGGATCTGACATTCTTTCACGTCAAAGACAGGTTCACCTAAGCGATAGCTGACATACTGCAACTCAGAGTTGCCGCTGTAGCTCGCGATAGGGAATACAGAGCGGAAGGCAGCTTCCAGTCCGTACTGACCTTCTGGATCTTGCTCGATAAACTTCTGAAACGAATCAAGCTGGATAGAAAGGAGATAAGGTATGTCCAAAACTTGTGGACGTTTACCAAAATCCTTACGAATACGTTTTTTCTCGGTATAGGAGTAAACCATAGGGTTCCTCAGCTAGCTGACAAGTCGACCCACGCTGTCCGTCCTGACAGGACAGTTCATGCAACACGATTTTGTTTGATTCACGCACTGCCCGGCAGTGTGTGCAATACCTCTTTCTATCACGCTTAAATCATTTCATTGCTTCAGCGTGGGCAGGGAACCCGCACAGGAAAGCAGTATATTAAGTCGTCGATAGAGAAAGATATTGAAGAGCAACAATGGACAAACAGTGCGAAACCCCATTGAGGCCCTGGAGCGCAAAAAGGCTGGTGACCAAAAAGTCACCAGCCATCAGTCTGATATTACTCAGACTGCAACCCGAGGGTTGTCTTACTTAACTTCAACTTCAGCGCCAGCTTCTTTCAGAGCAGCTTCAAGTGCAGCTGCGTCATCTTTGCTGATGCCTTCTTTGATCACGCCAGTTGCTTCAACCAGATCTTTGGCTTCTTTCAGGCCCAGACCAGTTGCGGTACGAACGGCTTTGATTACTGCAACTTTGTTCGCGCCAACAGCTTTCAGGATAACGTCGAATTCAGTTTTCTCTTCAACAGCTTCAGCTGGGCCAGCAGCAACAGCTACAGCAGCAGCAGCAGAAACGCCGAATTTTTCTTCCATAGCAGAAACCAGCTCAACTACTTCCATTACGGACATAGCGGCAACGGCTTCCAGAATTTGGTCTTTAGTGATAGACATAACAATTGTTCCTAAGAATCAGAAAAAGTTTATACGTTAGCAAGTACGAAGAAAAGAGAGGCCTTAAGCCGCTTCTTTTGCATCGCGAACAGCAGCCAGAGTGCGAACCAGTTTGCCGGCAGCGGCTTCTTTCATGGTCGACATCAGACGTGCCAGTGCTTCTTCGTAGGTCGGCAGCGTTGCCAGACGGTCAATATTGGCCGCCGTGATCAGCTCACCTTCAAAGGCTGCAGCTTTGACCTCAAATTTTGCATTCGCTTTCGCGAAATCTTTGAACAGACGAGCAGCAGCGCCCGGGTGTTCCATAGAATATGCAATCAGGGTCGGACCAACAAACGTGTCTTTCAGGCACTCGAACTGAGTACCTTCAACGACGCGGCGCAGCAGGGTGTTACGAACAACACGCATGTAAACGCCAGCTTCACGACCTGCTTTACGCAGTTCGGTCATTTTATCAACGGTAACGCCACGAGAATCCGCAACAACCGCTGAAAGCGCACCTTTGGCTACTTCGCTGACTTCAGCAACAATCGCTTGTTTGTCTTGAAGATTTAATGCCATTAGCTTTAGCTCCTGGATTTGACCGGGGATGGATTTCCCCGGAACTCACTTCACTTATTCGCCCGAAGGAAAATAAGCGCTATTACACGGTGAGCAGAATCCAGTAAAGAAAAATTCTTTTGGTTCTGTCACCGTCTACGCAGGGTATTAAGCATTACATCCGAAAATGTGCAGCTCCTGCGGTCTTGGACGGAGGCCAGGATAAGGCCTGGCTCCAACCTAAAATTCGGCTGTACATCGTGGCTCAGATTGCCTTGCACTGACAGCCTTTATAAGGCCTGCTGAACACTTTACTGTGTTTCAGGCGACTGACTCAGTCGCTGCGTTCGCACAATCTGACTTACTCACGATGACATCTGCATGAATGCAGAACAACGGGCGTAAGATTCTAGGTGAATTTTTCGCCCGTTTCAAGCAGCAATTAGTTTGCCGCTGCGCTCAGACCAGCCTGGTCAACGGCAACGCCGGCGCCCATGGTGGTAGAGATGCTGACTTTCTTGATGTACACGCCTTTCGCCTGAGCAGGTTTTGCTTTTTTCAGCGCAACCAGCAGAGATTCCAGGTTTTCTTTCAGTTTGTCAGCATCGAAGTCCACTTTACCGATGGTAGTGTGGATGATGCCGTTTTTGTCGTTACGATAACGAACCTGACCTGCTTTAGCGTTCTTAACCGCTTCAGCAACGTTCGGGGTTACAGTACCGACTTTCGGGTTTGGCATCAGGCCACGTGGACCCAGAACCTGACCTAACTGGCCAACAACGCGCATTGCATCTGGAGATGCAATAACAACGTCAAAGTTCATTTCGCCTTTCTTGATCTGCTCAGCCAGATCTTCCATACCTACCAGCTCAGCGCCAGCTGCTTTAGCAGCTTCAGCGTTTGCGCCCTGGGTGAAGACGGCTACACGTACAGAGCGACCTGTACCGTGTGGCAGAACGGTCGCGCCGCGCACGTTCTGGTCAGATTTACGAGCGTCGATGCCGAGGTTAACAGCAACGTCTACGCTTTCAACGAACTTAGCGGTAGCCAGCTCTTTCAGTAATGCGATTGCTTCAGCAATATCGTACTGCTTAGTCGCGTCAACTTTGTCGCGAATAACGCTCATGCGCTTGGTCAGCTTTGCCATTTCTTAGTCCTCTACTACCAGGCCCATGGAACGAGCAGTACCTTCGATTGAGCGAGTCATCGCTTCAACGTCAGAACCAGTCATGTCCGCAGCTTTAGTTTCTGCGATTTCACGTACCTGAGCACGAGTCACTTTACCGACTTTATCTTTGTTCGGCTTACCAGAACCAGACTTGATGCCCGCTGCTTTTTTCAGCAGAACGGCAGCCGGAGGCGTTTTGGTAATGAAGGTGAAAGAACGGTCGCTGTATACGGTGATAACAACTGGAGTAGGCAGGCCTTTTTCCAGTGATTCTGTTTTGGCGTTAAACGCTTTACAGAATTCCATGATGTTAACACCCTGCTGACCCAGAGCTGGACCAACTGGTGGACTTGGGTTCGCCATACCAGCTGCAACCTGCAGCTTGACGTAGGCTTGTACTTTCTTAGCCATGATAATTCCTCAATTGGGTTATAGCGCCTTTAAAAGGCTCCCCGTGGTAACGATTTACACGCTGTTGCCAGCGCATAAAAACAAAAGGCGCGAAATTATAGTTTAATTTCGCGCCTGCTGCAACAGCCAAATAGTGAAAGAAAGGTTAGCCTTTCTCCACCTGACCGAAGTCGAGTTCGACAGGTGTTGCACGTCCAAAGATGGAGACCGAAACAGTCAGACGACTCTTCTCATAATCGACATCTTCGACCACGCCGTTAAAGTCGGCAAACGGACCATCGTTGACGCGTACCATTTCGCCCGGTTCGAACAGCGTTTTCGGACGTGGCTTGTCACCTACCTGCTGCAGGCGGTTCATGATCGCATCAACTTCTTTATCGCTGATTGGCGCAGGGCGGTCAGAAGTACCACCGATGAAACCCATTACGCGTGGCACGCTGCGAACGAGGTGCCAGCTGGCATCATTCATAACCATCTGAACCAGAACGTAGCCTGGGAAGAATTTACGTTCGCTTTTACGGCGTTGACCACCACGGATCTCGACCACTTCTTCAGTCGGCACCATGACGTCGCCAAACAGCTCTTCCATGTTGTGCAATTTGATGTGCTCACGCAGCGACTGTGCTACGCGGCCTTCAAAACCGGAAAACGCCTGCACGACGTACCAGCGTTTTTTTGGAGCTTCAGACATCTCAGAACCTCAGGCCAGTGATAAACGATACCAGACGGACCAGAATGCCATCCAGCCCCCACAAAATCAGTGACATCACGGCAGTGACCGCGGCAACGATTAACGTGGTATGCAGTGTCTCCTGGCGGGTTGGCCAGATAACCTTGCGCATTTCGGTTCTTGCTTCACGTGCAAAGGCTACGGTCGCTTTGCCTTTGGTCGTTAAAAGCGCAATGCCGCCTGCTGCTGCAATCAAAATAACAACAGCCAACGCACGCAGAGGTAACGTCACATCACGATAGAGGTAGTTACCTACGATCGCCGCAAGCAGTAATAAGACTACCACTACCCATTTCAGCGCTTCGAGGCCGCGCCCGCTCCCTTGAGCTTCGGTATTCGCACTCATAAACCAACCTGCCACAATAATTCAGAAACTATTCTGCCCCGCATCGCGAGGCATCCAAACCGAATGAGCTTTTGGGGCGTAACTCGGTATCCAGCGCCGCATAACAGAGCCTGTCTCAGCAATGATTATGGTGCAAAATCACTGATGAGTCAGGTTCTATAAAACAGCGTACAAAAAGGGCATCAAATGATGCCCTTTCCATGTGCATTGCGTCAAATATTATCGGTAATTAAGCGATAACTTTGGCAACAACGCCCGCGCCAACGGTACGGCCACCTTCGCGGATTGCGAAGCGCAGACCTTCGTCCATTGCGATTGGGTGAATCAGGGTAACAACCATTTTGATGTTGTCGCCTGGCATAACCATTTCAACGCCTTCTGGCAGCTCTACTGAACCGGTCACGTCAGTGGTACGGAAGTAGAACTGTGGACGGTAGCCCTTGAAGAACGGAGTATGGCGGCCACCTTCGTCTTTAGACAGAACGTAAACTTCTGACTCGAACTTGGTGTGTGGCTTGATGGTGCCTGGCTTCGCCAGAACCTGACCACGCTGGATGTCTTCACGCTTGATACCGCGCAGCAGAACACCACAGTTTTCGCCTGCCTGACCCTGGTCCAGCAGTTTGCGGAACATTTCAACACCGGTACAGGTTGATTTCGCCGTATCTTTGATACCCACGATTTCAACTTCGTCGCCGACTTTAACAACACCGCGCTCAACACGACCGGTTACTACAGTACCACGGCCAGAGATTGAGAATACGTCTTCGATTGGCAGCAGGAACGGCATGTCGATAGCACGAACCGGATCCGGGATGTAGTTGTCCAGGTGGTTAGCCAGCTCAACGATCTTCTCTTCCCACTCTGGGTTGCCTTCCAGCGCTTTCAGTGCTGAACCGCGAACGATTGGAGTGTCGTCGCCCGGGAAGTCGTACTGTGACAGCAGGTCACGGACTTCCATCTCAACCAGCTCCAGCAGCTCTTCGTCATCAACCATGTCACACTTGTTCAGGAACACGATGATGTAAGGAACGCCTACCTGACGACCCAGCAGGATGTGCTCACGGGTCTGCGGCATTGGGCCGTCAGTCGCAGCAACAACCAGGATCGCGCCGTCCATCTGCGCAGCACCGGTGATCATGTTTTTCACATAGTCGGCGTGGCCCGGGCAGTCAACGTGTGCATAGTGGCGAGACGGGGTTTCATACTCAACGTGTGCAGTGTTGATGGTGATACCACGTGCTTTTTCTTCAGGGGTGCTGTCGATCTGGTCGAACGCACGCGCCTGGCCGCCGTTGGTTTTAGCCAGAACGGTGGTGATTGCTGCAGTCAGGGTGGTTTTACCGTGGTCAACGTGACCGATGGTGCCCACGTTTACGTGCAGTTTGTTACGTTGAAATTGCTCTTTAGCCATCGCTTGTCCCTCTAAGACACGGATATATCAAAGATATCGTCACATTAACCAGGCATTGCCTGACTGCAAGGAGTTACAGAGAAAATCAGGAGGGAGATAAAGGAAGTGGTGCTGATACCCAGAGTCGAACTGGGGACCTCACCCTTACCAAGGGTGCGCTCTACCAACTGAGCCATATCAGCACATCTGGAGCGGGCAGCGGGAATCGAACCCGCATCATCAGCTTGGAAGGCTGAGGTAATAGCCATTATACGATGCCCGCATCCTGGAACTCGGCTACCTGTTCTTTCTGTAGCTTGTGAATAACAGGGGAAGTCCCCTATTATTCTTAGCCTGCCAGCGAAGCTGGCTGACTTTGACTGAGCTTACACCCAATCTGAATTCAGGGTGAGAAGAAGTGACTCACCTGCCAGATAAACAGGTTGTTTATCTGTTCTCAACCCGAGGGTCGAGATGGTGGTGGGAGAAGGATTCGAACCTTCGAAGTCTGTGACGGCAGATTTACAGTCTGCTCCCTTTGGCCGCTCGGGAATCCCACCTACTTGATGGTGCCGGCTACCGGAATCGAACTGGTGACCTACTGATTACAAGTCAGTTGCTCTACCAACTGAGCTAAGCCGGCATCAAGTGACGCGCATTCTAGGAAGGTCGGCTGAAGGATGCAACAAAAAAATCACTGTTTTTGTTCTATCGCTTACTATTTGTGCAAAGCATCGCAATTTACCCCTATTCTGCAGAAATAACATCCAATTATTGGTCAAATTTTCGCGTCATCTTCTGTCCCTGGATTTGGTCTTCACGATTTCATTCTTTGGTGGATGGCTTTTTTCACGTCCCCTTTTTTTGCTGATCATGCAAAATTCGTCTCGATTGCTTATTTATTGCCCGGTGTTTTCCATCGACAGCCGTTTTTTGTTTGTGGATATCGGTTTGTTTGTGCAAAAACGCCACCACAGGGTAAGCGATGAGTGATGTTAAGTTGACAGGGTTGCAGAGAAAACGTACTGGCACCTAAAGAGGTGGGAATGGACACTGGCACAATACCGCTTTCAATACGCGTGAATCAGGCATTGCTTGTATGCTTTCTGTGGCCGACAGCGCTGCTCTGTTCGGTTACTGGCCTGACAGGCACGCGAGTGCATGTGTATTGATGTCGACGCGGTGAAGATGAGCGAGGTTGCATATGAACAGGTAATGCCTACGTACAACAGAGAAGTCACATGACACATGAGAACAGCCCGATGCTTGATGTGCAGATTCTACCCTGTCCGCACCGATGACGGCTGCGACCAACTGGAACGCCGCCGAAAGTCATTATGTTTATCCCTTCTGTTGCCAGAACGCGCTGTGCCTCCCGGTTCAACCTGCATAGAAACCCGGTCAGGCGGATTGAAGCGCTTCTTCTCTCCTTCGGCCCTCAGACAGCTTAAGCACACCACAAAGCCTGTGGCGGCCTTATGTTGGCAGCAACGGTATTTGATGGACACGCCATGCGAGGGCAGAGAAAGGGTCGTGGTAAGGGTTATTCGTCACGGGAAAGAGAGTACAGAAGGTATCCGTGCCTGGGGCAGACTGGTCTCTGAAGGCAATAAAGTGCGGTGTGGATGTTCAGACAAATGATCTGGGGAATGAAAGCACGCCCCAAAACATTGACGCGCCTGACACGCACCTTATTTGCGGCTTAACGTCCGGCATAAAGTAACAGACAGCCACGGATTCGTTGCACGCGCTATCATGAAAGACCGCTCGTTAACCGGCTGCTGGCTAAGTGAACCATACGATAATGAGCGGAGGCCCGTTTACGTGCCCTGATCATTGCTACCCACCGGGCTGAAGATTTACCTGTCACATCGCATGCTGTAATTACAGAGATCAAGCCTCTTGATCAAGGATTTGTTAAAATTGCGGAGGCGCCGACGAAAGCTTATCCCCGTTTATTTTTTACTTCTTTTAAAAGCTATACTGGTGGTACCCTCCAGCCCATTGTTCTCGTTAATAACTCTGTGACCCGCAATTCATTACGCTACCGTGCCCGAGTAATCTTCGGTGAAAATGTACAGATTGGTTTGAATCTGCAGTCAAATGTATACTTATGGATAAAACGACATCACTCACCACGCCTTATTTACAGTTCACCCGTGAACAATGGGCGTCATTACGCGACTCCGTTCCCATGACGCTGGCAGAGGATGAAATTGCTCAGTTAAAAGGGATAAACGAAGACCTTTCTATTGAAGAGGTGGCGGAAATCTATCTGCCGCTCTCACGCTTGCTGAATTTCTATATAAGTTCGAATGTGCGTCGCCAGGCTGTTCTGGAACAATTTCTGGGCACAGACGGGCAAAAGATCCCTTACATTATCAGTATTGCTGGTAGCGTTGCGGTGGGGAAAAGTACGACTGCCCGCGTTTTACAGGCGCTTCTCAGCCGCTGGCCTGAGCACCGTAAGGTTGAGTTAATTACAACTGATGGCTTCCTTCATCCGAACTCGGTACTAAAAGAGCGCGGTCTCATGAAGAAAAAAGGGTTTCCTCAATCTTATGATATGCATCGGTTAGTTAAGTTTGTGTCAGACCTTAAGTCTGGCGCCCAGCAGGTGACGGCGCCCGTTTATTCCCATCTCATTTATGACGTTATTCCGGATGGGGATAAAGTGGTGCAACAACCCGATATTTTAATTCTGGAAGGCTTAAACGTTCTTCAAAGTGGAATGGATTATCCTCACGATCCGCACCACGTATTTGTTTCTGATTTTGTCGATTTTTCTATCTATGTCGATGCGGAAGAAGATCTTTTACAGCACTGGTATATCAATCGCTTTCTGAAATTTCGCCAGGGCGCTTTCACCGATCCCGACTCTTATTTTCATCATTATGCACAGTTACCTGAAGATGAGGCCATCAAGATCGCGGGATCGCTGTGGAAAGAGATCAACTGGCTGAACCTGAAAGAGAATATTCTTCCTACACGTGAAAGAGCCAGCTTGATTATGACCAAAAGTGGTAATCATGCGGTTGAAAAAGTCCGCCTGAGAAAATAAGTTACGACAATAAAGCCTGCCTTAAAAGCAGGCTTTACAGACTTTTAAAGGGGACGCAGCGATATTTCCCCACCCATCCAGGATTTAATTTCGCCCTCTTGTTCCAGCAGCAAACCACCCTGATTATCAATGCCGCGTGCAATGCCGTGAACTTCCCGCTCGCCCATCAGTAACCTGACCGGACGGTTGATAAAGTTGTCTAAGCCTGCCCAGCGTGCGACAAAAGGTGCCAGACCTTCCTGTTCAAAAACAGGTAGTGCCTCACGCAGGCGATTGATTAACGTTGCAGCCAGGTCATTACGATCAAGCGTTACGCCCGCTTCCTGCAGATTAATCCAGCCCTGATTGATTTGCGCCGCGTCGGCATTTCGCATCGCTAAATTGATGCCCGCTCCCATTACGATCTGCGCAGCATCGCCGGTTTTACCGGTTAACTCTACTAAGATGCCTGCTAATTTTCTGTCATGGAGGTAAATATCATTCGGCCATTTTACGCGAACATCCTCCGCACCTAATGACTGAAGCGTCTCTGCCATCACTATACCAATCACCAGGCTGAGCCCCATCGCTGCAGCAGGCCCTTGCTCCAGACGCCAGTACATAGACATATAAAGATTAGCACCGAAGGGAGAAAACCAATGCCGCCCGCGTCGTCCGCGTCCCGCTTGCTGATATTCCGCCACACAGACGGCACCTGAAGGCAGTGAATCCATACGCTCAAGTAAATACTGGTTCGTCGAATCGATAACCGGTATCACGGCGACATCGGGCTGAGAAAGCTGACCAAGAATCGCCTCTTCATTGAGCAACTGAAGCGGTGCAGGGAAGCTGTAGCCTTTCCCGGTAACCGTATACACTTCAAGGCCCCAGCTTTTTAACGTCTGAATATGTTTATTAATTGCTGCGCGGCTCATGCCGAGCGTTTCACCTAATTGCTCACCAGAATGAAATTCGCCATCTGACAGGATATCAATAAGCTTTAGCGGTACGCTGTGGTCTTTCATGCAATCACCTCAACCGCATTGCATTCACCTTGTGCCCGGATAAAACGGACCTCAGGCTCAAGCCAGACATCAAATTTCTCACCTACGCGTGCGCGCACCTTTTTGGCCAGCGCAACGATATCGCCTGGCGTGGCATCGGCAGCATTAATCAGCACTAATGCCTGCTGCTGATGAACTTCCGCGCCGCCAACGCGACAGCCTTTAAGCTGACACTGATCGATTAACCAGCCTGCGGCAAGTTTTACCGTACCCTCTGGTTGGGGATAATTTGGCATCGCAGGATAGTGATTAAGCAATACTTCAGCCTGCTGGCGGCTAATCACTGGATTTTTAAAAAAACTGCCAACATTGCCTGTTATTTTGGGGTCAGGTAATTTGCTCTGTCGCATATGGCAAACGGCATGAAACACATCCCAGGCATTCGCAGTCGCCGGATTAAGCGTCTTTAAATCGCCATACGTCAGCACCGGTTGCCACTGTTTGGTTAATGAAAACCCGACGGCAACAATCGTATAGCCCGACTGGTACTGATGTTTAAAAATGCTGTCGCGATAGCCAAACTGGCAATCGTCACGGCTTAAACGCTCAGTGACGCCGGTTTGCAAATTCAGCACGTCTACATATTCACAGACATCTTTCAGTTCAACGCCATAGGCGCCGATATTCTGGATGGGGGCAGAGCCGACCATACCGGGAATAAGTGCCAGGTTCTCTAGTCCGGAAATCCCTTTTTCCAGCGTCATTTTTACCAGTCGATGCCAGTTTTCACCCGCGCCAACATGCAGCTTCCAGCGCTCATTCTCGTCGCGTATTTCAACTCCAGCGATGCGGTTGAGTACCACAATGCCCGCGAAGTCCTCAAGAAACAGTACATTGCTGCCTTCACCCAGGATCAAAAAGGGTTGCTGGTTACGCTGGCTCATCTGCCATGCCGCAAGTATGGCTTCAGGCGTTTCGGCGACAATACGAATTTGTGTGCTGACATCAAGACCGAGCGTATTGTCGGCTTTTAAGGAGGTATACGAGCTGGACATGATAAGGCCTTCACGGGGTTAATCTGGCCGTAGTTTACCGCATCATGAACGGATTGAGAGGGAATTTGCGTGCGAAGACGTTTTTCGCTGCATATCAGCCACTCAGAACGCTGAACGGGTAGAAAGAAATCGTGTACAGAAACCGTCGCGGGCATGACGACAGGGGAAGCTGATGGAATGTGAGTTGTTTAAAGCAGCTAAAAACACAGGCGGAACAATTGTGAAGTATCAGCAGAACTTTGTAGAGGTGGGCATCCGTTTCATCCAGGCCGTTTTGCCAACCGCACGTTTAAACAGCGCGGTTTGATCGCAGTCTGTTTAGCTATTCACTGGAGAGATTGATGCAAAGCATGGGCTAAAAGGCATAGACAGGAAAGGGCCGCTGACGACATATTCTTTCCTTTTACATGCAGAGGCAAGGTAAACGGACCAGGGAGGATGACCGGCAGGCGACGGCAGAGATCTGTGAAGCCCGCAGAGGTCCGGCAGGCCCCGCTCTCTCCGGACGGCGGACGTAAAAAAGCCCCGTACTTCCGTACGGGGCTTCTTCACCTGATTGATGCCTGGCAGTTCCCTACTCTCGCATGGGGAGACCCCACACTACCATCGGCGCTACGGCGTTTCACTTCTGAGTTCGGCATGGGGTCAGGTGGGACCACCGCGCTAAAGCCGCCAGGCAGATTCTGTCTGCCGCACCGCCCCCTCGGGCCGCACGGCGTTATCCGGTAAACAAGGCTGAAAATTCTTTCTGTCTCTCAACCCAAAACGCCTCTGGCGTTGTAAGGTTAAGCCTCACGGGTCATTAGTACCGGTAAGCTCAACGCATCGCTGCGCTTACACACCCGGCCTATCAACGTCGTCGTCTTCAACGTCCCTTCAGGAGACTTAAAGTCTCAGGGAGAACTCATCTCGGGGCAAGTTTCGTGCTTAGATGCTTTCAGCACTTATCTTTTCCGCACTTAGCTACCGGGCAGTGCCACTGGCGTGACAACCCGGACACCAGCGGTGCGTTCACTCCGGTCCTCTCGTACTAGGAGCAACCCCCCTCAATTCTCCAGCGCCCACGGCAGATAGGGACCGAACTGTCTCACGACGTTCTAAACCCAGCTCGCGTACCACTTTAAACGGCGAACAGCCGTACCCTTGGGACCTACTTCAGCCCCAGGATGTGATGAGCCGACATCGAGGTGCCAAACACCGCCGTCGATATGAACTCTTGGGCGGTATCAGCCTGTTATCCCCGGAGTACCTTTTATCCGTTGAGCGATGGCCCTTCCATTCAGAACCACCGGATCACTATGACCTGCTTTCGCACCTGCTCGAGCCGTCACTCTCGCAGTCAAGCTGGCTTATGCCATTGCACTAACCTCCTGATGTCCGACCAGGATTAGCCAACCTTCGTGCTCCTCCGTTACGCTTTGGGAGGAGACCGCCCCAGTCAAACTACCCACCAGACACTGTCCGCAGCCCGGATCACGGGCCCACGTTAGAACACCAAACATTAAAGGGTGGTATTTCAAGGACGGCTCCACGCAGACTGGCGTCCACGCTTCAAAGCCTCCCACCTATCCTACACATCAAGGCTCAGTGTTCAGTGTCAAGCTGTAGTAAAGGTTCACGGGGTCTTTCCGTCTTGCCGCGGGTACACTGCATCTTCACAGCGATTTCAATTTCACTGAGTCTCGGGTGGAGACAGCCTGGCCATCATTACGCCATTCGTGCAGGTCGGAACTTACCCGACAAGGAATTTCGCTACCTTAGGACCGTTATAGTTACGGCCGCCGTTTACCGGGGCTTCGATCAAGAGCTTCTCCTTACGGATAACCCCATCAATTAACCTTCCGGCACCGGGCAGGCGTCACACCGTATACGTCCACTTTCGTGTTTGCACAGTGCTGTGTTTTTAATAAACAGTTGCAGCCAGCTGGTATCTTCGACTGGCCTCGGCTCCGGGAGCAAGTCCCCTCACCTACGCGCCAGCGTGCCTTCTCCCGAAGTTACGGCACCATTTTGCCTAGTTCCTTCACCCGAGTTCTCTCAAGCGCCTGGGTATTCTCTACCTGACCACCTGTGTCGGTTTGGGGTACGATTTCGTGTTACCTGATGCTTAGAGGCTTTTCCTGGAAGCAGGGCATTTATCACTTCAGCACCGTAGTGCCTCGTCGTCACGCCTCAGTGTAAAGTGCACCGGATTTGCCTGGCGCACACACCTACACGCTTAAACCGGGACAACCGTCGCCCGGCCGATATAGCCTTCTCCGTCCCCCCTTCGCAGTAACACCAAGTACAGGAATATTAACCTGTTTCCCATCGACTACGCCTTTCGGCCTCGCCTTAGGGGTCGACTCACCCTGCTCCGATTAACGTTGAACAGGAACCCTTGGTCTTCCGGCGACAAGGTTTTTCACCTTGTTTATCGTTACTTATGTCAGCATTCGCACTTCTGATACCTCCAGCATGCCTCACAGCACACCTTCAGCGGCTTACAGAACGCTCCCCTACCCAGCAACGCTTGCGCGTCGCTGCCGCAGCTTCGGTGCATGGTTTAGCCCCGTTACATCTTCCGCGCAGGCCGACTCGACCAGTGAGCTATTACGCTTTCTTTAAATGATGGCTGCTTCTAAGCCAACATCCTGGCTGTCTGTGCCTTCCCACATCGTTTCCCACTTAACCATGACTTTGGGACCTTAGCTGGCGGTCTGGGTTGTTTCCCTCTTCACGACGGACGTTAGCACCCGCCGTGTGTCTCCCGTGATAACATTCTCCGGTATTCGCAGTTTGCATCGGGTTGGTAAGCCGGGATGGCCCCCTAGCCGAAACAGTGCTCTACCCCCGGAGATGAGTTCACGAGGCGCTACCTAAATAGCTTTCGGGGAGAACCAGCTATCTCCCGGTTTGATTGGCCTTTCACCCCCAGCCACAGGTCATCCGCTAATTTTTCAACATTAGTCGGTTCGGTCCTCCAGTTAGTGTTACCCAACCTTCAACCTGCCCATGGCTAGATCACCGGGTTTCGGGTCTATACCCTGCAACTTAACGCCCAGTTAAGACTCGGTTTCCCTGCGGCTCCCCTATACGGTTAACCTTGCTACAGAATATAAGTCGCTGACCCATTATACAAAAGGTACGCAGTCACACCACGAAGGTGCTCCCACTGCTTGTACGTACACGGTTTCAGGTTCTGTTTCACTCCCCTCGCCGGGGTTCTTTTCGCCTTTCCCTCACGGTACTGGTTCACTATCGGTCAGTCAGGAGTATTTAGCCTTGGAGGATGGTCCCCCCATATTCAGACAGGATACCACGTGTCCCGCCTTACTCATCGAACTCACAGCCTGTGCACCTTTGTGTACGGGAGTATCACCCTGTACCCTGCGACTTTCCAGACGCTTCCACTGATGCACAAGCTGATGCAGGTTCTGGGCTCCTCCCCGTTCGCTCGCCGCTACTGGGGGAATCTCGGTTGATTTCTTTTCCTCGGGGTACTTAGATGTTTCAGTTCCCCCGGTTCGCCTCATGCCGCTATGTATTCACTGCATGATAGTGTGACGAGTCACACTGGGTTTCCCCATTCGGGTATCGCCGGTTGTAGCGGTTCATATCACCTTACCGGCGCTTATCGCAGATTAGCACGCCCTTCATCGCCTCTGACTGCCAGGGCATCCACCGTGTACGCTTGGTCGCTTAACCTCACAACCCACAGGCGTTTTGCGCTTGCGTGTCGTGAGCTTTTGAGAGACCCGAACGCATCGTGCTGTGTTCCTTATTACGGAGGAACACGACGTGCGTCGTTTCAAATTTTCAGCTTGTTCCGGATTGTTAAAGAGCATAATACTTCGCAGCACACCGTTACCGGTACGCTCTGAAGTATTGTCAGAAAAAAACAGCAAGTATGGTGGAGCTAAGCGGGATCGAACCGCTGACCTCCTGCGTGCAAGGCAGGCGCTCTCCCAGCTGAGCTATAGCCCCATACAGTTACTGCAGAGACCACTACCACCACTCAACTGCGTGCACTTCATGAGAAATGCACTTCGTGCTCAGGCAAGGCGTGTGTCCGCGAAGCATAGTGAACTATGCGAGCCGGAGACATAACGCAGCATGAGTGCGAAGTTGGTAGGCCTGAGTGGACTTGAACCACCGACCTCACCCTTATCAGGGGTGCGCTCTAACCACCTGAGCTACAAGCCTGTAGAGGTTTTTTCTGCTCGTGACTTTCTATCAGACAATCTGTGTGAGCACTTCGCACGAAGGTATCTTCAGGTAAGGAGGTGATCCAACCGCAGGTTCCCCTACGGTTACCTTGTTACGACTTCACCCCAGTCATGAATCACAAAGTGGTAAGCGCCCTCCCGGAGGTTAAGCTACCTACTTCTTTTGCAACCCACTCCCATGGTGTGACGGGCGGTGTGTACAAGGCCCGGGAACGTATTCACCGTGGCATTCTGATCCACGATTACTAGCGATTCCGACTTCACGGAGTCGAGTTGCAGACTCCGATCCGGACTACGACGCACTTTATGAGGTCCGCTTGCTCTCGCGAGGTCGCTTCTCTTTGTATGCGCCATTGTAGCACGTGTGTAGCCCTACTCGTAAGGGCCATGATGACTTGACGTCATCCCCACCTTCCTCCGGTTTATCACCGGCAGTCTCCTTTGAGTTCCCGACCGAATCGCTGGCAACAAAGGATAAGGGTTGCGCTCGTTGCGGGACTTAACCCAACATTTCACAACACGAGCTGACGACAGCCATGCAGCACCTGTCTCAGCGTTCCCGAAGGCACCAAGGCATCTCTGCCAAGTTCGCTGGATGTCAAGAGTAGGTAAGGTTCTTCGCGTTGCATCGAATTAAACCACATGCTCCACCGCTTGTGCGGGCCCCCGTCAATTCATTTGAGTTTTAACCTTGCGGCCGTACTCCCCAGGCGGTCGACTTAACGCGTTAGCTCCGGAAGCCACTCCTCAAGGGAACAACCTCCAAGTCGACATCGTTTACGGCGTGGACTACCAGGGTATCTAATCCTGTTTGCTCCCCACGCTTTCGCACCTGAGCGTCAGTCTTCGTCCAGGGGGCCGCCTTCGCCACCGGTATTCCTCCAGATCTCTACGCATTTCACCGCTACACCTGGAATTCTACCCCCCTCTACGAGACTCAAGCCTGCCAGTTTCAAATGCAGTTCCCAGGTTAAGCCCGGGGATTTCACATCTGACTTAACAGACCGCCTGCGTGCGCTTTACGCCCAGTAATTCCGATTAACGCTTGCACCCTCCGTATTACCGCGGCTGCTGGCACGGAGTTAGCCGGTGCTTCTTCTGCGGGTAACGTCAATTGCTGAGGTTATTAACCTCAACACCTTCCTCCCCGCTGAAAGTACTTTACAACCCGAAGGCCTTCTTCATACACGCGGCATGGCTGCATCAGGCTTGCGCCCATTGTGCAATATTCCCCACTGCTGCCTCCCGTAGGAGTCTGGACCGTGTCTCAGTTCCAGTGTGGCTGGTCATCCTCTCAGACCAGCTAGGGATCGTCGCCTAGGTGGGCCGTTACCCCGCCTACAAGCTAATCCCATCTGGGCACATCCGATGGTGTGAGGCCCGAAGGTCCCCCACTTTGGTCTTGCGACGTTATGCGGTATTAGCTACCGTTTCCAGTAGTTATCCCCCTCCATCGGGCAGTTTCCCAGACATTACTCACCCGTCCGCCACTCGTCACCCGAGGAGCAAGCTCCTCTGTGCTACCGTCCGACTTGCATGTGTTAGGCCTGCCGCCAGCGTTCAATCTGAGCCATGATCAAACTCTTCAATTTAAAGTTTGATTTGCTGCAACCAGTGCAGCGATGCTCAAGGAAAACGTCGTAATGAATTTCAATACGTGTTCACTCTTAAGACTTGATATTTTTTGCGTCCGGAGACGCGGATATCAATCCTGCGAGTGCCCACACAGATTGTCTGATAAATTGTTAAAGAGCAGTGCAACCAGCGGGTTAACCGTCTGTTGCGAGGTGGCGTATATTACGCTTTCCTCCTTCAGAGTCAACCTCTTTTTCAGAAGTTTTTCTCCGGCGGCTCAGTTGCCTGACCCTCTCAACACCGCATTCCGTAAGCCGTTGTGCCGTGTCGATGGAGGCGCATTATAGGGAGTTCGCGCGGCCTGACAAGGGTTAATTGCAAAAATATTACTGTTCGTCTCAAATTTCGCCAGATCGCGTTATTTCAGTACGATTTGCCTGGTAACTGTGCAAAATCTCTGGCGAAACCGCGCACCTGCTCCCAGTCCGTATACTCAACTTCCTTCGTCGTATCCGTTTCGCCGCCGGTCATGCGCATAATCAACTTAATCATGACCCGATCAAACCAACGATAGCGGGGATAATACAGTGCACCAGCAAAAACCGCACAGCAATCGGGCTTCCAGGGGGACTGCGCTAAAAACTTAACGGTATAGGCATTGGTTTCCGGCGTCCGCTTCTCTGGCTTACGCGCCGTAAGATTCACGGAGAAGAAGCCGTTGACGCGCTGCTGCAATGCGGCCAGGTTCTGCTTAACAAATTCGTTTACGGCGGGCTGAAAGTGACCATAACGGATTGAAGCCCCAATCAGCACCCGATCATACTGCTGCCAGTCAATCGCGTTTGCATCCTGAATATTCATCACATCGCACGCTTGCTCGCCCTTAATCGCCTCCGCCATAGCGGAAGCGATTTTTTGCGTCTGACCGTCACGGGTCGAAAAGAGAATTAATGCTTTCATCATCTGCATCCTTATTAGTTATTCTCGCCAGAAGGTTGGCGTGAATAACACCAGCAACGTGAATACCTCAAGGCGACCAAACAGCATAGTCGAAATTAAAATCCACTTTGCCACATCATTCATTGAGGTGAAGTTATCCGCTACAACACCCAGACCGGGCCCCAGGTTGTTTAACGTTGCGGCGACCGCGGCAAACGCAGAAAAATCATCCACGCCGGTGGCAATAATGGCCAGCATACTGATCAGGAAGACCAGCGCATACGCAGAGAAGAATCCCCAGACCGCTTCCAGGATGCGTTCTGGCAACGCGCGATTACCCAGCTTAATGGTGTAAACCGCATTGGGATGGACAAGGCGTTTGAGTTCGCGATTCCCCTGTTTACACAGCAGCAGGATGCGGATCACTTTCAGGCCACCGCCCGTCGAACCGGCACAGCCGCCAATGAACGCAGAGCACAGCAGCAAAACCGGCAGGAACAGCGGCCAGCGCGCAATACTGTCTGTAGTGAATCCCGCTGTCGTCGCCATCGAGACAACCTGGAAAAACGCCTGATTCAACGTTTGCCAGCCACTGTCATAAACATTATGGAACCACAGTACCACTGTACAGATCAGTACCAGCGTCAGTTGCACACCGATAAACATACGAAATTCGGGATCGCGTAAGTACACCCGAAGATTGCGGTTACTTAGTAAAGAGAAGTGCAGGCCGTAGTTACAGCCGGAGATCAGCAGGAACACGGCCACAATCGTATTAATGGTGCCGCTCTGGAAATAGCCGATACTGGCATCGTGGGTTGAAAATCCCCCAATAGCAATCGTCGAAAAGCTGTGCCCAATGGCATCGAAGGCGGGCATTCCGGCAAACCATAATGCCAGTGCGCAGGCCACCGTCAGTAATACATAGATAAGCCATAGCGTCTTGGCCGTTTCGGCAATACGCGGACGCATCTTATTGTCTTTCAACGGACCGGGCATTTCGGCACGGTAAAGCTGCATCCCACCGACGCCCAGAATCGGCAGAATCGCCACCGCGAGCACAATGATTCCCATACCGCCAAGCCACTGCAGCATCTGGCGATAGAACAGAATCGCTTTAGGCAAAGAGTCCAGCCCCACCAGCGTCGTCGCACCGGTGGTGGTTAACCCGGAAAAGGATTCAAAAAAGGCATCGGTAACCGACAGATGCGGCTGTTCGGCAAAGATAAACGGCATGGCCCCGACGCTGCCCAGCACGGTCCAGAACAGCACCACGATCAGAAACCCTTCGCGCGGCTTAAGCTCCGTTTTCTTCTTACGGTTTGGCCACCACAATAATGAACCAATCACCAGAGCCATCATAAACGTCTGGCTGAAGGCGCGGCCGGCACCATCCCGATAAATCAGCGCAACGAGGCCGGGTACAATCATCGTCACCGAGAAGAGGATCACCAGCAGACCGACAATGCGGGTAATGGCGCGAAAATGCATTAAGCCGTTCCTTTAGTTAAAGAGAAGAACATCATGGTATAAGCGGAAGAAGCGTTAACGCACCCCGGCTGAAGTCTGACAGATTTTGCTTAAATCCCTCAATTTGTCCATAAGGCAAAGCCAGCGTCATCGCGATACGGTCGCAATAATGACTTTCAGTAATGCTGCCGTCGTAGCGCTGCACCAGACGCTCAATGTCGCTCAACTGGGCGTAGTCACACTGCAACGTGAACAACCTTACCGGGACTTTTCGCTGGCGCTCAAGCTGTTTCAGCCCTTGCTGGACACCGCCGCCATAAGCCTTTACCAGACCGCCCGTCCCCAGCATGATGCCGCCGTAGTAACGCACGACGACGGCGGTGATTTCCCCTATGCCCGCCCCCATCAACTGCGCCAGCATAGGTTTCCCCGCCGTTCCCGAAGGTTCGCCGTCATCGGAAAACCCCAACTGCTGCGAATCATCCGGCGCGCCCGCCACCCAGGCCCAGCAATGATGCCGGGCCGTCGGATGATCCTGTTTTACCTGCTGGACAAAAGCCCGCGCGGCTTCGACACCGTCCGTGTGCGCCAGTAACGTAATAAACCGGCTCTTTTTGATGGTCTCCTCGCTCACGCTTAGCGCTTGCGCAGGAATATCGTAAGCCTCCATCAGGCGAGGTGCAGGTCGCGCGTCATGTTTTCAACGCGATTAGCATGAATAACCACGTTATCTTCAATGCGAATGCCGCCGTAAGGCTTAAGCGCATCCAGTGCCTGCCAGTTAAAATGCGCACTGAATTTGCCAGCGCGCAGCGGTGCCAGCAGTGAATCAATAATGTAGAAGCCTGGCTCGATGGTTAACACCATCCCCGGCTGGATGACACGGGTGCAACGCAGGTAAGGATATTGCGCTGGCGCAGCCAGGTGCGTCCCGCTTTCATCCTGCATAAATCCGGCGACATCATGAACCTGCAGGCCCAGCGGATGACCTAAACCGTGTGGCATAAACGGACCGGTCAGGTCTTCGGCCACCAACGCCTCTTCACTGATGCCGTGGACCAAATCAAACTTCACCAGCAATTTTGCAATGCGCTGATGCATTTGCAGATGGTAATCGGTGTAGCGCACGCCCGCTTTCAACGTCGCAATCAAGGCCAGCTCTTCCGCATTCATCGCCTCCACCATTTTGGCATACAGCGATCCGCTTTGTGCGGCATAGCTGCGGGTCAGGTCAGCGGCATATCCCTGATATTCCGCCCCGGCATCAATCAGGAAACTGTAGCGCTTAGCCGGTGGCTGATGATCCAGTTTGGTGTAATGCAACACGGCAGCATGTTCGTTCAATGCAATAATGTTGCCGTAAGGGACATCCGTATCGCGATGACCAGTCGCGGTCAGGTACGCCTGATTAATATCGAATTCACTCAGACCTGCCGCAAACGCTTCTTTGGCAGCGCGATGTCCTGCCACGGCAATTTTCTGCGCCTGACGCATACAGCTCAGTTCGTAGTCAGTTTTAATACTGCGGTGATAATGCAGGAAATCGATCACCGCTTTAGGATTGATGTTGCCTGCCGTAATGCCTAACTGCGCAGCGCGTTCGACGACCGGGCCAATATAGGCAACATTTTCGCGCTGAGCAGGCAGGAGATCGCCAATGGCATTCGCGTTTGCCAGCCCGATAATCTCAATGTCGTCGGTCCAGAAACTGTGCGGAAGCGGTTCAACGTTGTGCCAGTAATCCACCGGCGAATAGAACCACAATTTCGGTTTGTTCACGCCATCGATCCACAGCCAACAGTTAGGTACCTGTGTTACCGGCACCCAGGACTTGAACTGCGGGTTGACCTTAAACGGATACGTGTGGTCGTCCAGAAATACGGTGAGTAGCTCGCCGGAATGGATCAGCATGGCGTCCAGTTTATGACGTGCCAATACCTGCTGAGCACGTTGTTGCAAGGTCGTAATATGCGCGTGATACAAGCTCTTAAGTGAATCCATTGCCGCCTCTCCAGTGTCCGGAAAAGCCGCAGTTTATCACAGGCAAAATCCGGATGCCGGGTTCCCCGTGGCTGTGATCTTGTTAGCAAATAAACAAAGAGCTGTTTGCAAAAAATTAACATCCCTCCCAAACTCACGATCATCTGGTATGACCAGATCACCTTTCGCGGTTTCAGGAGACGTACATGCTCTACCAAGGCGCTAACCTCACTCTTCACCAGTTGGACGATGGTATTGTCGAGCTGGTCTTTGATGCCCCCGGCTCCGTTAACAAGCTGGATACGCAAACCGTGGCCAGTCTTGGCGATGCGGTAACGGTGCTGGAAAAACATGCCGGCCTGCGCGGTGTGCTTCTGCGATCAGCAAAACCCGCCTTTATCGTGGGTGCGGACATTACTGAATTCCTGGCGCTCTTTGATGCGCCGACAGAGAAACTGAGTCAGTGGCTGACCTTCGCCAACAGTATCTTCAATCGTCTGGAAGATTTACCGGTGCCCACGATCTCGGCGATTGAGGGCTATGCGCTGGGCGGTGGCTGTGAATGTGTACTGGCCACGGATTTGCGCGTTGCCACACCGACGGCCCGCCTGGGGTTACCGGAAACGAAGCTGGGCATCATGCCGGGTTTTGGCGGCAGCGTGCGTCTTCCTCGTCTGTTAGGTGCCGACAGTGCAATGGAAATCATTGCCGCAGGCAAAGATGTTGACGGTGTTGAAGCGCTGAAACTGGGTCTGGTGGATGCGGTTGTCAGCAACGATAAGCTGCGTGATGCTGCGTTAACCATGCTAAAAGCGGCCGCCCACGACGGCAGCTGGCGTGCCCGTCGCGCCCCTAAACTGGCTCCGTTGAAACTCAGCCCCGTTGAAGCCGCGATGAGCTTTACGATAGCCAAAGGCATGGTGATGCAAACGGCGGGGAAACACTACCCTGCGCCAGTCACTGCCGTTAAAACCATTGAAGCGGCAGCAGCGCTGGGCCGCGATGATGCGCTAAAGCTGGAAACCGCAGCGTTCGTTCCGCTGGCACAGTCAGATGTGGCCCGCGCGCTCGTCGGGATTTTCCTCAACGATCAGTACATCAAAAGTCTGGCCAAAAAACGCAGCAGTGAAAGCGGCCCGCCCAAACAGGCCGCCGTGCTGGGCGCCGGCATTATGGGCGGTGGAATCAGCTATCAATCGGCATGGAAAGGCGTGCCGGTTAAAATTAAGGATATCAATCCGCAGGCGCTGACGCTGGGCATGAATGAAGCCAGTAAGCTTCTGAATAAGCAACTGGAACGCGGTAAAATAGACGGAAACAAGCTGGCCAGCGTCATTGCCACTATTCAGCCTACTCTCGATTATGCCGGTTTCGACCAGGCCGACATCGTGGTAGAAGCCGTCGTCGAAAATCCGAAAATCAAGGCTAGCGTTCTGGCTGAAACCGAAACCCATATGCGCGCTGATGCCATTCTGGCGTCAAACACCTCAACCATCCCCATCAGCCATCTGGCGCAGGCGTTGCAGCGTCCAGAAAATTTTTGTGGCATGCACTTCTTTAACCCGGTTCCACGTATGCCGCTGGTAGAGGTGATCCGTGGAGAGAAAACCAGTGAGGCCACGCTGGGTAAAGTTGTCGCCTGGGCCAGTAAAATGGGTAAAACCCCGGTGGTGGTGAATGACTGTCCGGGTTTCTTTGTTAACCGCGTTTTGTTCCCCTACTTCGCTGCCTTCGGCATGCTGTTGCGTGATGGTGCGGACTTCCGCCAGATCGACAAGGTAATGGAAAAACAGTTTGGCTGGCCGATGGGGCCTTCATGGCTGCTGGATGTCGTGGGCATTGATACCGCGCATCATGCGCAAAGCGTCATGGCGGACGGTTTTCCTGAACGGATGAAAAAAGACTATCGCGATGCGATCGATATTCTGTTTGAGGCGAAGCGTTTTGGTCAGAAAAATGGTCTGGGTTTCTGGCGCTGGGAAGAAGACAAAAAAGGGAAACCGAAAAAAGTGTCCGATGCAGAGGTCGATGCCTTACTCGAACCCGCCTGCCAGCCTAAACGGATATTCAGTGATGAAGAGATTCTGAATCGCATGATGCTGCCGATGTTGAATGAAGTGGTTCGCTGCCTGGAAGAGAAGATTATCGCCTCACCTGCTGAAGCAGACATGGCGCTGGTCTATGGTCTGGGATTCCCGCCTTTCCGTGGCGGTGCTTTCCGTTATCTCGACACTTTGGGTAACGGCAACGTGGTGGATCAGGCGAAACGTTATTCGTCATTGGGTGGGCTGTATGCGCTCCCTGCCCTGCTGCTTGAGAAAGCGCGCCAACACGAAAGCTGGTATCCCGCCGTCAAACCGATCGATGAAGCCGCGTTCAGAAGCGCCTGAGGTAATCAAAATGGAAAATGTGGTAATTATTGACGCGGTGCGTACGCCGATGGGCCGTTCAAAAGGTGGGGCGTTTCGCCATGTACGCGCCGAGGACCTGTCCGCGCATGTCATGCGTGCTCTGTTGAACCGCAACCCGGGGGTGAATGCCGCCACGCTGGACGACATTATCTGGGGTTGCGTGCAGCAAACGCTGGAGCAAGGCTTCAACATTGCCCGCAACGCCGCGCTGCTGGCTGAAATCCCGCACCGCGTTCCGGCGACAACGGTTAACCGGCTTTGCGGTTCTTCAATGCAGGCCTTACATGACGCCGCACGCGCAATCATGGTCGGCGATGCTCAGACCTGTTTAATTGGCGGTGTCGAACATATGGGGCATGTCCCCATGAACCATGGCGTCGATTTTCATCCGGGTTTAGGCCGTACCGTTGCGAAAGCCGCAGGGATGATGGGGCTAACGGCAGAGATGCTGGCGCGCATGCACCATATCAGCCGCGAGCAGCAGGACGCTTTTGCTTTGCGCTCTCATCAGCGTGCCTGGCAGGCCACGCAGCGTGGCGATTTTGCCAATGAAATTGTTGCGCTGCATGGTCACGATGCCGATGGCGTCCTGAAACGCTATGACGTTGACGAAGTCATCCGTGAAGATACCAGCCTGGAAGGACTGGCAGCGCTGCGGCCTGCCTTCGATCCGGTGAACGGAACAGTCACTGCGGGCAGTTCGTCAGCGTTATCAGACGGGGCGGCGGGCATGTTGATCATGAGTGAAAGCCACGCACGAGAGCAGGGCCTGAAACCCCGTGCACGCCTTAAAAGTATGGCAGTAGTGGGATGCGACCCTTCCATTATGGGATACGGCCCGGTCCCGGCCAGCAAGCTGGCACTGAAGCGCGCCGGGCTGAGCGTAAATGACATTGATGTTTTTGAACTTAACGAGGCTTTTGCCGCGCAGGTTCTGCCCTGCATCAACGATCTCGGCCTGTCAGACAGGCTCGATGACAAGGTCAACCTCAATGGCGGCGCCATCGCGTTGGGTCATCCGTTAGGCTGCTCAGGCGCACGCATCAGCACGACGTTGCTGAACATTATGGAACGTCGCGATGCGCAGTTCGGCCTGGCCTCCATGTGTATTGGTTTGGGTCAGGGCATCGCTACCGTTATTGAACGCGTTTAATACGTTGGAACGTTATAGTGTGAGATTTACCCGCCTGTCAGGGGCGGGTTTTTTCTTGTGCTGTCACGTCAGATAAAAGCAAACGCATCGCCATACATTTGTGCTTCAACGGCACCTCGTTCTGAACAAAAGCGTTCACGGGCGATTTTCGCCATTTCGAAGCGGCCGGCAATATAAATCTCATGCTCACTCAGGGTCGCAAAGTCCTGCATGACGGCTGTCAGCACCGTACCAGAACGGCCCGGCCAGCCTGCTTCAGGCTGTTCGACAACCGGAATCACTTTCAGATTCGGATGCTTAATCGCCAGTGCTTCCAGCTCGTCCAAATCATACAAATGCTTCAGTTCGCGCCCGCCCCAGTAAACCGCAATATCACGGTTGGGTTGTTCGGCAAGCGCGGTGAGTAAAATGGAACGCACATAGGAAAAGCCTGTGCCACCCGCGATCAGGATTAACGGCTTGTCACTCTCTTCACGCAACCAGGCATCACCATGTGGGATGTCCACCACAATTTGCCCTTCCTGCTGAATACGATCCATCACCGCCATGGCGTAGAGATTCAGCTCTGAGGCACCGATATGCAGTTCAATGATTTCAGTTTCCATTGGCGTGGAGGCTAATGAAAACGGGCGCTTGTCACGCTCATCCATTACGACCATCAGGTACTGCCCTGCGCGAAAACTAAAATCTGCTTCCGGAATCAGGCGAACGCGATACACCGTGTCGGTAATCGCCTCAACTGAAGTTACTTTACAGCTTAACGTTGTCATGCGGTCCCTCTGTCGGGTCGTCTTTATGGTTATTGCTCACCATCAACGCTGTGATGGTTGATCAAAAATACCGAGGTCATCCCAGATAGCGTCGATACGTGCGGTAACGGCCGGATCTTTGACAATCGGCGTGCCCCACTCTCGTTGCGTCTCACCTGGCCATTTATTCGTGGCGTCGAGGCCCATCTTTGACCCTAGTCCGGAAACCGGAGACGCAAAATCAAGATAATCGATTGGCGTGTTTTCTACCAATACGGTATCGCGTGCCGGGTCCATACGCGTCGTGATTGCCCAGATGACGTCGTTCCAGTCGCGGGCATTAACGTCATCATCACACACAATAACAAATTTGGTGTACATGAACTGCCGTAAAAATGACCAGACGCCAAACATCACGCGCTTGGCATGTCCCGCGTACTGTTTTTTAATCGTCACGACCGCCAGTCGGTAAGAGCATCCTTCTGGTGGCAAATAGAAATCGACGATTTCCGGGAACTGTTTAATCAGAATCGGTACAAGCACTTCATTCAGCGCCACGCCCAGGACGGCGGGTTCATCCGGTGGCCTTCCGGTATAGGTAGAATGGTAGATCGCCTGATGACGCTGCGTGATGTGCGTAACGGTAAACACCGGGAAATTGTCGACTTCATTATAGTAACCGGTGTGATCGCCATAGGGACCTTCAGGTGCCATGTCACCGGGTTCGATATAGCCTTCCAGCACAATTTCGGCGCTCGCAGGCACTTCCAGATCGTTTGAGAGGCACTTGACGACTTCGGTCTTGTTGCCGCGCAGCAGACCGGCAAACGCATACTCTGACAACGTGTCAGGGACGGGCGTGACAGCCCCCAGAATGGTCGCCGGATCGGCGCCCAGTGCAACGGACACCGGGAAACGTTCGCCAGGATGTGCCTTGCACCATTCAAGATAATCCAGGGCACCACCACGATGAGAAAGCCAGCGCATGATCAGGCGATTTTTGCCAATCACCTGCTGACGATAGATGCCTAAATTTTGTCGCTCTTTATGCGGGCCGCGCGTTACGGTTAATCCCCATGTAATCAGCGGGGCAGCGTCGCCGGGCCAGCATTTCATGACCGGGATTCGGGTCAGGTCGACCTCATCACCACTGAAAACCACCTCCTGACAGGGCGCATTGCGCAACCTTTTGGTCGGCATATTCAGTACTTGCTTAAACTGCGGCATTTTACTGAACAGATCGCGGAAACCTCTCGGTGGCTCAGGTTCTTTTAAAAAGGCCAGCAATTCACCCACTTCACGCAGTGCGCTGACCTCTTCCTGGCCCATGCCCATGGCCACGCGTTTTGGCGTACCGAACAGGTTACACAGTACAGGCATGTCGTAACCTTTTGGGTTCTCAAACAGCAATGCCGGACCGCCTGCACGCAGGGTGCGATCGGCAATTTCGGTCATTTCCAGTTCGGGGTCGATCACGTGCGAGATACGCTTGAGTTCACCACGCTGTTCAAGCAGCGCAATAAAGTCTCTTAAATCCTGATATTTCATGCGGCTTCAACTTTCCGGCCAGAGTGAATTTGCCATTATAGGGCTGATTACATGAATGTGTGGAGCTTTATGCACCGCATGGCTTATCTTGCCCGTCACGGGCAACCATCAGACGAATAATGTCGCTTAGTTTTCGTGCTGAACCTTACCGCATAATGGCTATTTTTTCATTTTATGCGATGGCATTCGTCATTCAGAACAATCTTAGTTTATTTTCCAGGCAACGCCGCGTAACAGACCCCAATGCGCTATAACTCTGAGTGGAGGTTTGCTATTCTTAGCGTCCATTCATTGGGAGCAGTTATGGAATCCTGGTACTTACTCTATTGCAAACGTGGGCAGCTATTGCGTGCGAAAGAGCATCTTGAGCGGCAAGCCGTAAATTGCCTGAGCCCCATGATCGCGCTTGAGAAAATTGTGCGTGGCAAGCGAACTACCGTAAGTGAACCGCTGTTCCCAAACTACCTGTTCATTGAGTTTGACCCCGAAGCCATTCACACCACAACCATCAGCAGTACACGTGGCGTCAGCCATTTCGTGCGCTTTGGCGCGACGCCGGCCACCGTACCTGCTGTCGTTATTGATGCACTGCAGACTGATGTGCCACAAACGCTGATCGATCCTGAAACGCCGCAAAACGGCGATGAAGTCATCATCACCGAAGGGACGTTTGAAGGTCTGCGGGCTATCTTCTCAGAGCCCGATGGCGAAGCACGCTCCATCCTGTTGCTGAATCTGCTAAACAAACAGGTTGTCCGGAGCGTGGATAACCGACAATTCCGTAAAGCCTAACGCAGCCCGAACAGCGTGCGCGCATTATGATCCACCTGGGCTGCCAGCGCCTCTGGTTCCTCGCCTCGCCAGTTCGCGACCTGCTGCAGGATATGCGGTAAAAAACAGGGTTCATTGCGTCGGGAAGTTGGCCGTGGGCGCATATCCCGCGGTAACAGATAGGGCGCATCATCCTGTTGCTGAATCTGCTAAACAAACAGGTTGTCCGGAGCGTGGATAACCGACAATTCCGTAAAGCCTAACGCAGCCCGAACAGCGTGCGCGCATTATGATCCACCTGGGCTGCCAGCGCCTCTGGTTCCTCGCCTCGCCAGTTCGCGACCTGCTGCAGGATATGCGGTAAAAAACAGGGTTCATTGCGTCGGGAAGTTGGCCGTGGGCGCATATCCCGCGGTAACAGATAGGGCGCATCCGTTTCCAGTAGCAACCGTTCGGCGGGAATCAACGGCAACATCTCACGCAGGGCAATTCCCCGGCGTTCATCGCATACCCAACCGGTAATGCCTACCGATAAGCCCATTTCCAGGCAGGCCGCTAACTCTTCCCGGGTACCGGTAAAACAGTGAATCACGGCGGCGGGTAATTTGGGCAACCAGGGTTCAAGTACCGCAGCAAAGCGTTCATGCGCTTCCCGACAGTGAAGAAACACGGGCATATTCAGTTCCGCAGCTAATGCCAGTTGCGCGTCAAACGCATATTCCTGCTGCTGATGTGCGGACAGGTTACGATTGAAATCCAGCCCGCATTCACCTATCGCCACAACCTGGGCTTTTTCCGCCAGCCGGCGCAGCGTATTCGCGACCTCTTGTGACCACTCACTGGCATGATGGGGATGCACGCCCGCGGTGGACCAGCAGTAACCCGGATGAGCCTCAGCCAGCCGCTGCGCCTGCTGACTTTCCAGCGCATTGGTACCGGTAATCAACATGCCGGTGACGCCCGCGTCACGGGCGCGCGTAATCACCTTTTTTCGATCGGAGGCGAACTGCGTGCTGGTCAGGTTTACACCGATATCAAACATATTTTTACTCTCTGTCAAAAACATCCTAAACAAAAAACCGCCTGACGGCGGTTTTTGGCTTGTGTCTCCCGCTTCTGCGGGTGTACTGAATACGACATCAGGATTCGGTGTTCTGTTCCTCATCCTCTGTCTGACGGCCTTTTCCCACATAGTACCGTGAAAAGAATACGCCGACTTCAAACAGGCAGTACATCGGAATAGCGAGCAAAGTTTGAGAAAAAACGTCCGGTGGTGTGAGCAGCATCCCGACAACAAACGCGCCGACCAGGATGTAAGGACGCTTCTTTTTTAAATCCTCAGGGCTGGTAATACCGGTCCAGCACAGCAGCACTATGGCTACCGGCACTTCAAATGCCACACCAAACGCCATAAACAAGGTCATGACAAAATCGAGATAGTTGGTGATATCTGTCGCGATAGTGACGCCCTGCGGCGCGGTTTTCGCAAAAAAGCCGAAAGCCAGCGGAAAAACAATGAAATAGGCAAAGGCCACGCCAACATAAAACAGTAGCGTACTGGAAAACAGCAGCGGCATGACCAGCTTACGTTCGTGGCGATAAAGCGCTGGCGCAATAAACGCCCAGACCTGATAAAGAATAACCGGCACGGCAAGGAACACCGACACGATCATCGTCAGCTTTATCGGCGTGAAGAAAGGTGAGGCGACATCCGTCGCGATCATGCTGGCACCCGCTGGCATCTGATTGATCAGTGGCGACGCCACGGCATGGTAGATGTCATTAGCAAAGTAGATCAGTGCCAGAAAAATAACTAACACAGCAATTATGCAGTTCAGCAGACGTTTACGCAGCTCAATCAGATGGCTGATAAGTGGTTGGGTATCTTCAACGGCCATTATCGTTCATCACTTGCAGAAGGAGGAGAAGCTGGGTTGAGCGACGGCGCGGCGTTGCCCGGTTTTTCCGCAGGCGGTGCGTCTGTCCGACCCGGCGATTGCGGCGGAGCACTGGCATAGCCGGACGCAGGCCGCGGCGGGACCGGCGTGGTCGCCGTGTTGCTGTCCTGTGCCGGTGCAACCGCAGCGTCGACATGGGGTTCAACAGGTGCGTGTGCGGGTGACTGTGCCTGCTGCTCACTGGCCACAGGCGTCACCGGTTTCGGCGAGTCACTCCCCGTCTGGTGTAACGGGGAATGGATGGTGTTTGCTTCGTCTTCTTCTCTTTCGATATCAATGCTCTGTTGAACCGAGCGTTTCATTGAATCCGCGGTTTTACGCAACGCTTCCATGGATTCTTTCAGCTCAGGCGACAATGTGCCGTGGCTGGCTTCCTCCACCTTTTTCAGGCTGTCCTGCAGTTCCTGCAGTTTCAGCTCTTGCGCCAGCTCACTCTGAACATTGGCCGCCAGTGAACGGACCGCCCGAATCCATCCGACAACCGTTTTAACCGCATGCGGCAAACGTTGCGGACCCAGGACAATCAGCCCGATCACGAAGACTAATAGCAACTCACCAAAACCAATATCGAACACGGTTTACACCTGCTTGTCGTTCTTAATGTCGTCTTTCTGAGCAGACGTTGGCTGTTTGTCCGCCAGCGTTTTCGCATGGAAATCCGCGTCCTGCTCTTTTGGCTGATCTTTTTTGTCGTCTTCATCACTCATGGCTTTCTTGAAACCACGGATAGACGAACCCAAATCCGACCCCAGATTACGTAACTTATTGGTACCGAACAAAAGCACCACAATCACGGCAATAATTAATAACTGCCAAATACTGATACCGCCCATGAGATAGCCTCGATTTTTTGTTAAAAACTGCGGAATGAAGCACAACCTAAACCCTTGTTAATTCGGGTCTCAGTCAGCGACATTACCGCGTTTCAGCCGCGAGTGACAATCAGTTTGTCTTGCGCCAGCCGATTAACCAACTGACAAAACCTGCCGCCATTAATGCCGCCGGAAACAGGTCCCACTCAGGCCTGCTGAGGAGTACCGCTGTACCGCTAATCAGCAGCGTGGCACCGACGCCAAACAGGAAACGCGCCTGATGCTGACGTGTACGTTGGACACTCAAATCGTTCACGAGTTTATCGACGCTAAGACGTAACTGCTTATGCTGCTGCATGCTGTCATAGAACAACTCGGGCAGCTCGGGCAGTTTCTCTGCCCAGTAGGGCGCTTTTTCTTTCACTGCGCGAATGATCGCCGGAATACCAATCTGATCTTTAATCCAGTCTTCAAGGAACGGTTTCGCCGTTTTCCATAAGTCCAGTTGCGGATAGAGCTGCCGGCCAATCCCTTCGATATAGAGCAACGTTTTTTGCAACAGCACCAACTGTGGCTGCACTTCCATATTGAAACGTCGCGCCGTGTTAAACAGGTTTAGCAGCACATGACCAAATGAAATTTCAGCCAGCGGTTTTTCAAAGATGGGTTCGCACACCGTACGAATGGCAAACTCAAAGTCTTCCACGTTGGTATCTGCCGGTACCCAGCCAGAGTCAACATGCAGCTCTGCAACTTTGCGGTAATCCCGGTTAAAGAAGGCGATAAAGTTTTCGGCCAGATAGCGCTTATCTTCTTTGTTCAACGAGCCGACAATCCCGCAGTCGATGCCGATATATTGCGGGTCTTCTGGATGCTCATAGCTGACAAAGATGTTGCCAGGGTGCATGTCTGCATGGAAGAAGCTGTCGCGGAAAACCTGTGTGAAGAACACCTGTACGCCGCGTTCGGCTAACAGTTTCATGTTAACGCCATGCTGCTCCAGCGTCGCCACATCGGAGATAGGAATACCGTAGATGCGTTCCATCACCATCATGGTTTCGCTGCAGTAGTCGGAGTAAACCTCGGGAACATACAGCATGCGGCTGTTTTCGAAGTTACGCCGCAGCTGGATGGCATTGGCCGCTTCGCGCAGCAGGTTTAATTCGTCGATCAGCGTTTTTTCATAATCGCGCACCACCTCAACCGGACGCAGACGGCGACCATCCGGCAGCAGGCGCGGTACCCAACGGGCGATGCGGTAGATCAGCTTCATATCGGCTTTGATCACCGGCAGAATATCCGGGCGGATAACCTTAATGACAACCTTTTTGCCGTTGGATTTCAGTGTTGCCGTGTGAACCTGCGCAATAGAGGCAGAAGCCAGTGGGGTGATATCGAAGTCATCAAACCAGGACTCAATCGGTGCCCCCATGGAAGCTTCGATTTGTGCTTTGGCTTTCACGCCGTCGAAAGGCGCAACCCGGTCCTGCAAAATGGCCAGTTCATCGGCGATCTGCGGGGGAAACAGGTCACGCCGCGTGGACAGCATCTGACCAAACTTGATCCAGACGGGGCCCAGCTGTTCCATCGCCAGACGCAACCGAATACCCATCTGTTCGTGTTTGTGCTGGTTAGGAATCCAAAACACGCACCGCCGCCACAGCCGAAGCGGCAGAGTAATGCGCATTTGGGGAATCAGTTCATCAAGTCCGTATGTCAGAAACACCTTGATAATGAAATATAACCGGCGGATCTCTCCAAAACTCATTTCGCCTCCAGCTGTGCCAGACGCGCATTAAGCGCCTCAAGCGAACGTTCCATCGCGCTAACTTCCTCAGCAAACCAGGCAAATTCCAGCGCACCTGGCGCAACGCGCCACTCTTCCGTCAACGCCTGACCGAGATAATCCTGACGTCGCTGCGTTTCTGCTTTAAACAAGCGAAATGCGCGCTGCGCACCCTGGCTGATCCCTTGCGCGGCGATATCACCGATCCAGGGGGCCAGGTATTCGGCAGGATCCAGCTCAGCCAGATCCATCAACGCAGAGAATTGCTGCACCACCTGCAAATCCCCTTCGACCTGTAACTCACCGCTGCGTATCAGCGTCGTCAGTTGCTGGCGATCGCGTAGCTTCGGCAGCGACTTAAGCTGCGTAATAACCGTGCAGTCGCTGCTGTCCTGCCAGTCACTAAGGACATCCAGCTGTTGCTCACTGAACACCAGCACCAGCGGCCAGGATAGCTCACTCAAACGCAACATCAGTACCTTGCCTGCTAAACGCTGACGTGCGCTTTTCAGACCACGATCGCGGTAGAGAATACGGTTTAGCGCCGTTTCAATACCGGCAGTGATGACGGGGGTTAAGGTCATGGTCATAATGGTTAAAATTTAAACCCACGATGAAGTGCCACGATGCCGCCCGTCATATTTGAATAGGTGGTGTTTTCAAATCCCACATCGTTCATCATCGCTTTCAGGGTTTCCTGGTCGGGATGCATGCGGATGGACTCGGCCAGATAGCGATAACTTTCTGCATCCTGAGCAACCAGTTGGCCGATGCGCGGCAGAATATGGAACGAGTAGGCATCGTAGGCTTTGCTCAGCGGCTCAATAACAGGTTTCGAGAACTCCAGCACCAGCAAGCGTCCACCCGGTTTCAGCACGCGGAACATCGACGCCAGCGCCTTCTCTTTTTCCGTAACGTTACGCAGGCCAAAAGAGATCGTAATGCAGTCGAAGTAGTTGTCAGGAAACGGCAGCGCTTCGGCGTTGGCCTGAACATAACTGACATTGCCAACGATACCGAGGTTTCGTAGCTTCTCCCGGCCCATTTTCAGCATAGAGCTGTTAATATCAGCCAGAACAACCTGCCCGGTCTCGCCCACCAGCCGTGAAAATTTTGCGGTTAAATCGCCGGTTCCACCGGCCAGATCCAGGACACGCTGACCGCGACGCACACCGCTGCTGTCGATGGTAAAACGCTTCCAGACGCGATGGACGCCAAACGACATTAAGTCGTTCATCAGGTCATATTTCGCCGCTACGGAATGAAACACGTCCGCGACTTTGTCGGCTTTCTCGCTCTTGGCGACGGTCTGAAAGCCAAAATGGGTAGTTTCCTGCTGTGATTCATCTGCCATCGGTTTTACCTGCTCCACAAACAATACTTATGGAAGTGTATCAGAGTCACGGAGGTCAGGCACGTTGGCGACCTGCTTATTCGTGGAGGTGCCGAACCCGCTCACAACTTTCTTCTGCGTTTTGGTCGTTACCGGGCATACTGTCGTGCTCATTTTCGGGCATCGCGCGTTCGACCAGATGGGGATTGATAGCGCGTTTAACCTCTACACCTAAGTCACGGAAGCCTTCCGTTTGTGCGATCAAATTACCCCGCCCTTCTGCCAGCTTCTTCATCGCTTCACGATAGCTGTTTTGGGCCTTATCAAGGCTGTAACCAATACCGCTCATATCATCAACAAACAGGCGCATTTTGTCGTAAAGCCTGGCTGCGCGCTCGGCAATCCGCTGCGCATTGCGGCTTTGATGCTCGTAGCGCCAGAGATTGTTGATGGTACGCAATGCAACCAGCAGCGTGGTCGGACTGACCAGCATGATATTTTGCTGGAGCGCTTCGCCGATCAATTCTGGCTGCCGATCGATTGCCAGTAAAAACGCCGGTTCAACCGGGATAAACATCAACACATAATCCAGTGAGCGTAAACCGGGCAATTGTTGATAATCTTTACGGCCCAGCAAACGGATATGGCCGCGTACGGCACTGATATGCGCCTGAATGGCCTGTTCACGTTCAATGTCGTCATCCGCGTTGAAATGCCGCTCGTAGGCAACCAGCGTCATTTTGGCGTCGATCACCACATCTTTCCCCTGGGGAAGCCGGACGATGACATCGGGCTGCATGCGGCTTTGCTGCTCGTTCTGCATGCTGACCTGGATATCGTATTCATAGCCTTCACGCAATCCTGACGCTTCCAGTACCCGGCTCAGCACCACCTCGCCCCAGTTGCCCTGGATTTTGTTGTCGCCTTTGAGCGCTTTGGTCAGGTTGAGCGCTTCCTGGGCCATCTGCGCATTCAGTTGCTGTAGCTGACGAATCTCGTGGGTCAGTGTATGGCGTTCACGCGCTTCCGCGCCAAAGCTCTCATTAACCTGCCGCCGAAAGCCATCGAGCTGTTCACGCAACGGCCCAATCAGGCTGTTCAGACTTTGACGGTTTTGCTCATCAACGCGGCGACCGCTGTTTTCAAAAATTCGGTTAGCCAGGTTTTCAAACTGCGCGCTAAGCCGCTGCTCGCTGTTGGTCAACAGGCGCTGCTTCTCTTCCGCTGCAAAACGGGTTTCCTCAAGACGGATGGTCACTTCACGCAGCTCGGCTTCCTGCGCGCTGTTCACCTCCAGCTGATTGCGCAGCTCTCGTGTCAGTTGCTCGCTCTCATTACGCCAGTAATCCAGCTGTTGCAGGCGCTCATTGGCTCCGCTTAATGATCCATGAAGCTGTCTCAACTCCTGTTCGCGCTGTTGCAGCTGCTGCTGGAGCTGCTCGATATGCTGTTGCTGACGTTGTTGTGCTTCGTTAAGCAGACGGCGCTCTGTGGTAAAGCTGGCTAACTGATGACTGACACGCATTTGCGCCAGTATCCAGCCAACACCCAGGCCGGCGAGCCCAAGGCAGATGCTGATAATGATGTGCTGATCCATATTCTCCCCGCTGGTCAGGCTATTGAGGAAAAAGGTAAATTCGCACTGTATGAATGTCCAGATATATTTACTGAGGGGGAAAGACGAGACGTAAAGACAAGGCCATGACAGGCCGGACAGCCGGCCTGTCTGTCAAACGAAGGGCTAGAGTAAGCGACGGGCCGCTTCAACTACTATTTTGACGGCATCGCTTTCGGTCTGCTTCATCGTCACTGCATCGGGAATCTCTTTTTGCGTGCGGTTAACAATCACGCCCGCCACCATGCCTGCGCGCAGGCCCTGACTGGCGCACATGGTTAACAGCGTCGCCGATTCCATCTCATAGTTCAGGACGCCCATCTGCTGCCACTCCTGCATAGAGCCCTGAAAACGGTTCACGACGCGGCCCGAGAAGGTGTCGTAGCGCTCCTGGCCGGGGTAGAAAGTATCAGATGAGGCGGTAATCCCGATATGAGTTTTGGCACCGCAGGCTTCTGCCGCAGCCACTAAGGCCATTGTGCAGGTGAAGTCGGCGACGGCCGGAAATTCCATTGGTGCGAAGTGCAGGCTGGCACCGTCCAGGCGTACAGACGCCGTCGTAACCAGAACGTCGCCGACATTGATATGCGGCTGGATGGCGCCCGTTGTCCCTACACGCAGGAAAGTGCGCACGCCAAGCTGAGCAAGCTCCTCGACGGCAATGGAGGTGGAAGGTCCGCCAATCCCGGTAGAACAGACCACGACGGGTTTACCGTCAAGCTTAGCCAGCCAGCTGGTGAACTCACGATGGGAAGCCAGGTGCCGGGGATCGTCCATCAGTCCGGCAATTTTTTTTACACGTTCCGGATCGCCAGGAACAATGGCCAGTGTCGCCCCCTGCAGGTCGGCTTTCGTCAGGCCAAGATGGAAAACGTCAGACTGTGTCATATCAGACTCCGGGTTAAGGAAAAACAGTACGCCACTTTACGTTACCCGACGGGTTAAATGTGTGACTGGTTTCACTCAAGAAAATGAAAGTTACATTTTCGATGAAATTTTTAGTGATTAATATCACACATTTATCTCAGACCTTCCGTAATGCTACATATGGTGATGTGGAAGGCAGCATGAGAATGTTAAAGAGAAGTGTATTTTAAAGGTTATAAGCTCTGTTACGCATTGCCCGGAACCAGTAATAAATGCCCAGGCTATAGTTACGTGATTGCGCATACGCTTGCACGGAGATAACGATGAAAACCGACGATAATATGACACAAAAATCAGCCGCAGGCGCGTTTGCTCCGGCAGTTCAGCCCACGGCTTCGACCACCATTATTACCGACAGCCCGGCCATCCACGCCGGTGAGACGTCTATTCCGAGTCAGGGTGAAAATCTTCCGGCTTTTTACGCGAAACCGCAGTCAGCAGACGGGCCGTTGCCTGTTGTGCTGGTCGTGCAGGAAATTTTCGGCGTTCATGAACACATTCGCGACATTTGTCGTCGTCTGGCGCTGGAAGGCTATCTGGCTGTCGCGCCAGAGCTTTACTTCCGCGAAGGCGACCCCAACGACTACAACGATATTCCTACGCTGTTTAAAGAACTGGTCAGCAAGGTGCCTGACAGCCAGGTACTGGCGGATCTCGATCATGCCGCTAACTGGGCGGCCCGCAACGGTGGCGACATCCGGCGGATGGGAATTACCGGTTTCTGTTGGGGCGGACGCATCAGTTGGCTTTATGCGGCACACAACCCGCAACTTCGCGCTGCCGTGGCCTGGTATGGTCGCCTGGTAGGGGAAAAAACCATGAAGCAGCAAAAACATCCTATCGATATTGCTGTGGATCTGAACGCGCCTGTGCTGGGTTTGTATGGTGGTCAGGATGACGGCATTCCGCTGGAAAGTGTGGAGCAGATGCGCCAGGCCTTACATGCTGCAAACGCAAAGGCAGAGATCATTGTGTATCCCGATGCCGGGCATGCTTTTAACGCCGACTATCGTCCGAGCTACCATGCCGAATCGGCAAAAGACGGCTGGGCACGTATGTTAGCCTGGTTTAAGCAGTACGGTGTCGCATCCACTGAGTGATAAAAAAAGGGCGCGTAAGCGCCCAAACTCCCGACATCGCCATCCAACACCCGCAATCAGAGAGCTTTTCCGCGTTAACCCTGCTCAGCAGCGCCTGGTGGGTTTTCAGGCTGGATTGCGGAGTGTCCCATAGCCGTTCTGCAGCAACATAACGCGCCTCATTTTTTCTGCTATTTCTTGAGTGAATGTCGTCACCCTCCGGTCCGTTCCGTTTGGATAAGCAAATACTAATTTTTCAGTTCGCGCCGCACACCTGTACGTGAAAAGCCGGGAGTAGGGTTATGGATTGGTATTTGCTATTCTCCAGAAATGCCTGGGTCAGTCTGATCGCCAGTCACGTTTAGCCGTCCAGATGTTTACACCGCTATATTCTGCGGGTACTGTATGTCTCTCAAGCGCAAATTATTCAGTTTCGATGTGAAGGACCCTCATGATCGAATTCAAACATCTCCGGACGCTTCAGGCTCTGCGGAATACCGGCTCGCTGGCCGCCGCGGCCGCCCAGCTTCACCAGACGCAGTCGGCGTTGTCACATCAGTTCAGCGATCTGGAACAGCGGCTGGGATTCCGCCTGTTTGTACGCAAAAGCCAGCCATTGCGCTTCACGCCGCAGGGCGAAATTCTGTTGCAGCTGGCGGAACAGATTCTGCCGCAAATTCAGCAGGCGCTTCAGGCCTGCCATGAGCCGCAACAGACTACGCTTCGTGTTGCCATTGAATGTCATAGCTGCATTCAGTGGCTTACGCCGGCACTGGATAAGTTTCGTCAGAGCTGGCCACAGGTGGTGATGGATTTTAAATCAGGTGTGACCTTCGATCCGCAACCTGCACTGCAACAGGGTGAGCTGGATATCGTTTTAACGTCCGATATTCTGCCGCGCTCGGGCCTGTTCTATTCACCGATGTTCGATTTCGAAGTGCGCCTGGTGCTGGCACCCGATCATCCTCTGGCTCAGGTCGAACATATATCCCCTGACGCACTGGCCGACGAAGTGTTGATGATTTACCCGGTGCAGCGTCAGCGGCTGGATATCTGGCGTCATTTCCTTCAGCCCGCGGGCATCAGTCCTGCACTGAAGAATGTGGATAACACGCTGTTGATGATTCAGATGGTGTCGGCGCGCATGGGCATTGCCGCGCTGCCACACTGGGTAGTGGAGAGCTTTGAAAAACAGGGGTTAGTGATCACGAAAACACTGGGAGAGGGATTATGGAGTCGGCTTTATGCCGCCGTGCGTGACGGCGAGCAGCGTCAGCCTGTGCTGGAAGCCTTTATCCATTTTGCCCGTCAGCATGCCTGTGAACATTTGCCTTTTGTCAGGAATGCCGCGCATCCTGCAGCCGTTTAGCCGCATGAGCGACAAAGCTGCGCGGCGGCGGGCAAAATCCCCTATAATGCGCAGCCTGTTGACTGACCTTGAGACGATCTCACCATGACTAACAACGATATTTTGCGCAGCGTGCGCTATATGCTCGATCTGAACGATGCCAAAATGGTGGCGATTTTTGCCTTAGCGGAGTGCGAGGTTCCTCAGGCCGATATCACCAGTTGGCTGAAAAAAGATGAGGATGCGGCATTTCGCCCCTGCCCCGATGTCCTGATGGGCTATTTCCTGAATGGCTTAATCTTTCATCGCCGTGGGAAAAGTGAGGATGCCCCTGCGCCTTCCATCGAGCGTAAGATGAATAACAACATTTTCATGAAAAAGCTGCGTATTGCATTTGATCTGAAAACGACCGACATCCCTGATATCCTGAAAAAAGCCAACTTCACCGTCTCTCAGGCGGAGATTGGCGCGATCTTCCGTAAACCGGATCACAAAAACTATCGTGAATGCGGTGACCAGATTCTGCGTAATTTCCTCAAGGGGCTGACGATGATTCATCGCCCTGCGCCAGTTAAGCCCGCTTAAACCAGCCTCCGACTTACGCTCGTCCCGCCGGAGAAAGCGCACCGGGATAACAATGCGGTCCGCTCTGCCGGGCGAGCAGACGTCGTCTTGCTCGCCTTCTGCCGACGCGCGCCCGTCCGCCATGGGATCGCAACAGACTGAGCGGCCTGCTACTTTTGGCGCCGGTGCGCGGCGATGCCTTGTTTCTTCACTGTTGATTGTTCTTACCGACCACCCAGCGCTTATGGACCCACAAGGACGCTACTATCACGAGCGCACCGGCAATAAAGCTTGGCCAGTGTGGCTTTTGCTGCCATATCGCCAGGTTGACCAGCAAGCCTGCCGGCACATGCATGTTGTTCATGATGCCCAACGTGCCAGCATCGACCTGCGTAGCACCGTAGTTCCACATAAAGTAACCCAGTCCGGACGCCACCACGCCCAGCCAGACCAGAATGCCCCACTGCAGTGAGGTGGTCGGGAGTTTATGCGGGTTGCCCCAGACGGCCCAGGCCACCACCGCAATCAGCACCGCGCCCAGATAGAACCACGAAAAGGCCGTGTGCTGCGGCACAGGACGGGTTTCCTGCAAACGTTTGTAGCCCACCATACCTGCTGCAAAGCAAATATTGGCTAACTGTACCAGCAACAGGCCGAACCAGAAGTTATCGCTGACTTTGTCATAACGAATGATTGCCGCGCCCGCCACAGCCAGTAACGCACTGAAAATGTACCCTGCGCGCAGAGGCCGTCGACTGATCACGTCGTAGATCAACGTGACGTACAGCGGCGTCATCACGGTAAACAGCAGGAATTCAGACACGCTCAGATAGAGATAGGCTTCGAAACTCAGTAAATACATGATGCCCAGTTGCAGCATGCCTACCAGCATATACAGCAGGAGCGTAGAGGGGCGATAGCCGCGCCAGCGCAGGAAAGGCAAAAATACCACGGCCGCCAGCACCAGGCGCATCAGCACCGAAAACCAGCTGTCAACCTGACCGGCAAGATACTCGCCAATCAGGCTGAATGAAAAAGCCCATAGAATGGTAGTAACAATCAATAAAAGCACGGTAACAACCCCGAAATAAACAGAGCGACAGTGTAAACAATGTCCGCACAGCAGGGAGATTTATCTGGTTGACATCTGTGCATTAACCAGGCAGTTACGCATTAATTTGCCGGTCAGACTTTTTACCTTCTTATCGGGCATATCCTGTCAGCAGAAAAATGTGCGCATCAGCGCATCGGCCTGAGCTTTTCGCGCCAGATTGTCATAAATCTGTAACATATTTGTCATTCATCACAGTAAAGCCACGTATCTCTGTCTATTCTCTGCGCGAAATGGCGCATCCCGATCGCCGTTTTCTTGAGTTTTGCCCAACCTGCCGGGAATCAAAATCATAATGCGCCCTGGAGGGCCACCGCTATGTTGAGTATTTTTAAACCTGCACCACACCAGCCCCGGGTCGAAGACCATCGTATCGATCCACGCTACCGTCGCCTGCGCTGGCAAATCTTTATCGGGATTTTCGTTGGCTATGCGGCCTACTATCTGGTTCGAAAGAATTTCGCCCTGGCGATGCCCTACCTGGTTGAACAAGGCTTCTCACGCGGCGATCTGGGTTTTGCGCTTTCAGGCATCTCCATCGCCTATGGCTTTTCCAAATTTATTATGGGCTCGGTGTCAGACCGGTCAAATCCACGGGTCTTCTTACCTGCCGGCTTAACGCTGGCGGCTGCCATAATGCTGATTATGGGGTTTGTGCCCTGGGCAACCTCCAGCATTATGGTGATGTTCGTACTGCTGTTTATCTGTGGCTGGTTTCAGGGAATGGGCTGGCCGCCCTGCGGACGCACTATGGTCCACTGGTGGTCACAAAAGGAGCGCGGCGGCATCGTTTCTGTGTGGAACTGTGCGCATAACGTCGGCGGCGGGATTCCGCCCCTGCTGTTTCTGCTGGGGATGGCGTGGTTCAACGACTGGAAAGCCGCGCTATATATGCCCGCCTTCGGGGCGATCGCCATTGCGATTCTGGCCTTTGCCCTGATGCGCGATACGCCGCAATCTTGTGGATTACCGCCGATTGAGGCCTATAAAAACGACTATCCGGTGGATTACAACGAAAGTCATGAGGAAGAGTTCACTGCAAGACAAATCTTTATGAAGTATGTCCTTCCCAACAAACTGCTGTGGTATATCGCTCTGGCAAATGTGTTTGTCTACCTGCTGCGTTACGGCATCCTCGACTGGTCACCGACCTACCTGAAAGAAGTAAAGCATTTCACGCTTGATAAGTCCTCCTGGACCTACTTCTTTTATGAGTATGCGGGCATTCCCGGTACGCTGTTGTGCGGCTGGATGTCAGACAAGGTCTTTCGCGGCAACCGTGGTGCGACAGGGGTGTTTTTTATGACGCTGGTTACCGCTGCTACCGTCATCTACTGGCTAAATCCGCCGGGCAATCCCGGTGTGGACATGGCCTGCATGATCGCGATTGGCTTTCTGATTTATGGACCGGTAATGCTCATTGGTCTGCATGCGCTGGAGCTGGCACCCAAAAAAGCGGCTGGCACGGCTGCCGGGTTTACGGGGCTGTTCGGTTATCTGGGTGGCTCAGTCGCGGCCAGCGCCATTGTGGGTTATACCGTCGATTACTTCGGCTGGGATGGCGGATTCATCGTGATGATTGCCGGCGCCGTTATGGCGGTAGTGCTGCTGCTGTTAACCATGATCAGTGAGCACCGGCATAAGCAAAAAAGGGCATAACGGCTTTGCCAGAAGGCCGGCTTACCGGCCTTCTTTTCGGATTACGACAGATAGAGTGTTCTCAGCGTCTCCGGGACGGCATCCTGGGCATTACTGCCAATCACTTCCAGTTCAGGTAAGGTGTCTTTCAGACGCTGATGGGCGTTAGCCATAATGCAGCCTTTGCCTGCCATACTCAGCATTTCGACATCATTCATACCATCACCAAACGCAATACAGTCTTTAAGCGTAAAGCCTAACTGTTTTGCCACCGCTTCCAGGGCATGGCCTTTTGACACGCCGCCTGCCATCACTTCGAGGCAGGTCGGCAGCGAAAAACTCACGTTAACCCTGTCGCCCCAGCGTGCTTCGATGGCCTGCTCCATAGGGACAAGGTGTTCCGGTTCTTCACAGGTAAAAAAGACTTTGCTGATGCCATCCGTCGGCAGCATGCCCGGCTCATAAACCTGATAGTGAAAATCGGACTCGCGAAAATAATCCTTCTCCGCCGGACTGCAGCGGCTGACAAACCACTCATCGTCGCGATAAACATGCGTCAGCACGTCCGGATGATGATACTGCAGACCAAACAGATCGTGGGCGATGTCCGCGTCCAGATTGTGGCTAAAAACCAGCTCCCCTGCCGGATTGTGAACGCGCGCGCCGTTTGACGTAATCATGTAAGCCGGAATCCCCAGCTTGTCACGCATTTGCCCGACATCGATGTGATGACGGCCTGTGGCAAAAATAAAGTGAATGCCCTGCGCGACCAGTTGCTGAAGCGTTTCGCGCGCATTGGCGGTCAGGCGATGTTCGGGAGAAAGCAGTGTGCCATCCAGATCGGACACAACAATGTGGTACATGAAAACCTCGGGTATCGGTGTCGGTTGGCCGTAGCCGGTAATGTAAATTGCGAACTAATGCTGCGATAAAAAGAAATCGACGATGGTATTGAGCGCTTCGGCGCGCATGCTGTCCTTTTCAAACAGGATCTCGTGGCGCGCGCCGCTGATAACCTGCGGTGTCCGGCCCTGACAGGGGTGACCGGCTGCCGCCATCGCGTCACAAAACAGATCCTGCGAGCGATTATCCACCACGCTGTCTTCACTGGCCTGCAGCACCAGCAACGGAGTCGTAATGTTATCCACCTGGCTCAGAATATTGCGCCCGGCATGAATCCCTTCTCTGACCCAGTGATACGTAGGTCCGCCCACGCGAATAGCCGGATCATCCGCATAAAAACGCAGACTGCGGCGGTAGCGCTCATGGCTGTGCGTTAACCGGTTGATGCCGAAAGGGTGCGCCCGCCAGCGCCCTGTGCCTAATGCATAACCCTCACGCACAGCGGGGCGCTTTTCCGCCCAGTCAAGAATCTTATGCGCCAGAAAAGCGGGTAACGGCAACGCAATCCCAAACATGGGAGCCACCAGCGCGGCGGCATGAAATGCACCGGGCTGACGCGCCAGGAAAAGCGTCAAAATCGCGCCGCCCATCGAATGAGCCAGTGCATAGCGCTGCTGATAATGACGGCTCACAATTTCTTTGAGATAAAGCGTTTCGAGGTCATCAACATAATGGCTGAACTCCACCACATGCCCGCGGTGAGAGTCATCCAGCAGACGATCCGATCGCCCCTGACCGCGATGATCGAGCACGATCACATCAAAGCCGCAGTGAAAAAGATCGTAAGCCAGTTCGGGATACTTAACGTAGCTTTCGATGCGCCCCGGCACGATAAGGATGACGCGTTTATGTTGCGGTGAAATGAACCGGACATAGCGCAATGTCAGGTTTCCAACGCCAGTGAATTCGCACTCTTCACGGCTGTGCCAGAAATCAAGCAGTGGGCCAGTAGCAAAGGCGGCAAAGGCCTTTTCGCGTCGCAGCCAGCTTGCCCTGTGTTGCTTCATCCGCCCTCCTGATTGCCGGAAAAAAGAGTCTGAACGGCCGCATGATGTCCATGGCTCTGCGCAGCATTCTGGCGTATTGTGTCACACTTCAGACGAGACCGGGAGTACAACCCATGACCATCGAATGGTGGCTGACCTACCTTCTTACCACCACAATTCTGAGCCTCTCACCCGGCTCAGGCGCGATTAACACCATGAGCACCGGCATCAGCCACGGTTATCGTGGTGCCGTCGCCTCCATCTCCGGGCTGCAGGTAGGGCTCGCGCTGCATATCGCCCTGGTAGGGGTGGGTCTTGGCGCGCTGTTTTCTCAGTCGCTGCTGGCGTTTGAGATTCTGAAATGGGCCGGTGCCGGCTATCTGGTCTGGCTGGGTATTCAACAGTGGCGGGCTGCCGGCGCCATTGATCTCAACGCGATGTCAAAAGCGATGCCGCGTCGTCGCCTGTTTAAACGGGCTGTCATGGTGAACCTCACCAATCCCAAAAGTATTGTGTTTCTGGCCGCGCTGTTTCCGCAGTTTATCCTGCCTCACCAACCCCTTATGCTGCAGTATCTGGTTCTGGGCATAACCACCGTACTGGTGGATATCGTGGTGATGATTGGTTACGCCACCTTAGCGACGCGCATTGCAGGATGGATCAAAGGCCCTAAACAGATGAAGCTGATAAACCGTATTTTCGGGGGATTATTTATTGCGATTGGCGGACTGCTGGCCAGCGCAAGGCGAATGGCCTGATGTACACCTGCAGCCGCACGACAGAGCATACTGTCGGCGGCCGCATAAAGCCGGTCTGGCGACCTTAGCGTGACAGGATAAGATGAATGCCAAATCCGGCGAACAGTACGCCCGCCATGCCATCCACCCACTTCGCGGCACGCTGATATTTATCCCGCATCCATGGCAAAGCAAAAATTGCGGCGACCAGAGAAAACCATGCAAAGGTTTCGACGCTAATCAACACAAACAATCCCCAGCGCTCCAGCCCACCGACATCGTTACCGATAAATAATGAGAAGACGCTACCAAAATAGATCACCGCTTTGGGGTTAGAGAGATTGGTTAACAACCCTTTGATAAAGCTCATGCCTTTCTTTGGCAGATCGACGACAGGCTCCTGCTGTACCGGCTGCTTATGACGTTGACGCGCGGAACGGATCAGCTGCCATCCCATCCATAACAGGTAAAGCCCGCCACCGACCATGATGATTTGATGCAGCCAGGCCATTTTTTGCAGGATCAAATGCAGGCCCATTAACGCCACCGCTGCCCAGATCATGACCGCCAGCGTAATGCCCAACACACCCAACATCGCTTCTTTGCGCGAACGGCTGGCCGCCGTTTGCGAAACGAAAAAGAAATCCGGGCCGGGGCTCATGAGCGCAACAAGGTGGACCAACGCAATCGTGCCAAACAATATCAACATGGTAATGCCTCTTTACTCTTCATCAAGATGCTCTTTAATCATCAGCAAAAAGGGCTTACCGAAACGTTCGAGTTTACGGTGACCGACCCCATTCACGCTCAACATGTCTGACGCACTGACCGGCATCTGTTCCGCCATCTCCAGCAATGTGGCGTCGTTAAAGACCACATAGGGTGGAATGTTCTCTTCATCCGCTATCGCCTTACGCAGCTTGCGGAGTTTGGCAAACAGCTTACGGTCATAGTTACCCCCGTAGACTTTTGCCGAACTGCTGCTTTTCGGTCTGGTTGTAATGAGCCGTGGTACCGCCAGCATCAGCGGGACTTCACCGCGCAGCACCGGTCGGGCCGCTTCGGTAAGTTGCAGTGCAGAATGCATGGCAATATTTTGGGTGACTAACCCCAGATGAATCAGCTGACGCAGCACACTCACCCAATGCTCATGGCTGTTCTCTTTACCCAGCCCATAAACCGGCAGCTTGTCGTGACCCTGTTCACGGATACGATGATTGTTCGCGCCGCGCAAAACTTCAACGATGTAACCCATGCCAAAGCGCTGGCCGACACGGTAAATACTCGAAAGCGCTTTCTGGGCTTCAACCAGACCGTCATAGCGCTTAGGCGGATCGAGACAGATATCGCAGTTACCACAAGGTTGCTGCCGCCCTTCACCAAAGTAGTTCAGCAGCACCAGACGGCGACAGGTCTGCGCTTCAGCAAAGGCGTTCATGGCATTCAATTTATGCCGCTCTATGTCCTGCAGCGGGCCGGGCTGTTTCTCTTCGAGACATTTACGTAACCAGGCCATATCTGCAGGATCATAAAGCATCATCGCTTCCGCAGGCAGGCCATCACGACCCGCACGGCCGGTTTCCTGATAGTAGGATTCGATATTGCGGGGAATGTCGAAATGGACCACAAACCGCACATTGGGTTTGTTAATGCCCATGCCAAACGCCACGGTGGCGACCACAATTTGCAGATCGTCGCGCTGAAACGCTTCCTGCACGCGGGCGCGCTGCGCGCTGTCGATACCGGCATGATAGGCACCCACGCTGAGACCGCGGCTCTGCAGGCGCGCGGCCGTGTCCTCAACTTTTGCCCGGCTGTTGCAGTAAATGATGCCGCACTTGCCCCGCTGATCCTGTACGTAACGCAGTAACTGTTCGGTGGGTTTGAATTTTTCCACCAGCGTATAGCGGATATTGGGTCGATCAAAACTGCTGATTTGAATCAGCGGGTCCTGCATATGCAGCAGGTTGACGATATCAAGGCGGGTGGTTTCATCGGCGGTCGCCGTGAGCGCCATAACCGGCAGATCGGGAAAGCGCTGACGCATCTGCCCCAGTGCGCCGTACTCGGGCCGGAAATCGTGTCCCCACTGAGAAATGCAGTGCGCCTCATCCACCGCCAGCATCGCAGGCTGCCAGTGCGCCAGGCTTTCCAGGAAGTTATCCATCATCAGGCGTTCGGGCGCAATATAGAGCAACTTTACGCGTCCGTTTCGGCAGTCCGCCATGACGTTTTGCTGTTGCTCGCGGGTCATGGTCGAATTGAGACACGCCGCCGCAACACCATTTGCCAGCAGTTGATCCACCTGATCTTTCATCAGCGAGATCAAGGGCGAGACGACCAGTGTCAGCCCTTCACGCACCAGCGCGGGGATCTGATAGCAGAGTGATTTCCCGCCGCCGGTTGGCATCACCACCAGGCAGTCTCGCCCATTCAGCGCTTCATTGATAATGGCCTGCTGACCGGGACGAAACTGCTGGTAGCCGAAGGTATCCTGTAATACCTGCTGCGCCAACGCTTCCTGATTAAGAACTGCCGAGGTTGCCACTGTGATCCTGACTTGATGGTTAATTAAAATAAATCGTTGAGTGTCACGCCCACACCGACGCGTGTCTGACGATGGTTGTAGTCAATAAGGGATTCGCCATAGCCGCTAAACAGTTGCGTATAGAAACGAACGTGTTGGGTGATCGGATAACTCCAGCCCAGCGTAGCGCCGCCGTAGCCGCTATTCCAGTTATAGTTGCCTTCAACGCTGAAAATACTGTCGCCCATGGCGTAACCTAACTTCGCACGATAATAACCCATGTATTTGGTGATATCGGGGTTGTCGTCATTATTCGCGCTTTCTGAAATACGGAACCAGGGCTTGATCTCGGCCAGGAAGTTACCGTTCTGCGCCATCAGACGAGTATAAACACGGTTCCAGCTGCGTGAGGTCGGATCGCTGCGGCCGTTAGACTGATGATTCACACCGACCTCAACGTCACGCAGTGTCCAGCCGGCAAACGAGTAATCGGTCGCCCAGCCCAGGAAAATCTGTGGCTCATAGTTCGTCTCACGGAAAGGCGACGACTCTTTTTTATTGGATAACTGCCACCATGAGCGCTGAGTATAAGACGCCGCTAATACGGAGTTGTCACCGACGATGCCACGCCACAACGGAAATGCCAGGCTGAGCTGGAATTTCACTTCATCTTTACGTGCGTTTTTTGCCCAGTTGTAAGAGGAAATCGCCTCTTTATTTATGTCGCTGGTATAGGTGTAAAGCAGATAATTATTTTCGTAAGGATAAAGCACAAACGGGTTGTCGTGCTGCTCCAGCAGGTTGGCAATGATGCTGCCTCGCACCTGCGGTGCATCGTGAACATGTTTAATTGTGGCTTCGTCCGCCTGCGCCAAAGCAGGAAGTAACATTGCCGCCAGCAAGGCGCGATGCTTACGCATAGGATTCTCCGGTGAAAACTGCGTATTCATAAAAGCGAATGGGTGTTGTAAAAAGCAGGACATTCTACACACAAAAGTGGGTGAACATCAGCGCTGATTTCCTAAACTGGAAACCCTGTCGAGCGAAGCATAGAATAAACATCTTATTAACATCTACAGTTCAATTACCAGCTGTTCAGGACTAAACACCATGTCATCCGTGCTATTGACTCAGCAGGACGCTCGCCGCCTCGTCGGTGAAATTTTTATTTATCACATGCCGTTTAATCAGGCGCTGGGTCTGGAACTGGATCGCCTGGAAACCGATTACGCAGAAATCAGTTTTGCCAACAAAACCATGCTGGTGGGCAATGCCGCCCAGCACATTCTTCATGGTGGTGTAACAGCAGCGGTACTGGATGTCGCCGCGGGCATGGTGTGCGTGAGCCATGCCTTGACACGTGATGAGCAGATAAGCGAAGACGTGCTGCGCCAGCGACTGTCCCGTATGGGGACGATTGATATGCGGGTGGATTATCTCCGTCCCGGACGGGGCGAGCGCTTTATTGCCAGCAGCCGTTTACTGCGTGCCGGCAATAAAGTCTCTGTGGCGCGGGTGGAATTACATAATGAGCAGGGCCTTTACATTGCCACCGCAACCGCGACCTACCTGACCGGTTAAGCGAATCGACGCGTGGCACCGTTCAGGCCCTGCCACACAGTATCCTGACTGCCTCAGAACATCGTATTGGTATTCGCTGAGGTCGCCGGTACGGCCTGAATCACATCCCAGTGCTCGACAATTTTGCCGTTTTTCACGCGGAAAATATCCGTAACAGCCTGACCACGATCGTGTTCACCATTGGTCGAGTGAACATGCAGCCATACCAGATCACCGTCGGTTGCACTGCGAACGATGCGCGCTTTTGACTGTGGGTTTTTGCTGAAAAAATCGCTGAAAAAGTTAACCAGCGGTGCCTTGCCATTCGGCACCCCGGGATTGTGCTGGCGGTAATCGTCCGCCACGACCCGGGCCGCTTCTGTCACCTTGTGCTGATTGAAAAATTGATTATAAAAGTTGATCACCAGCGCACGATTGGCCTCTTCCACGTTAAGATCGCGGCCTTCTTTCGGTTGCACGGCGTACCCAGCGCTCGCTGTCAGGATACCTGCCGTCAGCAGCAGGGTTTTCAGAAAGGTTGCCATCATTTTTCTCCTTGCTCATTCGTTACAGCGCTAACCGCTCCGCGCCAGAGGATCACTTTATACAGGGTGCCGGGCATGGCCCGGACGCGCCATCGGGTTTTGATATCACACCAGGTCACAAAAATAGACTGTTGTCGCTGCGGATGGTACATTCGCGCAAAATGGATAACAAGACGTCACTTTGTGCTGACTCAGTCACATGAAAGTGACTATTACAACGTGCAGGAACCCTTTCCATGTCTGTGTCATCCCCTAACACATTCAGTTATGAACAGCCTTGCCCCATTCGGGATGTACTTGACCGGATTGGCGATAAATGGAGTTTGCTGATTCTTGAGGCGCTGGCCGAGCGCACGCTGCGCTTCAATGAGCTGCACCGCCATATTGGCGATGTCGCTCGTCAGGTGCTGTCACGAACGCTGAAACGGCTGGAGGTGGACGGCTATATCCTGCGGACTCTTTATCCGGAAGTGCCGCCACGGGTTGAGTACAGTCTGACAGAGTTAGGTCGTTCTTTTCTTAAACCGATGCAGCAACTGATTGCGTGGGCGGATGACAATCATCAGGCCATTTGTCTTTCCCGCCAGCGTGCCCGTGAGCAGGACAAAGCCTGACCCTGCCTGTTGCCAGATCGGGCTACAGACATGACGGGGACTGCGGTAACATTGCGGCCCTCTGTCACGCCGCTTTCTCTCAGTGACTTTTGGTACAGAACGAACTTTCAGGATGATTTATGGATACCCAGCAAACCCGTCAGGGAATAGGTTTTGCGCTTGGCGCTTATTTCATATGGGGCATTGCACCTGCCTACTTCAAATTAGTTAAAGCCGTCCCTGCGACTGAAATCATGACGCACCGGGTAATCTGGTCAGCCTTGTTTATGCTGCTGTTGATTACGCTTAGCCGCAGCTGGGGGCAGGTCAGAAGCGTCGTGCGCCAACCCAAAAAGGTCTTGCTACTGGCGCTGACCGCCGTCACGGTGGGCGGTAACTGGCTGCTGTTTATCTGGGCGGTGAATAACCAGCATATGCTAGAAGCCAGTCTGGGCTATTTTATTAACCCTTTGATTAACGTTGTGTTTGGTATGGTTTTCCTGCGCGAACGTTTTCGTCGTCTGCAGTGGCTGGCTGTGGCGCTCGCTACCGCTGGCGTCCTTTTGCAGCTGTGGCAGTTTGGTTCGGTGCCGGTGATTGCATTAGGCCTGGCCTTCAGCTTTGCGTTTTACGGCCTCATGAGGAAGAAAATTCAGGTCGATGCCCAGAGCGGTATGCTGATTGAAACGCTGTGGCTGTTTCCGCTGGCCGCGCTGTATTTATTTGGTTTTGCAGACAGCAGTACCAGCCATCTTACCGCCAATCCCGCCAGCCTGAATCTGTTGCTGATCGCCGCAGGTATTGTGACCACCATTCCGCTGATGTTCTTTGCCGCAGCCTGTGCCAGGCTGCGCCTGTCGACGGTTGGCTTCTTTCAGTATCTTGGCCCAACGCTGATGTTCTTACTGGCGGTGCTGTTTTATGGCGAGACCATCACGCCGGATAAAATGCTGACGTTTGGCTTTATCTGGCTGGCATTGCTGGTCTTCATTCTGGATGCCGTCGTGTTTTCAGCGCGGGGCCGACTGCGCAAAGCGTGAAAGAAAACGCGCCATTGCCGGGCCGGTCAGGAGAATGGTGAATAACCGCAGGGTTTGCATCGCCATCACAAACGCCATATCCACTCCGCTTCCGGCCGCAATGATCGCCACGGTGTCCAGGCCACCTGGACTGGTGGCGAGATAGGCGGTCATCAGGTCAATATGGAGTACGCGCGTCAACATCCACGCCAGTCCGCCACACAGCAGCATCAGGCCGAAAATGGACAGCAGCATTTGCGGCAGGGTACTCAGCGCCAGTTTGAAAATGGGTCGGGTGAAGCGCAGCCCCACGCTCCAGCCGATCAGCGCGTACGCCAGGGCAAGCAGCCATTCAGGCATCTGAAGCACGGCTGTTCCGGTAGCGTGCAGCGTAGCGCCAATCAGCGCAGGCACCAGCAACGCGCCGGACGGAATGCGTAACCAGGGGCCCAGCCAGGCGCTGCCGATCACCAGGCAAATCGTCAGCAGAAAACCGCTGTTCAGTGCAGGAAACCACACCAGTGATCCCGCATGAGCGCCATCGCCCAGGCCGATGCGAGCCACCATTGCTGCCGCGCCCGCCACAAACAGAACGCGCAGATACTGCATAAAGGCGACCAGACGCACATCCGCGCCGAATTCTCCCGCCATCGCCACCATGGCAGAAGCACCACCAGGTGACGATCCCCACGCGCCGGTCGGGCCGGGAAGCTGACTAAACCGAACCAGCAAAAAGCCCGACACACCGCTGGCCGCCAGAGTCAGCAGCAGTACCGCTACCACGACGGGCCAGTCCTGTAACAGCGGCGTTAAAATGGACGGTGACAGGCTCTGTGCAATCATACAGCCCAGTACCGCCTGCGACAGCAGGAACAGCCGCTTGTGGATGCGCAATGTGGCACCGGATAACCCCATCATCACGCCCACAATCATCGGGCCCAGTAACAGGGCGGCCGGAACATGAAAATACTGGAAGAGTGCGCCAAGTAATACCGATGCGACCAACAACAGTAACCACTGCACGCGCAATGAAAGAGAGGCCATAAAAGTTAATTTTTTGTGAAAATGGAGCGGGTAGATTACGCAGAATTGTGCCAGCAGGCCAGCGAAATGGGCCGGTTGGACCGGCCCTGACAGACGATTACAGCCAGTTCTTGCGTTTGAAATAAAGATAAGGCGCCAGACCGGCAAGCATCATCAGACAAATCGCACCGGGATAGCCAAAGCTCCATTTCAGTTCAGGCATAAACTCAAAGTTCATGCCGTAGCTGGAGGCCACCAGCGTTGGCGGCAGGAAAACCACGGAAACCACCGAGAAGATCTTGATGATGCGGTTCTGCTCGATATTAATAAAGCCCATCGCCGCCTGCATCAGGAAGTTGACCTTCTGGAACAGGGACTCATTGTGAGGCAGCAGCGATTCGATATCCCGCAGGATTTCGCGCGCCTGCTCCAGTTGATTGCCTGGCAAACGGGCTTTTCGTACCAGGAAGTTAAGCGCTCGCTGCGTATCCATCAGACACAGGCGCACTTTCCAGCCGATATCTTCCAGCTCAGCTAACCGCGACAGCGCCTGATCGTACTCCTCGCCCTGCTGACCTTCCATAATCACGCGGCTAAGCTTTTCCAGCGCGCTATAGATGTTTTCAATCTCATCCGCCAGCTGTTCAATTTTGGTCTCAAACAGGTCGAGTAGCAGCTCGTAAGCGTTACCGTCAATCAGCGTCTGGTTGCGGGCTCGCATGCGGTAAAGACGAAAGGCAGGAAGCTCCCGCTCGCGCAGTGTATATAAGCGTCCTTCGCGAATCGTAAAGGCGACCGTCGAGTTGCCGGCATGATCTTCGGCATCTTCAAAAAAGAAAAAGGAGTGGATGTGCAGGCCATCTTCATCTTCGAAGAAACGCGCTGAGGCTTCGATATCTTCCAGCTCAGGGCGCGTGGCCAGGCTCTGCCCCAGCTCGGACTGAACACGGTCGCGCTCGCCTTCCTCAGGCTCGACCAGGTCAACCCACACTGACGTGGTCAGTTTATCGCTTTCTTCTTCCAGTTCCAGACGCGTCAGGCGACTGTTATCAAGTTTAAATGCGCTCAGCATAGCAAGACTCCCCATTGCAGACTTTATGGGACAACGCTGTAAGGCGGTCGGAACAGATAACCGCGAACCTGAACACGGAGAAACGATAAATCAGTGCTGACTCGTGCGACGGATCAAAAAGGGAGGTCGCTGATAACCGCTAAGGCTACCAGCGTAATGAGATAGCCTTAGATGTTATTCCTGAAAACCAGGTTAATGAGCCAGCATCGACTGGGCGTGTCCAAGGCATTGTCCTCTCATGATAATAGTGCGCGCATGTTACGCTGAGACGAAAAAGTCGTCAACCAGCGGCTAGACGGTTTCCAGTTTGGCGTAGGCAGCTACCAGCCACTTGATCCCCTGCCCCTGAAATGCCACCTGAAGGCGGCTGTGTTCCCCGCTACCTTCCAGATTCACGATGGTGCCTTCACCAAACTTCGCGTGACGAACGCGCTGTCCCAGAGAGAACCCTGTGTCGCTTTTGCTGATCGGTGTGCCCATGCGCTGATGGCTGACCGGCCGCGTAACGCTGGCGCGTAACCGGACTTCTTCAATACAGTCTTCGGGCAGCTCACCAATGAATCGCGAGGGGCGATGGTAAACTTCTTTTCCGTACAGACGGCGGGTTTCCGCGTACGTCAGCGTCAGTTTCATCATGGCACGTGTGACGCCAACGTAAGCCAGGCGGCGCTCTTCTTCCAGCCGTCCACCTTCGTCCAGCGCCATCTGGCTGGGGAACATGCCTTCTTCCATGCCGACGATAAATACCTGACTGAACTCCAGCCCTTTCGCAGAGTGCAGCGTCATCAGTTGTACCGCATCCTGCCATTTGTCCGCCTGCCCTTCGCCGGCTTCCAGCGCGGCATGCGACAGGAAGGCCTGAAGCGGCATCAGGTCTTCATCTTCATCCTGATAACTAAACTGGCGCGTGGCTGTCACCAGCTCCTCAAGGTTTTCGATACGCGCCTGGCCCTTTTCACCCTTTTCCTGCTCGTACATCAGCCACAGACCGGAATCCTTGATGACCCGATCGGTCTGCACGTGCAGTGGCATTTCGGCGGTTTCGCTTGCCAGTGAATCCACCAGCTCACAGAAACGTTGCAGGGCAGAGGCGGCACGGCCGGCGAGCGCGCGTGACTGAAGGAGTTCACGCGTTGCCTGCCATAAGGTGATCTGCTGTTCGCGGGCCGTCTGACGCACCACATCCAGCGTACGATCGCCCACGCCACGTGTGGGCGTATTGACCACGCGCTCGAAAGCCGCATCGTCGTTGCGGTTGGCTATCAGACGCAGATAGGCCAGCGCATCTTTAATTTCCTGGCGCTCGAAGAAGCGCATGCCGCCGTAAATCCGGTAGGGCATACTGGCCTGCAGCAGGGCTTCTTCCAGCACGCGCGACTGGGCGTTACTGCGGTAAAGAATCGCGCAATCGGCCAGCGCATTGCCATTTTCCATCCAGGCTTTAATGCGATTGACGACAAAGCGCGACTCATCCAGCTCGTTGAAGGCGCAGTAAACCGAGACCGGCTCGCCATCGCTGCCATCGGTCCACAGCTCTTTGCCGAGTCGGCCATTATTATTGGCAATCAGGGCGTTAGCGGCTTTCAGAATCGTGTTGGTGGAGCGGTAATTCTGCTCAAGACGAATGGTATCGGCACCGGGAAAATCCGTCAGGAAGCGCTGAATATTTTCAACCTGCGCCCCGCGCCAGCCATAGATGGACTGATCGTCATCACCGACGATAATGACTTTGCTGCTGTCGCCCGCCAGCATACGAATCCAGGCATACTGAATGTTGTTCGTATCCTGAAATTCATCCACCAAAATATTGCTGAAACGCTCACGGTAGTGATTCAGGATAGGGGGCTTGTTTAACCACAGTTCATGGGCCCGCAGCAGCAACTCGGCAAAATCGACCAGCCCGGCACGATCGCAGGCTTCCTGATAGGCCTGATAAATGCGCAGCCAGGTCTGTTCTACCGGGTTGCCATAGCTTTCAATGTGCTTCGGCCGTAAACCTTCATCTTTCTTGCCGTTGATGTACCACATGCCCTGACGCGCAGGCCACTGCTTCTCATCCAGATTCATCGCCTTAATCAGGCGTTTGAGCAGGCGCAGTTGATCTTCACTGTCGAGGATTTGGAAGTCCTGCGGCAGCCCCGCGTCGAGATGATGCGCACGGAGCAGACGGTGCGCAAGGCCGTGAAACGTGCCAATCCACATACCGCCCTGACTGGTGCCGATCAGGTGCTCAATACGGTGACGCATTTCTGCCGCCGCCTTGTTGGTAAAGGTCACCGCCATAATGGAATAAGGTGAACAGTTTTCAACGGACAGCAGCCAGGCGATGCGGTGCACCAGAACGCGTGTTTTTCCACTGCCCGCGCCCGCCAGCACCAGCAGGTTGCTGCGCGGTGCCGCAACGGCAGCACGCTGTTTGTCATTCAACCCGTCGAGCAGTTCAGAAACGTCCATAAGCACCAATAAGTCAGAGAATGCGAAGCATAAGACTGGATAAATTCACAGCCATTATAGCAGCGAGGTCAGTGATGCCAACTGTGAAATTTCAACGTGGGGCAGAAGACGGGCATCGTCAATGTGCATCAGATTCCCCTCACGCAGGTTAATCCAGCAGGCTTGCATGCCATAACGTAACGCGCCTGCCACATCCGTAGTGAGATCGTCACCGACGTGAAGAATACTGCCCGGGGCGATATTCAGGCGTTGCGCGGCAAGGTGATACATATCCTGCCACGGCTTCGCGCGCCCGTCTGGGCCAGCACGCAGTGAAAACTGGAAGTAGGCTGACAGGCCGAGCTTTTCAGGCTGCGCGTTACCATTCGTAATAGCTACCAGCGGGACTTTTTTCGCCAGCGCTTTCAACGTGTCATGGGTTTCCGCCGGCATCGCCACCTGGCTGCGCCAGTGATGGAACACCTCCATGATCTGGGCGGCGCCCGCTGTCGCGTCTGCTGCCGTTAAGCCCGCGTCAGTCATAAGCAGCTCTATCGTACGACGGCGCCATTCTGTCACATCGTGATAAATGTCAGGTTCACGAAGTCGCAGTTGATTGCGCAGCGTCGCCACATCATCCGGCGTCACGTCACGCAGTGCAGGATGAAAAGCCTGCAGAGCGGCATGCGATGCTTCTGTGGTTTTACGTATGACCGGATAGTTGTCATACAGCGTGTCGTCTAAATCAAAGGTGATCGCTTTGATGGCACGCAGCGGGCGATAGAACTTCATTCACTCTTTCCTCGTTTGGCGCGGGGATGCGCAGCATCATACACCGAAGCCAGGTGCTGGAAATCAAGGTGGGTATAAATTTGCGTCGTCGACAGGTTGGCATGACCAAGGAGTTCCTGCACCGCGCGCAGATCGCCACTGGATTCCAGCAGATGGGTTGCAAAGGAGTGACGCAGCTTGTGCGGATGAATATGGCTGTTCACGCCCTGTTTAATGCCCCATTCGGCAAAACGTTTTTGAACATTACGGGCAGAGATGCGCTTGCCCCGGCTGGAGAGAAACAGCGCATCGTCGTCGGCGTTAAAGGCGAGACGGTGCGGCAGCCATTGCTGTATCCAGTTGACCGCCGTGCGTCCAATCGGTACGCGCCGCTCTTTATTGCCTTTTCCTGATACCCAGACTTCTCCCGCCTCAAGATCAACATGTCGGCAGTCCATATTGACCAGTTCGGACAGGCGAAGCCCTCCGCCGTACATCACTTCCAGCATGGTACGATCGCGTATTGCCAGCGGATCGTTAAGATCGATTTCCAGCAGTTGATTAACTTCATCGACGTCGATATTTTTGGGCAGATGGCGGCCATTACGCGGTGTGGCAATGCCTTTCGCCGGGTTGGCGGGCAGCATGTCCTGGCTCACCTGCCAGTCAAGAAAACTGCGTAGCGCCGAAAGCCGTAGCGCCAGACTGCTGGCGGCCAGGCCTGCCCGACGGCTGCGGGCAGCCATACTGCGTACCATGGCGGGATCGAGTTGCGACCATGCGCCGACCTTCATTTCATCGGCGATGCTCACCAACGCCTCTAGCTGGCGCGCATAGCTGCTCAGCGTTAACGGGCTGAGCTGGCGCTCAACCTTCAGGTAGCGCAGAAATCCGTCAACGGCCTCCTGCAGCACGCTGCTCATGCGCGCTCCACCCAACGTTCCAGTAATTCCGGCATCATCTGCGAAAGATGCTGTAGCAGTAAGGTTCCCATGCCCGACTGATAATGCAGGCTGTCGCGACTGCTGAACATGATGATGCCGAGTTCACCCTGTTCGCCCATCAGTGACATGGCCACCGAGCCGATGGCTTTCGCCTGGGGCAGCAGTAGCAGCAGTTCGGGGCCATTAATACTGCCGAGATAGTGCTGTTCATTACCGAAGCGCTGAATGCGCAGCGGTTCAAAGGCCTGGCGCGCCAGGCCAAGCTGCACAAAATCAGAGGGCGCACCCAGCCGCCACTTATCGTTAAACAGGCGGATATTGGCCCCGGCCAGGCCCAGCTCACGCGCCCAGCGATGCAAGCGGTTCAGCATATCCTGCAGTGAACTCGCGGCGGCAAGATGGCTTTGCAGTGCAAGCAGGCGGGCAAAAAGCTGCTGGTTCGCCGTGGCCTGCTCCATCAGCAAGGTGATTTCTTCTTCCAGCCGTTGAATATGGTTGCGCTGGCGCGCCATGTGCCATTCCACCAGCGAAACGCTGCCGCGAACCGGATGCGGTACGGCCATCTGTTCGACCTGGCGCGCATTACGCATAAAGAAATCAGGATGCTGTCGCAGATAATCACTGACGGCCTCATCGTCCAGCAGAGGTGTGTTTTCCACCTGCTCTTCGACATTTTTCATAAGTGAATAAACCCATCGTAGACATGTGTGGCCGGGCCGGTCATAAACAGCGGCTGTCCGGCACCTTTCCAGGCGATGTGTAACGTACCGCCTGGCAAATCAACGCGCACTTTCTGGCTCAGAATCCCCTGCTGAATGCCACAGGCCACCGCCGCACAGGCACCGCTGCCGCACGCCTGCGTTTCGCCCGCACCACGTTCGTAAACACGCAGCCGGATATGTTCAGGGTTGATGATTTCCATAAAGCCAACGTTGACGCGCTCAGGAAAACGCTCGTGGCTTTCCAGTATCGGTCCCAGCAGCTCGACCTGTGCGGTTTTGGTGCTTTCGACCTGAATCACGCAATGGGGATTTCCCATGGAGACGGCACCAAACATGACCGTCTGCTCCGCCACGCGAAGCAGGTACAGGTTTTCAGCCTTGTTAGCGCGGAAAGGCACCTGCTGGGGCTCAAAATTGGGCTCCCCCATATTCACGCGGACCAGATCGTCGGGCGTAACGCTGAGCACCATTCTGCCCGCCTGGGTGCTGACGCGAATGTCGCTTTTATTGGTCAGGCCTTTCAGCTGGACAAAGCGGGCAAAACAGCGCGCCCCGTTACCGCATTGCGCCACCTCGCTTCCGTCCGCATTGAAAATACGGTAGTGGAAGTCAAGATCGGGATCATAAGGCGGTTCGACGATCAGTAGCTGATCAAAACCCACCCCTAAATGGCGATCGGCCAGCCGGCGGATCAGTTCCGGCGAGAAAAAGACGTTTTGCGTCACAGCATCCACAACCATGAAATCGTTGCCGAGACCGTGCATTTTGGAGAACTGCATTTTTTGCTCCGCCGGATACGCCATAAGAATTATTTCATTTGTGAGCTTGAATCACCGGTCACCAGACCGCCCACATCCGCTTTAGAGGCCTCGGCTTTCTGCTTTTGCGTGGGCGCTGACGTGGGCGCGGCTTGTTTTGGCGTTTCCTGCGGTGGGAAGTAGAGCGGTCCTTTCAATCCACAGCCTGCAAGGCTTGTTAATGCCAGTGTCATTGCTAACAGGCTTATCGCTTTCTTCATTCTTTATGCTCTTCATGTCCTGTGTCCTGGATGCTTATCATCGCAGTTGAAGTTGGAAAAGCAACAGGAAATCCCAGCAATTCACGCAAGCCTTGTGGCAGGCCCTGGCAGAGCGCCACAAGCCTCCGGCAGAACTCAGTGCATCTGATAGCGTGGTTGATAGTCGTTGTTGTCGTTATCGGGCTGTGAGGCGCACAGCGCCGTTAATGTCTGATTCCTGAAGGGAATCACCTGATAACGGTCACCCACATTCACGATTTGGTAAAACTGCGGCAGGTTGAAATTGATAAAGCTAGAGCCGTAGGTAAAACGATCGTGTGACGACGAGTAAAAACGGCTGACATCCCGCACCAGCTCTTCTTTGCTGCCTTCACAGTGGTGATAGACCTCAACGCGGTTACTTTCATCCAGGATATAGATATTGAAACCGCGATCGTCAGTGGTGTCTTCAAAGAAGAACTGAATGATCCCTTCGCTGGCGTAGCCATTGACCACCGGCGGCAAAGGCGTCTGATTGGACTCAACCTTGATCGACAAACCGTGCAGCTTGTTATTGGATATGGCGCCATAGAACTCAACGGCGTTTTCCAGTTTCTGCACCGAAACCCCCATGCGTTCAAAGAACAGTCCCCAGGTCTGGCCGGCCATGCGTAATGCCTTGAACCGGCCCGGCTCCTGACGCGTACTGGAAAGGCGCAGTTCAATACATTCAGACACCAGTTGCTGCACACGGGTACGAATCAAGCCGCGCAAATGCTGGCTATAGCAGAACACCTCCACCGTATCTGGCGGTGAGGCATCCTGATGCATTTTACCCAGGATGGTCTTCAGCCCTTCTATCATCGCCTGTTCGCCACTAAAGTGCAGCGTACGCACTTCATTCCATGAGTTACGGTACAGCAGGTCAATGCTGCCAATTAAACATTGCTGCTGCTGGCCAAAGCTGAAGACATCGAGCTTACGGAAATCAAAATGCACTACCTGGTTACGGAACGCCGAGGTCGGATCGTGCTCAAGGTTAACGATGATCGCCAGGTGACGAATTTCGCAGGGGCTGTAGAGCGCTTTGGGCGTGGGTGCAGGCAGGCGCAGCGGGAAATGGCTGGAGACATCATCAACCAGCTCCTGCAGGCGCGCCAGATCACACAACTCGTTGCCTTTGATATGCAGACGGGTTTTGCTGGTCAGCAGACCATTGAACCATGCCCAGGCCACCAGCTTATTGAGATAGCGGTTATATTCCAGCGGCTGGTGACTGATGATCGAGCTCATATCCGGCGCCTGATTATACAGATACCAGCCTGGACGATTGGCTCGGCCCGCCGGCACATGAATAAAGGTCAGGTTGGATTCGGACAGGTCGGGGGAAATCTGCGGATTAACCAGCGTCACCTTGCCCGGCAAAGCCTCAAAGGCAGCGTACAATTTACGGGTCAGCACGCCGATATCCTGCGGGCTGGCACTGACGCTTAAATTGTTGCGGCGGGCAAAGCGGATAAGATTGCGATAGCTTTGCATCATGGCATCGAGCAACTCATTATGCGCTTCGCGGACGCGTTCGATTTTCCATTCGGCACGGTTGTCCAGAATAGCGAGCTTTTCGTCGTCCCAACCCCAGGATTTCACCAGCTGCGACAGAATTTCACGACGCCAGCCGCTACGTTGCTGATGGTCATCCGTACTGAGTTTTTCGCATACTTTCAGATAGAAGCAGCGGCGTACTAAATCGAGCCGCGGCTGATCGTCGATACTGGTGAGATAATGCGTAACGCGCTCCAGCATCATGCAGTAAGGATCCAGACCGAAACAGACGATCTCGCCATCGTGCAGTCGCTGTTTGATGTCCATCGCCAGCAGTTTAGTGTCCGGGTATTCCCAGCTGTAGGCTTCAAGCAGCAGCGTTTTCAGGACTGCTTTGTAAGGTGAGTCGATACTTTTATACAACTGCCACAGGCTGGCACCAAAATACTCTTCCGCTGACAGGGTACTGAGGCCGCCTAAATCAAGCCACTCGTTGGGCGTGAGCACGCCTTTCGCGTAGAGCGACATCACATAGTCATCATAGTGATGCTCTTCTTCGCCCGGCACCATATTCCACAGGATACGTTTACCTGCCATGCGCACGGCTGTGCGGTAGAACTCGTCCAGCAGCAGTATATGCTGAGTGGAACCGCAGTCCTCACCGCCAAGATTCCCGCTTTCGTTATGACGGAAGCGGTTTTCATCGATCAGGAAGAAGCTGACTTCGATGCCCATGGAGGCGCACCATTTTTGCAACAGCGCACATTTGCGCTGCAGATTGAGGCGCTCTTCATTATCCAGCCAGGATTGATGGCACACCCAGATATCCAGATCGGACACGCTGTTTTGTCCAACAGAGGAGGTACTGCCCATCGAGTAAATACCGGTAATGGGCAGTTCGCCTTTTGGCGCGTCAACCAGGGTAAGTTCTTGCTCGCCTGTTAACTCGGCCAGTAGCTGCAGTTGATTTTCATCAGGCGTGAAGACGTTGATGCCATGTGGAACGTTACCTTTGAGGTAACCCGGCATCAGCGGATGTTGATAATGTAATAAGATCGGCAGCAGACTGTAGACTCGCTGAAAAGCGGGTCCCATTGCAGCCAGCGCGCGATCTACGCGCAGCTGGTTAATTGCATCCAGTCTCTGTTTCAGTGTCTCAATATAGAGGTACAAGACGTTTCGCCTGGTTGTCCTGGAGTTAAGCACCCTGCTTCCGCTCTCTGCCACTTATTATAAAGATGTCGTGCAGATTATTGCTGGAAACGTGATCAATCTATCACTCGCCGGATTGACCGTAAAGAAAGTTACGCTACCGCTATTTTAGCACGGTTTCGTCTACTTTTCGCACACCCAACGAGCGGCCTGCGATTACTGCCTGATATCTCAGGTTTAATCTGCGGGCGGTTCTTTTCAATCCGTTGAAACTGACAGCCTTCCCTCAACGATGATAGGATATTCGATGAACGATCTAAATGGTTAACGGCATGTTAAACAAAATTTTCAGAATTGCTACACGACAAAGCCCTCTTGCCATGTGGCAAGCACAATATGTACAGCAGCGTTTGATGAGCGCCCATCCGGGTTTGCAGGTTGAACTGGTGCCCATGGTGACCAAAGGCGACATCATCCTGGATACGCCGCTGGCTAAGGTGGGCGGTAAGGGGCTGTTTGTCAAAGAACTTGAGCAGGCGATGCTGGAGAACCGTGCCGATTTGGCCGTGCATTCGATGAAAGATGTGCCCGTAGCGTTCCCGGCAGGACTGGGCCTGGTCACCATTTGCCAGCGTGATGACCCACGCGACGCCTTTGTCTCAAATCATTACGCGTCGATTGACGATCTTCCTCATGGCGCGGTGATTGGTACGTCCAGCCTGCGCCGTCAGTGTCAGATCAGTGCACGCCGTCCCGACCTGGTCATTCGCTCGCTGCGCGGCAATGTCGGCACGCGGTTAAGTAAGCTTGATGCTGGCGACTATGACGCCATTATCCTTGCCGCCGCCGGCCTTAACCGCCTGGGGCTGGAAGCGCGAATTCGCCAGCTCCTGCCAGCTGAAATTTCACTGCCAGCCGTCGGCCAGGGTGCGGTGGGCATTGAATGCCGCCTGGATGACAGCACCTTAATTGGGTTACTACAGGCACTGAATCATGATGATACGGCTGTCTGTGTCAAAGCTGAGCGCGCCATGAATACCCGTCTGGAAGGCGGCTGCCAGGTACCTATCGGCAGTTTTGCGGTGCTGAATGGTGATGAGCTCTGGCTCCGGGGTCTGGTTGGCGCGCCGGACGGCAGTACCGTTGTAAGCGGCGAGCGCCGCGGGCCACGGTCTCAGGCCGAGCAGATGGGGATCTCGCTGGCCGAAGAACTGCTTAACAACGGTGCGCGTGAAATTCTGCACGACGTTTATCAGGGACAACCCCCCGTATGACGATTCTGGTCACGCGCCCGGAACCCGCAGCGGCAGAGCTGGTCTCCCGACTGCACGCCCAGGGTAAACAGGCGTGGAGCCTGCCCCTGATCGAATTCGCGCCGGGAGCTGACCTGCCCTCATTACCGGCTTCGCTAACCACGCTGCACCGGGGCGATATGGTCTTTCTGCTCTCGCAGCAGGTTATCCACTATACACAGCATGCTGTCAAAGCATGGCCCGCAGACCTGGACTATTATGCAATTGGTCGCAGTACCGCGTTAGCGTTTCATACAGTGAGTGGCTTACAGGTGACCTGGCCTCATGCACAGGAAACCAGCGAGGCGCTGATCAAGCTGGCCACGTTGCAGCAGGTGTCAGGTAAACGCGCGCTTATCCTGCGTGGCAATCAGGGCCGCGAACTGCTGTCAGAAACGTTGACGGCACGGGGCGCGCAGGTCTTCTATGCCGAGTGTTATCAGCGCTGCCAAAAACATTATGACGGTGCAATCGAAGGCCGCCGCTGGCGCGATCGTCATGTTTCTACGCTGGTCGTCACCAGCGGCGAAATGTTGCATCAGCTGTATTCGCTGTTCCCCGAGGTTGATCGCGAGGAATGGCTGCTCCGCTGCCGACTGATTGTCGTCAGCGAACGTTTGGCTTCTGTGGCCGCCAATCTTGGTTGGCAGGATATTCACGTAGCCGAAGGTGCCGATAACGATGCGCTACTGCGCGCGTTATGTTGAACTTAACAATGGGATGTGCCAGATATGACGGAACAAAAAGACACCTCCGCCGTGGTTGAAGAAACTACACCAGCGGTTGATCGCGATGCTTCTCTTCAGGAACAACCACCCCGCAAGCAAAAGAACGGCGGCATGGTCCTGGGAGCGGTCGCGATCGTCATCGCTCTGGCGATTGGCGCAGGTTTATACCTGAACGATAAACACCAGGCCGAATTGCAGGCACAAACCAATCAGAGTCTGAGCGAACAGCTTGCCAAGCTACAGCAGCAGGCAAACAGCGATAAACAGCAGCTTTCTCAGCAGCTGAGCACCACAGAAAAAGCGTTAGAGACCGCTCAGGCACAGCAGGCGGCTTCTGAGAAAGCGCTGCAGGCGTTGCGCGAAAAGTTAGCCTCCATTTCAGGAAACGACGTGCGCAGCTGGCTGGTGGCTCAGGCAGATTATCTGGTGAAACTGGCGGGTCGTAAGTTGTGGAGCGATCAGGATGTCACCACGGCCGCAGCGTTGCTGAAAAGCGCTGATGCCAGCCTGGCAGATATGAACGATCCCAGCGTCATGAATGTGCGTCGCGCGTTGACGCAGGATATCAGTACGCTTTCGGCTATCTCCCAGGTGGATTACGACGGCATTATCCTGAAGCTTAATCAGCTATCAAACAACGTGGATAATTTACGTCTGGCCGATAACGACAGCGATGACGCGCCGATGGACAGCGACAACGGTGAACTTTCTGGCTCTATTCGCGAATGGCGTCAGAACCTGGTGAAGAGCTGGCACAATTTTATGGATGACTTTATTACCATCCGTCGCCGGGACAACACTGCCCAGCCCTTACTGGCCCCGAATCAGGACGTTTACCTTCGCGAAAACATTCGTTCTCGTCTGCTGATCGCGGCCCAGGCCGTGCCGCGTCATCAGGAGGAGATCTACAAGCAGTCGCTGGAAACCGTCTCAACATGGGTGCGTGCCTGGTATGATACGAACGATGCCTCGACAAAAGCGTTTCTGGCCCAGTTGGATGAACTTAGCCAGCAAGATATCAATATGGATCTGCCAGACAGCCTGGAAAGCCAGCCGTTGCTTGAACAACTGATGCAAACGCGCGTGCGTAACCTGATGGCACAACCCTCTGCCGCCGCAAACCAGCAGGGAGGCTGATCATGCTTAAGGTATTTATCCTCTTTGTCCTGTTGATTGCAGGGATTGTGCTGGGGCCGATGATTGCCGGCCATCAGGGCTATGTGCTGATCCAGACCGACAACTGGAATGTGGAAACCAGTGTGACCGGCCTTGCCATTATCCTGATTATCAGTTTGTTAGTGATTCTGGCGGTGGAGTGGCTGCTGCGTCGCCTGTTTCGGACGGGTGCCCGCACCCGTGGCTGGTTTACCGGGCGCAAGCGCCGTCGTGCACAGCGCCAGACACAAAACGCCCTGCTTAAACTGGCAGAAGGTGATTTCAGGCAGGTAGAAAAGCTGCTGTCCAAAGACGCCGACCATGCTGATGTTCCTGTCGCAAACTATTTGCTCGCGGCAGAAGCGGCTCAGCAACGAGGCGACGAAATGCGGGCTAATCAGCATCTTGAACGGGCGGCTGAACTGGCTGGTAATGATGTTATCCCGGTCGAGATTACCCGAACCCGCATCCAGCTGGCGCGACATGAAGATCACGCTGCCCGCCACAGTATTGATCGTTTACTCGAAGTGGCTCCGCGTCATCCGGAGGTCCTGCGCCTGGCCGAGCAGGCTTATATTCGTACCAGTGCCTGGAGCGCCCTGCTCGATATCCTCCCGTCCATGGAAAAAACGCAGATTGGCAGTGAGGAGCACCGCGCTGCACTGCAACAACAGGCCTGGCTGGGTCTGATGAATCAGGCGATGGCCGATCAGGGCAGTGAGGGATTAAAACGCTGGTGGGGAAATCTGAGCCGTAAAACACGCCATGAGACCTCGTTGCAGGTGGCGATGATTGACCATTTGATTGAGTGTGACGATCACGATACCGCTCAGGAGATTCTGCTGGATGGGCTGAAACGTCATTACGACGATCGTCTTGTCCTGTTGATGCCGCGCCTTAAAAGCGGTAACCCGGAAGCGCTGGAAAAAGCGTTACGTCAGCAAATTAAGCAGCATGGTGCCACGCCTTTACTGCACAGCACCCTGGGTCAGTTGCTGATGCGCCATGGTGAATGGCAGCAGGCAGCGGAAGCCCTGCAACAGGCGCTGGCACAGCGCCCCGACGCTTTTGACTACGCCTGGCTGGCGGATGTGTATGATCGTCTGCGCCGTCCGGAAGACGCCGCAAAAATGCGTCGTGAAGGTCTGTTACTGACGCTAAAGAACAATCCCGATGCCTGATCTGTTAAAACCGGGTTCGCCCGGTTTTTTTACGCCCACAGGTTGAGACAAAAAAAAACACCTGCCGAAAGCAGGTGTAAAATCAGGTCGGTTTGACAACCGAGAGGTACCCGACTCAACGTGGTGTCTGTTAATCCTGTAAGGCTTTCGCGATACAGGCAGGCAGACAACAGGTACCCAAAATTGGCTCTGCGTCATTCCCAGGTTTATGTAGCCGAAGCAAACATAAGAGGTGGAATGAGCATCTACGCGTTAATTATTGCATAATCCATGCCAGTTGCGCTTTTTATTTTTTTATTAAATTAAAACAAAGAATTAGCAATAAATAATTTTATCACTCTTTGCGCGCAGCCTGGGAATTGTCGGGATAATGCGACACAGCACTCGCTTTACGTCGCAAATAAGCGACACGTAAAGTAAAGGCGCGTCAACTTCATTTAAAACAAGGAGTTATACGTCTCAATTCTGCGACAACCGCTTAATCCCTGTTTCCGCAGAACTACCGTAAGCAAATCAGGCTGGACAGACGAGCAATAGCGCCGCTTACGGCGGAAACGCAAACCAAATTTCTTTCTCACCACATCTGACCAGAAACCGCTCTCACAGATGAACATCGCCCTTTCGGCAAGACGATAAACCTGTTTGTGCAGATCGTTCTGGTGAGAGAAGACTATGCTTCCTGTGCAGATTTTTGCGTTTGCAACGTTGCCTCGCTTCGCCCGGCACAAACCGCTTTCGGTGGTCTTCACCCTCTTTTGTACGGACGAAAAAAAACCTGTCTTCTCAGACAGGTTTCTAAAAATGGTCGGCGAGAGAGGATTCGAACCTCCGACCCACTGGTCCCAAACCAGTTGCGCTACCAAGCTGCGCTACTCGCCGATTTTTTTAATTTGTTTTGCCTGGTGCGAAGAGAGGGACTTGAACCCTCACGTCCGTTAAGACACTAACACCTGAAGCTAGCGCGTCTACCAATTCCGCCACCTTCGCGTATCCCAGCAAAATCTGGGGTGGCTAATGGGACTCGAACCCACGACAACTGGAATCACAATCCAGGGCTCTACCAACTGAGCTATAGCCACCACTGTACTGAATGTTGTAAGTCAAACCTACAGCATTTAAATCTTTCTACCTAACGCGGTACTGATACCACCGAAGCTCATACGCACAAACTAAATGGCGCGCCCGACAGGATTCGAACCTGAGACCTCTGCCTCCGGAGGGCAGCGCTCTATCCAGCTGAGCTACGGGCGCGTAGCGCCGTTGCGGATGTGCATACTAGAGATAAGCGCCCATCCTGTCTAGTGCTTTTTAAAGAAAATAGCGCGTTTGATTACGCTTTGTGCATTTCGTCGACAAATAACGCATTTACGCCTGTGCGGACGCGAAATTCTGGCATTAATCAGCGATATCACAGATCGCCACGCCAGTGATAACGCAGGTATTTCACCAGCTTTAACTGCCTGCGCAAGCGACTGGGCTGCACGAGCAAGCGATAGAGCCACTCCAGCCCCAGTTTTTGCCAGAAGACAGGCGCACGCTTTACGTGTCCCGTAAAGACATCGTAGGTGCCGCCTACGCCCATATACAGCGCCTCTGGCCACTGCCTCTGGCAATCCGCCATGAAAAGCTCCTGGCGTGGTGAGCCCATCGCTACCGTCACCAGCTTTGCGCCGCTCGCTGCAATGCGGGCACACAGCGCCTCACGTTCAGACGGGACAAAGTAACCGTTCTGGGCACCGACGATGTTGACGTTCCACTGACGACGCAGCTTCGCGCACGTTTCATCCAATACCGCCTCACGGCCACCAATCAAAAACACCGGGGTCCCCTCGCGGCCAGCGCGTTGCATTAAGGCTTCCCACAGATCGGCACCCGCGATGCGCTGCACGGAGGCCTGGGGATATTTCTTTCGAATCGACCGTACAATACTGATGCCATCAGGATAATTGAATTCGGCCTGCTGGATTTGGGCGCTCAACGCCGCATCCCGTTCAGCACTCAGAACCTTTTCCGCATTAATGGCCACCAACGTACCTGTACGGATACCGGATGGGGGCATCAAAAAATCGACAAACGCTGTCATGCTGTCGAAACCGTACAGGGTGATACCGCGAATCTCGTAGCGTGGTGTACCGGTGTGCGTACTCATATCTTTATTGTTTTTCCCTTTCATACCAGAGGTGCATCAGCGTCAGGATGGGCTATGCAGCGGACGTTCTCTACGGCTGCGAATCAGACCGACATGATTCAGTAATCCGTAAAGCAGTTTCGCTACCGCCAGGCAGGCCGCAAAAATAAGGCAAAAAAACACCACGCGGGAGCCAAATGCATCCAGCCCTTCACGCGCCAGTACAATCATGTTGAATACCGCACCAAAACAAAAACTTTGTAGAATGGCCCCCGTATAGCGATTTGACTCACTGCGTCCGCGCTTATACAAGCTATCAAAGCCTTTAATGATTAAGCCCACAGCCACAGCACCTGGCACTATCGCCCCAATACCGCCCATCACCAGCAGTGAACCGATCAAGGTAGGAGAGATCGCCAGACCTGAATGGTTATTAAGCACCTCCCATGTGAAATAGTTGGCACTGTTCAGGACGGTCAGAGGACGGTCGGGCCACAGCCATGACGGGATAAATACATAGAAATCACGCCACATGGGCGCTAAACCCTGAAAATCGATTTTATGGTAATTTTCGAGCAGCAACGCCAGATTTTCCCAGGGCGAAAAAGTGTCCCGGGTCAGATAAAGAAAGGTATAAAACGCTTCTGCGCCCATTACGTCCAGGTTATAGCGTCGCAGCGCCAGCCAGAACATACCGGCAATGGCCATCACGCCAGCGACGGCCAGCATCCATAAGGTTATCCAGCCACGCGTAATTCCGATAAACAGAAACAGCGCAAAAGCGATGATGATATTGGCACGCGTCCCGCCAACCAGCGCATAGGTCAGCAAGCCAAAACTGACGGTGACAATCAGAAAGAGCAGCCAGTTACGGCGTGTAGGATGTAAAAAATACGGGATCAACATCGCCGGAATAAAGAAATAGAAAAAGCGCTTCAGAGCGACACCCGAAACCTCACTGGAAAAGATCTGGTTGTAGGCTGTGAGGCGAAATAATAAAAAGCCGTTATGGATGAAAAAAACCGTCACGGTCGCGATGGCGACCAGCGCCAGCAGGCCACAGGTCAAATGCGTCTCCACACGGTTCATCTGTAGCCAGGGCCGGGCAGGTGATGTCGCCATCGGCCTGAGACGGACCTTGTAACTGACAAAGTAAATGACATAAAACGCTGTGGCAGACAGCATCGCCTGCAGTAAAAAATCGGCCGGCACCACCTGAGTGTCAAAACGAAACACCAGAATGCTGGTAAGCGGAAACCCAAAATAAAAGGTCAGCAGAAACAGCAAGGTAAAAAACAGGTGAAAGTTAAATCGTTCCTGTTTCATCTCGCGTACATTCAGCGTGACGATGATCATGAGTGACAGCACGTAGACTAACAGCAGACCACTAAACGCCAGTAGACTCATGAAGGCTCTCCTTCGCAAAGGCGCAACGCCGCCTGCCAACCCACGAGATAACCCGGCGCCAGAAACGCAACGTGCTGCTTGTCGCATCCCATGAGCTGTCGGCGCGCTTCTGCAACGATAGCAGGCGTCAGCGCATCATCGCTGAACAGGACCGGAAGCTGTTGCGCGGTGACATCACGCCAGAAAGGATTTTTACGCGTCAGCACGAAGGGGATATTGGCTTGAATCAACAAACACAACGTGCCTACGCCCTGCTGCCGCTCGAACATAAAATAGCCTAAATGGCAGCGCGCCAACAATGCCAGATAATCATCGAAGGCCAAATTTTCACGCAGTAACGTTACCTGCCCCTGAGGAAAAAGTCTGTCAGCGGCATTCTGAATCCGGGCAATATACTCATCGTTATTGGGCGGATAGCCAAGCGGCACCGCAATACGCACATTCTGGCCAAACTGCGCCCGAATCGCCTCCAGCCCTTCTGTATGACGATTACTGGCATCGCCTGAATTCCCCAGCAGCACCGTCAGGATGTCATCCGGGCGGGGCGTTATCGCCGCGGTGGGTAAGCGGGTTGGAAAGTAAAGTAAGGTGCGCGGTACCGAAGGATGGCGTTGCTGATAATGATACAGATCGCCTTCAGTCGCGAAGACACGTGCAATTCGCCCCTGCGCAATACGACGCAGAAAATAAAACAGGCGGAATTTGAGGCTACGCGAGTCTTCATATAAATCGGCGCCCCAGACGTGCCAGTACACCTGAGACCGGTGCAGCCTGCCACTCAGTAACGCCAGCCACAGCCAGGGATTAAACTGTCCATGGCAAAAGAAACGCTGCTCGCGCTGTTTAGCCCGGCGTAAAAGTGCTTCAGAGAGCGCTTTCTTGCTGCTAAACGTTTCAATGCGCAATGCATCAAAGCCAATAAGGCTTTCCGGCTGCCTGGTGACCACCATAAAGTGACGCGCCACAGGCGCAGGCAGTTCGGTGCTCATCACGTCATTAAAAAAACGCAACACCGTGAGATTGTGATGGGGAATATCCGATCCCAAAACGTGAATCAAAGTCATTTTCTTCGGCAGTAGAGAATAAAGGCGCCACAGCAGAGCGCGAAATAGGTAATGTACGTGAACATATAGGCTTGCGCTGCGCCACTGGCACCGTGTAACGGAATCAGCCAACGGGAAAACAGGGTCAGTAACGCAAACTGACTGATTTCCGTCAGCACATAAAAACGTAACGATGCTTTCGCGATGACCAGATAGCCAAAAACATAAGCCCCCACTTTAAAAACATCCCCACACAACTGCCAGACGAACAGATCCCGCATATCATGGAATGCGGCAGAAAACAGCAGGCGGATAGCGATATCCCGCATTACCCACACGATCAGGCTGGCCGCCGCGACAGCCGGCAACACAAAGCGCAATGCCCGTCCGATCTCTCGTGCAATCTCTGTTTTGTTTTCTAACCTGGCCAGCGTGGGCAGCAGCCAGACGCTAAAGGTTGCGGTAATAAACTGCAGGTAAGCATCGGAAATACTGGTTACGCCCTGCCATAAACCGACCTGAGCCCAGCCGTTGTGAGCGGCAAGTTGGTTTCGCATCATGACCCAGGCAACCGGAAGCGTGACGGCGGTGATCAGTGCCATCAGCGTATATTTTGCCAGCTGACGCGCCATCTCAGGCTGCCACTGCGGACGCAGCCAGCTTAAGGGCAGCGGCACACGATACCTGAATATCACCAGGGCAGGAATAACCAGTAATGCCGGCACCATCGCTAAACCGGTTAATGCGCCCGCGTACCCTCCCAGCCCCCAGCACAGCATATAACCGGCTACGCCAGTCACGCTGCCTGTCATCAGCGCCAACGCATTACCCTGTGCATCCCGGTAGCCTTTAATTAAAGCCAGAATGAGATTGGCCCAGGCAATGCCGAACTGCAAAAAAGCAACGATACGGATAACGTTTTGATAGCGATCGTGCCCAAACAAGGCGGTACTGACAGGGGCTGCAGCCAGCAAAAAAACCAGCGCCAGCAGTGTTGAAAAGCCTGTCACCATCGCCGAGGCCGTTCCAACCAGCGCGCGCAACGGCTGCGGTTGCTGGCGATATTGCGCGACAAAGGTTGTGACGCCGTTGAAAATCCCGGCCCCCGCCAGAACGCCCAGCACCGTGATCAACTGTCGAAAATTCCCCGCCTGACCAACGCCTTCCGGGCCGAAACTGATCGCCAGCAGCTTGACCACCAGCAGGCCCACGGCAATTTTGACCAGAGTTGAAGAGGCCGTCCATACAGAGGCTTTGGCTAATGACATCAGGAAAAGAAGCTCAGCAGTGAGCTGATAACCGTGCTCTGGTTATTATCTGACAGGTTAAAAAACAGCGGCAGGCGCAATAAGCGCTCACTTTCGGCCGTGGTGAAACGGTCATCGCCCGCAAAACGGGAAAACTGCAGGCCAGCAGGTGAAGTATGCAGCGGAATATAATGGAAAACGGCCAGGATTTCGGCCTCTTTAAGCCAGTTAATCAACGCCTGACGATGTTCCTGATCGCGCAGTTTAATATAGAACATGTGCGCGTTGTGCTGGCTGTCGGCCGGAACCGTGGGCAAGGTAATGTGGCCGCTTTCTGACAGCGGTTTTAGCGCATTATAGTAGCGCTGCCATAACCGCAACCGCTGCTGGTTAATACGCTCGGAGGCTTCCAGTTGCGCCCAAAGATAAGCCGCCTGTAGATCCGCCATCAGATAACTGGATCCCATATCGCGCCAGGTATATTTATCTACCTGACCACGAAAAAACTGGCTGCGGTTGGTGCCTTTTTCACGGATGATTTCCGCACGCTCAACCAGGCTGGCATCATTAATCAACGTTGCACCGCCTTCTCCGCCCGCCGTGTAGTTTTTGGTTTCGTGAAAACTAAAGCAGCCGATATGACCGATAGTGCCTAAGGCCCGCCCTTTATAACGTGACATCACGCCCTGCGCAGCATCTTCAATGACAAACAGCTTGTACTGGGCCGCCAGCGCCATGATCGTGTCCATCTCACAGGCAACGCCGGCATAATGTACCGGTACGATAGCACGCGTTTTATCCGTGATGGCGGCTTCGATCAGCGTTTCATCCATATTCATCGTGTCAGGGCGCACATCCACAAACACGATTTTTGCGCCCCGGAGTACAAAGGCATTCGCAGTGGACACAAAGGTGTAACTCGGCATGATGACCTCATCGCCGGGTTGAATATCGATCAGCAATGCCGCCATTTCCAGTGATGCGGTACAGGAAGGCGTCAGTAACACTTTTGCACTGCCGAAACGCTGTTCCATCCACTGCTGGCAACGGCGCGTAAAACCACCATCGCCACAGAGCTTGCCGCTGCTCATGGCCGACTGCATATAGTCGATTTCGCTGCCCACAACCGGGGGCGCATTAAAGGGAATCATGACCTCTCCTGTAAAACCAGTACGCCGTGCTTTCCAGTCGTGCACCACTGCGTAAATAAAGACGCATCGCCGTGAGATTGCTGATTTGTGTTGCGACGCGCAGCCGATCGAGCTGGCGTACACGTCCCCAGTCAGCTGCCGCCAGCATCAGGCGCTGACCAATGCTTTGCCCCTGCGCCGCAGGCACGACAGCCAGTAAGCCAATGCGGGCATCGCCATCTACCTCACGCAAAGACACGAATCCCTGCAGCGCACCGCTGTCATCGCAGGCCACCAGACACTGATGATCAAAGGTGCCAAGTACCGCATTTTCAATCCACTGCGCGTAAAAACGTCCGCTCTCATCTGGCGCAAACCACGGCGAACGAAACCGACTCTGGCGGAAGGCCTGAGAAGCCGCCTCACGCAGTGCGGGGATCTGGCCTTGACGGGCAATACGAACCCCCGTTTGCCGCTCGGTTCGTTTAATCGTGAGGGACAACTCCGCCTCGCCCTCCACCAACTGGAACTGATGTTGATTCAGGGCGTCAATGGTGGCGGTCTGATCAGCGGGCACTTTAATTTGAAACAACGCACAAGGATGCTGAAGCGCGCTTTCCAGCGGCAATGTTCCACCCGTTTCCAGTCTGACAGACTGGATGCCGAAAAACTGGCTCTCCCAGTCGAGGGGATTGACCTTAACGTGAACGGACATGTGTTCCTCAGAGCTTTGTTAATCAGCGTCTGTTTTCAGCGCCAGACACCTTTCGTATCAACGACCCATTGCTGGGTCACGTGCGCCGCATCAATGGCGCGGAACGCCTGATGATCGACCAGCATCACCAGAATATCGGCCTGTTGCAGCGCCTGCTCTGTTGACACCAGCGTGGCCTGCGCTTCCAGACGTTCGGGAATCTGCTCAATATGCGGTTCAGTCACCCAGGTACGGCCCTGATGCCAGTCTGCAATCAAATGGGCGACTTCCATCGCCGGGCTTTCACGCAGGTCATCAATATTTGGCTTAAACGCCAGGCCAAAACAGGCAATCGTCAGATCGCTGGCGCGCTTATCGGTTTGCGTCAGACAGTCTGCCAGTGCTTTTTTTACCTGCTCCAGTACCCAGTGTGGCTTGGCATCATTCACTTCGCGGGCGGTACGGATCAGTCGCGCTAAGTCAGGGTTCTGCGCCACGATAAACCAGGGGTCGACGGCAATGCAGTGTCCGCCTACGCCGGGACCGGGTTGCAAAATATTCACACGAGGATGACGGTTTGCCAGCGCAATAAGCTCCCAGACATTAATCTGCTGCTCAGCACAGATCAGGGACAGCTCATTGGCAAACGCAATGTTTACGTCCCGGAAGCTGTTTTCGGTCAGCTTGCACATTTCGGCGGTACGGGCATGAGTTTCCACGCACTCGCCCTGGAGAAAAATACGATATAACGCGCTGGCACGGGCAGAACAGGCTGGCGTCATGCCGCCAATAACACGATCGTTTTTAATCAGCTCAACCATGATCTGGCCGGGCAAAACACGCTCAGGGCAGTAGGCAATAAAAACGTCCGGTTCATCGCCCTGCTGGGGGAAACGTAAATCAGGCCGCTCGGCAGCCAGCCACTCCGCCATCTGCTCGGTACTGCCTACCGGAGACGTCGACTCCAGAATCACCAGATCGCCTTTTTTCAAAACCGGTGCGATGGATATTGCGGCCGCCTGCACAAAACGTAAGTCGGGCTGGCGATCGGCCTGGAAAGGCGTAGGGACGGCAATCAAAAAGGCGTCCGCCGCTTCCGGTTGCGTGGTGGCACGTAAATCGCCACGCGCAACGGCTGCCTGCACCACCTGTTCCAGATCGGGTTCGACGATATGAATGGCACCGCGGTTGATGGTGTCAACAGCCCGGGCATTGATATCAACGCCCACCACTTTTTTTCCCTTTGAGGCAAAAACGGCTGCGGTAGGCAGCCCAATGTAACCCAGTCCAATGACGGAAATGGTTTCAAAACTCATAAGTTGGCTCTGTTATCTTTTAAGGCTTGTAAGATTCGCCCGCAGGCATTGCCATCCCCATAGGGATTATGGGCGCGGCTCATGGTCTGCCAGGCCTCGTCGTCATTCAGTAATGCGCTGACTTCGGCAACAATCTTCGCCGTATCCGTTCCCACCAGCTTTACTGTTCCCGCGTCAACCGCCTCTGGCCGTTCCGTGGTTTCACGCATCACCAAAACGGGTTTACCCAGTGAAGGCGCTTCTTCCTGAATTCCGCCAGAATCGGTGAGAATGAGCCAGGCACGATTCATGAGCCAGACAAACGGCAGATACTCCTGCGGCTCAATCAGTACTATGTTCTTGATGTCGCGCAGAATGCGGTTAACGGGCTCATGGACATTCGGGTTGAGATGCACAGGATAAACGATCTGCGCCTCAGGGTGCTGACGCGCAATTTCGGCTAAAGCGCTACAAATACGCTCAAACCCCCCGCCAAAACTTTCCCGCCGATGGCCCGTTACCAGTACCAGCTTTTTGTTTTCATCCAGAAACGGATAACGTGCAGCCAGTTGCGCATTAATGGCGTTATCATCCAGTACCCGATCGCGCACCCACAGCAGGGCATCAATCACCGTATTGCCGGTAATCACAATGCTGTCATCGGGCAGATTTTCATCCAGCAGGTTCTGTCGGGAACGGGAGGTTGGCGTGAAATGCAGCCGTGCCAGATGGCCTGTCAGTTTACGATTGCCCTCTTCAGGCCACGGCGATGCCAGATCGCCTGTCCTTAAACCCGCTTCAACATGGCCGACAGGTATTTGTTGATAGAACGCAGCCAGACTGGCCGCCAGCGTGGTTGTGGTGTCACCGTGAACCAGAACAATGTCGGGTTTGAAATCGAGAAGGACGGTGTGCATGCCTTGCAGGATACGGCAGGTTATTTCCGTTAATCCTTGTTCAGGCCGCATAATATTGAGGTCGTAGTCAGGTTGAAGCTGAAATAAGCTCAGCACCTGATCGAGCATTTCACGGTGCTGTGCGGTTACACACAGCCGTGATTCAAAAGCCGGATCCTGTGCCAGGGCCTGAACGAGTGGTGCCATCTTAATGGCTTCAGGTCGGGTGCCAAAAACTGTCAGAACTTTCACACTGTTTCTCTCAATCTTGTGTATCTGACATGGGTCGCCGACGACGTGCCAGTGCCACACCGGCGCCAACCAGTGCCCCTACCGCGCCCCACATCACCATCATAAATACCCGGCGTGGGCTGTCACGTGACACCGGCTCTTCCGGTGTACGTAAATAACGGTAGGTCTGAAATTTATTGGTTAACGCAGGTCCTGCATCCAGTGTCGTCAGCATCGCTTTATTTTGATCGTAGCTTATATCAAAGCTCGGTCCCGTCGCACGCAGGGTGTCGAGTTGCCCCTGCAATAGCGGCTGACCGATTAAAAACAGGTCGCTGTCAGCAAGACTCTCACTGACTTCATTCGTCTGTTTTTCAGTAATTCCTTTTTGGCTGGCCACCTTCAGCGCCTGTTCCAGACGATGAATGCGACGCTGGAAGACGGCATTCGCCATAGCTTCCTGACGCCTGACCTGTGCCTGAAGTTGCGCATCTCGTGCCTGCCACGCACCTTTTAGCTCCGCGTTGAGATGACGTGCTGCGCGCTCACTGGCATAGGCAATGTACTGACGCAACAGGTTGTTGGCATCGCTCGCCGTTTCCGCTTTCAGTTTGACGCTGTCGAACGTGTTACGCGCGGTATCCGCTGGCGTAAACTGGATATTATCAATTAGCTCATCTAACAGGACCGCATCATTGTGCGCATTGCCGCTTTTCCGGCTTTTGTAATAGTCGGTTTGCAGCCAGAACTCGCGACGAGTATCCCAGGAGGAAAGCTGCACCAGAAACTCCTGATAAACCTCATCCATCGCGTTGGGAGACGCGCTGGTTAACGTCACGGCGTCATTGCGTACATCCAGGTTATTGAGAAACTGCTGCTGTGAATAGTACGAGCCCAGCATATTCACCGTTGGACGCCCTGTAATCGCCGTTGTGCTCCATACCTGTTTCATCAGCAGCGTCGCCAGCCAGGCTGCCACTGCAAACAGCACTGCGCAACCGACTATCCAGTGCTTTCCGCGCCACAAGCGGCAGCACAGGCCGCGAATATCCAGTTCGTTCTCCACAACGTTTGCAGGCATCACAGCGTCATCCTTTTTAAGACTCATCAGGGTTCATTTTTCCTGGCATTTCTAAAATTATTCAGGCGGCGTTTAAAGCGTCTGATTTTTCTTGCCACGCGCCATGCGTGCTTCAAACAATAGCCGTAACCCATGAAGGCAATCAGAAACAGAATTAACATCACCCATTCAGGTATAAAGGCAAGGTATTCTCCCAGTACGCCAATACCTGCAAGAAGTGCCGCAGCGGAAGTAATCAGGACGAAAGCCTGACGGGAAGTAAAACCGGCCCGCATAATTAAATGGTGAATATGCTGACGATCGGCAGAAAAGGGGCTCATTCCCTTGCTTAAACGACGATACATGATGGCTACCATATCCATTAAAGGAATGGCGATTAGCCACAATGCCGTAACAGGTGTAATAGGATGACTCAGGCCCTGAGTCGTTTCGAGCAAAATCCATATGATGGTGAAGCCAATCATAGTGCTGCCCGCATCCCCCATAAAAACTTTGTAGCGCCGGCCCAGAAAACCGAGATTAAGAAAAACATAGGGTAATGTGGCGGCGATCATCGCGAAGCACCACATTGCGAGGCTGTGTTGGCCATCAAGGTAGAGAATAATTCCCATTGCCGCAAAGGTCACAATGGAAAGCCCCCCTAAAAGGCCATCGATGCCATCGACCATATTGAAAGCATTAATGGCTGCCCAGACAGCAAAAAGAGTGAGGACGTAACCAAACGGCCCGACAATCAATTCAACCGGGCCTATGATAAATCCGAGGCTCAGCAAATAGAGCTTGCCAAAAAACATCATCACTACAGCCACAATACCTTGTACTGTCGCGCGAATTTTTACGCTGATGTCGAACCTGTCATCCAGCGCCCCGACAAATACCAGTACGCCCGCGCAGGCCAGGTAAAGCATGGCGTGCGGCAGGTAATAATTAGTAATGTAAAAGGCGAAACAGATACCTGCATAAACGGATATGCCCCCCACCAGCGGTACTACTCCCTGGTGGCGCTTACGCATATTGGGCTTGTCAACCAGTCCAATTTTCTCGGCTGCATTACGAGCAAGGAAAAGAAACGCCAGGGAAAAGACAAAAACTAAACCAAGCTCAGTACTCATAGTGAGTAAATTCACGTTAAACGCTCTCAGCTATCATCCTGGATACACACAATACGCGAAAGAAGGCGCATATTACCGTCCCAGATTCCGAATTCGGCATTAAGCGGTGTACGGACGGTCAACCGTCCACCACTTTCACCGTCATTATTATTACGTCTGCCAGACCACAATCCTATAGCCCGTAAATGAAAAACGCCACGTCAGAACGTGGCGTCAGAGCTATTTTACGATCTTTTAAAGTAAAAAACGCCATCCTGCTCAGATGGCGCTTAAAAGGATCAAGAGCGCTTCATCATGTCGAAGAATTCATCGTTGGTTTTGGTCATGGCCAACTTGTTGATCAGGAACTCCATCGCGTCGATTTCGCCCATTGGGTGAATAATTTTACGCAGGATCCACATTTTCTGCAGTTCTTCCTGAGAGGTTAACAGCTCTTCTTTACGTGTACCGGAACGGTTGTAATCAATGGCCGGGAAGACGCGTTTTTCCGCAATCTTACGTGAGAGATGAAGCTCCATGTTACCGGTGCCTTTAAACTCTTCGTAAATCACTTCGTCCATTTTCGAACCGGTATCCACCAGCGCAGTCGCGATAATGGTCAGGCTGCCGCCCTCTTCCACGTTACGCGCCGCACCAAAGAAACGCTTAGGACGATGCAGGGCGTTAGCATCCACACCACCTGTCAGCACTTTACCGGAGGCCGGCACCACGGTGTTATAGGCACGGGCCAGACGCGTAATGGAGTCAAGAAGAATGATGACGTCTTTTTTATGCTCAACCAGGCGCTTAGCCTTTTCGATCACCATCTCTGCGACCTGAACGTGACGCGAAGCCGGCTCATCGAAGGTTGAGGCAATCACTTCGCCTTTGACCAGGCGTTGCATCTCTGTCACTTCTTCCGGACGCTCATCGATCAGCAACACCATCAGCACGCAGTCAGGATGGTTATAGGCAATGCTCTGTGCGATGTTCTGCAGCAGCATGGTTTTACCGGCTTTTGGCGGAGCAACAATCAGGCCACGCTGACCGCGGCCAATGGGCGACGCCAGGTCCAGTACGCGCGCCGTTAAGTCTTCGGTTGATCCATTACCGCGCTCCATACGCAGACGGCTGTTAGCGTGCAGCGGCGTAAGGTTTTCAAACAGAATTTTGTTGCGCGAGTTTTCAGGCTTGTCGTAGTTGACTTCATTAACTTTCAGCAGCGCAAAATAGCGTTCACCTTCTTTTGGTGGGCGAATTTTGCCGGCGATGGTGTCACCAGTGCGGAGGTTAAAGCGGCGAATTTGGCTGGGAGAAACGTAGATGTCATCAGGACCGGCGAGGTAGGAGCTGTCTCCAGAGCGGAGGAATCCAAATCCATCCTGCAATATCTCCAGCACACCATCACCGAAGATGTCCTCGCCGCTTTTCGCGTGCTGCTTCAGGATTGAGAAAATAATGTCCTGCTTGCGCATACGAGCCTGGTTTTCCAGCCCCATATTCTCGCCGAGGGTAATCAGCTCAGAAACCGGCGTATTTTTTAATTCGGTAAGATTCATAGTGATGGGTTCTTAAACTCGGGGTAATACTCGAAATGTTTGTCGTGAATGGTATGGCAGTTAATCCATGCCTGTTCTGTTAATGACTTTTCAACTCTTCTCAACGATCGTTGTCTTGAATGATGACTGGAAGCGAGGAGTCGGTCGATTTAAGTCAGAGTAGAGCTAGTCGTTAGATTGCTAAACCGCTGGTAGGTACAGTGCGACAGGGTTTAACAAGGGAAAACTTTGAATACTAACTACAAGGTATGATCATAGTGCAGTGAAAATAAGTTAGCACGCTTAAAAGCGAACGTCCAGCAGGAGGAAAAAATTTAACCACTGCCGAACGTTCAGCCCGCTTACGCCAGGTTGGCGTTCAGGAACTCTTTTAATTGACCTTTGGACAATGCGCCCACTTTCGTTGCAGCGACTTCACCGTTTTTAAACAGCAGCAGCGTCGGGATGCCACGAATGCCGTATTTCGGTGCGGTACCTGGGTTATCGTCAATATTCAGCTTAGCGATGGTCAGCTTGCCATCATACTCTTCTGCAACTTCATCAAGGATTGGGGCGATCATTTTACAAGGACCACACCATTCAGCCCAGAAATCTACCAGTATAACGCCGTCGGCTTTCAGCACGTCGGTGTCGAAACTGTCATCGGTCAGATGAACGATTTTATCGCTGCTCATGTTTTACTCCACAAGATTATGCCTGGCGAATTGGCGTAATATAAACCAATGTTGGTTGACTTTATTTCATCGGATACGCTTTCGTAAAGCGATAGTAAGCTGATATTCTACCACACTATGAGCAAAACACACTTAACTGAACAGAAGTTTTCCGACTTCGCCCTGCACCCACAGGTAGTGGAAGCCCTTGATAAAAAAGGGTTTCATAACTGCACGCCTATTCAGGCGTTAGCACTGCCATTTACGCTTTCAGGGCGTGATGTCGCAGGTCAGGCGCAAACCGGTACCGGCAAAACGATGGCGTTTTTAACGTCAACGTTTCATCATCTTCTTTCTCACCCTGCACCAGAGGGACGCCAGGTTAACCAACCACGCGCGTTAATTCTGGCACCTACGCGTGAACTTGCCGTGCAAATTCATGCGGATGCAGAACCGCTGGCGGCATCGACCGGCCTGAAACTAGGCCTGGCTTACGGTGGTGACGGCTATGACAAGCAGTTAAAAGTTCTGGAAAACGGTGTCGATATTCTGGTCGGCACCACGGGTCGCTTAATTGATTATGCGAAGCAGAATCACGTCAACCTCAGCGCCATACAGGTCATGGTGCTGGACGAAGCCGATCGCATGTTCGATCTCGGCTTTATTAAAGATATTCGCTGGTTGTTCCGCCGCATGCCACCCGCAACTCAACGCCTGAGCATGCTGTTTTCCGCCACGCTCTCGTATCGCGTGCGTGAACTGGCCTTTGAGCACATGAACAGCGCCGAATACGTTGAAGTCGAGCCGGAACAAAAAACGGGCCACCGCATTAAAGAAGAGCTTTTCTATCCTTCCAACGAAGAGAAAATGCGTTTGCTGCAAACGCTGGTGGAAGAAGAATGGCCCGATCGCGCGATTATTTTCGCCAATACGAAACATCGCTGTGAAGATATCTGGGGCCATCTGGCTGCGGACGGTCACCGTGTAGGCTTGCTGACCGGCGATGTGGCTCAGAAGAAGCGTTTACGCATTCTGGATGACTTTACCAAAGGTGACATCGATATCCTGGTGGCGACCGATGTTGCGGCACGTGGCCTGCATATTCCCGCAGTGACACATGTCTTTAACTACGATCTGCCTGATGACCGCGAGGACTACGTTCATCGCATTGGCCGTACAGGACGCGCAGGGGCAAGCGGCCACTCAATCAGCCTGGCATGCGAAGAGTACGCGTTAAATCTGCCGGGTATTGAAGAGTACATTGGTCACAGTATTCCGGTGAGCAAATACAACAGCGATGCGCTGTTAAGTGAACTCCCACCGCCGAAACGTCTGACGCGTAATCGTACAGGCAACGGTCAGCGTCGTGGCGGAAATAACGCCAGTCGTCGCGGTGCTCCACGTCATAACAACCGTAAACGTTCGGGTTAAGTTCACCATGCTAAGCGCATCGACACTCTATGCTGCGATTGATTTAGGATCTAACAGCTTCCACATGCTGGTAGTCAGCGAAGTGTCTGGCAGTATTCAGACTATCGCCAAAATCAAACGCAAGGTGCGCCTGGCTGCTGGCCTGGACAGCGCCAATCATTTGTCAGCTGAAGCGATGGCGCGGGGCTGGCAATGTTTGCGGCTTTTCTCGGAACAACTTCAGGATATTCCGCCTGACCAGATTCGGGTGGTGGCGACGGCTACGCTGCGTATTGCAGCAAATGCACAGGTCTTTCTGGATAAGGCTCAACAGATTCTGGGCTGCGCCGTCAATGTGATTAGCGGTGAAGAAGAAGCCCGTCTGATTTATCAAGGCGTGGCGCACACCACCGGCGGCTCCGATCAACGTCTGGTTGTCGATATCGGCGGCGGCAGTACCGAGTTAGCCACCGGTGACGGCTCCCATGCCAGCGTGCTGTTTAGTTTGCAGATGGGCTGTGTCACCTGGCTGGAACGCTTCTTTGGCGATCGTCACCTGGCGCAGGAAAATTTTGACCAGGCAGAACAGGCCGCCAAAGCCATGCTGCAGCCCATTTCGGCAGAACTGCGCAAACAGAGCTGGCAGGTTTGCGTCGGTGCATCCGGCACCGTGCAGGCGTTACAGGAAATCATGGTGGCACAGGGCATGGATGAGCGCATCACCCTGAGCAAACTCCAGCAGTTAAAGCAGCGCGCTATTCAATGTGGCAAGCTGGAAGAGCTTGAAATCGAAGGACTGACGCTGGAACGTGCGCTTGTGTTCCCCAGTGGGCTCTCAATCCTGATCGCCATTTTTCAGGAACTCAATATCGACAGCATGACGCTGGCCGGTGGTGCACTGCGCGAAGGGCTGGTGTACGGAATGCTGCACTTACCTGTTGATCGTGATATTCGCAGCCGTACGCTGCAAAATGTTCAGCGCAGGTTCAACATCGATGTGTGCCAGGCCGATCGGGTACGTCAGCTGGCTGAAAGTTTTTTTCGCCAGGTCAGCGTGGTCTGGAAACTGGATCAGCGCTGTCGGGAATTACTGCTGAGCGCCTGTGCTATCCATGAAATCGGGCTGAGCGTCGATTTCCGTCAGGCACCTCAGCATGCTGCCTACCTGGTTCGCCATCTTGATCTGCCGGGTTTTACGCCCGCGCAAAAAAAGCTGATCGCCTGCTTACTGCAAAACCAAAGCGGCAGCATCGATCTTGCGTTACTGACCCAACAAAATGCCGTACCGCCGCGTCTGGCAGAGCGCCTGTGTCGCCTGCTGCGCCTGTCGATTATCTTTTCCAGTCGCCGTCGCGATGACACCCTGCCTGCCGTACGTATGCAGGCCGATGATGAAGCGCTGAATGTCACATTGCCGGCGGGCTGGCTGGATGTACATCCGCTTCGGGCGGAACTGCTTGAACAGGAAAGTCATTACCAGTCCTATGTACACTGGCAGTTATCGCTGACCTGAGTACTTGCGGTTACGCCCGATCGGCGCATTAACCCTTTTTCGCCTTTTCCAGCATCGCCCGTAATCCGGCCACCCGACTCTGGCCGGTTTTCATTCGCTCTTCAGCACTGACCACCTTACGCTCGGTTTCCCACACCACATCATCCTGCGGCAGCTCCAGCAAAAAGCGGCTGGGCTCGGGGCGAACCAGTTCACCGTACTGACGGCGCTCACGGCATAAGGTAAACGTCAGCTCTTTCTGCGCACGGGTGATACCGACATAGGCCAGACGGCGCTCTTCTTCAACGTTATTTTCATCAATACTGCTCTGATGCGGGAGCAATCCTTCTTCCATGCCAACCAGGAAAACATAGGGGAATTCCAGCCCTTTAGACGCATGCAACGTCATCAGCTGCACCTGGTCTGACTCGTCGTCACTTTCGCCGCGCTCCATCATGTCGCGCAACGTAAACCGCGTGACGACCTGGGCCAGCGTCATCGGCTCATCCAGATCGCTCCCTTCCAGCATTTCCGTCATCCATTGAAACAGCGTATTGACGTTTTTCATGCGCATTTCAGCGGCTTTAGGGCTACCGGAGGTTTCAAACAGCCAGCTTTCATAATCGATGCCGCGAATCAAATCACGGACAGCGTTCACGGGTTCCCGCTCACTGAGCTGGATAATCTCATTGAGCCAGTGAGTGAAGCGCTGCAGATGCTCAAGACCGCGGCCGGTCAGGGTCTGCCCCAGTCCCACATCGAAGCTGGCGTTAAAAAGACTTTTACTGCGGATAGTGGCCCATTCACCCAGTTTTTGCAGCGTCGCCGGGCCAATTTCACGCCGGGGAGTATTCACAATCCGTAAAAAGGCGCTGTCATCGTCGGGGTTAGTGAGTACGCGTAAATACGCTAACAGATCTTTTATTTCTGGCCGTGAGAAAAAGGAGGTGCCACCTGAAATCCGGTAAGGGATACGGTTCTGCATCAAGAATTTTTCGAATACCCGGGACTGGTGATTCCCCCGGTACAGAATGGCGTAATCTTTATACTGCGTTTTATTGATAAAGTGATGAGCAATCAGTTCACCCGTTACCCGCTCGGCTTCGTGTTCTTCACTGTTTGCGCTCAGCACTTTCAGTTCACTACCGATACCCAGTTCAGAAAACAGGCGCTTCTCGAACACATGCGGATTGTTGGCAATCAGGATATTGGCAGCTTTAAGGATACGCTGTGAAGATCGGTAATTCTGCTCAAGCTTCACCACTTCCAGCGTCGGGAAATCCTCATTCAGCAGGACCAGATTTTGCGGCCGCGCTCCGCGCCAGGAATAGATCGACTGATCGTCATCGCCAACGACAGTAAAACGCGCTCTGGCACCCACCAGCAATTTAACCAGTTCGTACTGGCTGGTATTGGTATCCTGATATTCATCGACCAGCAGATAGCGAATACGTTGCTGCCAGCGCTCGCGCACTTCCTGATTACGCTGTAGCAGAAGGGTCGGCAACAAGATCAGGTCGTCAAAATCCAGCACATTACAGGCTTTAAGGTGCTGATCATACAGGGCATAGCAGTGCGCGAAAACGTTATCGCGCTCCGAACGGGCTAATGCCGCCGCCTTGGGCGGATCAACCAAATCATTTTTCCAGTTGGAAAGGGTGGAAATCAACTGCTGCAGTAAGGTCTTGTCCTCTTCCAGCCACTGGCTGGTCAGGTCTTTAAGCAGGGCCAGTTGATCCTGGTCGTCGAACAGGGAAAAGTTAGACTTCATTCCCAGCGCCGCATATTCGCGCTTAATAATCTCCAGTCCCAGGGTATGGAATGTCGAGATCATCAGGCCGCGCGCCTCCTTACGCCCCAGCGTTTGCGCGACGCGCTCTTTCATTTCACGTGAGGCTTTATTCGTGAACGTCACGGCCGCAATGTGGCGCGCCTGGTAACCGCACTCCCGAATCAGATGTGCGATCTTATTGGTGATAACGCGGGTTTTACCCGAGCCAGCCCCCGCCAGCACCAGACAGGGACCGGTGACAAATTCGACGGCACGTTGTTGGCTGGAGTTTAAACGCATAGGGAATCGCTCTGTTGGAATAAGATACCCGCTTCGCCTCACACGCGTGCCAACGGCATGAACGCGGTGCCGTTAACGTCTCTGCGATTTGAAAAGACGGGTTTATAATGGAGGGCAATTATACACAACAGAGACACCATCATGGCGAAAACTGCCGCGGCTTTACATATTCTGGTGAAACAGGAGGCAGAGGCGAAAGTCTTGCTGGAGAAGCTGAAAAAAGGGGAGAATTTCCAGCAGCTTGCTAAAAAACACTCCATCTGCCCTTCAGGCCGAAACGGCGGCGATCTGGGTGAATTCCGGCGGGGAAAGATGGTAGCTGCATTTGATAAAGCGGCCTTCACCTGCCCACTGTTACAACCCTTTGGGCCGGTGAAAACCGCGTTTGGTTATCACATCATCAAAGTGCTCTATCGCAACTGATTATTTTTTGCTTTTCATCTGCTGCAATACCCGGCTGCACTGATTTTCATCATTATCGCTGGGAGAAATCAGTGCCAGTAAGGCCGCCGCCGGTGCTACCACGGCACCCAAGGCAACGGCTGCCGCACCACGCGCCACTAGTGGCCCGGTCTTCACACCGGCATCCGGATTTTTAAACGTACCACGGACGTACAGCGGTGAGCGCAGGGTCACGATACGAATGCCTTTACTCTCTGGATTCACAGACAGGTCCAGACGTTCAGTGGCGAAATTCGCATTTCCCGTCACGTTGATGACCGCATTTTCCGTATCGAACACAAACAGGTTTGGCGTGGCCAGACCGTTTTGCAATTTCAGATCCGTTGCCGCACAGTTGATGCGCACCTCATCATCACCGAACAGCTTACCAACCAGATAGTTACCGACATTTAATCCGGCAATCTCCATCAGGTTGCGGCTAATCAGTCCGTCGTTCATTAGCAGCTTGAGTTGGCCGTTACTGGTTGCGAGCAGGTCAGCCACAGAATTGCCCGTGCCCGTCAAGCTGGCATCACCGTTAAGCTGTCCCAGACTGTTTTGCATTGCCTGTACATTGGGAAACAACTGGCGCAGGCGAAGTTTACGCGCATGAATATCCGCGCGGCCTCGCATGGGAGAGCGATCGCCTTCTAAACGAATAGTGCTGTTCAGGTTGCCCCCGGCCATGCCAAAACGCAGCGGATCGAGCAGTAGATTACCGTTATCAAGCTGCAAATGCGTGTAAAGATCGCTTAACGGCAAGGAATTACTGTGTTCGATACGTTTACCACTGAACTTCACGTCAGCATCCATCACCGACCAGTTTTTCGTATCGAATTGATCATGAGGCAAAACACGATCGGCAGGCTGTGTCGATTTTTCGCCGCGCTTTGCCTTAGCCTGTTGCGTTTTCTCACTGCCTTTGCCGGAGTCAACGCCAATAAGCGGCCCCAAATCTGCCATACGCAATTGGTCAGAGCGCAGTTCCCCTATCAGTTTAGGGCGAGGTTTGCCCTGGCTGTAGGTCAGGGAGCCATGAATATCGCTATCGCCAATGTGCCCATTGAATGCCTGATAGCGGAAAACAGACCCGTCTTTACCAGTGAATTTAGCAATAAGGCGACCATCTGTTTCATAGGGCGGCGTATCCGGTAATAACACGCCCGTCAGGCCATACAGATTCGCCAGCGTGTCGCCAGAAAAACGCAAACGCACATCCAGTCCGCCCAGATTTAACGGATCCTGCACACCGCCAGAAAGCTGTACCCGTGTAGTACCGTTACGGACATCCGCCTGCACCGGGAACGGTGTCGTCTGGCTTCGCAGTGATAACATGCCGCCGAGCTTACCCTGGCCCGTGAGTTTTTCATTGTTATAGCGCCCTTCGGCCTGCCAGCCGAAAACAAAGTCGCCCGCCCCTTTTTGGCTGTCGTCTCCACCCGCGATTTGCGCGAAAGGCACAGGTTTGCCAAGCGAATTGAGTTTTACAGTGACATCAGCCTTGTTAACCGCATCGCGATAAAGCAGGGTTCCCTGATCGAACAGAATATTGTCCAGCCGAAATGACCAGGCGGAAGGCGGCGCATTGTCGTCTTTGCTGTCACTCTCAGCGAGCGTAAACGTCCAGTTGTTTTTCTTGTCGGCGGTTTGAATCAACCGGGCATCCGGCTGCTGTAGCTTTATCCAGGGGATAAAGACTTGTTTGTGCAGCAGTGCCAGCGGCGCAAGCGTTGCGTCGACGCGCTGGAGATGAATCATAGTGACATCGGGAATATCAGGCGGATTGCCCAGCATGATGTCTTCGGCATGCAGATGCGGCCAGGGGATAAAACTGCGCCATCCCGGTTCGTCGCGTTGTCGTTGCCACGCGATACCCAAATCACCACGAATGGCAAAAGGTCGGTTCAGTTCTGCTGAGACTTTTTTGTTGATGGTCGGCTTCAGGCGATTCCAGTCGAATGTGGCAATGACAATGACCACGACGACGATCACCAGGACTAAAATTCCCGCTATCCAACTGACTATTTTTCCAGCGCGTGACATTAGGCATCCTCCCTGCTCTTTCACGGTCTCCGTTAAAGATAGTCGAGAGCGAGCCGGAAGGGATCAATCAAGCTGGACAGGCAGGTACGCCAGTTCCGAAAAAGGGGCGGGGCGTGAGAAAAAATATCCCTGCGCCGCAATGGCCGGAGAGGCTTTTACCTGCTCCCATTCATCCTGCGTTTCCACGCCTTCAACAATAACGCCGTTACAGTAGCGGTTAATCAGCGACAACAGCATAGGAAAGAGTGTTCGCCCTTCCCCCGATGCACACAACAAAATAAACAATTCGCGCGACAACTTGATGTAGTCGTATTTCAGCTCCGTCAGGGCAGAAAAATTTGCCATCCCTGAGCCGAAATCATCCAGCCAGAGCGGCCCCAACTCCGGCATTTGCGCCACCATCTCTTCCTGAGGCAAAACGTGGTGCTCGGTCAGTTCAAAGCGCACCCAGGGCAATCGGGTGATAAGGCTGCGAATCGGCAGATGGTGTTGTATTAATGACAGAGAGGGGCCGTCAATATTGACTGATGCCATGACCTCATTATCGGCAAAGAAAGCTTCCCACTGGCTGAGCAACGTTAACTGCTCCTGCACAACGTCAAGGCGCTCTGCTATCTCCAGCTCAGCAAAATACGCTTCCGGGGAAAGTTTTTTTTCAGGTTCAGACGGATGCATGACCGCCGTCAGCAACTCAATCGCCAACAGCCGCCCAGAGACTTTGTAGATAGGCTGAAAGGTATACTGGCGTTGACACTGTCGCCAGAAGAGGCGCTTTTTCTGCTGGGGAGTGATGTCAACTGAAGAAGGTAGCCATTGACTAATATTCTCCATAACCATGGTCTTTTCCTGGTTGATAGTAAGCGCCTTCATTTGGGCGGCTTAGCGGCAATTATCGTTTGTATTTCGATACATAGTGAAAATCTGGCCACATAGGAGCCACGAGTCTACGCGAGTTTTGACACGACAATCGCCGAAACAGGGCGCGTTATCGGGTTAATTATCATGTTTTAGCGCCCTAAATTAAATTAAAACACTGTTTTAAAAAGTTGACGACAGGCCTTACAAACGCGAGACTGAAGCGAACTTTTACTACAGGCCTGAAACCATGACGCAGATAAAGATCGCTATTATTGGTGAGTGCATGATTGAGTTGTCCGAGAAGGGTGAGAACCTCAAACGCGGCTTTGGCGGTGACACGCTGAATACTGCGGTTTATCTGGCCCGGCAGGTCAGTCAACAGGATGTACGGGTTGATTATGTCACCGCACTGGGCATTGATCCCTTTAGCGCAGAGATGATGACTCGCTGGCAGGCGGAAAACGTCAATACTGCACTGATCCAGCGCCTTGAAAACAAAATGCCGGGTTTGTACATGATCCAAACCGACGATCAGGGCGAACGCTCCTTTTGGTACTGGCGCAGTGATGCGGCAGCCCGTTACTGGCTTGATGGCCCGGGTGCCGACGACATTTGCCAACAGCTTAAACATTACGACTATCTTTATCTGAGCGGAATCAGCCTGGCTATCCTGCCTGACGACAGTCGCGCCCGGCTCATGCAACTGCTCGCAGACTGTAGGGCAAACGGGGGGAAAGTGATATTTGATAATAATTACCGCCCGCGCTTGTGGAAAGATAAGGTCACTACTCGCCAGGCTTACCAGACAATGCTCGAAAACACGGATATGGCGTTCCTGACGCTGGATGACGAGCACTTGTTATGGGGCGAACAGTCTGTTGAGGACGTCATTGCCCGCGCACGTGATGCGGGCGTAAAGGAAGTCGTCATCAAACGCGGGGCGGAATCGTGCCTGATTGCGTTTGAAGACCAGCCATTGGCCGAGGTGCCTTCCGTCGCGCTGCCAAAAGAAAAGATTGTCGATACCACGGCCGCCGGGGATTCATTCAGTGCGGGCTACCTGGCCAGGCGACTTGTCGGCGCGACGACAGAAGAAGCGGCACGGCGCGGTCATCTCACCGCCAGCACAGTGATTCAGTACCGCGGTGCGATCATTCCGCGTTCGGCAATGCCGGAATGATTGCCAGTCGCTCATCACGGGGACACCGGTACAGGCAGCATGTCTGTGCCTGAAGGAAAACGGGGGTGGATACGAAGCGCATTAATCTGGTCTGTCTGGTATACGCGACAGGGAAAAAGCGTCAGGCTTTTACAAAGCGAGTGGGTGTAAGACGCAGATTATTGAGCCAAATCCCCCCATCCTGTTTTTCAAAAACCGCGGTACGAAGCCCAGACGTTATCCGCAGGCAAAGGATATTCAACGATACGGTACCGCCTGCGTTCGCTGAAGAGAGCTTCGATGGCATGGCTTTTGCCATCAACGCAAAGGCGCAGAATGACGTCGATGCGCTAACAGCGTTGGCAGAAAACCGTGGGACACCGTAGTAAAGCCGCCAAAACTGTTCACGAAGGTAACTCAAGGGGACAGTTCCGTGATCCGGAGGGCTGTTACTGAAACGCCACCTGAACGCCTTCTGGAGAGTTGACGGTCAGGATACACTGACGATTAATAAGCCCCCATGAAGCGGGACGATATATTGAGCCGCAATGGCATCGTACCGTCCGGCATCCAGACATTATGTTTCCTGAAACATCACAGGGGAATAAATTCCTGCTATTTCCGTCAGGGCAACATGAAAAACCGCTCATTTAGCTTAAGTCAGCTCAGCCGTTTTAACGCCGTCGCCTATGGTCCTCATCTGTTAACAGTTTCTAATCTTAATGCGTTTTTATTCCTTTTAAATTATCAAGTTAGCCAGGTAGCTTCAACGCCAGGCATAGTCCGAATCTCATGTATAAACCGCTTTTAGGTTGGACGATTACATTAAAACAGGCCATCTTTTAAACAGCGACAGCAGGATGCTGTTCTCACGGCCGCGAACAAAACAACGACAACATCTCTCGCATCAGGACACTGCTATGAATACAGAAATTATTAATATCTGGCCAAATGGTGATGCGCCAGGCGCCAGCGATTCTCGTGCTCAGCCCCAGATTGTAGATACCGCAAAAGAGTATGAACCCTACGACCGCGTAGCAACCGGTGTACGCTGCCCGGAAATGGCTATCTGGCATCCTGTTGAATCCAATGGCATCACCTTGCTGGTTGCGCCAGGGGGCGGCTACCAGCGCATCATGATTGATCGTGAAGGCAGTGCGCTGGCAACGTTCTTTACTTCGATGGGTTATACCCTGGCGGTAATGACTTATCGCCTGCCCTATGATGGACATCACGAAGGACCAGATGCACCGCTGGCCGACGCACAGCGCGCCGTGCGCGTACTACGTGAACGGGCACAGCGCGGGCTAAACGGAAAATATATTGTGATGATGGGCTTTTCTGCTGGCGGCCACGTCACCGCGAGCCTGGGTACGCGTTTCGGCGAAAAACTTTATCCCGTTCAGGACAGTGCAGAAAACCTGTCGCCTCGGCCGGATGCAATGGTTCTGGTTTATCCGGTCATCAGTATGCGCGATGGTCTGGCCCATGAAGGATCACGCACACGCTTATTAGGTGCCTGGCCCGATCAAAAAACTATTGATGCTTATTCACTCGAGACCCGGGTTCACAGTCAGGTGCCGCCTACGTTGCTGATTCATGCCGCCGATGATGATGACGTGCCAGTGAATAACAGCATGGTATTTTTTAGCGCGTTACGGGAACATAACGTCCCCGTGGAAGTGCATTTTTATCAGAAAGGTGGGCACGGCTTCGGCATTCGTGGTGTAGCGGATTTGCCCCTTGCCAGCTGGCCGATGCTGGTGACCGAATGGCTCAGGGCAAAAACCTGATCAATCAGGAGGCCGGTGGGGCAGCGTCACCTGCGGGGCTGCTCTCCGGCTGGCTGACGTCAGTGCCGCCTGACTGCGCTGCCGACGGAGCAGGTTCCCCCATCAGTTTGTCCCAGTCAGCTTTAAGGCTTTTCACATTGGTTTCTGTTTCGCCTTCCGGCTGAATCAGCACCATCATGAGTTCCTGACTGAGCTGCTGCCGTAATTCCTGATTCATCTGATCACGTGTCAGACCTGCCAGGAAATCCTGCCGCAACTTTTGATACTGTTCCGGCGCGATATCCACCACAGAATTACGTTGCGAGCGCAGGCGCTGACTGATCAGCACGTCCGTATCAGTGCGGGCATAGGTGGTAAACAGCTTATTCAGTTCCAGCAGCTTCTGAGCCATCAGCGCGTCAAACTCTTCCTGAGGCAAACCGTTATCGCGTACGGCGGCCAGCTCACGTGCCACCAGATTCATATTCTGTTCCAGGCTGTCGTTGCGCGTGTCCATATTAATGGAACACTGGGCGCGTTGATAAAGCACCCGGCAATCAAAGCCAACCTGAACGCCCTGCGCTTTGCTGTTGCTCAACGCACGTTGAACGTGCCAGAACAGCGCCTCACGCGCCAGGTCGCCCCGCCAGTAACGCTGGAGGTTTTGTGAATCACGGATAGGCTGCCAGGGTGTATCCCACACCAGAGAAAGACGGTCCTGCGCGCCGCTGCCGCTTACCAGATTCACTGGATCATGCGGTAACGGAGACAAGGTCGGCACCGGCGCAGCCGAACTGCGCTTGCCTTCCAGCGAGGAGAACGCTTTATTGATCTGCTCAGAAAAACTACGGCTGTCGACATTGCCGACCACATACAGAGTGATGGCATCCGGCGTGTACCACTGCTGATAAAAGCTTTTTAGCTGTGCGATATCCACCGGCGCGCGCGGTTTCTCTGCCGGATCGTGCGCTAATAGCGCGGACCCTTTCAGTCTGTAGCGCCACCAGACATCCTGCGTATCCGTTGGCCAGGTTTTAACCGGATCGGAAGCAGATAACGCGGTGTCCACCACCTGATTAGTGATCGCCATATCGCCAGCCGTCGCGGCCAGCCAGTTCAGGGCTTCCTTTAACAGGTCTGGACGGTTATTGGGTAAGCTTAAGTTATATTGCGTGTAATCATACGATGTGATGACGGGCGGTAACGGGCGCTGTGGATCGATGCCCTGCTGCCATAAAGCACGCTGCTGATTTGTATCCAGTGCGGTGTTATGAACCAGCGCCAGACGTGACAAAAGGTGGCTAAAACCGGTTTGCTGCGCACTTTCTACCAGTGAGCCTGTGTTAACCACCATACGCAATTCAATGCGGTCGCTTGGCCGTTGCGGTGTTGCCAACAGTTGCCAGCTAAATCCGTTGTCCAGTTTTCCCTGTTGCCAGGCTGGATCAGGTTGCAGCGTTTCAGCGGATGCACCGTAACTGGTCGCTGCCAGCACTAGTCCACCAACCAAAAGCCGAATTCTGGTGCCCTGCATGTGAACCCCTACTCAAACAATTCAAAAAATCGTTATCACTGGCACGTTTAGCCGCGTTTATAAGCGAACCGGTCATTGCCGATTCGCGCTGCCGATCATTAACAACAGGTTTGACCACAGGAAGACCGGGATGTCACGCAACGAAGTGAAAAACGTTGAAAAAAACAAGTGGGGTTATTATCCAAATGCCCGCTGTCAGGGCAAGTGACAGCGGGCATTTGAGAGGATTAAATCACATTCAAGGATTAAATCGTGGATTCAGACGGGTCTTTTGCGCCATTTTTGCCCGCTAATGTCTCACCCAACTGTTTTTTATCCAGTTGATCAACCCATTTCGCGACCACAACGGTTGCTACGCCATTACCTACCAGGTTCGTCAGCGCACGGGCTTCTGACATAAAGCGGTCGATACCCAAAATCAGCGCCAGGCCGGCAACGGGTAAATGTCCCACTGCCGACAGTGTTGCAGCCAGAACAATAAAGCCGCTGCCTGTAACGCCCGCCGCCCCTTTAGAAGAGAGCAGTAATACCACCAGCAGGGTAACCTGATGGAAGATATCCATATGCGCATTTGTTGCCTGAGCAATGAAAACAGCCGCCATCGTCAGGTAGATAGAGGTACCGTCCAGGTTAAAGGAGTAACCTGTGGGAATGACCAGTCCCACCACGGATTTCTTACAACCCAGCCGCTCCATCTTATCCAGCATACGCGGCAGCGCCGATTCGGATGAGGACGTTCCCAGAACAATCAGCAGTTCTTCTTTAATGTAGGCAATGAATTTGAAGATGCTAAAGCCACCGAAGAGGCGGGCAATCAGCCCCAGCACAACGACGACAAACAGCACACAGGTAATATAGAAACAGATAATGAGCTGGCCAAGCTGCACCAGTGAACCTACGCCATATTTACCAATGGTAAAGGCCATGGCACCAAAGGCCCCGATAGGCGCCAGGCGCATAATCATATTGATGATGCCGAAAATGACCTTTGAGAAGCTCTCGATCACATTGAAAATCAATGTGCCCGTGTTGCCCAGACGATGCAATGCGAAGCCAAACAGCACGGCAAACAGTAATACCTGCAGGATATTGCCACTGGCGAAGGCGCCAATCACGCTACCCGGAATCACATCCAGTAAAAAGGCCACAATGCCTTGCTGCTCAGCCTGTTGCGCATAGATGGCAACCGCTTTGGCATCCAGCGTCGCAGGATCAACGTTCATTCCCGCGCCAGGTTGCACAACGTTAACGACGATCAGGCCGATAATCAGCGCAAGGGTACTGACGATTTCAAAGTAAAGCAGCGCAACCGCACCGGTGCGGCCCACGGCTTTCATGCTTTCCATTCCGGCAATACCGGTAACGACTGTGCAGAAAATCACGGGGGCGATGATCATCTTGATCAGTTTAACAAAGCCATCCCCTAGCGGCTTCATCTGCGTCCCTAAATCAGGATAGAAATGGCCCAGAAGCACGCCGATGGCGATGGCGACCAGAACCTGGAAATAAAGGCTTTTAAATAGTTTCATAAACAGGTATCCACTAACGAGAGGTAATGTTGTCGGATTTTTTATTGTGACTGTCTGACAGGGCTGGCAGGTCAGGCAGTGGACAGAAAATAACACTCTGTTTACGTGATTAATACAGGGCTGCAAAGTCAGGGGAAATGATAGGCGCGTAATTCTGAACTGAAACGCTTCAGCAAGGGGTTTTGTAACTAAATTTCTCGCAAAATCAAGGAATCAGGGCGTTATTCCTCCTCCAGGGCATTATCCAGCCATTGATGAGTAAATTGCGCCAGCGGCACGGCTTCAGAATAAAGATAGCCCTGACCAATCGTGATACCGCGGGCCAGCAGCCAGTCACGCTGTTCACTGGTTTCCACCCCTTCAGCAATGACATCCAGGTCAATAATGTCAGCAATGGCCGCCACGATACGCACCATCGTGTCGTCCTCAGGCAACGCGGCAACAAAGCTGCGATCCATTTTCAGTTTGTTAACCGGTAAGGCTTTAAACTGATGCAGGTAGTTAAGATTGGAATAGCCCATCCCAAAGTCATCCAGTGCAACGGCAACGCCGGTTTTTTGCAACATCCGCAGCAGGGAAATAGCCTGCTCAGCATCGCCCATTTGCGCGGTTTCGGTAATCTCCAGCACTAATGTGCCTGGCGCAATTGAATGGCGCGCCAGCAAGGATTGCAGATGATTCACAATGCTGACATCGCGTAACTGAACGGCAGAAATATTGATACTCAGCGGGACCCTCACCCCATGGCGCTGCCAGCCAGCCAGAATGCGGCATGCTTCTTCAAATACCCAGCGGCCAATCGCTGAAATCACCCCGATTTCTTCCGCGCTGGCGATGAACTCTTCGGGTAATCCGTACCGGCCGTCCGCCTGACGCATACGCAGTAGTGCCTCCGCACCCGCCAGCCTGCCGGTGCGCATATCAATCTGGGGTTGCAAATAGAGGGCAAACTGCTCGTCGTGCAAGCCCTGTAAGATATCGTGTTCCTGAGTTAAGCGCTTTTGCGCCCGTTCGGTGAGGGCGGCATCAAAAAACAGGATCTGATTTTTGCCCTGACGACGGGCTGACATCATTGCGGAGGTCGCACGATCCAGCATCTCATTAGCCCCCGTCGTTTCATCTTCTTCGCTTAACGCCAGACCGATACTGGCATTGGGTCGCAGTTGTAGCTGATGCAGAGTGACAGGCTGATTAAGGCGAATCATCAGATTGCGGGCCAGCCGCATCGCGCGAAAGGGGTTGCTGGCTGATTTCATCAGTAAGACAAAATCACTGGTAGCAGTCTGTGCCAGCAATGTCTGATCATCAATGGTGCTGCGAATTTTCTCAGCCAGCGTCAGCATCAACGTATCGCGCTGTTCATCACTGAGTACACCATTCGCTTCCTGCAGGGTTTCGATGCGTATCACCATCACACTAAAAGCATGGCGACGAGCGTGGATAAACTGTTCCAGTAAAGCTAAAAACAGCGCCCGATTCGGCAGATCGGTGACGTCGAAATGCGTTGTTAACCGACTCATCTGATCATGAATGGACTCAAGCACCTGCTGGTTGCGGTTATAGCTGCGAATCAACATACCGATTTCATCGTCACGGTGATCGGCTGGCACAGACAGTTTGTGGGTCAGAATCGCCTGCGGTGGCAGTTCCTGTATTTCACGGGAGATACGGCGCAGCGGATGCACCACCAACCGGTTTATACACCAGCTAATTGAAACGGACAGGATGAGTGCCAGCAGCAAATAGGTGATGATCATCGTGGAGAACGTGCTCAGAATAAACTGGTAAACACGAAATGAATTCGCCTGCAGTACCAGATAAGCCAGCGGCTTCGGTAAACCGGTATGCTCAACAGAGTAGAGCGGTAAGGTGATTTGCACCGGCAGTTCAAAGATCCTGGCGATCAGTCTGGGAACGGGTTTCTCGTTTTCGAAGTTCGCATGCAGCGCCTGGAACGCATTCGGCAGCACCACATCAGCACGCGACAAAATCCCGGCGGGTTTTAACGAATTAAGAATGCGTTCAGCCTGAGGGATGTCCGCTTTCAGCACCGCTTCAGACAGCGGCTGACGCACGGTATGCGCAATATTCTCCATCTGCTGGGCGTAGTCGATTCTGCGCTGTTGCACAAAATGAAACAGTTGGATAACGATAAAAATGCTGATGGTCACTGTCGCTATCAGCGAGACTGTCGCCATCTGTTTTATCGTCAGCGATCGGCTTACGCGCAAAAATTCACTCCCGGCTCGTGACGAGCGTAGACATCAGAAAAGAAAAGCGCGTCAAGTATATCCTATCGCAAGATGTATTTGTGGCTTAAGGGGGCGGAAGCAGACGAATCGGAATTGCGGTCACGTCAGTGACCACATGAAAAGCGGCATGCCGGAACAGCATGCCGCAGAGCGGGCATCAGGCGCTTAGTGCTTCTCCTGCCAGGCTGTCCAGGTCAGCAACTGGAGGCTGGCAGAAAAGTAGTTCTGCCCGGGCGACAGCTTGTCGCTCAGGTAGCCGGTTTGGTTCAGCACCAAATCCCGTACCGCCAGTAAGCCGCCGTCCATATTATAAGGGGCCGCCGTATTGGCCAGAACATCAAACCAGGCTGGCGTATTCGTGCGACTATAACCTTGCCAGAGGCGCTGAAAGGGGCCCAGCGCCAGGCTTTGCGGATCGTACCACCAGATGTTGAGCGGGACGCGAATCGCGTCATAACTGAATCGGTTTGAATAGCCCACCGCTGGCGCAACGGAACCATCCGCATTCAGCGCTACCCAGTCCAGCGGCAGGTCGCTGTTGCCGAAATGCATTTTGCCCAGCAAGGCCATTCCACCGTCAATCAGCTTATTCCATACCTGTAGATGGCTGCGCTGGCCAAACTCCTGCCAGGCAACAAACAGAAAATAAGACGGGTTCAGCACCACATAGCTGTTTTTGTTGAAACCCTGCGCACCGGGCATCAACACGGTGTAACCGCCGAAATTCGCCACATCCAGTTTTACAATGGCACGCTGAATGCGGTCTGATTCCTGTTGGTAATCTGCGACGTTCCACTTTTGCGCCGCACGCTGTAACGCCCAGGCAATTAACACATCGCCATCAGAAGCATTGTTTTTATCCGCTACCGGATCCTGTGCTCCGGGAATATAGCGCCAGTAGAACAGATCGTTTTGCGGATTTCGCAACGTGGTGCGAGTCCATTTCCAGAGCCGGTCAAAAGCCGCGCGGTCATCGTAGGCGACCGCCAGCAACATGCCGTAACCCTGCCCTTCGGTATGGCTGACATTATTATTTCCCGTATCAATAATGCGCCCGTCTGACTGCAGGAAGCGGCTTTTGTAGGTATCCCACCCGTTGGCCATCGCCTGAGCACTAAAAAACATCACCATAAAACAGACCAGAATTCCTGACCACACTGACTTAAGTCTCATCAGAGCACCTTATTGATATCGGAAATGCAACGTATTGCCGTCATTAAGCTCCAGCGTCACCGGTACGGCTTTACTGCCGCCCTGCCCCTGAAGCCAGCCGGAGAAAAGCCCCGCGAGAATGGCAGCAAATGCCGTCTGCCAGTCGGCGGCAGGCTGATAACTGTCGCCTGCGGGTGCAGCGTGGTGCTTAATTAAGATGGCACTATCCTGCGGCTGTAACTGAACAAACCCCCAGTTGAAGCGGGCCAGTTGCAGGTTACATTCACGCTCCAGATCCTGCACGGTACGGGCTGCGGGCAACGCATAACGTGCCGCAAGTGATTCACCCATGTTATATAAAAAAGCCGTGGCCTGCTCCTGGCCCGCGTTGGCAATCATGCCTTCGACCAGAACGCTGACCAGATCAAACCAGCCAGGCTGATGTGGGTGGCTCGGCCCACTCAAAGCTTCACTCATTAGTTGTCTCCGAACAGGTAGCGGAAATAGAGCTGCGCGCTGCTTTCGTTATAATCACCAAAGGTGTCATAACCCAGTTGCCCGCCAATCGTGACATCTTTATCGATTTTATAATCGGCACCTGCATGCAGGTTGTAACCTACACCGTTTTTACTGTTGCCCTCGTAGAAGGCGCTTTTGACATGCCCGTTGGCGGCCAGCGCTTCCAGCTGTGCCTGACGGGACGGATCGTTCGGGAAGTACGCACTCTTATCCTGGCTGTAACTCTGGTAACCCAACGCGCCGCCAATATTCACCTTCAGGTCATCGAAGGTGCGCGTGAAGTCGATCGGGAAGGAGATGGACGCATAATCCTGCGGGCTAAAATAGCCACCCTGTCCGTAGCTGAAGTAGCTGAGATTTTTTGAGAAATCCATCCACGATAAACTCATACCGACTTTAAGTTCACGATCGTCAGCATGGAATGGACGAACATAGACGCCCGCATTGGCTTGCAGGTTGTTGTTACTGGCTACGTTTTCACCTACATAGCTGTAAGCGCCAGCCCCGACATACATGCCGGCGTCGCCATTATCGTAGCTCAGTAAGGCATTACCGCCGTTTTTGGTGACGTTCCCCCAACGCTTGCCGCTGGATTTATCTTCAGTCCCGACATAGGACAGCAGACTGTCAGTAATCGCACGCCGTTCCCCGGTCAGGATAAGCGTCAGGAAGTCCGTGATTTTGGGCGACCACTGCACACCACCGACCAGCGTATTCAGGTCCTGGCCCAGCGGCGTACTGCCTAAATCCACTTTGTAGCTGTCGCCCTTAAGCGCCAGGCTTAGCTCAACCCCAGAGGCCGTTTGCGAATTGGTCGAGGCCGTCGGCACGTCGTCCACTTTTGCGCCATTGGCCGCCACCACTTTGCCTTGTTCCAGTGCGTTGGTGCCGAAACGCCGCCATGCATCGCCCGCAGCGCTGCCCGCCGTCAGTGACACTGGCGTCATGGTAAAGTCGAACCGTGCGTCGCCGAACGGCACAGTTGAGAAAGTGAGTGGAGCTTTCGCTTCCGTCAGCTGACTCAGGCCCGACTCACCGTCACGTCCGCGTACCTGTACCGTGCCCTGTGCCCAGGTGCCCGTTTTTTCCTGGAGGGTTTCCATCATGGCATCAATATCATGTAACGTCTGAGCCTGCTGAGAGGGAACATTCGTCGTACTGGCCACGGTGGCATCCGGCGATGTGCCTGATGAGGCCGGCGCAACCTGCCAGGGCAATACCGTGCCATACGTCGACGGCGTGCGCCCAACAGGCGAAATGCTGCGGTTCACAAATGGGTTGTCAGCGAGTGCCAGTCCGCCGATGGTTGGCGTGGTGCCGGACTGCGCACCTTGCAGACCGATAATTTGTCCCCGCGCCGTTCGCAGATAACGCATGGCCTGGCTATGGTCGCCATTGGCTTCTGCCACCTGCGCGAGGAGCAACTGACGTTGCGGCGTCGGGTCGGGCGTCAGGCCACGGGCCAGTTCATTGGCACGCTGCACATCGTTTTGCGCCAGGGCAACATTGATCGCGCCAACGCGCGCGTCCTGCGACGGCGTATCCTGCGTCATTAAGTAGTCATAGACGACGCCCGCGTCTTTATTCATTTTGCCGTCCTGATAGAGACGGGCCATGGCAAACATTAAATCGCGGTTTTGTGGATCGCGCTGCAGCGCGCCAATTAACTTATCGTACGCGGCGGCGTACTGTTTCTGCTGACGCAGACGATCCACCTCGTTAATCAAATAGCCTTCACGCAAGTCGGCCAGTTGCTTAGGCGTACTGCGTGCCTGCAGCGCAGGCGTGCTCAGAAAACGTTGTGCTTCACTCTCAAGTCCGGCCTGGTTCAGCACGGCCACCTGTGCAGCATAGTCACCGGCATTGCCCTGAACACCCCGTTGCATATTGCCACGCACGACCGCTACGGCACCGGCAAGATCGCCGGCTTTTGCCAGTTTCTGTGCCAGATTTCCCGCATCAACCGGATTATCCGGCGGGTTGACGGCAAGGGCTTTTAACGTATTCGCCGCTGCCGCATCAGATCCTTGAGCCAGATACTGATCGGCCGTGGCCATTTGCAGATTAAAATTTACCCGCTGTGCCAGTTCCCGCATATCACGCGTTTGTGCACTAGCGGGAATACGGGCCAGCAATGCGCTTGCCTGCTGCCAGGCACCACTTTCGCTGGCGTTTAACGCACCGGCATAAAGCTCAGCCGTGCTGGCGCCGTCGCGCATCACTGGCTGCATCACGCTCGCCGCCTGGATTGAATCACCTTGTTGCCGATAAAGTCGCGCCAAATCAAGGCGTAACCAGCCATCCTGCGGATAGCGCTGAATGCCCTGCTGCAAGGTGGCGATAGCCGCACTGATGTTGCCCGCTGCCACCTGCCGCTTCGCCAACTGGCGAACAGGATCGACGCTGCTGCCACGCGGCGCCACACTTTGTCTGACGCTTTCTGGCAGCGAAGCCAGTAATGTATTGGCCTCCGCAGTGCGATTCTGCTGGCGTAACACATAGAACAGCCCTTCGCGCGCATTGCGGTTATCCGGATCGTTTTTTAAGATCGTGCGATAAGCCTGCTCAGCCTGCTCAGGTTGATTGCTTCGACGTAACACATCAGCGCGGAATAAGCCTGCTGCCACGCCTTTTTCGCCTTCCGCCTGAGTAAGGGGGGCGCTGAGTGCCAGTGCCTGCGCACTGTCACCGTTTTTAAATGCCTGTTGGGCGTTGGCTAACTGGGCATAAAAACGCGCATCAGCAGCCTGCTTCTGCCGATCGGCGCTCTGATCGCCGCCCAGTTGTGCCGCGCGCTGCAAGTAGTCCGCCGCCTCCTGATAACGGCCTTCTCGTTGAGCCACATAACCCATGCCAGCCAGCGCATCCGCATCCTGGGGGTTCGCCTGCAGCACTTTGCCAAAACTGGTTTCTGCGCTGTTCACATCACCGCTGTTCAGCGCGCTAAAACCTGCCCCCTTCTCCGCGCCGCCGACATTTTTACGGTAATAGTCCATCACCGCAGTATCCTGGGGATGACGCTGCTGCCAGGTTTGGTAAAGCGGCGCATCTGAAGCCTGGGGGCCCAGCCATAAAAGTGCCTGGCGAAGAGAGCGATCGGCATCCTGATTGCCGCTGGCCAGTGTACTGAGCAGCTCAATCCCTTCACGTCGGGTTGAATCCTGATATGTCAGTGCTTTTCCCAGCGCCAGTCTGGCCCCCATATCCTGCGGATGCTGAGCCGAAAACTGGCGCAATGCTTCAATCGCCTGCGGCAGCAGGGCACGGTCACCCGCCATGGTCAGGTAATATTCCGCAGCAACGCTGGGGGGCGGCTCATTGCCGCTAAAGGTATTGCGCCAGGTTTGCAAGGCCGCCGCGATATTGCCACTCCGCGCCTGCTGGCGAGCCAGGGAGAGCTGTGCCTGAGGAATGCTTTGCAGCTGGCGAGCGTTATCCAGTTCAGCCAGGTGCGGATCGTTGGGCGAAACCTGGCTGAGGCGCGCACGGTACTGCATCGCACCCGCATTATCGCCACTTTGCTGAGAATAGAGCGCCAGCAGGTAAAGTGCCTGGGTGTTATCAGGCTCCACCATTAACACTTTCTGCAGGGACGCCTTCGCCAGATCATCGTGCGCTTTTTGATGCCAGTAGGTTGCCTGATCAAATAACGCCTGCAGCGCAGGATTGCTGCTCTCCGCTGCCTGAAGCGGCAGAGATAAGGCGATTGTCCCGCCCAGCACTAACGCGCGACAGATCCCGGCACTGATTTGGTTTTTATTCATTATTATGGCCCTTACTTCTTACCGGCATCGCGATTATCATTTGCCTGCAGTCGACGCGAGGCATGTCGTTTCAACATGGCCCACGCGGCACTGCCTACCACGGCGGAAAACAGCAGTGCAGCCAGCGCCATTAATACCGAGTGCTGGTTGGCATACCATACCACCATCATGTACCACGGCATTTCCCCACTGGGAAACTGCGGCCCAACCCGGAAACTTCGGATGCCATTCTCATCGGTAATAATGGCAGTATCGCCTCTTACCGCCGCATTAATGCGGGCAGAGCTGAGGTCACCATGTAATCTCAGCAACTGGTCGTCACTGGTAGCAACCGCCATCACGACCAGACGATCCGGGTTCCATGTCGAGCGGTAACTCAGAAAACCACGCCAGGACTCATTCGAAGAGAAATAGCGATCGGCATCCAGTGGTTGACGATACCAGTCACCCATCAGCCAGCTACGCAGTTTTTCAAGCGTGGTCGGTTCTTTCACACCCAGCGCGCTGCCGTTAGCGTCATAAGGCGAGTTTTCGAGCATTGCCTGATTGAATGCGCTGTTTCCGGTCGTGCTCACGGCCAGTAAATCCGTTTGCTGAACCCGTGCCAGGTTATTGCCGCCGTTTGGCAGACCAAACAACACCTGATTCTGTGCCAGGACAACACCCGTCGCATTTCCCGCGCGAGCGGACAGATTTAACAGCGTGGAAATTTCCGCATCGCTGGGCTGCCCGGGCAGCAGTAGTGTGGTTTGTGAAAAGTCCGCCAGACGGGAAAACGGAAACGAAGCGCCCACAAAGTAGGACAGATTAGGCAACATGCTAAAGTGCCGCGTGTGACTCAGATCGATCCAGGAGTCCTCTTCAATTCGGCTCTTAATATTGTTGTTGAGTAACACGCCGCAGGGCGCATCCGCCTTGGGCTTAATATTAAAATAGAGCGCCAGCTGGTTATCGCCGTAAATCAGATAGGGATCGAGGTTAATCTGGTAATGCTCCTGACGCGCATCGCCACCCAGGCGGTGCCAGACGTTTTCCAGAAGCCCCTCTTTATTGACGGTCAGATTACGCAGGAAGGTTCCGTTCAGGGTGACATTGAGCAGTGAGTTTTTCTCATCAATCCAGGTCTCTGACGGAAAGCGGTAATGCAAATGGAGCGGAACCGTATCCCCATCCCACAAAAACAGATCGGGTGCTGCGCGGAAATTAACCCGCATCGCATCGTGCCAGATACCGGTCGCGGTAAGGCTTTGATCTTTGCGCAACAGCTGACCCAGACGGACAGGATGGAGCGTATTGATCCAGCGAGGCGCATCGTAAGGACTGCGACTGGCAATGGATTGCGGCTTAACCTGTAACATGCTGCCATCGGTAGTCAGGGGCTGGGTTGTCAGACGATTCGCGGCCTGGCGCAACTGATTTTCGTCTGCGCCGCTCACCAGCAGCAGCTTATACACCGGATTGCCTGGATTATCGACCATTTGCAGGGTGGGCCCTGAACTGGCAGGAAAGGTCAGTGTGCCAATCTTGTCACCGGGATGACCAAACAAGATGCCGTTTTTTTCCGGCAGCGTACCGCGGACAACCGGGAAGCTGATGCCGCGGTAATCACTTTGAATGCCCAACCAGGATGCCACCAGCACTGCCGCAGTGACCGTGTCGGGTGAAACGCTGTTGGTAAAGGCAAACGTGACATCCGCTGCGGTCATACGTTGCGGGTCAATAAATGGCCGCGGGAAGTTACGCAGGCTGGTGCCAATATTTAACTGCTGGCCTTCAAGGCTCAACATCGTTTTGGGCAGAATAGTCACCTGATACTGTTCCGCACTGTCTTTTTCGCACAACAGCTTATCGGCGTCGTTAATTTTAAAACTCAGGTTGTTGTTGGACACGATCATGGCCGCCGGAATGTCCAGCTGGTAATCGCTTTCATCACTGTCGCCCGAACCTAACGGCAGCGTACCGAGCGGTTGGCCGTTTAACATTAACTGCAGAGAAGTATTACGTGCCGCCAGCGCCTGGGAAACGCGCAGCGACAGGTTAAGGCGTGCGTTGGTCACTACCTCATCGCCTGGCAACGTAAACAGGATACCCGATTGCAGTTGACCACCGGTCAGCGTAATCCCCTGCCGCTGCCCCATTTGCGCCACGCTCAGCGTGCTGCTGACGGGCTGATTGAGCATGCTGCTGGCCATCGCGGTCGCCGTAGCCTGACCCGGTGCATAAGGGGTTGCACCCGCCGCCGCTTCCAGGGCCGGTTCTGCGTTATCAAGCCCCGCCGGTGGCGGTACGCTCGACAGCGCGCTGCTGTCATGGGTGACGGTAGCAGGGCTGCTGGCAGACGGCGCAGCGGCTGTCCCGCCATTCGGCATCGCCGACCCGGATGCCGCCTCATGAGTTGAGGTTGATACCGCAGGGTTCTCTGCCCCGGTGCTGGCTGCTGGGGCTGCGCTGTTATTCAGCCCGGCATTGCTGTCTGGCGCTGGGCTGTTGTTTAGTGTGGTATTGCTATCCGGTGCAGTCCTCATGATCGGGGCAGCACTGCTATCTGGCACAGGGCTGTTGTTGATCACTGCGTTGCTGCCAAGTGCGGCGCTGTTGTTGAGGATGGTATTACCATCCGCTGCAGTCCTCATGATCGGGGCAGCACTGCTACCTGTCGCAGGGCTGTTGTTGATTACTGCGTTGCTGCCAGGTGCGGCGCTGTTGTTGAGGGTGGTATTACCATCCGCTGCAGTCCTCATGATCGGGGCAGCACTGCTACCTGTCGCAGGGCTGTTGTTGATTACTGCGCTGTTATTCGGCACCGCGCCACTTTCCGGTGCCGCGCTGTTGTTTAACACCGCATTGCTGTCCGTGGTCTGGCCGTTATTTACCGCAGTAAGGCTGGCGTTATTACCGGCAACGGGCGCCTCTGCCGACGCGGGCAGAGCCCACAATGCAGCCGAAAGCGACCCTGCAAGCATCGACTGTATCAACATTCTCATACTGCACTGTCCTCTTTCACCGCCACGTTTTGCGCTCCGCCTTTACGTTTCTCACGGCGATCTAACCAGGTCAGCCAGAACAGTTCGAAAACAGTACGAATAATGGTGCCCAAAGAAGTAAGGGGGTTATCTTGCTTATATTCAGGCTGAATCCATGCATCCGCTCGCGCCAGTACCACTCGCACCAGTTCGCGACGACGCGACAGCGGCATTGCGCCAAAGCTGAGACGAATGCTCTCTTCATCGCCGGAAATTTTGCTTGCCGGGATAGTAATCGTGCCGGATTTCAGCAACAGATCGATCTCTTCAATCGTGTCATGCTCATGACGGTTATCCGGTGCGTCCAGATGCGCGCCACCCATTGAGAGATCGCTGGTCATAGTGCGCGAGGAAATACCGCTGGCGTAATGAATAATGGCCGGAATCTGCACCTCGATACGAATCGTTTTTCGTACCTGCTTGGTTTCACGCGCGACCGCAATCGCGGCCATTAAAATAATTAAGCTGAAGATCGCCCAGCCTACGTTAAGGGCAATCACGTAAGGATCGACACCAAAATAGTCATGCATCGTCGCACGCACGATACCCGCTACGATGCCAATGCTGAGCAATAGCGCAACGATGACGTGCGGGCGAACAATATGGAAATCGAAGAAGCCCTGATCCAGTACACCGCCTTTGTCCGTTACGTTAAATTTGCCATGCTTAGGTGACAGCAATGTCAAAATCGTCGGAATCACCAGGTGGAAACACATGACGGTTTCATAAATTTCCCCCCAGAAGGTGTAGCGGAAACGGCCATTCATACGCGAGTTTACCGACAACGACAGCACCAGATGAGGCAGGACATAAGCAAAAATAAGCGATGCTGACGAATGGATAATATTCAGATTGAACAACAGATAAGCCAGCGGCGCGGTCAGGAAGATGACGCGCGGCAGACCAAACTGGAAATGCAGCATGGCGTTGAGATAGCAAAGCCGCTGTTGCCACTTTAAGCCACGACCCAAAAGTGGGTTATCGACGCGGAAAATCTGCGTCATTCCGCGGGCCCAGCGGGTACGTTGTATTACGTGCAGGCCCAGACGTTCAGTCGCCAGACCTGCAGCCAGAGGAATGGCCAGAAAGGCCGATCCCCACCCACGACGCTGCATTTTCAACGCCGTATGGGCATCTTCGGTCACCGTTTCGACGGCGAAACCGCCAATCTCTTCCAGCGCAGAACGACGAATGACGGCACAGGAACCGCAGAAGAAAGTCGCGTTCCAGTTGTCATTACCCTGCTGCACCGGACCATAGAACAGCGCACCCTCATTAGGAATACTGCGCGCTGCGCGCAGATTGCGTTCAAAAGGATCGGGCGAATAAAAATAGTGCGGCGTCTGTAACAGCGCCAGCTTAGGATCTTTCAGGAACGGGCCCACCGTTGCCTGTAAAAATGTGCGGGTCGCTACGTGGTCGCAGTCAAACACGCAAATCAGTTCACCTTTTGTGATCTTCATTGCGTGATTAAGATTACCGGCTTTGGCATGGCTGTTATCGTCGCGCGTGATGTAGCCCACACCCACGTCGGCCGCGAATACAGCAAACTCCCGGCGTTTTCCATCGTCAAGCAGGTAAACCTTTATCTTGTCACGCGGATAGTCAATGCACTGTGCGGCCAGAACAGTGTCACGTACGACATCAAGACTTTCATTATACGTGGGGATATAGACATCAACCGTTGGCCACAGGCTGGTGTCCTCCGGCAGGGGTTCAATCGTTCGCTTTAATGGCCATGTGGTTTGCAGGAAGCCGAGTATAAGGATCAGCCAGACATACAGTTCCGCAATATATAAGCCAATGCCAAGAATCGCTTCGATTTCAGAATTAAAATACAGTGTTTCCGTCGTCCGCCACCATATATAGCGGGATGACATCAGGGCGGAAAGAATAACCATCACTACCGTTATTTTACGGCTTTTACTGAACCCCAATAAAAACACCATACCAATGCTAATCAAGCCAAAAATATACTGTTTTTGACTATCCATCGGCGTGATAATAATCACCGCAGCAACAGGTGCAAGCACCAGCAGCAGCAGGTAAAACCCAAGTTTACCCATGACCCACCCTGAAAGAGCTGTTTTTTTTAACCTGCCGGAGCAGGTCATTACATTTAGTAGTTACCGGTGTTAATTTGCGCCTGAACTTCGCCATTCCCCACCGTGATATTCAGAATACTGGCGACACGCCTGGTGATCAGTTCGATATCAAAGGCAGCAGCAGAGGCAGGGCTGAAATCATAAACGGATTGCTGCGAGGCGTTGGCCTCACCCACACTTTCATCACGATGAATCTGCCCCAGTAGCGTATCGCCCAGCCGTTGCTGAAGAAAAGCGGTCACATCGCGATTGATATTCCGGCGATTGTCGCACTGGTTGAGGACAAAATAGTGACCGTGCCGGCTGTTCAGCGGCTGCCCAATCAGGCGGTTTTCTTCAATATGGGGTAACAGTGACACGGAGGCGGTATCCGCCAACATAACGACCAAATGCATATCGGCTAATGCCCTGATGGCTTTAAGCGCAGGTCCGGGTCCGGGAGGAAAGTCCGCTACCATCACCAGGCCGGGATAGTTCAGTAACGTATCAAGGCCTCGCTTGAGAAAATGCGGGTCTTTAGTCAGATTCTCTTCGAACCGCTCACGCTGGGCTTCGGTAACATTGCCGTAAGGCAGAACAAAAATGTTCCCTCCGGTCGTCAAAATAGACTGGCTCCAGTCAGCCTGCTCTTCTGAGCGAGCAACGAAACCCCGTCCGTCATTCAGGGGAACGCCGAAATGAAGACGCAATGCATTCTGTACATCAAAATCAATTGCCAATACCTTGCTACCCGATCGGGCCAGACTCCAGGCCAGATTGGCTGCCAACGTAGTTTTTCCCACCCCACCTTTGGGCGAGCACACACAAACTAACGGCATAAGGCAATCTTCTCCAGTAACGGTTTTAATAACGTTTCTTTAGGTAAATTCTCTGACGCGCTGTTACGCGCACGGAACAGATCGCTGAAGCGACCGTTCTCTGCTTCAGGACGTGCCGGGATTGAGGGGGCAGTGTCATGTGCCGTTACCGGCGCATGCGTCTTCTGTACGGCGACCCCGGCCTGAGGCGTTGCTGAGGATGTCGGGAACAGGGAAGAGGAAGCGTGTGAAGCAGGCTCAGTCACGTCAGGAAGCGGCTCGCTGGCTGACAGGCTGTTTATGAGGGAACGGGAAGAGGCAGATGCAGGCGTCGACACCTGCGCGCTCTGAGTTAACGCTGAACCCATGTCCAGACTAAACTCATCACCCTGAATCGGTTGTGGCTGGAGTAAATCAATACGCTGGCCACCACTAAACGGCATTTGCTGATCGTCACTCGCCAGTTGACGAATGAGAGACCATTTACTTTTCTCCGCCGCTTCCTGCGATTGGCCTGACATATCCTGAAAGGCGATATCGAGCGTTTTTGTCTTTTCCTTAAAACGCTGTAAGTCGTCGTAATTCTTCATACACCACAACCTAAAACATAGGGAGGATTTTTCCAGGAATATATCATAATAATTTGAACACAGTGAGATAATTCTGATTACAAAACCAACAGATTCAATAAGAAAGCTTAATGCTAATTAGTTGTGTTTAGCAAAAAATGAGCACTAACTCACATATATTTCGTAAAATTATTGAGACAGCCTTAAGTAAAATATCAGCCTCAATGATTAACATCTAAGTATCTACTAACCCGGGGAGCATGGCTAACACAACTCCTTGTATTGGAAAGCAAAAAAAAGCTGTCTCGTGTACTGTCGTTTTTACAGCATTCTGACATTGGTGCTTAAGGGTTGTGAGAATATTGAATTATGGTTGGTAAAGTATTACTACGCGAATGCGTGGCCAACAAAACCTGTATTCTTCAAATCCGGCGGCACGTCACATCCCAGGATTTATGAATGTCGCGAACGGGCAGAGGAAGAACATGCCACTAACCAGCGGTGCATTTTGGCGATGAGTGACGCCAGGAAGGTAACGACAGCGTTGCGGGCTTCTACAGTCAAGCGGAATCACCTGTCGTTTACCTACAAGGATTCCGCCTGACAGGACATCTCTAGCGCGTCACATCACCTGACGCAATCAGTTGGTTTTCATCCTGATCAACCGCAAAGCAGGCTATCTGCTGGTCGCCGTACTGCTTCAGTTTCGGCTGTAACTGAACGCAGGTGCCAAAACGGCGACGGCAGCGCGCATTGAATGCACAGCCCGGAGGCGGATTGAGCGGGCTGGGGAGTTCACCGGTCAGCTTGATACGTTCACGACGATCGTCAGGATTCAGACGTGGCGTGGCCGACAGAAGCGCCTGGGTGTAAGGATGGCGGGGATGAGCAAAAATCGCCTCTTTACTGCCCTTTTCAACGCAGCGTCCCAGGTACATCACCATCACGTCATCTGCAATATGTTCAACTACCGACAGATCGTGAGAGATGAAGACATAAGACAGCCCCATGTCTTGCTGCAGATCCATCATCAGGTTAAGCACCTGCGCACGCACTGACACGTCCAACGCCGAAACCGGTTCATCTGCGATTAAGACATCCGGATCGAGCATCAGGCCACGCGCAATCGCAATACGCTGACGTTGTCCTCCGGAAAACATATGGGGATAACGGTCATAGTGCTCGGTTTTCAGACCGACTTTGGCCATCATTTCCAGCGTTTTTTCACGCCGCTCGGCTTTAGTGAGCGAAGTGTTAATGATCAGCGGCTCTTCCAGAATCTGGCTGACTTTTTTACGCGGGTTTAGCGAACCATAGGGATTTTGAAACACGATCTGAATTTTCTGTCGACGCAGCTTTTGCGCCTGCGGATCGTGTTTTAATAAATCCTGACCATGCCAGTAAAGCTGCCCTTCCGTCGGCGTTTCAATCATAGTCAGTAAACGGCCTAACGTGGATTTGCCGCAGCCTGACTCCCCCACCACGGCCAGTGTTTTTCCGCGCTCCAGGTTAAAAGAGACACCATCCAGCGCTTTGACCAGCCGCTCCTGACCAAATAAGCCTTTTTTCACCGGATAGTGTTTTTTCAGGTCAATAGCCTGCAGCAGATAGTCGTGCTTCGTTTTCTCAGGACTCATAGGTTGGTCTCCCGGCATCGTCCAGCGGATAGTGACATTTGGACTGACGTCCCGGAATCGTCCGCAGTTCAGGTTCTTCTTTACGGCAGCGATCGTTAGCATAAGGGCAGCGTGGATTCAGCAGACAGCCCATTGGACGATCGTATTTGCCTGGCACCACCCCCGGCAATGAGGCCAGGCGTGCTTTATCGGCCGCGAATTCTGGCAGCGCACGCAATAACGCCTGCGTGTAAGGATGACGGGGGGCTTTAAAGATATCGGACGCTTTGCCGCTCTCTACTACCTGGCCGGCATACATCACAATGATATGGTGGGCCGCTTCTGCCACCAGTGCCAGGTCGTGCGTGATCAGGATCAGCGCCATGTTTTCCTGCTTTTGCAGGTCCAGCAGCAGTTCAATGATCTGCGCCTGAATCGTCACGTCCAGCGCGGTCGTCGGTTCATCGGCAATCAGCAGCTTTGGACGACAGGCGATCGCCATCGCGATCATCACGCGCTGGCTCATCCCACCAGACAGTTGATGCGGATACACATCCAGCCGCGAGGCCGGATCGGGAATCCCCACCTGATTCAGTAGATCAATCGCCCGCTGGCGGCGGGTACTTTTATTACCGCCCTGATGGACCTTAATGGCTTCCATGATTTGGTAACCCACGGTATAGCAGGGGTTCAGGCTGGTCATCGGGTCCTGAAAAATCATGGCCACTTCGGCGCCCACCAGCTGACGGCGCTCTTTTTCAGAGATACGCTTTAGATCGCGTTGGTTGAATTCGAGTTTTTCCGCCATCACCTTACCGGGGAAATCGATCAACCCCATGATAGCCAGAGAACTGACGGATTTACCCGAACCCGACTCACCGACAATGCCCACCACCTGGCCCTGTTCAACCTGATAACTGATGCGGTCTACTGCGCGGAACGGTGCCTTATCGTCGCCGAAATGCACCGATAACTTATCTACATTTAATAACGCCATCTCGGTGCCTCTTTACTGCTTGAGTTTCGGGTCGAGTGCATCACGCAAACCATCGCCCATCAGGTTAAATGCCAGCACGGTCAGCAGAATGACTAATCCGGGGAACGTCACCACCCACCAGGCACTTTGCGCGTACTGCAATACGTCGGAGAGCATAGTGCCCCACTCCGGCGTTGGCGGTTGCGCACCCATACCGAGAAAGCCCAACGCCGCCATATCAAGAATGGCGTTGGAAAACCCTAACGAGGCCTGAACAATTAACGGGGCCAGGCAGTTAGGCAGAATGTTCACAAACATCTGACGCAGCATACCGGCACCGGCGACACCTGAGGCCGTCACATAGTCACGATTGACCTCAACCAGTACCGCCGCGCGTGTCAGACGGATATAGTGCGGCAGCGCGACAAAGGTCAGAGCAATAGAAGCATTGACGATCGACGGACCAAAAATGGCGACCAGAACAAGGGCTAACAGCAGGCTAGGCAGCGCCAGCATAATGTCGACCAGACGCATAATCGTGGCATCAACCGCTCCACCGATATAGCCCGCCAGCAGGCCGAAAATCACGCCAAAAATCAGCGACAACACAACGACCATGCAGCCCACCAGCAAGGAGAGGCGCGCGCCGTACATCAAACGCGAGAGGATATCGCGCCCCACATCGTCGGTGCCCAGGATATAGCTCCAGCTTCCTCCCTCCTGCCACACAGGTGGATGCAGCAGGGCATCACGGAACTGCTCCGCCGGGCCGTGCGGTGCCAGCACCTCGGCAAAAATGGCAATCAACAGCATCAGAATGATGTAAACCAGCCCGATAACCGCGCCTTTGTTACGTTTAAAGTAGTGCCAGAACTCCTGAATCGGGGTCATCGGCTTAGGTGCGACATTCACACTCGCGGGATCAACGACAGACATGATGCCCCCTTATTTCTTATGACGTATGCGCGGGTTCACCACGCCATACAGCAGATCAACCAACAGGTTGACCAGGATAATCAGGATAGCCGTCAGCAGCACACCGCCCTGCACGACCGGATAATCACGGCGTTGCAGCGCTTCGATCAGCCAGCGCCCCAAACCCGGCCAGGAGAAGATGGTTTCGGTCAGGATGGCCCCTGCCAGCAAGGTGCCCACCTGCAAACCGATGACCGTCACAACCGGCAACATCGCATTACGCAGAGCGTGAACGACGATAACGCGCATACGCGTCAGGCCTTTCGCCCGGGCGGTGCGGATATAGTCTTCACCCAGCACTTCCAGCATAGAAGAGCGCGTCATGCGCACGATGACGGCCAGCGGAATGGTGCCCAGCACAATCGCGGGCAGAATCATATGCATGACGGCATCTTTGAAGTCGCCAGGCTCTCCCCAGATGAACGTGTCAATCAGCATAAAACCGGTCAACGGATGGCTGTCGTCCAGAAACACCGTATCTGCCACGCGACCTGAAACCGGTGTGAGATTGAGCTGGACCGACACCAGCATAATCAACATGATGCCCCACCAGAAAATCGGCATCGAGTAGCCGGTCAGGGAAATCCCGACCGCGGTGTGATCGAATACAGAACCACGTTTTACTGCGGCCAGAACGCCAACCGGAATCCCCACGGCGACAGCAAACATCATGGCGCAGATCCCCAGTTCCAGGGTGGCTTTAAAGCGCGGGACGAATTCAGTCCATACAGGAATGCGGCTCTTCAGTGAAATACCTAAATCACCGTGCAGCACACCGTTGATATAGTGCAGATACTGTTTCCACAGCGGCTGATCGAGCCCCATCATCGCCATTAACTCAGCATGGCGCTCGGGGGAGATACCGCGTTCACCTGCCATGATCAGCACCGGATCGCCCGGGATCATATGCACAAACGCGAAGGTCAATAATGTAATACCGATGAACGTTGGGATGACAAGCCCCAGACGCCGGAGTATGAACTGCAGCATAGGCGTAATTCTCAGTCGTTTTCCTCTGGCCCTGGCCAGAGATAACATTGCTCATTAACCGCATCCCGCGACAGCAGAACGCGACGCAGGAAGCGCTTCTTTTTGTAAAAGTAATTAGCCGGAAAAAAAAGAGCAGATAACAGGCGACCTGACACGGTCGCCTGAGGGCCGGTAAAACCGGCCCTGACTGCAGTAATCCGAAAGGTTATTCCTGAATATCGACGGTATCGAAGTGATGTTTACCTAATGGATCAACGACATAACCAGTAACTTTCTTGCTTACAGGCTCATAAACGGTTGAGTGAGCGATGATCAGCGCAGGCGCCTGGTCATGCATTACAACCTGAGCCTGCTTGTAGTACTCAATACGTTTGTTGTGATCGGATTCCGCACGTGCTGGCTGAATCAAATCTTCAAACGGCTTGTAGCACCAGCGCGAATAGTTAGAGCCGTCTTTCGCCGCCGCACAGCTGAACAGCGTTGCGAAGAAGTTATCGGGATCCCCATTATCGCCAGTCCAGCCCATCATGACCGTCTGGTGCTCACCCGCTTTGGCACGTTTCAGGTACTCGCCCCATTCATAGGTGACAATCTTGGCTTTCACGCCAATTTTCGCCCAGTCAGCCTGAATCATCTCTGCCATACGGCGCGCGTTCGGGTTATAAGGACGCTGAACCGGCATTGCCCACAGATCGATAGAGAAACCATCCGGCATACCGGCTTCTTTCAGCAACGCTTTGGCTTTCTCTGGATCGTAGGCATAGTCTTTAACATCGTTGTTATAACTCCACATTGTCGGTGGAATCAGGTTTTTCGCTGGCTGGCCGGCGCCCTGATAAACCGCATCAATGATGGCTTTCTTGTTTACCGCCATGGTCAGTGCCTGACGCACTTTCACGTTATCCAGCGGTTTTTTCTCGGTGTTGAATGACAGGTAACCGACGTTCAGACCTGGCTGCTCCATCAGGTTAATTTTGCTGTCTTTCTTCATGCTGGCGATATCAGCCGGATTCGGATACGGCATGATCTGACATTCGCCTTTCTGCAGCTTGGCGTAACGTACTGACGCATCGGGGGTAATCGAGAAAACCAGACGATCGATTTTTGGCTTGGTTCCCCAGTAATCCGGGTTGGCTTTGTACAGGATACGTGAGTCTTTCTGGTACTGCTGAAGCACAAACGGCCCGGTGCCCACTGGATTCAGGTCAATTTTTTCAGGCGTGCCGGCTTTCAGCATGTTGTCAGCGTATTCTTTGGACATGATGGAGGCGAAATCCATGCCCAGATCAGCCAGGAAAGGCGCTTCAGGACGCGTCAGCACAAAGCGAACGGTATGATCGTCTACTTTTTCGATTTTGCTGATCAGCTTTGGCATATCCATACCTTCAAAGTACTCGTAGCTGCCGCCAGAGACGTTGTGGTACTTGTTGTTTTTGTCTAACTGACGCTCAAAAGAAAACACGACGTCATCCGCGTTAAATTCACGCGTAGGTTTGAAATCTTTAGTCGTTTGCCATTTCACGCCGTTGCGTAAATGGAAGGTATACGTTTTGCCATCAGCACTGACGTCCCACTTTTCAGCCAGTCCAGGTACCAGTTCGGTCGTACCCGTTTTGAATTCAACCAGACGGTTATAGATTGGAACAGAACTGGCATCGTACGTCGTACCCGACGTAAAGAGTTGCGGGTTAAACCCTTCCGGAGAACCTTCAGAACAATAAACCAGGGTTTTCGCCTGAACACCTGCGGCTACGGTCATGGCGACGAGGCTCAGACCGACCTTCAGCATCCTGGATTTGGCCAGGGAGTTGATCATGCTTTTGCTCCATTGTGATGTGTTGTTGTGTGCATTGCCCGACCTCTGGTTTTTTTATGCGGTTCAGGCGGTCCACCCTGAGCGGGTGATAAGAGTGAGATATTTTTGTTTTGATAATGCTGATTGATAAGTACCCATCAGAAAAATCTGTATCTGCACCGTTATTGACGCATCAATTTGTCAACAGTTGCAAAGAACGTCAATACAACGGTTAGTTATTTACACAGAGTGTGAGGAATAGCAAGCAACGATAAAAAAACCCTGCGCGCGCTAACGCCCTATATTGCACAGTGGCGTGGCTTTATTTCCGCGCATTCTGCTACGACAGTCATTGTTAAGCAGTCATTACCACTAAATAAAATCGTACATCATTTAGCGCCAAATGTTGGATATCTGAACGATTCCCTGTGCGTTATGACGTTCATACAGCGGAAAATGCTGATATTTTCTCGCAAAAATTTAACATTTTGCGTTTTTACTGCATAACCAAAACTTATATTTCGCCTGCCAGCATCCCTCAGACAACAAGGCCTGCATCGCATTGAGACGGCAAAATAGCGGTCTGTCATGAAATTGCGCTGCAAGGATGTGTTATTGGTTTTTCACAAAATTACTGACATGAGATTTTCTAATAACAAACCCATAAAGGCTTGCTGTGATGACGTAATTTTCACAACACGTCATAAGCCCCGTCACAAACACAGGTGACGATGACTATGTCAGGCCGCAGCAAAAAAGCTGTTTTATCATTGGGTTAAAAACTAAAACAGAAAGAGTAAAGATGGCCCCCTTTATTAACGAAACCCTGCGCATGCACGGCGCAAGCTGCCTTCGGCAGTTCTCATTCGCTTTTATTCAGGCAAAAAACCTGTCTTTGCAGACAGGTTTCTTAAATATGGTCGGCGAGAGAGGATTAGGCTTACTGCGTAAGCCCCCTTCGGGCCGTTGCGTTCGCAACGTTGTCTCGCTTCGCCCGGCGCAAACCTCCTCCGGAGGTTCTCATCCTCTTTTATTCAGGCGAAAAAAAACCTGTCTTTGCAGACAGGTTTCTTAAATATGGTCGGCGAGAGAGGATTCGAACCTCCGACCCACTGGTCCCAAACCAGTTGCGCTACCAAGCTGCGCTACTCGCCGATGGGGGCGCATGTTACTGCTCCCCCTGATAAGCGTCAACCGCTTTTTGCGCTTTTAAGGCCAATCGCCTGGAAAGCAGGCGGTCAGCGGCTTCTCGGCGTTATCAATCCAAAATCCCTGTGTGATTACAGCGCTTTAGTCGCCGTTCTGGCTGGCGCCTGACACCAGTTGTTCGCCTGCTTAATTCCACCATCGGGCGAGGTATAACCCAGGCAGCCCAGAATCGTATCAAACAGCTCAACATGACGATGGGTTTTGCCCGTACGCTGTTGCGCCTGCAGTCGTTCAAAGTTTTCGCGATTCGTAGAGTCCGCCAGGTATTTGTCCGATGCCCAGACCATCATCGGCACGCGGAACTGCTCTGGTGGTGCCATCTCACGCGGCGTGCCGTGCAAATGCATATTGTCGCTAATCGATTCACCATGATCAGAGGCATAGAAAACAATCGCTTTCTTATCACGCAGCTGATCCAATACGCTGTCCAGCATGCTGTCGACGTAGAGTACCGAATTATCATAGGCATTAATCAACTGCGCTTTGCTACAGGTTTCATCCACGCCCATGCATTCAGGCTGGTAACGCGCAAAACTGCGCGGATACCGTTGCGAATAGAGGTAATGGGAACCTTTGGTATGCAACACAACCAGATGCTTACCTTTTGGATAACGCTGCAATGATGCCTGCAGCTCAGGTACAAGCAGCATATCATCCACTGACTTGCCCTGATTGCGTGGTTCTGAACCGATCTGCTCACGGAAAGAGAAGTTATTAGCGTTGATGTTATCGTAGAACCAGACTTCACTCTGCATCGCAAACAGCTCTGAGGTGAAGCCTAGCTCTTTCATTACCGCGAAAACATTTTGCTCTTTTAACGTCCGGCCAGGATTATCCATGGTGCCGCCTTCACGTACAAACATACAACGTAAAGACAGCTTGGTCGCGGTATCACAGGATTCACCGCGGAATGCGACCAGATTTTTCTCCTGAGAAAGCTTCGGCGTGGTATTACGCTCGTAGCCCAGCAATCCCATATGGTCCCAGCGCGTGGTTTCGCCGATAACGAATACAACGTAAGTATCATCTAAGCCCGGCGGCGCAACATAGGTAAACTTTTGGGCAGGATCCAGCAGTTCATGGTTTTCCAGCGTTTCGTCGACTTTCGTCCAGGTAAACAGGCCCAGCGCGGCCAGCCAGTTAGAGGGTAAATAGGAGTGCGCAACTACGCCGCCATAACTGGGCAGATCGATATTGGTCACTTCCTCATTGTTTTTTTGCAACTTATCAAGGTAGCGGATGGGCAGCCAGACGAGGGCGACGCAAGCCAGCAGGATAAGCGTGGGCTTAAGACGCTGTCCTGGTGTGCGCAGTTGCTCATTGAGCGTCATGCTAAGACTGTTACGCCAGATGAAGAACAACGGCAGCGCACTGGCCAGGACCATCCACAAAATGAAGTGATAGCCCACGACCTCTTTAGACAGATCGGTATCGGTTGTCATCACGGATGCAACAATGCCATAGCCGATAACCACATTAAAAAAGGCCATGTAATAGGCGGCGGCGACAGAAATCAGCACGATCAACGTGGCCAGAATACGGTAAAACACTCTTCCACCCAGCGATAACAGCCGCATCAGGAAAAACGTTAACAGTACGATAGCCACAACCTCTGTAAGCGCGGTGAGCCAGGCTGTCACGGTTGAGGTTGTCAACAGTCCCGCAAAGCGGCGATAAAAAATCGGCAAATTCAGCAGGATACCGAGATACAAAGCCAGCAAGAGCGACAGCTTTTGCTGTGTTAATGATTTTATATAATTCATGAAAAATGGAGTTTCCCCGGACTAAGCGCTTAACTAAACGTTAATCTGACTGCCATATTTCTGCAGAGTTCGCGAATTAAGCAAGCCGGTTAAATAAGAAGAGAATTCTGAGCGTTTTGACATGCCCTGATATAAAGCGGCACAGTTAAGCACGCGGCCACGCTATAAACCAGAAAATAATCCTGTTCAGCACGATCCGGGAAGTGGGCCAGAAGAGAAAGTAAGGAAGGGCCCGGAACCAGGCCCTTGATCGCTTAGCGAATAATGTTTAGTGTTACGTCAATATTGTTACGTGTGGCATTTGAGTAAGGACACACGATGTGCGCGGCGTCAACCAGCTTCTGTGCTTCTGCTTCATCCATGTCAGGCAAGTGGATATTCAGCGTCGCTTCGATACCAAAACCATTTGGGATTGGACCAATTCCGACTTCACCTTCAATCCATGCATCTTTTGGCATCGCAATCTTGTCGCGGCCAGCAACAAATTTCATCGCACCCAGGAAGCAAGCTGAGTATCCCGCTGCAAAAAGCTGCTCTGGGTTAGTGACTTCGCCACCTGCGCCGCCCATCTCTTTTGGCACACCCAGTTTGACATCCAGCACGCCGTCAGAAGACGTTGCGCGGCCATCACGACCACCGGTAGCTTTAGCTTTTGCACGGTAAACCACTTGTTCTAAAGACATCGCTTTTCTCCATTGCACTATTTAATCGCTCGCTACTAATCACAACGTAGTCGAACAGTGAAGGTTAATTTACTGCCTGTACTCATTAGAAAATTTAGCGCGGAGCCATCAGTTTGTCACGTAACTGGTTGAGCTGTAGCTTAAGCGCATACATCTCGTCCTCGCTACAGTCTGACGCACACTGAATGTCATCAGGAATACTTTCAGCCTGCTGACGTAAAGCCCACCCGGCATCCGTTAAGCTGACCACCACCTGACGTTCATCCTGACGGGAACGCTGACGGTTGATTAAGCCCGCATTTTCCAGACGTTTCAACAGCGGCGTCAGCGTCGCTGAATCCAGAAAAAGCCGTTCGCCTATTTCTGACACCGTGAGTGAATCCTGTTGCCACAGCACCAGCATGACCAGATATTGCGGATAGGTAATATCCATCTGGCTAAGTAACTTGCGATAGACTTTATGCATCGCCAGATTGGCGGAATAAAGTGCGAAGCAAAGTTGCTGATCGAGCAACAGTGGCGCTGCTTTCACTTTTTTGTCATCTTGATAACTGTTCATGGAAGTAATATAGATAGCACACTAGTTAATTGCAAGCAATTTATGACAGCCGGGGGTAGTGCATGCAGGATTCTTTGGAAGAACAGGCACGACGCTATGCCACGCAGGTCCATGCTGAATCAGGACAGCGGCGTAAATATACGGATGAGCCCTATATTGTTCATCCGACAGCCGTGGTGGAGTTGGTCAGAAGCGTAACCGATGACCCGGTTATGCTGGCCGCTGCCTGGCTGCACGATACTGTAGAAGATACGGCGACGACACTCAACGATATTGAAAATCATTTCGGCCCGGAAGTGGCCCGACTGGTTGAAATGCTGACCGATACCGCCCCCACGCAGGCAAAAAATCGGGCAGCCAGAAAAATGGCGCATTTCCGTCATACTGCCCAGGCCAGTCCTGAAGCGCAAACTATTAAGCTGGCCGATATTATTGATAACACACGGGCCATCGTCCGCTTCGATCCGCACTTCGCCCGCGTTTACCTGATTGAAAAGAAAATTCAGATTGGCCTGCTCAAAGAAGGCAGTGAAATACTCTGGCATCAGGCCTCGACAAATATTGAAAAGGGCATTGCACAGCTAAGTCAGGCACCGTACAGCGTGCCCGAGAACTGGTTTATAAAGCAGGCAGCGCGCTACGGCGGGTTACGTTGACGCTGACTGAGTATCTTTCTCACAACAGGTAAACGCCAGCCATAGTCGAATCTGAACGCAGCGCTGGCTGTACCGGTTCCCGAAATGCGTCACCGGGCCTGTCATCCGAATCCCTGTGCTGCGAGTACGCCGCTGTTTTTTCCTGATGGCAGACGCCGTGGAAACGTAACGGTGTAATAATAACGACGACAGGGCCAGCAATAGGCTTTTGAAAGAGATCCAAAACCAGGTTAAATCAGTAATAATTTACCTTTAACGAGCACACTTTTATTACTGTGATAATAATCACGATAGCCTACAAAAACGATGGACTTATAAAGATAATAGAATAGGGTAATATGATGTTTAATGAGAGTTGAAACATTATGATTATCTTAAACAATCCTGCCCTGTTATCTAAATGGTTTAACCTTGACAATATTATCGTCAATCATCGCCCTTAATCCTTTCCTTTTACCGTTCTGAGCACTCGCTGGCTTATACCTCCGGTGTCGCGGGTGCACGCACGCGCATCCTGATTTCATTAAGACTGCATAAATAGTGTCGTCCTGTTGCATCGCTTTTCTCGCTCTTTTTACAGGCTACGTACCCTGCCGTCTCAGCGAAATTCATGGACATTTAAATTTAAAAGAATGGCCACGCCTGATTTTTATTTATTTGCAAAAGTCACGGCACCGGCATGCCTGAATAAAAGGAAGAGCAATGAATAACTTTAAACATTTACCGGAACCTTTTCGCATTCGTGTTATTGAACCCGTTAAACGGACGACCCGCGAATATCGCGAGGCGGCGATAATAAAAGCGGGTATGAATCCTTTTTTACTGGACAGTGAAGACGTTTTTATTGATCTCCTCACGGACAGCGGCACCGGCGCAGTGACACAAAACATGCAGGCAGCCATGATGCGGGGCGACGAATCATACAGTGGAAGCCGCAGTTACTATGCATTAGCCGATGCCGTGAAAGCCATCTTTGGGTATGAATATACCATTCCGACTCATCAGGGCCGGGGTGCAGAGCAAATTTATATCCCGGTATTAATTAAAAAACGTGAAAAGGAAAAAGGCCTCGACAGAACCAAAATGGTGGCTTTTTCTAACTACTTCTTCGACACCACGCAAGGACATAGCCAGATTAACGGCTGCACTGTCCGAAACGTTTATATCAAAGAGGCTTTCGATACCGCAGTACGTCATGATTTTAAAGGCAATTTCGACCTGCAACGTCTGGAAGACGGTATAAAGGAAGTGGGTGCCCGTCACGTGCCTTACATTGTGGCGACGATCACCTGCAACTCGGCTGGAGGACAACCTGTCTCCCTGGCCAACTTAAAAGCCATGTACCAAATCGCAAAGCAATATGACATTCCTGTGGTCATGGATTCAGCCCGTTTCGCTGAAAATGCCTACTTTATCCAGCAACGTGAAAAAGAGTACCAGGGCTGGACAATCGACGCGATTACCCGGGAAAGCTATCAATATGCCGACATGCTGGCGATGTCGGCCAAAAAAGATGCCATGGTGCCAATGGGCGGTTTGCTCTCCTTCAAGGACGACCGCGTCTTTGACGTCTATACAGATTGCCGAACACTGTGCGTCGTGCAGGAAGGTTTTCCCACCTATGGCGGCTTAGAAGGCGGTGCGATGGAACGGCTGTCAGTAGGGCTTTACGACGGGATGCGTCAGGACTGGCTGGCCTATCGCATCAGCCAGATTCAGTACCTGGTAGACGGGCTGGAATCCATAGGCGTGACCTGTCAGCAGGCTGGAGGGCATGCTGCTTTTGTCGACGCCGGTAAATTATTGCCTCATATTCCCGCCGATCAGTTTCCGGCTCAGGCCCTGGCCTGTGAGCTGTATAAGGTGGCAGGCATTCGGGCGGTAGAGATTGGATCATTTTTGTTAGGTCGCGATCCGAAAACGGGTAAACAGTTGCCCTGCCCGGCTGAATTGCTGCGTCTGACCCTTCCCAGGGCCACCTACACGCAAACGCACATGGATTTCATCATTGAAGCATTCGGGCATGTGAAAGGGAATGCGGCCAACATAAAAGGCTTAACCTTCACCTATGAGCCTGAGGTATTGCGCCACTTCACTGCAAAACTTAAAGAGATTTAACTGTCATACCTGTAAAGTGAGCGGCTGTCAGCGACAGCCGCTCTGCCGCATCGCTCTGTTAACCTCACAACAATAAAAATGATAAACATGAGATACCGTATTGAGAGGACACCATGGACGATCATCCACATCAAAAACATTCCGCCTTTTGGGGCGTGATGGTTATTGCCGGCACGGTCATCGGTGGCGGCATGTTTGCACTGCCCGTCGATCTGGCCGGCGCCTGGTTTTTCTGGGGCACTTTTATCCTGGTGATTGCCTGGTTTTCCATGCTGCATTCCGGTCTGTTATTGCTGGAGGCCAATTTAAATTACCCACCAGGCTCAAGCTTTAATACATTAACCAAAGATCTGCTGGGTCAAAAATGGAATGTAGTTAGCGGCATTACCGTTGCGTTTGTGCTGTATATTCTGACGTACGCCTATATCTCAGCCAATGGTGCGATTATCAGCGAAACGCTGTCCGCTCACACGGGCTTGACTTTGCCTGCCCGCGTCGTTGGCATCGGCACCGCGGCAGGTGTTGCTGGCGTGCTGTGGATAAGCTCACTGGCAACAAGCCGGATTACATCCCTCTTTCTCGGCGTTAAAATCCTCGCCTTTATCATTGTTTTCGGTTCATTATTTTTTGACGTTGACTATGCCATTCTCAGCGATGCCAGCAGCCTCAGTGACACGCATTCTTACTTCGCCTGTATCTTTATGGCTATCCCTGTCTGCCTTGCTTCATTTGGTTTTCATGGCAATATTCCCAGCCTGATAATTTGTTATGGCAAGCAGAAAGACAAGCTGGTGAAAAGCCTGGTTCTGGGCTCCTTACTGGCGCTGTTTGTCTATCTTTTCTGGTTGTATTGCACTATGGGCAATATCCCGCGCGAAAGTTTTAAAGGCATTATTGCGTCGGGGGGCAATGTTGACGCCCTGGTGAAGTCGTTTATGGGCACCCATCCCGACAGAGTTATTGCCTTTTTCCTGCTGGTTTTTTCTAATCTTGCCGTTGCCAGCTCTTTTTTTGGCGTCACGTTGGGGTTATTCGATTATCTGGCAGACTTGTTTAACATAGAAAATACCGCCGTTGGGCGAGGCAAAACGGTGCTGCTCACCTTTCTTCCCCCCAGCCTTTTGTACCTGATCTTTCCAAATGGCTTTCTCTATGGCATTGGCGGCGCAGGCTTATGCGCAACAGTGTGGGCCGTCATCGTGCCTGCCCTACTGGCAATGCAGTCCCGGAGACGCTTTCCCGACCAAATTTTTACCGTGTGGGGTGGCAGAATCATTCCCGCCATGGTCATCATTTTTGGTGTCGTTGTGATTGTCTGCTGGGTAGGTAACGTACTGGACGTGTTACCGAAGCTTGCCTGATAAGACGCTGGCAGGAAATACGGATGGCGTTGTGTGCTGGAGGCTAAACAGCCGGCCACCCTTGTGACCGGCCTCACCTGTAAACGGGTGGGTTTTAAAACTTAATCAAGCAGCTGACGTCCAAGATACGGATTGGCGTGAAGTAATTTCATCAATTTCTGTGCCGTTGCTGAAGGGCGCGTACGCTGTGCTTCCCAACTTTTAACCGAAGAAACGCTAACACCCATGATTTTTGCAAACTCATCGACCTGCATTCCCGCCATTTCGCGCAGACGTTGCGGCTCTGGCATTGCAGGTTGACGCTGAGTTTGCAGCGCAACAGGGCTGTTATCACGTGTCAAAACAATCTGCTCAAGGCTGCTGAGCAATTCAAACATAGGATCTTTTAACTCCATAGAGAACTCCTTAAAACTCACTATGAATCACGTGAAAGAAGGTACACGAACCTGAAATCAGGTTCAGAAACCGGACTAAGCAAGCTGCATCCCATAAGAGTTTGTATTTATGATGAAAATCTTATGGGACACAGCCTGTACTGCACCGCTGCTTAAACATGACAACGCAATGCAACATATGCCGGGAGACTAAGTATGGATAGAGACCTGACAATTTGCAGTGCAAATTAAACATTTTTTTTAACTTTACAATTCTGAAAAAAGGCTAAAAACCCTAACCGTTTGATGCAATTGATTTTGTTGATACGGCATCCACTTCGCGTTCCGATCTTTTTTTCTTCACCCTCTTCGGTGAATAAATCGTCAGAACCCCGCACGCGCTTACAACAAAAGAATTTGCAAAATATGCGCCAGATCTTTTGATTTTCTACAACAAAACGGTCAGTACCAGCAATTTATCAAGCTACGCACTGGTGATGCCGTGGCTATCTTGCCGCCAGCGCCCAAAGACATAACGGTTATCAGGCGATCACCAGTACGATTAATCCTGCTCTGTCATCTGGACAGGCCCTTCCCATAGCGAGCCAGAGCAACGGGTTGCACTACTTTAAGGCAACTGAACAATGAGAGGGCATTTAAAGGATAGCTGTTAATACAGCCTGCACCCGGTAGGGATGCTCAGGCAGTGAGCGCGTTCCGGGCGGGCTTAACAAAGGGCGTCTGAACAGGCCCCGATCCGGGTTTATTCTTACTGCCTTTACAGCACGAGCCGCCCCTTATCGGGTATGGAAAAAAGCCTTTTCACTGCTCTTTAACAGGCTTTGTAAACGGATGAGGCCCTGATTTTACGTTTAACCTCTTTTTTCTTACCCATAATGGCCTGACAGCGCGCTTTCACATTGTGTGGCCATTAACGTTTGTTCTATTCTTTAGGCCACTGCTTACCCGGACATCAGCCAGTTTTACTGACAGGAGTTGAACCCATGGCTTCAGGAATTTCCCGCGTCCTGGCACGCAGCGGCATTATGCTGGCTGGCGTGCTTATCGTTCTGCAACTCACCGCGTGTGGTGATAAAGAAGGCGAACAACGCAAAGCGTTTATCGATTTCATGCAAAATACCGTTATGCGTAGCGGTGAACATCTGCCGAGTCTGAGTGAAAACCAGAAACAGAGTTTTGGCCCCTTTGCTGGGGATTACGCGATTTTGTATGGTTTCTCACAACAGGTGAATAAGACGGTCGATCAGGGCATGCGCCCGGTCGTGGATGAGCTTTCTGCTATTCGCGTGCCGCAGGACTACCTGAGTCGCCGGGATTCTCTGGCTCAGGCCACCAGCGCCCTGACCGTCGCCACCCAACAACTCGAAAGCGCCAAAATGCAGGCGGATAAGAGCAAAGCCGGTCTGAAACAGTCTGACGATCTGAAAAAGGTTTTCGATACCGCCTATGAAAAGGTCGTCACTCAGCCTGCCGCTCAGTTGATCCCATTGTTACCTAAACTCCAGGCGCTTAGTCAGGATGCGGTTAAAACTGGTGAATTTCTTCAGGCACAGGGCACACGCGTCAGTTTTAATAATGGCGGAGTCCAGTTCCCTACTCAGGAACAGGCTACCCAGTACAACAGCCTGATGACCAGTTTATCAGCGAATGTCCAGGCACTGACTCAGGCCAAGAATGCCGTTCAGGGCACGGGACAATAAATTTCACACGGACAGATTAGCGACTGTCCACCTCATAATCACTTCACCACGCGCTTGCGCTTCATAAAAACGGGCCAGATCAAAATGTGATCTGGCCCGTTTTTTATTAAATTAAGTTGTGACTTTAATCACATTTTATAAACAAAGCAGCATGATAAAAGTGTGATAAATATCACTTAAAGTAAAAAGAAACGGTCAAAGATTAGTCATAACTTTCCCGTATGACCCTTATTTTGTGATCTAAATCACTTAAAACGCCCCTGTCACCCCGTCATAAATGTGACCTGCATCACTCATGAGGTCACCCACTACGCAGGCCAATATTCGCGTGATAAAGTCCGCCTGCATACAGTAATACTGACGGCGCATCGCCGTAGTGGCTAAACAAAAACAAACGCGCGCTCCTGTTGCAGCGCGTCTCAACAAGGGGTGGGCTTATGTCCTCATCAGTAAAGGTCAAAGTTCAAAGCTTTGGTCGCTTTTTGAGTAATATGGTGATGCCTAACATCGGCGCGTTTATCGCCTGGGGTATTATCACCGCGCTGTTTATTCCAACGGGCTGGATTCCAAACGCAACACTGGCGAAACTTGTCGCCCCGATGATCACTTACCTGCTGCCATTGCTAATTGGCTTTACAGGTGGACGTCTGGTGGGAGGCGATCGCGGCGGTGTGGTGGGTGCCATCACGACAATGGGCGTGATTGTCGGTGCTGATATGCCGATGTTCCTCGGCTCGATGATCGCAGGCCCGCTTGGTGGCTGGGCAATTAAGTCATTTGACCGCATGGTTGACGGCAAAATCAAAAGCGGCTTCGAAATGCTGGTTAACAACTTCTCTGCCGGGATCATCGGCATGTTGTTGGCGTTGCTGGCCTTCCTGGCGATTGGTCCCCTTGTCGAAGGTTTGTCACATATTCTGTCCGCTGGCGTCAATTTGATGGTGCAAAATAACCTGCTGCCATTGACGTCTGTCTTTGTCGAACCGGCGAAAATCCTGTTTCTTAATAATGCTATTAACCACGGCATCTTCTCACCGTTGGGGATTCAACAGGCAAGCGAAGCCGGTAAGTCAATCTTCTTCCTGATTGAAGCCAACCCAGGCCCGGGTATGGGCGTACTGATGGCCTATATGTTCTTTGGTCGTGGTAGTGCGAAGCAGTCTGCCGGCGGTGCGGCTATCATCCACTTCCTGGGCGGTATTCACGAAATCTACTTCCCTTATGTCCTGATGGCACCACGCCTGCTGCTGGCCGTGATCCTCGGCGGTATGACCGGCGTGTTTACTCTGACGGTTCTGCATGGCGGCCTGGTTTCCCCTGCCTCACCGGGTTCTATCCTGGCGGTATTAGCCATGACGCCAAAAGGCGCTTATTTTGCGAATATTGCCGCCGTCTTCGCTGCTTTTGCTGTTTCCTTCGTGGTCTCTGCTATTTTGCTCAAAACCAGCAAAGTGAAAGAAGACGATGATATCGAAGCGGCTACGCAGCGCATGCATGACATGAAAGCCGAGTCAAAAGGGCAGGCGGTGCCAGGTGCCGCGGTTGCCAGCGATGCGATGAGCGTTGACCTGAACCATGTGCGTAAAATCATCGTGGCTTGTGATGCCGGCATGGGGTCAAGCGCTATGGGGGCAGGCGTACTGCGTAAGAAAGTTCAGGATGCAGGCTTAACGCATGTGTCGGTAACCAACAGCGCCATTAACGCGCTGCCGGGTGATGTTGACTTAGTCATTACGCATCGCGATTTGACCGAACGCGCCATTCGTCAGGCTCCTCATGCCCAACACATTTCACTGAATAACTTTCTGGACAGTGCTCTGTACAGCACGCTGACCCAGCGCCTGGCGGCGGCAAACCGGAGTGAAGCGAACCGGGAAGTCGTACAGAAAACATTGGGTGACAGCTATGATGACGGCAGTGCCAACCTGTTTAAACTGGGGGCGAGCAACGTGTTCCTGGGACTGAATGCCAGTAATAAAGAGCAGGCCATCCGCTTTGCGGGTGAGCAGTTGGTGAAAGGGGGTTATGTTCAGCCCGAGTACGTTGATGCGATGCTGGAGCGGGAAAAGCTGACGCCGACATACCTTGGCGAATCGATCGCGGTCCCGCACGGCACGGTTGAGGCTAAAGACCGGGTGCTGAAAACCGGTGTGGTTTTCTGCCAGTACCCTGCTGGCGTGCAGTTTGGTGATGAACCCGATGAGGTGGCGCGCCTGGTCATTGGTATCGCCGCCCGCAATAACGAGCATATTCAGGTGATCACCAGCCTGACCAACGCACTTGACGATGAGCAGGTCATTGAAAAACTGGCTCATACCAACAGCGTTCAAGATGTGCTGGATCTGTTATCAGGCAAGCCAGCGTTAGCCTGATTCGGTCCGACATTTTCCCTGGGGCGGTTATGCCCGTCCCACTTTGTTGGGGCGGACATGCCCGCCCCGTTGTCATTTGATATGGGTCAAAATTATGAAAGCGTTACATTTTGGAGCGGGTAATATTGGTCGCGGTTTTATTGGTAAACTGCTGGCAGACGCAGGTATTGAGCTGGTTTTTGCAGATGTGAATCAGACGGTACTGGATGCCCTGAATGCACGTCATGAATATCCTGTGCATGTCGTCGGTGAACAGGCCAACGTCGATATCGTTACAGGCGTCAGCGCCGTTAACAGTACCAGCGACGATATTATCCCTCTGATCGCTGAAGTTGATCTCGTTACCACTGCGGTTGGCCCGCAAATCCTGGAACGCATCGCCACCAGCGTCGCCAAAGGTCTGGCCAAACGCAGTGATAACGGCAATGTTCAGCCGCTAAATATTATCGCCTGTGAAAATATGGTTCGCGGTACCAGTCAGCTCAAACAGCATGTGCTCCAGGCACTACCGTCCCAGTATCACGCCTGGCTTGAGGCGCATGTTGGCTTTGTCGATTCTGCGGTTGATCGTATTGTACCGCCTTCTGAAGCCGGCAGTGAGGATCCGCTGGAAGTCACCGTGGAAACCTTCAGCGAATGGATTGTAGATAAGACCCAGTTTAAGGGCGATCTGCCCACCATTCCGGGCATGGAACTGACTGACAACCTGATGGCCTTTGTTGAGCGTAAGCTTTTTACACTCAACACCGGCCACGCGATTACGGCCTACCTGGGACAACGGGCTGGCCACCAGACCATCCGCGATGCCATTCTTGATGAGGGTATTCGCGCCGTCGTTCAGGGTGCCATGGAAGAGAGTGGCGCGGTGCTCATCAAACGTTATGGGTTCGACGCCGATAAACATGCTGCCTATATCCAGAAAATCCTGGGCCGCTTTGAAAATCCTTACTTAAAAGATGATGTTGAACGCGTGGGTCGGCAGCCACTTCGTAAGTTAAGTGCGGGCGATCGCCTGATTAAACCAACGCTGGGCACACTGGAATACGGATTGCCGCATGCCAATTTGGTGAAAGGGATTGCGGCCGCCATGCACTACCACAGCGACCAGGATCCGCAGGCGCAAGAGCTGGCTGCACTGCTGGCGGAAAAAGGGCCACAGGCAACCCTGGCTCAGGTATCTGGCCTGGAGGCTGACAGTGAGATTGTAAAAGAAGCCGTTAGCGCCTGGCACGCCATGGCATAATAACGCCATGTTAGCAATCCAGATCGGGGGCGATGACGTCGCCTCCGACAGCAGTACGACATTGACGCAGGCCATAATGGAAGAAAAGCAGGCTTTTGAAAATCGTGTGCTTGAACGTCTGAACGCGGGGCGATCGGTGCGGAGCTTTCTGTTCGCCGCAGTTGAACTGCTGGCCGAAGCCGTTAATGTGCTGGTGTTACAAGTATTCCGTAAAGATGACTACGCCGTGAAATACGCCGTGGAGCCCCTGTTGCTGGGCGACGGCCCGCTCGGCGAGCTGTCGGTCAGGCTTAAGCTGATTTATGGCCTTGGGGTGATTAGTCGTCATGAATATGAAGATTGTGAACTGCTGCTGGCCCTGCGCGAAGAGCTGAATCACGACGCGGGCGATTATCGTTTTACCGATGATGAAATTCTGGGTCCTTTCGGTGAATTGCATTGCGTCTCAGCCTGGCCGCCGGTTCCCACCTTACAGGCAGACGATCCCGCCTTACAGGCGATGCAGCAGCAACGCTACCTGCAAATGGTGCGCTCCACGATGGTCCTTTCTCTGACAGAACTCATTTCCCGTATCAGCCTGAAACAGGCGTTTAAGAAGGCATCCAGCTAAATCCTGCGGGGAGCCTGAACCGCTCCCTCTTTCACCCTTCTCCCGAGAATCTGTCGTGAATTTGGTGTATCCTTAGCCTGTTTTCCTCAACGAGTTGTTGTCATGAAAGAGCAAGAAAAGAACGAAATTAAACGCCTCAGCGATCAACTGGACGCGCTGAACCGTAAAGAGCCTCAGCTACTGGAAGCGGGTGATGCTGAAAAGCTGGGCGCGCTTTTAAAAGAGAAAGAAACGCTGGTGACGGAAATTGAACGTCTGCGCAATCAGCGCGACGCCAAATTGAGCCAGGAAGCGCAAAAACTGCAGAAACTGCCGTTCAGCCGCGAAATTACCAAAAAAGAACAGGCCAATCTGGGTGCCTTAAAGAAAAGTGTACGCGGCCTAGTTGTCGTGCACCCTATGACCGCGCTGGGACGAGAAATGAACCTGCAGGTCATGACAGGCTTTGCCAAAAGCGCCTTTTGATGTGTGCGATCAGGCAGCCGCCTGATCCACCGCATGCTGGCCAGTAGCCGTGTTCACCTGCTCTGCCAGCGTATCCAGCAGCGTATAACGACGGCGGTATTCGGCCCGCTTCTTGCTGGCAATTTCCTCAAGCGTTTTTCGTGGCAACATCAGCGGCAGTGCAAACATGCCGTCAGCGCGGGCCTGACCATTCAGCGTCAGCCAGAATTCACTGTAGCTGGCACAGAATTTATCGCTTTTACTGTGGCGATAACGCAGACTACGAAAAACATGCGTTTCATCGCCTACTGCGGCTATTTTTTTGACATCACACTGCTGCGACAAAATAAAGACCACCTCCATAAGCAAGCGCTTAGGAAATAAACCATGTGCCGCTTTCGTTGCGTCGCGAATCACCTCATTACTAATGGTTTTTCGCGGTCCCTGTAATCCTCCAATCACTAAGGTGCGTTCATTATCTTCATTCAAAATCGTGAATGACAGAGAGGCAATTCCCTCGCCCTGATAACGCAGCACTAAGGTGACTTCACCCTCACGATCGTAAAAGCCAGAACGGCAGGCAATAACAAAGTCTTCGTCGTTTTTACCCACAAGTCTGGCCAGAACAGTCTCTTCACCACTTTGCAAAATCTGGCGAAGCGATAAATTCGCCAGGTTGTTCATCAGATTATAGTGATCAAGAATCGCCTGCGCCCGTTGCGCGACGCTCATTCCCGCACGCAGATAGGGGCGATGAAGCTTCGCGGGTAACAGTCCCTGTACGTGCATTAACTGGGTGATTCTTGGTAACGCAGAAAGTTGCTGTAAATAACGCAAAGTCGTAACAGGTGCAATAATGGTTCTTAAAGCAAATTTAAGCCGGAATCGCCGGCTCCGCCAGATTTTGTTGGGGACGTACTTTCCGCTAAGTAATTGAAAAAATAAACTGGCGTATGAATCCGCCATCACATCGTGTGTAGTATAAATAGACATAGCCGACATTCTTATTGGTCTGATAATGACACTGATGATAAAACGACCGGCATCAACGGCAGGTTAATGACTCAAATTGTTAAAAATTTAGCGGGGTAAACTGACGCTTCGTTTAATTTTCGTTTAGGCCCTTAAGCCCGACTGCATGTGTGCAGGTAGTTTGAAGGTAATAAAATGCCAGAGCAGGCACCATTGAGAAGTTGCAGGGTGGAAGAACAGCATCCTGCGGGCGTAAAAAAACCGGCAGAGCCATTCTGCCGGTTGAAAGTACGTGTGGCGCTTAGCGCTTACTTAGCGGATGCGAAGCGCGCTGCCGCCTCGTCCCAGTTAACCACGTTCCAGAAAGCTTTGATGTAATCCGGACGTTTGTTTTGATACTTCAGGTAGTAGGCGTGTTCCCACACATCCAGACCGATGATAGGGTAACCCGATACGCCAGCGATCGCTTCGCCCATCAGAGGGTTGTCCTGGTTAGCGGTTGAAACCACGGCCAGTTTGTCACCTTTCTTAACCAGCCAGGCCCAACCGGAGCCGAAACGGGTCGCTGCCGCTTTTTCAAACTCTTCCTGGAATTTTTCTACGCTGCCGAAATCTTTTTCAATCGCGGCTTTCAGCTCGCCCTGCAGCGTGGTGCCGGTTTTCAGGCCTTTCCAGAACAGGCTGTGGTTAGCGTGACCACCCGCGTTATTGCGCAGCGGGCCTTTTTTATCTGCTGGCAGCTGATCCAGTTTGGTGATCAGTTCATCGACAGGCAGATCGGCAAATTCAGTCCCTTCCAGCGCCGCATTGGCGTTGTTGACATAAGTCTGGTGGTGTTTGGTGTGATGGATTTCCATCGTCTGCTTGTCAAAATGCGGTTCCAGTGCGTCGTAAGCGTAAGGCAGGGATGGCAGTGAATAACTCATGTTCTTCCTCTCCATTTAGTGTTTGAGCAGCACGACAATGTCGGCACGTGCCGCGTAAGCAGTCGTATCATTATAGTTAAATTCATGATCGGTAAAAGCGTAATCAATGCCCTATTAAACATAAGGTTTTGAAAAAGCATGCAAAGCAGCCAGATTTTTCGGTGGCGGAAAGCCTGGGTGCGTAAAGAGGATTACCTGCAAAGCGCCCCGAACACGCAGACGTTATCTCAGCCGCTGCGGATGACTATAGATGGTGGCACGGCCCGGTTTACTGAATCCTACCAGGGTAAGATGACAGCGTTCGGCCACCTCCACCGCTAACTGGGTTGCGGCAGACACGGCAAACAGAATTTCAACGCCGCACATTGCCGATTTCTGCACCATTTCATAGCTGGCCCGGCTGGAGACCAGTACGGCACCATTGCCCCATTCGGCCTGACTGCGATAGCCCAGCAGTTTGTCCAGTGCCACATGGCGGCCGACATCCTCACAGCCATGAATCAGTCCACCCTCAGGATGTATCCAGGCGGCCGCGTGCGTGCAGCCTGTTTTTTGCCCGACGGGCTGGACGTCCTTGAGCTGCGCCAGCGCGCTGTCCAGCTGCGCCAGGGGAAAAGTCTGCGTAAACGGCAACGGCGTCAGCGGCTTTCCGATCTGCTCCAGTTGCTCCACGCCACATACGCCGCAACCCGTCCGGCCGGCCAGCGCTCGCCGTTGGGCTTTCAGCGCCATAAAACGTCGGCTGGATAATTCAATCTGCACCTCAATGCCGTGACAACCGGTCACCACATCCATTCCGAAAATATCGGCCGGAGAATCGATGATGCCTTCTGAGAGTGAAAAACCGACAGCAAACGCCTCCAGGTCCTTGGGCGTTGTCATCATCACAACGTGAGAAATACCGTTATACACCAACGCCACGGGCACTTCTTCCGCTAACCAGTCGGCCTGAGCATGGTGCAGGTCGTCACGTTGCCAGACATGGATTTCACGCAAGCCTGCTCGCTCACTCGCACCGGTTTCCTCTTTCACTTCGTTGTTCTTCACGTTGTTCTGACCCTGAGCTGTTGCGGATGGCGTAAAGGTAACCCTGTTGCGCCATGCTGAATAGCTTCTATTCTGTACCCTGCGCCGTGCTGCAACAAGTCTGTGGGGGGCAGACAGCATAAAGCGTGAAAGGCCCACCGATTTGCCGTTATTCACAATGCGTTATGCCTGTTGTCGCCGGCGAAAAATGTATTTCATACTGAAGATAAAGGGCTGGACTGCTATGCTCAGCCTGTTGGGAGCTGTTTTGCACTGCGGTTTCCTGACGCGGTTTTCCGCCTGCTTTGCTCGCTGAGAACCGCTCACGAGGGAAAATGGCGAGAGATCCGGCCCATAACGGCTATTCGTAGCCGATACAGACAACCTCATTTTTGCTGGTGTCGTGAGTAGCGTAATCAGCCAACAAACAGGAAAATGCCTTTTATGCGCATCCGCATTATCCCGAAAGACCCGTTGGAGAAGAGCGAAAAAAACCCAGCGGAAATGATCCCGCCGTTACTCTTCCCCCGGCTGAAAAATTTATACAGCCGTCGGGCGGCGCGTTTGCGTGATCTGGCGGCAAAAAATCCTTTGGGTGACTATTTACGCTTTGCCGCCGTCATCGCCCAGGCGCAGGAAATCGTTCTGTACGATCATCCTCTGCAGATGAACCTTCACGCACATCTGCTCAGGAGCGCTCAGGAAGATAAAGCGCCGCTGGATATTCATACTCTTTCGCGCGATCCACACTGGCATCGCCTGCTGCACTCGTTAGTTGCGGAGCTAAAGCCCGAAATGAGCGGTCAGGCGCTGGCGGTGTTAGAGAACCTGGAGAAAGCGTCAGCGACCGAGCTGGAAACGCTGGCCAGTGCCCTGTTTGCGGGTGAGTACGCGCAGGTGAGCAGTGATAAAGCCCCTTTTATCTGGGCTGCGCTGTCGATCTACTGGGCACAAATGGCGGCATTGATTCCCGGTACGGCTCAGGCGGAGATGGGCGCACAACGCCAGCACTGCCCGGTATGTCACAGCCTGCCGGTCGCCAGCATCGTACATATGGGTTCGCATGAAAGTGCGCGCTACCTGCACTGCAACCTGTGCGAAAGTGAATGGCACGTCGTGCAGAACACCTGCTCTCATTGCGACCAAAACCGCGATCTGCATTACTGGTCACTGGACAGCGAGCACGCGGCCGTCAAAGCAGAAAGCTGCGGCGACTGTGGCAGCTACATGAAAATGCTTTATCAGGAAAAAAATCCGGCCATTGAACCGGTCGCCGACGATCTCGCCTCTTTAGTGCTGGATGCACGTATGGAGCAGGAAGGTTTTGTACGCAGTGGCCTGAATCCTTTTATGTTTCCCGGTGAATAGTTTTTTGCTGAGGAAACCTCGCTAAACGGGAGTAACGCAATGAAACTGATTGGCAGCTATACCAGCCCCTTTGTCCGCAAGATTTCTGTCATCATGCTGGAAAAAGGCATGATGTTCGAATTTGTTAATGCGTCGCCCTACAGCGAAGACAGCCATGTTCCGCAATATAACCCGCTGGGTAAAGTGCCCGCGCTGGTCGCGGAGGATCAGCAGGTCTGGTTCGATTCCAGCATCATTGCGGAGTACCTCGAACTGCGTGGTCAGGCACCGGCTTTATTGCCCGCTGATCCGCTGGCGTCTTTAAAGGTTCGTCAGCTTGAAAAGCTGGCCGATGGCATCAGCGATGCGGCACTGGTGATCGTACGTGAGCAAATGCGGCCAGGTAACGCCCAGTCAGAAGAAGTGCTGTTACGCCATCGCGACAAGATTCAGCGCGGGCTGGACAGCCTGGAAAAAGAAGTGAGTGAAGGAAAGTGGATCGATAATGGCGAACTGAATCTGGCCGACATTGCCACAGGCTGCATGATTGGCTACCTGAATTTCCGTCGCGTTGTCCCTAACTGGTGCGTTCAGCGGCCCGCACTGGTCAGGCTGGCCGAAACACTCTTTCAACGGGAAAGTTTTGCCCGAACCACGCCGCCGGCATCCTGATCGGCGAGGCTGTCAGCGCTGATGCCGGTAGCGGTGCTGACAGCCTGTTTCCTTAGCGCATTTCAGCGCTGCAATCCTTGCTTTCCCACGTAAAGGGCTGTCGACGTCTCCGTTATTCCCCTTACCCATCACCACGGAATGGCACATTCGCGCAGTAGCCTGAACCTGTCCGTCGTGACCAGTATAAACAGGGGATGAACTCCGTGAGAATAAGCGTAGCCATCTCTTGCATTGCTGCAGCGGCTCCGATATACCTTTCGGGCAGCCCTGTTCTGAGACAACCCGCGCGTTCAGGATGAAAAGGCGGCACAAATTTTTATGTATGCTCACGCCCCGTTTCGGGCTGTGAGGCCTGACAGATCACCGCCTCAGCCAGACGATAACCGGACAAAATGACGACCATCCCATTACGCTTCAGAACGGCATTGTGTTGCCTCCTGCTCGGTAATATTACGCATGCCTGGGCTGAGGGGCTGACCCTGGGTGCGCAGGGGGAAGCGAACTTTACGCCCTATCGCGCGTATAAAACTCAGTTTTCTGGCCTGCCCTATGTGGGCTATGACAATGATCATGTCTATATTGATGGCACAGAAGTGGGTGCCTATTTTATCAAAGATGACACCACACAACTGAAAGCGCGCTGGTGGTATCTGGATAACGAATTTGATCCGGACCAGACCTCTGATTCGGCACTCCGCCAGTTACGCATCCGCCACAGCACCATGATGGGCGGCATGAGCTACCAGAAGATCACGCCCCTTGGTGCGTTTCGAACCGAATTGTCTGGCGATACGCTGAACGAAAGCCGGGGATGGCTGGGTACGGTTGCCTGGGCAGGCCAGGTCTCTCTGATGCAACTTGACGTTTATCCTCAGGCCGGTGTGGACTGGCTCAGTAAACAGCAGGCAAGCTATTACTACGGGGTAAGCGAAGAGGAATCTGCCCGCAGTGGTTTACCGACCTGGAACCATCAGGGCGTAACGCCATGGCTTGCCGTGGCGTTTGACTGGCACCCTGTAAAATCCTTCCATGTCTACCTGCAACCCAAAGTCACCTTCCTTACAGGGGCCCTCCGCGACAGCCCGATGACGGATCAACAGTATTTCTGGACGCTGTCTTCAGGCGTGACCTGGACATTCTGAAGCTGCACGCCGCGCAGTGCCGCAGCCCATTACAGGGTTCGTGGCCGTCCGGCTTTAATAACAGCCCCTGCGCTGCCAGGATGCCTTCGCAACCACAGGTGTTGTCAGTTCTTTTATTGCGTCCGCAAAAAGATAAAGTGCCACCAGCAGGTCGGGTGGCGGCATAAAAAAAGGGACGATATCTCGTCCCTTTTATCTGTATCAGAACCGATTACTGCAGCAGCGAGATATCGGCCACCTGCAGGAACAGCTCACGCAGTTTCGACAGCAGCGTCAGTCGGTTAATTCGCACCGCCGGGTCTTCTGCATTCACCATCACTTTATCGAAGAAGTTGTCTACCGCTTCACGCAGCTGCGCCAGTTCAATTAACGCATCCTGATAACGTCCTTCTGCAAAGTAAGGCTGCAGTTTGCTGCTCAGGGCGGTCACAAACGTGGCCAGTTGGATCTCTTCATTTTCTTTCAACAGTGATGCCTGAACGCTGTCATTCAGCGGTTCTGTTGATTTTGCCAGAATATTCGAGACACGCTTGTTGGCCGCCGCCAGCGCGGCCGCTTCATCAAGCGTACGGAAATGCGAAACCGCCTTCATACGTGCATCAAAGTCCGCCGGACGGGTTGGACGACGTGCCAGCACCGCCTGCAAGGTATCGATGCTGTGGCCTTCTTCCTGATACCAGGTACGGAAACGGCCCAGCATAAAGTCGATGACGTCATCAACCACGTTCGCATTGCTCAGCTTGCTGCCATACAGACGTACGGCCTCTTCGGTGAGCGTTTGCAGATCAAGCGGCAGATTTTTTTCCACGATGATGCGCAAAACGCCCAGCGCGGCACGACGCAGAGCAAAGGGATCTTTATCGCCTTTAGGATGTTGACCGATGCCGAAAATACCGGCCAGCGTATCCATCTTATCAGCAATGGCCAGCGCACAGGCTACCGGGCTGGACGGCAAATCATCACCTGCGAAACGCGGCTGATATTGCTCGTTCAGCGCCACAGCGACATCTTCGGCTTCACCGTCATGACGCGCATAGTGCATGCCCATAACGCCCTGGGTGTCGGTAAACTCAAACACCATGTTAGTCATCAGATCGCATTTTGACAGCAGGCCTGCGCGTGTGGCGTGATTCACATCTGCGCCCGTTTGTGCCGCAATCCAGCCCGCCAGCGCCTGAATACGATCCGTTTTATCACGCAGCGAACCGAGTTCCTTCTGGAACAATACGGTTTCAAGACGCGGCAGATGATCTTCAAGACGTTTTTTACGATCGGTATTAAAGAAGAATTCAGCATCCGCCAGACGCGGGCGCACCACCTTCTCATTACCAGAAATAATCTGCTGCGGCTCGCTCGACTCAATGTTGGTGACGAAAATAAAGTTTGGCAGCAGTTTGCCTTCCGCGTCATAAACCGGGAAATACTTCTGATCGCCTTTCATGGTGTAAACCAGCGCTTCAGCCGGCACCTTAAGGAATTTTTCCTCGAAGGTGGCGGTCAATACCACCGGCCATTCCACCAGCGATGTTACCTCTTCCAGCAGGCTGTCACTCAGGTCGGCTACGCCACCTAAACGCCGTGCTGCGGCTTCCGCATCGGCTTTGATCATGGCTTTGCGGACCTGATAGTCGGCAATCACCTGACCGCGCTTTTCCAGCACATCCGGATACTGATCGGCGTTCTCAAGCGTGATTTCACTTTCGCCCATGAAGCGGTGACCACGGATAACGCGATCGGACTTGATGCCAAGAATCGTGCCGGGGATCAGTTCATCGCCCAGCAGCATCGTAACGGTGTGCACCGGACGCACAAACTGCACGTCGCTGTAGCCCCAGCGCATCAGTTTCGGTACCGGCAGTTTGCTCAGCGCCGTGGCAATCATGCCCGGCAGCAATGCCTGCGCCGCTTCGCCTTTCACCTGAGCGCGATAGACCAGCCATTCGCCTTTATCGGTGCTCAGACGTTCAGCCTGATCGACCGTGATACCGTTACCCCGTGCCCAGCCTTCTGCCGCTTTGGTGGCATTGCCCGCTGCATCAAAGGCGGCGGCAACGGCAGGTCCACGCTTTTCTACTTCACGATCGGGCTGGGAGGCGCTCAAATGGGCGACTTTCAGCGCCAGGCGACGCGGTGCAGCAAACCAGCTCACTTCGCCATGGTTCAGATTCGCGGCATCCAGCTCGGCCGTCACCTGGGCAGCAAAGGCTTCTGCCAGGCTACGTAATGCTTTCGGTGGCAGCTCTTCGGTGCCGATCTCCACCAGGAAGGTTTTCTCAGTCATGGCTGCCTCTTACTTTTTGTTATTGCACATCGGGAAGCCCAGCGCTTCACGAGAAGCGTAATAGGCTTCAGCCACGGCTTTTGTCAGGGTGCGAATACGCAGAATATAACGCTGACGTTCGGTCACCGAGATCGCCTTGCGCGCGTCCAGCAGGTTAAAGCTGTGTGCGGCTTTCAGAATGCGCTCGTAAGCGGGCAAAGGCAGCGGTTTTTCCAGCGCCAGCAACTTCTGCGCTTCCTTCTCATACTGTTCGAAACAGGTGAAAAGAAAATCGACGTCGGCATATTCGAAGTTATACGTCGACTGCTCCACTTCATTCTGATGGAACACATCACCGTAGGTGGTTTTGCCTAACGGACCGTCGCTCCAGACCAGATCGTAAACGCTGTCCACGCCCTGGATATACATGGCCAGACGTTCCAGACCATAGGTGATCTCGCCGGTAACCGGTTTACACTCCAGGCCACCGACCTGCTGGAAATAGGTAAACTGCGTCACTTCCATACCGTTAAGCCAGACTTCCCAGCCCAGTCCCCAGGCACCCAGCGTCGGGTTTTCCCAGTTATCTTCAACAAAGCGAATGTCGTGTACGGTAGGATCCATACCCAGCGCTTTCAGCGACCCGAGGTACAGCTCCTGAATATTGTCCGGCGACGGCTTGATGATCACCTGGAACTGATAGTAGTGCTGCAAGCGGTTCGGGTTTTCGCCATAGCGGCCGTCGGTAGGACGACGGGATGGCTGCACATAGGCCGCAGCAATCGGCTCCGGGCCAAGTGCGCGCAGGCAGGTCATTGGGTGTGAAGTACCAGCGCCCACTTCCATGTCCAGTGGTTGAACAATGGTGCAGCCCTGGCGCGCCCAGTAATCCTGCAATGTCAGGATCAGGCCCTGAAAGGTCTTGGTATCAAACTTTTGCATGATGAGTTCGCACGCGGTTCGGCTAGATAAAAAAAGAGTGCGACAGTATACCCTTTGACCGCGTGATATGCAGCCGGAAATCCGGCGGCGCAGCCGCGAGAGTGGATTTTTGGTGTCAGATTTAGCCTGCTGGCGGCCTGTCATCGCCTGATTAACCGATACGGTTATGCGTTTTCATGCGATCCTGTGCACAGAGGGTTCTGAATCCCCGCTATTGCGCTTGTTGACGTCGACGCGACTGGCTACGCTTTGCACCGGGACGCACTGCGCCAGAGGACACCATGTCGCAAAAGATTTACTGGATTGATAATTTGCGGGCGATTGCCTGCCTGATGGTCATCGTCATTCACACCACAACGTGGTATCTGACCGGTCCGATGGCCATAAAAGGTCACTGGTGGGATATTGCTAACCTGTTCAATTCAGCGTCACGCATCTGTGTGCCGCTGTTTTTTATGATTTCAGGCTATCTGTTCTTTGGTGAACGCAGTACGCAGCCGCGCCACCTGTGGCGACTGCTGGGATGTCTGGTTTTTTACAGTGCCGTGTCACTGGTTTATATCAGCCTGCTGACGCCAATTGGCGAAGGCCGTTCAATTTTAAAAATGCTGCAGAAGCCGGTGTTCTACCATCTGTGGTTTTTCTTCGCGCTCATGGGGATTTACCTCTTGTCGCCCCTGATTCAGGTAAAAAGCGTGCGGCCGCGCTACGTGGCGCTACTGGTGCTGATTGTGGTGGTCCTCGCGAATCCCAATACCATGGACCAGTCGTGGGGGCGCTTTCACTGGTTGCCCATTAACCTTTACCTGAGCGGCGACAGTATCTATTACCTGCTCTACGCCTTATTAGGCCGGGCGATCGGTACCATGGACACAGAAAGACGCGCTATCACACCGTTGGCTGCCGTGACCTTTGTGGCCTGCGTGACCGGCATTATGCTGGGTACGAAGCGCGCGTTAATCGTTAATGGTGCCTTTAACGATACGTGGTATCTCTATTGCGGACCGCTGGTATTCATTGCCGCAATAAGCGCGCTGGTGGTGTTCAAAAATGCCTTTAATCAACGTACGCTGCCCGGTCTGGCCATCATTTCGCGCTACTCTCTGCCCATCTACGGCTTTCACGCCCTGTTCATCCATTTTATTCGCACCCATCACTATGACGATATGGCGCGTCCCTGGCTCGACCTGCCTGCCGTTTTTACCGTCACGCTGGTGGGCAGCTTATTACTGGGAATGCTGCTCAGTCGGGTGGATAAACGACATTGGGTGACCTGAGTCAGCGTGTCAGGTTCCAGCCTCTGGCGCGCCACAGCGCGGGTAACGCGGCCATATCGGTGAACACGGTCACCAGCGGATGATGGAGTTCGGGATTATGAGCGTCGGCACAGTAATAAAACACCGGCATGCCTGCTGCGATACCGGCACGCGCACCGGCTTCGGAGTCATCCACCAAAATACAGCGCTCGACGGGTACCTGCATTTGTTGGGCTGCGTGAAACATCAGCTCGGGTTCGGGCTTCCAGTGGTCAATATCGTAACCGCTGTAAAGACGGTCAGCGAAATGACTCAGCATGCCGGTGAGGCCCAGCGAGTGCTGCATTTTTTTCACCGTGCCGTTTGACACCACGCATATCGGTACTGCCATTTGCCCGACCAGTGCCTTCGCACCGGCTATCGGCTTCAGTTCACGGTCAAACAAACGGGCCACTTCGCGCCGGTAGGCCGGTTCAACGTCCTCCAGCGGCAGAGCGACCCGATGCGTTTCACTGACGTCGCGGATGATGTCATACAGCTTTACCCCTTTGTACTTTTCGAACATCTCCTGCAGAGAGAGCGTAATCCCGTACTGGGCAAAGGTGGTGACATACGCGCGGGTGCACAGGACTTCACTGTCAACCAGGGTACCGTCACAATCGAAAAAGACGCATTCAACAGACATCTGACTCCTCCTTTTGTTCGGGGTACCTTAACACGTCAGCGTGGCCCTGAGGGGCCGGGATATGGCAATCGGTTGCGAAAAATCATTGTATTGCCGGGGCAAAATCGCCAGGATACGCGCCGGTGAAATTTTCTTCTGGATAAATGGCATGAATAAACAAGGCCTTTTTCAGCGCGTATTCAAACTGCAGGAGCATGGTACAACGGTTCGTACCGAAGTGATCGCAGGCATTACCACGTTTTTGACCATGGTATACATTGTTTTTGTGAACCCGCAGATTTTAGGTGTCGCAGGCATGGATACCCGGGCAGTGTTCGTAACGACCTGTTTGATTGCCGCGTTCGGCAGCATCCTGATGGGGCTGTTTGCCAATCTTCCTGTCGCCCTGGCCCCGGCGATGGGCCTCAATGCCTTTTTTGCCTTTGTGGTCGTCGGCGCGATGGGTTACTCATGGCAGGTCGGCATGGGTGCCATCTTCTGGGGCGCACTGGGTCTGCTCATCCTGACTCTGTTGCGGGTACGTTACTGGATGATCGCCAATATTCCGCTTAGCCTGCGCGTAGGCATCACCGCTGGCATTGGCCTGTTCATTGCCATGATGGGCCTGAAAAACGCCGGTATCATTGTGGCCAACCCGGATACGCTGGTCAGCGTGGGTAACCTCAGCTCACACAATGTGCTGCTGGGTGCGCTGGGATTCTTTATTATCGCCATTCTGGCCTCACGCAATATTCACGCCGCCGTGCTCATTTCGATGATCGTCACCACGGCGTTGGGCTGGCTGCTGGGCGACGTGACGTTTACGGGCGTGGTTTCTGCGCCGCCATCTGTCACCGCGATTGTCGGTCAGGTTGATATTAAAGGCGCGTTCAACATCGGCATGGCAGGCGTCATATTCTCCTTTATGCTGGTCAATCTGTTTGACTCGTCCGGCACCTTGATTGGCGTGACCGACAAAGCCGGACTGGCTGATGAAAAAGGCACGTTCCCGCGCATGAAACAGGCGTTGTATGTCGACAGCATCAGTTCGGTAACGGGCGCGCTGGCAGGAACGTCATCGGTGACCGCCTATATTGAAAGTACCTCCGGCGTAGCTGTCGGCGGCCGTACCGGATTGATGGCCGTGGTCACAGGCCTTCTGTTCCTGCTCGTCACGTTTTTATCGCCCCTGGCGGCCATGGTACCGGCCTATGCTGCGGCAGGCGCGTTAATCTATGTTGGCGTGCTGATGACGGCCAGCCTGTCCCGCATCAAATGGGATGACCTGACCGAAGCCGTCCCGGCATTTGTAACTGCCGCCATGATGCCCTTTAGTTTTTCGATTACAGAAGGCATCGCACTGGGCTTTATTGCGTACTGTGTGATGAAGCTGGGCACCGGTCGCTGGCGAGAAATCAGCCCCTGCGTCGTCATTGTCGCCTTGCTGTTTGTATTGAAAATCGCCTTTATCGACGCGCATTAAAACCGTACGCAAAGGGCGGGAAAGCAGTGAGCGTTACGGTAAGCACGTAACGCTCCAGTAACTCAGACGAACTGGCAGGCCTGCTCCAGGCTCAGCCGGGGTAATCGGGGCGGGAGCTTGTCGGGTAAGCCATAGCCCAGGTTAATGAGCAGGTTGGCCTGCCAGCTGGTACCGGCAAAAAAGGCCGCGTTCACTTTAAGCGGATCGAATCCTGACATCGGGCCTGCATCCAGCCCCAGCGCACGCGCGGCCATGATCAGATAGCCTGCCTGCAGGCTACTGTTACGAAATGCGGTTTCTTTAACCAGATCGGGTGTGTTGGTAAACCAGTTTCGCGCATCGGCATGTTGAAACAACATGGTCAGATGCTGATAAAACTCGCTGTCCCAGGCAATAATCACGGTGACAGGGGCGCGCAGGGTTTTCTCAAGGTTGCCGGAGGCCAGGGCCGGCTTCAGCTTTTCTTTTCCCTCCGCGGAGGTGACAAAAACAAAGCGACCGGGTGAGCAGTTGGCCGAGGTCGGTGCCAGGGCAACCATCTGATAGAGCTTCTCCAGCAGCGACTGCTGCACCGGTTCAGGCTGCCAGTGACTGTGCGTACGGGCCTGGTAAAACAACGTATTCAGCGCGGCATCATCAAGCGGTATCGTCATATAACTCTCCAGGAAAACATCCAGTATTTAACCTGTACGTTGCGTTCACGCTTTTGGATGCCTATTCGCCCGGTTTAGTGTGAATGACCTGGCACGCCGCAAAACGTGAGCAATCTTATCCCTCGTTATCATACCTTGCGTTACGGCAACCGATGCGCAACGCACGGCGGATTGCGTTTCTGGATGCACATTTCCACCGCCGTCTGCCCGCTGAGCTACTTACCAATACAGAAACTGGAGAAAATCCGGCCTAACAGATCGTCCGAGGTAAATTCACCCGTAATTTCACTTAGCGCCTGCTGCGCCAGACGCAACTCTTCTGCCAGTAATTCCCCTGCCCATGCGCCCAGCAGTTGATGTTTTCCCTGCTCCAGGTGGGTTGCGGCTAATTCCAGTGCCTGCAAATGACGACGGCGTGCCAGGAAGCCGCCTTCCATATTGTCGGCAAACCCCATGGTCTGTTTGAGGTGATCACGTAAGGTATCAATCCCTTCGCTGGTGCGGGCAGACAGTCTGATCAGGGCATGACCATTGACGTCCGTCAGGCCGAGCGTTTCACCGGTGATGTCCGCTTTATTGCGCACCACGGTGATCGGCAGTTGAGACGGCAGGCGAGCGACAAAATCGGGCCAGATTTCCGCCGGTTCGGTCGCCTGCGTGGTGGTGCCATCAACCATAAACAGCACGCGGTCCGCCTGTTCTATTTCATGCCAGGCGCGCTCGATGCCGATACGTTCCACCTCATCACTGGCTTCGCGTAAACCGGCGGTATCAATGATATGCAGTGGCATGCCATCAATATGGATGTGTTCACGCAGCACATCGCGCGTGGTGCCGGCGATATCCGTGACGATAGCCGCTTCACGCCCGGCAAGTGCATTAAGCAGGCTCGATTTTCCGGCATTTGGCCGACCGGCAATGACGACTTTCATCCCTTCGCGCAGCAGGCTGCCCTGTCTGGCTTCCGCGCGCACCGCATCGAGATCGCGAATGACAGCATTAAGCTGCCCTTCGATTTTGCCGTCAGACAGGAAATCGATCTCTTCATCTGGAAAGTCAATGGCCGCTTCCACGTAGATACGCAGGTGAGTCAGGGCTTCCACAAGCTGGTTAACACGGACAGAGAATGCGCCTTGCAGGGAATTTACCGCCGAACGCGCGGCCTGTTCTGAGCTGGCGTCAATCAGATCGGCAATGGCTTCCGCCTGGGCCAGATCGAGTTTGTCGTTCAGAAACGCGCGTTCAGAAAACTCCCCAGGCTGCGCGATACGTAATCCGGGCAGGGCCACAATCCGTTTCAGCAGCAGATCCAGAATCACCGGGCCGCCGTGACCTTGCAGCTCCAGCACATCCTCGCCGGTAAAGGAGTTGGGGCCAGGAAACCATAGCGCGATGCCCTGATCCAGCACGCTGCCATCACTGTCGTTAAACGATAAGTAGTCGGCATAACGTGGTTTAGGGAGTTTACCCAGCACCTGGCGGGCAACCTCGGCGGCCTGCGGACCGGAAACACGCAAAATGCCAACGCCGCCGCGTCCGGGCGGCGTGGCCTGAGCAACAATGGTATCGCTATGGCTCATACATTTTCTCTCACTACAAAAAACAAAGGCGGTCGCTTTGACCGCCTGAGCATAACCTGTTTTATCGCGGGAGACCTCCCGCGACGGTTTTACGCTTTCTTCTTGTCGCGGCTGTGTAAGCCACGTTTTTCCAGCCCGCGATAGATCAGCTGCTGCTGGAGAATGGTCACCAGGTTACTGACGATGTAGTACAACACCAGACCTGACGGGAACCACAGGAAGAACACGGTGAAAATTACAGGCATATACGTCATGATCTTCTGCTGCATCGGATCGGTCACCGTCGTCGGTGACATCTTCTGAATGAAGAACATGGTGATGCCCATCAGGATCGGCAGAATATAGTACGGATCCTGCGCTGACAGGTCATGAATCCATAAAATAAACGGCGCATGACGCAGTTCAACCGAGCCAGACAGCATGTAGTACAAGGCCAGGAAGATAGGCATCTGAATCACCAGCGGCAGACAGCCACCCAGCGGATTCACTTTTTCAGCCTTATACAGCGCCATCATTTCCTGGCTCTGCTTCTGCTTATCATCCCCTAAACGCTCACGCATCGCCTGAATCTTCGGCTGCAGCATGCGCATTTTCGCCATCGAGGTGTACTGCGCTTTCGTCAGCGGGTACATGATGCCACGCACGATGAACGTGATGATGATGATGGAGAAGCCCCAGTTACCGATAAAGCTGTGAATGAACTTCAACAGTTTAAACAGCGGCTGAGAGATGAACCATAACCAGCCATAGTCCACAGTCAGGTCAAGATGCGGCGCAATCGCGGCCATTTTATCCTGAATTTCCGGACCTACCCACAGTGTGGCATCCAGTGTCTGCTGTGCACCCGGTGCAACGGTGACCGGCGCAGATTTATAGCCGATAGCCGCCACGCCATTTCCCAGATTGCTGGTGTAAAGCGTGTTGGTTCCCTGCGTGCGCGGCACCCAGGCGGTAGCGAAATACTGCTGCAACATCGCCACCCAGCCATTGGTGGTGGTGGTGTTGAGGTTTTCGTTATCGGCGATGGTATCGAACTTAATCTTTTCGTATTTCGATTCGCTGGTGGAGTAAGCCGTACCGCGGAAGGTATGCAGCGCAAAGTTATTGCTGCCGGTATCGCGGTGCTTAGGCAAATCGATGGTCTGTTTTAACTGACCAAACATTGACACTTCCAGCGGCTGCTGGCTGGTGTTGTTAATGTTGTAATCAACGTTAACTGCATAGTCGCCACGCTTGAACACAAACGTTTTGGTATAGACAACGCCGTTTTCAGCCGTGAACGTCATCGGAACACGCAGCTCGCTCTGACCGTCAGCCAGTTCGAAGTGATCCTGTGCCGTGGTATACAGCGGACGCGCACCGTTGTTCGGGTTGTCCGGACCATTACGGCCAGTCAGACCGCTCTGCGCCTGGTAGACAAACGATGGTGTGGTTTCAAGCAGCTCAAACGGCTTGTCAGAACCCAGCTTATCCGGGTAAGTCAGCAGCAGCGCCTGATCAACATCGCCACCGCGAGTGTTGATGGTTAATGACAGGACATCGGTCTTAACGGTGATCGTTTTACCCTGGCCACTGGCGGGAACACCGGTAGCATCACCGGCAGCGCTGTTGGTGTTTTGCGTGGTCTGGGTCTGCAATGGCTTCGGAGCGTGGTCCGTCTGCCAGGCTTGCCAGATCATGAAAGACACGAACAGAAAAGCGATGAGAAAGAGATTGCGTTGCGAATCCATCGTTAATGTTCTCTGGTATCAAAGGTTTTTGGCGGCACAGGATCGTCACCACCCGGGTTCAAAGGGTGGCATTTTAATACGCGTTTTAAAGTCAACCAACTGCCTTTTATCACGCCAAACCTGCGTAAGGCCTCAATTCCGTATTGAGAGCAGGTCGGATGAAACCGACAGTGTGGCCCCAGCAATGGACTGATACCGCGTTGATATACGCGTATCAGGACGATCAGGAACCGCGCGCCAGGCGACAGTGACGACGCCATAATTTCTCCAACGCTTCCGCCAACATACGGTTATCGAGATCGGCAACACCCTTTTTCGCGACCACCACAAAGTCCATCGACGGCAATTCATGTTGACGCAGACGAAAGCTTTCGCGGGTCAATCGCTTGATCCGGTTACGTTCGTGAGCGCGTTTCACATGTTTTTTCGCGACGGTAAGACCGATGCGGGGATACCCCAGCGCGTTAAGGCGGCCGAGAATAGTAATTTGCGGCGTGCCAGCCCGTTGTGGCTGCTGAAAGACGAAAGTGAAATGAGTGGGAGTTAACAAACGTAACTCCCTGGGAAATGCGAGCTTACCCATCAGGGTTAGCTTTATTACTTAGAAACGGTCAGACGAGCGCGGCCTTTAGCACGACGACGTGCCAGAACCTGACGACCATTTTTAGTAGCCATACGAGCACGGAAGCCGTGTGAACGGTTGCGCTTCAGTACGGACGGTTGAAAAGTGCGTTTCATGGCGATTTCTACCTAAACTTGAAAATTTTCACTGGGTGACGCGTTTTCGGGCCAACAAACAGACCGACGCCTCAATGTGTCTTTAATAAAGAGGCGGGATTGTAATAATTGTACAGTCCCGAGTCAATTTACTTCGCTTGTCGCGGCGCCAGAAAACCCGGATACAGCCCGCTGAGTCCGGGCATTGAGCTTTACGCGACAACGCCGGGGGGAGAATTATACGGGGTCTGCGTTAAAGCGCAAGGATCGCGCAGGATCTTATTGCGATCAAATTCGCCTGCCACACGTCAAAAACGAGAAGCCGTCCGAAAATTTGGATCATTCAGCACGATCCCAGGTGGTTTTTTCTGCCGCAGGCGTAGACTTTTACCCGCGTTCATGCCCTGTGGATAAAAAGGAGAAAAACTGTGTAGAAAGGGAAGATCTCTGTCGCGCTTTGCGCTATGATCCGCCCTTCCTCTGGCGATCCTCCGATGGTTGCGGGGTGGAAAACCGCTGATAGCGGTCGCAGGCGCTTTCTTTCGTCTGTGTCAAAAATGAACGTTTCTTAGATTAGTGCCTACTTTTTCTTATCGAATTTGTACGAGTGGAGTCCGCCGTGTCACTTACGCTTTGGCAACAGTGTCTTGCCCGTTTGCAGGATGAGCTTCCTGCCACCGAATTCAGCATGTGGATCCGTCCACTGCAGGCTGAATTAAACGACAATACGCTTGCCTTGTATGCTCCTAACCGCTTCGTACTCGACTGGGTTCGGGATAAATACCTAAACAGCATCAACGCATTGCTGAACGAATTCTGCGGTGCCAATGTCCCGCTGTTGCGTTTTGAGGTGGGCACGCGCCCGGTTCAACACGCCGCAGCGGTCAGCCAGCCCGCGATGGCCAGCGTCAGTGCGCCGGCGGAGCCTGTGCCAAGCCGTCCGGCACCGACACAGATTTTACGTCCGAGCTGGGACAACGTGCCTGCTCCTGCGGATGTGACCTATCGGTCCAATGTTAACAATCGCCATAACTTCGATAACTTTGTTGAAGGTAAATCTAACCAACTGGCGCGCGCGGCGGCACGCCAGGTGGCCGATAACCCTGGCGGTGCCTACAATCCGTTGTTCCTTTATGGCGGTACTGGCCTCGGCAAAACTCACCTGCTGCACGCCGTGGGTAATGGCATCATTGCGCGTAAGCCAAATGCGAAAGTGGTTTACATGCATTCCGAGCGCTTTGTGCAGGACATGGTAAAAGCGCTGCAAAATAACGCGATTGAAGAGTTTAAGCGTTACTACCGCTCGGTTGATGCGCTGTTGATCGATGACATTCAGTTTTTTGCCAATAAAGAGCGTTCGCAGGAAGAATTTTTTCACACCTTCAATGCCCTGCTGGAAGGCAATCAACAGATCATTTTGACGTCGGATCGTTACCCCAAAGAGATCAACGGGGTTGAAGATCGACTGAAGTCACGGTTTGGCTGGGGCCTGACCGTGGCGATCGAACCGCCTGAACTGGAAACCCGCGTTGCGATCCTGATGAAAAAGGCGGACGAAAACGACATTCGTTTGCCGGGCGAAGTGGCCTTCTTTATTGCCAAGCGTTTACGTTCGAACGTGCGTGAGCTGGAAGGGGCACTGAACCGGGTGATTGCGAACGCTAACTTTACCGGTCGGGCGATTACGATCGATTTCGTCCGCGAAGCATTGCGGGATCTGCTGGCCCTGCAGGAGAAACTGGTCACTATTGATAATATTCAGAAGACCGTTGCGGAGTACTACAAAATTAAAGTCGCAGATTTGCTCTCTAAGCGCCGTTCGCGCTCAGTCGCGCGTCCGCGTCAAATGGCGATGGCGATGGCGAAAGAGCTGACCAACCACAGTTTGCCGGAAATTGGCGATGCTTTTGGCGGTCGCGACCATACCACGGTGCTTCATGCCTGCCGCAAGATTGAGCAGTTGCGTGAAGAAAGCCACGACATCAAAGAAGATTTCTCTAATCTCATCAGAACATTATCTTCGTGACGCTATGAAATTTATTGTTGAACGTGAACAGTTGCTAAAGCCGCTGCAGCAAGTCAGCGGCCCCCTTGGTGGTCGTCCGACGCTGCCGATCCTTGGCAACCTGCTGATGCAGGTGAATGACGGATCGCTGTTGCTGACCGGCACCGATTTGGAAATGGAAATGGTGGCGCGCGTGGCGCTTACTCAGGCGCACGAGCCTGGCGCAACCACCGTGCCGGCACGCAAATTTCTCGATATTTGTCGCGGCCTGCCGGAAGGCGCAGAGATCAACGTCACACTGGAAGGCGAACGGATGTTGGTGCGCTCTGGCCGCAGCCGTTTCTCGCTTTCGACCTTGCCCGCCAGCGACTTCCCCAACCTGGATGACTGGCAGAGCGAGGTGGAATTCACGCTGCCGCAGGCAACGCTGAAACGGCTTATTGAAGCCACGCAGTTTTCCATGGCGCATCAGGACGTGCGTTACTACCTGAACGGCATGATGTTTGAGACCGAAGGCGAAGAACTGCGTACGGTCGCCACCGATGGTCACCGTCTGGCCGTCTGTTCCATGCCCGTTGGCCAGGCGCTGCCCAGCCATTCGGTCATCGTGCCGCGTAAAGGGGTTATCGAGCTGTTGCGTCTGCTGGATGGCGGCGATACGCCGCTTCAGGTACAGATTGGCAGCAGTAATATCCGTGCACATGTGGGCGACTATATCTTCACCTCTAAGCTGGTGGATGGTCGCTTCCCGGATTATCGTCGTGTGTTGCCCAAGAATCCGGATAAGGTGCTGGAAGCCGGTTGCGATCTGCTGAAACAGGCGTTTGCCCGTGCTGCGATTCTGTCGAATGAGAAATTCCGTGGCGTTCGTCTGCATATCACCGAAAATCAGCTAAAAATTACCGCGAATAACCCGGAACAGGAAGAAGCGGAAGAGATGCTGGATGTCAGCTATAACGGCAGCGAGCTGGAAATTGGGTTCAACGTGAGTTACGTGCTGGACGTGCTGAATGCGCTGAAGTGCGAGAACGTCCGTTTGCTGCTGACGGATTCTGTGTCGAGTGTGCAGATTGAAGATGTCGTCAGCCCGGCGGCGGCCTATGTCGTCATGCCTATGCGCCTGTAGGCCATCGTACGCTGGCCTGCTCGCCATTCGGGTTTCGGACAGTATTGTCCGTGACCCGAGCGGCTTGTTTTTCAAAGGCACAATCCCTTTCATCCTGACTTTTGCCCTTCACGCTGGATTGATTCATGGCTTTAACCCGCCTGCTAATAAAAGATTTTCGCAATATTGAACAGGCTGACCTGGCGTTAGCGCCGGGATTTAATTTTCTGGTGGGCGCGAACGGTAGCGGCAAAACCAGCGTGCTTGAGGCGATCTATACGCTGGGCCACGGACGTGCGTTTCGCAGTTTGCAGGCGGGACGGGTAATTCGGCACGATCAGGCCGCCTTTGTGCTGCATGGCCGGCTGGAAGGCCAGGAGCGCGAGTTCTCCGTCGGGCTCAGTAAAAATCGCGCCGGGGAGAGCAAAGTCCGCATTGACGGCAGCGACGGACATAAAGTGGCCGAGCTGGCGCAGTTACTGCCGATGCAGTTGATCACGCCAGAGGGTTTTACCCTACTTAATGGCGGTCCTAAATATCGCAGAGCCTATGTCGACTGGGGCTGCTTTCACAATACGCCGGGTTTTTTTAATGCCTGGAGCAACCTGCGGCGCCTGCTCAAACAGCGCAATGCGGCATTGCGTCAGGTCACGCGCTACAGTCAGGTTCGTCCATGGGATCAAGAACTGGTGCCGCTGGCAGAACAGATTAGCCAGTGGCGCGCCGAGTACAGTGACGCGATTTCAGCCGAGATCGTAACCACCTGCGGGCAGTTTTTACCCGAATTTGATCTGCGTTTTTCGTTCCAGCGCGGCTGGGACAAAGAGAGCGATTATGCCGAACTGCTTGAACGCAACTTTGAACGCGATCGGGCCCTAACCTACACCGCCAGCGGCCCGCATAAAGCGGACTTTCGTATTCGTGCCGAAGGTACGCCGGTGGAAGATTTACTCTCACGCGGGCAGCTTAAACTGCTGATGTGTGCATTGCGTCTGGCGCAGGGCGAGTTCCTGACTAACCAGAGCGGACGCCGTTGTGTTTACCTCATTGATGACTTTGCCTCTGAACTGGACGACAGTCGCCGCCGCCTGCTGGCGGAACGACTGAAGGCGACTCAGGCTCAGGTCTTTGTCAGCGCCATCTCGTCCGAGCATGTAATCGACATGACTGACGAAAAGGGCAAGATGTTCCGCGTGGAACAGGGTAAAATAGCGGTTCAACCTAAAGATTAAATGAGCGAGAAACGTTGATGTCGAATTCTTATGACTCTTCAAGTATCAAAGTTCTGAAAGGGCTTGATGCGGTACGCAAACGCCCGGGCATGTACATCGGCGATACCGATGACGGAACCGGTCTGCATCACATGGTATTCGAGGTCGTGGATAACGCAATCGACGAAGCGCTCGCCGGTCACTGTAAAGATATCGTTGTCACCATCCATGCGGACAACTCGGTTTCCGTACAGGATGACGGACGCGGTATTCCAACCGGTATCCACGAAGAAGAAGGCGTGTCCGCGGCAGAAGTGATCATGACCGTGCTGCACGCTGGCGGTAAGTTCGACGATAACTCGTATAAAGTCTCGGGCGGCCTGCACGGCGTGGGCGTGTCTGTGGTTAACGCCCTGTCACAGAAGCTGGAGCTGACCATTCGTCGCGAAGGCAAAGTACACCAGCAGATTTATCTGCATGGCGTGCCCGAAGCGCCGCTGGCGGTGACAGGCGATACCGACGCGACCGGTACCCGTATCCGTTTCTGGCCAAGCCATGACACGTTCACCAACGTGACCGACTTCGAATACGACATCCTGGCGAAGCGCCTGCGTGAGCTCTCTTTCCTGAACTCCGGTGTTTCCATTCGTCTGGAAGACAAACGTGACGGCAAAAACGACCATTTCCACTATGAAGGCGGGATTAAAGCGTTTGTCGAATACCTGAACAAGAACAAAACGCCTATCCATCCGACCGTATTCTATTTCTCAACCGAAAAAGACGGCATTGGCGTGGAAGTAGCTCTGCAGTGGAACGACGGCTTCCAGGAGAACATCTACTGCTTCACTAACAACATTCCTCAGCGCGACGGCGGTACGCACCTTGCCGGTTTCCGCGCCGCGATGACGCGTACCCTGAATGCCTACATGGATAAAGAGGGATACAGCAAGAAGGCCAAAGTCAGCGCCACCGGTGATGACGCGCGTGAGGGCCTGATTGCCGTGGTGTCGGTGAAAGTGCCGGATCCAAAATTCTCTTCACAGACCAAAGACAAGCTGGTGTCTTCTGAAGTGAAATCGGCCGTTGAGCAGCAGATGAATGAACTGCTGGCGGAATATCTGCTGGAAAATCCGGGCGATGCAAAAATCGTTGTCGGCAAAATCATTGATGCCGCCCGCGCCCGTGAAGCCGCGCGCCGTGCCCGTGAAATGACACGCCGCAAAGGTGCGCTGGATCTGGCTGGCCTGCCGGGCAAGCTGGCGGATTGTCAGGAGCGCGATCCGGCTCTGTCTGAAATCTACCTGGTGGAGGGTGACTCCGCGGGCGGTTCTGCCAAGCAAGGCCGTAACCGTAAAAACCAGGCTATTCTGCCGCTGAAAGGGAAAATTCTGAACGTTGAGAAGGCGCGTTTCGATAAGATGCTGGCGTCTCAGGAAGTGGCTACGCTGATTACCGCGCTGGGCTGCGGCATTGGCCGCGACGAATATAACCCGGATAAACTGCGCTATCACAGCATCATCATCATGACCGATGCGGACGTCGACGGCTCGCACATTCGTACACTGCTGTTGACCTTTTTCTATCGTCAGATGCCAGAAATTATTGAGCGTGGTCACGTCTACATTGCTCAGCCGCCGCTGTATAAAGTGAAAAAAGGCAAGCAGGAACAGTATATTAAAGACGATGAGGCGATGGATCAGTATCAGATCGCTATCGCCCTCGACGGAACGACGCTGCACACCAATGCCAGCGCACCGGCATTAGGTGGTGAGCCGCTTGAATCTCTGGTCGCGGACTTTAACAGCGCGCAGAAGATGATCAAACGTATGGAGCGCCGTTTTCCGCTGGCGATGTTACGTGCGCTGGTCTATCACGACACGCTGAGCGATCTGAGTAATGAAGCGGCCGTTAACGCCTGGATTAACGGACTGGTGAGCTATCTGACTGAACGTGAAGCGCACGGCAGCACCTATGTGGCACACGTACGTGAAAATCGTGAACTGAATCAGTTTGAGCCTGTTTTACGCGTACGGACCCATGGCGTGGACACGGATTATCCTCTGGACAGTGAGTTTATTATGGGGCCGGAATACCGCAAAATTTGCGCCCTGGGTGGCAAACTGCGCGGCCTGCTGGAAGAGGATGCTTACATCGAGCGCGGTGAGCGCCGTCAACCGGTATCCAGCTTCGAACAGGCGATTGAGTGGCTGGTGAAAGAATCCCGTCGTGGTCTGTCTGTACAGCGCTATAAAGGTCTGGGTGAGATGAACCCGGATCAGTTGTGGGAAACGACAATGGACCCAGACAGCCGTCGCATGCTACGTGTCACCATTAAAGATGCGATCGCCGCCGACCAGCTGTTTACAACCCTGATGGGGGATGCCGTTGAACCACGCCGCGCCTTCATCGAAGAGAATGCGCTGAAAGCCGCTAACATCGATATCTAATCGCACAAAAAGATATAAAACCCTTCCTCGTGAAGGGTTTTTTTTTGCCAGATCATCGTGGACCTAAACGTGACACGTTATGGTTCACGCGTGCTGAAAAGCGCCGATAAACTGGTCAATGTGAGCTGAATCGCGCTAGCATTGCTGCAAACCCGACACAATGAGGATGCTATGGCTATTAAACTGATCGCAATTGATATGGATGGCACGCTGCTGAATCCGCAGCATGAGATCACCGCAGGCGTAAAATCGGCACTGAACCGCGCCCGGGAAAAAGGGGTTTCCATCGTGTTGGCGACCGGCCGACCTTATGTTGGTATTGAACGTTATTTAATGGAACTTGATCTCCATACGCCAGGTCAGTACTGCATCAGTAATAATGGCGCGCTTGTTCATCGGGCTGAAGATGGTGAAGTCGTCGCCGATGTAATGCTGGGCTTTGACGATTATATGTATGTTGAGAAGCTGGCCAGAGAACTGGGCGTGCATTTTCAGGCGTTTGATAAATCACACCTGTATACGCCAAATAAAGATATCAGCGAATTTACGATTCATGAAGCCAGCCTGACCGGCATCCCGGTACGTTATCGGGCCGTTGAAGAAATGGATCCGGCAACGCGTTTTCCAAAACTCATGATGATTGATAAACCCGCTCTGCTTGATGCGGCCATCGCCAGACTGCCTGAGCATGCGCACCAGACGTATACCATTTTGAAAAGCGCGCCCTACTATCTGGAAATTCTCGACCGTCGGGTAAACAAAGGTTATGGCGTAAAAATGCTGGCGGAGAAGCTGGGTTTGCAAGCGGAAGAGGTCATGGCGATAGGCGATCAGGAAAATGATCTGGCGATGATTGAATACGCAGGGACCGGCGTCGCGATGGGCAATGCGATTGATTCTGTGAAAAAAATAGCCCAGTTTGTGACCAAAACCAATATGGAAGATGGGGTTGCGCACGCCATTGAAAAATGGGTGCTTTAATCGGTTTCTTTTATGGGTAAAACCGCGCAGACAGGTCAGTCATCTGCACGGTTTTACCCATAACATCACTGCAACTGTCAAATAACGCGCCTGCTCACGAGTGCTTTCATGCCTGAAAAACAGATTACTTTTGCTCCTCGTCATCATCAACTGACCAACATCAACGTCTGGACGCCCGACAGCCAGTGGCTGGCCTTTGATGTGCGGCCTTCCGGCGCGTCGTTCACCGGTAAGACAATTGAACGCGTTAATGTGAATACCGGCGAAGTGGAAGTGCTGTATGAGGCAACGGCGGGCGCCCATGTTGGCGTGGTGACGGTTTGTCCCACCTTACCCGAGCGCTATGTCTGTATTCATGGGCCAGAGCATCCTGACGACAACTGGCATTATGACTTTCATCATCGCCGCGGCGTGATCATTGAAGCGGGTCAGGCCGCCAGTCTGGATGCATGCGATATCACGCCGCCCTTTACGCCAGGTGCTTTGCGCGGCGGTTCTCACGTCCATGTTTTTAGTCCGGATGGCTCGCGCCTCAGCTTCACCTATAACGATCACGTGATGCACGAGCTGGATATCAGTCTTGATCTGCGCAATGTCGGCATTGCCGTCCCGTTAAAAGCAGTGAAACCAGAAAAACAGCATCCGCGCGAATATGATGGCAGCCATTTTTGTGTAGTAGTCAGTGAAACGACAGCGCACCCACAGCCGGGCAGCGATCAAATCAATCGGGCCTATGAAGAGTGCTGGATTGGTCATCAGGGCTATGAAAAGCCGGACGGCAGCCGTCAACGCTGGGCCATCGCCTTTATTGGCGACACGCTTTCCGCGGCAGGAGACAAGCATCCCGAGGTGTTTGTCGTCGATTTGCCAGAGGCACTGGAAGCCTATGCCAAACCCGGCCACTCACCGCTGGAAGGGGACAGCCACCATCTACCTGCGCCACCAGCGGGGGTTCAACAGCGACGGTTAACCTATAGCAAGGGACTGGCGCAGCAACCTCGCCACTGGTTACGTAGCTCACCCGATGGCAGCGCTATCGCCTTTTTGATGGCGGACAGCCAGCAGGTGATTCAATTATGGTGGGTATCGCCTAACGGCGGTGAACCGCGCCAGATAACGCGGCTGAACCACAGCATTCAGTCTGCATTTAGCTGGCATCCTCGTGGTGAAGCCATTGCCTTTATTTGCGACAACAGCGTGATGCTGTGTCACTGGCAAACGGGAGAGTGCGAACGCTTAACCGCCCGCACCGGGTCGGCACCGTCCGGGGATGCGGTGGTCTGGTCACCGGATGGAAAAAAGATCGCTTTTATGCGGGAAAAAGAGGGCTGGCAGCACCTGTTTACTGTGACGGTTGCATAGCGGGCATGGGCTGAGCATGCGCCAGATTCTCCTCGGTGTGGGCCAGCTTTTCACTCTGAAGCACGCGGGCACGCGGCGAATCCAGGGCTTTATCCTTGTCGCTGCGATAGTAATCCCAGGGCAGTAACAGCGTATCCATGACGGCAGAAAAAGGCAGATCAACCAGCGCCAGGGGCTTTAGCGCCCAGCTGGCCTGACTGTCCGTCAGAATGTCAGCACTGGCACGTGTGCCCGGATAGTAGCCCTGACTTGCACCGGTATGCGTCATGACGCTGGAACATCCACCGGAAGCGACTGCGCAACACATCACGCCAGCCAACGGTAACCTTTTCATCATTTTCATATGTCGTCCCTTCGATTCTGGCACCTGATTGCGTGAGCGCACCAGCGTACCCTCTCAGTCATGAAGTCCGTTCTGGTCCGGCAATTTACCCTTGAGTGTATGCCATTTCGCCAGTTTGGCGAAAAAAATCACGCATCGGGTCTTGAAAGCCTGGCGTCTGCACCCATTTTCTAAACAGGGTCGTTAAGGCTGCCGCCGAAAGGGGCAATGCGGCCCTGCACAACCTGTCCAATAGTGGAAGGTTGCCAAAACTTGCTGACATTCAGGAGTCTTTTTATGCGTAACTTTGATCTGTCTCCCCTTTATCGCTCTGCCATCGGATTTGATCGCCTGTTCAACCTGCTTGAGTCCAATCAAAATCAGAGCAACGGTGGTTATCCCCCTTACAATGTTGAACTGGTTGATGAGAACCATTACCGCATCACTATCGCGGTAGCCGGTTTTGCTCAGAGTGAACTGGATATTACGGCCCACGACAACGTGCTCATCGTGCGTGGTGCGCATCCGGAAGAGCAGACAGAACGTAAATATCTCTATCAGGGCATCGCCGAGCGTAATTTCGAGCGTAAATTCCAGCTGGCTGACCATATCGTCGTGCGCGACGCGCGCCTGGAAAATGGTCTGCTGAGCATCGATCTTGAGCGTTTGATTCCTGAAGAAGCGAAACCACGCCGGATTGAAATTTTAAAATAAAGCGGCCGTGACGGCTGAGTAAACATGAGAACGGTCACAGCATACAGGTTGTGGCCGTTTTTTTATGACCGCGACAAGCAGATTGATGCGGATGCGGCGATGCGATCAGTGATGGCCTGATGGTAAGAAAACGAAAAGCATCAGGTCGCGTTGACAAACGCAGGCTTCACCTGTCCCGCGCCTTCTTTTGCAGGTTCAGATCAATGCTGAATCTGTGCCAGATCTGCTTCACTCAACCCGGTCATTTTCATCACGGTTGTTCTGTCCAGGCCATGCTGCAGCATAGTGCGCGCAACCTCGCGTTTACCTTCATTGCGGCCTTCACGTAAACCGGTCTGAATTCCCTGCTTAATTCCCTTATCAAAGCCCTTCTGCATACCTTTTTGTTCAAGCTGCTGTGCAATGGTCATAAGCGTGTCTCCGTGTTGCGGCACCCGCAGGGCCAGTTCCTGAATAAAAGCCTCGACGTCTGGGGTTTCACCCGCCTGCACAATGTAGTGCACCAACGATACAATCTGTGATGACGAAAGATAACCGGACAGCAGCACAGGGACAAGTCTGTCCATCAGATTTGCGAGATCGCGCTGATGGATGTGCTTTTGCAGCAGCGTCAGTGCCGCCATGCTGCGATGTTCCACAATCTCATCGTCAGGCATTACCGTAATATCAACCAGAGGGAAGCAAGTACTGTAGAGCCTGCGAGCCAGTGCCGGATGCGTAAAATCATCCAGCCAGCAGGTGGAATAAGGATAGGGTCTGCGTTTACCCATATAAAACAGCACCGGTATCACCAGCGGCAGCGTTTTATCGCCGGCATCCAGGTGGCGCTGCATGGCCGCGACCGCGTAGCGAAGAAGCCTGAACGCCATATGCCTGTCAGGTGAAGACTGATGTTCGATCAAGACGTACATATAGCCCTCACCCGCTGTCGTTTTGAGACTATACAGCACATCACTGAAATACTGCCGGAGATCCGCTTCAACAAAGGAACCGGACGCCAGTTTTAACGTCCGTAAGTCGCAAATCGCGCGCAGATCTGCGGGAAGATGAATTTCCATGAAATCGCGGGCAATGTCAGGTTGGGTGAGAAACTGACGAAAGGTTGCATCGTGTGGTGTTGGCGTTGCGTTTTTCTTCTTCATCATTGCTGGCCCGGTTATAAAGCACACGGGCGAAAGTCGTGATGAGTGAAAAGAGATGTCTGGCCGCCCTGGCAATGCGGATACTTCCATGCATCCGCATTGCTGTCCAGGCGGAGGTTTTATTCTGCGAGCGGGCTGCCAAAGCCAGCCCGAAAACGCGCGCATGCACAGGCATTTACGAAAGGGTAGTTACGTCGGGCACGTCAGTTTGACGAGTGGTAAGCGCTAATGTTGCGGCTGCCTGAGCCAGCGCTGACCAATCACGCCACCAAACATATTGACCAGCAGCCCGACAATGATGATTACAGCACCCACAATCTGCTGGCGTGATAAGGTTTCCCCCAGCACCAGGGCTGCCGAAACAATCCCAACAACAGGCACCAGCAGGGAAAGCGGTGCCACACGCCAGGTTTCATAACGGCTAAGCAACGTACTCCAGATGCCGTAACCCATAATGGTCGCCACAAAGGCCAGGTAAATCAGCGCCATCACCGTCTGTAGATCAATGTGCGTCAGACTGGTAATGATTGCCGACCAGCCTTCAAACAGCAGCGAACAGGCAAAGAAAGGAACGACGGGCACCAGCGCGCTCCAGACCACCAGCGACATAACCGGTACGGGATAATGCCGGGTGATGATTTTATTGGTGATATTCCCCAGTCCCCAGGAAAACGCCGCCGCCAGCATAAGCATCATAGTGGTCAGTGTTATGCCGGCGGCGCTCTGGCCAGCCATGCCGGAGGTGGCTAATAAAAAAATGCCTGAGGTGGCAATCAGCATGCCCGCAATGTGATTCCAGCGCAGCTTTTCGGCCAGAAACAGCGCCCCAAGCAGCAGCGTAAAGAACGCCTGCGCCTGTAATATCAGCGAAGCAAGGCCTGCAGGCATACCCAGTTTGATGGCCAAAAACAGAAACGCAAACTGCCCAAAACTGATGGTCATGCCGTAAAGTAAAAGCCACTTTACTGGCACAGCAGGACGGCGCACCAGTAAAAGGGCAGGAAAGGCAACCAGTGCAAAACGCAATCCCGCCAGCAAAAAGGGAGGCATGTTATGCAGACCCAGTTTTATGACAACGAAGTTCACGCCCCACGCAATCACTACACACAGGGCTAACAGCCAGTCTTTTCCCGACACCGCACTCTCCTTTTGCCCGCGCTGGCCCGCACGGCCATATGCGCATCACGTCTGTTAATAATGCAAAATGCCTTTGCGATCGGGTTAAGGCAGCGTTGCGCTTCATCAAGGCCGGCCGGATAGAGACGACGCCTTGTTGCCCGATCGGGTCTGTAGATTTAACTGTCGCGCCAGGCGATCTCCACTTCTTCAGCCAGAATCTGTATGGCGCGCTCAATGTTTTCCGCATCCGGTACATAATTCATGCGCATGCACTGGTGCGTGTGCGGCCAGTCATGCTCCAGACCCGGAAAGAAAAAGTGGCCCGGCACCATCAGCACGCCCCGAGCTTTAAGCCGCTGGTACAGCAACTCCGTACTGATCGGTAAATCCCGGAACCACAGCCAGAGAAAAATTGCCCCCTCCGGTTTATGGATCAGACAGCGTTCCGCCGATAAGTAGCGGCGAATAAGGGTGATCGTTTGCATCACCTTGTGCTGATAAAAAGGTTTAATCACTTCTTCAGACAAGCGCAGCAGATCGCCACGTTGAATCATTTCGCTGGCAATGGCCGGGCCAATACTGCCCGGTGCCAGGCTGATGATGCCGTTCATGTTACCGATCGCGGTAATCGTGCTCTCATCGGCGATGATGATCCCGCAACGTGCGCCTGGCAGACCGAGTTTGGATAAACTCATGCAGAGAATGATATTGGGGTTCCACAGCGGCCGCACATCACTAAAAATAATGCCGGGAAATGGCACACCATAAGCGTTGTCGATAAGTAACGGCACCTCATGCTGCTGCGCCAGCGCATCCAGTTGCAGAAGTTCGTCATCCGTAATGACATTGCCGGTTGGATTGGTCGGGCGCGATACGCAAATCAGCCCCACATCGTCATTCATGGGGAGATGTTCAAAATCGACGTGATACTTGAACTGCCCTTCCGGTAATAACTCTATGTTGGGCCTGGCAGAAATAAAGAGGTCTTCATCCAGACCCGCATCAGCGTAACCCAGGTACTCTGGAGCCAGAGGAAACAGCACCCGTTTTTTACTGCCGTCACTGCACCGCCCCGCGAACAGGTTGAAGAGATAAAAAAATGCGCTCTGACTGCCGTTAGTCAGCGCGATATTTTGCGCAGTGACAGACCAACCGCACTGCTTACGTAGCATTGCCGCCAGGGCATCCAGCAGCACGGCTTTACCGCGTGGACCATCGTAATTGCATAAGGCCTCACTCAGTTTGCCCTCGTCGTGCATCTGCTGCAGCAACTGCTGAAAATAATCGTTCATTGCCGGGATCTGTGCGGGGTTCCCGCCGCCAAGCATGATCGTGCCGGGCGTACGCAGGCCTGCGCCCATGTCTTCCATCAGACGTGAGATGCCGGAATGTTGAGTAAACTTGTCGCCGAACTGAGAAAAAGCCATAGCGGTTAAAAATTTGTAATAAAGAATGGGATAACCACCATAACGCCCGCTCCCGGCGGGCGCAATGGGCAGCCGCAGGATTACTTCAGCACCTGAGGATTCACGCAGTTCTTTTCAACCTTGCCGCTCAGGGCGGCAATGAGATTTTCTACCGCGTCCTGCATCATCCCATAGCGGGTTTCGTGGGTTGCAGAGCCAATGTGCGGCAACGTAACAACATTCGGTAACGACAGCAGCGGCGAGTCAGTCGGCAGCGGCTCTTTTTCGAAAACATCCAGCCCGGCGGCGTGGATCGTGCCCTCTTGTAGCGCGGTAATCAGGGCATTTTCATCTACCACTGGCCCACGGCCCGCGTTGATCAGCACCGCACTGGGCTTCATCATCGCCAGCTGTTCTGCGCCAATTAAATGATGCGTTTCTTCGGTAAGCGGCAGGCTGATGCAAACGAAATCGCTTTCTTTGAGCAGCGTTTCCAGCTCACACCGGCGGGCTGCAAACTGCGATTCGGCCTGGTCGTGCTGACGGCGCGCATTGTAGAGAATGTTCATGCCGAATCCGAAGTGCGCACGCTGGGCCAGCGCTATACCGATGCGTCCCATACCAAGAATTCCCATCGTCTTATGGTGCACATCCATGCCAAACCGGTCCGGACCAATACTTTTTTGCCAGTTGCCAGCTTTCACCCAGGCATCCAGCTCCGGTATACGTCTTGCCGTACTGAGAACCAGCGCCATGATGGTGTCGGCCACCGTTTCCGTCAGTACCGTTGGCGTGTGCATCAGCACTACCCCTCGCTGATTCAGGGCATCCACATCAAAGTTGTCATAGCCGACAGAAACGCTGGAACAGGCGCGCAGTGCGGGCATTTTGGCCAGCAACTCGCCGTTGACTTTTCCGCCCGATCCCAGCATTCCTTCGGCCTGTTGCAGTGCCTGCGCATGTTGCTGCTGGCTTTCGGGTGATAAATCGTTGATTTCGGTGATCGTGGCATAGTCTGCGAGACGCGCACGGAGATCGTCAGGCAATTTTTTATAAAGAATGACGGCGGGTTTCATCAGATAGCTTCCTGTAAATAAATGACGGGCAACACAAAGGTCGCCCGGAGAAGATGCTAACGCTTACGCTTTCAGGCCGGTTTCGCGCCTTGTAGCGGAGGCGCCTTATTTTGTGCGGGTTTGACGATAAGCGTCAGGACCACGGACAGCAGTAGTGCGCCACCCATAAAAATATAGGAGGCCGAAGGACTGCCGGTTGCCCCGTTCAGATAACCCACAATCCAGGAGCCGATAAACGAGCCCAACGCCCCCATACTGTTGATAAGCGCCATTGCGCCGCCGGAAACATTGCGGGGCAGCATTTCCGGAATAATGGCAAAGAACGGGCCATAAGGCGCGTACATCGCGGCACCGGCGACGACTAACAAGGTATAAGACAGCCAAAAATTGCCCGAACCTACCATGTACGAACCGAGGAAGGCGAAGGCACCCACCAGCAACAGTGGCCAGACAAACAGTTTACGGTTTTGCGTTTTGTCCGATGCCCAGGACACCACCACCATCGCAATCGTGGCTGCCAGATAAGGCACAGCCGATAACCAGCCCGCTTCCACCATGCCCATTTGTGTACCGTTGCGCAAAATTGAAGGCAGCCACAGGACAAAACCGTAAACGCCAATACTCCAGGCAAAGTACTGCATACAGAGAATGATCACGTTACGATTGCGAAAGGCTTCGCCGTAGTTGCGCACTGCTTTGATGCTTTCTTGCTCTTTTTGCAGCGCGGCCTGTAGCGCGGCTTTTTCTGCATCGCTCATCCAGCGCGCTTGCGCAGGCTTATCCTGTACCATAAACCACCAGGCAATGGCCCAGATCACCGCAGGAATGCCTTCGAAGATAAACATTTCCCGCCAGCCAAACGCTTCTATCAGATACCCTGAAACCACGGACATCCACAGGACCGTGACGGGATTACCGAGAATTAAAAAGGTGTTTGCCCGCGAGCGCTCAGATTTTGTAAACCAGTTACTGATGTAAATCAGCATAGCAGGCATTACCGCAGCCTCGACAACCCCCAGCACAAAGCGAATCGCCGCCAGCACAGGGATGTTGCTGACAACGCCGGTGAGTGAAGCACAGCCGCCCCACAACAGCAGGCACCAGAAGATCAGTTTTTTTACACTGCGGCGCTCCGCATAGATCGCCCCAGGGATTTGAAAAAAGAAATACCCCAGAAAGAACAACGCACCCAGCAGGGAAGACATTCCTTTGGTAATGCCCAGATCGTCATTGATGCCAGCGGCGGATGCGAAGCTAAAATTTGCCCGATCCAGATAGGCAAGACTGTAGGTGATAAACACGATGGGCATAATGAACCACCAGCGTTTAGGCGCGATAATCTGCGTTTTCATCGGGAACTCCTCTGTTTCTGTTTGCGGGCCGGGCTACACATCACCTAACTGCTGACGCGTCGGCAAACCTTCGCTGTCACCACTCACCTGAATCGCCAGTGAACCAATTTTGTTCCCCCGGCGAATCGCCTCTATCAGTGGTTTCCCTTCCAGCAATGCACTTATGACTCCCACGGCAAACCCATCTCCGGCCCCGACCGTGTCCACAACCTGATCAACTTTGATTGCCGCCACCTGGCCCTGCTCACCCCCGGCTGTCTTATACCAGGCGCCCTCGCCGCCGGTTTTAATCACCACCGCTTTTACCCCTTTATCGAGATAAAAATCGGCAATATCCTGCGGTTGGCGATAGCCGGTTAAGATGTAACCCTCTTTTTCACCGGGCAGTACCCAGTCTGCGTATTCCGCTAACAGATTGAGCTGCTTACGCATTTCCTCTTCGCTGCGCCACAGCACCGGACGCAGATTAGGATCAAAGGAAATTGTTTTACCCCGCGCCCGCATCTCTTTCGCAGCATGCCTGGTCAGCTCAAGCGAACTGTCTGATATTGCTGCCGCCACGCCGCTCAGATGCAAATGGCGTGCAGAGCCAAAATAATCGTGGTCAAAATCCTCGGGTGACAGATGACTGGCAGCGGAGCCTTTGCGGAAATATTCCACGAGCGGATCGGAACCATCATCCACTTTAGATTTAAGCTGAAAGCCCGTGGGATAGCGCGGATCGACGGTCACCTGACGATGGTCGATATTTTCTTTATCCAACACCTGACAAATAAAACGACCAAACGCGTCCTGTCCAATACGACTCACCCAGCCCACTTTCAGCCCGAGGCGTGCCAGACCGATGGCGACATTCAGTTCTGCACCTGCGGCGCGTTTGATAAATGTTTCTACTGCAGCCAAATCACCCGTTTCGCGGGCGACAAACATGGCCATGGCTTCGCCGATCGTGATGACATCAAGCGTACCGTTAGGATGAGTCGTCATTTTTACTCCTCAGACATTACGCAGCAGCGTCACATAATGGCGCGTAACCGCAATCAGATTGTCGCCTTCCAGCGGAAATTCAATACCGCGAGGGGCTCTCGCCGGTAGCCGATGCAACAGGTCTTGCCAGCCCGGTCCGGCATCGTCGAGCGCAATAGCGCGATAGCTTTTCCCCTGCGGCACCGCTGCTTTGACGTGCACGTAACCCACCTGGTCGGTCAACAGGACTGCAGCCTGCTCCGGGTTTTCGCCTGTCCAGTGCCAGTTCCCCATATCGAAAGTCATGCCAATCGGCAATGCCGCCTCACGGGCAGCGTTAAAAAAGCGCAGCATCGGTTGCAGTTTGCCGTGCACTGTCTGGTCATTTTCCACGGTCAGCGGCACGCCATATTCCGCAATCAGCATGCGCAGTGTTTCGCTGTACAGAGCCCCCGTAAAATTGCCCAGCGCCACCTTTAGTCTCTGCGCGTTTAGTTGACGAGCTTCGGTAAAATAACGCGTCAGCAAAGGGTTCAGCTTGCCGTCCTCACTGAACAAGGTATCGGGTACAGAATAGCTGGCGCGCAGCCGGTGCTGATCAATGGCCAGCGCCAGCGCGGGCAGGTCATCGAAAGTCGTGTCATCGAACAATTCGCGACGGATTTCCACACCGTCCGCACCAGCCTGCTGAATGATCGGTAAGAGCGCCCTTTGTCCGCCCAGCGCAGCAATCTGTTGATGTCCATAAGCCGCCGTGACGACGATAATTTCGGGCTCCATTGCGGACTCCTGAGGGGGAAAATCGGTATTAACGTTATAAAAACGTTAAATGGAACCGGTTCCAAAGCAAAGTAGCAAAATGCGGAATTATGATCGTGCTCACGAAGCGAGCACGTAAGTGAAGGGAACAATCTGAAAATTAGCGAAGACGCTGGCTTGATCCCCGGACAATCAGCTCACCCGAGAAAACCTGCTCACAGGGAGGATGATCGTGGCCTTCGATACGCGAAATCAGGCGCTCCAGCGCATGGTAGCCAATCTGCCAGGTGGGCTGTTTAAGCGTGGTAATCCCGACACCTGCCAGCGCCGCCCACTCCAGCTCATCAAACCCCAATAAACCCATATCGCTTCCCCAGTGCAAATTTAGACGCTGAAGGGAACGGGCCACCTGTAAGGTCAGCGCACCGTTTGCCACCATAACTGCGCAACGCCTGTCTGCATGACGCTGACAGAAGCCATGCAAGACGGTATCCATCACATCGGGCTGATGCAGCGAGACTTCTGCATTTTCATGGAGGATGGCCGGATGCGCAGCCAGACGCTGGCGAAACGCCTGCAGGCGCTCACGACGGGTATTCACGCTGCCTAAGGGTTCACTCAAAAACAGCAGCGCCTCATAACCGTTATCAATTAAGTGATCGGTGGCCGTTTCTGCCGCTTCAGCATTATTCAGGCCCACCACATCACAGGGAAAATCGGGGATTTTTCGGTCAATCAGCACCATCGGCAGCAAAGATTGCTGCAGCCGGCTCAGTACCTTTTCATGCATACCTACCGCGTTAACGACAATGCCTTCAACCTGATAGCTACTCAGCAACTGCAAATAATGCTGTTCAAGATCGACTTCATTGTTGGTGTTACACATAAGCAATGTAAAGCCGCAGGCACGACAGGCCGCTTCAATGCCGCACATAACGTCCACGGAATAGGGATTGGTGATATCGGCAATGATTAACCCGATTAGCCGGGTTCGCCCCCGTTTAAGCCCGCGCGCCATCTGGCTTGGCCGATAGTTAAGATCGCTAATTGCCTGTTCAATGCGCGCTTTTAAGTCGGGAGAAAGCAGATGCTGTTCGCCGTTAAGATAACGCGAGACGCTGGTTTTCCCGGTTTTTGCCGCGCGGGCAACATCGCTAATAGTGGCGCGAGAAGGCCTGATTTTCATAGAATATTCCGCAAATTACGCATGCCGCGAGACTACCACAGGCGTCCGGCATGACAAACACGTTAGCGCTGTGCGGGCAGTTGCAGACTGGGTTGCCACAAGACCTGTAGCCGGGCCAGCGGTGCGCCGTCCAGTAACTGCATCACCATGGTCGCAAGCTGTTCGCCTCTCTCCTGCTCACTGGCCTGACGAATCGCAATAACCGGAAAATCAATGATGGCGTCAACCGGGAGTCCATCCCAGGCTATCAAAGTGACGGCATCCTCACCCTGCAGTCGTCCTGCCTGCTGAAGCGCCATTAACGCGCCTTCGGCCAGCGTACTGCTATCGGTAATAATGGCCTGAGGTTGTAGCCCTTCAGCCAGCCAGGCGGAGACTTGTTGATACCCTGCGCGGCGCGAGGGAGCAACCGCCGCAGTGGCATAAGGTGGTACGGAATCCAGGGCGTTCAGGTAGCCCTGACGGCGATCGCGAACAAACGTACAGGGTTCGTTTCCCCCGAGAAAGGCGATGCGCTGCATGCCCTGGGTCAGGCAGTGTTTTACCGCCAGCGCGGAACCTGCGGCGTTATCGACATCAAACCAGGCATGATTTTGCTGTGCATCAGTGCGCCCCAGCGAGAGAAAATTAAAGCCCTTCTGCTGTAAGCAGCGCAGGCGTTCGTCCTGCGGCAAGGTGTGCGTGATGATTAGCGCATCGACCACGCGACTGCGTAGCATACGCATCAGTGAACGCTGTCCGTCACAGGGTTTGTCCGTCAGCAACAGCAGGTCGATATCATAGTGGGAAAGACGCTGGTCCAGCGCCAGTAATATCTTATTGAAATGGATATCGCTGAGGGGCGGGGCGCTCATCGGGTAGACGACGCCGACCGCGTTAGCGCGTCCGGTTTTTAAACGCCGGGCAGCTACATTAGGACGGTAGCCACGTCGCTGGGCTTCTTCTTCCACGCGCTGACGCGTGTGTTTTGCTACATCCTCATACCCATTCAGGGCGCGACTCAAGGTGGTTACGGAGAGCCCCAGGACTGACGCAATGGCTTTAAGTGACATGATGCGTTATCCATTGTTCAATTTGAACCATGCTGGCATAAAGCGTTAACTGGCACTGTGTACAGGCACCAACTGGAAACCTTACCGAGTTTATTGTCTAAAAATTGTCGAATAACTGACAGTAGCATGTCTTTCGCCCCCAGTGACAGGGGGCGAAATGATCAATTTAACGGGCTCAGCGTAATTTCAACCCGGCGGTTTTGGGCTTTGCCTGCTTCAGTGCTGTTGGTCGCAATGGGGCTGTCGGGGCCGACACCCTGCGTATGCAGACGGTCAGCCGCCACGCCCTGTACGATCAAGGCGCTGGCCACGCTTTCTGCGCGCTGTTGTGACAGGCGCATATTCAATGCGCGCGACCCCGTACTATCCGTATGCCCCACCACGTTTACGGCCGTTTTCGGATACTCTTTTAGTACCATTGCGACGCCGGTCAGGGTATTGGCACCGGCTGGCTTCAGACTGCTGCTGCTGGAATCGAAGGTCACATTGTTTGGCATATTCAACACAATATTGTCGCCTTGGCGCGTCACACTGACGCCCGTACCCTTCATTTTATCGCGCAGTTTTGCTTCCTGAACATCCATGTAATACCCCACACCGCCGCCTAAGGCTGCGCCGCTGGCGGCACCGATGAGTGCCCCTTTACCCCGATCTTTCTTCGAGGATGAAAGCACGCCCACACCGGCGCCGACTAATGCACCAAGACCCGCCCCCACGCCGGATTTTCCGGCCTGCGACTCGCCGGTATAGGGATTCGTGGTACAACCGGATATCACCAGGCTACCGCTGATTAATAACGAGATGGCAATCAATTTTTTCTGCATTATGTGTCCCTTGGGTTTCTCTAATCGGGGCGCCCCGGCCCCTTACTGGCCCTGATTATGCCGCGTAAAAGTGAGGGAAATCCTGAGACAATGTCTTATTTTGTAAAGGAGCGGTGTTAAATGTTATCAGGATGGCAAAAGCAGTTGGTTTGGTGATCGTTAATCAGGCCGCAGGCTTGCATAAAGGAGTAGCAAATTGTCGGACCGATGAATTTAAAACCACGCGTCTTTAATGCTTTAGAGAGTGCTATAGCCTGCGAAGAGGTGGTCGGGCTCTGTTTGTAATCCGCATAGTGGTGAACAATTGGCCGGTTATCGACGAACTGCCAGACGAAATGGGCAAAATCTTCCCCTTCCGCCTCCATCGCCAGCATCGCTCTGGCGTTGGCAATAATCGCCGCAATTTTACCCGGGTGACGAATGATGCCGCTGTTTTGCATAAGTTGGACAACGTCCTGATCGTTCATCAATGCCACCGCCTGCGGATCAAACTGGTGAAAGGCCGCGCGGTAATTCTCGCGTTTTTTCAGCACCGTAATCCAGGATAACCCGGCCTGTTGACCTTCCAGACACAGCATTTCAAACAGCGCCAGTTTATCTCTCTGCGCACGGCCCCACTCATTGTCATGGTAAGCCAGATAGAGGGGATCCTGCGTAACCCAGCCGCATCGTTGCATCATGGTATTCCTTTATAAAGCGCCAGTTTGTTGACCGATGGTAGAGGGAAACTGCCACCATTTGAACCCGCCACATGACAAAATGCGAGGCGGCTTCCATAGTCACCACCACATCCGTAAAGCATTGAAAGCGAAGGCAGCCCCACGCCAGGCGAATACAATGATAACGATAGTCATTTTCAGGTCATTCCATGCGTAACGAAGTCATTCTTATCGGCCGTGAAATCACGGTATTCCTTTTTGCCTCCCTGTTTATCACCTTCATGCTTGTCCCCCTCTATATGGATGTGGTGTGGATGGATAACGCGCTGCACGAAGCCTCTTTTACTGAAACCACACAGGAACTGTTGTTAGTCAGTCTCGCCGGCGCATTTTATATTGCCGCACGACACCGTCCCGACCAGTGCGGTGGATTAACCCTAATAGCCGGTTTTTACAGCTGTATGCTTATCCGCGAGCTGGATTTCTTCTTCGATCTTGTTCGTCACGGCAGTTGGGTGTGGTTTGCACTGGCGACCGCACTGGCGAGTTTCGCCGTCGCCATACGTACTCCCCGGCAGACGCTCCGTACGCTGACGAACCTGCTGCACCATAACCGTTGGCCCGTGATGGCGACCGGACTGATGATTGTGCTGGTTTTCTCACGTCTGTTTGGCATGAACACCCTCTGGCAACACCTGATGCCCGATCATTACAACCGCGGGGTAAAAAACATGGCCGAAGAAGGGATAGAGCTGCTGGGATACAGCCTGTGTTGGCTGGCCGGTCTGCGCTATCTGTGGCAAACCCGGCCGTGAACGCGCAAGTCTCTGTCCGCCCCACAGTTGCATAACAGGCGCTCGCCGGGGAGATCGCCGGCAACGCTTTTTCAGCGATCCCGCGCCTTAAAAAAGGTACAATATGCCCTTCTGCACCGCGACAGGTGATCCGGTGTTGGGTGTAAGTTAACCGCAGGTCTTTTCATGTCAGTCAAAATCTTAACGTCAACGCTAATCGGTCTGGAGGCTTTCCGTCAGGACCCGCAGAGCGCCTTACAGCAGGCTGAAGACGGCATGCTGGCGGTGCTGGATAATTACACGCCGGTGATGTATGCCCTCACTCCCGCGCGTCTTGCACAGTTATTAGCCCTTGAAGCCGCCGCTCAGCAACCCAGTGATGTGGCGCTGGATGACAGTCTGTATGACGATGTTTCTGCTACGCTGCATAAACCCGTCGGCAAGTTTGCCATGTATGACGGCTGGCAGCCTGACGCCGACTTTACCCGCCAGGCAGCAATCTGGGGCGTCGCGCTCAGCGAGCCGGTGACGGCGGCAGAGCTGGCCGCCTTTGTGGCTTACTGGCAGGCCGAAGGCCGCCTTTTTCATCATGTACAGTGGCAACAGAAGCTGGCGCGTAGCCTGCAGATGAACCGCGCCGCCAATGGCGGACAGCCGCGTCGCGATATTACGCAGATCAGCAGTACTGACTACGATATTCCCGATGGTTTCCGAGGTGAGTAATGAAAACGCCCAACGATCTGTTTAACCGTCTGAAAAGAATGATGCCAGCAGGAACCCGTCCCAAATTCACCAATGGTGAAGAGTTGCTGGCCTGGAACCAGGAACAGGGGCGGTTGCGTTCAGAAGCGATTGTGCGAGAAAACCGCGCGATGAAAATGCAGCGTATCATGGGGCGTTCTGGGATTCGTGATCTGCATATTAACTGCTCATTCGACAACTACCGTGTCGAGAATGAAGGTCAGCGCAAAGCCCTGGAGCAGGCGCGCCAGTATGCTGCTAATTTTGAAGGAAACATCGCCAGTTTTGTCTTTGCAGGTCGGCCGGGCACAGGGAAAAATCATCTGGCTGCCGCCATCGGTAACGATCTGATTTTGCGTGGCAAGAGCGTGCTTATCGTGACTGTCGCGGATCTGATGTCCAGCATGAAAGGAACGTTCAGCGGCAGCAGTGATATCACCGAAGAGCGACTGATTCAGGATCTGAGCAGCGTGGATTTGCTGGTCATTGATGAGATTGGTATGCAGAGTGAATCGCGCTACGAAAAAGTGATTATTAACCAGATTGTTGACCGCCGCTCGTCATCTAAACGTCCGACGGGTATGCTCACCAATCTCGATCCCACCGGCATGAACGCCCTGTTAGGTGAACGCGTGATGGATCGTATGCGTTTAGGTAACAGCCTGTGGGTGCGCTTCGACTGGGAAAGCTATCGCAGCCGCGTCCGGGGTGACGAATACTGATGTTGCTGCCCGCTGAAGCGGGCGGTAGGGTTACTTCCCAGTTGCATGATCGTGTGGCCTGGCCCCCATTTCTGACGTAATCCCCTTATTCAGAGGACATTGCTATTTGGCAGCCCTCTCTGCCCAATGCTAAGTTTTCATTAGACATCAAACTAATAAGACTTCGTTGGCGGTGGGCGCTCCCTCGCCGCTGTGCACCTCTGGGGTAAGCCGTCATGAAAGCAACTGGCAAAGGGCCTGCATTGATGCGGCTGAATAATCAAAAGCGCGTAATGGCTCAACTGCGTCAGCTGCGCATCACATCGCGCCAGGATCTGGCGCAGGTACTGGCACTCAGCAAAAACACCGTTTCGCAAATTATTGATGATTTGCTGGAAAACGGTTGGGTTCAGGAACTAGGTAAAGCCAGCGTTTCTTCGGCTGGCCGTCCTAAAATTCACATTACCCTGCGCCCGGAAAAGCTGGTCAGTGCCGGTATCATGGTGGAAAAAAACCTGATTCACTGGCAGATCTGCGATTACTTTTCACAACCGCTTGCCGAACAGACAATACGGACGGACACCAGTAAACCTGGCCCGATACTGGCTGAAATCGGCGCCCTGTGCGAAAAACTGATGGAAGCCTGGCCAGGGCTGCTGGGAATTGGGCTGGGGTTTCCCGGTGTCGTCGATTCACGGCGAGGCTGGATGCATTTATCGACCCACCTGGGCTGGCAGAATGTTGACCTGGCCAGTGATCTGCGCAAACAGATCGCCTTGCCGATTCGGATTATGAATAACGTCAGGGCCGCTGCGCTGCTGTCTGTGCAACAGCTCAATCTGCCCGCCGAAAGCGGGCATTTTTATTTGCGCATTGCGGAAGGCATTGGCGGCGCGCTGGTGCAGCATGGCGTGGTTTTCACCGGTAACAGCTGGACCGCTGGTGAAGCAGGACATCTTACCGTCCAGCCAAATGGCCCTCGCTGTAGCTGTAATCGGCAGGGTTGTCTGGAGGCGATGATCAGCAAACCTGCCATTAACCAACAGCTTGCCCAGCGTCAGCCGGGATTAACCTGGCACAGTCGTGACAGCGCACCGAATGTCGTAAATGAAGTGATGCAGCTGGCAGGCAACTATCTGGGCATCGCGCTCAGCCAAATCATGTTATTACTGAATCCTGCCACGATCATCATTGACTGTCCCTGGAGCATCAGCCCGACCTTTTGCCAGGCCGTGCTCAATCAGACGCAGGCCAACAAACTGGCGTTTATTGCGGCCCATACGCAGGTACATTTTCTGCAATCGCATCTGGCCCCGGCAACCGGGCTGGCGCTGGCCATTATCGAACAGATGGAGCAGCGCCTCGAGTAACAGGCCACTGAGCGTGGCCCGGTGGCTTAGCGCTGGCGAAAATCGGGAATAACCAGATCGCCACGCATTACTGAGGAATGTAACACGCTCTGCGTCTGTTGATTCAGTGCCTTCACAATACGCGCGGCCATGGCATCCATTGAATATGAGATAGCCGGAATCGTCGGGATACCGGGCAGATCCAGCGTGCCGGCCAGACTAAAGACCATAATGTCTTTTGGCACCTGCTTATTGAACGCCTGCAACTGAGGTATCACTTTTTGTGCCTGCTGTTCATCGGCCACCAGCAATGCATTGAAATTGAGCGTGGAGGCATTGTTCAGAAGTTCCTGCAACGCCACTGAAGAAGATGGCGTGTCCATAAAGACCAGATTACGGTTAAAAGGCAGGAAATTTTTTTCCAGGGCATGTTTATAGCCCAGCAGAACCTGATCGGCAAAGCCCATGCCCTCGGGATGAATCAGAGCAATTTGACGACGATTTTGACTGATAAGATAGTTACAGGCCGTTTCCGCTGCAAAAGCATGATCACGCTGGATACTGTTCACTTCTTCGCCGGATTCCAGACAATCCACCAGCATCACGTTTGGCTGACGCAGGTTTAACGGAAAGCGCGCGCCGATAATTAAGACGTCATCACATAACCCACAGGTCAACTCACTGAGGCAGGTCATCACGTCCGCTTTCGTGTTGGCGAAACGAAGTAACAGGTGTTTTTGATGCTGACTGAAATGTTTCTCCAGCGCATAAAGGTAACCCGTCGTCTGATTGATATTTTCCTGCGCACAAATAACACCGATACAGCCCGTAGACTGACTCAGTAGTGACTGGGCGATGACATTTGGACGATAATTCAGTTCATCCACCGCTTTTAACACCGCAGCCCGACTGGCCTCTTTCACCCCACGTGACCCACTCAACACGCGCGATACGGTGGCTTTAGACACGCCAGCCAGTCGCGATACATCGTTGATAGTAGACATCATTTTCCCCTAACAGAACCAAACGGCTCCCTGAAAACTGACCGAAACGGTGGCTTAATTTTTCGCCACAGGCAGTATAGCGTTTTCGTTTTTTCATGGAAACCGATTTTCCGTTTCTACTCAATAATGATTTTTACCGCTTAATTTAGTGATCTGAATCGTAATTAAACACCCGTTATCAGCCAGAGCATGATGCCTGTCACACTTCCTTTTGCGACAAATGGAAACCGGTTTCCATATCGTATCAAATCATCTCCGTAACAAGTTTTACACGTAAAGGAGCGTTCTCATGATCAGGATTATGTTGTGCTGTTCGGCAGGTATGTCCACCAGCATGCTGGTGCGCAAAATGGTAGAGGTGGCGGATCAACGCGGCCTCGCTGTGCAGATTGATGCCTGGGGCATTGCCGAGTTTGATACGCAGTTTCCAACGTATCAGGTTGTGCTGCTCGGCCCGCAAGTAAAGTACATGTTAAACACGCTTTCAGAAAAAGCTGCCACCCACGGTATTCCTGTCCGGGCTATTGATATGACGGACTACGGTATGCAACGCGGTGACAACGTGCTGGATTACGCTCTGTCGCTTATTGAAGCGACACACTAAAAGGTGTCATTTATGGGTTCGTTATATCAGTCAATGGTGACGGTGATTGAACAGGCTATTACGCCCCTCGCCGGAAAATTGGGTCAGCAAAAGTACGTTATCGCTATTCGTGATGGTTTTACGGCGGCCCTGCCGTTTATGATTATTGGCTCGTTCATGCTGGTGTTTATTTTCCCGCCCTTTTCAGCGGATACCACCAACAGCTTTGCCCGGGCCTGGCTCGACTTTTCGGTTACTTATCGCCAGCAACTGATGCTGCCGTTTAATCTCAGCATGGGCGTCATGACCTTCTTTATCTCAGTCGGCATCGGTGCCAGTCTGGGCCGACAGTTCAACCTTGATCCCATCATGTCAGGTTTACTGGCTTTTATGGCCTTTTTACTGGTGGCAGCGCCCTATGCTGATGAAAAGATCTCTACGCAGTACCTGTCCGGTCAGGGAATTTTTACGGCCCTGATTACCGCGATTTATGCCACCCGTGTTTATGCCTGGCTCAAACAGCATAACGTCACGATTCGCCTGCCCAAAGAAGTCCCCACTGGCGTCGCCCGTTCTTTTGAGATTTTAATTCCGGTATTGGTGATCATTGGCACCCTGCATCCGCTTAATCTGTTTATTGAAGCCAAAACGGGCATGATTATTCCTCAGGCGATTATGCATCTGCTGGAACCGCTGGTATCCGCCTCGGATTCCCTGCCAGCCATCTTGCTGTCGGTGCTGCTGTGCCAGATTTTTTGGTTCGCCGGTATTCATGGCGCACTCATCGTCACTGGCATCATGAATCCCTTCTGGATGGCTAATCTCTCCGCCAATCAGGCCGCTCTGGCAGCCGGTGCGGCGCTGCCCCATGTCTATCTGCAGGGCTTTTGGGATCACTATCTGCTTATCGGCGGCGTCGGTTCCACTTTGCCGCTGGCCTTTTTACTGCTGCGCAGCCGGGTGCTGCATCTGCGTACCATCGGCAAAATGGGCGTGGTTCCCAGCTTCTTTAATATCAATGAGCCGATCTTATTTGGTGCGCCCATCATCATGAATCCCCTGCTGTTTATTCCCTTCGTCTGCGTCCCGATGATTAATGCCGTTCTGGCCTATACCGCCACAAAACTGGGCTGGGTTGCGCAGGTCGTTTCGCTGACGCCCTGGACGACGCCCGCGCCGATTGGTGCTTCCTGGGCGGCCAACTGGGCGCTTAGTCCACTGGTCATGTGCCTGATCTGCATGGTGATGTCGGCACTGATGTACTTACCTTTTCTGCGCGCTTACGAACGCAGCCTGATCAAAGCAGAAGAGAAAAAAATTCAGGATACCGTGCCCGCAGGCAATACCGTGCACGGTCATCCCCAGGCTTAAGGAGTCAGTCACATGCACTACCGTTTTCCTGACAATTTCTGGTGGGGCAGCGCCAGTTCGGCGTTGCAAACCGAAGGCTGTAGCCTTCAGGGCGGTAAAAGCGCCACCACCTGGGATCACTGGTTCGCACACCAGCCGCATCGTTTCCATCACGGTATTGGCCCGGCCGATACCTCCGGCTTTTATCAACACTGGCGGCAGGATATCACGCTGCTAAAAGCGTTAAAGCACAACAGCTTTCGCACCTCGCTGAGCTGGGCGCGGCTCATGCCGGACGGAGCGGATGAGATCAATCCCGAGGCCGTCGATTTCTATCACCGGGTCATTGATGAATTACTGGCGCAGGGGATTACGCCGTTTATCACACTGTTTCATTTCGATATGCCGCTGGCCCTGCAGGAGAAAGGGGGCTGGGAAAACCGCGAAGTGGTGCAGGCGTTTGGCCGCTACGCGCAGCGCTGTTTCACGCTGTTCGGTCACAAAGTGAAGCACTGGTTTACTTTTAATGAGCCCATTGTGCCGGTTGAAGGCGGCTATCTGTATGATTTTCATTATCCCAACGTGGTGGATTTTAAACGCGCCGCTACCGTGGCCTTTCATACCGTACTGGCACATTCCCTGGCGGTACGTGCCTGGCGTAACGGCGGCTATGATGGCGAAATAGGCGTGGTACTGAATCTCACACCGTCCTATCCGCGCTCAACGAATCCGGCAGATGTCAACGCAGCACAGCATGCCGATCTGCTGTTTAACCGCAGCTTTCTCGATCCGGTTCTCAAGGGCGAATATCCGTCTGCGCTGCTGGACTTATTAAAACAGCATGACCAGTTGCCACACTGCCTGCCTGGCGACAGCGCCTTGCTTGCCGACGGCATCATCGACCTGCTGGGTGTCAATTATTATCAACCGCGCCGGGTGAAGTGCCGGGACAGCGCCGTCAACCCTGACGCACCGTTTATGCCGGAGGCATTATTCGATCATTACGACATGCCTGGCCGACAAATGAACCCATACCGCGGATGGGAAATCTATGCGCCGGGTATTTACGATATTCTGATCAACCTGCGCGATAATTACGGCAACCCTCGCTGCTTTATTTCTGAAAATGGAATGGGCGTCGAAAATGAACAGCGTTTTATTCAAGACGGTAAAGTTCAGGATGATTACCGTATCGAATTTGTTTCCGAACATCTTAAATGGCTGCATAAAGGCATTCGCGAGGGCTGTCATTGTCTGGGTTACCATATGTGGACCTTTATCGACAACTGGTCCTGGCTGAATGGCTATAAAAATCGCTATGGCTTAGTGCAGCTCGATCTGGAAACACAACAACGTACGATAAAAAAGAGCGGAAACTGGTTTGCTAACGTTGCCGAAAATAACGGTTTTGACTGAGAGCGATAATAATGATTGAACTTGAAGACGCTGTAATGACGATTATCGTCAATTCAGGACACGCCCGCAGCCTGTGCTTTGAAGCCCTGCAGGCGGCGCGGCAAGGCGAGTTTGAGGAGGCCCATGCGCGCCTCAAAGAGGCCGACGACTATTCCCGCAAGGCCCATCAGATGCAAACCCGGTTAATTGAACAGGATGCTGGCGAGGCCCGACAGCCGATGACGTTAATTATGGTCCATGCTCAGGATCATTTAATGACGTCGCTATTAGCCCGTGAATTATCAGAAGAAATAATTCATCTCTATCAACGGTAATTTGATCGCTTAATACAGGAGAACGCCTGACAAAAAATATCCCTCTGGAAAGAAAACATACTCTACAAATCAACTTGTTTTGGTGACAGTCAATAAGCCGAAACGGGCGGGTTATTATCTGAAAACAACAGCACGCGTCTTTCGGGTTAATTCGTGTTAACCCGAAGGATGAGGTGTAAACGAGATAACCATGAACATGATAAAAACATTTTCACTTCCTCTGGCGGTGAGCGCCGCGCTGTGCCCGATTGCCGGCCTCGCACAGGAATTCACGCAGGAACAAATCGACGCTATCGTCGCCAAAGCCGTCGATAAAGCTTTAGCAGAGCGTCAGGCTAAGATGGATGCCGCCGTCGCGAAAAAAACGGATGTGATAACAGAACCGCAGAGTCCTGCACAGTCACCGGATATGGCCATTCCTTTTGGCGTGAAGTTTAGCGGCTACGCCCGTTATGGCGCGCATTACCAAAGTGGTGACCAAAAGTATGTCAACGTTGATGGCTCTTACAACGGCGCCTCCGGTATTGGTCGCCTGGGGAACGAAGGTAACGGCGGCGAATTCCAGCTCTCTAAAGCGTTTAAAAGCACGAACGGTGCCATCTGGGACGTGAACGTGATGATCGATCACTGGGGCGATGAAGTGAACCTGAAAAAAGCTTACGCTGGCGTGACCAATGTGCTGGCCTCGAATCCTAATGCCTATCTTTGGGCCGGACGGGACTTTCATCAGCGCCCGCAACAGAACATCAATGACTATTTCTGGATGAATCACGATGGTCAGGGCGCGGGCGTAAAAGACTTTGACGTAGGCGGGATAAAATTTGACCTTGCTGCCGTCGCGGCGGTGGAATCCTGTAATCCTGAAGTGCTTAGCGATGAATCCAATCCGTCACGCATTACCTGTACGGGCGGATCGGGCACCGGCGATAAAGGAAACTATGCCGCCACATCTAAAATCCACGGCATGAAACTGGGGCCGCTGGATCTGGAGATGTATGCCAATTACGGTTTCGACTCTAAGGCCGTGGAAAGCGAGGATCGCCTCAACGCCTGGCAGGGTGCGTTTGTCGTAAGCCACACCACCGATCATGGCGTCAATAAAGTGATTGCACGCTACTCAGACAATGCGGATAACAGCGTTTACAGCAAAACCCATGGCCTCAGCACGCTTTACACCAGCTTTGAAGGTAAGCACCTGTTTACTCAGCAGGCGCAGGTGGAGTATCTGCTGGCCTATCACGATTATGACAACAGTCGACTGAAAAGCGACAACCGGAAAAACTACGCTGCCATTGTGCGCCCGATGTATTTCTGGAATGACGTGCACTCCACCTGGCTCGAAGCCGGTTATCAACGGGTCAACTATGATGAAGGCGGTAGCAACAACGGCTGGAAGCTGACGCTGTCGCAGAATATCGCTATCGCGATGGGCCCGGAGTTCCGTCCCATGCTGCGCTTCTATGTGACGGGCGGCAAGGTCGATGATGCGCGCACCGCACGCGTGAATGGCCGGGAAAACGATATTCTGGACGACTTCAATCTGGGTGCGATGTGGGAAGCCTGGTTTTAAGACGATACACGGGTCATCTACGGCCAGTGTGAGGCGGTGTACGGATTTACCTGCAACGATAAGCAACCCTCGCCCCTCGGGCATTTCTGCCGTATGCCCGATTGGGTGGTAAGCTGTACGAAGGGCGCGCAGCACCGCCTTGCCGTTTCAACGCGACATTCACCTCAGCGACCTGATAAGGAAAAGCACCATGTCGGCAATCGGTAATACATTTCATCACATCGGTATTGTGGTTCAGGATATTGAAGCCAGTGAAGCCTGGTATAGCCAGATGCTGGGATTTACGCGTCTGTATGATTATGGCTGGCCGGGCGTACAGGTTGTTTTTATTGCGCGGGGCAATGTGAAACTGGAGCTGTTTCAACATGCGCAGGCCACCCCGATGGATCCACAGCGGCAACGCGCAGAAACCAATCTGAAAATCGGCGGTATCAACCATTTCGCGCTTCAGGTCGACGATCTCGATGAGGCGGTTGCGGAACTGCAGGCAAAAGGTGTCGAGATCGTTTCCCCGCCCCGTGCCGTACCCAACGGCGATGGCGATCGTTTCGCTTTCATTCATGATAACGAGAAGATGCTCGTCGAGCTTTTTCAGCCCGGCCGCTAACCCGCCTCCTGTCTGGAATGATTTCACTCGCGATGGGGCGAACGCGCGCGTCGCCTGATAGAACCTGACAAAGGCTTTACGCTACCCCTTTTCCTTTAAATACCCATATGAACCCTGTCACAAAACGCGCATTCGGTTTTTCGGGCTGGTTAAACGTCCACCCGCCCGGCAAACTTGTTAAAGCCTTGTTGCACATAGCCCAATGTAATTGTTAACGGCCATTAATGCGCATAGCGCATCAGTCGATGAGTTTATTGCGCTTATTTACTTTATTTTCCTGATCCAGTCTTCAGCAACAGGCGCAGCAAAAAGCGTCAATGATAAACTGGAGATACCGATGCATTCCTCGACTTCACCTATGACCACTCGCGCCAGAATCGGCGCCATCTTGCGCGTTACCTCGGGCAACTTTCTGGAACAGTTTGACTTCTTTCTGTTTGGTTTTTATGCCACCTACATCGCGCATACTTTCTTTCCGGCGAGCAGTGAGTTCGCCTCACTGATGATGACCTTTGCCGTCTTCGGCGCAGGTTTCCTGATGCGCCCGATCGGCGCCGTGGTGCTGGGCGCTTATATTGATAAAGTCGGCAGACGTAAAGGATTGATCGTAACCCTGTCCATTATGGCTACGGGCACCTTTCTGATCGTATTAATCCCGTCTTATCAGAGCATTGGCCTTTGGGCCCCGATGCTGGTGCTTATCGGTCGCCTGTTGCAGGGCTTCTCTGCCGGTGCCGAACTGGGCGGCGTGTCGGTTTACCTGGCCGAAATCGCTACGCCAGGCCGCAAAGGCTTCTATACCAGTTGGCAGTCGGGCAGCCAGCAGGTCGCCATTATGGTTGCCGCTGCCATGGGCTTTGCCCTGAATGCCGCCCTGGAAGAGAGCGCGATTCGTGAATGGGGCTGGCGTATTCCGTTCCTGTTTGGCTGCCTGATTGTGCCTTTCATTTTCTTTCTGCGTCGTAAGCTGGAAGAAACGCAGGAATTTAATGCTCGCCGTAAGCATCTGGCGATGCGCGAGGTCTTTAAAACCCTGTTAGCTAACTGGCAGGTGGTGGTTGCGGGCATGTTGATGGTGGCGATGACCACAACAGCGTTCTATCTGATTACCGTTTATGCCCCCACCTTCGGCAAGAAGGTGCTGATGCTCAGTGCGTCTGACAGCCTGCTGGTTACGCTGCTGGTGGCCATTTCCAATTTCCTCTGGCTGCCGGTCGGGGGTGCCCTGTCGGACCGCTTTGGACGTAAGCCGGTTCTGATTGCCATGACGTTGCTGGCCCTGGCAACGGCTTATCCGGCCCTGACGCTGCTGGCCGAAGCACCGAGTTTTACGATGATGCTGACCGTACTGCTGTGGCTGTCATTTATCTACGGCCTGTATAACGGTGCGATGATTCCTGCCCTGACCGAGATTATGCCAACCGAAGTTCGGGTGGCGGGCTTTTCACTCGCTTACAGCCTCGCAACGGCTGTCTTTGGCGGATTTACCCCGGTGATTTCAACCGCATTGATAGAGTACACCGGCGATAAAGCGTCACCCGGTTACTGGATGAGCTTTGCTGCCGTCTGTGCCCTACTGGCGACGCTGTATCTTTACCGCCGCAGCGCTGTCAATTTACAACCCGCCGTTAAACATTAAGTCAGGGACTCCATTATGAAACGACTATACCGATCACTCCTTGCCACCCTCGTGCTTTCAACCGTCAGCACGACGGTACTGGCAAAGGACGTGACCGTGATGATCTCTGGTGGCTTTAAAGCCGCCCTGGAGAAACTCACGCCTCAGTTTGAAGCCCAAAGCGGTGACAAAATTATCCTGGTATCCGGCCCTTCAATGGGTAAAACCCCGCAGGCAATCCCTAACCGCCTGGCACGTGGTGAAAAGGCCGATGCGGTAATTATGGTGGGCAATGCGCTGACTCAGCTGGAAAAAGACAAGTGGATAAAACCCGGCTCACGCGTGGAGCTGGCTGACTCGCCGATTGGTATTGTCGTGAAGCAAGGCGACGCTAAGCCCGCAATTAAGACGGATGACGAATTACGTCAAGCCTTACTGAGCGCGAAGTCTATTGCGTATTCCGATAGCGCCAGCGGTCAGTATGTCAGCAGCGAGTTGTTTAAGAAGTTAGGCATTGAAGACAAAGTCAAAGACAAAGCACATCAGGTCGAACGTATTCCTGTCGCCTCGGAAGTGGCAAAAGGCCACTATGCACTGGGACTACAGCAGGTCAGCGAACTGCTGCCCGTCAAGGGCGTGACTTTTGTTGGCGAGTTGCCTGACGATGTCCAGTACATTACCCGCTTTGCGGGCGCTGTCCCGGCGAAAGCCGCGCATCCGGAAGCAGGTAAAGCGCTACTTGATTTCCTGGCCTCAGCCCAGGCGCAGGCGGTCGTTCACGCAACCGGTTTGCACTCGGTGAAAACGCAGCAGCCTGTTACGCAGCGTGATACTGTTCAGTAATGAGCTTTTCCAGTTCTGCTGCAATATACGACTGAATACGTCCGCTGCGTCTGAGCAGCCCTACAGTACGTTTCACCACCGGATCGGTGAGGGGTAACTGCACCAGCACCGAATGACCGGATGACGGCATCGACATGGCGGGCACGGCAGCAATGCCGATTCCCGCTTCAACCATACCGAGCATCGTGGTCACATGTCGGGTCTCACAGATACTGGGACGCGCCGGAACAACATGACCCAGGGCAGAGTCCAGCAGGTTGCGATTACCCGACGTCTTATCCAGCCCCACATAATCCTGCTGATAAAATTCCTGCCATGTCAGGCCCTTACGGCTGGCAAGCGGATGGTCGTGTCGGCAGGCGACAACATAAACATCCTCAACCAGGGGTAAAAATTCGGTGCCAGGCGGTGGATTGCCGGAGAAGCAAATGCCAAAATCTGCCTGACCACTGGTTACCGCCTCGATCACGTTGCCTGCGCTGCTATCAATAATTTTGACGCGTACGCGAGGATAACGGGCCTGAAAGCGGCGAATGACATCCGGCATAAAATAGTAGGCCGCAGAGGGCACCGTCGCCACCGTCACCAGTCCGGTCCGATCCTGGCTGACTTTACTGATATCGGCCATAACCTCTTCAAAATTAGCGAGCAGCTGCTCCGAACGTGCGGCAAATGTCTGACCATAAAGCGTAAGCGTAACCCGGCGCGTGGTTCTGTCGAACAGCTTAATCCCCAGTGCCGTTTCCAGCTTTTCAATCCTGCGGCTCAGGGCCGACTGGGACAGGCAAATGGACTCCGCTGCAATGCGGAAATTGCCATATTCGACCAGGGCGCGAAACGCGTACAGATCGTTAAGATCGAAATTAACCGGCATGGCGACAGACATTCCCGTGATGTTGAAAAGGCTGGAACCATAGTGCCTTATCGCTTAACAGCAAACAAAGTGAAATATGCGCGAAACGGCGGGTGTTAAGCGGGGAAACCGGTCACCCGTGAAGGCAGGCGACCGGGAAAAATACTCAGACAGGATGCGGCGTGGATGAACGGGAAACGTTTCTGACCGCTTCCTCGACGCGCTCAGAATTGCTCTGAATACTGGCGATTACCTCACCCGCCTGACGCATAAGATTGACTCCACGCGCCGTGTTTTTCAGGTTATTTTCGATGTCTTCCAGCACCTTTTTCGCCAGCTGATTATTACTGGACACCACGCGTCCTATTTCTTCTGTCGCTTCGTTAATACGTGCCGCCAGCGTGCGTACCTCGGCGGCTACGATGGCAAAACTGCGCCCCGACGTGCCGGCGCGGGCAGCCTCAATGGCTGCATTCAGCGCAATAAAGCGCGTCTGCTCGGCGATATTGCGAATGGAATGCACCATATCGGCAATCCGGTCAGACTGGCCGTTCAGGCCAAAGACATCCGCCGAAACGCTGTTCATCTCATTGGCGATTTCCGCCATCGTTCTGACGCTGTCTTCGATGACATCGGCACCCGTTACCGAGCTTTCACGTGTCTGTTGCGCCATCTTCCATGCGTGCTGAGCGGCTTCGTTTTCCTGCTGGTTTTGCAACACCTGCTCCGTCACATCCGTCGCGAATTTCACGATCTTATATAACCGGCCTTCGGTATCAAAAACCGGGTTATAGGTTGCACGCAGCCAGATGGTTTTACCCTGGCGGTTAAGGCGCGGATACTGGCCGGAAAAAAATTCGCCCTGGTTCAGGCGTTGCCAGAACTGCTGATATTCCTGGCTGTTACGCAGTTCCTCAGAGCAAAACATACGGTGATGCCGCCCGAGGATCTCATCGGCTTTGTAGCCGGTCGCTTTCAGGAAGTTTTCATTCACCTCCAGTACTTCCCCGGCCTTATTAAATGCAATGACGGCCATTGAGCGGCTGATCGCCTGTACCATGGCATCCTGCTGCTGCGCTTCGCTGATACGCTCGGAAATATCAGCCGCCAGCTTGATGACCTTAATCACCCGACCCTGCCGATCTTTTACTGGCACATAGCTGGCTTCCAGCCAGACGGGATGATTATCTTTGCCCAAACGCAGGTATTTACCGCTGAAGCTCTTGCCGCTGGCCAGCCGTAGCCAGAACTGGCGATACTCGGCTGAGTTGACCAGCGAGGGCGAGCAAAACATGCTGTGATGACGACCCACGATTTCTTTTATCTCATAGCCCATCTTGTTGAGAAAAAGATCATTTGCCCGAAGGATCGTGCCTTCTGGCGTAAACTCGATGATCGGAATGGCATCATTCAGTGCTTTGAGCGAATCGGCGGCGTGTTTATGCTGGTGTTTTGAGAAAAGGGAAAATAATTTTTTTAGAATTGTCATTTTTATACTGCCATGTTGAGTGGTCTGGAGAGTTTATCGGCAGAAGAAAGAGCAGGCTTGAGACAATGGAGAATAAACAGGCAACAGATTGTGACCGGGCTAATAACGTTAATTAAAGGATGAATACAACGCCCTTTATTTTTTGGCCGCGTTAAAACGTAATGACTGACATTAAGTGGAAAATTATTTGCACACCGGGTTTACGTCACTGTCGACATAAACCGTCCTTTTCACGCTCTGCAGCGACCAAAAAAAGCTGCCATCAGGCAGCTCTTTGCGCATCTTTCAACACGACGCGGTTATTTATACAGCTCGGCGGTCATGTGGACACGGTCGTTCGTGTTGGCTTCGATGATTCTGTACTGCGCACCCTGCTGTTCAGCCTGGGCTGCAATTTTCGCTTCGGTACCATCAAGGGTTGAACCCGTTGCGGTGACAGTTTGCGCAAAAGCAGAGGCTGACATCAGTGAAAGCGCAGCAACGGCAGCAAGGGAAAGTGTTTTCATGGTTTTCATAATCCGGTTCCTTATCATGTAAGCGGGAAAGCAGTGTGCTTTCGATGGGAGTAATGATAACCATAGTTATTAATACAAAGTTAACAATAAGTGCCGCAATTGTGATCCTGCTATCTATCACGCTGATAGCTAAAACCTCATGCCGACGTTGCGGAATTGACATATAACGTTTTTGGTAAGGGTGACTGAGGCAGAAGAAGCAGAGGCTCAGCGCGAGCTGCAGCTATATTTCACGTTTTGCTATGCCAGGGATTAAGGATATCTCACCTGTCTGGCAGATCTTATCTGCGCGCTAAGAGCGGTTAACTGCGAAGGTTGTGCGCTTTTAAGCGCACACATCTTGATGACTGCTGCCAGACAACAAACAGGATAATGCTTTATTGCTGCTTGCGCACGTTAGTACGTAGCGCGCCCTTTTCCCCTGTTGGTTTCTTACGTGTTGACCCATGGCTTAGATTCCAGAGAGCGGATGGGTTTGTTTGTCACGGCTTTCGGCTTTCGGCTTTCGGCTTTCGGCTTTCGGCTTTCGGCTTTCGGCTTTCGGCTTTCGGCTTTCGGCTTTCCAGGTAAACAAAGCGCACTAAAATTTGCCAGTAATCCTAAAAAATCATGCCTTTTCGCCCTCCTCCGCTCTTTTCTTTAACTACCTGTTTTTTCCTGTGGCAAAAGCGACTGGAATATTACGCGTTAATGTGCGTCTTTTCATCGGGGTGATATAGTCTGCTGAGAGGCTTTATCAGCGCCATCTGCGCGCTGATATTTTGTGGAGGAGAGCTTTAATGGCGCTGTACGCTCTGGACTGGTTTAGTCGCAATGGTATGGAGTGCTCGCGCGTTAAAGCGCATAACGCAACCTTTCCAAAACACACGCACGATGAATATGTGCTTAGCGCCAACCTGTCGGGCATTGAGGAAATCACACTTAATGGCCAGACACTGCAGGTCAATGCGGGCCAGATCACTCTGTATAATCCGGCCAGCATCCAGTCTTCACGTTTCGATCAGCACGGCGCTGAATTCCTCAGCATCCATATTCCGCAGACGCTATTAAAAACATTCAATCTCAGCCAAAATCTCAGCAGTCACCGTGAGGCACCCGTTTTAGCTGAAGGCGTTTTCACGCATCAGGCGTTATTTAACGCTATATGTCGCTATGCCCAACTCACACAACACCATGACAGCGAAGAGGAAGAGCAGGCACTTTTGCTGTTGTGCGCAGAACTGTTCTCTGAGAAAGTCACGCGAGATGCCGTGGTCGATAAAGACCTGGACCGCATCATTGCTTTTATGCGCCAGCATGTGAACATGATGCTTACGCTGAATGCATTGGTGCAGGTAGCGGGAATAAGCAAATACGCGCTGGTGAGGCGTTTTACTGCTTATACCGGGCTTCCACCTTTGCAGTATCACATGCAGCTTCGCCTGTGTGCAGCGCGGGCGCTTCTGCGACAGAATCAGCATCCTCTGGACGCCGCGCATCGCCTGGGATTTTACGATCAAAGCCATTTTATCAATGCGTTTCGCAAAGTAATGGGCACCACGCCCAAACACTATGCTTCACAGGTAGGTTCAGGAAAGCAAAAATTCTTTATAACCTGAAACGATGACGTAAAAAGCAAAACAGGCAAAGATAAGGGCAGAAAGCATGTAGGAATATCTCAACAACTTTTGTCCTAATAGCCTGCCGCCCACGCTGCCAACCAGACAGAGCACACCCGTCCATATCACCCCGGCCAGAAAAAAACCGCTCAGAAATAGCGTGGTTCCGGTAAGGTTTTGCTCCCCGAAACGGGAAATGAGCGCGCCACCCACCGTCGCAAACCACAGAATGGCGGTGGGTGAGGACAGGGCCAGTACAATTCCGCGACGGAACTCACGGAACAGCGACAGCCTGACAGTCACCTGTGATGTGTCGATATCGTTAACTGTACTGAAGGCAGCCATCAGCATTTTAACGGTGAACCCTGTCAGCAGAAGCCCTCCAACCGACCAGATTATCCATCGCACTATCTCGAATTGCAGCAACACCGCCATGCCCGCCAGCGCCAGCACGGCATAAAAAAGATCGCCTATACAGGTGCCGATGCCCAGCGAAAATCCCTGAAAATATCCCCGCTGCATTGCCAGCGTAATCATTGCGATGTTGGCAATGCCGATATCCAGACACAGTGACAGACTTAAGAAAAACCCCGTCGAAAAGGACATCATCGCACTGCACTCCTGCACGAAAGAACCTCGCGCTGCGCCACCTGATATGTGCCTGTAAATTCTGTAAAAAGAGCCCATTCTGGAGAGCGAAGCGTAAACTGAAGCGGCGTCATCGAGTTCCCTGCCTGACCGTGAGTGATACCTTATTTCATTCTTTTACTCAGCTCAGGTATTGGAAAAAATTGCAGCGAAGGGATGAAGGGAAATTCAGCCGACGGGGAAAGGGAATAAAGCGGGCGGTACGACATGATCCGCCCGGGGAACCTGGAGCAGAATAATCAGGCGGTGGTGTTAATGTTCCGCCCTACAGCCGGGTTCGCGGGAAGGGCAGTAACGCCTTCCACCAGTGTAGTGATGGTATCTGCCTGTTGGTTCAGGGTTTTCTTTAACAGCGTCGCATTGGCTTCACCACGTGCCTGCCATTGATCTAACCCTGCAGACAGCGTTGTGAGTTGCTGAATATCCATGCAGTTGCTCCTTATGTTGACTGAGCCCCAAACGGGGGTCACATAATACTGGCGACGGATTTCGCCAGTGGCGCATAAAGTATCGGCTCTGAGTATTAAAACTTTAGTGCCAGTTAAATATTGGAAAAATTTATTAATCCATAAGAATCACACGATACACGACTTATTCGTAACAACATACTCCAGCCTCCAGGGTAATACTTACAATTTTTTTAGGATTTTTAAATTTCATAATTGTTTAACTTGTTTAACAACGCCACTCTATTTTATTCTGGCCCTGCTCTTAGGAGTTCCTTAACAAAAAACAGGATGATAAAAATGAAAAAAAGCATTTTTGTAATGATGATGATGGCAGGGGCTTCAGCAAGTGTTCATGCTGAGAAAACATCTTATACACCCGATTTATCAGCTGATAGTTTCAGTGTATCTGCTTCAACAGGTATGCTGGGCGGTAAATCAGGAGAACTTGTTTACGACCCTGATACTGGACGGAAAATCAGTCAGCTTGACTGGAAGATAAAAAACGTTGCCATTCTGAAAGGTGACATTTCATGGGATGCCTACCCATTTCTGACGCTTAACGCGCGTGGGTGGACTTCTCTGGCCAGTGGTTCCGGCCATCTGGATGATTATGACTGGCAGGATAGCAATCAAGGTAACTGGACCGATCATTCCTCGCATCCTTATACGCGTATGAACTACGCAAATGAATACGATCTCAATCTGAAAGGCTGGTTCCTGCAGGGAGATAACTACCGAGTAGGCGCTGTAGCAGGCTATCAGGAAACCCGATTCAGCTGGACTGCAATTGGCGGTTCTTTCAATTACGACAATGGTACGCTGGTAGGAGATTTCCCCAGAGATCAAACAGGTATCGGTTACAGTCAGCGTTTTTCAATGCCATATGTAGGATTGACAGGACGCTATCGCATCAATGATTTCGAATTTGGTGCTTTACTTAAATTCAGCGACTGGGTGAATGCTCACGATAATGACGAGCACTATGTGCGCCAGTTAACCTTCCGCGAAAAAACATCCAGTTCACGCTACTACGGTGCATCTGTTGATGCCGGTTATTACGTTACACCTAACGCAAAAGTCTTCGCTGAATTTACTTACAGTAAATACGAAGAAGGTAAAGGTGGCACACAAATTTTTGATAATGTAAGTGGCCAGTCCGGGAATATTGATGGTGACGCAGCAGGCATAGCAAACCACAATTATACGGTTACAGCAGGATTGCAATATCGCTTCTAATTAGACGTTAATAATTAAGGCGAAACATAGTTTCGCCTTTAAATTTAAATATTCCCAGAAAGTTATTCTGATTTGGTAATAACAACTGCTATATATGATTGCAGTTTCAAACAAACCGCGGCACAAAACTCACCGGAAAATTCAGCGAATTCGCGATAAAACACGCATCGTGAGCATGGTGGTGCAGCGCTTCTGCGCGCGCAGCGTCTGCCGGATCGCGCAATGTGACCAACGGCTTCAACGTGATTTGCGTGAAATGCCCCCGCTCACCCTCGACCATTGTGCCCTCCGCCGCATCCTCATAAGCCTCGACGATGATACCAGCATCAGCGCACAGATGCAGATACCATAATTTATGGCAGGCGGACGCCGAGGCCAGCAACAGTTCTTCGGGATTCCAGCGCGTGGCATCGCCCCGAAAGGCCGGATCGGCACTCAGTGCGATGGTCGCTTTCCCCTCAGCGGCAAGCTCACCATTGCGATCGTACGCGGTGTAGGAATCTGTACCGCTGCCACGGTTACCGGTCCAGCGAATGTGAATATGGTAATGATGTTCCCGATTAGCCATCTTGCATCCTTTTAAAGGCTGAAGGTGATTCTGGAGACAGTGCCCATCGTGATTTCAGGCCTGTAGCCCAGCGGATTGATGCTCAGAGCCTGATGTTATAACGGACAATATCATCCACCTGTGCCAGCTTATCGTACAATCTGCGGGCAGGATTGTTTTCATTTGTCACCCAATATACTTTCGCCCAACCCAGTTCACGGGCTTCATCGCAGACTGCTACGATTAGGGCTTTTCCCGCACCTACGCCGCGCTTGTTTTCCTTAACAAAGAGATCTTCCAGATAGCATACGGGCTGGGTGACCCAGGTCCCTTCGTGTATCACGCATATCGCGAAACCGATCACGCTGCCGTTGTGTTCGGCGAGTCGACATATGAGCGCGGAGTCAGGTGAATGGATTCTCTGCCAGGTAGATAGCGTGACGCTCTCATCCAGGTGATGACCATAAAACAGCAGGTAATCTTTCCAGAGCCCCAGCCAGGCTGCGTAATCATCCGGCAGGGCATTACGAACGTTAAGCATTGACGTTCCTTTTAGTCAATGGGCCAGATAACTCGCCGCTGTAATGCCATGACGACGCTACACATCGCGGATACGAAAACAGCGACTGACGGCTTGTTGGAGCCTGCTCAATCAGTAAAGCAGCTGTCTCCCTCAGAAGCTATCTTAATTCGATGGAGTCTGTAAAATCGTGGCTGATGACCATAATAACGATGACAGCGCAGGCGCATTCAACCAGGGTATTACGAATGGCTGTGGAATTTTGCGATTCCTACTTAAGCGAGGCAGCGGCCCAGCCCTTTCTCAAAGAAAACCATAATATAAAGAAGTATATTTTCGACAGTCTGTCAGAAAAGCACTGAACTACACAGTCCCTCAAAAAAAGGGGTGACCATGGATCATGATGATTGTTAAACAGAGTGACAGCAAGCTCTGCCACACTGTTTAACAGAACATAACCTCAGAAAATTTTGAATAATTAATTATATAAATCAACGAATTAAATCTTTTATAGCTACTTTAATATGCCTTACGGTGTTACTCAGTTGAATATATTCATTCTGACATTCTCGTCTTGTCTTTCAGAGAAAATATAAGTGGAAAGCCAGCCCAGGACATTCGGACCGGCTTCCTTATAGATGATGGCGACAGGTCATCGGTTCATTCATGTACTCACAGAAATGCCAACGTCGCCTTCTTACGCCACTTCTCCATTTTCCTGCCTGTACTCTTTCGGTGTCGTCGCATAGCTCTTCTTGAACACCGAATAGAAATACTGCAATGAGGGATAACCACACATCTGCGAGATCTCATTGATACTGAGTGACGAGCCCGCCAGCAGTTCCTTTGCCTTTTCCAGCTTTTCGCGATGGATCATGGCGTGAATCGTATCGCCGGTTTCGTCACGGAAACGCTTCTCCAGGTTAGAACGCGACAGGCCAATGGCATCCAGTACCTGCTCCACCTTAATGCCCTTACAGGCGTTAAAACGGATAAAATGCATCGCCTGAATCACTGCAGGATCGTGCAGCGAGCGGAAATCGGTTGAGCGGCGGGCAATCACTTTCACTGGCGGTACCAGAATGCGCTGGAGCGGCAGAACCTGCTTATCCAGCAGGCGGTGTAACAGCTTAGCGGCCTGATAACCCATTTGTCGTGAACCCTGAACTACCGAGGAAAGCGCGACGCGAGAGAGATAACGGGTCAGTTCTTCGTTGTCGATGCCAATTACGCACAGCTTCTCAGGCACCGGAATCTTCAGGTGCTCGCAGGCCTGCAGCAGATGACGCGCACGTGCATCAGTGACAGCAATAATGCCGGTATGCGGGGGAAGGGTTTGCAGCCAGTCGGCCAGGCGGTTTTGCGCGTGCTGCCAGTTCTCAGAGGCGGTTTCCATGCCCTGATAAACCACGCCCATATAGCGCTCACGCATGACGCGTTGGCGAAACGCCAGTTCGCGCTCCTGTGCCCAGCGTTTACCACTGGAAGCCGGCAAACCGTAAAATGCAAAACGGTTGATACCGCGCGCTTTCAGGTGCAGGAAGGCACTTTCCACCAGCGCGCTGTTGTCGGTGGCAATGTAGTGTACCGGCGGGTAATCCTCTTCACGATGATAGGAGCCACCCACACCGACGACCGGCACCGCCACGTCTGCCAGCGAACGCTGAATGGCGCTGTCGTCATAATCCGCAATCACGCCGTCGCCCAGCCACTCATGGATATTGTCAATGCGGCAGCGGAAATCCTCCTCAATGAAAATATCCCAGTTTGTCTGTGAAGCCTGTAAATACTCGCCAACGCCTTCAACCACCTGACGATCGTAAACCTTGTTGGCGTTAAACAGCAGGGTAATGCGGTATCGTTTCTCATGCATAGTGGCAGCGTCCCGTTAACTCCCAGCGAATTGCATAGCACAGCTGGATGCATCACAGAAATGGTTTGCGCCACAGTGTGATCGTTCACACGATTACATACGGCGGCGCGTTGCGGTGTCCATCCAGACCGCCAGCAGCAAAATCGCCCCTTTTACGATGTACTGCCAGAAGGTCGGCACATCCATCATGCTCATGCCGTTATCCAGCGAGGCCATGATAAACGCGCCCATCACCGCCCCGGCGACGGATCCGACGCCGCCAGCCAGGCTGGTGCCGCCGATAACACAGGCTGCAATCGCATCCAGTTCGGCGATGTTTCCGGCAGAAGGCGATCCCGCGCCCAGACGTGAGCTGAGGATCAGCCCCGCGATCGCCACCATCAGGCCATTGATGGCAAACACCGCCAGCTTGGTGCGCGCCACATTGATACCGGAAAGCCGGGCGGCATCAATATTGCCGCCGATGGCGTAAATGCGGCGGCCAAAAGCCGTGCGGGTGGCCATAAACATTCCCGCCAGCAGCAGCAATGCCAGCAGCAGTACCGGAGTAGGTACGCCACGGTAATCATTCAGCAGCCAGATCGCCCCCAGCACCAGCACGGCGGTGATCGCCTGGCGTGCCACGGTGCCGGTTGCCGCCGGTTGAGTCAGACCCAACTGCTGACGACGCAGCCGTAAGCGCCACTGCCACAGAATAAACAGTGCCAGGCCGATAAAGCCAAAACCAAAACCGAAGCCGCCTGGCAAATAGCTTTGCCCAATCTGGGACATCGCCGGACTGGTCGGGGCAACGGTAGTCCCGTCGGTGATACCGACCAGGATGCCGCGAAACGCCAGCATACCGGCCAGCGTTACGATAAACGAAGGCACCTTGCGGTAGGCCACCCACCAGCCATTCCAGGTGCCCAGCAGCAGGCCAAGCACCAGCGTGACCACAATGGTCAGTGGCAGCGGCCAGCCCAGCCAGACGTCAAAGATCGCCGCCGCGCCGCCCAGCAGCCCCATCATAGAGCCAACTGAGAGGTCGATCTCAGCGGAGATAATAACAAACACCATGCCCACCGCCAGGATGCCGGTTATCGCCGTCTGGCGCAGCAGGTTAGAGACGTTGCGCGGGCTGAGCCAGGCACCGTCAGTAGTCCAGGTAAAAAACAGGGCAATCAACACAATCGCCCCCAGCATGACCAGCACCTGCAAATTACGCAGGCCGAGCTTGCTGGAGACGGGCTTGTTGGCCGGCGTCGATACGGCGGGCTTGGTTTCGCTGTTAAGCATAATGTTCACTCCGCAGAGCGGCTTCCATCACCTGCTCCTGAGTCAGATTGTCGTTAATCAGATCGGCTTTGATTTGCCCTTCATGCATCACCAGAATGCGGTCGCTGAGGCCCAGCACTTCGGGCAACTCAGACGAGATCACAATGACGGAGATGCCCTGCTGTACCAGCGCATTGATTAGCACATAAATTTCCTGCCGCGCACCCACATCAATACCGCGCGTGGGCTCATCCAGAATCAGAATTTTTGGATTGAGCAGCAGGCATTTCGCCAGAATCGCTTTTTGCTGGTTGCCGCCGCTGAGGCGGCCAATCGGCAGTTCAGGTGACGAGGTTTTGACCCGCAAGCGGGCGATAGCGGCATTAATGGCGTGCAGCTCGCTGGCTTCGTCAATTGTGGACAGGCGCTGGCTGAACTGATCCAGCGCCGCCAGAGTGATGTTTTTGCCCACGCCCATCAGCGGCACAATGCCGTCTTTTTTACGATCCTCCGGCACCATGGCAATGCCGTGCGCGATTGCCTCCTGACAGTCGCGGATAGTCACTTTGTTGCCGTTAATCCGGATCTCACCCTGCCAGCGACCAGGCCAGACGCCAAACAGACACTGAACGGTTTCCGTTCGGCCAGCACCGACTAATCCGGCGATACCAAGGATCTCTCCCTTACGCAGGGTAAAGGACAGGTTATTCACGCGCTTGATGTGGCGGTTGACCGGGTGCCAGGCCGTCAGGTTGCTGACCTGCAGCACCGTGTCGCCAATCTCGTGAGGTGAATGTGGATAGAGCGCCGTGAGTTCACGTCCGACCATCATGGTGATGATATCGTCCTCACTCAGGCCCGCCGCCGGACGAGTGGCAATATGCTGACCATCGCGAATCACGCAGATGGTGTCCGAAATCGCCCGCACCTCGTTCAGTTTGTGCGAGATATAAATACAGGCGATACCGTGCTCGCGCAGGTTGTGGATGATACTGAGCAGTACCGTGGTTTCCTGCTCGGTCAGCGAGGACGTCGGCTCATCAAGGATAAGCAGCCGCACCTGTTTGTTGAGCGCCCGCGCAATCTCCACCAGCTGCTGCTGCCCCAGGCCCAGCTCACCCACGCGTGTGTCGGGCGAGACGTTAAGTTTGACCCGTTCCAGCAACTGCTGGCAGCGCAGCGTCATGGTTTCATCGTCCACCATGCCAAAGCGCCCCAGCTCTGCGCCCAGGAAGATGTTCTCCATCACGGTCAGTTGCCGTACCAGCGCAAGCTCCTGATGGATAATGACAATCCCTTTGCGTTCGGTATCGCGAATAGTCTGTGCCTGGATCGGGTCCCCGGAAAACTGAATCTGCCCCTCAAACTCCCCGTGCGGATACAGTCCGCACAGGATTTTCATCAGGGTCGATTTGCCAGAGCCGTTTTCACCACACAACGACAGCACTTCACCGGCATCCAGTTGCAGGCTGACGTTGTCCAGCGCCTTCACCGCGCCGAAACGCTTGGTGATATTTTTCATTTCCAGCAACATCGGTCTTCTCCTTCGCAGGATGGCGATCAGAGTTCACTCTTCTTGTGGAAACCGTCTTTCACCACGGTACTGTCGATATTGTCTTTGTTGACCTCGATGGGCGTCAGCAGGCGCGACGGCACATCTTTCAGGCCGTTGTTGAGTTTGGCATTGCTGGCAGGCGTCTGACCGTTGCCCAGCTCGACGGCGACATTAGCTGCTTCAGTCGCCAGTTCTTTGATCGGTTTGTACACCGTCATGGTTTGCGTGCCATTCATGATGCGTTTGATGGCGGCCAGATCGGCATCCTGTCCGGAGATGGCGACCTTACCGGCCAGCCCCTGCGCGCTGAGCGCCTGGATCGCTCCCCCCGCGGTAGCATCGTTTGAGGCCACAACGGCATCTATGTGGTTTTTATTGGCGGTCAGGGCGTTTTCCATGATTTTCAGTGCATTTTCCGGCAGCCAGGCATCAACCCACTGGTCACCGACAACTTTTATGCTGCCATTATCAATAGAGGGTTTTAACACCTTCATCTGCCCTTCGCGGAACAGGCGGGCGTTATTATCGACAGGCGATCCGCCCATCAGGAAGTAATTGCCTTTGGGCACTTTTTTCACCAGGCTTTCGGCCTGCATTTCGCCGACTTTTTCATTATCAAACGAAATATAGAAATCGATATCGGCATTATTAATCATGCGATCATAGGCCAGAACTTTAATGCCTTCGCGTTTCGCTTCTGCCACGACGTTACTTAATACCTGACCGTTGTAGGGAATAATAACCAGCACATCCACGCCGCGGTTAATCATATTTTCGATTTGCGACATTTGCGTTTCTTCATTGCCATTGGCAGACTGCACGAAGACTTTTGCGCCCTTTGCTTCCGCCTGTTTAACGAAGATATCGCGGTCTTTTTGCCAGCGTTCCAGACGTAAATCGTCAATGGCCATGCCGATTTTGACTTCTTTTGCCAGACTGGCCTGACTGAACAGCGTAAGCGCCGCAAGCGCAGCGAGTAATGCGGGTTTCATTTTCATCATGGTCATCCTGTAGGGAACGGTTATTGTCGTTGTAAGGCTATGAACCAGGCGGATGAATTGTTCACCTTATTTTTACCTGCCAGCAATTACTGATTTTTATCCGGCTATTACGTTTTTTGGTTTATTTCTGAATTTTTGAGCGCGATCCAAATTTTAACATTTTCAGACTCGCCGTTACCGCAAACTGCACAGCATGAGGTCATCTCATCGTCATATTTTTTTGCGAGCAAGCGCACAATAAATAATTCTCTTACTGCCTGTGTGAAATATCGTAATTGAGTGGTCAGAAAGCGAATACGCACAATATGGCTTCTGGGTAACCCATTCGGGACCACTGTTAAGGAGCAAACCATGCACGCTTATTTTGACCAGCTTGATCGCGTTCGCTACGAAGGCGCAAAAACCAGTAATCCTCTGGCCTTCCGCCACTACAACCCTGACGAAGTCATCCTGGGGAAAACCATGGCTGAGCATCTGCGCTTCGCCGCCTGTTACTGGCACACCTTCTGCTGGAATGGCGCGGACATGTTTGGTGTCGGCGCTTTTGATCGTCCATGGCAAAAAGCGGGCGATGCGCTGGCGCTGGCCAAACTGAAAGCGGACGTTGCCTTTGAGTTTTTCCACAAGCTGAACGTGCCTTACTACTGCTTCCACGATGTGGACGTCTCACCTGAAGGTGACTCCTTAAAAAGCTATCGCGAAAACCTGGCGGTAATGACCGATACGTTGCAGGCGAAACAGCAGGAAACGGGCTTAAAACTGCTCTGGGGCACCGCTAACTGCTTTACGCATCCGCGCTACGGTGCGGGTGCCGCCACCAATCCGGATCCGGAAGTGTTTTCCTGGGCCGCCAGTCAGGTGTGCAGTGCAATGAAAGCGACCCAAACGCTGGGGGGCGAAAACTACGTACTGTGGGGCGGACGCGAAGGCTATGAAACGCTGTTAAATACCGACCTGCGCCAGGAGCGCGAACAGATTGGCCGCTTTATGCAGATGGTCGTTGAACATAAGCACAAAATCGGCTTCCAGGGCACGCTCCTGATTGAACCCAAACCGCAAGAGCCGACCAAACATCAGTACGATTATGACGTCGCGACGGTTTATGGCTTCCTGAAGCAGTTTGGCCTGGAAAAAGAGATTAAGGTAAACGTGGAAGCCAACCATGCCACGCTGGCGGGTCACTCATTCCATCACGAAATAGCGACGGCAATTGCGCTGGGTGTATTTGGTTCGGTCGATGCTAATAGGGGCGATGCCCAGTGCGGCTGGGACACCGATCAGTTCCCGGTCAGCGTGGAAGAGAACGCGCTGGTGATGTATGAAATTATCAAAGCAGGCGGCTTTACCACAGGCGGCTTAAACTTTGATGCCAAAGTACGTCGGCAGAGCACCGACAAGTACGATCTGTTCTATGGACACATCGGAGCCATGGACACGATGGCGCTGGCGTTGAAAGTGGCGGCGCGTATGCTGTCTGACGGTGAGCTTGATCAGCGCGTGGCACAGCGCTACAGCGGCTGGAACGGGGAGTTTGGTCAGCAGATTTTGAAAGGTGAGTTTTCACTGGAAACGCTCGCGGCCCATGCGCACCAGCAGCAGTTCAATCCGCAACATCGCAGCGGTCGCCAGGAGCAACTGGAAAACCTGGTCAATCATTACCTCTATGACTTCTAATCCGTAAGGAGCGCGACATGGTAATCGGGATCGATATCGGCACATCCGGCGTAAAAGTCGTGTTGCTGGATGTGCAAGGGCAGGTGGCGGCGGTGGAAACGGCCCCACTAACGGTTTCCCGCCCGCATCCGTTATGGAGCGAGCAAGATCCCGAAAGCTGGTGGCAGGCCACGGATAAGGCAATGCAGGCACTGGCACAACGGCACGACCTGAGCACGGTGAAAGCTGTGGGCCTGACAGGACAGATGCACGGCGCGACCTTGCTGGACGCGCAGCATCGGGTGCTGCGTCCCGCCATTCTCTGGAACGACGGACGCAGCGGCGATCAGTGCCGTGAACTGGAGCAGCGGGTACCTGACTCTCGGCGCATCACCGGTAACCTGATGATGCCAGGCTTTACCGCGCCCAAACTATTATGGGTGCAACAGCACGAACCAGACATTTTTGCCCGGATTGCCAGGGTGCTGCTGCCTAAAGATTACCTGCGCTGGCGCCTGAGCGGCGAGTTTGCCAGCGACATGTCTGATGCAGCCGGAACCATGTGGCTGGATGTGGAAAAGCGTGACTGGAGTGAGCAGATGCTCGCGGCCTGCGGGCTGGATCACAGCCAGATGCCAGCCCTGTTCGAAGGCAACCAGATTACCGGTACTTTATCAGCCGCGATCGCGCAGCGCTGGTCGCTGCCGCAGGTGCCGATCGTGGCGGGCGGTGGCGATAACGCGGCAGGCGCGGTCGGCGTCGGCATGGTCGCGCCGGGGCAAGGGATGTTGTCACTCGGTACCTCCGGCGTGTACTTCGTGGTCAGCGAAGGCTATCTCAGCAATCCCGAGCAGGCGGTACACAGCTTTTGTCATGCGCTGCCGCAGCGCTGGCACCTGATGTCGGTAATGCTGAGCGCCGCTTCCTGCCTGGACTGGGCAGCGTCACTGACGGGCTGCGATGATGTCCCGCACCTGTTAGCCGAAGCGGAACGTGCAAAAGACGATGCGCCCGCCTTGTGGTTTTTGCCTTATCTTTCCGGTGAACGCACACCGCATAATAATCCGCATGCCTGCGGCAGCTTCTTTGGGTTTACCCACCAGCATGGGCGACCCGAGCTGGCGCGCGCCGTGCTGGAAGGCGTCGGTTTTGCGCTGGCAGACGGTATGGATGTGGTTCACGACTGCGGCGTAACACCCGAAAGCATCATGCTGATTGGCGGTGGAGCACGAAGTCGCTACTGGCGGCAGATGCTGGCAGATATCAGCGGACAAACACTGGACTACTGCGAAGGTGGCGATGTCGGCCCGGCGCTGGGTGCCGCCCGACTGGCGCAGATGGCAATAGATAACAATCTGACCATTCCGGCCCTGAAGCAGGTGCAGCGCCATGAGCCAGATCCGGCTCGTCATGCACATTATCAGCCGAGACGTGAGACGTTCAGTCGGTTGTATCAGCAGTTGCTGCCGCTGATGAATCTGTAATTCAGCCAGAGGGCAACACCGTTGCCCTCTGGCTGCGCAGGGTTTTCATCGTCGCCGATCAAGGCTGTCCTGCTGGAAGAAATTCATATCTGAGCACGCATCGACGGCCTGCTTTTTCGGCTACGCGGATTGAGGGACGATTCCCCGGAACAATCGTGCCCGCTAACAGGGAATTTCGTTTACCCGAAAGACACAGCTGTTTTCTTAAAACCTGCTGAGCAAGGGATGCCAGCGATCGCCCTTGATATTCAGGCAATATCACTTCCTCAGTTATCTGGAATGCCTGAAGAAACCCTACCGTACCTTCCTCACAAACAATAAACCCGACACGTTGTGCTTCTTCATAAAGAATAAAAACACTGCCATCAGAAATTTTTTCCATCAGTGTCCTTTCATTCGTCGGCAGTAAACTTTCTTTCAAAGCAGTCATGGCTTCCCATGCCCGTTGATAAGCGTCAGTCAACCCTTGCATGCACCAGCTCAAACTTCTTGCGTCAGCGCGAATTAGTGTCAAATGATGTTCTTCAGCCTCGTTTCCCTTGCTGGTGAGGGCTGAGGCATAGATGAGTTGATCCGTTTCTCCGCATACAGGAATGTCGCCAGGCACGAGAATGCGAACACGCTGAGGCTTAATTTCTGACCATTCCCTGCAAATTTTCGTTATGACATGCGAAGTAATGGGGGCATCAAATGCCACGATATCGACAAAAGGACGGGCCAGATCGCCTGCCATGTAACGTGGGCCAGTCAGGTAATGCCCGCCATCCACATCGACCTGACGCTGAAGAAAATAATGCGCAGGGAGTCCCGTTTCCTTCCACGGAAACTGTGTGGCAAATGACATATCGCAACACCATGAGCGTTGCATGCTAAGCCATTTTTCCAACTGAAACCTTAAGGCTTCTTCTGTCAAAGGAAGACTTTTGTAGTAATCGAGTAAACTGGCCAGCATGGTGCGAACCCTGATGAATACGATGAAATCATTGCCTGTTTTCGCGCGGCGAAGTTCCGCATTGCGTCTTTCCACCAACATCGGCCTGGAATGAATACGCAAACAGCCAGTGTAACCATGCGCAATGGACGAATTCAGTTCAGCAAACGATCCAGGCATCCCCAGCCAACTTAAACCGGCTTCATTATAAAGCCGGTTAAGTGACATCAGCCGGGTTACTTAACCAATCGCCCCCAGCGCATCGTCCTGGCTTTGCTTTTTCGGCAGCAGGAACAGCGTTGCTGCAATATCCAGCAGGTAGATCAGGGCCAGTAGCGTGATAGCAGCCACGAAGGAGAATTTACCCGCCAGCAGCCCGATTACCAACGGACCCAATCCACCGACGCCGCGCCCCAGATTAAACAATACGTTCTGCGCGGTCGCACGAACCTGCGGCGGAAAGGTATCTGAGATCAATGCGCCATAGCCGCCAATCATACCGTTGACGAACAGGCCCATCAGCGCACCGGTAAACAGCATCACGGCCGGATCGCGCAGTTGCGCATAAACCACAACCATCACGACCGCACCGAACTGGTAAAGCAGGAAGATTTTCCAGCGCGCAAAGCGATCGGCCAGCACGCCAAACAGCCAGATGCCAAAGGTCATGCCCACCACGGTTACTGCCGTCCAGACGCCGGATTTGGTCAGACTGAAACCGAAGTTAGAGGACAGGTAGCTGGGCATCCAGATCATCAGGCCGTAATAACCGAAGTTCTGAACGGAACAGAGAATAAAGATCCCCAGGCTGGCTTTGCTGGTGGCACGGTCTTTAAACAGCAGTTTCAGTCGGGCGGGAAAGGACAGCGAGGGAACATGTTTAATTTGACGGGTGAAGCTCTCGGGTTCGCCCATGCTGCGGCGAATAACAAATGACACCAGCGCGGGCAGTAATCCCACCAGGAACATGCCGCGCCAGCCAATCACACTCAGTAAAGGCGGGGTGATAAATGCCGCCAGCAGTACGCCGAGTTGCCAGCCGATGCCGACCCAGGCCGAGGCGCGGTTGCGCTTTTCTGCCGGCCAGGCTTCTGCAATCAGCGCCATGCCGATGCCAAACTCACCGCCCAGTCCCATGCCCGCCAGCGTACGGTACGCCAGCAGATCCCAGTAACCCTGCGCCACTGCACACAATCCGGTAAAGACAGAGAACATCAGTATCGTGATGGTTAACACACGAATGCGCCCATAGCGATCGCTGAGGTGGCCAAACACAATGCCGCCGATGACCGCGCCGATCAGCGTCCAGGTCACCAGTGAACCAGCCTGTGACGGATCCAGTGCCAGCGACAGGCTGATAGCGGGCAGCATAAACCCGAGAATCAGCAGATCGAATCCGTCCATGGCATAACCGCTGACGGCAGCCAGCATCGCTTTCGCAGGCGTAATGCTCTGCTTAACAGGGAAAGAAGAGGACATGAGTGCGCACCCGTTGGTTAAAAAACTGGCGCAAGTATAAAGAGCTAAGAGGATGGGGTCTATGCAGAATAGCCGGAGCCGTGCGCCTTATGGCGCACGGTTGCGCGAGATCAAGACGGTTTGTTGCTACCGTCGTCGTCACCGGATAACAGCGCGTCCAGCCTGTCGCCGCCCACGTGACGGAAATCCTGACCTTTCACGAAGTAGAAAATGATTTCGCAGATATTCTGGCAGCGGTCACCGATACGTTCGATGGCGCGGGCGCAAAACAGCGCCGTCAGAACGCTGGGAATCGTCCGCGGATCTTCCATCATGTAGGTCATCAGCTGACGCACAATGCCTTCGTACTCTTTATCCACTTTCTTGTCTTCGCGGTAGATCTGCACGGCTTCGTTAAGATCCATGCGCGCAAAGGCATCCAGCACATCATGCAGCATCTGCACAGTATGACGACCCAGCGACTCCAGGCTGACCAGCAGCGGCAGATGTTGCTGGCCAAACTTCTCCAGCGCAGTGCGGCTGATTTTCTCGGCAACATCGCCGATGCGTTCCAGTTCGGAGATGGTTTTGATAATCGCCATGACCAGACGTAAATCGATAGCGGTCGGCTGACGTTTGGCGATGATGCGCACACAGGCTTCATCAATCTCCACTTCCATCATGTTGACCTTCTGGTCGCCATCAATGACGCGCTGGGCCAGTTCGCCATCCAGATTATGCATGGCGGTAATGGCATCGGTCAGCTGCTGCTCAACCATGCCGCCCATGATCATCACCTGCGTGCGGATGTGCTCCAGCTCAGCGTTAAACTGACCGGAGATGTGTTTATTCAGATTTAAACTGTCCATGGCGATCTCCTGTCTAATCAGCCGTAGCGACCTGTAATGTAGTCTTCCGTTTGTTTCTGTGCCGGCTTGGTGAACAGCGTGTCGGTGTCGCTGAACTCAATCAGTTCGCCCAGATACATAAACGCCGTGTGGTCGGAACAACGTGCCGCCTGCTGCATGTTGTGTGTCACGATCACGACGGTGTAATCCTGCTTCAGTTCAGTAATGAGTTCTTCGATACGGCCGGTAGATATGGGATCCAGCGCTGAACAGGGCTCATCCAGCAGCAGGACTTCCGGACGAATGGCGATACCGCGCGCAATACACAGACGCTGCTGCTGGCCGCCTGACAGACTGTAGCCACTCTGATGCAGCTTGTCTTTGGTTTCAGTCCACAGGGCTGCCTTGGTAAGCGCCCACTGCACACGCTCGTCCATATCGGCGCGAGACAGCTTTTCAAACAAGCGCACGCCAAAGGCGATATTGTCATAAATCGACATCGGGAAAGGCGTCGGCTTCTGGAACACCATGCCAACCCGGGCGCGCAGCAGGGCGATATCCTGGTTGGACGCCAGAATGTTGTCACCGTCCAGCAGAATATCCCCTTCCGCGCGCTGCTCGGGATAGAGCGAATACATTTTATTGAAGGTTCGCAGCAAAGTGGATTTACCACAGCCTGAAGGGCCGATAAAGGCCGTCACCTGATTCTTCGCAATATCCAGGTTGATGTTCTTCAGAGCGTGAAACTTGCCGTAATAAAAATTCAGATTACGGACCTGAATCTTACCCGCTGATGCAGTCGCAGTACTCATTGCTTTTCTCTCTTATACGACACCGCACAGGGCCGTGTCAGTCGTTAACCGTGTTTACCCTTGGCGAATACCACGCGTGCTACGATATTTAACAGCAACACACAGAGGGTAATAATCAGTACGCCCGCCCAGGCCAGACTTTGCCACTCGGCGAACGGACTCATCGCAAATTTAAAGATGGTGACCGGCAGGTTTGCCAGCGGCTGCATCATGTCGGTGCTCCAGAACTGGTTCGACAGCGCAGTAAACAGCAGCGGCGCGGTTTCGCCCGCGATGCGCGCTACCGCCAGCAGCACACCCGTAATAATCCCGGATACGGACGCTTTCAGCGTAATGGCGGAAATCATCTTCCATTTCGGCGTACCCAGCGCATAGGCTGCTTCGCGCATGCTGTCAGGCACCAGTCGTAACATGTTTTCCGTCGTGCGAATCACTATTGGAATCTGTAACAACGCCAGCGCTATCACACCAGCCCAGCCTGAGAAGTGGTGCATCTGCGCCACGACAATGGTGTAGACAAACAGGCCCACAACAATCGATGGCGCAGACAGCAGGATGTCGTTAATGAAACGAATCACTTCCGCCAGTAAAGACTTACGACCATATTCTGCCAGATACACACCCGCCAGAATGCCCAGTGGCGTGCCAATGAATGTCGACCATAAAATCAGTAAACCGCTACCTACCAGCGCATTGGCTAATCCGCCTCCCGCCGTGTTTGGCGGCGGTGTGGACTCGGTAAACAGCGACCATGAAAGCCCGTCAATGCCGCGGCTCACGGTGGTAAACAAAATCCAGACCAGCCAGAATAAGCCAAATGCCATCGTCAGCAAGGACAGCGTTAAGGCGATTTTGTTCTTGGTGCTACGCCACGACTGCATTTTGCGACGTGACGCTTCCAGTTCGGCCCGAGCCTGTACTTCCATTGTTGTCATGATCGCGCTCCTTCACTTTTTGCCAGACGCATAATCATTAACTTGGAAATCGCCAGCACAATAAAGGTGATAACAAACAGAATCAGGCCCAGTTCCATCAGTGCCGCTACGTGCACACCCGATTCGGCTTCAGCAAACTCATTCGCCAGTGCCGAGGTGATACTGTTGCCTGGCATAAACAGTGAGGCACTGTCGAGCTGGTAGGTGTTACCGATAATAAAGGTGACCGCCATGGTTTCGCCCAGCGCACGTCCCAGGCCCAGCATGATGCCGCCGATGACGCCGTTTTTAGTAAACGGCAATACGATGCGCCAGATCACTTCCCACGTGGTGCAGCCAATCCCATAGGCTGACTCTTTCATCATCACCGGCGTCTGCTCAAACACGTCGCGCATGACTGAAGCAATATAGGGAATGATCATGATGGCCAGAATCACACCTGCGGCCAGAATACCGATACCAAACGCCGGACCGGAGAACAGAGCGCCAATAATCGGAATGCCCGAGAGGACATCACCAACGGGCGTCTGGAAATATTCTGCGAACAGCGGAGCAAAGATAAATAAGCCCCACATACCATAAACAATACTCGGAATCGCAGCGAGCAGCTCAATTGCGGTTCCCAGTGGACGTCGTAACCAGCCCGGTGAGAGTTCGGTCAGAAAAAGAGCAATACCGAAACTGACCGGTACCGCAATAATCAACGCAATGATTGAGGTGACAAGTGTGCCGTAAATCGGCACCAGTGCACCAAATTGTTCGTTAGGGGCGTCCCAGGTTTTGGTCCACAAAAACGCGAAACCAAATTTCTGTATGCTTGGCCAGGAAGAGAAGATCAGGGAGACGATAATGCCGCCCATAAGCAACAGAACAATCAGCGCAGAGAGTTTTACCAGCGCGCCAAAAATTCGGTCACCTTGCTTACCTGGGGCTTTGAATGCCGACTTCGTTGCAGCCATAGAAGTCTTCGTCCTCAGAAGTTATCAGGGCGGCAGACGCCGCCCTTGAAGGCTGACCAGCACGCAGGCTGGTCAGGGTCATTCACTTACTTATAAAGCGCTTTACCAGAACTGTCTTTGATATTGGCTTTCCAGGCAGCACGGATCTGCTGAACCACGCTCTCCGGCAGGGTGGCATAATCCAGCGCATTGGCCGTTTTACCGCCATCTTTGTAGGCCCAGTCAAAGAACTTCAGGACTTCGGCACCTTTCGCCGCATTAGTCTGATCTTTGTAAATCAGGATAAAGGTGGTTGAGGTGATCGGCCATGCATCATTGCCTTTCTGGAAGGTCAGATCCTGAGCAAACGATTTGCTCCAGTCTGCGCCTTTCGCGGCATTAGAGAAGCTGGTTTCGCTTGGCGCAACCGCTTTGCCGTCCGCATCCATCAGTTTGGTATAGGTCAGGTTATTCTGTTTGGCATACGCGTACTCAACGTAACCAATAGAACCTGGCAGACGCTGTACAAACGCTGCTACGCCATCGTTACCTTTACCGCCCAGACCGGTTGGCCAGTTAACGGTGTTGCCTTTACCAATTTTGCTGTTCCACTCTTCGTTCGCTTTCGCCAGGTAGCTGGTGAAAACGAAAGAGGTACCTGAGCCATCCGCGCGACGCACCACGTTGATGTTGGTATCGGGCAGTTTCACGCCTGGGTTCAGTTTAACAATCGCAGGATCGTTCCACTTTTTGATGTTACCCAGATAGATGTCGCCAACGGTTTTACCGTCCAGCGTCAGCTGACCAGATTTGATGCCTGGCAGGTTAACCGCCAGCACCACGCCACCGATTACGGTAGGGAACTGGAACAGACCATATTTCTGCAGATCTTCGTCTTTCATAGGCGCATCGGAGGCACCGAAATCAACGGTTTTGGCGATAATTTGTTTTACACCGCCAGATGAACCAATGCCCTGATAGTTGATTTTGCTACCGGTGGCTTGCTGATACTCTGCTGCCCACTTGGCATAAACCGGCGCCGGGAATGTACCGCCAGCACCGGTCAGATCGGTGGCTGCAAATGCAGAAACCGCACTAACGGCAAGAGAGGCGGCGAGGATTCGGGCTACGGTGCTACGCATCAGTGTCATGTTCCCTCCAGGGGAGAAAAGTCAGGCTAAGTGCCTTTTTAGTAAGAGTCAGTGATTGCTGCAGGAGGGAAAATAGGACAGTTTAGTGACAGAAAAATGTAGTTAATATTACAGTTATATGACAGGCACAATTATTGCTCATTTCATAAGACTCCTCTCGAAAAGGACATGTTCGATGAGATTTATGAAGAAGCTTCTGGTGTGCAATGTCGTCCTGCTCTGTACGCTGGCAGGCTTAAAGGCGGATGATACGACACCCACGATTCATTTAGATAAATTTTATACCGCAGCTAATAACAGAGGCGCTCTGGCTAATTGGGTTATTACGGCGCCGTTAAACAATCATCCGTCGATGTTGAAGGTGTTATTGCAATGAAAGATAAGATTAAAGACTTAACAAAAACGCTATAAAATCAGGCAAATATCCTCAGTCAACTCGCCAAAAGCTAAGCAACAATGAGGATACGATCAATAACCTGCAGCGTTCACTCGATGAGGCTAACCGCAAAATCAGCGATCAACAGCGTGCACTGGAGCAATGCAGTAGCAAGATCAAATAAATGAAACGCGTGAATCCCGTCGGGGATTCACGCATAAGATGCATTACTCGACCGTTACCGATTTCGCCAGGTTACGCGGCTGATCCACATCGGTGCCTTTGATCAGGGCCACATGATAGGAGAGCAGCTGGAGCGGCACGGTATAGAAGATAGGCGCAATGGCCTCTTCGACGTGCGGCAGAGGAATGATTTTCATTCCTTCGCTGTCACTGAAACCGGCATCCTGATCGGCAAACACGTACAGCAGACCGCCACGCGCGCGTACTTCTTCGATATTCGATTTCAGCTTCTCTAACAGTTCATTGTTCGGTGCCACCACAATGACCGGCATATCGGCATCGATCAACGCCAGCGGACCGTGCTTGAGTTCCCCTGCCGCATAGGCTTCCGCATGAATATACGAGATCTCCTTCAGCTTGAGCGCCCCTTCCATCGCGATAGGGTACTGATCGCCACGACCAAGGAACAGGGCATGGTGCTTATCAGAGAAATCTTCGGCCAGGTTTTCAATCAGCTTGTCCTGCGCCAGCATTTGCTCAATGCGGCTTGGCAGAGCCTGCAGACCATGCACAATTTCGTGCTCTTTTTCTGCGGACATGCCGTTCAGGCGACCGAGTTTTGCCACCAGCATCAGCAGTACGGTCAGTTGAGTGGTAAAGGCCTTTGTAGAGGCTACACCAATCTCCGTACCCGCTTTGGTCATCAGCGCCAGATCGGATTCACGTACCAGCGACGAACCCGCGACGTTACAGATAGCCAGCGATCCCAGGTACCCCAGCTCTTTCGACAGGCGCAGCGCGGCCAGCGTATCCGCCGTTTCCCCCGACTGAGACAGGGTAATCAGCAGGCTGTTTTTACGTACCGCCGATTTACGGTAGCGGAATTCGGACGCAATCTCGACATCACAAGGGAGGTTTGCCAGCGCCTCGAACCAGTAACGCGAGACCATGCCAGAGTTGTAAGAAGTGCCACAGGCGATGATCTGGATGTGCTCAACCTTGCTGAGCAGCGCTTCTGCATTTGGCCCCAGTTCGCTGAGATCGACTGCACCGTGATTAAAACGCCCCGTTAAGGTGTTTTTAATCGCATTTGGCTGCTCATAGATCTCTTTTTGCATGTAATGGCGATAGATACCTTTATCGCCGGCATCGTACTGTACGCTGGATTCGATCTCATCGCGGCGCACGGTATTACCCGCACGATCGACGATCGTAACATCGCGACGGCTGATTTCAGCGATATCGCCCTCTTCCAGATAAATAAAGCGGCGAGTGACCGGCAACAGTGCCAGCTGGTCAGAAGCAATGAAGTTTTCACCCACACCACGACCGATCACCAGTGGGCTGCCTGAACGGGCGGCCACCAGACACGATGGATCGCGACTGTCCATGATCACCATGCCATAGGCACCGCGTAGTTGGGGAATCACACGCTGCACGACTTCACGCAGCGAACCGCCCTTTTTCTGCTCCAGATGAACCAGATGCGCTACCACTTCGGTATCGGTTTCTGAGCTGAAATGGTAACCCTGCGCAATCAGCGCTTCACGAAGCGGCTCATGGTTTTCGATAATACCGTTGTGCACTATAACGATGTGCTCAGAAACGTGCGGATGCGCATTGGCCTCTGAGGGTTCGCCATGGGTTGCCCAGCGCGTATGCGCGATACCGGTTCCGCCGTTCAGAGGTTGTTCTTCCGCTGCGGCAGCCAGCATCTGAACTTTGCCCAGGCGACGCAGACGGGTAACATGACCTTGCTGATCGACGACGGCCAGACCAGCTGAGTCATAACCGCGGTATTCCAGGCGGCGTAAACCTTCTAACAAAATTTCTGCGATATCACGTTGTGCTACTGCACCAACAATTCCACACATAAGTTATTTCCTGACTTCATGGCTGTTTGCCATTGCGTTGTCATATGACCTGATAGTCCGGCATTGCCGGTTCCCCGAGCCTTGTAGAGAGTGGGGATTATAGTTTTGGTACTGCAAGCGGCCCGTTTAGCCCGGGCCGTAAAAATTATTTTTTCTTCTGCGGGCGCTGCCAGCCGGCTTTGTGATTCTGCTCTTTACGGTTATAGACCAGATCGGCAGTGGAAATGTCTTTCATCACCGTTGTTCCGGCGGCAATCGTTGCGCCTGCCGCCACACTCACCGGGGCGACCAGCTGCGTATCCGAGCCAACAAATACATTGTCGCCAATAACGGTTTTGAATTTATTTGCGCCATCGTAATTGCAGGTAATCGTCCCTGCACCGATATTCACATTGGCACCGATCTCCGCATCACCCAGATAAGACAGGTGACCTGCTTTAGAGCCTTTCCCGAGTCGGGCTTTTTTCATTTCAACGAAATTGCCGACGTGGGCGGCCTGGGCCAGTTCACTGCCGGGACGTAAACGCGCGAACGGGCCGACCGTACAGTCAGTGGCCAGATTCGCATCCTCGATCACCGAATAGGGGCTAATCTCGCAATCATCGCTGATGACGCTGTTTTTAATGACGCAGCCCGCACCAATTTTGACCCGATTGCCCAGCGTTACCTGGCCTTCAATAATGACGTTGACGTCGATCTCAACGTCCCGACCATGCTGCAGCGTGCCGCGCAGGTCGAAGCGTGCCGGATCGCGTAGCATAACGCCCGCAAGCAGCAGTTTTTCTGCCTGCTCCTGCTGGTAAGTGCGCTCGAGAGTTGCCAGTTGCAGACGGTTATTTACGCCATCAGTTTCGCTATTGCGTGCCGGGTGTACCGCATTGATGACCCGACCTTCCTGATGCGCCAGGGCAATGATGTCGGTGATGTAATATTCACCCTGAGCATTATTATTGGTAAGTTTTGCCAGCCAGCGTTTTAGATCACCACCGTTAGCGATCAGGATGCCAGTATTGATTTCATTAATGGCCAGTTGCGCAGGGCTGGCATCTTTCTGCTCAATAATGCCGACGATGGTGCCATTTTCACGCACGATGCGGCCGTAGCCCGTAGGGTTATCCAGTACGACGGTTAACAGTCCAATCCCGCCTTCCGGCTTCGCGTCGCGCAGACGTTGTAATGTCTCTTCAGAAATCAGCGGAACATCACCATAAAGCATCATGATGTCTTCGTCGTCTGCAAAGTGCGGAGCTGCCTGCTGCATGGCATGCCCGGTACCGAGTTGTTCTGCCTGCAACACCCAGTTAACGGCACTGTCGGTTAACGTGGCTTTGAGCTGGTCACCGCCGTGTCCGTAAACCAGATGAACCTGTTGCGCACCCAGCCCTTTAGCGGCATCAATGACGTGCTGAACCATCGGTTTACCTGCCAGCGTATGCAAGACTTTTGGCAGATCGGAATACATACGTGTGCCCTTGCCAGCCGCAAGAATCACCACACTCATCGCACTGTTAGACATATCTATCCTGACTGTTTTTTGACTGAGGAACGTTAAACGATTTAGCACTGAGATTACTACATTTTTCTCGTTCCGAAATTAGCTATTATCCCGCTATCCGGGCTTCAGATAAAAAAAATGCCAGCCCGATGGGCTGGCATTTCGTGACGCATAAAGCCGGATTACATCGCTTTTTTGGTCAGCTCGATCACGCGCAGTTTGGCAATGGCTTTCGCCAGTTCCGCAGAAGCCTGAGCATAGTCCACGTCGCCGTGGCTGCTGTTCATATGCTCTTCTGCTTTACGTTTTGCTTCCAGGGCACGCGCTTCGTCCAGATCGGTACCGCGAATAGCGGTATCGGCCAGAACGGTAGTGCTGCCAGGCTGCACTTCCAGCACGCCGCCAGAGAGGTAAATAAACTCCTCTTCGCCGTGCTGTTTCACGATACGGATCATTCCAGGCTTAATGGCAGTCAGCAGCGGGGCGTGGCCAGGGAAAATCCCCAGTTCACCTTCGCTACCTGACACCTGAATTTTCTGTACCAGACCAGAGAACAGTTGGCTCTCTGCACTGACAACATCCAGGTGATAAGTCATAGCCATAATTTTCCTCCTGGGAAACCGTTATTACAGTTTCTTCGCTTTTTCGACCGCTTCTTCGATGGCACCAACCATGTAGAAGGCCTGCTCTGGCAGGTGGTCAAATTCACCTTCCATGATGCCTTTAAAGCCACGGATGGTGTCTTTCAGCGTCACGTATTTACCTGGAGAACCGGTGAACACTTCTGCTACGAAGAACGGCTGAGACAGGAAGCGCTGAATCTTACGCGCACGTGCCACCAGCAGTTTGTCTTCTTCAGACAGTTCGTCCATACCCAGGATGGCGATAATGTCTTTCAGTTCCTGATAACGCTGCAGCAGTGACTGTACGCCACGTGCAACATCGTAGTGCTCCTGACCCACAACCAGTGGATCCAGCTGACGGCTGGTTGAGTCCAGCGGATCAACGGCTGGGTAGATACCCAGAGAGGCGATCTGACGGCTCAGGGTGACTGTTGAGTCTAAGTGAGCAAAGGTGGTTGCCGGTGACGGGTCAGTCAGGTCATCCGCAGGGACGTAAACGGCCTGTACGGAGGTGATTGAACCGGTTTTGGTGGAGGTAATACGCTCCTGCAACACACCCATCTCTTCTGCCAGCGTTGGCTGATAACCTACCGCAGATGGCATACGACCCAGCAGTGCAGAGACTTCTGTACCGGCCAGGGTATAACGGTAGATGTTGTCGATGAACAGCAGAACGTCACGGCCTTCATCACGGAATTTCTCCGCCATGGTCAGACCGGTCAGTGCAACGCGCAGACGGTTACCCGGCGGCTCGTTCATCTGGCCATACACCAGCGCAACTTTGTCGATAACGTTGGAGTCAGTCATTTCGTGGTAGAAGTCGTTACCCTCACGAGTACGCTCACCCACGCCGGCAAATACCGAGTAACCTGAGTGCTCAGCCGCAATGTTACGGATCAGCTCCATCATGTTTACGGTTTTACCCACACCCGCACCACCGAACAGACCGACTTTACCGCCCTTCGCGAACGGACACATCAGGTCGATAACCTTGATGCCGGTTTCCAGCAGTTCCTGCGAGTTAGACTGCTCTTCATAAGAAGGCGCAGGGCGGTGAATAGAGGAAACCTCTACTGCACTGCCATCTTCTTCTTTCAGGTCGCCTTTCATGTCGATAGGCTCGCCCAGCACGTTCATGATACGGCCGAGGGTTGCTTTACCAACCGGTACCTGGATCGGTTTTTTCAGGTCGGCAACTTCCAGACCGCGCTTCAGGCCGTCAGAAGTACCCATGGCGATAGTACGCACTACGCCACCACCCAGCTGCTGCTGAACTTCCAGCACCAGACGAGCATCACCATTCTTAACCTCAAGAGCGCTGTACACTTGCGGTACTGCATCCTGAGGGAATTCGACGTCAACTACGGCGCCGATAATCTGGACAATCTTTCCAGCTGCCATCTTGAATCCTCTACCTAATTCCAAACCTGGTTAAACCGCGGAGGCTCCCGAGACGATCTCGGTAAGTTCCTGGGTGATGCTGGCCTGACGAGCTTTGTTGTAAACCAACTGCAGCTCTTTGATCAGATTTCCGCCGTTATCGGTTGCAGCTTTCATTGCCACCATACGTGCGGCCTGCTCACTGGCCAGGTTTTCCACCACACCCTGATAAACCTGCGATTCGACATAGCGACGCAGCAGCGTATCCAGCAGCGCTTTCGGATCGGGCTCGTACAGGTAATCCCAGGTCTTCGCCTTCATCTCTTCTTCACCTTCCGCTGGCGGTAACGGCAGCAGTTGGGTAATGGTCGGAGTCTGAGACATGGTGTTGTTGAACTTGTTGTTAACAATGTACAGCTTGTCGATACGGCCTTCATCGTAGGCCTGCAACATCACTTTTACCGGGCCAATAAGATCAGACAGCGCAGGCTTATCGCCCATGCCAGTGACCTGTGCCACTACATTGCCACCAACAGCGCCGAAGAATGACACGCCTTTCGATCCCACAATGGCCAGATCGCTCTGTACGCCTTTGTCGGACCAGGCCTTCATCTCTGCCAGCAATTTTTTGAACAGGTTAACGTTCAAACCACCACAAAGCCCGCGGTCAGTCGAAACGACCAGGTAGCCGACGCGCTTAACGTCGCGCTCATCCAGGTAAGGGTGCTTGTATTCCAGATTGCCTAACGCAAGGTGACCAATCACTTTGCGCATGGTATCTGCATACGGACGGCTGGCCGCCATGCGTTCCTGCGTTTTACGCATTTTGGAGGCGGCGACCATTTCCATCGCTTTGGTGATCTTCTGCGTATTTTTTACGCTTCCAATCTTGGTACGTATTTCTTTTGCGCCGGCCATTAGCTTCTCCTCAAAGCCTTGCGGCCTGCCTTTTCAGACAAGCCGCCAGACATTACCAGGACTGGGTTGCTTTAAACGTCTCAAGGAGGCCTTTCAGCTTCTCTTCGATGTCGTTATTGAAGTTACCAGACTGGTTGATTTCAGCCATCAGCTCGGCGTGATCGCGATCTGCGAACGCCAGCAGAGCCGCTTCGAAGCTACCAATTTTTGCCAGCTCAACGTCGTTCAGATAGCCGCGTTCCGCTGCGAAAAGAACCAGACCCTGTTGCGCGACAGACATCGGCGCATACTGTTTCTGCTTCAGCAGCTCGGTCACTTTCTGACCGTGGCTCAGCTGTTTACGGGTTGCATCGTCCAGATCAGACGCAAACTGGGAGAATGCAGCCAGTTCACGGTACTGTGCCAGCGCGGTACGAATACCACCGGACAGTTTCTTGATGATCTTGGTCTGAGCAGCACCACCTACACGGGATACAGAGATACCCGGGTTAACAGCCGGACGGATACCGGAGTTGAACAGGTTAGATTCCAGGAAGATCTGACCATCAGTAATCGAGATTACGTTGGTCGGAACGAACGCAGAAACGTCACCCGCCTGAGTTTCGATGATAGGCAGTGCGGTCAGAGAACCGGTCTGGCCTTTTACTTCACCATTGGTGAAGCGCTCAACGTAGTCAGCGCTAACGCGTGATGCACGCTCCAGCAGGCGAGAGTGGAGATAGAACACGTCGCCCGGGAATGCTTCACGACCTGGTGGACGGCGCAGCAGCAGAGAAATCTGACGGTATGCAACAGCCTGCTTAGACAGATCATCGTATACGATCAGCGCATCTTCACCGCGGTCACGGAAGTATTCGCCCATGGCGCAACCCGCATACGGAGCCAGGTACTGCAGTGCAGCAGACTCAGATGCAGAAGCCACAACAACGATGGTGTTAGACAGCGCACCGTGTTCTTCCAGTTTACGTACCACGTTAGAAATGGTTGACGCTTTCTGACCAATCGCAACGTAGACACACTTGATGCCTGAATCACGCTGGTTGATGATGGCGTCGATTGCCATCGCGGTTTTACCGGTCTGACGGTCACCGATGATCAGCTCACGCTGGCCACGGCCGATTGGAATCATCGCATCGACAGATTTGTAACCCGTCTGAACAGGCTGGTCTACGGACTGACGATCGATAACACCGGGTGCAATCACTTCGACTGGCGAGAAGCCGTCGTTGTCGATTGCGCCTTTACCGTCGATAGGTGCACCCAGGGTGTTCACCACGCGGCCCAGCAGGCCACGGCCAACCGGTACTTCCAGAATACGGCCAGTACACTTGACCTTCATGCCTTCGGCCAGGTCAGCATACGGACCCATCACCACGGCACCTACAGAGTCACGCTCGAGGTTCAGGGCGATAGCGTAACGGTTTCCCGGCAGGGAAATCATCTCACCCTGCATTACATCGGCCAGGCCGTGTACGCGGATGATACCGTCACTTACAGAAACAATAGTACCTTCATTGTGAGCTTCGCTCACGACATTGAACTGAGCAATGCGCTGCTTGATCAGTTCGCTGATTTCGGTGGAATTCAGTTGCATATGCTCCAGTCCCCTTAAGACTGCAAGACGTCTGCCAGACGGTCAAGACGGCCGCGTACGCTGCCATCAATCACCAGATCACCCGAACGGATGATCACGCCTGCCATCACAGACTTATCAATTTTGCAATTCAGCTTAACTTTGCGTGACAGACGTTTTTCCATCGCGGCGCTGATTTTAGTCAGCTGGTCGTCACTCAGCGTGCTGGCAGAAATGACATCCACTTCGGCCGTCGCTTCATACGCGTCCCGAAGTTGAATGAATTGCGCCAGTACAGCTGGAAGCGCTGTCAAACGTCCGTTTTCCGCCATCACCTTAATCAGGTTCTGCGCGGGTTCATCCAGTTGATCACCACAGACTGCGTTAAACGAGGCAGCCAACGCTTCAGGTGCTAACGCACCGGAAAGCAGGTCAGCCATCTGTTCATTGGCAGCCACTTCTGCGGCAAACGCCAGCATCTTTTGCCAGCGTTCAATACTTTGATGCTCAACAGCAAAGTCAAAAGCTGCTTTGGCGTAGGGGCGAGCTACAGTAATCAGATCAGACATCAGCCCCTCCCTCCTTACAGTTCAGCGACCAGTTTATCAACGATGTCGCTGTTAGCAGCTTCATCCACGGAACGTTCGATGATCTTCTCGGCGCCAGCCATTGCCAGCAACGCGACTTGCTTACGCAGTTCTTCACGTGCACGTTTACGCTCGGCGTCAATTTCAGCCTGCGCTTGTGCCACGATGCGAGTACGTTCGTTATCAGCTTCAGTCTTGGCTTCGTCCAGAATCTGCGTGCGACGCTTGTTCGCCTGCTCGATAATGACCTGAGCTTCCTCTTTCGCTTTTTTCAGCTGGTCGGTCGCATTAGCCTGCGCGAGATCCAAATCTTTCTTCGCGCGTTCAGCAGAAGCAAGGCCTTCAGCAATTTCTTTCTGGCGCTTTTCGATGGCAGCCATAATCGGCGGCCATACGTACTTCATGCAGAACGCGACAAACAGGATGAACGCGATGGCCTGGCCGAGGATTGTTGCATTAATGTTCACAGCACAATGCCTCTAATTAAGTAGTAAACTTTTCTGCCGCTATCAGTGATAAACGGCAGAATCCGTTCACGCCTGCGCCGGGCGCAGAGTGAACACAGGGCTTTAGGCGACAGCAAACATCACGTAGAGGCCCAGACCAACAGCGATCATTGGGATTGCATCCACCAGACCCATTACAACAAAGAACTGCGTGCGCAGCAGAGGAATCAGGTCAGGCTGACGAGCAGCGCCTTCCAGGAATTTTCCTCCGAGGATGCCGATACCGATCGCAGCACCGATTGCCGCCAGTCCCATCATCACAGCGGCAGCCATGTACAGCAGATCCATATTCAGGTTTTCCATGACAGTCTCCAGTTTGTTTCAGTTAAACGCGTATTGTTGAGAAAAAAATCAATGTTCTTCAGATGCCATCGACAGATAGACAATCGTGAGGACCATGAAGATGAAAGCCTGTAGCGAAATGATCAGGATGTGGAAAATGGCCCACGGCACATTCAGAACCCACTGTGACCACCACGGCAACAGACCGGCAATAAGGATAAAGATCAGTTCACCCGCATACATGTTACCGAACAGTCGCAGACCGAGAGAAACCGGTTTGGACAGCAGGCTAACACCTTCCAGAATCAGGTTGATGGGGATAAAGATCGGGTGATTAAAAGGCTGCAGCGTCAGCTCTTTCGTGAAGCCGCCAATGCCTTTCATTTTGATGCTGTAGAACAGAATCAAAATAAAGACGCCCAACGCCATAGATAACGTGATGTTCACGTCTGCGGACGGCACAACGCGAAGCGCTGGCAGGCCTAACCAATGCTCACCGATATACGGCAGCAGATCGATTGGCAGCAGATCCATGAAGTTCATCAGGAAGACCCAGACAAAAATTGTCAGAGCCAGCGGGGCGATAAGTTTACTTTTACCGTGATACATGTCGCGCACGTTGCTATCAACGAAACCGACAACCAGCTCGATAGCCGCCTGCATTTTCCCTGGCACACCGCTGGTGACGCTTTTCGCCACGCTACGGAACAACACCAGGAAGATAACTCCCAGCACCAGAGAGAAAAACATGGAATCGATATTTAATACCCAGAACGTCGCGGGAGCGTCGTGAGCATTCACTAACTCGAAGGTACGCAGGTCCAACTGAAGATGAGTCAGGTGGTGACCAATGTACTCTTGCGGAGTAGAGATTTCTCCTGCAGCCATGATGCCTCTTACCCTTTGTTGTTAATTACCGCCGGTGCCAACATCTGTACGACCAGCACCGATAACCAGGCTACTCCGACCGGCCAAAAGACCGCATCGAATACACCCAACGCCACAATGAGCAAAATAATGGTCGCGAACACTTTGGCTATTTCACCCAAAGCAAAGCTCCATGCGACGCGCCCCGATGCCGGGGTTTGCCCTTGCAGGCGCCAGGCTATAAACAAGAACAACACGTTCGGCAGCCAGGCTGCCACGCCGCCAGCAAGTGCAGAGGCGCCCCAGGTCATATCTTTCAGGGCAAAAAAGAGAACACCGACGATGACAATGGTCACTAACTGAATCATCAGCACCGTTCGGGCGTATTTTACACTGTAAAGAGACACTGACATGACGCTGATACTCTCCTGCCCCTTTAGGGGTATGTCGCGTGTCGTATAAGACTGCCTTTGTGCATTTGAGTCAAGTAGCAAAAGCCGTGCAAATTATACGGGCCGCACCTGTGATTTCAATCGTTAAGTAACGAAAAGGTGAACAATTATCTAAATTTCTTTCCGAAGGACTATTTTTCCAAAGATAGAGAGCCGGTCGTTACGAATTACACGCCGAAAAGTTCGGTCGTCATGCTGTTTTAAAGCGTGCTTTAGATCACATAATAAGCATTCGCACCGTAGCAGGTTTTATCGTCCTGTAATTACCTGAGCTAAGAATCAATAAATAAACCCTTTATGGAAAGTTACTTAAAAAGAATTACCGCCTCATTTTTTCGTAATGGCGATAAAAAGGGTCTATTGACATCGAAGACGGGTTCAGAATCGTAAAATGCTTATTCCCCGTGACCACATTTCATTGCCGTTTAACCGGATAATGGGTGATTCACACCTGGAAAATTCCAGGAATGCGTGATTATTTTGATAAAAAGTTGTGAAGTAAAAGTTAAATGTGAAAAAGTTTTTCAGATAATTTCCGCGTGGGTATTTAACATTGCGAGGTGAAATAACCGATGAGACAAATGTCGCCCTACCGCATCTTTGGTAACACATGCACCATGCCTCGTCGTCGCGCACGGTGCAAACTTCAGCTATTCACGTCCGATAATGACCAGGTGACGTTCACCCTCAAGCTGGGGTACCCGCAATGCAACCACGCTATCAAGCACATAGCCCGCAGGCAGGTTGGCAATTTCATCATCAGGCCGTACGCCTTTAAGAGCATAAAAGTGGCCGTCTTCCGCCGGTAAGTGGTGGCACCAGCTCACCATATCGTCCAGGGAGGCAAAAGCACGGCTGATGACGCCGTCAAATGGCGGCTCTGCAGGAAAGTCCTCTACCCTGCTCTGCACTGGCGTGATATTGGTCAAACCGAGTTCATGCTGGACCTGCCGTAAAAAACGCACACGCTTACCGAGGCTGTCCAGTAAAGTGAAATGCGCATCAGGCATGACGATGGACAGAGGAATACCAGGTAAGCCCGGCCCTGTCCCGACATCGATAAAGCGGGCACCTTTAAGATGCGGCGCAACCACAATGCTGTCCAGAATATGGCGCACCAGCATCTGCTGGGGATCCCGTACGGACGTCAGATTGTAGGCTTTATTCCATTTATCCAGCAGCCCGACGTAGGCTACCAGTTGCTGTTTTTGTTGATCGGTAAGAGAAATGTTTGCCGCTTGCAGCAGCGAAGTGAGTTTGTTGATCACAGCATAAGTCCAGTCAGCGGGGGCGGGTAAGCCCGCCCCGGTTCAGATCAGGCGCTTTTGCGCAACAGACCTTGTTTTTTCAGGTAAATAAGTAAAATCGAGATTGCCGCAGGCGTAATGCCTGAAATGCGTGACGCCTGACCAATTGACGTGGGTTTATGATCGTTCAGCTTGGCGATAACTTCATTGGACAGACCGCTGACCTGACGATAATCCAGCGTCGCAGGCAGTAATGTATTTTCGTTTCGCAGCTGACGTTCAATCTCTTCCTGCTGGCGCGCAATATAACCTTCGTATTTCACCTGGATTTCGACCTGCTCAGCAGCCTGCTCATCGGTTAACGCCGGGCCAAATGCTTCCAGCGTCATCAGTTTCAGGTAGGTCATTTCAGGACGACGGAGCAAATCTTCACCGCTGGCTTCTTTCGTCAACGGTGCGCTGGTTACGGTATTCACGTCGGCGATGTTTGCGGATTTAGGATGGACCCAAATATCACGCAGTCGCTGACGCTCCTGCTCGATCGCTTCCAGCTTCTGGTTAAAGCGCGCCCAGCGCGCATCGTCCACCAGACCGAGTTCGCGACCCGTTTCCGTCAGACGCAAATCGGCGTTGTCTTCACGCAGCATCAAACGGTATTCAGCACGCGAGGTAAACATGCGATACGGTTCTTTGGTGCCGAGCGTACAAAGATCGTCCACCAGCACGCCCAGATAGGCCTGGTCACGACGTGGCGCCCAGCTTTCCTTATCAGCAGACTGTCTTGCCGCATTCAGGCCTGCCAGCAAGCCCTGGGCCGCCGCTTCTTCGTAACCGGTGGTGCCGTTGATCTGGCCAGCAAAGAACAGACCGGCAATAAATTTGCTTTCCAGCGTGGGTTTCAGATCACGTGGGTCGAAAAAATCATACTCAATGGCATAGCCCGGGCGCACGATTTTTGCATTTTCCATACCCTGCATAGAACGTACGATCTGCATCTGCACATCGAATGGCAGGCTGGTGGAGATACCGTTCGGGTAGATCTCGTTGCTGGTCAGCCCTTCAGGCTCAAGGAAAATCTGATGCGAATTGCGATCGGAAAAGCGCATGACTTTGTCTTCAATCGAAGGGCAATAGCGTGGGCCGATCCCTTCGATGATCCCGGCATACATGGGGCTACGATCGAGGTTATTGCGGATCACATCATGCGTTTTTTCATTGGTATAGGTGATCCAGCACGGAACCTGCTGAGGATGCTGTGACGCGCTTCCCATGAACGAAAACACAGGCATGGGGTTGTCGCCATGCTGCGGCGATAACACGCTGAAGTCGATGCTACGTGCGTCAATACGCGGCGGTGTGCCGGTTTTCAGACGATTAACACGTAAGGGTAACGCCCGCAGACGTTTCGCCAGCGGGATAGAAGGGGGATCACCCGCGCGTCCACCGCTGTAGTTATCCAGCCCGATATGAATTTTCCCGTCAAGGAACGTGCCCACGGTTAACACAACGGTTTTGGCACGGAACTTCAGGCCCATTTGCGTCACAGCACCGACGACACGATCGTTTTCAACGATGAGATCATCGACGGCCTGCTGGAAGATCATCAGGTTGGGCTGATTCTCCAGTGCTGTACGCACAGCCTGACGGTAAAGCACGCGGTCGGCCTGCGCACGCGTTGCCCGAACAGCAGGGCCTTTACTGGCGTTTAGTATCCTAAACTGAATGCCGGCCTGGTCGATCGCGCTGGCCATCAAACCGCCTAAGGCATCCACTTCCTTTACCAAATGTCCTTTGCCGATACCACCGATCGCCGGATTGCAGGACATTTGTCCCAGCGTATCAATGTTATGGGTCAGTAACAGGGTTTGCTGACCCATTCGGGCTGCTGCCATGGCAGCTTCCGTGCCCGCATGACCACCACCAATAACGATGACGTCAAAAGGATCTTGATAAAACATGAAGTGGTACCTCATTGATGAATAGTCAGAGATCGTTCTCTCTGGGCGGTGGATTCTACTGAAATTATGGCTGAGGCGAAAGCAGCGGGATCGTCAGGTTTAAAAGATAAGATCTTTATTCTTTATATGATCTCTCTGTTAGATCTCTTATTAGGATCGCCATGCCTTGTGGATATCTGCGGAAACCTCAAAGGAAACAAGTTGGTAGCGAGGATCGATACCTGTGAATGATCGGTGATCCCGATCCGTATAAGCTGGGATCAAAACAGGTCCTTATCCACAGCTCAGAAAGTAAACTACGGTTGTTCTTTGGATAACTACCGGTTATACGCAGAAAAGCAGGGTAGTTATCCACAAAACAAACAGCAGGATCCGACGAAAAACAATATTATCTGCTGGGGATCGTCATTATTTCACGATCCCACACCCGCTCAGATCGCGGATTTCCAGGTCATCACCCATTCTTCAGCCGGATCTTCAGGGATCTCATGTTCGAGAATGTCGATTTCCAGTCGTTCACCGATACGCTGCGCGCCGCAGGCAATCAGCAGAGCATCAATATTGCGGATGGCGCCACAAAACAGATCGTACTCATGATTGCCAATGCCAACAGCCCCAAAACGGACGGCAGACAGATCGGGACGGCTTTCATTAATAGCATCATAAAAAGGTTGCAGATTGTCAGGTAACTCACCGGCGCCGTGGGTTGAACTTACCACCAGCCAGATGCCTTCCTGCGGCACCTCTCCCAGCTCAGGGCCATGCAGCATCTGCGTAGAGAAGCCCGCTTCCTGCAGTTTTTCTTCGAGATGTTCGGCAACATATTCGGCGCTGCCTAAGGTGCTGCCACTGATTAACGTAATGTCGGCCATCGTGCTCTCCTGAGGTGAAGCCGGTATTGTACGCTGTGATCAAGCAGTGATCCACCTGTGGAAAACAAGGTTATTAGGTTAGATAAACCCGATACAGCCGTTGTCAGACGGCTGATCGTCAAAGGATAAGATTGTGCACAAGCCGGTGGAAAGATCAGGGCTTGATGGTTCGCATAATTGGATTTTGCAGTGAGATCAGTGTCTCAGTGGACTGGATTTCGTCGATGGTCTGGATCTTATTGATTAACACCTGCTGCAGGGCATCGATAGAACGACACATGACTTTAATGAAAATACTGTAGTGCCCGGTGGTGTACCAGGCTTCCACGACCTCATCCAGGGCTTCAAGCTTGCTGAGGGCTGCCGGGTAATCACGGGCGCTTTTCAGGATAATGCCGATAAAACAGCAGACATCAAAACCCAGCTGACGCGGGTCAATCTCGACCCGCGTGCCCAGAATGATGCCCGCCTGCTTCATCTTTTCGACGCGTACATGAATCGTTCCCGGACTGACATTGAACTGTTTGGCCAGCTCGGCGTAGGCGGTTCGCGCATTTTCCAGCAGGGCATTCAGAATGCCCCGGTCCAGATTATCCAGCTGCAGATGGTCAGGCATTGTCATCCTCGTTATCGTTTTTCTTCAATGAACTGAGGAGAATGTGCAGCAAAATAACGGCCCTGGCAACCAACGGACAGCGGCACGTGCCGCTGCCCACGGGTTAACGCTTACGCCAGAGCGTGACCTGGGCAAGCGTGTGCTGGAACTTACGGGCGGTTTCACGAATCACAAACGGCACGTCCTGTGGCGAACCGATTTGCTCAAAGTCTGCCGCCAGCAGGCGTTGTAGCGCCTGTAAGGTCGTCAGCGCTTCGCCATTTTCCCTTACCCCGCCCAACCAGTTTTCCTTCGGCGTAAACTCTTCAAGCCAGGTGTATGGCGATGACAGAACCAGAAGGCCACCCGAGCGGATCATGGGGGTGACATCATGAAGGAACCGGGCCGGCTGGCGCAGGCGATCAATCAGATTTGATGCCAGGACCAGATCGTAACGTGTAGGCTGGGGTTTCATATTACAGGCATCACCCTGGATAAACTGAATACGCTTTGCCTGTTCGCTGGTAACAGAAAAGTCCTTAAGCCTTACCTGACGATACTCAACCAACTCGCCTTCTTCCGGCACGACATAACGGAAATCCTCACCCGTGGTCAGCTGTAACGCGACATCAATAAAGCGTGCCGAGTAATCCATGCCGGTCACATGCGCAAAGTGACGAGCCAGCTCAAAGCTCGCGCGGCCCGTCGCGCAGCCGATATCCAGTGCCTCTCCGCGGTTCTTACAGTGCGGCAGCGCCAGTGTGACCAGCGCTTCTGCATAGTTATCAACGCCGAAATACCGTGGGCCGTATTGGAAATCGAGATATTGTGAAACCATGCTGTCGGTTTCATAAGGGTTCAGCGCCATGGTTTCCTGATGGGAAGAAACGACATAGCGGAAGCCGGCATGCTGGAAAAAGTGGCGACGGAAGGCATAACGTGACGATTTAATGGCTTCATTGCCAGTCGATATCCAACTGCCACCTTTAATAAGTGAATGCTTACCATCAAAGGTAGGTGTCGAGAAATCATCGTAAAGGGGATGAACTTTGAAGCCCTCAAAGCCATTGGTTGGCGTAGTCGTCCACTGCCAGACGTTCCCCACGATGTCAAAGAACTCACCCTGTGGGAAGCGATCAACAGGACAGGATGAAGCCCAGTAGGCCAGGTTTATGTTGCCCGGCGCCTGATCCCAGTCTGGCTGGTCGCCTTCAACCTGTTCACGCAACTGGTACCATTCTGCTTCGCAAGGCAACTGCACAGATTTTCCGGTTTCCTCGGCTTTCCAGCGGCAAAACGCGGCCGCTTCCAACTGATTCACCTCAGCAGGCCAGTCCCATGGCATTGCCACTTCTTCGCACATCAAACGCAGTTTTAGCTGATCGGGCATCGCGGCGTTGCCGACCCAGAAGGTCGGCATTGTCGCCCTGGCAAACTTACGCCAGCCCAGCCCTTCTTCATCCCACCAGCGATCGTTCTGGTAACCGCCCGCTTCGATAAAGGTATAAAACTCGGCATTACTGACCAGCATTTTGCTGGCTTTAAACGGTTTCAGCTCGGTCTGCTGCGTGCCGTATTCGTTGTCCCAGCCGTAGGTGTCATCGGTTTTACCCAGCGTAATCAGTCCGCCTGGCTGAGAAACCAGGCTGTTTGTCGGGACGGACTGGCGATCGTGACGCGCTTCGCTGCAGACCGGCCATTGTGGTTGCGGTTTTACCCATTCAACCGGTAACTGCCGAATCAGTACGCTGGATGTTTCAAGATGAATACGTTCATGCTCAATGCCCATCAAAATAACCCAGGCCGGACTGTCCCAGCTAACAGGCAATTCCAGCGGCATCGTTTCAATAAACTGCGTCACCAGTGCTTTCACACTGCCGCGATAATCGCGTACAGCTTCCACTGAAGGCCAGTCATAGTGACTGTCATTAAGATCATCCCAGCTCATTTCATCGACGCCTATTGCCAGCATCGCTTCGATGCGATCGTCAATACGTGAGTCGATGTAGCGGCCTGCCATGAGCTTGTTTATATAAAAGGTGGCGGTGTGGCCGAAATAGAAGATCAGCGGATGACGCAGCGGTATCGCTTTTGTAAACCAGGCGCGTTGATCGTTGAGGCAGGTAAACAGATCCTCGTACAGCGCCCAGGTCTGGTTGAAATAAGCCAGGAGCTCGGCACGTTTTTGTTCGACGTTTTGGCCAGCGAGCAGCAATGTTCGGGTTGGGGCTGGCAAATCATGATGGTGTTGAACAGCGTTCACAGGGCACTCCAGATTGCTGAATAAGTAATTGCAGATATTTACTATAAAGCAAAATGGAATTTCTGCCGTAGGGCTTAACGGCGCCAGTGACGCAATAAACGGCTTTTTATGCCGGTATCAAAACGCCAGATATGGTCAAAGATACGCATGATGCCGGGTTTTCCGTGCGCAGACATGGCGACAGCGTGAAAGCGTTGCTGCTGCTGTTGCTGGCGATGTTTAACGCTGCGCACAACCTCATCTGGCAGGCGTTGCGCGATAAAATCAGACACGATGACGGCATCCGCATCCTGCCATTGCGGCCCTTCCATGCGGGCAATGACGGCGGAAAGGCAGGCTGCCAGGTCGGTGCCACCGCGAAAACGCTGGCTGAGAAAACGAATGGCCTGCTCCAGTCCGTCATCGCTCGTTAATTCGTAACCAATTACGTCATGCGCGAATAACATGATGTAACAGCGCCGCCGATCGGCCAGCGCAATCTTGAGAAGGGCCAGGCAAAAGGCTTTTGCACATCGCTCATTGAAACCGCCCATCGAGCCGGACGTATCGACACAAACGATAAAGGGGCCACGTGGCTGTTCTTCATGCTGCTGGTGGCTGACCGGACGCTGAGTGATCTTTTCGTGCCACGCGTCACCCTGAAGTTTGTAAGTAAGTAATCGCTTCTCTACCAGGCGGCGGTAAAACTCAAGTTCCAGTTCACTGACGCTTAATGCCGCAAGCTCGGGCGGTAATAAACGCAGCACATCATCGCTCTGATGAATACCGCTGACTTCTTCCGGCACGGCATCCGGTTCGCGTACCAGATGATGGAATGTTTCCAGCGGGGCATCCTGTGAAGGCACCGACTTTGCTTCCCGGCTGCGGCCCAGTTGCTGAGCCAGCTTCATTAATTCAGGCTGCTGCGCAAGAAAATCCCCATATTGCAGCATCAACTCGTAATCGCCGTGCTGGAGCGGGGCTTTGCCCATATCCCACAAGCGTCCGGCTGCGGCTTCGTCATCATCCGCCAGTACCGGCGCCAGCTGCCCGCTCAGCGCCATACGTTGCTGCAACTCTGCCATCAGACGTTCACGCTGCTGCTCAAGGAGTTGTTCATTCAGCGTGAGCGTTTGCAGTGTGAGGCTGAGCCGCCAGCGTTGCAGGAATAAGGTATGTTGTGCGGTGCTGAGATTACCGGGATCGTTATGCAGCAGCAGCCGTCGAGCTTCCTCTAAGAAAGGGGACGTCAGGCGTTCGAGGTGAGCAAGCGTTTCATCAAGCTGCTGGCTAAATTCACGATCGCTGAGTAACTGAATACGCTGAAACAGCTGAAATTCTTCCGCCAGCATGTCGGGAACGGGCGTGGCTTTGAGTTCGGCGTCAATCTCGGCTTTCCAGCGAGGGACGTCACGTAGCAGCGCCTTCTTCATACCGGGGAATTTTTCAAAGAACAGCGCCAGCTGTGGAGACGCGAGTAAGGCCAGAATAAGCTCTTCAATCAGGTCCGTTTCGCCGATTGACAGCAATGTACTCAGCGTCTCCAGTGAGATCATTTACGCGCCTGTTTGAGCTGTTCCGCCACATCCTGCAGGCTGGTTTCGACGCGTGCCAGCCAGTCATCGCTGATAAACAGGCAACGTTGCTGCTGGCTGAAAAGGTGACGCTGTTGACGCAACTGGCCGTCAAGTTCATCCAGCGCGTCGCTGATTTCCTGCGGCAAGGCATCGGCGCTGCTGGCACCCGGCAATGTCAGCCTGGCGGTTTGCAAACTGACGTCGCGTATCGCCAGGCAGTGCTGCGCATCCACCAGCAAATCCAGCGTCTGCGCAAAACCGATGCCATTTAATTTACCGCGCACATCACCACCTTTTTGCAGCCAGTGATCCAGCGCTTCGCGCTCGATCACCAAATGCGTCACCTGCATGTCGTGCAGCACCAGGGGTTTCTGCAACATCAGGGTTAACTGTGCCTCGGTAAAGCTTTCGGGCAAATCGTAATGGGGTTTACGGCTAAACATACCGCTGTGTTTTTCCAGCGTAATTGCAGCAGCGACGCTTTGCTGCTGTTGCAACGCCAGCCGACGCGCTTTGAGCTGCTGGAGTTTCAGCAGGATCGTTTGCTGTTGCCAGGCGTGCTGCGTCATCAACTGATCGATTTCACTGTCCAGAATTTTCATCGATGCGACGTCGTGCCACAGGCAGTCCTTAAGCAGGATCAGATCGAGAGGCGCTATCGCATTGCGGCCACTGTAAAAAGCGCTGGCCTGCAACAGGTGAATGGCTTTTTTCCAGCGGCGATCGGAAATGTAGGGTGCCTCTGGTAGCTTCTCCAGGTGCTGACGTAGCTGGTAAATCAGTTCAAAGACATTATCCGGCAACGCAACCTGACTGATGCCTTGCTGCCATTGCACATATTCTTCGTCACTGATGCGCAGCGACTCGGCTACCGGATTGTCATTTTCATCCTGCTGGTGGGTCAGCATGCTGCGGAAGTTTTGTTTTTCATGCACGTTGTCCAGCCACAGGCGGATCAACATACGGTCATACAGGGCTTCCAGTCCGCTGTCGGCTTCCGGTAACTCATTCGAGGCGGTGACCAGCAGGCGCATCGGAATTTTTTCTTCGCTATCGCCATTGCGAAAGCGGCGTTCGTTGATGGCGGTGAGCAGCGTATTCAGGATGGCCGGGCCGGCTTTCCAGATCTCATCCAGAAAAACGATTTCAGCGTCCGGTAAATAACCTTTGGTCAGCCTCTGATAGCGGCCTTCATCTTTCAATGCCTGGATGGAAAGGGGACCAAAGACTTCTTCCGGTGTGGAGAAGCGGGTCATCAAATATTCAAAGGCACGGGCATGTTGAAAGGCGCATTTCAGTCGGCGGGCAATCAGGCTTTTTGCAATACCTGGCGGGCCAAGTAAAAAAACGCTTTCGCCGCTAAGTGCGGCCAGCAGGCAAAGGCGAATGGCATGATGTCGCTCATACAAACCTTTTTCTAACGCATTGCTGAGCCGAGAAATTCTTTCTGCCAAAAGATGGGGTTGAGCCATAATCACATCTATGTCCTTACGATCGTCGAGCCGCAGCGTTTTAGCGAACGCAATACTCTATAGGGTATGATGCGCGAAAGCGTTAATCGATGTCAGCTTTTTTGTTTCATAAGGTTCGATAGCGCGGCTTTTAATGTTAATAAGAACGCAAGAAATCAGGGGATGACCGCCTGTAACCCTGACGGCGGAGTATAAATTTTCGTGAATACGTGCATACTGTGCGCTTTTTGATGGCTTGAGCGCCTCTCAGAATCTAACAAAAGATCATTTTATGAGCTCTGATAATAAGCACTCACTAGGCGGATTAACGCTGGCGGCTATTGGGGTCGTCTATGGCGATATCGGTACCAGCCCGCTTTATACCTTACGCGAATGTCTTTCGGGACAGTTTGGTTTTGGCGTTGAACGGGATGCCGTCTTTGGCTTTCTTTCGCTGATTTTCTGGCTGCTGGTGCTGGTGGTCTCGTTGAAATACATCAGCTACGTTATGCGTGCTGATAATGCCGGAGAAGGCGGTATTCTGACGCTGATGTCGTTGGCGGGCCGACATACGGGCGGGCGCATAACGGCAACGCTGGTAATTATGGGACTGATTGGCGGCAGCTTCTTCTATGGCGAAGTGGTGATTACGCCAGCCGTCTCCGTCCTGTCAGCGATTGAAGGGCTGGAAATCGCCGCGCCCAACCTGGACAGCTATATTGTTCCGCTGGCAATCACCGTGCTTACGCTGCTGTTTATTATCCAGAAACACGGTACAGGGATTGTCGGTAAACTGTTTGCGCCGGTCATGCTGCTGTGGTTTATCGTGCTGGCAATACTGGGCGCACGAAGCATTGCCAACAATCCTGAGGTACTCCAGGCGCTGAATCCTTACTGGGCGCTGCACTTCTTTGTGGAATATAAATCGGTGTCCTTCTTTGCGCTTGGCGCCGTTGTGCTGGCGATTACGGGCGTTGAAGCGCTGTATGCAGACATGGGGCACTTCGGTAAGTTTCCTATTCGTCTGGCGTGGTTTGTGGTGGTGCTGCCGTCGCTGGTGCTCAACTATTTTGGTCAGGGTGCGCTGTTGCTGAAACACCCGGAAGCGATCAAAAACCCGTTTTTCCTGCTGGCACCCGACTGGGCGCTTGTCCCCATGTTGATTCTGGCAACGTTAGCCACCGTCATCGCCTCGCAGGCGGTTATTTCCGGCGTATTCTCGTTAACCCGACAGGCCGTGCGTCTCGGCTATCTGCCGCCCATGCGCATTGTTCATACCTCAGAAAAAGAGTCAGGCCAGATCTATATCCCAATCATTAACTGGCTGCTCTATTTCTCTGTGGTGATTGTGATTATTGGTTTTGAGCATTCGAGTAATCTTGCTGCGGCGTACGGGATTGCGGTCACGGGCACAATGGTGCTGACCTCTGTGCTTTGCGCGACCGTCGCGATAATGAACTGGCACTGGAATCGCTATCTGGTTGGACTGATTTTGATTGCCATGCTGTGCATTGACGTATCCCTGTTCTCGGCCAACCTGATCAAGATTTTCTCCGGTGGCTGGCTGCCGCTGACTCTGGCATTGATGATGTTTATCGTGATGACGACATGGAAGAGTGAACGCTTCCGTTTGCTGCGTCGTATGCATGAACACGGCAACTCTCTGGAGGCAATGATTGCTTCTCTGGAAAAATCGCCGCCTGTGCGCGTGCCCGGAACGGCGGTTTATATGTCACGCGCACTAAATGTGATCCCTTTTGCCATGCTGCATAACCTTAAGCACAATAAGGTGCTGCACGAACGCGTGGTGTTATTAACACTGCGCACAGAAGACGCGCCCTATGTGCATAACGTCAGACGCGTGACTATCGAACAGTTGTCGCCGACCTTCTGGCGTGTGGTAGCCAGTTACGGCTGGCGTGAAACGCCAAACGTAGAGGAGATTTTCCATCGTTGTGGGCTGGAGGGACTGAACTGCCGCATGATGGAGACCTCATTCTTTATGTCTCATGAGTCGCTGATTATCGGCAAACGGCCATGGTATCTGCGACTGCGCGGCAAGCTGTTCATGACGCTACAGCGCAATGCGCTACGTGCGCCCGATCAGTTTGAGATTCCGCCTAACCGGGTGATTGAACTGGGTACCCAGGTCGAGATTTAACAGCATGCGCCTGCCTGTCAGGCGCTTTTTTTTACCAGCTCAGGCTGACGCACAGCCCGCCTTCCGGAAGCTGACTGAAGTGCAGCGTCATGCCATGTAACTGGGCAATATTGCGCACAATAGATAAACCTAATCCACTGCCGCTTTTCTCCTGCCCTGGCGGACGCCAGAAACGCTCACCCAGTCGTTGTAGCGCGTCGGGTGATAAACGGTTGCCGTTATCTTCCACTCGCAATCTTCCTGACTGAAGAATCAGATCTACGTTGCTGCCTGGCGGTGTATAACGAATGGCGTTATCAAGCAGATTCCTTATCAGCAAAGACAGCAGCAAGGGATGTCCCGAAATGACCGGATCGGCTTCAGCATTGAAGCGCAACCGGATATCACTTTTCTCTGCCAGCGGCAGCTGTGAGGCCAGGGTTTCCTGCGCCACTTTCTTCAGCATGACAGGCTGGAACGCGTTACGGGCATCCTCTGCTTCAATGCGCGACAGCGTCAGTAACTGATCCACCAGACGTGTCGCCCGGACAATGCCCGCATCCAACTGCTGAAGTGCATGCGTGCGCATTGCCTCGTCATCGGCGGCCAGTTGGATGACCTCGCTTTGTACCTGCAGGGCCGCCAGCGGACTGCGTAATTCGTGCGCCGCATCGGACGTGAAGCGGCGTTCCCGCTGCACCATCGTATGAATTCGACCAAACAGCCCATTCAGCGCGTCAATGACCGGGCGCACCTCTTTCGGCACGCGGTCAGCCTGTAAAGGCGCATCATCATCAGGTGCGCGTTGAGCCAGTTGCTGGCTGAGCTTTTTTAGCGGGCGGAGTTCATACCAGACCAGGCCCGTTAACATCAGCAGCATAAAGGGGAGTGAAATCAGCCAGGGCAGCGTGCTGGTCTTCACGATATCGTTGGCCATGTCATCCCGGTATTCCCATTCCTGACCCACCACTACGCGGTAGCGTTGATCGGGCGTGGTCAGCCAGACTAACCGCCAGGGATCGTCATCGTCCCTGAGCTGACCATTCAGAAAGCCCTGATGATCGGCATTAAAGAGAAGATCTTTGCCGTTATCGCCATCGTTGAGGACCGGTTTTCCATCACGCGTAAAGACGGCAAAGGCCAGCGCATCATCATCCTGTTCGCCCCGGTTATGGGGCAGTATTTTTTTACTCCTGGGAAGCGAGGTTTCGTTCACTGAGGTGAAATTCAGCGTCAGCAGGCGCTTTGCAAGTAACAGTTGCTGCGTATCAAACAGCTCATTGATCGTTTCGCGCGTCTGGTAGCGAGCGCTCAGCGTGGCCGCTCCCCAGCAGATGCCGAGTATCAACATCAGGCCAATGCCCAGACGCAGGAATAAGCTCATCGATCGCATTCGCTTTCCCCCAGCGTATAGCCCACGCCGTGAATCGTGCGAATAAAGCGTTGGCCTAATTTCCTGCGCAGATGATGAATATGCACCTCCACCGCATTACTCGAAACCTCGGTATCCCAGGTGTAAAGTTTTTCTTCTAACTGGCTGCGCGTCAGCACGCGCCCCGGGTTACGCATAAACAGTTCCAGCAGCGCCATCTCGCGGCTTTTTAGTTCAACGCTGGCCCCGTTTTGTACCACGCTGAGGTTACCGGGGATCAATACGACATCGCCGTGACGCAGTTCGGGTTGCAGTTGCCCGTGGCGTCGTCGAATCAGTGCCTGTAAACGCGCGGCGACTTCGGTCAGCGCAAAGGGTTTGCACAGATAATCGTCCGCGCCCATCTGTAATCCTTCAACCCGTTGGTCGAGTGCATCGCGCGCCGTCAGAATGAGTACCGGGACATCGTAGCCCTGCTGACGCCACTGACGCAGAATGTCCAGCCCGTCACGCTCCGGCAGGGACAAATCAAGCACAACCGCATCCCACGGGGCGGCATTCAGGGCCTGAAATCCGGCCTCGCCTGAGACAAACCAGTCGACGCTAAACCCCAGCTTGCTGAGTCCAGCCTTAATGCCGTCGCCGATCAGGCGATCGTCCTCAATCAGTAAAATGCGCATCGTCTCTCCCTTTTAATAAGCGATTTATACGAAGCGAAATGGCGGTTGTACAGCGAGTCTGGCTAAAAAAAGAGGATATTTTCCCCTTAAGATCCTGTTAAGAACTGTGTGGTTTACTGCTTTCACTGAAAGAACGGATTCACAGACAAGAGGTGACGAAATGAAAAAGTATGCTGCACTTATCGCTGTAACACTGTTAGCGTCTGCGCCTGTACTGGCGGCACAACAAGGCGGTTTTGTTGACCCGAATGCGCCTGCACCGGCAGCACACACGCAGCAGGGTGGTTTTCACGCCGATCACACCAGCGTCGTGACGGTGAAGCAGGCTGAAGCGATGAAAGATGACAGCTGGATTACCGTAAGGGGCCAGCTTGAAAAACAAACGGGTAACGAAGATTATTTGTTCCGCGATGAAAGCGGCACAATGACGGTCGAGATCGACCATAAACGCTGGAATGGCGTCACGGTTTCGCCGAAAGATCGGGTTGAGCTGACAGGTGAACTGGATAAAGACTTCAACAGCATTGAACTGGATGTGAAACAGGTTAAGAAGCTTCCTTAATCACCCGTGACCGGACCGTATTGACGGTCCGGTTTTCCTTTCATAACAGTCCCTAACTCAAATCCCCTCCGGCAATATCGAAACGTTTCGATAGCGATCACAAATTTCTTCTCCAGTGGTTGAATTGTAACCTTCTTTTTATACACTCCAGAAAGCGAAACGTTTCGCTCTGGAGTGGAAAAATGAAAAAAGGTCGCCTGTTAAACGCTGAACTCTCTTACGTTATCGCCCGCCTGGGCCATACAGATACGTTGACGATCGCTGATGCGGGGTTGCCCATTCCGGCAGAAACGCAGCGTATCGATCTGGCACTGATACCGGGTACGCCAGGCTTCATGCAGGTGGTGGAAGCGGTAACGCATGAGATGCAGGTGGAAAGCGCCTTTATCGCGGAAGAAATTAAGCAACACAATCCGCAGCTCCATAGCGAACTGATCGCCGTGCTCGACGCATTGCAACAGCACCAGGGAAATCGCATTACCATCCGCTACATCAGTCATGAACAGTTTAAACAACAAACACAACGTAGCCAGGCGGTCATTCGCAGCGGAGAGTGCTCTCCGTATGCGAATGTCATCCTGAGTGCCGGTGTGACCTTCTGAGGCCGTTATGCAACCGTTACTGCAGCTCAAAGGCATCGAAAAAGCGTTTCCGGGCGTGAAAGCATTAAATGGCGCGTCGCTGTCCGTCTGGGCAGGACGCGTTATGGCATTAGTCGGTGAGAATGGCGCCGGCAAGTCCACCATGATGAAGGTGCTGACCGGGATTTATACCCGTGACGCCGGATCACTACAGTGGCTGGGCGAAGAAACCACCTTCAGTGGACCGAAAGCCTCGCAGGAAGCCGGTATCGGCATTATCCATCAGGAGCTCAACCTGATCCCGCAGTTGACTGTGGCAGAAAACATCTTTCTTGGGCGTGAATTCATTAATGGTTTTGGTCGCATTAACTGGAAGCGGATGTATGCGGAGGCGGATGCGCTCCTGAAACGCCTGAATCTGCGTTTTAGCAGTCACAAGCTGGTGGGCGATTTATCCATCGGCGATCAACAAATGGTCGAAATTGCCAAGGTTCTGAGCTTTGAATCGAAAGTCATCATTATGGATGAGCCCACGGATGCGCTGACGGATACTGAAACATTGTCCTTGTTCCGGGTGATCAATGAACTGAAGGCGCAAGGATGCGGCATCGTTTATATCTCTCATCGCATGAAAGAAATTTTTGAGATTTGTGATGACGTGACGGTCTTCCGTGACGGGCAATTTATTGCAGAGCGTCCGGTCGCCGAGATGAGCGAAGAGAGCCTGATCGAAATGATGGTGGGACGCAAATTAGAAGATCAGTATCCCCATCTGGATGAGGCGCCCGGCGAAATTCGTCTTAAGGTTCAGAACCTCAGCGGCCCTGGCGTGGATGACGTCAGCTTTACCTTACGTAAAGGCGAAATTCTCGGCGTATCGGGCCTGATGGGCGCAGGCCGGACAGAGTTAATGAAAATTTTGTATGGTGCCTTGCCCCGTACCGGGGGGCAGGTCTGGCTGAGTGGACGTGAAGTCGTGATCCGTTCTCCTCAGGATGGCCTGGCTAACGGCATCGTTTATATCTCCGAAGATCGCAAGCGCGATGGCCTGGTGTTAGGCATGTCAGTCAAAGAAAACATGTCGCTTACCGCCTTACGCTATTTCAGTCACCCGGCTGGCAGACTGCGCCATGCGGAAGAGCAGCTCGCTGTAAAAGATTTCATTCGCTTATTTAACGTGAAAACGCCGTCGATGGAGCAGCCGATTGGCCTGTTATCGGGCGGGAATCAGCAGAAGGTGGCGATAGCCCGTGGATTGATGACGCGCCCTAACGTGTTGATTCTTGACGAACCGACGCGCGGCGTGGACGTCGGGGCCAAAAAAGAGATCTATCAGCTGATTAATCAGTTCAAAGCTGAAGGGCTGAGCATCATCCTGGTGTCGTCAGAAATGCCAGAGGTGCTGGGCATGAGTGACCGTATTGTCGTGATGCATGAAGGCCGTTTAAGCGGCGAATTTAGCCGTGAAGAAGCTACCCAGGAAAGCCTGATGGCAGCAGCCGTCGGTAAGCAACACAGTGAGGATTTAGTTGTATGACCACCCAAACCGTTCCATCTAACCGTCGCTGGTTCAGCAAAGCCTGGCTACTTGAGCAAAAATCGCTGATTGCGCTGATTGTGTTGATTGCTGTGGTGGCGAGCCAGAGCCCGAATTTCTTTACTGTGGCCAACCTGTTCAACATTCTTCAGCAGACATCGGTCAATGCCATCATGGCTGTGGGAATGACCCTGGTCATTTTAACGTCCGGCATCGATCTTTCCGTCGGCTCGCTGCTGGCGCTGACGGGCGCGGTGGCCGCCTCGCTGGTAGGCATGGAGGTGAATGCCTTTGTTGCCGTTGCAGCCTCCCTGGTGCTGGGCGCGGCGATAGGTGCGGTCACGGGAACCATCGTGGCGCGGGGCAAGGTGCAGGCGTTTATCGCTACGCTGGTCATGATGTTACTGCTGCGCGGCGTCACCATGGTTTATACCAACGGCAGTCCGGTCAATACCGGTTTCAACGATAATGCCGATCTGTTTGGCTGGATTGGTATTGGTCGTCCGCTGGGTATTCCAACCCCGGTCTGGCTGATGGCGCTGGTGTTTGTCGCCGCCTGGTACATGCTGCATCACACGCGCCTGGGTCGCTATATTTATGCGTTGGGCGGTAATGAGGCGGCCACGCGTCTCTCCGGCATCAACGTTAACCGTGTGAAAGTTATTGTTTACTCATTGTCTGGCATGCTGGCCGCGCTGGCGGGATCGATTGAAGTGGCGCGTCTGTCTTCTGCCCAGCCAACAGCGGGTACAGGCTATGAACTGGACGCTATCGCGGCTGTCGTGCTGGGCGGAACGAGTCTGGCAGGCGGTAAAGGCCGCGTCGTTGGCACCTTAATTGGCGCATTAATCCTTGGCTTTTTAAACAATGGATTAAATCTGATGGGTGTATCTTCCTACTACCAGATGATCGTCAAAGCAGTCGTTATTCTGCTGGCGGTGCTGGTGGATAATAAAAGCAGCAAATAACTCAGACTCTTATACAGGATAAAATGATGAAAAAGTTAACTGCACTCGCTGTCATTCTTGGCGCAACCCTCAGCGCCAGCGCAATGGCGAAAGATACCATTGCCCTTGTTATCTCTACGCTGAATAACCCGTTCTTTGTGTCCCTGAAAGACGGCGCGCAAAAAGAAGCGGACAAACTGGGTTACAACCTGGTCGTGCTGGATTCACAGAACAACCCTGCGAAAGAACTGGCTAACGTGCAGGATCTGACGGTTCGCGGCACCAAAGCACTGCTGATCAACCCAACCGATTCTGACTCTGTAGGCAATGCCATCAAGCTGGCTAACCAGGCAAAAATCCCTGTTATCACGCTGGATCGCGTGGCGGCTCAGGGTACCGTGGTAAGCCATGTTGCATCTGATAACCGCTTCGGCGGAAAAATGGCAGGTGACTTTATTGCCCGTAAACTGGGTGATGGCGCGAAAATCATCGAATTAGAAGGGATCGCGGGAACTTCAGCAGCCCGTGAACGTGGCGAAGGCTTCCAGAAAGCCGTTGATGCACACAAGTTCAAGGTTCTGGCCAGCCAGCCTGCTGACTTTGACCGTACTAAAGGCCTGAACGTGATGCAGAACCTGTTGCAGGCGCATCCAGATGTGCAGGCGGTATTTGCCCAGAACGACGAAATGGCACTGGGTGCCCTGCGTGCACTGCAGACTGCTGGCAAGACCGATGTGCTGGTGGTGGGCTTTGACGGCACGCCAGATGGTGTGAAAGCCGTTGAAGGCGGTAAGCTGGCGGCGACCGTTGCTCAGATGCCAGAGAAAATTGGCATGATCGGCGTTCAGACTGCTGATAAAGTGCTGAAAGGCGAAAAAGTGCAGGCAGTTTATCCAGTTGATTTGAAACTGGTTACTAAATAAATCAAAGAAAAGCAGGGCACTGCGCCACCCATCGGTGGCGCACTTATTTCGGACTCTCCCAATGAGCAAACACGCAAAACTGGCCGTTCTCGGCAGCATCAATGCTGACCATATCCTTAACCTGGCACACTTTCCCCGTCCCGGCGAAACGGTGATCGGGCAGAAATATCAGATTGCGTTTGGTGGTAAAGGCGCCAATCAGGCTGTTGCTGCCGGCCGTGCGGGCGCTGATATTGCCTTTATTGCTTGTGTCGGTGCCGATGACATTGGTGAACGTGTCTGTCAGCAACTCGCGCAGGATAAGATTGATACCCAGCCGGTAGAGGTCATTGAGGGTGAATCGACGGGCGTTGCGATGATCTTCGTCAATGGCGAAGGCGAAAATAATATAGGCATCTATTCCGGTGCGAATGCCGCGTTAACGCCAGCCTACGTCGCGCGTCACCAGCAGGTTATCGCCGGGGCTGACGCATTACTGATGCAGCTTGAATCGCCACTGGACAGCGTGGTAGCGGCGGCAACCCTTGCCCGACAGCATCAGACGCAGGTCATTTTGAATCCTGCGCCAGCAACGGCTCTGCCGGACAGTCTGTTAGCGCTGGTTGACGTGATTACGCCAAACGAGACTGAGGCTGAAATCCTGACAGGAATCGCCGTCAGAAATGATGAGGACGCTGCGCGTGCGGCGGCTGCGTTACATAATAAAGGCATCCCCACTGTCTTGATCACCCTGGGACGCCGTGGCGTCTGGCTGAGTGAAAAGGGCCAGGGGCAACGTGTTGCGGGTTTTGACGTGAAAGCCGTAGATACGATTGCGGCGGGTGATACGTTTAACGGCGCGTTTATCACAGCACGTCTTGAAGGCAAGGCCATGCTGGATGCCGTTCGCTTTGCGCACGCTGCTGCGGCAATTGCGGTAACCCGTTCGGGAGCACAGCCCTCTGTACCCTGGCGTGCCGAGATCGACGACTTTTTACAGCAACAGGGTTAAGCGCTTGGCTACGATGAAAGATGTCGCCCGGCTGGCGGGCGTCTCCACCTCAACGGTTTCACACGTCATCAACAAGAATCGTTTTGTGAGCGATGGGGTGCGTGAAAAAATCGAACAGGCGATTCGCGATCTGAACTATGCGCCGTCGGCACTGGCTCGTAGCCTCAAGCTTAACCAAACCCATACGATCGGCATGCTACTGACCGCCAGCAGTAACCCCTTTTATGCCGAAGTGGTACGTGGTGTTGAAGACAGCTGTTATGAGCGTGGATACAGCCTGATTCTGTGCAATACCGCCGGGGACGAAGACCGTATGAATCGTAGCCTGGAAACCTTGCTGCAAAAGCGGGTCGATGGTTTGCTGATTATGTGCACGGAAAGCCATTTACCGTCGGCGGAAATCCTGAATCGTTATCCTTCTATTCCTATGGTGATGATGGACTGGGCGCCTTTCGAAGGGCGGGGCGATATCATTCAGGATAACGCGCTGTTGGGGGGTGAACTGGCGACACAGCATCTGATTGACAGCGGATATTCGCGAATCGCCTGTATTTCCGGGCCGCTTGATAAAACCCCGGCGCGCATGCGCCTTGAAGGTTTTCATCAGGCAATGCAGAAAAACGGTCTGGAGGTCCCGCCAGACTATGTCGTGAGCGGTGACTTTGAGTTTGCGGGCGGTTATAACGCCATGTTCGAACTGTTGGCGCTGGATACCCCACCGCATGCCGTTTTTACCAGCAACGACGCGATGGCGGTTGGGGTTTACCATGCACTACATCAGGCCGGCTTGCAGATTCCGCAGGATATGGCGGTGATGGGATATGATGACGTGGAACTGGCGCGCTATATGTCGCCGCCGCTGAGCACCATTCATCAACCGAAAGATGAGCTGGGTGAACTGGCTATTGATACGTTGATTTATCGTCTGAGTAATCCCGACGTCAGCCAGCAGACGCTGGTACTGACGCCGGAACTGGTTCCGCGGGGATCGGTTTAAGCTTTCTTCTTTTTATCGCGATTTTTAATCAGGTTGCGTCCGTCGCCATTGCGCAGCATCGTAAACGTCAGCGCTGACAGGACGGTGACGATGCCCATCGTCAGAAAGGTAGAATGGAACTGTTCTACTGTCGTGCTATCAAATTCCTGATAAAAGCGCAGGACAGCTGCACTCACGGCCACCCCAAAGCTGATCGCGAGCTGCTGTGTCACCGCGAGTACACTGTTGCCGCCACTGGCATTGTCGTCATCCAAATCAGCCAGGGTAATGGTGTTCATTGCCGTAAACTGGGTGGACATCGCCATACCTAACAGAAAGAGTGGAATTAATAAGAACGCAATATCCTCAGAAGGTGACTGCAGCGAGAAGCTGGCGATCATCACGCCAATGATCATCGTAATACTGACTAACAGGCGGCGATAGCCAAACCAGCGCAGTAATTGCGTCACGCTTTGTTTAGCCAGAATGGAGCCAATGGCTGTGGGGGCCATCATGCAGCCAGCCAGAATCGCAGAATAGCCAAATCCTACCTGAAGCATCAGCGGCATCAAAAACGGCACGCAACCAGTGCCCAGCCGCGAAGCGATGTTACCAATGATGCCTACCGAGAATGTGCGTGTTTTAAACATGGGCAGATTGATCAACGGCGAGGGATGACGCCGGGCATGGGCTATATAGAGGAGCAACAAGACAACGCCGCCAGTCAGAACGCCTGCCGCAAGCCAGGGTGAGACAATACGCTCACCAAACAGCTCTATGCCGGTAGAGATCATCACTAATCCAATGCCGAACAATAAAAATCCCAGAAAGTCGAAGCGGCGCTTTGGTGTCGTGAAGTCAGGCATGAATTTACGTGCATAGACGATGCCGAGCAGACCTATCGGAATGTTTATCAGGAAGATCCAGTGCCAGGTGGCATAGGTCACCATGATTCCCCCCAGCAACGGCCCTAGTATCGGTCCGACTAATCCCGGCATGGTGACAAAGTTGAGAATAGGTAAGAGTTCACTACGGGGATAGGCACGCAGAAGTGCCAGCCGCGCGACGGGCATCATCATCGCGCCACCCACGCCCTGAATAACGCGCGATGTGACCAGTATTGATAAGGAGGGCGATAAGGCACAGGCAAGTGAACCCAGCGTAAACAGCGAAACGGCAATAATAAAGATCTTGCGTGTGCCAAAGCGGTCTGCAAGCCATCCACTAACCGGAATAAGCATGGCAACAGTTAAGGTGTAGCTGATAACGGCGGACTGCATGGCTAGCGGGGAACGTTCAAGGCTGGTAGCGATCGCGGGCAGCGCGGTATTGAGTATCGTGGCATCCAGTGACTGCATAAAGAAGGCCATAGCGGCAATCCATGGCAGACCGGCCATACTGCGCGCGGATTTAATCATTGAGCGTCCTTCGTAATGTCTTCGGCAAAGAATATAAAAAAGAATAGCATTGGCAGAAATGCACAATACGCCTCTTTCAACCGATATGTGGTGATTTCCGTGCGTTATTTACGCAGGATGTGTTGCTTTTTACCCCGTTCGTTTAAAAATGAATCGCTCAGTCATTTTTTTATAATTAATGCTTGTCACCCAGAAAGAACGCCCTATAATGCGCCTCCACTGACACGGCACAACGGCTTACGTAACGCGGTGTTCAGCAGAGAACTCCCCGGAGTTTTCGCCGGAGAAAAACTTCTGAAAAAGAAGTTGACTCTGAAGGAGGAAAGCGTAATATACGCCACCTCGCAACAGACGGTTAACCCGCTGGTTGCACTGCTCTTTAACAATTTATCAGACAATCTGTGTGGGCACTCGCAGGATTGATATCCGCGTCTCCGGACGCAAAAAATATCAAGTCTTAAGAGTGAACACGTAGTGAAATTCATTACGACGTTTTCCTTGAGCATCGCTGCACTGGTTGCAGCAAATCAAACTTTAAATTGAAGAGTTTGATCATGGCTCAGATTGAACGCTGGCGGCAGGCCTAACACATGCAAGTCGGACGGTAGCACAGAGGAGCTTGCTCCTCGGGTGACGAGTGGCGGACGGGTGAGTAATGTCTGGGAAACTGCCCGATGGAGGGGGATAACTACTGGAAACGGTAGCTAATACCGCATAACGTCGCAAGACCAAAGTGGGGGACCTTCGGGCCTCACACCATCGGATGTGCCCAGATGGGATTAGCTTGTAGGCGGGGTAACGGCCCACCTAGGCGACGATCCCTAGCTGGTCTGAGAGGATGACCAGCCACACTGGAACTGAGACACGGTCCAGACTCCTACGGGAGGCAGCAGTGGGGAATATTGCACAATGGGCGCAAGCCTGATGCAGCCATGCCGCGTGTATGAAGAAGGCCTTCGGGTTGTAAAGTACTTTCAGCGGGGAGGAAGGTGCTGAGGTTAATAACCTCAGCAATTGACGTTACCCGCAGAAGAAGCACCGGCTAACTCCGTGCCAGCAGCCGCGGTAATACGGAGGGTGCAAGCGTTAATCGGAATTACTGGGCGTAAAGCGCACGCAGGCGGTCTGTTAAGTCAGATGTGAAATCCCCGGGCTTAACCTGGGAACTGCATTTGAAACTGGCAGGCTTGAGTCTCGTAGAGGGGGGTAGAATTCCAGGTGTAGCGGTGAAATGCGTAGAGATCTGGAGGAATACCGGTGGCGAAGGCGGCCCCCTGGACGAAGACTGACGCTCAGGTGCGAAAGCGTGGGGAGCAAACAGGATTAGATACCCTGGTAGTCCACGCCGTAAACGATGTCGACTTGGAGGTTGTTCCCTTGAGGAGTGGCTTCCGGAGCTAACGCGTTAAGTCGACCGCCTGGGGAGTACGGCCGCAAGGTTAAAACTCAAATGAATTGACGGGGGCCCGCACAAGCGGTGGAGCATGTGGTTTAATTCGATGCAACGCGAAGAACCTTACCTACTCTTGACATCCAGCGAACTTTCCAGAGATGGATTGGTGCCTTCGGGAACGCTGAGACAGGTGCTGCATGGCTGTCGTCAGCTCGTGTTGTGAAATGTTGGGTTAAGTCCCGCAACGAGCGCAACCCTTATCCTTTGTTGCCAGCGATTCGGTCGGGAACTCAAAGGAGACTGCCGGTGATAAACCGGAGGAAGGTGGGGATGACGTCAAGTCATCATGGCCCTTACGAGTAGGGCTACACACGTGCTACAATGGCGCATACAAAGAGAAGCGACCTCGCGAGAGCAAGCGGACCTCATAAAGTGCGTCGTAGTCCGGATCGGAGTCTGCAACTCGACTCCGTGAAGTCGGAATCGCTAGTAATCGTGGATCAGAATGCCACGGTGAATACGTTCCCGGGCCTTGTACACACCGCCCGTCACACCATGGGAGTGGGTTGCAAAAGAAGTAGGTAGCTTAACCTCCGGGAGGGCGCTTACCACTTTGTGATTCATGACTGGGGTGAAGTCGTAACAAGGTAACCGTAGGGGAACCTGCGGTTGGATCACCTCCTTACCTGAAGATACCTTCGTGCGAAGTGCTCACACAGATTGTCTGATAGAAAGCTGAAGAAGCAAGACGGCTGCGAAGCCGAGACACACGTACGTGTCCCCTTCGTCTAGCGGTTAGGACTCCGCCCTTTCACGGCGGCAACAGGGGTTCGAATCCCCTAGGGGACGCCACTTGCTTGGTGACAGGTGAAAGGTGTCTCCACGAAGTATCTCAAAACTGGCCTCAGGGTCACGTTTGAGATATTTGCTCTTTAACAATCCGGAACAAGCTGAAAATTTGAAACGACGCACGTCGTGTTCCTCCGTAATAAGGAACACAGCACGATGCGTTCGGGTCTCTCAAAAGCTTACAGCTTACAAGCAACTGTTATGCAGTAGCGCGCGAGCAGTAAAGAAAGCAAGGCGCGTCGGCGCACAGCCAGCGGAGCGTACTGAAGTACGTGAGCATGGCGAGCACCGCGCAACGATGCATTCTTTACGCGCAGCCGTTACGGTAAACAGATAAACGCCTGTGGGTTGTGAGGTTAAGCGACCAAGCGTACACGGTGGATGCCCTGGCAGTCAGAGGCGATGAAGGGCGTGCTAATCTGCGATAAGCGCCGGTAAGGTGATATGAACCGCTACAACCGGCGATACCCGAATGGGGAAACCCAGTGTGATTCGTCACACTATCATGCAGTGAATACATAGCGGCATGAGGCGAACCGGGGGAACTGAAACATCTAAGTACCCCGAGGAAAAGAAATCAACCGAGATTCCCCCAGTAGCGGCGAGCGAACGGGGAGGAGCCCAGAACCTGCATCAGCTTGTGCATCAGTGGAAGCGTCTGGAAAGTCGCAGGGTACAGGGTGATACTCCCGTACACAAAGGTGCACAGGCTGTGAGTTCGATGAGTAAGGCGGGACACGTGGTATCCTGTCTGAATATGGGGGGACCATCCTCCAAGGCTAAATACTCCTGACTGACCGATAGTGAACCAGTACCGTGAGGGAAAGGCGAAAAGAACCCCGGCGAGGGGAGTGAAACAGAACCTGAAACCGTGTACGTACAAGCAGTGGGAGCACCTTCGTGGTGTGACTGCGTACCTTTTGTATAATGGGTCAGCGACTTATATTCTGTAGCAAGGTTAACCGTATAGGGGAGCCGCAGGGAAACCGAGTCTTAACTGGGCGTTAAGTTGCAGGGTATAGACCCGAAACCCGGTGATCTAGCCATGGGCAGGTTGAAGGTTGGGTAACACTAACTGGAGGACCGAACCGACTAATGTTGAAAAATTAGCGGATGACCTGTGGCTGGGGGTGAAAGGCCAATCAAACCGGGAGATAGCTGGTTCTCCCCGAAAGCTATTTAGGTAGCGCCTCGTGAACTCATCTCCGGGGGTAGAGCACTGTTTCGGCTAGGGGGCCATCCCGGCTTACCAACCCGATGCAAACTGCGAATACCGGAGAATGTTATCACGGGAGACACACGGCGGGTGCTAACGTCCGTCGTGAAGAGGGAAACAACCCAGACCGCCAGCTAAGGTCCCAAAGTCATGGTTAAGTGGGAAACGATGTGGGAAGGCACAGACAGCCAGGATGTTGGCTTAGAAGCAGCCATCATTTAAAGAAAGCGTAATAGCTCACTGGTCGAGTCGGCCTGCGCGGAAGATGTAACGGGGCTAAACCATGCACCGAAGCTGCGGCAGCGACGCGCAAGCGTTGCTGGGTAGGGGAGCGTTCTGTAAGCCGCTGAAGGTGTGCTGTGAGGCATGCTGGAGGTATCAGAAGTGCGAATGCTGACATAAGTAACGATAAACAAGGTGAAAAACCTTGTCGCCGGAAGACCAAGGGTTCCTGTTCAACGTTAATCGGAGCAGGGTGAGTCGACCCCTAAGGCGAGGCCGAAAGGCGTAGTCGATGGGAAACAGGTTAATATTCCTGTACTTGGTGTTACTGCGAAGGGGGGACGGAGAAGGCTATATCGGCCGGGCGACGGTTGTCCCGGTTTAAGCGTGTAGGTGTGTGCGCCAGGCAAATCCGGTGCACTTTACACTGAGGCGTGACGACGAGGCACTACGGTGCTGAAGTGATAAATGCCCTGCTTCCAGGAAAAGCCTCTAAGCATCAGGTAACACGAAATCGTACCCCAAACCGACACAGGTGGTCAGGTAGAGAATACCCAGGCGCTTGAGAGAACTCGGGTGAAGGAACTAGGCAAAATGGTGCCGTAACTTCGGGAGAAGGCACGCTGGCGCGTAGGTGAGGGGACTTGCTCCCGGAGCCGAGGCCAGTCGAAGATACCAGCTGGCTGCAACTGTTTATTAAAAACACAGCACTGTGCAAACACGAAAGTGGACGTATACGGTGTGACGCCTGCCCGGTGCCGGAAGGTTAATTGATGGGGTTATCCGTAAGGAGAAGCTCTTGATCGAAGCCCCGGTAAACGGCGGCCGTAACTATAACGGTCCTAAGGTAGCGAAATTCCTTGTCGGGTAAGTTCCGACCTGCACGAATGGCGTAATGATGGCCAGGCTGTCTCCACCCGAGACTCAGTGAAATTGAAATCGCTGTGAAGATGCAGTGTACCCGCGGCAAGACGGAAAGACCCCGTGAACCTTTACTACAGCTTGACACTGAACACTGAGCCTTGATGTGTAGGATAGGTGGGAGGCTTTGAAGCGTGGACGCCAGTCTGCGTGGAGCCGTCCTTGAAATACCACCCTTTAATGTTTGGTGTTCTAACGTGGGCCCGTGATCCGGGCTGCGGACAGTGTCTGGTGGGTAGTTTGACTGGGGCGGTCTCCTCCCAAAGCGTAACGGAGGAGCACGAAGGTTGGCTAATCCTGGTCGGACATCAGGAGGTTAGTGCAATGGCATAAGCCAGCTTGACTGCGAGAGTGACGGCTCGAGCAGGTGCGAAAGCAGGTCATAGTGATCCGGTGGTTCTGAATGGAAGGGCCATCGCTCAACGGATAAAAGGTACTCCGGGGATAACAGGCTGATACCGCCCAAGAGTTCATATCGACGGCGGTGTTTGGCACCTCGATGTCGGCTCATCACATCCTGGGGCTGAAGTAGGTCCCAAGGGTACGGCTGTTCGCCGTTTAAAGTGGTACGCGAGCTGGGTTTAGAACGTCGTGAGACAGTTCGGTCCCTATCTGCCGTGGGCGCTGGAGAATTGAGGGGGGTTGCTCCTAGTACGAGAGGACCGGAGTGAACGCACCGCTGGTGTCCGGGTTGTCACGCCAGTGGCACTGCCCGGTAGCTAAGTGCGGAAAAGATAAGTGCTGAAAGCATCTAAGCACGAAACTTGCCCCGAGATGAGTTCTCCCTGAGACTTTAAGTCTCCTGAAGGGACGTTGAAGACGACGACGTTGATAGGCCGGGTGTGTAAGCGCAGCGATGCGTTGAGCTTACCGGTACTAATGACCCGTGAGGCTTAACCTTACAACGCCAGAGGCGTTTTGGGTTGAGAGACAGAAGAATTTTCAGCCTTGTTTACCGGATAACGCCGTGCGGCCCGAGGGGGCGGTGCGGCAGACAGAATCTGCCTGGCGGCTTTAGCGCGGTGGTCCCACCTGACCCCATGCCGAACTCAGAAGTGAAACGCCGTAGCGCCGATGGTAGTGTGGGGTCTCCCCATGCGAGAGTAGGGAACTGCCAGGCATCAATAAAGTAAAAAAGCCCCGTACGGAAGTACGGGGCTTTTTTACGTCCGCCGTCCGGAGAGAGCGGGGCCTGCCGGACCTCTGCGGGCTTCAGGGCAGAGCTCTGTTGCTGCCTGCCGGTCTCCTCCCTGGTCCTGCCCTGACCGTTTACCTTGCCTCTGCATGTATGCGGGACCGTCATGACGTTTATCTTCCGACGCCGCCCTCGTACAACCCCATACGACGTCTCAGCCGATACCTGTCAGAGATAACGCGCCCTGTATCTCGTTCCCTTAACTGGCCTTTTCCAGCCATGTCATGATAAACGCAGCAACCTCTCCGGGCTGGTTGATATCCACAGTGGGCACATCCGGCTTCCGCGAAAGGTCGTCAGTGACAACCGCCACGACATGCTCATCCAGCAGATCGACCAACTCCCCTTTAACACCCGATCGCCAAAGCACCATTTTGGGCACGGGCTCATCTTTGAAGCCTTCTACTAGCACCAAATCCAGTTGCGTACTATCCATTCGTGAGGCTAACGTCCTCAGACTAACGGGCTGCTCTGGCGTTTCACACATCATCGCCCAGCGCCGATCGCTGGCGACAATAACCTGATCGGCACCGGCTTTTCGCAGCCGATAGCTGTCCTTACCTGGCGTATCAACATCCATCTGATGATGCGTATGTTTGATCAGTCCTGCTCGTATTCCCTGCGCTTTCAACAGCGGTATAACCTGCTCAAGCAGCGTGGTTTTACCGGTTCCGCTCCAGGCGACAATCGCTAATAACGGGACGGGCATGATGATTTCTCCCGATTAACCAGATCGTCAGGCGTATTAATATTGCGGAAAGCTGATTCCGCATCACTGAACAGTACGGGATGCCCACCCTGTTCACGCATAAATTGCATAAGCCTGCGTTCACCACGTAACAGGCCCGCTTCAAGATCGCCGATCAGCGCCCGATTCATCAGCGCCAGAGTCGGATGATCACGTTCGGATGACTGCACCCAGACAACAGGTGCGCTGTTACGCTGCTGCCAAAGACGCGCAACAAAATCGCCGGGAATATCAGGTGTATCGCACGCGCAAAACGCAACCCACTCAGTAGGACTGTTTCGCAAACCGCTCAGCATACCTGCCAGTGGTCCGGGATAGTCCTGCATGGTGTCAGCCACGACCTGACAACCACTTATCTGATAACGATCAATGTTACGGTTGGCGCTTATTAACACAATGTCTACCTGCGGCTTTAACCGCTGAAGAACATGCTGATAAAGTGGTTTACCTTGCAGCATTATTAACCCTTTATCCTGTCCTCCCATACGGCGACCTTGTCCACCTGCAAGGATTACCCCGGTAATGGCTGTCATTTTCGTCTCCTGACTCAAATCTGGACGATACTCACATTGCGGCAGCGGACCACCTGCATAAAGGAATTATCATGAAAACGCATCGGCTGAGTGAACTGCTCGAACTCCTGCAACCTGCCTGGGAAAAAGAACCTGATCTTAACCTGCTGGCATTTTTACAAAAACTGGCTCAGGCGTCCGGTTTCGTTGGCCCATTAAGTGAATTAAGCGATGACATATTGATTTATCATCTAAAAATGCGTGATTCTGCCAGCCATGATCAGATTCCCGGACTGAAAAAAGATTATGAAGTTGATTTTAAAACGGCGCTGCTACGTGCACGTGGAGTCATTAAAAATGATGAGTAGTGTTATCCTTAGCCGTTCACAGTAAAGATAAGCACAGGGATAACCATGAGTGATGCCGCCTTTAATTTTCAAACGCTCAATCCAGATGTCCTGCTTGATGCGCTTTGGGAAACAGGTATTCGGGTAGACTCCGGTCTTACGGCCCTGAACAGCTACGAAAACCGCGTTTATCAGTTTAGCGATGATAACAGGCAGCGCTATGTGGCCAAGTTTTACCGACCACAGCGTTGGTCAGCTGAGCAGATTACTGAGGAGCATCAGTTCTCTCACGATTTACTCGGCGATGAAGTGCCCATTGCTGCGCCCCTGGTTCTTAAGGGTAATACGTTGCAACAGCATGCGGGTTTTTACTTTGCGGTTTTCCCCAGCCTCGGGGGCCGACAATATGAAACCGATAACGACGATCAGATGGAATGGGTTGGGCGCTTCTTGGGCCGCATGCATCAAACTGGCCGAAAAAATCTGTTCCGGCACCGCCCCTCAATGGGGCTTGATGAATATCTGGATCAGCCCCGGGATGTGCTGGCAAACGCTGAACTTGTGCCCGCGTCGCTGCGCAGTGCACTGTCAGAGGCCGTTGATAAGCTGGGTATGACACTCCGTCAATGCTGGCACGACAACTGGCAGCCGTTACGATTACATGGTGATTGCCACCCAGGCAATATCCTGTGGCGGGACGGCCCCCTGTTTGTCGATCTCGACGATGCCCGCAATGGCCCGGCCGTTCAGGATCTGTGGATGTTGATCAGCGGCGATAAGCAGGAGCAGCGGATCCAGTGGGATATTCTGCTGGAAGCCTATAGTGAATTCAGTGATTTCGATATTAACGAATTGTCACTGATTGAACCTTTACGTGCGATGCGCATGATTTATTATCTGGCCTGGGTTGTTCGCCGCTGGCAGGACCCCGCCTTTCCGCGCGCGTTTCCCTGGATGACCGATGAGGATTTTTGGCGCAGGCAAATTTTGCAGTTTATCGAGCAGGAAAAGGTGTTGCGGGAACCCCCGTTGCAGCTGACCCCGCAATTTTAATGACAAGTCAGGAGAGTTTTCCCCAATGAAGAAAATATTTTTTGCACTGATGGGTTTGGTGCTGGCCTTCAGCGCATCTGCTGCACAATTCTCTGAAGGTAAACAATATGTCAGCCTGCCTAAGCCGGTTGCCGGTGAACCGCAGGTCATGGAGTTTTTCTCTTTTTTCTGTCCTCACTGCTACCAGTTTGAAGAAATCTATCATGTCAGTGATGCGGTGAAAAAGAACCTGCCAGCGGATACCAAAATGGTTAAATACCATGTTGATTTCCTGGGCGGCGAGCTGGGGCCGGTTGTCACGCACGCATGGGCTGTGGCCATGGCGCTGGGGGTTGAAGATAAAGTCACGGCACCTATTTTCGACGGTATTCAGAAAACCCAGACCATTACCGATCCCGCCAGTCTGAAAGACGTTTTCATCAAAGCCGCAGGCATTACCTCTGAGCAATATGATTCGGCCTGGAACAGCTTTGCAGTAAAAGCGCTGGTTGCCCAGCAGCAAAAAGCGGCCGCTGATGTGGATCTGCGCGGTGTTCCCGCTATCTTTATTAACGGCAAATACATGGTTAATAATGGTGGACTGGATACGAGCTCAATGGAAAACTTCGTGGCGGATTATGCCAACGTTGTTAAATTCCTGGTCGAAAAGAAATAAGCGTTTTTTGCTATCATCTTCCGCAAAACGCCAGCATTCGCTGGCGTTTTCTTTTGCCATCACTCACCTTATCTCTGCTGGACTGGAGAAGCACAGTTTTTCTATCCACACAAGCAGACATGCCGTCAAAAATCACGATCACATCACGGTTTTGTTTTAAGTTACTAATTTTAAACAAGTATAATTGCTGGCTGGGATCGCTATGATATAAATAAATGATTGATATGATTTTTACGCACAAAGTTATCCACAGGAAGATCGTTACGATCCAAAAGGCTGCAGCACCAAAAAAACAACTTCCCGTTTGTCTTGATTAACCCTTTTCGCCAAGGTGTGGCATCCTTATAGACCAATCCATGGCAACGAAGAATACACAGACATATGGCGCAAATAGCAGAAAACCCCCTGATTTTGGTTGATGGCTCATCCTATCTTTATCGCGCGTACCACGCTTTCCCGCCGCTGACGAACAGTGCAGGAGAGCCTACCGGTGCTATGTATGGCGTGCTGAACATGCTTAAAAGCCTGTTGGTTCAATACAGCCCTACACATGTTGCTGTGGTGTTTGATGCTAAAGGCAAAACCTTCAGGGATGAGCTGTTTGAACATTACAAATCTCATCGCCCGCCCATGCCCGACGATCTGCGGTCACAGATTGAGCCGTTACACGAAATGGTGCGTGCGATGGGATTGCCTCTGCTGGCCGTCAGCGGTGTCGAAGCGGATGATGTGATTGGTACGCTGGCGCTAGAAGCCGAAAAAAAGGGTTACTCTGTCCTTATCAGTACGGGCGACAAAGATATGGCGCAGCTGGTGACGCCAGCGATAACGTTAATCAATACGATGACTAACACCATTCTTGGGCCGGAAGAAGTTGAGCAAAAGTATGGTGTGCCACCCACCTTGATCATCGATTTTCTGGCGATGATGGGCGACAGCTCAGATAACATTCCAGGCGTACCAGGCGTGGGTGAAAAAACGGCTCAGGCCCTGCTACAGGGACTGGGAGGGATGCAGTCGATCTACGATAATCTCGATAAAGTTGCCGATCTTTCATTCCGTGGTGCCAAAACTATGGCCACAAAGCTGGAACAAAACCGCGAGGTGGCGTTTCTCTCCTATCAACTTGCGACCATTAAAACGGATGTAGCGCTGGATCAGCCTTGTGAGGCGCTCACCGTCGGTGAACCGGATATTCAGGCCTTGCAGGCGCTGTTTAGCCGTTACGAGTTCAGGCGCTGGTTGACCGACCTGCAAGAGGGAAAATGGCTGCAGGGTAAGAAAAGCAACCGACAGGCCCAACAGGTTCTTGTCGATGAGCCTGTAAAGGCGGAAGCCACAAGCGTCTTGTCTGCCGAGGGTTATGTCACCATCCTGGATCAGCAAACGCTGGACAACTGGGTTGAGAAGCTGAAAAAAAGCGACGTTTTCGCGTTTGACCTTGAAACCGATGCGCTGGACACGTTAACAGCCAACATTGTGGGTCTCAGTTTCGCCATCGCGCCAGGCGAAGCGGCTTATCTTCCTGTCGCGCATGATTATCTTGATGCGCCCGAGCAGCTTGATCGCGATGCGGTGCTCGCACAGCTCAAACCGCTGCTGGAAGATCCTGATGTCAGCAAAGTGGGGCAAAACCTCAAGTACGATCGCGGTGTCCTTAAGAACTACGATATTGAGTTAGCAGGCATTAAATATGACACCATGCTTGAGTCGTACATCCTGAACAGCGTGGTGGGCAAACATGATATGGACAGCCTGTCGGCACGCTGGTTGAATCATAAAACGGTCACCTTCGAAGAGATCGCCGGTAAGGGTAAAAATCAGCTTACGTTTAATCAGATTGCCCTTGAGCAGGCTGCGCATTATGCGGCAGAAGATGCTGACGTCACGTTGCAGTTGCACCTGAAGATGTGGCCTGAGCTTGAGAAAGAAGCCGGCCCGAAAAAGGTGTTCGAACAGATCGAGATGCCGTTGCTCAGGGTCATTTCGCGCATTGAGCGTAATGGTGTGTTGATCGATCAGGCCATCTTAGCGCAGCACTCAAAAGAGCTGACAGCGCGCCTGGCTGAACTGGAACGTGAAGCGCATGAACTGGCGGGCGAGCCGTTTAATCTCTCTTCCACGAAGCAGCTGCAGGTCATCCTGTTTGAAAAGCAGGGCATCAAGCCCACCAAGAAAACGCCGGGTGGTGCGCCGTCGACCAGCGAAGAAGTGCTGGCAGAGCTGGCGCTGGACTATCCATTACCGAAAGTCATTCTGGAGCACCGTGGGCTGTCAAAACTGAAGTCCACGTACACCGATAAGCTGCCGTTGATGATCAATCCTGTAACCGGTCGCGTGCATACGTCTTACCATCAGGCCGTCACCGCGACCGGACGTTTATCGTCTACCGATCCTAATCTGCAAAACATCCCGGTGCGGAATGACGAAGGACGGCGCATTCGCCAGGCTTTCGTAGCAGGCAAGGGCAACCGCATCGTCGCGGCGGACTACTCGCAGATTGAACTGCGTATCATGGCCCATCTGTCGCAGGATAAAGGCCTGCTGGACGCGTTCTCGCAGGGAGAAGATATCCACCGGGCTACCGCAGCGGAAGTGTTTGGCGTACCGCTCAGTAAGGTGACGGGTGAACAACGTCGCAGCGCGAAGGCCATCAATTTTGGTCTCATCTACGGTATGAGTGCATTTGGCTTATCCCGCCAGCTGAATATCGGTGCAGGTGAGGCGAAGAAATATATGGATCTGTACTTCGAGCGCTATCCAGGCGTCCTGCGCTACATGGAAAATACGCGTCAGCTCGCCGCGAGTAACGGTTATGTCGAAACGCTGGACGGGCGTCGCCTGTGGTTGCCTGACATCAAGTCCAGCAATGCGATACGACGTAAAGCGGCAGAACGCGCCGCAATCAATGCCCCCATGCAAGGAACGGCGGCCGATATCATTAAACGCGCGATGATCGCGGTTGATAACTGGTTACAGGAACAGCGAAGCGACGCAGTGAAGATGATTATGCAGGTGCACGATGAACTGGTGTTCGAAATCAAAGAGGAGGCCGTTGAAGCGGCCAGTAAGCAGATTCGTACGCTAATGGAAGGCAGTATGGCGCTGGATGTGCCCTTACTGGTTGAAGTTGGGGTAGGGGATAACTGGGAGCAGGCACACTAAGTAAGCAACCGGCGCTGACGTGATGCGTTAGCGCCCGGTGAGAAACGTGGCCCGTTCAACCATTCAGGTTTTCTCAGCATCATGAAGGAATGACTGACTCTGCCTCCACCATTTTTTTGATAATTTAACTACATGTCATCTTCATTTTTGTGACGAGCATAGTAAAAAAAGTGGCGGAAAATGAATGGGAGTAACAAAAAAACCTTTGTTGCTCACAAAAAATCAGGTAAAGTTCGAGGCGTAGGGTACAGAGGTAAGATGTTCTATCTTTCAGACCTTTTACTTCACGTAATCGGATTTGGCTGAATTTAGCCGCCCCAGTCATTCTGTGACTGGGGCGTTTTTTATTGGGCTTTTTGCCCGGCCTTACGCGTCACTGTCCTGATCGTCCACTGCGGGTTCCAGTTCACTAAACCAGCTATTCAGCTTGTGGCGCACTTTATCAACGCCAATCTTTTTCAGCGATGAGAACACCTCCACCTGCACATCTCCCATGAAAGCCAGCGAGGCTTCCTTCACCATATTAAGCTGGGCCTTACGTGCGCCAGATGCGAGCTTGTCGGCTTTCGTCAGCAGCAGCAAAACAGGAATACCGCTGTCAACGGCCCACTGAATCATTTGCTGATCCAAATCTTTAAGAGGGTGACGAATATCCATCAGTACCACCAGGCCTTTTAATGCCTGGCGTTTTTGCAGATATTCTCCCAGTGCCCGCTGCCACTTGAGTTTCATCTCTTCCGGTACTTCGGCATAGCCATAACCGGGTAGATCGACGAGGCGCTTACCTTCGGCCACCTCAAACAGGTTAATCAACTGCGTACGACCGGGCGTTTTACTGGTACGCGCCAGGCTTTTTTGGTTGGTTAACGTGTTTAAAGCGCTGGATTTCCCCGCATTAGAACGGCCAGCGAACGCCACTTCAATGCCGGTATCAGAAGGTAAATGGCGGATATCAGGCGCGCTAAGGATGAAGCGGGTGACATGGTAATTCAGTTCAGACAAGGTAGTACTCCAGAAACGCATTAGGGCAATGGCGCTGATTATACGCATTATGGCGGGAAAGTGCTCAATACCATTGTTCAGGGCTCGCTGTAAGACATTTGCCATAAATCTTGCAAGTTATGTCGCTTTTTAATTAAAAAATTAAAAAAATAAATGATTAAAATTCAGTGCATTATACTAAAGTACAGGTTTTTCGCTCAAACACCATACAAGTATTACTTGAGCCTTTTACCAATTGGTCTACATTATTCAGCAGTGCAGGACAGCATTCATCAGGATGATGCGCTCAGGAACGTTGGGATAACGAAGAGCGACAGGAAAGGAAATGGTCAGGGATTGCGGACCAGAAAAGGAAAAGGATGAGCTCCGGAGTTGAGCAGGCGCAGGATTAACCGGGATGTTGTGAGCCGAAACGGATTTGAAACATGATTCCTTCTGCCGAAGGTATGAAATAAGGCGACAGCTTGAGCTGTCGCCTTTTTTCTTTGTCTGGTTTCTGCTAGATTTCGCCGCAATTCTATACTGAATAAAAAACACCGGAACCCAAGATTATGAAGCAACCTGCAAGCGCGGCGAAGGGCAAGCCTGTCGCCAAAGCAAAACGTAAATCGCGTGAAGAGATCAATAACGAAGCGCGCGATCGTAAACGCGATAAAAAGCATCGTGGCCATGCGTCAGGCAGCCGTGCTAACCCGCAAGCGCAGAGCAGCAACGGTAAGCAAGCGGCCCCGGCAAAAGATCCGCGTATCGGCAGTAAAAAGCCGGTGTCGTTAATCGTTGACGACAACGCTGCACCCGCAAAAACCAAAAAAGTGACGGCAAAACCGGCGAAGCAGAAAGTGGTGCTGACACCGGAAGAAGAGCTGGCGCAGTTAGAGAACAGCGAGCGTCTTGATGCGCTACTGGACCGCCTTGAGAAAGGCGAAACGCTGTCATCTGAGGATCAGGGCTGGCTTGATGTCACGCTGGATCGCATTGATGAACTGATGGAACAGCTCGGCATCGCGATGGACGAGGAAGACGATCCGGAGGCGGAAGAAGATATGTACCGCCTGCTTAAAGGGAATTAAGCCGTCTTTGATCGGCATGCGTAAATGCGCATGCCTGGATTAACAGGTAAACGACAATGTTTTGGCCTGGATCAATTTTCGTGCTTTTGATGACATGTTATCTCCTGTGGTTATTGTTTAAACTACAACGACTGTCGCGTCTGAAGCAGCGTTTACGGCGGGTTTCCTCCCGCACTCCTCTCTTTCCTTCTGCATCGCGGCCTTTCCCACAGCGAGGTAAACGGAAGGAGTCAGCATGTCAGCGACACAAATCGACTGGGACCAGGCATTAATTGAAAAATACAATGCGGCGGGTCCGCGCTATACCTCTTATCCCACCGCGCTAGCGTTCAGCGAGACCTTTACAGACGCTGATTTTCACCGTGCCACTGAACGTTATCCGCAACGCGCGCTGTCGCTCTATGTTCATATCCCGTTCTGTCATCGCCTGTGCTATTTCTGTGGCTGCAATAAGGTTGTCACGCGTCACTTACATAAAGCCGACCGCTATCTGAACGCGCTGGAACGGGAGATTGTCGCCCGCGCGCCACTGTTTCGTGATCGTCGCGTCACTCAACTGCACTGGGGCGGCGGCACGCCAACATTTTTGAATAAGCAGCAGGTTAGCCGGCTGGTGGCGCTGCTGAAACAGCATTTCACCTTCGAGGATGACGCGGAGATGTCGATCGAGGTCGATCCGCGTGAAATTGAACTGGAGATGATCGATCATCTCCGGACGTGCGGTTTTAATCGCCTGAGCATGGGCGTACAGGACTTTAACAAGGCGGTGCAGGAACGAGTTAATCGGGTGCAGGATGAGGACGTGATTTTTGCCCTGATGGCACGGGCACGTGAGCAGGGGTTTCGTTCAACCAGCATCGACCTGATTTACGGTCTGCCGCTGCAAACGCCGGAAAGCTTTGCTTTTACACTGCAGCGGGTTATCGCGCTGGATCCCGATCGGCTGAGCGTTTTTAACTATGCGCATCTTCCGTCACTCTTTGCCGCACAGCGAAAAATTAAAGAAAATGAACTGCCCTCGGCGCAACAGAAGCTGGCCATCCTGCAGCAGAGCATTACAACGCTGACCCGGCATGGCTACCAGTTCATCGGTATGGACCACTTTGCTAAACCGCAGGACGAGCTGGCGGTGGCTCAGCGCGAGGGGAACCTGCACCGCAATTTTCAGGGTTATACCACCCAGGGCGACTGCGATTTACTCGGTCTGGGCGTCTCCGCCATTAGCATGATCGGCGACCGCTACGCGCAAAACCAGAAAAGCCTGAATGACTGGTACAGCCAGGTTGAAAAACAGGGCCATGCCTTGTGGCGGGGATTCACGCTCAGTCAGGACGATTGCCTGCGCCGCGATGTGATCAAAACGCTTATCTGCAACTTTGCGCTCGATTTCAGCGCGACAGAAACGCAGTGGAATATCACCTTCGACAGCTATTTTGCCGAAGAGCTGGCGCGGTTAAAACCGCTGATTGCGGATGGGCTGGTGGTGCAAAACGCGACAGGCCTGAAAGTGACAGGAACAGGACGACTGCTGATTCGCCATATTTGTATGTGTTTTGATGCTTATCTGCGACAAAAGACGCAAACACAGCCCTATTCGCGTGTGATTTAACCGCCGGAACAGCACAGGCTGTTCCGGCGGAATCGCTTATTCCATGCCCAGCTCTTTCAGCTTACGCGTCAGCGTATTCCTTCCCCAACCCAGCAAACGCGCGGCTTCCTGTTTGTGACCCTGCGTGTGGCGCAGTGCAGTCGTCAGAAGCGTGCGTTCCATTTCCGGCTGTGCTTCTGACAGCAGGTTTTGATGACCGGAACGCAAGGCACGATCGGCCCATTGTGCCAGCAGGGTTGCCCAGCTGTCGGGAAGCGACTGCGTGGGGCTTTCCGGCGTACTGGATTCGAATAGCTCCGGTGGTAAATCCTGAATCAGCACTTCCTGACCGGCGGCCATCACCGTTAACCAACGGCAGGTATTCTCCAGCTGACGCACGTTACCCGACCAGTGCAAACGGGTCAGCGCGGTCTCGGTCTCCGCATGCAGGATCTTGGCTTCCACACCAAGCTCGCGTGCGGCCACCTGCAGGAAATAACGGGCCAGACGGGGGATATCTTCACGACGCTCACGCAGCGGCGGCAAATGCACGCGGATGACATTCAGGCGGTGAAACAAGTCTTCACGGAACTTGCCTTCCTGTACCCGCAGTTCAAGGTTCTGGTGCGTAGCGGCAATGATGCGCACGTCCACTTTGACCGGTGCATAGCCACCGACGCGGTAAAACTGCCCGTCTGCCAGTACGCGCAGCAGGCGCGTCTGAACATCCAGCGGCATATCACCAATTTCATCTAAAAACAGCGTCCCGCCGTCGGCCTGTTCAAAACGTCCCTGACGAATCTGATTCGCACCGGTAAAGGCCCCTTTTTCATGGCCAAACAGTTCCGACTCAATTAAATCCTTAGGGATCGCCGCCATGTTGAGGGCAATAAACGGCGCTTTACTGCGAGGACTGTGGCGGTGCAGTGCGTGCGCTACCAACTCTTTACCTGTACCCGATTCCCCGTTGATCAGCACGCTAATCGACGAACGGGAGAGACGGCCGATAATACGGAACACGTCCTGCATGGCGGGCGCTTCACCGATAATATCGGTGGTGGGGCCGCTTACCGGTTGATTACGTGGCTGCTGTTGCTCCTGATAGTGACTGATGGCACGTTCAACCAGCGCGACCGCTTCGTCGATATCGAACGGTTTGGGCAGGTAATCGAACGCGCCTTGCTGATAGGCGCTTACCGCGGCATCCAGGTCGGAATGCGCTGTCATGATGATAACCGGAAGCATGGGATGGCGCTGTTTGATTTGTTTTAGCAGAGCCAGCCCGTCCATACCCGGCATACGGATATCAGACAATAAAACGTCCGGGGTTTTTGTTGCGAGTGCATTGAGCACGTCGTTCGCGCTGTCAAAAGTGGCACAGCTTAAACCGGCTCCAGTGAGCGCGCGTTCAAGCACCCAGCGGATGGAGCTATCGTCATCGACGATCCAGACTATCCCTCGTTGCATAGAAACCTCACTGGCGAATAGGCAGGTAAACCGAAAACTCGGTATGACCCGGCCAACTGTTGAACTCAATTTTTCCCGAATGCTGATCAATCAGGCTACGGGCAATAGAAAGGCCTAAGCCGGTACCGCCTTCCCGTCCGCTTACCATTGGATAGAACAGCGTATCCTGTAGCTGGGCTGGAATACCGGGGCCGTCATCTTCGATATCAATGCGGGCAACCAGACGATAACGTGTGCCATGCAGTGTTAACTGGAAGGCTGTACGGGTTCGAATCACGATTGTGCCGCCGTCTTCGCCTAACGCCTGCAGCGCATTGCGCACGACGTTCAGCAATACCTGCTCAATCTGATCGGGATCGTGCGGTAATTCCGGCAGGCTGGGATCGTAATCGCGAACCAGCGATACATTTTCTGGCAACTCCATCGAAACCAGGTTAACGACACGTTCCGCTACCTGATGAATACTCTGGGTAATATGCATACCGGGCTGTTGCGGCCCCAGTAAGCGATCGACCAGATTTCGCAGGCGATCTGCCTGTTCAATAATGACTTTGGTATATTCATTCAGGGCAGGGTCCGGCAGGGCGCGTGACAAAAGCTGCGCCGCGCCGCGCAATCCACCTAGCGGATTTTTAATCTCATGGGCCAGCCCGCGGACCAGATCGCGTGCGGCCACCTGCTGAGCATGCTGCAGCTGTTCCTGACTCAGGCGACGCTGATTATCCATCGGTGCCATTTCCAGCAGAATCAACCCATCAGGCAGGCGCTGTGCCGTGAGCGACATAATGTGCGCCCGGCCATCCACGACCAGAGTAACTTCGCTGTCAGTAAAGCCCTGGCCCGCCTCAAGACTCTCGCGCATGACCTCGACATTCAGCGAAAAGTAGCCGGTTAATTCAGGTAACGGCGTGCCGAACAATTTACGTGAGCTTTGCGCCAGTAATTGCTGTGCCGCCGGGTTGGCATAATGGATCGCCAAATCGGTATCCACCAACAAAATACTGTTGATTAAGGTATTGAGAATCTGCCCGGCGTCGGGCAGGGAGGCAGTTGCCATACAGCGTTCCTCTGCACTAATTTAGTGCATTGTAGTCTTTAAGCCGGAATTAAAGCGAATGAACGATGAATTCGCGGAGAAAAAAGCCCATCCGAAGATGGGCTAAAGTTTCCACGGCAACAAAAAAACGTTTCAGGTTAAGCGTGCCGCAATTGCAATCTTTCAATGCGGCACCCATTTTGCTGACTCTGAAATTAGACGCTGTAGTACAGTTCGAACTCAACCGGATGTGGCGTCATGCGCACACGGTCGTTCTCTGATTTACGCAGCTCGATGTAAGCATCGATCGCGTCGTCAGTGAAGACGCCGCCACGGGTCAGGAACTCGCGGTCTTCGTTCAGTGCATTCAGCGCTTCTTCCAGTGAACCTGCAACTTTTGGAATCTCAGCTTCTTCTTCCGGTGGCAGGTCATACAGGTTTTTATCCATCGCATCACCAGGATGGATTTTGTTGATGATGCCATCCAGGCCAGCCATCAGCAGTGCAGTAAACGCCAGGTACGGGTTAGCCGCTGGGTCCGGGAAGCGCGCTTCAATACGACGTGCTTTCGGGCTGGCAACAACCGGGATACGGATTGATGCAGAACGGTTACGGGCAGAGTAAGCCAGCATAACCGGTGCTTCATAACCCGGAACCAGACGCTTGTAAGAGTTGGTGGTTGGGTTGGCCAGGGCGTTGATTGCTTTTGCGTGCTTGATGATACCGCCGATGTAGAACAGCGCGGTTTCAGACAGGCCGCCGTATTTGTCACCAGAGAACAGGTTTTGTCCGCCTTTAGACAGAGACATGTGGCAGTGCATACCTGAACCGTTGTCACCAAACATTGGCTTCGGCATAAAGGTTGCCGTTTTGCCGTAAGCATGCGCCACGTTGTGCACAACATATTTGTAGATCTGAATTTCGTCAGCTTTTTTGGTCATGGTATTGAAGCGGGTTGCCACTTCGTTCTGACCCGCTGTCGCAACTTCGTGGTGATGAGCTTCAACAACCAGACCCATTTGCTCCATTGTCAGACACATAGCAGAACGGATGTCCTGTGATGAATCGACCGGTGGAACCGGGAAGTAGCCGCCTTTCAGACCTGGACGGTGACCTTTGTTACCGCCTTCGTATTCTTTGCCGGTGTTCCAGGCCGCTTCGATATCATCGATAGCGACGTGTGAACCAGAGGTTGACGAACCAAAACGGATATCGTCGAACAGGAAGAATTCTGGCTCGGGTCCAAACAGAACGGTATCAGCGATGCCTGAAGAACGCAGATAGTCTTCAGCGCGCTTTGCGATAGAGCGTGGATCGCGGTCATAGCCTTGCATGGTGCCAGGCTCAAGGATGTCACAGCGAATGATCAGTGTTGAATCTTCAAAGAACGGATCCATAACTGCCGTGGTTGCATCCGGCATCAGTACCATGTCTGATTCGTTAATGCCTTTCCAGCCGCCGATGGAAGAGCCATCGAACATTTTGCCTTCTTCGAAGAAGTCAGCGTTAACCTGGTGAGCCGGAATAGTAACGTGCTGTTCTTTACCTTTGGTATCGGTAAAACGCAGGTCAACAAACTTAACTTCGTGCTCGTTCATCATCGAGAGAACGTGTTCAGCGGACATACTCAACTCTCCTGGAAATGGTCATTGTCTACATGGTGAGAACCGGGTGAGGAAATGTGCGACATGTGTCAGCCATACCTCAGTCTGATCCCGACCAGCTCTGCAACCGTTGTCTTACGTCGTTTTCATCTGGATAATACAAAGCGAATTCTGTGCCAACTTTATTTCTTTGCACAAAATCGCGCTGTCATGCACCTTTTTGTCATAAAAGACGTGCACCATGATAGTTGCACTGCACTTTTTATGTGCATTGGCGTTGAAAATGAGCACCATTGTGGTGCAAAACATCATTGCAGTGCAATTTTTGCACGGCTATTAGTGCGATTTTGCGACAATGCAATAAACTTTCAGTGAAAAGTGTGATCGTGTTCAGTCTCCCGCTTAATCCGTGTACAATACCGCGTTATTTCTAATGCCTGAGGCAAAAAAGCTGTGATCGAAAATTTGCGTAACATCGCCATCATCGCGCACGTTGACCATGGAAAGACCACCCTGGTTGATAAACTGCTGCAACAGTCTGGTACTTTTGATGCCCGTACTGAAGCCACCGAGCGCGTGATGGACTCCAATGATTTGGAGAAAGAGCGTGGGATTACCATCCTCGCAAAAAATACCGCCATTAAATGGAACGACTACCGTATCAACATCGTTGATACCCCAGGACACGCCGACTTCGGTGGTGAAGTTGAACGCGTAATGTCTATGGTGGATTCGGTACTGTTGGTTGTAGATGCGATGGATGGCCCTATGCCGCAAACCCGCTTCGTTACCAAAAAAGCGTTCGCGCATGGTTTGAAGCCGATTGTGGTTATCAACAAAGTTGACCGCCCTGGCGCACGTCCTGACTGGGTTGTTGATCAGGTGTTTGACCTGTTCGTTAACCTGGATGCAACGGACGAGCAGCTCGATTTCCCTATCATTTTCGCCTCTGCGCTGAATGGTATTGCCGGTCTGGATCACACCGACATGGCTGACGATATGACCCCGCTGTATCAGGCAATCGTTGACCACGTTTCACCTCCACAGGTTGAAGTCGAAGCGCCGCTGCAGATGCAAATCTCTCAGCTGGACTACAACAACTATCTGGGCGTGATCGGTATCGGCCGCATCAAGCGCGGTAAAGTGAAGCCTAACCAGCAAGTCACCATCGTAGACAGCGAAGGCAAAACCCGTAACGGTAAAGTGGGTAAAGTGCTGACTCACCTGGGGCTGGAGCGTATTGACAGCGACCTGGCAGAAGCGGGCGACATCATTGCGATCACCGGTCTGGGTGAACTGAACATTTCTGACACCATTTGCGATCCGCAGAATGTGCAGGCGCTGCCAGCCCTGAGCGTGGATGAGCCAACGGTAACCATGTTCTTCAACGTCAACACCTCACCGTTCTGCGGTAAAGAAGGTAAGTACGTGACCTCACGTCAGATCCTTGAGCGTCTGAACAAAGAACTGGTTCACAACGTGGCACTGCGTGTGGAAGAGACCGAAGATGCTGACGCGTTCCGCGTATCGGGCCGTGGTGAGCTGCATCTGTCTGTACTGATCGAGAACATGCGTCGTGAAGGTTTCGAACTGGCGGTATCCCGTCCGAAAGTTATCTTCCGCGAATTCGAAGGCCGTAAACAAGAGCCATTCGAGAACGTGACGCTGGATATCGAAGAAACGCATCAGGGTTCCGTTATGCAGGCCATGGGCGAGCGTAAAGGCGACCTGAAAAATATGGATCCAGATGGCAAAGGCCGCGTACGTCTTGACTACGTCATCCCAAGCCGTGGTCTGATCGGTTTCCGTAACGAATTTATGACCATGACATCAGGTACGGGTCTGCTGTACTCCACCTTCAGCCACTACGACGATATTCGTCCGGGCGAAGTGGGTCAGCGTCAGAACGGCGTTCTGATCTCTAACGGCCAGGGTAAAGCGGTAGCGTTCGCCCTGTTCGGTCTGCAGGATCGCGGTAAGCTGTTCCTGGGCCATGGCGCGGAAGTTTATGAAGGCCAGATCATCGGTATTCACAGCCGTTCTAACGACCTGACCGTGAACTGCCTGACCGGTAAGAAACTGACTAACATGCGTGCTTCCGGTACTGACGAAGCCACCACACTGGTTCCACCGCAGAAAATGACGCTGGAACAGGCAATCGAGTTCATTGATGATGACGAACTGGTCGAAGTTACGCCTCTGTCAGTGCGTATCCGTAAACGTCACCTGACTGAGAACGACCGTAAGCGTGCTTCACGCGGCGGTAAAGACGCCTAATCGCGTAATAATAACGCCCCGTTTTAACGGGGCTTTTTTTGTCCGGGGTTTTTACCAGTTCAGTTAAATCCAGTCTAAACCAGCCTGTAACTTCTTCTTTGTCCCCTTCCCACTTTGTCCTGTCGTACCTTAATTTAAAGTGTGTAATTTTCTCGTCCGGGCCGCCTGTTCAGGCCGCACTTTTACCGCTAGAGTGAATGATCCAGGGAACCAAAGGAGGCACCATGCTGTATATCTTTGATTTGGGCAATGTGATTATCGATATCGACTTTAACCGCGTGTTGGGCGTCTGGAGTGACCTCAGCCGCGTACCGCTGGCATCGCTTCAAAGTCATTTTCAAATGGATGCGGCTTTTGAGCAGCATGAGCGCGGTGAAATCAGCGATGAAGCCTTTGCAGAAGCCTTATGTGAAAAACTGGAGATTGCGCTGAGCTATGAACAGTTTGCTGCGGGCTGGCAGGCTATCTTTGTGGGGGTGCGTCCGGATACGCTGGCGCTGATGAATCAGCTACGCCAGGCGGGACATCGGGTGGTGATATTGTCGAATACCAATGCACTGCATTGCACCTTCTGGCCGACCCAGTATCCTGATGTGCAGCAGGCGGCTGACAAGATTTATCTGTCCCAGGAACTGGGCATGCGTAAACCTGAAGCCCGCATTTATCAGCACGTACTGGATGCGGAAGGATTCAGTGCCGATCAGGCCGTCTTCTTCGACGACAATGCCGCCAATATTGAAGGTGCGCGCGCATTAGGCATTACCAGCGTGCTGGTGACCGACAGTAAAACCGTGCCCGACTGGTTCGCGGGTCAGCCTTAAGCCATGAAGTTACATCGTTTTCGCCCCAGGTTTCATGCCTTCTGGCTGTGGCTTAAGCTGCTCTGGAAGCGCATTGATAATGATGCCATGACGACACAGGCGGGCAACCTGGCCTTTGTGTCGCTACTGGCGCTGGTGCCGCTGATCGCCGTAGTTTTTGCGCTGTTTGCCGCGTTTCCTGTGTTTTCTGATATCAGCGTCCAGCTTAAAAACTTTATTTTTGCCAACTTTATGCCTGCTGCGGGGAACACGTTGCAGCGTTACCTTGAGCAGTTTGTGGCTAACGTGCACCGCATGACCGCCGTGGGCGCCGTGGGGCTGATTGTCACGGCGCTGCTGTTGATGCATTCTGTCGATTCGGCTCTGAATGCTATCTGGCGCAGTCATAAAAAGCGCCCGCTGGTCTATTCCTTTGCCGTCTACTGGATGATATTGACGCTTGGGCCGTTGCTGGCTGGTGCCAGTTTAGCCATCAGCTCTTACCTGCTGTCGCTGAAATGGATAAACGTGACGGGGGTGACCAGCCTGGTCGATCAGACGCTGCGTTTCTTTCCCTTGCTTCTGTCGTGGCTGTCATTTTGGTTGCTGTACAGTATTGTCCCGACGCAGCGGGTGCCTTCTCGCGATGCGCTGACGGGGGCGCTGGTCGCCGGGTTACTGTTTGAACTGGGGAAAAAGGGGTTTGCGCTGTATGTTACGATGTTCCCGACGTATCAGTTAATCTATGGCGTGCTGGCGGTGATCCCCATTCTTTTCCTGTGGGTGTACTGGACCTGGTGCATCGTTTTGCTCGGTGCCGAAATTACGGTTACCTTAGATGACTATCGCCAGTTCAAACGGCAGGAAAGAGAAAAAGAACGAGAGGACGGATGATTGCTTTAATTCAACGCGTTCAGCGTGCCAGCGTCAGCATTGAGCATGCGGTCGTGGGTGAGATCGGGCAGGGATTATTAATTCTGTTAGGCGTTGAAAAAGGTGATGACGAAAAGCGCGCTGAACGACTGGCGGAGCGCGTACTGGGCTACCGTATTTTTAGCGATGAACAGGGCAAAATGAACCTGAACGTCAAACAGGCTGGCGGAAGCGTGCTGGTGGTATCACAGTTCACCCTGGCTGCCGATACGCAAAAGGGCATGCGGCCCTCTTTTTCCGGTGGCGCCGCGCCGCAGGAAGCGGAGCGGTTATATGAGTATTTCAGCGCGTGTTGTCGCCGTCATGATGTCACGACCGCCAATGGCCGTTTTGCTGCCGATATGCAGGTTGCTCTGGTCAACGACGGTCCGGTGACGTTCTGGTTACAGGTATGACGCCTCATTTCGCACGGCTTAGCCTCGGCAACCCCGCCTCAGAACGAGAGAACCATTTTATGTATCATCTTCGTGTGCCACAAACGGCGGAAGAGCTGGATATGTATTATCAGTTCCGCTGGGAAATGTTACGAAAGCCGCTGCATCAGCCTCAGGGTTCTGAACGCGATGCCTGGGATGCATTAGCGCATCATCAAATGGTGGTGGATGAACAGGGCAATCCGGTTGCGGTAGGACGGCTCTATATCAATGCTGATAACGAAGCGGCTATCCGTTTTTTGGCCGTTCATCCCACCGTACAGGGCAAAGGCCTCGGCACGCTGGTGGCGATGACGCTGGAGTCCGTTGCGCGTCAGGAAGGTGTGAAGCGCGTGACCTGTAGCGCACGAGAAGATGCGGTGGCGTTCTTCGCTAAACTTGGCTACCTGAATCAGGGCGAGATTACCGCACCGCAGACGACGCCGGTGCGCCACTTTCTGATGATCAAGCCGGTTGTCACACTGGACGATATTCTGCACCGTGCGGACTGGTGCGGGCAGTTACAACAGGCCTGGTATGAGCACATTCCTCTGAGTGAAAAAATGGGCGTGCGCATCCTGCAATATACCGGGCAGAAGTTTATTACCACCATGCCGGAAACCGGCAACCAAAATCCGCACCATACGTTGTTTGCCGGAAGCCTGTTTTCACTGGCTACGCTCACCGGCTGGGGGCTGATCTGGCTGTTACTGCGGGAGCGCCATCTGGGCGGCACCATTATTCTGGCCGACGCGCACATACGCTACAGTCGTCCGATTACCGGTAAACCCGGTGCTATTGCCGATCTTGGCTCACTGAGTGGCGATCTTGATCGACTGGCGCGCGGACGCAAAGCCCGTGTTCAGCTTGAAGTGCAGCTGTTTGGCGATGATGAGTGTGGCGCGGTATTTGAAGCGGTTTACATCGTGTTGCCGGTGGATCCCGACGGACCACTGGAAGAGGGCGGCTCCGGCGCGCGTATCAATTAAATCACAGGGCCGCTATTGCGGCCCTGTGTGCGTTAGCGGACCTGTCCGGCCTGCATGCTCTGCTGTAGCTGCTGGCTGTCTGTGGTTACGGACAGTGTCGCGTTAACCGACGGGGCCAGCGGCTGATTCGCTTTCAGTGAGGCGTTCAGGCGCAGCTGCAAATTGCTGTCGCCCTGCAAGGGAAGCGCCGGCCAGCCCCAGTTTTGCAGAACATTAACGGGCACGCCGCGTCCCGTCAGGTTCAGGTTGACAGGTCGATCAGCCTGCTGCCCTATGGTCGCCGTGCCTTCCAGCAACCCTTTACCACTAAACGCACTGAGCTCTGTTACCTTAATTTGTTGTTCGTCAGCCTCCAGTGCGACAGAAGGATGACGTAAATCCGTACGATTGAAGGTCGACTCCGCCGCGTTCAGACTCAGCTTACCTGACCAGATTCCCCATTGATGCTGACGGGCCAGCTGCAGATTTTCGCCGCTGCCATCCAGTGAAGTGAGCTGGAAAGGGAAGGCCGGATTAATATCGATCAGTAAATTGCGGTTCGAGGTAAAGCGCGTCACGGTTACGGCATCCAGCCAGTCAGGCAGGGCATCCTGCCATAACGCCCGCCAGTTCTGAGGCAAGGTATATTCCAGCCCGGCCACCGCCAGATTATTCAGCGTTAACCGTTTATCCTGACGTGACCAGTTGCCGTCAGCCCGGATAACGCCATTGGCCCAGCGCGAGCTGAACTGCGTCAGGGCAATCCCCTGAGGCGAGAAATCCATGTTGATGATGGGATCGTTAAGTTCGAAGCGCCCGTTAATAAAGTTACCGGCATTCATGGCCAGCGATCCGTCCTGGCTCTGCCAGTCCCGGCCCTTCCAGCTCAGATTTTTCAGCGTCAGATCGAGATCGGTCACCGCCCAGTCAGGGCCCTGGAGCCGGGCATCGGTAATATCAACCCGGTTGAGCGTAACTGAGGGTACTTCTTCAAACGGTTTCAGGAAATCGACAAGCGTATGCGCCGTTTGCAGACGGATATCGTTCAGACGCAGTTGATTAATCTTCCAGTTACCCTGCGCGTCGCGCTCACCGTTACCGGTCATTGAACCGCGTACTAAGTCCGCCCCAATGTTGCTAAATACCATGCGGCCCTGGGACACATTACCCTGAATCAGCACGTTTTCACCGTCAACGCTGTTGAGCGTCATCCTGGCCGCGCTCATCTGGAACTGCGCATCACGACCCAGCAAATCACCGGCCTGCGGATGCCAGGGCACAATGCCGCCATTCACCTGCTGTGCCGCCAGCGGTAGCGCTGAGGCAGGGCTGTCGATGCGCATGTTGTTTAACTGCAGGCGGTTTGCCTGCATGGGCAGTGCGCTTTTGTTCGCCAGGTTAGCAAGGTTTACCTCGCCGTCGCGTAATTCTATGCTGGCAAAATGAAACGGATCGCTGAACTGTAACAGGGCGATGCCAAGGTCGACGCGTTTGGCCACCAGTACGGCAGGCTGGCCGTCATGACCAAAGCTGAAGTCATCCAGAATAATGTGCGTAGGTGAAGAAAAATTGTGCTCAATTTTGCTCAGCGACAGATGCCATTCTGTTTTATCACTCACCCAACGGCTAAACCAGCCCGCGCCCCACTGAGTTTGCAGCAGAACATAGACGACGATCAGCGCAAACAGCAGCAGTAACAATAAGGTGAGGAAAAACTTTCCTATAAATTTCATCGTATCCTTCCCGGGTTCAGTCCGCTGAAAGGTTGTTATGCCTGAATTATCGTTATAGCTCAACCGCCTGGATGTAAATCAGCCGAAATAGCAGGCGGGTTGCCGCCTGCCTTGAACGTTACTTTTCGGGTGGGAAGATAAGATTCAGCACAATCGCGGTAATCCCACCCGCAGCGATACCGGAAGAGAGTAACGTTTTCAGCCAGTCGGGTGCAAATTGCAGAATCAGGGGCTGCTGGGAAACACCGAGTCCTGCTGCCAGCGACAGCGCGATAATCATGATAGCCCGGCGATTCAGCGGCTCCCGGGAAACGATACGGACACCGGATGCGGCGATTGTGCCAAACATCACAATCGTAGCGCCGCCCAGCACGGGCTCAGGAATGTGCTGTACCAGTCCGCTCACTGCCGGGAACAGTCCCAGCAGGATCAGCATCAGCGCGACAACAAATCCCACGTAGCGGCTGGCAACGCCAGTCAGCTGAATCACGCCATTATTCTGACCAAAGCAGGAGTTAGGAAAGGTATTAAACAGGGCAGATACAAAAGAGTTCAGGCCGTTTGCCAGCACACCGCCTTTCAGGCGCTTCATGTATAACGGGCCGCTGACCGGCTGTTCAGAGACATCCGAAGTGGCGGTGATGTCCCCAATGGTTTCCAGCGAGGTCACCATAAAGACCAGCATCAGCGGGATCAGCAGATTCCAGTCAAATCCCAGGCCGTAATAGAGCGGAGTGGGGAACGCCACGATCGGCTGTCCGGCAGGCGTGCTGATGGTGGGTAGCATGCCCATTGCCCAGGCCAGCAGGTAGCCTACCGCCATCGCAATCACCAGCGACGCAACGCGCAGATAGGGGTTTTTCTGGCGATTCAGCAGGATAATCACCACCAGCACGGCACCGGCTAACAGCAGATTTTTCGGCGCGCCGAAGCTGTGATCGTTCATCGCAGCAAACCCGCCGCCGATAGAGGTAAGGCCGACCTGAATCAGGGATAAGCCGATAATCATCACCACAATACCTGAGACTAACGGCGTGATGATGCGGCGTGCCAGATGCAGCACGCGCGACAGCACCATTTCCGTACAGGAGGCTACCATCAATGTACCAAACAGCGCCGCCATCATTGTGGGTACGTCCGCGCCGCCATTTTTCAGCGCCATTCCCCCCATAATCAGCGGTGTGACAAAGTTAAAGCTGGTGCCCTGAATGGAGAGTAACCCTGAACCGATCGGTCCCCAGGTTTTGATTTGCAGTACCGATGCCACACCGGACGCGAACAGGGACATGCTGATAATGTGCTGTGTATCCTGCGCCGGTAAACCGAGCGCCTGGCAGATGAGCAGCGCGGGCGTGATCACCGCAACAAACATCGCCAGAAGATGTTGTCCGGCTGCAAACAAGGTTTGTGTTAGCGGTGGACGATCTTCCAGGCGATAGATCAGTTCACTTTTACTGGCGGTGGTGGGGGCTGGTTGCTGTGTGGTCGACATCGTCATGGTTCCCAAAAAAAGTGAGGCGATTGTAATCGTCCCCGGATCAAAAGCAAACGTTTGCTCACGGTTGCAAAAAAAGGTCAGGCGTTGCTGTAGCGGCCGGTTTCGGGCAGCCAACGCTCAATCAGCGCCTGCGCCTGCTCAGGATAATGTTCGTGAATATGACGAGCGACGCGCTGGACTTCAGGGATCATGGCCTGATCGCGCAGCAGATCGGCAACTTTAAACTCCGCATTACCGGTCTGGCGCGTTCCCAGTAGCTCCCCCGGACCGCGAATCTCTAAATCATGCTGAGCAATCACGAAACCGTCATTGCTGTCACGCAACACCTGCAAACGCTTCTGGGCCATCTTGCTCAGCGGCGCTTTGTACAGCAGAACACAATGAGAGGCGACCGCGCCGCGTCCTACGCGACCACGTAGCTGGTGCAGTTGCGCCAGGCCAAGTCGTTCCGGATTTTCAATAATCATCAGGCTGGCGTTCGGCACGTCCACACCGACTTCGATGACGGTTGTAGCAACTAACAGCTGGATTTCGTTGGCTTTGAAAGCCTGCATGACCGCCAGCTTCTCCGCTGGCTTCATACGGCCATGAACCAGCCCGACCTGCAAATCAGGCAGCGCCACTTTGAGTTCTTCCCATGTGGCTTCCGCAGCCTGAGCTTCCAGCAGGTCTGACTCTTCAATTAACGTACAGACCCAGTAAGCCTGACGGCCCTCGTGACAGGCCTTTTGCACACGCTCAATGATCTCATTACGACGACTGTCAGGGATCGCTACGGTGGTCACTGGTGTTCTGCCTGGCGGCAGCTCATCAATGGTTGAGGTATCAAGATCGGCGTAGGCGGTCATGGCCAGCGTGCGCGGGATCGGCGTCGCTGTCATGATGAGCTGGTGGGGATGAAAACCCTGCTCTTCTCCTTTTTCCCATAACGCCAGTCGCTGATGTACGCCAAAGCGGTGTTGCTCATCAATGATGACCAGCGCCAGCCCGTTAAACTTCACCTGCTCCTGGAACAGGGCATGCGTGCCGACCACCATCGCAACCTGCCCGCTGGCAATCGCCTCTTGCTGGGCCTGTCGCGCTTTGCCCTTTTGTTTGCCCGCCAGCCAGCCGACCTCAAGGCCAAGCGGTGCCAGCCACTGGCGAAAATTATTGGCGTGTTGTTCAGCCAGTAACTCTGTAGGTGCCATCAGGGCCACCTGCTTACCGTGGGCGATAACGTTCAGCGCGGCGAGCGCGGCAACCAGGGTTTTACCTGAACCGACGTCTCCCTGTACCAGGCGCAGCATGGGGAAGTCATTCGCTAAGTCTTTTTCGATCTCTGCGACAACGCGTTTTTGGGCTGCCGTGGGGGAAAACGGCAGGGCGGCCAGTAACCGGTCACTCAATGTATGCCGGGCAGGCATCGGCAGGGCGTAATGGCGCTGTGCGCCGGCCCTGACGGCCAGCATACTGAGGTTATGCGCCAGCAGTTCTTCCAGAATCAGCCTGCGCTGTGCGGGATGCTGCCCACTCTCGAGTTCGCTGAGTTTGAGGTCCGGCGGCGGGCGGTGCAGCGTGCGAAGGGCTTCAGGCAGGCTTAACAGCCCGCCGCTTAACGCCTGCGGCAAAAGTTCTGTGATGGCACAGCTATCCAGCAGGGTTAAAGCCTGATCGGTCAGGCTGCGCAGGGTTGCCTGACGAATGCCCTCGGTCGTGGAATAGACGGGTGTCAGCGTTTCTTCCAGCGTGACATGGCTGTGCTCGCCCTGTACGCGGTATTCCGGATGGATGATTTCTGCGCCGCGCTGACCGCGTTTGATTTCGCCGTAAGCGGTGACACGTCGGCCCGGCGCGAGGCTGTTTTTCATGCCGGCATTGAAGTTGAAAAAGCGCAGCGTTAAAACGCCACTGCCATCCCCGATCTGACAGACCATCATGCGCCGACGGCCAAAAGTGATATCGGTATGCAGGACTTCGCCTTCCACTGTCGCCCAAATGCCAGGCAACAGGTCGTTAATGGCATATAACTGCGTACGATCTTCATAACGCAGAGGAAGGTGAAGCAGTAAATCCTGAATGGTGTGCAGGCCGATTTTAGCCAGCTTTGCTGCCTGACTGGCGCCGACGCCGGTCAGGGTACTGAGCGGGATGGCATCCAGCAGACGGCCTTTCATTTCTGACGTCTGCCCGTTGACTGCATGGCGGCCCACCAACTCTCATCGGCTTCAATGTCACCCTGCGCGTTAATATGGGGATAAGGCATCCGCTTATGTTTTGCCACGCGCGCCAGAACGGGATAGCCGCCCTCAAACAGCAGACGCTGTTGCTCTTTCTCTGCCAGGAGGCTGGACTGACGACGGTACATGCCAGCATTCTGCCGCTGGCGCTGGGCTTCATACAGAATCAGGGCAGAGGCAACGGAAACGTTAAGCGACTGGACCATACCCACCATCGGGATAATGATATGGTGGTCGGCCAGCGCCAGGGCTTCATCGGTAATGCCCGTTTTTTCCTGACCCATCAAAATGCAGGTAGGTTTGGTGTAGTCAATCTCACGAAAATCCACAGCATCCGCCGACAGGTTCGTCGCCAGTATCTGCATGTCTTGCGTTTTGAGGTGGCTAATCGCGTCGCTGATTGAGCGGTGCGTTACTACGTTTACCCAACTGTTGCTGCCAGCCGAGGCTGAGGCCTGCGTTCGCATGCGTTGGCCTGGCCATACGGCATGGACTTCATGGATACCGACAGCATCCGCGGTGCGAATGACAGCAGAAACATTGTGCGGCTTATGTACCTGCTCCATGCAGACGGTAAGGTCGTGCTGGCGCAAGGCCAGCATTTCCTGAATTCGGGCAAAACGTTGAGGATTCATGCACTAGTTACGGTTGCGGTGAACTTTAATCACATCCGGCATCACACGGATTTTACGCATGATATTGGCCAGGTGGACGCGATCGCGTGCGGTCAGACGAATAAAAGCACTGTAAACACGGCCATCGCGTTCTTCCGTATTCAGGCTCTGAATATTGGAGCCCGCCGTATTGATGGCGGCCGTCAGGTTGGCCAGTGCGCCCTGGTGGTTAAACATATCCACCTTTATCTCTGCGACAAACTCCTGCTCTGTAACTTTATCCCACTCCACAGGCATGAATTTTTCGGGCTCTTTTTGGTAGCCACGAATATTGCGACAGGACTCATGGTGAACGACCAGGCCCTTGCCCGGGCTGACGTGGGCAACGATAGGATCGCCTGGAATGGGGCGGCAGCATTTTGCAAAGGTAATGAGGACGCCGTCTGCCCCTTTAATCGGCAGCTTGCCTTGTTTTTTGTTGTTGAGCGCGCTGGTGTCGGTCTGCAACAGGTTCTTGGCGACGACCACGCTCATGGCATTACCCAGGCCGATTTCGGCTAACAGATCGTCCAGTGAGGTCAGCTTCATCCGATCAAGCTCCTGCTTGATGTTTTCGGCTGGCACCTCCGCCAGTTTACGACTGCCACCCAACGCATGGCTGAGCAGGCGACGCCCCAGATTTACCGAGTCTTCGCGCTTCAGGTTTTTCAGCAACTGACGAATCTTCGCGCGGGCTTTGGAACTGACGACAAAGTTGAGCCAGGCTGCGTTAGGACGCGCACCAGGCGCTGTGATGATCTCGATGGTCTGGCCGCTGGTAAGCGGCTGTGACAGCGGATAAGGCTGGCGATCAACGCGCGCGCCAACGCAGGCATGACCGATATCGGTATGGACCGCGTAGGCAAAATCGACAGGCGTTGCCCCGGTAGGCAGCTCGACGATGCGGCCTTCCGGTGTAAAGACATAGATTTCATCCGGGAAGAGATCGGATTTGACGCTTTCGATGAATTCAAATGAGCTACCGGCACTTTGCTGCAGCTCCAGCAGGCTTTGCAGCCAGCGTTGCGCACGCACCTGTGCGGTTGTGCCGCTTTCACCGGCCTGTTTATAGGCCCAGTGTGCCGCCACCCCCATTTCGGCCATCTGATCCATATCTTCGGTACGGATTTGCACCTCAACCGGCACGCCATGCGGCCCGATCATAGAGGTATGCAGCGATTGATAGCCGTTAGCCTTGGGGATAGCAATGTAATCTTTGACCCGGCCCGGACGCGGCTTATATAAGCTGTGCATCTGGCCCAGTACGCGATAACAGGTATCCAGATCTTTCACGATGACGCGAAAGGCATAGATATCCATGATCGAGTGAAAACGCTGCTCTTTCAGCGTCATTTTGCGGTAAATCGAGTAAAGGTGCTTTTCGCGACCACTTACCCGGCAGGGAATACCGGCTTCCTGCAAACGGCCGTCGATTTCGGAGAGGATTTTTTGAATCATCTCTTTACGGTTGCCGCGGGCCGCTTTCACGACCTCTTTAATTACCCGAAAACGGTTCGGATAGAGCGCTTCAAAACCCAGCTCTTCCAGTTCCGTTTTAAGGTGATGAATACCCAGGCGGTGCGCCAGTGGGCTGTATATTTCCAGCGTTTCCAGCGCGATGCGACGACGTTTATCAGGGCGTAAGGACCCGAGCGTACGCATGTTGTGGGTGCGGTCAGCCAGCTTGATGAGAATAACGCGGATGTCCTGCACCATCGCCATAATCATCTTGCGGAAGTTTTCTGCCTGCGCCTCTTTTTTATCACGGAATTTCAGCTTATCCAGCTTCGAAACGCCTTCAACCAGTTCAGCTACGCTTTTGCCAAACAGTTGTTCCATGTCCTGATAGGTCGCTGGCGTATCTTCAATAACGTCGTGCAAAAGCGCGGCCATGAGGGTTTCATGGTCGAGCTTCATTTCCGCCAGAATGCACGCCACCGCAACAGGATGGGTAATGTAAGGCTCACCGCTGGAGCGTGTCTGTCCCTCGTGGGCATCACGTGATACGAGATAGGCTTGCTTGAGGCGCTTGATCTGGTCCTCAGGCAAGTATTGTTCAATCAGTTGATTGAGACTTTCAAACAGATACAAGGTTGACCTGCAGTTCGCGGTTAACGACGACCTTCAGCGATAGCGGTAACGGCCTGTAACTCAGCGGCTTCCTGCTCTTGCTGCTCCTGACGATCACGCACATCTAAAATCTGATTGGTGACCAGACCTTCTTCGATTTCGCGCAATGCGATAACGGTCGGTTTATCGTTCTCTTCCGGAACCAGCGGATCTTTGCCGCCTACCTGCATCTGACGTGCACGACGTGCAGCGACCAACACCAGGTCAAAACGATTACCAACTTTTTCTACTGCGTCCTGAACGGTTACGCGTGCCATAGGTGTGCTACTCCACAGATGAAGAAATGACTCGGCATCATACTGAAACTGGGTTCAGACTGCCAACAGTTTGCTGATTAAAGCATCATGGCGCGCTTTCTGGCGGGCCATGCGCAGACGTTCTGCACGAATAATGGTCTTCAGATCGGATAACGCCAGATCAAAATCATCATTCACAATTAAATAATCGTATTCGCCATAGTGGCTCATTTCGGCCACGGCTTGCGCCATACGACGGGCAATCACCTCTTCGCTGTCCTGACCGCGGCCGCGCAGGCGACGATCCAGCTCTTCTTTAGAAGGAGGCAGGACAAATATACTGCGCGCGTCGGGCATTTTAGCGCGAATTTGCTGTGCGCCCTGCCAGTCTATATCAAGGAAAACATCGACGCCGGTTGCCAGCACCTGTTCGATCGCCTTGCGCGACGTGCCGTAGTAGTTATCGAAAACTTTCGCGTGTTCAAGGAAAGCATCTTCCGCAATCATTTTTTCAAACTCATGCTTTTGCACAAAGAAGTAATGCTCACCGTGCGCTTCACCGGGGCGCATGCCGCGAGTGGTGTGCGAAACAGACACTTGCGTATCGTACAGCGGCTGCGTTTTTAACAGTGCCTGAATAAGGCTGGATTTTCCTGCGCCGCTAGGAGCAGAAACAATATAGAGCGTACCTTGGGCCATGATGTTCTTGAATTGATTAATTGCGGAGTCGATTTCCTGCACAGTATACACGGCTTCCCCGCGCCACGCAGCGTTTGCACCGCCCTCATCACGAAAAGTTTATGCGGGGTGCGCCGCAACCACTGTTTCGCAGGCTGTAAATAGGTATTCATTTTCCAGGAGGCGTTCCAGAACCGGGGAGCGGGGCTGGCTGAACCGGCTGTTTTGGCGGTTGAATATCCTAAACATCAGGAGGTCAGGGATGAAAGGATGCTTAGTCGCCGGGCTGCTCATAACAGCCAGCACATTTTCCGCGTTTGGGGCGCTGTGCCCGGCCTGGACGCCGGGTCGCGCGGCAAAGGAGATTGACCATTTAAAACAACAGCTCCGGCAGTGGGACGCGGCGTATTATCAGCAAGGTCATTCGTCCGTTACCGATGCCGACTACGATAGCCTACAGACGCGGCTCAATCACTGGCAACGTTGCTTCAGTACGGGTGAGAAAGAGGATGTACCGGTATTGCCCAACGATGGCACGCGCTGGCATCTCGTTGCGCATACTGGTGTTAAAAAGGTTCGGGATAAGCGTGCTTTAGGCTATTGGATGCAGCCACGCCGGGATCTCTGGGTGCAGCCCAAAGTCGATGGCGTGGCCGTTTCGCTGGTCTATCGGCACGGGAAACTGGTGTCATTCATCAGTCGTGGCGACGGTTTACACGGTGAGGAGTGGGTCGAAAAAGCCAGGCTGATCCCTGCTATTCCGCTGGAGATTGACAGCGATGAAGAGAGCGTGGTTTTACAGGGCGAACTCTTTTTGCAGATGACCGGTCATCACCAGGCGGTTGACGGCGGGAAGAATGCCAGGGCTCTGGTCGCAGGCGCAATGTTGCGTAATGACGCCACACCGCTTTTGACACAACTGGGCATTTTTATCTGGGGATGGCCTGACGGACCAGATGCCATGCGGGAAAGACTGACGCGTTTATCGGATTGGGGGTTTAGCCTTGCCCGTCAATGGAGTCAGCCTGTTCAGGATGAAGAGGACGCGGCTGAATGGCGCGAGCGCTGGTTTCACGCGCCACTGCCTTTTGTAACCGATGGCATCGTTGTGCATCAGACGGCCCGGCCTGCAGGCAAACACTGGCGGCCCGGTGAAGGCGAGTGGGCTGTCGCCTGGAAATACCCGCCTCCTGAGGTCAGCACTGAGGTCCGTTCCGTTGATTTCTCAATCGGGCGAACGGGAAAAATCGCGGTCGTACTCAACCTGCAACCCGTTCAACTGGATGACAAAATCGTCCGGCGAGTCAGCATCGGCTCACTAAAACGCTGGCGAGAGCGGGACATTATTGCGGGCGACCAGGTGACGGTCAGCCTTGCCGGACAAGGCATTCCACGTCTGGATCGCGTTATCTGGCGCGTTGCGCAACGTGACTATCCTGAGCCGCCTCAGACGGATCGTTTCACGTCGCTGAGTTGTTATATTTTGGCACCGCAGTGCCATCGTCAGTTACTGGCGCGCCTCAGTTGGTTGAGTCAAAAATCGGTGCTGAATATTGCGGGTGTGCAACGCAGCACCTGGCAACGGTTACTGGAAACGGGTTTGATTACACATCTGTTTGCGTGGCTGGCCTTAACCCCCGAACAGATCGCGACAGCAGCGAGTATTTCACCCGAAAGAGCGCAGCAAATCTGGCATCAATTCAGTTTGACCCGTCAACAGCCTTTGCGCCGCTGGGTTAGCGCGTTAGGTGTGGCGTTGCCGCAAAAGGCGCTAGTGTCATTGGCCGACGGCGACTGGGAGAGTGTTCTTGCCCGGGATAAACAGGCCTGGCAATCTCTGCCGGGCGTTGGCGCACGCCGGGCAGAGCAGATTACGGCGCAGTTTCAGGATGCCGGGCTCAGAGCGTTAATCCACTTTTTGCAGCAGCAGGGCATTCCTTCTTCATCAATGCTCAGGATGAGGGTAATTGAAGATGGGCAGCCCGAGACGGAATCTCAGCGCCAGCAGACGCGCAAAGAAGCCGAAGAGTAAGGTGATAATCACCACTGCTTCATGCGGCAGCGGCGTTTTCAGGAGCAGGATATACATCCAGCCTGCTGCAAAAGCGATGCCGGCATACAGCTCTTTTTGGAATACCAGTGGGATGCGGTTACAAAACATATCGCGTAAAACGCCGCCAAAGACGCCTGTGATCACGGCGCTGATTGCGGCGATGATCATGGCGTGGCCTGAGTCCAGTGCCACCTGCGCGCCAATAATCGAAAATACCACCAGGCCCAGCGCATCCAATACCAGAAACACCTTGCGCAGGTGCGTCATTAGCGGTGCCAAAAAAGTCGTTACTACAGCGGCAGCGGCCACGATCATGATGTACTCAGGATGTTTGACCCAGCCAAGCGGATAGTGCCCCAGCAATATATCGCGCACGGAGCCTCCGCCTATCGCGGTAACGGAAGCAATGATAATGACGCCGAACAGATCCATTTTACGGCGACCTGCGGCAAGCGCACCCGTCATCGCCTCGGCGGTGATCCCAATAATATAAAGAACAGTAAGTAACATAGCAGGCTCCAGGAAGACGGCGGCAAGGCTACGCCACTGACAAAAACGGCGCGACTGAGTTTTTCTGTTATTAAGAGTTAAAGTATTAGTAAAAATTATGCGGGCAAGAGTAATGCCTTTATTATCAAAAGGCTGTATCGGTTTTTACACGGAGACGAATTAAAAAACGTCGTGATGCGAATTTTTCGCCGATATGACGCCAGCCTGTTTACAACGTTGAACCCTTGCCCGTCGGCGACATTATGTGGTGACAGACAGAGAAAGCAAACCACGCAAAGCAGAGCATGGGGACCTGTCCGTGGGCTAAATGCGGGGGGAAGTAAGGTGAGAATAAGGATAAAGAGGACAACAACGCACACAGAAGGTGTCTGAAATGAAAAGTGGTGGGTTTTATTAAGGAAAACGTACCGGTTAACAGCACGTTTTCCTGCTTTTACCGTCTGGCTGCTTCCAGCCAATAGCGGTTTGTCAGTGCTTCATATGAAGCTGAAAGAACGCTTTCAGGTTGAAGTCATAGTCGGGTCGAAACCATTTACGACCATAAAAGCAATACGTCAGCATTCTCACTGATGCCATTGCCAGATAGCCCCATAAAGCACATAAAACGGAAGGCGCCAGCCATAGGGTCAATAGTGTAATGATCAGGCCGACAAATACAGAGGCGATCTCGCAAAAAGCGATATCAGAGAATTGCTTTTCACGCTGCATCAGGGCGCGATAAGACTGGCCCTGAGGAATAATAATAAAGATGACCGATGCGATTTCAACAACTCTGGCCACCTCGGGTAGCCCAAACATATGTTCAAGCATAAGACCGCAAGTAAAAAGGGCAGAAAAAATGACCAGGCCCATGAATATATTGCCCCAGTAAAGCACGGACAGCGTTTTTACTGGCAGCGGTGCATATCGAATCAACGTATTGGAAAAACCACGATCGGCCAGTGTGTCAATAACCATCAAGCCTGTAATGACGACCGCCAGCAGATTATAGGTATCGGCCTGCAGGACTTTTCCCAATACTGAAAGTTGTAACACACCCATACTCAGCATTTTGACCGATGAAAGAAAAGGCCACTTGACGTTTTCCAGATTTATTTTTCGTGTTGTCATTTTTTTCTCGCCGGGCAGAGTAGTAGGGCGCTGCGCCGATGAGTATTCATCAGGACCGCGCTGGCATTACTATAATTTAATAAAGTAAATTTTTATCTTTATAATGAGCTGTGTGTTAAAGCATACTGCTAATAATAAACGTTCCCCTGGTGATGAATTTCCCCTGTTGTCATTATTATTATCCGTTCATTTTTAATTGCTTAAATTTCCGGCGGAAATAATGTTCGCCGGAAATGTCATGCTGTTATGTTTTGAATAGCTTTGCTGTGTGCAGATGATTTATAGCGCGTTTTATGAAAGTTAACATCATAAGGAAAATCTGATATGTGATTTGACTAAGGAAATAATATTCATCATTTACAGCATTATTTGCACAGGCCTTATCACAGCGTTCTCTTTTTTTCTTTTTTCGTTAAGTCTGGAAACTGAAGCAATACATGAAAAAAATAAAAAAACGTTAAATAAGCCGTACATACACGGGTTCGCCCGTCATTCTCCAAGATTTTTCCCATACAGCATGCTTAAGCAAGGGCAAATAATAACCGAAGGGTAAGCATTCAGACCCGATATACTGCTAATGCATGTTGACTGCGAAAATATTTGTAATGCGTACGATTTATGGCTCAGTCTGGATCTGAGTTCGGGCTAAGAAGGCGAACAGAGCCCGTGGCAGGGAGGCAGGATTATCGCGGTAATAGTGAAAACAGGCCGTCAGAAGGAAGCCTCCAAATTAACAGAGAGGTCTGTCACACGAAAAAGCAGGCCGAAACCTGCTTTATGTCTGTCTATACGTAAAGAGAGGCTTCGCCAGGCGGACGCGTTTTGAAGCGGCGATGTAGCCAGAGGTATTGCTCAGGCGCTCGCATGATTTGGTTCTCAATCACTTTATTCATATAAGCTGCGGCTGCGGCTTCATCCGCATGCGGGTAATTTTCCAGAATCGGTTCAATAATCAGCTTATAGCCATCATTGCCAGGATTACGAATCAGCATAATTGGAACCATAGCGGGCTTAGCCAACCGGGACAACACATAGGTACCGTTGGTCGTCGCGGCTTTTTCTACAGCAAACAAGGGGGCAAACGTACTGCCTTTGGGACCGTAATCCTGGTCTGGCGCAAACCAGACGGATTCACCTTGTTTCAGCGCCTGCACCATCCCTCTCAGATCGCGACGGTCAATCATCGCTTTATTCGAACGCATACGGCCTCTGGTCTGTACGTACTCCATCGCGTGGTTATTATGGGGACGGTACATTGCCATCATCGGCTGACACAACCCGCTGATGCGACCACCCAGCTCCAGCGACATGAAATGGATGCCGATGAGCATTACACCACGACGCTCATTCTGGGCTGAGTAGAGGTTTGACAGGCCCGAGACGTTGAACAGTCGTTTAACGGCATGGTCTGGCCAGAACCAGGCGATACCCGTTTCCATCAGTGCCATGCCGAGAGAGGCAAAATTTCCCGCAATCATGATTTCTTTATCTTCGTCACTGATATCCGGAAAGCAGAGTTCAATATTACGGCGCGTAATGCGCTCTCTGCGCTGAAGAAAATGGCGGGAAAGCCGGCCGGCACCTGCGCCAAGTCGCATCAGCACAGGATAGGGGAGTTGAACCAACAGCCAAAGAATGCCAAGACCAAACCACGTAAACCAATAGCGGGGATGTAAAAGGGAACGACTAAACTGCCTGGTGTTTTTCATTATGAACCTTAAGGAAGTAATGGATGTAGCGCAAAAAGACCCATTCCTTAAGTTCTCAAGCGGTACAGCTGTACTGACTACGACCCACACTTTATCAAAAAGTGCCTTAAAGCACAGGAAGCGTCAGTTACAGCGAGGAATAAAATGAGGGATTGACAGCGTCATAATCAGAAGAAAGATAGCGCTTTTTTTATTTAAATTATCTATAAAACAATAGATTGTATTTTTATGCTTTTAACAGGCGATGCAAAGAGAGCAATAAAAATCAGGACGGTTCTGCAATAAAAAATGTACTCTTTTCGAAAAACTTACATTCCATTATGGCGAAAGTTGAAAAATTGAACAGGAATTTGGCTGTCATTGGTAAAAGGTAAAATAACGGAGATGACAATCGCTTCTGCGCCAGTCATCTCACCTTATGAGAGGCATCCTGTCCTAATCATGTTATTTGACCTTATCCAGAGGCGGGTTTAGCCGATAAGCCGTACCAATTAAAATAACGATAAAGCAGCGTTAATTGTAGCTGACCATCATCATTTTAACGTTACCAGTTTGCCTGACCTGCACCGTGCCAAGTTTATAAGGCATGGGTTGCTGGGCATTGTTCAGACTGACCTTATTAATAACGGTCTTTCCTCCTCGTGTGCAGCTTTGCTGTATCTGGTTGGGCGCAATCAGCGTGTCGCAAGGACTTTCGACAATAGCGCCCCTGAAGTTAATTTGTCCACTTGTGGCAAATGAAAGGGGTGATAGCATGAGTAATGCGAGTAAAACGGCTGATTTTTTCATAATGGCGATCTCAGGTGGGGGTTACTTAAATAACGGCAATCCTTATTAAAACTTTAGTCGAATAGGTGTATTTGTTTCCTTTCTGTTGTTATTTTATTCACAATTGTGATCGCGCCGCGATTTGAGAAAGACGTCCACGCATCGCCTGAAATAGTGGCACGGTTATTTTTTTAACGGACTGGGCCTTTTATTTGCCTGAGCAGGCTGTGACGGAGAGGGGGGAAACGGGTAGATATATAGCCTGCTATTTTTTTCAAAGTGAAATATTTAAACCAGCTATAGAAAAATCAACGCCTCGGTAGTTTTGTTAAAAAATGCCTGACATCATCTGACTGGAAATTTTTCCATCCTTATAAAACGGGCTAATTTCAATAAAGACTGACAACGTTAACCGAATCAAGCGATTATTGTTATGTACCTGTTTAATGGCTGAAAAAATAAAAGAAGTCCGCATCTACGCGGACTTTTTCTGGTAAGGTTGCCAAATGACGACAGATAGCCTGATTACTTGATACTCTGAACCAGGATGTTGATTGAAATTAAATAAACGCTATTTATCAGCACTTTAATGGGTTGCTCTGTGACGCAATTGCCATTTTACTCCCCAATCAACTCCCCATTTATAACAGTGGCAAGCTGTTTAGCTTGCCAGGTTACGATTACATCTGTCATTGAATGGTTGTCTTCGATCTTTCACCTTGCATGAGTTCACCAGAAGGTTTCCGATAGTAAGATTCTGTTCCTATTCGGTAATAGGTATAGCCATCCTTTGTCTTAGTTATGTCCATGATCCAGTCAGACTTATCAATACAATTTTCTTCTGTATTCATGTCATCGAAGCATAGTAAATAATCAGTGTCATGATCTGGAAAAATACCTGAATTTTTAGGAGCAAGCTTTTGATATTTTCCGTCAAACTTCCAGATTGAAACATAATAAGTTTCAGATGATGAGAGGGCTTTATCGCCATTATTATCCCACCACTCAATTTTACTACTATCACTGAAAGGCATGTTTTTTACTAAAAATTCTTTATTAGAGCCAGTGCCGTGAACGGCAAGGACCTTAGTAGAATTAAAGAAAATAAAATAAAAAAATGCAAAAATAATAGCTGCTAATATAAATATTATGATTTTTCTGGCTTTCATCCATTCCTCCGACTACTAATTTCAAACTCGGCTTTCATATTTGTAAAAAAAGGTCTAAATGCAAATTTTTCCCATCGTTGAAGCACAAACCAGATGCGGAATGCCCTAATATAGTGAAACTTCATATTCATAATATCAGTTTTGTCGAGACCAAAATGATCTTGTCCCGTAAAAGTTATTTTCGCTACATAACCACTCTTAGTGATATCAAGCTTAGTGAGTTGTATCTTTGTGGCATATATGTCATGTATTGACATTCCTAACCCATTGAAGCTATCAGCCCATCTGTTGAACTTAGGAAGTATTGAATTTCCTATTGCTTTAGTTATTGAATCTTTGTCGACATCAGATAAGCCATTTTTTACATCAATGGCAACTTTATCGAGCATAGACTGGATTATTTTTAGCGAAGATGTTGGAGAGGATTGTTCGTTTAATATTAAACTTTTATATGCACTATCAAGAAAAGGGCTGGAATAACTTTTCCCATTGCCATGATAAAAATGCTTTACAAGATTGTTAAATAAATTATATTGCCCTAAGTAATAGGTAGGCAAGGAAACTCGAAGAAACTCATCGAAAAGGATTTGAGCAATTTCCGTTTTTGATTTTGGTTGTGATTTACGGAATGAACCAAATATTGAGACTTCCTCTCCAGTCCACGGATCAACGATATCAGAAACATCATCAAGACCTAAATCGCTTCTAAGCTGTTTTTCAGTAAGATCGCCACATTGCATATCATCAGAGCTGTGGTCATTGAACTGATGTTTAGTCTGATAAAGTGTGGCTGGAAACACTATAGCTGCCATAATAACTTCCCTATGATATTAATTTTCAGACCGATTTCATTCTTGTAAAAGTAGATCAAAATATTTAAATATCGCCATTCCTGTAAACTCAACTCCTTGATGTTACGGAATTTTTATTTCTGATTCGTAACCTGTAGCTGATTGGTGTAATAATAAACTTCATAGACGAGAAAGGGAAGTGCAGAGAATCTCATCTTTTTCTCAAATTATTGTTATAGCCTGGTCTCAATATTCAACTTAACCAATATTAGTGCTTACTGACTCTGACGCATAATCCAGCTCCATTCATAAAAAGAATCCCGGCATGATTAATACTCCCCCGAGCGGAGGTTGAGCCGGTGAAAAAGTCACGATTCACTGAAGAACAGATTGTCTTTGCCCTCAGGCAGGCTGAACTGGGTACATTTGTACCGGAGGTCTGTCGCAAGCTGGGGGTCTCCGATGCCACATTCTGTACGTGGCGCAAGAAATACGGCGGGATTTCCCCCTCTTAACTGAAGCACATGCGACAGCCTGAGGAAGAGAATCTCAGGCTGAAGAAGCTGGTTGCCGATCTGAGCCCCGACAAGGCCATGCTGCAGAATGTGCTGGCAAAAAAGAACTGACGCTGGCGCGACTGCGCGAATGGGTCCGGTATCTACAGGCACGCTACGGGGTCAGCGAAAGGCAGATATGCTTTGCCCTGCGGGTAAGCTGCAACGCGTTCAGGTATCGTTCTGTAGCGGCAGACGACAGTGCGCTACGCTTGCGCATCAGGGAGATCAGCGAAACCCGGGTATACCATGGCTACCGCAGAGTTCACGTCATGCTCAGGCTTGAAGGCTGGCGGGGTAACCATAAATACATCTGTCGACTCTACAGCGAGCAGGGGCTGTCCCTGCGTCTCAAACGTCCGCGTCGTAACAAATCGGCACAGCGCCGATAACCCCGGCCTCAGGGATTGTATCCGCATCGTATCCGGGGCATGGACTTTGTCTCTGACGCATTATTTGACGGGCGTCGGTTACGCCTGCTGACGGTAATTGATCTCTACACACGTGAATGCCTGGGGATCTGCATGGGCCAGAATCTGCGCTCAACGGAGGTTGCGGAGATGCTTAACAGTATTGCGTTCAGACGTCCTTTATCACAGTTGCTGAAAACCGATAACGGCTCTGAGTTTGCAGGAAAAATGCTGGACAAGTGGGTGTATGAAAGAGGGATCCGTATAGACTTCTCGCGCCCGGGAATCCCAACGGATAATGCGACGGTGGAGTCGTTCAACGGCAGACTGCGGTAGGAATGCCTGAATGAAAACTGGTTCATGTCGCTGGAAGATGCCCGGTGCAAAATTGAGGCCTGGCGCATACACAATAACCAGTAACGTCCCCATTCTGCACTGGGCTGGATGACGCCGTCAGAATTTACCGGTTACCAGAATATGCAGCCAGACTGAAGCCGGATATTCCTGACTATGAATGGATCACATACGGGGAGCGGGTCAACAAACCGACATTACTGACTGACGGTTGTATCTTATACTGGGGGCAGGTCAGGAGAGGTATGTTTATTGGTGGAATGTGATGACAATAAAAAAGCCCATTTAACATGGGCTTATGGTTATAACGGATGGAGGTGGAAATTATTCGATATTCTGAATCTGCTCTCGCATCTGTTCAATCAACACTTTTAGCTCAATCGCTGAATTCGTAATTTCTGCATTAATGGATTTTGAAGCCAGTGTGTTTGACTCGCGGTTGAACTCCTGCATCATAAAGTCAAGACGACGGCCTACCGCCTCTTTTTTCTTCAGAATGTTATAGGTCTCTTTAACGTGCGCATCCAGACGATCCAGCTCTTCTGCGACATCGACACGTTGTGCCATCATCACCAATTCCTGCTCAAGGCGATTATTTTCAAGCTGCACCTCAGCATCTTCCAGTTTGGCGATCAGGCGCTCCCGCTGCCACTTAATCACATCGGGCAGTTGAGCGCGGACTTTGCTGACCTCATGCGTTACCGCTTCCAGCCGCTGCTCGATCAGTGCCTTCAGAGCGCTGCCTTCGCTTTCACGTGCGGCGATGAAATCATCCAGCGCGCCATCCAGCGCCTGAATCAGCTGAGTATTAATTGCATCCAAATCCTGTTCAGGTTCTGCCATGACGCCCGGCCAGCGCAGAATATCCAGCGGATTGATAACGCCCTCATCGGTCTGCAGTTTGACCCAGTTAGCCGCCTGAACCAGTTGTTTGGCCAGTGACTCATTGAGCATCAGTTCGCCCTGCGCGCCAGGATCGGCCTCGAAGCGCAGATTACATTCGATTTTTCCACGCGTCAGTCGCTGGCGAATGCGCTCCCTGATCATCGGTTCCAGTCCGCGAAACTGTTCAGGCAGACGAATATAGGTTTCAAGATAACGTTGATTGACAGAACGCAACTCCCAGGCGGCGCTGCCCCAGTCGCCCTTAATTTCACGGCGGGCATAGGCGGTCATACTGCGGATCATAAGCGTTACTCTTTTTTTAAATAAGGTTGAGGCCAGTATAACGAGGCAAGGCTGACCAGAACAGGTGTAAGCGTGTACAGGATGCGATAACAAAATGTTTCCGCTTTTCTCAACAGCCACTTATGCTAATTACTGGTTTACTCGTTGAGGCCCTCTTTTTATGTCGCGCGTATCGTCTCTTCCACTCATACTCAGCCTGCTGCTTGTGGGTTGTCAGTCGCCGTCTCCATCATCACCATCATATCCGCCTTCTACCCGACCCGTTCCGGTGTGCGCCGGCGGTGAGGTCATGATGCAAACCACATTGTGGTTTGGTCTCAGCAAGCCGCAGGACGGCAATGTGAGCGCACTGGACTGGATGAATTTTGTCGATAAAGAGGTAACACCGCGCTTCAGGTCTGGCTTGTCTGTTTATGATGCGCAGGGCCAATGGCTGGGCGAAAACGGTCAGTTAGCACGTGAGAAAAGCAAGGCGTTAGTACTTATCTATCAGTTCGACAGTGACAGCAATAGTCGTGTCGAAGCGCTGCGTGCTCGCTATAAAAAACAGTTTGGTCAGGAATCGGTTATGCGCGTGGATACGCCAGCCTGCATTAGTTTTTAGGGACAAACGGCGGCCAGTGCCGCCGTTGAGTCCATCAGATAAACAGTCCGGCAAATGCAGCGGAAAGCAGGCTGACCAGGGTGGAACCATAGACCAGTTTCCAGCCAAACCTTGAGACGACATTGCCTTGTTGTTCGTTCAGGCCTTTTATCGCGCCCGCAACAATTCCAATAGAAGCAAAGTTCGCGAAGGAAACCAGGAAAACAGACAGGATGCCCAATCCGCGTGGCGTCATGCCTGCCGCTATCTTTTTCAGTTCAATCATGGCGACGAATTCATTCGCCACCAGCTTCGTGGCCATAATACTGCCAGCCTGTAATGCATCGGTAGCGGGAATGCCAATCAGCCAGGCAAAAGGATAAAAAACATAGCCAAGAAGCTGCTGGAAACTGTACCCAAACAGGGTGGCAAACAGGGCGTTGATAGCCGCGATTAAGGCAATAAAACTAATCAGCATGGCCAGAATAATCATCGCGACTTTGAAACCAGCGAGGATGTATTCCCCCAGCATTTCAAAGAAACTCTGATCTTCGTGTAATTTATCCAGCGGAATAGCCTGCTCATTACTGCCTTTGCCGGGGTTAATAATCGACAGGATGATAAACGTGCTGAACATGTTAAGCAGGAGAGCCGCAACGACATATTTGGCCTCGATCATCGACATATACGCACCAACAATCGACAGCGAAACGGTAGACATCGCGGTTGCCGCCATGGTGTAAAGTCGGCGTGGTGGGATATCGGCCAAAATACCTTTATAGGCAATGAAGTTCTCTGACTGGCCCAGTACCAGCGTGCTTACCGCATTAAAGGACTCCAGTTTTCCCATGCCGTTAACTTTTGATAACAGCGTGCCAACAACCCGAATCAGTAACGGCAGGATGCGCCAGTGTTGCAAAATACCAATCAGTGCGGAAATAAAAATAATAGGGCAGAGCACGCCAAGGAAGATAAAGGCCAGTCCCTGCTGACTCATGCCACCAAACACAAATTCCGTGCCCTGTGCAGCAAAACGCAGCAGCGTTTCAAAGAAATGCCCCACCGCGCCTACCAGCGCCAGTCCACTGGCTGAGTGAAGAAAGAACCAGCCCAGTGCGGCTTCTACAACAATCAGTTGAATGATAAAGCGCAGGCGAATGCGTTTTCGGTCATGACTGACCAGTAGCGCAAGGGCAAAAATTACCACCAGCGCCAGCAGGAAATGAAGAAGAGCGGTCATAGTTTAGTCAGTTAGCGGATATGCAGGAAAAGGTAAGGCATTTAGCCATACTCCGGCATGAATTTCATCCCAGGCTGCACTGACCACTGCAAGAGACAGCAGGCCAGGAAGTCCGTATAATACGCAGCCAATCATTAGCAAGCCGGAGATAACCATGCGTCCAGCAGGCCGTAGCGCACATCAGGTGCGTCCAGTCACATTGACCCGCAATTACACTAAACACGCAGAGGGCTCCGTTCTGGTGGAATTCGGTGAAACCAAAGTGCTCTGCACTGCAACGGTGGATGAAGGAGTTCCGCGCTTTCTCAAAGGGCAGGGCCAGGGCTGGGTCACTGCCGAATATGGCATGTTGCCGCGTTCCACTCACAGCCGTATGGCACGTGAAGCCGCGAAAGGCAAACAGGGTGGTCGCACGCTTGAAATTCAGCGCCTGATCGCCCGTTCACTGCGTGCTGCGGTCGATCTCACCATGCTCGGTGAATACACGATTACGCTCGATTGTGACGTCATTCAGGCCGATGGCGGTACACGTACGGCTTCCATTACTGGCGCCTGTGTAGCCCTGGCAGATGCGCTTAATTCCCTGGTCGCGAGTGGTAAGCTGAAAGCGAATCCGATGAAAGGCATGGTTGCCGCCGTGTCAGTGGGGATTGTCAATGGTGAAGCGTTGTGTGACCTTGAATACGTTGAGGACTCTGCCGCTGAAACGGATATGAATGTCGTCATGATGGAAGATGGCCGCATGATTGAGGTGCAGGGCACCGCTGAAGGTGAACCCTTTAGCCACGAAGAACTGCTGGCATTACTGGCGTTAGCGCGTGGCGGTATTGAAGAATTGATTCAGGCCCAGAAAGCGGCGCTGGAAAGTTAAGGTAACAGGCGACCACAGAGTCGCCTTTTTTTTATCTGAGGAGTAAGACATGAAAGCCTGGCAGCGGCAGTTTATTGAATTTGCACTGAATAAGCAGGTGCTCAAATTTGGTGAGTTCACATTAAAGTCGGGTCGTAAAAGCCCCTATTTTTTTAATGCCGGTTTATTTAACACGGGCCGGGATTTAGCGCTGCTGGGACGGTTTTATGCGCAGGCGTTAGTCGACAGCGGAATCGATTTTGATTTGTTATTTGGTCCGGCCTACAAAGGCATCCCTATCGCCACCACCACAGCCGTTGCGTTAGCCGATCATCACGATCGTGACGTACCTTACTGCTTCAATCGTAAAGAAGCGAAAGATCATGGTGAGGGCGGTTTGCTGGTGGGAAGCCCGCTGCAGGGTAAAGTGATGCTGGTCGATGATGTCATCACGGCCGGCACGGCGATTCGCGAATCCATGGATATTATCAATGCACATGATGCCAGCCTGGCGGGCGTGCTGATTTCACTGGACCGTCAGGAACGCGGCCGGGGTGAACTCTCCGCTATTCAGGAAGTGGAACGGGATTATTCCTGCAAAGTTACCGCGATAATTACGCTTAACGACCTGATTGATTACCTGGCTGAAAAAACGCACATGGCCGATCATTTAGCGCAGGTTCGGGCGTACCAAAAGGCGTACGGCGTCTGATAACTGGCGGGCATTGCGCCCGCCTTTGTATTACACCAGTTGTGCCGCAATCAGCGGCCAGCGGGTGTCAAAGTCGGCCGTTGGGCTAAACCGGAACTCGGAACGGACGTACCGCGATAACAGCCCTTCACACAGGGCCAGCAGCTGGCTGGCCAGTAAGGTTTCATCCGTTTGAAAGCCTTCACCTTCGCGCATTTTGCGTTCGCGCATCACCTGGCGTAGCTGCACTTCAATGCGCTCAAACAGCTGATTAATGCGCCCCTGCAGACGGTCCTGTTCAAACATTAACGCGTGACCTGTCAAAATCCGCGTCAGCCCCGGATTACGCTCACCAAATCCCAGAATCAGTTGCACAATAAGACGCAGGCGCGCCATTGTTTCTTTTTCATCTTTCAGGATCAGATTGATGCGGGTAATCAGACTGTCTTCAATAAATTCGATCAGGCTGTCAAACATCCGCGTTTTACTGGGAAAGTGACGATAAAGCGCCGCCTCCGATACACCGACGTTAGCCGCCAGTTTTGCAGTAGTAATGCGTTGGCTGCCATCACTTGACTCAAGCATCTGCGCCAGCGCCTGCAAAATCTCCTCGCGGCGATTCCGCTTTACGACTTTTTTCTCTGCCATGCCCTTAAAAACCCCTGAATTTCACCATATACAGGCAACACCTACGCATCTGCCACAAGAGAAAGCCTTGGGGCGATGAGAAATAATAAGATTGGCGTAAGTGAAAATCGGTCGTGCTGGTTACTGACGGCCTGAGTGACCGAAGCCACCTTCACCGCGCAAGCTGGCGTCAAACTCGTCTACCAGATTGAATTCGGCCTGGACGACAGGGACAAAAACCATCTGGGCCATGCGGTCGCCCGGCTGAAGCGTAAAGCTTTCCTGCCCGCGATTCCATACCGATACCATAAGTTGTCCCTGATAGTCGGCATCAATCAGACCAACCAGATTACCCAGGACAATACCATGTTTGTGGCCCAGGCCAGAGCGCGGAAGAATCACGGCGGCAAGGTTCGGATCGGCGATGTGAATAGCCAGACCGGTAGGAATTAATGTGGTTGTGCCGGGTGCGATTTCCATCACATCATCAATACAGGCACGAAGGTCTAACCCAGCGGAACCCGGTGTCGCATAGGTCGGCAAGGGAAACGCTTTGCCGACGCGCGCATCAAGAATTTTAACGTCTATTTTTTTCATCATAACGGCTGACAATCTCGTCTATTAAAAGTTGACCAAGGAGTGACTTATCGCTGAGCGGTAAGGTTTTTTCTCCTTCCTGCCAAAAAAGGTGAAGAGCATTGGTGTCGCTATTGAACCCGTGGCCTGCTTTTGACACATCGTTAGCACAAATCAGGTCCAGGTTTTTACGCGCGCGTTTTTTTCGGGCGTATTCTTCCACATTCTGGGTTTCAGCCGCAAATCCAACCACAAATGGCCGGCTCTGCGTTAAGGCCGCCACCCCCGCGACAATATCGGGATTTTTAATGAGCTGCAGGCTGACTTTCTCATCGTCATCCTGTTTCTTTATTTTTTCATCCGCGATCTCAATTGCCCGGTAGTCTGCCACGGCTGCGCTTGCAATGAAAATATGTTGTGCGTTTATCTCCCCCATTACCGCCGCCTGCATTTCCAGGGCCGAGGTCACATCCACTCGTTTAACGCCGGCGGGCGTTGGCAGGGCAACCGGACCGCTTACCAGCGTAACGCGGGCGCCGCGCTTTGCCGCCGCCGCCGCAATCGCAAACCCCATTTTTCCCGAACTGTGGTTGCTGATATAACGCACGGGGTCGATCGCTTCCCGGGTGGGACCCGCGGTAATCATAATATTGAGATGTTGCAGGTCGTTGACGGGCGCGGCCCACTGTACGGCGTGGTCAACGATAGCTAAAGGGTCAAGCATGCGACCGGGGCCAATATCCCCGCAGGCCTGGCTGCCGCTGTCTGGCCCCCAAATTAACAGGCCGCGCGCCTGAAGCCTGACCAGGTTTTCCTGCGTTACGGCAGCGCGATACATCTGCTGATTCATCGCCGGCACAATCGCGACAGGCGCTGCTGTTGCCAGCACGGCAGTGGTGACTAAATCATTGGCCATCCCTGCCGTAATGCGCGCAATCAGGTCGGCCGTGGCCGGGGCCAGCACGATCAGGTCAGCCCATTTGGCCAGCTCAATGTGTCCCATTGCGGCCTCGGCTGCCGGGTCAAGCAGATCATCAAAAACAGGATAACCGGAGACGGCCTGCAGGCTGAGTGGTGTGATAAAAGCCTTTGCGCCCTCAGTCATCATCACGCGGACATCGGCACCGCGATCGCGCAGACGACGGACCAGCTCGGGGGTTTTATAGGCAGCAATTCCACCACTGACGCCCAGAAGAACTTTTTTACCGGCTAATCCCATCATGCTGTTGACCTCATTTTCGATTGCCGTCGCAGGGACGGTGTAATGGCCGAATTTTATCACAAAACGTGGCATGCACCTTTTCAATGGCTGCGTTTGCGAGACATGCCGGAGAATCACAATCACGCGCTGGTGGCGGATAGGTTCGCACGCGATGATACAGGGGGCGACAGGGAGAGCAGCAATGAAAAATTTGCCACCACGAGAAAAACTTCAGCAATGGGGTGCGGATGCGTTAAGTGACGTAGAGCTGTTAGCGATTTTCTTACGAACAGGTTCAAAAGGCGTTCCTGTCATGATGCTGGCGCAGCAGATGCTGCAGGAGCTGGGGTCGCTTTATAATATCGTTAATGCGACGGCTGCAGACTTTAAGGGCATTAAAGGCGCTGGCGAAATCAAGTTGATTCAGATGCGCGCAGTGGCAGAACTGGCCAAACGGTTTTTCGCCAGCCAGCTGGCGCGTGAGAGCACAATTGACAGTCCCGCAGCGACGCGTCAGTACCTGCAGACATTATTGGCCAGGCAGGAGCGTGAGGTGTTTGTCGTGCTGTTTTTGGATAATCAACATCGGGTATTAATGGCCAGAGAAATGTTTTCCGGATCCATCAACAGCGTCGAAGTCCATCCTCGTGAAATTGTGCGTGAAGCCCTGAAAATCAACGCGGCTGCGCTCATCGTGGCGCATAACCATCCGTCAGGAATTGCTGAACCCAGCCAGGCTGACCGCGACATTACACTAAAAATCTGCGAAGCTTGTCGCTTATTGAATATCCGGTTGCTTGATCATCTGGTGATTGGACACGGTCAATCTGTCTCATTTGTCGAACGCGGATGGCTCTGAGCCTGAAAATCTGGTCCAGGTGGCGGCTTTTTACACGATCATTCGGGATCTTTATCTGTTCGGGACTTGAGCACTTGGGCCGAGCGGCGTATACTACGCCACCTTTGAGAATCTCGGGTTTGGCGGTTAGGCCAGCTTAGCGGGTTCCATGGAACTCGCCTGGCGGGCTGCAAGCCTGACGAGGCGGCCAAAACCTAATTTTTAAAGCTCGAGCTGATTTGATTTTTGGAGAATAGACATGTCACGAGTCTGCCAGGTAACTGGAAAGCGTCCGGTGACCGGTAACAACCGTTCCCACGCAATGAACGCGACGAAACGCCGTTTCCTTCCGAACCTGCACTCACACCGTTTTTGGGTTGAGAGCGAGAAGCGCTTCGTTACTCTGCGTGTATCTGTAAAAGGTATGCGTATTATTGATAAAAAGGGCATTGATACGGTGTTAGCCGACATGCGTGCCCGTGGTGAGAAGTACTAAGAGTACTAAGGAACTGAATCATGGCTAAAGGTATTCGTGAGAAGATCAAGCTGGTTTCCTCTGCTGGTACAGGTCACTTCTATACCACCACGAAGAACAAACGTACTAAACCAGAAAAACTTGAACTGAAAAAGTTCGATCCGGTTGTACGTCAGCATGTGATCTACAAAGAAGCCAAAATTAAATAATTTTGGTGTTCTGCTAAAAACCCGGCTCCGGCCGGGTTTTTTGTTTGTGTAATGCGCAGGGGAGAGGTTATGCCAGAGTTGCCAGAGGTAGAAACCAGCCGACGCGGCATTGAGCCACATCTGGTTGGTCAAACAATTCTTCACGCCGTCGTTCGCAACGCACGCTTGCGTTGGCCGGTATCCAATGAAATCCTCGCATTAAGCGATCAGCCAGTACTGAGTGTTCAGCGGCGCGCTAAATACCTTTTGCTTGAGCTGCCACACGGCTGGATCATTATCCATCTTGGTATGTCTGGCAGTCTGCGCGTTCTGCCCGAAGAATTGCCTGCCGCCAAACACGATCATGTTGACCTGGTGATGAGCAACGGGAAGGTCCTGCGCTACACCGATCCCCGACGTTTTGGTGCCTGGTTGTGGAGCAGCGATCTGGACGGAAGCAGCGTACTTGCCCATTTAGGTCCAGAACCACTGAGTGAAATATTCAGTGGCGACTATTTGTTTGAAAAATCCCGCGGTAAGCGAACGGTGATCAAGCAGTGGTTGATGGACAATAAAGTCGTGGTGGGCGTGGGCAATATTTATGCGAGCGAGTCACTGTTTACAGCAGGGATCCTGCCTGATCGAGCAGCGATGAGCTTGTCTCACGATGAAGCGGCGTTTTTGGCTAACACTATTAAAGCGGTACTGCTCCGCTCTATCGAGCAGGGTGGAACGACATTGCGTGACTTTTTACAAAGCGATGGCAAGCCAGGCTATTTTGCTCAGGAGTTACAGGTTTACGGCCGGGCTGGCGAACCCTGCAGGGCATGCGGCACGCCGATTGTGAGTGGGAAGCACGGGCAGCGCAGCACCTACTGGTGCCCCAACTGCCAGCATTAAGGCAGCTTTGCGAGTAAGGCCTGATGGACAGGTGCGGACAGGAAGGCAGAGACATCGCCACCATGCCGCGCCACTTCTTTGACCAGTGACGATGAGATAAAAGAAAAGCCTTCTGAAGGCATTAAAAATACGCTTTCCAGCGTTGGCAACAGGTGTCGGTTCATACGCGCGAGCTGCATTTCATATTCAAAATCGGACACGGCACGTAATCCACGAACCAGCACATTTGCCTGCTGCGCCCGGGCGAAGTTTGCCATCAGATCGCTAAAACCGACCACGTCGACATTGGGCAGATGTGCAGTGGCCTGTTGCGCCAGCGCCACTCTTTCGTCCAGCGTAAACAGCGGTTTTTTACTCGGGCTGGCGGCAATCGCCACAACAAGCCGATCAAACATCTGTGCTGCACGAGTGACGATATCAATATGGCCCAGGGTAATGGGATCGAAGGTGCCAGGATAAATCGCTTTTGTCGTCATGTGCGCCCTTCCGCCGAAGTCTTATTTAGCGCCCAAAGCGCTGCATATTTATTGAATGTGTACTGGGCATTAACGACTGCCAGTAGCCAGCCCTGTTTGCCATCAAGGAATCCGGCACGCAGCAGCAGCGTTTTTACAAAGGCACCCGCTGTATGACTGAAGACAGAAAACAGGCTGCACGTTTTTCCATGCTGGAATCTTTCCTGCGCCCAGGCTTCAGCATAAGCCAGTTGTTTTCGCTGGAAAACCATCAGGTCACGGCAGGTCAGATGCTGTAAATCCCCTTTCAGTACCTTAACGGGCGCACCTTCGGTCTTGAGTGACTCATGGACCTGATTATCGTTATAACCCAGTGTACGAGGATACAGACGCATCACTCTGTCAGGATACCAGCCGCTGTGACGCATAAAACGGCCCAGGAACAGGTTGCTACGACTGAGGCTGTAAACGGTTGGCCCCGGCGGCGCTTCCAGAACCTGTTCAATCGCCTGACGCAATTCTGGCGTCACGCGCTCGTCGGCATCGATCATCAAAATCATATCGCCACTGGCAAAACTTTGCGCCCTCTGGCGTTGTTTTCCATAACCCTGCCATTCCGTTGCCTGAAAAACCTGTGCGCCGGCCTGTTGAGCCAGCGAGAAGGTGTCATCGGTACTTCCGGAATCCAGCACGATAATTTCATCGGCCCAGCTGACTGACGCAAGACAGTCAGGCAGCAAGGCGGCTTCATTTTTGGCAATCATCACCACTGAAAGGCGTTGGCGCGTAGCGGTCATCAATGAGCCCGTGGCGGTAAATGAGGTTCAAGTAACTGTAGCAGGCGCTGCAGCGCACCCTGATTTTGGTGTAGCACCTCGACGGCGTGGCGACCGTAATAACGACGATAGTCGTCATCCTGTAGCAAATTCGTCACTTCTTTTTCCAGCGACGCCGCGTCAGTCACAGTGATCAATCCCTGTGCCTCCTGCAGTTTGCTGCAAATATCTTTGAAGTTCCAGGTATACGGGCCCATCAGTACCGGGATAGCATGGGCTGCCGGTTCCAGCGGATTATGACCGCCACGCTCAACCAGGCTGCCTCCTACGAAAGCCAGGTCGGCTATACCGTAGAGCAGCATCAGTTCGCCCATTGAGTCACCAATGACAACCTGTGTTGAACTGGAGGGGATCTCTCCGCTACTGCGTAAGGTAAAGCTGAAGTGACGTTTTTGAGTAAGTTCGCGCGCATCGTTGAAGCGCTCAGGATGGCGTGGTACCAAAATCAGAAGCAGATCGGGAAAGGTCTCCAGTAAACGGCGATGCGTATCCAACAGAATCGCTTCTTCACCTTCATGTGTACTGGTCGCGATCCAGACCGGACGGCGCGGAGCCCATTGGCGACGCAGCGTGACGGCGCGTGCCGCCAGCTCGGGAGTAACTGAAATATCGAATTTCAGGCTGCCGGTGATCGACAGGTGAGAGCGTTTCAGCCCAAGCTGGATAAAACGCTCACCATCCTCGGCATTTTGCGCAGCGATCAGCGTGATGCTCTGCAGGAGATTGCGCATAAACTTGCCCAGCTTGCGATAGCCTTTGGCTGAGCGTTCTGACAGGCGAGCATTGGCGATCACCAGCGGAATATGGCGCTGATGCAGAATACGGATGATATTAGGCCACAGCTCCGTTTCCATAATGATGACCAAACGTGGATTCACCGTATCAAGAAAACGATTAATGGCGCCGGGTAAGTCGTAAGGCAAATAGACATGGTGTACATCTTTGCCAAAAGCGGACTGCGCGCGCTCCGAACCGGTTGGCGTCATGGTGGTCACGGTAATGGGCAGGGTAGGATAGCGATGACGCAGCGCGCGTACCAACGGCACCGCCGCCAGCGTTTCCCCCACAGAAACCGAATGCAGGACAATGCCGTCCGGCTTCACTTTTCCGGCGCAGTAGCCATAACGCTCTGCCCAGCGTTTGCGATAGGCCGGGGCTTTACGACCGCGCAGCCACAGGCGCAGCCAGATGAGTGGCTGAATGAAATAGAGCAATGCGGTGTAAATGGTCGTCATAGTTACCGTTATGACACGTTGGCGTCAAAAAAGCAGTTTAAAGTCAGATTACTGCATATTATCAGAAACAGCATGATCACTCATCTCACATCATGATTGGGTACGCAGCACCTGCTCATAGAGGGAGGTAAGGGAATGCGCCAGGTGCTGTGGGCTGTATGGCTCAACCCTGCGCCGCGCCGCTTCTCCCATTCGCGCGTCGACGGTCAGACTCGACAGGGCGTTTATCGCCTGGTTCAGGCCTTTAATATCCAGCGCATCGCGAACAAATCCTTCCTGGCCTTCGCGAATAAACTCAGCGCCGCCACAGCCGGTGCTGGTAATGACCGGTAAACCACAGGCCATCGCCTCCAGTACGACGTTGGGGAAGGGATCATATAAGGTCGGCAGCAGCAAACCATCGGCAGCATGATAGAAAGGCTGTACGTCCTGCTGCACGCCGACAAAACGCAAGCGGTCAAGGCAGTTCAGTTGATTAGCCAACTGCTGATAACGTTTTACCTGTTTGTCCTGGCCTACCACAATCAGATAACGATGACTGTGGGCCAGCGCTTCAATGGCCGCTTTCAGGCCTTTGCGTTCAAAACCCGATCCCACGTAAATCAGCACTGTCGCGTTGGTGGGCAGATTCAGTTGGGTCCGCATGGCATGGCGCGTGGCCTCGGTCGCAGGCTGAAAGCGCGTGGCATCAATCGCATTGTAGATAACGTGTATTTTGTCTGCCTGCAGCGTAAAACAGCGCAAAATGTCTTGTTTTACCATCTCAGAATTGCAGATCACCGCTTTCAGTGAGGGAGACTGGAACATGTCCGCTTCCGCCCGCAAAACGTAACGATGGTAAGGACTCAGGCTGGCACTCAGGCGCTGTAGTGGTGATACAATGCGGGCACGTTGCTCAAGCCAGACACGGTGAACGCCATCGCCGGCCCGAAAAATATCACAGCCTGCGATGCGCTCATGGCTTTGTACGATATCAAACTTCTCCCGCTCCCAGCAGGCCCGCGCAGCCTGTGCAAATCCTCGCTCGCGTGAAACCCGCCCCAGTTTGCCTGGATTACAGATGTGCAGATGCCAGTCTGGGTTGGGTTTGCCCTGCCAGCTGCGGGTAATGATATTGAGATCCAGTTGCTCACTTCCCAGCGCTTCCAGCGCGCGTGAGATAAACCGTTCTGCGCCGCCATCAGGACGATATTTTTGCCGGACAATGGCCAGACGTAACTTACGCATTCAGATAGCTCCTTGCGGCATTCACGACATCCTCAACCGGGATGGCCGATAAATAACGCTGATCGGTCCGGGTATCAATAGAATCCGGATGGGGCAGAGATCCATAGTCGCCCGCCCAGATCACCCGATTGTTATCTCCCCACGGACGCCAGTGCTGCAGCTTGGTCGGTCCGAAAAGGGCGATGCAGGGTGTATCCAGCGCCGCCGCCATATGCATGGGCGCGGAGTCGACACCGATAAAGAGTTGCGCGCCCGCGATAAGCGCCGCCAACTGAGGTAAAGAGAGTTGACCCGCAAACGAGATAACGTGAGGGGAATGGCATTGTGCCAGAATACGTTCGACCATCTCCCGTTCATTTGCATCGGGGCCTGCCGTCAGTATCACTTTGCGATCGGCTTGGGCTAACTGATCGATGGTGGCCGCGACCTTGTCCTCTTCCCAACATTTAAACTGCCAGCGTGAAGTGGGCTGTAAAACAATATAGCCCCCGGCAACCTGCTGCTGACGGAGCTTGTCCTGCACTTTTTGCGCATCGTCGGGGCTGAAATGCATTGAGGCACCGATGCCTTCCGCTGGAATAGTCAATGGAGAAAGTGCGGACAGATTTTGTTCCACTGTGTGTAATTGCTCATGATTTTCAGTGGTAACCAAATGCGTGTGGCACCAGCGCCAGATGGCCTTGTCACGTTTTGTGAAGGCAAAGCCAATACGTACTGGTGCACCAGATAAACCGGTGATAATGGCGCTGCGCCACTGATCGGCAAGGTTAATGACCAGGTCATACTGACAGTTGCGGACGGCAGCGACCAGCGCCATTTCATGGCGGAATTTTTGCCAGCCACCTTCCTTTTTCCAGCCGCGGTCAATGACATGCAGATGGCGGATGGCAGGATGTGCTTCCAGCATAGGACGGGTTTCTTTATAGAGCAGAACATCAATCACGGCCTGTGGGTAATGCCGATGCAAAGCATTGATGACAGGCGTGGTCAGCAGCATGTCGCCATGATGACGCAGTTTGATTATCAGTATTTTTTTCGGTGCAAACTGGACTGGAATCGGGCTTGTCATACTCAAATGCTCTCAAAATTCAGTGAGCTGATTGTAGGGCAAACCCTTTAGGGGTTAAAGCAAGTGACGGCGCTTATTTCCTGCGCCAGTAATAAATCCGTCCCAGCCACAGCAGCAGGTGATACCACTGCTTAATACCACGTGCATTGCGCAACATACGTTTGTGCGTCCCGGTCGCGAACACATCTGCAATCATCGCCTGACGCGCAGCCTCATCGGGCTCACGTCGAATACTGTGACAAACGCTCAGGGCTTCGTGCGTTACCTGATAATGGAACGTCGGGTATATTTTAACTTTATCGCGGTAGCGCGCATTAATCTCTTCCAGCATTCTGGCAATTTTCAGGTAATGGCGCTGATATTCGACATTGGCCTGTCCGGTGCGCTTGCGGTTACTGATTGAAGCGTCATGCGTATGATAACGGTACAGTTGTCTGTCGGTGTAGCGCACGCGCTGCACATTGAGCATAAGTTCTGTCGTCCACGGAATGTCCTGATGGTGTAGTCCGGGTTCGAACGCCAGTTTTGTTTTTTCAATCAGTTCACGGCGATAAATGCCCAGCCAGACAACATGCTTATAGCGATGTGTTTTCAGCGCCTTGTTAAGCCACTCTGGGCCGCTGAGAACTGTCGTGCCAGAAAGGCGCTCCAGCGGTATTAGCGGTTGAATCGCATTGTCGGCCGGAAAAAACCATTCAGCGTTACATTGCGCTACATCCAGATTATCCGCTTCTGCCATATCTGTCAGCGTCTGGTACATGTCGGGCTTCATGGTGTCATCAGCATCAGGAAAGGTCACGTACTTGCCGCGAGCCACTGCCAGGCCAGCATTGCGCGCACGGGATACGCCACCGTTTGGTTGGTGAATGACCCGAATGTGAGGATAGCGTTGCGCGTAGTTGTCAGCCTGTTTACCGGAGTCATCGGTGGAACCATCATCAACGATGATGATTTCAAGTGATGTGAGCGTCTGCGCCAGTAAAGACTGGATAAAGCTTTCAAAACCGGCACCAGCATTAAACATCGGCGTGATAATGGACAATAAAGGCGAATTCTGTATCACGGCATTATGCATTTTAGTGAAATCTAGGCGGAACTTTGCCCGCATTATTACGAAAGCATTCAGAACTTTTTGTGCATTTAGGGTCAAATAAACGAGTAGCAGAAATTATTTTTTATGCAACTTTTGCGTGCGGGTGATCAAAAGCCCGGCTATGACTGTTTTAACCTGGGCACAGTATGAAAAATATTCTCGTCATCAGGCGCGATAACATCGGGGATATGGTGTGTACCACCCCGCTGCTGGAAGGTATTAAAAAGGTTTTTCCCGAGGCAAAACTGACATTATTGGTTAACAAAGTCGCGCAGGATGTGGTGCTGAATAATCCCCACATTGATTCGCTACATGTCTATAAAAAAGCCAAACACCGTAGTAAAAACGAGAGCGCAATGGGTGTCTACTGGCATCGTTTGAAAATTTTCTGGATGTTGCGTCAGACTCGTTTTGATGCGGTAGTGCTGGCCAATCCGGTGCCCTGCAGGTACAGCCTGCGTCTCGCACGTTTAGCGGGAGCAACAAATATCATTGGCGCGGGCCAGCCTAATCAAGGGTTTACCCGAAGTTTCAGTAGCGCAGATTTTTCTGGAAATCATCAGGTTGAACACACCTACTCTTACCTCTCATCGTTAACCGCTCATTTACCCGACGTTCCCCCCGTAAGAGTTTATCTGACAAAGTCAGAGCGGGAGGAGGCAGAATCGCGTGTACATGCGTTGTTTCCCGTTGAGGGCCAGACTTATGGCGTGCATATCAGCAGTCGCTGTGCAAAGCGCCGCTGGGCAATAGATAATTATGCTGCGTTTATCCATCACCTCTTAAAGGATGAAAAGGCTCGCGTATTACTGTTTTGGTCACCTCAGGGTGCGCTGGGGCCTGAGGATATGGGAGATAACGCGCGTGCTGAAAAGCTCCTACAGTTAGTTAATTCTTCACGAATAGCAGCCTATCCTACAGGGTCAGTGCGTGATCTGATGGCGGGTTTTCATTGCTGTGATCAGATTTTGTGTAGTGACGGCGGTCAAATGCATATCGCAGCGGGTTTGCACAAAAAACAGGTCGTGTTTTTTGGTGATACGGATGCCCTTGGCTGGCATCCGTGGTCAGGTGAATACAAAATTTTGCAGTCACCTTCTGGTGAAAGCAATGATTTCACCCCGGAATACGTTATCCACGCCTGGCGAGAACTCGAGGGGATCTCGCAAAAAGGAGAATACAGGCAGTCAACCTTCTGTGAGTCGCCTGTTTTTTTTCAGACGTCCTGAATAAGACATAGCCCCTCTCGAACATGCCGTTCCTGTCATCTGTTAAGGCGATGACAGAACGGCTAACGAGCAAAAAAATTAAGTAACGGCGAGCGCGAGGGTTCAGGTCTCCGCTAACTGCAGATATTGGTGACAAATCGTGGAAAGACTATAGATGCTTAAGTCCACCTGGTTCAAATCGGGCGGATTAGCGTAGATGTCACGCATTTTTTCAGCCAGCGAGGCGGCATTCATTTCAGAAAGACCGCGTGCTAAATCGCCGGTTAAAATACTTGCAGGTCCACCGGGGCATCGCGTGCTGACCACCGGCGTTCCACAGCTCATGGCTTCAATCAGCACATTGCCAAATCCTTCACTGTCCGAACTCAAAATCAGCATTCGCGCATGCCGTAGCCAGGGATAAGGATTCGACTGAAAGCCTGCAAATTGTACGCGGTCTGAAATACTCAATTGTTGAGCCAGACGATATAACTTTTCTTTTGCCCCTTCGTTGCCTTGACCCAGTAGAACTAAAGGTGCGTGAATCCCACTTTGCGCATAAGCATCCAGCAAACGGTCGTGGCGTTTAGTTTCATGAAAGCGCCCGATATGTAGAAGAAATTCAGTGCCTGCAAGTGGGCACGGTTCTGATGCGCGTTGTCTGATTTCATCAAAATCAAAAGGATTGAAAATCACACCGGTCCGGGAAGGTTTCACGCCAACGCGTGTCCTCAGATCATCGAGCGTATACTGAGAAACGGCTATCACCTGGCGATTACGATAGACGTGACGGATTTTCTGACGTTTAAGCCACAACGAAAAGCCGGATTTGCGCGCCAGATAAGAGGCTGAAAAGACGCCGTGGATGCAGTACCAGGTCTTAAGGGCGTTAAGTGCACGCGAAGCGCTTACAATGCGGTCAGTTTTATGAAGATGTGAGAGCACTAAATCAAATTTGCCCTCCCGGGCCTCGCTGAGTCGGACGGCATTGTCCAGCAGAGTGGCACGGCGAGCTGTTTCTGTGAGCTTCCGCCAGGGGCGACGACATGTGTCGCGAATAACCTGATAATCAAGCTCTGCCGGAAGGGCATAATCGCAAACGTCCCGCAGTGAAAAAAGCGATACGCGATGTCCTTCATTGATCATACCCTGAGCCAGCGTCAGCACCACTTTTTCAGCGCCGCCGCCGGGTAACCCATCAATTATCATCAAAATACGCTTGGACAACTTACCACCTCATCAACGCCGACAATTTATGCATGATCTCAACGCTGACATTTCCCGTCATAAAAGGGATACCAAAAAACGGACCGGACTGTTCTGAGGTATCTCACTGAATATCAAGAAAACATCGCCATACTTCTACCGTATTTTTACGATGAAGACATCCTGATTAAACGCATTATTCTAGGATATCACTTAGCGGCTGACCACGGATAAAGATCGTGCTGTGGACAATTATAGTTTTGCTTGCGTCGGTTGCCCTGCGTAACATAGCAGGATGATCTCTACCGCTTGTTGGATAAGTTATGGACAAACCCGCGTTTTTAATCACCCTGGATACTGAAGGCGATAATATCTGGCGCAATCGCAGTGGCAATGTCACTACGCACAATGTTCGGTTTTTGCCACGTTTTCAGTCTCTGTGCGAAAAATACGCGTTCAAACCTACCTGGCTTACCAACTATGAAATGGTTAGCGATCCGGCTTATGTTGAATTCGGGCGTGACCTTCTTTCACGGGGGCAGGGTGAAATCGGTATGCATCTGCACGCCTGGTATAGTCCTCCTGATTATGCGCTGACTGAAGATGACTGGCGTTATAAACCTTACCTGATTGAATATCCTGAAAACATCCTGCGGGATAAAGTCGCCCGTATGACGGATTTGCTTGAGACCGCCTTTGAGACAAAAATGCGCAGTCATCGGGCCGGTCGCTGGGCCTTTAATGAAATATACGCACGCGCACTAATTGAGCATGGTTATCTGGTGGACTGCTCCGTCACACCACGTGTTGACTGGCGCAATTCGTTGGGGGCACCTCAGGGAACGGGCGGTACCGATTACAGTGGTTTCCCTGACCAGGCTTATTATGTCGATATCAACGACATTTCGAAACCTGGCGACTCGACCTTATTAGAATTACCGATGAGCATTCAGTACCGGCATGGTGCATTGAAAAATACGCTAAAAAAAGCCTGGGATAATGTTCGGGGTAAATCAAGAGGAGCAAGGGTAAACTGGTTGAGGCCCGTGGGTGGAAATCTGGCACAAATGAAACAGGTGGTTGAACAAACCCTGGCGCAGGGCAATGATTATGTTGAGTTCATGCTGCATTCGTCTGAATTTATGCCAGACGGGAGCCCGACCTTCAAAAACCACGCTGATATAGACCGTCTGTATGATGATTTGGAACAGCTGTTTAGCTGGCTTCAGGTACGCACTCAGGGCATGACGCTGACTGAATACGCCCTAAAGAAAAAACATTCCCCGGTGTGATGACCGGGGGAACGTTAAAGGCCCGCTATTGGCTTTTGTAGCGAAGCCATGAAAAAAACGTGTCGACTTCCGGGTAGCGCATTTGCATGTATTTTTTTGTTTTGCAACTGCCCTTGCAAAGACGTGCCGCAGACTTGATTGCGTGTTTAGTCTGATTGTCATAATGATAAAAGCCATAAACTTTTTTCGACATGCTTTTGACTTCATTAAAGCAATTAACGATCATGCCCGCCGCAAGATCGCGCAGTTCATTATTTGACTGCGCCATCGTACACATTTTGTTCATCGCGAACAGCATATCCTGAATATCACTCTTGCGTACATTCCGCGTAATACTGTGGTTGTTATCACGGTAGTAATAGAGTGTGTTCTCAACATGAGCGATTTTTTGTGTTTTCAGGTATTGAAAGGGAGTGAACATCACGTCCTCGTAACGTCTCCCTACTTCAAAGCGCTCACCTTCCAGCAAAGTGCGTCTGTAAATGCGATTCCACAGGTGCCACATGGATCGGGTAAAGAGTGAATTCAGGCAATTCAACCCCTGACCTGAAAAATCGTACGCGATGCGTTGGGGCAGTTCGTCATCTGTGGCTTCCGGAATACTGTGCTCAAATCGGGCATAATTAAAATCAATCAGGTCATCCACATCGGCTAACAATAGCGGCCGGATAATTGAGAGATAGTTCCTGCTGAGCAAATCATCAGCATCCAGAAAGGTAATGAATTTACCTTTGGCTTCCTGAAGGCCTGCATTGCGGGCAGCAGAAACGCCCTGATTAGTTTGCTGGATAAATTCAACTGAACAGGGTGGATTTGTGCTCAGCAATTCTTTAACACGCAGCGCAGAGTCATCTGTCGAACCATCATCGATAATGATGACCTGGATATCCTCACCTGCCTGAATGAACAGCGACGTCAGGCAAGAATGAATATATTGTTGACTATTATATAGAGGGATGATGATGCTTAATAGCCAGTCCCGGTGTTGACTCATTCCGTTTCCTGTAATCCATCGGATGTTTTTATGAGTAAGATACTCATGATGACAGCCAGGCAATAGATCAATGTGCCTTCAGTACTAAAAAAGATGACGTCGCTCAGACCATAGGTTATGAGCGAAATGGTCACGGCCAACAACGCTGGATTACGATAAGGCAGCAGAGCATTATATAATAAACAGAAATACAGGCCAATCAGCGCCAGCACGCCCAGAATGCCTTTAATCGAAAAGGTTTCCATTACTTCGTTATGCATGTGAACCGTGAGATAAGTAAGCGCGCCATAAAGTGCGGGTTCTTTTGCCACAATGGCTTTTGCTTCCTCCGCTCTTTGCTCAGCGGACTCTCCCCAAATGGCTTCTGAGCCTGTCCGAAATGCCACAGTTTGCATACTTAAGCGCGAAATAATCGAGTTTTCACCTTTTTGCTCATGCTTATGCGCAATATCTTCATTAAATTGTTGAATGCGCAAAGCAATAACGTTATGGAAGATGGCTGCACTTAGCGCAATCATCACAGGGACCAGCGTGAACAGAATGATTTTATGTCGGCGGCTGATGATGTGAGTACTCATCAGCACAATGATCAAGGTCAGGACTGGATAAGCAAGCATCGCGGCCCGCGTTCCGGTCAGCACGATCGAAGCATAGCTAAAGGTAAAGGCAGCAAGGAAAAGCAGGACTCTGTGTCTTGAATTTAAGAGTAAGACCGCTTTAATGAAAACCAGGTTAACCGCCGTAATAATATAGGCGGCAACCGTCGCCCTGTCGAAATTCAGCTCTACACGATGAATATGCATGTCAATGCCCTGGTAAATCGCATAGCCGTTCACAACCAGCCCACAAAGAATGGCAGCAATGATTGTATTTTTTTGCAGGGCTGCTTTTTCATTGAGCGTCACAAGTAAAATAAATGCGGCAGCAATCTGTAGTCGCCCTGTCGACTGGTACTGTCGATAAAGACTAATAAAATCACCGGGCTGTTTATACATTACTGTCCAGATTATGCTGATAATCCCAACAGCAAAAAATGCCCCAGGTAATATTAGGTTACGTTTGTTAACGAGATAAGTTTTTAGATTGAAAACGACAGCTAAAAAAGAGAGATAACTCGTCAGGTAAAACGCATTTCTGCCAAGAGAACCACCGAATGGCGAAGTAATAAAGGAAAAGATGCATCCTATAAAAATAAGTATTTTTATAGTGCGAGATAAGGCCTCTTTTTTAATAATTAAATGGTCAGTTTTCATTTTTTTCTTATAACGTCCATTAAAGCATCGTTAAATTCTGTCTTAAACAGCGCATAATCAAAATGTTCTGCTGTCCAGTTTTTTGCTGTGTCACTGTATTGCTGATAGGTTTCATGCTGAGATAAAACGTCAACGGCATCGGCGCAATCAATATGAGAAACCAGTTTGGCGTCTTGCATTACATCCCGCACAGGATCGTAAATCTTATAAGGGAAATCCACATGAATTCCTGTTAATTTTTCATGTTCATCAATCGTTACTGAAGGAATCAACCCCAGGCCACATTGTTGATGCCTGACCACTTCAGGTTGTCCATCGATCATCGGGAATATCACGGGGACGCCGAAATAGAGTGCTTCCATACAGGAAAGACCAAAGGGTTCAGTGACAGGTGTGCTGAGATAAATATCAATACGATTGAAAAATGCACCAATGTCATGCTGAAAACCGCTGAAAGTAACGAATTCGCTGATATCTAAACGTTTAGCGAGTGCAACAAAAGCATCATGATCGGGCCCTTTTCCCGCAATTTCCAGTACGACATTCCGGCCGCGCTGGCGTAATTCCTTTAAAGCTAACAGCGCGACGCTAATACCCTTCAGGCTAACCTGACGAGCAGCAGTGCCGAGACGGATCGGGTTATTTAGCGTCCGGATGCCAGAATGGATTCCCTGAGGCACCATGATGCGGTTAATCACTACGTGATGGGGACAGGGCAGATTAAAACGAAGCTGCATCACGCGATTAGAGGCATAAGAAGCAGAAATGACACCATCCAGCATGGCCATAAAGCCCAGCGTTTTTTTATTTTTGGGATATCGCCATGAGCAGCCATGATCGTAATAAACCAGACTTGCCCGCTCAGGTTTTGCGCTTAATCCCGGAATCAAATCCCAGACGACGATTACATCGGCATCGCTCGACTCTACGCGCTTTTGTAGCAAATATTTCCGAAGAAATTGGGGGACTTTTATTTTCAGGTTATTTAACCATCGATTGGCGAAGATGATTTTTTGTTGAGGGATGTGACGGCGAATGTCATCATCGATCTCGTTACTGATGCAAATAACATCGTCACGCCCGTCAGAAAAATCGTTGATGTACTGTAGGAAAAGACGCTCAACGCCACCCATTTTGCCGAGATTAATGATATGAAGTTTCTTCATGCGGTAATCTCAAAAACCATATCTGCCACGTCCTTAGCGCTAATATCTGCCAATTTGCTGCCCTCTGCAGGACGCAAAACATGCTGATTTTGTCCGTAACCACCAATCAAGCCGGGATCGGTCGGACCGTATAACGTAATATTGGGTCTGTCCAGTGCTGCTGCCATATGGCTCAAACCTGTGTCTACTGAGACAACAGCTTTCGCACCTGCCAGCTGCTGAGCAACCGCTTCAAGAGTGAGCCTGGGCAATACCTCTACATGCTCAAAACCCTCAGCCAGCCGGATCGCACGCTGATGCTCATGCTCAGCGCCCCAGGGCAGTTTTACGCGCAAACCTGTCGGCTGGAGCCGTTCAATTAACTCGCGCCAGTGGGATTCCGGCCAGTGCTTGTTATCACGGGTCGTGGCATGCAGGAAGACCAGATAAGCGTTTTCACCCTGTAATGCCACATTGCGGAAATGGCCAGCAATAGCATAGTCTCCCTGCGTTTGCGGCTTCTCATAACCCAGGCTTTTCGCGAACAGTTCCCGGGTCCTCTCTACTGCGTGTTGCTGCTTACTGACCTCGTGCTTTTTGTCGTACCACCAACTGGCAAAGGGTTCACGCGCACTGCGGCTGTCCAGACCGTGCTTGACACCTTTAGCCAGACGCGTCACGAGTGCGGCACTCTTAATCAGCCCCTGAGCATCAATCACCACATCATAGTGGCGAGACTGTAAATCGCGTTTAAATCGAACACGTTCTTCACGCTGCTCGCTGCCGAACCAGTGCTTACGCCAGCGACGGATTGCAACGGGCAGAACCTTATCAACGGCGGGATGCCATGCAGGAATCTGGGCAAAATTTTCTTCTACCACCCAATCAAAACGAATACCGGGAAGGGCATGCATAGCATCAGTCAGGGCAGGTAACGTATGGAGCACATCCCCCATTGACGAGGTTTTAACAATCAGGACGTGCATGAACTCTCCTGGGCTTCACGCAACAAACTGCGTAATGTTTCATGGACTTGTGAAGGCTGGATGTCAATCAGGCTTTGATGGTAGCCCTGCTCAGCATCCCCTTTACGGACGCGATGGTAACCGCTGATTAAACGGATGATACGCGCCTGATCCGACAGCGGCGGGGTGAAGTCCGGGCTACTGGGACCATATAAAGCCACCAGTGGGCGGTTCAACGCGGCGGCAATGTGCATAAGACCAGAGTCATTGCTCACTACCGCCCGGCACTGGGCCAGCATAATGACAGCCTGTTCCAGCTGGGTTTGACCTGCCAGATTGCGGCAATGATCACGACTTGTCTCGGGCAGCGACGCGATGATTTCTTCGCCAGTGGGGCCATCTTTTACTGAACCGAACAGCAGGATCTGAAACCCTTCGCGAATTAACTGTTCTGCCAGCGCGGCGTAGTGAAAATGCGGCCAGCGTTTTGCCGGACCAAATTCGGCCCCGGGGCAAAAGCCAATAGCCGGGCGCTCAGAGGAAAGTTGAAACTGCGCAGCCATTACGCTTTTTTCCGCTTCGCTGACCTGTAACTGCGGTTTCAGCAAGGGTTGTGGCAGTTGACGGGCTGAACGGAAAGGCGTGTCATAGGCCAGCGCAACATAACGCTCTACCATTAAAGGAAACGCGGCCTTATCCAGTACCCGCACATCATTCAACAGACCATAGCGCATTTCTCCGCGCCAGCCGACGCGGCGAGGAATACCCGCAAAAAAGGGCACCAATGCCGATTTGAATGAGTTGGGCAACACGTAAGCGCGATCATAACCCTGATCGCGCAGTGATTTACCCAAACGGCGGCGCTCGCCTATCGCCAGCGCACCATGGCCGAGTGGCATGGCCAGCGCCTGATTCACTTCAGGCATTCGGGAAAGTAAAGGACGGCACCATTCAGGTGCCATCACATCAATCACCGCATCAGGATGTTCGGCCTTGAGCGTACGATAGAGACTTTGCGACATCATCATATCGCCGACCCACGACGGGCCGATCACCAGAATTTTCATTACCGGTATCCGTTCCTTAGACGTTGCGGTTTAACCAGGCCATATATTCAGACACGCCCTGTGCCACTGTTTTAAAAGGCTTGTCGTAGCCTGCCTCACGCAGTTTCGTCAGATCAGCCTGGGTATAAGCCTGATAACGGCCTTTCAGTTTTTCCGGGAAAGGAATGTATTCAATTTCACCTTTCTGATGGAAATTAAGCACGGCGTCCGCAACTTCCTGGAACGATTCGGCGCGGCCTGTGCCGCAGTTATAAATCCCGGAAATGCCGTTCTCCCAGCACCACAGATTGACTGACACAACATCATCAACATGAATAAAATCGCGTTTAAAGCTGTCGCTGCCCTCGAACAGTTTTGGATTTTCGTCATTACTGATCTGCGTATTCAGATGGAAGGCAACGCTCGCCATACTGCCTTTGTGGCCTTCGCGCGGTCCGTAAACGTTGAAGTAACGGAAACCACAGACTGGTGACGTTGCTTCTGGCAGAATCTGGCGTACATAGTGGTCAAACAGCATTTTTGAGTAGCCGTAAACGTTTAGCGGCTGCTCGTACTGACGCTCTTCGATGAAATTCTCATTGCGTCCACCATAGGTGGCTGCCGAAGAGGCATACAGAAAGGGGATTTCACGCTCAAGGCAAAAGTGCAGCAGGTCTTTTGAGTACTGATAGTTATTATCCATCATGTACTTACCATCCCACTCCGTTGTGGCTGAGCAGGCACCTTCATGGAACACCGCTTCAATCGGACCCAGATCTTCACCCGACATGATGTAGGTTAAGAACTCTTCTTTATCCATGTAATCTGTGATGTCCAGATCGGCAAGATTCACGAACTTGGTGCCATCTTTCAGATTATCTACGACCAGAATATCTGTATGGCCACGATCGTTCAGCGTCTTAACGATATTGCTGCCGATCATACCTGCGCCACCGGTTACGATAATCATATTGCTACCTTTAACGTTTTGTGGTGAAACGGGACGTCTCACGCGTAATGTCACCATCATAACATTTCATCCCGCCACAGACAGCCAGATGACTCCATAAGGTCAGGACCCAAAATGCCTGTGACGTGAACTGTGCTACATAATTCACATTATTTTGGTCGATTAGGCGTTAAAAGGCGATATGTTCAGTCGTATTTGCCCCTTCCTACCTTTTCAGGAGTGTAATAATGTCAGCGCATTTTTATCAGCATGTTCGTCAGCAACTGGCTATCGCCCAGCAAGAAGGGCTGTTCAAAAAAGAACGTATTATCACTTCCGCGCAGCAGGCTGAAATCGACGTTGGGCATCATCACGCTGTCATTAATTTCTGTGCAAATAATTACCTTGGGCTGGCTAACCATCCTGCTTTGATTCAGGCCGCGAAAGAGGGAATGGATTCGCACGGTTTTGGGATGGCATCGGTGCGCTTTATCTGTGGTACGCAGGATAAGCACAAACAACTGGAAAGAAAACTGGCTGATTTTCTGGGTATGGAAGACGCCATACTTTACTCCTCCTGCTTCGATGCGAATGGCGGATTATTTGAAACACTGCTGGGGGCTGAGGATGCCATCATTTCTGACGCACTTAATCACGCGTCGATTATTGATGGTGTGCGTCTGTGTAAAGCACAACGCTACCGTTACGCCAATAATGACATGACCGAGTTACGTGCCCGCCTGCAGGAAGCCAAAGATAACGGCGCAAAGACCATCATGATTGCAACCGATGGCGTCTTCTCTATGGATGGCGTAATTGCCAATCTGAAAGGCATTTGCGATTTGGCAGACGAATACTCTGCCCTGGTCATGGTCGATGATTCCCATGCGGTGGGTTTTGTGGGAAAGGCAGGGCGGGGAACGCATGAGTATTGTGATGTCATGGGGCGGGTAGACATCATCACCGGCACCCTGGGTAAGGCGCTGGGGGGGGCTTCCGGTGGCTATACGGCAGCCAAAACCGAGGTTATAGAATGGCTACGTCAGCGTTCAAGACCTTATCTGTTCTCTAATTCACTGGCACCCGCAATCGTGGCTGCCTCATTGCGCGTTCTGGATCTGTTAAGCGAAGGCGACGGACTGCGTCAGCGCCTCTGGGAAAACGCACGCCTGTTCCGCGAAAAAATGACGGCAGCGGGCTTTACGCTGGCGGGGGCCGATCACGCCATCATTCCAGTCATGCTGGGCGAAGCCAGCGTAGCGCAGGCGTTTGCACATCTGCTTCAGCAGGAGGGGATTTATGTGACCGGATTTTTCTATCCGGTAGTGCCAAAAGGTCAGGCACGTATTCGCACACAAATTTCAGCCGCGCACAGCCAGCAGCAGCTCGATACCGCTGTGGCCGCTTTCACGCGGATTGGTAAGCAACTTGGCGTGATCGCCTGAGGACAGACCATGAAAGCACTTGCGAAACTGAAAAAAGAGCAGGGTATCTGGATGGTTAACGATGCGCCCATGCCGGAGCCTGGCCACAACGATTTGCTGATTAAAATCCGCAAAACCGCGATCTGCGGCACCGATGTACATATTTACAACTGGGACGACTGGTCCCGTAAAACGATCCCCGTGCCCATGATTGTTGGCCATGAATATGTAGGCGAAGTGGTGGCTGTGGGGCAGGAAGTGAAAGGGTTTCAGATTGGCGATCGCGTTTCGGGTGAAGGTCACATTACCTGCGGGCACTGCCGTAACTGCCGGGCAGGGCGGACACATTTGTGCCGCAATACGCAAGGTGTGGGTGTCAACCGGCAGGGATGCTTTGCTGAATATCTGGTGATCCCTGCCTTTAATGCCTTCAAAATGCCCGACAATATTTCAGACGAACTGGCGTCGATTTTTGACCCGTTTGGCAACGCAGTTCATACCGCTTTGTCCTTCGATCTGGTGGGAGAAGACGTTCTGATCTCTGGGGCAGGGCCGATTGGAATCATGGCGGCGGCGGTATGTCGTCATGTGGGTGCACGAAATGTCGTCATCACAGACATTAATGATTATCGCCTTGAACTGGCCCGTAAAATGGGCGTGACCTGTGCGGTCAACGTGGCGAAACATGACTTGCGTGAGGTCATGCATACGCTCGACATGCGAGAGGGCTTTGACGTGGGCTTAGAAATGTCGGGCGCACCGCCTGCTTTTCGGACCCTGCTTGACGTCATGAATCACGGCGGTCGTATCGCCTTACTGGGCATTCCGCCCGGTGAAATGGCCATCGACTGGAATCAGGTGATTTTTAAAGGGCTGTTTATTAAGGGCATTTACGGGCGGGAGATGTTTGAAACCTGGTACAAGATGGCCGCACTGATACAGTCAGGTCTGGATCTCACCCCGATCATTACACATCGCTACGATATAGATGACTTTCAGCGAGGTTTTGATGATATGCGGTCGGGGCAATCAGGAAAGGTGATTTTGAGCTGGACGTAATGTTGCCCTTTGTTTTTTTAACGTTGACGCTCAGCATCGGGTTTAAGGCCGATGCTGAGTGTGTCAGAAAAGTGCATTAATACGGCGATACAGCGGGCTCTCAGCGATGCTCTCACCAATCACGCCCAGTGCGCGTGTAGCAGGCACAGGTGACAGTGGTTGCTTCACTTTACATTCGCCTGGCGGCTGGAAGCCTTGCACTGGTTTATTGCGCGGCAGGGTTTTTGCCGGCGAAGCACTGCCGTTACGCAGCGGCTCATTTAATAACTGACCCGGTGTCACCAGCGTAATATCCGCAGCCAAAGTGGGCAGCATTTGTTGCAACACGCGCACAGTGTTCGGGTGAGGGTGACCAATCGCAATCGCATAGCCATCCCGCTCGGCCAGTTTCACTGCCCGACTAAATTGCTGACGGATGGCGTTGATGTCCTGGCTGTCGTCCAGAAAGACCCTGCGCTTTAGCACTCTGACATGCGTGCCCTGGGCGGCGGGTACAGACTGGCTGTTGCCAATCGTCATGCTGTCAAGGAAGTACAGATTGTACTGGTTAAGGGCCTGCATGACTTTTTGCATACCCGGCAGACTGGACGTCATTTTGCTGCCCATATGGTTATTCAGCCCCACCGCATAAGGCACGTTATTTACTGCACTGCGGATGATGCGATCAATCTCGGCGCTGCTCATCTCGGGCGTTAACGTGTTTTTTTCAAGGGGTTGCTTACTGAGAGGGGCCATGGGCAGATGAATCAGGACTTCGTGTCCGCCCTGATGCGCTTTGATTGCCATTTGACGTGCATAGGGCGCATCGGGGAGGACGGCAACCGATATCGCCTGCGGCATCTGCAACACTTTATTCTCTTCTGTAGGCCGGTAGCCGACATCATCAATAACAATGGCGAGCTTACCGGCCTGGGCTGCGAAACTGAGCAGCAATCCACTCAGCAGCGCAACCAGGGTCTTTCGCTGACGTAACACTTATTTTCCTAACCACGGAAGTGGATTAACCGCTTTACCCTGACGCCGGATTTCAAAGTAGAGCGAAGGTGTACCACGGCCACCGCTGGTGCCGACCAGGGCAATAGGCTGACCTGCTTTTACCTGAGCGCCGACGCTGACCAGTGCGCTTTGGTTGTAACCATAGAGGCTCATATCCCCTTTGCCATGTTCAATCACGACGACGAGGCCATAACCCTGTAACCAGTCAGCCATCAACACGCGACCATCGGCAATGGCTTTAACTTCTGTGCCCTCAGGCGCGTTAATGACCAGCCCTTTCCAGCGTAATTCGCCCTGAAGCTCCTCACCGAAGCGATGCTCAATCCGTCCTCTTACTGGCCAGATGTCCTGACCATTTGGCCGCCCAAGCCCGCCTGTGCGCGCCATCAGTTCGCGTTCACTCTGGGTTGGCTGATAGCTGGAGCCTTTCGCTTTTGCCTGCACCTGACGCTGGCGGACTTTTTCAGCCTCACGCGCTTCCCGTGCGGCGCGTTCACGCGCTTCTCGCTCGGCACGGGCAATTTTGTCTTGCAGGCGGCTTTCGTTCTGCCGCATCTCGACCAAATCAGCCTGATCTTTCTGCAGCGCACTTTCCAGAGAGGTTAGCGTTTTTTTGCGGGCGGCACTGGCTTGCTGAAGTTTGTCTTGCTGTGCTTGCTGCTGAGTTAACAACGATTTTTGCTGCTGCTGTTTTTGTTCCAGCGATGCGCGCTGTTGAGCCAGTTCCTTGCGGGTAGTTTGCAGGGCGGTGATATTTTCCTGACGTGCCGTGTTCAGGTAACCAAAGTAGGCCAGGATGCGCTCGCTGCGCTGACTTTCTTCACCACCTAACAGCAGTTGCAGGCCCTTGTGCTGGCCCTGACGAAAAGCGGCATCCAGTTGCTCTGCCAGCAGTTTTTCCTGCTGAGCCTGTTGTTTCTCAAGGTGGGCAACGGAGGCGGTGACCTGCGCGATGTCATTGTTTAAGGCGGACAGACTATTGCGCGTTTCACGCAACTGCCGGCTGGCCTGCGCAATGATTTTTTCCTGACTTTGCAGCTGATTAAGCAACTGGCTGCGCTGGGCTTTTTGCGCCTTAACGCTTTTTTCTTTTTCAGCAATTTCCTGCTGAATGGATTTCAGTTGCGCTTTGTTATCATCAGCGGCCAGCCCGGGTAAGGGCAATGACAACAGGCCCGCATAAAGCAGGCTAAAAGACAGAACGGACAAGCGTGTAAACAGCGGCACGGTAACGCCGTTGTGACGGGTCCATGTTGGCAGAGCAGGTGTCTTTCCCTTCATAGGTCGATGATTATTCCACGATGAACAGTTGCTTACCAGCATTGCCGACCGGCTTTTGCTTCCCTAAACGTGACCATTTTCATCAGTACAAGGCATAAGCGTCACGACATTTTTGCCATTCGGTGAATTTTTTTGGAAAATGACGCACAAATTATCACTCTGCCCGCTTAGCGTCTGTACATGCGAAGTGGCGCAGGTATACTCAGAAGCCTTGTTTTAGCTTATTAGCCCGGTCTGGAGTCGTTACCCCTCATGCAAGAAATTATGCAGTTTGCAAGCAATCACCCCATCCTGAGTCTGGCATGGGTCGTTTTACTTATACTGGTGATTGTGACCACCGTTAAAGGGATGTTCTCTAAAGTAAAAACGATCAGTCGAGGCGAAGCAACCCGACTTATTAACAAAGAGGATGCGGTGGTGGTAGACGTGCGTTCGCGCGACGATTACCGCAAGGGGCATATTTCGGGCGCGGTCAACGTCGCTGCAGCTGATATCAAGAAAGGCAGTTTTGGCGAGCTGGAAAAGCATAAAACACAGCCCATAATTGTGGTATGCGCTACCGGGCAGAGCGCGGCCGATCCTGCTGCACATCTGAGCGCGGCAGGTTTCAATCAGGTGAGCGTGCTCAAAGACGGTATTAGCGGTTGGAGCGGCGAAAATCTGCCGTTAGTTCGCGGTAAATAACCATCCTGAGGTCCCTATGGCAAACGTTGAGATTTATACCAAACCAACCTGTCCGTATTGTCATCGCGCAAAAGCGCTGCTGAATGAGAAAGGCGCGGCGTTCCAGGAGATCCCCATTGATGGGGACATGGCAAAACGTGAAGAGATGATTAAGCGCAGCGGCCGCACGACAGTGCCTCAGATCTTTATTGATGGCCAGCATATTGGTGGCTGCGACGATTTGATGGCACTTAACGATCGTCAGGGTTTAGATCCGTTACTTCAGGCGTAGTTTTACGCCAGACATTTTAACTTACAGGACTTAGTCACATGTCAGAACATAACACTAACGAAATGCAATTCCAGATTCAGCGCGTTTACACGAAGGATATTTCTTTTGAAGCGCCCAATGCGCCGCAGGTGTTTCAGAAAGAGTGGGAGCCAGACGTTAAGCTGGATCTGGATACTGCCTCTTCGCAGCTGGCTGATGAAGTGTATGAAGTGGTGCTGCGTGTGACCGTTACGGCAACCGTTGGCGAAGATACCGCTTTCCTGTGTGAAGTTCAGCAGGCAGGTATTTTCACCATCGGTGGCATTGAAGGTACCCAGATGGCGCATTGCCTTGGCGCTTACTGCCCAAATATCCTGTTCCCTTATGCCCGCGAATGCATCACCAGCCTGGTTTCACGTGGTACCTTCCCGCAGCTTAACCTTGCGCCAGTGAACTTTGATGCGCTGTTTATGAATTATCTGCAGCAGCAGCAAGGCGAAGAAGCGCAACATCAGGATGCCTGATGACCACTCACGCTTCGATTAGCGTCATCGGTGCCGGTTCATACGGCACCGCTTTGGCGATTACGCTGGCCCGCAATGGCCACCCGGTGCTGCTGTGGGGGCACAATCCTGCCCATATGGCACAACTTCAGTCCGACCGCTGCAACCGTGCTTTCCTGCCAGATGTAACGTTTCCCGATAATCTGACTGTTGAACCTGACCTGAATACCGTTATAGCCGCCAGCCGCGATTTGTTGGTTGTTGTACCGAGTCATGTTTTCGGCGATGTGCTGACGCAGATAAAGCCCGGTTTACGTGATGACTCACGCATCGTCTGGGCAACGAAAGGACTGGAGAAGGAAACGGGTCGTCTGCTGCAGGATGTTGCCCGCGACATTTTGGGCGAAACGATTCCACTGGCCGTCATCTCCGGCCCCACTTTTGCAAAAGAACTGGCAGCGGGTTTACCAACAGCGATTGCGCTGGCGGCTACTGACGCGCAGTTCGCAGACGATTTACAACAGCGACTGCACTGCGGCAAAAGCTTTCGCGTCTATAACAATCCCGATTTTATTGGGGTTCAACTGGGCGGCGCGGTGAAAAACGTCATTGCTATCGGTGCTGGCATGTCTGATGGCATCGGCTTTGGTGCGAATGCACGCACGGCGTTAATTACGCGCGGGCTGGCCGAGATGAGTCGTCTGGGTGCGGCATTAGGCGCAGATGCCACAACATTTATGGGCATGGCCGGTTTGGGTGATCTGGTGCTGACCTGTACTGATAACCAATCGCGCAATCGCCGTTTTGGCATGATGCTCGGGCAGGGTGAAGATGTCGATAGCGCACAACGCATTATCGGACAAGTTGTAGAAGGCTACAGAAATACCAAAGAAGTCAAAGCGCTGGCTGCACGCACAGGGGTTGAAATGCCTATCATCGAACAGATTTATCAGGTGCTCTATTGCGGAAAACCGGCACGAGATGCAGCATTAAGCCTGCTGGGGCGTTCACGGAAGGACGAAAACAGCACAAACTAAAGCAGGAAGCCAAGCGTCATCACCTGTAGCGCCGGTCAAGGCGCTTTTTTTATCGGGAGAAAACAGCATGTCGTCTGATGAGTTAGAACTGGTCTGGAACAACATTAAGGCAGAAGCACGCGCGCTGGCAGACTGCGAGCCAATGCTGGCCAGCTTTTATCATGCGACATTGCTTAAGCATGAGAATCTGGGCAGCGCCCTGAGCTATATGCTGGCCAATAAGCTGGCGAATCCAATCATGCCTGCTATTGCGATTCGTGAAGTTGTCGAAGAGGCCTACCGAAAAGATCCCTCAATGATTGCTTCCGCTGCCTGCGATATTCAGGCCGTACGCCAGCGCGATCCTGCGGTTGATAAATATTCGACGCCGCTGCTGTATCTGAAAGGTTTTCATGCGCTCCAGGCCCATCGTATCGGGCACTGGCTTTGGAATGAAGGCCGACGCGCTTTAGCCGTTTACCTGCAAAATGAAGTGTCCGTTTCCTTTGCTGTGGACATTCATCCGGCCGCAAAAATTGGACACGGGATCATGCTGGATCACGCTACAGGTATTGTGATCGGTGAAACGGCCGTCGTGGAAAACGATGTGTCCATCCTGCAGTCGGTGACGCTCGGCGGGACCGGTAAAACCAGCGGCGACCGTCATCCGAAAATTCGCGAAGGCGTCATGATTGGCGCAGGTGCAAAAATTCTGGGCAATATTGAAGTTGGTCGCGGTGCCAAGATTGGTGCTGGCTCTGTTGTGCTGCAACCCATTCCGCCTCACACCACCGCCGCTGGCGTGCCTGCGCGCATCGTTGGCAAGCCCGGCAGTGAAAAGCCGTCCATGGATATGGACCAGCATTTCAGCGGCAATGGCGCAGGTTTTCAGTTTGGTGACGGAATTTAGGACTTAATCAACGCGCCAGCGTAGTCGAGTTGGCGCCAGGCTTCGTATACCACCACGGATACCGCATTTGATAAATTCATACTGCGGCTTTCCGCCCGCATGGGAATCCGTATTTTTTGCTCTGCAGGCAGCGTCTGTAGCACCTCTGCGGGCAAGCCCCGACTCTCTGGACCAAACAGCAGATAATCTCCCTGCTGCCAGGCGACGGCACTGTGCGCGGGCGTCCCCTTCGTTGTCAACGCAAACAGCCGCGCAGGTTGCTCGGTCATCATGAACGCCTGAAAATCAGCATGGAACTTAATGGCGGTGAACTCGTGGTAATCCAGTCCCGCGCGACGAAGGCGCTTGTCGTCCCAGGCAAAACCCAGCGGTTCGATAAGGTGAAGCTGGAAGCCGGTATTGGCGCACAGGCGAATAATATTACCTGTATTGGGTGGAATTTCTGGTTCAAAGAGTACTATGTTAAGCATAAGGCCCCCGGTAACGAGGGCCGAAGCATAGCAAATTATTGTCTGCCAGAGGAGTAAAGTGGCAGCCAGATTGTCAGACGCAGACCACCCAGTGGGCTGTCATCTGCTTTTACCCAGCCACGGTGCTGCTGAATGGCCGTTTCCACAATGGCCAGCCCCAGGCCGGTGCCGCCGGACTCTCGGTCGCGCGCCTCGTCAGTGCGGTAAAACGGTCGGAATATCTGCTCACGGTCTTCCGGGCTCACGCCGGGACCATCGTCGTCAACGTGAACGGTAATGCCTGAAATATCAACGGAAAAACTGACGCTGATATGGGTATGAGAGTAGCGCAACGCATTCCGCACGATATTCTCCAGCGCACTTTCAAGCGCATGGGGGTTACCATACAAAGGCCATGGCCCCGGAGGATAAGGGATCTCCAGTGTCTTACCCATTTGTTCCGCTTCAAATCGGGCGTCTTCCAGCACGCCGTTCCACAGCTGATTTGCCTTCATGGCCTCGCTGACCAGCGCGTTCTTATGCTGGGTCCTCGACAGCACCAGTAGGTCATTAATCATGCCATCGAGGCGTTGTGCTTCCGTCTCTATACGTTCCAGCTCTTTGCCTTCACCATGACGGCGGCGCAGCAGGGCGGTCGCCAGCTGTAATCGCGTTAATGGCGTGCGTAATTCGTGGCTGATATCAGACAGTAAGCGCTGCTGACCGTTCATCATCCGTTCCAGCGCACTGACCATCTGGTTAAAGCTGGAACCTGCCGCCAGAAATTCCTGTGGGCCTGATTCCAGTTCAGGATGCTGGCGCAGATTACCGCTGGCGACTTCGTCCGCGGCATATTTAAGTTTCCGTGCAGGACGCGCCAGGCTCCATGCCAGCCACAACAGAAGCGGTGAGCTAATCAGCATGGTAACAATGAGCAGCAGCAAAGGGCGATCAAACAACAGATTAATAAAATCCAGCTGAGAGCTGCTGGCGGGGCGGATCAGATACAGCTGATAGTTATCCTCTCCATCCCGGACGGCGAAAGGACCTACCATCTCTACCCGGCCATATTTCTTCTTCTGTGGGTGATCAGCGTTATCTGACTGACCGATGAAGTTACGAATGACCTGCATTTCATTATGCTGTGCGCCGATGACCCGGCCTTCACTGGTGACCAGGAGTAAACGTTGGCCGGGTGGAGCCCACTTCTCAATAGCGCGAAATAAGCGCCGCCACCACATCAAATCATTAGGCGGATCGCGTGACAGCTCGGCTTCAACGTGCTGCTCGATCATTGTGCCCTGGCGCTGCTCGCTTTCCAGCAGCGCCGTCATCTGGCGTGAATCAAGCTTGGGTACCATGAGCACCAGCATCAATACCAGTGCCAGCGTCAGCCAGAAAATAGCAAAGATGCGGGTAGTCAAACTGCCTATCATGATGCCGAAACCATCAAATAACCGCGGCCACGTAAGGTCTTGAACCACGGATGCCCATCGCGACGTTCAGGGAGTTTACGGCGCAGGTTCGAGATGTGCATATCGATGGCACGGTCAAAAGGCGTCAGGCGTTTACCCAGCACCTCCTGGCTAAGATGCTCGCGCGAGACAACCTGACCTAAATGCTGAGCCAAAAGGTACAACAGGGTGAATTCTGTGCCGGTGAGATCCAGCGTTTCGTTATCGAAACTGGCTTCCTGACGGCCCGGGTTCAGGCGCAGGCAGTCCACTTCCAGCGTAGGTGAGCTGTTATCGTGCTGCTGCTGTTGTTCGCTCCAGTTCGAACGGCGCAGGATAGCGCGTATGCGCGCAACCAGCTCCCGATCGTTAAAGGGCTTAGGCAGATAGTCATCGGCGCCCAGCTCAAGGCCCAGCACACGATCAAGCTCGCTTCCGCGGGCGGTAAGCATAATCACAGGTGTTTGATACTGCTGGCGTAATTCTTTCAGAGTGTCGATACCGTTTTTCTTGGGCATCATGACATCCAGTAAAAGCAAATCAATTGAGTTATCGAGCAGATTCAGTGCTTGCTCACCATCGCTGGCAACCACCACTTCAAACCCTTCCATTTCTAACAGTTCTTTTAAAAGCGAAGTCAATTCGCGGTCATCATCTACCAACAGGATTTTATTCATTTTTGTAGCCCTCCGCAGGCAAAATAGCGTGTTCCTATGATACCAATCCATCGCTTTACGTACTTTTACACCCCCTGACGGATGTTTGCAGCTATCGCCGTACACTGGCTACCGTTGAATCGCAAAACAGAACGAACTGGAGTAAACGATGCGCAAATTAACCGCCGTCGTTCTTGCCTCAGCGATGGTTCTCAGTCACGCCAGCGCAGGAGCAGCAGAGTCGATGGTGCTTGACGAGGTGCATCACGGCGGATTTACGACAGGCAGTATGACGCAAAATTCGCAAAGTCACATGTTCGACGGCATTGAGTTGACGGAACATCAACGACAACAAATGCGTGACCTTATGCAGCAAGCCCGACATGACCGTCCGGCAACGAATATTGATGATATCGCAGCCATGCACGATTTGGTGACGGCAGATAAATTTAACGAAGCGGCCATACGTGATAAGGCAGAGGCCCTCGCCAAAGTTCAGGTTGAACAGCAAGTTGAGATGGCGAGAGTGCGTAATCAGATGTACCACCTGTTAACGCCCGAGCAGCAGGCCGCGTTACAGAAGAATTATGAGCAGCGCCTGAATGCCATGCGTAAGCTCTCAAGTTTGCAGCCAGCTTCGACGCTGCAACCCGTAAGTCGTACCAGTAGTAACCAGTAGTAACCAGTAGTAACCAGTAGTAACCAGTAGTAAATAGTATCCCTGTTTTCCTTGCCATAGACACATCCCTGTCTTCCCCCTCATGATGAGGGGGTTTTTTTTATCTGATTTTCGCCATTATTTACTGTAGTTTTACAGTGCGCGAAAAAATGATCTGGACGATTGAATGGCAACGTTTTTTTATTTTTCTTACGCACGCTTTCCTGTCTGTTATTACTGTCTTGCCGATCTGTTTTACAGGTCGTGAGTTATTTCCAATCGATTGATAAATATAAAGATTACATTAATTTATTTATGCATTTTCCTTGCTTTTCAAGGGGCTGTAAATATCCCGCTCCGCTTGCACCTCATCCGGCCTCGCCTACACTTATATTGTCTCAGCAAGGAAGCCGATGCACTTCTGAAATTAACGGAGAGCAGCAACCACATCATGTAGTCCGAATTAATCTATTAATGGAGTAAATTATGGCAGAGCATCGTGGTGGTTCAGGTAATTTCGCAGACAACCCGCAAAAAGCCTCTGAAGCCGGTAAAAAAGGCGGAAAGAGCAGCGGCAACGGCGGCGGCGGTAATTTCAAAAATAACCCCGAAAAAGCCTCCGAAGCGGGCAAGAAAGGCGGCAAAAAATAATTTTGCTGAGCACTGAACCAAATCTGCACGTTGATTTGGCGCTTACTTAGGTAAGCAATCCTTCGCCCCATCGTTACCCGATGGGGCGAAGTCGTATTATCTCTTCCCATCTTATCCCTCATCACGCTGTCCGAACGGTATCAGTCGGGCGCATCGCCTGCGTCAGTGTTAAACTTAGCCCTTCTCTGCTGTTATTTTACCTCTTCAGTCATGATGTTCATGGAGTGTGGCATGCAGGCTTCGTATGGAAAGTGGGTTAAATCTGCGGCGATTGCGGCGACGCTGCTGGCGACAACCTTGTTAATTATCAAGATTTTTGCCTGGTGGTATACCGGATCGGTTAGCCTGCTGGCTGCCATGGTTGATTCGCTGGTGGACATTGCCGCTTCCCTGACAAACCTGCTGGTGGTGCGCTATTCCCTTCAGCCCGCTGACGCCGATCACACCTTTGGCCACGGTAAAGCGGAATCGCTGGCCGCCCTGGCGCAAAGCATGTTCATTTCAGGTTCGGCACTTTTCCTCTTTCTGACGGGTATTCAGCATCTCGCTTCCCCGAATGAACTGCGATCGCCCGGTATGGGCATTATCGTGACGGTGCTGGCTCTCATTTCGACATTACTGCTGGTGGCTTTCCAGCGCTGGGTCGTACGAAAAACACGCAGTCAGGCGATTCGGGCCGATATGCTGCATTATCAATCCGATGTTTTCATGAACGGGGCAATTTTGGTCGCGCTGGTGTTAACCAGCTACGGATTCGCTCGCGCCGATGCGCTGTTTGCGCTGGGCATTGGCGTGTATATTCTCGTCAGCGCACTTCGGATGGGCTATGAAGCCGTTCAGTCCCTGTTGGACAGAGCCTTACCCGATGAAGAACGACAACATATTATTGCGATTTCATCAAACTGGCCCGGTGTGCAAGGCGTTCATGATGTGCGGACGCGTCAGTCTGGCCCGACGAAATTTATTCAGCTTCACGTAGAGCTGGAAGATCAATTACCGTTAGTGCAGGCACACCGAATCGCCGATCAGGTTGAAAAAGCATTACGCGAAGCCTTTCCCGGGTCGGACGTCATTATTCATCAGGATCCCTGTTCTGTGGTACCGTCAGAGAAACAGGATGCATTCAATTTCTGACGCACAGGAAAGACGTTAGAAAGATGAAAATGACATGCAGCTAACATTGCTAAAAAAATTAGTGAAAAGTTGTCTGACCTGAATCAATTCAGCATCAGGCCTTTGATATACTATCTGCCATCATATGTCGCGCTTACCACATCAGTGTTCATCAGCGTTGCACAGGCCGGATTAACCCTTAGTTTTGAACAATCCAGAGGTTGTCATGATCAAAAAAATTGGTGTACTGACCAGCGGCGGTGACGCCCCAGGCATGAACGCAGCCATTCGCGGTGTAGTTCGCTCCGCATTAAGCGAAGGGCTGGAAGTTTTTGGTATCTATGACGGCTATCAGGGTTTATATGAAGATCGCATGATCAACCTCGACCGCTACAGTGTGTCAGATATGATCAATCGCGGCGGCACGTTCCTGGGTTCTGCACGTTTTCCTGAGTTTCGTAATGATGATGTCCGCCAGGTAGCAATCGAGAACCTGAAAAAGCGGGGCATTGATGCCTTAGTAGTGATCGGTGGCGACGGTTCGTATATGGGTGCCAAGCGGCTCACCGAAATGGGCTTTCCGTGTATCGGTCTGCCAGGCACGATTGACAACGACGTGGCCGGGACAGATTACACCATCGGCTACTTTACGGCGCTGGAAACGGTCGTCGAAGCCATTGACCGCCTGCGTGATACGTCGTCATCGCATCAGCGCATCTCGATTGTTGAAGTCATGGGCCGTTACTGTGGCGATCTGACGCTGGCTGCGGCTATTGCCGGGGGATGTGAATTTATCGTGTTACCTGAGATTCCTTACACTCGTGAGGAGCTGGTGGCAGAGATTAAAGCCGGTATTGCGAAAGGTAAAAAGCACGCGATCGTAGCTATTACGGAGCACATCTGTGATATCGACGACCTGGCGCGTTTCATCGAAACAGAAACCAAACGCGAAACGCGTGCCACGGTACTTGGTCACATTCAGCGCGGCGGCGCGCCCTGCGCTTATGACCGCATTCTTGCGTCGCGCATGGGTGCCTATTCGATTGAGTTGCTGATGCAGGGCTACGGTGGCCGGTGTGTAGGTATCCAGAATGACAAGATGGTCCATCACGATATCATTGATGCCATTGAAAATATGAAACGTCCATTTAAGCGTGACTGGATGGATACGGCTAAGCAGCTGTACTAAGTATTACCGGGCATGCTTAACGGCATGCCCTTATGCCTTCCTCATATTCCCCAAAGTTATAACCGCTTATTTTTAATTCTTTTAGCTATAATCACGTTTATGTCACGCTTGTCTCATCATGAATGGGGAGAGTGCGCAATGAATAAATGGGCCGTGGGTTTAGGGTTGTTACTGGCATCTGGCAGTGTTCTGGCGAAGGATATTCAGCTGCTAAACGTTTCTTATGATCCTACCCGGGAACTCTACGAGCAGTACAACAAGGCCTTTAGCGCGCACTACAAACAGGAAACGGGCGACAACGTGGTCATCCGCCAGTCGCACGGCGGTTCAGGTAAACAGGCGACTTCTGTCATCAACGGTATTCGTGCTGATGTGGTGACGCTGGCGCTGCAGTCGGACGTTGATGCAATTGCTGATCGCGGTCGTATTGATAAAGACTGGATTAAACGTCTGCCCGACAACTCCGCGCCTTATACCTCCACGATTGTCTTTTTGGTGCGTAAAGGCAATCCTAAAGGCATCCATGACTGGAGCGATCTTATCAAGCCCGGCGTTTCGGTGATTACCCCAAATCCTAAAACATCAGGCGGCGCTCGCTGGAATTACCTGGCTGCCTGGGGCTGGGCACTGGATCATAACAACGGCGATCAGGCAAAAGCACAGCGTTACGTGAAAGATCTGTTTAAGCATGTTGAAGTGCAGGATTCCGGTGCGCGCGGCGCAACCAATACCTTTGTAGAGCGTGGTATTGGTGATGTCCTGATCGCCTGGGAAAACGAAGCCTACCTGGCGGTCAATAAACTGGGTAAAGACAAATTTGAAATTGTGACGCCAAGTGAATCGATTCTCGCGGAGCCAACTGTGTCCGTCGTGGATAAGGTGGTCGATGAGAAAGGAACGCGTCAGGTGGCGGAAGCCTATCTGAAATATCTCTACTCGACGGAAGGGCAGACGATTGCGGCTGAAAACTATTATCGTCCGCGCAATGAAGAGGTCGCGAAGAAGTTCGCCAGTACGTTTGCGCCGGTAAAACTGTTTACCATCGACGATAAGTTTGGCGGCTGGGCGAAGGCGCAAAAAACGCACTTCGCTGATGGCGGCACCTATGATCAGATCATGAAGCCGTAATCCTTACCGGTTATTCTTGAAGCCAGCGGAAACGCTGGTTTTTTTATGCGTGACATTTACGCGCTGTCAGGTGAGGATGCGAATGAAAACAGTCAGGGGAAGATAACAATGCAGGCAAATCGTCGGGCCTTCATCATCATTGCGCTTCTGCTGGTATTGATTGGCGCAGGGATCCTGGTTGCGGCTACGCATGTTAAAACGAATGCGGATGCGCTTTGGCAAATCGTCAGTGAAAAGTGTCTGCCCGATCAGCTCACGCATGGTCAACCCGCGCCGTGTCAGCACGTTGATCTGCAGCACCGCTACGCGCTGTTGAAAGACCGAAACGGCCCCCTTCAGTATCTGCTCATCCCCATTGATAAAATCACCGGAATCGAAAGCCCACAGTTGCTCCGTTCAGACACGCCGAATTATTTTGACCTGTCCTGGCAGGACAGAGGCGTCGTGGCGCAAAAATATGGCAAGCCCATCAACGACAGTGTGCTGTCACTGGCCATCAATTCCCAGTACGGCCGTACCCAGAATCAGCTTCATATTCATCTTTCATGCCTTCGGCCTGATGTGAGAAAGCAACTGGATGCGCTGACACCCACGTTCACACCGGAATGGAAAGCCGTCACCTTTCTCAGTCATCCTTATCACGTGCGTACGCTGAGTGAAGCCGAGCTGGCAGAGCAAAGCGTATTTATCCGTCTGGCCGCTGAGATACCGCATGCACGCGATGAGATGGACCGCTACGGTCTCGCATTGGCGCGCTTGTCTGATGGGCGGTTGATACTGATGGCGGTGGAGCGCAACTGGCTGTTGTTAAATAAAGGTTCCGCTGAGGAAGTGCAGGATCACGACTGCGCGTTACTGCAACCCATAAAAAAAGCGGCCTGATTTGGCCGCTCAGAATGGACTAAGCGCCAGGTCAGCCTTGTTTGGCTGCCGCGGCTGCTTTAACGATGACCGCAAATGCATCGGCTTTCAGTGACGCACCGCCAACCAGGGCACCGTCAATGTCCGGCTGCGTAAACAGCTCGGCTGCATTTTTATCGTTGACTGAACCACCGTACTGAATAATCACTTGCTCAGCGACAGCAGCATCTTTTTTCGCGATATGGTCACGAATGAATTTGTGAACGGCCTGCGCCTGCGCTGGGGTGGCTGATTTACCCGTGCCAATCGCCCAGACGGGTTCGTAAGCGATAACCGCATCTTTAAATGCTTCGGCACCCTGAGTGGTCAGTACAGCATCAAGCTGACGTGCACACACTTCTTCGGTTTTGCCTGCTTCATTTTCGGCTTCGGTTTCGCCGATGCACAGAACCGGCACCAGACCCGCTGCTTTTAAGACGGCAAATTTTTTCGCAATGAATTCATCGCTTTCTTTATGGTAAGTGCGGCGTTCTGAGTGACCAATGATGATGTACTTCGCGCCAATATCTTTCAGCATCTCAGCGGAAATCTCGCCGGTAAATGCGCCAGACAGGTTTACATCAACGTTTTGAGCACCCAGTGCAATATGGCTACCGGAGACAGCATGTTTAGCCTGATCAAGATAGAGCGCAGGGGGGGCAATAGCAACGCCACAGCCTTCCACGCCCGACAGTTCTTTGCGCAGACCGTCGATCAGTTCGGCTGTCATATGCTTGCTGCCATTCAACTTCCAGTTACCCATAACCAGTGGATGTCGCATTCTATCCTCCGCATAACGCGATACATGAAATGGCGCTGCCCTGGGGCAACGTTGTCTGCCAGACAGTATAGAGATCAAATAATGCCATGGCTTTGCTTTTCGTCATTTTTGCCCCGTCCATCAGGGCGTAGCCAGCGCCAGTTTTACCGGCTCAATGGCAAAGGTGAGTCCTTTATCCCCGTTATCTGAAACCACGAAACGCAGTGCGCCTTCAACGTGCTCATAGTATCGTGAGCCTTTACCAGCTTTAAGCAGCGTTTCCAGCTTTTTTCGCCCTTCTTCCTGCGTGAGTCCCGGCACAAAAAAACGTAACATGGCGGTCATATAATCAAGCGCCTTAGCCTGCGAGGCACTCTGGTCAGGCCCCGGAATCGGCAGCCACGTGATCTGCAACGTTTTGATTTTGCCCGTGCCCGGCTCAAGCGCCGTAGAAGAATAAAGGGTTTCATTAATTTTGGTGGCGGCGCGTGTCAGATCGCTCTTTTCATCGCGCGTATCAATGGCACTGTATTCCCTGAGCGGCAATTGGGGATTGGCCAGGTTGTATTTTTCACGAAACTGGCCAATGGTCATGTCCAGCGTGGGTGCGCCCGGTAACAGATAGGGTGCGGTTGGCATGTGTTCAGCCTTGTCGAGGGGTTGCGGATCGGCGGCAAATACCGGAACCGTCAGCGCGACGCTCAGCAACAGTACGCCTGGCAAATTCTTCATTTTGTCGGCTCTGACCAATAAACTCGATGCCAAATTAGAACGGTTTTTATCTTCAAGGTCAAAAGTGTGCAGCGTAAAATTTTGTCTAAGGAAAGTGCATGATAATCCAGCAATGGTTTTTCTCTTTTCGCGGGCGCGTAGGGCGTCGGGATTTTTTGCTCTGGCAGGCAATCTGGGTACTGCTAACCAGCCTGCTGTTTTTCCTGGCAGGTAACGATCTGCTGGACACACAGATGGCTGCGTTTGGCATCGTCTGCTTATTGTGGCCTGCCAGCGCGATTGTGGTTAAACGCCTGCACGATCGCGATCGCCGGGGCTACTGGGCCCTGCTGCTGATTGCCGCCTGGCTACTGATGGCGGGCAACTGGAGCATGACGGGAGAGGTGTTACAGTGGCTCATCGGGCGCGTACTGCCCTTTATTATCCTGGCCGGATTGATTCTGGATCTGGGGGTGTTTCGTGGCACCGCCGGCGACAACCGCTTTGGTGCCGCGCCGGTGCCCTTGCGTCTGAAACGCGCGCCTTACCAGTAGTTTTCGCTGGTGATATGGCCGGGTTTGCGCTTAAGGTGCTTGCGCATACCGCGCGTCTCTTTCAGTAACTGCTGCATATCACGTACCATCTGTGGATTACCACAAACCATGACATGGCTGGTCTCTGCGTCAATGGCTAACCCTGCTGCCTGCTCCAGCTTGCCATTCTCAATCAGGGCCGGAATGCGTCCCGTCAGCGACCCCAGACTTTCCTCACGGCTGACAACCGTGATGATCTGCAACTTACCGTTATAGATTTGCTGGAGTTGCTGCATCAGCGGTAAAAAGCTCAGGTCGGCGGCATAACGGGCGGCATGGACCAGGACGATATTATCGAAGCGATCCAGGCCTTCGCCCTGTTGCAGGATCGACAGGTAAGGGCCCACGGCGGTACCGGTCGCCAGCATCCATAATGTTTGACACTCAGGGACTTCATCCAGAATAAAAAAGCCCGCCGCATCTTTGGTGATCATCACCTGATCACCGGGGCGCAGCGCCTGCAGATGCGGGCTTAATTTGCCGTCGGGTACGGTGACTAAGTAGAACTCAAGCAGGTCGTCATTGGGTGCATTGACGTAAGAGTAAGCTCGCTGCACACGTTCGCCCTCAATTTCGAGTGCCAGTTTTGCGTACTGTCCGGCATGGAAGGGGGCAATCGGTGCCTTAACCCGCAGGCTAAACAGCGCATCGGTCCAGTTTTTCACTTCCTTCACTTGCGCATTGATCCACTCGGCCATAGTGACTCCTTAAGCGTTGATAGTCAGGCGGATAAACATCTTCGCTACTGCTCTGACAGATTACCAGTCGGTAACGGGGCAAAGGCTCTAATCGACAAACTGTAATATTAAGTTTACATCCTGGTTGCATTTATTGACGTGAATGGCGCACCCACTTTGTGTGAATCACTCGCTTTGTCACGTAATCCTGATATTTTCCTGCCACAACCTGTTTCAGCCGTTAGTTGTGCTGTTTAAACGTTCCTTTTCATACAGAATTTTTGTTCAATGATGATGAAGAAGATAGAAAATCGCCCGTTGTTGATCATGCTCATCGCATTGGTCGCAGTAGGGCAGATGGCTCAGACCATTTATGTGCCGGCAATGGCGGCAATGGCGGACGCACTGCAGGTGCGTAACGGCATGATGCAACATGTCATGGCGGCCTATTTAATGACCTATGGTGGATCGCAGCTGATCTATGGCCCGTTGTCTGACAGCGTGGGACGCCGTCCGGTGATCCTGGCGGGCATGGCGATCTTTATGATCGGATCAATAATTGCCTTACTGGCCTCATCACTGGATATGCTGGTCATTGGCAGTGCGATTCAGGGCGCGGGCACTGGCGTGGCCGGGGTGATGGCGCGGACCATGCCGCGCGACCTCTATAATGGCCATGCGTTACGTCAGGCGAACAGCTGGCTCAACATGGGCGTGCTTGCCAGCCCGTTAGTCGCGCCAGTGATTGGCGCAGCGTTGACACAACTGTTTGGCTGGCATGCCTGTTTCGCTTTTTTACTGCTGTTATGCATGATCGTGACGGTGACTATGGCGTGCTGGTTGCCGGAAACACGCCCGGTCAGCGCCGAAGTAACGCCGTTCCTTAAACGTTACATTCGTCTGTTACGCGATGCGAATTTTGTCCGCTATCTGGTACTGCTGATTGGTGCGCTGTCAGGCATTGCCGTCTTTGAGGCCAGCTGTGGTGTGCTGCTGGGCGGCGTACTGGGTCTGAACAGTTTTACAGTCAGTATCTTGTTCATTCTGCCCATCCCGGCCGCCTTCTTTGGGGCATGGTTTGCCGGGCGTGAGCAGCGTTCCTGGCACAGCCTGATGTGGTTTGGCGTCAACAGTTGCCTGCTGGCAGCAGTGCTGATGTGGGTGCCTGCCTGGTTTGGCATCATGACTATCTGGACGTTATTGATACCGGCATCGCTGTTCTTCTTTGGCGCGGGGATGCTGTTTCCCCTGGCGACATCGGGTGCCATGGAACCCTATGCCTGGCTGGCAGGAAGCGCGGGTGCATTGATTGGTGGTATGCAGAACCTGGGGTCCGGGCTGGTCGCTTCTTTGTCGGCGTTGATGCCACAGCGCGATCAGTTCAGTCTTGGCATGCTGATGTTCGTCACGGCGCTGGTGATGCTGCTCTGCTGGCTACCGCTTTCGCGCCAGCCAGCAGGTGACAATCAGGCGGTTACAGGATAAAAGGGTGCAGAGCTGGATCTTTACGGTCGAGATAATGTACAGACTGAATGCGGCGAATCGTGCGCGATTTGCCGCGTATTAACAGCGTTTCGCTGGTGGCCATATTGCCCTGACGAGTAATACCTTTCAGCAGGTCGCCGCTGGTGATGCCGGTAGCCGCAAAAACGACATTATCATTGCGCGCCATCGTCTGAAGTGGCAGAACCTTTCCGGCTTCGATTCCCATACCAGCACACCGTTTCAGCTCATATTCGCCAATGCGGCGGTTTTCCTCCGTGTCACCTTTCACATGGTGACGTGCCAGTAATCTGCCTTGCATATCACCATCCAGCGCACGGATAACGGCGGCTGAAACCACGCCTTCAGGCGCGCCGCCAATCCCGTACATCACGTCAACTTCACTGTCCGGCATACAGGTCAGTATGGATGCCGCAACGTCGCCATCGGGAAAGGCAAAAATGCGTACGCCCAGCGCTTTAAGCTGCTGAATGACAGCGTCATGGCGCGGCTTGGCCAGAATTGATACGGTGAGCTGTGACAACGGTTTATTCATGGCGATCGCGATATTACGCAGGTTAAGCTCAAGCGGTTGATCCAGATTTATATGGCCGCGCGCCGCCGGACCCACGATAAGCTTCTCCATATACATGTCAGGCGCATGAAGAAAGGTGCCTTTATCGCCTACGGCCATGACGGCAAGCGCATTGGCTTGTCCCATCGCCGTCATGCGTGTGCCTTCAATGGGATCGACCGCAATATCTACCGCGTCACCCTGGCCGGTTCCCACTTTCTCGCCGATATAAAGCATCGGGGCTTCGTCGATTTCCCCTTCGCCAATCACAATCTGGCCATCGATCTGGATGGTATTTAAGACGTGACGCATGGCATGGACCGCCGCACCGTCGGCCGCGTTTTTGTCGCCGCGTCCTAACCATTTATAGCCTGCCAGCGCGGCAGCTTCGGTTACGCGGGAAAATTCAATGGCAAGTTCTCGTTTCATTGTAGGCACCTGACAAAAAACAGGCAGGCAGTGTAGCGGAGGGAGAAGGCGGGGAAAAGGCCCGTGACAGCCGAGGTCACGGGCATAGGGCAGATTACTCTTTTTCTTCCCACGCTTGCGCGCGCGCAACGGCTTTTTTCCAGCCGGCGTAGCGGAAGTTACGCTCTGTGGTTTCAAGCGTTGGACGGAATTCGCGCTCAACGACAGCCTTAGCACGGACTTCATCCAGGTCTTTCCAGAAGCCAACGGCCAGACCCGCCAGATACGCGGCACCCAGTGCTGTGACTTCGCGCACTTCAGGACGCTCAACGCGCGTACCCAGAATGTCAGACTGGAACTGCATCAGGAAGTTATTGGCAACCGCACCACCGTCGACACGGAGTGACTGAAGACGTGTGTTAGCATCGTTTTGCATGGCTTCCAGGACGTCACGCGTCTGGTAAGCGATGGACTCCAGCGTTGCACGGATGATGTGGTTTGCATTCGCACCACGTGTCAGACCGAACAGCGCACCACGCGCATAGGGATCCCAGTAAGGTGCGCCCAGACCGGTAAAGGCTGGCACCATATATACGCCGTTAGAATCTTTCACTTTCATCGCGAAGTATTCAGAGTCAGCTGCATCGCTAATCAACTTCATCTCATCGCGTAACCACTGAATGGCTGCGCCACCGATAAAGACGGCACCTTCCAGCGCGTAGTTCACTTCTCCACGCGGGCCGCAGGCAATAGTCGTCAGCAGGCCGTGCGTTGAAGTCACCGCTTCGGTACCGGTGTTCATCAGCATAAAGCAGCCGGTGCCGTAGGTGTTTTTCGCCATTCCCGGCTGCACGCACATTTGACCGTAAAGCGCAGCCTGCTGGTCGCCTGCAATACCGGCGATAGGAATACGCGTACCGCCTTTACCACCGATGTTAGTCTGTCCGTATACTTCAGACGAAGATTTCACTTCTGGTAACATTTCACGCGGGATATCAAGAACATCCAACAGGCGTTGATCCCACTCAAGTGTGTGGATGTTGAACAACATGGTACGTGAGGCATTCGTGTAATCGGAGATATGCACACGTCCCTGAGTCATTTTCCAGACCAGCCAGGTATCCACAGTACCGAACAGCAATTCGCCACGTTTTGCACGCTCACGCGCACCTTCAACGTTATCAAGAATCCATTTCACTTTGGTGCCGGAGAAGTAGGGGTTAATCACCAGACCCGTGGTGTGCTGAATGTATTCTTCCAGCCCCTCACTCTTCAGCTTGTGACAGTAGTCAGCGGTACGGGGATCCTGCCAGACAATGGCATTATAAACCGGTTTGCCCGTTTCTTTATCCCAGACGATGGTCGTTTCACGCTGGTTCGTAATGCCGATAGCGGCGATTTCATCAGAACGAATATCAGCATGGGCCAGCACTTCTACGAGCGTTGAACTCTGGGACGCCCAAATATCCATAGGGTCATGTTCTACCCAGCCCGCTTTGGGATAGATTTGAGTAAATTCGCGTTGCGATACCGCCACAATGTTAGCGTCATGATCCAGCACAACAGCGCGTGAACTGGTTGTGCCCTGATCCAGAGCGACGATGTATTTTTTATCGGTGGTAGTCATAAATTCATTCCTGATGATAAAAGTGGAACTTACGCTTTACGTTCATGCGCGGACGCAATCGGTTTGTCAGTGCTGGGTGAGGCAATCACCGCGCCGGGTAAATGGCGACCAATCAGGGCGCGATAACCAAAGGCACCCAGGCAAGCACCGACCAGTGGACCAAAAATTGGCACAAGGAAATAAGGGATCTGATGGCCGCCCGTAAAGGCAACGGAGCCCCAGCCAGCCAGCCATTCGAAAACTTTAGGTCCGAAATCACGAGCCGGGTTCAGCGCAAAACCGGTCAGTGGACCCATTGAACCGCCAATCACCGCTACCAGCAGGCCAATCAACAGGGGTGCCATTGGACCACGTGGAACGCCGTTGCCGTCATCCGTCAGCGCCATAATCACAGACATCAATACCGCGGTGATGACCATTTCTACCAGGAACGCCTGGCCCACGGAAATCTGTGGATTTGGATAGGTAGAGAAAATGCCGGCCAGACTCAGGCTTTCAACTGAACCGCGCACTATGTTATGACTTTGTTCGAAATTGATAAACAAGCTGTAGTAAAGACCATATACCAGCGCTGCGCCACAGAATGCGCCTGCGACCTGAGACAGGATATAAGGCACGACTTTACGGCCTTCAAAATTAGCGAAAAGACAAAGTGCAATCGTAACGGCTGGATTGAGGTGGGCGCCTGATACGCCAGCACTGAGGTAGACCGCCATTGAAACGGCTAAACCCCAGACGATACAGATTTCCCATTGGCCAAAAGAGGCGCCAGCCAGCTTAAGCGCGGCAACACAACCCGCGCCGAAAAACAGGATCAAACCGGTACCCAGAAATTCGGCAATACACTGACCTTTGAGTGTGGTTGTAGTCTGACTCATGATAGTTGTTCCTGAAGCGAGGTTAAATTTTATCAGTTTTTGTTCTCAGTCCGTGAGTCACCCATCTTCGTTGTAGGGCTGATGTTAATTTATCGTTAACGAGCATAAACGAGAAATAGCGAAATTGATTTTTGTGTGGCGCGTCAAAAAAATGCGCGTTTTCGCGTGTTTCAGTTTTCTTTAAGCACCATTGAGTGCCTTTCTGCGGGCTTTCTTCAGGCTCTGACAGTAATGCGCGCAGCAAAAAGTGGTTTTTAGGGATAGGCTGAAAAGTGGTACTGACAGTGGACTGCAGGCCTGCGTTGCTGGACTTGCGGGATGAGGCTACATACAATCGGGACAACGTTGCTGGTAAACGCCTTGTGTGCGAAAGCTGGCATCATCAACGCCTTGCAGGATTTTAGGAGAGGTCAGAAAGATGTCATTTGAAGTGTTTGAGAAACTGGAAGCGAAAGTACAGCAGGCGATTGATACTATCACCTTGCTGCAAATGGAAATTGAAGAGCTGAAAGAGCAGAACAACAACCTGCGCAATGAGGCGCAGAACGCAGCCGGCAACCACGAAGCTCTGATGCGTGAAAATCAGCATCTGAAAGAGGAGCAGCATGTCTGGCAAGAACGCCTGCGTGCCTTGTTGGGAAAAATGGAAGAGGTTTAAGCCTCTGCTGATACAAAAACGGGTGCCACTGGCACCCGTTTTCGTTTGCAGACATTATTCAATATCAAGCGGGTCTTCCGACAAAATCATACCGGTGTTGTCTGCATACAGGTGATCGCCGGAGAAAAAAGTGACACCACCAAAATTCACGCGCACATCGCTTTCACCAATCCCTTCGCCCGCTGCGCCCACCGGAATGGCTGCAATGGCCTGGATACCAATTTCCAGCTCTTCCAGTTCGTCAACCTGACGAACTGAACCGTAAACGACGATGCCTTCCCACTCATTCTGTGCTGCCAGACGCGCAAGTTGTGCATCCACTAACGCACGGCGCACTGAACCGCCGCCATCAATTAACAGTACGCGACCCCGGCCATTCTCTTCCAACAGATCGTAAAGCAGGCCGTTATCTTCAAAGCATTTCACTGTGGTTATCTGACCGCCGAATGAGGTCCGCCCACCGAAATTTGAGAAAAGCGGTTCAACAACATTCACTTCTTCGTGGTAGATGTCGCAGAGTTCAGAAGTATCGTATTTCATAAGGGTTTCGTCTGTTTGCCACAGGAGCGCTAAGTATATCGCTTTATGCTAATTGTTGGCAAAATCATCAACCGTAAAAAACGGTACGGCATCAAGCGCATGCAGAAAAAAGCCCAGACGTAATGTCTGGGCTTTGATACAACGCATGGACGCGGAGTGTTACAGAATAAAGCGGCTTAAATCTTCATCTGCAACCAGTTCATCCAGATGCTTGCCGACGTAATCAGCATCGATGGTTACGGACTCTCCACTGCGATCGCTGGCATCGTAAGAAATATCTTCCATCAGGCGCTCCAGCACGGTATGCAGACGACGCGCACCGATGTTTTCGGTCGTTTCGTTGACCTGCCAGGCCGCTTCCGCGATACGGCGAATACCATCGTCGGTGAAGTGAATGTTCACGCCTTCGGTATTCATCAGCGCTTTGTACTGTACGGTGACGGAGGCATTCGGTTCAGTCAGAATGCGCTCGAAATCATTGACCGTCAGCGCCTGCAGTTCAACGCGAATCGGTAAACGGCCCTGTAGCTCAGGAATCAAATCAGACGGGCTGGCCACCTGGAATGCGCCCGAGGCGATAAACAGGATATGGTCAGTTTTAACCATGCCATGCTTTGTCGACACGGTACAGCCCTCTACCAGTGGCAGCAGGTCGCGCTGGACACCTTCGCGCGAAACATCGGGGCCACCGGCGTTCTGGCCGCCGCGTTTACAGATCTTATCGATCTCATCGATGAAGACGATGCCGTGCTGTTCAACCGCGTCGATGGCATCCTGTTTCAGTTCTTCCGGGTTAACCAGCTTAGCCGCTTCCTCTTCAATCAACAGCTTCATCGCTTCTTTGATTTTGAGTTTGCGTGGCTTTTGCTTTTGACCACCCAGATTCTGGAACATGGACTGTAGCTGGCTGGTCATCTCTTCCATGCCCGGCGGTGCCATGATTTCTACACCCGGCCCTGTTACAGCTAAGTCGATCTCGATTTCTTTATCATCGAGCTGGCCTTCACGCAACTTCTTACGGAAAGACTGACGCGCAGATGAGGGCTCACTGGTGTGTTCAGCCTGTCCCCAGTTATTTTTTGCCGGCGGGATGAGGACATCCAGGATACGCTCTTCCGCCATTTCTTCTGCGCGGTATTTGTTCTTCTCAATGGCCTGGCTGCGCACCATTTTAATCGCGGAGTCCGTCAGGTCGCGAATGATGGAGTCGACTTCTTTACCGACATAACCCACTTCGGTGAACTTGGTGGCTTCCACCTTGATGAAGGGAGCGTTAGCCAGTTTTGCCAGTCGGCGAGCAATTTCCGTTTTACCTACACCGGTCGGGCCGATCATGAGAATGTTTTTCGGTGTCACTTCGTGACGCAACTCTTCATCAAGCTGCATACGGCGCCAGCGATTACGCAGCGCGATGGCCACGGCGCGCTTGGCGCTGTCCTGACCAATGATAAAGCGGTTCAGTTCGCTGACGATTTCGCGTGGAGTCATTTCAGACATGGTTAAATCCTTACGACTTAGACGTTAATTCTTCAAAATTAACGTTGTGGTTAGTGTAGATGCAAATATCGCCAGCGATATTCAGCGATTTCTCAACGATGTCACGTGCGCCCAGCTCTGTATTCTCCAGGAGTGCGCGCGCCGCCGCCTGGGCGAAGGGACCGCCTGAACCGATGGCAATAAGATCGTTTTCAGGCTGAATGACGTCACCATTACCACTGATAATCAGCGAGGCGGATTCATCGGCCACCGCCAGTAGCGCTTCAAGACGGCGCAACATCCGATCGGTGCGCCAGTCTTTCGCCAGCTCAACGGCCGCTTTCACCAGATGGCCCTGATGCATTTCAAGTTTACGTTCGAAGAGTTCAAACAGGGTAAAGGCATCGGCGGTACCGCCAGCGAAGCCAGCAATGACTTTATCGTTGTAAAGACGACGCACTTTTTTAACGTTGCCTTTCATTACGGTATTACCGAGCGTAGCCTGGCCATCACCGCCAATCACTACCTGGCCGTTGCGTCGAACACTTACTATTGTTGTCACGGGCAGACCCCTTTTACTGTCGGAAAAAAGCTCCGCGCACAAGGCGCGGAGGATCATGCAGACAGATATGGGGCGGGTTTGACGGGTTTCAACCCCCAATGGCGAGCGGAATGCAGCCGGAATGGCCTGACGCACGCAGACGTTTCAGCGTACTGTCGGCACTGGCCCGATCTTTAAAGGGCCCGACCACCACACGGTTCCAGCCGCCGCCGGAGGTGAGGCGACTTTCAAAACCTTCGAACGCCAGGGCAGCACGTACGGATTCAGCCTGTTCTGTTCCCTTGAACGAACCGCACTGCACCATCCAGCGTTGCGATGCCGCTTTTTCAGCAGGTTTCGTTTTCGCCGTATCCTGTGTCTTAGGCTGGGCGGTAGGTTCGCGTGTCACCGGCGCAGGTTGTGACTGCTGCTGAGTATTCTGCTGTTGCTGGCGCTGCGTATGTTGTTCCTGAATCTGCTGGCGCGGCTGTTGTACCTGCTGCTGACGTTGCTGCACCTGCTGTTGCTGACGCTGGAATTGTTGCACCTGTTGTTGATGCTGGTATTGCTGAACCTGTTGTTGATGTTGCAGCGTTTGCTGCCGCTGTGCCGGGGTTTGCTCGTTCCACGGGACTTCGTTCAACTGGGTAGGCTGCTGGCGCATATCTGCCTGCATTTGTTCCAGCAACTGACGTTGCTCATCCGTCAACTGAGTATGTGACTGGACTTCGCCACCCGAGGTTGGTTCGCTGGGCGTTGGAACGGTAACCTGACGATTTTCAAGCTCTTTTATGTATTTCCAGCGTTCTTCAGGCTTGGGCGGCAAGCCATTACCGTTGGCTTTATGATCCGTAATGACCGGCACATCTTCCTTCTTATGATGCGCAAGGAACCATAAACCACCGGCAAAGGTCACTAATACAGCCACCGCCAGTACAATCATAAGTTTAGAGGTGCCTGAACCGCTTTTCGTTTTTTTACCACGGCTGGGGCTTTTCTTGCGACGCGTCCCTGTTGAACGCCCGCGGCCTACATAATCTTTTTGTGCCACTCTCGTCCTGATACCCTTCAAAATATGATGCCATTTGGGCGAATCCGTTGTTACCACACGCCCGGCAAGGAGCCCGCCATGTTACTTAAGGGCTGGAACTTTGACCAGCAATGATAGCCCTAAGAATCTCCTGAAAATAGCGGAACATTTTCTGTATCAACGCCCCATTTTTGCCAATGTTGTGCTACCGCGTATCACTAATTCTGCGTCGAGTAACTTTGACCCGCTCCGCGTGCCTTTCCCCTGAAGTTCGTTCAGCAGTAGCAGCAACGCTTCGCGGCCAATGTCAAAACAGGGTTGTTTCACCGTGGTCAGCGGCGGTTCGCAGTAGCGCGACAGCTCGATGTCATCGAATCCCACCACGGACAGGTCTTCCGGCACACGTAAGCCCAGTTTTTTTGCCTGACTGATGGCACCGATGGCCATGATATCGCTGTGACAAAACAGGGCCTGCGGGGGCTCGGCTAAGGTCATGAGCTGATTGATCGCGGCCACACCTGATTCGAAAGTGAAATCTCCCCGAACAATACAGGTCGGATCGACGCTAATCCCGCTGCGTCGTAACGCCTGTACGTAGCCCTGCAGACGATACTGACACAGGGCGACATCTTCCGGACCGGCCAGGCAGGCGATGCGTTTATGGCCTAACTCCAGCAGATGGTTAACGGCAACAAATGAGGCGGTAAGATTGTCGATATTCACCGTCGGCAACGACATCTCGGGATCGAACTCAATCGCCATCACCATGGGCGGAAGATTACGTTGTTCGTCCGGGCTGACGTCAAAAGGCAACTGCGCGCCCAGCAGCACCATGCCATCAATCTGACGTGTCAGTATCAGGTTGAGAAATGTCCACGCCTGCGGTTTCTGATGCGCACAATCGCCGATAAGCACGAGATAACCGGCTTCTGAGGCGGCGACTTCAACGCCGCGAATAATGTCGCTGAAAAAGGGATCGCAGATATTGGGGACGATCAACAAAATCGTTTGTGTGTCATTGCGCCGGGAATGTCGTGTCATGCTTTGCGACGCATAGCCTACGGCCGCGACGGCCTGTTCCACCTTTTGGCGAGTGGCCGAAGAGACTTTTTCGGGATTCATCAGCGCACGCGACACGGTAGCAGTGGAGACGCCGGCTTTTTCTGCGACGTCTTTCATGGTGGCGGCGGCCGGCGGTTGATTCTGATCCAACACATGCTCCTGATGCGTAATCGCGCATTCAACGTTCGTATCGACGGGTATAAAAACAAGCCGGGCACTATTGTTATCGATTGGCCAACAAGGCTGTTACTTAATTTGCATAAAAATTGTGACTTATGCGACGTATTTCGATCCCGCTCGCAACCTGGCCGGCCTTAACTTTCGGTAGGATCGACATCCAGCGTCCACTTCACCTTTCGTGAGGCGGGCAAGGTTGTGACCAGCGGCAACGAACTGCTCAGCAACTGTTGCAGGCGTTTACGCGAGGGATGCTGAACCAGTAACTGCCAGCGCCAGCGGCCACTGCGTTTGGGCTGTAAGGCAGGTAACGGGCCCATAAACCACATTGACGCATCGTTATGCGGGCTGGCTTCCAGCATATTGCGTAGCTGTTGCAGAAATTCTGCAGCCTGATGATTATCCATGTCTTCTGCCCGGAACAAGGCATGGTGCGTCCAGGGAGGTAAAAAGACCGACTGGCGTTCCAGCAACGTTTGTTGTGCGAAAGCGAAGTAGCCCTGATGCAGCAGCGTTTGCAGCAGGGGATGATCAGGATGATGGGTTTGCAGTAAAACCTCACCTTGCTTACCGGCACGTCCGGCACGTCCGGCCACCTGGGTATACAGTTGAGCAAAGCGCTCCGCAGCACGGAAATCGGCTGAGAACAAGGCACCGTCTACATCCAGCAGCGACACTAAGGTGACATCCGGGAAATGATGACCTTTTGCCAGCATCTGCGTGCCAACCAGAATACGCGCGCCCCCGCGATGAACGTCGGCGAGGTGCTGTTCAAGAGCGCCTTTTCGGCTGGTGGTATCACGGTCAATGCGTGAGACAGGGACGCCGGGAAAAAGGGTGCCGAGCTGTTGCTCCAGCTGTTCCGTGCCCACACCGACCGGCAGTAAATGTGTTGAACCACATTGCGGGCACTGATGCGGCAACGGTCGTTGACTGTCACAGTGGTGGCAACGCAACTGGCGGTGATGCTGATGCAGCGTGTAATAACGGTCGCAGCGCTGGCATTCGGCGATCCAGCCGCAATCGTGACAGAGCAGAGCCGGCGAAAAACCGCGGCGGTTCAGAAACAGCAGAACCTGGTTATCGGCTTTCAGGTGCTGACGCATTTTGAAGATCAGGGCGGGTGCCAGGCCACCAGTAAGTTGTGCCCCTTTCAGGTCGATCAACTGCTGCAGTGCCGGTTTAGCATTGCCGGCACGCTTCATCAGATCAAGCTGGCGATATTTACCGTTACGCACGTTATGAAGGGTTTCCAGTGCCGGCGTTGCGGATCCCATGACTACAGGAATGTTTTCTTCATGCGCGCGGAAGACAGCCAGATCCCGTGCCTGATAGCGCCAGCCTTCCTGTTGCTTATAGGAACTGTCGTGCTCTTCATCAATAATGATCACGCCCGGTCGCGCCATGGGGGTAAAGAGCGCGGAACGCGTACCAATAATGATGGCGTTTTCCCCCCGTCGCGCCCGCAGCCACACGGACAGACGCTCGCTGTCATTAAGTCCCGAATGCAGGACATCCACCGGCGCGTCAAAACGTTCACGGAAACGGGCAATGGTTTGTGGCGTCAGGCCAATTTCCGGTACCAGCACCAGTGCCTGTTTCCCCCGCGCCAGCACATTTTCCAGTACGCTGAGATACACCTCGGTTTTACCGGAACCTGTAATTCCTGCCAGCAGCCAGGCGGCATAGTGCTCATCTTCTCCCCGGATGGCGCCCACCGCAGTCGCCTGATCGGTGTTCAGGCGCAGACGCTCACCCTTTACCGCAAACGCGGTTCGCCAGTCATGCATTTGCGGCTGGTGCTCGTGCAATTCGCACAGCCCTTTCGCGCGCAACGCCTGCATAGCCGCCTCGGTCAGGTCATGTTCACTGACTTCATGACGATAGAGCGGTTGCTGGCGCAGCACCGCCAGACCTTGTTGTTGTCTGGGCGCGCGTTTAAGACTTTCCGGGGACGTCGCGCGGCCCTGTTCCGTGATTTCCCAGCGCCACAGGGGATCATCCTGAGCCGGTTTACCTTGTCTGAGGAGTATCGGAATGGCATGGCTGAGCACCTCACCCAGCGGAGAGTGATAATAGTCGGCTGCCCAGTGAAGAATGCGCCACAGAGAGGACGGAAACAGGGATTCCCTGTCCAGGACGGTAAGCACCTGTTTAAGCTGTGAGGTCGCCAGATCGCTGCTGTCAGAGAACGCCACCACAATGCCGATCATTTTCCGGTTACCAAACGGCACGATCACGCGACCGCCAGTCACCGGCTGCACACCCTCAGGCGGCAGATAGTCAAAAAGGCGGGGAAGGGGAACGGGCAGGGCAACCTGAACAACGGGCATAACTTTCTCTTTCCGGTTCATCTGACAGGGCGATTAGTGTACACGCTGGCGCACAGGACGGGTATCTCAGGCGACATTTGCAGCAGCAAACATTAGCCTGTATAATATGCCGCCTTCGGTAGGAAAGACCTTACCGGAGTACACCATTAATGTTCAATCGCGTGTGGTGCTGCGCAGGTTTCGTCCTGGCGCGGAGAGCGACACGGCCTTCTATGAGGTTTCCCATGAAACAAGGTATTCACCCTAAATACGAAGCAGTTACCATCAACTGTACTTGCGGTAACGTGATTCACACTCGCTCTACGCTGACTCACGAACTGAACCTGGACGTTTGTGGTAAGTGCCACCCGTTCTACACCGGTAAGCAGCGTGAAGTTGCCACTGGTGGCCGCGTTGACCGCTTCAACAAGCGTTTCAGCGTGCCAGGCACCAAAAAATAAGAAACGGCATTCGAACATTTGTTCGGCGGCAAGAAAAACCCAGCTCAGGCTGGGTTTTTTTATGTCTGGCTGACTCAGTATTCCCAGGTGTCCGGGTCAATGCCCATCTCGCGCATAATTTTCTTCGCTTCTTCCGGGATTTCGTCGTTGCGTTCTTTACGCAAATCGACATCATTTGGTAACGGTTGTCCGGTAAAAGCATGCAAGAAGGCTTCGCACAGGAGCTCACTGTTGGTCGCATGGCGCAGGTTATTCACCTGACGACGTGTCCGTTCGTCAGTCAAAATCTTTAACACGCTCAACGGAATAGAAACCGTGATTTTTTTAACCTGTTCGCTCTTCTTGCCGTGCTCAGCGTACGGGCTGATATATTCGCCGTTCCATTCAGCCATGGGATACCTTAATCAATAAAAGTTAAAAGTTACGAAATCAGCCGATTATGCCTGATTTTCTTCTACCGGACCCCTTCTCTGGCGGGTTTCTTCGTCCAACACAGGAAGAAAATGGGTTGAACGCCAGCATGGGCGCATAATTTTAGCGGTTATTGCGGCCATGCTCAATCTATACGCAAAGACATTTGGATGTCCAGATGTATTGACGTCTAAATGTAAGCTGATATCCTGTGGTCAGTTTATTTCTCACTTCAGGAACAGTTAGCCCTATGACGCGTAAACAGGCAACCATCGCAGTGCGCAGCGGTTTGAATGACGACGAGCAATATGGCTGCGTTGTCCCGCCCATCCACCTTTCCAGCACCTATAACTTCCATGATTTCAATGAGCCGCGAGCCCACGATTATTCTCGTCGTGGTAATCCTACGCGCGACGTTGTGCAACGCGCGCTGGCAGAGCTGGAAGGCGGTGCGGGCGCGGTATTGACTAATACCGGCATGTCCGCCATTCATCTGGTCACAACGGTTTTCCTGAAGCCTGGCGATTTGCTGGTGGCACCGCACGACTGCTATGGCGGCAGCTACCGTCTGTTCGATAGTTTAAGCAATCGCGGTGCTTATCGGGTGAAGTTTGTCGATCAAGGCGACAGTGCCGCGCTACAGGCTGCGCTGGACGAGAAACCTCAGCTCGTATTAGTAGAAAGCCCCAGTAACCCGCTGCTGCGTGTCGTCGATATCGCGGCCATCTGCGACGCCGCGCGTAAAGTAGGCGCAGTAAGCGTTGTGGACAACACCTTTATGAGTCCGACGCTGCAAAATCCGCTGGCGCTGGGCGCAGATCTGGTTATTCACTCCTGTACCAAATATTTAAACGGGCACTCCGATGTCGTGGCTGGCGCTGTCATTGCCAAAGATCCTCAGGTCGCGACCGATCTGGCGTGGTGGGCGAATAATATTGGCGTGACCGGTTCCGCTTTTGACAGCTACCTGCTGTTACGTGGTATGCGTACGCTGGGTCCGCGTATGGCCGCTGCTCAGCGTAATGCGTTAGAAATTGTTGCTTATCTGAAGCAGCAGCCCCTGGTGAAAAAGTTGTATCATCCTTCTCTGCCAGAAAATGCCGGGCATGGAGTCGCTGCGCGTCAGCAGCGTGGGTTTGGCGCCATGCTCAGTTTCGAACTGGATGGCGATGAAGCGCGTTTGCGTCGTTTCCTGAAAGCGCTTGAACTGTTTACGCTGGCTGAATCACTGGGTGGCGTTGAGAGCTTAATCTCGCATACCGCGACCATGACACACGCTGGCATGTCTGCAGAAGCCCGTGCCGCAGCAGGTATTTCTGAAACATTGCTCCGTATTTCTGTGGGGATTGAAGACCACGAAGATTTAATTGCCGATTTGGATAATGCATTCCGGATCGCAGCAGAGGATTAACCATGACGATTTCAGCAGGCGCAGGAACGCCAAACAACAGACAGCTCCACAAGTTTGGTGGCAGCAGCCTTGCCGATGCACGCTGCTACCAGCGTGTTGCCAGCATCATGGCGGATTACAGCCAGCCAGGCGACATGATGGTGGTCTCAGCCGCAGGTTCAACGACCAATCAGCTGATTAGCTGGCTGAAACTGAGCCAGAGTGACCGCTTGTCCGCGCATCAGGTGCAGCAGACATTACGTCGTTATCAGAGTGAGCTCATCAGTGCCCTGTTGCCTGCCGAAATCGCCGAACCTTTAATATCGGCCTTTATTCGCGATCTTGAGAAGCTTGCCGGATTACTCGATGGTACCGTTACCGACGCGGTTTATGCGGAAGTCGTGGGCCATGGTGAAGTCTGGTCGGCACGTTTAATGTCCGCTGTGCTGAATCAACACGACCTGCAGGCCTGCTGGCTGGATGCGCGCGATTTTCTGCGTGCAGAACGTGCCGCGCAGCCTCAGGTTGATGAAGGAAAATCCTGGCCGTTGTTACAAACGCTGCTGGCCCAGCATCCCCATAAACGTATCGTGGTGACGGGCTTTATCTGCGCCAACGATGCGGGTGAAACCGTGTTGCTGGGGCGTAATGGCTCTGATTACTCCGCCACACAAATTGGTGCGCTGGCCGGTGTGGGACGCGTCACTATCTGGAGTGATGTGGCGGGTGTTTACAGTGCCGATCCACGTAAAGTTTCTGATGCCTGTCTGCTGCCGCTGTTGCGTCTTGATGAGGCCAGTGAACTGGCGCGTCTCGCCGCACCGGTGCTGCATACCCGCACCTTACAGCCCGTTTCCGGCAGCGACATCGATTTGCAGTTGCGCTGTAGCTATCAGCCAGAACAGGGCTCAACCCGTATTGAGCGCGTCCTCGCTTCCGGAACGGGCGCACGCATTGTGACCAGTCACGATGATGTGTGTCTGGTCGAAATCCAGCTTCCCGGGCAGCACGATTTTACGCTCCTGCGCAAAGAGATCGATCAGTTGCTCACGCGCGCGCAGATGCGCCCACTGGCAATGGGCGTTCATCCTGATCGTCAGCTGCTGCAACTCTGTTACACCTCTGAAGTGGTTAACAGCGCCTTCACATTGTTACAGGACGCAGGCTTACCCGGGCATTTACAGTTACGTGATGGCTTAGCGCTGGTAGCGCTGGTCGGAGCAGGCGTGACTCGTAATCCGTTGCATACGCACCGTTTCTGGCAGCAGTTGAAAGATCAGCCGGTTGAGTTTGTTTGTCAGTCGCCAGAACATATCAGCGTGGTGGCGGTCCTGCGCGTGGGGCCGACGCAGCATTTAATTCAGGGCTTACACAGCTCCCTGTTCCGTGCCGAAAAGCGAATTGGCCTGATGCTGTTTGGCAAAGGCAATATCGGCTCACGCTGGCTGGAACTGTTTGCGCGTGAGCAGGAAACCTTGTCAGCACGAACCGGTTTTGAATTTGTGCTGGCGGGTGTGGTCGACAGTCAACGCAGCCTGCTGAACTATGACGGGCTTGATGCCAGCCGCGCGCTGGCCTTCTTTGACGATGAAGCGGAAACACGTGATGAAGAATCGCTGTTTCTGTGGATGCGGGCGCATCCTTACGATGATCTTGTGGTGCTGGACGTCACCGCCAGTAAACCACTGGCACAGCAGTATCTGGATTTTGCCAGTCATGGCTTCCACGTGATTAGCGCCAATAAGATTGCGGGCGCGTCCGACACGCAAACCTGGCGTGAGATTCGCGATGCCTTCGAAAAAACCGGGCGTCATTGGTTATATAACGCCACCGTAGGCGCAGGTTTACCCATCAACCATACGGTGCGGGATCTGCGTGAAAGTGGCGATACCATTCTGTCGATTAGCGGTATTTTCTCAGGCACATTGTCCTGGCTGTTCCTGCAGTTTGACGGGACGGTGCCCTTTACCGAACTGGTGGATCAGGCATGGCAGCAGGGCTTAACCGAGCCGGATCCGCGTGTTGATCTGTCTGGCGAAGATGTGATGCGTAAGCTGGTCATTTTGGCCCGTGAAGCGGGCTATAACATTGAACCCGATCAGGTACGCGTCGAGTCACTGGTGCCCCAGACCTGTGATGAATCCGTCGACCATTTCTTCGAGAACGGTGACGAACTTAACGAGCAGATGCTGCAACGGTTTGAAGCCGCTCAGGAAATGGGGCTGGTCCTGCGTTATGTGGCACGGTTTGATGCCAATGGCAAAGCACGTGTGGGTGTGGAAGCCGTTCGTCCTGAGCATCCTCTGGCAGCCTTACTGCCCTGCGATAATGTGTTTGCCATCGACAGCCGCTGGTATCGCGATAATCCTCTGGTGATTCGCGGACCTGGCGCGGGTCGTGACGTCACGGCAGGCGCGATACAGTCTGATATCAATCGCCTCGCGCAACTCCTCTAAACAGGTTTCAACACAGGTGCTCCGGCACCTGTTTTTTTGCCCTGTTTCTGCTCGCCGATGTCATAACGTGCGGTAACGTTTGCCTGCCTGTGGCGCCATTTTGACTGGCGCTGAGGGGAGCATCGATCACGTTGAATGTCTGAACGTCTCACTATGTTGGGGGGAAGCGTTGGGTGGTGGTGGCAGGATGCGTTTTTTTTGCCGGTCAGCGCTAAACGGACAGATTACTCTTCATTCTTCCCGCCCCGGATCAGCGAAATGGCAGAGAAGCTATGGCATGCCATTGGTCACCTGAGCCTGCTACGAGCAGGGTGAATATTCTGTCACGCGAAAGGGTAAAAGACCGGCATGTCTACAATCTGAAAGGTGCGATACCTTTTGCCCCCGCGTCAGTTGGGCGACCTGTAATGGCGATATGAGGATGACGTTAACTGATACGAAACAGGGCGGTATCAACCGCCCTGTTTCTGTGAGTTAACCTGTATTACGCATCCCTGCAGCGACACCGGCAATCGTTACCATCAGCGCCTGTTCGACGCGCGCATCCGGTTCTTCACCACGGGCTTCCTGTGCACGTGAACGGTGAAGCAGCTCTGCCTGGAGTACGTTCAGGGGATCGGTATAAACGTTACGCAGGGCAATCGATTCGGCAATCCACGGCTGGTCCGCCATCAGATGGGAATCGTTGGCGATGGTCAGCACCGCTTTAATATCGGCATTCAGCTGGTCACGCAGCTGTTTACCTAATGGCCATAACGATTTATCAACCAGTCGCTGATCGTAATACTCCGCCAGCCACAGGTCTGCTTTCGAAAACACCATTTCCAGCATACCAAGGCGGGTTGAGAAAAAGGGCCAGTCGCGGCACATGGCCTCAAGCTGATCCTGATGGCCTGCCAGCATCGCCTGCTGCAGGGCGGCGCCCGCGCCCAGCCAGGCGGGTAACATCAGGCGGTTTTGCGTCCAGGCAAAAATCCAGGGAATGGCGCGCAGGGATTCCACACCGCCCGTCGGACGACGCTTCGCCGGACGAGAGCCCAGGGGCAGCTTGCCCAGTTCCTGCTCAGGGGTTGCGGAACGGAAGTAAGGCACAAAATCCTTATTCTCACGCACATAACCCCGGTACATGGCGCAGGAGTCGGCAGAAAGCTGGTTCATGATATTACGCCATTCCGGTTTGGGTTCCGGCGGCGGCATCAGGTTGGCTTCCAGAATCGCGCCGGTATAAAGCGACAGGCTGGCGATAGTGACTTCCGGCAAGCCGTACTTGAAGCGAATCATTTCGCCCTGTTCCGTCACGCGCAGGCCGCCTTTGAGGCTGCCTGGCGGCTGGGACAGCAGTGCGGCATGCGCGGGTGCACCCCCGCGGCCGATGGTGCCGCCGCGTCCGTGGAATAGCGTGAGGGAAACGCCCGCCTTTTCGCAGGTTTTAATCAGTGCATCCTGTGCCTGGTATTGTGCCCAACTGGCGGCCATCACGCCGGCATCTTTCGCCGAGTCGGAATAGCCAATCATGACCATTTGTTTGCCCTGAATAAAACCACGGTACCAGTCGATGTTAAGCAGTTTGCTCATCACATCATTGGCATTGTTCAGGTCATCCAGGGTTTCAAACAGGGGAGCAACCGGCATAGCGAACGGAATGCCAGCCTCTTTCAGTAGCAGATGGACGGCAAGGACATCAGACGGCGTTTTCGCCATCGAAATGACATAGGCTGCGATAGAGCCCTGGGGCGCTTCTGCCACTACTTTGCAGGTTTCCAGCACTTCGCGGGTTTCGTCACTCGGTTCCCAACTGCGAGGAAGTAAAGGGCGCTTGGAGTTCAGCTCACGGATAAGAAAAGCCTGCTTGTCGGCTTCCGACCAGCTTTCATAATCGCCCAGGCCCAGATAGCGGGTAATTTCAGCGATAGCTTCAGTGTGACGTGTGCTTTCCTGACGGACGTCGATGCGAACCAGCGGCACGCCAAAGCATTTCACGCGGCGCAGCGTATCCAGTAACTGACCGTTGGCAATAATGCCCATGCCGCACTGCTGCAGGGACTGATAGATAGCGAAAAGCGGATCCCACAACTGCGCGTTGGAGACCAGCAGGTCTGCCGGGCGGGGCAAGCGCTCGCCTTTCAGGCGGCGCTCCAGGTAAGCCTGGGTAGACATTAGCTGACTGCGCAGACGCTTTAAGATCACGCGATACGGCTCCAGCGCCTCAGGATCGCCGCTCAGCTCGGCAACTTCCTGACTGCATTCGGACATCGACAGTTCCGAAATCAACACGCCAATATCGCGCAGAAACAGATCGGTGGCTTTCCAGCGGCTGAGCTGCATAACATGGCGGGTAATGGCGGCGGTGACGTTCGGGTTACCGTCACGGTCTCCGCCCATCCAGGAGGTGAACTGCACCGGCACAAAATCAACCGGTAACTTAATGCCAAACGTCTCTTCTACCTGCTCATTCAGCTCACGCAAAAATGCAGGTACACCTTCCCACAGGCTGTTTTCAACGACGGCAAATCCCCACTTGGCTTCATCAACCGGCGTGGGACGGTATTTACGGATCTCATCCGTATGCCAGGCCTGCGCGACCAGTTGGCGCAGGCGGCGCATAATCTGGTTGCGTTCGTATTCAGAGATATCGCTGTGGTCGAGTTGTTCAAGACAGCTGTTGACCTCGCCCAGTTTGTGAATCAGCGTGCGGCGTGTAATTTCAGTAGGGTGCGCGGTTAAAACCAGTTCCAGGGAAAGTGATTCAATGGCTTTATGAATCGCACTTTCACTGAGATTATTTTGCTTGAGGGTTTCAAATGTTTTTTTCAACAGTTCAGGGTGGTTTGCGCCATCGCCGCTGCGGGAAATCGTTTGATACTGCTCAGCCACGTTAGTGAGGTTGAGGAACTGACTAAAGGCACGCGCCACGGGCAATAACTCGTCATTTGACAGGTTTTGCAGCGTATTCAGCAATTCCTTACGATGAGTGTCATTTCCTGCACGGGATGACTTAGAGAGCTTACGGATGGTTTCCACCTGGCCCAGGATATTCTCTCCCAGCGCATCCTTAATCGTATCCCCGAGCAGTTTGCCGAGCATACTGACATTACTTCGCATTGCGGAATATTGTTCGTTCATGTGACCCTGACACCCTTATCGTCTTGATAAACCTCTGTACCCGGCCTTTTCAGGCAGCAGAAAAGCCAGCAACGTCGTCCTCCCGGCTCTGACCGGGGTTCTTCAGTTGCTGCCCGTCGCAAGCTGAATAAAGTGGGATGATTGCCCAGTGGGTATAACATCGTCTTTTATCTAGCCACGTAATCAGGCGTTCGTCAAATGACTTAAAGTGAGGGAAACGTGCAGCTAACTGACGGAAATTCATGGAATTTGATAGCGGCGAAGCGGGATAAGTTATTCTTATTATCAAATCCCACAGATTGGCAGGGCATTTTGCTGTTAATACAGTGAAATGCCCCGTTTGATGATAATCAGTGACAGAAATGCTGCACAACCTGAGCGATTAAGGCGCGCGTAGGCTGAATAAATGCGGTATCGATAAATTCGTCCGGCTGATGCGCCTGATTGATAGAACCCGGGCCCAGCACCAGCGTTGGACAAAGTTGCTGGATAAACGGGGCTTCAGTGCAATAATTCACCACTTCTGTCGGTGTACCCAGCAGTTTTTCCACCACCTTGACCAGCTCGTGGTCAACCGGACATTCATAGCCCGGAATCGGCGGATGCAATTCTTCGATGGTAATCCGTCCCGGCCAGCGTTCGCTCACCGGCGCCAGTGCCTCATTCAGCAGCGCGTCAAGATCGCTCAGCGTCAGCCCCGGCAAAGGGCGGATGTCCATGTGCAATTCGCAGCAGGCGCAGATACGGTTTGCTGCATCACCGCCATGAATATGACCAAAGTTCATTGTGGGATAAGGAATCGCAAAACCATCATGGTTGTAACGGGCTTTCAGCGTATTGCGCAGTTGCATGAGTTCGGTAATCGACTCATGCATCAGCTCAATGGCGTTGACGCCGCGACCCGGATCGCTGGAATGGCCAGATTGACCCTGAATACGAATCGCATTCGAGATATGTCCTTTGTGCGCACGGACAGGTTTCAGCGACGTCGGTTCGCCAATAATGGCGCAGTCAGGGCGAAGCTGTGTGGATGCGGCAAAATATGACGCGCCCGCCATGGTGGTTTCTTCATCAGCGGTGGCCAGAATATAAAGCGGCTTACTCAGGGCTGTCACATCCACATCACGGAGCGTGTCCAGAATAAACGCGAAGAAGCCTTTCATATCGGCGGTACCCAGACCGTACAACTTGTTGTCGTGCTCGGTCAGGGTAAAGGGATCGCGAGTCCAGCGACCATCATCAAACGGAACGGTATCGGTGTGCCCGGCAAGCAGCAGACCGCCCGCACCGCTTCCGGTGCGCGCCAGCATATTAAATTTATGCCGCGTGCCCGGCACGGGTTGGACTTCCACGGTAAAACCCAGGTCACGGAACCAGCCAGCCAGTAAATTGATTAAAGTTTCATTGCTCTGATCGAGAGCGGCATCGGTTGCGCTGATAGACGGTGTTGCGATCAACTGGCGGTAGAGTTCGATAAAAGGCGGTAATTTTGTCTTCACTGTTGACGGTCCTTGAGTTAGGATGTATCAATATTCATGCATTAATAGTGAATAAAAATACATTAACGTCGTGTGCATGTGAACCTTAAATCGCTGCAAACGACATCGTGGGCAACGGGGCAAGGCCGCGACCCGGAACGTGTGACTGTAATAAAGGTATACAGCCTGATGTTGAATACGCTGATCGTTGGTGCCAGTGGTTACGCTGGCGTAGAGCTTGCCACCTTCCTTAATCGCCATCCACATATCAACATAACCGCTTTGGCGGTGTCTGCGCAAAGTCCCGATGCGGGTAAGCGCTTGTCCGATCTTCATCCACAGCTGAAAGGCGTGGTGGATCTGCCGCTGCAGCCACTGAGCCGCGCCGACGAATGGGCAGATAAAGTTGATGTGGTGTTTCTGGCGACGGCCCACGAAGTCAGTCACGACCTGGCGCCTGAATTTCTGAAAGCTGGCTGCGTCGTGTTTGATCTGTCCGGCGCTTTCCGCGTCAACGACGGCAAGTTTTACACGCAGTTTTATGGCTTCACGCACCAGCATGGGGACTGGCTGGATAAAGCCGTTTACGGTCTGGCGGAGTTCCAGCAGGAAAAAATCAAAGAAGCACAGCTGATTGCCGTCCCTGGCTGCTATCCCACCGCCTCTCAGTTGGCACTCAAGCCGTTGGTGGATGCCGGTTTACTGAATGAGGCGCAGTGGCCGGTCATCAATGCCACCAGTGGCGTCAGTGGAGCAGGGCGCAAAGCGAATGTTGGTACCAGCTTCTGTGAAGTCAGTCTGCAGCCTTACGGTATTTTTAATCATCGTCATCATCCTGAAATTGTGGCGCACCTGGGCACACCGGTAATTTTTACGCCGCACCTGGGCAGTTTCCCGCGTGGCATCCTGGCCACGATCACCTGCCGTCTTAATGCCGGCGTCAGCCGTGATGATGTCGCTGAGGTCTTTCACAATGCCTACCACGATAAGCCGCTGGTACGCGTTTACGAGCAAGGCGTACCGGCATTGAAAGCCGTGGTCGGTCTGCCTTACTGCGATATTGGCTTTGCCGTACAGGGCGAACACCTGATTGTGGTGGCTGCTGAAGATAACCTGCTTAAAGGGGCAGCCTCTCAGGCAGTACAGTGTCTTAATATTCGTTTCGGTTTCCCTGAAACGCAGTCACTGATTTAACGGACGACTAAACCATGACTAATCCATTAATTATCAAGCTGGGCGGTGTGCTGTTAGACAGCGAAGAAGCACTGGCCCGTTTATTTGACGCGTTGCTGGCCTACCGTTCTGCTCATCAGCGCCCCCTGATTATCGTTCACGGTGGCGGTTGCCTGGTCGATGAACTGATGAAAAAACTGGCGCTGCCGGTGCAAAAGAAGAACGGTTTGCGTGTTACGCCTGCCGATCAGATTGACATCATCACCGGCGCACTGGCTGGTACCGCCAATAAAACGCTGTTGGCCTGGGCGAAAAAATACGGCATTCAGGCCGTCGGTCTGTGCCTGGGCGATGCGGGCCTGGTCAATGTCACCCAGTTAGATGAAGCGCTGGGCCATGTGGGCAACGCAACGCCGGGCAATCCTGCATTAATTAACACGCTGCTGGGTGCAGGTTACATGCCCGTTGTCAGTTCAATCGGCATCACCGACAGCGGTGAGCTTATGAACGTCAATGCCGATCAGGCTGCCACAGCGCTGGCCTCAACGCTGGGTGCTGACTTAGTCTTGTTATCGGACGTCAGCGGCATTCTTGATGGCAAAGGTCAGCGCATCGAAGAAATGACGGCAGATAAAGCAGAACAGCTGATCGCTCAGGGCATCATCACCGATGGCATGATTGTCAAAGTGAACGCTGCGCTGGATGCGGCACGCACGCTGGACCGTCCGGTCGATATTGCCAGCTGGCGTCATGCCGAGCAGTTACCTACCCTTTTTAACGGCGTGTCCATTGGCACCCGGATTCTCGCTTAACGACTCAGATTCAAGGATTACGAAATGCAAACGCAAAACATCAAAAAAATCGTACTGGCTTACTCCGGTGGTCTGGATACTTCGGCCATTATTCCCTGGCTGAAAGAAAACTATGGCGGCTGTGAAGTGGTCGCGTTCGTGGCGGATATCGGTCAGGAACGTAGCGATCTGGAAGGCGTTGAGAAGAAAGCGCTGCAGTCAGGTGCATCAGAATGTCACGTTGTCGATCTGCGTGAAGAGTTTATCAGTGACTACGTTTATCCGGTGCTGCAGACCGGGGCCCTGTATGAAGGGACGTATCTGCTGGGTACCTCAATGGCGCGTCCTATCATCGCGAAAGCCCAGGTTGAGCTGGCGCTGAAAGTGGGTGCTGATGCGCTGTGCCACGGTGCCACGGGTAAAGGTAATGACCAGGTGCGTTTCGAAACCACTTACACCGCACTGGCGCCGCAGCTGAAAGTGGTGGCGCCATGGCGCGAGTGGGATCTGCGTTCGCGTGAAGCGCTGCTGGATTATCTGAAAGCGCGCAACATCCCTACCACCGCGTCGCTGGAAAAAATCTACAGCCGTGATGAAAACGCCTGGCACATTTCTACCGAAGGCGGCGTGCTGGAAAGCCCGTCTAACGCACCTAACAAAGATTGCTGGGTCTGGACTGTCGATCCGCTGGAAGCGCCCGATCAGCCAGAAGACGTGACAGTAACCGTTGAAAAAGGCCGCGTGGTGGCGGTGAACGGTGAAAGACTGAGCCCGTTCCAGTGTCTGGAAAAACTGAATGTGCTGGGTGCAAAACATGGCGTGGGCCGTATCGATATCGTTGAAAACCGTCTGGTAGGCATTAAATCTCGCGGCTGTTACGAAACCCCTGGCGGCACCATTATGGTTAACGCGCTGCGTGCGGTAGAGCAACTGGTTCTGGATCGCGACAGCTTCAAATGGCGTGAGCAGTTGGGCCATGAAATGTCTTATGTGGTTTACGATGGTCGCTGGTTTGCACCGCTGCGTAAGTCTATCCAGGCGGCGGCAGAGTCGCTGGCGGAAGAGGTTAACGGCGAAGTGGTTCTGCAACTCTACAAAGGTCAGGCCACGGCGACGCAGAAGCGTTCAGCTAACAGCCTGTATTCCGAAGAGTTCGCGACCTTCGGCGAAGACGAAGTTTACGATCATCGTCATGCAGGCGGCTTTATTCGTCTGTTCTCACTCTCTTCACGTATCCGTGCGTTGAACGAGCAGAAAAAGTAATCGCAGGCGGGGATCGCCTCGCCTCTCAGTATGACATCAGGGGCGGCTTTCAGGCCGCCCCTGGTTTAACGACTTGAAGGAGATTCACATGGCACTTTGGGGTGGACGCTTTACCCAGGCAGCAGATCAACGTTTCAAACAGTTCAACGACTCGCTGCGTTTTGATTACCGCCTGGCAGAGCAGGACATCATTGGCTCAGTGGCCTGGTCCAAAGCGCTGGTGACGGTAAATGTCCTGAGCAGTGATGAGCAGCAGCAGCTTGAAGCCGCACTGAACGCACTGCTGGAGGAGGTTCGTGCCAATCCTGAGCAAATCCTGCAAAGCGATGCCGAAGATATTCACAGCTGGGTTGAAGGCCAGTTGATTGAGAAAGTCGGTGCGCTGGGCAAAAAACTGCACACCGGCCGTAGCCGCAATGATCAGGTGGCGACCGACCTGAAACTCTGGTGTAAAGAGCAGGTTGCCGCACTGCTGGATGCCACACGTGAGCTGCAGCAGGCGCTGGTGGCGACTGCCGAAGCCAATCAGGACGCGGTGATGCCGGGCTATACACATTTACAGCGTGCACAGCCGGTGACGTTTGCACACTGGTGCCTCGCTTACGTTGAAATGCTGGCGCGCGATGAAAGCCGTTTGCAGGATACGTTAAAGCGTCTTGATGTCAGCCCGTTAGGTTGTGGTGCACTGGCCGGAACGGCTTACGCTATTGACCGTGAGCAACTGGCAGGCTGGTTAGGCTTCGCGTCTGCAACGCGTAACAGCCTGGATACCGTATCCGACCGTGATCATGTGCTGGAGCTGCTTTCCGATGCGTCAATCGGCATGGTGCACCTTTCACGTTTTGCGGAAGACATGATTTTCTTCAATACCGGCGAAGCCGGCTTTATCGAACTCTCGGATAAAGTCACCTCAGGTTCGTCCCTGATGCCACAGAAGAAAAATCCGGATGCACTGGAGCTGATCCGTGGAAAATGCGGGCGGGTTCAGGGCGCGTTAACCGGCATGATGATGACGCTAAAAGGCCTGCCGCTTGCCTATAACAAAGACATGCAGGAAGACAAAGAAGGGCTGTTTGATGCGCTGGATACCTGGCTGGACTGCCTGCATATGTCCGTGCTGGTGCTGGAAGGTTTGCAGGTAAAACGTCCTCGCTGCCAGGAAGCGGCCGAACAGGGTTACGCAAACTCAACTGAACTGGCCGATTATCTCGTGGCAAAAGGCGTTCCCTTCCGTGAAGCGCACCATATCGTGGGAGAAACGGTCGTTGCAGCGATCGCGCAAGGTGTGGCACTGGAAGCCTTGTCGTTATCTCAGCTTAAGCAGTTCAGTGCTGTTATCGAAGACGATGTCTATCCGGTGCTGGCCCTGTCATCCTGCCTGGATAAGCGCAATGCGCAGGGAGGCGTTTCACCGTCTCAGGTTGCCCGTGCCATTGCGGATGCCAAAGCGCGCTTAGCCTGAGTCGCAGATAAAAAAAGAGCGGGCATACCATGCCCGCCAACCTCTAGCTTCAGAAACTACTTTTATTTTAGGCACATCATCAGACCATCGGTGCTCCCGACCGATGTTCAGATTCGTTACGCTTGTCATCTGGCCTTCGCCTGTTCAGTTTTTTGTTTTATCAGCGTTGCCAGAAGATTTGCGTCAGCTAAAAACAGCGGATAACGCTGTCTTTATGATTCAGAAAACATTTCCCTGGGGGCGATGAGTCTGAATTTGATGTGGGCATTATTCCCATCCGCTCTTGATAGGGCCAATCGTTGGTTGCTATTCTATCTATCGCCACGAGCTATCGTGGAATGGAGGGTAATAATGAATATCCGTGATCTTGAATATCTGGTTTCGCTTGCTGAACATCGTCACTTCCGACGTGCGGCGGATGCCTGTCATGTCAGTCAGCCGACCTTAAGCGGGCAGATTCGCAAATTAGAAGATGAGTTAGGTGTCATGCTGCTGGAACGTACCAGCCGCAAAGTACTGTTTACGCAGGCCGGTTTGCTGCTGGTCGACCAGGCGCGTACTGTCCTTCGTGAAGTCAAAGTGCTGAAAGAGATGGCCAGTCAGCAGGGCGAAGCGATGTCAGGACCACTGCATATTGGGCTGATTCCCACCACCGGTCCGTATTTACTGCCGCAAATTATTCCTATGCTGCATCAGACTTTTCCAAAGCTGGAAATGTACCTGCATGAAGCACAGACCCAGCAATTGCTGGCTCAGCTCGACAGCGGCAAACTGGACTGCGCGATTCTGGCGCTGGTCAAAGAAAGCGAAGCCTTTATTGAAGTCCCGCTGTTCGATGAACCGATGAAGCTGGCGGTTTATGAGGATCATCCGTGGCGCGAACGCGATCGTGTGCCAATGTCCGATCTGGCTGGTGAAAAACTGCTGATGCTGGAAGACGGCCACTGCCTGCGCGATCAGGCCATGGGTTTTTGTTTTGAAGCGGGTGCAGACGAAGATACCCATTTCCGTGCGACAAGCCTGGAAACGTTGCGCAATATGGTCGCGGCAGGAAGCGGTATTACGTTACTGCCTGCTCTGGCTGTCCCGCCTCAGCGTGTGCGTGATGGGGTTTGTTATCTGCCCTGTTATAAGCCGGTACCACAGCGTACGATTGCGCTGGTTTACCGTCCCGGCTCACCTCTGCGCAGCCGTTATGAACAACTGGCAGAGGCAATCCGCACACATATGCAAGGCTATTTCGATACCACGCTAAAACAGGCGGTTTAAACCGTTTAGCGCGGCGACGCGATACGCTTCTGCCATGGTCGGGTAGTTAAAGGTGGTATTCACAAAGTACTCAATTGTGTTGCCACCATTTTTTTGCTCCATGATCGCCTGACCGATATGGATAATCTCCGCAGCACGTTCCCCAAAGCAGTGAATGCCCAGAATCTCTTTGGTTTCACGGTGGAACAGGATCTTCAGACTACCGACGTTCATCCCCACAATCTGCGCACGCGCCAGATGTTTAAACTGCGCACGTCCTACTTCGTAAGGCACTTTCATCGCCGTGAGCTGCTGTTCGGTTTTGCCTACAGAGCTGATTTCCGGAATGGTATAAATCCCGGTCGGAATGTCTTCGATCAGGTGCGCTGAGGCTTCGCCTTTAATGATGGCCTGTGCGGCAATACGGCCCTGATCGTAAGCAGCGGAGGCCAGGCTGGGGTAACCAATGACGTCGCCCACTGCATAAATGTGCGGCTGCGCTGTCTGATACATGCTGTTCACTTTCAACAGCCCACGGCCATCCGCTTCCAGACCGACATTTTCCAGCGACAGTGAATCGGTGTTACCTGTACGGCCGTTCGCATACAGCAGGCAGTCCGCTTTGACTTTCTTGCCGGATTTCAGGTGCATGATAACGCCGTCATCCACGCCTTCAATCTTCTCAAACTCTTCGTTGTGACGAATCACCACGCCGCTGTTCCAGAAGTGATAAGACAGCGAGTCAGACATCTCCTGATCAAGGAACGCCAGCAGGCGGTCACGGGTGTTGATCAGATCAACCTTGACATTGAGCCCACGGAAAATGGAAGCATATTCACAGCCAATCACGCCCGCGCCATAAATGATGACGTGGCCGGGTTCATGATGCAGGTTGAGAATAGAATCGGAATCGTAAATACGTGGATGGGTAAAGTCGACATCATGCGGATGATAAGGGCGCGAACCACAGGCAATAATAAATTTCCCGGCGGTCAGCTGTTCGCGCGTGCCATCATGATGTTCCACTTCAACCGTGTTGGCATCCACGAAATGCGCATCGCCCTGAAACAGCTCACAGCGATTGCGCTCGTAAAAACCCTGACGCATTGCGGTTTGTTGGCTGATCACGCTTTCCGTGTGATTGAGAATATCGGCAAACGATGAGCGGAGAAGGCGGGTATGGTCACTGTAGAGGGGATTCTGGTTGAACTCGATGATGCGGCTCACAGCATGACGAAGGGCTTTCGAGGGGATCGTACCCCAGTGTGTACAGCCGCCGCCTATGTTGTGATAGCGTTCGATAACCGCGATTCGGGCGCCTTGCTTCACCAGCCCCATCGCCGCACCTTCACCGCCTGGTCCTGATCCAATCACAATGACATCGTAATCGTAAGACTTTTGCATACCGGTACGTCCTATTATTTATACATTTTTACAACGAGATTCTAACATCTCGCCGCGCACTTCTGAATTCTAACAGCGATTTTCATCACGTTTTGGCTTTCAGTGAGGTTTAACACGTCGTCACAAAGTTTGCCGGACTGTACGCTGAATATTTTGTTATAGTGCTGTTTCAGAACCTCACAAGGCAGAGAGAATGGGCGTCAGAGCGCAACAAAAAGAACGTACACGACGTACACTGATTGAAGCTGCCTTCAGTCAGCTCAGCGCCGAACGCAGTTTTGCCAGTCTGAGTTTACGTGAGGTTGCCCGCGAGGCGGGCATCGCGCCAACCTCTTTTTATCGGCACTTTAAAGATGTCGATGAGCTGGGTTTAACCATGGTGGATGAAAGCGGGCTGATGCTGCGGCAGTTGATGCGACAGGCACGTCAACGTATTGCGAAAGGCGGCAGCATCATTAAAACCTCTATCGCCACCTTTATGGAGTTCATCGAAAATAACCCCAATGCGTTTCGGCTGCTGTTACGCGAACGTTCGGGGACGTCTGCGGCTTTCCGTGCGGCGGTTGCGCGTGAAATCCAACATTTTATTGCTGAACTGGCTGATTATCTTGAGGTCGAAAACCGCATGCCGCGCAGCTTCACCGAAGCGCAGGCTGAAGCGATGGTGACTATTGTCTTCAGTGCCGGTGCCGAGGCGCTGGATATTGATATAGCGCAGCGTCGTAAGCTGGAAGATCGTCTGGTATTGCAGTTACGTATGATCGCGAAGGGCGCGTATTACTGGTATCGCCGGGAACAAGAACGCCTGGCGGTAACCCTGGATAAACCTGAAGAGCTATGAATAAGGACCCTGCCATGACCCACCCAAGCTCCCGTGATAAAGGCACGATGTTACTGGCTTTTATTACCGGCCTTGCTATGAACGGCTCGTTCTCTGTGCTGTTTAGTGCTTTCGTTCCTTTTTCTATTTTCCCGTTGATTGCGTTGGGGCTGGCGGCATGGTGCCTGCATCAACGCTACCTGAATAAAAGTATGCCCGATGGGGTTCCGGGGCTGGCTGCGGCCTTCTTCCTGCTGGGAATCCTGGTGTACAGCGCATTAGTGCGTGCCGAATATCCGGATATCGGATCTAACTTTATCCCCACGATTCTTATGGTCGGGCTGGTGTTCTGGATTGCCCTGCGTTACAAGCGCAATCGCAACCGGTAATCACAAAAACGGGAACCCCTGGGTTCCCGTTTTTTTACGCTTTGCGTGTCAGTAGCACACCGCATTCCATATGATGGGTATACGGGAACTGGTCAAACAGGGCCAGTCGCGTGACATCATGGGTTTGCGCCAGCTCCAGCAGATTGTCACACAGGGTTTGCGGGTTGCAGGAAATATACAGGATCGTGCGATAAGCCTGCACCATCCTGACGGTTTCCTCATCCAGCCCACTGCGCGGCGGATCCACAAAGATCGTCTCGCAGTCATAACTCTTCAGGTCGATCCCCTCCAGCCGGTTAAAGCTGCGCACGCCGTTCATTGCCTGGGTAAACTCTTCGGCCGCCATGCGAATAATCTGGACATTATCAATCTGGTTGACGGCAATATTGTACTGGGCCGACGCGACGGATGGCTTGGCAATTTCCGTGGCCAGCACGCGGCGGAAATTTCTGGCCAGCGCCAGCGAGAAGTTGCCATTACCACAGTAGAGTTCCAGTAAATCGCCACGGGAACCCGTTGTCACATCCAGCGCCCATTCCAGCATATGAATGTTCATCGCCGCGTTGGGTTGCGTGAAGCTGTTCTCCACCTGTCGATAAATCATCTCTTTACCGGCGACCGGCAAACGCTCTTCCACGTAATCCCGATCAAGGCAAATTTTGGTCTTAGTGGCGCGACCAATCAGCTGCACATCGACGCCTTCCGCCCGCAACTGATCGCGTAACGTTGTGGCGGCCTGCTGCCATTCCTCATCCAGCTTGCGGTGATAGAGCAGGGAGATGACGATTTGGTTACTTAGCGTCGACAGATAATCAATCTGGAACAGCTTATGGCGCAGGATGCGATTATCGCGAATGACCGCCATCATTTTCGGCATCATCTGGTTAATTAGGGCACTGGCCGCCGGGAACTGGTCAACGCGAATGCGCTGTTTCGTCTCCTGATCGAAAATGATGTGATAAATGTCGTCGCCATCATGCCAGATGCGGAATTCTGCACGCATGCGATAGTGGCTGATCGGTGAACGGAACACCTCCACGGCGGGGGCAGCGAAAGGCGTCATCATCGTTTCTAACCGACTGACTTTTTCCGCCAGCTGCGCGTCATACTGTTCAACAGGGAGATGTTCGGGTGTCATGTTTAATCCTGGTTAATAGCCTGCTTGCCGGGCGATTGTAGGGATTCACCTGCTGATGTCCAGTCCTGCGCGCGCGAGCAGAGCGTCGGGGTGTGCAGATCTGGACTTGCCCGTGCGCGCTTCGTAGACTGCGGGCACCGGCCTCAACCTTGAGTTAACAGGGAATCCAGTGTGAATCTGGAGCTGACGCGCAGCGGTAAGGAATGTCAGGGTGATTGCGATTGCAGACACTGTCCTGCGGGATGGGAAGTCATCACCTGCTATGATTCCCAGCCCGAAGACCTGCCGGTGTGACGTCGCCACGCGTACAGTCATCGCGTGCTATCGACTGTATGCCTGCGGCATCCTTTTTCTTTTGGATGCGATAAAAATGAGTAAAACAACAACCCCGCTGTTTGCCTTCAGTGCAACGGCGATTTTCCTCTGGGCGCAAAATGGCTTTGCACAGAGAAGTGATGATGCGCTCATCGTGACGGCTAATCGTTTTCAACAGCCGGTTTCGTCGGTGCTGGCTTCAACCTCGGTGGTGACACGGGATGAGATTGACCTGTGGCAGGCAAAAAATCTGGTAGACGTGCTTCGTCGCCTGCCCGGCGTGGATATTGCGCAGAATGGTGGGATTGGGCAAAGTGCGTCAATGTTTGTGCGAGGCGCTGAAGCGCGCCAGACATTGATTCTTGTGGATGGCGTGCCCTTTGCCAGACCGGGCATCACCGGTGCAGCGGACTTCAATCTGATTCCGATCTCCCTTATACAACGCGTTGAATTCATTCGCGGGCCGCGCTCCTCCGTCTATGGCGCTGATGCCATTGGCGGAGTGGTAAACGTGATTACTCAAAATCCACAAAATCACAATGTGCTTTCTGCAGGCATGGGGTCAAAGGGATATCAGGAATACAGCGGTGGCATAAACCAGAATGTGACCGACCAAACCCGCCTTACCGTCGCCGGTTCTTATCAGGCAACCAATGGCTATAACATCCAGCCTGATTCGATGTCTCCAGCCGATCGCGATCGTGATGGCTGGCGCAACAAAGCGTTCTGGGCAGGGGTTGAGCATAAGTTCAATGACATGTTTTCCGGTTTCTTTCGTGGTTATGGTTATGCGGCGAATACTGACTACGATGCTGGCTTTCCGGGCGGATCGGATGAGCAGCAGATTTATAACCACGCCTTTGATACCGGCCTGCGCTTAACTAAAGGTGATTATTCTTCTCAACTGGTCGCCAGCTACCAAAAGTACAAAATATATAATTATGTTGGCGCTGAGGGACGTTACGCAGACTCCAATACGCTGGATGATATGGATCAGCGCAATCTTCAATGGGGGAACGCCTTCGCAGTCGGTTATGGCACGGTGAGTACCGGGATTGACTGGCAGCGGCAAGCGTTGAGCTCAGTAGGCCAACTCTTTTCTGGCCAGCCCAGAGAAACGGACCGCTATAAGCAGGATAATACCGGGGCATATCTGACGACGCAGCAGCAATTGGGCATTGTTACGCTTGAAGGGGCTGTCCGGGGAGACGATAACCAGGATTATGGCCGTCATGGTACCTGGCAAACGGCGGCTGGATGGGAGTTTGTGCCGGGTTATAAGGCATCGCTCTCCTATGGCACCGGTTTCCAGGCACCGACGCTGGGGCAGCTTTATGGCCAAAAGCATTTTGGCATTAGCGCCAATCCCGATTTGCAGCCTGAGAAATCAAAACAATGGGAAGCTGCGCTCGAAGGGTTAAGTGGCCCCGTTAACTGGCGGCTGGCGGCCTACCGTAATCATGTCACGAACCTGATTGACTATGCGTCCGATCCGGTGACACTCCAGGGCGGCTATTTCAATCAGAAAGCGGTGACAATGAAAGGTATTGAAGCCACCGCGGACTTTGATACGTCCTTCCTGCATCATCAAATCACCTTAGGCTATCTTGAGGCCCGACGCGATTCGGATGATGAAGTCCTGGCTCGCCGGTCTCGTCAACAGATGAAATATCAGTTGGGTGTAACGGTTTATGAAGCTGATATAGATGTTATTTACCAGTATTTTGGCAAGCGTTATGACAATAACACGAGCCAGTACACGAGTGAGCAGCGCCGTTTGCCGGCCTACAGCACCGTTGATCTCGCCGTATCGTATCCTGTCACATCACATCTGACCGTTCGTGGTAGAATTGCCAACCTGTTCGATAAAGATTACGAGACAGCGTATGGCTACCAGACTCCAGGAAGAGAGTATTACCTTAACGGAAGCTACAGCTTCTGACCTGCGCCCGACTGTGCTGGTGTTTGATTCCGGCGTAGGCGGGCTTTCTGTCTATGATGAGGTTCGGCAACTCCTGCCGGACCTGCATTATCTTTATGCGTTCGATAATGCCGGTTTTCCTTATGGTGAGAAAACCGAGACCTTTATTGTCGAGCGCGTTGTTGCGATGGTTGATGCCATTACTCGCCGTCATCCCATTTCTCTCGTCATTATTGCCTGTAATACCGCCAGCACCGTCACTTTGCCTGCATTACGTGAGCGATTTGCCTTTCCGGTTGTCGGCGTTGTACCGGCAATCAAACCGGCTGCACGCCTTACACGTAACGGTGTGGTCGGGCTGCTGGCGACGCGCGCAACGGTCCGGCGTTCGTACACGCATGATCTGGTGTCGCAGTTTGCTAAAACCTGCAAGATTGAAATGCTGGGCTCAGCCGAGCTGGTGGAGTTAGCCGAAGCCAAGCTTCATGGCGATAAGGTTTCACTGGATGACGTCAGGCGCATTGTGCAACCCTGGTTACGTATGACGGAGCCACCGGATACTGTCGTATTAGGCTGCACGCACTTTCCTTTACTTCGCGATGAGCTTCAGCATGTCCTGCCTGAAGGTACGCGTTTGATTGACTCCGGTGCCGCAATAGCCAGACGTACTGCCTGGCTACTGGACAATGAAGCACCCGAAGTCCGCTCGCCGGATCAAAACATGGCGTTTTGCACTGAGCTGGATGAAGAGGCGGCGCAATTATCGCCGGTTTTACAGCGTTATGGCTTCCCGTTGCTTGAAAAACTGGCGCTTTAGCGGGTTTTCGCTGAAAAAAACAGCACTCGGAAAATTAATTGAAATTAGCCCTTGTCAGCTTCGAAGAACTCCCTATAATGCGCCTCCACTGACACGGCACAACGGAATACGAAGCGCCGGGTTGAGTAAGGTTCAGAATCATTCGAACCGATGAGTTTAGCAAAAATAAGTGCTTGACTCATAAAGCGGAAAGCGTAATATATGCAGCCCGCGCCACAGAGAAGTGTGGCACTGCTCTTTAACAATTTATCAGACAATCTGTGTGGGCACTCGCAGGATTGATATCCGCGTCTCCGGACGCAAAAAAATATCAAGTCTTAAGAGTGAACACGTATTGAAATTCATTACGACGTTTTCCTTGAGCATCGCTGCACTGGTTGCAGCAAATCAAACTTTAAATTGAAGAGTTTGATCATGGCTCAGATTGAACGCTGGCGGCAGGCCTAACACATGCAAGTCGGACGGTAGCACAGAGGAGCTTGCTCCTCGGGTGACGAGTGGCGGACGGGTGAGTAATGTCTGGGAAACTGCCCGATGGAGGGGGATAACTACTGGAAACGGTAGCTAATACCGCATAACGTCGCAAGACCAAAGTGGGGGACCTTCGGGCCTCACACCATCGGATGTGCCCAGATGGGATTAGCTTGTAGGCGGGGTAACGGCCCACCTAGGCGACGATCCCTAGCTGGTCTGAGAGGATGACCAGCCACACTGGAACTGAGACACGGTCCAGACTCCTACGGGAGGCAGCAGTGGGGAATATTGCACAATGGGCGCAAGCCTGATGCAGCCATGCCGCGTGTATGAAGAAGGCCTTCGGGTTGTAAAGTACTTTCAGCGGGGAGGAAGGTGTTGAGGTTAATAACCTCAGCAATTGACGTTACCCGCAGAAGAAGCACCGGCTAACTCCGTGCCAGCAGCCGCGGTAATACGGAGGGTGCAAGCGTTAATCGGAATTACTGGGCGTAAAGCGCACGCAGGCGGTCTGTTAAGTCAGATGTGAAATCCCCGGGCTTAACCTGGGAACTGCATTTGAAACTGGCAGGCTTGAGTCTCGTAGAGGGGGGTAGAATTCCAGGTGTAGCGGTGAAATGCGTAGAGATCTGGAGGAATACCGGTGGCGAAGGCGGCCCCCTGGACGAAGACTGACGCTCAGGTGCGAAAGCGTGGGGAGCAAACAGGATTAGATACCCTGGTAGTCCACGCCGTAAACGATGTCGACTTGGAGGTTGTTCCCTTGAGGAGTGGCTTCCGGAGCTAACGCGTTAAGTCGACCGCCTGGGGAGTACGGCCGCAAGGTTAAAACTCAAATGAATTGACGGGGGCCCGCACAAGCGGTGGAGCATGTGGTTTAATTCGATGCAACGCGAAGAACCTTACCTACTCTTGACATCCAGCGAACTTGGCAGAGATGCCTTGGTGCCTTCGGGAACGCTGAGACAGGTGCTGCATGGCTGTCGTCAGCTCGTGTTGTGAAATGTTGGGTTAAGTCCCGCAACGAGCGCAACCCTTATCCTTTGTTGCCAGCGATTCGGTCGGGAACTCAAAGGAGACTGCCGGTGATAAACCGGAGGAAGGTGGGGATGACGTCAAGTCATCATGGCCCTTACGAGTAGGGCTACACACGTGCTACAATGGCGCATACAAAGAGAAGCGACCTCGCGAGAGCAAGCGGACCTCATAAAGTGCGTCGTAGTCCGGATCGGAGTCTGCAACTCGACTCCGTGAAGTCGGAATCGCTAGTAATCGTGGATCAGAATGCCACGGTGAATACGTTCCCGGGCCTTGTACACACCGCCCGTCACACCATGGGAGTGGGTTGCAAAAGAAGTAGGTAGCTTAACCTCCGGGAGGGCGCTTACCACTTTGTGATTCATGACTGGGGTGAAGTCGTAACAAGGTAACCGTAGGGGAACCTGCGGTTGGATCACCTCCTTACCTGAAGATACCTTCGTGCGAAGTGCTCACACAGATTGTCTGATAGAAAGTCACGAGCAGAAAAAACCTCTACAGGCTTGTAGCTCAGGTGGTTAGAGCGCACCCCTGATAAGGGTGAGGTCGGTGGTTCAAGTCCACTCAGGCCTACCAACTTCGCACTCATGCTGCGTTATGTCTCCGGCTCGCATAGTTCACTATGCTTCGCGGACACACGCCTTGCCTGAGCACGAAGTGCATTTCTCATGAAGTGCACGCAGTTGAGTGGTGGTAGTGGTCTCTGCAGTAACTGTATGGGGCTATAGCTCAGCTGGGAGAGCGCCTGCCTTGCACGCAGGAGGTCAGCGGTTCGATCCCGCTTAGCTCCACCATACTTGCTGTTTTTTTCTGACAATACTTCAGAGCGTACCGGTAACGGTGTGCTGCGAAGTATTATGCTCTTTAACAATCCGGAACAAGCTGAAAATTTGAAACGACGCACGTCGTGTTCCTCCGTAATAAGGAACACAGCACGATGCGTTCGGGTCTCTCAAAAGCTCACGACACGCAAGCGCAAAACGCCTGTGGGTTGTGAGGTTAAGCGACCAAGCGTACACGGTGGATGCCCTGGCAGTCAGAGGCGATGAAGGGCGTGCTAATCTGCGATAAGCGCCGGTAAGGTGATATGAACCGCTACAACCGGCGATACCCGAATGGGGAAACCCAGTGTGATTCGTCACACTATCATGCAGTGAATACATAGCGGCATGAGGCGAACCGGGGGAACTGAAACATCTAAGTACCCCGAGGAAAAGAAATCAACCGAGATTCCCCCAGTAGCGGCGAGCGAACGGGGAGGAGCCCAGAACCTGCATCAGCTTGTGCATCAGTGGAAGCGTCTGGAAAGTCGCAGGGTACAGGGTGATACTCCCGTACACAAAGGTGCACAGGCTGTGAGTTCGATGAGTAAGGCGGGACACGTAGTATCCTGTCTGAATATGGGGGGACCATCCTCCAAGGCTAAATACTCCTGACTGACCGATAGTGAACCAGTACCGTGAGGGAAAGGCGAAAAGAACCCCGGCGAGGGGAGTGAAACAGAACCTGAAACCGTGTACGTACAAGCAGTGGGAGCACCTTCGTGGTGTGACTGCGTACCTTTTGTATAATGGGTCAGCGACTTATATTCTGTAGCAAGGTTAACCGTATAGGGGAGCCGCAGGGAAACCGAGTCTTAACTGGGCGTTAAGTTGCAGGGTATAGACCCGAAACCCGGTGATCTAGCCATGGGCAGGTTGAAGGTTGGGTAACACTAACTGGAGGACCGAACCGACTAATGTTGAAAAATTAGCGGATGACCTGTGGCTGGGGGTGAAAGGCCAATCAAACCGGGAGATAGCTGGTTCTCCCCGAAAGCTATTTAGGTAGCGCCTCGTGAACTCATCTCCGGGGGTAGAGCACTGTTTCGGCTAGGGGGCCATCCCGGCTTACCAACCCGATGCAAACTGCGAATACCGGAGAATGTTATCACGGGAGACACACGGCGGGTGCTAACGTCCGTCGTGAAGAGGGAAACAACCCAGACCGCCAGCTAAGGTCCCAAAGTCATGGTTAAGTGGGAAACGATGTGGGAAGGCACAGACAGCCAGGATGTTGGCTTAGAAGCAGCCATCATTTAAAGAAAGCGTAATAGCTCACTGGTCGAGTCGGCCTGCGCGGAAGATGTAACGGGGCTAAACCATGCACCGAAGCTGCGGCAGCGACGCGCAAGCGTTGCTGGGTAGGGGAGCGTTCTGTAAGCCGCTGAAGGTGTGCTGTGAGGCATGCTGGAGGTATCAGAAGTGCGAATGCTGACATAAGTAACGATAAACAAGGTGAAAAACCTTGTCGCCGGAAGACCAAGGGTTCCTGTTCAACGTTAATCGGAGCAGGGTGAGTCGACCCCTAAGGCGAGGCCGAAAGGCGTAGTCGATGGGAAACAGGTTAATATTCCTGTACTTGGTGTTACTGCGAAGGGGGGACGGAGAAGGCTATATCGGCCGGGCGACGGTTGTCCCGGTTTAAGCGTGTAGGTGTGTGCGCCAGGCAAATCCGGTGCACTTTACACTGAGGCGTGACGACGAGGCACTACGGTGCTGAAGTGATAAATGCCCTGCTTCCAGGAAAAGCCTCTAAGCATCAGGTAACACGAAATCGTACCCCAAACCGACACAGGTGGTCAGGTAGAGAATACCCAGGCGCTTGAGAGAACTCGGGTGAAGGAACTAGGCAAAATGGTGCCGTAACTTCGGGAGAAGGCACGCTGGCGCGTAGGTGAGGGGACTTGCTCCCGGAGCCGAGGCCAGTCGAAGATACCAGCTGGCTGCAACTGTTTATTAAAAACACAGCACTGTGCAAACACGAAAGTGGACGTATACGGTGTGACGCCTGCCCGGTGCCGGAAGGTTAATTGATGGGGTTATCCGTAAGGAGAAGCTCTTGATCGAAGCCCCGGTAAACGGCGGCCGTAACTATAACGGTCCTAAGGTAGCGAAATTCCTTGTCGGGTAAGTTCCGACCTGCACGAATGGCGTAATGATGGCCAGGCTGTCTCCACCCGAGACTCAGTGAAATTGAAATCGCTGTGAAGATGCAGTGTACCCGCGGCAAGACGGAAAGACCCCGTGAACCTTTACTACAGCTTGACACTGAACACTGAGCCTTGATGTGTAGGATAGGTGGGAGGCTTTGAAGCGTGGACGCCAGTCTGCGTGGAGCCGTCCTTGAAATACCACCCTTTAATGTTTGGTGTTCTAACGTGGGCCCGTGATCCGGGCTGCGGACAGTGTCTGGTGGGTAGTTTGACTGGGGCGGTCTCCTCCCAAAGCGTAACGGAGGAGCACGAAGGTTGGCTAATCCTGGTCGGACATCAGGAGGTTAGTGCAATGGCATAAGCCAGCTTGACTGCGAGAGTGACGGCTCGAGCAGGTGCGAAAGCAGGTCATAGTGATCCGGTGGTTCTGAATGGAAGGGCCATCGCTCAACGGATAAAAGGTACTCCGGGGATAACAGGCTGATACCGCCCAAGAGTTCATATCGACGGCGGTGTTTGGCACCTCGATGTCGGCTCATCACATCCTGGGGCTGAAGTAGGTCCCAAGGGTACGGCTGTTCGCCGTTTAAAGTGGTACGCGAGCTGGGTTTAGAACGTCGTGAGACAGTTCGGTCCCTATCTGCCGTGGGCGCTGGAGAATTGAGGGGGGTTGCTCCTAGTACGAGAGGACCGGAGTGAACGCACCGCTGGTGTCCGGGTTGTCACGCCAGTGGCACTGCCCGGTAGCTAAGTGCGGAAAAGATAAGTGCTGAAAGCATCTAAGCACGAAACTTGCCCCGAGATGAGTTCTCCCTGAGACTTTAAGTCTCCTGAAGGGACGTTGAAGACGACGACGTTGATAGGCCGGGTGTGTAAGCGCAGCGATGCGTTGAGCTTACCGGTACTAATGACCCGTGAGGCTTAACCTTACAACGCCAGAGGCGTTTTGGGTTGAGAGACAGAAGAATTTTCAGCCTTGTTTACCGGATAACGCCGTGCGGCCCGAGAGGGCGGTGCGGCAGACAGAATCTGCCTGGCGGCTGTAGCGCGGTGGTCCCACCTGACCCCATGCCGAACTCAGAAGTGAAACGCCGTAGCGCCGATGGTAGTGTGGGGTCTCCCCATGCGAGAGTAGGGAACTGCCAGGCATTAAATTAAGACCAGCACGCTGGTCATGACCTTACCGGTGACGCGGAAGGGCGAAACACCTGACAGCAGAACGTTTTTCTGCGATCAGTACAGAATCGGTGGAGCGGTAGTTCAGTTGGTTAGAATACCTGCCTGTCACGCAGGGGGTCGCGGGTTCGAGCCCCGTCCGTTCCGCCACCCTTTTTAGGGGCGTAGTTCAATTGGTAGAGCACCGGTCTCCAAAACCGGGTGTTGGGGGTTCGAGTCCCTCCGCCCCTGCCAGAAAAAGAAAAATCCTTTGCGTATGCGAAGGATTTTTTTTTGCCTTAAGAAAAGCAAAACAGAAAACCAGCCAGCAAAGACTGGCTTAATCCTCGCTTTCTTCCCTCTCTTTAATTCGGCACGACTGGAAACTTCAGCAACTGACGGATATACGTCTGCTGATCACTGTTTTGCAGCCATACCGCATACAAAGGCCGCACCGCCACAGACGTATCGGGCATCACTATCAGGTCGCTGTACAAGCTTTGCCAGAACTCGGGCAGAAACGCGCAGGCTCCTGTCGTGTGCAACAATTCACGCGTCACCTGTGCTGATGTCGTTGTTAATACCGGAACATCGTCCCCGCCGGAAAGATAACTTTGGTGCTGATGAAAGTCCGCGCCCCATTCCAGCTTAATATAGTCATATTTCTCACGCTTTTCGGTCTGCCGGGAACGAAACAGTGCCAGCGAGATATGACCTATCTGCTGGCTGGTCAATTCATCCATCTTTGGTGCTTCCGTCGTAATCAATAAATCCAGTTGGCGTTCATGCAACTGTTTAACTAACAAATGACGCTGCGCCACGCGCGCTTCCAGGTGCAGACTTTCCCTGTTTTCGTAGAGTGTCTGAAGCCATGGCGTCAGATAGGCTTCCCAAAGTGAGGCGCTGGCACCAATGGACAGCTCATGATGCTGCTGCGTGTGAGACACTTCTTTCTTCGCCATAAGCCAGGTGTTCATCAGACTTTCCGCGTAAGGCAAAAGACGCTCACCTGCCGAGGTCAAACGGATGTTGTTGCGGTGTCGGGTAAAAAGATTCACTCCCAGTTGGTTTTCTAACTGGCGGATGCGAAAACTGACAGCAGACTGCGTTAAGTAAAGTGCTTCTGCAGCACGCCCGAAATGGCGAGTTCTGCTCACTTCCAGGAAAGTTTTCAGTAATTCCGTATCCACAGCCTTCTCCCAAAATTTGTTTGTCGTATAGATTTAAATGTTTTGTTTTACACTCTGTCAAGCGTATCTAATACTCCGCGCCATAAATAGCACGGCCATAAGAGAAACAGGAGCGTGTAACATGGCGGAAAGCTTCTCAACGGAAAATCGTTTCTTTGATAACAAACATTACCCACGCGGATTTTCGCGTCATGGGGACTTTACGATTAAAGAAGCACAGCTACTTGAACGCCACGGCGTCGCGTTTAATGAGCTGGATCTTGCCAAACGTGAACCAGCGACAGAAGAAGAGCGTTTGTTCATCGAGGTATGTCGTGGTGTCCGTGAGCCGCAGACGGAAGCAGAACGTGTCTGGTCCAAATACATGACCCGTATCAAGCGTCCTAAGCGTTTTCACACGCTGTCAGGCGGTAAGCCACAAATGGATACCGTTGAAGACTACACAGAAAGCGACGATTAATGAAAAGGGGCGAAAGCCCCTTTTTACTGCAGGTTGTTATGAAGATAGGTCATGAGGCGGTCAATGCTTCGGTAACTGACGGCTTCCTGCAAATGATAACGGCTGATCGTCTCTTCACCGGCCAAATCGGCCACCGTGCGCGCCACTTTCAGGATCCGCTGCCAAGCCCGTACTGATAAGCCCAACTGATTTAAAACAGACTCCAGCCACTTCGCATCCGCAGAACAAAGCGCACACCACCGTAATACCTCCGCATTAGCTAAATGAGCGTTGATTTTTCCTGAACGCGCTATCTGTCTTTGCCGGGCAACAAGCACGCGCTCGCGTACCGCCACAGAACTTTCTCCCGTCTGCTGTTGCTGGCCTAACAGTCCCGGCGGTAGCAATGGCACCTCCAGCGACAGATCAAAGCGATCAAGAAAGGGGCCGGAAAGTTTGCTGAGATAGCGTAAAATCTGCTGCGGCGAGGTGCGGTTATGCTGTCCCTGATAGTGTCCTGTCGGACTGGGATTCATCGCAGCGACTAACTGAAAACGTGCAGGGTAAACCACCTTAGCCCTGGCTCGCGAAATCGCGACTTCACCGGACTCAATGGGTTCGCGCAACGCATCCAGAACGCTGCGCTGGAATTCAGGCAATTCATCTAAAAAAAGCACTCCATTATGGGCCAGCGAGATCTCGCCGGGACGGGGCAATGCGCCACCGCCAATGAGCGCATACAGTGAAGCACTATGATGAGGGGCCCTGAACGGCCTTTTACGCCATGAATGATGCACAGGGCCCGCATTACTCAGGCTGGCTATCGCTGCGCATTCTAAGGCCTCCTGATCGCTTAATGGCGGCATGATGCCCGGTAAACGAGTGGCAAGCATGGTTTTGCCTGTGCCTGGCGGTCCGATCAGCATCAGGTTATGTCCACCGGCCGCCGTGATCTCCAGGGCACGGCGTCCTTGTTCCTGCCCGACAATATCGCGAAGATCGTCTGTGATTTCGTCGGTGTTATCGGCGTGGGCGGTGGCAATCGTGAGTTCACCCCTGTTGTGTAAGAAAGCACAAACGTCGATCAAATGGGCGGCTACCAGCGTTGAGCCTTTACGGATTAAACCCACATCAGTCTGGTTTTCTGCTGAGAGAATCAACTGCCTGCCAGCTTTAATCGCCGCAAGGGCAGCCGGAATGGCGGCCTGTACACCACACAGAGCGCCGTTTAGCGCCAGCTCGCCCAGAAACTCATATCCGCCCAGCTTCTCTGCAGGGAGCTGTTCAGACGCGACCAGAATGGCGACAGCCATGGGCAAATCGTAGCGCCCGCCTTCCTTAGGCAGATCGGCCGGGCCCAGATTGATGGTGATTCGCCGGGCAGGGAAGTCAAAGCCGCTGTTAATGATGGCGCTACGGACACGTTCGCGTGCCTCCTTGACGGTAGTTTCCGGTAAGCCCACCAACGTCAGGGCAGGCAATCCGTTGCTGATATGGACTTCAATAGTCACCAGCGGCGCATCAACCCCGATGGCTGCACGTGTCAGAACTTTTGACAAAGACATGGCCGCTCCCAAATGCGGCAAGTCTGCCCTGGCGCTTCAATGACGGCGAGGGCCAAAAGGACAAAATGTAAGCTGCGCCGTGATTTTTTTGCGCACTATACATCCGCACGCTTTTTTTGTGGAACCGGACTTTGAACGCGGTATAACCGCATCGGCATGGTTTTTTTGTCAAAGTCGGGGCTCAATAAAATAATCTTTTAATTACAAATTGATAACGAAAGAACGCAATGGGCCGCAATAAAAAACCTGATAAAAAATATTGTAATTAGCCTACTAACTATGATAACTCTGTAGGCATTACTTCGAACGAGTTAAAGAATCGAATACGTTATGAAAGCCCTTCTACTAGTGATTAGCCTTGTCGTGATTAGCGTGGTGGTGATTATTAACCCACTGTGCGGGGCAACGCTTGGAGCAAGAAAGGCTTAAAAATCAAGCCAGAACTCTAAAAAACCCCCCGCACCGAAAGGTCCGGGGGTTTTTTTTTGACCTGGCAAAATTCAGTAAATCTGCAAGGAACAAACAATGAACAGTAGCATAAAATTCTGTTGTTCCCCTCAGGCGACAGGAGAATAACGATGACAGGTGCACAATGGGTAGTTCAGGCTTTACGCGCACAAGGCGTTGATACCGTATTTGGTTACCCTGGCGGCGCCATCATGCCAGTGTACGATGCGCTATACGACGGCGGCGTCGAACACCTGTTGTGCCGTCACGAGCAGGGCGCGGTGATGGCCGCAATCGGCTATGCCCGTTCAACCGGTAAAACCGGTGTCTGCATTGCCACTTCGGGCCCCGGTGCAACAAATCTGATCACCGGCCTGGCTGATGCCATGATGGACTCCGTGCCGGTTGTCGCGTTGACCGGTCAGGTCGCTTCTGCCTTCATCGGTACGGATGCCTTTCAGGAAATCGATGTTCTCGGTCTGTCGTTAGCCTGCACCAAACACAGCTTCATGGTTGAATCGCTGGATGATTTGCCTTCCGTGATGGCCGAGGCGTTCGCCATTGCGCAGTCGGGTCGCCCCGGGCCGGTATTAGTCGATATCCCAAAGGATATTCAGCTGGCAAAAGGGGAACCTTCACCGCAGTTGATGCCGGTGGAAGAAGCGATGTCGATGCCGCATCAGGCAATTATTGACGCGCGGGCAATGATGGCGCAGGCCAAAAAACCTATGCTGTATGTCGGCGGTGGCGTCGGCATGGCGCAAGCGGTACCGGCACTGCGCGCGTTGATGCAGGAAACCGGCATTCCCGCTGTTGCCACGCTGAAGGGCCTGGGAAGTGTGGATGCCGACAGCGAATGTTATCTGGGCATGCTGGGCATGCACGGCACTAAGGCCGCTAATCTGGCCGTCCAGTCCTGCGACCTGTTAATCGCGGTGGGTGCCCGTTTTGACGACCGCGTCACCGGTAAACTGGACACCTTCGCCCCGCTGGCCAGCGTGATCCATCTGGATGTGGACCCTGCAGAACTGAATAAGCTGCGCCGTGCACATGTGTCGCTGCAAGGCGATCTCAACCATGTCCTGCCGGCCCTGAGCCAGCCTTTACAGATTCAGGCGTGGCGCGACGAAGTCATGGCGCTGAAAGCACAGCATGCGTGGCGCTACGATCATCCCGGTGAAGCCATCTATGCGCCGTTATTACTGAAACAATTGTCCGATCGCAAACCGGCAAACACTGTTGTTACCACCGACGTAGGTCAGCATCAGATGTGGGCGGCCCAGCATATAGCCTGTGACGCGCCTGAAGATTTTATCACCTCCAGTGGCTTAGGCACCATGGGCTTTGGCCTGCCTGCGGCAATCGGCGCACAGGTTGCGCGCCCTCACGATACCGTCATCTGTGTCTCGGGCGACGGCTCGATCATGATGAATATTCAGGAACTGGGCACCATTAAGCGTGGCAAACTGCCTGTGAAAATTCTGCTGCTGGATAACCAGCGTCTGGGCATGGTTCGCCAGTGGCAGCAGCTGTTTTTTGACGGTCGCTACAGTGAAACCATCCTGACCGATAACCCCGACTTCCTCACGCTGGCCAGCGCATTTGATATCCCGGGCCAGCGAATCACCCGTAAAGATCAGGTCGACGCCGCAATCGATGCTCTGCTGAACAGTGAAGGTCCTTATTTCCTGCACGTGTCAATTGATGAGCATGAAAACGTCTGGCCATTGGTACCGCCCGGTGCCAGCAACGCCAACATGATGGAGAAAACCGTATGAACCAGCATCAATTGTCTATCGAAGCGCGCTTTCGACCTGAAATATTGGAACGCATTTTACGTGTAGTACGCCATCGTGGCTTTCAGGTGTGTTCAATGAACATGGCGACTGTGGCTAACGCCGAAAACATTAATATCGAAATGACCGTTGCCAGCCAGCGCTCTGTCGATTTACTGTCTTCCCAGTTAAGCAAACTGATGGATGTCGCCTGCGTCCAGATTCAACAACAGACATCACAACAAATCCGCGCGTAGTCGCGAAAGGAAATAATAATGAGCACCAAGAAAGCAGATTTCATTTGGTTCAACGGCGAAATGGTTAAGTGGGAAGAGGCGAAAGTCAGCGTGATGTCTCACGCTCTGCATTACGGCACCTCGGTATTTGAAGGCGTGCGCTGCTACGACTCACACAAAGGCCCGGTCGTCTTCCGTCACCGCGAGCACATGCAGCGTCTGCACGATTCCGCCAAAATTTACCGTTTCCCGATCAAGCACAGCGTTGATGAACTGATGGAAGCCTGCCGTGAAGTGATTCGCGTGAACAACCTGAAAAGCGCCTACATCCGTCCGCTGGCTTTCGTGGGCGATGTCGGTCTGGGCGTGAACCCGCCGGATGGCTTCACCACGGATGTGATTGTTGCAGCGTTCCCGTGGGGCGCTTACCTGGGCGCTGAAGCGCTGGAAAACGGCATTGATGCCATGGTGTCTTCATGGAACCGCGTTGCGCCAAACACATTGCCAACCGCAGCAAAAGCGGGCGGCAACTATCTGTCTTCCCTGCTGGTAGGCAGTGAGGCGCGCCGCCATGGCTATCAGGAAGGCATTGCGCTGGATACCAATGGCCTGATTTCAGAAGGCGCAGGCGAAAATCTGTTTGAAGTGAAAGATGGCGTGCTGTTTACCCCGCCGTTTACCTCCTCTGCACTGCCGGGCATCACCCGCGATGCCATCATCACGCTGGCGCGTAATATGGGCATCGAAGTGCGTGAACAGGCACTGTCTCGTGAATCTCTGTACCTGGCTGACGAAGTCTTTATGTCCGGCACGGCGGCAGAAATCACCCCGGTACGCAGCGTGGATCGCATTCAGGTTGGCGAAGGCAAATGTGGGCCCGTCACCAAACGCATTCAGCAGGCATTCTTTGGCCTGTTTACCGGCGAGACCGAAGACAAATGGGGCTGGCTGGACCCGGTTAACGCATAACCAGACCTTGCGCGGATGTCGCTGGATGTCCGCGATCTTATTTTGACTGGAGTAAAGAGCATGCCTAAGTACCGTTCCGCTACCACCACCCACGGCCGCAACATGGCTGGTGCCCGTGCCCTCTGGCGCGCAACAGGAATGACCGACGATGATTTCGGCAAACCGATTATCGCCGTCGTTAACTCATTCACCCAGTTTGTGCCGGGCCACGTACACCTGCGTGACCTGGGTAAGCTGGTTGCCGAGCAAATCGAAGCGGCAGGTGGCGTGGCCAAAGAGTTCAACACGATCGCGGTGGACGACGGTATTGCCATGGGCCATGGCGGCATGCTGTATTCTCTGCCTTCACGTGAGCTGATTGCCGACTCTGTCGAGTACATGGTGAACGCGCACTGTGCTGATGCCATGGTCTGCATTTCAAACTGCGACAAAATCACCCCCGGCATGTTGATGGCCGCACTGCGCCTGAATATTCCGGTGATCTTTGTTTCCGGCGGCCCAATGGAAGCCGGTAAAACCAAACTGTCCGATCAGATCATCAAGCTGGATCTGGTGGATGCCATGATCCAGGGGGCTAACCCGAACGTCAGCGATGCTGACAGCGAGCAGATTGAACGCTCCGCCTGTCCAACCTGCGGCTCCTGTTCGGGCATGTTCACCGCAAACTCAATGAATTGCCTGACCGAAGCCCTCGGCCTGTCACAACCGGGTAACGGTTCACTGTTGGCCACCCATGCCGACCGTAAAGCGCTGTTCATTAACGCCGGTAAGCGCATCGTCAGCCTGACCAAACGCTATTACGAGCAGGATGATGTGAATATGCTGCCGCGCAACATCGCCACCAAAGCCGCGTTTGAAAATGCCATGACGCTGGATATCGCCATGGGCGGCTCTACAAATACCGTTCTGCACTTGCTGGCCGCCGCGCAGGAAGGTGAGGTGGACTTTAACATCTCTGATATCGATCGCCTGTCACGCAAAGTTCCTCAGTTGTGCAAAGTGGCACCGAGCACGCCGAAATATCACATGGAAGATGTGCACCGTGCGGGTGGCGTCATCGGTATTCTCGGCGAGCTGGATCGTGCCGGGCTGATTGACACCAGCGCCCGTAACATTCTGCAGCAGAGCCTGCGTGAAACGCTCGATCAGTACGACATCATGCTGACTCAGGATCAGGCGGTGAAGGACATGTTCCGTGCGGGTCCAGCCGGTATTCGAACGACTCAGGCGTTTTCGCAAAGTTGCCGTTGGGACACGCTGGATGATGACCGCGCTGAAGGCTGTATCCGTACGCGCGAACATGCCTATTCCCAGGATGGTGGTCTGGCCGTGCTCTACGGCAACATTGCCGAAGATGGCTGTATCGTAAAAACCGCGGGCGTCGATAAAGAGATTCTGACGTTCAGCGGCCCGGCTAAAGTCTATGAAAGCCAGGATGACGCTGTGGAAGCTATCCTCGGTGGCAAAGTGGTAGCGGGTGACGTGGTTGTGATCCGCTACGAAGGGCCAAAAGGTGGGCCGGGCATGCAGGAAATGTTGTATCCCACCACTTACCTGAAGTCGATGGGGCTGGGTAAAAGTTGTGCCCTGATCACCGACGGTCGCTTCTCTGGCGGCACCTCTGGCCTGTCAATTGGTCACGCCTCACCTGAAGCCGCTAACGGCGGCACCATCGCGCTGGTGAAAGATGGCGATATCATCGATATCGATATCCCAAACCGCGGTATCAGACTGGCCGTACCGGATAATGAACTGCATGCCCGCCGTGAAGAGCAGGAAGCCCGTGGCGACGCAGCTTACACGCCGATGAACCGTCAGCGCGACGTGTCGTTTGCCCTGCGCGCCTATGCATCGCTCGCGACCAGCGCCGATAAAGGTGCTGTGCGCGATAAGAGTAAGCTGGGAGGCTAAGATGGCTGAGGCTCAACCGCTACCCGAGGCGCCCTGCGGTGCCGAGTATCTGCGTGCGGTGTTACGTTCACCGGTATACGAAGTGGCACAGGTTACCCCACTGCAGAAGATGGAAAAAATCTCTGCACGTCTGGGCAATACCATTCTGGTGAAGCGAGAAGATCGCCAGCCGGTGCACAGTTTTAAACTGCGCGGTGCCTACGCGATGATTGCCGGCCTTGATGAAGAGCAGAAAGCACGCGGTGTTGTCACCGCGTCGGCCGGTAACCACGCCCAGGGCGTTGCGTTATCGGCGACGAAGCTGGGCATCAAGTCGCTGATCGTCATGCCGCTGGCGACAGCGGACATCAAGGTGGATGCGGTGCGTGCATTTGGCGGTGAAGCCTTCCTGTATGGTGCCAACTTTGACGAGGCGAAAGCCAAAGCCATTGAACTGGCGACGCAGCAGGGTTACACCTTTGTGCCACCGTTTGACCATCCGGCGGTCATCGCCGGACAAGGCACGCTGGCGATGGAACTGCTGCAGCAGGACGCACATCTCGATCGGGTTTTTGTTCCGGTGGGCGGCGGCGGTCTGGCCGCGGGCGTGGCGGTGCTCATCAAGCAGCTGATGCCGCAAATCAAAGTGATCGCTGTTGAGTCAGAAGACTCGGCCTGCCTGAAAGCGGCGCTGGAGGCTGGTGAGCCGGTGGATTTACCGCGCGTGGGCTTGTTCGCCGAAGGTGTGGCCGTGAAGCGCATCGGTAACGAAACTTTCCGCCTGTGCCAGGAATATCTCGACGATATCGTCACCGTGGACAGCGATGCGATCTGCGCGGCAATGAAAGATCTGTTTGAAGATGTGCGCGCCGTGGCAGAACCTTCAGGCGCGCTGGCGCTGGCGGGCATGAAGAAATACGTACAGCAGCACGATATTCAGGGCGAACGCCTGGCACACGTGTTGTCGGGGGCTAACGTTAACTTCCATGGTTTGCGCTACGTTTCTGAACGTTGTGAGCTGGGTGAACAACGCGAAGCTCTGCTGGCGGTCACGATCCCGGAACAGCAGGGCAGCTTCCTGAAGTTTTGTCAGACGTTGGGTGGTCGCTCAATTACCGAGTTTAACTATCGCTATGCCGACACCGACAAAGCCTGCATTTTTGTGGGCGTGCGGCTGACGCGCGGGATGGATGAGCGCGCAGAGATCATCAGCCAGTTAACGGAAAACGGCTATCAGGTGGTGGATCTGTCTGACGATGAGATGGCGAAGCTGCACGTGCGTTACATGGTGGGCGGACGGCCTTCCAAGCCGCTGCGTGAGCGCCTGTTCAGCTTTGAGTTTCCGGAAGCGCCCGGCGCATTGCTTAAGTTTCTGCAAACGCTGGGCACGCACTGGAATATCTCACTGTTCCATTACCGTAGCCACGGCACGGACTACGGCCGGGTCCTCACGGCCTTCGAGCTTGGCAACGACGAACCGCGTTTTGAAGAGCACCTTGCCGACCTGGGTTACGATTTCCACGACGAAACGCATAACCCGGCATTCCGCTTCTTCCTGGCAGGCCAGTAACTATAGCTGGTGCCAGAATGCACTGATAAGCGGCTCTCCAAGCCGCTTTTTTTGTACACAAACACCCAGCTCCAGCGGTGCGACGGACGCCACGCTTTCCAGCGGCAGCACACGGTTTCGTACCGGCTCAGGGCTGTTCTCCAGCACCACATCCGGCAGCAGCGCAATCCCACAGCCCAGCGCTACCATCGACACGATTGCTTCATGACCGGCAACGGTCGCATAAATCAATGGGTTAACGATGCGATGACGGCGGAACCATAGCTCGATCGCCCGCCGGACCGGTCCCTGCTCGGGCAGGATAAACGGAATCTGTGACCAGTCCGGTGCCTCTTCTGTCGCCTGACTGCGCACCGGACAGGGCAGTGCAGGTGCAATCAGTCCCAGCGGCAACAGTCCCAGCGTGGTGAAATCAATGCTGGCAGGCAGCGATTCAGGTCGACCGGCAATCGCCAGATCGGCATTGCCCGACTGGACCATTTCAATCGCATCGGCCGCATCGCCGGTAGTCAGTTTGATTTCCACCTGAGGATGCTCGGCGCGGAAACGATCCAGAATGGGCGGCAGATGGCTGTACGCGGCGGTCACCGAGCAAAACAGGCGCAGTTCACCACTGAGTGACGGACCGTTGAGATCCATGGCATGGCGCAATTGCTGATACTGCAGTAAGGTTTGTTGTGCAAATAACTTCAGTCTTTCGCCCGCTTCGGTGAGCGTGACGGTGCGGTTATCACGCAGAAACAACGCGTGGCCGACATCCTCTTCCAGCCGCTGAATCTGGCGTGACAGCGTGGACGGACTGACGTGCATGGCCCGTGCGGTGCGGCCAAAATGGCAACTTTCTGCCAGATGTAAAAACAATTTGAGATCGCGTAAATCCATACAGGTTCCACCTCAGGAATGCATTGCGATTATTGCAATGTAATGTTGTTAATATATCAATTTAAGCAACAGAAATCCTGTCATATGATGGGGTCATTCGCGGTGCTGAATCTCACGCCGTCAACAGACAAAAGCAAACACAACATTTAACCGGAGTACCCATGGCTAATTACTTCAACACACTGAATCTGCGCAACCAGTTAGCGCAACTGGGCAAATGTCGTTTTATGGGGCGTGACGAGTTCGCGGATGGCGCTAGCTTCCTGAAAGGCAAAAAGATTGTGATTGTGGGCTGTGGTGCGCAGGGCCTGAACCAGGGCCTGAACATGCGCGATTCCGGTCTGGATGTTTCTTATGCCCTGCGTGCAGAAGCCATCGCCGAAAAACGTGCCTCGTATCGCAAAGCCACCGACAACGGTTTCAAAGTGGGCACTTACGAAGAACTGATTCCTCAGGCGGACCTGGTGGTTAACCTGACGCCAGACAAACAGCACTCCGCCGTGGTTCAGGCTGTACAGCCACTGATGAAAGACGGTGCCGCGCTGGGCTATTCACACGGCTTCAACATTGTCGAAGTGGGCGAAACCATCCGTAAAGATATCACCGTCGTTATGGTGGCGCCGAAGTGTCCGGGCACCGAAGTCCGTGAAGAATACAAGCGTGGCTTCGGGGTACCGACGCTGATCGCGGTTCACCCGGAAAACGATCCGAAAGGTGAAGGTATGGCTATCGCCAAAGCCTGGGCTTCTGCCACCGGTGGTGACCGCGCTGGCGTGCTGGAATCCTCTTTCGTTGCGGAAGTGAAATCTGACCTGATGGGTGAGCAGACCATTCTGTGCGGTATGCTGCAGGCCGGTTCTCTGCTGTGCTTCGATAAGCTGGTGGCTGAAGGTCACGATGCGGCGTACACTGAGAAACTGATTCAGTTTGGCTGGGAAACCATCACCGAATCCCTGAAATTTGGCGGCATTACGCTGATGATGGATCGCCTGTCTAATCCGGCGAAACTGCGTGCTTACGCACTGTCTGAGCAGCTGAAAACCATCATGGCTCCCCTGTTCCAGAAGCACATGGATGACATCATCTCAGGCGATTTCTCTGCTGGCATGATGGCGGACTGGGCGAATGACGATAAGAAGCTGCTGACCTGGCGCGAAGAGACCGGTAAAACCGCGTTCGAAACCGCCCCTCAGTTCGACGGCAAAATCGAAGAGCAAGAATACTACGACAAAGGCGTTGTCATGGTTGCCATGGTCAAAGCGGGCGTTGAGCTGGCATTTGAAACCATGGTAGATGCTGGCATCATCGAAGAGTCGGCTTACTACGAGTCACTGCACGAGCTGCCGCTGATCGCGAACACCATTGCCCGTAAACGCCTGTATGAAATGAACGTGGTTATTTCTGATACCGCTGAGTACGGTAACTACCTGTTCTCTTTTGCGGCGGTGCCGCTGCTGAAAGAGTTTATGGCCTCACTGCAGCCGGGCGATCTGGGTAACGCTATTGACGGCACGCAGGTGGATAACGCCCAACTGCGCGACGTTAATGAAGCCATTCGTCAGCATCCTATCGAGCAGGTTGGCCGCAAACTGCGTGGTTACATGACCGATATGAAACGCATCGCGGTTGCAGGCTAAGTCGCACCGCCACCGTTTTCAGCAAATGTAAGACAAAAAGGCGCAGCCATCTGGCTGCGCCTTTTTGTTTTAGCATGCGCCTGGCGACACGATAACAGGCGGTAAAAGGCTCCTGTAACCAACATACTGACACCCGGCAAGAATAAGGAACATGCCAGCCGTAAGGTTGCCAGCAAAATACTCGTGATGATGTCTGAGGGCATAGCATACGGCGACAGAAGCGACAGCCGTGCGCTGCGGGTCGGGTCGGCATTCAGTCAGTCCCCGCCTTTTCCCCAAATGCGCTTCGGGAAGAGTCTGGCTGCGCAATGTGTGTAGATTTATCGCAAACGGCTATCTGCTTAATGGTCCACTGCGTCGTGTTTTGCCGGACTGGCACAGTGAAAACACAACACCGATGACGCCCTGGGCCATCACCTTACCCAACCGTCTGCTGCCGCTAAAAACCCGGGTTTTTATCGATGATTTTATGGCCTGGCTTAAGTCGAAATAGCGCGCTTTCGCCGCGAAAACGCATAAAAAACCCGGCCTGAGCCGGGTTTTTTTATGAGCGTGACCTGAGATCACACTTCATACAGCGTTTGATGCCGGGTTTCTTTACAGGCAATCAGGGCGATCAGCGTCAGGAAGGCCATAGAGGCCAGGTACAATCCGACGGCATATAAGCCGTAGTGCACGTTCAGCCAGGTTGCGATATATGGCGCAACGGAGGCCCCCAGAATCGACGACAGGTTGTATGAGAACGACGCGCCGGTATAGCGCACTTCTGTCGGGAACAGCTCGGGCAGCAGCGCACCCATCGGGCCAAATGTCAGGCCCATAATGCTTAATCCCAGCAGCAGGAAGGCCATCACCAGCGCCTGAGAGCCGGAACCCAACATCACAGGGAACAGGAATGAGAAACCAATAATCATCAGCGTAATGGTGATCATGGTTTTCCGGCGACCAAAGCGGTCAGCCAGCAGGCCCGCGATGGGGACCATCACGCCGAAGCCAATGACCGCCATCATCAACATCCACAGCATGCTGTTACGTGAGATGCCCAGCCCCGCAGGCGCGGCGGCGGTGCCGTAACTCATTGAGTAAACTGTCATGATGTAAAACAGCGTGTAGGTGGCGAGCATGATGAAGGTGCCCAGAATGGTCGCCGTCAGATGTTTGCTCAGAAGTGAGGCAATCGGCACGCGCACCTGCTTCTTCTCTTTCTGCACTTTGGCAAAGACCGGACTTTCATGTAGCGACACGCGCACATACAGGCCAATCAGGACCAGCACGGCAGACAGTACAAAAGGCACGCGCCAGCCCCACTGCATAAACTGCTCGTCGGTCAGCAACCAGGAGAGCAGCAGGAAGGTGCCGTTGGCAAAAAAGAATCCAATGGGCGCACCCAACTGCGGGAAGGAACCGTACAGCGCACGCTTTTTGGCTGGTGCATTTTCCGTGGCCAGCAGGGCCGCACCGCCCCATTCGCCGCCGAGTCCCAGGCCCTGACCAAAGCGGGCCAGTGCTAACAGCAGCGGGGCCAGAACGCCAATGCTCTGATAGCTGGGTAACAAACCAATGACCACGGTAGAGATCCCCATGGTCAGCAGCGAGGCTACCAGGGTGGCTTTACGACCGACACGGTCACCGAAGTGACCAAACAGCGCTGAGCCGATAGGGCGCGCAACGAACGCAATCGCGAAGGTCGCCAGTGACTGTAGCGTGGCGACAGTGGCATCACCCTGAGGAAAAAAGATATGCGGAAAGACAATGACCGCGGCGGTGGCATAAATATAGAAATCGAAAAATTCGATGGCGGTGCCAACCAGTGAAGCAATAACGACTTTACTGCGTGAGTTCACTGGCGTTGGCTCATGTTGTTTATCAAGAGTTTCTGAGATGGAGGCTTGCATAAATGTTTCTTATTTTTAAATACCGTTAAGGAATCTTACGCACCTGTATAGCGGCATTCAATGGCTGGAAACCGCGTCAGCCGCGGCTTTCTCTGCCTAAAAGTAGAAAATCTTTGCCTGATGTGAAATGTCGGAGAATGGCAGCGTTAACAGAGATAAACATGGCGAGATACTCTGTGAAAGCGCTGAAGAAAAGTGACCCCCTGGTTATTCATGCTGTAAAGTGGCTGATAAATAACCGGGGGCAGGGATTTTTCGCTGGTTACTGCTGTTCGTGGGTGGCCATTGCGCCTTTTTCAGGCATGCGTGGATCGTCTTTGTATTTGGCGGTGGCAATCCAGGCCGCGCAGAACAATGTCAGGCGGGCAAAGAAATAGAAGAACGCCATCAGCCCCAACACCGAGCCAAAAGCCGCACCTGAGGGCGAGCTGGCGAGTTTCGGCAGCGTCAACGTCATCACAAACTTAATGACTTCAAACCCGATGGCCGCCAGTAAGGTGCCACGCAGCAGGGCTTTTTTGCGCGGTTTATGGCGAGGCAGAATCCAGAAAATCCACAGAAACAGCAGATAATTTGCCAGTACAGAGATGGACGTCGCGATGATCGTCAGTGCCGGGCGCAACCATTCAATGCCATCCAGCCCTAACGCATTAACGATAGTCGCCTGGGCGGAACCGGCGACGGAGGTCAGTGACAAAGTAATCACCAGCGCCAGCATCAGGCCGGTCAGAGACAAGAAGTCGCGAATATAGCGTTTCCAGATCTTCTCTTTATCGTCAGGTTGACGCTCCCAGACGTCGCGTGACTGCGCGCGAATAGCCTCGCGTAAATTCCCCATCCAGTTGAGACCGGAATACAACGCCAGCAACAAACCGGTGATGCCCACGGTTGCGCGTTGCTGAATGGCCGTGTTCACGGTGTTTTTTAACGTGGTCGCCAGCGACGGATCGCTGATGCTGCTGACGATTTTGTTGATGATATCGGTCAGGAGGTCCGGATTCGAGGCCAGCACGAAACCCACGGCAGCAAAAGACACCATTAAAATGGGGATGAGCGACAGAAACGAAAAATAGGTAATGGCGGCACCAAACTGGCTGCCGAGGCGATCGTTAAACCGATCCAGCGCGCGAATAAAGTGCGCTACCGCCGGTATCGCCTGGAACCAGGCGGCGAAGCGTGATACGCGCACGATGGAGCGATCAACGGACTTGTTGCCGGTTTTAATATCGATCAGCGGTTTGGCGCCTTTTACGTTGTCCTGCTCGTCTGTCATAGACATTCACTTTCCTGTTGAACCTTAAAATCACATTATAGCCTGTCAGGTGACATACTCCTGGAGCACCTGACTTAACCACTCCATAAACACCCGAACCCGACGCGCGACATTCCGGCGATGGGGATAGAGCAAGTGAATGGGCATCGGTTTGGCCGGGAACGCATGGAGCACCTCGACCAGTTGACCGCTTTCCAGATATTTTTGGATGCCCACCGTCGGCACCTGAATAATGCCCAGGCCCGCAAGGCAGGCGGCGCGGTAGGTTTCGGTGCTGTTCACCGTCACGACGCCGCCCGTGTGCACATAGTGGCACTGCTTACCATCGAAGTATTCGAAGCCCTGCGCCGCCTGACCTAACGGCTGGCTGTAATGCACCATTGCATGCTGCGACAGTTCTTCAAGCCGAATCGGCCTGCCAAAACGCGCAAGATAGTCAGGACTGGCACAGTTAATCAAGGTGTGCGTACCTATACGGCGGGCGATCAGTCCCGAATCTTTTAGCTCGCCAACGCGAATCACACAGTCAAAACCTTCGCGAATGACGTCAACCTGGCGATCGTTGCTGCTGAGTTCAATTTCCACGCCAGGATAGTGCTGAAGGAATTCAGGCAGACGCGGAAGAATAAGATCGCTCGCCATTGCCACGGACATGTCGACCCGCAGTTTGCCACTTAACGTCGCGGGATCGTGCTGAAACAGGCTGTCCATATCGCCAATCATCGCCAGCAAATCAAGACAGCGATCATAGTATACCAGGCCATCCTGAGTCAGCTGCACGCGGCGGGTAGTACGATGCAGCAGCCGTGTGCCCATCAGATTCTCCAGCGCCTGAATTTGCCGTGATACGCTGCCTTTTGGTAACCCAAGGCTGTCAGCCGCCGCCGTAAAACTGCCCATCTCTGCAACTCTGACGAACACCTGCATTGCATGAATTTTATCCATATAGCCTGCCGATTGTTGTTGTAAGTGGAACAGTGCTGCGCATTCTTAAGCGTTTATAGAACAATTTTTAACGAATATCCTGAATCTGTGTTCAATTTTGCAACAGGAAATCAACATGAATCGTAAAATCGTCTTGATTACGGGCGCAAATCGCGGTTTAGGCAAGAATGCAGCGCTAAAACTGGCGGCAAAAGGCCGGGATATCATCCTGACGTACCGCAATCATCAAAACGAAGCACAGGACGTCGTCAACGCTGTTGAGCGCGCAGGCGGCCGCGCCATAGCGCTACAGCTGGATGTGGGTGATGTTAGCCAGTTCGACCGCTTCATTTCTGATGTCAAAAACACCTTACAGCAGCACTGGCAGCGTGAGACATTTGATTATTTAGTGAACAATGCCGGGCATGGTCACTACAAACCTTTTGCCGAGACGACGGAAGCGGAATTTGATGCGCTTATGAATGTGCATTTCAAAGGGCCGTACTTCCTGACGCAAAAACTGCTGCCTGTTATCAGCGACGGCGGGCGCATTCTGAATATCTCCAGTGGATTAACGCGCCTGACCTATCCTGGCTCGGGCACCTATGCGGCGATGAAAGGGGCGATGGAAGTGCTGACCCGTTACCAGGCCAAAGAGCTGGGGGAACGTCGAATCCGCGTTAATATCCTGGCGCCGGGCGCGATTGAAACGGATTTTGGCGGTGGACGGGTGCGTGACGATAAAGCCGTGAATGAAAGCATCGCTGCGTTGACCGCTCTGGGGCGGGTCGGATTACCTGATGATATTGGCGACGCCATTTGCGCCATTCTGAGCGAGGAAACCGGCTGGATCACCGCGCAACGCATCGAAGCATCGGGCGGGCAGGGACTGTAACAGTAAGGGCGACTCCGTCGCCCTGTCGTGTCTCAGGGCGTAACGTCAATTGTGCCCTCAACGATCGTCACTGTTTTTCCGCCAATCCAGATGGTTTCGCCCTCATAAGCCACGTTCACCCGGCCCTGACGTCTGACCTGCGTGCCCTGACGAACGCGGTAATTGTGCGGTTTACCCTGAGCCGCGAAGTAGCGCGCCAGGCAGGCATTTGCGCTGCCGGTAATCGGATCTTCTGTCAGGCTGCCGTGCTCAACCAGTAATCCCCGCACTTCATACTGTTCTGTTTCTCCCGAGGGCAGCGGGCCAAAGGGCATTACACCATCCACGCTGGCGTGGGTAATTAACCGCTCAAGATCGTTGACGTCGGGTATGACGGCGCGCACCGCCTCGGCACTGACCATCGGGATAAGCAACCAGCGAATGCTCATATCCGCCACGGTGACAGGCTGTGAATGATCCAGCGCGTCGCTGTTTAATGCTGTGCTGATCAGGGCATCGTGGTAGGGCGTCAGGGTGGCGCTGGGCGCGGCAAAAGCCAGCGTACCATCGGATGCGATTGTCACCACCACATTGCCGACGCCGCACTGCTGCACCATCCTGCCTGGTGTTTTGGTTTTCCAGCCCGCCTCAAGCAGGGCATGGGCGGTACCCAGCGTGGGATGACCTGCAAACGGTAGCTCGCCCTGTACGGTGAAGATGCGCACGCGGTAGTCAGACTGGCTGTCTTCTGGCGGCAGGACAAAGGTCGTCTCGGATAAGTTGGTCCAGCGTGCAATCGCCGCCATCTGGCTGTCGTCGAGGCCCTGCGCATCCATGATGACGGCCAGCGGATTGCCGTTGAACGCAATCGAGGTGAAAACGTCCACTTGTTTAAACGCAACCTTCATTGTCACTCCTTTTCATTGAGATAAAGCGGTTTTTTCATGCTCGGGCAATTGCTTATGTCAGTTAAGAGGGCTATGAATAAGTTAAGCAACCGGATGGAGCCTGCTATGTTAAAAATTCTTGGACGCGCCTCCTCAATCAATGTGCGCAAAGTATTATGGCTGTGTGACGAGCTGGACCTGCTTTACGAACGCGAAGAGTGGGGCGAAGGTTTCAAATCCACTCACTCGCCAGAATTTATGGCGCTTAATCCCAATGCCATGATCCCGGTATTACTCGACGACGACTTTGTCATGTGGGAATCCAACGCTATTTTGCGCTATCTGGCCACGGCCTATGGCGGCGAGTGGCTTTACCCGGAAAATCCGCGCGCGCGCGCGCCGGTGGATCAGTGGATGGACTGGCAATCAACCGAACTTAACACCTCGTGGCGCTATGCCTTTATGTCGCTGGTGCGCCATTCGCCCGCGCATCAGGATCCCCGCCTGTTAGCTGCGGCCTGCAAAGGCTGGTCCCATACCATGGGGATTCTCAACCAGCAGCTGGAGCACACCGGTCGCTATGTCGCCGGACGCAACTTCACGCTGGCGGATATCCCGATTGGCCTTGCCGTGAACCGCTGGTTTGAAACCCCGCTGGATCATCCCGACCTGCCGGCTGTCCGGACCTATTACGAGCGTCTGACTGAACGCCATGGTTATACCATCTGGGGACGGAACGGAACGCCCTGAGTCCGACCCGGCGGCAGGCCTGCAAGTTCACAGGCGATGGCACCGACGCGGGCGATAGCGCGAATGTAGCGATCGGTAAACGGATAGCAGCACGAGAGGCGCAGTGCATGGTTATAGCGCTCACTCAGCGAATACAGCGCGCCGGGCGTCACGCAGATCTGCTCTTTCAGCAGACGAGAGAACATCTCGGTCGTGTTCACGTTGCCCGGCAGTTCCACCCAAAAAACAAAGCCGCCGCGCGGCAACGTGGCCTGCGTGCCCTGGGGAAAATGCTGGGCAATTAACCCTCGCGCCTCATCCAGATTGCTGGCATAACAGCGCCGCAGGCTACGCAGATGATGGTCATAACCGCCATTGGCAAGAAACTCTGCCAGCGTCTCTGACAGCAGAGCGGACTCCGCCATCGATGACACGGCTTTAAGCCGTGCGATAGCATCGTGGAAGCGTCCGGCCGCAATCCAGCCGACACGGAAATCCGGCGCAACGGTTTTGGTAAAGCTGGTGCAGTATAAAACCCAGCCCTGCTCGTCAAAGGCCTTCACGGCAGGGGACAGCGGCCAGTCAAACTGCAATTCATCGTAAAGGCCGTCTTCGATGAGCGGAACTTTGTAAGTATTTACCAACCTTGCGAGCCTTTTCTTATCGGGCAGGCTCATACAGTAACCCAGCGGATTTTGCGCCGTGGGCATCGCCACAATCGCCTGAAGTCGCTCTTCCTGCAGCAGCATTTCCAGCGCATCCAGCGACAAACCACGCTGCGGATCGGTGGGGATTTCCAGCGCTTTGAGGCCGAGTGAAGCCAGCAAAGGGAACAAAAAAAAGTAGGTAGGTGATTCCAGCCCTACGCAGTCGCCGGGCTGCGTCACCGCGCGCAATGCCAGCTGCAACGCCTCCATGCAACCATGGGTGAGGGTGATATCATCGGCGGTGAGTGACTGGCCCGCATGTAATGCGCGTCGCGCAATCTCCTCCCGTAAGCGCTCACTACCGGGCGGAAGCGCATAGCGACCGATAAGGTTGGGATTGCGTCGTAGCAATGAGGCGGTGATGCGGGCTAACCGGGCCGAGGGGAACAGTTCGCTGTCCTGCGGGCAGGCCAGCGAGATATTGATGTAATCAGGATGATTCTGCGCGGCGAACACTTTATCGATCAAATCCAGCTTTTCGTTGCTGGGATCGCGTATCACACGAGCAGCGTGCTGAGTATGCCGGGTGACCACAGGCAGGACGCCGCGCACGTAATAGCCTGATTGCGGTCGTGCCTCAATCAGGCCACGGTTCTCCAGCAGCTGCCAGGCATTCAGCACGGTGTTCACGCTCACCTGGTGCGACTGGGCGACGCGACGGATAGCCGGTAAGCGCTTACCCGGCTTGAGAGTACCCTGATGAATGGCCTCTGCGAAGCTATCGGCCAGTTGCTGGTAAAGCGTTTGTTCAGGCTGAATTTCAAGGGACACAATTGCCTCCTGGCACGACAGGTACAGTTTGACATCAGCGTGATTGTACCCATCAAAATAGCCATTTCCTGTCCCTGTTACCATCACTTTTCGCAACGTAGCATGGTGCTCTGTCTCCCTGTCAGGAATACCATGATGCTTGATCCCTCTTTTTTCAGTTATGTCACCGTGATGTCGATTACGCCGGGTCCTAACAACCTGTTGCTTGCCACTTCCGGCGTGAATTTTGGTATGCGCCGGACGCTGCCGATGGTGTTTGGCATTTTACTTGGATGCGGCCTGCAAACGGTTATTGCGGGCATGACACTGGGGCTGTTGCTGCACTGGATGGCATCCATCCGCTTGCCGCTTACGCTGGTGGGATGTAGCTATCTGCTGTGGCTGTCCTGGAAAATATTTCGTGCGGCTGCACCTGAGGCCCGGCACAAGCCTCAGCCGATGACGTTTCTCGGCGGTGCCTGCTTTCAGGCGGTGAATCCTAAAGCCTGGTTAATGGCCAGCAACGTGGCGCTGTTGTACAGCGCCAACAGTCACGTCCTGATCGTGATGGCGAGTTTTATGCTGCTCAACCTGCCCTGCATATTATTGTGGGCGGCGTTAGGTGACCGCCTGCGCGGTCACCTGCAAATCGCCTGGAAACGCCAGCTGTTCAACAGCCTGATGGCGCTGTCACTGGTGGTAACGACGATCTGGATGCTGGCCGATGCTCTGAAAGCGGTTTAGTCCGGTGCGCCGGGGGCGCTGGCGGAGGGCCACTTCCAGTTCTGCACCTCCGGCACATCTTCGCCATAGACCCGTACATAGCGATGATGCTCTGCCAGGCGCTGCTGCAGATCGTCAGGCAGTTCAGGATGGCGATCGGCAAGTCCCGGGATATGCCTGATGGCCGCCAGCGCCAGATGATAGCGATCCAGCTCGTTCAGCACCGTCATGTCGAAAGGCGTGGTAGTTGTGCCCTCTTCATTAAAGCCATGCACATGGAAATTACGATGGTTATTGCGTTGATAGGTCAGCCGGTGGATCAGACTGGGGTAACCATGGAAGGCAAAAATCACCGGCTTGTCTGCGGTAAACAGCGCATCAAACGCCTCTTCTGACTTGCCGTGAGGATGCTGTTTCTGCGTTTGCAGCGCCAGCAGGTCTACCACGTTAACCACCCGAATGCGCAGGTCCGGCAGATAACTTCGCAGCAGATCGACGGCCGCCAGCGTTTCCATGGTGGGCACATCACCCGCGCAGGCCATCACCACATCCGGCTCTGCGCCCTGCGGGGTTGTGCCGGCCCAGTGCCATTCACCCATTCCGGCCTCGCAATGGGCGATGGCGCTGTCCATGTCCAGCCACTGCGGCGCAGGCTGTTTGCCGGCCACAATCACGTTGATGCGGTCCCATGTTCGCAGACAGTGGTCGCCCACCCATAACAACGTATTTGCATCGGGCGGCAGGTAAATACGCACGATGTCGGCTTTTTTATTGGCAACGTGATCGATAAAGCCCGGATCCTGATGACTGTAACCGTTATGATCCTGACGCCAGACGTGAGAAGACAGCAGATAGTTAAGCGAGGAGATGGGCTGACGCCAGCCCAGCTTGCGTGTCACCTTTAACCATTTGGCATGCTGGTTGAACATCGAGTCAATGATGTGAATAAAGGCTTCGTAGCAGTTAAATAATCCGTGCCTGCCGGTAAGCAGATATCCTTCCAGCCAGCCCTGACACTGATGTTCACTGAGAATTTCCATTACCCGACCATCGGGGGCCAACTGCTCATCATAAGGCTCAATAGCTTCAAGCCAGGTGCGGCTGGTGGTGTCAAATACCGGCGTCAGGCGGTTAGAGGCGGTTTCATCCGGACCAAACACGCGGAAATTGTCCCGATTGCGTTGGAACAGGGCGTTAAGATAACGGCCAAACTGTTCAGTTGCCTGTCCGGCCTGCGAGCCGGGCTGCTGTGTATCGAAAGCAAATTCGCGAATATCAGGCGTAACTAATTCACGGCGCAGTAAACCACCGTTGGCAAACGGGGACGCGCCCATACGTTTGTCGCCCTGTGGGGCCAGCGCCTGCAGTTCCGGCTTAAGCCGCCCCTGTTCATCAAACAGATCGTCAGGCTGATAGCTGCGCAGCCAGTTCTCCAGAATGTTACGGTGGTCTTCGTTTTCGCGGCAGGCCGCTACGGGCACCTGGTGCGCCCGCCAGAAACCTTCCACTTTCTTGCCATCTACCGTTTTCGGCCCGGTCCAGCCTTTAGGGCTGCGCAGGATAATCATCGGCCAGCGGGGAATGGCCTTCATTGGTGAGCCCTGCCGGGCGGCCTGTTGAAAGCCGGCAATCTCTGAAAAAGCGCGATCCAGCGTGTCGGCCATCAACGGATGCATCTCTTCAGGTTCATGACCGCAGACAAACAGCGGTTCATAGCCGTAACCGCGAAACAGCTGACGCAGATCGTCGTCACTGGCGCGGCCCAGAATCGTTGGATTCGCAATCTTATAACCATTCAGATGCAGAATGGGCAGCACGGCACCGTCGCGCTGGGGATTAAGAAACTTAATCCCGTGCCAGCTGGAGGCCAGCGGCCCGGTTTCGGCTTCGCCGTCGCCAATGATGCAGGGCGCGATCAGATCGGGGTTATCAAAGACAGCGCCAAAGGCATGAGAAAGTGAGTAGCCTAACTCTCCACCTTCATTGATCGAGCCCGGGGTTTCGGGTGCCGCATGACTGGGAATACCGCCCGGAAAAGAAAACTGTTTGAACAGCTTCTGCATGCCGTCGGCATCCTGACGGATATGCGGATAGATTTCGCTATAGCTCCCCTCAAGCCAGGTATTCGCAACCATGCCAGGCCCGCCATGGCCGGGACCACAGACATAAATAAGGTTGAGGTCGCGCTGACGAATAATCCGGTTCAGATGGGCATAGATAAAATTCAGTCCGGGCGTGGTGCCCCAGTGGCCCAGTAAGCGCGGTTTAATATGCTCTGGCTTCAATGGCTCGCGTAACAGCGGATTGTCCATCAAATAAATCTGCCCGACAGACAGATAGTTAGCGGCGCGCCAGTAGCGATCAAGTAACGTGAGTTCGTGTGCCGTGTTCGGTTGAGCCATGCCATTTTCTCCTGCATTACGTCAGACGATGCACTAACCCTAATAGAGAATGGGGGAGTCAACCAGGCAAGCGGCAAACAAAAAGGCCTCGCAAGCGAGGCCTCAGACAGGTAGAAGACGGTTATTTACCGACGACGTAGGCAGTTTCACGGCCTTCGTCATTCGCGGCCACCGGCGTTACAGGCGTATACGGCAGTTGCAGGACGCGGCTGGTTTCAGCCAGCACTTTTTCAGTCAGGGCGACGTCACCGTTAAGTTTGCGGCCCCAGGACGGCACAACGGCACGAATTTTATTTTGCCATTCCGGTGACGCCATCTGCTCTGGACAGACCTTGTGCAGCAGTTCCAGCATGATCGGTGCCGCTGTTGAGGCGCCCGGCGAAGCACCCAGCAGTGCCGAAATCGAGCCATCTTCCGACGACACCACTTCTGTGCCCAGACGCAATACTGCGCCTTCTTTTTCATCTTTCTTGATGATTTGCACGCGCTGACCTGCGGTCACCAGACGCCAGTCTTCCTGCTTCGCCTGCGGAACATAGGCGCGCAGCGCGTCCATCCGGTCACGGTCGCTTTGCAGAACCTGATCCATCAGGTACTTCACCAGATCAAAGCTTTTCAGTCCGACTTTGATCATCGGCATAAGGTTAGTACTGTTCAGCGAGGCAAACATGTCCAGCAGCGAACCCTGCTTCAGGAACTTGGTCGAGAAGGTCGCGAACGGCCCAAACAGCAGAACCTGTTTGCCGTTCAGAACGCGCGTGTCCACATGCGGCACGGACATTGGCGGCGCACCGACGCTCGCTTTACCATAGACCTTCGCCATATGCTGTTTCACAACATCGGGATTTTCGGTCACCAGGAAAGAGCCGCCGACCGGGAAGCCCGCATAGCCATTGGCTTCGGGAACGCCAGCCTTCTGCAGCAACGGCAACGCCGCACCGCCTGCGCCAATGAAAATCTTACCGGCGGTTAACGTACGACGTGAACCGTCTGTCAGGCTGACAAGGGTAACCTGCCAGCGACCATCGTTCAGGCGTGTAATGTCGCGAACTTCCAGGCTCATGCGCAAACGGAAACTGGCTTTTTTCTCCAGTGAGGCAATCAACTGACGCGTCACTTCACCGAAATCGACGTCGGTGCCCATATCGGTCCAGGTCGCGGCCACTTTTTGACTGGCGGGACGGCCTTTCATCACCAACGGAATCCACTTCGCAATTTGCTGTGGATCTTCAGAGTAAGCCATGCCACGGAACAAAGTGCTTTTCTGTAATGCGTTAAAGCGTTTGCGCAGGAAGTTAACGTTGTCATCGCCCCAGACAAAGCTCATATGCGGTGTGCTGTGGATAAAGCTTTTTGGCGTATGCAGATTGCCTTTCTGGACATGATAGGCCCAGAACTGGCGAGAAATCTGGAAGGCTTCGTTAATCGCAATGGCTTTCGCTATATCTATACTGCCGTCAGCTCTCTGCGGCGTATAGTTCAGCTCGGCCAGCGCGGCATGGCCTGTACCGGCATTATTCCAGCCATTAGAGGACTCTTCCGCCACATGCGGCAGCCGTTCCACCATTTCAATGGACCAGTCTGGCTCAAGATCCTGCAGCCAGGTGCCTAAGGTGGCGCTCATGACGCCAGCGCCAATGAGTAGCACATCGACGTCTTTACGCTCCTGCGCCCCGGTGGTGTCCTTTCCGCTAACACTCATTGTGAGCGCAAGATTTACAGCTGATTTGCACATGAGGCGACATCTCCTCTTCTGTTGACCTGAAGCTCAACAGTGTTGCAGGCGAAATAGTCACGCTTCTGTCGAGCGCGTTGCGCTATTTCCGGGTTAAGACTCAGGTATAGGTTAAAGCGACGATAACGAGTTAACTGAACGTTATGCTTTGTTGCCCAAATATAACATTCTCGCGTTCGAATTAAACATTTGTTTATTTTTTAAATGCAGAAATGATTCAGCATAAGAAAGAATCATAATAACAGGCGCGCCATAAGCCTTTTTTTCAGCTAACTCAATGGGTTAAGTAAAAGAGGATGTTGCGGGATTGCCCCATAATGGTGCGGTATGAAAATGTCACTTAGCGAAAGGAATAATCTAACATAATGAAAAAAAGGGATTATTGAAATTTATTCTTTGCGTTGAATTTTTAATCGATAAGGCGGCGAAGGCTATCTTGTAAAAAAAATGTTACATTTTTGTGACCTCAGAGCCAGCCAGGTGACTGACCGACGGCAAGGAAGCGCGCCGCATCGCTGACGCTTTGCATGATCAAAGGTTCACCACCGCCAGCCTCTCAGTAATTCAGTCTTTTAAAAAAAGAGGGGCAGCAGGCAGATGTCGCCCTGACGGCGTGATTACGCCCGAAACCAGCGGCGCCAGATAAAGCGAATAACAAAAAACTCCAGCGCGCCCAGAAGTAAAAACCACAGGCAAAAGACCACGGTATAAAGCTGATTAAGGTCCTGCAGATGGAACATCTGTTGCAGGTGCTGCGCGACGGCCAGGCTAAACGCGGGAGCGGGAAGCAGAAGGGCAGAGAGAAAGCCCAACAGTAAAATGCCGCCGGGAATGATCAGGGATTCGAAGGGGTTAGTCATGGACAAAAATTCCGTATTTACCAGCCCGCCATTTTCCGGCATTCCGCGAGAAGGTTCAATGACGGACTGTTCAGGGCAGGAAGTCACGCTGTGCATTGCAAAGAAAAGGCTTAAATGACATTAACTTAGAGACATTCATAGCGATTGTTATGAGTTATAGCCTTTGCTATACTTAAATCCCTGATTTTATTGTCTTTTTATAACGATTATTGCGTGATAGACTGCGCGCACTTTTTAATAACCGAGCCATATGTGTGATGAATTCAGCACGAAATGCTGGCTTTTCATCCCAAGTGAACAAATCATGACCTTTATCGCCACCCTGATTCTTGCTTTTGGAATGTCGATGGACGCATTTGCTGCTGCGCTGGGCAAGGGTGCGACCTTGCATCGCCCGGGCCTGAAAGAAGCCGTGCGCACCGGTCTGATTTTCGGTTGTATCGAAGCCCTGACGCCGCTGATTGGCTGGGCATTGGGTCTTGCTGCCAGCCAGTATGTTGCCGCGTGGGATCACTGGATAGCCTTTTTCCTGCTGGCTTTCCTGGGTGCCCGAATGATGATGGAAGGCTTCCGTAAAACGGCGTCTGAACCGTGCGAAGCGCCGCAAAGCCATGGTTTTATGGTCCTGGCGGCGACCGCCGTTGCCACCAGCCTGGATGCGCTGGCGGTTGGCGTGGGGCTGGCCTTCCTTCAGGTTAATATCGTCACCACGGCTCTGACAATCGGTGCCGCCACTACCGTTATGGCTACCACTGGCGTGCTGGTCGGCCGCTTCATTGGGCCTGTTTTAGGTAAATGGGCCGAAGTGCTGGGCGGACTGGTCCTCATCGCCATCGGCTCCACCATCCTCACCGAGCATCTCGGGCTGTTTCAGTAACGCCCGCAAAATCGTATTTTGTGATCTGGTTCAAAATTTATTGCTGATTAAAACAGCAGGAGCTATACTTTTCCTGTAGTTATTCAACAAATTTTTAACTGGATGCTGTATGAAACGTTTTTTTAAGTACGTGTTTCACGCGTATGTGGAAACCTTTAAACACGTACCACCCGGTGCGCTGAACTAAGCGCCACGTTTTACCCTCGATAGTCGCGGTCAGGGAATGACCGGTGATTATCACCTCATTTTGCCGTTCTTCTCGCCTGTCTCCGCCTCTCTGTTCAGCCCGCACTGGCCTTGCATTCCGCCTGACATACTGTGATACAACTGGACATCCACTGTGCCAATCGCAGTACGATTTCCGTCATGTTTTTTGCTACTCTGCGCGCCGATTTATTCTCAACACGGGTGGATCGCCCGACATAATAAAAGAGGCAGCAATGCAGTTATGCAGTTTTTATCTTCCCGCTCAGGGGAAAAAAAGCGTGGGTATCGTACGGGAACAGGGCGTGATCGATGTCGGGATGCGCCTGGGCAAAGCCTGCCCGGATTTAAAAACCTTTTTGACACGTTCTTCTCTGGCCGATCTTGCCGCCTTTCAGAACATGCCCGTCGATCACGCGTTTTCCGCCGTGCAGTTTCTTCCCGTTATTGAGCAGCCTGGAAAAATTTTCTGCGTAGGAATGAACTACGCAGATAAACGCCAGGAGTTTGCCGCAACGCTGGACGCGCCAACCTTATTTATCCGTTTTGCTGATTCACTGACCGGCCATGAGCAACCGCTGCAAAAACCGCTGACTACCCAGGAATTCGATTACGAGGGTGAGCTGGCGGTGATTATTGGTAAACCGGCGCATCGGGTTAAGGCCGCCGACGCGCTGGACGTCATTGCGGGTTACAGCTGCTTTATGGATGCCACCGTGCGCGACATGCAGTTTACCTGGTTTACCGCCGGGAAAAACTGGCCGCAGACCGGAGGATTTGGCCCCTGGATGACGACTGCGGACGAGATTCCTGATCCCCAACAGTTATCGATTAAAACCCGACTGAACGGTCGTGAAGTGCAAAACGATACCACCGCCAGCATGGTGCATCCGGTCGCCAGCATTATCGAATATATCTCTGCCTTCAGTCCGCTATCACCCGGCGATGTCATTATCACCGGCTCCCCCGGCGGCGTAGGGAAAAAACGGACGCCGCCCCTGTTCATGTTCCGTGGCGACGTGGTGGAAGTCGAGATAGAAAAAATCGGTTGCCTGCGTAACCCTGTCGCCTGACGCAGCGTATTCACTGCCTCTCTGCCGATCCCGTCCTACACTCAATAAGTACCCAGGAACAGGAGCAGCTGATGAGGCGTACCATCCGGTGTAAAAGGCGACAGGGCATAGCCGTGGCCGCAGGGGTTGGTTTAGGTATAGGCGCAGTGCTGTGGGGCGCGAAGCGCTGGCAGCAAATGAAACAAACGCCGCCTGTTTCACCGCGTAGTCACCATGCGGGACTGGCGGGTTACTATCAACAGATCGGTGACTGGCGCATGTTCACCCGCGTGACGCCCGACGCACCTCATGGTTTACCTGTCGTCCTGCTTCACGGTCTGGCGATGTCAGGCCGTTCGATGGAGGCGCTGGCCCTCGCGCTGGGTCGGGACTATCACGTGCTGGTCCCCGACCTGCCAGGCTTTGGCGGTAGCGCGTTGCCCGCATCGGCACCGGTGCTTTCCGTCAGTGAACTGGCCGATATCCTGTGGCAGTGGCTCCAGCATAATGGTTTCCGGCGGGCAATCTGGGTCGGCAGCGCCTTTGGCTGTCAGGTGCTGGCGGCGCTGGCGGATAAACACCCGGACGCCGTGGCCGGACTGGTGCTACAGGGCCCCACAGCCGATCGCCATGCGCGAAGCCTGTTGCGCCAGCTCTGGCGCGGCTGGCGCAACAGCCGACTGGAAGCCCACCGTTCACCTGACTCGCTGGCCCGCATCGACTGGGCGAAAGCCGGTCTCCCCCGTGTATTTGGCACGCTGCGCGCCATGCTTAACGATCCGATTGAATATCATCTGACGTATCTGACGGCCCCCACATTGTTGCTCCGGGGTTCGCGGGACCCGGTTTGTCCGGCGCGCTGGCTGGATGAGCTGGCGGGGCTGTTACCTCAGTGTGAAAAAATCACCCTGCGCGGCGGTACCCACCGGCTGCACTATGTCTATCCATGGAGCTTCTGCCATGCGATCCGACCCTTTTTGGCCCGTATTCAGCAGGAGAACGCCGATGAGTAAACCGCCGAAGGGCATCGCCCGCTTTGATTCCGCAGCAACCATGCTGTTGGCTCTGGCAAGTGCACTACGCGATGAGCCCCTTACCCGTTCGTCATCGATGCTGGACCGGTTACTGCCTTCACTGGATCGACTACCGAGCCGGTTACGTGAATGGGGCCATGCGATAAGTGGCCAGGCGGACGGAATCAGCCCGAAACAGGCGGGTGAGCTGGATGTGGAAGGCATCGCCGAATGGATGGTGAGTGCCTACCCGCAGCGCGAGTATCCGGCGGCATTTATCGGCGCATCGAACGGTGCGCTGGTCCATCTGGCGGCGGCGATGGGAACGCCCTGGCTACCGCAAACGTTTCTGTGCCCGGTGCGCGTGGAACCCAGCGATCCGGACGATGCCCAGGCCGGCTTTGAGCAAGGCAAAGCGGTGGCCGCGGCGCTGCTGGCCACCTGGCCAAGGCTGGCGGTCCATCACAGGCAGGATCCGAGTCAGGACCGGCTGCTGCTCGAAAATATGCAGGCTTTCCGGCTTAAATTACGCGATATGCCACTCGCCTTTAATGAATTTCTGCTGGGAGGATTGCCCGCAGGCGCGACCCTGTTTATCAATCACTGCACGCGCCAGTGGCCGGTCACCCGCACCAGCGACCGTTCGTTTTTCCAGTTTGGCGCACCCGGTGGGGCAACGGAAAGCGAGTATTTGCAGGGCGGCCCCCGCGTTGCGGAATATCTGGCGCGGGCAGGGGTTGATCGGGCGCGCTGGACGCCGCCTGCCATCACCGATCATGTCCCTGAAGCCGAATGGGGGCTGGATGGTTACCTGATCTCTCCTCTGAAAAAACTGGCAGAAGCTCAACGCTGGACGCTGATGGAAATTCGTTATGAGCAACCGGAGGCGCTGAGTTTTGTGGTGGCGGAAATCTACCGTGACTGGTATCTGGCGGCAGGCGTGCTGCCCACCCGGCTTACGGTAGACAGCTTTATATTGCTGGATCCCTGGTGCAGTATGCAGCAACAGGCGATTCCCTTCTGGCTGATGTTCCCCTCTGCCGCCTCGGCAGATGCGCTGCAGCGTTTTCTGGAAAAACAGCCGCCGTTCCGCTACATCGATATGCTGTTGTACTCACAAGGGGCCGACAGCATCGGGCTGGCCGACATCGCCCGCTGGCAGCAGTTGCTTACCTTCGCCAAAGACGAAGGCGCGCTGGTCGGTGTGGATGAAACGCGTTTTCCTCATGATGTCACCAGTGTTTCGCAGTTTGACGCGGCGCTCCGTGAGCGGGCACCGCTGCTGCCTGCGCCGCCGCCGCTCACTGTCGGGACAGCGATCGCTGGTATTCAGCGTTACGGCGCCCGTCATGGCGTGAGCATCAGGGCGCTGACCTGAGTCAGGCTCCGTCGGTGATGGGCTTGCGAACCAGCACCAGATAGGCCAGTGCGCCCATCAGGGTTACGCAGGCACAAATCATCAGCGCCAGGCTGAAGGACTTCGTGGTGTCCAGTATCCAGCCGGTAATCACCGGAGCAAAGGACGCGAAGATAAAGCTGGCGAAGTTTTGAATGCTGCCTACGGAGGCCGTCATGCGCGCGGTCACGTTAGCGTGGATCAGGCCCCAGCATGAGGTCCCCGCAAAGTGAATACAAAACAGGGCCATGCCAATCAGGGTGACGGCGCTGGTGGTCTCAGTGGCGCGCGTGACGAAGGCGGTAAAACCCGCAGACAGAACCATGCCGCTGACAATGCACACCTTACGGGTTTTAACCGCATCCCAGCCGCGTTTCACTAACGCATCCACCACATAGCCGTTGAGCAACATGCCGGCTGCGCCAAACAGGAAAGGAATCGCCGCCAGTAAGCCTGTGCTCTTAAGATCAAGGTGATAGGTCGACTGCAGATAACCCGGCAGCCAGGCAATATACAGCCAGGCGGTGTAGTTAATGCCGCTAAAGCCAATCATCATGCCCCACATGGTGCGCTGCTTAAACAGGCCGCGCCATTCACGAAAGCTGATCGGCGCTTTACGCGATGCCACGCTGCCCGCCTGCAGATAATGGATCTCTTCCGCACTTAAGGTGTTGTTATCACGGTCGCGATAAGTCATGTACCAGCCGATCGCGAGGAAAACCCCTAAAATACCGATAGTCACAAACATGCCGCGCCAGCCCAGCAGCAGCATCATGGCCGCCAGGATCGGCGGCGCCACCGATAATCCGATCATCGAGGCGGCGTTAAACATCCCCATCGGCATCCCGCGATCTTTAATATTGAACCAGTCATTGATGACCTTTACGCCGCATGGATTCATGGGCGCTTCACCCATCCCGAGGCCAATGCGCACCAACACGAACTGCGTAAAGTTATGCACCAGTCCGGACGCGGCCTGGAAAAGTGACCATATGAACATGCCCACGCCCAGCATAATACGTGGGCCTTTGCGGTCCAGCAGGGCGCCAGCGGGCAGTTGTGCCAGCCCGTAAGCCAGCGAAAATGCCGAGAGCAGCACGCCAATTTCCGTCGCGCTCAGCCCCATCTCCTCACGAATCGTCATATTGGCCACCGACAGCGAGCTGCGATCAAGGTAGTTAATGATGGCGGCAAGCAGCAGCAACAGCATGGCGGTAATCTGGACTTTACGGATGCGCGGCGAGCGCACGATATCACTGCGCAACGGCACAAACGCCTCATCAGGTGCAGCGGCGGCGGGCGAGGTTGAACGATCAATAACCGATCTGTTTTCCATGGCAATCTCCCTGAGCAGGCGATTTATCATTATTGTGAGCATTAAGGATGCCCGACGGCACAGGGCCGCCGACGCGTTGCGATGAAGAGTAAGGGCGATAAAGCAGAGATGTTGTAAAGTTGTTTCAAAATCGTGCGAGAGCTAATGCTTTGCGGTTTTTAATCGGTTTTTAATCGGTTTTTAATTGTACTGATTAATGCTGCGGATCATGGATCGCTTGGCTGTGGCCAGATGACTGTGCAGGGCGCAAAGCGCATCCACATCCCGGCGACCGATTAACGCAGACAAAATCGCCATATGCTCCTCCAGGGCAACGATGTTGCGCTGCTTCAGATCGCTTTCATCCCACTGATAGTGCGAATGGAAAATAACGGAAATAATCTCCAGCGACTGATTAAAGAACGGGTTATTGGCGGCAGACAGAATCAGCGAGTGCAGTTGCTTATCCAGCGCCGCAAAATGGCGATAGTTGCTGGCAATGGTCTCACGCATCGATCGGTGCCGATCCAGTAGATCGCGCGCCTGAATCCAGCGTTCATCGTCCATGGGCAAGTTTAAAAAACGCGTCAGGGCATGGGTTTCCAGCATTTCACGTAGCTCAAACAGCTTTTCCGCATACGTCTGCGAAAACTTTTTCATCTGCCAGTGGCCGCGTTTGACCGGTTCCAGCAGGTTGTAGCGCATAAAATGCAGTAAGAATTCGCGCACGGCCACCGGGCTGACATTGGCCTGCTTTGCCAGTTGCAGCTCGCTGAAGGTATCGCCGGGCTGCAACTGTCGCTGATTGATCAGATCGAAAAAACGCTTTTCAACCAGACTGGCCTGTTGATCAATCGGCGGCATCACCGCGTTCAGGCTGTCCTGCGCCTCCGGCGCGCGCACAATAACCCAGCTGTCTTTGACTTTTTCCAGCACGCCCCGCTCATGCAGATAACTCAGCACATGACGCACGGTCGTGCGGCTGACTGTGAACATTTCGGCCAGGGCGGCCTGCGGTGGCAGCGGCGACTGAACGTGGCCCTGGGCGATGCTTTCCAGCATATGGTTGATGACGTTATGGCGTAAATTTTGGCTGCGGCTCATGCGGGGGCTCCGGTTTTTTATGCATTAAAAACCATTGAAGGCCCAAAAAAGCCGTTCTGGTTCACAAAGTGAGAAGAGGGGAATACGGTGCCGCAGCCAGATTCGCCATAACTGCGCTTTTGATAACCGGAGAGTAGCCATGACCACTATGAAAGCCTTAGTCATCGCAGAACCGCGTTCGCTGGTCTGGGCTACACGCGCTCAACCCCGGCCTGCCGCGACTGAAGCGCTGCTTAAAATCGTCAGCGCAGGCATTTGCGGCACCGACATTCACGCCTGGGCAGGAAACCAACCCTTTTTTAGCTATCCGCGTGTCCTCGGCCATGAACTCTGTGCGGAGGTGGTGGAGACAGGCGCTGCCGTTCACGATTTAGCCGCAGGACAGCGGGTGGCACTGATTCCCTATCTCTCCTGTTTTGAATGCGATGCCTGCCGCAGCGGTAAAACCAACTGCTGCGAAAACATTTCGGTGATGGGTGTCCATCAGGATGGCGGCTTTAGCGACTATCTTTGCGTACCGGCAGCTAACCTGCTGGTGGTGGACGATCTTGCGCCAGAAGCCGCAGCGCTCATTGAGCCTTTTGCCATCAGCGCCCACGCGGTGCGGCGAGCGGCGGTGGCGCAGGGCGAGCAGGTGCTGGTCGTGGGGGCGGGGCCGATCGGCCTGGGGGCTGCCGCCATTGCCGCTGCTAACGGCGCGCAGGTGGTGGTCGCGGATACCAGTGATTACCGCCGTCAGCACGTCAGTCAGCAGTTGGGCCTCTGTGCACTCAATCCGGCTGATGCGGCGTTTATAACCTCACTGCGAAACGAATTTGATGGCAGGCTGCCGTTGAAGGTGCTTGATGCCACAGGCAATCCTGCGGCGATGAACGCGGCCGTAAGCCTGATTCGCCATGGCGGAACAGTCGTGTATGTCGGTCTGCATAAAGGGGATTTGGTGATTCCTGACAGTGAGTTTCACAAGAAGGAGAGCACGATCATGGGTAGCCGTAACGCCACCCGTGAGGATTTTGATCGGGTGCGTGAACTCATGGCGGCCGGGACGTTACGTGCCGATATGATGCTCAACCGGCGTTTCGCGTTTTCGACGCTGGCAGAACACTTTGAGGCGCAGGTCATCAACAATCGAGCGTTAATTAAGGGCGTTATCGATTTTGATCGCTGAAGCCGGAGACAACGGTGTGCGCTGTCTCCGCACGCGCTACGCCGTTCCGGAGAGCGACTGGAAAAAGTGGCGACGCACGGCGTCGGCATCCACGCCCAATGCGATGCGTTGTCGGGGCAAATCGCGAAAAGGGTTGTGACGGGAAGCCAGCGTGCTGATCTGGCGCACCGTCTGACCACAGGCGATGCCTTCGGTAATCACTCGCAGTGGGCTTTCCACCAGCGTAAATGCCTCGGGCAAACACAGCCAGGATATCGTCAGCGTGTCATGCAACGCCATTCCCGCAAATCCTTCCTTCTCAAGACTGTACGCCAGATAAGGGCGGCAGATCGCCCGCAGGATCGGCTGTTGTAGTTGATCCACCTCATCGCTATTGATCAACACTTTATGGGTAACATCCAGCGGGATCAGAATAACCGGCAAGGCCGAGGACAGGACCTGATCCGCAGCATGAGGATCCTTCCAGATATTAAATTCACTGAACGGTGTCACATTCCCGCTGTGGCCATCGGTACCAAAGGCGCCGCCCATGATGACCAGTTCTTTGACCAGCGGGATAATATCCGGTGCCTGGTTGATGGCGCTGGCGATATTGGTAAGGGGGCCGATTGCCACCAGCGTAATGACGCCGGGATTAGCACGAACGCTGTCGATAATAAACTGCACGGCACCGGGCGCGTCGTCGCTAAACGGATTATCAAACGCATCCCCTAAACCGTCTTCACCATGCAGCCTGGCAGGTGCGCTCGGTTCCCGTGCCAGCGGACGGGCGCAGCCGCGGTACACCGGCACGTCAATCGCCATTTTCTGGCAAAAGAGCCGCGCATTTTTCACCGCCTGGCCCACGGCAACGTTGCCGAATACCGTGGTAATGCCCAGCAGATGTTGCGTCCGCGCGGCATAGGCCAGCGCAAAGGCATCATCCACGCCGATATCAGTATCAAAAATGACAGTGCGCACAGGATTCTCCAGAAAGCGTGAGCGCCTCACCCGGGGCGACAATCGTTGTGTGGGCGCGGCAAGCGTAAAAGCCGTCATTTATTTAAGCGGAAAACGGAAAAAGGGGAAACCTGAATTCTCCCCCCTTTTAAGGCTACCCGCGTCGGGTTTTTAACACTGCATGTCAGCCGCACATCACGGGCGCGCGTTCACATGGTCTGAGTTGCCAGTCAGAAAAAGGCATCGTATGATTGCCTGCGCAAGGTGATGGCGTTCCACCTTCCCCAACCGCCAGCAGGTTTCCCCTGCGGCTGATGACGCCTGACACTATCCTTTATCCTTTCGTGGGAGCGGGAGCGTCAGGTGCCGGTATTTGCTGACCCTCCACCGTCTTCTGCACAATGCCTGTTAACGGGAGTATAAGATGTTAAAACCGCTATTCGCTGTGATCGTGGGCGGCAGCGTAGGTTGTGTACTGCGTTGGTGGTTCGGTATGCGTTTCAATGCGTTTTTCCCCAATCTTCCACCGGGTACGTTGCTGGTGAATCTGATTGGCGGCTTTGTGATCGGGGGGGCCATGGCCTGGTTTATTAAAAATCCCCAGCTCGATCCCGCCTGGCGGTTACTGATCATTACAGGCTTATGTGGCGGTCTCACCACGTTTTCCACGTTTACCGCAGAATTAATGACCCTGTTGCAGTCCGGAAAATATCTCTGGGCCATGAGCAGCGCGCTGGTGCATGTCATTGGCTCGTTGCTGATGAGTTTTGCCGGTTTTGCGCTGATTAACCTGTTGGGTTAACGCCGCCGCGAAACCGGATGCCATTAGTCCTGCAGACACTGAGCGATGAAGCTGGCGGCGTGCAGGGCGCCCTCGGCTGAAATCGTGTGGCCAGTCTGTGGCTCAATCAATGCCTCGACCGGAACCGCCGCGGCTTTCAGGCGGGCCGCGGCTGACTCACTTTCGCTGACGGGGATCACCGCATCAGCCCGGCCATGGATCAGCAGGGCTGGCGTATGCGCGAGTGGTGTCAGTGGGCCGTCAAAGGCCAGTCGGCCGGAAAATGCCACCACGCCCGCCAGGGGATAACGGCCAGAGGCCAGTAGATCTAGCGCCATGATCGAGCCCTGAGAAAAGCCCACCAGGATGACCTTCTCCCAGCATTCTGCCATATCATGCTGCGCCATCAGGTCACGCAGAACGCGGTCAAACGCCTCACGAGCTTCGCGAACCCGCCCTGGACGGTTTTCCGACGTAATGCCCGCCAGACTGAACCACTGATAGCCCATGCCCTGTTCAAAAGCATAAGGCGCATCCGGTGAGGCAAAGACCACATCGGGTAACAAGGTTGCCCAATAATCGCCGACAGGTGCCAGATCGTCGCCGTTACTGCCTACGCCGTGCAGAAAAATCACCAGTGCTTTTGCCATGCCGGTTCCTGTAAAAGTTGTGTTGTCTGACAGGTATTTGAACAGTTACACCGGTTAACGTCAAAATCAAACTGACCGCCGGGAAGGCCGCCTGTCGTACGGGGGAGGGCAAACATTACGTGCCGTCTCCCTTTCCCTGTAACGTAAAACCTGCTTGACTGAAACGTCACCGCTTGCCGTCTGGAGTTATGCATGTCGTTGTTTACCCTGAGCACGTTATCCGACATTCCCGCCGCTGAATGGGATGCGCTGCTGCCTGATGATCAGCCTTTTTTACGCCATGCCTTTTTGCTGAGCCTTGAAGACAGCGGCAGCGTCAGGCCGGAAAGGGGCTGGCAGCCAGCCCATCTGGTCTGGCGTGAGCAGGGTGAACTCTGCGCCGCGCTACCCGGCTACCAAAAAAGCCATTCACAGGGTGAATACGTGTTCGATCACGCCTGGGCCGATGCCTGTCAGCGAGCCGGTATCGCTTACTATCCGAAATGGCTCGGTGCCATTCCCTTCAGCCCGGTAACGGGCGCGCGCGTGCTGGGCAAATCCGATGCCGCTATCCGACTGCTGTCGAGGCTGCCAGACTGGCTGGAGCGCCAGGCGTTGAGTGGCGCGCATATCAATTTCACCGACTCTCACGCTAACGCGCTGCTGGCGGAACAACCCGACTGGCTGGCGCGGCTGGGCTGCCAGTATCACTGGCACAATCGCGGCTATCGCGACTTCCAGGACTTTCTGGATACGTTGATGTCACGCAAGCGCAAACAGCTGCGCAAGGAACGGGAGCAGGTCGCCCTGAACGGCTTTGAATTTGACTGGTATCGCGGCGATCAACTGCGTGAAGATCAATGGGATTTTGTGTACACCTGCTATGCCAACACGTACGCGGTGCGTGGTCAGCGTCCTTATCTGACGCGTGCCTTTTTTAGCTTACTGGCCGCGCGTCTGCCGGAAAACATTCGCGTCGTCATTGCCCGTTTGCAGCAGCAGCCCGCAGCGATGGCTTTTTACCTTAAAGACGGGGAAAGCCTGTATGGCCGCTACTGGGGCTGCCTGGCGGAATTTAACCAGCTTCACTTCGAAACCTGTTTTTATCAGGGGATGGATTTCGCCATCGCCGAAGGCCTGCAACGCTTCGATGCGGGCGCGCAGGGCGAACACAAGCTGGTGCGTGGTTTTGAACCGCAGATTACCCACTCCTGGCACTACCTGTGTCATCCCGGCCTGCGCGCCGCCGTTGACGATTTTTTGCAGCAGGAGCGGCAGGGCGTTCACCTGTGGGCCGAAGAAGCCAGGGACGCCTTGCCCTACCGACGCGGCGACTAGTCCGCCCCGACAAACCCGCCGGTCTGGTGTTGCCAGAGCCGGGCATACAGGCCATTTTGTGCCAGCAGTTCCTGGTGGCTACCGATTTCGACAATCTGGCCGTGTTCCAGCACCACCAGCCGGTCCATTTTTGCAATGGTGGACAGACGGTGAGCGATGGCAATCACCGTTTTACCCTGCATCAACGACTCCAGGCTTTCCTGAATCGCCGCTTCCACCTCTGAATCAAGGGCGGAAGTGGCTTCATCCATGATCAGAACCGGCGCGTCTTTCAGCAACACGCGCGCAATGGCTATACGCTGACGCTGCCCGCCAGACAGTTTTACGCCGCGCTCACCGACATGCGCATCCAGCCCTGTCCGGCCCTGGGAATCCGACAGCAGCGGGATAAATTCGTCGGCGCGGGCGCGACGGATAGCCAGTTGCAGTTCTTCCTCGCTGGCATGGGGCCGGCCATAGAGCAGATTTTCGCGGATAGAGCGGTGCAGCAGCGAGGTATCCTGGGTGATCATGCCAATCTGGCTGCGCAGGCTTTCCTGCGTCACGTCGGCAATACACTGACCGTCAATCAGGATGCGCCCGCCGTTCAGGTCGTAAAGACGCAACAGCAGATTGACCAGCGTTGATTTTCCGGCACCGGAAGGTCCAATCAGGCCAATCTTTTCCCCCGGTTTAATGGTCAGGTTCAGGCCATTAATCACCTGCCGCTCGCCACCATAGTTAAAACGGATGTTGTCGAAGCGAATCTCCCCCTGCGTCACTCTGAGCTGTTTCGCCTGGGGCGCATCCTGCACGCTAAGCGGTTGGGAAATGGTGTTCAGTCCGTCCTGCACCATGCCGATATTTTCAAAAATGCCGTTCACCACCCACATCACCCAACCGGACATATTAACCAGACGGATAACCAGGCCGGTCGCCAGGGCAATGGCACCGACGCTAATCAGCGATGCGCTCCACAGCCACAGCGCCAGGCCGGACGTGGCGACAATCAGAACGCCGTTGAGCGTCGACAGCGTCAAATCCATGCTGGTTACCATGCGGTTAGCCTGCTGCGTTTTGTCTGTCTGCTCCTGAATCGCCTCACGTGCGTACTGCCGCTCCAGGTCGCTATGGGCGAACAGCTTGATGGTAGCGATATTGGTGTAACCATCCACAATCGTGCCCATGAGTTTCGAGCGCGCTTCTGAGGACACCACGGAACGGGCCTTTACGCGCGGCACAAAATAGCGCAGCGCCGCGCTGTAAAGCACAATCCAGATAATGAGCGGAATCATCAAACGCCAGTCCGCTTCGGCGAACAGCACCAGCGCCGTCGCGGCGTAGATCAGCACATGCCAGATGGCATCGACCAACTGCACCGCAGAATCGCGGAGCGAGTTGCCGGTTTGCAAAATGCGCTGCGCAATCCGGCCCGCAAAATCGTTCTGGAAAAAATTCATGCTCTGACGCAGAACGTAGTTGTGGTGCTGCCAGCGAATCATGCTGGTCATGCCGGGATTAATGCTCTGGTGAACCAGCATATCGTGCAGCGCAATAAACACCGGCCGCAGTATCAGGGCGACGCAGCCCATCCAGAGTAAGGTTGGCCAGTTATCGTGAAACAGCGTAGCCGGGGTGGAATGGTTAACCAGATCAATGATGCGGCTCAGATAACTGAACAGCGCCACCTCAATGAGCGCGCCCACCAGCCCCACCACCAGCAGTGCGGCGAAGCTTGGCCACACCTGGCGCAGGTAGTAAAAATAAAAAGGCCAGACCCGTGAGGGCGGCATATCGGTGGGGGCATCCTGAAAAATATTGATAAAACGTTCGAAACGACGATACAACATACAGTTACTCTTTCCGTTCGATAAGAATTACAGCTTAGTGCATGTGTACGCCCGATTAAAAAAAAGGATTCTCTATGGATATCACTCTGCGCGGCCGTGAACCACATGATGCAGCGGCTTACCAACGTCTTTACGGCCATCCGGCGGTTTTCCCCTGGACGCTGCAATTGCCGTTTCCCAGCGTCGCCACCTGGGAAAAGAAATTCGCAAAAATGGATGCCGAGGGCTTCATCAATTTTGTTGCCGAAGTAGACGGCGAAATGGTTGGTGAGCTGACCTTGTTTACAAATCATAATCCGCGTACGCGTCACTGCATCAGCTTCGGCATCGGTGTCAATCCGGCGTTCTCAGGGCGCGGCATTGGCGAGCTGTTGATCCGCACGGCAATGGATTATGCACGTAACTGGCTGGGCATCACCCGCATGGAGCTTGAGGTGTTTCATGACAATCATCGGGCGCTGGCGCTGTATGAAAGGCTGGGTTTTGAGCGCGAAGGGGTGCGTCGTCAGGCATCCTTACGTGAAGGTAAACTTCATGATGTGGTGATGATGGCCAAACTGCTCAACGTGGCGTAACGACCGCGCATTGCCCGTTTTTGCGCGCGGCGTTAAGGTCAAAAGTCGCGCAACATGTTTAAACGTTGTTCTGTGCCACAGTTCGCACAAAATGCCCTGCATAAAACCCATCGCCTGCCGATATGACGGTATCACCCACTGATGCTCTGGAGGGCGATTGTGATAAAACTAATAACGATCGACGAACTGAAAACGGGCATGTTCGTCCACAAACTTGAGGTCTGGTGGTTTAAAGACAAACGTATTCGTAATCAGATGCTGATCACCGATCCGCAGCAGGTTGCGATGTTCCGTCGTGAAGGTATTCAGCGGTTATGGATTGATGAAGAGAAATCGATTTCATCACCACCTCCTGAGCCAGTCCATACCGCACCCTGCCAGCAGGCTCCCTTTACGCAGGAACGTGAACAGGCACAGCAGCTGTTTGAACAAGGCAAAATCAAGGTCCTGGCGCTGTTTAACGAAGCGCGAATGGGTTGCGGCCTCGATCTGAGCAGTATGATTGATATTGTGGATAAAATAGCCGGTTCGATTGAGCGCGAGCCCAGCGCACTTCTGCGCGTGGCACAACTGAAAGATCACGATAATTACACCTACCTGCACTCCATGGCGGTCTGTGGCTTGATGATCGCTCTGGGTAAAAAGCTCGGCCTGGATGCGCATCAACTTCAGCGCGTTGGCATGGGAGGGTTGTTACATGACATTGGCAAAGCGGCCGTACCGCTCAGTATCCTGAATAAACCGGATAAGCTGAGCGACGACGAGTTTGCCATCATGTGCGAGCATCCGATAGCGGGTGCACAAATGCTGATGGAAGCGAACGCAGGGGATGACCTGGTCGATATTGCCCTGCATCATCATGAAAAATATGACGGCAGCGGTTATCCCTACCGCCATAAAGGCCATGAGATTAGCGTCTATTCCCGTATGGCCACCATTTGTGATGTGTACGATGCCCTGACCTCAACGCGTCCTTACCGCGAGGGCTGGACACCCGCACAAGCTTTACAGTCGATGCTGGCCTGGCGCGGGCATTTTGACACAACGCTGCTGCATGCGTTCGTTACGACAATCGGTCTGTATCCGGTGGGGTCGCTGGTGCGGCTGGCATCGGGACGTATTGCACTGGTGGTCAAGGCGGGCGAACAATCGCTTCAGAAGCCGCGCGTACATGTTTTCTGGTCGTTGCACGCTAAGCGCCCCGTCAGACCAGAAGTGGTCGATCTGGGGGACAGTTTTTGCACGGACAGCATTGTCTGCTCGGAGAGTCTCGCGGCCTGGCCAACGATCGACCTCAACCGGGTCTGGTTGCTGGACGTTGCCTGAGCCAACGTCGCCATTTTTATACCTTTTTTACAGCGTGCCAGTGCTTTTTAACCCTTTCTTTATGTGACTCAGCGCAAGCTATTCAGCAAATCCAAACCTCTGGAGGTTGCTGTGAGTGCAGGCGTGATAACCGGCATTGTGCTGGTCGTGTTGTTGCTGGGCTATTTAGTGTATGCCCTGTTGAATGCGGAGGCCTTCTGATGGCGGCCAATGCATTTTTACTGATCGCGGTGTATCTGCTGGTGCTGATGGTGTTGGCACAGCCGCTGGGACGTGGTCTGGCAGCGCTGGTGGCGGACAAACCCCTTTTTACCCGTGCCGAAGCGCTGTTTTGGCGCGTCGCCGGGGTACAGCAAGGCGATATGCGCTGGCCGCAATACCTGCTGGCCATTGTGCTGTTCAACCTGTTCGGCCTGATCCTCCTGATGGCTATACTGCTGCTTCAGGACAAGCTCCCGCTCAATCCACAACACTTTCCGGCCTTGAGCTGGGATCTGGCGCTTAACACCGCGATTAGCTTCGTCACTAACACCAACTGGCAAGCTTATTCAGGCGAAAGCACCCTGAGCTATTTCAGCCAGATGGTGGGCCTGACCGTGCAGAACTTTTTCTCTGCCGCGACCGGTATCGCTGTCGCCTTTGCCCTGATTCGGGGCTTTGCGAATCGCTCGATTGCAACCCTGGGTAACGCCTGGCGCGATCTGACGCGCGTGACGCTTTACGTGTTATTGCCCGTCAGTCTGCTGATGGCGCTGTTTTTTGTCAGCCAGGGCAGCATTCAGAACGTCCTGCCTTATCAGACGATTACCGGCCTGGATGGGGCGCAGCAAACGCTGGCAATGGGCCCGGTGGCCTCGCAGGAAGCCATCAAAATGCTGGGCACCAACGGCGGCGGCTTTTTTAACGCGAACTCTGCTCACCCGTTTGAAAACCCCACCGCGCTGACCAACTTCGTGCAGATGCTCAGTATCTTCCTGATACCGGCCGCGCTGTGCTTTGCCTTTGGCGAATGTGTGAAAGACCGTCGTCAGGGCAACATGCTGCTGTGGTCAATGACGCTGATGTTTGTCGTGGCGGCGGCCTTCGTGATGTGGGCGGAAGTGAACGGGAATCCGCACTTCCTGACGCTGGGCGCGGACAGCGCCATCAATATGGAAGGAAAAGAAACGCGCTTTGGCATTCTCAATTCCAGCCTGTTTGCGGTTATCACGACCGCCGCGTCCTGTGGTGCGGTGAATGCGATGCATGACTCGTTCACGGCCCTGGGCGGCATGGTACCTATGTTGCTGATGCAACTGGGCGAAGTGATCTTCGGCGGTGTCGGTGCGGGCTTGTATGGGATGTTGCTGTTCGTGTTGCTGGCGGTGTTTATCGCCGGACTGATGATTGGCCGTACTCCCGAGTTTCTCGGCAAAAAAATCGAAGTCTGGGAAATGAAAATGACCGCACTTGCCATTCTGGTGACGCCCGCGCTGGTGCTGATCGGTACAGCCATCGCCATGATGACCGACGCTGGCCGGGCCGGTATGGCTAACCCAGGCACCCACGGCTTCAGTGAAGTGTTATACGCCGTATCGTCGGCCGCTAACAACAACGGCAGTGCCTTTGCCGGTCTGAGCGCGAACACGCCGTTCTGGAACGTTTTGCTGGCCATCTGCATGTTCCTGGGGCGCTTTGGCATCATCCTGCCGGTAATGGCGATTGCCGGTTCTATGGCCGGTAAAAAAATTCAGCCGGTCGGTAACGGGACGCTGCCAACGCATGGTCCGCTGTTTATCGCGTTGTTGGTGGGCACCGTCCTGCTGGTGGGCGCACTGACCTTTATCCCCGCTCTGGCTCTGGGTCCGGTAGCCGAGCATCTGCAACTTATTCAGGGACATTAATCATGAGTCGTCAACAACAGGTGTTTGACGCAGCGCTCTTGCGCACTTCAGCAATCGATGCCGTGAAAAAACTCGACCCACGCGTTCAGTTTCGTAATCCGGTGATGTTTGTCGTCTACCTGGGCAGTCTCCTGACCACGGTACTGGCGGTGCTGATGTCTACTGGCTATCAGAGCGGCAGCGCCAGTTTTACCGGCGCGGTGTCTGTCTGGCTGTGGTTTACCGTGCTGTTTGCGAACATGGCAGAAGCGCTGGCCGAAGGGCGCAGTAAAGCCCAGGCGAACAGCCTGAAAGGCGTCAAAAAAACCAGCTTTGCGAAAAAACTGTCGGCTGCGCATTACGGAGCAAAATGGCAGCAGATTGCGGCCGATGAGCTGCGCAAAGGGGATGCGGTATTAGTGGAAGCGGGTGACGTTATCCCGTGCGATGGTGAGGTGGTCGAAGGGGGCGCATCGGTTGATGAAAGTGCCATCACCGGGGAATCCGCACCGGTGATTCGTGAATCGGGCGGTGACTTTGCCTCGGTAACCGGCGGGACGCGTATTCTGTCCGACTGGCTGGTCATCACCTGTAGTGCTAACCCCGGCGAAACCTTCCTGGATCGCATGATCGCGATGGTGGAAGGCGCACAGCGCCGTAAAACGCCCAATGAAATCGCCCTGACGATTCTGCTGGTGTCCCTGACAATTGTGTTTCTGTTAGCTACCGTCACGCTGTGGCCGTTCTCCGCCTGGGGCGGTACGCCGGTGACCATCACCGTGCTGGTTGCGTTACTGGTGTGCCTGATCCCTACCACGATTGGTGGTTTACTCTCCGCCATCGGCGTCGCGGGGATGAGCCGAATGCTGGGGGCAAACGTGATTGCCACCAGCGGTCGTGCTGTCGAAGCGGCCGGGGATGTGGACGTGCTGATGCTGGACAAAACCGGCACCATCACACTGGGTAACCGCCAGGCGACCCAGTTTTTACCGGCCCCCGGCGTCACAGAAGAACAGCTTGCCGATGCCGCCCAGTTGGCCTCGCTGGCGGATGAAACGCCGGAAGGTCGCAGTATCGTGGTCCTGGCGAAGCAAAAATTTAATCTGCGTGAGCGGGACCTGAGCAGCATGGGAGCCAGTTTTATTCCCTTCTCAGCCCAGACGCGCATGAGCGGTGTGAACGTGCAGAACCGCCTGATTCGTAAAGGGGCGGTCGATGCGGTGCGCCGTCATATTGAAGCCAGTCACGGTGCGTTCCCGGCAGAAGTAAACGCCCGGGTGGAAGAGGTTGCCCGTGCGGGCGGCACCCCGCTGGTGGTCGCTGAAGGCCCGAAAGTGCTGGGCGTGGTCGCGCTGAAAGATATCGTCAAGGGCGGGATCAAAGAGCGCTTTGCCGAACTGCGCAAAATGGGCATTAAAACCGTGATGATTACCGGTGATAACCCGCTGACCGCCGCCGCGATTGCAGCCGAAGCGGGCGTGGATGACTTTTTGTCGGAAGCGACACCCGAAGCCAAACTGGCGCTGATCCGTCAGTATCAGGCCGAAGGCCGCCTGGTGGCGATGACCGGTGACGGCACCAACGATGCGCCTGCGCTGGCGCAGGCCGATGTAGCGGTCGCGATGAACTCGGGGACGCAGGCCGCAAAAGAGGCAGGCAACATGGTCGATCTGGATTCCAACCCGACCAAGCTGCTGGAAGTGGTCCATATCGGTAAACAGATGTTGATGACGCGCGGATCGTTAACCACGTTCAGTATCGCCAACGACGTAGCCAAATACTTCGCCATTATTCCGGCGGCGTTTGCGGCTACGTATCCTCAGCTCAATATGCTCAACGTGATGGAGCTGCACTCACCGTCCTCCGCGATTCTGTCGGCAGTGATTTTTAATGCCCTGGTAATCGTCTTCCTGATTCCGCTGGCCTTAAAAGGCGTGAGCTACCGGCCATTAAGCGCCGCATCACTGCTGCGCCGTAATTTGCTGATTTATGGATTAGGTGGACTGCTGGTGCCGTTTATCGGTATCAAAGCGATCGATATGTTGCTTGTGCTGTTTGGTATGGCCTGAGGAGAATAAAATGAGTCAGTTACGTCCGGCAATTTTTCTGCTGCTGCTGCTAACGGTTGTATGTGGCGTAGTTTATCCTTTGCTCACGACCGGGTTGGCGCAGTGGCTGTTTCCCTGGCAGGCTAACGGATCGCTGTTAAAGGTAGAAGGTGAAGAACGGGGCTCTGCACTGATTGGGCAGGCTTTTAGCCAGCCTGGCGAGTTTTGGGGCCGTCCTTCTGCCACCGGCGACAAACCGTATAATCCCCTGGCATCCAGTGGCAGTAACCTGGCCGCGAGTAATCCGGCACTCGACAAAGCGGTGGCTGAACGCGTTGCCGCGTTACGTGCAGCCAATCCGCAGGCCAATGGGCCGGTGCCGGTGGATCTGGTGACCAGTTCAGCCAGTGGGCTTGATCCAGAGATTTCGCCACAGGCAGCGCTGTGGCAGGCACCGCGCGTGGCGGCGGCCCGTCAGTTGCCGCTGGCGAAAGTGGATGCGCTGGTGGACAGCCTGACCCAACGTCCGCTGCTCCCATTTATCGGCGAACCCACGGTGAATGTGCTGCAACTCAATCTGGCGCTGAACGATCTTAAATAAGTAAAAGGACGCTATGAATCACGAACCGCTGCGCCCCGATCCGGATGCGCTGTTACAGGCCAACAGTGACAGCCATCGCGGTAAGCTCAAGATCTATTTTGGTGCCTGTGCGGGGGTAGGGAAAACCTACGCCATGCTGCAGGAGGCGCAGCGGCTCCGTGCCCAGGGACTCGACGTGCTGGTCGGCGTGGTGGAAACCCACGAGCGGCCGGAAACGGCCCAGCTTCTTAACGGACTGGTGGTGCTGCCGCGTCGCGCTACCGGCCGATCCCGCCATGCTGAATTCGATCTGGATGCCGCGCTGGCACGTCATCCGGCGGTCATCCTGATGGATGAACTGGCTCATACCAACGTGAAAGGCTCGCGACATCCCAAACGCTGGCAGGATATTGAAGAACTGCTGGATGCGGGCATCGATGTGCTGACCACAGTGAACGTTCAGCACCTGGAAAGCCTGAATGATGTGGTCGGCGGCGTTACCGGCATTCAGGTGCGTGAAACCTTACCAGACCCGTTTTTTGACAGCGCCGATGAAGTGGTGCTGGTGGATCTGCCGCCTGACGATCTCCGGCAACGTCTGAAAGAGGGCAAGGTCTACATTGGCGATCGCGCCGAGCGGGCCATCGAAAATTTCTTCCGCAAAGGCAACCTGTTTGCGCTTCGTGAGCTGGCACTGCGCCGCACGGCCGATCGGGTAGACGACCAGATGCGCGCCTGGCGCGACAGCCAGGGACGGGACAAGGTCTGGCACACGCGCGACGCGATTTTGCTCTGTATCGGAGACGATACGGGCAGCGAGAAACTGGTTCGTACGGCGGCACGGCTGGCCGCCCGGCTCGGCAGCGAATGGCATGCTGTCTATGTTGAAACGCCGCGCCTCAACCGCTTACCGGAGGCCCGTCGCCGCGCCATTTTGCGGACGCTCAAACTGGCGCAGGAGATGGGCGCGGAAACGGCAACGCTCTCCGATCCCGACGACGCTCAGGCGGTGCTACGCTACGCGCGGGAACACGATCTGGGCAAGATTGTGACCGGACGGCGTCCCGTGCGACGCTGGCGACGCGACAGTTTTGCTGAGCGGCTGGGGCAACTGGGCCCGGATCTGGATTTGCTGGTAGTGGCACTCAATGAGCCCATGCAGGATGCGCCGCATCCCTTAGCCAGCGAACGGGTTAACAGCGACAAATGGCGCATGCAGTTGCGCGGCGTCATGATGGCGCTGGTGCTGTGTATTCTGGTCACCGCCGCCGGACAATCGGTGCTGATCAGCTTTGATCCGGCCAACTGCGTGATGATCTACCTGCTGGCGGTGGTGATCGTGGCCCTGCGTTATGGCCGATGGCCATCCGTGATCGCCACAGTCATCAACATCATTGCCTTTGATCTGTTTTTTGTGGCACCGAAAGGCACGATTGCCGTCTCCGATTTACAGTACCTGGTGACCTTTGGCGTAATGCTGGCGGTCGGCGTGATCGTGGGTAACCTGACGGCGGGCGTGCGCTACCAGGCGCGCGTCGCGCGTTATCGCGAACAGCGCACCCGGCAACTGTATGAAATGGCTAAATCGTTGGGCAGCGGTCTGACACCCGAGGATATCGCGGCCACCAGTCAGCGCGTGCTCGACGCCACATTGCAGGCCCGATCCCTGCTGCTGCTGCCGGATGAGCAGGGCGAGCTGCAAACCCTGGGCAACGCGCTGCCGGGAAATGAACCGGACTGGGCTATCGCCAAATGGAGCTACAGCAAAGGCCAGCCAGCCGGCGCAGGCACAGACACGTTACCGGCCGTGCCCTACCAGATTCTGCCGCTGAAGGTAGGAGAATCCTGTCGCGGACTGCTGGTCGTCGAGCCAGAAAACGTGCGCCAGTTGATGATTCCCGAACAGCAGCGGCTGTTAGAAACCTTCACCGTCCTGATTGCGAACGCGCTGGAACGTCTGGCGCTGTCGCAGAGTGAAGCGGCTTCGCGGCTGGCCGCCGAGCGTGAACAGTTACGCAATGCCCTGTTGTCGGCGCTGTCTCACGATTTACGCACGCCCTTAACCGTGCTGTTTGGTCAGGCGGAAATGCTGATGCTCGACCTGGCCAGTGATAATTCAAAATATGTGCCCCAGGCCAGCCAGATTCGCGAACAGACCCTGAGCACGATTCGTCTGGTCAGCAATATGCTGGATATGGCGCGTATTCAGTCCGGCGGTCTGAATTTACGGGAAGAGTGGCTGGCTCTCGAAGAGGTGATCGGCGGGGCGCTCAGTAGCATGGCACCGTCGCTGAAAGGAAAGGCGGTCGAACTCGATCTGCCTGCGGATATCGTCCTGATTAAGGGAGACAGCACCTTGCTGGAGCGGGTGTTTACCAACCTGATCGAAAACAGCCTCAAATACGCCGGTAACTGCGCGCCGCGCGGGATCCGCGCCTGGTGTGATCATGCCCGCCTGGAAATTGCCGTCTGGGATGGCGGTCCGGGCATCGCGGAACAGGACATGACCCGTATTTTTGATAAGTTTTCGCGTGGCGACAAAGAGTCGGCCGTGCCAGGCGTCGGACTGGGACTGGCCATTTGTAAAACCATCATTGAGAGTCACGGCGGTCAGATCTGGGCGGAAAATCGCCCGGAAGGTGGGGCCTGTTTCCGCCTTTCTTTACCCTTGCCGCCCGCACCTGAAATTTCTCCTGAAGGGCTGAAATAACTTCACAGATGATCGGTTATAATGCGCGACTTTACTGCTTATGACTGGGAAATTATGGAACGTTTTACCGAAAACCTGATGTATGCATCGCGCTGGCTGTTGGCTCCCGTTTACATTGGACTTTCGCTGGGATTACTGGCACTGACCATCAAATTTTTCCAGGAAATTGTTCACCTGTTGCCCAACATTTTTAGCATTGCAGAAAACGATCTGATCCTGCTGTTGCTGTCACTGGTGGACATGACGCTGGTCGGCGGGTTGCTCGTGATGGTGATGCTGTCTGGCTATGAAAACTTTGTCTCCAAACTCGATATTGATGAGGGCAAAGAGAAGCTGAGCTGGCTGGGTAAGATGGATTCCGGCTCGCTGAAAAACAAAGTGGCGGCGTCGATTGTGGCTATCTCCTCCATCCACCTGCTGCGGGTGTTTATGGACGCGCGCAATGTCGAAAATGATAAGCTGATGTGGTACGTGATCATCCATCTGACCTTCGTTTTGTCGGCCTTTGTGATGGGCTGGCTGGACAGCATGTCGCGGGCAGAGAAGAAAAACGTGTAACCGACGGCACGCGTTATCCGCGCCGGCGACTGACGTCGCTTTTCCCGCGAGATGCCGGCGTCAGCCTGACGCCGGCCGTGCCCCCGCCAGATGAGGCAACACCGCCTTGATCATGGCAAAAAACGCAGTCAGCCGGGCAGGATAATAGCTCGCCCAGGGATAGGTCAGCCATACCGGTAACGCCGGAGCCTGCCATTCCGGCATGAGCTGGACCAGCCTGCCCTCTGCTAAATCCTCTTGTATCACCCACGACGAGACGATGGCGGCCCCCAGGCCCGCCAGCGCGGCTTTGCGTACCGCATAGAGGCTGTCGCTGCTTAAAACAGGGGCGATCGGCAGATTCACCGGTTCACCTTTGTCCTGATGCTGTAACGCGATTTCGTTACGGTAGAAGCTGGTTAACGCGAGCCAGGGCAACGCGCCCAGCTGTTCGACCCGGGTGATCGGTGCATGCTGCCGGAGCAGCTCAGGGGCCGCGACAACAATGCGCGGCACTTCGGCCAGCAGCACCGCCACGACCGAAGGATCGGTAGGCGCGCCGACCTGAATGGCGCAGTCAACGTTCTCGGCCACAAAATCGGGTGTTCTGTCGTTAAGCATCCACTCAATGCGTAAACGGGGATAGCGGCGCATAAAGTCCACCAGCGGGGCGACCAGTTGATCCTGACCAAATGCATGCGGCGCGCGTACCCGCAGTGTCCCGACGGGATCGCTACCTGCGCCGGTTAAATCGTCTTCCAGCGCATGCCAGGTGGCGAGCAGTTGCCGTGCCTGTGCATAACAGCGTTCGCCATCATCGGTGAGCTTGAGCGCGTGCGTCGTGCGCAGTATCAGCTTCACGCCGAGCCCGTGCTCAAGCGCCTGCAACCGACGGCTGATAGTGGGCTGCGTTGTGCCAAGTTGCACTGCGGCGGCAGACAAACTGCCGCTTTCGACAATGCGAATAAAGGTATGCATCAATGCGATACGATCGTTATTGCTGAAATTGATCATGCGCCCCACGTATAACCGTTTTGTTTTTTATCAGTCTACCGCGTATGCCAAAAACAGGCTTTACTTGCCACACGCTTTTTTCGAGGATTTCACTATGACAGTGGTACACAACCTGAACCGGCATTCAACTGAGCGCCTGCCTGCGCCCCTTGTTTTTACGTTAGCAACCGGTGCGGGTCTGAGCGTGGCATCGATTTACTACAGTCAGCCCATGCTCGACATCATCAGCAAGCAGTTCCAGATAAGCGTTGGCAGCGTCGGTATGGTGCCCATGTTAACCCAGGCGGGTTATGCGCTGGGGATCCTGCTGCTGGCCCCGCTCGGCGATCGCCACGATCGTCGCACCATTATTTTGATCAAAGGGTTACTGCTAGTCATGGCGCTTCTGCTGTGTGGCTTTTCCGGCGGCATCAGCGCACTGCTTATCGCCAGTTTTATCACCGGCCTGACGGCGACCGTGGCACAGGACATTGTTCCGGCGTCGGCCGCGCTCGCCCCGGTGGCCAGCCGGGGTAAAACGGTTGGCACGGTGATGACGGGTTTACTGGTCGGCATTTTATTATCCCGTGTCGTTAGCGGTGTGGTGGCGGAGTATTTTGGCTGGCGCACCATGTACATGATTGCGGCTGTGGCCGTGTTGCTGATCAGCCTGACGCTGTGGCGCGTACTGCCACGCTTTGCGCCGGGTACGTCGGTAAGCTATCCCCGCCTGCTGATGTCACTGGTGCACTTATGGCGTGCGCATCAAACCCTGCGGCGTGCGGCGCTGGCACAGGGACTGCTCTCCGTGAGTTTTAGTGCATTCTGGTCAACGCTGGCGATCATGCTTAGCGACCGCTTCCATTTTGACAGTGCCATTGCCGGTGCTTTTGGCCTGGCAGGGGCGGCAGGCGCGCTGGCGGCGCCGCTGGCCGGGAACGTGGCGGATCGTATTGGCCCGGCGCGCGTCACCCAGTTTGGTGCCGGTCTGGTGACGCTCTCTTTCGCGCTGATGTTTTTACTGCCTTTCCTGCCGCTGTCAGCTCAACTGGCCGTCATTATTATCAGCACAATAGGTTTTGACTTAGGCGTGCAGGCGACCCTGGTGGCCCATCAGACATTGATTTACGGTCTGGTTCCCGAGGCGCGTAGCCGGCTAAATGCCCTGCTGTTTACCGTGGTGTTTATCGGTATGGCCAGCGGGGCGGCACTGGGTAGCCTGGCGTTGGCGAACTGGGGCTGGAATGGCGTTGTCGTGTTATCCACCGTTGCCGCCGCTGTCAGCCTGTTGATCCGCCTCGCCAGTCGTCACCTCAGGGACTGATTCTTCCGCCCGCCAGCAAATGTGCCAGGCTTAGTCATAAACTCAATTAAAACGGTGCGTTATGAACTTCATTGCCTGGACAGCTGCGACGGGCTGTCTGCTGTTATTAATGTCGCTGGCATCAGGGTGGATCCACCGCGGCCCCGTGACCTCTTTTGGTCTTTTTTTATTAACCGGGATCGCCTGTGGGCCGTGGGGATTTGATGTGATTGAAATCGATATCCTCCGCCACGCTGAACTGGTCGCGCATATTACCGAGATAACGATGGCCGCGTCGCTGTTCATCACCGGGCTCAAGCTGCGTCTGCCGCTGAAAGCCAGGCAATGGCGCGCGGGCAGCCTGCTGGCGTTTCCGGCCATGTTGTTGACGGTCGCCGCAATGACGCTGCTGTCTCACTGGCTGGTGGGGCTGTCGTGGCCGATTGCGCTGGCCTTTGGTGCCATTGTTGCGCCCACCGATCCTGTGCTGGCCAGCCTGATTTCCGTCAGCGATGCGCAGGACGATGATGCCCTGCGCGTTGCGATATCGAGTGAGGCGGGCATGAATGATGGTTCGGCGCTGCCGTTACTCATTCTGGCCCTGTTGCTGTTTAACGGTGAAAGTCTGGGCACGGGCATGCTGGCACGCTGGGCAGCCATTGATGTGGTGTGGGCCATTGGCGGCGGCATTCTGCTGGGGTTTGGTCTGGGGCGGTTAGTCGGCCTGCTGGCCGCACGGCTTCGTCATGCGCATGGTGATGTCGCACCCAATGACTTTCTGGCGCTGGCGCTCATTGCGTTGAGCTATGCCCTTGCTGAATCGCTGGGCGCGTCGGGCTTTCTGGCTACCTTTGCGGCAGGCCTGGGATTACGTCGGGCTGAACTGGGTGTGTTCAAACGTTATCAGCCTGATGATATGCCGGATGACGATCGGGTGCTGCCTGCGGAAGCACTGGTCAATCCCAACCAGCGTTTACAGCAACACGGTAGCGGTATGGTGAAATCGGTCGGTTTAGTGGTAGGCGACGCGCTGTCTTTTGGCGATACTATTGAGCGTTTACTGGCGGCCACAATGATGGTGGTCCTCGGCGTGACGCTGGCCCATCACTGGAACATGCAGGGCGTGATGCTCGGCCTGTTGCTGTTTGTGGTCGTCCGGCCACTCGCCGTATGGCTGGTCACGCTGCGCTGCGGCGTATCGCTTCCTCACCGTTTGCTCATCGGCTGGCTGGGGATTCGCGGTATAGGTAGTCTTAATTATATTGCGTTTGCCTGGGTCCATGGTATGGGCGGCTCGCAGGCAACGATGATGGTTGATATGGCGCTGACGCTGGTGGTATGCAGCATCGTGGTGCACGGCGTGTCGGTAACGCCGCTGCTAAACTGGCGCCAGGCCCGACTGGATGCAAAGCAGCGCCAGTCATGAAAGTGGGTTAACTGATAACAGGAGAAGACGATGAAGATATCTCAGATACTGTTGCTGAGCGTACTGGCCTCTGGCAGTGCGCTGGCGGCAGACGACACGGAACAAAGTGCTTACGCCAGCCAGCTGTGTCACATCGTGAGCAGTGAAAAAAGCGTATCGACAGCCGATCAGTATGTCGAAAAAATGAAATCCAGCGTCGCAGGATCGCAGTCCTCTTCCGCCTTCAATAAACCTGAATTTGACGAGGAACTGGCGAATGAAGTCGCCAGCGCATGGCTGCAACTGGGTGACGAAGAGCGCGCTAAACTGCGTAAAAATACGCAGCAGTGTGAGCAAACGGTGATGACGCAGTTCCAGCAGGAAGATTAACCGCAGTTAAATCGTCAATAAACGCGCTAAAATGGCGCGTTTTTTAATGGATTTTCATGCCCGATTGCGTACATAATCGCCAGCGTCTTCACCAAACGTGCGATACATAATAAAAACGCAGCGGACCGACAGGGCCGTCTGACCTTTCTGGCATAGATTTAACAGGCATCATGATTACGCGTCGACGCTTTATTTTCGGCACAGGAGCGCTTGCGCTTTCACTGGCTACCAGCAAACTGTTTGCCCGCGATGATATTATTCCCCTCTGGCCGGACGAACCGCCCGGCGGTGGCGGCCCTGGCGGAAAATTACGTGTTGATGCATGGGGCTCCTGGTCGAATATCGTCAGCCCGGCGATTCAGCGTTTCAGACCTGAAAACCCCAACGGTGAAGCGGTGCTCATCGCGGCAGGCGGCGGCTACCGCTGGATCGGTATGGGACGTGAAGCCTGGCCCGTTGCACACTGGTTAAATGCCAACGGCTATACCGCCTATGTTCTCAGCTACCGTTTGCCGCGTGAAAAGTGGCAGGCCGGAAATCTGGCGCCTTTACAGGATGCCCAGCGCGCGCTGCGTCTGCTTCGCTCATTCGAACGAAAAGTGCATGTATTAGGATTTTCGGCCGGTGGGCATTTGCTGGGGATGGCGGCGGCGCGTCCGGACTTTCAGTCCTATCCCCCCATTGACAGAGTGGATCAGGAAATCCCCAAAGCGGACAGTGTCGGGCTGATTTATCCGGTCATTACCCTGGAAGCCCCTTATCAACATACCAATACACATCTGATGATGGTCGGTAATGATGCCAGCCCACAGGAAGAAGCCAGTTGGTCTGTGCAAAATTATGTCACGCACGCTTATCCGCCCACCTTCCTGGCGCAGGCCGGTGACGACCACACTTCGAAACCCTTTAACACGCAGTTAATGCGCGATACCTGTCGCCGCAATCGCGTGCCGGTTCAGTTGATTCAGCTTTCCAGCGGCGGGCATGGTTTTGGCCTGGGTAAAGCGGGCACGCCGGCTGCGCTGTGGGATCAGGCCTATGTGAAATGGCTGGAAAACCTTGATCAGAACCCCTCACCGTTGACGCATCGGTCTGCCACTGTCCTTTAGTTATCCTGGCGACGCCGGTCATAAAAAAAGCCGGCAGTTGCCGGCCTCGCTAAAACAGCGATTCTCAGGATTGAAGCGACACAGGGCAAAGCATGTGATAAAGCACGGTCACTGCGATTAAAACTGATAGGTCAGGCCCATCCCGACGCTGTCTTTCGTAGTGATACCGGTAGCACGAGTAAAGTCATTATCTTTCAACAGGTTAATGCGGTAATCCACATAGGTCAGCATGTTCTTGTTGAAGTAGTAATAGGTGCCCACCGCAATATATTTCTGCATGGTCTGGCTTCCACCGGCAAAGTTGCCTGCGCCTTGCAGGTTTTCCCCACGCTGCGTGACAAAACCAATGGAAGGGCGTAAGCCGTTGAGGAACTGATATTGCGCAATGGCTTCGAAGTTATGCGTCTTATCAGCAATCTGCGACAGCTGGCCGTACGGGGTCACATCGTTGGCCTCACCGTACATCGCGGCAAGGTAGATTTGGTTCGCATCGTATTTGGCCGAGGTCACCCATGCCGTCGCATCGTCACCCTGACCGTCAGCTTGCTGTGTCAGCGTACGATTGGCTTTCATACCGGCCGCAGCAATGCTCAAACCATCGGTAATGCTGTAGGTCACACCGGCACCGTAGCCGTCGCCGTTTGCCAGCTTAGCGGTTGAGCGGTCGTTTTTCCCCTGATACTGAAGAATGACCTTCAGGCCGTTCCAGTCTGGCGAGTGCCAGGTGGCCAGGCCGGTTGAGCGTTTTGACAGGAAGTTGTCGTTGGTGGTCATGGTGCCGGAACCGTAAATCGGTGCCATATCGGTGTAAGCCGATGCGGTATACAGCACGCCAAAGCTGCGGCCGTAATCGAATGAGCCAAAGTCAGCCAGTTTCAGACCTGCAAAACCCAGACGCGTCGCATTCCCGGTTTGTGCGTCAGTGCCGCCTTCGCTGTGGTTCAGCTGGAAGTTATATTCCCATTGACCATAGCCTGTCAGCTGATCGTTAATTTGGGTTTCACCTTTAAAACCCAGGCGCGCATAAGAGTTATCACCATCTTCGGCGGTATTGTCCGAAAAGACATGACGCGCATCGACTTTACCGTACAGATCAAGTTTATTACCGTTTTTATTATAAATTTCAGCGGAGCATGCAGAAAATGAGATCAGCAAACACAGTGCATGCGGCGCGCATATTTTTATTTTACGTTGCATATCATCTACCCTTTAATGTTGGTGAAGCATGAGGTTTATTTCCGCACAAGGCGGCATTGTTCAAAAATGTCAGTTTCGTTATGACGAAATAATTAAAAGCGTTACGTGGCTACATCATGTGGCCGTATTTTTATGGTTTTCCCTGGTGTTGATTATCAGGGCGCATAACGCCTTGATAATGTATTTATTATTAAATGGCTAAATCAGGTATATCGCTCAATATCGTTTGCGCGCCACTGTGTAAATATTTACGGGCGACAGCAGGGTCATTAATTGTGGCAATCGCAAATTCAATACCGGAATCGGCCAGGCGTTTCAGGTCGTCATCCGTCGCAAAGTCCGCCAGGAAGTGCAGGATCTGACAGCCGGTTCTGGCCAGTAATGCCACAGGATCGCTGGGAGGAACGCACACGGCCAGTCCACGCGGGACGTCAGGCATGATCCTTTCCGCAACCTTCAGCGAGAGCTCAGAAAAGCTGCTGATAAAGAGCTTCTTTTCATCCGCAGGCCACAGCGATTTCAGCTGCGTAATGGCAATTTCCGCAGTTTCAATTTCCTGACCTGACGTTGGTTTGATCTCCAGCTGAAGGCCAATACCTTTATCCAGCACAAATCCCACGGTTTCTGCCAGTGTAGGGACTTTAACGCCTTTGAACAGGTGGCCATAACAGACGCCCGCATCCAGCGACCGGATTTGGTCCAGGGTTAAATTGGCGACATAGCCGGTGCCATTTGTTGTCCGATCCACCGCGTCATCGTGAATGATGACCGGGTGCCTGTCTTTGGTCAGTTTGACATCCACCTCTATCCACGTCGCGCCATGCTCAACGGCCGCCTGAAAAGAAGGCAGTGTATTTTCTGGTGCCAGCAGAGGCGCACCACGATGTGCAATCAGGCGGGAATTCACTACGCGTACAGGGTGTTTTTTTGTCGGCATGCTCAGCGTTACCTTCTGTTGTCGGGTTAGCACAGGCTTACTTAAGTAAGACCTGGTTAGAAAATTCGGTTCTGACTTCGTCGCCCAGCGGTTTAGGCATGAACTGGGTGCCATGAACACGTTCTTTGCTGTTGATCAGACCAGCATCGCGATTCACTTCTTTATTTTGTGGCGTAATGCCATAAACCTGTTGAAACAGCCTTTGTGTCGTGGGCAGCGTCAGCCAGTGGATAAACAGCAATGCTGCCGCTTTGTGTGGCGCATTCTTGGGAATCGCCACCATATTTCCGCCGCCGGGCATGCCAAAATCGGGGATGTAGAGTCGGATGGTTTTGGGGACTTCGCCGTGGTTTTCTAAGCCCACCAGATAGTCTTCCCAGGCGGGGACCAGCAGAAACTCACCGCTCACCAGTCGCGTTACGCTGTCGGCGTTAGAGGCGGTAATGATGTAATCAGGACGCAGTTGTTTGAACCAGTTCCAGGCCGGTTGTAAGGCCGTCAGGCTTTTTACATCCGCATCGCCTTTAGTGAAATCAAAGCCAGGCACCAGCGTACGCGTGACAGATTCAATAAACGCCGGACCGGAACCGCCGTTTTCCACGTTAAAGCCAAACTCCTGAGGATGAGTCTGCAGGAAGGTGGTGAGCTGCGGCAGGGTACGGGGCAACTCGCTTTCTTTCATGCGGCGCGAATCGTAGGCCAGGCCCGTCTGATTGCCCCAAAATGCCACGCCATAACCTTTACTGTCCGTACCCTCAATGGTGTAGTTCAGGGTTTTGCCTTCCGGCAGCAGCGTATTAATCGGGCCAAAAAACGTTTGCTGAGGCGATACCGTACCGAATGCGCCTCCGCCAATCGAAAACACATCAATATCGCCTGTTTCCCGTCCCCGGTCAGCCATGAGTTTATTAATATTGCCTTGCAGCGGACCTTCAGAGATCGTAACAGCAATACCGTACTGTTTTTCAAACAGGCTGACCTGCTCTTTAAGACGATCCTGGTAATACCATTGGTACCAGGTTAATTTCCCTTCTTTTTTAGCCTCGTCAACAATATGTTGCCAGTCCATTTGTGTAATATCCTGAGCCTGAGTACAAAAAGCCCACGCAAGTAATAATAAGGTGGCAGATCGTCTGAACATGATTTTCCCCAGTTAAGCGAGTTAATAACCGTCAGCCTTTTCCAGCAAAAGCGGCGACGGGATTCTTTGTCAGTAATTTTTCAGCTATCAGCATTAAAATGACATTCGGCACGACCAGCATTAAAGAAATAACAGCGGCATTAGGTCTGATAAAGTTGTAACCCAGATAAGAATAAAGAATGGTCGGTACGGTAATAAAATCCGGCGAGCCGACAATAAAGCTAATGGCGAACTCTTCGATGGATAACGTAAAGACAATAATTAAGGCCGCAAATATGCCGGGTCTGATAGTTGGCAGGCAGGCAACTAAAAAACGATTTACTACAGACGCGCCCATATCGCGGGCGGCATCCAGGGTGTCCTGACGTATTTGAGAAAAGGAAAGGGTCAGAATCCTCACGGCATAGGGCATTAAGATGATGGTATGTCCCAGTAAAATGCCGACAAACCGACTGTGGATGCCCACCACGTTCAACAGCATGGAAAAAAACAGCGCAATCACAAAGCCGGGCACAATGAGCGGAAGCAAAATCGCATTCTGTAGCAGGGATTTACCCGTAAACGACATCCGGCCAAACGCCCAGGCCGCTGGCAGGGCCAGTAGCAACGTGAGCACAGAGACGGTTGCCGCCAGTAAATAGCTGTTCTTCAGCGCCTGCGGCAGGGCCGTGGTCGTCCAGACTTCGACCCAGCGGCCCAGGGAAAGCACGGGCGGCAGGGCATCCGGCCAGGCCCAGGGATGTGTTTTATCCACCAGGGACCACAGCACGGTCAGAATAAAGGGGATCACCAGCCACAACATGAACAGTGCGGTAATCAGGATCATCATCATGATACGCAGGGGCGACATGCTTTTTCTGGCTCTCATCATTTATGTTCTCCCACTTTTTGCAGCCACTTCGCCAAACCGGCCAGCACCACCGCACCGACAAACGCCGCCAGCATTAATATCACCGCCACCACGGCCGCAAGGTTCCAGCCCTGGGCGCTGATTTCCGGAAAGCGCAGCATGTATTGCGACAGGGAGAAAACGCTGGTGGGGCCAGCCACGACCTGGAATGAAAAGTCGCCCAATGCGCCAATGAAGATCAGGATCAGCGAGACCTGAACGGCTTTGATGGATAAGGGCAGAATGATCTGTAAAAGGCGGGCGGTTTTGCCTGCGCCCAGATCGCGGGCCGCATCAACGATTTCGTCCCCGATAGCGCGCAGGCTGCCGGTGATGATCAACAGGGCATAGGGAAGCTGTTTCCAGACCTGCAGGATAATGACACCAATGCCCCAGCGATCATTCTGCATACGGATGGGTTGCGAGATGATGCCCAGTTTGAGCAGGCCGAGGTTAATAAAGCCTTGCCAGGAAATCAGATTGATGAACAGCAGGGCGGCGACCAGCCCGTGTACCATCAACGGGGCTTTCAGTAAGCCGCTCATCAGCACAGAGCCGGGAAAGGGCTTTCTCAGCCACAGCGCCAGCGGCAGGGCCAACGCCACAGACAGGACGGCACTCACCACGCCAATTTTCAGGGAATAGCCGGTGGCGCGCCACAGCTGACTGTCGTTCAGGATGGTTTCCCAGTACTGCAGCGTAAAATGCGCAGGCGCGCCAAAGTTGAACAGTCCGACAGATTGCGCGATGGCCATAACGACGATCAGAATCAGGGTGAGCACGACGGGAGCGACCGCAGGCAGCACCAGTAACCAGGCGACTATGTTTCGGTTGTGCACTTTCATGACCAGCTTTCCTGCAAAAAGCGAATCCTGTCAGGCGCGATGGAAAAATTAACGCTATCTCCTTCCCGAATGTGATTTTTACCGACTAACTGAATATGCCACTGGTATTCCGGCTCTTCATGGTCCTTTGGGTAAACCTGTAGCTCGGACAGGTTGCCCAGAAAGCTCACGGCACCTATTTCGAAAGCACGGGTATTCATACCGGTTTCCTGTTCGCTCAGCAGAGCATCTTCCGGACGCCAGAAGGTGTATACCTTGTCGGAAAGGGGCGGAACAGGACTGTGAATGTTCATTTCACCCAGCACGCAGGAAACACGATACATTCCGGTGTGACTGTCACCGTCGATGACATGCGCTTTCATCACATTCGCCTGGCCAACAAAGCCCGCAACAAACCGGTTAACCGGCGAGTAATAAATATCTTCAGGGGTGCCGGTTTGCTCAATGCGTCCGGCGTTCATAACCACGACGACGTCAGACATGGACAGGGCTTCTGCACGGTCATGGGTCACATAGATAGCGGTAAACCCGTGTGAACGCTGCAGCTGGCGGATTTCGAGGCGGACTCTGTCGCGTAATGTGGCGTCGAGATTCGACAGCGGTTCGTCGAACAACACGATTTCGGGCCGCACAGCCAGCGCTCTGGCCAGCGCGACACGCTGCTGCTGACCGCCCGATAACTGCGCAGGCAGCTTCGGTAAGTGGGCGTTTAACGAGACCTGAGCGGCGGTTTGCGTGACGCGATCCTGTCTCTCCGCTTTGGCCATTTTCCTCTGCTTCAGCCCAAACCCAATGTTTTCGGCCACAGACAGGTGAGGGAACAGCGCATAGGACTGAAAGCACATGGCCGTATCGCGGTGCTCAGGTTTAACCTGATGCATGTCCTGCTGGTGAATCAGGACTTCCCCGCTGTCCAGGCTGTAAAAGCCCGCAATCACTTTGAGCAGCGTGGTTTTGCCACATCCAGACGGACCCAGCAGGGAAACGAACTGTCCTTTTTCGGCCTTCAGTGAAATGCCGTCCAGCGCGACAAAGTCGTCGAATCTGAGCATGGCATTATTGATTTCAAGCGTATTCACGTATGGCTGCCCCGTCATTGAAGAAATGTGTGCATCTTAATTAATGCGATGCGCATAATAATTTGATGCGGCGAAATTAGGCAATTTCAGGCAGGTTAAGAATTTATTAATTTTATAAAACCCATATTTAACATGATAATACTGAGGTGATTTGATTTCGTACATTTACTCTGCTAACTATTATCATGCATAGTGAATAATATTGAAGGCAGAACGTTTGTCGGTCATATGAAGAAAAAAGCGGGGAGGACAGCGCCGAAACGCTGTCCTGAAAAGACGGCAGGAAGAGAGCGCGGACTGACGGATATTCAGGCGGGGGTAAAGCGGGGGTGCGGAATAAACTGGGCGGAAAGGCGATTGAGTGCCGCGGTGCCAACACTCACATGTGTTGAACTTTTTTCCTGGCTCCCGGCCAGATGAGCATCAAGCCCTGCGGCTTTGCATAGGGCATAGCCCGCGGAAACATCCCACATACTGCTGAAGCACTCCTGATAGCCATCGACATAGCCCAGCACACTAAAGCTTAAACCGATGGTGGCACAGCGGTAGCGCACCACATTCCAGCCAGTATCCCGGTACGCTTTTTCAATGCAGAGCTGGTGGGTGAAGTCCCATGAAGGACTGTCGCCAATGGCAACGGTTTTGAGTCCCTGGGCGATTTCGGGTCGCGTAAAAGGCTGGCCGTTAAAATAAATGCCGGCCTCCTTGCCCCCGCTCAGCATGATGTTTAACACCGGATGAACAATCACCCCGATGACCGGTTCGCCGTCGATGACATAACCGACAGAAATGCCCCATAACGACGAGCCACGGAGAAAGTTACTGGTGCCATCAATCGGATCGACCGACCAGTAACGGTCACTGAGTTCGCCGCCTTGCTCTTCGCCAATGACGCGTTCATTGGGGAAATATTGCGCCAGACGTTGACGAATCAGCTTCTCAACCTCCTGATCTGCTTCACTGAACACATCCTGGGGCCTTTTTTCGCAGATTTCTAATTCACTGAGCTGCCTGAAATAATCCAGCGCCAGCTGTGATGCCTCTTGAGCAATACGTTCAATCACCTTTACGCGCGTATCCATTCTTAATCCGTTCATTTTGTGAAAGGTCCTGAGCTCGTTCGTTTACCTTGTGCTGCACAATGACTCAGCAACGGGAAACGCTGATTTAATATAATGCTTTACGCATGAAATTAGAGTGTCGGCCTGTTTTGTGTCAGTATTATGATGATTTTGTGATGCGATTTTTTTTAGGAATATCGTCCTGAATCAGCATGTTCACACAGCACGTAAAGGTCAGGCGCATGACTATTCGGAATGCATAAAAGCGTGCTAGGGTGTAACAGAACCTGTCATTAAAACGGTGAGGATAACGTGGTGGTTCATGGATATTCAGGTCGTGATGAAGTCGAACTTAATCGCAGTGAAAAACTTATTCTTGAGCTTGTTCGCCGCAATCACGGCATTTCCCGCTCCTCGCTGGTTTCACAAACGATTCTGAATCAGTCATCGGTTCACCGTATTGTTGATACACTGACCGAAAACGGTTTTCTCAGCCTGGGGGAATCGCCCTCACAGGGAAGGGGTAAGCCCAGCCCGTCGTTATCCCTGAATCCGGACGCACGTTACAGTTACGGTATTTCCATTAACTCTGACAGCGTGGCGGCAAGCCTGATTAATTTCCGCGGCGATATTATCGAATACTGCGTGCTGGACACGCTGCCCGGCAATCCTGCCCGAACGCTGCTGGATCTCAAACGCCATTATCTGGATACCTTAAAACATATTGGTATTTCGTCAGAAAAAGTGTGTGGCGTCGGATACAGCATGGCGGGCTTTCTGTATGACGCCCGGAAATATTTTAATCCGCCAGAACCGCTGAAAAACTGGATGGGCATTGATCTGCGCCGTGAAATTATGACGCTGTTTGACCGGCCCGTCTGGATTGAAAATAACGCCACGACGGCCGCGCATGCAGAAGCTTTTTTGGGCGCGGGCCTGCACTACGAGACCTTCGGCTACCTCTCTTTTAATTACGGCTTTGGTGGCGGCATTGTCATTAACGGCAAACCGTTTCAGGGCGCTTTTGGCAATGCGGGCGAGATCAGCCGGATTTTTTCGCCGGAAGAGGGCAAACTGCGTCCTGCGCTGGGGATCTTAATTGATCGACTGCGCAACGGCGGTATTGAAATTCACAACATTCGCGATCTGAATAATAAATTCGATCCGGACTGGCCCATTGCCCGGCAATGGGTCAACGAAGTCACGCCCAATTTACATCGGGCCATGGATGCCCTGAATGCCGTTATCGATCCCGGTGCCATTATTTTAGGCGGCGAATTGCCCCGTAAGCTGGGCGAAATGTTTTTAGCCATGCCCCGGGTCAGTTCGGGCAAACGCTGGAATATTTCGGCGGAGTATCCGGATATTCTGCTGAGCACTATTGAGGGCGACAGCTCGGCACTCGGTGCGGCGTTGACGCCGCTGCGGGAGACCTATTTCAACTGATAAATCGCTCACTGGCGCGAAGGCCAGCGAGCGGTGGTCTCTCTGCTGTCTGTCGGCAGCAGAGAGGAACGGGTTAGCGCATGGTGACAAACTCTTCCGCCGCCGTCGGGTGAATCGCCACGGTATTATCAAAGTCTTTTTTGGTCGCGCCCATTTTTAACGCAACCGCAAAGCCCTGCAGCATTTCGTCCATACCACTGCCAATGCCATGAATGCCGACGATTTTTTCCTCCGGACCGACGCAGACGAGTTTCATGCGGCACGGCTGGCGATGCTGCGTGACGGCGGTGTACATCGCGGTAAAGGCGGACTTGTAGACTTTCACCTGGTCATCACCGTACTGTTCGCGCGCCTGCGGCTCTGTCAGGCCCACCGTGCCGATGGGGGGATGGCTGAACACCACAGTCGGGATATTGCGGTAGTCCAGATGCTCATCCGGTTTGTTATTGAACAAACGCTCTGACAGGCGACGGCCCGCCGCGACGGCGACCGGCGTCAGTTCGACGGCACCGGTGTTATCGCCGACGGCATAAACGCCAGGCACGTTGGTGTTCTGGAATTTATCGACCTTGATGTAGCCTTTCTCGTCCAGCGCCACACCCGCTGCCTGAATATTCAGGCCGTCGGTTTCAGGAACGCGTCCAATCGCCCAGACCAGGCAATCAACCGTGTATTCACTGCCGTCTTCCAGCTGCAGCGTCAGGCTGCCATCGGCATTTTTTACTACCGCTTTTGGCGTCGCCTGCGTATGCAGCGTTGGGCCTTCCGCGTTCATCACCTCAACCAGCGTATCCGTAATTAGCGGATCAAAATTGCGTAGTGGCGCATGTTTGCGAACAAACAGATGGGTTTCTGAACCTAATGCGTTTACCACGCCCGCCAGCTCAACGGCGATATAGCCCGCGCCGACCACGGCGGTACGTTTTGGCAGGGCATCCAGCTCAAAGAAGCCGTCAGAATCAATCCCGTATTCCGCGCCGGGAATGTCGGGATGACTCGGGCGTCCGCCCGTAGCAATCAAAATATGATCGGCGGTGATCGTTTCGCCATTCACCTCAACGGTATGGGCATCAATAAAACGGGCAAAACCGTGGATCACATCGACCTTATTTTTCCCCAGAACATTGTCGTATGATTGGTGAATACGATCGATATAGGCGCTACGGTTTTTCACCAGCGTGCCCCAGTCAAAGCGATTAACGGTGGTATCAAAACCATAATCCGGCCCGTAAAGATGAATGGCCTCGGCAATTTGTGCGGCGTGCCACATTACTTTTTTCGGCACGCAGCCGACGTTGACACAGGTTCCGCCCAGCGCTTTGGCTTCAATCAGGGCGCACGTCTGGCCATAGCTTGCTGCACGGTTAATTGAAGCGATACCGCCGCTGCCGCCGCCGATGGCGAGATAGTCATAATGTCGGGTCATGGAAGTTTCATCCGGTTACTGGGAAAGTGATAGAGAGTGTAACGCCGCAGGGTACGGCGTCGCAAAAATTGCGCCTATGATTGTAACAGGCCTTATCGTTTCATTATTTACAGGGAAGCATAGCATGTACCTGACTTTTCTTGGCACCGGCGGGGGCGCGCCGAGTCTGCAACGCAATGTCACTGCCATCGCGTTTACCCGCGACAAAAGCGGCGCCACCTGGCTGTTTGACTGCGGTGAGGGCACGCAACTCCAGTTTATGCGCTCAGACCTGAAGCCTGGCAAACTCGATAAAATCTTTATCACCCATCTTCATGGCGACCATATTTTTGGGCTGCCGGGCCTGCTTACCAGTCGCTCGATGGCGGGGTTAACCACGCCAATGACGGTTTACGGTCCAGCAGGGCTGAAAGCTTTCGTTGAAACGGCACTGTCGCTGTCCAGCTCGTATACCGATTACCCGCTGGAGATCGTTGAGATCGCCGCGGGTGAGGTACTGGATGATGGCGAATTTCGCGTGACCGCCTGGCCGATGAATCACACCATTGCCTGCTTTGGCTATCGCATTGAGCAGCATGACAAACCCGGTTTTCTGGATGCGCCTCGCCTGAAAGCAGAGGGCGTACCGCGCGGTCCCTGGTATCAGCAGTTAAAGCAGGGCGACACGATTACGCTGGAAGACGGGCGTACCGTTAACGGCGCTGAGTATCTTGGGCCGCCAGTGAAAGGCAAAACGCTGGCCATTTTTGGAGATACTGCGCCCACTGACGTCGCGCTACAGCTGGCGGCGGACGTTGATGTGATGGTGCATGAAACCACGCTGGAAGAGGCGCTGGCTGAAAAAGCCAACGGGCGCGGTCACTCTACCACCTTACAGGCTGCGACGGTGGCAAAGCAGGCCGGAGCAAAGCGCCTGATTGCCACCCATTTTAGTTCGCGTTATCTCGCCCGGGACATGGCGCGCCTGCTGGCAGAATGCCAGCGCATTTTCCCTGACACCGAGATGGCGCACGACCTGGCGGTCTTCACGCTGTAGGGATCAGTGCGCCAGCGCAGGGTAAGTAAAGAACAGCAGGTGGACCATGTTGAGTGCAAAATGGAACGCGGTCGCCAGCCACAGGCGGCCGCTCCAGTGCCAGACCAGACCATAAATCAGTCCGGCCAGCGCGGCAAAGATCATCAGCAGCACGCCGCCAGATGCATGGGCCAGACCAAACAGCAGTGCCGTTATCAGCAGGGCGATCACGCCGCCCCATTTCTGGCGCAGGCGCTGCTGGAGATAACCCCGGAAAAACGCCTCTTCGGCCAGTGAGACAAAAAACAGATTGGCCAGCGCAAACGCCCCCAGCCAGTCCGGAAGGTGCGTTTCGACGGCAAGGCCGCCCAGCAACACGGCGCTGCCCAACAGCAGCGGCACGGCGGCGACAGGCGCGAGCCACCAGGCCGGCGAGCGCGGCGGATGCGCCTCTGCGTTGAACAGCGTCGGCAGACAGGCCAGCAGCAGAAAAGGAATCAGCGCTTTATCGAAATTAAAGGAAAATGAGAAAGGTACGCTGCGGGCACCGACCTTAACCGCCTCGACCTGCGGGGGATTATTGAATCCCGGAATAAGGTGCAGCATCAGCGCCAGCGCAATCAACACCAGAAGGGCTTCGCTGACGATCTGCCATCGCCGACTCCGGCGATCGTAGATACGAAACGCGACCAGGGCAGCGACAGCCGCAAACACAAAGGTAACGGGCCAGTCGAGGACGTTTTGATAAACGCCCAGCGCCGTTGCCAGCGCGAGCAATAACAGAGAAAGGCGTTTCGCCGGTTGCAGGGCGGCCAGCGCGCCCGCCAGGATGATCCACATAAAAATGACCTACGTTCAACGCCGCCGTGCTGTGCGCGGCGACGTTAAGCTGGGAAAGGAATTATTCAGGTACGATTTGGTTAACGCTGAAATGGCCTGTGCCGGTTGGCACCAGTTTCTGATGCAGCCACGGCAGCAGCGTGTTCATCTGATCGGCCAGCTTCCACGGGGGATTGATGACAATCATGCCGGACGCGGTCATGCCACGCTGATCGCTATCGGGGCGCACGGCCAGCTCAATCTGCAGGATATTACGGATGCCCGTGGCCTCCAGCTCGCGCAGCATATGTTTGATTTGCTGACGCAAGACGACCGGGTACCACAGCGCATAAATACCGGTACCGAAACGTTTGTGACCTTCCTGAATGCCTTTTACAACGGCCTGGTAATCACTTTTCATTTCGTAAGGCGGATCAATCAGTATCAGTCCACGACGTGACAGCGGTGGCAGCTTCGCTTTTAGCTGCTGATAGCCATCGGCCCTTTCAACGCGCGCGCGACTGTCTTTGCTGAACTCGGTACGCAGCAGCGGATAATCGCTGGAATGCAGCTCGGTCAGCTGAATCTTATCTTCAGGGCGCAGCAGATGGCGGGCGATTAGCGGAGAGCCAGGATAGTAGCGCAGCGTGCCGTTACGGTTCAGGGCATGAATCGCATCGAAATAGGGTTGCAGCAGGGCGGGCGCGTCCGGTTGTTGCCAGATGCGTCCGATGCCTTCCAGATATTCACCCGTGCGCTCTGCGTGCTCGCCGCTGAGTTGATAACGTCCTGCACCGGCGTGCGTATCCAGATAGAGAAATGGTTTTTCTTTCTCTTTTAACGCAGTGATGATGAGGCTCTGTACGGTGTGCTTAAGCACGTCGGCATGGTTGCCAGCGTGAAAACTGTGGCGATAACTCAACATAAAAAAGGGTATGTCCGCGGTTGAAGCTAAAAATAATCAAGTTGGCCCGATTATAACGACAGATAAGAATAATTGCTGGCATTTCGCGCACGGCAGCGGGCCTCTGGCCCTGGATTACAGGGTAAACCTTCTGCGCCATCGGTGTGTTAGCCTGTTTTATCCTCTGCTATGGTTAATCCAAACGCCGGCGGAAGGCCAGCTTGGCGCTATTCTGCTATTCATGACCGGTTACACCATTGATTTTCAGCATTCCAGACCGCATGTTAATAAGATTGCGTTGCGCGATTCATCGCGCCCCACACATTGTTAAAGGACTGCGCTATGACTAATCCGTTACTCACCTCGTTCACGCTTCCCCCGTTTTCGGCGATTAAGCCTGAGCACGTGGTGCCTGCCGTGACCGACGTTTTAAATGAATGCCGGGCGATGGTGGAAAAAGTGGTAGCGCACGGCGCACCTTACACCTGGGACAATCTTGTCCAGCCGCTGGCAGAAGCCGACGATCGCCTGAGCCGTATTTTTTCGCCGGTCAGCCATCTGAACTCGGTTAAAAATAGTCCGGAACTGCGTGAAGCCTACGAGCAAACGCTGCCGCTGCTGTCTGAGTACAGTACCTGGGTTGGTCAGCACGAAGGGCTCTATCAGGCTTACCGGGATTTAAAGGAAGGCAGTCATTACCGCACGCTGGATCAGGCGCAGCAGAAAGCCGTCGATAACGCCCTGCGTGACTTTGAGCTGTCCGGGATTGGTCTGGAAAAAGACAAGCAGCAGCGCTATGGCGAAATTGCCGCGCGTTTGTCTGAGCTGGGCTCTGCCTACAGTAACAACGTGCTGGATGCCACGATGGGCTGGAGCAAGCTGATCACTGACGAAAGCGAATTGTCGGGCATGCCGGAGAGCGCACTGGCCGCAGCGAAAGCGCAGGCTGAAGCCAAAGGTCAGGAAGGCTGGTTGCTGACGCTGGATATTCCCAGCTACCTGCCGGTGATGACCTACTGTGATAACGCCGCGTTGCGTGAAGAAATGTACCGTGCTTATTCCACCCGCGCCTCCGATCAAGGCCCTAATGCGGGCAAATGGGATAACGGCCCGATTATGGCCGAGGAGCTGGCTCTGCGCCACGAACTGGCTCAGCTGCTGGGTTTCGACTCCTTCGCGGATAAATCGCTGGCAACCAAAATGGCGCAAAGCCCTGCTCAGGTGATCGATTTCCTGAACGATCTGGCCGACCGCGCACGTCCACAGGGCGAGAAAGAGCTGGCGCAGTTGCGTGCTTTCGCGAAGAAAGAGTACGGCGTGGAGACCATGAATCCCTGGGATCTGACCTACTATGGCGAAAAACAGAAACAGCACCTCTACACCATTAGTGATGAGCAACTGCGTCCTTACTTCCCGGAATCCCGTGCGGTGTCTGGCCTGTTTGAAGTCGTCAAACGCATCTATGGCATCACCGCCAAAGAGCGGACGGATGTGGATGTTTATCACCCGGATGTGCGTTTCTTCGATCTGTTTGATGAAAGTGGCGAGCTGCGCGGCAGCTTCTACCTTGACCTGTATGCGCGTGAGCATAAGCGTGGCGGCGCGTGGATGGATGACTGCGTTGGGCAGATGCGTAAAGCCGATGGCAGCCTGCAAAAACCGGTCGCTTACCTGACCTGTAACTTTAACCGTCCCGTCAGTGGTAAACCGGCGCTGTTCACGCACGACGAAGTGATCACCCTGTTCCATGAGTTTGGTCACGGCCTGCACCACATGCTGACCCGCGTTGAGGCGGCTGGCGTGTCAGGCATTAACGGTGTGCCATGGGATGCGGTGGAACTGCCAAGTCAGTTCATGGAGAACTGGTGCTGGGAGCCGGAGGCGCTGGCGTTTATTTCCGGGCACTACGAAACCGGCGAGCCACTGCCTGAAGACCTGCTGAATAAGATGCTGGCAGCGAAAAATTACCAGGCGGCGTTGTTCATCCTGCGCCAGCTGGAGTTCGGTCTGTTCGATTTCCGTCTGCATACTGAATTCAACCCAGAAAAAGGCGCACAGATCCTGGAGACGCTGCGCGAAGTGAAAAGCAAAGTCGCCGTGGTCCCCAGCCCGGAATGGGGCCGCTTCCCGCATGCGTTCAGCCATATCTTCGCGGGCGGATACGCAGCGGGTTATTACAGCTACCTGTGGGCCGATGTACTGGCGGCGGATGCGTATTCACGTTTTGAAGAAGAGGGCATTTTTAACCGCGAAACCGGTCAGTCCTTCCTCGACAACATTCTGACGCGCGGCGGTTCGGAAGAACCGATGGAGCTGTTTAAACGCTTCCGTGGCCGTGAGCCTCAGCTGGATGCCATGCTGGAACACTACGGTATTCAGGGATAAGCCGTACGTGAAAATTTGTTTGTTTGATGAAACAGGCGCCGGTGACGGCGCCTTATCTGTTTTGGCCGAACGCTGGCAACTGACGCATTGTGACGATGCGGTGCTGGCGCTGGTAAAGACCGCAACGCATCTTGAACTGCGTAAGCGGGATGAGCCTAAACTGGGCGGCATCTTCGTGGATTTTGTTTCCGGTGCCATGGCGCATCGCCGGCGTTTTGGCGGTGGCCGTGGCGAAGCGGTAGCAAAAGCGGTCGGCATTAAAGGCAGTTACCTGCCCGATGTGGTGGATGCGACAGCCGGGTTAGGGCGCGATGCGTTTGTGCTGGCGGCCTTAGGCTGTCGGGTGCGCATGCTGGAACGGCATCCCGTGGTGGCGGCACTGCTGGAAGACGGGCTGGCGCGTGGCTATCAGGATGCGGAAATTGGTGGCTGGCTGCGTGAGCGTCTTTCACTGATTCACGCCTCCAGTATTCAGGCACTCACCGATATTGCGCCACCGCCAGATGTGGTTTATCTCGATCCTATGTATCCCCATCGGCAAAAAAGCGCCATGGTGAAAAAAGAGATGCGGGTGTTTCAGTCATTAGTCGGCGCGGATGAGGATGCGGATGCCTTGCTGGAACCGGCTCGCCGTCTGGCAAAGAAGCGTATCGTGGTGAAACGCCCTGATTATGCGCCACCGCTGGCCGGTGTCGGTACGCAGTCTGCGGTGGTCACGAAAAGCCACCGCTTCGATATCTATCCGCCGCTCGCGGAGTAGTCATGTCAAGCCGGTCGGCGACGACGTTCCTTCACGTCAACCGCCCCGGCTTTTTTCGTGCGGGTTATTCGTCATCCTCGTCGCGCAGTGGCACGATCAACATGTCGATATGCACGGTGTTGATCAACTGACGCGCTGATGACATCAGCTTGCTCCAGAAGTCCTGATGATGACCGCACACCACCATGTCCACGTCGTATTTTTTAATCGCATCGACCAGCACCTGGCCCAGATCGCCACTGCCGCTCAGGGTTTCGGTGATGGGATAGCCCGCCGCATCTGACAGATTTTTCAGCGCCAGATGGGTTTCTTCAGAAATCCGCTTTTGCATATCGCCCAGGTTGACGTCAATCAGGCCGGTGTACAGATCAGAGTAATTCACATCGACATGAATCAGCGAAATTTTGGCGTCGTAAGGGCGCGCGAGCGAGACAGCTTTATCCACTAATAACTGACTTTCTGGCGAAAGATCGACTGCAATCAGGATATGTTTATAAGCCATGATATAACTCCTTCCACGAGATTCAGAATGGCAGCGGTTTCCAGACGCGTCACAGCTGCGAAATCCATTGCGCGAACGGGCGATGAGCGCCACCAAATTGGGTAACCTGCAATACAGGCAATGCTGTTGTTATACCTGAAAGTATAGCCCTGTGTGTTAACAAATGCTTCTGAAGCCGTCTGGCTTGTGAATAAGATCAATGATGAACGATTTTTACTCGTATAAAACGAAAATCCTCGCTGGTAAAAAATTGAACATTTCTCCTAAACTAAAAAAAGCAGCCTTGATCACATGGCTGTTACTTTTCTGATGATTCAAAAATAAAACTACAAATCGCTTAACGGGGTTGTTGGCAAATTCTGCAGGGACTGTTCAGCATGGTGCGCGTTCTGCACTGTTCTGCGGTGCCGGTAAGGAGGGTGACATGATCAGCACTATCGCGCTTTTTTGGGCTCTTTGTGTGGTATGCCTTGTAAATATGGCGCGCTATTTCTCTTCGTTGCGTGCGCTGCTGGTGGTTCTGCGGGGTTGCGATCCCCTCTTATACCAATATGTTGACGGCGCGGGTTTTTTCACCTCCCATGGTCAGCCTGGCAAGCAGGTGCGGCTGGTCCGCTATATCTGGGCAAGGCGCTATCTTGATCATCATGATGACGAATTTATTCGCCGGTGTGAGCGGGTAAGAGGCTTGTTTTTGTTGACCAGTTCGCTGTGCGGATTAGTCATTATCAGTTTGATCGCCCTGGCTATCTGGCATTAAAAAGGGCGACCGAAGTCGCCCTGATGTGCTGCTTACTCAGATGAGCTTCAGCGCTATCCAGTAGAGTGAACCTGATAACAAAATACAGACCGGCAGGGTGAAAACCCAGGCCATGGCGATGTTTTTGATCGTTTTACTCTGCAGTCCGCCACCGTCGACCAGCATGGTGCCGGCCACGGAAGACGAAAGGATGTGGGTCGTGGAAACCGGCATGCCGGTGTAGCTGGCAATCCCTATGGACACTGCGGCAGTCACCTGCGCCGACATGCCCTGCGCATACGTCATGCCTTTTTTACCGATTTTCTCACCGATGGTGGTGGCCACACGGCGCCAGCCAATCATCGTGCCGATTCCCAATGCCAGTGCGACCGCCATGATAATCCACACCGGGGCGTACTCAATGGTGTTCAGCAGGTCGCCTTTGAGCTTGCCCAGGAAGCGTTTATCCTCTGGCGAGGTTTCCGGCAGCTTCGCCGCTTTATCGGCCGTATCGGAAATACACAACAAGAGGCGACGCATCTGGCTGCGTTGCTCAACCGACAAGTCGTTGTAGTTTTGCAGATTGTTCAGAAGCACCTGCGCACGCTGCACGGCCTGAAGCGCACGTGCACTGTCGCAGTGAAACTCTTTGGGACTGGTGGGTTCGACTTCTTCCGGCGTGGGCAGCTTAGGCGGTGCCATCTGGATAATATGGGTCAGTGATTCGCTGTGCTGCTGGTAATACTGTTCCAGGTGATTCACAGCATCGCGCGTTCGCGTGATGTCGTAACCCGACGCGTTCATATTGACCACAAAGCCCGCTGGCGCAACGCCAATCAGGACCAGCATAATCAGACCAATGCCTTTTTGCCCGTCGTTAGCACCATGTGAATAACTGACGCCAATGGCGGAGATAATCAGGGCGGTACGGGTCCAGAAAGGCGGTTTTTTCTTGCCGTCAATCTTCTCACGGTCAGCGGGCGTCATATGAATCCGTGCACGCTTTTTAGTGTTGCTCCAGTAACGGCGCAGAAGGAAAATCAGGCTGCCCGCAATCACCAGACCGACAATGGGGGAGAGAATGAGCGACAGGAAGATATTCAGCACTTTCGGAATGTTAAGCGCATCCACCACCGATGTCCCGCTCATTAACGCATTGGTCAGGCCAATACCGATAATCGCGCCGATCAGGGTGTGAGAACTGGAGGCCGGAAGCCCTAAATACCACGTTCCCAGGTTCCAGATAATCGCGGCCAGCAGCATGGAGAAGACCATAGCAAGACCGTGAGCGGAGCCAACATTGAGCAGCAGATCGGTCGGGAGCATATGCACGATGGCGTAAGCCACGCTTAATCCGCCGAGCAGCACGCCAAAGAAATTGAATACCCCAGCCATTAACACAGCAAGCTGAGCACGCATAGCGCGTGTATAGATGACCGTCGCAACCGCGTTGGCCGTATCATGGAAGCCGTTAATTGCTTCGTAAAACAATACAAACAGCAGAGCAAGAACCAGTAACAGGCCGGTGCTAAGATCGAGACCAGCAAACAGATGTAGCATAGACGTTACGCCATTTTGGAGGACATGAACGCGGCGCATTATCCGCGACAATATGTGGTCTGGGAAAGGAAAATATAGACCTGAACCGGCTTAAAAGTGTCAATTTTGTAAGCTTAGAGGCGTAAATTCCTTTAAAATTATAAAGTTACATTATGACATAATTGCGGCAATTTTTTGACACTGGCATCAACGCAGGCAGATCACTACAATCTGCCCCTCTTTTATCAGGTGGACAATGGCAGTGGAACAGTTTGACGTTATCGTGATTGGAGCAGGGGCCGCGGGGCTTTTTTGTGCCGCGCAGGCTGGACAGCGCGGTCGCCGCGTATTACTGCTGGATAACGGCAAAAAGCCGGGCCGCAAGATTTTAATGTCAGGCGGCGGGCGCTGCAATTTCACCAATCTCTATACCGAACCGGCCGCCTACCTGTCGAATAATCCCCATTTCTGTAAGTCAGCGCTGGCGCGTTATACCCAATGGGATTTTATCGATCTGGTGAATCGTCACGGCATTGCCTGGCACGAGAAAACGCTGGGGCAACTGTTTTGCGATGAGTCTGCGCAGCAGATGGTCGATCTCCTGCTCGCCGAGTGTGAAAAGGGGCGCGTGACCCTGCGTTTGCGCAGCGAAATCCTGAGTGTAACCCGCGACGAAGCGGGCTACGTCCTGCAGCTCAACGGCAGCAGCGTACAGGCAGAGAAGCTGGTCATCGCCAGCGGCGGGCTTTCCATGCCGGGCCTGGGCGCGTCACCGTTTGGCTATAAAGTGGCCGAGCAGTTTGGGTTAACGGTGTTGCCAACCCGTGCCGCCCTGGTGCCCTTTACGCTGCATAAACCCCTGCTTGAACAACTGCAGACACTGTCCGGTGTGGCGCTGGACACGACCATCGAAGCGAAAGACGGCACCGTCTTCAAAGAGGCGATGCTGTTTACCCATCGTGGCCTGTCCGGCCCGGCGGTCTTGCAGATTTCCAGCTACTGGCAGCCGGGTGAGTTTATCTCGGTCAATCTCTCGCCTGCCACGCCGCTGGATGCGTTCCTCACGATTCAGCGTGACGCGCACCCGAATCTGAGTCTGAAAAACAGTCTGGCGAAAATTCTGCCTAAGCGTCTGGTCGAAATTTTACAGGAAATGCAGGTGGTGCCGGATGTCACGCTGAAGCAACTGAACAGCAAGCAGCAGTCAGCGCTGGTGCAGACGTTGCACAACTGGCAGGTGCAGCCCAACGGCACGGAGGGTTACCGTACCGCTGAAGTCACGCTGGGCGGTGTGGATACGACTCAGCTGTCCTCTAAAACAATGGAAGCTCGTGACGTGCCGGGACTCTATTTTATCGGTGAAGTCGTTGACGTGACCGGCTGGCTGGGAGGCTATAATTTCCAGTGGGCCTGGAGCTCGGCCTGGGCTTGCGCGCAGGCCGTGTAACGAGCTTCGCCATCAGTGACGCGCTCAGGCATAGCGCGAAACCGCATAGTCTGCGTGCGCAATCTCGGGCTGTTTGCCTGAAATCACATCACTTAACAGCTGGCCGGATCCGCAGGCCATCGTCCAGCCCAGCGTGCCATGTCCGGTGTTCAGCCACAGGTTGGTGAAATGTGTATGACCGACAATCGGCGTGCCGTCAGGCGTCATCGGCCGTAATCCGGTCCAGAAGGTCGCCTGCTCAACGCGGCCGCCACGGGGATAAAGATCGTTTACCACCATTTCAAGCGTTTGCCGTCTCGCGGGCAGCAGGGTTTTGCTGTATCCCACGATTTCCGCCATACCGCCGACGCGGATGCGATTATCAAAACGCGTGATGGCAATTTTATAGGTTTCATCCAGTACCGTGGAAACCGGGGCACCGGCCTCATCGGCGAGGGGAATCGTCAGGGAATAGCCTTTCAGCGGATACACCGGAATGTACATCAGTGGCCGAAGCAACTGGGTAGAGTAAGCGCCAAATGCCATAACGTACCCGTCCGCCGTCAGCGTCTGATCGCCACAGACAATCCCGCTGATCCTGTCACCTTCGGTCAGTAGCGCATCCACCTGCGTGTTAAAGCGGAACGTGACGCCGGCATCGCGCGCCAGGGCGGCAAGTCGCTGGGTAAACAGCTGGCAATCGCCAGTCTCATCGTTAGGCAACCGTAAACCTCCCGTCAACTTGTGCTTGACGTCAGCCAGTGCAGGTTCGACGGTCGCCAGCTGGTCGGCTTCAAGCAGTTGATACGGCACGCCAGCCTCCTGCAGCACGGCAATATCACGCGCTGCGTTTTCAAACTGCTGTTCTGTGCGAAACAGCTGCAGGGTGCCGCCCTGGCGTCCTTCATATTCAATTCCTGTGCTGGCCCGCAGCGCACTGATACAGTCACGGCTGTACTCTGCCAGTCTGACCATCCTGGCTTTATTGACGGCATAGCTGTGAGGATTGCAGTTTTTCAGCATTTGCATCATCCAGGCCAGCTGGAAGCGAGATCCATCCGGCCGTACCGAAAGGGGCGCATGGCGCTGCACCATCCACTTCACCGCTTTAAGCGGCACGCCTGGTGCGGCCCAGGGCGCGGCGTAGCCAGGCGAGATCTGACCGGCGTTGGCGGCGCTGGTACCCAATGCCGGGCCCGCTTCACGTTCGATCACGGTGACCTGATGCCCTGCCTGCTGCAGATACCAGGCGGTGGTGACGCCCACCACGCCGCTGCCAAGCACAATGATTTTCATCGCAATGTCTTCCTGAAAGAGTGATCGTTAAAAGGTGGTCGCGTTGCGCCACCCGCTTGATGTGTTGTGAATCAGGCATGCATAAGGTTATGGGCCAGCCAGCACCTGACCGCCCGCCCGTCATCCTGAACGCGCAAAGGCTGAGGCGTGGCACAGCCACTTGTTGCCTGCGGACAGCGATCGCGAAAGAAACAGCCGGTTGGCAGGTGGCGGTTACCCGGTAGTTCGGTGTTGACGGGAGCCCCCTCCAGCGGCGCGCCAATACGTGGCACAGAGTCCATCAGCAATTGCGTATAGGGATGCTGAGGTGAATCGAGAACGTGCTGAGCCGCGCCCAGTTCGACAATCTGGCCCAGATACATGACCGCAACGCGATCGCTCATGTGACGGACGACCGAGACGTTGTGAGAGATCAGGATATACGTCAGATTGTACTGCTGTTGCAGTTCCACCAGCAGGTTCAGAATCTGCGCCTGAACAGAAATATCCAGTGCCGAGGTAGGTTCATCCAGCACAATGATGTCGGGTTGGGAGGACAGTGCCCGGGCGATGGCAATGCGTTGACGCTGACCGCCGGAAAACGCATGCGGTGGCCGGTCCAGGTATTCCGGGCGAATCCCCACCTGACGGGCCAGGGATTCGGCCAGGGCGCGTCGCGTTTTTTCTGACGCGCGTGACTGAATCCAGACCGGTTCGGTCATGATACGCCAGACCGGCAGGCGGGGATCCAGTGACGAGAGCGGATCCTGAAAGACCATTTGCATGCGACGTTCCCGGCCTCCGCCAGCGGCGGTGGCCAGGTCAAGCTGACCCGTTGTCGGACTCAGCATGCCCATCAACAGTTTCGCCAGGGTGCTTTTGCCGCAACCGGATTCACCGACAATGCCCAGCGTTTCGCCCTGTCTGACCTGGATATCCAGGCCATTCAGTGCATGAACCCGTTCCGTCACTTTGCCACGCCAGTTCTTCTTCGCAGGAAAGGCAACGTGTACGTTTTGTAGCGTGAGCAGAGCATCAGACATGGCGCGTCTCCTGTTGTGGATACCAGCAAGCCACCTGCTGGGCAGCGTTGCCCGTCGCCTGTAAACGTGGTGCGCGGGTGCAGCGTTCGCCTGCCGCGAAGCAGCGCTCGCGAAACGCACAGCCCGAGGGCAGGCAGGTCAGGTTGGGGACGGTGCCGGAAATGGACGATAACGGGGCGCGCGGTTCGCTGGCATCGGGCGAGCAGGCAAGCAGGCCAATGGAATAGGGATGGCTCGGTGAATGCAGGACGGTTTCCGTCAGGCCGCTTTCAATGACTGCGCCGGCGTACATGACGTAAATCCGGTCGCACAACTGCGAAACCACCGCCATATCGTGGCTGATAAACAGCACCGCCGTGCCCGTTGCCTCCGCTTTTTGTTTTAACAGGCGCAGTACCTGACGCTGTACGGTGACATCCAGCGCGGTCGTGGGTTCATCGGCAATCAGCAGATCGGGTTCACAGGAAAAGGCCAGGGCGATCATGACGCGCTGACGCATACCGCCAGAAAGCTCGAAGGGATAGCGCGCCATCACGTTCTTTGCGTCCGCGATTTGCATATCGCCCAACAGCGCAAGCGCCCGTGCGTTGGCCTCACGGGCTGACACGGGACGATGTTGTCGAATGACATCCACCATCTGCTTGCCGATGCGGCGAGTGGGATTCAGGGCGGTCATGGGTTCCTGAAAGATCATGGCAACGCGATTGCCGCGCATTTTACGCATCGCGGCCTCACTGGCGGTCAGGACATTCTGTCCCGCCAGTTCCAGTTTGCCGCTTTTGATCTGATAGCTGTGTTCGGGAATCAGCCGCATCGCCAGCATGGCGGTGACCGATTTCCCCGAACCGGATTCCCCGACTACGCCGACAATTTCACCACGGTTAATGTGCATGGACACATTGTTCAGCACATTCACCTCGCCCTGATAGACCGGGAAACTGAGGCGTAAATCCTCAATCGTCAGGATTCTCTCTTGCATCAGTGACGTCCTCCTGCTTTCGGATCCAGCAGATCCTGAATCCCATCGCCAAACAAATTGAATCCAACGGCGGTGATTAAGATCGCAGCGCCGGGGAAGGTGCAGTACCACCACTGGTCCAGCACGTAGTTGCGCCCGTTCGCTACCATCGCGCCCCATTCAGCGGTCGGTTGCTGCGCGCCTAAGCCAATGAAGCCCAGCGTCGCGGCCATCAGAATGGCGCTGCCGATATCCAGCGAGGCCTGTACCACCAGCGGCGGCAGTGCATTACGCAGGATATGCCAGCTAATCAGATGCCAGCGCGAGGCACCAAAGGTTTTAGCGGCTTCGACAAAGGTATGCTGTCTGACAATCAACGTCTGACCGCGTGCCAGCCGGACGTAAAAAGGAATACGCACAATGGCGATGGCGAGCATGGCGTTAAACAGGCTTGGTCCCAGCGCCGCGGCCAGCGCCATGGTCAGCACCAGCGAAGGGATAGACAGCATGATGTCCATCAGGCGCATAATGAGCGCATCACTGCGACCGCCCAGAACACCGGACAGACAGCCCAGTAATGAACCGCTGATGCCCGCCAGCAGCACCACGGCCAGTCCCGCCGCGACAGACTGCTGGCTGCCGACCAGCACGCGACTAAACAGATCCCGGCCCACTTCATCGGTGCCAAACCAGTGCGCAGCACTGGGCGGCTGAAGACGGTCGGTCAAACTGATGGCATTCGGATCGTGGGGCACCAGCCAGGGCGAGAACACCATCAATCCCAGCATCAGGACAATAATGGCGGCCCCCAGCAGGGTCAGTGGACTTTTACGCACTATCCAGAGGCGACGCTTCCAGACGAGAAGCGTGGGTTTCGCCTGACGTACAGCAGGCTGTTCTTGCGTCATCATCATGCGTTACGCTCCCCGACCCATGCGCGGGTCAATCCACAGATAAAGAAGATCCACAAACAGGTTGACCAGCACGTACGCAAAGGACACGACGATGGCAAAACCCATCACGGCGGGAAAATCGAGTGCCTGGATCGAGGACACCACATACGCGCCCATACCGGGCCAGGCAAACACGGTTTCGGTCAGGACGGCACCATACAGCAGGTCACCCAGGGCCAGCCCCAGCACGGTCACAGAGGGGATCAGGGCGTTGGGCAGGGCATAGCGCACGACGATAGTAAACTTAGGCAGTCCGCTCGCCAGCGCAGTGCGAATATAGTCTTCGCTTAACTGTTCCAGCATGGCCGAGCGAATCTGACGCGCCACGATGCCCAGATGGACAAAGGCCAGCGTGGTGGCAGGCAAAATCAGATGCTGCAGGGCGTTCATAAAGACCTCAGTATTGCCCTCCAGCAAGGCATCAACCAGGTAGAAACCGGTGATGCGTGTGGGTGGATCAAGCCAGTCATCCAGGCGTCCGCCGCCGGGCAGCAGGTTCAACTTGCCATAAAACAGGACGATGGCACCCAGTCCCAGCCAGAACGCCGGGGTCGAAATACCGGTCAGCGCCAGCAGACGCACCAGATGATCAAGCCAGCGGTTGCGATAAACGGCAGAAAGCACGCCCAGCGGCACGCCGACCAGCAGCGCGATCAACAGCGCACAAAAGGCCAGCTCCAGCGTGGCGGGAAAGAATGCCCGCAAATCATCTAACACCGGGCGGCCTGTGCGGATCGAGGTGCCCAGATCGCCATGCAAAAGTTGCTGTACATAACGGATAAATTGTTGCCACAGCGGTAAGTCCAGCCCTAACTGCTGACGGATGTGTTGAACAATTTCATCACTGGCACGATCGCCGGCCAGCAGCCTGGCCGGATCCCCGGGAATAAGATACGAAATAATAAACGTAATGACGCAGACGCCAGCGACGACCAACAGCAGTCCCCAGCTACGCTGTCTTAACAGACTCCAGTAACTCATCATGTCTTCCTCAGCAGGGCCAGGCAGGCCCTGCGTGAACGGGCGTGAAGGTTGTTATTCTTTATGCATGGTGGCGAGGTTAAAGATTTGCTCCAGCATCGGATTAAACACGTAGCCTTTAACCGACTTATTCATCGCAACCTGATAATTTTTCTGGAATAAATACACGTAAGCCGCATCGTTAATCACGATCTGCTCGGCCTGCTGGTAATCGCGGGTCCGTTCAGCCTGACTGGTCGTGGAAACCGCTTTCTTCAGCAGCGCATCGACCGCCGGATTGGAATAAAAAGAGCGGTTGCCGGGCAGACCTTTTTTGTCTGATTCAAACCAGTAATTCATGAACATGTAGGGATCGGCAAAATCCGGGCTCCAGTTGCCAATGGCAATGTCATAGTCCGCTTTACCGATACGCTCGCGCATGGTGGCGTTGGCCAGTTTTTCCAGCTTAACGTTGATGCCCAGCGTCTTCAGATTGGCCTGCATGGAAAGGGCAATCGGCTCCCAGTTTGGATCGTTGTCCGAATAGAGAAAGGACAAGGTCTGCGGTTTGCTGGGCAGTTTAGCCAGTTCAGCCCTGGCTTTATCCATGTTAAAGCTGTACTGCATGGCCTGAGGATCATAGCCCCACATGCCTTCCGGAATCGGACCGCGCATCTGTTTACCGTTGCCGCCCAGAATGCCCTGTACCATGCCCTGGTAGTCGGTCGCCCAGGAGATCGCTCTGCGTAAATCAGGCTGATTTAGCGGTGCTTTGCTGTTGTTCAGATAGAGGTAGGTCACACGCAGGGCGGGATAATCCATGACGGCAACGTCACCTTGCTTCTTCAGCGCGGCGAACTGGTCTACCGGTAACGCATCGGCAATATCGACATCGCCTTTTGCCAGCTGCAAACGACGAGCAGAGCTTTCGCTGATAATTTTCACGGAAACGCGCTTAAAGGCCGGTTTAGGCCCCGTAAAGTGCGGGTTAGGCACCAGCACCAGCTGCTGACCTTTCTGCCAGCGTTGCAGCATATAGGCACCGGATCCTGCGGTATGCTCGGCCAGGTAGCCGCGCGCATCATCGGCGGCGTTCGCTTTCAGCACGGCAGGGTTAATAATGGACGCGCCGTCATTCGCGAGCGTATAAAGAAACGGTGCGAACGGGGTGTTCAGCGTGAAACGCACGGTATGCGGATCGACTACCTCGACTTTCATGTCGGCTGGAAAGGCTTCCGACGGGCCTTGTTTGATACGCATCAGACGCTCAAAAGAGAGCTTAACCGCCTCAGCATTCACGGGTGAGCCATCGGCAAACGCGGCATCCGGACGTAGCGTAAACGTCCAGACCTTGCCATCGTCACTACTCTGCCAGCTTTGAGCCAGATCGCCCTCGATCTCCGTGGTGCCTTTACCGTCTTCTGTTTTGTATTTGATCAGGCGCTGGTAGGCAGGATACGTAACGGTCCAGTCATTGTTATCAATCGTCACCGCCGGATCCAGCGTCTGCGGATCGGCCGCTTTCCCGATCACCAGCATGTCTTTCGGTACCGCAGCCAGCACGGATGTCGTCGTGGCCGCGAGGGTAATAGCAAGTAACAAAGGGCGAAAATAACGGGGTGCTGTGTGCGTCATTGTCATGGTAAAACTCCGTCAGTCTGGGCTGGGGATATGCAGGTGAAAACATCGTTAATCAGCGGATAACGGGCCGCTTCCGGTAACTCGAAATGCCACCATTCGGTCGCAATGCCAGTAAAGCCACCGCCAAACATCACGGCATTAAGCAGTAGCCTGTTGCGCTGAGCAGCCAGCGGCACGTCGGGATGGTAGGGGTGCGACAGCGCCTGCATTTCATCAAACCCGGTTCCCATATCCAGAATGTGCCCGTCAGCATCGATTAGCGTGACATCAATCGCGGTGCCACGGCTGTGATTCGAGCCTTGCGATAAAGGCACGACGTAATTCTGATCAGGACAGGCGTGCCAAAGCAGCTCCTGCGCTTTTTGTGGGCGATAGGCGTCCAGCACCAGCAGCGTAAAACCCGCCACGCTGGCAATAGCAATACTTTTCTCCAGCGCGACGGCGGCATCGGGATGCAGCAGGCAGCGGGCTACGCTGTAGATGGGCTGGCCCGTAATGTTATCGGCGGTGGCATATTTCAGATCGATAGTCAGCGCCGGAAAGGCCACTGCGATATCGACCAGCTCTGTTTCCTGCATCATTCTGTAATCCCTGTTTTATCAATGTTCAAACTGACCAAATTCTTGCTGCAACAGTCGGTTTTGTGCCAGGCGCTGAGAAAGCGCGGGGCCAAGGCGTTCGACGACTGCAGACAGCAGAAGGTTGAAAAGGCAACTGATGGGGGCCAGCGAATCCCAAAAATTGGCGGTGTCCGTTTTTACCTGGAGTAAATCCACCGGATAATCCCGGGCCCACGGACACCAGATATCGGTAACCAGCGCCATCGACACGCCACGTGCGGTGGCGACCCGACAAAACTGTCTTGCTACGGTGGAATAGGCTCGCGTATCCGTAAGAATGACGTAAGGCTTTGACGACTCGGAGTTCAGCGACTCCAGCCAACTGCCCGAGCTGCCATCGGCATAGGTCACGCGCGGTCGCAGATATTCCAGATGACTGAAGAAGGTATTCGCGATGCCCCGGGTGGACTGAATCCCCAACACGATGACGGTTTCGGCCTCGGCTATTTGCTGGCTGATATGGCGAAAGGTCTCCGTCTGCGCCAGCTGGTAGACATAGCGGATAGCCTCTAACTCCATTTGTAATGACTGACTGGCCGGATCCGGCAGCGTGCGTTGCTGCTCCCATGAATCAAGACGGTCAATCACGCCCCATTGCTTGTACGGCGTATTCGGCACATCGCGCAGCAGGTTTTTCACATCATCAAGATTTTTAAATCCCAGCTTGCGCAAATAACGCCCGACAGTAATTCCGCTGGTGCCGGTCGCCTGGGCAATGCTGTCCGCCGTTTCAAAGGGGATATGTTCGTAATGGCTGAGCAGCCACGAACTTATCCGTTTTTCGCTGGGCGTTTGCTGGCTAATGGCAGCCTCGATTTTTTTCAGCAGTTCGGCGTGAGCGCTCATGTCGTCCTCAATGTTACCTGGCTGTCATTGCTCGCAATGTTGTTATTGAAGTCACAAGCACAATGCATGCCAGTTTGCCCTGGCCTGTTAAAAAACAGCCACGTCAGGTGATTATGTGCAGCGGAATGGTGGAGTTGATAGCCTGCCGAAAAATTAAGCGCAATCGAGGTGCAACGTAATTGAAACGTGCATCACACTAGTGCAACAAAATAACCCGGTTATGTGATCCAGACTGAAGAAACGATGTTTCTCTTTCCGCGTACGAGCAAGTGGCCGATCCTTTACGTCGGGGCCGGCAACAAGGTGCGTACGATGCACGGCGCTGTCGACCGCCGCGATGAGCTGCCATCAGGCGACAAAAGCGGTTTGTGCCCTGTCGTTTTATGGCGTGCATCGGGCAGACCGGATTGCGTTAAGAAGGGCATCATCGTCAGGGATGAATGAATTCGTTTCGCCATCTTTTATAAAGGGGGAGAGCAGAACGCGAAAAAATCAGCAACATTTACCGCTTCGTTAATCAGGCTTTTAAGAATGTTTACCGGCAATAAAATGGCAGCAAAGCCAATTCGGTCACATACTTGTGTTTTTTAACTCAGTAAGTGACCTGTCATGATCAGCTTTGTTCGTTCCTTGTTCGCCAGCCCGGATAAATTCCTCCAGATAATGAGCCGCCAGGACATAAACGACTCCATTGCCGATGGTGAGCGCATTATTATCGATGAAAACGGTAACGCCGCGGTCAATATCCTCAGTGAGGAAGTAAAGGAGGATTTCAACCGGCACGTCAATAGCTTAAAAGGAGTCTGAGGTGGGTACCGCGATTTTTATGGTATTGATGGTAAGTGGTTACTGGTACACCAGTCGGGATCTTTCCAGCCGTTTCAAAATGCGCCGTACCTCAGGCTGGGATGTCTATTTTCTGGTGGCGTTATACGGTTGTATATTCGTGCTTCAGGGGGTTTTTGCCACCGCATTTATTTGGTTTGTCTTATTTATTATTTCCTCCGTTTCCAACGCGCTTTATATTTTCCCCGGCGATCATCTTCAGCTGCAAATGAAGTTTATGAACTGGAGCTTTTTAGGTATTCAGGCACCGGTAGTCATTATGCTGACCTTCGCCATTCTGTTTTGCCTTTATCGCTCGAACTGGGCGGGCAGCGCACGGCTTAATGTCTCTGGCCGAAAAGACCTCTATCAAAAACTCTCCCGTTCTAACGGCGTCGAGCAGATGCTTTTCCAGTGCATGGAGGAGGGGGAGCTGGCATGGATCACGCTAAAATCGCGACGCATCTACATAGGCATGGTGCATGCGGCAACTTTTGAATATGAAAGCACCGCCAATATCGTGCTCATTCCGATGCTGAGCGGTTATCGCGACAGCCATACATTAAAGCTGGCGGTCGAACATAATTACAGTAGCTGGTACGCCGAGCACGGCATCACGCTGGATTCAGAACCCAAAAATGCCATGGCGTTTCGCAAAGTGATCATGCTGGACCAGATCGAGAGCTTCTCATTGTTCGATCCCGCCAGCGCGACAGCCCTGGCAATGGGGGAAGATCATCCGCAGAGTGTGGAAAAGAGCCGGGATGGCAACAAATCTTCGCCGCCTGATCAGCAGATTGAATAACCCAGGCAGGGCGTATCAGGACACACAGCAGGGTCGGAGCGGCGGTATCCGCACAAAATAGCCTGTATAATGCAGTGCGTGCGCTAACCCGCCTCTACTCTGCTTACTGACTTCATCAACGAGGACAATCCTATGGCTCATCAGGGGAAAATCTTAGTTATCGGCGCGTCGCGCGGCATTGGCCTTGCCGTGGTTAACGCGTTTGTAGCCCATCACTGGCAGGTGACGGCCACATACCGCAGTGCTATTCCGCCACAAGGCGAGCACCCTGAGGTTGACTGGCATCAAGTGGATATAACGGATACCGACGCGGTTAAACACGTTGCGGTCCAGCTGAGTGGAGAGCCTTTTGACGCCATTTTGATTAATGCAGGCGTTTACGGGCCAGCGCATCAAAAGTTGGCCGAGACGGATGACAGCGAACTGATGCAGCTGTTCCTGACCAATGCCGTCGCGCCGGTACGTTGCGCTGAGATTTTGCTGCCGTTGCTGAATCAGCAAAAAGGTGTGATTGCGTTAACGTCTTCGCAGCTTGCCAGCCTGAATGAGAACCGCAGCGCGGACGCTCCTCTGTATTCGGCCAGTAAAGCGGCGCTCAATATGTTGACCCGTTCCCTTGCCAGAGGGGTAGAAGCGCAGAATGGCACGCTGTTAACGCTGCATCCCGGCTGGGTGAAAACGGATATGGGCGGCGATAAGGCCCCCCTTACGGCTGAAAAAAGCGCGGAAGGGATCTTCACGCAGTTGACGATGTTTCAGGGGCGCGGTGGTCACCACTATGTGGACTACGCGGGAAAAACGCTGCAATGGTAATGGCGTAAAGGAATTCGCCCTCAGGCCTTCACGACAGGCAGGGGCGATCCGATACACTGAAGTTTTGCAACAGACCAGTCCCGGCATTACACTGCCTTTTTTATTTCATTGATTGAAGGTGCTTATGTCTCAGCCCTATCAGCGTCAACCGCTACCGTTGCCCGGTGGACACAAAAAAGTGCTTCTGCACTCCTGCTGTGCGCCCTGTTCAGGGGAAGTCATGGAAGCCATGCTGGCCTCCGGCATTGAATACACGATCTATTTCTATAACCCGAATATTCATCCGCTTAAAGAGTACGAACTGCGTAAAGAGGAGAATATCCGCTTTGCTGAAAAGTTTAATGTGCCTTTTGTCGATGCAGATTACGATCGTGATGACTGGTTTAAACGGGCCAAAGGCATGGAATGGGAGCCTGAGCGTGGTGAGCGATGCACCATGTGCTTCGATATGCGTTTTGAGCGTACGGCGCTCTATGCGCATGAAAATGGTTTTCCTGTTATCACCAGTTGTCTGGGGATTTCCCGATGGAAGAACATGCAGCAGATTAATGACTGCGGTGTCCGTGCGGCGGCAAAATATCCCGATTTGACCTACTGGGAATTTAACTGGCGCAAAGGCGGCGGCTCGGCGCGTATGATCGAAATCAGTAAGCGCGAAAGCTTTTATCAGCAAGAGTACTGCGGATGTATTTACTCATTACGCGATACCAATCGTCATCGTGTTGCCAACGGGCGAGAGCGAATTCAGATTGGCGTGCAATATTATAAGCCGGACGAGTAACGCCTGTATTTAAAAAAAGCGGACTAAATCGTCGCTGCTCCGGGTGTCATTTATTCCGCTGTAAACCGGCTTTTTTGCCTTTTTCGGCGTCCGTATGCAGAGACTACAGGGATGCGCACCGGTGGACGTGGCGCTGTCCGTTCCCCCTTTCATTTGTCTTTTGCGGCAAACGCTGGGCGTACAGCCCATCATCTGTTTAAACGAGCGCGTAAAAGATTGTTGGCTTTCAAAATGGTATTTAACGGCCAGGTTGATAATAGGTGTACGGCTGTTTTTGAGATCGTTAATACAGGATATTAATTTCTTCTTGCGAATATAGCGTGCAAGCGTTTCATCGTTATAGCGGGAAAATAACTTCTGCAGATACCATTTTGAATAGCCCGCCTTTTCCGCAATATCATCAATGCTTAATCGCTGATCGAGATTTTCATTAATCCATTCAGTAACAGAAATAATTACGCTCTCATTGTATTTGTTCTCATTCATAACACCCCCTTAAATAATGAAGATGATTTTAAATTAACATATGTTTCTCAAAATAGGCGTTACGTAAAGATTCTCAAGGAAGTGCATGGTTATTTCCAGGAATGTGAAATAACATGATGAGCAATTATATTTATGCGTGATATGTATATTATTTGTTGCAAAGGTGGGAGGGATGACTTTGTGGTACTATTACATCACGTTACCATGCCGCAAGTAAAATGTCACCCTGAGCAAAGTTAAAACAGGCCTCTCTGCGACACGTTGTCGCATCGCAGAGAACGACTGCCTACAGCAGATTTTGCTCCGCCAGGTCGAGCGCAAAATAACTGAAGATCAGATCGGCACCCGCACGTTTAATGGCCCCCAGGCTCTCAAGCACCACGTTACGTTCATCAATCGCGCCGGCCTGCGCGGCAAATTTAATCATCGCATATTCACCGCTGACCTGATAAGCCGCCAGGGGAAGCTCAGTGCGTTCACGAATGTCGCGCAGGATGTCCAGATAGGCGCCAGCCGGTTTCACCATCAGCGAATCGGCACCTTCGGCGGCATCAATCAGTGATTCGCGAATGGCCTCGCGGCGATTCATGGGGTTCATCTGATACGTTTTGCGATCGCCTTTCAGCGCGGTTCCGGCGGCTTCACGGAACGGGCCGTAGAAGGATGACGCAAATTTGGTGGAATAAGACATAATCGCCGTTTGCGTAAAGCCCGCAGCATCCAGTGCCTGGCGGATAGCCTGCACCTGACCATCCATCGCGGCCGAGGGCGCGATAAAGTCAGCGCCTGCCGCTGCCGCGACAACGGCCTGCTTACCCAGGTTGATAAGGGTTGCGTCGTTATCCACGCCGTGATCGCACAGCACGCCGCAGTGGCCGTGGCTGGTGTATTCACAGAAGCAGGTATCCGACATCACAATCATTTCAGGCACGGTATCTTTGCAAATGCGCGACATCCGTGCGACCAGGCCGTTTTCATTCCAGGCATCGCTGCCGGTCGCGTCGGTATGATGAGAAATCCCGAAGGTCATCACGGAGCGGATGCCTGCCCTGGCGATACGTTCAATCTCGTGGGCCAGACGTTTTTCCGGGATACGCCTTACGCCTGGCATAGCCTGAATGTCTTTATAGTCATCAACGCCTTCCTCAACAAAAATGGGTAAAGCCAGGTCGTTGATACTGAGGGTGGACTCCTGAAACATTGCACGCATGGATGCGCTGGCGCGCAATCTTCTGGGACGTTGGGTAAGGGAAAAATCAGACATAGTTACTCACGTAGCTAATTCAAATAAGACGGACAGTCTACTCCGATTAAGAGCAGGCGATGAAGGTTTGTGTGCGGTGCGCTGAGAGAATAAAACGTCTCCCGCCACATGGGCGGGAGACGGGGGAGCTTACTCGTTAATGTCCGGGTGCTGCTGCACCAGATTTTTACGTTTCGCTTCGAGACGGGCAATTTCTGCGTCGATATCTTCGATTTTCTGTTCGATGTTATCGTGGTGTTCCTGAAGGATTTCGCGCGCCTCTTCTAAATCTGATGCGGCAGGCGTCGCCCCTTTCAGCGGCTTATTCGCGGTCTCTTTCATGTAAAGACCGGTAATCAGACCGACCACCGCCACGACCATCAGATAGTACGCGGGCATGTAGAGGTTGTTGGTCGCTTCGACCAGCCAGGCCGCGGCCGTTGGCGTCAGACCAGCAATCAATACCGAAATATTGAAGGCGCTGGCTAAGGCGCTATAACGAATATGCGTAGGGAACATTGCAGGCAGAGACGATGCCATCACACCCGTAAAGGCATTCAGGATTACCGCCAGTAGTAGCAGTCCGGCAAAAATCATTCCCAGCACGCCGCTGTTGATCATCATAAAGGCGGGAATAGCAAAAACCATCAACGCAATACTGCCCAGAATCACAAACGGACGGCGGCCAAAACGGTCGCTCAGCATGCCCATTACCGGCTGTACAAACAGCATCCCCATCATGATGGCGATGATGATCAGCACGCCATGATCTTCCGAGTAATGCAGGTTGTGTGACAGATAACTTGGCATGTAGGTGAGCAGCATGTAGTAGGTCACGTTGGTCGCAATGACCAGGCCGATACAGGCTAGCAGGCTGCGCCAGTGTTTAGTGGCGATCTCTTTGAAAGAGACTTTCGGACCATCACGCAGGCCTTCGCGATCCCCCTGTTCCAGCTTATCAACGTGCTGCTGGAATGCTGGCGTTTCTTCCAGCGCATGACGCAGATATAAACCAATAATGCCCAACGGCAAGGCCAGGAAAAAAGGAAGACGCCAGCCCCACTCAAGGAAGTTCTCTTCGCCAATAATGGTCGAGATCAGGACGACAACGCCCGCACCCAGCACAAATCCGGCAATAGAACCGAAGTCGAGCCAGCTTCCCATAAAGCCACGTTTGCGGTCCGGTGAATACTCCGCCACGAAAATCGATGCGCCGGTATATTCCCCGCCGACGGAAAAGCCCTGCGCCATTTTGGCCAACAGCAGCAAAATCGGTGCCCAGATGCCGATGGAGGCGTAAGAGGGAATCAGACCAATACAGAACGTACTGACCGACATAATGACAATGGTAATGGACAGTATTTTCTGACGGCCATATTTATCACCCAGCATGCCGAAGAACAGGCCACCCAGAGGACGAATCAGAAAAGGAACAGAGAACGTTGCCAGGGCGGCAATCATTTGAATGCCCGGTGAGGCATCCGGAAAAAAGACTTTACCTAAGGCATAAGCCACAAAGCCATAAACACCAAAATCAAACCACTCCATGGCGTTACCCAACGACGCGGCGGTAATGGCTTTTCGTAAACGGGCATCATCAATGATGGTCACATCATCGATCCCAATCGGTTTTACACGCTTCCTACGCAATTTCATAGAATTACCCTGTAATGGAACATGAAAGTCCTCAACGGCGCGAACCGACCACAGCGTTCAGACCGCTGCGTTGAGGAAATTTAAGCATAGCCGTAAAACAGCATTATCTGTCGACGTATAAATACAACGAAAACTGCCGTGATTCATTTCATCGACCGCAGAGTATAACGTTTTTGTGTGATATTTGTCATGTTTGGCCTGAAAGTGACCAACTCTGCCTTGTGTTTACACCAGTCTTACTGGCTAAAAAAAGAAGCAGGCGAACGCGATTGCCTGGTAACTATACGTGCCGATCGCAAGTGAAAATGCGCTCTGACGCATTACAGGTTAAAATTACTTATGATTTTTCGTGTTGACTGTTGAGGCTTGCCTAATCAATTCCCTTCAGTAATACTCATCCCCCTTGATTTGGATAGAAATTGTCAAGGAGGATATCGCCATGAGCCAAAATCCCTGGGTGGCGCTCATCGATAGTGTGGAAAAAAAATTAATCTATCCTGCCACTCTGTTGTCCGCTGACCGGCAGCGCGGCGAGAGGACACAGATGGACTCTGCGCCGGGTTGGTTTCGCTGTCGGGGGAAACGCTGGATAAACCGACTGACAAAGCTGAGCGAAACGCTTATCACGTCGACGACAACGGGGAAGCAGTGCTCGGCATATGAAGAATGCCAGCAGTTACTCCAGCAGTCGGTGCCAACGCTACAGCGGCTAAGTCAGCGAACCCGTCGGCCCTGTGAAGGCCTGTCTGTCTGCCAGCAGGAAGAAACGGTAGCCGTCGCATTGCGCGCGGCACGTAAACGGCGCTAAATCCCTACAAAATCATCTCGTGCTGTTGTCATCCGATGGTGACCTGATGTGCTCTAGAGCGCTTCAGGAGGCACTGGCAAATGACCATATTTTTCCATCCATGCAATGAAGGCGCTGTTTTCCATAGGGCGGGCATAAAAATAGCCTTGCACGAAGGTCACGCCGTGCTGTTGCAGGTAGTGGAATTGCAGTGCAGTTTCAACACCTTCACCTAATACCTGTAGCTTAAGCTTGTGGCTCAGGCTGATAATGGCGTCCAGCACAGGCGTTTCGCCATCCAGTGATTCAATGGCATTAATAAAGCCCCGATCGATTTTGAGATAGTCCAGCGCGAAAGTTTGCAGATAACTGAGCGAGCAATGGCCGGTTCCGAAGTCATCAATCGCGACTTTCATCCCCGCCGCACGCAATCTTTCCAGTTTGTCCGCCACCACGTTACCTTCCTTAATCAGGCTTCGTTCGGTCAGCTCCAGAGTAAGGTTGAATTCCGTTACTGCCATCTTTTCCGCGAAGCTCAGCATCTCATCGACGAAGTCTGGATGCTGAAGATGGTCGGCGGCCACGTTAATTGCCAGATGAAAACCGGGATTCGTTTTCCACTGCCGCGCGTCTTCAACGATTAAATCCATTAAATGGCGGGTAACGGGAATGATCATTCCCTCGGCTTCCGCCGCGCTGATGAAGGTATCGGGACGCACGCTGTCACCATTGGGCAGCGTCCAGCGCAAAAGGGCTTCTGCGCCGGTGCAGCGTTTAAGCGCATAGCTGTAGGTAGGCTGATAGTGCACGCTGAACTGCCCGGAACGAATGGCGCGACGAATATCATCTGCCCATGAAAATCGCCGGCGTAGCCACGATGCCGTGAGAATCATCAACAAAACGGAAAACACGGAAGCAAAAGGCATAATCAGGAGCAACAACTGTTTCAGTGCTTTTATGCGTTCTGTACCCGGTGCCAGTAGCGTTACGCTGATGGGATAGCGCGATGACGTGGCGCGATAAAGTTGAGGAGAAGGCCCGGTATCTCCGGTAAAATCATGTTCACCTGACACAATTGACGCACCGTCACTGAAGCGCATCGTGATCTGATAATCGTGCGTGCTCCCTAACGCACTCATAAAATCGATGAGATATTGCCCTTCCACCATTACCCAGACGGCTCTGCCTGCGGTAAGGTTACGCACAAAGATGACGGCGGGCCGGTCGGGTACGCTGTAGGAGCCGCGCAGAGACAAACTCCACCCGTCTTTGCGCGCCACCGGCGGCGTTACGCCAATCATCGCCTTCAGGGTTGAGGGTTTATTACCGTAAGCCGAAGAGCATGTGATCACGTCGTTTTCCAGCGTGCCCAGGCCACGAAAATAGGGATAAAGCGTGCCGTTAAGCCGCAATGCATGCTCAATTTGCTCGCAGGGCTGCTCCTCGTACTGCCGAAGCCAGGCAATCATGCTCCAGGCGTTGTCGCTGATTTTTTCTGCCTGAGACAGTAAAGTCGCTGCCGTGTTGATCTGTTGCTCGCGCACAGTTTGACGCGCATCAATGGCACAAAAAAACAGTCCCAGAAGGAGTGGCAGGACGCCAGCAAAGACGATAAGTAGCCTGGTATGGGCCGGTTTTTCTTTAATCAGCGGCACCGTATAACCTCTGAATTGTAATCATGTTTTTGAGCGGTGCTAAGGGTTTATTCAGCATAGCACGCCAGTTCACACCACGGGTGAACGGTCGGATATCCTTTGCCTCCGATAATCGTCATTATCGGCCTCGTCCATAATTTATTGACAGAAAATTCATGCCCGGATTGGGTGAAAGACGGCATATGACAGAGTGTACTGATGAAAGTGAATACTCACATTTTTTGCTAAGTGTTCCTGTGGCCGGCAGGCAGGCCGTGTGCGCGGGGCAAAAGAATGTCCCCGCGCGGTGGAGAAAGCAAAAGGGCATTGACGCCGCAGGCACGGACCACATGCGCCGGGTCAACGGAACACGATGGCTTTCCGGTCTGGCACGCCCTCTCCAGCGGCACCGTGGTGGGCTAATCCTGGAAGTAGATTTGTTTCAGCGCGACTTCTACGCCACGCAACTCGGCCAGCCCCTTGAGCCTGCCGATTGCTGAATAGCCCGGATTGGTGCGCTTGTGCAAATCGTCCAGCATCTGATGACCGTGATCGGGACGCATAGGAATAGCGCGTAGATTGCCTGCACGGCGACGGCGCTGCTCCTCAGCCAGAATGACTTTGATGACGCCAACCATATCAACGTCTCCCGCCAGATGAGCGGCTTCGTGGAAGCTGTTGGGGTTTGCTTCGCGTTTTGTGGCGCGTAAATGCACGAAATTAATACGATCGGCAAAGGTTTCGGCCATCGTAACCAGTGGGTTATCCTCGCGAACGCCGTACGATCCTGTACAGAAGCAGAATCCGTTATGCAGGCTGTCGACAGTCTCTTTCAGCCACTGCATATCCTCCTGGGTGGAGACAATGCGCGGCAGGCCAAGAATAGGACGCGGCGGATCGTCAGGATGTACCGCCAGTTTGATGCCCACCTCTTCTGCCACTGGCACAATAGCCCGCAGGAAGGTGGCCATATGCTCGCGCAGTCTGGCTTTATCAATGCCATCATATTGGGCCAGCTGGGCCTGGAACTGTTCAAGCGTGTAGCCTTCTTCCGCACCGGGTAAACCCGCAATGATGTTGCGCACCAGCGTGGCTTTCTCTTCTTCGTTCATCGCGGCAAAACAGGCAGCAGCGGCCTGCTGCTCGGCGGGGCTGTATTCTTTTTCCGCACCGGGACGTTTTAACAGGTACAGTTCAAACGCAGCAAACGCATCGGCGTCAAACCGCAACGCTTTCGCCCCATCCGGCAAGGTCCAGGCCAGATCGGTACGCGTCCAGTCAAGCACCGGCATAAAGTTGTAGCACACGGTATCGATCCCGCAGGCGGCCAGATTACGAATCGACTGCTGATAGTTGGCGATATAGCGCGAATAATCGCCCCGTTGCGTTTTAATGGATTCGTGAACGGGAATGCTTTCAACAACAGACCAGGTGAGTCCTTTTTCCGCCAGTAGCGCCTGACGCGCTTTGATTTCGGCTACGGGCCACACGTCGCCGTTTGGGATGTGATGAAGTGCCGTAACAATACCGGTTGCACCTGCCTGGCGAGCATCGTCCAGTGAAACAGGATCGTTGGGGCCGTACCAGCGCCATGTATGTTCCATTATTACTCCTTGATGAACGGGTGGCCCAGTGGTCAGGCCGCTGGACCAAGAGTAAATTAGCGCGTAAATTAAGGCCGTGATCCGGATCGCAGCATAGTAAATACGTCCGGCTGGATTCTGCAAAGACGGCCATAACAGGAGAAGGTGATGGTGCTACCGGTACTGAAAACTGAACGACTTTATCGACAGATCGCCAATGCCATTATCGCGGGCATTCAGCGTGGGGATTTCGTACCCGGCGGTGCGTTGCCACCGGAGCGAGAGCTGGCAAAGCAGTTGGGCGTCAGTCGCTCGTCCGTGCGTGAAGCGCTGATTGCGCTTGAAATGACGGGCTACGTCACTATCCAGACCGGAACGGGCGTATTTGTCGCCCAAACCCTGCCTCAGCCCTCAGCGGTCAAAGACACCGAACATTTCAGCCTGCAGGATCTTTTACAGGCGCGCGAAGCCTATGAAAGTCTGCTGGCAGGAATGGCGGCGCGTAACGGCAGTGAGGCGCAACGTGAGCGGCTCATGGCGATGAGCATCAGTCTCCAGCAATTTAATGAAAACGATGCGGCGTTTATAGAACAGGATAAAGCCTTTCATCTTTTGATTAGCGAGATGAGCGGTAACGATCTGCTGCGGGAGATGATGGAAAACCTGTGGAACAAACGCGACAGCGCGCATTTTCGTCGGCTGGAACGCCATTATGCCGACAATACCTTTGCTGACGAAATGAACGCCGACCATCAGTGCATTGCAGAGGCCATTGTCGGGGGAGATGAGCAGGCTGCACAGGCTGCGATGAGAGCGCATCTGCAGCACGTGCAGCAGCGTTTACTTGGTTAGCAGCCGGGCAGGTTTAGGACGTCCGGTGCCCAGCATGATTGCCAGTCGGCTTCCGCCTGGCGTGGTTTCCATCAAAATTTTTGTAATGCTGGTCAGCGGTACGGAGAGCAGCATACCGACCGGACCCAACAGCCAGCCCCAGAAGATCAAGGACAGAAAGACCACCAGTGTCGACAATCCCAGTCCGCGCCCCATGATGCGCGGCTCTAACATATTGCCAAACACCATATGAATGGCGGTAAACAGCGCCGCCACCATCGCCGCGTCAAACACACTGTTCAGCAACAGTGCCTGCAGGAAAGGGGGAATACCGGCGATAATCGGCCCGATATTGGGAATAAAATTCAGGATAAAGGCTACCACGCCCCACAGTAACGCAAATTTCACATCCAGCAGGTACAGCGTCAGCCAGACCGAGATACCGGTAATCAGGCTGATCAGCGTTTTTAACGCCAGGTAATGCGTCACGCCTTTAAGCGCTTTGTGTAAACCCGCAATACGAATTTTGGGGTTCACAAACGAGTTGCGCATTTTGTAAGGCAGGTGGTGCACTTCAAACAGCATAAAGACGACGGTAAGGATCAACAGGACAGTATTGGTCATTGCGCCGGAAAAACCACTCAGCGCCACGCTGGCCAGATTCATCAATGTGTTGGGATCGAAGCGCTGAACCAGCGCATCGGTAGAGACATTCAGATGAATGCTGGCCGCCAGATGCTGAACGACCAGCATTTTCTTTTCCATGATGGTGCGCAGTTGAGGATAGAGATCGTAAAACTCACTCATGGAGCTGGCCAGTACGGCCCCCAGCAGCAAAATCACAGCAAAAATGACCGTGATCACCAGCGTAATCGCCATCCCGCGCCGCAGTCCGCGCCGCATCAGTATCGTGACTAAGGGATTCAACACAATGGCAAAAAACGCCGCCAGGAGTAACGGCACCAGAATATCGGAAGCGGCTCTTATCCCGGCAAGGATAATCACTAACATCGCCAGTTTGATTAAGATATTTTGTCCAATTCTTTCCTGCTGCAACCCGTTCATTCGTTCTCTCTACGCATAAATAACTGATTGAAGTGTAGTTGAAGGAAAAATCAGAAGCGGATTCGTTGAGGAAAAGGGTAAGCGAGGCGAGACGGTGAGGGAAACAGGACGCGAAAGGGTGTTAAGCGTCCTGATGGCGCGGCGGACAATGGCGACTGTCACTGCGATATGCTGTCAACAGCGATGCCGCCGCAATGAAACGACGCAGGCGACCGCCTGCCGCCGCCTTACACTGAGGGCGCAGATTCCTCTTTCGTGGCGTCCTGTGGCACCGGCTCCTGCCCGCCGGGAATCAGAATATTCAGCACGATGGCAACAATCCCGCCGCTGGTGGCGGCTGAACCAAACAGGTTCGCAAACAGGGGAGGCAGATGGGAAAGGGCAGCAGGCACGGACTCAATCCCTAAGCCGAAGCTGAAGGCCAGGCCGACAATCAGCATCTCTCTGCGCGTCAGCGCGGTCTGGCTGAGAATACGAATGCCGGCCGTTACCACGCAGCCAAACATCACCATGGTCGCGCCACCCAGGACGGGCGTGGGAATCTGACGCAACGCTTCGCTAAACGGCGGAAACAGAGCCAGTAAAATCAGCATCACACCGATATAGCGGCCAACAAAACGGCTTGCCACACCGGTCATCTGTATGACGCCGTTGTTTTGCGCAAAGGTGGTATTTGGAAAGGCACTCAGCATGGCGGCAATCATACAACTCAGTCCGTCAGCCAGAATGCCGCCTTTCAGGCGCGCACTGAACGCTTTATCCGTAATCGACTTACCGGAGATCAGGTGGTTTGCGGTAAGATCGCCTACCGCCTCAATGATGCAGACCAGTGAAACCAGCACCACAGGCACAAAAAGGCTGCTGTTGAAGTGAAAGCCAAACGGAAACAGCGCGGGCAGGCGAAACAGGCTGTCCCCCAAACCATGCACCTGAAATTTGCCGCTCAGTGCCGCCGCGATGCAGCCGGTGAGAATGCCGACCACGATGGATGACAGACGCAGCCAGCGGTTCCCCGAACAGCTCAGCAGCACGATCACGCCAAGCGTCAACGCCCCCAGGGCGAGGTTGCTAAGGCTGGCAAAATCCTGTGCATTCTGACCGCCGCACCAGTTAATCACGCTGACCTTAATCAGGCTGATACCGATTAACGCAATCACGCTTCCCGTCACGACCGGCGTAAAGACCCGTTTTAAGGTATCAATAAAGCGGCTGACGATAACCGGAACCAGCGCGGCCACGGCGTTGACGCCAAACAGCATCGCCATAATGTCCTCAGGGCTGCCGCCCTGGGCTTTGACCCACAGGCCACCTGAAATGGCGACGCCGAGAAAAGCAAAGCTGGTGCCCTGCATGCATATCATGCCCGCGCCCACGCCCCACACGCGATTTGACTGCAGAAAGGTGCCGATGCCCGAAGCAAGGAGCGACATACTAATTAAATACGGAAGCCAGGCTTCCAGACCAAGCGCGGTGCCAATCAGCAAAGGCGGCGTGATAATCCCGACCAGACCTGCCAGTACATGCTGCGATGCGCTAAAAAAAGCCTGCACAGGCGGAATTCGCTGATCAAGGCCGTACAGTAAGCCACTGTTTTTTTCGTCAGACACGGTTATCTCATCTCAGTGCGGGGAAGTCACCGGATGTTGCATAAAGCAGGCCAGGTTTATCTGGTAAACGTTCCTCTGCTATCAATGCCTTTAAAATCATAGGGATAATGTTGTGATAAAAGGTGTTGCTCGCCCGGGAAAAGTGAAACACATGATTCCTGATGGGGCAGTGAAGAAATTATTGGTTCATGAAATGACGATTAACGCCCTTTTTTGCACTGCGTTAGTGCGTAGTGATGTTTTTTCACCAGACAACTGTCCTCATGGCCAGCAGCCATTTTTCTGGCCGACTCTCAGCAAAAAGAAATGTATATTTCATATTTAAAATTGATGAAACATATCCGGGCTGCTTAATGCCATCAGGCCGAAAACCTTTCATCCCGCAAAGGCGTTAAACCGCCCTGAAGCGACAATGTCATGGGTAGCCCGATTACACCGTCAGCGATGACGAGCCAGAATGGCCGCCGCGAAGGCGTCAATCCTTTATGAAAAGAGAAATGCGATCTGTGCCGCTAAAAAGTAATTTTCCAAAAATATCCATTTGAAAAATTTATTCCATTGTAATAGTTTTCCAGCATGCTTTTGGCTTTTCCTGCCCAGCCAGCATGCCACTTCTGTGCTCTGCCCGCTGGAACCGTACATACCAAAGAGGCAACATCATGACTATCGTAGGAAACTTTATTGGCGGTCAAACCACATTCAGCGCCAGCAACGAAACCATTCCTGTGTTCGATCCGGCAACCGGCAAGGTTATCCGTGAGCTCACGCAAAGCAGCGCAGATGAAGTGGCTCAGGCGATTGATGTGGCACATGCGGCCTTTCCTGCCTGGTCAAAAACCTCCCCGCTGCGCCGCGCACGCATCATGTTCAATTTTAAAGCTCTGATGGAGCAGCACCGCGATGAACTGGCGGCGCTGATTGTGTCTGAGCATGGCAAAGTCTGGTCAGATGCGCTGGGTGAGCTGACGCGCGGTATCGAAGTCATCGAATTTGCCTGTGGTATTCCGCACCTGCTTAAAGGTGAGTATTCCCCGAATGTAGGCGGTGGCGTAGACAGTTACTCGCTGATGCAGCCGGTGGGCGTCGTGGCAGGGATTACGCCCTTCAACTTTCCGGCAATGGTGCCATTGTGGATGTTCCCGATTGCGTTGGCCTGCGGTAACACCTTCATTCTCAAGCCGCCTGCGCTGGATCCGTCAGCGTCGGTGCGCATGGCCGAGCTGTTGAAGGAGGCGGGCCTGCCGGATGGCGTATTTAATGTCGTGCACAGTTCCAATGACAATGCAGAACAGCTTTATAAAGATCCGCGTATTGCCGCCGTCAGCTTCGTTGGCTCATCCGGTGTGGCCGAGCATATTTACAAAACGGCCAGTGCGCACGGTAAGCGCGTTCAGGCTTTTGGCGCGGCAAAAAATCACGCCATCGTTATGCCAGACGCCGATTTAGACGCCACGGTAAACGCGATTATGGGCGGTGCGTTTGGCTCGGCGGGCGAGCGTTGCATGGCGCTGCCGGTTGTCGTTGCAGTGGGCAATGATACCGCCGATAAGCTCATTTCGCGCCTGACACCGCTGATCAACGCATTACGGGTTGGGCCGGGAATCCAGCAAGGCAGCGATGAAAATGAAATGGGGCCTGTGGTTTCTGCGGCACACCAGAAAAAGGTGCTGGGCTATATCGATCTGGGCGAGCAGGAAGGGGCGAAGCTGGTCGTTGATGGCCGCAACCACAAAGTCGCCGGTTTCGAAGAGGGCTACTACGTCGGCGGTACGCTGTTCGATAACGTTACCGCCGAGATGACCATCTGGCGTGAGGAAATTTTTGGTCCGGTGCTGAGCATTATGCGCGCGCCGGATTACGACAGTGCCCTGAAGCTGGTTAACAGCCACGAATTTGGTAACGGCAGCGCCATCTTTACCAGCAATGGCCATACCGCGCGGGAGTTTGTGCAGGATGTTGAGGCCGGAATGGTCGGCGTCAATGTGCCGGTGCCGGTGCCGATGGCCTTCCACAGTTTTGGGGGCTGGAAACGGTCAGTCTTTGGTGCGTTAAACGTGCACGGGCCAGACGGCGTGCGTTTTTACACCCGCATGAAAACCGCCACCGTGCGTTGGCCAGGCGGTCAGCAAACGGTGTCCGAATTCAGCATGCCAACGTTAGGCTAAATCACCTGCACCACTGACGCAGCGTTCCACACACAGGGGCGCGGGTTGTCAGGTGAAGGACCGCAAAACAGGAGGAGGCGAATGGCCTTACTTTCGAAGGTAAAACAGCCCGACAATAACGGCTGCATTCAGCAGGTGACGCCAGCGCGCGCCGGTTGGCGTTATGTCGGTTTTTCATCCTATCTGCTGAAAAAAGGGCAAACGCTCGACCTGAAAAGTGGCGACAGCGAACTTTGCCTGGTGCTGGTCGCGGGGCTGGCTTCCGTCACCACGCGCCACGCACGTTTCCCGAATATCGGCAAACGTCTGTCACCGTTTGAGCGCACGCCGCCTTATTCTGTGTATGTTCCTCATGATGATGACGTCAGGGTACAGGCTGAAAGCGATCTTGAGCTGGCGGTCTGCCAGGCACCCGGGCAGGGCGGCAAGCTGCCCGCTCGCCTGATTGCGCCGGAGGATGTTGGCGTTGAACGGCGGGGCAAAGGGCAAAATCAGCGCCTGGTGCATAATATTCTGCCGGACACTCAACCGGCAGAGAGCCTGCTGGTCGTGGAAGTGTATACCGATGAGGGCAATACCAGCTCTTACCCGAGCCACAAACACGATCAGGAAAACAGCGAACACGAAACCTATCTGGAAGAAACCTATTACCACCGTTTTCAACCCGAGCAGGGGTTTGCTATGCAGCGCGTTTATACTGACGACCGTTCGCTGGATGAGTGCATGGCAGTGTATAACCGTGATGTGGTCATGGTGCCGCGCGGCTATCATCCTGTGGCGACGCTGGCAGGCTACGACAATTACTACCTTAACGTCATGGCGGGGCCGGTACGTTTGTGGAAGTTCAGTTGGGAGCACGATCACGCCTGGGTTAACAGCGACAGTTATCCGCGACGTTAATCCGTGGCGAGGACTGACAAGGCAGCGCTATTCGCTGCCTTTTTTATTGCGTGATGATACCTGTAAGTTGACCAGAGAACGGTGTTCGGCGACAGGCTCTGTCTGTTACCTGACGAGGCCGTTTCTGATTGACGGGCGCAGGCTACGCCGCCCTGTCAGGTGGCGCGATCGTCAGGATGCGGGGGGCGTCCGGGCATTGTTCAGCGCCAGGGAAACCGCCAGCGTCTGAGCCAGACAGAGTGACGCCACCTGAGAGCGGAAACCGTCCACCTGGGCTTCCCGCACCACAAAGCAAACGTCGCTGAACGCGGCCAGAGGGCTCACCTGGCTGTCCGTAATCGCAATCAGGCGGGCACCGCGCCTGGCACCCAGCTCAACCACTTCTACCGCTTCGCGGGCGTAAGGCGAACAGCTGATAGCAATCACCACGTCTTTCGGATTCACCAGCGTCAGCTGTTCAGTGAACATGCCGCCTAACCCGTCAATCAGAAAGGCGCGGCGCTCCAGATGGCGCAGGGCATAAACCAGATAGGAGGCGACACTGAACGAGCGACGCAGGCCGATAACATAGACGTTCTCGGCATCATTGAGTAACTGCACCGTTTTGTTCAACTGCTCCGGGCTCACCTGCATCGCCAGTTGCTGCAACGCCTGGCTGTTTACCATGGTGAAGACATTCAGAATTTCCGCCGGGCTTTCAGGTGCGTTCGCTGCGTCGTCTGCGGCGGTCTGGCGGAACAGGCGTGCCCGTTCGGTGTAGTTAACCGTCTCTTCCATCAGATGCTGACGAAAAATTTGTTTCATTTCGTTGAAGCCGCTAAAACCAAAGGCGTTGGCAAAGCGAATCAGGGTCGAAGGCGGCACATCGGCCTGCTGAGCAATAGACGCGACGGTATCAAAGGCGATGCTGTTACTGTTATCAAGAATATAACGAGCCACCTGCTTCAGACGCTTACTCAGCGTTTCATAACGGCGACGAATCTCGTCCTGCAGCAGTGAAAGTTGGGAAGGGTTATTGCTCATTACGTCGGCTCATGTGCGGAAAGCGTGGCTGGATAAGAATCGCTATGATACCAGATGGATGGAAAATTTCATTTGTTTGTTTTTCAGGCATAATTTATTTCATTGGTTTATGAAATGACTCACAGATTCGTCGTCAAACGGTGCGATCGGGCTGAAAAAAGGCTGCCCTGGGGCAGCCTTATGCATATCGTCCTGCGTCAGGGTGAATTTACAGCCCGGTGTGCTCGCGAATATATTTTCGTGCCTTCACCGCATACTCAAATGGATTCGCCAGCGCGGGATCCTGCTCTGCCTCCACCACCATCCAGCCCTGATAGCCGTAATCATCAAGGATTTTAAACACGGGTTTAAAGTCGATCACGCCATCGCCCGGCACGGTAAAGGTGCCTTTTTTTACGCCGTCCAGGAAAGACAGATGCTGATCTCTGACTTCAGCGACGATGTCATCCCGCACATCTTTGAGGTGCACGTGGAAAATACGCGGCAAGTGGTTTTCCAGGACCGCCAGCATGGCCTGCTGTGAGCCTTCGGAATAGTAGATATGGCCGGTGTCGTAAAGTAAGCCGACAGTATCGTTCGTCATGGCCATAAAACGGTCAATTTCTGCTGGCGTCTGGATAGCGGTGCCCATGTGATGGTGCAGGCAGACGCGCATGCCTTTACGGGCGGCGATCGCGGCCAGTTCATTGTAGCCTTCCGCCGTGCGCTGCCATTCATCGTCGTTAAACACGGGCTTATCGTCCAGCACCGCCAGCGTCGTGCCTTGTATGCTCTTGCTTTGTTCAGAGCACCCAATCACCCGGGCGCCCATCTCGAAGAGGAAATTCATGTGCTCGGTGAATCCCTCAATTGTTTTCGCTTTGTCGCCCTGTGCAAAGAAGGTGCTGAACCAGGCGTTACAGATCTCAATACCGCGAATCTCCAGCATCGGTTTCAGAACCGCAGGATCGCGTGGGTATTTACTGCCGACTTCACTGCCGGTGAACCCGGCCAGCGCCATTTCACTGACCGTTTGCTGGAAGGTGTTTTCGCTGCCCAGTTCGGGCATATCATCATTCGTCCAGCCAATGGGCGCGATCGCCAGCTTAACCTTTTGATTGTTCATCAGTTACCTGCCTGAAGGCGAGAGGAGTCAGTTATAAAATGCCGGACGGGCGGGCATTTCAATGGGTTCGATCGCGCCGCTCTTCTGCGCTTTGATACAGGCGTCAGCAGCGACCGAGGCGGCAAAACCATCCCATGCGGAAGGACCGGTTAACTGGCCCGCTTTTACGTCGTTGATAAAGGCCTGTAGCTCAACGTCGTATGCCTCAATAAAGCGATCTTTCCAGTCGACCAGAATGGTATTGGACAGTTTGGCGTCTTTACGTAACTGTACCGATGACGGCTCGGGCAGTCTGGCGATACCTTCCTCGCCCACGACTTCGCACTGAATATCGTAGCCGTAGGTACAGTTCACAAAGATCTCCACATCAATGCGAATCCCTTTTTGCGTTTCAAACAGAACGATTTGCGGGTCTTTCAGGTGTGGACGGGCTTTAGAACTGACGCGCGGGAACACCACCTGCACGGTTTTATAGTCGTCGCGGGTCAGCCAGCGCAGGACATCCAGCTCGTGGATCAGCGTATTGGTAATCGCCATTTCGGTGTTGTAGTTTTCCGGCACAGTCGGGTTGCGGTGCGCGCAATGCAGCATCAGCGGCTCACCGATATCGCCATCGGTAATCACCTTTTTCAATGCCCGATAACCGGCATCGTAGGGGCGCATAAAGCCGACCTGTACGAGACGTTTGCCGTGTTTGATCTCGGCGTCCACGATACGACGACAGCCTTCAGCGCTCATCGCCAGCGGCTTCTCACAGAAGACCGGTTTGCCCGCTTCAATGGCGGCCAGCGTGAACGCTTCATGGGTCGGATCCCAGGAGGTGACGAGCACGGCATCCACGTTGGGTGACTGAATGACTGCGAAGCCATCCTCGCATACGTCTGCATCACTGTTCAGACGTTGCAGCGCGGCTTTGGCGCCTTCCGCATTGATATCGGATACCGCAACCACTTTTGCCCCTTGTAAGACATTGTTGCAGCGCCGAATGTGCTCCTGACCAATCGCACCTGTTCCAATCACACCAAGTTTCAATGTCATAATTACACCTGTAGGGTTAAATCGGAGAGTAGAAACATGGGCCGTCAGACGGCCCGGAAATCAGTATTTACGGGCCTGAGCCAGATGCGTATTCAGCGTGTTCGCCACCTGTTGCGCGCGCGTCGAGTGGGCGGTTTGTGCCACACCAACGTGCCACCAGCTGAAGTAGTTGTGAATCATGGTCTTGGGCAGCACTTTGATATCAATCAGCGTGGAAACGCGCTGCGTTTTTGCGTCTTCCAGCGCGGCGGTAAGCTGCTCCAGCGTACTGACGCGATAGGTTTTGCAGCCATAACCGGCGGCAATGGCAGCAAAATCCACCGGAACCAGTCCGCCGTCGAGCTTGCCACCGTCCGGATTACGGAAACGGAACTCGGTAACAAAGCTGTCCATGCCGTGCCCCATTTGCAGGTTGTTAATGCAGCCATTGCTCATGTTATCCAGCAGGACCACATTGATTTTCGCCCCTTCCTGAAGGGAGGTCACCAGCTCGGAATGCAGCATCATGAACGAGCCATCGCCTACCAGGGCATAAACCTCTCGCTCAGGCTGCGCCAGTTTGACGCCCAGTGCCGCATTCACTTCGTACCCCATGCAGGAGTAACCATATTCAAGGTGATAGCCGTTATAACCCCGCGTACGCCAGGCGCGTTGCAGGTCGCCGGGCAGGCTGCCCGCAGCGCCCACGATCACGGCATCGGCAGGCAGGTGCTGATTCAGCGTGCCCACTACGCTGCTTTGTGTCAGCAGAGACTGCGTAAGGCGGTTAAATTCGGCATAGACGGCTTTTCGGTCAAGGTGATCGGCAATCTCAGGCTCAAAGGCGGTATCGTTGGGCGTGATGTGATAAACGCGCTGTGTCTCGTCTTCCAGCTGCTGCCGGGCCAGGGCAATCTGATCGCCCCAGTCGTTGGCATAGTGCTGTGAAACCAGTCCATGGCTGAGCGCCAGCAGTGCTTCACGTGCGTCGGCCAGCAGCTGCACGCCATCGAGCTTATAACTGTCAAAGTTGCTGACGTTGACATTCAGAAAGCTCACATCAGGATGCTGGAAGATCCATTTCGACGAGGTGGTGAAATCGGTGTAGCGCGTTCCAATGCCTATCACCAGATCGGCCTCTTTTGCCAGCAGGTTGGCCGCCAGACAGCCGGTTTCACCCACGCCGCCGACGTTGAGAGGATGATCAGACAATAAGGTACCTTTTCCCGCCTGGGTTTCAGCAAACGGAATCTGATAGCGTTCGGCAAATGCACGCAGTGCCTCGCCTGCGCCGGAATATTTCACGCCCCCGCCGCAGATAATTAATGGCTTACGTTTACGGATGATGAGCTTCAGCGCATCTTCGAGCTGGGCAACGGTGGGTTGACGCCGATCCAGACGATGAACGCGTTTCTGGAAGAAATAATCCGGATAATCCCAGGCTTCACCCTGAACATCCTGCGGTAAAGAGAGCGTGACGGCACCCGTTTCAGCCGGATCGGTCAGGACGCGCATGGCGTTAATACAGGCGCTCATCAGTTGCTCCGGACGGCTGACGCGGTCCCAGTATTTACTGACGGCACGAAAGGCGTCGTTGGTGCTGATACTCAGATCCCAGGGCTGCTCAATCTGCTGCAGGACCGGATCGGGCTGGCGGGTGGCAAAGACGTCGCCAGGCAGGAGCAGAAGAGGAATTCGGTTTGCGGTGGCAGTGGCGGCGGCCGTCAGCATATTGGCGGCGCCGGGCCCTACGGACGACGTACAGGCGATAATCTGGCGGCGCAAAGACTGTTTGGCAAAGCCCGTTGCGGCGTGGGCCATCCCTTGTTCATTACGCCCCTGATAGACCACCAGATCGCCGCTGTCCTGCTCCAGCGCTTGTCCCAGTCCCAACACATTGCCATGACCGAAAATGGCGAAAATGCCTTTTACAAACTTTGTCTCTGTGCCGTCTACGTCAATGTATTGATTATCGAGAAACTTAACTAATGCCTGTGCGGTAGTCAGTTTGATGGTGGCCATAAACCTTCCTCAACGTGCTGGCAGTAGCAGAGTCCGGCACCGCGCTAAAAAGGCGTGACGTAACGGAAAAGGCTACCTGAAGAACTGAAATGTCAGAGGATTATAAACAAATGCATTTTTCATAAAATACGATTACAGAAGAAATATTTCATTTTGCGAGGGGGATCAAATTTACCCTTGCTGACAGGGCAGCGGGAAGCTATGCCATAAGCGTAACTGGAATGTTTAGTGAGAGTTACAAAGTTTTCGAGATTTCATTTCATCACGCAGAAAGATGCTGCAAAACGGGCAGGAGCATCATGGCCCTGTCGCACCGGGTCCGCGAGGTCCCGTCCGGCAACGCCTGACTGACGTGTCGGGCATAACAGATTTTTAACTGCTTCACATAATCGCAGTGTAAGTTTCATTTTGAATTGAGTTTGGAATATTTGTTCCTCATACTGCGTTTATCGTTAACCAGACACCTTCAGACCCCACGCACAACCTGTCCGCAGTGTCTGCTCATCACAGAAGGAAACCAGAAGCATGCAGAGAGAACAGAAGCGTCTTGATGTGATTTGTATCGGACGCATTGCCGTCGACTTCTATGGTCAGCAAATTGGCGCGCGGCTGGAAGACACCACGTCTTTCGCGAAATATCTGGGTGGGTCATCAGGCAATGTCGCATACGGTACGGCGATTCAGGGGCTGAAATCCGCCATGCTGGCTCGTGTAGGCGATGAACATAATGGCCGTTTTCTGCGGGAAAGTTTGCAGCGGGTCGGCTGCAATACAGAAGCACTTATCACGGACAAAAAGCGGCTGACCGCTCTGGTCATCCTGGGCATTAAAGATGAAGACACTTTTCCGCTGATTTTTTACCGCGACAACTGCGCCGATATGGCCCTGGTGCCAGACGACATTAATGAAGACTTTATCGCTTCTTCTCGCTCGGTTGCGGTAACCGGCACGCATTTGTCGCACCCGCAGACGCGAGCGGCCGTGCTGAAAGCGCTGGAGTATGCCCGTAAGCATGGTCTGCGTACCGCGCTGGACATCGACTATCGCCCGGTATTGTGGGGCCTGACTTCACTGGGGGACGGGGAAACCCGGTTTATTGCCTCCTCTGAAGTCACCGCGCAACTGCAGCAGGTTATGCATTATTTCGATCTCATTGTCGGCACGGAAGAAGAGTTTCATATCGCAGGCGGCAGCACCGATACGCTGACCGCGCTGAAAAACGTGCGCACGGTGAGCAACGCAACGCTGGTCTGTAAGCGAGGAGCAATGGGATGCGTGGTATTTGAAGGCGCGATTCCAGACAACTGGGCAGCGGTGAAACTGCACAGCGGCGTGCGTGTCGAGGTCCTGAATGTGCTGGGCGCAGGGGACGCGTTTATGTCCGGTCTGCTGCGCGGCTGGTTAAACGATGAAGGATGGGAACAGGCCTGCCGTTACGCAAACGCCTGTGGCGCGTTGGTGGTTTCGCGACACGGGTGCGCCCCTGCGATGCCCACCCGACAGGAGCTGGATGACTTTTTAAGCCGCGAACAGGACGTGAAACGCCCCGATCTGGATAGCCGTCTGACCCATCTGCACCGTGTCACGTCGCGTCAACACGCCTGGCCAGAACTGAATATTTTCGCTTTTGATCACCGCAAACAGCTGGTAGAGATGGCTACGGAGGCTGGCGCGGACGTTTCGCGCATTCCGCAGTTGAAACTTTTGCTATTGCAGGCTGCGGAGCAGGCCGTGCAGCAAGCCGGCATTGAAAGTAAAAGCGGCATTCTGGCGGACACGACCTTCGGTCAGAAAACGCTGAATGCGATTACGGGTAAGAACCGATGGATTGGCCGACCCATTGAACTACCGGGGTCGCGTCCGTTACGCCTGGAACATGGCAGCATTGGTTCCCAGTTGATCGGCTGGCCAGCGGAGCATGTGGTGAAATGCCTGGTGTTTTATCATCCTCACGACAGTGCCGAACTGCGCGAGGAGCAGGACGCGCTGTTGCTGGAAGTGTGGAAAAGCTGTAACCAGAGCGGTCATGAGTTACTGCTGGAAGTGATCCTGCCTGACAGCCAGCCAGACCACAATGAAGCGCATTTTCTGAAGATGCTGAACCACTTTTATGCGCTTGGCATCAAGCCTGACTGGTGGAAGCTCCCACCCCTGTCTCCGGCAAGCTGGCGTGACATAGGTGCCTTGATCGAACAGCAGGATCCTTACTGTCGTGGCATTTTATTACTGGGACTTGATGCGCCAGAAGCCACGCTTAAAGCGGGGTTTGCCGCGGCGGCGCAGGCCCCGTGGGTAAAAGGGTTTGCGGTGGGGCGCACAATCTTTGCACAGCCCTCGCGCCAGTGGTTGCAGGGTGAAATACGTGACGACGCACTGGTGGCGGCGGTAAAAGAGAACTACCTGCGGCTGATTGATTACTGGCGTCAGGCGCGCGAACAGTGTGTCTAAAGCAGAAGGGATGAGTGATAACTGAGCCATGCGGCAGAATGATCATTGCATGGCTCAGTATTAACGCGCGGTGGTGTGGTGTGCCCTTGCCGTTATTTCAGGGTAATGCTTTTCACCACGGTTTCAGCATCGCTTTGGGCCTGCTGTTGATTGTCCCCGGGCAGCGTAATCTGCATCGTCATCAGCTTACCATCGACTTTGGCCAGAACAACCGAGGACCAGGAGGTCTGGTTGTTTGCTGAGATGACGGTATCCAACTGCTGTGCCGGCTCACCGCCCAGCGTGACCGCTTTATTGGAAACAACCTGAAGCTGGGGATCGCGATTACGCTGCTGTTGTTCCATGCGTTGCGCTAACACATCCAGGGCCTCATTCGTCGGCTCACCGGCAATGACGATAATCGCCCGCGCACCGCTTTCATCAGCATAAACGTGCATGTTGGTACTCTGAGAACCCAGTTTACCGCTCTTATCTGACAGGCCCGGTGGCAGGGTAAAACGTAATTTACCGTCCATCAGCGCCACGGTTTGTGCAGACTGACTGGCAGATGCGCCATTATCGTTTGCTGCTTCATCTTTCTTTTGATCGCAGGCGGCAAGGCCGAGTACCAGCAAACCAATTCCCGCATATTTCACTAAATTACGCATCAGAATCCCTTTTTAACATTCCACGAAGGCGTTTATACAACAGGAATCAGGTTGCAAACGCAACCTGAGTATTGTCAGGAGATTTTAGCGGATTGTCAGGAAAGGCTGTATTGCCGGTTAGCCGAAATGTATCTGCGGCTGGGCCTGGCGTTCGGCCAGGCGTTTGAGCGCAGCGTTGAGTAAAACACCATAGGCAGGCAAAAAGAAAATCATACAAATCAGCACTTTGAAACTGTAATCGACCAGAGCGATTTCTACCCAGTGCTGTGCCATAAACGGATCGGAGCTTTTGTAGAAGGCAATGAAAAAGAAGGCCAGCGTATCGCTGATGTTGCCTAAAAACATGGCACAGCCTGGCGCCACCCACCACTGCGGCAAGCGACGCAGGCGGTTGAAAACGTGCACATCCAGAATCTGGCCCAATGCGTAAGCCATAAAGCTGGCGCAGGCGATACGGGCGACAAACAGGTTTACCTGTTGCAGCGCCTGCCAGCCTTGCCATTCGCCCTGGTAAAACAGGCTGGAAATCGCGTAAGAGATAAACAGGGCCGGCACCATCACCGCCAGAATAATGCGGCGTGCAAGCGGCGCACCAAAGATGCGCACGGTCAGATCAGTGGCCAGGAAAATAAACGGAAAGCTAAAGGCGCCCCAGGTGGTATGAAAACCGAAAAGGGAAACAGGCAACTGCACCAGATAATTGCTGGAAGTGATCACCAGCAGATGAAACAGGGACAACCAGACGAGCGCATGAGCGCGCTGACGCGGGGTAAATGCGAGCATAGTAAGCCTTTTTAGTGGTGGGGTGAGGGAACCCAGTGCAGGCAACTGAACATTCAGTGCGCTGCAGTTTTATGAACAAAAAACGGCCGCATCTTACCCTGTTGTGCTATTAATGCAATGGCTAATTTTAACGCAATCGTTACCGCCTTGCGTCAAAGGGCGGACGCGCTAGAATAAGCGCCCGTTAACTGAAATCGAGACCGTCATGAGTGATGCATTTTCTTCCGCCGACCATCAACTGGATGCTCAGGGCCTGCGTTGTCCCGAGCCGGTCATGATGGTACGTAAAACGGTGCGCGGCATGCAGGACGGTGAAACGCTGCTGATTATCGCGGACGATCCGGCAACCACGCGGGATATCCCCGGTTTTTGCCGGTTTATGGAGCATCAGCTACTGGCCGAACAAACCGACACGCTGCCTTACCAGTTTTTGATTCAGAAAGGGATGGGAGAATAACGGCGGCAGTGAGCCGCCGTCAGGTTATGCATCCCGCGTGCGCAACAGCCGCAACGCGTTTGCCGTGACCAGTGCGGTGGCACCGGAATCAGCCAGCACCGCCAGCCACAATCCCGTTAACCCCGCCAGCGTCGTCACCAGGAACAGCGCCTTCAGCCCCAGCGCAATACCAATATTCTGACGGATAATCGCCCGGGTGCGGCGCGCCAGAGCAATCATCGGGGCCAGGTTACTGAGCTGATTGCGCGTCAGGGCGGCATCCGCCGTTTCCAGCGCGACATCCGTCCCACTGCCCATCGCAATACCCAGCGTGGCGGCCTTCATGGCTGGCGCATCGTTGATACCGTCGCCCACCATCGCCACCACCTGCTGCTCACTGAGCTGACGAACCGCCTCCACCTTACCGGCTGGCAACAGGCTGGCATGCCAGGCGATGCCTAAAGGTTGGGCGACGACAGCGGCCGCCCGCGGGTTATCACCTGTCAGCATGAGGCTGTTGATGCCAAGCGCTTTTAAGGCCTGCAAGGCGGCGGGGGTTTCGCTGCGCAGCTTATCCCGTAAGGCCAGCGCCCCCAGCACCTCGCCATTACGCAGCACCATCACAAGGGTTTCGCCCTGGGCTTCCTGCTCATGCACCATTGCCTGGTGCGCCGGGCTCAGGCTGCTGACGTACGACGGTGCCAGCAACGTTATACGCTGGCCGTCCACTTCAGCCTGAATACCGCTTCCCGCCAGTGCCTGCTGTTGAGTGGCAGACGGAAGCGGCAGTGCCCTGGACTGTGCGGCTGCCACAATCGCCGTTGCCAGTGGATGGGTAGAACCTTGTTCCACCGCGGCACCTAATTGCAGAATCGCGTCTTCGTTAGCCTCGCCGAACGGCAAAATTCGCGTCAACTGCGGCCGGCCTTCTGTCAGCGTACCCGTTTTATCGAACGCGATCGTCTGCACTGTGCTAAGCCGTTCCAGGGCCGCGCCTCCTTTAATCAGCGCACCACGGCGGGCGGCGGCGGCCAGTCCGGACGTGATGGCGGCGGGCGTGGAGATCACCAGCGCACAGGGACAGCCGATCAACAGCAGCGTCAGGCCTTTATAAACCCAGGGCAGCCAGGCACCCGCGCCAAACAGGGGCGGCAGCACCATCACCAGCAGGGCCAGCAGCATGATGGCTGGCGTGTAAATCCGGCTAAAGTTATCGATAAAACGTTCTACCGGAGCACGATGACTTTCGGCTTCCTCAATCAACTGCAAAATGCGGTCAATGGCACTTTCGCCAGGCCTGGAAACCACCTCCAGTTCCACCAGACGATCAACGCTGGTCGCACCCGCCAGTATTTTTTCGCCACGCTGACGCAGCACCGGTACCGACTCGCCCGTCAGCGCGCTCTCATCGAAACTGGCGCTTTCCGCCAGTAAGCAGCCGTCGACCGGCAAACGGTCACCGGCGGCGATTACGATCCGGTCGCCAGGCTGCAACGCGGACAGGGGCACCTCACTACGGGTGCCATTTTGCAGGCGCACAGCGAACTCGGGACGCAGCGCCATCAGCTGGCTTACCCCACTGCGCGCGCGGGTTGCGGCATAGGCTTCCAGTTTTTCGCCCAACAGGAACAGCAGCAGAACCATGGCGGCTTCCGCATGCGCACCAATTAATAACGCACCTGCCGACGCCAGGGTCATCAGAGTTTCAATGGTAAAGGCAGAGCCGGTTCGCAGACGTTGCCACGACTTACGCGCGACCGGCACCAGCCCGACCAGCGTCGTCAGAATAAATAACCGGTCGCCCCAAACGGCATTCACCTGCGTAAGCGCAGCGCTGGCTACCATGAGCGCAGCAAGCAGTAAAAGCGGGAAACGGGCACGCCAGGGCGATGGCGCAGGCGCAGAAACAGAGGTTGAGGAGAGATGAAAACCTGCTTTTATCACGGCGTCTTCTATTGCAGACTGAACCGGGGCACGGGCATTAACGACAAGTTTTTCACTGGAAAAGACGACGCGGACCTGCAGGACGTCAGGGAGTTGGCGAACGGCGGTTTCGATTGCGCGGGCACAACTGGGGCAGTCCATACCGCTAACCTGCCAGCTGAACTGAAAAGCATCAGAGGATCGTCGTCGGTCACCTTCGTCACTGGCTTCGCCGGCAGACGCGGCAGAGCAGCTACAGTCGCCGCCGCAGCTGGTGCTCTCTGTCGTTTCAGGAGAGGCCGCAGTAATGGATAAGGTGCCCGGACGAACAGGGCGAATGGCACAAAGTGGTTTTGCGGCTCGATGAGTATTGCGTGGCTTACCGCAGCCACAAGCATGATGTTGATGCATATAACCTCCGGAAGACGTGGGCGACGTGCCCACGGCTTATCTTACACCCAGAGGTTTAACCCAACGCCAGCATTATTGTGCCTTTTTTCAGTAGATCCACAGGGAGCGGACGATCATAAAGTGACCGGCAAAGTAGCAGGCCGCGACAATCGCGCTGTCGGCGCTGAAACGGCGGCGATAATGGCTGATAAACCACACGATATTGGCCAGCAGCAGCAGGGCAGAGCCAACCAGAATTGAGAAGCTGTAATCGCTGGGGCGGAAGACATATTGTTCAGTAGCCATCCAGTTCATGACCAGCGTCATGCCGATCAGCGTACAGACGGGCCAGCGCAGCGTTTCCAGCTTACTCCACAGCACACCAATCACAACCACCCCGATGATCAGAAACGTTAGTGGGATGGGCCAGTAAAATGTCATCGTCATATTGGCCGCAAAACACAGCGTGTACAGCAGATGCGACAGGAAAAACGCGCCCAGCGCATAAAGCATTTGTTGCCGCGGGAGCAGCGTCAGCGTGTCGCCGATGAGCGTGGCGACTAACCCAGCCACAATCAGGTAATCAGATGTATTGCGTGTGGGGGCCTGCCAGGCCAGACCGACTAACAGGAGCAACGTAACAGGTTTAAATAACCAGCGTTGCCATTGCGGGCCCCGGTAAGAGGCATCAACGTACAGCCAGCCGGAGAAAAGTACAGCGAGAAAGGACCAGAGCATTGCTTCTCCCTTTTTACCAAAATGGTGACAGTTCCTGAAACACTCCTGTCAGTCTAGGTTATGCCAGCGCGATGTGACAATCGGTCAACTCTGGTTGTATGCTTTATCGCGCAATGCAAGACGATCTGAGACCGGATAAACGCTGAGGAAAGATGAAACCACCGCTACTTTTTATTATCGTCGTGGCCATTATTGCCGTACTCGCGACACGCCAGTTCATCAAACAGCGGCGCGAGGCAGCCGTCAACGATGCCTCGCCGGTACGCACCGTCGCGGTTGAGGTCAAAACCAAACGTGAGTTTTCGGTATCCAGTCGCCGCTCACGTGAGCGCGAAGTGATCGCCGGAGACGAAATGCGCTATGAGGCCTGGTTTCATCCGCTCAATGGCGAAAGCGATATTAAGATGCGCGTTAATGAAAGCGACTACCACCTGATGGACAAGGGCACGAAAGGCGAGCTGACACTTCAGGGCACGCGTTTTATCCGCTTCACGCCTGCCGGAAACTGACGGCGAGCGTGACGCCCGCCGTTATCCTTTATTTACGTGGGAAATTTTTTTTCTGCCACGCAATCAGTTCGAACACGCCAAACAAAAAGACTTTGATCTGGGTAGCGCGATCGAGCGGTGGTGCATCTTTGCCCTGCGTCGTGCGCAGCAGGACTAACTGCAGGCCGTGCATCAGGATCATAAATATCAAGGCCACATTGATGAACCAGGTCAGGGGCTTCGGATACGGATGAATCAGGTTAAACAGTAAAAAACCCCATACGCACAGCATCAGCAGGCGTCCTAAATTAAGTAACATCATGCGTCTCCTGTTGGCGCTGATATAAACGATAGGCCACCTGGCCCGCAATTTTTTCGCGATGTAAATCCCAGTGAACCGGCACCGGCGGTGGGCCGTTTTCCACTTCGCTTTCAACGTAGACGAGTGCATCCGCTGTCAGCCAGTTATTTTTTTCCAGCAGTTGCAGGGTTTGCTCCAGCAAACCCTGCCGAAACGGAGGATCGACAAACACGATACCAAAGGGATGGCCATCCTGCGCCAGCCAGCTCAGGGTGTTGGTTTGTACGACGTTGCCGTTTGAGGCCTGCAATGTCTGAAGGTTTTTGCTCAGCTGTTGCGCCACCGGGCGCTCCAGCTCAAGCAGCGTCGCCGACGCGGCATAGCGTGAGAGCGCTTCCAGCCCCAGTGCGCCACTTCCGGCAAAGCAATCCAGGCAGTCAGCCTGCTGCAGGTGGGGTGCCAGCCAGTTAAACAGGGTTTCTCGCACCCTGTCGGTGGTGGGACGAAGACCCGCGCTGTCTGGCACCGGTAATTTGCGGCCGCGCCACTGTCCGCCAATAATGCGGATTTGGCCCGTACCACCTGTTTTACGGGGAGGTTTTATCATCTTGCTCACAAATCGTCATAATTTGTTGCGTAGTTTAACGGGCGAAACGATGAGAAGAAACGTTAAAAAAGGGTGCTGTGGTGAGCTGCCAGGAAAGTGTTAGACTACGACGCTGCTGATGTTATGCATAATTCTGCGGTTTAACGCCACTTTGGCGTTTATCACCAATACTGTTTTTAACCCTGGGAACATTGTGCTACCGGGATGAAGCCATCGAGGAGTGTGGTTACACAATGGCAAAAGAGAAGAAACGAGGCTTTTTTTCCTGGCTGGGATTTGGCAAAGAAGAAGAGAAACAACCCTTAACGGATGCGCAGACGGCACAACCGGAAGCCCAGCAGCCAGAACAGGAAGCCCCGGCACGCAGTCAGGCGGAAACCGCTGAACAGGAACGCGGTGCCGCACCTGAAAACCGTGTTGAACAGCAACAGGAAAGTGATGCAGCTACGTCTGAAGACGTACCGGTTACCGCCCGTGTAGCCGGGCCTGAAACGGCGGTTGATCCGCATACCGGTATGATCACGCCCGTTGAGCCTGCCGATGACGTCAACGATGAGGAACTGACTGCGCTGCCGTCAGCGGAGGTTGAGCTTGCCTCATCCGCGCCTGAACAGGCACCTGTGGCGGACGATGCGCCGCTGAGCGACGATGAGCTGGCCGCGCTGGCGCTGGCGGATGCCGACGTGACAGATATCGCGCCGCACGACGCTGCCATCGCTGAAACTGAACAGGCGGACGATGCGCCGTTGAGTGACGAAGAACTGGCTGCGCTGGCACTGGGAGACGCGGACGTCGTTAACGTTGAAACTGTCGGGCACGATGCCGGGGCGACAGCGCCAGACGACACGGTCAGCGATCTTCCGTTAGCCGCCGCACCGCTGGTAGCGCACGAGCAGGAACAGGAGCGCCCCACCAAAGAGGGATTCTTTGCCCGCCTGAAGCGCAGCCTGGTGAAGACCCGCCAGAACCTGGGATCGGGTTTTATCAGCCTGTTCCGTGGCAAGAAAATCGACGATGACCTGTTCGAAGAACTGGAAGAACAACTGCTGATTGCCGACGTGGGTGTGGAAACGACGCGGCGCATTATTACCAGCCTGACGCAGCATGCTGACCGTAAGCAACTGCGCGATGCGGAAGCGCTTTATGGCCTGCTGAAAAGCGAAATGGCGGCGATCCTGGCGAAAGTCGATGAACCGCTGAATGTCGAAGGTAAAACCCCGTTTGTCATCTTAATGGTCGGCGTGAACGGCGTGGGTAAAACCACCACCATCGGCAAGCTGGCACGTCAGTATCAGGCAGAAGGTAAATCTGTGATGCTGGCGGCGGGCGATACGTTCCGTGCGGCCGCTGTTGAACAGCTTCAGGTCTGGGGCCAGCGCAACAACATTCCCGTTGTCGCGCAGCATACCGGCGCGGATTCTGCCTCGGTGATTTTCGATGCCATCCAGGCGGCCAAATCACGTGGCGTTGACGTGTTGATCGCGGATACCGCAGGGCGCTTGCAAAATAAATCGCACCTGATGGAAGAGCTGAAGAAAATTACCCGTGTGATGAAGAAGCTGGATGAGCAGGCGCCACATGAAGTCATGCTGACCCTGGATGCCAGTACCGGGCAAAATGCCATCAGCCAGGCCAAACTGTTCCATGAAGCGGTAGGGCTGAGCGGCATTACACTGACTAAACTGGATGGGACAGCCAAAGGTGGCGTGATTTTCTCGGTCGCCGATCAGTTTGGCATCCCTATCCGTTATATCGGTGTCGGAGAAGGCATCGACGATTTACGGCCCTTCAAGGCCGAGGATTTTATTGAGGCACTGTTTGCCCGAGAGGACTAATTAGGATGATTCGCTTTGAAGAGGTCAGTAAGGCATATCTCGGCGGACGTCAGGCGCTGCAGGGCGTAGATTTTAATCTGCGTCCTGGCGAAATGGCGTTTTTGACCGGCCACTCCGGGGCAGGTAAGAGTACGTTGCTGAAGCTGATTTGTGGCATTGAGCGCCCCAGCGCCGGGCAAATCTGGTTTAGCGGACACGATATTTCGCGCCTACGTAACAGCGAAGTGCCGTTCCTGCGTCGTCAGATCGGGATGATCTTTCAGGATCACCATCTGCTGATGGATCGTAGCGTTTATGACAATGTGGCCATCCCGTTGATCATCTCCGGTGCCAGCGGCGAGGATATCCGTCGTCGTGTTTCGGCGGCGCTCGATAAAGTGGGCCTGCTCGACAAAGCAAAAAGTTTTCCTATTCAGCTCTCCGGCGGTGAACAGCAACGTGTCGGTATTGCCCGTGCCGTCGTGAATAAGCCCGCCGTTCTGCTGGCTGACGAACCAACGGGTAACCTGGATGAGGCGCTGTCAGAAGACATCCTGCGCCTGTTTGAAGAGTTTAACCGCGTAGGTGTGACCGTTTTGATGGCGACGCATGATGTTGCCCTTATTGGTCGCCGCAATTATCGGGTAATGACGCTGAATAAAGGACGCCTGCACGGAGGCCACGATGGTCAATAAACGCAACAAACGCGCGGCAGCCCCGAAGGCGAAGCAACCGTCAAAGAGTAAAGCGTTACGCGGTGGCTGGCAGGAACAGTGGCGCTACGCGCTACGCGGTACGCTGTCAGATATGTGGCGTCAGCCGCTGGCGACGTTGCTGACAGTGATGGTGATTGCGATTTCCCTGACGCTGCCCAGCGTCTGCTATATGGTGTGGAAAAACGTCAGTCAGGCGGCTTCGCAGTGGTATCCCGCGCCGCAGCTGACGGTGTATCTCTCAAAAACGCTGGATGATACGGCTGCTGAGAATGTGACCGCGCAACTGAAACAGGTTGAGGGCGTGGATCACGTTAACTATCTGACGCGTGAAGAAGCCCTGAATGAATTCCGCAACTGGTCAGGCTTCGGCGGCGTGATGGACATGCTGGAACAGAATCCGCTGCCTGCTGTCGTTATCATTACGCCAAAGCTCAACTTCCAGAATTCGGACACCATGCAAACGTTACGCGACAGAGTGGCGAAAGTGCAGGGCGTCGATGAGGTACGGATGGATGACAGCTGGTTTGCCCGTCTGGCGGCGCTGACCGGCCTGGTCGGTCAAATTGCGTCGATGATCGGTATCCTGATGATCGTGGCGGTCTTCCTCGTGATTGGTAACAGCGTCAGGCTGAGTATTTTTGCCCGCCGCGATACGATCAACGTTCAGAAGCTGATCGGGGCAACGGATGGATTTATCCTGCGGCCGTTCCTGTATGGTGGCGCGTTACTGGGGTTTAGTGGCGCGGTACTTTCCCTGATCCTGTCTGAAGTGCTGGTGCTGCGCCTGCAGTCTGTTGTGGCTCAGGTGGCGTCGGTATTTGGCACCACCTTCTCTCTGGAAGGGTTTTCCTGGGATGAGGCGTTACTGCTGTTGCTCATCGCCGCCATTATCGGCTGGATTGCCGCCTGGCTGGCAACCGTACAACATTTACGTCGATTTACGCCCCAGTAAAGCGCTGCAACATTTTTTTGTTATAATCATCCTCTGCTGCCGACAGTGGGCGCAGAGGATGTTGCCCTGCTGTCATCTGTGTGTAAAATATTCACTGCTATAATTGAACTTGTGGATAACTTTGTTTTCTAAGTAGCACAGATTGCTTTTGGTTTTCCTGCGACGTTGACATAATGTGACGTGCGCTTATGGAAAGATGCGGCAATTCCACTGATTTTGTGAGGGTTTGAATGACCAAAGAAATGCAAACTTTAGCTATTGCTCCTCTGGGCAACCTGGAATCTTACGTTCGGGCTGCCAACACCTGGCCGATGCTGTCGGCAGAAGAGGAAAAAGCGTTGGCTGAACGGCTGCATTACCAGGGCGATCTGGATGCGGCAAAGACGCTGATCCTGTCTCACCTACGCTTTGTTGTTCATATCGCTCGTAACTATTCTGGCTATGGCCTGCCTCAGGCTGACCTGATCCAGGAAGGTAACATTGGCTTGATGAAAGCCGTTCGTCGCTTCAATCCTGAAGTGGGTGTTCGTCTGGTGTCCTTTGCCGTTCACTGGATCAAAGCAGAAATTCACGAGTATGTGCTGCGTAACTGGCGCATCGTGAAAGTGGCAACCACTAAGGCACAGCGCAAGCTGTTCTTTAACCTGCGTAAAACCAAGCAGCGTCTGGGCTGGTTTAACCAGGACGAAGTCGAGATGGTGGCGCGTGAGCTGGGCGTGAGCAGCAAAGATGTGCGAGAAATGGAATCGCGCATGGCGGCTCAGGATATGACCTTCGATATGTCCGCTGACGATGAAAGCGGCGAAGGAAAATCTATGGCGCCGGTGCTGTATCTCCAGGATAAAACCTCTGACTTTGCGGACGGCATCGAAGAGGATAACTGGGAATCGCATGCAGCCGATAAGCTGACTTATGCAATGGAAGGGCTGGACGAGCGCAGCCAGCATATTATCCGTGCCCGCTGGCTGGACGAAGACAACAAAACCACTCTGCAGGAACTGGCCGATCAATACGGTGTTTCTGCTGAGCGCGTCCGACAGCTTGAGAAGAATGCGATGAAAAAACTCCGAATGGCTATCGAAGCCTGACGAGACAGGGCGGCCTCAGGTCGCCCTTTTTATTGCCCGCGATTTATTTTACCCAGCCATCAACCTGCGCACGAAATCCACAGGCCTGCATAAACGCCGCCCGAACGCGTTGATCTTCGCTACCGTCATCAGCAATCCACCAGTCCTCCAGCGATGGGTTCTGCTTCATCGTGTCTTCCAGCAAATATTGCCCGACACCGCGACGTCGCGTGACATCTCTGACGGTCAGATGATGCACTTTACCGTGGATACCGGCTATCTCTAACTGTAACGCCGCCAGCAAACGGTCGTTGAAGCGTGCGACATAAAGGCGGTGATTTTCATTTAACGCGTTTTCCAGCGTGGCCAAATCCCTCTCAGGCCAGATTTTCTCCAGATCGATCCGATCCTGCTGCGTTAGAGAGGTCAACCGCAAAATAGTAAGCTTCATAACAAACACCTGTCCGTGTAAAAGCCGAAAGTGTAGTCAATTCCCGTAATCAGAACCCCGGCACATTTTACGCAATAAAACAGGTCAAAACAGCGACAGAGTGCCAGGATAATAGTTATAAACAGGTAGTCAGCATTTAAAGCCAGCATAACGCGCTGGCCTGGTGAACAAAAGCCGCGCATTGCATCCAGTTGATTATGCTGCTTTTGGCCGCGAATCATGAATATGTCAGTTGCTTTACAGAATAAACTTCCTGTTTAATAGACTGAAATATAAAGCCTTATTATTAATAAAAGCCAGAAAAGCGTGCTAACTCCTTATTGTTAAATCAGTTTTCCCCTTTATCTGGCCAAAATAAAACCACTCACAACAAACACGACATAACTGATGGGGTAGTTCGCATGAAAATGACAGGTCGCGCGTTACTGGCAGGATGCATTGCATTGGCGATGAGCCATGCGGCAATGGCGAAAGACATTAAGATCGCTATCGTAGGTGCCGCTACTGGCCCGGTCGCGCAATATGGTGATATGGAATTTACCGGCGCCGCACAGGCGATTAAAGACATCAATGCCAAAGGTGGCGTAAACGGCGACAAACTGGTCGGTGTCGAATATGACGATGCCTGTGACCCGAAACAGGCGGTTGCGGTGGCTAACAAGGTCATCAATGACGGTATTAAATATGTTATCGGTCACCTGTGCTCCTCCTCTACGCAGCCTGCATCAGATATCTATAACGATGAAGGCGTGCTGATGATTACGCCTGCGGCTACCGCGCCAGAACTGACTGCACGCGGCTATGCCGATGTGATGCGTACGACCGGTCTGGATTCTGATCAGGGTCCAACCGCGGCGAACTACATTCTGGATGTCATCAAGCCAAAACGCATTGCTGTGGTGCACGACAAGCAGCAATACGGCCAGGGTCTGGCAGAATCGGTACAGAAAACCCTGAAAGCGAAAGGCGGCAACGTGGTGATGTTTGAAGGGATCACCGCGGGCGATAAAGATTTCTCAACGCTGATTGCGCGACTGAAGAAAGAAAACGTCGACTTTGTTTATTACGGTGGTTATTACCCGGAGCTGGGCCAGATTCTGCGTCAGGCAAAAGCGGCAGGACTGAAAGCAGGCTTTATGGGGCCAGAAGGTGTGGGCAACGCCTCGCTGTCTAACATTGCGGGCGACGCCTCAGAAGGGCTCTACGTAACCCTGCCAAAACGTTACGACCAGCTGCCTCAGAACAAGGCCATCGTGGACGCCATCAAAGCGAATAGCGCGTCTAACCGTAAAGATCCTACCGGCCCGTTTGTCTGGACAACCTATGCGGCTATCCAGTCTCTGGTGACCGGCATGGAGCGCAGTAAGAGCGATGAGCCGGATGCGATAGCGAAGAACCTGAAAACCGGCGCACCGGTTCCGACAGTGATGGGCGACCTGAGCTGGGATCAGAAAGGCGATTTGAAAGGCTTCGAGTTTGGCGTCTTCAAATGGCACAAAGACGGTTCGTCTACCGCAGTTAAATAAGGCACTGATTCTTCCCCGTCGTACGACAGCGGGGAAGCAGGAGAAGGCGTGACTGACGCGCCATCGCCTGACTAACCCTCTTCTGGCAGCAGGAGAGGGGTTTTCTGGTTTCTGAGCAGGTCCTCACTATGTCCGAGCAGTTTCTCTATTTTATTCAGCAGATGTTCAACGGGGTGACTCTGGGGAGCACCTACGCGCTGATCGCCATCGGTTACACCATGGTTTACGGCATTATCGGCATGATCAACTTCGCCCATGGTGAAGTCTATATGATCGGCAGCTATGTCTCTTTTATGGTTATTGCAGCCCTGATGATGATGGGTATTGATACCGGCTGGCTCATGATTGCCGCCGGTTTTGTTATGGCCGTTATCATCTCCAGTGCCTATGGCTGGAGCATCGAACGGGTGGCTTATCGTCCCGTACGGGCATCCAAGCGTCTGATTGCGTTGATTTCCGCCATCGGAATGTCCATCTTTCTGCAAAACTACGTCAGCCTGACGCAGGGTTCACGTGACCTTGCCCTGCCGAGCTTAATCACCGGCCAGTGGACGCTGGGCGAAAGCAACGGCTTTGCCGCCACGCTGTCGACGATGCAGATCGTGATTTGGGTGGTCACGTTCCTGGCAATGCTGGCCCTGACCCTGTTTATCCGTTATTCCCGCATGGGACGCGCCTGCCGCGCCTGTGCGGAAGACCTCAAAATGGCCAGCCTGCTGGGCATTAATACTGACCGGGTGATCTCGCTGACCTTTGTGATTGGTGCGGCGATGGCGGCGGTTGCGGGCGTGCTGTTGGGACAGTTTTATGGCTCGATTAACCCGTTTATCGGCTTTATGGCGGGGATGAAAGCCTTTACTGCGGCGGTCCTGGGCGGCATCGGCAGTATTCCCGGCGCGATGATTGGCGGGCTGGTGCTGGGCATTGCCGAAGCTCTGACCTCGGCTTATCTCTCCACCGAATACAAAGATGTGGTGTCGTTTGCCTTACTGATTGTGGTGCTGCTGGTCATGCCTACCGGTATTCTGGGCCGCCCGGAGGTGGAGAAAGTATGAAACGCCTTGGTCTGGTCAATGCGATTGTTTCAGCGGTCATGCTGCTGGTGCTGGCGGCCTTCTTTATGGGAATGCGCCTCGATCTGAATGGTACGCAGCTACAGATAGTGAATGCCGGCAGCGTGCGCTGGAACTGGATATTCATCGGTTGTGCCGTTGTGTTTTTGTTTCAACTGCTACGTCCGCTGTTTCAGGGCAAGCTGATACGTAGCGGTGGTGGCCTGGTGTTGCCGGGCTTCGACGGCTCAACGCCAAAGCAAAAAGCCATTATGGGCTTGATGATCGCCGCGGCGGTTATCTGGCCGTTCCTGGTTACACGCGGCAGCGTCGATATTGCCACCCTGACACTGATCTACATCATGCTGGGTCTGGGACTGAACGTGGTCGTAGGGCTGTCGGGTCTGCTGGTGCTGGGCTACGGTGGTTTCTATGCCATTGGCGCGTATACCTTCGCGCTGCTTAATCATTACTATGGTTTTGGTTTCTGGCAAAGCCTGCCGCTGGCGGGCCTGGTTGCGGGCGCATTTGGCCTGATGCTCGGCTTCCCGGTGCTGCGCTTGCGCGGTGACTATCTGGCTATTGTCACGCTCGGCTTCGGCGAAATCGTCCGTATTCTGCTGCTCAATAACACGGCAATCACCGGCGGTCCAAATGGAATTGCTCAGATTCCTAAGCCCACCTTTTTTGGCCTGGAGTTTGGCCGTCGCGTCAGCGAGGGGGGATGGGGCACGTTTCACGATGTCTTTGGCATGAAGTACGATCCTAACGACCGGGTGATATTCCTCTATCTGGTGGCATTGTTGCTGGTGGTGCTGACGCTGTTTGTGATCAACCGCCTGCTGCGCATGCCGCTGGGTCGGGCATGGGAAGCGTTACGTGAAGATGAGATCGCCTGTCGTTCGCTGGGCTTGAGCCCGACCCGCATTAAGCTGACCGCGTTTACTATCAGCGCCGTCTTTGCTGGCTTCGCGGGAACGCTGTTTGCCGCTCGCCAGGGCTTTGTCAGTCCGGAGTCCTTTACCTTTGTCGAGTCCGCTTTTGTTCTGGCTATCGTGGTGTTGGGCGGAATGGGCTCGCAGTTTGCCGTTATTCTGGCCGCCATTTTGCTGGTGGTTTCGCGTGAGCTGATGCGCGACCTCAACGAATACAGCATGCTGGTATTGGGGGCGCTGATGGTGCTGATGATGATTTGGCGTCCGCAAGGCTTACTGCCGATGAAACGACCGCACCTGAAACTGCGTCAGGGTAAACAAGGAGAACAGGCATGAGTCAGCCTTTATTAGCCGTTGAAGGCCTGATGATGCGCTTCGGCGGTCTGTTAGCCGTGAACAACGTTAAACTGGAATTGCGCCCCCAGGAAATTGTGTCGCTTATTGGTCCAAACGGTGCGGGTAAAACCACCGTGTTTAACTGCCTGACCGGCTTTTATAAGCCAACGGGCGGCAGTATCACCTTACGCGACAAGAACCTGACTGGCCTGCCCGGACAGAAGATCGCCCGTATGGGGATCGTGCGTACCTTCCAGCACGTCCGTTTATTCCGCGAAATGACGGTGATTGAAAACCTGTTAGTCGCCCAGCACCAGCACCTGAAAAGTGGCGTGTTTGCGGGGCTACTGAAAACCCCGGCTTTTCGCCGCAGTGAAGGCGAGGCGCTGGATCGCGCTGCCACCTGGCTTGAGCGGGTTGGCTTACTCGATATGGCGAATCGCCAGGCCGGTAACCTGGCTTACGGTCAGCAGCGCCGACTGGAGATCGCCCGCTGCATGGTGACGCGGCCGGAGATTTTAATGCTGGATGAACCGGCAGCCGGACTTAACCCGAAAGAGACGCATGAGCTGGATGCGCTGATCGCCGAGTTACGAGGCGAGCATAAGGTATCCGTTTTGTTGATTGAGCACGATATGAAGCTGGTAATGGGCATTTCTGACCGTATTTATGTGGTGAATCAGGGCACGCCACTGGCGAACGGCACGCCGGAAGAGATTCGTAATAATCCGGATGTGATCCGTGCCTATTTAGGAGAGGCGTAATATGGCCATGTTAACCATTGATAACGTCAGTGCGCACTATGGCAAAATTCAGGCGCTGCATAATGTCAGTTTGCATATCGATCAGGGCGAAATCGTCACCCTGATCGGCGCAAACGGTGCAGGCAAAACCACTTTGCTGGGCACATTATGCGGCGAGCCGCGCGCCACCAGCGGTACGATCACGTTTGACGGCAAAACCATTACCGACTGGCAAACGGCGAGCATTATGCGTGAGGCTATTGCCATCGTGCCCGAAGGTCGCCGCGTGTTCTCACGCATGACGGTGGAAGAGAACCTGGCCATGGGCGGTTTTTTTGCCAGTCGCCCGGAGTATCTGGCGCGCATCGATCGCGTTTACACTCTGTTCCCACGTCTGGCAGAGCGTAAGGTGCAGCGTGCGGGCACCATGTCGGGCGGTGAACAGCAAATGCTCGCCATCGGCCGCGCGTTAATGAGCCAGCCGCGCCTGTTGTTACTCGATGAGCCTTCTCTGGGTCTGGCGCCGATTATTATCCAGCAGATTTTTGACACGATTGAGCAACTGCGCAGCGAAGGTATGACGATTTTCCTGGTTGAACAGAACGCGAACCAGGCGCTGAAGCTGGCCGATCGGGGCTACGTACTGGAAAATGGTCATGTCGTGCTGGAGGACAGCGGTGCGGCACTGCTGTCGAATGAAGCCGTGCGCAGCGCCTATCTGGGCGCCTAGGTTTCCCCGCCATCATCTATGCCGGGTGACTGCAGGCTCTGTGCCGGGCTGTCACCCGGCGAATTTTCCTTCCCTTACGGCACATACTTATCCCTGCTTCAGCAGCGCGGTTCAGCCCGGTGCTTTCCGGTCCATTAAACGCGCTTATCACTGTCATATCCTGACATTCTGTCGTCATTTTTCCGTCATCTGACTGTTATTTTTCCGTCATTTCCACATGTCATGTTACTTCGCGAGCAAAAAATGCGTGATAGCGCGCGTACCTACCTGAACAGGAAAATCCTATGTCCGTTGTTACTTTTCGTCATAGCCTGATGAGCGCCCTGCTCGGTCTGGCGATCAGTGGTAATGCACTGGCCGTCACTGAGATCCCTTTCTGGCACTCAATGGAAGGCGAGTTAGGCAAAGAAGTTGACTCACTGGCACAACGTTTTAACCAGGAACACCCTGACTACAAAATCGTCCCTGTGTACAAAGGGAACTACGAACAAAGTCTGGCGGCAGGTATCGCCGCGGTCCGCACCGGAAAAGCGCCCGCGCTGTTGCAGGTTTACGAAGTGGGCACCGCCACCATGATGGCCTCTAAAGCCATTGTGCCTGTTTATCAGGTCTTTAAAGACGCGGGCATTTCAATGGACGAGAAGCAGTTTGTTCCTGCGGTCGCGGCTTACTACAGCAATTCAAAAGGCCAGCTGATCTCGCAACCGTTCAACAGCTCCACGCCTGTGCTGTACTACAACAAAGATGCGTTTAAAAAAGCCGGTTTAAACCCGGATCAGCCACCCAAAACCTGGCAGGAACTGGCAAAAGATGCCGATGCACTGCGTAAATCAGGCATGAGCTGTGGCTATGCCAGCGGCTGGCAGGGCTGGATTCAGATTGAGAACTTCAGCGCCTGGAACGGTCTGCCGGTGGCCACCAAAAATAACGGATTCGACGGCACCGATGCGGTACTGGAATTCAATAAACCGGCGCAGGTTCGCCATATCCAGTTGCTGGAAGACATGAACAAGAAAGGTGATTTCACCTATTTTGGTCGTAAAGATGAATCCACCGCGAAGTTCTATAACGGTGACTGTGGCATGACCACGGCCTCGTCAGGTTCACTGGCCGATATCCGCCATTACGCCAAATTCAATTATGGCGTCGGCATGATGCCTTACGATGCGGATATTCCGAATGCCCCGCAGAACGCGATTATCGGCGGTGCCAGCCTGTGGGTGATGAAAGGCAAAGATGCCAATACCTACAAAGGCGCGGCGGAATTTATGAAGTTCCTTACCGAGCCAAAAATTGCCGCGGAATGGCACCAGAAAACGGGCTACCTGCCTATTACTACCGCCGCGTATGAGCTGACGAAGAAAGAAGGCTTCTACGAGAAAAATCCAGGTGCGGATATTGCGATTCGCCAGATGATGAACAAGCCGCCGTTGCCTTACACCAAAGGCATGCGTCTGGGGAATATGCCGCAGATTCGTACCATCCTGGATGAAGAGTTAGAAAGCGTCTGGACCGGCAAGCAGACACCGCAGGCTGCGTTAGATAACGCCGTGAAGCGGGGTAATGAGCTGCTGCGTCGTTTCGAGCAACAGAATAAATAATCCGTTCTGCAGGCCAGCTCCGGCTGGCCTTTTTTCACCCAAGTCAGAGAACGTTATGTCTCCATCTCGCCCGGTGTTTCGTAATCGCCTGTTACCCTATTTGCTGGTGCTGCCGCAACTTCTGATCACCGCTATTTTCTTTGTCTGGCCAGCGGGTGAAGCGTTGTGGTATTCACTGCAAAACCTGGATCCTTTCGGCATCTCCAGCACCTTTGTGGGTCTGGCGAACTTTGAACGGCTCTTTTCCGACGGGCTTTATCTGGACACCTTCTGGACCACCATCAAGTTCAGCAGCATGGTCGCCTTTTTTGGCATGGTGTCCTCATTGCTCCTGGCGGCGCTGGTGGACTACGTCGTACGCCTGCGCAAGCTCTATCAGATGTTGCTGCTGTTGCCTTATGCGGTGGCACCGGTGATCGCGGCCGTATTGTGGATGTTCCTGTTCAGTCCCGGACTGGGGTTGCTGAGCTACCTGCTTAACCACATGGGCTATAACTGGAACTTCGCACAGAACAGCGGCCAGGCCATGTTCCTGGTGGTGCTGGCTTCAGTGTGGCAGCAGATGAGCTACAACTTCCTGTTCTTTTTTGCCGCGTTACAGTCGATACCAAAGTCGCTGGTCGAAGCCGCCGCCATTGATGGGGCAGGGCCGGTGCGTCGGTTCTTCTCTATTTCGCTTCCGTTGATTACCCCGGTGAGTTTTTTCCTGCTGGTGGTTAACCTGATTTATGCCTTCTTCGATACGTTCCCGGTCATTGATGCCGCGACAGGCGGTGGCCCGGTCCAGGCGACGACGACGCTCATCTATAAGATTTATCGTGAAGGCTTTACCGGTCTGGATCTCTCCTCATCTGCTGCGCAGTCCGTGGTGTTGATGCTGTTGGTTATCGCGCTGACCGTTATTCAGTTCCGCTTCGTCGAGCGTAAGGTGCAATATCAATGATTGAAAATCGTCGCGGGCTGGACATTTTCAGCCATGTCGTCCTGGTGCTGGGTATCCTGACCATCCTGTTTCCACTCTATGTGGCCTTTGTGGCCGCCACGCTGGATAACGACGCCGTCTATAACGTCCCGATGACGCTGATTCCCGGTACTCACCTGTGGGAAAACATTTCGCATATCTGGAAGCAGGGCGTGAACGGCAACGGTCCGGCCTTTAGCCTGATGCTGATGAACAGCGTTATCATGGCGCTGGGCATCACCGTCGGTAAGATTCTGGTGTCGATTCTGTCCGCTTTTGCCCTGGTGTGGTTTCGCTTCCCCCTGCGCTCACTGTTCTTCTGGATGATCTTTATCACCCTGATGCTGCCGGTCGAAGTGCGCATTTTCCCAACGGTGCAGGTGATTGCCGATCTCAACATGCTGGACAGCTACAGCGGCCTGACACTGCCCTTGATGGCCTCCGCGACGGCCACTTTCCTGTTCCGGCAGTTCTTTATGTCGTTGCCGGATGAGCTTATTGAAGCCGCGCGCATTGACGGTGCCAGCGCGATGCGTTTTTTCTGGGACATCGTGCTGCCCTTGTCAAAAACCAATCTGGCGGCGCTGTTCGTTATCACGTTTATCTATGGCTGGAACCAGTACCTCTGGCCATTATTAATCATTGATAACGCCAGCCTGGGCACGGCCGTGGCGGGGATCAAAAGCATGATTTCTACCAGCGGTTCGCCAACGCAGTGGAACGAAGTCATGGCCGCAATGTTATTAACCCTGATTCCACCCGTGGTGGTGGTGTTTGTTATGCAGCGCGCCTTCGTGCGTGGTCTGGTTGAGAGTGAGAAATAGTGATGGCAGGCGTAACCCTTCAGGCGGTGACCAAATCTTACGACGGTAAAAATCAAATCATCCAGCCGCTCAACGTCACGATCAATGACGGCGAGTTTATGGTGATGGTAGGCCCTTCGGGTTGTGGCAAATCCACGCTGTTGCGCATGGTGGCCGGACTGGAGCGCGTCACGTCCGGCGATATTTATATCGCGGATAAACGCGTCACGCATGAGGAGCCCAAGGATCGCGGCATTGCCATGGTGTTCCAGAACTACGCACTTTATCCCCATATGTCCGTCGAAGAAAATATGGCTTACGGCCTCAGAATTCGTGGGATGAGTAAAGAGCATATTCGCCAACGCGTGCTGGATGCGGCACGGAGCCTGGAGCTGGATCATCTGTTAACGCGCCGTCCACGTGAGTTATCCGGTGGACAGCGCCAGCGCGTGGCCATGGGGCGTGCCATCGTGCGTGAACCCGCCGTGTTTTTGTTCGACGAGCCGCTCTCTAACCTGGATGCGCGCCTGCGCGTACAAATGCGCCTTGAGCTTCAGCAACTGCATCGCCGTCTGCAAACGACCAGCTTATATGTGACGCACGATCAGGTTGAAGCGATGACGCTGGCCCAGCGCGTGATGGTGATGAACAAAGGCGTGCTGGAACAGATTGGCACGCCGGTCGATGTTTACGAGCGCCCGGCCAGCCTGTTTGTGGCCTCCTTTATGGGTTCCCCCGCGATGAGTCTGATACAGGGCAATTTCAGCGAAGATGGCGCTCGCTTTGTGGTTGATGCGTCCCACGCTATTCCGGTGGGCGAGGGCAAAGCCAAATGGGCCAATCGCCCCGTGGTGCTTGGTATCCGGCCCGAACATGTTCAACTCAGTAGCCAGCAGCAGGGCGGCATTCCCTTCCGTGTTGAGACGCTTGAGATGCTGGGTGCCGACAATCTGGCACACGGTCGCATCGGTGAGGCACGTTTAGTGGTACGCTTACCCCATAGCGAGCGCCCGGAAGCAGGCAGCACCCTGTGGCTGCATCTGCCTGTTGAGGCGTTACATTTCTTCGATTCAAGTCACGGGAAGCGTCTGGAATGAGTGAAAAGCAATGGCCCTATCCGCGCATTGTCGCCCATCGTGGTGGTGGCAAGCTGGCACCTGAAAATACCCTTGCTGCGATTGACGTTGGCGCAAAATACGGACATCTGATGATTGAGTTTGATGCCAAACTCTCGGCAGATGCGCACATTTTTCTGCTGCATGACGATACGTTAGATCGCACCAGCGACGGCTGGGGCATTGCGGGCGAGCTCCCGTGGGACAAGCTGTCGCAGCTTGATGCGGGCGGTTGGTTCAGCGCGGCCTTTCAGGGCGAAAAGCTGGCCCGACTGGATGAGGTCGCGGCACGCTGCCGTCAGCATGGTTTGATGGCCAATATCGAAATTAAACCGACCACAGGGACCGACGCCGAAACCGGACGCGCCATTGCGCAGGCCGCTGCCACGCTGTGGCAGCGGCAACCTCTTCCTCTGCTCTCCTCGTTCTCCTTTGTGGCACTGGAAGCGGCCATGCAGGCCGAACCACAACTACCGCGCGGCCTGTTGTCTCATCACTGGGATAACGCATGGCAGGAGAAGACGCGGGCGCTGGACTGCACTTCAATTCACCTGAATCACAAGGTCCTCACTGAAGCCAGAGTCGCTGAGCTGAAAGAGGCCGATCTGCGTATTTTGGTGTATACCGTGAACAGCCCGGAACGGGCAAGGACATTACTGAAATGGGGCGTCGATGCCATCTGTACCGACAGCATCGACAGCATTGGCCCCGATTTTCACTAGTTCATATTCTGTTGGTTCTGCTGCTGGCCCGGCTGCGATTTGATCACGCGCTGCTGGGCACTATCCCGCTGCTCCTGCAACTTCCGCTGTACGTCCTGATTCTGACGCTGCTGGTCCTGCTGTAACTTCGTCTGCTGTTGCTGCGACTGGTTAAGCATCTGGGTCTGCATGCGTTGCTGGCTGGGATTATAGCCAGGCTTGTTGGGATCATTCGTGCTGTTCAGCATGTTCGCCATGCCGGTTAACGGCAGCAGGGCGGCGAAAACCATAAGCCACTTTTTCATTTTAATCCTCCAGTAAACGACCGGTGCTGTGTGTGCATGCCTGAAGCAGGTCATATGGTCGTTAGCGTAAGTTTATGCGCTGGTTCAGATTACTGCTCCAGGAGTGCACTGAATTTGCGTTAATCCTTGATATTCGGCTTTGTTTGTAGTCAGTTACATAAAGGATAAAGAAATGTAAATAACCGTGAAGGTGGGAACGGAATGATGATGCAAGCCAGGTTACGCCAGCTGAGCTGGTCACTACTAATGAGTTTTACTGTTGTTACGGGGGCAAATGCCGCCCCGGTTCAGGCGCCGCCTGTCTCCTATGGCGTAGACAGCGATACGTTTCATCCGGTCAAAGCCCATAACGGCATGGTGGCGTCAGTCGATGCGCTGGCCACCAATGTGGGCGTGGATATCCTGCGTCAGGGCGGTAACGCGGTCGATGCCGCTGTGGCGGTTGGCTTCGCGCTGGCAGTGACGCATCCGCAGGCGGGCAACCTGGGCGGCGGTGGATTTATGCTGTTGCGAACGGCATCAGGACAGACCACGGCGATCGATTTTCGTGAAATGGCCCCGGCGGCGGCCACGCGCGATATGTTCCTGGACAAGCAAGGCAACGCCGACAGTAAGCTTTCTCTAACGTCACCGCTGGCTTCAGGCACGCCTGGCACCGTGGCTGGCTTTGCGCTGGCGGTGAACAAATACGGTACGCTGCCGCTGAATAAACTGCTGGCACCTGCCATCAAACTGGCGCGCGACGGGTTTATCGTGAATGATGCGCTGGCGGACGATCTTAACACCTATGGCAAGGAAGTCCTGCTCGCCCATCCCAACAGTAAAGCTATTTTCTTCAAACCGGATGGCACGCCCTGGCTGAAAGGCGAACGTCTGGTACAAAAGAATCTGGCTCACAGCCTGCAGTTGATCGCACAACAAGGCCCGGATGCGTTTTATAAAGGCAAGATTGCCGATCAGATTGCGGCCGAGATGGCGCAGCATGGCGGCCTGATAACGAAAGCCGATCTCGCGGCCTATCATGCGGTAGAGCGTAAGCCGATCAGCGGCACTTACCGGGGCTATGAGGTCTTCTCGATGCCACCACCCTCATCGGGCGGTATTCATATCGTGCAGATCCTGAATATCCTGGAAAATTTCGATCTGGGAAAAATGGGTTTTGGCAGCGCCGACGCCATGCAGGTCATGGCTGAAGCAGAGAAGTATGCCTATGCGGATCGCTCAGAGTATCTGGGCGATCCAGACTTCGTCAAAGTCCCGTGGCAGGCGCTGACCAGCAAAGCCTATGCCAAATCGCTGGCACAGCAAATCGATCTGGCGAAGGCACGGCCATCCAGTGATATTAAGCCCGGTAAACTGGCCCCTTACGAAAGTAATCAAACCACTCACTTCTCTGTGGTGGACAAAAGCGGCAATGCGGTTGCGGTCACCTACACCTTAAACACTAACTTCGGCAGTGGCATCGTAGCGGGTAACAGCGGCATTCTGATGAACAACCAGATGGATGATTTCTCGGCCAAACCGGGCACGCCGAATGTATATGGGCTGGTGGGCGGGGAAGCCAACGCGGTGCAGGCTGGAAAACGTCCGTTATCCTCAATGTCACCGACTATCGTTGCGAAGGACGGAAAAACGTGGCTGGTTACCGGTAGCCCGGGCGGCAGTCGCATTATCACCACGGTATTACAAATGGTCGTGAACAGCATTGATTACGGCATGAACGTGGCAGAGGCGACCAATGCGCCGCGTTTCCATCATCAGTGGCTGCCCGATCAGTTACGGGTTGAGAAGGGCTTCAGCCCGGATACGTTGCGCTTGCTCGAAGCGAAAGGACAACACGTTAAAGTGCAACCGGCCATGGGCAGTACACAAAGTATTATGATTGGTCCTGACGGTACGCTGTACGGTGCGTCTGATCCCCGCACGGTGGGCGATCTGAGTGCCGGTTATTAATATCGGTGGGCAGCCTTCTGGCTGCCCGTTTCGTTATGCTTTGATACGCGCCATAAAATGCGCATCTGTCATGTTCCCCTCGCGTATCGCATAGCCCTGCGCGGTGCCTTCAATTCGGAAACCGAACTGCTGGTACAGCGCGATTGCTTTGTGATTATCAGCAAAGACCGTCAGTTCAATGCGCGTCACCTGAAGCCAGTTGTCGCAAAGATCGACCATTGCCGCCATCAAAGCTTTGCCCACCCCGCGTCGATGAAACGCCGGATCAACGCCCATCCCTATGCTGGCGCAGTGTCGCCGCCGTGCTGTCGTAACGCCTTCAAGCGTGAGTTGCCCGACCACCTGCTCATCAATACAGGCTACCAACATATGCACACCGGCGCGTGGACTGGCCAGTTTTTGCTCCCATAGTGAGGGCGAGGGATAGGGCAGGTGCAGGGTTGCGGCCTGGGTTTCAGGCTGGCTGTAAAGACGAGTTAACGCGGGGGCATCAGCCGGGACAGCATGGCGAATCATCACTGAAGGCATGGCGGTTATCCTTATGAGCACGTGGTAAACCCTTTAAACATCAGGGGATTTACGTCAGGCGTCAACAGAAATAATACACAAAATCGCTTTACAGACGAGAATGATAATGATTATTATTGTCATGCTTTCTGGATGTTGTCGAGACGTCAGAAAGCACGACATTGCTCACATTGCTTCCAGTATTATTTAGCCAGCCGGGTGCTGGCTTTTTTTTTGCGCGCCCGTCCTGCTTTCCTTCAGTTCCGTTCAACAACCCCTTGCCAGAGGTTCATAATTTTTGAACAGAGAGGTGAAGTTTTTCAGCTATCAATCTTTCTCACCTGATACCAAACTATAAAAAACAGTGAGGAGATTTGAACATGATCTATTTACGTAAAGCTGAAGAACGTGGCCACGCTAATCATGGCTGGCTGGACAGCTGGCACACCTTCTCGTTTGCCAACTATTACGATGCAAATTTTATGGGCTTCTCAGCCCTGCGGGTGATTAATGAAGATGTGATCGATCCCGGCCAGGGATTTGGTACGCATCCGCATAAAGACATGGAAATTTTGACCTATGTCCTGTCGGGTACCGTGGAACACCAGGACAGCATGGGCAACAAGGAACAGATTCCCGCGGGTGAGTTCCAGATCATGAGTGCAGGTACCGGCGTACGTCATTCAGAATACAACGCCAGCAAAACAGAACCGCTGCATCTTTACCAAATCTGGATCATTCCAGAGCGCACGGGGATTGAGCCGCGTTACGATCAGCGTCGCTTTCCGGATGTGCAGGGTCGCCAGTTTATCCTCACCCCGGATGCCCGTGACGGTTCGCTCAAAGTCTGGCAGGACATGACGCTATCGCGCTGGGTATTTGCGGCAGGCGAAAGCGACAGCGTGACCATTGAGCCGGGACGCCGTATCTGGATTCAGGTTGTCAAAGGCGACGTGAAGGTGAACGGGCAATCCGCGTCAAACAGTGATGCCTTTGCCGTTTGGGACGAAACTGGCCTGACGCTTGAAGCCGACAGCGCGGCCGAAGTGTTGTTGTTTGACCTGCCGCCGGTCTGAGCCTGAAGGGGGCGAGCCTGTCTCGCCCCATCGCCCCATTAGCAATCTGCCTGTAAAAAAGTGGTAGACTCGTCATCATGTGCTTTCAGCGAGATCCAGGCGCTTACGATGAAGAAGAAAAGACCGGTTCTACAGGACGTTGCCGATCGTATCGGTATCACCAAAATGACTGTCAGTCGTTATCTGCGCAATCCTGAGCAGGTGTCGGTTGCGCTGGGGGAGAAGATCGCCGTTGCGCTGGATGAATTGGGTTACATCCCCAATCGCGCCCCCGATATGCTGTCCAACGCGACCAGCCGCGCCATCGGCGTGTTGCTGCCCTCGCTGACCAATCAGGTGTTCGCCGATGTTCTGCGGGGAATCGAAGCGGTGACGGATGAAGCCGGTTACCAGACGCTGGTGGCACACTTTGGTTATAACCCGGAAAAAGAGGAGCGCCAGCTGCGGTCGCTGCTTGGCTGGAACATCGATGGCGTGATTCTGACCGAACGCACACATACAGCAGGGACGTTACGCATGCTGGAGGTGGCCGGTATTCCGGTGATTGAAATGATGGACAGCGTTACGCCCTGTCTGGATATGGCGGTAGGCTTTGACAACGTCGAAGCCGCCCGGCAAATGACGCTGGCGATTCTGAAAAAAGGGCACCGTCATACCGTTTATCTGGGCGCGCGCCTGGATGAACGCACGCTGCAAAAGCAGCGGGGTTATGAAAGTGCCATGCGCGAAGCCGGATTAACGCCGCGCAGTGTCATGATGGAAGAAGCCTCCTCTTTCAGTGCCGGTGGCGAATTGCTCCGCGAAGCGCAGCGACGCTATCCTCAGACGGACAGCCTGTTCTGTACCAACGACGATTTGGCGGTGGGCGCGATGTTTGAGTGCCAGCGTCAGGGGCTTCAGGTGCCTTCCCAAATGGCTATTGCCGGTTTTCACGGTCATGATATCAGTCAGGTGGTGACGCCTGCGCTGGCGACGGTTCTGACGCCGCGAGACCAAATAGGTCGTGAATCGGCCGCGTTGTTACTGGCGCGCATTGCCGGTGAAAACCGGGTCAGCCAGCCGCTGGATATGGGATTTGCTATTGTGGAAGGCGGCAGTATCTGATTCGCGCAAATTTATGAGTCAGCTCACACTTTAAGGCTTCAGTCAGTAAAAAGGTTGCCAGAGTGTAATGTCACCAGGAGAATGATAAGCATCATTGTTATCGGTAACATGGCACATTGACTTGCCGGAGTAGAAAATGACGACGCAATCCACGCCACATCACGTTTTTATTTTGATGGGTGTTTCAGGCAGCGGCAAATCCGTTGTGGCAAACCGGGTCTCCCACCAGTTGAACACCGCTTTTCTCGATGGCGATTTTCTTCATCCCCGCGCCAATATCTTAAAGATGGCAGAAGGCCATCCGCTGGACGATAACGACCGTTTGCCATGGTTACAGGCATTGAATGACGCGGCGTTCGCCATGCAACGTACGCAGGCGATCTCCATCATCGTCTGCTCAGCGTTGAAAAAGCATTACCGCGATATGCTTCGACAGGGCAACGACAACCTGCGTTTTGTCTACCTGAAAGGGGATTTCGATACCATCGAATCGCGTCTGAAAGCGCGCAAAGGGCACTTCTTTAAGCCGCAAATGCTGGTAACACAATTTGCGACGCTGGAAGAGCCGGGTGCGGATGAAACGGATGTGCTGGCTGTCGATATCACGCACTCCCTGGACGAGGTTGTAGCGGCAACGGTTGCAACCATTAAGGATGCAATCAATCAAGGCTAGACCATGAATACCGCAACACTTATTTTGACTGCAGCAGGCTCTGTCCTGCTGCTGCTTTTTCTGGTGATGAAAGCCCGGATGCATGCTTTTCTTGCCCTGATGTTGGTTTCTGTAGGCGCGGGTCTGTTGTCGGGCATGCCGCTGGATAAAATCGCGGAAACGATGCAGAAAGGCATGGGCGGCACGCTCGGTTTCTTAGCCATCGTCGTGGCGCTGGGTGCCATGTTTGGCAAGATCCTGCATGAAACCGGGGCGGTGGATCAGATTGCGATTCGCATGCTGAAAACCTTTGGCGAGAGCCGGGCGCATTTTGCCATGGGCATTGCCGGCTTAATCTGCGCGTTGCCGCTGTTCTTTGAGGTGGCCGTAGTGCTGCTGATTAGCATCGCATTCGCTGTCGCCAGGCGGACAGGGGATAACCTGGTCAGGCTGGTTATTCCCTTGTTTGCCGGTGTGGCGGCGGCGGCGGCCTTTTTGCTGCCGGGCCCTGCGCCCATGCTGTTAGCTTCGCAAATGCATGCGGATTTCGGCTGGATGATTTTGCTTGGGCTGTGTGCCGCTCTGCCGGGCATGCTGATTGCCGGGCCGTTGTTTGGCAATTTTATCGCGAAGCGCGTAACGTTCAGCGCACCACCGGAAGATCATCAGCCCGACGTTGATGCCGGCAAGTTGCCCTCTTTTGGCTTTTGCCTGGCGCTTATCCTGTTTCCACTTGTGCTGGTCGGGCTGAAAACCATTGGTGCACGCTTCACCGCTGAGGGCTCTACACTTTACGAGTGGCTGGAATTCATCGGGCATCCCTTCATCGCGATTCTGCTGGCCTGCCTGGTCGCTATCTATGGCCTGGCGTACCGTCAGGGCATGGATAAAGAAAAAGTGATGCAGATTTGTGGCAGTGCGCTGCAGCCTGCGGGGATTATTTTGCTGGTAATAGGAGCGGGCGGCGTCTTTAAACAGGTGCTGGTTGATTCTGGCGTAGGGCCGGTACTGGGCAATGCCTTGACCGGTGCCGGGCTGCCGGTTGCCCTGGCCTGTTTTATTCTGTCCGGTGCGGTCCGGGTGATTCAGGGGTCGGCGACGGTCGCCTGCCTGACGACGGTGGGCTTGATCATGCCGGTGATAGAACCGTTGCATTACTCCGGCGCACAACTGGCAGCCTTGTCCATCTGCATCGGCGGCGGTTCCATTATTATCAGCCATGTTAATGATGCGGGCTTCTGGTTGTTTGGCCGCTTCACCGGCGCGACCGAAGGTGAAACGCTCAAGACATGGACGCTGATGGAAACCATTTTAGGTACCGTGGGCGCGGTGGTCGGGATGATCGCTTTTACCCTGCTCACCTGAGCGATTTAACCCGGGCAACGCTGCCCGGGTTAACGCCGACAGCTATAGCTTCAGATACACACGAATCCCGTCTAAAAACATCTGCGTCGCCAGCATAATCAGGATCAATCCCATCAGGCGCTCCAGTGCGTTAACGCCTTTGTCCCCCAGCAGACGCAGAAACAGGCCCGATAACAGCAGGATCATCACCGTTACGCCCCAGGCGATGAGTAAGGCTCCAACCAGATGCGACATCTGGTTTGGATACTGGTGGGATAACAGCATCAGTGTCGCCAGCAGTGAAGGCCCCGCCACCAGGGGGATGGCCAGCGGCACCAGAAAGGGTTCTTCGCCCGCCGGTAACCCGGTACTGCTGCTTTCCGGCGAGGGGAAAATCATCTTAATTGCGATTAAAAACAGGATAACGCCACCGGAAATGGAGACGGTTTCGGTACGCAGATTAAGGAAGGCCAGAATGCGTTCGCCCGTGAATAAAAACAACAACATGATGATAAGGGCAATCAGCATTTCGCGAATAAGCACGACGCGCCGACGTTTGGGTTCCAGATGCTTTAAAACCGACATAAAAATCGGCAAATTGCCCAACGGATCCATTATTAACAACAATAATATTGTTGCTGAGATCATTTCAGTCATTCGTTTAACATCTTCTCGTTATAGATAAAGCCGGGTTATTAGCAGGGCTGCTGAAAAAGTTGGCCCGATTACATTAATTCACTTGCCAGAAAATCTGCATTTTGTAGAGTTAATCATCACAGGCAACGTTGATTATTACGCAGAGTGGCGTGAAAGTACCACGACACTTTTCCCTTCGATGAGAAAGTCAGGTGTTTATCACCCTGAAACGGATATGACATGAAGAATGTAGGTTTAGTGGGTTGGCGCGGTATGGTGGGTTCAGTGCTGATGTCCCGCATGAGTGAAGAACGTGATTTTGATGTAATCAATCCGGTCTTTTTCTCCACTTCACAACATGGTGAAGCGGCCCCGACGTTTGCGGGCAAACAGCAGGGAACATTGCAGGACGCCTTTGATATTGACGCGTTGAAGGCGCTGGATATCATCATTACTTGCCAGGGCGGCGACTATACCTCTGAGGTGTATCCGAAATTGCGTGCCAGTGGCTGGAATGGCTACTGGATTGATGCGGCGTCCACGCTGCGCATGAAAGACGATGCCATTATTATCCTGGATCCGGTTAACCATCAGGTTATTCGTCAGGGCATCGACAGCGGCATCAAAACTTTTGTTGGCGGCAACTGTACGGTGAGTCTGATGTTGATGTCACTGGGCGGCCTGTTCGCACATGATTTGGTTGAATGGGTTTCCGTGGCTACGTATCAGGCTGCGTCCGGGGGCGGTGCCCGTCACATGCGCGAGCTGCTCACACAGATGGGCATGCTGCACGATCACGTGGCGACCTCGTTGCAAAATCCTGCCTCTGCCATTCTGGATATCGAACGTAGCGTGACGGATTTCACGCGCTCTGGCACGTTGCCGACGGATAATTTCGGCGTGCCGTTAGCGGGCAGCCTGATTCCGTGGATCGACAAGCAGCTTGATAATGGCCAAAGCCGCGAAGAGTGGAAAGGACAGGCTGAGACTAACAAGATTCTGGCGACCCCGCGCGTCATTCCTGTCGATGGACTTTGCGTCCGTGTCGGTGCGCTGCGCTGTCACAGTCAGGCTTTCACGCTGAAACTTAAAAAGGATCTGCCGCTGGCCGAGATTGAGCAACTGCTGGCGTCCCATAATGAATGGGTAAAAGTCGTGCCTAACGATCGTGAAATCACTATGCGTGAACTGACGCCTGCGGCGGTAACGGGGACGCTGAACACGCCGGTCGGCCGTCTGCGCAAACTGAATATGGGACCAGAATACCTCTCGGCCTTTACCGTGGGCGATCAGCTACTGTGGGGTGCGGCTGAGCCGTTGCGCCGCATGTTACGTCTGTTGATCGACTAAATCTGAAAGACGAAAAAGACCGGGTTTTTCCGGTCTTTTTTCTACAAATCCCTGCAAACTGTTCTACCGTTACGATCACTAAGTGATCCGCTTCCCCTTTTTGCCTGTCCAGAAATAAATTTTTGCTGATCTGCTCTGTCAACGCTCGCCGCCAAGCTATGATTTAACAAGGGCGTGTAACAGACGGGCTGTTTTAATGTATTCACTAACTGGTTGTTGTGGCTGGTAAAGACAGACTTTTTTCGGTGCAAGCTGGCCGCGTTTTTTTTCAAAAGGCGCGTGGTTCCGGCGTGTGAGCAGCATCCTGTCACACTGTTAACTCACACTCGGCAGTTGTCCGTTTTATGTCATTTTAAAGCGGCAAGGGAAATGTCGCCGTGGCTCACGGCTCCCGGCGCGTAAGACAGGTGGCGAGTCCGGCAGGCCGTTGACCGCCTTTCGTCCATACGGCACGCAGGCAAGATGATCGCGCCAAAAAAAGATACTGCATTTGAGTGAAGATTATGAGACATAGATCCGTTATGTATTAATATATTTTACTGTTTTTCATCATTGTGCAAGGGCGCTCACATACCGGCTCCGCGGTTTAAGTCGACGGTATACAGGAAAATCGTCCGAATGGCGCAGGATTGCATCAGGAACCGGACGGTAGGGAAAAGTCAAAATTATCTAATGTCTCGGAGTGCCGGATAGTCGTCTGGTGATACTGCGGGATTGGCATCAAGCAGACAGGCTTAATGCTTACTGGTTGTGATTTAAGGAGGCGCGTGGTGACAAGCGTTTTTTGCTGGCGCCCACGCCGCTGTACTCATGGCTCAATGAAGAGCAGCGCAAGAGATATGCGATAGCGCGTGCATCGTGGTCTTTTAGCCTGCCAACTATCACAGGAAGAAAGTCATGTCAGAGCTACCCGATCGCCAGGCGATCAATGCCCTTTTTGCGGGTAACTATTCCGACCCCTTTTCGCTGCTGGGGATGCATAAAACGGAAAACGGTCTTGAAGTGCGGGCGTTGCTCCCCGAGGCCCTTGAAGTCTGGGTTATCGAAACCTCCACAGGACGTAAGCTTGCTCAACTGAAATGCGATGACGCGCGCGGGTTTTTCAGCGGCGTTATTCCTCGTCGTAAAAATCCCTTTCGCTATCAACTGGCTGTGAACTGGCATGGTCAGCAAAACCTCATCGATGATGCTTACCGCTTTGGTCCTCTGTTGCAGGAGATGGATTTGTGGCTGCTGGCGGAAGGAACTCACCTTCGGCCTTATGAAACCCTGGGCGCGCACGGTGATGTGATTGATGGCGTCATCGGCACGCGTTTCTGCGTCTGGGCTCCTAATGCGCGTCGTGTCTCCGTTGTCGGTGATTTCAACTTTTGGGATGGCCGTCGCCATCCGATGCGTTTGCGCCAGGAAATGGGGGTCTGGGAGCTGTTTGTTCCCGGGGCCATTAACGGGCAGCTCTATAAATTTGAAATCATCGATGCGCAGGGTCAGTTGCGAATCAAAGCCGATCCCTATGCCTTTGAGGCGCAAATGCGGCCACAAACGGCCTCGATGATTTGTGGCCTGCCAGAAAAAGTCGAGATGTCCGAGGCCCGTAAAGCGGCCAATGATTTCGACAAGCCTGTTTCTATTTACGAAGTTCACCTGGGATCGTGGCGCCGCCATACCGACAACAACTTCTGGCTCAGCTACAAAGAGCTGGCTGAACAGTTGGTGCCTTACGTGAAAGAGATGGGGTTTACCCATATCGAATTGCTGCCCATCAATGAGCATCCTTTTGACGGCAGTTGGGGCTATCAGCCGCTGGGCATGTATGCGCCCACGCGCCGTTTTGGCACCCGGGATGATTTCCGTCACTTTATCGAGGCGGCCCATGCGGCGGGACTCAACGTTCTGCTGGACTGGGTGCCAGGCCATTTCCCCAGCGATGACTTTGGCCTGGCGAAATACGATGGCACAGAACTGTACGAACACAGCGATCCGCGTGAAGGCTACCATCAGGACTGGAACACACTGATTTACAACTTTGGTCGCCGCGAAGTCAGTAACTATCTGTCAGGCAATGCGCTTTACTGGCTGGAACGTTTTGGTATTGATGGTCTGCGCGTGGATGCCGTTGCTTCAATGATCTATCGCGATTACAGCCGCGCCGAGGGCGAATGGATCCCCAATCAATATGGCGGTCGGGAAAATCTCGAAGCGATTAACTTCCTGCGCTACACCAACCGCACGCTGGGGCATGTCGCGCCCGGTACGGTGACGATGGCCGAAGAGTCTACCGATTATCCCGGCGTTTCACGTCCTCCTGAAAGCGGCGGCCTGGGATTCTGGTACAAATGGAATCTGGGCTGGATGCATGACACGCTCGACTACATGAAGCTCGATCCCGTTCATCGCCGTTACCATCACAACCTGATGAGCTTTGGCATCATGTACAACTACAGCGAAAACTTTGTCCTGCCGTTGTCCCATGACGAGGTGGTGCACGGTAAACGCTCTATCCTGGATCGCATGCCCGGCGACGCCTGGCAAAAATTTGCCAACCTCCGCGCCTACTACGGCTGGATGTGGGCATTCCCGGGTAAAAAACTGCTGTTTATGGGCAACGAATTCGCACAGGGCAAAGAGTGGAACCATGATGTCAGCCTGGACTGGCATTTGCTGGAAGGGGAAGACAACTGGCACCACGGTGTGCAGCGTCTGGTGCGTGATTTGAACCATACCTACCAATATTACACCCCGCTTCATCAGCTTGATTTCGATCCGGCCGGATTCGAATGGCTGGTGGTGGATGACGCCGAACATTCAGTTTTTGCCTTTGTGCGTCGCGATCGTGAAGGCAATGAAATCATTGTCGTCAGCAACTTTACGCCTGTACCGCGGCCGGGCTATCGCTTTGGCGTCAATCAGGCGGGCAGCTGGCGCGAAGTCATCAATACCGATCAGCATGACTATCACGGCAGCGACGTACGTAATCATCGTGTTCATACCGATCAGCAGGAAAGCCACGGTCGTCCCCAGTCACTGAGCCTGAACTTACCGCCGCTGGCGACGGTATGGTTGGTGCGGGAGGGAGAATGATCGTGCGTGCCGGACATCCCCACCCGCTGGGTGCCAGCTATGACGGGAAGGGCGTAAACTTTACGCTGTTCTCCCATCATGCTGAGCGCGTTGAACTCTGCCTGTTCGACGAGAACGGGCTTGAGCAGCGCGTTGAACTCCCTGCGCGTAGCGGCGATATCTGGCACGGTTATCTTCCGGGCGTCCAGCCCGGACAGCGCTATGGTTACCGGGTTTATGGCCCCTGGGCACCGCAGGCGGGGCATGTTTTCAATCCCGCCAGGCTGCTGGTCGATCCCTGTGCCAAAGCAGTGCTGGGCGACATCCCCGACGATCCGCGTTTCCACTGTGGCTACACGGAGCCCGACACACGCGATAACGCGGCGCTGGCACCCAAATCTGTCGTGGTGATGGAGGATTTCGACTGGCAGGGAGATCAGGCGCCGCGCACGCCATGGGGCAGCAGCGTGATTTATGAAGCCCATGTTCGCGGTTTGACCCAGCTGCATCCCGGTATTCCTGAGGCACTGCGTGGCACTTATGCCGCACTGGCGCATCCTGTGATGATCGATTACCTGCTCCAACTGGGCATTACGGCTATCGAGTTACTGCCTGTGGCCCACTTTGCCAGCGAGCCGCGCCTGTTGCGTCTGGGCTTAACCAACTACTGGGGCTATAACCCTTTTGCCCTCTGGGCGGTCGATCCTCGTTATGCTTCCGGCCAGGATGGGCTGTCTCCGCTGCAGGAGTTTCAGCAGACGGTGAAGCGCCTGCATGCTGCGGGCATCGAAGTGCTCCTGGACGTGGTGTTTAACCATACGGCAGAACTGGATGAGACCGGGCCGACAATATCCTTTCGCGGCATCGACAATGCCAGCTATTACTGGCTCGACGACCAGGGCGGTTATCACAACTGGACTGGCTGCGGTAACACACTCAATCTGAGCCATCCTCAGGTCATGAACTGGATACTGGAGGCGTTGCGCTACTGGGTGCGCGTCTGCCACGTGGATGGCTTTCGCTTTGATCTGGCACCGGTTCTGGGGCGTGAGCCTGACTACCATCGCGACGCCGCGCTGTTCGAGGCCATACGCGGCTGCCCGATCCTCTCAACGGTCAAACTGATTGCCGAGCCCTGGGATATTGGCCCCAATGGTTATCAGGTAGGGAATTTCCCCGCACAGTTTGCTGAGTGGAACGATCAGTTTCGTGACACGGCCCGCCGGACGTGGCTGCATGGGGATGTGACGATGGGGGATTTTGTCCGCCGGTTTGCCGCCTCAAGCGACCTTTTTCAGCACAATGGCCGCAAGCCCCATGCCAGCCTGAATATGATCACCGCGCATGATGGTTTCACGCTGCGCGATCTGGTGAGCTTCAGTCAAAAACATAATGAAGCCAACGGCGAACAAAACCGTGACGGACACGGTAACAATTACAGCCATAACCATGGTACAGAAGGATTGGTGGTCAGTGCGGATGTGGCCCAGCGCCGCAGGCGCAGCACGGAAGCGCTGCTGACGACGTTGTTGCTTGCTCAGGGCACACCGATGCTGCTGGCCGGGGACGAGCGTGGTCAAACCCAGCACGGCAACAATAATGCTTACTGCCAGGACAACCCACTGACCTGGCTCAAGTGGGACGATGAAGAAAAAGGCCTTGTCGACTTTACCGCATCGCTGATTCACCTGCGTAAGCGCATTCCGGCACTCACTGCGGATAGCTGGTGGCAGAACGAGGACGGCAATGTCGAGTGGCTGGATGACCAGGGTAAACCTGTGGATGAAGGCGGCTGGAAGCAGGGCATGCGCAGGTTGCAAATTCTGCTCTCTGGTTGCTGGTTAATAACAATAAATGCGACAGATACGCAATGTGATATCGCCTTACCAGACGGAGAATGGCACGTCCTTCCTCCTTTTACCGGGGAATGTAACCCCATCCGATTAACTGTCTGGCATGGTCCCGCACACGCTGTGTGTGTGTTCCAAAAGCAATGATAAGGAGTCAGACATGGTTAAATTAGAAAGAGCAGAACATCTTATGCTGGCGCGCCAGCTCCCTACACAAACCATCGCCCTTGTACTCGCTGGAGGACGCGGGACGCGCCTGGTGGATCTGACCGCCAAACGCGCCAAGCCCGCCGTTCATTTTGGCGGCAAATTCCGCATTATCGATTTTGCGCTCTCCAACTGTGTTAACTCCGGCATTCGCCGTATCGGCGTCATTACGCAGTATCAATCTCATACGTTAACCCAACATATTCAGCGTGGTTGGTCTATCTTCAACGAAGAGATGAATGAATTTGTTGATCTGCTTCCGGCTCAGCAGCGGTTTTCCACTGAGCACTGGTATCGCGGCACAGCGGATGCGGTGACCCAGAACCTCGACGTTATCCGGCGTTACAACGCGCAGTATGTGGTTATCCTGGCAGGCGATCACATCTACAAAATGGATTACTCCAGAATGCTGCTGGATCACGTGCTGAACGATGCCCGCTGCACGATCGCGTGTCTGCCGGTGCCCGTCGCAGAGGCGACCGCGTTTGGTGTGATGGCGGTTGACGAAAACAATAAAGTAATCGATTTCGTGGAGAAGCCGCCGAAGCCGCCAACCATGCCGGGCGATGACACAAAATCGCTGGCCAGCATGGGGATTTACGTTTTCGACGCCGAGTATCTCTATGGTTTGCTGGAGGACGATCTGCATCAGGCCGGTTCAAGCCACGATTTCGGCAAAGATATTTTGCCGAAGGTCGTAGAAAGTGGTGAGGGCTACGCCCATTCATTTGCGATCTCTTGTGTGCAAAACGATCACGAGGCTCCGCCTTACTGGCGGGATGTCGGTACGCTGGAGGCTTACTGGCGTGCGAACCTCGATTTGGCCTCGGTCACACCGGAACTGGATATGTACGACAGCAGCTGGCCGATTCGTACCCATATGGAACCCTTACCCCCGGCGAAGTTTGTCCAGGACCGTTCCGGTAGCCATGGTATGACAATGAATTCCCTGGTCTCTGGCGGCTGCATTATTTCGGGCTCGGTGGTCGTGAATTCGGTTATGTTTTCCCGCGTGCGGGTGAACTCATTTTGCAACATTGATTCAACGGTACTGCTGCCTGATGTGGTGGTTGGCCGATCCTGTCGTCTGCGCCGCTGCGTCATTGACCGCGCCTGTGTGTTGCCAGAAGGGATGGTGATTGGTGAAAACCCTGATGAAGACAGCCGCCGCTTTTTCCGTTCAGAAGAAGGCATTGTACTGGTAACCCGCGCCATGCTGGCCAAACTCAGTAGTGCGGGACAATAAACGACAAGCGGCACACAACCCATCGGCACGAGGATCGTGCCTGGTAACTTAATGAGGTCGAGGATGCAGGTTTTACATGTCTGTTCAGAACTTTTCCCGCTGTTGAAAACGGGCGGGCTGGCTGATGTAGTCGGGGCATTACCTCAGGCACAAATTGCGGGTGGAACAGATACGCGAGTGTTACTTCCCGCGTTTCCTGCATTACGTAAAGGAATACCGGATACGCAGTTGGTGGCGGAGTTGCAGACGTTTGCCGGGCCCGTTCGCTTACTGTTTGGGCAGTTTGATGGGGTAGGCATTTACCTTATTGATGCCCCTGATCTCTATGATCGTCCGGGTAGTCCTTATCATGATGAATCGCAGTTTGCCTACGTCGACAACTATTTACGCTTTGCTTTACTGGGGTGGATGGGCTGTGAGTTAGGCTGCGGTCTGGACAGCTACTGGCGGCCCGATATCGTCCACGCACACGACTGGCATGCAGGGCTGACCTGTGCCTATCTTGAAGCGCGTGGACGGCCTGCAAAATCCGTTTTCACCGTGCATAACCTGGCCTATCAGGGACTGTTTTCCGCGCATCATCTGGATCAGATTCAGCTGCCACAATCCTTTTTTAATATGTACGGCCTAGAGTTTTTTGGACAGATCTCGTATCTGAAAGCGGGCCTGTTTTACGCAGATCATGTGACGGCCGTAAGCCCAACCTATGCGCATGAAATCACCACGCCCGAATACGGTTACGGCATGGAAACCCTGCTGGCCCAACGGATGCGCGAAGGGCGTTTAAGCGGTGTGTTAAATGGTGTCGATCCGGCAATCTGGGATCCCTCCCATGATCTGCTGCTGAGCTCACGCTATAACCGCGATACGCTGGAAGCCAAAGCGGAAAACAAGCGTCAGCTGCAGGTGGCAATGGGACTGAAGGTGGACGACAAAGCCCCCGTCTTTGCCGTGATCAGCCGCCTGACCCGACAGAAAGGGCTGGATCTGGTACTGGAAGCGCTGCCCGGTTTGCTGGCTCAGGGCGGACAACTGGTGCTGTTAGGGCAAGGTGATGCCGAACTGCAACAGGGTTTTCTGGCCGCTGCGGCGGAACATCCTGGCAGTGTTGGCGTACAGATTGGCTACCACGAAGCGTTTTCGCATCGCATTGTTGGCGGCGCGGATGTCATCATGGTGCCAAGCCGCTTCGAGCCTTGTGGTCTGACACAGCTCTACGGACTGAAATATGGCACCCTGCCATTAGTGCGTCGCACGGGCGGCCTGGCCGATACGGTAAACGACAGTTCGCTGGAAAACCTTGCGGATGGTATTGCCAGTGGATTCAGTTTTGAAGACAGTAATGCCTGGTCTTTATTAAGGGCCATTCGTCGCGCGTTTGTGTTGTGGTCTCGCCCTTCACTGTGGCGTTATGTGCAGCGTCAGGCGATGGGGATGGATTTTAGCTGGCAGGTCGCCGCTCAAGCCTACCGCGATCTTTATCAACGTTTGTTGTAACGGATTGGGAAACTGAAAATGAATACACCATTCACTTACGCTTCACCTACGTTGACGGTTGATGCTTTAAAGCACTCAATTGCATACAAACTGATGTTCACCATTGGTAAAGACCCTTCCATTGCGAATAAACACGAATGGCTGAACGCCGCACTGCTGGCCGTGCGCGATCGTATGGTTGAGCGCTGGCTGCGCTCTAACCGCGCGCAACTTTCTCAGGATGTGCGGCAGGTTTATTACCTGTCGATGGAATTTCTGATGGGGCGCACGTTGGGCAATGCTCTGCTGGCGATGGGGATCTACGACGATCTCAATCTGGCGCTCGACGAAATGGGCCTCGATCTGGCCGAGTTGATGGAAGAAGAGAACGATCCCGGTCTGGGTAACGGTGGCCTGGGTCGCCTCGCGGCCTGCTTCCTGGACTCGCTGGCAACGCTCGGTATGCCGGGCCGCGGCTACGGCATTCGCTACGATTACGGCATGTTCAAACAGAATATTGTGGATGGCGAGCAGAAAGAGTCACCGGATTACTGGCTTGAATACGGCAACCCGTGGGAGTTCCAGCGTTTCAACACCCGTTATAAAGTTCGCTTCGGTGGCCGTGTTCAGCACGAAGGGGCCAAGGTTCGCTGGCTGGAAACCGAAGAGATTCTGGCTATGGCCTACGATCAAATCATCCCCGGCTACGATACGGATTCTACTAACACGTTACGTTTGTGGGGCGCGCAGGCCAGTAACGAAATCAACCTGGGTAAATTCAATCAGGGTGACTATTTTGCGGCTGTGGAAGACAAGAACCACTCAGAAAACGTGTCCCGCGTGCTTTACCCCGACGACTCAACCTATTCCGGTCGGGAACTGCGTTTGCGCCAGGAATATTTCCTCGTGTCGGCTACCGTGCAGGACATTCTGAATCGTCACTGGACGATGCACCGGACCTGGGGCAACCTGGCGGACAAAATTGCCATTCACCTCAATGACACCCATCCGGTGCTGGCGATTCCCGAGCTGATGCGGTTGTTGATTGATGAGCATAAATTTACCTGGGATGATGCGTTCGATGTGTGCTGCCAGGTGTTTTCGTATACCAACCACACCTTGATGAGCGAAGCGCTGGAAACCTGGCCGGTAGATATGATTGGCAAGATCCTGCCGCGCCACCTCAGCATCATTTTTGAAATCAACGACTTTTTCCTTAAAACGATTCAGGAATATTATCCTGACGACTGGGATCTGCTGTCGCGCATTTCTATCATTGATGAGAACGACGGGCGCCGGGTGCGCATGGCCTGGCTGGCCGTGGTCGTCAGTCACAAGGTCAATGGCGTTTCAGAGCTGCACTCGAACCTGATGGTTCAGTCCCTGTTTGCCGATTTCTCCCGCCTGTTCCCCGGCCGTTTCTGCAACAAAACCAATGGCGTTACGCCGCGCCGCTGGCTGGCGCTGGCAAACCCACCTCTGTCTGAATTACTGGATGAGCAGATTGGTCGTAACTGGCGGACAGATTTAAGCCAGCTCAGCGAGCTGAAAGCCTGTATCGATTACCCGGCCTTTATTGAGAAAGTGGCGGATGCCAAGCTGGAAAACAAAAAACGGCTCGCCGTCTGGGTAGCGAAAAACCTCGATGTGGTGATCGATCCTAACGCGTTGTTCGACGTTCAGATCAAGCGTATTCATGAGTATAAGCGCCAGTTACTTAACGTCCTGCACGTGATTACCCGTTACAACCGCATCAAGGCCGATCCCGATGCCGAGTGGGTGCCGCGCGTGAATATTTTTGCGGGTAAAGCGGCTTCGGCGTACTACGTTGCCAAGCACATTATCCATTTGATTAACGATGTGGCGAAGGTGATTAACAATGATCCTCAGGTTAAAAATAAGCTGAAGGTCGTCTTTATCCCTAACTACAGCGTGAGTCTGGCGCAGATTATTATTCCGGCAGCCGATCTCTCTGAGCAAATCTCGACGGCAGGTACCGAAGCCTCGGGCACCAGTAACATGAAATTTGCCCTCAACGGTGCGCTGACCATTGGCACGCTGGACGGTGCCAACGTCGAAATGCTGGAGCATGTGGGCAAAGAAAACTTCTTTATTTTTGGTAATACCACTCCGCAGGTCGAAGCCTTGCGTCAGGCAGGCTACAACCCGCGTAAGTACTATGAAGAAGATGCTGAACTGCACCAGGTGCTGACCCAGCTCGCCTCGGGCGTCTTTAGCCCGCAGGATCCGGGCCGCTACCGTAACCTGTTCGATTTGCTGGTGAACTTTGGCGATCACTACCAGTTGCTGGCGGATTACCGCAGTTATGTGGATACGCAGGATAAGGTCGATGAACTGTATCGTCAGCCAGACGAATGGCAGCGCCGCGCCGCCATGAACATCGCCGGCATGGGCTATTTCTCGTCTGACCGCACGATTCAGGAGTATGCGGATGAGATCTGGAATATTTCGCCGGTGAGGTTGTAGCCTGGCGATAAAGTTGAGATTGAGGGGGGCTGGTGACAGCCCCTTTTTTATTGGGGCGTTGTTCGTGGGGTGAGGGTTTACGGTTGTGCGCCGGGAATATTTTGCCCGCGGGGCGGGGGAGATTACGGTTGTGTGTCGGGAATATTTTGCCCGCGGGGCGGGGGAGATTACGGTCGTGCGCCGGGAATATTTTGCCCGCGGGGCGGGGGAGATTACGGTCGTACACCGGGAGTATTTTGCGCGCCGGGCGGGGGAGATTACGGTCGTACACCGGGAGTTTTCCGCCCGCCAGGCGATGGCAGTTTCAGCCTGTCCGTGCAGGCGGCCGGGTTAAGGGGCTTGTGCCAGCCCCTTAACAATCCCGGCGGCCGGCAGCCGTCGCTGTTCCTTCGTCTCTCACTCCGGCCTGACGGACCGTCCGGATGCGCCGTCCCTGGCGCAGCCGTCCTCTGCGCGGCATCCTGCCGCTCCGTCCTGGCCTCCGTTCCCTCCTCAGCGCGCCGGATGCCGGCAGGAAACCCCTGCCTGTGGGATCGTGTTACTGATGTGGTGTGGTGTTGTCTGAGGATTTGTCTGTTTGGCCGCGGGGCGGGGGATATTACGGTCCTGCACCGGGAATTTTCCGCCCGCCAGGCGACAGGGAGTTTCAGCCTGTCCGTGCAGGCGGCCGGGTTAAGGGGCTTGCGCCAGCCCCTTAACAATCCCGGCGGCCGTCAGCCGTCGCTGTGCCTTCTTCACTCACTCCGGCCTGACGGACCGTCCGGATGCGCCCTCCCTGGCGCAGCCGTCCTCTGCGCGGCATCCCTGCGTTCTCTCCTCAGCGCGCCGGATGCCGGCAGGAAACCCCTGCCTGTGGGATCGTGTTACTGATTTGGTGTGGTGTTGTCTGAGGATTTGTCTGTTTGGCCGCAGGGCGGGAAGATTACGGTCCTGCATCGGGGAATTTTCCGCCCGCCAGGCGATGGCAGTTTCAGCCAGTCCGTGCAGGCGGCCGGGTTAAGGGGCTTGCGCCAGCCCCTTAACAATCCCGGCGGCCGGCAGCCGTCGCTGTTCCTTCGTCTCTCACTGCGGCCTGACGGACCGTCCGGATGCGCCGTCCCTGGCGCAGCCGTCCTCTGCGCGGCATCCCTGCCTCGCCGTCCTGGCCTCCGTTCCCTCCTCAGCGCGCCGGATGCCGGCAGAAAAACCCCCCGCCTGTCAGTCCTGGTTTCTTTTAAAAGCGGGTGTTGTCTGTAGTGAATGTGTGCAGTGGGATTCAAAAAAGTTTTTATAAACAGGCATTGATTCAAAACCAGCAGACTGTAGGACTTTCCGGTCACCTACAGCGACACCGGAAGTGGCTTTAACACAGAGATAGTGAAGCGGGGGTTTGGGGCGGCCTTCCCACCCGCTGAGCGGATGAGGGATTTCCGGATGAGCCGACAGGACGTCGGCGAGAGCCGGGCCGCGCCACGGATGGCGCGTCCTGGCGGTCCGCAGAAATCCTGAAGGAGCGAAGGCACCGCGAAGCGGCGGGTGGGCAGGACGGGAGCCCGGGGTCAAGGGGCCGCGGCGGCTGGCGGCCCCTTGTCGGTCGCCCGCACCGGGCTGGCTGAAACTCCAGGCCGTCTGGCGAGCGAAACCCTCTCAGCGTTTCATCAGCCGCTTTCCCACCACCGCCCAGCCGCGCAGGCAAAAAAAAACGGCACAACAGGCCGTAACCTGTTGTGCCGCACGCTCAGCGCTCACGCGCTGTTACGAGGCCAGCGACAGCGTCGGCTTGGCCTTCTCCGCCAGCCACTCAGCGATACGGGCCTGCTGGGCTTCGTTGAGCCACATACCTTGCTTGGTGCGGCGCCAGATAGCGTCGTCGACTTCACGCACCCATTCATGCTGAACAAGGTAACGCAGTTCGGCCTCATAAAACTCGTGGCCAAAGTTCTCACCCAGATCTTCCAGCGACGTTGCATCGTTGAGCAGCAGTTCCGTGTTGCTGCCGTAAGTGCGGGAATAGTGGCGCGCCATGTTTTCAGTAATAAACGGATAACGGCGGCGCAGGCTGGCAGCGTAGTCATCACTGGAGCCAGAGATATTACCGCCGGGCAATACGCAGTTCTTCGTCCAGGCCGGGCCAGCCTTGGGATAATACTTCGCCAGTTTCTCCATCGCATGCTCAGCCAGCTTGCGATAGGTCGTTAATTTACCGCCAAAGACCGACAGTAATGGCGTTTTACCGTTTTCATCACGGACGTCCAGCGTGTAGTCACGGGTGATGGCCTGCGGCGAATCCGATTCATCATCACACAGCGGGCGCACACCGGAATAGGTCCAGACGATATCGTCTGGCGTTAACTGCTTTTTAAAGTGGCCGTTGTACACTTTCAGGATGTAGTCGATTTCGTTGTCGTCAATAGCGACATTTTTCGGATCGCCTTTATATTCCACGTCGGTTGTGCCGATGATGGAAAACTCGTCCATCCACGGAATGACAAACACAATGCGGTTATCTTCGTTTTGCAGGATATAAGCCTGCTTCTCATTGTGAACGCGTGGCACCACGATATGGCTGCCTTTGATCAGGCGGATACCGTAGGGCGACTTCAGCGCCAGCCCGTCGTCAAAGAACTGCTTAACCCAGGGGCCGGCTGCGTTGACCAGACCTTTAGCCTGCCAGGACAAGGTTTTGCCGCTGTCAATGTCTTCTGCTTCGACCATCCACAGGCCATTTTCACGCCACGCGCGGGTAACGCGGGTACGGGTGCGCACTTCACCGCCATGCTTAACCACTTCCTGCGCATTGAGGACGACCATACGGGCATCATCGACCCAGCAGTCGGAATACTCGAAACCACGTTTAATTTCAGGCTTCAGCGCCGAATCCGGCCCAAAGGTCAGGCTTTTACTGCCCGGCAGGCTGGTGCGTTTGCCCAGGTGGTCATACATGAACAGACCGGTGCGAATCATCCAGGCCGGGCGCAGATGCGGACGGTGCGGCAGGCGGAAACGCATCGGGAACGCGATATGCGGTGCCATTTTTAGCAGCACTTCGCGCTCAGCCAGCGCTTCACTTACCAGACGAAACTCATAATGTTCAAGGTAGCGCAGGCCACCATGAATCAGTTTTGAACTGGCGGAAGAGGTCGCGCAAGCCAGGTCCCGCGCCTCTAGCATTAACACCGACAGTCCGCGTCCTGCAGCGTCTGCTGCGATGCCAGCACCGTTGATGCCGCCGCCGATAACGATCAGGTCTTTGGTTTCCACGTTGTCTCCTCCGATGTTCGGAATAGTTCACTTATGTTCGTTTTCGAGCATAATCATAATCGCAAACCAACATTGATGCCAGTATTTAACCGCTTAAAAACAATTTTGCGTGATATGGATAACATTATGTGTGCGGAAAGGTGAGTAGCCACAATTATTGTCAGGTTATTGCCGAGGATTATCGGGTTACACTAGCTGTCATTTTGATGATGAAACATGATGAGAGACACCATGGAAACCTACCAATGTATCGATGTTCACCAGGCGCAGGCGCATCTTGAGCAGGGCGCAGTGCTGGTGGATATTCGCGATGCGCAAAGTTTTGCACTCGGCCATGCCCGCGGCGCCTTGCATTTGTCGAACAGCAACCTCAATGATTTCATCAGCACCACTGACATGAGCCTGCCTGTACTGGTGATGTGCTATCACGGCAACAGCAGTAAGGGCGCGGCGGACTATCTGCATGGTCAGGGATTTGCCACGGCTTACAGTATAGATGGCGGATTTGACGCCTGGCGCGCCGCCTTTCCTCAACAGGTTGCCAGCGGCGCTGAATAAATAAGCGGGCGTAACACGGAGAGTGAGTAATGCGCATTACCCAATTTAATCAGCCGCGCATGGCGCAGGCTTTTGTTGACTACATGGCGACGCGTGGCGTGAAATTGCGTATTGAGCATGAAAGTCACTATGTCATTGTGCTGGATGATGAAAGTCAGCTGTCAATGGTCGAAAACGAACTTCAGGCGTTCGTGCGCGATCCCAATCATCCGCGCTACCAGGCAGCGAGCTGGCAAAGTGGTAAAACCGACAGTGGCCTGCGCTATGAGCGCAGCAACATCTGGGCAAACATACGTGAGCGGGCCGGACCATTGACGACCGTCGTGATGCTGGCCTGTATCGCCGTCTTTATTCTGATGCAGGTGCTGGGCGATCGCACCGTAATGTACTGGTTAGCCTGGCCCGATGCCGATCAGCACTTTGAGGTCTGGCGCTGGTTTAGTCATGCGTTGCTGCATTTTTCGCTGCTGCATATCCTGTTTAACCTGATGTGGTGGTGGTATCTCGGCGGAGCGGTAGAAAAACGGTTAGGCAGCGGCAAACTTTTTGTCATTTTACTGATCTCCGCCCTGCTCAGTGGCTGGCTGCAGGCAAAGTTCAGCGGCATCTGGTTTGGTGGTCTGTCCGGCGTGGTCTATGCATTAATGGGATATTGCTGGCTGCGTGGCGAACGCGATCCTGAGAGTGGTATCTGTCTGGAGCGCGGGTTAATCGGATTTGCCCTCGTCTGGCTGGTGGTCGGCTGGTTTGGGGCCTTTGGTCTGGCCATCGCCAATGCCGCGCACGTGGGTGGGCTACTGGTTGGCCTGGCGATGGCATTTGTTGATACGCGCAAGAAAAAACGCTAGTCACAACGAAGAAGAATAAGCCCGAAACAGGAGAGGAATGTGAAGCAGACGCAACGTCATGACGCCATTATTGATCTGGTTCGGCGTCAGGGATATGTCAGTACTGAGGAGCTGGTCGACCATTTTGAAGTCAGCCCACAAACGATTCGTCGTGATTTAAACGACCTTGCCGATCAAAATAAAATTCAACGGCACCACGGTGGGGCGGCTTTGCCCTCCAGCTCGGAGAACACCGCCTGGCAGGACCGTAAAATGATGTGGTCGGCCGAAAAAGCGCGCATTGCCCAGCGCGTTGCCAGCCAGATTCCCGACGGCGCAACGCTGTTTATTGATATCGGCACTACGCCGGAAGCGGTGGCGCATGCGCTGCTGGGCCACAGCGATCTGCGCGTGGTGACGAACAACCTGAACGTAGCCATGCTGTTGATGGGCAAACCGGACTTCAGAGTCATTATTGCGGGTGGCGAAGTACGTACCCGTGACGGCGCGGTCATGGGCGAAGCGACGCTGGACTTTATTTCACAGTTTCGCCTTGATTACGGCATCCTCGGGATTAGCGGCATTGATATGGACGGATCACTGCTGGAGTTCGACTACCACGAGGTGCGCACCAAGCGCGCCATCATCGAGAACTCACGCTGTGTCATGCTGGTTGTGGATCACTCGAAATTTGGGCGTAATGCCATGGTCAACCTGGGCAATATGAGCCAGCTTGATTATCTTTATACCGATAAAATGCCGCCCGCCAGCGTCATGAAGGTGATTGAACAGCACGACGTTCACCTCGAACTTTGCTAATTCCTGCCCGCCAGTGAGTAAACTGGCGTTTTTTACCTCAGTCTGTCGCTTTTTCCCGCACTCACGTATTTAATTAAAACGGTCGCTGGCCATGTTGCCGGCCCATGCGCATGCCATGTTTACCTTACCCATATGGATACAAAGGGAGTGATATGCCACAGCAGAAATTCAATAAATCCCGCTTTCAGGCTGCATTAACCCGCCAATGGCAACATCTTGGCTACACCTCCGCCAGGCAAATGACGCCGCATCAGTGGTGGCAGGCACTCAGTGCCGCAGTGAATGATGTGATCAGTGTGCAGCCCACCGCCCGATCCCTCTCGCCACAACGTCATGTGAACTATCTGTCGATGGAATTTCTGCTGGGACGTCTTACGGGCAATAACCTGCTTAATCTGGGCTGGTTTGATGAGGTAAAAGCCCTGCTGGCTGAACATCAGGTTGAGCTGAGCGAACTGCTGGAAGAAGAAGTCGATCCAGCCTTAGGTAACGGCGGCCTGGGAAGGCTGGCGGCCTGTTACATGGACGCCATGGCGACGGCAGGCCAGCCTGCAACCGGACATGGGCTTAATTATCAATATGGTCTGTTCCGCCAGCGTTTCGCAGAGGGCAAACAGGTTGAAGAACCGGATGACTGGGAGCGCGACACCTATCCCTGGTTTCGCCATAACGCAGCGCTGGATGTGCGTGTCGGGCTGGGTGGAAAAGTGATCAAGCGCGATGAAGGTCGCCTGGAATGGGTACCTGCCCTTTATCTTCGCGGGGAAGCCTGGGATCTGCCGATCACGGGATACCGTAACGGGGTGACGCTGCCGTTACGGCTGTGGAAAGCCACCAGCGAACATCCTTTTGACCTGACGCTGTTTAACGATGGTAAGTTTTTACAGGCTGAACAGCAGGGGATTGATGCCGCCAGCCTGACCAAAGTGCTTTATCCCAACGATAATCACCCACAGGGAAAACGCCTGCGCCTGATGCAGCAATATTTTCAGTGTGCCTGCGCAGTGGCGGATATTTTGCGACGTCATCATCAGGCAGGGCGCAGTATCCATGCCCTGCCAGATCATGAAGTGATCCAGCTAAACGATACGCATCCCACTATCGCTATACCGGAAATGCTGCGTGTATTACTGGATGCGCATCAGCTGAGTTGGGATGAGGCCTGGCATATCACCAGCCGCGTGTTTGCCTATACCAATCACACCTTAATGCCTGAAGCGCTGGAACGCTGGGATGAAAAGCTGATGCGCAGTGTGCTGCCGCGTCATATGGTCATTATCAAAGAGATCAATCGCCGCCTGAAACAGCAGGTTAAACAGCGCTGGCCAGGTGATAAAGCGATATGGAAGAAGCTGGCAGTGGTGGCCGATGGTCAGGTGCGCATGGCAAACCTGTGCGTGGTGAGCGGTTTTGCAGTGAATGGCGTGGCGGCCCTGCATTCCGGCCTGGTCGTGACCGATCTTTTCCCCGAGTACCATCAGCTTTGGCCGCAAAAATTCCACAATGTCACGAACGGCATCACGCCGCGCCGCTGGATTAAGCAGTGTAATCCCGCCCTGTCGAGCCTGATTGACGATACGCTTCAATGCGAATGGGTCAGTAATCTGACGGCCTTACAGGGGCTGGAGCCCTGTGCGGATGATCCTGCCTTCCGTGAGCGCTTCCGTGCGGTTAAGCGCCATAACAAAGCGCGTCTGGCTACCTACATTGCGCAGCGCACCGGCATCCTTGTTAATCCAGAAGCGATCTTTGATGTGCAGATCAAGCGACTGCATGAGTATAAGCGTCAGCATTTAGGCCTGTTGCATATTCTGCACTGCTATAAACGCGTTCGCGATAATCCCGATGATGCCAGCATGATTCCCCGCGTGTTTCTCTTTGGTGCCAAAGCCGCACCGGGTTATTACCTGGCAAAAAACATTATCTATGCCATCAACAAGGTGGCAGACGTGGTGAATAACGACCCGCTTGTTGGCGACAAACTCAAAGTCGTCTTTATGCCGGATTACCGCATTACGGCAGCCGAATACCTGATCCCTGCTGCCGATCTGTCGGAGCAGATCTCCACAGCGGGCTACGAAGCCTCAGGCACAGGCAACATGAAGCTGGCATTAAATGGCGCACTCACTATTGGCACGCTGGATGGCGCGAATGTAGAAATCGCCGAACAGGTCGGCGAAGAGAACATCTTTATTTTCGGCCATACCGTGGATGAGGTTAAGGCGCTTAAAGCGGCAGGTTACAAGCCGCAAAAGATCCGCAAGCATAACAAAGAGCTGGATGAATTACTGACGTCTCTGAAAAAAGGGAAGTTCAGTAATGGCGATAAGCATGCATTCGACCTAATGTTGGAGAGTCTGACAAAAAATGGCGATCCCTGGCTGGTGCTGGCGGATTATCAGGCTTACGTCGATGCGCAAAAACGCGTTGAGGCGTTATGGCGCGATCAGGAAGCTTGGACGCGCGCCGCCATTCTCAATACGGCACGAGCCGGGTTTTTTAGTTCGGATCGTTCGATTCGGGACTACCAACAGCGCATCTGGCAGGCGCAACGCTAAGGAATTGCGATGACATCCACTTCACTTGATAAAGCCGCACTGGCGGCAGGAATAGCGCTGACGTACTTCAATGCGAACGGTGAACCGGAGGCGATCAGCGATGAGACAAAGCGTGCCTTGCTCGCCGTGATGGAAAACCCGCAGAAAGCCAGCAAATCACCGCTGCCGCCTGTTGTGGTCTTCAGCGGTAATCGCCAACGTGTGCTGGCGCCACAGATTGACGGTCGCATAAGCTGGCAGTTGCAGACAGAGAAAGGCAAAACTTTTAGCGGAACACTCGAAGGTGGTGCGCCCTTTACGCTGCCTTCTCCTCTGGGGCAGGGTTATCACCAGCTTACCTTGAGCAAGGGTAAACGTACGTGGCAGACGAGAGTGATCGTCGCGCCGCGCCGCTGTTATCTGCCCCCGGCCTTGCGTGCCGGAGAGAAACGCTGGGGCGCGCTGGTTCAGCTTTATACCGTGCGTTCAGCGAAAAACTGGGGCATTGGTGATTTTGGCGATCTGGAATATTTGCTGGAGCAGCTTGCCGCGCGCGGTGGTGATTTTGTCGGCCTGAATCCCCTGCACGCGCTCTATCCGGCCAGCCCCGCTTTTGCCAGCCCTTACAGTCCGTCGTCCCGTCGCTGGTTAAACATCATCTATATTGATGTGGCACAGGTAGAGGATTTCCAGCAGAGCCGCGCGGCGCAAAAGTGGTGGAAAAGCGCGAAAACCCAAAAAGCACTCAGCAAGGCCCGGGAAAGTGAGTGGGTGGATTACGATGCAGTGATGGCGCTGAAGCTGACGGCGTTGCGCCATAGCTGGACTCAGTTCCAGGCCCGGCGTGCGGAAGATGAGCAGAAACAACGCTTTGCCGAATTTATCCAGCAAGGGGGCGACAGTTTGCGCTATCAGGCCGTTTATGACGGTCTGCAGGCAGACATGCAGCGTGAAGGCTCCGCGCTGACAGGCTGGCCTGCCTGGTCCGAAAGCTGGCGTGACTGCCGCTCCGCGGAGGTGCAGAACTGGTGCGAACAGCACGGCGAGGAGATTGCTTTCTGGCAGTGGTTGCAGTGGCTGGCGCAGCAGCAGTTTTCGCAGTGCTGGGCGCGCAGTCAGGCGCTGGGTATGAGTGTCGGCCTGTACCGCGATCTGGCTGTCGGCGTAGCAGAAGGCAGCGCTGAAACCTGGCACGATCCAGAGCTCTACCGGCTGAAAGCGTCCATCGGCGCGCCGCCCGATCGGCTTGGTCCGCTGGGCCAAAACTGGGGGCTGCCGCCGATGGATCCCCATGTTCTGCAGGACAGAGGTTATCAACCCTTTATCGACATCCTGCGTGCGAATATGCGTGACTGCGGCGCGCTACGTATCGACCACGTAATGGCGCTTCTGCGCCTCTGGTGGGTACCGGCGGGTGAAACGGCGGATAAAGGGGCATATGTGGCTTATCCGGTTCACGATCTGTTAGGTATTCTGGCGCTGGAAAGCCACCGACAGGGCTGTATGGTGATCGGCGAGGATTTAGGTACCGTGCCTGAAGAGATTGTCAGTCTGCTGCGCGACAGTGGCGTCTTTTCGTGGAAAGTGTTGTGGTTTGAACAGGGCAGGCAGGGCCAGTATCGCGCGCCCCGGGCCTATCCACGGCAGTCAATCGCCAGCGCCAGCACGCACGATCTGCCCACATTGACAGGGTTCTGGAGTGGCGGCGATTTGCAGCTTGGCGAGGAGCTTGGGCTTTATCCCGATAAAAAAACTGTCCTCAACCTGCAGCAGCAGCGACTGAAGCAAAAGCAGGCGCTGCTCGATGCGCTACATAAAGCGGGCGCGGTGCCGGCACGGAGCGCAAAACAGGCTGCGTCGCTCGCGATGACGCCCGGTCTGAATCAGTCTGTGCACCGTTTTCTGGCGGATACCAACAGTGCACTGCTTGGGTTGCAGCCTGAGGACTGGCTGGGCATGACCACGCCGGTTAACGTGCCGGGCACCGTCGATCAATATCCCAACTGGCGTCGCAAGCTGGTGCAGCCACTGGAAAGCATCTTTGCCGATGATGACGTCAATAAGCTACTGAAAACCGTGACTAAACGGCGAAAGGCGGGATAACGGGAACGCGCGACAGCCGGGCTGTCGCGCGTGAACATCAGTAGAACGAGTGCTCGCCACGCTGGTGCTCAGTAATATCGCGCACGCCTTTCAACTGCGGGAAGGCTGCCAGCAACTCTTTCTCAATGCCATCCTTCAGGGTAACGTCGATCATCGAACAGCCGTTACAGCCGCCACCAAACTGCAGGATAGCAAAACCGTCGTCGGTGATTTCCATCAGCGAAACGCGTCCGCCGTGTCCGGCCAGCTGTGGGTTAATCTGCGCCTGTAACAGGTACTCAACGCGCTCAACCAGTGGCGCATCGTCAGAAACCTTGCGCATCTTAGCGTTAGGCGCCTTCAGCGTCAGCTGCGAGCCCAGGTTATCGGTGACGAAGTCAATTTCAGCGTCTTCCAGATAGGGCGCGCTCAGTTCATCAACATACGCGGACAGTTTTTCAAACTTAAGTTCAGTATCCGTGGCTTCAACCGCATCGGGTGGGCAGTATGACACGCCGCATTCGGCCGTTGGCGTACCCGGGTTAATCACGAATACGCGAATCTGGGTGCCATCTTCTTGTTTAGACAGCAGTTTTGAAAAATGCTCTTGGGCAGAATCAGTAATTCGGATCATGTCAGTTGCTCAATAGTTGACTAATTTAGTTGGTTATAATACGCCCATCATTCGGGCTCTACAAGGTACGGCACAGGCACCAGATGTGCACGCTGGCTGCGCCTCGCGCCCGGAGCAGCCGGCTGATTTCTTTGACCGTACTGCCGGTGGTGACCACATCATCGATCAGGGCGATATGGCGTCCGGTGACATCGGCTTCAAGATGAAACGCTCCTCGCAAGTTGCGACGACGCTGGCGGGCGCTTAAGTGATGCTGAACGGCACCTGCGCGCCGTCGGTATAACGCCGGACTGAATGCACAGCCCAGCCAGTGAGCCAGGGGTGCGGCCAGCAAGGCCGTTTGATTGTAGCCGCGCCACCAGCAGCGTCGTGAATGCAGCGGAACACACATCAGCAGATCGGGACGGCTCGTCCGTTTGCTACGGTACGCATTCAACCAGCTTAACAAAAGCAAACGCGCCAGCATCACCCTTAGTGCGGTTGTCCCGGAGAATTTTAACTGGTTTACCCATGTGCTGAGCGGGGGCTGCCAGGCGCTGACGCAGACTAACGTCTGCCAGGGCGGCGGGTGACGCAGGCAGCGCCCGCAGGTCAGGTTGCCAGAGGCGGCAGGCAGACCGCACACCGGGCATAACGGGGGCAGGCGGGGCAACTGGCGCAGACAGACACAGCAAATGCCGTGCCGGGCAAGACGTAGCGGCAACTGGCATAGCCAACACAGGGCGGGCATTGGTAGCATAGTGGCCTCCTTATTAATGAATGATGGAAGCATAACGGATGAGCTCACTTTACTGGCATACCTGCGGCGAAGGAGATAACGATCTTGTGCTGCTGCACGGTTGGGGACTGAATGCGGAAGTGTGGCAAAACATCGTGCCGCGACTCAGCACGCATTTCCGTCTGCACTTAGTGGATTTACCCGGTTATGGCCGCAGCCAGGGATTCCCGGCGATGTCGCTGGAAGCGATGGCACAGGTGCTTGAGCCGCATCTGCCCTCGCGCGCCACTGTACTGGGCTGGTCTCTGGGCGGGCTGGTTGCCACGCAGCTGGCGTTGAGCGTCCCCGAACGATTACGTGCCCTGATTACCGTCGCCTCGTCACCTTGCTTTACCGCCCGCGATGACTGGCCTGGGATTGCCCCTTTAACCTTACATAACTTTCAGCAGCAGCTGAGTCAGGACTTTCAGCGTACCGTTGAGCGTTTTCTGGCTCTGCAAACCATGGGCTCGGAAAGCGCCCGCGCCGATGCACGCCAGCTGAAAGACATTGTGCTGTCACAGCCGATGCCCGACGTAGCGGTGCTGAATGGTGGCCTGCAGATTCTGAGCGAATGCGATTTACGTGACTGGCTTGCCACGCTTTCACTGCCTTTTCTGCGCATCTATGGCGCGCTGGATGGTCTGGTGCCCCGTCGCATTGCGCAACAGCTTGACCAACAGTTACCGGCATCGCCTTCTGTTGTGACAGACAAAGCCGCACATGCGCCGTTTATTTCTCATCCTGACGCCTTCTGCCAGCATATTATTTCATTTATCAGCGGATTAGACAGTTAACCCAGACCGTAACTGGCAAATTTCTGTGTAGCGGCAATACTTGATGAGTGAGCAAGGCCGCTGCACTTCTATGCGATTAGTCAGGGAAATGACTATGCCGTTCGATATAGCCTTAAGCGATTTGCGGCTGCTTACATCTCAACAATGGATCATGAATGAGGGTAGACAAATGAAGGTTATGAAATGGGTAGTTGCATCAGTGATGATGGGCGCAGTGTCATTTTCTGCACTGGCGGCGAAAGAAGTCACCAAAGAAGAAGTGCAGAAGATGAATCTGACCAAAATTGGTACCGTAAACACCACGGCAGAAACCACCTCGCCAATGGATGCCAAGAAGAAGCTGTCAAAAGCAGCGGATGAGAAGGGCGGCAAGTACTTCCGGGTGATCGCGGGCCGTGAGCACGGTAAGTTCAGTGCAACTGCGGAAGTGTACAAGTAATTAGCGTAGCCACATGAATTGCCAGGCATCCAGCACCACAGGCTGGGTGCCATCCACCTTCTCACCTCTGATCACATCCTGAAAAAGGCGCGCTTCGGGTAACTGCGCTTTAACCTGTCTGCCACTGAGATTAAATACACACAGTAACGCATCGCCGCGGGCGGGCTCATCACGCTTCATTATTAACAGCGCATTGTCACTCTGAAAGAGCTGCATCGGATTATCAGGATGGAAAGCGGCCAGACGGCGACGCTGCTGAATCAGTTTACTCAAATGCGTATAAACCTGATGGCGTAAACCGTTCCTGTTTGCCAGCGCGTCTTCAATCTCCGGCATAGCATATTTTTGCCGGTTGATCGCCCGGTTATGGCCGGCTTCGCGTACGCCCTCATAATCGTTACGTGCACCCAGTATGCTCTGGATATAAATGGCGGGTACGCCCGGAAACGCCAGTAAGATAGCGTGCGCTAACATAAAGCGTTTGAGCCGCGTTTCATCGTCATCGCCTTCACGGTTGAGCGCGTCGAAATAGGTCACGTTGATTTCATAGGGGCTGGTTGTGCCATCAGGATTATTTTTGTACGAGATCAGCGCACCTTCCAGCGCCAGATCGCGCACCAGGGCGGTAATTTCCACTTCAGATAAAATACCGCGTGCCGGATTCAGGCCAATACCATCGTGCGATGCCAGGAAATTGAAAAAAGTGGTATTGCCATTGCCTGTCGTAAGGGTACTGGCCCATTGGCGTAACGCACGCGCCGAGCCGGTGTGGATGGCGTGCAGCACCAGCGGCGGCAGCGAGAACTGGTACACCATCTGGGCTTCATCATAACCCTTGCCGAAATAGCTGATGTTGTCTTTATGCGGCACATTGGTTTCAGTAATGATCACGGTGCCCGGTGCAACCTCGTCGGCGATGGCACGAAACAGTTTGACCAGCAGATGCGTTTTTTCGAGGTGAATGCACGTGGTGCCGGGTGTTTTCCACATATAGCCCACTGCATCCAGCCGTACGTAATCGGCTCCACGTTTAAGGTAGTCGAGCAGGACCTCAACCATGCGCAGCAGCACGTCAGGGCTGGCAAAGTTCAGGTCAATTTGATCGGCGCTGAAGGTGGTCCAGACAAAACGAATGTCACCCTTTGCCAGCGTGAACGGTGTGAGCAAGGGCGACGTCCGTGGCCGCGTTACCGCACTCAGATCGGTAGTGGGCGGCAGGCTTATAAAAAAATCATCCCAGCCCGGATCCTGTGCAAGATAATGCTTAAACCATGCGCTGTGCGCCGACATATGGTTACAGACAAAATCGAACATCAGTCGTGTTTCCTGATGCAGCAGGGCAATGTCATGCCAGTCGCCACATAACGGATTGACCTGATGGTAATCGATGACGGAAAAACCGTCGTCGGACGAATAAGGATAGAACGGCAGAAGGTGCACCAGTGAAAAGGTCGACTGCAAATGCTGCTGATAAAAGCGTGAGAAAGTGCGGAGCGTAGGCGTATTCGGTTCGCGAAACTGATCGGCATAGGTAATCAGTACGACATCCTGTTCGTCCCAGTGCGCTTTACGTGGCAATTTTGTGGTATCGCGAGCGTCTGCAATCAGGACGAGCAGGCGTTCACGTAAAGCCTGTGGAAAGGCATCGGCATAAATCGCATCGAGTAAAGCAGTGATTTTTTCCATTTTAAGGGGCTGCCACAGCGGGTGTCGTTATTATCACGGGCGTCTTTTTAGCGTAGCGTCAGGGTGAGGATTTTCAACTTAATCGCACGCGCAGCCAGCGAAAGGGCGCAACGGCTTGCTGGCAGGCAAAGCCTGGCGGAGGGCTAAGAACAGCGTAAAGGGGAAGAGAGGGTGAAGCGTCGCCTCCTTCCGCACCGGGAAAGAGGCGACGTAACCGCCGTTAACTAGCGCTTCTTACCGAAGGCCGCAGCCAGGGCATCACCCATGGCGCTGTTACCTGCTGGCTGACTGGTGGGACGCGCCCGGCCTTTGTTCGCTGCGGGACGTCTTTCCTCACGTGCCGTGCTGCTCTTACCACTGCGGGCATGGCCTTCACCCGGCTGCTCGTCAAGACGCATAGTAAGCGCGATACGTTTACGCTGCAGATCCACTTCCATGACTTTGACTTTGACGATGTCGCCCGCCTTCACGACCTGATGCGGATCGTCCACAAACTTATCGGACAGGGAAGAGATATGGACCAGCCCGTCCTGATGAACGCCAATATCCACGAAAGCACCGAAGTTAGTGACGTTAGTGACCGCACCTTCCAGCACCATGCCCGGCATCAGGTCGTTCAGGGTTTCCACGCCTTCCGCGAACTGCGCGGTTTTAAACTCAGGACGGGGATCGCGGCCGGGTTTTTCCAGCTCTTTCATGATGTCAGTCACGGTCGGCAAGCCGAAACGCGCATCGGTAAAGTCCACAGCGTTCAGATTCCGCAGGCTGGCCGGATTGCCCATCAAATCGGTCAGGGCCTGTTCCGTGGCCGCCAGAATGCGCTCGACGACCGGATAGGCTTCGGGGTGAACCGTAGACGCATCCAGCGGGTTATCGCCGTGATTGATACGCAGGAAGCCTGCGCATTGCTCAAAGGCTTTCGGCCCCAGGCGGCTCACCTTGAGTAACTGCTGACGATTCTGAAAACGCCCGTTTTCGTCACGCCAGCCGACGATATTTTGCGCCATCATGCGCGTCAGACCTGCTACGCGCGTCAGCAGCGGTACGGAAGCGGTGTTCAGATCAACGCCGACGGCATTCACGCAGTCTTCCACGACCGCATCCAGCTTTTTCGCCAGCTGACTCTGGCTGACGTCATGCTGATACTGGCCTACACCGATGGATTTCGGGTCGATTTTCACCAGCTCGGCAAGCGGATCCTGCAAGCGGCGGGCAATGGAAACCGCTCCGCGCAGGGAGACATCCAGATCCGGGAACTCCTGCGCCGCTAACTCTGACGCGGAGTAGACCGATGCGCCCGCTTCGCTGACGATCACTTTTTGCGCCGTGACCTGCGGGAACTGCTTTTGCAGATCAAGGAAGAAACGTTCGGTTTCACGTGAGGCGGTACCGTTTCCGATCGCCACCAGTTCGACCTGGTGCTTCACGCACAGCGCCGCCACGGCCGCCGCCGCTTTCGCGGCCTGGCCAGTATGGGGATAAACGGTATCGGTGGCGACCAGCTTGCCGGTGGCGTCAACGACGGCAACTTTCACGCCGGTACGCAGGCCCGGATCCAGGCCCATAGTGGCACGCATGCCCGCAGGTGCCGCCATCAACAGATCGTGCAGGTTGCGTGCAAAGACGTTGATAGCCTCATCTTCGGCCCGCTCGCGAACCGTGCCCATCAGCTCAGTTTCCAGATGTAGCATCACCTTGATGCGCCAGGTCCAGCTGACCACAGCCTTGCGCCAGCTGTCGGCGGGCGCGTTATTCAGTCTCAGGTTCAGGTGTTCGGCAATCAGGGTTTCGCCATGACTTTCGCGCGGTGGCTCATCAAATTGCGGATCGGCATTCAGCGACAGCTGCAGCACGCCTTCGTTACGTCCGCGCAGCATCGCCAGTGCACGGTGAGACGGTACGGTATGCAGCGGCTCATGGTGGTCGAAATAGTCGCGGAATTTCGCGCCCTCTTCCTCTTTACCTTCCACCACTTTCGATACCAGATGGGCATTCTTCCACAAATAGTGGCGTACTTTAGCCAGCAGCGCGGCATCTTCAGCAAAGCGCTCCATCAGGATATAGCGCGCGCCATCAAGGGCTGCGCGCACATCGGCGACACCGTTATCGGCATTCACATAACCTGCAGCCAGCTGCTCCGGATCGTGCGAGGGATCCTGCCACAATGTCTCGGCCAACGGCTCCAGACCGGCTTCGATGGCGATTTGCCCACGGGTGCGGCGTTTGGGTTTGTAGGGCAGGTAAAGATCTTCGAGTTCTGTTTTGCTGAGCGTTGTATTGATGGCCTGAGCCAGGTCGTCGGTGAGTTTTCCTTGTTCCTCAATGGATTTCAGGATGGCCTGCCTGCGTTCAGCGAGTTCACGCAGGTAGCCGAGGCGGGTTTCCAGCTGGCGGAGTTGCGTATCATCCAGACCGCCCGTCACCTCTTTACGATAACGTGCAATGAATGGCACGGTATTCCCTTCATCCAACAGGCGGACGGCGGCGTCAACTTGCTCGGGGCGCGCCTGGAGCTCACTTGCAATTAGCTGGCTAAGAACATTTATCATCGGACTATTATGCTTTCTGGGTTGAGAAATAGCCGATAGTTATACGGATTGATGGGCGAAAATGCCAGAGAATGGGCCTGCTTTCAGCGATATTCTGAATCAGGCTTCAATATAGCTAATTTCATTAACATACCAGGCGGCCGGCCCGGCTGGCGTCTCAACAATGGCCATATCACCGACCGCTTTTTTTAACAGCGCACGGGCCATCGGCGAGTCAATCGAGATGTAATCCTTACGGCCAAAAATTTCATCGTAGCCCACGATACGAAAGCGTTTCACTTCACCGTCGTCATTCTCGACTTCCACCCAGGCACCAAAAAATACTTTGCCATCCTGTTGGGGCGAATAATCCACAATACGCAGTTGCTCAAGACTTTTGCTGAGATAGCGGACGCGGCGGTCAATCTCGCGCAAACGCTTCTTATTGTACTGGTAATCGGCATTTTCACTCCGATCGCCCAGGCTGGCAGCCCAGGTCACTTTTTTGGTGACCTCGGGTCGCTCTTCCCGCCACAGATAATCAAGTTCAGCTTTTAAGGTGTTAAAACCTTCACGGGTAATCAGTCGCGTTCTCATGTACTGCAGCCGGTCAAATCAAAAGAGCTTCAGTGTAAAGCAAATCCGGTGTGACGAAAAAGGGGGCGAGAAAAGGGTTTTTAACAGGCTAAAAACCCTTTTACTGCGCTTCACGCTCAGGGAAGCACAATGAGGCGAGGAGGCTGACTTATTTACCCGCTTTGGTCGACGTCGTGGTTGAGGTGCTGCTGCTGTTACCATCACCGCCGCCACCGCCTGCGGTCGCCAGCGCTACGCCCAACAGCGCGCCAATGGCACCAATACCGATGGCATTGGAGTTGCCCTGAGCGGTTGTGGTGGCCTGTGCACCGGCGGCTTCACCGGCTGCAGGGGCGGCATAACTTTGGCTGATGCTGGACAAGGCCAGTACGCTCAGCAGTAAGATCGTTTTTTTCATGTTTTCCCCGTAAAGCGACAGATTGGCGTTGCTTTAGTCTGGGTGATATCAGGCAGTACGCAAAGTGAGCTTTACTGATTGAATTATTGGACTTTAGCTGCAAGTGGACTCATTAAAAGCGGATCTCATACTAATCCGAGAACGGTCGCGTATTATCCTGTTTTTTTGCGGAAGAATATGCTGTTATCAGAGTCATAAACCGCAGCTTGCCGGAGAAGCGGGCAATAACAGATTCGATTTAAGTCAAATTTTCTGGCAACCCGTTGTTTTTTTTAGCGCGATTATCACTGGTACGGTGTTAAAACCAGTAAATAGCGGAATTTTAGCCAATATTTCAGATTTGCCGTATTCTGTCCCACGGAGGACGAAACGGAACGGCTTCCCCGTCAGCAGAACGTGAATTTAAATATAAGCTGCTGTTTAATATGCTTTGTAACAATTTTGACTAGAATATAAACCATTAAACACTGTCGCTGTGCCACATGTTTTTTTAACAATATCGGCTCAGGCAATCGCGCCTTTGGGAGTTAAAAATGCAAGAAAACTACAAGATCCTGGTCGTCGATGACGATATGCGTTTACGCGCTCTGCTTGAACGCTACCTTACCGAACAAGGCTTTCAGGTGCGCAGTGTCGCCAACGCCGAGCAGATGGATCGTCTGTTAACCCGCGAATCCTTCCATTTGATGGTGCTGGATCTGATGCTGCCTGGCGAAGATGGGCTGTCGATTTGCCGCCGTCTGCGTAGCCAGAGCAACCCCATGCCTATCATCATGGTCACGGCTAAGGGTGAAGAAGTGGACCGTATCGTGGGGCTGGAAATCGGTGCGGACGACTATATTCCCAAGCCATTCAACCCGCGTGAACTGCTGGCGCGCATTCGTGCCGTGCTGCGTCGTCAGGCCAATGAGCTGCCCGGTGCGCCTTCGCAGGAAGAAGCGGTCATCGCGTTTGGTAAGTTCAAGCTCAACCTGGGCACGCGGGAAATGTTCCGTGAAGATGAACCTATGCCGTTAACCAGCGGCGAATTCGCCGTGCTTAAGGCGCTGGTGAGTCATCCACGTGAGCCGCTGTCGCGCGATAAACTGATGAACCTGGCCCGCGGTCGTGAGTACAGTGCTATGGAGCGTTCCATTGACGTTCAGATCTCTCGCCTGCGCCGCATGGTGGAAGAAGATCCGGCTCACCCACGCTACATCCAGACCGTTTGGGGCCTGGGTTACGTCTTTGTACCGGACGGCAGTAAAGCATGAGGCGGTTGCGCTTCTCGCCACGAAGTTCGTTTGCCCGCACCTTGTTGTTGATCGTTACCTTGCTGTTTGTCAGCCTGGTAACGACCTACCTGGTGGTGCTGAACTTCGCCATTCTTCCCAGCCTGCAACAGTTCAATAAGGTTCTGGCGTATGAAGTCCGTATGCTGATGACGGACCGTCTACAACTGGAAGATGGCACGCAGCTGGAAGTGCCACCCGCGTTTCGCCGCGAAATCTATCGTGAACTGGGTATTTCGCTCTATACCAATGCGGCGGCAGAGGAGAGCGGACTGCGCTGGGCACAGCACTATAAGTTCCTCAGCGATCAGATGGGGCAGCAGCTTGGTGGCCCGACCGATGTGCGCGTCGAGGTTAATAAAAATTCCCCGGTTGTCTGGTTAAAGACCTGGCTGTCGCCCGATATCTGGGTGCGCGTGCCGCTGACTGAAATTCACCAGGGTGATTTCTCACCGCTGTTCCGCTATACCCTGGCGATAATGTTGCTGGCGATCGGCGGGGCCTGGCTATTTATCCGCATACAAAACCGCCCGCTGGTGGACCTGGAACACGCCGCACTGCAGGTCGGTAAAGGCATTATCCCGCCGCCACTGCGTGAGTATGGCGCGTCAGAAGTGCGCTCGGTCACGCGCGCGTTCAACCAGATGGCGGCAGGCGTTAAACAGCTCGCTGACGACAGAACGTTGCTCATGGCGGGCGTCAGCCACGATTTACGTACGCCGTTAACCCGTATTCGCCTCGCCACAGAGATGATGAACGAGCAGGATGGCTATCTGGCCGAATCGATCAATAAAGACATCGAAGAGTGCAATGCCATCATCGAGCAGTTCATTGACTACCTGCGCACCGGTCAGGAAATGCAGACCGAACTGGCCGACCTGAACAGTGTTTTGGGTGAAGTGGTGGCCGCAGAAAGCGGCTACGAGCGTGAAATCGAAAATGCGGTGATGGCGGAAGAGTTGATGCTGGAGATTAATCCCCTTTCCATTAAACGTGCGCTGGCTAACCTGGTGGTGAACGCAGCACGTTATGGAAATGGCTGGATCAAGGTCAGCAGCGGCCGGGTACTGCATCGCGCCTGGTTCCAGGTTGAAGACGATGGCCCGGGAATTAAACCCGATCAACTGGCCCATCTGTTCCAGCCGTTTGTGCGCGGTGACAGTGCGCGTAGCACCAGCGGTACCGGTCTGGGACTGGCTATCGTGCAGCGTATTATCGATGCACATCAGGGTTCGCTGGAAATTGGCGACAGTGAGCGGGGAGGATTACGCATCCGTGCCTGGCTGCCGTTAGCAGAAACTCCGGAAGCGGTTCAAAACAGCGGCAATCTTTCGCTGAGCTAAAAAAACGGCGCGGTGGTTCAGGCCGCGCCGTGGCGATTAGCGCTGTGGACCGGCTTTAACCAACGCGGCACCTGCCGCATTATCGGTATACTTCTCAAAGTTAGTGATAAAACGCTGGGCCAAATCATCCGCCGCAGCGTGCCACTTCGCTTCACTTTCCCAGCTACGACGTGGATCCAGGGTGTCTTCATCCAGATCGCCCAGGGTTTTAGGGACCTGAAGGTTGAATACCGGCAGCGTTTCCGTTGGCGCATCATCCAGCTCACCGGCCAGAATCGCGTTGATAATGGCGCGGGTATTTTTCAGCGAAATGCGTTTTCCACTGCCGTTCCAGCCGGTGTTAACCAGATAAGCCTGCGCACCGGCCGCTTCCATGCGCTTCACCAGCACTTCTGCATACTGCGTGGGGTGCAGTGTCAGGAAGGCGGCACCAAAGCAGGCTGAGAATGTTGGCGTGGGGGCGGTCACACCGCGTTCCGTGCCGGCAAGCTTGGCGGTGAATCCCGACAGGAAATGGTACTGCGTCTGCTCTGGCGTTAAACGGGAGACCGGAGGCAGTACGCCAAAGGCATCGGCAGTCAGGAAAATCACCTTCTTCGCATGACCTGCTTTGGAAACCGGCTGCACGATATTATCGATGTGATGAATCGGATAGGAGACGCGGGTGTTTTCGGTTTTGCTGTCATCCGCAAAATCGATACTGCCGTCTTCACGCACCACCACGTTTTCCAGCAGCGCATTGCGGCGAATGGCGCGGTAGATTTCGGGTTCGGCCTGCTCAGAAAGATTAATCGTTTTGGCGTAGCAGCCGCCTTCAAAGTTAAACACGCCGTCATCGTCCCAGCCGTGTTCATCATCGCCAATAAGCTGGCGATCCGGATCGGTAGACAATGTGGTTTTACCCGTGCCGGACAGACCAAAGAACACCGCCACGTCACCGGCTTTACCCACGTTGGCCGAGCAGTGCATTGACGCAATGCCTTTCAGTGGGAGCAGGTAGTTCATGATTGCGAACAGCCCTTTTTTCATCTCCCCGCCATACCAGGTGCCGCCAATCAGCTGCATCCTTTCCGTCAGGTTAAAGGCCACGAAGTTCTCAGAATGCAGTCCCTGCGCCTGCCAGTCCGGATTGGTGCATTTTGCGCCGTTCATGACCACAAAATCCGGCGTGAAGTTATCCAGTTCGGCAGCGCTGGGCTGGATAAACATGTTTTTCACAAAGTGTGCCTGCCAGGCCACTTCGGTAATAAAGCGTACGCTCAGGCGTGAGTCAGGATTGGCACCGCAGAAGGCGTCCACAATAAACAGACGCTTACCTGAAAGCTGCTGCGTCACGCATTTTTTCAGCGCTTGCCAGGTTTCCTGCGACAGAGGCTGGTTATCGTTTTTTCCGGTGCCTTGATCGTTCCACCACAGCGTATCGCGCGTGGTGTCATCGCGGACGATGTACTTATCCTTAGGCGAGCGCCCGGTAAACACCCCGGTATCGACTGCGATTGCGCCGCTTTGCGTCAGGGTGCCACGCTCAAAACCTTCGAGCTCCGGGCGCATCTCTTCCTGAAATAACGTGTCGTAATCAGGGTTGTGAACCACCTCAGTGGTATCGGTGATGCCCAGATCGGCAAGGGCTTTCGAGGTCAGGCCGTTAACGCGCATTTTACTGCTCCTTAAATCGGTGTCTGTTCTGTACGGGCAAAAAGAGTTTGGGATCGTGTCGGTCAAAGGCCGCCCGGTCAGGCGAGGAGACAGATCGCGCGCAGTGTACTCTACTGAGTCTGAGGGGGAAGGTATGTTCTTTTAAAAATGCGACTCAGGGCGCGTTAAGGTCGTGTTTCGAACGTTTTTAAGATGTTAAGAAAGTAAAAAAAGATAATTTATCAGATAAATTAAGGGCATAGCAAAGCAGAGGTGAGGGCGGCAGAACCGCCCTGGTCGGATCAGTGAAGACGGTTGCTGTTTTCCACGGAGTTGCTGCGGATACCGGCAATATCGACAGCATCGAAAACATAATGCGATCCGCAATAGTCGCAATGCATATCGATTTTGCCGTCTTCGGCAATAATCTCATCGACTTCTTCCTGCGGCAGCGTTTTCAGGACCTCGCCGCAACGTTCGCGCGAGCAGGTACATTTGTAGATCACCGGCTGGGGATCGTAAACGGTCACTTCTTCCTGATGGTACAGTCGCCAGAGCACATCAGTTGCCGGCAGGTCGATCAATTCTTCTGTTTTAATCGTCTCTGTCAACGTAGCGAGATGGTCGAAATCCTCTTTATCCGTGTCCTGCGCGGGCAGAACCTGTAACAGAATCCCGGCGGCGCCTGCATCGCTGGTGCGGATAAACAGTCGGGTTGGCAGCTGTTCTGAACGCATGAAGTAATCTTCCAGGCATTCGCTCAGCGTGTCACCTTCCAGACCGACCACGCCCTGATAGCGCTCACCTTTTTCTGGTGTAATCGTAATCACCAGATAGCCGTTGCCCACCATGCTCTTAAGCGTGCTGTCGTCAGGGATCTCGCCTTTCATTCGCGCGACACCGCGTAATTCCTGCTGATTATTCCCATTGATCACGGCCAGCGTCAGCGGACCATCGCCCTGCAACTGCACGGTGATCTCACCATCAAATTTCAGCGTCGCGGTAAGCAGGCTGGTTGCCACCAGTAACTCACCCAGCAGGGTTTGCACAGCGGGTGGATAATCGTGGTTTTTAATGGTTTCACGCCAGGTGTTTGAAACGTTGACCAGTTCGCCGCGAACAGCAGCATTTTCAAACAGATAACGGCGCAGTTGATCGTTTACAGACATAATTTTTCTCTCTTTGGGCGGGCGGTGAGCGGCATCAAGGCCTGTCTTACTCATCACCCGATAACTTAAATTTCATCAAATCGCGGCGCTCTTTTTTGTCAGGCCGGCGATCGGGATGGGGCATAGTCAGCGCATTCATTTTGCGCGCCAGCGCCATTTTTTCGCGCTTCTCAATGCTGGCGTCCGTTTCACGATAAAGCTGCTGCGCTTCACTGGCCGGGCGCCGCTGTTCGCTGATCCCGGTAATTACGACGGTACGTTCATCATTGCCCTGGCGCAGTGTTAGCTCCGCATCACGTTCAACCAGCTTACTTGGTTTGCTGCGCTGACCATTGTAATGAACCTTACCGCCTTCAATCATCTCGCGCGCAATGGAACGGGTTTTATAGAACCGCGCCGCCCAAAGCCATTTATCAAGACGAACACCGTCTTCAGATTTTTCTTTCATAGCTGCTCCCAGGCCTGGATCACTGTGCGGTAATGGCTTATTGCATAGTGACGCTGAAAGGGTTGTTCGGGACGACCGGAATCAGGATTACGGATGCCTAAACACCAGCCGATTCCCCAGGATTTAGCGACATCAAGAAGGATTTCGTTGTCATCAATGAACAATGTTCGTGATGCATCAAAGCCCGTGTGTTGCGCGACCGCCTGCCACAAACGTTGATCTTCTTTCGGATAGCCAAAGGTATGGGTGGAAAGTAATAAATCAAGGTGTGGTGCTAAACCTGTTTGTCGTCGTTTAACGTCCAGATTCCAGGGATGCGCATTGGTCAGCAGAATAGTGCGCTTACCTGTGCGCCGCAGCATCTGCAGAAAAGGCAGCGTATCGGGCCGTAAGCGGACGCGATGACGGTGTGCCCAGAGCATCGCGTGGATATCCAGTTGCAGGGCCTCTGACCAGTAGTCCAGACAATACCAGTTTAGCGTATGGGACACGGCCTGATATTTTTCTTCCATCAACTGCCGCGCGTGTTCGACAGGGATGCCCCGATGCGCGCTCAGCGCATCCGGCACCTGTTCCCGCCAAAAGACGCGGTCAAACGCCAGATCCAGTAACGTGCCGTCCATATCCAACAGCACGGTATCAATATCAGAACCGTTACACATCATGGCGGATTTACCCATTGCCTTTTCGCGCAACAGGGTAGCACAGTTGCAGGCCGGTCAGAATACGGAGCGCACGCCCTGTATAGTGCTGAGGGAAGGGTTAAAGCACGTGTCGTAGTATTGCTGAATCGCGAGCATACGCTGACGATTCAGATGCATACGACGCAGCGCCAGCAGGCCGTTAGTGAGGCCACAGGCCAGGAGCACGATTAACAGCAAGGCGGCACCGAGATAGCGCCATTTTGCCATCGCATCAGGTTCATTATGCAGGGCGATATGGCGCGTGCCGTTGGCATCTGTGTAGATGTTCGTAATGATGCCCGTCGCGCTGAACGGCGTGTGCAACAGCAGTGAGGACAGACGTTGCAGCTCCTGCCATTGTGAGGCCGCATCCAGATCAAACAAGGGAACCGCGGGCTGAGGCTGGTTGACTAACTGATGCCCTTCGTCGCTGACAATCACAAACCCGCCCGGCGGTGGGCTGTTGAGATTTTCTGTGGCACGACGCGTTTCACGATAAAAGAAGGTCGACGTCGCGGTGTGCACCAGATTTTCCAGCGCTTCCGCGCTGACAGGGCGCAGCAGGACATTCATCCCGTTAAGTTGACCGGAATCGGCGCGGCTGACTAATGTGTCCCAGTCTTTGGCATTGCCCAAATTCACCAACGCGTTTTTAAGCCGAACACAGTCCTGTGCCTGGCTGCACAGCGCCTGCGTTTTCAACACCAGATCGGAAAAGTCATCCAGCAAAATCATGCCTGATTTCTGAATCGCAGACGCTAACTGCGGATTCAGTTTGGGGTCCGTATTGGTTTCGGGATGCAGCTGTTTTGTGGTGGTTTCCAGAAGCGCGGAGGCTTTCTCAATAATATCTGAGTGAGGCAGTGGCAGAGGCGTAGCGTTATTCCAGTAGATCTGCGAGCAGTCGAACGGCATGTAGATATAAGTGCGATTGCTTTGATAATTGCCCGGCACGGCACACATGCCGGTCCCGGTAACCTTCAGGCTGTCACCCACTTTCAAATCTTCACGACTCAGTTGATTGACGCTACTGACATCAAGGCTGTCAGTACCTTTTACCCATGCAAGGCTGAGCTTGATGGGCATACTGAGCGGTATCCAGGTGAGTAAGAAGGCCAGAACAATAAAGGCACCGCAGGCCAGAACGACATTTTTCCGCCAGCGCTGAAGCGGAAAGTTTTTTACCTCGTCCTGCAAAGAAAGAAAACGCCCCTGACGCACCACCTGACGGTTAAGATAAATTTCGACGTCTGTAACCTGTCCCAGGTCGTGTGCGACGTAAGGCTGCCAGTGCGCGGGATAAATCAGGTCGATAATCCCCAGCGTGATGTTGCTCTGCTCTTGATTGGACTCGCCAAATAAGCCCCAGCGTTTTGGCGCGCCGCGCAGGCAGTGGATCTCACGCAGACCATTTTCACCGGGAATCCGGTACATTAACCACAGACTTGCGACGACCATCGCGCTGGCAATCACCACCAGCCAGATCATCAGACTTGTGGGTAATAACAAACCAATAAAAAACATCATCAACGCAAACGAGATGATAACGGCCTCGCGCGTGCCATCCGGGCGGGACAGTCGATACTCTTCCAGTGTTTCTTTGCGCACCCGAACTAACTCAACGTTTTCGCTTTCGGCCTTACGGATAGAGGCATTTGTGGATGCCGGACGTATCAGATTAGGCAGTGACTGCTGATCAATCGCGTAATCCACCAGCGAGTGGCCATTTAACGAAATGATGAGTGGGATCGATTGCGTACGGATCAACTCAACGTAATTTTCATCGGTGATGTACTGTTCCCACAGCGGCGGCAAATGGACTTCAACTTCATCCAGATAGTAGCGCCACTTATGCGGATCGTCGGTGGAAAGCCCATAGCGGGTAATCGCGCGGGTAACCGGATAAACATTGTTGCTCTGGGCGGTCAGCACCAGCTTTTCGTGCCGACGACGGGATTCACCAGGGCTGAGAATACGGGGTTGTTTTTCCAGGGCGGCAAGATACTGCTCTACGGCTCTGCGCTCTCTTTCAGTCAGTTTACGGCAGGGCGGGCTGATGAATGGCAACGGTTTCGCCAACGGCGGCCTGCGCCGCATAGCGTACCAAAATCCAATACCTGCCAGAATTGAACAGGTTAGCACTAAGGCCAATATAATAATTATTGTGCTCATGCTTTGCTCAATTCAGCCAAAATACTGCCTTCACTTTAGACTTACGTCCCCAGACGCGCCCCTGATTTCAGGCGATTGATGGGAGGTTAAACAACTCTGACAAGTTTAACAACAAACAAAATTGTACTGTAAATCATTTGATTAGGCGTTATTACAGCACACAGTGCCAGAATAGTAACTATCATGCACATAGTATTGTATCGGCATTGTCTGAATTTTGAAGGCAGATATTGACTAACGCAAATTTTTTGTGCCCGAAATAGAGCCGTTATTGCATAGAGAAAACGTGGGCTGCGTAACCGGATGACGTCATTGAGTCGCACAATGCTCCACGGTTAGGTATGCTAATTCGCTACGGAGTGCTGGCGCAGCAAGTTTGAGGCTGATATGAAAAAGTCGTTAAAAAAACCTGACATCCTCAATGTAGAAACCGTAGCACGTTCACGGTTGTTTACTGTCGAAGCGGTCGACCTGGCCTTCAGCAATGGCGCCCGGCGCATTTATGAACGCATGAAACCGTCGGAACGCGAGGCAGTCATGATTGTGCCCATCATTGATGATCATCTGATTCTGATCGAAGAGTATGCCGTGGGCCTGGAAAGCTATGAACTGGGCTTTCCAAAAGGCTTAATCGATCCGGGTGAAACGGTCAATCAGGCGGCCGACCGTGAACTGAAAGAGGAAGCGGGATTCGGGGCTGGCCAGTTAACTATGCTGGGTAAACTGACGATGGCACCGTCCTATTTTTCCAGCAAGATGAACATCGTGGTTGCAGAAGGGCTTTACCAGGAGAAGCTGGAAGGGGATGAGCCTGAGCCGCTGGTGGTCCACCGTTGGCCGTTAAGCAACATGCTGGCGTTACTGCAGGAGCCTGATTTCCGCGAAGCGCGCAACGTCAGTGCGTTGTTTATGGTGCGTGAGTGGCTGGTGAAGCAGGGCCGTCTGCATTACTGATTGAGCACCAGATTTCCGGGCGGTAAAAAGCGGAGAGGCGGCCAGGCCGCCTCTCACGTTTATCAGAACAGTTCGTGACTTTCGCCATTGTCCATGATGGTCGTACCTGCATCATGAACCGAATATTCGGTTGGCTGTGTTCCGTTGATAAAGTACTCCTGACGTGTGTTTCCTCCGCCATTGGCCAGCTTGCCCGTACTGCGGTCAATGGTCACGGTAACAATGCCCTCAGGCGGCGTTAACGGCTGAACAGGTACACCTTCAAGGGCCACTTTCATAAAGTCATCCCATGCAGGCTGTGCACTCTTCGCCCCGCCTTCATAGCCCGAAATCTGATCGGGAATGGCACCAGAAAGCGTACTGCGACCCAAATCGCGACGCGCATCATCGAAGCCGATCCACACCGAGGTCACCACGCCCGGGCCGTAACCCGAGAACCAGGCATCTTTGGAGCTGTTAGTCGTCCCTGTTTTCCCGCCGATATCATTACGTTTCAGGTCGCGTCCGGCACGCCAGCCGGTGCCCATCCAGCCTGGCTCACCAAAAATATTACTGTTCAGCGCGCTTTTGATCAGGAAGGACAGCGGTGTGTTAATCACGTGCGGCGCATACTGCTGCTCGCCACCCTGCTGAGGCTGGGCGGGCACTTGCTCCAGCTCAGGCTGCGGCACGGCTTGATTTTGCTGTGGGGCGGACGGGGCAACGTTCTCAACGCTTTCCGCATTCAGCGCCAGCGCTTTTTTGGTTTCACCGTAGATCACCGGTAAGTTGCACTGCGGACAGGCAATTCTGGGTTTCTCTTCGAAAACGGTCTGTCCCTGTTCATTTTCGATCTTACTGATGAAATAAGGATCGATCAGGAAGCCGCCGTTAGCCATCACCGAATAGCCCCGCACGACCTGCAGCGGTGTGAACGACGCGGCACCCAGGGCCAGCGATTCGGTATGCACAATATTCTGTGCCGGGAAGCCAAAACGCTGGAGATACTCTGCGGCGTAATCCACGCCCATTGCACGCATGGCACGAACCATGACAACGTTTTTAGACTGCCCCAGCCCCTGACGCAGACGAATCGGACCATCGTAAGTGGGCGGAGAGTTCTTTGGACGCCAGTCCGCACCGGCACCGGCATCCCAGCGAGAAATCGGTACGTCGTTCAGAATGGATGCCAGCGTTAACCCGCGATCCATCGCCGCGGTATACAGGAACGGCTTGATGTTTGAACCCACCTGGCGCAGCGCCTGAGTCGCGCGGTTAAACATGCTCTGGTTGAAGTCAAAGCCCCCGACCAGTGCGCGAACCGCACCGTTATTAGGGTCCAGTGAAACCAGGGCCGAGTTCACATCCGGTACCTGGCCCAGCCACCATGTATCGCCGACCTGGCGTACCCAGATCTGCTGGCCCGGCTGAAGCACCTGTGCAATGCTTTTTGGTGTCGGTCCCTGCACTGTGTCCGATTTAAAGGCACGCGCCCAGCGCACGCCCGCCATCGTCAGTGACACATTGCTGCCATCCTTCATCATGACGGTAGCTTCGTCACTCTGGACATGCGTTACGACGGCCGGATGAAGCGGCCCGTACAGAGGCAGATTTTTTAATGCTTTAACAATCTGCGTTTGCCCCCAGGCTGGCTCGCCGACTTTCCACAGCACGCTGGTAGGGCCACGATAGCCGTGACGCATATCGTAGGCGATGACGTTGTTCTGCACGGCTTCCTGCGCGGATTCCTGCAGACGGCGCGTCACGGTGGTGTAAACCTTGTAACCATCGGTATACGCATTATCGCCATAGCGTTTCACCATTTCCTGGCGCACCATCTCGGTCAGATAGGGCGCGGAGAAGACGATTTTCGGGCCATGATAGCTGGCGACCAGCGGCGCATTACGTGCTTCATCATATTGCTGCTGGGTGATGTATTTCTGGTCCAGCATACGAGCCAGCACCACATTGCGTCGGGCGACAGCACGACTGTGGGAATACAGCGGGTTAAAGGTTGACGGGGCTTTCGGCAGCCCGGCGATGGTCGCCATTTCACTCAACGACAGCTCGCCAACGGGTTTGCCAAAATACACCTGCGAGGCTGCGCCAACGCCATAAGCCCGGTAGCCGAGATAGATTTTATTCAGGTAAAGCTCAAGAATTTCGTCTTTATTCAGCAACTGCTCAATGCGAATCGCCAGAAAGGCTTCCTTTACCTTACGCATCAGGGAGCGTTCCGGACTGAGGAAAAAGTTACGCGCCAGTTGCTGCGTGATGGTACTGGCCCCCTGGGACGCATGGCCTGAGACCAGCGCAACGCTGGCGGCACGGAAAATCCCGATGGGATCCACACCGTGATGCTCATAGAAGCGGCTGTCTTCCGTCGCAATAAACGCATGGACCATGTCAGGTGGAACCTGCTGCAGGCTGAGCGGAATACGGCGCATTTCACCATACTGGGCGATAAGATCGCCGTCGGCGCTGTAAACCTGCATAGGGGTTTGCAAACGCACATCTTTCAGTGTGTTAACGTCGGGTAACTGGGGCTCTATATATTTGTACAAACCATAAATCGAGCCAGCTCCCAGCAAGATGCAACACACTGCAAGGATTAATAAATACTTTACGAACTTCACCTGAGATTTCCCATCTGTTGTCGTTTGGGCAGTTTATAAGCAACCGCGCAGTAGTATAAAGGCAAGCCAGACGCTTTGATATGTCCATTTTTCCGGACGATAAGGAGATCGCGCGCATGGCTTTTCACACCTGGCAAATTGGACTGGATATTCAGAACCGGCAGTGCTGTGCCCTTGCCATCCTGCGTCGTCGCCGGGGTTGGCAATTATGCCACTGGTGGCAGCAACGGCTGCCGCAAGATACGTTAAGAAACGGTGTGCTGCAATCTTCCCCTGCATTGCTGTCTGTATTAAGCCAGTGGCGTAAGGTGTTACCACGGCGCTATACGTTACGGGTCTGTCTTCCCGCGCACCTGGCACTACAGCAACCGCTTTCTCTGCCTGATCCGCCCTTAAAAGAACCCGCACTGGGCCGCTTTGTCCGGGCATCCGCTCAGCGTCTTTTCCCGGTGGACGCCAGTGAACTGGCCCTGGATTACCGTGTCGATACCAACCTGGAACGGCTAAGCGTCACGGCTGCACGGCGGGATGTCGTTACGCAGTGGCGGACACCGCTGGAGCAGGCCGGCCTTAAATGCTCTGTATTTGAACTGGCAACGAACGCACTCAACATCGTCGCAGAACAGGCGCAACTGGCTGCGGGAAGTGTAGTGGTTTTACGCCAGGATGCACGTTACCTGTGGAGCGATGGCGTCAACGCCGCACTTTTTGCCGGAGAGGGCGGTTTTGACGCGCTACGTGAGCAGGCTTTTCCCCACGCGACGTCGCTTTATTATTGTGATGCCGATAACGCATTGCCGCCGGCTGGCACGGTGCCGTTCTCTCCCCTGCAAACATTTCGCTATCAGCAGCCACCTTTGCCCGCGCATCCGGGGGCCTTCGTCCTGGCCGCCGGGCTGGCGTTGCGGAAAGAGGATTGCTGATGGTCGCTGTGAATCTTCTTCCCTGGCGGCACTGGCGCTGGCAGCGTCAACGGCGTCAGAGCTTACGTATGCTGGCTGTCACGTCAGGACTGGTCGTGCTGCTGGTGGCAGGACAGTGCTGGCGGGATCATAAGGCGCTCAGACGGGTTCAGCGTCAGCATGTCGGCCTCAGTCATGCCCTTAAGGCCGCTGAACAGCAGGTGGTGCAGCAACAGCGACTGTTGAAACAACTGGATGAGGCGCAGCAGCGTCGCCACTGGCTGCACCAGCAGAGCAGGCAGTTTCACGTCTGGCAGCAACTCTGGCTTGCGTTGCCTGCTTTGCTGCCTGACGGGCTGTGGTTAACGCGACTGGATAAACGGGAAACGTCGTTACAACTGGAGGGAAAAGCGGAGCATATGCAGGAGATTCGCGTCTTTCGTCAGCGCTTAAGCGATGTGGCGCTGTTTTCACAGATCAAACAAGGCAATGTGCAACGCCAGCCTGAAGGGGAGTATCGCTTCGTCTTGCATATTCGCCTTAAGGAGGCGACTAGTGAGTAGCCTTACCAGGCACTGGATGCGGTTAGCTCCACCGCTGCGTTATGGCAGCCTGTTGGCGGGCGCGGTCTGCCTGCTGTGTGTGGCCTGGTGGACCGTGCTACAGCCGCAAAAACGGGTGCTGGCTGATGCCAGGCATCAATGCGTGCAGCAGCAGGCGCACCTGCAACAGCTGCAGCGACAGTTTGCCCGCTATCCCGCCCTTGCTGTTTTACAGGCACAACTTCAGCAGATTCAGATGGAAAAGTCAGCCGCGTCATCGACGCTGGAGGCGATCATCGCAGAGCGGGGTGCAGCGCTTGAGCAGTGGCTGCCCGATGAACAGCCTCGAGCCCTCACTTTCCATCTGCAATGGGCCCAGTTTCCGCCGTTGTTTTCTGCGCTTTCAACGTCTGCAACGGCGTTTCCTGATCGCTTTCAGTTAACCGCTCATTCTGACTATCTGGTGGCGCAACTCTGGCTGGACGCTGATGAAACCCATTAGTGTTGTTCTGCTGTTACTCAGCTGTGGCGCTGGCGTTGCGCAGGCACGCGATCCGTTTCGTCCCCTTCCTGGCGCGGCCTGCCTGGCGGAGGTTGAACCTCTCAGCGAATGGCGTTTGCAGGGCATCATTGGTCGTGCTCCCCGGTTTCAGGGCTGGCTACTGACGCCACAGGGCAAATCTGTTCACGTCCTGAGCGACCAGCCTTTTCCGTTGTTCCCCTGGCAAACCCTCCGGTTTACTTCCCGTTCGCTTCAGCTATTTATTCCGGGCAGTTGCCCGGCCCAACGTTTCACGTTTCATCTCAAAGGACGCCTGCATGATAAGGATAGCGATTCTGACACTCCTGCTGTTTTGCCAAATCCCCGCTCACGCCAGCCCTGATGAGGGCCTGAGCCTCGCGTTTGATGATGCGCCGATTGAGCGCATTTTACAGGCGCTGGCTGATTACCAGCAGATCAACCTGATGATCTCCCCTGAGGTTAACGGAACGCTGTCACTGCGGCTGGACAACGTCTCCTGGCAACAGGCGCTGTCGCTGGTCGCGCGGATGGCGCAACTGACTGTGCTGGAAGAAGATAACGTTCTGCTGGTTTATCCCGAGCGCTGGCAGCAGCAGCGGCGCGAAGCAGAAAAGGTACAACAGGCGGAAGCGCGTCAGCAGCGTCCTTTAATGCAGCGCAGGATCAACCTGCTCTATGCCAGTGCCAGTGAGGTGCATCGCAGCCTGCAAGGGGAACGCCAGTCGCTTATGACATCGCGCGGGAGCGCCTCTGTGGACACGCGCACCAACAGCCTGTTGCTGCGCGACACTGAACCGGCGCTGCAAGACACGGAGCGCTGGATTCAGGCGCTGGATGTGCCGCTGGAACAGGTTGAGCTGGCGGCCCATATCGTGACGATTAGTGAAGAGAATCTGCATGAGCTGGGCGTCAACTGGCGACTGTCTGAGGATAGTGAAAGCCTCAGCCGGGCTTTACATCACCCGCTTCTGGCTATTCCCCTGGGGCTGACCTCGCCCGCTGTTTCGCTGGGCGTCACGTTGTCGCGGACAGGCGGCAGAGTGCTGGATCTGGAGCTCAGTGCGCTGGAGCAGGAAAACCAGGTTGAAATCATCGCCAGCCCACGGCTTTTTACGTCGCATCAGCAAACCGCGTCGATTAAACAGGGCACCGAAATCCCTTATGAAGTCTCAGCCGGTAACAGCGGCGCAACCAGTATCGAATTCAAAGAAGCGGTGCTGGGCATGGAAGTCACGCCCACCGTTTTAGGCAATGGCCGCATTCAGTTGAAAATACGTATCAGCCAGAACGTGCCGGGGCGCGTGGTTCAGACCAGCGCCTCGCAGGTGCTGTCGATTGATAAGCAGGAAATGGAAACGCAGGTGACGGTTAACGACGGGCAAACACTGGCCCTAGGCGGTATTTTCCATCAGCAGCGCACTCAGGGACAAACGCAGGTGCCGTTACTTGGCCGTCTGCCCGTCGTGGGGGGATTATTCCGCCAGCAGGCTGAAGAACATAAAAAACGCGAGCTGGTGATCTTCATGACGCCGCGATTGGTCAGGGAAGCAGCGCTTACGGCACGATAAAACGGAAAATGTGCCCTGAAAGTTTAACTGCGTTGACGCAGGACAGGAATTAGCTTACAAGGTTTAGCGATTTTTAACACGTTGTAAGCGTCTGAGTTGGAAGAACCCGGCAAGCAGATGAGCGAATTCCTCTGTACGCAGTCATGTCACAACGCTTTACTGACGCCTTACAGTTTCGCGAACAACAGGCCAATTCAGAAATGGATGTGCTGTAAGCAATATAATCGGTTGCCAAACAGCCTTGAGTGTTGAGATAATTTTTCGTCTGACTCTTGCTAACGCTCATGAGGTCTCAGTTCCTGTCCCGCCAGTAAAATGCTGAAAGCGGGGTATCATTAACGAATTCTTAGTAATACCGACAAAATGGCAGAGAAACGCAATATCTTTCTGGTTGGGCCGATGGGTGCCGGCAAAAGCACTATTGGCCGTCAGTTGGCTCAGCAACTCAATATGGAGTTCTTCGATTCCGATCAGGAAATTGAGCGACGCACCGGAGCGGATGTGGGCTGGGTTTTTGACGTTGAAGGCGAAGCTGGCTTCCGCGATCGTGAAGAAAAAATCATCAATGAACTGACCGAGAAGCAGGGCATCGTCCTGGCGACCGGCGGTGGCTCCGTAAAATCCCGGGAAACACGTAATCGTCTCTCCGCCCGCGGCGTCGTGGTTTATCTTGAAACCACTATTGAGAAACAACTGGCACGTACGCAGCGTGACAAAAAACGCCCCTTACTGCAGGTCGAGTCGCCACCGCGTGAAGTACTTGAAGCGCTGGCCGCTGAACGCAACCCGCTGTATGAAGAGATCGCCGATGTTACCATCCGCACTGACGATCAAAGTGCAAAAGTGGTGGCGAATCAGATTATCCACATGTTGGAAAAAAGTTGATCCAACGTTTGAAAGCTCTTTGACAGGTATCGAGCATCATGGAGAAGATCACCGTTTCATTGGGGGAACGCAGTTACCCCATCACTATCGCCGCCGGACTGTTTAATGATCCGGCTTCTTTTTGGCCGTTAAAAGCGGGTGATAATGCCATGCTGGTCACGAACGAGACGCTGGCACCGCTTTACCTGGATAAGGTCACGGCGCGGCTAAAGGCGGCGGGAGTGAAGACGGATCAGGTGATTTTGCCCGACGGTGAGCAGCACAAAACGCTGGCGGTGATGGATCAGGTTTTTACCGCCCTCCTGCAAAAGCCCCACGGGCGCGATACCACGCTGGTGGCGCTGGGTGGGGGCGTGATTGGCGATCTTACCGGTTTTGCTGCGGCAAGCTATCAACGTGGTGTGCGGTTCATTCAGGTGCCGACCACGCTGCTGTCTCAGGTTGACTCGTCGGTTGGCGGAAAAACGGCGGTTAACCATCCTCTTGGCAAAAACATGATAGGTGCGTTTTACCAGCCCGCTTCGGTCGTGATTGATACGGAATGTCTCCGGTCACTGCCTCCTCGTGAGCTGGCGTCCGGTCTGGCTGAAGTGATTAAATACGGCATCATTCTGGACGGTGAATTCTTTCACTGGCTTGAGCAAAATCTTGATCGCCTTCTGGCGCTGGATGAAGCCGCGCTGGCCTGGTGCATCCGTCGTTGCTGTGAGCTGAAAGCCGAGGTTGTCGCCGCGGATGAGCGTGAAAACGGTCAGCGCGCATTACTGAATCTGGGTCATACTTTTGGCCATGCCATTGAAGCGCATATGGGCTATGGCAACTGGTTGCATGGTGAAGCGATTGCCGCTGGTATGGTGATGGCGGCGCGAACCGCGCAACGTCTTGGTCAGTTCAGCGAGCAGGATTGCGAACGCGTTATCGCGTTACTGCAGCGCGCCGGTTTGCCGGTACACGGACCGGTTGAGATGCAGGCTGAAGACTATTTGCCCCATATGATGCGCGATAAAAAAGTGCTGGCGGGCGAATTACGTCTGATACTGCCTTTGGCGATAGGCCGCGCTGAAGTGCGTGGTGGCGTGGCTCATGATATGGTGATGGCGGCAATTAATGACTGCCAGAAATCTTGATATTCAGCAGGTAAGTGGTGACGCGACGCGCGGGTGCGCAGTGCGAACGGCCGCTTTACGGAGGAGGCAAAATGGATGAGTTCAAACCGGATGATGAGTTAAAACCTGACGCCAGTGACCGTCGTCCCTCGCGCCCACGTAAATCGTCCTCTGCGACGAAAGCTCCGGTCTCGCGCCAGCACGTCATGATGGGCGTTGGTATCCTTGTGTTGCTGCTGCTCGTGCTGGGCATTGGCTCAGCGCTCAACGGCGCTGACGACAGCAAATCCGCGTCGTCCTCTACTGACAAAGGCACCGCCACCAGCGGGGCCGCAGGATCGGGCAACGGAAAAAATATTGATCTCAGCGGCTCCACCGCCATGAGCGGCGGCTCCACCGCCATGAGCGGCGGTCAGAACGCCACGGGAACAGCACAGCCTTCCACCGGCACTCCGAATGCAGCAGGAGCGGAACCGGCAGCGGGGGCGACAAATGCGCCACGTGATATTTCCATGCCACCGGTTGCATCCACACCCACGCAGGCAGCCCCGGTTGAAACCCCGGCTAATCAGCAACGCATTACATTACCCGGCGACCTGAACAGCGCATTGACCAACCAGCAACAGCAGGTTGATGGCGCCGCACAGGGTGCAGAAGGCAGCAGTTCTCTGCCGACCGCACCCGCTACGGTGAGCGGGAAAGCAGGTGCAGCGGCGAGTCTTCCCGCTACAGGTCGTCAAAACGCCGCGCAGGCACCCGTCACGCCGCGTCATACGCGTGAGCCTGCCAGAACGGCGTCTAAACCCGCAGCCAGCGAGCATAAAACCCACACAACGCCAGCGCACTCCTCCGTGAATAACGCGCCGGTAAAAGCGGCGGGCAGTAGCGCTACGGCCAGCAAATCAGTACCGGGCGGCAACTACACGTTGCAGTTGAGCGGCGCATCTAAAGCGGAAAGCCTGAATGCCTGGGCGAAGAAGCAAAACCTGAGTGCGTACCATGTGTATAAAACCACGCGCAATGGTCAACCCTGGTATGTGCTGGTCAGTGGTTCTTACGCCACGCCGGCCGACGCAAAGCGTGCCGTTGCGACATTGCCTGCAGAGGTACGTGCACAGAATCCCTGGGTGAAACCGGTCAGTCAGGTCAGGAAAGAAGCCAGTCAATAAGTGATGTGGGGCCTGCCCATGCGGGCCCTGTTTTAAGCGCAGATCTGCTGTCGGTTCAACCACAGCCTCACAATAAGATGTAATTACCACGACAGCATGAAAAAAAATCGCGCTTTTTTGAAATGGGCGGGGGGAAAATTTCCCTTAGTCGAAGAGATCCACCGTCATTTGCCGCAAGGTGATTGCCTGATCGAACCCTTCGTTGGCGCGGGCTCCGTGTTTCTTAACACCGATTTTGATCGCTATCATCTGGCCGACATCAACAACGATCTCATCAATCTCTACAATATTGTCAAAACGCGCACGGCGGATTTTATTCGCGATGCGCGTTTACTGTTTACCAGCGAAACAAACAGCGAAATCCGTTATTACCAACTGCGCACGGAGTTTAACCTCAGTCATGACGCTTATCGGCGTGCGCTGCTGTTCCTCTATCTGAATCGCCACTGCTACAACGGCCTGTGCCGCTACAATCTGCGTGGTGAGTTCAACGTGCCGTTTGGGCGCTATCGTAAACCTTATTTCCCGGAAGCCGAGCTGCTCTGGTTTGCCGAACGGGCGCAAAAGGCGACGTTTGTCTGTGAATCCTACGATGTTACCCTGAACAATGCCCAAAAAGGCTCTGTGGTATATTGTGATCCGCCGTACGCGCCGCTGTCCGCAACGGCTAACTTCACGGCTTACCACACCAACAGTTTTAGCCTGCATGAGCAGCAGCATCTGGCGCAACTGGCCGCAAAGCTGGCGTCTGAGAGTCAAATTCCGGTCCTGATTTCTAACCATGATACGGAACTGACGCGTTGCTGGTATCAGGATGCCGTGTTACATGTGGTCAAAGTCCGGCGTTCTATTAGCCGAAGCATAACCGGTCGCACCAAGGTCGACGAACTGCTGGCACTCTATAGCTAGTCTGTTTCGTCCGCGACCAGGGTACTACGCCAGCCATCATGCTGGCGCACAACAGTGGAGAATCGGATGAAACAATATTTGCTGGCCCCTTCCATCCTTTCGGCAGACTTTGCTCGCCTGGGTGAAGACACCGCGAAGGCACTGGCGGCCGGAGGCGACGTGGTTCACTTCGACGTAATGGACAACCACTACGTGCCGAATCTGACAATGGGACCGATGGTGTTGAAAGCGCTGCGTGACTATGGCATCACAGCCCCGATCGATGTGCATCTCATGGTGAAGCCAGTGGACGCGTTAATCCCCGAGTTTGCCAAGGCTGGCGCGACCTACATCACGTTCCACCCCGAAGCGAGCGAGCACGTTGACCGCACGCTGCAGTTAATCAAAGAGCACGGTTGCAAAGCAGGCCTGGTCTTTAATCCTGCCACTCCGCTCAGCTACCTCGACTATGTGATGGATAAACTGGACATCATTTTGCTGATGTCGGTGAACCCCGGCTTTGGTGGTCAGTCATTTATCCCCGGCACGCTCGACAAGCTTCGTGAAGCGCGTAAGCGGATTGATCAGAGCGGCTACAGCATTCGCCTTGAAGTCGACGGTGGTGTGAAGATTGATAACATTGCGCAAATCGCGGCAGCGGGTGCAGATATGTTTGTTGCCGGTTCGGCCATCTTTGGCCATCCGGATTACAAGAAAGTGATCGACGACATGCGGAACGAGCTGGAGAAAGCGAATGGCTCATTTCACTGATATTCGTGGGCTGGCCTTTGACCTGGATGGTACGCTGGTCGACAGCGCGCCGGGGCTGGCGGATGCGATCGATTTGACGCTGGCAGACCTGGCGTTGCCTGCTGCTGGCGTGGCGCGCGTATCAACGTGGATTGGGAATGGTGCCGACGTTATGATGTGCCGTGCGCTGACCTGGGCACTCGGGCGCGAGCCACACCCGGACGAGCAGCGTGATGCGCGTGTGCTGTTTGACAAACATTATGCCAGCACGGTGGAGGCGGGCAGTACCCTGTTTCCTCAGGTCAAAGAGACGCTGACACGGTTACAGGCCACAGGCATGCCGATGGCGATTGTGACCAATAAGCCGACGCCGTTTGTCGCGCCGCTGCTGCAATCGCTGGGAATCGACCAGGCGTTTTCGTTGATCATTGGTGGCGATGATGTGGTGGTTAAAAAACCGCATCCTGCCGCGATTTTTCTGGTGTTGGGTAAATGGGGGCTGCTGCCCTCACAACTGCTGTTTGTCGGGGATTCACGCAATGATATTCTGGCCGCGCAGTCTGCCGGCGTACCCAATGTCGGCATGACGTTTGGCTATAACTATGGTGAACCTATTGCCAGCAGCCAGCCCGATCTGACCCTTGACTCTTTTGACGAACTTTTGCCCGCTATCGGGCTGTAATTTATCAGGACATAAGCATGAGCAAACCCATCGTTTTCAGCGGCGCACAGCCGTCCGGCGAACTGACCATTGGCAACTATATGGGTGCGCTGCGTCAGTGGGTGCAGATGCAGGACGATTTCCACTGCATTTACTGTATCGTCGATCTGCACGCCATCACCGTGCGCCAGGATCCGGTTGCACTGCGTAAAGCCACCTTAGATACGCTGGCGCTCTATCTGGCCTGCGGCATCGATCCCGAGAAGAGCACCATCTTTGTTCAGTCGCATGTGCCGGAGCACACGCAACTCAGCTGGATTCTGAACTGCTACACCTATTTCGGTGAGCTGAGCCGCATGACCCAGTTCAAAGACAAATCCTCACGCTATGAAGAAAACATCAACGCGGGTTTGTTCAGTTATCCGGTGCTGATGGCTGCCGACATTCTGCTTTACCAGACCGCGCAGGTACCGGTGGGTGAAGATCAGAAACAGCATCTTGAGCTGAGCCGTGATATTGCGAGCCGGTTTAATGCGTTGTATGGCGATATCTTCAAGGTGCCGGAGCCATTCATTCCAAAATCAGGCGCACGCGTGATGTCGCTGCTGGAACCGACGAAAAAGATGTCTAAGTCGGATGATAACCGCAACAATGTGATCGGCCTGCTTGAAGATCCCAAATCGGTGGTTAAAAAGATTAAGCGTGCGATGACCGACTCTGAAGAGCCGCCGGTTATCCGTTATGATATTAAAGAGAAAGCGGGCGTCTCGAATCTGCTGGACATCCTGTCAGGCGTAACCGGTACGCCGGTGACCGCGCTGGAGCAGGCGTTCGAAGGCAAAATGTACGGGCACCTGAAAGGCGCGGTCGCAGAAGCCGTATCGGGCATGCTGACAGACCTGCAGGAACGTTATCATCGCTTCCGCAACGACGAGGCGTTGCTGGAAAAGGTGATGCGTGACGGTGCACAGAAAGCCCGTGCCCAGGCGCAGGAAACCCTGAAAAAAGTCTATGAAGCGGTCGGATTTGTTTCTCAACCCTGATCGGTAACGTTGTAAGTCAAACGGCGAGCGAAGGCTCGCCGTTTTGATTTTCCCCCCGGCGTAATGGGCGGCGCAGGCTGACCACACTGCCGACAAAGGAAAATGACGGCCAGGTACCACGCGCAAACGGAGCGGAACGTGTGCCAACCCTTCTTGCGTTTCGCTTTCGGTAATCATGTCATCTTATTCGTCCCCGACCTTTTGCTCCCGCGCCTGACCTGTCCGCAGAGGCAGGGCGCCGGTTCGGCCTCGTACGCGCTAAGTGATTTAAATAACGAATAAAGTCATCTGGAGCAGGGCAGAGAGATCGTGTTAGCTTTACTTCGCAGCGCTTAACGCATGAGGAGCCCGGAATGACAACAGCACCACTTCGCTGGATAAACAATCTGCGTTTGCCCACCCGGGAAGGGCTGTGGCAGATAGAGATCGTGGAAGGAAAAATCGCCCGCATCACGGCGCAGCCTCAGCAGCTGTCAGCCGAGGGCGCAGCACTCGATGCGGAAGGCGGCCTGGCGTACGCGCCTTTTATTGAGCCTCATATTCACCTGGATACCACCCAAACGGCGGGTGAACCGGCCTGGAATCAGTCCGGCACGCTGTTTGAAGGTATTGAGCGCTGGGCAGAGCGGAAAGCCTTATTAAGCCATGAGGATGTAAAACGGCGCGCGATGCAAACGCTGAAATGGCAGATCGCGAATGGCATACAGTTTGTGCGCACGCATGTGGATGTGTCCGATCCGACGTTAACCGCCCTCAAGGCTATGCTGGAACTGAAAGCGGAGATGGCGCCCTGGATCACGATTCAAATCGTGGCGTTCCCGCAGGAAGGCATTCTGTCTTACCCTAATGGCGAAGCGCTACTTGAAGAAGCGCTGCGACTCGGCGCGGATGTCGTCGGCGCGATTCCCCATTTTGAGTTCACGCGGGAGTACGGCGTGGAATCCCTGCATAAAGCGTTCGCGCTGGCCAACCGTTACGACAGGCTGGTGGACGTGCACTGTGACGAAATTGACGATGAGCAGTCACGCTTCGTCGAAACCGTTGCCGCGCTGGCACACCGTGACGGGATGGGTGCGCGCGTCACGGCAAGCCATACCACAGCGATGCACTCGTATAACGGGGCTTATACTTCTCGTCTGTTTCGCTTACTGAAGCTCTCCGGCATCAACTTTGTTGCCAATCCCCTGGTGAATATTCACCTACAGGGTCGCTTTGACAGCTATCCCAAACGCCGCGGCATTACCCGGGTGAAAGAGCTGCTGGAGGCGGAGATTAACGTCTGTTTTGGCCATGACGACGTGTTCGATCCCTGGTATCCGCTGGGTACAGGCAATATGCTTCAGGTGCTGCATATGGGATTACATGTGTGTCAGCTGATGGGGTACGAGCAAATTAATGCCGGGCTCGATCTGATTACACGCAACAGTGCCAACACGCTGAATTTAGCAGAGTACGGTATTCAGCGCGGTCATGAAGCCAGTTTTATCATTCTGCCCGCAGAGAACGGTTTTGATGCGGTCAGGCGGCAGGTGCCGGTGCGTTATTCGCTTCGGCGTGGAAAGGTCATCGCGGCGACGCAGCCCGCAGAGAGCAAAATCTGTCTGGACACTTGGGAAGCGGTGACCTTCAGGCGATGAAGCAAAGGGCGGCGCGTTGCCGCCGCCCTGAGAGGATTAATGCGTGATATGACCGTGCGAGCGGTGTTTGGTCACCAGGCCCAGCAACGCACACATGATAAACACCACGGCGTACAGGCCATTTGCCGTTAGCAGCGCGCTGTGCACGCCGCTGTTTTTCACAATGGGTGACGTAACGACGAAGGTCAGCATGGTACCCACGGTGCCACAGGTCAGAATAAAGTTAACCAGCTTGGGAGATGCGACTTTGGTTTGTAGAGAGCCGAGCGTAATGATGGTGGTATAGATCGCGCTTGAGCTGAAGCCAAGCGTCAGAATAATCCACCGCAACATGCTTGCATCCTGGCTGCTTACGAACCAGTACATCAGCACCGTGGCCAGTCCTGCCAGTACCATCAGAATACGTTGCAGATCGAAGAAGCGCAGCAGGAAGCTGAATACCCACATGCCGACCATATAAGCGGTCCAGAAGCTTCCTACCAGTTGACCGGCATCATCAATATTCATGCCCATCACTTTGGTGGCATATTCAGGCACCCAGGAAATAAAGCCGAGCTGGCCAAGAATGTAGCATAAGGCGGCAATCGCCAGTAACAGTACGCCCAGTCCCCATTTTTCTTTTTCAACCGTTGGGCTGTTCTCTGGCTTACGCAGAACCGGAAACTCCACGAATAACGTCATGATAAAAATACCGACGTAAATGACGCCAATGCAGACGTAAACCCAGTACCACGGCAGATGACGTGCCAGTAAAATGCCGGCCAGAATCGGGAAAATGGTGCCAGCCATACTAAAGAAGGAGTCCGTAAACAGCAGGCGTGAACCCCGTTGGCGGCCTTCGTACATGTGGGTAATCAGGAACGTCCCAATCGACATGGTGATACCACTGACGACGCCCAGTACGAACATGCACAGCGAAAATACCGACAGATCCCGGCTGGTCATCAGTCCGATAACGGCTAATACCATCAGCACAAAGCCAAAAATCAACTGGCGTTTGAGCGGCACAATGACCATCAACCAGGCATTAAGGAAAACGGCAGCCAGGATGCCACTGTTCAGGAAAGTGAAGGTGTTACCCATACTGTCGATGGGAATCTGGAAATCTTTCGCGATATCACCCATTACCATACCGGTGACAATCACCAGGGCACCGGTGAGCGCATAGGAAAGAAAGCTAATCCAGGTAAGGCCGATACGATTACGATTTGTCATGTTCTGAACCTGTTGGGAAGCGGGAGCGCTGAAGCGGCAGAAATTGTAAACGGAACCGTGATCTTAATAAACTAAGAGTGAAAACTGTTGTCATTCATTTCATCAATACTGTGATTTTAGTCACGAAGCGGAAGCAATCTTTTTCAGGCGTTTTTGGGTGCGTTTAGCGTAAATATAGGTAAAACGCTGGCTCTTGTATTACATGCTCTTTACAATCAATATCGTTTTTGAGCTAGCTCTCCAAAGTAAGGAATTACTCATGTTTAAACGTACTTTGACAGCGGCAGTTGCCCTGTTAGCGCTCTCTTCTGTTTCTGCCTCAGCTTTAGCGGCCAAAGGTGATACGCATGTCCTGCTGACCACTTCTGCCGGTAACATCGAACTCGAACTGAATAATCAAAAAGCACCGATCTCCGTTAAAAACTTCGTTGATTACGTTAACAGTGGTTTTTACAACAACACGATTTTTCACCGCGTTATCCCGGGTTTTATGATTCAGGGCGGTGGCTTTACCAATGAAATGCAGCAAAAACAAACCAATGCGCCGATCAAAAATGAAGCGGATAATGGTCTGCGCAACCTGCGCGGCACCATCTCCATGGCGCGCACCTCCGACAAAGACAGCGCCACCAGCCAGTTCTTTCTGAACGTCGCTGACAACGCCTTTCTGGATCATGGTCAGCGCGATTTTGGCTACGCCGTCTTTGGTAAGATCGTGAAGGGCCAGGACGTCGTGGACAAAATCTCTCAGGTGCCAACCAAAGATGTCGGGCCTTACCAGAATGTTCCCGTCAAGCCGGTGGTCATTTTGTCGGCAAAAGTCCTGCCCTGATTGTCTTGATTGCCATCCCGTTTCCGGCAAAGGGAAAATTTGCTCTTATACTTAGGGCAAACCTGAGCAGGAGGCGGTATGGCAAATACACTTACAGACAAACAGAAGGCAGCGCTCTGGCGACAGCGGCGGAATGCCAGCTATCGGGCAAGCTGTCGGCTTGAAGGCTTTACCCTGACGGAACCGGAGGTTAAGGGTGAAGAGGCGGAAGCCCGTCTGGCCTCTTTAAGGAGGCAATATGGCTGCTAATACTGCCGTCACGCAGGATCCCTACCTGTGGCAAAACGACACGGTCCTCAAAAACCGTCTCGATATTCATGATGAGGCGCAGTTACGAAAAGCGGAACTGAGCTTTAGCGCCGCCCGGCTTGCCACGCTTGAACTGGGCCCACCCAAAATCGGCCTGCCTTACCTGTGTCACATTCACCGTACGCTGTTTCAGGATGTCTACAGTTGGGCTGGCGAACTCCGCACGCTGGACATCTGGCGCGACGAAACCCCTTTTTGTCACTTCGAATATATCGAAAAAGAGGGTAATGCACTCATGGCCGCGCTAGAAGAAGAGAACGGCCTGGCCGATCTGCCTTTAGCTGAGTTTGCGAAACGCGTTGCCTGGTATTATTGCGAAATCAATATGCTTCATCCTTTTCGCGAAGGTAACGGCCGGGCGCAGCGTATTTTCTTTGAGCAACTGGCCCTGCATGCAGGTTACCTGCTGGAATGGGAAAAACTGAATCCGGAAGAGTGGGTCAGCGCCAGTCAGGCCGGTTCGGCAGGGGATTTACAACCGCTGGAAGACGTCTTTGCCAGCATCGTCAGCGAAGCGCACCCTGTCTGAACCCCGTTCCCGCCAGGGAGGCGAGCGCGTCTCCCTGCGCCTGATAGTCTGTTTTCCTCACATCACACTCACGTCACACCGCATGATAAGATACGGCTCTGGTCCTCATTCCGGATGCCGGGCCTTGTACGTATCCTTCTGATCTGCCTGAAATCATAACCATGCTGCTGCTTATTGATAATTACGATTCTTTCACCTGGAACCTGTACCAGTATTTTTGCCAACTGGGCGCGAACGTTCAGGTGGTAAGAAATGATGCCATCACTCTGGATGAAATGACGGCGTTGCCGTTAACCCACCTGGTGATTTCACCCGGCCCCTGTACGCCCGATCAGAGCGGGATCTCATTACAGGCCATTCGCCACTTCGCCGGTCGCCTGCCGGTGCTGGGCGTTTGTCTGGGGCATCAGGCCATCGCCCAGGTGTTTGGTGCGCAGGTCGTGCGTGCGCGCGAAGTCATGCACGGTAAGACGTCTGCTGTTCAGCATAACGGCTGTGGTGTATTTCGCGGTCTGAATCAACCGCTGACCGTAACGCGTTATCACTCGCTGATTGTGAAAGCCGATACGCTGCCTGATGAATTTGACGTCACCGCATGGAGTTTACGTGACGGTCAGCCCGACGAAATTATGGGCATCCGTCATAAAACGCTGGCACTGGAAGGCGTGCAGTTTCATCCTGAAAGTATCCTCAGCGAACAGGGACATCAACTGCTCGCTAATTTCCTGCAACAGTAAAGTTGTGTTTGCCTTTAAGTGATTTTTTATGCATATTTCATGATTATTATTTCATCACGAATCAACTCATCAGTTTGCGAGGTTGTCAATGGCAGCGGAAAACATTGCGGTAACACGGGAAACGTTCGATCAGGTTATTTTGCCTGTTTATGCACCTGCGCAGTTTGTACCGGTAAAAGGCAAAGGAAGCCGGGTGTGGGATCAGCAGGGTAAAGAGTATATCGACTTCTCGGGTGGGATTGCCGTCACCGCGCTGGGCCATTGTCACCCGGCGCTGATTGAAACCCTGAAGAAACAGGGCGAAACCCTGTGGCACACCAGCAATGTGTTCACCAATGAACCGGCTTTGCGCCTGGCCAGCAAACTGATTAACGCCACCTTCGCGGACAGAGTGTTTTTTGCCAACTCCGGCGCAGAAGCCAACGAGGCCGCGTTTAAGCTGGCGCGTTATTATGCCTGTAAACGTCATAGCCCGTTTAAAAGCAAAATTATTGCCTTCCATAATGCCTTTCATGGCCGGACGCTGTTTACGGTCACGGTAGGCGGCCAGCCAAAATATTCCGACGGTTTTGGCCCGAAACCCGCTGACATTGTGCATGTGCCATTCAACGATTTGGCGGCAGTGAAAGCCGTTATCGACGACCACACCTGTGCGATTGTCGTTGAGCCCATTCAGGGTGAAGGTGGCGTCATGCCGGCCACGCCAGAATTTATGCAGGGGCTGCGTGAGCTCTGCGATAAACATCAGGCGTTGCTGGTGCTGGATGAAGTTCAGAGCGGTATGGGGCGCAGCGGTAAGCTGTTTGCTTATGAGCACTACGGCGTCACGCCAGACATTCTGACTTCGGCGAAAGCGCTGGGCGGTGGTTTTCCTGTCAGCGCGATGCTGACCACCGAGGAGGTGGCGTCAACGATGGCTCCTGGCGTACATGGCACCACCTATGGTGGCAATCCGCTGGCCTGTGCGATTGCTGAAACCGCGCTGGATCTGATCAATACGCCAGACGTGCTGAACGGCGTGGAATCCCGTCGCCAGCAGTTTGTCGAGGCACTCAAGGCGATTGATGCCCGTTACGATCTGTTTAGCGATATTCGCGGCAAAGGCTTACTGGTAGGCGCGGCCCTGAAGCCGCAACATGCCGGAAAATCACGCGATATCCTAAATGCCGCCGCGGCTGAAGGCGTTATGGTGCTGGTGGCTGGTACGGATGTGATGCGTTTTGCCCCTTCACTGATTATTGAACCCGCCGATATTGAAGAAGGCATGGCGCGCTTTGCCAAAGCGGTCGGGAAAGTCCTGGCTGCCTGAGTTATTTTCGACCCAGACTACGAATCAGCCAGCGACCATGATGCGGTCGCTGGTTCCACGCCAGCGATGAGATCGTGTGCATCACCTTAAGATGATCCAGAATGCGCCTGATGTGCTGCTCCAGTACTGTGACCGGTCCCTCGTTGATATCTTCAATTCCCTGTAACAGATCGGTTTGCGAACTTTCGCCGTCATATTCAAGCCGCTGCTGGCAACGCTGCAGCGCAATTTCACACCATTGCAGATAGTGCTCCGCCAGCGTAGGCGGCAGCATGGTATGTTCGCGTGCCAGAATCGTCATGGCGTTGATGTGCTCAACGATAAACTGGCTGTGCGTGACCCATAAACGCATATCCTGTAAATAGCGTGCGTTAAACCCCGGCTCCTGCATCGCCTGATTTAGTGAGTTAAAGACTGCATTGTGGGCCTGATTAACGTTAACGCGCTGATAGGCGAGTACCTCGGGAGACTGTTCCGGACCAAGCAACATGCGTAACGCGTCCTGGAAAGCCTCAAGCACATCATGTGCGTTTTGTCGTAGCAGGGCACTTTGCCATTGCGGCCAAAGCCATAACGTTCCGCCAAACGCAATCAGGCAGCCCATCAGGGTATCCAGCAGGCGCGGCAGTAAGAATTGTGCGCCGTTAAGTGACAGAAGTTGCAGGGTATATACTGCGGTGACCGTGAATCCCACCATCGACCAGCCGTAAAACTGGCGGGTAAAGCGATAGCTGATAAAGGTAATCACCAGCATGATGCTCAACACCAGCGGTTCAGGGACATCCAGCCGCAGCGAGGCTGCCGCAATCACCAGCCCGGCAAAGGTGCCCAGCGCACGGTGCTGAATACGCACCCGTGTGGCGCTGTAGTTACTCTGGCTGACAAACATAATGGTCATCAGAATCCAGTAGGGTTTGGGAATCGAAAAGAACAGCGCCAGCCCGCTACCCAGCATCAGCATCACAGAAAAACGTCCGGCCGTGCGCAGGGCAGATGAGCGCAGCGAGAGATAGCTTCTGAGTGCGGGCAGAAGCGGTAAACGGCGCTGGCGATCCGCCATCAAATCACGCTGATAAAGGGGCTTTTGTGTACGCAGTACCCGTGCGATGCGGCTGAAGTGATAAAGGCAAAAATTTCCTACCGGATTGTCCGGGTGCTGACGGGCGATTTTTTCCAGTGCCCCCAGCTGCTTGTCCATATCAAAGCGACTGGACAGTTGGTGGTACAGGATGTTGTCTGCCAGCTCACGTAAACGGGCGGAAATGGTTTTCGCATTCCAGCGAATCACGGCCTCTGCATGGCTTTGTTCTACCAGTTTTTGCACTTCTTCTGGCTGATGCAGGCTGACAGAAATGTGTTCCTGTAAATCCAGTGCGACCTGAAAAGCGCGGGTCAGTCGCTTATGACTGTGATCGCGGCTGGCGGACAGCATATGCATCTGCTGATAACAGGTGTTGATGAGGTCGATTGCTTTTTGCTGCCGCGCCAGCAACGGTGGTAGCGCCTTCTCCGGATCGGTAAGTTGCGTCAGCAAGGTGTACTTGGCGTCACAATAGTTCGCCAGTTCGCGGTAAATCAGACTCAGGCTTTCACGCATTGGCTGCTCTTTCCACAGCCAAAACCAGAACCAGTTAAACAGGCCATACCACAGCGTACCGCCGATGTAGAGCAGGGGCGGTACGTAAATGGGCATGCGGCCAATCAGGCTGGTGGTAAATATCGCTGCGATCAGTGTGGCAGGGAGTAACCGTGCGTGCAGTGGGCTGATTTCACCTGTCACGCCCAGCAGCAAAGGCAGGGCGAAAAGAATAAGCGGTAAGGGCACGTCTTTAAACAGAAGCCACTGCATCAGTAAGCTACCCAGGGCAAACAGGCTGCCGCCGACAATCAGGCGTTTAAAGAAACGTTTGTGGGGCGTATCCAGACCGGCAATATTGCAGCAGGCAGGCACCAATGAGAATAGCAATCCTTTTTGCAGATCGCCAAACAGCCAGCCGAGCGCGACGGGGAGACACAACACCAGTGTCTGGCGCAGGGCATAGTTAACTTCAGGGTGATAAATTATTCTTCGCCACATCGGCTCAACGCAAATAATTCACGGCATAACGTTGCCATTATGCCGTGAAGAATAAAGCTTAGCGCGTGCCGTAAACAACAATTGTTTTGCCGTGTGCGGAGATCAGATTCTGGTCTTCCAGCATCTTCAAAATACGTCCCACGGTTTCACGTGAACATCCCACGATTTGGCCAATTTCCTGACGCGTAATTTTGATTTGCATGCCGTCAGGATGCGTCATGGCATCCGGCTGTTTCGCCAGGTTGAGCAACGTCTGCGCAATGCGACCGGTGACATCAAGGAACGCGAGGTTGCCCACTTTTTCCGATGTGACCTGCAGACGGCGCGCCATTTGCGAGGAGAGGCGCATGAGGATGTCCGGATTCACCTGAATCAGCTGACGGAATTTTTTGTAGGAAATCTCTGCCACTTCGCACGCGGTTTTCGCACGTACCCAGGCGCTGCGCTCCTGACCTTCTTCGAACAGGCCAAGCTCACCAATAAAGTCGCCCTGATTCAGATAGGACAGAATCATCTCCTTGCCTTCTTCATCCTTAATCAGTACCGCAACGGAACCTTTAACGATGTAGTAAAGCGTTTCCGCCTTTTCACCTTGATGAATGAGCGTACTTTTGGATGGATACTTGTGAATATGGCAATGGGACAGGAACCATTCAAGTGTAGGGTCTGTTTGCGGTTTGCCGAGAACCATTCGCTATTATCCTCTGTTGTAATCGTGCCCAAAATACAGGGCTCTGTTTCCCTGCCAGGCGATGTAAGCGTTAAGCGTCTTTCCATTCAGGAAATTATTCGGGCTGCATTCGGCGCAGTGCGCATCATTCTTCCCGGCTTCGTCTTCGGATGACGAAAAATATTTTCAGCTCTGTTTGTAGCACAGCTTACGTCGACTGTCTTGTGTTGTCTCGCTTCAGCAAGATGGCGTTTTCTCTGGATTGCTGTTTCCCAGGCAAAAGCGTACGCTGAGCCAAAACAGGGTATTCTGAGGTCAAAATTATGCAGGCACGCGTCAAATGGGTTGAAGGGTTAACATTCCTGGGGGAATCATCGTCCGGCCATCAGGTACTGATGGATGGCAATTCTGGCGATAAAGCGCCGAGCCCTATGGAGATGGTGCTGATGGCGGCAGGGGGATGCAGCGCCATTGACGTTGTGTCAATTTTGCAAAAAGGCCGCAACGATGTGGTTGATTGCGAAGTGAAACTATCGTCTGAACGTCGGGAAGAAGCCCCCCGCATCTTTACCCATATCAATCTGCATTTTATCGTCAGCGGCAACGCACTTTCGGATAAAGCCGTGGCACGCGCTGTCGATCTGTCCGCGGAAAAATATTGCTCTGTCGCCATCATGTTAGGCAAAGGCGTCAACATTACCCACAGCTACGAAGTGATTGCGCTGTAATCTCACAGAGGCCAGGCTGGCCTCTGTGGTTATTCAATCCGTTTCCCTTCCATGAGCCGTTTTACTAACGGCGCCATAATTAACTCCATCGCCAGTCCCATTTTGCCGCCGGGTACCACCAACGTGTTGATATTGGAAATAAACGATCCCTGCAGCATGGCCAGCAGATAGGGAAAATCAATGTCTTCCAGCCCCTGAAAGTGGATAACCACAAAGCTTTCATCCAGCGAAGGGATGGTGCGCGCGGCAAAGGGATTAGAGGTATCCACCGTGGGGACGCGCTGAAAGTTAATATGGGTTCGTGAAAACTGCGGCGTAATGAAATTGATGTAATCTTCCATGGAACGCACTACCGAATCCATCACCGCTTCGCGTGAATGGCCACGCTCGCTGGTATCGCGCACCAGTTTCTGAATCCACTCCAGGTTGACGATGGGCACGACGCCGACCAGCAAATCGACTTTTTCCGCCACATTGTGTTGTGCAGTCACCACGCCGCCGTGCAAGCCTTCATAAAACAGCACATCCGTATCCGGAGGTAACGGTTGCCAGGGCGTGAAGGTGCCGGGAACCTGGTTCCAGGGAACGGCTTCATCATAGGTGTGCAGATACTTACGCGACTGGCCCTTACCGTGTTCGCCGTATTCGACGAACGTTTGCTCCAGCAGGCCAAAATCATTCGCCTCCGGGCCAAAGTAGCTGATATGTCGCCCCAGATCGCGCGCTTTTCGGATAGCCATGTCCATTTCGGGGCGGGTAAAGCGGTGAAAACTGTCCCCTTCCAGTTCGGCAGCGTGCAAACCGAGTTGCTGAAAAATTTTACGGAACGCCAGACTGGTGGTGGTGGTTCCCGCACCGCTGGAGCCCGTTACCGCGATAATCGGATGGCGTGCAGACATAGTTGAAGTCCCTGTGACGTCGGGCGATGAGCATTGTTAGCACGATTTTCCGTTCGTTGCATCAGCCACGAAACTCGCTTTTGCGCATGATGTTGACCGACTCGTGCAGTTCCGACCATACCAGAACGACCTCGCCGTGCTCCAGCTGACGACGCACATCGGCGACTTTTTCCGTCAGGCTGAGCTCCTGCTCGCCGTAATCCGTGCCTTCACGCAAAACAAACGCTTCGATAAGATTTTCAAGGGTTTCGGGGGAAACCTGTTCCCAGGGAATAATCACAGAATCAGTTATCCAGATAAGAGGAAATCCACTGTGGCACGCGCTGCTCCAGCCACAACCGAGGCTGACGCAGGGTGCCACTGACGAAACCAACATGCCCACCCTGCTGTGTCAGCTGATAGGTAATAGTGGCAGATAATTGCGCAGGCTGCGGGATCACCTCATCGCTCATGAACGGGTCATCTTTTGCATGGATGATGAGCAGCGGTTTTGTCACGAACTTAAGTCGCGGCATAGCGCTGGCGCGACGGTAATAATCCGTGGCGTCGGCAAAACCATGCGCCCGGGCCGTGATCGCGTCGTCAAAGTCCCGCAGACGGCGCAGGGCGTTAAGCTGAATGAGGTTCACCGGCAACGTGTCGGGCCAGGCCCGCAGTTTACGCTGGGCATTCTTTTTTAACTGGCTTAACAGGTAACGCTGATAAACCTGTGAAAAGCCGCGCTCCAGTCGGGCGCTGCAGGGTTCCAGCATCAGGGGCGCAGACACAATCACGCCCGCGTCGATCAGGGCTTCATCACCTTGCTGGCCTAACAGGCAACCGAGCATATTCCCGCCCAGCGAGAAGCCGACAGCAGTTGTGGGTACCCGGCCCCAGCGCGTCGTCAGCCAGTGCAGGAAAAAACGCGCATCCTCGGTTTCACCGGAGTGGTATATCCGGTTCAGACGGTTCGGCTCACCGCTGCAGCCGCGAAAGTGCATTACTACCGCCAGCCAGCCACGCTGTTTGCACTGCAGCATCAGGCCATGAATATAGGGACTGTGGAAACTTCCTTCCAGGCCATGAAACAGCACCACGCGCGGTTTATGCCGGGCAAACTGAGGATCTTCACTCCAGGCCAAATCAACAAAGTCACCGTCAGGTAAATCCAGCCGCTGCCAGTGTGGCGTTAACCTTTTCGTCCGCCGTATCAACCGCGGCAGAATGGTTTGCAGGTGCGGGTTGCCCAGACCGGGCAGGGGAATGAACGCCGCGTCGTCAGGGCCCGAAAATTTCATGTTGTAAAGGCTTGTCTGTTCCATATCACACTGTTAGCTTCGATAAGTTTTCACTAAGGGAGGAGAACCCGGGTTAATGGAACTCAGTCTGTTTTTATCATTATTAGGCTTTCTTTGGGTCGCGGCGATTACACCCGGACCTAATAATATGTTACTCACCGCCTCGGGGGCCAATTTTGGTTTTTTGCGCACCCTCCCGTTGATGATCGGCATTATGATCGGCATGCAGCTAATGCTGCTGCTGGTAGCGTTTGGCGTGGGTGGATTGATACTGCTTTATCCCTCCCTGCATCTCATCCTGAAAATTGCCGGTAGCCTTTACCTGCTGTGGCTGGCCTGGAAGATTGCCACCGCAGCCTATGAGAAACTGGAAACCGATGCGGCGCCTGTCGCACCTATGCCGTTCTGGCAGGGAGGCTTATTACAACTGATCAACCCCAAAGCCTGGCTCATGGCGCTGGGTGCCGTCGCCAGTTTTAGTCTGGCCGGTGCGGGCTATCGCCATTCTGTCCTGTTAATCAGTCTTGGCATGGTTATGGTCAATCTGGTTGCAGGCGTTATCTGGATGGGCTTTGGTGCGATGATCGGCCGTATTTTACGTAGTCCCCGCGCCTGGAAACGCTTTAACCTGAGCATGGGGCTGTTAACGGCGGCCTGCGTATTGCTGATCTGGCACTGAGCTTAGCTGGATGCGCGCTCCAGGCGCGTCCAGGGCAACACTTCGCGAACAACCGGCGCGTGCGGCTGGCGAATTTTTTTCAGCAACAGCTGCACGCTGCGCGCGCCCAGTTGATACATGGGCTGTTCGATGGTGGTTAACGGTGGATTCAGGCTGCTGGTAAAGGGAATGCCGTCAAACCCCACGACGGCAAGGTCTTCCGGGACACGCAGGCCCGCCTCCAGCGCTGCATGCACCACGCCAACCGCCAGCACATCAGACACGGCAAATACCGCATCCGGCGGCTCCGCTAAACGCAACAATTCCTGCAATGCCCGACTGCCTTCTTCGCAGGTAATGCCTTCGGTATAGACGACATTCGTCCAGTCTGACCCCGATTGCGCAACGCCTTCTCGATAGCCTTGTTCGCGATATTGAGAATAGAGATAACGCATATCGCCATTCACCAGTGCAATGCGCTTACGGCCCCGGCCGGCCAGATAATGGACGGTATCACGTGCGGCGTCCAGATGATCGATGGAGACGGACGAGGCCGCAATCTCGGGATCAAACTCACAACACTGAATCCAGGGCGCATCACCGATAATATCGATCAGGCTTTGCAGCCCGGCGGCGGCATCCATCGTAATCACGCCGTCCACCACCTTGCCGGTCAGTAAGGTCAGGTAGGCCGACTCACGTTTAAACTGTGAGGCCGAATTGCACAGCAGAATATGGTAGCCGTGCATTTCTGCTTCAGCTTCGATGCCCTGAACAACTCGGGAGCAAAATGGGTTCGTGATATCGGAGATCAGGACCAGCAGCATATGACTCTGCGAGGTTCGCAACTGACGCGCCAGCAGGTTTGGCTGATAGCCGCTTGTGGCAATGGCATCCAGCACTTTCTGTCGCGTATCTGCTTTTACCCCAGGATGCGCGTTAAGCACGCGGGATACCGTGGCTTTAGACACGCCAGCTAACAGGGCAACTTTGTCGATCGACATCGAACTCGCAAGCCTCACCGGGGAGCAAATAATAGCGCATATCAATAGCACAACCAGGATGTGAGCGCCTGACAAATTTATGGCTTTTTGTCTGAAATTTAATTTGCGTATAACGGCAATCTATTGCAGATGATGATCTAAGAATTTCTTTCTATTAGGGATAACTTTTAATTCCTTTATGAAATTACTTCTGCCAGCAACACTGCCCACATCATAAAAATGATGGGGAAAAATCATGCAAAAAGGGCGACTCACGATTCTGGCGGCGGTCCTGTCAGTGCTGGCGTTTCAGGCCAACGCGGTCAACGTAACGGTGGCTTATCAGACCTCCGCTGAACCCGCTAAGGTGGCGCAGGCGGATAATACGTTTGCCAAAGAGAGCGGTGCGACGGTCGAATGGCGCAAATTCGATAGCGGATCAGGCGTGCTTCGTGCGCTGGCATCAGGCGATGTCCAGATTGGCAATATTGGTTCCAGCCCACTGGCCGTTGCGGCAACGCAGCAGCTCCCCATCGAAGCCTTTTTACTGGCTTCTCAGTTAGGCAATTCTGAAGCGCTGGTCGTGAAGAAAACAATCACCCGTCCCCAGGACCTGATCGGCAAGCGGATCGCCGTGCCCTTTATTTCGACCACCCATTACAGCTTGTTAGCGGCATTAAAACACTGGGGGATTAAGCCGTCTCAGGTTCAACTGGTCAATCTGCAACCGCCTGCGATTGTGGCGGCCTGGCAACGCGGGGACATTGACGGTGCTTACGTTTGGGCACCTGCGGTGAATGAACTGGAGAAAGATGGCACCGTTTTAACGGATTCGTCGCAGGTCGGGCGCTGGGGCGCACCGACACTTGATGTCTGGGTGGTACGCAAAGACTTCGCGCAGCAGCATCCGGATATCGTGACCGCCTTTGCCCGTAGCGCTATTGAGGCGCAGAAAGCCTACCTGGACCATCCCGAACACTGGCTTAAACAGCCTGATAACCTCAGTAAACTTTCGCGCTTAAGCGGCGTGCCCGAGCAACAAATTCCTGGACTGGTTAAGGGCAACACCTATCTGACCGCCGCCCAGCAGGTGGCGCAACTGCAGCAGCCGGTGAACAAAGCCATCGTGGACACGGCGCAATTCCTGAAAGAACAGGGCAAGGTGCCGCAGGCCGGTAATGATTACAGCGCCTTTGTCACGAGTCGTTTTGTTGCGCCCCTGGTCAAGCCCTGAGGACATCGTCATGTTGCGAATAGCCCATCTGAACGCGAGCTATGGCGGACAGCCGGTATTACAGGACATCTCACTGCGCGTGGAGGATAACGCGCTGGTCGTTGTGCTGGGACCGTCAGGCTGTGGCAAAACCACGTTGCTGAATCTGATCGCCGGGTTTTTACCGGTCGAGTCCGGCAGTATTTCTCTGGACGGCAAGGCAATTCAGGGGCCAGGCGCCGATCGCGGCGTGGTGTTTCAGCATGAAGGCCTGCTGCCCTGGCGGAATGTGCTGGATAACGTCGCTTTCGGATTACAGATTGCCGGTATGGCGCGCCAGCCGCGTGAAGCCCTTGCACGGCAGATGATAAAAAATGTTGGGCTGGAAGGCGCTGAAAAGCGGCATATCTGGCAGTTATCTGGCGGACAGCGTCAACGCGTTGGCATCGCCCGCGCGCTGGCTGCCGATCCCCGCCTGTTACTGCTCGATGAACCGTTTGGCGCACTTGATGCGTTTACCCGTGAACAAATGCAGACCTTGCTGTTAAGGCTGTGGCAGGACAGCGGTAAACAGATCCTGCTGATTACGCATGACATTGAAGAAGCCATTTTTCTGGCGAGCGAGCTGGTGCTGCTCTCTCCGGGGCCCGGTCGGGTACAGGAAACGCTGACGCTGAATTTTGGCCAGCGTTTCGTGGACGGCGAACCCTGCCGCAGCATCAAGTCTGATCCCGATTTCATCGCCCAACGGGAATATGTGCTGAACCGGGTATTTGCACAACGGGAGGCATTTGCATGAGTGCGATCATTAACGATGTGCCGACCCGCGCCCGGCGTCGTCGCCTGCGCTGGCCTTTCTCCCTGACGGCCACGCTGAGCACAGTGAGCCTGATTGTGCTGTTGTTCATCTGGTGGAGCGTGACCACACTGGGGCTCATTGCGCCGCTGTTTCTGCCGTCGCCGCAGCAGGTGCTGAGTAAGTTACTGAGCGTTGCCGGTCCGCAGGGGTTTATGGATGCGACGTTATGGCAGCACCTGTCAGCCAGCCTGACGCGCATGCTGATCGCGCTCAGCGCGGCGGCATTAACAGGCATTCCGGTGGGCATTGCGATGGGCGTCAGCCCGGTTTTACGTGCCCTGATCGATCCCCTGATTGAGCTCTATCGGCCCGTGCCGCCGCTGGCGTATTTACCGTTGATGGTCATTTGGTTCGGTATTGGTGAAACATCGAAAATACTGCTGATCACGCTGGCGATTTTCGCCCCGATAGTGCTGTCGACTGTGGCCGGTGTTCGCAACGCACAGCAGGTTCGTCTGCGCGCCGCGGCATCGCTGGGGGCGAATCGCTGGCAACGGCTGCGCTGGGTCATCCTGCCGGGTGCCTTGCCAGAAATACTGACCGGCTTACGCATTGGATTAGGTGTGGGCTGGTCAACGCTGGTGGCCGCCGAGCTCATTGCTGCCACGCGTGGGCTGGGCTTTATGGTGCAGTCGGCAGGGGAATTTCTGGCAACGGATGTGGTGCTGGCAGGGATCGCGGTGATTGCCATTGTGGCATGTAGTTTAGAACTGGGTCTGCGTGCGCTACAGCGCCGTCTGACGCCCTGGAACGGAGAGCAAAAATGAACGAAAAGTTAGCGATTACGCCTCTGGGCCCCTTTATCGGCGCGCAGGTCGGCAACCTTGATGTCTCGCGTCCACTCAGTGACGCGCAGTTTGAGCAGCTCTACCATGCCCTACTGCGTTATCAGGTACTGTTTTTACGTGACCAGGCGATCACGCCCGAGCAGCATCGTGCGCTGGCCATTCGCTTTGGCGATCTTCATATCCATCCGGTTTATCCGCATGCGCCGGGCGTGGAAGAGATCATTGTCCTGGATACGCATCAGGATAATCCTCCGGATAATGATAACTGGCACACCGATGTGACGTTCATTCAGACGCCTCCGGCTGTGGCGCTGCTGGCGTCCAAAGTCTTGCCGGAGGCGGGTGGGGATACGTTATGGACCAGCGGTATTGCCGCATATGAGGCGCTGTCTGCTCCCTTCAAAACCTTGCTGTCTGAACTCTATGCGGAGCACGATTTTACAAAGTCGTTTCCGGAATATAAACACCGTAAGACAGAAGAAGAGCACCAGCGCTGGCGGCAGGCTGCGGCGAAAAACCCACCTGTGCAGCATCCTGTTATCCGGACGCATCCGGTTAGTGGGAAAAAAGCGCTGTTCGTCAATGAGGGTTTTACAACCCGAATTCTGACGCTGAGTCAGAAAGAGAGCGATGCATTACTGGGCTTTTTGTTTGCGCATAGCACGAAACCGGAGTTTCAGGTGCGCTGGCGCTGGCAGCCTAATGACCTGGCGATTTGGGACAATCGCGTCACTCAGCACTACGCCAATGCCGATTACTATCCGGCCCGAAGAGTGATGCAGCGCGCCACGGTATTAGGCGATAAGCCTTACTGAACCGTACCGCGAGTACACCGGTACGGTTGTGACGAAAGGTGATGCCGCCTCTGTCAGGAGGCGAGCATCGCTTCCAGTTTTTCCTGCGCGTCCAGCCAGGCCATTTCCACCTCTTCCAGCGCCGATTTACTCTCAGCCTGTTTTTGCAGGGCAGCCGTTAAATCAGCCTTGCGGCTGTGTTCGTAGAGCGCGCTGTCTGCCAGCAGGTGTTCGGCGTCGGCCAGTTGGGCTTGCCACTTCGCCATCTGTTTTTCTAACTTCTCGATTTCTTTGCGCAAGGGCTGGGTCTGCGTTCGCAGCTCGGCTTCACGACGCTTTTGATCCTTGCGGGCCTGAGCACTGTTACCATTGTCCTGTTTAGGCGCGGCCTCATTTTGCGTTTGCTGTTTTTGCAGGTCGCTCAGCCACTGCTGATAATCTTCCAGATCGCCCGGGAACACATCAACGCTGCCATCATGCACCAGATAGAGGTCATCGGTGGTGGCACGTAACAGATGGCGATCGTGCGATACGACAACCAGTGCGCCTTCGAAATCAATCAACGCCTCAGTTAATGCCTGACGCATGTCCAAATCGAGGTGGTTGGTGGGTTCGTCCAGTAAAAGCAGGTTGGGGCGCTGCCAGACAATCAGCGCCAGCACCAGCCGCGCTTTTTCGCCGCCTGAGAAGCGTTCGGTTACCTCTGTGACTTTATCGCCCTGGAAGCCAAAGCCGCCCAGATAATCCCGTAACTGCTGCTCGAGCACTTTCGGCGCAAGCCGTGAAAGATGTTGTAAAGGCGACTCATCGGCGCGCAGGTATTCCAGCTGATGCTGAGCGAAGTAACCCAGCTTGATCCCTTTCGCCAGGCCAATTTCGCCCGCTTTGGCGGCGAGTTCGCCCGCCAGCAGCTTAATCAGCGTTGACTTGCCGGCACCGTTGCGACCCAGCAGGCCAATGCGCGATCCCGGCACCAGGTTAAGTTTAATGGCGTTCAGAATAATGCGATCGCCATAGCCCGCGGTGACTTTATCCATTTTCAGCAGCGGATTCGGCAGGCTTTCGGGTGCGCGGAAGCTGAAGCTAAACGGATTATCCACATGGGCTGGCGCAATCAGCTCCATCCGTTCCAGCATCTTAATACGGCTTTGCGCCTGTTTGGCTTTGGTGGCCTGTGCACGGAAACGATCGATATATTTTTGCAGGTGCGCCACTTTTTCCTGCTGACTCTGGTATAACGCCTGCTGCTGGGCCAGTTTCGCGCCGCGCTGGCGTTCGAAGGAACTGTAGTTACCGGTGTACTCGGTCATCGTCTGCTGTTCGATGTGGATAATTTTGTCCACCACCGGATCGAGAAAATCGCGATCGTGCGAGATCAGAATCAGCGTGCCCTCATAGCTTTTTAGCCAGCGTTCCAGCCAGATCACGGCGTCCAGATCGAGGTGGTTCGTCGGTTCATCGAGTAACAACAGGTCCGATCGACACAGCAGTGCCTGGGCCAGGTTAAGACGCATGCGCCAGCCCCCCGAAAAATCACTGACCGGGCGCTGAAGCTGTTCCTGACTGAATCCGAGCCCGTGCAGCAGGCTTGAGGCGCGCGACTGAATCGTCCAGGCCTGAATGGTATCGAGCTTACCGTGAATCAGGGCGATGGCATTTCCGTCATTTCTGATGTTGGCCTCTGCCAGTTCTGCTTCAAGATGGCGGTATTCACGGTCGCCATCGATGACATAGTCAAGGGCGGCCTGGCTGAGGGCAGGCGTTTCCTGATTCACCCAGGCAAGCGACCAGTTACCGGGAAAGGTAAACGATCCCGCATCGCTGGTGATCTCACCTTTCAGTAACGACAGCAGGGTGGATTTTCCACAGCCGTTTTTACCCACCAGCCCGACTTTTTGGCCGGGATTGATGGTGGCGGTAGCGTTGTCGAGCAGGACGCGAACACCGCGGCGAATTTGTAGGGCAGAAAAGACAATCATAAGCGCCGTATCGTCAGAATATGTTAATTTACGTGCAACATAATTGGGTTTTTGTTGCGTTGTGCATGGTAGCGGAAATCCGCACCAATGACGACGCTTTGGAGGGAAAGGATGTCGCAGCCACCTAAGATTTTGCTGCTTTTTGCTCATCCGGAAGCGCAGGATTCCATCGCAAATCGTATTTTGCTGGACGCGGCCAGGCCCCTTGAGCATGTTACTGTTCATGACCTCTATGCCGCCTATCCGGATTTTTTTATCGATATCCACCATGAGCAACAGCTACTGCGTGAGCATGATGTGATTATTTTTCAACATCCTCTCTATACCTACAGCTGCCCGGCGTTACTTAAAGAGTGGTTAGATCGCGTGTTGTCCCGGGGTTTTGCCAACGGCATAGACGGAAACGCATTAGAAGGAAAGTACTGGCGCAGTATCGTCACAACCGGCGAACCTGAAACGGCCTTTCAGCAGCACGGACTGAACCGCTATTCCATGAATGACATTTTGCGACCTTTTGAGCTGACCGCACAGATGTGCCGTATGCACTGGATGTCGCCGATGATTATTTACTGGGCGCGCCGTCAGCAACCTGATTTACTCAAAAAATATGCCCGTGCCTATAGCGACTGGCTGGCAGCACCGCTGCCGAATGGAGGGTTATAAATGGAAGGACAAACGCTGCTGACCGCAGGAGTTATCTATCTCTTTGCGGCGGTGCTGATTGTACCGGTAGCGGCTCGCCTGGGGATTGGCGCAGTATTGGGGTACTTACTGGCCGGTATTGCCATTGGTCCGTGGGGACTGGGATTTATTAGTGACGTCGACGAGATTCTGCACTTTTCTGAACTGGGCGTTGTCTTTCTGATGTTTATCATCGGGTTGGAACTGAACCCGGCAAAGTTGTGGGCGCTGCGCCGTTCTATCTTTGGTATCGGTGCCGCGCAGGTGATTTTCTCCGCCGCCATTCTTGGCGCATTGCTGTGGTTGACAAACTTTGACTGGCGCGCGGCGGTAATCGGCGGGATCGGTCTGGCCATGTCATCAACGGCGATGGCCTTGCAGCTGATGCGGGACAAGGGTATGAACCGCAGCGAAGCGGGCCAGCTAGGGTTTTCGGTGCTGCTGTTTCAGGATCTGGCTGTTATTCCGGCGTTGGCACTGATTCCGCTTCTGGCCGGGAATGACAGCGGCAGCGTCGACTGGATGAAAGTGGGCATGAAGGTCCTGGCATTTGCCGGCATGCTCGTCGGGGGCCGCTATTTACTGCGCCCCATTTTTCGCTACATCGCGGCCTCAGGCGTGCGTGAAGTGTTTACCGCCGCCTCGCTGCTGCTGGTATTGGGCTCCGCGTTGTTTATGGATGCGCTGGGGTTATCCATGGCGTTAGGCACCTTTATCGCCGGGATTCTGCTGGCGGAAAGTGAATACCGTCATGAGCTGGAAGTGGCGATCGAGCCGTTCAAAGGCTTACTGCTGGGGCTGTTTTTTATCTCGGTGGGCATGGCGCTGAACCTCGGGGTGCTTTATACCCACATTATCGCCATTTTACTGGGCGTACTGACGCTGGTGTCGGTCAAGTTACTGGTGCTGTATGTGCTGGCTCGAATCTATGGCTTACGCAGCTCTGAACGTCAGCAGTTTGCCGGCGTGTTGAGTCAGGGCGGCGAGTTTGCTTTTGTACTGTTCTCGGCGGCCTCGTCAGCCAGACTGTTCTCGGGCGACCAACTGCCGCTGCTGCTGGTTACCGTGACGCTGTCCATGATGACCACGCCGCTGCTTATGCAGGCAATTGATCGGCTGTTGGCGCGTCGCTTTAATGAAAGCGATGAAGACACTGAAAAACCCTTCGTTGAGGACGATCAGCCGCAGGTCATTGTGGTGGGCTTCGGACGTTTTGGTCAGGTAGTGGGCCGTTTGCTGATGGCAAACAATAAGCGCATCACCGTACTGGAGCGTGATATTAGTGCGGTCAACCTGATGCGCAAGTACGGCTACAAGGTTTACTATGGTGATGCAACGGAGCTGGAACTGCTGCGAGCGGCGGGTGCGGCTGATGCGCAGTCAATCGTCATTACCTGCAGCAATCCGGAAGATGCGATGACGATTGTGCATCTCTGCCAGCAACATTTTCCGCATTTGCAGATTATGGCGCGTGCCCGTGGTCGTGTGGAAGCCCACGAACTGCTGCAGGCGGGCGTGACGCAGTTCTCACGCGAAACTTTTTCCAGTGCGCTGGAACTGGGGCGTAAAACGCTTATGTCGCTGGGAATGCATCCTCATCAGGCTCATCGGGCACAGCAACACTTCCGCCGGCTGGATATGCGCATGTTGCGGGAGCTGATGCCTGTCCACTCTGATATGGCGCAGATTTCCCGTGTCCGCGAGGCGCGACGTGAACTGGAAGACATTTTTCAGCGTGAAATGCAGCATGAACGACGTCAGTTCCATGACTGGGATGACGATCAGTAATCAAAAGACACAGGTAGAACAGCATGCGTAAACGCTTTATTGCTGGTGCGGTATGTCCGCATTGTCAGGAAAAAGACACGCTGGCCATGTGGCGTGAAAACAATGTCGATGTCGTCGAGTGTGTGAAGTGCGGCCATCAAATGCGGGAAGCCGATAAACAGGCACGCGATCAGGTTCGCAGTAACGAGCAAGTGATCGGAATTTTCCATCCCGAGTAGCGAAATGGCCCAGCTTTTTTTAAGCTTAAGCACACAGCGGGATTGAATTCCGTTACAATTGACGCCATTAACGCTGAAGTCGCAAGAGAAAAAGAGTGCCTCTTGTACTCAGCCCCGAACCTTTCTGGTTGGTGTTATTGCACGCAAGAATAGACCAATGAGACGGGATCTTAGTTCTCAACGGTTAGGAGATATCATGAAAGTAGCAAAAGACCTGGTGGTAAGCCTGGCCTATCAGGTACGTACAGAAGACGGTGTGTTGGTTGACGAGTCACCGGTGAGTGCACCGTTAGACTATCTGCACGGTCATGGTTCCCTGATTTCTGGTCTGGAAAATGCGCTGGAAAACCACGTCGCGGGCGATAAGTTTGACGTGCATATCCCGGCAAATGACGCGTACGGTCAGTACGATGACAACCTGGTACAGCGCGTACCAAAAGACGTCTTTATGGGCGTTGACGAATTACAGGTTGGCATGCGTTTCCTGGCGGAAACCGATCAGGGTCCGGTGCCGGTTGAAATCACCGAAGTGGAAGACGACCATGTTGTGGTTGACGGTAACCACATGCTGGCGGGTCAGAACCTGAACTTTAACGTTGAGGTGGTTGCGATTCGTGAAGCCACACCGGAAGAGCTGGCACACGGCCATGTTCACGGTGCAGATGGTCATCACCACGATCACGACCATGACCATGACCACGGTAAAGGTGGTTGCGGAACGGGCGGTTGTGGCTGCAGCCACTAAGTCCGACGCGGTAGTGCAGGGCCACCTTCGGGTGGCCTTACTTTTGGCGGCATTTTATTGTCAGCAGACCTCGGCAGAGCGGGCCTGCCGACAGTCAGCCTGGCCTGTCACGGATGGATCAGTAATGCGGCGGCGGGGTTTCTTCTGAAGCATCGGCAATCATCGACGGCGCGCTGGCTTTAAACTTCTCAAGTAACAGGCGCATATGTTCGCGCATCTTACTCATTTCAAGTTCATGCTGAACGACGGTATTGTTCAGTTGATCGATAGTGATCTCCTGAAAGGCCAGCTTACTTTCAAGCGCTTCAATACGTTGTTCCCACTCTGACTGTTGCATGATCTTTTCTCCTGTTAAGGGGTTACTTAGCGCATGATTCTAAAGGCTGGCGTTGCAGAATTGCCCTATTTATTCGCTTTTATTTGGTGTTTAGCTTGAAAAAGAGTCAGATGACATCATCTCTGGTGAAACTTCCTGATGCAAAAAAGGTCGGAAGTAGACCAGATAATTACGTTGTGGGAGTGTTCGTCACTGCCACGTAAAGTTATAGTGTGGGCCCTCCGTCCGCAATGATTCCCGAGGTGAGAGGCTTCGGTTTTGGAGAAAGGATGAAATCACTGTTTAAAGTCACATTGTTAGCTACCACCATGGCCGTCGCGCTGAATGCTCCGCTGGCAATGGCTGCAGAAACAGCAGCAGCTCCGGCCGCTGCAGATGCTCCACAGTCTGCTCCTCAGGCTCCAAAAAATGCCGCCTTCAAAAATGAAGATCAGCAATCTGCATACGCTTTGGGTGCGTCACTGGGCCGTTATATGGACAACTCCCTGAAAGAACAGGAGAAGTTGGGCATCAAGCTGGACAAGCAGCAACTGATTGCCGGTGTTCAGGACGCGTTTGGCGGCAAGAGCAAGCTGTCTGACGAAGAAATCGAGCAAACCCTGCAGGCGTTCGAAGCCCGCGTGAAAGGCGCGGCGTCAGCCAAGATGGAAAAAGACGCAAAAGAAAATGCCGAGAAGGGTGAAGCTTACAGCGCTAAGTTTGCTAAAGAGAGCGGCGTGAAGAAGACCGAAAGTGGTCTGCTGTATAAGGTTGAGAAAGAAGGGACCGGTGAAGCACCAAAAGACAGCGATACAGTCGTTGTAAACTACAAAGGTACGCTGATCGACGGCACCGAGTTTGATAACTCTTACACGCGCGGTGAGCCCCTGTCTTTCCGACTTGACGGCGTGATTCCAGGCTGGACTGAAGGCCTGAAGCACGTTAAGAAAGGCGGTAAGATCAAGCTGGTTATCCCACCAAACCTGGCGTACGGTAAAAACGGTGTTCCGGGCATCCCGGCTAACTCCACGCTGGTGTTTGACGTTGAGCTGCTTGATATCAAACCGGCACCAAAAGCGGATGAAAAAACGCAGGCACCTGCTGCTGACGCGAAGAAATCCCAGTAATCTGTCTGCCGCCACCTTCGGGTGGCGGTTTCTCTTTATGACAAACCTCTGGCATAACCCCGCGACATTTGCCAGACTATCGCCTGCATAACTATCCCAATATTGAGTCTGCCCGTAGCCGCTGTGACAGGCTCCAGCCATGTAGGGTGATGTCTTCAATGTCTAATCCATTCAATCCCGGTGAACTGAGCGACTTCGATCTTCTGGAGCAGCATCCGTTCGAGCAAACTGATTACGATATTTTAAAATCGTATGAGGCCGTTGTAGATGGTCTTGCCATGTTGATCGGCTCGCATTGTGAAATCGTCCTTCACTCACTGGAAGATTTAAACTGTTCGGCCGTGCGTATTGCTAACGGCGAGCATACAGGGCGTAAAGTGGGCTCGCCCATCACGGATTTAGCCTTGCGCATGCTGCATGATATGCAGGGTGCAGACAGCAACGTCTCCCGCGCTTACTTTACCCGCGCGAAAAGTGGTGTGCTGATGAAGTCCGTCACGATTGCGATTCGTAATCGCCAGCAGCGGGTGATTGGCTTGCTGTGTATCAACATGAACCTCGACGTTCCGTTTTCACAGATCATGTCGACGTTTCTGCCGCCAGAGATGCAGCAGGTCGATTCCAATGTGAACTTTGCCAGTTCGGTCGATGACCTGGTCATGCAGACGCTGGAATTTACGATTGAAGAAGTGAGCGCCGACCGTAACGTCTCGAATAATGCCAAGAACCGTCAGATCGTATTGAATCTGTATGAAAAAGGGATTTTCGATATCAAAGACGCCATCAATCAGGTCGCCGAGCGCTTAAATATTTCCAAACATACCGTGTACCTGTACATCCGCCAGTTTAAAAACGGTGACTTTCAGGGGCAGGATCGTTAATGCGCTATGCGCTTCTTGTCACCGGTCCGGCCTATGGTACGCAGCAGGCGACCAGCGCGCTGCTGTTTGCCAACGCGCTGCTGGCAGCGGGACACCAGCTGGAAAGCGTCTTTTTTTATCGGGAAGGGGTGCTGAACGCCAATCAGCTTAGCGCGCCCGCCAGTGACGAATTCGATCTTGTTCGTGCCTGGCAGTCGCTTCATCAGGCGCATGGGGTGGCGCTGAACATTTGCGTGGCGGCGGCACTCCGGCGCGGCGTGACGGATGCGCAGGAAGCCTCACGGCTTGCGTTGCCGGGCGCGAATCTTCAGCCCGGTTTTACCCTGGCCGGCTTAGGCGCGCTGGCGGAAGCGGCGCTGCGTTGCGAGCGGATGGTGCAGTTCTGATGAAGCGTGTCGCGTTTGTATTCACCCGAGCCCCACATGGCAGCAGTGCAGGACGTGAAGGGTTAGATGCGGTGCTGGCCACCGGCGCGTTGAGTGACGATATCGGCCTGTTTTTTATTGGAGATGGCGTTCTGCAGCTTAACAGTGAGCAACAGCCGGAAAATATTCACAGCCGGCATTATGCCGCTACCTTCGGCGTGCTGGCGCTGTATGATATCGACCAGTGTTATCTGTGCAGGGCGTCGCTGCAGTCGCGCGGTTTAGCGGAAAATGCGCCACGCATTCTGGATGCCGAAATTTTAGATGCGTCGGCCCTGCGGCAAAAACTCGCAGGCTATGACCGTATTTTGACTTTTTAAGAGCACCTAATGCTGCATACGTTATTTCACTCACCGACTTACAGCGACATCGAAAGCCTGACCCGACTGCTTATGCCGGAGGATGACCTGCTCTTGCTGCAGGATGGCGTACTGGCGGCGATTGAGGGCAGCAGGGCGCTGGAACAGCTTCGCGCCTCAGGGGCGAAGCTCTGGGCACTGGAAGATGACCTGAATGCCCGGGGGCTGAGCACGCAAATTTCCCCTGTTGTGCAGTCTGTGGACTATACTTTTTTCGTTGCGCTAACGGTAAAACATCAACAACAAATGGCCTGGTAATGCGTTGGCCCCCTGGTTATTTCTTGACACCTTTTTGACACAGCCCTAAAATTCTGCCTCCTCGTAATTCTACGAGGTGATTTATTACGTGTTTACGAAGCAAAAAGCTAAATCCCAGGAGCTATTTAATGGCAACAGTTAACCAGCTGGTTCGCAAACCACGCGTCCGCAAAGTTGCAAAGAGCAACGTGCCGGCGCTGGAAGCTTGCCCGCAGAAACGTGGCGTTTGTACCCGTGTGTACACCACCACTCCTAAAAAACCAAACTCAGCACTGCGTAAAGTTTGCCGTGTGCGTTTGACTAACGGTTTTGAAGTCACCTCCTACATCGGTGGTGAAGGTCACAACCTGCAGGAACACTCCGTGATCCTGATCCGTGGCGGTCGTGTTAAAGACCTGCCAGGTGTGCGTTACCACACCGTTCGTGGCGCGCTGGACTGCTCAGGTGTTAAAGACCGTAAGCAGTCACGCTCCAAGTACGGCGTGAAGAAGCCAAAGGCTTAATGGTTCTCCGTTAAGTAAGGCCAAACGTTTTAACTTAAATGTCAAACTAAACTCGTAGAGTTTTGGACAATCCTGAATTAACAACGGAGTATTTCCATGCCACGTCGTCGCGTCATTGGTCAGCGTAAAATTCTGCCGGATCCTAAGTTCGGATCAGAGCTGCTGGCTAAATTTGTAAATATCCTGATGGTAGATGGTAAAAAATCTACTGCTGAATCTATCGTCTATACCGCACTTGAGACCCTGGCTCAACGTGCTGGTAAAGATGGCCTGGAAGCTTTTGAGGTTGCTCTCGAAAACGTGCGTCCGACTGTTGAAGTTAAGTCACGTCGCGTTGGTGGTTCAACCTATCAGGTTCCAGTTGAAGTCCGTCCGGTTCGTCGTAATGCCCTGGCAATGCGTTGGATCGTAGAAGCTGCTCGTAAACGCGGTGATAAATCTATGGCTTTACGCCTGGCGAACGAACTTTCTGACGCTGCAGAAAACAAAGGTACTGCAGTTAAGAAACGTGAAGACGTTCACCGTATGGCTGAAGCCAACAAGGCGTTCGCTCACTACCGCTGGTAACAGCTGCGTAGTTGTTGTTAAACCAGCGGGCGCTCAAACAGCCAACCCGCTGGGGTCGACTAACTTTGAACGTCCTAAAAACCGAGGAATAAAATGGCTCGTACAACACCCATTGCGCGCTACCGTAATATCGGTATCAGCGCACACATCGACGCCGGTAAAACCACTACTACCGAGCGTATCCTGTTCTACACCGGTGTTAACCACAAAATCGGTGAAGTGCATGATGGCGCAGCGACCATGGACTGGATGGCACAGGAGCAGGAACGTGGTATTACCATCACGTCTGCTGCAACGACCGCGTTCTGGTCAGGTATGGCTAAGCAGTTTGAGCCACACCGCATCAACATCATCGACACCCCGGGACACGTTGACTTCACCATCGAAGTAGAACGTTCCATGCGTGTGCTCGATGGCGCAGTAATGGTTTACTGTGCTGTAGGTGGTGTTCAGCCACAGTCTGAGACCGTATGGCGTCAGGCTAACAAATATAAAGTTCCACGCATTGCGTTCGTTAACAAAATGGACCGCATGGGTGCAAACTTCCTGAAAGTAGTTGGTCAGATCGAATCTCGTCTGGGCGCGACTCCGGTTCCGCTGCAGATCGCTATCGGCGCTGAAGAAAACTTCACCGGCGTTGTTGACCTGATCAAAATGAAAGCCATCAACTGGAACGACCAGGATGCGGGCGTGACTTTCGATTACGAAGAGATCCCAGCTAACCTGCAAGAACTGGCTGAAGAATGGCGCGGCAAGCTGATCGAAGCTGCAGCAGAAGCCTCTGAAGAGCTGATGGAGAAATTCTTCAGCGGTGAAGAGCTGACTGAAGAAGAGATCAAAAAAGCGCTGCGTCAGCGCGTGCTGAAAAACGAAATCATCCTGGTGACCTGTGGTTCTGCATTTAAGAACAAAGGTGTTCAGGCAATGCTGGATGCGGTTGTTGAGTATCTGCCAGCCCCGACCGACGTACCGGCAATCAACGGTATGCTGGACGATGGTAAAGATACCCCAGCTGAGCGTCACGCAAGTGATGAAGAGCCGTTCTCTGCTCTGGCGTTTAAGATCGCAACTGACCCATTCGTGGGTAACCTGACGTTCTTCCGCGTTTACTCTGGTGTGGTTAACTCAGGCGATACCGTTCTGAACTCCGTGAAATCTGCACGTGAGCGTTTCGGTCGTATCGTTCAGATGCACGCTAACAAACGTGAAGAAATCAGCGAAGTTCGCGCAGGTGACATCGCCGCTGCGATCGGCCTGAAAGACGTTATCACTGGTGATACCCTGTGTGATCCAAACGCGCCAATCATTCTGGAGCGTATGGAATTCCCTGAGCCGGTAATTTCTATCGCCGTTGAGCCGAAAACCAAAGCTGACCAGGAAAAAATGGGTCTGGCTCTGGGTCGTCTGGCGAAAGAAGACCCGTCATTCCGCGTATGGACTGACGAAGAGTCTAACCAGACTATCATCGCTGGTATGGGTGAACTTCACCTCGATATCATCGTTGACCGTATGAAGCGTGAATTCAACGTTGAAGCGAACGTGGGTAAACCACAGGTTGCTTACCGTGAAGCTATCCGCTCTAAAGTTACCGGTATCGAAGGTAAACACGCCAAGCAGTCTGGTGGTCGTGGTCAGTACGGTCATGTTGTTATCGACATGTACCCGCTGGAGCCAGGTTCGAACCCGAAAGGTTACGAATTTGTCAACGATATCAAAGGTGGTGTAATTCCTGGCGAATTCATCCCAGCCGTTGATAAAGGTATCCAGGAGCAGTTGAAATCAGGCCCACTGGCAGGTTATCCGGTTGTGGATCTGGGTGTTCGTCTGCACTTCGGTTCTTACCATGACGTTGACTCCTCTGAACTGGCGTTTAAACTGGCCGCGTCTATTGCCTTTAAAGATGGCTTTAAGAAAGCGCAGCCTGTTCTGCTTGAGCCTATCATGAAGGTTGAAGTTGAAACCCCAGAAGAGAACACCGGTGACGTAATCGGTGACCTTAGCCGTCGTCGTGGTATGCTCAAAGGGCAGGAATCTAACGCTACTGGCGTTCAGATCCACGCTGAAGTTCCACTGTCTGAAATGTTCGGATATGCAACTCAGCTGCGCTCTCTGACCAAAGGTCGTGCTTCGTACTCCATGGAGTTCCTGAAGTATGACGACGCACCGAACAACGTTGCGCAGGCCGTTATTGAAGCTCGTAGCAAATAAGCTACGGTTTAAATTTGAACTGATGCCTTCATCCCGGGTGATGAAGGCATAACGTAAGGAATATCGCCATGGCGAAAGAGCAATTTCAACGTAACAAACTGCACGTAAACGTGGGCACCATCGGTCACGTTGACCACGGTAAAACCACCCTGACTGCAGCAATCACCACCGTTCTGGCTAAAACCAACGGCGGCCAGGCGCGTGCGTTCGACCAGATCGACAGCACCCCTGAAGAAAAAGCACGTGGTATCACCATCAACACTGCACACGTTGAGTATGAAACCCCGTCTCGCCACTATGCACACGTTGACTGCCCGGGCCACGCCGACTATGTGAAAAACATGATCACCGGTGCTGCGCAGATGGACGGCGCGATCCTGGTTGTTGCTGCGACTGACGGCCCAATGCCGCAGACCCGTGAGCACATCCTGCTGGGTCGTCAGGTAGGCGTTCCTTACATCATCGTGTTCCTGAACAAGTGTGACATGGTTGATGACGAAGAGCTGCTGGAGCTGGTTGAGATGGAAGTCCGTGACCTGCTGTCACAGTACGACTTCCCGGGCGACGACACTCCAATCGTTCGCGGTTCAGCACTGAAAGCGCTGGAAGGCAACCCAGAGTGGGAAGAGAAGATCGTTGAGCTGGCTAACCACCTGGACAACTACATCCCGGATCCGGTTCGTGCTATCGACATGCCGTTCCTGCTGCCAATCGAAGACGTATTCTCAATCTCTGGCCGTGGTACTGTAGTAACCGGTCGTGTTGAGCGCGGTGTTGTTAAAGTCGGCGACGAAGTTGAAATCGTGGGTATCAAAGATACGGCGAAATCAACCTGTACCGGTGTTGAAATGTTCCGCAAACTGCTGGACCAGGGTCAGGCAGGCGAAAACTGTGGTGTTCTGCTGCGCGGTATCAAGCGTGAAGACATCCAGCGTGGTCAGGTTCTGGCGAAGCCAGGCACCATCAAGCCACACACCAAGTTCGAGTCAGAAGTTTACGTTCTGTCTAAAGACGAAGGTGGCCGCCATACTCCGTTCTTCAAGGGCTACCGTCCACAGTTCTACTTCCGTACCACTGACGTGACCGGTTCAGTAGAGCTGCCAGAAGGCGTTGAAATGGTTATGCCAGGCGACAACATCAAAATGGTTGTTACCCTGATTCACCCAATCGCAATGGACGAAGGTCTGCGCTTCGCAATCCGCGAAGGTGGCCGTACCGTTGGCGCGGGCGTTGTTGCTAAAGTTATCGCTTAATTGTGATCTCTGATGTGGCCACTCATGTGGCCACTGCAAAATAAAAAGAGCACTTCGGTGCTCTTTTTTTATGCCTGTCATTTAATCACGCAGGCTTTCTCCTCACAAAAGGTAGGTTTGAAATAAAAACGATTCGCATTTACACTGTGCGCACGAAATAGACCGGGTGATGAATAAATGTACGTCTGTCTGTGTAATGCCATCAGTGACAAAACGCTCCGTGAAGTCGTGCGCCGTTATCAGCCCAAATCTATCCAGCAGTTGCGCCAAATCGTGCCCGTGGGAAAGCAATGTGGAAAATGTATTCGGGATGCCCGCGCGATTATGGATGAAGAGATGCAGCACGCTCCGCAATATAAAGAAATCGCGTAAACGCACACACACCACCGACTTGATAATACCCACAATTTTCATCGCGTTTTTTTGACTTCTTTTTAACCGCATCTACGCTCAAATAAACATGAGCGGAGGAAGCGAAATGAAGGGCGATGCGAAAATCATAAGTCATCTCAATAAATTGTTGGGGAATGAACTGGTTGCAATAAACCAGTACTTCTTACATGCACGGATGTTCAAAAACTGGGGACTGATGCGTCTTAACGACGTTGAGTACCATGAGTCCATAGATGAAATGAAGCATGCGGATAAATACATCGAACGTATTCTGTTTCTTGAAGGCATTCCTAATCTACAGGATCTGGGACGACTCAGGATTGGAGAAGATGTCGGGGAGATGTTGCAGTCCGATCTCAATCTTGAACTCGAAGGCGCAAAAGACCTGAGAGAAGCCATCGCCTATGCGGATAAAGTTCATGATTACGTAAGCCGCGATATGATGATCGCCATCCTCGAAGATGAGGAGCATCATATCGACTGGATTGAAACCGAGCTTGATCTCATTAGTAAGATGGGCATTCAGAATTACCTGCAGGCGCAAATCAAAGAAGAGTAAGGCTTTGACTAACGATAACTCCCCAGCCCGCGACGGCCAGGAAAGGGCCAAAGGGAAGCGGGCTGTTCAGGTACCACGCCCGGTTCCTTATCCGCAGCGCGCCGAAAGCGATCAAGGCTGTCGTACAGGCGGTCAGGGCAATGAAGGGCAGGGCCTGCCAACCACACCATGCGCCCAGTGCGGCAAACAGTTTAATATCCCCACAACCTAATCCCTTCCGCCGCGTAACCTGTTGAAAAATTCCGGCAAGCAACCAAAGTGAACCATAGCCAAACATGACGCCACCGATGGCCGAACTGACCGTGAGTGGCTGAAAGAACATGAAACGTGAAAGACCCAGCCACAGGAGCGCGTGGGTGAGAACATCTGGCAGCAGGAAGTGGCGCTGGTCGATGGCCGCAAGGACGAGGAGCAAACAGGAAGCCAGAAGCGGAAACAGCGCATGAATGAGATTGTCGTAAAACAGGTAAGCCAGCAACAGGCAGAGCAGGGCGCCTGTCAGCTCAAACAGCACGGGCAGCAAACCGACCGGATGCGAACAAAACCGACAGTGCCCCCGCAACCACAGCCAGCTTATCAGCGGAACGCTGTCGTGCCACAGGATCGTGCGGCGACAGTAAATACAGTGGGAAGGCGGCGTCCACAATGACTGCAGCCAGCGACGTGGTGAAGCGGACGTATGAAAACGTTGACAGGCCAGGGCGAGAAAGCTGCCAAGCACGCCGCCTGACAGGGAGACAGCAACGATGATGAGCAACACGATGACCTCCGGTTAACCTGATGTGATGACTGAGTCTGTCTGAACGCGTCCTCTGCGTCGCGGATAAGAAAAAGAGAATGGAAAACCGCGCCCAGAAAAAAAGGGGCGAAAACATCCGTCCTGCAGGGCTTCTGTGCAGACGTGCACAAAAGCGTTAAACACAGTTTTCTATGGCAAATGTGCATCGTGGGTTGCTTCCTGAGCAAATCTACGTATAATGCGCGGGCCTGCCGATATTGGCAGGTGCGATTCGAGCTGAATCGCAGACGGCAGTTTGTTGGGCCGTCTGACAATACTCCCAACTGTGGAGTTATATGCTGAACGATTACACTCTCCCATCAATCGTAATGGGTTCGAGTAGTAATTTTTTTCGTCTATAAAATGTTTGGAGCCTTGGTCTCATGTCGAACCAAAGAATCCGTATCCGTCTTAAAGCGTTTGATCATCGTCTGATCGATCAATCAACCGCGGAAATCGTCGAGACTGCCAAGCGCACTGGTGCGCAGGTACGTGGTCCGATCCCGCTGCCGACCCGCAAAGAGCGCTTTACCGTTCTGATCTCTCCGCACGTTAACAAAGATGCGCGTGACCAGTACGAAATTCGCACTCACAAGCGTCTGGTAGACATCGTTGAGCCAACTGAAAAAACCGTTGATGCTCTGATGCGTCTGGACCTGGCTGCCGGTGTTGACGTGCAGATCAGCCTGGGTTAATCAGGTCATCGAGCGATTGAGAGGTTGAAACAATGATTGGTTTAGTCGGTAAAAAAGTGGGTATGACCCGCATCTTCACTGAAGATGGCGTATCTATCCCAGTAACCGTAATCGAAGTTGAAGCGAACCGCGTTACTCAGGTCAAAGGCCTGGAGAACGATGGTTACCAGGCAATTCAGGTTACCACCGGTGCTAAAAAAGCAAACCGTGTGACCAAACCTGAAGCTGGTCATTTTGCTAAAGCTGGCGTAGAAGCTGGCCGTGGCCTGTGGGAATTCCGCACCGCTGAAGGTGATGAGTATTCTGTAGGTCAGAGCATCAGCGTTGAAATTTTCGCTGACGTTAAAAAAGTAGACGTAACTGGCACCTCTAAAGGTAAAGGTTTCGCAGGTACCGTTAAGCGCTGGAACTTCCGTACCCAGGACGCAACCCACGGTAACTCCTTGTCTCACCGCGTTCCGGGTTCTATCGGTCAGAACCAGACTCCGGGCAAAGTGTTCAAAGGCAAGAAAATGGCAGGTCAGCTGGGTAATGAGCGCGTAACTGTTCAGAGCCTGGACGTAGTACGTGTTGACGCTGAGCGCAACCTGCTGCTGGTTAAAGGTGCAGTTCCCGGTGCTACCGGTAGCGACCTGATCGTTAAACCAGCTGTGAAGGCGTAAGGGGATAGCAATGGAATTAGTATTGAAAGACGCGCAGAGCGCGCTGACTGTTTCCGAAACTACCTTCGGTCGTGATTTCAACGAAGCGCTGGTTCACCAGGTTGTTGTTGCTTACGCATCAGGCGCCCGCCAGGGTACTCGCGCGCAGAAAACTCGCGCTGAAGTAACCGGTTCAGGCAAAAAGCCTTGGCGTCAGAAAGGCACCGGCCGTGCGCGTTCAGGTTCTGTAAAGAGCCCGATCTGGCGTTCAGGTGGCGTGACCTTTGCTGCTAAGCCACAAGACCACAGTCAAAAAGTTAACAAAAAGATGTACCGCGGCGCGCTGAAAAGCATCCTGTCCGAACTGGTACGTCAAGATCGTCTGATCGTTGTCGAGCAGTTCTCTGTTGAAGCACCGAAAACCAAGTTGCTGGCACAGAAGCTGAAAGACATGGCGCTGGAAGACGTGCTGATCATCACCGGCGAACTGGATGAAAATCTGTTCCTGGCTGCGCGTAACCTGTACAAGGTTGACGTGCGTGATGCAGCGGGTATCGACCCAGTTAGCCTGATCGCCTTCGACAAAGTCGTTATGACTGCTGATGCAGTTAAGCAAGTTGAGGAGATGCTGGCATGATCCGTGAAGAACGTCTGCTGAAAGTACTGCGCGCGCCGCACGTATCTGAAAAGGCATCTAGCGCGATGGAAAAAACCAACACCATCGTACTCAAAGTAGCTAAAGACGCGACTAAAGCAGAGATCGTTGCTGCTGTTGAGAAACTGTTCGAAGTAGAAGTTAAAGACGTTAACACCCTGGTAGTTAAAGGTAAGGTTAAGCGTCACGGACAGCGTATCGGTCGTCGTAGCGACTGGAAAAAAGCTTACGTCACCCTGAAGGAAGGCCAGAATCTGGACTTCGTCGGCGGCGCTGAGTAAGTCGGAGGAGAAAGACAATGGCAGTTGTTAAATGTAAACCGACATCTCCGGGTCGTCGCCACGTCGTTAAAGTGGTGAACCCAGAGTTGCACAAGGGCAAGCCGTTTGCTCCATTGCTGGAAAAAAACAGCAAATCCGGTGGCCGCAACAACAACGGTCGCATCACTACCCGTCACATCGGTGGTGGTCATAAGCAGGCTTACCGTCTGGTTGACTTCAAACGCAACAAAGATGGTATCCCGGCAACCGTTGAACGTCTTGAGTACGATCCGAACCGCTCTGCGAACATCGCACTGGTTCTGTACAAAGACGGCGAACGCCGTTACATCCTGGCCCCTAAGGGCCTGAAAGCCGGCGACCAGATTCAGTCTGGCGTTGATGCTGCGATCAAAGCAGGTAACACACTGCCGATGCGTAACATCCCGGTGGGTTCTACCGTTCACAACGTAGAAATGAAACCAGGCAAAGGCGGTCAGATTGCTCGCTCAGCCGGTGCTTACGTGCAGATCGTTGCGCGTGAAGGTTCCTACGTTACCCTGCGTCTGCGTTCAGGTGAAATGCGTAAAGTCGAAGCTGACTGCCGCGCTACACTGGGCGAAGTCGGTAACGCTGAGCATATGCTGCGCGTTCTGGGTAAAGCTGGTGCAACCCGTTGGCGTGGTGTTCGTCCGACCGTTCGTGGTACCGCGATGAACCCAGTAGATCACCCGCACGGTGGTGGTGAAGGTCGTAACTTTGGTAAGCACCCGGTAACTCCGTGGGGCGTTCAGACCAAAGGTAAGAAGACCCGTAGCAACAAGCGTACCGATAAATTTATCGTACGTCGCCGTAGCAAATAATATTAGAGGATAAGCCATGCCACGTTCTCTCAAGAAAGGTCCTTTTATTGACCTGCACTTGCTGAAGAAGGTAGAGAAAGCGGTGGAAAGCGGTGACAAGAAGCCTTTGCGCACTTGGTCCCGTCGTTCAACGATCTTTCCTAACATGATCGGTTTGACCATCGCTGTCCATAATGGTCGTCAGCACGTTCCTGTCTTTGTTTCCGACGAAATGGTTGGTCACAAACTGGGTGAATTCGCGCCGACACGTACTTATCGCGGTCACGCGGCTGATAAAAAAGCCAAGAAGAAATAAGTAGGAGGAAGAGATGGAAACTTTAGCTCAACATCGCCACGCTCGTTCTTCTGCTCAGAAGGTTCGCCTTGTTGCTGACCTGATCCGCGGTAAGAAAGTGTCGCAGGCACTGGACATTTTGACCTACACCAACAAGAAAGCGGCTGTACTGGTCAAGAAAGTTCTGGAATCTGCCATTGCTAACGCTGAACACAACGATGGCGCTGATATCGACGATCTGAAAGTCGCGAAAATTTTCGTCGACGAAGGCCCAAGCATGAAGCGCATTATGCCGCGTGCAAAAGGTCGTGCAGATCGCATCCTGAAGCGCACCAGCCACATTACTGTGGTTGTGTCCGATCGCTGAGACTCTGGAGACTAGCAATGGGTCAGAAAGTACATCCTAATGGTATTCGCCTGGGTATTGTAAAACCATGGAACTCTACCTGGTTTGCGAACACCAAAGAATTCGCTGACAACCTGGACAGCGACTTTAAAGTACGTCAGTACCTGACTAAGGAACTGGCTAAGGCGTCTGTATCTCGTATCGTTATCGAGCGTCCAGCTAAGAGCATCCGTGTGACCATTCACACCGCTCGTCCTGGCATCGTGATCGGTAAGAAAGGTGAAGACGTAGAAAAACTGCGCACGGTCGTCGCGAAAATCGCTGGCGTTCCTGCACAGATCAATATCGCCGAAGTCCGTAAACCGGAACTGGACGCAAAACTGGTTGCTGACAGCATCACTTCACAGCTGGAGCGTCGTGTGATGTTCCGTCGTGCTATGAAGCGTGCGGTTCAGAACGCCATGCGTCTGGGCGCGAAGGGTATCAAAGTTGAAGTTAGCGGCCGTCTGGGCGGCGCCGAGATCGCACGTACCGAATGGTACCGTGAAGGTCGCGTGCCGTTGCACACTCTGCGTGCTGACATTGACTACAACACCTCTGAAGCGCACACCACTTATGGTGTAATCGGCGTTAAGGTATGGATCTTCAAAGGCGAGATCCTGGGTGGTATGGCTGCTGTTGAACAACCGGAACCGGCTGCTCAACCTAAAAAGCAGCAGCGTAAAGGCCGTAAGTAAGGAGAGTCGCTATGTTACAACCAAAGCGTACGAAATTCCGTAAAGTGCACAAAGGCCGCAACCGCGGTCTGGCGCAGGGTACGGATGTTAGCTTCGGGACTTTCGGTCTGAAAGCTGTTGGCCGTGGTCGTCTGACTGCCCGTCAGATCGAAGCAGCACGTCGTGCTATGACCCGTGCAGTTAAGCGTCAAGGTAAGATCTGGATCCGTGTATTCCCGGACAAACCGATCACCGAGAAGCCGCTGGAAGTGCGTATGGGTAAAGGTAAGGGTAACGTTGAGTATTGGGTTGCCCTGATCCAGCCTGGTAAAGTCCTGTATGAAATGGACGGCGTACCAGAAGAGCTGGCCCGTGAAGCATTCAAGCTGGCAGCAGCAAAACTGCCTATCAAAACCACCTTTGTAACTAAGACGGTGATGTAATGAAAGCAACAGAGCTGCGTGAAAAAAGCGTTGAAGAGCTGAACACTGAGCTGCTTAATCTGCTGCGTGAGCAATTTAACCTGCGCATGCAGGCAGCATCTGGCCAACTGCAGCAGTCTCATCTGCTGAAGCAGGTTCGCCGTGATGTTGCACGCGTTAAGACTTTACTGACTGAGAAGGCGGGTTCGTAATGACCGATAAAATCCGTACTCTGCAGGGTCGTGTTGTTAGTGACAAAATGCAGAAATCTGCTGTTGTTGCTATCGAGCGTTTCGTGAAGCATCCAATCTATGGAAAATTCATTAAGCGTACGACTAAGCTGCACATCCATGACGAGAACAACGAATGTGGAATCGGCGACGTGGTAGAAATCCGCGAATGCCGTCCACTGTCTAAGACTAAGTCCTGGACACTGGTTCGCGTTGTAGAGAAAGCAATTCTGTAATAGAATTTGCCCTCTTTAAAAATCTAATGAACGGCTCGAAAGAGCCGTTCATTTTTTCTACCCATCTGCGAGAACCGGTGTTATAATGCCGCGCCCTCAATTATGGGGCTTTCAATCGACCTGAGGTCTAGGTCCCGAAGTAGTAGTTGACATTAGCGGAGCACTGAAATGATCCAAGAACAGACTATGCTGAACGTCGCCGACAACTCCGGTGCACGTCGCGTAATGTGTATCAAGGTTCTGGGTGGCTCGCACCGTCGCTACGCAGGCGTCGGCGACATCATTAAAGTTACCATCAAGGAAGCAATTCCACGTGGTAAAGTTAAAAAAGGTGATGTCCTGAAGGCGGTAGTGGTGCGCACCAGGAAGGGTGTTCGTCGCCCGGACGGTTCTGTCATTCGCTTCGATGGTAATGCATGCGTTATTTTAAACAATAACAGCGAGCAGCCTATCGGTACGCGTATTTTTGGGCCGGTAACTCGTGAACTTCGTACTGAAAAGTTCATGAAAATTATCTCTCTGGCACCAGAAGTACTCTAAGGAGCGAACAATGGCAGCTAAAATCCGTCGTAACGACGAAGTTATCGTGTTAACCGGTAAAGATAAAGGTAAGCGCGGTAAAGTTAAGAACGTCCTGTCTTCTGGCAAGGTCATCGTTGAAGGTATCAACCTGGTTAAGAAACATCAGAAGCCTGTTCCGGCTCTGAACCAACCAGGCGGCATCGTTGAAAAAGAAGCTGCAATTCAGGTTTCTAACGTTGCTCTCTTCAATGCGGCAACCGGTAAGGCTGACCGTGTAGGCTTTAGATTCGAAGACGGTAAAAAAGTCCGTTTCTTCAAATCTAATAGCGAAACTATCAAGTAATTTGGAGTAGTACGATGGCGAAACTGCATGATTACTACAAAGACGAGGTAGTCCAGAAACTCATGTCTGAGTTCGGCTACAATTCTGTCATGCAAGTCCCTCGGGTCGAGAAGATCACCCTGAACATGGGTGTTGGTGAAGCGATCGCTGACAAGAAACTGCTGGATAACGCAGCAGCTGACCTGGCAGCAATCTCCGGTCAAAAACCGTTGATCACCAAAGCACGCAAATCAGTTGCAGGCTTCAAAATCCGTCAGGGCTATCCGATCGGCTGTAAAGTAACTCTGCGTGGCGAACGCATGTGGGAGTTCTTTGAGCGTCTGATCACCATTGCTGTACCGCGTATCCGTGACTTCCGTGGCCTGTCCGCTAAGTCATTCGATGGTCGTGGCAACTACAGCATGGGTGTACGTGAGCAGATCATCTTCCCAGAAATCGACTACGACAAAGTCGATCGCGTTCGTGGTTTGGATATTACCATTACCACTACTGCGAAATCTGATGATGAAGGCCGTGCTCTGCTGGCTGCCTTTGACTTCCCGTTCCGTAAGTAAGGTAGGGTTACTTAATGGCTAAGCAATCTATGAAAGCACGCGAAGTTAAGCGTGTGAAATTAGCAGACAAATTCTTCGCAAAACGCGCTGAACTGAAAGCGATCATTTCTGATGTGAACGCTTCCGACGAAGACCGTTGGGATGCCGTTCTCAAGCTGCAGAGTCTGCCGCGTGATTCCAGCCCTTCACGTCAGCGTAACCGCTGCCGTCAAACAGGTCGTCCGCACGGTTTCCTGCGGAAGTTTGGGTTGAGCCGTATCAAGGTCCGTGAAGCCGCAATGCGCGGTGAAATCCCGGGTCTGAAAAAGGCTAGCTGGTAATTGTCACCAATTGAATCACGGGAGTAACACAGATGAGCATGCAAGATCCGATCGCGGATATGCTGACCCGTATCCGTAACGGTCAGGCCGCGAACAAAGTTGCGGTCACCATGCCCTCCTCCAAGCTGAAATTGGCAATTGCCAACGTGCTGAAGGAAGAAGGCTTTATTGAAGATTTTAAAATCGAAGGCGACACCAAGCTGGAACTGGAACTGACTCTTAAGTATTTCCAGGGTAAAGCGGTTGTAGAAAGCATTCAGCGAGTAAGCCGTCCCGGCCTGCGCATCTATAAGAAAAAAGATGAGCTGCCAAAGGTAATGGCTGGTATGGGTATCGCTGTCATTTCTACATCGAAAGGTGTTATGACTGATCGTGCAGCGCGCCAGGCTGGTCTTGGTGGCGAAATTATCTGCTACGTAGCGTAATCGGAGGATACTATGTCTCGTGTTGCTAAAGCACCTGTCGTTGTTCCTGCCGGCGTAGAGGTAAAACTCAACGGTCAGGTAATTTCGATTAAAGGTAAAAACGGCGAGCTGACTCGTACTATCAATGATGCTGTTGAAGTTAAGCATGCTGACAACACTCTGACTTTCGCTCCGCGCGAAGGTTATGTTGACGGCTGGGCGCAGGCGGGTACTTCTCGCGCGCTGCTGAACGCAATGGTTATCGGTGTTACCGAAGGCTTCACTAAGAAGCTGCAGCTGGTTGGTGTTGGTTATCGTGCTGCCGTTAAAGGCAACGTAGTTAACCTGTCTCTGGGCTTTTCTCATCCAGTTGATCACCAGCTGCCCGCGGGTATCACTGCAGAGTGTCCGACTCAGACTGAAATCGTGCTGAAAGGCGCTGATAAGCAGGTGATCGGCCAGGTTGCAGCTGACTTGCGCGCCTACCGTCGTCCTGAGCCTTATAAAGGCAAGGGTGTCCGTTACGCCGACGAAGTCGTGCGTACCAAAGAGGCTAAGAAGAAGTAAGGTAACACTATGGATAAGAAATCTGCTCGTATCCGTCGTGCGACCCGTGCACGTCGCAAGCTCAAAGAGCTGGGTGCTACTCGCCTGGTGGTACATCGTACCCCGCGTCACATTTACGCACAGGTAATCGCCCCGAACGGTTCCGAAGTTCTGGTTGCTGCTTCTACTGTAGAAAAAGCTATCACTGAACAACTGAAGTATACCGGTAATAAAGAAGCCGCAGCTGCTGTAGGTAAAGCTATTGCAGAACGCGCAATCGAAAAAGGCATCACTGGTGTTTCTTTCGACCGTTCCGGTTTCCAATATCATGGTCGCGTCCAGGCACTGGCAGATGCTGCCCGTGAAGCTGGCCTTCAGTTCTAAGGTAGAGGTCTAAGATGGCACACATCGAGAAACAAGCTGGCGAACTGCAGGAAAAACTGATCGCGGTAAACCGTGTATCTAAAACTGTAAAAGGTGGTCGTATTTTCTCCTTCACCGCACTGACTGTAGTGGGTGATGGTAACGGCCGCGTTGGTTTTGGTTACGGTAAAGCGCGTGAAGTTCCAGCAGCGATCCAGAAAGCGATGGAGAAAGCCCGTCGCAACATGGTTAATGTCGCGCTGATCAACGGCACCCTGCAGCACCCTGTTAAAGGTGCGCACACTGGGTCCCGTGTGTTCATGCAGCCGGCTTCAGAAGGTACCGGTATCATCGCCGGTGGTGCAATGCGCGCCGTTCTGGAAGTCGCTGGAGTACATAACGTTTTGGCAAAAGCCTATGGTTCTACTAACCCGATTAACGTGGTTCGTGCAACTATCGACGGCCTGGGCAATATGAAGTCTCCGGAAATGGTCGCTGCTAAGCGTGGTAAATCCGTTGAAGAAATTCTGGGGTAATCACGATGGCAAAGACTATTAAAATCACTCAAACCCGTAGTTCAATCGGCCGCTTGCCTAAGCATAAAGCCACTCTGGTTGGCCTGGGTCTGCGTCGTATTGGTCATACCGTAGAGCGTGAAGACACGCCAGCTGTACGCGGCATGGTCAACGCGGTTTCCTACATGGTTAAAGTGGAGGAGTAAGAGATGCGTTTAAATACTCTGTCTCCGGCCGAAGGGTCTAAGCACGCTACCAAGCGTCTGGGTCGTGGTATCGGTTCTGGCCTCGGAAAAACCGGTGGTCGTGGTCACAAAGGTCAGAACTCACGTTCTGGCGGTGGCGTACGTCGCGGTTTCGAAGGTGGTCAGATGCCTCTGTACCGTCGTCTGCCGAAGTTCGGTTTCACCTCTCGCAAAGCAATGATCACCACAGAGATTCGTCTGTCTGATCTGGCGAAAGTTGAAGGCGGTATCGTCGACCTGAACGCGCTGAAAGCAGCCAACATTGTCGGTGTCCAGATTGAGTTCGTTAAAGTCATTCTGTCTGGTGAAGTTTCTGCACCGGTAACGGTTCGCGGCCTGCGTGTCACCAAAGGTGCTCGTGCTGCAATCGAAGCTGCTGGCGGTAAAATCGAGGAATAAGTAGCAGATGGCTAAACAACCGGGATTAGATTTTCAAAGTGCCAAAGGTGGCTTTGGTGAACTGAAACGCAGACTGCTGTTTGTTATCGGTGCACTGATTGTCTTCCGCATTGGCTCTTTCATTCCAATCCCTGGTATTGATGCCACTGTACTTGCCAAACTGCTTGAGCAACAGCGTGGCACCATCATTGAAATGTTTAACATGTTCTCTGGTGGTGCTCTCAGCCGTGCTTCTATTTTTGCTCTGGGTATCATGCCGTATATTTCGGCATCTATTATTATCCAGCTGTTAACGGTGGTTCATCCTGCCTTAGCAGAAATCAAGAAAGAAGGGGAGGCTGGCCGTCGTAAGATTAGTCAGTACACCCGTTACGGTACGTTGGTATTGGCCATATTCCAGTCGATCGGTATTGCTACCGGTTTGCCGAATATGCCTGGTATGCAAGGCCTGGTAATGAATCCAGGCTTTGCATTCTATTTTACCGCTGTTGTAAGTCTGGTTACCGGGACAATGTTCCTGATGTGGCTGGGCGAACAGATTACTGAACGTGGTATCGGTAACGGTATCTCGATCATTATCTTCGCGGGTATTGTTGCGGGACTTCCGCCGGCCATTGGCCATACCATCGAGCAAGCGCGGCAAGGTGACCTGCACTTCCTTCTGTTGCTGTTGGTTGCAGTTCTCGTATTTGCAGTGACCTTCTTTGTTATTTTCGTTGAGCGTGGTCAACGCCGCATCGTGGTGAACTATGCGAAACGTCAACAAGGTCGTCGCGTTTACGCTGCACAGAGCACACATTTACCGTTGAAAGTGAATATGGCAGGGGTTATCCCGGCAATCTTCGCTTCCAGCATTATTCTGTTCCCGGCAACGATTGCATCGTGGTTCGGGGGCGGTACCGGTTGGAACTGGCTGACAACAATTTCGATGTATTTGCAGCCAGGACAGCCGCTTTATGTGCTACTCTATGCGACTGCTATCATCTTCTTCTGTTTCTTCTACACGGCGTTGGTTTTCAACCCGCGTGAAACAGCAGATAACCTGAAGAAGTCTGGTGCATTCGTACCGGGAATTCGTCCGGGAGAGCAAACGGCGAGATATATCGATAAAGTAATGACACGGTTAACCTTAATCGGTGCCCTCTACATTACCTTTATTTGCCTTATCCCGGAGTTCATGCGTGATGCGATGAAAGTTCCTTTCTACTTTGGCGGTACATCGCTGCTTATCGTAGTGGTCGTCATCATGGACTTTATGGCTCAAGTGCAAACTCTGATGATGTCAAGTCAGTACGAGTCTGCATTGAAGAAAGCTAACCTGAAGGGCTATGGCCGTTAATTCAGGTGGTTGAGAAGTTACGGAGAGTAAAAATGAAAGTTCGTGCTTCCGTCAAGAAATTATGTCGTAACTGCAAAATCATTCGTCGCGACGGTGTCGTTCGTGTGATCTGCAGCGCCGAGCCAAAGCATAAACAGCGCCAAGGCTGATTTTCACATATTTTTCTTGCAAAGTCGGGTTGAGCTGGCTAGATTAGCCAGCCAATCTTTTGTATGTCTGTACGTTTCCATTTGAGTATCCTGAAAACGGGCTTTTCAGCATGGTGCGTACATATTAAATAGTAGGAGTGCATAGTGGCCCGTATAGCAGGCATTAACATTCCTGATCAGAAACATACCGTTATCGCATTAACTTCGATCTTCGGTATTGGTAAAACTCGTTCTAAAGCCATTTGCGCTTCAACGGGTATTGCTGAAAATGTTAAGATCAGTGAGCTGTCTGAAGAACAAATTGATCAGCTGCGTGATGCAGTTGCTAAATTCGTTGTTGAAGGTGATCTGCGCCGTGAAATCACCCTGAGCATCAAGCGTCTGATGGACCTTGGTTGCTACCGTGGTTTGCGCCATCGTCGTGGTCTTCCGGTTCGCGGTCAGCGCACCAAGACCAACGCACGTACCCGTAAGGGTCCGCGTAAACCGATCAAGAAATAATCGGGGTGAGTAAATAATGGCAAAGGCACCAGTTCGTGCACGTAAGCGTGTAAGAAAACAAGTCTCAGATGGCGTGGCTCATGTCCATGCGTCTTTTAACAACACCATCGTTACCATTACTGATCGTCAGGGTAACGCACTGGGTTGGGCAACCGCCGGTGGTTCCGGTTTCCGCGGTTCACGTAAATCTACGCCGTTTGCTGCTCAGGTCGCTGCAGAGCGCTGTGCAGAAGCTGTAAAAGATTACGGTATTAAGAACCTGGAAGTTATGGTTAAGGGTCCGGGTCCAGGCCGCGAATCAACGATTCGTGCTTTGAACGCCGCTGGTTTCCGCATCACGAACATTACTGATGTGACTCCGATCCCTCACAACGGTTGTCGTCCGCCGAAAAAACGTCGCGTATAACGTCCGTTTTTTAGGTTAGTTGGAGAAAGAAAATGGCAAGATATTTGGGTCCTAAGCTCAAGCTGAGCCGTCGTGAGGGCACTGACTTATTCCTTAAGTCTGGCGTTCGCGCGATTGATTCCAAGTGTAAGATTGAACAAGCCCCTGGTCAGCACGGTGCGCGCAAGCCACGTCTGTCTGACTACGGCGGTCAGTTACGTGAAAAGCAAAAAGTTCGTCGTATCTACGGTGTGCTTGAGCGTCAGTTCCGTAACTATTACAAAGAAGCAGCACGTCTGAAAGGCAACACCGGTGCAAACCTGTTGGCTCTGCTGGAAGGCCGTCTGGACAACGTCGTTTATCGTATGGGCTTTGGTGCCACGCGTGCGGAAGCACGTCAGCTGGTCAGCCATAAGTCTGTTCTGGTAAATGGTCGCGTTGTTAACATCGCTTCTTATCAGGTATCTCCGAATGATGTCGTTAGCATCCGTGAGAAAGCCAAAAAGCAATCTCGCGTGAAGGCCGCTCTGGAGCTGGCTGAGCAGCGTGAAAAGCCAACCTGGCTGGAAGTTGATGCAGCTAAGATGGAAGGTGTGTTCAAACGTATTCCTGAACGTACTGATCTGTCTGCGGACATTAACGAACACCTGATCGTCGAGCTTTACTCTAAGTAAAGCTTAGTACCAAAGAGAGGACACAATGCAGGGTTCTGTGACAGAGTTTCTAAAACCGCGCCTGGTAGATATCGAGCAAGTGAGTTCGACGCACGCCAAGGTGACCCTTGAGCCTTTAGAGCGTGGCTTTGGCCATACTCTTGGTAACGCGCTGCGCCGTATTCTGCTTTCATCAATGCCGGGTTGCGCGGTGACCGAGGTTGAAATTGATGGTGTACTGCATGAGTACAGCACCAAAGAGGGTGTACAGGAAGATATCCTGGAAATCCTGCTCAACCTTAAAGGTTTGGCGGTAAGAGTTCAGGGCAAAGATGAAGTTATTCTTACCTTGAATAAATCTGGCATTGGCCCTGTGACTGCAGCCGACATTACCCATGATGGTGATGTCGAAATCGTCAAGCCGCAGCATGTGATCTGCCATCTGACCGATGACAACGCATCTATTAGCATGCGTATCAAAGTTCAGCGTGGTCGTGGTTATGTGCCGGCTTCTGCCCGAATTCATTCGGAAGAAGATGAGCGCCCAATCGGCCGTCTGCTGGTCGACGCTTGCTACAGCCCTGTAGACCGTATCGCCTACAATGTTGAAGCAGCGCGTGTAGAGCAGCGCACCGACCTGGACAAGCTGGTCATCGAAATGGAAACCAACGGCACAATCGATCCTGAAGAGGCGATTCGTCGTGCGGCGACCATCCTGGCAGAACAACTGGAAGCTTTCGTTGACTTACGTGATGTACGTCAGCCGGAAGTGAAAGAAGAGAAACCAGAATTCGATCCGATCCTGCTGCGCCCTGTTGACGATCTGGAATTGACTGTCCGCTCTGCTAACTGCCTTAAGGCAGAAGCTATCCACTACATCGGTGATCTGGTACAGCGTACTGAGGTTGAGCTGCTTAAAACGCCTAACCTTGGTAAAAAATCTCTTACCGAGATTAAAGATGTGCTGGCCTCACGTGGTCTGTCTCTGGGCATGCGCCTGGAAAACTGGCCACCGGCAAGCATTGCTGATGAATAACCCGATCACAGGTTAAGGTTTCACTGAGAAGGATAAGGTCATGCGCCATCGTAAGAGTGGTCGTCAACTGAACCGCAACAGCAGCCATCGTCAGGCTATGTTCCGCAACATGGCTGGCTCTCTGGTTCGTCACGAGATCATCAAGACGACTCTGCCGAAAGCCAAAGAGTTGCGCCGCGTAGTTGAGCCGCTGATTACTCTTGCCAAGACCGACAACGTAGCTAATCGTCGTCTGGCATTCGCCCGTACTCGTGATAACGAGATCGTGGCAAAACTGTTTAATGAGTTAGGCCCGCGTTTCGCGAGCCGTGCAGGTGGTTACACTCGCATTCTGAAGTGTGGCTTCCGCGCTGGTGACAACGCTCCGATGGCATACATCGAGCTGGTTGATCGTCCAGAAGCTCAAGCAGAAGCTGCAGCAGAGTAATCTGTTGCAACGTGAAAAACCCGCTTCGGCGGGTTTTTTATTGCCTGTCATTTTGCGTCTGCTACGCTTGTGGTGTTATGAAGGAGGTGAACAATGTGGTTAATTGATCAGCTTGCAGAACAGCATATTAAAGCCGCGCAGGAGAAAGGTGAGCTGAGTGATCTGCCGGGCGAAGGCGCACCGCTGAATCTCGAAGACGACAGTCAGGTTCCACCTGAACTACGAGCAGGATACCGACTGTTAAAAAATGCAGGTTTTCTTCCCCCCGAACTTGAGCTGCGCCGCGAAGCACTTCAGGTCAGCGATCTTTTACAGCATTTAGATCCTGACGATCCAGAGGCGCTGATCCAGACACAACGATTACGGCAACTGAAGATAAGGCTGAGCCAGGCCGGTATGCGCACTGATTTTCTTGAGGGGGAATATGGTCGTGCGATTAAGACCAAACTCGTGCCCGATTAAGGTGTATTTTTTGTCGCTGTTGTGCGCGTATAATGAGTTTGCTTAATCTTTTCACCGCATTATTCCATTACTCAACCGGAGAAGTTATGTCCAGATACCGTCATACGAAAGGACAAATACAGGATAACGCCTTACAGGCATTGTTACACGACCCGCTGTTCAGGCAACGTGTTGAAGAAAAACAAAAAGGCAAAGGCAGTTACCGGCGTAAAGAAAAACATGGGAAAGGCTGGGAGGCCAGTGATAAGCAAGCCGTTTATCACTGGCCTTCTGCTTTACAGACACAAAAAAGCCGCTTCAGAGCGGCTTTTTATTTTAGATTTTCGTATTCTGTTGTTTGAGTAAATCGCGGATTTCTGTCAGAAGCAGTTCTTCATTTGTAGGCTTAGGTGCCGGTTTTTCTACTTCTTTCTTCTTATACAGTTTGTTCATCAGCTTAATCGCCATAAAGATAGCAAAAGCAACAATGATGAAATCAAATACGGTTTGCAGGAAAATACCATATTCCATAACGACAGCCGGTGTGTTGCCGACGGCAGGTTTAAGCACCCAGCTAAACGATTTGAAATCAACGCCGCCAATCAGCAAGCCCAGCGGTGGCATAATGATGTTCGCGACCAGTGATGAAACAATCTTACCGAATGCCGCACCGATAATCACACCGACGGCCAGATCAACCACGTTGCCGCGCATCGCAAAATCACGAAACTCTTTGAATAAACTCATACTTCTCTCCTTGCCTTAGCCAATGCCATAAAGTTTAACAAAGCTCACAATATTTGCCATTAACCACAGACAATAAGCAACTGACATGTCAGTGCTGGCTTTTTATGTGTTATAGGAAAAACGGACTGGGCTGGAACAGGCGCTCGACGTCCGGCACAAACTTTTTATCGGTTAAAAACATCACAACGTGATCGCCCTGTTCAATACGCAGATTGTCATTCGCTATCATCACATCGTCGCCGCGCACCACAGCACCAATCAGTGTGCCTGGTGGCAGCTTGATATCATCAACTGACCGTCCCACCACGCGCGATGTGGTTTCGTCGCCATGCGCGATGGCTTCGATGGCTTCAGCAATGCCTCGACGTAATGACGAGACACCCACAATATCGGCTTTGCGCACATGTCCCAGTAAGGCCGAGATGGTCGCCTGCTGGGGCGAAATGGCGATATCAATGACGCTGCCCTGGACCAGATCGACATAAGCACGGCGTTGAATCAGCACCATAACTTTCTTGGCACCCATTTTTTTGGCCAGCATGGCAGACATGATATTGGCTTCGTCATCATTGGTGACGGCGATAAACAAATCCACCTGCTCAATATGCTCTTCCGCCAGTAGTTCCTGATCGGAGGCATCACCGTAAAAGACCACCGTGTCGTGCAACTGTTCAGCCAGTTCGGCCGCGCGCTGGGGATTGCGCTCAATAAGTTTCACGCTGTAGTTTTTCTCGAGCTTTTGCGCCAGGCCAAAGCCAATGTTGCCGCCGCCTACTAACATGATGCGTTTATAAGGCTTTTCCAGGCGCTGCATTTCACTCATTACCGCACGAATATGCTGGCTGGCGGCAATGAAGAAAACTTCATCACCGGCTTCGATAATGGTGGAGCCCTGTGGCCGGATAGGGCGGTCCTGACGAAAAATCGCCGCTACGCGCGTATCGATATGGGGCATGTGATCGCGCAGGATCGACAATGGATTGCCCACCAGGGGGCCACCGTAATAGGCTTTCACGACTGCGAGGCTCACTTTGCCTTCAGCAAAATTAACTACCTGCAACGCGCCCGGATATTGAATCAGGCGGTAAATATTGTCGATAACCAGTTGCTCAGGCGAAATCAGATGGTCGATAGGCACTGCTTCGGGAATAAAAAGCTTATCCGCATCGCGCAGATAGTCAGCCGCACGTATGCGGGCGATACGATTTGGCGTGTTGAAGAGCGAATACGCGATTTGACAGGCTATCATGTTGGTTTCGTCAGAGCTGGTAACGGCGACCAGCATATCGGCGTCTTCCGCGCCCGCCTCACGGAGAACCCGTGGGTGGGAACCATGACCCTGCACAACACGTAAATCAAATTTATCCTGTAACTGACGTAAACGTGCTGAATCTGTATCAACAACTGTTATATCGTTGTTTTCGCCAACCAGATTTTCGGCCAGTGTGCCTCCAACCTGGCCAGCACCAAGAATGATGATTTTCATCGCTTTTCAAAGCCTTTTCATTATGCGTTAGCGTCTTTAATCAGCTTAGCGTAGAAAAATCCGTCTCCGCCTTCAGCGTCAGGGAACACCTGCCAGCCCGTTTCGGGCGCGCCTGAAAGGGAGATAGCCTGTGCATCCGCATGTCGCTGTAAGAAACCGCTGATTTGCTCATGGTTCTCTTCCGGTAGGACAGAGCAGGTCGCGTAGATCATCGTACCGCCCGCTTTAAGAAGCGTCCAGGTGGCCTCCAGAATGTCACGCTGCAAAGCGGCCAGTTCGCTGATATCGCGATCGCGGCGTAACCATTTGATATCCGGATGGCGGCGAATCACGCCTGTGGCTGAGCAGGGCGCATCCAGCAGGATACGATCAAACTGCCGTTGGTCACACCATTGCTGCGGAGTACGGCCATCACCTTGTTTGACCTCGGCGGTCATTCCCAGCCGTGTCAGGTTTTCGGTTACGCGCTTCAGTCGTTGTGCGTCCACATCCACAGCGAGGACCTGCGCGTCAGGGGCTATTTCTAAAATATGCGTCGTTTTGCCGCCTGGCGCTGCACACAGATCGAGAATATGTTCGCCATTTTTAGGCGCAAGCAGAAGCGCACAGCGCTGTGCTGAGAGATCCTGCACCGTAACCCAGCCCTGGTCGAAACCGGGTAACTGGTGAACCGGCGCTGGCGAGGCCAGGCGTAATGCTTCCGGCACATCCTCTGCGGTCATCGCCTCTCTTTCACTGGCGGTCAGCAGAGCAAGCCAACTGTCACGGGTATGGTGCTGACGGTTAACCCGCAGCCACATCGGTGGGCGTTGGTTATTCGCGTCAACAATCTGTTGCCAGCGATCTGGCCAGGCAAGCTGCAGTCGGTTCAGTAGCCATCCGGGATGAAGATGGCGCTGTGGACCTTCCTGGATGCTGGCAAGGAGTTCCTCCTGACGGCGCTGGAACTGACGTAACACACCGTTGATCAATCCTTTCAGATTGGCACGTTTCAGCACTTCAGCACCAGCAACGGTCTCGGCTAATGCCGCATGTGCCGGGACGCGCGTGTAGAGTAACTGGTACAGGCCCACCATGATCAGAAAATGCAGCGTACGCTGTTTGCCGGTCAGAGGGCGCTCCATCAATTTCCCGATAAGCGCTTCCAACTGCGGTAACGTTCGTAACACACCAAAGCAGATCTCTTGCACCAGAGCGGCGTCTTTATCGGCGACTTTTTTCTGTGCGGCAGGCAGCACAGTATTGAGTGACTCGCCCTTATCGACAACACGTTCAATCAGTTGTGCAGACAGGCTACGAAGGTTGGATGATTTAGTCATAAGATAGTGCCATCAAACAAAAGGCCCGGATTTACCGGGCCTGAATGTCAGTCCAGAAGAGAGCCAGGTTCAAACCATTCCCGGCGCGAGTTGAGCAGATCCTGTGCCGACATCGGTTTTTTACCGGCGGGTTGCAACTGAAGTAAATTGAGTACGCCGTCGGCGGTGACAATGTGAATGCCCTGTTTGTCAGCCTTAACGATCTCGCCTGGTCGTTTATTGACATGAGGTAAAACACCGGCTTGCCATACTTTTACTGGCTGATCATTTACCATAAAAAAGCTAACCGGCCAGGGATTAAAGGCGCGAATGCAGCGTTCAAGCTGTTCCGCGGGCAACTGCCAGTCAAGACGTGCTTCCTCTTTGCTGAGCTTCTCAGCATAATTTGCCAGGGTTTCATCCTGTTTCACCGGCTGGGCGTTGCCCTCACGCAATTGCGACAAGGTTGTCAGTAGCCCTTCTGGTCCGAGGCTGGCCAGCTTGTCGTATAATGAAGCACTGGTGTCTTCAGCAGTAATAGGGCAGGCCAGTTTTACCAGCATATCACCGGTATCCAGCCCGACATCCATTTGCATGATGGTGACACCGGTTTCCTGATCACCTGCCCAAAGCGCGCGCTGAATAGGCGCCGCGCCGCGCCAGCGTGGCAGCAACGAACCATGTACGTTGATGCAGCCCAGACGTGGCATCTCTAGCACGGCTTTCGGCAGGATAAGGCCATAAGCCACCACGACCATGACATCGGCCTGCAAATCGGCAACCAACTGTTGGTTTTCCGCAGGGCGCAACGATTTGGGCTGAAAAACCGGAATGTCGTGGGCAAGAGCCAGCGCTTTTACCGGGCTCGCGGTCAACTTATTGCCGCGCCCGGCAGGGCGGTCTGGTTGGGTAAAAACGCCAACGACCTTATGCTCAGATGCGAGCAACGCGTCAAGGTGACGCGCCGCGAAGTCTGGTGTGCCAGCAAAGATTATATTAAGCGGGGCAGACACGTTTATCCCTTTTTCAGATCTCAAGAGGCCTGGGCGTTTTGCCGCGCCAGTTTTTCTAACTTTGTCTTGATTCGCTGACGCTTTAAAGGCGACAGATAATCGATAAACAGTTTGCCATCCAGATGATCAATTTCATGCTGAATACAGATAGCCAGCAGGTCACCGGTTTCCAGTTCAAACGGCTTACCTTCGCGATCTAACGCTCGCACTTTTACCCGCTCTGCACGAGGCACAAAGGCGCGTTGCTCAGGAATGGACAGGCAACCTTCTTCGATACCTGTTTCACCACTTTTTTCCAGAAGCTCGGGATTGATCAATACCAGTCGCTCGTCCCGGTTCTCAGAGACATCAATCACAATGATGCGCTGATGAATATCCACCTGCGTAGCGGCAAGGCCGATACCTTCTTCGGAATACATGGTTTCGAACATATCATCAACGATACGCTGAACTTCTGCGTTAACTTCTTTGACTGGCGCGGCGATCTTGCGCAGGCGCTCGTCAGGAAAATGTAACACCTGTAAAACTGACATAAATATCCAGATCTATATTCTAAAAGGAAAAGATTACTGCCTCATATTGTAGACTTTTTAGTACCTGATTGACAGCATTCTGCGGAGGGATGCGACGGTTATCAGGAGGCCGTGACGATGGAAAAAAGGGCGCGATTACTGCGGCTGGCCGCGATACCCGGCCTGACGGGCCGACGCTGGCTGAACGCGGCGCAGCAACTGTGCGCAGGTCAGGATATTGATGTGATATTAAGCCAAAAGGGCTTCGAGACAGCGCAACATCATTATGCCCATCAGAAAACCACGGACTGGCTGGCAACCGTTAACACTTGGCTGGCACAGTGTTCAACGCATCACCTGATTACGGCGCTGGATGCGCATTACCCCGCTCAACTCCTTGAAACGGCCTGTTTCCCTCCGCTCTTATATGTAAACGGTGATCCAACCGTATTATCTTCACCTCAACTGGCGGTGGTAGGCAGCCGTCTGTGTTCGCCCTCAGGCCGTTACTGGTGCGACTGGTTCACCCAACAACTGGCATTGAGCGGTTTGACCATAACCAGTGGGCTGGCTATCGGGATTGATGGCGTGGCACACCGTGCCGCATTAAATGTGCAGGGTAAAACCGTGGCCGTACTGGGGAGTGGACTGGCCCATCTGTATCCCAAAAAACACACTGCGCTGGCGCAGGAGATTGTTATGCAGGGAGGCGCCGTAATCTCGGAGTTTCCGCTTACTGCCGCGCCACTTGCGCATCAGTTTCCGCGCAGAAACCGTATTATCAGTGGGTTAAGTCAGGGTGTTCTCGTCATTGAAGCGTCATTAAAAAGTGGTTCATTAGTCACAGCCCGTTATGCATTAGAGCAGAATCGCAATGTTTATGCCTTACCGGGTGCGCTGGGTAACAGCGGCAGTGAGGGGACAAACTGGCTGATCCAACAAGGTGCCATGTTGGTGGCACATCCTAATAACATTGTCGAAGATTTACGCGCTATGCTTAACTGGTTACCTGTTAACCCGTCAGATGAAATTTATTCTGATGCCAGTGACGATGCTCCATTGCCATTTGCCGAGCTGTTGGCTAACGTAGGTGATGAGGTTACACCTGTTGACGTTGTCGCTGAACGTGCCGGCCAACCTGTGCCAGTTATTACAGCTCAATTGCTGGAACTGGAGTTAGCAGGATGGATCGCAGCTGTACCCGGCGGCTATGTCCGATTGAGGAGGGCATGCCATGTTCGACGTACTCATGTACTTGTTTGAGACCTATATCCACAACGAAACAGAAATGGGTGTTGATCAGGACAGATTGACAGATGACTTGACGGATGCCGGTTTCCACCGCGAAGATATTTATAATGCGTTGAACTGGTTAGAGAAATTGGCGGACTATCAGGAAGGACTGGTCGCACCAATTTTGCTGGCAAATGATCCGCTCTCTATGCGCATCTATACCGATGAAGAGAGCAAGCGTTTAGATGCCGAAAGCCGCGGTTTCCTGCTGTTCCTGGAGCAAATCCAGGTACTGAGTCTGGAAACACGAGAAATGGTCATTGAACGTGTCATGGCGCTTGATACGCTGGATTTCGATCTTGAGGATCTTAAATGGGTGGTGCTGATGGTGCTGTTTAACATCCCTGGATGTGAAAACGCGTATCAGCAGATGGAAGAACTGCTATTCGACGTCAACGAAGGTATGCTGCATTAAATTTTTACTAATGCATGACTGTTATGAGTAAAACCGCACTCTTTACTGTGCGTAAACAGGATCCCTGCCCCGCATGCGGGGCAGAACTTGTTATACGTTCAGGAAAGCATGGCCCATTTTTGGGCTGTGCAAATTACCCTGCCTGTGACTATATCAAGCCTTTGGGAAACCAGGGTGATGGGCATGTTGTCAAAGTTCTGGAAGGCCACGTTTGCCCACAATGCGGGGCGGATAAAGTATTACGCCAGGGCCGATTTGGCATGTTTATTGGCTGTAGCGACTATCCTGCGTGTGATTACACCGAAACCATCGATAAACCGGATGAAACCACGATCGACTGTCCGCAGTGTCAGCAGGGTAAGCTGGTACAACGCCGCTCGCGTTTTGGTAAAACGTTTCATGCCTGCGAACGCTATCCAGCCTGTCAGTTTGCCGTGAACCTGACGCCAGTGGCGGGGCGCTGTCCGCATTGTGAATTTCCGCTTTTAGTCGAGAAAAAGACGGCGCAGGGCATCCGGCTTTTCTGCGCCAGTAAAAGTTGTGGCAAAGCTATTATTCAAGAGACATAAGACATAACCATGTTAAATCAACCCGTTGCCGGCTCATTGCAGGATTGTGTAAGCCATCTTAACCAGCATGCTGTGATTGCCTATCCCACCGAAGCGGTATTCGGCTTAGGCTGTGATCCCGATAATGAATCTGCGGTCATGGCACTGCTGGCATTAAAAAAACGGCCAGTAGAGAAAGGCTTGATCCTGATAGCTGCCGACTATGATCAGCTTAAACCTTACGTATCAGATGAGGCCTTAACCACGGAGCAGCGTGAACGTATGTTTGCCTGTTGGCCAGGCCCGGTCACCTTTGTCGTGCCTGCTTCTCCGGTTACCCCGCGCTGGTTAACCGGGCAATTTGATTCGCTGGCCATCCGCGTTAGCGATCATCCGGATGTTCAGGCGCTGTGCCGGGCGTTTGGAAAACCTTTGGTATCGACCAGCGCTAATCTTTCCGGTCAGCCACCGTGCCGTTCAGTCGAAGAGGTCAAATTGCAGTTTGGCACCGCGTTTCCCGTATTGAATGGAAAGACAGGAGGAAGGCTCAATCCTTCTGAGATTCGCGATGTCATCAGCGGCAATTTGATACGCCAGGGTTAATATATGGCAAATTTTGCAGTTTTCGGTCATCCCATTAGTCACAGCAAATCGCCGCACATTCATCAGGCGTTTGCGCGACAGACAGGAATCTCTCTTCAGTATGATCGTATTGATGCGCCTGTTGATGCTTTTCCTGAGACTCTCCGCACTTTTTTCCACGACGGCGGGGCGGGTGCGAACATTACGCTGCCTTTTAAACAGCAGGCGTGGGCATTTGCCGACCAGTTGACCGAGCGCGCTGCGCTGTCAGGGGCTGTGAACACGCTAAAGCTGTGTGATGATGGCCAAATTCTTGGCGACAATACGGATGGTATTGGGCTGCTCAGCGATCTTCAGCGCCTTGGGATGATTAAGCCCGACAGCCATCTTCTGCTGGTGGGGGCAGGTGGGGCCGCTCGGGGCGTCATTCTCCCTCTGCTTTCAATGGGAGCAACGATCACGGTCGTGAACCGAACGGCGTTGAATGCGCAGACTCTGGCCGCAGAGTTTGCCCATCGCGGAGCGATTAATGCGTGTTCGTTTGACGCGCTTGTGGATAGACATTTCGACCTTGTCATTAATGCCACATCAAGTGGTATTCAGGGAGAAGTACCGCCGTTGCCGCCTTCATTAGTTCATGCTGAGCTACGTTGCTACGATATGTTCTATCAGAGTGGCTTAACGCCTTTCCTGCGCTGGTGTCAGCAGCACGGTTCATCTCATCTTGCTGACGGGCTGGGGATGCTGGTGGGTCAGGCCGCGCATGCCTTTCATCTATGGCACGGGGTGATGCCCGAAATCGCACCGGTCATCGCCTCATTAAAAGCCGGGATGCAGTCATGAACCAGGCGATACAGTTTCCTGATCGGGAAAGCCTGAATACAGAACTAAGGGCCGTTTGTTTCCCTGTTCTGGTAAACGGGTTGGGCTTAACCTGCGCTATCAGTGTTGAGGCGCTTAATGAACAGTTCGGTGAGGGAGAAGCGATGACGCTGTTTCGCCATCATCGCTGGGATTTGGAAGATCAGGCCGAAGACTGCATTCGAAACGATCAGGTCGATAATGAAGGATGGGTCTGGCTGTCTCCGGCCAGATAGTCGTTCTTCCAGTTAACATAGTTGCTGGCAGAGTAAAGTAGACCTTCAATTTCTTTTTCATTCAGCGGCCGGATTTGTTTGACCGGGCTCCCGACATACAGATAGCCACTTTCCAGTCGTTTGCCGGGGGGAACCAGGCTCCCGGCACCAATCATAACGTCGTCTTCAACAATGACGCCATCCAGTACGATTGAGCCCATTCCAACCAGTACGCGATTGCCTATCGTGCAGCCATGCAGCATCGCTTTATGCCCAACCGTTACGTCTTCCCCAATTATCAGAGAAAAACCGGCAGGGTTGGCCTCTGATTTATGCGTGACATGCAGGACGCTGCCATCCTGAATATTGGTTCGGGCACCAATATGCACCTGGTTCACATCGCCACGAATAGCGACTAACGGCCAGATACCTACATCATCTTCCATAATGACGTCACCCGCTACCACGCTGGTGGGATCAACCATGACGCGCAGACCCAATTTTGGGAAAAGATGTTTGTAAGGGCGTAACGCTACAGTCATTTTGTTCTCCTTTTACTGAGTTTACTGGCAGCCTGATGCGATTCTGACCAACTGGCAAGGGGATTTTGTGCCGGATCGTTGGTGATCTAATCAATATGAATGTTTTCTCGGCAGTCAGTAAAAAGATCCAAAAAAAGGGTTGTGCAATTCATTCGGATCCCTATAATGCGCCTCCATCGACACGGCACAACGGCTTACGGAATGCGGTGTTGAGAGGGTCAGGCAACTGAGCCGCCGGAGAAAAACTTCTGAAAAAGAGGTTGACTCTGAAAGAGGAAAGCGTAATATACGCCACCTCGCAACAGACGGTTAACCCGCTGGTTGCACTGCTCTTTAACAATTTATCAGACAATCTGTGTGGGCACTCGCAGGATTGATATCCGCGTCTCCGGACGCAAAAAAATATCAAGTCTTAAGAGTGAACACGTATTGAAATTCATTACGACGTTTTCCTTGAGCACCGCTGCACTGGTTGCAGCAAATCAAACTTTAAATTGAAGAGTTTGATCATGGCTCAGATTGAACGCTGGCGGCAGGCCTAACACATGCAAGTCGGACGGTAGCACAGAGGAGCTTGCTCCTCGGGTGACGAGTGGCGGACGGGTGAGTAATGTCTGGGAAACTGCCCGATGGAGGGGGATAACTACTGGAAACGGTAGCTAATACCGCATAACGTCGCAAGACCAAAGTGGGGGACCTTCGGGCCTCACACCATCGGATGTGCCCAGATGGGATTAGCTTGTAGGCGGGGTAACGGCCCACCTAGGCGACGATCCCTAGCTGGTCTGAGAGGATGACCAGCCACACTGGAACTGAGACACGGTCCAGACTCCTACGGGAGGCAGCAGTGGGGAATATTGCACAATGGGCGCAAGCCTGATGCAGCCATGCCGCGTGTATGAAGAAGGCCTTCGGGTTGTAAAGTACTTTCAGCGGGGAGGAAGGTGCTGAGGTTAATAACCTCAGCAATTGACGTTACCCGCAGAAGAAGCACCGGCTAACTCCGTGCCAGCAGCCGCGGTAATACGGAGGGTGCAAGCGTTAATCGGAATTACTGGGCGTAAAGCGCACGCAGGCGGTCTGTTAAGTCAGATGTGAAATCCCCGGGCTTAACCTGGGAACTGCATTTGAAACTGGCAGGCTTGAGTCTCGTAGAGGGGGGTAGAATTCCAGGTGTAGCGGTGAAATGCGTAGAGATCTGGAGGAATACCGGTGGCGAAGGCGGCCCCCTGGACGAAGACTGACGCTCAGGTGCGAAAGCGTGGGGAGCAAACAGGATTAGATACCCTGGTAGTCCACGCCGTAAACGATGTCGACTTGGAGGTTGTTCCCTTGAGGAGTGGCTTCCGGAGCTAACGCGTTAAGTCGACCGCCTGGGGAGTACGGCCGCAAGGTTAAAACTCAAATGAATTGACGGGGGCCCGCACAAGCGGTGGAGCATGTGGTTTAATTCGATGCAACGCGAAGAACCTTACCTACTCTTGACATCCAGCGAACTTGGCAGAGATGCCTTGGTGCCTTCGGGAACGCTGAGACAGGTGCTGCATGGCTGTCGTCAGCTCGTGTTGTGAAATGTTGGGTTAAGTCCCGCAACGAGCGCAACCCTTATCCTTTGTTGCCAGCGATTCGGTCGGGAACTCAAAGGAGACTGCCGGTGATAAACCGGAGGAAGGTGGGGATGACGTCAAGTCATCATGGCCCTTACGAGTAGGGCTACACACGTGCTACAATGGCGCATACAAAGAGAAGCGACCTCGCGAGAGCAAGCGGACCTCATAAAGTGCGTCGTAGTCCGGATCGGAGTCTGCAACTCGACTCCGTGAAGTCGGAATCGCTAGTAATCGTGGATCAGAATGCCACGGTGAATACGTTCCCGGGCCTTGTACACACCGCCCGTCACACCATGGGAGTGGGTTGCAAAAGAAGTAGGTAGCTTAACCTCCGGGAGGGCGCTTACCACTTTGTGATTCATGACTGGGGTGAAGTCGTAACAAGGTAACCGTAGGGGAACCTGCGGTTGGATCACCTCCTTACCTGAGGATACCTTCGTGCGAAGTGCTCACACAGATTGTCTGATAGAAAAGTAATGAGCAAAGCGTCTACGCGTTGGGGTGCGGTAACAATAACTATTGTCGCCTGATTATCTAATCTCACCTTCACGTGAAATAACCCGTGTCTGTTGCACAAGGATTTCACGTCCCCTTCGTCTAGAGGCCCAGGACATCGCCCTTTCACGGCGGTAACAGGGGTTCGAATCCCCTAGGGGACGCCACTTGCTTGGTGACAGGTGAAAGGTGTCTCCACGAAGTATCTCAAAACTGGCCTCAGGGTCACGTTTGAGATATTTGCTCTTTAACAATCCGGAACAAGCTGAAAATTTGAAACGACGCACGTCGTGTTCCTCCGTAATAAGGAACACAGCACGATGCGTTCGGGTCTCTCAAAAGCTCACGACACGCAAGCGCAAAACGCCTGTGGGTTGTGAGGTTAAGCGACCAAGCGTACACGGTGGATGCCCTGGCAGTCAGAGGCGATGAAGGGCGTGCTAATCTGCGATAAGCGCCGGTAAGGTGATATGAACCGCTATAACCGGCGATACCCGAATGGGGAAACCCAGTGTGATTCGTCACACTATCATGCAGTGAATCCATAGCGGCATGAGGCGAACCGGGGGAACTGAAACATCTAAGTACCCCGAGGAAAAGAAATCAACCGAGATTCCCCCAGTAGCGGCGAGCGAACGGGGAGGAGCCCAGAACCTGCATCAGCTTGTGCATCAGTGGAAGCGTCTGGAAAGTCGCAGGGTACAGGGTGATACTCCCGTACACAAAGGTGCACAGGTTGTGAGTTCGATGAGTAAGGCGGGACACGTGGTATCCTGTCTGAATATGGGGGGACCATCCTCCAAGGCTAAATACTCCTGACTGACCGATAGTGAACCAGTACCGTGAGGGAAAGGCGAAAAGAACCCCGGCGAGGGGAGTGAAACAGAACCTGAAACCGTGTACGTACAAGCAGTGGGAGCACCTTCGTGGTGTGACTGCGTACCTTTTGTATAATGGGTCAGCGACTTATATTCTGTAGCAAGGTTAACCGTATAGGGGAGCCGCAGGGAAACCGAGTCTTAACTGGGCGTTAAGTTGCAGGGTATAGACCCGAAACCCGGTGATCTAGCCATGGGCAGGTTGAAGGTTGGGTAACACTAACTGGAGGACCGAACCGACTAATGTTGAAAAATTAGCGGATGACCTGTGGCTGGGGGTGAAAGGCCAATCAAACCGGGAGATAGCTGGTTCTCCCCGAAAGCTATTTAGGTAGCGCCTCGTGAACTCATCTCCGGGGGTAGAGCACTGTTTCGGCTAGGGGGCCATCCCGGCTTACCAACCCGATGCAAACTGCGAATACCGGAGAATGTTATCACGGGAGACACACGGCGGGTGCTAACGTCCGTCGTGAAGAGGGAAACAACCCAGACCGCCAGCTAAGGTCCCAAAGTCATGGTTAAGTGGGAAACGATGTGGGAAGGCACAGACAGCCAGGATGTTGGCTTAGAAGCAGCCATCATTTAAAGAAAGCGTAATAGCTCACTGGTCGAGTCGGCCTGCGCGGAAGATGTAACGGGGCTAAACCATGCACCGAAGCTGCGGCAGCGACGCGCAAGCGTTGCTGGGTAGGGGAGCGTTCTGTAAGCCGCTGAAGGTGTGCTGTGAGGCATGCTGGAGGTATCAGAAGTGCGAATGCTGACATAAGTAACGATAAACAAGGTGAAAAACCTTGTCGCCGGAAGACCAAGGGTTCCTGTTCAACGTTAATCGGAGCAGGGTGAGTCGACCCCTAAGGCGAGGCCGAAAGGCGTAGTCGATGGGAAACAGGTTAATATTCCTGTACTTGGTGTTACTGCGAAGGGGGGACGGAGAAGGCTATATCGGCCGGGCGACGGTTGTCCCGGTTTAAGCGTGTAGGTGTGTGCGCCAGGCAAATCCGGTGCACTTTACACTGAGGCGTGACGACGAGGCACTACGGTGCTGAAGTGATAAATGCCCTGCTTCCAGGAAAAGCCTCTAAGCATCAGGTAACACGAAATCGTACCCCAAACCGACACAGGTGGTCAGGTAGAGAATACCCAGGCGCTTGAGAGAACTCGGGTGAAGGAACTAGGCAAAATGGTGCCGTAACTTCGGGAGAAGGCACGCTGGCGCGTAGGTGAAGGGACTTGCTCCCGGAGCCGAGGCCAGTCGAAGATACCAGCTGGCTGCAACTGTTTATTAAAAACACAGCACTGTGCAAACACGAAAGTGGACGTATACGGTGTGACGCCTGCCCGGTGCCGGAAGGTTAATTGATGGGGTTATCCGTAAGGAGAAGCTCTTGATCGAAGCCCCGGTAAACGGCGGCCGTAACTATAACGGTCCTAAGGTAGCGAAATTCCTTGTCGGGTAAGTTCCGACCTGCACGAATGGCGTAATGATGGCCAGGCTGTCTCCACCCGAGACTCAGTGAAATTGAAATCGCTGTGAAGATGCAGTGTACCCGCGGCAAGACGGAAAGACCCCGTGAACCTTTACTACAGCTTGACACTGAACACTGAGCCTTGATGTGTAGGATAGGTGGGAGGCTTTGAAGCGTGGACGCCAGTCTGCGTGGAGCCGTCCTTGAAATACCACCCTTTAATGTTTGGTGTTCTAACGTGGGCCCGTGATCCGGGCTGCGGACAGTGTCTGGTGGGTAGTTTGACTGGGGCGGTCTCCTCCCAAAGCGTAACGGAGGAGCACGAAGGTTGGCTAATCCTGGTCGGACATCAGGAGGTTAGTGCAATGGCATAAGCCAGCTTGACTGCGAGAGTGACGGCTCGAGCAGGTGCGAAAGCAGGTCATAGTGATCCGGTGGTTCTGAATGGAAGGGCCATCGCTCAACGGATAAAAGGTACTCCGGGGATAACAGGCTGATACCGCCCAAGAGTTCATATCGACGGCGGTGTTTGGCACCTCGATGTCGGCTCATCACATCCTGGGGCTGAAGTAGGTCCCAAGGGTACGGCTGTTCGCCGTTTAAAGTGGTACGCGAGCTGGGTTTAGAACGTCGTGAGACAGTTCGGTCCCTATCTGCCGTGGGCGCTGGAGAATTGAGGGGGGTTGCTCCTAGTACGAGAGGACCGGAGTGAACGCACCGCTGGTGTCCGGGTTGTCACGCCAGTGGCACTGCCCGGTAGCTAAGTGCGGAAAAGATAAGTGCTGAAAGCATCTAAGCACGAAACTTGCCCCGAGATGAGTTCTCCCTGAGACTTTAAGTCTCCTGAAGGGACGTTGAAGACGACGACGTTGATAGGCCGGGTGTGTAAGCGCAGCGATGCGTTGAGCTTACCGGTACTAATGACCCGTGAGGCTTAACCTTACAACGCCAGAGGCGTTTTGGGTTGAGAGACAGAAGAATTTTCAGCCTTGTTTACCGGATAACGCCGTGCGGCCCGAGGGGGCGGTGCGGCAGACAGAATCTGCCTGGCGGCTGTAGCGCGGTGGTCCCACCTGACCCCATGCCGAACTCAGAAGTGAAACGCCGTAGCGCCGATGGTAGTGTGGGGTCTCCCCATGCGAGAGTAGGGAACTGCCAGGCATCAAATTGAACGACCCGAGCATCAGCATAATAATGCCGGGAATACCTGTTGCGTGCTGATATGGCTCAGTTGGTAGAGCGCACCCTTGGTAAGGGTGAGGTCCCCAGTTCGACTCTGGGTATCAGCACCAGTTATATATGGCTAGAGTTCGGCGAATAAAGAATTTGCCTGGCGGCTGTAGCGCGGTGGTCCCACCTGACCCCATGCCGAACTCAGAAGTGAAACGCCGTAGCGCCGATGGTAGTGTGGGGTCTCCCCATGCGAGAGTAGGGAACTGCCAGGCATCAATAAAGTAGAGAAGCCCCGTACGAAAGTACGGGGCTTTTTTACGTCGGTTATTCGCCTGAAACCGAAAGGGACGAGCCGATCACCTCAGCGGAAGCCGCGCTACCGCCGGCACCAAAGTCGTGAAACTCGCCTCATTGGTGGGCTGGCTGACTTCCGCAACGTCGATTTCTACCTGTCGCCAGCAGGCTCGTCCACATAAAGTGCATCACGGGCCAGCTCAGGCAGACGCGTATCAGGGGTAAAGCGGAAAGACCTGTGGATCACCCTATAAGCCGTCAGTAAACCTGCCTGAATCACCCATATCCGATCAATGCACAGACGAGCACTGGCTGAGCCAGCTCACCTTTGCTGGATACAGCACGATTCAGGCATGCACCGTCGACGACAACGTATCGTCAGTTGCTAAAAAGCGGAGTTTTATAAAGGATGACGGTGGATTTACAACGTGGTGCATCATCCGGACAGGAAAGGTCAGAACCGTACCTCTGTCAGAGACGGAGGTACGGTCAGAAACGAGAGCGGTCAGTGAATAACCTGGGACAGGAAAGCGCGGGTACGTTCTGACTTCGGATTTGCAAAAAACTCCTGCGGTGGCGCAACCTCCACGATCTCGCCGCGATCCATAAAGATCACCCGATCGGCAACGGTACGTGCAAAGCCCATCTCATGCGTGACACACAGCATCGTCATGCCATCTTCTGCAAGCCCAATCATGGTATCCAGCACCTCTTTCACCATTTCCGGATCCAGGGCAGAGGTGGGCTCATCAAACAGCATAATTTTAGGTTTCATGCACAATGAACGCGCAATCGCGACACGCTGCTGTTGGCCGCCTGAAAGCTGACCAGGAAACTTATGCGCGTGTTCAGCAATGCGTACGCGCTGCAGATAGTGCATCGCAAGCTCCTCCGCTTCTTTTTTGGCAATCTTACGCACCCACATCGGCGCTAGCGTACAGTTCTGCAAAACCGTAAGGTGAGGAAAAAGATTAAAGTGCTGAAAGACCATACCGACTTCAGTACGAACGCGCTCAATATTCCGTACGTCATCATTCAGATGAATACCATCGACCACAATACGCCCCTTCTGATGTTCCTCCAGATGGTTGATACAACGAATCGTCGTCGACTTTCCAGACCCTGACGGACCGCATAACACGATACGTTCGCGCGGTTTCACCTGCAGATTAATGTCTTTCAGCACATGAAACTGGCCGTACCATTTGTTCACATTTTCAAGCGAAATCATCGCATTGGTTGAATCAGTTATTATTTGTGTCATAGAAACCTCAGTGCGATTTACGCCCGGTGTGAAAACGTTTTTCCAGATACTGGCTGTAACGTGACATGCTAAAACAGAAAATCCAGTAGACCAGCGCCGCAAAGACATAGCCCTCTGTCGACATGCCCAGCCAGGCCGGATCGACCGTAGCCTGTTGAACGCTGCTAAACAGATCGAACAAACCGATGATGATAACCAGGCTGGTATCTTTGAATAACGCAATAATGGTATTCACCAGGCCCGGAATGGTGAGTTTTAACGCCTGAGGGAGGATCACCAGCATCTGGGTCTTCCAGTATCCCAGGGCAAGGGATTCAGCGGCTTCATACTGTCCTTTTGGTAATGCCTGCAGCCCACCGCGAACTACCTCGGCCACATACGCCGACTGGAACAGAATCACGCCGACTAAGGCACGTACCAGTTTGTCGATAGTGGTTCCCTCTGCCATAAACAGCGGCAGCATGACCGATGACATGAACAGCACGGTGATCAGCGGAACGCCACGCCAGAACTCAATAAAGATGACAGAAAGCGTACGGACAACAGGCATTTTAGAGCGGCGCCCTAACGCCAGCAAAATGCCTAAAGGTAAGGCGCCCGCAATGCCCACCGAGGCGATGATCAGGGTCAGCGTTAAGCCGCCCCACTGGCGCGTTTCCACGCGATCCAGTCCCAAAAATCCACCGTACAGTAAAAACCAGACGATCAGCGGATAGCATACCGCCCAGACGGCGATATAGCGTCCACGAAAGGGCAACCGTTTCAGGAACATGGGCACAATCGACACTAAGCCAATCACCAGCGCAAGATTAATGCGCCAGCGCAGCTCATGAGGATAGAGCCCATACATAAACTGACCAAAACGGGCATGAATGAAGACCCAGCATGCGCCTTCTTTTGTGCAGTCTGCGCGCGTAGTGCCAAACCAGTTGGCATCAAAGATCAGCCAGTTCAGCGCCGGGGGGATCAGGTGCCAGATCAGCCAGATACATAACAACGTCAGTAAGGTGTTAAACCATCCTGAAAACAGGTTCTTGCGGGCCCATAGCCAGCCCCGGCTCAGCGGCGAGGAGGCTACGGGCGTCGTTTCATGTGCAGTGACAGACATAGTCATCCCGTGTTCTTAACGCTCAACCAGCGCGATTTTGCGGTTATAAATATTCATCAACAGTGAAATCAGCAGGCTGATAATCAGGTAGACGCTCATCGTAATCGCAATGGTTTCAATAGCCTGACCGGTCTGATTCAGCACCGTACCGGCAAACAGCGACACCATGTCCGGGTAACCTATCGCGGCAGCCAGAGAGGAGTTTTTGACGATATTGAGATACTGGCTGGTCAGGGGCGGAATAATCACTCGCATGGCCTGAGGAATGATAACCTGACGCAGCGTGACGGGATTCGGTAACCCCAGTGAACGCGCCGCTTCATGCTGTCCGTAAGGCACAGCCTGAATACCTGAGCGAATCACCTCGGCAATGAAAGATGACGTATAGATCGACAGGGCCAGCGTGAGCGCTGCCAGCTCAGGTATCATGACGAAGCCGCCCCGGAAGTTAAACCCACGCAACTCCGGGATATCCCAGTGCATGGCGGCACCAAAAACTGCATGCGCAACCAGCGGGAACAGGATCAGCATCGCAACAGCTGCGGGCCAGGAGCGACGTAACTGACCGGTTTTAAGCTGATGCTGTCGGTTAAAACGGTATAAACCGTAGCTCGCCACCACAGCCAGTGCTAAAGCGATAACGAAAGGCCAGGTACCAGGCGCATAGGTCGGCCAGGGAATATACAGGCCACGATTACTCACGAAGGCGAGATCGAAGGCATTCAGCGCCTGACGCGGGCCGGGCAGGTTACGCAACACCGCGAAATACCAAAAGAAAATCTGCAATAACGGCGGGATATTGCGGAAGATTTCAATGTAGATATTCGCGATTTTACGTAATAACCAGTTCTCTGAAAGACGCGCCAGGCCAATAAAGAAGCCCAGTATGGAAGCAAATACAATACAAAGTGCGGAAACCAGCAGGGTATTTGTCAGGCCAACCAGAAATACCCGTGCGTAGGTATCCCCTTCGGAATAATCAATAAGATGCTGAACGATGCCGAAACCCGCATTACGTTCTAAAAAACCAAACCCGGAAGTGATACCGCGATTAGCGAGATTGATGACGGTGTTGTGGACGAGATAACCCACCACAGACAGTACGATAACGATCGCCACGATCTGGTAAAGCCAGGCGCGAACCGTGGGATTACCGAACGAAAAATCCCTTTTCACGGTTGGGCGTTGTGACATGTTGAAACCTCAATAACGAAAGCCTTGCTGGGGCACCGCAGAAAACGGTGCCCGACGGGGAGGTAGACTTAACGAACCGGTGGTGCGTACTGAATACCACCCTGGTTCCAGAGCGCATTCTGGCCACGAGCGATTTTCAGCGGGCTGTCTTTACCGACGTTGCGATCAAAACTTTCCTGATAGTTACCGACCTGCTTGATGATGTTGTACGCCCATTTGTTATCGAGCTTCAGATCTTTGCCATAGTCACCCTCGGCACCTAACAGGTGAGCCATATCGGGCGTCGCTGGCTTCGCGGCTTTCTCATCCACGTTTTTAGAGGTGATGCCCATTTCTTCGGCGTTCAGCATGGCAAACAGTGACCATTTCACGATGGTGAACCAGTCATCATCACCACGACGAACAACAGGACCCAACGGTTCTTTAGAGATGACTTCCGGCAGAACAATAAAGTCGTCTGGTTTACCTAATTTGATACGCAGTGCATAAAGTTGTGACTGATCGGAAGCCAGCGTATCGCAACGGCCGCTATCCAGTGCTTTTGCCGATTCGTCGGAGCGGTCAAATGTCACCGGGGTGTACTGCATCTTGTTCGCTTTGAAATAATCCGCAACGTTCAGTTCAGTGTCAGTACCGGCCTGAATACAGACGGTGGCACCATCCAGCTCTTTCGCACTTTTCAGGCCCGCTTTTTTGTGTGTCAGGAAACCAATGCCGTCATAGTAGTTAACACCGGTAAACATGAAGCCCATGCCGCCATCACGTGATGAGGTCCAGGTAGTGTTACGAGAAAGCACGTCCACTTCGCCAGACTGTAATGCGGTGAAGCGCTCTTTTGCGGTCAGCGGGGTATATTTTACTTTTGTTGCATCACCAAATACGGCTGCTGCCGCGGCACGACAGATATCCACATCAAGACCGGTAAATTTACCGCTGGCGTCTGCATAAGAGAAACCTGGCAGGCCATCGCTGATACCACATTGAACGAATCCTTTCTTTTTAATCGCATCCAGCGTGGCGCCTGCGTGGGCTTGCTGAGCAACGGCGAGCAGCGAAGCCGCAGCAACCAGAGTAGAGAGCATCATCTTTTTCATAAAGCATCCTGTGTGGCATGTCGTGTTGTGTTGTTATGTAGTGCGCACTTTGGTGTGCGTTTCCTGTCTGTGGCGATCAGCCATCCACGACTTTGCAAAGCCAGTGCCAGGTTTGCAGAATTCTGAATTCACCTGAAATATCGGGTAATAATCTGAATTATCCGGAAGGCTGCAATAATATGGCGCACCAAAAGGATGCATTTCGAGTCGGGTAGATCACATTTAGTGCAATTTGTTTCACTATTTAGCAACAGTGTGAGCCTGTTTGCATGTGGCTGATGTAAGCAGACATGAGATTGCTTAAAAAGGTAGCCGTGCTCACAAAAGGCCGACAGGGCTGGGCTGAAGGGCATGGTGGTACAAAAGACAAAGGCCGCGAAGAAGAGAAAATGTGAAAGGTAAGTCTGTTAAAGTCACGCTGGCGACTGCAACTACAGTTACCATATGTGATGCAACTGTTTCAGCGTTTTTAAAAAAATTTGCGTAGTAACGCACAAATAAAAACGCCAGCCCGAAGGCTGGCGAGATTAACGGTGTGAACCTGAATCAGTTCATGCCGTATTTTTTCAGTTTCTTACGCAGCGTACCGCGGTTGATACCCATCATCAGGGCAGCACGGGTCTGGTTGCCACGGGTATACTGCATCACCATGTCCAACAGAGGCTGCTCGACTTCAGCCAAAACCAGCTCATACAGGTCACTCACATCCTGACCATTCAGTTGAGCAAAATAGTTCTTCAGTGCCTGTTTAACCGAATCACGCAAAGGTTTTTGAGTTACCTGATCCTGTGAGTTAACGGTAGAAACGGTCAGTACGTCAGAATTTACGCGTTGTTCGAACATAGTTCTTTCAGCTCTTTATTTCGTTACGCAAGATTTTCGAAGTATGCCTCCAACGCCTCCAGCTGTTCGCTGGCATCCTCAATGGCGTTGAATGTGCGCCGAAACTGGTCATTTGGGGCATGTTCCTGGAGATACCAGGACACGTGCTTCCGCGCTATACGGTATCCCTTGCCTGGACCGTAAAAGTCGTGCAGCTCACGTATATGCGAAACAAGCAAACGCTTGACCTCTGCCAGTGGCAGCGGGGCAAGCAGCTCCCCAGTGTCCAGATAATGCTGGATTTCCCGGAAGATCCACGGTCTTCCCTGAGCAGCACGTCCTATCATCAAAGCGTCGGCTCCGGTGTAGTCGAGCACTGCTCTGGCTTTATGCGGGTCAGTTATGTCTCCGTTCGCGATAATCGGAATAGAGACACTCTGCTTAACTGTCCGAATGCTGTCGTATTCAGCGTCTCCGTTGAACAGGCAGGCACGAGTGCGGCCATGTATCGTCAAAGCCTGAATGCCACAACGCTCAGCCAATTGGGCAATCGCGACACAGTTTCTGTTTTCTGGATCCCAACCGGTACGGATTTTCAATGTGACCGGTACATCAACCGCATTTACCACGGCAGAGAGAATAGACTCGACCACGGCAGGATATTGCAGTAAGGCCGACCCCGCCATTTTGCGGTTCACCTTTTTGGCTGGGCAACCCATATTAATATCAATCACCTGTGCACCAGCGTCGACATTAATACGTGCAGCCTGAGCCATCTCACTGGGATCACAGCCTGCAATCTGGACGGCACGAATGCCGGGTTCATCACTGTGCACCATGCGTAAACGAGATTTGTCACTGGCCCACACTTCGGGATTGGATGACAACATCTCAGAAACCGCCATTCCTGCACCCATCTCATGACAAAGCGTTCTGAAAGGCCTGTCTGTAATACCGGCCATCGGTGCCGCAATCAGTCGATTTCTCAGCTGGAGGTTTCCAATGCGCATGAAGTCGTAATGCCATACTGTGTCTGCAAGGCGGCGTATATTACGCATTTTTTTCTTAAGATGAAAGGCCAAACTTTGAACAATTCGCAAGAAAACTGCTTTTAGTCTGCTCTGACGAGGGTGTTATGGATAAATGACATTAAAAATCATGGCGTTATCCAGTTATGTTTATTTTGTGAACAAAGGTTTTTCCGACGAAGATTCGGCATTCGCCAGATAAAAAACGTCACATACCGTGATTAACGACACAACACGCCGTACAGACGGTTGACAAAAGCATAGCGATTGAGCGTGAAAGGCAGCGACGACCAGGCAGGTTCGCTTTCATCTGTATGAGGAGAAGGTATACAGCCCTGCGACGTTCGCAGGGCTGAGTCTGACGCTCGCATCGTTTACGACGCTAAGCGTTTTTTACACCCGTAATCCGGCACCATTCTTCCTTAACGGCGACAGGGTCCAGCGCAAAGTGCATGGCATAAGCTTCACAGACACTCTCGGCCTGGCTTTCCAGCACGCCTGATAATCCCAGATGCCCGCCTGGTTTAGGCAGCACGCGGATAAGCGGCGCTAACTCACGCAGCGGTCCGGCAAGAATGTTTGCCACCACCACATCAGCCTGCAGGTTTTCCGGTTGCTGATGCGGCAGATAAAGAGACAGACGGTCCGCCACCCCATTGCGCTCGGCATTGTCGCGGCTGGCCTGAATCGCCTGAGGATCGATATCAATCCCAATGGCCTGCGCTGCACCCAGCTTTAAGGCGGCGATCGCCAGGATCCCAGAGCCGCAGCCAAAATCGATCACCGTTTTACCGTTCAGATCCAGACCGTCGAGCCACGTCAGACAGAGCGATGTGGTGGGATGTGTGCCGGTTCCGAAAGCCAGCCCGGGATCCAGCATGACATTGACGGCATTCGGATCGGGCACATCGCGCCAGCTCGGGCAGATCCACAAGCGTTCGCCAAAGCGCATAGGATGGAAATTCTCCATCCACTCGCGTTCCCAGTCTTTGTCTTCGATCTGCTCGATCTTGTGGCGAAAATTCTCTCCCAGCAGTGGATGCTGTGAAAGTTCGGCAATGACGCCTTCCATGTCGCTTTCGGCATCGAACAACCCGATAACATCGGTATCGCCCCATAAACGGGTTTCCCCGGGCAGAGGTTCGTAAACGGGCGTGTCATGGGTATCCTGAAAGGTTACTGACACGGCACCGGTTTCCATCAGTGCATCGCTCAGCGCCTCTGCGTTGGCGCCAGAACTGTTAATTTTGATTTGAATCCACGGCATAACATCTCTCTTAATTCAGTGTTGTGGTGCGTTAACCACGGCGGGTAAACGCCCAAACAGATTGCCGACCAGGAACGCCAGCAGACTTAACAATAAGGAAGGCACGATGGGATGAAATCCCCACAGTTGCAGGCCCAGGGTTGCCAGAATGGCATAACAGCCTCCGCCCACCACCATCCCGCTGAGCGCGCCTGCGGCATTGGCGCGTTCCCAATATAACCCCAGAACCAGCGGCCACAGGAATACTGCCTCCAGCCCACCAAACGCCAGCAGGTTAAGCCAGATAATCATGTCGGGCGGATGCCAGGCCACGAACAGCAAAACGACACCCAGGGCAAATGTCACCGTGCCCGATAACATCCGCAGTCGTGGCTCATTGTCCAGTTGCTGAGGTGCGAGGCGTAAATACAGATCTTTTACCAGCGTAGCGGAAGCCTGCAACAGCTGCGCATTGATGGTCGACATGATCGCCGCCATCGGCGCCGCTAAAAACAGCCCAGCGGCCAGCGGCGGCAGGACGGTAATCATCAGCGTCGGGATAACCCGATCCGGCACGGTCAGATCGGGCAATATGGCGCGGCCCAGCGTGCCTGCCAGATGCATTCCCAGCATCAGTACCACCACCACGATGGTGCCGAGAACAATCGCCCGGTGAACGGCTTTACTGTCCTTGTAGGAAATACAGCGGACAGCGGTATGGGGCAGACCGATAACGCCAAAACAGACCAGAACAATAAACGAGCTCAGGAACGTCGGCGTAATGATATCGCCCGGCCCCTCAGGAGACAGCAGTTTGGGATCAATCGCATGCAGTTTTTCTACAGCAGTATGGATCCCTCCGGCATGGTGAATAATCGCAAACAGCAGCAAAAAGGTGCCAATCAGCATTACAATGCCCTGCATGGCATCGTTAAGCACGCTGGCCCGGAAGCCGCCAAATGCCGTATAAAGCGCGATAGTCCCACCGAAGATCAGTAATCCCGTGTCGTAGGGGATACCGGCTGCGGTTTCCAGCAGGCGTGCGCCACCGATAAACTGCACGGCCATCGCGCCCACAAAGGCAACGAGTAAACTCAGGCTGGCCAGGACCACCAATAGTGTGCTGCCATAGCGCGCATAGAGCATATCGTTAAGCGTGACCGCATTATGCTTACGCGCCAGAATGGCAAATTTCTTCCCCAGTACACCCAGTGAAAGCCAGACAGCAGGAACCTGAACCATGGCCAGCAGCACCCAGCCCAGACCATATTTATACGCTGCGCCTGGGCCACCGATAAAGGAGCTGGCGCTGATATAGGTGGTGGTGATGGTCATAGCCAGCACAAATCCGCCCATCGAACGGCTACCCAGAAAATACTCGGTCAGGAAATTTCCTTTGCGCTGTTTACGCATCGCAAAGACGGACAGACCGGCAATAACGACCAGATAAGCCAACAGTGGCAGGATGATTTCAGTGTTCATCTTCCTCCTCAAGAGACATCTCACGGAAGCGTGTACGGACCATTAGCCAGCACAGAAAAATGAACAGCAGAGGCGCAAAAATGCAGGAGAGCTCAAACCAGCGTGGCAAACCGGTTATGCCAACCGCATCGCCGCCCGACCAGGCGGAAATGCCCCAGACAGCCAGCCAGGCCAGCGTGAGACAGAGCGACCAGCGAGCCTCTTTGTGAGCCTGTAAAAAACGCGCGTCCATGATGTGACCTTAACGCCAGCGGGAAAAGAAAAAGGCCGGAATATCCGGCCTCAGACTAACTCAGCATTGCGATTACTTCTCGTGCAGGCCGAGTTTTTTCTCCAGATAGTGGATATTGGTACCACCGTGCTGGAAGTTTTCATCGGACATGATTTTCATCTGCAGTTCGATGTTGGTTTTGATGCCGTCGATAATCAGCTCCGCCAGCGCGTTTTTCATACGGGCAATGGCGATATCACGGGTTTCACCGTAGGTGATGAGCTTTCCGATCATGGAATCATAATACGGCGGCACGCTGTAACCCGCATAAATATGGGATTCCCAACGCACACCAAAACCACCCGGTGCATGGAAACGGGTAATCTTACCAGGGCTTGGCAGGAAGGTGACCGGATCCTCGGCGTTGATACGGCATTCAACCGCATGACCGCGAATAATCACATCTTCTTGCTTGATTGACAGCGGCTGGCCAGCAGCAATACGCAGCTGCTCTTTAATCAGGTCGACGCCGGTGATCATTTCGGTGACCGGATGTTCAACCTGAATACGGGTGTTCATTTCAATGAAATAGAACTCGCCATTCTCGTACAGGAACTCAAACGTCCCTGCGCCGCGATAGCCGATATCGATACAGGCTTTAGTACAACGCTCACCGATGAATGAACGCAGCTCTGGCGTAATGCCCGGTGCTGGCGCTTCTTCCACGACTTTCTGGTGGCGGCGCTGCATAGAACAGTCACGCTCGCCCAGATAGATGGCGTTGCCCTGGCCATCAGCCAGAACCTGGATTTCGATGTGGCGTGGATTTTCCAGATACTTCTCCATGTACACCATGTCGTTGTTGAAAGCCGCTTTGGCTTCCGCTTTCGTCATGTTGATGGATTGTTCCAGATCTTTGTCACTGCGCACAACGCGCATACCACGACCGCCGCCGCCGCCGGAGGCTTTAATAATGACCGGATAGCCGATGCGCTTGGCGAAGGCACGGTTTTTTTCCATGTCATCGGTCAGTGAGCCATCGGAGCCAGGTACGGTCGGCACGCCAGCTTTCTTCATCGCCGTGATGGCCGACACTTTATCGCCCATCAGGCGGATGGTGTCAGCTTTTGGACCCACAAAGATAAAGCCAGAGCGCTCAACCTGCTCAGCAAAATCCGCGTTCTCAGACAGGAAGCCGTAGCCAGGGTGAATCGCCACCGCGCCGGTGATTTCTGCAGCAGAGATCAACGCCGGGATGTTGAGATAACTTTTGACCGACTGTGCCGGGCCGATGCAAACCGTTTCGTCTGCCAGCAGCACGTGTTTCAGGTCACGGTCCGCGCTTGAGTGAACAGCGACAGTCTTAATGCCCAGTTCTTTACAGGCACGCAGAATGCGCAGTGCAATCTCACCGCGGTTAGCAATAACAATTTTATCCAGCATGGTTCGCCCCGTTATTCGATGACAACAAGTGGCTCGTCAAATTCTACCGGTTGACCACTTTCGACCAGAATGGCTTTAACAACGCCAGATTTGTCGGCTTCGATCTGGTTCATCATTTTCATGGCTTCAACGATGCACAGCGTGTCACCGGCATTGACTTTCTGGCCCACTTCCACAAACGCTTTCGCATCCGGGCTTGGTGTGCGGTAGAAGGTACCGACCATCGGTGAACGTACGATGTGACCACTGATTTCTGCTGGTGCAGCTTCTGCGACAGCGGCAACAGGTGCCACGGCGCTCGCCAGCGCCGGTTGCTGAGCAACAGGCGCAGCATAAGCCTGCTGCATCATCGGATAACCAGTGTTTGCAGGTGCACGACTGATACGAACAGACTCTTCACCTTCGGAAATCTCCAGCTCAGAAATGCCAGATTCTTCAACCAGTTCGATCAGTTTTTTAATTTTACGAATATCCATGAATGGGGTTCCGTACTCAGTTTGATTAATTAGTATGAGACAGGCGCTTTACTGCCGTTTGTAATGCCCACGAGTAGCCATCGGCGCCAAGCCCACAAATAACGCCCGCAGAGACATCAGAAAAATAGGAATGTTGGCGGAAGGGCTCGCGGCTGTGCACATTTGACAAATGAACTTCGATAAAGGGAATGTCCACTGCTAACAGCGCATCACGAAGTGCGACGCTGGTGTGCGTAAACGCGGCAGGATTGATGATGATATAATCCACGTTGCCTTTTGCCTCATGAATGCGATCAATGAGCTGATATTCAGCATTGGACTGCAAATGGCTTAACGTTACATTCAACTGGTCTGCCTGCTGCACCAGACGAGAAACGATCTGATCCAGCGTGACGTCCCCGTATTTTTCAGGCTCGCGCGTTCCCAACAGATTAAGGTTGGGACCGTTCAAAAGCAGAATATGTAATTTATCGGCCATCTTGCTGCCATCTCCCGCAATCATTGAGGCATCGCGTAAAATACCTTGCCGCTTTCCATTTGTCACCCGTCACGGTGAAAAAGAAGCGTCAAATCGCAATAAAGCCGGCCATTATATCCGTTTCGTGGCATTTCGCAGCAAAATACTGGTCTTATCTGCGAAGTTGATCGGATGCGGTCCGGAGACCGCATTTTTGCAGACGATAGCGGGGAAAAGAGCGGTTAACGCGGCCACCACTTAATGAACTTTTTGTAGCGCCACGCTAACAGGACCAGGGCTAAAAGCGCATAAATAATGGGTTGCGGCGAAAGGATTTTGACTGACCAGAGATAATGGACAGGTGCCAGGATCGCGACCAGATAGATCAGGTTATGCAATGTTTGCCACCGTTTGCCGAGTTTACGCTGCATGCGCTGGAAAGACGTGACGGCCAGCGCCAACAAGATAAACCAGGAGAGGATCCCCAGCGTCAGATAGGGCCGGGAAATCAGCTCACTGCCCAGCAGGCCGATGTTATTTATTCCCAGCTCCAACAGGTAGTAGCTGGTCAAATGCAAACTGGCCCAGAAAAATGTCCAGATCCCCAGCAGGCGTCGGGTCCGAATGAGCAGGGGTTGTTTTATCAGGCGCGTTAAGGGCGACACCAGCAACGTAGCCAGCAGCAGTTTCAATGCCATTCGGCCGGTAAAATGCTGGATATCCTTTGCCGGGTCGGCGCTCAGTCCACCGTGCATCGCGGCCATGATCAAATAAACCAACGGCAGGAACGCAGCCAGATGCAACAGGACTTTAAGCCAGCCGATCTGCTTTATTGTCAGGCGCACTCAATAATTCTCCCGCAAATCCATGCCGCGATAGAGCGAGGCAACCTGATCGGCATAACCGTTGAAGAGTAACGTAGGCTGACGATCCACATTAAAGCTACTGCCCGGCCCAATAAAACGTTCGGTCGCCTGTGACCAGCGTGGATGGTTCACATGGGGATTCACGTTGGCATAGAAACCATACTCATTGTCGGCAATCTGATTCCATGTCGTTGGCGGTTGATCGTGAGTGAGCGTAATTTTCACAATGGACTTGATGCCCTTAAAGCCATATTTCCACGGAACCGTCAGGCGAATCGGCGCACCATTCTGCGGCGGCAGCGCTTTACCGTATACGCCCGTTGTCAGAATCGTAAGCGGATGCATCGCTTCATCCAGACGCAAACCTTCTACATAAGGGTAATTGAGCCCGCCGCCAATAAACCGGTCTTTTTGCCCTGGCATCTGATCGGGCGCGTACAGCGTCTGGAAGGCGACGAAGCGGGCTTTGCTGGTGGGTTCTGCCAGCTTCAGCAGTTTATTTAATTCAAATCCGATCCAGGGAACGACCATCGACCAGGCTTCAACACAGCGCATGCGATAGATTCGTTGCTCCATCGCGAAGCGCTTAAAAATATCATCCATGTCCAGCGTCACGGGCTTAGCCACTTCGCCCTCAATCGTCAGTTTCCAGGGATCGGTTTTTAGGGTACCGGCGTTCGCCGCAGGATCGGCTTTATCCAGACCAAATTCGTAGAAATTGTTGTATCCGGAAACTTTATCGGCGGGCGTTAAGGGCAGGTTAGCCTGGTACTGGGCGGGTTTGGTAAAGTCAAGCGGACGGCCTGCGGGGGCAGCAGGGCGGTCGTTGCCTTTGAACCAGCTCAGGATATCAGCATTCGCCATGCCGGGAAGGCCCATGGCCGCGGCACCCAGCCCCAGCGTCTGAAGCACCCGACGACGGTTCATATTAAAGATGCTTTCTGGCGTTACATCTGCTTCGGTCAGGCTTTTAGTCGGCTTCATCGTTTTTCTCCAGGCGCGATAGTCTCAACCAGCATGATGACTATTACTTATGCTGGCGAATTTCGCTGCAAAAATGTGAAATTTCCTGGCTTCGTTCTCAAATGGGAATCCACTGAAAAATGTAGAATCAGGCGCTGTGAGATCTTCTCAGCGGTATACTTCGCCTTCACGCACAACGCCACTGTTGCCAGACGACATTTGTGTTATTTTGCTCAAATTTCTTCCGGCTGCCGTGCAGCGCCAGCGTGATCCGGCGACAACCGAAGTGAAACAGGCACAGGGATGCGATTAACGACCAAACTTTCTGCATTTATTACACTGATTAGCGTACTGGCAATGGTTTTAATGCTGGTGGGTTGTGCTTTTAGTGTTTTCTGGCTCACGCATCAGCGCGTCGAAAGTCGCGTACAGGTGCTGGCGACCGAAGTTGATAACGTCTTGCTGAGCCAGCCTCCCGATGCGCTCAAGGCCTGGCTGGCTCCTATGTTACCTGTTATTAACGCGGAGCAACTTTCTCTCTATAACGGTCGCCAACCTGTTTTTACGCTGTCCCGCCATGAAAATCAGATGCTCGAGCACGAAAAAAACCGCTATATCCATTTTGACATTGCGCTAATGCACCAACCGGGAATGCGGCTCCAGTTGACGATTCTCGATCCTGCACAAACCTGGCTACGCTCGATTCCTGCGACTTATACCCTTGTCGCCCTCGTGCTGGTTGTACTGATTATGGCGGTGATGCTGTCCATCATCCATCGCTGGCTGGTGCGTCAATGGCGCGGGATGGAACACCTGGAAAGTCGTTCGGCATCGATTCTTGCTGGCGAGCGTACCTTCTTCCGCCAAAAGCAGCGTGATGAGTGGCCGCCCAAAGCCAGTCGGGCGATCGATCAGCTTCTGTCAGATTTACAGGAAGCCGGCGAGCAGCGCGTTCGCATTGATACGTTAATTCGTACCTTTGCTGCGCAGGATGGCCGAACCGGGCTGAATAACCGGCTTTTCTTCGATAATCAGTTGGCCACCTTGCTGGAGGACCAGGAAGATGTCGGGACACACGGCGTGGTCATGATGATCCGCTTTCCTGAGCTCGACACGCACGATCACTCGCTTGGACCGGTGCTGGTTGAAGAGTACCTGTTTAACGTCGTCAATATGCTGTCCACTTTTGTCATGCGTTATCCCGGCGCGCTTCTTGCGCGTTATTTTCGCAGTGATTTTGCGGTATTGCTGCCGCACCGCAGCCTGAAAGAGGCCAACAGCATCGCTGACCAGTTAATTAATGCCGTTGATGCGTTACCTCCTATGCGCATGGTGAACCGTGACGACTTTATTCACATCGGTATCAGCGCCTGGCACAGTGGCCAGACGGTGCCGCAGGTAATGGAAAATGTGGAGATGGCGACGCGACGGGCAACGCTGTCCGGTGGCAATAACTGGTCAAACGGCGCGGGCAATCCGCAGGATGCCGGGCGCGGCAGTGTTCGCTGGCGCACTTTGCTGGAAAATACACTCAGTCGCGGTGGGCCGCGGCTCTATCAAAAACCTGCCGTGGACCGTGAGGGCAAGGTTCGTCATCGTGTCATACTCAGCCGCATCTTTGATGGTGATAAAGAAGTGCTGTCGGCTGAATACATGCCACTGGTGCAGCAGCTTGGCATGGTAGAGAGCTGGGACCGGCAGATGGTGTTGCGCATTGCCGCTTTGTCAGAGCTGTGGCCTGAAGAAACACTGGTTATCCCGGTCAATATCGACTCTCTGTTAAAGCGCCCCTTTGTCGTCTGGTTGCAGCGAATGTTGCTGGCCTGCCCAAAAAGTCAGCGAAAACGATTTTTATTTGAACTTGCGGAAGGGGATGTTTGTCAACACATCAGCCGTTTGATTCCGGTGTTGCATTCGCTCCAGGCATTTGGCTGCCGGATTGCTATCAGTCAGGCAGGACTGACGGTAGTCAGTAGCGCCTATATCAGGCAACTGCCGGTCGCGTTAATCAAGCTGGATGCCGGCCTGGTGCGCAACATTGAGCGCCGTACTGAAAATCAGCTGTTTGTGCGGAGCCTGCTGGACGTCTGCAAGCCGACCGGTACCCGGCTTTATGCGGCAGGCGTTCGCACAAAAGCGGAGTGGCAAACTCTGGTCGAATTAGGGGTTGAAGGCGGGCAGGGCGACCTGTTTTCACCTTCTCAGCCGGTCAACAGTAATGTGAAAAAGTACTCGCAACGTTACCAGATTTAATCGTTTGCCTGAATTCGCCGGTTTTACGCCAGCTTTTAGTGAATACAGGACAACAAACAGGCAGAATAGAGCGCCTGAAATGTTAGATTTTATGTCGGAGTAAAGTTAAGAAAATTCTTTAACAAGCTGCTCTGATAGCGTGATATCGCTGTTCCGCTCGTGTGCGAAACAGCTGTAAATGATTTAATGCGAATGTCGCCTAATTTTTCACCGAAGCAGAACGTTTTTGCGCCTTGTGGCAGCTTCGTGTGGTTGGTAAAGTAAGCGGATTTTATTTTCCGCCTCCAGCTTGCAGGATTATCCCTTAGTATGTTTAAAAAATTTCGTGGCATGTTTTCCAATGACTTGTCCATTGACCTGGGTACCGCGAACACCCTGATTTATGTAAAAGGACAAGGCATCGTGCTGAACGAGCCTTCCGTAGTGGCTATTCGCCAGGATCGTGCCGGCTCACCTAAAAGTGTAGCGGCCGTTGGTCATGACGCCAAACAGATGCTAGGCCGTACACCGGGCAATATTGCAGCCATTCGTCCTATGAAAGATGGCGTTATCGCCGACTTCTTCGTGACCGAGAAAATGCTGCAGCACTTCATTAAGCAGGTTCACAGCAACAGCTTTATGCGCCCAAGTCCGCGCGTGCTGGTATGTGTGCCTGTCGGTGCCACGCAGGTTGAGCGCCGCGCAATCCGCGAATCTGCCCAGGGGGCGGGTGCACGTGAAGTGTTCCTGATTGAAGAACCTATGGCGGCCGCCATTGGCGCTGGCTTACCGGTTTCTGAAGCGACCGGGTCAATGGTAGTCGATATTGGTGGCGGTACCACTGAAGTTGCCGTCATTTCTTTGAACGGCGTAGTTTACTCTTCTTCCGTGCGTATCGGTGGTGACCGCTTCGATGAAGCCATCATTAATTATGTGCGCCGTAATTACGGTTCACTGATTGGTGAAGCCACAGCGGAACGTATCAAGCATGAGATCGGTTCTGCTTACCCGGGTGACGAAGTGCGTGAGATCGAAGTGCGTGGTCGTAACCTGGCAGAAGGTGTGCCACGCGGCTTTACCCTTAACTCAAATGAAATCCTTGAAGCCCTGCAAGAGCCGCTCACCGGAATTGTGAGTGCAGTAATGGTCGCGCTGGAACAGTGTCCGCCAGAACTCGCCTCTGACATTTCCGAGCGTGGCATGGTCCTGACGGGCGGTGGTGCGCTGCTGAGAAATCTGGATCGTCTGCTGATGGAAGAAACAGGCATTCCTGTTGTCGTCGCGGAAGATCCGCTGACCTGCGTTGCGCGCGGCGGCGGTAAAGCCCTGGAAATGATCGACATGCATGGCGGCGATTTATTCAGCGAAGAATAATGGCCTCAACCGGCTGAGACCGTCGTAACAGTGCGCAGGGAGTAGCGTGTAAACCGGCGCTGCGTGCATCGGTATGATGTGTCCAGCCCAGGAAAGTGCGGTACGTCCGTACTTTCTTACCTTGTAGTCGAGGAACACGCAGATTATATGAAGCCGATTTTTAGCAGAGGCCCTTCTCTGCAATTGCGTCTCTTTCTGGCGGTGATTGTGGCGATTGCCATCATCATCGCAGATAGTCGCGTGAGTTCATTTACGCAAATACGCAACTATCTGGACACATCGGTCAGTCCGTTTTACTTCCTGGCCAACGGCCCGCGTCAACTTCTGGATGGCGTGTCAGATACGCTGGCTTCACGCCAGCAGCTTGAGCTGGAAAATAAAGCGTTACGTCGGGAGCTGTTTCTGAAAAACAGCGACCTGCTCATGCTGGGGCAATACAAGCAGGAGAATGCACGCCTGCGCGAATTGCTGGGTTCACCTCTGCGTCAGGACGAGCATAAGATGGTGACCCAGGTGATCTCCACCGGTACCGATCCCTATACCGATCAGGTCGTGATTGATAAAGGCAGCGCCAACGGCGTGTATGAAGGTCAGCCGGTCATCAGTGATAAAGGAGTTGTGGGCCAGGTCATCGCTGTCGGCCAGTTTACCAGTCGCGTTCTGCTCATTTGTGATGCATCACATGCGCTGCCCATTCAGGTGCTGCGTAATGATATTCGTGTCATTGCCGCGGGCAATGGCTGTACGGAAGATTTACAACTGGAACATCTGCCAGGCAATACCGATATTCGCGTGGGCGATGTGTTAGTCACCTCAGGCTTAGGTGGCCGCTTCCCTGAAGGCTATCCTGTCGGTGTCGTGTCCTCGGTAAAAGTGGATACGCAACGCGCTTATACCGTGATTCAGGCACATCCTACTGCGGGTCTGCAACGTCTGCGCTATTTGCTGCTGCTTTGGGGAGCCGATCATAATGGTGATATGCCTATGGCGCCTGATGAAGTGCATCGGGTCGCGAACGAGCGCCTGATGCAAATGATGCCGCAGGTGCTGCCGCCTGCCGGCGAAATGGGGCCGCCTGCGCCCACCACACAGACTACCACACCCGCTTCGGGCAGCAGCGAAAGTCGTTCGCAGGATGCCGCTTCCCGCTCACGCGGAGGCCAGAATTGAGTCGATATCGCAGCCAGGGACGATGGGTGATCTGGCTGTCCTTTCTGATGGCGTTTATTCTGCAAATCATGCCATGGCCGGAACAGATCTATATGTTCCGGCCATCGTGGCTATTGTTGATTCTGGTGTATTGGGTGCTGGCGCTGCCGCATCGCGTGAATGTGGGCAGCGGTTTTCTGCTGGGGGCGATTATGGATTTAATCGCCGGTTCGACGTTGGGCGTTCGCGCACTGGCGCTCAGCATTATCGCCTATCTGGTTGCGTTTAAATTCCAGTTATTCCGTAACTTAGCATTGTGGCAGCAGGCGTTAATGGTTATGGTGCTGTCATTAGCAATGGATGTGATCGTCTTCTGGGCAGAGTTTCTGGTGATCAACGTCTCATTCCGCCCTGAAATTTTCTGGAGCAGTGTTGTCGACGGGATTCTCTGGCCGTGGCTATTCTTATTGATGAGAAAGATCCGCCGTCAGTTCGCTGTTCAATAAGGAAATTTATGGTAACCCTGTATCTGGCCTCCGCGTCTCCCCGCCGACGTGAACTGCTGAGCCAGCTTGGCATCACCTTCGAGCGTCTTGTCACTGATGTTGAAGAGCAACGTCAACCCGGTGAAACGGCAGAGGGCTATGTTCGACGCCTGGCGCATGACAAAGCTAAAGCGGGCGTCACGCTTGCCCGGCAAGACTTACCGGTGCTGGGTGCCGACACCATCGTGGTGCTCAATGGCGAGGTGCTGGAAAAGCCCCACGATGCCGACCATGCCAGCGCAATGCTCAGTAAACTCTCGGGAAAAACGCATCAGGTCATGACGGCTATCGCGCTCGCCGATCGTCAGCAGGTGCTGGACTGTCTGGTGGTCACCGAGGTGACGTTTCGTAACTTAACCGCACACGACATCAATGAGTACATCGCCACAGGTGAACCTATGGATAAAGCAGGCGCTTACGGTATTCAGGGAAAGGGCGGAAACTTTGTTCGTAAAATCAATGGAAGTTATCACGCAGTCGTCGGATTACCGTTGGTTGAGACCGCGGAACTGATCGACCAGTTCCAGTCACTGCGTGCCGTAAGGGGTTAACATGACGGCAGAACTACTGGTTAACGTTACGCCTGCTGAAACGCGCGTCGCCTACATTGATGGCGGTATCCTGCAGGAAATTCACATTGAGCGCGAAGCCCGGCGGGGCATCGTCGGTAATATTTACAAAGGGCGCGTCAGCCGGGTTTTGCCTGGCATGCAGGCGGCATTTGTGGATATCGGGCTTGATAAAGCGGCCTTCCTGCATGCGTCCGACATCATGCCGCATACAGAATGCGTTGCGGGCGACGAAAAGAAAAATTTCGTGGTACGTGATATCGCGGAGCTGGTGCGTCAGGGACAGGATCTCGTGGTGCAGGTGGTGAAAGATCCCCTTGGCACTAAAGGCGCGCGGCTGACCACAGATATCACGTTGCCCTCGCGCTACCTGGTGTTTATGCCCGGCGCTTCACACGTTGGCGTTTCACAACGCATTGCCAGTGAAAAAGAGCGTGAACGGCTTAAAGCCGTCGTGGCCGACTACTGTGACGACCTGGGCGGTTTCATCATCCGCACCGCCGCGGAAGGCATTGGCGAAGAAGAGCTGGCGCAGGATGCTGCGTTTCTGAAACGGCTCTGGACCAAAGTCAGCGAGCGGAAAAAGCGCAATCAAACCCGTTGCTTACTCTATGGTGAGCTGGCGCTGGCGCAGCGTATTCTGCGCGATTTTGCGGGCGCAGCGCTGGATCGCATTCGTGTCGATTCGCGCCTGACCTGCGATCTCCTCAAGGAATTCACCAGCGAATACATCCCGGAGATGTCCAGCAAGCTCGAGCTTTACAATGGCAAACAGCCCATCTTTGATCTGTTTGATGTTGAGAACGAGATTCAGCGCTCACTGGAACGTAAAGTTGAACTGAAATCTGGCGGATACCTCATCATCGACCAAACTGAAGCGATGACGACAATCGACATCAACACCGGTGCCTTTGTCGGACACCGAAACCTTGATGAAACTATTTTTAACACCAATGTGGAAGCGACACAGGCGATCGCCCGCCAACTGAGGCTACGTAACCTTGGCGGCATCATCATTATCGACTTCATTGATATGAGTAATGAAGATCATCGCCGTCGCGTGCTGCATTCGCTGGAAACCGCACTCAGTAAAGACAGAGTGAAGACGGGCATCAGCGGGTTTTCCGCCTTAGGGCTGGTGGAAATGACGCGCAAGCGTACGCGCGAAAGTATCGAACACGTGCTGTGTGAGGATTGCCCGGTGTGTAAAGGGCGCGGCACACTGAAGACCGTCGAAACAGTGTGCTACGAAATTATGCGTGAAATTGTTCGTGTTCATCATGCTTATGATTCTGACCGTTTCCTGGTCTACGTGTCGCCGACGGTGGGCGAAGCGTTGAAAACGGATGAGTCCCATGCGCTGGCGGAAGTGGAGCTGTTTGTCGGCAAGCAGGTAAAGGTGCATGTTGAAGCGCTCTATACTCAGGAACAGTTCGATGTGGTCATGATGTAGTGCTGGCCGGTCAGGCTCACGATGTCTGGCCGCACATTTTAGGGTAAAATGTGGCCCCATACCGCTTATGTCATAAGACGCCGGGTATGAGCAGCAACCATCCGTCGTTAACGGTAGACAAGGAGAGGTGTGAGTGAGGCAGTTGCCAAGAGTGATGTTACTGCTGCTCGCGACAGTCATTGTGATTGTGGCGCTGCTGGTCAGTGCGCTGCGTCTGGCGATGCCGCACCTCGATAACTATCGTAGTCAGGTCTTAGAGTTTGTTTCTGACGTCAGCGGTGCCAATGTTAACGCCAGCCAGCTGAAGGGCAAGTGGGAAAATTTTGGGCCCACGCTGCAAATCCGTGACCTGAACGTGGACATGAAACAAACGGGGACGCTCTCGATCGCGCGTATTACCGTTGCGCTGGACGTCTGGCAGTCATTGCTCCACTGGCGCTGGCAGTTCCGCGATCTGACGTTCTGGCAGTTGCACTTTAACAGCACTCAGCCTCTCCTGACCAGTGACAACGAGAAGCACAGCTTCAGGCTCACCCAGATCAACGATCTGTTTTTACGCCAGTTCGATCACTTCGATCTGCGCGACAGCACGATTGGTTTTATCACGCCATCCGGTCAGCATGCTGAACTGGCTATCCCTAAACTCACCTGGCTGAACGAACATACGCGACATCGCGCAGAAGGTGAGGTCAGCCTGTCGAGTTTTACCGGACAGCACGGTGTTGTGCAGGTCCGTCTCGACCTGAACGATAACGAAGGCTTACTCAACGACGGTCGCATCTGGATGCAGGCTGATGACGTGGATATGCGCCCCTGGCTGGGCCGCTGGGTACGGGATAACACCCGTCTGGACAGCGCCCGGTTTAGCCTGGCAGCCTGGGTCACTCTGCGTGATGGTGATATCTACGCTGGCGACCTGTTGTTAAGTCAAGGCGGCGCAAGCTGGCAGGGCGAGAGCGGTCCCCATACTCTCAACGTTGATGGTCTGACGGCGCACCTTTCGCGTTACAAAAATGGCTGGGTGGTAACGGTGCCGCAAACCAAACTCAGCACAGACGGCAATGCGTGGCCTGCTGGTCATTTTTCGCTGTTCTGGCAACCGCAGGACGAGCAGATGCTGGGCAGCAACAGCGAGGCCAAAGTCCGCGTTCGTGCGACGCAGTTAGCATTAGATCGCATCGCGCCGCTGGTGCCGCTTTTTGCGCCTCTCTCACCTGCGCTGTTTGATAACTGGCGTGCATTGCGGCCGCGGGGCACGATTGATGGGCTTGCGTTAGATATTCCCTTAGCACAACCCGAGCAGACCCGCTTTCAGGTAAAGTGGCGTGATTTTAGCTGGCAGTACTGGAAGCTGGTTCCCGGCATCAGCCATCTTAATGGTGAGGCGACAGGCAGCCTGAACGATGGGCAAGCCGCAATTGCGATGGGGCAGGCTACGGTGCCTTATGGTGATATGTTCCAGGCACCGCTGGAGATCAAACAGATCACCGGCAACCTTAACTGGACGCAGGATAAGCAGGGGCTGACGCTGGCGGGTCACGACCTTGACATTCAGGCCCGTTCCCTTTGGGCGCACGGCGATTTCCGCTATCAGCAAAACAGTGATGCGCAACCTCAACTGAATATTCTGGCCGGCATTAACGTCACGAACGCTGGTGATGCGTGGCGCTATTTTCCGACACCGATAATGGGCCACTCGCTGACACACTATTTAAGCGGTGCGATTAAAGGCGGCAAGGTCAGTAATGCCACGCTGCTGTTTAACGGTAATCCAGCGCTTTTTCCCTTCCAGCACAACGACGGGATGTTCCAGGTTTGGGTGCCGTTACGCCAGGCAACCTATGCGTTCCAGCCGGGCTGGCCCGATCTCAGCAATCTTGATATCGATCTTAACTTCCTGAATGACGGCCTGTGGATGAATGCGCCACTGGCGAAACTGGGTGAAGTCGATGCCCGTAATGTCAGCGCTGTCATCCCGGATTACCTGAAGGAAAAGCTGATTATTAATGGCGATATCAGCGGTGACGGGCAGCAAATCGGTGAGTACTTCCAGCACACGCCGCTCAAATCGTCGCTGGGAGTGGCACTGGGACAGCTCCAGGTCAAAGGCCTGACCAAAGGTCATCTCAAGCTGGATATTCCATTGAATGGCAAAGATGTTCACGCCAGCGGGGATGTGCAGATGAATAACAACAGCCTGCATATCAAACCCCTGAATACCACAATGACCCATTTGACGGGGCAGTTCCGCTATAACAACGGCAATCTCGAAAGCGATACGCTGCAGGCCAACTGGTTTGGACAGCCGATCGATGTCAGCTTCACGACGCAGGAGAATCCTGACGATTTTGGCGTGAACGTCAAATTACAGGCGGACTGGCAACTGGCAAAAATCAATGATATACCCCGACAGATTAGCAGCCAACTGGCCGGTCATCTTCCGTGGCAAGGTGAGGTAAACGTCACCTTGCCTCACAAGGGCGGTGCACATTATGCCGTGCAACTCAAAGGAGACGGTAAGGAAGTAAGTAGTCGCTTACCTCCGCCACTCGACAAAAAGGCTGGCGAGAGCCTGCCGGTTACCGTTAATGCAAACGGCGACTTAACGCATTTCGATCTGAGCGGCAGCGTTGACGAGCGGCACCGGTTTAACAGCCGCTGGCTGCTGGAGCCTACGCTGCGCGTTGAGCGAGGCATCTGGCTTAACGACACCAAAACCACACCGGCGCTGCCGGATCGTTCAGGCATGGTGCTGAATTTGCCTGTGCTCGATGGCGAAGCCTGGGCGGCACTCCTGATGGCGGGCGAAGGCGGAGCGGCCAGCCCGTCGGGTGAGCATAAGGTGGGCGGGGCAACGTTGCCAGGCAATATTATCTTACGTAGCCCCGCTGTCAGTCTGGCAGGGCAAGAGTGGCATGACGTGGATACCACCCTCACCCAGGAAATGGGCGGTAAAACCCAGGTGAAGGTTAATGCCAAAGAGTTACGTGGCCAGCTTACGACCTCGCCGTCAGCAGCGTGGCAAGTTGCTCTGGATTATCTTTATTACAATCCCGACTGGCAGGGCGCTGACGGAAAAAATACCGCGGCTTCGCCACTGGGGCAAAAAAGCGACCAGATTGACTTTAGCAAGTGGCCTGCGGTGCAGTTTCAGTGTGCAGAATGCTGGCTGATGGGACAAAAATACGGGCGCGTTTCCGCCGGGCTGCAACCTAAAGGAAGTACGTTAGCACTTACTAATGGCTTGGTGGATACAGGCAGTTCGCGTCTGAATATTCAGGGCGAATGGGTTAACCGGCCCAACGACCAGCGTACCTCGCTGAAAGGCACCTTGCAGGGCAGCAACATCAATAACGCAACCAACTGGTTCGGCGTAAATACGCCATTACGCGATGCACCTTTCAAAATTAACTATGACCTGCACTGGCGCGCTGCACCCTGGCAACCATCAGCGGAAACGCTGAGCGGCACACTGAAAACACACTTTGGTAAAGGCCAGATAACGGATGTGGATACCGGTGCGGCGGGGCAGATTTTGCGCCTGCTCAGTTTTGATGCACTGCTACGTAAACTGCGTTTCGACTTCAGTGATACTTTTAAACAGGGTTTCTATTTCGATTCAATCAATGGTACCGCCTGGATTGAAGATGGCGTCATCCGTACTGATAACCTGTCAGTCGATGGGCTGGAGGCGGATATCGCCATGCAGGGCAATATGGATCTTGTGAAGCGACGGATTGATATGGAAGCCATAGTTACCCCGGAAATTTCCGCCTCCGTTGGTGTCGCCACCGCGTTCGCGATTAACCCGGTCGTCGGGGCCGCGGTATTCGCGGCCAGTAAGGTTCTGGGGCCGCTCTGGAGTAAAATTTCTGTGCTGCGCTATCACATCAGCGGCCCGCTCGATAGGCCCAAAATTGACGAGGTTATGCGTAAGCCACGCGAAACCTATAACAAGTGATATTTGACGGCGTAACATAATTGCCTCAGGCTATGAATATCCGAGCACATATTGAGTGAGAAACGATGACTCTGAATCTGGTAAGTGAGCAGTTGCTAACTGCTAACAACATTAATCAGCAGGACCTTTTTTCCCTGTTAGGGCAGCTTTCAGAACGTCGTCTGGACTATGCCGATCTTTATTTTCAGTCCAGCTTCCACGAATCCTGGGTTCTGGAAGATAAAATCATTAAAGATGGTTCCTACCATATCGATCAGGGCGTGGGTGTCCGCGCCGTCAGCGGCGAAAAAACCGGCTTCGCCTATGCCGATCAGATCACAATGAATGCCCTGCGTCTGTCATCAGAAGCGGCCCGCAGCATCGTACGCGAGCAGGGGAATGGCAAGGCGCACACGCTGTCAGCCGTCGTCAACCGCGCGCTCTATGCGCCTGTCGATCCGCTTGGCAGCCTCAGCCGTGAAGACAAAATCGCCCTGTTACATCGTGTTGACCAGGTTGCGCGGGCTGCTGACCCACGGGTTCAGGAAGTGAATGCCAGCCTGACCGGCGTATATGAGCAGGTCCTGGTGGCGGCAACCGATGGTACCCTGGCCGCCGATGTGCGTCCGCTGGTGCGTCTGTCCATCAGCGTTCAGGTGGAAGATCAGGGCAAACGCGAACGGGGTACCAGCGGTGGCGGTGCGCGTACTGGTTACGCGTTTTTCCTCGCTGATGAAAATGGCGATGTGCGCGCTGATGCCTGGGCACGCGAAGCGGTACGCATGGCACTGGTCAATCTTTCCGCAGTGGCTGCGCCTGCAGGCGCTTTACCGGTGGTGCTGGGGGCGGGCTGGCCAGGCGTGCTGCTGCATGAAGCGGTAGGTCATGGTCTGGAAGGCGACTTCAATCGCCGTGGAACCTCCGTTTTTAGCGGTAAGATGGGCCAACTGGTGGCGTCTGACCTCTGTACGGTGGTTGATGATGGCACGATCGAGGGATTACGCGGTTCACTGGCTATTGACGATGAAGGCGTACCCGGACAGTACAACGTACTGATTGAAAATGGCGTATTGAAAGGCTACATGCAGGACAAGCTGAATGCCCGGCTGATGGGCGTGAATCCTACCGGAAACGGTCGTCGCGAATCTTATGCGCACCTGCCAATGCCTCGTATGACCAACACCTACATGCTGGCGGGTAAATCGACGCCGCAGGACATTATTGAAAGTGTGGAATACGGGTTGTATGCGCCTAATTTTGGTGGCGGCCAGGTCGATATTACGTCGGGTAAATTTGTGTTCTCCACGTCCGAAGCCTATCTGATTGAGAAAGGCAAAGTCACCAAACCGGTAAAAGGGGCGACATTGATCGGCTCCGGTATTGAGGCAATGCAGCAAATCTCTATGGTTGGCAACGATCTGGCGCTCGATAAAGGCGTTGGCGTGTGCGGTAAAGAAGGCCAGAGTCTGCCGGTTGGCGTGGGCCAGCCTACGCTCAAGCTGGACAAGCTGACTATCGGCGGCACCGCCTGATTAGCCTGACAAACCCGCCTGCTGGCGGGTTTTTTTAGTGCGCTACTATTACATCCTGAAGGCGCCACATTCAGTAAACGCTGGCGCGATTTTCCTGTCTCTGCCGTAAATGAGGCCTGTTTAAAGTCCTGTCCCGCACCTTTGTGATGCCCTGTTGAGTACCTTGCTAAAGGCGAAGGGCTATGTCTTTCGGTGCTGCTTGTACTGCTCGGCAACCTGTTCAAAGTAGTGCGTCAGGTAGTCGATACAGACCTGAACTTTCAGCGGCAGCTTGTCTTTTTCGGTGTATAACGCATAAACCGGACGCGGGTCGGATTGATAGTGTGGGAATAAAATATCGATCTCTCCGCTCTTGATCTCATCTGCCACCCACATCATCGGGACATAGGCGATGCCGTTGCCTGCCTTAAGCCAGCGAATTAACGTCTGGGAGTCATTGGTGACGAAACGCCCCTGAGGTGACAAACGAGTCACAAGGCCTTCGGGTGCAATCAATTCAAAATTGTTGTCGGGGCGAACGCTGTATTCCAGCCAGGCGAATTTTGTAATGTCTGCCGGTTTTTCGGGTGTTCCATGCTGCGCCAGGTAGGGTTTAGCGGCACACACCACCATGGGCATTGCCCCCAGCCTGCGTGAAAACAGACTGGAATCTTTCAATGCGCCCACCCGAATAACCACGTCCAGGCCATCGGCGATTAAATCGGGGGCAGGAATGCCGGTGACAAGATTGACACTCAGGCCGGGATAGTCACGCAACATATCACTGGTCATGCCGGCCAGGACGTTCTGCGCCATCGTGGAGGAACTGCCAATCCGTAACACCCCGACAGGCGTATTATTAAACGCATATAACTGCTCATGTACCTGGCTGGCTTCAGCCAGCATGCGGCGGCAACCCTGATAGTAAATTTTCCCCGCTTCGGTCAGGCCGATGCTGCGTGTGCTGCGATTGAGTAACTTAACCTGAAGGGCATCTTCCAGCCTGGCGATTATCTGGCTGATGGATGACACGCTGAGATGAAGCTGTCGTGCGGCCGCCGTGAAAGAACCTAATTCAACCACTTTGGCAAATATCGACATACCTTTAAGTCGTTCCATTGTTTACTCTGGCTAAAAAGTGATTTAGATCACATTCAGTAGAAAACGTATAGTTAAGCGCGTTACTATAAGCGTACCGGGGTATCACCTGGCGACGCTTCATTACCTGAAAACACCCGATGATACGCTATTATTAAGCCAGCCGTAGTTCAGATGTGGCTTAGGGCGCAGGCTTTTGCGTCGATCAAGGCGGTGGACTATCCCGGCCGTGTCGAACTAAGGATTTTTAATGAGTGTACTTCCGGTCTTTGTCATGTTTGGGCTCTCTTTTCCGCCCATTTTTATCGAACTCATCGTTTCACTTATGCTGTTTTGGCTGGTGAAACGCGTGCTGACGCCCAGTGGTATTTACGATCTTGTCTGGCACCCGGCACTCTTCAATACAGCTCTCTACTGCTGTGTATTTTATTTAGTATCCCGTTTATTCGTTTGAGGTTTACGTGAACACGCTTATAAGAAAAATCGCGCGTTACGCGATCACCATCCTGCTGGTCATCATCGCCGTTATCATCATATTCCGTGCCTGGGTGTTCTACACCGAATCGCCCTGGACGCGTGACGCCAGATTTGCAGCCGACGTGGTGGCCATTTCTCCTGATGTCACGGGGTTAATTACGGATGTGCCGGTTCATGACAACCAGCTCGTTAAAAAAGGCGATACGCTGTTTGTTGTCGATCGTCCCCGCTATCAAAAGGCGCTGGATGAAGCCCAGGCGGACGTAGAATATTACCAGGCGCTGGTGAATGAAAAACGCCGTGAGGCCGGACGTCGTAACCAACTCGGCACCTCTGCGATGTCGCGTGAAGCCATCGAGCAATCCAATAACGATTTGCAAACCACAGAACACCAGCTGGCGAAATCTGTTGCGACCCGCGATCTGGCGAAAATTGATCTGGAACGGACCACGATTAAGGCACCGTCAGACGGCTGGGTGACGAACCTGAATGTTTACCAGGGTGAATTCATTACGCGCGGCTCGGTTGCGGTCGCCCTGGTGCAGCAGCACTCCTTTTATGTGCTGGCCTATCTGGAAGAGACCAAACTGCACGGCGTCAGACCGGGCTTTCGGGCAGAGATCACGCCATTGGGCAGCAACATCACCTTACGTGGCACCGTGGACAGCATTGCGGCAGGCGTAACCAACAGCAGTAGCAGTGTTGACAGCAAGGGGATGGCAACCGTTCAGTCTAATCTGGAATGGGTTCGCCTGGCTCAGCGCGTACCGGTCCGCATCCGACTTGATCAGCAGCCCGGTAATCAGTTCCCTGCCGGCACGACGGCGACCGTGGTGATTACTGGCGCGGAGGATCGTCCGCACCAGGCGGTTTCACCCATGATGTCCTTCTTTAACCGCCTGCGTGAGTTTGGTTAAGAGGGCGATATGATCGAATTTCTGCGTTTCCCGATAAAGCTGACCTTTGCGCTGGTGGCAGCGTTGATGATCGGCTTTCATCTCAACCTTGAAACACCGCGCTGGGCCGTGATGACCGCCGGGATTGTTGCAGGGGGAACGGCGTTTGCGGCAGGAGGCGATCCCTACTCTGGCGCATTACGCTATCGCGGTCTTCTGCGTATTATCGGTACTTTAATTGGCTGTGTTGCCGCTCTGGTTATCATGATTGCCACTGTGCGAGCGCCAGTGGTCATGCTGTTGCTGTGCTGTATCTGGGCCGGTTTTTGCGTATGGCTTTCGTCACTGATTAAAGTCGAAAATTCCTATGCGCTCGGTCTCGCGGGCTATACCGCATTAATTATCGTGGTCACGGCAAACGCCAGCAGCGGCCTTACGCTGGTTCCGCAATATGCGGTGGAACGCTGTAGCGAAATTATCCTGGGCATCCTTTGCGCCATTCTGGCAGACATGATTTTTTCCCCGCGCTCCATTAAAAAAGTGATTGATGCCGAGGTGACGTCGCTGCTGGTGGCCCATTACCGGTTGCTGCAACTGTGTGTGGCACATCAGGACAAAGAGGAAGTCGATAAAGCGTGGAGTGCGCTGGTACGACGCACAACCGCGCTGAGCAGTATGCGTAGCCAGTTAATGATGGAATCGTCACGCTGGCAAAATACCAGCCGCCGTCTGCAGATGCTAAACACGCTATCGCTGACGCTGATTACACAGGCGGCGGAAACGTTTTTGATTCAGAACTCACGTCCTGAGTACATTCCCACGCAGTATCGCGTGCTGACGGAAAAAGAGGCCACGACGCCAGAAGATGTGCATAAACGTCTGAAAACGATGCGGCGACTCATGGCTGCCAGCAGTAAAACCGTGCCGGAAACGTTGGGGAGTTGGATGAGTGCCGCAACGGAATACCAGCTGTTGATTCATGGTGTGAAGAGTAATAGTCGTATTACCGATCTGGAAGCGCGCATTCTCCAGCGAGAAGTCGTGATTCAGGCGCGTTCGGCAGAAACCCACCATGCGATGATAAATGGTATTCGTACGTTTGTGGCGACGGCACTGGGCTCATTATTCTGGCTCTATACCGGCTGGACTTCAGGTAGTGGCTGTATGGTCATGCTTGGCGTGATTACAGCCCTGGCGATGCGCATGCCTAATCCGCTCATGATGGCGAAAGACTTCGTTTATGGCATGACGGTCGCGATACCGCTGGGGGCGCTTTATTTTATGTACATCTTGCCCAATACGCAGCAAAGCGCTCTGCTGCTGTGCATTGCCATCGGTTTACTGGGCTTTATTTCAGGCATTCTCATTCAACGCCGCCAGATTGGTACGCTGGGCGCGATGGCCGGTACGATTAACGTCCTGGTGCTGGATAATCCGATGCAGTTCAACTTTACGGTTTTTATCGATAACGCACTGGGGCAGTGGATCGGGAGTTTTCTTGCCTTAATGGTGATTCTGCTGATCCGTGATAAATCGAAAGCGCGAACAGGACGTAAATTGCTTAACCGCTTTATGTATGCTGCGGTGTCGGCAATGACAACCAATAAGGCGCGCCGGCGTGAAAACCATTTGCCAGCATTGTACCAGCAGCTCTTCTTATTGCTTAACCTGTTTCCCGGCGACATCGACAAATACCGCATCGCCCTGACGTTGATCATTGGACATCAACGATTGCGTGCGGCAGACGTGCCGATTAATGCGGAGCTTTCCGCCTTCCACCGCCAGTTACGGCACACGGCCGATCGTATCATTGCCGTCCGTAGTGATGAGAAGCGCCGTTATTATTTCCAACGCTTGCTGCGCGAGCTGGATGTCTATCAGGAAAAGCTGGCCCTTTATGATGCACCGGACAGTGTTACCGAGCCGGTGAAACGGCTGTCTGAGATGCTTTCAAAGTATCAAAATACGCTCGTCCAAATCTGAATTTGGGCCGTCAGCCATGCTGGCGGCCCTTTCACTTTCCTTCCTTCCCCGACCTGTCATTTTTGCCATCTATACTTTCCTGAAGTAAAAACAAACTGACAGGAGTAACGCAGATGCCTTCTTCACTGCAAGACAGCGAACTGTTCCAGACCGGCTATTTAGTCAACGGGCAGTGGCTGAGGACGACGTCGACTTTTGACGTAACCAATCCTGCAACGGGGGACGTTGTTGCTCAGGTGGCGAAAGCCGGTAAAAAGGAAACCGAAGACGCGATTAAGGCTGCACAAGACGCCTTTCCCGCCTGGCGGGCGCAGACGGCTAAAGCGCGTTCAGCGCTGCTTTACCGCTGGTATACGTTAATCATTGAAAACAAACGCTGGCTTGCTGAGCTCATGACAACGGAGCAGGGCAAACCGCTTAAAGAAGCGGAAGGCGAGGTTGAGTACGCCGCCAGTTTCATCCAGTGGTTTGCCGAGCAGGCCAAACGAGCCAATGGTGAAATCATTCCGCCTGCTAAAGCGGGATCACGTATCCTGGCCACGCGGGAACCCGTTGGTGTTGTAGCGGCGATCACCCCGTGGAACTTCCCGATGGCCATGTTGACCCGTAAGTTAGGTCCGGCGTTGGCAGCTGGATGTACAGGGATCATCAAGCCTGCCAACAATACGCCGCTTTCTGCGTTTGCCTTGCTGGCTTTGGCAAAGAAAGCCGGTATCCCGGACGGCGTGCTTAACGGCGTGGCAGGGGATACGCATGCTATCAGCGATGCGATTATGGCGAGCAACGCCGTACGTAAAATCTCGTTCACCGGTTCGACGGCGGTGGGCAAAACGTTGATGCGCAATGCGGCCGAGACCATGAAAAAAGTGTCGATGGAGTTGGGGGGCAACGCGCCCTATATCGTGTTTGAGGATGCGGATATCGATGCTGCCGTTCAGGGCGCTATCGCCAATAAATTCCGTAACGCGGGCCAGGTGTGCGTCAGCGTAAACCGTTTTTTTGTTCACAATGCGATCTATGAGCGTTTCACAACCCAACTGGCAGATGAGGTCAATAAACTCAAAGTGGGTAACGGTATGGAAAGCGGCGTCATTGTCGGACCGTTAATTGAGCGTTCGGCGTTAGAAAAAGTGGAAGAACATGTTAACGATGCGGTTGCCCAGGGTGGCAAGGTGCTCGCGGGCGGTAAGCGACATGCGCTGGGCGGCAATTTCTGGCAGCCTACGGTCATCGTCGATGCGCATGAAGGCATGAAGCTGGCTCAGGAAGAAACATTTGGCCCGGTTGCGGCGTGCTTCCGGTTTGATGATGAAGACGAGGTTATTCGTCGGGCGAACCAAACCGAATACGGGCTGGCGGCGTATTTCTATACGCAGAATCTGCAACGCGTCTTCCGCGTTTCCTCGGCGCTGGAAAGTGGGATGATAGGCATCAATGAGTGTGCCGTCTCGACAGAGCTGGCCCCCTTCGGCGGAGTGAAAGCGTCGGGACTGGGCCGGGAAGGATCGGTGCTGGGAATGGAAGAGTACCTTGAGGTCAAAGCGCTGCACCTTGGCGGTTTAAGTTAAACGGCTATCTGGGCGGCACCGGGCCGCCCAGCGACGAATAACAGGAGTCACCTGTATGAGAGTCGAGCGTTTTGATTTTAATGAGATTGTCGATCAGGCCCATTTCTTCCGGCAGTTCTGTGAACGCTTTTCCCTGAAAGCGCGCTATATCTGCGATTTGGATGGATTGTGGGATGTGATTGTCTGCAGAGGGCTACCTTTGCCCATCAAAATAGAGTTTGTGAACCTGGGGCAGGGACAGAAGCGGCGCTACGGTGCCTTGATTCTGCTGTTCGACGAGGCGGAGGAGGAACTGGAAGGGCAACTGCAGTTTAACGTGCTCTCATCTTCAACACGCTAAGGTCGGCTGTGATCATCAGGCTTAATGCCTTGTCCGCGTAAGTAAACATTATTTCTCGAGCATCCTCGCAACGTTAATGCTTGCTGACGCCTCGCTTTTTCTGGTCGTGATACTCTGCCCGCCAATCATCAGGACAGGTCACATGAAAAGTAAAAGAGGCACGCCCACGCCACATGATGCGACTTTCCGGCAATTTTTGTCCCAGCCTACGATTGCCCGTGATTTTATGGAACTGCACCTTCCCGCAGCGCTGCTCGCCCTGTGCGATCTGAATACATTAAAACTGGAATCGGGTGCTTTTGTGGAGGAGGATCTGCGGCAATATTTCAGCGATATGCTGTATAGCATGAAAACTACAAGCAGAGAGGATGGCTACATCCATGTCTTAATCGAACACCAGTCATCACCGGATAAGCATATGGCGTTCAGACTGATGCGCTATGCCATTGCGGCAATGCAGCGGCATCTTGACGCAGGGAACAAACGGCTACCGTTAGTCATCCCGGTTCTGTTCTATAGCGGCAAACGTAGCCCGTATCCTTACAGTACCCGCTGGCTTGATGAGTTTGCAATGCCCGTGCTCGCCAGTGAACTGTATGGCAACGCTTTTCCGCTGGTGGACGTGACGGTTATTCCGGATGAGGACATTATCGGTCACCGCAGCATGGCGGCTTTAACATTGCTGCAAAAGCATATACATCAAAGAGAGTTGACAGAACTCATCGATAAGCTGGCCCCCGTCTTACTGGCTGGATATCTCTCTTCATCGCAAGTGATATCGTTGGTACACTATCTCTTGCAGGCAGGCGAAACAGCCGACGCCGACATTTTCGTCAGGACGCTGGCACAGCGAGTACCGCAACATGAGGATGCATTGATGACTATTGCACAGCAGCTTGAGCAGAAAGGCATTGAAAAGGGTATTCAGCAAGGTTTAAAAGAAGGAATTCAGCTCGGTGAGCAACGTGGACTGGAGAAAGGACGCAGCGAGGGAGAGCGTGCGGCCGCGCTGAAGATCGCACGCACGATGCTGCAAAATGGTTTGCATCCCCGTGTTGTCGCCGAGATGACAGCACTCTCTGATGACGACTTAGCGCAACTCTGTCATTAAATACGTCACCCATTTCGCGTCAGAGCACCTCATGCGAAAGCCAGTTCCTTTCTTTTAACGCGCCTGAGTGTTGTGCCGCTGGCACGATCGTTAGCCGATGTCCGTTTTCCTGCGCCTTACGGCTGTCAGGTTCTGCCTCGCCGTTTCAGACAGAAAAAAGCCCCGGCGATCGGGGCTAAAGGGTTCGTCATGAACAGACGAGGAACTATTTATAAAGCTGTGCGGTGAGGTGATAGCTGTCACCGGTATTTGCTTCAATGATTTTGTAAGCGCTTGCGCCTTGCTCATCAGCTTTTTGAGACAGCTGAGCACGATAATCAATCGGAGAGCCTGCTACACCGCTGATGCTTACGGTTCCGGCAGGTTGTAAGTTCTGTGCTTGTTCGGCGGTCACCAGCTGTGCAGCGGAAGCGCCGAATGTCATAGCAGAAAGAAGACTTACTGTTGCGATGGTTACTTTGATGTTCATGTTTATTTCCTCATAACTGTCAACAACCTACGGAGTCAAAACATAGAGCGGGTTGTCGATTAATTTCAGATACGGCACGATTGCCGTCGATGCATTACTTATAAAGTTCAGCGGTAACGTGGAACGTATCGTCGCGATTATTTTCAATGACGCGATAGTGACCCGCACCCTGGGCATCTGCCTTTTGAGACAGAACCTGGCGAACATTCGTCTGATCGCCGTCGATGCCGCTGACGGTGATGGTTTGATTCAGAGGCTGCAGGTTCATCTCCTGCGCCTGTTGATTTGTTACCGGGCTGGCGGCATGGGCACCAAAGGACAGGAGCGAAGCCAAACTCAGGGCGGCAAAGGTTAATGTGGTTTTCATTACTCTTCTCCAGCAATGTTAATTAACCAGTGATCATGTGGTCTCATCTGGTTACCTGTCAGTTCAAACGCTTTTATTTGTACAACTCAGCGGTGGCGTGATAGTTGCCATCGTTGTAAGCCTCGATAACACGAAAAGCTTTAGCGCCGTGTTGATCCGCTTTCTCACTCAGTTGCTGTCTGATATCTGATGGCGCACCGGCGACACCACTAACGCTCACAGTGCCGACAGAGTGCAGATTCTGAGCATCCGCAGCAGAAACATATTCAGCTGCAGATGCACCAAATGACAGGGCAGAGAGAATGCTTAAAGCAGCGATGGTAGTTTTAATTTTCATGAAAGATGTCCTCGTCGTGGCTGTTCTTCTTTTTTATTAGTGTGATTCACATCACGAAAGTAAGTATAGGACTAATAACGGCAGAAATTAATATCTGCCTAATAATGTTTTGTAGTCATACTTTAACCTTATGGGATTTTTTTATAACTAAACGTTATTAAAAGCGGTTAAAAAACGGCCTTTGGCAGGTAATTACTTATAAAAACAGTAAGATGCGCAACTTTAACTTTTGGTGCGGAAATTTATGGTCGATCAGGCTGCTTGTGAACACAACCTCAAAGGATAGCACCATCGATGAGGTGTAGAGCAGTATAAAATATCGTGGAAAAGTAGTCAGGATAAAGGGTATGACCAATAGTACAAGGTAAATAGCGGCAATGAGATAGGCTCAACTCGTTGATAATAGAGCGTTTAAACAGAAGAGAACACAAGGAGGGACGCGCTGCAGATCAACCGGCAGATGCGCTGCCGGTCAGAGATAAAGGCTAAAGTTCTTGTTCAAACAATACCAGAATAGCATCGTGCAGTTGCCTGACAGTAAAGGCGCGTGCTGGCGTGATAAAAATGGTGTCGTCTCCTGCAATCGTGCCCAGGATGCCTTCGGACTTACCTAATGAGTCAAGTAAACGCGCAATTAACTGTGCGGCACCCGGGCTGGTATGAATCACGACCAGAGCATCGTTATAGTCAATATCAAGCACCAGATTCTTCAGAGGACTGGTGGTAGTCGGCACGCCCAGTTCCGCAGGTAAACAGTAAACCATTTCCATTTTGGCATTGCGGGTGCGCACCGCGCCAAATTTCGTCAGCATACGAGAAACTTTTGACTGATTAATGTTCTCGAAGCCGTCTTCCTGAAGCGCCTGAACAATCTCGCCCTGAGAGCTGAATTTTTCTTCTTTTAATAATGCCTTGAAGGCTTTAATCAGATCGTCTTGTTTCGATGGGTTTCGCATAATTTACCAGTATACGTAAGACAAACCGCGAACCAGGCCGCAGCAAAGACATTATTATGCATATAAATGAATTTTTATGCAATCGGTTGTTAATTGTACTGCGAGGTCATCATCGCGGGCGGCGATAATAGCAAAGAATCTCCTCAGACCAAAACCCAGCTCACAGCCTGAAAAGGCAAAGGTTGCAAAGGTGTTATATTATTGATGAGGTAAGAAAATAAAAATGTACATTGCCGATCTCTTTCTGCGGATAATACGGTTGCCAGTTCACGGGTATAATGTTTACAGCCTGTTAGTGAGAATGATGCCTTCATCATTTGTTACTAAAGTAAGCCTGAACCGGGAATTGCCTGACTCGCGTGAGTAACCTGGCGAGTAAGGGACAGGAAGATGATGTGTCATTTTTTATCCGGCGCTTCTGTATTGAAGCAGGTAGAGCAGGCACCGGACAAACGTCATCCACTGAGCCGTTGGTTACGCTCTGATACAGATGGAATATCGGATCTTCTCTGCCCCACCTTAATAAGGAGTTATGAATGAAAGTTGCCGTTCTCGGTGCCGCGGGTGGCATAGGCCAGGCGCTCGCACTTCTACTCAAAACCCAGCTTCCAGCAGGTTCAGAACTGTCTCTTTACGATATCGCGCCTGTCACGCCGGGCGTGGCAGTAGATCTCAGCCATATTCCCACCGCAGTAAAGGTGCAGGGGTTCAGCGGTGAGGATGCCAAACCAGCCCTGAAAGGGGCCGACGTTGTGCTTATTTCCGCGGGTGTGGCACGCAAACCGGGCATGGATCGTGCGGATCTCTTTAATGTTAACGCCGGCATCGTCAGCAACCTGATCGAGCAGGTGGCGACTACCGCCCCTAAGGCGCTGATTGGTGTCATTACCAACCCTGTTAATACGACCGTGGCGATTGCGGCGGAAGTGCTCAAAAAACACGGCGTCTACGATAAGAATCGTCTGTTCGGTGTCACTACGTTGGACATCATCCGTGCAAACACCTTCGTTGCGGAGCTTAAAGGTAAACAACCTGGCGAAGTTGAAGTGCCTGTCGTCGGTGGGCATTCCGGTGTGACCATCCTGCCATTGTTGTCTCAGGTGCCGGGCGTCAGCTTCAGTGAGCAGGAAGTGGCTGACCTGACCAAACGTATCCAGAATGCGGGTACTGAGGTCGTTGAGGCCAAGGCCGGTGGCGGCTCTGCTACATTGTCTATGGGCCAGGCAGCTGCCCGTTTTGGATTATCGCTGGTGCGTGCATTGAATGGCGAAGCGAACGTAGTGGAATGTGCTTATGTTGAAGGTGAAGGAAAGTATGCCCGCTTCTTCTCTCAACCGCTGCTGCTGGGCAAGAATGGGGTTGCTGAGCGCAAGCCCATCGGCGCATTAAGTCCGTTTGAACAGCAGGCACTGGAAGGCATGCTTGAAACGCTGAAAAAAGATATCGCGCAGGGCGAAGCCTTTGTGAAGCAATAAAGCGTTTCAGACAACATAACGCCCGGTTCGACCGGGCGTTTTTTATTGCGTTCTGATACCTAACCTGAACAAGATTACGCGCTGTCTCGCTGCGCACCAATCCGCTCTTAACCGGCCCGTTACGGCAATTTTTATTCTCAGAGCCCACCTGAGCGGAACGTTCGGGTGGTCGATGCGCTATTACCTGTCGGCGTTTTTCGGCTCAGCGCTTCTACACGCATCTGGAACGGCGGGAACGGCATTTCAATGCCATGCTCTGCAAAGCCATGTAAAATAAGCTGATGCAGTTCATGGCGAAGCGGCATTCGATGGCCCATTTCCGCCGCATGCACGCGCAGTTCAAACAACTGAATTCCCTGCTGTAAATCCACCAGGAACACTTCAGGTGGCGGTGTATCCAGCACATAGCTGCAGCGCTCTGCCGCCTGTTTAAGCAGGGTAGTGACTTCTTCACTGCTAACGGTTGCGGGGGCAGGGATGGTCAGCACCACACGCGTGACGGAATCGGAAAGCGACCAGTTAACAAACTGCTCAGTAATGAACGCCTTATTGGGCACGATAATCTCTTTGCGATCCCAGTCAGTGATCGTGGTTGCGCGGGTATTGATGCGCGTAATGCTGCCGGTAAGGTCGCGGATGGTCACGGTATCACCGATACGAATCGGTTTTTCAAACAGGATAATCAGGCCGGAAATAAAGTTCGCGAAAATCTCCTGCAGACCAAATCCCAGCCCGACGCCCAGACCGGTAACCAGCCATTGTAGTTTTGACCACTCAATGCCAATGAGTGAGAAGCCCAGCAAGCCACCGATCAGCAACAGCACATATTTTGTCAGCGTGGTGATGGCATAACCGGTGCCCGGTGACAAATCAAGATGCTGCAGTAACGCAAGCTCAAGCAGAGCCGGCATATTGCGCACCAGTTGTGTGGTAATCACGAATACCAGAATGGCAATCAGGACGGCACCCAGCGTAATAGGTTGAATGCTTTCGACGCCCTGAACGGAGGTATTCACGTCCCACAGACGAATATTTTCAAGGAAACCAAATGCAGAGTGGATTTCTGACCACAGGACGATGACCGATACCAGCGCGATAAGTGTCAAAATGGAGCGTACCAGACGCAGCGACTGGGCACTGATGGCGTCCAGGTCGATAACAGGCTCTTCAATTTCAATTACGTCAGTATTTTGTGCGGCCTGATCTTTCTCCTCTTCGTTGCGCGCACGGTTGGCGAGCATATCGGCACGGCGTTGGCGTGCGCGATCAAAGCCCAGCCTGCGTCGCTGAATCAGCATCCAGCGGCGAATGATGTGGTAAATCACCAGCAGGAAAAACCAGATCGCCACAGAGGTTTCCAGACGGGCGAGCAGCGCCTGCGCGGTTTCAAGATAGCCCGTCATTGACGCAAGGGCGGCTACCAGTGGAATAGCGATCATTAGATTCCACAGCAGGCGGTTAATCATATTCTCGCCGCTGCCCTCTTTATCGAGATAAAGCGGTATGCCTGCACGCTTCAGGCTTACCGTCACAATACTGAGCGCGCCACAGATCAAAATAAAGCACAGCCGCCCCAGGGTGGCGGAGAACAGGCGATCGTCAAGGTTATCGAAGGTAATCAGCAACATGATCAGCGGCACGATCAGGCCAATACTCAACGAGTAATAGCGCATCGCGCGTGCAACACGCACCTGAGGCCAGCGGAAATGCACGATGAACAGGCCGTTCGGGCGCGCAAACTGTGCGCTGACCATAAAGATCCACAGCAAAGGTAAGGTGGCGGTGATGCCGTCGCCTATCGCCACGGCGACAGGATAGGGCCAGGCATTTTGCAGGCCGTATCCCAGCGTAGCCCAGAGTACCGGCAGCGGCAGCGCCACCAGAATCGACCAGAACACGGTACGGATTGTCAGGCGAAAACGATCCTGCGTCACCTTACCGACTTTACTGGCTGAGCGTTCAAGAAAAGCATTGAAGTGACGACGGGTACTGAGACTGAAGCCGACCAGCAGCACCGCACCGAGAATAGGTAATACAGTGCTGCGGCTGGTAAACATCATGGCCAGCGCTTTACCGAGCTGCCCCAGTGTGTCCAGCGTCAGCAGGTGAGACAGGCCGTTAGCCACATCAAGGGGATAACTCAACGAAATCGGGCTGACATCGGCCGTCCAGAACAGGTAGCGGTGCGTCGCGTCTTTAACTTCGGTTAGCGCATCCTGTAGCTGCGTGTTCGCCACTTTCAGCTTGGTGATTTCCAGAATCAGCGTATCGCAGCCCGAAATCAACGAGTTAAGCAGTTCGCGTTGCGTTTTAAGCTGCGCATCCAGAATCCGCTTTTGTTCGCTGGTAAAAGGCTGTCCGTCGGGCTGATGGGCCTTACGCAATACGTTTTGCTGTTCGAGCAAATCCTCATAATGCAGTCGCTGAACACGAAGCTGGGCCATCTCATTGTCGATCTGCTGAGACTTCGGCATGTCAGGTAATCGTGCGACCTGCGCGCGAAGAGCATCACCGAGAAGACTGGATGCGCCCAGCCATTGAGATTGTTCCCGTAACGTGGACAGTGCCTGGCGGACCTGAATGATTTGATTGGTAGCGAGGCGTTGTTGTGAGGCCACCAGGTCCATTCGCTGCGCCTGCTGATTTAGTGCGCCAGATAACTCACGGTTAACGTGAAATTGTTTACTGATCGCTGGCGGCAGATCACCGCTGTTTTCCGCCAGCTGTTCTGTCCGGGCCAGTGCAGTTTCTGCCTCGCGCTGACGTTGCTCATTAAGTTGATTACGCAGCGCCTGGAGATAATTATCGAGCTGGGTGACCTTACGCTGGTGGACTTCGGCGCGCATGCGCGCCAGTTCCTGACGGTTATTTGCCGACAGCTGCGCCAGCTCAAACTCATCCACCCGGGCCTTATTCGCGGCATTTTCTGCCTGACGGGCCATCAGCTGTGCCTGGCCGGCTGGCGTGGCAGGGCTGCCCGCGCTCTGCAGACGTCGCTCGCTCTCCGTCAGCGCCCGACGTGCTTCCGTTTGCTGCTGCGGCAGTTGTGACAGGGAATCGCTGATCTCGCGGGCCCGATCCTGCTCCTGTTGAGCCTGGCGTCCTTCCTCAATCAGCTGACTGCTGATTTGCAGAATCTCTTGTTCCAGCTCGGCACTGCTCATTGTGCTGCGTACCGTCTTCACACTGTCGTTGAGTGAGGCGATTTGCTGTCTCAGCTCGCGTGCCAGACGCGGAAAATCATCAATGACCTGTTGATACTGCTGCGCGCGCTCAACGGCATCATCACGTTCAGAAAGGGCCGCCAGTGCAGCTTCAAGCGACTGAATCTGATCGGTTTGCGAAGTGGCGTTTTTAGCGGACTTGACTTCTTCCAGCTGTTGTCTGAGCTGGCTGGCATCTGGCAGGCTGGCGGCAAACGTAGTACTGCTGAGCCCCAGGCTCAGCAGCAAACAGAGGAACGCGCGTACGAACACAGGGCTTACTCTTATTCGACAGCGTCAGACGGTGCGGTGGCCAGAGGCAGGGCGACCGCCATAGGTTGTCCCATCCGGACTTTGCTTTCGGCCTCAAGGCTTTCTGCCAGCCTGACACGGCCAGGCGCAAACAGGTTAATCACGGTCGAGCCCAGCTTGAAGCGGCCCATTTCCTGGCCTTTAAGCAGAACAACGGCACCGTCGTGGTCGGCGGCCGGATAGTGCCAGCGTTTGATAATGCCTTCGCGTGGTGGCGTGACCGTGCCAGCCCAAACGGTTTCAATGCTCCCGACGATAGTCGCGCCCACCAGGATCTGTACCATCGGTCCCATATCGGTCTCGAAGTAACAAATGACCCGTTCGTTACGGGCAAACAGGTTAGGGATGTTGCGTGCGGTCAGAGGATTCACTGAGTAAAGATCGCCTGGCACGTAAATCATTTCACGCAGGATGCCGTTGCACGGCATATGGACGCGGTGATAATCACGCGGTGCCAGATACGTCGTGATAAATTCACCCTCACGAAACAACGCGGCCAGTTGCTCGTTCCCTGCCAGCAGCGCGTCGATCGTATAGTAGTGGCCTTTTGCCTGGAAAATCTGGTCGCCTTCGATATGTCCAAGTTGACTGATGGCACCGTCCGCAGGCAGCGCGATCAGGCTCGCATCCGGATCCACAGGGCGCGCCTCATCCTTTAACGGGCGGACGAAGAAATCGTTGAAGGTGCGGTAACTGGCGGTATCCGGTTTACGTGCTTCAGTCATATCGACTTTGTAAAACCAGACGAAGCCGTCAATCACCAGCTTTGTCAGCCAGCCGCCGCGACGGCTTGCGCCCCAGCCAGCAAGTTCAGTCAGCCATTTTTTGGGGAGAATGTGGTTCAAGCCAAGTTTAAAACGATCAAACACCCTAGCCTCCTGGCTATCTTTTATAACATTGACAAAATGGGGGCGGATTGTAGCAGCGCCCCGGTCAGATGGCGACTACGCTGTTACTGGCCTTAATCTTCACTCTCAGCAAAGTTTTTCCGGACTTTCACCTGCGCCATACTGTCCAGAATGCGGTGATAGTTGTCAAAGCGGGATGCGTCGATTTTTCCTTGCTCAACGGCTTCACGGATGGCACAGCCAGGGTCCGAGCCATGTTTGCAGTCACGGAACTTGCATTCGCCTAAAAACTCACGGAATTCGACAAATCCCCGGGTGATTTGTTCCGGCTCCAGATGCCATAAACCGAACTCACGAACGCCGGGCGAATCGATCACATCGCCGCCGTCGGGGAAATGATAAAGCCGGGATGCTGTCGTCGTATGCTGACCCAGACCCGACACGTCGGACACGTCATTGGTCAGAATGGCCGTATCTTGCTGTTGATCAAAGCCGAGCAGGGCATTCAACAGGCTCGACTTGCCGACGCCGGACTGTCCCGCAAAGATACTTATCCGGTCAATCAATGCCGCCTGCAATTCACTCAGACCGGCTTTCTCATGGCTGGAGACCATTAAGACCCGATAACCAATCTTGCGATAGATCGCCATTTGCTCATCGACAAACGCGCGGGCTTTATCATCCAGCAGGTCGATTTTATTGAGCACCAGCAGCGGCTCGATATCCAGCGTTTCACTGGCGACCAGATAGCGGTCAATTATGTTCAGGGAGAGCTCGGGCAAAATGGCCGACACGATAATAATCTGATCGATGTTCGCGGCAATAGGTTTAACGCCGTCGTAAAAATCAGGACGTGTCAGTACGCTGGTGCGCTCATGCACCGCTTCAACAATGCCTTTGCCGCCGTTGAGGGCAGGGCGCCAGACCACACGATCGCCCGTCACCAGTGAACGAATCGTCCTGCGAATATTGCAGCGATGCGTAATGCCCGCACTGTCTTCGACATCGGCATGCATGCCAAATCGGCTGACCACAATGCCCTCAGCATCTTCACCAAATAAATTATCGTCCGCTTCCGGGCGCGTTTTGCGCTGATTTAAACGACGATCGTGGTTAGCGCTTACGCGGCGTTGTTGACCTTTCGACAGTTTATTTTTACTCACTCACCCTCACCGGTTTAGCTGGATTTCGCCACAGGGGCAAAACGTCTATGATACACCTTATTGATGACGAATGACGACTCAGCAACCACAGGTAATAGCATGGCCACTGGAAACGAAAATAATTTAATCTGGATTGATTTGGAAATGACCGGGCTCGATCCGGAACGCGATCGTATCATTGAGATTGCCACTCTGGTGACTGATGCAGATCTGAATATTCTGGCGGAGGGGCCGGTGATGGCGGTTCATCAGTCTGATGAACAACTGAGCCTGATGGATGACTGGAACGTCCGTACTCATACTAACAGTGGACTGGTTGCGCGCGTTAAGGCCAGCCAGACAGATGACCGTGCTGCTGAAAAGGCAACGATCGAATTTCTGAAACAGTGGGTGCCAGCCAATACCTCGCCGATCTGCGGCAACAGTATCGGCCAGGATCGCCGTTTTTTGTTTAAGTACATGCCGGAGCTGGAAGCCTACTTCCATTATCGCTATCTGGATGTCAGCACACTGAAAGAACTGGCTCGCCGCTGGAAGCCAGACATCCTGCCAGGCTTCAAAAAGACGGGTTCGCACCAGGCACTGGACGATATTCGTGAGTCTGTTGCCGAGCTTGCTTATTACCGTCAACACTTTTTGCAGCTTTAACCAGCAAAGGGTGCACAGGAAATCGCCATGTTGCTGCAATAATCAGCAAACGCGTTAAAAGCGCAAAATTTTGTTGTCAGCATCTTGCAGCAGCAGCGATTTCTCGTATAATGCGCACCCCGTACCGGTGAAGAATTTATGACGGTACAAGGCGCGGGAATAGCTCAGTTGGTAGAGCACGACCTTGCCAAGGTCGGGGTCGCGAGTTCGAGTCTCGTTTCCCGCTCCAAATGATGTTTAGCAGTATCCTACTATGCGGGAATAGCTCAGTTGGTAGAGCACGACCTTGCCAAGGTCGGGGTCGCGAGTTCGAGTCTCGTTTCCCGCTCCAAAATGTGTTTTGCAGTGCCCTTCTATGCGGGAATAGCTCAGTTGGTAGAGCACGACCTTGCCAAGGTCGGGGTCGCGAGTTCGAGTCTCGTTTCCCGCTCCAGATTTATCGTCACGTTTTTGTTAACAGCCTGTCAGGCTGGCAGCAGTATCAACGACAATTCAGTCCAGTTATCCACAGCCGTTATCGCGTTGTCTGTGCCGTTTTCGCCCTTCTGAAATTTTGTTTTAAACAGAGTTATCCACAGGTTTGTGAATTAAGCCAGACGGTAGACGCATTTGCAAAATAACACAAATTTTATTTAAATTGCTGATTTTTAATGAAATAATAATATTTCATTATGTTATTCTTTTCTGTCAGTTGTGTTATTACGATTGAATGACAACGCGTTTTTATTTTTATTCACAGGATGTGGAAATCCGCGCCTTCTGGACAGTTGCGCAATCAGGCATCACGTGGTAATCCCTTTTCAATGACTCTCACCAGCCGTTTTTGCTGCGCGGGTTGAACATCGATCGCCAGCGCTTTTCGCTTATGTAACTGTTGCGTGATAGCCCACTCAATATGTTCGTCCAGCAGATCGCTTTCGCCACGTCGTTGCTCAAGGACGCTAAGGATCTCTGTATGCCAGGGTGCATTGCCCAGCGCGACGGCAATATTACGGGACCAGCGCTGATAACCAATGCGCCGAATAGGGGACCCTTCAGTAATGCGCAGGAATTTAGCTTCATCCCACTGAAACAGCGCGGTTAACTCTGGGGCATGCAGCGCGGCGCGGGGCGAAAAATCGGCTTCGTCAGTCAGCTGCCCATAGCGATTCCAGGGGCAAATCAACTGACAGTCGTCACAGCCATAAATCCGGTTTCCCATGAGCGGCCGAAACTCCTCCGGTATAGCTCCTTCGAGTTCGATCGTCAGGTAGGAAATGCAACGTCGCGCATCGACGGTATAGGGCTCAACAATCGCGCCCGTCGGGCAAATGGTCATGCAGGCAACGCAGCGCCCACACTGTTCTTCCTGCGGCGTATCGATGGGAAGGGGCAGATCGATCAGCAGTTCACCCAGAAAAAACCACGAACCGGCTTCACGATTCAGGATCAGCGAATGTTTACCGGTCCAGCCCAGTCCGGCTTTAGCCGCCAGCGGGCGTTCAAGCAGCGGCGCAGAATCCACAAACGGGCGAAACTGGCTTTCGCCACAGTGCGTCTGGATCATTTCTCCAAGCTTTTTCAGGCGATTGCGCAATACTTTGTGGTAATCGCGGCCCAGCGCGTAACGGCTGACATAACCCAACTGTGGGTTTTTCAGCGTGCTGGCAAACGCGGCTTTCGCGGGCAAGTAGTTCATGCGAACGCTGATCACCCTCAGCGTGCCGGGTAGCAGTTCATGCGGACGTGCGCGCATCATTCCATGGCGGGCCATCCATTCCATTTCGCCATGGTACTGCTTATCCAGCCAGGCTTGCAGGCGCGGTTCTTCTGCGCTGAGATCGGTATCGGTAATACCGACCTGCTGAAAGCCCAGATCGCGTCCCCACTGCTTAATGTGTTGAGCGAGTTGATCAAGATCCAGAGGGTATGACATGACTAACCAGAATCCGAAGAGAAACCGCGGCAGTTTACCACACTCTGTCTGGCCTGCGCAGGCGCTGAAACAACTTGAGCGCGAGGGGGCAGATGAGCTGGGCATTACGCTCTACGAGCTGATGTTACGTGCAGGTCAGGCGGTATATGAACATATTATGGCGCACTGGCCAGAAGCTCAGCACTGGCTGGTGTTGTGCGGTCACGGCAACAACGGAGGCGATGGCTATGTTGTCGCCCGGTTGGCTCAGGCTGCAGGTAAACAGGTGACGTTGCTGGCGTGCGATGGCAGTAAACCTTTACCCGACGAAGCGCGTACTGCGCGAGACGGATGGCTTGAATCGGGCGGCGAAATTCACGCGCCCGACGCCGCCTGGCCTGAAAACGTCGACGTGATCGTAGACGCGTTGTTAGGCACTGGCGTTTCACGGGCGCCGGTTGAGCCTTTATCCACCCTGATTGCACAGATCAATGAGCATAGCGCGCCGGTCGTGGCCATCGATATGCCATCCGGCCTGTCGGCAGAAAACGGCACGACGCCGGGTGAGGCGACAGAAGCCACGCATACGGTGAGCGTGATCGCGTTAAAACCCGGACAGCTCACCGGTAAAGCACGGGATTGTGTCGGACAACTTTATTTCGCCGGTCTGGGTTTACACGACTTTCTGGCAGCACAGCAGCCCCCCATGGCCCGATACGATGCACACAGTTTACGCCAGTGGCTTAAGCCGCGTAAGGCGACCTCCCATAAAGGCGATCAGGGCCGCCTGCTGATTATTGGTGGGGACAGTGGAACCGCGGGCGCTATTCGGATGTCTGCGGAAGCAGCGCTACGCACCGGTAGCGGCTTGGTGCGAGTACTTACTCACAAGGATAATATTGCACCCATTCTTACCGCGCGCCCGGAAGTGATGGTGGACGAGCTGACGGATACGCGCCTGGATGACGGCATCGCCTGGGCGGATGTCATTGCGATTGGACCGGGGCTGGGACAGCGTGAATGGGGCCAGAATGCACTGGAGAAGGTTAAAAGCGCTGAAAAGCCGATGCTTTGGGATGCTGATGCGCTTAACTTGCTGGCAATAAAGGCAGAGAAACGTCAGAATCGCATTATAACGCCGCATCCAGGCGAAGCGGCTCGCTTGCTGGGTGTTAAAACCAGCGAAATTGAAAGTGACCGCTTACATGCTGCACAGGAACTGGTGAAACGCTATGGTGGTGTCGTGGTCTTAAAAGGCGCCGGCACCATTATTGCCAGTGAAAGTGGTCAGATGGCTTTTGCCGATGTGGGTAATGCAGGAATGGCATCGGGTGGTATGGGTGATGTGCTCACCGGTATTATTGCCTCGTTGATGGGACAAAAATTGGCGCTGTTTGATGCTGCCTGCGCAGGTTGTGTCGCTCACGGTGCTGCCGCTGATAAGCGAGCGGCACTATGGGGCACGCGCGGTATGCTGGCATCAGACTTATTTGATCTGCTGTGGCAGTTTGTTAATCCAGAGATGAATCAAGAAGCATGAAGAGCTGTGTTATACCTTTGCCCACTGAGGCGGCAACACTCGACCTGGGTGCTCAACTGGCGCATGCCTGTGGCAAGGCGGCGGTTATCTATCTTTACGGCGACCTCGGTGCGGGAAAAACCACATTCAGCCGCGGTTTCTTACAGGCATCCGGCCACGTGGGCAATGTGAAAAGTCCGACCTATACGCTGGTTGAGCCGTATGTTCTGGACGGGCGTGCTGTCTATCATTTTGATCTTTATCGCCTTGCCGATCCGGAAGAACTCGAGTTCATGGGGATTCGTGATTACTTCACCAATGACGCGATTTGTCTGGTGGAGTGGCCGCAACAGGGTGCCGGTATTTTGCCTTCCCCGGATATCGCCTTAACGCTGCGTTATGTCAATGAGGCACGCGAGGCCGAACTGGTGGCACATTCCGAGCAGGGACAGCGCTGGGTGACGCAGATCGAACAAGGCAGGGCACCGGCATGATGTCATGGATGAAAACAGTTATCGTGGCAGGATTGCTACTGGTTGCGGGTCCGCTGTTTGCCGCTAATTTATCGGACATTCAGGTATCAAATGGCGGGAATCAGGCGACAGTAACGCTCAGTTTTTCTGGCCAGCCGGTTTATGCCTATTTTCCCCTACATAATCCCGACCGGGTTGTTCTGGATATCCGTCAAAGTGGCGTGATTAAAGGGCTACCCTTAACGTTTAGCGGCGATAACATCGTAAAGCGCATTCGTACCAGCACGCCAAAAGATAAACAAAGTATCCGGCTGGTTTTTGAGCTAACGCAGTCGGGAAAAACCCGCGCAGTGACACAGCGCAATGGCAGCAATTACAGCGTTGTCTTTACTATTCAGGGTAAGCATCCCGCCGTTACGCGCAGCGCACCTGCTGCCGTGGCAGAATCCCAGCCCACCCGAACGCGACAACGCAATGCCAGCAATCCGTTCAATGCGAATCCGGTCACTACGGTAACCAATACCAATAGCACGGCCGTACCGGGTGGCACGTCCAGCCGCAACGATACGGTGATTGTCGCCATTGATGCGGGACATGGCGGTCAGGATCCCGGCGCAATTGGGCAGCACGGCCTGAAAGAGAAAAACGTCACTATTGCGATTGCGCGTAAATTGAAAGTGCTTTTAAACAATGATCCGATGTTTAAAGGTGTATTGACGCGTGATGGCGACTACTTTATTTCAGTGATGGGCCGGTCAGACGTGGCGCGTAAAGCGAATGCCAACGTGCTGGTCTCTATCCATGCGGATGCTGCCCCCAGCCATGCGGCCACAGGTGCCTCGGTCTGGGTCTTGTCTAACCGTCGTGCAAACAGTGAGATGGCGAACTGGCTGGAGCAAAAAGAGAAACAGTCTGAACTCCTGGGCGGGGCTGGCGATTTACTGGCCAACAGCCAGGCCGATCCTTATCTGAGCCAGGCGGTGCTTGATCTCCAGTTTGGTCACTCGCAGCGCGTCGGATATGACATTGCGGTGAAAGTCATCCAACAGTTGCGCGGTGTGACGTCGTTACACAAACGTTTACCGGAGCATGCCAGCCTTGGCGTGTTGCGTTCGCCGGATATTCCGTCGCTTCTGGTGGAAACCGGATTTATCAGTAATGCCTCGGAGGAGCGACTGCTCGGCAGTAGCGCACACCAGGATAAGATTGCACAGTCAATATATAAAGGACTGCGCGCTTATTTCCTGGCGCACCCGCTACAATCGGTCCCAAAGGAGGAAAACCGGCCGCTGGGCTCGTCGCCAGCGGTCAGCGTAGCCAGTAATCCGGCTACCGGTGAGACGCAGTATACGGGCGCTGTGCAGCGGCATACCGTGACACGTGGAGAGACGCTGTCCGGTATTGCAGCAAAATATGGCGTAAGTATGGCAACGTTACGGCAGATGAATACCCTGAAGCGCGATGTCGTCTGGGTGGGACAGCGACTGAAAGTGCCTGCCAGCGCGGTAGCCAGCAGGACAACGCCAGCTGCAACGACTCCCCGTCGCCCGATCCGACATAAGGTGGTTCGTGGTGATTCACTGAGCAGCATCGCCGCCCATTACGGTGTCAGCCCGAAATCGATTCTTCAGGCGAATAACCTGAAATCAACCAACGTGATGTTGGGTCAAAACCTGAAAATCCCTGCATCCTGATTGTGGGCCCGGCCAGCAGGCCGGGCAACCAGCTACAAGGATATCCCGCATGCCAATACAAATTTTACCGCCGCAACTCGCTAACCAGATTGCCGCCGGAGAAGTGGTTGAGCGCCCCGCATCGGTTGTGAAGGAACTGGTGGAAAACAGCCTTGATGCGGGGGCAACGCGAATAGATGTGGATATCGAAAAGGGCGGTGCAAAACTCATCCGCATCCGCGATAACGGTTGTGGTATCGCAAAAGATGAACTCGCGATGGCGCTGGCTCGCCATGCAACCAGCAAAATTGCATCGCTGGACGATCTGGAAGCCATTATGAGCCTGGGGTTCCGCGGGGAAGCGCTGGCCAGTATCAGCTCGGTTTCCCGCCTGACGCTGACGTCGCGCACGGCCGAACAAAGCGAAGCCTGGCAGGCGTACGCGGAAGGTCGTGATATGCAGGTGACCCTCAAGCCTGCCGCGCATCCCTGTGGATCGACGCTGGAAGTCCTTGACCTTTTTTACAATACGCCAGCGCGCCGCAAGTTTATGCGTACTGAGAAAACCGAGTTTGGTCATATTGATGAAGTCATCCGTCGCATTGCGCTGGCGCGGTTTGACGTGGCGATTTCTCTGAACCATAACGGCAAGCTGATGCGTCAGTACCGGGCGGTTAACGATGAGCGCCAGCGTGAACGTCGCCTTGGCGCGATTTGTGGCACGACCTTCATGCAGCACGCACTGCGGATTGACTGGCAGCATGACGATTTAGCTCTGCGCGGCTGGGTTGCCGATCCCGCCGGTTCTCGTCAGATCAGCGACATCCAGTACTGTTATGTTAATGGCCGCATGATGCGTGACAAGCTCATCAACCATGCCATCCGGCAGGCGTTTCAGAGCCAGTTGCAGGACGATCAACAGCCCGCCTATGTGCTTTATCTGACGATCGATCCTCACCAGGTCGACGTCAACGTCCACCCGGCAAAACATGAGGTGCGTTTTCATCAGTCACGTCTGGTGCATGATTTTATCTACCAGGGCGTCATGAGCGTCTTGCAGGAAAGCGCGGCACCCGTTCTGCCAGCCGTACACGCGGAGGAGCCTGCACCACGCTGGCAACAGGAAAACCGCCAGGCCGCAGGCGGCAATCATTTCAGCCAGCCTGCGGCAACGCCGCGTAACAGTGGTGGCACAACCGGTGGGGCGGGTTGGCAAAGTAAAGAGCCGGGTTATCGCCCGCGTGAAGGCAAGGTTTATCAGCAGTTGCTGGATACCGCAGCCCGTCCTGCCACTGCGGCAAAAGCGCCGGTCTCGCCGCCACGTGAGGCGACGATTACGCCAGCGCCTGTGAAAGCGCATCTGCACAGTTTTGGTCGCGTACTGACGGTGCTGGCAGATCAGTATGCCGTGCTGGAGCAGGACCAGACTTTACTGTTATTAGCCCTGCCCGTGGCGGCGCGGTGGTTAAAACAGGCCCAGTTAGAGCCGCAGGAAGGTGGATTAAAAGCACAACCGCTTTTGATTCCTGTGCGGTTAAAAATCGCCTCGGCAGAGCGCAAGGCGGCACAGGACAATCTCAGTCTGCTTAACCAGATGGGCATTGATTTGCATCCGGAGGGCGACCACATTATCTTGCGCGCCGTGCCTTTACCGTTACGAACACAAAATTTACAAATCTTGATTCCTGAACTGTTAGGCTATCTCGCCCGACAGCAAGAGAACTCTGCGACGCAACTGGCCCAGTGGCTGGCGCGACGAGAGGATGCAGAGCCTCAGAACTGGAATCACTCCCAGGCGATTACGCTGTTGACGGAGCTGGAAAGGCTTTGTCCGCAGCTGCTGAAATCGCCACCTTCAGGCTTGTTGCAAGCCATCGAGATTGAGAGCGCGATAAACGCGTTGAAGCATGAGTGAATTAAACCAGGCTGGCCGGCCAAAGGCGATTTTTTTGATGGGGCCGACAGCGTCAGGCAAAACCGCATTAGCGATTGAGCTGCGTAAACAGTTGCCGGTGGAACTGATCAGCGTAGATTCTGCTCTGATTTATCGAGAGATGAACATCGGTACGGCGAAGCCTTCTGCGGAGGAGCTGGCGCTGGCACCCCATCGTTTGCTGGACATTCGCGATCCTGCTGAGGCCTATTCGGCAGCGGAGTTTCGGCGAGACGCGTTAGCAGAAATGGCGGATATCGTTCAGCATGGACGAATTCCGTTGCTTGTTGGTGGAACTATGCTCTACTTCAAGGCGTTACTTGAAGGATTGTCGCCGCTGCCCTCGGCCGATCCGGATGTCCGCCAAAAAATAGAGCAAATGGCGAGTGAAAAAGGCTGGGAAGCTTTACATCGTCAACTTTGCGAAATTGATCCGGTCGCAGGCAGTCGTATTCATCCGAATGATCCGCAGAGACTTTCGCGAGCACTGGAAGTTTTTTTTATTTCGGGTAAAACTTTAACGGAACTGACTAAAATTTCCGGCGAAGCGCTCCCTTACGATGTTCACCAGTTTGCTATCGCCCCCGCGAGCCGCGAGCTGTTGCATCAACGCATCGCGTTGCGTTTCGACCAGATGTTGGCGTCAGGATTTGAAGCGGAGTCTCGGGCCCTGTTTGCACGAGGTGATTTGCATACGGATATGCCTTCCATTCGTTGTGTCGGCTATCGCCAGATGTGGTCTTATTTAGCGGGCGAGATCGACTACGACGAAATGGTTTATCGGGGAGTTTGCGCAACCCGGCAACTCGCTAAACGGCAGATGACCTGGTTACGTGGCTGGGAGAACATTCACTGGTTAGACAGTGATGAACCTCACTTAGCGCGTGATACAGTACTTCAGGTTGTTAGTGCGAAGCATGGGTGATTGTGTACAATTGGCAAGTTACGTGCGCAAATTTTTACGCAGTTTTTTTCAGAACCACTGTGTTCTACAAGCAACAAACAACAAGCATATAAGGAAAAGATAGAATGGCTAAGGGGCAATCATTACAAGACCCGTTTCTGAACGCACTGCGTCGTGAACGTGTTCCGGTTTCGATCTATTTGGTCAACGGTATCAAGCTGCAAGGTCAGATTGAATCCTTTGATCAGTTCGTTATTTTGTTGAAAAACACGGTAAGTCAGATGGTGTATAAGCATGCCATCTCTACTGTTGTGCCTTCACGTCCGGTTTCTCACCATAGCAACAATACCGGCGGTGGCAGCAACAACAATTACCATCACGGCGGCAGCAATACGTCTGCTCAGTCGCAGCCACAACAAGACGGTGATAACGCAGAGTAAGGCGGCACCGTTTAACCAGGACTGGAAAGCCTCAGGTTTTCCGTCCTGGTCTTTTTATATAAGCGAGGTTATAGCTTGTTTGACCGTTATGATGCCGGTGAGCAGGCCGTACTGGTACACATCTGGTTCTCCCAAGACAAAGAGCTCGAAGATTTACAGGAATTCGAAACCCTGGTTTCTTCTGCTGGCGTTGAAGCACTGCAGGTTGTCACCGGCAGTCGTAAAGCGCCACATCCCAAGTATTTTGTCGGTGAAGGAAAAGCCGTTGAAATTGCCGATGCGGTAAAAACAAGTGGAGCATCGGTCGTCCTTTTCGATCATGCCTTAACGCCCGCTCAGGAACGTAATCTTGAGCGCCTGTGCGAGTGCCGTGTTATCGACCGCACTGGCCTGATTCTTGATATTTTTGCCCAACGTGCACGTACCCATGAGGGGAAATTGCAGGTTGAGCTGGCGCAGTTGCGTCACCTGGCAACACGCCTGGTAAGAGGCTGGACGCACCTTGAACGCCAGAAAGGCGGTATTGGCCTGCGTGGCCCGGGTGAAACGCAGTTAGAAACCGACCGCCGTTTATTGCGTGGCCGTATCAGCCAGATTTTGTCACGTCTGGAACGCGTTGAAAAACAGCGCGAGCAGGGACGACAGGCGCGCGCTAAAGCCGATGTGCCGACTGTCTCGCTGGTGGGTTACACCAACGCCGGCAAGTCTACTCTTTTTAACGCCATCACCTCTGCCAACGTTTATGCCGCGGATCAGCTGTTTGCTACGCTGGATCCCACGCTGCGTCGCCTGAATGTTGCCGATGTCGGTGAAGTTGTGCTGGCCGATACCGTCGGCTTCATCCGCCATCTGCCGCATGATTTAGTGGCCGCATTTAAAGCTACCTTGCAGGAAACCCGCCAGGCCACGTTGCTGATGCATGTGATCGATGCAGCCGACGTGCGGGTCAATGAAAACATAGATGCTGTCAATGAGGTGCTTGAAGAAATCGAAGCCGATGAAATTCCCGCGTTACTGATCATGAATAAGATCGATATGCTGGACGGTTTTGAACCGCGCATTGACCGTGACGAAAATAACCTGCCGGTGCGAGTATGGCTCTCTGCGCAGACGGGGGCGGGGATTCCGCTGTTATGGCAGGCGCTGTCCGAGCGTCTGTCGGGCGAGATTGCCCAGTACGATTTACGTTTGCCACCGGATGCGGGGCGCTTACGCAGCCGTTTCTATCAGTTGCAGGCGATTGAAAAAGAGTGGAACGAAGAGGACGGCAGTGTGGGGTTGCATGTGCGAATGCCGATTGTTGACTGGCACCGCTTATGCAAGCAGGAGCCGTCGCTGACCAGTTATATTGTTTGAGATTGCCAAACCGAACTTACCCTGACGATTTTATGTTGTTGCGCGGCGTTAGTTGACATATTTCCCGACGGCCACTCTCTTCACCGGGTCGGCGAGTCGGTAACGCAGACGCAGCCAGTGCCGCCACAACGGAAAATCACAAGGGTAAGCCGCTAAAACTATAAATGGAGTAATGACATGGCGTGGAATCAGCCCGGAAATAACGGACAGGACCGCGACCCGTGGGGAAGCAGCAATAATCAAGGCGGCAACTCTGGGGGGAATAAGGGAGGTAAGGAATCTGGGCCTCCTGATCTGGATGATATCTTCCGCAAGCTGAGTAAAAAGCTTGGCGGATTCGGCGGCGGCAATAAAGGTGACAATGGTCAGCGCAGTTCCGGCGGTAGCGGCAAACTTTTTGGCATTGTCGCTGTTGCGGCAGTAGTGATCTGGGCAGCAAGCGGATTTTATACGATCAAAGAAGCGGAACGCGGTGTTGTCACGCGCTTTGGTAAGTTCAGCCACATCGTTGAGCCAGGCCTGAACTGGAAGCCCACCTTTATCGATCAGGTCCGCGCCGTGAATGTCGAAGCCGTGCGTGAACTGGCGGCATCGGGCGTCATGCTGACCTCTGATGAAAACGTTGTGCGCGTGGAGATGAACGTGCAGTACCGCGTAACCGATCCGGAACGCTATTTGTTCTCTGTTACCAGCCCGGACGACAGCCTGCGTCAGGCAACGGACAGTGCGCTGCGCGGCGTAATTGGTCGCTCTACCATGGATCGTATTCTGACAGAAGGTCGTACGGTCGTGCGTAGCGAAACGCAGCGCGAAATCGACGAAACCATTCGCCCGTACCATATGGGCATCACGGTGCTTGACGTTAACTTCCAGGCGGCGCGTCCTCCTGAAGAGGTGAAGTCAGCGTTTGATGACGCGATTGCCGCGCGTGAAAACCGTGAGCAGTATGTGCGTGAAGCGGAAGCCTATGCGAACGAAGTTCAACCGCGGGCTAACGGTCGTGCGCAGCGTGTGCTGGAAGAAGCACGTGCTTATAAAGAGCGCACGGTGCTGGAAGCACAGGGTGAAGTGGCGCGTTTTGCCAAGCTTTTACCGGAATACAAAGCCGCGCCGGAAATTACCAAAGAGCGTCTGTACATTGAGACCATGGAGCGTGTTCTGAGTCATACACGTAAAGTGCTGGTGAACGATCGTGGTAACAACCTGATGGTTCTGCCTCTCGATCAACTGATGCGTGGTGTTCAGTCTTCCTCTGCGAAGAACGGGCAAAAGAGCAGCGCAGCATTGCCGTCACTTTCCGATCGGAGTGCAAGCCGCACGGACACGTCGTCATACAGTCCAGACAGCATCATGGATCAGCGTCGAGCCAACGCTCTGCGCAACGATACCCAGCGCGAAGGGAGAGAGTAATCAATGCGTAAGCCAGTCATAGTTGTCATTATTATCGCGTTGGTCGCCATTTATGCGTCGCTCTTCGTGGTACAGGAAGGTGAGCGCGGTATTGTCCTGCGCTTTGGTAAAGTCCTGCGCGACAGCGAAAACAAGCCTCAGGTTTTTGCACCGGGTCTGCATTTCAAGATTCCGTTTATCGAAACGGTTAAAATGCTGGATGCGCGTATCCAGACCATGGATAACCAGGCCGATCGCTTCGTGACCAAAGAGAAGAAAGATCTGATTGTCGACTCTTACATTAAGTGGCGCATCAGCGATTTCAGTCGCTACTACCTGGCAACCGGTGGTGGGGATGTGTCTCAGGCCGAAGTGCTGCTGAAGCGTAAATTCAGTGACCGTTTACGTTCAGAAATGGGCCGTCTCGACGTGAAAGACATCGTGACCGATTCTCGTGGTCGTTTGACCACGGATGTCCGTGATGCGCTGAATACCGGTACGGCAGGCGGTGACGATGACGTGTCTACACCAGCCGCAGATGATGCTATCGCCAGTGCAGCGGCACGGGTTGAACGGGAAACCAACAGCAGTGAACCTGCGCCAAATCCAAACAGTATGGCGGCGTTAGGGATTCAGGTTGTTGACGTGCGGATCAAGCAGATCAATCTGCCGACGGAAGTCTCAGATGCGATCTTTAACCGTATGCGCGCCGAGCGTGAAGCGGTTGCGCGTAGCCAGCGTTCACAAGGTCAGGAAGAGGCGGAAAAACTGCGTGCTCAGGCTGACTATCAGGTTACCCGTACGCTGGCAGAAGCCCAGCGTGAAGCCCTGATTACCCGCGGTGATGGCGATGCAGAAGCGGCAAAACTGTTTGCAAATGCTTTCAGTCAGGACCCGGATTTCTACGCCTTTATCCGCAGCCTGCGTGCTTATGAAAACAGCTTCAACGAAAATCAGGACGTGATGGTGTTGAGCCCGGACAGTGACTTCTTCCGCTATATGAAGGCACCGTCTAACGCCACGCGCTAAGAACTGATATAACTGACAGGCCGACAATGTTGTCGGCCTTTTTTTTGGATGCGGAATGAACGTAAATATCTGGATGGCACTGGCATTGGTTTTAGTGCTCGAGGGACTGGGGCCGATGTTTATGCCACGGCTGTGGCGGCGCGTAGTGTTGAGCATGACCCAGTTGCCCGATCGGCTTTTACACCGTTTTGGTGGGGGATTAGTGGTCGCCGGCGTGGTGATTTACTGCATGCTGCGGCTGCATGGCGAAGCCTGATAAGGTGGCGCTCGCCGTCTGTGTGGTATCTGAAGCCGCGTTTACCCCCTGGATGTAGTAGTGATCAAAACGCAGGCAAAAAAGCGCGCAATCGTGTGCTAAAAGTGCTGAAAACCATAAAATCAGATGGTAGAATCCTTTTTTAAGCAATCGGTGATTTTGAGAAATGGGTAAGAACGTCGTCGTACTGGGCACCCAATGGGGTGACGAAGGTAAAGGTAAGATTGTAGACCTTCTGACTGAGCGCGCTAACTACGTGGTGCGTTATCAAGGCGGCCACAATGCGGGCCATACACTTGTCATCAACGGTGAAAAAACCGTTCTCCACTTAATCCCTTCTGGCATCCTGCGTGATAACGTTACCAGCATCATTGGTAATGGCGTGGTTCTCTCTCCTGAAGCATTGATGAAAGAGATGAAAGGCCTGGAAGAGCGTGGGATTCCCGTACGCGAACGTCTGCTGATTTCTGAAGCCTGTCCGCTCATCCTGCAATACCATGTCGCCATGGACATGGCGCGCGAAAAAGCGCGCGGTGCAAAAGCGATCGGTACGACGGGCCGTGGCATCGGACCGGCTTACGAAGACAAAGTTGCCCGTCGTGCACTGCGCGTCAGCGACCTGTTCAACAAAGAAACCTTTGCTGCCAAGCTGAAAGAAGTGATGGATCTCTATAACTTCCAGCTGGTGAATTATTACAAAGAAGAAGCCGTCGACTACGATAAAGTGCTGAACGATGTCATGGCGGTTGCCGACATTCTGACCGGCATGGTGGTCGATGTGTCTGAACTGCTGGATACGGCGCGTAAGCGTGGCGATCTGATTATGTTTGAAGGCGCGCAGGGAACACTGCTGGATATCGATCACGGTACCTATCCCTATGTGACCTCGTCTAACACCACCGCTGGTGGCGTGGCGACAGGCTCAGGTATCGGCCCGCGTTTTGTCGATTACGTACTGGGTATTGTTAAAGCCTACTCAACGCGTGTGGGTGCGGGTCCGTTCCCTACCGAGCTGTTCGATGAAACCGGTGAGTTCCTTTGCAAGCAAGGTAACGAATTTGGTGCCACTACAGGCCGCCGCCGTCGTACGGGCTGGCTGGATGCCGTTGCGGTCCGCCGTGCGGTGCAGATCAACTCACTGTCTGGTTTCTGCATGACCAAGCTGGATGTACTGGATGGTCTGAAAGAAGTAAAAATTTGCGTGGCTTATCGCATGCCTGACGGCAGTGAAGTCACTACTACGCCGCTGGCTGCTGAGAACTGGGAAGGCATTGAGCCGATCTATGAAACCCTGCCGGGCTGGAGCGAAACCACTTTTGGCGTTAAAACGCTGGAAGGCCTGCCTCAGGCGGCGCGCAACTACATCAAACGTGTAGAAGAAGTGACCGGTGTGCCGATTGATATTATTTCAACCGGCCCTGATCGTAGCGAGACAATGATTCTGCGTGACCCATTCAGCGCGTAATCATCATCTGGCCGGACAATGTCCGGCCTTTGTTTTTTATGTGATTTAATGCCACTAAAATTCCCTTCGCTTGTCCAACTCTACACTGGCTGAAAAAAATACACAGCCGCCAACACTCTGGTTTATCATCGTAGCGAAATACGTCAGAACCAGTTCAATATTGAAATAAACAGCAGGACGGGCGAGCATACAGGTGCCACCGAATGATTGACTGAGGTCACTGTGCAGCTAACAAGTTTTACCGACTACGGCCTGAGGGCGTTGATTTATATGGCCACGCTGCCGGAAGGCAGACTAACCAGTATTACAGAGGTCACCGATACGTATGGCGTGTCGCGTAATCATATGGTCAAAATTATCAATCAACTTAGTCGTGCTGGGTTTGTTGCGGCCATACGTGGCAAAAATGGGGGCATTCGTCTGGGAATGCCTCCGGGAAATATCATCATTGGTGATGTGGTTCGCAAAATGGAACCTTTGCAGTTGGTTGACTGCGCCCGGTGCTCTATCACGCCTGCCTGTCGCCTTAAGCAGGCCTTACATGATGCCGTGCAGTTATTTTTAAAAGAACTGGACGGCTATACGCTGGCAGATTTAGTGGAAGGTAATACGCCTTTATATGAAATTGTATTGTCTGAACCGCCGGTGGCAATGAATACTCAATGACATCGGAGGAACCGTAATGTCAAAAGATCCTTTTCTGGACAGAGAAGCTGAAAAGTACGAAAACCCTATTCCAAGCCGTGAATTTATTCTGGCTTTATTAGAAAAACGCGAAAAACCCGCCAGCCGCGAAGAGCTGGCACAAGAAATGAATTTGCAGGAAGAAGAGCACCTCGAAGCCTTACGCCGTCGTTTACGTGCAATGGAACGTGATGGCCAGTTAGTTTTCACCCGCCGCCAGTGTTATGCCCTGCCTGAACGTCTTGATCTGCTGCGTGGAAAGGTCATTGGTCATCGCGATGGCTATGGCTTTTTACGCGTTGAAGGGCAAAAAGACGATCTGTATCTTTCTGCCGAACAGATGAAATTTTGTATGCATGGCGATGTCATCCTGGCCCAACCGCTGGGGGCCGATCGGAAAGGTCGCCGCGAAGCGCGTGTCGTTCGGGTTCAGGAACCGCGCAATAATCAAATTGTCGGCCGCTATTTCACCGATGCCGGCGTCGGCTTTGTTGTGCCCGACGACAGTCGTCTGAGCTTCGATATTCTGATCGGGCCTGAAGAAACCATGAATGCCCGTATGGGGTCCGTCGTGGTCGTTGAGCTTTTACAACGTCCAACCCGCCGTTCGAAGGCAATCGGTAAAATCGCCGAGATTCTGGGCGATGATATGGGCACCAGCCTGGCCGTGGATATGGCACTGCGCACCCATGAAATTCCGCACAGCTGGCCGCCAGAGGTTGAAGCTCAGGTGAGCAAGCTGAGTGAAGAGGTGCCCGAGTCGGCGAAAAAAGGCCGGGTCGATCTGCGCCAGTTGCCGTTAGTCACTATCGACGGTGAGGATGCCCGCGATTTTGATGACGCGGTTTACTGCGAGAAAAAGCGCGGAGGTGGCTGGCGTCTGTGGGTGGCCATTGCGGACGTCAGTTACTATGTTCGCCCCGGCACACCGCTGGATAACGAAGCACAGCAGCGCGGGACATCGGTATATTTCCCTTCGCAGGTAGTGCCAATGCTGCCGGAAGTGCTGTCGAACGGCTTGTGCTCACTGAATCCTCAGGTCGATCGCCTGTGTATGGTGTGCGAAATGACCGTATCGGCAAAAGGTAAACTCACCGGCTTCAAACACTATGAAGCGGTGATGAACTCCCATGCGCGTCTGACCTACACCAAAGTGTGGAATATTCTGCAAGGCAACCCGGAGCTGTGTGAGCAGTACGCGCCGCTGGTCAAAGACCTGCAGGAACTGCACAACATGTATCAGGTGCTGGAAACCGCCCGCGAAGAACGGGGTGGTATCTCCTTTGAGACAGAAGAAGCGAAGTTTATTTTCAACGCTGAACGCCGCATCGAACGCGTTGAACGCACCTCGCGCAATGACGCCCACAAGCTGATTGAAGAGTGCATGATTCTGGCAAACATTGCCTCTGCCCGCTTCGTGGAGAAGAATCAGGAGCCTGCGCTGTTCCGCGATCACGATCGCCCCAGCGACGACAGCATCAAAAGTTTCCGCACCGTATTAAATGAACTTGGCCTGAGTCTGCCTGGAGGCAATAAACCGCAGCCTGTCGACTACGCCGCGTTGCTGGAGCAGGTTGCCGATCGTCCGGATGCAGAAATGCTGCAAACCATGCTGCTGCGCTCTATGAAACAGGCGGTGTACGACCCGGAAAACCGTGGGCACTTTGGCCTGGCGCTGGCGTCATATGCTCACTTCACTTCACCCATCCGCCGTTATCCGGATTTACTCCTGCACCGCGCCATCAAGTATTTGCTGGCTAAAGAGCAGGGCGACGTGAAAGGCCTGACGACACCAACGGGCGGTTATCACTACGATATGCAGCAGATGCTGCAACTGGGCCAGCACTGTTCCATGACCGAGCGTCGTGCCGACGAAGCCACCCGCGATGTCGCCGACTGGCTGAAATGTGACTTTATGCAGGATCAGGTCGGTAATGTCTTCAATGGTGTCATCTCCAGCGTTACCGGCTTTGGCTTCTTTGTCCGTCTCAGCGATCTGTTTATCGACGGCCTGGTGCATGTGTCGACACTGGACAATGATTATTACCGCTTTGATCCGGTGGGGCAGCGGTTGATCGGTGAATCCGGTGGGCGCACGTATCGCTTAGGTGATGCGGTTGAAGTGCGTGTTGAAGCGGTCCATATGGACGAGCGCAAGATTGACTTTGCGTTGATCTCCAGCAAGCGTCAGGTGCGCGGCGAAGGGAAAACCGAACGTGACAAGGCGAAGCGGGACGGTAAAGCACCAACCAAACGCCGTCGCCAGGCCAGCCGTAAAACCAACTTTGAACCGGATTCCGCTTTCCGCAAGAGTGGCAGCAAGCCTGCTGCGGCAAAGACTGAGAAAAAAAGTAAAAAAGTTTCGGAGAAAACCCGTAAAATCGCCGCCGCCACTAAGGCGAAGCGCGCCGCGAAGAAGGCGAAGCCTGCCTGATGCGCCCAGGCCTCTGCGTTCGCGCAGGGGCTGTTATCCATTTATTTCCAACCACTGAGCAGATTGATGAGCGAAATTATTTTTGGTATCCATGCCGTGCAGGCGTTGCTGGAACGTGACCCACAACGTTTCCAGGAAGTCTTTATTCTCAAAGGCCGCGACGATCGTCGCCTGCAACCGCTGGTGACCGCGCTGGAAGCTCAAGGGATCGTCATTCAGCTGGCCGACCGCAAATGGCTGGACAGCCAGGTCGAAGGCGGCGTACATCAGGGCATCGTGGCACGTGTTAAGCCGGGTCGGCAGTATCAGGAGGGCGATCTGCCGGATCTGCTGCAGAGCCTGGAGAAACCCTTCCTGCTGGTACTGGACGGCGTCACCGATCCGCATAATCTGGGTGCCTGCCTGCGCAGTGCTGACGCGGCGGGCGTACATGCCGTTATCGTGCCGAAAGATCGCTCTGCGCCCCTGAACGCAACCGCTAAAAAAGTGGCCAGCGGTGCAGCGGAAAACATCCCGTTAATCAGGGTCACGAATCTGGCGCGTACCTTACGTCTGCTACAGGAATATCACATCTGGGTTGTGGGTACCGCTGGTGAAGCCGACCACACCGTTTATCAAAGTAAGATGACAGGCCCGATGGCGCTGGTCATGGGCGCGGAAGGCGAAGGCATGCGCCGCCTGACACGTGAGCACTGTGACGAACTGATCAGCATTCCAATGGCAGGAAGCGTTTCCTCGCTCAATGTTTCAGTCGCAACGGGCGTCTGTTTGTTTGAGGCGGTGCGTCAGCGCAACGCGTGATCGCCGCCGCAAATTAGGTTTTATGTCCGGTCATAATGGCCACTCACCTTACATACTGAGTGAGTGATATCCGCGAGGAGCCGTTATGACCTGGACAACTCACACCGTGTTTAATCAACCTTTTCCTCTCAGTAACAGCAACCTGTTTCTGTCTGACGTGCCGTTATGTGACGCGCTGTTGCGTGAAGGCGGCGGAGGGGACAGTGACTGGCTGGCATCGGTAGGCAGTCAACTGGGCAGTGCAGAGTCGCTGGAGCTGGGGCGGCTTGCGAATACCTGTCCTCCTGAACTTCACCGCTATGATGCGCGCGGCGTAAGAGTGGATGACGTGCGCTTTCATCCTGCCTGGCATCTGCTGATGCAGGGCGTGTGCAGCAGCCGTCTGCATAACCTCAGCTGGCAGCCTGATGTACAGCCAAACGCCAGCGTGGCGCGCGCGGCCCGGTTTATTTTGCATGCCCAGGTTGAGGCCGGCACGCTTTGCCCGGTGACGATGACGCACGCCGCGATTCCCTTGCTGCAACGCTATCTGCCCACCGCGTTTCGGGGCTGGCTTGAGCCATTACTCAGCGATCGTTACGACACACATGCGATGCCGGGCGATCAGAAGCGTGGACTGTTGATCGGCATGGGGATGACTGAAAAGCAGGGCGGCAGTGATGTACTGACGAATACCACGCGCGCAGAGCCGCTGCAGGGACGGGGAAGTGGCGAAGCGTATCGCCTCATCGGCCATAAATGGTTTTTCTCTGTACCGCAAAGCGATGCCCACGTCATCCTGGCGCAAACGCAGCAGGGACTCAGCTGTTTCTTTCTGCCTCGCCTGCTGCCGGACGGGTCACATAACGCCATTTTCATTGAGCGCTTAAAAGACAAACTCGGTAACCGCGCCAATGCCAGTAGTGAAGTGGAGTTCAAAGACGCAACCGGCTGGCTGCTGGGTGAAGAGGGCGAAGGCGTGCGCCTGATCCTGAAAATGGCCGGCATGACGCGCTTTGACTGTGCGCTGGGCAGCCACGGACAAATGCGCCGGGCCTTCTCGGTTGCCCTTTACCATGCCCACCAGCGCCAGGTGATGGGGAAAAATCTGGCGGATCAGCCCCTGATGCGTCAGGTGTTAGCGCGTCAGGCGCTACAACTGGAAGGGCAAACGGCCTTACTGATGCGGCTGGCGCGTGCCTGGTCGCAGGCGGATGACGCGAATCAGGCGGCGTTTGCCCGGCTGTTAACTCCCGCGGCGAAGTTTGTGATTTGCAAAGCGGGCATGCCGTTTGTAGCGGAATCCATGGAAATGCTGGGAGGCAATGGCTACTGCGAGGAAAGCGAACTGCCCCGGCTTTACCGTGATATGCCCGTTAACAGCATCTGGGAAGGCTCAGGCAATGTGATGTGTCTGGATGTTCTGCGTGTGATAAGCAAAAAGAGCGGCATCGTGGAGGCGTTAATTCGGGAATGTGATGAGGTAAAGGGCGTTAACCGCCACTTCGACAGACGCTGGCGTCAACTGAAGCTGCGCCTGGGCAAACACGATGAAGCCCAGGCGCGGACGTTAACACAGGACATCCTGCAGTTGGCCACAGCGGTTCAGCTGTTACGCCACGCTGAACCGCGACTGGCGGATGCCTGGTGCGGCCAGTGGCTGGATACGCGGGGCGAACCCACTATCGATGCGGCACTGGCCGATCGCCTACTGGCGCGCGCCAGCGGCCGGTGAGGCACCGTAGAGGATCGCGGTGGTATACCAGATGCCAGGCGTTATCGTTTCGTCGACCATCAGAATCTGATAATAAACGGCGCCTGCCTGATTCGCGCGCGCAGCAATCGCCCGCTCCGCGTCATCCGGTGAGCCTCTCACGCTGGCGCTAATCGTACCGAGCTTCGGTAAACCATAGCTTTGCGCGCGGGTAATCGACTGCGCCTGAGCCGTTGGCGCGGGCGGGGCTTTCGGCGTCTCCTGAAACGCCGCGCAGCTACTCAACAACAGACTCAACGTCAGTAACACAACATAACGCATAGCTAATCCTTGAGAGTCACCTTAACAGGATAAGTGTAAGCCACCGCCCCGCGATCATCACGACTTAATCGAGAAAACGCTGACAAGCTGCGTCAGGTGGTGGCCTTTATCACTCAGGCTCTGGGCTGTCTGTTCTGCCTGCGTAACCAGTTCACTGTTCTGATGCGTGGCCTGGCTAATCTGATTCATCGCCAGGTTAACCTGGCCAATGCCGGCCGTTTGCTGTTGTGCGGCGACGTTAATTTCACCCATTAACGCCTGAACCTGCTCAATATGCGTCACAATTTCGCTCATCGCATCGCGGGTTTGTTCCGACAATGCATGGCCTTCAGCAACGTGACGTATTGAGGTCGCAATCAACGTATCAATTTCTTTTGCTGCCTGGGCGGAACGCTGTGCCAGCGCCCGTACTTCGGCGGCAACCACGGCGAAGCCGCGCCCGTGCTCACCCGCCCGGGCGGCTTCAACCGCGGCGTTCAGCGCCAGAATATTGGTCTGGAAGGCAATGGACTCAATAACGTGCGTAATGTCAGCGATGCTCTGCGACGAAACGTTAATGGCGGACATGGTGTTGACCGAACGGGTGACCGTCTGGTTGCCGTTATCCACGATACTGCTGGCCTCGGCCACCAGCGACATGGCCTGACGCAGGCTGTCGGCGGTATGCTCAACGGTCGCACCAAACTGCTCCATGCTGGCCGATGTCTCTTCAACGCTGCTTGCCTGGCGCCCAATTTGCTCACTGATGTTGTGACTGCTGGCGGCAATGGTATCCGTGCCATCGCTGATTTCCTGCGCGGCACGGCGAACCTGCGCGACTATTTTCTCCAGCCCTTCGCCAATCCCGTTAATGGCATTAATCAGCTGACCCACTTCATCGTGGCGCGTCGTAGCCAGATGAACCAGTAAGTTACCGGCCGCGTATTGCTCAGCCAAATGGATGACCTGCTGTAACGGACGCGTAATGGCACGACGGCTGTACCAGACAAAACACGGCGCAAACAGCAAGACCAGAATCAGGCCGGTTATGAGGAACATATTGCGGCTGTGAATCACCGGTGCCAGCAGGCTGTCGCGGTTGACCTCACCGACCACAATCCAGTTCCAGCCAGGCAACTGTTGCCAGGCCAGCATTTTGGTTTCCCCATCAATATCGGCTTGCTGTACGCCCTCAGGCTGCGTCAGCATCGCGTTCAGCACGCCCTCCTGCCAGTCGGGACGTTTACCTTCAGCCTGTTTATCAAACAGGTACTGCCCCTGCATAGCACCTGGCGTGCCGTTTAACACGTAGAAATGCCCACTGTCGCCCAGACGACGTGCCAGCACTTTTTCGCGCATCAGGCCGTACTGTTTATCGATCTGTACGCCAACAAAAATAATGGCAATCACGGTACCGCTGTCGTCTTTAACGGGCTGATACTGGGTGATATAACGGTGACCAAACAGGGTGGCCAGTCCACGGTAGATCTCGCCTTGCGTCACTTTTTTCCAGGCCCCACTGGTCCGATCAAGCTGGGTGCCAATGGCCCGGCTGCCATCTTCTTTTTTCAGCGAGGTGGAAACACGAATGAAATTATCACCATCACGCACAAAGATGGTGGCGACGGCCGACGTACGATCCGTAAAATCATCTACGGCAATTTGATCGAGGTTCAGCGTTTTGAGCCCGGCCCGCAGAGTCGGTGTTGAAAACTCGCCCACCTGAATACGTGAAGTTTCATCGCGGCTGAAACGCTTAGGCAAAAAGCTGACAAACAGTTGAGTATAATTGCCCACTTCCTGCGTCAGCGTCGCGTTAAACATGGACGCCATTTCAGTAATGCCCTGCACCTGATTGACCATGTCATCCATGGCGAGACTTTCCAACTGGCGTGAAGCATTTTGACTTTGAATCAGCGTCAAAACTAACAATAAAACGCCTACACTTACTGAAGTTATGGCGCACAGCTTCACTCCAAGGCTTGTTCTGCTGAGAGAGAAACGTTTCATAAAGTACCTTTATTTTTTGTCAAATATGCACTAACAACGGCAGCGCGGCGCAAATGTTTAGTTAAGAAATTATTGCCTTTATGATGTTGTGAAGCGCGGAATTACATTAAACCCCTAATATGTCGTCTCATTTGTCGTCGGAGAGGAGAAAAAATGATAGAGCTCACCACGGAAAGGTTTGCAGGAATCGAGTGCCTGCATGCTGCGCCTGCGGGTCAGCGTCGCCAGCGCTTACCCACCCTCGTTTTCTATCACGGGTTTACCTCATCCAAAGAGGTGTACGCTTACTTTGCCGTTGCGCTGGCGCAGGCAGGCTTCCGTGCCGTTATGCCCGATGCCGACATGCATGGTGCGCGTTATAACGGTGATGCCGAGACGCGGTTGCGCCATTTCTGGGACATCCTCAGACAGAACATTGATGAATTTCCGGCTATTGAGGCCGCCTTACGTGCCGACGATCTGATTGCCGATGCGCGCTTTGCCGTTGCTGGCGCCTCAATGGGAGGCATGACGGCGCTGGGGATTATGGCGCGCTATTCACACATCCACAGCGTTGCCTGCATGATGGGGTCAGGCTACTTTATGCAGCTCAGTCATACGTTGTTTCCGCCTGTGGTGGTAACGAATGAAGAACAGAAAGCCCAGTTCACAGCACGTATGGCGTCGCTGGCAGACTATGATCCTTCAGCCCGGCTGCAGAACCTGGCGAACCGGCCACTTTTGTTGTGGCACGGTGATGCCGATGAAGTGGTGCCTTTTGCTGAAACTCAGCGCCTGGATCGGGCATTACGCGAAAAGGGGCTTGATGCCCATCTGACCACGCTGTCCGAAACGCATATCGGACACAAAATTACGCCGTCAGGTCTGACCGCGCTGGTCAGCTTTTTTAAGCGTCAACTCTGATCCGTTAACGAAACCGCCCTCTTGCTTTGGCCCTTGCTTGCTTTTCACACATAAGCGCGGGAGCGGGGCGGTCTCCCGCCGATTTAAATGAAATCCCCGCTTGAGTTTGTCCGCCCACGCCAGTATGATTACGCGTCAATTTTTCAGCTGCATTCAGAGGTGTGTGTCATTTCGGTGATTCACAACCTATAACGTTCCTTGCTTCCGTGGGCCGCAGCTGACCCTGACAGGAGGCTGAATAATCCGTAAGGAGCAATTTCGATGCGTCATTACGAAATCGTATTTATGGTTCATCCTGACCAGAGCGAACAGGTTCCTGGCATGATCGAGCGTTACACTGGTGCTATCACTGGTGCAGAAGGCACGATCCACCGTCTGGAAGACTGGGGCCGCCGTCAGCTGGCTTACCCAATCAACAAACTGCACAAAGCACACTATGTTCTGATGAACGTAGAAGCGCCGCAGGAAGTGATTGACGAGCTGGAAACGAACTTCCGCTTCAACGACGCCGTTATCCGCAGCATGGTTATGCGCGTTAAAAACGCGGTAACTGAAGCATCACCGATGGTTAAAGCGAAAGACGAGCGTCGTGAGCGCCGCGAAGATTTTGCTAACGAATCCGCTGATGACTCAGATGCTGGGGATTCTGAAGAGTAATCCATCGTGACGGTTAATCGGCTGCGCCTGTCTGGCACCGTGTGTAAGACGCCAGTTCGAAAAATTAGCCCGTCAGGAATTCCGCACTGTCAGTTCGTGCTTGAGCACAACTCGGTGCAGATGGAAGCCGGATTTCACCGGCAAGCCTGGTGTCGAATGCCTGTTATTCTTAGCGGCAGCGCCCATCAGGTGATTACTCAACATATAACGGTCGGCACGCAACTCATTCTCGAAGGCTTTATTAGCTGCCATCAGGCGCGAAATGGTCAGAGTAAAATGGTGTTACATGCCGAGCAGATTGAATTGATAGATTCTGGAGACTAGCCAAATGGCACGTTATTTCCGTCGTCGCAAGTTCTGCCGTTTCACCGCGGAAGGCGTTCAAGAGATCGATTATAAAGATATCGCAACGCTGAAAAACTACATCACTGAAAGCGGCAAGATTGTACCAAGCCGTATCACTGGTACTCGCGCAAAATACCAGCGTCAGCTGGCTCGTGCTATCAAGCGCGCGCGTTACCTGTCTCTGCTGCCGTACACTGATCGTCATCAGTAATCGGCAACTGTCCATTAACGACTTTAAGAGGATAAGGTAATGCAAGTTATTCTGCTTGATAAAGTAGCAAACCTGGGCAGCCTGGGTGATCAGGTTAACGTTAAAGCGGGCTACGCTCGTAACTTCCTGGTTCCACAGGGTAAAGCTGTTCCTGCTACCAAGAAAAACGTTGAATTCTTCGAAGCACGCCGTGCAGAACTGGAAGCCAAACTGGCTGACGTTCTGGCAGCATCTAACGCGCGCGCAGAAAAAATCAACGCACTGGGCACTGTTACCATCACGTCTAAAGCAGGCGATGAAGGTAAACTGTTCGGTTCCATCGGTACCCGCGACATCGCTGACGCTGTTACTGCAGCTGGCGTTGACGTTGCTAAGAGCGAAGTTCGTTTACCGAACGGCGTTCTGCGCACCACCGGTGAGCACGAAGTGGACTTCCAGGTTCACAGCGAAGTATTCGCGAAACTGATCGTGAACGTGGTTGCAGGTTAATTTTTATTAGCCTGCCGCACCTGAACGCCGACACTTGTGTCGGCGTTTTTGTTTTCAGTCGTTAATACCCTTTCTTTTTCTGCCCGGCCACATCCCTCTTCACTCGGCACCCGCATCTTCACCATCACATAAAGGTGTACCGGACAGCCCGATCCTCATGCGATCAACGCGCTGTTTGCCGATTAAAAGGTGACGATGATATGTGCGGCTAAACCCTCAGCGCATCAGGGTGACGACGCGACATCAGCGACCACGCTCCGTCATCTGTGCTGAAGCGGCTATCCGCTTGCGTTGCGGTTGGTCTGCCCGGAAACCGGGCGGGCAAATAAAATGACGGCCATGAAGGGCGCAACCGGTGACGGACCGCCACCGGGGAGGACTTATTCTACACGTAAAAAGCTGCCGTCCGGCTGGCGGGTAAACAGGACAGGACCGTTAGCGCCTTCCAGCGTTAAGCCTGTAACGACGCCATTCGCATCCCGACGGATCTTCACCTGCTGCCCCTGCTTCAGCGTACTGAGCGGCTGATCGTTGCCCTCAACGCGTGCCATGGCAAACACATCATTGACCGGCAGATTATTGTCGCGGAACAGCTGTGCCAGCGTTTGTCCGGCGGCAATCTGATAGCTGTGCCAGTCACCCTGCGTGTCCGCCTTCGGTTCGGATTGTGCAGAGGAGCGAGACGGTTTGTTATCGTAGATATCCGCCTGCATCGGCACGTCTTTTTCGGCCGAAGGTGTCACAGGCCGTTCGACCGGATACTGCGGCGTACTGGAGGGCCAGAGAAAGGCCAGCAGCAGTATGATGACGGCAATGACGATCCCCCGACGGTGGAAAGCCGGGAGCGGGTCCATCCAGCGAATATCGTCTGTAAAATGCCAGAGGCGATACAGCCAGTTGGGCAGGCGAGACGGGACGTCTGAAGTCATATCGGGTTCCTCCGCTCCGGCACCTTGCGACCGCGTTCGTTGCGGCAGTAAGTTCTGTAACCGGGTTAAAATACGCAGTGCATGCGTCCTGCGGCGACGAGGGGCTATCTGGCCCATATTCTCTCTCTTTCTTATAGTGCCACTGACAAGGGGGAACTTGTCACTTATACAGTATGGGCAATGTGGACGCGAAGTGCCTGCCAGCATTGGTAAATTTGACCTGCGTATTGTTTCTCTTTCGCCGACAAAAGTCATCTGTAGCGCTGCGGATTTTACGCCAGCGGCCAGCGCTGTTATGCTGCCCGTCTTACTATATCCGAGAGTGAAAGGAACGAAGATGACTACCCCTTCTTTCGACAGCGTCGAAGCACAAGCAAGTTACGGTATTGGTTTACAGGTTGGCCAGCAGCTGCTGGAATCAGGTCTGCAGGGGCTGCAGCCAGAAGCACTGCTCGCGGGCCTGCGCGACGCGCTGGAAGGGAACTCACCTGCGGTGCCTGTCGATGTGGTACATCGCGCCCTGCGTGAAGTACATGAGCGTGCGGAAAGCGTGCGTCGTGAGCGCGTGGAAGCCATGGCCGCAGAAGGCCAGGCTTTCCTGCAGGACCATGCTCAGCGTGAAGGCGTCAGCAGCACCGAGTCAGGTTTACAGTTCAGCGTGATTACGCAGGGCGAAGGCCCGATTCCTTCGCGCCAGGACCGCGTACGCGTGCATTACACCGGTAAACTGATCGACGGCACGGTGTTTGACAGCTCTGTTGCACGTGGCGAGCCGGCGGAATTCCCGGTCACCGGCGTGATTGCGGGCTGGATCGAAGCGCTGACGCTGATGCCGGTTGGCTCGAAGTGGGAACTGGTGATTCCCCACAACCTCGCCTACGGCGAGCGTGGAGCGGGCGCGTCCATCCCGCCATTCAGCACCCTGATTTTTGAAGTTGAGCTGCTGGAAATCCTGTAAGGATAAAGGGCGGTGCGATGCCGCCCTTACCCCTCTACTGCTGTAAGTTTACCTGCCAGAGAGCGAATCCCGTCTCGTCATTTCCTGTCGCCTTCATGGGATATTGCGCATGCTGCTGAATAAAGTGTGTGGCTTTATCGCCGGGTGCGGTTTCAAAGCGAATATCAAGAGGCTGCGCGGCAGGTATTGCAGCCAGTCGCCAGTTATTATCCGCCTGTGGGCGCACTTCACCGTGCTTTTTGGTTTCGGCACTGATATACGCCGCCAGAATCGCGCGGTTTTCATCAGGCGAGGCAAAGGCAATGTATTTGTCGCCTGTTCCGGCAAACTTGCCCGCGTAGGCCCGGTAGTTATTGGTTGCCACCAGGAAGGTCGCCTTAAGATCGATGGGTTTTCCCTGCCAGCGAAGATCTTTAATGCGTGACGCGTCCGGATGGATCAGGTTGCACTCTTCGTCGTAACGGGCGGGTTGTGTGACATCAATCTGATAGCTCACGCCGTCAATCACATCAAAGTTATAGGTGCGGAAATTCCAGTTGATCAGCGGCTGTGTGCGGCGACTGGTCGGATCGATTTGGTTAAACTGACCCGCAGAGCACTCCAGCCAGTCTTTCACCTGCTCGCCGTTGACTTTCATCACCACCAGCGTATTCGGATACAGATAGAGATCGGCTGCGTTGCGGAAGGTCAGGTTGCCTTTCTCAACTTCCACATAGCTGGCAGGATCGTTTTTACGTCCCCCGGCTTTAAACGGCGCGGCGGCAGACAGTACCGGCAAGTGCGCCAGATCGGGATCGCCCTGGATAAAATGCTCGACATAGGCGCGCTGGGCGTTATTCACAATTTGCACGGTAGGATCGTCCTGCACCAGCGACAGATAGCTGTACATCACATCCGCAGATTTTCCGATAGGCTGGGCGACAAAGGTGCGAGTGGCATCATGATCGTCTTTCAGAACCTTAACCAGTGCAGGATCTTCAGCAGCCAGCGCAGTTTTATGCGCGATATCGTAGATCGGACGCGCCTGCGCGGTACCGCTTGTCACCTGCCAGTGATCGCCTTCCTTGCTCAGCACCAGATCCACCACACCAAGATGATCGCCCCACATGCCGGGCATGACCGCAGGCACACCGTTTAATGTTCCTTTCTCAATGTCTGCACCTTTGATCCCTGCAAACTCTTTCCCCGGGAATACGGCATGCGCATGACCAAACATAATGGCACTGATGCCCGGAACTTCGCTGAGGTAATAAACCGAGTTTTCTGCCATCGCCTGATACGGCTCGCTGCTTAACCCTGAATGGGCTAATACGACAACCACGTCCGCTCCTTTAGCGCGCATTTCGGGCACGTAGCGCCGGGCGGTTTCTGTAATATCGTCCACCCGCACTTTGCCCTGCAGGTTGCCTTTATCCCACACCATAATCTGCGGCGGGACAAAGCCGATATAGCCGATGTTCACCGTCTGCGGGTTGCCGTCGCGATCGGTCACTGTGGTGGGTTTAATCAGATAAGGCGTAAACAGCGGCTTACCGCTCTTCAGATCGATAACGTTGGCATTGACGTAAGGAAAATGCGCGCCCGCCAGGGCTTTTTGCAGATAGGGCAGACCATAATTGAATTCATGATTGCCCAGCGTGCCCGCGCTGTAATCCAGCGTATTCATCGCCTTATAGACGGGATGGACTTCACCCTGTTTGAGCCCTTTCGCAGCCATATAGTCGCCTAACGGGCTACCCTGAATCAGATCGCCATTGTCCACCAGCACGCTGTTCGTGACTTCCTGACGCGCGGCATGGATCAGGGACGCAGTGCGCACCAGACCATATTTTTCTGTGGGCGTATCTTTGTAATAGTCGAAGTCCATCATATTGCTGTGCAGATCGGTCGTTTCCAGCACGCGTAAATCCACGGTGGCTCCCTGTGCTGCAACTGAAACGCTCAGTGCCAGTAACATCATTCCCGCCTTAACCATGTTCACTCCCAACGTTAAAAGATCAAGGCTACAAAAGTAATGTAAAAGGCTGATGAAAGGGCAGATTAAAACGTGATGCAAATAACGTTTTGAGCCTGACTGGTGCCGCTTCAGTCATATCAGTGCAGAGGCCAGCGTGAAAAGAGGTCTTTGCCATTGTGGGCTATTGTGTTGATATAGCTGAAAAAGGATTCAAAATGTTTACCTGAAACGAGGGGCGAGCATGAAGCTGCTAAAATGTACTCCAACAGGCATAACAGTTAACGCGTAGCATTCGCATACATGAGGTGACAAATGTTAGAGCAAATAAGCCAACTGGCGCGTGAGGCAGGCGACGCGATTATGCAGGTCTATAACGGTTCGGTTCCCACTGATGTTTCGCATAAAGCAGACGATTCGCCCGTCACAGCAGCCGATCTGGCCGCGCATGATGTGATTGTTAAGGGCCTGAAACAGCTGACACCGGATATTCCGGTGTTGTCAGAGGAAGATCCGCCCGGTTGGGAAGTCCGTCAGCACTGGCAGCGCTACTGGCTGGTGGATCCGCTTGACGGCACCAAAGAGTTTATCAAACGCAATGGTGAGTTTACGGTCAATATTGCGTTGATCGAGCAGGGCAAACCGATCATGGGCGTGGTGTACGCGCCCGCGCTGGGCGTGATGTACTCGGCAGCAGAAGGTAAAGCCTGGAAGGAAGAGGGCGGAGAAAAGCAGCAGATTCACGTTCTGGATGCACGTCCACCGCTGGTGGTGGTGAGTCGTTCCCACAACGATGATGATGAGATGAAAGAGTATCTGAAGCAGCTAGGGGAACATCAGACGGTGGCAACCGGCTCATCGTTAAAATTTTGCCTGGTCGCTGAAGGTAAGGCCCAGCTTTATCCGCGCTTTGGACCCACCAATATCTGGGATACCGGCGCGGGTCATGCCGTTGCTGTCGCGGCAGGTGCCCACGTCCACGACTGGCAGGGAAGAACGCTGGATTATGCGCCGCGTGAATCTTTCCTGAATCCGGGCTTCCGTGTATCGCTGTTCTGACGTCAGACGGGAGGCACTCGCCTCCCGACTTCACCTGTCAGGGTGCTTTTAACAGCGTTTTTAACAACGTAATGACTTCTTTGACTTCCTGCTGCGTCAGTGCCCCGTCTTTGACATATTTCACCTGACCGTTTTTATCCAGCACCACAATGGTCGATCCGCCTTGCTGCAACTGCCAGGCGTGCTGCACATTGCCCTTGCTGTCGACGATAAACTGCGACCACGGATACTGCTTTTTATTACTCTGAATGCTGCTGCGAACAAACAGGCTGGTGCCGGGAATGGCATCATCGGTGTTCACAATCGTCGTGGTCTGATAGCGATCGTGCGGCAGTTTCGCTGACTTGATGGCCTCAACCAACGCTGCATTCATCTCTTTAGCCGATGAGCGGCCTGCAATGTGCTGTATGACACGTACTTTTCCGTTCAGTTGCGCGCTGTTCCAGTCTTTATAACTGAATTTTTCCTGCGCCAGGATCAACTCGCCTTTGTCATTGACGCCCACGGGCGGCACGCGTTTTCCCGTCTCAAGATTGTGGGCCAACGCACTTACAGGAAGCAGCAGTGACAAGGCCAGTGCGGCCAGAGTAATACGCCTCATTATTTTCTCCAGTGATCAGACCAGTTAGTCATCCAACTGTAATAGTAAGCAGGGATGATGCGGCTGTCTCAAAAAGCTGTCAGCTTTGTTATCAACCACACAATTCTGTAACGAACGAAGGTTTATACTGAATAGTGAAAAGTAAATAACAGAGTATTCTGTAATGTTCTGTCAGCACGGTAAAAAAAGTTATTTCTGGTCGTGCGAAGTAAGCAGAGTGTTCTATAGTTTATCTCGCATTCGCGCTTCATGGACCCGTACCGAATTTGGCAACGGCGAAGCGTGCTTAAAAATTAAGGAGTTAAGAAGTATGAAAATCTTCCAGCGCTATAATCCGCTACAGATAGCAAAATATGTTAAGACGCTGTTTAAAGGAAGGTTGTACATCAAGGATGTGGGCGCGTTTGAGTTTGATAAAGGTAAAGTCCTGATCCCCCGGGTCAAAGACAAACAGCACCTGAGCGTGATGTCAGAAATTAACCGCCAGGTCGTTCGTCTCAAGCTAGAGTTTAACTAAAAAACAGGGCGCCGATGGCGCCCTGAGTGTTTCTATTCTTCGCTTTTCGTCACGTTCAGCATCGGCGGTCGTTCATCAATCCGTGTCACCAGCAGCTGATCAATGCGGTAACTGTCGATATCGACCACTTCAAACTTGTAGCCCGCAAATTTCACAAAGTCGGTACGTTTCGGGATTTTACGCAGCATATACATCATAAAGCCGCCAATCGTTTCGTAGTTACCCGACTGCGGAAAATCATCGATATCCAGCACGCGCATAACATCATCAATCGGCGTCCCGCCTTCCACTAGCCAGGAGTTTTCATCGCGCGCAACAATCTGTTCTTCCATGCCCTGACCCACCAGGTCGCCCATCAGCGTCGTCATCACATCATTCAGCGTAATGATACCGACCACCAGCGCATATTCGTTCATGATGACCGCGAAGTCGTCGCCCGCCGTTTTAAAGCTTTCCAGCGCCTCAGACAACGTCAGCGTATCCGGAACAATCAGCGCGGAACGAATCTGCACGCCGCTGTTCAGCGCCATGCTCTGATTGCCCAGTACGCGCAGCAGCAGCTCTTTCGAATCGACATAGCCAACGATGTGGTCGATATCCCCATTACAGACCAGGAATTTCGAGTGAGGATGTTCAGCGATTTTTGTTTTCAGGCTGACTTCGTCTTCGTGCAGATCAAACCAGACTATATTTTCACGTGACGTCATGGAGGAGGGCACGGTGCGTGATTCCAGCTCAAACACGTTCTCAATCAGTTCGTGTTCCTGCTTACGCAGCACGCCAGCCAGCGCACCGGCTTCCACAACCGCGTAAATATCGTCGGACGTGATATCGTCTTTGCGTACCATCGGCAGCTTAAAGACGCGAAAAAAGACGTTGGCCAGGCCGTTAAACAGCCAGACCAGCGGCCGCATAACCAGTAAACAAAAGCGCATGGGATTGATAATCCGCAGGGCAATGGTTTCTGGCGCGATCATGCCTACCCGTTTTGGGGTTAAGTCGGCGAACAGAATAAACAGGCTGGTGACGATGGTGAATGAGCAGATAAAACTGAGCTGTTCGGCCAGTTCGTGAGACATAAAGCGATTGAAGAGGGCGGAAAATGCCGGGGAAAAGGCCGCATCACCGACGATACCACCCAAAATGGCGACGGCGTTCAGGCCAATTTGCACCACGGTGAAGAACATGCCGGGCGTTTCCTGCATCTTCAATACCCGCTGAGCGTTAACGTTGCCTTCATCAGCCAGCAGTTTCAGCTTAATCTTGCGGGCGGCAGCCAGCGAGATTTCGGAGAGAGAAAAAAAAGCACTGATTACGATCAGTAGCAGAATGACAAGTAAGCTATCAAGCATAAGTAATCCAAAGAGTTATCCACTTGTCATTTTTGGCCTGGGCAGCGTGCGGTTGAGGCGCTTATTCCCTGTACGTACGACGCAGAGGAGCTATCCGTGCCAAAAATGTCTGCGCCCGTTCGACAAGGTTGTAAGGGGAAAGGGGCAGAAATGAAGACAGGCGGGATGCCTGCGGTGGGTGATTATAGCAGCAGCGAGGAGGCCGCCGCCAGAGGGCAAACAGTGGCTTATAATGAGGTTTTCAGCTCAGGATGCATGTGTAATGCAGGAGAGTGGTCTACTGGCGTGCGGCCTGTCTGGACAACAAGGTCGTTGTATCGTGCGTCCGTTTTACCGACAATAATGCGCAGTTTGACTTAGAACGCGTTACAGACTGCCCTTTGGCAAAAAGTGCGGCTATGATGAGTAAGTTGCCGTTGCGATTGTGACGGCAACAAGGATTAACACGCGCCCTGCGGAATGGGGCGGGCATGAGAGACAGGAGTACAGGTGCCACGATTTTATGTTTATTGCATGGCGGGCTTATTGCTCGTCGCGCCCGCCTTTGGGGCGGCACCGGTTCGACTACAGCTTGAAGGGCTGACCGGCGAACTGCAAAAAAACGTCAGGGCACGCCTGTCGACCATCAGCAGCGACGAAGTCACCAACGATGGCCGTTTCCGCGCGCGTGTATCGGCCGCTATCAAAGAAGGGCTTCGCGCGCTCGGCTACTATGAGCCTGATATCGACTTTGAATCACGCCCTGCCCCTGCGCAAGGTGGCCGTCCGGTGCTCATCGCGCGCGTGACGCCTGGCCAGCCGGTAAAGATTGCCGGTAGTACGATCATTGTCACCGGTCAGGCAAAAAACGATGCAGACTATAAAAACTGGATCGCCCAGGGCCGCCCTAAAGTTGGCACAATCCTCAATCATGGTCAGTACGATAAATTCAAAAGTGGCTTTACCAACCTGGCGCTGCGCAACGGCTATTTCGATGGCGAATTTGAAAAAAGTCAGTTAGGCGTTTCCGTGGCGCGCCACGAAGCCTTTTGGGATATCGACTACAATAGCGGACCGCGTTACCGCTTCGGCGATGTCACCTTCCAGGGCTCACAGATCCGTGACGCCTATTTGCAAAATCTGGTGCCGTTTAAAAAGGGCGACTATTACAGTTCCCGTGATTTGGCTGAACTGAATCGCCGCCTGTCGGCTACGGGGTGGTTCCAGTCGGTGGTCGTCGCGCCGGAATTTAAAGAGGGACGTAAAACCAAAGTCCTGCCGTTAAATGCGGCCGTTTCCCCTCGGGCAAAAAATATTGTTGAAGCCGGTGTCGGGTATTCGACGGATGTCGGGCCGCGTCTGAAAGGCACCTGGAGAAAGCCCTGGGTTAACGACCGTGGCCACAGCATGATGGCCAGTGCCTATATTTCTGCGCCTGAGCAGCAGGTGGATCTCAGCTACAAAGTTCCGTTACTCAAAAGCCCGCTGGAGCAGTACTACACTTTTTCAGGCGGGCTCAAACGCACCGATCTGAACGACACCAAAGCGGATACCAGCACGCTGGCAGTATCGCGTAACTGGGACAGCAGCAGTGGCTGGCAAAGGGCCGTCAATCTGCGCTGGAGCCTTGACCACTTTACCCAAGGGAATGTCACCAATACCACGATGTTGCTTTATCCCGGCGTCAGTCTGAACCGCACGCGCTCACGCGGTGGCCTGATGCCGACCTGGGGCGACTCGCAGCGTTATTCTGTCGATGTGTCCGATACCACCTGGGGATCGGATGTCGATTTCCTGATCCTGCAGGCGCAAAACGTCTGGATTCGTACGCTGGGCGAAAAGAACCGCTTTATTGCACGCGGCACGGTGGGATGGATTGAAACCAACGACTTCGATAAGGTGCCGCCGGATCTGCGCTTCTTCGCCGGGGGTGACCGCAGTATTCGCGGCTATAAGTACAAAAACGTCTCGCCACGTGACAGTGATGGCAAGCTGACCGGGGCCTCAAAAATGGCCACCGGTTCACTGGAATACCAGTACAACGTCAGCGGAAAATGGTGGGGCGCGGTGTTTGTTGACGCCGGTGAGGCCGTCAATGACATCAGCCAAAGCGATATTAAAACCGGTGCCGGTATCGGCGTGCGCTGGGCATCGCCTGTGGGGCCCATTAAGTTTGATATTGCGCGTCCCATTGGCGACAGGGAGGAGCACGGTTTGCAATTTTACGTAGGATTGGGGCCTGAACTATGAAGCGCTGGAAAAAGGTCCTGACTGGCTTTCTGATTTTTTTGGTCTTGTTGTTGGCTGGCGTGGCATTTTTGATTGGTACGACGCCGGGCCTGCATTTAGTGTTAAACGGCGCGTCGCGCTGGGTAGCGGGATTATCCATCAACAAAGTGGATGGCGGCTGGCGTAATCTTACGCTCAGCGGTCTGCGTTACGACATGCCGGGCGTCAGCGTTAACGCGGGCAATATCCATCTGGCATTAAATCTCAATTGCCTGCTGCACTCGTCGGTCTGCGTCGATGACCTGACGCTAAAAGATATCAGTGTGGTCGTTGACAGTAAAAAGATGACGCCGTCGGCGGCGGCACCCGAAGACGATAACAGCGCGACCAATCTCAGTACGCCGTACCCCATCAGCCTGCGCCACGTCGGGCTGCATAACATCAGTGTGAAAGTCGATGATACCGCGATTTCGCTGGTGGATTTTTCCACCGGCTTACACTGGCAGGCGCGGGCGTTAACGCTGAATCCTACCCACATTCAAAGCCTGTTAATTGCGCTGCCTAAAGCGGCAGCGGTCGCGAAGGAACAGGTGGTCGATCCGAAAGTCCAGCAGCCGCAGCCAAACGAGAAGCCGCTGGGCGAAACGCTGCAGGCGATGTTTGCCAAACCCCTGCTACCGACACTGCCGGACTTCCAGTTACCGCTGGATATCGATGTTCAGGACATCGTGGGCGAACAGCTCCGCATTACCGGCGATACCGATATCGTTGTGAATCAGCTGCGTGTGAAGGCCAAAACGCTTGACCGCCATATACAACTGCAAACGCTGGACGTGGACTCAAACCTCGGCAGGCTCAACGGCAGCGGCCAGGCCACGCTCGCAGACAACTGGCCCGTTGATTTTGCCCTGAATGGCGATGTGAATGTTGATCCGGTTAAAGGGGAAAAGCTGAGTCTGACCTTACAGGGCGCGATGCGTGACGAGCTGAAGCTGGCGCTCAACCTCTCTGGCCCGGTCAGGGCGCAGCTGGATGCCCGTGCTCAGCCTGCCGTTGCCGGTCTTCCGCTAGCATTAACCCTGACCAGTCCGCAACTGCGCTGGCCGCTCACCGGAGCGGTTCAGTACCAGGCGGACAATCTCGACTATCAGCTCAAAGGCAAGGCGACCGACTACGTGATGTCGCTGCGCACGGCGGTGAAAGGCGAAGCGGTGCCGCCTGCCACGATTACGCTGGACGGTAAAGGGAATAGTGAACAGTTCAGCCTGGACAAGCTGCGTGTGGCAGCGTTACAGGGCACTATCGATCTGACGGCGCTGGTGGACTGGAGCAAAGCCATCAGCTGGCGCAGTGAACTGACGCTGGCGGGCATCAATACCGCCCGCCAGTATCCGGACTGGCCAGCCAGACTGGAGGGTAAAATCACTACGCGCGGCAGCCTGTATGGCGGCAGCTGGCAGCTGAGTGTGCCGCAACTGATGTTGAAGGGTAACGTCAAACAGAACGCGGTCAGTGCGGACGGAACATTACGGGGCAACAGCTACAACCAGTGGGATATTCCGGGTATTAAGATTGCGCTGGGCCGCAATCATCTGGATATCAAAGGCAGTCTGGGCGAAACGCTGAACCTGGATGCCAACGTGGATGCCCCCCATCTTGATAACGCATTGCCGGGACTTGGCGGTGTGGTCAAAGGGGATATCAAAGCCCGCGGATCGCTGAAAGCCCCTCAGCTGCTGGCGGATCTGACGGCCACTGGCTTACGTTGGCAGCAACTGCTGGTCCGGCGCGTAACGCTGAAAAGCGATGTACGCTCCAGCGACCAGATCGCCGGTAAGCTGCAGTTGCGCGTTGAACAACTGAAGCAGGATGCGCTTAACATTAATCTGTTGACGCTCAATGCTGATGGCGACGAAAAGCAGCATCAGCTTAAACTTAACGTGCAGGGCGAGCCGGTATCGGGTCAGCTCGCGCTGAACGGTAGCTTTGACCGCCAGACGGAGACATGGAAAGGCAGCCTGAACAATACGCGTTTTAATACGCCCGTCGGGGAATGGCGTCTGACGCGCGCTATGGCGATCGACTATGTTAATCAGAAGCAGACTGCGTCAATCGGCCCGCACTGCTGGCAAAACCCCAACGCGCAGCTTTGTGTGCCAGAACCGATTGAAGCCGGCCCCAGCGGTCACGCTCATGTGGTATTAAACCGCTTCGATCTGGCGATGCTAAAACCCTTCCTGACTGACCAGACCCAACTGAGCGGCGTGTTCAGCGGTGATGCCCGCGTTAACTGGACGGCGGATGGCAAACTGCCCGTCGGGACGTTGGCGCTGAAGAGTAATAATGTGAAAGTCGCGCAGGATGTGCAGGGCAATACGCTGCCCATCGCGTTTAACACAATTAATGTTAATGCGGCACTGCGGGACGGACGTGCACAGCTCGACTGGCTGATTCGCCTCGTCAATAACGGCCAACTGGATGGCAATGTGCAGATTACCGATCCGCAACAGCGCCGTGAGCTGGGTGGCAATGTGAATATCCGCAATATCTCGCTGGCGATGATCAATCCCGCCTTAATGCAGGGCGAGAGCATCAAAGGCCTGCTGAACAGCGATCTGCGCCTGGGCGGCACAGTGCAGCAGCCGCAGCTTTTTGGGCAACTGGGTCTGAAAGATGTGAATGTGAAAGGCAACTTCATGCCGGTGGATCTGACCAGTGCCAGTCTGAACATGGTGTTTAACGGCATGAGTTCGACGCTGAATGGCCTGCTACAGACCGCACAGGGCAATATCAACCTGAGCGGCGATGCGGACTGGAGCCAGCTGGATAACTGGCGTGCGCGCGTAGCCGCCAAAGGCAGCCGGGTCCGTGTCACGGTGCCGCCAATGGTGCGCATGGATGTGTCGCCGGATGTGGTATTTGAAGCCACGCCAGCCGCCTTTAATCTTGACGGGCGCGTCGATATTCCCTGGGCACGTATCACGGTACAGGAGGTTCCTGAGAGCGCAGTCGGCGTATCGTCTGATGAAGTTATGCTGGATAAAAACCTTAAACCGATTGCGCCTAAAACGGCCTCAATACCGATTAACAGTAACCTGACCATTCATGTTGGAAACGACGTGCGTCTGTCGGCCTTTGGACTGAAAGCCCGTCTGAATGGCGATCTGAAAATGGTCCAGGATAAATCAGGACTGGGACTCAACGGACAGATCAATATTCCATCCGGCCGTTTCCATGCTTACGGTCAGGACTTGATCGTGCGTAAAGGCGAGCTGCAGTTTGCGGGCCCGCCAGACCAGCCTTATCTCAACCTGGAAGCGATTCGTAATCCGGATGCGACCGAGGATGGCGTAACGGCAGGATTGCGCGTTACGGGGCTGGCGGATGAGCCGAAAGTGGAAGTGTTCTCCGATCCGGCGATGTCACAGCAGGAGGCCCTTTCTTACCTGTTACGCGGTCAGGGGCTGAATAGCGACGGCGACAGTAACGCGTTAACGTCAGCGTTAGTCGGCTTAGGGGTTGCACAAAGTGGGCAGGTTGTGGGTAAAATCGGCGAGACATTCGGTGTCAGTAATCTTGCCCTTGATACGACCGGCGTTGGCGACAGTCAGCAGGTACAGGTCAGTGGCTATGTATTGCCGGGTCTACAAGTAAAATACGGGGTTGGCATCTTTGATTCACTGGCAACGTTAACCTTACGTTACCGACTGATGCCCAAACTCTATTTGGAAGCCGTGTCCGGTGTGGATCAGGCTCTTGATTTGCTCTATCAGTTTGAGTTTTAGTAATGCGAATAATTGTCTATGGCAGTTTACGGCGCAAACAGGGAAACAGTCACTGGATGACACATGCGCAATGGTTGGGTGATCACCAGATTGAGGGTTATGAACTCTACAGTCTGGGTCACTATCCTGGCGTGATCACGGGCGAAGGAACGGTATATTGCGAAGTCTACCGAATTGATGCCTCCATTCTCGCCGAGTTAGATGCGCTTCGGACCAAAGGTGGTGAGTACAAACGCCATCTGATTCAGACGCCGTTTGGTAGTGCGTGGCTTTATGTCTATCAGCGTTCGGTCGCGGGTCGCCAGCGTATCCAGAGTGGAGACTGGCTGAAGCGTGATGAGGCGTCGGAAGTCTGAATAAAAACACCGTCCAGTTGGACGGTGTTTTTTAACGGTTTACCTCAGGTAAACCTGCGTTAGCCGGGCAGAATTACTTCTTCGCCGCACGCTCAAAAGACGAGACGATCTCGGCTTTGGCTGCTTCGGCGTTATCCCAGCCGTCAACCTTAACCCATTTGCCTTTTTCCAGATCTTTGTAGTGCTCAAAGAAGTGGGTGATCTGCGCACGCAGCAGTTCTGGCAGGTCGTTCACATCTTTGATGTGATCGTACTCTTTGGTAAGTTTGGTGTGCGGGACAGCAACCAGTTTGGCATCTTCGCCAGACTCGTCGGTCATTTTTAACACGCCAACCGGACGGCAGCGGATCACTGAGCCGGGCTCCAGTGGGTACGGTGTTGGAACCAGTACGTCTACCGGGTCACCATCCAGCGACAGCGTATTGTTGATGTAACCATAGTTGCATGGATAGAACATTGCCGTAGACATAAAGCGATCCACAAACAGGGCTCCAGAATCTTTATCAACTTCATATTTGATCGGATCGGCATTCGCCGGGATCTCAATAATTACGTAGATATCTTCTGGCAGGTCTTTACCTGCTGGCACCTGGTTCAAACTCATCGGGTATTCCTTCAGTCGTCGTATGTTGAGTGTCGGCTATTATAGCCAACTGACTGTGAAAGTACGCCCCCTTTTTGGCGTTTCAGAATGCTCCTCAACGCTATTTGGCCGTGACAAACAGGGATACAATGCCCGCAGCAATCAGTGGCCCTACCGGAACGCCACGGAAAAACGCCACGCCGATTACTGTTCCTATCAGCAATCCGCCAATGACGGAAGGCTGTACACTCATAAAACTCACGCCGCGCCCGCCCAGCCAGGCCACGAAAATGCCTACCAGGATTGCGACAATCGACTGCCAGTTGGCAAAGGATTTCAGCAGGGATGACGCAGGCAGCGAACCACTGGCCAGCGGGGCCATTACGGCTACGGTAAGGATAATAATGCCCACTGTAATGCCCTGTTTTTCCACATAAGGAAAGAATTGCGACAGCGGTGTCATTTTGATGATCAGCAGGATCAGAATGGACAGGGTCACGGCGGTGTTGTGGACGAAGTAACTCAGTACAGCAAGGCAGATCAAGATCAGCGTGGAGGCGTAAGCAACCATAGTTTCTCCCTGAAAATGAATGAAGACAGTTATGACTGACTTTAAAGGGTTACATTAATCAACAATCGTTGGGGTTCGCGCAACTGCCAGTGGCTAAAGATTGCAGTTGTAGGGTTTGATTGCGGACCAGCGCGGTGCTCTGGGTGGCCAGCGCAACGGGGCCGAGAGTGCCCTGCGTGTTGAGTTGGCTGCGGCTCACCGCTAACCAGGCTTCCCGGTAACGCAGCCAGGCGCGCTGGGCGATACGCAGTTTCTCTCTGGGTTCTCCGCTTAATTTTTTCATCAATGCACTGTACTGCGCGTTCATTTCCGCGTCCCATTGCTGGGTTGCCGTATCCTGACATTGCATCAAGGCCAGCGTGGTATCGGCTTGATTAAGGCATTGATTTAACGTGACATCAATCGTGGACTGCTCAGCCACTGCAAGCTTACAACTCAAGAGCGCTATCAACATTACCCTTTTTTTCATCGATTTCCCCTTTGTTTCCTTAACAAAATACCTTCAATTTCATTAACAGGTTAGCGGCAAGCACGGGATTAATCATTCACAGGCGTTAAAGTTTGCGAATCGCAATGCCGATACTTTCTCCGTTTAAGGGTTGTCGAAATTATTTCGCCTTTTACTACTCATACGGAAACGATCAAGATGAAACAGTTATCACTACGCACGGGGTTGCTGGCGTTGCTGGCATTCATGACACTGCTGTTGTTGGCGGTGAGTGTGATGGGCATTGTGGCAATCAACAAGGGCAACCGCTCGCTGGATGTGATTAACCGCATTCAGGGGATTGAGTTAAACAGTCTGTATCGCAGTAACGCCGATTTAATGCGCGCGCGTGCCAGTGCTGCGCTTGCAGTACGCAAGATTGAGATTGGTTTACTGGATGAGGGCGCGCAGGTCACCAAAACGGCGCAGGCCGATGTCGAGTCCTCTCAGCGCAACTTAAAACGTTTTGTGGATGCCGGAACCGTGACGGCGGAAGGCAAAATCATGGCTGATGCCATTGCATCAAGCTATAAGGATTACCTTGATCAGGGCATCCTGCCGATGATGAAGGCGCTCGACAAACAGTATAACGATGAATATTACCAACTGCTGGAAGGTAAACTGGAGCCTTTATCCGCGAAGTACACCAAAGCGGTAGAGACCTTTGGCGCGAAAGCCGACGAAATTACCCAGGCACAGTTAGTTGAAGCTCAGCGCAATGAAATCATGATGAAAGTGCTGATCGCCGTGGCGGTGGGGCTCTCCGTGCTGCTGCTGGTACTGGCCTGGGTGCTGCTGCGCCGCATGTTACTGACGCCGTTGAACAAGGCGATTATTCACCTTGAGCAGGTGGCGGCGGGCGATCTGTCTCAACCGTTGCCGCTGGCGGGCAACAACGAACTGGGTCGTCTTAACAATGCGCTGGCGGGCATGCAGCAGGCTCTGCGTGACTCGGTGAATAAGGTGCGTGAGGCCGGGCTGAAAATCGACAGCGGCAGCCGCGAGCTGGCGGCGGGCAACGTTCACCTTTCTCAACGTACCGAAGAATCCGCCGCGTCGCTGGAGCAAACGGCGGCCAGTATGGAACAGTTGACCGCAACGGTTCGTCTGAACGCCAGTAACGCGCAGCAGGCTCACCAGTTGGCGAATGCCGTTTCTGACAGTGCCGATCGCGGGGCGGAAGTGGTGAACTACGTGATGGAAAAAATGCGTGAGATCACCGAGAGCGCCAATCGCATCGGCGATATTCTGAGCGTGATCGACGGCATTGCCTTCCAGACCAACATTCTGGCGTTAAACGCCGCCGTGGAAGCGGCACGTGCCGGTGAACAGGGGCGCGGTTTCGCCGTCGTCGCGAATGAGGTGCGCACCCTGGCGCAGCGCAGTGCCAGCGCGGCGAAAGAGATTCGCACGCTGATCAGCGATTCACAAACGCGGGTGAAAGAGGGCAGTGAAATGGCCACGCGTGCAGGCGAAACCATGGATGATATCGCTGGTGAAGTCATGCGCGTGACGGCACTGATGAAAGAGATTTCGATGGCTTCAGAAGAGCAAAGTCGGGGCATCGATCAGGTCAACCATGCGGTGACGCAGATGGATGAAGCGGCGCAGCAGAACGCGGCGCTGGTGGAGCAGGCCACCGCCGCCACGCATTCACTGGAGGCGCAGTCAGAGCAGTTGCAGGCTGCTATGGCGCTGTTCCGGCTTCAGCAGGCATAAGACAAAATAAGGGCGCGACACCCGCGCCCTTTATGCTTAGCCCTGACGACACTCCGGAAACTCTGCCAGGAAGCGCTCTACGTCATCCACCATGGCGGTGTTGCCACAGTAGAACGGGCAGCGCTGATGCAGCGTTACCGGGGGGATATCCAGAATACGGTTTTGCCCGTCGCTGGCTTTACCGCCCGCCTGCTCGGCCAGGAAGGCCATGGGGTTGCACTCATACAGCAGGCGCAGTTTACCCTTCGGATGGCTGGCCGTGCTGGGGTAAAGGTAGATGCCGCCTTTCAGCAGGTTACGATGGAAATCCGCCACCAGTGAACCGATGTAGCGTGAGGTGTAAGGACGGTGCGTTGCCACATCCTCTTCCTGACAGAATTTCAGGTATTTTTTCACGCCCTGCGGGAAACGAATGTAGTTACCTTCGTTAATGGAATAGGTGTAGCCCACTTCCGGATACGTCATCCGTTCGTGACTGAGGCAGAACACGCCCAGTGACGGATCGTAGGTAAACGCATGTACACCACAACCGGTGGTGTAAACCATCATGGTAGACGAACCGTAAACCACATAACCGGCCGCGACCTGTTTGTTGCCCGGCTGCATGAAGTCCGCTTCGACAACCGGTGTGCCGGGTTCACTGACGCGACGATAGATTGAGAAAATGGTGCCGACAGAGACGTTAACGTCGATGTTTGATGATCCATCCAGCGGATCCATCAAGACCACGTACTTGCCGTTTTCCTCGCCCTCAAAGATGACAAATTCGTCCTCTTCTTCAGAAGCGATACCGGCAACGATACCGCGCGCTTTCAGTGCGGCTTTGAGTTTTTCGTTGGCGAACAGATCCAGTTTCATCTGCTGTTCACCCTGAACATTCTCGACGCCGCTGGCCCCCAGGATATCCACTAAACCGGCTTTGTTAATATCGCGGTGGATAATTTTGGCACCCAGCTTAATCGCTGAGATAAGCGCCGTCAGTTCACCTGTAGCGTGCGGAAAGTCGTGTTGCTTCTCGACGATAAATTCGCCCAACGTTTTCATAACACATTCCCTGAATCATCGATGGAGTGGCAGCGGCATACTTCACTGCCGACGGATGCGTACGCAGTTTAGCCGATTGAACTTCAAAAACCATAGTCCTAATCCGTTTCTTCCGCTCGCAACCGAGGTTACACTGTGCGCCGAACTTTTGAGTTATGGACGTTTTTATGCGCATTCACATCCTCGGGATATGTGGCACGTTTATGGGCGGGCTGGCGATGCTGGCACGCTCCCTTGGCCATCAGGTGACAGGCTCAGATGCCAATGTTTATCCGCCGATGAGCACCCTGCTGGAACAGCAAGGTATTGAATTAACAGAGGGTTATGACGCCAGTCAGCTTGATCCTCAACCAGACTTGGTCATCATCGGCAATGCCATGACGCGCGGTAATCCCTGTGTGGAAGCGGTTCTGGAACGCAACATTCCCTACCTTTCAGGTCCCCAATGGCTGCATGATTTCGTGCTGCGTGACCGGTGGGTGCTGGCCGTGGCCGGCACGCACGGTAAAACCACGACGGCAGGCATGGCAGCGTGGATTCTGGAGGCGTGTGGTCTGGAACCGGGCTTTATTATCGGCGGTGTACCCGGCAACTTCGATGTTTCAGCAAAATTAGGAAAAAGCCCATTCTTTGTGATTGAGGCTGACGAATATGACTGCGCGTTTTTCGATAAGCGCTCTAAATTCGTTCATTACTGCCCACGTACGCTGATTCTGAATAACCTGGAATTCGATCATGCGGATATTTTTGACGATCTGCGGGCGATCCAGAAACAGTTCCATCACCTGGTGCGCATCGTGCCGGGCCAGGGCAAGATCCTGCTGCCGGAGCACGATCATAACCTGAAGCAGGTAATGGCGATGGGCTGCTGGAGCGAGCAGGAACATGTCGGCGATGGCGGTCACTGGCAGGCGAAAAAACTGACGCCTGACGCCTCACACTGGGAAGTCTGGCTGGACGGCAACAAAGTGGGTGAAGTGAACTGGGCACTGGTCGGCGAACACAACATGCACAATGGTTTAATGGCCATTGCGGCAGCCCGTCATGTTGGCGTGAAACCCGAGGATGCCAGCCAGGCACTGGACAGCTTTATCAATGCCCGTCGTCGTCTGGAACTGCGCGGCGAGGTCAACGGCATCAAGATCTATGATGATTTTGCCCATCATCCGACCGCGATTCTTGCCACGCTGAGCGCGCTGCGCAGCAAAGTGGGCGGGACGGCGCGTATCCTGGCCGTGCTCGAACCGCGTTCAAACACCATGAAAATGGGCGTGAATAAAAATGAACTTGCCCCGTCACTGGCGCGTGCCGACGAAGTGTTTCTGTTCCAGCCGAGCCATATTCCCTGGCAGGTCGCGGATGTCGCAGAAGCCTGCATGCAGCCTGCGCACTGCAGCGCGGATATTGATGCGCTGGTAGAAACAATCGCCAAAACGGCGCAGCCGGGCGATTCCATCCTGGTGATGAGCAACGGGGGCTTTGGTGGGATTCATCAGAAGCTGCTGGATCGTCTGGCTCGTTAACCGGTAGCCGATCCTTTTCTCCCCGAACGAGGGGAGAGAAAACCCTGCGGCTGGGCACTGCTCAGCCGCACATCACCGCCAGGGTCAGACGGCTTCTGCTAATTCGCGCAGGTACTGAAAAATCTGACGGGCAGATTTTGGCGGTTTGTTACCCGCTTTTTCCTTCTGTGCATTACGAATCATGCTACGCAGTTGCTGACGATCGGCCTGAGGATAAAGGGCAAGCACGTCGGTCATCGCCTCATCGCCTTCTTCAATCAGGCGATCGCGCAGCATTTCCAGCTTGTGAAACAGCGCAACCTGCTGGTTATGGCGGTTTTTAAGCTTATCCAGTGCGGTACGAATCGGTTCAACGTCGATGCTGCGCAGCAGCTTACCAATTAACTGTAACTGACGGCGGCGGCCTTCTTTCTTAATACGCTGCGCCAGTTCAATCTCGGTACGCAAACGCTCATCCAGCGGAATTTTATCCAGCGAGTTTTTCCCCAGGTCGACCAGTTCGGCCCCCAGGCGTTTCAGCTCTTCAGCATCGCGTTTGATTTCGCTCTTACTAACCCAAATAATCTCTTCATCTTCTTCTTCGTGATTATCGGGCACATCATCGAGCCACTCTTCAGGCTGCTTAGTCATATCTGGCTCCAAAAAAAAGAGGCTAATCCTACCAGTTTATCGGGTGACTGCGAAATTGTTCTCTGACTCTGATAGACTCAAATTATTCAACCATAAGATTAGACGGCAGGTCGATGAACGTATCAACTCAAGTTGCAGAACAGCGAAAAGCACTGGAACAGGCAATTGCACAGGCGCTTGAACTGGCAAAAGCAAGTACGGATGGCGCGGAAGTCGCGGTGAGCAAGACCACCGGTATTGGTGTCAGTACCCGTTACGGCGAAGTGGAAAACGTCGAATTCAACAGTGATGGCGCACTGGGCATCACTGTTTACCACCAAAACCGTAAAGGCAGTGCCTCATCGACCGATCTCAGCCCGGATGCCATTAAACGAACCGTGCAGGCGGCGATTGATATCGCACGCTATACCTCGCCGGATCCCTTTGCCGGCCCGGCGGATGCCGAACTGCTGGCTTATGACGCACCGGATCTGGATCTCTACCATCCGTGGGAGATCGATGCCGATTATGCTATCCAGCTGGCGGCACAGGCAGAGCAGGCGGCACTGCAGGCAGACAAACGCATCACCAATACTGAAGGCGGTAGTTTTAACAGCCATGTCGGTATCAAAGTCTTTGGTAACAGCCACGGCATGCTGCAAAGCTACTGTTCCAGCCGTCATTCGCTGTCCAGCTGCGTCATTGCTGAGCAGGACGGCAATATGGAGCGTGATTATGCGTACACCATTGGCCGCGCCATTGAGGACTTAAAGAGCGCGGACTGGGTTGGGGCTGAGTGCGCTCGCCGGACGCTGTCGCGCCTGGCACCGCGTAAGCTCGATACCATGAAAGCGCCGGTCATTTTTGCGCCGGAAGTCGCGACCGGCCTGTTCGGCCATCTGGTCGGCGCCATCAGCGGCAGCAGCGTCTATCGTAAATCCACATTCTTACTGGATGCGATGGGCAAACAGATTCTGCCTGAATGGCTGACCATTCAGGAGCAGCCGCATCTGTTAAAAGGCCTGGCCTCCACGCCGTTTGACAGCGAAGGCGTACGTACACAGGCCCGCGACATCATTAAAGATGGCGTGCTGCAAACCTGGCTGATGACCAGCTATTCTGCGCGCAAGCTGGGCCTGACCAGCACCGGTCACGCGGGCGGCATTCATAACTGGCGCATCGCCGGTCAGGGGCACAGCTTCAACGACATGCTGAAGCAGATGGGCACCGGGCTGGTCGTGACCGAACTGATGGGACAGGGCGTCAGCGCCATCACGGGCGATTATTCGCGTGGCGCAGCCGGTTTCTGGGTGGAGAATGGCGAGATTCAGTATCCGGTAAGTGAAATTACGATTGCAGGTAACTTAGGCGATATGTGGCGGAACATTGTTACCGTAGGCGATGACATTGAAACCCGCAGCAATATTCAGTGTGGTTCTGTTCTGTTACCCGAAATGTATATTGCCGGACAGTAAAATCTCTTTTAAGTTGTGTAGGCGATAGCAAGCGGAGGGCATCGACCCTCCGCTTTTTTATAAGCAGCGTTTTCACAATAAAAAGGAAGCTGAGCATGCGTAAAGCGTTTATGTCGTTGTTAGCTGTTGCCTTGTTATCTGTTAATGTCACCGCCGGTGCGGCTTCTCTTGAGCACGATATGAAAGAGATGGCGGGTATTTACAAGTCGCTGGATGGGGCGAAAAGCGCCGATCAGCTGCACAAAATGTTAGGTGATTTGCGCGCCAAAGCCGAAGATGCCAAAAAAGGCACCCCGGACAAACTGGAAGGCAAAGCACCGGACAGCCCGGAAATGAAAGACTTTCACAAAGGCATGGATGATTTGATTGCCCAGATTGATAAAGCCGATGCACTGGCTAAACAGGGCAAGCTGGATGAAGCCAAAGCAGAAGCGCAAAAACTGGCTGCTATCCGTAACGAAAACCACAAGAAGTTCCGCTAAACACACGCTAACCCCGGCACTGCCGGGGTTAATTATTCCGCCCCCTCATCGCCACCCGGCTTAGCCAGGATCACTTCAACCTGATGGGTTTTCAGCAGGTTTTGCAGCGCCGTACCCGGCAGTTTATCAGTGAACAGGGCTGTCGCCTGCGCCACGCTGCCCATCTCCACCGCGGCCGAGGCCTGGAATTTAGTATGATCGGCGGCGAGCAATATATGACGCGAATGCGCCATCATCGTTTGTGCAACGTTGGCCTCATTGACGTCAAATTCCAGCAGCGCACCGTCACTCTCAATGGCGCCCATGCTGGTGACGAGATAATCCGCCCGGAAACTGGCCACAAAGGCCGTGGTCACCGGACCAATAATGCCACCATTGTGTGGGCGCAACGTGCCGCCGGGCACCATGACTTCAAACTGGGGGCATTTATACAGAATATGTGCCACCCGCAGGCTGTTGGTGATAACCCGCAGATGCTTATGGTTCATCAGGGCGCGGGCCACATGCTCCACGGTGGTGCCAATCGTAATAAACACCGTGGAACCATCAGGAATGTAGTCAGCGATGGCGTCAGCGATAGATCGTTTTTCATCGGTTTGTGAGACTTCGCGCTGTTCAAAGGCGGTATTGACCACGCTGGATGCGCGGCCTGCGCCGCCATGATGACGGGTAATCAATCCCTGTTCGCTGAGTTTGCGAATGTCGCGGCGTACCGTTTGCGTCGACACATCCAGTAGCACCGCAAGTTCATCAATATTCATGTAGCCACGTTCGGCGATCAGGCTGAGTAAACGATCGTGGCGAGGATTACCGGTTACGTCCGTAAGGATCATGAGCTGCTCTCTGAAGACCACTTTGGCTGTCAGTTTAACCATTAACTGACATAAAAGAACAGGTTTGCTCATAATCGGGAATACCGGCCCGGCCACCCGGGCGCGTACATTTTAAGGCCGCGACAGCGCTGGCAAAGCGCACCGCTTCCGCCACGGCGGGCTTTTGGGCCAGCCTGAATGCCAGTGCGCCATGAAAAACATCGCCGGCACCGGTCGTGTCGACCACCCTGACATGAAAAGCTGGCTGATGCTGTAATGTGCCCGCATCAAGCCAGAGGCAACCCTGAACGCCTTGTGTCACATAGACATGGCCTTTTGTGAGCATTTGTGCTTTTTTCAGCGCACTGGCGTCACTTTCCATACCGGTCAGACGCTGCAAACCGGGTGCGGAAAACGCCGCGTGGTCGCTCAGCGTTACCAGTTCAGCAATGTTTTGTGGCGTCACATCGCCATCCAGAATGGTGGGAACGCCGGACCTGCGTGCCAGCGTAAAGGCGCATTTTGCGCCCTGATGCCAGCGGACATCCGCCAGCACGGCATCCCACTGAGAAAAATCGATTTCCGTTAGCCAGTCGGCCTCGTCGGGTAAATCCGGGCTGGGATAGTTGGCGATGATACGTTCGCCTTCAGCATCCACAAGAATGGCAGATTGCGAGGAGCGGGCAGCGTTAAAAATCTTTGTATAACGTGTATTTACGCCGTAACTGTTTAACTCGGACAGCAGCCTTTTCCCGGTGTCATCGTCCCCGACCCGGCCAATAAAATCTACCTGCGCACCCAACTTTGCAGCCGCGACGGCTGCCGTGGCCGCCGGGCCACCGCCGACTTCCCGATAGTTGCTGGCGACATATTTTCCGCCCTGATGCGGTAACGTTTCCAGGTACCAGATGCGATCCAGTACGGTGATCCCTACACAAGCTATGCGCGTCATCACTCTTCCTCAGACATTTTCTCGTGCTGTCATTTTAATTTCATCAAATGTTTTAAAAGTGACACCTGTCAATTTTTTGACCTTAAATTACAAATATGATCCAAAAAAGACAGTAAAAATCATATATCGGACAAAATGTGACATTCATCGGGTTTGGGAGAGCGGTATGGCGGAAGTAGCGTTTATTGGACTGGGGCAAATGGGGGCGCCGATGGCGAGCAATCTGCTTAAGCAGGGCTATCAGCTCAGGGTGTTTGACGTCAATCACGAGGCGGTTGCCAGGTTAGTGGAAAAAGGCGCACAGGCTGCCCGTTCTCCAGCCGAGGCCGCCGAAGGGGCTGAATTCGTTATCACCATGCTGCCCAATGGCGATTTGGTGCGCGCTGTCCTGTCAGGTGATCAGGGCGTCTGTACCACGCTGTCGCCTTCGGCACTGGTGATCGATATGTCGACGATCCATCCGCTACAGACCGACCAGATGATTAACGAGATGCGGGCGAGCGGCTTCAGCATGATGGACGTGCCGGTTGGGCGTACATCCGATCATGCTATCGCCGGCACGCTGTTGCTGCTGGCAGGCGGAACACTGCAACAGATTGAGCGGGCAAAACCGCTGCTGTTGGCCATGGGAAATGAGGTGGTGGTGGCTGGCGGACCGGGCATGGGGATTCGCGTCAAGCTGATTAATAACTACATGAGTATCGCCCTGAATGCGCTCTCTGCAGAGGCGGCGGTGCTGTGTGAAGGGCTGGGGCTGCCGCTGGACGTTGCGCTACAGGTCATGAACGGCACGCCAGCAGGGAAGGGGCACTTCACCACGACCTGGCCAAATAAGGTGCTGAAAGGCGACCTGTCACCGGCCTTTATGATCGATCTGGCTCATAAAGATCTGGGCATCGCGCTGGATGTGGCTAACCAGCTGCATGTGCCCATGCCGCTCGGGGCCGCCTCACGTGAGGTTTACAGCCAGGCGCGCGCCGCCGGACGCGGACGTCAGGACTGGACCGCCCTTCTCGAACACGTGCGCGCCAGCGCAGGCCTCTCACCTTCGACAACCCCTTGTGACGCTCAATCAGAGGAAAGCACATGACTCATTACACCCTTAAAGACATCGCCCGGCCATCAGGTGGTTTCGCCATGCTGGCTGTGGATCAGCGTGAAGCGATGCGGCTGATGTTTGCCGCCGCGGGTGCGCCACAGCCGGTCAGCGATCGGGTTCTGACCGAATTCAAAGTGAATGCCGCCAGCGTGTTATCGCCTTATGCCTCCGCCATCCTGGTGGATCAGCAATTTTGCTTTCAGCAGATTGTGGAGCAGCGGGCTGTGTCGCCCGGTTGCGGCATCATTGTCGCGGCGGATGCGTTTATCCCGGGCAACGGCATTCCGGTTGACAGTGTGGAGATTGATCACCGCGTCGATCCTCAGGCCGTCAAGCGTGACGGGGCAAAGGCGCTCAAGCTGCTGGTGCTGTGGCGCAGCGATGAAGACGCACAGCAGCGGCTCGATATGGTGAATACCTTCACTGCGCGCTGTCACCGCCATGGTCTGCTCAGCATTATCGAACCCGTTGTCAGACCGCCGCGCCGGGGCGATCGCTTCGAACGCGAGCAGGCGATCCTCGCTGCAGCGAAGGAACTGGGTAACAGCGGAGCGGATCTTTATAAGGTGGAAATGCCGCTGTACGGCAAAGGTTCACAAGCCGACCTGCTGACGGCCGCGCAGAAACTTAACGATTTGATCATGATGCCGTGGGTCATCCTCTCCTCTGGCATTGACGAAAAATTATTCCCACGAGCCGTCAGAGTCGCCATGCAGGCGGGTGCCTCCGGATTCCTGGCGGGCCGCGCAGTCTGGTCTTCGGTTATTGGTTTGCCCGATACCGACCTGATGCTGCGGGATATCTCTGTTCCCAGACTGCAACGGCTGGGCGAGATCGTAGATGAAATGATGGCGAAACGTTAATAGGGAGAAGCAGATGAAATGGTTTAACACCTTAAGCCACAATCGCTGGCTCGAACAGGAAACCGATCGGATTTTCAGTTTTGGCAAGCATGCGGCGGTGCCAACCGGATTTGGCTGGCTGGGTAATAACGGTCAGGTCAAACCCGATAAGGGAACGCACCTGTGGATTACCGCCCGCATGTTGCACGTCTATGCGGTGGCGGCCTCAATGGGGCGGCCCGGGGCTTATCAACTGGTTGAACATGGTATCAATGCGTTAAACGGTGCGCTTCGCGATAAAAAATATGGCGGCTGGTACGCCTGCGTCAACGATGAAGGCGTTCTCGATGCCTCCAAGCAGGGCTACCAGCATTTTTTTGTATTGCTGGGCGCCGCCAGCGCCGTTACCACCGGCCATCCGGCGGCACGTCCATTGCTGGATGAGGCGATCAAGGTCATTGAACGTTACTTCTGGAGTGAAGACGAGCAGATGTGCCTGGAATCCTGGGACGAGGCATTCAGCAAGACCGAAGACTACCGGGGAGGGAACGCCAATATGCACGCCGTTGAAGCGTTCCTGATCGTGTATGACGTCACGCACGATAAGAAATGGCTGGATCGCGCGCTGCGCGTCACGTCCGTAATCATCCATGATGTCGCGCGTCAAAATAATTACCGCGTGAATGAACACTTTGACACGCACTGGACGCCACTGCGCGATTACAACAAAGACAACCCTGCCCACCGCTTCCGTGCTTATGGTGGCACGCCCGGCCACTGGATTGAGTGGGGGCGACTGATGCTGCATCTGCACGCCGCGCTTGAAGCGCGCTTTGAAACCCCACCGGCCTGGTTAGTGGAAGATGCCAAAGGGTTATTTCACGCCACCCTGCGTGATGCCTGGGCGCCCGATGGCGCAGACGGTTTCGTTTATACCGTGGACTGGGACGGCAAGCCCGTGGTGCGCGAGCGGGTACGCTGGCCTATCGTCGAAGCGATGGGAACCGCCTATGCGCTGTATACCGTCACCGGTGAGGCGCAATACGAAGTCTGGTATCAGAAGTGGTGGGACTACTGTATGACCTACCTGATGGACTTCGAAAACGGTTCCTGGTGGCAGGAACTGGATTGCGAAAACAAGGTGACGACCAAAGTCTGGGACGGCAAACAGGATATCTATCACCTGCTGCATTGCCTGGTCATCCCACGCCTTCCGCTGGCACCGGGCCTGGCTCCCGCTGTCGCCGCCGGATTACTGGACTGTAACGCAAAATAATTCCAAAACAGACGGGAGTACCAGCTATGCACAGCAGCGGAAAAACCCTTGTACTGCGGGCCGGAGACTATCAGGCCACCCTTGTCACCGTGGGCGCGGGTCTGGCTGAACTGACATACGCAGGTCAGCATCTGGTGCTCCCCCATTCCCCTGAAACCCTGCCGCTGGCGCACATGGGGAAGGTACTGATTCCCTGGCCCAATCGCGTCGCGAAGGGCACCTGGTACCATAACGGTAAATGGCTTCATTTACCGATCAACGATCACGAAGGGGGAACCGCCATTCACGGTTTGCTGGCGTGGCGTGACTGGCAGATTGCGGAATATACCGACAGCACAGCGAGGCTGACAATCTTTTTACCGCCCAGCTACGGGTATCCGTTTGCCCTGGTTTCAACGGTGACGTACCGGCTGGATGCCATGCAGGGCCTGCAGGTGACGCTCGACAGTCAAAATACAGGACGTGAACCTGCTCCTTATGGCGCAGGTGCGCACCCGTATCTGACCTGCAACAGAATGCCGCTGGACGAGTGCCTGCTCACGTTGCCTGCCGCGATAGCGCAAGGCGATTTCCTTTCCCCACGTCTGCTCGGCGCAACGCAAATTGATGACAGCCTTCGCACAGGCACGGACGGCCAGCAGTGGGAAGTGCGCCTGACCAGCCGGAAGCCGTCCCTTTCTGTTTACTTACGTAGCGATCAGCCCTGGCTGCAAATTTACACCGGCGAAAAACTGGGCCGCACCGGGCTGGCAACCGAGCCCATGAGTTGCCCGCCTGATGCGTTTAACTCCGGCGTTGATCTGGTCTGGCTCGCACCGCAGGCGACGCATCGGCTGGCCTTCACCCTTGGCTGCGATCGCCCCGGATAAAGATCATCTTACCGCCTTACCCTACAACTAAGAGGCCAGTATGCACTTACAACATCTTGAAACGGCAGGGGTAAAACTCACTGCCACTGATAACGGCTTTTCACTGGTTTATCACGGCCGCGTTATTCTGAGCCACAGCCCGGAAGCGCCCTGTCTGTGGATGGGGCACGGTCGGGCCGACATTAAAATGTTTCGTGGCAACTTCAGTATCAAAGATCGGCTGAATGAAAAGCTGGCCCTGACTGAGGCCACCATGACGTCGCAGGCCGACTGTTGGCACATCCGTTTCTCGCGCGGCAACGTCATCAGCGCCACGCTGACGGTTGGGCTGGATGCCGGCGGGCGTTTACTGCTCACGCTAAATAATGACGCCGACAGTCATAACCGCATCTGGCTACGGCTGGCAGCGCAGCAGGCTGATCACATCTACGGCTGCGGCGAACAGTTTTCCTGTTTTGACCTGCGCGGGAAACCGTTCCCGCTCTGGACCAGTGAGCAGGGCGTCGGACGGAATAAAAACAGTTATGTTACCTGGCAGGCGGACTGCGCGGAGAATGCCGGCGGCGATTATTACTGGACGTTTTTCCCTCAGCCCACCTTCGTCAGCAGCCAGAAGTATTACTGCCATGTGGACAACAGCGGCTACATGAATTTTGACTTCAGCGCACCCGATTATCACGAACTGGCGTTCTGGGAAAACCGCGCGACGTTACGCTTTGAATGCGCCGACAGCTATATTGCGCTGCTGGAAAAACTGAGCGCCTTGCTGGGCCGCCAGCCTGAATTGCCTGACTGGGTTTACGATGGCGTGATTCTGGGCATTCAGGGCGGCACCGACGTGTGTCAGCAGAAGTTAGACAAGATGCGTCAGGCGGGTGTGAAGGTTAACGGTATCTGGGCTCAGGACTGGTCCGGTATTCGCATGACGTCGTTTGGCAAACGTGTCATGTGGAACTGGCAGTGGGACAGCGAACTCTATCCGCAACTGGATACACGCATTCAGCAATGGAAAGCCGAAGGCGTCCAGTTTCTCTCTTATATCAATCCTTATGTCGCCAGCGATCGCCCTCTGTGCGACGAGGCCGCCCGGCACGGCTATCTCACCAAAACGGCTTCCGGTCAGGACTACCATGTTGAATTTGGTGAGTTCTATGCGGGCGTTGTCGATCTGACTCATCCTGATGCTTATAACTGGTTCAAAGAGGTTATCAAACAAAATCTGATCGGCCTGGGCTGTGGCGGCTGGATGGCGGATTTTGGCGAATATCTCCCAACCGATACGGTTCTGCATAACGGTGTCCATGCCGAGATTATGCATAATGCCTGGCCCGCGCTGTGGGCAAAATGTAACTACGACGCGCTGGCAGAAACCGGCAAGCTCGGCGAAACGCTCTATTTTATGCGCGCGGGTTATACCGGCAGTCAGAAATACGCTGTGATGATGTGGGCCGGGGATCAAAACGTTGACTGGAGTCTGGACGATGGCCTCGCGTCGGTAGTGCCTGCCGCCTTGTCGCTGGCAATGAGTGGGCACGGTTTGCATCACAGTGACATTGGTGGCTATACCACGCTCTACGGCATGAAACGGAGCAAAGAACTGCTGCTGCGTTGGTGTGATTTCAACACCTTTACGCCCATGATGCGCACCCATGAAGGTAACCGTCCCGGCGATAACTGGCAGTTTGACAGCGATGACGAAACCATGGCGCATTTTGCCCGTATGTCGACGATCTTTACTTCCTTAAAGCCTTACATCAGGCAGGCGGTGGCGCAGAATGCCCGCAGTGGTCTGCCTGTTATGCGGCCGCTTTTCCTGCACTATGAAGCGGATGCCCGCACTTATTCGCTGAAATACCAGTACCTGTTTGGTCGTGATTTGCTGGTCGCGCCAGTGTATGAAGAGGGCCGCCACGACTGGACGCTCTATCTGCCGGAGGATCGCTGGATAAACCTCTGGACCGGTGAAGCGGCCAGCGGTGGCGAGATCACGGTGGCCGCACCGCTTGGCCAGCCGCCCGTCTTTTACCGGGCTGAAAGTGAATGGCAGGCGTTATTTGCCTCGTTACGGCTGATCGACAGTGCCGGTTCGACGCGATAAAGGAGAAAGGGTATGGATTTCTTCACGCTTTTTACTCCCGACGGGCTTGAGCTGAGTATTGAGGTTGTCTGCATCATCATCGCCATCATGTTCCTGTATACCTTCATCGGTATCTGCGCAGGCTTTGGTGGCGCGCTGGTGACGATGCCGCTGATCACCTTGTTGCTGCCGGTCAAAATGGCGGCACCTATGTCGGTCATTGTCGGGACAGCCACCGCGTTATATGCGACCTGGTTGTCACGTAACGAAACCCACTGGCGATCTGCGCTGGTGCTTATCCTGTTCTCCTTTGCCGGCATTCCCCTGGGGATTTATGCGCTCGCCAGTTTCCCGGACAACATCATGAAAACCGGGCTGGGCACTTTCCTGATCCTGTACGCGTTTTACAGCCTGTTTGTTCCTCGTCTGCCCGTCTGTGACAAAAACTGGCTAGTGGTGCCGACGGGCATCATCGCCGGCGCTCTGGGGTCGGCTTTTGCGACCAACGGCCCGCCGGTAGTGATTTATGGCATGTTGAGAAATCTGGCTCCGGCGGCGTTTCGTGGCACGCTCAATGCGTTTTTTACCGCCAGTAACATCGCCATTATTGGCGGCCTGACGACCAGCGGCATCTTAACGCTGTCAACCGTCAAGCTGGTGCTGTTCTGCGTGCCCACCATGATCCTGGGCTCGCTGGTGGGCCAGTATGTTCACCAACGCATCTCTGTCAGCACTTTCCGGCTGATGGTGCTCCTGCTGCTGATCGCATCCGGCGCCATGCTGATCAAGGGGGCGTTGGCGATTCCGGCATGGTCGGTACTGGTGCCGGTGTTTGGCCTGCTGGCGATTATGCAGTGGGTATTGGGCAAAAAAGTTGCGGCGATACGCGCGGAAACACAGCAGCAAGCGGAAACACAGCAGCAAAACGCTTCCCCTTCATCCTGAGCAAGGTTACCCGCCAGGCGGGCGGGTAAACCGGAGAACCATCATGAATCAGCAAACTGTATCTTCTGCCGGCGAGCCTGCGACGCTGCGGTTGCCGTTCCGGGAAAAAGTGGCCTATGGCATGGGCGATCTGGGTTCTAACATCCTGTTAGATATCGGGACGCTTTACTTACTGAAGTTCTATACCGATGTGCTGGAGCTGCCGGGAACGTACGGCGGAATTATCTTTCTGGTCGCCAAATTCTTCACGGCGTTTACCGATATGGGCACGGGCATCATGCTGGATTCGCGGCGCAGGATTGGCCCGAAAGGGAAGTTCCGGCCGTTTGTCTTGTACGCCGCGTTTCCGGTCACGCTTTTGGCTGTCGCCAACTTTATCGGCACGCCGTTTGAAATCACCGGTAAAGCGGTCGTCGCCACGGTGTTGTTTATGTTGTATGGCCTGTTCTTCAGCATGATGAACTGTTCGTACGGGGCGATGGTGCCCGCCATCACCAAAAATCCTGATGAGCGCGCCTCCCTGGCCGCCTGGCGGCAGGGCGGTGCAACGCTGGGGTTACTGATTTGTACTGTGGGTTTTGTGCCGGTGATGAACCTGGCAGAAGGCAGCGCGCAGTTCCGCTATATCGCTGCAGCCACACTTTTCTCGGCATTTGGTTTGTTCTTTATGTGGTGGTGCTATGCCGGTGTAAAGGAGCGCTATGTCGAACAGCCGTCTGCCCACCCCACGCAAAACCCGGGCCTGTTAGCCTCCTTCCGCGCTATCGCGGGTAACCGTCCGCTGTTTATTCTCTGTATTGCCAACCTGTGCACACTGGGGGCGTTCAACGTCAAGCTGGCGATTCAGGTCTATTACACCCAGTACGTTCTGAACGATCCCATCCTGCTGTCATGGATGGGCTTCTTTAGCATGGGCTGCATTTTTATCGGTGTCTTTATGATGCCCGGCGCCGTCAGGCGCTTTGGTAAGAAAAAAGTGTATATCGGCGGTTTGCTGATTTGGGTCGTGGGCGATCTGCTCAACTATTGCTATGGGGGCGGTTCCGTCAGTTTCATCGTGTTTTCCTGTCTGGCTTTTTTTGGATCTGCCTTTGTGAACAGTCTTAACTGGGCTTTGGTCTCTGATACGGTCGAATACGGGGAATGGCGGACGGGCGTGCGTTCTGAAGGCACGGTTTATACCGGTTTCACCTTTTTCCGTAAGGTCTCACAGGCACTGGCGGGCTTTTTCCCCGGCTGGATGCTGACCCAGATTGGCTACGTGCCTAACGTTGTCCAGCGCGCCGGTACGGTCGAGGGCCTGAAGCAACTGATGTTTATTTATCCCGGTGCGTTAGCCGTGGTCACGATTGTGGCCATGGGGTGTTTCTACAACCTCAATGAAAAGATGTATGTCCGCATCATTGACGAGATTGACGCCCGTAAGCGTCAGCACTGATTTGGCTCTGTGATAAGGATCCGTTATGAACACAGGTTCTGATCCCTTAACGCTGAAACTGCCTCTGCGTGAGAAGTTTGCTTACGGCATCGGTGATTTCGGCTCCAACCTGATGCTGGCTATCGGGACGCTTTACTTACTTAAGTTTTACACCGATGAACTGGGGATGCCGGCCTGGTATGGCGGCATGATTTTCCTCGTCGCCAAATTCTTTACGGCCCTTACCGATATGTTTACGGGCATCGTGCTGGATTCACGGCGGACAATTGGCGCAAGAGGAAAATTCAGGCCGTTTATCCTGTATTTTTCGCTGCCGGTCGCGCTGGTGGCGGCGGCGCAGTTTGTGGCGCATGACCTCAGCCTGACATGTAAAACGGCTGTCGCCACCGCGCTGTTTATGCTGTTTGGCCTGTTTTACAGTCTGATGAACTGTTCCTACGGGGCAATGGTGCCTGCCATCACCAGGAATCCCACCGAGCGCGCTCATCTTGCCGCCTGGCGGCAGGGCGGGGCCACGTTAGGATTGCTGGTTTGTACCGTAGGCTTTATGCCCATCCAGTCGCTGTTTGTGGGCAAAAGTGCGCTGGGTTATCAGGTGGCGGCTGCCGTCTTTGTCACTGGCGGATTGCTGTGCATGGGGCTTTGCTACAGCGGCGTGAAAGAACGCTATGTCGAGGTCACGCCCGCCCATCACAAACCTGGCGTTGCAACCGCCTTTCGCGCCATCTTTCACAATCCGCCCTTGCGGACGCTGTGCCTGGCGAACCTGTGTACCCTGGCGGCATTCAACATCAAGCTGGCGATTCAGGTTTATTACACCCAGTACGTGCTGAACGATGTCAGTCTGCTCTCCTGGATGGGTTTCTTCAGCATGGGCTGTATTCTGGCCGGTGTGCTGCTGGTGCCCGCTGCGGTGAAACGTTGGGGTAAAAAGCAGGTGTATCTCGGTGGTTTAGTATTCTGGGCTGTCGGCGATCTATGCAATTTTCTCTGGGGCAGCACATCGCTAATGTTCGTCCTGTTCTCCTGTATGGCGTTCTTCGGCACAGCGTTTGTGAACAGCCTTAACTGGGCGCTGGTGCCGGATACCGTCGAGTACGGTGAATGGAAAACCGGTATCCGCGCAGAGGGCGCCTGCTATACCGGCTACACCTTCTTCCGTAAAATCTCTGCCGCCATGGCGGGGTTTTTGCCGGGCCTGATGCTGACACAAATCGGCTATGTGCCGAATGCCCTTCAATCGGATGCCACGCTGGCGGGGCTGCGGCAGTTGATCTTTATCTGGCCCTGTACGCTGGCCATCGCGGCGGCACTGATTATGGGATGGGGTTACAGGCTCAATGAAGCGCGTTTCGCGCGCATTGTCGCGGCCATTAACCAGCGTAAACGGCACGCTCTTGCCCCTGCTGCTATCCCAACGCGCAACGAGGCCTGCGTTCAGGTGACGGGGGCGGAAAAGCCATAAGTTTCTCTGTTAAGACGTGATGGCAGGTAACTGTTTGTCGGTTTTGTGACAGCGGTACAGTACCGGCCATCGCGCATTATGTGTTCACAGGCGCATCACTGCGCACAGGTAAGACAGCCTAACCGGTTGTTTTACATAACCTGACTCGCCATTCTCCCCCTGTTCACTCCCCACTTTGCGGCACCGATCACGCTCAGGTGCAGGATTTCCACTTCGAAACGGAAAAAGTCGTTCTCCACAGCCGCGCGGACTCTGTTTAGTTTGTGATCACGCTGAATGCGTAACGGGATGCAGACGATGAGCACGTGTAATGGAGCGGTAGCGATGAACGCGTCACAAGACGAGCAGCAAACGATTCAGGCCCTGGCGGATCGCGTAATGACCCAGATCGGCGCGCTGTTTGCCGAGCGGTCCATTAAGCCGAATGCGGTACAGCTGCAAATGCTGGCTTCGCATGTCCGCGCAATGGCATTGCGATCGGTAACCGGTGAAGGGCTGCCGGAGGTGGAGGCGGATCTGTTCGATGAGATCTCGCCAGCGTCAATGGCACTGGCGCAGCAGGTCGTGGATCTGTTTGGCAATTTACCGCCGGAAGAAGCCTGGCTGCTCTCCGTCCACTTTGAAGTGGCTAAGAACGACTGATTTTCACCACCATGAGAGGTACAGACATATGGTAACCGTAGTAATAGGCGATCGATTAGGTAAAGGACAGAAAGTGGCGGCCGGCGTTGAGAAAGCGGGCGGGCGTGCCGTTGTCGTGCCCGGCGTGGCAGCTGACATGAAGTTGGGCGATGTGATGAAGGCTGAGAATGCCGATTTTGGCATTTCTTTTTGTGGCAGCGGCGGTGCGGGGGCGATTACGGCACAAAACAAGTATGGCTACAAAGCCAAACACGGCATGCGCTCAGTGGATGAAGGTGTGACAGCCATCAACGAAGGCGCCACCGTGCTGGGCTTCGGGTTTATGGATAAAGAAGAGCTGGGTGAACGTCTGGTTCAGGCCTGGCACAAAAAACACGGTGGATAAGGAATGAAAGAGACCTTTACAACCTCGGTAGCCGTAAGCGGCAAAGGCGATACCAAAGCGAAAGCGTTCTCTGATGCGCTCAGCCGGGTGCAGCACGAAGTCCTGCGCAACGCCAACAAGATTTTGCTGCGCATCGAACCCCAGGACGTAAAGGTGGTGCGCGCGCAGGAGCGCGTCAGAACCGAAAAATTTCTTTTCTTTTTCCTGGCACGCGAGCGCAGGCACTTCAGTGTCGATCTGGAGGTCACCATCAACGTGACCTGTCTGGACGGCGATAAAGTTGCGTTCACCCGCGTGTAAGTCAGCCTCAAACAACATAAATAAGGAAAGAGGATGTTTCTCATCATTTTGCTCAAGTCGTTAATCATCGGCGGCCTTGTGGGCGTCGGTGTGGGTGCTGGCGCTGCCCGCATGTTCCACGCGCCAACGACACAAGGTATGGGCGCGTTTCGCACACTGGGTGAACTCAACTCCTGTGAAGGCGATCCCGCTTCTCACTTCTCTTTTGGGTTGGGTTTCTTTTTCAATGCCTGGGCTTCCTCCGTTGCGGCGGGTGCATTCACCCAGGATGTGGATCACCGCATCATTCCCAACTGGGGCGCGGCGGCCATCATGGTCAAAAACCGCAACGTCGCGCAAACGCTGCACGATCCAAAAAAGATGGCTATCGCCTGCGGCATCATCGGCATGGTGGTGGTCGCGTTTTTGAATTCGACGGCCTCTGCCGTTCCGGCGGCCCTGCAGGTTACGGCGGTCAAAGTGCTGGTCCCTGCGGCGAATCTGCTGGTGAACACGGTCATGCCCGTGATCTTCTGGCTGGCCGCAATCGATGCCGGTAAGAAATCGGGCTTCTGGGCCACCATTTTTGGCGGTCTGGCGCAGCTGATTATGGGCAATGCGGTACCGGGTCTGGTGCTGGGAATTTTGATTGGCAAAGGGGTTGAAGAGAGCGGCTGGCACAAAGTGACCAAAGTCATGATGACCGCCATCGTTGCCCTGTTTGTCCTCAGCGCCTTCTTCCGCGGTTTCGATATGAAGATGCTGCAATCCTTCCAGCTCGGCATTCCCGGCTGGCTCGACAGTATTCATAACAGCCTGAGCGGCAAATAACGGAGCGTCTGCAATGGAAGAATCAAACAAAGGTTTCTGGTATGCCGACTGGTCATTCCCCATTTTTGTCGGTTTGCTCTCCTCCGGCGTGTTTGCCGGGACACATATGTACTACCTGTACGGCATTGGAGCGTTTAACGAAGTCGCTTTCGTGTCCATGCTCCGGGCCGGAATCGATACCGGCGTCTATGGGGCGGTGGCTGCGTTCGGAGCCAGCTTCCTGTTCGCCCGCATCATTGAAGGATCGCTGGTCGGGATTCTGGACATCGGTGGTGCGATCCAGACCGGTGTCGGTCTGGGCGTGCCGGCGCTGCTGCTCGGGGCGGGTTTTGTTTTCCCCGTCGCCAACTTTGCGGCTTCGCTGGTCACCGGCCTGATTCTCGGTGTGGCAATCGGTTACGTCATTATCCTGGCACGTAAGTTCACCATCAATCAGAGCAACAGCACGTACGGTGCGGACGTCATGATGGGGGCGGGCAATGCATCAGGCCGTTTCCTGGGACCCTTGATCATTCTGGCCGCGATGGGTGCCTCAATTCCTATCGGCCTCGGATCCTTGCTGGGCGCGCTGGTGTTCTATCTGTGGAATAAACCGATCACGGGCGGTGCGATCCTGGGTGCCATGATCCTGGGCGCGATCTTTCCTGTGGCGATCTGACCCTGTTATCTCCCGATCGGTTCAGGCCGATCGGGGCAGTTAAGGAGGTTCCTGTGTACGATCTGATTCTGCGGCGTGCGCGTTTGCCGGATGAAACCCTGATCGATATTGCGATACGTGACGGCAAGATTGCCGCCACAGGTGAAATCAGCGGCCACGCAACCGTCGAGAAAACGCTGGCAGAAGGCTGTTATCTCAGTGCGGGCTGGATTGATTCGCATGTGCACTGCTATGAAAAATCCCCCGTCTACCACGATCATCCCGATCGGGTTGGCGTGGAAAGCGGCGTCACCTGCGTGGTGGATGCAGGCAGTACTGGCGCGAATGACATTGACGATTTCTGGCAGCGCACCCGAGCGGTGAGCACGCAGGTTTACGCGCTGCTGAATATCGCACGCACTGGCATCATTACCCAAAATGAACTGGCGGACATGACGCAGATTGATCGCCAGGCCATTGCCGACGCGGTAAAACGTCACCCCGATTTTATTGTGGGGCTTAAAGCCCGTATGAGCAGCAGCGTAGTGGGCGAAAACGGCATTAAGCCGCTGGTCCTCGCGAAAGCTATTCAGCAGGAAAACGGCCATCTGCCGCTGATGGTGCATATCGGTAACAACCCACCCAACCTTGATGAGATCGCGGAACTGCTGACCTCGGGTGACATCATCACTCACTGCTATAACGGCAAACCCAATCGCATCCTGACACCCGACGGCGAACTGCGTGCCGCCGTCAAACATGCGCTGGCACGCGACGTACGGCTTGATGTCGGCCACGGCAGCGCCAGCTTTAGTTTCGAGGTCGCGCGTGCGGCCATCGCACGGGGCATTTTGCCTGACACCATCAGTTCGGATATTTACTGCCGTAACCGCCTGAATGGACCGGTTTATACCCTGGCCCATGTGATGTCGAAGTTTTTCAATGTCGGCATGACCCTGCCACAGATTATCGCCTGTGTGACTCACCAGGCAGCCAGCGGCCTGCGTTTACGCCACAAAGGCCGTATTGAGCCCGGCTACGATGCCGACTTTACGCTGTTCACCGTCGCGCAAGAGCCGGTGTCCTTTGTGGATGCGGAAGGGCTGGCGGAACAGGGCGATCGTCACCTGATTCCCCTTGCCGCCATTGTCGCCGGCGAGTGCTGGATTACTGAACAAGGAAAAAAATACCATGTCTTCTCTGTATGAAAAATATGGCCTGAAGCAGGTCATCAACGCCTCCGGTCGTATGACCATACTGGGCGTTTCAACGCCATCGGATGAGGTGATCGATACGGTTAAGTACGGTCTGGCGCACTACTTTGAAGTAAAGGATCTGGTCGATAAAACCGGCGCGTATATTGCTAACCTGCTGAAAGTGGAAAATGCGCTGGTGGTCTCCTGCGCCTCGGCAGGGATAGCCCAGAGCGTGGCCGCCGTCATTGTGAAAGATGATGACTGGCTGCTGGATAATTTACACAGTGCACCGCTGACCGTGCCGCGCGACATCGTGGTGCCAAAAGGGCATAACGTGAACTACGGTGCGCCGGTGGGCAGCATGATCGCGCTGGGTGGGGGCCGGACGGTTGAAGCGGGTTACAGTAATGAATGCTCGGCTCAGCAGCTTTCCGCCGCGGTGACCGATCAGACGGCCGCCATTCTCTACGTGAAGTCACATCACTGCGTACAAAAGAGCCACCTGAGCGTTGCACAGGCCGCAGAAGTCGCACGTAAGCATGGTGTGCCACTGATTGTGGATGCCGCCGCCGAAGAGGACTTGCAGTGTTACTACCAGGCCGGTGCCGATCTGGTGATCTACAGCGGCGCCAAAGCGATTGAAGGCCCAACCAGCGGCCTGGTTATCGGTAAGCACCAGCTTGTTGAGTGGGTAAAGCGCCAGAGCAACGGCATTGGCCGCACCATGAAAGTGGGCAAAGAGGGGATTCTGGGGCTGACGCAGGCCATTGAGTCCTATCTGACTCAGCCGAAAGTGACCGGCGCACAGATGGTAGAAAAAATGACGCCCTTTATTAACAACCTCAATGGGCTGGACGGCGTAACTGCGCGCGTCGTCTGGGATGCGGCCGGACGCGATATTGCACGCGCCGAAATACACTTTGATGAAGCCAAAATTGCGCGTCAAACCGGCGATCTGGTTCAGGCATTGAAAAACGGTGATATCGCCATTTACTTCCGTGGCTACAAAGCGAATGAAGGCATTATCGAAGCCGACGTGCGTAGCGTCAGCGCTGAGCAGCTGCATATCATTTTTACCCGTATTCAGGCGCTGATAACCGGAGAACACTAATGACGCTTACCCCTGATTTTTATCAAGACCGGCTGTGCCTCAACGTGCTGGCCGGCTCAAAAGAAAATGCGCGCGCTATCTGGCAGGCGGCAGAAGGGCACGTTCTGGTCGGTGTGCTATCGAAGAATTACGCCAGTCATGACGCCGCAATCGCGGATATGCGCGACTATGCTGCGCTGATCAATAATGCGCTCTCGATTGGCCTGGGCGCGGGCGATCCCCGGCAGTCACGCATGGTCAGCGAGCTGGCCGCTGAGCTACAGCCTCAGCATGTTAACCAGGTCTTTACCGGCGTTGGCACCAGCCGGGCGCTGCTTGGCCAGTCGCAAACGGTGGTGAACGGCTTGATCTCGCCGACAGGGACGCCAGGAAAAGTAAAAATTTCGACCGGTCCGCTCAGCTCACAGCGCAACGACGGCATCGTGCCCATCGACACCGCCATCGCCATGCTGATCGATATGGGCGGCAGCTCGGTAAAATATTTCCCCATGGGCGGTCTGGACAGGGTGGAAGAATACCGCGCCGTGGCGGAGGCCTGTGCACAGCAGGATTTTTGGCTGGAGCCGACAGGCGGGATCGATCTGGCAAATTTTAGCGAGATCGTAAAAATTGCGCTGGATGCGGGCGTCAGCAAGGTGATCCCGCATATTTACAGTTCGATCATTGATCAGGCCAGCGGTGAAACCCGCGTGGATGACGTCAAACAGCTTCTGGCAATGAGCAAGTCCTTGCTGGCCTGACGTAGGTTGTGCGCTGGCGCAGAAAACTGTGGCCGGCGCGCCCTTTCCTGGACGTACAGCCGCGTTTCCTGCACTCTGTGAGTGTTGCTCTTTTCTCCATTCAGTCAGGTAAACCGACGTGAGATTTCCTAATCAGCGCCTTGCGCAACTGTTTGACGCTTTGAAAAACGAAACCTTGCCTCAGGACGAGCTGGCCCGGCGCTTTGCCGTGTCAACGCGTACCGTACGCACGGATATCACCGCCCTGAATGCCTTACTGGAAAAGCACGGCGCGCAGTTTGTGTTGAATCGCGGGGCCGGTTATCAGCTTAAAATTGCCGACGCGCAGCGTTTTACTATTCTCCAGCAGCAAACGCGTGCGCCTCTCCGGGTGCCGCGTACCTCTCAGGAGCGGATCCGCTATCTGCTGGTGCGCTTCCTGACCGCCGCCTATTCGCTGAAGCTGGAAGCGCTGGCAGAAGAATGGTTTGTCAGCCGCGCGACCTTGCAGAATGACATGGCCGACGTACGTGAATGGCTCGGACGCTACCAACTCAGCATTGAAAGCAAACCGCACCACGGCATGAAACTGTTTGGCAGCGAGGTGGCGATCCGCACCTGCTTAACCGATCTGTTGATCGAGATCGATCAGTCGCAGCCAGACAGCCCGCTGATCACGCCGGAATCCCTGGAAGGGGGCCTGCTGGAAAGTCTGGAACCGTGCCTGCAACGCTGTTTTGCCCAGCACCATATCCGTCTCAGTGACGAAGGTGAACGCTATTTACAGTTTTACTGTGCGGTAGCGGTCCGGCGCATCAGCGAAGGTTATCCGGTTAACGATCCCGCGGACACGGAACAGATGGACGATGCGATACGCGACGCGGCACAAACCCTGATTCACTCGCTGCTGCCGCTTATCGGCAAGCCCGTTTCGCCGGCGGAGGAGAGCTGGCTACAGGTTAATATCGCTGCCCGGCGCATTCAGGACAGCGCACCCAGCACGATCAATGCGGATGACGCGGATGCGCTGGTCGACTATCTGCTCAGCTTTATTAACACACACTACTATTACGATCTGCAGAACGATCCTCAGTTGCGTGCCGATCTGCTCACCCATATTAAAACCATGATCACGCGGGTGCGTTATCAGATCCATATTCCCAATCCCCTGTTAAGTAATATCAAGCAGCACTATCCGATGGCCTATGACGTAACGCTGGCGGCGGTTTCCAGTTGGGGCAAATATTCGCCTTACGTCATCAGTGAGAATGAAATTGGCTTCCTGGTGCTGCATATTGGCGTCGGGCTGGAGCGCCATTACAACGTGGGCTATCAACGTCGCCCTCAGGTGCTGCTGGTGTGCGACAGCGGGAATTCCACGCTGCGCATGATTGAAGCGATGCTGCTGCGAAACTATCCCCAGTTGCAGGTAACCCAGTGCCTGTCTCAGCGCGAATACGAAGCGCGTCAACGTATTGAAGAAGACTTTGTCATCTCTACCGCGCGGGTCAGCGAAAAAGAAAAACCGGTGGTGGTGGTGGCGCCGTTCCCGACCGAATTCCAGCTGGAACAGATTGGTAAGCTGGTGCTGGTGGATCGTACCCGCCCCTATATGTTGGAGAAATTTTTTGATGCCCGGCATTTTCGGATTGTTGATGCGCCCATGAGCCAGTCGGATCTGTTCCGGTTATTATGCGATCAGCTTGAGAATGAAGGGGTGGTGGATGAGGCTTTCTTTGCATCCGTGGAGGAACGCGAAGCCATTGTCAGTACCATGCTGGGCGAGGGCATTGCGCTACCGCACTCGCTGGGGCTCATGGCCCGGGAAACGGTCGTCTACACCGTGCTGGCTCCACAGGGTATTCCGTGGGGCGACGATACGGCTTACGTGATTTTTCTGCTGGCAATCAGTAAAAGCGAGTATGAAGAAGCCATGGCAATTTATGACCTTTTCGTCACGTTTATGCGTGAGCGGGCGATGACGCGCCTGCGCGACAGCACTGACTTCAGCAGTTTTAAAACCGTGGCGCTGGACTGTCTGAGTCGGCTGTAAGTAGGGGCAAGGTGGGCTGGATAGCGTCCAGCCCGTTATCAGTGTTTCTTTGCTAACAGGCGGGGGATTTCGCGCAGGCACCAGGCTTTCGCTTCGCCCATACTGTCACGACGCCAGGCCATGATGATGTCCACCTCGCGAGAATATTCCGGGCTGACGACCCGTAACCGCCCCTCCGCGATATCCTGCTCTACCATGTTATAGGGCATGGTCGCCACGCCTAAACCGGCCAGAAGCGCACGCCGCTTATCGTCCATTGTACTGACGGTCAGGCGTTGCTGTTTATCCAGCAGCTGTACGGTCAACACCGGCCTTTCGCGTGCGGTATCGGCCACGGCAATCCCCCGATATTTTACCCGGGTGACCTCTGAAAGCGGCTCGGGTTCGTTATGAATAGGATGGTCAGGGCTGGCGACATAAACGCTGACGATGCTGTAGAGTTTGCGGGTATTGATCTCAGTTGAGGCGCGAAAGTGCATATCCGGTGCGATAACGATATCTGCCCGCCCCTGTTCCAGCCTTTCCCAGGCACCTGCCAGCACTTCTGTCATAATGGATATCTGGGTGTTAGCCTTGTCAGCCAGCTTTGTAACCAGCGGGAACAGCGCATCGGTAGGGACAAGGGCTTCGGTCACGATGGTTAACTGCGTTTCCCAACCGCGCGCCAGCGCTTCGGCATCGGTCGTGAGTTTGTCAGCGGCTTCCAGCAACACCCGACCGCGCTCAAGCAGCATGCGTCCGACATTCGTAAACTTTGTGCGATGGCCAGAGCGGTCAAACAGCACCACATCCAGCTCCTCTTCCAGTTTCTGCATGGTGTAACTGAGTGCCGAAGGCACGCGCCCTAACTCATCGGCGGCGGCGGCAAAACTGCCCCGGCGATCGATAGCATCCATCACACGTAAAGCTTCAAGGGTTAACGCACGGTCTTTTGCCATCCTGGTTCTCTGTCAGGAAATTTGAATATGCCCGGCAGATTAACTGGCTAACAATCCGGCGTCCAGACTTTTACCATAAGGGAATCATACCCGTCGTCGATTCTTGCCGACGGATGCAGGAGGTAAACAATGATAACCACACGCAGTGCATCCGATTGTGGTCAGGCTGATTATGGCTGGCTACAGGCACGCTATAGCTTCTCTTTTGGCCACTATTTCGATCCCAAATTAATGGGTTATGCCGCTTTACGTGTTTTGAACCAGGAAGTGCTGGCCCCCGGCGCGGCGTTTCAGCCGCGCACCTATCCTCAGGTGGATGTGCTGAATATTGTCCTGCAGGGTGAAGCGGAGTACCGCGACAGCGAAGGCAATCACATTACCGTCGGTGAAGGTGAGGCACTGCTGCTCTCTGCCCAGCCGGGCGTGAGCTACAGTGAACTGAATCCCAGTAAAGAGCGCTCACTGACCCGCATGCAGCTCTGGCTGGCGGCCTGCCCGGAACGGGAAAACCCGCGTATGCAGAAAATCAGCCTGACCGCAGGAACGTGCTCGCAACTGGTGGCTTCGCCGGATGGCCGCGACAACAGCTTGCAACTGCGTCAGCAGGTCTGGATCCACCAGCTTGAGCTGGCGGCTGGCGAGCAGCATCTGGTGCCGCTGCATGGCGCGCGCGCCTATCTGCAGTCGATCCATGGTTCGCTTGAAGCCTCTGCAGGTGCATCGCATCAGGAAACGCTCGGCTGTGGTGATGGCGCGTTTTTGCAGGAAGAGCAGCAACTGTGGCTGGCTGCCATCACACCGACGCGGGCGCTGGTAATCGATATCCCTGTCTGACGCGCTTCTGCTGGCGTGGCGTTGTGGCGGTATCACAACAGTGGATATCCGCGCAGAGACGGATAGCCGACAGCGAAGGGCGAAGTGGTTTGCGTCAGCCTGGTCATGGGATCAGACGCCAGAAACGAGAAAAGCCGTCCCTGAAAGGGGACGGCTTTTTTATTCGCGCGATTCAGGCAGGCAAGACCACCCCGACCTCCGCGTTATTTCACCATGGTAAAGGCCGTGGTGACGTGTTTCACCCCGCTTACCCGGCTGGCAATATCCGCAGCGGCTTTCGCTTCTTCCGGCGTGACCAGACCCAACAGGAACACCTCACCGTTTTCAGTGGTCACCTTCACGCTTGATGATTTCACCTGATCGCTGCCCAGCAGCTGCGAGCGGATCTTCGTGGTGATCCAGGTGTCAGCGGAGGACGTACCCAGGCTGACTTTCGGCCCAATCCGAATCTCGTTATAAACTTCGGTGGCACCGTCAACGCCCATGGCGATCTGTTTCGCGCGGTTAGCGACTTCCTGATTCGGTGCCTGGCCGGTCAACAGAACCTTGCCCTGGTAGGCGGTGGCAATGACGCGGGCATCGGTTTTGATTTGCTGATCTTTAGCCAGCGCATTGCTGACGCGTAACTCCAGCGTGCCATCATCAACCTGCGTGCCCACAGAGCGGGGATCGGTGGCGGTTTTGGTCGCGACAGCGGCACTACCGGCCACCACCGCGACGCAGCCTTGCAGCAGCATGGCGGTTAAAACAATGGCTACAGCGTTCAATGCTTTCATGGGTGCTCCTTCCGTCATTCCTGGTGGGGAAACAAGGTGTTATCAATCAGATCGCACAAACAGTTGAGTGTTAACATATGCATCTCCTGAATGCGAGCACTGCGATGTGAAGGAATACGAATTTCCACATCCTGCGGTCCCAGCAATCCGGCTAATTCTCCCCCATCATAACCGGTAAGCGCAACGATCGTCATATCGCGCGTAACGGCGGCCTCGACAGCCTTGACGATGTCACGCGTATTGCCGCGGGTCGAGATGGCGAGCAGCACATCACCGTTTTGCCCGAGCGCGCGCACCTGCTTGGCATAAATCTCATCATGCAGGCGGTCATTACTGATCGCAGTCAGCATGACGTTATCCGCACTTAAAGCCAGCGCAGGCAGGCTGGGGCGTTCGGTTTCAAAACGATTGATCATGCTGGCGGCAAAATGCTGTGCGTTGGCGGATGATGCGCCGTTACCGCAACTCAGTATCTTGTTACCGTTGAGAAGGGACTGCACCATGGTCATTGCTGCACGTGAGATGGCATCAGGTAATGCCTCAGCCGCAGCGATTTGAGTTTGGATACTTTCAGTAAAACACGCTTTAATTCTTTCCTGCACACGACCACCTGGTTCTAAACGTCTGCATTAAAGGCATTGGGCAACCATTCGAGCGCCGGGCCTGTAATGGCGATGATGTCGAAACGGCAATTCACTGTTTCAAAACTGCCGCCGCGTTGCGCCAGCCAGAGAGAGGCAGCACGCAGCAGCTTGTGTTGTTTCTGTCGGGTAATGCTGGCCAGACTGCCGCCGAATCGTGCGTTACGGCGGTAACGCACTTCGACAAACACCCAGCATTGGTTGTCTCGCATTATCAGGTCAAGTTCACCTGCGCGATAGTACACATTGCTGGCGACCCATGTTAACCCCGCCCGCTCAAGATAGCGGCGGGCGCGTTGTTCATATTCGGCACCTGTACGGCGGCGGTTTAGCTGGCCGGTACGATATTGCCCTGACGATACTGGTTCCATGTCAACTTCCTGTTGATCACGCAATCAGGCGTCGCGCTGAGCTTGCCGGTATTGCCATCAAGAGAGAAGCCAGGCACCTGACGCATCTGATTGAAGTGGTTAGCCAGCGTCCAGGCATCCATCCCCATGGCATACAGGCGCACCAGTGAATAATCGTTGTTAAACGACCGGGCGGCCTGCTGCATCAGGCCTGGATTGGCGCCGGACAGCAGAGGGATATCGCTGTACTGCAGGCCTTCCATTTCCAGACGGAAATCCGGGCCTGCGCCAGCCTGAGCACTACGGGAACTGGCGTAGAGCGCGACATTACTGCGGCTGCCGGTGCGCATGCTGATCATCGGTTTAATCAGCTGCAGTTCATCCTGCGTCGACACGATATAGGCCGCATCTACCGCACCCGATTCGCTGGCTGCCGGTGCGCTGGTTTGAGGGGCCGGTATAGTCAGCCCTGCAACGGACACGTTCTGCGGTTGGGACGCAGAAGGGATAACCACCGGCGTCCCGCTCATGCTGATTCCTGCACCGCTGTTGATGCCCTGCTTAAGCTCTGAAACCGAACCGAAACGCTGCTGGAGCACGGTGCCACCGCCCAGTGACTGCCACTCTTTCGCAAAGGCCGTTGCGACGCGATCGCCCAGGCCATTACGCGGGAGCAACAGCAGCGGCTGGCGCTTACCCTGATCCCAGATATGGTGAGCCGCATCACGCGCTTCATCTTCTGGCGACAGCGCAAAGTAGCACATATTGGGATGGTTCTGGATGTGTTCCGGCTCATTCAGGGCCAGAACGTTCAACGGTGTCTGGCTGTTGGCGACGGTTTCGACGTTGTTTTTCAACAGCGGGCCGACGACCAGTGTCGCGCCATCCTGTTGCGCCTGCTGCATCACCTGGGCGATGGGCTGGCTGCTGGTGTCATAGACTTTAACCTGCGCATTACTGGCCGGTTGCGCCGACGGCTGTTGCTGCTGTTGAGGCTGCTGGGCGGTCGTGGCAGGTTGCTGCGCCATGCCCGTCTGCGTTGTTGCCGCAGGGGCGGCTGAGGGGCTGACAACCGCGTTGGCATCAGCAGGCTGCTGCTGATTCATCGCGATGGGATCCTGTGCGCTGCCCGGCGTTGCCTGGGGTGCCGCCGGGATAACACCGTTCTTCGCGTCGTTGAAGCCTTTCTGGATGGCGCTGGCAAACATCTGAGCCTGACCGTTGAGTGGCAGCAGCAGCGCGATGGTGCTGGTGGACGCTTTGGTGAAGTTCTGCACCTGGCTCAGCTGCGTCGGCAAGGTTTTGGACGCGGGATTGTCAGGATAGCGCGTCTGCCAGTCTTTAATGGCCGACTTAAGCATGTTGGCATCCTGCGCATTGGCGTGCCAGGCGGTCAGCAGATCCAGCCAGCCCTGCAGAATGTTTTCATCGGCATTGATAACCAGCGCGTTCATGTCTTGCTGTGACAGTTGCGTCAGTGCCTGCCAGGTTGCATCAATGTTCTTCTGACGTGCGTCACCCTTCAGCAACGGTTCCTGGGCAATGTAGGCACGGAGCAGGGCCAGAGAGGTTTTCCCCTGTGCGCTGGCGATCTGCAAATCGTAGTAGCGCGCCAGTTGATCCTGAGACAGTTCACTGGTTTTCACCTGGCTCAACAGTTGCTGCGCGTCAGCCACTTTTTGCTGTCCAATCAGCGACTGGGCTTTCAGCAAGCGTAATTCCTGCTGCTGTGTTGAGGACAGTTGATTAGGCAGTTCGCCAATCGCCTGGTCGGCCTGAGGATATTTTCCCTCTTTTAACAAGGCGCGGATTGCGAGTAATTGCCAGTCGGTCTTGCTATCATCGCTGCTTTGCTGCACCTGTTGCAGATAGTAAGCAGAATTATTGGTGGCTGGCCCCTGAATGTCTACGGACTGGCTTTTGGGACCCTGGCCACTACACGCGGCTAAAATCAGACCAGCAAGAAGGACAGGCACAAAGCGTCCTGCTTTATGACGAACGATTTTTGAAGGAAGCATACTGTATCCAGTGATGTTTTTTTCAAGATGCTCAATATTAAATCGGCAATTCGGATGAAACAATGAAACAACTCGATCGGGCAGACATTTCCGCCAGCACGCTTTACATCGTGCCAACCCCAATAGGTAATTTGGCTGACATTACCCAGCGGGCGCTAGCGGTACTTTCCAGCGTCGATCTGGTCGCAGCGGAAGATACACGTCATACCGGACTGTTGCTACAACATTTCGCCATCAATGCGCGACTCTTCGCACTTCATGACCACAACGAACAGCAGAAAGCAGACATCCTGCTCGCCAGGCTGCAACAGGGAGAAAGCATAGCTCTGGTTTCTGATGCTGGCACGCCGTTGATCAACGATCCCGGTTACCACCTGGTTCGCCGCTGCCGGGAGGCCGGTATTCGCATCGTTCCTTTACCGGGTGCCTGTGCAGCGATTACAGCATTAAGCGCAGCGGGATTGCCGTCTGATCGTTTCTGTTACGAAGGGTTTCTGCCAGCCAAAACCAAGGCACGCTGTGATGCGCTGCGGGCCCTTGCCGACGAGCCACGCACCTTAATTTTTTATGAGTCGACTCACCGTCTGTTAGACAGCCTGCAGGACATGGTGACCGAGCTGGGTGCCGATCGTTATGTCGTGCTGGCGCGTGAGCTGACTAAAACCTGGGAAAATCTCAATGGTGCGCCCGTGGCGGAACTGCTGGCCTGGGTCAAAGAGGATGAAAATCGCCGCAAAGGTGAGATGGTGCTGATTGTGGAAGGCCACCAGCCTGATGAAGAGGCTTTGCCAGCGGAGGCCTTGCGCACACTGGCCCTGTTACAGCAGGAATTGCCTCTAAAGAAAGCGGCCGCCCTGACAGCGGAGATTCATGGGGTGAAAAAGAACGCCCTCTATAAATATGCGCTGGATCAGCAGGCGTAAGCCGCCTGTTTTGCCTGCGTGACAGCGCCGGCTAAACGCTCTATAATGCGCGCCGAAGCTGACCAGACAGTCGCCGCTTTGTCGTCGTCCCTCTCTGAGGGAGACGGGCAAAGGGGAGGAAAGTCCGGGCTCCATAGGGCAGGGTGCCAGGTAACGCCTGGGGGGGAAACCCACGACCAGTGCAACAGAGAGCAAACCGCCGATGGCCCAGTAATGGGATCAGGTAAGGGTGAAAGGGTGCGGTAAGAGCGCACCGCGCGGCTGGTAACAGTCCGTGGCACGGTAAACTCCACCCGGAGCAAGGCCAAATAGGGGTTCACATGGTACGGCCCGTACTGAACCCGGGTAGGCTGCTTGAGCCAGTAAGCGATTACTGGCCTAGATGAATGACTGTCCACGACAGAACCCGGCTTATCGGTCAGTTTCGACTTATTCATGCAAACCCCGCGCAAGCGGGGTTTTTGCTTTATGGCGCAGCTATGCAGGCTTTGCTGTCTCCATCAGGCACAGGGGAAAGACGCGCACGACGTTGCCACGGGAGCCACTGTTCGGCGCGAGTCATACAGGATGGTTTCACGATGCCGTGGTAAAAAAATGCGGCAGGGCGGTTCTGTGCGGGCGTCCGGGCGAAAGAAGGCCATTATACCCTTTGATCGGGGAAGATAAGCGGCCGGTTGCCAGAGGGCGTGTTTCTCAGGCAAATCCCATGCAATTTCTCGCCAATGCCCTATACGCTCATCCGATGTGTTACATGATGGCTTGCCATCTGTTTGGGAGACAACGGTTTCTCTCGTCTATAGTTGAAGGCAGCTCGCCAGACGTCACTGATTTTACGTTTTGCCCCATTGGGCACGCATTCATTGAATGAAGATTAAAAAAACAGGTGGATCATGGTTACAAGAAGGGATTTATTAACGTATTCTGGGGCGTTTGCTGCCTTATCTGCTTTAGGCATTTCTCCCGGCGCGATGGCAGCAGGTGTGCTCAAACTGGGTAACAGCGAAACATTTAATTTTCAGACATTGATTGCCCGGGCTAAAGCGCTGGCAGCCAAACCTTACGAAAAACCCACCGAATTCGATCCGTCATTGTTGTCCAACATCACCTATGACGCCTACATGAAGACCGTGTACAAACCGGAATATGCCCTGTTCAAAAATGCCGGGCGTTTTCCTGTCACCTTTTTCATGGTTAACGGCCTGCACCGCATGCCGGTGAAAATGCACGTAGTGGAAAATAACGCCGCGCGCGAAATCATTCAAAATATTGATTACTTCACCACGACGGATAAAAGCGTCAGGTTGCCGGCGCTGGAAGGAAACGTATTTTCGGGTTTCAGAGTGCTGGCAAGCCAGGACGCGTTAAAAACCAATCCCCAAAATGACTGGATTTCCTTTATGGGGGCGTCCTATTTCCGCGCTATTGGTGAATTAGGGCAGTTTGGTTTGTCCGCTCGCGGTATTGCCCTGAATACCGTCCAGCCCGGTGTGGATGAAGAGTTTCCTGATTTCACGGATTTCTGGTTCGAAGCGCCGAAAGATGACAGCAAAAACCTCACGGTCTATGCCCTGCTCAACGGGCCGAGCATAACGGGTGCCTACAAGTTTATCCTGCATCGTGGCAAAGGCGTGGTGCAGGACGTGGAATGCACGCTTTTCCTGCGTAAGGATATTCAGCGTTTCGGCATCGCGCCTCTGACGTCCATGTACTGGTTCTCAAAAACGGTCAAGGGGGCTGCGACAGACTGGCGTCCCGAAGTGCATGACTCCGATGGTCTGGCAATGTGGACCGGCAGCGGTGAACATCTCTGGCGACCGCTGAACAATCCGTTGCGTGTGGTCACCTCAAGCTTCCACGACGAGAATCCGCGAGGCTTTGGATTACTGCAGAAAGACAGGAATTTCGACAGCTACCTGGATGCTGCGCACTACGAGCGTCGCCCGGACCTGTGGGTCGAACCGCTAGGGAAATGGGGCAAAGGATCGGTACAACTGGTGGAAATACCGACCGATGACGAAATCTACGACAATATCGTCGCCATGTGGGTGCCGGATGCGCCAGCCAAAGCGGGTGATGAACATTATTTCCATTACCGGCTGCACTGGCTGTCCGATGAACCTTATCCCTCAACGTTGGCGCGCTGTGGTGCGACCCGACTGGGACGCGGCGGCGTGCCGGGATCTGACCGTCCGCATGACAGTCGTAAATTCACCGTTGAATTCTACGGTGGCAACCTGAATCACCTGCCGTCAGGCGTTGCGCCGGAAGCCGTGCTGTCGGCCTCGCGCGGGACGTTTGAGAACGTGCTGGTCTCTAAGCTGCCTGATGACTCCGGCAACTGGCTGGCGCAGTTTGATTTGGTGGCGGGGGACGGTGACCCGGTGGAGCTGAAGCTTTATCTGAAAGCGCAGGAAAACGTGGTATCTGAAACCTGGTGTTATCAGTACCATCCGTTTAACTCCCCCGCGAAGCCCTGGCCGGTCGCCTGCGACAAGAAGTAATGTCCTCATCACGCCCACTCACCCAGTGGGCGTTTTTTTCGCGCACTCATCCCCTGTTTTTATCCCTGCTGGCAAGAAAATGCCCAGTATTGCCGGGCAGGGCGCCATCGGTCTGGCGATGCCTGACGAACTTTTCGGTGTCGGTTTCGCCATGGGCGGAGGGCCGGTAGGGTGGCTGCCCTGAGATCAAGGAATCCAGCGTTTACCGTCAACGGTGCGCAATCTGTTGATCCTGACGGTATGGCAGCCTCCATTTTTGCTGGTACCATGACGCCCCATTGTTGTACTCGGGTACCCTTGCGGATGGCCGCGATGTCGCCTGTTCGAGTGAACTCACCTTCGCGGTTATGAACGAACAGGTCGATCAGAAGGGGTGACTAAGTGAAGGCGACATTCGTAAGTGTTTGATTGAAAAGACTCAGCGAAACCAGATGGTTACGGAAAGCGTCAGTGCGTTAGCCTGCGCTGCGTCGCTCAGCGGCAACGTGGACCATGACATTCAGGGGCGGAAAACCGTTTACACGCTCTCTGGCGGCAATATTGATTTGTCCCGGGTTTCGGGTCTCGCTGACGCATAAAGGATAAGTTATGAGTAATTCTGAAAATATTCTCAACCGGGAAAAAGCGTCGATCTGGCGTCAGTCCGATACCACATGGACACTGGGACTTTTTGGTACCGCCATTGGAGCCGGGGTCCTTTTCTTTCCTATCAGAGCGGGCTATGGCGGCCTGATCCCCATTCTGATTATGTTAGTGCTGGCGTATCCGATTGCCTTTTTCTGCCACAGGGCACTGGCGCGCCTGTGCCTGTCCGGCAGTAACGTATCGGGTAATATTACCGATACCGTAGAAGAACATTTCGGTAAAACCGGCGGCGTGGTCATCACCTTTCTCTACTTTTTTGCCATTTGCCCGCTGTTATGGATTTATGGCGTCACCATCACCAACACGTTTATGGCGTTCTGGCAATATCAGCTACTGCTGCCCGCCCTTAATCGTGGCGTCGTCGCGCTGTGTCTGCTGCTGCTGATGGCGTTTGTGATTGGGTTTGGTAAAGATCTGATGGTCAAAGTGATGAGCTGGCTGGTGTTTCCGTTTATTGCCAGTCTGGTGCTGATTTCACTGTCGCTCATCCCGTACTGGAATCGCGCCGTTATCGATCAGGTTCACCTGAATGATCTGGCCTTTACCGGGCATGATGGCATTCTCGTCACGGTATGGCTTGGCATTTCTATCATGGTGTTCTCGTTTAACTTCTCGCCCATTGTGTCTTCTTTCGTGGTGTCGAAACGGGAGGAGTACGAGCCGGAAATGGGCCGGACCTACACTGAAAACAAGTGCAGTCAGATTATCTCCCGCGCCAGCATCCTGATGGTGGCAGTGGTCATGTTCTTTGCCTTTAGCTGTCTGTTTACCTTGTCGCCGCAGGACATGGCGGATGCCAGGGCACAAAATATTCCTGTGCTGTCTTATCTGGCGAATCACTTCTCCAGTATGGCGGGTGAAAAGTCTACCTTTTCCACGGTGCTGGAATACAGCGCGTCGGTCATCGCCCTGGTCGCGATTTTTAAATCCTTCTTTGGCCACTATCTGGGCACGCTGGAAGGGCTGAATGGGTTAATCATCAAGTTCCGCTACCACGGTGATAAAGACGCCGTGTCCCATCGTAAGCTGAACACCGTAAGTATGGTCTTTATTATGGGGTCCACCTGGCTGGTGGCGTATCTCAATCCCAATATTCTTGACCTGATCGAGGCGATGGGTGCGCCCATTATCGCCTCGCTGCTGTGCCTGTTACCGATGTTTGCTATCCGCAGGGTTCCGGCGCTGGCGAAATATAAAGGCCGTGCTGACAACGTTTTCGTGAGCGCGATTGGCGTGCTGACGATTTTGAATATTGCGTATAAGTTTTTCTGACGGGCCGCGCAGCCGTTTTGACCTGACATGTCCCCCATGTCAGGTCTGCGTCATCCGGTTAACCGCGACCGTGAGGTTCATCCCAGTTGAACGCCGGGCCGACAGAGATTACGCCGTGCGGGTTGATGGTTTTATGGCTGCAGTAGTAGTGATGGCGAATATGGGCCAGATTCACGGTCTCAGCAATGCCAGGCATCTGGTAAATATCCCGCAGGAAACCGCTCAGATTCAGGTAGTCACTGATACGGTGACGGTCACATTTAAAGTGGGTGACGTAGACCGGATCGAAGCGCACCAGCGTAGTCCATAAACGTAAATCCGCCTCGGTCAACGTGTCGCCGGTCAGATAACGGTGCTGGCCCAGGATCTGTTCCAGACGGGACAGCGACTGAAAGAGTGCCGTAACCGCTTCATCATAAGCCGCCTGTGACGTGGCAAACCCCGCCTTATACACGCCATTATTGACCGTGTCGTAAATCCAGCCGTTGAGGTCATCAATCTTGTCGCGCAGTGCCGGCGGATAATAGTCGCCCGCACGTGCGCCCACGCCGTCGAAGGCGCTGTTAAACATGCGAATGATATCGGCAGATTCATTACTGACGATGGTATTCTGCTGCTTATCCCATAACACGGGCACGGTCACCCGACCGGTGTAGTCCTTATCCGCGTGCAGATAGAGCTGATAAAGAAATTCATTTTGATGCAGCTTGTCACCGGTTGCCGCCGGGAAGCTGTCATCGAAGGTCCAGCCATTTTCCAGCATCAGCGGATGCACGACTGACACATCGATCATGTTCTCCAGCCCTTTTAACTGACGCATCAGCAAGGTACGGTGTGCCCAGGGACAGGCAAGCGATACATAAAGATGATAGCGATCGCGCTCTGCCGCAAACCCGGCGTTGCCACTCGGTCCGGCGCTGCCATCCGGCGTGACCCAACTGCGCCATGCGGATTCCGAGCGCTTAAAACGCCCGCCGGTTGATTTTGTGTCATACCAGGTGTCATGCCAGACACCATCAATTAACTGGCCCATCTTGTCTCCACTCTCTGTCGTGCAATGAAATGTTCTCGTCTGATTAACCATAGGTGGTGATGCGCGACTGCGACAGCGTTGTGCGCGCATGGCGTCAGACATTTTGTGCCATCGTCTCAACGGCCTCTCACTGAGAGAAGGGTTGATGACGTAAACCGGTAACGATTCCTTTATGATGTCGGACATTCTGCCTGCCCCAGGCATCTCATTCCACCAGCCTGTCCGTGCGGAGAGGCGGAGAAAAAGGAAAGTGCAATGAAAGCCGTCGTCTTTGGATACCATGAAATGGCCTGTACCGGATTACAGGCGCTGCTGGATGCCGGATTCAGTATCAGTGCGTTGTTTACCCATGCCGATCCCGGCAACGCCACACCATTTTATGGTTCCGTTGCTGAGCTGGCGCGTCGTCACGCTATTCCGGTATTTATCACCGAGGAGGTGAATACCGCCGAGTGGCAGGCCCGTATCGCCAGTTTCGACGCGGACTACCTGTTCTGCTTCTCCTACCGTCAGGTACTGAGCGAGGCCATTCTGTCTTCGGTAACAAAAGGCGCCTATAACGTTCATGCCGCGCTGCTGCCAGCCTACCGTGGCCGCGCCCATCTCAACTGGGTCATTATCAAGGGCGAAACCCGTACAGGCGTTACGCTGCACCGCATGATTAAACGGCCAGATGCCGGTCCCATACTGGCGCAGCAGGCGGTGGATATTCTGCCGGAAGATAATGCTCTGGCCTTGCATACGCGCTTAGTGGCAACGACGGGCAAGATGTTGCCGGGCTGGCTTAAGGCGCTGGTGGCGGGCGAGCTGACAGAAACACCGCAGGATGAACGGGCCGCCAGCTGCTGGGGCAGCCGCAAACCCGAGGACGGCGAGATACACTGGCAGGACAGTGCCGTCAATATCCACAATCTGGTTCGGGCGCTGGACTTTCCCTGGCCGGGGGCGTTCAGCTTTACCCGCACGCAAAGGTTTACCGTCTGGCAAACCCGGGTGATGAACGGCGATAACAGCGGGCGTGCGGGTGAGGTTGTATCACTATCGCCCCTGATCATTCGCTGTGGACAAGGGCAACTCGAAATCCTGCAAGGGCAGGGCCCGGACGGTGAATCTGTTTCAGGCCGGGTTCTGGCCAGTCAGCTTGGGCTGGTGGTAGGCCAGCCCGTGAATGCCTGATGGGGCTCGTGGACGGCCTTATGCGGCTAGCCCAGTACCTGACCCGTAAGGTAGCCGACGGTCGCCGAAAAGCTCATTGCCAGCAGGCTCCAGAAGCAGATGCGCATGATACTTTTGCGTACGGGCGCATCGCCCGCTTTAGCTGCCAGGGCACCCAGTAGTGCCAGCGCCAGCAGGGCCGACAATGCAATCGCGGGCAGGGCGAAGGGCCCGGTAATGAGCAGGGCGACAGCAAACGGCAGCACGCTGCCGGAGGCAAAGCTGATAGCGGAAAACAGCGCGGCCTGAAGAGGTTTCGCGCTGCTGAAGTCGGTAATGCCCAGCTCGTCCCGGGCATGTGCGGCCAGGGCATCATGGGCCATCAGTTGCTCTGCTACCTGATGAGCCAGGTCAGCAGACAGCCCGCGCGCCTGGTAAATCGCCGTCAGTTCAACGGTTTCCGCCGCAAAGTCAGCCTCCAGCTCGGCTTTTTCTTGCTGTAGAGAGGCCTGTTCGCTATCTGACTGTGAAGACACGGAGACATATTCTCCCGTGGCCATCGACATCGCGCCGCCGACGATTCCCGCCAGCCCGGCGAGCAACACCGTGTGGGGGGCACTACTGGCTGATACCACGCCTGCCAGCAGGCTCGCGGTTGAGACAATCCCGTCATTAGCCCCCAGAACGGCCGCGCGCAGCCAGCCTGCGTGTTCTATTTTATGCGTTTCACTGTGTTGCATTCGTTATCCCTGTGATCAGCGACCCGACGGGTACGCTTATTTTCATAGTGCGAAAGCAGAATATGCAGCACGCCCATTGCACCGTGGCTGTAGAAATAGATTTCGACAAACGTGGTCAGGAACCTGTGCCAGTGCAGCACTGCATGCGTCAGACCCGGCGACGCGAACGATGTGCTGTTAAGTAAAAACCATAGCGCGCCCGAGCAGGCCACCACAAGCAACGCGCTAACGCCCAGCCCCTGTACGGTGGCAGCGATGCCGCCACTGTGCGCGTCGGGTAATTTCATGCGCGCCAGACAGGCGAGATCGTCCCGAATACCGCGGAAATCCAGCGTCAGCCACGAAAAGTACCAGTGTAAGCCGCGCTGCATGCGCATCCAGATCAGCATAGCGAATCCGGCGACAATCAGTAACAGGCCAGACAGGATATGAAACCAGGTGATCACCGTTTCCAGACTGTGCCCGCCCAGCGCTTCACGTTCGGTGAAACCGGAATTGATGATCTGGGAAAGGATGAGGACGGCAACGAAGAGATGGAGCCGTCGAAAAAAAGGCGCATCGTGATGAGGGAGCCACTGCCTGTAAGGCATGTTCATAGTAATCCTGAAATGAAAAGAACAGGACACTATATTTTCATGCGTAGATTAGGCTTACCTTAAGCGTTTCTCCGCGGTACCGGAGAAGCGGCGAGACGGCAGGCAGCAAAAAAGCAAAACGCACCGGAAAAAGCAGCCGGTGCGTTCAGCTAAAGCGGGATTGCTGGCGGTGAATTAGCGCGCCAGAACACCCTGTGGCTTTTTACTGATCAGGCGATCGATGCTGTACGCGCCCGGTCCAACCAGACCTAACACCAGGAAACCGCCAGCGATAGACAGGTTTTTCATAAACATCAGCTGGTTCACGCCTTCGGCAAAGTTACTGTGAAACAGGAAGGCGGTCAGAATCGTGAAGCCCGCGGTGAACAGCGCGGTGAAACGGGTCAGGAAGCCAAACATGATCGCCAGACCGCCGCCAAACTCCAGCAGGATAACCAGTGGCAACATGAAGCCGGGGACGCCCATCGCTTCCATGTAGTGCTGTGTACCTGCATAACCGGTAATTTTGCCCCAGCCTGCGGTGATAAACAGAATGGTCATCAGGATACGGGCGGCCAACAAACCACTGTCTTCGAATTTTTTCATCATCTACTCCAACGCTATAAGTTTGCAAGGCAGGAATGCCCGCAGTGAATATTCCCGTTGGCCGCCTGATAGCAAACCGCTGGGCTGATAGCTGGAGATGATAGTCGCGAGGCGTGACAGTTGTAAGCGATATAAACTGTCGATGTTATTCAGTAAATCTGACAAAAAAAAGCCAGTCACAATGGACTGGCCTGGTGATGTCAGCGCGGGGGGAAGGTTGACTTAACCATGCGCCAGGTGCTCCACAGGCCAAAGCCGCGCTTGGCCCAGCGCAACAGGCGGTTGGGACTGCGGATGGAGTAAATCGCTAACGCGCTGCTGCCAATGGCCAGATAGCGTTTAAGGCTCAAAAAGGTAAACCAGCCACGGTCGTAAGGTGCCGTGATTTCGAGCCAGCCACGCCGTGCCGCGCTGAGATCAAGGCGCTGTTGCTGAACCTGTTTAAGCAACTCTTCTATACGCGCTTCACGTTCGCGGCGGCTCATTAGCGGTTATCCTCAAGCAAATCACGATCGTTGGCCAGCTCTTTACGCGTATGACGCAGCAGCGTCGACTGGCGTGATTTACGCAGTGTCCAGAGCCCAAAAATCAACGCCAGCAGGAACAGCACGCCGGTGGTGATGGCTATCGCCATAAGACGGTATTGCGCATCGACTGCCCAGATAATCAGCACCATCAGGCTCATCAGGCCAAAAGCAGTAAAAAGCATCGTCAGGCCAAGCATCAACAACATCTGTATCAGATTGGCCTTTTCTTCTTCCAGCTCTGCCACTGCCAGACGAACGCGTGTTTCGACCATACTGACCAGCGTCGTAACGATACGCTGACCAATCGTGATCACCCCTTTAGCTGGTCCGTGGTTCTGCTGTGAATCGGTCATGGTTAACGACGCGAGATCAGCATACCGATAGCGACACCGATCGCCGCGCCAATACCGACACCATGCCACGGGTTATCACGTACATAACCGTCTGCTTTTTGTGCCGCTTCGCGCGTAGTGGCTGCCAGGCGCTCGCCGGATTCACCTAAACGCTCGCGGGAGCTGTCCAGCGCCACGCGCGCTTTATGACGCAGCTTATCCAGTTCACTTTTCGATTTTTCTGTGCCGCTGCTCAGCACTTCTTCCAGCGTATCCGCCAGGTTTTTCAGCTCAGCACGCAAATGTTCCGATGATGTGTCTTTAGACATAAAATACTCCTTTAACATCAGTAGAGTGAATCCGATTAATAGGGCTCCGCCTGTAACTTCTTAAGCTCCTGGCGTGCTTCTTCCAGCTTATGTTCGCGTTTTGCTATCTTGTCCTTATCATGACCTTCATCGCGCTCTTCCTTGAGTTCGCGTTCACGCTCAGCCACTTTCTGTTTCTGCGCGTTGATTTTTTCCAGATGTGAAGCTTTCAGCTTTTTGTCCGTGCAGCCCGCGCGCACCTCAGTAAGGGCGCGCTCAAGGCCGTTTACCCGGCGCTGATTGTTATGCTTCTTCGCCATCTCAATTTCGTGCTGTATGTCCTGTTCTTTTTGCTGGCACAGCGATTCCGCCGCCATCAATGAACCTGAAAGCGAAAACAACACGATGCCCAGCAGTAATTTATTTTTCATTAGGCGTAGTACCTTCCATTGTTGCCTGATTTACATCAACGCGGCGCAACCGCTTCACGGTGTGCGTTGAAACCCGCCTTAGTTTAAGCATAGACATCAGGTGGAAAAAGTCCAAAGATCACCGATATACGGGGAAACGTTCAGCGCGCAGTCGATAAACGCTGAACGTATAAAGAAACGCGCATCAGGCGAGAGAGAGGTGAGGCGATTGATCGTGTTGCGCGACGATAAAGCCCTCAGGCAGCAAGCGACGCAACACTTTTTGCGCGGCCAGGCTCTGCTCTTCATTGTCGAAATGAATAACCAGCGCATCACCTGCGGGTGTGATGCTTTTGATGCGAATACCTTGCGCGCTCAACTGTTGGTATAAATAAAAGCCGTCCGGCATCGGGGCACCCGCATGCGAAACGCGAATCTGTACCACATTTTCATGGCGCATCAGACCGGGCACCAGGCTTATCGCAATCAGCGCGAATGCACCGCCAATCAACCAGGGCCGCCAGTGTTTAGGTATGACCTGTAATGTTTTCATAAACCGGTCCCCCGCTGATTTGCACGGCGCTTGCGCCAGAGAACAACCAGCGAACCGATTAATCCCACCACCAGTAACACCAGCGGCAGCATCATCAGAAAGAACATCAGCTCATCTTCATAACGCCGAAAAATAGGGGTTTTACCCAGCGCGAAGCCCAGAACGGTCAGAATCACCACCCACAGGAAGCCACTCATCCAGTTAAAAAACTGGAAACGGGCATTACTTAAACCGGACAGCCCGGCAATCGTGGGCAGTAAGGTGCGGACAAAGGCGATAAAACGGCCAACCAGTAAGGCGGATAATCCGTGGCGATGAAACAGATTATGGGCCCGCTGATGATAGCGGGCGGGAAGGTGCGATAACCAGTTTTGTACGGTGGGCGTATTGCCGAGCCATCGGCCCTGAATATAGCTGACCCAGCAGCCAAGGCTGGCACCTGTTGTTAAGACCAGGATCGTCAGCGGGAAGCTCATTGTGCCCTTGGCAATCAGCACGCCAACCAGAATCAGCAGACTGTCCCCGGGAAGGAAAGCGGCAGGCAGTAAACCGTTTTCCAGAAAAAGAATCATGAATAAAACGCCGTAAATCGCCCACACCAGTGTTGGATCAGAAAGCGTTTCATAATCCTGTTGCCATAAGGCATGCAGCAGCGCTTGCAAAATTTCCATCAATCATTCCCGAACATCATCGTTGAACATGTCCCACTGGGACTAAAGCGCAGACTGACAGTTAGTTATAAATTCTGGGGTGACCGTCTGAGCATGCATGTCTGGATCCTTCCAGAACTGATTGTTAAATCAGCGATTTGATAAGCCCTTAACGCAAAAGGTAAGAAAAGGGTGATAACTGTAACAAAAATCCAGCTTCGGAGACAGAACTACTCCTAAACGAACAGGAGTTTTACCCTCTCCATTACGATGTAAAAAGGAGTTTTACATGTTCTGACACTATTGCAGATTAACTGACTGTTTTTAGGCCAGATTAGCGCTGAATCGTATCGGCATCAGGTAAGACAACCGGATTTTCGCTGAACATGTAGCGGTCGACATTAAATTCAAAATCGTCGGCGGTGGCGTTAAATAACATCTGCTTAGTATTTTCGAGATGTTGCCACATTGCCAGCTTACTGGCGGCAGGATCTTTGCGGATGAGTGCTTTAAGAATCTGATCGTGATCGTCACACCAGCTGAGAATACTGCGCTGATCGATATGCTCGTGCAGTTTGAGCCAGTAGGGATTGTGTAACCGGTGCAGCCACATTTTTTCGACAATGGCCGCGAGGGCACTGTTCTGCGTGGACTGCGCAATACGAACATGGAAGTGCATATCCCATTCTGAGTCCCTGAAATGGTCCTCCTGACGGGCTTTCTCCTGAATCGCCATCAGGTCGACAATATCCTGACGCGTTACCTGTGTGGCGGCGAATTCGGCGACATTACTTTCAATCAGCTGACGCGCCTGAAGGAGTTCAAAGGGACCAAAGGTGGCGAACTCCAACTGACTGCTGGACTCAGCCACACGGGTTTGCTGCTGGCTGGCTATCACATGAATACCCGAGCCTTTGCGTACCTCAACATAGCCTTCTACTTCCAGCATGATGATGGCTTCGCGGACCACTGTGCGACTGACCTGCATTTCTTCGGCAATCAGACGCTCTGCGGGCAGCTTGTCTCCCACCTGATAAACGCCATTTTCAATGCGCCGTTTTAATTCGCTGGCCAGTTGTTGATAAAGTCGACGCGATTCGGTGAGGTCCATAGCACGATCCAAAGTAACAAGCAGATAAGTTGTTATACCACTTTGCTGTAACTGAAGAAAAGGGCTGGCGCAGGCCAGCCCGGGAGATTAGCTGCGAACGGGCGCAGCCTGAGAAGGCGAATGTGGCGTCTGCAGTTCCGACACCGGTTGATTTTTCAGGACGGTCCAGATGACGATGGCGCCCAGCAAATCAAACACGGCCAGCGCAGCGAACAGGGGACTGAAACCTAACGTATCTGCCAGCGCGCCAACCACCAGCGCAAACAGCGTGCTGGCTGTCCAGGCCGCCATACCGGTTAAACCATTGGCGGTGGCCACTTCATTACGGCCAAAAACGTCAGAAGATAGCGTAATCAACGCGCCAGAGAGTGCCTGATGGGCAAAGCCGCCAACACATAACAACGCGATGGCAACGTACGGGCTGGTGAACAAACCAATGGTGCCCGGGCCTATCATCAATATCGCGCCCATTGTGACCACCATTTTGCGCGACACGATCAGGTTTACGCCAAACCAGCGTTGAAACAGCGGGGGCAGGTAGCCACCCAGAATACAGCCAAAGTCAGCAAACAGCATGGGCATCCAGGCAAATAGCGCGATCTCTTTCAGGTTGAAACCGTAAACCTTAAACATAAACAGCGGGATCCAGGCGTTAAAGGTGCCCCACGCAGGTTCGGCCAGGAAACGCGGCAGCGCAATGCCCCAGAACTGGCGGTTACGCAGGATCTGCAGTGCCGACATTTTGGTCGTGTTACCTGTCTGATGCTGCAATTCCTGACCTGAAATGATGTAGTTACGTTCTTCGTCGCTCAGCTTGTTTTGCTGCTTAGGATGCTTGTAGAACACCAGCCAGCACAGCGCCCAAATCATGCTCAGTACGCCTGCGATGATAAACGCCATTTGCCAGCTGTGCGCCACAATAGCCCACACGACCAGCGGCGGCGCGACCATGGCACCAATGGATGAGCCCACATTGAAGTAGCCCACTGCGACGGAGCGCTCTTTTGCCGGGAACCATTCGCTACTGGCTTTGAGCCCGGCGGGGATCATGGCTGCCTCGGCGGCACCGACAGCGCCACGCGCCAGGGCCAGTCCGCCCCAGCTGCCTGCCAGCGCGGTCGCGGCGCAGAATGTGGCCCACAGTACGGCAAAGACCGCATAACCGACTTTGGTGCCTAGCAGGTCGAGCACATAACCCGCAACGGGCTGCATCACGGTATAGCAGGCGGAGTACGCCGCCACAATGTACGAGTATTGCTGGGTGGTGATGTGCAGCTCGGTCTGTAAGGTTGGCGCTGCTACGGCAATAGTGTTACGCGTCAGATAACCCAGTACCGTCCCCAGCGTCACCAGGCCAATCATATACCAGCGTAATCCTTTGATCTTACGCATTCTGTACCTCTTCCAGTTGTGTATGCGGTCAAACCGCTGTTGTTATCTGGAGCGGGACATCTCGTGATACAGCTCTGCTCACGCCCGCCGGCCCTGCCTGAGCGACCGTTATCTGCCTTGCCTTATGTCAGAATTTTGTTACCTTGCGGTAAAGCGAGAGCCTAACTTGTTATACAACTTTAAAAGTTGAAAGCCATCACAAAAACCCGTAATCGCATGTGGGATACTGTAAACAGATGAGAACACAGCCAGTTAGCGCGCTGCCGGCGGCAAAAAGGTCGCTTTTCGGGGGAAAAATCTCGCTTAAATGTGACCTGAGTCGTAAAAAAAACGGCAGTCAGTGAAAATTGGTATGATAACTTTGAGCCATTCAGGGTGTATCCCATAAGGAAGCTTTTTATGTCGCGTTTCATGACCGAGGATTTTTTGCTGGACACAGAGTTCGCCCGTCGTCTTTACCACGACTACGCCAAAGACCAGCCTGTCTACGACTATCACTGCCATTTACCGCCGCAACAGATCGCTGAAAACTACCGTTTTGCCAATCTCTACGATATCTGGCTGAAAGGGGATCACTATAAATGGCGCGCGATGCGGGCAAACGGCGTGGCTGAGGCGCTGTGCACCGGTGATGCCAGCGATCGCGAGAAATTTAATGCCTGGGCACGGACCGTACCGCACACCATCGGCAACCCGCTTTACCACTGGACGCACCTGGAGCTGCGCCGCCCGTTCGGGATTACCGGCGTCCTGTTGTCAGAAAAAACGGCGGATGAGATCTGGCAGCGCTGTAACGATCTGCTGGCTCAGGACACTTTCACCGCGCGCGGTATCATGCAGCAGATGAATGTGAAAATGGTCGGCACCACCGACGATCCGCTGGACGATCTGGTGCACCATCGTGCGATCGCCGAAGACGGCAGTTTCAACGTTAAGGTGCTGCCAAGCTGGCGTCCGGATAAAGCGTTCAACATCGAAGCGGACACCTTTTTGCCGTGGATTGAAAAGCTGGAAAGCCTTACTGATGTCAGCGTGCAACGCTTCGATGATTTACGTCAGGCGCTCAGCAAACGGCTGGACCACTTTGCCGCACACGGCTGTAAGATTTCCGATCATGCGCTGGATGTCGTGTGTTATGCCGAGGCCGATGAAACGACGCTGGACAGGATTCTGGCGCACCGTCGCAGTGGTGCCAAACCCGATGCACAGGCGATCGCCCAGTTCAAAACGGCGGTGCTGGTCTGGCTGGGCGGCGAGTACGCCCGTCGCGGATGGGTGCAGCAATACCACATTGGTGCGTTACGCAATACCAATCAGCGCCAGTTCCAGCTGTTAGGCGCGGACGTCGGTTTTGACTCCATTAACGATCAGCCTGTGGCAGAACCGCTGGCTCGTTTGCTGGGTGCGCAAAACCTCAATAATGCGCTGCCTAAAACGGTCCTTTATTGCCTGAATCCGCGTGACAACGAAGTGCTGGCAACTATGGCCGGCAACTTCCAGGGAGAAGGCCAGGCCGGGAAAATGCAGTTTGGCTCCGCCTGGTGGTTTAACGATCAACTGGATGGCATGCAACGTCAGATGACGCAGCTGGCCCAAATCGGTCTGCTGAGCCGTTTCGTGGGCATGTTAACCGACAGCCGAAGCTTCCTCTCGTATACCCGCCACGAGTATTTCCGTCGTCTGCTGTGCCAGATGATTGGTCGTTGGGTGGATCACGGCGAAGCCCCGGCCGATGAAGCCTTGTTAGGACAGATGGTGCAAAACATCTGCTTTAACAATGCGCGCGACTATTTTGGCATTGAGCTGGGAGCCTGATGATGACGCGGCTGAACCGCCACGACTTTCCCGGCGCGGTCTACCACGATCGCGTGATTCAGTTTGGTGAAGGCAATTTTCTGCGTGCTTTTATCGACTGGCAACTGGACTGGCTCAATGAGCATCAGGGAACGGATGCCGGTGTGGTGGTGGTCAGGCCGCGCAATCGCGCAGTCAGCGACACGTTAAATCAGCAGGACGGCCTTTATACGACCTTGATTCGTGGCCTGAACGCGCAGGGTGAGTCGGTGAGCGAAAGCCGCCTGATCCGCAGTGTGAACCGTGAAATCCAGCCTTACACGCAGTTCGATGCGTTTATGGCGCTGGCGCGCCAGCCCGACATACGCTTTGTTTTCTCGAATACCACCGAAGCGGGCATCGCGTTTAGCGAAACGGATCGGCTGACCGATTCGCCCGCCGCCAGCTTTCCCGGCAAACTGACGCAGCTGCTTTGGGCGCGTTATCAGCACGTTGCCGGTGACGAAAGCAAAGGCTGGCTTATCGTGCCGTGCGAGTTGGTCGATCATAATGGCGATATGCTGCGCGCGCTGGTGCTCCGCTATGCCGAACACTGGCAGTTACCGGACGCCTTTACACGCTGGGTAACGACAAGCTGTGCGTTCTATAACACGCTGGTGGATCGCATCGTCACCGGGTTTCCGGCCGACAGCGCCGCGCTTGAGGCACAACTGGGTTATCAGGATCACTTCCTGGTAGCGGGCGAGGTCTATTATCAGTTCGTTCTGCAAGGCCCCGCCGCGCTGTTTGACGAACTCAGGCTGACGGCGCTGGCACCCAACGTGCGCCGGGTTGAGGATATCGCCCCGTATAAAGCCCAAAAAGTGGCCATTCTGAATGGCGCGCACACCGCAATGGTGCCGGTGGCGTTTCTGGCGGGCCTGGAGAGCGTGGGCGAGGCGATGGAGGATACACAGGTCGCTGGGTATATTGACGATCTCCTGCGCAAAGAGATCATCCCTACGCTCGATCTGCCCGCTGATGAGCTTAACGCCTTCGCCGACGCGGTACTGCGCCGCTTTCGTAACCCCTTTATCCACCATGCGCTGCTGTCTATCGCTCTTAATGGCATGACCAAATTTCGCACACGTTTGCTGCAGCCATTACTGACTGCCCATCAGCAAACCGGCCAGTGGCCAACAAACCTGACGTTTGCGCTTGCCGCCCTGATCGCGTTTTACCGGGGCGAACAGGCAGACAAGCGCTGGACCTTGCAGGACGAGCCGTACTGGTTTCAGCGTTATTCAGAGAGCTGGGCTGCCGTCAGCGCACAACGTCTTTCTCCCGCGGCGTTGGTTCAGCAGGTTTTAGGTGAGGCATCGCACTGGGGACAGGATTTAACTCAGCTACCCGGCCTGACCGAAACGGTCAGCCACCATCTGCAACGCATTCTCGCGCATGGAATACGCGACGCGCTGAGCCACCGGAGATCATGATGCAAGACGCCATAAAAATTCATCCGCAGGACAATGTCGCCGTGGCGTTGCAGGATATCGACATCGGGACGTCAATTGCGCTGGCGGATCACCCCGTGACGTTACGACAGGCCGTGGAGCGGGGGCATAAGTTTGCCTTACGCTCGCTGGAGAAAGGCGAAACGGTCGTGAAATACGGGTTGCCCATCGCGCACGCCACGCAGGCTATCGGGGCCGGAGAACGGGTGCATTCGCACAATGCACGTACCAATCTTAGCGATCTCGACCAGTACGACTACCAGCCAGAGCCGCCAGCCTTAACGCCTCAACCTGGCGATCGCGACGTGCAGCTCTACCGCCGCGCCAACGGTGAGGCAGGCATTCGCAACGAGCTGTGGATCTTACCGACCGTCGGCTGTGTTAACGGAATTGCCCGGCAAATTCTGCAGCGTTTCCTGAAAGAAACCCAGGACGCGGCCGGAACCGACGGGGCGTTTCTTTTCAGCCACACATTTGGCTGTTCACAGTTGGGTCAGGACCATGAGAACACCCGCACCATGTTGCAAAACATGGTGCGTCATCCAAACGCGGGCGCGGTGCTGGTGATTGGCCTGGGCTGTGAGAATAATCAGGTCGATGCCTTTCGTGAAACATTAGGGGCGTTTGAAAGCGACCGCGTTGCGTTCATGGTCTGCCAGCAGCATGACGATGAAATAGAAGCCGGGCTGGAACGCCTGCACGCACTGTACGAAAAAATGCGTCACGATCGCCGTACACCGGGCAAACTCAGCGAGCTGAAATTTGGTCTGGAATGTGGCGGCTCTGATGGCTTCTCAGGCATTACCGCCAATCCGCTGCTGGGGCGTTTTTCTGATCAGATGATCGCCAACGGCGGCACAACGGTGCTGACCGAAGTCCCCGAAATGTTTGGTGCCGAGCGCATTCTGATGGGGCGCTGTCGCGACCGCGCGACCTTCGATAAAACCGTGGCAATGATCAACGATTTCAAACAGTACTTTATCGATCACCATCAACCTATTTATGAAAATCCGTCTCCGGGCAATAAAGCCGGCGGCATCACTACGCTGGAAGAGAAGTCGCTCGGTTGCACACAAAAAGCGGGGCAAAGTCAGGTGGTGGACGTACTGAAGTACGGTGAACGCCTGACGGTACCCGGCCTTAATCTGTTAAGCGCACCGGGCAATGATGCAGTGGCGACCAGTGCCCTGGCGGGCGCAGGCTGTCATATGGTGCTGTTCAGCACCGGACGCGGAACCCCTTACGGCGGATTCGTACCGACCGTTAAGCTGGCCACCAATACGCCGCTGGCTGAAAAGAAACCGCACTGGATTGATTTTAATGCCGGAAGGCTGGTTGAGGGCATGAGCATGGAGGCGCTGCTGGCCGATTTCGTGGACACGATTGTGGCCATTGCCAACGGGCAACGCACCCGTAACGAACAAAATGATTTTCGTGAGCTCGCGATTTTCAAGAGCGGTGTGACGCTGTAAATCACAAGGGCGGCACCCATGCCGCCCTTGTTCCGTGCTTTTCCTTGCCGTGCCGTTACGGCTTATTCAGCTTCTTTTTGTCATTCTGACGGTTAACCCAGGCGTTGATCAGCAGCGTCGATGCCAGAATCGTTCCGACGATGCCCAGCGATATCGCTACCGGAATGTGGTAGATATCGACAATCAACATTTTTATACCGATAAAGACCAGCACGACAGCCAGACCATATTTCAGCATCGAGAAACGTTCCGCCACGTTAGACAGCAGGAAGTACATGGCGCGCAGACCCAGAATCGCAAACAGGTTTGAGGTCAGAACGATAAAGGGATCGGTGGTGACGGCAAAGATGGCCGGAATGCTGTCGACGGCAAAAATGACATCGCTCAGTTCGACCATGATCAGTACCAAAAGCAGCGGCGTCGCAAACAGCACGCCGTTTTTCCGCGTAAAGAATTTTTCCCCGTCCAGCGTATCGGTCATGCGCAAATGTTTACGCAGCCAGCGCACAACCGGTTTGTCGCCCACGGCTGCATCGTCCTCTTTCGCCATCGCCATTTTGATACCGGTAAACAGCAGGAAGGCACCGAAGACATAGAGGATCCAGCTAAACTGCGTTACCAGCCAGCTACCTGCAAAAATCATGATGGTGCGCAAAACGATAGCGCCCAGTACACCGTAGATCAGGACGCGGCGCTGCAGGTTGGCCGGAACAGAGAAGTAGCTGAACAGCATCAGCCAGACAAAGACGTTGTCTACCGCCAGCGATTTTTCCAGCACGTAACCGGTCAGGAAAGCCAGCGTCTGGCTGGTCGCCACGTCACGCCCGGCGGTACCGTCCAGATACCACCAGAACGCCGCACTGAACAGGAGCGAGACGGAGACCCAAATCAGCGACCAGACGGCAGCCTGTTTGAAGGACATGGTTTGCGAACCGCGACGGCCCTGCAGGAACAGGTCAATCGCCAGCATGATAAGTACTACAACCGCAAAACTGCCCCAGAGGAGTGGCGTACCTACAGTTTGCATAATCGTATCCTGTCTGAAATAAAAAAACGGCTGAGGTCAGAAGACGTCAGCCGCTTATTCTGTGTAAGCAAACCTCGCCTTCCGGCAAGGTCTCACTTACAACTCAGGAATGGATTCTGGGTTGCCTGATGACCGGATGCGTACGCAACGTAGTGACGACCAATCAGCTTACAAGTTACTCCCCTTTGCAAGCCGATAAATTACGTGGCTGGCCGTCAGGAATCAATCGTCTGCCCGTCATATTTTGAAATATTTACACTCAGGCACTGTCGGCCGGAAAGACCACGCCGGTCTGACGTCGGATCTCGGTCAGTAATTTTGCAACGCTACGGGAAATGTCCAGCGCCGGATGGCTGACATGGCGCTGTTCTACCAGTCGTACAAAGGTTTCTGCTTCATACAGCAGGGTATTGATGTGTTGAGGCTGGCTCCAATCCTGTTTCTCCCCGACACGCGGAATAAAGGTCACAGATGGACACTCAGAAATACGTGTCACCACCAGCGATCCCGCTTCCCCCTGGATTTCACTGGCCAGTACCGAGTCGCTGACTTTTGAGTGCACTATCGTGACATCAAACTCACCATAATTCAGATTCACGGTGCCGTGGCCGTCCACGCCACTTTCCAGCAGGGTGGCCGAGGCAAGCACCTGCCGGGGCTCGCCCCACAGCGTGACGGCGACCGCCAGGCAATAGTAGCCGATATCCATGATGGATCCGTTGGACCAGCGAGGATCGAAGGTGTTGGGATGTTCGCCGTTCAGGTAACGCGGATAACGGGACGAATACTGACAATAGTTCAGCAGCGCTTTGCGCACTGTGCCAAGCGCAGGCAGCCCTTGTTGGAGTTGAATAAAGTTGGGTAAGCTGGCGGTCTTGAAGGCTTCGAACAGCACCACCTGATACTGGCGGGCGCAGGCGATCATGGCTTCGACCTCGTGCAGATTCGAGGCCAGCGGTTTCTCACAAATGACGTGCTTGCCCTGCGACATAAACAGCATGGCCTGCTGACAATGCAGGGCATTGGGACTGGCGATATAGACGGCGTCGATATCAGGACAGGCGGCCATGGCCGCCAGCGACGTAAAGCGCTGGTCGCAAGGATAGTCATAGCAGAATGCCGCGGCCTGCTCCCGGGTACGTGAATAGACGGCACACAGCCTCATCTTGCCGGTTTCGTGTGCCGCCTCGATGAACTGACGCGTTATCCAGTTCGTTCCCACAATGGCAAAGCGAATCACAGTGATCTCCTGCGCAGGTAAAAGTGCAGAGTAGCATCTGGCATCCGGCAGGCAACATCAGACGTTGATCCTGAGATCGCCATTCCAATACTATGTCTGAATACCGCACGTTAAGCACAAGACGGGGAGCGCAGGTGAAAGGAAGCAAACACGCATTAAACTGGACCACATTACTGATTGCCGTGCCGGTGGGCTGTGCCGCCTCGTTAGTTACTTTGCTGTTCCGCGAAACGATTGAGTTCATCAATTATCTGCTGTTTGGCCGCAGCAACGACATCACCGAATCCATCCATCTCTGGCCCATGCTGTTCTGGCCCGTTCTGGTCGGCGTGGGCGGTCTGCTGGCCGGTTTCTTCCTGCGCTACGCGGTCGCGATAGAGCGGCAGCAAACCGTCAAGACCGACTATCTCGAAGTCATTAATGCCCGCCTTGACGCCGTGCCGACGAAAACCTCCCTTTTCCGGGCGCTGTCTTCGGTTGCCAGTATTGGCAGCGGCGCGTCAATCGGTAAAGAAGGCCCGATGGTTCAACTGGCCGCGCTCTGTGGCAGCATGATCGGCCGCCTGTTGCCGCCTGGCGTGCAGTTAAAAAACAGCGACGTCGTCGCCATGGCCGCCGCAGCTGGTCTTTCCTCGGTCTACCATGCGCCGCTGGCATCGGCCATTTTCGTGGCAGAGATCGCGTTTGGTATCTCCGCCCTGCAACGCCTGATTCCGCTGGTGGTCTCCTCCGCTGTTGCGGTCATGACCACGTGGGCGCTGGGCTTTCGTAATGCGCTTTATCCGCTGGCCGAGGTGAGTTTCACGATGGATGTCAGCAGCCTGCTGATTACCGTCCTGATTGGCTTACTGTCCGGGCTGGCCGGTTTGCTCCTGATTCGCCTGATCGCCCGTGCTAAAACGCTGTTCAGTCGGGTCCGGTCCTTACCGCTACGTCTTGGGGCGGGTGGCTTTGCCGTGGGCCTGCTGGCGCTGGTCTCGACCGATATCCTGGGGAACGGCTATGAAGTCATTGTAAAGGTGATGGCAGGGCATTATGTGTTATCAGGTTTACTGCTGCTGCTGGTCTTAAAAACGCTCGCGACCAGCCTCTCGGTAGGCTCCAATGCGGTGGGCGGGTTGTTTACACCGTCCTTGCTGATCGGGGCGCTGCTGGGTATGGTCATCGCGTTGTGTGGGGTTGCCCTGCATCTTCCCCTGAATAATGTCCTGCTGTTCGCCGCTGTTGGCATGGCGGCCGTCCTGGCGGCCGTCAGTCAGGCGCCGTTAATGGCCATGTTAATGGTGCTGGAAATGACGCTCAACAGCAGCCTGCTGTTTCCGGTGATGATAGCGGCCGTTCTGGCGACAATGGTGGTCTACCGCCTGCAAATGGCCAGTACTTATCCCGTCGTGACGCACCATTTCAACCGTTCTGAAGCCAAATATGACTTCGATAATATGCGCATCAGCGAACTGATCATTCCGGGGGCGGCCCTGCAACCTGAGGCCTCGGTTGGGGAAGCACTGGCGGTGAGTTCGCTTAAGCGTGAGCGCTATGTGTACGTCATCAATGCGCAGGGCGCGTTTCTGGGCGTGGTTTCCATTCACGAAATATCCCGCCGGGTGCTGGCGCAGGAGATTAATCTGGACTCGCCGGTGCAGTGCGTGATGGATGAGGATTTCCCGGTGGCCTATCAAAACCAAAGCCTGCGGGAAGGATGGGAAGCTTTTGCAGCCGTCACGCTGGAACGTCTGCCTGTCCTGAATAATCCCCAGGAGCGCCGTTTTTTAGGCGCGCTGACCAAAACCAGCCTGATTCAGAAAGCGCAGGAGTTTCTCTAAGCCGCATTGCCCTGCAAAGCCTGTTCTGTCATCCACAGGCGGGCGTCGAATTCGAGCTGGTGATAGTCCGGTTCCATATGGCAGCACAGCTGATAAAACGCCTTGTCGTGATTTTTCTCTTTCAGGTGCGCCAGCTCATGTACCACGATCATGCGTAAAAAAGGCTCAGGCGCCTGGCGGAAAAACGTGGAAATACGAATCTCCGCTTTGGCCTTCAGGTTGCCGCCCTGCACACGGGAAATGGCCGTGTGCAGGCCCAGCGCGTGCTTCATCACCTTGATTTTGTTATCCCAAATCACCTTATTGATGGGCGGCGCGTTGCGCATGAAGCGGTTTTTCAGTGCCAGCGTAAAGTCATACAGCGCCTTATCACTCATCACATCGTGTCTGTCGGGATAGCGCTGTTGCAGCACCGGGCCCAGACGCTGGCGATCGATGAGCGTTTGCACCTGTTCAAGGATGGACTCAGGATAACCCTGAAGATAGATCAGTGAGGACATTAGAGATTCCCGGCGAAAGACAGTATACTGCGCCCCCTTTTTGGGGCGAAAATCAACCAAAGTGTACCACGCCGGAGAATTCATGAGCCAACTTGAACTGAACGATCGCACACTGATCCTGCACCGTTTCCCGCAGATGCGTGACGAAAGTCCGTTACAAGCCTGGGATGCCGCTGATGAATATCTCCTGCAGCAAAGCCTGCCGCCTGGTCCAGCGTTAATCTTTAACGACAGCTTTGGGGCGTTAACCTGCGCACTGAACACCCGTCCGCTGTGGCATATCAGTGACTCCTGGCTGAGTCAGCAGGCCACGCGTCAGAACCTGCGCCTGAATGCGCTGGACGACAGCGATGTCCAGTTCCTTGACAGCCTGGCACCGTTGCCGGCCGCACCGGCACTGGTCTTGATCAAAATTCCTAAAACCCTGGCGTTGCTGGAGCAGCAACTGCGCGCAGTGCGTCAGGTTATCACGCCAGAGACCGTGATAATGGCGGCGGGGCGTGCGAAAGAGATTCATACCTCCACTCTGCAATTGTTTGAGCAAATCATTGGTGAGACCAAAACCTCACTGGCCGTCAAAAAAGCGCGCGTGATTTACAGCCAGTTCACCCAGCCTGCGCTGCGCGAAAAATCGCCTACCCAGGTCTGGTCGCTGGACGGTACGCCTTATCAGATCCATAACCACGCCAACGTCTTTTCCCGCTATTCACTGGATATTGGCGCGCGCTTGTTCATGCAGCACCTGCCGGAAAATATTGAAGGCGAGATTGTCGATCTGGGCTGTGGCAACGGCGTGATTGGCTTGATGGCGCTGGCACAAAATCCCGAGGCGGAGGTGCATTTTCTTGATGAGTCATACATGGCGGTGGCGTCCAGCCGGTTAAACGTAGAGATCAACCGCCCGGACGATCTGTCACGCTGTCAGTTCCGGGTCAATAATGTCCTGAGCGGTTATCCTTCCGATACGCTGCATGCGGTCTTGTGTAATCCGCCGTTCCACCAGCAGCACGCGGTGACCGATCACCTGGCCTGGCAGATGTTCCGTGACGCAAAGCGCTGCCTGCAATACGGCGGGGAGCTGCGCATTGTCGGCAACCGTCACCTGGATTATCACCACAAGCTGAAGAAGCTCTTTGGCAACTGCACCCTGGTTGCCTCCAACAAAAAATTTGTGGTGCTGCGTGCAGTGAAAATGCGTTAACTACAGCGTTAACGCCAGCGCGGTGGCCTGGGCTATCGCCCGACGGGCATCCAGCTCCTGCGCGACGTCGGCCCCGCCAATCACCTGCACGGGTTTACCGTTTGCCCGCAGCGCCGCTTCCAGCTCGCGTTGCGGCTCCTGACCGGCACAAATAATCACGTTGTCGACCGGCAGGAGCAGGCGCTCGCCGTCGCGCCGGATATGCAGCCCTTCATCATCAATCGCCAGATACTCAATCCCGCCCCACATTTCAACTCCCCGTGACTGGAGACTGCTGCGATGGATCCAGCCGGTCGTTTTCGCCAGCGTGGCACCGGGCTTGCCGGGCTTGCGCTGAAGCAGCCAGATTTGACGCGGTGAAGGCTGTGGCGCGGGCGCAATCACGCCGCCGCGCTGCGTCAGGCTCTGATCGATGCCCCATTCGCGATAAAAATCCCCGGTGGTTTCGTTTGCGGGCGGTTCAGACAGATATTCAGCCGTATCAAACCCGATCCCGCCCGCGCCAATAATCGCCACGCGTGCACCAACCGGACGCTTATCCGCCAGCACGGCCAGATAGCTCAGGACTTTGGGATGATCAATACCGGGGATATCTGGCGTACGCGGTTTAATGCCGGTCGCCAGGATGACTTCATCGGCGTCTGCCAACAGGGGAGCGGTGACCCGACAGCCTGTTTTGATTACCACGCCCGCCGCCGGCAGACGATGGCGAAAATAGCGCAGGGTTTCGCTGAATTCCTCTTTCCCTGGGATCTGTCGGGCGATATTGAACTGTCCGCCGATCTCATCGGCCGCCTCATAAAGGGTGACCTGGTGGCCGCGTTCAGCCGCCTGTAAGGCAAACGCCATACCTGCCGGACCGGCCCCTACAACCGCCAGCCGTTTGGGCATGTGCGCCGGTGTCACCGGCATGAGGGATTCGTGGCAGGCACGCGGGTTGACCAGACAGGCGGTGACGTGACCGGCAAAGATCTGATCCAGACAGGCCTGATTACAGGCGATACAGGTGTTGATACTGTCGTCATCCCCCCGTTGCGCCTTGCTGACAAACGCGGCATCGGCCAGGAACGGTCGCGCCATGGAAACCATGTCCGCACAGCCATCCTGCAAAAGCTGTTCTGCCACCTGTGGATGGTTGATTCGATTCGTTGCCACCACGGGCACGGCAACGTGTTGGCGCAAGCGGCGCGTGACCCACGCGAAGGCGGCGCGGGGCACGCAGGTCGCAATGGTCGGAATGCGAGCTTCGTGCCAGCCAATGCCGGTGTTAAACAGCGTCACGCCACAGCGTTCCAGCGCTGTTGCCAGTCGTAGCGTTTCGTCCAGCGTACTGCCTTGCTCAATTAGGTCCAGCATCGACAAGCGGAAGATAATGATAAAACGGTCGCCGGTGGCCTGACGGACCGCGCGGGTGACCGCTAAAGCAAACTGCATGCGCCCGGTAAAATCGCCGCCCCAGCGGTCCTGACGCTGGTTGGTGTGCGGTACCAGAAACTGATTAATCAGGTACCCTTCGGAGCCCATGATTTCTACGCCGTCGTAGCCCGCTTTTTGCGCCAGACGGGCACAGTGCGCGAAGTCGGCAATGGTCTGCTCAACCTCGGCGTCGCTCAGTTCCCGCGGCGTAAAACGGTTAATGGGGGCCTGTATTGCAGAGGGCGCAACCAGATCGCGCTGAAAACTGTAACGGCCAGTATGCAAAATCTGCAGCGCGATTTTTCCCCCGTGCTGATGCACGGCGGCGGTGATTTGCCGGTGCCAGTCACACTGTGAATCCTGGTTCAGCACCGCACCGTGTGCGGCGGTCACGCCCTGAGGATTGGGCGACACGCCGCCCGTCACGATCAGCGCCACGCCTTCCCGTGCCCGTTCGCCATAGAATGCCGCCAGCCTGGCCGCGCCATCTTCACGCTCTTCCAGACCGGTGTGCATAGATCCCATCAAAAAGCGGTTTCTGAGCTGAGTAAACCCCAGATCAAGGGGCGTAAACAACGCCGGGTAGGATGAGGGCAGCACAGTCATAATCACTCACAGATAAAGTGGTCGGATGAGTTAGCTTTAACCATTTTTCTGTTAAAAAAAAGTGAAATGGCATCAGGCTGTGAGAAACATCATAAAAGCGGCCTTAGCCGCCACATAAAACGGCCAGGCCGGGGAAATGCAGGGGAAGGCCAGCGGATGTGCGCGCAACCTCAGCGGCGGCGAATCCAGGAATAGCGGGAACGATAGCCACTGCCGTGATGCGTGTTGAAACGGTAGCTGGAGCCCGCCTCGGTAGTGCAATAGGTGCACTGGTGGACAGGGTCAATGTTTTCTGCCGGAATGCCTGCTTTTATCAGCATTTGCGTCGCCAGATACGGTAGATCAAACCAGACACCGCCACGGGTAGCAACGGCCTGGGGGCGCTGAGCGCCGGGATTGTGGGGCTGAACCGCATAATAGCGCAGGGGCAATGGCATGTCGGGCATCTGTTCAATCTCTGCCAGACGCTGACGATCCAGCTCAAAACAGCAGGGAGCCAGCGCCGGGCCAATCGCCACCGTCAGGCTCGCTGGCGTGGCACCGCGTTCGCAAAGATGCGCTACCGCCCGATACAGCACGCCAGCCAGGGTCCCCTGCAGACCCGCATGAACAGCGGCAACCTGTTTCTGCTGGCTGTCGGCAAACAGCACCGGTAAACAGTCGGCAGTGTAAACCGCGACGGGGCGGTGGCCGGTGGCGATCACGCCATCTGCATCACCGCTTTTGGGTGGAATAGTGTGAGTGTCGGTTAACACGACGGCGCTGTGACGCTGATGGGCATAGGCGGCATCATCAGGAGGCGGTTCGCCTGCGGGCTGAAACGCATAATCGACCCAGTCAAGTGCATCAAGCAACGGCGAACGCGGTGTAGCGGACATCCTCATCTCCTGTTGAAACAGCGTGTAATGTTGCTGCCCTCAGCTTACGTTAACTGCTACATTTTTGAAGCGTTACCCACTTAAATCTTTCACACCTTAGGATAAAACGATGAAACATTCAGTGAATTTCGCGCTGTCGGCGGTGGTTGCGCTGGCACTGGCAGGTTGCGCGCAACCTGCCCGACAGCAGGCACAGCAGCAACTGGGGCAACAATCGGTCCTGGCCCTGAACTGGTTCCAGCAGTCCGGCGAATATCAGGCGCTCTGCTGGCAGGCATTCAACAGCGCCCGTCTGGCCTTTGATCAATCGGCTTCGCTGGCGGGCAAGCCTAAAGCGGTCATTGTCGATTTAGATGAAACTATGCTGGACAACAGTGCCTATAGCGCGTGGCAGGTGAAGAATGGCCAGCCTTTCAGCGACAAAACCTGGTCAGCCTGGACACAGGCGCGGCAGGCAAAAGCGGTGCCCGGCGCGGTGGAATTCGCCCGCTACGTCAACAGCCATGGCGGCACCGTTTTTTACGTTTCCAATCGCGATCAAAAAGACTATGCCGCCACGGTGGCCAACCTGCAGCAGCTTGGCTTCAGCGGAGTCAGTGAGAAAACGGTCAGCCTGAAAACCGACTCCTCAAACAAGCAGGCGCGTTTCGATGCCATTAAAAATGCGGGCTACAATGTCGTTTTATATATCGGTGACAACCTGAATGATTTTGGCGGCGCAACCTGGCATCAGGGTAACGCGCAGCGTCGGGCATTTGTCGACAGTAATCACGCGCTTTTCGGTACGCAATTTATTGTTTTACCCAATCCATTGTATGGCGACTGGGAAAGCGGCATGGCGGAAAATTACAATAAGCTGACACCACAACAACAGCTTTCCGTTCGTGAGGCGCGCCTCAACGCCTGGAACGGTAAATAAAATGTCAATATGAAGCGCCTGCACTGGGCGGGCGCCTTCACGTTGGCTCAAATATTTACTTACATCCGTCACTATTTTCACGCAAATTAAATTAACTATCTCTCGCTTTAATTTACCCCTTCATTAAGACGGATTCACTGCCTGCATTAAATAAAGGCGGTTAATCGTGCTATTCATAAATTCTGCATTTAAGACTAATCCTGGTCTGTGGCGTCGCTGTTATTTTAATTACTTAGTTCGCTATGAAAGTTTTGTATTTATTTGTCAATTTATAAATCATGGCGTTAATTTTATGTGTTTGATTTTAAATGAATAAAATTAAAATAACTGCAAAGTTTGGTGGTATGACCTCTTAATATTATTTACGTTTTGATGACGTTAGTTGAATAAAGCCTTACACAGGCAGGCAGTATTTTTGCGCGTGTAATATTCCATGTGCATTGAAAATGATAAGCGGCTATAACCTTTTAATGTGATGGAGTTCAGGTTTCATTAGCCCCTCGGCCAAATAAGGTGAGCGGGTTCACTCCGTGGTTCGCCTGGAAATGATATTCCCGGTAGTTAAGAGAAGATGATTGTGACGACACTTAAACCCTTATTAGCGAAAAATCGCAGTTGGGCCTTACAGCGCCGCCAACGTAACCCCGCCTATTTTGAAAAATCGCTCTATCAGCAAAAACCGCATTCATTATGGATTGGCTGCTCAGACAGTCGGGTACCGGCGGAGGTGTTAACGGGTTCCCATCCTGGCGAGCTGTTTGTTCATCGTAATATCGCCAATATGGTCGTGGCGGAAGACGACAACCTGCTGAGTGTTCTGCAATATGCCGTCTTCTTTCTTGGCGTGAAGCGCATTGTATTAAGCGGTCACTATGGTTGCGGCGGCGTTCAGGCGGCTCTGAATCTGCCCGGCAGTCCGTTAGCGACGGAGGATTCTGCACTGGCGCGTCGTATTACCTGTTTGCGCGACGGCCTGGCAAGCCATCTTGGCGACCCGACGGCGCAGGAAACAGAGGGTGAGAAACTGAACCGTCTGGTGGAGGCAAACGTGCGGGTGCAGTTTGCCAGGCTGGTGGCTTCCGACCCTGTCCGTCAGGCCTGGCAATCTGGTCAGGAACTGGATGTGTTTGGCTGTGTTTACGACCTGCAATCGGGTCATCTTAAAGAGTTGATTCAGCAATCTGCAGAGGAGTCTTCACCATGAATCTGGATACGTTACGCCGCGATGTGCCGGCAGGGCTGGTTGTGTTTCTGGTCGCACTCCCGCTCTGCCTCGGTATTGCTCAGGCCAGCGGTTTACCGCCTTTTGCCGGCTTACTGACCGGTGTGATTGGCGGGATAATCGTGACATCACTCAGTCCGTCACGCTTCGCCGTCAGCGGTCCTGCGGCAGGACTGGTCACTATCGTGGTCGCCTCGATGGCCACGCTGGGAAGTTTTTCCGCGTTTCTCACTGCGCTGATCATCGCCGGGCTTTTACAGTGCCTGTTTGGTCTGCTGCGCGCTGGCCGTTTTATTGCACTCGTGCCCGGTAGCGTGATTAAAGGTATGCTGGCGGCGATTGGCCTGCTGCTGATCATGCAGCAAATACCGGTGGCGCTAGGAGCCGGCGGCAGCGTAAAACTGGTGTCGCTGGTAAACGGTGAAATGACCTTTTCGCTCTCGGCGCTGTTGGTGTCGTTGGTGGGCTTGTTCATTTTGTTTGCGTGGACAACCGGCCCCATCAAGCGCATCAAGGCGATAGCCTGGATCCCGGGTCCGCTCTTTGCGGTTCTGTTTGGCTGTGGGGTGACAGTATTGGGGGCGCGACTGTTCCCGTCACTCACCGACGCCTTACCGCGTATTTCACTGCCCGCTTTTGACAGCGTTTCGGCGATGATAGCCGAACTTGAAACGCCGGACTGGATGGCCTGGCAAAATCCGCAGGTGTGGGTTGTCGCGGTGACGCTGGCGCTGGTGGCCAGTCTGGAAACGCTCCTGAGCCAGGAAGCCCTGAAAAAGCTACGTCCGCAAAATCCTGCGCCATCGCCCAACAGAGAAATGTTTGCTCAGGGCATTGGTAACATAACCGCGGGCTTCTTGGGTGCAATGCCCATCACGGCGGTTATTGTTCGCAGCTCAGCAAACGTCAACGCAGGCGCACAAACCAAACTGTCCATTTTGCTTCATGGTGTGATGTTGCTGATTTGCGGTATGTGGTTTAGTGAGATGCTGAATGCCATTCCGCTTGCCAGTCTGGCTGCGGTCCTGCTCTATACCGGTTATAAGCTGGCTGCACCGCGACTGTTTATCGAACAGTTTCGTATGGGCGCACAGCAGTACGTCCCGTTCCTGGCGACGATTATTGGAATTATCACGTTGGGAATGCTGGTGGGAATCGGCATAGGTATTGCCACTCAAATTATCTACAGCATCTACAAGAGTCATCGCAACGCCTTGCAGCTTACGCGCTATGACGACCACTATGTGCTGCGTTTTCAGCAAAATTTGACGTTTTTACACAACCCTAAACTTCAGGGACTGCTGGAAAAAATTCCCGAAAATAGCGTGGTAATTGTTGATAACGATAATGCAGAATACATCGATCCGGATGTAAAAGCCGTGTTGAAAGATTTTGGTGAAAATGCTGATAAACGAAACATACGCCTGAGTCAGTGGCCGGTGGCGGTGAAATAACCAGACATCGGTATTCTGGAATTTACAGCAGAAAAATCGGATATCTCGGATATCCGATTTTTTTATTTGTAAGACATAATAGGCAGGGATGTCTGCCAGCCCATTCGTTACCGGTAACCTGTTTCAATACCCTGACGTTCGCCTGTTTACTGTTGTTTTTCTCTGAATGGCGCAGACACGAATCAGGCTTTAATGATGATGATAACGCCACATACTTTGTGGGCGGCGAGGTAGTGAGCCTCTTTGTGACAAGGTCCGGACGTATGCGCGCTAAGCTGTTTGAAGAGCATAATGCTAAAAAGAGTGCCTTCTGGCTGTTTATGATTACGCTGATGTTTTGTTTCGTTGGCGGTCATCTGCGCATTCCCCACGATTTATCCCTGTTCTGGCCGGTAAACGTGTTTATTGCCGGTATGATGCTGCGTTATCCCTTCCTTCACCGAACCCGTTTTTATCTTATTTGCTTTAGTGCGATGGTATTTAACGATACGGTCTTTTCGGGCTGGACGTTACCGGCATTTACGCTCAATGTCGCCAATATTCTCTTTATCCTGATATGCGTACTAGTGATGGGAAAACAGTATCAGCATGATTCCAGCAGTGAACGCATCTCGAATGCCTTACGGATCTTCCCCGCCTGCCTGCTGGCGGCGTTCGGTTGCGCCACCTGGGGCGCGCTGGCACAGGTAGGCAGTGTCAATGCCGCGTTCGCCGATGCCTGGATGAACTGGTTCAGCGAACAGTTTTCGACCGGCTTAATGCTGTTGCCGTTTCTGTTGACCCCAAACTGGCGCGTGATGTTCTCAGGGCTACGGGTAAAGGTGGGGACGATTCTGCCGCTTATCGCCGTGGGGCTGTCCTTAACGACGGGGGCCTTAATGGGCGGCGCAGGCAGCCTGACGCTGCCGGTGCCGGCGTTAATCTGGTGCGCCATTGTCTTGCCCATCCCGCTCACCAGCCTGGTGACACTGATAACCGGCATCAGCCAGATCATTTTGGTTTCCCATGGCGTCATGCATATCCAGGGCGATTCAAGCCTGCTGCCCATCAGTCATCTGACGTCAGCGCGACTGGGCGTGGCTACGCTTGCCATCAGTCCTCTGATTGTGGCGGTCAGCGTGGATGCTATCCGTCAGCTCAATGAGCGGCTGGCTCTGCGCGCCGATTACGATTTTCTTACCCAGTTATTATCGCGATCCGGCCTGTATGAAAGACTGCGTAACGAGCCCAGCTATGCGCAACGTCAGGTCGGCGTGATCCTGCTGGATGTGGATTACTTTAAATCAGTCAACGACAATTTCGGCCATGATGCGGGCGACAGCGTGCTGGAAGAGATTGCCCGCCGCATTTCGCCGCTGGTTGGCAGTAAAGGGCACATTTGCCGTTTTGGCGGAGAAGAATTTGTGGTGGTGCAGTTCGATCTGTCTCCGGAGAAAATCTATTCGCTGGCGGAGGGGATTCGGCAGAGCATTGTCCGCGAGAAATTTGTGCTGCAGGGCAATGCCGTCACGGTCACGGTGAGCCTGGGCCTGGCAAATGGCGAAGCCCAACCGGGTACGGCCTGGGCTGAGACGATTAACAACCTGATCTCCGCAGCCGACAAAAATCTCTATATTTCCAAGCGAAATGGTCGCAATCAGACATCGCCGGGCAAAGCCCATAATGAAATGACCAGCGACGTTGCCTGAGCAGGTCGCTGGACGCACATTAATGAATACTGGTTTTCAGCAGGGCGCTCTGTTGATGGCGTGCGATAGCCAGTTCAATCAGTCGGGTAATCAGGTCCTGATAGCTCAGGCCCGCCGCCTGCCACAGTTTGGGATACATGCTGATATTGGTGAAACCGGGTAGTGTATTCACTTCGTTGATCACGATTTCGCCTTCCTCGGTATAAAACACGTCGACACGCGCCATGCCAAAGCATTCCAGTGTGGTAAATGCCTTAATCGCAACCTGGCGAATCGCCGCATCGACGTCCGGTGGGATGGCGGCAGGAATCACCGTTTGTGCGCCGGTTTCGCTGATGTACTTTGTGTCGTAGGAATAGAAGCCTTCTTTCACCACCACTTCGCCACACGGGCTGGCCTGTGGCTCTTCGTTACCCAGCACCGCACATTCGATCTCCCGGCCTTTAATGGCTTTTTCAATCAGGGCCTTACGATCGAACGTAAACGCCATTTCCAGCGCGGGCAGGAGCGCTGCGGCATGGGTCACTTTACTTACGCCCACCGAAGAGCCCTGATTGGCAGGCTTAACAAACAGCGGCAGGCCGAAGCGGGCGATGACGGCTTCGGTGTCCAGTTGGTTCAGCTGTGAAGACGTGACGCTCAGCCAGGGGGCAACCTGCAAGCCGGCATCGCGTAACAGGCGCTTGGTGAAATCCTTGTCCATGCTGACCGCCGACCCCAGCACATCCGACCCGACAAAGGGCAGCGACGCCATGCGCAGTAACCCCTGCAGCGCGCCATCTTCGCCTTGCGTACCGTGAACCACCGGAAAAATGACATCCAGCTGTGACAGGGAATGCGCATCGTCACGGGCAATGAGTGGCTGCTCAGGTTCGCCGGGAATCAGGGCAATCTGTTTTGCCGTGCGATTGAGGGCAATCAGTGACGGATTTTCTGCATTCAGCAGGAAGCTGGAGGCGTCATTGAGGTGCCATTGCCCTTGTTTGTCGATACCCAGTAGCACGACCTCAAACCGGGTCTTATCAATGGCATCAACGATATTTTTTGCTGACTGCAACGACACTTCATGTTCTGAAGATTTCCCGCCAAAGACGATGCCAACCCGCTGTTTTTTCATCAAAGGTATCCACATAAACGCAAATCACTACCATAGCATGCGCATTGTCATAAAAAACAGCCGAACGAACGAGAGCGCCTTCTGTTGTGCGTCGTGATCAGTACGCCGGGCAAGGTTGGAGAGAAAGGGGGAAGACACGCGATTCAGACCGCTTGCGACGCTTCATTACTTCGCAAGGAGTAGCGCCTGAATTTCTTTCAGCGTACTCCTCAACACGGGGTTAACGAACTGACGTATATTTAAGAAAGAATCTGCCATCGAATAACTGGATTATTTTGTTTAAGGCAAAATAATTAACTACTCTTATAGCGGTATTGCGTGCGGGGCCACTATGATTGATGCCAGCTCAGATGACGCCTCAACACGGTGAGAATCTGCACACAGGTAAAAAAGTGTCGCTTGTTGCCTGCGGATGAATTCTGCCACTCATTCAGTACTGTAGAGAACAAAAGTGACGTTTATTCTGCCCTTTGTCTGGCTGATTAGCGTTTACTATCTGCATAATTTATTCTCAGCACATCCCGTTATGTATCGCAGAAAAATCCATCTTCGAACGTTACTCACCGCGTTATCGATAGGAAGTGTCATTGTGACTTCCGGCTTGCTGCTGGGCGCGCTGTTTCTTTTTCAAAAAAGTAATATTGAAGAGTCGCTGCTGGACAGCAATATTGCCTATGCCCGTAAGCTGGCCGACACCACCGATCACTATCTTGCCATTGCCCAACGTGAACTGGCCTGGAGCGCCGGTCAGATCGCTGACCTGAATAACGTTCAGCTGTTACATCGCGAAACTACGCGCCTGTTACAACAGTCAGGTTTTTTCAACTCGGTAGTCGTGCTGGATAACCATTCCATTATCGCCTCCATCTCGCCTGAAAGCCTGTCTCTGCTGGGTGTTAAGGTGGACACCGCTGAAACGGAACAGGCGAATAAGCTACAAAAACCGTTTATTTCTTCGCCTTTTATCTCACCCTCGGGCAACTATGTGGTCTTTATCTCGCATCCCCTGTTTGCGCATGACGGTCATTATCTCGGCTTTATTGGGGGAACGATTTACCTGAAAAAACAGAGTATGTTGAGTGACATCCTGAGCCAGCATTATTACGGTGATGGCACATCGGTCAGTATTGTCAGTGATGATGGCACGATTATTTTCAGTCAGGATCCGACGCGTGTCGGGACGCGCATGGCGTTAAGTCAGCCGTTACAGAAACGCCTGGCGGCCACGATGAGCGGCCAGTTTATGATTCAGGACGCGGGCAAAAAGTACCTTATCGGTTACGCCAGCCTGCAAAAAACGGACTGGAATATCTTTATGTCCGGTACCTCAGAAACGGTAAATGGCCTGATGATGCATACGGCCAGAAATGCCTTCTGGTTTATTCTGATCATCATCGTCCTGACTGCAACCTGCATGGCCTTTCTGGCGTCCCGCATCTCTTATCCGCTGGAAAAACTGGCAGGCATGGTGCGTGACGGGGGAAGTGAGGCCAGCCCGGATCCGCTGTCATCCGTTAACACCTGGTACAACGAAGCTGACAGATTAAGAGAAGCGGTTCAGCATCACCGGCGTGCGGTCGCAGGGCATGTTGCGGACCTGAACGATAAAGCCATGACCGATCCGCTGACCGGATTAAATAACCGTCGCGGTTTCTATGCACAGGCGGCTCAGCACCGCGAGGAGCCTGTGCAGAGTGCGATTGCCATCGATATCGATCACTTTAAAATCATCAACGATCGCTATGGACACGATGCTGGCGACAAAGTCCTGGTGAGCCTGGCGGGTTTGTTAAGAAAGCGCTGCCGTACGCTGGATGTAATCAGCCGGTTCGGCGGCGAAGAGTTTGTGCTGCTGCTGCCGGGCACCTCTATGGGCGACGCGGCCGCAATGGCAGAACGCATCCGTGAGGCCGTCAGTCATACGGTGTTCCCGTTTATCAACAGCATGACGGTTTCCCTCGGCGTCGCTACCTTAAACGGTTTGGGCGACGACGCCTCACTACTCAGGCGGGCAGATGAAGCGTTGTACGCGGCGAAAGACGAAGGCCGTAACTGCGTCATGGTGAACCATGAGGGGAACATTTCTCGCTATCCTGCCAGGTAACGCCGTGGACGTGAACCCAACGGCGTCTTAACACATTTCGCGGAGTTTCCAGTGCAGCCAGTGGTCCAGTTCGCTGTCTGCCAGGGGACGGGAATAGAAAAAACCCTGGGCCTGATCGCAGCCATATTCCGTTAACGCTTCCACGGTATCGACACATTCCACGCCTTCGGCCAGTACCACATAATCCAGCTCTTTCAGCATGGTAATAATATTACGAGCAATAATGCGTGAGGCCATATCGGATGAAAGCTCACTAATTAGCGAACGGTCCAGCTTGATCACATCCAGCGGCATCCGGCGCAGATAACTGATATTGCTGTAGCCGGTACCAAAATCATCAAGAGAAATGCCAAAGCCGCGCAGTTTCAGCATCTCAAGCCCCCGCATGGACGAGGGGCTCTCAACAATGCGCTCCGTTTCCAGACACTCGATTCCCAGCAGGGAGGTGGGGAGTTTTGCCTTAAGCATTTTCTCTTCCAGACTATCCGCAAAACCGTCAAGCGAGAAATCGCGCTCACTCACATTAATCGTAACAGGCAACTGGATACAGCTGTTGCGCAGGCGCTTCAGGCGGGCGATAACGTTGTCAATCACCCATGATGTCAGGGCAGTAAGGGTTTCGGTCTGCTCAGCAAGCGGGATGAAAGTGGCCGGTGAGAGTTCGCCTCGTTCAGGATGATGCCATCGAATCAGGGCTTCAAGCCCGATGGGTTTACCGCTTTGCAGGCAAATTTTAGGCTGATAAACCAGATAAAGGCCCACATCTTCGCGCAGCGCGCGCGCCAGATCGTTGATTAACGTGAAATCCTGCGTACGTCTGATATCCGTGGCTTCACTAAAGCGTAAAGAGGGTAAACCGCGCCCAATGGCCTCGTGCAAGGCGCTGACCGCCTGGCGCAGGGTTTCATGGGGCGGGAAAATACCGGAGACGAAATCGACCTCGCCGGTGTGGGTGCTGAGCCCCACTGACAGGCCTTCACCCAGGTCGGCGCTGATGCCTTCCATCTGACAGGCGACCCAGTGCGCACTGATGCGGCTGTCCGCACGCGTCAGCACCGCAAAACGCCCGGTGGCAACAGTATAAATAATGTCACTGGCCGCAGGACGCAGCCGAAGGGGCAAAAGGGTAGCGACATCCTTGAGCAGGCTTTCAACGGGCCCCATGCCCATCGACCGGGCCAGTTCATAGGCGCGCGGCATATCAATACAGTCAATCAGGACCAGGCGGCGTAAGGTTGTGTCGCCTGCTGCCGATAAATAATGCATGTCACGAATCAGGCGCTGGCGGTTGGGCAGCCCTGTCACCGGGTCGACAAAGCCCGCAGAATGCCAGGCCTCCAGAAACGACATCACTAATGATGACAGTAACTGAAGCGTCGTAATTTGTGAGGCGCTGAAGGGGTGCGGTTGAACATCCGTGACGCACAGCGTACCCAGGTTTATGCCATCACGGTTTTTCAGTGGGACGCCCGCATAAAACCGAATAAAGGGCGCCCCAACGATCAGGGGATGGGCCGCAAAGCGGCTGTCGAGATAGGTATCAGGCACGACGACGGCGGTGTCACCATCTACCGCATAGCGACAAAGTGAATCCTCCCGGGATGAACGTTCCAGCTTAAAATTGTGTGAGGCACGCACATACTGAAACTCATCATCAATGATAGAAATAAAACTGCCGGGAATGTTCAGTGCCTGACTGGCCAGTCTGACAAATTTTCTCAGTATGTCATCCCGACTTTCATCAGGATGACGAAGTGCCTCAAGGGCACGGATGCGGCGTTCAGGATCGCCGTCGAGACTCATAAGCATGTGTGTCCTCCGCTCCGTACTGATAACGGCGCGAAATTAAAAAGAAAAAGTGTCGGATAGAAGCACCGCAACGCTGGCCAAAGGGCGCGAAAGGAAAAACAGGAAATAATTTTATTTTCACTAAATAATAGGCGTGTTCTGGGTTTATGTCTCTTTTTATTTTCTTTAATAAATATCTTAGTTATGAACGATGCACACATTTAATCAATTTTTACGTTTTATTTTTTCATTAACACTGCCACAATTATTTTTATAAAGAGTAGCGCGCTATTGTTTTGCCCGCAACTATTAGGCATGAATATTTTTATTGACGTTTTTACACAGCCACACCGGGGAAATACTATGAATATTCTAAAAAATTTTACGATAAGACGTGTCGTCTTATGGATACTCATTATCGCCGTGATCGTCATTGCGCTTGCGGGTGCCTATGGTTCGGTGATTCTCAAAGACATTAATCGGGAAGTTACACGCAGTAACAGCTTGACAGAACAGCTTATTTTCCTTAATCGTGCCAGTTTGCAGATGCAGGAGAATGCGACAGCGAATCGTGCTGCGCTGGCGGCAGACGTGCCTGCGGGTGATGAGTGGCAGCGCTACCGTGCCGCGCTGACCAGCGCGCCACAGGATTATCCTGCGGCTGCGCAGGAAAGACTCCGTGCTCTGACGCAGCAGATTTCCAGCAATAACGCGCCGCTGAGCGTAGAGCATCAGAGACTGGTAGAACTCTTTTTGATTACGTTGGCTGCGGTCACGGGGCTGCTTTTCTTTTGTGACCGCTATCTGGTTGTCCATCTTGTTCGCCCCGTAGCAAAACTGCGTGATCACTTCCGCATCATTGCTGACGGCGATCTGACCCAGGAACCCGAAGATCTTGGTCGGAATTGTGTCGGGCAAATGGTGCCGTTACTTAAAGAAATGCAACAAAGTTTGCTGAAGACCGTTCTGGCGATTCGCGACAATGCATCCGTGTTACGGGATGAGGCCAGCGATATCGCTAAAGGCAATGCCGATCTGTCGAACAGGACGGCGACTCAGGCAGCCGCGCTGGAAGAAACGGCGGCCAGCATGGAGCAGTTAACCGCGACCGTGCGCTATAACGCAGAAAACAGCCGTGAAGCGCGCGCGCTGTCAGGCATCACTGCGCAAACCACTCAGCAGGGCGAACAACTGGTGAAAACGGTGGTTGGCGCGATGGAAGGCCTGTCTGTTGGCGCAGAAAAAATACGTCAGTTTACGGCTACCATCAATGGTATTGCGTTCCAGACCAATATTCTGGCGCTCAATGCCGCCGTCGAGGCGGCGCGCGCCGGAGAGCAGGGGCGCGGTTTTGCTGTAGTGGCCAGCGAAGTACGATCTCTGGCGCAACGCAGTGCCGAAGCGGCGAAAGAGATTGAAGGATTAATTGCGGATACGGTCGCCGGTATCAGTCAAGGACGTGATGCGGCCAACACGGCGGGCAGCACGATGGAAGAGGTGTTACGTAACGTCGGCAGCGTGAACGACCTGATTGGTCAGATTGCTCTGGCTTCCGAAGAACAGAGTAAAGGTATTTCTCAGGTCACACTCGCCGTAGCGGAAATTGACCGGGTTACGCAGCAAAACAGCAGTCTGGTGCAGACTATCTCAGCCTCTGCGGAAAGTATGAGCAGCCAGACTGAGACACTGACCAGCGTCATTACACGGTTTACACTGCCCGTGACAACCTCGTCTGTTGTCCGTTCAGCCAGCCATAAGGCCACGCAACCTCTTCGTCCTTCGGTCTCTGTGGCGACAAAAGATGATGCGGCCTGGATTGCGTTTGGTAAATAAAGATATATAAGCCAGCCGGTGGTCTGTTTTTCAATTGAAAATAACCACTGTGGTTTTCATGCCCCCGCCTTATGGCGGGGGAATTTATTGTTGAACGCCCTGTTTTAAATTTATATTTCCTTACATCTTACGTTACGAAATAAACTCAAATTATTGGTTTTTTTAAAAGTCATGCCGTTTCGCTTAAGGGAAAGTGATATAAGTTGATCAAAGCATAGATTCGGGCCCATAAAATTCCTGCCAGAACGGCCTTCCCTCGATTGACATTTCCCCTGTTAAGATTAAGTATTCTTATGAAATGTGTGCTGCGGCGGTGGCTGATGACCGTGTGAGAGAACCGATACGGGCTGCGCTAAGGCACTGTTACCCTAAGTCAACAACAGGGAGCCTGGTTTGGGAAATTCAATCGTCCGACGGCCCGTGCCCGTCCAGAATAACGTCCGGGAGTTGCGTATTGCGGCAGGTCTGTCACAGGAGGGCGCAGCCGAACGCTTTGATCTCAGCTTACGCGCCTGGCAGACAAAAGAAGCCACGGCGAAAGTCGCGTTACTGAGTCAGGGCGAGTATGAATTGCTGCTGCTGTTAGCAGGCAAGCATCCCTATTATGAACTGGTGCCACAGTCCAAAAAATAGCGATTTTTACCGTTTTACACAGATAAGCAGCCTCAGACTATGAAGTTCATCTCTGAGAGGACGATAACAGTAAAAACGGGGTCGAAGTTAAAGGCGATCCCGTGATCAGAGCAGATGACTGAGATTGGGATTTTTGCTGTACAGGCGGGCCTTTGTTGCGGTTTCAGGTTGGCAGATAACGTTTACCTGGTTCTGTCTGATTGCAGGCGTCCTCTTTTTACTGTGAGATGCCCGGCCACAGTATACGACCTCAGGAGGACATACTCTGAAGCACTCAACCGAAAACGGCGCTGAAGAAGCGCGCTTGCGTGCGCTGGCCCAGTATCACCTGATGGACACGCCGCCGAATGAAGCGTTCGATCGCCTGACGATTCTGGCCGCGCGACTGTTTAGCGTGCCGGTGGCGTTTGTGTCGCTGATTGATGAAAAACGCCAGTTTTTCAAGTCTCGCTATGGTCTGCAGATTACTGAAACCTCGCGGAGCGTGGCGTTCTGCCATCATACGCTTGAGAGTGACTCGATTCTTTGTGTGCCTGACGCGCTCAACGATCCCCGCTTCTGTAACAGCCCGCTGGTGCTGGGTTATCCCTATATTCGATTCTATGCTGGCGTCCCGCTGATTACGCCCGACGGGCACAGAATTGGGACATTATGTCTGACCGACAATCATCCCCGCCCTGCAATGAGCCCAACGGATCGTCAGAACCTGACCGATCTGGCTGCGCTGGTGATGGACCGCATGGAGGTTCATCGTATGGAGGTGCTGCGCCATGCCAGTCAGCAGCGGCTTGAAGCCATATCGGTCACCTCGCCTGATGCCATTATTTGTACCGATCTGAATCGCGGGATTACATTCTGGAACCCTGCCGCGACCAACATGTTTGGCTATGACGCCAGCGAAATGATGGGAAAATATGTCGCCGGACTGATCCCGGAACGCTGCCAGACCGACTACCGCAACGAACTTGATCGGCTTGAGCATGACGATGACGCGATCGCAGTCCCTCGTACTCTGCAGATTTGGGGGAAACGCTGCAACGGTGAAGAGTTTCCGGCAGAAGTTTCTTTCTCGGGCTGGCGCGAAGGGGAGGAACGCTATGTTGGCATGATTATCCGTGATGTTACGCTGCGTTATGAAAGCGAGGCGCGACTGTGTGAGCTGGCGTCACTGGATATGCTGACGCGTCTTGCCAGCCGCAGTGCGTTTATGACCCAACTCAGTAAGCTGACGGAATCCGGCGTACCTTATACCTTGCTGATGACGGATTTAGACAGTTTTAAAGAGGTGAACGATACACTAGGCCATGCCGCAGGCGATGCCTTGCTGTGCCATGTGGCTGAGCAGATTCGCGCGGTTTGTACCCATGCGATTGCGGCAGCCCGACTTGGCGGCGATGAGTTTATTGTCCTGCTACCCAATGGTTGCGATGAGGCCATGGGGATAGCGCACATACTCACTGCGGCCATCCAGATGCCATTTGATTACATGGGATCGGTGCTGACGGTGGGAGCCAGCACCGGTGTGGCCTGTTTTCCCTTACATGGCACCGACACGTCATCGGTCATGTCAGCCGCCGATTTAGCGCTGTACCGCGCCAAAGCGCGCGGGAAAGGCCAGTCTGTTCTCTTTCAGCCTGAATTTCGTGAGGCGGAACAGGGACGACGCCGTTTTGAGCGTGAACTGGAAGCTGCGGTACGTCAGCATCAGTTCGTTCTGCATTACCAGCCGCGTTTTAATGGGGCCGATGGGACATTGATCGGCTGCGAAGCACTGGTGCGCTGGATGCATCCCGCGCGTGGCATCCTTTTTCCCGCTGAGTTTATTGATATGCTGATTAAAAGTCCGCTGTCAGTCAAACTTGGGGAGTGGATCATTCAGTCCGCTGTCAGTCAAATTAAGCAGTGGCGGCGTCAACACGCGGCCTTGCGTGTCAGTATTAATCTGTTCCCACGTCAGTTGCTGGAAACGGGCCTGGCCGATGTTATCCGTCACTGTGCCGGGGAAGATGCAGGCTTTATCGAACTGGAAATCGATGAACCGCTGCTTACCGATGCCGATGAGACAAAATTACAGGTTCTGGATGCGGTTAAAAATACGGGGGCGTTATTTATCATCGACCATTTTGGTCGCAGCCTGGCCTCGCTCAGCCTGTTGCAGCATCGCTTTGTTGCCGGTCTCAAGATAGATAAATCGCTGACGGGCCAACTTGAGCAGAGCAACAAAGCCCGACTGCTGTTTAACGCGATTGCTTCGTTAGGCAAAAATATGGGCATCACGGTCGCGGCTGAAGGCATTGAGAACCGTGCACAGCATGAATTCATTTGTGCTGCGGCATGTGACATTTTACAGGGCAAACAGATGGGGGCACCCGTCAGCGCGCCTCGCTTCGAAAAGCTTTATGTTACGCCGCTCAATTGCCCCCAACCCTGATTTGCTGTTCTTCCGGCGTTAACGCTCAGGGTCCTGAGCGTTAACGAAGATGACGCTGTCCTGACCGATGAGGCAGAAAAAACGGCACCGCGAGGGTGCCGAAGTGAGCAACGTTTGTCAGGACAATCATTGTGATAATCAACTCACACTAAGATTAACGGCCCTGTGCCAGGAAGATTGAGCGAACCGATGACACGTTTGTGAAAACGTGACGCGACGCAGGTTTTAAGCGGTCTGAGGGCATTTATCCGCAAAAAAAGAGAGAGGCATTTCAGGTATAGAGAAAATTTGTTTGATCCCGGGTGGCGACAATCCAAAGCGTGAACTAGTGTAATAACGCTGTTTGGAAGTCATTTAGGATTTCCCTGAGAACTCCGGCCCGGCCCTTTAACGAGGTTCGGGCATTTTTTTGCACTTTAAACAGCGCCTTGCCTCTCTGTTGCACGTTCAACGCGTCAGGGAAGGCCGTAAAACCTGCCTGCAGGCCAGCGCTGACGACAGCCCGTTTTCTGTGCATAACGACAGAGGACAGAGTAAGAGAGGGAAGGGCATTAACGTCAGCGTGGTAATGGTGAGTCGAGAGGCAGGTAAGCAGGCGCGTGTAACGTTTATTGCCTGAAGAGCAGCGTCAGAAGTTCACGATAATGTGACGCATCGTCCTCATTCGTTGCCGTTTCAAGACAACCAATCAGCTTCAGACAGATGATGCGTCGACTCACAGGCTTATTTTCCCGAAGAATTTCGACTGCGATCCTGCCAAGTGTTTCAAGTTGATGTGGGTGATCAATCTGGCTGAAATAATGGGCCAGGTTGCTGGTTTTTCCTGAGGGCGGCAAACCGTCCTGGCGCATAGTGTTCCTTGAAGCTGAGTAGGAGTATTTGTGCGCAAGTTAACCGATCCTGGGGGCCGCTGTACAGCAGTATTACCGATTACTGGCGAAAGAAAGGTTGCCAGCCGTCTGGCTTAGATCTGGCAGGGTAAAGCGGCGATATGTAAGGCGGGCACTGGCGCTTCAGAGCTGGCTGACAGCGGCGACTGGCTTCCCATTGTGCGTGAATATTTCAGTCTGTGATAAGAGCATAAACGCCGCTAAATGAACAGGCACAGACATGGCGCACGTTAATAATAACGTTTTAGTGCGAAGCATTACCGAAGAGAATAACACCATCATTAGCAGGGTTTTATTCATGGGGCGTAAACAGTCGCCAGGAAGTATAACCATCAGCGCCACAACAAAAAATATTAATACTGCTCTTACAAAATGCTGAACGATAATATCTCGACGTTGACGGATATCTGTCTTTACGTGCCTTTGAAAATACACGCATAACGCCGGGCCAGGCCTGGCAAGGCCTGCAGGTGTTGTCAGGCGTACTGTAGATATATTCAGAATAGTCTTTATCAGACAGCATTCAGGCCAGGAATTTAATAAATTTATTGCAATTCATTAAGTTAAAACAGGCATTTCAAAAGTATCATTTTTATCACTTCAGGCTACTATTCTTTCGGCAGAAAAAGGCTTTTGTCATCTGTTTGATTATTACTAGAATGTGAAAAACAATAGTGATTAATTGCCCGATTGAGGAACGTAAAGTGTTATTTCACGACGATGAGAAAAGTCATGTCATTCTTGGCGAAGCGGTGGTCAATCTTGCCCTCGGTGAGAAAGAAATTAGTATTGATACACTCATTGCGGAGCTCAATATGATGGCCGAGTCAGAAACCTGTGATAACAGATTAGCCGACATTTTCTCGGCGCGACGCTGGCTAAAGCAGTTCAGACCTTCACCCGTCAGGAGGGATTCCGGCCTGCGCTGGTTAATGACAGCCAGTCAGGAAGGAAAAACAGATGAAAATGTTATTCGTCTTAATCCGGAAGAGGATGACGACCGTGCATAGCCAAACGTTGGCAAGTTAGTCAAGAAAAGGTAATCAATGACCTCTCTGCCTCTGCTTTACCGCCTCGCCTCTGCCCTGTGGTGTAATCGCAACGCTGTAAGACGGTTAGCTTTCTGATATTTACGCAAGTGACTGTTAAGTATGATATAGCACTTTATGCACAATAACCCTGCCAGCCAGTTAAGAGAATTCCTGTACAATTTTCCAGATGATGTATAAGTTTAGTGAACATTGCGTTGACTAACGTTTATACTATTTCTCATTTGGGAGATTCATGATGCGTCAGAACGAAAATACGTCCAATACGGTTCACGATATTGCCCGTTACTTTGGCAACGACACGCTCCCTTCCGAAAAAGCGACGCTGGGTCAGGTCATCGTGGAGATCCTTCATGCAGGCAAAAGCCTTAACCGTAAGGCCATTTGTAGCGCGCTGATTCGTCGACTGAGTCAGTCGGCCAGTCCGCTTGAAGAGCAACATTATCAGAAACTGATCAGTATGCTTTTTGACCGCTGAACGCTGCGACGCACACGTGCATTCACGTCCCGCAGCAGTAATCTGATTGGTCAAATAAGCAGGTCACCAGAGGCCTGAGCATTTGAGGCTGGTTTGCCCGGTTACAGGGGCACAATGTCATCAGGAATGCGGGTATGCAAAAAGATAAACAAGAGAAACTTATTGAAATTGTCATGGGCGAGGCGATTACCGCGTTGCTTGACAGCAATGACACCATCAGTGGTGCGACACTGGCAAACAGACTTAAGATCATGCTCCGGGATGAAACTCACGACGAGCGGCACGAGGCTATTGAAATGGCGCTCACGGAAGTTCGCAACGAGTTTGCCTCCGCACGTGACCCGATTGATGCCACCGTACTGGCATTTGGTCAGAGCATTCCGGACAACAGTCGTAAGCACTAAGTCTGGGCGGCCTTCAGGGCGATGCATGCAGGGTAAAAACGCAGCGGTTGCTGGTATGCACGCAGGATTGCAGCACTGAACAGTCAGTATGACGTCACTTACCTTCACAGATACAGATTAAGAAGATCATCATGCCGAATACTATCGACATTGAGCAAAACACGACAGAAGCAGAAATACTGCATCTCTTTCGCCGTGCGGGTGACACACTTCAGGCTGAAAATGCAGTGCTGGATGCGGTGATTCGTGACATCGTCATTCAGGGACAAAAGGTGACCAGTAAGGCCATCATCATACGTCTGATTGCCGAACTGGAATGCACGGAAGATAGCACCGAGTTGGCCGTGTTACGCCATTGCCTGGAAATTGTTGTGGGGCGAACATCCTCCAGGGACGATGCGTAAGATACAGCCTGCGCGGTCTCGCTGAATCTGTCATGGAATAAAAGCGCATCGCCCTGTACTGATAAAGCGGTATTGGTGCCACCGCTAGTCCGGTGCTTCATCATCTTAATGAAACTGTCGGGAAAGCAGACGTATCGCTTCCTGACACGCTTTCTTTTCAAGCTGCTCTGTGCTCTGTTCACTGTAATTATGCAGTGAACTGACAATATCCTGAAGATGGAGCTCGCCATCGGGTTTAAGCAAACGCGCAACTATCGTACCAATAATGGTATAGATGTCTTGCATGGCGGTGTCATCACTCATTCGACCTCCGTCAGCGAAAACGTGCCTTTATTAATCAGCGCGTCGGTTATGTGAATACCTTTCAAGGCGCTTACTCGTGCAAAGCGTTTTTCAGAAAGTAGGGTAAGCCGCTGCCTGGCAGCGACTTAATGAAGGTGATGGATACTGAGATCACCGAGTTCTGTCGTTTGCGATTCAGCCGGACGAGAAATCATCTCCGCACGGATTTCTTCAATGGCCCGCAATGCTGCGCGAATGCGTACCTCATCACTTTCGGTATCCAGAAGCTGTTGCAGCCGCTCAAGGAGAAGGCGCCAGGAAATTGCCGCATCCTCATTCAGTAGCTGCGTCACCATCTCTCCGATGATGATGTCCGTCATTTTTTCGTCAAAAACGTTATTCATATACTCCCCGGAAGGCGGTTCTGAGACCGAAAGATTAGCACAGGTTTTTCCAGTGGGGGTTTGCTCAGCATCAAAATGAGACTGCACGGATGTGCAGGCGGCACTGCAATGGCACCGAAAACCTTTACTGGCTTTTTTTTTGCGGGCAACAGAATAAGTTTCTTTGAGCAATCATTCAATTGTACATTGACGTATTTTTCATCTTTGCCAAAGAAAGAGCCCGGGCAGTGCCGGGCTCTGGCGGTCATGCTGCTGCATCGCCGGTTAACTGAGCAGGCGGTCAGGCTGTACGAAACACAGAAACCATGTCGCGCAAATCACTGGCCCGTTTTGCCAGTTCATCTGCGGATGACGCCGACTGCTCAACCAGTACTGCATTTTGCTGTGTCACCTGATCCATCTGGTTAACGGCAATATTAATCTGGCTTACGCCGCTGCTCTGCTCTTCAGACGATGATGAGATATCGCGAATCAGCTGAGAGGTTTGCTCTATGGCCTCTACGCTCTGCTTAACTTTGCTGCCCGCATCCTGCGCCAGCGTTAAGCCTTCATTCGACTGAACGACAGATTGCTCTATGAGACCTTTAATCTCTTTCGCGGCACCGGCTGAGCGCTGCGCCAGTGCGCGCACTTCGGCCGCTACTACGGCAAATCCTTTACCCAGTTCGCCGGCGCGAGCCGCTTCAACGGCGGCGTTAAGCGCCAGTATATTGGTCTGAAAGGCGATGCTGTCAATGACGGCGGTGATTTCCTCAATCTGGCTTGAGCTGCCACGAATCTTCTGCATTGTCGCCATGACAGCGTTCATCGCATCACCACTCATTAAGGCCGCATTAGTCGCCGATACGGCCATATCGGAGGCGTAACGTGTGTTATCGGCATTCTGTTTAATAATGGACGACAGTTGCTCCATACTGGCGGCGGTTTCAGCCAGCGAGGCGGCCTGTTCCTCCGTACGCGATGAGAGGTCGTTATTACCCATCGCAATTTCTTCCGACGAGTTGGCAATGGTTGACGCGTTATTTTTAATACTGGTCACTAACAGCGAAAGACGTAGCTGCATCTGCGCCAGGGCATTCAGCAGTTCGGCGATCTCATTATTGCCCGAGACCGTTATTACGGTGGTTAGATCACCCGCTGCAACTTTACTGGCCACTGCCACCGCCTCTTTTACAGGGCGCGTGACCGAACGACTAATCATAAACGCCACAAAGACTGCTATGAGTGCTAACACCAGTAATGCGGCCAGCAGGATATACTGCGAATGACGACGTTGATCGATTTGATCGTTGAGCGTAATTGCCAGTTGCTGGCTGAGTTTTGTGCCAAGATCGTTATAGGCGTTAATCGCCTGGGTAAAGTCTTTTACGTAGTCCAGAGGCGTAATCTGCACGGTTTTCGTGATAAAGACGTTTTCCGCCATCTTAAGTACGCTGGCCGAACGTTGATAGGCGTCCTGCGCCTGCGCGGCAAAGTCAGTTTTCAGTCCTGGCTCCACGGTAAAGGCTTTATTCAGTACATTACTGAATTTTTCCAGTGCATTTCGGCCGCCTTCAAGTTGATATTCCATGACGCCACGATAGGATTCGTCAGCTTTATCCCCCGCCGCAATGATGGACGTACCACTTGCCCGGATGCGCCCGAGCGTTTCGGTCAGCTCTGGCAGGCGGCCATAAATACTCATGATAAGCTGATAAGTATTCAGGTCGGCATCTAAAGAGAGACTATACAAATCAAGAATGTCTTGATTCGTGTCCAGCAGGTTTTGAATGAGTTGGGCATGATGCGTCAGGCTGCTCGACAGCGTTAACTTCCCCGTTAACACGTCCTGTTGTAGCTGTGACCATGCGGTCTGAACATTTAAAAAACGCTGAGTGGGTTGTGCGCTGGCATCATATTGACGCAATTCAGAGGCTATTTTTTCATACATTGCATCGATCTGAGAAGCCAGCGCTACGCGTGGCGCGTTATCCAGCTTATTTTGGGAAATAGCGATGGCACTTTCCGCACGATGGCGCTGTATCAGGTTAAGTAATGTCAGGATATCTTTTTCGATCGGTACGCCCTGTAACTCTTGTGTTTTTACGTTAATCGCTTCATTACCCGTCTGAATAAATAGATAGGTAGGTAATATAAATAAAACCAGAGCAAAAATACCGAGGATAAGAAATTTTGTCGGCAGGCCGAGTTTGTCGAGAATGTTTTTCATTACTTGCGGTCCAGGTGGAGTGGTGTCTTTTGATAAAATCATCAAAATATAATTATGTTATGTTTTTACTGTAATAGAATGGAAATTTTTCGCTTATTATCAACGATCTGTTTGATTTAACGGCAGGGCGAGGCCCATTTTTCACAGTGAAAGACAGTATAGAGTGCATTCTTCTGTTTATCATGTTAAAGATTCACTAAATTTTCTTTTCAATGTGGCTAAGCCAAATTATTTTTCTTTTTTAATTTTCATCTAATTATAAATAGGTATATATGGGATGCTTGTTATAAAAAAGCAGCCTCGATCCCAAAGAATGAAAAAAAAATTAAAGTTATCCTGAGGGGTGACGATAATGGCGGTCCTTATTTTTTTAGCCAACAATAAAGTCTTCCAGGGGCTTTTACCGGGTAATATTCTGGTCAGATAATTAAAGTCATATGACTTACGATGAGTATCGCCACGTGCTCAGGACCGGTTAAACATACATTCCGCTTACTCCCGCAAGACGCTTCCGAAGCTGAGGGTTGTGTTGCAATCCCTGTGACGCGTTTTGTGTCGCTGCGTGCGTCATCGCCTGCGTGTTTTCCTGCGCTTAAGCACTGTTTACAGTGAAGAAGTGGTGCACGCTCTGACGCCGCAGCGGCAAACGGTGAGTGTTCCCTGTTAACCACGATTGAATATTTTTTTCTTATCGCCAGAAAGTAACCAATACAATGTTTTATTCTCTTTTTCTAAATTAAATTCTTCTCGTTTAGTTTAAGATTTAATATTCGTCAAATTATTTTTGTTTTTATTAAAAAACCATAATTATCAATTGCTTATTATTTTTTTATTACGGGGCTCTTAATTTTTACTGTGGATTTTACTTTTTTAACCGATACCTGTTTTTCACCATAAGCAGGGAGTCCATAATGAAAATTTCAACGCGCCTGACGATGAGTTTCGGCCTTTTAATTACGCTGTTTATTATCTGCACCTCAGTGGCCTATACCGGTATGAATAATGCTCGTAACGGCATGGATGAAGCCGTAAATGTCAAAATGAAGAAATACCGTGTGGGGATGGACATGTACGGTGGGTTACGTGACATGGCCGTCATTGTGCGTAACCTTGCCCTGATTACGGATCCCGACCAAATGCAGCGAGAGTGGCAACGTATTGTCACGCAAAAAGCGAGCTATATAGAGAACCGTGAGCGTCTGGCTGCAATGGTTGCCAGAGATTCAACGCCAAAGGCCAGAGAGGCCTTTGATAAGATAGTAAGTAGCGAGGGCCCGGTGCTGGCGGCGCTGGAACATGCCGGCCAGCTTGGCTTACAAAACAAGCAGCAGGACGCGACGTCTTATCTGATAAAAACGGTTCGGCCATTGCAAGGGCAATTACTTGAGTCGCTGAAAGAGATGACCAGGCTGCAAATGGAAGACAGTGAAAAGTCCGTTGAAATCACCAGTCAAAATGTGCGCCGGGCCACGCTGATTCTGTTGATTCTTGCCTCTCTGTCGGTGGTCGTTTCCGTCGCAGCGGGGTATATGATTATACGCGTGCTGATGCGTCAGCTCGGGGGTGAACCTGCTCAGGCGCAGGCATTATCTGCGGCGATTGCCGGCGGCAATTTAACCGCACCGGTCACCTTGCGTGCCAACGATTCAACCAGTCTGCTCGCCTCTCTGGCGAATATGCAGACCAGTTTGCGTCGTCTGGTTAGCCAAATCAAAGAGACCGCCGGATCGGTCGCCTCGGCATCCGATGAAATCGCTCAGGGCAATACTGAGCTGTCATCACGTACAGAACAGCAGGCTGCCGCCCTACAGGAAACGGCGGCCAGTATGGAACAGCTCACCGCCACGGTGAAGAGCAATACGGCCAGTGCACAACATACGGCTACCGTTGCCCGCGAGGCTGCAACCCTGGCGCGCAGCGGCGAGTCCGAAGTCCAGCGCATGTCTCATACCATGAATGACATCGCCCTGAGCGCGACAAAAGTACGCGACATCACAGGCGTGATTGAAAGTATTGCGTTTCAGACCAATATCCTGGCGTTAAATGCGGCGGTTGAGGCAGCGCGGGCGGGCGAGGGTGGGCGCGGTTTTGCCGTCGTCGCTGGCGAGGTCAGAATCCTGGCACAGCGTAGCGCCACTGCCGCAAAAGAGATCAAGGAACTGATTGAACATGCGGTGGAACAGGTGGATAGCGGCGTTCATGTCGCCGCCGGGACCGGAGAAAGTATTCTGAAGGTCGTTGGCATGGTCAATGCACTGGCGGGCGCGATGGATGAAATATCAATGGCTTCGTCAGAGCAGATGCAGGGGATCTCGCAGGTCAGTGTTGCCGTCAGTCAGATGGATGGGGTCACCCAGAATAACGCGGCGCTGGTTGAAGAATCCTCATCCGCCTCGCACTCCCTGTCAGAGCAGGCGCACGCCTTACGCGGCATGGTTGAAGCATTTCAGGTTTGATCGCTTAGCAGGGGCGGTAACGCCCCTTTTTTATATCACAGAGTCTGGCTTGCCCAGCCTCACGACAGGACATCCCCGCGTCGCCAGGCAATCGGGCCTGTCACTGAATGGTCAGAACAACCCGGCCAATCAGTTTGATGTCATCAATCCCACAATCAAAGGCCACGCCAATCCCGCTGACGTGGACTTTCCTGACCGGAATACGCGTCAGCGTTCTGACGCTGGCTGTGCCTTCGATTTCGACCAACCAGACGCCGTCATGCATATCTTCGAAGTCAGTATCGATGATGTATTGCGTGGTTTCGGCCAACAGTAAAAAAGCGTTGCGCGGTTCCTGCTTCAGGGGCGCATATAAGGCTTTATCCAGCATCACATAACCCGCATCCTCGATTTTTCCGCTGATTAGTTTTTTTCTAATCAGTGTCGGTGTGTCAGGTTTGCTTTCTGAGAACTTACTTCCTTTACCCGTAATCAACCATTGCAAGTCCGCCCCCGTTTCCATAACGCACTGCAAAACGATATCTGACGGAAAAACATCACGTTTATAGCGTGCAGACAGGCTGCTTGCGGCAATTCCAAGGTGATCTGCAAGCTGCATTTTCATGGTAAAGCCATAGGCATCGACAACGCGATCCAGAGCTTCAGCGCTCGAGTTCGGAAATTTGAAATTAGTATAAACGCTCATTTTCATTGACACTTAGATTTAGTCTAAGTATCCTCCGGTTTTAGTTAGCCTTTGATTGATGCAGCAGCAGGCGGCTTTATCAGATAACGAAAGATTTTGCCTGATGAGGCCCATTTTTACAATCGTCATGCCGGAACCTTATCGCGTCGCTCACCTGTCTGCGTGTAACGGTCAGCACCGGTGAGATAAGGCAACAAGGGCGATTGTGTCGGTAAGCGCCGCGATTGCACGCAAGATGTGAGTGAAAGTGGTTTAACGCCTTGTCGTGCTAACACTGAGGCCAGTTTTATTACCGTTTCGCTTAATGCTTAACAAAAGCCAGCGATGAGACAGGCGCGAATCCGTCATCAGGTACAGACACCATGATGTCAGTGACGGTGGCGACTGGTCAGTCAAACCCGATGCAAACTTTATCGGAGGAAAACAATGAGTCGCACCGTCCAGATAAAAAGCCCGCTATCCGCTTCGCATGCTGAAGCGCGTTTTGACAACGGCAGCAGCGAAAAGATGACCTTTGATGAATTTCGTCAGCGCTGGCGTTTGCTGCGCGACAGCAACCGTAACCCTGCGCTGCGGTACTTCAATCACCAAAATAACGATTTCAAATTCTGTGTCTTAACGCTGGTCAATCGTGACTGGCCCGGCAGTTTCAGGCAGGAAGATATTGGCAAACCTTTCGAGTGTTTCGATCAGCTACGTCGTGAACGCATCATCATGGCGATGAACAAGCTGGCGCGCTGGGGAAAGATATTGCCGCGACAGTTCTCAACGGCGGACTGCTTTTTGCCTGAATAAACCACCTAATCGTAACGCAATGACGTAAACCCGTCGGGCATGACTTTGCCCAAAATCTGGAGAGAAATGATGAACAGCGAAACCCATTCACTGAATGACGCCACAACCTTTACCCTCAACAAACTGCTTGATAACGAAAGAAAAGCCTGCGCACTGGCGGTCGCCAGACGGCTGAATGTTATGGCGGCGCATATTACGCGTCAGACATTAAACGGCATTGAGGCTGCGGAACTGCTGCGCAACGAAGCTGAACGTTATGAAAACGAATCAGGAGCGCTGCGCTGATGGCCGATACCATTGATGTCGCGCAGCAGCGCAGCGAAGAAATCCTGGCGCACAATATTGCCCAGGTCACGCAACGGCCCGTGGCAATCAGCGCTTCGTTTTGTGAAGAGTGTGATGCACCGATTCCCGAGGCGCGCCGTCGCGCCGTTCAGGGTGTCACCCGCTGCCTGTCCTGTCAGGAAGTCTGCGAGTTACGCACACGTCTTCACCACGGACAGGCGCGATGATGACTTTTGCTTACCCGTGGAATGCCCCCCGGCTGGCGATTGCCAGCCCGTATCCCACTTATGACCAGCAGCAACACCGCGATCGCCTGATTGCGGCGTGGCTGCATGGGCAGAAAACCCTTAATGCCCAGGCCAGGATGGTGCAACTGGACGTCCGGCGTCGCATGGCGTTACTTGAAAAGCAACAGGGCACAGCCCGGGCTAATGCGTACTTAGCAAAAACCTTTGTTGAGCGTACATTACCGCGTGTTGAGTCAGTCAACCAGCGCTACCAGTTGCATGCCATGCGTCCCGGCATCGTGGCGCAACTATCCCGAACGCTGTCGTGCCCGCAAGGTGCAGCCAGAGCGGCCGGCACATTGTGGGAACTGATGAAGCGGTTTAACCGCCTGCCGGATATGTCCCGTGCTGATGTTGATTTACTCGCGGGCGATATTGCCAGCTTTATTCATGCAGAACTGGTGCAGTTGCATGCCAGCATCAGTGAGAGGACGGATTACCGTTATGTCCATCACCTCTACACAACCGCGGCTATCATCACCCGTGAGCTGGGACAAACGCCACCGCTCTGGGAAACGGTCAGTACTCGCTTCTTCTGTCCCGACGATGTTACCGCCGCCATCCTGCGTATGCAGGCAGAGAAATGGTGGAAAGGACAGTTGCGTCGTCTCAGCGCCTTCTGGCGAGAACATCTGCATATTGCCTTAGCCAACGTCAGCAAAAAGCGGTCACCTTATGCCAGCCCGATGGCGGTTGCGGAATGGCGGGAACAGCGTCGATGCACTCGTGACTTCCTGCAGAGTATGGATCTGGAAGATGAGGAGGGGAACCGCATCAGCCTGATCGAAAAATATGACGGCAGTGTGGCCAATCCAGCCATTCGTCGTGCGGAACTCATGACACGCATTCGTGGCTTTGAAACCCTTTGTCAAAATATGGGCTTCCGGGCGGAGTTTTATACTTTAACCGCCCCCTCTCGCTATCACGCCACCTTGCAAACGGGCCACCGCAATGCGAAATGGAACGGGGCCAGCCCGGCGGACACGCAGCGCTATCTTTGCACGCTCTGGCAGCGAGTCCGTGCCAAACTGCATCGAAATAACATCAGTATTTTTGGTCTGCGCGTTGCTGAGCCTCATCACGATGGTACACCGCACTGGCACATGCTGATGTTTATGCGCCCTGAGGACGTCAGTCGGGTAAGTGAGATCCTGCGTGATTATGCCTGCCAGCAGGACAGCGATGAGCTGAACAGCGCCCGCGCACGCAAAGCGCGTTTTCATGCGGAAGCCATGGATCCAGCAAAAGGCAGCGCGACAGGCTATATCGCTAAATACGTAGCAAAAAACATTGATGGCTATGCGCTCGAGGGCGAGCGGGATCATGAAAGCGGAAAGCCGCTGAAGGAAACGGCGATGGCCGTCTCGGCCTGGGCGGCCCGTTGGCGCATCCGCCAGTTTCAGTTTATTGGCGGTGCTCCCGTCACGGTTTATCGCGAACTGCGCCGCCTGGCTGATCTGCAAAGCGCTCATGGTGCGGACGAGGCGTTTGCTGCCGTACATGCTGCGGCTGATGCCGGTCAATGGGCTGCGTACACCGATGCCCAGGGCGGCCCCTTCGTTAAACGTGACGCACTTACCGTGCGTGTCTGGTATCAGCCCGATGAAAATTGTAATGCCTTTGGCGAGGAAACGCAGTCGATTAAAGGTGTTTATGCCACGGCGACAGGGCCCGGCGTGCCCGTGTTGACCCGGCTGAAAACATGGAAAGTTGTGCCTAAACGCGCTGAAGAAGAGGGCGGCCAAAAACCGCAGCCGGCGTTGCGGTCTTGGAGTTCTGTTAATAACTGTACGCATATGCCAGCAATGCCTTTTAATAATTGCCACGGCAGCGGGATTTACACTATCGAATGCCAAAAATTTCAGCAAAAAGGTTTAGATAATGATGAATACTCTTCGTTTTACAGGCTATTCCTGTCCGAGGACTTAACGGGCTTTGAAAAAGCCAGACCGACATTGTTGCTGTATGAAAATAAAGTAGAACTCTCACGAATATCGAAAAGGACTGACTGCTTTTAAATCCTTGCAGCCGAGCCAAGAGATAAAAATTTACATTTATCTTAGCGTGACGTGCTGTTTAAGTATTGCTGAGTAAACGGTATACGATTGCTGTTGAGTCCACGTGACATGAAACTGGATGGGCAATAAGGTATCTCTTTAAATTATCGAAATGTATTTGGGGACTTAACGTTTTTTTTAGTGGGACAGCATCGTGACACCAGAACGCGGATGAATTTCCGTATCTTCAAGAGTACTGCTGGTCAATTTTTCGTCTTTTCAAGTCATGTTTATCCAAATGGAATGTATTCAACCGGTACTGGATTTTCTCAATTACATTGTTTTCAGGAGTAAGAATTATGAACGCAAAGAAAACGTTGGTCGCTTTTACTGCTTTTATAGCGCTGTCAAGTCAGGCAGCAACAAGCATTAATATCAATGCACTACAAAACTGCATCACATCGCCTCCGGGAACCGCTGCTGCTGGTAAACCGGCACAGTTCCAGATGCAAAAAGGGACTTATGATGTCTCAATCACGAATAACAATATGAGCTGTTCCAGTAATGATCTGGGCGGTGGCTGCGCTATTGATACTGTTCTGCTTCAGGGGGGCTTAGGATATTCAACTAATCGGTGGGGGCAAAGCATTACATCGACACCGGTTCGCGTTTACGTTGATGTAACCTCAACAATAATTGCCTGGGTTTCTGACGATGGTTGTTACAATAACACGGGGCAAGCTACGCTTGTAATAAATAAAATTCAGTAGATCTTCCATCAGGCCGCCTCCATCTGATGACTTAATAAAGCCTGAAAGGTGAGCCGGTCTTTTGATTAAATATGCAAGATTATAAAATTTTTGTAGTATGCATAAAGAATGCAGGCGGAGAATGTTCGGATGGCATTTTTGACTGGGGAATTAAATTACATGGCAGTATCGTTAAAAGAATTATTCGTTTTTAGCTGCCGAGGATGAAACGTATTGATAGATGATTATAGGGGGAATTAAAAGCCATCATGTTGCTGCAGATTAAGGTTTTAAATAATTGAGCCATACTACTTATCATAATTTCAACTCATTCATTCAAATAAGTAACTGGCAACAACGCTATGTCAGGTATTGGATATCGAGCATGCCAGGATAGCGAAGGGAACGCTGAACATCTTTTCAGTAGGTTTTCCCTCCCGCTTTCACCCTTCGCAGAAGTGCACTGGTGGATGGTTGCGTTGTAGGGGGTATCGCTTACCCATCTCCTTTTGTAAGGACGGCTTTATGGCAATCTTGCCTTTAGACGCATCCGCTCAAAAGTGTGTCTGCATTTATGGCTGGTAGCGCTCTGTGTGGAAGAGCATACATGAAATGCTTTCAAATCCGGACGAAACACACGCCACGTTTTTGGCATCATTTAGAGGAAAATCTATTGATTTTTCTTACGCTTCTGCAGGTCAGTGCTGAAGGTTTGTCTTAAGGGAAGGTTAATAAAAGTTGATGCCTATCAACATGATATAATTTTTTACCAACTATCTTAAAACGCTTCCACAGTTAATCAATGCTATGATACTGTATGTATGTACAGTGTTTATTTTGGGGGAGGGAATTGTGGGAAATGAATTACATGAGCGAGTTATGCTTGAGCGCGTTGAGCTTATCGCCAGGCTCACCAGTGAAGGGGCCTGCGGCGAACGAGACAGGGAAATTGCGTTAAATTTGATTGCTGAACTCGCAGCTAACTACACCCTTTCCGATAACCGATTTTCCGTTGTCTTTTCGGCTACGCCTTTAAAAAAACCATGATGCCGGCGTTCTCACTGTAACGTCAGCGGGTTGTCTGTCGCCTGAGCCCACCCAAAGGATGATGTGGGCTCAGGCGCGGGCAGCGGTCCGGGCAAACAGACCTTCACTTCGATCGGTCTTTAGCGTTCCTTACTGTCGTGTCAGGCCACAAAAAACGCCAGGCAGTTGTCACGTTCCTTTCCCGTTTCACTGCTTCGTCCGGCCGCAGACGCTCATCGTTAAAACACGCACTTTTCTTTCCCGTTTCGCTGACTCTTCCGCCTGCGGATCATCACGGCTAAAACACGCACCTTCCTTTCCCGTTCTATTGCCTCTTCCGGTCGTTGAACCTCATCGTTAAAACGCGCGCTTTTCTTCCTTCCTGCCGTTTTTTTAGCCGGAGTCATCCCATTTTTACTGCCTTTGCCCGCTCACTGTTGAGCGGGCGCTCCCGCGTTGAGCAATGCGCTGCTGAAGCAGACACTACTCCTGTCGCGCGCTGGCAACGCAGGCCGCGCTGAGCACATGCCCCCTGTTTACCGCATGGCCTGAGCTTTATGAAACCTGCTTTTGCGACAGGAGATATGGCCTGGCGATGCGGTGCCGGTAATGCAGGCTACCGACAACATTTCGCCCAGCCAACCATGGTTTTTATGCTCATAAGGGGCCAATCAATGCTGATTTATGCACGACAGGAAGAAACGGTTGATGAGATTTGCTGGCGTTATTACGGACGCACGCAGCAGGCGGTTGAACAGGTTTATGCCGCCAATCCTGGCCTGGCAGAAAAAGGCCCAACCTTACCGCACGGATGCAAAGTGGTCTTACCGGATCTGCCCCAGGCGGCTACTGGTGAGACGCTCAATCTGTGGGATTAGTGCCAATGGAAAAAATCAGTTCTCTGATTAATTACCTCATCGGGATTGTCCTGATGTGGTTTGGACGTCACACACCACAGGATATCGCTTTTATGGTGGGCTCTGGCGTTGCTGTGTTAACGATGTGCATCAATGTCGCAACCTTTTTTATCAACTGGTATTACCGCCGCAAAACCTACGAGCTGCAGCAGCGTAACGTTAAGGGGCTGAATTTTGAGCCAGACCGCTAAGCGATGTGCCGTCGTCGCCGTGCTGGCCATGGCCGCACTGCTACCGCAAATCAAGATGCTAAAAACCTCCGAAGCCGGACTCAGGCTGATTGCTGATGCCGAAGGGTGCCGCACGTCACCTTATCAGTGCAGCGCCGGCGTCTGGACTAACGGCATTGGCCATACGCAGGGCGTTACGCCTGCCAGCGTGGTGAACGAGCGCCAGGCGGCAGTCAACCTGGTTTATGACGTCATGCGCGTTGAGCGCGGCATTGATCAGTGCATGACACGTGACATGCCCTCCGAGGTCTACGACGCGGTGGTGTCCTTTGGCTTTAACGTCGGCGTACATGCCGCCTGTAACTCCACGCTGGCGGGCTTCATTAACCGTGGCCGCTGGCGCGATGCCTGCCTGCAGCTCAGACGCTGGGTCTATGTCAAAGGGACGTATAACGCCGGGCTGGATAACCGTCGCCAGCGTGAAATGGCCTGGTGCCTGAAGGGGCAGGATGATGCGACTGATGGTGTTTGCGATCGTGACGTTACTTGCGGCACTGGGGGCCGGCGGCTGGCGTCTCAGCGTCATCGAGGCGCGGCTGGACAAGGCACAGCACAAGGCCGCGGCGCTGGCCGCCGACCTGAGCAACCGGGAGAAGGCCATCGATCAACTCAAGCGGGACAGTCAGGCCAGCCGAAAACGTGAGGCCGAACTGCGGCTACAGCAAAACCAGGCCAGCGCTCAGGCGCTGAACCGCGAAACGACAATCAGAAGAGAAACCGATGCGAATCCCGCTTTACGTGCCTGGAGTGCGACTGCTTTGCCTGCTGACGTTATCCGGCTGCACAGCCGTCCCGCCTTCAGCAATGCCCGAGATTATCTGGACTGGCTGTCCACGCGTGACCAGTTGCCCCATCCCGGAGAACCGCCTGCAAACGCAGGGTGATTTGGCGGCAGATAACCGCCAGTTAGAGGCTGCGCTCGCATCGTGCGGGTTGCAGGTAGAGATGATTAAAGCGTGCCAGGAGCAGCATGATGTTGAAAGCAACCCAACTCCGTCAGGTGCTGATAAACAGCGTTCCGCTGCTACAGCAAAATCCTGACAACCTGACCATCGATATTCAGTCCGGCAGTCTGGTCTCCACCCTCGCCAGCTCGCTGTCGTTTGAATACCACTTTCAGCTGGCTGTCGTCATTACTCAGTATGCCGACGATATTGATCTGATCATGGTGCCCGTGCTGGCCTGGCTGCGGGAAAACCAGCCCGACATCATGGTGTCGGAGGAAAAACGCCGCACCGGCTTTACCTTCACGCTTGATGCCACGGACGAGGGGAAGCACACCGTGACGGTCACGCTCCAGCTGACCGAACGTGTCTGGGTTGAGCAGCAGGAAGGTGGATTACACATCACGCATCTGCCGGAACCTGCGCTGCCAGAAAACGATGCGCGGCCCTGGCAGTTGTATATCAAAGGCAAGCTGGTCAGCGAATGGAAGGCATAGCCACTGCCGCTTTTGCTGAGGCGCTGTTTAGTCATTTCTGAGTAAACGGCATTCGATTGCTGCTTTTCTCCTGCAACGTGAAACTACTGCCATGAACGAGCAAATATTAGAAATCAAGCGCTTGCTGCGCAACATGGTCCGCATCGGTACTGTCTCCGACGTCAATCTGGAGGCGGGCACCTGCCGTGTAAAGACCGGTGATAACACCACTGACTGGCTGCACTGGCTGACAGCCCGGGCGGGACGCACCCGTACCTGGAATGCCCCTTCGGTTGGCGAGCAGGTGTTGATCATGAGCCTGGGCGGCGAGCTGAACAGCGGCTTTGTTTTGCCCGGTGTGTTTTCGGATGCCAGTCCGGCGCCATCGGCCTCTGCGGATGCGCTGCACTGCTCCTTTCCCGATGGGGCGGTTATTGAATATGAGCCCCAGACCGGCGCGCTAAAAGCGGAGGGGATCCAGACTGCCACTCTCAAGGCGGCCGTTAAAATCCTGCTGGATACGCCCGAGGTGGAGTGCACAACGTTACTCAAAACCGCCACGCTGGAAGTCACCCAGGGCGGCACCATGAAGGGCGACGTATCGCACAGCGGCGGCAGTTTCGCCTCCAATGGCAAAGTGCTGCATACGCATCAACATCCGGGCGACAGCGGTGGGACAACAGGAGCGCCATTATGACAACAGCACGCTACAGCGGTATGAGCCGCGAAACGGGTACGACGCTGGAAGAGCTGGATCACATCCGACAATCCGTGCGCGACATTTTAACCACGCCACTCGGGTCGCGGGTGATGCGCCGTGATTATGGCTCGCTACTGTCGGCGCTGATTGACCAGCCACAAAACGACACGCTGCGTCTGCAAATCATGTCGGCCTGTTATATGGCGCTGCTGCAGTGGGAGCCGCGCATCAGCCTGACCGGCATCAATTTTGAGTCTGCGTTTGACGGCGGGATGGTGGTGGAAATCACCGGCAACCGTGCGGATACCGCGCAGGATTTTTCGTTAACCGTCCCTGTGAGTTGAACCATGCCTACTATCGACCTGAGCCAGCTGCCTGCGCCAAATGTGGTGGAAACGCTGGACTATGAAACGCTGCTTGCGGAACGCAAGGCGACATTGATTTCGCTCTATCCTGCTGACCAGCAGGCGTCGGTTGCCCGCGTACTGGCGCTGGAGTCGGATCCGCTGGTGAAGCTCCTGCAGGAGAACGCGTACCGGGAAGTTATCCTGCGCCAGCGCGTTAACGAGGCGGCAAAGGCGGTGATGGTTGCCTGGGCCAACGGCAGCGATCTGGATCAACTGGGCGCAAATAACGGCGTGACGCGGCTGGTACTGATCCCTGCAGATCCCACCGCCACGCCGCCTGTTGAAGCCGTAATGGAGCGCGACGAAGATTTTCGCGCCCGCATTGCTGCCGCCTTTGAGGGGCTGAGTGTGGCAGGGCCATCGGGTGCCTATGAGTTTCATGCGCGCAGTGCCGACGGACGCGTCGCCGATGCTTCCGCCATCAGTCCGTCTCCTGCCAGCGTCACCATTACCGTGCTGTCACGCGAGGGCAACGGCGTGGCGGATAACGATCTGCTGGCAATCGTGGATGCCGCCCTGAACGATGAAGATGTACGACCGGTCGCCGACCGCGTCACTGTTCAGTCGGCTCAGATTGTGGATTATCGCGTCGAGGCCACGCTGTACCTCTATCCCGGCCCCGAAGCCGAACCTATTCGCGCTGCCTCAGAAGCAAAACTGCAGGCGTTCGTGAACACCCAGGCACGTTTGGGCCGCGATATCCGTAAGTCTGCGCTTTACGCCGCCCTGCACGTCGAAGGCGTACAGCGTGTCGAACTGGCGCAGCCGACTGCGGATGTGGTGCTGGATAAAACCCAAGCGGCGTTCTGCACCGGTTATCAGATCACGGTAGGAGGTTCTGATGAGTAAACGCCTGCTGCCCACCGGATCTTCGGCACTGGAAGTGGCGGCGGCGGAAGCCTGCGCAACGCTGGAGGCCATCCCTGCGCCGATGCGCATGTTGTGGAATGCTCAGACCTGCCCGGTCGAGCTGCTGCCTTATCTGGCCTGGGCCTGGTCGGTTGACCGTTGGGATTCAGGCTGGAGCGAAAGCACCAAGCGCAGCGTGGTTGCCGCATCGGAATACATCCATAAGCACAAGGGAACGATTGGATCGCTGCGCCGTGTGGTGGAGCCGCTTGGCTATCTAATCCGCATCAAGGAATGGTGGAACACCAACGAAGCGCCGGGCACGTTCCGCCTGGACGTGGGCGTGCTGGAAACCGGTATCACTGAGGCCATGTACAACGAGCTGGAGCGATTAATTGCCGATGCCAAACCGGTCAGCCGTCATCTGACGGGGTTATCCATCAATCTGGACAGCACCGGCACCGTTCCTGTTGCGGCCGCCAGTTACAGTGGCGATGAGCTTACCGTTTATCCCTATACACCTGAAGTTATCACCGCAGGCGGTTCCGGTTACACCGGCGCAGCGGTCCATCTTATTGACCTGACGGAAGTGAGAGCATGACAACGAAATATTTTGCCCTACTGACCAATCAGGGCGCGGCAAAGCTGGCCAATGCCGCGGCCCTGGGTACCCAACTGCAAATCACCCAAATGGCGGTGGGGGATGGCGGCGGCACTTTGCCCACGCCCGATCCTGCACAGACCAAACTGGTCGGCGAAAAGCGACGCGCCGCGCTGAATTCACTGAAGGTGGATGCGGCGAACGCTAGTCAGATTATTGCTGAGCAGATTATCCCTGAAGGCGAAGGTGGCTTCTGGATCCGCGAAATTGGCCTGTATGACGCCGATGGCGTTATGGTTGCGGTGGCAAACTGCGCTGAAACTTATAAGCCACAACTTCAGGAAGGCAGCGGCCGTACCCAGACCGTGCGCATGATTCTGATCGTGAACAGCACCAGTGCCGTCACATTAAAGATTGATCCTTCGGTGGTGCTGGCCACGCGGCAGTATGTGGATGACAAAGTCATCGAAGTGAAAGCCTATACCGACGACGTGATGAAGAAGCATTTCGATGCGGCAAACCCTCATAGCCAGTATCTGCAAACGGCTAAAGCGCTGGCAGAGATTAAAGATGCGGGGCTGGTGGCGGAGGTTCTCAAAAACCTCGGTTTAGACGAAAAGCTTTTTGGCCGATTATTGAAGGTAAATATTTTCAGTCAAAATACGACTTATGCAAAACCGACCGCGAGACTACTAAAAATAATCGTTACAGGAGGCGGCGGCGGTGGCGGTGGGACTTCTGCAGTTGGAGCAAATCAGGGAGCGGTTGGCTCAGGTGGAGGGGCGGGTGGTACCGCTATCTCCTGGCATTCAGTCGATGAGCTTGAGTTTCCCATATTGCTAACCGTCGGAAAGGGTGGTTCTGGTGGAGTCGGTGGTAACGAGCCGCAATCAGGGCAAAGCAGCAGTTTTGGTAGATACCTCTCTGCATCAAGCGGTGCTCGAGCGGCAAGTGGTACGGCATTTAACTACGGAGAGAATCGCTTACTTTCTAACGGCGGCAGTGGTATTGGCTATGGTGGTAATCACATGAATGTCAGAGGCTCTGCAGGAACCCCAGCAATTACCTTAAGCTCGGGCTATGAGAGTGGAGGTGGTGGCGCATCGTTTTTCTGTGGAGGGGGAAATCCTATTGCTGCAGGCTCATCTTTGTCTGGTGATCCTGGCGCGTTTGGATCAGGCGGCGGCGGTGCATTTTCTGTTAGTAATTCATCTGCTCAAAATGGAGGGGGCGGTGGCGATGGCATTATTATCATTGAGGAATATGCATGAAAAACTATGCGCGAATTGAAAAAAACACAGTAAGAGAACTATTTTCAACGGAAGATGATATAACGGAATTGTTCCACCCTTCTATTCAGTGGGTTGATATCACAGAATGTGAAGTTAAGCCTGAAGAAGGTTGGGAGTATGTAAAAGGTATGTTCGTGCCGCCCAGGAAATGAACACCACGTCGGAAAAAGACCCGCGGCAGCGGGTCTTAATTTAAATCTCATAAATATCAAAAAGATGCTTATAAAATGATTAGTAAATGATTCTACGTTATGGCTTCAACTGTTATGGACTGCGTTAATAAACTTATGCTGAAGTATATTTTTAAAAATAACCCTTAAAAGATATAAATTAAAAATCAACCATGGAAAGATTGAATGTTTTTAATTATTTCTGGCCGGATTATTTCTTCAGGGTTATTAAATTCTTGTGAGAAAAAATTGTTTTTTCCCAATTACCATTCGACTATGACTAAACCTGGCTGCCCCACAGCCCCTTTACCGTTTATTCCTGTTGACCCGCCAGCACCGCCAGTACCATAACCATCGCCAACGTAACCATTTTGGCCTCCAGCACTCCCATCTCCCGATGATCGCACTGAACCACCACCGCCACCAAATGGGCAAGATGCACCAGCTCCACTTCCGCCTGACCCGATGATTGTAGCATTTACGCCAATGTAACCCGTTCCATCGTTACCAGAGCTTCCGCGAGGATAACCTCCTCCGCCAGCTCCGCCATACTGCGCTGAACCACCACCACCAGGGTCTCCACCCTGACCGGCGATGAGGGTCAAATAATTGCCAAAAACAGTATTGCCACCAACTCCTCCAGCTTTGCCATCGGAGTTTACTGACGTGGTTCCACCGGCACCACCAGCCCCGATGACTACATCGATCATTTCTCCAGGCTTAACTGTTATGGCGCGCTTAATAACTGACTGTCCAGCGCCACCGCCACCGCCGCCACCGCCAAATTCACTGGTGTTTGTACGGCAACCGCCACCGCCCCCGCCGCCTCCAGCAGCACATCCGGATAAGTAGACAGTGCTTACGCCATCCGGGACCTGGAACTTGCCGTTACTCGTGAATTGTTTAACGCCTCGGGAGCGCGAAATTTCATTTTGAACCGCTTCTACAAAACCGAGGTTTCCGCGAAACAAATCCCTGGCCCCTGTAACCTGCACAATGGCAAACTCCCCCTCTTTTACCAGAGGAAAAACGATGCTGATTGGCTATGTCAGGGTGTCAACAAATGACCAAAACACCGATTTACAACGGAATGCCTTGCAGAGTGCAAATTGTGAACAGATTTTTGAGGATAAAATCAGCGGTAAGACCAGCGAACGACCAGGCCTAAAACGGGCGCTCAGGACGTTAAAAGCGGGTGATACCCTGGTGGTGTGGAAGCTGGATCGGCTTGGCCGCAGCATGCGTCATCTGGTCATGCTCACTGAGGAGCTGCGTGAACGGGGAGTCAATTTCCGTAGCCTGACAGACAGCATCGACACCAGCACGCCGATGGGACGTTTTTTCTTTCATGTGATGGGCGCCCTGGCGGAAATGGAGCGTGAATTGATCGTTGAACGCACGCGAGCGGGCCTCTCCGCTGCGCGAGAAAAAGGACGCATTGGTGGGCGGCGGCGCATTATGACGCCAGACGTCGTGGAGCGGGCAAAAAGAATGCTGACGAACGGCGCCACACGTTACCAGGTGGCACTGGTGCTGGATATTTCTGTCAAAACCCTGTATCGCTATCTTCCAGTCAATGCCGCTAAACCCACCGATCACAGTAGTAACTAACAGGAATAAGCGATGTTATTTGCCGTGCGTTTTTACGATCGTGCCGACCGGGCTGATATCCGCAAAATCTATATGGATGCTCATCTGCAGTGGCTGGAAAGCGTCAGGTCAGGCGTACTGATTGCGGGCTCCCTCAGAGAGCATGCCACGGCTCATCCCGATGGTGCGTTATGGATTGTGGAAGCCGCATCCAAAGAAGCCGTTGAAACTCTCCTGAAGCAGGACCCGTTCTGGCAAGAGGGGCTGCGTCAAAACGTGGATATCCGGTTCTGGAGTAAGGCTTTTGACAGCCCTGTTACCCTGTAAATTATCGCCGCTGTTTAGCCACGCGCCAGCAAACCGCAATCGCATGCATCCTTTCTGCTGACCTGACACTCTGAGCACACCCTCAACACGGAGTGCTACAGATGTCTGATTTTCATCACGGTGTCCGCGTCGTCGAAATTAATGACGGCACACGCACCATCTCGACTGTTTCAACCGCCATTGTTGGCATGATCTGCACCGCAGAAGATGCTGATGCAACGGCGTTCCCTCTTAACACACCTGTTCTGCTGACCAACGTGCAGGCAGCCATCGGCAAAGCCGGTACCCAGGGCACCCTGGCGGCCGCGCTGCAGGCGATTGCTGACCAGGCGAAGCCAGTGACTGTCGTGGTTCGCGTAGCAGAAGGCGCGACTCAGGCGGAAACCACCTCTAACCTGATTGGCTCGACAGACGCGAACGGTAAATACACCGGCATGAAGGCGCTGCTCAGCGCGCAAACTCAGCTGGGTGTTAAGCCACGTATTCTGGGCGTGCCAGGGCTGGATTCGCTGGAAGTGGCGACCGCGCTGGCCAGCATTGCGCAGCAGCTGCGTGGCTTTGCTTACGTGTCTGCCTGGAACAGCAAAACCATCTCTGATGCCATGAAGTACCGCGAAAACTTCAGCCAGCGTGAGCTGATGGTCATCTGGCCAGACTTTATTGCCTGGAACACCGCGACCAGCAAATCTGAAATGGCTTATGCCACCGCACGTGCGCTGGGCCTGCGCGCCAAAATTGACAACGATACGGGCTGGCATAAAACCCTGTCCAACGTGGGCGTCAATGGCGTAACCGGCATCTCTGCAGACGTTTTCTGGGATCTGCAACAGACCGGCACCGATGCCGATCTGCTGAATGAGAAGTGCGTCACCACGCTGATCCGCAAAGACGGCTTCCGTTTCTGGGGCAACCGTACCTGTAGCGACGATCCGCTTTTCGCGTTTGAGAACTACACCCGTTCAGCGCAGGTGCTGGCCGATACCATGGCGGAAGCGCACATGTGGGCCAACGATAAACCGCTGACGCCAGTGCTGGTACGCGAAATCATCGCCGGCATCAACGCGAAGTTCCGTGAACTGGTCAGCGCTGGTTATCTGCTGGGTGCGAACTGCTGGTACGACGAAAGTGCGAACGATAAAGAGAGCCTGAAGGCGGGCAAACTGTTTATCGATTACGACTACACGCCGGTGCCCCCGCTGGAAGATCTGACGCTGCGTCAGCGCATCACTGATACCTATCTGGCGAACTTCGCCGCATCCGTAAACAGCTAAGGAGCCGGATAAATGGCACTGCCACGTAAACTCAAGGGTTAAACCTCTTTAATGATTCAAACAGCTATCAGGGCATTGTAACCGCCGTTACGTTGCCGAAGCTGTCACGCAAGCTGGATACCTATCGAGCAGGCGGCATGAACGGCGCCGCGTTTATCGATAACGGCCTGGACGATGCGGCGCTCGATATGGAGTGGACGCTGGGCGGTATGGATGAGCTGGTACTCAGCCAGTGGGGCGCAACGGCCAACGTTCCGTTACGTTTTACCGGTTCTTATCAGCGCGATGACACCGGCGAAGAGATTGCCGTTGAAATTGAAGTGCGCGGTAAGCACCAGGCGTTTGACTTCGGTGAAGCCAAGCAGGGTGAAAACGCCGAAACTAAAGTCACCAGCAAAAATACCTATTTCAAACTGACCTGGAATGGCAAAGAGCTGATTGAAATCGACACCGTCAACATGGTGGAGAAGGTCAACGGCGTCGATCGTCTGGAACAGCGCCGTAAAAATCTCGGCCTGGTGTAATAACAAAGGCCAGCGCGTTCTGCGCTGGCCCCTCTTAATTGAGATGGAGATAAAATGGAACAGCTGGATAAGCCGGAACAGAAAGACAACCTGGTGGTGCTGGAAAGCCCGATTTCACGCGGTGATGTAGTGATCGCCCAGGTCGAGCTGGTCAAACCGAACGCCGGCGCGCTGCGCGGTGTACGACTGGCCGAGCTGGCCTCGTCCGATGTGGATGCGCTGTTGATGGTGCTGCCCCGCATCACGATGCCTTCGCTGACCAAAGCGGAATGCAATGCGCTGGACCCGGTTGACCTGATTGCCCTGGGCGGCAAGGTGATTGGTTTTTTGTCAGCGAAATCGGCCACGTAAGCTGGCCCCGCGATATGACGGTCAATGATCTGATGGCCGATATTGCCAGCGTTTTTCACTGGCCCCCCTCAGAAATGTATCCCATGTCGCTGGAAGAGTTACTCGACTGGCGGCATAGAGTGATGATCCGCAGTGGAGTAACCTCAGATGAGTAACACGCTCAAGCTGCAAGTGCTGCTGGAAGCGGTTGATCGGGCGACGCGCCCGTTCAGTGCCGTGCGTAAAGAAACAGAAAAACTGTCTGCGGATATCCAGGAAACGCAGGACCGCCTGGATGCGCTCAACGCTAAATCCGCGCAGATTGAAGGGTTCCGTGCGACGCGCAAAGAACTGACGCTGACCCAGCAAAATCTTAAAAATACCCGGGCAGAAGCGGCAGCACTCGCCATTCAACTTAAAAACACCCAAAACCCCACCGCGGAACAAACGCAGGCGCTGGATAAGCTGCGTCAGTCGGCTAACGCGCTGCAGCAAAAAAACATCCAGCTGCGTCAGTCGGTACAGGAGCAACGCCAGGCGCTGAATGACGCCGGGATTTCCACGCGCCGGTTGAGCAGTGAGCGCCGGAAGCTGAACCAACAAGCCGAGCAGACGACATCCACCCTCAATGCGCAGGGTCAGTCCATGGATCGGCTGAATCAACGTCAGGACAAGCTCAACCGCATACGCGATCGCTACCGTGCCGGCATGGCGCTGGCAGATAACGTGCAAAGTGCCAGTTCGAAGGCCAAAGACTTTGTTGAGAAGGGCCGAAAAGTCATTGATGACTTATCCCCTGGCGACGCGAATAACGGCAAGGAAAAATCGGGTGGGCAGGGCGCAGGCGATATCACTGAACTCAACAAGGCGATGGCGAGTATAGGCCCGGTGGCAAAACAGGCGGGGCTTAGCGTCGGTCAGACCGCGGCCATGATGGGCGTGCTGGCAGAAAACGGCATGACGGGCAGCCAGGCCGGTGCTGGCGTCAGCGCCATGTTGACACATGTTCAGGCACCGGACGCCAGCGCAGACAGCGCTCTGAAAGCGTTGAATGTGCAAACCGCTGACGAACAGGGCAACAACCAGCCCATTTTCGCGGTGCTCGGTCAGGTACAGGCGGCGTTTGAGAAAAATAAACTCGACGCAGCCCAACAAGCCGCTTATCTGCAGGCCATTTTTGGTGAACAGGGCGCGGCCCCTGCCGCAGTGCTGATGAAGGGCGCAGCCAGTGGCCGACTGGACCAGCTGTCTCAGGCGCCCGCTGCCCAGCCGCCAGCCACAGACGCGTCGGTTGATACCAGCCTGCAGGCCATCAGTCAGGACGGCTTGTCCGTTCAGTCCGTCCTGACCGGCGTTATGAATATCAATCCCCAGCTCTCGGACAGCCTGCTGACGCTGGCGGCCGGTGGGCTGACGTTGGTGGATTCACTGGCCAGCGTGGGAAACATTGCCTGGCCTGTCATTAGCGGGCTGAGCACTATCATGGCGAGTGTGGAGCTGCTGGGCAGCGCGTTTGCCATCATCGGTGGCGCGATTACGGCCACGCTGGGGGCGATTACGCTACCGGTGGTCTTGCTTGGCGCGGCTATCGCGGCGGGCGCCATGTTGGTTTACCAGTACTGGGAACCGATTAGCGCTTTTATCAGCGGCGTTGCTGAAGGTTTCAGCGCGGCGATGGGACCGATCAGCGACGCGTTCGCGCCGCTGAAGCCGGTATTTGACTGGTTCAGTAACAAAGTGTCCGAGCTGGGCGCCTGGTTCTCGAAGCTGCTGGAACCCGTGAAGTTTTCTCAGCAGGAACTGGCTTCAGCAGGGGAGATGGGACAGCGCTTCGGCAACATGCTGGCGACAGCGCTGAAATTACCTGGTGAAGCCCTTAACCAACTGCGGGGCGGCATTGACTGGGTTCTGGGCAAACTTGGCATCATTGATGAGAAATCTGACAAGGTGAAAGACAAGCTGCCACCGCCCAAAATGCGCGAGCAGGATGACGAGGATGAGGATAACGCGGATGCCCGTCCGGCCGCATCGCGCGCCAGCCTTAACAGCACGCTCAATCAGCCTTTGCCCTCGGTTAACAATTCAAACGTGGATAACCGTCAGCACACCGTAACCAACAACATCTATGCGACAGGCGACCCCCAGGCGATTGGACAGGCCGTTGCACAGTATTCCACGGCATCGCCGTGGTCCACGGCTGATAGCAGCTATAACTCCATGTTTAGCCGGGATTAATTCACCATGATGATGATATTAGGCATGATGCCGTTTGTACGGCAAACCCTTCCCTTCGACAATCTGAAGCATGACGTGGGCTATCGCTGGGCAAAAAACAGTCGCGTAGGGCGACGTGAGTCGACCCAGTTTTTGGGTGCCGGTGACGATAAAATCACCCTGTCTGGCGAGCTCCGGCCTGAAATCACCGGCGGCAATGTCACGCTGCTGGCACTGAAGGCGATGGCCGATGAAGGCCTGGCGTGGCCGCTGATTGGCGGCAATGGCATTATTTACGGCATGTTTGTCGTAACAGATTTTTCGGCCACGCATACGGAATTTTACAGCGACGGCAGCGCGCGCAAGATTGGCTTTACACTCAGCCTGCTGCGGGTTGACGATTCGCTGACCAGCATGTTCGGCGACTTAAAAAGGCAGGCGGAAGAACTGCAAAACCGGGCCAGTGACGCAGCGCAACGGGTGGGTTCTGTCATCAACAGCGTTACCTCTGCGCTGAGCGGAGGGCGCTGAGATGAGCGATATCGCCCCGATTCCGGTGCCTCTGCGCGTTGCGCCGACGCCGGACTTCAATATCAAAATTGAGACGAAGGATAAAACGGAAGATATTCGCCCACGGCTGATTTCTCTGAAGTTAACGGATAACCGTGGCTTGCAGGCCGATCAACTGGAGCTGACGCTGGACGACAGCGACGGCCAGTTGGTCATGCCGCCTTTTGGCGCAAAAGTCGCCCTGGAGATTGGCTGGAAAGGACAGCCGCTTGCAAATAAAGGCATCTACCTCATTGATGAGGTCACTTACCAGGGCGCGCCGGACACGATAACGGTGGTCGCCCGAAGCGCCGATTTTAGCGGTTCGCTCGATGTTAAAATCACGGATTCATATCCAGACATGACGGTTGGCGAGGCCGTGGAGAAAATCGCGAAACGTAACAACCTCAAGTGGAAAGTTTCGCAGGAGATAGCTAAGAAAAAGATTAAGCATCTCGATCAAACGCAGGAAACGGACGGCACATTTATTACTCGTCTGGCTATGCTGGTTGGCGCGGTGGCGACAATTAAAAAAGAAATGCTGCAGTTCTTTGCCCCCGGGCAGGGCGTGACCGTGAGCGGAAAGCCGATTTCACTCTTGAATCTGAACCGACAGGATGGCGATAAGTATGAGTACAAATTGTTTAAGCGCGACGATTACAGTGGCGTAGAAGCAAAATGGTACGATCAGAAAAAGGCGCAGCAGAAAGGGGTAACCGTCAACACGATACCGCCAGCAACACCGACGGTGAACCCTGTCCATCCCGCAGCCAAAAATATCCCCACAATCGGGCAACAAGACCCGGGAAAAACCTATGTTTTTGGCAGCAATAAGAAGCTGTATGTACTGAATACGCACTTCAGTAGCCAGGAGGAAGCAGAGGAGGCGGCTAAGGCAAAGTGGCAGGAACTGCAACGCAACCGGGCTACGCTGAAGATCCTACTGGCGCTGGGTGCTGCGGAGTTGATTCCTGAAACGCCGGTCAAAGCTCAAGGTTTTAAATCGGTCATCGATAATCAAAAATGGCTGATTACTAATATCGTGCATACCCTCGATAAAAGTGGCTTTACCACCCAGTTGAACCTGGAGCTGATGACTGAAAACGTGGACTACATCTTAGTTGAAAAGCAAGCTGATTAGATTAAGTCTAATTATTGTTGCTTTTTGTTTAGTCTTTGGCTAATGTTGCACTATGCCAGAGAGGAGAACAACTATGATGCATTGCCCAAAATGTCAGACCGCCGCCCATACGAAAAGCAGCCGTTACGTTTCGAAAGAGACGAAAGAACGTTATCACCAGTGCCAGAACATTAACTGCAGTTGTACCTTTAAAACCCTGGAGAGCGTATCCGGGATTATCGTCGAACCGGCACAGATTAATACCGTGCCGGTGATGGCGAAAGGCAGCAATAACCCGTCACCGCAGCTGCTGTAAGCCCAACCCGCGAAAGCGGGTTTTTTTATGGCTGCGGCCTGGATGGGATCGCTGGGAGATCAGGCTGAAGGCCAGCGAGCCGTTGACGTTCAAGGGCGCGAAAGCGGCCTCTGGGAGTTCTGTTAATAACTGTACGGTGGTGAGGGCCGGGGCACTTGGGGACACTGGCAATTACTGTACGGAATAAAAAGATTTTACTGATATGAGTCAGGCAAAACAGGCTTCCGGTGAAGAGAGAAAAAGCGTGGCGATTTTCGGCAGAAGAAAACGCAGGGGTGATAAAGTATTTTGGTACTAAGAGTAAGTCCGCGCTGGGATTTGAATTCGGTATGCGAATTCCCTTCTTCCAAAGGGAAGAAGGGAAAGGGCCGGAATTAATGAACGCTATCTGTAAGTTTGCTATCGATCATCACCAGCCCCGACGCTGTTTGCACAAAACGCGGCGCGGTTAAGTCATCAGTCATGATGTTAATCATCTGGAATAACAAGCCGGTGATGTGTTTCTGCAAGTCTGTAGAAGCCGGCTGATTCAGCAACACTAACGTCAATGCGCTGCAATATTGCCGCATCTCTTCCGAATCTATCGAACAACCGCTGCGACAGGCTTTGTCATTACCTTTCTCCAGCGTGAGGCGTTTAATCAGGTGTTCTGGCAGTGGCTTGTCTAACAGAACTTTCAAGACTTCCAGTGCAGCGAGCAGACGGCCGCATAGTGCCATACGAGCGGTGATATCGTGACATTCAATCAGGGCATCCACATAGCGCACGCACGTATCCAGCACCTGAAACAGATCGTGCGTGGTGCCAAGCGGCGTTTTCAAGAGGTTTGAGATCGCAGATTCGATAACTGGCTGAATGTCCACGATTTGATGATGGGCGGTTGTGTTACTATCGGTGTTAGCCATAGCGTTGTTTCCTTAACACTGAACGTTGTGGTCAGACGCTCCGGTATGTGTTGCATCACTGCCGGGGCGTTGCTCTCATAAAAGGCCTCATGTTAGTGTGGTCTTTTAAAGGATTAAAATGAGGGAATAGGTCAGTACATGTCAATTATAATGCGTGAAAAAAAACCAAAAGGTGGAGGCAAGTCCCCACAATTTCAAATGCGCATTGATCCCGCCTTGAAAAAACAGCTCGATGCGGTTGCAACTGAAGAAGGAATTAGTCTGGCAAGCTGGCTGAAGAACCTGGCGAGAGAGGCATTAAAGGCAAGGGAATTGAGCCGGAGGGGTAATTTGTGCGTGAAATATTGAGTTAATTATATGTGTGGTAAATGAAAAAAGCTAAATTTCGCTATTGTGAAGTTTTTAATTTGGCCATTACAAGTTTGATAAAATAGCTGAGGCTTTGATGGAGTTGTGAGTAAATGAAGATTTTTATTGTAGGGTTACTTCAATCTTTTTTCTATCTTGTACCGATTATAGTCAGTGTTGTTGGTGCTTATTTTATTGTGCGATTCGTTCCATTTTACCCAATGGGGTTTGTGGTTGCCTGGGTCGGTATCGTTGCTTATCTTTATGTAAGATACAGTAAGTGGGTTTAACCTCAACCGTATAATCTTTTTCATGGCGATTTTCAAAACACCATGAAGTTTCAATATTTATCTGTAATATGATGTTCAGTGAATCGGGCCTTACCCATATTGACTTGCTCAAAGTAAATAATCAGAATGTAAGATCCTTATAAATGAATGAGCAATCTAAGTTGTACGCTTACAATATTAGCTATGAGATAACATTCAAATAAAATAAGATTGCCAGAAAGAAGAGCAGACTACGATAATGGACGAGACAGAAAAAGCAGTACTCGATCTTGTTGAGACTTACAATGGTCGAAGCATATTTACCTTTAAGCGGTATCCGCTCAAACATAATACCGATCTTAATGAAGATTTTCGAATGGACCCGTTAGATGTCTATGATTTACTGGAGGAATTCACAGAGAAATTTTCAATTAATTTAGATGAAATCAATTTCACTCGCTATTTTCCTGAAGATAATGGCAAAGCAGAAAAGGCGTTGACCATTCAATTACTGATTGACTCGGCCCGAGCAGGTCACTGGACGGATGAAGAAAAATCAAAAACAGAAAATACCTTACCCTCAAACTCAGACAGGAAAATAATGAAAAAGGGAAAAAATAAGACGATTTATATTTTAGCAGTCATTATATGTTTTCTGATTCTTCCGGAAATAGTGGTTCGTACACTAACCCCAGAACAACTCGTCAGACTCAGCGATTTCACAAGCCTGGGCGGGATGTTTAGCCATCTCCTTTCGTTAATGCTTTTTCTCGGTATAACATCGATTTTGCTGGGCATTGCCGCTATCTGTCTGGCAAAAAAAATCTACCGATATTTTGTCAGGTTAAAAAAATAGCATACCTGCTGTACGCTCTGTATGCGTTACCAACGCACTGAGAGCAAAATTTTGCCAAAGCTGAAAACGTTGAGCGAAAGCAATCCAGGAAAGCGTATAGGATCTGCGGACCTGTTTTACAGTGGCTGGTCCGCGCAAAATCATGGGGAAATGTGAGTAGGTCAAAGTGTGCCATTCTTAGCGTAATGTGAGGTGTAATACGTTATTCCGCCCTTGCAGGATGCGGACGAGTTGGGCATCGCCATGGAGAGCGAGAAAGCGCTACTGGAGTAATGGAGAACCTACCGCGTGGAGACCTTAACGGCACCGGATATTAGTTGGCCGGGAAAGCCTAAACAGAAACATCCCCGTTACAGCGGGGACTATCAGGAAAATTTTAGAGGCGGGAAGGCTTAATTTTGCCATTCAATCATCTCATCCAGCCGTTTTAAAATATCTGGGAAGTAGCTCTCATTGATGTCGAAATCACCTTTCACCTGAGCGCTGTCAGCATGCGCTTCAGGACGAAGGTTATATTCAATAATTACACCCTCTTCGCCGGTTACTTTCCTGATTATCATATTCAGTTGATGGCACTGGCTTTGAAACTCGAAAGGCTTTATCTCACGTTGAGCAATTAAAGCGTTATGGTGCGCTGCAAATTGCTCACGTAGTTCCAGTAGCTCGCCTACCGTAAATTCAGTTTGAAACTGCGCTTTCAGGCCAGGAACAGAAAATTCAACAAAAGATTTTATCCAGTCCCAGCGATGATGTTCAGGGTCAATGTCGTTATCGACCACTCTTTCAAAAGGAGAAACCGTAAACGTAAATTTCTCGTCTTTAATATCAAACATTGATGCGTTCCTGTCGGTTTTTAAAAATACATAAAGTGGGTGATTGTCCAGTCGGACTCTCTTACCACAACTTCGAGTGTGTATTTTTTATACTCAGTAGTGGCCTTCTTACGATAAAGCTTGTACATCTCAATTTCGTATCTGTACAGGCCTTTAACTTTCCGGGGATCGGCCGTTCGCTTACCAAAACGAATAGCTTTTTCCTGAATATGTAAAGGAACATACCGACCCGTTTCATACATGTGCTTAGCAGCCGTTTCGGTCATTTTCAGGTTGCGTACAGATAAGCCGAGTTTAAACCGGGCGCGCAAAAATGAAATCGTTCCCTGGCCAAGCTTTGCTGTAATCGCTGTTCGCGTACCCGCTTCAAATAAAGCACGGCCAGTGCGGAGAATGCGGAAAACACCAAAAGCAATCAGTGCAATATCAATGGGATCGAACAACGGCGTTTCAAGCGGAGCCTCTTCAAGCCGGACAAAATGGCCCTGTGCATCATAAATTTGCCAGAGGCCGGGAGCCTGAGCCACTGTGTAGCCGATACACATACCGCTTGTTTCATCAAGCACCGGCTGAGCATTGCGTGGTAGATGTTGTGGCCGAAGCTCAAAAAATTCTCCGGGGGCAATCTTGACTCAAAAGTGTAATACCGTCCAGGTTCCTGTTTTTCTGCTCTTCCTGAGATCATTCTCGTTCCCTCTTTTTGATGATGGCTGTTCATAGTGCCACAGGAAGGCAAAGCGATCATTCCCGAGTAAATGCCCGATCATTCTTCAACAAACCCTAATTGTATAAACTGCATCGCCTGACCTGACATTATGAGCACATCCATTTTACCGGGGCATCAGATGTCTGATTACTGTCATGGTATCTGCATCGTCGAAATCATGGATGGCACTCGCACCATTTCCATCATCTCTACCGCGATTATTGGGCTGGTCTGTACCGCCTGGGACACCGACACTACCGCTGAATACGCCGGTATTGTTTGCTAACGTGTAGGGTGGTATCGCCAAAGCCGGGGCAAAATGCACGTTAGCAGGCGATTGTCGACCAGGCCAAATCGGTTAATGTCTTGGTGCGCGTTGCCGTGGGTGCGACCGAAGCGGAAACCATCTCAAACATCATCGTACCACTTACGAAAACGGCCAGTACACTGTAATGAAAGTCCGGTTAAGCGCAGAATCAGCTCGGCGTGCCGGGCCTTAACTCGCTGGAAATGGCGATCGCGCTCGCCAGGATCGCGTAGCAGGTGCACCTTCAAAACGTACGAAAGCATAGCGGGGATGATCGTCTCGCCGGGCCAGACTAATAAGGTGCCGATTTTTACGCATAACGACAGAAGGTAATCGTTACTTCACTGAAAGCTCGCGAAAGTATGCTTTTTGTATCTGCGTTCAAAAAGAACGAATAAAGTCATGTGATGCTTTTGTGACGCTGGCCTATAGAAACAAAAAAGCCACTCGGCTAAAAGTGGCTTAATGTCCTGATTCAACAGGTGAGATCTGGTGGCCCTGCTGGTTTGAACCAGCGACCAAGCGATTATGAGTCGCCTGCTCTAACCACTGAGCTAAGGGGCCAATGGAGCGGGGATTATAAAGTATCTGTTCGGGCAATCCAGCGTTGTTCGGCTGGTTGCTGAAATAAGCAGCAATGTTTTACTTGCTGATAACTATGATAAAACCGGCAAAAACGCTACGCTGATACGCAGCGTCGTCGCATGCGCGGTGAAGCGCGATTGTCTTTTTGGGCTTAACAGTAGGAAAGACAGCCGCGATCACGACATTGCTCCGCAAATAAGCGTTAACCACTGGCAAGATTATGACGAATACGGATTCTTTGCGTGAGCGGCCAGGACGCAGCGCAAAGCCAGGAGGCCTCATGAGCGAACACAACATCACCGATATCATTGCACCGGACCTGAACGTCCTCTTCTGCGGCATTAATCCCGGTCAGTCGACCGCGCACACCGGCTATCATTTTGCCCATCCCGGCAATCGCTTCTGGAAGGTGATTCACCTGGCAGGGTTTACGGTGCAGCAACTGAAGCCGGAAGAGGAGCAGCGCTTACTGGAGACCGGCTGTGGTATTACAATGCTGGTCGAGCGCCCGACCATTCAGGCAAATGAAACTGGCCAGTGATGAGCTACGTGATGGCGGTCAGCGGCTGATGGACAAGGTTCTATGCTATCAGCCTGCCGCGCTGGCGATCCTGGGCAAAGATGCCTTTAAACGCGCGTTTCGTCAGAGCAAAGTGGAATGGGCGAGCAGCCTATCTACATGGGGAAAACCCAGGTGTGGGTGTTGCCGAATCCCAGCGGATTAAACCGGGCCTCACTGGAAGAGATGGTGGCGCTATATCGCCAGATGTACGAGGCGTTACAGCTGCGGCATTGATGTTGGCGGTTTGGAAAAGGGCAGGGCAGCAGGCATAAAAAACCCCGGCGAACCGGGGTTTTAACGGCTTAGTCGTCGAGGAAGCTACGCAGCACTTCCGAGCGGCTCGGGTGGCGCAGTTTACGCAGGGCTTTCGCTTCAATCTGACGAATACGCTCACGGGTAACGTCAAACTGTTTGCCCACTTCTTCTAACGTGTGGTCGGTGTTCATATCGATACCGAAACGCATGCGCAGCACTTTGGCTTCACGCGCGGTCAGGCCAGCCAGCACGTCGTGGGTCGCGGAACGCAGGCTCTCAGAGGTTGCAGAGTCCAGCGGCAGCTCCAGCGTGGTGTCTTCGATAAAATCACCCAGATGTGAATCTTCATCATCACCAATCGGCGTCTCCATAGAGATAGGCTCTTTGGCAATCTTCAGCACCTTGCGAATCTTATCTTCTGGCATCAGCATGCGCTCAGCCAGTTCTTCTGGCGTCGGCTCACGGCCCATCTCCTGCAGCATCTGGCGCGAAATACGGTTGAGTTTGTTGATGGTCTCAATCATATGCACCGGAATACGGATGGTACGCGCCTGGTCAGCGATAGAACGGGTAATCGCCTGACGAATCCACCATGTGGCGTAGGTCGAGAACTTGTAGCCGCGACGGTATTCAAACTTATCAACCGCTTTCATCAGACCGATGTTACCTTCCTGAATCAGATCCAGGAACTGCAGACCACGGTTGGTGTATTTCTTGGCGATTGAAATCACCAGACGCAGGTTAGCTTCAACCATTTCTTTCTTCGCGCGGCGGGCTTTCGCTTCACCGATCGACATCCGACGGTTGATGTCTTTCACCTGCTCGATGGTCAGGCCGGTTTCTTCTTCAATCTGTGCCAGTTTCTGCAGCGAACGCATCACGTCATCCTGCACGTCCAGCAGTTTTTCAGACCATGGCTTGTTCATCGCCAGTGCGGCTTTGAACCAGCTCTCGTTGGTCTCGTTACCGGTGAACAGCGTAATGAAGTTTTTCTTCGGCATTTTGCACACTTCAATACACAGCTTCATGATCAAACGCTCCTGGGTACGGACACGTTCCATCATTTCGCGCATGTTGTTCACCAGGTAGTCGAACTGCTTCGGTACCAGGCGGAACTGTTTGAAGACGTCAGACAGGTTCTGGATCTCAGCGACAGAGGCCGCATGGCTGCGTCCTTTGCTCTTGATCACATCGCGCGTCGTTTCGTATTGCGTACGCAGGTCAGAGAACTTCTCGCGCGCCAGTTCCGGGTCGATAGAGTTATCGTCGTCAGAGCTGTCGTCGTCGCTCTCTTCGTCGTCATCGTCGTCGTCATTACGATCTTCTTCGGACAACTCAGAACCGACGTGGGTGGCGGTCGGTGCCAGGTCTTCTTCTGCGTTAGGATCGACAAAGCCAGTGATAAGGTCTGACAGACGCGACTCACCGGCTTCAACACGATCGTACTGATCCAGCAGGTAGGTAATGGCTTCCGGATATTCAGCAACGGAACACTGAACCTGGTTAATACCGTCTTCGATACGCTTCGCGATGTCGATTTCGCCTTCGCGGGTCAGCAGTTCAACGGTACCCATTTCACGCATGTACATGCGAACCGGGTCGGTGGTGCGGCCAATTTCAGATTCAACGCTGGATAATACCTGAGCGGCAGCTTCCGCGGCATCTTCGTCAGTATCGGAGCTGTTTTCATTCAGCATCAGATCGTCGGCGTCCGGGGCTTCCTCAACCACCTGGATGCCCATGTCGTTAATCATCTGGATGATGTCTTCGATCTGATCGGAGTCGACGATATCTTCCGGCAGATGGTCATTGACCTCAGCATAGGTCAGATAGCCTTGCTCCTTACCACGGGTGACAAGAAGCTTGAGCTGTGACTGCGGTTTTGCTCCATAAGACGGTATCCACACTTCTGTTAATTAGATTGGTGTCGGTCGGCAGCGAGCCAACAATAACATTGAAGGCATTTCGTTCTCGCCGCTGCCTTCGTCGCGGCCTGGGCTTTGCCCATTAGTAATCGGCACTTAAGCCGCAAATTTTATGTCGGGCCTGGCTTACTCGCCATTTTTGCCTCTGACAGTGCTCGTCATCCTCACGTACATCAGTACGCTCCGGTGACTGCGCGCTTTCAGCGACAAAACTTGCTTCGACGCCGACGGCCGAGGGCGGAAGCTGGCTTACTCGCCATTTTTGCCTCTGACAGTGCTCGTCATCCTCATGTACATCAGTACGCTCCGGTGACTGCGCGCTTTCAGCGACAAAATTTGCTTCGACGCCGACGGCCCGAGGGCGGAAGCTGGCTTACTCGCCATTTTTGCCTCTGACAGTGCTCGTCATCCTCACGTACATCAGTACGCTCCGGTGACTGCGCGCTTTCAGCGGCAAAACCTGCTTCAACGCCAATAGCCCGAGGACGGAAGCTGGCTTTCACAACATTTTTGCCACTGGCGGTACTCGCCATCCTCACATAGCGGAGGTAACGGTTCGCTTACCGCGACAAAACCTGCTTCGCCCTGAATAACTAAACCTGCCGCTCCGGTTACGGACAGCAGCAGGTAGGGTAACCTGTTACTTTTTCGCGAAGGCCTGGCTCAGTGTCCAGAGCTCGCGGCGTTCATCGGTGCTGAGTCCATGGGTGCGTTCTCGCGCAATCAGGAACTCCAGTCGTTCTTCCAGAGCCGCGTCATAAATACTGGCCAGGGAATCCTGGAACACCGCTTCGCTCTCTTCATCCACTATCATGTGGTTCCACACGGCCAGTGTTTCAAGCGTTTGGCTAAAATTTGTTCCGCGATATAACTCTAGTAGCTGACCGGTGGTCAATCCAGGATTCTCGTTACAGCGCTTCACTAATTCAATAAATAGCGGTAAACCGGCTATTTTTGACTCGGCCAGCCCATCCAGTGCAGGGACCAGACTTGCCAGTTGTGGATTCTGAATCAGCAACGCCACCAGTACGCGCATTGTGGTGCGTTTCAGCGGCGGAGCAACCGGTGCGCTTGCGCCCTGTGCCTGTTTAGGCATCAGCTTTCAAGCTGCGCATCATCCAGAATACCGAGTTTGTTGCCCAGTTCCTGACGCAGATAAATGCGTAACGTTTCACCGGGAATCTGCGTGATCAGTGGCAATGCCAGTGTACTTAAACGCGCTTTGCCGTCACGAGAGCTTAAATCGACCTGCGGCAACAGGCTGTCGAACAAAAACGAAGAGAGCGGCATAGCCTGCTCCATCCTCGCTTCGAATGCGGCTTTACCTTCTTTGCGAACCAACGTATCCGGGTCTTCGCCGTCAGGTAAAAACATAAAGCGTAGTTGACGACCGTCATTCATGTAAGGCAATGCGGTTTCAAGCGCTCGCCAGGCGGCTTCACGTCCGGCGCGATCGCCGTCGTAACAGCAAATCACGTTATCCGTACTGCGAAACAGCAACTGAATATGTTCAGCCGTGGTCGATGTACCCAGTGAGGCAACCGCGTAGTCCACGCCGTATTGCGCCAGGGCAACGACATCCATATAGCCTTCCACCACTAACAGGCGTTTCGGTTCAGGATGATTTTTTAAGGCTTCATACAGGCCATACAGCTGACGACCTTTATGAAAAACAGGCGTTTCGGGCGAGTTAAGATACTTCGGCGTATCATTACCCAGCACGCGGCCGCCAAAGCCGATAACGCGGCCTCGCTTATCGCGGATGGGAAACATCACACGCTCGCGAAAGCGATCGTAAACCCGGCCTTTGTCATTACTGACCAGCATGCCCGCTTCCATTAATGACTCGCGATCTTCCGGCTGCTTACCAAAGCGTTTGAGAACATTGTCCCAACCGGCGGGGGCATAACCTATCGCGAAATGATTAATGATATCGGCGCTCAGGCCGCGATGTTGAAGATAATCGCGCGCTGACTGGGCACTGGATTGCTGCAAACTCTGCTGATAAAAACCGTTAAGGTTGTCCATCAGTTGGTACAGGCTCTGGCGCTGATGGCGTTCCATCGGGCTGGGCCCGTTACCCGCTTCGTAAGGGACATCTAACCCGTGAGAAGTGGCTAACTCTTCGATACTTTCAACAAACTCCAGACGATCGTAGTTCATCAGAAAGTCGATGGCATTACCGTGCGCACCACAACCAAAACAGTGATAAAACTGTTTTTCGCCATTTACGGTAAAAGAGGGGTTTTCTCATTATGAAAAGGACAGCACGCATGATAATTCTTTCCCTGCTTTTTTAGCTTTACGCGAGCATCGATCAACTCCACGATGTCCGTGCGGGCAAGTAAGTCATTGATAAATACGCGTGGAATTCGTCCTGCCATAAGCCCCGTTTTTTCAGCTCATAAACGACAACAAGCCGCGCTTCCTTTCGGAAAGCACGGCCTTTTACTTGACTCGGTCTGCGTTTATCACGCTGTGGAGGCGAACCTCCGGGATATTAGTACAGACGAGTGCGGCGTGCGTTTTCGCGAGCCAGTTTTTTTGGCATGACGCTTAACTGCAGATGCTTTAGCGCGCTTACGCTCGGTCGTTGGTTTTTCATAAAACTCACGACGACGAACTTCAGCCAGAACGCCTGCTTTCTCGCAAGAACGCTTAAAGCGACGCAGTGCTACGTCGAACGGCTCGTTTTCACGTACTTTAATTACCGGCATGTAACTCTCACCTCAATAAAATTCGGTTTTTCTGCTGACTGCGGCGCCAGCACATTTCAAAATGGTGCAGCATTTTACTCCAACTCGCGTCGGCTTGTAAAGCACCATGGATAATTAAGAACCAACAGGAGCGTATGCCTGTGCGGCTGCCGGTTTTTTCCAGGGGCGGGAGTATAGCGCACTCTTTAGGCAGCAGAAAATGACTTTTTGCGTGGATTGAGTCCTCTTTTTGCACAGTGGCTATGCTAAACTGCGCGCCGCAAGAATGAGGTGAAGCAATGCGAATTCTGGGTATTGAAACATCGTGCGATGAAACCGGCATCGCAATCTATGATGACGAGGCTGGCTTAGTCGCGAACCAGCTCTACAGCCAGGTAAAACTGCATGCCGATTACGGCGGCGTGGTACCGGAACTGGCTTCGCGCGATCACGTACGTAAAACGGTGCCCCTGATTCAGGCGGCGCTGAAACAGGCGGATTTAGCGCCGCAGCAGATTGATGCGGTGGCCTATACGGCGGGGCCGGGCCTGGTCGGCGCGTTGCTGGTGGGCGCGACGATTGGGCGCGCGCTGGCCTTTGCGTGGAAGGTGCCTGCGGTGCCCGTGCATCATATGGAAGGCCATCTGCTGGCGCCGATGCTGGAAGACAATCCACCCGCCTTCCCGTTTGTGGCCTTGCTGGTTTCTGGCGGCCACACGCAGCTGATCAGCGTTACCGGCATTGGTGAATATGTACTGCTGGGCGAGTCAATTGACGATGCCGCAGGCGAAGCCTTCGATAAAACCGCCAAATTGCTGGGGCTGGATTATCCCGGCGGTCCCATGCTGTCGAAAATGGCGCAGCAGGGCACGGCTGGACGCTTCACGTTCCCGCGTCCGATGACCGATCGTCCGGGGCTGGATTTCAGTTTCTCGGGCCTGAAGACCTTTGCGGCGAATACCATTCGTGGCCATGACGATGACGCGCAAACCCGTGCCGACATCGCCCGTTGCGTTTGAAGATGCGGTGGTGGATACGTTGGCCATCAAATGCAAACGCGCCCTGGATGAAACCGGTTTTAAGCGGCTGGTGATTGCGGGCGGCGTAAGTGCCAACCGTACGCTGCGCGAGCAAATGGCGGTCATGATGCAGAAGCGCGGTGGTGAGGTATTTTATGCCCGTCCTGAATTTTGCACCGATAACGGTGCCATGATTGCCTACGCGGGCATGGTGCGTCTGAAAGGCGGTACGCGGGGAGAGCTGGGCGTAAGCGTCAGGCCGCGCTGGCCGCTGGCCGAACTGCCTGCCATCTGACAGAAAAAAGCCGGTCAACCGGCTTTTTTTACGCTTACTGTTTCTTTTTGCGCTTCCAGATTTTATTTTCCTGACGACGCCACAGACGTTGGATGTTGTCATGATGTCGCAGCAAAATCAGGCAGGAGAGCATGGAAACCGGGAACGTAAAACTGCGGTTTAAACCACCAGACATAGAACGGCGCAATCAGGGCGCTGACAATCGCCCCAAGCGATGAGTAACCGCTGAGCAGCACGGTCAAGAGCCAGGTGCCGGTCATCAGCCCGGTCAGATCCCAGCCGATAGGCGCGATAGCACCAAACGCGGTCGCCACGCCTTTCCCGCCTCTGAAGCGGAAAAACACCGGATAAATATGGCCCAGACAGGCGGCAATGGCGGTTTAAGCCCAGGTAGAGCGGGGGCACGTGAAGCAGGTACGCCAGCCAGACAGGCCACCATACCTTTCAGAATATCGAATACCAGCACCGTTGCTGCCGCCGCTTTGCCGCCAAGGCGCAGCACATTGGTGGCACCCGGGTTGCCTGAACCGTGGGTGCGGGGATCGGGTAGCCCGGCGAGTTTGCATACCAGAATCGCACTGGAGATGGACCCACACAGATACGCGAAAAATAATCATACCAAGCGCGAAAGCACTCATAACACCGTCCCGTTTCCTTTGGGGTCGTTTTGATCACGTCAACTATGGATAATACGCACAATCTGCCGGAAGTGGTATCCGGCCTGGCCAAAAACAGAGAGCACCGTCATGGATATCGTCTTTATAGAACAACTCACCGTCTTCACTACAATTGGCGTTTACGACTGGAGCAGGGATTCAGCAGAAGCTGGTGATCGATATCGAAATGGCGTGGGATAACCGCCAGGCGGCCGCCAGTGACGATGTTAAGGATTGTCTGAGCTACGCCGACGTCTCTGAGGCGATCCTGACACATCTGACGGGCGGACGTTTTGCACTGGTCGAACGCGTTGCCGAAGAAATTGCGGATCTGTTGATGAACCGTTTCAATTCGCCCGGTGTGCGTATAAAGGTAGCAAAACCGGGCGCTGTAGCGCAGGCCGCGCAGGTTGGCGTGCGAATTGAGCGCGGGACTATTCCTAAATAGTGATGATGTGATTGCCATCACAATGAAACCAAACCAAATTATGGTCTGTCTCAGCAGGTGCCGTTTCGTTATAACAAACTCAATTGGCAAGCGAGCTTAATGTTATATTCAGGCTGGACAGATAAGATTCAAGGCGATAGCGCGACTGCTAGCGCCTTTTTCATGGTTTTAAAACGGACAGAGGAAATACATTGGATGGCAGATATTCATCAGCTGTGGGTAGCTGCAATCCTGGGCGTGGTAGAAGGGCTGACCGAGTTTTTACCGGTCTCTTCCACCGGGCACATGATTATAGTGGGGCATTTGCTTGGCTTTGAGGGTGACAAAGCCGAAACCTTTGAAGTCGTGATTCAGCTAGGCTCCATTCTGGCGGTAGTCGTGATGTTTTTGGCGCGTTTGTTTGGCCTGATCGGCATTCACTTTGGCGAAGTCAAACACGAAGGGACAGGAACCGGTCGCTTATACGCTGATTCATATCCTGCTGGGCATGATTCCTGCTGTCGTGATAGGGCTGGTCTTACACGATCAAATTAAAACGCTGTTTAATCCGATAAATGTTATGTATGCGCTGGTGGTCGGCGGTTTGCTGCTGTTAGCGGCGGAATTCCTGAAGCCAAAACAGCCAAAATCCGTTGGCGTGGATGACATTACCTATCGTCAGGCGTTTATGATCGGCTGCTTCCAGTGTCTGGCGCTGTGGCCGGGCTTCTCGCGTTCAGGTGCCACGATTTCAGGCGGAATGCTGATGGGCGTGAGTCGCTATGCGGCGTCCGAGTTCTCCTTTATCCTCGCCGTACCGATGATGATGGGGGCGACCGGGCTGGATCTGTACAAGAGCCTGGGCTTCCTGAGCATGGCCGACTTCCCGATGTTTGCAGTGGGTTTTATCACTGCCTTTGTCGTCGCGATGATTGCGATCAAAGTGTTCCTGGAGCTGATCAAACGCATCTCTTTCGTATCGTTTGCGGTCTACCGCTTTATCGTAGCGGCTGCGGTTTACATGCTGTTCACGTAAACCCAACGCGGCCAGGTCACTGGCCGCGTTAACCTCTGCCTTCGGCAACGGCGTCGATGCGGCGCCGCGTCAGCTCTTCCCGCACCGCACTCCCTTTAAAGCCAGCCTCAACCACCGCTTTCGATGACACGGCCTGCGCCCGCGCAAATGCGCGCGTCGCAGATAGTCACCCTGTGGATACGGCATGCTGGCGAGCCCACCGCGCCCACGGGCATCGGCTTCGCTACACAGCGCCAGTTGATGCACGCGTTCAGGCTTACGCCAGGCGTCGAGACGGTCAAATAACGCCACAATCGCCTCAGAAGGCAACTGCTCAATGGTATGCATCGTGTCGTGGAATTCGGTTACCAGCAGGGCTAAATCGCGAATGGCATTCGGCACGCGCAAACGCTCACAGAGTGCGGCAACCAGCGGCACACCGGCGGGGCCATGACCGCGATGGCTGGGCCACTTTTCAACGGGCGTTAACGCTTTGCCTACATCGTGAAACAGCGTGGCAAAACGTACATCAATGGCCTCACTTAAGGCGGCGGACAGCGTCAATGCCATCAGCGTATGCACGCCCGTGTCAATTTCAGGATGCCATCTGGCGGGGGCGGGGATGCCATAAAGGTTATCGATTTCCGGGAACAGCACCTTCAGAGCACCGCAGTCACGCAGCACCTGAAAATAGACCTGGATTATGCGAGGACAGCGCTTTTTCGGTCTCTTTCCACACGCGCTCAGCGGTAAGATCGGCCAGCTCGCCGCTCTCCACCATTTGCCGCATCAGCGCCTGGGTTTCATCGGCAATGCGAAAAGTTAAGGTGGGCAAAGCGCGCGCAGCAAACCGCGCCACGCGCAGCACGCGCAGCGGATCTTCACTAAAGGCTTCTGAAACGTGGCGCAGCAGTCGGTCAGCAAT